>NZ_CP186951.1:0-153387 GCF_049570255.1 Streptomyces manipurensis | reverse complement strand
TGTTTGGGTTTTGGCGGTTGGTTGTGGGTGTGGGTGTTTCTGGTGGGTGTGGCGGGCCGGTGGGTCGTTCTGGTGGGTGTCGCTGTCCGTCGCTGGTTTGGCTCCCGAAGTACTTCCAACGCCAGTGGCGGGGGTTGGGCGGGGTTCAGGTGGTGCGTGTGTGGCAGCGGCATGTCTTTGGGCCGGCATGCCGCTGATCGGCTTGCGCCCGGTTGCCGTAAGCCCGGTGCGGAGCTGACGCGCGTTTTCCTAGCCCGGTTTCGTTGCCGGGTGGAGTGGGCTGGCGGTTGTGCTCGAGTTCCTCAAGGCAGCGGTCACGGTTATGAGTCCAGTCACCGGCCGGTCGTCACATGTCAGATCTCGAAATGAGGTCTTGGACGGCGCTGCGTGGGTGGCGTGTTGCGTGTGGTCGTGTGCCGGTCTGTGTGTGGGGTGGTTGCGGCAGTGAGGGGCGAGACCACTGTTTGGTGGTTATGGGTTGGTGGGGTTGGTGGTGAGGGTGGTGGTGTAGATGGGGTTGTTGTTTTGGTGGGCGGTGATGGTGGTGTGGGTGGGGGTGTGGGTGGTGGTGGTGAGGGTGGTGGGGGTGTGGAGTTCGGCGTAGGTGTGGAAGTGGGTGGTGATGGTGGTGGGGGTGTAGGGGTGGGGGTGGTGGAGGTGGTGGGTGGCTTGGCGGGCGGCTTCGATGAGGACCATGCCGGGGTGGTGGTCGTTTGTGTGTTCGAAGAGGATGGGGTGGGTGAGGTCGGGGGTGAGGGTGAATTGGTGGGGGTTGTGGGTGGGGGTGAGGATGACGTCGTGGGGGTGGTGTCGTCCGGTGGTGGTGGGGGTGAGGGGGGGTAGGGGGGTGTGGTGTCGGGTGGGGTTGGGGGTGGTGGGGGTGTGGGTGGGTGGGGTGGTGTGGGGGCGGCGGAGGCGGTTGTAGGTGGTGGGGGGGATGGTGGTGAAGTGTGCTGTGCCGTGGCCGGTGGTGTGGTTGCCGCGGTGGAGGGTGGCGTGGAGGGTGCCGGTGAGGCGGTTGCCTTTGCGGGTGAAGTCGGTGCAGGTGGCGGTGATGGTGAGGTCGGTGGGGGTGGTGCCGATGTGGAGTTGGTCGGGGTGGGTGGTGAAGTCCAGGCTCCACAGGAGGATGTGGTGGTCGAGGGGGACGCCGTAGGCGGTGTGGCAGAGGTAGAGGCCGCTTTGGCGGATGGTTTCGCCGACTTGGAGGGGGTCGTGGCGGGTGCCGTCGGGGCTGGTGAAGAAGGTGTGGGCGCGGGGCCACTGGCCGGTGAGGGTGAAGGTGTGGGGGCCGGTGCGGTGGCAGCCGGTGAGGAAGACCTCGGCGTGGGAGCGTCGGTGGACGTATTCCCTGGGGACGGTGGTGGTCAGGGTGCGGGGGGTGGTGTGCCGTGTCCAGGGTTCGCCCGCGGGGGTGAGGGGCGGGGCGGGTGTGTTGTGGCGAATCGTCAGCATGGTCATGGGACCTTCTCCCGCAGAGCCGTTCGACGGATGGGTCGGGTTGCGTTCGCGAGACGCAAGATACGTACTCTCCGGTTTCTTTTGCAAGGGATTCGGTGGGTGGGGATGTGGGGTGCCGGCGGGCCTGCCCGGGGGTGGCGGGGGGCCGGGGGTGGGGGTGCGTGGCGTGGACCAGGGAATTCGGGCGGGGTTGTGGCCGGTGTGACGGGCGGCTCGTGGCTGGTGTTCGTGGGTGGTTCTTCGGGTTGAATGCCCTGGTCCGCAAGGGCGTTGCCGTCTGGTGTTCAGGTGGGCGGGCGGGGTGGGGGTGTGTGGGGGCGGTGTCGGGGGCGGGTGGCGGGCCCGGTGTCCCGGAAACCATTGGCATGCGGGGCGGGTCGTGCCAGACTCGGGGCCGCCGCCGGTGAATCAAGAACCGGATGGGCGGTTTTGAAATGCGGGGTGTGGACGGGTTGTCGCGCCCTGTTGCCGAGTCCGCCGCCCTTGTGGAGTGTTGTTGTGATGAACCGTCGTCAGTGCCCGGTCGAGATCGATGCGGCGGGGTCGGATGTGCATGCCGAGGCTGCTTTGATCCGTGGGCGGGGGCCTGCGGTGCGGGTGGTGCTGCCGGGTGGGGTGGGTGCGTGGGCGGTGAACGGTAGTGCGGAGATCCGCAGGTCTTGCGGTAGGCGGGTGTCGAAGGATGCCTACCGTCACTGGCCGGCGTGGATCGACGGTGAGGTCGGTGAGCGGTGGCCGCTGGCGATCTGGGTGTCGGTGCAGAACATGATCACTGCGTACGGTGCGGAGCATGCCCGGTTGCGCAGGCCGGTGGCGGGGGCGTTCACCACGCGTCGGGTGGCGTCGATGAGACCGCGGATCGAGGAGATCACCGGGGAGCTGCTGAAGTCGTCGGCGGCGGCTCGGCCGGGTGAGGTGGTGGATCTGCGGGGGCGGCTGGCGCACGAGTTGCCGACGCGGGTGGTGTTCGAGCTGTTCGGGATCCCGGAGCGGTCCTGGGCCCCGCTCCACAAGATCATCAAGGGGTTCTTCGACACGGGTATCAGTGCCGAGGACGCGCAGCGCAATGCCGCGGACCTGGATGTGACGATGGCGGATCTGGTGGCCTACCGGCGTGCGCATCCGGGGGACGACCTGACCAGCGCGCTGATCGCGGCCCGCGACGGCCACGGGGACGGCCGCCCCGGCGGACACGGCCCCGGCGGAGACGGTTGCGGTGGGGAAGGCCCCGGTGGCGACGCCTCCGGTGGGGACGGCGGTTGCGGTGGGGAAGGCCCCGGCAGGGACGGTCGGGCCGCCACCGCCACCGCCACCGCCGCCGGCGGTTCGGGTTCGGGTGCGGGCGGTCAGGGCCCGGGCGGCGTCGGGGGCTTCGGCGGGGACGGCAGTGGCGTGGGTGTGGGTGGCGGGGTGGGTCCTGGTGGTGGCCGTGGCGGGGCGGCGGGGTGGGGTGGGGTGGGGCAGGGGGGCTGTCCTGTCGGCGGCGGCGGTGGTGGTGGCGGTGTGGCTGCTGGTGGTGGCGGTGTGGGGCGGGGGATGAGTGAGAAGGAGTTGCTGGACAATTTGATCTTGTTGTTCACGGCGGGTTATGAGACGTCGGCGAATTTGATCTGTACGGCGTTGCACCGGTTGCTGGCGGATCCGGGGCAGTTGGCGGCGGTGCGGCGGGGGGATGCGTCGTGGGAGGACGCGGTGGAGGAGGCGTTGCGGGTGGATGCGCCGGCGTTCTACGGGTTGCTGCGGTTCGCGGTGGAGGACATCGACATGGGGGAGGGGGTGGTGATCGGGCGGGGTGATCCGATCATCGTGTCCTTCGGTGCGGCGGGCCGGGATCCGGCGGTGCACGGTGCGGATGCGGACCGGTTCGATGTGCTGCGTCCCACGCGGGGGCAGCATCTGTCGTTCGGGTTCGGTACGCATCACTGTCTGGGGGCGGCGCTGGCGCGTGCGGAGTGCGCGATCGCGTTGCGGCGTTTCTTCGAGCGGTTCCCCGATGCGGTCCTGGCCCAGGAGACGCCCCCGGACGGTGTGGCCGGGGAGGGTGTGGTGGGTGGGTTGCCGCGGGTGGAGTCGTTCATTTCCAACGGGCTGGCGCGGCTGCCGGTGGTGCTCGGGGTGCCGGCCGGCGGTGGTGGTCGCTGACGGCTCGGGTGGGGGTCGGGTGTGGGTGGGGTGTGGGTGGTGTCGGGCGTGCTTGAAAACAATCGGACCTTCTGGTTGGTTTTAATGGGGGTGTGGATCGGCGGCAACCGGTCCGCAGGCAACGGCCCATGGACAACGGAGGCACCCGTGGCACGGCAGGAGCGTGCGGTACGTACGCGACGCGCGATCTTGGAAGCGGCGGCGGCGGTTTTCGACGAGCGTGGCTATGACGCTGCGACGATCGCGGACATCCTCTCCCGGGCGGGCGTCACCAAGGGTGCCCTGTACTTTCACTTCTCCTCCAAGCAGGAGCTGGCGCAGGGTGTGCTGGACGAGCAGTTCGCCGAGGGCGGGGTCCCGCACCGGGAGAGCAAGCTGCAGGAACTCATCGATGTGGCGATGGTTCTGGCGTTCCGGATGAAACGCGATCCGATGCTGAGTGCGGGGGCGCGGCTCTCGCTGGGGCCGGGGATGCGTGACATCTTCGGCGGGGGGTCGGTGCCGGGGTGGATCGAGTTCACCCGGACGCTGCTGCTGCAGGCCAAGGAGCAGGGCGAGCTCCTGCCGCACGTGGATCCGGCCGAGACGGCCTGGATCCTGTCCGCGTGCTGGACCGGCGCCCAGATCTACTCCCAGACCCTCAGCGACCGGGCCGACATCGAGGAGCGGGTCTCCGCCGTCTACCAGCACATCTGCCCCAGCATCGCCACCCCGGCCGTTCTGGCCCGCCTGGACATGGCCGCCGACCGCGGTGAGCGGGTCGGCGCCGAGATGGGCCTCACGCCCGGCAGCGCCGCCCTGCCCCCGCAGCCCCAGCCCGCCCTCTCCTGACCCCCTGGCCCGCCTTCCCCCGCCCCCGGCCGGTGCCCGTCAACCCCCCTGCAGGAAGCCCTCGTTCCCGCGCGGGGTCTTCGGGCCCGGAAGCCCCGGGACCGCCGCCCGGACGAGGCCTTCCTGCACGGGGGTTGCGTGCGGGGGCGGGCGCCCGTACCGCTGAGGGTCTGCCGGCCGCTCACCTGCGCAGCAGCCGCACAGCGCCGGCCCGACGGGCCTCTCGGCCGGAAGGCCGACCGGCCCAGTGGCATCCGGCCCGGCCCGGCCCGGCCCGCCCCGGTCCGGCGCGGCGCGGTCCGGCGCGGCGCGGCCCGGTCCATCGCGGTTCGGTGCGGTGCGTCGCGGTTCGGTGCGGTCCTGCGGCCGCAGGGGTGTGGATCCCCCGCTCCCTGTGCGGCCGCGCGGTTCCGGGCGCCGTGCGGGCTCCCGGAACCGCTGCGCTGCGAATCGCTGCCCCCTGCCCCCTGCGCCGCGTGCCACCGCCGCCCGTGCCCGCAGCGGGTTCTCACACAGGTCAACGAGCCGGCGGAGCCTCGGGGTTGTGGCCGTCGGGCTGGTGGTGGGCCTGCGGTCGCTGTGCCTGCCGCCACTGGGCCTGTGGCCTGCGGAGGGTGCTTGCGGCGTGCCGCCGGGCCTGCGGGGGCCGTGGGCTTCGCGCCACGGCGACAGGGGGGCGGGGGAGAGGCGGGCGGCCGGTGCTCCGGGTGTGGTGTGCGGCCCGCAGTACGGCCGTACGGCAGTCCGTGCTGGTGGTGCCGGTCCCGAGGACCTGGCCGAGCTGCGCGCCCTGCATGTGCGGACGGCCCGGTACGGGGCCCGGTCCGGCTGCGGTCCCGGTGGGACGGGCGGCTCACGGTACGGCAGTTCGCGCTGGTGGAGACCGTGTCCGAAGCCGTGCCCGGGCTGTGGCGAGAGCCGGTACGCGGCTCGGTCCGGCTGCGCCCCGGTGGGGTGGCCGCTCGCGTACGGCGGTCCGTACCGGCGCAGGCCTGCGCCGAGATGCCGTGCAGGGCAGCTCCCCGCCCCGCGCCGGAAGGCACGGAGCGCGGCCAGGTCCGGCGGGGCCTTCGGCCCGCGCCCGGGGCCCGCTCCCGGGGCCCGGGGGCCGGGGACAGCCCGTGCCGGAGGATCGAGGCCGTGCCTGCCCGGGGCTGCACCCCTGCCTGCGCCTGCGCCTGCGCCTGTGCGTCTGCCTGCCTGCCTGGTCCCGTCCCGGCCAGGGAGGCGTTCTTCCTGCCCGGTCCAGTCCTGGGCGCGGAGGCGCTCTGCCTCGCCTCGCCAGTCCAGGCCTTCCCGGGCCAGGGGGGTGGGGTGTCGGGGTGGGGCTGGGTCGGGTTCGGGTAGGGGGTGGGTGGTGTGGGGTGGTTTCCGGTGTGGCTCCAGCGGGACGCGAGTGCGGCTCCGGTGAACCGGCCGACCGTGGACCGCGAAGATCTTCAGTCCCTTGTGTGCAAACCGCGTTGGCGGTTTGTGGAGTGTCCATGGTCAAGCAGGAACGCGGTGAGCGTACGCGGGAAGCCCTGGTGCGTGCCGCGGCGGAGGTGTTCGCCGAGCAGGGGTATGTCACCGCGTCGATCGCGGCGGTCAGCCGGCATGCGGGCATCAGTGCCGGGGGGCTGCATTTCCATTTCGCGAGCAAGCCCGTTCTGGCGGGGGCGGTTCAGGACCGGGCCGCGCAGGTGCTGCGGCAGGTGACGGCGGTCGCGGGAGGGGCGGCGGCCGCGGCGGGGGTGAACTCCCTGCAGGTGCTGGTGGATTCCACGCATGCGCTGACGGCCCTGCTGGCGGGTGATGTGGTGGTGCGGGCCGGTTTCGGGCTGTGCGCGGACCCGGCGTTCGGCGGCGGGGTGGACCTGCGCCGGCAGTGGCGCCGCTGGGTGGAGGAGACCATGGCGGCCGCGGCCCGTGAGGGCTGTCTGGCCGAGGGCCTGCTGCCGCGGGACGCCGCCCGGGTGGTGGTGGCCGCCACCGTGGGGCTGGAGGTCCTCGGCGCCGGTGACGCGGAATGGGTCCACCCCCGCACCCTCACCCGGATCTGGGCCCTGCTGCTGCCGCGCCTGGCCGCCCCCGCCGTCCTGGACGCCCTGCTGCCCGGCGGCACCCCGCCCCCCGCCGGCATCCCCCGCACCCCCCACAGAGAAGACTGAACGGTCTCTTTCCGGCGGGAAAACCCGGCTTCCGCACCCCGCTCCGGCCCGCGTCAAGCCCCGCTCGAGCCCCCGCAGCGCCCCCGGGCTGCCTCACCTGCGCCCACAACTCCCAGCTCACAGCCGCATTGTGACGACCTGTCGGACACTTTCGACCGCCAAAACAGCGCGACCGGTTTGATATTGACAAACCGTCGGTCCTGTTTTCTACTGGCTGTGCGACTCATCCAAGGACAGGGGAGTACAACGTGGACATCGATGTACTGGGCGCGTTGGCCGTGCGGGAGAACGGAGTCTCCATCACGCCGACCGCCCCCAAGCCCCGGCAGGTCCTGGCGCTCCTGGCGCTGCACGCCGACCAGGTGGTGCCCGTGTCGGCGCTGATAGAGGAGCTGTGGGCGGGGGAACCGCCGCGCAGTGCCCGTACCACCCTGCAGACCTACGTCCTGCAGTTACGGGCACTGATCGCGACCGCCCTGGAGACCGCGGCCGCCCGCACCCCCGCCGGCCCCACCGTCGAGGACGGCGACGGCCTCACGGGCGACGGCGTCACCGCCCTCACCGCCGCCGGCCGCACGGACGTGATGCGTACCGACGGCCTGCGCGCGGCTGCCGGGGGCTACGGCCACCCCGCCCACCGCAGAGCCGGCGGCAACACCGGCAGCGGCAGTGGGGGCAGCGGGGGTGGGGGGCAGCGGACGGCCAAGGACATCCTGGTCACCCTCCCCGGCGGATACCTCCTCAACAGCGGCGGGGGAACCCTCGACGTCCGCGAGTTCGACCGCCTCGCCGGGACCGGCTACCGCGCCATGGACGCAGGCGACTTCCCCGGCGCGGCCCGCCTGCTGCGCGAAGCCCTCGCCCTGTGGTCCGGCCCCGCCTTCGCCGACGTCCCCGGCGGCGTCCAGCTCGACATGGAAACCCGCCGCCTGGAAGAAACCCGGCTGTGCGCCCTGGACCAGCGCATCGAAGCCGACCTGCGCCTGGGCCGCCACCGCGAACTCCTCGCCGAACTCACCGTGCTGGTCACCCGCTACCGCACCCACGAAAACCTCCACGGACAGTTCATGCTCGCCCTGCACCGCTCCGGCCGCCGCGGCGAAGCACTCGACGTCTACCAGCGGCTGCGCGCCACCCTCGTGCGCGAACTGGGCCTGGAACCCTCCGTGGCCCTCAGGCGCCTGCAGCGCTCCATCCTGATGGCCGGCCCCGAGAACCCGGCCGAGACCCACGCCGAGCCCGGCGGCGAACGCCTCGTCCGCGTCTGAAGAACGCGACGGCACGTCCAACTCCCCGGGCCCAACACCCGGTTGCCTCCCGGGCGGGCAGCCGGGAGGAGACGAACCCGGGGAGACGAACCGGGGGAGACGAACCGGGGGACGATCCGGGGGAGCCAGTCGGTGGCGAGAGGAGAGGGCGCGGTGCAGGAAAGGTCCGAACGTACCCGGAGGCGACTGGTGTGGGCCGGAGCGGAAATGTTCCACCGCAACGGATACGCCCACGCCACCCTCGGCGAGATCGCCGCCGCGGCCGGAGTGACAAAAGGCGCGCTGTACTTCCACTTCGCGTCCAAGGAAGAACTCGCCGAAGCCGTCCAGCAACGCGGCAGCGCCCTCCTGGACGACGCCGTGCGCGCCCTGCGCGAGGACGGACTCTCCCCGCTGCAGGCCCTGATCGACATCACCCACTGGCTCGCCTGGAACCTCCACGAGGAACCGGCCATCCCCGCCAGCTTCCGCATCACCAAGGAATGCGGCACCGGCGCCGGCACCCCGCCCCGCGCCTGCGCCGGCACCCGGCCGGTCGTCGTCGACTTCCACGCCGCCTGGCTCTCCGCCGTCTGCACCCTGCTGCGCCTGGCCCGCGACGCCGGGGAACTGCCCGCCTCCGGCCGCACCTGGGAAAGCGCCCAGGCCCTGGTCCAGGCAGCGGCCTGCGGCATCGAGACCATGGCGGGAACCGGCATGTCCTACGGCGAACTGCGCAGGAAAGTCGCGGCACTGTGGACCCTGCTGCTGCCCGGCCTCGTACCCGCCGGACGCGAACACCACTACCGCACCGGCGCCGAACTCATCGAGGCGGAAGCCGCACGCATCGGCTGGTAACCCCCGGACACACACCACACACCCGCACCACCCTCACCGCCACCGACACCGCCGCCGCCATCGACTCCCTCCCCGTCCGGCCGGACGAGCCCCCGGGCCGCACGGGGAGGGGCACCACCCCCGCCCCGGCCGCCCCTGCGGACCCGGCCCGCCTTCGGCGGCCCGGCAACCAGCCCCGAAGCATTCCCTCCACTTGCCCGGGCCACCCCGCCGCCGCCCGCACCCGGGTTGCCCGGCAGCCCACGGCCGACAGCCCGCGGCCCTTCGCCTGCCGTCCGGCCCCTGCCGCCTGCCGCCTGCCGCCGTCCCTGGCACGGTGCCCACGCGTGCTGCCCGGACCCCCGTACCCGGACGCACTCCCACCGTGCCACCCCGGACTCACCCAGCCCCCGGCACGCACGCCACCCCGCTCCGCCCGGGCTGGCCCGGCCCGCTCCGCTCCGCTCCGGGCCCGCCCCGGCCCACCCTGCTCCGCCCCGGCCCGCTCCGCCCCGGCCCAGGCCGGGCCGGCCGCCACAGGCTCGCTCCCCGCCGCCCGCTGCCGCCCGCCCGCGGCCGCCTTTCGGCTCCTGCGCCCGCTCGGGAACGGGCCGCCTGCCCGCAGCCGGTCCCGTCCCGCCGGCGCAACGGATCCGTACGAGGCATGCCGCAGGTTCCCCGACCGCGCGGCCCGGGCCTCCCCACGCCCTGGCGCGCAGCCCCCCACCGGTACGACCCGGGCCCTGCGGCCCCCGTCCGCACCAGCCCGTACTGCGCCCTGCCCCTGCCGGGCCTGCTCCCGTCCCCGGACCTGACGGAGCCTCCTGCCCGCCTTGCCTGTCGGCCGGTCACCCGCCCATGGGCGGCTCCGGCTCGTGCCCGGTGGGGGAGGGGCCGGTGGAGTGTCGAGGGGGCTGCCGTGTTCGACGGATCTGGCCCGGCGGATGCGGAGATGGGTGCCTGCCGGCCGTGCAGCCCGTACTTCACGAACGATCCGGCCTGCCACACCCCCAGCCCCCCCTGCTTCCGTCCCCGGCCGGTCCTGACGCCCGCACCGACACCTCCCCTCCCGATGGCCGGTCACCGCGCCCCGCTCCCCGCGGCCGCGCCGGCCCGCTCCCGCCCGTACCGCGCCCTTGTCTCGCCGACCGGCTCCCGCACCTTTCACAGACCCGCTCCCGGCTGCCTGCGCCGGCGGCTGCCGCCGGCCACCAGCTCTTCCTGAGGCCCGGTCATGCCGGAGCCCCGGCCGGGGGAGTCGCCGTGGCCGCCGCGGGCGACCGACCAGTACCGGCTCCCCGTACGCCGGTGGTGTTCGGCCCGTACCCCCCCCGGATGCGGTCGCGTGCCTTCCGGCAGGGCAGCCCCGGGCGCCGGGACACGGCTGAGCGGGGCAGCAGCCGTACCGTCACCCTGGGGGAGGAGCCCGATGCTGCGGCCGGGCCACAGCCCCGCCCCCGATCCCGGGCGGCCCGGCCCCGGTACCCCGGCTGATCACAGCGCTCCCGCCCGGGCACCCCGGGCGTCGTCCGCGCCTCCAGTGCCGCGCCGCCGTCGGCCCGCGCTCGCCCGCCCGACACACCCCGCCCCGGTCACTGCCGACGCAGGACGCAGGACGCACGCCGCAGGGCACGGGACACAGGGCGCAGGGGGCACGCCGCGGGTTCCCGGCCCCGGGCGACGGAGCGTCAGGGCCAGCCGATGTCGTCGTCCGGGAGCACCGCCGCAACCCCGACCCCGCACCCGCCCCGCACCGCCGACCGCGCCGCCGTCACCGCACCCGGGAACCCGCCCGGCCACACCGCCGGACACCCGCCCCGGGCCCTGCCCGGCGCAACCGCCGCCGCCGCGCCCACCGCGCTCACCACGCCGGATGCACACACCGATGGCCTCATCGTCGACTCCAAGGGGCGCCGGGAACACGTCACGAGCCAGGACCCCGCGGCCGGGCACCGGCCACGGACGGTGGAGAGTCTGCCTCGCCACGGTCGAGAACCACTCGAAGAACCCACCACACCCGCACGAGACACGCCTCAGCCCCGCACGAGGAACACACCAGGAACGCACGAGAGACACCCCGGAAACCATGGCAAAGGTTTGCCCGCCCCTTGCCCCCGACCCTACGCTCGGTGCCCGCTCCCGACAGATTCCTTGCCCGCCGACCCCCGGGGAACCTCATGCTGCGACAGCCCGCCTTCGGACAGCGCCTGAGAAAGCTCCGGCTGGCCCGGAACCTGTCCCAGACGGCCCTGGCCGGCCAGGGCATGTCCACCGGCTACCTCTCCCGCCTGGAATCCGGCGCCCGCCAGCCCACCGACCGCGCCGTCGACTACCTCGCCGGCCGGCTCGGCCTCACCCCCGCAGACTTCGCCGAACCCGCCACCGGCTCCCTCGCCCACGCCCTCACCCTCGCCGCCTCCACCGGATCACCCGACGCCGCCCACGCCCTCGGTCAGGCCCTGGCCGCCGAAGGCCACGAAAGCCCCGTCCTGCGCTGGCAGGCCCTCTGGCTCCTGGCCCGCGCCGCCCGCACCCAGGGCGACCACACCCTCGAACGCGACCACCTCACCCGCCTGGTCGCCCTCGGCGAAGAAGTCGGCGTCCCCGAACTCCGCGTCCGCGGCCTCACCCGCCTCGCCCGCTGCCTGCGCTCCGTCGGCGAGATCACCCCCGCCCTCGACGCCGCCGTCGAAGCCCACCGCATCGCCCTCCACGACCACCTCGGCACCGAGGACCGGGCCACCGCCCTGCTCGCCCTGGTATCCGTACAGGCCGAAGCCGGCCGCACCGCCGAAGCCCGCACCCACGCCGACGCACTCACCACCCTCGTCCAGGGCCGCCACGACGCCCTGTGGGCCGAAGCCATGTGGACCGCCGCCGCCATCCGCATGCACCAGGGCGACCACCACGGAGCCCAGACCTGCCTCGACGACGCCCTCGACCGCTTCAGCAGCCAGGAAGACCTCACCCTGTGGATCCGGCTGCGCCTGGCCGCCGGACGCCTGCACCTGCAAAAGACCCCCGCCGACCCCCCACAGGCACAGCACCGCGCGGAAGAAGCCGAAGCCGCCCTCGCCTTCGCCGGCACCCCCGCCCTGCGCCAGGACCTCACCGCCCTCAAAGCCGACCTCGCCTACGCCACCGGCCGCTACGACGACGCCCGCACCCTCCTGGGCCAACTCGCCGCCGACCAGCCCCGCATGACCTACCGCGGCCAGGTCCGCCTGGAGATCCTGCGCCACCGGCTGCTCATCCTCGCCGGCGACCCCAGCGGCATCCAGGGACTGCGCACCCTGGCCCAACAAGCCCACGCCGACGCCAACATCGACCTCGCCGCCGAGATCTGGCGCGTCCTGGCCGACGCCCTCACCGAAGCCGGCCACCCCCACCCCACACCCCACCCGGCCCACCCGGCACCCCTCCCGGCCCACCCGGCACCCCACCCGGCCCACCCGGCACCCCTCCCGGCCCACCCGGCAGCCCTCCCGGCCGCCCCCGACCCCGCCACCCACACCACCCCCGCCCCGGCCCGCAACGGCCACACCCGCACCCCCGCCGCCCCCGCCCTGGGGGGTTGAGGCAGCCTCAAGTCCCCTGGTGCAGGCTGGGCCACCACCCACACACCCAGGGGAAGGTGCCCGCCGTGCCCCCGCAGCGCACCCGCACCAGCAGCAGCACGCGGACCGTGTCCATCGCCGCCCCCGCCGACACGGTCTACCGCCTCCTCGCCGACGCCGAACGCTGGCCCCTGCTGCTGCCCGACCCCGTCCACGTCGAACGCATCGACTTCGACGGCACCCGCGAACGCCTGCGCACCTGGGACCTCACCCCCGGCGGACACATCCGCTCCCACCGCCTCCAGCGCACCCTGGACCCCCGCACCCGCACCATCACCCACACCCGCCAGGACACCACCCGCCCCGGCACACCCACCACCGGCACCTGGACCGTCCACCCCGACGGCGACAGCCGCACCCGCCTCACCCTCCACCAGCAACACCCCACCGAACCCCACCCCGAAACCGGCCCCGAAACCGGCCCCGACGCCGGCACCGACAGCCTCCTGGCCCGCCTCACCCGGCTCGCCGAACACCACCCCCACCTCGACGAACTCCTGCTCTCCTTCCACGACACCGTCCACCTCGACGGCCCCGCAGAAGTCGTCTACGACTTCCTCCACCACATCCGGCACTGGCCCGACCGCACCCCCCACATCGACCTCGCCGACGTCACCGAGGACACCCCCGGCATCCAGCTCGCCACCCTGGAGACCACCGGCCCCGACGGCCTGCCCACCACCACCCGCACCGTCCGGCTGTGCTTCCCCGCCGCCACCCGCATCGTCTTCAAGGAACTCACCACCCCCGCCCCCATCGCCGCACACACCGGCGAATGGTCCCTGACCCCCCACGCCACCGGCACCACCGTCACCTGCGCCCAGCAGATCCTGCTCCACCACCCCACCCCCACCCACCCGCACACCCCCGCCACCACCGCCGAACTCGCCCGCACCCGCCACCACCTGCGCACCCGCCTCGGCCGCACCACCACCGACACCCTGCGCCTGGCCACCTGGCGAGCCCGCACCGCCGTACGCCGCCTGCACTGACACCCCCTCACCCCGGCCAGACCCGCCCGGCACACATCCCCACCACACCGGCCCCCGCCGACACCGCCCGCCGACACCCTCCTCCGCCCCGCGACCGCACCCGCCACCCCCGGATCCGGCCCGACCCCGACGACAGCCCCCCGTCACCACCCCCACCACCCCCACCACTCCCGCCACCCCGCGACGGGCCCCGCCCAACGCCCCACGCCCCCACCACCCCACGCCCGGACGAACCCGTACGGCCTCACCCCCCGCGCACCCCCGGCCCGCCCCGTACAACCCCGGCTTCCCACGGCCCCGTACAACCCTGGCTCCCCACCCGCCGCGACCGCCCCGGGCGCGCACGCCCGCAGGAGACACCACCCGGGCGGCACGGGACCTCCCGCAGCCGACGGCCGGACGGGCCCACGGCCCCGCCCCGCAGCGCCCGTTCCCGGGCCGGGCCGCGCCCGCGTCGCGCCCGGGGCCGTGCGCCGTACGGACGCCGCCCCGCCCGCGCCGCCCCCGCCCCCGGCAGGCACCCGTACCACAGACGGCGAACGCCCGCCCCGCCCCGCGCCGTTGCCGCGGAGCCCCACGCAGGCCGCCCCACCACCACCCCGCCCCGGACACGCGAACGCCCCGGCCGCCTCACCCCGCGCATCTGCGCGGGGGCGGGCGGCCGGGGCGTCCGGCCGTGTCGGCCGGGAGCGCTCTCAGGCCGCGAACAGGTCGAACGTCGAGGTGTGCCGCGGCCCGGCGAGCACGTCCAGCGCCGGATCGACCGCCAGCATCGCCTGATGCAGCCGCTGCAGCTGCGGCGAGGGCTCCACCCCCAGGTCCTCGATGAGACGGGCCCGCAGCCTGCGGTACACATCCAGCGCGGTGGCCTGCCGCCCCGAACGGTACAGAGCCACCATCACCTGGGAGTGCAGCCCCTCGTGCTGCGGATGACGGGCGGTCAGATCCGTGAGTTCCGCGATCAGCTCACTGTGCCGGCCCAGCCGCAGATCGGCGTCGATGCGCCGCTCGACCGTCATCAGCCGGCTCTCCTCCAGCCGCATCACCTCGATGTCGAGGATCGGCCCCACCCGTACGTCGACCAGCGCGGGCCCCCGCCACAGCTCCAGCGCCTGCCGCAGCCGGCCCGCGCACACCTGGTCGTCACCGGACTCGAAAGCCGCCTGCCCCTCGCGCACCAGACGCTCGTAGTCGTGCACGTCGACACTGTCCTCGGGCACCTGCAGCAGATAGCCGCCGTGCCGGGTGGCCAGCACCTCCTTGGCACCGCCGGGGGAGCCCGGCCCCATCGCGGTGCCCAGCCGCCGCCGCAACTGCAGGATGTAGGTCTGCAACGTGGTCAGCGCGCTCTGCGGCGGCTGCGTCCCCCAGATCTCCTCCATGAGGGTGGGGACGGGTATGACACGTCCGGGATACAGCGAGAGCAGCGACAGCACCTGTCTCGGCTTTCCCGCGGTCGGAACGATGGATCCCCCGTTGACCTCGGCACTCAACGGACCCAGAACCTGAATCCTCACGGTCTCCCCTCCGCACTCGTCGATTCACCCGGTCACCCGGCATTTTCTGCCACCGGTGGCGAAGGAAATGCCCCCGTGCCGCGCACGCTAGCCGGGGTGGAGGTATTCCATCTCTTTCCTCTACCGGATTTCGAGCCGTCTTCGGTCACGGCCAGTCGATCCGCGCTCCCTGCGCCCCGCCCGCCCCACCGTCGGCCACGGCCGGCCCCGCCGCGGCCCGCGGCACGACAGGCCAGTCGATGGGCTCACCGGCCTGCGCGCCACCCCCAGCGGCCAGCACGGCAGCGCAGGCCAGAGCAGCAGTGGCAACAACGCGAACGACGTTCTTCATGACGACTCCTCCGTGGCAACCCTGTGATTCGTTCTTGGCAAGTCCTCTGCCAAGAAGACTGACGCCGACCGCTCGCGATCCGCTCGTCAACCACTCGAAAACGCCTGGAGAAACCCGCGACAACACCCCCGACCTGCACCGCATCCCACCGGAACGAAACCCGAAACGGCATTGCCGGGAGTTGCCAACGAGAACGGAACTCGAGTCTCGCCTGAGCCGACACCCACCGATATTGCCAACACCGGGAAATGCTCGGCAATGTATTGCCAAGCCGATTGGCAACCACTGGTAATCCAACGGCCGTGGACCCCACGCCCCGACATCCCCCGGAGGGAGGCCCCACCCATGGACGCACCCACCCGCACCGCACCGGCCCGCACCGCACCACCCACGGTCCGCCTCGACACCGCCCGCACCGCCCCCACACCGCACACGGCAGCCGAGCCCGCCCACCACACCACCGCACACGACCACCACCACGGCACCGCAACACCCCACCACCCCACCGCAGACGAGGACCCGCACACCCGCGCCCGCACCCACCTCGGCCGCCTCTGGGGCGTCCCCGCCACCCACACCCACCTCACCACCGGCGCGGACGACACCTTCGACACCCTCGTCCGCGACACCCCCCTCACCCCCCGCGACCGCATCTGGACCACACCCCACGAAAGCGTCGCCCGCCTGCACACCCTGCACACCCTGCGCGACCGCACCCGCTGCCGCCTGGAAGTCGTCCCCCTGCGCCCCGACGGCGACCTCGACCTGGACTGGATGCGCCACCACCTCGACGACGACGTCGCCCTCGTCTCCGTCGCCCACCTCTCACCGGCCTGCGGAACCGTCAACCCCGTCACCGCCATCGGCCGCCTCCTGGCCCCCCACCGCGCCCGCTACGCCCTCGACGCCTCCCACTCCGCCGGCCTGCTGCCCCTGGACGCCGCCGCCACCGGCTGCCACCTCCTCACCGCCGACGCCTTCCGCTTCCTCAACGGCCCCCCGGACACCGGAATCGCCTACACCACCCCCCAACCGGGCGCCCCCGCCGGCAGCACCCCGCCCCCCGCACCCCACCCCACCGCCGTCACCGCCCTGGCCGACACCCTCACCCACCACACCCCCGCCGCCACCCACCCCCACACCGACCACCTGCCCCGCCTGCGCGCCGCCCTCGCCCGCATCCCCGGCATCACCCTGCTCCCCACCGGAACCCGCCAGGCCGGCATCCTCGCCTTCCGCCACGACCACCTCGACGCCGGCACCCTGCGCCACGCCCTGGCACGCCGCGCGGTGCTCCTGTCCAAGACCGTCGCCCACGAGCACCCCCTGCACCCGGCCTCCCGCACCGGAGCACCCGCCCTCCACGCCAGCCTCCACCCCGCCACCACCGCACACGACATCGACCGCCTGGCACACACCCTGACCGAGGTACTCCACGCACACACCCACCCCACCCCCCACCCCCGCACCCCACCCACCGCCCCCGCCCTCCCCACCCCCCGCACCCCACCCGCCCGCCCCGCCACCCCCACCCCGGCCCCCGTACGCACCCTCCCCACCCCCCGCACCACCGCCACCCCCGCGCTCCGCAGCACCCCCGCGCTCCGCAGCGTCCCCGCCCCCGCAGCAGCCCTCCCCGCCCTCCCCGCCCTCCCCGCCCTCCCCGCCTTCCCTGCCGACCCCGGCTCCGCCGGTCCCGGCACCCGCACCGCCCCCTCCCTCGCCGCGGTCCCCGCCCTCGCCACCCCCACCCCGGCCACCCCCACGGCCTCCGGCGGCGGGCACCGCCCCCGCACCCCGGCACCCGCCCCCCGCCGCACCCGCACCGCGGGACGGCGCGGCCACCTCACCCTGCACCGGGCCGACCACGACACCACCCCCCACCCACCACCAGGAGGACAGCGATGACCATCAGCGACGCCCCACCCGTACGCGCCCTGGACCGCACCGCGGAACTGGCCGCCCTCAAGGCCCACGCGATCGCCGGCCCCGACGAACGCGCCACCGAACGCCAGCACGCCAGAGGCAAACTCACCGCCCGCGAACGCATCGGCCTGCTCCTGGACGCCGGATCCTTCCAGGAGATCGAAGCACTGCGCCGCCACCGCGCCACCGGCTTCGGCCTGGAGACCAAGAAGCCCTACACCGACGGCGTCGTCACCGGCTGGGGCACCGTCGAGGGCCGCACCGTGTTCGTCTTCGCCCACGACTTCCGCATCTTCGGCGGCGCCCTCGGCGAAGCCCACGCCGAGAAGATCCACAAGGTGATGGACATGGCCCTCGCCGCCGGAGCCCCGCTGGTCTCCCTCAACGACGGCGCCGGCGCCCGCATCCAGGAAGGCGTCTCCGCCCTCGCCGGCTACGGCGGCATCTTCCAGCGCAACACCAAGGCCTCCGGCGTCATCCCGCAGATCTCCGTCATGCTCGGCCCCTGCGCCGGCGGCGCCGCCTACTCACCCGCCCTCACCGACTTCGTCTTCATGGTCCGCGACACCTCCCAGATGTTCATCACCGGACCCGACGTCGTCCGCGCCGTCACCGGCGAGGAGATCACCCACAACGGCCTCGGCGGCGCCGACGTCCACGCCACCGTCTCCGGAGTCGCCGCCTTCGCCTACGAGGACGAACCCGGCTGCCTGGAAGACGTACGCCACCTGCTGTCCCTGCTCCCCGCCAACAACCGCCAGACACCCCCGCACGAGCAGGCCGACGACCCCGCCGACCGGCCCACCCCCGCCCTGTCCGCGATCGTCCCCGCCAACCCCCAGCAGTCCTACGACATCCGCCACGTCATCGAGGAAATCGTCGACGACGGCGACCACTTCGAGGTCCAGCCCGCCTGGGCCGCCAACGTCGTGTGCACACTCGCCCGCATGGACGGCCACGTCACCGGCTTCGTCGCCAACCAGCCCGCCCACCTCGCCGGCGTCCTCGACATCCACGCCAGCGAAAAAGCCGCCCGCTTCGTGCAGTTCTGCGACGCCTTCAACATCCCCCTGGTCACCCTCGTCGACGTCCCCGGCTTCCTGCCCGGCGTCGACCAGGAACACGGCGGCATCATCCGCCACGGCGCCAAACTCCTCTACGCCTACTGCAACGCCACCGTCCCGCGGATCTCCCTGGTCCTGCGCAAGGCCTACGGCGGCGCCTACATCGTCATGGACTCCCGCTCCATCGGCGCCGACCTCGCACTGGCCTGGCCCACCAACGAGATCGCCGTCATGGGCGCCGAAGGCGCCGCGAACGTCGTCTTCCGCCGCGAGATCGCCGCCGCCGCCGACCCCGACGCCATGCGCGCACAGAAGATCAAGGAATACACCGCCGAACTCATGCACCCCTACTACGCGGCCGAACGCGGCCTCGTCGACGACGTCATCGACCCCGCCCGCACCCGCGAGGCCCTCGTGGCAGCCCTCGCCATGCTCCGCCCCAAATACGCCGACCTGCCGTCCCGCAAGCACGGCAACCCGCCCGTATGAGCAGCCCCCAGGCGCACCCGACGCCCCCCACACCCCCCACACCTCCCGTGCCGGCGGCCTTCCGGATCCGCGGGCCCCGCCTGGAGGCGGAGGAGACCGCAGCCGTCCTCGCCGTCCTGACCGCCCTCCTGCAATCCGCCCCCGCCCCACCACCGGCCACCCCGCCCCCACCACCGGCCACCTGGGACCGGACCCCGCCCGCCCGGGGCCCCCGCCCCGGCAGCTGGCGCCCCCACTGACCCCAACCCACCCCACCCCGCCCGCACCGGGGGCCCGCCTCCATCACCTTTCCGCCACGCCACGAGTTGCCTGCCCCACCCTGGGGACCACACGACGGGCGACGGAAGGGACGACGATGACGGTGAAGGCGATGGACAAGGCCCCCGAGCGGCCCGTGGCCCTGGTCACCGGAGCCACCAGCGGCATCGGACTGGCCATAGCCCGCGACCTGGGCGCCCGCGGCCACCGCGTGTTCCTGTGCGCCCGCACCGAGACCAAGGTCAAGCAGACCGTCGCCGACCTCCAGGCCGAAGGCCTCACCGTCGAAGGCACCGCCGCCGACGTCCGCGACCGCACCGCCGTGCACGACCTCGTCGCCGCCGCCGTCGCCACCTACACCGACCCCGTCAGCATCCTGGTCAACAACGCCGGCCGCAGCGGAGGCGGCGCCACCGCCTCCCTCACCGACGAACTCTGGCACGACGTCATCGACACCAACCTCAACAGCGTCTTCCTCCTCACCCGCGAAGTCCTCACCAGCGGAGGCCTGTCCACCCAGCCCTGGGGCCGCATCATCAACATCGCCTCCACCGCCGGGAAACAGGGCGTCCTCCTCGGCGCCCCCTACACCGCCTCCAAACACGCCGTCATCGGCTTCACCAAAGCCCTCGGCAAAGAACTCGCCCCCACCGGCACCACCGTCAACGCCGTCTGCCCCGGCTACGTCGAAACCCCCATGGCCGCCCGCGTCCGCAGCGGCTACGCCCAGGTGTGGGACACCACCGAGGACTACGTCCGCGAACAACTCGAATCCAAGATCCCCCTCGGCCGCTACTCCACCCCCCAGGAAGTCGCCGGCCTCGTCGGCTACCTCACCACCGACCTCGCCGCCTCCATCACCGCCCAGGCCCTCAACGTCTGCGGCGGACTGGGCAACTCCTGACCCACCACACCGAAGAGGGCCCCGGACGGATCACCGTCCGGGGCCCTCGGCCACCCTCGCCACACCCGCACAACCCGCACGACCCGCACACGGCCACACGGCCAGGCGGTCACGCGGTCACACCAGCGACAGCGAACCCTCCTGCGACACCTGCCACACCAGCGCCCGGCCGCCCGTGCCCGCACCGCGCCACCGCTCCGCGAGCGCCTCCCGGACCGGCTCGCCCCACAGCAGCACGTGCCGCAGCCCCGGCAGCCGCCCGCCACCGCCCACCGCGCACCAGCGGGCGAACGCCGACGGCAGCTGCGTGGCCACCGTCACCCCCTCCCGCGCCAGCAGGCCCGCGAAGGCCCCCGCATCGCGGGCCGTCTCCCGGTCCACCACCACCGCACGGCCCCCCGACAGCAGCGGAGCCCACAACTCCCGCATCCCCACGTCCAGGCTCAGCGAATGGAAGAACGACCACACATCACCCACGCCCGCCCCCAGGGAGCCCACACAGCCGTCGACCCACCCCAGGACCTCCGCGTGACCCACCGGCCGCACCCCCAGCGCCCGCCCCGGATCCCCGCCCCGCGGCAGCGCCAGGAACGCCGTGCCCTCCGGGACCTCGCAGCCCCGCCGCGGCACCGGCCGCACCGCCACCACGAACCGGCCCACCTTCGCCACCGGGATCTCCTCGGCCAGCAGCCCGCAGTCGGAGACCACCACCGCGCAGCCGGCCTCCCGCATCAAGAACTCCTGCAGCCCCGCCTCGTGGCCCTCCTCCAGCGGAAGCACCGCCGCACCCGCCCGCAGCACCCCCACCACCGCACCCGCCACCGCGGCCGACCGACGCGCCCGCACCGCGACCGCCTCACCCGCACCGGCCCGCCCCGACAACCGCCGCGCGATGTCGTCCGCCAGCCACTCCAGCTCCAGATACGTCACCTCCCCCTCCGCGTCCCTCGCCGCGACCCGCCCCGCACCCCGGGCGGCCGCGGCGGCGAAGCGGACATCGACCCGGTCACCACGCACCGGCCACCCCCCGGACGGGTCGATCCCCATCCGCGAAAGCAGCCCCGCCAGGTCGGCGGACAACTGATCGAGCTCCGGACGATCCGGCACGGCGTTCATACGGCCTCCCGGCGACGTGACACCAACTGGGTCCCGCCGATGCTCCCGCCCCCGGCACGAGAACCGCTCAAGTCCCACCGCACCCCGACCCCGCCCCCGCACACCCCGCCCCCGCACACCCCGCCCCGCCCACCCCGCACACCTGCACCCCGCACCCCGCCCCGCGCGTCCCGCCCCCGCACACCCGGCGCCCGCACCCGCCCGCTCGAGACACGCTCGAAGAGCCGTCCACAACCACTCCAGGACCGCTCCATACGCCCTGGCCCGCCCCCCGGGCCCATGCCTACGATTCCCGCACTCACGCCGACGCCACCCGGCTCCACGCCGCGCTCCGAGCCACCACTCGTAGACGCACGCACACACAAGTGAGCCTTGTGGCTATGGCCCGTCTCGCGAGACTGGACTTGACTGTACTCATGACTCAGAACGCGCAGAACACCCAGATCACCCTCGTCATCGGCGGCAACGGCAAGACCGGCCGCCGCGTCGCCGAGAAGCTCACCGCCCAGGGACGCCAGGTCCGCATCGGCTCCCGCACCGGCGAGCCCCCCTTCGACTGGAACGAGCCCGCCACCTGGCAGAGCGCCCTCGAAGGCGTCGACCGCGTATACGTCACCTACTACCCCGACCTCGCCTTCCCCGGCGCCGCCGAACAGGTCGCCGAATTCTCCAAGACCGCCGTCGCCGCCGGCGCCCGCCGCCTGGTGCTGCTCTCCGGCCGCGGCGAGGAAGCCGCCGAGGTCAGCGAGAACAACCTCAAGGCCTCCGGAGCCGACTGGACCATCGTCCGCTCCAGCTGGTTCAACCAGAACTTCTCCGAGAGCTTCTTCCTCGAGCCCGTCCTGGCCGGCGAGATCGCCCTGCCCACCGGCGACGCCGTCGAGGCCTTCGTCGACGCCGACGACATCGCCGACGTCGTCGTCGCCGCCCTCACCGACGACAAGCACATCGGCAAGACCTACGAACTCTCCGGCCCCCGCCTGCTCAGCTACAGCGACGTCGCCGCCGAACTGTCCAAGGCCACCGGACGCGACATCAAGTACATCTCCGTCACCAACGAGGAGTACCGCGCCGTCCTGCGCGAGAACAACCTCCCCGAGGACTTCGCCGACCTCTTCACCATGATCCTCGACGGCCGCAACGCCCACCTCGTGCACGGCGTCGAAGAAGCCCTGGGCCGCAAGCCCAAGGACTTCGCCGACTTCGCCCGCGAAGCCGCCGCCACCGGCGTCTGGAACGTCTGACCACCACCGCACACCCCACCACCGGCACCCACACCGGCACCCACCCCAACACCCCCTGACCGGGCGGCGACTCTGGTACGGCCGCCGCCCGGTACACGGGGCCACCGGAGGGACCCCATGCCCGCGAACAGGACGTACTCCAGCGAAAACGGACTGCGCTCACTGCCCCCGCACTTCCACGGATTCGCCCTGATGCACATCGCGATGCGCCGCGACGCAGCCCGCCTGCGCGCCGCCGCACCCCGCTGGAACGGCGCCGGAACCCCGTGGTGGCACCACCTGCGCGAAACCATCGAATGGCACCACACCAGCGAGGACGACGTCCTGTGGCCCGCCCTGCGCCACCGCGACCGCGACTTCGACGCCCAGGCACGCGAACTCCACGACGACCACGAAGAACTCGACGCCGCCATGCACGCCGTCACCACCGCCATCACCCACCACGGCGAAGGCCTCGTCAAAGCCGCGGCCGCCTTCGAAGACATCCTGCGCGACCACCTGCGCGACGAGGAAACCATCGTCTTCCCCGTCTTCGACCGGCTCGGCGAACGCGCCTACCTCGCCGAGGAACGCAAAGTCGTCGCCAGCGCACCGATGCACGTGATGACCCGCCTGCAACCGTGGATGTTCGACGGCGCCACCCGCCAGGACCTCCACCACGTCCGCGCCACCATCCCGCCACCGGTCCGCCTCCTGGGCGCCACCGTCCTGCAACGCCGCTACACCCGCACCCTGAAGGGAATCCTCACGTGACCACCACGACCACACAATCGGTGACCCTGGTGGCCGCGACCGTGGGCACCGGCCTCATGGCCGGCCTCTACTTCGCCTTCGACATCTCCGTCATGCCCGGACTCGGCCGCGGCGACGACCACACCTACGTCACCGCCATGCGCAACATCAACGACGCCATCGACAACGGCCTGTTCGGACTGCTCTTCCTCGGCGCGTTCCTCGCCACCGGCATCGCCGCCGGCCAGGCACAACGCGGCGGCCACCGCGACACCGCACGCTGGGGCTGGCTCGCCTTCGCCCTCTACGGCCTCTCCCTCGCCGTCACCGCGATCGTCAACATCCCCCTCAACAACCAGCTCGCCCGCGCCGGAGCCGACGCCACCGCCGCCCGCACCCGCTTCGCCGGCCGCTGGACCACCGGCAACATCATCCGCACCGCCGCCTGCACCGCCGCCCTCGCCGCCCTCGGCCGCGCCCTCACCCTCCACGGCCGCCCCCAGCACCCCTGACCCCGCCCCCACCCCCCCACACCCGCGAACCGCGCCCGCTCTCCATCCGTCCCCCGCGGGAGAGCGGGCGCTTCGCCGCGCCCACCCCCGCCCGTCCGACAGGATCACCCCATGGACACCCTCACCGGCCTCCTCGAAGGCCCCAAAGCCCGCGGAGCGTTCCTCCTCAAATCCGTCTTCAACCCACCCTGGTCCCTGCGCGTCGAGGACCGCGCCCCGCTCTCCGTCGTCACCATGGTCCACGGCGACGCCTGGCTCCTGCCCGACCACGCCGACCCCGTCCGCATCCGCCCCGGAGACGTCGCCGTCGTCCGCGGCCCCGACCCCTACACCGTCGCCGACACCCCCGACACCCCCGTCCAGATCACCGTCGGCCCCGAACAGCGCTGCAGCACCCGCGAAGGCGAAGACGTCACCGACACCATGTCCCTGGGCGTACGCACCTGGGGCGACACCTTCCAGGACGCCGGCACCGCCGTCATGCTCAGCGGCACCTACCAGGCCCCCAGCGAAATCGGCCGCCGCCTCCTGGGCGCCCTGCCCACCCTCCTGGTCCGCCCCGCCGAAGCCGCCGACAACACCCTGGTCACCCTCCTGACCACGGAGATCTCCAAAGACGAACCCGGCCAGGAAATCGTCCTCGACCGCCTCCTGGACCTCCTCCTCATCGGCGTCCTGCGCACCTGGCTCGCCGCCCCCTCCAGCGGCGCCCCCGCCTGGTACCGCGCCCAGTCCGACGCCGTCGCAGGCCCCGCACTGCGCCTCCTGCACGAAAACCCCGCCCACGGCTGGACCATCGAGGAACTCGCCCTCAAAGTCGGCGTCTCCCGCGCCTGCCTCGCCCGCCGCTTCAACGACGTCGTCGGCGAACCCCCCGTCGCCTACCTCACCGGCTGGCGCCTGGCCCTGGCCGCCGACCTCCTGCGCGAACCCGACGCCACCATCGCCGGCGTCGCCCGCCGCGTCGGCTACAGCTCCGGCTTCGCCCTGTCCACCGCCTTCAAACGGGTCCGCGGCATCAGCCCCCAGGAATTCCGCACCGGAACCACCCCCGCCACCGCCCCCCAGGCCCCCCGCCCGCCCCGCACCGTCGTCCTGCCCGCCTGACCCCGGACACCCGCCCGTCACGGGGCCACGGCCGCTACAGGGCCGCAGTCGTCACGGGGGCCACGGCCGCACCCGCCCGCCGCGCAGGCCACGGCAGGGACCCGGCCGTTACCAGGCCGCGGACCCCGCCGCGGACCCCGCCGTGGCCCCCGCCGTGGCCTCCGCCGCGGCCGGGCCCGCGGCCCGGCCCGCCACCGTCCGTGCCACCGCGGTCAGCACCAGACCACCGCCCGCCAGCCACCGCCCCTCGTACACCGGATCCACCGGCACCGGCACCGGCGGACGCAGCACCGCCCGGAACGTCCCCGCGGGCGACAGCACCACCTCCGCGTCCCGGAACCCCAGCCAGATCCCCGTCGCCGGATACCACGCCTTGTACACCGCCTCCTTCGCGGAGAAGAAGATCCGCTCCCACGGCACCGAGCCGTCCGCCGCGGCCAGGGACGCCAGAGCGGCCCGCTCACCCGCCGAGGCGATCAGCCCCAGCACCCCCCGCGGCAACGGCCCGGCCGGCTCCGCGTCGATGCCCAGCGCCGCCACCACCCCCGCCGGCGCCGCCACCGCCGCACGGTAGCCCTCGCAGTGCGTGATGCTGCCCACCACCCCCGACGGCCACTGCGGCGCACCCCCCGGCCCCGGAAGCAACGCCACCGGCTCCCGCCCCAGCCCCGCCAGCGCCCGCCGCGCACACGCCCGCGCCGTCGCGAACTGCGCCCGCCTGCGCTCCCGGCGGCCCTCCATCAACGCCGCCTCCGCCGTGAACAGCACAGCGGGCGCCTCGTCGTCGAATGCCTCCGACGACGCGACGCCCGGCGGGAGAAGCTCCTCGATCATCGCGCGGCGAGTTCGGCCACCGCACCCACCGCCAGCAGCGGACGCTCCAGCGGCAGCATGTGACCCGCCCCCGGCACCGTCTCCAGACGCGCCTGCGGCAACGCCTCGGCCATCACCCGCGCCAACGCGACATCGATCACCTTGTCGGCCTCACCGTGCAGCACCACCGCCGGCACCACGACCGACGCCAGCGCACCGCGCACGTCCCAGCCCCGCGTACAGCGGAAGAACTCCGCCCGCACCCGGGGCGCCGCCGCGGCGAACATCTGCCGGTTCACGTCCCGCACCACCGCATCCACCGCGGCACCCGTCGTCGACCCCAGCAGCCGGCGCCCCAGCCACGGCACCCGCAACGCCCGCGAGAACACCGCACTGCCCATCATCTTCACCTCCCCGTCCGGGGTGTCCTGCCCGTGCGCCGCCGTACCCAGCAGCACCAGACCCCGCAGCCGGCCCGCCGACGGCGACGTCGAGGCGTAGGACAACGCGGCGAACCCGCCGCCCGAATGCCCCACGACCACCGCCTCCCGCGCACCGGTCTCGCCCAGCACCGCCGCCAGGTCCGCACCCAGCCGCTCCACCGACACCGGAGCACGCCCCAGCGTGGACGCGCCGTGACCGCGCTGGTCGTAGAGCACCACCCGGTGCCCGGCCCGGATCAGCCGGTCCGCGACCGTCCCCCACGCCCGCCGCGAATGCGCCCAGCCGTGCACCAGGACCACGTCCCCGGCCGCCGCCGTGCCCGCCAGCGGAGCCAGCACGCTCACCGCCAGCTCCGCACCGTCGTCGGTCAGGACCCTCAGCTCGTGGGTGACCTCCCCGGCCGTCGTCACCGCCCCACCGCCGACAGCTGCCGGTTCAGCGACTCGAACGCCGCCAGAGTGCCCCGGGAGTGCTCCGCCCCCAGATCGGCCACCTTCGCCAGCACCTTCAGCCAGCCGTGCGGCCGCCCCGTGAAATGCATCGAGATCCGCGTACGTCCCCCCTCCAACGGCTCCAGCAGGAACGTCGACGGACCACGGAACACCCCGTCCACGTACTCGATGTCCAGCCGGCGGCCCGGCTCGACCGCCACCGTCCGCGAGGTGAAACGCAGCTTCAGACCGCCCTTGTCCACCCCCTTGGTGTGCACCGTCACCCCCACCCGGGCACCCACCGTGTCCGGCGCCCCGGACACGGCCGTGAAGGTGTTGTGCGGCACCCACCACTGGCCGGCACCGCGGAACTCCGCGACGAGCGCCTCCCACACGGCGTCCGCCGGAGCGTCGATCACCGCCTCGTCGATCAGGTCGTACGTGGTCATCGGGAAAACCCCTTTCGTCACTGGAAAAAAGGACAAGCGGCGGGGGAGGGGGACCGACCCCCACCCCCGCCGCCGGCACTTCACGACCGCCCACACCCCGCCGTCAGGCGAAGAAGCCCTGCCCGGGAGTGAAGAGGTTCTGGGGGTCGAACTTCTTCTTCGCGTTCACGAACCCGCTCCACCGGTTCCCGAAGTGCCTCTTCCAGTCCGCCGGCGACATCGGGATCGAACCCACCAGGTACCGCTTGGCACCCAGCTCCACCGCGATGTCGTACAGCCGCCGGTTCTGGTCGATCATCCCCTGGATGTTGGGCTCACCCGGGTTGGGGAAACGCAGCAGGTCGAAGAGGTAGACCACCGACTCGTTCGGCATCACCGCCAGCGGCCGCTTGATCTTCGAGGAGAAGAACGGGTAGAAGAGCAGGAACCCGCCACCGAGCGAACTCGCGTCCAGCTCCCGCTCCACCAGCTTCATGAACTGCTTGGTCTTCGACGCCGGAAGGAACATGCTCAGCCACGGCTTGGGCGTGTACCAGTGACCGCCCTCCTTCAGCACCGCCTCGTAGGCGTCCAGACGGAACATGTAGTCCCGGTAGGACACGTCCTCGATGACCGCGTCCGCCCGCACGTCCTGCAGACCGCACAGCAGCTTCTCCCGGTCCGGCGGCGTCGTGTTGTACGTCGCACCGACCTCCAGCTTGTACCGCCAGCCCGACCCGTCCGGCTTCTGCATCATCTCCCCGGCATGGACCTGGAACCGGCCCTCGGCCAGCACCTTCTCCGAGTCCGCCAGATACGCCTCGACCGTGGAGTAGAACAGGCTGAAGATCACCGAACGCTTCGGCGCCGGCACCAGCCGCACCTTCACCCGCACGATGATCCCGACCTGCCCGCCGCCCGACAGCGCCGCGTTGAACAGCTCCGGACGCACCTGCGCACTCGCCGTGACCAGCTTGCCGTCCCCGGTGACGATGTCGATCGACTGCACCGTGTCGCACAGCAGACCGTACTTCTGCACGGTCCCGCCGATACCACCGATGCTGATCGTCCCGCCCACCGAGATGTACAGGTAGTCCGGCAACGCCGGCGGCGTCTTGCCCGACTTCAGCGCCTCGTCCGTCAGCTGACCCCAGGTCACACCGGCCTCGACCACCGCGTGGTCGCCACCGATCGACAGGATCCTCGACATGCCCTTGGCATCGATGGAGATACCGCCCGGCACCCGCGCCTGCCCGTACACCGAGTGCGACTCGATGTCCTGGCCGGTACCGCCCTGCCCGTTCACCGCGACCTTGATGCCGTTGGCACGGGCGTAGTTGACGATCGTGACGATGTCCTCGACACCGCCCGGCCGCAGCACGGCCCACGGCTTGCTCGCAGCACCGTCGAAGAGATGCCCGAAGTCGTTGGCGAACGAATCCACCACGCCCGGGGTCGTCTCCAGCGTGCCGATCAGCCCCGGCACCGGCACGACGTTCGCGCTGCCGGCGGCCTCCGCGGCCGTCGCCCAGCTCTGGCTCACGGTGTTCCAGCCGACGACCGCGACGGCCGTGGCCGCCATCCCGCCCAGGACCCGGCGACGGGACGGCTCGGCGGCAGTGCCCGCCTCGGTTCTGTGGGTGTTGCTCATCTGACTGCGTCTCCTACTGGTGAGGTACCGGCTTGGTGCTGCGCACCTGGGAAGCGAGCTGGTACTCGCTCAGATCGAGGCGCTTGGTGCCCCGGCGGAAGCGCCAGGTGTACGTCGGGAACACCGAGGTGTTGCGGCCGTTGGCGTCCAGGTACCAGCTGCGGCAGCCGCCCGACAGCCAGACCGTGCCCTCCAGGTGCTTGTCGAGCCGGTCGTTGTAGGCGTCCTGCGCCTCACGCCGCACCTCGATGCTCGCCAGCCCCCGCTTCTCGGCCTGCCGCAGCGCGTCCACCACATAGCGGACCTGCGCCTCGATCATCACCGTCTGCGAGGAATGCCCCAGCGCGGTGTTCGGGCCCAGCAGCATGAACAGGTTCGGGAACCCGGCGACGGTCGTCCCGCGGTGCGCGGACATCCCGTCCTTCCACGCCTCCCGCAGCTGCACACCGCCACGGCCCCAGATCCGCCGCGCCACCGGACGGTCGGTGGCCTGGAAACCGGTGCCCAGGATGATGGTGTCGACCTCGCGCTCGACCCCGTCCGCACCCACGATCGACTTCGCCCGCACCTCGGCGATGCCCTCGCTGACGATCTCCACGTTCGGCTGCTGGATCGCCGGGTACCAGGTGTTGGAGAACAACAGCCGCTTGCACGCCACCAGGTAGTCGGGCGTCAGACGCGCCCGCAGCGCCTCGTCCGCGACCGACTTCTCCAGATGGTCACTGGCCATCTTCTGGACCTTCTCGGCCAGCTTGGGCCGCTTCCAGAAGAACGCCAGGATCTCCCGGCCCCACATGTTGAAGCCCCGCCGGAACTGCTGGTAACCCGGCAGCGACCGCAACAGCGACGTGTGCAGCGCACTGTTGACCTTGTCCGGCTTGGGACCCACCCACGGGGGAGTGCGCTGGTAGAGGTCCAGATGCCCGACCTCCGGCTGGATCGCGGGAACGAACTGGATCGCCGAGGCGCCCGTACCGATCACCGCGACCCGCCGGCCCGCCAGATCGTGATCGTGATCCCAGTTCGAGGAGTGGAACACCTTCCCCTCGAAGTCCGCCAGCCCCTTGACGTCCGGCACCGCCGCCTCACTGAGGTAGCCCGTACCCGTCACCAGGAACTGCGCGGTGTACTCACCCTGGGAGGTCTCGATCCTCCAGTGCCGCTCGCCCTCGTCCCAGCGCGCGGCCACCAGCTCGTGCCCGAACCGGATGTGCGGACGCACCCCGAAACGGTCCGCGGTGTCCCGCAGATACGCATACAGCTCGTCCCGCGAGGCGAACGTCGACTTCCAGTTCGGGTTCCGGGCGAAGGAGAACGAGTACAGGTGGGACATGACGTCGCACGCACAACCCGGATAGCTGTTGTCGCGCCAGGTGCCGCCGACCTCGTCGGCCCGCTCGAACACCAGGAAGTCGTCGATGCCCGACTGCAGCAGCCGCACGGCGGTCCCCAGCCCCGAGAACCCGGTGCCGATGACCGCGACCCGCAGATGCCGGGTCGGGCCCTGACCACCGGAACGCGCCTCGGCGCCCGTACGTGCCCCGCCGTCCTTGGCCGGCTCGAGAATGCTCGTCACGTCGGCCTCCCTAGCGGCGCGTGATGGTGACGCGGAAGTTGTTGAAGAACTTGTCCTCGAGCGTGTACGCGAAGATGTCCAGGTAGCGCTCGAAACGGGAGACGACCTCCTCGCCCTCCATCGCCACCGCCTCGTCCCGGCGCTCCGCCAGCAGCACCAGCCACGCCCGGCAGGCCATCGCGAACGACTCGCGCTCGTTGACGATCTCGTCGATCTCGAAGAGACCCTCCGCCGCCGCACTCAGCTCGCTCAGGTGCGGGATGTGGCAGCCCTCGAACTCCGAACGCTGCAGGAACTTCAGGTCGTCCAGCAGCCCCCGGTTCATCGGCAGCGCCTCGGCCGTCATCGTGTGCAGCACGAACTTCGCACCCGGGTTCAGCGCGCCCGCGACCTGCTGGAAGAAGTACCGGTAGCGCTTGGTGCGCTCCTTCGGCGGCAGGTTGGAGGACACGAAGTGCTCCAGCGCGTTGATGCAGAACGCCGCATCGTACTTCTCGCTGTCATCGGCGACCTTGTAGTCCGCCCAGCTCTGCACCAGCGTCGTGATCCGCGGGTTGTCCAGGCCGGCGATGAACGCCTCCTGGGTACGCGACAGGGTCAGACCCACCGCCTGCTCCGCACCGTGCACGGTGGTCAGACGGTTGAGCATCGTCCCCCACCCGCAGCCGATGTCCAGCACCCGCCGCGTCCGGCCGGCGGCCACACCCGCGAGCTCGGCGAACTTGTCGAGCTTGCGCTCCTGCGCCTCGTCCAGGGTGGCGACCAGATCCTCGCCGTCCTCCCAGTAACCGCCGGAGTACATCATCGTGGGGCCCAGCAGGAGCCGGTAGAAATCGTTGCTGACCTCGTAGTGGTGCCTGATCGCATCGACCTCGGGGTCCACCGACTTGGGCGCGACCGTTGTCATCCTGATCCTCATTTCCTGCGTGTCCGGCGGGCCGTCGTTTTCCGAATTCGCGATGAGGAAACCCGATCGCCCGCAAAGCCCGCGCAAGACGCCCCCCGGACACCCGCCCCGCCCGTGTTGCGCGTTCCTTGCGGCCCCGGGGATTTCATCACTCTCGAAAACCAGACACGCACTGCCGAGTTGCATTGCCGAGAGAGGACCGACCCCATGTCGCTGCCCACCATCGAAGAACTGGCGAGCCAGCTCGAGGCCGTCTCGGGTGCCGCGGAGGTCAGCCCCGACGCCCCGCTCCAGCACATCGCGGACGTCGACTCGCTGGACCTGATGGAGTGGCTGTACGGATTCCAGAACCAGTACCCGCACATTCCGGCCGACGAGTCCCTCTTCGCCGACCTCGACGACACCACCACGCTCCGCGACGTCTACGCGAAGATCGTGGACCTCGTCCCGGCCCAGGCGTAGCGGGGGGTGACGTGACCGGCTTCGACATCACCGGGTGGGGCATGTCCGTACCCGAACGCATCGTCACCAGCTCCGAACTCGCGGAACGCTTCGGCGTCGACGAGCACTGGGTCGTCAGCCGCTGCGGCATCCGCGAGCGGCGGGCGGTCGACCCGGGGCAGACCACCGCCTCCCTGGCCGTCGAGGCCGGCCGGCGCGCGCTCGACAAGGCGGGCCTGACCGGCGCGGACATCGCCCACCTCATCGTCGCGACCGCCACGCCCGAGCAGCCCTCCCCGGCGACGTCCGCGTTCGTCCACCACGAACTCGGCATCGCCGGCAGCGCGCACGACGTCAACTCCGAGTGCGCGGGCTTCGTCTACGGGCTCGTCTCCGCCATGGCGCTGATCGCCCTCGACCCGCGCCCGATCCTGCTCATCGGCTCCGACACCCACACCCTGACGGCCAACCCGGCCGACCGGGACCTGTCCATCCTCGTCGGGGACGGCGCCGGAGCCATCGTCATCCAGCCCGGCCCCGAGAACCGGGTCAAGGCCTGGAACCTGGGCGCCGACGGCTCCTGCACCGGCTCCCTGAAGGTCCTCGCCGGCGGCAGCCGCATGCCCACCACCCAGGAAACCCTGGACGCGGGCCTGCACTACGCACAGATCAACGGCAACGAGATCTACCTCAACGCCGTCCGCTACACCGTGCGCACCGTCCGCGAGACCCTCGAGAGCGCCAAGGTCGACGCCGCCGACATCGACCACGTCGTCCCGCACCAGGCCAACATCCGGATCATCAACTCGATCCTCTCGCACACCGGCCTGCGCCAGGAGGCACTGATCACCAACCTCCACAAGTACGGCAACACCGCCTCGGCGTCGATCCCGATCGCCCTGTGCGAAGCCCTCCAGGAGGGCCGCATCAAAACCGGCGACAAGGTCCTGCTCGCAGGCTTCGGCGCCGGAATGACCTGGGGTTCCATCCTGATGGAGTGGGGTGCTGCGGCATGAGCAAGAACGGTGCGGGCGTACGGCCCGACTCCCCGGTCGCCCTGGTCACCGGCGCCTCCGGCGGCCTCGGCCAGGCCCTGGCGCTGGAACTCGACGCGCTCGGCTGCCGGGTCGCGGTGCACTACAACAGCTCCCGCGAAGGCGCCGAAACCGTCCGGGACAAACTCACCAACCCCTCCGTCCTGGTCACCGGCGACGTCGGCTCGTGGGAGGCCACCCAGGCCATCCACGCGCAGATCACCGCCGAACTCGGACCCGTCGACGTCCTGGTCAACAACGGGGCCATCCGCAAGGACAGCCTCATGGCCATGCAGAACCCCGCCGACTGGGCACAGGTCATCCAGACCAACCTCATCGGCTCCTTCCACACCGCCCGCGCCAGCGTGCCCCACATGCTGCGCCGGAGGTGGGGCAGGGTGGTCAACGTCGTCTCGCCGTCCGGGATCATCGCCACCGCCGGCCAGACCGCCTACTCCGCGTCCAAGGCGGGCCTGATCGGCTTCACCCGCACCCTCGCCGCCGAATGCGGCCGGCGCGGCGTGACCGTCAACGCACTGTCCCCCGGATTCATGATCACCGGCATGACCAACACCCTGCCCGACCGGGTGATCGAGGGCATGGAGGACAAGGCGCCGATCCCGCGCTTCGTCACCGTCGAAGAGGTCGCCCGCAGCATCGGCCTCTTCCTCGACCAGGACTGCATGACCGGCCAGGTCCTCTCCATCGACAGCGGAGTCTCCATCACCTGAGCCCCACCGCACCCTCCCCGGCCCCGGCCCCCCACCCCCACGAGGGAGGCCGGGGCCGACCCGTACCCGCCCCGCACACCTGCCCGCCCCGCCCGCAGGCGCCCCTGACGGCCCGCCGGCCGCAAGCCTGCACAGGGCCGCGGTGGGGCAGGGCGCCCGGGCACACCGAGCCGCCGCCGCGCACCAGCGCGACGGCGGCTTCCCGCCTCCCGGACCGGGATCAGGCAGCGGGGGAGGAGCCCACCCGGTGCGTCACACACCCGTGCTCGGTCAGCGAACACGGCCGCGGCACCGGCACCCGGTGGTCCATCTCGAACACCCCCATCAGCACCGGATCCAGACACGTCACCGCACGCGACGCCGGCCGCGGCTCCGGAGTGCGCAGCAACTCCAGATACGCCGCCTCCGTCTCCGGCGCCGGATCGATTCCCAGCTCCTCCGCCAGCACCTCCCGCAACTGCTGGTAACTGCGCAGCGCCTCCGCCCGGTTGCCCGCCCTGGTGTGCGCGGCCATCCGGCACCGGTAAGCGCTCTCACGGAACGGAGCCCGGCGCACCGCCTCCTCCGCGTACCGCAGCGCATGGTGCTCGTCACCCAGCGCCGACGACGAAAGACTCGCCGTCTCCAGAGCCTTCAGACGCAGCTCCTCCAGCTGCTCGCGCACCGCGTCGACCCACTCGCCCTCGTGCGAGGGCAGGAACGAACCCCGCAGGTTCGACACCGCACCCGCCGCGAGCTGCTGCGCCACCGCGAAGGCACCCTCCGCGTACGCCTCCGCGGCCTCGCTCACCGCGGTCTCGGCGACCTCCACGTCCACCGCGGCGTCCTGCGGCACCCGCAGGATGTACCGGCCGCCCTGCGCGACCAGGGGAGTGACCCCCGGCCGGTCCTGAGGCGTCGTCACGAACGTACGCACCCGGCTCACCAGGCTCCGCAACGCCGACGCCCAGGTGTCCGGCAGGCCCTCGGGCCAGACGGTTTCGGCCAGCTGGTCACGGTCGGTACCGCCGGCCCGCTCCAGGAGCAGCCGGGCGAACGCGACCTGCGCCTGTGCGCTCGAGAGGTGTTGAGGCGGTGCTCCGTCCGGCTCGATCGTGACAAGACCTATGAGTCTGATCAGCACTATGCACTCTCCGAAACGGTCGGCTTCCGGCCGTGTCCCCCATAAGTTCGTGCGATTCGAAGGATACCGGCGGGACTTCTCGGCATGTCAACAGCAGCCGACGAACCGTCACCACCCCACAAAACCCCAGGTCGACGCATTCCCCTTCGCAATTCGAGGACGGCTCCGGCCACGCTCCAGCCCGCCTGTGGCCGCGCTCTTGCGCCGCTATTGCGCCCCCCGAGCCTTAATGGAATTCCACTAGAGCCCGGCCGGAGAAACGACGGGGCGCCGATGGAGTCTCCGTCTCCGCCGGACGATCGCGACGAGGAGAAACACGTGAACGCATCCGAAGCATGGGAGCGGCTCCAGCCGAAGCTGGCCTACTTCCGCGACCGCGTCCGGTCCCTGGAGTACGAGCCCAACCGCAAGAACAGCTTCGTGGCCTACACCGCCGAGCGGGACTCCGCCTACGCCGACCAGGACGGCCGCCGCCTGCTGATGATGTCCGGCTACTCCTACCTCGGCCTCGCCGGCGACGAGCGGGTCGTCTCCGCCGCCAAGGCCGCCGTCGACCGCTACGGCACCGGCAACCACGGGGTGCGCGCCCTGGCCGGCACCACCCCCCTGCACGAGGAGCTGGAGGCCGAGGTCGCCAAGGTCGCCGGCCGCGAACGCGCCCTGGTCTTCGGCTCCGGCTACGCCGCCAACGTCGGCACCGTCGGCGCCATCGTCGGCCCCGGCGACACCGTCTTCATCGACAAGTACGACCACGCCAGCATCGTCGACGGCTGCAAGCTCTCCGGCGCCACCGTCACCCGCTTCCGCCACAACGACGTCGCCCACCTCGAGCGCCGCCTGGCCGCCGCCCCCGACACCGGCGTCCGCCTCGTCATCGTCGACAGCGTCTACTCCATGGACGGCGACATCGCCCCCCTGGTCGACCTGCGCAAGGTCTGCGACGCCCACAACGCCCTCCTCATGGTCGACGAGGCCCACGCCCTCGGCGTCATCGGCGCCACCGGCAAGGGCATCGAGGAGCACTTCCACCACGAGGTCAAGGTCGACATCAAGCTCGGCACCCTCTCCAAGGCCATCCCCTCCATGGGCGGCTGGGTCGCCGGATCCGCCGAACTCATCCACCACCTGCGCTACGCCGCCCGCCCCTTCCTCTTCTCCGCCGCCCTCGGTGGAGCACAGACCGGCGCCGCCCTGGAGTCCCTGCGCATCATGCAGCGCGAACCCCAGCGCGTGGACTTCATCCAGCGCGAGTCGGCCCGCTTCCGCGGCCTGCTCAACGACGCCGGCATCAGCACCGTCGACAGCGAGACCGCCGTGGTCCCCGTCATCGCCGGCTCCGACGAGTCCGCCTACGACCTGGCCACCACCTACCGCAAGAACGGTGCGATCGGACTGCCCGTGGTCACCCCGGCCGTCCCCAACGACCTGGCCCGGCTGCGGATCGCCATCACCGCCGCCCACACCGCCTCCGACATCACCTTCGCCGCCGAGGCCCTCATCGACTCCGCCCGCGAGTGCCGCATCATCTGACCCCCGCCCGGCACCCCGCACCCCCGGCACGCCGTACCACCCCCAGACCCCGCACCACCCAGTCCGCCCAAGGGAGCAGACATGCCTGGACCGTCCAGGGGCAGCTCGACCCAACCGCCCGTCGCCATCACCGGCATGGGCGTGGTCACCCCCGGCGGGTGCACCCCGGACGAGCTGTGGCACACGCTGCGGGCCGGCCGGTCCACCGCCGCCGCCCTCACCCACATCGACCTCAGCCGCCACCGGGTCCGCATCGGCTGCCGCGTCCGCGGCCTGGAGACCCTCACCGCACTCGTCCCGGCCAAGGACGCCCGCCGGATGGACCCCTTCGCCCACTACGGCACCGCCGCCGCCCTCGCCGCCCACGCCGACGCCGGATCACCCACCGCCGAACCCGGCCGCACCGCGATCGTCGTCGGCAACGCCGTCGGCGGACGCGCCACCAGCGACCTGGAGTCCGCCCACTTCACCGAAGGCGGCCCGGCCCGCGTCAACCCGCTCATGCCGCTGATGACCATGCCCAACGCCGCCGCCGCCCAGATCGCCATCCGGCTCGGCTGGAGCGGACCCGCCCTGACCGTCGCCAACACCTGCGCCAGCGGCGCCGACGCCATCGGCCACGCCCTGATGCTCCTGCAGACCGGCCGCGCCGACCTGGTCATCGCCGGCGGCACCGAACACACCCTCACCCCCGTCACCCTGGCCGGATTCGGCAACCTCAGCGCGGTCTCCTTCCGCAACGACGACCCCGAACACGCCTCACGCCCCTTCGACAAGGACCGCGACGGATTCGTCATGGGCGAAGGAGCCGGATTCGTCGTCCTGGAACGCCTCGAAGACGCCCGCGCCCGCGGCGCCACCACCTACGGCCTGGTCGCCGGATACGCCGCCACCGCCGACGCCCACCACCTCGCGATGCCGCTGCCCGACGGCGCCGGAGCCGCCGCCGCCATGGCCGGCGCCATCGCCGACGCCGGACTCACCCCCGCCGACATCGTCCACGTCAACGCGCACGGCACCTCCACCCCCTACAACGACCGCTCCGAAGCCGCCGCCCTCACCAAGGTCTTCGGCACCGCCCAACCCCCCGTCACCGCACCCAAGTCGGTCATCGGCCACCTCATCGGCGCCGCCGGAGCCGTCGAACTCGTCGCCACCGTGCAGGCCATGCGCCACTGCGAGGTCCCGCCCACCGCCAACCACGAACAGCAGGAGCCAGGAATGGACATCGACGTCGTCCACGGCACACCCCGCCCCGTACGCCCGGGACCCGCCCTCACCAACTCCTTCGGGTTCGGCGGCCACAACTCCTCCCTGGTGGTGACGCCGGTATGACCCTCCTGTCGCTGCCCAGCCCGGTCCGCACCCTGACCGTCACCGAACCCGAGATCACCGACTACCGAGGCGCCGCCCGCCCCGGCCTGCCCACCGCCCGCCCCGGCCAGGCGTCCCCCGTCCACACCTTCGTCCTCGCCCACACCGTCGCCGAACAGACCGTCGCCGCCCTGACCGCCGCCGAACCCGGACCCGTCTCCGTCGTCCACCTCGGCCAGGACATCCGCACCCTGCGCCCGGTCCGCCCCGGCGAACAGGTCACCGTCGCCCTCGAAGTCGCCGGCATCCGCAAGGAGCCCCGCGGCGCCCGCATCGCCCTGCACGTCCGCCTCACCGGCGAGGACGGCCCGGCACCCTTCGCCGAACTGGTCATCTCCGCCCTCCTGGTCGGCGCGAGCACCCTGGAACCCTTCGGCGACGTCACCGCCGCCCCGCCCGCCCCCGCCCCGCAGGGAGCCGGCACCCCCCAGAGCGCCGTACACCACCTGACCACCGACTGGATCAGCTCCTACGCCCACGCCTCCGGCGACCTCAACCCCATCCACCTCGACGAGGACGCCGCCCGCGCCGCCGGCTTCGACACCGTCATCGCCCACGGCATGAGCGTCGTCGCCCTCGCCGTGGAGGAGAGCGTCGACCGGTTCGCCGCCGGCGACTCCGCCCGCGTCCGCGGCCTGGGCTGCCGCTTCTCCGCCCCCGTGCCCCCCGGCGTCCCCCTCGAGATCGCCCTGCAGCCCGACACCACCGCCCGCGTCGTCCGCTTCACCGCCAAGACCCCCGCCGGCACCGCCGTGAAGTCCGGCTGGATCGAGCTCGCCGACCCCGCGCAGGCAGGCCCGCGATGAGCACACCCCACACCCCGGCCCCCACCGTCGAACTCGGCCTCCTGGGCGGATTCCTCACCCAGGTCCGCGACCGCCCCCACGCCACCGCCCTGCTCTTCAACGGCCAGGAGACCACCTACCGCGAGCTGTACGAGCAGGCCGGCCGCGAACGCGACCGCCTCGCCCGCCTCGACCTCGACCCCACGACCCCCGTCGGCGTCCTCGCCGACAAGTCCCCGGCCGCCGTCGCCCTCGTCCTGGCCTGCCTGCTGTCCCACCGGCCGCTGCTGCTGCCCTCACCCGCCCTCGCCGACACCCTCCTGGCCGACCTCTTCGCCCAGGCCGGCTGCACCCACGTCCTGGCCCCCGGCGGCCAGGCGGCCCGCGTCACCCCCAACCCCGACACCCCCGCCCGCCCCCTCCCGCCCGCCGAAGCGGCCCGCACGGCCCTGATGCTCACCACCTCCGGGTCCACCAGCCTCCCCAAGATCGTCCCCCTGGGCCTGGACGCCGTCGACCGCTTCACCCGCTGGGCCGCCGGCGCCTTCACCATCGGACCCGGCCGCACCGTCCTGAACTACGCACCCCTCAACTTCGACCTCTGCCTCCTGGACGTGTGGACCTCCCTCGCCCGCGGCGCCCGCGTCGTCCTCGTCGACCCCGCCCTCGCCGCCCACGGCCGCCACCTGCGCGACCTGGTCCTGCGCCACGACGTCGACGTCATCCAGGCCGTCCCCATGGCCTTCGGACTCCTCCAGGACGCCGCCGCCAAGACCGGCGACACCTTCCCCGGCGTCGACCACGTCATGTTCACCGGCGACGCCATCGCCGAACGCACCCTGACCGCCCTGCCCGGCCTCTTCCCCCACGCCCGCATCCACAACATCTACGGCTGCACCGAGACCAACGACAGCTTCGTCCACGAGGTCGACCCCACCCGGCCCGCCACCACCCCCGTCCCCATCGGGCACCCCCTGCCCGGCGTCCACGCCCTCCTCCTGGACCCCGACACCGGACAGGCCGTCCACGGACCCGGCAGCGGCGAACTGTACGTCTCCACCCCCTTCCAGACCCGCGGCTACCTCGACCGCACCCGCCACGCCGACAAGTTCACCCCCCACCCCCTCGGCCTCGACGACCGCCGCTGGTTCCGCACCGGCGACCTCGTCCACCGCGACGCCGCCGGCACCCTGCACCTGACCGGACGCACCGACTTCCAGGTCAAGGTCCGCGGAGTCGCCGTCAACACCGCCGAGATCGAACGCGTCCTCCAGGACCACCCCGACGTCCTCGAAGCAGGCGTCGCCGCCCAGCCCGACCCGATCGCCGGGAAGAAACTCCTCGCCGGCGTCCACCGGGCCCCCGGAACCACCCTCACCGCCCTGCAGCTGCGCACCCACTGCGCCCGCCACCTGCCCAGGGCCGCCGTACCCCACCAGCTCACCGTCACCGACGAGCCCCTGCCCAAGACGGCCACCGGAAAGGTCGACCGCAAGGCACTGCACACGCTCGTCACCCCGTCCACCACCACACACGCGCCGGCACCCGCCGCCGCACCTCTCGCCGAAGGAATCCCGTCATGAGCAACGTCGACACCATCAAGAACTTCGTCATCACCGAGTTCCTCCCCGGCACCGCCGCCTCCGAGCTCGCCGCCGACCACGACCTCCTCAACGACGGGGTCATCGACAGCCTGGGCGTCCTCAAGCTCATCGCCTGGGTCGAGGACCGCTTCGACCTCGCCATCGGCGACGCCGACCTCGACCCCAACAACTTCCGCAGCGTCGAGGCCATCGACGCCTTCATCACCACCTCCCGCCGCACCGCGGCCGCCTGACCACCCGACGCACGACGAGACGGAGACCGACCGTGCACGACGCACTCACCGGCCTGCTGGAGCAGCGAACCCCGGTCGGCCGCGACACCTGGCGGTCCTGGTGGGACCTGCTCGGCGACGGCACCCTCGACACAGCCGAGGTCCTCGCCCTGCTGGCCTCACTGACCAGCCGGCTGCCCGACCACCAGACCCTGCGCCACCTGCTGGACTCCCTCGCCGAACGCCGCCCCGCCACGGCGGCGACCGGCTGGGAGGGCACCGTGAACGTCGTCGGCACCGGCGGCGGCCCCAAGACCTTCAACATCTCCACCGCCGCGGCGTTCGTCGCCGCGGCGGCCGGGGTCAAGGTCGTCAAAACCGGCTCCCGCGCCTACACCAGCTCCCTCGGCTCCGTCGACCTGCTGGAACGGCTCGGTGTCCGTCTCACCTCCACCCACACCCAGACCGAGGACACCCTCGCCACCCACGGCATCGCCTTCGCCGGCCCCTACGTCTACCCCACCCAGCTCACCCGCATCGCCCGCACCGTGGCCCCGCACAGCATGAAACCCTTCGGCCGGTTCCTCAACGCACTCGGCCCCTTCCTCGCCGAACTCCCCGTCACCGCACAGGTCACCGGAGTCTCCGCCACCGCACCCCTCGACACCCTGCGCGAACTCGCCCGCAGCACCACCTCCCGCCGCATCTGGCTGACCACCAACGACACCGGCGCCGACGAACTGCTGCCCTTCGCCACCAACACCATCCACGGCCACGACAGCCTCACCCGCATCATCCGGCCCGGCGAACTCACCCCCGGCGACGGCTCCTTCGCCGACCTGCGGCCCGCCGACCCCGCCACCGCCGCCCCCCACTTCCTGTCCGTCCTGGCCGGCACCGCCGGCCGCATCGCCACCCGCACCGTCTGCCTGGGCGCCGCCGCCCTCGTCGTCGCCGCCGGCGCCCGCCGCGACTGGCCCTCCGCCGTCGCCGTCGCCGAGGAAGCCGTCCACTCCGGCGCCGCCCACGACCTCGCCCGCCGCCTCGCCGCCACCCCCGGCCGCCGCACCCTGGCGGTGACCGGTGCCTAGGACCACCACCCCACCCACCACCGCCACCGCACCCGCCAACGCCACCGCCACCGCACCCGGCGCTGCCACCGCACCCGCACCCGCCACCGCCACCGCACCCGGCGCTGCCACCGCCACCGCCACCGCACGGGGCACCGCACCCGGCACCGCCCACGACCCGGCCCCGCCGGCCGCCCCCCGGGCGGGGACCACCACGGCCCCGACCCCCACGACCGGCCCCGCCCCCTTCTTCCCCACCCGCCGCCCCGGCACCGCACCCGGACTCGCCCTCTTCCTCAATGCCGGCGACCCGCCCCTGCCCGCCCTGCGCGACCTGCTCCCCATGCTCGACGAAGAAGGCGTCGACTGCCTCGAACTGGCCGTCCCCTTCCCCGACTCCGTCACCGACGGCCCCGTCATCCGCCGCTCCGCCCGCCGCGCCCTGGACACCGGCCGCGCCGGCCTCGACGACGTCCTCACCCTCATCGCCGACGTACGCCCCCACCTGCGCCGGCTGCGCATCGCCCTCCTCGCCGACTGGAGCCACACCCTCAAACACCTCGACCCGGCCACCACCACCGCCCGGATCACCGCAGCCGGAGCCGACGGACTCCTCGTCCACGCCCTGCCCCCGCGCCTGCGCCCGGCCTACCGCGCATCCGCCCTCGCCGCCGGGCTGCCCCTCGTCACCACCTGCTACACCAACAGCCCGCCCGCCACCCGCGCCCAGGCCGCCGCCGAAGCCACCGCCTACCTCTACCTCGTCGCCCACTACGGACGCAGCGGAACCGCCCCCGCCACCGGCCACGCCGCACTGGCCGAAACGGTCACCGCCCTGCGGGCACACACCGACTCCCCGATCGCCGTCGGCTTCGGGGTCAGCACACGGCAGGACGTCGAAGCCGTCGGCACAGCCGGCGCCGACGCCGCGATCATCGGCTCCGCCGCGGTCGCCACCGTCGAACGGGCCCGCGAAAGCGGCACCGACGTCACCGAGGCCATGCGGACCTTCGTCCGCCAGGTCCTGCCCGCACAGCCGCACCACACCGCCTGACCGGCACGAAAGAGAGCTCCACCCCTCATCCGAAAACCCAGAACCACCCACACACCGGGAGAATCCCATGATCGTTCGCGACATCGAGTCCGTGAAGACCGTCGAGTGGGGCAACGGCCTCAGCCGCCGCTTCCTCCTCGCCGAGGACGGCCTGGGCTACTCGCTCACCGACACCACCGTCCTGGCCGGCACCAAGTCCCGCCTGGAATACGTCAACCACCTCGAGGCCTGCTACTGCATCGAGGGCTCCGGCGAGGTCATCGAACTCGACGGCACCTCCCACGAGATCGTCCCCGGCCGCATGTACGCACTCGACCAGCACGACGCCCACTACCTCGTCGCCAGCCCCCACGAGGACCTGCGCCTGGTCTGCGTCTTCTCACCCGCCCTGCGCGGCGACGAGGTCCACAGCCTCGACGCCCACTCCTCCTCCGCCTACTAGAGGCACCCGGCCACCACCGGCCCGCCCGCCCGCCACCGCATCCACAAAAGGGGTCCCTCGTGATCCGATGGAACGCCGACCAGGCCGAACTGCGCGAAGGCCTGGAACGATGGGGAGACGCACTCAGCGCAGACCACATCGAACTCGACGCCCAGGCCGCCTTCTCCCACGACAAGTGGAAACTCGTCCAGAAGACCGGAATCCTCGGCCTGCCCTTCGACGAGGACCACGGCGGCCTCGGCCAGTCCCTCCTGACCACCATGTACGTCCTGGAAGGACTCGGCGAGTACAACCGCGACGCCGGCCTCAGCTTCTGCATCACCACCTCCATCTGCTCCACCGGCATCCCCCTCCAGCAGTTCGGCACCATCGAACAGAAGGAGCGCTACCTGCCCCACATCTGCTCCGGAGAAGCCATCGGAGCCCACGCCATCACCGAGGCCGAAGGCGGCTCCGACGCCATGGCCATGACCACCAGAGCAGTCCGCGACGGCGACGACTTCGTCATCAACGGCAGCAAGGTCTTCGTCAGCAACGGCCCCATCGCCGACGTGATCGTCGTCTACGCCCGCACCCACCCCGACGGCGGCCCCCTGGGCACCACCGCCTTCCTGGTGGACAGCAACACCCCCGGACTCACCGCCGGAAAACCCCTCAAGAAGATGGGCCTGCGCACCTCACCGCTCAGCGAACTCTTCTTCGACGACGTACGCGTCCCCAAGAGCGCCGTCCTCGGCCGCGTCGGAGGCGGCTTCCTCGTCCTCGACCACGTCATGAAACGCGAAATCCTCTTCTCCTTCATCGTCAACGTCGGAGAGATGCAGCACCGGCTGGACCGATGCGTCGACTACGCCAAGACCCGCAAGTCCTTCGGGAAGGCGATCGGTTCGTACCAGACGATCGCCAACAAGATCGTCGACACCAAGATCCAGCTGGAGACCGCCCGCAAGTGGCTCTACGACACCGCTGAAAAGCTCCAGGCCGGCGAGAACATCACCACCGACCTCGCCATCTCCAAACTCGTCACCAGCGAGAGCAACCTCGCCACCAGCCTCACCGCCGTGCAGATCTTCGGCGGCCACGGCTACATGGCCGAACTCGGCCTGGAACAGGACGTCCGCAACGCCGTCGGAGGCACCATCTACTCCGGCACCAACGAAATCCAGTACAACCGCATCGCCTCCACCCTGGGACTGGGCAAGTGAGCACCACCCCCCGCCCGTCCCCGACGCTGCTCAAGGTCTGCGGGGCCACCACCACGCACGACATCGAAGCAGCAGCGGCCGCCGGGGCCGACTGCGTCGGCCTCTGGCACGGCGTCCCCGGCGGCCCCAGCGAACTGGACCAGGACGGGCTCGCCGCCCTCGCGGCGGCGGCCCGCTCCACCGGCCTCCTGCCGGTCCTGGTCACCTTCCTCGCCGACCCCCACCACCTCACCGACCTCGTCACCCGCACCGGCGTCGGCTGGGTCCAACTCCACGCCTACCAGCCACCCGCCGCCGTCCGCGCCCTGCGCGAGGCCCTCCCCGCCGACACCGGCATCGTCAAGGTCCTCCACGTCCAGCCCGACGGCCACTGCGTCGAACGCCCCCTCATCGGCGCCTACGACCGCGCCGGCACCGACCTGTTCCTCCTCGACACCGCCACCGGCGACGGCCGCATCGGCAGCACCGGCGCCGCCCTCGACCCCGACCGCATCACCCCCCTGCTGCCCCGCCTGACCCGCCCCTTCCTCCTCGCCGGAGGCCTCACCCCCACAGCCCGCCCCGCCTACCACGACATCGTGACCCACCCCGGATTCCGCGGCATCGACGTCGACACCGCAGCCCGCTCCCCGCACACCGGAGCCTTCGCCGTCCCGCAGATCGCCGCCCTGGCCCGAGCCTGGCGCACCACCGCCCCCACCACCGACCACCCCCAGCTGGAGCTCTCACGATGACCGCGAACCACCGGACCGGCTTCCCTTTTCTCGAGGCCCTCCAGGCCTCCCCGACCCCCGTGGTCATGGAAGTCAAACGACGCGACGCCCACGGCTACGACATGCTCGGCGGCCGCACCCCGGCCGCCATCGTCGGCGCCTACGAAAGAGCCGGCGCACCCTGCATCTCCGTCGTCACCGGCCGCTGGTTCGGCGGCTCACCCGCCCTCCTGCGCGACGTCGCCGCCCTGACCCCCCTGCCCCTCCTCCAGAAGGACTTCATCACCCGCAAGGACCAGGTCCGCACCGCCAAGGAACTCGGAGCCTCCGCCGTCCTGCTCACCGCGGCCCTGCTCCCCGCAACCAGCATGCGCACCCTGGTCACCGAATGCCTCCTGGCCGGCCTCACCCCCTTCGTCGAGATCACCCGCGAAGCCGAACTCGAAGCCGTCCACCACCCCCAGGAATGCGTCATCGCCGTCAACAACAAGGACATCAAGACCCGCGAACGCGACGCCGGCGACCTCGGACGCTCCCTGGACCTCCTGCCCGCCGTCCGCGCCGCAGGCGCAGCCTGCCCCGTCAGCGCCAGCGGCATCGACAGCCCCACCACCGCCGCCGGACTCCTCGACGCCGGATTCGGCGGCCTCCTCGTCGGCACCTCACTGCTGCGCACCGGCTCACCCGAGGCCTGGGTGGACACCATGGCCGGCGCACGGAAAGGGCTGGCCCTGCGATGACCACACCCACCCCGACCATCCGCCCCTACACCCTCAACGCCGCCGGCATCGAACTGTCCGCCCTGCTGGCCCTCCCCGACCACCGCACCACCCCCCGCTCCACCGTCCTGGCCATCCACGGCCGCGGCATGCGCGCCGCCTACTGGAACGCCTTCATCCCCCTGGCCACCGCCGCGGGCCACGCCGTCCTCGCCGTCGACCGCCCCGGCTACGGCCACTCCGCCCACCAGCTGCCCGACGGCCAGAGCCTGCCCGACCAGGCCGAAACCCTCCACGCCGCCCTGAAGGAACACGCCGCCCAGCACGACATCGGCGCCGGAGTCCTCCTCCTGGGCCACTCCGACGGAGGCAAGGTCGCCCTCCACACCGCCGCCACCGACGGCGCCACCCCCCTCCTGGGCCTGGACGCCTCCGGAGTCGGCCACACCTACGACCCCGAAGCCCTGCACTTCCCCTCCACCCTCGGCGCCGGAGCCACCCGCCTCAACTGGGGCCCCCTCCACCTCTACCCGCCAGGCACCTTCCGGGCCAGCCGCACCCTCCTGGCCCCCACCCCGCCCCGCGAATCCGCCGAAACCCTGCGCTGGCCCGCCCAGTACGAGGAACTCGCCCCCCGCGTCCGCATACCCGTCCGCCTCACCTTCGCCGAACACGAAGCCTGGTGGCACCTGGCACCCGCCACCCTCGACGCGATGACCGCCCGCCTGACCGCCGCACCCCGCGTCAGCGTCGACCACCTGCCCGCCTCCGGCCACAACATCAGCCTCGGCCACACCGCCCCCACCTACCACCACCGCGTCCTCGCCTTCCTCGAGGACTGCCTCACCCCCTGACCCGCACACCGAAAACGGCTCCGCGCCGGCGGCCAAGGCCACCGGCGCGGAGCCGCACACCCACCACGGTCAGAGCGCAACCACCCGGCTCACCAGCTGATCACGCACCCGCGCCGGCAACCCCGGCGCGAACCGCTGCAGATAGTGCTCCATGTGCGCGTCGTCACTCACCAGGAACGGCAGATCGAACACCAGCAGCTTGCGCACCGCCAGCAGCGGCAACGGCGCACGCAGCGGACGGAACGCCTCGTTGTACAGGCCCGGCTCCTCGCACACCGGATGGAACTGACCGATCATCAGCCCCTCCGCCACGAACTCGTCCTTCGCCTTGCGCTGCAGCTCGTCCAGCTCCACCGAGTCCGTCGGATCGAAGCCCGGCAGCACCAGCAGGATCGTCAACAGCTCCCGGTCCTCCACCGACAGCGGCTGCGACAGCACCGCGTGACGGGTCCGCAGCGAGTCCACCGCCGACGCCAGGTCCTCGCAGTCCGCCGACGGCAGCGCCAGATGGAACAGCTCCTTGCGCAGCGAAGGCTGCGTGTACGGGCACACCGGACCGCTGCGGCCCAGCTCCGGGTGACTGCTCACCAGGAACTCCCGGCTCCACGCCAGGATCTTCAGCAACGGGCCGAGAGCATGCGGCGGTGCCTCCCCGCGGGCTATCTCGCCGGCGGTCCACGACTGGATCAGATCGTCGCCCCTCATCGGGGGTCCCTCCACATGGGTCGCAGGACGGGCCCGTCACCGGGCAGGACCAGATCGGGGCCCAGGCGCTCGAAGCCGACCCGGCGGCTGGCGGCCTCACCACCGGGAGAGCTGGCCTCCACGTAGGTGCCCACCCCCTCGGCGTCCGCCCGCCGCAGCATCCGCTCCAGCAGGGCGGACATCAGCCCGCCCTTCTGACGGCCGGGACGCACCGCCCCGAAGGAGACGTAGTAGTGCGGCCGGCCGGCGGGGTGACCCTGCGCCTGCAGGGAGGCGATGGTGCGCATCGCCTCCGCGTACCCGCCCAGCGCGGCGGACAGGGCCCCGTCCAGGGCCTCCTCGTCCACCACGGCACCGGCCGGCAGGAACAGCAGCACCGCCTCGCCGTCACCCGCGGTCAGCACCCCCTCATGGGCGGCGGACAGCTCCACGAACACCCGGAAGAAGCCGGGCAGCAGCTCGGCCCGCCGCCGGTCGTCGGGGATCATCCAGCGCGTCAGGGCGTCCTGGTGGAAGCACGAGGCGAGGAGCTCGGACAGCGGGCCCACAGCCGAGGGACCCAGCCGGCTCGGGGAAGAAGGTGCGGACAAGACAGACCTCCGGTCGGAAAGCGAAGAGAAGGAAGACGGGGGAGAGACAAGGGAGCGGGGGAACCGGGGCGGGGGAGAGGAGGGCGTCGTCACCGGGACGCACGGCCGTGCGCCGCGAGCTCCTCCACCCGGGCGTGCAGAACCGGCAGGAACGACTCGAACTCCGGCTTGATCAGAACGCTGCGGACCACCCGCGCCGCCTCCGCGTCCCGCACCACCCGCGGATGACGCCGCACGAACGCCTCCGCGTCCGCACGCAGCACACTCACGAACACCGGATCCGCCTGCGCCGTCATGCCCTCGCGCAGCAGCCGCCCCGACGCCGCGTCCACCGACGACAGCGAACCGGCCGCGGTCACCGGGAAGTACGTCACGATGTCCAGCTCCGGCCGCTGGTACAGCTCCAGCTCCTCCGACGCGGACAGCAGGTTCGCCCACCGCAGCGCCGCCCGCCGGTTCGCCGCCAGGATCCTCCCGAACCCCTCCACGGTCAGCGGCAGCACCTGCAACGTCAGCCACAGCGCGGCCGCCGCCGCACCCGCCCGCGAGCACTCCAGGCTGATCTCGCCCAGATGCAGCTCCGCATCGGTGAAATAGGTGTACGGCGAATCGTGCGCGAAGTGCCGCCCCGCCCGCGGATCGGGGAAGAGCACCGCCCCGCACCCGTACGGCTGCAGCCCCTGCTTGTGCGGATCCACCACCACCGAGTCGCACGCGGCGATCGCCCGCCACGGAGCCGGATCCACCCCGCCCTCACCGGCCCGGCCCAGGATCGCGTAGAAACCGCCGTACGCCGCGTCCACGTGCACCCGCACCCCGTACCGGCGCGCCAGCGCCACCACCTCGTGCACCGGGTCGACCGCCCCCAGCCCGGTGGTACCGGTGGTCACCACCACCGTGCCGACCCGCCCGCCGCGCAGCACACCCTCCAGCGCGTCCACGTCCATCCGGCCGCACCCGTCGACGGGCACCCGGTGCCCCTCCATGCCCAGGACACGGCACATCCGCTCATGGGTGTAATGGGCCTCCGCGCTGTAGGCGACCCCACGGTCCGGATGCACCTGCCGGGCCACGTACAGCGCCTCCAGGTTCGCCATCGTCCCGCTCGTCGTCAGATGCCCGACATGCGCCTCGAACCCGAACATCCCCGCCAGCGCCGCGACCGCCTCACGCTCCATCTCCGTGGTCGCCGGCCCACCCTCGGCCGCATGGTTGTTCGGATTGAACAGCATCGCCGTCAGATAGCCCGTCACGGCCGCCGGATGCGGCGGCTTGACCATCTGCCCGGCATACCGCGGATGGAAGAACGGATAGTTGTCGTCCATCCGCTTCGCCAGCGCCTCGAAGGCCTCCCCGAACGCGGCACCGTCCACCCGGTGCGCCGGATGGCTCTCGTACGGGCCGAACTGCCCGCCCCACCGCTCCGCCACCGCCAGCGCACGCGGCAGCCACTGACGTAAGTCGTGCAGATCCCGCAGGTCCACGGGGAGCCTCCCCCCAGCAGGCCGCCCCCACAACGGGACGGCACGGTCGCGCGTACGCGGTCGTACGTACGCACGAGGAGCCTCGCCCAGCCCCCGCAAGGCCCGCGCAACGCCGCACCCGCGCACACCATCCGCACTCGAGCCCCGCGCAAGCCGCGTCTGGTCCACTCGCGGCGCGCCACCTGCGCGGGGACACCGGCTGAGACGACCACCGGCGCTCCGGCAGCCCGCGGCACCGACACGCCCGCCCCGGCGCGGCCCCGCGCCACCACCCACCCCCTTCCCAGGAGGACACCACCATGGTCACCAGACGCAGCGTCCTGGGCGGCGCCCTCGCCGCCACCGGCGCCGGCCTGCTCACCGCCGGCGGACTCACCCCGCTGCTCACCGCCAACCCCGCACGGGCCACCGCCAACACCCCCGCCGCGGGCGCCCCGAAGGTCACCCTCCCGCCGCCCTTCACCGTACGGATGCCGCTCCCGGCGGTGCTCTCCCCGATCTCCACCCTCGGCGGCCAGGACACCTACACCGTCACCATCAAGGAGACGGCACGCGAGATCATCCCCGGCGCACAGACCAAGGTCCTCACCTACGACGGCCACTTCCCCGGACCCGTCCTGCGCGCCCGCAGCGGACGCAAGGTCGTCATCCGCCACCGCAACCAGCTCACCATGCCCGTCGCCGTCCACCTGCACGGAGGCAACGTCTCCCCGGACAACGACGGCGGCCCCATGGACACCGTCGCCCCCGGCGCCTCCCGCATCTACAGCTACCCCAACCAGCAGCCCGCCGCCGGACTGTGGTTCCACGACCACGCCCACCACATGGAATCGGAACACGTCTTCCGCGGCCTGTCCGGCACCTACCTCCTCAGCGACGACAACGAACGCTCACTGCCCCTGCCCGCCGGCCAGTACGAGGTCCCCATCGCCCTGCGCGACGCCCGCTTCGACGACACCGGACAGCTCGTCTACGTCATGGACGACGTCTTCGGCCGCACCACCATCCTCGCCAACGGCCGCCCCACCCCCTACTTCGAAGTCGCCGCCCGCAAATACCGCTTCCGCCTCCTGAACTCCTCCAACATGCGCTTCTTCCAGCTGCGCCTGTCCGACGGCGGCCGCATCACCCAGATCGGCACCGACGGCGGACTGCTCGAACGCCCCTTCACCACCGACACCATCGGCCTGTCCCCGGCCGAACGCGCCGACGTCGTCATCGACTTCTCCCGCTACCCCGTCGGCACCAAGATCGTCCTGGAGAACACCCTCGGCCCCGGCACCCCCGACCAGGTCGGCAAGGTCCTGCGCTTCGACGTCGTGCGCACCGCCCCCGACCCCAGCCGCATACCCGACGTCCTGCGCACCCTGCCACCCATGGCGAAGGCCACCGTCGAACGCACCGTCGTCCTCAGCATGGACGAGGACGGCCGCCAGGAACCGCGGGGGTTCATGGACGGCCAGGTCTGGGACCCCCAGCGCATCGACCAGACCATCACCCACGGCACCTCGGAGATCTGGACCGTCACCAACACCAACAAGCTCGTCCCGCACAACTTCCACATGCACCTGGTCCAGTTCCGGGTACTGGAACGCAACGGCGCCCCCGTCTCACCCGCCGAAGCCGGCCTGAAGGACACCGTCCGCCTCTTCCCCGGCGAAACGGTCGGACTCCACGCCACCTTCGACACCTACCGCGGCACCTACGTCTACCACTGCCACCTCCTGGACCACTCCGCGATGGGCATGATGGCCAACCTCCGCATCAGATGACCCCCACCGCAGCACCACCCCAGCCGGGCGCGGCCCGCCCACGACCGGCCCGGACCGGCCCCACCCGGGTCGCCACCGCTCGATGCGCGCTCAAGGACGGGCCGAGGACCCGGCGGAAGAATCCTCGACAACAGACCATGTCCGGCCGTGTCCCCCACGAGTCCCCTCATGCGTCCGAAAGCGAAAGGGAAGAGGAGGGAAACCGGTGACCGACACCATGGCCATGACCGTGGTCCTCACACCCGGCCCTCCCACCTCCCTCGACCTCCACGGCAGACTCACCCCTGCCGCCCTCACCGCCGCCCTCGCCCTGCTGCCCCCCTGCACACCCACACTGCACCGGCACACCGCCCACCACCACACCCTCACCCTGCCCCCGCCGCCGTTCCCCGCCGGACGCCTGTCCGACCTGCTCACCGGCGCCACGGCGGGGGACCGGGAACACCACACCACCCGCACCCCGCACCCCCGGCCCCACCCGCACACCACCCCCACCGACACACCCCCCACAGCCACCGGGACCACCGCACCCACCGGGACCGCCGCACCCACCGCACCGGAACCGGATGACCCACCACCGCTCACCCCCCTCCAGCACGACCTGCTCCTCGACGCCATGACCCACCCCGGCGCCGCCCTGCACATCGGACAACTCCACTGGCGCTGGAACGGCCCCCTGGACACCCGCCGCCTCACCGCCGCCTGGCAGACCCTCCACGACAGCGAAGCCGTACTGCGCACCGCACTGACCGCCCCCACCACACCCGGCAGCGCACCACACCTCACCGTCCACCCCCACGCCACCCCGCACCTGCAACGCCACCCCCGCGGCAGCGCCGACTGGCACACCCTCCTCCTCGCCGAACGGATGCGGGAGTTCGACCTGCGCCACCCCGGCGCCGCCCTGCGCATCGCCCTGCTGGAAGAACCCGACCACGCCCACCGCGTGCTGCTCACCTACCACCAGGCACTCCTCGACGACTGGAGCGCACGCCTGCTCCGCCGCACCCTGCACCGCGCCTACCTCGCCGACGGACGGCCCGCCGGCAGCGAACGCCGCCCCGACATCCGCGACCACCTGCGCTGGATCGCCCGCCAGGAGACCGCAGCCGCCCGCGCGTACTGGGCCCGCACCACGCCCCCCGCAGACGCCGCCGGCCTGCCCGGTCCACCCCACCCGCCCCACCCCGCCCCGGACGCCGCCCACCCGCCACGCGGCCACGGCCGCAACCGCCACCGCCTCACCCCCTACGAGGCAATGCGCCTGCGCACCTGGGCCGCGTCCCGGGGCGCGGCCGAGAGCACCGCCCTCCACGCCGTCTGGGCCCTCCAGCTCCACCGCGCCACCCCCCACGCACCCGCGGTCGCCTTCACCGCCACCGTCTCCGGCCGCGGCATCCCCCTGCCCGGCGCCGAACGCCTCCCCGGCCCCCTGCGCAACGCCGTCCCCCTCCACACCCCCATCACCCCCACCACCCCACTGGCCGACGTCCTGGCCACCCTCACGGACCAGACCCTCCAGGCCTCCGCCTACGAATGGCTCCCCCCGACCCAACACCCACCCCGCCCCCATCCGGCCCCGCCCGCCGAACCGAGTCGGGCGACGTGCGCCGACGCGCCGCAGTCCGCCACGGGCCGGACCTCACCCGACGCGAGCGTCAACGAGCCGTCCGCAGAAGCCGGCTGCCCCCCGCCCACCACTGCGGGCACCGACGCCGATTCGCATCCCGCCGCGGCCCCGGGCACCGCCCCCGCCGACGAGCCGTCCTCCGAGGCCGGCAGGCCTGCGTCCGCCGCTGCGGGCACCGACGCCGATTCTCATCCCGCCACCGGCCCGGGCGCAGCTCCCGCCAACGCGGCTTCTTTCGAGGCGAGTCGGGTGAGGTGCGCCGACGCGCCCCCGGGCGAAGGCCCCGCCGACGCGCCGCAGTCCGCAACGGGCCGGCCCTCACCCGATGTCGACGCCGCCGCGAGCCCGGAAGCCGCCGCCGACGAGCCGTCTGCCGCTGCGGCCGCCGCCTGCGCCGCCGCCCGGCCTGGCCCCGTTCCCACCGACGGCCCCGCCAAGAGGCCTTCGCCCTCGGCCGGTCGGCGCCCGTCCGTCGCCGCGGGCGCCGGTCCGGCCTCCCGCCCGGGCCCCGGCCCCGGCCCGCACCCGGGTCACAGCCGTGCCCCCGGCCAGGGAACCCGCCAGGGACCCGGCCGCGACACCCTCGTCACCTTCGAGGCAACGGCACCCCCCGGCTCCGCCGACGACCCCGTCCACGCCGAGCTCGCCGCCGAAGGCATCCGCATCGACCCCGCCGAAGCCGTCGCCGCGCACACCGCCCTGCTCTACACCCTCACCGCACACCACGACACCGAAGGCGGCCTCGTCCTCACCTCCGTGCACGACCGCTCCCGCATCACCGACACCGACGCCGCCGAAACCCTCGCCCAGACCGCCCTGCTGCTGCGCGCCCTGCCCGACACCGCCGGCCCCACCGCCACCGTCGCCCAGGCCGTGGCCCTCCTCGACGCCGTGCCGCAGCCCCGCACCCTCGCCCCCACACCCGCATCCGCATCCGCATCCGCATCCGCATCCGCCCGCACCTTACGGATCCTGCGCGCGGCGGCCCGTACCGGCACCGGCACCATCTGCCTGGTCCCCCCGCCCGACGCCCCGCCCACCTGCTACGACGCCCTCGCCGCGGCCTACCCCGGCCCGCAGGCCCTGACCACCGTGGCACCGCCCGCCGACGCCCGGACCGTACTGGCCGCCCTGCGCCCCGCCCTCGCCCGCGGCGAACCGCTCCTGCTGGGCGGGTTCTCCGGCGCGGGCTCCCTGGCCTGCGAGGTCGCCGAACGCATCGCCGCACACGGCTGGCACCCGCCCCTCGTCGCGATCGGCGGCACCCTGACCACCGCACCGCGCGGCGGCCCCGACCCCGTCCGGGCCCTCGCCCGCACCCTGCAGACCGCCGCGGCCACCACCACCCGGCCCTGACCCGCCCCCCGAACCGACCACCCATCCCACCCGTCCCAACCGACACCTTCGTCCCACACCACCAGGAGTGACATGTCCCGTCGTCTGTTCACCTCGGAGTCCGTGACCGAGGGACACCCGGACAAGATCGCCGACCAGATCAGCGACACGATCCTCGACGCCCTGCTCGCCCAGGACCCCACCTCCCGCGTCGCCGTCGAAACCCTGATCACCACCGGCCTCGTCCACATCGCGGGCGAAGTGACGACCCAGGCCTACGCCCCGATAGCCCAGCTCGTCCGCGAGAAGATCCTCGACATCGGCTACGACTCCTCCGCCAAGGGCTTCGACGGAGCCTCCTGCGGCGTGTCCGTCTCCATCGGCGCACAGTCCCCGGACATCGCCCAGGGCGTCGACACCGCCTACGAGCAGCGCGTCGAAGGCGCCGCCACCGGCGAGGACGGCGACGACCTCGACAAGCAGGGCGCCGGCGACCAGGGCCTGATGTTCGGCTACGCCAGCGACGAGACCCCCGAGCTGATGCCCCTGCCCATCCACATCGCCCACCGGCTCTCCCGCCGCCTGTCCGAGGTCCGCAAGAACGGCACCCTCCCGTACCTGCGCCCCGACGGAAAGACCCAGGTCACCATCGAGTACGACGGCGACAAGGCCGTCCGCCTCGACACCGTCGTCGTCTCCTCCCAGCACGCCTCCGACATCGACCTCGAAGCCCTCCTGGCCCCCGACATCAAGGAGCACGTCGTCGACCACGTCCTCGCCCGGCTCGCCGACGACGGCATCAAGCTGGAGACCGAGGGCTACCGCCTCCTGGTGAACCCGACCGGCCGCTTCGAGATCGGCGGCCCGATGGGCGACGCCGGCCTCACCGGCCGCAAGATCATCATCGACACCTACGGCGGCATGGCCCGCCACGGCGGCGGCGCCTTCTCCGGCAAGGACCCCTCCAAGGTCGACCGCTCCGCCGCCTACGCCATGCGCTGGGTCGCCAAGAACGTCGTCGCCGCCGGCCTCGCCTCACGCTGCGAGGTCCAGGTCGCCTACGCCATCGGCAAGGCCGAGCCCGTCGGCCTCTTCGTCGAGACCTTCGGCACCGAGACCACCGACATCGCCAGGATCGAGGACGCCATCAACGAGGTCTTCGACCTCCGCCCGGCCGCCATCATCCGCGACCTGGACCTGCTGCGCCCCATCTACGCCCAGACCGCCGCCTACGGCCACTTCGGCCGTGAGCTGCCCGACTTCACCTGGGAGCGCACCGACCGCGCCGACCGCCTCAAGGCCGCTGCCTCCCGCGCCTAGCGCCCGCCTGCCCTCCCGATCGGGCCGGGCCCGAGGGGTCCCGGTGCACGCGCCCGCCACGTCCTCTCGGCCGCCGACGCCCCGCGCCGGCCGCCCCGCCGCCTCGCGAGCGCACGCACCGGGCCCCGCCCCCCGGGTCCGGCCCGATCCGCAGGACAGCCCCGCGGGCCGCCCGAGCACCCGGCCGCCCACCCCCTGCTCCACCCCACCCGCTCCGCCCCACCCCGCAGAGACCGGACCGACCATCCCACAGGAGTCCACGTGCGTATCGCGGTGACCGGATCCATCGCCACAGATCACCTCATGGCCTTCCCGGGCCGGTTCGTCGACCAGCTGATCCCCGACCAGCTGCACACCATCTCGCTGTCCTTCCTCGTCGACACCCTCGAAGTACGACGCGGGGGAGTGGCCGCCAACATCGCCTACGGCCTCGGAGGGCTCCGCATGGACCCCCTCCTCGTCGGCGCCGTCGGCCCCGACTTCGCCGAGTACGAGGTCTGGCTCAAGGAACACGGCGTCGACACCGGCCCGGTGCACGTCTCCGCCGACCACCAGACCGCCCGCTTCATGTGCATGACCGACCAGGACTCCAACCAGATCGCCTCCTTCTACGCCGGCGCCATGGCCGACGCCGCCCGCATCGACCTCCACGCCCTGCACGCCCGCACCCCCCTCGACCTGGTCCTGGTCTCGCCCAACGACCCCCGCGCGATGCTCCGCCACACCGAGCAGGCCCGCGAACTGGGCATCCCCTTCGCCGCCGACCCCTCCCAGCAACTCGCCCGCCTCACCGGCGCCGAGACCCGCAGCCTCGTCACCGGCGCCCGCTGGCTCTTCACCAACGAGTACGAATCCGCCCTGCTGCGCGAACGCACCGGCTGGAACCGTGAAGAGGTCCTCGCCCGCGTCGGCACCTGGATCACCACACTCGGCGCGCAGGGCGTCCGCATCGACGCCGCCGACACCCCCACCCTCACCGTCCCGGCCGTCCCCGACGTCACCGCCGCGGACCCCACCGGCGTCGGCGACGCCTTCCGCTCCGGCTTCCTCGCCGCCGTCGGCCACCGACTGCCCCTGCAGACCGCCGCCCAGCTCGGCTGCGCGATGTCCGCACTGGTCCTGGCCGAGGTCGGCTCACAGTCCTACGAAGTCCGCCCCCAACGGCTCCTCGACACCGTCCGCACGGTGTACGGGCCGCAGGCGGCCGCACTGCTGGCACCGACGCTGGGACAGCCGACATGACCGCGAACACACCCCCCGCCCCCCACCCCCGCGAACGGGCCGCCGCCCTCCGCCAGGCCCTGGCCACCCGGGTGGTCGTCGCCGACGGCGCCATGGGAACGATGCTCCAGGAACAAGACCCCACCCTGGAGGACTTCCAGCAGCTGGAGGGCTGCAACGAGGTCCTCAACGTCACCCGCCCCGACATCGTGCGCTCGGTCCACGAGGCGTACTTCTCGGTGGGTGTGGACTGCGTGGAGACCAACACCTTCGGCGCGAACCACGCGGCGCTGGCCGAGTACGACATCGCCGAGCGCAACTTCGAGCTGTCGGAGGCCGGCGCCCGGGTCGCCCGCGAGGTCGCCGACGAGTTCACCGCCTCGACGGGCCAGCAGCGCTGGGTGCTGGGCTCCATGGGGCCGGGCACGAAGCTGCCGACGCTGGGCCACATCACCTACGGCCAGATCCGCGACGCCTACCAGACCAACGCCGAAGGACTCCTCACCGGCGGAGCCGACGCCCTGCTGGTGGAGACCACCCAGGACCTCCTGCAGACCAAGTCCTCCATCATCGGCGCCCGCCGCGCCATGGACGCCCTCGGCATCGACGTCCCCCTGATCTGCTCGGTCACGGTCGAGACCACCGGCACCATGCTCCTCGGCTCGGAGATCGGCGCCGCCCTCACCGCCCTGGAACCGCTGGGCATCGACATGATCGGTCTGAACTGCGCGACCGGCCCGGCCGAGATGAGCGAGCACCTGCGCTACCTCGCCCGCAACGCCCGCATCCCGATCTCCTGCATGCCCAACGCCGGCCTGCCCGTCCTGACCAAGGACGGCGCCCACTACCCGCTGACCGCCCCGGAGCTGGCCGACGCCCAGGAAACCTTCGTACGCGACTACGGACTCTCCCTCGTCGGCGGCTGCTGCGGCACCACCCCCGAACACCTGCGCCACGTCGTCGAACGCGTCCGGGGGAGCGCACCCGGCCCCCGCGACCCCCGCCCCGAACCGGGCGCCGCCTCCCTCTACCAGACGGTGCCGTTCCGGCAGGACACCTCGTACATGGCGATCGGTGAGCGGACGAACGCGAACGGGTCGAAGAAGTTCCGTGAGGCGATGCTGGAGGCGCGCTGGGACGACTGTGTGGAGATGGCCCGGGACCAGATCCGTGAGGGCGCGCACATGCTCGACCTGTGCGTGGACTATGTGGGCCGTGACGGCGTCGCCGACATGGAGGAGCTCGCCGGCCGTTTCGCGACGGCCTCCACGCTGCCGATCGTGCTGGACTCCACCGAGGTCCCCGTCATCCAGGCGGGTCTGGAGAAGCTGGGCGGGCGTGCGGTCATCAACTCGGTGAACTACGAGGACGGCGACGGGCCCGAGTCCCGCTTCGCGAAGGTCACCCGGCTGGCGCAGGAGCACGGCGCCGCGCTGATCGCGCTGACCATCGACGAGGAGGGCCAGGCCCGCACCGTCGAGCACAAGGTCGCCATCGCGCAGCGCCTGATCGAGGACCTCACGACGAACTGGGGGATCCGTGAGTCCGACATCCTCATCGACACCCTGACCTTCACCATCTGCACCGGTCAGGAGGAGTCCCGTGGGGACGGCATCGCGACGATCGAGTCGATCCGTGAGCTCAAGCGCCGCCACCCCGACGTCCAGACCACCCTGGGCCTGTCGAACATCTCCTTCGGTCTGAATCCGGCGGCCCGTGTCCTGCTGAACTCGGTCTTCCTGGACGAGTGCGTGAAGGCGGGTCTGGATTCGGCGATCGTGCACGCGTCGAAGATCCTGCCGATCGCGCGTTTCGACCAGGAGCAGGTCGACACGGCCCTGGACCTGATCTACGACCGGCGCCGCGAGGGCTACGACCCGCTGCAGAAGCTGATGGCCCTCTTCGAGGGCGTGAACACCAAGTCCCTCAAGGCCGGCCGCGCCGAGGAACTCCTCGCCCTGCCCCTGGACGAACGCCTCCAGCGGCGGATCATCGACGGCGAGAAGAACGGCCTCGAAGCCGACCTCGACGAAGCCCTCACCACCCGCCCCGCCCTCGACATCGTCAACGACACCCTCCTCGAAGGCATGAAGGTCGTCGGTGAGCTGTTCGGGTCCGGGCAGATGCAGCTGCCGTTCGTGCTCCAGTCGGCCGAGGTCATGAAGACGGCGGTGGCCTACCTGGAGCCGCACATGGAGAAGTCCGACGCGGAGGGCAAGGGCACCATCGTGCTGGCCACGGTCCGCGGCGACGTCCACGACATCGGCAAGAACCTCGTCGACATCATCCTGTCGAACAACGGCTACAACGTGGTCAACATCGGCATCAAGCAGCCGGTCTCCGCGATCCTCGAGGCCGCCCAGGAGCACAAGGCCGACGTCATCGGCATGTCCGGCCTCCTGGTGAAGTCCACCGTGATCATGAAGGAGAACCTGGAAGAGCTCAACCAGCGCAAGCTGGCCGCCGACTACCCCGTCATCCTCGGCGGCGCCGCCCTCACCCGCGCCTACGTCGAACAGGACCTCCACGAGATCTACGAGGGCGAGGTCCGCTACGCCCGCGACGCGTTCGAAGGCCTGCGCCTGATGGACGCCCTGATCGCCGTCAAACGCGGCGTCCCCGGCGCCGAACTCCCGCCACTCAAACAGCGCCGCGTCGCCCGCCGCGACACCCCGCTGCCGCACACCGAGGCCGCCCCCGCGGGCCGCTCCGACGTCGCCGCCGACAACCCCGTGCCCACCCCGCCGTTCTGGGGCACCCGTGTCATCAAGGGCATCCCCCTCAAGGACTACGCCAGCTGGCTCGACGAGACCGCCCTGTTCAAAGGCCAATGGGGGCTGAAGGACGCCGACACCATCGCCACCGACGGCCGCCCCCGGCTGCGCGGCTGGCTGGACCGCCTCCACACCGACGGCCTCCTCGAAGCAGCCGTCGTCCACGGCTACTTCCCCTGCGTCTCCAAGGGCGAAGACCTCATCATCCTCGGCGAGAACGGCTCCGAACGCGCCCGCTTCACCTTTCCCCGCCAGGGCCGCGGCCGCCGCCTGTGCCTCGCGGACTTCTTCCGCCCCGACGAATCCGGCGAGACCGACGTCGTCGGCCTCCAGGTCGTCACCGTGGGCAGCCGCATCGGCGAGGAGACCGCACGGCTCTTCGCCGCCGACTCCTACCGCGAGTACATGGAACTCCACGGCCTGTCAGTCCAGTTGGCCGAAGCACTCGCCGAGTACTGGCACGCCCGCGTCCGCGCCGACCTCGGCATCGGCGGCCACGACCCCCAGACCATGGACGGCATGTTCCGCACCGAGTACCAGGGCTGCCGCTACTCCCTGGGCTACCCCGCCTGCCCCGACCTGGAGGACCGCGCCAAGATCGCCGACCTCCTCCAGCCCGAGCGGATCGGCGTCGAACTCTCCGAGGAATTCCAGCTCCACCCCGAGCAGTCCACCGACGCCATCGTCCTGCACCACCCCGAAGCCAGCTACTTCAACGCCCGCTGACCCACTCACCCCTCCCACCCCAACCGCTCCCGCGACGAGCCGGAAGGAGTCCGACATGCCGGCTGCCCTGGCCGCCACCGCCGAACGCCCCCGCACCCCCGCCACCCCCACACCGGCCCCCACCCCCCGCGGCGTCCGCGAACTGCTGGCCCAGGGCAGGCCGACCTTCTCCTTCGAGTTCTTCCCCCCGAAGACCGACGCGGGGGAGCGCACCCTGTGGGCCGCGATCCGCCGCATCGAAGCCCTCGCCCCCTCCTTCGTCTCCGTCACCTACGGAGCCGGCGGCTCCTCCCGCACCCGCACCGTCGAGGTCACCAAACGCATCGCCACCGAGACCACCCTGCGCCCGGTCGCCCACCTGACCGCCGTCGGGCACTCCGTCGCCGAACTGCGCCACATCATCGGCCAGTACGCCGACGCCGGCATCCGCGACGTCCTCGCCCTGCGCGGCGACCCGCCCGGCGATCCCAAGGGACGCTGGACACCCCACCCCGACGGCCTCACCCACGCCCACGAACTGGTCACCCTCATCCGCCGGCTGGGCGACTTCACCGTCGGCGTGGCCGCGTTCCCCGAACGCCACCCCCGCTCCCCGTCCTGGACCGAGGACATCCGCCACTTCGCCGCCAAATGCCGGGCCGGAGCCGACTACGCCATCACCCAGATGTTCTTCCACGCCGAGGACTACCTGCGGCTGCGCGACCGGCTCCACGCGGTGGGCTGCCTGACCCCGGTCATCCCCGAGATCATGCCGGCGACCGATTTCCGCCAGATCCGGCGCTTCGCCGAACTCAGCGACGCCCGCTTCCCCGACCACCTCGCCCACCGCCTGGAAGCCGCCAAGGACAACCCGGCCGACGGACACCGCATCGGCGTCGAGTACGCCACCGCCATGTCCGAACGCCTCCTCGCCGAAGGCGCACCCGGCCTGCACTACATCACCCTCAACAAGTCCACCGCGACTCTAGAGATCCATCAGAACCTGAACCTCACCACCGATCACGCCACCACCGACACGGAGTAGAACCCATGGACTTCAAGGTCGCAGACCTCTCCCTGGCCGCCTTCGGCCGCAAGGAGATCACCCTGGCCGAGCACGAGATGCCCGGTCTGATGTCGATCCGCCGCGAGTACGCCGAGGCGCAGCCGCTGGCCGGCGCCCGCATCACCGGCTCCCTGCACATGACCGTGCAGACCGCCGTCCTCATCGAGACCCTCGTCGCCCTCGGCGCCGACGTCCGCTGGGTGTCCTGCAACATCTACTCCACCCAGGACCACGCCGCCGCCGCGATAGCCGCCGCCGGCATCCCCGTCTTCGCCTGGAAGGGCGAGACGCTCGAGGAGTACTGGTGGTGCACCGAGCAGGCCCTGACCTGGCCCGGCCACGCCGGCCCCAACATGATCCTCGACGACGGCGGCGACGCCACCCTCCTGGTCCACAAGGGCGTCGAATACCAGAAGGCCGGACGGGTCCCCGACCCCTCCACCGCCGACAACGAGGAAATGGCCCTGGTCCTGGACCTGCTGGCCAGGACCGACATCGACTGGTCCGCCCTGGCCGCGGGCATCCGCGGTGTGACGGAGGAGACCACCACGGGTGTGCACCGTCTGTACGAGATGATGCAGTCCGGTGAGCTGCTGTTCCCGGCGATCAACGTGAACGACGCGGTGACGAAGTCGAAGTTCGACAACAAGTACGGCTGCCGTCACTCCCTGATCGACGGCATCAACCGTGCCACCGACGTCCTGATCGGCGGCAAGGTCGCGGTCGTCTTCGGTTACGGCGACGTCGGCAAGGGCTGCGCGGAGTCGCTGCGCGGCCAGGGCGCTCGCGTGATCATCACGGAGATCGACCCGATCTGCGCGCTGCAGGCGGCGATGGACGGCTACCAGGTCGCGACGCTGGACGACGTGGTGGAGACCGCGGACATCTTCATCACCACGACCGGCAACAAGGACATCATCATGGCCGCGGACATGGCCAGGATGAAGCACCAGGCGATCGTGGGCAACATCGGTCACTTCGACAACGAGATCGACATGGCCGGTCTGGCCAAGATCGACGGCATCGTCAAGGACGAGGTCAAGCCGCAGGTCCACACCTGGACGTTCCCCGACGGCAAGGTCCTGATCGTGCTGTCCGAGGGCCGTCTGCTGAACCTGGGCAACGCCACCGGTCACCCGTCGTTCGTGATGTCGAACTCCTTCGCGGACCAGACGCTGGCCCAGATCGAGCTGTTCACCAAGCCGGAGGAGTACCCGACCGACGTCTACGTGCTGCCCAAGCACCTCGACGAGAAGGTCGCCCGACTCCACCTCGACGCCCTCGGTGTCAAGCTGACCACCCTGCGCCCGGAGCAGGCCGCGTACATCGGCGTCAAGGTCGAGGGCCCGTACAAGCCCGACCACTACCGCTACTGACCGACCCCCACCGAACGGATCCGGCCACCGGCTCTCGAGCCCCGCTCGAGAGCCGGTGGAAAGCCCATGACCGGGCATCCCGCCCAATGCCACGATCGGGTGCCCGTGCCGAGGGCGAGCACGACTCCCACCACCGCAGACGAGGATGGCCCATGAACCCCAACCCGGCCGGCAGCTCCCAGCAGCACACCGCCGGCGGCCCCGGCCCCTACGCACCACCCGGCCCCTACACCCAGGCCGCCCACCCCGGCCCCTACGCCCAGGGCGCCCCGCACGCACAGCCGACCGCCGAACGCGGCAAGGCGGCCACCGTCCTGCTCCTGGTCTCGACGGTCTTCATGGGCCTCATGGCGGGCCTCTTCTTCGCCTTCGACGTCTCCGTCATGCCGGGCCTGGCCGCCGGCGACGAACGCACCTACGTCACCGCGATGCAGAACTTCAACGCGGCCATCGACGGCAACGGACTCTTCGGCATGGTGTTCGTCATCACCCTGCTCACCTCCGCCGCATCGGCGGTCATCGAGTTCCGCAAGGGCCGCCGCACCGTCGCCGTCTGGGTCGGCGTCGCCACCGTCGCCTACTTCGTCGTCCTGATGATCACCTTCTCCGTGAACATCCCCCTCAACAACGAACTCGCCGCCGCCGGAGACGCCGCCGAACTCGCCGACTTCACCATCGTCGACAAGTTCAAGGGCACCTGGGTCGCCACCAACATCGTCCGCACCCTGCTGTGCACCCTCGCCCTGACGGCCCTCTCCCGCGCCCTGGTCCTCTACGGCCGCACCACCCGCTGAACCACACCGCACCGACGACGCGGAGTCCCCCGGCCGCCCGGTCCGGGGGACTCCGCGTCGTCGGTCAGCCCGCCTGACCGTGCAGGTACAGCGCCCAGCCCAGGAACCCGACCGCCGCCGTGCACAGCAGCGTCCGCCACACGTTCGCCCGCGTCCACGGCCCCTCGAACGCCCGCCGCACCGCCGCCGCATCACCGATCCGGGCCACCGGACCGGCCTTCTCCAGCGCGTTGTTCAGCGGGATGTTCACCTTGTTCGTCAGCCCCATCGACACGATGTAGCAGACCAGCGCCGCGATCAGCGGCGGCAGCACGTCCCGGCCGTCGGACGGCACGTGCAGCGCCAGCGCCAGCGCGGTGAACAGGAACGCCCCGATGTAGCCCAGCACGAACCAGCCATTGAGAATGGCCTTGTTGATGTTCTGCATGGCCTCGATGACCGTACGGTCGTCCGTACGCTTCAGACCCGGCATCACCGCCACCGAAAACCCGTAGAACAGCCCGCTCACCAGCCCCATCGTGACCGTGGCGGCGATGAGCGAGGCCAGGCGTGCGGTCTCCATCGTGTGTCCCCCTGCTCACCCGTCCGCGGAGCCTGATCGGTCATCGATTCTTCGGGAACGGGTCATCGAATCGTCAAGTCACGGCGACTATACGGGCGAAGACCCCCCACGGAGCAGAGCGATCAAGCACTCCTCAAGCGTCCTTCGAGCACCTTTCGAGCGCTCCCGCCCCACCCGCGCCCCGGGAGCCCCGCCCGCGATCCCGCCGGAAACGCTGCAGGAAACGCCGCGGGAGCCTCCGGGGAACCCTGCGGGGGAGCCCGCTCACCGGCGCCCGCCTCACCCCGCGCCCGCCCGGTCACCCGCGCTCGCGCAGGTACGCCTCCAGCTCCGCCGCCCCCGCCAGCAGCGCCCGCCCCCGTACGGTCAGCCGGCCGTGCCAGTCACCCAGCGCCGCCCCCAGCGGCTCCAGCCCGCCGGCCGCCCGCACCTGCCCGATCAGCGGGGCGATCTGCGCCAGCGGATACCCGCCCCGCCGCAGCTGACGGACCAGCCGCACGTCCCGTACGTCGGCCTCGTCGTAGACGCGGTACCCGGTGCGCGCCTCACGCCCCGGGCTCACCAGCCCGGCCCGCTCCCACGCGCGCAGCGTCGCCGGCCGGACACCCAGCCCGCCCGCCAGGGGCCCGATGAACACCCCGCCCGCACCCCGCCCGCCATCCCGGAACCCCGGCCCCGGACCCGGATTCGGTCCCGGGCCCGCACCCAGGTCCCGCAGGGCCGCCTCCACGGCCCGCAGCGTCCGCCGGTCCTCCAGCAGCTGCACGTGCCCGGCGTCGATGAGCGCGAACGCCTCCTCCACCGCACCCCGGTTCACCGCCCGCATGATCTCCGCCGCCGCCCCGTGGCCGTGACCGGGCACCAGCGCCAGGAACGCCCGCAGGGCCGCCGCGTGCAGCACCGTGTAGCGGCGGTACCCGTGCGCGGAGCGCGCGGCCGCCGGAAGGATGCCGGCCTCCTCGTAGTTGCGGACCGCCTGCGTCGACAGACCGTGCCCACGCGCCAGATCCACCGGCCTGAGCCGCACACCACTTTGAAGCTTCGACCCCATGAACGCGACGATAGCGCGGCAAAGTCTCCACCGAATCTTCAACGATAGCGTTGAAGCCATGGCCACCGACCTCAAGGACACCGCCCACCCCGTCGACGCCGCCGCCCTGATGGCACTGCTTCCCACCCGCCCCCGCCTCCTCGCCGTGGGCGAGCCCACCCACGGCGAGGACGCCCTGCTCCACCTGCGCAACGACCTCTTCCGGCAACTCGTCGAGCAGGAGGGCTACCGCACCATCGCCCTCGAAACCGACTGCCTCGCCGGCCTGACCGTCGACGCCTACGTCACCTCCGCCACCGGCACCCTCGACGCCGCCATGGACCACGGCTTCAGCCACGGCTGGGGGGCCTGCGAAGCCAACCGCGACCTCGTGCGCTGGATGCGCACCCACAACGAGAACCGGCCCCCCTCCCAACAGGTCCGCTTCGCCGGCTTCGACGGCCCGCTGGAAACCGCCGGCGCCGCCTCCCCCCGCCAGGCCCTCACCGCACTCCACACCCACCTCGCCGCCCACCTCGACGCCCGCCTGCTGCCCTGCACCGCCACGGCACTCGACGACCTCCTCGGCCCCGACGACCGCTGGAGCGACCCCGCCGCGATGTACGACCCCGCCGCCTCCGCAGGCCGCACCCCCCGGGCCGCACGCCTGCGCGCCCTCGCCGAGGACCTGACCGCCCTCCTGGACGAACACACCCCGCACCTGATCGCCGCAACCTCACCCGAGGACTGGCACCGCGCCCGCCTGTACGCGCGCACCGCCACCGGCCTGCTGCGCTACCACCACCTGATGGCCGACACCACCGCCACCACATCCGAGCGCCTGACCCTGCTGCTGGCCGCACGCGACCGGATCATGGCCCACAACCTCCTGGCCCTCGCCGCCCGCGGACCCGTCCTCGCCCACGCCCACAACTCCCACCTCCAGCGGGAGAAGAGCACGACACGGATGGGCGGCGCACCACTGCACTGGTGGAGCGCCGGCGCCCTGGCCGCGGCCCACCTCGGCCAGGACTACGCCTTCGCCGCCACAGCACTGGGCACGATCACCCACCGGGCGGTGGACACCCCGCCCGCCGGCACCCTCGAAGCGCTGCTCTCCACCCTCCCGCAGGACCACAGCCTCATCGACCCCCGGGCCCTGGCCGCCCACCTCGCCCCCGACCCGCCCGCACCCCGCACCTCACCCTGGTTCGGCTACGCCCCCCTCGACCCGGCCCACCTCGACGGCACCGACGCCCTGCTCTTCGTCAGGGACGTCCCCCGCCGGCCCGCCCCGCCCGCCGCCTGAAGCGCCCCGCCGGCGGCCCCACCGCCTACCGCCCTGCCGCCCCGCAGTGCGACCGCAGTGCGACCGCACCAACGCGTAGGAGGACAGCCGGTCGTGGAGATCGTGGACGGGCGTCGCCAGCATCGGCTCGTCCGCCCCGGTCTCCGCGGTCAGCCGCGCCAGCCGGCCCACCACCGTCTCCGGCGAGCCGACGGCCTGCTGCGCACGGAACCCGGCGAGCGCCTGCATCTCGTGCGGCGTGAACACGTGCGCGGCCGCCTGCGCGGGCGTGGGGAACGGCCTCCGGCTCACTCCCTGCAACAGCCCTGCCTTCACCACGTTCATCGGCCCCGCCCGCCACACGGCCGCCTCCTCCGTCTCGGCGCACACCGTCTCCACGTACAGCAGTACCCGCGGCCGCTCGCACCAGCGGGACGGCACGAACCCCGACCGGTAACGCTCCACCACCGCCGCGGTGTTGTCCGGACGGATGTGGTGCGCCACCGCCACCGGCAGACCGAGATCCGCAGCCAGCGCCGCCCCCGCGGTACTGGACGCCAGCAGCCACGGCTCCGGCAACGGCCCCAGCGCCACCTCCTCCACCAGGAACTCCAGGACCGCCGCCACGTCCTGCCGGTACTCCGCGTCCGTCGCCGGACCCGCCCCGCGGCGCAACGCCCGGGCCACGCCCTCGTCGAACGTGCCCGGCCCGCGCCCCATCCCCAGGTCGACACGGTCCTCGTGCAGGGCCGCCAGCGTCCCGTACTGCTCCGCCACCGTCAGCGGCGCGTGGTGGGGCGCCAGCACACCCCCCGGACCGACCCGGATGACCGACGTCGAGGCGGCGGCGTGCGCCGTCAGCACCACCGGCGGGAACGCACCGATCGCGGGGGAGTGGTGGTGCTCGGCGTACCAGAGCCGCCGGTACCCCAGCCGCTCCACCCCCGGGCGAAGGCCGCCGTGTCCCGCAGGGTGTCCACGGCGCGCGAGCCCGCCTGGACCATCGCGACTTCCAGCGCGGAAAGAGGTATCTCGAGCATCCCGCCAGCATAGGAAGCCGCCACCCGCCCGCCCCGCCGACGATCGCTTTCCCGCCACAGGCCCGCCCGCCTCCTGGCGGCCCGTCACCTCCGCCCGCCACCGGGCACGTTGACCGGCGGTCCCGCCCGCCCCCGCCGGCGGAACCCCTACACCCCGCCGCCCGGCCTCCAGCCGCGCGGCACCAGCCCCGCCCGCCGCGCCGCCCCGTCCTGCGCGGCCGACCCCGCGTCGCGGCCCGGGCGGGCCCGCGTCACGTAGCGGAACGGCATCCCCCCGGGCTCGGCGAGCATCCCGCCGAAGCGGGTGTCCCCGGCGAACCACACCCGGTCATTTGGCCCCTCCCGCCGCGCCGGCACCCGCGGCCCGTCCCAGCCCTCCCCGGGCGGAGGGAAGGAACAGTGGCTGCGCCCGTCCGGCCCGAGCAGCACCACCCGGCCCTCGGCCGACCACCGCCGCCCGCCCTCGCGCCGACCCTCCGCCGCGACGACCTGTACGTCCTGCCCGGCACACGGCCACACCTGCCAGCCGTACGTCTCCATCACCCGCCGCTCCCGGCGCCGGGCCCGGCGCCACAGCAGGCTCAGCCCCACCGTCACCGCGAGCAGCGGCACCAGCACCACCGCGGCCCCCACCGCGGCCGGCGAGGACGGCCCGAACACCCCCACCGCGGCCACGAGCAGCACCGCCTGCACCGCCGCCGCCCCCACACCCCGGCGCAGCCCGCGCTCCCGCCGCCGCAGCACCTCCTCGACACCGGGAGTGTCCAGGGCCCTGCCGGGCAGCACCGGATATCCGAACTCGACTGCCGACACGGGCACCACTCCGGCTTCACACGGACGATCAGAACAAGAAGAACAAGAAGAACCAGGTACGGCGGGCCGGCAGGGCGACAGGCCGGCGCCCGGGCCGCCGAGCAGTCTAGGCACCCCGCCGCGCCCACCGCCCCCGGACCGGCAACCGCGGCGCACCCGAACCCGGCCCGCCCCGGCCGCCGTTCACCCCCGGCCACCGCCGCCGGAGGCCGCCCGGTCAGCCCCCTGCGGCGGCCGATAGCATCACGGCATGGACCTGAGCGGCAGGATCTGGGGCGCCACGGACGCCGAACGCGGCGCGTCCTACCCGTGCGACCGCCTCGTCACGGGCCGCCGCGAGGGCTGGACCCGGGCGGTCGACGTCGCGGCCCCGCCCGGTGTCCTCTTCCGGTGGCTGCGCCAGCTGACCGTCGCCCCCTACAGCTACGACCGGATCGACTTCCGCGGCCGCCGAAGCCCGCGCGTGCTCCTGCCCGACCTGCCGGACCTGGCCGTCGGACAGCGCCTCCTCGTCTTCGACATCACCGACTTCACCCCCGGCGCGCACATCACCGGCCTGTCCCCGCACCCCTGACCGCCCGCCACGGACCCATGGCCGTCAGCTACACCGTGCGCCCGCGGGGCACCGGCTCCCGCCTGGTCGTCAAGGTCGTCGCGGGCAGCGGCGGGGGAGCGGGCCGAAGGCTGCGCAGGCGGCTCATGGCCTGGGGCGACCTGGTGATGATGCGCAAGCAGCTGCTGACCCTGAAAGAACTGGCCGAAGCGACGGCCGCGGCCCCCGGGCCGTCCCCCGCCCCCGGGCCCACCGGATAGCGGGGCAGGGCAGGAGTACGGGCGCCCCGGGCGTCAGGCGCGCGGTGTCAGCCGCGCCCCGAGCTCCGCGGGCAGGGGATAGACCCGCTCGGGCGGCAGCAGCCTGCGCGCCTCGGCCGCCCGCCCGCGCTGCACGAGGTCCGCGGCCTTGCGGACCTGCGGGGTGAGGTCGGTGAGCCCGACCGTCCACTCCTCGGCGAACGTACGGATCACCCGCCGCCCGATGCCGACCTGCACGCTGTAGTGGTTCAGCGCCGCGCCCCTGGCCGACCGTTCCGGATCCCACTGCACGTGCACGTCGGCCCCGGCCAGGGCGTCCGGGCCGGCGGTCGTCAAGGTGGCGCGGCCGAGGGCGTCCTCCCAGCCCTCCCGGGTGATGCGCACCCCCAGGATCCGCTCCTGGCCCGCCTTGCGGGCCCAGTTGCTGCGGTGCATCAGCCACAGGAACGAGGGCTTGATCCATGTCATCCGCCCGAACGAGAACGGTGCGACGAAACGGCCTGCCGCCAGCGCGGCGTCCGCGACGGCGGACGGATAGGCCTGGTAGACCACGACGGTGTGCGCGTCGTGGTCGGCACGGACCTGGTAGAGGGGTGTCATGCGGCCGAACCCTGCCACCGGCCCGTGCGGCGCCGCGACCCCTTTCCGGGGGTGTCGGATGCGGAAGCGGGCCCCCGGCCCGCCGTCCCCTTCGATCCCGCGGGTCGAAATGTCCGTAAACCTGTCGTCTTTGGGTACGCGTCCGATAACGCAGGGTGAGTTCAGGGGGGTCGGGCGGTGAGGCGGCCCACAGGACGCAGGTCACATACGAGCCCGGCTAGTAGGCCCCGCGGCGGCCCGGTACGCCGTTCCCGCCCGGGTCGCGGCGGGGGACCTGCGGCCCTGATGTGCGGGGTCGCCTAGTAGGCGGGGTCGTTGCCAGGGGGTCGGGCCGTCGGTAGAACTGGATGTGTCGCCGGGCGGCACGGGTGCTCCACCCGCCGCCGACGAACCCCTCTCCACCGTGTGAGTGGCTCACGCATGTCCTCGGCATGCCGCGACCGCCCGTGTCCCCTGTGGAAGGTATCTCCGTGTCCTACTCCGTCATCCGCCGCATCGCCGCCTCGAAGAAGACCCTCGCGGGTGCCGTCGTCGCCCTGGGCGTCGCCGGCTCCATGGTCGCCACGGTCCCCGCGCAGGCGGCCCCGACGAGCGCCAAGGCGATCGCCCAGCAGATGATCAAGGACCCGGCGCAGTTCGCGGCGTTCAACAACATCGTTTCCCGTGAGAGCGGCTGGAACCACACCGCCACGAACGCCTCCTCGGGCGCCTACGGTCTGGTCCAGGCCCTGCCGGCCTCGAAGATGGCCTCCGCGGGTGCCGACTGGAAGACCAACCCGGCCACCCAGATCAAGTGGGGCCTGGACTACATGAACGAGCGCTACGGCAGCCCCGTGGCCGCCTGGAACTTCTGGCAGGCCAACCACTGGTACTAGGCCACCAGCGGCAGCACCAGCAGCACCAGCAGTACGTGAGGACGCCCGGCCGGGACCACCCCGGCCGGGCGTCCGGCGTATCCGCCCCCGGCAGGGGCGCCCGCAGTCCTCACCACCGGTGCCGCAGCAGGACGGCCTCCCCGAAGGACTTTCGCGCGAGATCCTCCCGGCGCACGGTCCACACCAGCACACCACCGCCCCCGCCCCCGTCCCCGCCGGCCGGCGCCCCCGGCACGGGCCGCCCGCACGTGAACTGCGCCAGCATCACCCGCCCCGGCTCGGTGACGGCCCCGTGCCCCACGGCGCCGGCGTTCACCGGATACCCGCCCACCCGGTGCTCCACCCGGTGCACCCGCTCGCCGAGCTCGTCGACGAAGCCCTGCTCGTGCACCGGGTGGTCGTAAGGGTCCGCCCAGGTGCCCAGCGCGAACGCCTCCCGCACGCACGGGTGGTCGGGGAAGGGGGCACTCGCGTCCCGCCGGGCGAACAGCCGCACCGCGGGGACCACCCCGACCCCCGGCGGAGCGCCGACGGCCCGGCAGGGCGTGCCCGCGGGGACGTACACGACAGGACCGGGCGCCGGACCGTCCGCCCCGTCCGTCCCGGGGGCGAAGAACAGCAGCGTGCCGTCGGCCGGCAGCGCGACGTCCAGCCATCCGGCGGGCAGGGCCGCGCAGTCCAGCGACGCGAGGTGGACCGGCGGCACGCCACCGGGCGGGCCGGCGGGCCAGTGCGCACCCCGCGGCAGCAGGGGCAGCCCGCCCAGCCGGGCCGCGGCCGGCTCCCCGGCCCCCGCCTCCTCCTCGCCCACCAGCCGGATCACGGGCCGCACCAGGGCGCACCACCGCCGGGCGTCCTCGTCCGCGAGGTGGCGCCGGGCGATCTCCCGCAGCGCACGCATCTGCCGCTCACCGGCCTGTCCGTCGTCCACGCCCCGATCATGCCCGGGCCGCCGCCCGGCCGTGGACCGGCCCCCGTACCGGCCCCCGCCCGCGTCAGCCGGCGGAGGCCGGGATCTCCTTGACCCGGTCGACGACCGCCCGCGTCATCACCGCGGTGGTGGACACGACGGTGCCGGGCTTGATCAGTCCCTCCTCGCCCGAGACGCCCTGCACCTGCACGGTCCGCTCGCCGAGGTACGCCAGCGTCCCGCGGTCGAAGATCCACTCCTCGCGCTGGCCGGAGGTCTCGTCCAGGCGGGCGACGGCGAGCCCGTGGCGGCCCGCCGCGTCGACCGCGTCGTCGACGGTCACCACCCCGGGGATCCGCGCCGCGGCCCGGTAGAGCGCCGCGGTCAGCTCGGCCGGCGGCAGGCTCGCCCGCAGCAGGTCGCCGATCGTGGTGAACGCCTCCTGGTCGGGGCCGCGGCCCTTCCCCCGGGTCTCCTCGTAGATCTTCCGCAGCAGCGCGTCGGGATCGGTGGGCAGCCCGGCGAGGTAGTCGTAGCTGGGCGCGTTCAGGTGCGGCGTCGGGGTCCGGCCCCGCTCGTCCTTCCCCTCCAGGGTGATGCCCTCCGGGCCGGTGTTGCCCGGCTCGATCAGCCATCCCTTCAGCCCGTCGGGGGAGTTCCACTGGTGGCGCATGTGGAGCTCCTCGCTGACCAGCGTGCTCTTCTTGCCGACGGTCCGCACGTACGTGGTGGCCGTCCGGCTCCCGATGTAGACGAACTGGTCCGGGCGCACCCCCGTACCGGCGGCGGCGCCCGTGGGGGCGGAGGCGGCGGCGAGGGAGATGCGGTCCAGGAGCTGCGGTGTGCCCTGCGCGTTCGCGGCCCCGATCGCGGTGGTCATGGCCGGACCCGTGGCGATCGTGGATCCCGGCCCGTCCGCTCCGCCCCCCTCGACGTGGACGAGGAAGCCGGCGGCGAGCGCCCCGGCCAGCACGAAGGCCGCGGCGGGCACGAGGACGGCACGGCGCAGGAAGGGACGGCGAGCCGAGGCGGTGGCGGGGGCTGCGGCGGTGCCGTGCTTCCCGGCCCCGTCGGCACGGAGGTCTTGGCGGATCTGGGCCATCAGGCGCTCCTTGTGGAACTGGTGGCGGTCCGCGGGCAGTTCCCGTTCGGCGAGCGGCAGGAGCGGATCGTCCCCCCGGCCTGCCGGGTGGGAACGGGAAAGGTCGGCGTTCACTGGATACCTTCCTGTGCGGACCGGACCGGCTTCGCGCGGTCGTCATGTGTCTGTCGGGACCGCGCCGCGAGTTCCCGCCCGTTCTTCTTCAGTTCCGCATCGGCGAGCCTGCGCAGCTTCGTACGGGCCCGCGACAGCCGGGAGCGGACCGTCCCGACCGGGATCCCGAGCACCCGCGCGGCCTCGGCGTACTCCAGCCGCTCGCACAGGCACAGCAGCAGGACCTCGCGCTCCGGCCCGCGCAGCGCACTCAACTGCGCCAGGGTGGCCGCGATCTGCCGCCGGTCGTCCAGCCGGCCGGCCACCTCGTCGGCGTGGTCGGGCACGGCCGCCGAGCCGGCCGCCACCGCGGCCGCCGCGGCCGCCGCCCGGTAACGCCGGTTGCTGCGGCAGTGGTTGCGGGCCAGATTGGTCGCGATCCCCAGCAGCCAGGGCCGCAACGACCCGCCCTCGGGCTCGACCGTGCCGCGCAGCCGCCACGCCTCGAGGAAGGCCGCCGACATCACGTCCTCCGCCACGCCCCAGTCGCCGGTCATCCGGAAGGCGTGGTTGTACAGGGTGCGGGCGTAGCTGTCGAACAGCTCCGCATAGGCGTCCGGATCCCCGGACCGCACCCGGGTTCGCATCTCTGTCGTCACTCCTGTCGGCTGTCCGCCACCCCCACCCCGGTTCCCGTGACCTGCGTCACCCGGGCCGCCGCGCGCCCCCATTCTTCGCGACGCGGACCGCCGTCCACGGACGGGCCGCCCCACGCGATGTGTCAAACCGCACATTTCGCCCCGAGGCGGGCGGAGGGCGGCACGCCGGGGAGGCGCTCCGGCCGGGCTGCGACAGGGCTCCGGCCGGTTCGGGCGGAGCCCGAACCCCCCCTTCCGGAACAAGCGGAAAGCGCAGAAAGGGCCGAAAGGCCGATGAGTGAGGTTCATGCCGTTACGTACGCTTGTCGGCCGGGGGACCTCACTGCGATTCGAGAGCGGCATTCATGGCGATCACCAGCACGCGCGCCCGTCGTCGGGCGGCCCGTACCGCCCTGGCGGCGGCTGTCCTCCTGCCCGGCGTACTCCTCGGCACCCCCTCGTACGCCGCCACGGACGGCGCCGCGGGCACCACGGGCACGGCCGGCACGGGCACGGCCGGTGCGGGTGCGGGACAGGCAGCGGCGGCCGCCGCCGGGCAGCCCGCGAAGACGCAGCCGGCCCGGCACGGCAAGCCGCCGATGACGATCACCCGGACGGCCGCGGGCGCGGAGCACTCGGTCGCCATCACCATCGACGACGGCCCCGACCCCGTCTGGACGCCCAAGGTCCTCGACGTCCTCGACCGCCACGGCGTCAAGGCCACCTTCTGCATGATCGGCAACCACGCGCAGGAGCACCCCGCCCTGGTCCGCGAGGTCGTCGCCCGGGGCCACCGGCTCTGCGACCACTCCGTCGGACACGACACCACGATGGACCACAAGCCGGTCGCCTACCAGGAGCGGGAGATCGTGGGCGGCAAGGAGATGATCGAGAAGGCCGCCCCGGGAGCCCGCGTGGACTACTACCGCGCGCCGGGCGGTGCGTTCACCCCGGACAGCAGGCGGATAGCCGCCGAACACGGCATGCGGCCGCTGGGCTGGACCGTGGACCCGAAGGACTGGAGCCTGCCGGGCGTCTCCTCGATCGTGGACACCGTCCAGCACCCGCTGGTCCGCCCCACCGTCCTCTTCCACGACGGCGGCGGCGACCGCTCCGAGACGGTCGCCGCGCTCGAGAAGGTCCTGCCGTGGTACGCCTCCCAGGGCTACGCCTTCACCTTCCCCGCCCGCGACACCGACTGACCCCACGCCCCGCACCGCGTCACCGGCCCCGCCGTCACCGGGCCCTGCCGTCACCGAGCCCCACCGCCGGGGAGCCCGGCCCTCGGCCCCGCCGGCCGGGCTCCCCGGCGGGCGGTGACGCTGGGCCCACCCCGCCCGCCGCAGCCCCGCCCGCCCGGTGTCCGCGCAGGTCACCGCCCCGGACACCCCGCCGGAGCGGGTACGCCGGCGGGGGCCGCCGGCAGCCCCCGGCCCGCTGCCGGACACCGCTCGCCCCGCCCGGGGCCCCCGCTTCCTCCGCCGGGGCGAAAAACCCGGAAAACCCGTGCCCGCCGATGTCGAGAACCGCCGATCGGCTCCGTCTCCCCGGTACACGCGGCCAGAATGGGCCGCAGCCCACCGAGGAGAACCACCATGGCCAAGTACCTGCTGCTCAAGCACTACCGAGGCGCCCCGGCAGCGGTCAACGACGTCCCCATGGACCAGTGGACGCCGCAGGAGATCTCCGCCCACGTCCAGTACATGCAGGACTTCGCGGACCGGCTGGAGAAGACCGGCGAGTTCGTCGACGGCCAGGCCCTCTCGCCCGAGGGGACGTTCGTCCGCTACGACGGCGAGGGCCGCCCGCCGGTCACCGACGGCCCCTTCGCCGAGACCAAGGACCTCATCGCCGGCTGGATGGTCATCGACGTCGACACCTACCAGCGCGCCGTCGAACTCGCCGGCGAGCTCTCCGCCGCCCCCGGCGCGGGCGGCCGCCCCATCCACGAATGGCTCGAGCTGCGCCCCTTCCTCTCCGCCCCGCCCACCGTCACCGAGTAGCGCCCCCGCATGGACGAGACCCTGCTGCGCGACCTCACCCCGAGCGTGCTCGGGGTCCTCGTCCGCCGCGGAGCCGACTTCGCCGCGGCCGAGGACGCCGTACAGGAAGCACTGGTCGAGGCGGTCAGGGCCTGGCCGGAGGACCCGCCCCGGGACCCCAAGGGCTGGCTGATCACCGTCGCCTGGCGCCGCTTCCTCGACGCGACCCGGTCCGAGGCCGCCCGCCGCCGCCGGGAGGACGCCGCGGCCGCCGAGCCCGCCCCCGGGCCCGCACCCGCGGCCGACGACACCCTCCGGCTGTACTTCCTGTGCGCCCACCCCTCCCTGACCCCGTCCTCCGCCGTCGCGCTCACCCTGCGCGCCGTCGGCGGACTCACCACCCGCCAGATCGCCCGGGCCTACCTGGTGCCCGAGGCGACCATGGCGCAGCGCATCAGCCGTGCCAAACGCACCGTCTCCGGCGTACGGCTGGACACCCCCGGCGACGTCTCCACCGTGCTGCGCGTCCTCTACCTGGTCTTCAACGAGGGCTACTCCGGCGACGTCGACCTCGCCGCCGAGGCCATCCGGCTCACCCGCCGGCTCGCGGCCGCGATCGACCACCCCGAGGCGGCCGGCCTGCTCGCCCTCATGCTGCTCCACCACGCCCGGCGGGCCGCCCGTACCGCGGCCGACGGCAGCCTCGTACCGCTGGCCGAGCAGGACCGCGGCCGCTGGGACAGGCATGCGATCACCGAGGGCACCGGGATCCTGCAGGCCGCCCTCGCCCGCGGCCGGCTGGGCGAGTACCAGGCCCAGGCCGCCGTCGCGGCCCTGCACGCCGACGCGCCCACCGCCGCGGAGACCGACTGGGTGCAGATCGTGGAGTGGTACGACGAGCTCGCGCGGCTGACCGACAGCCCGGTCGTCCGCCTCAACCGCGCGGTGGCCGTCGGCGAGGCCGACGGCCCGCGTGCCGGCCTGGCGGCGCTCGCGGCGCTGGACGCCTCCCTGCCCCGCCACACCGCGGTGGCGGCCTACCTCCACGAACGCGACGGGGACCTGGTGACGGCGGCCCGTCTCTACGCCGAGGCTGCCGCGAAGGCCCCCAACCTCGCCGAACGCGACCACCTGACCCGCCAGGCCGCCCGTCTGAACACACTCCGACCCCGCTGACCTGCAACGACGCGCCCTGTCACACGCCTGTGACAGTGGGCGGACACCGTCGTGAAGTCCGGAGGCCAATCTTTTTACCAGGCGGACAAAACAGACATTTAACTCACTGGCCGCCGGAACCCCCACCCCCCCTTTTTATTCAGACGGAGTGACTCTCATGGCCCGCACCACCCGCAAGCAGCGTTTCGCGATGTTCGCCGTTTCGACCGCCATCGTCGGAGGAGGCGTGCTGCTGCCCACCAGCGCCTTCGCCGCCACCACGGCCGCGCCGACCGGACACGCCGCGCAGGCGAAGAGCGGTCACGAGAACAACCACAAGAAGGACAGCCACAAGAAGAAGGACAACCACAACAACAAGGGCAAGAAGCACGACAAGAAGAAGCACGGCGGCAAGAAGAACAAGGTCCGCGACGTGGAGAACATGCCGGGCTGCAAGTTCTACCAGGGCAAGGTCTACTGCGAGCACAAGCCCGAGAAGCCGGCCCCGGCCCCCGAGAAGCCCCAGACCCCCCAGACCCCGCAGACCCCGGAGAAGCCGCAGACCCCGCAGACCCCGGAGAAGGTCCCCTCCAAGGACCAGGCCGCCGAGAAGAAGGACAACCCCGACGGTGTCCCGAACGCCCCGGCCAAGGCGTCCTGACCTCCGCACCCCTGCCCCCGCGCCACCCCGTACAACAGGTGAACCCTCGGCCCCTGCCACGCCCACCGGGCGCGACAGGGGCCGAGGGCTGTGCCGAGACGCCCGGGGTCGGCCCGGCTAGCCGAGCGGCTCCAGCGTCATGAAGGCCTCCTGCGGACTGCCGTCGTGCACCAGCGACTCGTGCGCGCCCACGTCGTCGAAGGCGAACCCGTACGCCTTGCCGTCGGCCATCTGCTCGTGGACGATCCGCGAGTAGTGGTTGGTCACCGCGTCACGGTAGAAGCCGGCGCCGTTCGCGTCGGGCTGGTTCGGATTCGTCAGCAGCGTCGAGCGGTTGAAACCCGCGCACAGGGTGCGCGAAATCGGCCCGCGGACGGCGTCGTTGGGCGCATCCAGCAGCTTGTAGCAGCCGAAGACACTGTCGGAGTCCGGCTTCCGGAAGCTCGTCACCACCGCCCCCGAGGCGTTGGTGAAGTTCATGACGTCACCCGAGACCCGGCCGTGGTACCTGGTGTTCGGCTCGTGCGCGAACGGCGTCACGGTCAGCGTGGAGGAGCGGTAGCGGTTCCAGACCCGGTCGATGTAGTCGTTCATGACACCGGCCGGCAGCCCGCCCGCCTCGATGCCGTGACCGGGCGCGAGCGCGCGCACCGGGGTCCCGTCGGGCCGGTTCTGGATCAGCCCGCCCCAGCCCGCCGCACGCAGCCCGGCGAAGACCGCGCCGTAACCGCCGGACTTGAGCCGGCCGGTGCTGCGGACCGCGCCGCCCGCCCCCTTGACCCCCACCGCGTACGGCACGGAGAACATGTCGACCTGGGTGCTGTTGATCCACAGACCGGCGTCGTTGAGCGTGTACTCCGACCAGTTGAACAAGATGGTGCGGTTGGGGTCGGAAGGGTTCTGCACGGCGGGCTGCACCAGACCACCCGTACTGACCTTGAACACGAGCTTCTGCCCGTAGGAGAAGTAGACGCGCCCGGAGAACTTCGGCATCCGGATCGTCCGGCTCTGCCCGTTCGCCGGGCCGGCGATCGACGCGTCGGGCGCCGGCGTCGGCGGATTGCCGCCCACGGGCCAGGGATGGAACCGGCCCTCGGCATCGGCCCACCCCTGCTGACCCGTCGTCAGCAGCGTTCCCAGGTTGTAGACGTAGACCGGCTCGCTGCGCCCCGAGGTGTTCTTGATGGTGAGCGGGACGGTCGCCGGTACGGCGTCCGCGGACGGTGACGGGCCGAAGAACATCAGGCCGGCGGCGACCACGGTCGCCGAGACCCCGAAGGCGAGCACTTTCGACAGGCGGAACACTCTCTTCCTCCTTGCGTGGGGGGATGCGCCGTGGGGAGGCGGCGCGGCAGGGGATCGATGTATTGAACTCTGAGAGCGCTCCCAGCGTCCGATTGTGTTCATCTTCTGTCAATGCCCTTGACGCGGAACGGTGTTCGGGGGACCGCCGGACCGGAGACCTCGGATCCTGGGACGCGCTCGCCCGCGCCCTGGACGCCGCGGGCATCCGCCGGCCCTCCGGCTTCACCCACGAGGTCGTCTTCCGCCGGTGCCCCGCCTGCCAGGAGTACGGCATCGTGCGCGAGGACGACTTCGCCTGCGTCTTCTGCGGCGGTGATCTGCCCGCGGTCTGGAACGTGGACCCCTCGGCGTGACGGGCGCCGCCGGGCCCGCGGCGGAGCCGGCCCCCGGGGCCGTCCGGATCCGGAGGACGGACCCTGCGGCGGCCCTGCGGCTGCCCGACGACTGCCGGGGTGCCGTCGGCAGCCGGTGCCGTGCGTGTCCGCAGCCGTCGTTGCCGTACGTCTCGCGCCGACGGGTGTCGGCGACGGCGCACACCGGGGCCAGGACGCGGAACGCCGTGGGGTGTTCGGCGGTGGGCAGGTCCGCCGCGAACCCGTGGCGGGGCGGGTCCGTGCAGATCGTCACCGAGGGGTCCTCGATGCTTTCACGGGCCCGGTTCCGGGGGAGGGGGAAGGGAGAGGCCGCCCCTGCCGGTCACGGCACCCGTCCCGCTCGCTGGGGACGCCGGGGCCGATGGGATCCTGGGCCGATGCACGCATCACCCGCCGACCTGGCCGCCGCCCGCTGGCCGCTCGCCGCGTCCTCGGAGACCGACTGGCTGCGGGAGCTGGCCGCCGACGACGGGCTGACCGGGTTCATGCCGCCGCCCCTGCCCGACGCGGCCTGGGTGCTGCACTCCCTGTACGAGCACGACGTCGGACCCGCCGGCATGTCGTTCCCGGCCTATCTGCACGCCTTCCTCAACACCACCGGCACCGGTCGCGAGATCGTCCCGGGCCTGGACCCCGCCGACGTCTTCGCCGACCCCGCCGACCCCTTCGCCCGTTCCGCCGGCGAGCACCCCGGGCCCCGCTGGCACCGTCTGCGCTGGGCGGAACTCGCCCGCCGCACCGGCGACCCCGTGGCCGCCGGGGGCCGCCCGCCCGGCCACGGCTCCTTCCCCTCGCTCGCCGCCGCGGCGGGCGGCTGGCCGGTCGGCATCACGGCGCCGTCCGAGGGCAGCCTGGACCGCGCCGACTGGAACCGGCTGGTCGACCTCCTCACCGCGCACAGCCCCCAGGGCCCCGCCACCCGCTGCTTCGCCTACTACACCCCGCTGGTGTGCGGGGCGGAGGACTTCGAGAACCTGTGCGTGCGGACCGGCCGCCTCCAGGACGCCAAGGCCCTGTACGACCACCCCGACGCGGAGTTCTCCGGCCCGACCAACCTCTGGCCCCACGACCGCTCCTGGGTCGTGTGCACGGACTACGACCTGTGGGCCACCAAGGTCGCCGGCCCCGCCCCGCTCGTGGAATCCCTCCTGGCCGACCGGGAGATCGAGGCCGTCCGCCTGCCCTGAACCACCCCCGGCGCCCGCACCACCCCGCACCCGCCCCCACCCCGTACCGCCGGGGCCGCGCTCCGGCCCGCGGCGCCGTACGCCATGCACCCCGGCGGCCGGCCCGGCGGACCGGTGCCCCTCACGACTCCCGCAGGCGCACGGCGAGGGCGGCGATGTCGTCGTCCAGACGCCCCCTGCTGTACCGCAGGAGGTCGTGGTGCAGCGCCGCCAGCAGCTCCCGGGGCGGCGTCGAGGGCTGCCGGCGCATCCACGCCGCCAGCGGGAAGAACTCCCCGTCGACGGCGCGGGCCTCCGCGATCCCGTCGGTGTAGAGGAGCAGCAGGTCACCGGGCGTGACGTCGAAGGTGTCGACGTTGTAGTGGTCGCCGATCAGCCCGGCGAGGCTCAGCAGCGGCGAGGGGGTGCCCGGCTCCAGGACACGGAGCTCCCCGCGGTTGACCAGCAGGGGAGGGGGGTGCCCGCAGTTGAGGATGCCGATCCGTCCGCCCTCGCGCGGGATCTCCACCAGCAGGGCGGTGGCGAAGCGCTCCATCGGCCCCTCGGGCGGGAACGCGGCGTTGTAGCGCGTACTGCTGGCGTCCAGCCTGCGCGCGACGTCGACCAAGTCCTCCTCGCCGTAGGCCGCCTCCCGGAAGGCGTTGACGATCGCCGCGGCGGCCCCCACCGCGGGCAGGCCCTTGCCCCGCACGTCACCGATGAGCAGCCTGACCCCGAACGGGGTGTCGACCACCTCGTAGAAGTCCCCGCCGATGCGCGCCTCCGCCGCGGCCGCCAGGTACAGCGACTCGATCTCGATGTTCCGGAAGCGCCGCGGCATCGGGCTCAGCACCACCTGCTGCGCGGCGTCGGCGACGAGCCGGACCTGGAAGAGGGTGCGCTCCCGCTGGAGCCGGACGTGGCTGCCGTAGGCGGCGGCGACCGTGACCGCGATGATCCCCGCGGCCGTCCACCACGTTCCCAGGTCGGGGAAGACCATGCCCAGGCCGATCATCAGGAACAGGCAGACGGTCCCCAGCAGGACGGTGGGCAGGACCGGCCACATCGCGGCGGCCAGGGCCGGTGCCGCGGGCAGCAGGCGGCTGAAGGCCATCTCCGGCGGGGTGGCGTAGGCCAGACTGGCGATCACGACGGTCAGGATGACCGGCGACAGCCGTACGAGCCTCCCCGGGCCGTAGCGCCGACGGAGCCGCAGCCGTCCAGAGTCGATCACACCTCTCAGAATATCCGGGCAATCGGGGCATAGCGCCCCGACGGCCGCCCCCGCAGGCCACCCCGGCCGCGCCGCCCGGCCCACCCGCCACCACCCATGAAATCGAACAGGTACACGATTGTGGCGGCGTGACACCCGGAGCGCCCGGGTCGTTGTTCCGGTCGTGACTACTCCCCCTCGTAAACGAGGGGGCTTCTCGTCAAGCTGGTTGGGCTTGACGACGGGCCAGCCCGGCCCGCAAAACGTTGGAAGCCCCCACGATGTCGGCGTGCGCCTGGTGGCCGCAGCCAACGCGGTGGAACTTCTCCTGTGTGGGCCGGTTCTCCGCCGCGACGTGCCCGCATTCGGGGCAGGTCCGGGAGGTGTTGCGGGGGTCCACGGCGATCACGTCTCGTCCGGCGCTTTCAGCCTTGGCGTGCAGGATCGTCGGGAACACCCCCCATCCGGCATCCGAGACAGAACGGTTGAGTCCGGCCTTGGCGGCGGCCCCGTTGGGCAGGAAGCTGCCCGGCTGTTCAGGGTTCGGCTTCGGCGCGGGGGACCGCAGCATGTTGCGGATCTTGAGGTCTTCGTGGGCTATCAGGTCGTGGTCGCGGACCAGGCCGAGCGTGGTCTTGCGCGCGTGGTCGAGCCGCTGACGGCGGACCTTGCGGTGCAGGTCGGCAACGCGCTGGACGGCCCGCTGGTGGTTGGCGGTCCGCTTGTCCCGGCGGAGGCGTCCGAAGCGGCTGAGCTTGTGCTGTGCGGCTTCGAGCTTCGCGGCGGCCTTGCGGGCGTGGCGCGGGTTGGCGACGTGTTCGCCGTTGGAGGTGGTGAGGAACGAGACGATGCCCATGTCGATGCCGACCACGGAGCCGGTCGCCGGGAGCGGCTCGGGCTGAGTCTGCTCGGCGGTCAGGACCACGAACCACTTGCGGCCCTGGCGCTTGACGGACACGGTCTTGACCTTGCCGACCACGGTCCGGTGCTGGTTGACCTTGACGTGCCCGACGCCCTGGAAGCGGACGCGGGTCTGCTGGTCGTGCGGGGTGGAGTCCCAGCGGCAGCCGTCGCCGTCCTTGGGGGAGTCGACCGTGTCGAACCAGTTGACGCCACGGAAACGCGGGTACCCCGGTGTGTCGCCGGACTTGATCCGGCGGAAGAACGCGGCGAACGCCTTGTCCAGCCGGCGAAGCGTCGCCTGCTGCGAGGAGAACGACCATCGGCCCTGCCGCTCCGGGTCGAATGCCCGGATCTCCTTGAGCTGCGCGGACTGCTGCCCGTACTTGATGCTCGTCTTCGAGATGTGCCGGTAGGCGTCACGGCGTTCCTGGAGAGCGCCGTTGTAGAGGCCGCAGTGATCGCGCAGCATCTCGCCGAGCGCGGCAGCCTGGCCCACGGTGGGCCGCATAAGGAACTTGTACGCACGGATCAACGCGGCCCACCCCCTTCGGTTTTCCCAGGTCACGGCTGATGTGATCACCCTACTGGCGGCCACTGACAAGGGCGGTTCGCCTGGCGGCGAATCGCCGCCCCTTGCCCCCCTACGCGGGAGCTTCGTTTCACCCCCCACCTAAAGGTGGGGGTACCCACGAAGGAGACAGGATGGACAACGACCTGCTGGACGTACTCGTCGACGGGGTGACCGAGCCCCGCCTCAAAGTGATCAGCCACGACGAGGCCAGGGCCCTGGTGATGCTCCTCGGCCTGCTCGACGCCCCCGCACAGCCCGAGGACATCCGCCGCGCCGCCGCCGAGCTGCGCTTCCGCATCAGCTCCCGCCTCGCCCTGCCCCTCTGAGCCGTCTCCGGTCCACCGCGTCGCGACGCACGGCACGGCCCGGCCCGGTACGGCACGCACGGCGCGGAGCCCCGCCGCGCACCCGGCCGGGCTCAGGCGCCCTCGGCCGCGGCGGCCTCCTCCAGCAGGCGCACCGCCATCGCCCGCATCTCGATCTTGCGGATCTTCCCCGTCACGGTCATCGGGAACTCCTCCACCACGTGCACGTAGCGCGGGATCTTGAAGTGCGCCAGCCGCCCCGTGCAGTACGCGCGCACCGCCTGCGCGGTCAGTGGCCGTGCCCCCTCCCGCATCCGCACCCACGCCATCAGCTCCTCCCCGTACTTCGGGTCGGGCACCCCGATGACCTGGACGTCCAGGACGTCGGGGTGGCCGTGCAGGAACTCCTCGATCTCGCGCGGGTAGAGGTTCTCGCCTCCCCGGATCACCATGTCCTTGATCCGCCCGGTGATGCTCAGATAGCCCTCGTCGTCCATGACCGCCAGGTCGCCGGTGTGCATCCAGCCCTCCGCGTCGACCGCCTCGGCGGTCTTCTCCGGCTCGCCCCAGTAACCCAGCATCACCGAGTAGCCCCGGGTGCACAGTTCCCCCGCGCTGCCGCGCGGCACCGTCCGCCCGGACCGCGGATCCACCACCTTGACCTCCAGGTGCGGGCCCACCCGGCCCACCGTGGACACCCGCCGCTCCACCGGGTCGTCCGCCCGCGTCTGCGTGGACACCGGCGAGGTCTCCGTCATGCCGTAGCAGATGGAGACCTCCGCCATCCCCATCCGCTCGATGACCTCGTTCATCACCTCCACCGGGCACGGTGACCCCGCCATGATCCCGGTGCGCAGACTCGACAGGTCGTACCCCTCGAACCCCGCGGCCGCCAGCTCGGCGATGAACATCGTGGGCACCCCGTACAGGGACGTACAGCCCTCCGCCTGCACCGCCTCCAGCGTCGCCACCGGGTCGAAGGCGGGAGCGGGGATCACCATCGCCGCTCCGTGGCTGGTGCAGGCCAGATTGCCCATCACCATCCCGAAGCAGTGATAGAACGGGACCGGGATGCACACCCGGTCCCGCTCGTCGTATCCGCAGGACTCGCCCACGAAGTAGCCGTTGTTGAGGATGTTGTGGTGCGAGAGCGTGGCCCCCTTGGGGAAACCCGTCGTCCCCGAGGTGTACTGGATGTTGATCGGGTCGTCCGGGTCCAGGGCCGCCTGCGCCCGCGCCAGCACGGCCCGGTCCCCGGACCGCCCGCGTTCCAGCAGCGCCTCCCACCGCGGGCCGTCGAAGAGGACGGTGAACTCCAGCCCCGGACAGCGCGGCCGGACCTCCTCGATCATCGCCGCGTAGTCGGAGGTCCTGAAACGCGGCGCCGCGACCAGCAGCCGGATCCCGGACTGCCCGAGCACGTACTCCAACTCGTGGGAGCGGTACGCCGGATTGACGGTGACCAGGATCGCCCCGATCTTCGCGGTGGCGTACTGCACCAGCGTCCACTCGGCGCGGTTGGGCGCCCAGATCCCCACCCGGTCGCCCCGCACGATCCCCAGGCCCAGCAGCCCGAGGGCGAGCGCGTCCACCTCCGCCGCCAGCTGCGCGTACGTCCACCGGCGGCCGGCGGCCACGTCCACCAGGGCGTCCCGGCCGCCGAAACGCCGCACGGTCCGGTCGAGGTTGTCCCCGATCGTCTCGCGGAGCAGGGGGACCTCGGAACTCCCCGACGCACGACTCGGAGCTGAGGACACACGTACCTCCTGCACTCGCTGCGGCGAAGACGGCCAACCCGCGCCGCCCATGATCCCCTGCCCGCCGCCCGCCGCACCAGAGGCACCCCCGGACGCGTGAGGACCGCCGGGCCCGGCCACCGAACGGGGGCGCGGGCCCGGCGGTCCGGGCGACCGGGGGACCGGGCGGGTGGTTCTCAGGAGGCCGCGGGGGCCGGCACCGGGTGCAGGGCGGTGGTGCCGAGGTTCTCGCGGTCCCGGGCGCCGAAGGTGGACCACAGGGCCGCCGTCAGCAGCAGGAGCGCACCGAAGAAGAGGTAGACCGGCCTGCCCCCGAAACGGTCGAAGAGGAAACCGGTGGCCAGGATCGCCCCGGCGCTGACGATGCGGATCACGGCGTCGAGCAGCCCGTGCCAGGTGCCCAGCAGCGCGGCGGGCGCCCGGAGCTGGACCAGCAGGCCCGCGGACCTGAGGTACACGGTGAAGCCCAGGCCGAAGAGGATCAGTGCGGCCGCCAGGATCCACTGCGTCCCGCCGAGCAGCGCCGCCGTCAGCGTGCCGGCGCCCGCGAGGGCGGTGGCCCACCGCAGGCTGGAGTAGATGCCCTCCGGGCCGGCCTTGGCGACGACCAGGCCGCCGATGACGGCCCCGATGGTGGAGAACGCCAGGAAGGAGCCGGCCCGGGCCGGCGACATCTCGAACGTCTCCCGCATCAGGGACAGCAGGGAGAGGATGACGGTGGACAGGGCGAGCACGGTCAGGGCGTGGAAGGTCAGGAAGCGGCGCCAGGCCGGGCTGGTGACCAGGGTCCTGGCCACCACCCGGCGCCCCGGCAGCACGGCCGGCTCCTGCGCCGCCGGCTCCCCGGCAGCCTCCTCGCCCGGGCCCCGGTCCGGGCCGGACGCCGGCTGCGCGGACCGCGGCCCGCGGGCCACGACGGCGACGAACGCGGCGAACACGGCGAGGGCGAGGACCTGCAGCCCCGCGGCGACCAGCAGCGCCCGGGACCCGGGCATCAGCGCGATGACCAGGCCCGCGACGACGGGGGAGAGCAGCTCGGAGGCCGAGCGGATGGTCCCGCCGATGCCCTGGACCCGTACGAGGGTCTTGGCGTCGAGGATCCGCGGCAGCAGCACGAACAGCGCCATCTCCCCGATGTGGTGGACGAGGTCCACCGTGGCCGCCGCGACGACGATCGCCCACAGGTGCGACGACAGGAACGAGGAGCCGATCCCGATGAGGACGAACACCCCGATCTTGACGAGGTACGCCACGACCAGGACGGCCCGGGGATTGCCCCGGTCCAGCAGCGGTCCGGCCGCGACCGAGGCGACGACCTCCACGCCGTACCCCACGCAGTACACCAGGCCCACCGTGCTGACCAGCCCGGACAGGTCCAGGGCCAGGTTGGCGAACGCGATGTCGTAGATGCCCTCGCTCATCGAGCGCGAGAGCACCAGCGCCGCGAAGACCACCAGCAGCAGCGTCAGCCACCGCGGCGCGGACTCCAGCGCGGCGCGGCCGGTCCTCGGCTTCTCCTCGGTCGCGCTCACCGGTACGCCAGCTCTCGCACGACGTTGCCCGCCAGAGCCGAACCGGGCGCGTCGAAGGCCGGAAGTAACCCGTCGGCGGGCACGGGCACGAACAGCTCGGGCAGGTCGGCGCCGCGCGAGTCGTGGACCTCGTACTCCACCCGGTAGTGGAGCGTCCCGCTGCCGCGGGCCCGCATGAGCACACCCGGCTCGACGGTCAGGACGACCCGCGGGTCCCGCGGGAAGGGCAGGACCTGGCAGGCCCCGAAGGTCGGCGAGTCGGTGCGGCGGTCGATGAGTTGCAGTTCCATCCCGGGATTGTCGTACAGCAGCGGGGACAGCTTGAGCGTCATGTGCGGGTGGGCGCTGAAATACGCCGGCCAGGAGTCCGGGAGGTCCAGGACCATGGTGTCGGCGAGCCCGTTCTCCACGTTGGAGCCGATGCCGTACGAGTCGTCGCGGATGGACTGGTAGGAGCCCACCCCGGCGCTGACGGTGGCCAGTTCGGACCCGGGCAGGGCGGGCTGCTGCCCGGCCAGGTCCCGGTCGATGAAGTAGCGGTGCAGCTCCCCGCCGATCTCGGCGGAGGCCACGACGCCCTGCTCGGTCGCGCCGCCGAGCCAGCTGCGGGAGACCACCTTGGAGATCAGGAACTGGGCGGCCGTCGGCAGCTCGACGGTGTTGGCGACGGCCCGCGGGCGCGCCCGCTCCATCTCGGCGACGGAGTAGGTGGCGTTGTCGTCGAGCGGGGACCACTGCGAGGCGGGGTCCTGCGGGGCGTGCAGGGAGTAGTCGTTGCGGGTGGTGACGTTCTCCAGCCGTTCGAACCAGTGCGCGTAGCCGGGCGGCACCGCCAGCACGCACGACCCGTCCGCCGGGACGTCGATGACCAGCTTGCGGTCGTACTCCGGGGAGCCCACCCGGCAGTCGTACATGTGGACGGTGACGGGCCCGGTGCCCGCCGGCCCGTAGAAGGACAGCCGGTCGTACTGCCCGAGGTGCACCGCGTACTCCTCGTACGCGAAGTGCGGGCTGTGCACCATGTAGTGGTACGGCCGGTCGTTGCGGGAGGACCGGATGTGCCGCGCTCCCGGGAGGCCGGATTCCTCACCCGTCGTACGGGTCTTGGTCATGATCAGGTGCGGCTTGGGGAGGGCGGACATGGACGGCGTTCCTCTCTGCAGTGCGGGGTTGCGAAGCGGCCGCAAGTGCCTGGGGCGGGTGCACCGGAGTGGTGCACCCGCCCCCAACGACTGCCGGCCGATCAGACGGTGGTGACGACGACACCCTCGGGCAGGGCCGCCTTGAACTCCGCCAGGTCACCGTAGGAACGCGAGGTGATCTGCTCCTCGGTGTCGGCGTCGATCATCCGCGAGGCGATCTTGCCGAGGATGCTGCGGAAGTACTCCGGGGTCTCGAAGTACGGCTCCAGCGCGGAGCTCAGGCTCTCCAGCGCGGCGCGGGCGGCGGGGTCGGTGACGTCACCGGACATGGCGGCGAGCTCGGTCTTCCAGGCGGCGGTCTCGACACTGGTGATCGACATGATGAGTTCCCTTCGGTGGGTTCTGCGGTCGGATTTCAGCGGGTGAGCGATATTGCCTTGGCCTCCATGCGCGCCAGCGCGTGGAGAGCCGGTCCGGGCAGGTAGCGGTCGCCGTCCTGCTCGGGCCTGCTGGTGACGGCCCCGGAGAGGGTCGAGGTGGTGACGTCGCGGCCGAGAGGGTGGTCCAGGGCCCAGGGCTGAAGGTCCAGGAGCTCCATCTCGGAGCGGAGCCAGACACGGCCGCTTCCGGTGAACCGGTACCAGGTACCGGGGGGGACGCGGACCCCGATCGTGGGGTCCCCGAGGCGGATCACGGAGTGCTCGCCGTCGGCGGCCACCACCTCGATCTGCGCGTCCGTGCTGCCCGCCAGCCACGTCAGGCGGCGGCGGGAGTATTCGTGGCGGACGAACCGGCCGGTGCCGCCGTCGGCCCCGTCCGTCTCTTCCGCGCGGCTGCCGTCGAGGTCCACTTCGAGGACGTCGGAGGTGCAGCTGTCGGTGGAGGGCACGACGGTGAAGGACTCCGGGCCCGTCAGCACGAAGTTGTTGCGGGAGGACCACGGGTGGGCGTCCGCACCCGTCTCCGCGGCCCGCCACGCCGGCCTGAGCGTCGCGTAGGTGGTGCTGCCGCCGATGGAGACGCGGTACCGGGCGGCGTAGGCACCCTGGTCCTGGGCGTTGGTCTGCTGCGACATCCGCGAGAGCAACAGGTGCGCGGCGACCGGCAGTTCGTGACGGTTGGTGCGCACCACCGGGGCCTGCCGGGAGGAGCGCAGGAAGGACACCAGGTCGTTGTCCGGTTCCCAGTCGGGGTTCTGGTCGGCGTACCAGACCGGCTCGTCGCGGGTCACCACCCCGCCCAGCCCGTCGAGGGTGTGGGCGACGCCCTTGGGGATGATCAGCACCCGGTGGGGCGAGACGGCCATCTCGATGGTGATCTCGTCGCCGAGCTGGGGCGAGTCCTCACGGCAGTCGATCAGGTGCACGGCGATGCGCTGGCCCTCGCCGAAGAAGGTGAGCCGGTCGTCCTGGCCGACGTGGATGCCGAAGGCGGAGTAGGCGAAGTCCTTCTCGTGGGTGACGTAGTCGGTGATGCCAGGCCCCTCGGAGATACGGGTCACCCGCACGACCCCGTTCGTGCCGTCGCTCTCGGTCACGTTCGTGGTCTCCAGCCGCGCTCCCGGCAGGCGGAACTCCATCGAGGTGACGTCGTCGGGCACCTGGACGGTACCGATGTGGCGGCGTGCGGTGGTGCGGTCGAGCGCCGTACGCGGCCCTGCGTCAGCGGTTTCGAGCATGGTGGATTCCTCTCTCTTGCCTTCGTGGTGGTCGCCGACGCGCGGGCCGGGGGGTGTGCGGGGAGAGCGGGCGCGGGAGCCGCTCACGGAAAGTCCGCCGGGCAGGCGGACAGGCGTACGGTGCGGACGGACGGACGGACGGGCGGACGGGCGGACGGGCGGACGGGCGGACGTACGGTGCCGGCGGGCGTACGGTGCCGGCGGGGGCCGTCAGTGGTACTCGCGGCCGTCACCGGCGTCCGCGGTGTCCGACAGCCGCCAGGCCACCAGCCGCGGGGTGTGGGCGACGGCCCGCAGGCACGCGGCCCGGGCGGTGAGCAGGGCCTCGGCCTCGCAGCCGGCCAGGAGGAACAGGACCAGGTCGATCCGGTCCCCGTCGGCCCGTGTCCACAGGTGCTCGATCCGGTCCGCGGGGTCGAAGTGGGCGGTGAGGAGTTCCCTGAGGTCGGCGGGCGCCGCGGACGTCCCGTGGGAACCGACCAGCCGCATGGTGATCATGTACATGGAGCCCTCGTGTGAACCGGCACCGTCGGCCTCCGGAAGGGTTCCGCGTCAGACGACGGTCAGGCCGGCGCCGCCGCCCTGACCGGCGCCGCCGCGCGGTCCGCCCCAGCCGAAGCCGTCGTCGGCCACGACGTGGTAGCCGCTGCCCCAGCCGAAGCCGTCGTCGGCCACGACCTGCCCCTTGCCCCAGCCGAACCCGTCACCGGCGGTCGTCCGCCCGGCGGCCGGGGCCTCCTGGGAGACGGCCGCGGGGGTTCCGACGGCCACGACGAGAGCGGCGGATGCGAGCAGGACTGCGGCGACCCGGGACATGGAGGCTCCACCCTTCAGAATCAGCTTCTCTGCCTTGCTTGTCGCGTTCACCCCGTTCTGTGGGGTGTTGCGTTCGATGGCATAAGCCTGTCCCACAGCCGAGGCGGTGTCACTAGCCGCAGGCGGGCGTCAAGACGCCAGGCGGGTAGACGCCACCTCGACCCCCTGCGGCCTTGAACCCCGCCCGGCCATGGGGGAGGTTGCATCCATGAGCGATCCTGACCGCACCCTGACCAGGACCTGACCGAAGGCAGAACGCATGCTGCAGTTACTCGGACTCTCACCCCACGCCGAGACCGTCTACAGGGCCACCCTGCTCCACCCCGACCACGGCATCACCGACCTGATGGAGGACACCGGACTCCAGGAGAAGGTGATCCGCGCCGCCTTCGACGAACTGGCCGCCCTCGCCCTCCTCAAGCCCTCCGACCAGCGCGGCGGAAGACTGCGCCCCGTCAGCCCGGAAGTCGGCCTCACCACCTTGCTGGCCTCCGCCGAAGCCGACCTCGCCGCCCGCCTGGCCCAGGTGGAGACCACCCGCGCCGAGATCGCGGCGATCGCCGCCGAACACCTCGGCACCCGCATGTCCGACAGCGCCACCCGGCTCGAAGGCCTCGACGCCGTCCGCATCCGGCTGGAGGAACTCCAGCGGACCACCGAGACCGAATGCCTCTCCCTCAACCCCGGCGGAGCCCACCGCCCCGACGCCCGCAACGCCGCCACCCCCCTCAACGAGGCGGCCCTGGAACGCGGCGTGAGCATCCGGGCCGTCTGCCGCGACAGCTTCCGCAACGACCCCGACACCCTCGCCTACGCCCGCTGGCTCATCGAACACGGCGGCCAGATGCGCACCGTCCCCACCGTGCCCATCCAGATGATCATCGTCGACCGGCGGGCGGCGATCCTGCCCCTGGACCCGCAGGACCCCCGCAAGGGCGCCATCGAGGTACGCAGCGCCGGCGTCATCACCGCCCTGTGCGCCCTGTTCGAGCTGTGCTGGTCGGCAGGCACCTCCTTCGGCGAACAGCCCCCCGCCAACGACAACGGCTGCACCCCCATCGAACGGGCCCTGCTGGACATGGTCGCCGCGGGCGACACCGACGAGGCCGCGGCCCGCAACCTCGGCATCTCGGCCCGCACCGTCAGCCGCATGATGTCGAGCCTGATGGAGAGACTGGACGCCGCCAGCAGATTCCAGGCCGGCGTCAACGCCACCAAACGCGGCTGGCTCTGAGAAGCGGCCGGCGGTCAGGGCCCAGCCCGCGGGCCCCTGTGCGGACGGCGCAGGTGGTGACGACCGGGCGACGCCGACACAGGTTCGGCGCCGGGCCGGGCATCGTCGCGGTCACGACGGCCCGGTGCCGTCCGCACCGCGCTCGGCGCCGTGCCCACCGGGCCACGGCCCGGCCGCCACCCCCGCCCCCCCGTACCGGAAGACCCGCTCACACGCTGCCGAGGTCCGAACTCACCCACCGCTGCGGACGCATGTGGATCACCAGCTGCTCCCCGTGCTCCTTCCACGCGAAGTCGACGTAGCCCTCCACCTTCTCCGCCGGCAGGTACCGGCCGGCGAGCTCCACCAGCTGCTCGCGCTTCGCGGGAACCGTGGAGACGACCTGCCCCTCCACCGACACGTACCGGATCGTGGGCTCCAGCCGGTCCACCATCAGGGTGAACCGGCCCGCCGCCCGGATCAGTTCGGCCTTGCGCGAGTCCCGCCCGGTCATGATCCAGAGATCGCCGCCGGGCGCGTACTGGTACCAGATCGGAACCGACAGCGGCGCACGCCCTCCGCCCTCCGCCCCCGCGTCCACCGCCAGCGCGGCGACATGGGGCTCGGCGAGGAACTGCTCACGCTCGGTACGGGACAGGGCCACGGCACACTCCTTCGGCAGGGGGATCCCCTCGAAGGGACCCCTTCACCCCGAGAACCCCGCCCCGCCGCCCGGCCATTCCCCACCCGGCCCGAACTCACCCGACCGGCCCGCACTCACAGGCCGACACCGGGACCCCGCTCCGGGCCGGGACCGGCGGGCGGCAGACCCCTCGACGTGCCCGCACCGCGGGGGAGCGGCACCGCCGAACGGCTCAGGTCCACCCCCGGCATGAACTCGGCACCCCTGCCGACCCGCACCACGGCGTCACCCTGCCGGAAACCGAGCCCCGCAGCCGCAGCCGCAGCCGGATCCGCCGCAGCCCGAGCCTGCGCCGCGGCCGCGCCCGGCTGCCGAGCGCCGTCCCGCCCCGCGTCCGCCTCCGGCCGCCCCCGCGGGCCGAAGTCGCCCCGGTCCGTCGTGATCAGCCCGGTCGCCAGCCCCCGCTCCGCGAGCTTCTCCGCGTTCTCCCGGCCCACCGAATATCCGCGCCCCGTGGCGCTGTCCGCGTACAGGCCCCGGATGAAGCCCTCCGGCGCCATCCGCCCGCCGTACCAGTCCCGCCCGGCGTCGAACTCCCGCCGCCCCGCCAGCCAGCGGTCCGCGTTCTGCTCCAGGCACTGCTCCTCGGGAACCTCCACCGACAGCAGCACCCGCTTGTCGTACCCCTCGCGCCGCAGGTCCTCCAGGAGGTTCGACGTCCACCCCAGGGCCCGCAACGACTGGTCGTACAGCAGGTTGTAGCCCTCCGCGCGGGCCCACCGCTCCACCACGTCCTGGATGTGCCCCGACTCCCGGTGCACCAGCGAGGCCTTCTCCGACGGCGACAACGGCCGGCCGTCGGAGAGCCGCTCCAGGGCCGCGGGAAGCACCGGCCCGCCCCCCTCCTCGAACAGCGCGACCTTGAACTCGTCCGGATCCAGCACGACGTAGTCGTCCAGGTCCACCCCGTGCACGCCGCGCAGCTCCTCACCGAGCACGGAGTCCTGCGCCTCCCACTGCGCCAGGCTGCGCTGCGCCCGGCCCTTGCCGGACCCCGGCGCCCCGCCGGTGAGGAGCACGGCATGGCCGTCGCGCGGCTTGCCCCGGCAGCGGCCCTTGAACCGGTCGATCAGCGCGTCGTGCAGCAGCGCCCGCCCGGGTGTCCACAGACCGCCGGCCTGATGGCGGTTCTTGGTGTCGAACTCCCCGCCCAGCGCCAGGTCCCCGCCGGGGCCCATCCGCTGTTGGAGCTCGCGGTAGAGCGGCTCGTACTCGCCCGTCACGGCCACACGCGCATCCTCTCCTCGGCCGTCCTCTCCCCGGTCCCGGGCCCACGCCCCGAAACCGCCCTTCACGACCCGCGGGCCTCCACGACCCGCGGGCCTCAGATCCCGCGGCGCCCGAGGTGCTCGCGGATCGCCTCGACGTCCTCGGGGCTGAGCTTCCCGAGCCCGCGGGCCTGGTCCACGACCGCCAGGGTGTTGTCCTGGTGCGTGGGGGCCGTGTGGGAGGGGTCGAACCACTCCTCCTCGAAGTCCCAGCCCGCGATGGCCGCCAGGGCCTCCTCCCGGGGGATCTCACCGGCCGCGTAGCGGTCGATGTACTCGCGCAGCGATGGCTTGCCGGTCATGACTGCCGCCCTCTCTTCTCCGTCTTCTCCGTCGTCACCCGGATGATCATGCCAAGCCCGCCGGCGCACCCCGCAGACCGCCCCGGATACGGCCGCCACCCGGCCTCTCGCCCGTACGGTCCGGTCCTGCGGGAGCCCGCCCGGCCCCGGGAACACCGTGCGTGACCCCTTCGTTCACCACGGTGACGGCACGTACGCTTCGCCGGGCGGGCACGGCCCCGCCCGGGGGCCGTGCCGGGCCCGCGCGGCAGGGCGCGGGCCGGATGCGTCGGGCGCCCGGCGTCACCGGATATGCGTTCGGTTAGGCTGGCCTTCCTGGCGTGCAGTCCGGGTTCCACTGCCGCAGGTGGCACCCCCCATGGTGGGACGGAACAGGCAGAGAAAGGGCGCCGGTGAACGACGGTGACCGGGCTCGCGCCCGCTGGAGCGGGACGGCGCGCCGTGGATGAGATCGCGCTCACGGCCGGCGCCCTGTACGTCATCGTCCTGCTCCGCGCCGGAGGGACCTTCGCCGTCGGCTGGCTCGCCGGCGCCGGCGCCCGGCGCAGCAGGTTCGCCGGGCGGATCTCCTCGGCGAAGTTCCAGCGCGCCGAACGGGCCATCCAGCGGTGGGGCGCGCCCGTGGTGGCCGTCTCCTTCCTGACCGTCGGCTTCCAGACCGCCGCCAACTTCCTCGCGGGCAGCATGCGCATGCCGCTGCCGCGCTACCTCCCCGCCCTGTTCGTCGGCGGAGCGCTCTGGGCGCTGATCTACGCCACCGCCGGCCTCGGCGTCCTCAAGGTGCTGGGACGGCTCTTCGCCGAGCACACCGCCCTCGGCATCGCCGGCGTGGCCGCCCTCCTCCTCGCCGCATCCGCGCTGGTGCTCTACCGCAGGCGCAGGACCGCCGCCGCCCCGCCCTCCGCCGACGCCGCGCCCGAGGAGGCCTGAGCCGGCCAGGCCGCGAAAGCACGGGCCGTCTCGGCGGGGCGGAGGCCTGCGCCGGCGGGGCCATGGCGCCGCATCCGCCCCGCGTGACACCCTGGGCACCGTGATCATCAGGGTGAGTGAGGCACACGTACGCCCCGACCGCTTCGAGGCGTTCCACGACATGATCGTCTCCGCCGTGCGCGAGTTCCCCGGCCTCCATCCCGGGCTGGTCGACCACGAGGTCCTCATCGCCCCGCCCGACTCGCTGGTGTACGTCAGCCGCTGGCGCAGCGAAGCGGACCTCGCCGCCTACGCCGGCCAGGACTGGCGCACCCGGCCCGTGGTCCTGCCGGGGGAGGAGGACTACCTCCTCGCCCCGCTGCGCGTACGGCACTTCACCTCCGCACCCCTGCGCCCGCAGCCGTAGCACGGCCGCCGCCCCCGTACGGCTGCCGGCCGGCCCGCACCGGGACGGCCCGTACCCCGGCAGCCCCGCCGGTCGGGACCGTCACTCCACCCCGGAACCGGCCCCGGCGTCGCGGGACGGATTCCACAGCCCGTCGGCCTCACCCCGCGCGAGATGCTCGGCGTAGACCCGCACCTTGTACCGCACCACGTCCAGGGCCTCGCGCAGCTCACCGATCCGCGCCTCGACCTCCTCCTCGTGCCGCCGCAACAGCGCCAGCCGCTCGTGCTCGTTGCCCGGCCCGCGGCGCGCGAGCCCGATGTACTCCCGGATCGTCGCCAGCGACATGCCCGAGGAGCGCAGCTTCGTACAGACCGCCAGCCACTCCAGGTCCTCCTCGTGGTAGACCCGCCGGCCGTTGGACAGCCGCCGCACCGGATTGGCGAACAGCCCCTCACGCTCGTAGAACCGCAGCGCGTGCACACTCAGCCCGCTGCGCTCGGCCACCTCGCCGATGCTCAGGTCCATCAGCACATTCCCCCGTCGAACAGCCCTTGATCTAGACCCGACTCTAGGTTCTAGCGTCGGACCGTTGTTCCGATCCGGCAGCAGGACCAGGGGAGATCATGAGCGTTTGGTTCGTCACGGGTGCGTCGCGAGGACTCGGCGCGGCGATCACCCGCGAGGCCTTGCACCGCGGCCACGCGGTGATCGCCACCGCGAGGGACGCCGCGGCGGTGCTGCGCGCCCAGGAGGACAGGACTGGCGACCGGCCCGGCGACCGGCTGCTGGCGGCCGCCGCGGACGTCACCGAGCCGCAGCAGCTGGCCGCCGCGGTCCGGGAGGGACTGGCCGCGTTCGGCCGCATCGACGTCGTCGTCAACAACGCCGGACACGGCCTCGTGGGAGCCGTCGAGGAGGTCTCCGACCGGGCGGCCCGGGAGCTGTTCGACGTCAACGTCTTCGGCGCCCTCAACACCCTGCGCGCGACCCTGCCGACCCTGCGCGCCCAGCGCTCCGGGCACGTCCTGAACATCGGCTCCGTCGGCGGCTTCGCCACCGCCCCGGCCGTGGGCCTGTACGGCGCCTCGAAGTTCGCCCTCGAAGGCATCACCGAGGCCCTGCACGGCGAACTGGCCCCGCTGGGCGTCCGGGTGACGATCGTCGAGCCGGGCGGCTTCCGCACCGACTTCCTCCACACCTCCAGCATGCGGACCGAACCGGCCTCCATCGCGGACTACACCGCCGGCGCCGGACCCGTACGCCAGGCCCTGGCCCACAACGACGGCCGCCAGCCGGGCGATCCGGCGAAGGCAGCACGGGCCGTCGTCGACATCACCGAGGTCCCCGCACCCCCGCTGCGCCTGCAACTGGGCGCCGACTCCGTCGAGCGCGTCGAGGCGAAGCTGGACCTGGTCCGACGCGAACTCGACGCCTGGCGCCACGTGTCCCTCTCCACGGCCCTCTGACACCGCCCCGCCCGGCCCGGAGCCACCACAGCCCGACATCACTCGTAAAAGCCTGATTGGGCTACGAAAAGGGCAAGAGGTATGATTTAGAGCACAAGTGCGTGGGGGTCGAACGGTGGCCTCCACCGCGCCCTCCGGTCGTTTCTGCGCAGGCCGGAGGAGAAAGCGCCTCGCACGTCCCGGCCCGATCGGCCGTGTGGGCCAGAGGCGCGGATTCAACATCACAGGCGGCCGCAGGCTCCTCCGCGGACATCCAGCCGCGGGCATCGGGGCGCTGCACCAGGGCCGCGGTCACGTGAATGCTGAGAAAGGTACATCCGATCATGCGAGCACTTCGAGTGAAGCGACTGTTCGCTGTCTCCGCCATCGGTGTCCTGATGGCAGGAGGCGCGGCACTGGGAGCCGCCGGTACGGCTTCCGCGGCCCCCACGTACCCCGTGACGACCGTCAGCGGCGGCGGCTGGGACCACGACGACGGCGGCTACGGCGGCCACGGCGGCCACGGCGGCCACGGCGGCTGGTACGACGACGATGACGACTGGGGCGGAGGTCACGGCGACTGCTGACTGCTGAGGGCTCATGGTCACGACAGGCCGTACGGGACGAGATCCTCCCCCCGTGCGGCCTGTCGTCGTCGCGAACGCTCCCGCCCCGACCGGACGCGCGGGAGGAGGCGGCCCGCCCGGCCGGGAGGCGTCGGTCAGGAGATGCCGATGCTGACGGCTTCGAGGTTGCGGGCCCGGCCGATCGTGTCGAGGATGGCTTCCTGACCCACCGTCGGGTGGTAGAGCCGGCCGGTCTCCTGGATGTGCGACCAGCCGTCCGCCCGTTCGGTACCGGTGTTGCTCTGCATCGTGACCCGTACGGCTTGCATGGGGCGGGCCATCCCGGTGGTGCCCACGGTGGCGACCTGCTCGCCGTTGGCACACGTTTCGTTCTTGTCCCAGCCATGGTTGCGGGTGTGCGCTTTCGCGCAGAAGCGTCCGGCCCCCGAGATCCAGATCTGCAGGGCCTCGATGGCCCGGTTCTGGCCCACGGTCCCGGTGTGGTGAAGGTTGTTGCAAGCCCATTCCTTCTGCCATCCGTAGCCGGCCACATGGGCGCGGACGCACGCCCCCAGGGCTACGGAGGCCTGCATCCCGGATGCGGACGGGAGGTCGGTGGGGGCGGTGTCGGAGAAGTCCGACCTGCCGGGGGAGGGGGCGGCCTGGCCGGTGCCGGCGGTGGCCAGGACGGATGCGGCGACGGTGGCGAACACAAGCAGTGAGCGGAATGCGCGTCTCACGAAGAACTCCACGGAATAGACATCTCACGATAAGTCAACACATAGTGCAGTTTCATGATCGTTTGATGTCGCCGCAGGACCCGTCATGCGGGCACGCGGACGACTCGGCGGCGAGCTTCCCCGTCAACGGTGGCCTGTCGCTCCGGGGGACAGCGCCGTCCCCCGGGACACGAGCGTCAACCGAGCCCGCGCCGGGCAGGAACCACCGGCACGGGTCGAGACGTTGGCCCTGCGCACCACCCGCGACGCCATCCGATTCACCGGACCGATCCTGGGAGCTCCCTATCCCCATCGAACCTGTCGCCAGCGCATTCGCAGGCCGCATAGCGGCATCCCTGTTCGAACCGCTCACCCCCAAAATCACCGCCGGCCTGCTGGGCGCACCCGAAACACGGGCGCTGGACAGAGCCATCCGCAAGGCAGCTCAGCGGCTCAAGGACTTCCTGCCGCAGGACATTGCCGAAGACCGCGTGCTCGACTGGCTCACGGAGGCCGAGATCGCCGTCATCCTGGCCGACGCCGCCTTCTCGGAAGCAGAACCCGACCGCGCAGCACTGTTACGCGAACTCAACGAGCTCGGCTACGACGAGAACACCGCCGAGACGGACGTGGTGGCCGCCGCCGTGCACCTGGGCAATCTGCTGCGCGAAGAGATCCGGAGCGAGGCGGAGAGGGCGACATCCCCGCTGTTCCACCGACTGGTCCTCGCGAAGATCGACAGTCTGGGTGCCCGGCAACAACCCGCACCGGCCGTCGGCGCCGACGGGACACTCTTCGGCGTGCCGCCGCTGCCCGAGGTCTTCGTCGGACGCGAGGGAGACATCGCCCACCTCCGGGCACGGGTCAACCCCGACCGGCCACGCTCGGGCGGCATGCCGGTCGTCGCAGTCCGCGGTTGGCCCGGTATCGGCAAATCCACCATTGCCGCCGCTGTCGCCCGCGACGCCACCGTGAACGGCTGGTACCCCGACGGGGTGCTGTGGGCGGGACTATCCGAAGCCGGCGACGTCCGCGGACAGCTCGGCTCCTGGTTCCGCCGGCTCGGCCTCGGCCCCTTGGAGGTCACCGACACCATCGATGACGCCGGCCGCCTGCTCTCCGGACGACTGCGCGACGCCCGAGCCCTGCTGATCGTCGATGACGCCTGGACCACAGAGGACGCCGTCCCCTTCCTCGTCGGTGGCCCCCGGTGTGCGGCACTGGTCACGACGCGGATGACCGAAGTCGCCCAACAGCTGGACGCCGAGAACTACGTACTGCCTGAACTCCCCGACACCGTCGGCATGGAACTGATCGAACGACTCGCACCGTCGGTCGTTGCCGATGACTCGGGCGGGATCCGCGAGCTCGTGGCCGAGCTGGAAGGCCTGCCGCTCGCCCTGAAGGTCGCCGCACGGCTGCTCGCGGCCGAGCACCACCTCGGCTGGGGCGTGTCGGACCTCCTCGAGGAACTCCACGAAGGCGTACGACTCCTGGAGGCCCAGGCCCCGGCAGACCGTGCGGACACGGCGAGCGGGACAACACCCACGATCGCGGCCCTGTTCGCCAAGAGCACCGACCGCCTGGCCGCCGAGAACCGACGTCAGTTCGCGGCGCTCGGAGTGTTCGCCCACCGTCCCGCCACCTTCGCCCACGAGGCGATGGCCGCGGTCTGGCAAGTCGACGACCCCCGGCCGGGCATCCGTCTGCTGGTCGCCCGCGGCTTGCTCGAGCCGGTCGCAGCAGGCAGGTTCCAGATGCACGCTCTGCTCGCTGCCCACGCGCGCACCCTGTGGGCCGTGAAGTGACCGAACCCCCACTGCCCGAACACGTGCAATGGCAGCTGGCTGCTGCCGAACACTACGTCAGACGACTCGCCACCATGGCCGGAGACGAACTCGACAAGCGGTACGAGACCGCAACCACCGCATTCGACCAGGAGTGGCCCCAGATCCGGACCGCGCACGAATGGGCCGCCGCCAACCGATTCGACGACGGCAGACTCGCCTACGCCTTCTTCCTCCTCGGCACCGAACTGCGCCGCCGGCGCCTGTCGGCGGCACAGCTCGACTTCGGCGCCGGCCCGGCCCTGCGCTACGCCAAGACCCAGGGAGTGGTCGCCCACGTCGACCTGCTCCTCGCCCTCTCCCAGAACGCGCAGTACGCCGTCCGCCTGGTACGGGCGGAGGCGTACGCGCGGGCCGCGCTCCGCCTCCTGCGCCGTTGCACGTACCGGGAGGTGAACACCGAAGCGCGCAAGGCCCAGGTGATGGCACTCTGCGCGCTCAGCGGTGTGCTCAACGACCAAGGGCGAATCGACGAAGCGATCGACGCATGTCACGAAGCCCTGTCCACAGCCGAACGCATACCCTTCCGCGCCGGCCAGAACGTGGCCCGAGGCAATCTCGCCCTGGCCCTGACCAGGGCAGGACGACACGAGGAAGCCCTCGAGAACCTGGCCCGGGCGATCAGGCTCGCACTCCTCCTCGGCGACCGGATCAGCGAGCAGCGCTGGACGGCAGGAGCCGCCGACGTGCTGCGAAAGCTCGGCCGGCTGGAGGAGGCCCTGGCCGCCACCGAGCGCAGCGCCGAGCTCGCCGAACAGGTCGGAGACCGCCGGGCCTCCGGCCGACTGCACAGCACGGCCGGAGCCATCGCGCTGAGCGTCGGTCACCAGGACCGAGCAGCCGAACATCAGCGCAAGGCCTACGAAACAGCCCTGGACACCGGCGATCTGATAGGCAAGGCCGACGCCCTGACCCTGCGCTCCGCCCTCGACGGCGCAGCCGGTCCGGGAAGCCCCACCGACGAATACGCCGCTGCTGCCGCCACCATCCTGGATTCGACGGGCCGCCCCCACGACGCCGAAGTCCTGCGCAGCGAAGCCGCCGAACGAGCCCGGACCGCCAGGAACAAAGAACGGCACCACACGACCCTCAACGCCGTCACCTCGGCCGAACGCGCCGCACGCAGGGGCAACTTCACCCGGGCCTTCACCACACTGGACAACCTGATCACCAGGCTGAGCGCACCGGACGACTCGGAGTTCCTCGCCGTCGCGCTCGCCGCCCGCGCCTTCGTACTCGAACTCGCCGATCGGCCCGCCGAAGCCGCCACCGGCTACGCAGAGGCCTTGGAGGCACACTCCGGACATCTGAAGAAGGCCCCCTGCCTCCTCGGCCAAGCACGCAACGCGATGAAGGCCGGCGACGTCGTCACCGCACTGATCGCCTACCACCGAGCGGTCGACTGCTTCCGCGGAGACGAGGAGCAACGTGAGGACCTCGGCACCGCTCTTCTCTCGCTGGGAGAAATCGCGGTACACATGCACTCGTTCGGCGCCGCCCGAGCCGTCTGCGAAGAAGCCGCCGAACTCTTCACAGCGATCGCCTCTCCCCGGAAGGAGACGGCGCTCGCCGACCTTGCGGCACTGAGTGTCCGCCAAGCGGAGGCCGAGAGCGTCATGCCCAAACCTCCCGGCACTCTGTCCCTGGCAGAGGTGCGCGCCGCCCTCGAAGAGATCGGCCCCGCCATCGAACGGACTCCGAGGGCCAGAGTCAGGGCGCGAATGACCGACGGGAACGTCCTCGAGGGAGAGCCCTTGACCGTTCTGTCCGCAGAAGTGTCCCTGCTCACCCTCGAAGTCGGCAGCCACGAGGCGGCGGTCCCCCTCGAATGGCTCACCGAACTCACGATCGTCCAGCCCGACCGGACGAGCACCTGAACAAGCACTTTCCGTAGAAACGAGGCCGCCCTCCACACGCCCAGCCGTCACCGCCCGGATCCGCCGACCGCCGCTCCCGTGCTCCTCACCTCCGCGCGGGAGCGGACGGTCATGCCCTGGAACCGGCCCGTCGCGCGACGGAGTTCGCCGCGAGCACGACGAGAGCGAACCCGGCTCCGCCCCGGAACCGGCCTCGTCGTCACCGCCGGCGCACTGCTGATCCTCAGCGTGATCATGTCGGTCCTGCTGCTCGTCCCGATCAATGACCGGGGAAAGACCTGGACCCCCGAGAACCGCCCCGCCGACTGGAAGGAGCAGACGAACCGCTGGGAGCGCTACCACTACGTCGGCGTCGCCGTCATCATCGCCGCCTTCACCCTGCTGGCCGCCGCCCTCGCCTGACACGCGGCCGCGGTGCCGCCGACCCCTGCCGACAGACCTCCGCAGGCAACCGGTTCTCGTCATGTTGCCCCCCGACATACGCATGTAATGTGCAGGGAGTTAGGTGATCGTTTGACGCGTTGCTCCGGGTTAGGGCGGATCGACATCATCGTCGCCATCGGCAACAACGACCCCGACCCCGTCTCCCTCCCCGTCGGCACCATCACCGTCGACAAGCCGGTCGTCACCAACCGGCACACCGCCCCCAAGGACGCCGTCCCCTCCAAGTAACCCCCACGGGGCCCGGGGCGCGGGCATCAGTCGCCACCACCGCCCCCGCAGGACGAGCCGCCACCACAGGACGACGAATCGCTCCCCCAGGAGAAGCCGATGCCGTCGTTCCCCCGCGCCCGCGAACGCTCCGGCCCCCGCACCCGCCTCCGGCCGAACAGGCCACCCCGCCACAGCTGCAGAAGCCCCCAGGCGACCCCGATCCCCGCCACCACCAGGTACTCCATCCCCACCACCCCTCCGCGACCGGACACCGGCCCGCTCCGCCTTCAGCCACCACCCCGAAAGCCCCACCCTACGAACCCCCACACGCGGGGGAGCGGCCCCAGGGCCTTCACCGGCTGCGGGACCGCTCCCGCACGGGTCACCGACCGAGGGGGAAGGACGCCTGGAAGGCCAGCCGCCGCGCGGCGTCCGCGCCGAGACGGGCGAGGAGGTCGTCGAGCGCGAGGTACTCCTCCCAGGGTTCACGCCCCGTCGCCGCGGCCAGCGCCCGCACGAGCCTGTCCTCCAGCCCGGGGACACGCTTGTCCTTCCAGACCTTGTCGGCCGTGCTGACCAGGAGGTCCTCGACCGTCACATCGGGGCCGTCCCAGGCCGCATGGGTGGCGGCGAACCGGGCGAGGCCGGGCGCGAAGCCCCGCTCCAGCAACAGGACCCGGCCCGCTGCCTCGTGAGCCGAACCGGGTCCGGAAAGCTCCTCGGGGTGCAGGGTCTTGCCCACGTCATGGGTCGCCGCACCGAAGAGGACGGCATCGCGGTCCACGGCCAGGCCCGGGCAGCGGCTCCCCACCCAGTCGCACAGCTCGCCGGCGACGTCGTGCACGGCGCGCAGGTGCGCCGCCAGACGGGCCGGAGCCCCGAGGGAGCGCAACAGCTCCGCCACCACGGGCGGCAGCGGTCTCAAGGACGGTTCCGCTGGGCCGTCAAGGGCTCGGGACAGGGCGTCGGAACGTATCGAAGTCATCGCCGCCGACAGTACCGGTGACCGGTGACCGGTGGCTGCATACAGCCCGCGCAGGCCCCGAAAGCCGGGAGCCCGCCCCGCCCCCCGCCGCCCCGCACCCCCCTGCGCCTACGCCCTGCCCGCACGCCCGTCGACCGCGCCGGACAGCATGCCGTCCAGCATCCGGTGCGGGTCCGCCGCCACCGCACGCCGGTACGCCCGCTCGTACACCGCATCACCCACCCGCGTACGCGCCGACCGCTCACCCCGCTCCCGCAGCGCACCCAACTCCGGCGTACCGCGCTGCGGATGACCCACCATCTGCCAGAACCGGTGCCCCAGACCGTACGCACACGCCGACAACTCACCCCGGCCCTGCTCGGCAAGGGCCACCGCCAGCAGGTCCAGCCCCAGAGCGAGCCCGAAGGCGTCCCCGATCGCCTGCTTGCCGCGCAGCATCGACCGCGCGTGCCCCGCCGCGTCGGCCGCCCGCTCCTCGTAGAGCGCGATCACCGCCAGCTGGTAGTCGGCATAGGAACGGGCCCAGTACTCGCCCACGGCCACCGACTCCGCCCGCAGCGCCTCCGCCTCGGCCCGCGCCTGCTCCAGGAACCCCGACCCGGTCAGACCGAACACCCGCAGCAGCCGGCAGCGCGCACCCGCGGCCGACCCCGCGACCGCGTCCGACAGCACCCGGTCCGCCTCGTGCAGAGCCGTCAGCGGCTTGCCGCGCAGGAGCAGCACCAGCCCCTGCAGATACGCCGCGTCCGCGACCAGCGCCTTCTCCCCGGCCACCTCCGCCACCACCCGGGCCTCCCGGCCCAGCCGCTGCGCCACGTCGTAACCGCCCTGCAGACAGCGCACCACCCCCAGCGACCACAGCGCCTTCGCCTGCACCGCGGCCGGCGCCGTCACCAGCTGCAGGAACTCGTCCAGATAGTGGCCCGCCTCGTGCAGATGGCCGCAGCACGCCCAGAAGAACCCCAGCCGGCCGGCCATCGCCATGGCCTCCTCGGGATCGGTCAGCAGCAAGTGCTCCAGCGCCGCGCAGAGATCGTCGTGGGAGCGGGCGAGCCCCGCGTAGGCCCGCCGCTGTCCCCGCCCCCACCACGCCTCGTCGGCGGCCGCCGCCGCACGGCTGAAGTAGGCGGCGTGCCGGTCGGCCAGGACCCCGCTCTCGCCGATCTCCGCCAGCCACATCGCCCCGTACTCGCGGACGGTGTCCAGCATCCGCACCCGGCCGTCCCCGACGGCCACGATGCTCTTGTCCTGCAACCCCGCCAGCGCCCCGCCCAGCACCGCCGCCCCCAGCGGCCCCCCGCCGCACACATCGAGCACGGCCTCCGGGGTCGGGTGGGACCGGAAGACCGACAGCCGCGCCCACAAGAGGCGTTCGGCGGGACTGCACAGCTCGTGGCTCCAGCCGATCGTGGTCACCAGGGCCCGGTGCCGCGCGGGGCCCACCGGTATCTCACGACTCCCGCCCGGCTCCGGGCTCCCGCCCAGCTCCAGCCGCCGGCCCAGCCCCGCGGCCAGTTCGCCCACCCCGTGCTCCCCGAGCATCCCGGCGGCCAGCTCCAGAGCCAGCGGCACGCCCTCCAGCCACCGGCACACGGCCGCGGCCGCCGCCCGCTCTCCAGGCCCCGTCCACCGCACCCCGAGGGCCCCGGCCCGCTCGGTGAACAGCTCCAGCCCGTCGGTCTCGGGGTCCAACGGGCCGACCCTCTGCACCCGTTCGCCCTCCACACCCAGCGACTCACGGCTGGTCGCGAGCACCACCAGACGCGGACAGCGGGCCAGCAGCACCTCCACCAGCGCGGCGCACTCCTCCCGCACGTGCTCGCAGGAGTCCAGGACGAGCAAAACCCGCCGCCCGCCGATCCAGCCGCCGAGCGCCTCTCCCGGATCCCGGGTCGAATGGTCGGTGAGCCCGCAGGCGTCCGCCACCGCCGCCGCGAACAGCGGCCGGCCCGACAACGACCACAACGGCGCCCAGTACACGGCCTCGTACGGCTCACCGGGAGCCCATTGCGCCGTGTGGGCGGCCAGCCGGGACTTGCCGACACCACCACCACCGACCAGGGTCACCAGGCCGTGCGCCCGCAGCCCGGCCGTCAGCTCGGCGACCTCGTCCGTTCGCCCCACGAAGGAGCCCTGCACCGGCGGAATCCAACTGTCCACGCCGCCATTCTCCGGCACGCCCCCGCACAACCGGAACCGAGGAGGCCGGGCACCCCGCCGCCCGGCCGGCACGGCGAGGCCGCACCGAACACCCCGCGGCATTCTGCCCGTTACGGGTCACGGCCGGAGCCGGTACTCCAGGATCCGGCCGTCGACGGTCCCCGCGAGCAGGTGTCCCCGGGGCGTCACGGCCAGGGAGAGCGCGGTGGTCGGTGCTCCGTCCACCTCGAGGCCGGTGTGCCACCGCACCGAGCCGTCGGCGGCGTCCAGGGCTGTCAGTTCACCGGAGTTGTAGGCCGCGTAGACGGTGCCCCCGTCCGTCTCCAGGGCAGTGGCAGGACGGTCGGTGCGATGCTGCCACTGCACGGAGCCGTCCAGGGAGCGCCGCACGACGTAGGCGCCGCCGGGCTGGAGCCCGTGACCGTGGTGGACGGCGCCGGCGTGGACGAGCGACTGCCCGATCTCGACCGCGGGCCCCCCGAAATGGTGCTCGGCCGGCACCCAGGAGTGCGGGAAGAGCCGCCGGAGGGTCCCGTCGGCGCCCACGGCGGCGACCCACTTGTCCCGGTGCGGCGCATCCGGGTCGGTCCCCACCAGGACGTACGGGCTGCCGGCGTGACGGACGGCGAACGGGTGGTTGAACAGGTCGAAGGAACCGACCTCCGGACCGGTCTCCAGACCGGCCTCCGGACCGGCCTCCGGACCGCCCCCGGGGCCGTCCGCGGGGCTCTCGAGGCCGAACATCAGCAACCGGTCGGCGCGCTTGCCGCGGCCGTCCGACGGCCTGAGGACCGTTCGCCCGCCGCCCGCGACCAGGACCGTGAACACCCCCGGGCTCAGGGTCTCCAGCACCTGCCCCGTCTCGACGGCGATCCGTGCCACCCGGGGCGGGGACGTCTCCCAGCGCCTGCCCCTGCGGCGGCCGCGCCGTTCGGCATTGGTCCAGACCGAGGTGCCGTCCGGGGACGGAACCAGCTGCCTGCCGCCCTCCTCGTCCCCGACCGACCAGTGCAGTTCGCCCGACGGCAGCCACGACTCCGCCAGGACCCCGTCCAGGGCGGCCAGCGTCCGGCCGTCCTGCGTGCCCTCCACCGCCCACACCCGCCGGCGTACGGACCACTGCCGGCCCGCCGACGCCGCCAGGTCCGCGAGGACCCGGCGGGCCTCCGCGCCGTCCGGCCGGGCGGCCGGCTGTGCGGGGGCGGCGGCCAGCTCCTCGGCACGGACCGTCCCCCGCCCGACGGCCCCCCAGTCCGGGCGGTCCACGACGACCGTGTGGCCCCGCTCGTGCGCCTGCGGGTCCTCCCAGTCGTCACACGGCGCCAGGACCAGGGAAAGCGCCGTCTCGCCGGACCATTCCACGCCGAGGACCTCCCGCGGGTGCTGCAGGGCGGATACCACCTCGCCGGAGTCCAGGCGGACCAGCAGCAGCTCGCCCTCGAAGGAGTAGCCGCCGTCGTAGCGCCCCGTACCGACGGCCAGCAGGGGAAGAACGGGGTGGAAGGCGAGGGCGCGCACCGGGTACGCCGACCGCACCAGGCGCCGGCACCGCAGCCCGTCCCGCTCGTAGACCCCGATCCGGTGCCCCGTCCACCCGGAGTCCGCGGTCCCGCTGCCGCTCCACTGGACGTGTCCGAGGTCCCCGCCCACGGCGACGGTCCCCGAGCGCTCGTCGAGGACGGCCACGGAAGGCTCTCCGATCCCGGCGAACGGGCCGTCACCGAGGACACGTCGGAGTGTCGGCACGAGGGTCATACGGGGGACCTCCCAGGTCGGTACGGAAACAGCCGCCCACCCGTACGCGTCACAGCGGCGCGGCGGCACGGCTTGGCGGTGGCACGGCTTCGAGGCGGCAGCCCATGATCCCGTCGCACGGCGGCGCGCACCAACGGATTTCAGCCACACACGGCCGGTCAGCCAGTTCGGCCCCTACGACCCCGCCCCAGGTCACCGTCTGGGCCACCCCGAACCCCGGCTACCGCTTCGACGCCTGGGCGGTCGACGGCGTGGAACTGCCCAACACCCTGCCGCCCAGCTCACCATGAACACCGACCACACCATCACGGCGTTCTTCATCCGGCTCCCGTAGACCGCAGCACGCACGAACGCCGGCGGGGCCTTCAGCCCCGCCGGCGTTCTGCACCCCCTGGACGGCGGCGGAACACAACACGATGCGCACCGGCACCCCATCCGGCCAGGCGCCGCCTGGCGCCGGCTGACCGACTCGGGCCTGGGGCCCGCGTTCACCACCGCCGGCACCCTGCTGGGCGTCGCACAACTCGGCTTCACCGGGCAGCTCGTCGAAGTCGACCTCACCGTGGCACTGCCCGACTGAACGGAGCGTCCGCCCACACCGGCCGCCCGGGCCGTACGTCAGTGCGCGGTGACCCAATACGCGCCGAGCGGTCGGTTGCCGTGCGGCTTGGCAAGGGCCCGGAGCACGTCGGCCTCACTCAGGACGAGCTGCCGCACCGGCTCGGGCAGCGCGGCCACCTGCCCGTCGGCTCCCGCCACCAGGTCGAGGCACGCTTCGATCTCCCAGTCCCCGTCCTGGAGCCCTCCGGTGTCCACCGGCTGACTGCCGTCGGCCGTCCAGCCGGCCCCGGGCAGGAGCCGCAGCAGGCTCTCACGGGAGAAGGGCGTGCGGACGTTGCCCTCGCCGTGCGCTCCCGCGGCCTCGGTCTGCCCCTGGATCAGAACGGCGAGCAGGTGCGCCACCTGCTCGCCGGAGGCGGGCGTCAGGTCCCACTCGGTGAACCACAGCCGCCGCGCCCACGGCCGCACGCGGGCCAGCGTGTCCCGCAGTTGCCCGAGCGAGGCGAAGTACCAGGAGCAGTGGGCGAGCACCACGTGGTCGAAGGCACCTGCGGGGAAGCCGACCGCCGGGTCGAGGACGTCGGTGCCGAACCGGAAGTCGATACGGGACCCGAGCGGCCCGGCCGTGAGCCGGGCCGCCGACTCCCCGAGCGTGACCGGCGCCCCGTAGGACGGCGCGGCCACGTCCACGGCCACCACGCGCCCCTCGGGCCCGACCGCCTCCGCGAGGACGGCGGTCATGTCGCCCTGGCCGCAGCCCAGTTCGAGGACGGTCGAGCCGGGCGCGATGTTCCAGCCCGCGACGAGCGCGGCACGGTGACGGGTCTGGGACAGCTGGCTGTCCGGGCTGTGATCGGCGGCGGCCATGCCGGCCGCGAGCGAGAGGGCCTGGGCGAGGAGATCGGAGTGGGTCACAAAGTCCTTGCGGGTACTCGACGGGTCAGTGCGGTCAGTGCGGTCGGTGCGGGTCGAGGCTAGAAGAAACGCCACCCCCACCGCCTCCGATTTCCGGTGCGCGCTGCCGTCAGCCCGTCGCGCCGGGCAGAGCCGTGAAGGTCGCACTCGCCGACCGCGAGGACACCGCCCCTTCCACCGCGAGTTCCCCGTCGACGGAGATCGTGCACTGCAGCCAGCCGTCGGGGTGCTCGGGGCCGGACGTGACGATCGTGAGCATGGGCATCGCGCCGATGCCCGACATCACCACCTCCTGCTTCCACGGCGTGACGCCGGCCTTGACGTGCTTCTCCTCCCCTTTCAGGGGATCGCCGACGGCATAGGTCACCTCGAAGGAGCCGGTGCCGGTCACCTCGTAGGTGACCCTGGTCCCGCGCTTGCGCCGGAAAGGGGTGAACGGAATCTTCATGTGCGGCCTCGGAAAAAGCGGACAGGGCGAACTCCCTCCGATCCTCGCACGTGCTGCCGGGCCCGGCGCGGAGATATCGGGGGCAGCACGGCCGCCGCCGCCCCCGCTCGGGGCCCGTACTCGCGACCGCCGTCACCACGGAAAACCTCGGCGGGAGATCGTGCCGGGAAGGCCGCGCAGCCGCCCGGCAGAGGCGCCGGTCAGCGTCGGGGCCGGCTCAGCGCACTGTCGGGAGTGCGTGCCGGGCTGCATTCGACGATCAGTCGCGCAGCCAGCAGTCTGCTGGGGTGGTCGCCGATCAGCCGGGTGGTGATGAGCACCGCGGTCATGACGGAGATGCCCTCGTCCTTCAGATGCTGCTGGACGGCGTCCATGCCGACACCTGCCGCGAGGAGGGTCCTGCATTCGTCGATGCGGTCGGCTGCCTGCTGCGCCGACTCGGGGGACAGCCCGCTGATGGAGGCGAGCAGCTCTTGTGCGGTGGGACTGGGCATGGCGGGCATTCTCTCAACAGTTCATTCGCCGGTTCCATGAGGTTTCAGGCTGCCGCGCAACGAAGCGGCGGGAACCCCCGTGCCCGTCGCGCCGGAGGACCGTCGGCGGACACCCCCCGGCCGTCCTGCCCGGCCGGTCCGCTCAGCGGCGGCCCCACCCGGTGCCCGGTGCGCCGAAATCGCTTGAGCCCGGACGGCGGCACCCGCCAGGATCGGGGGACCGATGAGTTCTTCCCGGCGGCGCAGTCTGTCAGTGTGACCCGCCAGCTACGCAGGACACTCACACATGACGGAAGGCACCATGCCCGCACCACACGCAACACCCACCCTCCCGCCCGCCCGCGTGACCGCCGTCCTGCGGATCCTCGTGCTGTCCACCTTCGTCGTCCTCCTCAACGAGACGATCATGGTCAACGCGATCCCCCGGCTCATGCGCGACTTCGACGTCACCGCCGCGGCCGCCGGATGGCTCTCCACGGCCTTCATGCTCACCATGGCCGTCGTCATCCCGGTCACCGGATGGTTCCTCCAGCGCGTGACCACCCGGACCGCCTTCGCCCTCGCGATGGCCCTCTTCCTCACCGGCACGGCGCTGGCCGCGGCCGCACCGGCCTTCTCCGTACTGCTGGCCGCCCGCGTCATCCAGGCCGGCGGAACCGCCGTCATGATGCCGCTGCTCATGACCACCCTGATGACCCTCGTACCCCCGCACGACCGCGGCCGCGTCATGGGCAACATCACCCTCGTCATCTCCGTCGCACCCGCCCTCGGCCCCGCCGTCTCCGGCGTGCTGCTGCAGCTCGGGTCATGGCGCCTGCTCTTCCTGGCCGTCCTCCCCATCGCCGGAGCCATGGCCGTCTTCGGGCAGCGCAACCTGATCAACATCGGCGAGCCGCAGGCCGCCCCCATCGACTGGATGTCCGTCCCCCTGGCGGCAGCGGGCTTCGGCGCCCTCGTCTACGGCCTGAGCGGCCTCGGCGCCGAGAACGCCGCCCAGGCCCCCGTCCCCCCGGAGGCCACCACCCTGGCCGGCGCCGTCCTCGTAGCCCTGTTCGTATGGCGCCAGCTCGCACTCCAGCGCTCCTCCACCCCCCTCCTGGACCTGCGCACCCTGACCTTCCGCCACTTCTCCGTGGCGCTCGCCCTGATGTGCCTGTCGTTCATGGCCCTCATGGGCGCGTTCATCCTGCTGCCGATCTACCTCCAGGAGGTGTGCGGCCTGACCTCACTGCAGACCGGGCTGCTCCTCATCCCCGGCGGCCTGACCATGGGCCTGCTCGGGCCGCAGGTCGGCAAGCTCTACGACCGGTTCGGCGCCCCGCGCCTGGTCGTACCCGGAGCCGCCCTCACCGCCCTGTGCCTGGCGCTGTTCGCCTTCGCGGGCGAGCAGACCTCACCGTGGCTGGTCCTCACCCTCCACGTGGCCCTGAGCGCGGGCATGGCCTTCGTCTTCACCCCCGTCTTCACCTCGGGCCTGGCCGTACTGCCTCCCCACCTCTACCCCCACGGCTCCGCCATCCTGGGCTCGCTCCAGCAGGTCGCGGCCGCCGCCGGCACCGCCCTGGTCATCAGCGTCATGTCGGGACACGCGGCCACGGCGGCAGCCGAGGGCGCCGACGCCACCGGCGCCCTGGCCACGGGCATCCAGTGGGGATTCGGCGTCGGCGCCGGGCTCGGCGTCCTGGCCGTCCTGGTCGCCCTGCTGATCCGCACCCCACCCGTCCCGCAACAGCCCGCCGCGCCGGAGGCCCGGGACGAAGACGGAACCACGAAGACCACCACCGTCCCCGCCCCCTGAGCCCCTCCAGAACCGGCCCGCCCGGCCCCCCACACGCCGCGCCCCCACCCCCGACCGGGGTGGGGGCGCAGCGCGTGGGCCCGTACGAGCGCACGGAGATGATCACCAAGCCTGCCGAGATCGCCCTGCACTTCCCGGAGCACCGGGGGAGTGGGCAGACAGGAGCCGGAAGTTCCCGTTCCTAGGTGTCCTAGTTTAAAACTAGAACCCCTAGGAACGCTGGGAGGGTGCATGGCACGGGCAGGACTGACGGCGCAGCGGGTGACGCTCGCGGGCGCCGAGCTGGCGGACGAGGTCGGGCTGGACCGGGTGACCATGTCGCAGGTGGCGAGGCGGCTCGGCGTGAAGGACGCGAGCCTCTACGCCCACGTCCGCAACCTGGAGGACCTACGCGGCCGGATCGCACTGCTGGCAGCGGACGAGAAGACCATCCGCATCGCGGAGGCGACCTCCGGCCGCGCCGGCAGAGAAGCCCTGGTGGCCTACGCCGACGCCTGGCGCGAGTACGCCCACGCACACCCCGGGCGCTACACGGCGACGCAGACCCCGATCCGCATCGACCCCGAACTCGCCGCCCACGCAGCCGGACCACGACGCGCCGTCGAGCTCACCTACGGCATGCTGCGCGCCTACGGACTGGCCGAGCCCGACCTGACCGACGCGGTCCGGCTGCTGCGCAGCACCTTCCACGGCTTCGTCGCCCTCGAAGCCGCAGGAGGCTTCGCCCACGAGCGTTCGCCGCAGCAGTCGTGGATCCGCGCGCTCGACGCCCTCCACACCCTCCTGGAGCACTGGCCCCCGTCCCGAGAAGGAGACTCCGCATGACCGCCCCCACCCCCGGCAGCCTGCGCGTGAACGGCGCGACCCTGCACTACGAAGTACGCGGCCGGGGCCCGCTCCTGCTGCTGATCCCCGGAGGAACCGGCGGCGCGGCCTCCTTCGACGGCATCGCCGACGACCTGGCCGCCCGGTACACCGTCGCGACCTACGACCCGCGCGGCATGTCCCGCAGCACACTGGACGACCCCGAGGCCGAGCAGCACGTGGCCGAGCACGCCGACGACGCCTTCCGGATCCTGGAACTGCTCTCGCCCGGTGAGCCCGCCCGGGTGTTCGGCGCCAGCTCGGGCGCGATCGTCGCCCTCCACCTGCTGGCCACGCACCCGGAACGCGTCGAACGACTGGTGGCGCACGAGCCACCCGTGGTGGAGGTCCTGCCCGACGCCCGCGACCATCGCGCCCTGATCGCCCGCGTGCAGGAGACCTTCCGCACCCAGGGGCTCATGCCCGCCATGGCCGTGTTCGCCGCGGGCCTGAAGAAGGACGACGCAGCCCCCGTCGAACCGAAGGCCGAGGCCGAGACCAGGGCCGAGATCGAGCTTCCGCCACAGGCAGCGGCACGGGCCCGCCAGACGATGGCCGACCTGCCGTACTTCGTCGGCCGCATCGTACCGAGCTTCATGTCCTACACCCCCGACATCCACCGGCTGGCAGCCCTGTCCGACCGGCTCGTCCTCGCCTGCGGGCAGGACTCGCACGGCGAACTGCCCTACCGCCCGGCCGCCTTCCTGGCCGAGCACCTCGGCACCGAACTCCTGCACTTCCCCGGCGGCCACACCGGCCTGACCACACACCCGGCCGAGTTCGCCGACCTCCTGCGAGAAACACTCACCGCACGAGCGCGCAGGGCGTGATGCCTCGAGGCGGAACGCAGAGCCGGGTGGCATGACATCCTGTGCGGCGGTGTCGGGCAGGAGCGCAGGCCTTACTCCAGTAGGGGAACGCCGTGCCGGAGAGCTGCCGCAGCCGGTCTCTGTATTGTCGCGCTACTTCTTGATGTAGAGCTGCTGGAAGGGTGAGAAGGGAAGCGCCTGGTAGCAGAAGTACGCGGTCCATGTGTTCTGCGCGATGCCGGCCCTGCCCGTCGTTTGGCAAGCCGCAGCCGTGCCGTGGAAGGACTCTTCAAGAACGTAGCCCACGGGAGGCCTGCTGAGAGACTGCTGGACAGGGGCTGCGGCGAAGGCCTGAGGGGCCGTCGCGGCGAGGGCGGCGGTGGCCAGGACTGCACCGTGCAGGGCACGTCGCATCGTGCGGGTCATGTCGAGTTCCTTTTCTTCATTGCGATGGCTGTCTGTTTGGGAGTACTTGAATCCAAAAGGCGTCGGGCTGGCTATGGCTGGGTGAGCTCTGCGCTTCTGGTGTTTCTTCGCAAGAACGACTCTGTCGTATGCGGAAGGCCCCCACGAGGCCATGTGCGCGCAGGTTGCTGCACATGCGAACTCCTCATCCTGCAGCGACTTCGCGTCACCACCCCGAAGACATCACCGCTGGCACGCACTCTCGCCGGAGCCGTCACCCCCGGCGGCGGTACATTCAGGAAACCGGCAACCCCCAAATATTCGTCGACACTCAGGTCCGGGCATCTGAGGATCGCGGGGACTGTCTGTTCGATCTGGACCGCCGACCGGGGGGCACAGAGGGGAAACCTGCTCGCACTTTTGGGCGTGGACGAGGAAGAGGAGCGGTTGGTTATACCGCGCTCTTCCTGGCCATGAATCCTTCCTGTTCGCGTCGACTCTCTGCAGTTGGAGCCGGACGCGCACGTAGCGCGCGAGGAGCCCGGGCAGGACAACCTCGTAGCACTGGGGCTTGCCACAAGAATCAAGAGTGTGGCAGCCGCATCCCGCGAGACTCCCGCCCAAGGCCAGCAGTGACACGACGGGGCCGTCGGGCAGGCCGGGTTCAGAGTCCCTGAGCGGCTCGGAGACGGTCGATCTGGCGCAGCACGGGAGCCTCGGAGACGCTTGGGTACGGTTCCGTTCCCGTCGCGCTGAGGTCGGTGATGCACACGCCGACCCGGGCCACGATGCGGTCGATGATCTCGGCGGGGCCGGTGGAGCCCGCATCGGTCATCGTCATCCGGATGCGCAGCGTGTCCTCGGGGAAGCCCGCCGTGTCGAGATCCTCGTACCGGATCGCCACCGTACGGCCGTCCTCCTCCACCGAGGGACAGCCCGCGAGTGCCGTGCGCAGCCGGCCGAAGACCGTCGCGGCGTCGGTCCCGCGATAGGACGACAGGAAGTTGACCGTCGGGCTCCCCGGCTCCTCGGTGTCGAAGGTCTGGGAGACGGCGGCCTGAGCGCCTCGCTGACGGAGCAGGCCCCACATGGCCGTACAGGGGTCCCTCAGCTCGGCCGGCGACAGCGGCCTCCCCTCGACCCAGTCCAGGACGTGGGTGCTGCCCCCGTCCTCAAGGACCCCGGCGGTCTCGCCCGGCTGCAGCGCCAGTTCCGCCAGTCGCGCGGCGTCCGGTATTTCGCCTGCCGTACCCGGTGCCGGCAACGCAGCGGTGGGCGTCGGCTTCGAGGGGGCGGCAGCGGCAGAAGTACGCGTGCCGCCCGCCGGGCGGTCGGCGCTGCCGGGAGCGGGGGTGCCTGCGCAGGCCGAGACCAGCAGACAGCCGGCGGTGACCAGTGCTGCGGACAGGACGAGACGGTACTCGGACACGCGAAAACCCCCAGAGCGCGAGCGGACCTGAGCGGTCCGCCCCGCACTCTAACCAGCGTTCTTTCCCCCTCCCCGGGGAGGGGGAAAGAACGCCGGCGGCCCCCTGCGGAAGTCCTGGACAAGCCCCTTTGAAGCCCGGTCCGCCCTGGGTCCCCAGGTGCGGACCGGGCGCCTCACGTGCCGCCGAAGCCGAAGCCGGCGGCCAGGTGGCTCCGTACAGGACGGACAGCACAGGCACCCGTGATCATGTCCGGTGACTCAAGGTCTCCGCCATGACCAGGACCACACCGCCGCGCCCCGTGCACGTCGAGAAGCTCTTCCCGGAGCTGGGGGCGCTTCGCGGTGTGACGACGCGCCTGCACCCGCGGCCGGGACGTCCGGACGCATCGGTCAGCTCGGTCGTCCTCTGCTGTGGCCGGCCGGCGAACCGTGGCCGGTCTGCACCGAGCCGCACAAGCACAGCAGCGGCTACCGCGTCGCGGACCGGCGGGACGTGCCCGGCCTCCCGCCCGGCCCGGACGGCTGCGACCTGCTCCAGGCTCTGGTGCCCGTTCGAGGCACATGGCCCGAGCCGCCACGGCTCGGCCCCGCACGTGCGCCGGCGCCACTCCGACAGGGTCGCCGTGCCGCCGGACACACCTCCGCAGCTGCTGCTCGTCGGCTTCGAGGGTGCGGTCGCCGAGCCCTGCGTACTGCACCCCGAACAGGGGTCGTCACCCACCCGTATGCCGGCTCGCTGCCGACCAGGCTGTGGAGAAGGATCGACGCCTGGCAGAAAGCGGAGGAACGCACGGCGGAAAAGCGCGGCCTGGACGAGCCGGTCACCTACCACCACGACCTGTCGATTCCCCGGGGCTGCCGCGTGGGCGGGTTCCCCTCCTGGCACACGACCGGCCCCCACCCGATCGACTGCGGAACCTGCGCCGCACCCATGGTCCTGCTGCTGACCGTCGACAGCCGGCAGTGGCGCGGCGTCGACGGCAGCTGGATGCCCATCGAGGAACGGGACGTCGCCGAGCACCTATAAGACCGTTGCCCCACGCAGCTCACGGTCGGCCGAGACGGCCTGCTGAACCTCTTCGCCTGCCCCACCGAGCCCGGGCACCCGCACCGGTGGAGCCTCCCGTCGCCGAGGCGGAACCGCGCACCACCGGCGTGGCCGTCCGGCGCGGTCGCCGGTGCCCGGCGGGTCCTTGGGGAGCCGGCCCGCGAGTGCGCTCGCCGGGCTTCGGCCGGGTGAGGACGCCGAGTGCGAGCAGGGCGAGCGCCGGCAGCACGGCGACGATGATTCCCATCGGCAGGGCGTCGGTGGCGCCGCCCGCGCCGGCCAGCGGAGCGAGTGCCGCGCCGAACACGAACTGGCTGAAGCCGAGCAGAGCGGCTGCCGACCCGGCGTGTCCGCCGTGGTCGGCGAGGGCCTGGGCTGCGGCGTTCGGCATGACCAGGCCCACGCTGGAGACCAGGACGAACAGGCCGATCAGGAGCACGGGCAGGGGTGCCCGTGTCAGTACGGCGCCCAGGACCGTGGTGCCACCGGCTGTCGCGCCCAGCAGACCGGCGAGCAGCAGCAGGCGGGCGCCGGCCCGGGCCACCAGCCGGCCGCTGGTCCGGGCGGCCGCGATGAGTCCGGCGGCGTTGACGGCGAACACGGCGCTGTACTGCTGTGGTGACAGGCCGTGTATTTCCTGCAGGACGAACGGCGAGCCGGCGATGTAGGCGAACATCGCCGCGAAGACCAGGCCGTTGGCCAGGACGTACCCGGTGAAGACCCGGTCGCCGAGCAGCTGCCCGAAGACGGCCGGCAGCGGCCGGCGTGACGCGGAGGCGGACCGGGTCTCGGGCAGTCCTGCGGCGGAGGCCGCCAGCATCACGGCGCCGAGTACGGCCAGGCTCACGAAGATCCCCGGCCAGGCCGTGACGCGCAGCAGCTGGCCGCCGAGGACCGGCGCGAACACCGGCGCCAGGCCGGTGATCAAGGTCAGTGCGGAGAAGAGACGTGCGGTGCGGGTTCCGGAGGTGCGGTCGCGGACCATGGCGTTGGCGATGACGATGCCGAACGCCCCGCCTGTGCCCTGGACCAGGCGCAGGCCGACGAAGGTCCAAAGGTCGGGCGCCACCGCGCAGAGCGCGCTGGCGATCGTGTAGAGGGCGAGGCCCGCCAGCAACGGACGCCGCCGGCCGTAGGTGTCGCTCAGCGGCCCGGCGATCAGCTGCCCGATGGCCAGCCCGGCCAGGCAGGCGGTGACGGTGAGGTCCGGCAGTCCGGGCAGGTAGCCGTCGACGGACAGTGGTCCCAGGGCCACGAGCGCGGCGAGCAGGACGGTGAACCGGGTCTGCCGGCCGGCGGCGTCGTTGCTCATGGCTCAGTACGCCACGGTGATGCGGCGGCGGATCGCGGTGCCGCTCTCGACGGTGTCGGCCAGGGCGATCGCGTAGTCGGCGTAGGAGATGCGGCTGTTGCCTTCGTCGTCGGTGAGCAGGGTGTCCCCGCCGCTGCGGTAGGCCCCGGTCCGCTCGCCCGCCGCGATGACCGCGGCGGGCGACACGTACGTCCAGTCGAGGTCGTGCACGCCGCGGTAGAGGTCGAGCGCTTCGGACTGGGCCTCGGCGTTGGCCTTCCACAGCGCGGGGAAGTCCGGGTCGTCCATGACCCGGGCACCGGTCGGCGTACGCAGGCTGCCGGCACCGCCGATGGTGACCAGGCGGGTGACGCCGGCTCGGCGGAGTCCGTCGATCAGCGCACGGGCGGCACCGACGATCGTGGCGTGGTCGTTCTCCTGGCCGATCCGGGGGCCGACGGCCGACAGTACGGCGTCGTGGGATGCGGCGAGGCCGGCGACCACGGCGGCGTCCGTGACGTCACCGGTGGTCACGGTCAGGGCCTCGTGCTTCAGTCCGTCGACGTGGCCGGCCCGGGTGACCGCGGTGACGGTGTGGCCGCGACGCAGCAGTTCCTCGGTGGCGGGCCGGCCGATGTTGCCGCCGGCGCCGAACAGGACGATCTTCATGTGTTGCTCCTTGTTCCTGATGGTCAGAGGACGGGCCGGCCGTCGGCGACGAGGGCTGCCCGCGCTCGTCGGCGGCGTGCCGGAAGCAGCGCGCACCACCCAGGACCCGGACCTCGACGACGAGCGCACTCGCCTCGCCCTGCTCACCGCTGCCGAGTGCCGCCTGGGCGTGCTGGACCTGGGCCGCGCTCCCGGAGGCGACTGGAGGATCCCCCTGCCCCTCACCAGGACGCGTCTGATCAGCGAGGAGCTGGACTACGACGAAACGCGAGATGCGGCGCGTGGCACGTCGCGTGGTGGTACTCACCTTCGACACCGACGAGCCCGGCTGGCAGGACCGGTTCTGGCTCACCCGCGACTACCTGCCCGAGTTCGCCACCGTCCTCGCAGAATTTCCCTCACTTGCGGGGATGGCCGACACGATCGGCGCCCGCGTCGAGCCGGTGCCCATCCCGTGGGACTGCACGGACGGCCTGTTCGAGGCGTACTGGCGCAGACCGGGGGCGTATCTGGAGGAGCACGTCCGCCGTGCCATGTCGGTGTGGACGAGGGTCGGGCGGGCGGTGCGAAGCCTCCGCGACGACCTCCACTCCGGCCGGTGGGCCGAGCGCAACAGCCACCTCGCCCACCTCGACACGGCAGACCTCGGCCTCCGCCTGCTCATAGCCTGGACGGGTACCGGCCCGGACTGACCCGCCTTATCCCCTCCACGCCACCGTCCTCGGGCGGGTCCGGGTCACGGAAGGAACCCAGCTGCGCCCCCGGCCGTCCGCCGCCCGCCTCTTCGAAGCAAGCTGGGGCCTCACCGAGATGTCCCCGCCCGACCGGACCACGCGCCGCCCCGCCACCGGCGAGACCGGGAATGCCGTCGCCGAGAACCCGGCGCTCGCCGACCGGCCGTGCCCCAGCCAACGCATCGAGAGCAGCAGCTCAGCGGGCCAGCAGGCCCCGGATGTCGGCCGCGATCTCGTCTGGTGCCTCTTCGGCCATGAAATGTCCGGCGCGGGTCAGCCGGTGCTCCAGATCCGGCGCCCACGCCCTCCACACCCCGACAGCGTCGTAGCCGAGCCGCGCACCTCAGTCCTGCTGGACGACCGTCACGTCGCCGCGCTGCGCCGCGCCCTCGAACCCGACCGACCGCCCCGCCACCCGCCGCGCGTCATCGTCACCGAAGGTCCCGGCTACACGCTGCGCCTGCCGCGCGAGGACGTGGACGTCCACCGGTTCCAGGACACCCTGGCCCGGGCCCGCCGCGACCCCGACGCGGTGACCGACCTCGGCGCGGCACTCGCGGCCTGGCGAGGACCCGCCTACGCCGATGTGACCGCCTCCCCCTGGGCCCAGCGCGAGCGGACCCGGCTGGAGGAACTGCGGCTGGAAGGTGTGGAGTTGCACGCCCGGATCCTCCTCGACGCCGGGGGAGGGGCCGACCTCGTCGCCGGACTGGGTGCCCATTCCGCCGAACACCCGTGGCGCGAGCCGGCCTGGGAGCTGCTTGCCCGCGCGCTGTACCGCGCGGGCCGTCAGGCCGACGCGCTGGCCACCCTCCGCCGCGCCCGCGCGATGCTCGTCGACCAACTCGGACTCGACCCCGGTGGCACCCTCCCGCGCCTGGAGACCGACATCCTCAACCGGACCGTGCCCCCCCGAAGGAACACCAACCGCGTGGACCGGCCCTGGCATCCGGCTCGGCCCGCGCACCACCGTGGACCTGGCCCGCCCCCTCGCACTGGCGGGTGGCGAAGCACTCGTCCACTCCCGGCGCGACCGCCTCGCCGCCATCCACGCGGCGCAACGCACAGGAGACCTCTCCCTGACCGCCCGGATCATCGGAGCCTACGACGTACCCGCCCTCTGGAGCCGGGCCGACGACCCCGAACAGGCCCGCACCGTCGTCGCGGCTGCTGAGCACACACTCACCGGGCTCGGCCCGGACGGCCCCGCCGACCTGCGCGCCCGCCTCCTGGCCACGATCGCCGTCGAGAGCCGCAGCGCCGATCTCTCCGCGACCGAGCAGAAGCACGCGCTGCAGGCGGCGCGTCAGGCCGAGGACCTGGCACGGGACCTGGCCGATCCCGCCCTGCTCGCCTTCGCCCTCAACGGGGTGTTCCTGCAGTCCTTCACCCGCCCCGGGCTCGCGGCCGCACGGGACAGGACCGGCGCCGAGATCCTCGACCTGGCCACCCGGCACCGACTGCCGGACTTCGCCGTACTCGGCCGACTCGTCCGCCTGCAGTCCGCCTCGGCCCTGGGCGACCTCGACACCGCGACCTCGCACGCCGACGCGGCCGACCGGCTCGCCGCCACCACCGAGGCGCCCCTCGTCCCCATCCTCACCCGGTGGTTCAGGGCCCGGGCCACGGCCGCCCGCAGCGCCGAACCAGGCGGACCGACCGCCGCCACGGCAGCAGCGCACTACCGCCTCGCCGAGGACACCCTCCGGACGGCCGGAATGCCGGGGCTGCACCGCGGACTCTTCCCGCTCGCCCTCCTGGGACTGCGCCTGCTGCACGACCGGCCCGCACCCACCGACCCGCACCTCGACTGGGGCCCGTACAGGCCCTGGACGCAACCCCTCGTGCTGCTCGCCCAGAACCGGTGGGAGCAAGCTCGCACCGCCCTCGCCACAGTGCCCGAACCACCGCGTGACCACATGCAGGAGGCAATGTGGTGCCTGACCGTCCGCGCCGCCGTACGCCTCGGCGAGCGCGGAATCGCCGCCCACGCTGCCGCTGCCCTGCGTGATGCCCGTGCAGAACACGCGGGTGCCGCCGGCGGAATGCTGACCCTGGACCCGGTGGCGCGGTACCTGGCAGAGGCCGAGGCGTGCGCCGGAGCGGGGTAGGCGACCACAGTCCGCGAGCCGTGCGGGCGGCAGAAACCACCGCCCCATCGCCTCCCCAGGAAGCCGAACACCCCGAAGAGCCAGGAAACCGGAAAATCACCCGGACACGTCCTCGAGAACGCTCCGTGACCACTCCCCAATCTGTTGCCAGAACCGAGAAACGACAGCGCCCCTCGGGCCGGGGCTATCCAGCGGAGCGCCATTCCCCTTCGAGGCTGCTGAAGATCAGGGAGCCCGCCGCACTCCACCGACGGAAGGCATCGGTCGCCGGCGCCAGGCCGGATCAGACCCGGGCAACGGTGGTGTGGTCGGCGTGCCCTTCGCGTCCGCCGCGTTCGGGGAGGGCGAAGAAGGCGACGGGGCACCGGCTGCCCGGCCGTACGGCGGTGGCGATCAGGGCGTGATGGGCAGCGGACCGCATCTCGTAGCCGGCTGCAGGGCCCGGCGTGGGCGGGGCCGGGGGACGCGCGAAGGACCCGCCTGCGACCGCAGGCGGGTCCTTCGTCATGCCGTGCTCGCGGACCGGCCGCCGGCCGCGGGGGCTGCGGACCGGCCCGCGGGGCCGTCAGGGAGCGGCAACGTAGACGACCTGGCTCACGGCGTTGTCGAACTGGGGCGCGCCGGTGAAGGTCGCACGCCAGTAACCCGCCCCTGCCTGCGGGGCGGTGGCGGAGAAGGCGTAGCCCTCACCGTTCCAGCCGGCGTCCGGCGCGGTGGCAACGGTGGTCCAGCCACCCCTGCCGGTGGCGGAGTACTGGATGTTCACCGGGATCGTGCCCGGCGTCGCGCTCTCGAACTCCATGCTGCCGCCGACCTCCACGGTCCCGGCATCGGAGCGGGTCGCGGTGAGGGACCGGAACGCGGCGGGCTGCACGACCATGATGTCCACGCTCGCCTGGGCGTCGGCCAGGAACAGGTCGTCGCTGCTCCAGCCCACCGCGATCGAGGAGTTGCCCCAGAGCGGTTGGGTCGCGGGGAAGAGCGCGTTGCCGCCGGCGTCCGTGGTGCGCTCGACGAAGTCGCCGAAGGAGTTGGAGCCCATCGTCTTGCCGGCCAGCGGCTGCCAGCCGGTGGGCGAGTTCCAGAGCAGGGTGGCGCTGGTCGAGTTCACCGTGCCCTTGAACGGGACCTTCCTCTCGCTCGGGGTCTGGAGGATCTTGGTGGCGGTCTTCTTCACCTTGATCGGGAACGTCTTCGAGGCGGACTGGTTGTAGAAGACGTGGTTCGGGTCGTACCGAAAGGCAGCCTCGATCCTGTTCTGGTACTGGCTGGTGACCGGGAGCGTGGCGGAGAAGCTGCCGTCCGCCGCGGTCGTCACCTGCGCGTGCTCCCTGTACGAGTTGACCTCCACGGTCAGCCCGCCCATCGGCGTGATGGCACCGGAACCCGGCCACTGCCCCATCAGGTGACCGCTGATGGTGACGGTGCGGTGCTGGTAGTCGACCGTGGTCCGGTCGACCTTCGTGTCCTTCAGGTTCGTCTGCACGGCGTAGTAGAAGTAGCCCACGCCGGCCGCGGAGAGCGTGTCGCCACCCTCGTCGGAGGCCGACACGTCGATGCGGTAACTGCCCAGATCGGGCAACTGGATGCGCCCGCGGTTCTTCCACGTCCCGTTCTCGGCGGTGCCGGAGGTCAGCTCGAAGTTCCCCACCGTGGCCACGGTCTGCTGGGTTTCCATCGAGTACAGGCTGACCTTGACGTCCTTGACGGCGCTCGGCGCGGTCAAAGACAGGACGATCTTGCCGTTGTTGGTCCAGTCGTTGCGAGCTTCCTGGACCGTGATGCCGGTGACTCCGCTGTCCGCGTGCGCGGCCGTGGTGCCGCCCAGTACGAGACTCCCGGCGGCCAGCGCTGCGGCGCAGGCCAGCAGGGCACGACGAGTTGCCACTGTTCCCCCCATGTGAACCGCTGTGTCGCCGACTGGCGATCAGCAGATGGACGCTACCAGCACCCCCGCCCCATCCTCCACGTGAAATGTGGGGCGTGGAGGGGGAAGGCCCCAGCGCCGCAGCGGCCCTGCGGGAGGCGCCGGGAGGACTTCGGGCGGCTCGGGCACGTACGGCTCCGGAACGCACGGCGAACTCCCGAAAGCCTGGGACGACAGTGATGCCGAAGAAGCCGGAGACGGGCGACGACACCTCCACGCTGCTGGAGTTCCTCTTCGGTCCCGGCCAAACGCGACGAGCACACCGCCGCCCGTGGGCCCTGCACGATGCCGGGTCCGCGTGAGGGGACCGGACGGGCCGTCGCCCCGTCGGGCGGCGGCCCGCACTGCTGCGCCTGCGGCGGTGCCGGAGACGGTAGGGAGATCAGCGCCGGCCCGCCTTCGGGAGCACGTGACGACCCGCCACCGGAGTGGCGTCGCCGTCGGGATCGGCAGCCCGGCGGCGTCCCGTGCCCGGTGGCCGGGGGCCGCCCCGAACGGCTCTGAGGGCCCCGCTCACTGTTTCGTCAGAAGCAGCCCGGGAAGCGCGATGACCGGAGCCGCTCGGGTGCCGCCGACGATGCGCACCCAGGTGTCCGGTGCGGTCGGAACGCACGAGAGCTCGCCTTCCCGGTGCAGCCGCATCTGGACCGAAGTCGACATCTGTGGGTAGTCGAGGACCCATCTGCCTTGTTCCGTGCACGTCCCGACCCGCAGGGTGTACCGGCCACCCTGCCCGGCCGCCGTCTGCTCGGTCAGGGTCAGGGATGCAGCGTCCTTCGGGGCGGTCCACACCCCTGGATAGTCCGTGTACGGACCGGAGCAGGAGCCGCTGACCGCCGCCACCAGCGCGACGACGGCGATGACGGCTGCGGCGCGGGACGGCCGGACCGGCAGCCCCGTCGCGCTCTCGGTGCACAGGACGGTGGCCGCGCACGAGGCCGCCATCGTGACGGCGCACCAGACGACCCGGAGCCCCGTGCCCGCCCTGAGCAGTATGACCAGGAGTGCGAGCGCCAGGATCCAGGAGGCGGCTGCCCGCCAGACGGCATTGGTGTTACGGCCGTCGCGCAGCGCCAGCACCGCGACCACGCCCGGCAGGACCGCCAAGGCCAGGACGAGGAGCACTGCGCACTCCTTGACGAGAGGGCCGTCGTATTTCGGCACCGGCACGGCGGTGTCCGCGAGCGTGAACGTCCCCACCAGGCCCGCGACCTCCACCGCGAGCACTGGCCACAGGACGACGGCGAGCCGGCGTCCCCTCGTCTTTCCCCCCACCAGAGCCCCCGAAATTTGAGCACGTTCAATAGTGCGGTGCATGGTACGGGAACCGGCCACCCCGTCGAGCAGCCGGCATACCGCCCGCCGCAGTGGTCGGATCGGTCTTCTGCCGTCCGGGGTGAGGCTGAGGAAGGTGGCAGCGGCGCCGGGCCGCACGTTTCCGGTGGAACGCGCCAACCGCTGCCGACTGTGGGCGCCGCGGGTGTTCAACAGCGCCATCAGCCCGGTGTTGAGCCTTCAGGACTGTTCTGTGCGGGAAGCCGCCAGACGCGGCTGCTCTAAGGGGCAACTGCCCGTAGTAGGCGGTGTGCGCAGTTGTGGCGATGAGCTCTTCGTTGTCCTTGACCTGCGTGTCCCGGTGCAGCGTCTCATGTGAGAAGACCACTCTGGGCAGTCGGAAGTCCGTGGAGCGGAAGCGCTGGTGATACACCATCTCCGGGCCGATCGGGCCGATCGGGCCGATCGGACCGATGAGGACTTGGGCAGTTGCTGCCGCATTCGGGGTGTGAGAGCAGTCCGGCGACGGCTTGGACGGTGTCGCTCATGTGCTCGCCGCGGCCCAGGTGCCGGGCGTGGGTGATACCGGCACAGCCGGCGGGCCGGGCTGGACTGCAGAACAGGAACCTGCGGTCCTTCAGGCGACCTTGACTGCGGCGGCCGGTCCCGCGCCCTGAAGCAGCTCAAGGTGCAGCCGGCCGCGCATTCCCGGGTGGTCGCGATGGTCGGGGGGTCCTGCCGGAGCGCGAAACCGGAGCGGGAAGCGGGCCTCCTGGTCGGCTCTCGCCCGTGGCCGCTCGCGGGCGTCCGGGAGCGGGCAGCAGGTGACGAGCGGGCTGCGGCGCCGAGTCGGGCCCGGTGTACCTCGGTGCGTTGGCCACCACCTTTTTCCTGACGGGAAAGAAGGTAGTATTTTCCTCATGAGAAAATACTTGGAGGATCGATGACCAAAGACGTCGCTCGTGCGCCCCACCACGACGCTCAGGCTGCCCTCGACGCCATACACCGCCATCAGGAGCAGACCCTCGACGCATACCTGCGCCACGCCTACTCACGCCCTTACCTGATCGCTGCGGCGCTGGGTCTGTTCGCCGTCTGCTCCTCCTTCGACCTGCCGAGCCCCTGGAACACCGCCGCGGTCCTGGCGGGGAACGGCCTGGTTCTGGGAGGGCTCTTCGTGTACCGGCGTCGTGCCCCCGTCCGCCGGAAGGCCGTCGGCTCGGAGGCGCTGTTCTACACGGCCACAGGAGTCCTCCTCGCCGTGCTCTTCTGGACGGTGGTCATCGCCGCCCACTTTCTCGCCCTTCCCGCACGGCACACGCTCGCCGCAGCCGTCACCGCCCTGACGGCAGTTGCCGCCTCCTACGTTGTGCGCCCTCTCGTCGGGACCGTCATCCGCAGGGACGCTCAGGTCTGATGGATCCCGACTTCGACGAATTCCTGCATGTTCCGGCGCGCCTCTCGGTGGTGGCGCTCCTGGCTCCGGCCGACTGGGCGGAGTTCGGATTCGTCCGGGACGCGGTCGGCACCAGCGACTCGGCACTGTCCAAGCAGGTGGCAGCGCTCGCAGCCGCCGGGTATGTCGAGGTCCGCAAGACACGGAACCGCACGGGACGGCAGACCCACCTCCGCCTCACCGCCTACGGACGCCAGGCATTCCAGCGCCACGCCTGGGCGCTGGAGCGGATCGTGGCGGCGGCGCGGAATCCGGGCTCCGGCCACTTCGGTTAGATCGCGTGCGAGGAGAGGGCACGTCGGCCACGCCCTCGCCGTCCGCGGATTCGATCATGCCCGGTACGACGCGGGGCCCGGGGCGGAAGTTCCCGCGGGTACAGGCGTGTCGACGGCCCGGGGCCGGCCTGAGCCTGTTCCGCCCCCCCGGCCCGGGCAGGCCGCCAGGACCGTCTGCCAGGCGGTGGCAGCCAGGCCTGCACCTCGCGGCGGGCACCGACCAGTGGGCCGACACTGCTGCGGGGAGGCCCGGCCCGGCAGTGGATGCGGGCGGTGTTCAGAGGCGTACGTCGAGGTAGGCGTCGTACTCGGCGTAGTGGATGACCGCCTCGCATCTCTCTGCCGCGGTGGGCTGGGCTCCGTCGCGCCAGGAGGACCACACCTCGAGGACGTCGTGGACCAGTTCTGCTTCGAGCAGGTAGTCGAGGCCGGGTGGCGGTTCGTCGAGCGCTGCGACGGCCCCTGCAGAGGCGGCTGTCCAGGGCTTGGCTGCGTGGATCAGCCCCTCAGAGGGCTGTTCGTCGAGAGACTGCAGAAGGTCCAGGAGAGTGGGCACGGGGAGAGGCTACGACGCTCACCTCGAACGGACACTGCCCGCCGTCGCGCTGCCGGCCGGTCTGCCGGTCTCCCGTACGCAGCCCCCGCTGTTCCCGCCCCGCCGCCACTGCGAACCCGTACGCCGCGCCCGCAGGCCCGAGGCCGCCCCCGCCCTGAACCTGAACCCGTACGCCGCGCCCGCAGGCCCGAGGCCGCCCCCGCCCTGAACCTGAACCCGTACGCCGCGTCCACCGCGCCGCAGGCCGCTCCCGCCGCCCTTGCTGCTCCCGATCCGGCCCCGATCCGGCAAGGGCCGCGACTGCAGGCCTACCCGGAGCAGTCCCGAGTCCGAGGCGGGGGAGTTCCTCGAGAACGAGGGCTGCTCGGTGTACGCGGCGAGCACGACCGCGGCCGAAGCTGAGACTGCGCTGCGCGCTCTGCGGGCGTGGGCGGCCCGGGCGGCCGTCCCCGACATCAGGGCCCCCGCTGCACGAGGACCTCGCACGAGGACCTCGACGGGCTGGAGGAACTGCAGGTGGCCCTCCGCCACGCTTACAGGCTGCCGGACCCGGCCGACACGTAGCGGCCAGGAGGGCCGGGACGCCCCTGCGCATCCCGGCGTCCGCAGCTTGGAGGGCCGCGCCCGCGCCGGATGGCAGGCGGCCGCGCGAGCGTTGGAGTATGCCCCGCGCGCCGGCCGCGGGGGAGGCGCCGAGGTCGTCCTCACCCTGCTGACCGCATTGGTGGAGGCGGTGGAGGCCGCCGCCGACTGGCACCGCGCGCAGGAGCGCCGGGCACAGGCGAAAGCCGCCCCAGAAGCCGCCGGCCGCGCGCCGCCGCCGCCCTGACCGGCCGGCCCCCAGCTCCCGACCGCGAAGCCGCGCACGGGTCGAGCGGTGCGCACGCCGGGCCGTGGCCTGCCCGCCGCCGGACCCGTTACCGGTGAACCGGCCCGTCCGCGCCGGTTCACCGAACTACGCGTCCGTGCAGCCTCGAACAGCCCACAGACGGTACTTCGCGAGTAGCTCTCGGGAACGTCACGAGATCCCGTCCCGTCGAAAGACCGGGCGGGATCCCGGCGTTTCGGGAAACATGGCGGCCGTGGCCGAAAAACCCCCCCTAAGATGATCAGCTGATCATCGCTCAACGGGGAGAACAATCGTGAGATTTGCCTGGCAGGACACACCGGGGCAGGTTCGGGACGCGGCCACCTTCATAGGCCTGCCGAACCCCGTGCTGTGGTCCGGGCCCCCGGTCCGGGAGGGCGACCTCGCAGGATGGATGGGCGAGGTCAAATACTTCACCCAGATCGAGATCGACTCCGTCATCACCCTGCACAGCCGCTCCGGAACCCCCTTCGAGTTGTACGGGCGGGGCAGCGACTTCCTCAACCCCGTGCGGATGGCGCGCTACGTGCCCTGCGTGATCGAGGCGGAGAACGCCGAGGAGAACCCGAAAGTCCTCGCCCTCGCGCGCACCGCGTGGCGCGAGCACGTTGACGCCGTCACGCAGCGCTTCGGCGCTCCCGTCCGCGTCGCGGAGGACGACGACGAGGTCCTGGAAGCGATCTGGCGCCTGGCCGGCGACGAAGGCCCGGACCTGCGCCTGTGGTTGAACGCCACGCAGGTCCTGGTCCCCGACAGCCCGCTGTACACCCGCCTGCCCGGCCGCGCGCTGATTCGCCTCGACGCGCACGCCCCGCACGACATGGCCGGCGTAACGCCCCGCCCGGTCGACGAAGCCAACGATGTGCCGGAATGGATCCCGGACTGGTATCAGAAGCACGCAGTCGATCTGGCGCGGTCCGAGTACGAGGCGTTCGAGGACGAGGACCGCCTCGTCGACCGGGTTCGCCACGCCCTCGGCGGCGCCGTCGCCGGCGGCGGATCCGTCCTCGACCTCCTCGGGACCCTCGCCGACACGCCCTTCGAGGTCCGCCCGGAGACCGACTCGTACAGCTCCCAGCACGTCTTCCGGCACCCCGACGCCCCCCAAGGCCGACTGCCCGCCCTCCACGTGGCGCACGTGATCAGCGTCCTCGCCAACCACGAGCAGGCGGGATCCGCCCGCACCGCGCAGTCGGTGAAGCCGGGCCTGACCCTCCACCACCTCGACCTGTTCAATCCCCGGGTGCAGAACTCCCTCGGCGTCACCGGCCGGGAGGCCTGCGGGGTGTGGCGACTGACCCGCGCCGGGTTCGAGAAGTCGATCGCCGGCAAGGCGTACATGATCACCCCGGCGGACGTGCTGGAACGCCTGCGCGCCGGAGCACTCGCCGCCGGGAACCCCGAGGAGGGTGTCCAGCCGTCAGAATGACGGCATGACGAGCCACGGCGGTGGGACGGTCAGGCGTGACGGGCGCTGGGCGGGGCGGCGGAAACGCTCGGGCGGGTGCGCTACCGGGGCGGGCGGTCTGGAGGCCCGCTGAGGATCAGTAGGGCAGGCCGCCGTGAAGCGGCCCCCGGCCGAGACAGCCGCTCTGGTCACGGGCCCGAAGGCCGGCGGGGAAGGGCCGGGCTCGCTTCCCGGATCGTGCAGGAGGCCGCCAGCACCCGCTCCGTCGCCGATGTCACGGCCCTCGCCCTGGCCCTCCTGGCAGAAGTCCCCGCCCCTGCCCCCGCTCAGCCGGGCATCCCGTCCGGCGCCCCTGATGGCCTGCAGCCTGCCATCCGCTGTGATCCGGGGGCAGCGAGCCGACCGTGCAGAATTCCTTGCCTGCCACCACAGGGGCCTGCTGCGGACTGGTGTTCGCGGCCGCATGGCGGGCGGGCCACGCCGGCATGCCACGGGCGCACTTCGTTCTGCCGGCCCTGACCAGGACGGCGTGGCGCGGACAGGGCGGGAAGACCGGCACCGGGCGGACAACGGAACCCACCCGGGAAGAGAGCGGACGCCGGGTCGGGCCGGGTCGGGGACCTCAGGCGCACAACACCGGCTGAGCCGGGACGCCTTACCGAGCGAGGGACACATGGTTGCCTGGTGGCGCAGACGGGCCACGCGTGAGCGTGACGTACCGGAGACTGCAAAACCACGATCCGGACCGGGACGTGAACTGCCGGCCGGGCCGGTGCACGGGACGCTGGCCGGAGAAGCCGCCGGGCCCGACGGACCGCAGGCAATGACGCTCTCCGCGTTCGGCGACCGGGTGGTGCTCACCAAGGACGACCGCACGGCCAGCCCCCACGTGCACCGGTGGGCGCAGGTCGCCCGCCTGTGGTGCGCCAACGACGTCGACGCCAGCCATGCACCGGACGGCACGGTGGTCACGCAGTGGGTACACGCCCTGCGGATGGAGTTCACCGACGGCACAGTCTTCGCCTCGCGGATGACCCACCCGCCCATCGCCACACCCGAGGCCGTCTTCCTCTCGGGCCGCATGCCCCCGTCTCCGCCCGCCGCCATTGCACCTCTGGTGGACCGGATCCGGGGCCCGGTCACCGCGCTGCACCTCGCCCGGGCCAGAGGGTCCCTCGCGGCCGGCGAGGAGGTGGAGTTCGGCCCGCTCACCGCCACCGCGGACGGGCTGCGCCACGACGGCAAGAACATCTCCTGGCACAGCATCACCTCGTGCCGCTACAGCGTCGTCATCGCCCACGAGGACGAGAGCGAGCTGGGTGCGCTGCTGCGCATGGAGTACAGGGCGGCCGAGGACGGCGCGTACGGGTTCCCGTTCCACTGGCTGCGCATACCGGCACTCGACGTACCGGACAGGAATGTCCTGATCGGGCTCGTCGACGAGAACCGCACCTGAGACCTCTTCGGCCTCCACCCCAGCACTGCCAACCGCTGGGCCAACTACGCCAACGACAGCTGGACCCACTACCTGGCGGCTCGGGACCAAAACATGCCGGGGTCCTGACTCCTAATTGGTGTCCGACAGGCAGTCACTGGGCCTCGTCGCTTCGTACATTTCCCCGGTACGTCACTGCGTCGGGTCCGATCCCCAAGGCGGTGAGCAGGGTATTGATCGCGCCTTCGTCGTCCTCGGTGTCCTGGAGGACGCACACGATGGTGTCCTTCAAGAGACTGCTGTTCAGCCGGTAGAGAGCGAAGTGAATCCCTCTGATCTGGGTTCCTGACCGCCGCGCACGGCCAGGGCGTCGGCGTCGACCAGGCCGTCGCCGCCCTCCTGGCCCAGCCCGCCGCCGCACCGGCCGCCGGGGTGCCCGCCGCCCGCCCCGCCCCCGCCGCGAACCCGTACGCCGCGCCTGCGGGGCCCGAGGCCACCCCCGCCCCCGCTGCTCCCGATCGGGCCCCGGCTGCGGAGCCGGTGGCGGTGAGCGCGGACGCCCGCGCGATGTGGGGGCCGCTGACCGAAGGCCTCACAGTCTCCGACGACCTGGATCTGTCCGAGCGGCCCGCCGCCCTTTGAGTAGCTCGGCGTCTCGGCAGCGGAGAATAGCTGGCTGGTGTCCCTCACAGAAGTACGTCACCTCCGCGGGGAACACGGCCCTTGCTGGTGGCACCGTCCGTCGCCGAGATGGCCTTGCTTTGAGCGTGGGCTGCCCGGCGAGGGTTGAGGCTGGGCCATCCAAGCTCACGAACGGGCCGGTCTGAGAGCCCTCGCATGTCTGCGGCGCTGGCCCGACCAGCCCCTCGTCCACGATACGGCGGAGAGGTGACAGCAGGCATGCCGTGGGGACCGGAATGGTGACCACTGCAGCCCCGTACCGTCCAGCCGGTCGTGGGGGTTCCGTCGCGTCAGAAGGCTTCGTACGACGGTCCGATGACTGTCCGGCCGAGGTGCCCGGCCAGCCAGGCGGCGTATCCCTCAGCCTCCGGCCCCCGCTGGAGGCCGATGCACAGCGTGTGCGTGCCGGCCTCCAGGTCCGTTCCTTCGGCGTTGCAGTTGAGCACCAGGGTGACCCTGTCGTGCTCGACGCGGCCGTCGTACCCGAGCTCCGGCGCTTGCGGCCAGATCAGCTGCCGCCAGCTGATCGAACCGAAGTTGGCACCCACCAGCCCGGCGAACGAGTCCTCGACGCTGCCGAGGGACTGGTCCAGCACCGACACCCAGATCGGCAGCATGGGGCCGAGGTCGTCCGGATCCCCGGAGAGTTCGGACGCGCGGTACTCGTAGCGCCATTGCGTCGGATCGTCACGCTCGCGCGCCCAGAAGTCGTCGTTCTCCGTGCGGAACCAGCCGTCCGGCAGTCCCCGGCGCAGCCGCAGCACCTCCGGGACCGTGCAGAGTTCTGCCTCCACCGAGACCTCCGCGTACTCGCACTCACCCAGCGCGATGAGCCGCCATGCCACGGCGAGGGCCTCTGTGGGGTCGGACGTGCGAAAGACGGGGTACGAGATGCCGGAGGACATGAACGGCACCCTGCCACACGCGGGTGCCGGCCGGCGCCCGCGGTCCCGTCTCCACCGGCTGCTGGGCGAAGTTCACCGACGAACGCTGGGCCAACTCTGTACGCGCCGACAGCATCGACTGCCGGGAGTCCTCGGGTGTTCCTCCGAGGCCCTGGCATGTCTTGGCTTTTGCGGCCTTGCTCTGGTCATCCTGTGGTCGCTTTCGGTGTCCTTCGCATGGGTGAGGGCCTGTCAACCCGGCGGCGGACGACCAGCACCGCTCCGCACACGAAGATCGACAATGTCGGAGTTCGTCGGGGGAGGGCACACATGAGCACGCCTATCAGGGGCACAGCGGCAGCAACGGCAGCCGGGATGCCGGTCGGCGCTCCGGCCGGCCTCAGGCCGGTGGAGCCCGTCCCCCGCTGGGCGGTCCGCGTCGCTCATGCCATTCCGTTGTGTGTCCTACCCTCCGGGTTGTGGCGTGTCGCGCTGGTGCTTGGCCTGGCCGGCTACGACGCGGACTACCAGTGGGCGGTGTGGGAACGCCCGTACGTGATCGGGCTGTCCGTGGTCTCCGAGGGACTCGCGCTCCTCGCACTCGGGCTGGTGCGGCCGTGGGGCGAAGTCGTCCCCGACTGGGTGCCGAAGCTGCGCGGTAGGAGGATCCCGATCCCGGCGGTGGTCATCCCGTCTGCACTCGGGGCAGCGCTGATCATGATGCTCTGCGCGTATGGCGTGCTGAACCAGATCTTCGGCTTCGTGGAACCGCTGAACGAGAACGGCGAAGGATTCCCGACCAGCGGCCCGGCCGCTTGGGCGCTGTGGACGACGTACGCCCCGCTCCTCGCCTGGGGCCCGCTCCTGGCGATCCTCACCGTCGCGTACCACCGACGCCGCCGAGCCGACGACGCACCGGCTGCCATTCGACCGGAAGCCGGATAGCCGGATAGCCGGTCTTCGGGCAGCCGAGCGGCCTCGGATACCGGTGACGGGGCCGGTCTGGTGGTCAGGCGGTCAACGCCGCGAGCTCCGCGCTGGCGCGCTCGGCGACAGGGGCAACACATCTGTTCCGCTCGGCCTGACCGAGGGCGTCGGCAAACAGCCGCTGACCACCGGAGAAGCTGCGACACCTCCACATGAGGGCACCAGTACCGAGACCGGACCAGGTTCCGTCACCAGCCGCGCAGCGGCTCGCCCAGGACCTTGCCGCCGATGCGGGAGGCCAGGTCCTGGGCCCGAGACAGGCAGCCCCATTTGCTCACGTGGACGAAGACGGTGTGGTCGTGCGTCGGGGAGGCGAAATCGGGATTGTCGCCGTGGAAGACGACCTGGACACCGTCGTACTTCGGATCCGCGTACTGGCCCGCCTCCGGACGATCCGGCCACGAGCCGTACCAGTCGATGGCGGCCATGCCCCGGCCCAGTGCCGCCACGAAGCGGTCCTCCACGCCCACCGGAGCTTTCATCCCCAAGATGTCCAGAGGCAGGTGTGGCTCCAGAGCGCGGTCGTCCGCCGTCGTGACGTCGAGATCGAACCAGAGGTCCTCGCCCGCCGGGCCGGTCCGCCACCCCGTGTACTCGAACGTTGCTCCAGGCAGGACCGCCGCCATCCGCCGGACATCCTGCACCGTCAGCAACTCGGTGAAGAGACAGACCCGGTCCTCACGTTCCCACAACAGCGTGCACAGTTCCCTGGCCTTGGCGTACGCCGTGGCGGCGTCGCTGGTACGGAAGACGGGGTACGCCTGAGAGTTGCCCATGGCCGAACCGTCACACGCGCCGAGTACCCCACACCACCGAATTTCCGCTGGTCAGGTCACGCCGGAGTGACCGGCACCATCTCGCGAGCCCTCCGCGAGCCGCTCTGCGAGCCAGCCCTCACGGAGCTGTTGGAGTTCGAGTGGATCGTCCTCTTCGGCGTCGCTGAACTTCCCGGCCGGCAACGAGCTCATCCAGAACGCTGAGGTCGCCCGCCTCGATGCACAGCACCGGGAGCAGCTAGAGCAGCAGCGGGCCGAGGCCGCCCGGAAGCGGCAGGCCGAGATCGAGGCCGTCTACGACGAGGCCGTGGCCGCGAACGAGTCGTTCGACCGGATGCGGGCCGCCCGTGCTAACAACGCTCGTGATCAATACACCTAGCCGGTCATTGCGTCGGCGATGCCTGAGGCGGGGTTGCGCTTGTCGCCCCAGATCATGACGTCGGCTATGCCTGCGGCTGGGTCGGGAGTGGCGTCATGGCCGGTCTGGCCGGTGGAAGGCGTTGGCGAATAGCGATAACAGGGGAGGGAAATAGGGCCCCAGCAGTAGCCCCCGCGCTTTCGCTGGCGGTCCTTGGCCGAGGAGCCGCCCGGCCGGGTGGGGTCTATGTAGGTCAGGGCCTGGTCGGGGAGGGCTTCAGCAGCGGGGGCCTGGCGCGCGGCGGCGGTCACTGTGGAGCGGGGATCCGGGGCGGCGGAAGCGGAAGTGGTCGTGAGGCCAGCGAGTAGCGCGGCGGCCACACCGACCAGCGGAACCAGGTGGCGGGGTCGGGAGGGGCGCATCGTGGGGGGTCCTTCCGCAGACGGCTGCTGGTGGCGACATGGTTCGGTCTTCCATTAGCGCCGGTTTCGCCGGCCATGGCACGGCACGGGAAGTCGGGGCTTGACAGCGGTGGCCGGGGGAAGCCGGCCGTGCCCGCGCACCGGCAGCAGCCCAGCCCGCCGTCGCACGGGCCGGGGTGTTCGCCGCCCGCCCCCGCAATCGTTCGGTGTAACTCCCGATCAAGGAAGATGCACCGATGACCAGTGAGAACGTGACCGAGGCCGTCGAGGCGGCTGCGCCGCAGCGGGCCAGGGCGGTGGACGACCGGCTGATCGACGAGCTGGTGAGCCGCGCCCAGGCCGAGGGCCTGCAGCTGACCGGTGACGGCGGGCTGCTGCAGCAGCCGACGAAGCGGCTGCTGGAGTCCGCCCTTGAACGTGAGATCACCGGCCATCTCGGCTATGACAAGCACGATCCGGCCGGGAAGATGGCGGCAACTCCCGCAACGACACCCGCGCGAAGACTGTCCTGACCGAGGTCGGGCCGGTGGAGATATCCGTGCCCCGCGACCGCGACGGGTCCTTCGAGCCGAAGATCGTCAAGAAGCGGCAGAAGCGCCTGACGGGCGTGGACGAGATGGTCATATCGCTGTCCGCGAAGGGCCTGACCACGGGCGAGGTCCAGGCCCACCTCGCGGAGGTCTATGGCGCCGAGGTCTCCCGCCAGACGATCTCCACGATCACCGACAAGGTCCTCGAGGGCATGGCAGAGTGGCAGAACCGGCCCCTGGACGCCGTCTATCCGGTGGTGGTCATCGATGCGATCCACGTGAAGATCCGTGACGGAGCCGTCGCCAACCGGCCTGTCTACGTCGCCCTGGCCGTCACCGTCGAAGGCCGCCGCGACATCCTGGGGCTGTGGGCCGGCGACGGCGGTCAGGGCTCCAAGCACTGGATGCACATCCTCGCCGAGATCAAGAACCACGGCGTGAACGACGTCCTCATGCTCGTCTGCGACGGACTCAAGGGCCTGCCCGACGCGGTCGAGACCGTCTGGCCCCGCACGGTCGTGCAGACCTGCGTGGTCCACCTGCTGCGGAACTCCTTCCGCTATGCGGCCCGCCAGGACCGGGACAAGATCGCCAAGGTGCTCAAGCCCATATACACGGCGGCGACCGAGGACGCGGCCCTCGACCGGTTCGCCGAGTTCGCCGACACCTGGGGTAAGAAGTATCCGGCGATCGTGCGGCTCTGGGAGAACGCGTGGGAAGAGTTCACCCCGTTCCTCCGCTTCGACACCGAGATCCGCCGCATCGTCTGCACGACCAACGCCATCGAGTCCGTGAACGCCCGGATCCGCCGGGCGGTCAAGGCCCGCGGCCACTTCCCCAACGAGCAGGCCGCCCACGAGCGTCTCGCGCAGTGGCGAGCGCAGAATCCACGGTTCCACTGGTAGACAGGAGCGACGGCCCCGGGAACGAGTCGTTTGCCGTACGAGCGGAAGTCAGGGCGTGTCGCCGGACCAGTCCCAGCGGTTCCGCTCGCCGGGGCGTGGGTCGTGCAGGGCCCGGCCGCCGCGGAACTGCCCGAGCTCGGTCATCAGCGCGACGCCGGTCTGGATCTCGTCCGCTGTCCAGCCGGTGATGTCGAGCAGCAGGCCGTCGAGCGGGCCGCCAACGAGTTCGACGTACGTCCGGCCGGGCTTGGGGCCGGGACGCGGGTGGTCGTGGTCCTCGCCGTAGATCCGGCCGCGCAGCAGCTCCTCATCCCTGTCCATGTGTCTCAGCCTCCCAGCTGCTACCGACAGCCGGGGCGCGGTCGCCGGGCCTCCCGGCCAGCGCTATGACGGTCCTGACCCGCCTGCCGGGTCCCAGCTGTTCAGGAAGGCGGCGAGGGTGTGGTGCTGTTCTTTCTTGCGGGTGATCTGCCGGGTGAGGACGTCGCGGTCGATGTAGGGGGCGACGGCGGCGAGGACCAGGCGCTGGAGTTCGTCGGGTGGGAGGGCTTCGACTTCCCACTGGACGGAGTGGTCGATGTCGAAGCCGTGGCGCCGGGCGAAGGCCGGCCATCTCGGGTCGTTGCGCTTGCCCTCGGTCGCGGGCAGGGCGTACCGCTGGGGCCGACGGTGACAGCTATCGTGCTTCGGCTCACGCACCAGGACACGAGCACCTGTCCGGGTGCGGCTCACGCCCATATCCGCGCGTCAACGCTGCGCCTGAACCGGAAGAGGGGTGCAATAGCCACTGCTGGGAGCCGTCCTCGGACGGGCCGCTCCCGGCCCCGTGGCGCTGTCGACCGCGGGCAGGACTCCGGCCGCCGTCACACGCCGCCGCTCACGCCCCGGTCGACAGCATCCACCCCGGCCTTTTTTGTCCCCGCTCTAGGGGGCCAATCGGCCCACTGCGTCCTGCACCCGTTTCCCTGCTACGCCAGACGCTTCTTCGGCCGGGGCCGGGCGTCGAGGAGCGCCCACCAGGCGTGACCGTCGTGGTCGGTATGGGCGCCGCACGCGTCCACAGTGCGCAGTACCGCGACCTCCGCTGGCACGGATCCCGCCGCGTCCTGCTCACTGGTCTGGTGGTTGAGGGCCACGACGAGGATCTTGTCGTCCTGGTCGGCGAGGTGGACGCTAACCCGTTTCCCGCCGGCCGTCACGGCTGTGTCCACGAGGCCGTGGACGGTCTTGAGGAAGTCGTGCTCGTCCAGCAGCGGGTAGTCCCACTCGGCGACGGCGAGGGCTGCCTGCGCGGCGGCCTTCTTCGCCGCCCACTGGTCCGCGCGGAATGCCAGCACCCTGGCCCGCCGGCTGGTGACGACCAGTCGGGGCGGGACCCCGGTGAGGGACTTCGGCTTCGTCACCGGCTGCGGCCGGGGCGGCTCCACCGGCTTCTTCTGCGGCGGCGACTTCGGAGGGTAACTCGGCGGAACCATCGGACCCCTGGCTTCCACAACCTCGCTCATACCCCACCACGCTACGCCCGTTGACCCCGGCCGCGCACCGGCTGGCCAGCACGGCCGGCGAGAGGAACCGGGCCAAGGGCCGGGGCTCGCAATCCCAGCGGGCACGTCAGGTGGTTGTGAAAACTTCAAGGGTTGGGTGAAACCGATCGGCATGGAGCGGCGGAATGCCTCCCCACACACAGGGATCGAGTTCTTCTCGACCGAATGATGGGGATGATCGCTATGAACGCTCGTTCTACGGGTGCGGTTCTCGCGGCCGGCGTCGCCGTCGTGCTGTCCGTCACCACCGCTGCCCCCGCGCTGGCCGCAGCCGACGCCGGCAAGCAGGCGACGGTGTCGGTGCTGCACGCGGTGCCCGGACTGACCGTGGACGTGTACGCAGGCGACAAGGAGCTGCTCCAGAACTTCGCGCCGGGCACGCTCACCGAACCGATGAAGCTGGACGCCGGCTCGTACGACATCAAGATCTTCAAGGACGGAGAGGGCCCGAAGGGAACCCCGGCCATCCAGAAGACCGTCGAGGTCCCGGCCGGTGCCAACGCCACGCTGGTGGCGCACCTGACGGTCGACGGCAAGCCCGCGCTCGACGCGTTCGTCAACGACACCTCCAAGGTTCCCGCAGGCAAGGCCAGGGTGACCGTCCGGCACGTTGCCGCAGCCCCCGCCGTCGACGTCCGCGCCAACGGCGCACCGGTGTTCAAGGATCTGCAGAACCCCAAGGAGGCCAAGGGCGAGGTAGCAGCCGGCAAGGTCTCCGCCGACGTCGTCCTCGCGGGTACGAGCACCGTGGCGATCGGCCCCGCACCCCTGGATCTCGCCGAAGGCAGCAACACCATCGTCTACGCCTGGGGCAGCGCCACCGACAAGAACCTCGCCCTCAAGACCCAGTCCATCACCGGCATGCACTCCGCACCCCACGGAGTCCCGGCCGGCGAGACGGGCCAGGCCGCTGCTCACAACCAGCAGATGACGGTCGGCGCCCTGTCCCTCGGCGCCCTCCTCGCCATCGGCGCATCCGGTTACCTGCTGCGCCGCCGCAACGACGTCGCCTGACCCGCGCCTCCGACCCTCACCCTGTACACGCCGTCCTGTGCGAGCCCCGCGCAGGACGGCTCCTCCACCCGGAAAGGCCGCACATGGGCATGGCCTCCGTACAACACCGCAAGGCCCTGGGGTCAGTCGCGGCTGTGCTCGGCGTCATCCTGATGGTGGCCGCTGTGCTCCTCGCCACTGCACGCGCAGACCGCCCGTCCCGCACTGCTGACTTCGGAGCGTCGCAGGTCGGCCCGCTGCCGTCAGGGCAGGAACAGCCCCCTTCATCGGGGCCCGTACGACCCGAGCCGGTCGCCTCCTCCGATGTCACCGCCTTCCGCACTCCTCCGACGCCACGCGCGCTTGCGATTCCCGGACTCGGCCTACGTGCCCCGGTCGATCCGGTGGGTGTGGCCGCGGACGGGCAGATGGAGGTACCGGAGAATCCCGACCGGGTCGGCTGGTACCGCTACTCCCCGGCCCCCGGAGCTGATCAAGGCTCCTCGGTCATCGTCGGGCACGTCGACGCGAAGGGCCTCGGCCTCGGAGTCCTGTTCGGCCTGAACAAGGTGAGGCAGGGCGACCAGGTGCAAGTGGTACGCGAGGACGGCACCACCATCAGCTACGAGATCACCGCGCGCCGGACCCTCGGCAAGAAGGAGCTCGTGGTGGACCCTGGTGTGTTTGACCGAGAGGGACCCGCGGTCCTGACGCTGATCACATGCGCCGGCCCGTACCTCGCGGACCGCGGCGGCTATCAGAACAACCTGGTCGTCACGGCGGTGGAGGTAATGAAGTGACGACCGGGTGGGGCGGCATGCAAGTCCTTGCCGCTAGTGTTGCCGCCGTGACCACGATGCCGGACGACGAGCTGGGCAAGGGGTTCGCCGACGGCGATGAACCCTGCCTCAAGGAGGCGTACCGCCGCTGGGGCACCCTCATCCACACCATCGCCGCGCGGAAGCTCGGTGACGCCGAAGAAGCCAAGGACGTCACCCAGCAGGTATTCGTCGGAGCCTGGAACAGCCGCAAGACCTTCGATCCGCAGCGAGGATCCCTCAAGACCTGGCTGCTGGGCATTACCCACAAGAAGGTGGCCGACGCGCTCAACCGCCGGTCACGCAACCAGCGGAACGTCGAAGCCCTCACCTCAGTAGCCGAGATCTCTGAAGGCTCGGAGCCAGCGTCCGAGTCGGTGGTCGACTACGTCGCGCTCACACGGGAGATGGAAAACCTCACCGAGCACCAGCAGCTCGTTCTCAAGATGGCCTTCTACGAAGACCTGTCCCAGTCACAGATCGCCGAGCGCACCGGACTGCCGCTCGGAACGGTCAAAACACACACCCGGCGTGGTCTGATGCGTCTGAAGAAGCGGTTGGAGGTGGACGGTGAAGCACACCGATGAAGAAACCCTGACAATGATGGCACTCGGGGAGGAGACCGACCCCGCAGCCTCCCTCCACCTGCACGAATGCGAAGCCTGCCGCCACGACTTCGACACCCTGCGCCGTGTCGTCACCACCCTGCACACCACCCCTGCGGATGGTGAGTTGCTCACGCCCCCGGACGGCATGTGGGACTCCATCGCGACAGAACTGCGCTTTGCGGATCTCCCCGTCTCTCCACCTCGCCCGCACGAGTTCGTCCCGGCCGGCTCCAGGACGGCACGGCGTATCGGCCGTTTCGCCGTTGCTCTGGCAGCGTGCACCGCACTCCTCGGCGCGGCAGCGGGAAGCGCGATCACCTGGTGGATGACCCGCCCCGACACCTCCACAACGCAGCCCCTCGCCGGGGGCAAGCGACTCGACTCGTTGCGTGCCAGCTCGGCCGGCTACGCCAACCTCACCGACCGCAGCGGGCGGCGATCGCTTCAGATCACCGTAAATGGCCTGCCCGAGAACTCGGGCTACTTCGAGGTCTGGCTCATGGACAACAGCCACACCAAACTCGTCTCCATGGGCGTCCTCGGCCCCGACGGCCGCGCCACCCTGCCTGTCCCCGACAACATCGACCTTCGCGAGTACTCCGTCGTGGACGTCTCGATCCAGCCGTACAACGGCAAGCCGGACCACTCCGGCGACAGCATCGTCCGAGGCGCCTACGCAGGCTGAGTGTCAACGGCCATTGAGATGGCCAGGTGGGTGGCCGTTGGGTGTCCAGGCTGGTGGCCATCAGAAGTCCAGGCGTGTGGCCAGTGGTGTTCCTGGGGGTGGGGGTCAGTTCAGGGGGATCACTCCCTTCCCGGCGAGGGCCTCGGCGAGGCGGTGTGAGTCGCCGGTGGTGGTCACGAGGTGAGCGTGGTGCATGAGGCGGTCGGTACTCGCGCCCGCGAGGTTCTTCGGCATGATCGTGTCGAAGCCCGAGGGGTGAATGTTGCTGGTCACAGCGATGGAGCGTCGTTCGTAGGCGGCGTCGATGATGCGGTAGAACGCTTCGGCGGCGTCTTCCCCGACGGGCAGGAGGCCGATGTCGTCGATGACGATGAGGTCCGCGCGGCAGATCCGGGCGACGGTTCGTGCGGTGGACCCGTCGACCTTCGACTTGCCGATGGCGGCGCTCAGCGTCTCCAGGGTGAACCAGGACACCCGCAGGTCTTTCTCGATCGCGGCCTGGGCGAGTCCCTCGGTGAAGTGGCTCTTGCCCGTGCCGGAGGGGCCGGCGATCACCAGGTTCTCGGCGCGGCCGATCCATTCCAGGGTGATCAGGGAGTTCTGGGTGGGTTCGGGGATGGTGGAGTCCTCGGATCGCCAGGAGCCCAGGGTCTTGCCGGTGGGGAAGTTCGCCGAGTGGCGCCGAAGACGCCGGGTGGCGGCGTCGCGGCCGGTGACCTCTTCGGATATCAGCAGCCGCAGGACCTCTGCGGGATCCCAGCGTTGGGCGCGTGCGGTGGCCAGAACGTCGGGGGCCGCTTTGCGCATGTAGGGCAGGCGCATGCGACGCATGAGCTTGTCGAGTTCCTCGGACAGAGCCGGGGCCTGCGGAAACGTCATGGTTTCAAATTCCTTCGTCGGTCTGGGTGGGCGCCGATACGCTCGGCGGATGATCGATATGCAGGCGCGTAGTGACAGCGGCGACGTCGTTGAGGGGGGCTCCACAGCTTCCCCGCGGTGGCGGTCTCGCTCACCGCAGGGGCGTTCACCGACCGGCTGCGCCAGTGCTTGGCCTGGAGGATGACGCGCGCGGTCCGCACACCACCGGAGCCGTCTCGGAGGACACGGTCCAGGGAGAGGTCACGACCCCGGTCGGGCGCCCGGGTCTGCATCAGCCACTGGACGTCCTCGTGCTCCGGGATGCTGCGCAGGAGGTCGTAGAGGAGGCGCTCGAAGCCGTCGTCGTCCAGTCGCTCCCAGGGCAGTGCCAGGGTGGCAGGCCCTTTGACGTGGCCGGAGGCTGCCTGCCCCAGGTCCATGTCCGGACCGGGCAGCGGATCGCTGTCGCCCAAGGCGTGGGAGAGGATGCAGCCGTCTTGCCAGCGGTCATGGAGGTAGGGCTTGTAAGGGTCGAGGGCCGTCCGGCGGTTTTGCCACTGTCCGGTGAACAGAGCCTCAGGCGTAGCCGTGCCGGCGAACCGTAGGACGGTGCTGTGCCCCATGCCGAGTTGCCGGGCGACGGACCTCCTACTGTGCCCGGCAGCCAGGAGCGCGTGGACGGTCGCGTGCTTGGCGCGGGTGCGCTCGGCGAACCGGTGGCCCGTAGGCCATGGCTGCGAAGGCAAATCAGGCGACGTTTCAGCCTCGTCCGGCTCCGCCAGCCGGGCCGGTGCGGGCCGCAGGCAGCCGCGGTGCCGGTAGACACATTTCTCAGCGGCCTGACCAAGGTTGTGCCACAGATGCCACCGGTCAGCGGCCTGGAGGGCCTGCGGGGCGCCGCGGGTGGAGCCCTCGGCGTAGAAGACGGCACGGTCCCGGCAGATGACCTCGATGCCGGGCCGCTTCGCCAGCCACGCTGCCAGCGTGTCGGCCTCGCGATCCGGCAGCAGGTCCACCGGCCGTCGAGTCTCGACGTCGACGAGCACGGTGCCGTAGATCCGCCCCCTGCGCCGCGCATACTCGTCGACGCCCACCACGTGGGGTACCACTGCCTCAGGATCCGGCAGCGAGGCGATCAGCCGCAGGAGGGTGTTGCGGCTGACCGGTGCGCCGAAGACATCGGCCATCCGGGCGCCGGCGCGTCCGGCCAAGGCAAGGCCGACGGATGCGAGGGCCGAGCGCAGCCGTTCGGTTCGCCTTCCGTACCGGCGGGTGAGGCCAGGTATCTGCTCGGCGAAGGTCCGCCGAGGGCAGGCCGTGTCAGTGCAGGAGAACCGGCGGACCCTTAAGGACAACACCACATGCTGGCCGGCGGTCGGAAGATCACGAGGAAACCGCAGGTACGACCCGTGTACTCGCACTGACCACATTCCGCAGCTTGGGCAGGACGCCCCGCCCATCGTCGACCAGGCCTCCACCCGGCCACCGGCCTCCGCCACCTCGACCGCCACCACGTGGACGCCCTCAACCGATGCGAGCAGCACTTCTTCGAGCGTTGTCCGTACTTCGTTCACGCCGAAGCACTCTTGGTCAGCCCCCACTCACCGCAGGCGATTTCCGGGCGACATCGCACGGCATCCATCGAAGATCAACAGTCACGCTGCGTACGCGCCCACGGAAAGTGGACCAGAGCCGGTTCTCACCTACGCAGCCAGCCACGGTCCGCTTCTCCTCTGCCTGGCGCTCGGCGCGGGCCTGCCCGGTGGCCAGATGGCGGTAGAAGCCAGCGCGGGACACCCCGAGCACCCGGCAGATCCGCTTGACGCCGAAGTCGGCGCGGTTGTCGGAGATGAAGTCCCAGCGGCGAGGGCTCACTTCACCGCCCGAGCGAAATACGCGGCCGCCCGGCGAAGGATCTCGCGCTCGAGGTGCCACTCTTTCTCGGCCTTCAGCAGCCGGGCGTTCTCCGCCCGCAGCCGGGCCAGCTCCTCCGCCTCGCCACCCGTGTCACGGCGTCCGGGCACGGCCTGGGCCTCGTCCTTGCGCACCCACGTCCGCAGCGACTCCGCGGTGATGCCGAGATCCGAGGCCACCGCCGCGTAGGTCCTCTTCCCGGCGGCGGCACGGTAGAGCGGGACCGCGTCCTTCCTGAACTCCTCCGGATATGGAGACCTGCGTCCCACCTGGACATCCCTCCCTGGACCATCAAGATCCATTGTCAGGGTGTCCACTCCAAAGGATCAGGCCTCAATCGTCTCGTCGACCCTGAACGGGGGCGACTGGGGGGGCTACCACCGTGTTCCCTCAGGGCAAGGCCGTGGAGGAGCTCGCCGCGCTCAAGGAGTGCGCCGACCCACTCGCTCCGGAGCCGTTCCATCCCCCAGCCTCATACGGCGAAAGCTGCCCGCAAACAGGCAAGACCAAGCAACCTGGCGAGCATTACCAGGTCCCGGTTTGGTGGTCGCTCGCGGGTGCGATCTCGTCGATCACGGCGAGGAAGGGGGCCACGAGCGGGTTGTTGCCGGCTGTCGGCCACATCAGGCCGTAGTCGATGGTCGAGGCGTCGTGGAACGGAACGAAGACGATTCCCGGTCTGCTGTGGAACTGCTCGGCTCGGGCGGCGACCGTGCTGACACCCACGCCGGAGGCGACGAGGACCAGGACCTCCGGCCAGTAGTTCGTCGCCGGCCCTTGGGGGATGGGGCGTCCCGAGGGTGTCCGCCTGGGGAAGTACCGGTCCATCCAGTACACGGGGATGTCTGCATCCGCGATGGTGATCAGGCATGTGTCCGCGAGGTCTTCGAGCGAGACGGACGTCCTGTGGGCGAAGGGGTGGTCCGACGGGACCAGGAGCGAGCGTGGTTCCGTGAACATGAGCCGCCCGGTGGTGATGTCGGGCTCGTGCACCGGGAACTCGGTCATCTGCAGGTCCACGGTGCCGGCCCGGAGGGCGCCGAGCGGGTCGCGGAGCTGGATCTCCTGGATCTCGACCGCGCAGTCCGGGTTTCGGGCACGGAACAGGTCGGCGGCTTGGACCACCAGATTCCCGCACCACGGACCGGACCAGCCGACCCGAACCACGCCCTTGATCCGCACACCGCGGCCGGTCGCGATGGCCTGGGCGAGCCCGCTGGTTATCTGCTGGTACGCGGGCAGCAGGTCCTCGCGCAGCTGCCGGCCCAGCCCGGTCAGCTCCACGCTGCGGCTGCTGCGTGCGAACAGGGGTGCGCCGACGCGGCGCTCCAGCCTCCTGATGATCTGGCTGACCCGACTCGTGGTCACATGCAGGCGCTCAGCGGCCCGTCCGAAATGCAGTTCCTCCGCCAGCGTGAGGAAGGCCTCGAGCTCGAAACGTTCCAACATGTACCCACCTCTGTCCGTGTACTCACGCTCAACAAGCGTGTTGTGATCCGGTCTTGTCGTGTGCTGGCCGATCTTGAACGCTAGAGATACCGCCATCGTGCACGCCCCCGCCATTTGCGGGTGCCTCCGCGGGGCGTTCGCCCCTGTCGTGTGAGAACGGAGCCCGCCGTCGTGAGCAAGGTTGTCGTCGTGATGTACGTATCGATGGACGGAGTGGTCGAAGGACCCTCGTGGACGTCCTCCTTCTGGAACGCAGAGCACGCCAAATACCAGCACGGCCAGTTGATCGCGAGCCGCGCGCTGCTGCTCGGCCGTGTGACGTACGAGGAGTTCGTCGCCTCATGGCCGATGCGCGACGAGTCGGATGCCTTCACCGCCCGTATGAACCGCATCCCGAAGTACGTGGCCACGACCACGCTCGACAAGGCGGAGTGGAACACCGTCATCCTCGAAGGCGACGTCGTCGAGCAGGTGGCCCTGCTCAAGTCCGAGCCCGGTGAAGACCTCCTCGTCTACGGCAGCGTGACCCTGGTCGACCACCTCGTCGCGAACGGTCTCGTCGATGAACTCAAGCTGTTCGTCCACCCGGTCGTCGTGGGCACCGGGCGGCGCCTGTTCTGCGACGGTGCGGTCGGAACCACGTGGACGCTCGCGGGCACGGCGGCGTTCAGTTCCGGAGCGGTCGTCCTCGACTACCGACCGGCCAAGGCCCCGTGACCACCCCGGACCGCGAAACTCGGCTCCTCGTTGAACCCCTCTCGGTTCACTGTCCCAAGACAAGAGATCGGAACTCCTATGCGCAAGATCATCAACTCGACCTACGTCTCCCTCGACGGTGACATCGAAAAGCTCGACCAGTGGTCCTTCGACTACTGGAGCGACGAACTGGACCGCTACGCGACCAAGCTTCTGGGGGATGCCGACGCGCTGCTGATGGGCCGCGACACCTACGTGAACTTTGCGGCCGCCTGGTCCGGCCGGGCCGGCGCGTTCGCCGACCGCATGAACGCCATCGACAAGTACGTGGTCTCGTCGACCCTGAACGGGGGTGACTGGGGAGCAACCACCGTGTTCCCACAGGACAAGGCCGTCGAGGAGCTCGCCGCGCTCAAGGAGCGCGCCGGCGGCGACATCCTCATGTATGGCTTCGGCCCGGTCGCCAAGACCATGCTCGACCACGACCTGCTCGATGAGATCCACTTCTGGGTCCACCCGGTGATCGCCGGCGGCGGGTCTCTCGCCGCCGACGGATTCCGGCACCGGCTGCGGCACACGGGCACCAAGGCTCTCGACACCGGAGTCGTGGTCCTCTCGTACGAGCGCTCGAACGCGGCAGCGGCCCAGTAGTCCCCGAAACCGTGTCCGCCAGCCGGGCGCTGTCGGGTCGGCGTGTTTCGCCCTGCAAGGGTTCCCTGCTGCCCGGCAGAAGGGGGATCCTGCCCGGTGTGGGGCGGAACGGCTCGGGCGACTTGGGCGCAGGCCGTCCGAGGCGCGCCACACCGGACGGGGTCAGGCAGCTGCGAGCACCCTGTTCAACTGCTCGGTGACCTGGGCCAGGACCCGCCCGGCAGTGGCCATGTCCTGGGCGGAGATGTCTGCGTAGGCCATCCGCATCGCGCCGTCGACGTCACTGCGAATGTCCTGGAACCGTTCCTGGCCGGTCGCGGTGACACGCACGCTGTCCGTGGGGCCCGCCTCGAGCAGGCCGTTCGCGACAAGACCGGTGACGGCGGCACTGGTGGTGCCGGGGTCGGCCTTGAGCGCGCCACCCAAGCGGCCGAGGAGTTCTTCTCGGGGGAGCCCGCCGCCGGCCCCGGACGTCAGGGTCAGGCCGACCCACTTCTGGTATGTCATGCCCGGGTGGGCGCCAAGGATCTTGTCGAGCATCGCGCGGTGCGCGTTCTCGGCCTGGCCGAGGATCTGCGGGTTCAGGACGGATGTCATGGGTGGCTCCTCCAAGGCGACTCGAGGCGGCCCTGGGAGGGCCGCTTCCGTGAAGATAATGTACATGGCTATTAAGTACATGGCTACTATTTTCTGAGGCTGCTTCACCGGTTGGTGAAGCGTGGGCACCCCCTTGGGGTGGGGGGAGGGGTCGCGGTGCGTCACCTTGTTGTTCGATTGTGAGGGGAGGGGTCCGGATGAGACCGCGCGGTCCGCACGTCCGGCCGATCCGCCCCTCTGGCGCTCCTGCTGGTGCTCCTGCCGGTGTAAGCGGCCGTGAGCCTCAGGGCGATGGTGGCGGTTCCGGCGGCGGCTGCCGTGCTCAGGGCGATGAACGCGTCGGGTATCCAGATCCATAGGGCCCGGGGGCCCACGAGAGCGAGGGCGGCCACCAGGGCGATCCAGGGCAGGGCGCCGGCCAGGCACCACAGGACGGTGCGGGCGACGCGACGCGGCGCGGGCCGCCGGAGCAGGGCGACTGATCGGAAGGCTGCGGCGAGGAGGGCGAGGGCCAGGGCGGTGAGGCCCCAGACGGTGGCGTGGTAGGGCGCGGCCGAGGGTGCACCGGTGGGGGCGGCGCCTCCAGCGAGGATGCGGGCGGCGCCGAAGCCGACCTGCATGACCGCCCCGTCGTGAAGGAGGCCGTGCAGGTTCTGCTGGAGGACGAGGGCGAGGTCCTGGTCCGGCAGGAGGAGGATCATGGCGGAGTAGCCGGGGGTGGCACCGGTGTGCCAGATCGCGGTGTCGAGGGGGGCCTCCAGACCGCCGACGCGCCAACCGAGCCCGTATCCGGTTTCGGCGCCGGACGGGTGGAGCCGGCCTGGTTCACGCATGAGACGGATGGACTCGGGAGTCAGGACGGTCGTGCTTTTGCCGGCCTTCCCTGACCGGAGTTGGAGGGAGGCGAAAGCTGCGAGGTCGTTCAGGTCTCCTCCGGTGTAGCCGTAGGCGGCGCCGTCGTCGTCCACACCGTCGGCGATCGCGGACGGTACGCCCCACAGGAGCTGGTGCCCGGGCGGAAGGTTCCTCTCCCGCGAGGACGTTCGGTCGGCGATCGCCCCGTGCATGCCGGCAGGGCGCAGGACGCTGTCCCTGAGATGGTCGGCAAAGGACCGGCCGGTCACGGATTCGACCACGGCGGCCAGGACGAGGTAGTTGGCGCTGGTGTACGCGTACGTGGTGCCGGGCGGGCCGAGAGGCTGCAGTTCGTCCAGCTCGGCGACGCGCTCCGCCGCGCCCGGGCAGTCGGCCTCGACGCAGTCGGTGACCTTGAAGGTGGCCGATTCGGGAAGGCTGGCGGTCTGCTGGAGCAGGTGGCGCACGGTGACCCGACTGGCATGGCTCTCGCCGCCGAAGTGAAAGGCCGGCAGGTGGTCGACGACCGGGTCGTCGAGTCGGATCCGGCCGTCCTGTACGAGGGCCATCACGGCGCTCGCCGCGATCGGTTTGGCGACCGAGCCCCACAGGAAGGGGGTTTCGGCCGTAACCCGTTCGCCGTGCCCGTCCACTCCCCAGGCTCGTGCGTGGATCGGCCCGTCAGGTCCGACCACGGCGTAGGAGAGTCCGGGCGCGCGGGTGGCCTCCATGCGCTCCCGTACATAGGCGTCCATCGCCGCGAAGCGGTCCGCCGGGGCGGGCGGGTGCGCCACTGCCGGCGCCTCGCCTAAGGGCGGCAGGGCAAGCAGGAAGGAGGCTGTGGCTGCGGCGGCTGGTCGGAGCAGGCTGGGCATGAGGAGCTCGTCCTTCCGTGGGGCACGGCGGATAACCGTATGGAGATATGGTTATAACCGTACGCTGGTACGGTTATCAAGTGCCGAGAACCGCCGATCACGAACAGCGCCGCCGTCAGATCGCGGACGCCGTCAGCCAGTTGATTTCCCGGAGCGGGCTCGACGCCGTCACTGTCGCGCGCACCGCCGCCACCGCGGGCATGTCCGTGGGCCTGGTGCAGCACTACTTCCGAAACAAAGATGAGATGCTGCTCCACGCCTTCCGCGAGATCTCCGCCCGCATTCGCGTCCGCGTCGAGGCACGCATCAGGGACGGCGTCGAGCACCGGTTGCCGATCGCACGGGTCATGGCAGAGGTGATGACCGAGTGCATCCCCCTGGACGAGGCCCGCCGCACCGAGTACCGCGTGGCCCGCGCCTTCGCCGGCCGCGCCCTCGACGCCCCGGCCCTCGCCGAGGTCGACACCGAGACCGCACGAAAGATGCGCGAGGACATCGCCCGCGCCGTCCACAACGGCAAGGAGTGCGGCGAGGTCGACGAGCGCCTGGATCCGCTGCCCGCCGCCGTACGCCTCGTCGCAGTCATGGAGGGGCTCGCGCTTCAGGTCTACCGCGAGCCCGCGGGGGCGGCGGTGGCCCGGTTGGTGGCCCCCCTGCTCGACGCCGAAATCGCCACCGTCTTCACCGGCGAGTGCCGCCAGTACGCAGGGCAGGTGGCGCACCCCTGAAGGCGGGCAGTCGTCCGCGGGTTGCCGGGCGACGGGTGGGCCGTCATGCCCGCCCGAAAATAGTAGCCATGAACATAATAGGCATCTACTCTATTCGGCATGAGCAAGGTATCGCCGGGCCCCACGACCGGATTCCTGGTGTGGCGGCTTTCCAACAAGTGGCGCGTCGCGGTCGACCGCGCGGTGGCACCGCTGGGCCTCACCCACGCGCAGTACTCGCTGGTCTCATCACTGCACGGCATGCAGCGTGCCGGCGAGCGGCCCAGCCAGCGCCGCCTCGCCGACCACACCGGCCTGGAGGCGCTGTACGTCTCGAAACTGGCACGCGCCCTGGAGTCGGCCGGCCTCATCGACCGCACCCGCGATCCCCGAGACCCGCGTGCCGTACAGCTCACCCTCACCGAGCAGGGCCAGGCCATCACGAGGCAGGCCATCGACGTGGTCCAGGAACTGCACCAGCAGCTGCTGGAGCCGCTCGGCGGCCTCGGCGCCCCGCGGACGCGCGCCTTCACCGACGAGCTGAGGACCCTGCTCGATGCACCTCTCACCCCATTCCCGCCGAACGGCCAGAGGAGCACACCATGACCGCCACCGCATCCAACCCCGCACCTGTTGCCGACGCCCGGGCCCTCGGCCTGGCTCACTACGCCGCCCGCGGCCTACTGGAACACGTCCTGGCCCGGCACGGCGCCACGTTCCAGGAGCAGGTCGCCCTGCGCGCCGCCATCACCACCGACGCCCCACTGACGCCGGACGCTCTCATCGACCAGATCCGGGACTCCCTCAAGGCCGACCCGGCCGACATCCGCGCCACCCTCGACGGGCTGCTGGACAGGCAACTGCTCGCCACGGACGGCACGCACCTGCACTCCACGGACGCGGGACGCGCGCTGCTCGCCGCCGCCGGCGCGGACACCGGCCCCATCAGCGCACGGATCTGGGGCGGGATACCCGCCGAGGACCTGGCCGCCGCCGGGCGCGTCCTCGACCTGGTCGCCGAGCGCGCCAACGCGGAGCTTGCGGCGCTGACCGCCTGACCTCCGGACCGGCCCTGTAACCGATAACCGAGGCCGATCGACTGCCCGAAGACCGGCTATCCGGCTTCGGGCCGAGCGGCAGCCGATCCGTCGTTCGCTCGGCGGCGTCGGTGGTAGGCCACGGTGAGGACCGCGAGGAGCGGGCCCCAGGCGAGGAGCGGGGCGTACGTCGTCCACAGTGCCCAGGCGGCCGGACCGCTGGTGGGAAAGCCTTGGCCGGTCTCGTTCAACGGCTCCACGAAACCGAAGATCTGGTTCAGCACCTTCAACGGCGGGTCGTGAGCTACTGGAGTTGCTACTACCGCGGCACCTACGCGAGTTTTCAGGGTTACCCGGGGCGCACACCCTGCTGGCGACTGGAGCAAGGTTGGGCCAGGAGTGCCCGGCTCTGTCGGAGGCAGCGGACCGCAGGAGGGCCTACGGTGCGCAGCCGCAGTGCGGCTCGCTCGCCTGCAGAGGCTTGGGTGATGTCGGTGCCGGCGAGGCTGTCAGCGCCTTCCACGTTGCCTCATCGAGTGTGAGGTCGAGGGTGCGTCCGGGAAAGCGGACTGCGTGGCGGGTGCCTCCGCCACCGAACCTCGCTGCGCACGGACAACCCGCACATCCCCGTGACGCGCCTGACCAGAACCACCCAAGAACCAGCCGGCGCGGCCCACACCCGCGACAGCCTCGCCCCGGCCGGCCTGCTGCCGCGCATCCTGCGCTCCACCCGACTGCTCCCCCTCGCCGCCGAACTCGACATCAAACAGCTCACCGCGGCCTTGGGCATGTCCTACAACGGGGCAGCCCACTACAGGTAACCCCGCCGGTGCTGGTCCTTGGTGCCACGCGTTCAGGCCCGGCCTGTTTGTCAGTGGGCGGTTCTACCCTGCGGCCATGACACCGCCTGGATTCAAGTACGGCTATCTTCAGCCTCTGTTCGCGGACATCGAGCGTCTGCGAGGGGAGGGTGCGTACCGGCAGCTGCCAGCGCCGCAGCCATCGAGCAGCCTGGCCACGGACGACGCGCCGCTGGGCCCGTACGCCGCATCCACGCTGATCCGTAACTCGTTCACCGCGGCAGTCGCGCACGCGGACGCGCTGCGCAGGATCGTGCTGCACGGCGAAGTGGATCCCTCGAGTCCGTGGACCCTCATGCGCGGCGCTCTGGAGAACCTTGCGACCGCTACCTGGCTCCTCGGGGGCAACGACCGTGCCGAGCGTCGCCAACGGACCCTGCGCCTGTGGCGAGAGGACATGAGAAACCGTGCTCAGCATGAGAAAGACACCAACCACGTGCCGACCGCTGGTGGCAAGACGGGACGGGAACGCGTCCAGGACATCGACGACCTGGCCTCGTCCCTGGGCATCCAGGGCAGACTCGCCAAGCCGGAAGCGGGGAAACTGATAGCGGAAGCCGCCGACGGCATCGGCCTCCAGTCCCGCCAGGTCAGCGCAGCCTGGCGCGCCGCCTCAGGATTCGCCCACGGCCGCTACTGGCCCAACCTCCGCGCCTCCATGCTGCGCGACGCCGTACCCGGAGGCCCCGACCATGTGCTCATGGCGCTGGTCATCGACGAGAGCGAGCACCGGCCGCTCACTCAACACACCCACGCTTTCCTGAAACACGTCCAGAACAGGTACACCATGCGGGCCACAGCCCACTGACGCCACGGCCTCCTCACAAGCAGCCGCCCCGCTACGGCTGCGCCCAGTGGATGCCGAGCTCCGCGAGAAGGTCGAGTTGTGTCTGGTTGAGCTTGGCCCGCCTGCTCTTGGTGTTGGTCAGCCAGATGCCGAGTTTCACGGCGTGCTCGGTGCCGTCGATGTTCACGGTCTCGACATGTCCCCTGGGGACCGTCACCGATCCCGTACGCGCCACGTACTGCGCGAGGGCCTGCAAGCCCTTCTGGAAGGCCTCCCCACCGGCCCGCGGCCCGGACGCCGCACCCGTCTTCACCGCCGTCTTGCGGGCTCGTGAGGCCTTCTTCACGCCGAGTTCGCCGAGCCGGCGCTGCTGCTCGGCGTTGAGCCGCGCCCAGTTCCTGCGCTGCGTGGCGAGCCACCGCCCGACGTCGTCCCCGTGCCGGGTCACCCCGGGCACGACCGCGGCCAGGCGCGCGCCCTCGGCGAGGAGCTGCGTCAGGTAGGCGTAGTGCCGCTGCCAGTCCACGGTCCACCCCAGTGCGGCCGGGTTCCAGTCCGGGTCGACCGCGGCCAGCGCCGCGGCCCGCCGCTGCGCGCGTACGGGGTCCTTCCCGAGCCCGCCGGGGCGGCGGATGTTCGTCAGCCACTGCCCGATCTGGACGTCCATGATCGTGGCGCCCCGCGGCGCCGCGAGGCTCCCGTGGAGCTCGTAGTAGGCCCGCGCCGCGCCGAGGTTGGCTGCGAAGCCGGCGTCGGCGGTGTCCCACACGATCCCCAGCCCCTCCAGCTCGGCCGCCCGTTCGCCGGTCATGGTCCCGGCCCGGTACGCCCGCCGCTGGTCCGACAGCCACCGCCCCAGCGGGAACGCCCCCGCCGCCTCCACGTGCTCGTACGGGACCTCCAGATCCCCTTCCCGCTGCCGGTACCGGTGCGCGGCCTCGGCTCCCCGACGCCAGTCCTGCCGTTCGGTGTTGATCACCTGGTAGCTGATCCACTTCGCGATCAGCGCCGGGTCCCGCGGCGTCGCGAACTTCAGCAGCAGCCGCGACTCCTCCTCACCCTCCTCCGGCTCCTGCCCGACCGGCCGAGACGGGTCCACGATCCTTTTCTGATTCGCCTGCGGAATAGCAAGCATTTCCACAGCCTTTTCATCATGCGCCCGCAATCCCGCCAAAACCCGCACCAAAGGCCTATAGGAATCCGACGAAAGCATGTCCTCCGGCTTTTCGCCTTCCCGCAGAAAAACAGGCACGATCAGGGTGGCCATTTTCCCCTCACCGGGCTTCTGCCGCAATGCCCGACCGATCGCCTGGACGATATCGACGGCCGACCCCTTCGGATCGATCAGAGCCACGCTGTCGGTGGCCCGAATGTCGACGCCCTCGCCCAGGACCCGGCAGTTCGAGAGCACGGCGCGCCCTGCCCTGCGCCCGAAGTCCGCGAGGACCGTCTGCCGGTGGGAGCCGTCGTGTTCCCCGCACAGCCAGCCGGCCCACACCCGCCCGGGATGCCGCCCGGGGTCGACGGCGTGCAGCCGCGACGCGACCCGCTCCAGCCCTACGGCAAAGGCCTCCGCCTCCATGGTCCGGTGGTGGAACGTGATGGTGGTCTGGAGCCCGTGCTCGGCCATCGTCTCCAGCAGCGCGGTCTGCGTCGCCGCCAGCCGCTGCCCCCGCAACTGCTCCTCGTACCGCTCCTCACTATTCAGCCGCTGCGGTGTGACGACAGGGTCGGTGAGTTCCGCCACCACAATCTGATACTTCGCCAAAAGCCCCCGGGAAATAGCCGAAGCAAGCGAAAGCTCATAGACAACAGGCCCGAACACTGCTGGATCGTCCATCGAGCAGGCGAGGTCCTTCGGCAGCCGGTCCCACCGCGGCCGGGCCACGTACACCCGCCCCTCCGCCTCAGCCCCCTCCCTCCGCTCCTCCTCTGCGCGCCGGCGGGCCTCCTCCTGCCCCCGCTCCTGCGCCCGGGACCGCGGCGCCCGCTCCATCCAGACCCTTGGGGTCGCGGTCATGTAGAGCCGACGCATCGCGGGGATGACCTCCTGGCGGTGGACGTCCGCCCACGCCTTCCCCGCCGACCCGGACGTGCGGTGCGCCTCGTCGACAATCACCAGGTCGAAGACGTCCATCGGCAGCCCGTACGCGCCCTCATGCGCCTCGGCGATGACCGGCAGCGACGCGTAGGTCGCGTACACCGTCACCGGGCCGCGCCCGTGCCACAGCCCGAGCTGGGGCGCCGACGTCGTTGTCCGTACACCGTCCTGCCACAGCTGCGGATCGTCCTCCAGGGAGCAGACCGCGACAGCTGGCCCGGTGTGTCCGGCGAGCCGCCACTCCCGCACCGTCTGCGTCAGCAGATCGAGCGTCGGTAGCAGCACCAGGACCCGCCCGTGCCGCGCCAGCCGGAGCGCCGCCGCCGCGGCGATAAAAGTCTTCCCGGTCCCGCACGCGGAAACGACCGTAGCCCGTAGTCCCGCCTCCGGAATCCGCTTTCCCGGCGGGATATCCAGCCCCCCGACAATCGCCTCCACCGCCTCCTCCTGGTGAGGACGCAGCACGATGTCACCAGACTTCTGCACTCGGCACTCCACGGAACTAGAAGCGGCGGGCAGACCCGCCAGGGAGGGGGTGGCGATGTTCTCGGGATCCTACACACCTACACGCATCACATACAGCGTGATGCACACAGAAGACTGTACCGCGGCCGACTGGCCCAGCCGCCCGATTCGATCCGACTCAGCCCCGATGGGTCCGCGCTCATCACGGGTGCCTGATCATGAACCTGGAGCATCACCCCGTCCGGGGGTGAGCTCGGTTCAGGTAGGGGTGGGGAAGTTGCTGGACGGGTTCGAGCTGTGGCTGCGCAAGATCGTTGGGCCACTGTTCATGGGCGTGTGCATGTGCGGTGTCGGACTGTCCGAGGAAGGCTGGTGGCTTCCCTTCCGGCTGCTCTTCATCGCCGGCGGCATAGCTGCGTTCTGGGAGTGCATGAAGGAGACGTGGAAGCTCGTGCGCAGCAAGGAGTCGACCAAGGCGCGGTTGGACCGCCTGGAGGATGAAGCCTGGCGGCAGTAGGCCGAGCGTCCTAGCTCTCCGCGATCCGGGCCTGGGTCGGCGCCGGCAAGCGTTCGCGTGGCCCTTTTGCCCCGGCGCCGGTTAGGCCGTAACCACCCCCGCGCAAGCCGGGAGGTTGATGCCGTTTGGTTTCCCGTGCTGGAGGCTTCGCCACCGACCCCGTCGAAGGAGGACGTTAACCGGGGCCACTGACACCACCAGTGCACCCCACTGCTGCCGGCGCCCGCGGCAGCGGGCCGGATCCTGGAGGCGCAGCCGGAAGGATCGGGTGGGAGCGTAAGCGGACACCCCTGGCGGGCCGAAGGCCCGTCAATGCCCGCGCTTGCGCGGGCATCTGGTGGTGCGTCAGCGCCACCAGCTCGGCGCTTGCGCCGAGCTTCTCGATGGGCCGCTCGCGGCCCATCAATTCCCGCGCCTGCGCGGGAATCCGGCGGTGCGTCAGCACCGCCCGCCCGGAGCGCAGCGGAGGGCGTCTCTCCTGAGCGCGCCAGCGCTCGGTTACCCTGCCTGCGCCACTTCAACTTT
>NZ_CP186950.1:2927500-7724028 GCF_049570255.1 Streptomyces manipurensis | reverse complement strand
CGCGGTGCTGTCGCAGCCGCTGTCGGTGGAGGACCGGGAGCTGTTGACGATCCTGCTGGTGCTGCCGGGCTTCGATCCGACGGACTCGGTGGAGCTGGACGAGCTGCAGCGCAAGGCGAAGGACGAGTTCGTGGCGGAGGGGCTGATGATCGGTCAGTTCCATCCGGTGTGCGAGGAGCCGGGCCTTGAGACCGAGGCGTTCCGTCCGCTGCGTGCGCCGTTGCCGCTGCTGGCGGTGCGCAAGCTGCTGGTGTTCGATCTGCCGTTCCTGGTGAGTGACGACGCGCACATGGAGCACTATCTGACGCGGTTCGCGCCGGGGTTGCCGGCGCGGGTGCGTGATCAGCTGGTGAGCCGGGTGGTTGCGCTCTGACCGTGGTGGGTGTGCGGCTCCGCGCCGGTGGCCTTGGCCGCCGGCGCGGAGCCGTTTTCGGTGTGCGGGTCAGGGGGTGAGGGAGTCCTCGAGGAAGGCGAGGACGCGGTGGTGGTAGGTGGGGGCGGTGTGGCCGAGGCTGATGTTGTGGCCGGAGGCGGGCAGGTGGTCGACGCTGACGCGGGGTGCGGCGGTCAGGCGGGCGGGTCATCGCGTCGAGGGTGGCGGGTGCCAGGTGCCACCAGGCTTCGTGTTCGGCGAAGGTGAGGCGGACGGGTATGCGGACGCGGGGGGCGAGTTCCTCGTATGGGCGGGCCAGCGCAGGGTTTCGGCGGATTCGCGGGGCGGGGTGGGGGCCAGGAGGGTGCGGCTGGCCCGGAAGGTGCCTGGCGGGTAGAGGTGGAGGGGGCCCCAGTTGAGGCGGGTGGCTCCGGCGCCGAGGGTGGAGGGGAAGTGCAGGGCTTCGGGGTTGTAGGTGTGGCCGACTCCGGAGGCGTCCAGGCCCAGGAGGGGGGTGGCGCCGTCGGTGGCGGCGGTGTGGAGGGCGACCTTGCCTCCGTCGGAGTGGCCCAGGAGGAGGACTCCGGCGCCGATGTCGTGCTGGGCGGCGTGTTCCTTCAGGGCGGCGTGGAGGGTTTCGGCCTGGTCGGGCAGGCTCTGGCCGTCGGGCAGCTGGTGGGCGGAGTGGCCGTAGCCGGGGCGGTCGACGGCGAGGACGGCGTGGCCCGCGGCGGTGGCCAGGGGGATGAAGGCGTTCCAGTAGGCGGCGCGCATGCCGCGGCCGTGGATGGCCAGGACGGTGGAGCGGGGGGTGGTGCGGTGGTCGGGGAGGGCCAGCAGGGCGGACAGTTCGATGCCGGCGGCGTTGAGGGTGTAGGGGCGGATGGTCGGGGTGGGTGTGGTCATCGCAGGGCCAGCCCTTTCCGTGCGCCGGCCATGGTGTCCACCCAGGCCTCGGGTGAGCCGGTGCGCAGCAGTGAGGTGCCGACGAGGAGGCCGCCGAATCCGGCGTCGAGGAGTCCGGCGGCGGTGGTGGGGCTGTCGATGCCGCTGGCGCTGACGGGGCAGGCTGCGCCTGCGGCGCGGACGGCGGGCAGGAGGTCCAGGGAGCGTCCGAGGTCGCCGGCGTCGCGTTCGCGGGTCTTGATGTCCTTGTTGTTGACGGCGATGACGCATTCCTGGGGGTGGTGGGGACGGCTTCGAGTTCGGCTTCGCGGGTGATCTCGACGAAGGGGGTGAGGCCGGCCAGGAGGCATTCGGTGACCAGGGTGCGCATGCTGGTTGCGGGGAGCAGGGCCGCGGTGAGCAGGACGGCGGAGGCTCCGAGTTCCTTGGCGGTGCGGACCTGGTCCTTGCGGGTGATGAAGTCCTTCTGGAGGAGGGGCAGGGGGGTCAGGGCGGCGACGTCGCGCAGGAGGGCGGGGCGGCCGCCGAACCAGCGGCCGGTGACGACGGAGATGCAGGGTGCGCCGGCTCTTTCGTAGGCGCCGACGATGGCGGCCGGGGTGCGGCCGCCGAGCATGTTGTAGCCGTGGGCGTCGCGTCGTTTGACTTCCATGACCACGGGGGTCGGGGAGGCCTGGAGGGCCTCGAGAAAAGGGAAGCCGGTCCGGTGGTTCGCGGTCATCGTGAGAGCTCCAGCTGGGGGTGGTCGGTGGTGGGGGCGGTGGTGCGCCAGGCTCGGGCCAGGGCGGCGATCTGCGGGACGGCGAAGGCTCCGGTGTGCGGGGAGCGGGCTGCGGTGTCGACGTCGATGCCGCGGAATCCGGGGTGGGTCACGATGTCGTGGTAGGCGGGGCGGGCTGTGGGGGTGAGGCCTCCGGCGAGGAGGAAGGGGCGGGTCAGGCGGGGCAGCAGGGGGGTGATGCGGTCGGGGTCGAGGGCGGCGCCGGTGCTGCCGATGCGGCCGTCGCCGGTGGCGGTGTCGAGGAGGAACAGGTCGGTGCCGGCGCGGTCGTAGGCGCCGATGAGGGGGCGTTCGACGCAGTGGCCGTCGGGCTGGACGTGGAGGACCTTGACGATGCCGGTGTCGGCGGGGAGGGCCTCGCGCAGGGCGCGGACGGCGGCGGGTGGCTGGTAGGCGTGGAGTTGGACCCAGCCGACGCCGGCGCGGGTGACGAGGTCGGTGAGGTGGTGGGGGTCGGCGAGGAAGGTGACCAGGACCGGCAGGAGGCCGGTGGAGCGGGCCGCCGCCGCGAGGGCGGCGAGCCCGTCCTGGTCCAGTTCGCTGGGGCCGCCGGGGACGCCGTGCCAGAGGCCGACGCAGTCGGCCCCGGCGGCCGCTGCTGCTTCGATGTCGTGCGTGGTGGTGGCCCCGCAGACCTTGAGCAGCGTCGGGGACGGGGCGGGGGTGGTGCTCACTTGCCCAGTCCCAGGGTGGAGGCGATGCGGTTGTACTGGATTTCGTTGGTGCCGGAGTAGATGGTGCCTCCGACGGCGTTGCGGACGTCCTGTTCCAGGCCGAGTTCGGCCATGTAGCCGTGGCCGCCGAAGATCTGCACGGCGGTGAGGCTGGTGGCGAGGTTGCTCTCGCTGGTGACGAGTTTGGAGATGGCGAGGTCGGTGGTGATGTTCTCGCCGGCCTGGAGCTTTTCAGCGGTGTTGCAGAGCGACTTGCGGGCGGTCTCCAGCTGGATCTTGGTGTCGACGATCTTGTTGGCGATCGTCTGGTACGAACCGATCGCCTTCCCGAAGGACTTGCGGGTCTTGGCGTAGTCGACGCATCGGTCCAGCCGGTGCTGCATCTCTCCGACGTTGACGATGAAGGAGAAGAGGATTTCGCGTTTCATGACGTGGTCGAGGACGAGGAAGCCGCCTCCGACGCGGCCGAGGACGGCGCTCTTGGGGACGCGTACGTCGTCGAAGAAGAGTTCGCTGAGCGGTGAGGTGCGCAGGCCCATCTTCTTGAGGGGTTTTCCGGCGGTGAGTCCGGGGGTGTTGCTGTCCACCAGGAAGGCGGTGGTGCCCAGGGGGCCGCCGTCGGGGTGGGTGCGGGCGTAGACGACGATCACGTCGGCGATGGGGCCGTTGCTGACGAAGACCTTGCTGCCGTTGATGACGAAGTCGTCGCCGTCGCGGACTGCTCTGGTGGTCATGGCCATGGCGTCGGAGCCGCCTTCGGCCTCGGTGATGGCGTGGGCTCCGATGGCTTCTCCGGAGCAGATGTGGGGCAGGTAGCGCTCCTTCTGTTCGATGGTGCCGAACTGCTGGAAGGGGATGCCGGTGGAGCAGATGGAGGTGGTGATGCAGAAGCTGAGGCCGGCGTCGCGGTTGTACTCGCCGAGTCCTTCCAGGACGTACATGGTGGTCAGGAGGGACTGGCCGAGGCCGCCGTGGTCCTCGTCGAAGGGCAGGCCGAGGATTCCGGTCTTCTGGACGAGTTTCCACTTGTCGTGGGAGAAGGCGGCCTGGGCGTCGAGTTCGATGTGGTCTGCGCTGAGTGCGTCTCCCCATCGTTCCAGGCCTTCGCGCAGTTCGGCCTGGTCGGCGTTCCATCGGATCACGAGGGACCCCTTTTGTGGATGCGGTGGCGGGGGCGGGCGGGCCGGTGGTGGCCGGGTGCCTCTAGTAGGCGGAGGAGGAGTGGGCGTCGAGGCTGTGGACCTCGTCGCCGCGCAGGGCGGGTGAGAAGACGCAGACCAGGCGCAGGTCCTCGTGGGGGCTGGCGACGAGGTAGTGGGCGTCGTGCTGGTCGAGTGCGTACATGCGGCCGGGGACGATCTCGTGGGAGGTGCCGTCGAGTTCGATGACCTCGCCGGAGCCCTCGATGCAGTAGCAGGCCTCGAGGTGGTTGACGTATTCCAGGCGGAACTTGGTGCCGGCCAGGACGGTGGTGTCGGTGAGCGAGTAGCCCAGGCCGTCCTCGGCGAGGAGGAAGCGGCGGCTGAGGCCGTCGCCCCACTCGACGGTCTTCACGGACTCGATGTCGCGAACGATCATGGGATTCTCCCGGTGTGTGGGTGGTTCTGGGGTTTTCGGATGAGGGGTGGAGCTCTCTTTCGTGCCGGTCAGGCGGTGTGGTGCGGCTGTGCGGGCAGGACCTGGCGGACGAAGGTCCGCATGGCCTCGGTGACGTCGGTGCCGCTTTCGCGGGCCCGTTCGACGGTGGCGACCGCGGCGGAGCCGATGATCGCGGCGTCGGCGCCGGCTGTGCCGACGGCTTCGACGTCCTGCCGGTGCCGACCCCGAAGCCGACGGCGATCGGGGAGTCGGTGTGTGCCCGCAGGGCGGTGACCGTTTCGGCCAGTGCGGCGTGGCCGGTGGCGGGGGCGGTTCCGCTGCGTCCGTAGTGGGCGACGAGGTAGAGGTAGGCGGTGGCTTCGGCGGCGGCCTGGGCGCGGGTGGCGGGCGGGCTGTTGGTGTAGCAGGTGGTGACGAGGGGCAGCCCGGCGGCGAGGGCGGATGCGCGGTAGGCCGGGCGCAGGCGCGGGGGCAGGGCGTGGACGAGGAGTCCGTCGGCTCCGGCTGCGGTGATCCGGGCGGTGGTGGTGGCCGGGTCGAGGTGTTTGAGGGTGTGGCTCCAGTCGGCGAGGAGGGCGATGCGCAGCCGGCGCAGGTGGGGGCGTACGTCGGCGATGAGGGTGAGGACGTCGTCGAGGCCGGCGCGGCCGGTGTCCAGGGCGCGGCGGGCGGAGCGGCGGATGACGGGGCCGTCGGTGACGGAGTCGGGGAAGGGGACGGCCAGTTCGAGGCAGTCGACGCCTTCTTCGTCGAGCATGGGGAGCAGGTCGCGCAGGGCGGGCAGGGGCGGGTCGCCGGCATTGAGGAAGAGGGCGAGTCTGGGTGCGGTGCCGGGGCGGCGGGTGGGGAAGAAGGGGGCGGGGCCGGTCGTGGGGGTCGGGGCCGTGGTGGTCCCCGCCCGGGGGGCGGCCGGCGGGGCCGGGTCGTGGGCGGTGCCGGGTGCGGTGCCCCGTGCGGTGGCGGTGGCGGTGGCAGCGCCGGGTGCGGTGGCGGTGGCGGTGGCGGGTGCGGTGGCAGCGCCGGGTGCGGTGGCGGTGGCGTTGGCGGGTGCGGTGGCGGTGGTGGGGTGGGGTGGTGGTCCTGAGGCACCGGTCACCGCCAGGGTGCGGCGGCCGGGGGTGGCGGCGAGGCGGCGGGCGAGGTCGTGGGCGGCGCCGGAGTGGACGCGTCTTCCTCGGCGACGGCGACGGCGGAGGGCCAGTCGCGGCGGCGGGCGCCGGCGGCGACGACGAGGGCGGCGGCGCCCAGGCAGACGGTGCGGGTGGCGATGCGGCCGGCGGTGCCGGCCAGGACGGACAGGAAGTGGGGGGCGGCGGTGGCGGGGTCGGCGGGCCGCAGGTCGGCGAAGGAGCCGTCGCCGGGGGTGAGTTCGCCGGGCCGGATGATGCGGGTGAGGCTGTCGTGGCCGTGGATGGTGTTGGTGGCGAAGGGCAGCAGTTCGTCGGCGCCGGTGTCGTTGGTGGTCAGCCAGATGCGGCGGGAGGTGGTGCTGCGGGCGAGTTCGCGCAGGGTGTCGAGGGGTGCGGTGGCGGAGACTCCGGTGACCTGTGCGGTGACGGGGAGTTCGGCGAGGAAGGGGCCGAGTGCGTTGAGGAACCGGCCGAAGGGTTTCATGCTGTGCGGGGCCACGGTGCGGGCGATGCGGGTGAGCTGGGTGGGGTAGACGTAGGGGCCGGCGAAGGCGATGCCGTGGGTGGCGAGGGTGTCCTCGGTCTGGGTGTGGGTGGAGGTGAGACGGACACCGAGCCGTTCCAGCAGGTCGACGGAGCCGAGGGAGCTGGTGTAGGCGCGGGAGCCGGTTTTGACGACCTTGACCCCGGCCGCCGCGGCGACGAACGCCGCGGCGGTGGAGATGTTGAAGGTTTCGGCCGCCGCCGGTGCCGACGACGTTCACGGTGCCCTCCCAGCCGGTCGCCGCCGTGGCGGGGCGGCGTTCGGCGAGGGAGTCCAGCAGGTGGCGCAGGGTCTGGTGGTCGGGCAGCCGGCTGGTCAGTGAGGCCAGCAGGGCGAGGACCTCGGCTGTGTCGAGGGTGCCGTCGCCGAGCAGGTCCCACCAGGACCGCCAGGTGTCGCGGCCGACCGGGGTTCGCTGCTCCAGCAGGCCGGTGAGTGCGTCGTGCACGGTCGGTCTCCGTCTCGTCGTGCGTCGGGTGGTCAGGCGGCCGCGGTGCGGCGGGAGGTGGTGATGAAGGCGTCGATGGCCTCGACGCTGCGGAAGTTGTTGGGGTCGAGGTCGGCGTCGCCGATGGCGAGGTCGAAGCGGTCCTCGACCCAGGCGATGAGCTTGAGGACGCCCAGGCTGTCGATGACCCCGTCGTTGAGGAGGTCGTGGTCGGCGGCGAGCTCGGAGGCGGCGGTGCCGGGGAGGAACTCGGTGATGACGAAGTTTCTGATGGTGTCGACGTTGCTCATGACGGGATTCCTTCGGCGAGAGGTGCGGCGGCGGGTACCGGCGCGTGTGTGGTGGTGGACGGGGTGACGAGCGTGTGCAGTGCCTTGCGGTCGACCTTTCCGGTGGCCGTCTTGGGCAGGGGCTCGTCGGTGACGGTGAGCTGGTGGGGTACGGCGGCCCTGGGCAGGTGGCGGGCGCAGTGGGTGCGCAGCTGCAGGGCGGTGAGGGTGGTTCCGGGGGCCCGGTGGACGCCGGCGAGGAGTTTCTTCCCGGCGATCGGGTCGGGCTGGGCGGCGACGCCTGCTTGAGGACGTCGGGGTGGTCCTGGAGGACGCGTTCGATCTCGGCGGTGTTGACGGCGACTCCGCGGACCTTGACCTGGAAGTCGGTGCGTCCGGTCAGGTGCAGGGTGCCGGCGGCGTCGCGGTGGACGAGGTCGCCGGTGCGGAACCAGCGGCGGTCGTCGAGGCCGAGGGGGTGGGGGGTGAACTTGTCGGCGTGGCGGGTGCGGTCGAGGTAGCCGCGGGTCTGGAAGGGGGTGGAGACGTACAGTTCGCCGCTGCCGGGTCCGTGGACGGCCTGTCCGGTGTCGGGGTCGAGGAGGAGGGCGTGGACGCCGGGCAGGGGGTGCCCGATGGGGACGGGGGTGGTGGCGGGCCGGGTGGGGTCGACCTCGTGGACGAAGCTGTCGTTGGTCTCGGTGCAGCCGTAGATGTTGTGGATGCGGGCGTGGGGGAAGAGGCCGGGCAGGGCGGTCAGGGTGCGTTCGGCGATGGCGTCGCCGGTGAACATGACGTGGTCGACGCCGGGGAAGGTGTCGCCGGTCTTGGCGGCGGCGTCCTGGAGGAGTCCGAAGGCCATGGGGACGGCCTGGATGACGTCGACGTCGTGGCGCAGGACCAGGTCGCGCAGGTGGCGGCCGTGGGCGGCGAGGGCGGGGTCGACGAGGACGACGCGGGCGCCGCGGGCGAGGGAGGTCCACACGTCCAGGAGGCAGAGGTCGAAGTTGAGGGGTGCGTAGTTCAGGACGGTGCGGCCGGGTCCGATGGTGAAGGCGCCGGCGGCCCAGCGGGTGAAGCGGTCGACGGCGTCCAGGCCCAGGGGGACGATCTTGGGGAGGCTGGTGGACCCGGAGGTGGTGAGCATCAGGGCCGTGCGGGCCGCTTCGGCGGGCGGGAGGGGGCGGGCGGGGGTGTCGGGGTTGGGGGTGACGCGGGCCGCCTGGCCGCCGGGGGCCAGGACGTGGGTGCAGCCGGCCTGGGCGAGAGGTCGGCCAGGAGGGTGTCGGCGAGGGCGGGTGAGGGCAGCAGCAGCGGCCGGTGGGACAGCAGGCAGGCCAGGACGAGGGCGACGGCGGCCGGGGACTTGTCGGCGAGGACGCCGACGGGGGTCGTGGGGTCGAGGTCGAGGCGGGCGAGGCGGTCGCGTTCGCGGCCGGCCTGCTCGTACAGCTCGCGGTAGGTGGTTCCTGGCCGTTGAAGAGCAGGGCGGTGGCGTGGGGGCGGTCGCGGACCTGGGTGAGGAATCCGCCCAGGAGGCCGAGTTCGACGGTGGGGGCCGGGGTGTGGGGTGTGCTCATCGCGGGCCTGCGCGGGGTCGGCGAGCTCGATCCAGCCGGACTTCACGGCGGTGCCGGCGGGGGTCTTGGCGGTGAAGCGGACGACGCGGGCGGTGGTGTCGGGCTGCAGGGCGATCTCGAAGGGGACGCCGGGGGGCACGGGGGCGGAGAAGCGGCAGCCCAGGCCGCGGACGCGGGCGGAGTCGCCGGCGGCGAACCGGTCGACGCTCTCCTCCACGGCGAGGGCGACGACGCTCATGCCGTGGGCGATGACGGTGTCGAAGCCGGCGGCGCGGGCGGCGTCCTCGTCGAGGTGGATGGGGTTGAGGTCGCCGGAGGCGTGGGCGTAGGAGCTGATCCAGTCGGTGGTCAGGTGGTGTACGGCGCTCTGGGGGGTGCCGGCTCCCTGCGGGGCGGGGGCGGGCGGGGCGGCGGTGACGTCGCCGAAGGGTTCCAGGGTGCTCGCGCCGACCAGGAGGGCGGAGATGACCAGTTCGGCGAAGGGTGCCGGGCCGTCCTCGCCGGTGAGGCGGACGTGCAGGGCGATGCGGGCGCCGCGGGGCTCCTTGCGGATGCCGGCGACTTCGAGGGCGACGGTGACCTGTTCGCCGGGGCGGACCGGGCGCAGGGTGCGGATGTCCTGGCCGAGGTGGACGACGGAGACGGGTCCGGGGTCGCGGCGGTCAGGGCGGCGACGGTCTGTTCGGCGACGGTGTGGGCGAGGACGAAGGTGTGGACGGGGGACGCCTGGCCGGGGCGGGCGGTGGGCAGGCCGGGGCGGGCGGCGCCTCGGTAGTCGGTGATCTCGGGTTCGGTGACGGTCAGGGTGCGGACCGGGCTGGGCAGCGACAGGAGGGTCATACCGGCGTCACCACCAGGGAGGAGTTGTGGCCGCCGAACCCGAAGGAGTTGGTGAGGGCGGGTCCCGGGCGTACGGGGCGGGGTGTGCCGTGGACGACGTCGATGTCCATTCCTGGCTCCTGCTGTTCGTGGTTGGCGGTGGGCGGGACCTCGCAGTGGCGCATGGCCTGCACGGTGGCGACGAGTTCGACGGCTCCGGCGGCGCCGATGAGGTGGCCGATGACCGACTTGGGTGCGGTGACGGGGGTTGGGGCGGTGCCGAAGACCTTGGTGAGGGCGGCGGCTTCGGAGCGGTCGTTGTAGGGGGTGGAGGTGCCGTGCGCGTTGACGTGGACGATGTCGGCGGGGGTGAGTCCGGCGTCGGCGATGGCGCCGGCCATGGCGGCGGCGGCTCCGGCGCCGTCGGGCAGCGGCATCGCGAGGTGGTGGGCGTCGGCGGTGGCGGCGTATCCGGCGACCAGGCCGTAGGTGGTGGCGCCGCGGGCGCGGGCGTCTTCGAGGCGTTCCAGGACGACGAATCCGGCTCCTTCGCCCATGACGAATCCGTCGCGGTCCTTGTCGAAGGGGCGTGAGGCGTGTTCGGGGTCGTCGTTGCGGAAGGAGACCGCGCTGAGGTTGCCGAATCCGGCCAGGGTGACGGGGGTGAGGGTGTGTTCGGTGCCGCCGGCGATGACCAGGTCGGCGCGGCCGGTCTGCAGGAGCATCAGGGCGTGGCCGATGGCGTCGGCGCCGCTGGCGCAGGTGTTGGCGACGGTCAGGGCGGGTCCGCTCCAGCCGAGCCGGATGGCGATCTGGGCGGCGGCGGCGTTGGGCATGGTCATCAGCGGCATGAGCGGGTTGACGCGGGCCGGGCCGCCTTCGGTGAAGTGGGCGGACTCCAGGTCGCTGGTGGCGCGTCCGCCGACGGCGTTGCCGACGACGATCGCGGTGCGGCCGGGTTCGGCGGTGGGTGATCCGGCGTCGGCGTGGGCGGCGAGGGCGGCGGCGGTGCCGTAGTGGGCGAAGGGGTCCATCCGGCGGGCGTCCTTGGCCGGGACGAGTGCGGTGAGGGTCTCCAGGCCGCGGACGCGGCAGCCGATGCGGACCCGGTGGCGGCTGAGGTCGATGTGGGTGAGGGCGGCGGCGGTGGACCGGCCGGCCCGCAGCGTGTGCCACAGCTCGTCCGGGGTGCACCCGCCGGGGGTGACCACGCCCATGCCGGTGATGGCGACGGGCGGTTGGGTCGAGCTGCCCCTGGACGGTCCAGGCATGTCTGCTCCCTTGGGCGGACTGGGTGGTGCGGGGTCTGGGGGTGGTACGGCGTGCCGGGGGTGCGGGGTGCCGGGCGGGTCAGATGATGCGGCACTCGCGGGCGGAGTCGATGAGGGCCTCGGCGGCGAAGGTGATGTCGGAGGCGGTGTGGGCGGCGATGATGGCGATCCGCAGCCGGGCCAGGTCGTTGGGGACGGCCGGGGTGACCACGGGCAGTCCGATCGCACCGTTCTTGCGGTAGGTGGTGGCCAGGTCGTAGGCGGACTCGTCGGAGCCGGCGATGACGGGGACCACGGCGGTCTCGCTGTCGACGGTGCTGATGCCGGCGTCGTTGAGCAGGCCGCGGAAGCGGGCCGACTCGCGCTGGATGAAGTCCACGCGCTGGGGTTCGCGCTGCATGATGCGCAGGGACTCCAGGGCGGCGCCGGTCTGTGCTCCACCGAGGGCGGCGGAGAAGAGGAAGGGGGCGGGCGGCGGAGCCGCGCAGGTGGTGGATGAGTTCGGCGGATCCGGCGACCCAGCCGCCCATGGAGGGGATGGCCTTGGAGAGGGTGCCGAGCTTGATGTCGACCTTGACCTCGTGGTGGAAGTGCTCCTCGATGCCCTTGCCGGTGGCGCCGATGACGCCGAGGGCGTGGGCCTCGTCGACCATGAGGAGGGCGTTGTGGGCGTCGCAGACCTTGCGCAGGTCGACCAGGGGGGCGATGTCGCCGTCCATGGAGTAGACGCTGTCGACGATGACGAGGCGGACGCCGGTGTCGGGGGCGGCGGCCAGGCGGCGCTCGAGGTGGGCGACGTCGTTGTGGCGGAAGCGGGTGACGGTGGCGCCGGAGAGCTTGCAGCCGTCGACGATGCTGGCGTGGTCGTACTTGTCGATGAAGACGGTGTCGCCGGGGCCGACGATGGTGCCGACGGTGCCGACGTTGGCGGCGTAGCCGGAGCCGAAGACCAGGGCGCGTTCGCGGCCGGCGACCTTGGCGACCTCGGCCTCCAGCTCCTCGTGCAGGGTGTTGGCCAGGGCGCGCACCCCGTGGTTGCCGGTGCCGTAGCGGTCGACGGCGGCCTTGGCGGCGGAGACGACCCGCTCGTCGCCGGCGAGGCCGAGGTAGGAGTAGCCGGACATCATCAGCAGGCGGCGGCCGTCCTGGTCGGCGTAGGCGGAGTCCCGCTCGGCGGTGTAGGCCACGAAGCTGTTCTTGCGGTTGGGCTCGTACTCCAGGGACCGGACGCGGTCGCGGAAGTAGGCCAGCTTCGGCTGGAGCCGCTCCCATGCTTCGGATGCGTTCACGTGTTTCTCCTCGTCGCGATCGTCCGGCGGAGACGGAGACTCCATCGGCGCCCCGTCGTTTCTCCGGCCGGGCTCTAGTGGAATTCCATTAAGGCTCGGGGGGCGCAATAGCGGCGCAAGAGCGCGGCCACAGGCGGGCTGGAGCGTGGCCGGAGCCGTCCTCGAATTGCGAAGGGGAATGCGTCGACCTGGGGTTTTGTGGGGTGGTGACGGTTCGTCGGCTGCTGTTGACATGCCGAGAAGTCCCGCCGGTATCCTTCGAATCGCACGAACTTATGGGGGACATGCGGAAGCCGACCGTTTCGGAGAGTGCATAGTGCTGATCAGACTCATAGGTCTTGTCACGATCGAGCCGGACGGAGCACCGCCTCAACACCTCTCGAGCGCACAGGCGCAGGTCGCGTTCGCCCGGCTGCTCCTGGAGCGGGCCGGCGGTACCGACCGTGACCAGCTGGCCGAAACCGTCTGGCCCGAGGGCGCTGCCGGACACCTGGGCGTCGGCGTTGCGGAGCCTGGTGAGCCGGGTGCGTACGTTCGTGACGACGCCTCAGGACCGGCCGGGCCGCCCCGGTCGCGCAGGGCGGCCGGTACATCCTGCGGGTGCCGCAGGACGCCGCGGTGGACGTGGAGGTCGCCGAGACCGCGGTGAGCGAGGCCGCGGAGGCGTACGCGGAGGGTGCCTTCGCGGTGGCGCAGCAGCTCGCGGCGGGTGCGGTGTCGAACCTGCGGGGTTCGTTCCTGCCCTCGCACGAGGGCGAGTGGGTCGACGCGGTGCGCGAGCAGCTGGAGGAGCTGCGTCTGAAGGCTCTGGAGACGGCGAGTCTTTCGTCGTCGGCGCTGGGTGACGAGCACCATGCGCTGCGGTACGCGGAGGAGGCGGTGCGCCGGGCTCCGTTCCGTGAGAGCGCTTACCGGTGCCGGATGGCCGCGCACACCAGGGCGGGCAACCGGGCGGAGGCGCTGCGCAGTTACCAGCAGTTGCGGGAGGTGCTGGCGGAGGAGCTGGGAATCGATCCGGCGCCGGAGACGGAGGCGGCGTATCTGGAGTTGCTGCGCACTCCGGAGCCGCGGCCGGCGTCGCGTGCGGTGACGTGTCTGGATCCGGTGCTGATGGGGGTGTTCGAGATGGACCACCGGGTGCCGGTGCCGCGGCCGTGTTCGCTGACCGAGCACGGGTGTGTGACGCACCGGGTGGGCTCCTCCCCCGCTGCCTGATCCCGGTCCGGGGAGGCGGGAAGCCGCCGTCGCGCTGGTGCGCGGCGGCGGCTCGGTGTGCCCGGCGCCCTGCCCCACCGCGGCCCTGTGCAGGCTTGCGGCCGGCGGGCCGTCAGGGGCGCCTGCGGGCGGGGCGGGCAGGTGTGCGGGGCGGGTACGGGTCGGCCCCGGCCTCCCTCGTGGGGGTGGGGGGCCGGGGCCGGGGAGGGTGTGGTGGGGCTCAGGTGATGGAGACTCCGCTGTCGATGGAGAGGACCTGGCCGGTCATGCAGTCCTGGTCGAGGAAGAGGCCGATGCTGCGGGCGACCTCTTCGACGGTGACGAAGCGCGGGATCGGCGCCTTGTCCTCCATGCCCTCGATCACCCGGTCGGGCAGGGTGTTGGTCATGCCGGTGATCATGAATCCGGGGGACAGTGCGTTGACGGTCACGCCGCGCCGGCCGCATTCGGCGGCGAGGGTGCGGGTGAAGCCGATCAGGCCCGCCTTGGACGCGGAGTAGGCGGTCTGGCCGGCGGTGGCGATGATCCCGGACGGCGAGACGACGTTGACCACCCTGCCCCACCTCCGGCGCAGCATGTGGGGCACGCTGGCGCGGGCGGTGTGGAAGGAGCCGATGAGGTTGGTCTGGATGACCTGTGCCCAGTCGGCGGGGTTCTGCATGGCCATGAGGCTGTCCTTGCGGATGGCCCCGTTGTTGACCAGGACGTCGACGGTCTCGAGTTCGGCGGTGATCTGCGCGTGGATGGCCTGGGTGGCCTCCCACGAGCCGACGTCGCCGGTGACCAGGACGGAGGGGTCGGTGAGTTTGTCCCGGACGGTTTCGGCGCCTTCGCGGGAGCTGTTGTAGTGCACCGCGACCCGGCAGCCGAGCGCGTCGAGTTCCAGCGCCAGGGCCTGGCCGAGGCCGCCGGAGGCGCCGGTGACCAGGGCGACCGGGGAGTCGGGCCGTACGCCCGCACCGTTCTTGCTCATGCCGCAGCACCCCACTCCATCAGGATGGAACCCCAGGTCATTCCGGCGCCGAAGCCTGCGAGCAGGACCTTGTCGCCGGTTTTGATGCGGCCCTCCTGGAGGGCTTCGCACAGGGCGATCGGGATCGACGCCGAGGCGGTGTTGCCGTACTTGTGGAGGTTGGTGATCAGTGCCTCCTGGCGCAGGCCGGTGTGCGAGAGGATCGAGTTGATGATCCGGATGTTGGCCTGGTGCGGGACGACGTGGTCGATGTCGGCGGCGTCGACCTTGGCGCTCTCGAGGGTCTCGCGGACGGTGCGCACGGTGTAGCGGACGGCGTTGAGGTAGATCTCGTTGCCGTTGATCTGTGCGTAGTGCAGGCCCGCGTCCAGGGTTTCCTGGGTGGTGGGCATGCGGCTGCCGCCGGCGAGGACCTTCAGGGAGCCGGTGCAGGAGCCGTCGGCGCCGAGGTTCAAGGCCTTGACCCGGTTCTCGGGGCCGGGCTGGATGACGATGGCTCCGGCGCCGTCCCCGACGAGGATGGACAGGTCCCGGTCGGCCGGGTTGGCCGTCAGGGTGTGGGTGTCGGAGCCGATGAGCAGGATCGGGCGCGGGTCGAGGGCGATCAGCGCCATGGCGGAGACGAGCCCGTAGACGAAGCCGGCGCACTCGGAGTTGACGTCGTGCGCGCTGCCGGCGATGCCGAGTTCGTGGTGGACGAACGCGGACGTCGCCGGGGAGGGCTGCTCGGGCGTGGCGGTCGCGACGATGAGGTGGGCGATGTCCGCGCCGGTCAGGCCCGCCTTGTCGAGCGCGCGCCGGCCGGCCTCGACGGCCAGGGAGGCGGTGGTCTGCCCCGGGTCGACCGCCCGCCGCTCGCGGATGCCGCAGCGGCTGACGACCCAGTGCTCGTCGACGCCGAAGCGTTCCGCGAGTTCGGAGCTGGTGACGATGCGTTCGGGTACGGACATGCCCCACCCGGTGATGTCGAAGCCGGTCACGTCACCCCCCGCTACGCCTGGGCCGGGACGAGGTCCACGATCTTCGCGTAGACGTCGCGGAGCGTGGTGGTGTCGTCGAGGTCGGCGAAGAGGGACTCGTCGGCCGGAATGTGCGGGTACTGGTTCTGGAATCCGTACAGCCACTCCATCAGGTCCAGCGAGTCGACGTCCGCGATGTGCTGGAGCGGGGCGTCGGGGCTGACCTCCGCGGCACCCGAGACGGCCTCGAGCTGGCTCGCCAGTTCTTCGATGGTGGGCAGCGACATGGGGTCGGTCCTCTCTCGGCAATGCAACTCGGCAGTGCGTGTCTGGTTTTCGAGAGTGATGAAATCCCCGGGGCCGCAAGGAACGCGCAACACGGGCGGGGCGGGTGTCCGGGGGGCGTCTTGCGCGGGCTTTGCGGGCGATCGGGTTTCCTCATCGCGAATTCGGAAAACGACGGCCCGCCGGACACGCAGGAAATGAGGATCAGGATGACAACGGTCGCGCCCAAGTCGGTGGACCCCGAGGTCGATGCGATCAGGCACCACTACGAGGTCAGCAACGATTTCTACCGGCTCCTGCTGGGCCCCACGATGATGTACTCCGGCGGTTACTGGGAGGACGGCGAGGATCTGGTCGCCACCCTGGACGAGGCGCAGGAGCGCAAGCTCGACAAGTTCGCCGAGCTCGCGGGTGTGGCCGCCGGCCGGACGCGGCGGGTGCTGGACATCGGCTGCGGGTGGGGGACGATGCTCAACCGTCTGACCACCGTGCACGGTGCGGAGCAGGCGGTGGGTCTGACCCTGTCGCGTACCCAGGAGGCGTTCATCGCCGGCCTGGACAACCCGCGGATCACGACGCTGGTGCAGAGCTGGGCGGACTACAAGGTCGCCGATGACAGCGAGAAGTACGATGCGGCGTTCTGCATCAACGCGCTGGAGCACTTCGTGTCCTCCAACCTGCCGCCGAAGGAGCGCACCAAGCGCTACCGGTACTTCTTCCAGCAGGTCGCGGGCGCGCTGAACCCGGGTGCGAAGTTCGTGCTGCACACGATGACGGCCGAGGCGCTGCCGATGAACCGGGGGCTGCTGGACGACCTGAAGTCTCCAGTTCCATTCCATTCCATGGCCTCCTCTCCAGGTACTCCTGCAGCGTTCGGAGTTCGAGGGCTGCCACATCCCGCACCTGAGCGAGCTGAGTGCGGCGGCGGAGGGTCTCTTCGAGATCGACGAGATCGTCAACGAGCGCGAGTCGTTCGCGATGGCCTGCCGGGCGTGGCTGGTGCTGCTGGCGGAGCGCCGGGACGAGGCGGTGGCGATGGAGGGCGAGGAGGTCGTCTCCCGTTTCGAGCGCTACCTGGACATCTTCGCGTACACGCTCGAGGACAAGTTCTTCAACAACTTCCGCGTCACCATCACGCGCCGCTAGGGAGGCCGACGTGACGAGCATTCTCGAGCCGGCCAAGGACGGCGGGCACGTACGGGCGCCGAGGCGCGTTCCGGTGGTCAGGGCCCGACCCGGCATCTGCGGGTCGCGGTCATCGGCACCGGGTTCTCGGGGCTGGGGACCGCCGTGCGGCTGCTGCAGTCGGGCATCGACGACTTCCTGGTGTTCGAGCGGGCCGACGAGGTCGGCGGCACCTGGCGCGACAACAGCTATCCGGGTTGTGCGTGCGACGTCATGTCCCACCTGTACTCGTTCTCCTTCGCCCGGAACCCGAACTGGAAGTCGACGTTCGCCTCGCGGGACGAGCTGTATGCGTATCTGCGGGACACCGCGGACCGTTTCGGGGTGCGTCCGCACATCCGGTTCGGGCACGAGCTGGTGGCCGCGCGCTGGGACGAGGGCGAGCGGCACTGGAGGATCGAGACCTCCCAGGGTGAGTACACCGCGCAGTTCCTGGTGACGGGTACGGGCTACCTCAGTGAGGCGGCGGTGCCGGACGTCAAGGGGCTGGCGGACTTCGAGGGGAAGGTGTTCCACTCCTCGAACTGGGATCACGATCACGATCTGGCGGGCCGGCGGGTCGCGGTGATCGGTACGGGCGCCTCGGCGATCCAGTTCGTTCCCGCGATCCAGCCGGAGGTCGGGCATCTGGACCTCTACCAGCGCACTCCCCCGTGGGTGGGTCCCAAGCCGGACAAGGTCAACAGTGCGCTGCACACGTCGCTGTTGCGGTCGCTGCCGGGTTACCAGCAGTTCCGGCGGGGCTTCAACATGTGGGGCCGGGAGATCCTGGCGTTCTTCTGGAAGCGGCCCAAGCTGGCCGAGAAGGTCCAGAAGATGGCCAGTGACCATCTGGAGAAGTCGGTCGCGGACGAGGCGCTGCGGGCGCGTCTGACGCCCGACTACCTGGTGGCGTGCAAGCGGCTGTTGTTCTCCAACACCTGGTACCCGGCGATCCAGCAGCCGAACGTGGAGATCGTCAGCGAGGGCATCGCCGAGGTGCGGGCGAAGTCGATCGTGGGTGCGGACGGGGTCGAGCGCGAGGTCGACACCATCATCCTGGGCACCGGTTTCCAGGCCACCGACCGTCCGGTGGCGCGGCGGATCTGGGGCCGTGGCGGTGTGCAGCTGCGGGAGGCGTGGAAGGACGGGATGTCCGCGCACCGCGGGACGACCGTCGCCGGGTTCCCGAACCTGTTCATGCTGCTGGGCCCGAACACCGCGCTGGGGCATTCCTCGCAGACGGTGATGATCGAGGCGCAGGTCCGCTATGTGGTGGACGCGCTGCGGCAGGCCGAGAAGCGGGGGCTGGCGAGCATCGAGGTGCGGCGTGAGGCGCAGGACGCCTACAACGACCGGCTCGACAAGCACCTGGAGGGCACGGTCTGGCTGTCGGGCGGCTGCCGCAGCTGGTACCTGGACGCCAACGGCCGCAACACCTCGGTGTTCCCGACGTACACCTGGCGCTTCCGCCGGGGCACCAAGCGCCTCGATCTGAGCGAGTACCAGCTCGCTTCCCAGGTGCGCAGCACCAAGCCGGTACCTCACCAGTAGGAGACGCAGTCAGATGAGCAACACCCACAGAACCGAGGCGGGCACTGCCGCCGAGCCGTCCCGTCGCCGGGTCCTGGGCGGGATGGCGGCCACGGCCGTCGCGGTCGTCGGCTGGAACACCGTGAGCCAGAGCTGGGCGACGGCCGCGGAGGCCGCCGGCAGCGCGAACGTCGTGCCGGTGCCGGGGCTGATCGGCACGCTGGAGACGACCCCGGGCGTGGTGGATTCGTTCGCCAACGACTTCGGGCATCTCTTCGACGGTGCTGCGAGCAAGCCGTGGGCCGTGCTGCGGCCGGGCGGTGTCGAGGACATCGTCACGATCGTCAACTACGCCCGTGCCAACGGCATCAAGGTCGCGGTGAACGGGCAGGGCGGTACCGGCCAGGACATCGAGTCGCACTCGGTGTACGGGCAGGCGCGGGTGCCGGGCGGTATCTCCATCGATGCCAAGGGCATGTCGAGGATCCTGTCGATCGGTGGCGACCACGCGGTGGTCGAGGCCGGTGTGACCTGGGGTCAGCTGACGGACGAGGCGCTGAAGTCGGGCAAGACGCCGCCGGCGTTGCCGGACTACCTGTACATCTCGGTGGGCGGGACGATCAGCATCGGTGGTATCGGCGGGACCGTGCAGAAGTACGGTCTGCTGTGCGACACGGTGCAGTCGATCGACATCGTCACCGGGGACGGCAAGCTGGTCACGGCGAGTGCGCAGGTGCGTCCGGAGCTGTTCAACGCGGCGCTGTCGGGCGGCGGGCAGGTCGGGATCATCGTGCGGGTGAAGGTGCGGCTGGTGCCGGCGCCGAAGCGTTCGGTGATCTTCAGCCTGTTCTACTCCACGGTCGAGGCGTATCTGGCGGACTCGGAGAAGGTGCTGGCCGAGGGCCGGTTCCAGGTCCATGCCGGGGAGATGATGCAGAAGCCGGACGGGTCGGGCTGGCGGTACAAGCTGGAGGTCGGTGCGACGTACAACACGACGCCGCCGGACCGGGAGAAGCTGCTGTGCGGTCTGCAGGACGTGCGGGCGGACGCGGTCATCGAGGACGTGTCCTACCGGGACTACATGTTCCGTCTGGACGCCTACGAGGCGGTGCTGAAGGAGGGCGGTCACTGGTACACGCCCAAGCCGTGGCTGAGCATGTTCCTTCCGGCGTCGAAGACCAAGCAGTTCATGAAGCTGGTGGAGCGGGAGCTGGACGCGAGTTCGCTCGGTGGCGGGTTCCTGCTCTTCTACCCGTTCTTCTCCTCGAAGATCAAGCGGCCGCTGGCGGTGATGCCGAACGAGTCGGTGGTCTACCTCTTCGACCTGCTGCGTTTCCCCAACCCGGGTGAGCCCAACATCCAGGGGATGATCGACCAGAACCGGCGGCTGTACGACATCGCGGTGGAGCTGGGTGCCAAGCGGTACCTGGTGGGTTCGATCCCGATGTCGCCGGCGGACTGGAAGAGGCACTTCGGGAACCGGTGGAGCGGGTTCGTGAACGCGAAGAAGAAGTTCGACCCCCAGAACCTCTTCACTCCCGGGCAGGGCTTCTTCGCCTGACGGCGGGGTGTGGGCGGTCGTGAAGTGCCGGCGGCGGGGGTGGGGGTCGGTCCCCCTCCCCCGCCGCTTGTCCTTTTTTCCAGTGACGAAAGGGGTTTTCCCGATGACCACGTACGACCTGATCGACGAGGCGGTGATCGACGCTCCGGCGGACGCCGTGTGGGAGGCGCTCGTCGCGGAGTTCCGCGGTGCCGGCCAGTGGTGGGTGCCGCACAACACCTTCACGGCCGTGTCCGGGGCGCCGGACACGGTGGGTGCCCGGGTGGGGGTGACGGTGCACACCAAGGGGGTGGACAAGGGCGGTCTGAAGCTGCGTTTCACCTCGCGGACGGTGGCGGTCGAGCCGGGCCGCCGGCTGGACATCGAGTACGTGGACGGGGTGTTCCGTGGTCCGTCGACGTTCCTGCTGGAGCCGTTGGAGGGGGGACGTACGCGGATCTCGATGCATTTCACGGGGCGGCCGCACGGCTGGCTGAAGGTGCTGGCGAAGGTGGCCGATCTGGGGGCGGAGCACTCCCGGGGCACTCTGGCGGCGTTCGAGTCGCTGAACCGGCAGCTGTCGGCGGTGGGGCGGTGACGACGGCCGGGGAGGTCACCCACGAGCTGAGGGTCCTGACCGACGACGGTGCGGAGCTGGCGGTGAGCGTGCTGGCTCCGCTGGCGGGCACGGCGGCGGCCGGGGACGTGGTCCTGGTGCACGGCTGGGCGCATTCGCGGCGGGCGTGGGGGACGGTCGCGGACCGGCTGATCCGGGCCGGGCACCGGGTGGTGCTCTACGACCAGCGCGGTCACGGCGCGTCCACGCTGGGGCGTGCTCCGGTGTCGGTGGAGCGGCTGGGTGCGGACCTGGCGGCGGTGCTGGGCGAGACCGGTGCGCGGGAGGCGGTGGTCGTGGGGCATTCGGGCGGCGGGTTCGCCGCGTTGTCCTACGCCTCGACGTCGCCGTCGGCGGGCCGGCTGCGGGGTCTGGTGCTGCTGGGTACGGCGGCGCACGGGCAGGACACCCCGGACGGGGAGGTGAAGATGATGGGCAGTGCGGTGTTCTCGCGGGCGTTGCGGGTGCCGTGGCTGGGGCGCCGGCTGCTGGGGTCGACGACGGGTGCCGCGGTGGATGCGGTGGTGCGGGACGTGAACCGGCAGATGTTCGCCGCGGCGGCGCCCCGGGTGCGGGCGGAGTTCTTCCGCTGTACGCGGGGCTGGGACGTGCGCGGTGCGCTGGCGTCGGTCGTGGTGCCGGCGGTGGTGCTGCACGGTGAGGCCGACAAGGTGATCGATGTCGCGTTGGCGCGGGTGATGGCCGAGGCGTTGCCGCAGGCGCGTCTGGAGACGGTGCCGGGGGCGGGTCACATGCTGCCGCTGGAGCGTCCGCTGCTGGCGGTGGGTGCGGTGGCCGAACTCGCCGCGCGATGATCGAGGAGCTTCTCCCGCCGGGCGTCGCGTCGTCGGAGGCATTCGACGACGAGGCGCCCGCTGTGCTGTTCACGGCGGAGGCGGCGTTGATGGAGGGCCGCCGGGAGCGCAGGCGGGCGCAGTTCGCGACGGCGCGGGCGTGTGCGCGGCGGGCGCTGGCGGGGCTGGGGCGGGAGCCGGTGGCGTTGCTTCCGGGGCCGGGGGGTGCGCCGCAGTGGCCGTCGGGGGTGGTGGGCAGCATCACGCACTGCGAGGGCTACCGTGCGGCGGTGGCGGCGCCGGCGGGGGTGGTGGCGGCGCTGGGCATCGACGCGGAGCCGGCCGGGCCGTTGCCGCGGGGGGTGCTGGGGCTGATCGCCTCGGCGGGTGAGCGGGCCGCTCTGGCGTCCCTGGCCGCGGCGGACGGCTCGGTGCCGTGGGAGCGGATCTTCTTCTCCGCGAAGGAGGCGGTGTACAAGGCGTGGTATCCGGCGACGGGGATCTGGCTGGGGTTCCGGGACGCGGAGGTGGTGCTGTCGCCCGCGGGGACGTTCCGGGCGGTGCTGCGTCCGCCGGTGCCGGTGCCGGTGGATCCGGTGTACGAGGGGCGGTGGCTGGCGGGCGGTGGTCTGGTGCTGACCGCGGTGGCACGGACGGTGGCGGGCCGGGCCGCGGGCCCGGCCGCGGCGGAGGCCACGGCGGGGGCCACGGCGGGGTCCGCGGCGGGGTCCGCGGCCTGGTAACGGCCGGGTCCCTGCCGTGGCCTGCGCGGCGGGCGGGTGCGGCCGTGGCCCCCGTGACGACTGCGGCCCTGTAGCGGCCGTGGCCCCGTGACGGGCGGGTGTCCGGGGTCAGGCGGGCAGGACGACGGTGCGGGGCGGGCGGGGGGCCTGGGGGGCGGTGGCGGGGGTGGTTCCGGTGCGGAATTCCTGGGGGCTGATGCCGCGGACCCGTTTGAAGGCGGTGGACAGGGCGAAGCCGGAGCTGTAGCCGACGCGGCGGGCGACGCCGGCGATGGTGGCGTCGGGTTCGCGCAGGAGGTCGGCGGCCAGGGCCAGGCGCCAGCCGGTGAGGTAGGCGACGGGGGGTTCGCCGACGACGTCGTTGAAGCGGCGGGCGAGGCAGGCGCGGGAGACGCCGACTTTGAGGGCGAGTTCCTCGATGGTCCAGCCGTGGGCGGGGTTTTCGTGCAGGAGGCGCAGTGCGGGGCCTGCGACGGCGTCGGACTGGGCGCGGTACCAGGCGGGGGCGCCGCTGGAGGGGGCGGCGAGCCAGGTGCGCAGGACGCCGATGAGGAGGAGGTCCAGGAGGCGGTCGAGGACGATTTCCTGGCCGGGTTCGTCTTTGGAGATCTCCGTGGTCAGGAGGGTGACCAGGGTGTTGTCGGCGGCTTCGGCGGGGCGGACCAGGAGGGTGGGCAGGGCGCCCAGGAGGCGGCGGCCGATTTCGCTGGGGGCCTGGTAGGTGCCGCTGAGCATGACGGCGGTGCCGGCGTCCTGGAAGGTGTCGCCCCAGGTGCGTACGCCCAGGGACATGGTGTCGGTGACGTCTTCGCCTTCGCGGGTGCTGCAGCGCTGTTCGGGGCCGACGGTGATCTGGACGGGGGTGTCGGGGGTGTCGGCGACGGTGTAGGGGTCGGGGCCGCGGACGACGGCGACGTCTCCGGGGCGGATGCGGACGGGGTCGGCGTGGTCGGGCAGGAGCCAGGCGTCGCCGTGGACCATGGTGACGACGGAGAGCGGGGCGCGGTCCTCGACGCGCAGGGACCAGGGTGGGTTGAAGACGGATTTGAGGAGGAACGCTCCGCGGGCTTTGGGGCCTTCGAGGAGGCCGGTGAGGGTGTCCATGGGGTGATCCTGTCGGACGGGCGGGGGTGGGCGCGGCGAAGCGCCCGCTCTCCCGCGGGGGACGGATGGAGAGCGGGCGCGGTTCGCGGGTGTGGGGGGGTGGGGGCGGGGTCAGGGGTGCTGGGGGCGGCCGTGGAGGGTGAGGGCGCGGCCGAGGGCGGCGAGGGCGGCGGTGCAGGCGGCGGTGCGGATGATGTTGCCGGTGGTCCAGCGGCCGGCGAAGCGGGTGCGGGCGGCGGTGGCGTCGGCTCCGGCGCGGGCGAGCTGGTTGTTGAGGGGGATGTTGACGATCGCGGTGACGGCGAGGGAGAGGCCGTAGAGGGCGAAGGCGAGCCAGCCCCAGCGTGCGGTGTCGCGGTGGCCGCCGCGTTGTGCCTGGCCGGCGGCGATGCCGGTGGCGAGGAACGCGCCGAGGAAGAGCAGTCCGAACAGGCCGTTGTCGATGGCGTCGTTGATGTTGCGCATGGCGGTGACGTAGGTGTGGTCGTCGCCGCGGCCGAGTCCGGGCATGACGGAGATGTCGAAGGCGAAGTAGAGGCCGGCCATGAGGCCGGTGCCCACGGTCGCGGCCACCAGGGTCACCGATTGTGTGGTCGTGGTGGTCACGTGAGGATTCCCTTCAGGGTGCGGGTGTAGCGGCGTTGCAGGACGGTGGCGCCCAGGAGGCGGACCGGTGGCGGGATGGTGGCGCGGACGTGGTGGAGGTCCTGGCGGGTGGCGCCGTCGAACATCCACGGTTGCAGGCGGGTCATCACGTGCATCGGTGCGCTGGCGACGACTTTGCGTTCCTCGGCGAGGTAGGCGCGTTCGCCGAGCCGGTCGAAGACGGGGAAGACGATGGTTTCCTCGTCGCGCAGGTGGTCGCGCAGGATGTCTTCGAAGGCGGCCGCGGCTTTGACGAGGCCTTCGCCGTGGTGGGTGATGGCGGTGGTGACGGCGTGCATGGCGGCGTCGAGTTCTTCGTGGTCGTCGTGGAGTTCGCGTGCCTGGGCGTCGAAGTCGCGGTCGCGGTGGCGCAGGGCGGGCCACAGGACGTCGTCCTCGCTGGTGTGGTGCCATTCGATGGTTTCGCGCAGGTGGTGCCACCACGGGGTTCCGGCGCCGTTCCAGCGGGGTGCGGCGGCGCGCAGGCGGGCTGCGTCGCGGCGCATCGCGATGTGCATCAGGGCGAATCCGTGGAAGTGCGGGGGCAGTGAGCGCAGTCCGTTTTCGCTGGAGTACGTCCTGTTCGCGGGCATGGGGTCCCTCCGGTGGCCCCGTGTACCGGGCGGCGGCCGTACCAGAGTCGCCGCCCGGTCAGGGGGTGTTGGGGTGGGTGCCGGTGTGGGTGCCGGTGGTGGGGTGTGCGGTGGTGGTCAGACGTTCCAGACGCCGGTGGCGGCGGCTTCGCGGGCGAAGTCGGCGAAGTCCTTGGGCTTGCGGCCCAGGGCTTCTTCGACGCCGTGCACGAGGTGGGCGTTGCGGCCGTCGAGGATCATGGTGAAGAGGTCGGCGAAGTCCTCGGGGAGGTTGTTCTCGCGCAGGACGGCGCGGTACTCCTCGTTGGTGACGGAGATGTACTTGATGTCGCGTCCGGTGGCCTTGGACAGTTCGGCGGCGACGTCGCTGTAGCTGAGCAGGCGGGGGCCGGAGAGTTCGTAGGTCTTGCCGATGTGCTTGTCGTCGGTGAGGGCGGCGACGACGACGTCGGCGATGTCGTCGGCGTCGACGAAGGCCTCGACGGCGTCGCCGGTGGGCAGGGCGATCTCGCCGGCCAGGACGGGCTCGAGGAAGAAGCTCTCGGAGAAGTTCTGGTTGAACCAGCTGGAGCGGACGATGGTCCAGTCGGCTCCGGAGGCCTTGAGGTTGTTCTCGCTGACCTCGGCGGCTTCCTCGCCGCGGCCGGAGAGCAGCACCAGGCGGCGGGCGCCGGCGGCGACGGCGGTCTTGGAGAATTCGGCGACCTGTTCGGCGGCGCCGGGGAAGGCGAGGTCGGGGTAGTAGGTGACGTATACGCGGTCGACGCCTTCGAGGGCGCTCTGCCAGGTGGCGGGCTCGTTCCAGTCGAAGGGGGGCTCGCCGGTGCGGGAGCCGATGCGGACCTGGCGTCCCTGGGCGGTGAGCTTCTCGGCGACGCGGCGGCCGGTCTTGCCGTTGCCGCCGATGACGAGGGTGATCTGGGTGTTCTGCGCGTTCTGAGTCATGAGTACAGTCAAGTCCAGTCTCGCGAGACGGGCCATAGCCACAAGGCTCACTTGTGTGTGCGTGCGTCTACGAGTGGTGGCTCGGAGCGCGGCGTGGAGCCGGGTGGCGTCGGCGTGAGTGCGGGAATCGTAGGCATGGGCCCGGGGGGCGGGCCAGGGCGTATGGAGCGGTCCTGGAGTGGTTGTGGACGGCTCTTCGAGCGTGTCTCGAGCGGGCGGGTGCGGGCGCCGGGTGTGCGGGGGCGGGACGCGCGGGGCGGGGTGCGGGGTGCAGGTGTGCGGGGTGGGCGGGGCGGGGTGTGCGGGGGCGGGGTGTGCGGGGGCGGGGTCGGGGTGCGGTGGGACTTGAGCGGTTCTCGTGCCGGGGGCGGGAGCATCGGCGGGACCCAGTTGGTGTCACGTCGCCGGGAGGCCGTATGAACGCCGTGCCGGATCGTCCGGAGCTCGATCAGTTGTCCGCCGACCTGGCGGGGCTGCTTTCGCGGATGGGGATCGACCCGTCCGGGGGGTGGCCGGTGCGTGGTGACCGGGTCGATGTCCGCTTCGCCGCCGCGGCCGCCCGGGGTGCGGGGCGGGTCGCGGCGAGGGACGCGGAGGGGGAGGTGACGTATCTGGAGCTGGAGTGGCTGGCGGACGACATCGCGCGGCGGTTGTCGGGGCGGGCCGGTGCGGGTGAGGCGGTCGCGGTGCGGGCGCGTCGGTCGGCCGCGGTGGCGGGTGCGGTGGTGGGGGTGCTGCGGGCGGGTGCGGCGGTGCTTCCGCTGGAGGAGGGCCACGAGGCGGGGCTGCAGGAGTTCTTGATGCGGGAGGCCGGCTGCGCGGTGGTGGTCTCCGACTGCGGGCTGCTGGCCGAGGAGATCCCGGTGGCGAAGGTGGGCCGGTTCGTGGTGGCGGTGCGGCCGGTGCCGCGGCGGGGCTGCGAGGTCCCGGAGGGCACGGCGTTCCTGGCGCTGCCGCGGGGCGGGGATCCGGGGCGGGCGCTGGGGGTGCGGCCGGTGGGTCACGCGGAGGTCCTGGGGTGGGTCGACGGCTGTGTGGGCTCCCTGGGGGCGGGCGTGGGTGATGTGTGGTCGTTCTTCCATTCGCTGAGCCTGGACGTGGGGATGCGGGAGTTGTGGGCTCCGCTGCTGTCGGGGGGCCGTGCGGTGGTGGTGGACCGGGAGACGGCCCGCGATGCGGGGGCCTTCGCGGGCCTGCTGGCGCGGGAGGGGGTGACGGTGGCCACGCAGCTGCCGTCGGCGTTCGCCCGCTGGTGCGCGGTGGGCGGTGGCGGGCGGCTGCCGGGGCTGCGGCACGTGCTGCTGTGGGGCGAGCCGGTCCGGGAGGCGCTCGCGGAGCGGTGGCGCGGTGCGGGCACGGGCGGCCGGGCGCTGGTGTGGCAGGTGTCGCAGGAGGGTTCGCTGTCGCTGGTGTGACCGCGTGACCGCCTGGCCGTGTGGCCGTGTGCGGGTCGTGCGGGTTGTGCGGGTGTGGCGAGGGTGGCCGAGGGCCCCGGACGGTGATCCGTCCGGGGCCCTCTTCGGTGTGGTGGGTCAGGAGTTGCCCAGTCCGCCGCAGACGTTGAGGGCCTGGGCGGTGATGGAGGCGGCGAGGTCGGTGGTGAGGTAGCCGACGAGGCCGGCGACTTCCTGGGGGGTGGAGTAGCGGCCGAGGGGGATCTTGGATTCGAGTTGTTCGCGGACGTAGTCCTCGGTGGTGTCCCACACCTGGGCGTAGCCGCTGCGGACGCGGGCGGCCATGGGGGTTTCGACGTAGCCGGGGCAGACGGCGTTGACGGTGGTGCCGGTGGGGGCGAGTTCTTTGCCGAGGGCTTTGGTGAAGCCGATGACGGCGTGTTTGGAGGCGGTGTAGGGGGCGCCGAGGAGGACGCCCTGTTTCCCGGCGGTGGAGGCGATGTTGATGATGCGGCCCCAGGGCTGGGTGGACAGGCCTCCGCTGGTGAGGACTTCGCGGGTGAGGAGGAAGACGCTGTTGAGGTTGGTGTCGATGACGTCGTGCCAGAGTTCGTCGGTGAGGGAGGCGGTGGCGCCGCCTCCGCTGCGGCCGGCGTTGTTGACCAGGATGCTGACGGGGTCGGTGTAGGTGGCGACGGCGGCGGCGACGAGGTCGTGCACGGCGGTGCGGTCGCGGACGTCGGCGGCGGTGCCTTCGACGGTGAGGCCTTCGGCCTGGAGGTCGGCGACGGTCTGCTTGACCTTGGTCTCGGTGCGGGCGCACAGGAACACGCGGTGGCCGCGGGCGCCCAGGTCGCGGGCTATGGCCAGTCCGATGCCGCTGGTGGCTCCGGTGACCAGGGCCACGGGCCGCTCGGGGGCCTTGTCCATCGCCTTCACCGTCATCGTCGTCCCTTCCGTCGCCCGTCGTGTGGTCCCCAGGGTGGGGCAGGCAACTCGTGGCGTGGCGGAAAGGTGATGGAGGCGGGCCCCCGGTGCGGGCGGGGTGGGGTGGGTTGGGGTCAGTGGGGGCGCCAGCTGCCGGGGCGGGGGCCCCGGGCGGGCGGGGTCCGGTCCCAGGTGGCCGGTGGTGGGGGCGGGGTGGCCGGTGGTGGGGCGGGGGCGGATTGCAGGAGGGCGGTCAGGACGGCGAGGACGGCTGCGGTCTCCTCCGCCTCCAGGCGGGGCCCGCGGATCCGGAAGGCCGCCGGCACGGGAGGTGTGGGGGGTGTGGGGGGCGTCGGGTGCGCCTGGGGGCTGCTCATACGGGCGGGTTGCCGTGCTTGCGGGACGGCAGGTCGGCGTATTTGGGGCGGAGCATGGCGAGGGCTGCCACGAGGGCCTCGCGGGTGCGGGCGGGGTCGATGACGTCGTCGACGAGGCCGCGTTCGGCCGCGTAGTAGGGGTGCATGAGTTCGGCGGTGTATTCCTTGATCTTCTGTGCGCGCATGGCGTCGGGGTCGGCGGCGGCGGCGATCTCGCGGCGGAAGACGACGTTCGCGGCGCCTTCGGCGCCCATGACGGCGATCTCGTTGGTGGGCCAGGCCAGTGCGAGGTCGGCGCCGATGGAGCGGGAGTCCATGACGATGTAGGCGCCGCCGTAGGCCTTGCGCAGGACCAGGGAGATCCGCGGGACGGTGGCGTTGCAGTAGGCGTAGAGGAGTTTGGCGCCGTGGCGGATGATGCCGCCGTGTTCCTGGTCGACGCCGGGCAGGAAGCCGGGGACGTCGACGAGGGTGACCAGGGGGATGTTGAAGGCGTCGCAGAACTGCACGAAGCGGGCGGCTTTTTCGCTGGCGTGGATGTCGAGGACGCCGGCGAGGTGGGCGGGCTGGTTGGCGACGAAGCCGGTGACGTGGCCGTCCATGCGGGCGAGTGTGCACACGACGTTGGCGGCCCAGGCGGGCTGGACCTCGAAGTGGTCGCCGTCGTCGACGATTTCCTCGATGACGTGGCGGATGTTGTAGGACTGCTGGGGGTTGGCGGGGACGATCGCGGACAGGGCGGGGGTGGGCCGGTCGGCGGGGTCGTCGGCCTGCTCGTGCGGGGGTGTCTGGCGGTTGTTGGCGGGGAGCAGGGACAGCAGGTGGCGTACGTCTTCCAGGCAGCCGGGTTCGTCCTCGTAGGCGAAGGCGGCGACTCCGGAGACGGTGGCGTGGACGTCGGCGCCGCCGAGGCCGTTGTGGGTGATCTCCTCGCCGGTGACGGCGCGGACGACGTCGGGTCCGGTGATGAACATCTGGGAGGTGTCGCGGACCATGAAGACGAAGTCGGTGAGGGCGGGTGAGTAGGCGGCGCCGCCGGCGCAGGGGCCGAGCATGACGGAGATCTGCGGGATGACGCCGGAGGCCTTGGTGTTGCGCTGGAAGATGCCGCCGTAGCCGGCGAGGGCGGAGACGCCTTCCTGGATGCGGGCGCCGGCGCCGTCGTTGAGGGAGACCAGCGGGGCTCCGGCGGCGAGGGCCATGTCCATCACCTTGTGGATCTTCTCGGCGTGGGCTTCGCCGAGGGCGCCGCCGAAGATGCGGAAGTCGTGGGCGAAGACGAACACGGTGCGGCCCTCGACGGTGCCCCAGCCGGTGACGACGCCGTCGGTGTAGGGCTTCTTGGTCTCCAGGCCGAAGCCGGTGGCGCGGTGGCGGCGCAGTGCTTCGATCTCCTGGAAGGATCCGGCGTCCAGGAGCAGGCCGATGCGTTCGCGGGCGGTGAGTTTGCCTCTGGCGTGCTGGCGTTCGGTGGCGCGTTCGTCGGGGCCGGCGATCGCGTGGGCCTTGAGGGCGGCCAGTTCCGCGGTGCGGTCCAGGGCGCGTACGGGTGGGGCGTCGCTGATGGTCATCGCTGTCCTCCTGGTGGTGGGTGGGGGGTGGTGTCGTGGTCGGCCCGGTGCAGGGTGAGGTGGCCGCGCCGTCCCGCGGTGCGGGTGCGGCGGGGGGCGGGTGCCGGGGTGCGGGGGCGGTGCCCGCCGCCGGAGGCCGTGGGGGTGGCCGGGGTGGGGGTGGCGAGGGCGGGGACCGCGGCGAGGGAGGGGGCGGTGCGGGTGCCGGGACCGGCGGAGCCGGGGTCGGCAGGGAAGGCGGGGAGGGCGGGGAGGGCGGGGAGGGCGGGGAGGGCTGCTGCGGGGGCGGGGACGCTGCGGAGCGCGGGGGTGCTGCGGAGCGCGGGGGTGGCGGTGGTGCGGGGGGTGGGGAGGGTGCGTACGGGGGCCGGGGTGGGGGTGGCGGGGCGGGCGGGTGGGGTGCGGGGGGTGGGGAGGGCGGGGGCGGTGGGTGGGGTGCGGGGGTGGGGGGTGGGGTGGGTGTGTGCGTGGAGTACCTCGGTCAGGGTGTGTGCCAGGCGGTCGATGTCGTGTGCGGTGGTGGCGGGGTGGAGGCTGGCGTGGAGGGCGGGTGCTCCGGTGCGGGAGGCCGGGTGCAGGGGGTGCTCGTGGGCGACGGTCTTGGACAGGAGCACCGCGCGGCGTGCCAGGGCGTGGCGCAGGGTGCCGGCGTCGAGGTGGTCGTGGCGGAAGGCGAGGATGCCGGCCTGGCGGGTTCCGGTGGGGAGCAGGGTGATGCCGGGGATGCGGGCGAGGGCGGCGCGCAGGCGGGGCAGGTGGTCGGTGTGGGGGTGGGTGGCGGCGGGGGTGTGGTGGGTGAGGGTGTCGGCCAGGGCGGTGACGGCGGTGGGGTGGGGTGCGGGGGGCGGGGTGCTGCCGGCGGGGGCGCCCGGTTGGGGGGTGGTGTAGGCGATTCCGGTGTCCGGGGGGCCGTTGAGGAAGCGGAAGGCGTCGGCGGTGAGGAGGTGGCAGCCGGTGGCGGCGGCGTCCAGGGGCAGCAGGCCGGCGGAGTGGGAGGCGTCGAGGGCGTAGCGGGCGCGGTGGGGGGCCAGGAGGCGGCCGATGGCGGTGACGGGGTTGACGGTTCCGCAGGCCGGTGAGAGGTGGGCGACGGAGACGAGGGCGACGTCGTCGTCGAGGTGGTGGCGCATCCAGTCCAGGTCGAGGTCGCCGTCGGGGCGCAGGGGGACGACTTCCAGGCGGCAGCGGGTGCGGTCGCGCAGGGTGTGCAGGGTGTGCAGGCGGGCGACGCTTTCGTGGGGTGTGGTCCAGATGCGGTCGCGGGGGGTGAGGGGGGTGTCGCGGACGAGGGTGTCGAAGGTGTCGTCCGCGCCGGTGGTGAGGTGGGTGTGGGTGGCGGGGACGCCCCAGAGGCGGCCGAGGTGGGTGCGGGCGCGGGTGTGCGGGTCCTCGTCTGCGGTGGGGTGGTGGGGTGTTGCGGTGCCGTGGTGGTGGTCGTGTGCGGTGGTGTGGTGGGCGGGCTCGGCTGCCGTGTGCGGTGTGGGGGCGGTGCGGGCGGTGTCGAGGCGGACCGTGGGTGGTGCGGTGCGGGCCGGTGCGGTGCGGGTGGGTGCGTCCATGGGTGGGGCCTCCCTCCGGGGGATGTCGGGGCGTGGGGTCCACGGCCGTTGGATTACCAGTGGTTGCCAATCGGCTTGGCAATACATTGCCGAGCATTTCCCGGTGTTGGCAATATCGGTGGGTGTCGGCTCAGGCGAGACTCGAGTTCCGTTCTCGTTGGCAACTCCCGGCAATGCCGTTTCGGGTTTCGTTCCGGTGGGATGCGGTGCAGGTCGGGGGTGTTGTCGCGGGTTTCTCCAGGCGTTTTCGAGTGGTTGACGAGCGGATCGCGAGCGGTCGGCGTCAGTCTTCTTGGCAGAGGACTTGCCAAGAACGAATCACAGGGTTGCCACGGAGGAGTCGTCATGAAGAACGTCGTTCGCGTTGTTGCCACTGCTGCTCTGGCCTGCGCTGCCGTGCTGGCCGCTGGGGGTGGCGCGCAGGCCGGTGAGCCCATCGACTGGCCTGTCGTGCCGCGGGCCGCGGCGGGGCCGGCCGTGGCCGACGGTGGGGCGGGCGGGGCGCAGGGAGCGCGGATCGACTGGCCGTGACCGAAGACGGCTCGAAATCCGGTAGAGGAAAGAGATGGAATACCTCCACCCCGGCTAGCGTGCGCGGCACGGGGGCATTTCCTTCGCCACCGGTGGCAGAAAATGCCGGGTGACCGGGTGAATCGACGAGTGCGGAGGGGAGACCGTGAGGATTCAGGTTCTGGGTCCGTTGAGTGCCGAGGTCAACGGGGGATCCATCGTTCCGACCGCGGGAAAGCCGAGACAGGTGCTGTCGCTGCTCTCGCTGTATCCCGGACGTGTCATACCCGTCCCCACCCTCATGGAGGAGATCTGGGGGACGCAGCCGCCGCAGAGCGCGCTGACCACGTTGCAGACCTACATCCTGCAGTTGCGGCGGCGGCTGGGCACCGCGATGGGGCCGGGCTCCCCCGGCGGTGCCAAGGAGGTGCTGGCCACCCGGCACGGCGGCTATCTGCTGCAGGTGCCCGAGGACAGTGTCGACGTGCACGACTACGAGCGTCTGGTGCGCGAGGGGCAGGCGGCTTTCGAGTCCGGTGACGACCAGGTGTGCGCGGGCCGGCTGCGGCAGGCGCTGGAGCTGTGGCGGGGGCCCGCGCTGGTCGACGTACGGGTGGGGCCGATCCTCGACATCGAGGTGATGCGGCTGGAGGAGAGCCGGCTGATGACGGTCGAGCGGCGCATCGACGCCGATCTGCGGCTGGGCCGGCACAGTGAGCTGATCGCGGAACTCACGGATCTGACCGCCCGTCATCCGCAGCACGAGGGGCTGCACTCCCAGGTGATGGTGGCTCTGTACCGTTCGGGGCGGCAGGCCACCGCGCTGGATGTGTACCGCAGGCTGCGGGCCCGTCTCATCGAGGACCTGGGGGTGGAGCCCTCGCCGCAGCTGCAGCGGCTGCATCAGGCGATGCTGGCGGTCGATCCGGCGCTGGACGTGCTCGCCGGGCCGCGGCACACCTCGACGTTCGACCTGTTCGCGGCCTGAGAGCGCTCCCGGCCGACACGGCCGGACGCCCCGGCCGCCCGCCCCCGCGCAGATGCGCGGGGTGAGGCGGCCGGGGCGTTCGCGTGTCCGGGGCGGGGTGGTGGTGGGGCGGCCTGCGTGGGGCTCCGCGGCAACGGCGCGGGGCGGGGCGGGCGTTCGCCGTCTGTGGTACGGGTGCCTGCCGGGGGCGGGGGCGGCGCGGGCGGGGCGGCGTCCGTACGGCGCACGGCCCCGGGCGCGACGCGGGCGCGGCCCGGCCCGGGAACGGGCGCTGCGGGGCGGGGCCGTGGGCCCGTCCGGCCGTCGGCTGCGGGAGGTCCCGTGCCGCCCGGGTGGTGTCTCCTGCGGGCGTGCGCGCCCGGGGCGGTCGCGGCGGGTGGGGAGCCAGGGTTGTACGGGGCCGTGGGAAGCCGGGGTTGTACGGGGCGGGCCGGGGGTGCGCGGGGGGTGAGGCCGTACGGGTTCGTCCGGGCGTGGGGTGGTGGGGGCGTGGGGCGTTGGGCGGGGCCCGTCGCGGGGTGGCGGGAGTGGTGGGGGTGGTGGGGGTGGTGACGGGGGGCTGTCGTCGGGGTCGGGCCGGATCCGGGGGTGGCGGGTGCGGTCGCGGGGCGGAGGAGGGTGTCGGCGGGCGGTGTCGGCGGGGGCCGGTGTGGTGGGGATGTGTGCCGGGCGGGTCTGGCCGGGGTGAGGGGGTGTCAGTGCAGGCGGCGTACGGCGGTGCGGGCTCGCCAGGTGGCCAGGCGCAGGGTGTCGGTGGTGGTGCGGCCGAGGCGGGTGCGCAGGTGGTGGCGGGTGCGGGCGAGTTCGGCGGTGGTGGCGGGGGTGTGCGGGTGGGTGGGGGTGGGGTGGTGGAGCAGGATCTGCTGGGCGCAGGTGACGGTGGTGCCGGTGGCGTGGGGGGTCAGGGACCATTCGCCGGTGTGTGCGGCGATGGGGGCGGGGGTGGTGAGTTCCTTGAAGACGATGCGGGTGGCGGCGGGGAAGCACAGCCGGACGGTGCGGGTGGTGGTGGGCAGGCCGTCGGGGCCGGTGGTCTCCAGGGTGGCGAGCTGGATGCCGGGGGTGTCCTCGGTGACGTCGGCGAGGTCGATGTGGGGGGTGCGGTCGGGCCAGTGCCGGATGTGGTGGAGGAAGTTGTAGACGACTTCTGCGGGGCCGTCGAGGTGGACGGTGTCGTGGAAGGAGAGCAGGAGTTCGTCGAGGTGGGGGTGGTGTTCGGCGAGCCGGGTGAGGCGGGCCAGGAGGCTGTCGGTGCCGGCGTCGGGGCCGGTTTCGGGGCCGGTTTCGGGGTGGGGTTCGGTGGGGTGTTGCTGGTGGAGGGTGAGGCGGGTGCGGCTGTCGCCGTCGGGGTGGACGGTCCAGGTGCCGGTGGTGGGTGTGCCGGGGCGGGTGGTGTCCTGGCGGGTGTGGGTGATGGTGCGGGTGCGGGGGTCCAGGGTGCGCTGGAGGCGGTGGGAGCGGATGTGTCCGCCGGGGGTGAGGTCCCAGGTGCGCAGGCGTTCGCGGGTGCCGTCGAAGTCGATGCGTTCGACGTGGACGGGGTCGGGCAGCAGCAGGGGCCAGCGTTCGGCGTCGGCGAGGAGGCGGTAGACCGTGTCGGCGGGGGCGGCGATGGACACGGTCCGCGTGCTGCTGCTGGTGCGGGTGCGCTGCGGGGGCACGGCGGGCACCTTCCCCTGGGTGTGTGGGTGGTGGCCCAGCCTGCACCAGGGGACTTGAGGCTGCCTCAACCCCCCAGGGCGGGGGCGGCGGGGGTGCGGGTGTGGCCGTTGCGGGCCGGGGCGGGGGTGGTGTGGGTGGCGGGGTCGGGGGCGGCCGGGAGGGCTGCCGGGTGGGCCGGGAGGGGTGCCGGGTGGGCCGGGTGGGGTGCCGGGTGGGCCGGGAGGGGTGCCGGGTGGGCCGGGTGGGGTGTGGGGTGGGGGTGGCCGGCTTCGGTGAGGGCGTCGGCCAGGACGCGCCAGATCTCGGCGGCGAGGTCGATGTTGGCGTCGGCGTGGGCTTGTTGGGCCAGGGTGCGCAGTCCCTGGATGCCGCTGGGGTCGCCGGCGAGGATGAGCAGCCGGTGGCGCAGGATCTCCAGGCGGACCTGGCCGCGGTAGGTCATGCGGGGCTGGTCGGCGGCGAGTTGGCCCAGGAGGGTGCGGGCGTCGTTGTAGCGGCCGGTGGCGTAGGCGAGGTCGGCTTTGAGGGCGGTGAGGTCCTGGCGCAGGGCGGGGGTGCCGGCGAAGGCGAGGGCGGCTTCGGCTTCTTCCGCGCGGTGCTGTGCCTGTGGGGGGTCGGCGGGGGTCTTTTGCAGGTGCAGGCGTCCGGCGGCCAGGCGCAGCCGGATCCACAGGGTGAGGTCTTCCTGGCTGCTGAAGCGGTCGAGGGCGTCGTCGAGGCAGGTCTGGGCTCCGTGGTGGTCGCCCTGGTGCATGCGGATGGCGGCGGCGGTCCACATGGCTTCGGCCCACAGGGCGTCGTGGCGGCCCTGGACGAGGGTGGTGAGTGCGTCGGCGTGGGTGCGGGCTTCGGCGGTGCGGCCGGCTTCGGCCTGTACGGATACCAGGGCGAGCAGGGCGGTGGCCCGGTCCTCGGTGCCGAGGTGGTCGTGGAGGGCGATGCGGTGGGCTTCGACGGCGGCGTCGAGGGCGGGGGTGATCTCGCCGACGGAGCGCAGGCAGCGGGCGAGGCGGGTGAGGCCGCGGACGCGGAGTTCGGGGACGCCGACTTCTTCGCCGAGGGCGACCAGGCGGGTGAGGTGGTCGCGTTCGAGGGTGTGGTCGCCCTGGGTGCGGGCGGCGCGGGCCAGGAGCCAGAGGGCCTGCCAGCGCAGGACGGGGCTTTCGTGGCCTTCGGCGGCCAGGGCCTGACCGAGGGCGTGGGCGGCGTCGGGTGATCCGGTGGAGGCGGCGAGGGTGAGGGCGTGGGCGAGGGAGCCGGTGGCGGGTTCGGCGAAGTCTGCGGGGGTGAGGCCGAGCCGGCCGGCGAGGTAGTCGACGGCGCGGTCGGTGGGCTGGCGGGCGCCGGATTCCAGGCGGGAGAGGTAGCCGGTGGACATGCCCTGGCCGGCCAGGGCCGTCTGGGACAGGTTCCGGGCCAGCCGGAGCTTTCTCAGGCGCTGTCCGAAGGCGGGCTGTCGCAGCATGAGGTTCCCCGGGGGTCGGCGGGCAAGGAATCTGTCGGGAGCGGGCACCGAGCGTAGGGTCGGGGGCAAGGGGCGGGCAAACCTTTGCCATGGTTTCCGGGGTGTCTCTCGTGCGTTCCTGGTGTGTTCCTCGTGCGGGGCTGAGGCGTGTCTCGTGCGGGTGTGGTGGGTTCTTCGAGTGGTTCTCGACCGTGGCGAGGCAGACTCTCCACCGTCCGTGGCCGGTGCCCGGCCGCGGGGTCCTGGCTCGTGACGTGTTCCCGGCGCCCCTTGGAGTCGACGATGAGGCCATCGGTGTGTGCATCCGGCGTGGTGAGCGCGGTGGGCGCGGCGGCGGCGGTTGCGCCGGGCAGGGCCCGGGGCGGGTGTCCGGCGGTGTGGCCGGGCGGGTTCCCGGGTGCGGTGACGGCGGCGCGGTCGGCGGTGCGGGGCGGGTGCGGGGTCGGGGTTGCGGCGGTGCTCCCGGACGACGACATCGGCTGGCCCTGACGCTCCGTCGCCCGGGGCCGGGAACCCGCGGCGTGCCCCCTGCGCCCTGTGTCCCGTGCCCTGCGGCGTGCGTCCTGCGTCCTGCGTCGGCAGTGACCGGGGCGGGGTGTGTCGGGCGGGCGAGCGCGGGCCGACGGCGGCGCGGCACTGGAGGCGCGGACGACGCCCGGGGTGCCCGGGCGGGAGCGCTGTGATCAGCCGGGGTACCGGGGCCGGGCCGCCCGGGATCGGGGGCGGGGCTGTGGCCCGGCCGCAGCATCGGGCTCCTCCCCCAGGGTGACGGTACGGCTGCTGCCCCGCTCAGCCGTGTCCCGGCGCCCGGGGCTGCCCTGCCGGAAGGCACGCGACCGCATCCGGGGGGGGTACGGGCCGAACACCACCGGCGTACGGGGAGCCGGTACTGGTCGGTCGCCCGCGGCGGCCACGGCGACTCCCCCGGCCGGGGCTCCGGCATGACCGGGCCTCAGGAAGAGCTGGTGGCCGGCGGCAGCCGCCGGCGCAGGCAGCCGGGAGCGGGTCTGTGAAAGGTGCGGGAGCCGGTCGGCGAGACAAGGGCGCGGTACGGGCGGGAGCGGGCCGGCGCGGCCGCGGGGAGCGGGGCGCGGTGACCGGCCATCGGGAGGGGAGGTGTCGGTGCGGGCGTCAGGACCGGCCGGGGACGGAAGCAGGGGGGGCTGGGGGTGTGGCAGGCCGGATCGTTCGTGAAGTACGGGCTGCACGGCCGGCAGGCACCCATCTCCGCATCCGCCGGGCCAGATCCGTCGAACACGGCAGCCCCCTCGACACTCCACCGGCCCCTCCCCCACCGGGCACGAGCCGGAGCCGCCCATGGGCGGGTGACCGGCCGACAGGCAAGGCGGGCAGGAGGCTCCGTCAGGTCCGGGGACGGGAGCAGGCCCGGCAGGGGCAGGGCGCAGTACGGGCTGGTGCGGACGGGGGCCGCAGGGCCCGGGTCGTACCGGTGGGGGGCTGCGCGCCAGGGCGTGGGGAGGCCCGGGCCGCGCGGTCGGGGAACCTGCGGCATGCCTCGTACGGATCCGTTGCGCCGGCGGGACGGGACCGGCTGCGGGCAGGCGGCCCGTTCCCGAGCGGGCGCAGGAGCCGAAAGGCGGCCGCGGGCGGGCGGCAGCGGGCGGCGGGGAGCGAGCCTGTGGCGGCCGGCCCGGCCTGGGCCGGGGCGGAGCGGGCCGGGGCGGAGCAGGGTGGGCCGGGGCGGGCCCGGAGCGGAGCGGAGCGGGCCGGGCCAGCCCGGGCGGAGCGGGGTGGCGTGCGTGCCGGGGGCTGGGTGAGTCCGGGGTGGCACGGTGGGAGTGCGTCCGGGTACGGGGGTCCGGGCAGCACGCGTGGGCACCGTGCCAGGGACGGCGGCAGGCGGCAGGCGGCAGGGGCCGGACGGCAGGCGAAGGGCCGCGGGCTGTCGGCCGTGGGCTGCCGGGCAACCCGGGTGCGGGCGGCGGCGGGGTGGCCCGGGCAAGTGGAGGGAATGCTTCGGGGCTGGTTGCCGGGCCGCCGAAGGCGGGCCGGGTCCGCAGGGGCGGCCGGGGCGGGGGTGGTGCCCCTCCCCGTGCGGCCCGGGGGCTCGTCCGGCCGGACGGGGAGGGAGTCGATGGCGGCGGCGGTGTCGGTGGCGGTGAGGGTGGTGCGGGTGTGTGGTGTGTGTCCGGGGGTTACCAGCCGATGCGTGCGGCTTCCGCCTCGATGAGTTCGGCGCCGGTGCGGTAGTGGTGTTCGCGTCCGGCGGGTACGAGGCCGGGCAGCAGCAGGGTCCACAGTGCCGCGACTTTCCTGCGCAGTTCGCCGTAGGACATGCCGGTTCCCGCCATGGTCTCGATGCCGCAGGCCGCTGCCTGGACCAGGGCCTGGGCGCTTTCCCAGGTGCGGCCGGAGGCGGGCAGTTCCCCGGCGTCGCGGGCCAGGCGCAGCAGGGTGCAGACGGCGGAGAGCCAGGCGGCGTGGAAGTCGACGACGACCGGCCGGGTGCCGGCGCAGGCGCGGGGCGGGGTGCCGGCGCCGGTGCCGCATTCCTTGGTGATGCGGAAGCTGGCGGGGATGGCCGGTTCCTCGTGGAGGTTCCAGGCGAGCCAGTGGGTGATGTCGATCAGGGCCTGCAGCGGGGAGAGTCCGTCCTCGCGCAGGGCGCGCACGGCGTCGTCCAGGAGGGCGCTGCCGCGTTGCTGGACGGCTTCGGCGAGTTCTTCCTTGGACGCGAAGTGGAAGTACAGCGCGCCTTTTGTCACTCCGGCCGCGGCGGCGATCTCGCCGAGGGTGGCGTGGGCGTATCCGTTGCGGTGGAACATTTCCGCTCCGGCCCACACCAGTCGCCTCCGGGTACGTTCGGACCTTTCCTGCACCGCGCCCTCTCCTCTCGCCACCGACTGGCTCCCCCGGATCGTCCCCCGGTTCGTCTCCCCCGGTTCGTCTCCCCGGGTTCGTCTCCTCCCGGCTGCCCGCCCGGGAGGCAACCGGGTGTTGGGCCCGGGGAGTTGGACGTGCCGTCGCGTTCTTCAGACGCGGACGAGGCGTTCGCCGCCGGGCTCGGCGTGGGTCTCGGCCGGGTTCTCGGGGCCGGCCATCAGGATGGAGCGCTGCAGGCGCCTGAGGGCCACGGAGGGTTCCAGGCCCAGTTCGCGCACGAGGGTGGCGCGCAGCCGCTGGTAGACGTCGAGTGCTTCGCCGCGGCGGCCGGAGCGGTGCAGGGCGAGCATGAACTGTCCGTGGAGGTTTTCGTGGGTGCGGTAGCGGGTGACCAGCACGGTGAGTTCGGCGAGGAGTTCGCGGTGGCGGCCCAGGCGCAGGTCGGCTTCGATGCGCTGGTCCAGGGCGCACAGCCGGGTTTCTTCCAGGCGGCGGGTTTCCATGTCGAGCTGGACGCCGCCGGGGACGTCGGCGAAGGCGGGGCCGGACCACAGGGCGAGGGCTTCGCGCAGCAGGCGGGCCGCGCCGGGGAAGTCGCCTGCGTCCATGGCGCGGTAGCCGGTCCCGGCGAGGCGGTCGAACTCGCGGACGTCGAGGGTTCCCCCGCCGCTGTTGAGGAGGTATCCGCCGGGGAGGGTGACCAGGATGTCCTTGGCCGTCCGCTGCCCCCCACCCCCGCTGCCCCCACTGCCGCTGCCGGTGTTGCCGCCGGCTCTGCGGTGGGCGGGGTGGCCGTAGCCCCCGGCAGCCGCGCGCAGGCCGTCGGTACGCATCACGTCCGTGCGGCCGGCGGCGGTGAGGGCGGTGACGCCGTCGCCCGTGAGGCCGTCGCCGTCCTCGACGGTGGGGCCGGCGGGGGTGCGGGCGGCCGCGGTCTCCAGGGCGGTCGCGATCAGTGCCCGTAACTGCAGGACGTAGGTCTGCAGGGTGGTACGGGCACTGCGCGGCGGTTCCCCCGCCCACAGCTCCTCTATCAGCGCCGACACGGGCACCACCTGGTCGGCGTGCAGCGCCAGGAGCGCCAGGACCTGCCGGGGCTTGGGGGCGGTCGGCGTGATGGAGACTCCGTTCTCCCGCACGGCCAACGCGCCCAGTACATCGATGTCCACGTTGTACTCCCCTGTCCTTGGATGAGTCGCACAGCCAGTAGAAAACAGGACCGACGGTTTGTCAATATCAAACCGGTCGCGCTGTTTTGGCGGTCGAAAGTGTCCGACAGGTCGTCACAATGCGGCTGTGAGCTGGGAGTTGTGGGCGCAGGTGAGGCAGCCCGGGGGCGCTGCGGGGGCTCGAGCGGGGCTTGACGCGGGCCGGAGCGGGGTGCGGAAGCCGGGTTTTCCCGCCGGAAAGAGACCGTTCAGTCTTCTCTGTGGGGGGTGCGGGGGATGCCGGCGGGGGGCGGGGTGCCGCCGGGCAGCAGGGCGTCCAGGACGGCGGGGGCGGCCAGGCGCGGCAGCAGCAGGGCCCAGATCCGGGTGAGGGTGCGGGGGTGGACCCATTCCGCGTCACCGGCGCCGAGGACCTCCAGCCCCACGGTGGCGGCCACCACCACCCGGGCGGCGTCCCGCGGCAGCAGGCCCTCGGCCAGACAGCCCTCACGGGCCGCGGCCGCCATGGTCTCCTCCACCCAGCGGCGCCACTGCCGGCGCAGGTCCACCCCGCCGCCGAACGCCGGGTCCGCGCACAGCCCGAAACCGGCCCGCACCACCACATCACCCGCCAGCAGGGCCGTCAGCGCATGCGTGGAATCCACCAGCACCTGCAGGGAGTTCACCCCCGCCGCGGCCGCCGCCCCTCCCGCGACCGCCGTCACCTGCCGCAGCACCTGCGCGGCCCGGTCCTGAACCGCCCCCGCCAGAACGGGCTTGCTCGCGAAATGGAAATGCAGCCCCCCGGCACTGATGCCCGCATGCCGGCTGACCGCCGCGATCGACGCGGTGACATACCCCTGCTCGGCGAACACCTCCGCCGCGGCACGCACCAGGGCTTCCCGCGTACGCTCACCGCGTTCCTGCTTGACCATGGACACTCCACAAACCGCCAACGCGGTTTGCACACAAGGGACTGAAGATCTTCGCGGTCCACGGTCGGCCGGTTCACCGGAGCCGCACTCGCGTCCCGCTGGAGCCACACCGGAAACCACCCCACACCACCCACCCCCTACCCGAACCCGACCCAGCCCCACCCCGACACCCCACCCCCCTGGCCCGGGAAGGCCTGGACTGGCGAGGCGAGGCAGAGCGCCTCCGCGCCCAGGACTGGACCGGGCAGGAAGAACGCCTCCCTGGCCGGGACGGGACCAGGCAGGCAGGCAGACGCACAGGCGCAGGCGCAGGCGCAGGCAGGGGTGCAGCCCCGGGCAGGCACGGCCTCGATCCTCCGGCACGGGCTGTCCCCGGCCCCCGGGCCCCGGGAGCGGGCCCCGGGCGCGGGCCGAAGGCCCCGCCGGACCTGGCCGCGCTCCGTGCCTTCCGGCGCGGGGCGGGGAGCTGCCCTGCACGGCATCTCGGCGCAGGCCTGCGCCGGTACGGACCGCCGTACGCGAGCGGCCACCCCACCGGGGCGCAGCCGGACCGAGCCGCGTACCGGCTCTCGCCACAGCCCGGGCACGGCTTCGGACACGGTCTCCACCAGCGCGAACTGCCGTACCGTGAGCCGCCCGTCCCACCGGGACCGCAGCCGGACCGGGCCCCGTACCGGGCCGTCCGCACATGCAGGGCGCGCAGCTCGGCCAGGTCCTCGGGACCGGCACCACCAGCACGGACTGCCGTACGGCCGTACTGCGGGCCGCACACCACACCCGGAGCACCGGCCGCCCGCCTCTCCCCCGCCCCCCTGTCGCCGTGGCGCGAAGCCCACGGCCCCCGCAGGCCCGGCGGCACGCCGCAAGCACCCTCCGCAGGCCACAGGCCCAGTGGCGGCAGGCACAGCGACCGCAGGCCCACCACCAGCCCGACGGCCACAACCCCGAGGCTCCGCCGGCTCGTTGACCTGTGTGAGAACCCGCTGCGGGCACGGGCGGCGGTGGCACGCGGCGCAGGGGGCAGGGGGCAGCGATTCGCAGCGCAGCGGTTCCGGGAGCCCGCACGGCGCCCGGAACCGCGCGGCCGCACAGGGAGCGGGGGATCCACACCCCTGCGGCCGCAGGACCGCACCGAACCGCGACGCACCGCACCGAACCGCGATGGACCGGGCCGCGCCGCGCCGGACCGCGCCGCGCCGGACCGGGGCGGGCCGGGCCGGGCCGGGCCGGATGCCACTGGGCCGGTCGGCCTTCCGGCCGAGAGGCCCGTCGGGCCGGCGCTGTGCGGCTGCTGCGCAGGTGAGCGGCCGGCAGACCCTCAGCGGTACGGGCGCCCGCCCCCGCACGCAACCCCCGTGCAGGAAGGCCTCGTCCGGGCGGCGGTCCCGGGGCTTCCGGGCCCGAAGACCCCGCGCGGGAACGAGGGCTTCCTGCAGGGGGGTTGACGGGCACCGGCCGGGGGCGGGGGAAGGCGGGCCAGGGGGTCAGGAGAGGGCGGGCTGGGGCTGCGGGGGCAGGGCGGCGCTGCCGGGCGTGAGGCCCATCTCGGCGCCGACCCGCTCACCGCGGTCGGCGGCCATGTCCAGGCGGGCCAGAACGGCCGGGGTGGCGATGCTGGGGCAGATGTGCTGGTAGACGGCGGAGACCCGCTCCTCGATGTCGGCCCGGTCGCTGAGGGTCTGGGAGTAGATCTGGGCGCCGGTCCAGCACGCGGACAGGATCCAGGCCGTCTCGGCCGGATCCACGTGCGGCAGGAGCTCGCCCTGCTCCTTGGCCTGCAGCAGCAGCGTCCGGGTGAACTCGATCCACCCCGGCACCGACCCCCCGCCGAAGATGTCACGCATCCCCGGCCCCAGCGAGAGCCGCGCCCCCGCACTCAGCATCGGATCGCGTTTCATCCGGAACGCCAGAACCATCGCCACATCGATGAGTTCCTGCAGCTTGCTCTCCCGGTGCGGGACCCCGCCCTCGGCGAACTGCTCGTCCAGCACACCCTGCGCCAGCTCCTGCTTGGAGGAGAAGTGAAAGTACAGGGCACCCTTGGTGACGCCCGCCCGGGAGAGGATGTCCGCGATCGTCGCAGCGTCATAGCCACGCTCGTCGAAAACCGCCGCCGCCGCTTCCAAGATCGCGCGTCGCGTACGTACCGCACGCTCCTGCCGTGCCACGGGTGCCTCCGTTGTCCATGGGCCGTTGCCTGCGGACCGGTTGCCGCCGATCCACACCCCCATTAAAACCAACCAGAAGGTCCGATTGTTTTCAAGCACGCCCGACACCACCCACACCCCACCCACACCCGACCCCCACCCGAGCCGTCAGCGACCACCACCGCCGGCCGGCACCCCGAGCACCACCGGCAGCCGCGCCAGCCCGTTGGAAATGAACGACTCCACCCGCGGCAACCCACCCACCACACCCTCCCCGGCCACACCGTCCGGGGGCGTCTCCTGGGCCAGGACCGCATCGGGGAACCGCTCGAAGAAACGCCGCAACGCGATCGCGCACTCCGCACGCGCCAGCGCCGCCCCCAGACAGTGATGCGTACCGAACCCGAACGACAGATGCTGCCCCCGCGTGGGACGCAGCACATCGAACCGGTCCGCATCCGCACCGTGCACCGCCGGATCCCGGCCCGCCGCACCGAAGGACACGATGATCGGATCACCCCGCCCGATCACCACCCCCTCCCCCATGTCGATGTCCTCCACCGCGAACCGCAGCAACCCGTAGAACGCCGGCGCATCCACCCGCAACGCCTCCTCCACCGCGTCCTCCCACGACGCATCCCCCCGCCGCACCGCCGCCAACTGCCCCGGATCCGCCAGCAACCGGTGCAACGCCGTACAGATCAAATTCGCCGACGTCTCATAACCCGCCGTGAACAACAAGATCAAATTGTCCAGCAACTCCTTCTCACTCATCCCCCGCCCCACACCGCCACCACCAGCAGCCACACCGCCACCACCACCGCCGCCGCCGACAGGACAGCCCCCCTGCCCCACCCCACCCCACCCCGCCGCCCCGCCACGGCCACCACCAGGACCCACCCCGCCACCCACACCCACGCCACTGCCGTCCCCGCCGAAGCCCCCGACGCCGCCCGGGCCCTGACCGCCCGCACCCGAACCCGAACCGCCGGCGGCGGTGGCGGTGGCGGTGGCGGCCCGACCGTCCCTGCCGGGGCCTTCCCCACCGCAACCGCCGTCCCCACCGGAGGCGTCGCCACCGGGGCCTTCCCCACCGCAACCGTCTCCGCCGGGGCCGTGTCCGCCGGGGCGGCCGTCCCCGTGGCCGTCGCGGGCCGCGATCAGCGCGCTGGTCAGGTCGTCCCCCGGATGCGCACGCCGGTAGGCCACCAGATCCGCCATCGTCACATCCAGGTCCGCGGCATTGCGCTGCGCGTCCTCGGCACTGATACCCGTGTCGAAGAACCCCTTGATGATCTTGTGGAGCGGGGCCCAGGACCGCTCCGGTATCCCGAACAGCTCGAACACCACCCGCGTCGGCAACTCGTGCGCCAGCCGCCCCCGCAGATCCACCACCTCACCCGGCCGAGCCGCCGCCAACGACTCCAGCAGCTCCCCGGTGATCTCCTCGATCCGCGGTCTCATCGACGCCACCCGACGCGTGGTGAACGCCCCCGCCACCGGCCTGCGCAACCGGGCATGCTCCGCACCGTACGCAGTGATCATGTTCTGCACCGACACCCAGATCGCCAGCGGCCACCGCTCACCGACCTCACCGTCGATCCACGCCGGCCAGTGACGGTAGGCATCCTTCGACACCCGCGGATCCGCAAGCAGCCTGCGGATCTCCGCATGACCGTTCACCGCCCACGCACCCACCCCACCCGGCAGCACCACCCGCACCGCAGGCCCCCGCCCACGGATCAAAGCAGCCTCGGCATGCACATCCGACCCCGCCGCATCGATCTCGACCGGGCACTGACGACGGTTCATCACAACAACACTCCACAAGGGCGGCGGACTCGGCAACAGGGCGCGACAACCCGTCCACACCCCGCATTTCAAAACCGCCCATCCGGTTCTTGATTCACCGGCGGCGGCCCCGAGTCTGGCACGACCCGCCCCGCATGCCAATGGTTTCCGGGACACCGGGCCCGCCACCCGCCCCCGACACCGCCCCCACACACCCCCACCCCGCCCGCCCACCTGAACACCAGACGGCAACGCCCTTGCGGACCAGGGCATTCAACCCGAAGAACCACCCACGAACACCAGCCACGAGCCGCCCGTCACACCGGCCACAACCCCGCCCGAATTCCCTGGTCCACGCCACGCACCCCCACCCCCGGCCCCCCGCCACCCCCGGGCAGGCCCGCCGGCACCCCACATCCCCACCCACCGAATCCCTTGCAAAAGAAACCGGAGAGTACGTATCTTGCGTCTCGCGAACGCAACCCGACCCATCCGTCGAACGGCTCTGCGGGAGAAGGTCCCATGACCATGCTGACGATTCGCCACAACACACCCGCCCCGCCCCTCACCCCCGCGGGCGAACCCTGGACACGGCACACCACCCCCCGCACCCTGACCACCACCGTCCCCAGGGAATACGTCCACCGACGCTCCCACGCCGAGGTCTTCCTCACCGGCTGCCACCGCACCGGCCCCCACACCTTCACCCTCACCGGCCAGTGGCCCCGCGCCCACACCTTCTTCACCAGCCCCGACGGCACCCGCCACGACCCCCTCCAAGTCGGCGAAACCATCCGCCAAAGCGGCCTCTACCTCTGCCACACCGCCTACGGCGTCCCCCTCGACCACCACATCCTCCTGTGGAGCCTGGACTTCACCACCCACCCCGACCAACTCCACATCGGCACCACCCCCACCGACCTCACCATCACCGCCACCTGCACCGACTTCACCCGCAAAGGCAACCGCCTCACCGGCACCCTCCACGCCACCCTCCACCGCGGCAACCACACCACCGGCCACGGCACAGCACACTTCACCACCATCCCCCCCACCACCTACAACCGCCTCCGCCGCCCCCACACCACCCCACCCACCCACACCCCCACCACCCCCAACCCCACCCGACACCACACCCCCCTACCCCCCCTCACCCCCACCACCACCGGACGACACCACCCCCACGACGTCATCCTCACCCCCACCCACAACCCCCACCAATTCACCCTCACCCCCGACCTCACCCACCCCATCCTCTTCGAACACACAAACGACCACCACCCCGGCATGGTCCTCATCGAAGCCGCCCGCCAAGCCACCCACCACCTCCACCACCCCCACCCCTACACCCCCACCACCATCACCACCCACTTCCACACCTACGCCGAACTCCACACCCCCACCACCCTCACCACCACCACCCACACCCCCACCCACACCACCATCACCGCCCACCAAAACAACAACCCCATCTACACCACCACCCTCACCACCAACCCCACCAACCCATAACCACCAAACAGTGGTCTCGCCCCTCACTGCCGCAACCACCCCACACACAGACCGGCACACGACCACACGCAACACGCCACCCACGCAGCGCCGTCCAAGACCTCATTTCGAGATCTGACATGTGACGACCGGCCGGTGACTGGACTCATAACCGTGACCGCTGCCTTGAGGAACTCGAGCACAACCGCCAGCCCACTCCACCCGGCAACGAAACCGGGCTAGGAAAACGCGCGTCAGCTCCGCACCGGGCTTACGGCAACCGGGCGCAAGCCGATCAGCGGCATGCCGGCCCAAAGACATGCCGCTGCCACACACGCACCACCTGAACCCCGCCCAACCCCCGCCACTGGCGTTGGAAGTACTTCGGGAGCCAAACCAGCGACGGACAGCGACACCCACCAGAACGACCCACCGGCCCGCCACACCCACCAGAAACACCCACACCCACAACCAACCGCCAAAACCCAAACAGAAACACCACTGCGAGAGTTCTTCGAGGCAAATGCTGGCTTGCTCACCATCTTCCAGCTGCCGGTCCACCCCCTGGCCTCAACCCGCAGGAGGACTTCTTGTTGCTGGTCAAGCGGGGCATCGCCACCCTCGCCGCTCCTGACGTCGGCCAGATCACCACGCGGTGAAACACAAACTCACGATGCTCCAGTACTCGCCGGAGGTGCTCGACCGCTGCTTGGCGACCACTGGCTTGAGCATGGATCCGGCCCCTGACCCACGCCGTGACGAAAACATCTGACCGCTTACGGCGCCAGGTATGGCAGCGTCATCGCCATGTCCTTGCTGACCTGGGAATACGAAGGCGACCTGTTCTGTGCCCTCACCACCGAAACAGGCACAACCGAAAACCGCACCACACACTACGAACTCAGTGAAGCCCGCGCGATTCCAGCCGGAACCCCTTCTGCACCCACTTTGCCCACTCCAGGACCAACAGCCGTGACGGTACTTGTCCACCCACCCGCGGAGAACAAACCACCAGAGGTCTACTTCGACGCGACGCAAACCCTCCCCTTCGCCGTCCTCCAGCACTTCGTGACGCTCGTCGCCTCGCGCTTGGAAAGCACAGAACCGTAGAGCAGCCATCCTGAAAACACAGCCAAAGCCAAGACCAACAACACGAGTTCAAGCCCAGCACCCCTGCCCCTGTCGCAAGCGGGCCCACCCGCCAGGCCGCCGAAGCACGCACTTGCCGCCCGACGCGACAGGCGCTGAATCCACACAGCAACCTTCCATACGGCCCGCGAAGTGGGCAGGGTCTGCCCACGGTGCATCGCAGACACCGCCCGCCACGACCAGGCCCAGGCCCAGGCCCAGGCCCAGGCCCAGGCCCACCAGCGTGAGCACCCACGTGCAGCGGTCACACCAGCCCTTTGACCTGTGAATTCAAGTTTGACGCAAGCTCGCTGCCCGCACCGCCGTCCACTCGGTGGGCGTGCTGCGCAGGGCATGCGGTTGAAGACAGGTGGCCGGGTGGCCGGCTCAGGGGGTGAGCAGTTCGGCTATGTCATGGGCGAGCTCCGGCCCGAGCGAGCCCCAGCCGTCCTTGTAGCCGTACACGCTCCCCAGGGTGCGGGCGTCGTAGTCGCCGTTCAGGATCTCTATGTCGGTGGGGGTGATGAGCGACGGGTGGGGGACACCGACGGCGCCCGAGACCTTGAGCAGCTCCTTGCGCAGGGTGCGCAGGTACATCGCGGCCCGGATGCCCTTCGAGGGCGCGTCGATGCCGCGCGCCAGCCACGGGTTCTGGGTGGCGATGCCGGTGGGGCACTTGTCGGTGTGGCACTTCTGGGCCTGGATGCAGCCGATGGACAGCATCGCCTCACGGCCCACGTTGATCATGTCGACGCCGAGGGCGAACGCGACGACGGCGTTCTCGGGCAGGCCGAGCTTGCCGGAGCCGATGAAGGTGATGTCGTCGGTCAGGCCCCGCTCGGCGAACACGCCGTAGACGCGGGAGAAGCCCACGCGGAACGGCAGCGACACCGAGTCGGCGAAGATCTGGGGAGCGGCCCCGGTGCCGCCTTCCCCACCGTCGACGGTCACGAAGTCGACCCCTCGCTCACCCCGCTCCATCAGCGTGGCGAGTTCCTCCCAGAAGTCCATCTCCCCGATGGCGCTCTTGATCCCGACCGGCAATCCGGTCTCCGTGGCCAGCAGTTCCACGAAGTCGAGCATCGAGTCCACGTCGTGGAACGCGGTGTGCCGCGACGGCGAAGCGCAGTCCTCGCCCGCGGGAATGCCGCGGATCTCGGCAATCTCGTCGGTCACCTTCGCGCCCGGCAGCATGCCTCCGAGCCCCGGCTTCGCGCCCTGCGAGAGCTTGATCTCGATCGCCTTGACGGGCGCGTCCGCGACCACGGACTTGAGCTTGTCGAGGTTGAACGTCCCGTCCTCGTTGCGGCAGCCGAAGTACGACGTACCGATCTGGAGGACGAGGTCCCCGCCGTTGAGGTGGTAGGGCGACAGCCCGCCCTCGCCGGTGTTCTGCATCGTCCCGGCCAGCGCCGCGCCCTTGTTGAGCGCCGTGACGGCCGCGCCGGACAGCGAGCCGAAGCTCATCGCAGAGATGTTGACCACGCTCGCCGGGCGGAACGCCTTCGCGCGGCCGCGCGGCCCGCCGAGCACCTTGGCCGAGGGCAACGCCGCTTGCGGGTCGCTCGGATCGGGCAGCGCACCGGCGAACGTACGCTGCTTCACGTATGCATGCCCCTGCTCGTGCTCGATGTCGTTGTCGGTGCCGAACCCGAAGTAGTTGTTCTCCCCCTTCGCCGACGCGTAGATCCAGCTGCGCTGGTCACGGCTGAAGGGACGCTCCTCGTCGTTGGACGTCACGATGTACTGCCGTAGCTCGGGGCCGATCGTCTCCAGCACATACCTGGCGTGTCCCACCAGGGGGAAGTTCCTCAGCAGCGCGTGCTTCTTCTGCACGAGGTCACGGGCGGCCACCAACGCCAACCCCGTGGCGGCTGCCGCACCTATGCTCCGAGCACGCATCACCATCGTTCCTCTCCTCGACCGTTCGAACCTCACGCTGGCCGTCTACCCCGCGCCGCGGAAATGCCACGCGATGCCGGAGACCAGTCGGCACCGCCCTTGCGGGAGGGCCGTCGCGCGGCCCGTGCGGGGGTCGGGCCGCGCCGCGGGCGGGTCAGAGCGCCGAATCGAGGTGCCCGAGGTGCTTGATGAGGTTCATGTTCTCGGCGTAGTCCACCGGGCAGTTGATGATCGACACGCCCGGGTCCGCCAGTGCCTCACGGAGCGTCGGCAGCAGGTCCCCGGCGGACTCGATGTGGTAGCCCTTCGCGCCGAAGCTGCGGGCGTACTGGACGATGTCCGGGTTGCCGAAGTCGGTGTTGGAGTTTTCCCCGACCTCCAGGTCCATCTTCCACTTGATGAGCCCGTAGCCGTTGTCCTCCCAGATCAGCACGGTCAGCGGAATGTTCTCGCGGACCGCCGTCTCGATCTCCTGGGAGTGCATGAGGAACGAGCCGTCGCCGACCGCCGCCAGCACCTTCGTCTGCGGCCTGGCGAGCTGGACCGCGAGCGCGCCCGGCAGCGAGAAGCCCATGGTGGACAAGCCGTTGGAGATGAGGCAGGTGTTCGGCGCGTACGTCGGGTAGAGCCGGGCCATCCACATCTTCAGCGCGCCGGTGTCGACCAGCACGATGTCGTCGCGACCGAGCGCGGCGCGGGTGTCGGCGATGACGCGCTGCGGGGCGAGCGGGTAGCGCTCGTCCGCGGCGCCCTGCTCGAGTTCCTTGGCCAGCAGCGCGCGGGTGGCCGTGGTGTCCGCGTCGTCGATGGTCCAGCGCAGGCCCTTGAGTTCGGTGGCGAGGGCGTCGAGGGAGGCCGAGATGTCGCCGATGATGCCGACGTCGACCGAGTAGCTGTCGTCCACCTCCGCCGGGACGCGGTGGATGTGGATGATCTTCTTGTCACCGTCCGGGTTTATCCGGGACGGGTCGAACTCCTGCAGCTCGTAGCCGACGGCGATGATGACGTCGGCCTGCTCGAACCCGAAGTTGGTGTAGTCGCGCCGCATGAAGCCGAACGTGCCGGTCGCGCAGGGGTGGTCGTCGGGCAGAACGCCCTTGCCGTGGAAGGTGGTCGCCGTCGACACGTCGAGTGCGGTGGCGAACGCCGTCAGCGACTCCGCGGCGCCGCCGCGCGCCGCGCCGTGTCCGGCGAGGATCACCGGTCGGCGGGCCTCCCGCAGCAACTCCGCCGCTCGCTCGATCTGCTTCGGGGACGGTGCCTCGGGCTGTACGACGTTCCTGCGCAGCGGGCGCAGGTCCGAGCCGTCCGTCGCCGCGTCGACGTCCTCGGGCACGGCGAGGTAGACGGCGCCGGGCCGCTCGGACTCCGCGGTCTTGAACGCGCGCCGCACCATCTCGGGGATGGCCTGGGTGGCCGGGACCTCCGCCGACCACTTCGTGACCGGGGCGAACATACTCACCAGGTCCACGAACTGGTGGGACTCCTTGTAGTTGCGCTCCTTGCCGACCTGCGCGGTGATCGCGACGACGGGCGTGCTGTTCGTCATGGCGTCGGCGACGCCCAGCATCAGGTTGATCGCGCCGGGACCCAGCGTCGCGGACATCACGCCGGCCGAGCCGGTGAGCCGGCCGTGCATCTCCGCCATGAAGGACGCGGCCTGCTCGTGCCGGGTGAGGACGTAGCGGATCTTCTCCGAGCGGGCGAGGGCGTTGGTGAAGCGGATGTTCTCCTCGCCGGGTACGCCGAACACCACCTCGACGCCCTCGTTCTCCAGGCAGCGAACCAGGAGTTCGGCCGCTCCGTCGGGGGTCTGCTTCCGGTGCTCGGCGTCGCTCACGCTGATCGTGTCCTCTCCTGAGTTCTGGCCGCGCCGATGGGCGGGCCGGTCAGCCGTCTACCCCGGCCGACCGGCCGCACTCAGAAGCTCACCCCGGTCCAGAAGGAAGCCCACCGCGTCCTCGCGACCGGATGGGCACCGGCCAAGCACTGCTTCGCCCATCTCAAGTACCGGCGAATCCTGATCAAGCTCCGCACCGTTCCCGCCCGTGGCACCCGACTCCAACTGCGACTTCAGGTTGGCGGGGGCTCACTGGCCACCGAACGGTGACCACACCAGCCACCAAGACGGACACCACACGAAACCCACACCCCCGCACCACCGCGACACACCGCGACGCACCAACCAGCACACGACAACGTCGTCGCCTCGGCGAAGCCCGAACGAGACATCCGGCCGGCACCCTGACGCCATGGAAGCCTTCGCAGAACACGAGCGTCGCCGCTCCATCACCGACGCCGACTCCCCGGCCCGGCACATGAGAGCAGCCGCGGGACGACGGCGTGCCGCGGCACCACACATCGAAGGCGTTGCCGGTGTCCTACACCGCATCCGACGAAGCAACAGCCGACCAGCTCGCCGCCGAACTCGACTGCGGCCCACGCTGGACAACCCGAGAAGACGGCGCCGAGCTGATCACACAACTCCGATCACTGACCACTGACACCGACCCAGAAATCTGCGCCGAGGGCCAGCTTCGCCTCTCGCGCCTCCACCGACATGAAGAGCGGCCAACGCCCAACCCGTGATGACACCGGACAACCCCGGGCTCCACGGCCAGGCCCGCCACCAGGAGGTAGCGATCGATGAGAGCGCTGCTCGATGGGTCATGGAAACAGGCTGGACGTGCTCCGGCGGAATCCCTGCTCGTGCATACTGCCCGCCATGAGCGCAGACCACAGAACTCGGCAGGCGGCGACCCACATCGTGAACCTCGTCCTCACAGAGGACTACCAATACCTGGACGCTCTGCCGGACGCCGTGGAAATCGAGATCGTCACCCCTCTGTCTGCGGTCGGCCAGGCCCTGAACGAGGGAACACCGCACGAACTGGTGCGGGCAGTGCGGTTGTTCCTGTCATGCGCTCTGCCCATGGAGGGCGAGATGCCAGCCGACCTTGCCGCCGCAGTGACCGAACTCCGCTTCAGCCTCACACAACCGAGCACGACCAGGTTCTGACTTCTTGTTGGCGTCAGCCCAACGCTGTGGTGTGACCTGGCGTGCGAGGCTGTGGGCCATGACGCCTTCGATAGTCCGCGGACTTGCTCTGCCTAACCAACTGGCGTCCCTCATGGATCGCGGCCTCTGGCGTCACCCGGGCGATGCCATCCTGACGAAGGTCATTCCGTGGTTCGAAGACCCGCTTTCCTTCGTGTGCAGCCCAGAGCAGATGACGTTCGCGTCCCAAGCAATGGACCTGCTCGCCGACGATCCACACTCCACCTACTTCCGCGTGGCACGTGGAAGCAGGGCAGCCATCCCGCTCGAGCTACCGTGGCTCGATGCAGAACAGGCTGTGCTGATTGCCATCACCCGCAACCCCGGCGACGACGGAGCCCTGGCACTCGACTATCGGTCCGACCCCTCAGAGCCTCGCGTCGTAGGCAGTGACTTCCGGGCAGACCCGAGCATGTGTCGGTGGCGGGTGGTGGCGCCTACCTTTTCGGGCTTCGTTGTGGATTTGGGCCTCTAGAGGCCGGCATGTCACGGAGACACGACGGAAGCGGCATACCCCCGCCGCAGCCGATGACCGACTTCGCCGGACGACTGTGGAACGCCCGGCACGAACTCCGCGTCAGCCCAACGTGGGCTGTTGTCCGGCAGGGAGCAGGCGGCATTGCATGGCCTGCTCGTGTACTCCGCCATCCTTCCCGGGCTCTAGCCGATACGGGCAGGCCCGAGGCGTGCGCGTCACGGAGTCCGTCAGCAGACCGTCCGTGAAGCGAGCGCCCACACCGTCCTCGATCGCCCAGCCGGCCGGAAGCGCGCGGCTTGCCACGGCAGCCCGATAGGACGATCGGCGGCCTGCCTCCGTGTCGCAGTGCGGGCAGACCGAACCTGACAACAGGGCCGGCCCGTCGGAGAGATGAGTCAGCGGTCCGAGACAGCCAAGGCCTTGGTGGTGCCGCGGTGTGCCGCGCCAACCACTTCCAGTGCACGTGTCGTCGTACTTGCACGGGTGCTCCACCGAGTACGGCGTTCGGTGCGCCGCTCTCGCCTCCGGCTTTCAACCGCCCCGTGGACCTGGCGCGGCTCCTTGCGGAGTACTGTCGCCCTGAGAGGGGGCGTGATGGAATCGCTCGGAACTCTGTTTGTGGCCGCAGCCTGGGGCGTTCCGCTGTTCAGCCTGCTGGGTGGCATGATTGTCATTGCAGTCAGCGTACGTTGGCGCCGCCGAACGATCAGCGCGCTGGAGAAGGCCGAGGAAGAGCACGCACGAGCAGTCCTGCACAGCTCGCGTCCGAGGTGATCGTGCAGGCCAAGAACCGTTCCGGGAAGCGGATTTCATGCTGCGTCGCGGGAAGGCCGCTGGCCTCCGGTTCGCGTCCGGCCGTCAACTCGCTGGAGGTGTGTGGGGTGCTGCGGCGACCTGGGCCATCGTGCGGAGCTTCGTGAAGTAGGAAGCGCAGTACTCCTCGTTGATCAGAGGGATGACCTTGTCGAGGTTGGCGATGCAGCCCCAGAGGTGGGCGAGGCCTCTGTCGTCGAGTCCGCCCGTCAGCTCCCTCTGTACGAGGCCGGCGACATCGGCGTCGAGGAGGAGCAGGTCCACGCCGTCGGAGTCCACGCCGCGGAAGCCGTCGGGAAACAGTGCGCGCAGGTGGGCCTCCCACAGCCGGGCGAGGTCCCCGGCAGGCTGCGCTCCGCCCGGGGCGGTGGCTGTCGCCTCTGGCGTGGACGGTGGGCGAAGGAGCAGGGAGACGGCGTCGAAGACGGCGCGCACCATGGTGACGGCCCGGAGTGGGCGGAGGGCGGCACTCGACTCGGCACCTTGCCCGAGCTCGTCGCGCAGCAGTCGGCCGCGGTCGAGTGCGGCGGCGAGTTCAGCGGTGATGAGGCCTGTTCCGGTGGCTCGCTCGATGAGGGTGTGGAGCGGTTCGTTCGTGGCCAGACGCTCGGCGAGGACGTGTTCCAGGGCCAACAGGGAGTGCGTGACGGCGACGGTGGCGAACTCGTACCTGTAGGAGGAGTGCCGGATGAGGTCGCGGGAGGTTTCCAGCGCACTCATGACGTACATCGATGCGCCGCCGGGCAGAGCCAGATCGGCAACCAGATCGTGCATGTCCGCGTAGTCGAGTACGAGGTCGCGGGCGCGCGGGTCACGGGGCGGTGGCAGGGTGTTCACCGGTGCAGTCTTGTCGCCGGAGAGCCTTCGGCTCCCGCGGATTTGCTCTGGGCGGTCGGCAGGCTGCGGGGGGCGTTCCTCCGGGTCAGCCGGCCTGCCGTCGCCCGAGCAGGCGGCCCTGCTGCTGCTTCAAACCTGCGAACCCCTGCCGGGCGTACGCGGCTATCTCCTCGCTGGGGAAGGGGACCACGGACTGGTGCTCGTCGTAGCGTCCCTGCTCCCACCGGGCGGCCGTGATCTCGTAGCCGGAAACGTGTGCGCACAGCTGGAGCAGGATCGGCGGCATCTCCGGTTCGCTCAAGAGGTCGGCGCGCTTGATGACGAGGTCGCGCATCGCCTGGATGTTCGGGAGGAACACCGTCTTCACCCACAAGCGCCACTCGGCGAGTTCCTCCTCGGTCGGCGGTGTCTCGTGCGCGAAGGGCGACCTGCCGTCTGGGCGGGCGTTGCGTTCCCTGAACGCGGCGAAGATGCGGCCGTTGGCTTCCGTGAGGGCGAACAGCGGTCCGTAGAAATCGCTGAGCTGCCGGTTCAGGCGAGCCAGGCGTTCTTGGCGCTGTGACATGCGCAAGCCGTTGAGGTAGGTGGCGACATAACCGGCGAAGGCCAGCGCGATGGTAACGACGACTGTGATCACGGGAGGTGATGCTAGAGGCTGCCCCGCCACTGCTGCGCCTCACTCCCTGAGCAAGCGGGTGTTGTCGGTGGGTGAGGCGACACTGGCGGCATGAACCCCTCCTCGTCGACCGCAGACGCTGCCTCCCGTCCTTCCCCTGTCTGGGTGGAGTCGATGGGCGGCCCTCTGATCGTTGTCCCCGTCTCGGCCCTGGCCTCCTGGGGCGGCTGCACCGAGAGTGGTGTCATGGCGGGGGATGGCACCGCTCCGGACGACTACGACCGTGCCTGCGCGCTGGAGGATCTGGCCGGTGTGATTCCCGTCGGTGAGAACGGTGCGCAGGCACTGGTACTCGCGGACGAACCGGCCACCAGCTGCTATCTGCCCGAGAGCCGGACCTTCTTGCGGTGGCTCGCCGCCGGCTCCGAGCGGGGCGTGAGAGCCGCGGCAGATGCCGCCCTCGCAGACCCGGCCACGGTGTGGGAGGAGTGCGGCACCTGGGAGTCGGACGGTCCGGCGGTGCTCATGGACTCCGCCGGAGCGGGTTCCGACTTGGGTGTCGAGTACCCCGACGGCGGGATGCCCGCCGAGGCGGCGGTCCCGCTGCCAGCCGGACGCTGGAGGATCCGGGCCGCGCACACCACAGTCGACGAGGAGCACCGGGTCGGCCTGGTCCAGCTCCTGCCCGTGCCCTCCTGAACGCTCTCGACACGACCTGCGGTGGCATTGAGGTGACGCAGGGATGTCCGTCGGTCGCATCGTGTTGTCGGGGCCGTCTGCCGGCGGCGGCATGCCCAGCCACCTGCCAGTCCGCCCACCAGGCAGTTCGCCCGCCGGGCGCCCCCGTCAGGGGTTCCCCGTCCGCATCGCTGTCACACGCCTGTGACAGACGGCGGACAGGGCCGCGAAATCGCGCCGCCAAGCTCGAAGTAATCCAAAGGGGACATTTCGCCCGATGTTCCCGACTGCTTCCGAGGACGTGAGCAGTGATGGCCCACCCGCACCGCCGGAGGACATCCCATGAGCCTCACCCTCGCCGAGCCCCAGCAGCAGGCCCAGCAGGCCGAGCCGCAGGCCGTCTCCCTCGCCCCCCGCGAGGAGGAAGCCCTCCGCCACATCGCCGCCGGTCACACGTACCTGCAGACCGCCCGCCACATGGGGCTCTCCAAGCACACCGTCGACGCCTACCTGCGCCGCATCCGCAGCAAGCTGGGCGTCCACACCACCGCCGAGCTGACCCGCCTCGCCATCGCCCTCGGCCTCTGACCCGCCCGACCCACGGCCCACCCACCCACGGCAGCAGCCCGCCGGGTCCCCGTGTACGCGTCCTGCGCGTACGGGGACCCGGCGGGCTGCTGCGATCAGGTGTGGAGGCGGCTGTTGGAGCCCTCGCGGTCCCCCGCGCTCTCGTCGTTGAACCAGTAATCACCCGCCGCCAGGTAACGGAACGAATGCGCGCTCTCACTCGGCAGCGTCAGCGTCACCGCGCGCTTGCCGTCCCTGCGCAGCTCCAGCGTGTGCACACCGGGCTGCCAGCCGTTGAAGTCACCGACCACGCTGACCGGCCCTGGCGGGACATCGGCCGGCAGCACGAACGTGACCTCGGTACGACCTTTGCGCAACGTACGCTCCAGCATCAAACGACTCCTGACCGAGAAGAGCGGGCGGGGACACCCGCCCATCGTGCGGCCAGGGCCCCCGGCCCGCACCCCGACGCCGGCCCGTTCCCGGCGCCGACACCCCACCGGGTGCGGGCCCACCCACGATCGGCGAAGCTGGGCATGGCTGTGCCCCTTCCGCCTCGGCGCGGCCGGAGACAGCAGGCGAGGCGAGCGGTACGCAGTAGGCAGGAGGCACCGTGGACATCCCCGACACCGTCAGGACAGCCAGGAAAACCAGGAATGCCGCCACAGGCACGGCACGGCGCCCCCGGATCCGGGGACGGGTACGGGCAGCCGGTCTGATGTGCGGCGCGGCCGTGCTCGTGGCGGGTGCCCTGCCGCTCGCCGCCCTCCCCGCGGCCGCCGCGGCCCCCATGCCCGCACCGCAGCTCGTGGTCGTCGACTGCTTCGAGCAGCCCCAGACACGGCCCGCCGAGTACCTCCTCGCCTGCGGCGACGGCAACAACCAGCTGGTCGACCTGGACTGGAGGACGTGGGGACCCAAGACCGCCACGGCCACCGGAACGGACCTCGTCAACGACTGCCGGCCCAACTGCGCCGCGGGACGGTTCCGCTCCTACCCCGTCACGGTGACGCTGACCAAGCCCCAGCCGTGGCCCGAGCGCCCCGACACCCACCGGTTCACGGAGATGCGGCTGGTGTACACGGACACGGCCCCCGCGCCGGTGCCGAAGGACGTCACGTACAAGCTCGTCTACTGAGGCCGCCCCGCCCGTGGTGACGGGTGGCGGCCGCCCCGCCACCCCCCTCAGGGCCGCAGTCCGGCGCGCCCGAGCGCGACCTCCGCGAGCGCTGCGACGATCTGCCGGTCGCCGCGGCGCCAGCCGTCCGCCAGCCCGGCCGGTGAGACGGAAACGCCGGAGACCGTGAGGAGGTCGCCCGGCGGCCCGTTCAGGGCGCGCAGCGCGAGCAGGTCGGCGCCGCCCGGTGCGTCGAAGAGGCGGCGGACGTCCGCGCTGCGACGGATCCACCGCAGGCGCAGCGGCAGCCACAGCAGCAGGACGAAGGCCACCGGGAAGACGATCAGGGCGAGGGCGGCGAGGGTGGCCACCTGGCCGACGACGTCCTGGAGCGACTGGCCGGCGTCGGCGAATCCCGTCGAGGCGTCCGCCGCGGTCCGGAAGGGCTTCTGCAGGAGGTCGCCGACGAGGGGCACCCCCGAGGCCGTCTCGCCCGCGTCGACGAGGGCGGAGGCGAGGCTCTCCCCGGAGCTCTCCACCCTGCGTCCCGGCTCGGCCAGCAGCATGATCGCGTCGTGCACGGCGAGCGCGAACCACACCGCTGCGCCGATCACGGCCGCCGCGATCAGGTCAGCGAGGATCTGGCGGTTCCGCCGCCCGGGAGTCTGGGCGTAGAGACGCATCGGCTGCTCCTCTTCCGGTCGGGCGTCTGCATCGGGTCGGTCTCGGGCGGCGGCGCCGCGCCCGGGGCTTCGGCCGGCGGCCCTGCCCCCTACCGCGGCGCCCCGGCCCGCCTACCGCGGTGCTCCGCCCCGCCTACCGCTGCTGCGGGCCGGCCGGCGCCCGGGGCGGCAGGTCCGGGCAGCGCAGGGTGGCGGACGTGACCGGTGCGCCGTCGGCGATGTTGCGGTCGTACGTCACGGCGCGCACCTGGACGGGTTCCGCCCCCACCGACACCGTGAACGAGGCGGCTCCGGCGGGCAGCGCCGCCAGCCGGGCTCCGGGCAGCGCCGCGGCGAGGGTGTCGGCGTCCTCCTCGCGGCCCGCCGGGTAGCGGATGACGGGGCCGCCGGCGGGACGTACGGCCGGGGCCGCGGCGGAGGTGTCGGTGACCGCGAAGCCGTTCGCGCGCAGGGCGTCGGCCACGGCCGGATCGTCCACCCCGACCGGGATGCGGGCGGGATCGGTGGGCGCGGGGTTCTGGGCGACGGGCTGGATCCCGGGGTCGCCGGTGATGGGCCGGTCGGCGCGCAGGGCGTCCCACAGGGCGGCCGAGCGGGGCTCGTCCCACACCAGGGTGGAGCCGACGCCGGGCACCCGGTGGTCGAACAGCCGGATGGGGACGGTCGCGAACTCGGTGCGGTCGGCGCGCAGGCGGCCGAGCGCCAGGCCGAGGCCGATCAGGTCGGACAGGCCCGTGTGCGGGTCGGTGCGTACGGTCTTGAGCAGGGTACGGGCCGTGGCGGCGGCGCGGGGGGCGCTCGAGAGGGCTCCGTCCCCGGTCAAGCGGGCCAGCAGGTCGTTCACCGTGCGCTGCTGGCGGCGCACCCGGCCGAGGTCCCCGGGGCGGAGGTTGACGTGCCGGGCGCGGACGTAGCGGAGGGTCTGGTTGCCGTTGGTGTGGTGGACGCCGGCGGCGATGTCCAGGCCGGAGTTCTCGTCCTTCAGCGGACGGTCGGTGCAGACCGTGGCACCGCCGAGGTTGTCGACGGTCTTCTCGAACCCGGCGAAGTCGGTCTCCAGGTAGTGGTCGACGCGCAGGCCGGTCGCCTTCTCCACCGTCTTCACCGTCAGGGGGCCGCCACCCAGCGCGTAGGCCCCGTTGATCTTCCCCTTGCGCGCTGCGGCCGGAGCTCCCAAATCGTCGGGCGACGGCGCGGGGGACGAGGCCGGCGACGAGGACGGGGGCAGGGGCGCGTACTCGACGTAGGAGTCCCGTGGGATCGACACCACGCTCGCCCGCCGCCGGTCCTGCGACAGGTGGACCAGCATCATCACGTCGGTGCAGTTGCAGCCCTTGCCGCCCACGTGCAGACGGCGTTTCTCGGCGGCCGAGAGGCCCGCGCGGCTGTCGATGCCGACGACGAGGATGTTCGTTCCGCGCCGCAGCTCACCGGCCGCGGGGCCGGCACCGGCGGAGACGGCCCGGGCTCCCGAGAGGGTGCCGGTGGAGACGACGGCCAGCAGCGTGAGGGAAACGGTGAGTCGACGCAACGCACATCCCCGAGGTCGTAGTACCAAAAGGTGCGAAATGTGACATTACTGGGACAATGCGTCACCGGGTGGCACGACACCGTTCACGGGGCGGCGGTGGGGTCGGCGGGCCGAGCGGTCGGCCGACGGGGCGGGTCAGTGGTGGGGACGCGTCGGGTCGAGACGGTTCCAGTGGGAGCGGGTCGCACCGAACCCCGATTCGTGGACCCAGACGTGGGTGCAGCCGGGGCACTGGAGGTGCAGGAGGCTGCCCGTGTTGGTGAGGAGGTAGCGCCAGTGGACGGAGCAGCTGCGGCGCTCCCCGCACGGCTCGCAGTCGGCGCTGTCCCGGCAGCGGGGGCAGGCGACCCAGGCGCGGCGGCCGGGGTCGGCCTGCGGGTCAAGAGGCAGCAAGGCCGTCTCCCCGCCTGGGCAGGACCCCGGAGGCGACGAGTTCGTCGTAGAGGCGCTGCTGGTCGGCGTCGAGCCCGGAGTACAGCAGGTCGTACGCGGCCTCCTCACCGAGGAGGACCTCCACCGGGTCCCAGTCGGGGCCGATGGCCTCCATCACCTGGGCGCGCCGCAGCACCTCCTGGGAGGTGAGGTCGACGGCGAAGTCGACGAGGCCGGCCCCGACGGAGGGGTCGGGCTGCGGCGAAGGAGACGGGTCGTGGGGGGCCATGAATCGAACTTAGGTATGCCTTCCTTGCCCGGTCAAGGGAGGGTGGGCGGAGTCACAGACGTCTCAGGAGGCCGGCCGGAAGGCGGTGGCGCGGACGCCCGTGCCGCACAGGGCGAAGTTGCCGCCGTCGTCGGGCCCGAGCTGGATCCGGGCACCGGCGACGCCGACGACCATCGAGGGCGCGGCGAAGGGTTCGGCTCCGGAGGCGCAGTAGCCGTCCGCCTCGCCGAGCACGGGGGTGAAGGAGATGCGGGTCTGCGCCGCGGCCCCGGCGGCCAGCTGCACCGGGCGGGCGGCACCCAGCGGGGTCACCGCGAGCGGCTTGCCGCGGCCGGGTGCGCCCTGCCCGGCCAGGGCCAGAGCGGGATACCCGGTGAGGACGCAGGGCCCCGGGCCCTCGTTGACCACGGTGATCCGCAAGCCGGTCGTCCCCTGCCGCTCGGCGCCACCCGCCGTCAGCCGGTCGGCGCCGCACGGGGGCGCCGGGGCGGCAGCGGCCGGCCGGTCCGGCGCGGCCGCGGCGGCCGCGGGGTTCGCGCCCGTCAGCGGCAGGGCGGGCAGGCCGGCTCCGGCCAGGAGGGCAGCCGCCACGAGCAGGGTCCGGCACCGGGCCGGACGACCGTTCGCCGTCACCGTTCGGGCCATGGTGCGGGCCATGGTTCACCTCCGGGAAGAGGGCCGGGGGCGCCCGCAGGCCACCGGAGGTCCGGGGCGGCGGCGGCGCGGCTCCCCTCCCAGCGTGGCACCGCCCCGTCCGGCGCGCCCGTCGCCCACCCCGCACCCTCCCCGTGCGGTCACGGGCTCGGGGTCACGGCTCGCGGTCACGGGCTTCTGGTCAAGGAGGACGGGGCGCCCGCCGACTGCGCGCCCTCCGACTCCAGGGTCACCACCCGGCCCGGTTCGGTCATCGTCAGGACGTAGAGGTTGCCGCGGGGACATTCGAACACGACGTTCTGGTCGGTGGGGTGGCTCGTCGCGGCCTCGAACACGGCGGTGTCATCGCGGAGTTGACGCAGTTGCAGGGCCTCCGTGCAGCCCAGGTTGCGCCCCGTGAGCAGTTCCTTGGCGTCACTGACCTGGCGGCCCACCAGCTCGCCCACCTTCCCCTGGTTCAGGGTGACGGTGACGGAGAACGCGCCCACCCGGGCCCGGGTGATCCCGTCCGCGTCCGGTGTCCCCGGTCCGGTGCCGGTCCAGGTGCCCACCCAGGCGGAGGGCAGCGTGCCCGCCCCGGCTGCCGTACCCGTCGCCGGGGCCGACGCGACCGGGGACGGCGTGGACCCGGTGCCCGTACCGGCGCGGCCGCGGTCCCGGTCGCCGTCCGGGACCAGGCGTACGGCCAGCAGCGCGGCCAGGCCGGCCACGAGGACGGCGGCCGCGGTCGCACCGATCACCCGGCCACGGGCCGCCGCCGCCCACCGGCCCCGCGGCGGGGCGGGCGCCGTCCCCGGGGGCCACGCGGCGGGCGGAGTCGCCGGTACGGGAGGCACCGGGCCGGGGCCGGGGAAGGCGGCCCCGGCCCCGGCCGTGCTCGCACCCCGGAGCTCCGGTGCCACGGATGCACCGCCCTCCGCGGGCGGCACCGGCACGGTCTCCGCCGGCGGGGCCAGCAGCGCGCGCAGCGCGCTCTCGCGCCGGGCGATGTCCTCGGCCAGGGCGGGCGGCGCCGCGCCGCTCCAGTCCGGCTCGCCCGGCGCGGCCGCGAGGCGCTCCCGCACCTGCTCGGCGGTCGGGCGGGCCTGTGGGTCCTTGGCCAGGCAGTCCGCCACCAGAGCCGCGAGCGGTTCCGGGACCCCGTCCAGGCGTGGCTCGTCGTGGACGATCCGGTAGAGCAGGGCGGGCAGCCCCAGCTCGGCCGCCTCGTCGACGAAGGGGCTGCGGCCGGTGGCGGCGTACACGAGGACGGCGGCGAGGGAGAACACGTCCGCCGGAGCCGACGCCACGGCCCCGGTGGCCTGCTCCGGCGCGAGGTAGCCGGGGGTTCCGATGACGGTGCCCGTCTGCGTGTAGCGGGCGTCGCGAGCGGCGCGGGCGATGCCGAAGTCGATCAGGAAGGGCCGCTCGGCACCGAGCAGCACGTTCGCCGGTTTGATGTCGCGGTGCACGACACCGGCCGCGCCCACGGTGACGAGCGCCGCCGACAGTTCGCGCGCCAGGGCGGTCAGCGCGGGCAGCGGCAGCGGGCCGTGGTGCCCGACCCAGTCGGCGAGGGACGGCGCGGCGACGTATTCGGTGGCCAGCCACTGCGGTGCGGCCCCGGGCGGACTGAAGTCGACGACCGAGACCGTCCAGGGGCCGCGGACCCGGTCACTGGTGCGGATCTCGCGGTCGAAGCGCTCGGCGAAGCCCGCCTGCACGCTCAGCTCACGGTGCACCGTCTTGAGGGCGAGCGGGCGGCCCGAGCGCGTCCGGGCGAGGAACACCTCGCCCATGCCGCCCTCGCCCAGCCGCGCCAGCAGACGGTAACCGCCGATCTCCGACGGGTCACCGGGCCGCATCGACTCCACCAACTCGACCTGCCCCTCACGGTTCTGGCACCGGACCGCACAGGGGTGCGCGCCCCCGGGGGTCACCCTAAGGGACGCGCCGGGGACCGGGTCAGCGGGCTCCGCGGTGGTCGTAGACCGTCAGCGAGAGGGCCTTCATCGCCGCGTGGGCCCGTCCGGCGTCGACACCCTGGTCGACGGCTTCGAGGGCGGCGGCGGCCGACACCCGTACGGCCGGCGGCAGGCCCTCCTGGGCGCACACCCGGTAGGCGAACGCGCGGCGGGCGGCGCGCTCCTCGTCGCTCACGCCGAGGGCGGTCAGGGGGAAGGCCGCGGCCTGGTAGGTCGCGATGCTCACCACCACGGCGTCCGCGAGTCCTTCGGCGTACCCGCCCGTGGCATCCGCCCGATCCGAGGGCGCAGAGCGGTCCGAGGAGGCAGAGGGGTCCGCGTGGACCGAGGGGTCCTGCGGGCCCGCGGCGTCGGGCCCGGCCTCGGCAGCGCCCGCGGGCACGGGCAGCCGTACGTGCGAAGGCCCGGCGGGCTCGGCCGCCGGCGCGGGCACGGGTGCGGCCCGAGGCGCCGGCATCGCCGACGGCGATGCCGGCGCCTCGGGCCGGAGGTAGGCGAAGACGTGCCGACGCGACAGGAACGCGCCGATGCCGGCCCCGAGCCCGGCAGCGCCGCCCGCGAGGGCGGCCGTGAGCCGGCCGCCCAGCAGCAGGCCGACGCACACCCCGCACGCCGTCGCGGACGTCACCAGCACGCTGGTGATCAGCAGGTGGATGCGCGCGGCGACGGAAGACCTCATGTCCAGCAGTATGCACACCGAGCCTGTGCCGCCACCGGCCGCGGCTCCGCGGGCGCCGCCGAAACCCGGGTGAGGCGATCCGCCGCGACGCGTACGGTCGGCATGCGCCGGCTCCCGGGCCCGGCGCCCCGCCGCCCACCCGGGCGGCGCCGACGCACCGGCCGGAGACCCGGCCCGTACCGGAGAAACAGACCATGGACCTCCTTCCGTTCTCCCCCGCCCACGCCGCCCATGCCGCCACGGTGGCGGGCTGGGCCACCTCCGCCACCGAACTGGCCCTGTGGTGCGGGGCGCGGGAGTTCCCGCTGCCCCCGCGGGCCGTGCTCGACTGGCACGGGGACGGCGACGTACGTCCCCACCTGCTCTTCGTGGGCGGTGAGCCCGTCGGCTACGGCGAGCTCTGGATCGACGCCGACGAGGACGAGGTCGAGCTCGCCCGCATCATCGTGGCGCCGGAACTGCGCGGCCGGAGCATCGGGCGGACGCTGGTGGCCGGACTCCTCGCGCGTGCGCTGCAGACCGGCCATGCCGACGTCTTCCTGCGCGTCCATCCGGACAACGGCGCCGCACAGCGTTGCTACCTCGGGGCCGGTTTCGTCCCCGTCGAGGCGCAGCTGGCCGACGCCTGGAACGCGTCGCAGCCCGTCGCATACACCTGGCTGCGGCACTCCCCCGATACGCCGGCCGGCTGACCACCCGGCCGGCCGCGGCCCTTTACGGTGGCCGGCCCGCGGGCCCGGTGCGTGCTTCTGCTCCGGCGGGGCACACGGCAGTCACCTACGGAAGGGGCCCACCATGCCGGCTGTCGTCGCCGCAGTGCTGTTCTTCATCGCGTTCCTCATCAACGCGGCGCACATATCCACCAACGACGTCCTGAGCTCGACCAACTTCATGCTGCTCGGTCTCACCGCGCTCGCCCTGCACGTCGCCGGCGTGGGCCGGGGCTGGGGCGGCCGCGTGCGCAGCCGCCGCCGCTGAACCGCCCGTACGGCCACGAACCCCTACATGGGGTCCATGGTGGCGCTCTCGGGGCCGCCCTTCTCCTCGCACCTCGCGCGGATCCGGACGGCCTTCGCCATCAGCCGCTGGCGTTCTCCGGCGTCGTCGGCCCGCTGAGCCCGAAGCTCCAGCTCCTCGGCCTGCCGGCGGAGCTGCCGGGCCTCTTCCCTGCTCTGGCTGTCACCGCTCACGGTCGATCCTCCAGGACGTCGGGGACAAGGACGTACGGACGTGCAGTGGGGTGTGCAGTGGCGGGCCGTCCGCCGGGAAGGCCGGGCGGGCCGTCTCCATACTGGACGCTCGCGCCGATCCGCGCAGGGCGGCGCGGGCCGCGCACCGGGCCGGCAGGGTTCCGGCGGCGTGCGGGGCACGGTCGCCCCGAGGCCCCGTTCAGCGGGCGCGCCGGATCCGGATCGGACCGCGGGCCCGCGACGGGTCCACGACACGTCCGCCCTGGGTGATCTCGACCTCGCCGGCCGCCACCAGGCGCCGCGCCGCGTCCCGGGCCGGCTCCATGAGCCCGCGCCAGCCGTCGCCCCCGTCACCGCCGCCCGCCTCCGCGTGGACCGCTCGAGCGGCTTCGGACGGGCAGATCGTCGCCGCGGGACCCCGCTGCTCCAGCAGTTCGAGGATGGCCCGCTCCAGGCGCCGGTCCCTCCGGGTGTCGCCGTCCGTCACCCGACCAGTCTCGCACCGGCAGCCCCACCCGCGGTCCGGCCATCTGGTTGAAACCGCAAGGACTGCGGCTTATGGCCGCTCTGGCCGGAAATACTTGGCTAATTTGGTGAAAGTGCGCTGATGTTTCATCATCATGACCGCACGTCAGTTCTGCACGTCCGTTCCGGACGTGCTTCGCGGGAAGCAGGGGCGCCGGGGGGTCCCCCGCACAACGGCCCGACCCCGCAGTGGAGTTCACGCTCCCGCGCCGGGTCCCGCCGTGCCTCCCGTACCGTCTCCGTCACCTAGGCAAAGGCCCATGTCCGCCCAGCAGCTCTCGGACCTCATACGTTTCGCCCGTCACAACTCGCCCTACTACCGGGACCTCTACGCATCCCTGCCGCCGCACGTAGACCGCCTCACCGACCTTCCCGTGGTCGACCAGAAGGAGTTCTGGGCGGCCAACACGCTGCAGGACAGCCGCGTGCTGACCGGCCCGCTCAGCGAGGCGACGGTCTACAAGACCGGCGGGACGACCGGGTCCCCCAAGTTCTCCGTCTACACCCGTGACGAGTGGCGCACCTTCGTCACCTCCTTCGGCCAGGGGCTCGTCGACACCGGCCTGCGGCCGGGTCACCGGGTGGCCGACCTCTTCTACGCCGGCGAGCTCTACGCCAGCTTCCTCTTCGTGCTCGACTCGCTCGCCCACGCTCCCGTGGACAACGTGCGGCTGCCCATCGGTGGCGGCGCGCCGCTCGAGTCGACGCTGCCCACCCTGCGCGACCTGTCGGCCCAGGTACTCGCCGGCACGCCCACCACCCTGTGCCGGCTCGCCGAGCAGGCCGTGGCCACCGGCACCCGGCTCGACTCCGTCGAGCTGCTGCTCTTCGGCGGTGAGGCCCTCTTCGACGACCAGCGGCGCCTGCTGGCCACCGCCTTCCCCGGCGCACAGGTCCGTTCCGTCGGCTACGCCAGTGTCGACGCGGGCCTGCTCGGCCGGCCCGTGCCCGGCGCCGACGCACGGGTGCACCGCGCCTTCACGCCGTACTCGCTGGTCGAGATCCTCGACGACGCCACCGGCGAGCCCGTCACCGAACCGGGCCGGCCCGGCCGGGTCGTCGTGACCAGCCTCTTCCGCCGCCTCATGCCGATCATCCGCTACCCCGCGGGGGACCGCGCCGAGTGGACGGGCACCGGGCCGGGGCACTTCCGGATCCTCGGCCGCGCCGAGGAGGGCGTCCGCGTAGGACCCGTCTCCCTCTACACCCAGGACGCGCAGGACGCCGTCGCCGCGGTGGACACCGCCGGGCGGGTCGTCGGCATGCAGCTCGTCGTCCGCCGCTGGGACGGCCGCGACGGACTGGTCCTGCGACTGGCCGCCGCCCCCGGCACCGACCAGGGGGCGGACGGCCGTCCCGATGCGCGCCCGGACGGGTCCGCAGACCCGGAGGCGGGTGCGCGGGAGGCCCTGGCACGGGCGGTCGTCGCCGAGCTGGAGGCCGTACGCCCGCTGTACCCCGACAGCGTGCGGGCCGGATTCGTCCACCCGCTGACCGTGGAGTGGGCGCGTCACCGCGACCTCGCCGTCAACCCGCGCTCGGGCAAGCTCGTGCGGGTCCTCGACGAGAGGCCGACCGCGTGACCGCCGTCTCCGGACCCACCGGCCCCCTCGCCCCCGCCCCCCGGCGGCGCGCCCCGCTGGTACTGCGCAACCGGGCCTTCGCGGCCGTGTGGCTCGGCCAGGTCCTCACCCAGGCCGCCGTGCGCATGTTCCAGGTCGGGGTGTCGTGGTGGCTCGTCGCCCACGCCGTACGCGACTCCCCCGGGCTCGCCTCCGGCCTGTTCATGGCCGTCTGCACGCTGCCCGCCGTGGCACTGGCTCCCGTGGTGGCCCGGGCCGTCGCCCGGTTCGCCCACCGGTCCGTGCTGCGGACCGCCGCGGCCCTGGCCGCGACCGCCTCGGGTGTCCTCGCGCTGTGGGCGTACGGCGACGGGCCGGCGCTCGCCGCCGTGTACGCGGCCGGCCTGGCCCTGGCCACGTGCCAGGCGTTCTTCGACCCCTGCCTGACCACGTCGGTGCCGGAGCTCGTCGACGACGCCGACATCGAGGCGGCCACCGGCTTCGAACTGTCCACCCAGTCCCTGGCCGGCCTGGGCGGAGCGCTGCTGGGCGCCCTGGCCGTCGACCGGGCCGGTGTCGCCGGGCTGGCAGCCGGCTGTGCGGCCGCGTACGCCGGCGCCGCCCTCCTCGTCGCGAGCGCCCGCTTCCGCGGCGCGGCGGCCCCGGACGGCTCCCACGGGGCCCCCGGGCCGCGGTCGCTGCGCAGCATCCTGGGCGAACTGCCCCACGTGCGCCGGATCCTGGTCTGCTTCACCGCGGCCAACCTCTTCACCGCCGCCGTGTTCGTCGTCATCCCGCTCTACACCCGCTCGGTCCTGCACGGCGGGGGCGGCACGGTCGCCCTGCTGGAGGCCTCCCTCGGGGCCGGCGCGCTGATCGGGGCCTTCACCGGCACCCGCGTGCCGGGGCGTCCGACGGTGGCGGGCGCGTGGTGCCTCGCTCTGATGGCCGCGGCCCTGGCCCTGCCCGGACTGCTGCCGCTGCGGCCCGTCATGGCGGGCTGCCTGATGGTGGCCGGCTGGTGCGCGGGGGCGGTCAGCGTCCGCTTCGTGGCGCTCTTCCAGCGGCTGGTGCCGGCCGCCGACAAGCCCGGCTTCTTCGCCGTGATGCAGGCCGTGCTGGGGGCGTCCCTTCCCGTCGCGTCCCTGGTGTTCGGCTTCGCGGGGGACTTCCTCTCGCCGCGGACGCTGTGCCTGGTGCAGGGCGTCGGCCTGCTGCCCGCCGTCTGCGCCCTGGCCCTGCTGGGGTCCCGCACACCCGACCCCGACCCAGAGCCCGGAACAACAGCCGGGCCCGAGCCCGGGCCGGCAGCCGAACCCGCGGCCGGAGCCGCCCCGGAACCCGTCGGAGGCACCGCGTGAACCCCGTCATCAGCCGGGCCACCGGCGCGGACATCGCCGAGCTGCGCCAGCTCTACTACGCCGTCTACGGACCGCACTACCCCGTGGCCCTCGGCACCGACCCCGCCGAGATGGCCCGGCTCATGGACGACCCGCACTCCCTGTGGCTCGTCGCCCGGTGCCCCGGCACGGGCGCCCTGACCGCGTCCGCCGCCATCCACGGCGAGGCGGGCAGCCGCATCGGCCGGCTGGAGGGCATCGCCGTGCACCCCGAGCACCGTTCGGGCGGACTGGCCGGCGCCCTGACCGAGGCGCTGTGCGCGCAGATGCTGGACACCGCGCGGCTCGACTCGGTGTACGCGACCGTGCGCACCGTCGGGGCCGGTCCCCAGCGGGTCGTCGCGCGCAACGGCTTCCGTCCGCTCGGCATCCTGCCCAACGCGGTGGATCTGCGCAGCCGCGAGAGCCTCGCGCTCTACGCGCGTCACTCCCCCGGGGTGCTCGACCGCCGGATGCCGGTCGCCGAAGTGCCCGCCGCGCTGATGCCGTTGGTGCGCACCTCGGAGGCCGCCCTCGGGATCGGCTACGCCGGGGTCCGGTCCGCGCCCGAGGCACCGCCGGTCCCCTCCCCCCGGGGCGGGGGCGAACGGCTGGAGCTGATCGAGGCTCCCGCCTTCGTACGCCGCCGCTTCCGCGAGCGGTTCCCGGACGCGGAGGGCTGGTTCTACCCGCTGCACACCCCCAACGTGCTCCTCACCCCCGAGGACGGGCGCTTCGAGGTGTACGCCTACCTCAACCGGGCCGGCGGCTACTGCTCCCTGCTGTCCGCCCATCCGGATCCGGCCGCCGCGGCCGCGCACCTCGAACCCGTCACGCGGGCCCTGGCCCGCGCGGGTGCGGGATACGTCGAGGCCCTGGTGCCGCTCGCGCACGGGGAGGCCCTGTCCGCCTTCCTGGCCCAGGGGTTCGTCGCCGGGGCCCTGTACCCCGCGATGCGAGCGGACGGGGACGGCTTCCACGACTACGCCGTCCTGTCCCGTTCGAGCGAGCGGATCGACTTCCGCGGCGTCGCCGTCGAGCCGCCCCTCCAGCCCTATCTGGACTGCTACGTGTCGGCCTGGGCGTCGACACACCTGCCCACCACATCCGAGGTTGCCCCGTGAACCCCACCAACCCGCATCTCGCACCGGTCACCGTGCCCGACCCGGAACGGCTGGCCCACGTCCAGCGCCTGTGCGACCTGACCGATCCGTACGCCCACGGCAGCGAGGTCGACGACCTGTTCGCGGCCGCCATGGCCGAGTCCCACGCCTGGCACACCGAGCGCTCCCCCTTCTTCCGCTCGCTCCACGAGGCGACCCCGGTGGCGGAGCCGTACCGGACTCCTCTCGTCCACGCGAACTTCTTCAAGCGCCACGAGGTGCTCTCCGTCCCCCGCGAGGACGTCGAACTGCACCTGACCTCCTCCGGCACCACGGGCCAGAAGTCGCAGATGTTCTTCGACACCTGGACCATCCGCTCGGCGCAGCGCATGGTCGCCCGCATCTTCGAGCGCAACGGGTGGATCACACCGGACCAGGAGGTCAACTACCTCCTCTACAGCTACGAGCCGGCCCCCTCCCTGAACCTGGGGACCGCGTTCACCGACAACTACCTGTGCGACTTCGCCCCGGCGCGCAGCGTCGAGTACGCCCTGCGGAACACCGGCGGGGACCACGAGTTCGACCCGTTCGGCTGCATCGCCGCCCTGCGGCGCTTCGCGGACGAGGACGCGCCGGTCCGGATCCTGGGCTTCCCCGCGTTCCTCTTCTTCACGCTGGAGCGCATGCGGGCCATGGGGATGCCTCCGCTGACCCTGCCCGAGGGCTCGCTCGTCGTCCTCGGCGGCGGCTGGAAGGGCCACGCCGACCGGCGCATCGAGAAGGAGGAGCTGTACGCGCGCGTCACGGAGCAGCTCGGCATCCCGGGCGACCGGATCCGGGACACCTTCGGGTCGGTGGAGCACTGCATCCCGTACATCGAATGCGACCACCACCGGCTGCACGCGCCCGTCTGGTCCAGGGTGACGATCCGTTCGACCCGGAACCTGGAGCCCCTGCCCCACGGGGAGCGCGGCTACCTGCACCTGGTGTCGCCGTACATCACCTCCGTCCCGGCGCAGAGCGTGGTCATGGGTGACCTCGCCTCGCTGCAGCCGGGCGAGGCCTGCGGCTGCGCGCTGCAGACCCCCTGGTTCACCGTGCACGGACGTGCCGGAGTGAGCCGCAACCGCAGCTGCGCGGTGGCCGCAGCGGAACTGATGAAGGGACTGGCGTGACCATGACCGTGCAGCACCATTACTGGCAGGGCTCCTTCATCGGCGACGAGGAGGCCGGGCGCCGGCTGGCCGAGCTGCCCGCCGCCGTGGAGGCCGCGCTGGCCTCCGAGCTGGACACCGAGACCGTGCTGGCCGCCTGCGACGCGCTCGCCGCCGCCTTGCGGGACCCGGCGCACCCCGTGCACGCGCGGCTCGCCGCGCACCTGCCCGAGGGCGAGGACCCGGCGCTGCTGGCCGAGCTCGGCGGGCACCTCGACCGGCGGGAGCTGACCCGCAAGCTGCGCAGCGAGCTGGGCGGGGCGACGCCGAGCCGGCTCAACCGTGCCGATCCCCGCGAGACGGTCTACGAGGCCTGGGCGCCCGTCGGCCTGGTCACCCACATCGCCCCGGGCAACGCGGCGACGGTGGCGCCGCTGAGCATCGTCGAGGGCCTGCTCGCCGGGAACGTGAACGTCCTGAAGACGAGCGGCGCCGACACCCTCCTCACCCAGCACCTGATGGCCGAGCTCGCGGCGCTGGACCCGAGCGGCGCCCTGGCCGCGCGGGTGGTCGTCCTGCGGTTCTCCTCGTCCCGGCAGGACTGGCTGCGCCTGATGTGCGCGCCGGCCGACGTGGTCGCCGTCTGGGGCGGCGAGGCGGCCGTCGAGGGTGTCGCGGCCCATGTTCCGGCCGGCTGCCGGCTGGTGGAGTGGGGGCACCGGATCTCGTTCGCGTACCTGACCGAGGAGACCTGGTCGCGGCCGGAGACCCTCGAAGCGCTCGCGGACGACGTGTGCCTGTACGAACAGCAGGCCTGTTCCAGCCCCCAGGTGGTCTACCTCGACACCGAGGACCGGGACGCGCTGTTCGCGTTCGCCGAGCGGTTCGCCGGGATCCTGGCGGCCCGGCCGCCGGCCGCCGGTGCCGCTTCGCCGGACGGCCAGGACGCCGCGGAGGCGGCCGAGCTGACCACCACCGAACTGGTGGCCCGGCTGGAGGAACACCTCGGGCTGACCCGGGTGTTCTCGGCGCCGGACGGATCGTGGCGGGTCATGGCCGACACCCGTTCGCCGCTCACGGCCTCGCCGCTGCACCGCAGCGTGTGGGTCAAGCCGCTGCCTCGCAAGCGGCTGATCGCCACGCTGCGCCCGATGCGACGGTACCTGCAGACGGCGGGCCTGGCCGGGAGCCCGGCCGAGGTCGCCGAACTCGCGCGCACGGCCCTGGCGGCGGGCGTCACCCGTGTGACACCGGTCGGGGCGATGCACGCCGGCTACGCGGGCGAACCGCACGACGGCGTCTACGCCCTGCAGCGCTACAGCCGCAGGGTCGCGGTGCAGGCCGACCCCGGTGCCTTCGCCTCGGTCGCCTGCCTGGACGACCTGGCGCGCCCCGTCGTCCTGCCCGCGCCGACGGGACCGCTGGTCGGCAAGGAGGACGTGCAGGAGCCGGGCCGGCGCCTGGCGCGGGCGGACGCCGAGCTGTACTTCCGCAGCGGGGGCAGCACCGGTGCCCCGGCCCTGTCGGTGTTCAGCTACGACGACTACGACACGCAGATGCACGCCGCCGCGCGCGGCCTGCTGGCCGCCGGCTACGACCCGGTCGGGGACCGCACGGCCAACCTCTTCTACTGCGGCTCCATGTACGGCAGTTTCATCAGCTTCTTCTCCGTGCTGGAACGGCTCGGCGGGGTGCAGCTGCCGCTGTCGGCCGGGCCCGACCACCGGGCCACGGCGCAGGCACTGATCGACCACGGGGCCGACACCCTGTTCGGTATGCCGTCCTACCTGTGGCAGCTGCTGCACGCCGAGGGTGACGCCCTGCGCGCGTACGGCGGTCTGCGCAAGGTGTTCTACGGCGGCGAGCACTTCACGCGGGAGCAGCAGCACACCCTGCGGGACCGGTTCGGCATCGAGGTGATCCGCTCGATCACGTACGGCAGCACGGACCTCGGACCGCTGGGCTACCAGTGCACCGAGAGCTCCGGCGGCGTCCACCACCTGCACGCCGACCTGCACGGCATGGAGATCCTGGAGCTGGAGGAGGACCGGCCGGTGGCTCCGGGCGGGACGGGACGGCTGGTGTTCAGCACGCACGCCCGGCGCGGCCAGCGGCTGGGCCGGTACGTGATCGGCGACCTCGGCCGGGAGGTGCCGGGCCGCTGTCCGTGCGGACGGTACTCGCCCCGGTTCGAACTGCGCGGCCGCACCGGTGACGTGATGCGGGTGGCCACGTACTTCCTCAACCACCGGCAGCTCCAGGAGCTGGCCGAGGGTCCCGGCGGCCACCGCGGTGAACTGCAGGTCCGGCTGGACGGCGGGGAGGCGCGGGAGCGGCTGACCGTACGGGTGGAACGGGCCGGGACCACCGACACCGGGCGGCTCCGTGAGGTACTCCTCGCGGGCTGCGGGGAGCTCCGCTCCGCGGTGTCGGAGGGGATGCTCGAGCTGGTGGTGGAGGCCGTCGACGGGGCGGCCCTGGACCGCAGTCCCACCAGCGGCAAGCTGCTGGCGGTGGTGGACGCCCGCGGCCGGGCCTGATCCGCGCGGGCGGCTCCGGTGGGCCGGGGTGCCGGTGCGGCCCCCCGGGTCACCAGCCGTGGGTGCCCGGTTCCCCCTTGAAGGGACCCGTGATCTCGCTCGTGATCCAGCCGCCGTAGAAGCCGCCCGTCTGCGCCCGCGCACGTTCACCGTCCACCGTGCACGTGTCCACCCGGTCGGCGTGGAAGGCGAGATGGCCCGTAATCGGCGCGTAGCCGGGGGCCGGGGACTCGTAGCTCCAGGCGACGTCGGTCACGGGCGGGAGGCCGGAGCCCGCGGCGAGGTCCCAGTAGGTGGCGGCGCCCTTCCACTCGCACATGCTCCCGTGTCCCGAGGCACGCAGGAGGTCCGTGCGCACGTCGGAGCGCGGGATGTAGAAGACCGGCGGGTGGCTGGTCTCCAGCACCCGCAGGCAGCGGCGGGAGTCGGCCAGGGTGATGCCCGCGTGGCGTACCAGCACGTGTCGCGTGTCGGGCTCGAGGCGGGGCGGCCGGGGGTAGTCCCACACCGATTCCGTCCGGGCCGTGCCCGCGTCCTGCGTGTCCCTGCCGTGCGTGTCCATGGCGGGCCTCCCGGAGCACCACGCTACGGCTCCGGCACCCGGTCCGGCCACCCCGCCGGGGCGGGGGCGCCGCCGGGGGTGCCGGCCGCGCGCAGCGACGGGTCACCGACAATCGCAGGTGGGGCGGACGCCGGAGCCGCCCGGCCGGATCGGACGACAGGGGCGGGGCCGTGACCGAGGCGACCGGCGTGCGGGAGCTGTGGGACGGGACCTATCGGGCGCTGCTGCCCTGGACCCTGGTGCCGCCGGACGATCTGAACGGCCGGTGCAGGGAGTCGGTCACCGCGGCGCTCGCCGTGTCGTGGGGCGGCTGCGACGACGCCGTCCTCGACGCGCCGGGCACCGAAGAGCAGATCCACGCGGTCCTCGCCGCGCGCACGGCGTACGGGCTCGGCTGGCGGGACGCGGTGCTCGGCGACGTCGCGGCGCGGGCCCGGTCCACCGGGCTGGGCGACGGACCCGCGGGCCTGTGGGCTCCGGCGGGGCGCGGCGGCCGGGGCCGGGGGCGGCCGGTGCGGCCCACCCTCCGCGGGGACCTGGAGTTCTTCGCGGTGCATCCCTGGGCCTCCGAGCTGGAGGTGCTGCGGGCCGTGGGGTGCGCGGTGGAGGCCGACGCGGACGATCCGCGGGCCGCACTGGGCGCGCTGCTGCGTACGGCCTGGCAGCGGCACGCCACCGAACGCCGGGGGTGGGACGACGCCGAATGGTGGCAGTACCTGGACGTCGCCGCCCTGGCGTCCTGGGCCGTGGTCGCACTGGCGCTGCCCGCGCCGGACCCCGCGCGTGCGGGAGCGGACGTCGAGGAGGCCGCCGAGGCGGCCGGCCCGCGCGACTGGACCTGGGCCGGAACCGGGCTGCCGGACGGGTTCCTCGACGCGGCCTTCGACGCGCTGGGGATCTGACCCGTCCGCACGCACTCCCCGGCTCGTGTCAGCCGCTCTTCAGCCGCTCTTCAACCGCCGGACGAACTCGTCGCCGAGGCGGCGCTGGAGTTCCGCGAGCTGCTCGTCGGTCAGGCGCGTGAGGTCACCGGTATCGCCTCCGCCCTTCGCCGCGTCCTGCTGCTTCTGCTGCTCGCGGCGTTGGAGCTCCTGCTCCTCGGGGGAGCCCGGGGCCGCGTGCGCGCAGCGGATGAGGGCGCCGTCGGCCGCCTTGAGGCAGGTGGCCTCGCGCCCGTCGACCGGGCCCCTGCCCTCGACCCGGTAGCGGATGTTCTGCTCGCTGCCGATGGTGGCCGTCCACGTGCTGCCGCCCGTCGGGACCACCTCGAACACCTGGTCGTCGTTGTAGCAGCAGACGTCCCGGTACTCGGCCTTGATGAGGGCGACGAGGGCCTTCGGTGACGACCAGGACGGGCTGAGGCGGTGGACCGTCATCGGGGCGAGGGTGCCTCCCCGGTGGCGGGTGGGAACCGTGGAGACGGCCACCACGGAGCCCGCGTCGCCCTGGGGGGTGAGGGGGGTGACGTAGGCGCTGCCGCCGGAGGTGTCGGCGTGGCGCAGGGTGAACTCGGACTCGTTGCCCTCGTTGGCGCCGTCCTCGGAGGCGTCCCAGCCGCTGCGTTCGAACCACCAGTCGCTGAATCCGCCCACCGCCGCCGTGCCCTCCCGCTGGCGGGCGGCGAGACTGAGGGGGTAGGAGGGGCCGGGCACGGCGGTGGTGTCGGAGGTGAGCGTGAGTTCGCCGGTCCGGCCGTCGTAGAGCGCCACCCCGGCCGGGCGTTCGGTCACGACGAGGAGCCCGGTCTGGCGCTTGAGCGGAACGACCACGACCGGGGTTCCGCTCCGGCAGGTCACGTAGGCGTCGTCGGCGTCGAACCGGACCCACCGGCGCTCGGCGGAGATCTTCCGGCCGAGGTTGTGGCCGAACCAGCCGCCGATCCGGGCGTCGGCCTTCTCCACGTCGAAGGGACAGCGTTCCTGGCTGCGGCCGCTGCCGCCGAGCGGGACCTCCTGAACGAGGCCCACCTCGTACCCGGCGAGCCAGCCACGCCGCTCCACGAGGGCGCCGAAGCGGTCGGAGTCGGGCAGGTAGGTGATGTCGGCGATCTCCCCGGTGACGTCCCCCAGGTGGGGCGCCGCCTGGGCCTTGCCGACCACGTACGGGGAGCGGGCGGACAGCCCCGGCACCGGCTCGGTGACGATCTGCGCGGTCGCCATGTACGCGCGGTCCTGGAGGTAGGCCCCGTACATCAGCCAGCCGACGGCCAGCACCAGCGCCCCGAGGCCGCCCAGCCAGGCCAGGACGGGGCCCGCGCTGCCTCCGCCGCCGGTGCGGTCCGTGCGGCGGCGCAGCAGGCGCACGGCGAGCGCCACCGCCAGGCAGAGGGCGCCGGCCAGGAGCGGCAGTGCGAACCACGCGAAGAGCTTGCGCAGTTCCCACACCGCGATCGTCGTGTAGTAGGAGGCGTACCAGAGCCAGAATCCCGCCACCAGTACGGTCAGTCCCCACCGCAATGCCCGGCCCATGCGCACTCCCCCACCCCCGGTCCGGGCCCCCGCCCGGTGTCGTGCGCTCGATTCTCCACCCGCGGCCGGGCCGTGTCACCGCCTGCCGCGGGCCGTGACGGAACCGGGACGGTGCCCACCGGCGCGGACGAGGAAGACCTCGTCGTCGTAGCACCAGGCCCAGTCCTCGTCGGGGGCGGTGGACACCACGACGGGGTGTCCGGTCTCCTCGTGGTGGGCGTGGGCGTGGCGGCCCCTGGAGCTGTCGCAGCACCCGAGGTATCCACAGGTCACGCACTGCCGCAGGCGTACCCAGGTCCAGCCGAGCGGGAGGCACCCCGAGCACCCGGCGGACGGCAGGGCCGGTGAGTGCCACGGGGTGACGAGGAGTTCCAGGTGGTCGCAGGCGCGGCCGTCCGGCCGCCCCGCGTCGGGTGCCACCTCCCACGTGTCGCCCTGCCGCGCGTCGGCCTCCCGCGCCTCCGGTGCGTCCCGTTCCGTCATCGGTTCTCCTTCCCCCACCTTCTTCGGGCCGGGCGGCGCGTGCGGATGCGCTGCCGGGCGGCTCCGCCGGTCCGCCCACGCGCGCCGTCCGGGTCGAGCGCGCCGGAGCGGAAGGCGCGCCCGGGGAGGCTACGGTGAGGCCCCGCGGGCCCTCCGGGCCCCGTCCCTCCCGGAACACCGCAGGAACGGCGGCTGCATGACGCGCGCGCACTGGCTCTTCGGCGATCAGCTGGGCCCGGCCTTCACCGCCCCGGGCGAAGGCGGCGTGCCGCGCGACGCCCCCGTGGTGATGATCGAGTCGCGGGCGGTGTTCCGCAGGCGCCGCTTCCACCGGGCCAAGGCCCACCTGCTGCTCTCGGCGATGCGCCATCGGGCGGCCGAGCTGGGGGACCGCGTCGTCCACGTGCGGGCCGACACCTACCGCGAGGGCCTGCGGCAGGCCGTCGGCGACTCCCCCGTGACCGTGCACCACCCGACCTCGCGGGCGGCGGCGGCACTGGTGAACTCCCTCGGCAACGTCACCGTCCTGCCGGCCCGCGGATTCCTGCTCGGCCGGGAGGACTTCGCGGCGTGGGCGGCCGGGCATCGCGACGGCGGTCTCCGGCTCGAGAACTTCTACCGCCACGTGCGCGGGCGGCTCCAAATCCTGATGGACGGGGACGGACCCGCCGGAGGGAAGTGGAACCTCGACCACGACAACCGCGAACCACCGCCGCGCGGCGCGAGGACCCTGGGGGCGCCCGCCCCGTACCAGCCCCACGAGGACGACATCGACGCCGGTGTCCGCGAGGACCTCGACCACTGGGAGCGGTCGGGCGAGGTCTCGTTCGTCGGCCGGGACGGACCGCGGCTCTTCCCGGCCGACCGGCGCGAGGCGCTCGCGGCGCTGCGGCGGTTCGTGGAGCACCGGCTCGCCGGGTTCGGGGCGCACGAGGACGCGATGCTGGCGGCCGACCCGGTGCTCAGCCACAGTCTGCTGTCCTCGTCCCTCAACCTGGGCCTGCTCGATCCGGCCGAGTGCGTGGAGCGCGCCGAGGCGGCCTGGCGGTCCGGCGCCGCGCCCCTGAACTCCGTCGAGGGCTTCGTACGGCAGATCGCCGGCTGGCGCGAGTACGTGTGGCATCTGTACTGGCACTTCGGTGAGGAGTACCGGACGTCCAACGTCCTGGGGGCCACCCGCCCGCTGCCGCGGTGGTGGACGGAGCTGGACGCGGACGCCGTGACGGCCCGCTGTCTGTCGACCGCGCTGCGCCAGGTCGCGGACACCGGGTGGACCCACCACATCCCACGGCTGATGGTGCTGGGCAGTTACGCGCTCCAGCGGGGCTGGGACCCCGCGGCGCTCACGGACTGGTTCCACCGGTCGTTCGTCGACGGCTACGACTGGGTCATGCTGCCCAACGTGGTCGGGATGTCGCAGTACGCGGACGGCGGCCGGATGACGACCAAGCCGTACACCTCCGGCGGGGCCTACATCGACCGGATGAGCGACCTGTGCGGGCCCTGCCGCTACCGTCCCGGTTCGCGCAGTGGGGCGGACGCCTGCCCCTTCACCACCGGGTACTGGTCCTTCCTGCACCGGCATCGGGAGCGCCTGCTGCACAATGCCCGGACCGCGCAGCCGGTCCGGGGCCTGGACCGGCTGGCCGACCTGCCGGAACTGCTCCGCGTGGAGCGGGAGCGGGGCGACGCCGCCCCCTGAGCGGTCCGCGCACAGGGGACACGGGCGCGCGGGCGCCGGACCGGGGACGGTCCGGCGCCCGCGCGGGGCGTGGTGCGTGCAGGAGAATCCGTTAGCGACGGAACATGTCCTTCATCTTCTCCTTGGCCTGGCGTGCATCGCCCTTGGCCTGCTCCGCCCTGCCCTCGGCGGTCATCCGCTCGTTGCCGACGGCCCGGCCGACCGTTTCCTTGGCCTTCCCCTTGGCCTGTTCGACGTGCGCCTTGGCCTTCTGCTCACCCGACATGGTGACCTCCTCGTCGTGGCACCGGATTGGTCGTGACGCGCTTCTGCTCGCATCCGGCGCTCTCAAACCCCGCGGGGCGCGGACGGGAGCTCATCGCGCACAGGTGTCCTGGTAGGGCAGCCCCGATGCGTGGAGCGTCGTCCACGCTCATCCGGTTTCCGTGGCGGCGCTGCCAGGTCAGCCGCAGGGCGTGGGCCAGGTGCGGGAGCAGGCCGGCGTCGTGGTCTCCGTCGCCGCCGGCGGGGACCGCGAGGTCGGCCAGCAGCAGTTCGACGAGGCCGTCCTCCACCTCCAGGCCGACGGCCCGGGCGGGGAACAGGACGGCTTCGCGCAGCTGGGTCCCGGTCATGGGGCCGACGAGGACCTGTCGCTGCTCCAGCGCGGTGCGCAGGGGCCCGAGGTCGGCGCAGCGGGCGTAGAAGTCGGCCCGCAGGCCGTAGACGACGAGGGCGGGTCCGCCGGCGCGGGCCAGCCGGTCGAGCGCGGTGGTGAACCGGCGTCGTACCTCCGCGTCGGCGACCAGGGTGAAGAGTTCTTCCGCCTGGTCGACCACCACGACCAGGCGGCCGGCCCGGCGGGCGGCGAGTGCGGTCCTGAGGCGGGCGGCCACCTCGTCCGGTGCGGAGCGCAGGTCCGCCGCCGTCTGCTCGGGGTCGCCGTCGGTGAGGGCGGCCAGGTGCGTGGCCAGGGCCCGCATCGGGTCGGCGGTCGGGGTGAACACCAGGCTGGGCCAGCGCCGCGAGCCCGGTAACGCGCCCGCGGCGAGGTCGGGCACCAGGCCGGCCCGCAGCAGGGAGGACTTGCCCGCGCCGGAGGGCGCCACGACGGCGAGCGCGCCGCCTTCCCGCAGGCAGGCGTCGAGCCGGGCGGTGAGGCGGGCGCGCAGCGGGTCCCGGCCGAAGTACCAGGCCGCCTGTTCGACTCCGAAGGCGCTCAGGCGGGGGTAGGGGCAGTCGTCGCCCGTGCCGGTCCCCGGCCGGGTGCGGTCCACCCGGTGGGTGCCGTCCCAGTAGTGCAGGTGCAGGTCGCGGCCGGCGACGTGCTGGCTCCCGGCGGCCAGGTAGATCGGTCCGGAGTCGGAGGCGTACGCCTCCATCCGCACCTCCGGCGCGCCTTCCCGCTCGCCCTCGGAGGAGGTCACTGACCGGTGATGTGCATGTCGCCCCCGGACATGTAGATCCGGGCTTCGTCCGCGGCGGTGGCGCGCATGTCGATCCGGGAGGCGGGGCGGGGCGCGGCGGTCGGCGGGGCCAGTTCGGCGAGGAGTTCCCGCAGGTCGCGTTCGAGTGCGGGGTCGGCTGCCAGGAGGCGGCGCAGGCGCGCACGCCATGCGGCGGTCAGGTCCTCCTCGCCCGCCTCGTCACCGTCCCCCGGCGGAACGCCAGGAGTTCGGCGCGCGTCTCGACCAGTTCCGCCTCGACCGTCTCCGCCTGCTCGGGACGGCTGAGCCCCCAGAGGCGGGCGACGGCCAGCTTGGTCTGCTCCCAGGCGTCCGTCGCCAGCAGCCCGACCACCGTGGTCGCCGCCGACGAGGTCAGCGCCACCAGTTCCGCGTCCATCCCAAGTCCCCCTCTTCGGTTGGACGTTCGTTCTGCCGGACGCCCCGAGCACGGTGCGCGGCCGGCCCGGTGGGGCGGGGTCAGCGGCCGAGTGCGCCGCGCAGGGTGATCCCCCAGCGGCTGCGCAGGCGCCGTACCTCCCAGACCGAGAGCGCGGTCACGGTGAGGGGGCCGCCGAGCAGGAAGGTGTAGAGCACCTCGGGCGGCGCGGCGATGTCGGGGCCGTTGACGGTCTGGAAGACGAACAGCGACCACATCAGGAACGGCGAGAGCAGCGCCGGGAGCAGCTGGTGGACGTCGGAGGCGCGGAAGCAGGTCGCGATGCAGGCGTAGGCCACGACGAGGGTGTACGGGATCGACGCCAGGAACAGGGCGAAGGCCAGCAGCCAGCAGATCGCGAGGGCCAGGAGGCCGAGCAGGGCGGACAGGACGCCCCGGCCGACGATCGCGGCGAAGAAGCCCGTGGTGTCGCTGCCGTCGAGGAGTTCGCCCTTGAGCCCCTTGAAGGACAGCCAGAACACGGTGGGCCCGAGGGCGAGCGCGAGCAGGGAGGCGAAGGGGCCCAGCAGGCGCCTGGTGAAGTCCCGTCGCCGGTCGGGGGTGCCCGCGGCGAGGAAGGTGACGATGCCGATGGTGCTGGCCGTCAGGAGGATGACGCAGGAGACGGCGAGCTCGAAGAGCTTGCCGAGGATGAAGTCCTGCCGGCCCGCGGTCAGCGGGTATGCCAGGACGAGCCATACGGCGGCGGCGAGGCCCAGCAGTGTCCTGGCCCGCTGCATCCCGGCGATGAGGCGGTCGTCGGGGCGCTCGTCCTGCCCGGGTCGGGCGTCTCCCATGAGGGTGTCGAAGAAGGCGTTCACCGTGGCGGAGAAGCCCGCCTCGTCCTCGTTGGCGCGCGCTCTGGCCGTACTCACTGCCGGTCCCCCCGGTTCCCGCCTGATCCCCGTGCGGGCGTGCACTCGGCCCGGACGTACCGAGCACCCTAACGGATCTTGAACACGTGTCCGACCCGTCGAGCCCACGCCGGGGCGGGCGGTGCCGGCCCTGCCCGCCCCGGAGTGGGCTCGACGGGGAAAGCGGGCCGCAGTTCGTCATCTAAGATTCAAGCCGGCCGCGGGGCCGTGGCGCGTCGCCGTGTGCGGCCGCCGCGGAGGGGCCGGCGGGCCGGTCGACGAGAGCGGCCCGTGTCACGGGTTCCGGTCCCGACGAGGACCGCATGAGGCTGATCATGAAGCTCCCGAAGGAGCGTGCGCTGCCGGCGCGCGCCCCCGGGGTGTGGGCTGCCCCGCCCACACGCCCGCGAACAGAAGACCACCAGGGAGAAGTGAGGTATGCCAGTGATCTGCGTCGGCGGCATGATCGGAATCGGCAAGACGAGCGTGGCGGAGCTGCTCGCCAAGGAACTGGGCAGCCAGGTCTTCTACGAGAGCGTGGACGACAACCCGATCCTTCCGCTCTTCTACACCGCGAGCCCCGAGGAGATCCAGGCCAGACGCTATCCCTTCCTGCTCCAGCTGTACTTCCTGCAGACGCGTTTCGCGTCGATCAAGGAGGCCTACAAGCAGGGTGACAACGTCCTCGACCGCTCCATCTACGAGGACTGGTACTTCGCCAAGGTCAACCACGACCTGGGCCGGATCAGCTCCCTCGAGATGCAGGTGTACGAGGGCCTGCTGAACGAGATGATGCGCGAGATCGACGGCCTGCCGTACCGCAAGGCGCCCGACCTCATGGTCTACCTGAAGGCCGACTTCGAGACGGTGCTGCACCGCATCGGACTGCGGGGCCGGGACTTCGAGCAGGACGAGAGCCTGATCGACTACTACCGGACGCTGTGGGCCGGCTACGACGACTGGGTGCACAAGCACTACTCGGCCAGCGAGGTCCTCGTGATCGACATGAACAGCACGGACGTGGTGCACGACGCGGCCGACGCGGCCCGCGTGGTGCAGGAGGTCAGGAACGCCCTCGCGGCGGTCCGCACCGACGCCTGACCCCTCCCCCGGCCGGGTGTCACGGGCCCCGGACACCCGGCCCGCCGAACGCTCCGGGGCCCGCCGGTTTCCGCCCTCGGGGCCCGGGCAGGCGCACAGCGCCGACCGTCTCCGGGCGGGCGGGCCGGAGCGGGCGTCGCCCGACGCCGCCTCCCGCCGTCCGGACGGTACGAGAGGGGCCCGCCATGGAGCGAGCGGAAACGGGCGCGTGCCCGCCGTGACGCCGAAGCCCCGCCCCGCCACCACGCCGGACGGCCATCACGTCGTCATCGGGGGCCGCCGCTGGCGGGCGACCGATCCGCGGATCCCCGAGGCGGAAGGTGCCCGGCTGCGCACCCACCTGATGGCGGCCCGACGTGCGGTCGCCGCCGCCCTCCGCGCCCGGGACGCCGGCGCCGAGCGTGCCGCCCGGGCCCGCGTCCACACCGCGAAGGTGGCGCTCGGAGAGCGCGGCACCCCGTGGTGGGAGCAGACCCCGGCCGAGCGCCGGGAGCGCTGGAGCCGGGGCCTCGCCGCTCTCGACGAGCCGCCGGACACACGGTGAATCCCGGCCCGCGGCCCGCGCGGGCCGACCCGGTCGGATGCCCGTCGGATCCGCCGAAGAACCTCCGAACTTCGCGTGCATGCCACCGGACGCGCGGGGCACTCGAAGCCACGGAGGTTGATAACTATGGTTCCCCTGCTTCTCGTTCTCCTTCTCGCCCTGATCCTTTTCGGTGCGGGATTCGCCATGAAGGTCCTGTGGTGGGTGGCACTCGCCGTCCTCGTGCTCTGGCTCGTGGGCTTCGTCGCCCGCCCCAAGGGTTCGAGCGGTCGGTGGTACCGCTGGTAGCGGCCGCTCGACACCAACGCTGACCGAAGGAGTGGTTTTCTCGTGATGAAGGACGTGTGGGGCTACCGCGAAACGTCCGGCCGTGTGGGCGGCGAGGATCTGACGGGCTACACGGTCGAGGCGGTCGACGGCTCGATCGGCGCGGTGGACGAGCATTCCGACGAGGTGGGTTCCTCCTACCTCGTGATCGACACCGGTCCCTGGATCTTCGGCAAGGAGGTCCTGCTGCCCGCCGGCACGGTCATCCAGATCGACCCCGGCGAGCGGAAGATACACGTGGACCGGACGAAGGAGCAGATCAGGAACGCTCCCGAATTCGACCGCGAGAAACACCTGGGCGCCATCGAATTCCACGGGCGGATCGGCGGCTATTACGAAGGCCCCCACCGCCTCTGACTCCCGGATCGCCGAAAAGCCGGGGGCCGACAGCCGCAGAGCTGTCGGCCCCCGGCTTTTGCGTTCCCCGCGACCTGTCCGGGTGTCGCGTGTACGCCACCCGGAGCGACACGGGCACCGCGGGGCGGCAGTGCCCGGGTCGTGAATCCTCCGAATGTTAGAGATGGGGCGATCCGTTCCAACAGCAGGAGGAATGCAATGAGCAGCCGTCTTCTCCGATTCACGGCAACGCTGGGCGCCGCCGCGGTCCTGGTCCTGGGTGGGTCCGCCGCGGCGTCCGCGGACGGTGTCGGTTCTTCGGGCATCGGGAACTCCGGCGTGGGCGACCACGGCATCGCCAACTGGAGCATCGGCAACGCGGGCATCCTGAACACGGGCATCGGCAACGCGGGTGTCCTCAACTCCGGCATCGGGACCGCCGGCCTCGCCAACTCCGGGCTCGGCGCCGCCGGCATCGGCAACTCGGGCGTGGGCACCGCCGGCATCGGCAACTGACCCGACCACCCCGGGACGCACGGGGCGTCCGCACCGGGCCACGATTCCGGCGGACGCCCCTTGCTGCGCGCTGGGCGTCGGCGGGATGGGTCTGGCTTCGCCGGGTCGGTGTTCTGCCGGTGGGGCCGGGTTTCGGTGCGGGTGTCGGTGGTGGGGGTGTGGGGTGCGGCCCCGGTGGAGTGTCTCCTCGGCTCGGCGCGTGCGGGTGGGTCGGCCTGAGGCGGCCTGGGTCGCGCGCTCGTCCTGCGGGGACACTCCACCGCGTCCCCACCCCACGGCCCGTGCTTCGACACCACCGGACCGACCCCCTGGCCGTACGACGTCCGGTTGTGCTGTCGGTGCGGGGACGGGGAGGGGTGTCCCCCGCAGGACGAGGGCGCGACCACCCCGCACAGGACGAACCCCGCCGCACGCGCGAGCCGAGGAGACACCCCTCACCGGCCCCGCACCCGCACAGCAAAGAATCGACCCCGCATGCCCGCAATCCGGACCCACCAGCAAGGAGCGGCGAATGCCCAGCGTCACCACGGGCGGCCGGCGCGGCCGCCGCAGACCACCGCGCGGCCGGGTCGCGGTCGTGACCGGCGCCGCACGGGGAATCGGTGCGGCCCTGACCCGGAACCTGTCCGAGGCCGGGATGGTCGTGGCCCTGCTGGGCCGCGAGGAGGCCTCGCTGCGCGCAACGGCGAGGACCCTGCCGAACCGGAGCCTGTGCATCGAAGCCGACGTCACCGACGCCGCCGCCCTGGAAGACGCGGCCCGGCAGGTGGAGGACGTCCTGGGACCGGCCTCCGCCGTGGTCGCCAACGCGGGCATCGCCGTGGGCGGCCCCTTCGCGCACACTCCGGCCGACCTGTGGCAGCGGGTCGTGGACGTCAACCTCACCGGTTCCGCCAACACCGCCCGGGCGTTCCTCCCCCAGCTCACCCGTACGCGCGGCTACTTCCTCCAGGTCGCCTCGACCGCCGCCCTCGGTTCGGCCCCGATGATGAGCGCCTACTGCGCCTCCAAGGCCGGCGTGGAGTCCTTCGCCCTGGCGTTGCGCAGCGAGGTGGAGCCCGACGGGGTGGCCGTCGGCATCGCGTACGTCCACTGGACCGGCACCGACATGACCAGCGGGGTCGACGACCTTCCGGTGCTGCGTGCCCTGCGCCGCCACCAGCCGGGCTTCGCCCGGCGGGTGCGGCCACCGGAGGAGGTGGCCGGCTGGCTGGCCGACGGGATCGCGCACCGCTCGGCGGCCGTCTACGCGCCGCCCTGGCTGCGCTGGTGCCAGCCCCTGCGCCCGCTCTTCCCCCCGATCGTCGCCCGTATCGCCCGCCGGGAGCTGAGTGTCCCGCACCGCGACGGGCTCACCACCGAGGTCGACCTGCTGGGCGCAGGCGGTCTTGCCGACTGGCGGGCCCACCGCTCCCCCGGCGGCCCGGAGCCGCGCTGAACGGGGCGCGCCCGCCGGTCGGGCGCCCTTCCGGGGCCGCGCGGGGTCGGGCAGGATGACCGGCGGGCGGCCGGGGCGATGGCACCGGCCGAGTGGCGGGGTGCGGAGGCTGCGGTGGCATCGGATGAGGTCCAGGCGCGGCGTGACGCGTGGTACCGCGACCCGTATCCGCTCTACGAGCGTGCGCGCCGGTCGGAGGGGCTGACGTACGTGCCGGAGTGCGATGCCTGGCTGGTGGCGCGCGACCGTGACGTGCGGGAGGTGCTGCTGCGCGCGGAGGAGTTCTCCTCGGCCAATTCCCTGCTGCCGGACGTGGCGTTGTCCGAAGCGGCGCTCGGCGTCCTGCCGCGGGGGTTCGGGCCCCGGCCCACGGTGGTGTCCTCCGACGGCGCCGCGCACCGGCGGCACCGGGCCCCGCTGAACCGGGGGATGTCCGCGGGCCGGGTGGCGGCGCTGGTCCCGTACGCGCGGCGGGTCGCCCGGGAGCTGGTGGAGGGTTTTGCCGCCGGAGGGTCGGCCGAGCTGGTGGCGGACTACGCGCGTCGGCTGCCGGGGCTGGTCGTCGGCCGGCTGATCGGGCTGGACCCCGCGGACGTGCCGGCGGCGGTGCACGGCGGCTACCGGGCCGAGGAGCTGCTCTTCCGGCCGCTCCCGGCGGCGGAGCAGGTGGCTGCCGCGGAGGACGTCGTGGCGTTGCAGCACCTGCTCGACGGGTATGTGCGGGAGCGCCGGGCGCGGCCCCGGGAGGACATGTGCTCGCAGTTGGTGGCCGCCCTCGCGCCCGGAGGCGGCGAGCTGACCCTCGAGCAGCGCCACGAGCTGGTGACGAGTCTGCAGAACCTGCTCATCGCCGGGTTCCTGACGACCGGCGCCCTGATCGGCACGGCCCTGATGCACCTGCTGGGTGAGGAGGACCGGCGGCAGTGGCGGATGCTCTGCGCCGAACCCGCGCTGATCCCGGCGGCGGTGGAGGAGGCGGCCCGCCACGACACCGCGATCCAGGCGTTCCGCAGGATCACGACGCGGCCGGTGACCCTCGCCGGGACGGACCTGCCGGCGGGGGCCGCGGTCCTGGTGGCGTACGGCGCGGCCAACCGTGACGGTGAGCGGCACGAGCGGCCCGGGGAGTTCGACATCACCCGGCCCGTGGACCGGCGGCACATCGCCTTCGGGTACGGGCCGCACGGGTGTCCCGGGTCCCGGCTCGCCCGCGAGCAGCTCCGGCTGACCCTGGAGCTGCTGACGGAGCGCCTGCCGGGCTTGCGGCTCGACCGGGACCGGCCACCGCCGCGGATGCTGCCCACGCTGATCCACCGTTCTCCGGAGGCGCTGTACGTCACCTGGTGACGCGGGTCCCCCGGGCGGCGGGGTTGTTTCCGGAGCATGGCGGTCGTGTGGCGGGGTGGCGGTGTTCGGCCCGGACGGCCGGGCCCGGGCCTAGCATCCCGGGCAGGGCCCTTCCGGCCGTCTCTCTCCCCCTCCCCCACCGCAAGGACCAGGTCCGCCATGAGCGTTGCCCCCTCCCTCGACGTCGGCCAGGCGCGTGCGCGGCTCGGTGAGCTGACGGTCGTCGACGTCCGGACGCCGGCCGAGTTCGCCTCGGGCCATCTGCCGGGCGCGGTGAACGTGCCGCTCGACCGGCTCACCCGGAGCGTGCCCGGACTGCGGGAGGCCTCCGGGGGCGGGCCGCTGCTCCTCGTGTGCGCCTCCGGAGCCCGGTCCCGGCAGGCGGTGACGGCCCTGGCCTCGCGTGGCGTCGCCGCGTCGAGCCTGGCGGGCGGCACGGTGGCCTGGGCGGCCGCCGGGCACGGCCTGGGGTATCCGGACGGCGGGCGGGGCCGGGCGGTCTGGGCGATGGAGCGCCAGGTCCGCTTCACGGCGGGCGCGCTCGTGCTGCTGGGAGTGGTGCTGGGGCTGGTCCTCCACCCGGGGTTCTCGCTGCTGTCGGCTGCGGTCGGGGGCGGTCTGGTCTTCTCGGCGCTGACCGACACCTGCGGGATGGCGCTCGCACTCGGGCGGCTGCCCTTCAACCGGCGTGGTGCGGCTGCCGGGGTGCCCGGGACGGTGTGAGCGTCCGTCCCGTGCACACCCCGGGACGGTCAGCCCGGGACGGCGTGCTCGGTCTGCAGGGTGCGCAGGAGGTCGAAGGCCGGCCGGTCCACGGGGTGCTGGGTGTTGCCGAGGGCGATGACGGCGATTCCCTTCTCCGGGTCGAAGCCCATGAAGGAGCAGAAGCCCCCGGTGCCTCCGTTGTGCCAGATCTGCAGGTGTGATCCCTGCCGGGGGTGGAGGCGGTGGGCCGTCCAGCCGAGGTGGACCCAGGCGAACGGGCTGGTGCGGTGCCGCACCTCTCGGCTCGTGCGGATCGCCTCGGCGAGATCTGGCGGGACGGGGCCGATGTCCAGCTGCGCCCGCGCGTAGGCGACCAGGTCGGTGGCCGTGGAGCGCAGGGCGCCTGCTCCGGCCAGGTCGGCGAGGTTCCAGGGGGTGCGGGGGCGGCCTCGGCGGCTGTGTCCCTGCGCGGAACGTTCCGCGCGGGCGGGGTCCACCGTGACGACGGTGTCGGTCATGCCCAGCGGGGCGCAGATCTCCCGGGTGACGAGGGCCTCGTACTCCGTTCCGGCGCGGCGGGCGAGGGCGAGGCCCAGCAGGCCGGCGCCGAGGTTGGAGTAGCGGAACCGCTCTCCCGGTACGGCCCCGAGCCGGGTGCGGGCCAGCCCGGAGAGGAGGGCGTCGGCCGTGCAGTGCGCGTACGGGTCGGGATGCGTCGGGCGGAGGAGCAGCGTGGGCAGCATGCCCTTGGGGAGACGGGGCAGGCCCGAGGTGTGCGTGGCCAGGTGCTGGAGGGTGATCTGCCGGCCGTCCCGGGAGGGGACGGACGCCGTCGTGGGCAGCAGGTCGGCGAGCGGTTCGTCCAGGCCGGCCGTGCCGGCGCGGGCCATGCGGGCCAGGGCCAGCGCGGTGAAGGTCTTGGTGACCGAACCGATCTCGAAGAGGGTGTCGGGGCCGGGCGTGCTCCCGCCGCCCGCGGCGGTGCGGCCGGCGCCGCGGATCTCGACGGTGCCGGGTGTCACCGCGGCCACCACCGCGCCGACCTGCTTCCCGGCCAGCCGGTCGGCGGTCTGCTGGACGAGGGGTGCGATGTCGTGTGCCATGACCGCCATCCTGGTCGGGCGACGGGTTCCGATGGTGCTCCCTGATGATGATTTCCGGCCGCCGCGACTGCGACCTGAGCAGGAGGCGGCGGCCGGCGGGTGCTCTACGAAGTGCGCTTCAGCGTCCAGGTGTTGGGGCTGAGGCTGGGGACGGCGGAGTATCGGCAGCCGCTGGAGTAGTAGGTGCTGGTGATGGTCCAGCCCGCGGGCGGCCAGGTGGAGGCGCAGGCGTTGACCTGGGTGCCGACGGGGTAGCCCTGGAGGTCCATGATCCTCTTGGTGTTGGGTGTGAAGCCGGATCCGCATCCGCCGCTGTTCCACCACTGGACGTCCACCCAGCCTCCCGGCGTGAGCGAGCTGGAGCAGCTGGTGACCGTGTCACCGGGGGCGGCGGAGGCGGGGCTCGCGGTGACCGCGAGGGCGGTGACGGCCATGGTGGCCAGGGCGGCGGCGTAACGGGCGCGGATCACGGGACGTTCCCTCCTGGGCGCTCTGGGATCGCCGCCGACGGTCGGCGGGCCGTGCCAGGCGCCGGACCATTGGTATCCGACCGGTTCTGACCACAGAAAGTCACCTTTTGGGCAGGATCCTGCGGCGGTTTAGCGCCGCGCGACCCGCCCGGAGGCCGGCCGGGTCACCGCTTGAGGTAGGCCAGGACCGCCAGCACCCGGCGGTTGTCGTCCGAGGAGGGCTCGATCCCGAGCTTCGTGAAGATCGCCGCGGTGTGCTTGGCGACCGCGCTCTCGCTGATGAACAGGGTGTGCGCGACGGCGGCGTTGGAGCGTCCCTCGGCCATGAGCCGCAGGACGTCCAGCTCCCGGGCGGTCAGGTCGGCCGTGGTGCCGCGGGCGTCGCTGCGGGCCAGCAGCCGGGCGATGACCTGCGGGTCCATCACGGTGCCGCCCGAGGCCACGGTCCGTACGGCTTCGACGAACTGGTCGGTGCGGGTGATCCTGTCCTTGAGCAGGTACCCGATGGCCCCTTCGCCCCCGGCGAGCAGTTCGTGGGCGTAGAGCTGGTCCACGTACTGGGAGAGGACCAGCACCGGCAGGGCGGGCCGGACCCGGCGGGCCTCCAGGGCGGCCTGGAGTCCCTCGTCGGTGAAGGTGGGCGGGAGTCGGATGTCGACGACGGCGACGTCCGGTGCGTCGTCGAGGAGGCTCCGGAGGAGGGCGGGACCGTTGTCGACGGCGGAGACCACGTCGAAGCCGTGTTCCTGGAGGGTGCGCGTCAGCCCGTCCCGGAGGAGGAAGAGGTCTTCGGCAAGGACGACGCGCACGGTATCTCCAGGGTCGCGGTGGTCGGGCCGCCCGGCGGGCTGTGCAGGACGAGGGTTCCGTCGAAGGGGTCCAGCCGGCGGCGCACGCCGAGCAGGCCGCTCCCGGCGGGGTCGGCGCCGCCGCGTCCGTCGTCGGCCACCGTCACGCGCAGGACACCGTCGGCGTGGCCCAGGCCGATGCGGACCTCGGAGGCACCCGAGTGCTTGGCGGCGTTGGCGAGGAGTTCGGCGACGGCGAAGTAGCCCGCGGACTCCACGGGGGCGGGAAGCCTGCCGGGCAGGAGGGCCTCGACGTGCACGTCGAGGTGGCTGTCGAGGGCCAGGGAGCGCACCGCGTCGCCCAGCCCCCGGTCGGCGAGGACCGGGGGCAGTACGCCGTGGACGAGCTCGCGCAGGTCCTGGAGGGCCCGTTGGGAGGTGGCCCGTACCTCGCGCAGCAGTGCGCGGGCCGCGGGCGGGTCGGTGTCGAGGAGCCGGGTCGCCTCGTCCAGTGTCATGCCGAGGGCGACCAGCCGGGCCTGCGCCCCGTCGTGCAGGTCGCGTTCGATGCGCCGCAGCTCGGCGGCCTGGACGTCGAGCACGGCAGCGCGGGACCCGGCGAGGTGCTCGATCCGGCGGACCAGTTCGGTGGTGTGCGGGGCGGCCAGGAGCCGCCGGCTCCAGCGTGCGTGCAGGCGGAGCACCCGCGGGGCGAGCGCCACCCCGGCGACGGCGAGACCGGCACCCAGCAGCGCCGCGGCCGCCGCCGTCGCCGGGGAGTCGACCCGGATGAAGGCGTACCAGTTGTCCTCGCCCAAGGCCCGCCAGACGAACGGCTGCACCACGGCGCCGAAGAGCCCGAAGACGACGAGGGCCGGCGGGACCGCGGCGAGCAGCGCTCCCGTCCACGGCTCGGCCCAGGCCCAGCGGAGGTCGTGCCAGAAGCCCGCGTCGCCGAGGAGCGCGCGGGAGCGCCGGGCACGGCCGACCCCGCTGCCGTCCGGGGCCGCGGGGCCCGGCAGCTGGCCGGGCGGGCTGATGACGGTCCCCGTCCACCGGGCCGTCCGGTCGCGGTGGCCGTCGGACATGCGCCGCAGGGCCCCGGCGGCGGACGGAAGAAGGAGGAGTCCGACGCCGACGGGCAGGAGCAGCAGGGCGGCCACGACGAGGGCGCCGGCCCCGGACACCGCGAAGGCGGCGAGCGAGAGCAGCTCGCAGCGGCCCACGGCGGCCAGCGCGGCCCGCGGTCCCGTGCGCGTCTCCCTCTGGTCCACGGCCACCTGTCGTTCCGTCATGTCAGCGCGTCCGGTGCGCTGGTGCGGCGGTGATCGTATCCGCCGTTTCCGGCTCCGGCGAGGCCCGGCGGGCCCGGGCGTGGGCATGGGCGATCCACGGGAGTGCGGCGGCCGCGCACGCCGCTCCGAAGACCAGCATGGGCGTGGCGTCGGCGGAGGCCTCGTCCGTGACGCGCAGCATGCCGAGGTTGACCAGGGTGTGGAAGGCGCCCGCGAGCAGCAGCCGGTTGCTCGGCATCCCGTCCAGCGCCAGGCCGAGGATCACCGACAGGGCGACGGCGCCCAGCAGGAAACCGGCCGCGTAGGCGGGCTGCCGGGTGAGGACGGGCACGTGCCACAGCCCCCATGCCACGCCGACCAGGACGGACGCGGTGAGCGGGCCGAAGCGGGTGCGCAGCAGCGGCTGGAGGTGGCAGCGCCATCCGATCTCCTCGGCACAGGCACCGAGGAACTGGGCGGCCACGACGAGGAGGAGAGGGTGGCCCAGGGCGGGGGATGTGGTGCCGGGCAGCGCACCGAGGGTCCCCAGCACTCCGCCGGCGCACAGGGCGATGACGACGAAGGGGGTGAGCAGGAGGGCCGCGGCACGGCGGGCCGCCGGTGCCCGCCCCGGGGCGCCCGGAGGGGTGCGTTCCGCGGTGCGCGCCGCTCGTTCTCGGGTGCTGCCCGCCCGTACGCCTCGCCGGGCGGGCAGTGCGGGCAGTGCGCCGGCGAGCCTGTCACCGATGCGCGCGGGCCACAGGAGGGCCACGCCGGCCACGGCGAAGACCGGTCCGAGCTGGGTCAGTTGCAGGACCTCGGGCGGGATGCCGGTCGCGGGCTGCAGGGCTCCGAGGAGACCCGCCGCCGTGAACGCGATCGCGAGGTAGACCCCCGCCTCGCCCGCCCACGGTCCCGTCCGCGGCCCTTGCCGCCGTCCCTGCGTACGGTCCTCCATCGTGTACCGGCCTCCCCGTGGATCGGTGGGGCGCAGGTGGTCCCGCCCCCGACTCCGACTCTGCCGGTGGGGAGCCCGGCGGGCCCTGGAGGTGGCTGCCGGACGGGGGTGTACCCAGGTACACCCCCGTCCGGCCGACCGCGGGGCCGGTGCCGGTGTCAGTTCCTCTCGGCGGCCAGGGCCTCCAGTGCCGGAACCGTCTCGGCGGGGCTGGGCAGTGCGGCGTTCTCCGCCCGCAGGCGGGCCGCGGCCCCGCGCAGGCCGGTGTCGGTGATCAGCCGGGTCAGGAGGCCGCTGTCGACGTCGTCGGAGGCCGAGCGAAGGGCGGCGCCGCTCGCGGTGAGGGCATCGGCGTTCGCGAAGTGGTCGGCGCCCTGCGGCAGGAGGAGCTGGGGCAGACCGGCCTGCAGCGCCGTGAGCAGGGTGCCCGACCCGCCGTGGTGGACCAGCGCGTCGGAGGCGGTGAGCAGTTCCGCGAGCGGGACCCAGGGCAGCGGGCGGACGTTGTCCGGGAGGGTGCCGAGCGGGGCGAGGTCGGCGTCGCCGACCGCGAGCAGGAACTCGGCGTCCACCGAGGCCGCGGCCTCGGTCAGACGGGTGATGGCGCGGACGCCGTCCATCTCGGTGAGCACCGTGCCCAGGGTCACGGCGACCCGCGGACGGCCGGCGGGGCGCAGCAGTTCGACGGGGACGATCCCGCCGCCGTTGTACGGGAGGTAGCGCATGCGCAGCCCTCCCGGGTCGCCGCCGAGGGAGGCGGGGACGATGTTCAGCGGGGTGGCCGGGGCGGGCCCGGAGACCTCGTACTTCTCGTAGACCTCGGTGAAGTGGGAGGCGAGCCGGGCGACCATGCCGAGCCCCGGGGTGGGGCCGAAGTTCTGGATCACCGCCGGAATCTTGAGCTTGGCGGCGACCAGCGGGGCCGCCGCCTGGAAGGAGTCGAGGACCAGCAGGTCGGCCCCCCAGGTTTCGGCGACGTCCAGCAGCCCGGCCACGGTGGGCCGGGCGACCTGCGCGAACCCGCGGGCCGCCCGGTCGAGGATCTGGTCCGTGGTCATGTCGTGGGCGACGTAGCCGACCTCGTCGCCGAGGGACTCCTCGAACATCTCACGCAGGGTGCGTCCGTCGCCGATCTCGACGACCGGGAAGCCCGCCTGGCGCAGTGCGTTCAGGGGCTGCGCGCTCGCGAACAGCACCTCGTGGCCCGCGGCGCGCAGGGCCTGGGCGGTGGGGATCATCGGGAAGAGGTGGCCGGCCGAGGGCGGTCCGGTGAAAAGTATGCGCACGGGCTCTCCTTGCAGTGGCGTGCCGGTCGAGAACGAGTCGGGTCGGACCCGCCCCCGGTTCCCTTCTGTGAACCGACCGTGAACGCAGCCGTGTTCCCCTGCGAGGATCGATAATCGGACGTTTCCGTGCGGGGTGTTGCGGGTGGGCGGGCGGTGCGACGGCCGGTTCCGGCCCGCTGTCCGGGCCTCCCGGGCCAAGCGGTTGCAGGAGGGAAGCGACCGGGGCCGGGCGGGGGCGGGGCGCCGGGTGTGTCGTGTCGGGCGTGTCCGAAAACTGCGCGCAAGCTGGGACTTGCCCCACCCCGGCGAGTGGTCCGGGGCCGCATGTCCGGCGGGTCCGGGGGAAACCGGCAGCGGGGGGACGATCCGGAGAAGAGGAACTGGGAACGATGACATCCGATGCATCGCCGGACTCCGTGCCGGCCACTACCGGCACCGTCACCACGGCCGTTCCGGCCCGTCTGGACCGGCTGCCCTGGTCACGATGGCACTGGATGATCGTGATCGGCCTCGGCACCGTGTGGATCCTCGACGGGCTCGAGGTCACCATCGTCGGCAACGTCGCCGGGCGGCTCGCCGAGGAGGGCAGCGGCCTCGACATCACCGCCGCCCAGGTCACCGGGATCGCCGCCGCCCTCTACGTGGCCGGCGCCTGCTCCGGGGCGCTCTTCTTCGGCTGGCTGACCGACCGCTACGGCCGCAAAAGGCTCTTCATGGTGACGCTGGCCGTCTACCTGAGCGCGACGGCGATGACGGCGCTGTCGTTCGAGTCCTGGTGGTTCTTCCTGTTCCGCTTCCTCACCGGTTTCGGCATCGGCGGGGAGTACGCGGCCATCAACTCGGCCATCGACGAGCTGATCCCCTCCCTGTATCGGGGCAGGGTCGACCTCATCATCAACGGCAGCTACTGGCTGGGCGCGATCGGCGGCGCCCTGCTGTCCGTGGTGATGCTCGACACGGACATCTTCCCCGCGGACCTCGGCTGGCGGCTCAGCTTCGCCCTCGGCGTCGTCCTCGGCCTGGTCATCCTGCTCGTGCGGCGGCACGTCCCGGAGAGTCCGCGCTGGCAGTTCATCCACGGCAGGGCGGAGGACGCCGAGGAGCTGGTGTCGTCCGTGGAGCAGCGGATCGAGGAGGAGAAGGGCAGGCCCCTGCCGCCTCCGGCCGGTGAGATCACCATCCACCAGCGCAAGAGCATCGGCTTCGCGCTGATCGCCCGGACGGTCTTCGGCCGCTATCCCCGCCGCGCGTTCCTCGGCCTGTCGCTCTTCATCGGCCAGGCCTTCCTGTACAACGCGATCACCTTCGGTTTCGGGACCATCCTCACCACGTTCTTCGACGTGCCGACGGGGAACACGGGCTACTACTTCGCCGTCATCGCGGCGGGCAACTTCCTCGGGCCGCTGCTGCTCGGCAAGCTGTTCGACACCGTCGGACGCCGGATCATGATCTCCTCGACGTACCTGCTCTCGGGTGTGCTGCTGTTCGTCACGGCCTGGCTGTTCGACAGCGGGTCGCTCACGGCGACGACGATGACGGCCTGCTGGTGCGTGGTGCTGTTCTTCGCGTCGGCGGGCGCCTCCAGCGCCTACCTGACGGTCTCCGAGGTCTTCCCGATGGAGACCCGCGCCATGGCCATCGCCTTCTTCTACGCCCTCGGCACCGCGGCCGGCGGCATCAGCGGACCGCTGATCTTCGCCGACCTGACGGAATCCGGGGTCGTCGGCGACACCGCGCTGGCCTTCCGGATCGGCGCGGCGCTGATGTGCGCGGCCGGCCTCGTGGCGGTGTTCCTGGCCGTCAAGGCCGAACGCCGCTCGCTGGAGGACATCGCCGAGCCGCTGTCCGTGGCCGACCCGGCCCCCGTACGCTCCGACTGAGCACCGGGGGCCCGCGGCGGCGGATCAGATCATGACGAGCAGCCGGGTCTGCGGGACCAGCTTGCGGTTGACGCTGGTGCTCTGCACGAAGATCGTGAAGTCGTCGTTCTGGTCGGGCTTGACCCGGGCCTCCGCGCTGGGCAGACCGAGCAGGGCACGGGCAGCGGGGCCGGTGTAGACCCGGTCCGTCTTCTTCTCCAGCACGGCGATCTGCTTCTGCGCCTGGATCTTCTCCGACTTGCTCAGCTGGTAGAAGGCGCACCCGGTGCGGTAGCTGTGGCCGGACTCGACGACCCATTCCCGGATGGCCACGTCCCGGGCGACGGGAATCAGCGCGTACTGCGCCGGATCCACGGGGGTCAGACCGGCCGCCTCGATGGTTTCCTTGTTCACCGCTTCGGCGCCCGTGGAAAAGACCGCGCGCGATCCGCGAATTCCCTTCGTGCGGCCCACCATGAATTTCTCGGTGGCCTGTTGGATGACCTGTCCCGCCTCTTCCAGGCCCTGCGTGCTCGTGGCGTCCCAGATCGCGACGTTGTCCTTGGGGAAACCGCACTGGACGGCTTCGCGCTTGCCCATCTGGTCCGGGACGAGCACCGCGAGTGTCCAGTTGTCCTGCTGGGTCTCGATCATCGTGGCCACGGCGCGCACCAGTTCGCGCGGGTCCCTGGTGGGGGCGTCGGGGCAGCGGTGGCTGGCGTTCTCCTGGCCGTCGGTCAGCACGAACGTCAGGAAGCTGTGGTCGCCGTAGAGTTGGGCCGTCTGGGCCAGCTCCCGCTGCGACTTCAAGGTCGCCGCCAGCAGGGCCGTCATTCCGCCGACGCGGTAGAGCTGCTTCAGGGACGGCATCCGCAGCACGTCCTTGTCGTAGATGATGCACTCGACCTTGTCCGCGAACACGTAGACCGTGACGCGGGTTTCCTGGTCCAGTTCCTGCGACCGGCGCGCCAGATAGGCGATCTGCTGATCGGCGACCTCGACGACCTTCGAGCTCAGCTTCGACATGGACGAACTCGCGTCCAGGACAAGAGCAACGTGATTGATGTAATTCTGGATACCGGACATGGCCGCTCCCCCTCTTCCGACTTGATGTTCCGATACTCGCACCCGCCACTGACAATCGATCTCCGCGCGGGAACGGACGGGTGGGGCGGGGACAGCGGCTAGGGCGGCGACGGGAACCGGGGGCGGACGGGGGGCGGGCAGACGAACTGCCACCCGCCCGGCGGACACGGGACCTGGGCCGGAACCCGGCCCGGAAAGTATGATCAGGCGATGTCTGACATCACCGAGACCACACCCGGCTGGCTCACCACGGACGAGCTGGACATGACCCGGGCCCGGATGCCGATCCTGTACGTCGAGGCCGTGCCCGTGCGCGTGGACGACAGCGGCGAAGTGACCAGCATCGGGCTGCTCCTGCGCATCGGCCCCGACGGCACGGTCAGCCGGTCCCTGGTATCCGGCCGCGTCATGCACCACGAGCGGGTGCGGGACGCGCTGCTGCGCCACCTGGAGAAGGACCTCGGGGCGGTGGCCCTGCCGCGGGTCCCCGCATCCCTGCAGCCCTTCACCATCGCCGAGTACTTCCCCACGGCGGGCATCACGCCCTACCACGACCCGCGCCAGCACGCCGTGTCCCTCGCCTACATCGTGCCGGTGTCCGGCGACTGCCGGCCCCGTCAGGACGCCCTGGACCTGGCCTGGTTCAGCCCGCAGGAGGCAGGCTCCGCGGCCGTGCAGAGCGAGATGGCGGGCGGTCACGGCGTCCTGCTGAAACAGGCACTGGCCCACGTCGGCCACGTCCTCTGACACCTGCCCCGGCCCGGGCCCGAACCCCCCGGGCCCGGACGGCCTCCCCTCGGCCGGGCCCGGCCCCCGGCCGGCCCCGGTCCCACCGATCCCGCAGGGCCCGCGCGACCGCCGAACGCTACGACGCCGAAGAGACCGGGATGTCCTCGGCGGAGGTCCTCGGACCGACCCTCGACCTACTCGCCGAACTCGCCGGGGACGGACGGGCGCTGGAGTTCGCCATCGGGACGGGGCGGGTGGGCGTACCGCTCCGGGAGCGCGGCGTGCCGGTCACCGGCATCGAGCTGTCCCCGCACATGGCGGCGGTCCTGCGGCGCAAGGCCGGCGAGGACGCGCTGCCGGTCGTGCTCGGGGACATGGCGAGCACCGTCGTCCCGGGCGAGTTCGCCCTCGTCTACAACACCATCACGAACCTGCTGACGCAGGACGGACAGGCTGCTTCCGCAACGCCGCACGTCATCTGGCGCCCGGGGGACGGTTCGTCATCGAGCTGGGCGTACCGCCGCTGCGACTGCTTCCGCCCGGGCAGGCGGCGGTGCCGTTCGACGTCTCGGAGGGGCACGTCGGCTTCGACACCTTCGACCTGGTCGAGCAGGTCCTCGTCTCGCACCACCTCACCCGTGACGGCGAGGACGGCCGCTACCGCCGCGAGAGCTCCCGCCTCCGGTACGCCCGGCAGGCGGAACTGGACCTGATGGCGCGGATCGCGGGCCTCGAGCGGGAACGGCGCGTCGCGGACTGGGACGGGGCGCCGTTCACCCAGGACTCCACCCGGCACGTCTCCGTGTGGCGCAAGCCCCTCTGAGGCGCGTGCGGCCCGTCCCGCCGCCCGCCGAACGGAAGTTGGCCGGTACGCGTCTGGAACGGAAAGAGTTTTCCACCACCGCCTATCGACGCGGCCTCCCCCGGGAAGACTGCGTGTGACCTCCCGCCCGGTCCCGACGCACCGTCAGAGCGTCGGGACCGGGCGGGCCTTCCGTTTCGCGACCTCGGGAGGTACCACGCCATGCAGTCCACCCCCACTCCCCCGCCGGCGCCCCACCGGCGCGCTCTCCTGGCCGGCCTCGGTCTCGCCGCCACCACGCCGCTCCTCCTCGGGGTGCGCGACCGCCCCGCCGCACCCGACCCGGCCGCCGGGCAGCGGAATCTCACGGGCGCGAGGCCCGTCCTGCTCCGCGGTGCCTCCCTCGTCCTCACCATGGACCCCGCCGTCGGCAGCGGCCCCCTCGGGACCGTGGAGAACGCCGACGTGCTGCTGCGGGACGGCACCGTGGCCGCCGTCGGCGCGGGGCTGCCCCGGCCGCCCGGAGCCTCGGTGGTGGACGTCTCCGGCAAGCTGGTGTTGCCGGGGTTCGTCGACGCCCACACCCACCTGTGGCAGGCCGTGATCCGCGGCGGCTGTACCGACCGCGACCTGTTCGGCTGGTTCTCGGGGTGTACCGACCCCCAGCGCGCTCGGCTGACGCCGTCGGCGGTGCACAGCTTCGTACGGCTCGCCGCCCTCGACGCCGTCCAGTCGGGCGTGACCACGCTGGTGGACTGGGTGGACATCTTCTCCTACGACCTCGTCGAGAGCTACGTCCGGGCCCTGGCCGGCACCGGCGTGCGCTTCACCTACGCCATGTTCCCGTCGAAGCCCGACGCGGTGCTGCTCACGAAGGTCAAGCGGGAGCTGGTCGATCCGGTGCCGCTCGGCTCCTTCCAGGTCGCCACGCACGCCGCGCGCGCCGTGCAGGACCACAACCGGGCGCACTGGGAGGCCGCCCAGGAGCTCGGCGTCATGCTCAACTCCCATGTGCTGGAACGTCCCGAGCAGCGCGCCGACGACCCGATGGGGGTGCTCGCCGACATCGGCGCCCTCGGGCCGAAGCTCCTCGTCAACCACGCCGTCCACCTGACGGACGCCGAGATCGCCGCCGTCGCCGAGCACGACGTACGGGCCGCCCACTGCCCGCTCAGCAACATGCGCCTGGCCTCGGGCGTCATGCGGCTGGGCGAGTTCGCGCGGCGCGGCGTGAAGGTGGGGCTGGGGCTGGACGGCGGGACGAACGACAGCTCCGACTTCCACGCGCTGATGAAGACGGCGATCGGCCTGCAGCGGGCCCGCGCCACGGACGCGGGCGTCTTCCCGCAGGTCCCGGACGTCCTGCGGATGGCGACCCTGGGCGGCGCCGAGGCCCTCGGCATCGCGGACCGGGTCGGTTCCCTGACCCCGGGCAAACGCGCCGACCTGCAGGTCGTCGACCCCGCCGCCCTCAACTTCGCCCCGCGCTTCGACTGGATCGGGCAGCTCGTCTTCAACGGCCGCCCGGAGAACGTCGAGGCCGTCTTCGTGGACGGGCGGGCCCTGAAGCTGGGCGGGCGACTGGTCGACGTCGACACCGCACGGGTCGTACGGGAGGCGGAGGCGGCCGCCACCCGTCTGCGCGCGACGGCGTAGGCCGCCGGCCCGGGGCCTCCGGCGCCCCGCCCGGGGGACCCGGCGCCTTCGCGGGCAACCGTCAGCAGGCCGCCCTGCGGTTGTCCCGGGCGGTGAGCTGCCCCTGCACGAAGGCGTCGGTCTCCGGCGTGTAGGGGCCGCCGTGGTCGAAGAGCAGGTCGGTGATGCGCTGCCATTCCGCCACTTCGGCGCGTGTGCCGGGGTCGGCCGCGGCCAGGTCCCCCGCGGCCTCCTCGGCCGCTTCCAGTGCCTCGGCGCTCTGGTGGTGCGTCATGCCCGTGGCCCGTCGGCGCACCCGGTCACGCGCGGTGCGCTCCCGCGGTGTCGGCTCGTGCGGTGCGTTCGCCGCGTCCGTCTCCTGGGTCATCGGTGGTGGGCCCCTTCCTTCGCGGGCCCCTACGGCCCGTCCACTCCCCTCCGCATACCCCGTGGCGGCGGATCCATCTCCGGACACGGCGGCCTCCCTCGAGCCATGACGTCTCTTCATACGAGACGCGCTTGTCCACGATCCGACCATGGTCTTGCTGGCCCCCTCCTCGTCCGCGAGTATCCCTATCAATCCGATGGGAAATATGGGATTGACTCGGACGGCCCGCCCCGACGCGCCCCGGACGGCCTGCCGCGCACCCGCACCGTCATCCGCACCGCCCACCACCGTCCGCCGACGTTCCGGAGATTCCGACATGACCACCGCCGTTCCACCGGGCTCCCCGCTGCCTCCCGCTCCCGCACTCCGCCACGGCACCCCGGCCTGTCGGTGACGCCCGTGCCGACGACACCGAGCACGCTGCTGCGGACCGCGCGGGACGTGGCGGAGGACCTCGCCGCGGACGCCATCACCCGCGACCGGGCCGGTCTTCCGCCCGTCGACGAGAAGGCCCGGCTGCGCGAGGCCGGCCTGCTGGCGGCCCTCACCCCGCCCGGCCCGGGCCGGGGTACGGACTGGCGCACCGCCTGCGCCGTCGTACGGGAGATCGCCACGGCCGACAGCGCCGTCGGGGACCTGCTGGCCCGTCATTACGTGCACTCCTGGAGCGGCCGCTTCTACGCGGGTCACCACGAGGCCGCCCTCCTGGAGGAGGCCTCGGTGCGCGAGGAGTGGCTGTGGGCCGGCACAGTCCGCGCGCCGGCGCCCGAGGGCGATCCGGACGGACCCGACCTCGTGCTGAGACCGCGCGACAGCGGGTACGTGCTGAACGGGCGCCGGGCCCTGGACACCGCCGTGGCGGTGGCCGACCAGATCGTCCTCGACGCGGTCTGCGCCGTGACCGGTGAGGTCCTGGTGGTACGGGTCCCGGCCCACGCCCGCGGCGTCGGCGTCGAGAGCGCCCCCGACCGCCTCGGGCAGCGGGTCGCCGGCGCGGGCGAGGTCGCCCTCGACCGCGTCGCCGTCAGAACCGGCCAGGTACTGGGCCGCAGACCCCAGGACGAGGAATCGAGCGCCCCCTTCACCGCGCTCGCCGAACCCGCGCTGCGGCTCGCCCTGTGCCACGTCGGCCTCGGCATCGCCGACGGGGCCCTCACCGAGGCGCGCGACCTCAGCAGGGGCGGGCGGGCCAGACGGCCGCCCGGTGAGGACGCCGACCTGCTGCTCACGTACGGGGAACTCGCCTCCGCCGCCCACACCGCGAGCGCCGTGGTCGACCGGGCGACGGAGGTGACGGCCCGTGCCCTCGACGCGGGCGGGCGCCTGGACGCGGAGGAACCGGCGGGCGTCGCGGCGCTGGTGGCCACGGCCGAGACGGTGACCTCACAGGCCGCCCTGCAGATCACCGCGCGGGTCCTGGAGCTCGCTGACGCGCCCGGCCTGGACCGCTTCTGGCGCAACGCGCGCGTGCTGACGGCCCACCGCCCGGCCGCGCACCGCCTGCGCTCGATCGGCGAGCACTACCTCAACGGATCCCACCGCGCGGTGGCGGCCGCGTTCCACTGACACCGCCGGCCGGCCTGCCGGACGCCCTGGCGCGCCCGGCGGGCGGGCCGTCCGCCGCGGCCCGGCCGCCGGTTACGGCACCGGCCCGCCCGTACGGGATAATGTCCGCATGCGGATCTCAGCCAGGGCGGACTACGCGGTACGCGCCGCACTGCAGCTCGCCGCGTCCCGGGACGGCGGGCCGGTGAAGGCCGAGGCCATCGCCGACGCCCAGGACATCCCGCACAAGTTCCTCGAGGGCATCCTCAACGACATGCGCCGGGGCGGGCTCGTGCTCAGCCAGCGCGGGGGGAACGGCGGCTACCGGCTGGCCAAGCCCGCCGGGGACATCAGCATCGCGGACGTCATCCGCGTCGTGGACGGGCCGCTCGTGTCGGTCCGGGGGGTCCGGCCGCCGGACCTCTCCTACACCGGCCCCGCGCAGGCGCTGCTCCCCCTGTGGATCGCCCTGCGGTCCAACGTGCGCGAGATCCTCGAAGGGGTCTCCCTGGCGGACGTCGCCTCGTCGGAACTGCCCGCAGACGTCTCGGCCCTGACGCACGTTCCCGACGCCTGGACCAATCCCTGACCCGGTCCGGCGAACCCTCGGCCCCCTTGCGGGCACACCTTCCCAGCTGCGACTTCCCGGATCGCGAGACGAGTTCGTCCACGATGTGAACGCCCTCTTGGGGCGGCTGCCGCCGTCTGTCAAGATGCCTACCAGCCAGGTAGGAAAACTAGGGATTCAGGGGGGACCATGCGGACGCAGTGCGACGCAGCCCGTTCGCTGCCCCTGCTCACCACCCGCCGGCACATCGACCTGGTCCGTACGTCCAGCTCCATCTGTCGAACGGCCTGACACCGGGCCCGGATCCGGTCCGGCGCCCGCCCCGGCTCAGCGGGGCCGCGGCCCAGGACGGGCCGCCGGCACCGGCGCCGCCACCCTCCGCCGTCTCCCGCCCCGACGCCCCGCGCGCCCCGGCACCCGCCGGGCGCGCCGTGCGCGGGTCCCGGCCGGCCTCCACGCCGCCGCCGACGCGGCACCCCCTCCACCTCCGGCACACCCTGCCGCCGCGGTCCCACCGGTGTCCGCCGGCAGTGGCCGCACCGCGCGCCGACGACCTCGTACCGCGCCGCTCACGTACGTCCCCGAAGACCAACCCACCCCGTGAAAGGACACCTCCGTGTCTGCCTCGAGACCGATCACTTCACTGCGTGCACTCGCCGTCGCGGCAACTCTCCCCCTCCTGCTGACGGCCTGCGGTTACGGTTCCGAGGCGAAGGGCGGGGGCGACACCAAGCCGGCCGCCGCCACCGGCGGGGGCGAGAAGCTGTCCGCCCCCGAGGTCCGGATCGGCTACTTCCCCAACCTCACCCACGCCACCGCCCTGGTCGGCCTCCAGGAAGGCCTCATCCAGAAGGAACTCGGCGCCACCACCGTCAAGCCCCAGTCCTTCAACGCAGGCCCCTCCGAAATCGAAGCCCTCAACGGCGGCTCCCTCGACATCGGCTTCATCGGCCCCTCCCCCTCCATCAACGGCTACGTCAAGTCCAAGGGCTCCAACCTCCGCATCATCTCCGGATCCGCCTCCGGAGGCGTCAAACTCGTCGTCAACCCCGACAAGATCAAAACCCTCGACGACCTCAAGGGCAAGAAGATCGCCACCCCCCAGAAGGGCAACACCCAGGACGTCGCCTTCCTCAACTGGATCAACGACAAGGGCTGGACCGTCGACCCCGAATCCGGCAAGGGCGACGTCTCCGTCGTCCGCACCGACAACAAGGTCACCCCCGACGCCTTCAAGCAGGGCTCCATCGACGGCGCCTGGGTCCCCGAACCCACCGCCTCCAAACTCGTCTCCGACGGCGGCACCGTCCTCCTCGACGAAACCACCCTCTGGCCCGACAAGAAGTTCGTCATCACCAACATCATCGTCAGCCAGAAGTTCCTCAAGGAACACCCCGACGTCGTCGAAGCCGTCCTGCGCGGCACCGTCAAGACCAACGACTGGATCAACACCAACCCCGACAAGGCCAAGGCCTCCGCCAACGCCAAACTCGCCGCCGACAGCGGAAAGCCCCTCGACGCCAAGATCATCGACCCCGCCTGGCAGAGCATCCTCGTCACCGACGACCCCCTCGCCTCCACCCTCAAGGCCCAGGCCGACCACGCCGTCAAGGCCAAACTCATCGAACAGCCCGAACTCACCGGCATCTACGACCTCACCCTCCTGAACAAGGTCCTCAAGGCCGCCGGCAAGCCCGAGGTCACCGACGCCGGCCTCGCCGCCAAGTAACCCCGCGGCCCGCCCACCGCTCCACGGGCGGGTGGGCGCCACACCGGCGCCCACCGGCGCCCCGGGGCCCGCGCCCCTCTCCTCGTGCCCCTGTCGAAGCCGCCCGCACCCGGCACCCTTGACAGGGGCACGAGGCGCACCGAGACTCCAGAACGGCGAATCCTAGCGAACTGGTAGGAAACCAGCGGGCGTTCGGCCCCGCCCCCGGCCCGTGACCGAGCACTCCCAGGGAGACGTATGTACGCCACTTCCCCGCACACCGTGCCGTCCCTGCGCAGCAGGATCGGGCGTGACGCGCACAGCGGCTACCCTGCCGTGCCCCACCGCTACCGGCTCCACCTCTCGCCCTCCTGTCCCGACTGTCTGCGGATCGCCGTCACCCACAGCCTCCTCGGCCTCCAGGACGTCCTGCCCGTCACCGTGCTGCGTCCGGTGCCCGACGCGGACGACGGCGGCCACCTCGCACTGCGCCCCCTGTACGAGTCCAGTGCCCACCAGCACCCCGGACCGGCCGCGGCCCCCGTCCTCAGCGACGACTGGACCGGACGGATCGTCAGCACGCACGCACCCGACATCCTCCAGGACCTCGTCCGCCGCTTCGGCTCCGCCGGCCCGGACCTCCACCCCGCCGGCTCCGAGGAGCGCATCGAGGCGCTCGGCCGCCTCTGTGACGAGGGCATCCACGAGGCCGCGCAGCGCGCGGGCCGGTCCGGTATCGACGGGGCCGACCGGGACGCCGCCCTCGCCGCCCTGCTGCGCGCACTGGGCACCCTGGAGGAGTTGCTCGGCTCCTCGGACCACGTGCTGGACGGCGGCCTCAGCGCCGCGGACGTGCAGGTGTGGGTGGCGCTGGTGCAGTTGGACACCGTCCACCGCTGGCACCTGGACGCCGCGGCCGTCTACCGCATCACCGACCACCCGCGGGTGTGGGCCTACGCGCGGCGGCTGGCGGCCCACCCCGCCTTCGGCCCGCACCTCGACCTGGACGCCATCGTGCAGCGGCACCACGCCCGTTGCCGGGGCGAGGAGGCCGCCGGGGCGGCCGTGCGGATCGTGGACTGGGGCACGCACGTCCGGCAGGGCGGCGCGGTCGTCGGGCCGTCCGGGAGCTGAGCTCAGAACGTCCACCGCGTGTGGCTGTAGACGCCGTCGTCCCGGCCGAAGCCGTACGCGGTGGCCGGCGCCACGGCGAACACCAGCGCCGCGCCGGACCGGAAGGCGTCCCCGATCCCGTGGAAGGTGCCCTCGGGCGAGGTGATGTGGCGGCCGTACTTGGTCTCGTACGCCCGGATCACCTCCTCCAGCGCCGCCGCGTCGCGGACGCGTTCCGCCGTTCCCTCGACGACGACGTCGAGGCCTTCGGTGAGCGCGTTCCGTCCGGTGGTCAGGGCGCAGTGCGCCTGGTGGGCCAGGTTCTTCGCCTTCTGTTCCTCCCCGCCGGTGGAGAAGTACAGCACCCCGTCGTGCCAGGCCGCGATGACGGGGGTGACGTGCAGCCGGCCGTCGGGCCGGGTGGTGGACAGCCAGAAGATCTCGGCGGACTCCAGCATCCGGCGGGCCACGGACCAGTCGGTGGCCGTGACGTCCTCGGCACCCGGGCGGGGGTTGAGCGCGGAGCTGTAGCGGGCGTCCAGCTCGGTGACCGGTCGCTCGGCGGGGTCCTGGTCCGGCATCGCTCCTCCTTCTTCCGCCCGGGTCCGCCCGATGGCGGGCGGCGAGGCGACGGGCGCACCCGTGCATGCTCGCGCGCACCCGCCCGGAGCAGGCCGTACGCGGCCGACGGCCGCCCGGACGTCACCCGCCCGGACCCGGCCGCAGCCCCCGGTCCGGGCCGGGCGGCGGGGCCCGCCTAGGGTGAGTCGGACAGTCGGTGCGGCGGGGGCTCCGTGGGGGCGCCGGCCGCCTCCAGTGGGGAGTCATCCATGCCGCGTTCGCTCGACGGCCTCGTGTTCGTGCCGGTCGCCGATCAGGCGCCCGGCCAGGTCGGCCGGCAGACCCGTTTCGCGTACCACGAGCGGGACGGCGCGGTCTGGGCCGACTACCGCGGCGGGGACGTGGTCAGGGGGCACCTGGTCGGCACGCGGACGGACGACACGGTCGACTTCCGCTACGTCCAGCTCCGGCTCGACGGCACCACCGCCTCCGGCCACTGCGTCTCGCGGGTCGTGGAACTGCCGGACGGAAGGCTCCGGTTGGAGGAGACATGGAGCTGGGAGTCGCACGAGGGCAGCGGCACCAGCACGGTCGAGCAGGCTCCCGACCTGGCCTGGACCGACCGGCTCCGTGAGTGAGGCCACAGGAGCCCCGCGGAACCGGGTCGTTCGGGCCGGCGACCCCCTCGCCGAGGTGCCACCGCGAACCGCGACCGATCCGTTCAGACCCCTGCGGGGAGTTTCCACATGAGCCTCGACCGCCCTCGGTGCCACCACTGCCATCGCCGGGACGGCCGTGCTCGGCACGGGCCCGGCCGCCTCGGCCGCGCCGGCACCGGCGGCCGCGGGCGCCGGGGCACCCCTGAGGGTGCACGTCGTGCGGTTCGACGGGGTGGAGGAGCTCGACTTCGCCGCCCCTTACGAGGTGTTCTCGGCCGCCCGCTTCTTCACGGACCGGACGGTGGAGGTCCGTTACGTCGCCGCCTCCGGGCCCGGGTACGTACGGGACGCGCCTCGCCGTGGAGCACGGCTGGGACCCGCGGCAGGCCGACGTGCTCGTGGTGCCGGGTGGTGGGTACGCCCGGCGGGAGGACCCGGGGGTGTGGGCGGAGATGCGGCGGGGCACCCTGCCGCGGGCAACTGGAGGCGGCACCCCGGCCGGGGCTCACCGTCGCCGCGCTGTGCACGGGCGTCATGCTGCTGTCCGCCGCCGGGCTGACCCGCGGCCAGCCCTGCACGACCCACCACCGGGCGCGCCCGAGCTGGAGCGGCAGAGCGGTGTGCTGAAGAACGCCCGCGTGGTGGACGACGGCGACCTGGTGACGGCCGGTGGCATCACCTCGGGCCTGGAGCTCGCCCTGTGGCTGGTCCGGCGGGAACTGGGCGCCGACGCGGCGACGGGCCTGGAGACCATGCTGGAGTACGAGGCGCGCGGCGCGGTGTGGTCCCGCCCGGCCACGCCCCGCTGACCGAGCCGGGGCGAGCCGGGCGCCACGGGCCGGGCCGAGCCTGGCCGGGGCATCGGGGTGTCCGGAACCAGCCGGTCATGTCCGGGCCCGTGCCTAGGGTCTTGCTCATGCGTAACGTGAGTGGTGTGAGTGACATCGGTGACGCGGAGCGTCCCGGCGGGCGGTCACGGCGCGGGCTCCTGCGGGCAGCCGCCGCCGGGGCGGGAGCGGTCGCGGCGGTGGGGCGCTCCCGTCTTCGTGCTCGTCCACGGCTCCGGGAGCAACTCCTACGGGTGGAGCCCGGTCCTGCGGGAGCTGGGCCTGCGCGGGCACCGGGCGGTCGCGGTGGACCTGCCCGGACACGGGCCCGGCGCCTATTTCCCCGTCTCCTACCAGGCGCCGCAGGACCTGGAGCGGCTCGCCACGGAGCCCTCGCCGATCGGTGCCGTGACGCTGGCGGACTTCGCGGCCCACGTGGTGGGGACGGTGCGCGCCGCGCACCGCAGCGGTCCGGTCGTGCTGGTCGGCCAGAGCCTGGGCGGGGTCACGCTGAACGCGGTGGCCAACGAGGTGCCGGAGCTGATCTCCCACCTGGTGTACGCGTCCGCGTTCTGCCCCACGCGGCACCGCTCGGTCGTGGAGCTGATGACGACCCCGGAGGCCGCTTCCAGCGCCCTGTTCCGGATCCCCGGCTTCAGGACCCCTCCGGAACTGGGGGTCAACCGCGTCAACTGGCGTTCCGGCGACCCGGCGTTCTTCGCCGCGGTCAAGGAGGCACTGGCGGCCGACTGGTCGGACGCGGAGGTGCGCACGCTCCTGAACATCCTCGAACCGGACGAGTCGGCGGCCATCGGCGCCGCCGACGCCCGCGGGCTGCCCGGCCGGTGGGGGCGGGTGCCCCGTACGTACCTGCGCTTCGACGAGGACCGGGCCGTCCCGCCCGCCCTCCAGGACCTGATGATCCGTGAGGCGGACCTGACGACTCCCCACAACCGGTTCCGCGTACGGCCGCTGGCCGTGCCGCACATCGGTCCACGGGACGCGGGGGTGTGGGCGGACGAGCTGGAGCGGGTGGCACGTACGTGCGGCTGAGGTGACGCGGCCGGCCGGGGCCTGTCCGGCCCCGGTGCGGTGTGTCGGCGCGGCCCGTGCGGCGGGAGTCCCTTCAATGGGCACCCTCCTACGAAACGGGCAGTGAATGACCTTCCTCCTACGGCCCCGGCCCTCGGCGCCCGGAGCGTCGCAGTACAGCCGGCGGGCCCTCCTCACGGGCGGTTTCGCCCTGGCGGCCGGGGCGGCGCTGCCCCTCGCCGGGGCCGGGCGGGCGCAGGCCGCCGCCGTCCCGGACATCATCGGGTGCGCGACCTGGGGGGCGCGGGCAGCGTCCGAGGCGGTCGCCATCCTGGGCAACCGGCCCGAGCGGATCATCGTCCACCACACGGCGACGGCGAACGTGACGGACTACTCGCGGCAGCGCGCGTACGCCCTGGCCAAGGCGATCCAGACGTACCACATGGACGCCCAGGGCTGGATCGACACCGGCCAGCACTTCACGATCAGCCGCGGGGCCTTCGTGCTGGAGGGCCGCCACCACAGTCTGGCGGAACTGCGCGCGGGCACCCGCCAGGTGCGGGCGGCGCACTGCGTCGGGCAGAACACGCTCTCGATCGGCATCGAGAACGAGGGCACGTACACCTCGCTGGCCCCGCCCGCCGCGCAGTTCTCGGCGCTGGCGGACCTGTGCACGCACATCTGCGCGCAGTACGGTCTGCCGGCGTCGGAGATCTACGGCCACCGCGACTTCAACGCCACCTCCTGTCCGGGCGACCGTCTCTACGCGCTGCTGCCGACGCTCCGCAAGGAGGTCGCCACCCGGCTCGGGACCTCCTCGCAGGAGGTCGGTCCGGAGCCGGAGCCGGAGCCGGAGCACGTGCGCAACCCGGTGTGGGACCTGGTCGACCGGACCACGCAGGAGCAGGCCTCGGCCTTCCCCGAATACCTTCCGGCGCGTCTGCTGCCCTGACGGCGGGTGCCGGTTCCGGCGGTCCGGGAAGGAATCCGGCCGCCGGGACCTCCGTCATCCCGCCAAGTTGTGGTTGTGCGCCCCCACGCCCCCCGCGGTGACGTTCCGGAACGCCTGTGCCGGGGCAGCCGCGTGGTGCTGTCGGTTCGTCCACCGAGGAGGGGCACGCGATGACGAAGGTTCTCGTTCTGCACAGCGTCAGTCTGGTCAGGTCCGCGCTGGCCGCCCTGCTGAGATCCGAGGGGTCGTTCGAGGTCCGTTCGGCGGGCTGGCGCACGGCCGCGCGCGAAGCGGAGTCCTTACGGCCCGACGTGACGGTCGTGGACCTGGACTGTCCGGGGACCACGACCGTGCTGACCGGGGAGCGGCGTGCGAAGTGCCGGGGCGGGGTGGTGCCTTCCCCCATGCTGGTGCTCGCGTCGGCGGGGGCACCCGGGTCCCTGCACCGGGCCTTCCGGGCCGAGGCGCGCGGGTACGTGGACAAGGACGGTTCGCCCGGTCGTCTGGTCCGCGCTGTGCGGAAGGTCGCCGCGGGGGAACGTTTCGTCGACGCGTCGCTGGCGTCCGCCTTCATGCGGGCCGACCCCGTCCCGCTCAGTCCCCGCGAGGTCAGTGTGCTGGCCCGGGCCGCGGAGGGGGATTCCGTGGCCGAGATAGCCCGTACCCTCCACCTGGCGAGCGGGACGGTGCGCAACTACATCGCCGCGGCGACCCGCAAGACGGGCGCGCGCAACCTCATCGACGCGATCCGCATCTCGCGGCAGGAGGGCTGGGTCTGACCGCGGGCCCGGCCTTGCGGCCTCATCCGGTGGTGGGCGCCCCCCAGTGCCCCACGAGATCCCGGTACAGGGCCGAGCGGTACGGGAGTTCCGCGTGGGTGCCGCAGACGGCCCGGGCCCCGTCGAGTACGAGGACCCGGTCGGCGCGGGCCGCGGAGGAGACCCGGTGGGCCACGACGACGAGGGTGCCGGGGCGGTCCGCGAGCGCCCGCTCGGCGCGTTCCTCGGTCAGCGGGTCCAGGTGGCAGGTGGCCTCGTCGAGCAGCAGCAGCGGGGCCGGCGAGAGGTAGGCGGCGGCGAGGGCGAGGTGCTGGCCCTCCCCCCGGGACAGCAGCCGTGGGGACACCTCGGCGTCCAGGCCGCCCAGCCGCTCCAGCAGGTCGTGCAGGCCGAGGGCGTCGACGGCCCGGAGCAGCCGGGCGTCTTCCGGGGCGGCGGTCTCGGTGGTCGGGCAGAACAGGGTGAGGTTCTCCCGGACGGTCCCGGTGAACACGTAGGCCTGCTGCGGGAGGAGGGTCCGCCGCGGGTCGGGTCCGGGCGCTCCGGTGGGGCGGCGGGCGGGCGCTCCGGCCACGAGGACGCTCCCCTCGCCGGGGGGCAGCAGCCCGGCGAGCAGCGCGGTGAGGGTGGACTTGCCGATGCCGCTGGGCCCGACGACGGCGAGGTGCTCCCCCGGCCGCACCACGAGGTCGAGGCGGTCCAGTACGGGGGTCGCGCCGGGGCCGTAGGCGAAGGTGACGCCCCGCAGTTCGGCGGCGGCCGGCGCGGCCGTGCGGGGGCCGGGCGGGCCGGTGGGAGGGGTGGCGGGCGGCGCCGGGGGCGCGGGGGCGGCTCCCGAAGCCGGACCGGGCGGCGCCGGGTCGCAGAACCGCTCCAGGACGACCAGCAGCCGGGTTCCGGCCGAGCCGAGGGCCGTCATCAATGCGGCCAGTGCGGGCAGCAGCGCGGTGACCAGGTAGGTGAAGGCGCCGGCCAGGGTGCCGGCGGTCACTCCGCGGGCGAGCAGCCACGGCGTCGCGGCCAGCAGTGCGACCACCGGCAGCCGGCCCGCCGCGCCCAGGGCGAGGGTGCGCAGGGCGGCCCAGCGGGCGGTCCTGCGGGCGAGTGCCTCCTGAGCGGCGATCAGGGGCTCCACCCGGGCCCCGGCCGTCGGTGCGGCGCCGCAGGCGACGATGTCGCGCAGGGCGTGCGCCAGTTCGCCCACCCGGTCCGAGAGTGCCTCGTCGGTGTCCAGGGAGCTGCGCTGCACGGCGGCCAGCGGGCGGAGGGTGGCGAGGAAGGCGACGGCTCCCAGCAGGAGCGGGGGCAGTACGACGAGCAGCAGGACCGGGGCCAGCGCGGCCATGCCGGCGACGGCTCCGACGGCGGTGAAGACGAAGGAGCGGGCGGTGAGGACCAGCCCGGCGAAGGAGTCCCGGGCCATTTCCGTCTGCTGGGTCAGCCGGGAGACCGCGCCGCTGCCCGGCGCGCGCGCCGGGTCGGCGAGGGCCCGGTCCAGTGCCTGGCGCACGGCCCTGCGGACCAGGCCGTCGCGCAGGGGTTCCACCAGGTCGGCGAGGGCGTCGAAGACCCCCCGCAGGGCCCGTCCCCCGAGGAGCGCGCCCACTGCTGCGGCGGCCAGCCAGGCCAGTCCGGTGGTGGGGCTGCCCGCGAGGAAGCCGTCGTCGAGGGCGCGTGCCACGCCGTAGCCGCCGAGGAAGGTGTGCGCGGCCTCCAGCAGCGACCAGGCGGCGAGCCGGGCGAGGACGGTGGTGCGGGCCCGCAGGAAGCGGCGGCCTTCGGTCGCCACGCCCTGCCGGGCGGCGTGCTCGTTCACCGTGACGGCTCCTTCGCGCCCGGGTGTCGTGGTGCGGTGGGGGTCGTGGCCGGTTCCGCGGCGGCGAAGACCTCCCGGTAGCCGCGGTGGCTCCGCCACAGCTCCTCGTGCGTGCCGACGGCCCTCACCCGTCCGTGGTCGAGCCAGACGACGAGGTCGGCGCGGGCCGCGGAGGACAGCCGGTGCGCGACCACGATCCGGGTGCCGGGCCGGACCTCGTGGGCGAGGGCGCGTTCGACCTCGCGGGAGGTGACGGTGTCCAGGCTGGAGGTGGCGTCGTCGAGGACGAGGAGCCGGCCGGCGTGGCAGAACGCCCGGGCCAGGCCGAGGCGTTGGACTTCGCCGCCGGAGAGGGGGGTGTCGGCGAGACGGGTCGCGTAGCCGTGGGGCAGGCGGCTGACGAAGGGGTCCGCGCCCGCGGCGCGGGCGGCGGCCCGGACGGCCGCGGGGGCGGGGGCGGGGCCCGCGCCGAGGCCGATCGCGGCGGCGACCGTGTCGCCGACGAGCGCGGGCCGGTCGAAGGCGTAGCCGGCTTCGCGGCGCAGCTCCTCGGCCGCGAGGTCGCCCAGGGGGACGCCGTCCAGCAGGACCAGGCCCCGGTCGGGGTCGGTGAGCCGTCCCGCGACCGCAGCGAGCAGGGACTTGCCGGCGCCGGAGCGGCCCACCAGGGCCGCAGTGGTCCCGCCGGGGATCACCAGGCTGATGTCGTGGAGTACGGGCGATCCGCCGCGGACGACGTGGACGCCGCGCAGTTCCAGGGTGCCGGGGCCGCCGTCCGGCAGGCGTGCGCGGCCATGGCCGAGCGGGGGGAGGGCCAGCAGAGCCGCGGTGCGGCGGGCAGCCGCCCGGCTGCGGACGACGGCTGCCAGGGCCGCCGGTACGGCGCCCACTCCGGCGGCGAGGGCGGCGTAGCGCAGGACGGCCAGGAGTTCGCCGACGCCGATGGCCCCGGCGGCGAGCCGGATGCCGCCGACGGCGAGGACGGCGTAGAGGAGGAGGGGCATGAGGGTGGCGGAGCGGGCCGTGGTGCGGCCGTAGACCCGCCACATGCGCCGGCCCTCGGTGCCCAGTTCGGGCAGACCGGACAGGATCCGGGCGCGTTCGCGCGCGGCGGTTCCGGCGGCGGCGATGGTGCGCGCGCCTGCCATGGCCTCGGCGAGCCGTCCGGCGGTGTCGAGCTGGACCTGTTGGTAGCGGGCGACGCTGGTGTGGGTGTCGCGGGTGAAGGCGCGCAGCAGGAGGACCAGGAGGGGGAGGCCCAGCAGCAGGGCGAGTGCGGTCCACGGGTCGATGAGCAGGAGTGCGACGGCCGCTCCGGCGGGTGGCAGCAGTGCGGCGACGGCGTGGGCGGCCGCGGCCGGGCCCTTCCCGGCCTCGGCGGCGTGGGCGGTGAGCCGGGCGGCGGTCTCCCCCGGTGCGGAACGGGCCGCGTGGTGCGGGAAGGTGCCCAGGAGTCGGGCGAGTCCGAGTCGGCGCAGCCGGGCGGTGGAACGGCCGTCCACCTCGACGGTGAGGCGGGCGGCGGCCGCGTCCAGTGCCACGTCGGCCGCGATGACGGCGGCGCACAGGAGGGTCCAGGCGGGGCCGGCCGGGTCCCCGCGCAGCAGGAGGTCGAGGGCGTGGCCGAGGACGGCCGGTTCGGCGAGGGCCGCGGCGGCGCCCGCCAGCGTGCATCCGAGAACGGCCGCGGTGCGGCCCGCGCTGTGCCGGGCGGCGGCCACGAGGGCGCGGTCGGCGGTGCGGGCGAGTTCGGCATCGGCTGCCGGGGCCGACTGCGGGGCGGGCTCCCGGTCCGGGGCGGCGGCCGCGTCGGATGGGCTCATGGGGCGGTTGCCTCCAGGGGTGCGGGACGGGCCCGGGCGGTGGTCCGCCCGGGCCCTTCGGGATACCCCGGTCAGTTACAGGTGGTGATGCTCAGGCTGCTGTCACCACAGAGCAGCAGGCTGGCCCGGCTGCCGCCCCCCGTCATCGCGGCCTCGGTGGTCTCTTCCTTCGGGGTCTCCAGCGACTGCAGGTCAAGAAGCGTCATGTCGGGTTCTTCTCCTTCTGTCGTGTGGTGCGGTGGATCTCGGTCCCGGACGGGACCGGTTCTGGGGCCGCGGCGCGGTGGCGCGGCGGCGGGAGAAACGGCAGCTGGGCGCGCCCGCCGGGCGCGGCGCTGCCGAGGGCGAGGAGGACTCCGGCCGTGCCCGTGGTGAGGTCCATGGACAGGCGCATCATCTGTTCGCCAGGGAAGGCCAGATGGCCCTGGTAGGGCACGGCGTGCCGGGAGAGCGCCTCGATCTGGCGGGCGACGGCGCCGGGGCCGGTGTCCGGGCCCGGGGTGGTCGTCCGGGCCAGGTGCAGGATCATTCCGGCGGCGCCGCGCATCAGGCCGGGCTGGGCGTAGAAGGTGGCCTGGGCGGCCCGTACGATCTCGCGGCGGGCCTGTTCGAAGCGGTCGTCGGGGGCGTGCAGGAGCCAGTCGTCGAGGACCATGCCGATGCCGGCGCTGCCTTCGCCGAGGTACGGCATCGTGCGCCAGCCCTCGTCGACCTGGAGGGTGCCGTAGGCGCTGGTGACGCAGCGGTCGAGGTCGCGGTGGAGGGCCTGGGCGGCCTGGGCCAGCAGCTCCTTGTCCCCGGTGCGCTCGTAGAGCCGTACGAAGAGCAGGGCGGCTCCGGAGTTGCCGTACAGCAGCCCGGCGCGCCCCGGCCGGTGGCCGGGTCGGGCGAGGAGTTCCGCGCAGCGCAGGGCGGCGGCGTGCAGGGTGCTCTCGCCCCGGGCCGTGCCGAGGGCGTCGAGGGCCAGTCCGATGCCGGCGAGTCCGCCGTGGAGGTCGGGTCCGGTGCTCTCCCAGGGCTGGAGCAGCAGCCGGTCGGTGAGGGCGAGGGCCCGGTCGTGGTGTCCGAGGCGGTGCAGGGTCCAGGCGGTGCCTGCCAGGCCGTCGTAGAAGCCGAGCGGGGTGCCGGACAGTGGCCGGGCGGTGCGGTCGAGCAGCCATTCCTCGGCTTCGGGCCAGGGGCCGGCGCCGGTCTCCGCGAGGGCGTAGAGCACTCCGGCGATGCCGTGGCCGAAGGCGGTGCCTCCGCCGGCGGTCGCGAACTGGGCGATGTCGCCGGGGACGAACCGGTCCTCGCGGCCGGGGGTGGCGCTGGCGCGCAGTGCGGCGGTGAGCGAGGTGCGGGCGGCCGGCCAGTCGGCGGGGTCGGCGGGCAGGTACGGATCGGCGGGCGCGGTGCGGCCTGTGCCTGTGCCTGTGCCTGTGCCTGTGCCTGTGCCTGTGCCTGTGCCTGTGCCTGTGCCTGTGCCTGTGCCTGTGCCTGTGCCTGTGCCTGTGCCTGTGCCTGTGCCTGTGCCGGCGAGGATCTCCTGGACCGCCTCGTCGAGGAACTGCTGCGGCACGGGGAACTGTTCGGCGATGACGGCGGCGATGTGCGCGGCTTTGGCACGGTCCAGGACGAGCAGGCTGGTCAGCGGGAGGAAGAGGGCGAGCCGCAGGCAGGCGAGGGCGTAGCGGTCGACGGAGAAGCCGCGCCGCTCGGCCGGTGCGACGAAGGCGGGGTTGGCGACGGTCTGGCGCAGCCCCTCGTCGACGTGTGCGGCGGCTTCGAAGTCCAGAAGCGCGACGGTGGGTTCGCCGTTCTCGTCCTCCGCGACCATGATGTTGAAGAGGTGGAGGTCGTTGAAGACCACCCCGCGGGCATGCACGGCGTCGACGGCTTCGGTGACCCGCTGGTGGATCGTCAGGGCCCAGGTGGTGTAGGCGGCGAGCTCCGCCGGGTCGGGGTCGGCCTCGATGAGCGGGTGGCGGCGGGCGAAGTAGGTGTTGAGGGGTTTGCCCGGCAGGTGCTGCAGGACGAGGAAGCGGTGGTCGCCGACGTCGAAGGTCCCGCGCACGGCCGGTACGCAGTCGAGCCCGTCCAGCCGTTCCAGCGCGGCCCGTTCGCGCTCGAGCCGGGTGACGGCGTCGGCTCCGTCGGCCGCGAGTCCGGCGTGGGGGCGGGCCTCCTTGAGGACCACGTTCTCGCCGGTGCGGGTGTCCTTGCCGGTGTAGACGCCGCCGCCGTTGGAGAAGTGCAGGGCCCGCTCCACCGTGAAGGGGAGGCCGGCGAGGGTGACGGCCGAACGCGCCGCGAGGTGGGGCTCCAGGAAGGCGGGCACCTCGAGCCATTCGGGCAGGTGGAAGGCGGGGCCGCGGCGGTCCGGTACGAGGCGTCCGTCGGGGGTCTCGACGGCGGGCACCAGTTCGCCGTGCTCGTCGTAGCAGTGGCGCAGGGTGAAGCTGCCGTAGCGCAGGTGGACCGGTCCGGCTCCCCAGCGCAGGTCGCTGAGGATGTACGGGCCGGCCGCGCCGGCGAGGGCGGTGTCGAGGTCCTCGGCGACGGTGCGGCACTGCTCCTCGTCGGCCGGGTAGACGGTGATGAACTTGCCGCTGGCCGCGCGGTCGGCGTACTTGGCATTGCGCAGGTGCAGCAGGTACCGGCTCGGGATGAACTTGAAGGCGATCCGCCGGGCCGTGCAGTAGTCGTGGACGGTCGTCAGGGTCCCCTCGGCGTTGTCGAGGGTGGCCGAGACGTGGATCTTCCAGCCCTGGGAGGGGAGTTCGGCACCTTCGGGCCGCAGGGCCAGCCAGTCGCCGGTGCGGTGCGTGCGCCATCCCTCGGGGGCGGGGGCGAGGGCGGCGGGGTAGCTCTCCCCGGCCCGCAGGTACGGCGCGTCGTAGAACCAGCGGTCGGCGTCGCAGTAGGCGGCGTACCCCTTGTTCACTCCTGCTCCCTCGGTCGGCGGCAGACCCGAAGGTGTCACGGCGGGCGGGGGCGGCGACAGTCACCTGCGTCACTCGTGGGATGTGCAGTACTCACGAGTCACAAGCCGGGGGCGCGGGGTTCGCGGCCGGGGGCGCGAGGTGCGTGGACGGCGGTCCCGCGGCCGCGGACCAGGCGGAGTTGACCTCAACCGCACTTGAGGCAATAGACCTGGTGCATGACTTCCGCACTGCGTATCGCACTTGTCGTCGCCAGCACCCGGGAGGGCCGCTTCGGCCCCGTCGTCGCCCGCTGGTTCGAGTCCGTCTCCGCGGCCCGCGCCGACATCGAACTCGACACCCTCGACCTCCTCGACGCCGATCTCCCCGCCCACTGGACCACCGATCTGGCTCCCCGCACCCGGGCGTTCGTGCAGCGTCTGGCCGACGCGGACGGCTTCGTGATCCTGACCCCCGAGTACAACCACTCCTTCCCCGCCTCCCTGAAGCAGGCGATCGACATCGCCGGGCCGGTCTGGACCCGCAAGCCGGTCGGCTTCGTCTCCTACGGCGGGCTCTCCGGCGGCCTGCGCGCCGTCGAGCAGCTGCGTCCGGTCCTCGCCGAGCTGCACGCCACGACCATCCGCGAAACGGTCAGCTTCCACCGCTTCCCGTTCGGCGACGACGGCCGGCCGCTCGACGGGGACGGTGCAGCACAGGCGGCCGCGGCCATGACCGACGACCTCGTGTGGTGGGCGGACGCCCTGCGGACCGCGCGGCTGCGTGACGCGGTCCCCGTCGGTTCCTGAGCCCGCTCGCCGGGCGCTTCCCGGGCCCCGGCCGATACTGGAGTGACGGGACCCTCCGGCGGTGGTCCCGGCCCGTGCCGGGCACTGCCGGCGGGCCCACCCGGCCCGTTGCGCGCAGGGAGGCGGTGGCCAGCCGTGTACCCACCTGTTCCGGCCGGCCCCGGCCGGTACGGCAAGACGGTCTTCCCTCCGGGGCAGGCCGGCGAGGACGAGCGGATCGACCTCGGAGCCCTCGCCTACGACGACGTCTCCCTCGCACGGATGCGGGAGCTGGGCGCGGGGCCCGGCTGGCGCTGTCTCGACGTGGGGGCCGGCACGGGCAGCGTGGCACGGCGCCTCCTCGACGAGCTCCGGGTGGACGGCGTGCTGGCGGTGGACCGCGACGTCCGCTTCCTCGCCGCCCACCCGCGGTCCGGGCTGGAGGTCCTGGAGGCGGACGTCTGCGAACCGGGCTTCGACCCCGGGCGCTTCCACCTGGTCCATGCCCGTTTCGTACTGATGCACCTGCCCGCCCGCCGGGAGCTGATGGCCCGGCTGGCCGGGCTGCTCGCTCCGGGTGGGGTGCTGGTGCTGAGCGACGCGGCCGACCTGACGACGGACGCGGTCCCGGGGAGCCCGTACACCGTGGCCGTGCAGGCCATGTGGCAGGGGCTGCGCGACACCATCGGCACCGACGTCTCCTGGGTGCCCCGCTACCCGGAGCTGCTGCGGGACCTGGGGCTGGTCTCCACGGCGGCCGAGCTGTACGTGCCGCCCCTCGTGCCGGGCAGTCCCATCAGCCGTTTCTGGGCGGAGACCTGGGACCGCGCCCGTGAGGCGATGACGGCCACCGGGCTGGTGGACGAGGCGGGCGTCGACGCGGCGATCCGGTACCTCGGCTCCCCCGACTGCGCGGCGATGTCGCCCGGGATGATCACCGCTTGGGGCAGCCGGCCCGCGGCCGGCGACGCTGTGACGAGCGGCTGAACCCGTTCGGCCGAAGCGCCGCCGCGGCGGCGGCCCGGGGGAAGCCGGGTGGCACCGGGGCCGCACGCGGTCGCGGTCAACCCCGCTTTGACCGGTGCCCGGTACAGGCGAGCGTCACGGAAATATCCGCATGGGGCAACACGGGCAGATCTGGTGGCTTTCGTGGATGGGGGGGCGCCAGAGTGTGCCTGCCCGGCCGGACGCCGGGAACCGTTCGAAGCCGCCGCCCGGGGCCCCGTCCCCCGGCGGGGCCCATCGTGAAGGGTTGTGCCCATGACCGTCTCTGCCACCACGCGCCGTACCCTCGCCGCCGTCCTGGCCGCCGGAACCCTCACCGTCGCGGCGGCCGTCCCGGCCTCCGCCGACGACCGGCGCGGTGACCACCGGCGCGACCACCGCGGGTCGCAGTCCCTCGTGATCAGCGACGTCCGGCACGACGCCGGCGGCCGCGGCGACCGGTCCAACCGCGCGCTCAACGGCGAGTGGGTGGAGATCCGGAACAACGGACGCCACGGCGTCGACCTGAGCGGGTTCACCCTCAGCGACCGCGACGGCAACCGCTACCGCTTCTCCGGCTTCCGCCTCGACGGCCGCTCCAGCGTCCGCGTGCACACCGGGCAGGGCCGCAACACCCAGCGTGACGTCTACCAGAACCGCCGTCAGCAGATCTGGGACCGGAACGACACGGCGACCCTGCGCGACCGTCGCGGCAACCTCGTCGACAGTGACTCCTGGGGCAACCGTGACAACCGCGGCCGGCGCGACGGCGGCCGCTGACCCCGTCCGGGCGCCCCTGTGGCGACCCGGCCCCGCATAGGGCGGCGTGCCGCGGCGACCTGCCGCGGCACGCCGCCCTCGTGTGACGGGAGTGCGGTTCGGCCCGTGGGGGTTCGGCCCGTGCCGGTTCAGCCCTCCAGGAGCAGCCGCTTCTGTGGCTTGCCCATCGCGTTGCGCGGGATCGACGCGACGAAGCGGACCTCCCGGGGCCGCTTGTGCGCCGACAGGTGCGCGGCGACGAAGTCGGTGAGCTCTCCCCCGGTGACCCCCTGCGCCACGACGAACGCGACGATCCGCTGGCCCAGGTCGGTGTCCGGGACGCCGACCACGGCGGCCTCGCTGACCCGGGGGTGGTCCAGCAGGGCGTTCTCCACCTCGCCCGCGCCGATCCGGTACCCGCCCGACTTGATCAGGTCCGTCGAGGCCCGGCCGACGATCCGGTGTGTGCCGTCGCTCTCGTCGACGGCGGCGATGTCGCCCGTGCGGAACCATCCGTCAGGGGTGTGGGCGGCGGCGGTCGCCTCGGGCCGGCCCAGGTAGCCGGCGAACAACGTCGGCCCGGTGAGCTGGAGTTCGCCGATCTCGGCTCCCGGCTCCGCCGCGATGCGGGTGGTGATGCCCGGGAGCGGCGTGCCGACCGTACCGGGGTGGGCCGGGCCTCCGGCGCGGCCGCTGACCGTGATCAGCGTCTCGGTCATCCCGTACCGCTCCACGACGCGGTGCCCGCTGAGCCGTTCCATGTCCCGGAAGACCGGCGCGGGCAGGGCCGCGCTGCCCGACACCAGCAGCCGGGCTCCGGCGAGCGCCGCCGCGGACCGCGGATCGGCGGCGACGCGGGACCACACCGTCGGCACCCCGAAGTACAGGCTGCCGCCCGCCGCCGCGTACGCCTGCGGGCTCGGCCGGCCGGTGTGCACGAGCCGGCTCCCGGTGCGCAGGGCACCCAGTACGCCGAGGACGAGCCCGTGGACGTGGAACAGCGGCAGTCCGTGCACCAGGGTGTCGTCCGCGTCCCACTGCCAGGCTCCGGCCAGCGCGTCCAGGTCCGCGGCGATCGCCGACCCGGTGAGGACCACGCCCTTGGGCGGGCCCGTCGTACCCGAGGTGTAGAGGATCAGGGCGGCGCCGTCCGACCCGGGCGGCGGGAGCTCCGGACCGGCGGCGGACCGCCGGGCGAAGTCCACCTCGACGACGCGGGCCCCGGAGTCCCGCAGGATGTGGCCCCGCTCCGCGGGTCCCGCGTCGGGCGGCAGTGGGACGCACGGCACACCGGCGAGGAGGCCGCCGACCACGGCCGCCACGGTCTCCAGGGATGCCGTCGCGTCCACGGCGAACGCCGTCGTCCCGGTATCCGCCAGATCGCGGGCCACCGCGCGGGCGGCGCCGAGCAACTCCTCGTAGGACGTGCTGCGGCCCGCGACGGACACCGCGTCCGCGCGGTCCCCGAAGGCACCCGTCAAGGCGGTCAACACAGCGGCAACTCCGTTCGGCGGCACGCGATCAGTACGGCCACCCTACGGGGGTCCCGGGCGGCCCGATCCGGTCACCCTCCGTCCCCGTCCGGCGACCGCGAGCGGTCGCACTTGACCGAGAGCGAACCGCCCTGCACCCGCAGCGCACGGTCCGCCGCGCCCTGGGGCGGACCCGGACGATCGAACATACGATGGGCGGGAAAACGGCGCGGGCCGGTCCTCCGTGCCCGCCCACGACACCCGGGGTGGAGACGTACGCATGACTCAGGCCGCCGACGCAGCGCGGACCGTCATCCTGACCGTGGACGACGATCCGGGGGTTTCCCGGGCGATCGCCCGTGACCTGCGGCGCCGCTACGGCGCCGGATACCGGATCGTGCGCGCGGAGTCCGGCGAATCCGCCCTGGAGGCGCTGCGCGAGCTGAAGCTGCGGGGCGATCTGGTGGCGGTGATCCTCGCCGACTACCGCATGCCGCAGATGAACGGCATCGACTTCCTCGAACAGGCCCTGGGGGTGTATCCGGGGGCGCGGCGCGTGCTGCTGACCGCGTACGCCGACACCAACGCGGCGATCGACGCGATCAACGTGGTCGACCTCGACCACTACCTCCTCAAGCCGTGGGACCCGCCGGAGGAGAAGCTCTACCCGGTCGTCGACGACCTGCTCACGGCCTGGCGTTCGAGCGACTACCGGCCGGTGCCCGCCACGAAGGTGGTCGGCCACCGCTGGTCGGCGCGGTCCTCGCACGTACGGGAGTTCCTGGCGCGCAACCAGGTGCCGTACCGCTGGTACTCCTCCGACGAGCCCGAGGGGCAGCGGCTGCTGGAGGCCGCGGGCGCGGACGGGAAGCGGCTCCCCCTGGTCATCACGCCGGAGGGCACCGCGCTGGTCGAGCCGGAGGCGGCCGAGCTGGCCGCCCACGTGGGGCTCGCGACCACTCCGGCCGCGGACTTCTACGACCTGGTCGTCATCGGCGGCGGCCCGGCCGGTCTCGGCGCCGCCGTGTACGGGGCCTCCGAGGGGCTGCGGACGGTGCTGGTGGAGCGGTCGGCGACCGGCGGGCAGGCCGGCCAGAGTTCCCGCATCGAGAACTACCTCGGCTTCCCGGACGGCGTGTCCGGTGCCCAGCTGACCGAGCGGGCCCGCAGGCAGGCGGGCCGGTTCGGCGCGGAGATCCTCACCGCGCGCGAGGTGACGGGCCTGGAGGCGAACGGCGCGGCGCGCGTCGTCCGCTTCTCCGACGGGTCGGCGATCGCGGCGCACAGCGTCATCCTGGCGACGGGCGTGTCCTACCGGCAGTTGCGGGCCCCCGGCTGTGACTCCCTCACCGGCTGCGGGGTGTACTACGGCTCCTCGCTCACCGAGGCCGCCTCCTGCCAGGGGCAGGACGTCTACATCGTCGGCGGCGCCAACTCCGCCGGCCAGGCGGCGATGTACCTGGCGCGCGGCGCGAAGTCGGTGACGCTGCTGGTGCGCGGGGAGTCGCTGGCGGCGTCGATGTCGTACTACCTGATCCAGCAGATCGAGGACGCGCCGAACATCAGGGTGCGCACCCGCACCGTGGTGGAGGAGGCGCACGGCGACGGGCACCTGGAGCAGCTGACGCTGCGCGACGTGGACAGCGGCTCGACGGAACTCGTCGATGCCCAGTGGATGTTCGTGTTCATCGGCGCGGCTCCGCTGACCGACTGGCTGGACGGGACGGTGCTGCGCGACGAGCACGGCTTCATCCTCGCCGGGCCGGACCTGACGGCGGACGGGAGTCCGCCCGGCGAGTGGGGGCTGGACCGCGCGCCGTACCACCTGGAGACCAATGTTCCCGGCGTGTTCGTGGCGGGTGACGCCCGCTCGCAGTCCGCGAAGCGGGTCGCGTCGGCCGTCGGAGAGGGAGCCATGGCCGTGATGCTCGTCCACCGGTACCTGGAGCAGTCATGAGCGGGCAGGTCATGCCCTGCAGCCCGCAGGAGATCGCCTCGCTGTTCCTGTTCGAGAAGCTGACGCCGGAGCAGCTCGGGCGGCTCTGCGGGGAGGGGCGCGTGGAGCGGTTCGAGGAGGGCCCGGTGTACACCGAGGGCGATCCGGCCACCTGCTTCTACGTGATGATCGAGGGCACCGTCGTCCTGTCCCGGCGGGTCGGCGGGGACGACGTCGAGGTGAGCCGCACCTCCCAGCGGGGGGTGTACGCGGGGGCGATGCAGGCCTACCTGGGCGACCGGGTGCCGCAGACGTACACCAACTCGATGCGGGTGACCGAGCGGACGCGCTTCTTCGTGCTGCCCGCGCAGTCGTTCGCGGACATCATGCGCGAGTGGTTCCCGATGGCCGCGCACCTGCTGGAGGGTCTCTTCTTCGGTTCGAAGAACACCCAGCGGGCGATCGGGCAGCGCGAACGGCTGCTGGCGCTGGGTTCGTTGTCCGCGGGGCTGACCCACGAGCTGAACAACCCGGCCGCGGCCGCCGTCCGGGCCACGGCCACGCTGCGCGAGCGGGTGGGGAAGATGCGGCACAAGCTGGCCCACATCTCGCAGGGCCAGTTCTCCCGCGAGTCCATCGCGGACCTGATCGAGATCCAGGAGCGTACGGTCGAGCGGGTGGCCAAGGCGACGGCGCTGAGCCCGCTGGAGGCCTCGGACCGGGAGGACGAGCTGTCCGACTGGCTCGACGACCACGGGATCGTGGAGGGCTGGCGGATCGCGCCGACGTTCGTGCAGGCCGGACTGGACACGGACTGGCTGGACCAGGTCGCGGCGTCCGTGTCCGAGGACCTCCTGCCGGGGGCGATCGGCTGGCTCAACTACACCGTCGAGACCGAGCTGTTGATGGACGAGATCGACGACTCCACCAGCCGCATCTCCCACCTCGTGGACGCGGCCAAGCAGTACTCGCAACTCGACCGCGCTCCCCACCGGGTCGTCGACGTCCACGAACTCCTGGACAGCACCCTGCTGATGCTGTCCGGCAAGATCGGCTCCAACGTGCGCGTGGTCAAGGACTACGACCGGTCCGTGCCGCCGGTGCCGGCCTATCCGGCGGAGCTCAACCAGGTGTGGACGAACCTGATCGACAACGCGGTGTTCGCCATCGGGAGCACCGGCCGCGACGGCACGCTGACGGTGCGCACGGCCCGGGAGGGCGACCGGCTCCTGGTGGAGTTCCGCGACACCGGGCCGGGCATCCCGGCGGACATCCGCAGCCGCATCTTCGACCCCTTCTTCACCACCAAGCCGGTCGGGGAGGGCACCGGACTCGGCCTGGACATCTCCTGGCGGATCGTCGTGAGCAAGCACCACGGCAGCCTCCAGGTGGAGTCCGAGCCGGGCGACACCCGCTTCCAGGTGCTGCTGCCGCTGACCGCGCCCGAGCCCGGGCCCGCGTCCGATTCCGCATCCGTCCACGACACCGCCGAGGAGACCGCATGACCGACATCGACGGCATCGCCCCGGGCGTCCCGCCCTCCGGCTCCGGCTGCACCGACTGCGACGCGGTGGGCGGCTGGTGGTTCCACCTGCGGCGCTGCGCGCAGTGCGGCCACGTCGGCTGCTGCGACTCCTCGCCGGCCCAGCACGCCACGGCGCACTGGAAGTCCAGCGGCCATCCGCTGGTCCAGAGCTTCGAGCCGGGCGAGGAGTGGTTCTGGAACTACGACACGAACGCCCTGTACGACGCGGGGCCGGAGCTGGCTCCCCCCGGCGCCCGCCCGGCGGACCAGCCGGCTCCTGGACCGGCCGGCCGGGTCCCGGCGGACTGGACCCGTCAGCTGCACCGCTGACCGGGGCCGGTTCCCGTAGTTCCCCTATGCTGCCCGGATGGTGACCGTACGGGCGATGACCGGGACCGACATCGAGGCCGTCTCCGCGATCCGGGTGACCGGGTGGCGGACGGCGTACGGCGTACGCCGGGATCGTGCCGCGGACCTGGCTGGAGCGCATGACCGTCGAGGAGGACGCCCGCGAGCGCAGGCGGCGCTTCGCGAGCGCCCCCGGCGGCGTGTACGACCTCGTGGCGGTCGACGCGCGCGGGGCGGTCGTCGGCTGGGCCTGTCTGGGGCCCGGCCCTGACGAGGGGGCCGGTACGGGTACGCGTACGGGCGAGCTGTACGCCCTGTACGTGCTGCCCGCCCTCGTCGGATCCGGCGTCGGCCGCGCCCTGATCGAGGCCGTGCACGCGCGAGCCCGCGAGCTGGGCCTCGGCCGGCTGCTGCTGTGGGTCCTGGAGGACAACGCCCGGGCGCGCCGCTTCTACGAACGGGCCGGCTACGCGGCGGACGGCGCCGTGCAGGCGGACGAGTACGACGGGGTGTCCCTGCCCGAGGTGCGCTACCGCCTGGCCCTCTAGTCTTCTGAGTCGGGAATTCTGTTCAGATGGCAAGGTTTGTCGAGCATCGGATCGCCGGCCTGGGCGACATGCCACGTTCGGGTGGCCCCCGGTCGGTCACGGACGAGCAGGTGGCCGCGCTGGTCGCCCGGACGCTGGAGTCCGCCCCGAAGAACGCGACGCACTGGTCGACACGGTCGATGGCGAAGGAGACAGGCCTGTCGCAGTCGACGGTCTCGCGGATCTGGCGGGCCTTCGGCCTGCAGCCTCACCGCTCGGAGACTTTCAAGCTGTCCACCGACCCGTACTTCATCGACAAGGTCCACGACGTCGTCGGGCTCTACCTGGACCCGCCCGAGCGGGCACTGGTCTTCTGCGTGGACGGGAAGTCGCAGATCCAGGCCCTGGACCGCTCGCAGCCCGCCCTGCCGATGATGCCCGGCGTCCCGCAAAGGGTCACGCACGGCCATGTCCGCGCCGGCACCACCACCCTCTTCGCCGCCCTCGAGGTCGCCACCGGCAAGGTGATCGGCTCACTCCACCGCCGCCACCGCGCTGAGGAGTTCAAGAAGTTCCTCACCAAACTCGACAAGGAAGTACCGACCGGTCTCGAGGTCCACCTGGTGCTGGACAACCACGCCACCCACAAGACCCCGGCGATCAAGACCTGGCTGCTGGCCCACCCCCGGTTCCACCTGCACTTCACACCGACCGGATCGTCCTGGCTCAACCTGGTGGAACGCCGGTTCGCCGAGCTGACGAACAAGCAGATACGCCGAGGCGTCCACAAGAGCGTCCAGGCCCTGGAACAAGACATCCGGGCCTGGATCGCAGCATGGAACACCGACCCCAAGCCCTATATCTGGACCAAGACCGCGGACGAGATCCTCGAACGCCTCGCCTCATATCTGAACAGAATTCCCGACTCAGAAGACTAGGTCCTGTCAGCCGGTGAAGGAGCCGTGCCGGCCGGCGCCGCCCGCGAACCGGGCGGCCCCGTCCCGGGTCTCTCCCGCGGTGAGCGGGACGAGACCGTGGCGGTACTCCCCGGCGAGCGCCTCGGCCTCGGTCAGGCCGTGCTGTTCGCGGACGGAGAGCCGGTCGTGTCGCAGGCACAGCTGCGGGAAGGCCGCGATCTCGTGCGCCAGCCGTTCGGCGGCGCGGCGCGACTCCCCGTGCGGCACGAGCCGGTTGACCAGCCCCATGACGTGCGCCTCGTCGGCCCCGACCGGGCGGCCGGTGAGGATCAGGTCCATCGCGCGGCTCTCGCCGATCAGGCGCGGCAGGCGCACCGTCCCGCCGTCGACGAGCGGGACGCCCCAGCGGCGGCAGAACACCCCGAACGTCGCGTCCTCCTCGGCGACCCTCAGGTCGCACCAGAGGGCCAGTTCGAGTCCGCCCGCGACCGCGTGCCCGGCGATCGCGGCGATCACCGGCTTGGTCAGGCGCAGTCGTGTGGGTCCCATGGGGCCGTCCCCCTCGGGCAGGACCCGGTTGCCGCGGTCGGTGCCGACGGCCTTGAGGTCGGCGCCCGCGCAGAAGGTGCCGCCCTCGCCCCACAGGACCGCCACCGAGGCCTCGGGGTCCGCCTCGAAGGCGCGGAAGGCGTCGGCGAGCCGGGCCGCGGTCGGACCGTCGACGGCGTTCCTGGCTTCCGGGCGGCTGAGGATCACCGTACGGACGGGACCCTCGCCCTCGGTCCGGACGGACTCGGGGCGGGCGGGGACCGTCCCCCGGGGCTCGGCGGTCGTGGGCACTGGGGAACTCCGGGGGTCGGGTGCCGCGGTGACACGGGCTGCGGTGCGGGCACCACTCTGCACGATCCGGAGGCCCGGCACGAGGGGGCCGTGCGGGCCCGGACGGATCCCCTCCTGCGCCTTCCCCGGAGCGGGCCTACGCTGATCAGGTGACCGGACGCCCCGGAGGCCGTGACCGATGCCCCGCGGAGACGTCCGGAGGAGGTGATGCCGGATGTCCGCACCCAGGGCACCCAGGGCGCGCACCGCGCCCAAGGCGGCCAGGGCCGCCGCGGCCCGCCGCACGGCCGCCGGAACCGTCTGTCTGATCGTGTGCGCGGCCCTCGGCGCGGGAACCGCGGCGGCCGACGACAACGGCCTCGCCGGGAAGAGCGCCCAGGACATCGCCGACGCCTCCCGCAAGGCGATGGCGGACCTCACGTCCATGCGCATGGTGGCCAAGGTGTCCGACAAGAACGGCACCACCGGCCTGGACCTTCGCTTCGACGAGGCCGGCGACTGCGTGGGCACCGTCACCGCTCCCGGCGGGGCGGGCAAGGCCAGTGTCATCAAGCGGGGCGACGACGTGTGGATGAAACTGGACGACGACCTGCTGCGCTCCCAGGTGCCCCCGGCCGCCGCGGACGACGCGGTCGCGCTGATCAACGGCCGCTATCTGCACGGCACGACGAGCAGCCCGCTGCTGAGCGACTTCGCCGACTTCTGCGACCTCGACTTCTTCCGGGAGGAGTTCTCCGCGAAGCCGGCGGACGCGAGTCTGCAGAAGGGGGCGCGGACCACCGTCGACGGCCGCCCCGCCATCACGGTGAGCAGCACGGGCGACGGCAAGTCCGGGGTGTTCGCGGTCTCCACCGAGGACCAGCCGTACCTGCTGCGGATCCAGGGGTCCGACACCTCCGGGGAGCGGGTGGACGCCACCTTCTCCGCCTTCGACGAGCCCGTGTCGGCGAAGCCGCCGCCCGCGTCCGACTCGGTGGACCTGTCGAAGCTGCTGTGAGCACCCGGCGGCAGCGTCAGATGATGGGGCGGCCCATCGAACCCAGCGAGCCGGTGACGCCGTAGTACTTGCTGAGTTCCTGGCGGTAGTCCGGGTCGCGCAGGTGGTTGTCGTGGTGGAACTCCGGTGCCGCCTTGATCTGTTCCTTGGTGCGCTCCACGTGGATCGTCTTGTTCTCCCGGTCCACTGCGGTGATCGTCCCGGCCGGGAGCAGGACCTCCTTGCCGAAGATCCACACTCCGGTGTCGACCACCAGATAGGCGTCCTGCACCTCGTGGGAGTGCTTGTCCACCTTGCCGATGTGGCCGTCGGTGGCCTCCACCCGGTAGCCCGTCAGGTCCTCGCCCGTGGGGTGGACGATGCCGGACCGGTAGGCCCACATGTCGTCGTTGGCGTTGGCGTTGCTCATGTCTCAGCTCCTCCGTGGAACCCGAACTGTCCTTACGGCACGCGCATGCCCCGTCCCCGGCGGCTCACGCACCCGGGTCCGGCGTCGTCCGGCATGTGGGACGGCTCCGGGCCGGGGGCTGGGGCCGGCGGCCGGTGTCAGGCTGGGGTCACGGCGACCTCCGGAAGGGAAACAGTCATGATCACCACCGACTTCGTGCCGGGATCCCCCTGCTGGCTGGACCTGGGAGCCCCTGGCGTCCCCGCCGCCGCGGCCTCCTACCGCTCCGTGCTCGGCTGGGAGTACGCGTCCATGGGCGAGGGCGGGGACGTGGAGGTGGGGGACATGGAGGGCGGGATGTTCCGCAAGGACGGCAGGACCGTCGCGGGGCTCGGCCAACTCACCGAGGAGGGGGCCCGTTCGGCCTGGATGATCTACTACGGGGTGGCCGACGCGGACGCCACGACGGCCGCGGTCGAGCGCGCCGTCCTCCTGGCCCCCTCCTAGCCCGGCCGGCACGGCAGGCCTGGGGCGCCGGCCGGGGGCCACGTCCGGGTCAGCCGTGGTCGGGGTGGGGGGCCGCGACGGTCGCCCGGGTCCACGCATAGGCCATGACGGGGAATCCGAGGTCGTGCAGCAGCAGACGGGCGGTCCTGACGTCCACGTCCGCACCGGCGGCCGCGGCGAGGGCTCCGACGTAGTGCAGGCCGCCGCCGACCAGCGCGTACCAGGAGTGGTGGAGCGCGGTGCTGCCGTGGACGGGGGTGAGGCGGGACGCCGCGGCTTCGATCTGCTCGCGGTGCACGGTGCGGGCGACGCCCCGGACGGTGACCTCGACGGTGACGGGCTGGGACACGGAGGCACCTCTCGGGACGCGACGGCGGGAAGGTCGTAGCGGTCCGCGCGGACGGACCACAGCCGTGGCGCAGTGTGCCATCCCGGAGGGGGTGCCCGTCACGGGTGCCGGCGGAGCTCCGGGCGGGGTGCGGGGAGGGCGACGAGTTCGATCTCGAAGGCGTCTTCGTTCTCCAGGTAGGCGGCGTAGGTCCGCTCGCCCCCGGCGTGCGGGTGCAGATCGGGGAACAGCAGCGTCCATCCGTGCCGCCGGGCCAGGGTCACCAGAGTCTCGACCGTGTCGGCGTCCTCGACGTGGAAGGCCAGGTGGTTCAGGCCCGGTCGGCAGCGGTCGTGGCGGTCTGCGGTGAGGGCAGGGGAGCGTTCGAAGACCAGGTAGGTGGCTCCGAGCCGCCAGCTGCGTCCGCCGTCCCAGCTCTGGAACGGCGTGTACCCCAGAGCTTCCAGGAGCGGGCCGAAGGAATCTGCGGCCCGGTCGATGTCGGGCACCCAGATCTCCACGTGGTGGAGCATCCCGTGCCCCGGCCGGTCCGCGCCGTGACCGGCGGTGCCGTGGCCGTCTTCGTCCTCCGCCGGCATTCCGGCCCCCTCGTCGGTCGTGCCCTTACGTACGGGGGCGGCCCCCGCCGCCCGCGGACGGTATGTCACGCGAAAGGGTTCCGGAGCGCCGCCCGCGGCACAGCCTACGGGCGGCCCGGTTCACCGGAGTACCGCCCGCGCCGCCCCTCCCCCGTCACGCCGCGGTACGCGCTCCCAGGGCCCGGCGGTGGGCGATGTGGCCGCCGAGCGCGCCGGTGACGGCCACCGCCGCCAGACCGGCCAGCGACCACAGGCGGCCCTTCCCGGGGCGGCCCCCGAGGCGGGCCGCCAGGGAGACCGCGTAGCAGCCGACCGCGGCGGCGTTCGACACGGCGTGGGCCAGTCCCACCCGGGCCTCCTCGGGCGGCAGGTCGGCCCAGTCCACCCATCCGGTGACCGCCGCCGGCGCCACACCGGCGAGCCCCACGGCGATGAGGGTGGTGGTGGCCCGCCGCGTACCCGGTACGACCTCCAGCACGGCGGCCGAGAGCCAGCAGCCGACCGGCACCTGCACCAGCACCGGGTGCAGCGGGTGGCCGATCGGGCCGCCGCGCAGGAGGTCCCGTACGTCACCCAGCGGGATGGACCGCACCAGCCGTTGCAGGGCCCGCACCGCGGGGTCCGCGACGGTGGTCCTCTCGAGCCGGTCCAGGGTCTTCAGCCAGCCCGCCGAGGTGGCGGCCGACGCCGTGACCACCTTCGTGCGGGCACTGTGAGCGTGAGGGTTCATGCACGTCGCCTACCCGGCGGCCGCCTTGCCCTCCACCACGGTGTCGGCCGAATGGCGGGGCGCCGGGACCTCCTGCCGACGGCGCGTCAGGCGGTGCCACCAGTGGTGGCGGCGCGGGTGCACGGCCCGCCCCAGCCGGCGGCCGACCAGCAGATAGCCGAGCAGGGCGCCGGAGGTGTTGAGGATGACGTCGTCGATGTCGAAGACCCGGCCGGTGACCAGGGCTCCCTGGGTGAGCTCGACCAGGGTCATCAGACAGACCGTCACGACGGCCACCCTGAGCAGCCCGCGTGCCGGAGGCAGCAGCACGGGCAGCAGGAGGCCGAAGGGGACCCCCAGCAGCAGGTTCCCGCCCAGCTGGCGGGCGGCTTCGAGGGTCGACGCCCCCTCCAGGTAGGCGTTGATCGAATGGCCGGGCCGTACGTTGCTGTGGACGAGGGCCACCGAGGCGGCGGACGGTTCCAGCGTCAGCCGGGCCAGGACCACGCTGAACAGGACGGTCCCGAAGAAGGCGGCCACCATGGCGAGCGCCCGTACGGCCGGATGCACCGGCGGCCGCCCGGCCCCGACGACGGCCTCGCTCCGTTCCGCCGGCGCGTCGGACGCGTCCGGCCCTTCACCGCGCCACCGCGCGAATCTCGATGTCATGCGGGCGCGTGTACCCCCGCCTTGGCCGGCTACCCGTGCTCCGGCCGCGGCCCGCCGGACGCGTGCGCGCGGCGTCCGACGCTCCCTCAGAGGGGCCTTCGGAGCGGCCTCGTGCGTGCCCCGGTCACCGGGGTGTCGGTGGCTCCCCCTACTCTGCGGGACATGATCGAGGGGGAATGCGCCGCGCCCGCACCGGGTGCGCTCGCCGAAAAGGTCGCGGCCGTGCTGGCCGACCGCCGTGATCCCGGTGTGGTCACGTACGAACGCCTGCTCAACGCGGTGGTGGGCCACTGTCATACGGACCGCGAGGCGCTGGCCGCCGCGCTCGGCGGGATACCGCGCGAGCAGCGGGTGCGTCCGCACCGCGCGGTGTGGTCCGTCGGGGCTCTGGTGGCCGCCGCGGTGGGGCCGGTGCGGGCCGAGGAGTACTGGGAGAACGCCGGAGGGGGCTGGCTGGAGCTGTGCCAGCACGTGGCCCTGGACTACGTCGCGGACGCCCGGACGGTCGAGGTGACCGCGCGCGTGCGGACCGGGGACACGGTGCCGTTCCTGCTGTCCGCCCCGAGCCGGGCGACGGGTGCGGTGGAGCCGCACGACCTGGTGCGGCGGCTCGCGGAGTACGCGCGGCTCGGGGTGCGGCCGGGGCCGGCGGACCTGGGACAGGCCCTGCTGCGCTGCGGAGGACCCGTCGATCCCGCAGCCGTCCGGGCGGCCGAGCGGCTGGGGACGGATGAGGCACCGCGGGTGGCCGACTGGCTGCGCGGGGGCGGCCTGCCGCAGCCGGTGTGGTGGCGGGACCGCGAGTCGGGTGCGGCGGAACGTCCGAGCAGGCGGCGCGGGGCGCGGGCCGGCCGCCGGATCCTGGTCGGACATGAGGCGATCGAGGGCCGGGGCGCGTTCCCCCGCCGGTTCTGGTCGCTGTTCCGGACGTTCGAGCCGCAGATCGGCTGCGCGCACGCCTCGATGCCGGACGACCGGGACGCGCACACGGTCGCCGTGCTGCCGTGGCATCCGGAGATCGCCGCGGCGCGCCTGCTGACGGGCGTCGCGTCCGCGGCGGACCAGAACGGCCCCGGCGCCCCGGGCTTCCTGGAGGCGCTGGCCGCGGCGGACGGTCCGGCCGGACCGGCCGTGCACCTCGCCGTGGCCTACGGGCTCGCGTCGGCGCCCGAGCGGGACCGGGAGGAGGCCGTGCGAGCGCTGGTCCGGCTGGGTGCGCGGGGCGCACTGGACGGGGAACTGCTGGGGCGCGAACTCGTCGAACTGGTCGGGCTGGGCACCCTGAAGGCCACCCTGCTGGGCGAGTCGCTGCGCACGGCCGTCGCGGCCCCGCAGGGCGCTCCGGCGGTGTGGGCGGTGCTGGCTCCCGCCCTGCCGGGCCTGCTGGCGTGCACGCCCGCGCAGGTGCACGGCCTGCTGCTGGGCGTCGCGGCGGACGCCGCGCACCTGTCGGGTGCGCGCGGCGCCCTGCCCGAGGTGACGGCGCTGGCGCAACGGCCGGGCTCCTCGCGGCTGCTGAAGGAGGCCCGGCGGCTGCGGGACACCCTGGCCGCCGGCTGAGCCGGCGGAACCCGTGGGTCCCGCCGACCCGGTGGCACGGCGTCCCGGTGTGGCGCGGCGGACGGTGCCGGCCGCCGTGCCCCGTCAGGCCCGGGAGGCGCCGTGCTGGTGCTGCTCGGGCAGCCGGCTGTCCGGGTGCACCCACAGCAGCACGTTGTCGGGCTTGTCCTCGCCGAAGAAGGCGAGGACCTCGCGGTCGGAGTGGCGCAGGCTGAAGTGGGTGAGCACGAAGAGGGTCTCGGGGTGCGCCTCGACCACCGGCTTCAGACGGCTCCAGACGGTGTGTCCCACCCGGTCGGCCCGCTCCAGTTCGGCGTCGTCGAGGTAGGTGCACTCGGTGATCACCACCGGGTAGTCGAAGAGCCAGGGGTTGTCCGCGAAGACGCTCACGTGGGTGTCGCCGAGGAAGGCGAACAACGGCTTGTCCACCTCGTGCTCGACCTCGGCGCCCTCCTTGCGCCGCTGCGCGAGGAAGTGCCCGAACTCCGCTCCGCCGCGGCCCTGTTCGGCGTATCGGCGCCTGAGCTCCTCGTACTCGGGCAGCAGGGTCCGGCGGCGTTCGGCGAAGGCGTACCCCACGCACGGCACCTTGTGGACGCATTCCACCACGCGCACGCGGTGGCCGCGGCGCCCGAACGTGAACTCGTCGCCCCCGCGCACCCCGTGGAGGCGGCAGTTCGCGGCGAGGGCCGGGTCGTAGGCGGTGCCGTGGTTGAGCTCGGCGGACGCCCGCAGGAAGGTCTCCACGTACGGGACGGCCGCGGCGGGCAGGTGGACGTCCACCCCGGCGGGCCTCGCCGCCAGGTAGTCGAGGTCCTTGGAGTGGTCGTGGTGGGTGTGGGTCAGGAAGACGGTCTCGGGCTGCCGGCCCTCGGCGAGCCCCGCGTCGAGCGCGCACCGCAGTTCCGGCACGTGGAAGAAGGTCTTGTCATTGGCGCGTGAGTACCCGGTGAGCGTGAGCTCGGTCCCGGGTATGCGCCAGGTCTTCCACTGGCGGAAGGGATGCCCGTCTTCCAGCCGGCCGGGATGGGCGGGTGTCCGCGAGGGGGCCTGTGTCATCGGTGCCTCCGTCGGGCCGCCTTGATCGGGTGAGGCGCCGATCGTAGCGGGCGCGGTCCGTGGCCCACCCGCGCTTTTTCCGGCTTGCCTAATACTGTTAGGCAAATGCATACTCACGTGAGGAAGCGTCGGGTGCGATACGGAGGACGGGCATGGCACGGGTGGGGCTGACCACGGAACGTCTGGTGGCGGCGGGGGCCGAGCTGGCCGACGAGATCGGCTTCGACCGGGTGACGCCGGCCGAGCTCGCCCGCCGCTTCGGCGTCCGGACGGCCAGCCTGTACTCGCACGTGAAGAGCGCCCACGAGCTCCGCACCGGGATCGCGCTCCTCGCCCTCGAGGAGATGGCCGACGGGGTGTCCGCGGCGGTGGCGGGACGGTCCGGGAAGGACGCCCTGACCGCGTTCGCGAACGTCTACCGCGACTACGCCCGCGCCCACCCCGGCCGCTTCGCCGCCGGCCGCTTCCGGCTGGACCCGCAGACCGCCGCCACGAGTGCCGGCGTACGGCACGCGCAGATGATGCGGGCGGTGCTGCACGGCTACGGCCTGCCCGAGCCGCAGGCCACGCATGCCGTGCGACTGCTGGGCAGCGTGTTCAGCGGCTACGTCGAGCTGGAGGGCGCGGGCGGCTTCAGCCACAGCGCACCCGACGCGCAGGAGAGCTGGACCGAGATCCTCGGCGCGCTCGACGTCCTGCTGCGCACCTGGCCCGGCACCCCCGGCAGCGCGGCCGGCGCCTCTCCCACCGACCCGTCCCCGTCGAATCGACCGAGGCCATGAACACCGAGCGCTCCTGGACCACCACCCCCGTCACCGCCCGCCTCCTGCGCGGCGCGCTCGACGTGGAGCACACCGATCGCGGCGTCCTGCCCCACCGGCTGCCCGCCACCGCCCGGCGGCAGATCCCCGACGCCCAGCTCGCCATGGCGCAGTCCCAGCCCTCCGGGGTGCGGCTCGCCTTCCGGACCGGCGCCACGACCGTCGAGCTCGACGTCATCGCCACCAAACGCGTCTATCCGGGCACCCCGCCGCGCCCCGACGGGGTGTACGAGCTGCTGGTCGACGGGCGGCTGACGGGCCGGGCCGTCGCCCCGGACGGTGACGTCCTGACCGTCGACCTGGCGACCGGAGCCGGGCGCACCCGGCCCGGGCCGGTGCGGACACTGCGCTTCACCGGCCTGCCGGCCCACGACAAGGACGTCGAGATCTGGCTGCCGCACGACGAGGCCACCCTGCTCGTCGCCCTGCGCACCGACGCCCCCGTACACGTTCCGCCCCCGGGCGGCCGCAAGGTCTGGCTGCACCACGGCAGTTCCATCAGCCATGGATCCAACGCCGCCACACCGACCGGGACCTGGCCCGCGCGGGCCGCGGCCCTCGGCGGGGTGGAGCTGGTCAATCTGGGATTCAGCGGCAGCGCCCTGCTCGACCCGTTCACGGCCCGCGCGATGCGCGACTGCCCCGCCGACCTGATCAGCGTCAAGATCGGCATCAACCTCGTGAACCTCGACCTGATGCGGTCGCGCGCGTTCGGACCCGCCATGGACGGCTTCCTCGACACCCTCCGCGAAGGGCACCCGGACACACCGCTGCTCGTCGTCTCCCCGATCCACTGCCCCATCCACGAGGACACCCCCGGCCCCAGCGCCCCCGACCCCGGCGCGCTGCGTGAGGGACGGCTGCGGTTCGTCGCGGCGGGCGACCCCGCGGAGACCGCCGCAGGGAAGCTGACGCTCGGCACGATCCGGGAGGAGCTGGCCCGCATCGTCGGCCGCCGGGCGGCCACCGACCCGCACCTGCACCACCTGAACGGCCTCGACCTGTACGGTGCGGCCGACCACGCGGAGCTTCCGCTGCCCGACGCCCTGCACCCCGACGCGGCCACCCACCGGCTCATCGGCGAACGCTTCGCCCGCCTCGCCTTCGCCGACGGGGGCCCGCTGGCCGTCGGCACCGCCTGACGGGCACCGGCCCCGGCGCCGCCCTCCCGCTCCGAGGGCGGTTCCCCGGCCCGGTCCCGGCGGCTCAGCCGGAGGCGGCGTCCCCGTCCGCGGAGCGGGACCGCCCCGGCATCAACATCAGCCATGCGGGGATCGCGGCCAGGGCGAGCACACCGAGCCACAGCATCACCGAGGAGAAACCCTCGGCCAGGCCGGCGGCCGTCGCCCGGTGGAAGGCCTCGCGCACCGCCGGGCCGGCCGCCTGCCCGCCCGGCTGGGCCGCACCCGACAGCAGCTGGTCCGTCGTGTGCGTTCCGGGCTCCGCGACACCCGCCCCGCGCAGGACGGCGCCCAGCCGCGCGGCTCCCTCGCCGAGGAAGACCAGCGTTCCCGCGGACACGACCAGGGCGGCCGTCACGTAGCGCACCACGTTGATGATGCCGGCCGCTTCGCCGGAGAAGGCGCTGTCCAGCGCGCGCAGGCCCGCGGCGGACGGCGCGGACAGGGTGATGCCGACTCCCGCCCCCAGGACGAGCGAAGCCGGCCACACGGCCCCGTACCCGCTGTCGGCGTCCACACCGGCCAGCCACAGGGCGCCGGCGCCGCAAAGGGCCGTGCCGGCGGCCACCGGCCACCGGTATCCGACCCGGTCGCACAGCGGGCCGATCGCCATCGACACCGCGAACACGCAGACCCCGTAGGGCAGGAGCGCCAGGCTCGCCCGCACGGCGGAGTAGTCGAGGGTGTCGGGGGACAACGCGTAGAGGTTGAAGAAGTACAGGAAGCCGATGAGGAACAGGGTGTTCACCGCCGTGCCGATGCACGCGGCGAGCAGCGGGGGCCTGCGCAGCATGGAGAGGTGCAGCAGCGGGGCGGAGCGCCGCGCCTCGACCCGTACGAGCGCCGCCAGCGCGACGGCCGCCACCACGAAGGACACCACGGTGGCCGCCGACGCGGCACCCCACGCGGGGATCTGCTGCAGCCCGACCAGCAGGGCCGTCAGCCCCACCGACAGCAGCAGCACCCCGGGAACGTCGACCCCGCGTTCGCCGGACCGCGCGGCAGCGGCCGCAGCACCACCGCCGCCGCGCAGCCGACCAGCACGGCCCAGACGGCTCCGGTCCACCACAGCCAGCGCCATGACGGGCCGTCGGTGAACGCCCCGCCGATGAGCGGGCCGACGGCGAACGCCAGCCCCTCGACGGCACCCCACAGGCCGAGGGCCACACCCTGGCGCTCCGGCGGCCAGGTCAGGCGCAGCACGGCCATCGTGGACGGCATCAGCGCGGCCGCCCCGACCCCCTGCAGCACCCGGCCCGCGATCAGCATGCCCTCGCCGTCGCAGGCGGCGGCCACGACCGCTCCGACGGCGAACACCGCCGAGCCCGTCACCAGGGTGAAGCGGTGCCCCGCCATGTCGCCGAGCCGGCCGCCGAGCACCACCAGGGCGGCGACCGCGAGCATGTAGGAGCCGACCGCCCAGCCCAGCGCGGTGGTGCCGACGCCGAGGTCGGCGGCGATGGCCCGCAGGGCGGTGTTGATGCCGGTGGTGTTCACGCCGAGCAGGAACAGGGCCGCCGCCGAGACCGCGGTGACGGCTCCGGTCCGGGCCGCCGCGCCCGGACCCGGGCCGGAATGCGGCTGCTCGGGCCGGTGCGGGTGCGGTACGTGGAAGAGGGCACCGCCGACGACACGTCTGATCGTGCTCATCCGTGGACCGCACGCCGGGCCCGCCGGGCGGAGACGGCGGCGGACGCCGTGCCGGGGCGGTACCACCCGTCCGCCACGAGCGCGGGCGCCGGGGCGGTCAGGCGCTCAGGGCGGGCGAGGCCGCCTCCCAGGCGAAGCCGTCCGGGTCCGTGAAACCGGTTCCGGAACCGCCGACGGTGAGCCGGGGCGATCCGGTGCCCTCGGGGGCGACGCCGAGGTCCTTGGCGAGGGCGCGCCGCCGGTACAGCGCGAGGGTGACGGGGCCGGTGCGCGGGTCGAACTCCGCGTACACGCGGCCGAAGGCCTTGGACACGGTCAGGCCGTGCTCCGTGTAGAAGCGCTTGCTCGCGGCGACGTCCGCGACGCCGAGCAGGAGGACGAAGGCGTCGATCCGCCCGGTGGCGGGGCCGGCGTTCTTCCGGGCCGAGGTGGCGATCTTCCAGATCGCCCCGTCGGGGGCCCGCACCACGCCGGCGTACCCCCACATCGACTTCGTGACCGGCTTCAGCACGGTGGCGCCCGCGGCGACGGCACGGTCCACGAGGAGGTCGACGTCGGCGGGCCGGGGCACCGTCAGGGCCAGGGTGAAGCCGCGGAAGCCGGTGCTCGGCTCCTGGGACGCGCGGAAACGGAGCGGGGTGTCCGGGCCGAAGGCGGCGGAGTAGAAGCGCTCGGCGGCCTCGATGTCGGCCACGTCCAGGGTCACGGATGCGATGTTTTCCATGCCCACCACGCTAGGTCCGGGCGCGGGCCCGGCGCTTCTCCGATCCTGACCGATCCCGCGCTCTGCCCGGACCGGCCGGGTCACCCGGAGCCGTCACCGCTCCCGCCGCCACCGCCGTCCGAGCCGTCACCGGAGTCCTGCCCGGGGTTCTGCCCCGAGTCCTGGCCCGGGTTCTGCCCCGACTCCTGAGCGGGCGCCTCGGCCGGCTTCTCGGGCACCTTGGCCGGGGGCTCGGCGGGCTTCTCCGGCACCTTCGCCGGAGGCTCGGCCGGCTTCTCCGGTTCCTTGGCCGGAGGCTCAGCAGGCTTCTGCGGGGGCTCAGCAGGCTTGTCCGGCACCTTCGCCGGAGGCTCAGCGGGCTTCTCAGGCTCCGCAGGCTTCTCCGGCACCTTGGCCGGAGGCTCCGCAGGCTCCTTCGCGGGAGGCTCGGCAGGCTTCTCGGGCTCGGCAGGCTTCTCCGGTTCCTTGGCAGGAGGCTCAGCGGGCTTCTCCGGTTCCTTGGCCGGAGGTTCGGCCGGCTTCTCAGGCTCCGCAGGCTTGTCCGGGACCTTCGCGGGGGGCTCGGCCGGCTTCTCCGGTTCCTTGGCCGGGGGCTCGGCCGGCTTCTCCGGCTCAGCAGGCTTGTCCGGGACCTTGGCCGGAGGCTCAGCGGGCTTCTCAGGCTCCGCGGGCTTCTCGGGCACCTTGGCGGGCGGCTCCGCAGGCTTCTCCGGAGGCTCAGCGGGCTTCTCCGGCACCTTGGCCGGAGGCTCAGCCGGCTTCTGCGGGGGCTCCGCAGGCTTGTCCGGCTCCTTCGCCGGAGGCTCCTTGGGCTTGTCCGGGTTCTCCGGCTTCGGCTTGTCCGGGACCTTGTCGGGCTCCTCCGCCGGCTTCTCGGGCCGGTCCGGCTTGTCCGGGACCTTCGGGGGGATCCCGTCCGGCTCCTCGGCCGGCTTCTCCGGCTTCTCGGGCTGTTCCGGCCGGTCCGGCTGCTCCGGCCGGTCCGGCTTCTGCGGGACCTGTTCCGGCTCCTGCTCCGGGTGCCTGCCCCGGTCCCGGTCCGCCGGCTTCTCCACCGGGGCCGGGTGTGCCGGGGGCAGCACCGGGTACGGCGCGTCCGCGGTCTGGCCCTTCGGCGCGGGGACCTCGTGGTCGTGCTTGCCCTGGGCGTCCCCGCTCGGGCGCTCGTACCAGTCCTTCCGGTCGTGGTCGAACATCGTCACCTTCTTCACCGGCTCGGCAGCCGGCTTGACCGCGACGAGGTCCGCCCTGCGGAAGGCCTGCCACTCCTTTCCGCTGTACGTCTGCTTCCCCTTGACCGCGACGGGCGGAGCCAGCGGGTTTCCGCAGGCACAGCGGACCCGCGGTACGCCCCGGTCGTCGACCAGGACCGGCGTGCCGGCCTGGAGGACCGCCTGGTAGCTGGTCGGCCCGTTGTTCTTGAACCCGTGGTTCGTCACCCGGGTGTCCCAGCCAAGCCGGACGGGCGTCAACGACCGCAGGTACGAAGGGACCTCGGACTGCCGGATGTTGAGCGGGGCGGCGAAGGCCCGGCTCTTGTCCGGGTGCTCGGCGAGGAATTTGATCTGCTTCTCCACGTCGCAGCTCACGAGGTTCCGGGTGCCCCCGTACAGGCCGGGGTACGAACCGTTGACCTCGAGGGTGCGGGCGCCGGACGTCGTGCTCCGCTGCGGCTCGGCGGCGGCGACCGGCGTCACCCCGGTGTCCTGTGCCGCGGCGGCGGTGGAGGCGGTGAACGGGTCGGGGCCGGCCTCCGAGGCCGCTTGGAGGAACACCTCGCCGCCGACCGCGTTGTTGCCGCCCATCATCGTGAACAGCACCACTGCGGTCGCGATGGCCACCGCGGAGCCTGCGCTCAGGACGGTCCTGCGCGATCGCCATCCGCGGCGCGGGCCCCCGCGGCCGGGCTCGGGTTCACCGGGGTCCCCCGGCGGGCCGTGGGGGCCGCTGCCCGGTGGCGGCGGGCCGGGGGGTGCCGGTGGGGGCAGCTCGCTCGTGGGGCGGCCGGACAGCGGGCCGGACGGAGGTCCGGTGGGGCGCTCTGAAGGAGGAGGCAGGGAAGTCACGACACTCTCCCCCCGCCATGGGCCATAGGGAGATTCATGGCTATTCGCATTTTCTCGCTCCTAATCGCCAATATACCTCCGCGTCCTGGACGCGTGGGTCGGGGAAATCCGGCCCCCACGCGGTGCGCGTGGGTCCGTGACTCGAGTAGGCCCCGGCGCCGCGATCAGGTCACGTTCCGAGATTTCGGGACTTGACGGGCGGGCCTACGCGCGCAGTACGGGATCGCCGACGGGCACACCGGCGCGCAGTTCGAGCCGCGGACCGGTGAAGGACGCGCGGAACCGCTCGTCGTGCGAGACCGCGACCACCGCACCGGGGAAGGCGGTCAGCGCCTCCTCCAGTTCCTCGACGAGGGCCGGGGCCAGGTGGTTGGTCGGTTCGTCCAGGACGAGCAGTCCGGCCGGCTGCGTCACGAGCCGTGCGAGGTCCAGGCGCCGGCGCTGGCCCACCGAGAGGGCCGCAACCCGCACGCGCAGGTCGTCCTCGCGGAACAGGCCGAGGGACAGCAGTTCCTCCGCGTGCTCCTCGGGGTCCCCGGGGCGTCCGGCGGCGAAGGCGTGCAGGAGCGTCCCGCAGCCCGGGTCCGGAGCGACCTCCTGCGGGAGGTATCCGACGGACGTGTGGCGCCGCACGGTGCCGTGGTCGGGGGTGAGGTCGCCCGCGAGTACGCGGAGCAGGGTCGACTTGCCGGCGCCGTTCGGGCCGGAGATCAGCAGCCGTGCGCCGGGGCCGACGGCCAGTTCGGGGAGGGACAGCCGCCCGTCGACCGCGACGCCGGCCAGTTCCGCGACGTAGGGGGTGTCCTCGGGGAGGGGCGTGGCGTCCCGGTCGATCCGGGAGGCGAAGCGCAGGGGCTCCGGCGGGGCCGCGACCGGCTCCCTCAGGAGGCGCTCCAGGTTCCGGCGGGCCGCCCTGACCTGGCCGGAGAGCTTGGCCTCGTGGGAGCGGCGGTGCTTGCCGAACCCCTCGCGCGGGTCCTTGCCGGTGCTGGACAGCCGCTGTCCGGAGGTGTCGACGAGCTGCCGGGTCCGGGCGAGGGTGTCGACGTACTCCTGGTGGCGCTGCTCCTCGCCCCGGCGGGCGGCGGCCCGGGCGGCCCGGTAGCCGCTCCAGCCGTCGCCGTACCGGGTCACGGCCCTCCGGTCCCGGTCCACCTCCAGCACGGTGGTGGCCACGGCGTCCAGGAAGGCACGGTCGTGGGTGACGACGAGGACCGTGCCGCGGTGCGCGCGCAGCCGGTCCGCGAGCCAGGCCACGGCGGGCGCGTCGAGGTGGTTGGTCGGCTCGTCCAGGAGCAGGAGTTCGGGTGCGGCGCCGAGTACGCAGGCCAGGGCGAGCCGGGACTGTTCGCCGCCGGAGAGCGTGCCCAGGGGGCGGTCGCGGCCGATGTGTCCGACGCCGAGTGCGTGCAGGGCCGCGTCGGTGCGGGCGTCGGCGGTGTAGCCGTCCCGGTCCTCGAAGGCCGTGAGCAGTTCCCCGTAGGCGTCGAGCTCGGCGGGGCCGGCGTCGGCGAGGGTGTGCTCGGCGGCGTGGATGCGGGCCTCCAGGGTCCGCAGCTCGTGCAGGGCCAGGTCGACGGCGTCCTGGACGGTGCGTCGCGGGCCGAGGGCGAGGGTCTGTCCGAGGTGGCCGGTGCCGCCGGGAAAGGCGAGGGTGACGTGGCCGTGGTCGGGGGACTCGGTGCCCGCGATCAGCCGCAGCAGGGTCGACTTGCCGGAGCCGTTCTCGCCGATGACGGCCGCCTTGTCACCGGGGCGGAGGCTGAAGGAGACCTGGTCCAGGACGAGCCGGTCGCCGTAGGCCTTGGTGACGCCGCTGAGGGCGAGCTGTGCGACGGGGGTGGCCCGTGTGGCGGTGAGGGCGACGTGGCTCGTGGGGGCGCTGCGGCTCGTGGGGGCGCTGGGGCTCATGGGGGTCCTCTGGGTGCGTGGGCCTGCTTCCGGGCACGGTGGGGCCGGGCGGGGCGGCGTGGGCCGCGCCCGTCCGGTGTTCCGGGCTCAGGGGAAGAGGTGGTGGACACGCATGGGATCAGCCTACTGCGAACCGAACCGTCTCGTCTTTTGTTTTTCGTGCCCCCGGGCGCTCACGGCGCCGCTCAGGTGGCCGCCTCGACGTTCGCGATCATCCTGCGCAGGACCCTGAGGGTGGTGACGTACTCGTCGTCGCTGATGCCCTGGTGCACGACCGCGCGCATCTCGGTCACCAGGGACCGGAGCCGCACCCGGGCCGACTCCCCCGCCGCCGTGAGGGACAGGCGCCCGCCGTCGTCGGACGACAGCCACCCCCGGTGCAGCAACTGGTCCACCACACGCGCGATTTCATGGGGTCCGTCGGCCAACGGGGTGAGTCCGGCGCCCACTTCCTCGCGGGTCGGTGCCGGCGCGCCGCCGCCCACCCGGTTGAGCACCCAGTACTGGGGCTGCGTGACGTCGATCCGGGCCATGGCGTCGCGGAGTTGGCGGATGACCGCGGCGTGCGCCAGGCCCGTCCAGTACCCGACGGGCTGGGAGGCCAGGAGGTCGTCGGGGGCTGCCGGGTCGGCGGGGGCCTGATCGGTGAGGGGGGTGCGTATCGGTCTTTCCATGATCACGAAACTACCTCTCCCGCGCCTCCCCTCCCCCGGTCACCCTCCGGGGGGCCGCGCTCAGACCGCCGTCACGCGTACGCCCCCGATGCGGCCCACGGCGTCGAACTCGACCTCCGCCGAGCCGCCGCCCGGGAGTTCGGCGACCATCCGGTCCGCCTCCTCGCGCACCACCACACCGTGGTGGTCCAGGTATCCGCGCACCACGCGTCGCGCGGAGCGGCCGAACAGGCCCGCACCGGTCATGAGTTCCCGCGGGAGTGCGACCGCGTCGAGCTGTGCCCCCGGGACCTGCGGGTCGTCCGGCAGGAAGTAGACCCGGGTGTCCGGCCCCGCCTCCATGCCCAGGTAGCCGGGTGCCTCCGCCACGCCCATGCCGGCGAAGGCCAGGGTCTCCGCCGCCCGCCGGGGGTCGGCGAAGCCGGACAGGTCGAGCACCTCCTCCGTGAACTCGGCTATCCCCAGCCCTCGTCCGTAGCGCTCGATCCCGGCGGTGAGCGCCACCACCTCGGTGCCGCGCAGCCCGGGGTTGGCCCAGCCCCACATCCAGGACTGCTCCCTCAGGTCGTACGTGCCGAGTACGGCGATCCGCAGTTCCAGCCCGCCCTGGCGGTAGAGGCAGGACGGGAGGTCGGCCGTCCACGGGCCCTCGGGCAGGAAGCCGGTCAGGGCCTCCAGCTGGGCGGCGCCCCAGGCCGCGTGCCGTTCGGCCTCGTCGAGGAAGGCCTCGCTGAACTGCGTCGAAGTGATCATGCGCATGACCCTACGCCCTTCCGGCCCCGGCCCCTTCCGTACGGCCGGCCCGCTCCAGGCTGCCGTCGGGAGCGCGCCGGACCAGGTCGCCCGTGCGGAACCAGCCGTCAGGGGTGAAGCGGCGGCGGTCGTGGTCGGGAGCCCGGTAGTAGCCGCGCGGCGTGTACGGGCCGCGGGCGAGCAGTGCGCCGCGGGTCCCGTCGGGCACGTCCGCGCCGTTCGCGTCGACGAAGCGGACCTCGTCGTCGGGCGAGAGCAACCGGCCGCGCGCGGTGAGCGGGTCCCCGGAGGGGCGGGTGAGGACGAGCGGCCCCTCGGGTCCGCCGTGGACCTCCTGGAGCGGGCAGCCCAGTGCGGCGCCCACCCGTCCGGCGGTCGCCCGGTCCAGGGGTTCGCCGCCGCCGGTCTGCACCAGCCGCAGGCTCCGGGTGTCCGCTCCGGAGCCCGGCAGGGCGTCGAGCCATCGGCGCAGTGCGCCCGGGGCGACCGAGGCGACGGTGACCCGCTCGCGGGTCAGGGCCGTCAGGCAGGTGTCGGGGCCGGGGTCCTCGGCGAGGACGACGGTGCCGCCGACGGACAGGGTGCCGCCGACGGACAGGGTGCCGATGATGCCGGGGCAGCCCAGGGCGAGGGCGGACTCCGCGGGCAGCGCGACGAGATGGACGTCGTCCGCGGTGAGCGGGACGGCAGCGGCCGCCGCGCGTGCCTGGTAGGCGTGGTCGTCGTGGGTGCGCGGCACCAGCAGGGGTCGCGGCCCGGTGACGGCCCCGTCCGCGACCATGAGGAAGGCCACCTGATCCGCCGGCCCGCATCAGGGCGAAGACGGTGACGGCGAACTCGGGGACGTCCGGCAGCTGTACGACGACCCGCATGCCGGGCCGGATTCCGCGCAGCCGGAATCCGGCGGCCCGGCGGTCCACGCGCCGGTTGAGGTGCGCGTAGGTGATGCGGGTGTCGCCGTGCACGAGCGCGGTCCTCGGCCCGTACTGCAGGGCCCAGCCCCGCAGCAGGTTGTCGAGGGTGTTGCCGCGCCAGTGGCCGGCCGCCCCGTAGCGGTCGACGAACTCCCGGGGCCAGGGTGTACAGCCCTCGAGGACGGATGCCATGCCCTTCCCTCCGTCCGCGTCTCGAAGCGGAGGCCGGTCGGCCGGCGCGGGGCGCCGCCGAACCGACTCGATCGTGGTATTCCAGTGCCTCCGCGCCCCCGCGGGCAAGGCGCGTTCCCGACCATGCGGGTGCGACCCCGTCGGTGGAAGGTCCAACGACCGCCGGACGGCGGGGGCGTGGCCCGTCCGGGGCGGGGCGGAACGTCAGCCGCCGGAGGGGGCCTCGTCCGCCACGGCGCGCCGGGCCGCGGTTGCCGCCGTACGTGCCGTGCGCGCCTCCCCGTCGGCCTGTCGTCGGCGGCGGTCGGCGTCCTCGGCGGCAGCGGCCAGCCGGTCCCGCTCGGCGCCGGCCCGGTCGAGGCGGGCGCGGAGGCCGGCCAGTTCCGCGTCGGCCGCGGCCAGGGCACCGTGGGCCCGCGAGCGTTCCGCCTCCGCGCGCGCGAGCGCCTCGTCCGCGCGCTCGGCCGCCGCGAGGGCACGGTCCGCCTCGGCGCGGGCCCGCTCCCGAGCCTTCGCGTCCCGGGCCTTTGTGTTCTTGGCCTGAGCGTCCCGGGCCTTCCGGCCCCGGCCCTTCGCGGCCGAGGTCTTCGGGGTCTGGCTCTCCGGATCCGTGGCCTCCGGGTCCGGGGTCTCCACCTCCGGAGCCCCGGCCGTACGGCGCTTCGCCGGGCGCGGGAGCGTGCCGGGGGCGGGCGCCGTTTCGGCGAAGCCGACGACGGGGGGCGGGGCTTCGGCCAGGACGCCGCGCGCCCAGGCCTCGGCGGTCGCGGGATCGGTGAGAACGGCGCGGAGGATCTGCTCGACCGCGTGCCGGACGCTCCCGGACACGGGCTTGCCGGCCTCGCCCGCCAGCCGGCAGGCCTCGCAGGCCATGGCCGCGACGACCACGTGCTGCTGGTGCGAGAGGGTCCGCAGCTCCTCCCCCGCCAGGTTCCGGTGCGCGTCGCGCAACCCCTGCCCGAGCTCCAGCAGGCGCCGGGCCTGGTCCTCCTCGGCGCGGGCCAGCAGGTTCGCGGCCCACACGGCGAGCGTCGGCCTGCGCAGGGCCGCGAGGGCCTCGGCCGCGGCGCGGTCGCCGTCCCGGCGGGCCGCCGCGGCGCGGGCGTCCCTGGCCGCCGTGAACTCCTCCGGCAGCAGCCCGTACAGCTCGGTCGTCACCGCGTCGACATCGACCACAGCACCACTGTCTCGTACCGGCGGCTCGGCGGCGCGTGGCCGACGGATGCGGTCCGACGGGCCTGAACGGTGCGCCTCAGCCTTACTTGAGGTTGATCAATATGATCATAATGCCGCATGACCACGAAATCCCTCTACCTGCTCTGCTCCGCCGCACCACCCGTCTTCGACGTCGCCGCCGTCATCGAGGACGCCCAGGCCCGGGGCTGGGACGTGTGCCTGGGACTGACCCCCACCGCCGCGCACTGGCTGGCCGGAAGCCTGGACGGACTCGCCGCCCTCACCGGCCACGCCGTCCGCTGGCAGTACCGGATGCCCGGTGAACCCGACCTGTGGCCCGCGCCCGACGCCCTCCTCTACGCCCCCGCCACTTTCAACACCGTCAACGCCTGGGCCCTCGGCCTCACCGACCGCCTCACCATCGGTCTCGCCGCCGAGGCGCTCGGCAACAGCACGCCCTCGACCGCCGTCGCGTGCGCCAACTCCGCCCTCACCGCGCACCCCCAGTACGAGGTCTCCCTCGCCACCCTGCGAGGCGCCGGCGTCCGGCTCCTCCAGCACGACAACAGCCCCGCGGAGGTGCCCGCCCCCTTCCCGTGGACCGCGGCCCTGGACTCCCTCGACCAGAGCGCCGTCCAGATCTGATCCGGCCCGCCGGGGGACGGACGGGAGCACGGGCCGCCGCTTGCGGGGCGGCGGGTCCGGTCCCATAGTCCGAGGTATGGACGCGCGCGAGGCCGCGCTCCGGCGGGCGCACGAGCATGCCGTCCGCTGGCTGGCGAGCCTGCCCGACCGCCGGATACCCGCACGGGCATCGGTCGACGAGACCGTGCGCGCGCTCGGCGCCGAACTGCCCGCCGGTCCGAGCGCCCCCGCCGACGTCGTCGACCTGCTGGCCCGGGCCTGTGAACCCGGGCTCACCGCCTTCCCCAGCGGCCGCTTCTACGGATTCGTGGTCGGCGGCACCGAACCGGCCGCGCTGGCCGCCGACTGGCTGGTCAGCGCCTGGGACCAGAACTGCGTGATGCGCACCGTCTCCCCGGCCTACACCGCCGCGGAGGAGATCGCCGGCGCCTGGCTGCTCGACCTGCTCGGCCTGCCCGGCGGCAGCGCCGTCGGCTTCACCACCGGCGCGACGATGGCGAACTTCACCTGCCTCGCGGCCGGACGGGACACCGTCCTGCGGCGCGCCGGCCGCGACGTGGCCCGCGACGGGCTCGCCGGCGGACCCGCCGTCCGCGTGCTCGCCGGCCGCGACCGCCACATGGCCGTCGACCTGGCCCTGCGCTACCTGGGGCTCGGCACGCCCCGCCTGGTGGAGGCGGACGATCAGGGGCGCATGCTGCCGCACGCCCTGAGCGCGGCCCTGGACGAGGCCGGGCCGGGCCCCACGCTCGTGGTCCTCCAGGCGGGCGACATCCACTCCGGCGCCTTCGACCCCTTCACCCAGACCGTACGGGCCGCCCGCGCGGCCGACGCGTGGATCCACGTCGACGGTGCCTTCGGCCTGTGGGCGGCCGCGTCCCCCCGGCACGCGCACCTGGTGCGGGACTGCGGCGGCGCCGACTCCTGGGCCACGGACGCGCACAAGACCCTCAACGTCCCCTACGACTGCGGCCTGGCGGTCGTGCGCGACCCGTCCGCGCTCCGGGCGGCGATGGGCCTGCGCGGCGACTACCTGATCCAGCACGAACAGGGCGACCCCGTCGACAAGGTCCCCGAACTCTCCCGGCGCGGCAGGGCCTTCCCGGTCTGGGCGGTGCTGCGTTCCCTCGGCCGCTCCGGAGTGGCCGACCTGGTCGACCGCCTCTGCCGGCACGCCCGCGCGTTCGCCGACGGCATCGCCGGGATCGACGGAGCACGGGTGCTCAACGACGTGGTGTTCACGCAGGTCTGCGCCGACTTCGGCGACGACGCCCGCACCGAACGGGTGCTGGCCCGGGTGCTGGAGGACGGGACGGCCTGGATCAGCGGCTCCACCTGGCACGGCCGGCGCGTCATGCGGATCTCGGTGAGCAACTGGTCCACGACCGACGCCGACGTCGGGCGCGCCCTGGACGCGATCCGCCGCGCGGCGCGGCCGGAGTCCGCCTGACCCGGCCGCTCCCGCGGCAGGGCCCGGGCCGGTACGGGACCGGGCGCCCGCGGCGCCGCGCGTCAGTGGACGACGCTGAAGCTCCGCCAGGGGCGGGTCCTGGGAGCGGTCACGTTCGAGAGGGTCGTGGCCACGTAGATCTCGTTGTTCGGTTCGTCGTTCTGCTTGCAGTCGTAGTTCTGGTAGAGGATGACGTCCACGAGGGTGTTGTTCTCGACGTGGGTGGCCCCGTCCGGGATGGCGATCCGGTGGCAGCCGGTGACGAGGGTGTTGTTGTAGTTGATCTCGACCGGCGAGTCGTGGCCGCGGAAGCTGAGCTGGCCGACGGTGCTGCGCCCCAGACCCGAGCACGCTGTGGCGCCCAGCAGCAGTGCTACGGCCCCCGCGGTGATGCCGATACGTCGCCTGTGGGACATGGTGCGGTCCTCGTCTGTGCGGTGGAGTCGGTCCTTGCCCACAGCGTGGCCCGGTGCGGCGCGGGGGGCCCGCTGTGCTCGGCCGACCGGATGAACCCCGCCGGGTGACCCGCCGCGGCGGGCGGGCGCGCACCGGGTGAACCCGGCGGGTCCTGCACGGCGCGCCGGGGCGGGCCGCGCGACCATGAAGGTGATGACGAAACGCAGACGCGGGCCGCACCGGGCGGGCGGCGGACAGGGGCTGCGCCGCTGTCCGGCGCCGCCGCGCCACGAGGCCGGGACCGCCCGGAAGGAGCGGGTGCGGGATGCATGACGAGAGGGGCTTGGAGGACCTGGTCATCAGCGCCGCGCAGGACGCCGGCGGATGGCTGGGCGCCCTGCCCGTTGCCCTGGTGGCCACCAGCAGCGAAGGCACCGTCGTCCGCTGGAACCACGGCGCGCAGGAGCTGCTCGGCTACACCCCGCCCGAGGTCCTCGGGCGGCACATCGCCGACCTCCTGCACCCCGGCGCCGACCGCAGCCTCGGCCGGACCCTGTGGGAGACGGCGGCGTCGGGCCGGGGCGTGATGGGCACCGTGACCGCCTGGCACCGGGCCGGGCACCCGCTGGAGCTGGAGATCTGGGCCTGCCCCGTCCCCGACCGGCGGCACGGCGCCTCGGCCGTGCTGGTCTTCGCCGCGGACGCGCACGCGGCCCGCCGGATCCGGGGGTCATCCGCAGTGTGGGACGGCCTGTTCGCCCGCTCGCCGGTGGGCATCGGGATCCTCGACACCCAGCTGCGGTTCCTCCAGGTCAATCCGGCGCTGGAGGCCATGAACGGGATGGCGGAGTCGGCCCACGTGGGACGGCGGCTGGCCGAGCTGCTGCCCGAGGTGAACGCGGGCGAGATGGAGGAGGCGATGCGGCAGGTCCTGGACACGGGCGAGCCCGTCCTGGACCGGCGCCGGACCGGCCGTACGCCGGCCGATCCCGCCCACGACCGGGTGTGGGCGTGCTCGTACGTCCGGGTGGAGGATCCCGGTGGCCGACCGATCGGGGTGATCGCCTCCCTCCTCGACATCACCGACCAGGAGCGCGACCACACCGAGGCCGAGGCCGGCCGCCGCCGGCTCGCCCTGCTCAACGAGGCCAGTTCCCGCATCGGGGCCAGCCTCGACCTGGAGCGCACCGCGCAGGAGCTGGCCGACCTCGCCGTGCCGCACCTCGCGAGCGCGGTCACGGTCGACGTGCTGGACTCCCTGGCCCGCGGGAACGAGCCGGGCATGGGGCTGACCGGCGGTGTGGCGCTGCGCCGTCTGGGCAGGGCGCCGCTGACCGGTTCCGCGGTCACGCAGGTCCTGGCGCCGCTCGGCCGGACCCTGACCTTCCCTTCGACCGCCCCGTACACGCAGGCCCTCGCGGCCCGGCAGCCGTTTCTGATCGCCCACCTCGACGCGCAGGCGGTCGCCTCCGCGGCCCGGCACACCCCCCGGCCCGCCCAGCTGATCGAGATCGGCGTGCACTCGTTCCTGATGGTGCCGCTGATCGCGCGCGGTCTGGTCCTCGGGGTCGCGACCTTCTACCGCACGCGGCCGCACGGCCCGTTCGGGTCGGACGACGTCACGCTGGCGAGCGAGCTGGCCGCGCGGGCCGCCATCGGCATCGACAACGCCCGCCTGTACCACCACGAGCACGAGACCGCGGTGGTCCTCCAGCGCAGCATGCTCCCGCAGCACGTGACGCCGCCGCCCGGCATCGAGATCGCGCACCGCTACCTGCCCGCGAGCGACGTGAACGAGGTCGGCGGCGACTGGTACGACGTGCTGCCGCTCTCCGGGGGCCGGGCCGCGCTCCTGATGGGCGACGTCATGGGACACGGCATCGCCGCGGCCGCGGTGATGGGCCGGCTGTCCGCGACGGTCCGTGCGCTGGCCCGTCTCGACATGCCGCCGGCGGCGCTGCTCCAGCACCTGGAGGCGACCCTCGCCGACCTGGCGGAGCCGATGCTCGCCACGTTCCTGTACGTGGTGTGCGATCCCGCGACGGGGCAGTGCACGGTCACCCGGGCCGGGCATCCGCCGCCCGCGGTGGCCGAGCCCGACGGCACCGTGTACCTGGTCGGGACCCCGCCGGGCGCCCCGCTGGGGGTCGGCGGGATCACGTTCACGACCACGGAGATCACCCTGCCCCCGGGCAGTCTTCTGGTGCTCTACACGGACGGGCTGATCGAGGCCCGGACCCGCGACATCGACGAGCGCCTGGGCGAGCTGACCGGGCTCCTCACCGAGCCGCTCCAGCCCCTGGACCAGCTGTGCGACTCGCTGATCGCCCACCTGGTCCCGGCGTCCGCCGACGACGACATCGCCCTGCTCGCGGCCCGGATCGGCGTCGACTCCCGGCTGCCGCCGAACGGTCCCGCGCCGAGCGGTCCCGTACGGGGCTGAGGGCCCGCCTCAGCGGCCTGCGCGGTCGGCCGCGTCGAAGCGGGCCAGGGCGAGCGCTCCGGCACCCAGGGCGGCCTCCAGGGCCCGCCGCGTCGCCGGGTCGAGGCCGCCGACCTCGTGGTCCGTGTCCTCGGCGGCGTCCCGGACGATCTCGGCGGCCAGCTCCGCGGCGTCCGTACGGGGTCCCAGCTTGCTCACCGCGGACGCGGCGCGGGCCGGGGTGAGCAGGGCGGTGCCGTGGGCGAGCAGCCAGCCGGGAACGCCCGCCGCACCGTCGGTGGGCACCCGGTGGGGGCGTGCGCCGTCGAAGCGCTCGTCCTCGGCGAACGCGGGCTGCTTGACCTTGGCCATGGGACGGTCGGGGCCGCGGGACCCGTCGGCCGGCTTGAGCACGAGGCCCTCCGCGAGGTTGTCCGGCAGCGCCGGGAGGCCGAGCAGCCCGGGGAGCCGGGTGGGGAAGAGCGCGGGCAGTTCCCCGAGGCGGGAGAGGGGGCCCGCGGCCAGCAGGGGCACGCAGGTCAGCCCGGCGGATCCGGCCGCGGCGCGCAGGGTCCGGTCGGCGGCCCAGTGCAGGCCGTCGCCGTCGGTCAGGGTGGCGTCGAACGGCAGCCAGACCAGGTCGGGGGCGTACCAGACGCCGGTCTGGACCGCCTCGGCGCCCGGTACCGGTGGCACGTCGGGGTGGGGGTAGCGGCCGCCCGCCAGTTCGCCGTAGACGGTCACGACGGCGGAGTCCACGGCCCCGGTGGCCCGGCGCAGGTGCGCGGCGCAGCGGGTGGCGGCGACCGCCAGCGCGGGCCAGACGCGGCCGACGCCGAAGAAGTCGTCGAGTCCTCCGTCGTCGAGCAGGGCGCGCCGTTTGGCCGGGCGGGCCCCGGCCGCGTCGCAGACGACGGCGAAGTTGGCCCCGTGGATCTTCTCGTGCGCGACCCAGCCGCGGCCGCCGGCCTCCCCCAGCCTGCGGTTCGCGGGGATCTTCGGGTACGGGGACCAGGGGGCGGGTTCGCTCTGCACCGGGCGATGGTAGCCACGCGGACGCGCGCCCGGGCAGGGGTTTTCCGCGGGGCGCGGGTCAGAGCGGGTCGACGTCCAGGAAGGCGGAAAGGGCGGCGTCGGTGGCTCCTGCGGTGCCCGGCAGGCTCAGCTCCGCCCAGATGACCTTGCCCTCGGGGGTGTAGCGGGTGCCCCAGTGCTCGCTGAGCTGCGCGACGAGGAACAGCCCGCGCCCGCCCTCGTCGGTGGTGGCGGCGTAGCGCAGGTGGGGGGCGGTGCTGCTGCCGTCCCACACCTCGCAGGTCAGGTTGTGGTCGCGGAGCAGTCGGACGCGGACCGGCTCGCTGCCGTGCCGCAGGGCATTGGTGATCAGCTCGCTGAGGATCAGTTCCGTGGCGAAGCCGAGCTCGGACAGGTCCCACTCGTCCAGCTTCTTCGCGGCGACGCTGCGCATCGCGCTGACGGCGCTCGGGTGGAAGGGCACGTCCCACTGGGCGACCCGGTCGGGGCCGAGGGTCCGGGTGCGTGCGATGAGCAGCGCGACGTCGTCGGTGGGGCGGGCCGGCAGCAGCATGTCGAGCACGGCCCGGCAGCTGTCGTGGGGGTCGCGGTCGGGATGGCTCAGCGCGGCGCGCAGGAGTTCCAGGCCCTCGCTGATGTCCCGGGTGCGTTCCTCGACGAGGCCGTCGGTGTACAGGACGAGCTGGCTGCCCTCGGCCAGCTCGAGTTCCGCGGTCTCGAACGGCATGCCGCCCAGCCCGAGCGGCGGGCCGGCGGGGAGCTCGACGATCTCCGTGGTGCCGTCGGGGGCGACCAGCAGTGGCGGCAGGTGGCCGGCGCGGGCCATGGTGCAGCGCTGGGAGACCGGGTCGTAGACGGTGTAGAGGCAGGTGGCGCCGAGCACGCCCCCGGTGCCCTCCTCGCTGTCGGCGTTGTGGTCGTGGTCGATGCGCTGTACGAGGTCGTCCAGGCGGGCGAGGATCTCGTCGGGCGGCAGGTCGAGGGAGGAGAAGTTGTGCACGGCGGTGCGCAGCCGTCCCATGGTGGCGGCGGCGTGCAGGCCGTGGCCGACGACGTCTCCGACGACGAGCGCGACCCTGCTGCCGGGCAGCGGGATGACGTCGAACCAGTCGCCGCCCACGCCGGACTGTGCGGGCAGGTAGAAGTGGGCGACGTCCATGGCGCTCTGTTCGGGCAGCGCGCGGGGCAGCAGGCTGCGCTGGAGGGTGACGGCGAGCGCGTGCTCGCGGGTGTAGCGGCGGGCGTTGTCCATGCTGACCGCGGCGCGGGCGACGAGCTCCTCGGCGAGGGACAGCTCGTCCTCGTCGAAGGGTTCCTGCTTCTGCGACCGCCAGAAGTTGACCACGCCGAGGACGACGCCGCGGGCCATCAGCGGGGCCGCGATGAGGGAGTGGATGCCGTAGTCGACGATGGCCTGGGCGCGGGGCGGGTCCTGGGCCTTCCAGCCGGGTGCGTCGTCCAGGTGGGGCACCAGTTCGGCGCGCCCGGTGCCGTAGCCGCGGGCCTGGGGCGTGGACGGCAGGAAGTCGATCATCCGGCCGACCGGGTAGAGGGGGTGGTCGGAACGGATGCCGCTGACGGCCGTGCGCCGCATGTCGGCGCCGGGGACGGGTTCGTCCCCGTCGACGACCTGGTCGGCGAGGTCGACGGTGACGAAGTCCGCGAAGCGGGGGACGGCGACGGCGGCCAGTTCCTCGGCCGTGCGGACCACGTCGAGCGAGGTGCCGATGTCGCCGCCGGCGTCGTAGAGCAGCTTCAGGCGCCGGCGGGCCGTCTCGGCGCGGCTGGTCAGGATCTGCATCTCGGTGGAGTCCCGGATGGTGACCACGGCGCCCTCGGGGCGGCCGCCGGGGTGGGTGGGCCGCTGGTTGACGACGAGCAGGCGGTCGCCGCTCTCGAGGACCTGGTCGGTGGCCTCGCGCCCGGAGAGCAGCAGGTCGGCGATCCGGCGGTCGAGGCCGCCGACGTCCCCGATGCGGTGTCCCTCGGCTTCGTCGGGCAGGCCGAGGAGACGTTTTGCCTCGTCGTTGGCGAGCACGAGGCGGCCGTCGCCGTCGGTGATGACGACGCCTTCGCGGACGGCGTGGAGGACCGCGTCGTGGTGCTCGTACATGCGGGTCATCTCCTGCGTGCCGAGCCCGTGGGTCTGGCGGCGCAGGCGTCTGCTGATGAGCGCGGTGCCGACGGTGGCGAGGGCCAGGCCGGTGGCGATGGCCAGGAGGATGACCGGGAGCTGGCGGTCGAGGGCGCCGGTGACGTTCTCGACGGTCAGGCCGGCGGACACCAGGCCGACCACCTTGCCGTCGGCGCCCTTGACGGGGACGACGGCCTGGATCTCCTTGCCGAGGGGGCCCTCGACGCTCTCGGTGTGGACCTTGCCCTGGAGGGAGGGCTCGATGGTGCCGACGAACCGTTTCCCGATGCGGTCGGGTTTGGGATGGCTGTAGCGGATGCCGTTGGTGTCCATCACCACGATGAAGTCGACCCCGGCGGCCTTGCGGGTCTGCTCGGCGAGGGGCTGGAGCACCGCGGAGGGGTCGGAGGTCTTCAGTGCGCCCTGGAGGCCGAGCTGGTGCGCGAAGGTCTCGGCCACGGCCACCGAGCGGTTGCGGGCCTCGCGGTCGATGTCGTGGCGCGACTGGAGGACGAGGGCCAGCAGGGCCCCGGCCGCGAGCAACACCACGATCGCCACCTGGAGGACGAATACCTGGCCGGCGACGCTCTTGAACCGGTTGCCTAGAGGTGACCGCACCGACGTACCCGGCACGGGTGGCGAGGAATGGTCACGTCCCCAGTTGTAGCACCTCCGGGCCGCCGCGGCCCCCGGCATGCACAATGTGCGCCCGAAGTGTCACGTCTCGTCCCTCCCTCCGGGGGTCGGGGAGGGCGCTCAGGCGGTCCGGGGAGCGGTGGCGGAGGCGGCGGTGGGGGCGGGTGCGGCCTCGGCGGTCGGCGGGGGCGCGGGAGAGGAGGACGGCGCGGTGGCGTCGGGGGCGGGTGCGCCCTCCGGGGTGCAGGTGACCTCGTCGCGCGGGGTGTAGTGGGTCTTGTACTCCTCGCGCTTGACCTCCTTGCCGCCGTTGACGAAGACGCGGCCGACGGTCACGTCGAAGCCCTCGAGCGGGGTCTGCACCTCGCAGGTCGGCCCACTGCCCTGACGCTTGGCGGGCTGCACGACGTTGGTGCGCGGTCCCTTGGTCGCGCGTATCTCGTCGTACTTCTTGGTGCCGAGGAGGGTGATGGTCAGGGAGGTGTCGGTGGATTCGGCCCGGATGTAGAGGGGGTGTCCGGAGTCGTTGATCCAGCGCAGGTCGAGGGTGCCCCAGGCGACGGTGGCCTCACGGCCCTCGGGGTAGCGCTCGATGTAGAAGGAGTGGGGGCCGTGCTCGACGGGCTTGAGACCGGCGAAGAAGGCGGCGTTGTACATGGTGGTGGCGACCGCCGAGACGCCGCCGCCGGGCGACTTCACGTACTGGCCGTCGTTGATCATGATGCCGTCGACGAAGCCGTTCTCCGGGGTGCGCTCGCCGACCGTGCGGTTGAAGCTCCACTCCTGGCCCGGCTGCACCACCGAGCCGTTGATCAGCTCCACGGCGCGGCCGATGTTCGTGCTGCGGTAGGGGGCGGCCGGGAACTCGACGGTGAAGGAGGACATCTCCTCCGTGATGCCGAGCTGCCGGGCCTCCTCGCTGGTGAGGTCCGGCTGCACGGCCGCGGTGGCGAGCTCGCCGGTGCGGGCGGCGCCGGTGCGGGTCAGCAGCGGCATCACGGCGCTGTGCAGTGCCTCCTGGGTCACCTTGCGCCCTTCGCGGCTCTGCGCGGCGAGGACGAAGCGGCCCTGGCCGTCGACGCGCGGCTCCGCGTCGCGCGGGGCGAGGGTGACCTCCTCGACGGGGCGGGCGACGGCGGGCTCGGCGAGCAGGCCCTTGGAGTCCAGGGCGGGCACGAGGCGGCCCTGGGCGTCGGGCTTCATCTTCAGGTGCTCGCCGATGACGGCGGGGCTGAGGGACATGCTCCGTCCGGCGACGGTGAGCGACACGGGGCCGGACATGGCGGGCCGCGCGAACTGCCGCATGGCCCGTCCGGTCTCCTCGGCGTCGACGCGCGGCTCGGTGCGTACGACCGGCAGGACGACGGGCCCCGGCTCGGGCCGGAGGTAGGCGTCGCGCAGGGTGGCGAGGGCGCGGTCCTGGACGAGGTTGACGCCGGTGACGGGGGCGACGGCCTTCGCGGTGCCCTTGTCGAAGGCGATGACGCCGTCGCGGGGCTGCAGGGCGGTGTCGGCGGCGATGCGGCCGACGGCCGCGCGGGCGGTCGGCTCGTCGACCCGGACCACGGGCTCGACCCGGCGCTCGCCGGAGGCGAAGAGACCGCCGACGACGCTGACGGGGTCCAGGCCCTTGCGCACGGCGCGGTCGACGGTGGCGTCGGTGTCGAGGGAGAGGCCGAGGGTGGCGGGTGCGGCCTTCTCGACGCGGTCGCCGATCCGCATCGCCACGGGTGCCGCGGCGTCGGGGCCGAGCTCGCGCTCGACGGTGTGCCGGGCCTGCTCGCGGCTCATGCCGCCGATGTCCACGCCGCGGACGTGCGTGCCCTGGTCGATGTCGGCACCGGCGACGAGGCCGGTGACGTAGAGCCCGCCCAGTACCAGTACGACCGCTCCGCCCGCCATCGGCAGGGCCGTCCGCGGGTTGCCGGTCCAGTCGCGCACGCGTCCCATGTCACTCCCAGCGGCGCCTGCCGGTCACGATCACCGGCAGGCGCGGGCCGCTCACGCGGCACATCTACGACAGTTACCACCCATCATGATTGCCCCAAAAGGGTGATTTGGGGGAGGAATGTAATGGTTCTCACGGCCGGCCGTCAGAAGGCCCGCAGGAGGTATTTGGTGCGGAAGCCGCCGCTCGTCGAGCAGTCCAGGGTGGACTGGGTGCTCGTGTACGTGAAGCCCGAGGGCACGGTGCAGGCCCACAGCCCGGTCACCGGGGTCTTCAGCAGGTACTTGGTGCGGAAGCCGCCGCCCGTGGAGCAGTCGAGGGTGCTCTGCGTGGAGCTGTAGGTGAACTGCGACGGGGCGGTGCAGGCCCACAGCCCGTCGGCGGGCGGCTGCACGTAGTAGTAGGTGCTGAAGCCGGAGCCGCTGCAGTTCAGGGTGGACTGGGTGGAGGTGTAGACGTATCCGGGCGGGACGGTGCAGGACCAGAACCCGGCGGCGGCCACGGGGGCCGTGCCGTTCGCGGCCGGCGCTCCGGTCAGGGGCGCCGGCGCCGGTAACGGCGTGGCGGAGGCGGTGGCGGGGACGAGGGCGGCTGCCAGCATGACGGCCGCTCCCCCGCCGCCGAGCAGCAGAGAACGCAGTGTCGATCGGATCACGGATGCACTCCTGGCTCGTTGTTCAGCAACGGACGGAGACGACGGGACGGCAGGTGCCGGATCCGCTCGTCCCCGGCCCGCCCCGTCCCGGCGTGCGCTGGAATGCTGGCATGCGCATAGGCCCCGGGCAAGGGCGCCCCGCCCCCTCCCGGCCCACTTCAGGCCGTCCGCGGCACGGTCGTGACCTGCCGTTTCACCAGGGGTCGCCGGACGCGCGCGGCCGCGGCCCGACCGGAAACCGGCGACGACCCGCGACCGGCGGGCCCCGCGGTCACCGGGACGGCGACGGCAGCGGCGGGAGCGGGGCCTCGTACAGCCAGGCCGAGTACAGCTCGTCCAGCGGATCGGTGGCGTAGCGGGAGGCGTGGGTGGTGAAGGCGGCGGTGGTCACCACGCCGTGGCGGTGGATGGTGGCCCAGTCGCGCATCATCCGGAAGAACGCCTCCTCGCCCAGGGCGCAGCGCAGGGCGTGCAGCACGAGCCCGCCGCGCTCGTAGAGGCGGTCGTCGAACATCAGCTTGCGGCCCGGGTCCACCAGACGGAGGTCCTGGGGGTGCGCGAGCAGCAACCGGTGGGCGGCGGCGGCGCGCTCGTGCGCGGTGCGGCCCCCCGAGCGTTCCGACCAGAGCCACTCTGCGTACTTGGCGAAGCCCTCGTTGAGCCAGATGTGCCGCCAGTCGGCGATGGTCACGCTGTTGCCGAACCACTGGTGGGCGAGTTCGTGGGCGATGAGTCGCTCCGAGCCGCGGGCTCCGTCCACGTGGTTGGTGCCGAACAGGGAGAGCCCCTGGGCCTCCACGGGGACGTCGAGCTCCTCGTCGGCGACGACGACGGTGTACTCCCCGAAGGGGTAGGGACCGAACATTTCCTCGAACAAATGCATCATCGCGGGCTGCCGGGCGAAGTCCCGGGAGAACCGGGGCAGCAGGTGGGCGGGCACGTGGGCGGTCTGCGACACGCCGCCGAGCCCGGGGTCGCCGAGGAGGACGGTCTGGTGCATGCCGATGGACAGCCCGACCAGGTAGGTGGAGGTGGGCGCGGGCTGCTCGTACACCCAGGTGGTGGTGCTCGCCTTCGTGGTGCGGGTGAGGAGCCGTCCGCCGGCGACCACCGTGTAGGCCGACGGCGTGTTGACCGAGATCTGGTACGAGGCCTTGTCCGCGGGCCTGTCGTTGCAGGGGTACCAGGAGGGGGCGCCGACGGGCTGGCTGGCGACGAGCGCGCCGTCGGTCAGCTCCTCCCAGCCGAGGCCGCCCCAGGGGCTGCGCACCGGCCTGGGGTTGCCGGCCCACTGCACGTCGACGGTGAACGCGGCTCCGGCGGGCAGCGGCTTCGTCGGCCGGACGCGCAGCCGGCCGCCGCGGTGCGCGTAGTGGACCGCCCGCCCGTTGACCAGCACGCGGCCGATCTTGAACTCGGCCAGGTTCAGGTGGAACTCGGCCAGCGGCGCCCGGCCGGCGATGGCGCTGAGCCGGGCGGTTCCGGCCAGCCGGTTGGGGCCGGGGCGGTAGTCCAGGGCGATCTCGTACCGGTGCACGCGGTAGCGGGCGTCGCCGTTGGCCGGGAAGTACGGGTCCGATGCCGCTGTCGTCTGGCCGCTCACTGCCGCTTCCGCTCCCTGCGCTGTGCTCTGGTCGTGCGACGTGCCGGTCCGCCGGGGCCCGGCCGCGGTTGTCGCGGCCGGGTGCCCAGCCGCTCTCAGGACCGCCACGCCTCGATCGGATTGCCCAGCCAGCGGGTGTCGGCGGGGACGGATTCGCCCGCCATCACCAGGGAGGCGGGACCCAGGGTGGTGCGCGCCCCGACCGTGGTGCCGGGCAGGACGATTCCGCCCGGACCCAGGGTGGCGCCCTCGCGGAGGACCACAGTATCCGTCCTCAAGATCCGGTCGTGGAAGAGGTGCGTCTGCAACACACAGCCGCGGTTGACGCTCACCCCGTCCCCCAGCTCGACCAGGTCGGTCTCGGGCAGCCAGTAGCTCTCGCACCACACTCCCCGGCCGACGCGGGCTCCCAGGCCGCGCAGCCACAGGGGCAGCAGGGGTGTGCCGGGGACGGATCCGGCCAGCCACGGCACGGCCAGCACCTCCACGAAGGTGTCGGCGAGTTCGTTGCGCCAGACGAAGCCGCTCCACAGCGGGTGCTCGCCCGGCCGGTGCCGGCCGACCAGCAGCCACTTCGCGGCGATCGAGACGGCGCAGGCGGCGGCTCCGGCGGCCGCCAGGACCGCGCCGGAGAGCAGGGCGGCTCCCGCGATCCCGAGCCCGGTGCGGGTGGCCAGGGCGCAGAGCGCCGCCGCGGTGAGCACGGCGAGGGCGGCCGAGCAGAAGACGGGCACCAGCCGGCACAGCTCGACGAGACCGCGGGCCCACAGCAGGCGCGCGGGCGGGTCGTAGGTCCGGCCCCGGTCGGCCTCGGCCGCCGAGCGGGGCAGCCGGACGGGGGGCAGGCCGAGGTAGGAGCTGCCCTTCTTGGCCTTCTTCGGCGCGGCGGACAGGACGCCCACCAGGCCGTCGTCCGGGACGGTGCGGCCGGGGGCCGCCATCCCGGAGTTGCCGAGGAAGGCCCGGCGGCCGATCGAGGAGTGGCCGATCCGCATCCAGCCGCCGCCCAGTTCGTAGGGGGCGGTGAGGGTGTCGTCGGCCAGGAACGCTCCCTCGCCGACGGTGGTGAGGCTGGGCAGCGCCAGCACGGTGGAAACCTCCGCGCCCCGGCCGATCTTCATGCCGAGCAGGCGCAGCCAGACGGGGGTGATCAGTCCGGCGTACAGCGGGAAGAGGGTGTCCCGTGCCAGGTCCATCAGCTGGGTGACGGTCCAGGCCTGCCAGCCGACGCGGCTGTGGGTGGGGTGGGTGCCGGTGCGCAGCCCGAGGCTGAGCAGGCGTACGGCGACCAGCACCAGCAGGGCGTACGCGCACCCGAAGGCGAGCGCGGCGGGGACCACGGCGAGCAGTGCTCCGCGGAGGGCGTCGGCCGGGCCCGCGCCGACGGGTACGAACCGGCCGAGGACGAGCAGGGCGGGCACGGCCGCGAGCAGGGGCAGCGCCGTGAGGCCGAATCCGGCCGCACCGTAGGCGGCGCGCCAGGGGAGTCCGCGCGGCGGGCGCTCCTGGGGCCAGTTGCGTTTGGCCCGGCCGAGCTTGACGGCGGGCGCGCCGCCCCAGCGCTGGCCGGTGGGGACCTGCCCCGCCACGGCCGAGCCGGGGGCGACCTCGGCGCGCTTGCCGACCCGTGCGCCGGGCAGGAGCATGCTGCGGGTGCCGATGACGGCTCCCGCGCCGACCCTGACCTGGCCGATGACCAGGCGGTCGCCGTCCAGCCAGTGCCCGCTGAGGTCCACCTCGGACTCCACGGCGCAGCCCCGGCCGAGCTTGAGCAGGCCGGTGACCGGGGGCAGGGAGTGCAGGTCCGCCTCGGGGCCGACCCTGGCGCCGAGGGCCCGGGCGTAGCGTTCCAGCCAGGAGCCGGTGAGCGAGGTGGCGCCCGCGTACTCGGCCAGGCGTTCGGCGGTCCAGAGCCGGAGGTGCACGCTGCCGCCGCGGGGGTAGCGGCCCGCCCCGACGCCGCGCAGCAGCAGCCGGGCGCCGCCGGCGGCGAGGGCGAGGCGGCCCGGCGGGCTGAAGAACAGGGCCGCGGCGGGGGCGAGCACCCACCACGAGGCGGTGGGTGCCCACGGGTGGGGGCCGAGCGCGTGCAGGACGTTGCCGAGGGCGAGCAGGGCCACGGTCCAGCGCATGCCGACCACGGTGAGCAGGGGGAGCAGCAGCAGGCACTGCAGGATCTGGGTCCGTGCCGGGACCGGTGCGACGGTGCGGGCTCTGGTGTCTTCCGGTGCGGCCTTCTCCAGGCGCCGGGCCAGCTTGCGCAGGGTGGGCTGCTGGTAGATGTCGAGGACGGCGGCGCTCGGGTAGCGGGTGCGCAGCCGGGTGGTGAGCTGGGCGGCGGCGAGGCTGCCGCCGCCGATCGCGAAGAAGTCGTCGGTGGCGCTGGTGACGGGCGTTCCGAGGGTCGCGCTCCACTGTTCGGCGAGCCAGGCCTCGGTGCCGTGGAGCCGTTCGGCCGGGCGGTCCGTCTCCAGGTCGGGGAGCGGCCAGGGCAGGGCGTCGCGGTCCACCTTGCCGGACGTACGGGTGGGCAGTTCGGCGACGGGCGCGAGGAGCGGTACGAGGGCGGCTGGCAGGGCGGCGCGCAGCCGCTCGACGGCGGCGGCCCGGTCCCATCCGTCCTGGGTGACCAGGTAGCCGACGAGGAGCTGGTTGCCGCTGCGCGCGGTGCGGACGGCTGCGGCGGCTCCGGCCACGTGGGGCAGCGCCTGGAGGGCGGCGTCGACCTCGCCGAGCTCGATGCGACGCCCGCCGAGCTTGATCTGCTCGTCGGCGCGGCCGAGGAAGACGAGGCCTTCCGCTTCCGCGCGGACGAGGTCGCCGCTGCGGTAGGCGCGCTCCCAGCCGAGGGCGGTGAGCGGTGCGTACTTCTCGGCGTCCTTGGCCGGGTCGAGGTAGCGGGCGAGGCCGACGCCGCCGATCACGAGCTGGCCGCTGCCGCCCATGGGGACGGGCTCGCCGGATTCGTCGACGACGGCCAGTTCCCAGCCGTCGAGGGGCAGGCCGATGCGGATCGGCTCCGCTCCGGTGAGGAGGGCGGCGCAGGCGACGACGGTGGCCTCGGTGGGGCCGTAGGTGTTCCAGACCTCGCGGCCCTCGGTGACCAGGCGCTGGGACAGCTCGGGCGGGCAGGCCTCCCCGCCGAAGATCAGCAGGCGGACGTCGGTGAGGGTGTCCGGTTCCCAGAGGGCCGCCAGCGTCGGGACCGTGGAGACGACGGTGATCTCCTGCTCCACGAGCCAGGGGCCGAGGTCGGCGCCGCTGCGGACCTGCGAGCGCGGGACGGGGACGAGGCACGCCCCGTGGCGCCAGGCCAGCCACATCTCCTCGCAGGAGGCGTCGAAGGCGACGGAGAGCCCGGCCATGACGCGGTCGCCGGGGCCGACGGGTTCCTCGGCGAGGAAGAGGGCGGCCTCGGCGTCCACGAAGGCGGCGGCGCTGCGGTGGGTGACGGCGACCCCCTTGGGCCTGCCGGTGGATCCGGAGGTGAAGATGATCCAGGCGTCGTCCCCGGGGCCCGGTCGCGCGGCGCGGCGCGGGCCGTCCGCGGGGCTCGTGGCGCGGGTGGTGTCGATGTGCTGTCCGGCGCCGACGACGGCCCGGACGCCGGCCTCGCCGAAGACCAGGTCGGCCCGTTCGTCGGGGTCCTCGAAGTCGACCGGAACATAGGCGGCCCCCGCGGCGAGGACGGCGAGAATCGCCGCGTACAGGTCGCAGGTCCCGGAGGGCACGCGGATGCCGACGCGGTCGCCGGCCCCGACCCCCGCGGCGACGAGGGCGCGCCGGCGCCGCTCGACCTCGGCGGCCAGGGCCCGGTACGTCAGACGGGTGGTCCCGTCGTCCAGGGCGGGCTCGTCCGGGTGGGCCCCGACGGTGTGCTCGAAGAGGTCGACGAGGGTGCGCGGCGGTGCGGCGGGCCCGGCGCGGAAAAGCGCGGACTTGCCGGTGTCCTCCTCCGCGGGGGGCCCGCAGGGGGGCCCACCGGGATCCGGCGTCGCGTGCGCGGGGTGGTGGTCGGGGGCCGCCCCGTCGGGCGTCGGGCCGCCGGGGCGCGGGGGATCGTGGGGGGTGCGGGGCGGTGCCGGGTCCACAGCACCGTCCGTTCCGCCGCAGTCGAGCAGAGCGAGTTCAGTGCGGTCGGGTGTGGCTGGCATCGGCCCTCGCGTTTCGTCCGGCGATGGAGCGGTTCGCCAACAGACACCGGCATTTCACCCGGATTGTTCCGATCTGTTGCCGAACAACCCACCAGCCTAGTGCGCCGTCAAGAATCTTCCCGTCGAAACCTCACCTCTGGCCGGTAAGGGACGGCGCGCACGGAGCGGAACCTCGCGCCCGTCCGGGTGACGCCGCCGGGCCCCGGTCGCCGGCGCCGGCGACTCCCTGCGGCTGTTCACGGCAGGGGCGAGACTGGACGCAGAACCCGCACGCCACGGGAGGATCGATGACCGCGACGTTTCTGTACGATGCGAACCTCAGACTCGACGTCGATTCTCCCGACTGGGCAGCGTTCCTCGGGGAGCACGGCGTTCACGTCCACGGCTTCCACGGCGACATGGCTCCGCTGACCGAGCAGCTCGAGGGCCACGCGGCGACGTTCTCCTACCTCCCCGTGCTCAACTACTTCCACCTGCGCGCGGACCCCGCGTACGAGCCGGTCGCCAGCGCCCTCTCCGCGGCGGACGGCACCACCGGCATCCCGAGCGTGCTCGTCGTCCCCGCGGACAGCGAGGTCACGGATCCGGGCGGTCTTCGCGGCAAGCGGCTGGCCATCGCGCACCGGTTCTGCACCACGAGCTTCCTCGCGCCCCTGCTGCTGGTCCACGACCTGGGGAGCCACATCGACGAGTTCTTCGGCGAACTCGTCGTCACACCGCCCTACGAGGGCCAGGTGGAGGCGGTCGTGGCCGGTACGGCGGACGCGACGTTCGTCCAGGAGGACGTCTGGCGGAAGGACCCGGCCCATGCCGAGAAGACCCGCGTGATCGCCCGGCGGGACCATCTGCCGACGCCCCTGTTCATCGTCGGCACGCAGGCTCCGCCCCGGCTGCGCTCGGCCGTCCTGGACCTCCTGCTGCACCACAGGCCGGCCGACGAGGCGTCCGCCCTGTTCTCCGGATTCGCCCCGTACGACGCCGCCGCGGTGGAGGAGACCTTCCGGATCGCCGAGGAAGCGCTCGCGTGACGTCCGGCGCAGGCCCGGCGCAAGCCTCACGGGTCGGGACCGAGGTCGAGCAGGGCGTTCTCCACCACCTCGGTCAGCGCGGGGTGGATCCAGTACGGGGACCCGGTGAGCGTGGGGGCGTCGATCCCCAGCCGTGAACACCGCCGCCGGTACGAGGTCGTGGTCGCAGGCGATCGGGTCGTCGGGGTGGCGGAGGTTGTGCGCGACGACCTTCGCCTCCCGGTTGGCGACGTGTTTGAGGGGCACCGGCGAGCAGATGTCCCCCAGGGCGTACACGGATCCCGCGGTCGTGCGCTGGTGGGCGTCCACGATCACCCGGCCGTCGTCGTGGGTGGCGATGCCGGCCGCCCCCAGGTCCAGGCGGTCGCTGTCGGGGATGCGGCCCACTGCGACGAGCAGGGTGTCCGCGTCGACCGTCGAACCGTCGTCGAGGGCAAGCCGCAGCGCGCCCGGGCTGGCTCCGAGTGCGGTGAGTTCCCGGCCGAGCCTGAGGTCGTGACGGAAGCGGACCAGTTCGGTGAACCGCCGTGAGACCGTCTCGTCCTGTGGGCCGAGCAGACGCCGTTCCTTCTCCACGATGGTGACGGCGCTGCCCGCCGCGGCGAACACCTCGGCCAGCTCCGCGGCGATGACGACCTGCGCCACGCCGATGTCGAGGGGTGCGGTGCCGGACCGTTCGATGCGGAGGGTCCTCGGGCCGGTGAAACGGGCCCGGCCCTCGTACACGGTGACGAAGTCCTGGGCCTCCCGGCCCCGGCGGCCCTCTTCCCGTTCGGCGCCCAGCCGACGGAAGATCCGGTCGCGCGCGTCGCGCCAGCGGATCCCGCCCGGCTCGGCGTCCACGTCGTACGTCCCGGCGTCCTCAACGGCGCGGGCCACGTGGGCCGTGTGGGCGAACATCTTGCTCGGGATGCATCCCGCGTTGAGGCAGGTACCGCCGAACCAGCGGTCCTCGACGATGGCCACGTCCAGGTCCGCGAAGGAGTCGGCGACGACCGCGTTGCCCGAGCCGGCACCGATGACGACGAGTTCGTGCCGACGCATCGGTGCGCCTACTGCGGCCCTGTTCCGGCGGCCGCTGTCATCGCCTCGTCCCGTCGGCGTCGTCGGCGCCCTCCTGCGCCGAGCCGATGTTCCCGTAGCCCTTCAAGTCGTGCGGCGACAGCCGTTCGCCGCCGACGGGGAACTGCCGGGGGTCGGGTTCGCGGTGTTCCTCGACGTGCTGGGGCCTGCGGGCCGTACGGCGGGTGGGCGCGCCCGGGGGCGGCTCCGCGGCGCGGCGCCGGATTCCCCACCAGACGGCGGCGATGAGGAGCAGTGCGATCACGATGCCCACGGCGAGAAGTCCTGCGCCGGCCACTCCTGCTGAGAGGTCCGTCATGGTGTTGCCGCCTTTCGGAAGGTTCTCCGGCTGTCACCGCGCCTGCCCGCCCGCCCGCAGCGGAAACGGCCCTCGTCCCCTCGACGGACTGCGGTGGGAACGCCGGACGGTGACCGGTCCGGCCCTACGGGTGCGCCCGCACCGCGACGGGTTTCGGCGGCGCGGGGCGGGTTAGGAGCCTGCCGTCAGAGCGGGGTTCTCCGGCCCGGCGGGCCGGACCGACTGAGCGGGGTCCTCCGTGAAGAATCGTCCTGGCGACGCGGGACTCGGGGACCCACCGTCCGATGCCCTGGACCCGCCGGTCATGAGCGACGGCCGGCTCCCCCACGACCACACGCAGGCCATCCTGGAGGTCACCAAACGGGTGGCATCCCTGCTGAAGGAGTCGGGCCGGCCGTTCGCGCTCGCCGGGAGCGTGGCCGCGTTCGCGCACGGCGTTCCGGCCCGCTTCCAGCACGATACGGACTTCTGCATGCGGCGCGAGGACGCCGATGCGGCGATCCAGGCCCTGGAGGACGGCGGCATCGCCATGCGTCGGGCCCCCGAGGACTGGCTGATCAAGGGCACCACGGGCGGGGAGGAGATCGACCTGATCTTCGAGCTGGCCCGCCGGCCGGTCGGCACCGAGCTGCTGGAGCGCGCAACCATGAAGTCGGTGGACTCGGTGTGGATGCCCGTCCTCTCCCCCACCGACCTGATGGACAGCAGACTCGCGGCGCTGTCCGAGCACTACTGCGACTTCGGCGACCTGCTGCCGATGGCCCGGATGCTGCGCGAGCAGATCGACTGGGTGCGGCTGGACGCAGTGCACAGGGCCGATCCGCTGCCCGACGCCTTTCTCTACCTGCTCGAAAGGCTGCACGTCGTCGACTGGGGGAAGGGGACCTGATGACTTCCGTCGAGAACCTGGACTACCGGGTGGAGCACCTGCGGGACCGGCTGGCCCGTGAGGACGTCGCGGAACTGGGCGTGCGCGTCGAGGCGCGCGGCGCATGGGTGATGGTCTGGGGCTGTGTCACGGGTCCGGCGGCCCGGGCCGCCGTGCTCCGCGTCGTCGGGGAGGAGCTCGCGGGCGTGCCCTGGCACGAGGACCTGACCGTCAGTCATGTCGGGCCTCCCGATGGGGCGGAGGTGCTGTCGTGATCCGGGTCGCCGCCGTGGGGGACATCCATCTCGGTCCCGACAGCGCGGGCACCCTGCGTCCCGCCTTCGACGCGCTCGGCGAGTGCGCGGACCTGTTGCTGCTGGCGGGGGACCTGACCCGGCACGGGACCCGGGAGGAGGCACGGGTGGTGGGCTCCGAGGTCGCGGGGCTCGCCGTCCCGGTCGTCGCCGTGCTCGGCAACCACGACTACCAGAGCGATCAGCCGGATGTGGTCACGGCCGAACTGGTGGCGGGGGGCGTGCACGTACTCGAGGGCGACGGGGTGATGCTCGGGGTCCGCGGGGTCACGGTGGGCGTGGCCGGGACGAAGGGCTTCGGCGGCGGGTTCGCAGGGCGCAGCGCCACGGAGTTCGGGGAGCCGGAGATGAAGGCGTTCATCCGGTACTCCCGGACATGTGCGGAGGGGCTCGGGCGGGCCCTCCGTGAACTGCGGTCAGGGGGCAGCGCGTTGCGCGTGGCGCTGACCCACTTCTCTCCCGTGCCGGACACGCTGGCGGGCGAACCGCCGGAAATATATCCCTTCCTCGGAAGCTACCTCCTGGCGGAGGCCATCGACGGAGCGGGAGCCGACCTGGCGGTCCACGGGCACGCTCACCTCGGGACCGAGCACGGGATGACGGCCGGCGGGGTGCGGGTCCGCAACGTGGCCATGCCGGTCATCGACCGCGCCTTCGCCGTCTACCACCTCTCGCCGCACGGCGGGGGCACGCAGGAGGACAGACCGGGTCGCGGGTGAGCGCGGAGGCGGGCGGAGACGTCCTCGGTATCGTCGCCGTACCCGCTCAGGGGGTGAAGAGGATCTTCACGGCGCCGTCCTGCTTCTTCTGGAACGTCTCTTACGCGGAGGGGGCTTGTTCGAGGGGCAGCCGGTGCGTGGCGAAGTCGTCCACTCCGAGCGGGTCCTCGTCGGTGAGGAGGGGCAGGATGTCGTCGATCCAGCGCCGGACGTTGGCCTGGCCCATCCGGAAGGTGAGCTGCTTGTCGAACATGGTGAACAGGGGCAGCGGGTCTGCGGCGCCGCCGTACACGCCGGACACGGACACGGTGCCGCCACGGCGTACGAGGGAGATCGCCGCGTGGAGCGCGGCGAGCCGGTCCACGCCGGCGTGTTTCATCATGGCGGCGGCGAGGGCGTCGGGCAGGAGGGTGGTGATGCCCTGTGCCGCTGCGGCCACGCGGCTGCCGTGTGCCTCCATCCCCACCGCGTCGATGACGGCGTCGGGGCCCCGCCCGTCGGTGAGCTCGTGCACGGCGTCCGTCAGGCCGTCTCCGAGCGCGCCGAGGTCCAGGGCGTGGACGCCGCGGCCGCGGGCCCGGTCCAGGCGTTCGGGAACGAGGTCGATGCCGATGACGGTGTCCGCGCCCTGGTGGGTGGCGATGCGGCAGCTCATGTCCCCGATGGGACCGAGACCCAGCACGGCGACGCTGCCGCCGGGCGGGATGTCCGCGTACTCCACCGCCTGCCAGGCGGTCGGCAGGACGTCGGAGAGGTAGACGTAGCGGTCGTCGGGCGGGCCGTGAGGGACGGGGACGGGGAGGGTGTTGCCGAAGGGGACCCGCAGGTACTGGGCCTGGCCGCCGGGTACCTGCCCGTACAGCTTGGTGTAGCCGAAGAGCGAGGCCCCGGTGCCGTGGGCGTGGACCTGGGTGGTCTCGCACTGGGAGTGGAGACCGCGGGTGCACATGAAGCAGGTCCCGCAGGAGATGTTGAAGGGGATCACCACCCGGTCTCCGGGCCTGACGGCGGTGACCTCGGGCCCCACTTCCTGGACGATGCCCATCGGCTCGTGGCCCAGGATGTCGCCGCTGTCCAGGAAGGGGGCGAGGATCTCGTACAGGTGCAGGTCGGAGCCGCACAGCCCGGTGGTCGTGATCTTGACGATGATGTCGTCGGCGGCTTTCAGGACGGGGTCGGGAACGGTGTCGACGCGTACGTCCCGCCTGCCGTGCCATGTCAGTGCCCTCATGACGCCTCCGCTCGGGTTGCTGCGTGCTCCACCGACTGCGCCTGCCCCTGCCGCTCCGGCTCAACCGGAATGGCCCGGTTTGCCGTCAAGTGTTCCGAGCTGCGCGGGTGTTCCGAGCTGCGCGGGCCGGCGCACGCGCGTTCGACATTCAGGCACGCGGGCTTTACCGGCCGGGGAGCATCTCCTTGGCCTTGGCGACGGCGAAGCCCCAGCCCTGGGCGAGGGTGGGCTTGCCGGGTACGGCGATCTCCTCGGGGTTGGTCAGGACGTCCAGCAGCACCGGGCCGGGAGTGTCGAGGGCGCGACGGACGGTCTCGTCGAGGTCGGCGGGGTCCGTGAGCCGGATTCCGGTGATGCCCAGGGCGGTGGCGACGGCCGCGAAGTCGGGGTTGTCGAGTTCGGTGCCGAATTCGGGCAGGCCGACCTGTTCCTGTTCCAGTTTGACCATCCCGAGGCGGCGGTTGTCGAAGACGACGAGTTTCACGGGGAGCCGGTGGGTCTTGATGGTCATCAGGTCGCCGAGCAGCATGCTCAGTCCGCCGTCCCCACAGAAGGCGATGACCTGGCGGTCGGGTGCCCAGAGCTGGGCTCCGATGGCCTGCATCGCCGGCCAGACCCACGTCCACGGGGGTACGGCGTCCCAGGTGCTCCTCGCGGGTGTCGACCTGCACCACCTTGGCGTCTTTCGGGTACCAGTCGCGGTAGGGGAAGTCGGTCCCCAGCATCAGGAGGGCGTCGGCGCTGTCGAAGGCGTGGGCGGCCGCGGGATTGCCGATGAGGCCCGTCTGCCCGACCTGGAAGGGGTTGTCGCCCTCGAAGCCCTCCTTGGCCTTGAGCGTCAGGACCATGGGAGCCGCCAGGGTCTCGGCGGTGCGCAGGACGTCGGGGCGGGCGCCGCGTGCCCCCTGGCCGACGAGCAGGGTCACGCGCGACGCGGCGTTGAGCAGGTCGGCGGCGCGGGTGAGGGAGGGATCGTCGGGGCGGGTGACGGCCCGGTCCAGGGCGAAGCGCGTGGGCCGGTCCTCGGTCAGCTCCCGGTCGCCCATGTCGCCGGGAACGGTCAGCACGGCGACCCCTCCGCGGGTGACCGCGGCCCGGACGGCGGCCTCGAGCGCGCGCGGCATCTGGTCCGGGGAGGTGACGGTGGCCCGGTGCACGGCGACGTCACGGAAAAGCAGGTCGTTGTCGACTTCCTGGAAGTAGTCGCTGCCGATCTCGGCGAGGGGGACCTGGCCGCAGATCGCCAGGACGGGTGCGCGGCTCTTGGCAGCGTCGTAGAGGCCGTTGAGCAGGTGCACGGAGCCCGGCCCGACGGTGCCCATGCAGACGCCGAGGGTTCCGGAGAGCTGGGCCCGGGCGCCCGCTGCGAAGGCTGCCGCCTCCTCGTGCCGGCAGCCGACCCACTGCAGGCCGTCGGTGGTACGGATGGCCTCGGTCAGGGGGTTCAGCGCGTCGCCGACGACACCGAAGACCTGTCCGACTTCCAGTTCCTGGAGTGCGTCGATGATGACGCGGGCGACGGTGCGTGCCATGGGGACCTCCGCGGCGGGTTCAGTGGGTGAAGCGGTCGGGATCGGCCGCCGCCCAGTCGGCTGCCCACGTTTCGGACGGGGATGCCAGGAGTTGTCCGGGAGAGAGCCACTCGCGGAGTTCGGCGTAGGAGCGCACGGTGTGGGGGTCGATGCGCCGGAGCAGCATGTGCGGGGCGCAGGGCCTGGGCACGTCGATGTCCATCGCGGCCGTCATCGCCTTCGGCTCCGTCGACGACGATGAAGTCCGGGGCGGTGTTCTCCTCCAGGGCGGCCCGGCACACGGCGAGGAACTCGCGGCGCGAGCCGACGCAGAGTGTGGATCCGACGGGCTCGACGCCTGCCGGCTCCCGCATCAGGGCCAGGAAGCGCACCAGCTCACCGCCGAGCCCCTCGCGCCGACGGGGCCGCGCACCATCAGCGAACGCTGTGCGCGCGGCCCCGCAGGCTCGGTGCGGTGTCAGACCTGGCCGCGCCAGCCGCCGGTGGCGGATCCGCGGTCCTCGATGAAGTGCTTGAAGCGCTTCAGGTCGCCCTTGACCTGACGGTCGACGAAGCCGAGCTTGTCGCCGATGTTCTCCGCCATCCCCTCGGGATCGAAGTCCATCATCAGGGTGACCTGCGTATGGGTCGGGTCGATGGGCTCGAACGTCACCAGGCCCGACTGCTCGGTCTCCCCTCCGACGGAGACCCAGGCCACCTTGGTGTCGGGGATCTGCTCGGTGATCTCCGCGTCGAACTCCCGCTCCACACCGGCGATCTTCGTCACCCAGTGCGTGAGCGTGTCCGTGCGCTGTTCGATCCGCTCGACGCCGCCCATGAACTGCGGAAACGACTCGAACTGCGTCCACTGGTCGTATGCGGTGCGGATCGGAACATCGACCTCGATGGATTCCTTGACCTGCGACATGATCAGCCTCCTGGTGTGGGGTGGGGGAGCCCGGGGTCGGCGCTCGGTCGCGAGCGGCCACCGGGTGGGGCACTGCATCGGTGCCCTCGACCGGCGCGCCTGCCCCACACGGCGAACGGCACACACCGAACGAGCCGTTCCGGTGGGCCACACGGTCCGCCCCGCTGGCGCACCCCGCGGGCTGCGCTACGGGCCGGGTGCTGTGCCCTGCCCGGGCAGCCCTGGCCGCTGCCCGCGGCGCCGCGCGCTTCCTGGGGTGGGCGGGCCGTGGCGGACGCCGCGTACAACGAACACGTGATCTTCGTTTCCCGGCTGTCGCAGGCTGCACGCCTTCCCGTACGGTCACGATGAGCCATCCACTCGTGTTTCCGGGAGACAACGTGGAGACAACGTGATCGCCCCCAAGGTGACAGTCGGGGCCGAGGCGTCCGGCGTGCGGCTGGTCTGCTGCTCCGGTGAGTTCGATCTGGACACCACCGGGCTGCTGCTGAAGGCCTGCGCTGAAGCCGCTCCGGCGGAGTGTCTGATCGTCGACGTCACGGAGGTGACCTTCGCGGATTCGAGCTTCCTCAACGCCCTGATCCGCCTGCGGAACAGTCGCCCGCTGACTCTTCGCGGACCCCTGCCGAAGCAGCTGCACAGGGTGATGGAGATGACGGGGGCGCTGCCCCTGTTCGAGATCCACGACAGCACCGGCCGTGCCCGCTGACCCGCACAACGGGAGTCACCCGCCGCACAGCGGGCAACCGCACCACATGAGATCACGCTGGGGTGCGCAGTGTCTTCCGGACCCGTTGAGCTGTGCGCAGGCCAGAGAGGCTGCTCTCCGCGTCCTGGCCGAAGTCGACGCGTCGCCGGATCTGGCCGAGAGGGTGCTGCTGGTGGTCACCGAGCTCGTCTCCAATGCCCGCCGCCACGCGGGCGGCGTCACCGGCTTCGACGTCTCCTGCCGCGACGGCCGCCTCACCGTCGCGGTGTCCGACCGCTCGACGCGTTCCCCTCGCCTGCGACCGCAGGCCCCGCGCATGCCCGGTGGCTTCGGATGGCGCCTGGTCACGACCCTCGCCCCCGGCACCTTCATCCGCTTTCACCGCGGTGGCAAGACGGTGATCGCCACCCTCCCCACACTCCCGCTCGGGGCATGACGGAGTCCCGTGCCCCGGCCGCCGTCAAGGACAGCGCCAACGCCCGTGGCCGCTCGGATTCCACGGCACGCCGGCCGGTGGGACACCGGGGCACCGGTTTCGGTGGCCGCCGGGATTCCACGGCACGCCGGCCGGTGGGACACCGGGGCACCGGTTTCGGTGGCCGCCGGACGAGTTAGACGCCTGCCGTCGGAGCGGACACCCCTCCGGCTCCGCCGACCGGACTCTCGGCAGGGGAAACATGCAGGTCAGCCGCTCGTCATACGTCCCGGCTTCCCGGTCACACTCTGTCCATCAGTGAGGTGAGATGCCTGTGAGCAGCCCGATCGTCCTCTCGCAGGGCGCGCTCGCGGCCCTGCACCACCTGAGGGAAAGGCGGGAGATCAACACCGTGGTCCTGCGCTACGGCGAGTCCCCGGACGCCCTGCTCCCGGACCTCGAGGGCAACCTCACGCACGACGAGCTGGTGCGGGCCCTGCCCGCGGACGAGCCGCGGCTGGTCCTCCACTCGTTGTGCTTCGCCACGGCGGACGGCTCCCGTCGGAACGAACCCTTGCTGATCATGTGGATACCGCAGACGGCCGAAGAGGAGGAGAAGACGTACACGGCCGGATTCGCAGCCCTGCAGGAGTATCTGGGCGACGTTCACGTGCATCTCACCGCTCGTCGGGCGAGCCAGCTCGAGTACCGACGGCTCGTGGCGCTCGCCGGCTGACCGGGCCGATCGCGCTGCGCCGGTGGCCGGAGGGATGTTGTCCCGACTTCCACGGATCTGATGCGACAGCCCCGGGTTGGAACCGGAACCCCGGGTAGGCGCACGGCATGGATGCCACTGAGAACACCCCTTTGCGTGCCGTCGCACTGATCTGCACGCTGTCCCCGTCCCCCGCCCCCTCCAGTTCCGAGCTCCTGGCCCAGCAGACCCTGGAAGCCCTGGCCGAGCACGGCGTGACGGGCAAGACCGTCCGAATCGCAGACCACGACGTGAAGTCGGGGGTGAAGACCGATCTGGGTGAGGGTGACGCGTGGCCGGACATTCGGGAGACCATCCTGGGAACGGACATCCTGATCCTCGCGACGCCGATCTGGCTCGGCCACCCCTCCAGCATCTGCCAGCGCGTCCTGGAACGTCTCAATGCGGAGATCGGCGAGACCGACGACGAAGGGCGGCTGCTCACGTACGGCAAGGTGGCCGCCGTCTGCGTCGTGGGCAACGAGGACGGTGCGCACAAGGTCAGCGCCGATCTGTTCCAGGGCCTCAACGACGTCGGTTTCTCCCTGGCGCCGAACGCCGTCACCTACTGGGTCGGCGAGGCGATGCACGGCACCGACTACCAGGACCTCGACAAGACCCCCGAGAAGACCGCCGCAACCACCCGGACGCTCGCCGCCAACACCGCGCACCTTGCCCGACGCCTCAAGCGCAGCGTCTACCCGTCGACCTGAACAGCGAACAGCGCGCCGACGGAACGGGGCCGCGCCGCAGCGCGGTTCGGACATCCGGATCCGGGGCTCGGCCCGGATCCCCCGATGCAGGAGGACAGCATGACCAAGAAGCACGGACATCGACGTACCACGCCGTCGCAGGCCCCCGGCGAAAGCGGAGACACCGAGGCGCGCCGACAAGCCGAGGAGGCGGTCGTTCCCCGCACCGGGAAGGCCGGAGCTGCCGGCCCGCGCACCACCGGCCGGCAGGCGCAGACCCGCGCGGCGAAGGCGAAGAACTCGAATACGCAGAAGCCCTGATCCGTCGAACGGATCGACGCCGCTCGGCAGCGCCGGGTTGAGCGGGGAGGACCTGGGCAGGCGCGGCAGAGCGCATCCCCGACCTCCCCGGAGGCGGTCGTGACCGTGACCGTGTCTGCGCAGTCCCAGCGGGCCCCTTACGGACGGGCGGCCGACTATGTCGCGGCAGCCCTGATCTTCTTGCAGGACAACCTGTTGCTCACCGAGCCGCTGCGGCCGGAGCACATCAAGCCGCGGCTGCTGGGGAGCATGGGGGTTCTGTCCGGGCATGTGGCGTCGGCGGATGACTTCGACATTCGACGCATGCACGAGGAAGGAAGACGGAAACCGTGGCCAACGGAAGCACGAGTGAACTCCGACAGTCGACACGCCGGAAGACCGCGATCATCGCCGACCGGCTCCTCGGAGCGGACGACACGCCCCACGAGGCCGGCAACGGCGTCCCCCCGATCGTGGCCGTCCTGACGCGGCGCCGTACGTGGGTCGTGGGCGCCACGGCGCCGGCGGCTCTGGCCTCGCGGGCCGGCAGGCAACACCGCCGACGATGACTTCCCCCGGGCTGGTCCTTCTGCTCCCGCCGCCGGGCGCCTGCATCACCGCGCAGCCCGGTGCACGGGCTGCTGTGAAGTCCGTTCGCGGCACGAGCCGGCATCCTGCACGCGCTGGTGGTCAGGCGGCCGGCCCGTACGACGGCGCCGACTCCTCGGCGTGCTTCGCGCACTTCCAGACGCGCTACCGGGGCGACCGGGACGCCTCCGCACTGCGGGGCGCCCTGTTCCAGTGCCAGGACGCCGGGTTCCTCACACCGGTGTGGGGCTGGGCCACAACACGTACGCCAACCCGTTCGTGTGCCGGCCCGCCGACCGGCAGAGTGTGCGGGAGCGGTACACCGGACGCGAGTTCATCCTGCCGAACGCCCTCTTCACCGCACTGCCGAGCCACATCGCCATCCCGCTGGACCTCGGGGCACCGGGACACCGGGACACCGGGACACCGGGACTTCCTCCACACCGGATACTGCAGGTGACCGAGCCGACGGCCCGACGACGGTCGGCGGCGACACCGCCAGGGTCCGGGCGGTCGGCGCCACCGCCACCCGACGGGCCGTTGGCGGAGGGGTGCAGGGTTCCGGCCCGGCCGGGGGCCGCGGGAGGTCTGCTTCACAGCTTTCGCAACACGGGCAGCAGCTTCGTCTCCGACCAGGCCAGGAACGAGTCCTGCTGGTCGCCGCCTATCTGGACCAGGGCGATCTCGTCGAATCCGGCCTCCACATAAGGGCGTACGGCATCGACGAAGGTATCCACGTCGTCGCCGCAGGGGATGGCGTCGGCGACGTCCTGGGGCCTGGTGTGCTGCGCCGCTTGGGTGAAGGAGGCCGGGCCTGGTAGTTCGGCGTTGACCTTCCATCCGCCGAGCGCCCACCGGAACTGCTCATGCGCCCGGGCCACGGCAGCATCGTGGTCAGGGTCGTAGGAGACCGGTAGCTGGCCCACACGCGGTTTGCCCGCACCTCCGTGAGCGTCGAACGCGCTCAGCAGCTCCCGCTTCGGCTCGGTGGCGATCAGGAGGTCCCCGCGGGTGCCCGCGATCGCGCAGGACCGGTCGCCGGAGGCGGCGATGCCGATCGGGGGCGGGTCGTCGGGAAGGTCCCAGAGTCTGGCGTTCTCGACGTCGAAGTGGGTGCCGTGGTGGCTGACGTACCCTCCCCCGAACAGGGAGCGGATGATGTCCACGGCCTCTTCGAGCATCTCCAGGCGGACGTGGGCGGCCGGCCAGCCCGCCCCGACGACATGCTCGTTGAGGTTCTCGCCCGATCCCAGGCCGAGCCGGAAGCGCCCTCCGGACAGCAGCTGCATCGTGGCCGCCTTCTGTGCGACGACCGCGGGGTGGTAGCGGAAGGTCGGGCAGGTCACGTAGGTCATGAGGGGGATACGGGAGGTCGCTTGCGCGGCGGCGCCCAGGACACTCCAGGCGTAGGGGGAGTGCCCTTGGGCCTCCAACCAGGGGAAAGAGTGGTCGGAAGTGACGGAGAAGTCGAAGCCCGCCCGTTCGGCCGCCACCAGGTGGCCGACCAGTTCGCGGGGTCCGGCCTGCTCGGTCATCATCGTGTACCCGATGCGCACCATGTCCTGCGTCTTACCGCTGCGGGCGTCGGGAAACGCTCACGGGGCGAGGCCGAGGTGCCACTTCCTGGGAGCCGCCGAGGCACCCGCCGAGCAAGGGGTTCTCCTCGGGACATCGCGAGCCTCCTTTCCTTCCGACCGGTTTCGGTCGCTACCGTCCTGCTCCTTCGGCCGCTGCCGCTGCGAGCGGCGGGGTTTCGAGTCCGGCCCCGCGGTGGAGGCCTTCGAGGAAGGCGCCGACCGCGTCCGTGGCCGTGTGTGAGGGGATACAGGCCGTCTCGTCGCGGGCACGTCCGGCATCAAGGAGCGGCAGTCGCAACACCGCGTCCAGCAGCCCCGGGTCGGCGGGGGCCACGTGCAGGCGCCATGCTGCGGCCAGGGCGGCACGTGCCGCTCCGGGGGGCCTCGGAACGTTCCGCGCATCGAGCAGTCGGGCTACGGCCTGGATGTCCAGCACCGGGTCGGCGACCCGGTTGAAGGGTCCGCGTACGGCGCGTAGTACCGCGGCCAGGTAGGCCGCGGCAGCGTCGTCGGTGTGCAGGGCCTGGAAGCGGAGTCCCGTGATGGCCGGCAGCGCCGGGATGAGCCCGGGGCGGGCAGGCGACGGGCGATACCGAGGACATCCTTCACCCGCGGGTGCGCCGCAAGGGCGTGGACGACGCTTGTCCCCGCGTTGCCGGTGGCTCCGGTGACCACGACCTTCACGGGAGCCACCGCGCCCGGTGGAGCCGATCGTACGGCCGTCCGTTCCGCGTGGTCGGCCGGCTGATCGTTCGCTCGGCCAGGGGTGCCCGTCGTTCGCCGGAATGCATGACACCGGCTCCCCTCGGAAATCGGGCCCGGGCGGCGACGGGCCGTCCCGTCGGGCGACCGCCTGACCTGCGCCTGCCCCCCGTCCGTGGGGGAGAAACAGCAGACAGGTTGCCGTCTGTACCCGCCTCGGTGAACGGCCCCTGGTGCCAGGCGTGGGCCGCGGCACACCGTCGTCGCTCCTCGGGCCGGGCGGCTGCGCGCGGGACGCGGGCAGGTCCGTTCACCGGTGCGGCGCGGCCGCAGTGCCCTCGACCGGCGCGCCTGCCCCGCCCCGGGAGCGGCACGTACCCCCTAGGCCCCGGCGAAGGGACTGTCGTCGAGGTTGCGGAGGAGATCCGCCGGGTGCAGGTAGACGGCGCAGGCGCCGGCGTCCTCCAGGTCATGGCGCGGGATCCCGCCGCTGAGCAGGCCCACCGCCGTGACGCCGGCGCGGGTGGCGGCTTCCATGTCCCAGACCGTGTCGCCGACGAAGACGGCCTCGTGGGCGTTCGCGTCGGCGAGTCCGAGGGCGTGGGACACCGGATCCGGTGCGGGTTTGCCCTCCCTGACGTCGTCGGCGCTCGCGGTCGCGGTGATGGCGTCGTCGGCCGCCACGGCCCTGCGCAACGCGCCGAGCTCGCTGCTCCCCGCGGAGGTCACCAGGACCACCCGCCAGCCACGCCCGTCGAGCGCACGCAACAGGTCGCCGGCCCGGTCCAGGGCGGGCAGCCGGTCAAAGTATGTGGCGTACAGGGTGGCGTGCGCCGCGCTGAGGGACTCGTCCCGTCCCGTGTCGTGGTCGTCGCCGAGGAGGTGGCGCAGCAGGTCCCCGCCGGGCAGCCCGATGGCGCGGTGGATGTCGTGCATGGCCACGGTGTGTCCGGCCTGCCGGAGCGCCTCCCACCAGCACGTGACGTGCAGGTGGTTGGTGTCGGCGAGGGTGCCGTCCACATCGAAGAGGGCTGCTCGGTTCATCTCCGCCTCCGCCTCCGTCGGCATGGGATCCGCACCAGCGGCGTCTACCCGCTGTCCGTCGGGACACGCGTGCCGGGTGCGCCGCCCGCGGACCGCGCGCGGCCCTCACGGGCAGCACGACAGGACGGCCGTGGGTAGCGCGCCGGTGTGCGGGTAGCCGCGTCAGCGGACCATCAGCCACACCGTGCCCGCCCGCACCGGCAGCGCACGGCCGACCCAGGGAGGTCATCCATGGCGTCCGCACTCATGGCGGCAGTGGCGGCCCCACCGGCCCGCCTGTACGTCCCGCCCGGCGTGTACCGCCCGCAGGCCGACACCGGGCTGCTCGCGCGGGCCCTCGCGGGCGAGCGCGTCGGCCCGGACACGGAGGTCATGGACATCGGCACCGGGTCCGGCGTCCTCGCGCTCCTCGCCGCCTCCAGGGGCGCCCGTGTCACCGCGGTCGACGTCTCCTGGAGGGCGGTCGCGGCGGCCCGCCTGAACGGCATCCGGCTCGGCCTGCCCCTGCACGTCCTGCACGGCGACTTCGCCGCCGTGAGCCCCGGGCGGCGCTTCGACGTCGTCGTGGCCAACCCGCCGTACGTCCCCTCCCCCGCGGCCGAGCCGCCCGGTCACGGGCCCGGACGCGCCTGGGAGGGCGGGGACGCCGGACGTCGCGTCATCGACCGGATCTGCGCGCGGGCCGCGACCCTGCTGCGCCCCGGTGGCGTCCTGCTGATGGTCCACTCCGCCCTGTGCGGTTCCCGCACGACGGTGGACCACCTGAGCCGGACGGGGCTGTCGGCCGGGGTCACGATGCGGGCCGTCGTGCCCTGGGGGCCCGTACTGCGTTCCCGCCGGGCCTGGCTGGAGGAGCAGGGGCTCGTGGGAGCCGGTGAGGACCGGGAAGGACTGGTGGTCATCCGTGCCGAACGATCCTGCTCCTAGGGCGCGCCGGGTCCACATGGAACGCGGGGGCCCGGTGGTGGTGGAGGGGCCGGTCGAGGTCGTGCTGGAGGACGGCACCCTGGCCCGCTCCGACCGGTTCGCCGTCGCTCTGTGCACCTGCCGCCGCAGCCGGACCTACCCGTGGTGCGACACAAGCCACCGCCGGCGGGTGTCCCGCGGCCCGGCGGAAGGAGACGGCTCGTGAACGCGACGGCTCCCGCTCCCGCCCGCTCCGCGCCGGCACTGGTCGGGGGAAGGGGTGACATCTCGTCCGCCGTGGTCCGTTCGCTGCGCACCGGGCGGCCGCCCGCTCACGACCCTGCGGCGGTCCCGGACGCCGACCCGTGGGGCGAGGACCTGCAGCTCGCCCTGTACCTGCTGTACGAGCTCCACTACCGGGGCTTCGCGGGTGTCGACGACGACCGCGAATGGGACCCGGAGCTGCTCCGGCTGCGCCGAGCGCTGGAGGACCGCTTCCTCGGGGCCCTGCGGACCGGCCTGGAGGACGGGCCGCGCACCGTGGACGAGGCCTTCGCGCCGCTCCTCGTCGAGCCCGTCGACCTGTCGGGCAGCGTCAGCCGCCACCTCGAGACGGACGGCGAGCTGTGGCAGCTGCGCGAGTACGCGGCCCTGCGCTCGCTCTACCACCTGAAGGAGGCCGACCCCCACCTCTGGGTCGTCCCCCGGCTGACCGGCCGCGCGAAGGCGGGCATGGTGGCCGTCGAGTACGACGAGTTCGGCGCGGGACGGGCCGAGCGCATCCACGCGGGGCTGTTCGCCGCGCTCCTGGACGACCTGGGCCTGGACACCTCGTACGGTGCCCACCTGGACCTGGCGCCCGCGGTGCTGCTGGCAACCGTCAACCTGATGTCCCTCTTCGGTCTGCACCGCGCGCTGCGCGGGGCCCTGGTGGGGCACTTCGCCTGCGTCGAGATCACCTCCTCGCCGGGGTCGCGCCGTCTCGCCGCGGCCATGCGCCGGTGCGGCGCCGGGCCGGCGGCGGAGCACTTCTACGCGGAACACGTCGAGGCCGACGCCGTGCACGAGCAGGTGGTCCGCCACGAGGTGGTCGGCGGTCTGCTCGCGGAGGAGCCCGGGCTGGAGCCCGACGTCGCCTTCGGCTGCGCCGCGACCGGCCTGCTGGAGGACCGGCTGGGCACGCACCTCCTCACCGCCTGGGGGGCGGGGCGCTCGGCGCTGCGCCGCCCGGAGGGCGACGCCCGCGGTGGCACCTCCGGCGGCCCCGCCCGCCCGAGCTGAGGAAGTGCCGGTCCGGCCGGTTTCGTTCTGCGGCTGCCGGCCCGGAAGAGTTCGCGCAGCGGCTTTCCCGCCGTGGCGCGGGGCGCTGGAGTGGGTCCATGCACACCACCACCGGGCACACGGGGAACCCCGGCCCTCCGCGGGCTCCGGAGGACGGCTGCGAGCGGGTGCGGCGGATCCTGGACCGCGCCGGGTTCGACACGTCGTCGTGGGACGAGGACGGCCTGCGGGTGTGGGAGGAGCCGGAAGGCGTGATGGTGGGGTGGCTCGCCCGCGAGGTCCTGCGGCCGACCGTGCAGGTGCACGGCCACGAGGAGGACCTCGCCCGGCTGACCTCCCTGTCCGGTCTGCACAGGGTGCTCCAGACCGCCCTCGCCGTGATCCTGCGCGACGCGGGCCTCGACGCGGCCGCCCACGGGGACCGCCTCGTCGTGGTCCGGGCCCGGCCCGCCGTGGCCGACGGGGCCCCGGCGGCACCGGGTTGATCCGTCAGCGGCCGGCCAGCGTGTCCCGGGGCAGGACCCCGTACGCCGCCCGGTAGGCGGCGGCGAACCGGCCCTGGTGGTGGAAGCCCCAGCGGTGGGCCACGGCGGTGACCGTGTCCCGGGCCGGATCCGCCGCGATCAGCTCCTCGTGCGCCAGTGCGAGGCGTACGCGCCGCAGATGGGCCGTGGGGGTGGTGCCGAGGTGGCGCCGGAAGGCGTACTGCAGGGCCCGGGGGGTGACGCCGGCGGCCGCGGCCATGTCGGCGAGTCCGATCTCCGCCAGGGGGTGCGACTCGATGAACGCGGCGGCCCTGCGCACGGTTTCGGAGGTCGCGTCACGGGTGTCGGCGAGGACCGGCTCGGGGCGGGCGTCGGTGGGGAAGACCGTCAGGAGGGTAGCCGCCAGGAGCCGCGCGAGCGCGTCGACCACCAGCCGCGCGCCGTCCGACGGGAGGGCCAGGACGCTCGTCTCCGCATAGTCGACGGTCCGCTTCCAGTGGGCGGCCATGGCCGCGGAGACCGGTGTGAAGCGGGTGAAGCGCAGCGGGCGGGGTTCGTGCCCGGCCGGATGTCCCGCGAGCTCCTTCACCAGGGCGAGCGGTACGGTCACGGCCCGCAGCTCGGCGGCGTACACCCGGCCCGCGTACGGGAGGTGGGGCTGGGAGATCGCCAGGAGGTCGCCCGGGCCGGCGGTGGTGACGTCGTCCTTGCACTCGCGGGTCATCCGGCCGCCGACGACGTGCGTGACGGCCACGGCGCCGAGCGGATCCGTGGCGTACGCGTAGTCGGTGGGCAGTGCCAGCGTGCTCAGCGACAGGGCGCCGACACTGGTGCGCGCGTAGCGGAACGGGCTGTGCGGCGCGGGGCTGCGCATGCGCAGGCTGGTCCCGTACGAGGCCCTCAACCAGTCGCGGGCGACGTCGACTTCGGTGGTCCGGAAGCTGCTGTGCCGACTCGGCGTGGTGCTCTGCGACTGCTGTGACACGGGGGCGGGCGTCCTCTCGTGCGACGGGCGCGGCACGGAGGACCCACGCGTCTTCAGCCTATCGACGGGGCGGGCCTCCGGAGTGCGTATCCGCACGCCGGAACACGGCATGGGGTTCACTCCGCGGCGTCGGGACGCCGCCCCGGCGCGTCGGCCCCCTCTGCGGGTCCGTCCTCGGCAGCCGGGCGGCCGGGCACGGACTGCCCGGCGGTGACGGGTGCCCCGGGTTCCGTCGGCGCCGCCGCGGGGTGCGGGTCGGGCGACGCGTCCGGGCCGGATCCCGGTCCGGTGTCCGGCCCTTCGTACTCGCCGGCATGGGACCTGAGGTGGGTGATCACCGTGTTCGCGACGGCGACCAGGGGGACGGCGACGACCGCACCGCCGATGCCGGCGACGAGCCCGCCGGTGGCGACGGACAGGGCCACGGCCAGCGGATGGATGCGGACCGCCCGGCCCAGGATGAACGGCTGGAGGATGTGCCCTTCGATCTGCTGGACGAGCAGGACCACCCCCAGGGTCATCAGCGCGGTGAAGACGCCCTGGGTGACCAGCGCGACGATCACGGCGAGCGCGCCGGAGGCGATGGCTCCGATCAGCGGTACGAACGAGGCCAGGAAGATCACCACGGCGATGGGTACGGCCAGGGGGACTCCGAGGACGTAGATGCCGATGCCGATGAACACCGCGTCGATGAGGGCGACGATCAGGGTCCCGCGGATGTAGGCGGTGAGCGTCCGCCAGGCCGGCATGCCGGCTCCCGCGACGGGCGGCCGGACCGCGACCGGCAGCAGATGCAGCGTCCACTCCCAGACGCGCCGGCCGTCGTACAGCAGGAAGAGCGTGATGAACATCGCCAGGAGCATGCCGGTGATGACCTCGATCAGGACGGTCACCCCCTGGAGACCGGTCGAGGTGATCTCGCCGGCGCCGGTGCCGATGGCATCGCTCAGGCGCTGCGTCACGTCGTTGATCTGCTGCTCGGTCACATGGAACGGACTGTTGAGGAGCCAGCGCTTCAGCTCCGCGACGCCTTCCTGGAGCCGTGCGGACAGGCTGTCCAGGTTGTCGAGCACCTGCCATACGACGAACCAGCCGGTGAGCCCGAGCGCGACGAACCCGCAGAGTGCCGTGACGAGGGTGGCGATCCCCTGCGGGAGCCCGCGGCGGTGCAGCCGGGCGACCGTCGGTTGCAGCAGCGCGGTGATCAGCAGCCCGGCCATGAACGCGAGCGCGACGAGCCGGACGGATCCGATCACCCGCATCAGCACCCACACGGCCGCGGCGAGGACCAGGAACCGCCAGGCGATCTCCGCCGCGACCCGCATGCTCCAGGGCACCGCGCGGGCCGGGTCCGGGGCGCGGTCCCGGGCCCGGGCGGGGTAGCGGCTCGCCGTCCGCTGCCGTTCGGCCGCCTCCTCGGCGTCGTGGCGGGCTAGCGCCCGTCCGCGCCGCTCCTCCAGCCCGGTCGCGGCGCCCTTGGCCCGGCCGAGCAGGTCACGGATCCTGGACATCCTCGGGCCTCCCTCCGCCCCCGGTCGACCGTCTGCCCACGGCACGGGTGGTCAGACGATCGGATCGGTGGAGGTGTTCCGGCGGCGGTACCGGGCGGACGCGGTCCGGCCTGCGCGAGAGGCGGCCCGGAAGGGGCGGTCCACCGACGGCTGCCGCCTGACGGACCTCATACGTTCAGCATGACGGCGTAGGCGAGGAAGAAGAGGGCACAGGCCAGGGCCACCAGGCAGATCAGCACGAGGGGGGCCATGGCCCACCCGCGGGTGAGGGGGCGGTACGGACCCGCGCCCGAGCCGGTGCTCGACTCACCGGGCGGGGTCTCGCCGGGCGGCACTCCCCCGACGGGTCGGGGCATACGGGGTGCGTGCGGGTCGGGGATGCTTGCGGACATGTCGGCCTCCTGCCCCCCTGTGCGCCCTGTCGGCGGGCCGGCCGGGCTGCCCGGCGCCTACCCGCCCCGTCCCGTTCCCATCCCTACTTCTCGGCGGTGTAGCGCACCCGCGCCCACAAGGGCAGGCCGAACCAACAGGCCACGTACCAGGCCACCACCGCGGCCACCAGCCACGGGACCAGGGCGTTGTGGGTCGCCACCCGCAGCACCAGGAACAGCGCCGAGGTGCAGGTCGCGAGCAGCAGGATCAGGCCCACGAAGGTGAGCCGCGAGGCCCACGCCACGGCCTCGGGCTTGATCCGGCGGCCGGAGACCACCCGGTGGAAGGCCACCGGCCCTATGAGCGCCCCGGTCGCCAGGGCGCCGAGCACGATCGTGACGATGTAGATCGTCCGGTCGGTCTGCGGCAGCTGGTGGAAGAGCGGCGTGAAGGCCACCGTCAGCAGGAAGCCGAAGAGGATCTGCACGCCCGTCTGGGCGACTCTGATCTCCTGGATGAGTTCCTGCCACTGCCGGTCGGCGCGCTCCTTCTCGGTCTCGCCGCGTCCACCGTGTGTGTCCTGTTCCTCGGCCATGCCGGCTCCCTGCGGGTCGTGGCGGCGGCCCCCTTGGCCCCCTGGTCGCGCCGGGCGGAGTGGTCCTCCCAGCATCCCCGCGCGCCCGGGTACCCGCTCCGCGGGAGTCCACGCACCCGCCCCCACCCGTACCGCCCGGCGACAGGAGCGGAACCTGAGCTTCCGGGCTTCAGGGGTCAGGACCGCCGGAGCGGGTATAAGACTCCTCGGGAAACCACGACGGCCCTGCCGCGCCCAGCGCGGCTTCCCGACCCGTCGGAGGACACTCATGACCCGCACATCCCACGACGCCGAGGACCCCGTCCGCACCGGGTCCCCCGTGGACACCTTCGAGATCCCCGAGAATCCGCTCGGCGTGAGCACCGACGACGCCCGGACCCTGTCCGTCGTGCTCTTCCGCCGCCTGGACTCGCTGGCCGAGGGGACGCCGGAGTACTCGTACGTGCGCAACACGCTGGTCGAGCTGAACCTCAGCCTGGTGAAGTACGCGGCCCGGCGCTTCCGCAGCCGCAGCGAACCCTTCGAGGACATCGTGCAGGTCGGCACGATCGGCCTGATCAAGGCGATCAACCGGTACGACGTCGAGCGGGGGGTCGAGTTCGCCACGTTCGCCGTGCCGACCATCACCGGCGAGATGAAGCGCTTCTTCCGGGACACGAGCTGGTCCGTCAAGGTCCCCCGGCGGCTCCAGGAGATGCGGCTGGACATCGCCAAGTCCTGCGACGCCATGGAGCAGGGCCTGGGCCGGCGGCCCACCGACCACGAGCTCGCGGAGCACCTCGGGATCAGCGACGAGGCGCTGGCCGAGGGCCGCCAGGCCGCGAACTGCTATGTGGCCGAGTCCCTCAGCACGTCGCTGGGCGAGGACGCGGACGGCAGGGTGCTGCCCCGGTCGCTGGGCACCGAGGAAGCGGCCTACGAGCTCATCGAGGACCTGGAGACCCTGAAGCCGCTGCTCGACGCCCTGGGCGAGCGGGACCGGCTGGTGCTGTCGCTGCGCTTCGGTGAGGAGCTCACCCAGTCGCAGATCGGCGAGCGCCTCGGCATCTCGCAGATGCACGTGTCGCGGCTGCTGAGCCGGATCATGACGGGACTGCGGGCCGGAATGCTGGAGGACCGGGAGGAGGAGCCCGGCGACGAGCCCCTCGGTGAGGGACCCGGCGACGAGGGCCGCACCGGGGTCCAGGACGGCGAGCACCCGGCCTGAGGGCCGCGCCGCCGGTACGAACACCACCCGACGCCCGCCGTCATGACGGCGGGCGCCCGCTACGGCGCCACCGGCTGCGGTCCCCGGAGGTCCGGGGACCGCAGGGGTGTGTCGATCTCCGCCCAGACGTACTTGCCGTCCGCCGTCGGCACCGAGCCCCACCGCCGGGCGATCCGCTCCACGATGAGCAGGCCGTAGCCGCCGGGGCGGCCCGGATCCGGGCGGGACCTCGGGGCCGGGGGTTCCGGGCTGCTGTCGGCGACCTCGATGCGGAGCCGTTCGTCGGTGCAGTCCAGCAGGAGCGCGTGCGGGCCGCCCGCGTGCAGGCAGGCGTTGGCCACGACCTCGGAGACCAGCAGCAGGACGTCCTCGGACTCCTCGCGGGCGGTGGCCATCCAGTGCCAGGCCACCAGCGCGTCCCGGGTGAAGTCCCGGCACCGGGTGACGGCGTCCGTCGTACCCGCGAGCCGCAGGCTCCGGATCCGGTCGGACGACCGTCGCTCCATGAGGTGCTCCTCCCCTACGCGTGCCGGGGTTCCGCCAGTGCCTGTGCCACTTCGGGGTACACGGGGAAGATCGCGTCGGCTCCCGTGATCCGGAACATGCGGGCGACGGGCTGCCGCAGCCCGACCAGCGCAATGGTCCCGCCCGCCGCCTGGGCGTCGAGCCTGCTGTGCAGCAGCACGTTCAGCCCGGTGGAATCGCAGAAGCTCAGCTGCGTGAAGTCGACGAGGAGCCTGCGCACGCCGCTCCCGATCGCCGCGGCCAAGGCCGCCCGCAGAGGTTCGGCCGTGTCGTGGTCCAGCTCCCCGGCCAGCGCGAGGACGACGACGCCGTCTCCGGCCGGCCGCACGTCCACGGCGAATCGATCACCCTCCGCCGACGAGGTCATCGAGGACCACCCCTTCCACACGCGACGGCCCGAGCAGTGACATCGTGCTGTGCCCCTCCCCGTGCCGCGACCGGGGGCGCGTGGCGCCCTCCGGGCCGTCCGGGGGATCCGGGTCGGTTATGTGGGGCACCTACCCGGGCGCACAATCGCCAATCAGGCCGTGCGCGGGACCGACCGGCTCAGGCGCAGTCCGGGCACAGACCGCGGTAGGTGACCTCGACCGCGGAGACCGTGAAGCCGAAGCGGTCCCCGTCCGGCAGGCCGGTGAGCGGGTCGCCGGTGGGGTGGACGTCGCGGATGAGCCCGCAGCCGGAGCACACCAGGTGCTGGTGCGGGCGGTGGGCGTTCGGGTCGTAGCGCTTGGCCCGGCCGTCGGTGGTGACCTCCACGACCTCCCCGAGGGCGACCAGCTCCCCCAGCGCGTTGTAGACGGTCGCCCTGGAGATCTCGGGCAGCCGCCGGACCGCGCGGGCGTGCACCTCGTCGGCGGTGAGGTGCACGTGGTCGCCGTCGAGGACCTCCGCGACGACCCGCCGCTGGGAGGTGAGTCGCCAGCCGCGTCCGCGCAGCCGCTCCAGCAGGTCACTCATATCGGCTCACCCAATCAAGCTCGACGGGGACCCGGAGATTATCGGTCGGATCCGGGTTCCGATGGAATACGGGCTTGGTGTGCTTCTTGACTTGGAATGGGTCCATCATAGGATCGGAATCCGTTGACAACAAAGACCGTCCGGGACGGTGACCCGCCGGCGTCGGCACGCGTCCGACGAAGCCGCGCCCCGCACGGGGTCCCGTGCCCCGCCCCGCTCGGCCGCATTCAGTTCATGAGCACCTTGATCCGCCTGGTACGGAAGGATTCCCATGTCTGAGAACCACGACGCCATCGTCACGGACGCGACGCCGGAGGGCGCCGGCCGCTGTCCGGTCGCCCACGAGCGCGCCGCGCACCCGACCCAGGGCGGCGGAAACCGCCAATGGTGGCCCGAACGGCTGAACCTGAAGATCCTCGCCAAGAACCCGGCCGTCTCCAACCCGCTGGGCGAGGAGTTCGACTACGCCGCGGCCTTCGGCACCCTCGACCTGCCCGCGGTGAAGCGGGACATCGCCGAGGTGCTCACCACCTCCCAGGACTGGTGGCCGGCCGACTTCGGCCACTACGGCCCCTTCATGGTCCGGATGGCCTGGCACAGCGCGGGCACCTACCGCATCAGCGACGGCCGCGGCGGCGCCGGATCCGGACAGCAGCGGTTCGCCCCGCTCAACAGCTGGCCGGACAACGGCAACCTGGACAAGGCCCGCCGCCTGCTGTGGCCGGTGAAGAAGAAGTACGGCCAGAACCTCTCGTGGGCCGACCTGATGATCCTCGCCGGGAACGTCGCGCTGGAGACCATGGGCTTCGAGACCTTCGGCTTCGGCGGCGGCCGCGCCGACGTGTGGGAGCCCGACGAGGACGTGTACTGGGGCCCCGAGACCACCTGGCTCGACGACCAGCGGTACACCGGTGACCGGGAGCTGGAGAACCCGCTCGGCGCCGTCCAGATGGGCCTGATCTACGTCAACCCCGAGGGCCCGAACGGGAACCCGGACCCGGTCGCCGCGGCCCGCGACATCCGCGAGACCTTCCGCCGCATGGCGATGAACGACGAGGAGACGGTCGCCCTGATCGCGGGCGGTCACACCTTCGGCAAGACCCACGGAGCCGGACCGGCCGAGAGCGTCGGTGCCGACCCCGAGGCCGCGCCGATCGAGGCGCAGGGGCTGGGCTGGGCGAACTCCTTCGGCACGGGCAAGGGCGGTGACACGATCACCAGCGGTCTGGAGGGCATCTGGACCAACACGCCCATCACCTGGGACAACAGCTTCTTCGAGATCCTCTTCGGCTACGAGTGGGAGCAGTTCAAGAGCCCGGCCGGCGCCCACCAATGGCGGCCGAAGGACGGCGGCGGCGCCGGTACCGTCCCCGACGCCCACGACCCGTCGAAGACGCACGCCCCGACGATGCTGACAACGGACCTGTCGCTGCGCTTCGACCCGGCGTACGAGCAGATCTCGCGCCGCTTCCTGGCGGACCCGCAGGCCTTCGCGGACGCCTTCGCCCGCGCCTGGTTCAAGCTGACCCACCGCGACATGGGCCCGATCGTGCGCTACCTCGGCCCGGAGGTCCCGTCCGAGGAGCTGCTGTGGCAGGACCCGCTGCCCGCAGTGACCCACGAGCTCGTCGACGACGCCGACGTCGCCGACCTCAAGGCGCGGGTGCTGGCCTCGGACCTGTCGGTGGCGCAGCTGGTCTCCACCGCCTGGGCGTCGGCCTCCTCCTTCCGCTCGAGCGACAAGCGCGGCGGCGCCAACGGCGGCCGGATCCGGCTCCAGCCGCAGAGCGGCTGGGAGGTCAACGAGCCGGACCAGCTGGCGGCCGTGCTGCGCACCCTGACGGGCATCCAGGAGTCGTTCAACGGGTCCCGGACGGACGGCAAGCGGATCTCGCTCGCCGACCTGGTCGTGCTCGGTGGCGCCGCTGCCGTCGAACAGGCCGCGAAGGACGCCGGGTTCGCGATCACGGTGCCGTTCACGCCGGGCCGTGCGGACGCCTCGCAGGAGCAGACGGACGTGGAGTCCTTCGCCGCCCTGGAGCCGACCGCCGACGGGTTCCGCAACTACCTCGGCAAGGGCAACCGGCTCCCGGCCGAGTACCTGCTGCTGGACCGGGCGAACCTGCTCGACCTGAGCGCGCCCGAGCTGACGGTCCTCGTCGGCGGTCTGCGGGTGCTGGGCGCCAACCACCAGCAGTCGCGGCACGGCGTCCTCACCACGACCCCCGGGTCGCTGACGAACGACTTCTTCGTCAACCTGCTGGACCTGGGGACGGTCTGGACGGCGGCCTCCGGGGACGCCAACACCTTCGAGGGGCGCGACGCGGCCACCGGCGAGGTCCGCTGGACCGGTACCCGCGCCGACCTGGTCTTCGGTTCCAACTCCGAGCTGCGGGCCATCGCGGAGGTCTACGCGAGCGACGACGCGAAGGAGAAGTTCGCCCGGGACTTCGTCGCGGCCTGGGACAAGGTCATGAACCTGGACCGGTTCGACCTCGCGTGACCGCCGTGTCCGGGCCGGCTCGGGAGAGCCGGCCCGGACACCGGCCGCCTCAGAGCCCCGCCGCGCGCCGCAGGGCGCCCAGGTCCACGAACTTGAAGTTCGTGTCGGTACGGGGCTCCCCGTCGGGTCCGGGGGTCGCCGGGCCGTTGTGACCGTCCTGGACGACGAGGAGCCCCTGGGGGAACTTCCGGCCCAGCGGGGCGCTCGTGACGGCGGCGCCGTCGCTCTCCTCCGAGCCGTCGGGGGATCCGGCTCCCGTGCCCGGCGCGACGCGGAAGCCGCGGACGTGGGCGTTGCCCTTCTGCCGGTCGAAGACCGCGAAGGTGTCGTCGCCCTGGCTGGAGGCGAGCAGGTAGCCGGCGCGCCGGGGGTCCCTCGGGTCGCGCCAGATGGTCAGGCCCTCGACGTCGGCGGAGACGTGCCGGCCGCCGAATCCGGGGTCCGCGCCCGCGGTGCACTCCTCGGTCTGCGGGTCGTAGGTGCCGGGCACGCCGTAGGAGCGGACCTTCTCGATCAGCCGGGCCGGGGAGCGCAGGTCCGCGCCGAGCTTCCAGATGCCGACGTCCTCCTGGCCCGCGTACAGGTCTCCGGTGTCGGGGTCGACGACCATCCCCTCGATCTGGGGCAGTTCGCCCGGCTCACCGCACGGCGACCAGGAGGTCCCGTCGGGCAGGGTGAAGGCGGCGGGGAGGCTCGTCGTGCGGACGGTGCGGTAGCCGACCTTCCCGCGCGCGGTGGGCCGGAGTTCGGCCAGGGCGAGTTCGGTGCCGTTGCGCCGGCTGGCCACCGCGTACGAGCGCCCGGTGCGGCGGTCGGTGTAGGCGGCGAGGCCGTAGGCGGTGCGCTGGTCGTTGACCTCGTCCTGGTCCGCGGAGAACACCAGCGGGGCCGCCGCCGGGTCGGTGACGTCGACCAGGGGTGCGGAGGGCCGTCCGGCGTCGATCCGGTAGACGCGCAGCCGGTCGCTGCCGCGGTCGGAGACCACGGCCACGTCGTGGCGGCCGTCGGGGAAGCGCAGGCCGGTGACCAGGTCGACGTTGTTGAAACGTCCGGGCTTGTCGCCCTCGCGGGGCGGGGGCGGGGCGGGCAGGGACTGCACCTGGCGTCCGTCGAGGTCGTAGACGCGCAGGCCGCCCTCCTTGGCGGTGGCGATGACCAGGCTGCGGTCGGGGTCCTCGGGATTGCGCCAGATCGCCGGGTCGTCCGCGTTGGCGTTGCCGCCCGCCTCGTCGTCGAAGAGGGAGGGGGTCTCGACGGCAGCCTCCACCCGGGCCGTGGGCGGCGGGGTGCCGCGGTCCGCACGGGCGTGCGCCGGGACGGCGACCACCCCCAGCACCACGACGGCCGCCACGGCCACCGCCGGGGTCCGCCGTGCCGGTGTCCGCCTCGCCGGTGTCACGCTCATCCTGCCTCCTGCTCACGGGGTCGTGTTCGATGGCGCCGGCCGGGGAGCCGGGTACGGCTTCTGTCCGGCGGCGGGCCGCCCCCACGGTGGGGCACCCGCGGGTGGCCGCCGTGTTGCGGACGTGACGCGGACATGTCCACGTCGTGAACTCCCCGGCCGACGCGCTTCCTTAGCGGAACGTTAGATCTGCGCGGCGGAGCTTGAACGGCCCCGGCGGCGGCCGCATGCTCTGGGCACTCCCCCGCGTCCGGGGCCGTTCTCCCCCTTCCCCTCGGGGACTTCCCGTTGGAGCCGCCATGCCCTCGTCCGTCGCCGTGCCCGCCCCGACATCCGGGGAGGAACGCCGCAGGCGCCGTACGGCCCTGGTCGGAGGCTCCCTCGGCAATCTGGTCGAGTGGTACGACTGGTTCGTCTACGCCAGCTTCGCGATCTACTTCGCCGACTCCTTCTTCCCCGGCGACAACCCGACCACCCAGCTGATGAACACCGCCGGGATCTTCGCCGTCGGCTTCCTGATGCGCCCGGTCGGCGGCTGGATCCTCGGCCGGGCGGCCGACCGCCACGGGCGCAAGAGCGCGCTCACCCTCACCGTCACCATGATGTCGGTGGCCGCGCTGCTGATCGCCGTCGCCCCCACCTACGGACAGGCCGGCTACTTCGGCGCCCTCGTGCTCCTCCTGGCCCGCCTCCTCCAGGGCATGAGCATCGGCGGCGAGTACGCGGCCAGCGCCACTTACCTCACCGAGGCGTCGGCCCGCAACCGGCGCGGTCTGGGGTCCTCCTTCCAGTACGTGTCGATGACCTGCGGCCAGCTCCTGGGCCTGGCCGTCCTGATCACCCTGCAACACACGCTCACCACGGCACAGTTGGAGAGCTGGGGATGGCGGATCCCCTTCCTCCTCGGGGCGTTGTTCGCGGTGGTCGTGTTCTGGCTGCGGCGGCGGCTCCAGGAGACCGACGCCTTCCGGGAGCAGTCCTCGGGCGAGGACGCCCACGACGACGGCGCGCGCGGCACCCTGCGGGCCCTGTGGCAGTACCGGCGCCAGGCCGGGCTGGTGATGGCGCTGACGCTCGGCGGAACCGTGGCGTACTACACGTACACCACGTACCTGACCAAGTACCTGGTCGGCAGCGCCGGCATGGAGAAGACCACCGCGACCCTGGTCAGTTTCACCGCCCTGGCCCTCTTCGCCGTGCTCCAGCCCTTCGCCGGAATGCTGTCCGACCGGATCGGCCGCCGTCCCCTGCTCATCACCTTCGCGGTCGGCTGCACCGTCGGCACCTACCCGATCATGACCGCGCTCGGGTCGGCGTCGTCGTACTGGTCCGCGCTCGGGCTGTCCCTGCTCGCCCTCGTGATCATCACCGGCTACACCTCGATCAACGCGGCGGTCAAGGCGGAACTGTTCCCGACCCGGGTCCGCGCCCTGGGCGTGGCCCTGCCGTACGCCATCGCCAACGCCCTCTTCGGCGGGACGGCGGAGTACGTGGCGCTGTGGTTCAAGAACAGTGGTCACGAGACCATGTTCTTCTGGTACGTGTCCGGATGCGCGCTGATCTCCCTGGTGACCTACGTGCTGATGCCCGACACCCGTGACGCGGCGCTCAGCCGCGCCGAGGCGGACGCCGATGCGGCCGCGGCGTCCGGCAGGGGCGGGGGCACGGGCGAGGGCACCGGTCCGGCCGGGAAGCCGGTCGAGACGGTGCGCTGAGCGGCCGGCGGTAGCCTGGGGCCGCGGCTCGCGCGGGCCGCGGATCCCGGACGCCGAGGGGGGCTTCCCGTGCACGCGCTGCTCGTCGAGGACGACGACCGCATGGCCCACGCGCTGGGCACCGCCCTCGCGCAGCGGGGACACACCGTGCGCCGGGTGGCGCGCGCCGCGGACGCGTTGCGCCACACCCGCGAGGCCGAGTTCGTCCTGCTGGACCTGGGGCTGCCCGATCTGGACGGGATGGAGCTGCTGCGGCGGCTGCGGAGCGTGTGCGCGGCGCCGCTGATCGTGGTGACGGCCCGCTGCGAGGAACGCGACGTCGTGCAGGGCCTGCGGGCGGGAGCCGACGACTACGTGGTCAAGCCGTTCCGGATGGCCGAGCTGATGGCGCGCATCGACACGGTCCGCCGCCGGGCCCCCGGGGCCGTGGCCGGGCGGCCCGGGCCAGCGGGTCCGGCGGGGCCGGACGCCGCTGCCGTACGGACGGTGTGCCGCGGGGACGCCGAAGTGGACCTGGCGGCCCGGACGGTGTGCGTGGCGGGAGCCGAAGTACGGCTGACCCGGCGGGAGTTCGACGTCCTCGCCCACCTGGCGGCTCGCCCCGACGAGGTGCATCCGCGGGCCGAGATCCTGGACCGGATCTGGGGCGACGCCTTCTTCGCCGCCTCGCGCTCCCTCGACGTCCACGTGGCGGGCATCCGCGCCAAGACCGGCCGTTCCTGGCTGGTGCGCACCGTCCGCGGATTCGGCTACCAGCTCGGCACCGAGCGGTGAGGCGCCGGCTCCTCGCCGTGCTGACGGTACTCATGGGGGTCGCCGCGCTGCTGCTCTGCGTCCCGCTGGCCGACGGGTACGCCCGCGGGCGCACCGAGCACCTGCTGCTCCAGCGGCGGTCGGAGGCCGTACGGTTCGCCGATCTCGCGGAGCGCCTGCGTACCCCGGCCGACCGCGCGGAGCTGGCCGCGGAGATCGACCGGTACGCCGACCTGTACGGCGCGGGCGTGGTGGTCGTGGACACGGCCGGGGCGACCCTGGCGCGGGCCGGTGCGCAAACCGCCGCCGGGGCCGCGGAGGCGCGGCGCCGGGCCCTGACCGGGCGCTCCACCGACCGGTTGCCGACCCTGCTGCCGTGGGGGCCCGGGAGCGTCGTCGTGGCCGAGCCCGTGGGCCGGGACGAGCGGGTGAGCGGGGCGGTCCTGCTGACGGTGCCCACCACCGCCGCCCGCCGGGACGTGGCCGTGCGCTGGACGTGGATCGCCGCCGGGGCCCTGGCCGCGTTCGCGGCGGCGGCCCTGGTGGCGGCGGGGATCGCGCGCTGGCTGCTGCGTCCCGTGCTCGACCTGGACCGGGCCGTGGAGCGGCTGGCGGCCGGGAGCCTGCTGGCCCGGGCCGGCTCCGGCAGCGGGCCGCCCGAACTGCGGCGGCTGCACAGGCACTTCAACGCGATGGCCGATGCCGTGGCCGATTCCATCGGCCGCCAGCGCGACTTCGTCGCGGACGCCTCCCACCAGTTGCGCAATCCCCTGGCCACCCTGGTGCTCCAGCTGGAGAACGTCGAGCCGCACATCGCGGGCGCGCCCGGTCTCGCCGAGCACGCCCGCGCCCTGGACGAGGCGGAGCGCCTGGAAGAGCTGCTCGACGGCCTGCTGGCGCTGGCGCGGGTGGAGGCCGGCGCGACGGAACCCGTCGAGCAGGACGTGTCCCGGTGCGTACGGGACCGGGTGGCGGCGTGGACGCCGGTCTTCGGGGCGGCGGGTGTGGAGCTCGCCGTGGCCGCCGTCCCGGACGGCCTGCGGGCGCGCGCCCTCCCGGACGCGGCGGGGCGGGTCCTGGACGCCGTACTGGACAACGCCGTCAAGTTCGTGCCGCGCGGGAGCCGGGTCGAGGTGCGGGCCGCGTCCGGGCCGGACGGCACGGTGACCGTACGGGTGGACGACGACGGTCCGGGGGTCCCGGCGGACCAGCTCGGCCTGCTGCTGCGGCGCTTCGCCCGCTCCCCCGGACACCAGAACGTGCCCGGAAGCGGACTGGGCCTGGCCATCGCCGACGAGATCGCCCGGATCAGCGGCGGCCGTCTGGCCGTCGGGGCGAACCGGCCGCACGGGCTGTCCGTGGAGCTCGCCCTGCCGACCGCATGAGCGGCGCGGCACAATGGCGGACGTGGCTGCTCCGATCACGATCTTCAGACTGTTCCGTTACGCGCCCTGCGGGCACGAGCTGCTCGTACGGGTCGTCCGGCCCGCTGCGCCGAACGCCGTGCAGACGGCGCTGGACGACGCGGACCGCGCCGCCGACGCCACCGCGGACCGGCTCCGCGCCGCGTGGGAGGGGTCCCGGTTGCGGGCCGCGTGCCCGCACCGGCACACGCCCGCCCTGGTCGCAGAGATGCAGGAGCCTCCCGTCGGGGAGGAGCTCCACGGCCCCGGTGACCGGCCCCTGCGGGTGTGGCGGGCGGACACGCGCCACGGCGCGCCCTGGGCGGTCCTCGGGACGGCGCCGACCGAGGCGGAGTTCTGGCGGGAGGTCCGGGACGACTGCGGCCTGCTCGGGCTCGGCCCGCTGGAGCCGGCCGGCCTCCACGACGTCCACTTCCTCACCGACGAGGACCCCCTGCCGGACCGGCAGGACCGGCAGGACCGGCAGGACGGGTAGGACGGGTAGGACGGGCAGGACGGGCGGGGCCGGCCCGGCCGAGGAGCTCGCGGAACACCTGTGCCGAGCGCGGGTTCTCCGCACACTGCCACACCCCGTGCGGGCAGTAGTCCGTGATGCTGTGGTAGAGCGGCCTGTGCTCGGCGATCCAGGCCAGCATGCGCCGCACGTACTCCGCGTTGTCGCCGTTGCGGAACAGCCCCCATTCGGGGTAGGAGATCCGCTTGCCGTGCGCCTTCGCGAAGTCGACCTGCTGCCGGAGCCCGTACGGCTGCTCCACCTGCTCGTCGAAGGTGTGGCCCGGCGGCTGGTCGTAGGAGTCCATGCCCACGACGTCGACCACGTCGTCCCCGGGGTAGCACGTGGTCCACGCGACCGCGTCGCCACCGCGGTTGGGTGCGAAGTCGAAGCGGAAGCGCTGCCCCTGCACCGACCGCATGGCGGCCACGACGCGCCGCCAGTAGCGCTTCCAGCTCTCCGGGTCGGGAGCGCACCGGTGCGTGTAGTCGAAGCCGTTCATCTCCCAGCCGAGCACGACCACCGTGTCCGGTACCCCGAGGGCCACCAGCCGTTCGCCCAGCCGCCGGAAGTGGTGGTCGTACTCCCCCGCGGCGCCGGCCCGGAGCAGGGCGGCGACCTGCGGGTCCGGGACGCGGGCCTCGTTGTGTTCCAGCATGGGCACGTTGAGGACGAACATCCGGTCCCGACGCTCCGTGCGCCAGCGCGCCCAGGTCCGCAGGGAGTCGGGGGCTCCTTCGATGTTCTCCCAGGTGTCCCCGGGCAGGTAGGTGTGGCCCGCGCGCAGCTCCGTACCGCCGAGCCAGCGCGAGAGGGCCTCCATCCGCTCGACGCCGGGTGAGCCGTAGTGGAGGTAGGCGCCCAGGGCTACGTCGGTCCCGGCGGCACCGGTCCCGGCGGCACCGGCGGGGCCGCCCGAGCCCGCCCGGGGAGGGGGCGTGGCGAGGAGGCAGCCGACGAGGACGGCGCCGACGGCCACCGCGGCCGTCCACGCACCCGCCGACGGGCGGTACCGCTGGGCCATGACGCCTCCACTCGCTCCGCGACGGACCGACGTGTCCGGCAGCGACGTTAGGACATCCCGCCGGGGGCGCGGTGTGCCGGGAGGCCCGGCACTGGGCCGTTCGCGGGAGCGGCCCGGCTGCCGTTGGCCCGACCGGGTGACGTCTACGGGCCCGGTCGGGTCCCCTGCGCCGGGCGGCCGGCGGGCGCGCCGCAGAACTCCGCCTCGACGACGTTCACGTAGAGCGCGCCGTCCTGCAGCCAGTCCCCGTTGATGTTGAAGGTCAGCCGGTGCCTGCCGTCCGTCGTGGAGGCCATGCCGGACAGGGAGCCGTTCGTCCGCCCGGTCTTGCCCACGATCCTCACCCCGCAGGACAGGACGGCGAACTCCACGCCGAGGCCGAAGCCGATGCCGTCCTCGGCGGGGACCTCGCGCAGGAGTTCCGCCCTCTGCGCGGGCGGCAGCAACCGGCCGCCGAGCAGGGCGCCCTGGAAACGGTCGAGGTCGTCGAGGGTGGTGATGACGTCCCCGCCCGCGCCCAGCCAGGTCATGTTCTGCTCGGTGGCGTCGTGGATCTCGGCGTCCGGTGCCTTCTGGTGGAGCCGGGAGTAGCCGACGGGGTGCGGGGCGGGCATCTTCGGGGACGAGCCGGGGAACGAGGTCCCCCGGAGTCCCAGCGGGACGACGATGCGGCGCCTGATCTCCTGGGCGTAGGAGCGGCCGGTGACCTTCTCGATGACCATCCCGGCGATCGTGAAGTTGCTGTTGGAGTACTTCGGTGCGCGCAGCGGGTCCTTGCCCGGCGGGTACGTCAGCGCGATCGCGACGAGTTCCTCCGGGGTGTGGGAGTCGAAGCGGTGCTCGGGGAAGCCGGGTCCCGCGGCGTCGTGGATGAACTCCGGGTCGTCGGTGTGGTTGGCGATCCCGCTGGTGTGGTCGAGCAGTTGGCGCAGGGTGATCCGGTTCCCGTCGTAGCCGTTGCCGCGGACCAGTCCGGGCAGCCACCGTTCGACGGTGTCGTCCAGGTCGAGGCGTCCTTCGGCCTCCAGCTGGAGCAGGACGGTCGCGACGAACGTCTTGGTGATGCTCGCTCCGCGGAAGTGCTCGTCCGTGGAGCGGCCCCGCCCCGTGGCGGTGTCGGCGTGCCCGTAGGCGGCGGACCAGCTGCCGTTGCGGTCGCGGACCGTGGCTGCCACCCCGGGGAGTCCGCCCTTCCCGACGAGATCGCGCAGCGCCGTCCGGGTCGCCTCGCTCCCCTTGCGGCCCGGCGGCGCCGTCGCGTGCGCGGCCGGGGCCAGGAGCCCTCCTCCGGCCAGCAGCGCCGCGGTGAGCGAGAGTGCGAGTGCGCCGCGTGCGGTCCGGTGCGTCATGGTCGTGATCCCCCGGCGGTCGTGGGTCGGTCCGGTGCGCCGCCCCTCGCCGCGGAGGACGCGGTGCGCCCGCCCGGGGTTGAGCGCACTCCCGTACGGGGTCGAACGCGAGCCGGCCCGGCGGGTTCCGTCAACTCGGCCGCTTGTACGGCCCGTCAGCGGGTAAGCGCGCAGCACACCGCGGTCGGGCACCGGCCGGCACGCACCGAGGACACGAGGGAAGGGATCCCCGATGACGATGATGAAGCCGCACCGCAGCCCGTCCGCACCCGGCGTGGAGGAGCTCCGCCGGCACGTGACCGGTGCCCGCAAGGGCCTGGGCCGGACGGTCGGGGCACTGGCCTCCCGGGCGGCGCACGCCGCGGCGAAGGCCCAGGGCAGCGCCCGCGACAAGGACGGCGTGGCCCGGCTCACGGCCGCGATGCGGGACGGGGCCGCCCACCCCCGCCGGCTCCTGCGGGGCACCGACCGCAGCCCCCTGCGGGCGGGCGCGGGCCGGGTCGTCCGCACGGCGCGTACGCACCGCACCGCGGTGATGACGGCCGCCGGCGTGCTGACGGCCGCGGTGCTGGCCCGGCGCAGCAGGCGCGCGTCGGTCCGCGGCGCGGGGCGTTGAAGGCCGGCACGGTCCGTCACTCGGGAGGTGGCAGCGATGCGCACGAAGAAGGTACTCGTCTCTTTCCCCGCCGGTGACCCGCACGGGAGTTGGCCGGCGGAGGAGTACGCGGCACGGTGCCGGGAGCGGGGCGAGACGGCGACCGTCGTGATGGACCTGGCGACGGACTCCTTCCTCGTCGTCACCCCCGAGTCGGACCCGACCCGAAACCCGTAGCACTCGCCCCGTGCGACCGCCCGGCTTTCGGAATCCGTCGGCACTGCGGCGCCGCAGCATGCGAAGTGACGGGGAGCGGCAGCGTATCGGTTTTCACGAGCTCCACTCCCCGGGCCTCCTCCGTCTGATAGGAACCTGTCCGTGCTCACGGAAGGGCCGCTGTCCGTCGTGGGCCGGCCGAAGCCCCGAGAGCGCCGGCCGGCCCTGCTGGCCGGCGCTCTCGGGGCTCACCCCGAAGGAGGAGTCCATGGCGGCGGTCGTCGTTGTGCATGGCATTGCCAAACAGTTCCTCGGACCACAGACCTTGCAGGGTTCCATAGCCCCTGCGGTCGTCGACGGGGTCCGTCTGGCAGAGGGACCGTCACTGGCCGTCGACGAGGTCGAGGTGGCGTTCTACGGTCATCTGTTCAGAAAGCCCGGAACGAAGGGAACCAGCCAGTCGCCCCCGGCTGATCCCTTCGAGGCTCAACTGCTCCAGGCGATGTGGGCGCAGGCGGCGAGGAACGAACCGGACCGCATTCCGCCACCCCCGGACCCGTCCGAGACCACCAAGGCAGCGGTACCGCGGTTCGTGCAGCGGGCCTTTCTCGCGTTGAGCCGGTCCCGCTTCACCGCTCGCAATCCCGACCGGTTCATGATGGGGGTCCTGGCGCAGGTCCGGCGCTATCTGACCGAGCCGGACCTCCGTGAGGAGGTGCAACGCTGGGTCGCGGAGACCGTCACCAGCGACACCAGGGTGATCGTGGGACATTCACTGGGTTCCGTCGTGGCCTACGAGGCGCTCTGCGCACACCCCGAGTGGCCCGTCACCACTTTCGTGACCATCGGATCACCGCTCGGGATCCCCAACCTCGTCTTCGACCGGTTACGCCCCCGGCCGGAAAAGGGAACGGGAGCCTGGCCCGCCGGGGTGAACTCCTGGACCAACCTGTGCGACGCCTACGACGTCGTGGCGCTGGTCAAGGAACTCGCGCCGCTCTTCGGCAACGGTCCGCATCGCATCGACGACATCCCCGTACACAACGGGTGGGAGGCGCATGCCATTGAGCACCATCTGACCGCGAAGGAGACGGGAGCGGCCATCGCCGCCGGACTGACGACATGACCGACGGAACCATCAGAACCGCCCTGCTCTCGGGAACCGCGCAGTACGAGTCCCAGGACCCTCTCGACGCCGTGCCCGACGACATCGCCACCCTCGAGAAATCGCTGTCCCGACTCGGCTACCTGGTCTCCGTCCTCCCGACCGACCTGACCACCCAGGGCTTCCGGAACGAGCTCATGGAGTGGACGGGGCAGACGGACCGCACCGACCACGCCCTCGTCATCTACTACACCGGCCACGGCGACTTCGACCACAATCGGCACTACCTGCTCTTCACCGACAGCCGTACCGGCAAGCTGACCGCAACGGCGCTGGCCACCGACGATCTCATCGGGATCACCGCCGAGAACGGTGTCAGGCGACTGCTCCTGATCATCGACACCTGCTCCGCCGGCCAGGGCGGAGCCGACCTGGTGCGCGAACATGTGGAGCGCATCCAGGCCAAGATCAACGGCAGTCGGCAGGCGGATCCCGTCGACATCTCCGAACTGTCCGTGATCGTGGCGGCCCGCGCCTGTGAGCCGGCGACCGACGGCGCCTTCGCCAAGGCCTTCGCCACGGCCATCGACGACCTGTTGCTCGCGGGCAACCGGCAGACCCGCCTGTACCTGCCCGAACTCGTCGGACGCATCAACACCCTGCTGGGCGGCAGCCAGCACGCCGTCTACGGGACTCCGTACGGGGAGGGAGTCGCCTTCTTCCCCAACCCCCGGTACATCCCGGACCTTCCGGCCCAGGACGAGCCCGGCATGGACCTCGCCGAGCAGAGGACCTGGCTGAGCCCTGAAGGCCGCCGCCGCCGTGCTGAACTGATGGCCCACTTCGGCCCACGGGGCCGAGGGGTCGACGCGGGCGGCCAGGGTTCCTACTTCACCGGTCGGGCCGTCGCACTCGCCCGCTTGGTCGACTGGCTGAACGCCACGGGCACGGCCCCGCCCGCGCATCTGGTCGTCACCGGCGGCCCGGGGGTCGGCAAGTCCTCGCTGCTGGGGCGACTCGTCCTGCTCGCCGACGACGAACAGCGGGCCACTCTGCCCGACGTGGCCACCGACGTTCCGCTGCCGCGTCGCGCGGCGGACGTCACCATCCACGCGAGGAGTCTGCGGCTGGAGGAAGTCGTATCCGGCATCGCGGATGCCCTCGGACTGGAGACGGCCGACCCCGCCGACCTGCTGTCCGCGCTGCAGGAACGGTCCGACCCGCTCTTCGTGGTCATCGACGCGCTCGACGAGGCGGGCCCGGTGGGGGGTACGGAGCCGGCCAGGATCGCCACCGCCCTGCTGCGGCCGATGACCGACCTGGCGAGCGTACGCCTGCTCGTCGGGACGCGGCGGCACGTCGTGGCCGCGCTCGGTCCCGCCTTCGACCAGCTCGACCTGGACGATCCCCAGTGGACGGGAGCGGAGGACATCGAGGGCTACGCCCGCAAGCTCCTGCTCGCACCGGACGGGCCGGCAAGCCACGGTCCGTACCAGGCCGATGGCTCCGCCCTGACCGCCGTGGCCCGGGAGGTCGCGCGCAGGGCCGGTGGTGTGTACCTGGTGGCCCGACTCCTGGCCCGCGCGCTCGCCCAGCAGGACCGGGCCCTGGACGTGACGGTGCCAGACTGGCAGGGGCAGCTCCCCTCCGCCGGAGCCACCGGCACCGCCGCCGCCGTTTTCGGGTGGTCCCTGGGCAAGCACCTCGGGGCCCATGAGTCCGACGGCCGAGCGCTCCTCGCCGCCCTGGCCTTCACGGAGGGCGCCGGCCTGGTTCCCGGGACGGCGTGGCTGACGATCGCCCGGACCCTGACGGAGGGCGCCCTCACCGAAGAGGACCTGCGCTGGATCCTGCGGGAGGCAGCTCCGTACCTGGTGGAGCAGCTGGACTCGCGGGGCCGGTCGGTCTATCGCCTCTACCACGAGGCCTACGCCGAAGAGCTCAGGTCGGCCTTCCCTCCGGACACCGGGCGCGAGGTGTCCCGCTGCCTGCTCGGCAGCGTTCCCGTGGACGCGGCAACGGGTACCCCTGACTGGTCGGGCGCCGACCCCTACGTGCTCACCCATGTGGCCACCCACCTGGCCGAACACGACCTGCTGCACGAGGTCATCACGGATGCCGGATTCCTGCTGAACGTCGACAGCACCACACTCAGTCGCGCACTCAGCACCGCGCTGCCGCAGATACGGAACGACGCCAACCTGCGCGAGGCGGCAGCGGCCGGCGATGCATGGCTGCGCTGCACGCCCTACCTCAGGTGGGAACCGGACTTCGCAGCCAGGGCTGCACAGTTGAGCCTGGCGGCAGCCCAGACGGGCGCGGGACAGCTCCTCGCGTCCGTGCGGGAGCGCTTCCCGGACCTGCCGTTCGGCCTGGTGTGGGAACACCTCCAGGACGCCGCTCCCTACCGCGCGCTGGGATGGTTCGACGGCCGGGTCGATTCGGCGGCGGCATTCCGCCTGGACGGTCGCCCGGTGATCGCGACGTTGGAGTCGCCACACCGCATTCGCCTGTGGGACCTTGGCACGGGCGAAGAGCTGGAGGGCCTGCCGACGCACGACCAGGGCGGGCGTCCCGTGGTCGACATGACCGCGGTCGACGACGGCGAGCGCGCCTACCTCCTTGTACGCACTCCGTCCGTCGCTTCCGTCTGGGACGTCCGTGAGCGCCACCCGGTCGGCCCCGCGTACCCGATCCAGAGAGACGCCAAGGCCTGTCTGTTCCTGGTCGACGGCCGCCCACTCGCCGTCTTCTTGGAAGACGGGATGGTGCACGTGGTCGATTCGGGCTCGGGGCTGCCTCTGGTGAAGGTCTCGCTCGACCTTCAGGGGGCGCTCACCCCCCACGCCGTCGCCTGCGGCACGCACTCCGGGCGACTCGTCGTGGCAGCGGCGACTTCGTGGAGTAGGACTGAGCCGGGGCTGCCCACGATCCTGCCCAGTCCTGACAACGGCCGCACGGAGCCGACCTATCTCCCCACCTTGCAGACGGTCCACGGCCGCACGCTCACCCGTCACACGATCGACTCGGCCGGCTGGAGCACCATCGCAATCCAGGAGTCTGCCTACCAGGGAGAGCGCGTCGAGCACCTGATGGTGCACGAGGGCAAAGTCCGGTTGACGACGAGCGACCCGCGCGGGAGCGTGAACCGTGCCGAATGGCTGACCGAGATTTCCGTTCCGGCCGGGGACGGCGTCGGGTCCGGGCTGAGAAAGGGGACAGCCGGGGTACTGGTGAACGACGGTATTCCGCTGGTGGTGGGGTCCGTCGACGGGGGCATCGTGATCGCCCGGGGCGACGCGGAAGCGGGCCGTGTCGTCGCCCATGTGGAGACGGGCGATCGGGCACAGCCGATTCTGCCGGTCGCCTTGGGGCATGGCGAACTGATGGTGATCACCACCACAGCCGCCGGAGGCGGAACACTCAAGGCATGGACCGTCGCCGTGAACGCTGAACAGGAAACCGTGGTTCCCCTCCTCACCCATTCCGCGAAGACCGGTTCCGACATGACGCTCGCCAGGGTGGGAAACAGACCGATGCTGCTGGCCCGCCGGGGGCCGGAGTGGATCGCGGTGGAACCGGACTCCGGGCAACCGATCACTCCCTGGCCGTTCTCGGCACCGATCGAAGGATTCGTGCCCAGCGCGGATCAGGGGTTTCCTGCCGTCGCATGCCTTGCGGAGGAAAATGGCAACGCCAGGAAGGTCCGTTTCGCTCTCCCTCAGGCACCTGGAGCGAACCTGGGATCGATCAGCATCACGGCGAAAGCCGGCCTCGCCGTCGCAAGAACCCGTGAGCACGAACAACTCCTCGTCGCCTATACGGGCAATCGGCTCGTCCTCTGGGACCTGTCCAGCGGAGAGATTCTGGGAAGAAGGTGGATGTTGACGTTGCCGCGCGCAGGGCGAGCTCCCACCCTCAGGACGGCCCGGGTCGGCGACCGTACGTTCACCGCCCTGTGCCACCGCCCCAAGAGTCCGGTCCATGTTCACGAACTGCCCTCCGTGACGCCGGTCGGAGTGGTGACCCCGACGTCGACGGTGGTACAGAACCCCCAGGGTGAGTTGGTCATGGCCATCGGGGACTGGGACGGGCAACTCGTCGTGGCCTGGGCAGGCATCGACGGATCCGTGGTCGTCCACGATGTCGCCACACACGAGCAACTCGGGCGGTGGCAGGTACCGGACCACAACCACGCCGTCCGTCTGCTTCCCCTGATGTCCCACGGAATGCCTGCCGTTCTCGCCCTCTGCTCCGACGAGAGCCTCGCCCTGCTGAACGATGCGGAAGGTCCTTCACCGTCCCGGATCCGGATCGGCGTGCCGGTCTCCGCATGGGCTTTGGCCTCCCCGGACCTCATCGCATTGCAGACTCCCTCCGGGCCGCTGTGCCTGCGCCTGCCGGGGGAGGTATCCAACCAGTAGCGGCGGCCGCCGCACGACACCGGGCCCCTCCTCCGGGCGGACGGCTCTGCTGCGCCCCCTAGCCGTACACCGAGCGGTAGTACTCCGTGGCTCCCGGGTGCAGGGGGACGCTGCCCGTGGAGATCGCGAAGCGGGGTTCCAGGCGGGCTCCGGCGGTCACGTCGCGCAGCAGGTCGCGCCACTGGCCGAAGATCGCCCCGAGCAGGTCGCGGACGGCGGGCGCGGCGACGTCGGCGCGCGCGAGGAGGTAGTTGCCGACGCCGATGGTGCCGACCGGCTCGGTCTGGCCGTAGGCGCCGGCGGGCAGGGTGACCGCGGAGTACACGGGTGCGTGGTGCTCGCGCAGGGCATCCACCCAGCCGTCGAGCGGCAGGAGGCGTACGGGGGTCTCCCGGGCCAGTGCGGCCAGGGCGGGCGTGGGTACGCCGCCGGACCAGAAGAGGGCGTCGACCGTTCCCGAGCGCAGCGCCGTCACGGACTCGCCGAGCCCCAGCGGGCGTTCGCGGACGGCTGCCGGTCCGGTGGTGAGCCCGGCGGCGCGCAGGACCCGCCGGGCGACCACGCGCACGCCCGATCCCTCGGCTCCCGTCGCCACGGGCCGGCCGGCCAGGTCTCCCATGGTCCGCACCGGCCCGCCTGCGGCGACGACGAGGTGGGTGTGGTTGACGTAGACGCGGGCCAGCGCGGTGACGGCCACGGGCCGGGAGAAGTCCTCGCGGCCCCGGACGGCATCCTCCGCGGTGTCGGCCATGGCCAGCGCGAGTTCCACCGAACCCCGGTCCAGCTCCCGCAGGTTGTCCACACTGGCCGCGGTGGCCACGGGGAGGATCGGCGCGGGCACGCCGCTGCGGGCCGCGGCCGTGGCGAGGGCCCGGCCGAACGCGTTGTACGGGCCTCCCTCCGGGCCCGTGGCGAGCCGCAGCCCCGGCCATGGTCCGGGTCGGCCCGCGCAGCCCGCCGCCGCGCCCGCCAGGAGGCCGAGCCCGGCGCCGAGGAGGGCGCGCCGCGGGGTGCCGTACGGGCGGCCGGTACGGGGGGCGGGGGCCACGTCGGTCTCCAGGGGCGGCGGGTGGGGGCCGGGCGCGCTGCGCGCGGGCCCCATCATGACCTGCCGTCCGGCCGCCCGCGCACCCGCCCCGGCCCGTCGCGGCCCGCCGTCGCGGCGCGGAAGGATGCCCTGGTCAACTGGTCTGTCCGTCAGATGAGTTACTACCCAGAAGACATGGAACGTCGCTCACTGTTGCTGTACCTTCCATTCCGTCGCCGCCACACCCGGGGCACAGGGCCCACGGGGACTTGCGGCGCAAAGGACCCGACCCCTGTTGACGACAGCAACCGAAGTCTTCACAGTCCGGCCGTACACCCCGCACTGCCAGGTGATCACCACAGAAGGTGATCACGCCGTCATCGGCATTTCGCCGGGGAACAGCTACTTCTCCGCCCAGCGCGTCATCGACCTCGCCCACTGGGGGATGCGCAACTTCGAGCAGGTCGACCTCATTTACACCGACCTGCACGTCGCGGAGATGTACGAGGCCCTCGGATACGGCGAGGACGAAGCCCGACGCAAGGCGGTGAAGAACCTGCGCGGTGTCCGCGCCAAGGTCAACAACGCCGCCGCCGAAGCCGACCCCACCGGCGTCCGCCTCCGTGCCCGCCCGATGTCGTCCCTCACCGACATTCCGGCGTACCGCACGCTCCACAACCACCTGAACAACCTGCTCGACATCGATCCGGAGTTCCGCGAGACCTGCAACTCCCTGGTCGACGCGTTCCTTTCGTCCAAGGTGCTGGGCGGCAAGGCGGCCACGACCCGCCAGCGCGAGGTCTGCCTCGAGTACGTCTGCGCCGAAGCCCCGCTGTTCCTGGACACGCCCGCCATCCTGGGCGTGCCGTCCTCCCTCAACTGCTACCACCAGCTCCTGCCCATGGCGGAACTGCTCTACTCCCGTGGCTCGGGTCTGCGCGCCTCGCGCAACCAGGGACACGCCATCATCACCCCCGCCGAAGGAGCCTCCGATGACCACTGACACCCTTCTGCACTTCCCGTTCTCGGCCCGGGGTGACCAGCTGCCCGCCGAGGTCGAGGAGTTGCGCGGCGAGCCGGTCAAGCGGGTCCGCACGATCGCCGGCGACGAAGCCTGGCTCGTGTCCTCCTATGAACTGTGCAAGCAGGTCCTCGAGGATCCGCGGTTCAGCCTGAAGGACACCTCCGCTCCGGGCGTGCCGCGCCAGTACGCGCTGACGATCCCGCCCGAGGTCGTCAACAACATGGGGAACATCACCGGCGCCGGCCTGCGCAAGGCGGTGCTGAAGGCGATCAACCCGAAGACGGGCAACCTGACCGGCTGGATGCGCGAGCAGGCCGAGTCCCTGGTCGACGGGCTGCTGAGCCACGGCGCGCCCGTGGACCTGCGGGGCCAGTTCACCAACCCGTACGCGGAGAACCTGCACTGCCGCATCCTCGGCATACCGGAGTCGGACGCCCCGCGCCTGGCCGCCAGCCTCGACATCGCGTTCATGAACTCGGCCTGCCCCGTCACGGGCGCCAAGCTCAACTGGGACAGGGACATGGCCTACATGGTCGAGCGCCTGGACGACCCGGCCACCACCGGCCTGATGGCGGAGCTGGCCGCCCTGCGCGAGGACCCGGAGTACGCCCACCTGACGGACGAGATGCTCGCGACCGTCGGCGTGACGCTGTTCGGGGCGGGCGTCATCTCCACCATGGGGTTCCTGACGATGGCGATCGTCTCCCTCCTGCAGAACCCCGACGTGTGGGAGCAGCTGCGCAAGGCGCCCGAGAAGATCCCCTCGGCCGTGGACGAGCTGCTGCGCATCAACCTGTCGATCGCCGACGGCCTGCCCCGGCTCGCCCTGGAGGACGTCACCCTCGGTGACGTGGAGGTCAAGAAGGGCGAGCTGATGCTCGTCCTGGTCGAGGCCGCGAACACCGACCCGGCGGTCTACTCCGACCCGCACGTGGTGGACATCGACCGCGCGAACGCCGGTACGCACCTGTCCTTCGGCGGGGGCCCGCACTACTGCCCCGCCACCGCCCTCGGCAAGCGGCACACCGAGATCGCCATCGAGGTGCTGCTGGAGAAGATGCCGAACCTCCAGCTGGCCGTGCCGGTCGACCAGCTCGTGTGGCGCACCCGCTTCATGAAGCGGCTGCCGGAGCGCCTGCCGGTGTTCTGGTAACCGGGAGCCGCGCGCCCGTACGCGGCGGCGGTCCCGGCCGGGGGGAATCCGGCCGGGACCGCCGCCGTCGGGTGCCGTACCCGGAATTGGCCGGTTCGGACCGGAGGGGCGGCGGGACGCGGGGGCAGGCTGTGACGGGGCGCCTCCCGGCGCCGCACCGCCGGCACCGCACACCGATCCGACCAGGGGAGGACGCATGTCCAGCAGATTCCGCGCCACCGCCGTCACCGGTCTCGTGGGAACCACCGCCGCCCTCGTGGCGCTGCTCGTACCCGGCACGGCCCAGGCCGCGCCGGCCAAACTCGGCCACGCGGAGGCGGTGAGCCGGCTGAACGCGACCGGCGGGATCGGCCTGTCCTCCAGCGGGGGCTGCAGCAACCGCAACAACCCGACGTGCACCTCCCTGGAGCAGGTCAACGCGGCCACCATCAGCGACGTGACCACCCTGCGGCGGGCCAGTGCCTGCTCCCTGACCATCACCGGCGGGACCGAGACGGGGCACGCCTCCGGCACGTACAGCCACTGGAACGGCTACAAGGTCGACTTCAGCCCGACGAGCTGCGTGAGCGGCTACATCACCCGGAGCTTCACGCGCATCGCCGACCGCGGGGACGGGGCCGCGCGCTGGCGTTCCGCCGCCGGCAACGTGTACGCGCGCGAGGGCAACCACTGGGACGTCACCTTCTGCGGGGGCAGCGCGGCCTGCACCGCCTCCGCCTCCTCCTGACGGGGAGCGCCGCGCACTGCGGTCCCGCCACGGCCTCCCGGCCGGGCCCGTCGTACGGGCCCGGCCGGGGTCAGCGCTCCGCCAGCACCTCGCGGATCACATGGCGGGCGCCCCGCGCCATCACCGGGTTCGTACGGCGGTAGTAGGGCAGGGCGATCAGCGCCTGCGAGAGGGTCCGCCCGCGGCCGCGGGTCCAGGTGGCGTCGTCCGCGCCGAGCGTCTCGCGGAAGACCTCGCGGGCACCGGGAGGCAGCAGGTTCCACGCCGGGAAGAGGTCGCAGGCCGGGTCTCCCGTCCCGGCGCACCCGAAGTCGATGACGGAGGTCAGCCGGCCCCCCTCCACGAGGAGGTTGCCCGGCGTCAGGTCGGCGTGCAGCCACACCGGCGGCCCGGACCACTCCGGGGCGTTCAGGGCCTCCTCCCACAGGGCGGTCGCGGCGTCGCAGTCGACGCCCTCGTCGGGGATGCGGCGCAGCGCGTCGATCGCGGACCGGGTCGCCGCGTCGAGCAGGGAGAGCGGCCCGCCCCGGTGCGCGCGCGGGCCCCCCGGCAGGGTGAGGCCGCGCACGGCGCTCACGAACCGGCCCAGGTCCCCGGCGAGCCCCACCGGGTCGCGGAGCGCACCGGGCTCCGGGTTCTCCCCCGGCAGCCACCTCAGGACCGACCACTGCCACGGGTACCCCTCGGCCGGCCCGCCGGTGCCGAGGACCTCGGGCACGGCCACCGGCAGCAGCGGTGCGAGCCGCGGCAGCCACTCCCCCTCCCGCGGCACGTCCTGCGCGCCGTCCTCGACCAGGGGGAGCCGTACGACCTTGTCCTCGCCCAGCCGGTACATGCCGTTGACCGTGCCGCCCGACGGGTACCGCCGGACCGGCAGCCCGGCCCAGCGGGGGAACCGGCCGGCGATCAGCCGGAGTACGAGGTCTTCGCCGAGGGGATGTTCACCGGGGTGCATCTGCGCTGTGCTCACGAGGCGCCATCCGACCGTACGGTACGCCGCCCGTCAAAGGGTTTCCGCGCCGGCTCAGCGGCGGGGGCCGGAGGCGCCCAGGTCGATCCAGTAGCGCCGCTTGGGCCCGACGAGGGTGTCGCGGACGTCCTCCAGGACGCCGCCGCACCGCTCGATGGTGCGCACGGACGGCTCGTTGTCCGGGTCGCAGGTCAGCAGCACGCGGTCCATGCCCAGGATCCGCGCCTCGTGCAGGACTTCCGACAGGGCCCAGGTGGCCAGCCCTCGGCGGCGGGCCGAGGGCCGGATGCCGTAGCCGATGTGGCCGCCGGCGTCGAGCAGGAAGCCGTTGAGGTAGTGCCGCAGGTCGATGGCGCCGAGGTAGGTGCCGCCCTCGGCGATCCACCAGTGGGTCGCGTGGACGCTGCCGTGTCCGACCGGCCGGGAGCGGTCCGCGTACCCGCGGAGCTTCTCCGTCCAGGCGGCGAAGCCCTCGGGGGACTCCACGTCGTCCTCGTAGCCGGGACCGGCTCCGTCCAGATGGGCGTCGGGTCCCCATTCCCGCCGCGCCGCCGTCCAGGAACGGTGCAGGTCAGGGGTAGGGCTGAGGAGCTCGGGCATACCCGGGACCCTAACAGTAGGATCATCCGACTCGCGGACGGCCCGCGAACGGCACGCGGACGGCCCGGAGCCGGCCGGGGCCGGTCCGGAGACGTCGCCGGCTCCCGCTCAGCCGCTGTGGGGCTTGTGCCCCGGGAAGACGTGGCCGGGGGTGACGATGCCCGTGACCGCCTCGCCGAAGAGGGTGCTCGGCTCCTGGCCGTCCGTCTCCACGTCCGTGTTGAGGAGGATGACCATCGTGGTGCGCGTCTGCGGCAGGTAGACGGTCAGCGACTCGTAGCCCGGGATCGAGCCGTTGTGGCCGAGCCACCCCTGGACGTCGAAGATGCCCAGCCCGTAGCCGTCACCGGGGATGTTCATGGAGGTGGTCTTCAGCCGCTCGGCCTGCGTCGCGGGGGTCAACAGCGTGCCCTCGGCCAGGATCGGCGCCCAGCGGCGCAGGTCCTGCACGTCGGAGGTCATCGCACCGGCCGCCCAGGCCCAGGACGGGTTCCAGTCGGTCGAGTCCACGATCCGGCCCGAGGCCGTCTGGTTCGTGTAGCCCTGCGCGTGCGGGTCGGGCATGTCCGCGTTGGTGGGGAAGGCCGTGCGGCGCAGCCCGGCCGGGTCGAGGACCTCGCGCTGGACGACCTCGTGCAGGGGCCGCCCGGTGACCTTCTCGATGACCAGTCCCAGCAGGATCAGGTTGGTGTTGGAGTACTCGAACTCCGCGCCGGGGGCGAAGTTCACCGGGTGCTTGAAGGAGTAGCCGAGCAACTCCCGCGGGGTGAAGGGCCGTCGCGGTGCCGCCTCGAAGGCCTTGTCGAAGTCGGCGTCCTCGCTGTAGTTGAACAGGCCGCTGCGCATCCCGGCGAGCTGCCGCAGGGTGATGCGGTCGCCGTTCGGTACGCCGCTGACGTACTTCCCGACGGGGTCGTCGAGGCCGACCTTCCCCGCGTCCACCAGCTTCAGCAGCGCGGTGACGGTGAAGGTCTTGGTCTCGCTGCCGATGCGCATGCCGAGCCCGGGGGCCATGGGCGCACCGGTCGCCTTGTCGGCCACCCCGAAGGACTTCAGGTAGCTGCCCTTGCCGGGGGTCCACAGGCCCACCGTCACGCCCGGTACTCCGGTCTCGCGCTGGACCTGCCGGATCGCGGCGTCGAGACGGGCCGCCACGGCGGGCGTGAGCTCGGGGAAGTCCTCGCCCGCCCCCTGGGGCGGAGTCGGGGTCGGCGCGGCGGCGTACGGTGCGGCCGACCCGTGCGCGGGGGCGGTGGCGGCGGGGAGGAGGAGCAGGCCTGTGGCGAGGGCGGCCGCGAGGGCCCCCCGCGCCCCTGTGTGCATCGCTTTCACCGCGTGCCTCCTGCCGTACGGGGACCGGGACGGGGCCGGAGCAGTCCAGAACAGCCTAGGCCCGCACCGGCGGGGTCGCGCGGCGAGGGCCCGGCGGCCGTCAGGCCAGCGGGGTGGCGCGGGCGATGACCAGGGCGACGTCGTCGTGGTCGTCGGCGCGGCGCAGCGAGTCCAGGAGCCGGTCGCAGGTCTCCTCCAGGGGGCGCCCGGTGTCGGTCAGCAGCCGCAGCAGGAGTTCGAGCCGTTCGTCGATCGGCTGGTCCCGGGTCTCGACCAGGCCGTCGGTGTAGAGGACGAGTTCGTCGCCGGGCTCCATGGCGACGGTGGTGGCCTCGAAGGGGATGCCGCCCACGCCCAGCGGCGCGCCGGTGGGCAGGTCGAGCAGCCGGGGCCGGTGGCCGGCGCGGATCAGGACGGGCGGCAGGTGCCCGGCGACGGCGATGCGGCACTGCGCGCGGTGCGGGTCGTGGACGACGTACACGCAGGTCGCGATGGTCTCTTCCAGGGCCGCGGTGGTGCGGTCCAGTTGCCGGAGCACCTGGGGCGGGTCGAGGGCGAGTTCGGCGAGGGTACGGGTGGCGGTGCGCAACTGCCCCATGCTGGCGGCGGCGTTGATGCCGCTGCCCATGACGTCGCCGATGACGAGGACGGTGGTGTCGTCCGGTCCGGCGATGGCGTCGAACCAGTCGCCGCCGATCTCGCTGCTCGCCGCGGCGGGCCGGTAGCGGGAGGCTACCTCCAGACCGGGGGTGTGGGGCGGGTGGTGGGGCAGCAGGTGGTGCTGGAGGGCGAGCGCGGTGTGGTGCGCGTTGCGGTACCAGCGCGCGTTGTCGATGCACACGGCGGCGCGGGCGGCCAGCTCCCCCGCCAGCACGATGTCGTCGTCGTTGAACGGCAGCGGGTTGCGGGTGCGTTTGAGGTCCAGGGCGCCGAGGACCTCTCCGCGGGCGATGAGCGGCACGGCGAGGTAGGAGCGCAGTCCCGCGCGGGTCAGCAGGGTGGCGGCGGCGCTGTCGCGGGCGATCCGTGAGATGTCGCGCGCCTGCACGTGGGCGACGAGGACGGGATGGCCGGTGGTGGCGCACTGGGTGACCAGCCGGTCCGCCGCGTAGCGGGCGATGTCCCCGGGCGGGTCCGCGGCCCGTACGGCCTCGCTGGGGTAGGCGGCGGCGACCGCCAGGGCGCGGAAGACCGCCGGCTCGTGGGCCGACGAGCGCAGGGTGGGGCGGCCTTCGAGGACCGAGTCGAGGATGTCGACGGCCGCGATGTCGGCGAGTTCGGGCACGACCACGTCGGCGAGCTCCCGGGCGGTCTGGTCCAGGTCGAGGGTGGTGCCGATGCGCACGGTGGCGTCCGCGATGAGGGCGAGGCGCCGGCGGCTGCGGGCGATCTCCAGGGCCGCCTGGTGACTCTGCGTGACGTCGACCACGGAGGTGGCCAGGCCCAGGACCCGGCCGGTGGCGTCCTCCAGCCGGTAGTACGACACCGACCAGGCGTGCTCGGCCCCGTGGCCGCCGTGGGTGCGGCCGGCGGTGAACTGCTCCAGCAACGGGGTGCCGGTCGCGAGGACTTGCCGCATGGCCGACTCGGCCGCCTCCGCGTCGTCGAGGAAGGACAGGGCCTCGCGGACTCCGCGGCCGATGTGCTCGGCGGCGGGCAGGCCGTTGATCCGCTCCAGGGTCGGGTTGACCAGGACGTAGCGCAGCTCCGTGTCGAGCACGGCGAGCCCGATCGGCGACTGTGCCACCAGGCGGGCGGAGAGCGCCAGGTCCCGCTCCAGCTGCCGCAGCGTCGTACGGTCGGTGGCGATGCCGAGGGCGTAGAGGTCGCCGCGCTCGTCGAGGAGCCGCATGTTGCGGAACTCCACCAGGCGGTTGCTGCCGTCCTTGTGCCGCACCGGGAAGGCGCCCGCCCAGTCCCCCGCGCCTCCCATGACCCGCGCGAACAGGTCCGTGACCAGGCCCACGTGCTCCTTGGAGGCCATCAGGCGGGCGGCGGGCTCGCCGAGCGCCTCCTCCGCCGTCCAGCCGAAGAGCTGCTCGGCCTGCGGGCTCCAGAGGGCGACCCGTCCCTGGCCGTCGAGGACCACCGCGGCCACGTTCAGGACGTCGAGGAGTCCGCTCGGCGGGGAGAGCCCGGCCTCGGCCGGTCTCCTGCCCGCGGCCCACGAACCGTCGATCGTGCTCATCGGCGATGCTCCCTTCCGGCACCGTCGCCGCCGTCGGCCCGGCGTACGCCCGACCCGGGACGCTCCGTGGCGGTCGTTCCGGGGCGTCCGGGACGCACGGCTCCCTCTCATCGTCCCCCGGAACGGCCCGGAGAGCGTCCCGAGCGGGCCGGGGACGACCGTGCCGGCCATGCCGGGGGTGCCGGGGCCGCGGTCCGGCCCGGGGCCGCGCCCCGAGCGCGTAGGCTCGGCGGATGGCGAAATACTTCGACGTGCACCCCGAGAACCCTCAGCGGCGCACCATCGACAACGTGGTCGGCCTGATCCGCTCCGGAAAGCTCGTGGCGTACCCGACGGACTCCTGCTTCGCGCTGGGGTGCCAGCTGGGCAACCGCGAGGGGATCGGGCGGATCCGGTCGATCCGCAACCTCGACGACCGTCACCACTTCACCCTGGTCTGCCAGAACTTCGCGCAGCTGGGCCAGTTCGTACAGATCGACAACAACGTGTTCCGGGCCATCAAGGCGGCCACGCCCGGCAGTTACACCTTCATCCTGCCCGCGACCTCGGAGGTGCCGCGCCAGCTGCTGCACCCGAAGAAGAAGACGGTCGGGGTCCGCATCCCCGACCACGTGGTCACGCAGGCGCTGCTCGCCGAGCTCGGCGAGCCCCTGCTGTCCAGCACCCTGCTGCTCCCGGACGAGGACGAGCCGCTGACGCAGGGCTGGGAGATCAAGGAACGGCTCGACCACGAGGTGGACGCCGTCCTGGACTCCGGTGACTGCGGCACCGAGCCGACCACGGTCATCGACTTCTCGAGCGGCGAGGCCGAGATCGTGCGCCGGGGCGCCGGGGACACCTCCCGGTTCGAGTAGCCCGTACGGGTGGGGGCCGGGCCGTCCCTGCCCCCACGCCCCGGTCACGGGTCGGCGCGCACGTCCGTGTACCGCCCCAGGTAGCGGAAGGCGCCCGCTTCGGCCCGGTAGAGGTGGCCGAGGCCGTCCGCGGTGAGGGCGCGGGTACCCGGGTCGAAGGAGACCTCCTTGGCCAGTCCCCGGTGGGTCGTGCGGAAGACCCGGCGGGACAGGCCCGCACGGTCGCGGGTCCCGCCCTCCAGGGCGGTGAGGGCGGCCGCGAGCAGCCCGACGGCGTCGTGGGCCTCGGTGGCCCAGCGGGCGGGCGGTCCGCCGTACGCGGTGCGGTGGTCCGCGACGAAGTCCGCGGCGGCCGGCACCCCCGTCGGGTCGGTGAACAGGGTGCTGAACACCCAGCCCTCCGCCGCCGCGCCCGCGGCGGTGACGAAGGCCGGCTCCATGGCGTGCTGGACGGCCATCCGGGGACCCCGGAAACCGGCGTCCGCGAGGGCGCGGGCCAGGCGTGCCGCGCCCTGGGGCGAGGTGCCGGTGTAGACGACGGCCTCGGCTCCGGCCTCCGTCAGCGCGCGGACGGCTCCCGCGTGGTCGGAGCCGCCCTGCGGGATGCGGTGGACGGTGACCGAGCCCTGTGCCGGGGGGCTCTGCTGGAGGACCCGGGTGACCAGCCAGGCGGGCGAGCCGTCCGAGGCGTCCTCCACGACCGCCGTGCGGCGCGAGGGGTGCACCCGGGACAGGTAGTGGAGGACGCCCATGCCGAGCCCCTCGTCGGTGGGGCGGGTCGCGCAGGTGGTGCGCCAGCGCGTCTGGGAGTTCAGGTCGCTGTTCACCGAGACCAGCAGCAGTGCCAGATCGGCCGTCACGCAGGCCTCGGCGAGCACGGGCACGGCCGCGTCCCAGGTGGGGCCGGTGAGGGCGAGCACGGCCGGGTCGGCGGCGAGCTCCTTGACCACCTGTGCGGCGCGCGCCGGGTCACCGCCGTCGTCGGCGACGCGCAGGGCGAGCCGGAACGGGGCGTCCGCGCGGGCGTTGTGCCGGTCCACCGCCAGCCGCATGCCGCGTTCGTGGGCCTGCCCGGTGGCCCGGCCGGGCCCGGTGAGGTCGGCCTGCAGGGCGAGGGTGTGGACGGCCCGGTCGCGCGCGCCGCCGGCCTGCGGCGCGGCGGAGCCGCCGCGGCCGCCCCGGGTGAACCAGGCGACGGGTGCCCCGGCCGCGAGCACGGCCGCGCCCGCCGCGAGCAGCCGGCGGCGGGTGAACGGGCCGGGTGCGGGGCCGCCCGGGACCGGTGGCGCGTCGATGCGGGTGGGCTCGGGGGCCGGGAGGTCCAGGGCCCGGGTCGAGCGCTCGGCGATGATCCGGGGCAGCGGGGGCGGCAGCCAGTCCCCGGCGGTGTGCGGGTCGCCCCCGCCGCCGGCGCGGAGCAGCGCGGTGAGTCCGTCGAGGGTGGGGCGGGCGGCCGGGTCCTTCTCCAGACAGGCCCCGACCGCTTCGAGGAGTTCGCCCGGCACGCCGTCGAGTGCGGGTGGTTCGTGGACGGTACGGAAGACCACCGCGGCCGCGTGTCCCCCGCCGAAGGGGTGGGCGCCGGCCGCCGCGTACACCAGGACGCAGCCGAGGGAGAACACGTCGCCGGGCGGACCCGCGGCCGGTCCGCCGGCGCGGGCGAGTTCGGGCGCGAGGTAGCCGGGGGTTCCGACGACGGCGTCGGCGGCGGTGAGCGCGGTCGCGCCCGCCGCCCGGGCGATCCCGAAGTCGATCAGGCGGGGGCCGTCCGGGGCGAGCAGGACGTTGCCCGGTTTCACGTCCCGGTGGACCAGTCCGGCGGCGTGCACCTCGGCCAGGGCTTCGGCCAGCCGGGTCCCCAGGATCCGTACGGTCCGTACGGGCAGCGGCCCGTACCCGGCGACGGCCTCGGCGAGCGACGGGCCGGGGACGAAGGGTGTGGCCAGCCACGGCTCGCGGGCCTCGGGGTCGGCGGCGACCACGGGGACGATCCAGCGCCCGGACAGCCCGGCGGCGGCCCGGGCCTCGCGGCGGAACCGGGCCCGGAAGGCCGGGTCGCCGCCGTGGTCGGCCCGGATCACCTTGACGGCGACCAGGACGCCTTCGGGGGAACGGCCCAGGTAGACGGTGCCCATGCCGCCCGATCCCAGGCGGCCCAGCAGCCGGTGCCCGCCGATCGCGGCCGGATCGGTGGGGTGGAGGGGGCGCATCCGCCGCTATCCGGCGGAGGGCAGCGCGGCGGGTCCCGCGTAGCGGATCCGGCCGCCCTCCACGCGGTGGAGGTGGAAGGAGTAGTCCTTCACCACCCGGTCCGCGGCGAAGGTGTACTCCTTGGTCAGGCCGCGGAAGGTGCCCTGGGAGAGGGCGGTGAGCAGGTCGGCGCGGGCGGGGCGGGTGCCGCCGCGGGCGGCCGTCACGAGCCGGTCGACGACCAGGCGGGTGGCGTTGTAGGCCTCGGCCGTCCAGATGTCGGGCGCGGTGCCGTACGTCGCCCGGTGCGCGCGGGCCGGTTCCGCGGCTTCGGGGGCGTCGGGCCCGGTGTACGGGGCGACGCACTGCCAGCCTTCGGCCGCGGGGCCGGCGGCGGCCAGGAACTCCGGTCCCATCACCGTGTAGTCGACGGCCCGATGCCCCTGGAAGCCCGCGGCGGCCAGCAGCCGGGCGGTCCTGGCGGCGCCCGCGGGTGTGCCGCAGTAGAAGAGGGCGTCGACCCCGTGGGCCAGGATGTCGGTGACCACCGGGGCCAGGTCCTGCGTACCGCGGGGGACGACCCGCGGGTACACGGTGCCGCCTCGGCCGTAGTGGGCGAAGGTGCGGGTGGCGTGGAGGACGGCCTGCCATCCTTCGACGTCGCCGTCGCGGTCGCAGAGGGTTCCGAGGCGGCGGGCGCCGTTCTTCCCCGCCAGCTGGTGGTTCAGGGCCGCGGCCTGGACGAACGAGATGGGGCTGACCTGGAAGAAGCTGCGCCGGTCCGCGACGCCGAAGGCGCTCGCGAGGGCCGACACGGTCAGGAGGGGCAGCCCGGCCTCGCCGTACAGCTCCAGGCAGGGGGTCACGGAGGCGTTGCCGGTGGGGCCGATGACGGCGAGCACGTCCGGGTCGGCGATGAGGCCGGCGGCGGCGGACGCGGAACGGTTGGCGGCCCCGACGTCGTCGGCGACGGCCACCGCGAGGGTGAAGGGCCGGTCCGCGCGGGAGTTGAAGGCGTCCACGGCGAGCCGCACCCCGCGTTCCTGAGCCTGTCCGGCGGCCTTCTGGGGTCCGGAGAGGTCAGCGTGCACACCGATCACCCACGGCCGGGGGGCGGACGCCGCGGGGGTCTTCGGCCCGTCGTCGCGCAGCGACAGCCAGGTGGCGGCCGCGCCGCCCGCGGCGAGGGCGGTGCCGGCCGCGGCCCAGCCGAGGAAGCGCCGGCGGGAGGGGGAGCCGGTCCCGGGCGCCGGTGCGGCCGCGGGGTCGGCGGCGGTCTCCTCGATGCCGGGGAGGGCGAGCAGGGCGGCGGCGCGGGCGGCGATGGTCGCGACGACCGGGTCGGGCAGCCAGTCGGTGCCCTCGCCCGGGGCGTCCTCGATCAGGGCGCGGTCGAGTGCGTCCGCGGCGGGCCGGGCGTCGGGGTGTTTGGCGAGGCAGGTCCGCAGGAGTGCGGCCAGCTCGGGGTCGGCCTGCACCTGCGGGCCGAGGTCGGGCTCGTCGTGGACCGTGCGGTAGAGCACCGCCTCGACGGTGCCGGTGCCGAACGGCAGGCGTCCGGTGGCGGCGTAGGCGAGCAGGCAGCCGAGGGAGAAGACGTCGCCCGCGGGTTCGGCGGGCCGTCCCTCCGCCTGTTCGGGCGGCAGGAATCCGGGGGTGCCGAGGACGGCGTCCGCGGAGGTGAGGACGGTGTGGTCACCGCCGCGGGCGATGCCGAAGTCGATCAGGCGTGGCCGGTCCATGCCGAGGAGCACGTTGGCGGGTTTGACGTCGCGGTGGACGAGGCCCTGCGCGTGCATCACGGCGAGGGCTTTGGCCAGGGCCTTGCCGAGGATCCGGACGGCGCGCAGCGGGAGCGGTCCGTGGGCGGAGACCGCCTCGGCCAGGGAGGGGCCGGGGACGAACGCGGTGGCGAGCCAGGGGTCGTGGGCGTCGGGGTCTGCGCCGGTGATCCGCACGGCCCAGGGGCTGTCGACCTCGGCGGCGATCTCGGCCTCGCGGCGGAAGCGGGCCCGGAAGTCCGCCTCGTCGGCGTACTCGGCGCGGATCACCTTGACGGCGGCGAGGGCGCCGTCGTCGGTGCGGCCGAGGTAGACGACGCCCATGCCGCCGGCGCCGAGCCGGCCGAGGAGGCGGTGGCCGCCGATCCGGGAGGGGTCGGAGGGAAGGAGCGGCTCCATCAGCCGGCCGCCTTTCCGAGCGCCTGCTTGGCCTGCGAGATCATGCGGCTGTTGCCCTGGACGACGAGGGTCATGAGTGCGTTCTCCGCGTAGCCGGCGGCGTTCTTTCCGGCGACGGCGACGGTGACCGGGCCGAACTGCGCCTGGTACCAGAAGTAGCGCTGGGGTTCGCCCCCTCCGGCCTCGGTGTGCGTGCCGAGCTCGTTGAAGGCGTCCTCGCTCCAGTTGTTGCCCTGCTCGCCCTGGTAGACGGAGTTGCCGAGCAGGCCCTTGAGGTGCTCGCCCTCGCGCAGCTTCTGGTCGGGGCAGCGCAGGACCTCCTCCATGGCGCGCGCGGTCTCCCAGCCCGATTCCGTCCGGTCGCGGTGGACGGTCACGGTGGTGTTGATCCGTACTCGGCCGTGGCCGTTCGCCGCCGGGATGTGGAAGTAGCGGGTGTTCGTCGCGAGGACGTCGGGGGGCAGGCCCTCGGTCTGCCAGACGCAGTCGGCGTCGAGGACGGGCCACCGGCCGGGGTCGCTCTCGAAGGGGGCGCTGCGGACGACGTCGGGGCCGAGGGCGTCCTCGGCGATGACGATCCGGGCGAGGAGTTCGTGTGCCTCGGCGGATGTCCTCGGCTGCTTGGACTCGTCGAGTGCGGGCACGAGCGAGAGCACCGTGCCCGTGGGCGAGGGTGCGACGGCAGCCGGGGTCGGCGGGGTGGGCGAGGCGGCCGTGGTGCGGCCGGCCGCCTTCCCTTCCTCCGTGCCCTCGCCGGAGGTGCAGCCCCCGAGGAGGAGGAGCAGGCCGGCCGCCGCGCAGCCGCAGGCGCGCAGCCCGATGGAACGTCCACGTGTCTCAGGTCCCCCCACGGCTGGGATGCTACCCCGCCGCGGCAACGGCCAACTGGCTTATGGAGAAGTCATGTTGGAGGCGAACGGACGTCCGGGGCCACCGCGGGTCCACCGAGGGTCCGCGGGCGCGGCGTGCGGGGCCGGTGGGTACGGTGCGCGAAAGCCGGTTCAAAAACCGGTGGACCGGTATGTGAACGGCCCCGGGCGGGCATGCTCCCAGAACTCGCGTTCTCGGGAAGGAGCGATGTGCTCACTCAGGTTCTCGACTGGCTCCGACGCCTCGTGAAGCGCCCCACCGGCGACAGCACCCCCGAACAGACCGCCCCGCTGGCCGCCCGGGACCCGGTCTTCACCGCCGACTTCACGTCCACGACCCAGTGGGTCGCCGGACGCTCCTGGGCCTATCCGGGCGGCGGCCCCACCAACCCCGGCGACAACAAACTCGACTACCTGGTGCAGGATCCGTCCTACAGCCGCAGCGGCACGTTCCGCGCCGTCCGCCGTCCCGACGGCAAGTGGAACGCCGGCCTGCTGACCACGGAGGGCAGCGACGAGGGCTTCATGGTGCGGGCGGGGGACGTCCTGGAGTCCCGCGTACGGCTGCCTTCGGAGCTCGGTGCCTGGCCGGCCATCTGGACCTGGCTGGACGGCGACAACGAGATCGACGTCTTCGAGTACCACCCCGACAACCCCGACCTGCTCGAACTCTCCAACCACGTCAAGGGCGGCTACCGCTACCACCGGGACCCCTCGGTCTCCCGCGGCGCCTGGGTGGACCTGAAGGTGGAGTTCGGGGCGCGGTCCGTCGTCTGGTGGGTCAACGGCAAGCGCGTCTACGCCGACCGGCGCGGGGTCGGACGCCACTGGCGCGCGTACCTGATCGTCAACCTGTCGGTGTGCGCGGGCCGTTACCACCCCGCGCCGGAGCCCGGCGTGACGGCCATGTCGTACCAGGTGGCCTACCTGCGCGTGTACCGGCCGTAGATCCGGCCGCGGCACGGCCGTCGGCCCCCTCCGAGGAACGGTCCTCGGAGGGGGCCGAAGCGGTGGGTCCGCTACGCCGTGCCGCCGTCGGCCGCGGTGGCGGAGGCGCAGGCCTCGTGGCCCCAGCGGCTGCCGTTCTTCGCGATCATGTCACCGGCGGCGTAGGACCCGCCGCAGGGGCAGCTGCCGGGGAACTTCGCCTTGATGGCCCGTGCCGGGCGGCCCGGCGTGCTGCCCGGCGCCGTCCGCTTCTTCGCCCTGGCGGACTTCTCGCGGGCGGGGGCCACGGGTTCGGGGACGGGCATCGCGGACCCGAGGGCGGTGCCGTCGGCCTGCTGCGTGAGGGCGGCGTCGCTCGCGGCCCGGTCGGCGATCGCGTTGAGGTGGTCGCCGTCCTCCCGGTGCGCCGGCACGTAGCGGAAGGTCACGTCACGGCCGGAGAGCAGCCGGTCGATCTCCTCGACGAGTTCGCGGTTCGCGACGGGCCCGCCGGAGGCGGTCTTCCACCCGTTGCGCTTCCAGCCCGGGAGCCACTGCGTGACGGCCTTCATCGCGTACTGCGAATCCATCCGCACCTCGACGGGCGTCTCCGGTTCCACCGCTTCCAGCAGCCTCTGCAGGGCGGTCAGTTCACCGATGTTGTTGGTGGAGCGGCCCAGCGGGCCGGCCTCCCAGCGCTGGGGTCGCTCCTCGGAATCGGCGATGACCCAGCCCCAGCCGGCGGGGCCGGGATTACCCTTCGCCGCTCCGTCACAGGCGGCAATGATGCGTTCGGACATCCCCCGATCATGCCGCATCCGCCGGGCCCGCCGTCCCCGCGCCCGGTCCACCCGCCCGGGTCCGCCCACCCGGTCCGTGCGGTCCGCCCGGCCGTCACGGCCTCAGGCCCCGGCGTCCGGACCGGCGAGCAGGCCGCACGTGTCGAAGTTCATGCACCCGCAGGCCAGGCAGTCGGCGACGGCGTCGCGCAGCATCTGCGTCTGGCGGATGAAGAGGTCCAGCTCCGGCAGCTTGCGTTCGGCGAGGGCCCGCCACTGCCGGGTCGCCCCGCGGCCCGTGTCGGCCTCCAGCAGGCGGCGGATCTCCGCCAGGGTGAACCCGGCCCGCTGGGCCATCCTGATCAGCGCGATCCGCCGTACGACCGCCACCGGGTAGACCCGGCGGCCCGCCGCGCGTTCGGCGGGCGGCAGCAGGCCGACGCTCTCGTAGTAGCGCAGCGCGGAGGGCCGCATCCCCACCCGCCGCGCGAGTTCGCCTATGCCGAGCTGTCGCACCGATCACTCCCCCTTGACCTCAAGTGCGCTTGAACCAGGAGTCTGACCCGGTGACTGCCGCACTGACAACTCGTCTCCTCCCCCGGGCCTACCGTCCGCTCTTCGCCCACTCCGGTTTCCGGCGGCTGCTGCCCGCCCTGGCCGCTTCCGACCTCGGTGACGGGATGAGCGTGGTCGCCGTGGCCTGGCTGGCCATCGAGATCGCCCCGCCCGGCCGCTCCGGCCTCCTGCTGGGTGCCGCACTGGCCGCGTACGCCCTGCCCGGCGCACTCGGGGCGCTGCTCTTCGGACGGCTGCTGCGGCGTCTCCCGCCCGGGCGCCTGCTGGCGGCCGACAGCCGGATCCGCGCGGTCCTGCTCGGGTGCGTACCTCTGGCCTGGGCCACCGGCACGCTGCACCCCGTGCTGTACGTCGCGCTGCTCGCGGGCTCCTCCGTCCTGCACGCCTGGGGGAACGCCGGACGGTATTCACTGGTCGCCGAGATGCTTCCGCCGGAGCACCGCCTCGCCGCCAACGCCCTGCTCAGCGCGAGCGTCTCCGCCTCCATCGTGATCGGCCCCGCCCTGGCCGGATTCCTGGTCGCGGTGGTGAGCCCCGCCTGGCTGATCGGGCTGGACGCCCTGTCCTTCGCCGTGCTCGCCGTCATGGTGGGCCGGCTCCGCGGGCCGGCCGTCGGGACCAAGGACGGGGCCGGGACCGGGGACGGTGCCGGAGCGCAGCCGCCGTCGGCCGGACTGCGCCTGCTGCGCCGGCAGCCCGAGCTGCTCGGCGTACTGGCCCTGACGTGGTTCTTCAACTTCCTCTACGGACCGGCCGAGGTGGCCCTGCCGCTGCACGTCACCGACGACCTGCACGCCGGGGCGGGTCTGCTCGGGCTGTACTGGACGCTGTTCGGGGCGGGCGCCGTACTGGGCGGGCTGACCGCGGGCGCCCTGCGGCGCTTCCCGCTGTGGCCGGTGACCCTGGGGATCGTGGCGGGCTGGGGACTGGCGCTGGTCCCGTTCGGCCTGGGGGCGTCCGCGCCCGTCACCCTGGCCTGCTTCACTCTCGGCGGTCTGGTCTACGGGCCGTTCACCGCGCTGTCCTACACGCTCTTCCAGGAGCGGACCCCGGCCGCGTGGCTCACGACGGTCCTCGCGGCCCGCAGCGCGGTCCTGCTCACCGCCGGCCCCGTGGGCATGGCGCTCGGCGGGCCGCTGACCGCGCTGATGGGCCCGCGGGCGGTGCTGGCGGCGTCGGGGGCCGCCACGGTCGCGCTGGCCCTCGCGGGGGCCGCGCTGAGGGCCCGGAGCAGGCGCCGGGCGGTGGCGGCGCCGGCCGTGTGAGGCCCCGGAAGGTGCCGCGGTCGCGGGCCGCACCCGCCTCAGGAAACGACCCGGGGCCGTACGGCTGTCGCCGTACGGCCCCGGGCTCCCCGCGTTCGGTGAACGGCGGGGGAAACGGTTCTTCGGAGGCCGGACGTCCGTCCGGACCGGCCGAGGATCAGGCGGGGGTGATGTTCTCCGCCTGCGGGCCCTTCTGGCCCTGCGTGATGTCGAAGGTCACGGCCTGACCCTCCTGGAGCTCACGGTAGCCCGAGGCGTTGATCGCCGAGTAGTGGGCGAAGACGTCCGGGCCGCCGCCGTCCTGGGCGATGAAGCCGAAGCCCTTTTCCGAGTTGAACCACTTCACGGTTCCCGTAGCCATGTTCATGCCTTCCCGTTGACGTACGTCCTCCACACGGCGTGGAGAACGGAGGTGATCGCCCTGGTCCTACGGCACAACACAGCAAAACTGCCCACACCGGAAGGCGCGGGCAAGGCACTTGGAACCACGACAGCTACCGGAGAAGGTACACGCCTGCACGCACTGTCACCAGGGGGAATGATCTCGCCTTCGCGGCTCGATACCGACCTTTTCGGCCCGGCGGGATCCGGAACCCGGCGTTCCGAGGCGCGCTGTCGGCGGGGCCGCGCACCGCCGACCGGGTGGGACCCCTCCCCCGCGCCCCGCCCCACCCCCTTCGACGTGTGACCGCAGTCACACAATTTCCCGTCGTCCGGTGTCGACCGGATGCGGCGCGCCGGGCGTATGCACGGTGAGAGGGACACATGGATTCGGGAGCGATTTTTTGACCGTCGAGGAGTTCGAGGAGTTCTACGCACAGGCGGCAGGACGGCTCACAGGACAGCTGTACGTGATGCTCGGTGATCATCACGAGGCACAGGACGTGGTGCAGGAGGCCTTCGTCAGGGGCTGGGGCCGCCGGCGCCAGCTGGACAAGGAAGGCCGCCCGGAGGCGTGGATCCGCACGGTGGCCTGGCGGCTCGCGGTGAGCCGCTGGCGGGTGGGCCGGCGCACGGCCGACGCCTGGCGGCGCACCGCGCCGCCCACCCGGGTCGAAGGACCCGGGCCGGAGGCGGTGGCGCTCGTGGAGGCCCTGCGCCTGCTGCCGCTGAAACAGCGCCGCACCATGGCGCTCCACTACGTGTGCGACCTGACGGTCGAACAGATCGCCGCCGAGACCTCGCTGTCCGCGAGCACGGTCAAGACCCACCTGTCCCGGGGCCGCGCCGCGCTCTCCCGTCATCTGCAGGACCCCCGCATTGAGGAGGCCCCCGATGCCTGACACCCACGACCCGTTGCGGTCCCTGTTCCACGAGGCGGCCTCCGCGGGGCGGGCCGCGACCACGCTCCCGCCGGTCTCCGCGATCGAACAGCGGGGCGACCGGGCCCGCCGTCGCCGGATCGCCGTCCTGGCCGCTGCCTGCTGCCTGCTCCTCGGCGGCACCGGCGCGACCGTGGCCGCCCTGCTGCCGGGCGAGCCCGTCCGGCCCACCCTCCCCGCCACCACCCCGTCACCCTCTCCCGCACCTCCGACCACCGCGCCGCCCGCGCCGCGCGAGACCGTCTCGCCGGGCGCCTCGGCCACGGCCACGTCCACGGCCTGGCCGACCGCGCCCCGCCGCACCACGGACCCGACGTCCACCACGACCACCGGCGCGACGATCACCGCTCCGCCGTCCTCGACGGGCGGACCGACCCCGAACACCTCGGCCACGGGCACCCAGCGCCCGCGGTAGTGCCGGTACGGAACGCCGCGACCCGGCTCGCCCCGGCGCCGGCCGGTAATCGCTAGGCGCCCCTCCGGCCCGGCGTCCCGGCCACGCCACTCCTCCCCTCACCTCCCCCTCCCTTCCGCCCCTCCCCAGACCTCGGACACCGGCCCCGGACCCCGGCCGGCGGTCCCGCACGCCCTCACGACGGCCAGGAGTTCCCTTATGCCCGTTTCCGCCCCGCACCGGCGGGCCGCGACCACCCCCGCGCCCGCCCCCGCCGACGGCTCCCCCGCCGGCGCCCGCCCGGCGCGCCCGGCCCACCCCCCGCAACCGCGCCGCGCCGGCCGGACCCGCTTCCGGCTCGGCCCCGCCGACCGCGAGGTCCTCTGGCTCTACCTGGCGACCCGGATCGGGATCTGGGCCACGGCGGGCGCCGTCGGCTGGCTCTTCCCCGCCGACGGCCAGAGCCGCAGGCCCGCCTCGCTGCTCGGGCCCTGGCAGCAGTGGGACTGGGGGCTCTACCTCCGCATAGCCCAGGACGGCTACTTCCCCGCCGGAGCCGGCCCCTGGACCACCGGCTGGGACAACCGCGAGGCGTTCCTGCCCGGCTTCCCGTTCACCCTGCGCGCCGTGCACGCGGTGGTCCCGTCCTGGGCCGCCGCCGGGGCGCTGATCTCGTTCGTCGCGGGGGCCGTCGCCGTCCTCGCCCTGGCCCGGATCGCCCGCGACCGGCTCTCCGACACCGACGCGGGGCGCCGCGCCGTGCTCTTCCTCCTGGTGTCCCCGTGCGCGGTGTTCCTCGCCGCGGGCTACACGGAGTCGCTGTTCCTGGCGCTGGCCCTGCCCGCCTGGCTGGCGGCGCAGCGCGGGAACCGGCCGGCCGCCGCGGTGCTCGCGTGCCTGGCCTGTTCCGTCCGCATCACCGGGCTGTTCCTCGTGGCCGCCCTGGCCCTGCACTTCGTCCTGACCGCGCGGGGCCGACGGGACTGGCGGGCGGCCCCGTGGCTGCTGCTGCCCGCGCTCGCCCCGGGCGCCTATTCGTGGTTCCTGCAGTCCCGGACGGGCGACTGGATGGCCTGGAAGCACGCCCAGGAGCGGGGCTGGTACCGGGACTTCCACACGCCCTGGGAGGCCTGGTCGAACACCTGGACCGCGGCCTTCCAGCACACCCAGCCCACCGGGTACGCGCTGATGTGGCAGGCCGAACTCCTCGCCATGCTGGTCGGCGTGGTCCTGCTGGCCGTGCTGCTGCGCGCCCGCCGCTGGCCCGAGGCCCTGTACATCGCCCTGACGCTCTGGGCCCTGGGCACCTCGTACTGGTACACGTCGATCCCCCGCTCCACGCTCCTGTGGTGGCCGCTGTGGATCGCCCTCGCCACCTGGAGCGCCCGCCGCCCGCGCATCGAGAGCACGTACCTGTACGTGGTGGGGCCGGTCTGCGTCACGGTCGCCATCACCTTCCTGACGGGCCGCTGGGCGGGCTGAGCACCGGGGCCGCGCGCCCCGACTGGCCCGGGCCGCCGCCCTGGCGTTCCATCGAAGGACGGGTCCGGTCCCCTGCGCGGCCGCGGCGTCCGTACGGGCGCTCCCCGGCCGGAATCCGGCCCCCGGGGCGGTGCAGGGGCTTCACGGCAGGAGGCCGTCATGATCCTCGCACCCCGTGCAGCGCTCCCGGCCGGGACACCGGCGCCATGACCACGCGCCCGGGTCGCGCCCGGACGGTCCTGCTGTGCACCGCCGCGCTGCTCACCACCGCCCTGCCGGGCGGGCCCGCGTGGGCGGCGGCCGGGCCGCGGGCGGCCGCCGCGGCCTGTACGGCGACCCCCTCGCCGGCGGCCGGCGACGCCCGCCGGATCCTGGACATCGCCAAGGACGCGCAGCGGGAACTCGATCTGAACGGCGTCCTGGTCAAGGTCACCCGGGACGGGCGCGAGGTGGTGACCGTCGCGCTCGGCGAGTCGATGGCGGGCGTCCCGGTCACGGCCGGCATGCACTTCCGTGCCGGTTCGGTGGCCATCGTCTACATGGGCATGGCCATGCTCCAGCTCGTCGACGAGGGCAAGGCCTCCCTCGACGACCCGGTCTCGCGCTGGCTTCCGGACGCCCCGCACGCGGACGAGATCACCCTGCGGATGCTCGGCAGTTCCACCTCGGGACTGCGCGACTACGTGCCGGATCCGAAGTTCCTGAAGGCGCTCTACGCGGACCCGTTCCGCCAGTGGACGCCCGCGGAGCTCGTGGGCATCTCCGCCTCCCACCCGCTCCTGTACGAGCCGGGTACCAGCTGGAGCTACTCCCACGCCAACTTCGTCCTGCTCGGGCAGGCCCTGGAGAAGATCTCCGGCATGCCGCTGGCCCGGCTGATCGAGGAGCGGATCACGGGCCCGTCGGGGCTGGCGAACACCCGCAACAGCTTCACGCCGGAGAGCGAGGAGCCGGTCCTGCACTCCTACGACTCCGAACGCGGGGTCTACGAGGACTCGACCTACTGGAACCCCTCCTGGACCACGGCCCCCGGCGCGGTGCTGAACACCCACATCTGCGACCTGGCCCGGTCCGCCGAGGTGGTCGGCACGGGGGAGCTGCTCTCGCCGCAGGGGTTCAGGACCCAGCTGGACCCGGGCACGGTCGGCCTCGGCGGTGACACGCCCGGCTGCCCGCCCCGGGACTGCTTCCGTCAGCTCCCGGCCCGCCACTTCGGGTACGGGGTGATCGTGCAGAACGGCTGGATCCAGTCGAACCCGTCCTTCGCCGGATACGCGGCGATCCAGGCCTACCTGCCGTCGCAGCGGCTCGCCATCGCCGTCTCCACCACCGTGGGGCCCGAGGCCCCGGGGAACAACACGGCCCAGACCATCGCCGGGCGCATCGCCGACCTCCTCGCACCCGGGAACTCCCTCAGCCAGGCGCCACCGCCCGCCCCCACCGCGTCGGAGTCGTCCGGCTCGCCCACGGCGCCGTAGGCCGCCCGCCGGGGACGCCGACCACGGCGAACGGGCCCACGGCCGGGCCCCGGGCGCGCATACTCTCACCATGGCCGACACCACCACAGTCGAGGTCGACACCGACGTGCACGACCGGCTCTCCGTGCTCGCCGCCGCCCGCGGGCTGAGCCTGCGCGCCTACCTCGCCGAACTCGCCACCGCCCAGGAGAACGAGGCCGCGCTCGTCCACGCCGCACGCGCTTTCGAGGGCGCGCTCGCGCGCCCCGGCTTCCGTGAGGGTTTCGCCCGCGACTTCGGCCCCCGCACCCCGCCCGGATGACCCGGTCGCCGCGGCGCGTCCGCCTGGCCGCCGACATGCCGGTGGGGTGAAACCTCCCTAGGCTCGGGGAAGGGACTCCCGAGCCCTGGAGGACGGCTGTCATGACCGAGGCGAGCGAGGCGCGGCTGGCCGACCGCGCCCTGAAGGCGAAGCACCGCGCGATGTGGGCGCTGGGCGACTATCCGTCCGTGGCCTCCCACGTCATCCCCGAGCTGGGGCCCCTCCTCGTGCAGGAGTGCGGCGTCCGGACGGGCGACCGGGTGCTGGACATCGCGGCGGGCTCGGGCAACGCCGCCATTCCCGCCGCCCTGGCCGGGGCGGACGTGGTCGCGTCCGACCTGACCCCCGATCTGCTGGAGGTCGGCCGGCACCTGGCGTCCGTACGCGGTGCCCGGCTGGAGTGGCGGGAGGCGGACGCCGAGGACCTGCCCTTCGCCGACGGGGAGTTCGACGTCGTGATGTCCGTCGTCGGGATCATGTTCGCGCCCCACCACCGCACCGCCGCCGCCGAGATGCTGCGCGTGTGCCGGGCCGGCGGGACCGTCGGGCTGGTCAACTGGACGCCCGAGGGGTTCGTGGGACGGCTGTTCGCCACGATGAAGCCCTTCGCTCCCCCGCCGCCGCCCGGGGCGCAGCCCCCGCCGCTGTGGGGGGACGAGGAGCATGTGCACGAGCTGCTGGGCGACGCGGTCACCGACGTCGTCACCAGCCGCCGCACCGTCCGGGTGGACCGCTTCGTGAACCCCCCGGACTTCCGCGAGTTCTTCAAGGCCTGCTACGGCCCGACGATCGCCGTCTACCGGGCGGTGGGCGACGATCCGCAGCGGGTGGCCGAGCTGGACGCCGCGCTCGACGCCCTGGCCGCGGAGCACACCGCGGACGGGGTCATGGAGTGGGAGTACCTGCTGCTCACGGCCCACCGCAGGGGCTGAGGTCCGCACTCCGCGTCCGGCCCTCAGTCGAGGACCGGATGCACCTCCGGGTGGGCGTCCCACCACTGCCGGTGGAAGGGGTTGGCGTCCACGTTGGCGACGTAGGCGCGGGCGGCCGCCCGGTAGAGCTGTTCCGCCTCCGCCGACGACAGCGCCGACCGGTTCCAGGCCAGGCGGATACGGCCGGTGACGGGGGTGCCGACCAGCGGCAGCAGCACGGTACCCGCGGCGGTGGGGGCGGTCGGCTGGCTGAGCGAGACGGCCCGGCCCGCCGCGATCAGGTCGTAGTGCATCTTGCGGTCGGTGATCCGGTAGCGCAGTGACGGGCTGAACCCCGCCTTCGCGCAGGCCGCGGTGAGCGCCTCCGGTCCCCCGTCGTCCTCCTCCACCGGCGCCATCCAGGTCTCGCCCGCGAGGTCGGCCAGGTCGACCCGGTCCAGCGCGGCGAGCGGGTGGCGCGCCGAGAGCCGTACGCAGAACGGCTCCTTCGGGATGAGCGTCCGGGCCGAGGTCCCCTCCGGCAGCGGGACTTCGTGGTCGTTGACCTCCCCGTAGACGATGGCGTTGTAGCGCCCCGCGCCCAGCATGCGGGCCAGCGCGGTCACCGAGTCCTCCAGGTCCACGGCGATCTCCCGGCCTGACATCGCCAGGTCGGTCTCGGCCAGCAGGCCGTCGAGCAGGACCAGCAGGATGCAGCCGAGCCGCAGCGGGCCGTCCTTGGAGAAGGCCCGCGCCTCGGCCCCCAGGGCGTCCATCTCGCTCAGCACCCGGCGGGCCCGGTCCAGGACGAACTGGCCCAGGGCGGTGGGTACGACGCCGTCCTGGCCCCGGACGAACAGGTCGCCGCCGGTGACCCGTTCGATGCGCCGCAGCTGGGCGGAGAGTGCGGGCTGGGAGACTCCCAGCCGCCGTGCGGCGCCCCCCAGACTGCCCGCCTCCGCGATCCGGAGGACGGCTTGCAAATGCCTCAACTCCAGCTGCATCCGGGCAGCGTATGCAGTCGGCCGCCGCCGCACCATAACGCGGGCCTTATGCCTGCCGAGATGTCCCATTCACGTCATGTCCACGCTCATACTCGGCCGCGAACGCATCCCCGACACCCCCCACGATCGGAGTGGACGTTGCAGCCCACCAGATGGACGGCGGCCGTGGCAGCGATGGCGCTGACCGCGAGCCTCGCCGGAACCCTGGCCGGGACGGCATCGGCGGCGCCAACGGCGCGGTCGGCCCCGTCCCCGCAGGACACCCCCGCCGCACGCGCGGTCGCGGCCGCCGACCAGGCCGTCGACAGCGGTCTCGACTCCCTGGTCAACTCCTCCCAGGAACAGTACGAGCGACGCCTCGTCACCCCCTGGGTCAAGGACCTCTACTCGGTGTCGTACGAGCGCAGCTACCGCGGACTGCCGGTCGTCGGCGGCGACGCGGTCGTGCTCGCCGACGGCTCCGGAAAGGTCCGCGCGCTCCAGTCCGCCTCCGCCGTGCGCATCGACGTCGCCACGCGCCCGTCCGTCACGGCGAAGGCGGCCGAGACCACCTCGCGGACGCAACTGGCGGCCGTCGACAAGGTCGAGAGCAGCCGGCTCGTGGTCCGTCTCCGGCAGGACAAGCCGGTGCTGGCCTGGGAGACCGTGCTGAGCGGCCGTACGAAGAACGCGCCCAGCAAGCTGCACGTCTTCGTCGACGCGCGCACCGGCGCCGTCGTCGACAGCTACGACGACGTGGTGGCGGGCACCGGCAACAGCAAGTGGAACGGGCCCGGCCCGGTCTCGATCGACACCACCGCCTCGGGCTCCACGTTCACCCTGCGGGACCCCAGCCGCACCGGTCTGAGCTGCGCGGACTACAGCACCGGCACGGTGTTCTCGAAGTCCTCCGACTCCTGGGGCACCGGCAACCCCACGAGCAAGGAGACCGGCTGCGTCGACCTGATGTTCGCGGCGCAGAAGCAGTGGGACATGCTCGGCCAGTGGCTGGGGCGCAACGGCGTCAGCGGCAACGGGCGCAGCTTCCCCGCGAAGGTCGGGCTGAACGACCTCAACGCCTACTGGGACGGGAGCTCCGTCACCATCGGCCGCAACAGCGCCAACGAGTGGATCGCCGGCGTGGACGTGGTGGCGCACGAGTACGGGCACGCCATCGACTCCAACACCCCCGGCGGCACCAGCGGTCAGGAGGCCGGGCTCGGCGAGGCCACCGGTGACATCTTCGGCGCGCTGACCGAGGCGTACATCAACCAGCCGGCCCCCTACGACACCCCCGACTACACCGTGGGCGAGGTCATCAACCTCCAGGGCCGCGGGCCGATCCGCAACATGTACAACCCGCCGGCCGTCAACAACGACCCGGCCTGTTACAGCTCGGCGATACCCGGCACGGAGGTGCACGCGGCCGCGGGCCCCCTGAACCACTGGTTCTACCTGCTGGCGGAGGGCACCAACCCGGGCGGCGGCAAACCGAGCAGCAGCACCTGCAACCAGACCAGCCTGACCGGTGTGGGCATCCAGACCGCCGGCAAGATCTTCTACGGCGGCATGCTGCTCAAGACCAGCGGCATGAGCTACAAGAAGTACCGCACGGCGACGCTCAGCGCGGCCAAGTCCCTGGACGCGACCTGCGACCTCTTCACCCGGACCAAGGCGGCGTGGGACGGCATCAGCGTGCCCGCCCAGTCCGCCGACCCGACGTGCACGCCGAGCGGTCAGAACAACGACTTCTCGATGTCGCTCAACCCGTCCTCCGGGAGCGTCCAGCAGGGCGCCTCGGTCACGACCACCGTCGGGACCACCGTCACGACCGGCACCGCGCAGTCGGTGACGCTGACGGCGAGCGGCCTGCCGGCCGGGGTCACCGCCTCCTTCAACCCGGCGACCGTGCAGTCCGGGCAGTCCTCGGTGCTGACCCTGACGGCCGGCGCGAACACGGCGCCCGGCACCTCCACGGTGGTCGTCAAGGGCCAGGGAACGGCCCTGTCGCACACGGTGGACTACACCCTGAACGTCGGCGGGACGCAGCCCGGCAACGACCCGCCGGACATCGACGTCGCCAACGTGCAGGCGCACCTGGCGCAGTTCGGCACCATCGCCTCCCAGAACGGCGGCCACCGCCGCGCGGGCAGCGCCGGCTACACCCAGTCGCTGGCGTACGTGAAGGGCAAGCTGCAGGCGGCCGGCTACACGGTCACCGAGCAGAACTGCTCCTCCTGCACCTACCCGTCGAACAACCTGATCGCCGACTGGCCGGGCGGCCCCACCGACCAGACCGTCATGTTCGGCGCCCACCTGGACGGCGTCTCGGCCGGGCCCGGCATCAACGACAACGGCTCGGGCTCCGCGACCCTGCTGGAGAACGCGCTCGTCCTCGCGCAGAAGAACCCGACGATGACCAAGCACGTCCGCTTCGCCTGGTGGACCGACGAGGAACAGGGGCTCAACGGCTCCCGCTTCTACGTCAACAGCCTCAGCAGCGCGCAGCGTTCGGCCATCAAGGGCTACTACAACTTCGACATGGTCGGCTCCGTCAACGGCGGCTATTTCATCAACAACGTCAACTCCGCCACCGCCGCCCCACTGAAGGCGTACTGGACCTCGCTCAACCTCGCCCCGGAGGAGAACACCGAGGGCCAGGGCCGCAGCGACGACTACTCCTTCCAGCAGGGCGGGATCCCGACCTCCGGTTACGCGGCCGGCGCCAGCGCCCGCAAGACCTCGGCGCAGGCCGCCAAGTGGGGCGGCACCGCCAACGCGGCCTACGACCCCTGCTACCACAGCTCCTGCGACACCACCAACAACATCAACGCCACGGTGCTGAACCGCAGCGCCGACGGCGTGGCCTACGCCGTCTGGAAGCAGGCCGTCGGTGGCGAGACGCCCGCGCAGGACTTCTCCATCGGCGTCAGCCCCTCCGCGGGCAGCGCGGCCCCCGGTGGTTCGGTCTCGGCGACGGTGAACACCGCCACCGTCAGCGGCGCCGCACAGAACGTGGCCCTGACCGTGTCCGGCGCGCCGGGGGGCGCGACCGCCACGCTCAGCCCCACGTCCGTGCAGTCCGGCAGCTCCTCAACGCTGTCCGTCCAGGTGGGCGCGAGCACCGCGCCCGGCACCTACACCCTGACGGTCACCGGCTCGGGCACCGTCAGTCACACCACCACCTACACGCTGACGGTGACGGGTGGCGGCGGCTCCTGCACCCCGCGCCAGCTCGTGGTCAACGGCGGCTTCGAGAACGGCTCCAGCCCGTGGAACGCCACCTCGGGCGTCATCACCAACCAGGCGGGCCAGGCCCCGCACGGCGGCAGCTACAAGGCCTGGCTGAACGGGTACGGATCCACCCACTCCGACAGCGCCGCGCAGGCCGTGGCCATCCCCACGGGCTGCGCGTCCTACCGGCTCGCGTTCTTCCTCCACATCGACACGGACGAGAACGAGAACGTGGTCTACGACCGGTTCACCGTCACGGTGGCCGGCCAGACGCTGGCGTCCTTCTCCAACCTGGACGCCGCCTCCGGCTACGTCGAGAAGTCCTACGACCTCTCGGCCTTCGCGGGCCAGACCGTCACCCTGAGGTTCAACGGCGTGGAGGACCAGTCCCTGCAGACCTCCTTCGTCGTGGACGACGTCACAGTCCGGGTGAGCTGAGGCCCCCGGCGCCCCGGTGAACGCACGCGTCCGGCCCGGCTCCCGCGTACGGGGGCCGGGCCGGACGCCCGCGCGGGCACCGTCCCGCGGGCGGGGCGGCTACGTCGTACGGCCGCCCGGGCCGCGCTCGGGAGCGACCATCGCCCGCAGCCCGTAGTCGAGCTCCGCGCCGTCGACGAGCAGGGCCTCGACGGTGCGGGTCTCGGGGTCGATGTCGGCCTCGATGCCCTGCCCGCGGTAGCGGGGGTAGCCGGAGGCCCCGGTCTCACCGGTCGCCTCGACCACGGCCGCCCGCAGCGCGCGGTCCGCCGGGGAGGCTCCGCGGAGGTTCTCGATGTGCTCGGGGACCAGCAGGATCTCGAAGCGCTGCGGCTCAGTGGTCATGCTCCGACGCTACCGGATCGCCCGCTTCCGGACCCGCCGCACACGACGCGGCGCCCCGCCGGTACCGCCGGGCGGGAACGGCACGGAGCCCCCTGCCCGGGTGGGCGGGGGGCTTCGCAGGGGTCCGGTACCCGCGGCGTGGATCCGCGGATCCTGGGGGCACGAGCCGGGGCCGCGGGCACTCGCGCAGGCGTCGCGGGTCCCGGCTCGTACGAGGGGCCTGGGTCAGCTGCCGGCGGAGAGGTTGCCGGAGAGGACCGGGATGTTGTCCAGGATGTGGGAGAGCGGCTCGTCGCCCTTGGCCTGGGTGGAGTTCTCGGTGCACTGCTGGTTCTGCGGGTTGGACAGGACGTTGATGTCCTGGACGCCGACGTTGACCAGGGCGAGGATCGACTGGGCGTTGACCTTCGCCGGCAGGCCGATGCAGGGCTTGTTCAGCGTGCCCTGGACGAGGCCGAGCTGCGGGCTCTGGTCGCCGTGGGTCTTCTGGTTGCCGTAGGCCTGCACGGCACCGTTGCCGTTGACGGTGCTGACGCCATTGTCGTTGCCGATGGCCATGGCCGGAGCAGCCACGGCGGCACCCGCGCCGACGATGGAGGCGGTGGCGGCGGCGGTGGCCATAATCTTCTTCAGCATCAGTGGTCCTTTGGTGACACAAGTGCATGGGGGTGAGCGCCTTGATCAACGCCCGGGGCCGCCGGTGGTTCTCCCGCTTCACCCGATCGGCCGCACCCGGCGGTCATCCGCTGCGCACGGCGAGGTTCAGCTCCACGACGTAGTGCTCCTCCACCCAGCCGTCCGGGAACCGCTGCAGGAGCAGAGCCCGTTCGTCGGCCAGGAAGGCATCCGTGCCCGGCTCGCCGATCAGGAAGAGGGAATGGGTGGAGAGCTTGGCGAGGTGGGTGGCGACCGGCACCCGCCGCGACCACCACAGGCGGTGGTCGGTGAAGCGCAGCCCCTCCTGGGAGCGGGCACGCTCGTTGATGTACCAGCCGGGGCCGAACCGCTTCTCGATGCGGGCCTGTTGCTCGGCGATCCATTCGACGCCGACGTCCGGGTCGTTCTGCCAGACGGCCAGCGCCCCGCCGGGCCGCAGGACCCGCAGGGCCTCGGGGACCGCGCGGTCCGGGTCGGTCCAGTGCCACGACTGCGCGTAGGTCAGCAGGTCCAGGCAGCCGGAGGCCAGCGGCAGCCGGTTTCCGTCCGCGCGGACGAGCGGGGTGGCGGGGTTGCGCCGCCGGAACTCGGCGGCCATGCCCTCGCCCGGCTCCACGGCGAGGACCCGGGCCCCGCGGCGTTCCAGGAGTGCGGTGGCGATCCCCGTACCGGCTCCCACGTCGGCGACCCGGGCACCCGCCAGGGGGAAGCCGGTCAGCCTGACCAGCAGGTCGAAGAGTTCGGGTGGATAGGAGGGGCGGTGGGCGGCGTAGCGGGCGGCGGCGGAACCGAAGGAACGAGCACGGGATTCGTTCGTCATGGCGCCCATCATGCCGACGGGCCCGGCACCCGGGCAGGGGGCCGCCCGTGTGGTGGGACGGGGCCGGGGCCCCGGGACCCGTACGATCGCCCGCGGGACTCGGAGAGGCGGATCGTCGATGGTGGCCGCGCGCTACGTCACGGAACTGGTCGGGGCGTTCGAACGGTACGGCGACCGGCCCGCGTTGGGGACGGGGCCGGTGGTCCTGACGTTCCGGGAGGTACTCGACGGCGCCGTGCGGGTGGCCGGTGAGCTCTCCGCGGCGGGGGTCGGGCGCGGCTCGGGGCTGGCCTGCGTGGCGGGCGGCAACCGGTACGAGGTGCTGCTCGTGCGGATCGCCGCGCACCTGCTGGGGGCGCGGCTGACGCAGGTGGTGTCCGGACCGGCCCTGTACGGCCTGGACTTCGTCCTGCGGGACTGCCGGCCGGACCTGGTGGTGCACGACGTTCCGGTGCCCGGGACCGGGACGCCGCTGCTCGGCCTGGAGGAGCTGCTGTTGCGGGCGGAGCGGCGGGCCGCGGGGCCGGTGGACGTACGGGCCCGCGAGGAGGACGTGGCCCGGGTGACGTACACGAGCGGGACGACGGGCCGGCCCAAGGGGGTGGCCTCCACCTTCGGGGCGATGGCGGCGCGGGTCGCGGGCCGGCCGGCGGACGCGCCGGGGACGGTCCACCTGTCGGTCACCTCGCTCGCGCAGCGGTCCGGCGGGCGCTGCCTGGAGCAGCTGCGGGCCGGGGGCCGGGTGGAGGTCCTGGAACCCTTCGCGCCAAGGGAGTTCGCGGCCGCCTGCCGGCGCCTGGGGCCGGTGTCCACCTACCTGACCACCTCGATGGTCTACCGGCTGCTGGACGATCCCGCGACCGCGCGCGGGATCCCCGGCCTGGTAGCGGTCTCGTACGGGGACTCGCCCGTCCATCCCCGGCGGCTGGCCGAGGCGGTGACCCGCTGGGGAGGCGCCTGGCAGCAGGGGTACGGCACCAACGAGGCCTCGGTGATCTGCCGTCTCACGCCGGGCGACCACCAGGCCGCGGTGGCCGGACGGCCGCAGCTGCTCGGTTCGGTCGGCCGCCCGGTGCCGGGGGTACGCGTCGAGGTCCGCGACCGGCGGGGCCGTTCGGTGCCCGCCGGTCGCACGGGTGAGGTGTGGACGCGGTCCGCGGCGATGACGATCGGCTACTGGGAACGGCCGGAACTCACCCGGGAGGTGCTGCGGGACGGCTGGCTGCGCACGGGGGACCTCGGGCACTTCGACGGCGACGGCTACCTGTACCTCGACGACCGGGCCGAGGACGTGGTGATGGTCGACGGGGACAACGTCTACTGCCTGCCGGTGGAGGCGGCGCTCACCCGCCATCCGGGCGTGGCACGGGCCGTCGTGGTGGGACGGCCCAGCGACGTCACCGGTGAGGAGGTGTGCGCCTTCCTGGTCGCGCCGCCGGGGTGCGCCCCGGGCACCGAGGTGGCCGGGGCGGCCTGCGACCTGGTGGAGCGGGAGCTGGCGCCGGCGCACCGGCCGACCGCGGTGTTCTGGCTGCCGGCGATCCCGCTGACGGCCCGTGGCAAGCCGGACCGGCGCCGGCTGCGCGAACGGGCCGCCGCGGCGCGGGCGGAGTCCTAGGCGGCGCCGTCCGACGGGTCGATCTGCAGCTCGCCCATCGCGCTCCAGCCGTGGGCGCCCTCGATGGTCGTGCTGACGATCTCGGGCGTGCGCGTCACGAGGGGACGCATGGTCTCGAGCGCGGCGCGGAAGTGGTCGGAGGTGACGTGCGCCTCGGCGGCGCCGTCCTGGAACGCCTCGACCAGGACGTAGGTGTCGGGGTCCTCCAGGCTCCGCGACCACTCGAACCAGAGGTTCCCGGGCTCGGCGCGGGTGGCCTCGGTGAACGGCGCCACCAGGGCGGGCCAGGATTCGACGTATTCGGGCTTGACGGGGAATTTGACCACGATGAAGATCATCTGCGCATTCTACGCACGGGTCCGTGGTGCCGCGGACGCGGTCCGGGGGCGGCGCGGACCCGTGCGCGCCGCCCCCGGGTGGTCACTTCGTCTGGTACACGCCGAACACGTCGATCACCAGGTCGGCGTCCTGGTGGCCCTGGTTCCAGAAGGTGATGACGCCGTGCGAGCCGTCGCTCGCCTGCACCAGGTTCGGGACGGTATCACCGGTCGTCCAGTTCAGGGTGGACGATCCGGGGCGGGTCTCGGCGGGGGCCGCGGGACCGCCGTCGGCGGGCAGCGGGGAGCTGCCCGGCGCCACCGAGAGGTAGCCCGTCCCGCCGGTCTCGGTGACGGTGGCGTTCAGCACGTAGGCCTCGACGCCGTCCGCCGACTCGGGCGTGAAGCCCTGCGAGACGTACTCGCGGGCCCGGAAGCGGCCGCCGGGCCAGCCGTACGCCTCCTCGCGGGTGTCGAGCGTACGGAGCGGCGAGAAGGGCAGGAAGGCGGCCTTGCTGTCCTTGCTGTAGTAGCCGACGACGTCGACCACGACGTGGGCGGGGGACCAGGAGCCGTTGAAGACCTTGATCGTCCCGTCCGGGGCCACCGGCACGATCACCGCGTTGGCGACCGTCTGGCCGGGCACGAAGTTCAGGTTCGACGCCGTCGGGACGGCGCCTGCGCCGGAGTAGGCGGTGAGGTGGCCCGGCCCCTCCGGTTCGGTGACCGTGACGTTCAGGGCGACCGCGGAGATGCCCGGGGGCACGCCCTGGAGGCCGCCGATCCGGGTGGTGAACGCGCTGCGGGCGGCGAGCCGGCCCAGCGGGGCGCCGACGCCCTCGCGGGTGTCGACGAAGCGGGCGGGCGTCATCGAGGTGTAGCCGTCCGCCGAGGCCCTGGTGAAGTAGCCGGTCACGTCGGCGATCAGGTCGACCGGCTGGTGGCCGCCGTTGTGGAGCTCCACGTACCCGTCCTCGCCGACCGGCACGATGACCAGGTTCGGGACGGAACGGCCCGCCGTGTAGTTCAGGTTCGAGGTGCCGGGGCGGTCGTAGCCGGCGCCGGGCCAGGCGGTCACGTACCCGCTGTCGACGGTCTCGGTGACCGTGACGTTGAGGGCGACCGCGGTGACGCCGGCCGGGACGGCGGCGTTGCCCGCCACCTTCACCCGGGCCGAGCCCTGCCCGGCGACCTTGCCGACGGGCGCCCCGGTGCCGTAGCGGGTGTCGAGGAGACGGGTCGGGGTGTGGGGGGTGAAGTCAGCGCCCGGGGTGAGGAAGGCACCCCCGTTGACGGCCTGGACGGCGTTGGCGGCGTCGGTCACGGTGACCTTCACCTGGTACTCGCCCGACTTGTCGTACGTGTGCGAACGGTGCAGTTCGGCGGTGCCCTGGGCGGTGAGCGCCTCGGTCTTCCCGTCGCCCCAGTCGATGACCACGTCGAGCGCGAAGTCGGCGCTGGTGATCAGGGCGGTGAGCTCGATCCCGTGCGCGGTGTAGCTGGTGCCGCTGACGTCCACCGCGAGGGCGGCGTTGGCCCCCGCCTCGGCGGCCACCGCGCCCTGGGTGCCCTGCGCGGCCTGTGCCCCCGGCGCGGCCTGCGCCGTCTGCGGTGCCGCGGCGCGGGCGGCCTTGGCGTTCCCGCCGGCGGCGGGCAGGGTGGTGCGGATCGTGCGGTCGGCGGGGCTGTGGAAGCCCTCGGAGGTGGCGGCCTGTTTCACGGCCTCGGCCACCCCGGCCGCCACGGGTACGGGTACGGGATCCGCCGCCTGCGCGGCTCCCGGGATGATGCCGAGACCGGCCGCCACGAAGGCAGCGGTCATTACGAGTCGGTGGTTGCGCACCGGCCCCCCAGTTGTGGTGATGAGCGAAGAGCGGCCAACGTACGGAAGGTTCCGACGGGCGGTCACGGGGTACCGGTGGGATTCACTCCATAGGGGCCGAGGCTTTACCGGCTGTACGGTTTACGATCGACAAGTGGCCTTCCCGGCACGGCAGCAGCGCCCGGTGCGGGGCGCCGAACCACCCGCGGACCGCATGCGGAGGTGGTTCACTACGCCGTATGGAGCCCGAACAGACCGCCCCGGCCGGGACCGGGCCGGCCCCCGGTGCGGTGCCGCCGTTCGACGCCGAGCTGCGGGCGGCGCTGAGCCGCGTGGAGACCGGGCCGCGGACGCCGATCACCCCCGGGAACCTCGCGGAGGTCCAGGAGCGGGATGCCGCCGCCCGGCCGCGGCCGACGCTCGCGGAGCTCGGCGACGGCGGCCTGTTCGACGTGGCGGAGCTGCGCGCGCCCGGGGCGCCGGACGGGCCGGAGGTCACCCTCCTCTGTGCGCGCCCCGCGGGGGCGGCCGGGCCGCTGCCGGTCCTCTACTACCTGCACGGCGGCGGGCTGGTCATGGGCAACGCGGCGTCCGTGATGCCGCAGCTGCTGCGCGAGTGGGCTCTCCCGCTCGGCTTGGCGGTGGTCTCGGTCGCCTACCGGCTGGCGCCGCGGACCCGGTACCCCGGCGCCGTCGAGGACTGCTACGCCGGACTGGTGTGGCTGGTGGACCACGCCGCCGAACTGGACCTCGACGCAGGGCGCGTCGTCATCGGCGGGAGGAGCGCGGGCGGCGGACTCGCGGCGGCCCTCGCCCTGCTCCTGCGGGACCGGGGCGGTCCCGTGCCGATCGGCCAGCTGCTCCTGTGCCCGATGCTCGACGACCGCGGCCGCACCTTCTCCAGCCGTCAGATGGCCGGCACCGACACCTGGGACAGGACGTCCAACGCCACCGCGTGGCAGGCGTTCCTCGGCGACCGGTACGGCTCGCCGGACCTGCCGCCGTACGCCTCCCCCGCCCGCGCCACCGACCTGTCCGGGCTCCCGCCGGCCTACATCGACGTCGGATCGGCCGAGACCTTCCGCGACGAGGACGTGGCGTACGCCGACGCGATCTGGCGGGCCGGGGGCCGGGCCGAACTGCACGTGTGGCCGGGCGCGTTCCACGGCTTCGACTCCCTCGCCCCGCAGGCCCGCATCACCCGCGACGCCCAGGAGGCCCGCACCCGCTGGCTCCGCCGCATCCTCGACACCCCCACCGAGCCCGGAGCTCCCGCGCCGCCGCGTACAGGCTGAGAGGTCGCTGATCCCGGGTCGCGGTGCACCCGAACGGGGGAACCCCCTTGACGGGCAGCGGTGGCGGGGCGGTCGCGGGAGGGATTCCGTCGCGTCCGGCAGGGCCGGCCGTGCTACGCCGCCGGGACCACCGACGCCCGCATGGCCGCGGCCCATTCCTCCAGCAGGATCGCGTGGCGCAGACGTTCGGCGTCGGAGAGGCGGCCCGCGGCCCGCGCGAAGAGACAGCGGATGTCGGCGTTGATCTCGGCGAGGGTGCGTTCGGGCGTCGGCTGGTCGTCACGGGTCTTGCTCACGTGATCAAGAGTAGGGGGCCGCACCGACAGTCGTGGACCGTGTCCGGCATGCGGACGGTGCTCACCCCTTCCCCTCCGCGAGCCGGGCGGCCCGGGTACGGAGGTAGTGGCGTTCGGGGGCGCTCAGCGCGAGACCGGCGGCCTTCGCGAACGCCGCGCGGGCGGCCTCCCGGTCGCCCGCCCGCTCCAGCAGGTGGGCCCGTACGGCTTCCAGGCGGTGACTGCCGGCGAGCCGGCCCTCCGCGTCGAGGGCGTCGAGCAGTTCGAGGGCCGGGCGGGGGCCGTGCACCATGGCCACCGCGACCGCGTGGCCCAGGCGCTCGACGGGCCCCGGCACCATCCGTACGAGCAGCTCGTACAGGGCGAGGATCTCCGCCCAGTCGGTGTCCGCGTCGCTCGCCGCCTCGTCGTGCACGGCGGCGACGGCGGCACGCAGTTGATAGGGGCCGAGCTGGGTGCGGGTGAGGGCGGAGCTGACGAGCGCCACCCCTTCGGTGATCGCGGCACGGTCCCAGCGGGTGCGGTCCTGCTCCGCCAGCGGGACCGGGGTGCCGTCCGGCGCCGAACGGGCGGCGCGCCGGGCGTCGGTGAGCAGCATCAGGGCGAGCAGTCCCGCCACCTCGCCGTCCTCGGGCAGCAGTTCGTGGACGGCGCGGGTCAGCCGGATCGCCTCGGCGGCGAGGTCGGGCCGCTGCAGGTCGCGGCCCGAGGTGGCGGTGTAGCCCTCGTTGAAGATCAGGTAGAGGACGTGCAGCACGTCGGACAGCGCCTCGGGGCCGGACCCGCCCTCGTCCCCCGTCGGAGGCTGCGCGCCGAAGGGCGTCGGCGAGTCCTTGAGACGGCGTTTCGCACGGCTGATGCGCTGCGCCATCGTCGCCTCGGGCACCAGCAGCGCGCGGGCGATCTCGGCGGTGGTGAGCCCGCCGACCGCCCTCAGGGTGAGGGCGATGCGGCCCGCCGCGGGCAGTTCGGCGCGGCAGCAGAGGAAGAGCACGGCGAGGGTGTCGTCGGCGGCGGGAGCCCGGCCCTCGCCCGGCGGCGGGGCGACGAACGCGTCGCGCGGGGTCAGTGCGGCGGCCGTCTCCTCGCGCCGCCTGCGCGCCTCCTCGCTGCGCAGCCGGTCCGTCAGCCGCCGGGAGGCGACGCGGATCAGCCAGCCGCGCGGGTTGCCCGGCCGGCCCTCGCCCGGCCACTGGCGTGCGGCGGCGAGCAGGGCTTCCTGGACGGCGTCCTCGGCCTCGTCGAAGTGCCCGTAGCGGCGCACGAGCGCCCCGATGACCTGCGGCGTCAGGCGGCGCAGCAGGTCCTCGACGGGCTCGTCCGCGGGGGCGGGCTCCGGCCCGTCCGCGGCGGACGGGCGGTCGGCGGCGGTCGGCCCGTCCGCGGCAGGCGGCCCGTCCGGAGCAGGCGGTCCGTCCGCGGCGAACCACCCGTCCGCGGGCTCCGGCACGGTCAGCAGATCTCCGACTCCGGGCCACCGCCGACCGGCTGGACGACCACCGGGTAGTTCGCGGCGCCCTCCGGCACCGGGCAGGCGTAGGCGCGGGCGGCGATCTCGGCGGCCCGGGCGAAGTCCGCGACGTCGACGATCCAGTACCCCGCGAGGACCTCCTTGGCCTCGCCGTACGGCCCGTCGGACACCACGGGTGTGCCGTCGGCCGCGGCGGTGACGAGCCGCGCCTGACGCGGTGCGGCGAGTCCCTGGCCGTCGACCCACTCCCCCGACTCGGCGAGGTCGTCGTTGAGGGCTCCCATGTAGTCGAACATCGCCTTGAGGTCGGCCTGCGACCACGCGGGGCCGCCGCTGCCTCCCGCCGTGCCGCCCATCGCGTCGTAGTCGGCCTGCCGTCCGAGGACCATCAGCATGTACTTCATGGGGGATGCCACCCTTCCGGTCTGCTCGGCCCCCGGTCCGGGAGCCTCTCGCACGGGACGTCGGAGCCGTCCCTCCCATTTCGACACGTCGGCGGCACGAATGCGACGGCGGGCGCGCCGAGGGGCCGCGAAGGCGCCCCGGCCGGGTGGCGCAGGGGGGCCCGTACGCTGGCCCCCATGAAGATCATCGACCTGGAGCCCGGTGACCCCCGGCTCACCACCGACCTGCTGCCCGTCCTGCGGGAGCTGCGGCCCCACCTGACCGAGGAGCTGTTCCTCGCGGTCCTCGCCGAGGGGCGGGACCAGGGCCTGCGCTTCACCGCGGCCTACGACGAGGCCGGGACCTGCGTGGGTGCGGCCGGCTGGCGGACCGTCGCCACCACGTCCATGATCCGCAAGCTGTACGTCGACGACCTGGTCACGGCTTCGGCGTCCCGTTCGGGCGGTGTGGGCCGTGCGCTCCTGGCCCACCTGGAGGAGCACGCGGTGGCCGCGGACTGCACCGCGCTGACCCTGGACTCCGGTACGCAGCGGACCGACGCGCACCGCTTCTACTTCCGGGAACGGATGGCGGTGACCGCCTTCAGCTTCGAGAAGCCGCTGCGCTGACCTCCGCGCGCGGGGTCTCCCCGACGGCGGAGGCGGCCGTGCGCCAGGCCGCGACGACGGCCTCCCGGGCCCGGTCCGTCGCCTCCGCCACCCGGTCGGGGAGGTGCAGCGGCGCACCGATGTGGACGTGCACGCACGGCCTGCGCAGCGGTGCGGTGAAGACGCCGGCGAGCTGCTTCGTACGGCTGCCCGAGCACAGTCGGCGGACACCGGCCTGGCCGACGGGCACGATGGGCGCTCCGGTGGCGGCGGCGAGCCGCGCGGGCCCGCTGCGGAAGGGGCCCGGCTCCGACTCCCCCGCGTCCCGGCGCGCCGGAAGTCCGCCCTCGCCGTAGACCAGCACGCTCCGGCCGGAGGCGAGGGCCACGGCCGCGGCGTCCAGGGAGGCGGCGGCGCGAGCGGTGCCGCGGTGCACCGCGATGTGCCCCTCGCGGCGGAGCGCCCGCCCGAGCAGCGGTACCCGCCACAGGCCGGCGGCGGCCAGGATGACGGGCTCGATCCCCTGGCGGCGCAGCGCCGCGACCACGACGGCGGGATCGGCGAGCGAGGTGTGGTTGGCCACCAGGATGGAACCGGTGACGGGCCGGGCGCCGGGGTCGGCGGAGACGGTGAGCCGCCCGAAGGCGGGTACCAGGGCGGCGGCGAGACGGCTGAGCATGAGCGGGCCCCGTTCGGTGGTGCGGTGGTCTGTCGCTCCATGGTCGGCGGCGGCGGGGGCCGGGTCATGAGTAGCCGTACTCAACCGAATATGACCGAACGGTCACAAGATCGAGCGCAGGGAACGGGTCGCGCGCGGTGTACATCTAGGTGTGCGGCGGAGCCCTGTGGGCTCCGCCGCACGGTATCTGCACAGTGTGAACGGCAAGGCGGGGCTGGGATGAAGGCGATAACGGTGGCGGGCGGTTCCTCGGACGACAACGCGCGCGAGGAAACCACCGCTGCGGGGGCGGACCCTGACAACGCGTCCGCGGACGCGGCGGACCCCCGCCGCACCGCGTCCGAACCCGAGGCGGCCGATGCCGAGGCCGACGCCACCCGCGTCCTGAAGCTGCCCGAGCCGGACGCCGCGAGCGCGCCCGAACGGCCCGCACGGGAGGCGGAGGCAGAGGCCGACGCGGCCGAGGGCGAGACCGGCGAGGCGGACACGGACCCCGCCGCGGCCGACGACACGGCCGACGCGGACGGCGGCGCCGATTCCGGAGCCACGGCCCCGCCCGCAGCGGGGAGCGATGCCCCCGCCGCATCGGACGAGGCCCCGGACACGGACACGGAGACGGCGCCCGAATCCGCGCCCGAGGACGGCGACGGCGACGCCGACACCGAGGAGGACGAGGAGCCGGCCGACAGCACGCCGTCGAAGGACGCGGCCACCCCCGAGGAGGGGACCGGCTCCGCGAAGGAAGCCGGATCCGCGGCCACCGAGCGGACCCAACTCCTGCGCATCCCCCGCACCCCCACCGACACGGACCACCCCGAGAAGGCCGACGAGGCCGAACAGGACGGAGGCGCCACCGAGAGCACCGGAACCGGCACCGGGACCGGGACCGCGAAGGAGGCCGCATCCGCCGCCGCCGAGCGGACCCAGCTGCTGCGCATCCCCCGTACCTCCACCGACACGGCCCGACCCGAGAAGACGGACGAGGCCCAGGAGGGCGGACGCACCACCGCGGGCACCGGCACCGGGGAGAAGAAGCCGCGGACGGACGGAAAGGACTCGGACGGGAAGGGCTCGGACGGGGCGCAGGACGGCGGTGAGGGAGAGGGCGAGGGCGACCGTACGCGTGTCCTCACCCGCCCGACCGGCCGGGGCCCGGCGGGTCCCGCGGCGCCGCCCGGCGCGGGCTCCGGCGACACCGACGCGCGGGTCCCCTCGTGGGCGCGCGAGCGGGACGGCGGCGCCAAGGCCGCCGAGCCGAAGGCAGGCACGCAGGCCGGCACGCAGGCCGACCCGAAGTCCCGGCCGAGCGAAAAGGGCGGCGAGAGCGACTCCGAGCGGACGAGCCGGTTCGTCGCGCTCAAGCCGCTCGACGCCCCGCCGTCCGCCGCGCCTCGCCCCCGGCCCACCGGGGCGCCGGACGCCCGGCGGCCGGAGGTCCGGCAGCCCGCCGCGCCGGCCCCCGCGCCCCTGCCCCCGTTGGACCTGCTGGCCGAGCTCACCAACACCGCTCCCCCGCCGGAGACCCCCCGCCGCACCGCGGTACGGCGGGTCAAGGTGTGGACCCCGATCCTGCTGGTCCTCGTCGGCGGGGCGGTCGGCGCCCAGATGCTGCGCCCGCTCCCGACGCCGCGGCTCGTCGCCGCCGAGGCCTCCCAGTCCGTCGACGGCCAGTTCTCCGTGCCCTGGCCCGCCAAGGGGCAGGGGGCCGTCCGCATCCCCGGGTCGGGTGACGTCGGGACCTTCGGCGAGCAGAAGCCCGTTCCGACGGCGAGCGTCGCCAAGGTGATGACGGCCTATGTGATCCTCAAGGGCCATCCGCTGCGCAAGAACGAGGCCGGTCCCGAGATCACGGTCGACGCGCGGACCGTGTCGGAGGGCAATTCCGAGCACGAGTCCCGCATCCAGGGGCTGAACGCCGGCACGAAGTTCAGCCAGCAGGACATGCTGAAGATGCTCATGATCCCGTCGGGCAACAACGTCGCCCGTCTGCTGGCGCGTTGGGACACGGGCACCGACTCCGAGGCCGCGTTCGTGGAGAAGATGAACGCCGCCGCCCGGGACCTCGGGATGACGAACACCACGTACACGGACCCCAGCGGCCTGGACGCGAAGACCGTCAGCACGGCGGCCGACCAGCTGAAGCTGGCCGAGGCGGTGATGAAGGACGAGGCGTTCCGCGCGATCGTCGCCCTGCCCCAGGCGCCGATCAAGGGACTGCCCCAGCCTCTCGTGAACAACAACACCCTGCTCAGCGTGCAGAACCTGAGTGTCCGCGGCATCAAGACGGGCTCCAGCACACCGGCCGGCGGGGCCCTGATGTGGGCTGCGTACAAGTCGGTCGGCGACGAGACCCCGCTGATCATCGGCACGCTGATGGACCAGCGGGTGGACGGACCGGACCCGGACGGGGGCAACAGCCTCGCCCTGGTGCTGGCCAACAGCAGGAAGATCATCGAAGGGGTGCGGGGTGCCCTGGCGTCCGCCCCGCTCGTCCGCAAGGGCGACGTCGTCGGTCACGTGGACGACGGGCTCGGTGGCCGCACCCCGCTCGTGGCGACGAAGGACCTGAACGTGATCGGCGTTCCGGGCCAGCCGTTCCGGCTCACCCTGAAGGGCGGCGCCTCCCCGCTGCCGCACACGGCGAAGGACGGCACGGAGGTCGGCACGCTGACGGCCGGTGAGGGGGACGGCGCCAAGAGCGTCCCCGTGGCCGTCAAGGGGGCGCTGGCGGAACCGTCGTTCGGGACGCGGCTGACCCGCGTCGGCTGAGGCGCCGGCGCCGACGCGCGTTCCGGGCCGCGGCGGCCGTACCTCCCTCCGGGGCGGGTGCGGCCGCCGCGGCCCGTACGGGTCACAGGCCGTCGGTGAAGAGCAGCCGGTCGGGGGTGCCCGCGGGGACTCCGGTGAGGACTCCCTGCGTCGAGCTTCCGCGGAACCGTCCGGCGAGGTCCTCGGGGGTCGCCGCCGGATCCTGCGCCAGGTGCAGCGCGGCGACCCCGGTGACGTGCGGGGCGGCCATCGAGGTGCCGCTCAGGGAGACGCTGCCGCCGCCGAGGCGCGCCGAGTCGATCTGCTCGCCGGGTGCGTGGAGCGTGAGGCAGGCGCCCTGGTTGGAGAAGCCGCTCACCTCGTCGCGTGCGTTGCTCGCCCCGACCGCGACCACGCCTTCGGCCGAGGCCGGTGAGGTCTCGCAGGCGTCCGCCGCGGAGTTGCCGGCGGCCACGACCGGCAGGATGCCCGCCTCGACCACGGAGGTCGCGGCCCGGTTGACGGCCTCGGACCGCTCACCGCCGAGCGAGACGTTCACGACGGCCGGACGGACGGCGTTGCGAGCCACCCAGTCCAGTCCGGCGACGACCCCCGAGTAGGTGCCCCTGCCCTCGCAGTCGAGCACCCGGACGCTGACCAGGCCCGCCGCGGGGGCGATGCCGTGCGTACGGCCGCCGACCGTGCCCGCCACGTGCGTGCCGTGGCCCTGGCAGTCCAGGCCGTTCCGGCCGTCCCCGACGGCGTCGAAGCCGGGGACGGCACGGCCCTCGAACTCCGCGTGCCCGTAGTCGAGACCCGTGTCGAGGATGTAGGCGGTCACCGCGGCGCCGTCACCGCGGGTCGTGAACTCCCCGTCGAGCGGCAGTGTCCGCTGGTCGATGCGGTCCAGGCCCCAGGTGGGTGCGGTGGCCCTGCCGCCGGTGGGAGCGGGTCCGGCGGTGACGGGTGCGGGCGGGGCGAACACCTCGGTGTCGGCCTCGACGGACTTCACCCCGGGGCTGGTGCGGACGCGGTCCAGTTCGGCCGGGGTCAGCGCGACCGCGAAGCCGTTCACGGCCGCCCCGTAGACGAAAGTGGGCCGCAGGTCGAGGCGCTCCGCCAGGCCGGTGGCGTCGACGTCCTCGTCGAGCACGACGATGTACTCGCCGGGTACGGCGTGGCGCGAGAGGTGGAGCGGGGCCGGATGCGGAACCGGCTCCGGTGCGTCGGCCACCGCCGAGCCGGCGAGAGCGGGGGCCATCGCGAGCAGGGCCGCTGTGGTCAGACGGGCGAGCAGGCTCATGGAGGACTCCGGGGAAGGGGCGGTCGTCGGGAGACGGCCGCCCCTCCGCCGGTGCTCGGGGGCGGCCTTCCACTCCTTCGGACGGGCCCGGCCGGGCCTTGAGGTCCGGGGCTCGGTTGGCCCAGTGCCCGGAGGGCCCGCCGGGTGGGCGGGCCCGCGGGCGTGCCGTCCGCTCAGGCGCGGGGCGGCACCCGGGTGGGCCGGCCGGCGCCGCGGGTCAGGCCGTACCCGTTAATGCCCGCGAGGGCGCCGAGCACCCCGCCGGCCGCGGTCCAGATCCACCGGTCGGACCACCAGCCGCCGGACCAGCCGTCCTCCGGCTCGCTCAGGGCTCCGGTCACGGTGGCCGGGACGATGGGGGCGGACAGGGCGCCGTCCACGGCGTGCGCCCCGCCGGACTCGTGCACGTCGGCCTCCACGGCCACGCGGACGGGCAGGCCGAGATCCTCCTCCGGGGCGTTCACGACCGTCAGCCGGACGTAGTAGCTGCCCGGCAGGGGGTCGTTGGCCCACGCCTCGGCGCCGGAACGGACCGTGCGCAGGGTGCAGGAGAGTTCCACCGAGGCGGCTTCCTTGGCGGCTGCCCGCGTCTGCGTGCCGTACGTGCAGGCCTGTCGGCGGCGCAGGCCGTCGTACACGTCGATCTGCCAGGTGGAGGCGCCGTGGCGGGCCGCCGCTTCCGGGAGGGTGACGGCGGCCTTGACCGTGACGCGCTGTTGCGCGTCGACCGGGAGGACCCAGTAGAGGTAGTCGCCGCTGGAGGCGCCGGCTGTGGCCTTCTGGCCGGGCCGGAAGGGGGTGGCGGTGCGGAAGCTCGTGCCCGCCTCCGTCGGGGCGGCCGTGGCGCCGGCCCCGCCGGTGGTGGCGCTGGCGCTCGGCGAGGGGGTGTCCGCGGAGGCCGTGCCCGCGGCCGTGCCGGCCACCGCGAGGGCGGCGCCCGCCGCGAGCAGGCCCGCGGTCAGTCTGCGTACGGTACGCATCAGTTGGTCCTCCAGACGGAGATGCGCCAGCGCGAGATCCAGCCCCACACCAGGCCGGCCAGCAGGCCGGCGAGCACCAGCACGCCGAGCGTCCACCAGCCGCGGCCGAGGCCGAAGGAGGCGACGTCCGAGGAACCGCCGGGACCGTCGACCACGTCGATGGTCAGCTCGACGGGCATGCCCGGGGCGGTCTTGACGGACGCGGGGGCGGAGAAGGAGTTGGAGACCTGGAGGCAGACGGTCTCCGCCGCGGGCTTCGCGTCCGAGTCGGCGTCGTCGGTGTCGGCCTTGGGGTAGCGCAGGCCGGTGGAGAGGACGTCGGTGCGGCCGTCACCGGCCTCGGAGCCGCGTACGATCTCCCGGCCGTGGACGGTCGTGGCGCGCAGCATGACGCCGTAGTCGTTGTTGACGGCGCGGTCCGCGCCGATGCTGACGGAGGCGCGCAGTTCCTGTCCGGGCAGGACGTCCACCCGGTACCAGCGGTGCTCGCCGAAGGTCTCGCGGTCGCTGTAGAGGCCGGGGCGCAGCTGCGGGGCGCCCGCGCACTGCTTGGCGCCCTCGGTCGCCACCGGGTTGACGACCGGGTCGGCCGCCCGGTCGACGAGTTGGCGGACCCTGCCGGAGAGTTCGTCCTTGTGCTGGACGGAGGTGTACGTACCGCCGGTCGCCTCGGCGATGCAGGTCAGCTGGGCGCGGGTCTTGGCGTCGGGGACCAGGCCGAGGGTGTCGATGACGAGGTGGATGCCCTTGGCGGCGATGTCGCGGGCCACTTCGCACGGGTCGAGCGGGGCGCAGGTGTCCTCGCCGTCCGTGATGAGGACGATCCGCTTGGTGGCGTTGCCGCCCTCGAGGTCCTGGGCGGCGCCGAGCAGCGCGGGCCCGATGGGGGTCCAGCCGGTCGGTGCGAGGGTCGCGACGGCGGTCTTGGCCTCGGTCCGGTCGAGGGGGCCCACCTTGTAGAGCTGCTTGGTGTCCTTGCAGCCGAGCGTGCGGTCGTCGCCGGCGTAGTCGGCGCCCAGGGTGCGTATGCCGAGCTGGACTTCGGCGGGTACGGCGTCGATGACCTCGTTGAAAGCCTGCTTCGCGGCGGCCATGCGGGACCCGCCGTCGATGTCGTTGGCCCGCATGGAGCCGCTGACGTCCAGGACGAGGTCGACCTTGGGGGGTTCCTTCGCCGCCGGTCCGTCGGCGGCCGTGGCGTTCGCCGGGAAGAGCCCGACGGCCAGAGCAGCGAACAGGCCGCAGGCCCTCACCGCGAGCCGTTTTCTTGTGATCATCGCCGGATCGTATTGAGGATCGTCCGGCAATCCAAAAAACGCTGTCCGGGGCGGTCCGGCGGATATCCGGATGCGTGGGGCGGGGCGCCCCGCCTAGGGTGCCCGGATGAGTACCCGTACCTTCCGCATCACCGTCCGCGGCTCGTTCGACGGGCTGTCCGAGGGCCAGCGGGCCGAGCTGCTGGCAGCCGCGCCCGCACACGACATGCTGCGCGCCGAGTTCACCACCGAGGGGCACCTCACGTACGACATCGCGGCGCGGCCCTTCTTCACCTTCCGTTTCCTGGCACAGGGCGAGAAGGAGGAGGACGTCCTCGACGCGACGGCCCGTGCGGAGCTCGCGGCGGAGGCCTGGCTGGCCGAGCGCGGCTACGGCTTCAAGCAGCTGCGGTCGCAGGCGCAGGACATGTCCTCGGCGCCGCTCGGCAAGCGGCAGCGGCGTGAGGCCGCCCGCGGCGCCGCCTGACCCGCCGGCCCGTGGCCGGGCCCGGGGCGCGCCGCCCCGGGCCCGGCCGACCGGTCAGTCCCCGGGCGGCGGGGCGAAGACCGCGGCGAGCCGGGCGGTCAGCGGCTGTGGGTCCGGACCCTCGAAGCGGCCCGCGAGGTGGCCGTCCGGCCGGATCAGGAACGCGGTCGGCCCGGTCACCCCGTAGAGGCGGGCGAACTCCCCGGCGATGTCGTGGTAGACCGGCAGCATCCCGGGCCCGGCGGGCACCGTGTCACGGGCGTCCGGCGCGGCGTCGGCGGGGAGCACCGCACAGGACTCGACGCGGCCGCCCGAGGCTTCCCAGGCAGTGCGGGCGAGTGCGTCGAGGCCCGCCCCGTACAGCAGGAGGACGTGTCCGCGCTCGCGCAGAAGGTCGGCGAGCCGCAGCGGGAAGGCGGCGATGCGCGAGGTGAGTCCGCTGCAGTCCGGCGCGCGGTCCCCCGGCCGGGGGACGGGTCCGTCCCCGGGCGGGTCCACGATCGGGCTGCCGCGGTAGGCGACGAGGAGCTGCGCCTCCCGCAGCATCAGGGTCTGCGGGTCCTCGGTGTCGGCCTGGACGCCTTCGGTGGCGTGGCGCAGGGTGCGGCCGACGACCTCCTCGCCGACGGGGCGGCGTTCGGCGTCGTAGCTGTCGAGCAGACCGGGAGCGGCGGCGTCCGCGACGGCCAGGGCGAGCTTCCAGGCCAGGTTCCAGGCGTCCTGGATCCCGGTGTTCATTCCCTGGGCGCCGGTCGGCGGGTGGATGTGCGCGGCGTCTCCCGCGACGAAGACCCGCCCCCGCCCGTACCGGTCGACGATCCGGTGGCTGATCCGGAAGACGGAGGACCAGCGCAGGGTGGAGGCGGTGGTCGGCACCGGTGACAGACGGTCCAGTACGGCCTGGATGTCGGTGAGCCCGGGGCCGCGTCCGCTCTGCAGGCCGTGGGCGACACCGGCGTCCGCCGGGGCGGTGGCGGACAGTTCGGGCGACACCCGGGTGGACATCCGGTAGCGGCCGCTGCCGGGCAGCGGGATGCACACGAGCACGTCGTCGACGGCGCCCGCATCGTCGTGGTGCATGGACCGGACGGTGTAGCCGTGCGGCAGGTCCCAGTCGACCTCGACGTCGGCGAGCATGAACTCCTCGGGGAGCGCGCCGCCTTCGAAGGAGAGTCCGAGTCCCTTGCGGACGGTGCTGTGCGCGCCGTCGCAGCCGACGAGGTAGCGGGTGCGCAGCTCCTCCTCGGCGCCCGAAGGGGTGAGCAACCGGCAGGTGACGCCCTCGTCGTCCTGCCGGAACGACAGCAGCTCGGTGCCGCGTTCGACCGCGGTGCCCCAGCGTGCGAGCTGGTCGGCGAGGATCCGTTCCGCCTCGTACTGCGGCAGGGCTGCGAAGCCGTAGGGGACCTCGGGGGGCAGGACGAGGTCGACGCGGGGCTGTTCGGCGCCGTTGACGTAGGTGAGCTGGCCGCGCAGCGGGACCGCGGCGTCGAGGACCGGGCGGATCATGCCCATCCGGTCCCAGATCTCCAGGGTGCGCGGCTGGATCCCGACGGCCTTGGCGTACGGCAGCGGGGCGGGCAGCTTGTCGACGATCCGGCAGGACACGCCCCTGCGCCGGAGCTCGGCGGCCGCGGTCAGGCCGATCGGGCCCGCTCCGGCGACGAGGACGTCGGTCGTGGTGTGGTGCGCCACTGGCGCCTCCCGGCGTACGGCCCCCGTGAGAGTCGGTGTGCCTCTCCATGGTGGCCGCCCGCCGGGCGTCCGGCATCCTCACCCGGTCACGGGGTGACTACTCGACGACGAGGTCGACCTGGATGTTGCCGCGGGTGGCGCGGGAGTACGGGCAGACCTCGTGGGCCTGCTTGACGAGCAGGGCGCCCGTCTCGCCGGCGAGGGACTCGGGCAGCTCGACGCGGAGGGTGACGGCGAGACCGAAGCCGGCGCCGTCCTTGCCGATGGAGACCTCGGCGGTGACGGAGACGTCGCTGGTGTCGGCCTTGGCCTGACGGCCGACAAGGCCGAGGGCGCTGGCGAAGCACGCCGCGTAGCCGGCCGCGAAGAGCTGCTCGGGGTTGGTGCCCTGCCCGTTGCCGCCCAGCGCCGGGGGCATGGCCAGGGCGAGGTCGAGCTGACCGTCGGAGCTGACGGTGCGGCCCTCGCGGCCGTTGGCGGTGGCGACAGCGGTGTAGAGCGCGTCCATGGGAGTTCCTCTCCAGAGATGAGCCTGGGTGGCGGCCGGTGGTCGACCGCGCTCCACAAGTAGAGCACGCAATTCAGTTGCGCACAACTCAATGCCTCGCAAGCGTGCCCCGGGTACACTGGCGGCCATGACCGACCAGCCGACCGCCACCCGCTCCGACCAGGACTTCCTCCGCCTGGACGGCCAGATCTGCTTCGCGCTGAACGCCGCGAGCCGCGCGTTCGGCGGCCTCTACCGGGTCGTCCTCAAGGACCTCGGGCTCACCTACCCGCAGTACCTGGTGATGCTGGTGCTGTGGGAGCACGGCGAGATGCCGGTCAAGGAGATCGGGCAGCACCTGCGCCTCGACTCCGGCACCCTCTCCCCGCTGCTCAAGCGGCTCGAGGCGGCCGGCCTCGTGCGCCGCGAGCGCAGCACCGAGGACGAGCGTTCCGTGCGCGCCCGGCTGACCGAGGAGGGGGCCGCGCTGCGCGTCCGCGCCGCGGAGGTGCCCCGCCGGATCGCCGCCGCGACCGGTTTCGAGCTCGCCGAGGTGGCCGACCTCCACGCCCGCCTGAGCCGGCTCACCGCCGCCCTCGACGCGGCCGTGCCGGCCGCGGCAGGGGAAGCGGCCGAGGAGGCGTAGCCGCACCGGGCGGCGGACACTGGGTCCTGGACGCGGGAGGTGGCCGATGGACCCGGTTGCGGCGCTGGACCGCATCGCCTTCCTGCTGGAGCGCGCCCAGGCGCCCACCTACCGGGTACGGGCCTTCCGCACCGCCTCCGCCGCCCTGGTGCGCCTGGGCGAGCGCGAGGTGGCGGACCGGGCGGCCGCGGGGACCCTGGAGGCCGTGAAGGGGCTCGGGCCGAAGACGGCGCAGGCCGTGCGGGAGGCGCTGGGCGGGGCGGTGCCGGCCTACCTCCAGGGCCTGGAGGACGAGGCCGCCGCCCTCCCGGAAGGGCCTCCGCCCTCCCCCGCGGCCGCCGCCCTGCGAGCGGCTCTCCGCGGGGACTGCCACGTGCACTCCGACTGGTCGGACGGGGGCAGTCCGATCGAGACGATGGGCCGGGCGGCGGCCTCGCTGGGCCACGAGTACGCCGTGCTCACCGACCACTCGCCGCGGCTGACGGTCGCCCGCGGCCTCTCCCCCGACCGGTTGCGCGAACAGCTCGAGGTGGTGGCCGCCCTCAACGCCGAGTGGGCGCCCTTCCGCCTGCTGACCGGCATCGAGTGCGACATCCTCGACGACGGCTCCCTTGACCAGGAACCGGAACTGCTGGACCGCCTCGACCTCGTCGTCGGCTCGGTGCACTCGAAGCTGCGGATGGACGAGTCCGCGATGACCCGGCGGCTGCTGGCGGCGGTGCGCAACCCCCTCATGGACGTCCTGGGCCACTGCACGGGGCGGCTGGTCACGGGCCGGACCCGGCCGGAGTCCCGGTTCGACGCCGGGGCGGTCTTCGCGGCCTGCGCGGAAGCCGGTACCGCCGTGGAGATCAACAGCCGGCCGGAACGGCTGGACCCGCCCCGGCGGCTGCTGGCGCTCGCCGTCGAGGCGGGCACCTTCTTCGCCGTCGACACCGACGCGCACGCACCGGGCCAGCTCGACTGGCAGGGCATCGGCTGCGAACGCGCCGTGGAGTGCGGGGTCCCGCCGGAGCGCGTCGTCAACACCTGGCCGGCGCCGCAGCTCCTGGCCTGGACCCGCACCCGGCGTGCGCCGTGACGGGGCCTCCCCGGCGCAACGGGTGGGGGCGCGACCGACGGGAGCGGGCCGCGGCGTGTGCCGCGGCCCGCTCCCCGGGGTGCCCGGCCGGCGGGCGGGAGGTCAGGCGCCGGCGGCGCGGACCGAACCGGTGCTGGAGCCGCTGGAGTCGGCGATGAAGCAGGTGACCTCACGGTCCCCGAGGGCCCAGGTGGCGGCCTGCGGGAAGTAGTAGTAGACCTCCAGCGAGTCCGACAGCTTGGCGTTCTCGCCGACGTAACCGGGCAGCGCCGCGCCGCACTTCTCCTCGGCGGTCGCCGCGACCTTGTCCGTACCCGGGTACGCGCCGCCCTCCAGGTCGAAGACGGAGTACGCCTCGCCCTTGTGGGGCTGGTCGCACGGCAGGATGCGGACCGACAGGGCGGCCCGGCCGCCGTCCTTGTCCTGGTACTCCGTCAGGTCGTCGTCCATGTCGAAGCAGTCACCCTCGCGGATGTCCTTCACGTCGCTGGTGCCCGAACCGGTGACCTGGCCGCCGGTGTCGCGCTTCGGCTCGGAACCGCCGTCCAGCACCCCGGAGAGGCCGAGGGTGAACACGAGCACGTAGAAGAGGATCGTCAGGCCGTGCAGGACGATGGCCGCGATCGCGAACCCCTTGCCCTTCTCGCCGGTCTTGCGGATCTGGGAGAGGGCGACAAAACCGAGGATCAGCGGGACGGTCGGGATCGCGCAGACGATCGACATGACGAAGCCGACGACGGCGAGCACGTTGGTCTTCTGCGACGCCTGCGGGGGCGGGTACCAGCCCGGCTGGCCGCCGTAGGGCCCCGGCTGACCTCCGTACGGCCCTTGCTGACCCTGCTGGCCGGGCTGACCGTAGGGCCCGGGCGGACCCTGCTGACCGTACGGCCCCGACTGCGGGTTGGGCTCGGGGAACGACGGGGGTATGGACATGCGCGTGGCGCTCCTTGCACAGAAGTTCGAGGCGCACCGGCAACCTGGCGGTGACGCCGCCGGGTGGGGGCCTGATGCAGGCATGATGCCATGACGCTCCGACACCGCCCCTCACGGTCTCCTCCGGTGAGACGGCGGCGGGTGGCGGACGGGGCTCAGGGCCGGAGTTCGACGGCCAGCAGGACCACGTCCGCTCCCGCCACGGCCATCACCGCGCGGAACGGGACCGTGCCCACGGGCCGCAGGGCGGCGAGCACCAGTGTGAACGCCGTCGCGGCCAGCAGTGCCCAGCCGTACGGGGTCACCGCGCCCGGCGGTCCCGCCACCAGGGCCGCCGCCGAACCGAGGACGAGCAGCCCGGCCACCGCGGCCGACCTGCGGAACCCGAGCCGCTGGGGCAGGCCCCGCACCCCGGTGGCGAGGTCGTCGGCGATGTCGGGCAGCACGTTGGCGAAGTGCGCGCCCGCCCCCAGCAGGGCCGCCGCCGCGGTGAGCCACACCGGCGGCCAGGGTGCTCCGGGCAGCCCGAGGGTGACGAAGGCGGGCAGCAGGCCGAAGGCCAGGGCGTAGGGGACCCAGGAGGCCGCGGTCGACTTCAGGCGCAGGTTGTACGCCCAGGCGGCCGCCACACCGGCCAGGTGCACGGCGCCCGCGAGCGGTCCTGCAGCGAGGGAGAGCGGGACGCACAGGAGCAGCGCCAGGGCCGCGGCCCGGCTCACGGCGGCGGGTGACACCGTGCCCGCGGCCAGGGGTTTGTCCCGGCGGCCCGCCGCCAGGTCACGGCGCAGGTCGGCCCGGTCGTTGCACCAGCCGATCGACAACTGGCCGGTGGCGACGGCCGCCACGGTGAGGGCGGCAGCCGGGAGGCGCTGCCCGGCGGTCGCCGACAGGACGGCCGCGAAGAGGGTCACGGCCGCGGCGGGAAGCGGGTGGCAGGCCGCCGCCAGCCCGGACGCGCGCGAGGCCCGGGACGGCCGGGCGGCCGGTCCGAGGGCGCCGGCGGGCCGGGCCCGGCCCGTGCCGGTCGTGGGGCCGCTGTCGCTGGTCTGCGTGGTTCGCCCGGACATGCCGACACGCTATGCGGCGCCGCGCCGGAATCGACTGATTCATAACGATGTGTCAGTTATTTCCTATGGTGACCGAATGACACGTGTTCTTGCAGTGCGCAGCGTGTTCCCGCCCCACCGGCACCGCCAGTCCGAGATCACGGAGGCGCTGGCCCGCTTCCTGCCCCCCGGACCCGACACCGCCCTGCTGCGCCGGGTCCACGACTCGGTGCGCGTGGACAGCCGCCACCTCGCCCTCCCCCTGGAGCGCTACGGTCCGCAGAACGACTTCGGCACCACGAACGCGCTCTTCCTGGAAACGGCTCTGCGACTGGGCACCCTGGCCCTCGAACTCACCCTCGCCGACGCCGGCCTGGCACCCGGCGAGCTCGACCTCGTCATGTCGACGACCGTCACCGGGCTCGCGACGCCCTCCCTGGAAGCCCGCCTGGCCGCGCGCGCCGGGCTGCGCCCCGACGTGCGGCGGGTGCCCCTCTTCGGCCTGGGATGCGCGGCCGGCGCCGCGGGGGTCGGCCACCTGCACGACCACCTGGCGGGCCGGCCCGGCCACGCGGCCCTCCTGCTGTCGACCGAGCTGTGCTCCCTCACCCTCCAGGCCACCGACACCTCGATGGCGAACCTGGTGGCCGGGGCCCTCTTCGGCGACGGGGCGGGCGCCCTGCTGGCGGTCGGTGCGGACCACCCCCTGCACGCGTCCGCCGCCGGTCCCGAGGTGGTGGCCGCCCGCAGCCGCCTCTACCCGGGCACGGAGCACCTCCTCGGCTGGGACATCGGCCACTGGGGCATGCGGATGGTCCTCGGCCGCGAACTCCCCGACCTGGTCGGGCTGCACGTGGCCGAGGAGATCGAGTCCTTCCTCGCCGCCCACGACCTCAAGCCGGCCGATGTCGACGCGTGGATCTGCCACCCCGGCGGCCCGAGGATCCTCGACGCCCTGTCCGGGGCACTGGGCCTGCCGGAGTCGGCGTTCGCCGCGAGCCGCCGGTCGCTGGCCGCCGTGGGCAACCTCTCCTCCGCCTCCGTCCTGCACATCCTGGACGGCTTCCAGAACGCAGGGCCGGCCCCCGGATCGGTGGGCCTCATGCTCGGCTTCGGTCCGGGCTTCGCCTCCGAACTCGTCCTCCTGCGCTGGTGACCCCGGTGGCCCTCTCGCACCCGGACGCCCCGCACACGCTGTCCGCCGGACTCGCCGTGCCGTCCCTCCCCCCGTCCCTGACCCTGTACCTGGTCCTCGTCGCGCTCGTCGCCGCCGAGCGACTCGCCGAACTGGTGACGGCCCGCCGCAACGCGGCCTGGAGCCTGGCCCGCGGCGGCCGCGAGTACGGGCGCGGCCACTATCCGGCCATGGTCACCCTGCACACCGCCCTGCTGGTGGGGTGCGTGGCCGAGCCCTGGGCGACGGGCAGGCCCTTCCTGCCGCTGCTCGGCTGGCCGGCACTCGCCGTCGCGCTCGGCGCGCAGGGCCTGCGCTGGTGGTGCATCGCCACCCTCGGCAGGCGCTGGAACACCCGGGTGATCGTCGTTCCCGGGCTGCCCCTGGTGGGTGCGGGGCCGTACCGGCTGCTGCGCCACCCCAACTACGTGGCAGTGGTCGCGGAAGGGGTCGCGCTGCCGCTGGTGCACGGCGCCTGGCTGACCGCGCTCGGCTTCACGGTGCTCAACCTGGCGCTGCTGCGCGTCAGGATCGGCTGCGAGGACGCGGCCCTCATGGACGCCGGCCGGCTCCGCGCCCCCGCCTCCACGGCGTCGGCGGGTGCCCCGTCATGATCGATCTGCTGATCGCGGGCGGCGGTCCCGCCGGGCTGGCCACCGCCATCCACGGGGCGCTCGCCGGGCTGGAGGCGGTCGTCGTGGAACCACGGCCCACGCCGATCGACAAGGCCTGCGGGGAGGGGCTGATGCCGGGGGCGGTACGCCGGCTCCACGGCCTCGGGGTGCACGTCGGCGGGCAGCCGTTCCGGGGCATCCGCTACGTCGACGGCCTGACGGGCCGCTCCGCCGAGGGGCTGTTCCGCTCCGGCCCCGGCCTCGGCACCCGCCGCACCGCGCTGCAGTCCGCCCTCGCCGAGCGGGCGGCGGCCCTCGGGGTGTCCGTGCTCCAGCGGCGCGTCGGCGAGGTGCACCAGGGCGAGGGGCACGTCACCGCGGCCGGGCTCACCGCCCGCTACCTCGTGGCGGCGGACGGACTGCACTCCCCCGTCCGCCGCGGACTCGGCCTGTCGGCCCGGCCCGCGGACGGCCGGCCCGCACGCTACGGCCTGCGCCGCCACTACCGGACCGCGCCGTGGAGCGACCTCGTCGAAGTGCACTGGTCCGCCCGCTGCGAGGCCTACGTCACCCCGCTCGCTCCCGACCGGATCGGCGTCGCGGTCCTCACCGCCGACCAGGCCCCCTTCGCCGAGCAGCTCGCCCGCTTCCCGCGGCTCGCGTCCCGGCTCGCCGGGCACGAGGACGGCCCGGTGCGCGGGGCCGGCCCGCTGCGCCAGGGCGCCCGGGTGCGGGTGGCCGGGCGGGTGCTGTTCGTGGGGGACGCGGCCGGCTACGTGGACGCGCTCACCGGGGAGGGCCTCACCCTGGCCGTGACGGCGGCGGGCGAACTGGTCCGCTGCGTGGCGGCGGGGCGACCGCAGGCGTACGAACGGGCCTGGCGGGACCTCTCCCGCAGCTACCGCACCCTCACCTCGTCGCTGCTCTGGGCCCGTCACCGGCCCCGTCTCGCCCCCCGCATCGTGCCGCTCGCCGCCCGGCTCCCGCGGGTGTTCACGGGCGCCGTGAACCTCCTCGCCTGACGGCCCGTACAGGCCCGTACACGCGGACGGCACCCCGCGCTCGGAGCGCGGGGCGCCGTCCGGTCCTGGGTGGCCGGCCGTCAGGCCGAGCCCTCCCGGGGGGTGCGCAGCGCCAGCCCGGCCAGGACCGCGCCGGCCGCCGCGCACAGCACGACGGCCGCTCCGGCCCAGCCCTGCGCGCCGCCCAGGGTGCCCGCGAGCGGGTCGAAGCCCACCGAGCCTCCGAGCACGTGCAGGGCGGCGACGCCCAGGGCCGTCGCGGCACCGGCGCGCCACACGGGGGCGGTGTCCCGCAGCGCCAGCAGCAGGCCCATGCCCGCGCAGACCACGGTGACCAGCAGGGGCAGGTAGTCGACGGCGGCCGCGGACCGCAGTGCCGTCAGGTCCTGCGGCAGGTGCAGCACCCCGCTGACCAGCAGGGCCACCGCCACGGGCCAGCGCAGCACGTGGCGCAGGGCCGAGCCGCCGGCCGGTTCAGGGGCGGCCGGGGCGGGGCGGCGCGGCGGTGCCTGGTACGGCGCGTCGTACAGCTGCGTGTACGGGAGGCCGTACGGCTCCTGGCGCCGCTCGGGGGCCGGTGCGCCGGCCGGCGGCCGGGCCGGCTCGCCGCGGCCCGCGGGCGCGGCGGTCCGGGGCCGCTGCTGCGGTTCGGCGGGCTCGTCCTTGCCGAGGATGCTGACCAGCAGGGCCACGTCCTCGATGGACCGCCCGACGGCGGCCGCGCGCAGCGTGATGTCCGCCTCCGCGCCCTCGTCGGGGGACTCGCCGAGGAGGCTGACCATCCGCTGGACGTCCTGGACGGGCCGGGTGACGGCGGCCGTGCGCAGCGCCTCGTTCCCGGCGTCCGGCAGCCGGCCGTCCTCCTTCAGGAGGCTCACGAGTGCGGTGACGTCCTCGACGGGACGGCAGGTGGCGGCCGTCGCCAGGAGGGTCCGCATGGATTCGGTGTGGGGGGCGTCGGACTCGTCGAGCGCGGCGAGCGCGTCGGCGGTACTCGGTCCGTCCGGGGCGTCGGGGGACCCGGCGGCCGGCGGTGTGTCGGGGACGGTGGTGTCGGGGGGACCGTGGCGGCCTTCGTCTTGCGTCGTCGCCAGGGTGATGGGGTCATTCATCGAAAGCTCCGTTCGCCGACGCGCGGGTCTACGCAATCGCGCGCCGGTCATCGTGCGTCATGGGATGCGCACGCTTTGTTACATTGAGTGCCACTTCCGCCCACTGCGCCATTCGGGGCGGGCAAACGGGGGTCCCCTCCCGGATCCCACGGCGAAAGGCCCCGGCCGTGCCGTACTCCCGCGTCCTGCGCCACCGCTGCGCCCTCCTGTTGCCCGTCGTGCTGCTGCTCGCGGGTGCCGCGGGCACGCCGGGGGATCCGGTCGTCGAGACGGACCGCGGGCCGGTGCGCGGCCGTCCGCACGGCGCGTACGTCACGTACGAGGGGATCCCCTTCGCCGCTCCCCCGACCGGCGCGCGGCGCTGGCGGCTTCCGGAGCCCGCGCCCCGCTGGCAGGGCGTACGGGACGCCCGGGCCCCCGGGCCCCGCTGCGTCCAGCTGCCCGCCACCGGGCCGGGGGCACCCCTCGGCTCCGAGGACTGTCTGTACCTCAACGTGACTGTCCCGGCGGGCCGGTCAGCGGCGGGCCGGCCGCGCCCCGTCATGGTGTGGTTCCACGGCGGCGGCTTCTTCAGCGGCTCCGGGGAGGACTACCGGCCGGACCGGCTCGCCGTACGGGGGGCAGCGGTGGTCGTGACGGTCAACTACCGGCTGGGGGTGTTCGGGCTGTTCGCCCACCCGGAACTCGGCGGGGCCCCCGCCTTCGCCCTCGCGGACCAGCGGGCTGCGCTGCGGTGGGTGCGGGAGAACGCCCGGCGGTTCGGCGGTGACCCGCACGCCGTCACCGTGTTCGGCGAGTCGGCGGGCGCGCTCTCCGTGTGCGCGCACCTCGTCTCCCCGCCCTCGGCCGGCCTGTTCCGGCGGGCGGTCGTGCAGAGCGGCTCGTGCTCCACGACCGCGCCGCCGCACTCGCTGCTGCCGGGGCTCGGCACCTACGAGCCCTTCGTCCCCGAGCGGCGCACCGTCGAGGAGGGCGCCGCGGCGGCGGCCCGGCTGGGGTGCGGGCGGCCCGCGGGAGCCCTGGACTGCCTGCGGGCCCTGGACGCCCGCACCCTGGCGACCGCCGATCTGATGCAGCGCTTCTCCGTGCTCCCGTACGGGAACGGCACGCTGCCGCTGGAGCCCCGGCGGGCGCTGGCGGCCGGGAGCTTCCACCGGGTGCCCGTGGTGCAGGGCACCACCCGGGACGAGATGCGGCTGTTCCTCTCGCAGACCCTGGCGGTGTACCCGCTGGGCGACGAGCGCGCCTACCTGGCCCGTGCGGAACGCTCCTTCGGACCGGCGACCGCCCGGGCCGTCACGGCCCGCTATCCCCTGTCCGCGTACCCGAGCCCGGCGGTGGCGTGGGCCACCCTGCTGACCGACGCCTCGTTCGTCTGCCCGGCGCTGCGGGACGGCGCGGCGCTGGGACGGCACGTACCGACGTACGGCTACCGGTTCGACGACCGTGACGCGCCCGACTTCACCGGGCTGCTGCCGGCGCCCGGGCTGCCGTTCGGGGCCTCGCACGGTTTCGAACTGCCCTACCTGTTCACGCTGGCGGCGCTCACCGCCCCGCAGCGGCAGCTCGCGGACCGGATGGCCGACTACTGGACGGCCTTCGCCCGCACGGGCGTTCCGACGGCGCCGGGAGCACCGCCCTGGCCGCGGCAGCAGCGGACCGGCACCGTCCTGTCGCTGGCACCGGGCGCCGACGGCATCCACCCGGTGGACGCCCGGGCGGCGCACCACTGCGCCCTGTGGGACGCGCACTGGCCCGGGACCGCGGCCACCGGCCGCCGTTGACCTCGCCCGGGGGCCGCCGGCAACCCCCTGCTGGCGCGCGTCGACCCGGCGTTCGGCCCCCTGCTGGCCGCGCTGCCCTGTGCACTGTGGTGGGCGACGACCTGGGGGGACGAGGCCAACGAGTGCGTCGCTCCCCGGCTGGGGATCCCCCCGCTGCCCGTCGTCGACTGGCCGGAGCCGTCGGACGACGAGCCGGACGGCGTGCACTGGAAGGCGCCCGCCCTCCTCGCGCACGCCGCCGGGCGGCCCTTCGTCTGGGTCGACGACGAGATACGCGAGGCCGACCGGGCCTGGGTGGCCGCCCGGCACCCGGGCCCGGCGCTGCTGCACCGGGTCGATCCGGGGCGCGGCCTCACCGGCGAGGACTGCGGAGTCCCGGAGGCGTGGCTGCGCGCGCTGTGACCCGGCGGCGCCGACAGCCCCGGCCCACGGTCGTGCCGGGGGCGGACTACACCGGGGCCGCGAGGGCGGCCGCCTCCGGGGACGGGGTCCAGGATGCGGCGACCAGGCAGCGTTCCGCGGCGGCGAGGTGGGTTGCGGCGGCCAGCCAGGCCCACGCGTAGCCGTCGGGCGAGGGGTCGGCGAGCCGGCCGAACACGTCGCGGGGGCGGCGGTCGGCCTCGGCCGCGAGGGCCGTGGCGAGGTCCGCCGCGGCCCCGAGACCGGCCCGGCGCAGCAGCCCGTACGCGGTGCGGGGGGCCGTACCGCGCGCCGATTCGGCGACGGCCCGGCGCCCGCCCGCGACCCCGGACTCCAGCAGCCGGCGGACCCTCCACAGCGGGGAGTCGGCCAGCGGGTCCGGTCCGGCCGCCGCGGGGGCGGCCTCGGGGGCGGGTGTGCCCGGCGGCGGGAAGTTCTCGCCCTGGAGGCGGTCGTACCCGAGGTCGGCGCGGCCCGCCCAGTCCTCCGGCAGGCGCAGCGTGTACGTCTCGCCGGGGGCCGGCCCCACCGCCAGCGGGCGCAGCGTGGCGGCGCGGTCGAGGTCCGGACGGCCGAGGACGCGCAGCCGCAGGCCCGGGTGGGAGGCGATCCGGCGCAGGTTCTCCGTGTGCGGCAGCTCCGGGTGCGGATGCGCGGGCAGCAGCCGCAGCAGGGGTGCGTCGGGCCGCAGTTCGCGGACGAGGAGGTGCTCGCCGGCCACCCCCGCGACGGCGACGTCCAGGCCGATCAGGGCGGACTCGGAGCCCTCCGGGTCGGCCAGCAGCTCGGCGACGGCCTCCGCCGCGGGCCGGGCGAACAGCCGCGCCGCGGGCTCCCCGGTCCACGGGGCCCCGGCCAGCGGGGTGGCCCGGACCCCGCGTCCGGCGCCGAGCCTGCCCTCCGGTGAGACCGTCGCGCCGACGATGCGCAGGCCGCCGCGGGACAGGCCGCCGTGGTCGAGGGTGGCGCCGCCGAGGGCCACGGGGGCGCGGCCGGCCCCCCGGGCGCGGGCCAGGCCGCCGGGGCGGACGTCGGAGACCGTGTAGCGGGAGCCGTCGGGCGCCAGGACGTGGGTGACCACGCCTCCGTAACCGGTGGCGGAGAGCACCGGCTCCCGGCAGAGGCCGTGCACCTGGAGGCTGCCGCCGGGGGTGTACGTGCGGCGGGCGGCGGCGGTCAGGGCGGGGTCCGCCGTGCCGGACGCCAGCACCCCGGCGGCGTGCAGGAGTTCACGGAAGGCGCCGGTGAGGTCGCCCAGGCGGTGGGCGGTCCACTGTTCGCGGGCCGCGCGCAGGCCGCGTACGACCCGGAGGGCGGCCGCTTCGGCGCGCGGCAGGCCCGCGAGACGGGCGGTGTGCGCGGCGCGCAGGAGTTCGGCCTGGACGACCGCCCCGCCGGCGACGACCCCGGCGGCGAGGGCCTCGGCCGCCGCGTGCCACAGGGCGGTCGCGGCCGTGCGCTGGGCGGGGGTGAGCGCGGGCGCGTCCTGGGGGCCCGGCTCGGCGCGGTCATGGTCCGGGGCCTGCGCCGGGCCGGCCTGCGCGGGTCCGGCCTCCGGCCGCTCTCCGGCGCCGGCCGCGTCCGGGTCCGGTGCGGCTGCTGTGTCCTCGGGGTCCGGTGCGGGGGCTCCGGCGAGGGCGTCGGCGTCCGCGAGGGGCGCAGCGCCGAGGGCCGCGGCCCGGTGCAGGCAGCGCGGCGCCAGCAGGCAGGTGCAGGTGGCCTGTTCGGCCGTGGTGACGGCGCCCCCGGGTCCGGGGGTCAGGGTGACCACGGCGTCCTCGCCGAAGCGGAGGGTGACGCTGCCGTCCGGCCCGCGGGTGGCGCCGTCCGCGCAGCCCGCGATGGCGGCGTCCAGCTTCTTGCGCAGGCGGGCGGTGAGGTTCTCGACCGCCCCGGCCAGCACCTCGGGTGCTACGGGCGGCAGTTCGGTGCTCAACGGGACTCTCCACGGAGTCGGTCGCCCACCCAGCGGGCGAGGGCGAGGGGACTGAGGGCGGCCACGGGCATGCCCGCCGCCACGAGCTGCCGCGCGACCGGGACCGAGTAGCGGGGGGTCCCCGAGTCGTCGAGCGCGGCGCAGCCCAGCAGGTGGGCTCCGGAGGAGGCCAGGGCCCGGACCTCGCCGAGCAGGCCGCCGAGCGGGGCACCCTCCTCGAAGTCGCTGACCACGACGACGAGGGTGCGGCTCGGGACGGTGATCAGGGAGCGGGCGTGGGCGAGGCCGGCGGCGATGTGCGTGCCGCCGCCGACGCGGACCTCCAGGAGCAGCGAGAGCGGGTCGTCGACCCGGTCGGTGAGGTCCACGACCTGCGTGGAGAAGGCCAGGAAGTGGGTGGACAGGGTCGGCACGCCGCCCAGTACGGCAGCGGTGAGCGCCGACCAGATGACGGAGGCCTCCATCGAGCCGGAGACGTCGACGACGAGGATCAGCCGCCAGTCGGCCTCGCGGCTCGCGCGGGTGCTGAAGACGGGCCGTTCCGGTACGACGACCACGGTGCCGTCGGGCTGCCGCCGGGTGTGCGCGAGGTTGGCTCGCAGGGTGCGGGCCAGGTCGAGCGTGCCGCCGGGGCGGCGGGTCGGGCGGGGGGTGGCGAGCCCGTTGAGGGCGGGGCGCAGCCGGGTGGCCAGTTCCTTGGAGAGTTCGTCGACGAGCCTGCGCACCAGCGGGCGCAGCCGGGCGAGCTGGGCCTCGGGGAGGCCCCCGGCGAGGGAGAGCACGGAGCTCAGCAGTTCCACGGAGGGCCGTACGGAGGCGGGGTCGAGCTGGGCGAGCACGTCGGTGCGGCCCGCTTCGGCCGCGCCGGCGAGGACCTCCTCGCGCACGTCCGCGCCGAACAGCGCCTCGAGTTCCTCCGACCACTCGCGGGCGGTCGGGAAGGAGGCCTCCTGGCCACCGCCCCCGCCCGGGCCCCGGCCGCCCTCGAGGTCGCCGGAGCCCTCGCCGCGGCCGGCGCCGTACAGCTCGTCCAGCGCGTGGGCGTAGCGGCGCGCGCCGGCGGGGAGCCGGTCGCGTTCGCGGCCGAGGAGCAGGCGCCAGCGGTCCGCCGGGGAGAGCCGCCGGTCGTCCGCCGGCGCCGTGCGGGAGGCGGGCGTGCCGTGCGCGAGCCCGGCCGGGTCGGGGAGCTCCGCCCCGGGGTGTTCGTCCCCGGGTCCCGTTGTCCCGGGCAGCGGGAGGGCCTTGAGTGCGGCGAGGCCCGCCGCGTCGGCGGCGGCCCAGAGGGCCAGCAGCGCGGGCGGTGCGTCGAGGGCCAGGTCGACCCGGTCGCCGAGCCGTTCGGTGACGGTGGCCAGGAGCCGGTCGCGGGCGGCCGGGGAGAGGGCGTCGAAGCCGCCGCGCAGGGCGGGGAGACGGTCCAGGAACTCCTGGTCGGCGCTGTGGTCCACCCGGTCGAGGAGCGGGGTGAGGGCGGCCGGGGAGGACTGCAGCAGCGGGCCGGCCGCGGTGAGCAGGCCGGCGAGGCGGCGGGTGAGGGCGCGGCGGTTGTCGGCGGTCGTCGCGCCGTCGATCCAGCCCGCGGCACGCTCGCCCAGCCCGGCGGCCGGGTCCAGGTCGAGGAGGACCCGTACGGCCAGGGCCGCTCCCTGCATCAGCGGGGACGCGGAGGCGGCCAGGGCGGCGAGCGCGTCGTCCGTGCGCAGGCCGAGGTGGTGGGCCGCGGCGCGGTCGGCGAGGGCGACCAGGGCGGCGGCGTCCGCGGGGTCCTCGCTGCCGGCGAGCCCGGGCAGCGAGCGGACGGCCGCTTCCAGCAGTTCCCCGGTGAGCTCGGCGCACGCGGCCCGGGAGGCGTCGTCGGTGCCGGGCAGGTGGCCCCGGTGGAGGGCCTCCAGGAGGTCGAGGGCGTCGAGGAGTTCGGGCAGGGTCGCGGACCGCGGCAGGACGGCGGCCGCCTCCCGGAGCCGCACGACGACCAGTTCGGGCAGGTCGCACCGTGCCGCGGCGGCCAGCCCGGCGAGGGTCTGCGCCGGGGTGGGGCCGCCGTCGGCGGCGGCGCGGCGGGCGGTGTCCCGCAGGGTCCCGGCAGCGGCCTGGGCGGCGGTGACCCCGCGGACCCCGGCCAGGTCCAGCCGGGCCGGGACGGAAGGCGTCCAGGAGAGCCGCCACTTGGTGCCGAGGGCCGTACCGTCGCCGGTGGCGGCGACGGCCAGGGGTTCGCCGTAGGAGGCGCCGCACACCAGGAGCCGCTGGAGGAGGACCTCACGGCGGCCGTCGAGCGGCGAGCGGAGCGGATCGAGGCGGACCTCGCGGGGTGCCGGGTCCTCGGGGGACGGCAGCCTGAGCGCGGTGAGTTCGGCCTCCACGGAGGGGCCGAGGCCGGACCGCGGGGCGTGCGGGGTGATCCGGCCGCGGGCGGTGCCGACGAGGACGGCTTCGAGGGCGCGGGCCAGGGCCCGGCCCCGACCGAGGGGTTCGCCCTGGCCGAGGACGGTGGTGACCGCTTCCAGCAGTTCGCCGCGGCCGGGGGCCGGGAGTCCGCGCAGTACGGCCAGGTCGCAGGCGAGGCGCAGGGTCTCGGCGGCCTCGCCGGTGCCGGCGGTGTGGCCGGCGCGGCGCAGCTCGCGGCACAGGCCGGTGAGGGCGACGGAGGCTGCCTCCCGGACCCGCACGGGATCCCCGCCGGCCTCCAGGACCGCCTGCTGCCAGCGCGGGTCGCGGATGCCCGCCGGGTAGCCCGAGCGCGCGTCGAGCAGGTCGAAGGAGTACGGCACGAAGGAGGTGACCGGCTCCTGCCGCGGCGTGGCGCTCCGGGACGGGGAGCCCGGCCCGCGCGTACCGGTGGCGGACGGCACGGAGAGCGCCGGCAGGGCGGGCACCTTACCGGAATCCGACGGCACGGAATCCGGCGGCACGGCGGCGGACGGCACGGCCGCACGGGCCTCGGCCCGGTCCGGCGCGTCCTCCGTGCCGGGCCCGGCACAGTCCAGCAGGGCAGCGGCGTGGAAGGAGCCCACGACCGCGGCCACGCGCGAACCCCCGGTGGCGGCCTCGGCGATGACGGCGCGCATGTGGGACTCGCGGGCCAGGTCACGGCCCGGGACGGTGGAGTCCTCGCGCAGCGCCCAGCCGACGCCCAGCGCCGCCCGCCGGACGGCCTCCGGGGTACAGCCGGGAGCCAGGACCTCGACGGCCCGGTCCCACATGTCGTCGCCGTCGCGGCCCGTGCCGGCGGCGACGAGCGCGTCGGCGAAGGTGCCGCCGCGCGGCGCGGCTCCGGACTCCCCGTCGGGGCCGGTGCCGGGCTCCGCGCCCGGTCCGGACCCGGGTACTGCCGTCGTGCCCGGACCGGGGGCGCGGTCCTCCTCGGCGTACCCGCCCGCGGCGGGGTCGGGGTCCGCCGGGCGGGCGGGTCCGGCCTCGGCCGTCCAGCCCCGGTCGCCCAGGGGCAGATCGCAGGCGACGACGCGGGCCCCGGTCCGCCGTGCCCAGCGGATCGCGGCCAGTTCGGGGGAAAAATCGGCGAACGGGTAGAAGGCCAGGCGGCCGTCCTCCCCGGTGCCCGCCAGGGCGACGGGGGCGACGGTCTCCGGGTCGGCGAGATGTTCCAGCCACGGCTGGAAGTCCGCGGGGAGTTCGACGCAGACCACGTCGGCCCCCGAGGCGTCCAGCAGGGCGGGGACCACCGCGGCCAGCGCGGGGCTGTGGTGGCGCACCCCGATCAGGTAGGGCGCGCGGGTCCCGGCGAGCGCGTCGACGGCGGCGCGCGGTTCGGTGTGCCGGAGGGCGTGCCGGGCGGTGTGCGTCAACGCAGGCTCCCGCGCAGGTCCCAGAGGCGGCGCCACATGGCCGAGCCCTCCTCGGCACGGCGGCGGACCGGGCCGTCCCAGTAGCCGAGCAGGCGGCCGTGGTCGGCGGGGTCGTCCTTGCGCACGACGCCCAGCAGGTGGCCCGGCAGGAGGTCGAGCACGTCCCCGCCCGGCAGGTAGGCGGCGGCGACGCCCAGCGAGGCGGCGACCTGGACGGCCTCCGCGGTGGACATGACCGTGCCGGGCCGCTCGACGTCCCAGCCCTCGGCGGAGCGTCCCGAGCGCAGATCGCGGAAGACGGTGACGAGGGCGTCGAGGACGGCGTCGTCCACCCCGAAGGCGGCACCGGCCCGCTGGACGGCGGCGACGGCCTGGCGGCGGATCAGCGTGGCCTCGGCGTCGGCGTCGGCGATCGGGGCGACGGTCTCGAAGTTGAAGCGCCGCTTGAGGGCGGCGGACATCTCGGAGACGCCGCGGTCGCGCAGGTTGGCGGTGGCGATGACGGTGAAGCCGGGGACGGCGGAGACCACCGCGTCCTCGGTGGCGGTCAGTTCGGGCACGCTGAGGCGGCGGTCGGAGAGGATGGAGACGAGGGCGTCCTGCACCTCGGGCAGGCAGCGGGTGATCTCCTCGACGCGGACCACCCGGCCGGTGCGCATGGCGGAGAGCACCGGGGAGTCCACCAGCGCCTGCGGGGTGGGGCCCTGGGCGAGCAGCAGCGCGTAGTTCCAGCCGTAGCGGAAGGCGTCCTCGGTGGTGCCGGCCGTGCCCTGGACGGTCAGGGCGCTGGTGCCGCTGACGGCGGCGGCCAGCAGCTCGGAGAGCATCGACTTGGCGGTGCCGGGCTCGCCGGTGAGGAGCAGGCCCCGCTCCCCGGCGAGGGTGACGACGCACCGCTCGACGAGGGCGCGTTCGCCGACGAACTTCGGTGCGATGACCAGCTTGGCGGGCAGTCCGGCGCGGCGCCCCGGCAGGGCCAGTTCGGCTCCGTCGCTGCCGCAGACGAAGGTGACGACGGCGCGCGGGGTCAGGGCCCAGCCGGGCGGGCGGGGGCCGGTGTCCTGGGCGGCGAGGAAGGCCAGCTCGGCGGCGTACCGCTCCTCGGCGGGCAGCACCTGCCGGGCTGCGGGGGCGGTCTGTTCGGTGACGGTCATCAGGGGTCCTCGAAAAGGGGTGCGAAGGGGTGGTGCCCCGCCGGGCGCGGCGCATCCGGTGTCGGGTGCGCCGCGCTGCGGCGGGTCGGGGCGTCCGGCCGTGGGGCCGGCAGGGGCGTCAGCGGCGGCGGGCGCGGGTGCGCTTCACCTTGAGCTCCTGGAAGCGGGGCGCGTCGCCCTCGCGGACCCGCTGCCAGGCCCGGCGGTAGAGCGCGGCGACCGGTTCGACCGGGACCAGGACGCCCAGCGGGGGCCTTCCGTCGGTGCCGAGACCGTACAGGGGAAGCTTCCACTGCTCGACCGGCAGGGTCGGCGACTGCATCTCGGCCCATCCGCCGGGCAGGAACAGCGAGCGTCCGGCCCGGCTGCGGTCGGCGGACACCACCAGGTCGGTGGCGGCCAGTTCGGCGCGGGCCGCCTTCAGGCGGGCCGGCTTCCAGCCCGTCCACCGCGCGGTGTTGCGGTCGGTGGGGTCGGGCATCGCCAGCAGGGCGAGGTAGAGGACGGCCGCGTCGGCGCCCAGCCCGTGCTCGGCGGCCACCTCCTCCACGAGGTCGGGCACCGAGCGGCTCGCGTCCTGCGGCCACCAGGTCCCGTCGGCGCCGGCCGTGCCCGCGGCAGGTGCGCCCGGGTCGGCGAGCAGTGCGGCGAAGCGCGGGTCGTGGGCGGTGCGCAGGGCGGCCTCGATGCGGGAGGGCTGCTGGTCCTCGCCCCGCAGCGCCGGCAGGTACGGGTCGGAGCCGGTGGAGTCGAGCAGTGCGGTGCGCACGGCGGGCTTGGGCCGGTCGTCGTGGGTGGCCATGACCACCGCGCCGTAGCGCTCGTACCCCTCCGCGGTCTCCGTCGGCGTGCCGGCCGCCTTCCGGAAGTCGGGGAGGCTGGTGTAGTGGGCGATCTCCATGAGGAGTTCGGGCGCCGCGAGCCGCTGGCGCACGGCGGTCAGGGCGGGCGGCAGGGCGGCGCGCACCGGGTCCCCGGCGGGGAGGCGGTGGGCGAGCCAGGCCGTCATGGCCACGGTGGACGTCAGGACCTGCGCGTCGAAGGGGTCGGTCGCCGGTTCGGCGGGCACGGCCTGGTCGCCCTTGACCGTCCACGGGACGTCGACGGACAGCTCGCGGGCGGCCGCCGGGTCGAGGACCGCGGCGAGGCTGCGGTGTGCGGGACGGCCGCCGCGTACGGCGCGTGCCGCCTCGGTGGCGAGCCATTCGGGCACGGGGGTGCGCCGGCCGACGCGCTCGTTCCAGACGCGGGCGGCTTCGGCCACGTCGGGGCCGTCGCTCCACAGCCGGGCCGGGTCGGCGGGCATCAGGGCGGCGACGACGGCGCGGCGGACGGCGTCGTCGACGTTCCTGAGCTCGTCGCGGGCGTAGGCGGCCTCGGCCGCCTTGACCCCGAGGGCGGTGCGCAGCTGCGCGGGCAGGAAGTTGCGCTCGTGGCTGTCGACGTACGGGAGGCCGGCGACGACCAGGCGGGCGAGCGTCCCGGACGTACCGGTCAGGCGGGAGAACTCGTCCGCGGCGTCCGGGTGGAAGGGCGCCGGGCCGTGTGCGTCGGCCGCGCCGAGCAGGGCGCTCAGCCAGCCGGCGTCCCGGGTCCGGTCGCCGAGGGGGGCCGCGCCGCGCACGGTGTAGGGCCCGGGGGCGGTGAAGGCGCCGGTGGGGTCGTGGAAGAGGGCGCCGAACTCGTGGCCGTCGGGCACCGACCGGCCGTGCTCGGTGAGGGCGAGGAAGGCTCCGCCACCGAGCGGCAGCAGGCTGCGGTGGTGGACGTTGCGGTCCCGGCCGTCGGGGCCGCTCAGGTTGCCGGCGCCGAGGTGCAGCAGGACGCGCCGCCAGGCTCCGGCCGAGCCCTGGGCCGAGTCCAGGCCGAGGGCGTCGATCTCGCGCAGCAGGCTGTGCAGGGCGGTCCGTTCCTCGTCGGTGACGCAGACGCCGGCCGCGCGGTAGGCGACGGCGGCGGGCTCGTCGAGGAGCTGCGTCCACCAGAAGGTGTAGTGGGGCAGCGCCGGCGTGTCGAAGTGGAGCAGGCCCGGGACCTGGACGGCGTCGGTGCGGGTGCGGGCGGCGCCGAGCAGGGTGAGGGTGTGGTGGGCGCCGTCGTGGTCGCCGCCCCAGCGGTGGGCCGCGGAGCCCATGAGGCCGTTGACCGCGCTGCCGAACAGCCGGTCGGAGGGGCCCTGCTCGCGCACGGCCGCGGTGGCGGTGCCCCCGGCGAGCCGGGCGGCGACCCGGTCGAGCGCCTTCTGCTGGGTGAGGGTGAACTGCAGGATCTCGACGATGCCGCCGATCAGCCTGGGGTCGGTGACCTGCGGCAGGGCCGCGCCCACCAGCTCGGGCAGGTCGGCTGCCGTGGCCGCGGTGGCGGCCGCCTTCAGCAGCCCGGCGACGGTGTCGCGGTCGGCGGCGCGCAGGGCGGCCGAGCCGTCGAGGTCGCGGGGCCGCAGGGCGTACCAGTGCGACAGCGGCGGGTGGTCCACGCTCTTCGTGCCGAAGGTGTTGTGGTGGCGGCGGTGGTCGCTGTCGGACTTGTTGGTGACGACGCCGTCCGGGTCGCTGATCTGGAGGTCGCGCCACTGCTGGGTGAGCGCGCGCGGCCGGTCGTCGCCGGGGAAGGCGAGGGCGGCGACGGGGGTGTTGTCCGTGGCGGGCCGGGTGACGGTGCGGCCTGCGGTGTCCGTGCCCTGCCAGCCGCGGCCGGGGACGCGGACGGTGCGCCAGCCGAGCAGCCCGTCCACGGGGGTGCCCAGTGCGGAGCCGGGTACGGAGGGGGTGGGCCGCAGCCAGCTGTGGCCGCCCGGGCGGGAGTCGGCCGGCATCCCGACGAGGGCGTCGGCCAGGAAGGCGGGCTGGGAGAGGCGCCCGTAAGCGGAGCCGACGGGGTCGTACTCGCGCCAGCCGGACTCCTGGCCCGTGTCCCGGTCGTGGTTCTGCCACACCCAGTAGGAGACGCCGTCGGAGACGACGGCCCGCTCCGCGGGGAGCCGGGTGTCGCCGCGGTGGAGGACGCCGCCGCCGGTGGTGCGGCCGCCGCCGGGCAGCGGCAGGGAGATGTGGTCGCTGCGCAGCGACCAGTAGTTGCGCTCGGAGCCGAGGCTGAAGACGGTGCCGGGCGAGCTGTGCCAGTAGCCCTGCGTCTCGTTCTGCTGCCAGCTGCTCCAGAAGACGAGCAGTTCGCCGTCGACGTAGTGGAAGCCGACGCGGTGGTGGCCGCTGCCGTTCGGGACCCGCAGGTCGTGCGTGAGCACGGTGGAGTCGGCGTCGATGACGCGGACCTGGGTCTGGTTGGCGACGATCAGGTAGGGCCAGGCCTCCATCACGGTGAGGTCCTGGCGCTGCCGGTCGGGGCCGAGCTCGGCGAGGGCGGTCTCCCAGGCCGGCCAGGCCAGTTCCTCGAAGAGGCCGCCGCGCAGGGTGCGGGTCATGGTGGCGGCGAGGTCGGCGGCGGCCGCTTCGGCGACCTCGTCCCGGGCGAGTTCCAGGGCTTCGGCGGGCAGCCAGGTCAGGCGCCGGATGGCGTCGGGGACCTCGGGCAGGCCGGCCACCGTGGAGGCGTTCGCGACGCGGCGCATCCAGGTGGTCAGCAGGGGGCGTCCGCCGGGGGCGGCGGCGATCCGCCGGACGTCCTCCGCGGAGCCCTCGCCGAAGTTGTCCAGTGCCTGGTGGAAGGCGGGGTGGAAGCGCGGGTCGGCGCCGAGGGCGAGCAGGTCGCGGCGCTGGTCGCCGTCGGCCCATTCGGAGAGGTTGAGCGCGCCGTGCCGGCCGTTGCCGTTCTTGGCGACGGGGTCGGCGACGGGGATCTCCAGCGCGAGCAGCAGGTCGAGCAGGTCCACGTCCTCCAGGCCGATGCGCAGGCCCGTTTCGCGGCCGGGCGCGGAGAGTTCGGCGCGCAGCTGCTCCGCGGAGCGTTCGACGACGGTGACGAGGGTGGGCAGGGGCCGGCGGCGGCCCCAGCCGGAGTGGCGGGCGGAGTGGAAGCGCTCGAGCCAGCCGGCGGTGCCGTCGGTGCAGCGCTCCTCGGCGGGCAGGCCGCCGTCGGCGAGGCCGGCGGTGGCGCCGGACTCCTCCAGGATGTCCAGCCACAGGTCGCTGAGCTCCCCGTCGCCGCCGCTCGGCGGAGTGAGCCCGAGGAGGGTGCCCCGTACGGCGGGGACGCGGCGGGCGAGCGCCACGAGTGCGCTGCGGTGGGCCTTCCACCAGCCGTGGGCGGCGCGCAGGGTGGCGGGCAGGGGCAGGAGTTCGGCGAGGTAGTCCTGCTCGGGCTCGGTGCCGGTCAGGCCGGCCGCGCGGGCGAGGCGGCGCAGTTCGGTGGCGGCCTGGGCGGAGGGCGGCAGGCCTCCCGCGGTGCGGCGGACGCACAGCCGGCGGAAGCGCTCGTAGGCCTCGGCCGGGCTGACGCGGACGGCGAGTGCCTTGCCATAGCCGCTGAGGACCTTGACCGGCAGGGCGCCGGCCAGCGCGAACTCGAGGAAGACGGCGTCGAGCCGGTCCTCGTCGACGGCCAGGCCGTTCTGGGCCTCCGCCGTGCGGGCGCGGCCGAAGAGCTGGGCGGCGTAGGTGGTGTTCTCGACGGCGAGGAAGATGCGGGCGGCCTGCTCGTGGAAGAGCGGCAGGAAGTGCGGGACGGACGCGGCGAGGCGGTCGGCCAGCTCGAGGCAGGCGTCGAGGGCGAACTTGGGCTTGGTCTTGGCCTGCTGGGCGATCCGTTCCAGTTCCGGTACGACGGCGAGCGCGTGGTGGCCGTCCTCGGGGTGGTGGACGAGGATCCATTCGGGGAAGCCGAGGGCCTGGCGCCGGCTCAGGCCGACGACGGGCGGCTCGGCCTCGTCGCGTACGAGTCCCAGGAAACCGGCGGCCAGGTCCTCGGCCGCGCCGAGCTCGGCGGGTGCGAGGCGGACGACGACGCGTCCGTCGCCGAGGCCGGGGTGGCGGTAGGTGCGGGCGGTGAGGTCGACGGCGGTGGCGCCCGCGCCGTGGGTGCCGCTCGGGAGGACCGCGCCGGCCTTGAGAAGCAGTTCGGCCGCTTCGGCGGTGTTCACGGTGTCGGTGTTCATCTCTGCGTCTCTCAGGTTGGTGCTCACGCGTCCCGGCCCTCCTCGATCTTGCGCCCGGCGTAGAGTGCCGCGGCCATCCGCATTCCCTCGGACCAGGCCACCGGTCCGACCTTCGTCAGCCGTACCGACCGGCCTTCGTCGTCGTGCCAGGTCAGGGATCCGGTGGTGGTCTCGTCCTCGTAGTAGGGCTCGCCGATCCACACGGCGGCCTCCACGGCCCCGCCGGCGCCGGTGTCGCGGACCTTGCAGGTGGCGTAGCCGCCGGAGACCCGGTATCCGAGGGAGGTCGCGCGGGCCGCGAGGCCGAAGCGGGTGGGGAAGACCCCGCCCGCGTAGTCGCGGACCTCGGTGGCGGTGGGGGCCAGGTCGGCGGGCTTGATCCAGGTGGCCCGGTGGATCTGCTCGACGCGCTGCTCGATGCCGAGCTCGGCGGCGAACTCGCGGACGTCCTCGAGGTCGGGCAGGAGCACCGGGTGGGGCAGGGTGACCGTGCGCGGGGAGAGCCGCACGGTCTCGCCGTCGAGGTTGACCACCTTCAGTTCGCCGTCCGCGGTGGCGTCCCGCAGGAAGCCCACCTCGTCGGGGTCGTCACCGACGACGGCCAGGTCGCGCAGGGCGTTCTGCCAGGCCTCGTCGGGCCAGACCCGGGCGAGCAGTTCGGTCGGCACCGGCAGGGAGGACACCATCCAGCCGTCGACCTGGGCGACGCAGGCGTCGGCGTGCCGGTCGAGCCATTCGGCGAGCCGGCGCAGCCGGTCCACCTCCGGATGGTCCTTCAGCGCCTTGGGCAGGGACTTCAACTGCCTTCCCGCCGCGCGGCCGGTGACGGACCTCGCCGCCACCCGCCCTTCCACCAGGGCGATCTCGTACCCCTCGCCCGCCGCCAGCCATGCCATCGGCCTTGCCCCTCCGCCTGTCCGTACTGGGTGCGCGCAGCTCTGACAGGGGGTCCGGAAGGGCCCCTGAGCTGCGGTATGCGGGGAGACTAGCGAGCCCCACTGACAACGCCGCCCGGAGGGGCCTCCGTAGGTCGATTGTCCGGTTCTGGGTAGGCTTTCCCGGACAGTGTGCGGAGCGGTACCGGCTCGGGGTGGGGTTATGGGACGTCAGATACGTGTGCCGGGTGCGGTCCTAGCGGCCGTGCTGCTGACCGCCGCGGCGGCGGGGTGCTCGACCGTGGGCGCGCCAGGAGGGCCGGACGCGAAGGCCTCGCCCTCCGGGGCGGTTTCGTCCGGCGCGCCCTCCCCCGCCGCTCCGCCGGCCGGGGCCCCTGCGGGCGGCGCGGCGGGGGACGTGCTGCCCGGGATGGCCGACACGGCGGCCGCGCGGACCCGGCTGGCCGCGCTGAAGGTGGCGCCGGCGGGCACGATGGCGGGCTACAGCCGGGCCCGGTTCACCCACTGGGCCGAGCAGGGCGGCAAGTGCGACACGCGCGAGACCGTGCTGAAGCGGGACGGCAGGGACGTGGCGCAGGACGCCGAGTGCCGGGCGGTGTCGGGGACCTGGAAGAGCCTGTACGACGGGGTCGTCGTCACGGACGCGGGGAAGATGGACATCGACCACATGGTGCCGCTGGCCGAGGGGTGGCGCTCGGGGGCGTCGGGCTGGGACGCCGCCCGGCGCAAGGCCTTCGCCAACGACCTGACGCATCCGCAGCTGCTCGCGGTCACCGCGTCCTCGAACCGGTCCAAGGGCGACCAGAGCCCCGACCTGTGGCAGCCTCCGGACCGTGCGAGCTGGTGCCAGTACGGCCGGGCCTGGATCACGGTCAAGTCCTCCTACGAGCTGACCGTCACCGAAGCGGAGAAGAAGATGCTCACCACGATGCTGGACACCTGCGCCTCATGACGGGAGCGCACGGCGGTGGGGCCGGGCCGTGGCAGGACGGTGTGCTCGCCGGACCGGGCGGTGCCATGACCGACGAGGTCGGAGTCATCACCGGCCCGCTGACCCTGCGGACCACGGCGGCGGACGGCGGGCTCGCCCGCTTCGACGTCCAGTACGAGGACGCCGACGAGTGGTACACGCTCACGGGCAGCCCCCGGCCCCATCACGGCCGCCCGGCCGCCCTGCACGCCGCGGCCCTCGCCGCGATCCGCGACGGCGGCGGAGCCTGCGCCCCCGGCGCCGCCCCCGCCTGACCCCCGGTGGTCCCGCAGGCGTCCGGCGGGGGGGTCAGAGGACGGCGATGCCCAGGGGTCTGGTTCCCGCCGGGAGGCGGCGGGTGGCGTCCGTGCCGAGGTCGACGACCGTGATGCCGTCCCAGTGGCCGTCCCGGGTGTGGCCTCCGGTGACGTACGCGGTCCTGCCGTCCGGGGAGACGGCCACGTCCTCGTGCGGGCCCTGCAGCGGGACGATCCGCTCGGTGCCGTCGGCCGAACGCACCGTCAGCGAGGGCCCCTTCCCCTCTCCGGGGCGCACCGCCCCGGTGCCGACGACCAGGAGGCCGCCGTCCGGGGTCGCCACGGCGCCGTGCTGGTGGGTGTCGGCGGTCATCGTCTCGATCGCGGTGCGCCCGGTGCGCGGGTCGACGACGGCGAGCCGCTCGCCCTCGAAGGGCAGGAGCAGTTTCCCGTCGGAGGCGCGGACGACCGTGTAGTGCGGCTTGAGCCAGGAGGCCGTCCCGCCCTCGGTGCCGTAGGGGGCGACCTCGATCCGGCGGAGCCGGAGGGTGTCGGCCCGTACGACGGTGACGTCGAAGGAGTCGTGCCCGGTGACGTAGACCTCGGTGCCGTCCCGTGACACGTCCACGTCGAAGGGGCGCCGGCCCACCGGTACGGCGGCCGTGACCTCGCGGGTGGCGGTGTCGACGACCTCCAGTACGCCGTTGCCGCCCGGGACGTTGACCCCGACGTAGGCGCGCGTGCCGTCGGGCGAGAGCGCGATGCCCATGCCGCCGCCCCGGTACTCGCCGTCGGTGACGGGGCCGGTGACGGTGCGGTGGGGAATGCGGGCGAGGCGCTGCCGGGTGCGGGTGTCGACCACGGCGACGCCCTCGGCGGTGGCGACCCACGCGCGTCCGTCGGCTCCGACGGCCAGGGCGTAGGGGGCCCGGCCGACGGTGACCGAGCCGGTCGCGCCGCGCCGGGGGTCCACGAAGGTGACGGTGTCGGCGCCGGAGTCGGCGATCAGGAGCGTTCCCCGCGGGGTCGGCCCGGCCAGGGGCTGCGCCGCGGCGGACGGGGCCGTGCCCGGCGCCGCGGCGGGGGGCTCCGCGCCGTCCCGCGTGCACGCGCCGAGCAGTAGGGCGGCGGCGAACACGCCGCAGGCGGTACGGGTGGCCCGGGCGCGGCGGTTCACCGGCCGGCCCCGCCCTCGGGGCGGGCCGCGTCCAGGAGGAGTCGGTCGTGCGCGTTCATGGTGTCCCTCTCGGCTCCGGGTCGGAGAGGGCCCGTGTGCTCCGCCCGCTCCCCCGCCTCCAGGCTCGCGGCGGCCGAGGGGGTGGCCGGTCCGCCGGGCGGACACGGCCGGCGGGCGCAGTGGTGGACGGCGGGGTCGGCCGATCGGCCGATGGGGGGACGGCCGGGTCAGGCCTCGTACTCGGTGAGGTCGATGAGGTGGATCTGCACGGCGTGCCCGTGGCGGGGGTCCGTGGTCTCCCGTGCGGGCTCCATGCCGAGCTTGCGGATCACGTTCGCCGAGGCTTCGTCGCCCACCCGGGCGATGGCGACGACCCGGTCCACACCGCGGTCCTGGAGGGCGAACTCCAAGGTGGCGTGCGCGGCCTCCGAGGCGTAGCCCTGGCCCCAGAACTGGCGGCCCAGCCGCCAGGTGATCTCGATGTCGCCGGGCGCGTCGGGCAGGTACTCGCACACCGAGAGGCCGACGGCTCCGATGAGCTCGCCGGAGCCGAGGAGCTCGACGGCGAAGACCCCGAAGCCCTCCTCGTCCCACTCCTCCTCCCACCGTTCGATGTCCTCGGCGGTGCCGTCCAGGCCGATGGCGGAGCCGTCGCCGGTCCAGCGCATCACGTCGGGGTCGGCGTTGATCTCCGAGAGGGGGACGAGGTCGTCGTCGGTCCAGCGGCGGAGGAGGAGTCGGGGGGTGCGGATCTCGGTCATGCGCCCATCCTGCCGAAGCCTGCGGGGACGGCGGTAATCGGCCGGGTCGGTGGTCGGCGCCCGACGGCCGGCGGTCGTGGTGGCGATCGACCGTTGCGGTGGTGTTGCGGGTTCGTGGCCATGCGCGCGGGAAGGTTCCGGCGGCCCGCCCCGGACCAATACGGTCCGTCGGGAACCTCGACCAAGGAGTGCCCCCGTCATGCCCTTCGATCTGTCGGACGAGAGCCGCTACGACCGCACGCGCCTGCGGCAGTGGGCCCGCGGCCGGGCCCGCTCGGCCGGTGTGGACCGCCGTGACCTGCTGCGTCTGTTCGCCGCGGGAGCGGCGGCCGGTCCGCTGGCGGTGGCCGCGGGCGGATCCGCCGCGGCCGCCGGGACGCCCGCGCCCGGGGCCGCGGCAGCGCCCGGCATCGTCAAGGCGCTGCCTCCCGAACTGTTCACCGTCCGCGGCACGAACGCGGAGACGAACTTCACGGCGCTGCGCGGCACGGGCCCGCTCACCCCGGTCGACCGCTTCTTCGTGCGCAACCACACCTCGACGCCGCGGATCGACGCCGACGCCTGGCGGCTGACGGTGTGGGGCGACGGGCTGACCGGCGGCCCGGTGGACTTCTCCTACGACCGGCTGCGCGCCCTGCGGCCGGTCGAGCGGACCCTGTTCATCGAGTGCGCGGGCAACGGCCGCAGCTTCTACACCACGCAGCAGGGGCAGCAGGTCAGCGGCACGTCCTGGACCCTGGGGGCCATCGGTGTGGCGCGCTGGCGCGGCGCCCGGCTGTCGGACGTCCTGCGGCTGGCGGGGGTCGGCCGCGGGGCGGTCGACGTGCTGCCGCGCGGGCTGGACGACGCGGTGGTGGCGAACGGGGTGGACCTGGGGCGGGTGCGGCGCCCGCTGCCGGTCGCGAAGGCGCTGGACGACGTCCTGCTCGCCTACGAGATGAACGGCCGGCCGCTGCCGCCGGACCACGGCGGCCCGGTGCGCCTGGTCGTCCCGGACTGGGTGGGCATCGCGTCGATCAAGTGGGTGGGCGACATCGAGGTGAGCGACGAGCCGCTGTACTCGCCGTGGAACACCGACATGTACCGGCTGTTCGGGCCCGAGCACCCGGCGCAGGGCAGCGCCCCGCTGACCCGGCAGTCCCTGAAGAGCGCCTTCGAGCTGGAGCTGGGGGCGACCGTCCCGGTGCACCGGACCCGGCTGCTGACCGGGCGTTCCTGGTCGGCCGCGGCCGCGGTGACACGGGTGGAGGTCAGTACGGACGGCGGCGGGCGGTGGCGGACGGCCCGGATGCACGACGCGCCGCGCCGGGGCGGCTGGGTGCGCTGGTCGGTGCCGTGGACGCCGCGGGCGACGGGTGCGACGGCTCTGCTGGCCCGGGCGACGGACGCGACGGGGCGTACGCAGCCCGAGCGCGCGGTCCACAACACGCAGGGCTACCTCTTCGACGCCGTCGTCCGCCATCCGGTCACGGTGGTCTGAGCGGGCGTCCCCCGGCAGGGCGCGGGACGGCGGCGCGGTCAGTCGGTCGGGGTGGTGACGCTGATCGCGTCGAGCTTGCCGCGCAGGTAGGCGTGGGAGTCGACCGGGTCGTGGACCACCCGGCCGATCGGGGCGGGCAGGGACTCCACCCGGGTGTGGGCGTCGCACTCGTAGAAGTAGACGAGGGAGATCAGCTCCTCGGACGGGGTGTCCGCGGGCGGCGGCAGCACCCGGTGGCGGCCCGCCCGCCACCGGTCGCCGGTCCAGCGGGCCATCAGGTCGCCGATGTTGACGGTCAGCGCCCGCGGGTCGTAGGGGGCGTCCTGCCAGCCGTCGGCGTCGGTGTGGATCTGGAGACCGCCCGCCCCCTGTTCCCGGTCGAGGACGGTGACGGTGCCGAAGTCGGTATGGGCCCCGATGCGGAACTGCCCGGGCAGGGGTGGGCCCACGGTGTCCGTGCCGGGGTACCGGTTGACATTGAAACCCCAGGTGGGGTGTGAGGTGTGGCGTGTGAAGTGGTCTTCCGGGAGCTCCAGGGCGGACGCCAGGAGTTCCAGCAGCTCGTCCGAGAGGGCCCGCATCAGGCCGAGGTACTCCGTGACCAGGGGCTTCAGCTCCGGCACCTCGGCCGGCCAGGCGTTGGGCCGGAACCACTCGGCATCCACCGAGGGCACCCCGGTGGGCTCGTCCGCCGCCCAGGACCAGGACTCCTTCAGGTCGGGGGGCGAGGCCGCGCCCTCGGCGTAGCTGTTGGCCTCCGCTCCGGGGCCCAGCCAGCCCCGCTCGCCGACGGTGACGGCGTAGCGCTCCTTCACCGGTGTCGGGAGCCGGAAGAACTCCCGCGACGCGGCGCGGATCCGGGCCGGCAGATCGGGGTCCACACCGTGCCCGGTGACGAGGAGGAAGCCCGCCGCGCGCAGGGCCTCGTCGACTCGGCCGGCGGTGCGGGCGCGGGCCTGCGGGGGGCCGGACCGCCACGGCCCGAGATCGATCACGGGAATCCGGGAAGCGCCCATGGGCCCTGCCTTCCGAGGCGGTGCGGTGGTGTCCGGGATCCGAGGCTATCGCCGGTCCCGCACGCCGGGGATGAACGCGGAGCGTGCTTTTCCGTCCACTCTGTGCGCCCGTACGCCGTCGCTGGCGCGAAGATCGTCAGGATACGTACCAGAATGAGTAGGGACGGGTGCCCCAGGGACGGAGCGAGCTGTGGAGATTTCGACGCGGGAGGTCTTCGGGGCTCCGTGCTGGGTGAGCCTGATGACCCGCGACCTCGCGACGGCCCAGCGCTTCTACGGCGAGGTGGTCGGCTGGCGGTTCCGCCCGGCCCGGCTCGGCGAGGCCTTCTCCGTGGCCTTCCAGGACCGGGTGCCGGTGGCCGGGATCGGGGCGCTGGCGGCTGACCTCGCCGTGGCCGCGGCATGGACGCCGTACTTCGCGGTCGACGACGCGGACCTGGCGGTGGACCGGATCCGGGAGCGGACGGGCACCATCGCGGTGGGTCCCGTCTCCTTCGACTCCGGCGGCCGCGCCGCGCTCGTCGCCGACCCCGACGGCGCGGTCTTCGGCATCTGGGAGGGCGACGTGGCGGCGGACTGGCGGGTGGGCAAGGGCCCGGCCCCGGCCTGGCTGGAACTGCGCACCCGCAACGCCCTCGACGCGGCCATGTTCTACGGCGCGGTGCTGGAGTGGGCGACGGGCCGGGCCGGCTGCTGCGAGGTGTCGTACGAGGAGGACCAGGTGGTCCTGCGGCAGGACGGCGAACCCGTGGCCCGGCTGAACAGCGGGCCGGTCGAGATCGCCTCGTACTCCCCGCACACCCGGCCGCGCTGGCACGTCCACTTCCGCGTGCCCCGGCTCCGCCCGGCGATCGACGCGGCCGTGGCCCTGGGCGGCCGCGCGGTGTCGGAGGTCACCGCCAACGCCATGGAGCGGTGGGTGACGCTCCGCGACCCGGACGGCGCGCTCTTCACCCTCACCACCTCCGTCGGGGCGGATTCCGCGGCCGACTTCGGCTGAGGCGCGGGCCGCGGGCTCGTGGCCGCGAGGCGCGGGCCGCGGGCCGGGGATGCAGGACGCCGTGGATCACCTGCGGGGGCCCTTCGAGATGCGGGGGCGCGGCAGTGCTGGTTCGCTGATTCCGCCCGTTCTCCCCCACAGATCCGAGGAGCGATCGATGAGTGCTTCAGGCGAGTCCCGCGGCCGGTCCCAGCAGTTGCGCGCGAAGGCGCAGGAGCTCAGCGCGGCCGCCGAGCGGTCCACCGACCCGGAGGAGCGCCGCCGGCTGCAGGACAAGGCCCGACGGCTGCAGGAGCAGAGCGAGACCGAGCGCCGGATGGACGACCGGGGCATGGACCCGATGTAGCCGCGCCCTCCCGTGACGCCTCCCGTGACGCCTCTCGGGCGTCACGGGAGGCCGGGAGGCCGTCGCCTGCCCGCTCAGAGGCGTACCTTCCATTCGACCGTGGAGCTCAGGGTGCGCCGGGTCTCGGGGTCCCGTACCGACGGGGTGCGGTCCTCCGCCGTGACCGACAGCCGGTGGGTGCGCAGGTCGAACAGCCACAGCTCGGCCACCGCGACCTCGGTGCGGCCCTGGAAGCGCTTCAGCTCCCGCCCGTCCAGGTACCAGCGCACCACCGGCTGCCTGCCGTCCGCGCCGTGCAGCCGGGGCACGGACACCTTGGCCTTGTGGCGCAGCCGCAGGGTGCGGTCCGTGGGGGTGAGCGCGGTGGTGAGCCGTGCGTGCTGGTAGAAGCCGCCGATCATGGCCTCGACGCCAGGCAGGTTGAAGGGCTTGCCCAGGGTGCGCATGAGGGAGCTGTCGGTGGGCCGGTGGAGACCGGTCACGTAGTAGTTGCCGCCCTCGTAGGCGCCGACCGTGCCGCCGTCGGGCGACTGCTCGCCGAGCCAGCGGTGCCATTTGGTGCGCCGCTCGGCCATCAGGTCGGCGGTGAGGGTGGAGCTGTTGGAGTCGGCGGGCTCGGGGCCGGTGTACCGCTCGTAGTCGGGGACGCCCGGGTAGAAGTACTCGTCGGCGAGCTTGCCCAGCGAATGGCCCGTCTCGTGGATGGCGACCTGGCCGGACTTGGCGTGGCCGGCCGAGGCGGTCGATATGCCCTCGTAGCCGAGGGTGGTGCTGCGTTCGTTGTAGCCCGCGCCGCCGTACTTGGCGCTGTTGGCGAGGACGACCACCAGGTCCGCCTCGGGAGCCTTGGCGACGTACGCGTCGACCTTGGGCTGGTCGATGCAGAGCAGCCGCTCGATCTCGCCGCACCAGAAGTACGAGCCGAGGGCGGTGTCGCGGACGGTCGCGGGGTCGGGATCGCCCGAGACTCCGGACTCGCGGGAGACCGCGTCGACCGTCCAGACGTTGAAGAGGTCCCGGTAGGCGGTGTACGGCTCGACGGAGGTCAGCTCGGCCCACTTCTGGCGGGCGTCCTCGTGGAAGCGGGGCAGTTCGCCCGCGGTGTAGCCGTCGCCTATGACGACGACGTCGAGGCGGTCCGCCGTGGGTCCGTTGTCGACCGTCTTGGTGACCGTCCCGTCGGCGGCCCGGCCCGACTCCGACAGCCGGCCCGAGCTCTTCGCGGGGCTCCCCGCCGCCGGGACCAGCACGTGGCCCGATCCGGCTTCCGTGCCCTGCTCCGGGCCCGGGATCTCCACCTCCACGCGGGCGGGGGCCGCCGGGGTGCCCGCGGCGTCGGCCGTGCCGGCCGGGCCGACGGCCACCAGCGCGGCGGTCGCGCAGACCATCGCGAGGGCGGCGCGCAGCGCCGGGCGTCCGCCGCCCTGGCGTCTGGCTCGATGCATGAAGTCCTCCACAGGGAAAGGGAGTTAAGCAGTTCGCTAAACGCATTGAATCGGCTGCTTAAATTAGGCGGCGCACGGGAGGTGCGCAATGGCGTACTCCGGCTGAATACTGGGGAGTTCGAGCAACCGAGGGGATTCCATGGACGAACCGGGCGAGATCGGCCGCCGGGTGCAGCGCATGCGCGTCGAACGCGGCTGGACCCAGAAGCAGTTGGCGCACCCCTCGTACACCTCCGCCTACGTCTCCACCCTGGAGGCGGGCAAGGTCCGCCCGTCCGAGACGGCGCTGCGCTTCCTCGCGGCCCGCCTGGGCACCTCGTACGAGGAGCTGGCCACCGGCCGGCCCGCGCACCTCGCCACCGAGCTCCGGCTCGCCCTCACCGACGCCCAGCGGACCCTCGCCACGGGCGCGGCCGACGAGGCGGCCGCGTGCTACCGCGGGCTGCTGGCCCGCGCGCAGGAGCTGGAGCTGGTCCCCGAGCAGGCGCAGGCCCGGCTGGGGCTGGGCGACTGCGCTCTGGAGACGGGTGAGCTGCCCGAGGCGATCGCGCACTTCGAGGAGGCCGAACGGCTGCTCGCCGACGAGCCGCTCCCCCGCCGCGCCCGTCCGATCCGGGGCCGGGCCGTCGCCCACCTGCTCTCCGGTGAGCTGCGCTACGCCTGCTACCTGCTGGAGTCCGCCATCGACGAGCTCGGCGCGAGCGGTCTGGCGGATCCCGACGCGCTGGTGCTGCTGCACGCCGCGGTGATCGGGCCGTACATGGACATGGGCGCCCATGCCCGCGCCTCCCGCGCCGCCGAGCTGGCACTGGCGCTGGCTCCGCAGGTCGGCGATCCGGCGCTGGTGGCGGGCATGCACCGGCAGGTGGCCCGGACGTTCCTCGCGGAGGGGCGGATCGCCGACGCGGACGCCTCGCTCGCCAGGGCCCAGGAGATCTACGGGCAGTTGCAGCTGCGGACGGACCTGGCGCACTGCCACTGGATGCGCGGCTACGTACAGGCCCAGAACGGCGAGCTGGTCTCCGCGGAGCGGGAGCTGCGCACGGCGCGGGACATGCTCTCGGCCCGGCGGGCCGGTCTCTTCACCGCGCAGGTGGAGGTGGAGCTGGCCGATGTGCTGCGCCGGCTCGGCCGCCGGGAGGAGGCCGCGGGACTGCTGTCGGCGCTGCTGGGGGCGGGCGGCGGTCTCGGCGCCGTGCACGCGGGCGGAGCGCACCGGCTCCTCGGCCTGATGGCCGAGGAGCGCGGCGCGCAGGAGGCCGCCGAGGAGCACTACGTCCAGGCGCTGGCCCTGTTGGAGCGCAGCGGCGCGAGCGGTGATCTCGCCGACCTGTGCCGTCTGCTGGGGGACCTGCTGCGGCGCACGGGCCGGGTGGAGGCCGCGATGGACGCGTACCGCACGGGCCTGGGCCACCGGGCGGCGCCGGGGACCACCACGCTGGGTCCGGCCCCGGCGGCGCCCGCGTTCCGGACCGCCCGGGTCAGTGGTTCTCGGTGGGGCGCAGGTCCCGGGGAATGAGCGCCCAGGTCGTGGCCGCCGCGGCGACGGCGAGACCGCCGGCCAGCAGGAACGCCGGGGTGATCGCCAGGGTGTAGGCGTGCGAGGCGGTGTCGAGCAGGGCCTGGCCCACGGCGCCGCCGATCCGGTCGGCGGTGTGCGCGGCCTCGCCGACGGAGTCGCGCACGGCGGCCGCGGTGGGGCCGTCGAGGTCGAGGGCGGGCAGGTTGCCCCGGTAGAGCGCGGCCGCGGTGGAGCCGAGGACGGCGACGCCCATGGCCGAACCGAGTTCGTAGCAGGTCTCCTCGATGGCGGCCGCGCTGGAGACCTCGGCGGCGGGCGCCGCGGAGACCAGCGTCACCGAGGCGACCGTGGTCGCGAGGCCGGCGCCGAGCCCCATGACGGTCAGGGCCGTCGCGAAGGCGGGGTAGCCGAGGTCGGTGAACTGCTGGAGCGTCCAGGGGAGGGCCATGCCCGTGGCGAGGACGACCAGTCCGGCACCGAGCACGTGGCGGATGGCGAAGCGCTGCATCAGCGAGGGCGCCACCATCGACGCGGCGATCAGCGCGAGCGGGGCGGGCAGCAGGCGCAGCCCGGCCTCCAGCGGGGTGTAGCCCTCGCCGTACTGGAACCACTGGGTGACGAGGAAGAGGATCGCGCCCATGCCGACCATGGGCAGGAAGATCGCGGTGGCCGCGACGCTGAAGGCGGGCGAGGTGAACAGCCGGACCTGGAGCAGGGGGTTGGCCACACGCAGCTGGCGCCGGACGAAGAGGGCCAGGGTGACGGCGGCGACCAGGAGCAGGGTCCAGGGGAGCGGGTCGGCGACGCCGCTCTTGCCGAGCTGCTTGATACCGCCCGCGAGGGCGAGCATGCCGACGACGGACTGGCCGACGCCCGGCCAGTCCCAGCCGCCGGAGCCGCGCGGGGCGCGGGACTCGGGGAGGTAGCGCAGGCCGGCCGCGACGATGACGGCGGCGACCGGCAGGTTGAGCAGGAAGGCGGAGTGCCAGCCGAAGTCCTGGACGAGGAGGCCGCCGACGACCGGCCCGAAGGCCATGCCGCCTCCGAAGACGGCCGCCCAGACGGCGAGGGCGAAGGCGCGCTCCTTGGCGTCGGTGAAGACGCTGCGCAGGATCGAGACGGTGGACGGCATGATGGCGGCGCCGCCGACGCCGAGCAGGGCGCGGGCCGCGATCACGTGCCAGGCCTCGGTGGCGAACACCGCCATGAGGGAGGCGGCGGAGAAGATGCCGAATCCGGCCATGAGCAGCCGCTTGCGCCCCCACCGGTCACCGAGTGCTCCGGCGGTGACCAGCAGGCCGGAGAGGGCGAGCGCGTAGATGTCGATGATCCACAGCTGCTGGACGGCGCCCGGCCGGAGGTCGCCGACCAGCGAGGGGAAGGCCACGTTCAGGATCGTGGTGTCCATGGAGATGAGCAGGAGACTTCCGGAGAGGATCGCCAGGACGATCCACCGGTGAGGGGCCTGCGCGGGGGTGTGCATGGGATTCCGTTCGAGTGTGTGCACGGGTGGGGAGCCGATCAGGGCTCGGGGGGCGTCCGCCGGGCGCCGGCGGGCGCGTCCGCCGGGGGGCGGGCGAGCGGGGGCTGCGCGGGGGGCGCGGGCGGGCGGGTGCCGCCGAGGAAGGACGTCAGCACGAGGTGGCCGATCTGGCGGGGGGCGAGGTGCCCGTCGCGCACGCCTTCGGCGGCCGCGTCGAGCAGGCCCCAGAGCGAGTACCAGATCCAGTACGGCGGGAGGTCCTGGCGCAGCCGCCCGAGCCGCTGCCCGAGGGCGAGGAAGGCGAGTGCCCGCTGGTCCTGCCGGTCCACGCCGGCGCGGAACTCAGGGTGCGCGAGGACGGTGGCGTCGCGCGAGGTGAATCCGTACAGGTGCGCCGCGGGGATCAGGGCGACGACCAGCTCCTCGACGGCGGCGTCGAAGGCCGCCGCGTCGGCGGTCCGGTCCAGGTCGAGCGGTGCGAGGCAGCCGTCGACGACCTCGATCGCCCGGACGGCGACGGCCTTCAGCAGGGCCTCGCGGGTGGCGTAGCGCCGGCTGAGCGTGGCGCGGCTGGTCCCGATGCCCGCCGCGATCTGCACCATCGACGCGCTGTGGTCGCCGGCGAGGATGCGGGCGGCGCCGTCCAGCAGTTCTTCTTCACTCATCATTGCGCGAGCCTCCTTCGCCTCGAACGATACAAGTTTGTCTCATTCGAAGCAAAGCAGAGTCACTTCTCGCGCGTTATTGAAAATGGGCGTCGTTTTCATATACTGGGGCCATGGCACGCAACGAAGTACGCCCGATCGTCAGGCTCCGCTCGACCGCGGGAACCGGCTACACCTACGTGACCCGCAAGAACAGGCGAAACGACCCCGACCGCATGGTCCTGCGCAAGTTCGACCCCGTGGTCCGCCTCCACGTCGACTTCCGCGAAGAACGCTGACCCCTCCCCTCCTCGGACCACCCCGCCCCCGGGTCGCGGCTCCCGGCGTCACACGGCCGGTTCCTCCCGCTCCCCGGGGGTGCGGGCGCGGGCGCCCGAGCGGGTGCGCGCGGCGGTCTGGGCCCGCCGGGGATGACGGCGCACGTACTCGTGCTCCAGCTCGTTCATCCGCTTGGTGTGGGTCACCAGCGCGTCGTCGGACCCGTGCAGCAGGGTCTCGTGGCGCGTGCGGTGGATGGCCTCCAGCTCCTTCAGGAGCCGGCCCTCCTCCAGCTTCCGCGCGTTCGGGCCGCCGTCGTGCTCCGTCATGAACGTGCACCTCCTCCACCGGGGCGGCGGGGTCCCGTTCTCCTCCGCGCCCGCCCACTCCATCATGCCCCGCACTGCGCGCCACGGCCCGGACGACGGCCGTGACGGCCTCGTCGGCGCTGGTCCTGGTGGTCTCCGCCGGCACGTCCGGCGCGCTGTTCACGGCCACGTTCCTGCTCCAGGACGTGCAGGAGCCGGGCCCGACGGCGGCGACCCCGCGGGTGCTGCCGCTGACCGCGCTGATGGTGGCGGGGGCGCCCGTTGCCCGGTACGCGGGGGTGGTGGGCGGTCTGGAGCAGACGGCGATGAACGTCGGCCCGTCCCCGGGCATCGCGGTCGCCGCGGGCGCCGGGATGCGGGGGGGCCTCCCTGACGGCGCCGGCCGCGCCGGCCGCCGTGAGCCTGGTCGCCGCGTCACTGTTGCCGGGCGGCGCGCGCCCGGCAGTTTCGGGAGACGGCGTCGGCGAAGGCGAGGGCCGGCGGGGCCAGCGAGCTCCAGCGGCGGGCGGCCCAGCCGACCGCGAGGGACGGCAGGGCGGGGACGGGCACCAGGCGCAGCGGGCCGCCGGAGCCGGGGACCTGCCAGCCGGGCAGCGCGGGCACGAGGGCGTGCCCCAGGCCTAGTTCGGCGAGCAGGAGCGCGGTGTCCCAGTCGGCCGCGCTGGTGTCGGAGCGGATCCGGATCCCGGACTCGGCGAGCGCGGCGTCCAGATGGGCGCGGGACGCGGAGTTCTCGGGCAGGCGGATGTGGCGGATGCCGGTGAGGTCGGCGGGTGCGAGCTCCGTACGGGCGGCCAGCGGGTCCTCGGCGCCGACCGCGAGCACCCAGGGCAGGTCCATGACGGGCCGCTGCTCGATGCCGCGCACCGGGGATCCGATGGTGATCCAGGCCAGGTCGAGGTCGTCGGCGGCGAGGGCGTCGAAGCAGCTGCGGCTGGAGTTCTCGGTGTGGAACTCCAGGCTCACCCCGGGGTGGCCCCGGCGGAAGGCGACGACCGCCTCGGACATGAAGTGGCGCACGGTCGTCGCGCCGGTGGTGACGCGCACGGTGCCGCCGCCTCCGCGCACGAGGTCGCCCACGCGGCGCAGGGCGCCGTCGATGCCCGCGATCCCGTCGGCCGCGGCGGCCTGGACGATCCGGCCCGCCTCGGTGGGGACGACCCCGCGCGCGTGGCGTTCCAGGAGGGCCGTGCCCGTCTGCCGCTCCAGACGGCGGACATGCTGGCTGACGGCGGACTGGGTGCAACCGAGGTCGCGGGCGACGGCGCTGAGGCTGCCGGCACGGCAAACGGCAACGAACACACGGAGGTCGTCGAGAGTCACAACACCCAAGGTATTCCTTGGAGGTGGGGAGTAAACCGGAGGATTGACTTGGATTTCGGGGTGGATCAAGATCGGTGCAGGGCCCGGGCGGCAACCCGTCCCCGCCACTGCCACGGGGTCCGGACCCCCGGCGGAGGCGTGGACGGGTGCCGACCCACCACTGTCGTCGGGAAACCGGTCGGAACACCACGTGCAGGGCGGGAGCAGCCCGCTCCCGACCCGGGGCCGGCTCAGACCCGGTGCGGGCGGGAGGAACCGGCGTGCGGGACGGTCACCGTGAGGGTCGGGGGTGCCGCGGCGGACCAGGTGTGACCGCACGGCTCGAAGGCCAGCAGCACCGGCCGGCCGGCCCGCTGGCGCCAGGAGATGCGCTGCGGGGAGCCTTCGCACACCGGGCAGCAGGGCAGCGGGCCCTGCTCCGGCGGGCACCCGGGGGCGGCCGCGAGCGGTGTGGCGTGCGGATCGCGCATGGGGGCTCCCTGGTCGTGCGGTCGGACTGATCGCACTGTGTCATGGACGGGCGCTCGTCCGCACGGGCGAATCATCCAGTGTTCCGGCTGGTCAGGGGGAGGGACCTCAGGAAGATTCCGGTCATCGGGCGGGCACTTGGGGATCAACCGCTCCCGCTGCCCGCCGCCACCAGGCCCGATTCGTAGGCCGCGATCACGGCCTGCGCGCGGTCGCGGACGCCCAGCTTGCCGAAGATGCCGGTGATGTGGTTCTTGACCGTGGAGACACTGATGTCCAGGTCCACGGCGATCTCGGCGTTCCCCCTGCCCGTGGCCATGAGCCGCCAGATCTCCACCTCGCGCGGGGTGAGGTCGGCGGGGACCGCGCCGGACCGCGGCACCGGCACCGCCGGGGTGCGGACGTAGGCCGAGATCAGCCGGGTGAGCAGGCGCGGTGCGACGGCCGCCTCGCCCCGGTGGACGATGCGGACGGCCGCGCCCAGTTCCTCCGGCGAGATGTCCTTGGGCAGGAATCCGTACGCCCCGGCGCGCAGGGCCGCCACCACGTACTCGTCCATGTCGAAGGTGCTCAGGGCCAGTACGCGGGTCTCGGGGAGGAGCCGGGCGAGTTCCTCCGTGGCCCCGACCCCGTCGAGGACGGGCATGCGGATGTCCATGACGACCACGTCGGGGCGCAGGCTCCGGGCGAGTTCCACCGCCTGCGCGCCGTCCTCGGCCTCGCCGACGACCTCGAACTCCGGGTCGGGGCCCAGGATCAGGGCCAGGCCGCGCCGCACCAGCGGCTGGTCGTCGGCGATGAGCACTCGGATCATCGGTGCCGTTCCTCTCTCCCGCCCGCCACCGCTCCCGGTACCGGCAGCGGGATCCGGGCCGCGACCCGGAAGCCGCCGCCGGCCGCCGGTGCGGCCTCCAGGGTGCCGCCCTGGAGGGCGACGCGCTCGTGCATGCCGATCAGACCGTACCCGGAGCGCGGCGCGGTCCGTACGGCCGGCTGCCGGGCTCCGGTCCCCTCGTCGCGGACCTCCACGGTGACCTCGTCGCCGGCGTAGCAGATCCGTACGAGGGCCCGGGCCTCCCCCGCGTGCTTGCGGGTGTTGGTCAGCGCCTCCTGGACGACGCGGAAGACGGTCAGGCCGACGGACGGGGGCAGCGGGCGGACCTCGCCGTCCACGGTGAACACCGTCGCGGTGCCTGCCAGCCGGGCCTCGGTGACGAGCCGGTCGAGGTCCTCGACCCCGGGCTGGGGCGGCGCGGGCGTGTCCTCCGGCTCCTCCCCGGCCCGCAGGACGTCGAGGAGCCTGCGCATCTCCCGCAGGGCGATGCGTCCGGAGTCCTCCAGGGTGACCAGTGCCTCGCGGGCCGCCTCGGGGTCGTACGCCAGGTTGGCCCGCGCACCGCCCGCCATCAGCTGCATGGTGGTGACGTGGTGGGCGACGATGTCGTGGAGTTCGCGGGCGATCCGGCGGCGCTCGGCTGCCACGGCACGGTCGGCGAGGAGCAACCGGTGCGCGTCGGCCTCCCGTTGCCGGTGCTTGACCGCCACGGCGGCGCCCACGGCCATCAGCGCGGCGAGCGCGTTCCCGGCCAGGCCCCACCAGCCGAACGGCAGCGGCCAGCCGTCCTGGCCGAGCGGGACCAGCGGCACGGCCGCGGCGACCGCCACGGCGGCGACGGCGGGTCGGGCGAACCGGACCACCGAGTAGAGGGCGACCACCAGGCTCAGTGGGAAGTGGGGAGCCTGCGGGGTGCTCAGGTTCACCGCCACCCCGAGGGCCAGTACGGCGGCGAGCACCGGCACCGGGTGGATCCGGCGGGCGAGCAGCGGCAGGGCAGTGACCACCACGAACAGGGCGGCCGGGACACCGAGGGCGGTGCCTTCGGTGAGGGACCCCAGGGAGAAGCCGACGAGGTCGATCGTGCCGGCGGCCGCCGTCACGAAGGCGTCGCCGCGCGTCCAGGGGGTCCGGTCCCCACCGGGTACGGGTCCGGGTGCGGCCCCGGGTCCCGGTACGGGTGCTGCCCCGTGCGCGGTGCCCGGGCGCGTGCCCTCTGTCGTACCCGCCCGCGCTTCCGTTCCCGTTCCTGGTCCCGTTCCCGCGCCCATGGACCCGCCCCTCCCCCGGCGGCCGCCGCTCCCGGCCGGTGCCGGGGCGGACGCACCGCGCCCTCCGGTGATCCATTCTCGCAGCGCCGTCCTCCCGTGGCGCCGGCCCCCGGGCCGGTCCCGGACCAGGACCAGGGTCCTGGTCCGGGGCGGGGCCCGGACCCTGGTACCGGCCCGCGGTTCCTCCTTCGCCACGACGTCCTCGCTGCTCAGGGCTGGTGTTCTGGGAACGGGCCGGGAGATCCCGCCCCGCACCGTACAGACCGGAGGAGAACTGTGATCCGCGCCCTGACCGGATTCTCGACGAGGAATCCGTGGAAGGTCATCGCCCTGTGGGCCGTGCTGGGCATAGCGGCGGCCGTGCTGGGCCAGGCGTTCGTCTTCCGCGCCGTCCAGCCCGGCACGGCCGGCTTCCTGCCCGCGCACTACGACTCGGCCGCCGCCATGAAGACCGCCGAGGAGCACTTCGGGCTGCAGCCCGACGCCGCCGCCCTCACCCTGCTGGTGGCCCGGGAGGACGGCGCCCCGCTCACCGCGTCCGACGAGGCCCGGATCGACGCCCGGGCCGCCGAACTGGCGGGCCGCCGGGTCGCCATGCCCCGGACCGAGGAGACCATGCCGCTGGCGCAGGACCACTCCCAGGTCCCGCGGGTCGCCCCGGCGATGACGGCACCCGACCGTTCCTTCCGGCTGCTGACCGTCGAGCTGACGGGCAACCCCGCCGATCCCGGCATGCAGGCCACCTACCGGGCCTTCCGGGACGCGGCGCGCGACCTGCTCGCCCAGGACCGGCTGCGGACCGGTTTCACCGGGGGCATCGCCGACCGGGTGGACGCCACGGAGGCCGAGGAGACCCGTACCACGGTGGTCGGAGCGCTCATGCTGGGCGTCATCGTCCTGCTGCACGTCCTGGTCTTCCGCAGTGTCCTGGCCGCCCTGCTGCCGCTGCTCGCGGTCTCGGTGATCGGCGGCGCCGCGATCGGCGTCGTCGTCGGCGCCGCCCTCCTGACCGGCACGGGCCTCGCCGACTCCACTCCGGGGCTGATCAACGTGGTGCTGGTGGGCATCGGCATCGACTACTTCCTCTTCCTGCTGTTCCGCTTCCGCGAGTACCTGCGCGCCCACCCGGAGAGCTCCGGGCGCGAGGCGGCCGCCGAGGTCGCCGGGCGCGTGGGGACGGCCGTCACCTCCGCCGCGCTGACGATCGTCGCCGCGTTCGCGACCCTGGCCGTGGCCTCCTTCGGACAGTTCCGGGTGCTGGGGCCGGCCATCGCCCTGTCCGTCCTGGTGATGCTCCTGGGCACCCTGACCTTCATGCCCGCGCTGCTGGCCGTCACCGGGCGCCGGATGTTCTGGCCCTCCCGCGCCCTGGAGCGCGAGCCGCGGGCAGGCGTGGCCGCCCGGGTGGGCGACCGGGTGGCGCGCCGCCCCCTGGTGCCGGTGCTGGCCTCGGTGGCACTGCTGGGTGCCCTCGCGGCCGGGGTCGCGGGGATGCGCATGGACTACGGGCAGGGCGGCGCGGGCACGGAACGCACCGCCGCGGTCGCCACCGCCGAGGAGATCTCGCGGGCCCTGCCGGCCGGGGTGTCCGACCCGGCCACCGTCTTCGTCACCGCCGCGGACGGCGCCGAGCTGACGTCGGGGCGCCTCGGCGGGCTGGCCACGGCCCTGGAGCGGGTCGACGGTGTGGGCCGGGTCGGGGAGACCGTGCTCACCGAGGACCGCCGGGCCGCGCGCATCGACCTGTTCCTGACGGCCGAGTCCCACCGGCAGGAGGCCCGCGACCTGGTCACCGGTCCGGTCCGCGACACCGTGGCGGTGCACGCGCCCGCCGGCACCGAGGCCCACGTGGGCGGCACCGCGGCCGTCTTCGCCGACATCTCGACCGCGGTGGACCAGGACCTGAAGGTGGTCTTCCCCGTGGCGGCGGCGCTGATCGCGCTGATCCTGCTCGTCCTGCTGCGCAGCCTGCTCGCGCCGGTGGTACTGCTGGCCACGGTCGGGCTGGGCTTCGCCGCGACGCTCGGCGCGTCGGCCCTGGTCTTCCAGCACGGTCTGGGCCGGCCCGGCGTGGACTTCACGCTGCCGCTCGTGCTGTTCCTGTTCGTGGTGGCCCTCGGCACCGACTACAACATCCTGATGAGCGACCGGATCCGGGAGGAGATGGAACGGCCCGGTCCGGCCCGCGCCGCGGTGGGGCGCGCCGTGCGGCACACGGCTCCCGCGATCGCGACGGCGGGCCTGGTGCTGGCCGCGTCCTTCGGGAGCCTGGCCGTCACCCCGGCGCCCTCCACCCAGCAGATCGGCTTCGCGACGGCCCTCGGGATCCTGCTGTCCGCCTTCGTCCTGTCGATCGTGCTCGTGCCCGCGCTGACCGCGCTCCTCGGCCGGTCCACCTGGTGGCCCGTACGGCCCCGGCCGTCGGGGGATGCGCAGGACCCCGGCCGGCACGCGGGACCGTACCGCGGGGACGGGGCGGCCGGATCCGCGGACCGGGAGCGGGCCCTGACGGGCTGACCGGCTGACCGGGGCTCCGCTCCCGGGTCGGGCCCGACCCGCTCCCCCGGGGGCGGCAGCGCCGACCGCCGCGCCGTCCTGGGCGCGGCGGTCGGCGCACCGGTGTCGCCCCGAGGGCCGCCGGTAGCCGGTCAGCGGTCGTTCGTCACCGGTCGCCGTGTCCGGCGAGGAACTCGGTGATGAGCGCCTGCCATTCGGCGGGGCGTTCCACCATCGGCAGGTGGCCGGTCCTGAGCTCCGCGAGCCTGGCCCCGGGGATGCCGTCGGCGAGGGCGCGGTGCAGGCGGGTGGAGGTGAACCAGTCCTGGGTCGTGGAGATGACCAGGGTCGGCGCGGCCACGCGCGCCAGGTCGTCGCGGACGTCGATCCGGGAGGCCAGCTCGGCGTGCTCGGGGGTGCCCTCGGCGATGCCCGCGGCGGTGAACCCCACGGCCTGCCGGAGCTGTTCGGCCGGCATCGCCTCCAGCGCGTCCGCGCCCACGGCCATCATGGTCAGGAACCGGGCGAGCAGGTCCCGGTCGCCCGATCCGGCCAGCTCCCGCCAGATCGGCAGGGCGAGCGCGAGCCGCTGGTCGTGGTGGGCGAACGTCGCCGTCAGGACGAGGGCGGTGACGCGCTCGGGGTGGCGGACGGCAGCGCGGACGGCGACCGGCCCGCCGAGGGAGTAGCCGGACACGGCGAAGGTGTCCAGGCCTTCGGCGACGGCGGCCGCCACGAGCTGGTCGGCCAGGTCGTCGAGGGACAGCGGTACCGCGGAGCGGGGGGTGTGACCGCTGCCGGGGTAGTCGACGCCGACGACCGTGTGGCGGGCGGCGAGGCCGTCGAGTATCGGGCCGTACGTGCCGACGGCGCTGCTCCCCGCGCCGTGGGCGAGCGCGAGCCCGGGACCGGAGCCGAGGACGGTACGGGCGAAGGTGGCGGCCGGCAGGGAGGCCGACGAGGAGGCGGGTGCGGACATGAGGGGTCTCCGATCCGGAGGGGAGGGACGGGCAAGGGGGGCGGGGTGGACGGGGTGCCAGGGGTGACGGGGCTGCCGCCAGGGACCGGCCCGCCCCGTCACCGTCCCGGCAGGGGGACGGCGACGGGAGGGGCAGCAAAAGGGGCGCCGGGCGGGACCGCTGCCGGCCGTGCGGGGCCGGCTGCGGCGGTGTGCGGCTCAGGGCAGGAGGACGACCTTGCCCCGGCTGCGGCGGGCCTCCAGGTCGGCGTGGGCGGCGGAGGCCTGCTCCAGCGGGTACGTGCGCCCGACGGGCAGGTCCAGGGCGCCCGCGGCGGCCGACCGGACCAGCTCCGGCAGCGGGTCCGGGGCCGCCGCGCCGGAGGCAGCGGGGCCGCCCGCGCTGAAGCGGACCCCGTGCTGGGCGGCGGACATGTCCGCGATGGTGAGGACGCGCGCGGCGTCGCCGGTCAGGGCGACGGACTCGGCGAGTACGCCCGCTCCGGAGGCGTCCAGGACGTGGTCGACACCCTGGGGGGCCGCGTCGCGCACCCGCTCGGCCCAGCCGTCGCCGTAGCGGACCGCGGTGGCGCCGTATGAGGTGACGCGCTCCAGGTCGCGCTCCGCGGCCGTCCCCACGACCGTGACGCCGCGGGCGGCGGCCAGCTGCACCGCGAGGGTGCCCACACTGCCTCCGGCACCGTGCACGAGCAGGGTGCCGCCCGCCTGTACGCCCAGCTCGTCCAGCACCCGAGCGGCGGTCCGGCCGACGGTGACGAGTGATGCGGCCAGCTCCCACGAGAGGCCGTCCGGCTTGGCCACGGGCCGGTCGAGGAGCGCGTACTCGGCGTAGCCACCGCCGGGGGTGGCGCCGAGGACCCCGTCGCCCACCGCCGCCCGGGCCCCCTCGCCGACGGCGTCGACGACACCGGCGGCGTCCAGGCCCGGCACCACGGGGAAGCGGGCCGGGGCGCCGGCCGCCATCAGGCCGGAGCGGAGCTTGATGTCGAACGGGTTGACGGAAGCGGCCCGCACCCGGATCCGGACCTGCCCCGGGCCGGGCTCGGGCGGGGTGACCTCGGACGGGCGGAGCACGTCGGGCGATCCGTACGCGGAGAAGGTGACTGCTCGGGACATGGTGAACCTCCTGGTGGGGGGTGGTGGCGGAGGGCCGGCGGTCAGCCGCCGAGCGTGGGGTAGTCGGTGTAGCCGCGGTGGTCGCCGCCGTAGAAGGTGGACGGGTCCGGGGTGTTGAAGGGGCCGCCGGCGCTGAGGCGGCGGGGCAGGTCGGGGTTGGCCAGGAAGAGCGCCCCGTAGGCGACGGCGTCGGCGCTACCGTCCTCGACGAGCTTCAGCGCGTCGGGTCCGGTGACGTCCGGGTGGGTGAACGGGTTGAGGACGAACGTGCCGGGCCACGCGGAGCGCAGCCGGGCGGTCAGGGTGCGGTCCGGGCCCTCCATCAGGTGCAGGTAGGCCAGGTCCAGGCCGGCAAGCCGGTCCAGCAGCGCGCCGTAGACCTCGCCCGCGTTGTTCTCGATCATGTCGTTGTACCGGTTCCCGGGCGAGATCCGCAGTCCGACACGGTGGCCGCCGATCGCCTCGGTCACGGAGGTGACCACTTCCACCGCGAAGCGGATCCGCCCCTCGGTGTCGCCTCCCCAGGCGTCGGTGCGGAGGTTGGTGTTGTCGGCGAGGAACTGGTGGATCAGGTAGCCGTTGGCGCCGTGGATCTCCACGCCGTCGAAACCGGCCTCGACGGCGTTGCGGGCCGCCTGCGCGAAGTCGGCGACGGTCTGCCGGATCTCCGCCTCGCCCAGCTCCTCGGGCGTCACGAACTCCTTGGGCCCCTCGTGGGTGAAGACGCGGCCCTGCGCGGCCACGGCCGACGGGGCGACCGGGGCCATGCCGTCGGGCAGCAGGCTCGGGTGGCCGATCCGGCCGGTGTGCATCAGCTGGGCGAAGATCACCCCGCCCTCGCGGTGGACGGCGTCGGTCACGGTGCGCCAGGCGCGGACCTGTCCCGGGGTGTGCAGGCCGGGGGTGTCGGGGTAGCCCTGGCCCACGGCGGAGGGCTGGATGCCCTCGGTGACGATCAGGCCGGCGGCCGCGCGCTGGGCGTAGTAGGTCGCCATCAGCGCGGTCGGCTCGGCGCCGGGGCCGTGGGCGCGGCTGCGGGTCATCGGGGCCATCACGAGGCGGTTCGCGAGGCGGGTGCCGCCCAGGACGATCGGGTCGAATGCGGTGGTCATGGCTGTGCTCCTCGGGATGAGTGATCGGCTGCGGCAGCCCGGGCGTGCGGGCCTCCGACAGCCAATGCCTGTCCGAACAAGTAAATCACTTGTCCGAACAGTAATCCCACCCGGATCCATTCCCGGTCCCTCCGAATGCCCTCCCAACAGCCCATTCACCAGCCACACGGCATGCCGATCACCGGGGAGTACGTCGACCCCTGGGCGCAAAAGCTAGAATCATGCTGTCCAAGCAGCAGAGTGAGGAAGACATGGAAGAGTCCGGACCTGAAGCCGACCCGGCCACGGGCACGACGCGGCCGTCCCCCACCGTCCCGGTCCCGGGCGCGGCCCTGAGCGGTCCCATCAGCCACGCGATCTTCCGCCTGGCCCGCCTGCACCGCATGTACGCAGGACAGCTGCTGCGCCGCATCGGCCTGCACCCGGGCCAGGAGCTGGTGATGATGCACCTGTGGGAGCTGGGCGCCCAGCGCCAGATCGACCTGGTGCGCCTGCTGGACTCCGACGCCGCCACCATGACCCGTACGGTCCGCCGCCTGGAGCAGGCCGGCTTCGTCCGGCGGCGTCCGTCGCCCACCGACAAGCGGGTGTCGATCATCGAGCCGACGGCGGCGAGCCAGGCCCTGCGCGAGGAGGTCGAACGGGTGTGGAGCCGCCTGGAGGACATCTCCACGGCGGGCCTGTCCGACGAGGAACGCACGGATGCCCTCCGCGCCCTGGAACGCCTGGAACAGAACCTCGTCCGCGCCTCGACCCCGCCCACTCCCCAGGCCCCGACCCCTGAGGAACCCCCCACGCCCCGTCTCCTCGACCGCTGAACCGCTCGCGGCGGGACGCCCCTTGGGCTGCTGCCATGACGGACAGCGAGCTGGTCGTTGACCTGCGGGGTCGGCGGATCGAGACACTCGGCGACTTCTGGGACGCGGTGAGTGAACCGTGCGGGCTGCCGGAGTGGTTCGGCCGGAACCTGGACGCGTGGGCGGACACGATCGCGAGCCGCGGCATTTCCGATGTGATCGACAGTCACGACGTCCTCATCGTGCACGTCGACCAGCGGGGCCTGTTCGGCGGGGAGCAGAGGGAGGCCAGGGTGCTGGCCGGTATCTTCGACGGAGAGCAGAACCGGCTCGTCGTGCACGGGCCGGCTTGACGAATCAGGCTCGTCGGCCGCCGCTTCGGCGCAGACGCGAGCCGCGGCTACTCGGCGTCGAGCTGGTGGTCGGCCCAGACGTAGCTCTCGGGGAGCAGGTCGGCGATGGGGACCGCTCGAAGGTGCTCGTGCCCGCCGACGATGACCTTCAGGGTCGGAAAGTAGTCGAGGAGGACCTGACGGCAGCGGCCGCACGGGGGGACGACGCCCCGGTCACGGTCGCCGACGGCGACGATCGTGTCCAGTTCACAGGCGCCCTGGGCGGCTGCCGCACCGATGAGGACCAGTTCGGCACAGGGGCCCCCGGTGAAGTGGTAGGCGTTGACCGCCGTGACGATCCGGCCGTCCCGGGCACGGGCCGCGGCCGCCATGGTGTGGTTGTCGCCCCGGCAGCGGGTGCGGGCGACGTGGGCCGCGGCCTGGACGAGTTCATGGTCGACGGGGTGGGTCTGCGTGGTCATCTTCTCTGCCTTCGTCGGGTGTCAGGCGACACTGGCCCCCCGCGACGAAGGGTGCGCAAGCGAATGGGCGCGGTGCGGTCCTTCCGCCGGAGGACCCGGCGGGGGCCGCCCGGGGTCAGGGGGGCGGTGTGCCGATGCGGAGGCGGTTGCCGTCGGGGTCGCGCAGTTCGATCTCGCGGGCCCACGGGGCGTCCTCGGGCTGTACGCCGAACTCGGCAGCGACGGCATCGACGTCCCGTACGCGGAGGTAGACCAACGTGTCCGGGCGGGCGTCGCCCGTGTGCTCCGACAGGAACAGCCGCACCGCTCCCCGGGCCACCTCGACGAACGCAGGGAACCCCGGCTCGAAGCGGTGTTCCCACTGCTTGGCGAATCCGAGCCGCGCATACCAGGCGACCGCCGCCTCGGCGTCCGCGACGCGAAGGGTGGGGATGACTTCCTCGTCCATGCGCCCCATCCTCGCAGAGCGGCCGGCAGATCCGGCCCGGCGACCGTGCCCCGGGCGGGGTCGGCGGGTGTCGGCCCCGACATAGGCGATGAGGAAGTTGTCCCGGGCGCGCAGCTCGGCTTCGACGGCGGCCCGCTGGGCGTCCGGCCCGGCATGTGCGCCGGTTTGATCGAACATCACCCCATCGGGGGGCGGCAGTCCTCGGCCCGCTCTCCCCCACCGCGGAACGCCGCCGGCCGCGTGCGGGAGCGGGCGTGGCTGCGTACGTGCTCCTGCGCGCGGCCGGCGGCGACCGGGGGCCGTCAGGCCGGGGTGGTGATCTCCGGGTGGTCCTTCAGCCAGGCGCGGACCGCCTCCTGCTCCTTGCCCTTGCCGGTCTCCTGGATCCTGGCCTCCAGGCCGGTCAGCTGCTCCTCCGTGAGCTTGAACGAGCGGAGCCAGCTCGCCACCTCGGGCTCGTCCTCGGCGAAGCTCTTGCGGGCCAGCGTGTGGATGCCGTCGCCCTTGCCCCAGGACCCCTTCGGGTCATCCAGCTTGGTCAGGTCGTACGTGGAGTACGCCCAGTGCGGCGACCACAGCACGACGGCCACGGGCTCCTTGCGCTCGTAGGCGCGCTTCAGCTCGGCGAGCATGCCCGGGGTGGAGCCGTCGACGACCTGGTACTCGCCCTCCAGGCCGTACTCCTTCAGGACCTTGTCCTTCAGGATGGACATGGCGCCGGCGCTGGGCTCGATGCCGATGATGCGGCCCTTGAAGCGGTCGGCCTTGCCCTTGAGGTCGGCGAGCGAGCGGACGTCCTTCATGTACGAGGGGACCGACAGCTCCAGCGAGGTCGGGCCGTACCAGGAACCGAGGTCCTCCAGCTTGTTGCCGTACTTCTCCATGTACTGCTTGTGCGTGACGGGGAGCCAGGCGTCGGTCTGGAAGTCGACCTGGCCGCCCGCGAGGCCCGTGTAGAGCGCGCCGGCCTCCAGCTGGCGGGCGTCCACCTTGAAGCCGCGGCGTTCCAGCAGCTCCTTCCAGAGGAAGGTGGAGGCGATGCCCTCGTCCCAGGGGATGTAGCCCATGGAGACGGTGCGGCCCTTGCCGACGTTCGCGGCGCCGGCCGGGCCGTCCTCGGTGGCGGATCCGCCGAAGGCGCCGAGGCCTCCCGCGACCAGGGCGAGCACGACGGCGCCCGCGAGGGCGTGAACGGGCTGCGGGCGGTGGTTCCACAGCCGGGCGGCGCCCGCGGACGCGGCCTGCGCCTTGGCGAGGGCACGGCGGCCGAGCGGGGAGACCTGGCGGCCGAGGGCGCCGGTCATCCGGTCGAGGTACATGGCCAGGATGACGATGGAGACGCCCGCCTCGAAGCCGAGGCCGATGTCCACGTTGCCGATGGCCCGGTAGACGGCGCCGCCGAGGCCGCCGCCGCCCACCATGCCGGCGATGACCACCATGGACAGGCCCAGCATGATGACCTGGTTGATGCCCGCCATGATGGTGGGCAGGGCCAGCGGCAGCTGGACGCGCACCAGGGTGTCGCGCGGGGTGGTGCCGAAGGCCTCGGCCGCCTCGACCAGCTCTCCGTCGACCTGGCGGATGCCGAGCTCGGTCATCCGGACGCCGGGCGGCAGCGAGAAGATGATGGTGGCGATGATGCCGGGGACGACGCCCACGCCGAAGAAGATGATGCCGGGGATGAGGTAGACCATGGCCGGCATGGTCTGCATGAAGTCCAGGACGGGCCGCAGGACGGCGCTCACCCGGTCGGAGCGGGACGCCCAGATGCCGAGCGGCACCGCGAACACCAGCGTGACCAGCGTCGCGACGAGGACCAGTGACAGCGTGGACATCGCGTCGGACCACAGGCCGACGGAGTCGACGAGGGCGAATCCGGCGAAGGCCAGCAGGCCCGCGAGGAGGCCGCGCAGCCACCAGGCGCCGACGGCGAGGATGCCGGCGAACAGCAGCGGGGCCGGGGCGGACAGGACCGCGTCGATGCCGTCGTAGAGGCCGGTGACGAGCGCGCTGATGGCGTCGAACAGCCAGGACAGGTGGCTCTGGAGGAAGTCGACACCGCTGTCGACCCAGGCGCCGAGGTGCAGACGGGGCATCAGGCGGCCACCTCCGTGCAGGCCATCGGGGGCCGTTGCTCGTCACCGATGAACGCGACGAGCCGGTCCTGCGGGACGGATCCGATGACGGCGCCCTCCTCGTCGGTGACCGCGACGGGGTGCGGGACCCGGGCGCTGACCGCGCACAGGTCCGCGATGGGGGTGTCGGCGTGCACGGTCGGGCAGTCGCAGGAGTCCGCGGCGGCGTCGGGCTCGTCCATGACGGCGTCGGCGGTGAGCACCCGCGAACGGTCCACGTCCTGGATGAAGGAGGCGACGTAGTCGTCCGCGGGCCGGGTGAGGATGTCCTCGGCCGTGCCCTGCTGGACGACCCGTCCGTCGCGCATCACGGCGATGCCGTCGCCGAGGCGCATGGCCTCGTTGAGGTCGTGGGTGATGAAGACGATGGTCTTGCGCAGGGTGCGCTGGAGTTCGAGCAGCTGGTCCTGCATGTCGCGGCGGATCAGCGGGTCGAGGGCACTGAAGGACTCGTCCATCAGCAGCAGGTCGGCGTCGGTCGCCAGGGCTCTGGCCAGGCCCACGCGCTGCTGCATGCCGCCGGACAGCTCGTCGGGCCAGGACTTCTCCCAGCCCTCCAGCCCGCACAGGGCGAGGGCTTCGGCGGCGCGGCGTTCCCGCTCGGCGCGCGGCACGCCCTGCACCTCCAGACCGTATCCGGCGTTCTCCAGGACGTTGCGGTGCGGGAACAGCGCGAAGTGCTGGAAGACCATGGAGATCTTCTCGGACCGCACGCGGCGCAGCTCGCGCGCGGTCAGTGCGGTGAGGTCCTGGCCGCCGAAGAGGATGCGACCCGAGGTGGGTTCGAGCAGTCCGTTCAGCATGCGCAGCAGCGTCGACTTGCCCGATCCCGACAGGCCCATGACGACGAAGATCTGGCCCGGTTCGACCTCGAAGGAGACGTCGATGACCGCTGCCGTGGCGCCGTCGGCGCGCAATTCGTCGCGGTCGCTGCCGCTTTCGAGGGCGCGGACGGCTGCCGCGCTCTCGTCGGGGTTCCTTCCGAACACCTTGTACACGTGTTCGGCCTGGAGCGTGGACACATGAACCTCGCGAGTCGTACGGGGTACGGCGCGCGCCGGCCGGAGCCGGCGGACCGTGGAGCGGGACGGGATCGGCCCGCGTGCGCCCCGCCTCCGCCCGCATCCGGTGGAAGACGTGGTTCCGCTCCAGCAGCGCCGATGCCCGGCCTTCGCCGGAGCAAACGCTATGGTGATCCACCTCACGCGGCGGGCCGGGAACCGGCGCCCTCGGTGTGGCGCGGGACACAGGGGCATGGTGGCGCGCGGCGGACGGCGCGTCGGCGGTCGATCGCGCGGTCCGCCACGGACGCCAACCCCCGGCCCCGATCCCCGACCGCCGGCCCCGGCCCTGGGCCGCCGGACGGGCCCTAGGTGACGAGGTATCCGGCCGCCGCCGGATCGCGGTGGAAGGTCAGCCGGTCCCAGGTCGGGAAGGCCAGGTCGGTGACGGCGAGCAGGGTGCCGGAGGCGTCGTGGACGGTGCGGCGCACCGTGAGGCCGCAGGCCTGGGAGGCGGCCGGGGGGTGGGTGGTGCGCGTCATGGTGATGGTCTCGGCGACGCGGCCGGCGGCCGCGGCCCGGTCGAGCCAGGCCCGTAGCGGCCCCGGGTCCTCCTCCCGGGCGTACGCGGCGCGGTTGCGGCAGGCGGTGAGTTCGGGGCTGCGCGCGACCGCGTGCGGGTTGAAGTAGGTGACGGCGTGCCGGAGGGTCTCCCCCGCGCGGCCGCGTTCGCGGTGGTGGTGCACCAGGGTGCGGTCCCCGCCGGACATGCCGAGGAGTCCGGCGAGCGAGGGCGCGACGGTGACGACGGTCACCCAGCTCCGGGTGAGGGCCGCCGCCGGCCCGGCCGTACCGGGCGCGTCCGGAGCGGTACGGCCCGGCGCGGCGGCGGCGGGGCGGACGGCCGGGCGGCTGCCGCGCCTGCCGGTGACGACGAGGCCGTCCTCGCGCAGGTGCTGGAGCGCGGCGCGGATCGTCTGCCGGTTGACCTGGTAGCGGGCCGCGAGGCTGCGTTCGGAGGGGAGTCTGCCGCCCGGTATGCGTGCGGCGTGCTCGAGATCGCGGCGCAGCGCTGCGGCGATCCGCTGGTACTTGGGCACGACGGCCGGGCCGCCGCCCCGCGAAGGGGAGGGCATGGCTACTCCTCTGACGGGTGGTCAAGGACTGCGCGGTCTGCCCGACCAACCTAGCATTGGTCTATACCTTTAGGTGAAGGCAGGCCGCCCACCTTGGCCGATTCCGCACCCCGGCCCGCATATGCTCACCGGCCGAGGCCCCGGCCCGCCCCTGCGCGCCTTCCGGCTCAGCCCACCAGCGGGTTCGGCAGCGGCCGGTAGCGCGCGTCCGCGCCGTCCGCCCGCGTCCAGCGCAGCAGCAGGTTCGTCTTCGCCGGCAGGACCGGCGCCGCGAGCAGCTCGGCGACCTCGGGCGGCCCGCCGGCTTCGCTGCTGCGCAGCAGTTCCTCGCGCGCGGCCCGCCACAGCTGCGACGAGATGTCCGGATACCGACCGGCCAGCGCCCCGGCGATCTCCATGAGGTTGTTGACCACCAGGCAGTAGACGAGCCGCTCCCACGCCTCCCGGCGCGGGAGGTCGGACGGCAGCTTGACGCCCTCGGCGTCCCGGAACAGCGCCTGCACCGGCACGCCCTCGCCGTCGACCGCGACCAGGGTGTTCTGGAGGTGGGCCTCCAGGACGATCCCGTGGCGGGCGAAGAGGGCGAGGACGGGGGGCACCACCTGGCGCAGGTACGCCCGCCACCAGCGGAGCGGATCGCCCTGCTCGGCCCGCGGACCGCCGGGGTGGCCCTCGGCGAGCGCGGCCGCCAGCAACGTGGTCGCCCCGGGCCGGATGTGGGCGTGCAGGCCGTCGCGGACCAGGACGGCCAGCTCCTCGAAGGCGAAGGCGGCGGTGCGGTAGCCGCGGTCGGCGAGCCAGGCCGCCTGTGACACCCCGTCGCGGCGCAGCTCCTCGAAGGCGGCCTCCACGGCCGCGTCGGTGCGGCGGAGCTTCAGCAGGTCGTGCCGCCACAGCCGGCGGACGTCGTTGGTGATGCGGACGTCGAGGCTGAACTTGACGAAGAGGTCGGCCGCCGCGTCCTGGACGTACACGGTCCGGATCGAGGCGGTGGGCCAGACCGGGCGGCGGCTCTCGCCGAGGCGCAGCAGCCGGCCGTCGGCGAACGCGTCGCGGAGCGCGGGCCGGTCGCCCACTAGGTCGAGCTGCCAGGGGTGGGCGGGCAGCAGCCGGTGGCCGGCGGGCGGGCGCGGTCCTCCGAGGACCTCGGCGAGGGAGTCGACGGCCTCGGCGGCGGCCGCTCCGCCCTCCTCGGCGATCTGGTCCTCGCGCACCGCCAGGAACACCAGCGGGAACCGGGCATGGGCCTCCGGCGCGTAGGGCAGCCAGCTGCCGGCCGGGGCGCCGCCCCGGGCCTTGGGGGCGGGGTGGTGCGGATGGCCCATGACCAGGGACTGCTCGGAGAGGACGTACGGGTCCGCCGGCGGCTCGGCGAGGCGTCGGGCCGCCAGCAGTGCCGCGATCGCGTCGCGGCTGTCGGTGATCTCGACGGGGAGCTCGTCGTTGGGGACGCCGGTGTACCGGGCCAGCTCGTCGGAGACGAGTTTGACCAGTTCGGTGTGGGTGAGCGGGTGCCAGCCGTCGGCCGTACGCAGTTCGGGGAGCTCGGGGCGGCGGCCTCCGCGCACGCGCAGCAGCCGCCCGCTGCCGCGCAGCCGGTGCACGGCGGGCTCGCCGGACCCTGGCCGCTCGGCGGGCTCCGCGGGCCGTGCGGGACCGTCCGGCTCGCCGGGCTCCTGCCGCACGCCCGCGGGCGTCCGCGTCGGCACCGGATCGGCCGCTTCCCGCAGCAGGCAGTTCAGGAGCGGGGTGGCGGCGTACGCGTCGGCGGCTGCGTTGAGGTCCACTGGTTCCATTCGGTCCATCCGGTGAGCCGGAGATGCGCGGGGCGCGCACCACCAGCCGTGATCTTCGGTATCCGCAATGATTACTTGATCATCCCGAAAAGCGATATTCCGAGGCCGGAGCGCAGCATGAACCTTCCCCCCAACGGGGCCGAAAACGCCGTCGCCGCCGAACTGGCCGTCGTCCGCCCCGCACTCTCGGCGTCCTACGCCGCGGCGCTGGACGGTGCCCGGGCGGCCGTGCTGACCCGGCTGTGGCGGGCGCTGGCCTTCGAACCGCTGCCCTGGATCGTGGACAGGGAGCGGTCCGCGGAGGGGCTGACGGTCCTGTCGGCCGGGGGCGGCCGGCTGGAGGGCCCGGCCCCGGATCCGTACGCGACCACGGAGTACGTCGGCGAGCTGCTCCTCGACGGCCGCCCGTACCGGCAGGCCGGAGCTCTCGTGCGGGAGCTCGGCGTGCCGCACGGCGAGGGGTTCGCGGCGGAGCTGGACGGCAGCACGGCCTCCCTCGCCCTGTCCCGGGCCGGCCGGGCCGGGTCGGCCGGCCCCGGCGCGGAGCACCCGGCGCGCACCCTGTGGGAGTGGGAGCAGCGGGTGGTCGACGGCCACCCCTACCACCCGAACTGCCGTTCCCGGCCGGGCTTCTCCGTCGCGGAGGAGCTGGCGTACGCGCCCGAGCACGCCCCGGTCGTCGAGCTCGGGCTGGTCTCCGTACGGGCCGAGGAGGCCCTGGTCACGGGCGAGTGGCCGGCGGAGCTGCGGGACGCGGGCCGGATCCTGGTCCCGGTGCACCCGTGGCAGGCGGAACACGTGCTCAAGCACCAGCGGGTGCGGCCCGGCTTCGAGGCGCATCCGCTGATGGCCCTGCGGACCCTGGCCCCGACCGACGGCGGACCGCACGTCAAGACGGCCCTCAGCGCCCGGCTGACCTCCTCCGTGCGGGACATCTCCGTGTACTCCGTCGAGGTGGCGGCGGCGCTGTCCGCGTTCGTCCAGGGCCTGACCGAGCGGCTCGACGGCCGTCTGCACGTCACCCGCACCCTGGGCGCGGCGACCGCGCACAGCCCCGACCTGGCGGCGGTGCTGCGCGAGCGGCCGGAGGCGTACGCGGACGCCTCCGCGGGGGAACGGGTGATTCCGGTGGCGGCGCTGGCGGCGTTCCCGTCGGCCCGATCGGCGGCCTGGCGGACCGAGTTCGCCCGTCTCGCGCTCTCGGTGTGCCTGCGGGTGCTGGAGCTCGGGGTGGCACTGGAGGCCCACGGCCAGAACCTCCTGGTCGTCGTCTCCGCCACCGGCCGGCCGCTGCGGCTGGTCTACCGCGACCTCGCCGACATCCGGATCAGCCCGGCCAGGCTGCGGGCGCACGGAGTGCCGGTGCCGCCCCTGTCGGGCAGGCTCGTCACCGACGATGTGACCGTGCTGCGCCGCAAGCTGTTCGGTTCGCTGCTGGCAGGGGCGCTCGGCGCCGTGACGGGGTCGGCGGAGGCCTTCGCCGGGGCCCTCGCCGAAGCGGCCGCGCTGCCGCCCACCGCCGACACGCAGGCGCTGCTGACCCGGCCGCTGCCGACCAAGGCGCTCACCCTGATGCGGCTGAGCCCCGGCGTTCCGGGCGACCAGTGGGCGGAACTGCCCAATCCGCTGATCGGGGGGTGAGCCGGGCGTCCGGGCGGGCTACTGTTCAGGGGCATGACAGCCTCCTCGTACCTGAGTTCCGTACGGGCGTCCTACGACGCCGTCGCCGCCGACTACGCGCGGCCGCTCGGGGCGGAGCCGGCCGGGAGACCGCTCGACCGCGCCATGCTCGCCGCCTTCGCGGAGTGCGTGCGGGGCGAAGCGGGAGGGGGCCGGGCCGTGGCGGACCTCGGCTGCGGTCCGGGCCGGGTGACGGCGCAGCTGGCACGCCTCGGCGTACGGGCCTTCGGGATCGACCTGTCGCCCGCGATGGTCGCGGTGGCCCGGCGCAGCCATCCGGGGCTGCGGTTCGAGGTGGGGTCGATGGCCTCCCTGGACATGGCCGACGCGGTGCTCGGCGGGGTCCTCGCCTGGTACTCGACCGTGCACACCCCGCCTTCGGAACTTCCGCCGCTGTTCGGCGAGTTCGCCCGGGTGCTGGCGCCCGGCGGCCACGTGCTGATCGCCTTCGAGGCGGGCGACGGGATGATCCGCCCGGGGACGGGGAACGGGGCCACCGGGCACCCCGTCGACCTGGACGTGTACCGGACGCCTCCCGGGCGGGTGGCGGAGCTGCTCGCCGCAGCCGGACTGACCGAGGTGGCCCGCCTGCTGCGCGCACCGGACGCCCACGAACACTCCCCGCAGGCCTTCCTCCTGGCCCGCAAACCCTGACCCCGCGGCCTGGCGGGGCCGCGGGCGGCCGCCCCGCTCCGCCGGGGCGGCCGGGTCACCAGTGCAGGGGCAGGCGGGAGACTCCCCGCATCAGGATGCCGGGGAGCCAGTCGTGGGGGCCCGCGTCCGGGTCCTCGGCGAGGGCGGGGAAGCGTTCCAGGAGGGAGCGGATCGCGATGCGGCCCTCCATCCGGGCGAGCGGGGCGCCGAGGCAGTAGTGGATGCCGTGGCCGAAGGCCAGGTGGCCGGGGCCGGTGCGCCGGATGTCGAACACCTCGGGCCCCGGCTCCGCGTAGCGCCCCGGGTCGCGGCCCGCGGCGCCGAGGGCGACCAGGACGGAGGAGCCGGACTCGATCCGGACGCCGCCCAGTTCGAGGTCGGCGGCGGCGAACCGGTACGTCGCGTGCAGCACCGGGCCGTCGTAGCGCAGCATCTCCTCCACCGCGCCCTCCATCAGCCCGTCCGGGTCGGCCCGCAGGGCGGCGAGCTGGTCCGGGTGGGCCAGCAGGGCCCGTACGCCGTTGCCGATGAGGTTCACGGTGGTCTCGTGGCCCGCCACGAGCAGCAGGAAGGCCATGCCGATCAGCTCGTCCGGGGAGAGCCGGCCGCCGTCCTCGTCGCGGGTCCGGATCAGCGCGCTGAGCAGGTCCTCCCCGGGATCACCGGCCTTGGCCGCGACCAGTTCGGCGAGGAAGGCCGTCATCTCCTCCAGCGCGCGTGGGTCTGCACCCGCTCCGTCCAGCGGGGCGACGATCTCGCCGGACCAGTAGCGGAAGCGCTCCCGGTCCAGGTCGGGGACGCCGAGCAGTTCGCAGATGACGGTCATCGGCAGCGGTACGGCGAACTCCCGTACGAGGTCGCCCCGGCGACCGGGCAGGCCCTCCATCGCGTCCAGCAGTCCGTCGGTGATCCCCTGGACGCGCGGACGCAGGGATTCGACCCGGCGGGCGGTGAACTCCCGCGCCACCAGGCGGCGCAGCCGGGTGTGGTGGGGCGGGTCCGCGTCGAGCATGTTCCTGGCCACGGCCGGGACCTGCGGGTCATCCGGGAAGTCGGAGCCGATCCAGTCCTTCGACAGGGCCGGGTGGGCCAGGGCCTCCCGGGCCTCGTCGTGGCCGACGACCACCCAGGACCGGGTGCCTCCGAGCTCCAGCCGGTGGACGGGACCCGTGGCCCGGAGTGCTGCGTAGAAGGGGTAGGGGTCGGCGTTGAAGTCCGCTGCGTGGGCGCTGGGATCGGCGGGGGCCATGGGGCCAGCGTACGGCTGCCGTTGACGGATCCGGTCGGATCGTATGAGGAATCGAACCGTTTCAGCCGTGCGCCGTTCGGGGGGCACCCCGGCCCGGCCGGGACCCGCCTGCGCCCGGTTCGGGCCGGGCGGTGGCAGGAAGGAGGTATGACCCTCCATCGCCGCCACGTGCCCGGCCGGGCGGCCGCGGCCGCCCACGCCACCGTCGGCGCGGCGCCCCGGGGCCCGGACTCCGGCGCACCGGACCACGGGGTCGACCGCCGGCGCGGGGCCCACCACGGCCCGGTCCCCGCCCGGCCGCAGGAGGTCCGGCGCACCGGCGACCCGGATCCGTTCATCCGTTTCCCCCAGGCCGTTGAGGGAGTCTCCCGCATGCGACGTACGTTGACCATGGCCGCGCTGGCCGCCCTGCTCCTGGTGTCCGCGGGGCCGGTGGCCCTGGCCGAGCCCGGCCGGCCCGCCGCGGCGGGCCGGTGGGGGGCGCAGGACGCGGAGTCCTTCTGGACCGCCGACCGGATGGCCACCGCCGTTCCGCTGCCGCCCCTGCCGACCGTCCCGCCGCTGCCGTCGCGTCCGGGCGCCCCTGACCGGCCCGCCCCGCAGGCTCCGGCGGATCCCGGGCCCGCCGCGGACGCGCCCCTCCCCCCGGCCGCGCCCGCACCGGCCTCCCCGCCACCGGCGCCCGCCCCGCCCGAGCCGCGGCCCTCGCTGCTCCCGGCGCCGGCCCCCGCCAGGCACAGCGGTCCCCGGGTGCCGGTGCTGGGTCCGGGCACCGGCCAGGACTTCAACGGCGTCCCCGTCGTCGGCCGCATGTTCCTCGTCAAGGGCGGCGGCTCCTACTTCTGCACCGCGAGCGTGGTCGCCTCGCCCGGCCGCAACCTCATCATCACGGCGGCCCACTGCCTGCTCGGCGCGGATGCCCAGCAGGTGGCCTTCGTCCCGCAGTACACGCGCGCCAAGCCGCGCCCGTTCGGCATGTTCCCCGTCGTGCGGGACGCCTCCAAGCGCTCCAGGATCTGGATCGACCCGCGCTACCGGTCCCAGGGCGTGAACCGGGCCGCCGCCCTCGACGTGGCCTTCGCCCAGGTGGCACCGGGTGCGAAGGGCCTGCGGGTGCAGGACGTGGTGGGCGCCAACAGACTGGTCACCGGGGCCGGTTACGCCCACTCCCGGGTCACCCTGATCGGGCATCCGTCCACCGCGGCCCGGCCGCGGGTGTGCACCAACCGGACGACCAAGTTCACCAGCGCGGACCCGAAGATCCCCGGATCCTTCCTGCGCATCGCCTGCACCGGCTACCCCGGCGGGACCAGCGGCGGCCCCTTCCTGGCCCGCTACGACGCGCGCACCGGGACCGGCGACGTCGTCGGGGTGATCGGCGGCTGGAAGACCGGCGGGGACAAGCCGGACACCTCGTACAGCTCGTACTTCGGCGCGGACGTCAGGAAGTTGTACGAGAAGGCGGTTGCCGGGGCGAAGGCGGGGTGAGCACCCGCACCCACCGAGTGCGGCGCGGGTTGCCCACCGTGCGCGGGGCCGTCGGGATCCCGTCCCCGGTCAGGCCCTCCGCGGGCGCGAGCCCGAGCCGGCGGCGCAGCTCGGCCAGCGCGGTGTGGACCGGAGCGAGGACCAGCTCGGCGCCCGCGTCGACGCGGGCGAGGGCGTGCGCGGTGGTCTCGATGGCCTCGGCGGCGTCCTCGGCCGCGGCCCGGCTCCACCCCCCGGGAGCGCCCTCGCCCCAGAGGGCGACGGCGTCGTAGAGGTGGCAGGCGGCATCGGCCGCGGCGTCGGCCCGTTCACCGACACCCGGCGCCGCGATGGTCGGCAGTTCCATGCCGGGTCAACGAGCCGGTGCCGCCCGGGGTACGAGCGGATGCCCCGCCACTCGGCGGCCTGGCCGTCAGACCCGGACCGCCGCCGGCCCCGGGCGGGCGGGCCGGCCGCGCCGGACGAGCCGGGCCGCCGCGTGGGAGGCAGCCGTGGCCGCGGCGGCGAGGGCCAGCCCCTGGACCGCGTCCCGCGCGCGGGCGGGCCGCAGCACCCCGGAACGACGCAGCCGGCCGCGCGCCCACAGCGTGAAGGGGACCACGACCAGCGGAGAGGTGACCACGCCCGGGGTGTAGCCCCGGGTCGCGGCGGCCTGCACGAGGTGGACCAGCCCGTGCAGGCCGAAGCCGTTCAGCGCGGCCTGGTAGAAGCCCGAACGTCCGCCGGTGCGGTGGCCGTCGGCCGCGGCGGCCGCGACGACGGCGCCCATCACGGCGACCGCGGTGGCGAACTCCCGGCCGTTCACGGAGCCCAGGAGCCGCCAGACCCGGTCGGGCACCTCGGGGTGGCGTGCGCGCAGGCCGGGGACGCGGGCCCTGGACCAGCGCTCCATGGTGGCGACTTCCTCGAGGTCGTGCACGGCCCAGGCGGCGAGGAGTCCGAGGGTGACGGCGGGCGGTATCGACGATGCGGTCATGGGAGGACAGTCTGCAACCACAGGGGCAGCAACAGCAGGGACACGAGCGAGCTCTTGATGACGACCGCGGCGGAGAGGCCGACCCCCACGTCGTAGCGCTGGGCGAAGATGAACAGGTTCTGCGGGGTCGGCATCGCGGCGATCAGCACCAGGTAGACCAGCCACTCCCCCCGCACCCCGAACAGCGCCCCGCACACCACCCAGGCCAGCAGCGGGAAGACCAGGCACTTGAAGCCGATGAGGGCCAGCTCCTCGCGCGTGGTGTCCCGCAGGCCGAGGCCGGTCCCGCCGAGGTGGAGGCCGAGGGCGAACAGGGCCACCGGCGAGGCGCTGTCGCCGACGAAGGCGGCTCCGTCCAGCACCACGGCGGGAACCCGTACGGAGAGCAGGTTGAGGAGGATGCCCGCGTTGCAGGCGAGGACCAGCGGGGTGACCAGGGAGGCCACGGCGGCCCGGCCGAGGCGGCGGCCCGGGCCCGCCCCGGCCGGGCCGTCCCGGCCCAGTTCCATGAGGGCGATGACGACCAGGGACAGGACGCAGACCTGGAAGAGCAGGACCGGGAAGATCGGCGCCGCCGTACCGAACACGGTGATGAACACCGGGACGGCGAAGTACGCGGTGTTCACCTGGACGCCCGCCATCACCCGCAGCGCCACGTCCCGCGGCTCCCGGCGTCCGTACGCGACGGCCCCCGCGGCCACGATCACCGCGGCGAGGGCGGCGGCCGCGGCGTAGCCGCCGATCGCCCGCCAGTCGAAGAGGGCGGCGAGATCACTGGCGTGGATGTTGCCGAAGAGGTAGCAGGGCACCGCGAAGAGGAAGGCGTAGTCGGAGAAGGCCTTCGAGGCCTCCGCCGGGACGGTCTTGCGCCGTGCGAGCAGCACCCCGCCGCCGAACGCCAGCAGGACGGGCACGAGCTTCTCCAGTGCCGCCGCCCCGCCCATGTGCCCGACCCCCATGATCGCCGCACGGCAGCCTACCCGTACCGTGCGGTCGGCCCCGCGGCGCATAGGCTGGACCGATCATGAGCGACGAAGCCCCCGCCCCGCCGCCCGCCCGGTCCCGCCTCCGGCGGGCCGGCGGCGTACCGGCCCAGCTCGCCACGGCCCTGCGCACCCCGGCCCGGACCGCGCAGCCCCTGTTCGCACAGGCACCGAAGGCCTGGCAGCGGCTGCTCCCCCACGCCGTCGTCGGGATCTTCGTGGTGACCCTGCTGCCGGTGACGATCACCGTGCTCACCGACGACTACGGGGCGGCCGGCGGCTGGGCGGGCGCCCTCGGGGTGGCGCAGACCGTACCGCTGCTGCTCGCCCTGACCCGCCCGCTGCCCGCGTGGCTGCTGGTCCTGGGGGCGGACGTCCTGGGGGCGCTGCTGCTGACGCGGGCCGACGAGGTCGGCGGGCACGCCTGGCCGTGGCCGCCGATGACCCTGATCGGCTACCTGGTGCTGATGGCCTGTATGGGCCTGCGCGAGTCCGTCCGGACCCTGGTGGGCGTCTGGCTCGCGACCGGCGCGGTCTCCTTGGTGCTCGCCCTCTTCCGGCCCGCGGGCACGACGGACACCTCCGCCCTGCTGTTCGTGCTCAGCGGGACCGTGCTGGCCCTCACCGGGGCGCTGCGCGGTCTCGGGGACGCCCGGCAGCGGATCGCCGAGCAGGAGGTCATCAGCGAGGCGGAGCGGTCGCGGCGCACGCTGCTGGAGGAACGGGCCCGGATCGCGCGCGAGCTGCACGACGTGGTGGCCCACCACATGTCGGTGATCACCGTGCAGGCGGATTCCGCGCCGTACCGGATCGCGGGCATGCCGGAGCCGGTGCGGGAGGAGTTCGCGGCGATCGCGGCGAGCGCGCGGGAGTCCCTCGGCGAGATGCGGCGGCTGCTGACCGTGCTGCGCGGGGACGGGACGAACGGCGGCGGCGAGGGAACGGCGCTGGCGCCGCAGCCGGGGATCGGCCGGCTCCAGCAGCTCGTGGAGGCGACCGTGCGGGCCGGGCAGCCCGTGGAACTGTCCCTCGCGGCGGGCGCGGTCGGGGTGGCGCCGCCCGCGGTGGACCTGTCGGCGTACCGGATCGTGCAGGAGGCGCTGGCCAACGTGGTGCGGCACGCGCCCGGCGCGACGACCCGGGTCGCGGTGACGGCCGACGAGGACGAGGTGCTCGTCCTCGTCGTCAACGGCCCGGCGCGCGACGCGGTGGTGGAGGTGGAGAGTTCGGGCACGGGGCACGGACTGGTCGGGATGCGGGAGCGCGTACGGTTGACCGGCGGGACCCTGGACACCGGTCCGCTGCCCGACGGAGGCTTCCGGGTGGCCGCCCGGCTGCCGCTGGGCGACGGTGCCGGTGACGGGCCGACCGGCCCGGTGGTCCCGGACGCCGCGAAGGACACGGACGAGGAGGGCAGTTGACCATCCGCGTGGTCATCGTCGACGACCAGGCCATGGTGCGGGCGGGCTTCGCCGCCCTGCTCTCCGCGCAGGCGGACATCGACGTGGTGGGCGAGGCGCCCGACGGGCGCCAGGGGGTGCAGGTGTCCCGGTCCGCGCACCCGGACGTGGTGCTCATGGACGTACGGATGCCGGAGATGGACGGTCTGACGGCGGCCCGCGAGCTCCTGGACCCCCCGCCCGGGGTCGTGCACCGGCCGAAGGTCCTGATGCTGACCACCTTCGACATCGACGACTACGTCTACGAGGCGCTGCGCGCCGGGGCCTCCGGTTTCCTGCTGAAGGACGCCCCGCCGGCCGACCTGATCGCGGCGGTACGGGTCGTCGCCTCGGGCGAGGCGCTGCTCGCGCCCTCGGTGACACGGCGGCTCATCGCGGACTTCGTGCAGCAGCGGCCGGCTCCCCGCAAGGACCCGTCGCTGCGGCTGAAGGGCCTGACCCCGCGGGAGACGGAGGTGCTGGAGCTGATCGCGCGCGGCCTGTCGAACCAGGAGATCGCGGCCCATCTGGTCCTGGCGGAGCAGACGGTGAAGACGCACATCGGCCGGGTGCTGGCCAAGCTGGACCTGCGGGACCGGGCGCAGGCGGTGATCTTCGCGTACGAGGCGGGCCTGGTCCGCCCCGGCGATTCCGCTTGAGGCAGGTGCGCGCGGTCCTCAGGCCGGGGTGTCGAGGCCGGTGAGGAGCCGGGCGACGTCCAGGCCGGTCCTGAGGTATTCCTCGAAGACCGGGGTGCCGAGGGCGTGGGGCGAGCGCCGGTCCCGGACGGCCGCGACGGCCTCGGACGTGCTCCGGCCGAGTACCACGAGGGCCTGGGCCACCACGAGCCCGGAGCGGTTGTGGCCCGAGTGGCACCGGACCAGGACGGTCCGGCCCCGGCCGAGGGCCTCGACGACGGTGCGCGCCAGGGCCTGGACGGCACCGATCTGCCGCGCGTCGAGCGGGCCGTCGGGGAGTTCGGCGACCAGGTGCTCGACCCCCGGGGCGGGGCCGTGGCCCGGCCGGGTCCACAGGCTGACGACCAGGTCGAACTCCCGGTCCGCGACGGCCGGGTGGCGGACGCCCAGGCGGTCGGTCCAGTGGTGGCCGCCCATCCAGAGTCCGGGGACGACCTCGTTCCACGGTTCGGTCGGCTCGGGCGTGCCGCGGCCCTTCTGCCGTGTCCTCACTGCGCTCCTCGTACGAAGCCGACGCCCTCGTCCTCGCGGAGGGTGGCGTGCGCGGTCCGGGCGGGCCGGCGGCCCGTTCCCCCGACCATGCCATCAACCCGGGGCCGCTGTCCGCGGATCGGGCCGGCGGCCCGGTGGCCCCACCGGTCTCCACCACCCCCTACCGGGGTATGACATCCGACTTGGCTCCACGGTCGGACGTCCGCGCCGGTGTCGTGTTCCTACCTTCCCCCTCGTCACGAGGAGAGGAGAAGGGGCATGCGCCGCATCGGGAGGACACTGGTCACGGCCGCGCTGGCGGTGACCGTCGTCGGGGGGACCGCGGGCTGGGCGTCCGGCGACCGGCAGACCGCGGTGACCGGGCCGCCTCCGGGCACCGCCGCCTGGCGGTCCGACTCCGTGTCCGGGCGGCCGCTGCCCGATCCGGAGACGGCCGCGCCGGCCGAGGTGGCCCGCTTCTTCGACGGCCTGGACGACGGCGCCCTGCAGCAACTGCTGCGGGCCCACCCTCTGGTGGTGGGCAATCTGGACGGAGCCCCGCTCGCCCTGCGCTACGAGGCCAACCGGATCGCGGTCGTCGCGACGGGCGAGGCCCGCTACGCCTCCCTGGCCACCCCCGGCCGCAGGATCCTGGCCTTCGACCCGCGCGGGCGCGGTCAGGTCGCCGAGGTGTTCGGGGACCTGGAGCGTGCGGAACACGTCGCGGTGATCGTGCCCGGGTCGGACAACGACGCCACCGCGCACGACGCCCCGCACCGGGCGCACACCGGGCCCGCCGGGATGGCCCGGTCACTGCGGACGGCGACCGGCGGAGCAGTGGCTGTCGTCGCGTGGACCGGGTACACCACCCCGGTCGGCGTCGGACTGGACGCGGCCGACGGCCGGCTGGCCGAGGGCGGGGCGGTCCGGCTGGCCCGCTTCACCACCGGTCTGGACGCGGTGGGCACCCCCGACCCGGTGCTGTTCTGCCACAGCTACGGGTCGGTGGTCTGCGGGCTGGCGGCGCACGACACGGACGCCTCCGACGTGGTGGCCTTCGGCTCCCCGGGGATGCGGGCCGGCAGCGCGGCCGCCCTGCACACCGGCGCCCGGGTGTGGGCGGCCCGGGGGCCGTCGGACTGGATCGCGGACGTCCCGCACGTCCGCGTCGGCGGGCTCGGGCACGGTACGGACCCGGCCTCGGCCGCCTTCGGCGCCCGCCCGGTGCCCGCGGGTGACGTGCGGGGCCACGCCGGCTACTTCGCCCCCGGCTCCCGGTCCCTGGCGACCTTCGCCGCGATCGCGAAGGGGGAGTCCCGGTGAACCAGGACGTCCAGGCGGCCCCTCCGGCGCGCTCCACCCCGGCCGGCCGGCTGCGCGCCGCCGCCGAACGCATCGACCGGCGCACGCCCGCCCGCCGCGACCGGGCCGTCGACGGGCTGCGCGCGCTGGCGCTGCTGGCGGTGCCGACCGGGCACTGGCTGCTCGGAGGATTCACCCTCGACGGCGACGGCGGCCTGCACAACGCCAGTCCGCTGTCCGCGTTCGGCGTGCTGGCCCCGGCGAGCTGGGTGCTGCAGATGCTCGGCATCTTCTTCCTCGTCGGCGGCTACGCCTCGGCACTGTCCTACCGGCGGCGTCCGGGATCGGCCCGGGCCTGGCTGCGGGGGCGGATCGTCCGTCTGGGGCGGCCGGTGCTCGGCGTCACCGCGGTATGGGCGCTGGCCGCGCCCGTGCTGTACGCGGCGGGGGTGCCGGAGGCGTCGCTCCGGACGGGCGCGACGCTGGTGATCCAGCCGCTGTGGTTCGTCGGGGTGTACGTCGTGGTCACGGCCCTGACCCCGTACTGCGTCCGGGCGGCACGCCGTCTCGGCGGGTGGGCTGCCGCCCCGCTGCTGCTCTCGGTGGCCGTCGTGGACCTGCTGCGCTACGGGCCCGCCGCCGGCGCGGTGCCCTCCTGGATCGCGGTGCTGAACATCCTGCCGGGCTGGCTGTTCGCGTACCAGCTGGGCGTCTCGTGGGGCGAGGGGCGGATCGGGCGGCGCGGGGCGCGGCTGCTGGCCGTCGGCGGGGTGCTGCTCTTCGCGGTGCTGCTCGCGGTGTTCCACTACCCGGCGTCGATGGTGGGCGTCCCGGGTGCGGAGCGGACCAACTCGCATCCTCCGTCACTGCTGGTCCTGGCGCTGGCCGCGGCGCAGTCGGGGGCGGCGATCCTGGTCCGCGACCGGCTGGCGCGGCTGCTGTCCCGGCCCGCGGTGTGGGCTCCGGTGGTCGTGGTCAACCTGTGTGCCATGACCATCCTGTGCTGGCACCAGACGGCCATGCTGGCCGCGGCGGTGCCGGCTTCGTTCGCGGGCGGGGTGGCCGGGCTGACCACCGCTCCGGACACCGCGGCGTGGATCGCGGCGCGCATCGCCTGGATGCCCGTGTTCGCGGTGCTGCTGGTGGGCATCGCCCGCTGGGCGCGGAGGTTCGAGGCGCCGCCGGCGCCGGCGCGGGGGCGCGGGGCGCCGGCGGCGCGCCGGGCCGTGGCCGGGCTGCTGGCGGCGGGGTTCGCGGTGTTCGCCCTCGGTCTCGCGTGACGGCCGGTACGGCCCCGGACACGACGAGAGCGCCGCTCCCCTGACGGAGCGGCGCTCAGGTCATACCGGCGGCGGACGCCGTGGATGCCGTGGTGTCAGGCGATCGACGCGGCCACGATCGCCGCGACGGCCAGGTTGCACGCGGAGGAGACCCACACCGCCGGGTGCGGCTCGGGGTCGACGACGATCGCACCGAGCTTGCCCGGGGTGGCAATGTCCAGCACCAGGAAGGCCACCGCCATCAGGACCAGGCCGAGGACGCCGAAGGCCGCGGTGGACAGCAGGCCCTTGCCGAAGTCGTCGTAGGTGGTCCAGATCGAGGTGAAGACGATGCCGCCGATGCCGAGCAGCGCGGAGCTGAGGAACAGGGCCGCGTTGCGGTTGCGCTCCTCCCAGATCTGCTTCGGGAGCTTCCCGGGCGTCAGCACGTCCACGAGCACGATGCCGAGGATCAGCAGGACCAGACCGAGGGCGCCGTAGGCGCTGGTGCGGCCAAGTCCGTTGATGATGTCGCTCATTGAGAAGCCTGTCTCCGGGTGGGTGGGAAGATACGAGCCGTGGGGAGGCCGAATCTATCGCACGGCTCTCCGGCGGACCATGGGGAGGTCGGCAAATTGACGGAGGTCAGGGCCGCGCGGGCGGCCGAGGCGGGGGCGCTGACGGCGCTGGTGATGCGGTCCAAGGCGCACTGGGGCTACGACGCCGCGCACCTGGCCGCGTGCGCTCCGGAGCTGCTGATCCGGCCGGAGGAGGTGTCCACGCGCCGGATCCTCGTCGCCGAGGACGCACGCGGGCTGCTCGGGGTCGCCTCCCTGGAGGGCTCCGCCCCGCGGGCGCGGCTGGGACTGCTCTTCGTGGAGCCGTCCGCGATCGGGCAGGGGGTGGGGCGGCTGCTGTACCGGGAGGTGCTGCGCCGGGCCGTCGAACTGGGCGTGCGCCACCTGGTCATCGACTCCGATCCGCACGCGGCCGGCTTCTACCGGGCGATGGGGGCGGTGGCCGCACCCTCCGGGCAGGACGCGGGGCTTCCGGCCCCGGCCCCTCCCCTGCTCCGGTTCGCCACGGAGCCGGTCCCCCTCGCCGACTGGGCGCGGGCCTGGACCGGTGGCAGGCCGGCCGTGCACATGGGCAATGTCGCGGAGTTCAACGCGCAGTTCGCGGACTCCTCCCTCGGCCGCGCGCAGCCGGCCGCGGACCACTACGCCTGCCTGGCGGCCTTCTACAGTCCGTACCCGGCGGCCCTGGTCCTCCCGCGGGCCGTGCCCGCGGCGTGGACGGAGCGGGTCTGCCGCCGGCTGGGGTGGACGGGCGTCGAGGTGTACGACGGTCTGGCGGAGCGGGGTACGGGGCTCAGCGAGGCGGTACGGGCCCGCCCGGCGCTGGCCGCGCTGCTGACCGGGGCCGGGCGGACCCTCGTACCGTGGGGCCGCACCCGGGCGTTCGCCGAGCTGGCCGGTCCGCCGTGGCGGCCCGGGGAGCTGTCGTACGAGTCGAAGCACGCGGCGCACGGGCTGTTCGAGCGGATCCTGTCGGGGGGAGGGCACCCGGGCATCGTGCTCCCGCGGCAGTGGCGGACCACGACCCGGTGGGCGGCGGCCCGGCTGCTGGCGGCCCGCACCCGGGCGGGCGAGGGCACCGTCCTGAAGTCCGAGCACGGGGTCGGGGGTTCGGGCACGACGGTCGTGACGGCCGCGCGGGTCCGGGCCGCGGGTGGAGCCCGGGCGGTACTGCGGGCGCTGCCGCGAGGGCCGCTGCTGGTGGAGGAGTTCGTCGGCCGCCCGGACGGGGACGCGGACGGCCCGCGGGACCTGACGTACGACGGGTTCGTGGACGGCGCGGGCCGGGTGCACGAGGTCGGCGCGGCGCTGATGGACGTCGTGGACGGCTGCTACCGCGGAGCCACCGTGGGCCCCGGGGCGGTGCCCGAGGGGGTGCGGGAGCCGCTGCTCGCCTTCGGGGCGGCCGTGGGGCGGGAGCTGGCGGCCTCCGGCTACCGGGGCTGGTTCGACGTGGACTTCGTGGTGGACGGCTCGGGCCGGCTCGCGCCGACCGAGACCAACCTCCGGCTGACCGGCCCGTCGGTCGCCTTCATGGTGGCGGCCCGGCTCGACGTGCTGCGGGGTGCGGGGCACCTGGTCCGCGTCGCCGACCGGGTGGAGCTGGGGGCGCGGCTGCCGGAGGCGCAGCTGGAGGAGCTGTGGGCCCGCCTGGACCGGGGCTGTGCGGAGCTCGGGGCGGTGTTCGTCCCCGCGGTCCCGACGGGCGCCTTCGAGCCGTCTCCCTGGATGGGGGTGCTGGTGGCCGCGCGCAGCCGGGAGGTGCTGGACGCGGCCGAGCGGCTGGTGCGGTCCGGGGCGCGGGCCGTCGGGGAGATGTTCGGGCCCGCGGAGACCGGCGGGTGAGGGCGGTGGCGGTGGATCACCGCCCCGCGGGCGGCCGGTTCAGCTCCGGTCCTCGAAGTCGAAGGGGGAGGGCGGCCGGCGGGTGAGGTACCGGACCACGACGAACGCGGCGATCATCAGCGGGATGTTGAAGGCGTAGACGAGGAGGGCCTGGAGCGGCCAGTCCTGTTTGGCCGCCAGCCGGTAGGCGTTGTCCTGCGGCCACCACGCCAGCAGGAGGTAGCTCGTCGCGAGGTGCACGGCCCGGGTCCAGCGGTCGGGCCTGCCACGCTCCCGGCGCACCAGCAGGCGGTAGCCGGTGAGGAGGAAGGCGAGCCCGGCCCCGAAGGAGAGGCTCTCGGCCACGTAGAGGAGGAAGAAGAGGGCAGCCCAGGGGTAGGGCACGGCGGAGAGGTCGGTCGATCCGGGCCAGACGACCCGGGTGAGCAGCAGGGTCAGGAATCCGATGACGACCGCCAGGCATCCGCCCAGCAGGCCGTTGGCCAGGGGCAGCGCCCCGGTGGCGGGCCGCCCGGTGAACTTGCTGCCGTACTGAACGGTCCCCTCGGCGGGGGGCCGGGTGGGCAGGGGCAGCGCCGAACGGTCCTCCTGGCCGCCCCGGTTGCGCGGCAGGGCCCGCAGCCGGACGACGATCTGCGGGGACACCTCCCTGATGACGACTCCGGCCAGGTGGTCGCGCAGGCCCTCCACCGAGGGGAGCGGGGCGGAGGCGTCCCAGGCCGGGTCGCCGGGCGGCGGGGCCACGTAGGCGACGAACCGCGGCTCGCCCGCCTTGTCGACGCGGGCCAGGACGGCAGCGCCGATCCCCGGATGGGTGCGGATGGCGGCCTCGACGGCGTGCGGCTCGAAGTGGCCGTCGGGCAGGTCGATGCGGTGCCGGACCCGGCCGGCGTACTCCAGGAGGCCGTCGGGGCGCAGCGTTCCGACGTCGCCGGTGGGGACGGCGTCCCCGCCGCCGGGCGGGGTCAGGTGTATCTCCCCGTCCCGCAGGTCCACCGCGCAGCCGGCGAAGGGGGTGCCGAGGAGGGAGAGACGTTCGGGTGCGGCGACGGGGGCGGGCAGTTGCCCGAGCTCGAAGCTGGTGCCCACGCCGGCGCTCTCGGTGAGGCCGTAGACGTTGAGGACCCGCACGCCGGGGCGCAACCGGGCCTGGAGGGCGTCCAGTTCGTCGAGGTGCAGGCGGTCCCCGGTGACGGTCACCAGCCGTAGCCAGCGCAGGGGCCGGGGGCCGGTCCCTCGGTCCGTGGCGTGCGGCCGGTGGCCGTCGACCACCAGCGAGCCGATGCCGGCCGGATCCGCGTGCAGGACGGTGACCCGGTGGCCCTCGACGGCCGAGCGGACCGGGTGGGGGTTGCCGGCGGGCCAACAGGGCGTCGAGGGCAGGACGAGGGCGCCGCCGGAGCACAGGGCCCTCGTCCAGCCCGCGGCGAAGGCGGTGACGTCCGGCCGGGCGGTGATCAGGTGCCGGTCCTGCGGGGTCAGCCGGGCGAGGTCGGCCCACCCCCGGTACGCGGCGAGGAGCAGGGCGTGGCCGACGGGGACCGGGCGGGGCGCGTCGCCCGCGGTGAACAGGACGGCGGCGCGGGCCGCGGCCGGTCCGGCGGGGCCGTCGGCGGCCGCCGCCCGGCCGGAGGCCTCCGCGGGATCGGGGGCGTAGCCGGGCCGGGCGGCGATCGCCGCGGCCTCCTCGTCGGGCCGGATCGTGCGCAGTCCCGAGCCGGTGTCGAGGGGGGCCCGGTGCTGTTCCGGGGTGAGCAGCGCGAACGGCGAGAAGGCCTGGAGCTGCGCCAGTTGGTGCCGGCCGGTGCGGGGTGTCTCGGCGTCGACGACCGCGTAGACCCCGCCCGCCTTCAGGACGGCGAGGACGGCCGTGACCAGGTCGGCCTGCCAGGTGGCCCCGATCGCGACGAGGCCGCCCTCCGGCAGTCCCGCGGCGAGCAGATGGTGCGCCAGCCGGTTGGCCCGCTCGTCGAGTTCGCCGTAGGTGAGGCTCTGCCGGTTCGTGATGAGGGCGGGCTCGCCCGGGGTGTCCCGGGCCCACCGTTCGAAGAGGTGCAGGACGGTGTCGGTGGCGCCGTCCGCGGTGCGGGCGGACTCGTATCCCTGCGTCATGGACCGATGATGCCACCGGGGGCCGACAGCGGTGGCGGACCGCGCATTTCCGTCGTACGAGCGGGAGTTGGCTCCCGCGGGGGTTTCGGTGCCGAAGCCTTGACCTCGAGTTCGGTCGAGGTCCTAGCGTGCGGGTCATGGACATGGAAGTCACCGCCTGGACATCGATGCACAGCGCCGTCACCGCCCAGCAGGACCGCCGCCCGCTCTCGCGGGCCGGTCTGCGCCGCGTGGCCGCGTTCGCCCGCCCGCACCGCCGCGGGATCGCCCTCTTCCTCCTGCTGAGTGTCGTGACCGCGCTGCTCGCGGTCGCCACCCCGGTCCTCGCCAGCCGGGTCGTCACCGCCATCGTGGACGGCCGGGACAGCGCGGCCGTGGTCCGGCTCGCCCTGCTCATCGCCCTGATCGCGGTGGCCGAGGCGGCGCTGGGGCTGCTGGCCCGCAGGCTCTCCGCGACCCTCGGCGAGGGCCTCATCCTGGACCTGCGGACCGCGGTCTTCGACCACGTGCAGCGGATGCCCGTCGCGTTCTTCACCAGGACCCGGACCGGAGCCCTGGTGAGCCGCCTCAACAACGATGTGATCGGCGCCCAGCGGGCGTTCGCCAACACCCTGTCGGGGGTGGTCGGGAACACCGTGACCCTGCTGCTGACCCTCACCGTGATGCTGAGCCTCTCCTGGCAGATCACCCTGCTGGCACTCGCGCTGCTCCCGGTGTTCGTCGTGCCGGCCCGCCGGATGGGCGTGCGCATGGCCGCGATGCAGCGGGAGGCGGCCGCCCTGGACTCGGCGATGGGCACCCGGATGACCGAGCGGTTCTCGGCGCCCGGCGCCACGCTGGTGAAGCTGTTCGGGCGGCCCGCCGACGAGTCCGCGGAGTTCGCGCTGCGGGCGGCGCGGGTGCGGGACATCGGCGTCCGCACGGCGATGGCCCAGTCGGCCTTCATCACGGCCCTCACCCTGGTCTCCGCCCTCGCCCTGGCCCTGGTCTACGGGCTCGGCGGCTTCTACGCCCTGCGCGGGAGCCTCGACGCCGGATCCGTGGTCGCCCTCGCCCTGCTGCTCACCCGGCTGTACGCCCCGCTGACCTCGCTCGCCGGTGCCCGGGTCGAGGTGATGAGCGCGATGGTGAGCTTCGAGCGGGTCTTCGAGATCCTGGACCTCGAGCCCCTCGTCGCGGAGAAGCCGGACGCCCGGAGGGTGCCGGAGGGGCCGGTGGCCGTCGAGTTCGACCGGGTCTCCTTCGGCTACCCGTCGGCCGACAAGGTCTCCCTGGCCTCCCTGGAGGAGGTCGCCGTACTGGACGACCGGGGCGGGACCCGGGTCCTGCACGAGGTGTCCTTCCGCGCCGAACCCGGACAGATGGTCGCCCTGGTGGGCTCGTCCGGTGCGGGCAAGTCGACCGTCGCACAGCTGCTGCCCCGGCTCTACGACGCCGACGAGGGCACGGTCCGGCTCGGCGGGATCGACGTACGGGACCTGGCGGCGGACTCGATCCGCGAGACGCTCGGCATGGTCACGCAGGACGGCCACCTCTTCCACGAGTCCGTCCGCGCGAACCTGCTGCTGGCCCGGCCGGACGCCTCCGAGGAGGAGATCTGGGAGGCCCTGCGCAGGTCCCGGCTGGACGGCCTGGTCGCCTCGCTGCCGGACGGCCTGGACACGGTGGTCGGCGAGCGCGGCTACCGGCTGTCGGGCGGGGAACGGCAGCGGCTGACCATCGCCCGGCTGCTGCTGGCCCGGCAGCGCGTCGTGATCCTCGACGAGGCGACCGCGCACCTGGACTCGACCTCGGAGGCGGCGGTGCAGGAGGCGCTGGGAGAGGCGCTGGCGGGCCGCACCGCCGTGGTGATCGCGCACCGGCTGTCGACGGTGCAGAGCGCTGACCTGATCCTGGTCGTCGAGGGCGGCAGGATCGTGGAGCGGGGCACGCACTCCGAACTCCTGGCGGCGGGCGGCAGGTACGAGGAGCTGTACCGCACCCAGTTCGCGGTGTCGGGCGGCGGGGCGCCGGTGCCGGGAGCATGATGCCGGTATGGACATCAAACTCGAACTGGTCGCCGTCCCCGTCACCGATGTCGACCGCGCGAAGGCCTTCTACGAGAAGATCGGGTTCACCGCCGACCACGACGTCACGGTCAGCGAGGACATCCGCTTCGTCCAGCTGACCCCGCCGGGGTCGGCCTGCTCGATCGCGCTCGGCAAGGGCCTCACCCGCATGACCCCGGGGTCCCTCGACAACATGCAGGTCGTCGTCGCCGACATCGAGGAGGCGTACGAGGACCTGCGGGGCCGGGGGGTCGAGGTGACCGAGATCCAGGACCTGCCCTGGGGGTCCTTCGTGTACTTCTCCGACCCGGACGGCAACGGATGGGCCGTCCAGCAGATCACCCCGCGCCAAGCGGCCCCGGCGGACCCGGGATCCGCCGGAGCCTGACCGCGGCCGCCGCCACCGGCACCCGTCACGGCAGCGCCGCGGGGCCGGGCTCGGAAGGAGCCCGGCCCCGCGGCGCGGTCCGCCCGGTACCCGGTGAGGTCAGGCCTGCGCCGCCGCGTGGTGGTGGTCGAGCTCCCAGGCGTGGTGCTTGAACTCGTGGAGGAAGTCGGCGTGGTCCTCCCACTGGCGGGCGATCCCGCGCAGGACGTCCCAGTGGTGCTCGACGGACTGGTCGATGACGCGGCGCACGGCCGGTTCGGCGGTCTCCCGCTGTTCGATGAGGCCCTTGACGGCGGAGGCCTCCAGGACGGAGTTGCGCAGGGCGCGCAGCGCGCGGGAGGTGTCGTCCATGGCGAATCCGTGTTCGCTGCCCGTCGCCTCGTCGAACAGCGGAGTGAGCCGCGCCTCGAGGAATGCGGTGATGCGCTCGAAGTGCTGCACGTCCATCGGGGGCTCCTTCTCCTGCCGGGGATCCACGGGTCTCCGGCGCCTGCACTGTTCCTGGTTCCTGCCGTTCGCCGCCATTATGGCGAAGGCCCCGCACCCGGACGGCCACCGGCCGCCCAGGGAGGAGGAGTACGACGATGAGTGAGGGACCGCCCTCCGGATCCGGCTCGCCCCGGACCCCGTGGACACCGGAGCGGTTCGCCGCCGCAACGCCCGCGCCGTGGCCCGCCCATGAACCCCTCCGGCCGCGCCCGCCGGAAGCGCCCCGTCCGCTGGACGGGGCCCCGGTCCGGGTCGCGCGGTCGGGCCGGCCCGTCTTCTGGGTCCTCGATGCGGCGACTGCGGGCCCCGGAGCGGTCCGGCACGGGCTGCGGCTGCTGCTGGGCGCGGAGTTCGGCGTGCCGCCGGAGCGGCCGGCCGTCGAGGACGGCCCCTGCGAACGCTGCGGGGCCGTGCACGGCATGATCGCCACGGACGGCGCCCGGGCGGGCGCTCCCCCGGTGTACGTGGGCCTCGCGGCGGTGGGCGCGACGGTCGTGTACGCCCTCTCGGACACCCCCGTCGGGGTCGGTGTGCCGACGGGCGGCGACGGCGGACCCGACGCCGTACGGGCCGCGCGCGCCGCGGCCAGGCGCGCGGCCTACGAGCAGCTCCTGCCGCGGGGGCGGTGCGGGGAGCCCGGGCGGGACGGCCCGATGGACCTCGCCCGTCTGGCCGTGCCCGGGGCGCCGGCCGCGGTCGCCGTGTGGAGCACCGGCCCGTGGCCCGCTCCGCGCCCGCCCGGCGAGCGCGCCCCGTACCGCAGGAGCAGGCGGCACCAAGCCTGACCGGTCCTCTCAGGGGGCCAGCACGTCCAGTTCCTCCAGGGCGCCCACCGCGATCCGGCGGGTCAGGGCCTCCGCGCGTGCGGCGTCGCCCTCGCGGACCGCCTCCGCCACCTGGACGTGCAGGGTGACCGCTGCGGGGTCGGGGTCGTGGAACATCACCCGGTGTTCGGTGCGGCCGGTCAGGACCTCGGCCACCACGTCGCCGAGCCGGGCGAACATCTCGTTCCCGGAGGCGTTCAGCACGACGCGGTGGAAGGCGATGTCGTGGTGGAGGTAGCCGTCGAGCTGGTGGCCGCGCGAGGTGCGGACCATGCCGAGGGCGGCCTCGGTGAGCTCGGCGCACTGCTGCGGCGTGGCCAGGGTCGCGGCCAGGCCCGCCGCGACCGGTTCGATCGCCGAACGCAGCACGGTGAGGGAGCGCAGCTGGCGGGGGCGGTCGGGGCCGGCCAGCCGCCAGCGGATCAGCCGGGGGTCGTAGACGTTCCACTCGTCGGCCGGACGGACCGTGACGCCGACCCTGCGCCGTGACTCGACCAGGTGCATCGACTCCAGGACGCGGACGACCTCGCGGACCACGGTGCGGGAGGCGTCGAAGGCTCCGGCGATCTCGTCGGTGCGCAGGACGCTGCCCGGGGGGTGCTCCCCCGCGGCGATGGCGAGGCCGAGGGTGTCCAGCACGTGGGAGTGCAGGCCCGGTCCGGGACTGCCGTCGGTGGTCATGGCGTAAGCGTACGATCACGCTCCCGCCGGTGAAAGATGCGACGTTTTTCACCTGACTCTTGAATACGTAGTACTTAATGCGCTTCAGTGGGGCCCACGAACCGATGTCGACGAGGACAGCGAGGTGGACGGCGTGAGCACCCAGCGCGTCATTGTGGTGATGGGCGTGGCCGGTACGGGCAAGACGACCGTGGGCAGACTGCTCGCGCAGTCGCTCGGCGTCCCGTACGCGGAGGGCGACGCCTTCCATCCCGCGGCGAACGTCGCCAAGATGTCGGCCGGTGTCCCCCTGGACGACACGGACCGGCAGCCGTGGCTGGAGGCCATCGGCGAGTGGATCCGCAACCGGGCCGGGCACAGCGGCGGTGTGGTCGCCGCCTCCTCCCTCAAGCGCGCCTACCGCGACCGGCTGCGCGCCGCCGCCCCCGGGGCGGTGTTCGTCCACCTGACCGGCGACCGCCCCCTCATCGAGCAGCGGATGGCGGACCGCAGGGGCCACTTCATGCCCACCACCCTCCTGGACTCGCAGTTCGCGACGCTGGAACCGCTCCAGGACGACGAACCCGGCGTGGTCGTCGAGGTGTCCGGCACCCCGGAGGAGATCACCGAACGGGCGGTCACCGCCCTCGACCGGCTCAGCACACCGAAGAACTGAGGAATCGTCACCGTGACAGGTCTCACCGTCGAGACACTGGCAGCGGGCACCGCACCCATCACCTCGGCCGGGAACGCCCGGCTGGGGGTGGCCGTCCTCGCGGGTATCGCCGTCATCGTCCTGCTCATCACCCGGCTCAAGCTGCACGCGTTCCTGGCCCTGACGGTCGGTTCCCTTGCGCTCGGGGTCTTCGCCGGAGCCCCGCTCGCCAAAACCATCACCAGCTTCACCGCGGGGCTGGGTGCCACGGTCGCGGGAGTCGGCGTGCTGATCGCCCTCGGCGCGATCCTCGGCCGGCTACTCGCGGACTCGGGCGGCGCGGACGAGATCGTCGACACCATCCTGGCCCGGGCCCGGGGCCGGGCCATGCCGTGGGCGATGGTGCTCATCGCGTCGGTGATCGGACTGCCGCTCTTCTTCGAGGTCGGCATCGTGCTGCTGATCCCCGTGGTGCTGCTCGTGGCCAAGCGCGGCAACTACTCCCTGATGCGCATCGGCATACCCGCCCTGGCCGGACTGTCGGTCATGCACGGGCTGATACCCCCGCACCCGGGCCCCCTGGTCGCCGTCGACGCCCTCCACGCGAACCTCGGCGTCACCCTCGCGCTCGGCGTGGTCGTCGCCGTCCCGACCGTGATCATCGCCGGGCCCCTGTTCTCCCGCTACGCGGCACGCTGGGTGGACATCCCGGCTCCCGAGCGCATGATCGAGCAGCAACGCCCGTCGGACGCCCCGGAGCACCGGCCCCGTTTCGGGGCGACGGTCCTCACCGTGCTGCTGCCGGTGGCGCTGATGCTCGTCAAGGCCCTGGTCGACATCGTCGTGGACGACCCGGAGAACCCCGTGCAACGGGTCACCGACGTCATCGGCTCCCCGCTGATCGCCCTGCTGTCGGCGGTCCTGGTGGGCATGGTCACCCTGGGCCGGGCCGCGGGCTTCACCAAGGAACGCATCTCGGCGACGGTCGAGAAGTCGCTCGCCCCGATCGCCGGCATCCTGCTGATCGTGGGAGCGGGCGGCGGCTTCAAGCAGACGCTCATCGACGTCGGCACCGGTCAGATGATCATGGACATCTCGGAGAACTGGGCGGTGCCCACCCTCCTGCTGGCCTGGCTGATCGCGGTGGCGATCCGCCTGGCGACGGGCTCGGCGACGGTCGCCACCATCTCGGCCGCCGGTCTGGTGGCACCGCTCGCCGCCGACATGTCGACCACCGGGACCGCGCTGCTGGTCCTCGCCATCGGGGCGGGATCGCTCTTCTTCAGCCACGTCAACGACGCCGGCTTCTGGATGGTGAAGGAGTACTTCGGGATGTCCGTCGGACAGACCCTGAAGACCTGGTCGGTGATGGAGACGGTCATCTCGGTGGTCGGCCTCGGCTGCGTGCTCCTGCTGTCCCTGGTGCTCTGACGGCCACCGCCGCGCTCAGTCCTCCCCCAACTGGGCGGCGGCCAGTGCGAGGCCTCCCGCCGCCGTCGCGCAGCGGGCGGCGAGCTGCTCCACCTCGGCACGCAGCGCCTCGCTCCCGGGGCCCTGCCACGCGGGCGCCCAGGCCGCCCCGCGCAGGCGCACGGCATGGGTGTGCAGGGCGTCCGCATGCCCGTTCAGGCTCGGCCGGCACACCCGGGCCGCCGGGCGGGGTGCCCGGGCCGCCGCGGTGCGCCGCGCCGGTCCCGGACCGGGCGGGACGTCCTCCCCCGCCGGCAGGCCGGTGCCGCGGTCGCAGAACGCCCTTACGGCCGCGCCGAGTCCGAGGAGGGGCCGCGCGGTCTCGGCGCGGCCGGTGGCGACCTGCCAGCCGGCGTGGTCGTTGAAGGGGTTGGCGTCGGTCAGGGCGTCCCAGGCCAGGATGTCGGCGAACGAGGGCGCCAGCAGCCCGAAGGCCCGCTCGGTGCCGCGCTCGCGCACGATGCCTCGGAACAGCCTGGCGGCCTCGGCCTGGCGGCCGGCCTCCACGGCGCGCAGCACCGCCGCGCTGCCGGGGTCCTCCAGGAGGTCGGGCCGGGCCTCGCCGGCCGCCCGGATCCGCGCCCTGAGTCCGCAGACGGCGATGCTGATCGCCAGGCTCTCCCGGCTCGCCAGGACCCCGGCCAACCGGCCGGCCCGGGCCACCCCTCGGCCGCGCGGCGCCCAGCCCAGGCCCGCCGGATCGGTGAGGGTCCGCAGCAGGGTGCGCCAGCCCCGTCTGGTGCGGCCTCCGCGGGCGAGCGCCGCGGCGGGCAGGCGGGCGCCGAGGGCCAGGCCGGAGGCGTACCGGGCGGCCTCGCCGACCGCGTCGGCGGCCTCGGCAAGTGCGCGGCACGGGGCGTCGAGCAGGTCGACGTCCGGGGCGGTGGACGCGGAGGTCGCGGCGTCGGGCATGGGTTCGGTCCTCGGGGGTCGGCGGGGATGCGGGGTCGGCGGGGATGCCGGGTCGGCGGGTCTGGCGGAAGCCGACGCTCCGGGGCGGGGCGCCGGCCGGGCGGGTGCCGCGCGTTCAGCGGCGGCCCAGGGTGAGGCGGACGGCCTGCGGGTCCAGGGTCGGCGGCAGCGGCCCGACGGGGTCGAGCGACGGCCGGGTGTCCGTGATCCGGTGGGTCCGCAGGACCTCGGCGCAGAGCGCCGCGGTGATCATCAGGCCGAGCTGGGCGCCCGGACAGCGGCCGCCGCCGTGGCCGAAGGGGGCCATCCGGATGTCCTGGTCCGCACCCGGGTTCTTCCAGCGGCCCGGCACGAACACGTGCGCGGCCGGGACCCGTTCGGGATCGCGCTGGTGGAACGCCGCGGGCAGCAGGACGGGGGTGCCGGCCGGATGGCGCACGCCGCGCCATTCGCTCTCGGTGCGGGTGATCCGGACCAGTTCGGGCACCACCGGGTACAGCCGCAGCGACTCGCGTACGCAGGCCCGCAGCCTGGGCAGTTCGCCGCGGGCCGGTCCGGCGGCGACTTCCGCCGCCGCTTCGGCGGCGGCCGCGTCCTGCTCGGCGGGGTGCGCGCCCAGCAGCAGCAGGGTGCGCAGCAGGGTTTCCGGGACGGCGTCCATGGCCAGCAGCCAGAGCCGGGCCTCGTCGGCCGGGTCGGGACCGCTGGCGTCCTCGCCGTGCGGGGTGCCGTCGGCATGGCGGGCGGCCCTGGCGACGAGCGCCGTGTCGTCGGCGAGCCGCGCGTACTGGCGGATGCGGGCGCGGGCCCGGTCCTCCACGGACCGCGCGGCGCGCGTCCGGCCGCCGCGCAGGCCCTTGTCGCCCGCGCACAACTGGGCCAGCCATCCGGCGAGTTCCCCGTCGTCCGCGGCGGCGTCGCCGAGCACGATGCGGCGGGCGGCCCGGTGTACGGCGTGCCGGGCGCGGGCGAGGTCGAGGGTCCCGGCGGCGGTGAGGTGCCGGGCCTCCTCGGCGAGGGCCGCCAGGATCGGTCCGGCGGCGGGGTGCACGGGCAGGTCGGCGCCCAGGGCGTCCGCGGTCATCTCCCGGCGTTCGGCGCGCGGTTCGCCGCGGGAGCAGCCGGTGCCGGCCGGGTCGCCGGGGTCCGCGCCCCGGCACGAGCGCGGCGGGTCGGCCGTGAGGACTCCCGCGGGGTCGGCGTAGAACCGGCGCAGGTCCTGGGGATCGAGCAGGACGAGCACGCTCTCGCCGGACCGGACGCGCAGCAGGGCGGGCGCGTCCCCGCGGCGGGCGCGCAGGGCGCGCAGCGCGGTGGCGGAGGCGTACGTCCCGGCGGGGCGGCGGCGGGGGCGGGGGCGGACCCGTCCGGACAGCAGCGCGGCGAGGGTGGCGAGCGGCGCGGTGGCGGAGGGGGACGCGGTCCCGGCCGGGCGGAGGGCGACGGCGGGCGCGGCGGGGGCCCGGCGGAGCGCGGCGGTCGCGGGGGTCCGCCGGACGCGGGTCGCCGTGCCGGGGCCGGGCGGGGCGGGCCGGGGCTCCGCGGGCGGCGGGCCGCCCGCGGTCCGCGGGGTGCCGTACCCGGGCAGGCGGCGCAGGGTCGGGGTGTCCGGCGCGGCGCCACCGGGCCGGTGCGCGTCCGGCCGGGCCGGGCGCCGCCGCGCGGGCCGCACCGGCAGCCCGGTTCGTTCCGCCAGGGCCCGTACCCGGGCCTTCAGCCCGCGCAGGGCAGCCCCCTGGACCGTACGCATCCGTGTACCTCCGAAGCGGCAGCGACGACGGGCGGTGACATCGGCATCACCGTACGTCCCGGTCGCGGGCCGCGCGCCCCGAGGACTACGCCCGGGGGACGGCGCCTGCCCGGGGGCCGGATCCACCGCCCGGCGCGGGCGCCGCCGGGGCGAAGACGGCCTCGCGGAAGGCGCTGCGCAGGGGGGCGCCGCCGGACGTGCCGGTGGGCAGCAGCACCGCCCAGCGCCGGTGGCGCGGCGAGACCCACAGGGCGGGGCCGGGCTCCTCCGGGCCGTGGTGCGTCCAGGCGCCGTGCGGGGCGGGCTGCCAGAGCAGGCCGCGCGCGGGGGTGAGCTCGCCGGTGCGGATGCGGAGGGACTGGGCCGTCCAGGCGGCGGTGAAGGGGCGCGGGGCGGCGGTCGGCCCGTCCGCCGGGTGCAGGAGGCTCCGCAGGAAGCGGACGAGGTCGGTGAGGGGTGCGCGCAGGGTGCCGGCGACGAAGCCGGTCCCCGTCATGCCGAGGGGGTGCCAGACCCGGACGGCCGCGAGGTCGGCGAGGGGGCTCTCCGCGAGGTGTTCGACGAGTCGGGTGAGCGCGGCGGTGCCGCCCGGGTGGGTGAGGAGGTGGTGCGCGGTGGTGCCGGCGGGGGTGCCGGCCGCCGCGGCTTCCCCGTAGGCGGTGAGCGGGGTGTGCAAACTCAGTGTGCCCTCGTCGACGAGGGCGCCGACGGCCGGCCAGAGGGCGAGCACGGCGGTCAGGCCGCCGACGTCGAGCGTCGGGTCGGGAACGGGCGTTTCGCGGGGGCCTGGGGCGGGCGCCGCACGGTCGGGCGGGACGGGTGTCGCACCGTCGGGCGGAGTGGGCGGACCCTGCCCGCCGTCCGATCCGTGGTGGGGGCCTTCTGGGCCGCCGGCGGCCCACACGGCCCCGGGGTCCGCGGACTCCACGAGGGTCCTGACGGCTTCGGCCTGGTCGCTCGGCAGCGTCATGGTCGCCCACGCTAGCGAGCCCGGGTGCGGTCCCGGCGCCGTCGCGGTGGAGTCGCCGGTGCTGCCACCCGAATGCCGGTCCCGTCGGCGCGGGACGGCGGGAGGGGGCGTGACGGGTACACGACCCGCCCCGCCCCCTCCCTCAGAGCGTCAGCTCCGGTCCGGGCGGTCGGTGACCCGGAGGGTGTTCAGCAGGGGCTTGCCGTAGCCCTTGTGCGTGACGAAGCGGATGTTCAGCACCCCGTCGGTGACCGTGACCGTGTACGTGCGGGTCAGGGCCTTGTAGGTGCCCGCCTCCAGGGAGACGTCCAGGGAGGGCAGCACCTCGGTGCCCTCGGCGAGGACGTCGAAGACGCGCTTGTTGGGCTTGGTGGAGGAGAGTTCGGCGAAGCCCAGCTCCACGGTGTAGATGCCGTTGGGCACGTTGTCGAAGCGGTACTCGTACATGCCCTCGCGGGCGTTGCGGAAGAGCCGCTGGTCGTCCGTGCCGGCGATGGTGCGGCCGGTGGAGACGACGTCGCCGTTGCCCTGGTAGCCGTAGGAACCGGCGGCGTACTTGCGGTCCGGGGACCAGGCGTCGCCGAGGACGTCCGTGGAGCCGTAGCCGGAGCCGGCGTCCAGGGCGACCTGGTAGCGCGGGACGACGACCTTGACGGGGACGGTGAGGACCGGGGTCCGGCCGCTCGCCGAGGTGATCTTCAGCTCGGCGGTGAGGACGGTCCCCGCTGCCAGACCGGTCGTGTCCACCGACAGGCCGACGGGGACCTTCGCCCCGGTCGGGAGGTCGCCGGCGGCCGGCGTGGCCGTCAGCCAGTCGGCGCTCTCCGTCACCGTGAAGGCGGTGCCGAGGCCCGGGTTGGTGAGGTCCAGGGTCCGCGTCCGCTGCTGGCCGGCCGGGAGCACGACCTCCACGGACGGCTTGGAGGCCGTGACCTTGCCGGTGCGCAGGGACTGGGTGACCGAGGTGACGTCGGCGGCCTTGACGTCGACCGTCGCCGTCGCGGACTCGTACTGCGGGGCGGCGAGGGAGACGGCCCGCGCGCCGGACGGGCTCTGGACGACGTAGCCGCCGTCCGCGGCGGTGGTCGCCGAGACCGCCGTGTCGCCCGTGCCGACGGTGACCGTGGCGCCGGCGACGCCGTTGCCGTCGTTGGCGTCGAGCACCCGGCCCGCGACCACGCCGCTCTTGGTGGTGCGGAAGGCGATGGACAGGCCGTCCGTGACGACCGCGGTGTTGAAGGAGTACTTGAAGGCGTCCGTGCCGGTCGCGTTCTCCACGCCGATCGTGGCGGTGGAGCCGCCCTTGATCCCGGTGCCGCCCGTGCCCTTGTAGGCGTAGGACACGGTGCCGTCCTCGCCGATCGCCGCGGAGAAGGAGAACTTGTCGGCCTGCGCCGACCAGTGGGACACCTCGCGCCACTCGATCACGTAGCTGCGGTGCGGGGCGGTGCCGGTGACGGCGGTGAAGACGCCGGAGCCGCTGCCGGCCGCACCGACGACCAGGTCGTCCCAGAAGGGGTAGAGGGCCGCGTTGGGCGTCGCCGTGCTGGGCAGGTCGCCGTTGATGTCGCCGGTGTTGTTGCCGCCGAAGCTGACCGTGCCGTTCGTGCCGATCCAGGCCTGGCCGTACGTCTTGCCGTACAGCGGGAGCGGGAAGGGCAGGTCGACCCGTTCGGTGGTGTTGTCGCCGGTGAGGGCGAGCTGGCGGCTGCCCGCGACGTACGGGCGGTCGCCCGCGGTGGCGCAGGCGTAGCCGTATCCGTCGGTGCGCTGCGGCAGTTCGATGGCGACGTTCGCGTCGCCCGCGAGGGTGACCTTGGCCGTTCCCGTGGTCAGGCAGCGGGAGGTGTGCGCGGCGTTCACGTCGTAGGTGCCGTGCGGCAGGGTGACCTCGAAGCGTCCCTGGGCGTCCGCGGTGGCGGTCACCGGGGTGCCCGCGACCGTGACGGCGGCGCCCGCGGCGGGTCCGGTGGCCGAGGAGACGGTTCCGGTGAGCTTGCCGGAGGCGGCCTGGGTCAGCGTGAAGTCGCCGGTGGCGGTGGCGTTCTCGGTGACGGTGGCCGTGGCGGTCTGGTCGCCGTAGCCGAACTTGGCGGCGGTCAGCGTGTACTCGCCCACGGACAGAGCCGCGAAGGAGTAGCTGCCGTCGGCGGCCGTGGTCGTCGTCCGGTCGATGGGGCCGTCGGCGGTGATCTTCACGCCGGCGAGCGGCTGGCCGCCGGAGCGGACGGTGCCGCCGAGTGCGCCGAGCGCGCCGCGCGGGGCGGCGTTGACGGCGGCGAGGACGTCGAGGCGGCCTTCGCCGAAGACGTTGTTGTCGGCCGCGTTGCCCCCGCACTGGCTGCTGTCGGTGTCCAGGGCGGTGCCGTCGAGGAGCGACTCGGTCTGCGCGATGTCGCCTTCGAGGGCCGGTGCCGCCGACCAGAGCAGCGCGACGGCCGCGGCGGTGTGCGGCGAGGCCATGGAGGTGCCGGAGAACGCCTCGTACGCGCCGCCGGGGACGGAGGAGCGGACGTTCACGCCGGGGGCGGCGATGTTCGGCTTGACGATGCCGCCGGGGCCCGCGCCGCGGGAGGAGAAGGAGGCGACCGCGTTGTTGATGTCGAAGGCGCCGGAGCTGTAGGAGCTCGCGTAGTCGCCCGGCGAGCCGCTGGTGGAGCAGCCGGGCCCGGCGTTGCCGTTGGAGAAGGCCGGGAAGATGCCGGCCGCGCGCCAGGTGTCGACGATCTGCTGGTACCAGGGGTCGCCGCCGCTGCCGCCCCAGGAGTTGTTCACGATGTGCGGGGCGAGGTCGGGCCGGGGGTTCTGGCCGTTCGCGTCCGTCGGGGCGACGATCCACTGGCCGGAGGCCAGCAGGGAGGCCTCGGAGCAGGAGTTGGACTCGCAGCCCTTGGCGGCGATCCACTTGGCGCCGGGGGCCACACCGATCTTGTTGGCGCCGCCGTCGTCGCCGACCATCGTGCCCATGGTGTGGGTGCCGTGGTCGTTGTTGTCGCAGGGCGCCGCGGTGCCGCAGACGCCGGCCGGGTCGAACCAGTTGTAGGCGTGGTCGTAGGTGCCGTCCGCCTTCTTGCCGCGGTACTGGTTGTTGACCGCGGGGTGGGTGTGGTCCACGCCGCTGTCGATGTTGGCGACGACGATGCCCTCGCCGCGCACCCCGGTCTGTTCCCAGACCTGCGGGGCCTTGACGCGGTCGATGTTCCACTCGACGGCGTCGGCCACGGCCTTCTCGCGCACGCCCTCGGCGGGCTTGGGCAGGTCGACCTTGTCGTCGGCGTCGATCCGGGCCACTTCGGGGCGCTGGGCGAGCGTTCCGGCGAGCTTCTCGCTGCCGACGACGCGCAGGGCGTTCACGATCCAGTACGAGGTGTACTCGGCGCCGGCGCCGCGCAGGGCCTTGACGACGTCGGCCTGGCTGCGCGCGGCGTGTTCCTGCTTGGTCCGCAGGACCGTTTCCGCCTTGGCGGCGCGGGTCGGCTGGCGGCTCGCGGCGGTCAGGTCGGCGGCGCTGTCGAGGTAGACCCAGAAGACGGCCTTCGCGGAGCCGTCGAGCTGGGCGCGGAGCTTGGGTTCGATCTTGCGCTCGGCCGCGCTCGGGGCGGGCACCGGGTCCGTGGCGGCCGCCGCGGCGCCCGCGCCGAGCGGCAGGAGCAGGACCGAGGTGACGGCGGCGAGCGCCGCGCGCAGGGACCGTGAGGTCCGCGGGCGGCGCGGCGCCCGTAAGGATCCGCTCGGTGAGGATCCGGATGACCGTGCGGACCGGTTGTCGGGTGGGGCCACGTGTTGTCTCCTCGTACGCCGTGTGCGGGATGTGCGGGAAGGGTGCGCGTGACGTGCGGGGGTCATGGTGAACGAGCGGTCATGCTCATTACAAGAGGGCCTAATGAGCCGTATCCGGCCACCCTTCCCGCTGGCCCTTCCCGGCCGTGCGGGCCAGCCTGAAGTCATGACCGCGCCCTACGGGCCGGACGGGGCCGCCGCGCCCCCGCCCGGGCCCTCCGTGCCGATCGCGTCCGCACGCGGCCGGTGGATCCTGCTGGCCACGGTGCTCGGATCGACCATGGCCCTGCTCGACTCGACCGTGGTGAACGTGGCGCTCCCCCGCATCGGTCAGGACCTCGACGCCGACCTGGCGGTGCTCCAGTGGACGGTGAACGCCTACCTGCTGACCCTCGCCGGCCTGATCCTGGTCGGCGGGGCGCTCGGCGACCGCTTCGGACGGCGCCGGATCTTCGTCGTGGGCGTGGTCTGGTTCGCCGTGGGCTCGCTGCTGTGCGGGCTCGCGCCCGACGCGGGCGTGCTGGTGGCCGCCCGGGCGCTGCAGGGCATCGGCGGGGCGCTGCTCACTCCCGGCTCCCTCGCGCTGATCCAGGGCTCGATCCGCGCGGAGGACCGGGGCCGCGCCGTCGGCCTGTGGTCGGGCCTGGGCGGGGTCGGGGCGGCGGTGGGCCCCTTCCTCGGGGGCTGGCTGGTGGACGGGCCGGGCTGGCGCTGGGTGTTCCTGCTGAACGTGCCGGTGGCCGCGCTGTGCGTACCGGTGGCGCTGCGGCACGTACCGGAGTCCCGGGACCCGCAGGCGCACGGGCGGTTCGACGTGGCCGGCGCCGTGCTGGGGGCCGGATCCCTCGGGCTGGTCACCTACGCGCTGATCGAGGCCTCGTCCGGCACGGCCCCCGTGATCGCGGCGGCGGTCGGCGGAGTGCTGCTCGGGGTGGCCTTCGTCCTGGTGGAACGGCGGCGCGCCGATCCGATGGTGCCGCCGGACATCTTCGCCTCGCGCCAGTTCACCGCCGTCAACCTGGTCACCTTGTGCGTGTACGCCGCCCTGGGCGGCTTCTTCTTCCTCGTGGTCCTCCAACTCCAGGTGGTGTCCGGCTACTCCGCGCTGGCGGCCGGAGCCGCCATGCTGCCGACCACCGTGCTCATGCTGCTGCTGTCGGCGCGCTCGGGCGAACTCGGCGAACGGATCGGCCCGCGCCTCCCGCTCACCGTGGGACCCCTGCTGTGCGCGGCCGGAACCCTCCTGATGCTGCGCGTGGGACCGCAGGCCTCGTACACCGGGGACGTCCTGCCCGCGATGGCCGTCATGGGCATGGGCCTGGTGATCCTCGTGGCGCCGCTGACCGCGACCGTGCTGGCGAGCGTGGACCCGGGGCGCGCGGGCCTGGCCAGCGGCATCAACAACGCCGCCGCGCGCGCCGCCGGCCTGCTGGCGGTGGCGGCACTGCCCCTGCTGGCCGGGATGGGACCGGAGGCGTACCTCTCCGCGGACCAGTTCGACGCCGCCTTCCGGCGGGCCATGCCGTGGTGCACCGCGGCCTTCGCGGCGGGCGCCGTCGTGGCCTGGGCGACCGTGCGGTCCCCCGCCCCGGGGGCGTGCCACCCGCAGTGCCACACCCACTGCGCGCTGGTCTCCCCGCCGCTCGAACCCAGCGAGGGGGCCGGCCCGGCGCCCGCGGCGCCCGACGACGGCTCCCCCGGCCCGGCCCGCCCGGCGCGATGAGGGCCACGGCGCCGGCCGGCGCACCCGCCATCGGCTCCGGGCGGGCACGGCCATCGCCGCCGTCGGGCTCGTCCGCCTGGCGCGGGTACGGCGCGCCCGTGACCTGCCGGTGGCCGCGCTGCCCCTGCTCCTGGGCGCGCACCAGCCGGTGGAGGCCGCCGTCCGGAACACCGGCGGCGGCTCCCCGGCCGTCACGGCCTGGGCGGTGATCGCGTTCCCCCTGCTGCCGGCGTGGGTGCCCGCCGGGGTGCTGCTCGCCGCCGCGCCGGGCGCGCGGCGGCGCCTGTGGGCGACGCTCGCCGTGGGAACGGCCACGGCCGCGGTCCTCGCGTACGAGCTCGCCACCGGGCCGGTGACGGCCGAGATCCGGGGCCGGACGATCGGCTACGGCGTGAAGGTTCCGTGGATGCCCCTGGTCCTGGCGGGCTACCTGTTCGCCACCCTCGACGCCCTCCTGCCGGCCGGGGACCGCCGGCTGTGGACCCTCGGCGTGGTGCTGGCGGCAGGGGCCCTGGCCTGCTCAGCGCTGTGGCGACTGGAATTCACCTCCACCTGGTGCGCGTTCGCGGTGGTCGCCTCGGTGCTCGTACCGGGCTGGGTACGGCAGCGGCAACCGGGCCTCTCCGGCCACACGGCCGACCGAAAGTTACCTAGACGTATGTAGTGACTTCACACGCGGGCAGCAGTAGAACTCGTTCCCATTCCATCGAGAGTGAGGAACGTCACATGAGTGACAAAGCCCTGCCCAAAAGGGGCTCCAATGGAATCTCCCGACGCGGATTCCTGGGTAGAACTGGTTCCATTGTGGGGGCACTGGCGCTGGCCGGTCCGCTCGCCCCGGGCCCGTCCTCCGCCGCAGCCGCCACCGCGCCCGGCCCCATCGGCCACGGGGCCCACGTACCGGCCCTCGTCATCGGCACCGGCTACGGCGGCTCCGTCGCGGCCCTGCGGCTCGCCCAGGCGGGCGTGGACGTGCAGATGATCGAGATGGGCATGTCCTGGGACACCCCCGGCCCCGACGGCAAGATCTTCCCGAAGGTGACCAGCCCCGACTACCGGTCGTTCTGGCTCCGCACCCGGACCAAGGCCCCCCTCAGCAACTTCCTCGGCTTCCCGATCGACCGGGACGTCCCCCGCTACACGGGCATCCTGGACGCCGAGGACTTCGCCGGCATCACCGTCTACCAGGGACGCGGCGTCGGCGGCGGCTCCCTCGTCAACGGCGGCATGGCGGTCACGCCCAAGCGCGCCAACTTCGCCGCCGTCCTGCCCTCGGTGGACGCCGAGGAGATGTACTCCGTCTACTACCCGCGGGCCAACTCCGCCCTCGGCGTCGGCATGGTCGACCCCGCCTGGTTCGACACGGCCGACTGCTACCAGTTCTCCAGGGTGGGCCGCAAGCACGCCCAGCGCTCCGGCTTCGCCTGGACCTTCGTACCGGACGTGTACGACTGGGACTACATGAAGAAGGAGGCCGCGGGCACCGTCACCAAGTCCGCCCTGGCCGGCGAGATCCTCTACGGCAACAACGCCGGGAAGAAGTCGCTCGTCCAGACCTACCTCGCCCAGGCCCGGGCCACGGGACGGGTCACCATCTCCCCGCTGCACAAGGTGACCTCCGTGTCCCCCGCTGCCGGCGGCGGCTACACGGTCGCGATCGACCAGCTCGGCACCACCGGCGAGACCCTGACCACCAAGACGGTCACCGCGGACCGGGTGTTCTTCGCGGCCGGCAGTGTCGGCACCAGCAAGCTGCTGGTCAGGCTGAAGGCCACCGGGGCACTGCCGAACCTCAACGGCGAGGTGGGCAAGGGCTGGGGCGAGAACGGCAACGTCATGTGCGGCCGGGCCAACCACATGTGGGACCCGACCGGCAAGCTGCAGTCCACCATCCCCTGCTCCGGCATCGACAACTGGGACGCCGGGGGCGCCTTCGCGGAGGTGGCTCCGCTGCCCACGGGGATCGAGACCTACGCCTCCTTCTACCTGTCGATCACGAAGAACCCCCACCGCGCGGAGTTCACCTTCAACGCAGCGACCGGCGCGGTGGACCTCAGCTGGCAGACCGCCTGGAAGCAGCCGTCCATCTCCATGGCCAAGACCATCTTCGACAAGATCAACGCGAAGGAGGGGACGATCTACCGCACCGACCTGTTCGGCGCGTACAAGATCTGGAACGACACCCTCACCTACCACCCCCTCGGCGGCGCGGTCCTGAACAAGGCCACCGACAACTACGGCCGCCTGCACGGCTACACCGGCCTGTACGTGATCGACGGCGCGCTCATCCCCGGCAACGCGAGCGTGAATCCCTTCGTCACCATCACGGCACTCGCCGAACGCAACATCGAGAAGATCATCGCCACCGACCTCCCGTAGCGCCGCGTCTCCCCCCAGCGGCAGGGGCCGTTCGGACGCACCGGACGGCCCCATTCCCCTGGCATGCGGAAGCTCTCGCTCAGTGCCCCGGGAGCACGCAGACGCTGTCGAGCCCGAGCACGTGGTTGAGCCGGCCGAACGCGAGCCACGACCCGATGCTCATGGTCAGCTCCACGATCTCCAGCTGGCTGTAGTGCGCGGTCATCCGCTCCCAGAACTCCTCGTCCAGCCCGTGGTGGTCGAGGGTGTACCGCTCGGCGTACTCGGCGGCCAGCCGGGTGCGCTCGTCGAACGCCCCGGTCGTGCGCCACTCGGTGACGGCGTCGGCGAACTCCTCCTCGACCTTGGCCCCGTCGCGTTCGGTGCGCCAGTCGAGGCAGAAGACGCACCCGTTGATCTGCGCCACGCGCAGCCGGGCGGCCTCGAACTCGCGCAGGCCGAGGGTGGTGTGGGCGTAGACGGAGAGCGAGAAGTTCGCGGCGGCCATGCCGATGCCCGGGACCATGTCGCCCCAGACGTACTCGATGGGGTGCTGGCCTTCGGGGATGTCGATCCTCATGACGGTTTCCTTCCGAGTCTGCCGACGGCGGGGCGCAGCGGGACGTCGAGTGCGTCGTAGAGGCCGGGCGGGGCCTCGGTGAGCCAGTCGATGGCGCCGACCAGGCGGCCGACGGCCGTGGCGTTGCCGCCGGCCGAGCGGTTCTCGCCCTCGTCGGTGGCCGCCACGGTCACCTCGATGCGGGGCCGTCCCTCGATCACCACCCGGTGCGCGCCGTCGCCGCCGTCGGGCGGCACGGGCCAGTCCGGGGCGCACGAGGCGTGGATGCGGGTGACGTGCTCGATGACGATCCGGGGCTCTCCGGCGACGACGCCCTGCACCTCGAAGCGGATCGCGCCCTGGGTCCCGGCCCGGAACTCCCCCATGGTGCGGGTGGTCACGGTGGTGTCGAGGGCGCGACGCTCCGACGTCTCGCGGATCTCGTCGAGTTCGACGCCGAGGGCCCTGGCCATCATGCGTATCTGGCCGCCCCACACCATGGTCGGGACGGAGGGCATGAGCATCATCGGCTCGAAGTCCATGGGCTGCCCCATGCCGACGAGCAGGCGGACGGAGTCCGGCTGGTTGTAGGTGGAGTAGTCGAAGATCTCCTGGCAGCGGATGGCGTCGATGGTGGTGCCCAGTCCGCTCAGCAGGAGCGGGAGCACGTCGTTGCCCCACCCGGGGTCGACGCCCGAGGCGAACAGCGAGCCGCCGCCCTCCTCCACGGCGGCCAGCACGGGGGCACGGAACTCGGGCGGGGCGCTGCGGTGGTCGTAGAGCGGGTACAGCGCGGGGCTGACGACGACGGCGCCGCAGCGGATCGCGCGGGTGATGTCGGCGAGGGCGTCGTCGGGCCGGACGTCCCCGGAGGCGGCGTACACGACGGCCCGGGGGCGTGCGGCCAGCACGGCTTCGACGTCGTCGGTGGCCCTCACCCCCGACAGGTGGTCGAGTCCGCCGAGTTCGCCGGCGTCGCGGCCGACCTTGGCTGGATCGTGGACGATGACGGAGGACAGTCGGAGCGCGGGATGGGCCTCGACGGCGCGGATGGCCAGACGGCCGACGTTGCCGGTACCCCAGACAACCGTGGAAATCATGCGCGGAGGGTAGCCACCGGCCCCTCACCTTTCCATAGCCGCGCGGCACCGACTCGCGCGTGCCGCGGACTTACTGGTTCTGGCCACCCAGGACGAAGAGGAGGTAGACGAAGAACGCGAAGAGGTGGCCGACGAAGAGGTAGGCGATCAGCCGGATGATCAGGCCGCGGGGGAACTTGGCCTCGAAGCGGGCGCGGACGCCGACGGGCTTGTCTGCGCCGACGGGCTCGTCTGCGGGGGAAACGGGGGACATGGGCGGACTCCTCGCCTATCGGTGGTGCGTGGTGGTCGGGGCCCCGCCCAGGCACAGCCCGGCGAGACTGCTCTGCAACAGGGTGTGGACGAACAGCAGCTCGGCTCCCCCGGAGGAGGCGGCGCCGATCCGGTGCGGGGTCAGCGAGTCGAAGTGCGCGCTGTCCCCGGGCTCCAGGAGGTGCTCGGCGTCCCCGAGGTGCAGCCGCAGGCGCCCCTCCAGGACGTACAGCCACTCCTCGCCGGGGTGTACGCGGACCAGCTCGTCCTGGCCGCGCCCCCGCGGCACGTGCACGCGCAGCGCCTGCATGCCGCGCCCCGCGCCGCCCGCCTGCCAGTACGTCCACCCGTCGGCCTCCCGGGCGCCCGGTCCGCCGGCCCGTACGATGGGGTCGGCGACGGCCGAGGTCTCGCCGAGCAGCTCGGAGACCGTCGTACCGTAGGTGCGGGCGAGGCCCAGCAGCAGGGGCAGCGAGGGCTGGCGTCGGCCGGTCTCCAGGCGGGACAGGTGCGCGGGCGAGAGCCGGGCCCGGGCGGCGGCCTGCTCCAGGGTGAGGCCGGCGCGCCGGCGCAGCTCGCGCAGCTGCGGTGCCACGGCGGGCAGCTCGTCGACCGCGTCTTCGGGGGCGGGACCGGGTGTCATGCCCCGATTGAGCCAGAGTCTTGCCTTCCTGGCAAACCTTCTTGCCTCTGAGGCAAAGCCGCCCGTCCGGGGCCGTCCGGCGGCACCCGTCTCACCACCAGCGGACGGGGTACGGGGGCGCCGCCCGGCGCAGGCGCGAGGTCGTGTACCCGCCGAGGACCAGGACCACCGTGGCGCCGAGCAGCAGGGGGACGAACCGCACGGGCACCGGGTCCTGGAGCACGACGACCACGGCGGTGGCACAGGCCGGCGAGTGCGCGGCGCGGGCGAGGCTCGTCGCGGCGAAGGTCAGGCCCGCGGCCACCGCGGCGCCCCAGGGGCTGCCGGGTACCACCGCGAGCACCGCGTAGCCGGAGGCGGCGCCCAGGAGATGGGCGAGGACGAGGGTGCGGGGCTGCGCCGCGGGCAGCCCGGGAGTGTGGTGCAGGACGGCGGCGCTCGCGGCGAGGGAGGGCAGGAGCACCGGCTCCCCGATCAGCGCGCCGGCCGCCGCGAGGGCGAGGAGGGCGGTGGCGACCGCCCCGCTGCCGGGCAGCACCCCGAGCACCGCCGCCCGGATGCGCCGCCCGGCCCCCGGCCGGGCCGGTGTGCCGGTGCCCGGCGCTTTCGGGCCGGGTCCCGGCGGGCGGGAAAGTACGGATTCGACGTCCACGAGGGCGGCTCCTGGCACGGCGGAAGGGGGCCGGCGGGGGTGTTCGCCGGGCGCCGGCCCGCGACGGGCCGGCCCGCGGTCACCCTCCCCCACCGGTCCATCACCGCCCTATGACGCCTCTGCGGTCCGGAGCGCAGGAAGGTCACCCGTGGGGCTCACGGCGTGTGGTCCTGCCCGAGCACCGTCTCCACCGTGTCCGCCTGGGCCGCGTCCTTGTCGGGGCGGTGGCGCAGGACCCGGGCGAAGCGCAGGGCCACCCCGGCCGGGTAGCGCGTGGAGCGCTGGAGGCCGTCGTAGGCGATCTCCACGACCAGCTCGGGCCGCACCCGCACCGTGAAGCCGTCGTCGGAGGTCGCGAGGGCGCCGAGCGCGGCAGTCTGCCAGCGCAGCATCTCGTCCGTGAGCCCCTTGAAGGTCTTGCCCAGCATGGCGAAGCCGCCGTCGGCGGCGCGCGCCCCGAGGTGCAGGTTCGACAGCAGTCCGGTGCGCCGGCCGTGGCCCCATTCTGCGGCGAGCACCACCAGGTCCAGGGTGTGCACCGGTTTCACCTTGAGCCACTGCTTGCCGCGCCGGCCGGCCGCGTAGGGCGCGTCGAGGGCCTTGACCACCACCCCCTCGTGGCCACGGCGCAGGGTCTCGGCCCAGAACCCCTCGGCCTCGTCCCGCTGCGCCAGCGGGTCCCGGACGGCGAGCCGCCCGACGCGGGCGCTCTCGGGGACCAGGGCGGCCAGGACCTCGTACCGCTCGCTGACGGGGAGGTCGAGGAGGACGTCGTCACCCGCGGCGAGGACGTCGAAGAAGTAGGGGGCGACCGGGAGGGTCCGGCGGGCGGCCGCCACGTCGAGCCGCGAGCCGACGCGGCTCGCGATCTCCTGGAAGGGCACCGGTCGGCCGTCCGGCGCCCGGCCGATGACCTCCCCGTCGAGGATGAACCGCTCCCCCGGCAGCGAGCGCGCCAGCTCGGCCACCTCCGGGAGCCGCCCGGTGATCTCGTCGAGGGAGCGCGTGTAGATCCGTACGTCGTCCCCCTCCCGGTGGACCTGCACGCGGATGCCGTCCAGCTTCTCCTCCACCGCGCACGGCCCGAGCGCGTCCAGGGCCTCGGCGACCGAACCTGCCGTGCCGGCCAGCATCGGCTGGACGGGCCGCCCCACGCGCAGGGTGACGGCGCGCAGGGCGGGCGCGCCCTCGGCGAGCACCGCCTCCGCGACGCGCGGCAGCGATCCGTCCAGCATCACCGCCCGGCGCAGTTCGGCGGCGGGGACGCCGGCGGCCGCGGCGACGCCCTCCAGGGCCACCGCGTCGAGCGCGCCCTGGCGGACCTCCCCGGACAGCAGCCCACGCAGGAACCCCTGCTCGGGTCCGGTGGCCGCGCCCAGCAGGGCGGCGACGATGCCGCGGCGGCGCTCGGCCGCCCCGGCCCCCGCGACGGCGGCGAGTTCGCTCACGGCGGTGTCGACGTCGCGGACGGCGAGGGTGGGCCGCGGTGCGGGCGGGATCTCCTGGCCGAGGGTGCGCCGGCCGATGCCGGGGCGGCCCTGCGGGAGGCGCCCGGCGAGGTAGGAGATGACCAGGCCGGCCTCGCCCGGCGGGGCTGCCGCGAAGAGCTCCGCCAGCAGGGCGGTCTTGCGGGAACGGGCGGAGGTCGCGGCGACCTCCCGGGACACGCGTGCGACCTCGGCCAGGAGCATGCGGCCATCCTGCCGCCCCCGGGCGGGCCGCGCAGGTCGGAGATCCGTACCGCGTCCGCGGTACGGGCGGGCCCTGGAGTAGTACCGGAGAAGGGCGGCAGTTCCGCCTGTGGGTGCTCGAAGGCCCGTGGCCGGGCCCTTAGGGTGCCCCTATGAAGCTCCGAATGCCCCGGCGCCGCCGGGACCGCCTGCTCGCGGGAGCCGCCGCGCTGGTCGTCGTGGCGGGGGCCGGCACGTGGACGGCCTCGTCCGCGTCCGGCGACGCGCCCGCCGTGCACCGGCAGGACCAGGTCCTGAACATGCCCGGCGCCGGGATCGACACCTCTTACTTCACGGCGGACGGCGCGGGGGGCGGTGCGGCGAAACGGCCCGCCGTCCTCCTCGGCCACGGGTTCGGCGGCAGCAAGGAGGACGTCCGCGCGCAGGCCGAGCGGCTGGCCCGCGACGGGTACGCCGTCCTGACCTGGTCCGCGCGCGGCTTCGGCCGCTCCGGCGGCAAGATCGGGCTGAACGATCCCGAGCACGAGGTCAAGGACGTGTCCCGGCTCGTCGACTGGCTCGCGGCCCGGCCCGAGGTGCGGCTGGACGGGGCGGGCGACCCCCGGGTGGGCGTGGCCGGTGCCTCCTACGGCGGTGCGATCGCGCTGCTGGCCGCCGGGCACGACCCGCGGGTGGACGCCATCGCCCCGCAGATCACCTACTGGAACCTCGCGGACTCGCTCTTCCCGGGCGGCGTCTTCAAGAAGCTGTGGTCCGGGATCTTCTTCACCACCGGTTCGGCCGGCGGGCTGCAGCCGGGCGGCACCGAGCCGCGGGAGAGCGGGGACGGGCAGCCGCGGGACGCGGGGAACGCAAGGCCCCAGGCCCCGGCCGGAGCGGCTCCGGGCACGGCGACCGAGACCGGCAGCGGTCCCGCGGAAGCCGCGGCGGATCCCGCCTGCGGCAGGTTCACCCCCGAGCTGTGCGCGATGTACGAGCGCGTCGGGGTGGCCGGGAAGCCGGACGCCGAGGCCCGCAGCCTGCTGGAGGGGCGCAGCCCGTCGGCGGTCGCCGACCGGATCAAGGTGCCCACCCTGATCGTGCAGGGCCAGGACGACTCCCTCTTCCCGCTGGACCAGGCCGACGCGATGGCCGCGGCCATCACCTCGAACGGCGCTCCCGTGGCCGTGGACTGGGCGGCCGGCGGGCACGACGGCGGCATGCGCGAGGCGGACCGGGTGGAGGCCCGCGTGGCCGCCTGGTTCGACCGCCACCTCAAGGGCGACACCGGCGCGGACACCGGTCCGGCGTTCCGGGTGTCGCGCTCCGGTGGCATCGACTCCACCGACGGCCAGGTGATACTGCGCGGCGCGAGCGGCGAGCGCTACCCGGGGCTGGTCTCCGGCCCGCGGGAGGTCGCGCTGACCGGGCGGGAGCAGACGTTCACCAACCCGGTGGGCGGCGCACCCCCCGCACTGTCCTCGCTGCCCGGCATCGGCGGGCAGCTCGCCTCCTTCGGGGCCGGGCTCTCGCTGGACTTCCCAGGCCAGAACGCACGGTTCGAGTCGGCACCGCTGGACGGGGACCTGATGGTCACCGGCAGCCCGACCGTAACCCTGAAGGTGAGGTCGACGGCTGCGGACGGGTCCGCCGTGCTGTTCGGCAAGGTGTACGACGTGGGTCCCGACGGACGGCAGCAGCTGCTGCCCTCCCAGCTCGTCGCCCCGCTGCGGGTGGAGAACGCCCAGCAGCCCACGACCGTGCGGCTGACGCTGCCCGCGATCGACCACTCCTTCGCGGCCGGACACCGGATGCGGCTGGTCGTCGCGGCCACCGACCTCGGCTACGCCTCCCCGGCGTCGCCCGCCGCCTACACGGTCGCGGCCGAGGGACCCCTGGCCGTGCCCGTCGCCTCCGACGTGCGGACCGCCACCGCCGGGCTGCCCGCCTGGACGTGGGGGCTGCCGCTCGGCGCGGTCGCCCTCGCGGCGGCGCTGATCGGCCTGCGGCGGCCCGGCCGGGGCCGTCCGGGGGCCGGGGTGCCGGAGCCGGACCCGGCTCTGGCCGACGTACCGCTGGAGATCACCGGTCTGTCCAAGCGGTACGCCAAGTCCCAGGACCGCTACGCGGTGCGGGACCTGTCGTTCCGGGTGGAGAAGGGGCAAGTGCTGGGGCTGCTCGGACCCAACGGGGCCGGGAAGACCACCACCCTGCGCATGCTGATGGGCCTGATCTCGCCGGACGCCGGGGAGATCCGGGTGTTCGGGCACGCCGTGCGCGCCGGGGCGCCCGTGCTGTCGCGGGTCGGGGCCTTCGTGGAGGGTGCGGGCTTCCTGCCGCACCTGACGGGCCGCGCCAACCTGGAGCTGTACTGGCAGGCCACCGGCCGTCCCGCCGAGGACTCCCACATGGCGGAGGCCCTGGAGATCGCCGGGCTCGGCGACGCCCTGGAGCGCGCCGTGCGGACGTACTCGCAGGGCATGCGCCAGCGGCTCGCCATCGCACAGGCGATGCTCGGCATGCCGGACCTGCTGATCCTCGACGAGCCGACGAACGGTCTGGACCCGCCGCAGATCCGCGAGATGCGGGACGTGATGATCCGCTACGCGGCGGGCGGACGGACGGTCATCGTCTCCAGCCACCTGCTGTCGGAGGTGGAGCAGTCCTGCACGCACCTCGTGGTCATGGACCGCGGCCGCAGGGTCGCCGCGGGCGAGGTCGCCGAGATCACCGGTGGCGGGGACACCCTGCTGGTGGTCCTGGCCGAGCCGGTGGACGAGGTCACCGTGGAGAAGGTGGCGGCGCTGGAGGGAGTGGGCTCGGTGGTGGCCGCCGACGACGGGCTGCTGGTCCGTCTCGACGGCACGACGGCCTCGGGCCTGATCACCGAACTCGTACGGCTGGAGGTGCCGGTGTCCGCAGTGGGCCCGCACCGGCGACTGGAGGACGCGTTCCTCACCCTGATCGGAGGTGCGGCGTGAGCACGGCGACGACGGCCGCGAAGACGGCGGAGCCCGCGAAGTCCGCGGAGACCGCACCGGGCTACCGCGCCAACCGGACGCTGCCGCTGCGCGTGGAGGCGCTGCGCCAGTGGCGTCGGCGGCGGACGCTGGTGATGGGCGGGGTGCTGGCCGCACTGCCCTTCGTCATGATCATCGCGTTCGCGGTGGGCGGCGGGCCGGACAGCCGCGGCGGGAACAACCGGATCACCCTGATCGACACGGCGACGGCCTCCGGCGCGAACTTCGCCGCGACCTGCCTGTTCGTGTCGGCGGGCTTCCTGCTGGTGGTGCCGGTGGCACTGTTCTGCGGGGACACCGTGGCCTCCGAGGCGAGCTGGTCGTCCCTGCGCTACCTGCTGGCCTCCCCCGTCCCGCGGGCGCGGCTGCTGTGGAGCAAGCTGGTGGTGGCGCTCGGCTTCAGCCTGGCGGCGATCGTCCTGCTGCCGGTGGTGGCGCTGGCGGCGGGCACCGTCGCGTACGGCTGGGGTCCGCTGAAACTCCCCGCCGGCGGGGCGCTGGCGGCCGGGGACACCGTCCCTCGGCTGGCCCTCGCGGTGGCCTTCGTCTTCGTGTCGCAGCTGGTGACGGCGGGACTGGCGTTCTGGCTGTCGACCCGCACGGACGCGCCCCTGGGCGCGGTGGGCGGCGCGGTCGGCCTGACCATCGTCGGCAACGTCCTGGACGCGGTCACGGCGCTCGGCACGTGGCGGGAGTTCCTCCCGGCGCACTGGCAGTTCGCGTGGGCGGACGCCCTGCAGCCCCAGCTGGAGTGGGGCGGGATGGTCAAGGGGGCGGTGGTGTCGGTGTCGTATGCGCTGGTGCTGTTCGCGCTCGCGTTCCGCGGGTTCTCCCGCAAGGACATCGTGTCCTGACCCCTGGCGCGCCGGACCACGGGGCGCGCCACGGACGGGAACGGGCGGCGGCCGGTGACGGCCGCCGCCCGTCGTCGTGGTCGCGGGTCCCGCGCGCCGTCGCCGCGGGCCTCCCGGCGCCTACGCGGGGACGGGCGGGGCAATCGCGTCGATCTCGGCGAGCAGCTCGGCGTCCAGGGGGCGGTCGGCGACCGCCGCGTTGGCCCGCACCTGCTCGGCCGAGGTGGCGCCCGCGATGACGGAGGCGCAGCCGGGCCGGGCGGAGAGCCAGCCGATGGCGAGTTCGAGCACGCTGCGCCCGTGCTTCTCGCCGATCACGGCCAGTGCCTCGACCACGTCGAGCCGCTCCTCGGTGACGTAGGAGTCGCGGCCCTCCAGGCGGGAGCCGGCCGGGACGGGCGCCCCGCGCCGGATCTTGCCGGTGAGCAGGCCGTTGGCGAGCGGGAAGTACGGGAGCACGCCGACCCCGTAGTGCAGTGCGGCCGGGACCAGCTCGCGCTCGGCGGACCGCTCCAGCAGGGACCACTCGTTCTGCGCCGACACGAAGGGCACCGCGCCGGTCTCGCGGGCCACGTGCGCGGCTTCGGCGAGCTGCCAGCCCGTGAAGTTGGAGTGGCCGACGTAGCGGACCTTGCCCTCGGCGACGAGCTCGGTGAGGGCGGCCAGGGTCTCGGCGATCGGGACGGCCGGGTCGTGGCTGTGCAGCTGGAGCAGGTCGATGTGGTCGGTGTCCAGCCGTCGCAGCGACTCCTCGACGGCGCGGCGTACGTACGCCCGTCCGCCGCGGGACCCGGCGGCGGGGCCGTACTTCATGTCGACGCCGTCGTAGCCGAACTTGGTGGCGAGGACGACCTGGTCCCGGCGGCCCTTGAGGGCCTGGCCGAGGAAGACCTCCGATCCGCCTGCGCCGCCGTAGATGTCGGCGGTGTCGAGGAGGGTGATGCCCGCGTCCAGTGCGGCGTCCACGACGGCGCGGGTGGCCTGGGCGTCGAGTCGTCCGCCGAAGTTGTTGCAGCCGAGGCCGACGGCGGAGACCAGCAGACCTGAGCTGCCCAGGGGGAGATGGCGCATGTGTGTTCGTTCCTCCGGCTCGACGGGCACATGACGATCAAGGAACCGTCAGTCTAGGGGTGTCCTGCCGATCATGCCGGGGCTTGGCGGCGTTCGGTGGGGCTTGACGTGCCTTGACCTGCCTTGACGTGCCTTGGCGGGGCTTTCCGGGGCTTGGCGGGCTTGGCGGCTTCATGTGGTCCGGCAGAGGGCCCGGTCGACCAGCTCGCTCAGGGCCTGCTCCTGGCGCTCGGCGGTCCGCGGGTCCGCGGAGCGGCTGTGCGCGGACACCGTGACGGAGCGCCGGCCGTCGGTGGTGGTGGCCGCCCGGACGACGTAGCCGAAGCCGCTTCCTCCGTGCCCGAGGTATTCGCCGCCGCAGGACAGCGGGGTGAGGAAGACGCCCAGGCCGTCACGGGTCCCGGCCGGGTGGTCGCCGCCGCCGGGCACCTCGACCGTGTCCCGCAGGGCGGCGAGTTCGGCCGTCGCGAGCAGGCGTCCCCCGGCCAGGGCGGCGAAGAAGCGGTTGAGGTCCCGGGCCGTGCCGGTCATCGAGCCGTCGGCTCCGCTGTCGAAGGGGCGGTAGGGGATGGTGGTGTCGACCATCGGGCCGTCTGGCGCGAACTGCTGGTGGTTGGTGGTGTGCGGATCCGGGAGGAAGGGCGTGGTGACCTCGGCGGTGGTGTCCCGCAGGCCGAGGGGGCGCAGGATGCGGTCGTGGACCTGCTGTTGCCAGGTGCGGCCGGTGACCTTCTCGACGATCATGCCCGCGAGCACGTAGTTGGTGTTGGAGTAGGCCCATCCGGAGCCCGCCGGGAAGCCGGGCTCGTGGCGCATGGCCAGGGCGACCAGCTCGTCGGGCCGGTAGGAGGTCCACCGGTGGGCGAAGTAGGTGCGGGCACTGGGATCGGGAAAGACGTCCTGGACGTAGTCGGAGAGGCCGCTGGTGTGCCGGAGCAGGTCGCGGACGGTGACGGTCCGGCCGTCGTTGCCGTTCCCGGACACGACTCCGGGCAGCAGCTCCTCCACGGTCCGGTCGAGGGACATCCGCCCCTCGCCCACGAGTTGGAGGACGACGGTGGCCACGAAGGTCTTGGTGGTGCTGCCCAGGCGCAGGGGGCCGTCCTGCGGCACCGGACGCCGGTCCTGCAGGCTCCTCACCCCGGAGACCGCCCTGACCGTGCCGCGCGGGGTGTCCACGCGGACGGCCACTCCGGTGACCCCGGTGTCGCGCAGCGCGTCGGCGCCGCGCTGCACGGACCAGGCCGTGCCGGCGGCGGGCGGCGCGGCCGGGGCGGCGGCGGACGCGGAGGAGGCGAAGGCGGACGTGGGGGCGAAGGGCAGGGAGGAGGACACGGCCAGGGCGAGTACGGCGGCTGCGGGACACATACGACGGAAGATCATGAACTCGAGGCTAGGAACCGCACGGAGCCGCCCGCCATCGGGGACGCGCCCGTTCCCGAACGGGGGCCAGCCGGATGGACAGGGCGGTCAGGCGAGCGTGACGACGGTGGTCCTGCCGAGGTCGGGCCGGTCCAGCAACGGCAGTTCGGCGCCGGGCGACTCCAGTTCCAGCACGACGATCTCGTTCTCCCCGGCGCGCCACAGCGGCCCGGGGGCGTAGAGGGTGCGCTGCGGGCCGCGCGGGCTGTCGTAGTGGCCGAGGAGGAAACCGTTCAGCCAGACCAGGCCGGTCCCCCACCCGGCCATGCCGAGGAAGGCGTCGGCGGGTCCGTCCGCGGGGAGCGCGTGGGTGAAGCGGTGGAAGGTGGGGCGCGTGCTGGAGGGGTACGGGCCGGACGGGTGCGGGCCGGGCCCGGCGTCGGGGGCGTGGTCCGGCGGCGACCAGTCGACCGGGCCCGGGTCGGTGAGGGGCAGCGGCCTGATCTCCCACTCGAACAGGTGCTGGTGTCCGTGGCGGACGCCGCGCCAGATGCCCTTGCGGTCGTCGAGCAGCGGGCCGTAGTTGACGCGTCCCCGCGCCAGGACGAGCACGTCGAGGACGGCTCCCGACGCGCCCACGGCCAGGTCGGGCCCCTCGTCGGGGGCGTTGCGGTCGACGACCCCCAGCGGTTCCCCGTCGGCGAACAGGTACGCGCGGTCGCCCAGGCCGTCGATCCTGACGGGCATGGCGGGCCGGGGACCGGTCACGACGGTGCGGTAGTGGATCAGTCCGTGGCTCTGCCCGATCCGCTCCATCGGCTCGGGGGCGGGGCGCAGCAGCGGAGGGCCGCCGCACAGGACGTCGACCCGGGCCAGCAGGTCCGCGCTGCCGGCGGGCGTGGCGAGTGCGGGGACGATCCGGGGCCGCGGCTCGGGCAGCGGCGCGTCGGGGAGCGGCAGGTACTTCCCGATGACCTCGCGGAAGGCGTGGAACTTCGGGGTGAGTTCGCCGGCCTCGCCGATGGGCGCGTCGTAGTCGTAGCTGGTGACGGTCGGTTCGTGACCCGGCTCTCCCGGGCGGCTGCCGGTGTGGTTGGCCCCGGCCCAGTAGCCGAAGTTGGTGCCCCCGTGGGCCATGTACAGGTTCACCGAGGCGCCGGTGGCGAGGAGTTCGTCGAGGGCGGCGGCGGCCTCGTCGACGGCGCGGACGTGGTGGTCCTCGCCCCAGTGGTCGAACCAGCCGATCCAGAACTCCATGGCGGCCAGCGGTCCGGTCGGCTGGTGGCGGCGCAGGGTGGCGAGGCGCTCGGCGGGCCGGGCGCCGAAGGTGGCCGTCGCGAGGCGCCCCGGGATCGTGCCGCCCTGCAGCATGGTGTCCTCCGCACCGTCGGCGGTGAACAGCAGGCAGTCCACGCCGCGTTCGACGAGGGCGCGTTCCACGTGGGCCCGGTAGCGGGTGTCGTCGCCGTAGGAGCCGTACTCGTTCTCCACCTGCACGGCGACGACGGGGCCGCCGCGGCTCGCGAGCAGCGGCAGCAGCTCGGGGGCGAGCAGGTCGAACCAGCCGTCCACCTCGGCCTCGAACCGCGGGTCGGAGCAGCGCAGGTGCAGCCCGTCGACGGCGAGGAGACGGGCGGGCAGACCGCCGAAGTCCCATTCGGCGCAGATGTACGGGCCGGGCCGCACGATGGCGTCGAGCCCGAGCCGCTGGGCGGTGCGCAGGAACCGGCCGAGGTCGCGCCACCCCGTGAAGTCGGCCTTCCCGGGGGCGGTCTCGTGGAAGTTCCACGGCACGTAGGTGTCCACGGTGTTCACACCGAGGGCACGCAGTCGCTCCAGCCGGTCCTGCCACAGCTCCGGGTGCACCCGGAAGTAGTGCAGGGCTCCCGAGACGATCCGGTGCGGACGTCCCGCGCGCCGGAACCCTTCCTGGTCGTACGTGAGCATGCGGTTGCTCCCGGGGGACGAGACGTCACCGTACGGTGTGGCCGCAGCCGAATATAGGAACGGCCACAACCCCGGTCAACGCCACCCGCCACGACGACACGCTGCACAACCGCACGCCGCACGCCGGAACCCGGCGCCGGCCGCGGCCGGGTCAGGCGGTGGGGTGGCGGCGGGGGTGGGTGAAGAGGTGTGCCACCGCGTCGATCGCGGCGCGCAGCCCGTGGGGCCGCACCGCCCCCGCCCTGGCCTGGGAGGTCTGCCAGCCGGGGCCCAGGAGGAGGACGAGGGGGGCGGTGCGTGCGCCCCGGAGGCCGAAGCCGGTCCGGGCGACCTGCCGGGCCAGGGCCGCGTCGGCGGTGGAGGCCGACTGGGACCACAGCGCGACGGCGGCCGGCCCCAGGCGCCGTACGGCTTCGTCGAGGGCCTCCGCGGGGACCGCAGCGCCGAACATCCGCGTCGGCAGACCGCGCTCGGCGAGTCCTGCCGCCAGCGCCTCCAGCGGGAGCGTGTGCTGTTCGCCCGGGGTGCAGGCCAGCAGCACGGGCGGGCCCTCGACCGGTGTGCCGGGCGGCCGGGTGACGGCGACCTTGCGCAGGGCCGTCGAGACGTGCCAGGACAGCAGGTGTTCCACTTCCACGTACCGCTCGCCCGTCGTCCCCCACTTCCGGCCGACCGCGTGCAGGGTGGGGGCCATCACCTCCTCCCACGCGGTGACCAGGCCGTGGTCGCGCAGGACCTCGGTGAGGAGGTCGTCGATGGCGGGGCTGTCGAGCCGGACGGCGGCGCGCGCCAGCCCGCGGCACTCCGGCCGTACGGCCCCCAGCGGCAGGCCGCTGCCCGCGCCGGCCGCCCGGGTGCGCGGCGCGGCGGACGCCGACGCGGGACCGGGACCGGGACCGGTCCCGGTCCCGGTCGACGAGGTGTGGGGGGTCGCGGCTCCGGTCTCCGGCTCGGTCCCCGTCGTGGGGACGCGGGTGGTCATGGCCGCGCGGGCGGCTTCGGCGGGCGGGATCCCGGCCGTCGTCAGCCGGCACATCTCGTCGAGCATCGCGACGTCGTCGCGCGTCCATCGGCGGTGCTTGCCCCCTTGACGGGCGGCGGGCGCGATCCCGTAGCGCTGCTCCCAGGACCGCACCGTGGTCGGCGAGACGCCCAGCCGCCGGGCCACGGCGCCGGTCGTGATGCCGACGGAACCGTCCGGGCCGCCCGCGCGGTCGGGCTCCGTGTCCGGACCGGCCGGCCCGCGGCTTCGGGCTGGGGCCATCACCAGCCCCAGATGCGGGCGACGAAGAACCCGGCGACCAGGACGGCTCCCACGACGATCAGGGCGAGGAAGGCCATCGGGTGTTCCCAGACCCCTCCGTCGGCGCGCTCGACGTGGGCGGAGGCGGTGGAGCCTTCTGCCGGGGGCGTCTCTCCCGGCGGGACCTTGGACGTGGACATGGTTTCCTCCGGAGCGGTGCGTCGGTGTCGTTCAGTCGGTGTCGTTCAGGACGGGGGCCCGGTCGGGGCGCCGGGGAGGTGTCCCAGCAGCCGATCGACGAGTACGGCCGCCTCCCGGCCGGGATCGGCGCCGCGCGCGAGGGGTGGTGGGCTGCCGAAGACGGCTCGCGTCGCGAAGCCGGTGTCCATGTGGGGCAGGCGCGCGTCGACGACGGCCACCCGGCGGCGGCGGAGTTCGCGGGCCACGACCCCGAGCCAGCAGGAGAGCGCGGACTTGGCGGCGGCGTAGTCGGCCGTCCCCGTCAACGGGGCGTCGACGATCGCGCCGGTCACGGCGGCGAGGAAACCGCCGTCCTCAACGGTCGACGCGGCGCCGCGCAGCACCGCCATCGGACAGAGGGCGTTGACGGTCATCAGGTGCTCGGCGACGTCGTCGGTGACCGTGGCCGCCGGCCCGAAGGCGGCCACGCCGACGGTGGTGAGCACTCCGTCGAGTCCGCCGAGGGCGGCGGCGGCCCACGGGGCGGCCGAGCCGCAGTCGTCCAGGTCGTAGGCGTCGATGCGGCGGGCCGGGCAGCCGGTGTCCGCGGCGAGGCCGGCGAGCCGGTCCGGGTCCCGCCCGCACACGGCCGCCTTCGCGCCGCGTGCGAGCAGCTCGTGCACCGCGAGCGTGCCGAGCTCGCCGGTGGCTCCGACCACCAGCACCCGCGGGCTGCTCCCGGTCATCGTCCGTTCACCGCCGGGGCAGCTGGGTCCGGGCCGGAGCGGCTGCACGGGAGACGATCGCGGGCGTCCGGGACGGGACCGCGCGGGCCTCGGCCGCGGCCTGCCCGGGGTGGCGCTGCTGCCAGTAGGGGTTGTCGTGGGGCAGGCCGCCGCTGACGCGGCCGTACATGCCGAAGGTCATGACCAGCAGGCCCATCAGGAAGCTGAAGATCACGTTCGTCATGCCGAAGTCGAGGATGTTGGCGGGCCGCCCGATGAGGAAGAGGTGGACGAACCCGCTCAGGACGAAGAGCACGCCGACGGTGATGTTCACGGTCGAGGCGACGTTGCCCCCGATCAGCGCCGCGACGAACAGCAGCAGCCCGACCACCACCGAGATCGTGCTGAGCAGTCCGTTGGTGGAGAGACCGGCGATCTGCTGTCCGGCGGTGTCGAAGGAGGACAGGCTGTCCGCGAACCCGAGGCATCCGAAGACGAGCAGGAGGAGCCCGCAGAGTGCGGCGCCGATGCGGTAGACCCGGCTGAGCGGGTGGTCGACCGGCAGTTCGTCACGCAGGTTCATAGGCACTCCCAGATCGCGTTCCAGGTCCCGAGGTGTCCAGCGTGACCAGATGCGGCATACGGGAAAAGTCGCGTCGTTTCCGCACCGAATCGGCCCGTACGGTCCGCCGGGGGCGGCGGCGGGGTGGGGAGCCGGGGCGGCGTCCGGGCCGGGCGGCGGCGGGGCCGCCCGGTCCTCCTCGGCAGAATGGGACGCATGAGCTCAGCAGCGACCCCACCGTCCGCCCTGCCGCGCGGCGCCACCGGCTTCTTCCGGCCGGAGGACGGACCCGTACCGGAGAGCGACCGGCGGGCCTTCCGGGCAGCACTGCACGCCGCCGCCCGCGCGGCCGGAGGCGCCGTGGACGACGTGGAGGAGCAGGCGTACCCCCGTAGCTTCCACGGCGCGACGATCCGCTCCGGCAGCGGGGAGGCCGTCGTCCTGTGCCACGCCCACCACCCCTGGATCGCCTTCGCACGGGAACGCCGTGACTGGTACACCGAGGAGTTCCTCGCGCCGCCGCCGTGGGCGGACGCCTTCGCGCACCTGGGGTTCACCGTGCTGGACCGTGCGACGCTCTGCCTTCCGCTGGCGGACGTCGACACCTCGGCCCTGACCCCCACCGAACGGCGCGCGGTGCGCGCCTACGGCATCACGACGCTGGGCGGCGTGCTCTTCAACGCCTGGGACTGAGCCGGGCGGTCGCCGCTACGGGTGTCGCCCTACAGGGCGCGCCGGGCGAGAACGAAGTCGGTGAGGGAGTCGGAGACGAGATCGGCTCCGACGCTCTGCTCGTGCCCGACCAGGATGACCTGCCCGTGGTGTCCGGCGGGGCCGGGGGTGAGGTCGACCGCGTACGTGTCGCCCCCGTTGCTCCCGAAGGCGATCCAGCCCGCCGACCCGGCCACGTGCCGCACCACCGCCGCACCGGCCGCCGCGTGATCCGCCGCCTCCCCCGCCCCCGCCCCGTACCAACTGGAGCCGCGGACTTCCGCGTCGACGGCGGACAGGTGCTCGAGCCCGAAGAAGTCGCAGCCCACCGCCCTGTCGACGGGGCACACCCCCTCGTGGTCGTACTCCTCGCCCCCTCCGGAGTCCTCCTCCCCCGACCCCACCACCCGGAGGAGCACCGTGAGCTCCTCGGAGAACGGCACACCGAGCCGGGCCTCGACGGCCGCGACCTCCTCCTCCGTCGCCCCGGCGATGCCGGGCAGGGCTTCGCGCAGCGTCCGTTCGAGCAGGTCGAGGTCCACCGAGGGGGCCGGGACCGGCACTCCGGGATGCGCGCGCGCCGCCGGCCGGTCGGCGCGCGGAGGCTGATGATCAGTCATGCCCGGACCCTACGCGGGGCCACTGACACCGACGGCGACATTCCCGGGCGGGGCATGCCGCGGAGCCTCTCATGGACCGGCGGGGAGACCCCGTACGGGGTGGCCGCCGGGCCCCTCCGTCAGCCACGAGCCGTCCCCGAGGGGCAGCAGATCGTACGCATCGTCCGCCGCTGTGGTGAGCGCGTCGCCGACCGTGCCCGTCCGCACGTCGACGGGGTGGTGGCGGAACCAGATCTCCTCGTCCTCCGACTCACCGCTCAGGGCGACGACGGCGGTGTGCGCGTCCAGGTAGCCGCCGCTCCATTCGAGGAAGGTGTCCTCCGGGTCGCACCCGAAGTCCCGTGCGGACAGGCGGAGGACCACCTCGCCGCCGGGATGGCGGTGGAAGGCCACGTCCGACTGGTCGTGGTCGACGGTCATGAACTGCTCCCCGGACGGTGCCACGTCGATCAGGCAGCGGTCCGGCCACCCGTCCGTCGTGAACTCCGGCCCGCCGTCGGCGCCGGCCACCCCCCGGAGCAGGACGGAGCCGTCCTGGCCCTCGCCGACGGTGAGGTAGACGCTGCCGTCCGCCGGATGCAGGTGGTGCACGCCGCCGTGGCCGGCCGTGTCCAGCTCCCGGCGGGCCAGCACGGCGCCGCTGTCCGCGTCGAGCACGACCCACTGGTCGCGGGTACCGCGCTGCGCCATCACGTCCGGCCGGTAGACCCATACGGTCCGGCCGTCCAGGGACAGCGCACAGCCGGCCCGATGCCCGTGGCTCACGTCCGGGCGGGGCCCGAAGTCCCGGGCCCAGAGCAACTCTCCGGTGCCGGCGAGGCAGACGACACCGCCCGGCGTCGTGTACACGACCCGTTCCAGGTCGGGTCGGACCACCGACTCCACGAGCTCGTCACCGGGCCGCGGCCGGAACACCGCGGCGGGCTCCAACGGCCCCACGGCGCCGGAGCCCACGACGTAGACGTGGACGAGTCCGTCGCGGTGACGCGTGATGACCTTCGGAAGGGGCACGGCAACCATCCGCCGAGCCTAACGACCGGGTCGGACAGCGCCGCCACCCGGTCGGACGTCGGTGGTGGCTCAGGCCAGGAACAGGGGGAACCTGGCCACGGGGGAACGGTAGTACGGCAGCGGCGGCTCCGTGCCGCGGAACCACCGTCCGCCGCGCGGACCCGCCGTGCTCCGCAGGACCGGCACGAGCGGCCGGGCGCCGTCTAGGGGTCGCTCAGCAGGGCGCGGCCCAGGGGCGTCAGGACGTGGCGGACCCCGTTCCCGTCCCGGTCCGTCGTCAGCAGCCCGGCCGCCCTCAGCACCGTCGCGTGGTGGCTCGCGGTCGCCGGGGACGTACCCGTGCGCCGCCCCAGCTCCGCCGTGCTCGCGGGCGTCTCGGCGGCCCGCAGCACCCGGGCGCGGGTGCTGCCGAGCAGGGCGCCGAGGGCCCCGTCCGGGCGGGGCGGGGCGGTGGGCGCCCAGACCCGGCCGTACGCGGGGAGGTCCCGCGCGACCGGGTAGCGCAGCACCAGCGGCCGGCCCGGATCGGCGTTGTCGACCAGGGCCAGCGGCCTGGGCCAGAAGAAGGTCGGTACGAGCAGCAGCCCGCGCCCCGCCAGCCGCAGGTCCGCGTCGGCCTCGCACGGGACGTGGAGGACGGGCGCGCACCAGCGGACCTCGGGGTGCAGGCCGGCGAGGAGCCCCTCGACACCGCAGTCGGCCAGGGTCAGCGCGCGCCCGGTGCGGTCGGTGTGCGCCGTCGCCGTGATCTGCGCCCAGTACGGGGCGACGGCCACGGCGTGATAGGCCGACAGGGCCTCGCGGACGACGGCGCCCCATTCCCGGTCGCCGTGGTGCAGCGCGTGGATCCAGCGCGGTGCCCGCGGGCGCTGCCGCGCGACGGCGTCCAGGTCCGCCGCCCACTGGAGGCGCGGCAGCGACCAGGTGTGGTCGATGCTGTCGGCGAGGGTGCCGGTGGCGGCGTGCGTGAACACCTCCGGTACGTACTCCCCGAGGCCGGCGGGGGCCAGGTCGAACAGCGGCCGCATGACCGCCCGCAGGCCTCCGCGCGTGCGCTCCCTCCAGCCCGCGAGCTCGACGCCCCCGGGCCCGCCGGCCTGGAGCACCGGCAGGCTCAGGACCGTCTCGGCGAGGGGGTCGGGGCAGCGGGCCACGCGCACGCGGGCGAGGTCCTCCGGGGTGAAGTGGACACGTAGCACCGGTTGTTCTCCGGAGGTGACGGCGACGGGGAGAGGACCAGCCCACGGCACGCTATCCGCCCCGGCACGGCCTCGTGGCGGCCCGCCGCGGAACTGGCCGGGAGACGCTGCCCGGCCGTCGTCCCGTGTCCGAATTCGATGGAGGTCGAAGGGTGTTGGCCGCCGCCGGAGCCGTGGGTGAGACTGGGCCCGGCCGCGACGCCGGGGGACGTGAGCGAACACCGTCCCCCGCGCGCCGGCCCGTAACCGACCGCCCGCCGTGACCGAGGAGCAGACCCGTCATGCGACTTCCGCGCCATCCGCTCGCCTCACGCACCGCCGTCGCCGTCGGCACGGTCCTCGCGGCCGCCGGCCTGCTGTCGGGGCCCGCTGCCGCCGCGCCCGCCGACAACGCCCCGGCGGCCGCCTCCACGGTGGCCTCGGCCCCCAGCGACACGATCATCCAGGGCACCAGCATGCTGGCGCGGGGCCAGGCCTGGTACTCGCCGGACGGCCGGACCATGCTCGCCCTGCAGGGCGACGGCCACGCCGTGCTCTACCACGACGGCGCGGCGATCTGGACGGCCCGCGGCAGCTACGGCGTCGGCAACCAGCTCTACATGCAGGCCGACGGCAACCTGGTGGTCTACGACGCCGCCATGCGCCCCGTGTGGAACAGCCAGACGCACTACCACCCGGGCGCCCACCTCGCCATCCAGAACTCCGGGAACATGGTGGTGTACTACGGCTCGACACCGCTGTGGTGGTCCAACTTCCGTCCCGGCGGCCCCGGGGACCCGGAGGAGCCCGGGTGCAACCCTCGCCCGGGCGAGCTCTGCCCCTGACCCGGCGGCAGCGGCACTCCTGCGGCCCCGGCAGTTCCGGCGGTCCCGGCGGAACGGTCCGCGGTGTCCTGCAGGTCTCCTCGCAGTCAGGGGTGGAGGCCGGGGCCGAGCGGCGGTCCGGCCAGCGGAGTGGGCGAGAGGTCGGTGGGCTCTTCACCGGACTCCAGGAGCGTGTCGGCGGCCCCGACGATGAGCTGGTCGGGGCGGCCGACCGCGGCCGCGTCCTTGCGGTCGTAGTCGACGTGCCACAGCAGGCTCCGCATGGCCTCCAGGCGGCCGCGCCGCTTGTCGTTGGTCTTGACCACCGTCCACGGCGCGTGCGTGGTGTCGGTCGCGCGGAACATCTCGACCTTCGCGGCGGTGTAGGCGTCCCACAGGTCCAGCGAGGCGAGGTCGGTGGGCGAGAGCTTCCACTGCCGGACCGGATCGACCTGCCGGATCGCGAAGCGGGTGCGCTGTTCGGCCCGGGAGACCGAGAACCAGAACTTCACCAGCAGGATTCCGTCCTCGACGAGCATCGCCTCGAAGGCGGGACACTGCCGCAGGAACAGCGCGTACTGCTCGTCGGTGCAGAAACCCATGACCTTCTCGACCCCGGCACGGTTGTACCAGGACCGGTCGAAGAAGACGATCTCCCCGGCCGCCGGCAGGTGGGCCACGTACCGCTGGAAGTACCACTCGCTCGTCTCCCGGTCGGTCGGCCGGTCCAGAGCGACGATCCGCGCCCCGCGGGGATTGAGCCGCTCGGTGAACCGGCGGATCGTGCCGCCCTTGCCCGCGGCGTCCCTGCCCTCGCAGACCACCACCAGCCGGACGCCGGCCTCGCGGACCCAGTGCTGCAGCTTCAGGAGTTCGATCTGCAGGATCCGCTTCGTCCGCTCGTACTCCCTGCGCCGGACCTTGCGGTCGTACGGGTAGTTCTCCCGCCACGTACGGATCGGCGCACCCGCGGCATCCAGCAGGACGGGCTGCTCCGGCCGGCGGTCGTCCACGCTGAGCCCGGCCAGCAGACCTTGGGAACTCTGCCCTTTCGTATCGTTCACACCGCGCGGCTACCCACCCGCCGCCCGGATATCACAGCGGTTCAGTGACCGTGGTAGAGGCGGTAGCCACGCACCGCGTACGGGGCCAGCGTGCGGGCGCTCCGCCACATACCCGGCAGGTGCAGACCGGGCCGCCGCTGCTCGACCCGCAAGGCCTCGACGACGATGAGACCGCAGGTCAGGGCGGGTACGGACCACTGGGCCCAGGACAGCTGCCGCTCGGCCCGGCGGGCGGCGCGCAGGGCACGGCCGGCCTCCTCCTCGTCCTGCGGACCGGTGGAGGCGGCGAGTTCGATCTTCCTCCCCAGGGCGCGGGTGCAGACGGTGGCCGCGAGCGCGCCCCCGGTGAGCAGGGTCTTGGTCAGGGCGGTGGCGGCGACGCCGCGCCGGGCGAGCGCGCGCGGGGCGTCGGCGGCGAGCAGACCGCCGGCGCCGATCAGGTGCAGGCCGATCGCGGCCGCGCCCACGGGCGCCCACATCGCCCACCCCGTGCCCGCGATCCGTACGCTCTCCTCCCGGCTCGCGCCCTCCGCCCGCGCGGTGCCGTTGAGGCCGACCGCCCCCATCAGGGAGCCGCCGAACCAGGCGGCCAGACCCAGGTCGTGAAGGCTTCGCAGGACTGTGTGGCGTTCCGGCATGGGTGTCTCCTCGCGCGGGAGGGCGGGCGCGCCGCCGGCCCTCCCGCCACCGTCACCCCGAGCGCCGTGTCGCGCCAGTGCGGCTGGTCCGAACGGCCCGACGGCCCGCCCGCTCCCTCACGAGGGCTCGGCGCCGGCCTGCCGGCGGGCCGGGAGCCGGGGGCCGTGTCCGTGGAGACGGGAGATGATCAGCACGGCACTCACCCAGAGGATCACCCCGCTCCACGCGAGCGCCTCGGAGCGGGCGAGGCTGCCGGCCGCGAGCAGCGTGAGCGCGCCCGGCAGAAGGACCACCAGGACGAGCTGGAGCCAGGGGCCCCGTCGTTCTCGGACGCCGGTCTCTGCCGGACGGCCGTGCAGCTCGGCGAGCAGTTGGTCCCATACCGCGGTCTCGCGCGGCGTCAGTGCGTTCCCGGCCACGTGTTCCTCCCCTGCTCCCGGTCCCAGGGTGCACTTGCCCGCCGACCGGCGGACCATGCGGGCCCGCGGGGAGGGAGGAGAAGGAGCGGACACGGCCGTGGCCTGCCGCTCCCAGCAGTGCGCTGGGGGACGGCAGGCCACGGGTGGTGACGGGCGGTCGGCCCGCCGTGGCTACCAGCGGTACCAGCGGCCGCTGCTGCCCTTGGGGCGGGCGACGAAGCCGATGAGCCACAGGACCAGCACCGCCAGAGCGATCCACCAGAGGATCTTCGCGGCGAAGCCGGCACCGAACAGGATCAGGACGAGGAGCAGGACGAGAAGCAGGGGAACCATGGTTATCAACCTCCGCAGCACCGCCTGCCCTGGCGCCGCTCGGCCATGCACATGACTTTTACGCGTTACTTACCTGCGCAGGCGGGCAGCAGTGAGCGCGCCCGCGGCGCGACGGACGCGCCCCGGGAAGGGGCTCGGGAGACCGGATCACGCGTCCTCGGGACGGGGGTTTGCGGCCGGCGATCGGGAGCAGGAGAGCGGTCACGACCAAGCCGGTACAGCAACGAGGAGGTCCCCGATGTCGGGTACGGAGAAGAGCAAGGCGCACGCCGAGCAGGCCAAGGGCAAGGTCAAGGAGACCGTCGGGCGGGCCGTCGGCAACGAGCGGATGACCGCCGAGGGCGAGGCCGAGCAGGCGAAGGGCAAGGCCCGCCACGCCAAGGAGGACGTCAAGGACGCCTTCCGCCCCTGACGGCAGCGGGACGCACCTGACAACAGCGGCCGGGCCCCGACCTCTCCACAGGTCGGGGCCCGGCCGCGTCGCGTGCGCGCGCCGGCGGTCAGGGGGCGTCGACGAGCACCCGGCCGTCGGTCGGGACGGCGGCCGCGAGCCCGTTGGCGTACGCGTTCTGCACGCGGGCGCGCTCCGTCGCGTTGGGCACGGCGTTGGCGCAGGCCGTCCCGGCGCTGGAGCCGGACATCAGCTGGGAGCAGGGCCCCGGCTTGGTGTCCGGGAGGCCCAGGCTGTGGCCCAGCTCGTGCGCGGCGATGCGCGTCTTGTCGTACCCCTGGCTCACGGCCTGCGCGCCGAGTTCGACCCGGACCTGCCGCCCCGGTCGGACCGGGCCGAGGGTGGCCTGCGGCCAGCCGGTGGTGGCCACGATGACGATCTCGGCCCGGGTCCCGGGCGCGGCCTCCACGAGCCGTACGTTGCTGACGTTCGCGTTCCAGTTCGCGACCCCGGCCGCGATGGCGGCTTCCCAGCCGCCGGCCCGGCTGTCGTCGTAACGAAGGGTCACGACCGCCGCGGCGGCGTCCGGTGCGGGTGCCGGTAAGGGTGCGGGGGCCGCGGTCGCGGCGGTCGCCGCCGCGAGGACGAGCGCGGCGGCGGAGGTGCCTGCTTTCAGCCAGGTGCCCAGGGACATGGTCGTCTTCCTTCATGCGTGGGGGGCCCGGCCCCTCGGCGGAGCCGGGGCACTGGAGGCGCCACCGACCGCCTGTGGGAAGCGAGTTCGGGCGGCAGACCCTCCGGAGCCCTAAGAAGGTAGCCCCGCACCGCAGCGATACGTCATGCACCTGCCAGCCATTTCCTGCGGGCACTCCGGCCGACGCCCGGTCAGCGGGCGGCCGACCACGTCGCGGAGACCGCGTCGCAGTGGCCGGTACACGTGGTCACCGGCCGTGACCGCTGCGGATGCAGCCGACCGCGCCAGCCGGTAGCGTCGAAGGGCGCGCGCGTTCCGCCCAACCGCCGCGGCCCGACACGGTCGCCGGCCGCCGCCGCTGCCGGCCGAGGAACGAGGCCCCATGCCCAAGCACAGCACTCGCGCGGCGGCCGCCGCGGCGGCCCTGGCCTGTCTCGCGGCCTGCGGCCCGCTGCCGGGCGGCTTCGCGGAGCCGGCCGGGCGGACCGCCGGAATGCAGACCGCCGGAACCGGCACCGGCGACGCGGCCGCCCCGACGCCGTCCGCTCCGACCCCGCCCGCCGCGTCTACGGCCCCCCGGTTCGTGCCGGGCCCCTGCCCGAAGACACCGGAGCCCGTCGAAGCGCTGGCCACCGCGCAGTGCGGGGTCCTGGAGGTCCCGGAGAACCGCTCGCGCCCCGAGGGACGCACCATCAGGCTGGCCGTGGCCAGGATTCCGGCCGCCGCGGACAAGCCGGCCCCGGACCCGGTGGTGTTCATGGCGGGCGGACCCGGCGCCGACACCTTCGACGACATCCCCTTCCTCGTCGAGTCCGGCCTGAACAAGGACCGCGAGCTGATCGTCATGGCCCAGCGCGGCAACCTCCACGACCGGCCGAACCTCGCCTGCCCGGAGGTCGACCGGTTCAACGAGCAGGCCGTCGGCCTCGGCTACGACTCGCAGCAGGCGGAACGCATCCTGCTGAAGGCCGTGACGGACTGCCGGGCCCGTCTCGTCGCCGACGGCGTCGACCTGGACGCCTACAACACCACCGAGAACGCGGCGGACTTCGCCGACCTGCGCACCGCCCTCGGCATCCCCCGGTGGAACGTCTACGGCTACTCCTACGGCAGCAACCTCGCCCTCACCTACCTGCGTCTGCACCCCGAGGGCATCCGGGCGCTCGCGATCGACTCCGTCTCCCCTCCCCAGTCGGTGACCCTGCCGTGGACGTGGGGCAGCACCGCCGAGGGCATCCGGAACATCTTCGCGGCGTGCGCGGCGCAGCCTGCCTGCAAGAGCCGCTACCCGGACCTCCCCGGCCTGCTGACTGAGCAGGTGCGCAAGCTCGAGGCGAACCCCCTGACCCTGGACGTCACCCCGCCGGGCGGCGGGAAGCCGGTCAGGACCGTCCTCGACGGGGGCGCCCTGCTGAATCTGATCGTCGCCTTCACCCCCCGGCCCAAGGACATCCCGGCGGCCCTCGACGAGCTCAGCCGCGGCAACCCGGAGCGTTTCGCCCAGGCCCGCGCAGCCGGATCCGTACAGAGGACCGGGGAGTTCGCGCACGGTCTGACGAACTCGATCGCCTGCGCCGAATGGGCGCCGGGCTATGCGGAGGCGGACGTGCTGGAAGCGGGCCGGAAGGTCTACCCGGACTGGCCGGACTCGGTGCTGGCCCAGGCGCCGCAACTCCCCTTCCAGTACCCGGTGTGCGACGTCTGGGACGTCGCGGACCGCGCGGAGATCCAGCGGGTGGCCACGGCGAGCTCGGTGCCCGCGCTCATCGTATCCGGCAGCTTCGACGTCAAGACCGGCGCGAGCTGGGCGAAGGAGGTGGCGGCGGACCTGCCCCGCTCGACGTCCGTGGTCGTGCCGGGCATCGGCCACTGGGTGGTCCCGCAGTCGCCGTGCGCGCAGCGCGTCCTGGCGTCGTTCTTCGCCCGCCCGACCGCTCCCGACACCTCCTGCATGGAGGGTCTGGAGCCGGCACCGTTCACGATCGCTCCGAGATGACCGGGAGGGCAGATGACCATCCACCCCCACGCTCCCCGCCGTCGCCGCCGCACCGTACGGCGGCTGCGTGCCGCGGCGGCCGGGACGGCGGCTGCCGGTCTCCTCGGCACGGCCCTGCTCGCGTCACCCGCCCGAGCGCAGTCCGCACCCACGGGTGCCACGCCCGACCCGAGCCCCGGGGCGCCGATCGGCACCGTGGCCCGCACGGTGGGTGACGCCCGCTACGAGCCGGGGGCCTGCCCGAAGACCCCGGAACCGGTCGAGGCCCTGGGAAATGCCCGCTGCGGCACCCTCACCGTGCCCGAGAACCGCGCCGAACCGAACGGACGGAAGATCCGACTGGGTGTCGCGATCGTGCCCGCCCTGTCGGCCGACCCGAAGCCCGACCCCATCGTGTGGCTCGCGGGCGGCCCGGGCGACGACGCGGTCGGCGAGGCGAAGATGGCCGTCGACGGTGGCCTCAACCGCGACCGCGACCTGGTGCTCATGTCCCAGCGCGGCACGTACTCGGCCGAGCCGAACCTCCTGTGCCCCAACATCGACGAGTTCAACGCCCGCGCCGTCGGCCTCGTCTCCGGCGCGCCGGAGACCGAGCGCCTGCACGTCGCGGCCACCAAGGAGTGCCGCGACCGGCTCGCGGCCCGCGGGATCGACCTCGCCGCCTACAACGACACCGAGAGCGCCGCCGACTACGAGGACCTGCGCGCGACGCTCGGTGTGAGGGAATGGAACCTGTACGCCATCTCGTACGGCACCCACCTGGCGCTCGTGTACATGCGCGAGCACCCCGACGGGCTCCGCTCCGTGGCGCTCGACGGCATCCTGCCGCCCTCCCGGTCGGGCTCGGCGGCCACCTGGAGCAGCGCCCGGCAGGGCTTCGACGGGCTGTTCAAGGAATGTGCGCAGCAGCCGGCGTGCAACGAGCGGTATCCGAACCTGTCGGCCACCTTCGACAAGCTGGTGCGCGACCTCGAAGCGAAGCCGGTCACGACCACCGTCACCGTTCCCGGCCGGGAGGAACCGGTGAAGGTGGTCCTGGACGGTGTGGCCCTGGTGAACTGGATGACCTCCGCCACCCACGTGGCGCCCCAGGTGCCGCTCGCGCTGGACGAGTTGGCGCGCGGCAAGCCGCAGCGGATCGCCGAGCAGTACGCGGGCGGCAGGCTCAGCCCGGCGGCGATGGGCCGGGTGGCCCACGGTCTCGTCTACGGGGTCTTCTGCAGCGAGTGGACCCCGTACGAGAGCCAGGAGCAGGCCCTCCAGGGCGGCCGGAAGGCCTTCCCGTCCTACCCGCCCTCGGTGCAGGCCCAGGCGCCGCAGCTGACGTTCCTGCGTCCCGACTGCGAGGCCTGGGACGTGCCGGCGGCGCCCGCGTCCATCCGCGACGCGACCCGCGGCGACATCCCGACCCTCGCCCTGTCCGGCGGCTTCGACTCCCAGACGGGCGCGGACAACGGACCGTACGTCGCCCGCACCCTGGACAACGTCGAGGTCGTCACGATCCCGTACGAGCCGCACGTGGTGATCGCCACCTCCGAGTGCGCCCAGGAGATCGCCGTGTCCTTCTTCGACACCCCGGGCTCGGCGGACACCTCCTGCCTCAAGGACCTGAAGGCGCCCGCGTTCGAGACCGGGCCCTGACGGCCGCCGGCACGGCGTACGGGCGGACGGCGGGGGAGCCGCCGGGTCGGGAGCGGTGGCGGGGCCCTCACACCACCAGGCGCAGGGACGTGGCCGCGATGCCCAGCCGTACGCTCTGGCCCCAGGTCAGGTCCAGGGCGTCGCCCTCCATCCCGTCGCCGAAGACCACCATCCGGTCCGACTCGACGGTCAGCCGCAGCCCCTCCCCGCGTCCCAGCTCACCGGTGACCCTCGTCGTTCCGGTGGTGGGCGAGGGCCAGGCCTCCCGCACGAACCACAGCAGGCGGCGCTCGCAGGGTGCGGGCAGGTCGGCGGTGCTGCCGCGTTCCAGCCAGAGGGAGCGCAGCCAGCCGGTGGCGCCCGTTCCGGTGCCCACCAGCACCCCGGAGGACGCCTGGGACTCGCCCTGGCCGTCTGCGTCGCCGGTGGCGAGGCGGTAGCGGGCCGTCTGGTGTCCGGGCGAGCCCAGGTAGATCTCGTTCAGCGCGAGCAGGCGCTGGGTGTCGTCGGCGACGGCCTCGACCATCGTCAGCTCTTCGGCCCGGCTGCCGACGGCGGTCGCCGCGCGCAGCAGGGCGGCCGCGTCGGCGCAGCGGTGGCGGACCAGCACGCCCGGGTTGCGGCCCGGGTCGGAGTCGATGCCCACCACCGGCTGTCCGCCCAGGTACTTCGCGGTGTTGGCGACCAGGCCGTCCTGGCCGACCACGACCACCACGTCCTCCGGGGCGAACAGGAAGCGGTCGAGGTCCGCCCGCTCCACGCGGGAGCTGCGCCAGGTGAGCGGCACCGCGGCCGCGACCGCCCGCAGTGCCTCCCGCGTGCGGTCGTGGCGGCGCAGCACCTCGTCGATCGACCGGCCCCGGCTGGAGAGGAAGAACGCGGCCTGGCCGTGCGTACCGTGCCGGGCGAGCAGTTCCTCGTACTCGGTCCGGCGGTGCACGACGACCGCCCGCGGGGCCAGGCTCACGCTCCCGTGCCGCCTTCCGGGCGTCCGAGCCGGCCGAGGAGCCCGGTGAGGACGTCGGGCGAGAGCGTGATGCTCTCGATCCGCGGGAGGTTCTCCGCCAGCCGGGTCGCCGCCAGGGCGTGGAGCGTGGCCGGGTCGACGTCGCCGTGCACCCGCAGCCAGGCGGACTGGGCCTCGGCGCGGGCCGCGCCCGTCTCGCGCTCCGCCTCGGCGTCGGCGCGGGCGAGGCGGACCTTGCGGGCGGCCTCGGTCTCGGTCCTGATGCCGTCGGCGGCCGCCTTCTCCTCGGCCTCGCGGCGGGCGTTGGTGCCGCGCTGGTCGATCAGCTGCTCCTCGCGCCGCGCCAGTTCGATCTGGCTGGCCAGCTCGTTCTCGGCGATGGCGCGTTCCCGCTCGACGGCGACGGCCCGCCGTTCGTAGGTGGCGCGGTCCGCCTCCTGCTGGATCTGTTCGCGGGCCGGGGTGCGCAGGGCGCGCTCGACCTCGGCCTCGGGGCGGATGGCGACGACGCGCACGGCCACGACGTCGATGCCGGTGGCCGGGAGCCTCGGCTCGGCGGCCAGGCCGGAGGCGACGCTCGTCCGGACGGAGGTGACGCCGTCGACGAGGGCGACGGCGAGCGGGGTCCGGGCCAGGACGTCGAGCGCGTGCTGCTGTGCGGTCTCGGTGAGGAGCGTGGCGATCTGCTCCAAGGGGGCGCCGCGCCAGCTCCCGGTGTCCGGGTCGACGGAGAAGTCGAGTCGTTCCGCGGCTTCGGCCGGGTCGCTGATCCGGTAGGTGACGGTGGCCTGGACGGCGACGTCCTGGAAGTCGGAGGTGCGGGCGTGGAAGGCCATGGCCAGTTCCCGGTCGTCGACCGGGACCTCGGACAGTGCCGCCGACAGCGAGCGGTACCAGAAGCTGAGCCCCCGGCCGTCGTGGACGAGACGGCCGCGCCGGTGGTGGCGGATGTGGGCGGTGGGTGCGGAGCGCAGGTGGCGCCAGCCGAAGCGCCGGGTGATGTCTGCCATGGGGACCCCCTCGATTTCGTCAGTACGACGATAAAGGGAGTGCGACCATATCGTCAAGGGGACGAAAAGAGGCCCCTGGGGCCCACGGGAGACTCCCGGGCCGGGCGGGACGGTCTCAGGCGATCCACACCAGCAAGGCGTCCCCCTGCCGGGCCGCGGACCTGAGGAACGGCGCGAGGGCCGCCCAGTGCGCCACCGCCCAGTCCGGTTCCTCGCCGCGCTCCCAGGTGGTCTGCGGGTAGACCTTCGCGGCGACCAGATCGGCCGGGGTGACCCCCTCGGCCAGGACGTCGGGAGCGTGGCCGTCGAGGGCGTCCACCGCGGCCCGCACCCGCTCGGCGCCGAGCAGCCTGGGCGGGCCGTAGCCCCAGTCGTGCCCCGCCGGCCAGGGCAGGTCCTCCTCCCCGAAGACCACGTCCACGGGGAAGCCCCGCCGGGAGAGGAGGAAGTCGAGGGCGTGCCAGGCGCGGTCCGTGGTGTGCAGCCGCCCGGCGGCACGCAGGCCGTCGGCGCCGGACAGGGCGCTCCGGTGCTCGGCCGCCCAGCCCGGGTCGCGCAGGGCCCGTTCCAGCTCGGCGGGGGCGAGGCGCAGGTACTTCCCGATCATGCTCATGGCCGTACGGTAGGCGCCGCCACCGACAGCGCGCGGCCGGGACCGTCCGTATCAGCTCAGCTGCTCGGCGAGTCCGACGATGACGCCCTCCGGGCCGCGCAGGTAGCAGAGCAGGTGGCTGTCCTCGTAGCGGGCGATCCGGCCGACGAGTTCGCCTCCGTGCGGGCGCAGGCGGGCGACGGTGTCCTCGATGTCGTCGACGGCGAACATGACGCGGTGGGTTCCCAGGACGTTGTGCGGCCGGTCGCGGGGCCCGGCACTGCTCGCCACGGGGCTGCGGTAGCGGGCCAGCTCCAGCCGGCCGTGGCCGTCCGGGGTGCGGAGCATCGCGATGTCGCAGTGGACCCCGTCGAGTCCGGTGCAGCGGTCGGCGAAGGCGCCTTCGACCTCTCCCCTGCCCTCCAGCTCCATGCCCAGTTCCACGAAGAACGCGAGGGCGGCGTCCATGTCCTCGACGACGATGCCGACGTTGTCCATGCGCTGAACGGCCATGCGGGTGCTCCTTCGTTCCGGTGCGGCCGGTGCCGGCCGCGTCGTCCCGGGGACGGAGCCGACGGGACGTTCTCGACATCGGCCGCCGGTGTCCGTGCCGGCGGCCCCGCGCGGACCGGTACGGGCCGGCCGCGCGGCACCCCCGCATTCTCGGCGCCGGGCCGCGGGACGGCGGACCGGCACACCGGGGGGCGTGGCAGCCGTGGCCTCGGGAGGCGAATCCGCGACCGCGCGTCAAGCAATGGCCATGGCTTGATTACTATGTCCTCCCCTTCGGCGCGAACAACGGCGGACAGCACATGCGCGTACTCCTCGTCGAGGACGAACCCGACCTCCACGAGGTCGTGACGGCCGGCCTCAAAGCCGCCGGGTACGCCGTCGACGGCGCCCCCGACTGGCCGGAGGCGGACTTCCTGCTCGACCTGAACGCCTACGACTGCGTCGTCCTGGACCGCATGCTGCCGTCGGGCGACGCCCTCCCCCGCCTGGAGCACCGGCGCCGCTCCGGCTGGACGGCCCCCGTGCTCTGCCTCACCGCGCTGCACGCGCTCTCCGACCGGGTCGACGGCTTCCGCTCCGGCGCCGACGACTACCTCCCCAAGCCCTTCGCGATGGAGGAGCTGGTGATGCGGGTCGGCAGCCTGGCCCGGCGCGCGGGCGACCGGCTCCCCGTGCACCTGCGGCACGCCGGGCTGGAGCTGGACGCGGCCCGCCGTGAGGTCCGGCGGGACGGGATCCTGCTTACCCTGACCCACAAGGAGTACGCCGTCCTGCGGCACCTGCTCGTCCACCGCGAGACCGTGGTCACGCGGGCCGAGCTGGTCGAGCACTGCTGGGACGAGATGGCCGACCCCGTCTCCAACGTCGTCGACGCCGTCGTCGTCGGCCTGCGGCGCAAGCTCGGCCCGCCGCCCCTGATCCACACCGTCCGCGGCCACGGCTTCCTCCTCGGCGGGGAGAGTGGCGACGACGGCGCGGGCCGCGCCGGCGCCCGGCACGGCGACGGCGGGGCGGCCCGCGGCGGCCGGAACCCCGGATGACGGGCGCAGCGAAGCCGGCCGGGGCGGCCCGGAGCCGCGCGGGCCGCCGCCGGTCACCGGCGCGCAGACGGCTGCGACGGCTCCAGTTCCGGCTGACCCTCGCCTACACCCTCATCACCCTGGCCGGCGTCAGCGCCCTGTCCTGGATGGTGATCCGCACCGACGAGCGCTCCTGGCGCGGCGCCGCGTACGACGAGATGGACCAGCGCGCCGCCGTCAGCACCTCGCTGATCTACTACACCGACGCGGGCCTCCAGCTCGACGGCCTCCACGACGACGAGGCCACCCGCGGCACCCCCCGCGTACGGGTGCTGCACGCGGACCCGGACGGCTCGCTGCGCCCGGTCTTCACCTCCCGGGGACCGGCGGACCCGGCCGTCGGCGCGGACCGGCTGGCCGCGCTGGCCCGCTCCGCGATGGACCGCGACGACACCGTGCGCACCGAGGAGCCCGACGCCCGGGGCGCCACCGCCTACCTGCTGGCGCGCCCCTTCCACCACGACGAGACGCAGGAGGTGCGTGGCGCGGTCGTGGTCGTCGGCGACCCGTCCCAGTGGATGGGCGAGCACCGCAGGCTGGCCGCCTCCGTCCTGGTCGGCGCCGGGCTGCTCACGGCGCTGGCGGCCGCGACGGGCCACCTGCTGTCCGGCCGCAGCCTGCGCCCGGCCTGGCAGTCGCTGGAGGCCCAGGAGCGGATGCTCGCCGACGCCGCGCACGAGCTGCGCACCCCGGTCGCGGTGATGCGCAGCTCCGTCGACGTCGCGGGCACCGACCCGCGCGGCCTCGATCCGCACCTGCCGCGCATCCGCCGGGCCACCGAGCGCCTCGCCGACGTGGTCGACAACGTCCTGACCCGTGGCCGGCTCCAGGCCGCGGGACAGGACCTGCGGGCCGTGCCGCTGCGTCTCGACCAGCTGGTCGAGCAGGTGTGCGAGGAGGTGGCGGCCGGCCCCCACGTGCTGACCACCTCCCTCGACGCCTCCGTCGTCACGGCGGACCCCGCGCTCGTCCGCATCGCAGTCCGCAACCTGCTCGACAACGCGCTGCGTCACGGCCGCACCCCGGCCGCCGCGCGTTCCGCCGGCCACGCCGAGGTGCACGTGGTGGTCCGCGGCGCGAACCTCGCCGTGGCCGACCGGGGTCCCGGGATCGCGGCCGCCGACCTGCCCGCCCTGACGGAACGCTTCCGTTCGCCGGGCGGCGGCACCGGCATCGGCCTGTCCCTGGTGTCCGAGATCGCGGCCGCGCACGGCGGCTCCCTCACGGCGGACCTCCGGCCCGGCGGCGGCACTCTGGTCCGCCTCTCGCTGGGGCCCGAGGCGCCGGGCCCCGCCCACGCGGGGGTCCCGGCACGGCCGTAGGGGGGTGTCCGCACCGCGCCTCATCAATTCCTCACGATCGCTCGCGCAGGATGCGAACACCTCATCGGACCTCGTACTGGAGGACGTGTGCCGAAGCACTCCCCCACCCCCTTCCTGCGCCGCAAGAGCACCCTGGCCGCGGCCGCCGCGGGCGTCGCCGTCGCCGCCGGAGCGGGCCTGCTGCTGTCCCCCGCCTCCGCGGGCCAGGCCGGCTCCCCCCGCCTGCCCGCCGCGAACGCGACCTTCGACTACCAGATCGGCGCCCCCTACACGCCGCCGAAGGGCGTGACCGCGGTCTCCCGCGACCGCTCCGCGAAGCCCGCCGCCGGGCTGTACAACGTCTGCTACGTCAACGCCTTCCAGGCCCAGCCCGACGCCCTGGGCTGGTGGGACAAGAACCACCCCGACCTCGTCCTGCGCGACTCCTCCCGGCGCCCGGTCGTGGACGAGGACTGGGGCGAGGCCCTCCTCGACACCTCCACGGCGGACAAGCGCACCCGCCTGGCCAAGGTCGTCGGCGAGTGGATCAGCGGCTGCGCCCGCAGCGGATTCCAGGCCGTCGAGCCGGACAACCTGGACTCCTTCTCCCGTTCGAACGGGAGGCTGACGAAGGCGAACAACGCCGCCTTCGCGAAGCTGCTCGCCGACCGCGCCCACGCCGCGGGCCTCGCCATCGCCCAGAAGAACACCGCCGAGCTGCTCCCGGACCGTGCCAGGATCGGCTTCGACTTCGCCGTCGCCGAGGAGTGCGGCCAGTACGACGAGTGCGGCGACTTCGCGAAGGCCTACGCGAACCGCGTGTTCGTCATCGAGTACGAGAACTCCGGCTACGGCAAGGCCTGCTCCGGCTGGGGCTCGAAGCTGTCCGTCGTCCAGCGCGACCTGGACGTCACGGCCCCCGGCACGAAGGGCTACCGCTTCCGCACCTGCTGACCCCCACGGGCCGCGACCTGCGGGAACCGCGCCGGAAGGACAACCCGGCGCGGTTCCCGCAGAATCGTGTACAAGGGCTCCGCCCCTCCTGTCGCCCCGCGGGGGTCCGCCGTGCACGACGTGCCCTATTGGCTCTGGATCGTCTTCGCCGTCACCGTCCTGGTGGCGCTGGCGGTCGACCTGCTCGCGCACCGGCAGGCCCATGTCATCGGCTTCCGCGAGGCGGCCGCGTGGAGCGGGGTGTGGGTCGGCCTGGCGCTGGCCTTCGGCGCCCTGGTGTTCGCCGTGGTCGGGACCCAGGCCGGGGTGGAGTACACGACGGCGTGGCTGCTGGAGAAGAGCCTGTCGGTCGACAACCTCTTCGTCTTCGCCCTGATCTTCGGCTACTTCAAGGTCCCCCGGGCGTACCAGCACCGTGTCCTGTTCTTCGGCGTGCTGGGCGCCCTGGTGTTCCGAGGCGTGTTCCTCGCCGCCGGCGTGGCCGTGGTGAGCCGCTTCACGGCCGTGCTGTACGTCTTCGCCGCGATCCTCTTCTACAGCACGTACAAGATCTTCAAGGAGGAGGACGACAGCTTCGACCCGGGGCGGAGCATCGCGGTCCGGCTCCTGCGCAAGGTCGTCCCGGTGAAGGAGGAGTACGTCGGCACGAAGTTCTTCGTGAAGGAGGCGGGCAAGCGGGTCGCCACGCCGCTGCTGGCCGTGGTGGCGGCCATCGAGGCCGCCGACCTGGTCTTCGCCGTGGACAGCGTGCCCGCCGTGCTGGCGGTCAGCAGCGACGCCTTCATCGTCTACAGCAGCAACGCCTTCGCCATCCTCGGCCTGCGCGCGCTCTACTTCATGCTGGCCGGCATGCTCGACCGCTTCCACTACCTCGGCAAGGGCCTGGCCCTGATCCTCGCGTTCATCGGCGTGAAGCTGGTGCTGCAGGCCTCCCACAAGCTGATCAGCCCGGCGATCCCAGAGATCCCCTCCCCCGTGAGCCTCGCCGTGATCGTCGTCGTCCTCGGTACCTCGGTCGCCCTCAGTCTGCTGCGGCCACCACCCGGCACCGGGACCGACGCCGATGGGCCCGACCGCCCTGCCACGTGAGGTCCGTGCACGGCGGGACGCGAGCGGCACACAAAGAGACCTTCAAAGCCGGGCAAAGTGGGCGTAAAGTGATTTCATGGACGGTGAAAAGCATCCCGCGGCCTCGCTCCCCGGACACCTGTGCCCCACCTGCCGGCAGCAACTGCCCGCGACGGTCCAGCGGCACAAGACGATGGGCGTCTACGTCCCCCTCTACGCCGACGCCCCCTGCACGAACCCGACCTGCGGCGAAGCCGTCGCCGCCGGCGGCCCCGCACCACAGGCGCCGCCGCTCGCCGAAGGCGGCGCCACCCCCTGAACGGCCCCCGCTCCGCGGGATCCGGGCAGACGCCCGGTCCGGCAGGCTCCGTTCGGGCCCGGCGGGCTCCGCTCAGGTCCCGCAGGTCCCGTCCGGCTCCGGGCGCGGCCAGTGGCGCCCTTCGAGGGCTTCGGCGCTGCGGTTGAGCCGCAGCAGGACCTCCTCCAGCTCCCGCACCTCCTCGGGGGACCAGTCGGCGACCACCCGGGCCAGGCAGGACCGGTTGACCTCGCGGTCCGCGCCGAGCCGGCGGCCGCCTTCCCCGGTGATGCGGAGCTTGCGCGCCATGCCGCCGTCCGGGTCCGCGACGCGCTCGGCCAGGCCGCAGCGCAGCAGCGCGGCCGTCTGACGGTTCACGGTCGAGGTGTCGAGCCCGAAGGCCTCCGCCAACTCCCCGATGGACATGGGCCCTTGAGTGTCGATCCGGCTGAGCAGCAGGTACGCCGACCGGTCCAGGCGCTCGGGGTCGCGCTCGCGCCGGGCGAGCACCTGGTGCCGCGAGAGCAGCATCAGCTCCCGCTCCAGTTTCTCCAGCACTGCGCCTCCCGCTCCTTCCGACGCCCCATTATCTCCGCCCGGCAGGGCGGCCCGTCCCCACGCGCCGCCGGGCCCTCCGCCACCGGATCCTCGACATATGCATGATACATAGCATGTGTATTATGCACTTCTCGTCGTGAGTCCGGCGAGCCACCGCCCCACCCGGAGGACCCGCATGTCCGTCACCACCTCCGCCGCCTCCCGCGCGGCCGAGATCCTGTCCCGGCCCGTCGCGCTGAACGGCCTGACCGTCCCCAACCGCATCGCGATGGCCCCGATGACGCGGATGTTCTCCCCCGGCGGCGTGCCCGGCGAGGACGTGCAGGCGTACTACGCCAGCCGGGCCGCCGCGGGCGTGGGCCTGATCGTCACCGAGGGCACCTACGTCGGTCACGACTCCGCCGGGCAGAGCGACCGGGTGCCGCGGTTCCACGGCGAGGAGCAGCTGGCGGGGTGGTCCAAGGTCGCCGCGGCCGTGCACGAGGCGGGCGGCACGATCGTGCCCCAGCTGTGGCACATCGGCATGGTCCGCAAGCAGGGCGAGGCGCCGTACGCGGACGCTCCTGCGGTCGGCCCCTCCGGCATCCGGGTCGACGGCACCGAGGGGGCCGGAGTGGCGATGACCCGCGCCGACCTCGACGACGTCATCGGTGCGTTCGCCGACGCCGCCGCGGACGCGGAGCGGATCGGCTTCGACGGCGTCGAACTGCACGGCGCCCACGGCTACCTGCTCGACCAGTTCCTGTGGGAGCGGACCAACCGCCGCACCGACGCCTACGGCGGCGACGCGGTGGCCCGTACCCGGTTCGCGGCGGAGATCGTGGCCGCGGTCCGCGAGCGCGTCGCGGCCGACTTCCCCGTGATCTTCCGCTACTCGCAGTGGAAGCAGGAGGCCTACGACGCCCGGCTCGCGCAGACCCCGCAGGAACTGGAGGCGATCCTGGCCCCGCTGGCGGAGGCCGGCGTCGACGCGTTCCACGCCTCCACCCGGCGCTACTGGATCCCGGAGTTCGAGGGCTCGGACCTCAACCTGGCGGGCTGGACCAGGAAGCTCACCGGGCGTCCCGCCATCACCGTCGGCTCGGTCGGCCTCGACGGCGACTTCATCCGCGCGTTCGCCGGCGAGGGCGCGGCGCTCGGCGACATCGACAACCTCCTGGACCGCATGGAGCGCGAGGAGTTCGACATGCTCGCCGTCGGCCGCGCCCTGCTCCAGGACCCGCAGTGGGCGGCGAAGGTGCTCGGCAACCGCTTCGACGAGCTGAAGCCGTACGACGCAGCGGCGCTGCGGTCCCTCAGCCGGTAGGCGGCACGGCGGGGTCTCCCGCCTCCGTCCGCGGGCCCGGTGGACGCCACCGGGACCGATCCCTCCGGAGGGATCGGTCCCGTTTTCGGTGTGCAGAGAGGACCTTCCGGGGAAGGTGCGCGAGGTACCCGTACACCCGAGAAGGGACGGACACCATGGCGCGACCGAGGATCGTCGTCGTCGGCGCGGGCTTCGCCGGCGTCGCCTGCGTACGCCGCCTGGAGCGGACGCTGTCACCCGGGGAGGCGGAGATCCTGCTGGTCACTCCGTTCTCCTACCAGCTGTACCTGCCCCTGCTGCCGCAGGTGGCCTCCGGGGTGCTCACACCCCAGTCCGTGGCGGTGTCGCTGCGCCGCAGCCGCCGCCACCGGACCCGGATCGTGCCCGGCGGGGCCGTGGGCGTCGACACCCGGGCCAAGGTCTGCGTCATCCGGAAGATCACCGGTGAGCTGGTGGACCAGCCGTACGACCACCTGGTGCTCGCACCGGGCAGCGTGACCCGCACCTTCGACATCCCCGGCCTGACGGAGCACGGCCGCGGCATGAAGACGCTGGCAGAGGCGGCCCACCTGCGCGACCACGTGATCGCCCAGCTCGACCTGGCCGACGCCGCCGCGCCGGGATCGGCCGAGCGGGCCTCGCGGCTCGGGTTCGTCGTGGTCGGCGGCGGTTACGCGGGCACCGAGACCGCGGCCTCGCTGGAACGGCTCACCGCGAACGCCGTCGCACGCTACCCCCGGCTGGAACGCCGCGAGATCACCTGGCACCTCGTGGACGTGGCCCCGAAGCTGATGCCCGAGCTCGGCGACCGGCTGGGCCGGGCCGCGCTCGACGTGCTGCGCCGGCGCGGCATCGAGGTCTCCCTCGGCGTCTCCGTCGCCAAGGCGGGCGCCGAGGAGGTCACCCTCACGGACGGCCGGGTCCTGCCCTGCCGCACCCTCGTGTGGACGGCCGGCGTCACCGCGAGCCCGCTCGTCGCCACGCTCGGCGCCGAGACGGCGAAGAGCGGCCGGCTCGTCGTCACTCCGGACCTGCGGGTGCCGGGGGCCGACGGCGTGCTCGCCCTCGGCGACGCGGCCGCCGTGCCCGACCTCGCCGTCGGCGACGGCGCGGTGTGCCCGCCGACCGCGCAGCACGCGGCGCGCCAGGGTTCGGTCGCCGCCGACAACGTGGTCGCCGCGCTGCGGGGCACACCGCTGCGCCGGTACGTCCACAAGGACCTCGGCCTGGTCGTGGACCTCGGCGGCCGCGACGGCGTCTCCCGGCCGCTGGGCATCGACCTGCGCGGTATGCCCGCCCAGGCCGTGGCCCGCGGCTACCACTGGGCGGCGCTGCGCACCGGCGCCGCGAAGACCCGCGTCATGACGAACTGGCTGCTGAACGCCGTGGCCGGCGACGACTTCGTACGGACCGGTTTCCAGACGTACAAGTCGGGGACGCTCCGGGACTTCGAGTACACCGCTCACTACCTCACCCCGGAGGAGGTACGGGCCCGCACGGCGCCCGAGGCGGGCTGACCGCCTGCTCGGCGCCCCCGCCCCCGCGCCCCCGCCAAGGGGTCCGGGGGCGGGGGCGCGCGCGACCGGTCAGCCGAGCAGCCGGCGGGCCTGGCGCACCGCCTCCGAGAGCTCACGGACCTCGGGGTCCTCGGTCCGTTCGGCCAGCCGGTCGGTGAGCTCCGACAGCCGGCCGAGGCCCACCGCGCCCGGAACCGGCTCCCAGCCGCCTCCGCGTTCCCGCAGGGACGACGCCAGGTACGCGGCGGCCGCGGCGACCTGGAAGCGGGGCTCCGCCTGGTCCCAGCCGCCGCCGGTCAGCGCGGAGGCCTCCACCCGGCCGGACTCCTCGTGTGGGGCCCGTCCCTCGGGGTCGAGCCACCGGACGGTGGCGGTGGCCACGTGCCCCGACGCGCCCGGCCGCAGCCGCACGGCGTAGAGCGCGGTCACCGTGTGGCCCGGGCCCACCTCGCCGCCGTCCACGGAGTCGTCGCGGAAGGCGTCGTCGGCGACGCGCCGGTTGTCGTATCCGATCAGCCGGAAGCGTTCGACGTTGTGGGGGTCGAAGGAGACCTGCGCCTTGGCGTCCCGGGCCCGCAGTTCGACCTGTGCGGGCAGCTCGTCGCAGAAGACCCTGCGGGCCTCCTCCGCGTCGGAGACGTACACGGTGTGCCCGTCGCCCTTGTCGACCAGCCGTTCCATGAAGGCGTCGTTGTAGTCGCTGCCCACGCCGACCCCGAAGAGGGTGATGCCGTGGTCGCGCCGGGCGCCGTCGATCCGCTGCAGCAGCGCGTCGGCGGAGGTGGTGCCGGTGTTGGCGAGGGCGTCGGACAGCAGGACGACGCGGTTGGTGGCGCCGGCCCGGCGGCCCTCGACAGCGGTGTCGTATCCCCGGGTGATGCCCGCCTCCACGTTGGTGGAGTCGGTGGGGCGCAGCCGGTCGACGACCTGGTGCACCCGCTTGCGGTTGTCGCCCAGGCGGGTCATGGGCAGCCGGGTCTCGGCCGTCTGGCTGAAGGCCACGATGGCGACGGAGTCGTCGTCGCGCAGCCGGTCGGTCATCAGGCCCAGGGAGCTGCGGACCAGGTCGAGGCGTCCGGGCTCGGCCATCGAGCCGGAGATGTCCACGACGAAGGTGAGGGCGGCGGGCGGGCGCCGGTCCTGGCCGAGGCCGGCCCGGGTGGCGAGGCCGACGCGCAGCAGGGACCAGTCCGCGGCGTCGGTGCGGGCGCCGTCCACGGTGACGGAGAAGCCGTTGCCGTCGGGCCGGGGGTAGTCCTGGCGGAAGCTGTTGACGAACTCCTCGGGGCGGACGGTCGCGGGGTCGGGCAGTTTGCCGTCGGCCAGGGTCCGGCGGGAGTAGCCCCAGCTCGCGGTGTCGACGTCGAGGGCGAAGGTGGAGAGGTAGTCGGCGGGCGGCGCCGCGGTGCGGCGTCCGTCGTCCTCGCCCTGCGGTGACCCGTCGGCCCGGTCGGCGGCGCCGGGCGCGCTCTGGGCGGGCGCCGGGGCGGAGTTGCCGCCGGGAGCCCGTCGGCCGGACTCCTGGGAGGTGCCGCTGCTGCGGTCGTGGCCGCCGTCGGCGGAGCTGCACCCGGAGACCAGCACCGCGGCGGCGGCGAGTACGGCGAGCAGGGCGGGTCTCGTCGGCCGGCGGCTGCAACTGCGGCGGCTGCTGCCGCTGCCGGAATCACGGCCGGGTTCGCGACCGGGCGTGCGCAACGTCATGGTGTCCCCCTTCGGACGATCGGTGTCTGCGAATGTGACGTTCGGGAGGGGGAGTCGGAACCGACGAAGGTGTTGCGAACGCGTCTCGATAGGGCAACGGCAGGCGGAAGGTCAGGCTCTGGCGGAGATCGGGACACGATGGCGTTGCGGAGGGCAACCCTGCGGAGGGCAACTCCGGTCGCACGCCGGGCATGTGTCGGAAAGTCAGGGCGTCGGGCGCGGGAGGCCGTCAGTTGTAGTAGGTGTCGAACGAGGCGACCCACAGCGCCGACAACGGCAGGACCGTCAGCTGGACGAAGGCCGTGGTCCAGCACCGCCCGAGGACGGCGACGGAGGCGCTCCACCAGGCCGTCGTGCGCAGGGTGTCCACCGCTTCCGCCTGGTACCCCTGCCCCGCGGGGTCCATCATGCCGGGGTACCCCATCCAGTCCTCGGTGAAGATGCCCTCGGTACCGAACAGGACGATCCCCGACAGCAGCCACAGGTCGGCCAGGAGCGCGGCCACGGCGAGCGCCTTGTCGAAGCGCAGGTACGCGGGGGTCGGCAACAGCAGCCGGGCACAGGGGTGCCCGTCCGTACGCACCCATGGCTGTGTGCGGACGCGCCACAGCACGGAGGAGGCGTACCCGAACCAGCCGAGGGCCACGGCCCAGCCTGCCAGCAGGAACAGGCCGAAGAACAAGATCAGAACGCCCATGCCCCTCCAGACCACCGCGCCTGCGGAGCGGTTCCCTCCGCTCACGGTCGACCGGAAGGGCCTGAGGACGGCTCACCTTCCCGCCGTGCGCGACGGACCGCGCTCATCCCGCCACCCTGGGGGCGATTCGGCACCGGAGCCACCGCCGTGACCAGGCAGAGGCGGAGGCCGACGGGGCGGCACCCCGCCGCCCACGAGCCGTCCGGCAGCCCCTGACGCGCCGTGCCAACTGCGCGAACACCCCCGGCGCGTCCGGTATCCGAATCCACCGTCCGGAAACCGACCACCCGTTTGGCGACCCGCGCCGGGAACTGCCAGGCTCGTCTGCAGTTGAGCAACAGATCAGAGGCATCGAACCGCAGTCAATCCTGAATCGAAGGCGAAATCTGTCATGCGCCACCACATCATTGCCGCATCCGCGCTCAGCCTCCTCTGCCTTGCAGGCACCACGGGTGTCGCGGAAGCCCAGCCCACCTCCGGTGCGCACGGCCCGTCCGCGATGGTCCTCACCATCGCGCAGGGCTCCGGAGTGCCCACGGACACGATCCTGCGCGCGGCCACCCTCAGCTGCGCCTACACCGCCGAGGGCACCCACCCCGCCCCGCGGGCCGCGTGCGACGCCCTCAACGCCACCGACGGCGAACTCGACCGCCTCCTGGCGACACCGAACCGGTCACGCGCCTGCACGAAGCACTTCGACCCCGTCACGGTCACCGCCGACGGCGTCCTGCACGGTCGGCGCGTCGCATGGAAGCACACCTTCCCCAACCCGTGCGCGATGTCCAGGGCGCTGAACGGCAGCCCGGTGTACGCGTTCTGACACCGCGCGGCCGTCCGTCCTCAGCCGCGGCTGCGGGCACCCGCAGCGAAGATGCCCGTCGCCGCGGCGACGGCGAGCACCCAGGCCACGCCCGTACCCGTCGGCCCCAGGAGCACCGGCGTGCCCGCCGTCCAGCCGTAGAGCACGGGCGCGTACAGCAGAGGCAGCGCGGCCGGTACCGGCAGCACCACGGCGAACACCTCGGCGGGGCCGAACGGTTGGGTGCGGCCGCCGGGAAGCGAAAGGGCCCGCCTCACCACCGCGTACAGACGTGCCGACACCCCGAGCGCCGTCGCCGCGATCCCCACGGGGTACCACCCGCTCGCGGCCAGCCACACTGCCACAGAGTCCATCCGCCGCATTCTGCCCGTCCCCGCGCACCGGCCGGGCCGCTGCCCGGGAGTATCCGCTGGGTGGTCAGGCCGGCGGCGCATAGGGTGGGCTCACCGCGGTGGGGGGCGGTAGCGCAGTGGTCGACGCGCCCTCTTGTCAGGAGGGGATGACGCCGGTTCGAATCCGGTCCGCCTCCCACCGTGCGTACTCCGGAGGGGTTCCATGGCCGGACTGTGGGTCACGGTGTGTCTGCCGCCCGAGGCGGCCGCCGATGTCGACGAGGGGGCACTGGAGCGGGCCCTCGCTCCGTTCTTCACCGACACGTCCGACAACCCGCCCGACCGCGGCATGTGGGACTCCCGGCGGATCAGGGACGGCAGTGACGGCGTGGGGTTCGCCGTCGCCGCCGGGCACGAACACGAGCACGAGCACGATCCGAGGCTCCTGCACGACGATCCCTGGTACGACGGCACGCCCTGCCCGAGCGTCTTCGGGATCTGCGCCGGCGGACCGCGCGCCCTGCTCGACTTCTCCGACCCGCTCGCCGCGTCCCGGCGCGCCGCCGCGGCCTCCTGGGACCTCTGGCACCGGCTGGCCGCCGTACATCCCCCGCACGTACCGCTGCACGACTTCGTCGAGCGCTGGACGAACGACCCCGACGCCTTCCCCGACGACCGCTGGGGCGACGCCCTGTTCGCCGCCTACGGCCGGCTGGGGTTCCCCGCCCCGCCGAACATCCGGTCATCGGCTACGACGGCGACCGGGAGGACTACGTCCGGGAACGCACCGACCCCTACGGGCGGGACACGGACGTCCTCACCCCGGACGGCTGGTGGCGCGAGAGCGACGGCACGGCCCTGCACGCCTCCTGCGACCCCGGGCCGTGTCCCCACGACCCGCAGTGAGGTGTACCTCGCCGCGCTGCCCGGCGAGACCGTCCTCGTCCGGCCGCGCTGCCACGCCTAGCGGCGCGGGGAGGGCGCGGGGAGGACGGAACGGGCGCGCGGAGGGGGCCGGCACCCCCGTGGGTGCCGGCCCCCTCCGCGCCGTGACGCGGGACCGCGTCAGCCGGCCGGCGTGAGCCGGGCGTCCGGGGTCGTGCCGCTCCCGGCCGGGGCGCCGGCCCCGCCCCCGCGCATGACGACCACGGCGAGCACGGCGGCCGTCAGGACACCGATCGCGGAGAAGGTGAGCGTGGTGGACATCGCGGCGGTGAAGGCGTCCTTGGCCGCCCGGACCAGCCCCGCGTCCCCCTGGGCGGCGGCGAGCGCACCGCCGATCGACTGCCTGGCCTGATCGGAGGAGCCGGCCGGCATCTCCCGCGCGAAGGTGCTGGTGAGCAGCGACCCGAGGATGGCGATGCCGAGGGCCGTCCCGGCCTGCTGGATGGTGTCGTTGAGGGCGGAGCCCACGCCCGCCTTGTCGGCCGGGATGGTCCCCATCAGGGCACCCACCGCGGCCGGCATCGCCAGGCCCGCGCCGAGGCCGAGCACACCGAGGGCGACGGCCGGGAGCGTGAATCCGCTGTCGGCGCCGACGGTGGTCAGCAGGCCGAAGGAGGCCGCCATGAGGAGCATGCCGGCGAGGATGAGCCGCCGGTGGCCGGCCGTGACGGCGAGTTTGGCTCCGACGCCGTTGCCGATCAACGCGGCCACGGCCAGCGGGGTGAAGGCCAGGCCCGCCTTGACCGGGGAGTACCCGAGCACCGACTGCAGGTACTGGGTGAGGACCAGCAGCAGGCCGCCGTTGCCGATCTGGACCAGGGCCAGCGAGATCGAACCACCGGTGAAGTCGCGGTGCTTGAAGAGGACCAGCGGGACCATCGGCGCGGCGGTGGTGTTCTGCCAGACCACGAAGCCGACGAGGGAGACGACCGCGACGGCGAGGGTGACCAGCCCGCGGCCTTCGAAGGCCCCGTGCTGCGGGATCTCGATGATCCACCAGACGAGGGCGGTCATGCCAAGGGCGGAGAGGACCGCTCCCAGCGGGTCGGGCTTCTGCCACGGGGCCCTGGACTCGGGCATCAGCAGCAGACCGGCCGCCACGGCCAGGACGACCACCGGGACGTTGATGAAGAAGATCGAGTGCCAGGAGAAGTGGTCGATCAGCACACCGCCCAGGATCGGGCTGCCGACCAGGCCGAGCATCGACACCGAGCCCCAGGCCGCCATCGCCTTCGGACGCTCCTCCTCGTCGAAGACCGTGATCAGGATGGACAGCGTGGACGGCATGATCAGCGCGCCACCGACACCCATGGCCGTCCGGGCGGCTATGACCTCGCCGGGGCTGGTGCAGAACACCGCGGCCAGGGACGCCGCCCCGAACAGCAGCAGCCCGACGATCATCACCTTCCGGCGGCCGAACCGGTCGCCGAGGCTTCCCGAGGTCAGCAGCAGGCCGGCGAAGACCAGCACGTAGGAGTCGAGGATCCACTGGATCTGCTGGGGGCTCGCCCCGAGGTCCTCGGTCATGGCCGGCACGGCGACGGTCAGCGCCATGCTGTCGACCACCAGGACCAGCGTGCTGAGGCACAGCACGATCAGGATCCACCAGCGCCGCGGTTCGCGGCTCCCGACTCCGACGCCGCCGCCCCCGGGCCTGTCTGCGGTTGTGGCTCCCATGGACTCTCCCCCTCCCGTGCGCACAGCGTTCCTCTCGTGCGCACACTGTTCCGATCGATGCGCACACCGTACGCCGATGCGTACAGTGTGCGCAAGCAGAGAACTCTGTACGCTGGGCGCGCACGACGTACGCAGAAGGAGCGAGCCGATGGTCCACGAGACGAATCCCCAGCCGATCCCCTCGGTGTGGACCCGCCGGGAGCGCCAGAGCGAACAGCCCGCACTCTCCCGGGCCACGATCGTCCGGGAGGCCGTCGTGATGCTGGACGCCGACGGCATCGAGGCCCTGAGCATGCGCAAGCTGGCCGCCCGGCTGAATGCCGGGGCGACCTCGCTGTACCGGCACGTCGCCACCAAGGACGAGCTGATGGAACTGGCCGTGGACGAGGTCGTCGCGGAGGTCGATGTGCCGGCCGCCTCCTCGGCGGACTGGCGGACGGCGGCCGCCGGGGCAGCGTCCTCGTTCCGCGCGACGGCTCTGCGGCACCCCTGGCTGTCCTCGGTTTTGGGCCAGGCCGGTCTGGCCTACCTCGGGCCGAACCTGATGTCCTACTCCAGCCGGCTGGCCGCGCTGTTCATCGATGCGGGCTTCGAAGAACCCGACCGCGCGATCGACACCCTGTTCGCGTACGTGGTGGGGATGAGCACGACCGAGACGGCGTGGTTGACCACGGTGGCCCGGTCCGGCGAGACGGAGGCCGCCTTCATCGCCCGCCTCATGCCCGCCGCGCAGGAGGCCGCCCAGGCCCACGACGTCCTGGCCGAGGCCTACGCGACAGCCACGGCCGAGGTCCGGGATCCGGCGACCGTGCGCGACGCCAAGTTCGCCTACGGCCTCGAGACCGTGCTCGACGGCCTGGCCCTACGCCTCCCGGCCCACCCGCCGACCCCGAGGTGAGCCGCCCCGAGGCCGCGACCAGGTGACGCGCCGTCGGCGACGGGCATCGACCTCGCGTGCCCCCACGTGCACTTCCGCCCGGCGGCACGAAGGCCACGCCCTCTGCCGCTCGCGGCGCACCGAAGACCCCCACTCCCCCGAGGTCGGCGCAACGTTGCGGCAGGATCCGGGCATCAGCATTCGGCCGGAGCTGTGGTGACCTTCCGTCAGTCCGACCGGGCCCACTGGACGGCGGTTCCGTAGGCCACGAACCGCGGGGTGAGTGCCGACGTGCCCATCCCGAGGCCTTGGGGGTCGGCGCATATCGCCACACCGAGCACGCCGTCGGCCCCGAGCTCACGCGCGTGCTCCTGCATGCTCACCACCGCCTGCATCGGTGTCGCCCGGAGCTCTCCGACGGCCATGCCGAGGGCGGTGTGCGGGAAGGGCGGCGCGTCGAGCGTGATGCTGTAGAGGCCGCCGCTCGCGTCGTGCGCGGCGTCCTCCATGTCGTTGAGGATCCTGCGCTTGCGCTCGAATTCCTTCTTCAGCTTGCGGTCCGTGGCGGCATTCTCTCCGGTCACGGCGGCGCGCGACGGACCGGACCCCGGCTTCGCACGCAACCGAGTAGGCCGGTGGCGGCGGAAATTCCGTGGCCCGAGCCGGTCGCTTCGGTGGAGGCCGCCCGCCGCTGGGTCGAGGAGCGCGCGACGCAGTGGGAGGCGGGAACGGCCTTCGCCTTCGCGGTGGTCGACGGCGACGACCGGGTGCTCGGCAACGTGTCGGTCGGCCCGGTGGACCGGCGGCACTCCGTCGGCTGGGTGTCGTACTGGACGACGGGAGCGGCAAGAGGTCGCGGCGTCGCCTCCCGGGCCTGCGCCGCCCTGGCCGACTGGGCGTTCCGGGAGGCCGGGCTGTTCCGGCTCGAGCTGGGACACCGGGTGAACAACCCCGGCTCCTGCCGGGTCGCCCACGCCGCGGGCTTCGCGGTGGAGGGCCTGCAGCGCGCGAAGCTCGCGTACGACGGCGTCAGGTACGACGTCGAACTCCACGCCCGCCTGGCGACGGACCCCGAACCGCCGCGCACCTGAAGCCGTCGGGCAGTCCTGCCACCTGACGGCTCCCCCGCACGCGACCCGTACACGCCACCCTCGTACGGAAATTGGATAGAGCGCTCGTTCTAGAGTGTGCTACTTTCCTCTCACGCGCTAAATAGAGCGCTCGTTCTAGCACTGGGGGATCCCACCATGAGCAGCAACCACACCACCGGTACCGCCACCACCACCGCCCACGCCACCGACGCGCGGACGGGTCTCACCGTCATCGGCCTCGGCCCCATGGGACAGGCCATGGCGGCCGCCCTCCTGGAGCGCGGGTACGACGTCACGCTCTGGAACCGCACCGCGTCCCGCGCCGACGCGCTCGTGGCACGCGGCGCCCGGCTCGCGCCGAGCGTCGAGGAGGCCCTCGCCGCCAACGAGCTCGTCGTCCTGAGCCTCACGGACTACGCGGCGATGTACGACCTGCTCGGCCCCGCCGAGGCCGCCCTCGCCGGCCGGGTCCTGGTCAACCTCAGCTCGGACACCCCCGAAGAGGCCCGCAAGGCCGCGCGCTGGGCGGCCGAGCGGGGTGCGGTTCAGCTCACCGGCGGCGTCACCGTCCCGCCCTCCGGCATCGGCCGTCCCGAGTCGGCCACCTTCTACAGCGGTCCGCGCGAGGTCTTCGACCGCCACCGGCAGGCGCTCGAAGCGATCACCGGCACCACCGACTACCGCGGCGAGGACCCCGGACTGGCCGCGCTCTTCTACCAGATCGGCATGACGATGTTCTGGACGTCCATGCTGAGCTACTGGCAGGCGACCGCCCTGGCCCGCGCCAACGGCCTGACCGCCTCCGACATCCTCGAGCACGCCGTCGACACGGCGAACTCCCTGCCGGGCTTCTTCACCTTCTACGCCGACCGCATCGACGCCGGCAAGCACGACGGCGACGTCGACCGCCTCGCCATGGGCACGGCCAGTGTCGAACACGTCCTGCACACCCACGCCGACGCGGGCGTCGACACCGTCCTGCCGGCCGCCGTCGCCGCCCTGTTCCGCCGCGGCATGGACGCCGGCGGCGCCGCGGAGAGCTTCTCGGGCCTCGTGGAGCTCATGGGCAAGACCGGCTGACGGACACCCGCGGCCCGGAACACCACGGAAGGTGTCACGTTTCGGGCCGCCCGCCTGTCTACGGGTCGAACCACCACGACAGCGGCCGACCCGCCGCTCGACCACGGAAAGAGACACATGGAACTCAGTGTTCACACCTTCGTCAGCCTTGACGGCGTCATGCAGGGCCCGGGAGGACTCGAGGAGGACCGGGCGGGCGGCTTCGACCGCGGCGGCTGGCTCGTCCCGCACAGCACCGAGGGGCAGCTCGACCCGGTCGGGACGTGGTTCGGCCGGGCCGACGCCATCCTCCTGGGGCGGACCACCTTCGAGATGATGCGCACGTACTGGTCGCAGGTGACCGAGCCCGACAACGTCGTGGCCACGGCCCTCAACACCTGGCAGAAGTACGTCGTCAGCAACACCCTCTCCGACACCGACGCGGCGTGGGGCAAGACCGCGGTGCTCCGCGGCGACGACATCGTCGAGCAGGTGCGCCGGCTCAAGGAGCAGCCGGGCGGCGAGCTCCAGGTGCACGGGAGCTGGCAGCTCGTCCGCACCCTGCACGACGCCGGACTGGTGGACGTGTACCGGCTGATCCAGTTCCCGGTCGTCGTCGGAGCCGGCAAGCGGCTGTTCGCCGACGGTGCCGTCCCGTCCACGTTCCGCATCACCGAGTCGCACGTGGCGGAGGGCGGCTCCGGTGCGGTGGCGCTCACCCTCCGGCGCACCGCGACGGGCACCACCGGAGCGGGCGAGTTCGTCGTCCGCGACGGCCGGGAGGGCACCGCGTAACCCACCGGACGACCCGGCACCGCCGGGGCCCGGTCACAGCCGGACGGAAGCCCCCACCCGTCCGACGGCGGAGGGGGAGGCCCTGGGCAGGACCTCCCCCTCCACATCGTTCCCCCGTGACTCCCGGCCCCGGATCGGATCGGATCGGCCGGCCCGGATCGTCAGTACGGCAGGTAGAAGCTGAGCACGTCCGCGGTGAGCGGCGGGAACAGCGTGTGGAACAGCTCCTCGTCCGCGGCGTAGACGTCGGGGCGGAACCGGGTCAGGCCCTCCATGCCGTGCGGGCCGAACAGCAGGGCGGCCAGCTGGTCGGGCGCCACCCCGGCGCCTCCCACGGAGCCCGGAGACTGCACCGCGCCACCGGTGACGACCTCACCGAGCCCGTCGGCGAGAACCGGAATCCGATGGTGCGCGCCGAAGGTCGAGATGACGAGGTCACGGCCGGTACGGTCGATGCCCGCGGCGGTGAGGCGCTGCAGGAACACCGGACGCAGCCGGTCCAGCAGCACGGGGACGTCGGGGATGCGGAGGTAGTACTGCTCCGCGTTCCCGCGCGGTTCGTGCTCGACGAACTCCTGCCAGGCGTTGCCCGTCACGGTGCCCGCCCGGTGGACGACCTGGAGGTCCTCCCCGCCCGCCAGGGCGCCGACGCCCCGCAGGAGGTCCCGTGCCGCCGCCTCGTCGCGCGCCGCCGCCTCGGCCAGCAGCATCTCCTCACCGGGAGGCGTGGTGCGCGCGGTCGCGGTGATCGTGCCGCCGTCCTCGAGGACATGGAGGTTGCTGGACTCGTGCTCCAGCAGCCACCGCCAGCACGCCGCCGAATGCGGCATCGTCACGTCGAACCCGCTCTGGGCCGAGGCCTGCAGCGCGGCCATGGCGGGGATGTCCGAGGGCCGCGCGGCCCGGAGCGTCGCCGTTCCGGTGCCGACCGGCAGGGCCTTCACGTTCAGCGCCTGCGGTATGTCGATGGCGTACTCGTAGCCGAACAGCCGGTAGAAGTACGGGATTCCGATCATCGCCTGGATGACGTGACCCCGGGCGGCGGACTCCTCGTGGGCCCAGTTCATGAGCGCCCGTACGAGCCCGCGGCCCTCGTACTCGCGGGCGGTGGCGACGAGTTCCACCTGTCCGGCGGGCAGCCGGACTCCCCCGATGGACACCTCCTCGTCGAGGAGCGTCGCGGTGGACACCACGCGGTCGCCGTCGACGACCACGGCGCAGGAGGACCATCCGGCGTCGGGGTCGGAGACGACGAGCCGGTGGTCGATGGAGTCGTCCGAGTCACCACGCTCGGACAGGAGCGTGCCGATCCGGTCGAGATCGGCCGGCGTCGCCCGGCGCAGGACGAGGCCGTCGGGCAGGGCAACGGTCGTGGAAGAAGATCTGGTCATGATCACGAACAGACAGTCGCATCAGCGGTCCGTCCCGTCCAACAGGTTTTCCGCAGGTCGCGGCTCACCCCTCGGGGTCGTTCAACCGCCTGATCCGGAGGAGTTCCTCCTCGGTGAACTCACCGGTCGCGGCGGCCAGGACCTTCTGCAGGACCGCGGTCTTGCCCGCCAGGTACGCCGCGACGTCCCTCCGCGGATCGGCGGCGAGCGCCAGCTTGACGGCGCCGTACTCCTCACGGAGATCGGGCCGCCGTCGCAGCACGTCCCGGACGGCGAGGTGGTTGCGGACGTTCAGGGTGCCCCGGGTGCACACGTACACGTGCCGGGCCGGGTCCTCGTCCGGCGCGCGGAACGCCTCGCGGCCGGCGACGCCCAGGTCCCCGCGGTGGACGTAGCCGACGGCCGCCAGCGCCGCCACGGCCCCCGGGACGTCCCGGCCCGACACGATCACGTCCACGTCGAGGACGGGCTTGGCCGCGAGCCCGGGCACGGCGGTGGACCCGACGTGCTCCACCACCGCGCCGGGCACCCCGTGCAGGGCGGCGCGCAGGGTGCCCGCGAGCCGCTCGAAGCGGGCGGGCCAGTCAGCGGAGTAGGGCACCACGGTGATCGCCATCGCCCGATTCTCCCCGAACGGACGAAACTCCCTCAGGCCCCGCCCAGAACCTCCGACGGGTCGGCCGCTCCCCGGTGTTGCCGGTGTTTGCCGGCGCCCGGTGGCTCCTACACGGCCCTGCCGCCAGGAACGGCTTTCTCGACCAACGGTCTTCATGGTGCCTGCCGGTGAGCGCCGTGCGTTCGGTACGCCGACTGAGGCACGGGCTTCGCCAGGCGCCGCCGGCACGACGGTCGGATGCCTCGGCCGGTCGGCCGACGGCTCGCGGGGGCTGCGCGACCGCGCCCGCCGCGGACGTGCCACCAGGGCGCACGCCACCCGCATGGCGCAAGGGAACGGCCCCGTCGGGACGGCCACCGGTACGCCTCGGCACCCGCGAGCGGCAGGGTCAGGGGCCGAAGATCGACTTCCCCGTTGAATTCCGCTCCGTGAGACTGGAGGGGACGGCGATCCTGAGGGAACTGCGGGGAACGCATGACGGCGGAATCGGAGGACGTCCAGGCCATCCGCCAGGTGGCCGCACGGTTGATGGAGGCGTACCCGCGGCTGGACGCCGCGGTCGTGCAGAGCACGGTGCTCACGGCGTACGAGGAGCTTAGGTACGCGCGCGTACGGACCTACCTGCCGGTCCTGATGGAACGCCGGGCCAAGGACCTGCTTCCCCCCGACGCGGACGGCGGCACACCGCCCGCCCCCTGACACGCCCCTGCCCGGCGCGGGGTGAGCGAGGGGCCGGCTGATGCGCCGTGCACGGCGTCCGCACGCTCTTCCCCGACCGGCGACCCGGCCCTAACGTCGTGTCATGAACCGTGTCCGGATCGACCGTTCGGACCTCGCCGCCGCCCTGGGGCTCCTGGTCAACACGTTCGCGATCTTCTACCGGGGCGTCCGGAACGTGACCCGGTTACGGTTCTCCCCCGCGGCCTCCCCCACCGCCATGACCGTCGTACGCGGCCCCCGTACGGACCCGCCGATACCGCTCATCGGCCTCCGGCAGATCTGGATCGACCACTCCGTCACGGAGTCCGCCACGGCCGGGCGCAAGCCCGTCTCCGTGAAGATCAACCTCAAGGTGCTCCTGTGGAACGGCCGCACCGTCCGGCCCGTTCCCCTCCTCCCGCCGACGACCGACACCGCCGCCCTGCACCGACAGCTGCAGCAGACGCTCGCCCCGACCGACGTCCAGGTGGACCTGGTCGTCGAGCGCCGCGTCGAGTCGCGCGGGTCGGGCGTGGGGTACGGGGGCTCGACCGGCGGTGTGGGCGGAGGCGGGGGCTGACGCACCCGTCGCCCGGCCGCGCGTCAGCGGGCCGGCCACCGGCCTCGGTCCAGGTCGGCGTACAGCAGGTGGTGGTCCGAATACGGGCTGGGGCGGACGTGGAAGGTGCGGCCGGTGACCTCGCGCAGGAACACGTAGTCGAACTTGCGGCTCCAGTCCGTGGTCACCGCACAGCCGCCCGCGCCGCCCCGGCCGTTCCGGCCGTCGCCGTCGTCCTGCTCCGCGGCGGAACCGGCGGGCGCGGGGCGGCAGTCGGGATCCGTGTCCGCGGCCAGGGCCCACATCGGGGCGAGCTCGGGCGCGTCCGGCACGGCGTTGAAGTCGCCGAGGACGATCGCACGGTCGTGGCGGGCGACTTCGGCGGCGAGCACCCGCACCTGGGCCGCCCGCACCTCGGCCTGCCGGCGCTCGGCGAGGTGGGTGTTGAAGACGCGGACGGGCCGGCCGCCCACCAGCGTGGTCACGGCCAGGTAGCCGCGGTCCTCGCTCCCGCCGTCGGGGTATTCGGCGCTCACGCGGTCCGTCATCGGCGCGGCCGAGAGGATCGCCTGGCCGTAGCCGCCCGGCCGCCACGGCAGGCCCCCGCAGCGGTTCCAGTTCCGCAGGACGGACCCGTACTCCACCCGGTAGACCAGCCCGTACACCTCTTCCAGGTAGGCGCGGATCCGCTCGACGTCCCGTACGCACGCCTCCTGCAGCGCGACGACCTGGGGCGCGTACGTGGCGATCTCCGTCGCCCGCCCGAAGTTGTTGCCGCTGCCGCACGGGTTGCAGATGTTCCACGTGCCGACCCGGTCCGGGACGATGGCCTCGGCGGCGCCCGCCGGCAGCAGTTCGGGACGGGGAGCGGCGTCGCCCGGCGCCGCGGGGCCGAGGAGCAGCAGCATGCCGACCGCAGCCAGTACGCCCACGGCTCGTCGCACACCTCTGCCCAGCACGATCGCCTCCCCGGAGTGGACGCCCATCATCACACGGTGCCCACTGCCCGGGATCGGGGCACCTCGGGGCCGGCCTCTCCCGCCCCGCCGGCCCCTCCGGCCCGTCACGGCTCGATGGGCAGGAAGATCCCGTACGCGTCAGGGGCGGCGCAGAACCTCAGGCGAGGGCCAGGAACAGCTTCTCGAGCTCTTCCTCCGTCATGGGGGCCTGGTTCTCGTCGGCGTTGGCCATGCACTGGCGCATACCGCTGGCCACGATCTTGAAGCCGGCCCGGTCGAGGGCCTTGGAGACGGCGGCGAGCTGGGTGACGACGTCCTTGCAGTCGCGTCCGGCCTCGATCATCGCGATGACACCGGCGAGCTGTCCTTGGGCGCGTCGCAGGCGGTTGAGGACTGCGTTCACTGCGTCGTCGTCGACCTTCACCGGTGCCTCCTGGCCTCTCGTTCTCCCCCTATGGTACCCCAGGGGGTATCTGCTGCGGCCGGGTCAGCCCGCGCGGAGGGCGGCGAGGGTCGTTTCGAGGGCGCCGCGGCGCGGCCTGTTGTGCGGAAGCCTCGCGAGGAGGGCCGCCATTCCGCAGGTGTCGGTGAGGGCGGAGAAGACCAGGCCGCCGGCGACGCCCGCGGAAGCCAGGCGGAAGGCGGGGCGTAGGCGGCCGAGGGTCAGGCCGGTCAGGACGACGGCGCCCGCGGTGAAGCGGACCTGGCGTTCCATGCCCCAGGTGCGGCCCGCGGCGAAGTCCTCCGGGTGGTGGAGGGGGTGGCCGCCGTCCGTCCAGGCCGTGGTGCCTCCGGTGAGGGTGGCGGCGGTGACGCCGTGCTCGGCGAGGGTTCCGCAGGCCTTCGCGGAACGGTTGCCGGAGGCGCAGACGACGAGGACGTCGCCGCGCTCGGCGGCCCCGCGGAGGTCGGGCAGGGCGCGGGTGAGGCGGTCGAGGGGGAGGTTGAGGGCGCCGGGAAGGTGTCCGCCCGCGTATTCGGCGGGGGTGCGTACGTCGAGGACGATCAGTTCGTGCAGGCGTGCGTGGGCCTGGTGGACATCGAGGGCGCGGGGGCTGCGGGGGCTGCGGGGGTTCGACATGGTGCTGTGCTTCTTCCTTGTGGGGAGGGGATCGCGGAGCGGTGCCGGCGGTCCGGAGTGGTCCCGGTCGTGGTCACGGTCAGTGCAGGGCGTCGGTGAGCATGAAGGCGGCGACGGCCAGCAGGACGACGGCGAAGGTCCGCTGGAGGCTGCGGCCGGAGACCTTGGCGGCCAGGCGTCTGCCGTCCCGGGCCGCCAGGATCGCCGCGCCGGTGAAGGGCGCGATGACGGCCCAGTGCAGCGGCGCGTGCGTGCCGGCTCGGGCGGCCAGCGCCGCGAGGGAGTTCACGGTGATGACGAGGAGGCTGGTGCCGACGGCGGGACGCATCCGCAGCCCCAGGGCGGTGACGAGGGCGGGCACGGCGAGGAAGCCGCCGCCCACGCCGAGGAAGCCGGTGACCGCGCCGAGCCCGGCGCCCGCTCCCGCCGCCCGCGCGGGCCGGACGGCTTCGGACTCCCGGTCCTGGGACGGGGTCCTGAACAGGGCGAGCGCGGCCAGGGCCGCGACGGAGGCGAACGCCGCGGTGAGCACCGGGGCGGGCACCCGGCTGGACAGGGTGGCGGCTGCCGCGGCCGGTGCGATGCCGGCGACGGCGAACAGGGCTCCGCTCTTCCAGCGCACGTCACCCGAGGTGGCGTGGGTGTGGAGCGCGGTGGCGGAGGTGACGGTGACGATGATCAGGGACGCGGTGGCGGCGGCGGCCGGGGTGAAGCCGAGGAGGTAGATCAGGGCGGGAACGGTCAGGACGCTGCCGCCGCCACCGAGCGCTCCGAGGGCCAGTCCGACGACGGCCCCGGCGACGAGAGCGAGGACGAGCGTGCTCACGCCGTACGACCGGGGCTTCCGCCGTCCACGAGGACCGGCAGTCCGGCCGCCGCCCAGGCGTTCATGCCGCCCTCCACGTCGACGGCTTCGGCTCCACGGCCGGTCAGGAGCCTGACGGCCTTCCGGGAGCGGTGCCCTGATCGGCATATCACCACCAGCGGCCGGTCCTGCGCGGCCACCGGCAGGGCGGCGCCGTCGAGCAGGCGGGAGAGCGGGGCGTGGACGGCGCCGGGGGCGTGTCCGGCGTTCCACTCGGCCTGTTCGCGTACGTCGAGGAGCACGGCGTCGCCCCGGGCGCCATCGGCAGGGGCATGGGCATCGGTGCGGGCGGCTCCGGCGGTGCGCTGGTGAGCCTGGGCGGGGGTGACGCGGACAGTGACGCGGGCGGGGCCGCGACGGAAGAGGAACATCCGGCTTCCTTCCGGTACGAGGTCGGGTGGGGGTCGGGGTGCGGGCGACGGGGCTCAGCGGCTGCCGGTGAGGGGCAGGCCGGCTGCGGTCGCGGCGTCGAAGGAGTCGTCCACGGCGACGACGTCACGTCCGGCCGCGTCCAGGACGGAGGCCGCGATGCCCGCGCGCATCCCGCCCGCGCAGTGCACCCACACCGTCCCGGGCGGCACGTCGGCCAGGCGCCGGTGCAGCTCGTGGACGGGGACGTGCACGGATCCGGTGATGTGACCCCCGGCCCGCTCGGAATCGCGGCGCACGTCCAGGACCACCGTGCCGGGTCCGGTCGGCTGCGCGGCGAGGTCGGCGAAGGTCGCGCGACGGAAGGAACGGGGGGCCTGGCCGTCGGCAAGCCAGTCGCGGGGTGAGCCGGTGGCCGCGGCGGCGGGCCGGTCGATGCCGACGCGCACCAGTTCACGCTGGGCGGCGGCGAGCTGGGCGGGCGATTCGGCGAGCAGGGTGACGGGCTTGCCCGAGGGGATCATCCAGGCCAGGTAGGTGGCGATCTTCCCGTCGGCCTCGAAGTTGAAGGAACCGGCGACGTGCCCTTCGGCGAACGCGATCCGGTTGCGCAGGTCGACGACCCATTCCCCGGCGGCCAGCCGATCGGCGATGTCGGCGGCGTCGGTCAGGGGCGGTGCGCCGAGGTCCACCGGGGCGGGACCGGCGGCGTTGACCGGGCCCATGCGTGCGTAGTAGGCGGGCACGTCCTCCAGACCGGCCAGCAGACCGGCGACGAAGGAGTCGACGTCCCTGAGCAGGGCGTCGTTGACGGCCTTCTCCTTGCCGATGGTGGTGGCGTCGCCCTCCGCCTGGGAGGAGGAACAGAAGCTGCCGAACCCGTGCGTGGGCAGCACCGGCGTCTCGTCGGGGAGCAGGGCGGCCAGGCGGCGGGCGGAGGCGTGCTGGGCGCGCGCCAGCTCCTCGGTCAGCCTCGGCTCGACCAGGTCGGGGCGCCCCACCGAGCCGATCAGCAGCGACCCGCCGGTGAAGACGGCAGCGGCCCGGCCGCCCTCCTCCAGCAGGACGTAGGAGGTGTGGTGGGGGGTGTGCCCCGGAGTGGCCAGCGCCCGCAGCGCGACGCCTTCGTCGATGTCCACCGTGTCGCCGTCGGCCACCGGGATGCGGGCGAACGAGACCCGGGCACCGGCCGGTACGAGGTAGGCGGCGCCGGTCAGCCGGGCCAGGTCCAGGCCGCCGGTGACGTAGTCGTTGTGGACGTGGGTCTCCACCACGTGGGAGATCCGCACCCCGCGCAGCGCCGCCGCCGCGAGGACCCGGTCGATGTCACGGGGCGGATCGACCGCCACCGCGGTCGTGGCGCCACCGGCCAGGTAGCTGCGGTTTCCGAGGCCTTCGGTCTCGATGGTGTCGATGAAGAACACGCTGTCGCTCCTTTCCACTGCTCCTGAATTTACCCCCGGGGGTATATCTCGAGCGTAGCACGGGTACCCCCGGGGGTATTTTTGAGGACGCCCACCCGGTACGCGAGCACGCCGCAGCGCGGGCGGCCGCAGCGGGAACGGGTGAGAGCTCAGGGCAGGGCAATGGCCCCGCCCGTATGGGCCGGGGCCATCACCACGAAGGCGAAGACCGCGGGGGCGGCCGAGGGCGGATCACACCTCACGCCCCGCAGCGTGCGGGGCAGCGACGCGGCAGGCGCTGCCGGGAGCGGGGCAGGACCAGTCCTGGTGATGGTCGGCGGGCCCTGCTGGTTGCCGTCCACGACCGTGCGGGTCGGCATCGACGTGCACAGCCGTCCGGTCGTCGCCGACACGCCCGCGGGCCGTGCGGCGTCGCGCGGGCGGGTGCCCGGGCGCAGGACCTGGGATCCGGATCAGGTGGCGACCCAACCCCCGGGACGCCCAGGGAGGCTGCGGTGCGGCTGCCGGACATTCCGGCGCTGCAGGCGGCGACGCCCGGGCGGCGGCTTCCGAGGGTGGCGCGGCGACGTCGGCCCTGACGGAACGAGTGGCTCCGACCAGCAGGGGCTCCCCCGTCCTTGTTCACCAGTCCCGGCCCGCGGTCAGCCCCTCGGCATCCGCGTCCGTGAATCCATAAGCCGACGCGACGAAGCAGAACTCGTCACAGATCCACTCCCGCGCGACCGTCTCGATCCCACTCCCGGCCGCAACGAATTCTCTGTCCAGCAGATTGAACTCCTCCGTCGCAGCTTGGGTGAGTGCGTACAAGCTCTGCACGTCCGCGGGCCGTTCGGCCTCGATGCGCTCGCACAGCCGCAGCAGGATCGCCTTCCCCCGGTCGACCACGCGATCAGGGAAGTACGCGTCGTCGTACATCTGCCGCAGGAACTCGTGACGCGCTACCTGCTGGTCGGTGATCGGCATGGCGCTTCCCCACTCCCACAGAGCTGACCCGCCGATCCTGCATCGCACCACTGACAACGACACCCCTCGCCAGACCGGCGGCCGGCGGCCGGCGGCTCACGAACGCGCCGCTGCCGAACCCGCGAGGATCGTGCGGCATCCCTGATGCAACGTCACAGATTGGTCGAACCCGCCTTGTTCGGGCCGCAAGTGGGTACTGTCGTGCTCTGCGCGCTTTCATCCCAGGCCGGGGCGTTTCCGACGCCCCGGCGACGTGAAACGAGGACCGATCGTGTCCGACGCCTTTACCCTCACCGCCATCGGGGCAGCTGCATTGGGGCCGACCTTCGACTTCCTCTACGGTCATCTCAACCGGCTGCTCGACCGTCGGCACCGCTCCGACGACGATTCGTCCGTCGACCCCGTCGAGATCGCCGTCCCGGACTCCGTGTCCGGTGACCCCCGGCCGCTCGAAGCCGATCCGGAACGGATCGAACGGTTCGCCGGCGACCTGGAAAGGCTTGCGGGCGCGCTCGGACCGTACGAGCGCCACCCGGATCGCCTGAGCGTCGACGACAACCGCCTGGAGGTCGAACTCAACACGTTGAGGACGGTCCTGGAGGGGGTGTACGGCCGTCGGATCACCTTCGTCGGCGAGCAGCGGGAACCTTCGGGGGTCAATGCCGACCTGGACCTGGAGGACGTCTCCGGGAAGGTCGTGGGCGTAGAGATCAAGGGGGTCAAGGGACCTCTCCAAGGCCCGATCACGGCCAGGATGAAGGTGCGCGGCGCCAGTGAGACGTCGGACAGCACCGCCGTGAGGTACGAAGGCGGCTGAGTGCACGGTCCGGCCGCACGCCGCACCGCGTCGCGCCGGAAACGAAGCAACGTCAAGACGTGGGCAGTCGGGGACGCGAACGGGGAGACGGTGGGGCAGGGCAGCAGGCCGAGCGTGCGGCCCGCGGGGCGGGCGAGCATCCAACAATTGCTGAGGGACTGGCTGTTGGCACCTCCGGACCTCGTGGCACCGGTGGCCGTCGTCAGTGCTCACGCCGTCCAGGACCGACAGCCGGTGCTGACCGCACTGGCCGACACCTGGAGCCGGGACGGGTCCGGCACGGCGGAATGGGTGCGGATCACGGAGGACCAGGACGTCCGCTCCTCGCTGCCCGACCCTCGCGCGGCCCTTGAGCGCCTGCTGGACTCCGTACGGGGCGGCCCGGTTCTTCAGGGGCGGCCGCCCAGGCGGCTCCTGCTGGTGGACGACCTGGACGAGTTGACCGGACGACTCGCCCGACCCGTGGAGATGGCCGCACGGAACTGCGCTGCCCTCGCGGAGGCAGGGGTGCGACTGGTGCTGGGCGTAGGGTCGGACCTGCGGTATCTGCCGGAAGTGGACGACCCCCGCGCACTGGTCGTCTCTCTGCGACACGTTCACCCGCGACCCCAGCTGGTCGAACGCATCAGCAGCTGGGCCACCAGCCCGGGCGACGACGTGCTTCTCGTCACCGGGCCGCCCGGGGCCGGGAAGACGACGCTGATGCAGGAGGCAGTCGACACGCTGCGTGCCGACGACCGCGTCAGGGTCGCGTTCGAGCTCTTGCGCGACTGGGACGCACCGAACCCTCCCGTGTTCACGGCGGAGAAGATGGTGAGGAGTGTCGCGGAGGCTCTTGGCAGGCAGGGCTTCGGGTACGCCCTTCCCGAAGACGTGGTTCACATCGTCGGCAGCGTCGACGCACAGGACACCGCCGGAACGATCACCGGGGTCTCGTTCACGGGGACGTCGATCACCGGTGTGGCACCGACCGTGGACGGGCTGGCCGCCCAACTGCGCCGCCGAGCGCTTTCGGGCGAGCCGCGGACGCCCCTGCTGATCGTCGTGGACGGGCTGAACGAACTGGAACTCGAACCCGGCGGGCAGGACGGACTGCGCGCGCTCGTGGCGGAGCTGGAGCAGCAGCCGCGCAGTGACCCGCACGGTCCGACGTGGGGCGTCAAGATCCTGGTCTCCTCGCAGTACCGGCCGGACTGGCTCTCGCCGGCGGCGGTCGTCGACCTGCGCGGACCCGAGGTCGACGCGGAAATCCGGGCGTACGCACACGACCGGCTGTCCGCTCGGCTGGACTCCGGCCAGGCCCTGGACGCGGCCGAGGCCGTCGTGCGACTGGCCGACGGGCTGTTCATCGTCGCCCATGGCCACCTGGAGGAATGGGAGGCCGGGGGTGCCGTACCCTCCGCCGGGACGGCACGGCCGGCAGGCAGCGCCGTGGGGTACTACCAGGACAGGTTGAGACGCCTGCGCGAAACGATGTCGGGGAGCGTCGGGGGCGCCGAGGAGTGGGAGGACACCGAGCGGTTCCTCACGCTCGCCGCACTGACCCCTCAGGGACTCACCCCCGCCGAATTCGGCACGGTGTGGCAGACCCCGGCGGCGGGCGAGGAGAAATCACCGGGGCACCGACCGTGGAAGGGCGGCGTGGTCGCCATGGTCGCCAACGGTCCCGCTCGCACCTTCCTCCACCTGCCGGATCCCGGCGATGCGGGGGACCGCTTCCGGCTCATCCACTCCTCGGTCCGCGAGGGCGTCCTGACACCCGCGGTCACCCATCCCCGGATCTCCGCCACCCGGGAGCGCGACCGCCTCCTGAGCGCGCTCACCCCGCTCGACGGCACCGGAGCGGCCTGGGACCCGGTGGACGGCCGACTGGCCCTGGCCTCTGCCCTCGGTCTCATCACCGACGGCATCGAGGAGGCCTTGCGCCACCCCACCGACCCGGAGGCGCTCCGACGGGGCGAGCTCCTCGTCCGGCGGCTGCTGGAAGACTGGCAGTGGCTCACCCACTGCACCGAGCATGCCGAGGACCCCGCGATTCCGCTGGGCATGGCCCTGGTCGTGGGCCAATTGGGCCGACTGGTCGGGCTCGACGGCTTCGCCCCCGCGACGCTCGCCCTGTGGCCGGACGGGCCGGTGGCCGCACCCGAGCGGCCCGCGCCGACGGAGCCGACCGCATCGCCCGAGCCGTCCCTACCGTCCACACCGGTCGAACCCGTCCGCACCGGCGCGGCGGAGCCCGATCCGACCGACGACTCCGCTGCCGACGACGGCCAGACCGCTGCGCCTCCCGCACGTGGGGCGCACGGCTGGAGCAGAGGGGCCCGCTACGCGACCGTTCAGAGCCCCAGCATCCGGGGGATCATCCACGGCTCCTACCGCCACCACAGCCGTCAGGAGGCGCTGGACAGGCTGATCGCGATCGCCAACTCCTTCACGCTGTCCCGGCTCTACAACCGGGAGCTGGACCCGGAACGGCCGATTCTGTGGATCCATGGCTACGAGCTGACCCTGCGCGACAGGGCGAGGAACCTGATCGGCAACTACGCCCGGCTGTCGGTCGCCCGGCTCGGGAACGACAGGTGGACCCTGGCGGCGGAAAAGCTCGAAACCGATCGTCCCCACCCCAAGCGTCGGCGCGTCCAGCAGAGCCACCACCACCCCAACTGGGGCCATCCCATTCTTCGACGGGTGCTGCGCAACCAGCGGACCGACCCGCCGGCCAAGCCGTACCCCGACATCACCGCGGCCCAGAAGGATCTCGACGAGCTCCAGGACCAGTACCTCAAGACCATTCCCTCACCCGGTGAACTGCGGATCATGGTGTGGGACGGCGCACGCAAGAGGGCCGGCCTCGACGCCATCGTCCGGGTCATCCTGACCATCGAGGCGGTGCCGGGGGCCGGCTTCGTGATTCGGGCGAGTGAGGTACCCGCCCGCCCAGGAAGCGAGAGCTGAGCTCCCATGGCCATCACTCTGGAAGCGTTCTACCGAGCACTGCGCGTGCAGGCGCACGAGCTGTTGCCCGCCGACTGGCAGGGGCATCCGGAGTGCTTGCCACAGCACCTGCTGCACCAGTCCGCCGTCGACCCCGCCCTGGCCGAGCTCGCTCCCGTCGCCTCGCACCGGCTCTGTCAGGCACTGGCACACGGCGGCCTCGGGCTCGCCACCCGATGGTCCACCAGCCATGCCCGCAGCCGCTTGCGTCCGGAAACCGGTGAGATCACGCTGCTGCGGGTCACCCCGTCCGGCCAGAACGTGGTCTTCACCGGAGGCGACGAATGCCTGTGGTCCTGGGCCCCGGGTGACGACACCGCACGGCCCGTCCTGCTCGGGCGCGCCGCGTACTCCGTCTCCGCGCTGGAGCTCGCCCCCGACGGGCGGCATGCGGTGACCGGCGACCTCGGCGGCGCCTTACGCCTGTGGCCCGTGGCCGCGGGCGAATCGGTCTCCCGTGCGCGCCGGCTCGGCGGACACACCGGAGCGGTCCGGGCCGTGACGTTCAGTGAGGACGGGCGTTGGATCGTTTCCATCAGCAACGACGGCCGGCTCCTGCGCTGGGCGGCCGACCACCCTGCGACGGACGATCCGCAGGTGCGCCCCGACGAAGAGGCGAGCGGACGGCAGAACCCGTGGGAACCGGCCGGCACGCTGATCGGCGAGGTGGCGGACAGGTCGCTGACGGCCGTAGCGGTGCTCGGCGACCGCATCGTCACCGGTGACCGCAACGGCACGCTGACCGGCTGGCCGCTCACCGGCACCGGTCCCCCGCTGACCGTTGGCGCTCACGAGAACGGGGGCATCGACGACCTGATTGCCGTGCCCGCGGCCGGAGTCGTCCTCAGCCTCGGCCGTGACCGCACCGTGCGGCAGTGGACCCCTGGTGCCGCACGGTCTTCCGGCCACGGCGAGGTCGTCGGCCGGTACGACGTTCCGCTGCAGGGACTGGCGGTGTCACGCGACGGAAGCCGGATACTCACCGGCTGCGTGGACGGCCGCGTCCTCGCGTCGCCCCGCCGCCCCGAGGCACGCGCCCGCACCATCGGACGGCACGAGCGATCCGTGACGGCGGTGGCCGTGGATGCCCACGGAACGGTACTCAGCGGAGGGCGGGACGGACTCCTGCTCCGCTGGACGGTGCCGGGCGACAGCACCCGGCCGACGGAGGACCCCACCTCGAGCACCCCGGACACCTGGTCACTGGAGACTGACTCCACCCTGGAACTGGTACTCACGGGCGGCCGGAACGGCATCCACCGATGGGACCTCGGCGGCCCCGGTCGCCCGCCCGCACCGGAACGGATCTCCTCGGACGCCGTCCAGGGCCTCGCGCTGCTGGCCGCAACCGGGGAAGTCGTCTGCATCGGCAAGGACCGCAAGCTCCGCGTCCACCGCCTCTCGGCACCGGATGGGGCGGGGCGCAACATGAACACCGGCTCCCACCGCTACGAGGCAGTCGTGTCCGTCCACGGCGGCTCGGGTTTCATCGCCACCACGGAGGCCGGCACGGTCGAGCACTGGGAGTCCCCGGGAACCGGCCCGCGGCTCCTCGGAAAGCACAGCCTGCGGCGTGCCCGTGCCATCGCCGTCGCACCCGACGGAAGCTGGGCCGTCACCACGGGCCTGGACCGCAAGGTCCGCCGGTGGAGTCTCGCCCCCGGCGGTGGGCACCTCCAGATCGGCGTACTGGAGGGCCGCGGCCGTTGCCTCGCCGTCTCCCCCGACGGTCGCTGGGTGTACTCGGGAGACGACCGCGGCACCATCCTGCGCTGGGACGTGACCGGAGGACTCTCCTACCCGCTGCACGTGGGTCGGCATCGCCCCGACAGCGACATCCGCTCCCTCGCCGTGGCACCCGACGGGAGCTGGGTCGCGGCCACCGCCGACGACGGCGCCGTCCGGGTATGGTCCGCGGAGCCGGCCATGGACGGGCGCACCGTCCGGCCCGTACTGCTGACCAGGCTGGTCCCGGCCGCCGGGCCCGTGAGCCTTCGCACGGCCCCCGGCGGACTGCTCGTCACCGACTACGACGGCGGCCTCACCCGGCTCGACGTACTCGGCACCGCCACGGCCCTCCACGGTGACCACGGCCGGACGCGGCCCGCCGTTCCCCTCCGGACCGTCGTCGCCGACCACTGGTGGCTCGCTCGCCGTCGCCCCAAGCCCGACCTGCGAGCGCTGCACGCCGCTCTTGCGGAAGAGGACGGCACACTGCTCCTGCTCTGCTGCGCCGACGTGGCCGACCTCGCGCGCTTCCGGAGGACGATGCAGGACATCGGCTGGACGGTGGAGCTGCTGCCCGCCCTTCGTGCCGGCCAGCGCGATCGGCTCGTCGATCTCGTCCGCGAGGCCACCGCCGAAGGACCCGTGTCGCTGCTCAGCGGCGACCCTGCGCTGCTCAACGCCGTCAGCGACGCCGGTCTGACGCCCGAGGTCGTGTCCGACTACCCCGCTCTCGACCGACGGTGAGGGTGAGGTGCCGTCCGCGCACCCGCCGCGCCCGCACGGGGTTCACCGCGGGCGGGTGGACGGGGACGTGACGCGGTGCCAGGCCGCCTCCCAGGCGGGGAAGTCGGCCGGGGGCGTGTCGCAGGCCTGGAGGAACCGGCGCAGTTGGGCGAGGGTGGGCACGCGGCGGCCGGACATGATGTCGTGCAGGGTGCTGCGCGGCAGGTGGCTGACCGCGGAGTCCGCGACGGCGTGACGGTCGGCCATCGCCCGCAGCGTCGGTTCGCCCGCGGTGGTCCTGGCGCCGCGCATGGCCTGGAGCAGGTGGGCGGGTTCGGTGACCAGCGGCAGGGGCCGTGCGGCGACCCCTGGTGCTCCGGCTGCTGACGGCCGGCGCTGCTACAGGTCCGCGCGGATCCGGGTGGACAGGCTCGATCCGTCGCGCTGTTTCCGCACGTCGAGCTGGCTGGGGATGCGGCGGCCGAGCTCGGCGACGTGGCTGACGATGCCGACGGTGCGGTTGCCGGCCCGGAGCTGGTCCAGGACGTCCATCACGTCCTGGAGGTTCTGTTCGTCGAGCGTGCCGAAGCCCTCGTCGATGAAGAGCGTCCCCAGGGGCCGTCCGCTCGCCTCCTGGGTGACGACGTCGGCCAGGCCGAGGGCGAGGGCGAGGGAGGCCGTGAAGGTCTCGCCGCCGGAGAGGGTGGAGGTTTCGCGTTCGCTTCCGGTCCAGGTGTCGAGGACTCGCAGGCCGAGTCCGGCCTTGGCCCGTCCGCGGCGCCCGGCCTCCTTCTCGTCGCTGTGGACGAGGAGGTAGCGATCCGAGGTCATCGTCTGGAGCCGGGTGTTGGCGGCCGCGGCGATCTCCTCGAGGCGGGCCGCCAGGACATAGGCCTCGAGTTCCATGGTGAGGGTGTTGGCGGCGCTGTTGGCCGTGGCGATGGAGGCCAGGCGGTCGACGAGGGCGTGGCGCCGCTCCAGGGGTTCGAGGCCGGCCAGCCGGGTGTGCAGGTCCTCGGTCAGCTCGGTCAGCGCGGTCATCCGGTCGTCGGCCTGCCGGACGGCACCCGCCGTGTCCTTCAGGCGGGTCTCGGCCTGCTGGAGGGTACGGGCGGCGGCGTCGGGGTCTGCGGCGGGCTGCGCGCCCGCCTCCACCAGGTCGGGGTCGGTGAGGGCGGCGGTGACGACGGCGTCCTCCTTGCCCCACTGGTCGAGCTCGGCCTCCCACCGGTTCAGGTCCCCCGGGGTGCGCAGCGCGGCGGCCGCGTCCGCGCGGCCGGTGAAGCCGGCGTCGCGGGCACCGCGGTCCGCGGCGGCGAGGGCTTCGCCGTGCCGGTCCGTGGCGTCCCGGGTGGCGTGGGTGGCGGCGATCGCCCCGTCGAGGCGGGCGGCCGTCCGGACGAGGGCGGCGAGCCGTGCTTCGAGGCTGGTGTGGCCGGCGCGGGCGGCGTCGAGGGTGGCGGTGAGCTCCGCCTGCCGCTGGGTGAGCGTACGGCTGCGCGTCTGGCACTCGGTCAGCCGCTCCCGGGCCTCCTGGTGCTGCCGGGTGCGGGAGTGGTGTTCGTCGCGCAGCCGGGTGAGTTCCTCCTGTGCCTCGGGAAGGCGGGCGGCCGTGTCGCAGGCCTCGGTGTGGGCCGTGCGGGCGTCGTGGAGTGCCGTCGCTACGTCGGCCGGGGGGACGGTGCCGGCGGTGCCGAGGGCCTGGGCGTGCCGGGTGGCGAGGTCCCCGCGTTCGTGGCCGGCGCTCGTCAGGGCTTCGTCGGCCTGTTCGTGGAGGGCGCGTGCCTTGTCCTCGTCCTCGCGCGTGGGCTGGTCCGCCCGGGGACGTGCGGGGGCGGGGTGTTCGCGCGCACCGCAGACCGCGCAGGGCGTACCGGCACTGAGCCCGGTGGCCAGTTCTCCCGCCATTCCGTCGAGGCGGCGTTCCCTCAGGTCGAGCCAGTCCTGCTTGGCCTGGAGCGCTGCCGCCCTGCGGTCGTCCTCCTCGGCTGCGGCGACCTCCAGGCGGGCGGCCAGCTCGTCGCGGAGGAGGGCTGCGGCATGTCGCCCGGCGAGCTCCTGGACGGTCTGTTCCAGGTGCGGGACGCGGTCGGCGCTCTTCTTCATCGCCTCCACGCTCGCGGTGTGCTCGCCCTCGACGGCGGGCCAGGCGGCGAGCCACTGCTCGGTGTCGTCGAGTACGCCGCGCGCCTGTTCCTCCTTGGCCTTGAGCTCTCGGAGCTGGGCGCCGAGCCGGGCGTGCAGCTGCTCCTCGGGCAGGAGCCCTGCGGCGCGTCCGCGTTCCGCGTGGTGGTGCTCCAGCTGGACGCGCAGCCCGTGCAGATCCTGGTCCTCGTGGTCGGTGGTGAGCAGGGCGCGGGCCGTCTGCTCCTCGCCGCGTGCGGTGTCCAGGGTCGCCGTGGCGCCTTCGAGTCCGTCGAGGAGGTGGCGCACGGTCTGAGCCCGCCGCCCTGCGTCGAGCTGCCGGCGCAGCTCCGCGTGGCCGGAGGCCTGCGCGTCGAGGGCGGTGCGGCGAGCGAGGGCGTCCCGGTGGCGGGCTTGCCGGGTGGCGAGCTCGGTGGCCCGCTGGTGGGCCGTCTTGGCCTCCCGGTGTTCTTCTTCGCTCTGCCCGGCGTCGGCCTTCGCCCCGGTGCGGGCCTGCTCGGCGCGGGTGAGGAGGTCCCTGGTCCAGGTACGGATCCCGGCGGGGTCGTCGACACCGGGCCGGACGTCGGGGGTGCCGGGCCGGACGTCGGGCGGGCCGGGTCGGACCTCCGGCGTGCCGGGGCCGTCTGCGCCGGGCCGGGCGCCGAGGCCGCCGTCCGGCTGCCGCAGGGTCCTCGTCTCCTGGTCGATCCGTTCGGTGAGCTGCCCGATGCCGGCGAGCACGTCGTCGAGGCGCTTCCTCGCGTCCTTGCTGCGGGCGGACAGCCAGCTCTGCAGGTCCTGGAAGCGCCCGGTGTCGAAGAGCCTGCGCAGGAGTGCGGCCCGGTCCTTGGCGTCGGCGCGCAGGAACGTCGCGAAGTCGCCCTGCGGCAGGAGCACGACCTGGCAGAACTGTTCCTTCGACAGGCCCAGTGCCGCGTCGATCTCCTTCGCCGCGTCCTGGTGGTTGGCGCAGACGGGCTCCCAGTGGTCCTCGCCGTCGTCGGTCCTGGTGTGCCGGTGGACCTGGACGGTGGCCTCGTCCGTGGCGATGCCGCTCTTGGCCCGGCTGCTGGGACGGGACTGCTTGGGGGTACGGGTGATCCGCAGCCTGCGGCCGGCGGCGCTGAAGTCGAGGGTGACGGTGGTGCGGGTGCCGTCGGGTGCGTGGTCGCTGCGCAGCCGGTGGGTGGGGCGGATGCCGGGAACGGTGCCGTAGAGGGCGAAGCAGACGGCGTCGAGGACGCTGGTCTTGCCGGCTCCGGTGTCGCCGCGCAGCAGGAACAGGCCGTTCCCGGCCAGCGCGGTGAAGTCGACGGATTCGGCGCGCGCGAAGGGGCCGAAGGCCTGGACGGTCAGATGGTGCAGGTACATCAGTTGGCCTCTCGTGTCGCGGCTTCGGTGCGGACGTGCTCCAGTCCTTCGCGGAGCAGGTCCTGTTCCTCCGCGGTGGCGGGGATGCCGGTCACGTGGTGGAGGAACCCGACCGTGATGTCGTGGTCGCCGCGGCCGTTGACGCGGGTGCGGTACGACGCGTCGCCGCTGTTGTGGTCCTCGGTGAAGCTGAGCCTCAGGGTGTGCGGGAAGCGCCGGCGGAGCCGTTCCATGGCCAGGTGCGGCCGTCCGGGGTCGGTGAGGGTGATGTGCAGCCAGCAGTCCTCGTACGGGGTGTGCTCGGGCTCGGTGAGGAGGGCGTCGAGGGTGCCGGACAGCCGCCGCATGAGCCGGGGTACGGGGCAGGGGATCTTCTCCGCGGTGATCCGCGCCCGGGCGTCCAGGTCGATGAGCCACACGGCCTTGGGGTGGTCCGCCTCGGAGAAGGAGTACGCGAGGGGGGAGCCGCTGTAGCGGATGCGTTCGGTGATCTGCTGGCAGCGGTGGAGGTGCCCCAGCGCGACGTAGTCCACGCCGTCGAAGACGGAGGCGGCCACCGAGGGGACGCCGCCTGCGGTGATGTCGCGTTCGCTGTCGCTGGCTTCGCCCCCGGTGACGAAGGCGTGGGCGAGGACGACGGAGCGGGTGCCGGGGGCCCGGCCGGCCAGGTCCGCGCGGACCTGGTCCATCGCCGCGCCCAGCACGTCCTGGTGACTGGGCCTCCGGGCTCCGAAGTGCTCCTGCACGAGGCCTGGTTCGAGGTACGGGAGCCCGTAGAAGGCGACCGGTCCGTGCACGTCGTGGAGGACGGCGGGGCGGGCGCAGTCGTGGACCTGGGTGCGCAGGTGGATGCCGGCGCGTTCGATGAGGCGGGCGTTGACCCCCAGTCGGCGCGGCGAGTCGTGGTTGCCGCTGATCATGACCAACGGGACCTCCAGGGAGGCGAGTTCCTCCAGGGTCCGGTCGAAGAGGTCGATGGCGTCGAGGGGCGGAATGGCCCGGTCGAACACGTCGCCCGCGACGGTGACGGCGTCGACGTGGTGCTCGCGGACGGTGTCCAGGAGGAATCGGAGGAAGGTACGCTGCTCGTCGATGAGCGGTACGCGGTGGAGTTGGCGGCCGAGGTGCCAGTCGGAGGTGTGCAGTAGCCTCATGGACACCGACCGTAACCACAAAGGCCAACGCTGCGGGTGGATTTCATGATGAATGAGCCTTTGGGGTGAAGCTGCCGCCCGCCCGGCGCATCGCGGACGCCGTCGCGGGCCGGGCCTGCTACGGGGCCGCCCCGCGGAACAGGGTCAGCAGGGACCGGGACGGCGGGGCGTCCGGGTCGAAGAACTGCGTGGCGAGCCCCGGCGGCACGGCCGTCCCGTGCATGCGGACCTCGTGGCAGGTGAAGCAGAACGCCGCCTCGAACAGCACTGCGTCGAGGGAGTCGTCGTACGCCCGGACGCCCCAGCCGGGCGCAAAACCGCAGCGGTGCCGTTCGCTGCCGGGCAGGCCGTCGATCAGGGCCAGGGCGTCGTCGGCCCGGCTCCCGGCCCAGTGGGCGACCACCGTGCCGGGGTACGGGTCCTCCCGTCCGGCGGGCAGGCCGGAGATCCGTACCACCTCGATCAGCACGGTGGCGGTGACGGCGTCAACGGGAAGCCGCAGGTGCGGCCGGGGGTCAGAAGGAGACATCGAAGTAGTCGATGTCGTTGAGCGACACTTCCAGGCCCGCGGCGCGACGTCCGCCGTCCTTGAAGTACACCTCCTGCAACCCCTCCGCCACGATGGCGCGCAGGCGCGCGTCGTCGGCCCCCTGGGCGCGGGCCTCGAACAGCCTTCGGGCGTAGTCCGCGGGCAGGTGCACGGTGAGACGGCGGAAGCGTCCGTCGTCCGTGGCGCCCGCCGGGGCGTCGTAGCCGAAGCGGGCCCGGGTCTCCACGGTGATGCCGGTGCTGCTCGCCGCCCTGCTGCGGCGGCGCTTGCGGACGAGGGGCTGCCACCGGGTGCGGACGGCGTCGTCGATCCGGGCCTGGACGTGCCGGGGCGGGTGCTTGCGGGCGCCGCGCCGGTAGCGGTTGACGGAGTCGGCGGTGACGCCGAGCTCGGCGGCCACCGCTTTTGCCGTCTTCAACTGCCGGATCAGATAGCCGATCTGCCCCTTGAGGGTCTTGGGCGGCTCCTTGGTGAACGCTTCCAGGTCCGCGCGCCCGAGGGCGTCGTCGATGTCGCCCAACGTCTCACTCCCCTTCGTCCAGGACGGCGTCGCCGCCCTTGATGTGGCGGGCCGGGTTGAAGCCCTTCTCCATCAGGTCGACCACCCAGGACATCTCCTGCACGCCTTCCGGTTTGGCGAGGCCGGGGGTCCGGCCCAGCCGGAAGCCCCCCGCCTGCGGCTCCCCCGCGGGGGTGTAGGGGAGGAAGTCCATCGGGGAGGGGCCGCGGCTGGGGTAGACAACGCAGTCGGAGAGGACCGCGAGGGGGTACAGCCCGGTCAGCTTCACCATATTGGCGAGCTTGCGGTGCATGTTGACGCGGGCCTTGGCGATGACGGCGGCGCGGATGTCGGGGCGCCAGGTCGGGCGTTCCAGTGCGGGCCAGCGCTCGCCGCCGCGGTACGCACGGCCCTGCGGGCGCTCGCGCAGTTTGCCGATGCCGCCTTTCACGGTGGCCTTGATCGCGGCGAGGACGGCGGCCATCGCCGGGTCGCCCTGCCTGTGGTGGGCCATCGCCTCGAGGAACTCGGCGTCGGTGAGCCCGTCGGTGACCCCGAGGTCGGTGAGGGTGTCCAGGTAGGCGGTCTTGAGCCGGTCGTGCCAGGGGTCCAGATAGGCGCCGGTCTCGCGGCGCAGGTAGGCCTCGACGGGGTGGACCTCGTGGCCCAGTTCCACGGCGTAGGCCAGGGTGTGGGTCTGGTACCAGGCCGGGCCGGTCGGGCGCGTGCCGTCCGGGGTGAACGGGCTGGGCAGGCGGGGGTCCGACTCGATGTGCGAGAGGTCGGCCAGCCAGCAGCCGGGGATCTTCTTGTTGAACACCGGGTGGTGGAAGTGGTCGGGGGCCGACAGGCCGACCGTCAGACGGGCGGACGCGGCGAGGAACGCGGTGTTCAGGTCCAGGCCCACCGCGTAGGGCAGGAGGCACTCCTCGTCGGTGAGGAGGGAGGGGTCGCGGACCCAGTTGTAGGCCTCCTCGTTCAGGAAGCCGCCCGTCCAGCCGGAGTGCACGACGACGGGGTGCTCCTCGGTGGCCTCGGGCGGCGCCGGGTCCATCGGCTCCGTCCCGAGCGATCCGGGGTTGTGGCCCGGCACCCAGGACCCCTTCTCCTGCACGGCCTTCGTGGGCGGGCGCAGGGCCGTCATCAGCTCCAGCCCGGACACGGCGGTGGAACCGCGGGGGGTGATGACCCGCTGTGCGTAGACGCCGAGGACGCGGGCGATGTCCGCGGGGGGCATCTCGGCGACACCCGGCCATGCGCGGGGGTCGAGGGCGTCCCAGGACAGGACCGCGAGCTGGACGCACTGCCGGGCGCTCCCCCGGGCGGCCGTGCGGTAGATCCGCGGCCACGGGCCGAAGCCGCGCCGGGTGAGCTGCCACTTCGCCTTCGCGATCTGCTTCACGACGGGATGGTCCGGGGCGAGGCGGAGCGAGCGGCGCTCCTCGGGGCCCTCCAGCCGCTGCGGGAGTCCGAGCCGCACCGCGGCGGAGGCGGTGAGGACGACGAGGGGGTCGGAGTCCTTGCCGTTCCGGTGAAGGCGGGGAGCACCGAGACCGGCGTCCCTCAGCGCCCACTCCACCAGCTCGGCGACGGTGGCGGCGGGGCAGTCCAGCACGATCCCGTCGACGCCGTGGGCCGACCCGTCGCCGTCGAGGACGACGAGCGGGCCGTGCGGGAAGCGGGGGTCGGGGCCTGCCCCGGGTGCCTTCGCCGCCGAGGACAGGCGGGGTGCGGCCGGGCGGGAGGTACGCACGGACCCCGGCGCCCCGGCGTCGGCGGCAGCCGGCGGGTGGGCGGGGTGCGACGGCGCGGGGGCAGGGGCCGGAGCAGGAGCAGAGGCGGGAACGGGCGCAGGCGCAGGGGACGGCGCGGCGGACGGCGCGGGATAGCGTTCGGCCAGTCCTTCGAGGAGGCGGCGGTAGGCCTGGAGCCGTTCGGGCTTCGGCTCGGCGCGTCCTTCCTCCCAGGCCTCGATGCTGGGGATCCGTACGCCGAGCGCCTGGGCCACGGCGGCCCGGGTCAGACCGGCCGCCTCACGCAGGCGGACCCGCTCCGCGGGTGCCGGGAGGAGCCGGCCGGACTCGACGGCGGCGAGGAGAGCGTCGACCGCGGCGAGGGGGTCGGGGGGCTGGCTGCTCATGGGAAGGGGTGTCTCCTGCCTTGTCTTACCGAATGCCCTGGCGGATCTCTTCGAGGCGGGTCACCAGCCGTTGGTAGCGCTGACTGGCGGCCTGGGAGGACTTCATCCCCTGGCAGCGGGCGATCTCCCGCCATTCCGTCCCGCGGCGGCGGGCCTCGATGACCACCTGTGCCTCCAGCCGGTCGAGCGCCGTACGCATGTCCTCGAACAGGCCCAGGGCGGTGGCGATGTCCTCGTCCGGAACATCGGACCGCCCCGTTGCGCCGCTCCCGGCGGTGCCCGCCAACAGGCCTTCCAGGAAGGCGACGTGCTGCCGGAGCCCGTCCGTGGCGGCCTCTCCCGAGGGCGGCAGGGACGAAGGGCCGCCGTCGACCGGGGTACCGGGCGCGGCAGCCGGCCTGCGGCGGGTGGTGGTCTCGGCGTCGTCCGACATGGCGTCATCCTACTCCGGCATCAACGGAACAACGTTCTGTTGTCTCCCACACGAGGACGCGCCCCGCACGCCATCCGGACGGACACCGGCACCGGCACCCGCACCCGCACCCGCACCCGCACCCGCGAGGTCTACTTCGCGGCCACCTTCGTGAGCTCCAGGGTCGCCGGCCCCTCCGGATCGGGAGACAGGAAGGCCGTCTTCGGGGCCGAGGTGTACAGCTGGATGTCGCCGCCCAACTCACCGCCCTCGACCTCCAGGTAGACGAAGTTGCTCTGTGTGGCGCTCCACCGGCCGCTGAACTCGACGGGGTCGGCGCTCCCCGCTCCCGTGACCTGGCGTTCGGAGATGTCCGTGGCGGAGAACGTCCCGTCGGCGGCGAGCACGATGGCGCCGCCCGTCCTGTCGCTCCGGTACGTGCCGGGCAGTTCGGCCGAATCGATCGGGCCCGTGCAGCCCGACAGCGCCACCACGGCGGCGATCAGCCCGCCGACGAGCCCCCATGGGCGCGCCGCGCCCTTCCCCCCAGTACGCACCCCGGCCTCGGACTTCATCGCTGCACGCACGTTCACGGCTCTCTCCCCCACGTTCGGACGGCCGACACTGCGACCGCGCCCCCATATGTGAACATGCTCAAAAGTCGACTGCGCGCCGGGGTCCGGGTCGGCCTCCCCCGGCGCGGCGCAGCAGGGGCGGCACCCTGCTGGTAGCGTGCCGCCTCCGACGGGATCGATCATGAAAGAGGGCTGCAACAGTGCACGAGGTGACCCCCCACGACGTCGACGGCCGACAGCTGGAACAGGCACGGGAGGACATACGCCGACGCGCCTTCGGGCGGTGGCACTCGATGCAGTACGGCGGCATGTGCCTCGCCGATCTGGCGGAGATGCGCGACGAGCTCATGGACCACGCGGCCGCCCGCATCGCGACGGACCCGTCACTGGACGAACCGCTGCGTGTGGTCCTGCGTACCGCCGCGGAATGCTCCCTCGGGCTGCTCGGCGTGGGCTGTTTCCCCGACGGCGACCAGGAGATCGACCTTCCGCTCGTCGGCGAGCAGCTCAGCAGCGAGTACATCGCCTTCGGTGAGGTCGTCGATGCCGCCCCCACGGCCGCCGAGTGGACCGAGGCGTTCGAACTGTGCCTGATCAGCGGGCTGCTGTGGGAGTGGCGGCGGGTCATCGGCGGACTGCTGCGCGAGGACTACGCACCCGCGATCCGCGACGGTGTCCCCTACTCGACGTTCGAGTCGGTGTCGACGGCGGCGGAGACGGCCCGGATGGACGCCCTCGCGGAGTACCTGACCCTGTCCTCGGGGCACCTGCCGCGCGACTGGCCGAAGCTCACCCTGAGCAAGCCGGGTGCGGACGAACTCGCCGCAGCGGCAGCCCGGCTGGATGCGGCCGGCCCCCTCACCCCGGACCAGCGGCTGCTGCGCTGCCTCCTCGACGACGACCGGCGGGCCTTCGAACGGGCTCTGGCAGCCCGCCTGGCCGAGCACCGTGAAGCCGTCGGGGCCGACCCCGCTCCCCGGACCCTGCTGCCCACCGGCCCGCTCGCCCTCGCCGCGCTCGCCGTCCAGGTGCACGGCTGGCAGCTCGACGTCCGTTCCCCGTACCTCCCCCAGGCCCTGCTGGGCTCGACGGACACCGCGGCCCGGGCGGCCGCCGCCGGCCCGACGACCTGAGCACCCGGACCGCGCGCCCGTACGTACGGCGGGGGCCCACCCCGGCGGGCGGGACCACCGCCGTACGTACGGGCGCGCCTCGGACGAGGAGTTGCGGGCCGGGTCGCCAGGCCCGCCTACATGGGCTCGACGAAGGCGGAGCGCCACTCCGGGCGCGGGTCGGAACCGAGGCCGGTCCAGTACTCCCTGCCGCGGACGATCCGGCCGTCGCGGACGGTCCAGAACGAGGCCGCGCGGAACACGCCCACGCCTTCGTGCGGGACCTCCACCTCGGAGACGACCTCGTCGCCGTCGGCGACGATCCTCAGCACCCGGATCTCCCAGCCCTCCGGGTATTCACGGTTGACCGCCACGTAGTTGCCGCCCCCGACGATGCGTTCGCCGCTGACCGGCCACTCGACGACGGCGTCCTCGGCGACCAGCCCGGCCACTCCCTCCCAGTCCCTCGCCTGGATCCGGTCCCACAGCTCTTCCACCACTCTCAACGTCTCCATGGCACACACCCTGCCAAGCCGCACGTCCGGTCGCACGTCCGATACGGCCCGCCCGGACCCGGAGCGGCACCGGAGGTCCGCAGGCGCGGTCCGCCGGTGCCCCGGGCCCGGCGGGTCAGCCTCGTGGGCCCCTGGTCTCCTCCGCCCGGCGGAAGGCCTCGTCGCAGGAGTCCGTGGTGCGCCGGGCGATGAGGGTGGCGGTGTTCAGGAGGCCGCCGTTGTGCAGTACCAGCCGCCATGTGCCGCTGTGCAGGGCGACTTCGGGTACGGGTTCCCCGCGGCGGGCCACGACCTGCCAGCCGCGTTCCTCCAGGGCGGTCTCCACGGCGGCCAGCCGCGCTGCGTCGGCGGGGCCGTCGCCGGTCCAGTCCGCCAGGCAGTCGGCGGTCCCGTCGTCCTCGGCCGCGGGGTGCACCGGACCGGTGGTGAGCCCGGCCGTCCGCGCGGCGGCGGTGAGTTCCGCCGTGACCGCGGCCCGCGAGGGGTCGCCCGCGGGGCGGGGCGCGGACTCCGGGGCGCCCGGCTCGCGGACCCAGCCGTCGGCCTCCGGGTACTCGTCGGGCGGCGCCGTCATCAGGACGGCCCCGACGACGACTGCGGTGGCGACCGCTGCCGCCGCCACCCATCGTGCTCCGCGGCGACTGCCCGCGATCCTGCCCATGCGTCCTCGTGCTTCTCTTGTCCTCGTGTCCGGCGCGCGCCCGTACGGCAGGCCGGAGCGCTGTGTTCCGGCGCGGGCACAGGATAGTTCCCGGCTTCCACGGCACACCGGGGCCCCCGCCCGGTGGACGTCACAGCCCGGCGAGGGCGAGCAGCCGGTGCATCTCCGTCCTCGGCAGGCCGGGATGCGCGGCCGCCGCGGCCGCGACGGACTCCGCCGGGTCGGCCACCAGCCTCGTCAGGTCCTCCGCCGGAAGGCGCGGGTGCGCGGCGACGAGACGGCGCACCGTGTGGTCGGGATCGGCCGCCAGGCGGCTCAGGGACTCCGCGGGCAGGTCGGGGTCGCGCGGGGCCAGTTGCCGCATCCGCGCGTCGGGGTCCGTGGCCAGCCGTCGCAGTACGTCTGCCGGCAGGGGGAGGTCGTCGGCGGGTCGCCATCGAATCGGCTTCTGCGGGCGGTGGGTCCGTTCGATGCGCTCGGCGGTGTCGGGATCGATGTGGTCCCGGGCCCGGAGCGCCATGGCCTCGCGGACGCTGCTCTCCTCGTCGTGCAGCAGCCGGGCGACGAGGTGTGGCGGGAGGTGTTCGGACCACGCTGCCGAAACGCGGAAGCAGACGTAAGGCGAGTCGGCGTGGGGCAGCGGGTCCGCGGCGACCCATGGCAGGTGCAGCGCCCACAGTTCGGCCCGGGCGATCTCGCCCATGATCTCCCGTTCGAGCGCCGCGTCGTCCACGTCAGGGTCCAGGTCCGGGAAGAGTCCCTGGCCCTGGTCCTGGTGGGCGGCGAGCCGGTGCAGCGGGGACAGGCCGGACAGGATCCGGGCGTGGATCGCGGACCGTGTGGCCTCCGGGGTGTCCTGACGGGCGAAGACGCGCAGCGCGACGCGCGGGTTGGCATCGGTGGCGAGCCGGTCACGCAGCTCCGGCGGGAGGTCGGGGTGTTCCGCGAGCTCCTTGCGCACCTCGTCGTCCGGATCGTCGGCCAGCCGGTGGGCGGTCGCGGTGTCCAGGGTGCTGTGGCGCACGGCCCCGGCGCGCGTGACCGGGTCGGCCAGCAGCGCCGGGACGAGGTCCGCGGGCGGTACGGGGTGGGGGGTGCGGCGGAAGTACGTCGCGCAGGCTCCGGCCCGTACGGACTCGTCGGGATCCGTCAGCAGCAGCCGTCGCACGTGTTCGGGGGCCGCCGTCCACCACTGGGCGAGCGCCCTCCGGACCTTCGGGTCCGCATCCGCCGCGAGCCGGGCCCGCAGGTCCTCCGGCGTGTGATCGCTCTCCGCCATTTCTTCGCGCACCTGCGGGTCGGGGTCTTCGAGCAGGGCGGTGAACAACTCCCGCGGTGCGCCGTCCGCGGCGACCACCACGGCCCTGCGGATCCCCGGATCCGGGTGCCCGGCGAGCGCCAGCCGGAAGGCCGGGGGAAGGCTGCGGTTGAGGGCGAGGGAGTGCGTCAGACACCGGTCGTCCCTGGCGATGATCTCGGCGATCATGTCCTCGCTCAGGTCCTGCCGCCTGGCCACCGTGTCCCGGCCCCGGCGATGGCCGAACAGTCGGCGCACGAGTGCGGACGGCAGGGCGGTGTTCGCCGCGAGCCCCTCCACCACTGCGTGAAGATGCACCGGTGGCGCCGTCTCGTCCGGCATCAGGCCCCCTCCGCCTCGCTGCTCAGGCCACCGAGTCTCGCACGCGGCTCCGGAGCGGAACCGCGTGACCGTCACGGCCGTGCCGGCCGCCTCCCCGCAGCGGGACCCGGGCCGGCCGGCGGGTGGGCACCCCCGCACCCCGGGCCGGGTCCGGGCAGGATCCGGGCCGGGGTGCGGGGCCGCCCGTGCTGCGCTCCCGGGATCAGCCCCTGCGGCGGCGGTTCCGGGCGACGATCGCGCGGGTCACCACGGGCGGGAGCAGGTCCTTGGCGAGCTTGCGCCAGCGGGCGCCGGGCCTGCGCACGGCGGCGGGAGGAGCGGGGGCCGGTGCCGGGGCCGGCTCCTCCCGAGGGGCGGGGTGCAGCGGCTGCGGGGCTTCCGGCGCGACCACGCCCTGGTCACCGATGCGTACCATCGGGCGGCCGTCGATCACGTCCACGCCGTGCCAGAGGTCGGTGCGCTCCTCCAGCCATGCGCGCAGGGCCGCCTGGTGGGGTGCGGGGTCGCCCCAGGTCGCGTAGAGCTTCGAGCCCGAGACGCAGACGGGGTGCAGACCGCCGGTGACCACGGCGCTCCAGACGGCGGCCGCGACGCCGGGGCAGTGCTCGGAGCGGTAGTCGTCGAAGACCACCACGGCGTCCGGGGTCGCGACGAGACGCGAGGACGCGATGTCCGTGACGACGTGCTCGTAGAGGTGCGAGGCGTCGACGTGGACGAACCGGCAGCTCGCCGGCTTGACCCGGTCGGCGACGACCGAGGTGGGCGCCTGGATCAGCGTGGGCAGCGCCTCGTGGAAGGCCAGGTAGTTCGTCTCGAAGCCGCGTCGTGTGAGCGTGGGGTAGGAGCTGCGGTTCTCCGCGACGTTGAAGTCGTCCGTCGCGGGCGAGTCGAACAGGTCGCAGACGGTGAACTGCTCACCGGGGCGGAGGTACCGGCCGAGGAAGATCGCGCTCTTCCCCATGAAAGCGCCGAGCTCCAGCAGGTCGCCCGGCTCCCCCTCGCTGTTCTGGCGTGTCAGGAACCAGTCGAAGAGCACCTGGTCGTACGCCGAGAACCATCCTTTGACCTCGTCGTACGTGGTGGGGACGAGCAGGGCCGGCTCACCGTCGGGGGTCGTGACGGAAGCTTGTGAAACGTGCGACACGGAGAGTCATCCTCCAGCGGAGTGGCATCGGTTTTCACACTTCTTCCCGGCCGGGTACCGGAACCCTAAGCCCTGGGCGGACGCCTGACGAGACGTGAGCGGGATCAAGCTGTGATTCCCCGCCCGCCCCATCCGTCCCGTACGCTCCGGCCGGCACCTGAGGCTCTCGGTGACCGGGGTGCGTGGGACGGGTGCGACGGGTGTGTCCCGGGGGGGTGGGCGGCGGGCGGGCTGTCCGAGTGGCGGTGATGGCCCGGAAGGGGGGCCTTCTCGTGTGCCGCGTGGCGGACCCCGGGGCCGCGGGCATCGTGCCATGCGTCCGGTCCGGGCCTGGTGGCCCTGACGGCCGCCGCCGCCTTCGGGCGGGCGGGCGGTCGGCACGACGCGATCCGTGCTCCTGCGGGAGACGGAAGAAGTGAGGGCTCTTCATGGCGAACTACCGGCAGCCCGTCCTGCGACGGGTGCTGACGAGTGCGGCGATCGGCCTCGTCCTGGCCGTCACGGGTCCCGCGGGATTCGCGCAGGCCGACGGGGGTGGGGCCGCGGCCTCCACCGGTGCCGCCGCGGCGAAGGCGCGCGCGGTGTGTCCGCCTACGCCGCTGTGGGCGAACACCGGCGGGAACGACCGGCGGCTCCTGCAGTTCGACACGACGGGCGCCACGCTCAGCGACGTCCCGCTGGCCCGCGACTACGGCGACATCGCGTTCAGCCCGAACGGTTCGGTCCTGTACGGGGTCGACTTCCCCGGCTCCGCGGGCTCGACCACGCTCTACACGATCGATCCGGTCACGGGCGCGGAGACGGGGAGCACGCCGATCTCGGGACCGCTCGCCGCGGTCACTCCGCAGCCCGCCGTCAACGGCCTGACCGCCCGCGCGGACGGGACGCTGCTCGCCGGTTCGTTCGGCACGAGCCAGATCTTCCTGATCGACCCCGCCACGGGCGTCTCCACGCCGTTCCCGGTCTCGTTCCCGACGGGGGTCGTCTCGGCGGGTGACTTCATCACGCTGGACGACGGCGACGTCCTCGCCTTCGGCACCCCGGACACGACGAGCCCGTCCCCGGTGTTCCGCATCCGCCCCGACAACACCATCGTGCAGATCGGCACGGTGCCGCAGACCTTCGGCGCGGCCAAGTCCGCCGGGCAGGTCTACGCGTTCGCCTCCAACGGCGACATCAACCTGCTGACCAGCCTGCCCACGACCGCTTCGACCGCGCCCCTCCCGGTGACGACCGTCGAGGCGACGGGCCGCGGCTTCTACGGGGCCACCTCCGCCCAGGACAGCGGCAGCTGCGTCGTACCCGCCTACACGATCGCCAAGTCGGCGCGCCCGGCCCACCGGGCCGAGGAGGGTGACACGGTCACCTACCGGGTCACGGTCAGGAACACCGGCACCACCGCGGCGAGCGGTGACTTCAGCGACGACCTGAGCGACGTCCTGGACGACGCCACCCTCGTCCCGGACTCGGTCACCGCCACCACCGGCTCCGCCACCGTCACCGGGAACACCCTGACGTGGACCGGCACCCTGGCACCCGGCGCCACCGCGACCGTCACGTACCAGGTGCGGGTCAACGACCCGGACACCGGCGACCGCAGGATGGTCAACGTCGCCGTGCCCACCGCACCGGGCGGCACCTGCGCGACCTCCCGCTCCTGCTCGGTCACGATCGAGGTCAAGCGGGAGGAGGACTGCGACGAGCACGAGCACGGAGACGACCACGGTCACAAGCCCGGCAAGGAGCACAGGCCCGGCCACGGCGGCGGCCACGGTCACGACGACTAGCCGACGCGCCCCGCTGCCCGAGGACGGTGACGGCCGCGTGCCCGGCCGCTCGTCACGGGTGTGACCGGCGGCTTCGGCAGGCCGGCCGGGAGACCGCCGGGGCCGCCGCCCCCACCCTCGGGTGGGGGCGGCGGCCCCGAGGCGGTCCGGCACGGTGGCGGCTACTTGAAGGTGACGTCCGAGCAGGAGTAGAAGGCCTCCTCGCTCTGGAAGGATCCGTCGGGCCGCTTCAGCCCGTGCCAGACCGTGTAGATCAGGTGCTTGCCCTTCTTCTCGGGGAGCACCGCCCTGAACGTGAACGCCTTCGCGCCGAGGTAGCCCGCGGGGGCCGCCGTGGCCGCGGTGTTGTCGGCGCTGAGGAACGGGGTGTCCTCCAGGTCCGACCACTTCAGCGGCTTCTTCGGGTCGTAGCCGTCCTTGGTGACGTACATCTCCATGCGGTACGGGTTGTGCAGCGCGCTGATGTCGTAGCGGAGGTCGTACTCCGCGCCGCCGGGCAGCGTCGTCGAGGGGAAGTCGTCCCGCGCCAGGTCCAGGCCGGAGAACTGCGGGTTGCCGGCGCTGCACAGCGTGCCGTCGGGGATGCGGGCCCGGTGCTGCGGGGAGGAGGTCGGGGTGCTGTGGTCGATGGCGCGGCCCTGAACGATCGACTTCCAGTCACCGGGGATGCCGGGGCTCTGGGTGAGGGCGAGCCGGCAGGCTTCGCTCGCCTTCGGGTTCTTGGTGCAGGCCACGCTGCGGCTGACCGGGTCGGCGGTGGACCCGTGCGCGGAGGCCGGGGCGGAGCCGAGGCCGGTCACGGCGAGGGGCAGGGCCAGGAGCGCGGTGAGGCGCAGGAGGGCGGTGCGGCGGGCCGGGGGCCGTTCCCGGTCGGGCGTGGCGGCGGGGCCGGTCGTGGTCATCAGGGGATGCTCCAGGTCATGGGGTGCGGTCTCGCGCAGGGCGTCGGCCGTGCGCGGGGGGTGCGGTGGCGCGCCGGGGTGCGGTGGCGCGCCGGATGTCAGCGGCCCGTCTGCACGGTCAGTTCGCGGGAGAACGCTCCCCACGTGCCGTCGCCGAGCCGCGGCCGGATCTTGACCGTGTACGTCGTACCGGGGTGGGGGCCGACCAGCACCTCGCGCGAGGCCTTGCCTGCGGGAACGGGAAGTACCGGGTCGCCGGTGCCCCACATGAACGTCTGGGCGGGCTTGCCGTTCAGGTAGACCTGGTAGGTCGAGATCTGGCCGACGCCCTGCGGGACGGACCAGGTGAGGTTCAGGTAGTGCTGGGTGACGTTGCCGTCCTGCTTCGTGGCGGTGGTGGCGGCGAAGTCGCCGGGGGCGGCGGTGCCGGTGTTGCCGTCGGGGGCCTTGCCCGTCGTCACCTGCGCCTCGCGGGTCGGGTCGGACTCCTTGCCGGAGGCGTCGACGGCGGTGACCTTGAAGCGGTAGGCGGTGCCGGCCGTCAGGCCGGAGACGGTGGCCGAGGTGGCCTTGGCGTCCGCTTCCTGGACCTTCGCTCCGTCGCGGTGGATCCGGTAGCCGGTGACGGCGACGTCGTCGGTGGCCGCGCGCCAGCGCAGGACCACCTGGTAGGGGCCGGAGCCCGTAGCCTCCAGGTCCACCGGCATGACCGGCTTCGCCTTGTCCTGGCCGGGCGCCGCGAGGGTGGTCAGCACGATGTCCTTGCCGAATCCGGTGGTGCGGCCATCGGTGCGGACGCCCCGGACCTTGAACACGTAGCGGGTGGCGGGGGCAAGCTTCTCGACGTCCGTCATCGTGTCCTTGACGGTCTTGACCTTCTTGCCGTCCTGGAAGACCTCGTAGCGCGCGATGTCGGATGCGCCGGCGGGCGGCTTCCACATCAGGTGGACGGCGGTGTGGTCCTTGACGAAGGAGCCGCTGTCGGCGGGGACGGCCGTGCTCGTGCCGGTGTCGCCGCCGCCCGCGGAGGGGCCGTTCACCCGGCATCCGGTGATCTTGGGGAGGCCCTTGCCGGCGGGGTTGATGCCGATCTTCACGGCCAGCCTGCCCTTGGCGGCGACGTCCGCGCGGTCGGCGATCGGCTTGACGGTGACGCGCTTGCCGTCCTGGCGGAGTTCGTACGCCCACGGGTTGTCGAGGGTGACCTGTCCCTGCGACACGTCGAACTCGGCGGTCCAGTTGCGTACGGGCCGGTCCCCCTTGTTGGCCAGCGCGACCTCGCCCGACGCCCACCAGACGCCGGCCCCGTCCGCGACGCGGCAGGTGGCGCCCAGGGCGTTCTCCTCCTCTCCCGCATTGGCGGCCACGGGGATGACGACGGAGCCGACACCCACGACCACGGCCACGCAGGCCAGGGCAATTCGCTTTCGGGACATAGGAAACCTCTTGGTAAAGCCGAACCGCCGGTGCAGCGGCGGCATCGGAGAAACGCCTCGGTCAACACCCGTGACCCTAAGCACGGTTCACCGCCCGAACGGCCCTCCGATGGCTTGTGGGGCTCCTGTTATCCGTCCCTTAAGGTCCGGATAGGGCGGGCTTGATCACCCGTCGACCCCCTTCGACCCTGCGGGCACCGGAGATCACTCTGCGTTGCGGGGAGCAGCCGGGGACTCTGCGCATGCCGGCAACTCCGTGCGTTCCGGGCAGCCGGCGACGGCCTGCGGCTCGGCGAGCGCCGTGATGCGGGCCACGAGCGCCGCGCGTACGGCAGGGGTGAGGCGGGCGTTCGACGTGGCGTGCAGCATCCACAGACCGTCGACGGCCATGCGAGCCAGCAGCAGGTCGATGTCGCGGGGGCCGGCCGTGACCGGGGTGGGCACCCCGCGGTCCAGCAGGTCGTCCCAGACCGCCTCGACCTCGGGGTCGTGCTCGACCATGAAGGCCAGTTCGACCCTGCTGGCCGTGAGGCGCGAACCCACCCGGACGCAGGCGGCCACCTTCTCCCGGTCACCGGCCGCCTCGGGCGGCCGGCCCAGCTGCTCGGCGAGGAGGGACTCCCAGCGCAGGGTCAGGTGCTTCTGGATCGCGACCAGCAGTGCCTGCCGGGTGGGGAAGTGGTACATCAGGCCCGGCTTGGTCACCCCCGCCTCTTCGGCGGCGGTCTGCTCGTCACCGGCCTGCTCGTCACGGGCGCCGGACTCGGGGCGGCGATGTCGATGGCATCCAGCGCGATCATGGGCAACGCCCCGGCCGACCGCGCGGGCATGGCCTCCTCCCTGGAGGAGGCGTCCTACGAGTTCGGCAGCCTCATCGCCGTCGCCGTGCTCGGCAGTCTGACGACCGCCGTCTACACCGCGTCCGTCGACCTCCCCGCCGGGGTCCCCGAGGCGGCGCGCGGCAGCATCGACAGCGCCCTCGCCCTGGCCGGCGACGGCAACCCGGCACTGGTCGAGGCGGCTTCCCGCGCCTTCGACGACGCCTACTCGGTCGTGATGGTCGTGGTGGCCGCGGTCATGGCCGTCGGCACGCCGGTCACCGTCCTCCTCCTGCGCGCGCACGGTCCGGGCTCCGCCCTGTCTACCGACGGAACCGCCGGAGCCGCCGGAGCCGCTGAGCCTCGTAGGGCCGAGGAACTCTGTTGAGATCGCAGGGCCGCCCGGAGACACTCGCACGATGACACGCGACGCATCACCCGGAACGGTCGAACGAGGCTGGGACGAGCCGTGGGACCGGGTGCGCACGGACGCCTTCGAGGCCTCGTTCCTGCCCAGCGCGGGCGAGGACCTGGACGCACTGCGCAACGTCGACCTCTTCGTGACCCTGAACGACGGCTCCCGCTGGACCGCGACCGTGTTCACGGTCGCGGAGGTCGAGCGCTTGATGAAGGTCTGGGCCGAAAGCGGCGAGGCCCTGGGCGGCCGGTTCTTCTGGGTCTCGGACGGCCTGATCGTCAGGGATCCCGGTGTCGACAGCATGACCGACGTGGTCGCCGGACTGATCGGGACCGACGAATTCACCACGGTCTTCCAGCGGGTCGAAGACGACTGACCGAGGCCCGCGCTCGCCGGCCGTGGAGGTCCTCCACGGCCGGTGGCAGAATGAGCCGGATGATCGGACACCTGTACAGCGTCGTCATCGACTGCCCGGATCCGGACGAACTGGCCGGATTCTACGAGAGCTTGCTGTCACTCACCCGGCAGGCCGACACCGGCACGTACGTCGTGCTCCAGAACGCGGCGGGGACCCCGGTGCTCACCCTCCAGCGGGTGGAGGACTTTCGCGCACCGCGCTGGACGGATCCCGCACGTCCGCCGCAGCAGCACCTCGATGTGATGGTGACGAACCTCGACACGGCGGAGGCGCAGGTACTCGCCCTCGGCGCGAAGCTGCTGGACGGTTCGGACAAGCCGATCGGCTACCGCGTCTACGAGGACCCCGTCGGCCATCCTTTCTGCCTGATCACCCCCGAAGCAGCCTGACCCGAGGGACCGCCTGCGCTGTACGGGCTTGCTCGCGAAGGGCGGAGCTGCGACCGTCACCGGCATGAACGTGATGCTCGGGGACCGGTCCCGGTTCGGCGCGGAGCTCGGCGCGGAGGTCGGCGCGCCGGGCCCGCTGCGCCGGGTCGACCTCTGGGCCGCCGGAAGGTGGCTGACCTGCGACGACAACATGGCGTACGTACCGCAGTTCCGCCGCGACGTGCTGGCGGCCGCTGCCGGTCTGCGGTCCGGCGGAGGTTCTCCCCTGCCCTTCCCCGGCCTGTCCCCGGAAGCCACGCACCGCCGACTCGTCCAGAGCACCGAGGACGGGGACGCGTCCGAGTCCGGTTACGAACTGCGCAGCCGGTTCCGGTTCCTGCTCTGGGGGCCCACCACCGACAACGTGCAGGCCCACCTGTTCCGAGACGAGGACCGCCTGCTGCTCACCCTGTCGTTCTGGCGCGAGGACCACCTGCTCGGCCACCCCGCCGACGCCGGCGCGGTCTTCACCGCCGAGATCGGGGCCGAGGAGTTCACCGAGACCCTCGAAGCCCTCGCCACCGCACTCGCCCCCGACCGGTGCCTGCCCGGGCGCACTCCGTAAGGGGCGCCCGAACCACCGGCTCGGACACCCTCATGCCGAGTCCCGACCGGACCACGGCCCGTCCGGCACCAGAACGCCGAGCACGGCCCACAACTGCGGCGGCTCGACCCGGTCCGGCAACGCGTCGAGCTCCGACCAGGCGATCCAGGCGTGCGCGTGCAGGTTCGCCTGCTCGCCGGGGAGCAGACCCGTACGCACCAGGGCCGGTTGCTCGTCGGTGAACCGGGCGACGAAGAAGTACTCCGTCCCGATGTGTCGCCTGCCGTTCCACCGCACGTCACGGTCGACGAGCACCGACCGGTCGAGGACGGCGGCCGGGTCGAGCCCGGTCTCCTCCGCCAGCTCTCGTCGTGCCGCCACCAGTGGCGTCTCACCGGGCTCGATGCCGCCACCGGGTGGCTCCCAGAGCCGTGTCCCGTCGAACGGGTCCCGCCAATGCAGCAGGAGCAGGCGGTGGGAGGCGTCCAGGCAGATGACCCGGGCTGCGGGCCGGTGCGTCGTTTCCACCGCCCTGACGGTATGCGGTACCCGAAATGCCGCTCAAGCCCTGCGTCGATCAGCATCCGGGAACGCGTGCGCAAGCCGGGCTTCGCCGGACCGGCGACGTCGCGTGCGGGCCACGACGAACCGGCCGGGCGGCCCCGGTATGCGCGATGGCCTTCCCGCCAACGCCGTCTGACAGGATGCCGATCATGAGCTACTGGGATCCCCTGCCGGCCGTCCGGGCCGCGGAGAGCGGGCCGCTGCCCGCGCCGGACGGCGGCACGTGGCTGCCCTCGCCGGACTTCCGCGGCAACTGGTGGAACAGGCGCCCCGAACGCTGGGCCGAACGCGACTGGCGCAACGTGCCGGGGCCGTTCTACGGGGCCGGGACCGACACCTGCTGGATGGGCCGGCTGATCGCCCCCGCGCATGTGCTCTACGACGACGAGTGGGGAGCCGAGTTCGTCTACCGGCAGCCCGGTGACCCCGAGCAGGCGCTGGTGCTGCTGGGCGCGGTCGCGCAGGACCCCATGGTCGGGTACGCCTGCGACGGTGACGAGCACTGGACCCCGGAACTCGTCCGCGACTGGTGGGCGGAGCGGGGCCGGGTGCGGGAGTGGGCCGCGGCTCTGGACCGTGCGTGGTCCGTCTCGAGCCGGGAGGAGGAGCGCGAGGCCGCCGGCGGGGGCCGGGCGTACGTTGCGTACATCGACGCAGGCCTCGAAGAGTACCTCCGCCACTACCTTTTCTGGCTGTCCGAGGGTCGTCCGGCCGACTCCGGCGCAACCCTGCCGCACCTCTCGTGCTCTGACCGCGAAGGTTCGCCTGGTGGAGCGACGCGCTGATGCGGTGGGGCAGGTGGACGCGGGCCGGCGCTGGTGACGGTGCCGGTCCAGCAGCCCGGTTGACCGAATGCGCGCCCGAGGACCTCCAGACGTCTGTGCGTGAGCTCTTCGACCTTCCGGCGGCAGGCAGCGTGCGCGATTCCGGGCTCGGACGAGGGCACGGGATCGTGGAGAGCGCCGTCGGCGACGCCCAACGGTTCGGTGAAGTACATCGCGTACCGCCATCTGTCGACGGTTCGGTAGAGCACCAGAGCCGTCGGGGGTCCCGATGCTGATGCCGGCGCGTGCCCTACGGCCGTTCGCCCAGGGTCAGGGCCGTCCGGGCCAGCCCGCGGAGCCAGGTGTGCGCCCGGTCGGTGTCGTAGCGCTGATGCCACGACAGGTACAGGGACGCCGGGGGCAGTTCGAGCGGGAGGGGGAGCACGACCAGGCCGAGGTCGGCGACCGCGGACCGGGTGGTGGCTTCGGGGACGCCGACCAGGAGGTCGGAGCCGCGGACGAACTCCAGCGCGGCCGCTTCCGTGGGGACGCTCGCCACCACCCGCCGGGTGAGGCCCAGCCCGGCGAGGGCGTCGTCGACGGCATTGCCGAGACTGCCGCGCCGCGAGACGGTGACGTGCTCCGCGGCGGCGTACTCCTCCGCGGTGACGGCCCGGGTGCGGGTGAGGGGGTGCCCCTGCCGTGCGACGACGACGATGCGGGTCTCGCCGACGTTCTCGAAGCGGATGTCGGGCGCGCCGGGACGGCCGGCGTTCGCCTCCAGGTCCACTTCGCCGCGCCGTAGCCCCGGGGTGTCGACGCTCGACTCCGCGATGAAGCGCAGGCGCACGCCCGGAGCCTGTCCGCGCACGGCCGCGAGCAGTGCGGGGCCGCAGGAGGCGACGAGGGAGTCGTGCCAGCGGAGCGTGAACGTGCGTTCCAGCGTGGCCAGTTCGAGTTCGCGGCTCGGCGCCAGCACGCCCTGGACCTGGTGCAGCAGGTGATGGACCTCTTCCCGGACGGCGATCGCGTACGGCGTCGGGGTCATCGTGCGGCCCGTGCGCACCAGGATCTGGTCGCCGGTCGTGCGGCGGATGCGGCCGAGACTCCGGCTCATCGCCGGGGCGGTGACGTGCATGCGCTCGGCGGCCCCGGCCACGCTGCCCTCCTCCAGCAGTGCGTCGAGTGCGGCGAGCAGGTTCAAGTCCAATTGCATGCGAGTAATCCTAGGCATGCTTGCCATGCATTTGAAGTTAATCAAGAGGCTGTCTAGCTTTGAGAACGCGAACGCACGACGCCGCGTCCGGCCCGGCCCGATCGGTCCGAACGGCCTCATCCACCCCTGCTCACAAGGGAGTTGCACCATGTCCGAAGCCCTCCGGGCCACCACCGAGCTCGCCGCCTCCGACGCCGACCTCCTCGACCGGACCACCCTCGCCGTGAGCGAGGCCGGCGCGGTGCTGCGCGAGCGCTTCGGCCAGGTCGTCCGCCACCGGACCCGCGGGGAGCTGATGCACGCGCTCGCCGCCAACGACGACGCGGTCCTGGCCGTCCTGCGTCCCCGCCTCGCGGCCCTGCGCCCCAACGCCGGCTGGGTGGAGGACGAACTGGACGGCGGGGCACTGCCGCCCGGCGAGTGGTGGGTGGTGGACCCCGCCGAGGGCAACGTCAACCACCTGCATGCCCTGCCCGACTGGGCGGTGACCGCCACCCTCGTACGGGAGAACCGGCCCGTACTCACCGTGGTCCACCTGCCGTTGACCGGGGAGACCTACACCGCGCTCGCCGGCGCGGGTGCCCATCTCGACGGGAAGCCGCTGCGCGTCTCACGGACCGCGGCGCTCGGCCTGGGCATCGTGGCCACCAGCCAGGCCCGGCCGGACGAGGACGCGGAGGTCGTGCGGCGCATCGGCTCCTCGATCACCGCGATGCTCTTCGACGCGCTCGTCGTCCGCACCGCCGTACCGGCGACCCTCCACCTGGCGAACGTGGCCGCCGGGCGGATCGACGCCTTCTGGCAGTTCGCCGGCGCCCGCGCGGACCTGCTGCCCGGAGCGCTGCTCGTCACCGAGGCCGGCGGACGGATCTCCGACGCCGATGGGCGCCCCTGGACCCCGCAGAGCGAAAGCTTCCTGGCCGGCGCACCGGGTGTCCACGCCGAGGCCGTCGCCACGCTCTCGCGCTGACCCGCAACGGCCCCTCCCCCACGCAACGACGCACACGCGTACGCAAGCACTCACGCACTCACGCACTCACGCACTCACGCACTCAGGAGCAGATCATCATGAGCACGATCGCAGTCCTCGGAAAGGGCCGTGTCGGCGGCAGCCTGGCCGCGGCCCTCACCCGGGCCGGACATGAGGTGAGCGTGGCGGACAGCACGCCAGGCGCCGCAGCCGCCGCTGCCCGGGCGGCCCGTATCGTCGTGAACGCCACCCCGGGCGCAGACTCGCTGGAACGGCTCGGCGCCCTGCGCGAGGAGCTGCACGGGAAGATCCTCGTCGACGTGTCCAACGCCACCGTCGACGGACCCGACGGCCTGCCCGCCGACCTGCTCTACCCCGGTTCGAGCCTGGCCGAGCGGCTCCAGGAGGCGCTCCCCGCGACGTACGTCGTCAAGACGCTCAACACGATGCTCTACCCCGTGATGACCGCGCCCGCCATCCTCGCCCAGGCCCCCGACGCCTTCGTCTCGGGCGACGACGCGCAGGCCAAGCAGACCGTCCGCGATCTGCTGGTCGACCTCGGCTGGTCCAAGGAACGGATCACCGACCTCGGCGGGATACGCACCGCCCGCGCGACGGAGGCCGCGATCCTGTTCGTGCCGCACGTGATCCGGTCGCACGGATTCACACCCTTCGCGATCTCCGTCGCCCGCTGACCCGTCACCGGGGGCACCCCTTCGCCCCGCCGGCTGTCGAAGCCGCTCCCGGCCTGTCAGTGTCGCCCCTTCGCCTGGCTGTGCGGCACCTCCCAGATCCTGAGACGGGCGTCGTACCCGGCGCTGGCCAGACGGGTGCCGGTGGCGTCGAAGGCCAGCGCGTAGACCGGAGCGGCGTGCCCGGTGAGCGGGCCGCCGAGCGGGGCGTTCCGGCGGGTGTCCCACACCTGGACCCGTCCGTCGTCCCAGCCGAACGCGGCCAGTTTCCCGTCGTGGCTGACCGCCCGGATGCCCGCTTCCGCGGGGTCGCCCTCCTCGCACGAGCCGGCTCCGCCGGTGCGACGCCCCGTGTCGGCACTCCACACCGCCACCAGGCAGGGGTTGCGCGGGTCGACTCCGGCCACGGAGGCTCCGTCGCCGGAGAGGACCAGCTCCCCGTCGCACCCTTGGGCGTCCTCCAGGAGGGGGACGTGGCGCAGGGCGCGCTGCGCGGTCAGGTCCCACACGTCGAGTGGGCCGGTGCAGGAGCCGAGCAGCACCAGCGGATGTCCGTCGCGCCCCCACCGCAGCACGGCATCCGTATCCGGATCGTCGTCCGCGACCACGTCGCGGTGGAGGAGGCCGCTTCGCGGATCGATCGCGTCGACGGCGCCGGTGGTGTCGAACACTCCGGGCAGCGCCTCCCGCAACGGCGGGCGGAACAGCTCCACGGGCAGTTTCAGCGCCACACCGGACCGCGGGAAGGACCCCGGCGAACCGCTGTTCGCGTTCCACCGGTGGACCTGGGCGCCTTCCTCCGACTCGTCCTCGAAGGTGTCCATGATGAGGACGTCACCACCCTCGAACCACAGGTCGTCCGCGAAGTGCGGTGTGATCAGCGTGACCCGGGCGTGGTCCGCGGGGAAGACCGCCAGGAGCGGGAAGAGTACGGTGCAGACGGCCGCCAGCGCTCCCCCGCCCACCAGCAGCGGACGCCTCAGCCGCCGCGCGGCGGGGCGCTCGGGCGGGGCGGTTGCGGCGGCCGTCGCCGTCCCGCCCACGAGGGCCTCCTGGAGCCGCACGTGCCGGAAGCGGTACGTCCCCGCCGATTGGCGCAGCACTCCGCGGTCGTGTGCGTCCGACAGGAACGCCATCAGCCGCCGGGGCAGTTGTCCGCGCGCCGCTGCGATCAGCCGCAGCAGCGCGAACCGGGTCCACGACCGCGACAGCAGCAACAGCAACGCCGCCACGACGGCCGGCAGGAGCAGGCAGCCGGCGACCAGAAGCGGCAGGGACATGCCGAGTTCGCCGTCCGAGACGAACCGGGTGGCCTCCGCCTCGATCTGCCCGAGCATCCGGGACCAGGCCTGCTGGTCGCCTCGCCATCCGCGCAGTGCGACGCCGGCCGCGCCGAAGGTGTAGCCGGCCAGCACCATCAGGGGGAAGGCGGCCAGCCCGACGACCGCGCCGCCCGCCACCGCGCCCGCGACTGCCGACGTACGGTCCTCCCGCAGCGAGCCCGTCGGATCGCTGCGGGCCGCCCGGCCTGGCGGGGCGACCAGCAGCTCGTGCACGGCGAGTCCGGCGGCGACGGCGAGGACCAGGGCCAGCGCGCCGGCCTCGATGTCGAGCAGGGTGGCGGTCACGGCCGCGTCCCAGCCCGTCGAGACGCAGACCAGCGCCATCGCCACGACCACCGCCCCGGCCGGCACGGCCGTGAGGGCGAACCCGGTGCGCAGCCCGCGGCGCAGCCGGGGCGCGGCGCCGCGCAGGGTGAACGAGGGCCGGCCCGGTGCCCGTCCCGCCGTCACGTACCAGGTGATCATGGCGAGGAGGGCGAAGCCCCCGCCGACCGTGGCACCGCCGGCCTCGCCGAGGCGGAGGAGGCCGAGGCGCTCCATGACCATGGTCAGGAACCACATCAGCGCGCCGAGCCCGAACGCCACACCGGGCGCCGTCCAGGGTGACAGCAGCCGGCGTGGCATCAGCCACCAGGCCAGATCGCGTTCGTGGTGGCGGTGCAGGTAGAGCGCGAGGTACGTGAGCCAGGCGCGGGCCCGCTCGGCATCGGGGCCGGGGTCGGGCCCGTCGCCCTCACCGTGCCCGTTGCCGGTGCCGTTCGTGGCGCCGCCGGCGTACACGGCGTCCAGGAAGCGGTCCATGAGGTGGTCCTCGACCGCGTGCCGGGCGGGGAACCGGGCGGCGTCGGCCAGTTCGGCCGGACTGCCGCCGCCCCGCTCGTACACCGTCCGTGCCACCGAGACCATCAGCGGCGTGGACAGGACCGCGGCCACGGGTCCGGCGGGGCGCTCGCGCAGCTCCTCGTACACGGGGTTCCAGTCCGTCTCCGGTGGCCACCGGACGGCGGAGAGGTGGCTGATCGCGTCCTCGGCGGCCACCGGCGAGATCTCCACCACCGATGCCCGGGCCAGCGGGTCCGAACCGGCCAGGATCACGTCCTCGTACTCGGCGGCACGGCAGGTGACGACCACGCGACGCTCCCCGCCCAGGGCCTCGTTGAGGGCCACCACCGCGGTGCGGCGGGAGGACTCGGGGATCTCGTCCAGGCCGTCGAGCACCGGCAGCAGCAGGCCGCGGAGGAGCAGGGCGCGCGGGATCTCGGGGCGCCCTGCGTAGTACGTCTCGGCCAGGCGGCGCACCAGCCACTCGTCCAGGGGTTCCACGACCGGGTCCCAGGAGGAGACCGGCAGCAGCACCGGAACCGGTCCGCCGGCCGGACGCCGCCCGTCCGCGAGGAGCCCGAGGGTCAGCATCAGTGCCACCACGCTCTTGCCCGCGCCCGGTTCGCCGAGCACGACCAGCCGGCCGCTGCCGATCAGCCGGTACCCGGTGGCGAGGGTGGCCGCGGCCTCGTCGAAGCGGCCGGCGAGGCGCCCGTCGAGGCGTACGCGCACCACGCGCAGGGCGGTCCGGGCGCCGGGCACCCCGGGCGGGTCGGGCTCTGCGCCCGCTCCGGCGGGGAGGCGGGCGGGATCCGCCGACCGGTCGCCGACCGCGCGCCGGGTGGCCGACCAGGACAGCGGCAGCACTCCCGGATCGCGCAGCCGTTGGGCGTCCGCCTCCTCCAGCCACTGCCCCCGCACGATCCGCGCGAGGTCGTCGGCGAGACCGCCCGGGTCGGCGGCGGGCTCCTCCGCGGTCCTCAGGAACTCCACCAGCGCGAGGGCGAACGCGGCCAGGGAGACGAAGAGGCTGAGGACGCTGGCGAGCGAGTCGCCCGTACCGAGCCCCAGCAGTGGCATGACGAGGCAGAGCACGAGTCCGACGCCGCCGAGCCCGAGCAGTGCCAGGCGCAGCAGGCGATGTCGTCGCTGCAGGCGACCGGGAGTCCGAGGCATGCCCCGAGCCTGACAGCCGGTCACTTTCCGTGAAGTCTTTCACCCGTTCATCACCCCTATGAATGACATACACACTTCAGGTTGACGTCTCTCTCGTCGCGTCTCTCGTCGCGCCCGGGGTCCTTCGGTGGGGGCGGTACTCCCGGCACCTGAGTACACGTACTCATGCGGTGGCGGGCCGGTGGCCGCAGTCTGTGATCATGAACCGGAGCGAATGGAAGCCGGCCGGCCACCGTCGCGGCGTGGAGCGTGCGGCCGTCGTCGTCCTGGCCGTGGCCGCAGCGGTCGCTGCCGCGGGTGTCCTCGTCTGGGCGTTCCTGGTCGCGGTCCACGCCCTCGCCTGAGACGGAACGAACGAACCCGCGCCGGATCGCCGGCACGTCCGAAGTGAAAGAGGTCCAGCACCGCATGGCGCACCAGCACCACCCGCACCCCCTCCCCTCCGCAGGCCACGGGCGCACGTCCCCACCGTCGAACAGCGCCGGTACGCGCGTGCAGGGCCGTGCGCGGGGGCGGCGGGTCCTCGCCGCCGGCGTCGCCACGGTGCTCCTCCTCGCGGGCGCGACCGCATGCGGTGGGAGCGGCGGGAGCGGCGGGAGTACGGCGGCCAAGAGCAGCACCGGCCCGGCGCCGAAGGAGCCCTTCGCTCCCGCCCTGCTGGCACAGCAGTGGAAGACCCCGGCCGTCGAGGGCAGTCCGCTGCGCACGGCGTTGATGACGACCTGGCACACGAAGGCCGCGTACTACGTGGGCCGCGGGACCGGGGTGGAGGTCCTCGACGCCGCGACGGGCAGGAAGCTGGGATCCGTCACGCCGCCCGAGCCCGACATGCATCCGTGCGGGATGACCGCGGATCTGACCGCGGACGGCATCGGCGCGATCGCGTGGATCAAGGGCGACCCGAGCGGCTCCGCGGCGAGCTGCGACCGTGTGTCGCTCGTCGACACCCGCAACGGCAACGCACTCGTCTGGACGAAGCAGGTGTCCGGCGCTCCCCTGGACGGCAAGCCGCTCACCAACGACACCACCCGCCTCGCCTTCCTCGACGGTGGCGTCCTCGCCGTCATGACCCCCAACACGGTCGTCGGCATGCGCCGCGACGGGACCGAGGCCTGGACCTGGCGCAACCCCGGGGTCCCCGCCGACCAGTACGTCCTCAACTGGGACATGACGGCTCACGGCGACCGTCTGATGGTCATGATCGGGATGCAGACCGGCGGGTGGCGCTACTGGGTGGCCACCCTCGACACCGCGGGCAAGGAACGCGCGCCCGAGCCCGTACCGCTGGGCGTCCCGATGGGCGCGGGGGTGGACCTCCTGGACGGTGCGGCCATGACCGTGCTCCTGACGCCTCCGCCGGGCGAGAAGGAGAAGAAGAAGCCGGAGCTCGTGACCTTCACCCGGGAGGGCACCATCGCCCGGGTCGTCCCGCTCGCGTCCACCGCCGGCCCGGCCCGGCTGAACTGGAGCTCGCGCCTGGGCCGCCACAGCTTCCACGACATCGCCTTCCAGGGTTCCACGGCCTACTTCGTCGCGGGGGACCACGCGAGCGACACCGAGCCCGCCCGGATCGTGGCCCTCGACCTCGCGACCGGCGCGACCAAGTGGACGCAGCCGGTCGACACGGTCACCAGCCCCCGCTTCCTGGGAGCCGACGCCGACGCCGTGTACGTCCTGGGAGGGAAGGCGTCCCAGGACATGAACGTCTACGCCTACGCGGCCGAGGGCGGCGCCAGGAGCCGGATCAGCACCGTGCGGGCGCCCGACGTGCCCCTGTCGGTGCCGGGACTGTCCGTCGACTACCGAGCGGGCGGGCTCGCGCTGACCGAGCCCTCGGGCGGCCGGTTCGGGACGCTCATGTTCCGTTCCCCGGCCCCCTGACGGCCCCGGACCTTCCAGGGCTCCCGGTCCGGCTGGGGTGAGCGTGCCCTCGCGCGTTCCCGCGTGTCATCCGGATGGGTCGATGTGCGGCAGGGCGAATCAGGCAAGACTCCCCCGACGGCCGATTTCGCCCCGGAGGTTCCATGTCGACAAGCGGCGCGCCCCGTTCCGACCTGCCGCGTGAGGCCCCGGCACGGGCGTCGCTCGTTCTGGCGTCCCTGATCCTCGTTGCCGCGGTGGCCAACCTGAACCTGTCCGTGGCCAATGTGGCGCTGCCCGCGATCGGGAAGGCCTTCGACTCCTCCCAGAGCGCGCTGGACCTGATCGCCGTGGGGTACTCCCTGGGGCTGGCGGCGTCGGTGCTCTACCTGGGCGCGGTCGGGGACCGTCACGGCCGCAAGCTGCTGCTGGTCCTCGGCACCGCCCTGTCCGTCCCCGCCTGCCTGCTCGCCGCGTACGCGCCGAGCGACACCGTCCTCGCGGTGGCCCGGATCCTGGGCGGGCTCTCGGCCGGCATGGCGTACCCGACCACCCTGGCGCTGATCACCGCCCTGTGGGCGGGCCCGGGGCGGACGAAGGCGATCGCCCTGTGGTCGTCCCTGGGCGGCGGCATCTCGATGCTCGGCCCGGTGGTCGCGGGGGCGCTGCTCGAACGCTTCTACTGGGGGTCGGTGTTCCTGGTCACCCTGCCCCTCGCCGTGATCGCGCTGGTCATGGCCCTGCTGTTCGTCCCCGCGCACGCCAACGAGTCGACCGAACCCGTGGACAACCTCGGTGGTGTCCTCTCCGTCGTCCTGATCGCGGGCCTGGTGCTGGCGATCAACCTCGGGGCCGTCCCGGGCCAGGGGGCGCTGGTCGTCGGCCTCGTCGTGATCGCCCTGGCGGCCGGGGTGGCGTTCTTCTGGCGTCAGCGCCGGGCTCCCAACCCGCTGTACGACCTCCACATCGCCGCCCGGCGCACGTTCTGGGTCGCGGCGTGCGCGGGGATCATCGTGTACGGCTCCATGATGGGCTCGGCGTTCATCAGCCAGCAGTACCTGCAGAACGTCCTCGAGTACGACCCCGTCGAGGCCGGCGCCGCCATCCTCCCGCTCGTGGTGATGATCGTGCTCGTCGCGCCGCGGTCCGCGAAGCTGGTCGAGACCCGCGGCGCCCGGGCGACCCTGCTGATCGGGTACACGTTCCTCTTCCTCGCCTTCGCCTGGATGCTGGTGTTCTGGGGCGAGGACAGCGGCTACTGGCAGATCGGCATCGTCTACGTGCTCATCGGCATCGGCGCCGGATTCGCGGGGACGCCCGCGTCCCACTCGCTGACGGGGTCGGTGCCCGTGCGCCGCGCCGGCATGGCCTCGGGCACCGCCGACCTGCAACGGGACCTCGGCGGGGCCATCATGCAGTCCGTCATGGGCGTGCTCCTCACCGCCGGTTACGCCTCCGCCTTCAGCGCGGCGATCGCGGCTTCCCCCGAGAGCAAGGACGTGTCGGAGCAGGTCCAGGGCGAACTGACGAAGTCGTTCGCCTCCGCCGCGCAGGTCGCCGAGCAGCACCCCCAGTACGCCGACCAGATCATCGCGGCGGCGCGCGAGTCGTTCCTCCACGGCGACGACACGGCGTACACCATCGGCTTGATCGCGATCGCCCTGGGCGCGCTGCTGATCTTCTTCATGTTCCCGCACCGGGACGCCGAGCGGGAGCTGTTGCGGCGTTACTCCTCCGAGGACTCGGCCTCCGCCGGCCCCGGGAAGCCGCGCGGCCCGGCGGCCTGAGGACCCGGCCGACGGCGGACCGCGCACGCCAGGGCCGGTGGCGGCGTGGGCCCGGGCGTGACATAGCGTGATCTCCATGGACGAGCACACGGCCCGGGGCGGCGGCGACCACGGGGGCAGGCGGCGGTTCCTCGCGATCGCCACGGGCGCGGCGGCGGGACTCGGGGCCGTGGCGGGCTGCACCGACACCGGCGGCCGCGGCGAGGGCACCGCGGACGGGAACGGGGGCGGGGACAAGGACGGGAGCAAGGACCGGAGCCGGACCGGGGACGGTGCGCAGGCGTCCGCGGCCGCCCCGGGCCTGGACGTCCGGGCCGAGAACTCCCGTCCGGGCAACGCCGACTGGCGGATCACCCGGGCCGGACCGGCGCGGGCCGTCGAGGGCTTCGCGGACCGGGTCAGCGTGCTGTCCGGCGAGTCCTTCGGCCTGTACGTGTCCACCACGGCACCCCGGTTCACCGTGTCCGCGTACCGCATGGGCTGGTACGGCGGCGCCCGCGCCCGCCTGGTGTGGCGTTCGGAGGCGCTGCCCGGCGTCCGGCAGCCGGAGCACACGGTGGACGCGGACACCCGGATGGTCCGCACGCGGTGGGCCCGTACCCTCACGGTCGGGACGCAGCACTGGCCGGAGGGCAGCTACCTGCTGCGGCTCGACGCACAGGGGGGCGAGGGCCAGCGGTACGTCCCGGTCACCGTGCGGTCCGCGGCGACGGACGGCCGTACGGTGGTCGTGAACGCGGTGGCCACCTGGCAGGCCTACAACCGCTGGGGCGGCTACGGGAGTTACGACGGGCCCAGTGGGGGCTACGCCTCGCGTTCACTGTCCGTGAGCTTCGACCGGCCGTACGAGTACGACGACGGCGCGGGCCTGTTCCTGGTGTACGAGGCCCCGCTCATCGCCCTCGCGGAGCGCCTCGGCATACCCCTCGCCTACGCCACCACCACGGACGTGGCCCGGGAGAAGCGCCTGCTGGAGGGGGCGGCCGCGGCGCTGTCCCTCGGACACGACGAGTACTGGTCGCCGGAGCAGCGGGCCCACTTCACGGCGGCCCGGGACGCCGGCACCAACATCGCGGTACTGGGTGCGAACTGCTGCTTCCGCAGGATCCGGCTGGAGGCCTCGGAGCTGGGGCCGGACCGGGTCCTCGTCTGCTACAAGTCCTCCTACGGCCAGGACCCCGGCTTCCGGCGGGGCCACCCGGCCACGGTGGACTTCCGTTCGGCGCCGGGCGCGGACCCGGAGAGCTCGCTGCTCGGCGTGATCTACGACGGCTATCCGGTGGACGCCCCGTACGTGGTGACCCACCCCGGCCACTGGCTGTTCGAGGGCACCGGCGTCCGGGCGGGGGACCGTTTCGGGCACCTGGTGGGGGTGGAGTACGACAAGGTGAACACCGGGTTCCCGACGCCCCGCCCGATCGAGATACTCGCCCACTCCCCCGTCGTCTGCGAAGGCCGCCCCAGCCACCAGGACACGGCGTACTACACGGTGGCCAGCGGGGCGGGCGTGTTCGCGACCGGCACCATGCGGTGGGTGGAGGCCCTGGACGCGACGGGTGACGGCCGCATCGGCCGCAACCACGGGCTGGACGCCCGGTCGGGCGCGCTGACCACCCGGGTCACGGAGAACCTCCTGCGGGTCTTCGCGGCGGGCCCCGCCGGCCGTTCGCACCCGGCGCAGGACAACGTGGCGGCGGTGTACGGGGGTTCGTGACCGCCGGGGCCGCGACGGAGCCCCGGCGTGGAGGAGGGGAGGGGGATCGGGGGCCCGTGAGGGGTCCCGTTCGGGCCGCCCCGGGCCGCCCCGGGCCCGCTGGACTTCGCCCGGACGCCGTGCCTAGGATCGCGATCACGGCGTCGCGTGTCGGTCACCGGCTGGGTGAGGCATGGAGGCGCCCGTGATGTGCCTTTCGGAGGCATTCACCCATGGCTGCACAGCTGAACCACACGATCATCCACTCCCGTGACAACCGCCAGTCCGCGGAATTCCTCGCCGACCTCCTCGGCCTCGAGGTCGGAACCGAGTGGGGCCCCTTCATCCCGGTGGAAACCGGCAACGGCGTCACCCTGGACTTCGCGACCATCCCGGCCGCGTCCATCACCCCGCAGCACTACGCGTTCCTCATCTCGGAGGAGCAGTTCGACGTGGCCTTCGAGAAGATCCGGTCGGCGGGGGTGCCGTACACGGCCGACCCCCACGGCGAGCACCCCGGCGAGATCAACCACAACGACGGTGGACGCGGGGTCTACTTCACCGATCCGGCCGGTCACTGGATGGAGATCATCACCCGCCCGTACGGCTACCAGGAGCCCGCGGCCGGCTAGTCACCGCCGGACGGCACCTTCGCACGGCATGCGCCACCGGCACTCGCAACGGGTCCGGTGGCGCCCCCGTACGAGCCCGACCGACCGTTCGCCGGCGCCGCCCGGGCGTTGTCAGGATCCGGGCAGCGTGCCCGGGCGGTACGCCTTGTCCAGGTACTGGATCAGCCTCGTCTCGCTCCGCAGCGTGCGTTCCCGGCGGTCCTGCGGCAGCGCCGCCAGGGCGTCGTCGAGCACCCGCTCCGGCGGTACGTGGACCATGGTTCCGGAGTAGACGCGGCAGTCCGAGCACCAGGCGAGCCCGATGCACCGGGCGTGGTGCGGGGACCCGGGCGGGTACACGCGGTACTGGTAGGTGCGGGTGGCGGTCCCGCAGTCCACGCAGACCGACCCGCCCCCGTCGGCGGCCGGCTCCCACACCCCGCTCTTGCGCCACTCGCGCCATGCGCCGGATTCTCTTCACGTCGTCATGCCGAGCATTCTCCCCCATGCGCCCCGCCGCGCGCCCCGTCCGTCCGCCGTCCGCCGTCCGAAACTCGGCGCGGCATATGCCTACCGCCGCGCCCGCCTGCGGGTCTACGGTGTGCCGCACCGGACCTCCCCGGGCCGGCGCCCCTCCCGAACCTCCCCGCGGGAGGGCCGCCGCGCGTGCGGGGGCGGCCGTCGCGGGAGGCGTTGTCAGTGCCCGCCCCTACAGTCGGCTCATCACATCCGAGCGATTGCCCCGTGGCTGCGGCAGCTACTCGGAAACCGCCCGTCGGCCCTTCGGGGACAGCGACCGACGGGCACCCCCATTCTCCGGCCCCGCCCGCCCGGCCTCCGGACCGACCGGAATCGGGAGGCGGACGGGGGTGCGGACGTGGCAGCATCCGGTGATGCTCTTCCCGCACCCCCGAGGCGACTACGCCATCACCTCGATGTACTCCGTGGCCGACGACGCCTGGTACCTCGAACTGGGCCTCGCCGCCGAACAGCTCCACCTGGCGACCGCGGTCGTCCCCGACGAGGACCCGGACCGGGAGCCCACGGTCAGCTTCCATCCCACCGGGCAGCACCGGGACGTCCCGTACCCGGTCCTGAGGTGGTTCATGGAGCAGGTCGACCAGGAGGTGCGGTCCTCCCGCGCCTGGATGCGGCTGCGGCCCGAGCTGGTCGAGGTGATCCACCGGTTGCGCCAGGAGTACGCGGGCTACGTCGAGGACGAGGATTTCCCGCAGGTCCTGGCAGAGTTGCGGGCAGCGCTCCCGGACGCCGACCTCCCTGTCGTCCTCGCCGCGGCCTTCGACCGCTCCCCCGACGGAACCCCGGCGGACCGCGCCCGCGCGCCGGAGCCTCCGCACGACCGGTAGGAGCCCGCTCCCGTTCCGCTCCGGGGCGGGAACGCGCACGGGCGCGCCGCGACGACGGAACGCAGCCGGTCGGTCACAGTGCGGCAACAGGCCCCACAACGCCCGCCGTCTCGCGGCAGCATGGCGCGATGCGCACCCACCACACCGTCGCCGTGCTCGCCGCCGCCTCCGTCGCCGCTCTCGCCCTCACCGCCTGCGACCCGCAGCCCACGACGCCCGCCCCGGCGTCCACGGCTCCGGCCGCGCCCGCCACTCCCGCCCCCGCTCCCGCCGCGCCCAGCACGGCGCCCGCATCCGTACCGGCACCCGCGGGGAGTGCCCCGGCCGCGGCGCCTCCGGCTGCCACCCGGGCGACCGTCCCCCGGGCCGTCGGGCAGGTCCTGCAAGCCGCCCAGGACCAGGCGCAGGCCGCCGGCTTCTTCCGTCTCGGCTCGACCGACGCCCTCGGCAAGAGCCGCATGCAGGTCCTCGACCGGAACTGGAAGGTCTGCTCGCAGACGCCCGCGGCCGGCAGCAGCGCCACGACGGACACCGAACTCGTCTTCCACACGGTCAAGCTCGAGGAGAACTGCCCCTGAGCCGCGCCGACCGGGCGGTCGGGCCGCGAAAGACGTCGAGCCCCGTCGACACGTCGACGGGGCTCGCGCGGTGGGCCGGCGCGGGAATCCGCAGGCTCCCGCACCCGATGGCAGGGGCGGCAGGACTCGAACCTGCGGCCTACGGTTTTGGAGACCGTTGCTCTGGCCAACTGAGCTACACCCCTTCGGTGAACACACTCTGACACCCCCGGCGTCCGCGATCCAGCGATTTACGAGCCACCCCCTTGACCGCAGTTGGTCCAGACCAATAGTTTCCCGCTTGCACCGCCGCACGCGCTCACGCCCACTCCTCGCAGCCGCAAAGGAAGCCCATGCGCCGCAGCATGCTCGGCAGACTGGCCGTCGCCGCCTGTTCCCTCTCCCTGCTGACCGCCTTCGCCCCCGCCACCTCCGGCGCCGACGGCGGTGACAGCGAGCGGGGCGGGGCCGGCGGCTCGTACCGGAAGGTCGGCTACTTCACCCAGTGGGGCGTCTACGGACGGGACTTCCAGGTCCAGGACCTGGAGGCGAACGGTTCCGCCGGCAAGCTCACCCACGTCAACTACGCCTTCGGCAACGTCAGCGCCGACGGCAAGTGCTTCACCGGGAACGTGCCGGGCGAGGCCGACGCCTGGGCCGACTACGTCCGCCCCCTCGACGCCGCGAACTCCGTCGACGGGGTCGCCGACACCTGGGAGCAGCCGCTCGCCGGGAACTTCAACCAGCTGCGCGAGCTGAAGGCCAGGCACCCCGGCCTCAAGGTGATGATCTCGCTGGGCGGCTGGAGCTGGTCCACGCACTTCTCCGACGCGGCCCTGACCCCCGCCTCCCGCAAGGCGTTCGTGGCCTCCTGCATCGACCTCTACATCAAGGGGAACCTCCCGCAGGACGGCACCCGCGGCGGCGCCGGCGCGGCCGCGGGCGTGTTCGACGGGATCGACCTGGACTGGGAGTGGCCCGGCTCGGCGGGCGACACCGACACGAAGTACCGGCCCGAGGACAAGCGGAACTTCACCGAACTGGTCAAGGAGTTCCGCACCCAGCTCGACGCCTACGCCCGCAGCCAGAAGCGGAAGACGAAGTACGAGCTGAGCGCCTTCGTACCGACCGCCCCCGCCAAGATCGACGCGGGCTTCGACGTCCGCCGGATCATGCGCGACCTGGACTTCGTGACCCTCCAGGGCTACGACTTCCACGTCTCCGGGGAGTCCACGACCGCCCAGCAGTCCGCGCTGTACGCACGCGACGACTTCAGCGTCCACGGAACCGTCGACGCCTGGAAGCGGCGCGGGGCGCCCGCGCGGAAGCTGGTGGTGGGGCTGCCGTTCTACGGGCAGGGCTGGACCGGCGTGAGCGGCGGCGGGGACGGCATGGGGCAGCCGGCGACCGGGCCCGCCCCGGCCACCTGGGCGGCCGGCTACGAGGACTACAAGGCGCTGAAGAAGCTGGCCGACTCCGGGAGCTTCCAGGTGCACCGCGACCGCCGCGGCGGCCACGCCTGGCTGTTCGACGGGACGACCCTGTGGACCTACGACGACCCCCAGGTGCTCCGGGCCAAGACCCGCTACGTCCGCGAGAACGGCCTGGGCGGCGCCATGATCTGGTCGCTCGACGCGGACACCTCAGACGGTGAGCTGATGACGGCCGTCGACCGGGGGCTGCGCGGGCACTGACGGCGCCTCACCGCCCCTCCTGACCGGCGCCGCCGGGCCGCGGAAAATCCATCCGGCCCGGCGGCGCCTTCCACGTAGCCTCCGCGCATGAGGAATTCGACGGTGGGCGCGGTCAACCGGCTCACGGCACGCTGGGCCGCGCAGGCCCCGGACGGGGACGCCGGTACCGTCCTCACCGCCGCCGGGGTCTGGCCCCTGCTGGCCTTCCTCGCGGACGGTTCGGCCGGTGCCGCCCGCGCCGAGCTGGCCGGGGCGCTGGGCATACCCGCCGACACGGCCGCCGGGGCGGCACGCGAACTGCTGTCCGCACTGGAACGCGTACGCGGGCTGCGCGCGGCCACCGGTCTGTGGACGGCCGAAGGGATGCCGTGGGAGCGGCGGTGGCTGGCGGAACTCCCGCCGGGGACCCGCGGTTCGCTGACCGGAGACGCCGACGTGGACCGGAAGGCCCTCGACGCCTGGGCCGCCGGACGGACCGACGGCCTGATCGAGCGGATGCCGGCGCCCCTTGCCCCGGACACCCGGTTCGTGCTGGCCTCCGCGCTGACCCTGCGCATCGACTGGATCCGTCCCTTCAACGCATGGTCGCGCGAGATCGCGGACGGTCCGTGGGCCGGCCGCACGGTGCGGATGCTGCACCGCCACACGGCGCTGCCGGACCGGGTCCGGGTGGCCCACGGCACGGCCGGCGCCGTCACCCTGCTGGAGGTGGTCGGGGCGGCCGGGGTGGACGTGCACCTCGTCCTGGGCGAGCCCGAAGCCCCGGCAGGTGACACGCTGGGCACCGGCATCGCGGCCGCCACCCGGGCCCTGCCGACCGTCGGGGCCCGCGCGCTTCCGCTCGGCGCCGCCGGGCCGGGGCTGTTCATCGACACCGTGCGCACCACGACGCCCGAACCGCTGTTGAGCGTGGCGACAGCGGCCTTCGAGGTGCGGGCGGAGCACGACCTCCTCGACCAGGCCCGGCTGTTCGGGCTGGAGGCCGCGCGGGACCCGTACGGCGGCCATTTCCCGGGCATCAGCGGCGAGCCCCTCTGCATCGGTTCGGCCCGGCAGTCCGCCCTGGCCCGGTTCCACGCCGAGGGCTTCGACGCCGCGGCCGTCACGGCTTTCGCCGCCGTCGGGGCCGGGTTGCCCCGCTTGCGCTACCGGGTCCGCCGGGTCGCGGTGACGTACGACCGGCCGTTCGGCTTCCTGGCCGTGCACCGCACCTCGCGGCTGGTCCTCGCCGCGGGCTGGGTCACCGAGCCGGAGGAAGCGGCGGAGTGGCGGGAGGACGAGGAGGAGGAAGAGGAGTACTGATCCGCCGGTGGGCGGCCGCCAGCGCAGCGGTCTCCGCGAACGGGGGAACCCGGCCCGTACCGCCCCGGCCCGAGACCGACAGCGAGGCGGCGGCGACCCCGAGGGCCGCGGCCTCGGCGAGCGTGTCGCCGAGGGCGAGCCGGGCGGTGACGGTGCCGGTGAAACAGTCCCCGGCGCCGGTCGCGTCCACGGGAGCCGGGTTCACCGGCACCGGGTGGTACGTGGTGCCCGAATCGTCGGCCAGCAGCAGGGGACCGGACCCGGCGGTGACCGCGACCGCCGGCGCGCCGAGCGCGCGCAGTCGCGCCGCGGCCGTGGCCGGATCCGCGGTGTCCGCGAGGGCCCGGGCGTCGGCCGGGCAGGAGACCTTCAGCAGCCCCGTCAGTGGGGCGAGGCGGGTGAGGAGGGACCGCGCCCCGGCGGGGTCGGTGAGCCGGGCACGGAAGTTGGGGTCGTACGTGAGGTGGCCGCCCGCCGCGTGCACGAGGCGGGCGGCGGCGAGCACGGCGTCCCGGCTGCTCGGCGACAGGGCGGCCGTGATGCCGCTGGTGACGAGAGCGGCGCCGCCGGTCAGCAGCCCGTGCCAGGAGTCGACGTGGGACGGCGCGAGCGTCGATCCGGCGCTGCCGGTGCGCCAGTAGACGAACGCGCGGTCCCCGTCGGGGTCGGCGCTGAGCAGGTAGGCGCCGTTGGGGTGCGGGGCGCGGCGTACGGGGGAGACGTCCACGCCGAGGTCGGCGGCCCGGCGCAGCAGCGGGGCGGTCAGTTCGTCGTCGCCGACGACGGCGAGCAGCGCGGTGCGTGCGCCGGCCGCGGCGGCGGCAGCGGCGACGTTGAGTGCGTCGCCCGAGAAGGAGATGCGGGCCGCGGTGCCGTCGGCGGCGTGGCCGAGTGCGGTGTCGGCGTGGATCTCCACCAGCACCTCGCCCAGCACGAGGACGTCATGGGCGGACCGGGCGGACCGGGCGGCGTGGGCCTGCGCGGGCACGGTCAGCGCTCCGCGGGTCCGGCGAACAGGGCGGCCAATGCGGCGGGTTCGGCGGGGAGTCCGCCTCCGATGCCGACGGCGGTGGCGCCCGCGTCGAGCCAGAGCGGGACCTCTGCGGGCCGGATGCCTCCGGTGGGGACGATCACCGCGTCCGGCAGCACGGCGCGCAGGGAGCGGACGAAGTCGGGGCCGCCGACGTGGGCCGGGAAGACCTTGGCGGAGCCGGCGGCCCGGACGGCGGCGGCGATCTCGCCGGGAGTGAATCCGCCCTCGATGAAGACGGCTCCGCGGCGGTCGGCGACCTCGCGCACCTCCGGCGCCGGGTAGGGGGAGACCAGGAAGGCGGCGCCCGCGTCCAGGGCGGCCCGGGCCTGGGCGGCGGTGGTGACGGTGCCGACGCCGATGAGGGCGGGGCGGCCGTGGGCGTCTTCGAGGTGGGCGGTCCTGGCGACGGCGGCGGCCCAGTCGGGGACGGAGGTGGTCAGTTCGACGGCGCGGCAGCCGGCGGCGAGGAGGGCGGTGGTGCGGCGGACGGCGGCTTCGGTGTCGGCGCTGCGCAGCACGGGGAGGAGCCGCTGGGCCGCGAGGACGGCGTACGGGTGTCCGGACGGGCGGTCCGCGGGCCGGCGGGCCGGTGGCTGCGGGTCCGTCACACCGGTCCGCACACCGGCCACATCGCCACGTACATCGCGTCCCACGTCACCGGCCGGATCGCCGCCCGCGTCACCGCCCACGCCGCCGCCCGCGAGGCCGGACGTACAGCCGGGCAGGTGGCCGGGTCCGGCTGCCGGGCCGGGGCACGGTGCGGGTATCGGGCGGGGCGATGGGCTGGTCAAGGAAGCCTCCCGGTTGTTCCACGTAGCGGAACGCCGTACCGTGCAGCGGAACGGATTGGTCCAGACCCTACACGCACCGGGAGTTGTCGTGACGAGGAACGACGGGGAAGGCCCGCCGCGGGGCGCTCCCGGGGGCGACTCGGGTGGCGGGCGTGCGGGACGGAGCTCGGCGGCCGGTTCGGCGGCGGAGAAGTCCCTGCGGGTCCTGGAGGCCGTGGCCGCGCCCGGCGGGCCGCACCGGCTGACCGACCTGGCGGTGGCAGCGGCCGTGCCGAAGTCGACGGCCTTCCGCGTCCTGGCGTCCCTGACCGCCCAGGGCTTCGTCCGCACCGGGGCGGAGGGCCGCTACGGTGTGGGGCCGCGCCTGCGCCTGCTGTCGGCGCTGGTCGGCGGCGGGGAGCCGGCCAGCATCGGGCGGGTCCTCGGCGAACTCCAGCGGACCACGGGCCAGACGGTCCATCTCGCCCTGCACCACGGCGAGGCCGTCACGTACATCCGCAAGGTGGAGGGCGACCAGCCCGTACGGACGGCCTCCCGCATCGGCATGAGCATGCCGCTGCACAGCACCGCCATCGGCAAGAGCGTCCTGGCCCATCTGCCCGACGCGGAGGTCCGTGCGCTGACGGCCGCGACCGGCCTGCCCCGCCGCACACCGAACACGCTCACCACCGCGGCCGCGCTGCACGAGGAGTTGGCGGCCGTCCGGGCCCGCGGCTGCGCGCTGGACGACGAGGAGAACGAGCCCACCATCCGCTGCATCGGCGCGGCGGTCCTCGGGCCCTCGGGCCGGCCGGTCGGCGGGGTCAGCGTCACCACGGTCGCCCCCCTGGTCCCCCGGGCGGAGATCGAGGCGTACGGGCCCGCCGTGCGCGCGGCGGCGGAGGCGCTGGCGCCCCTGTTGTGACCCCGCTGGGGGCCCGAGACTGGCCGTCGGGAAAATTCTTCCGGATAACTGTTATCGAGGCCCCCCTCCACGGTCTCCCAGGTATCGGGCATCATCGACCGCCGGTACGGACAGGGACATTCACATGACTACTCAGCACACCGCAGCGCTGGTCGCAGCGGCCCGCGCGGGCGATCCGCGCGCGCAGGACGCGCTCGTCGGCGCGCACCTCCCGCTCGTCTACAACATCGTCGGGCGGGCCCTGGGCGGCTCCTGCGACGTGGACGACGTGGTGCAGGACACGATGCTGCGTGCCCTCGACGGGCTGGGCGGGCTGCAGGCGGACGAATCCTTCCGCTCCTGGCTGGTGGCGATCGCGATGAACCGGGTGCGGGCGCACTGGCAGGCCCGGCAGAGCGGTTACGGCGAGAGCACCCTCGACGCGGCCGAGGACCTGGCCGACCCGGGGGCCGACTTCGTCGACATGACGGTGCTGCGCCTGGAGCTGTCGGGGCAGCGGCGCGAGACGGCGCGGGCCACGCGCTGGCTGGAGCCCGAGGACCGGGGCCTGCTGTCGCTGTGGTGGCTGGAGTGCTCCGGGGAGCTGACCCGGGCCGAGGTGGCGTCCGCGCTGGAGCTGACGCCGCAGCACACGGCGGTCCGGGTGCAGCGGATGAAGGCGCAACTGGAGGCGGCTCGGGTCGTGGAGCGGGCCCTGGACTCGCGTCCGCGGTGCACCGAGCTGCAGGCGGTCCTGGCCGGCTGGGACGCCCGGCCGTCTGCACTGTGGCGCAAGCGAATAGCCCGGCACGCCCGGGACTGCGTACGGTGCTCCGGCCTGTGGGGCGGGCTGGTCCCGGCCGAGGGGCTGCTGGCCGGCCTGGCGCTCGTCCCGGTGTCGGCGGCGCTGCTCGCCGGGATGCGGGCGAGCACGGAGGCCGGGTTCGCGACCGTGGCCTCGGCCTCGGCCCTGGGCGAGGGCTCCGGGGCGGGCTTCGACGACGCGGCGACCGGGCTGACGCCGGTGGGCGACGTGCGCGGCGGCGGCCGGGGCGCGCAGCGCCGGCGCCAGCAGCAGCGCGGCCGGCGCCGGGTGATCGGGGGCGCGGTCCTCGCGGCCTGCGTGGCGGGCGGCGGCCTGGTGTACCTGGGCGGGCTGCCCGGTTCCGGTGACAGCAAGGAGGAGGGCGGCGCGAGCGGCACTCCGGTGGCGGCGCTGGCGGCACCGGAGTCCGCCGGTCCCCCCTCGGCTCCCGCCTCCCCCTCCGCGTCCGCGTCGGCGTCGGCCTCCCCGTCCCCCTCGGCGTCCGCCTCCGCCTCGGCGAGCCCGTCGGCGAGCCCGAGCCCGGAGCAGAGCCGCAGCGCCACGCCGAGCCCGCGGGCCTCGACGGCCAAGCCGGCGCCCGCGCCGCCGCCGGGCATCGCCGGGCAGGTCCTCGCGCTGGTCAACAGCGAACGCTCGGCGGCCGGCTGCGGCCCGCTGAAGGACGACGCGCAGTTGCGGGCCGCGGCGCAGAAGCACTCCGACGACATGGCGGCGCGGAGCTTCTTCGACCACACCAACCCCGACGGCAAGGACCCGGGCGACCGGACCACGGCGGCCGGCTACCGCTGGTCGACGTACGGGGAGAACATCGCGCGGGGCCAGCAGACCGCGCAGTCGGTGATGGACTCGTGGATGAAGAGCCCGGGGCACCGCGCCAACATCCTGAACTGCTCCTTCAAGGACCTCGGGGTGGGCGTCCACCAGGGTGCCGGCGGTCCCTGGTGGACGCAGAACTTCGGAGCGCGCTGACCGTCCGCGGCGCTCCGGGCCCGGGGTTCAGTCCTGGATGCCCCGCAGTTTCTGCGGGTTGACGGCGATGCGGAGCGCGGTGATGCGGCCGTCGACGGCCTCGAAGGTGAGGGCGCCGACGGTGACGCCGCTGTGGACGAGGAGGAGGCCGGGCTCGCCGTTGATCTCGGCGACGCGCATCTCGCCGTCGCGGACCTCGGGCTTGGCCAGGACGCCGAGCCACCAGCGGGCGACGTTGTCGTGGCCGTGCAGCGGCCGCCGGGCCGCGGTGACGATGCCGCCGCCGTCGCTCCAGGACACCACGTCGGGGGCGAGGAGTTCCAGGACGGCGCCGAGGTCGCCGCCCGTGCAGGCCTCGCGGAACTTCTCGGCGATCTCGCGCTGTTCGCCCACGTCGGCCGTGAAGCGGGGGCGGCGCGCCTGCACGTGTTCGCGGGCCCGGTGGGCGGACTGGCGGACGCTGGCCCCGGACTTGCCGACGACCTCGGCGATCTCCGCGTAGGAGTAGCCGAACACCTCGCGGAGCATGAACACGGCGCGCTCGGTGGGGGTGAGGGTCTCCAGGACGACGAGGACCGCCATGGACACGGTGTCGGCCAGTTCCGCCTCCTCGGCGACGTCGGGTGAGGTGAGAAGGGGTTCGGGCAGCCAGGGCCCGACGTAGGACTCCCGGACCGCCTGAGCGGACTTCAGGCGGTTCAGGCTGAGGTTGGTGACGGTCCGCACCAGATAGGCCTTGGGGTGCTCGACGTCCGTGCGGTCGGCGCGGTTCCAGGTGATCCAGGCGTCCTGGACGATGTCCTCGGCGTCGGCGACGCTGCCCAGCATGCGGTAGGCGGTGCCGAACAGCAGCCGCCGGTGCTCCTCGAAAACGTCAGTCATGATCACCACCGTGACAGCAGCCGCCCGAACGAACAATTCCGGTCAGGTTCGGGCGGGCGGGCCGGCGGGGCTCACGCCGCGGCGAGCGCGCGCAGCCCCTCCACGCAGCCCGGCCGGGCCGGGGCCCAGCCCAGCTCCGCCTTGGCCCGGGCGTTGGAGACCCGCATGCAGGTCGTGGCCATCCGGTGCGCGTACGGGAAGGGGCGCATCAGCCAGGCGGGCACGTTGAGGGGCCGGGGCGTCCCGAAGGCCGCGGCGACCGCCTTGACGTGCGCCCCGAACCCCATGGGGGTGTCGTCGACGATGTTGTACGCCCGGCCCGGGCGGCCGCCGTCGACGGCGAGAGCCACGGCGCGGCCGGCGTCCGCCAGGTCGACCCAGGGCAGGACGCGGCCGTGGTCGGCGACGGCCGGGAGCCCCCGGCGGCGCAGCAGGTCCACGAGCGCGTCGGTGCCACCGGCCCCGTAGAAGAGCCCGAAGCGCAGGGCGACGCCCTCGATGCCCGGGTCGCCCAGGACGAGTTCCTCCTTGACCCGCATGGCCTCGACGTGGCGGGCCGTGGCCCGGTCGTCCGCCTCGCCGAAGGGGTCGCCGTCCTCGGTGACCAGGCGGTCGCCGAAGTCCCGGTAGCCGTAGCCGAAGACCATGGACTCGGCGACGACGCGGCGGGCGCCGACGGCCCGGGCGGCTTCCATGAGGTGCCCGGTCCCGGTGAGGCGCAGGTCGTCGGTGGCGTACATGTCGCTGTGCTTCATCGGGGCGCGGCGCAGGGCGGTGGCGGCGTGCACGACTGTGTTCGCGGAGATGCCCTCGACGGCCCGCAGCAGACCGTCGCGGTCCATGAGGTCGGCCCGGACGTCGGCTCCGGGGCCGCGTCCGAGACCGATGACGGTGTGCCCGGCGCGGGTGAGCGCCTCGGTGATGTGGGCTCCCAGGACTCCGCTCGCCCCGGCCAGGAGTACGTTCTTGGTGTCGGTCATGCCCATGGGACAGGCGGGCTCCCCCGGACGTGACAGCGGCGGGAGGTGACCTGCGCCACACCCGCGGCCCGTTCGGGGCGGCGCCGTTCCCCGGCGGCCCCGCGCGGGAGTCCGCGCGGGGCCGCCGGGTGCGGGTCAGTGGTGGAAGCCGGAGCGGGGCGGGGTGGAGGGGGTGGGTGGGGGCGTGGCCTTGAGGTGCTCCACGGCCCGGCGGAGGTCCTCCACGAGCAGGGCGATCTGGTCGCGGGTCACGCCGTGGCGGACCAGGACGCGCTGGATGACGGTGTCGTCGCGGTCGGCGGGCAGCGGGTACGTCGGGACCTGCCAGCCGCGCATGCGCAGCCGGTCGGAGAGGTCGTAGAGGGAGAATCCCGCGCCGTCGGGGTCGGTGAGCGCGTACGAGACGGCGGGCAGGCCGCCCTGGCCGTCGTAGAGGAGGGTGAAGGGCCCCATGGCCTCGATCTCCCGGGCCAGGTAATGGGCGGTGTCCGCGCAGGCCTGCTGGACGCGGGTGTAGCCGGCCCGGCCGAGGCGCAGGAAGAGGTAGTACTGGGCGACGATCTCGCCGCCGGGGCGGGAGAAGTTCAGGGCGAAGGTCGGCATGTCGCCGCCGAGGTAGTCCACGTTGAAGACGAGTTCGGCGGGCAGCAGGTCCGCGGTGCGCCAGACGATCCAGCCGACGCCGAGCGGGGCGAGCCCGTACTTGTGGCCGGAGGTGTTCACGGAGGCGACGCGCGGCAGCCGGAAGTCCCAGACGACGTCGGGGTGGAGGAAGGGGGCGACGAATCCGCCGCTCGCGGCGTCCACGTGGACGGGGATGTCCCAGCCGTGCTCGGCCTGGATCCGGTCGAGCTCGGCGGCGATCTCGGCGACGGGCTCGTAGTCGCAGGTGTAGGTCACGCCGAGGATGGCGACGACGCCGATCGTGTTCTCGTCCACGTACTCGGCGAGCTGGTGGGGCTGCAGGCCGGTGGCGCCGGGCTCGACGGGGACCTGGCGCAGTTCGACGTCGAAGTAGCGGGCGAACTTGTCCCAGCAGATCTGGACGGGCCCGCAGACCAGGTTGGGGCGGTCCGTGGGGAGGCCGGCGGCGCGGCGGCGTTCGCGCCAGCGCCATTTGAGGGCGAGGCCGCCGAGCATGGCCGCTTCGCTGGAGCCGGTGGTGGAGCAGCCGGTCGCGGCGGTGCCGGCGGGCGCGTTCCAGAGGTCGGCGAGGATGTTCACGCACCGGGACTCGATCTCGGCGGTCTGCGGGTACTCGTCCTTGTCGATCATGTTCTTGTCGAGGCAGACGTTCATCAGGCGGTGCACGCCCTCGTCGGACCAGGTGGTGCAGAAGGTCGCGAGGTTCTGGGCCGCGTTGCCGTCGAGGAGGAGCTCGTTGCGCAGGAGCTCGTAGACGACCTCGGTGGGCGAGTGATCCTCGGGGATCCGGTACTTCGGGAGGATCTGGCCGCTCAGCGTGGACGCGAACACGTCCGTGTCGGCGTCCTGGGTGCCCGCATCCTTCGTCACATGAAGAGCCATATCGTGACTATAGGTGACAGAAAGCGACATTCCGGTAGGCTCCACGGCTCGCGATGGCCGGGATTGACGCTCTGCTTCCGGCCGACTCTGGATTGTGACCCCTGGCATATGCCTCCACGGACGCCGGATAAATTACTGTCCAGTAGACTCGGCGCCGCAGATCTTCCCGTCCGGGCCGCCGGAGCCGGTCGGGACGGGAAGATCATCCAACTTGTTCTATGCGCAACTTATCCGCTCATGTCCGGATACCGGCCACCCTTTCCGCCGGCACTGATACCTCTTCGAGCCATGAACAAGATCACTCGACGTCAGGCTCTGGGCACAACTGCCGGTGCACTCACCGTCCTTGGACTCACCGCCGCCACCGGTGTCGCCACGAGCGCCGCCGCGACCCCCGCGACGCCCACACCCCCGGGCACGGTCGACGAGGTCTACCAGGGCCGCCGCATCCAGATCGCCCAGGGCGGAGGAGGCCACCACGGCGGCCACCACTCCCCCGGCCAACCCACGGTCCGGATAGACGGCAGAGAACTCCACATCATGCGCAACGCCGACGGCAGCTGGATCAGCGTCGTCAACCACTACGAGACCTTCGCCAACCCGACCCTGCTCGCCCGCGCCGCGGTCCGCGACCTGCAGGGCGCCCCCCTCGCCCCCTTCGGAGGTGCGGCATGACCGTCCGCAAGAACCAGGCCGCGCTGACCCCCGAGGAGAAGCGCGCCTTCACCAACGCGCTGCTGGAACTCAAGCGCACCGGGGCCTACGACCGCTTCGTCACCACCCACAACGGCTTCATCATGAGCGACACCGACTCGGGCGACCGCGTCGGCCACCGCTCCCCCTCCTTCCTTCCGTGGCACCGGCGCTTCCTGCTGGAATTCGAGCAGGCGCTGCAGAAGGTGGACGCGACCGTCGCGCTGCCGTACTGGGACTGGACGGTGGACCGCACCACCCGCGCCTCCCTCTGGGCCCCGGACTTCCTCGGCGGCACCGGACGGGCCCGTGACGGGCAGGTCATCGACGGCCCCTTCGCCTACGCGACGGGCAAATGGAACATAGACGTCCGCGTGGACGGGCGCCCCTACCTGCGGCGCGCGCTCGGCACCGGCGTCGCCCAGCTGCCCACCAAGGCCGAGGTGGACTCCGTCCTGGCCATGCCGGTCTACGACGCGGCCCCCTGGAACAGCTCCTCCAACGGCTTCCGCAACCACCTGGAAGGCTGGCGCGGAGCCAACCTGCACAACCGGGTGCATGTGTGGGTCGGCGGCCAGATGTCCACCGGCGTCTCCCCCAACGACCCGGTGTTCTGGATGCACCACGCCTTCATCGACAAGCTGTGGGCCGACTGGCAGGCCAGGCACCCGCAGTCGACCTACCTGCCGGCCGCGGGGACGAACAACGTGGTGGACCTCAACGACACCATGCGGCCGTGGAACGACGTCACCCCGGCGGACATGCTCGACCACCGGAAGTTCTACACCTTCGACACCGAGCCCGCCGCCGCCAGCCAGCGGTAGTGCAGTTCGGGGCGGCCGACCTGGCCGTACCGGGGGGTCCGGTCCGCACGGCCGGTGTCCACCAGGTGCTCCAGGTAGCGGCGGGCGGTGATCCGGGAGATCCCGGCCGCCCCGGCCGCCCCCGCCGCCGTCAGCCCCTCGGGCGCCGCCCGCAGCAGGGCGGCGACCCGGTCCAGGGTCGGGGCGCTCAGCCCCTTGGGCAGTTCGGCCGGGCGGGGCGCGCGCAGCGCGGCCATCGCCCGGTCGACGTCGTCCTGGCCGGCCGCCTCCCCCGCCGCCGCGCGGAACTCGGCGTAGCGCAGCAGCCGTTCGCGCAGCGTCGGGAAGGCGAAGGGTTTCAGGACGTACTGGACCACGCCGAGCGAGACGCTCTCGCGGACCACGGCGAGGTCCCGCGCCGAGGTCACCACGATCACGTCGACGGGATGACCGGCGGCCCGCAGTCCCCGGGCGAAGCGCAGGCCGTGCCCGTCGGGCAGGCCCAGGTCGAGCAGGAGCAGGTCGACCCGGGTCCGTTCCAGCACCCGGGTGGCCTCGGCCAGGGAGTTGACGGCGCCGACGGCCGTGAATCCGGGCACCCGGCCGACGTACAGGGCGTGCGCGTCGGCGGCGACCGGGTCGTCCTCGACGACGAGCACGCGGACCTCTCCCCCGCTCATCGGGGTGTCCCCTCGGCCGGCGGGGCGTCGGCCGTCGGCACCGCGGCGGCGGGCAGGCGTACGGTGAACTCGGCGCCGCCGCCCGGCCCCTGGGCGGCGACCACCGCGCCGCCGTAGCGCTCGGCCACCTGCCGGACCAGGGCGAGGCCCAGCCCGCGGCCCTCCCCCTTGCCGGACCAGCCGCGGCGGAACACGTCCACGCCCTCGGGCAGTCCCGGTCCGTTGTCCGCGACCCGCAGGAGCAGTTCGTCGCGCTCGGGCCGCAGGGTCACCGCGATGCGGGCGCCCGGCACGGCGCTCACGGCGTCGACCGCGTTGTCTATGAGGTTGCCCAGCACCGTGACGAGGTCGCGGGCGGGCGGCAGCCCGGCCAGGTCGGCGAGGCTGCGGCTGTCGGCGGTCACGACCAGTTCCACGCCGCGCTCGTGCGCCTGCGCGGCCTTGCCCAGCAGCAGCGCCACCAGGACGGGCTCCCCGACGGCCGTGACCACCTCGTCGGTGAGCGCCTGGGCGAGCTCCAGCTCCGCCGTGGCGAACTCCACCGCCTCCTGTGCGCGCCCGAGCTCGATGAGGGAGACCACGGTGTGCAGCCGGTTCGCGGCCTCGTGGGCCTGGGAGCGCAGCGCCTGGGTGAAGCCGCGCTCGTGGTCGAGCTCGCCGGTCAGCGCCTGGAGCTCGGTGTGATCGCGCAGGGTCACCACGGTGCCCTTGCGGCCGCCGCCGGCCACCGGCGAGCTGTTGACCACGAGCACCCGGTCGGCGGTGAGGTGCACCTCGTCCACGCGGGGCCGGTCGGCCAGCAGGACCCCGGTGAGGGGGGCGGGCAGGCCGAGCTCCGCGGCGCGGGTGCCGGTGACCTCGCCCGGCAGGCCGAGCAGCTCCCGGCCCGCGTCGTTGATCAGGGTGATCCTGCGCTGCCCGTCGAGCATCAGCAGTCCCTCGCGCACTCCGTGCAGCGCCGCCTGGTGGTAGTCGTACATGGCGCTGAGCTCGGCCGCGTTCATGCCATGAGTGTGGCGGCGCAGGCGTGCGTTGACCACGTACGTGCCGACTCCGCCCAGGGCGAGCGCGCCCGCGGCGACCCAGCCGAGCGCGGACAGCTGGGCGGCGAGCCGGTCGCTGATCGCGCGGACGGTGATCCCGGCGCTGACCAGGCCGACGATCCGGTCCCCGTCCTCCAGCGGGGTGACCACACGGATGGAGGGGCCGAGGGTGCCGGTGTAGGTCTCGCTGAAGGTCTCGCCGCGCAGCGCGGGTGCGGTGTTGCCCAGGAACGGCTCCCCGATGCGACGCGGGTCGGGGTGGGTCCAGCGCCTGCCGTCCGGGGCCATGATCGTCACGAAGTCGACCCCGGAGTCCACGCGGACCTTCTGCGCGTACGGCTGGAGCTCGGCCGACGGGTCCTCGCCGGCCGCGGCGCCCCGTACGGCCTCCCGGACGGACGGCGAGTCGGCGACCGCCCGGGCCACCGCTCCGGCCTGGCGGCGCGCGGCCTCCTCGGCCTGTCCGCGGGCGGTGGCGTAGGCGTAGACGGCGCAGCCCGCGACGACCACGGCGACCAGCAGCACCTGCATGGCGAAGAGCTGGCCGGCGAGGCTGCGCGGGGGCCGGGGGAAGCGGAACATGGCGCTCAGTGTGCACGGTGTCGTGAACTCAATGAACGCAAGGGTGACCGGGGTCACAGCCCTGGGTGAAGGTCTCCCCGGACGACTTCACCACCAGGAGGCATCGTGGCCGCCAGGCGCGACAGAACGCACTATCTCTACATCGCGGTGATCGCCGCGGTGCTGCTCGGCATCGCCGTCGGTTTCGCCGCGCCCGGCGTGGCCGTGGAGCTGAAACCGCTGGGCACCGGCTTCGTGAACCTCATCAAGATGATGATCTCGCCGGTGATCTTCTGCACCATCGTGCTGGGCATCGGGTCGGTGCGCAAAGCCGCGAAGGTCGGCGCCGTGGGCGGGCTGGCCCTCGGCTACTTCATGGTCATGTCGACGGTGGCGCTGGCCATCGGCCTGGTCGTCGGCAACCTGCTGGAGCCCGGCAGCGGGCTCCAGCTGACGGAGGCGGCCCGCAGCGCGGGCGAGGCGCAGGCCAAGGCGGGCGGCGCGGAGAGCACGCCGGAGTTCCTGCTGGGCATCATCCCGACGACGCTGGTCTCCGCCTTCACCGGGGGCGAGGTGCTGCAGACGCTGCTGGTGGCGCTGCTGTGCGGGTTCGCGCTGCAGGCCATGGGCGCGTCGGGCGAGCCGGTCCTGCGCGGCATCGGGCACGTGCAGAAGCTGGTGTTCCGAGTGCTGGCGATGATCATGTGGGCGGCGCCGGTGGGTGCCTTCGGCGCGATCGCGGCGGTGGTCGGGGCCACCGGGATCGACGCGCTGAAGTCACTCGCCGTGATCATGATCGGCTTCTACACGACCTGTCTGCTCTTCGTCTTCCTGGTGCTGGGCACCCTGCTGCGGGTGTGCACGGGGGTGGGAATCCTCGCCCTGCTGCGCTACCTGGGCCGGGAGTTCCTGCTGATCCTCTCGACCTCCTCCTCGGAGTCGGCGCTGCCGCGGCTGATCGCCAAGATGGAGCACCTCGGCGTCTCCCGGCCGGTCACCGGGATCACGGTGCCGACGGGGTACTCCTTCAACCTGGACGGGACCGCGATCTACCTGACGATGTCCTCGCTGTTCGTCGCCGAGGCCATGGGCACCCCGCTCGCCCTGGGCGAGCAGATCTCGCTGCTGCTGTTCATGGTCATCGCCTCGAAGGGCGCGGCCGGCGTGACCGGTGCGGGTCTGGCCACCCTGGCGGGCGGATTGCAGTCGCACCGGCCGGAACTGGTCGACGGGGTCGGCCTGATCGTGGGCATCGACCGCTTCATGAGCGAGGCACGGGCGCTGACGAACTTCGCGGGCAACGCGGTCGCGACGGTGCTCATCGGCACCTGGACCAAGGAGTTCGACCGCGATCGCGCCACCGAAGTCCTCGCGGGACGGCTGCCGTTCGACGAGCGGACCCTGGTGGACGACGGGCACGGAACGGACGCCTCCGCCCCGGAGCCGACGCCGGCCGCCGTACCGGTCCCCGCGCACGGCTCCAAGGACGGCGTGCCGGTCTAGGCGTCGGCTGCGAAGTCCCGCCGCACAGGCGGGACGCCGCGGACCCGGACCGGGCCGGTCGCGCGCGAACGGGCCGGCCGGGCAGGGCTCTCCCCCACGGTGCCCAGCCCGGCCGGCCCGCCGCATTCAGCACACTTGCACCCATAGTCGGGAATCGGCCACCGATATACGAACCCCCGGGCTGTAAAAGGTACTTCCGCAACCGGCCGCGTGCATGACATCTTGCGTCCACCACTTGTTTCGTACGACCCGGCCTGACCACCGGGTCTTCGGAGGACGCATTGATACCCCACATATCCAGCCGACCTCGGCGTGCGCTGGTGCTGGCCGCCACGCTCGGCGCGGCCCTGGCCCTCGGAGCTCCCGCCGCCCTCGCCGGCACCGCTCCGGTCTCTCCGTCCGGCTCCCCCGCCGCCGCCCCCGCGCCGGCGCCCCAGGCCGCGGCCCCCGCTTCCCAGAGTGCGACCTGGGTTGCCGGTACCCGCGCCTACCTCGTGATCACCGCCCCCGGTGACACCACGGCGGTCCGCAACGCGATCACCTCCAACGGCGGCACGGTCTTCCAGGCCTACGACGCCATCGGCGTGATCGTCGCCCACTCCGCCTCCGGCAGCTTCGCCACCACGATGCGCGGCGTCAGCGGTGTCCAGCAGGTCGGTGCCACCCGCACCTCGGACGTCCCGGCCGACGCCTACAACCCGGCGCTGCCCGCCAACCCCGCGCAGTCCACGACGCCTTCGGGCGAGCCGGTCCGCGCCGACATGACCCAGATCAAGGCCGACCAGGCCTGGGCCGTCACCACGGGCTCCGCGTCCGTCAAGGTCGGCATCCTGGACACCGGTGTCGACGACCAGCACCAGGACCTGGCCCCGAACTTCAACGCCGCCGACTCCGCGTCCTGCGCGTACGGCAAGCCGGACACCCGCACGGGCGCCTGGCGCGACGTCGGCACCCACGGCACGCACGTGGCCGGCACCGTGGCCGCCGCCAAGAACGGCAAGGGCGTCATCGGCGTCGCCCCGGGCGTGAAGATCTCCTCGGTGCGCATCGCCGAGCCCGGCACCTCGCTGTTCTTCGCGGAGAACACCGTCTGCGGCTTCATGTGGGCCGGTGACCACGGTTTCAAGGTCACCAACAACAGCTACTACACCGACCCGTGGCAGTTCAACTGCCCGGACAACGCCGACCAGGCCGCGATCATCGAGGGCGTCAAGCGCGCCCAGGAGTACGCGGAGAGCAAGGGCTCGCTCCAGGTCGCGGCGGCCGGCAACTCCAACCTCGACCTCGCCAACAAGACGACCGACACCGAGAGCCCGAACGACTCGACGCCGGTCACCCGCACCATCACCAACGCCTGCCTCGACATCCCGACCGAGCTCCCGGGCGTGGTCACGGTCTCGGCGATGGGCACCACCGCGAAGGCCTCGTACTCCAACTACGGCCTGAACGTGGTCGACGTGACGGCCCCGGGCGGCGACGCCACCGGCATCTACAGCACCCTGCCCGGCGGCAAGTACGGCTCCATGAGCGGTACGTCGATGGCCTCGCCGCACGTCGCGGGCGTGGCGGCCCTGCTGGTCAGCACCAACCCGGGCATCACCCCGGCGCAGCTGCGCGACAAGCTGGCCACCCAGGCCAACGACGTCGCCTGCCCGTCCGACAGCCGCTGCAAGGGCACCACGGCGAAGAACGGCTTCTTCGGCGAGGGCCAGGTCGACGCGCTGAAGGCGGTCGGCAGCACTCCGCCCCCCGGCAAGTACTTCGAGAACGCGGCGGACGTCGCCATCGGTGACAACACCACCGTGGAGAGCTCCCTCACGGTCAGCGGTGTGACGGGCAACGCCCCGGCGACCCTCAAGGTCGGCGTGAACATCGTCCACACCTACATCGGTGACCTCAAGGTCGACCTGATCGCCCCGGACGGCTCCGTCTACACGGTCCACAACCGGACCGGCGGCAGCGCCGACAACATCAACCAGGTCTACACCGTCAACGCCTCCTCCGAGGCCGCCAACGGCACCTGGAAGCTCCGGGTCAACGACAACGCCGGCGGCGACACCGGCAAGATCGACTCCTGGAACCTCACCTTCTAGGACCGACCCTTCCGGGGCCGTCGGGGAGCAGCGCCGCTGCTCCCCGGTGGCCCCTTGCCGTCCCCGGGCTCAGGGCGGGCCGGGCCGCTTCCCGCGGGTGCGCAGGACGCAGTCGCCGCAGAACCCGCCCCCGGGCACCCGGTAGTACAGGCAGCAGCTGCGCCGTACGAAGGCCACCCCGAGGCCCTCCTCGTGCAGATAGGTCCCGGTCCCCGCCAGGGCTCCGCCCTCACCGAGCAGACCGGCCGCGAGCCCGGCGGCGGCGCCGCCCGGTACCCGGTCGAGCAGCACCCGCAGGGCGCCGACCAGCCCCGAGGCGGCGTTGCCCCGCAGGACCGTCGGCGACACCCCGAACCGTTCGCGCAGGGCCGCGTCCAGCGGGGCCAGGTGGTCCAGGACCGTCGCGCCGAGCTCCTCGGCGGGCAGGGCGCCGGGCTCGGGCAGCCACAGCTCCAGCGAGCCCGCGTCCGGGAGCCGCCACCACAGCCGGTCGGGCGCGAGGTCGGGCACCCGGCCGGACAGCGCGGCGCATCCGAGGCCGAGGGACCACAGCCGCGAGGCGATCCCGAACTGCGCGGTCGACGCGGCGACCCGGCCGGTCCCGCTGCCGATCCGCCGCCCCACCTCGGCCACGTACGCGTCGAGGTGTTCGTCGTACAGTGCGCTCAGCGGACGGAAGCCCGGGCCGGGCGGCCGAGGACCGGACGGGACCGCGAAGAAGGGGCCCACGGCGGCCAGTCGGCGCAGTACGTCGTCCATGCAGGGAATGATCTCAGGCCGGTCGGGAGGGCCAGGGGGCGGGTGGAGGGCGGGTGGCGCGGCGGCCCGAACCGGAGGGTCGTTCACCCTTTGATCAATACACTCGCGCAGGCCGTCGAACGTATGTACTCTGGGCGAGCTTCAAACCTGATCGCGTTCAAAAAACGAAAAATGGGGGGGCCGGTGCGCAATCGCCGACTCATGCTTTCCACCGCCGCAATCGTCGCGGCCGGTGTCGGTCTCGTCCCGGGTGTCGCCAACGCGGCGGGCCAGGACGGCGCCAAGGGGACGTCCGGTCCGGGGGTGGCCGCTCCCGACCTCGACCTGACCGGGGCGAAGGCCCAGGCGTACGGGGAGGTCAAGGCGAGCAGCCCCGCCGCCAAGACCGTGCACCCGACGGTCAAGGGCGGCCAGAGCGCCGCCGCCACCGAACCGGTGGTCGCCCTCCAGGCCGAGGCCAGCAGCGCCCACGGCGTGCAGCTCAAGCTGGACGTCACCAGCGACCCGGGCACCGCGCTCGGCGTGCTCGTCGAATGGGGCGACGGCAGCAGCGAGCAGGTGGGCGCCAACGGCCCCACCAACCTCACGCGCAACCACGTCTACTCCAAGACCGGCGCGTACACGGTCAAGGTGAGCCTGCTCTCCGGCCCCACGGTCGTCGGAACCAACCAGCTGGTCTTCCGGACCGCGGGCAACGAGTTCACGCCCCACGCCCCGACCCGCCTGCTGGACACCCGCGACGGCACCGGCGCGCCGCGCCACCAGGTGCCCGCCTACGGCACCGCCCGCATCAAGGTCGGCGGCGCGGCGCAGATCCCGGCCGGCGTCACCGCCGTGGCCCTCAACGTCACGGTCACCAACGCCGGCGGCGCCGGCCACGTCCGCGTGTACGCCGACGGCGGAGAGCTGCCGACCACCTCCAACGTCAACTACAGCGTGGGCCAGACCGTCCCAAACCTGGTGATCGCCTCGGTCGGGAACAACGGCTACGTGAACGTCTACAACGGCGGCGACCGCCCGATCGACCTGGTCGCCGACGTCACCGGCTACTTCTCCAAGACCGCCGCCAACGGCTACACCCCGCTCACGCCGAGCCGTGTCGTCGACACCCGCGAGGGCCTCGGCACCGGCCGTGGCCACGTCCCCGGCCAGGGCACCTTCAGCACCCAGATCACCGGCCGCGGCGGCGTCCCGTCGAGCGCCAAGGCCGTCGCGCTGAACGTCACCGTCACCGACACCAAGGAAGCCGGTCACCTGACCGTCTACCCCTCCGGCGGTGCCGCCCCGACCGCGTCGAACCTGAACTTCGGACCGCGCCACACCATCGCCAACTCGGTCATCGTGCCGATCGGCGCCGACGGCCGGATCAGCATCCGCAACGGTGCCTGGGCCGGGACCCACGTGATCGTCGACGTCGTCGGCTACTACAGCCCCGAGAGCGAGGGCGCCCTGGTCCGCAACTCCCCGTCGCGGTGGTTCGACACCCGTGAGATGGGCGGCCCGCTCGACGGCCGCGCGTACATCTACGGCCAGTTCGGCGACGCCGACCCGAACATCACCGCGGTGGTCACCAACGCCACCGTGACCAACGGCAAGGACGCCGGCTTCCTGACGGTCGCCCCGGACCCGTACTCCTGGGCCGACTACGAGAACGGCTGGGCGGGCGAGCCGACCCCGCCGAACTCGTCCAACCTGAACTGGCTCCCCCGCCAGACCGTCCCGAACCTGGTCCAGGCGACGAACGGCACCCACGGTGTGATCGACTTCTGGAACATGAGCTGGTCGAGCACCGACCTGATCGTCGACACCTTCGGCTTCTACGCGAAGAACTGACGCGCCGGTCACCCCGATGAGCAGGCCGTGGCACCCGCCACGGCCTGCTCGTGCGTCCGGCCCCGGGCCGGACCCGGCTCACGGCTCACGGCTCACGGCTCACGAGGGATCCGGCGTGGCCCCTTCGAGGATCTCCAGGTAGTGGGGGTTGCGCATGATCCCCAGGACGTTGCCGAACGGGTCGGTGACGGCCGCCGTGACGAAGCCTGCGTCGCCGTGCGCCGTCACGGGCTGGTACTCCCGGGCCCCGAGGTCCAGCAGCCGCTGACGGGCCGCGGGAAGATCGTCCACCACCCAGTAGGCCACCGCCCCGCCCGGCCGCTCGGCCGCGCCCGGCGGGGCGTACCGGCGGTCGACGATGCCCAGCTCGTGCTGGTAGTCGCCGAGGCGGAACTCCGCGTAGCCGGGCCTCTCGAAGTAGGGCGCGATCCCCAGCACCTCCGCGTACCAGGCCTTGGCCGCGTCCAGGTCGTCGGCCCAGAAGTTGATCGTCGCGAATCCCCGCAGCATGGAGCCCTCCTCGGCGCCGGACGTCGTGCCGACTCTACGGGCGTTCCCCCGCTCCCGCCCCTCCGTCGCGCGCCCCGGCTCAGAGCCGGCCGAGGAAGTCCAGCAGCGCCCGGTTGAAGGCCTCCGGCCGCTCCAGCCCCGGCAGGTGCCCGGCGCCCTCGATCACGGCGAGCTCCGCGTGCGGCAGCAGGTCGCGCAGGGCCTCGGCCTCCGCCACCGGGGTGAAGACGTCGTCCGCGCCCACCAGCACCAGGCAGGGTTCGGCGGCCCCGGCGAGCACCGGCCGGTAGTCGGGGCGCTCGGCGCGGCCGCGCAGGGCCGCCGCCGCGCCCTGCGGGTCGGTCGCGCACATCATCCGGGTGACCTGGGCCGCGATCCCGGGCATCCCGGTGACGTTGTACGGCGCCATCATCTTGTCGATCACCTCCTCGGCATAGGGCCGCATGCCCTCGGCGATCAGCCGTTCGGCGGTCTCCCGGCGCAGTTCCGCACCCGCTTCCGTCTCCGGTGCCGGGGAGGTGTCGGAGAGCACGAGGGCCCGCACGAGACCCGGGTGGCGCAACCGCAGCTCCATGGCGATCTGCCCACCCATGGACACACCGCCGACGACCACGCGTTCGATGCCCAGGCGGGCCAGGAGCGCCGCGAGGTCGTCGGCGAGCGCGGCGAAGGCAGCCGTGCCCGGCACGACCGGGCTGTCTCCGTATCCTCGCAGGTCAGGGGCTATCACGCGGTACCCGGCGGCCGTCAGGGCGGCCGTCTGGGGGGCCCACATGGTGCGGTTGAAGGGATGTCCGTGGATAAGGATTACGGGCGTTCCGCCGCGGGGACCCATGTCGTCGAAAACCAGCGTCACACCATTGCCAAATTGGGGCTTCATGGAAGGACTTTAAGGGGCTACATTGAGCCACTCGCGTTCACCTGACAGCCGGTTGTCTTTCACTCGTGTTTTGCACGGGGGGCAACGTCATGGACGCAGACTGTGCAACCACCCCACCGCCCAGAAGGACCGAAGGCTCCGTGCCCGTACCCGTACACCTCGCGGGCCGCACCGTGCGGCTCGAGCCCCTCGCCCCCCACCACACCGAGGCCCTGGCCGTGGCCGGGGCCGAGGATCGTACGACTTACGCCTTCACCCCCGTACCCCATGGGGTGCAGGCGTCCCACGAGTACATCGACCGTGCCCTCGCCGATCAGGCGGCGGGACGTTCCCTCCCGTTCGCGGTGGTCAGAGCCACCGACGGGCGGGTCGTCGGTTCGACCCGGTTCCTCGAACTCGACTACTGGCAGGGACCACTGGTGTGGCCCGCGGTGCCCGGGGTCCCGTTCGGTGATCCGGCGACGGCCGTCCCCGACGCCGCCGAGATCGGCAACACCTGGCTGTCCCCGGGCGCCCAGGGCACCGGCATCAACACCGAGGCGAAGCTGCTCATGCTCCGCCACGCCTTCGAGACCTGGGGCGTGCGGCGGATCTCCCTGCGCGCCGACGCGCGCAACGGGCGGTCGCGGGCGGCCATGGAGCGGCTCGGCTTCACGTGCGAGGGGGTCCGCCGGGCCCATTCGCGCGGCCTCGACGGAGCCGTGCGCAGTACGGCCTTCTACTCGATCCTCGACGAGGAGTGGCCGGCCGTACGGTCGATCATCGAGCTGCGGCTGTCGGCGGGCGCGCAGCGCAAGCGGCGCCGGAAGGCCCTGATCCCGGCCTAGCCGTACGGAAGAACGGAAAAACGGTCCTCCCCCGGTACCCCCGGCTCTCACCCTTCGTTCCCGGCCCCCGTGCCTCCTCCACCCCCGTGGAGGAGGCACGGGGGCCGACCCGTGTACGGCACGTCCGCCCCCGACGGGCAATGGCCTGTTCTAGGGAACGCCAAGAGAAGGGAAAGTGCGGAACTGTGACGTACGTCCGTTCATCTTCCGAACGGAAGAACCGAACGTCAGATCACCCGCCCCTCCGGGGGCAGCACCAGTCGGAGAGCCACCGCAGATGTCGTACGCACCCGAGGGGCAGCAGTACCAGCCGTACCGGCCGGAGGGGCGGAGCGCGCAGCCTCCCCAGGGCGACCGGTACGGCCGGCCGTACGGGCAGCAGCCCTACGGGGAAGGCCCCTACGGGGAGCAGCACCACGGCGGACCCCCGTACGGCGGGCCTCCGCAGCACCACGAGGAGCAGCCCGAGCCGCCGCGCCGCAGGTCCCGGGGCAGGCGCCGGCTGATCGCCGGGGTCTCGGTGCTCGCCCTCGCGGGCGCGGCCGCCGGCGTGATGGCCCACTTCGAGATACCCCCGTTCACCGACAAGGGTTCCGCGGTGTCGTTCGGGAAGCCCCCGGCGGGGGGGAAGGGCTCCGGGCAGGACGGCTCCCAGCAGCCCGCCAACTCGAAGATGCTGATGCCGACCGGGCCTGCGGCCGAGTTCAAGAACGCGATGACCCTGCCCGACGGCACGCACGTGGCCGTCACCACGCTGGACGGCAAGAAGTCCGGGTTCAAGGGCAAGGTGTGGGTCTGGGCCCCGAAGGAGTACGACGACCCGAAGTTCGCCAAGAGCGGCTTCCCGGTCCTGATCGCCCTCCCGGGCGGCGCAGGCTACCCCAGCAACTACTGGATGGGCACGGACCTCGGTCTGCAGACGAGCATCAGCAAGTGGTACGCGGAGGGCAAGAGCAAGCCCTTCCTGCTGGCCATGCCGGTGCTCAACCCCGGACCGGACGACAAGGGCGTCTACTGGGACGGCTCCGACATCCCCGGCCAGCCGAAGATGGGGACCTGGCTGACGGAGGACGTCCCCGACCTGATGAAGGCGAACTTCCGCACGGTGAAGTCCCGGGACGGCTGGGCCTTCATGGGCTCCTCCACCGGCGGGTTCGCGGGGATGAAGGCCGTGCTCAAGCACCCGGACAAGTTCAAGGCCGTGATCGCCTCCGGCCCGGACATCGTCCCGGACTCCTCCCTGTGGAAGGGCCACGACAAGGAGAAGGCCGAGAACAACCCCGAGCTGCTGGCCAAGCAGCTGATCGAGCGCAAGGGCCCGGACGTCTACATCGCCTTCCAGGTCGGCGACAACGAGAGCAACAAGAAGACCCTGCCGGACGTCCAGAAGTTCGTCGCCACCTACGGCGACAAGGGGCCCGTCCACACCAGCCTCCGGGTGATCCCCGGCGGCCAGCACAACGCCAAGACCTATGTCCCGAACATGGGCGAGGGGCCGATCCAGTACATCAGCAAGGTCATGGAAGGACCCGTCGAATAGCCGTCGGTGCCTCCGCACGCTCGAGCTCCGGCCCGCCGAACAGCCTCGGCGGGCCGTCGCCGTCCCAGGCCGGCCAGCCCGGGTCGCCGGTCACGGCGAACCGCACCCAGGCCGCGTGCATCTCGTCGGCCAGCGCCTGCGGGGTCTGCGGCCCGGCGAGCCAGGAGGCCTCCGCCACGGCCAGCGTGTCGAAGACGAAGCCGAGCTCCAGCGCGTGGCAGGCGCCGAGCCCCGGGATGCCGGAGGGCCAGCCGAACTCGTACAGGTAGCTCGGCGCCTCCCGCCGCGCGCCCGCGAGCCTGCGCAGCGGGTCGCGCAGCAGGCGGTCGGTCATCAGCTGCCCGGCGAGGTCGGCCGCCCCGGCGCCGGGCAGGGCGGCCCGCAGCGCCGCGACCGCGGCCCGGTCCTTGCCCGTACGGGCCCTGGCCAGGGCCACGGCGAGCGGGCCGAGGCGGTCCAGCACGCGCATGCCGCCCGTCGGGGCGAGCCACAGCCGGTACTCCTCGGTGGTCCAGCCGAGCAGCAGCGGCACGGCGCGGGAGGCGTCCCCCGCCGCGAGGGCGTCGAGGGGGTCCTCGGGAAGCGTCCGGTCGTCGAGGACCAGGCCGAAGGCGGGTCCGCCGACCAGCGGACCGGATCTGCGCAGCACGGCCGCCTGGGCGGCGAGCAGGTCGGGCAGGGCGACGGCCCCGAAGGCGGCGGCGGTGGCCTCCACCTTGAGCAGGGAGGCCATCCGCCGGGCCATGGCACGCACCCGGGGCCGGGGCAGGGCTTCGGGGGCTCCGCTCTGCAGGACGGCCTGGTGGAAGAGGCCGGTGGCGCGGGGGGCCGCGAGCAGGGCGCCGATGCTGATCGCCCCGGCGGACTCGCCGAAGGCGGTGACGCGGCCGGGGTCCCCGCCGAAGGCCTCGATGTTGTCGCGGACCCAGGTGAGGGCGGCGATCTGGTCGAGCAGGCCGCGGTTGGCGGGGGCGTCGGGGAAGAGCCCGTAGCCGAGGATGCCGAGGCGGAAGTTGAAGGAGACCAGGACGACCCCGTCGCGGGCGAAGGCGGAGCCGTCGTAGACGGGCACGGCGGAGGAGCCCCGGCTGTGGGCCCCGCCGTGGATCCACACCATGACGGGCAGCCGGGCGCCGCGCGCCGGGTCGGGTGTCCACACGTTCACGCTCAGGCAGTCGTCCCCGGGGATCACCGGGTCCGGCAGCAGGGCGGCGTACGTCTGGGGGTAGGGCACCTTGGGGGCGGTCGGTCCGAAGGCGGTGGCCTCCCGTACGCCGTCCCAGGGCTCCGGTGGCGCGGGCGCGGCGAAGCGGAGGTCTCCGACGGGCGGGGCGGCGTACGGGATGCCGAGGAAGACCGATGTGCCGTCGGGTCGGGTCCGGCCCTCGACCACTCCCGCCGCGGTCGCGACCCTCGGGCGGCTGCCGTCGGTGGCGCCCTCTGTGTCCATCCCGTCCTCCTGTGCTGCTGGTACCGGCGCACGCTCGCACAGCCGTCCCACGGGTGACAAGGCGTGACCGTCGCCCGGACCGGCCCGGTTGGACCGGCATGCGAATCCTGCGTATCCACCACACTCTGCCCGCCCTGCTGCTCATCGGCAGCTCGTACCTCGCCGGCCAGGCCCATGCGGCGGCCGGTCCGGACTTCCAGTACGTCGGCCAGGACGACCGCGTCCACGGGCTCACCGCGCCGCGGGGCTGCGTGGAGGCCGAAGGGGGCGGCACCCGGGCGGTCACCAACAGGACCCGGGGAACGGCGACGCTCTACCAGGGGGCGCACTGCTCCGGCCGGGTCGTGGGGGTCCTGCGGGCCGGCGAGGTGACCCAGGTGCGGCCGTACTTCGCGTCGGTCGCTTTTCCCGTCACCGGGTAGGCCCAGCGGCCGTGACTCCTGGGCCGCCGCCGCGTTGTATGCCATGTCAAATGCCACACATTTTGTGGCTTCCTATCTCACGAGGAGATCTTGATGTCGCGTATCGCGAAGGCATTCGCCATCACCGCTGTCACCGGTAGCGCCGTGGTCGCCGGTGCGGGTCTGGCTGTCGCCGATGCCGGAGCGCAGGGTGCGGCGGTCGGCTCCCCCGGTGTCCTCTCGGGCAACCTGCTCCAGGTGCCGGTCCACGTCCCGGTCAACGTCTGCGGCAACTCGGTCAACGTCGTCGGCCTGCTGAACCCCGCCTTCGGCAACACCTGCATCAACGCCTCGGGCGGCGACGAGCAGGTGCAGCACACCGACGGTTACGGCCACTGATCACCTGATCCGCGGATCGACGGAAGGGCCCCCGCCGGGTGGCGGGGGCCCTTCCCCGTGTCCGTCGCGCCACGCGGCGGCGGCCGGTCTGCGAAGCGGCCGGTCATTCGTAGCGGTACGCCTGCCGGTGGTCGAGGGTCTCCCGGGGCGTGACGCCCCAGGGCGGCATGGGCTCGTCCAGGGCGATCACCCGGCCGCGCTGGAAGTCGCCGAGCGGCAGCGGGGCCGCGGGAAGGTAGCCGGAGCGGGGGTGCCGCTGCTGCCAGCGGTCCCAGAGGAGGTCCACGAAGGCGTGGTGCAGCCAGAACGCCGGGTCGTTGGGCGCCGTGCCGCCGGTCATGTGCCCGCCGATCCACTGGTGCACCTTGTTGTGGTTGCGCCAGCGTTCGCTCCGGGGAGCGGCCCACCCCTCCAGCTTGTTGCGGAAGCCCCCGGCGGTGGCGGTGGAGTCCCAGGGCGACACGTCATAGACCGGGTCGTCGAGCGCCCACTGGAGCTCGGCCGCCGTGGGCAGGGCGATCGGGTTCTGCGGCCGGCCCAGGTTGCGGGTGAGGAAGGCGGACTCCGTGATGCCCACGGTCACCGTCCAGTTGCCCTTGTCGTAGGCGAACGGCCCCGTCATCACCTTGCGGTCGGACTCCCGCCCGGTGCCACCGAGGAAGTCGTCCGCCCACAGGGAGGAGACCGGGCTGTTGTCGGTGGTCCAGTCCCAGTACGGGACGGTCACGCCCGGGTCGATCTCCCGCAACTGCCGCTCGAACTCGCTCAGGTAGAGCCGGTGCCAGGGGAAGAAGGACGGGGACATGTGGCCGACGCGCAGTTTGCGGTCGCGGTCGGGCACGAAGTACTTGTCGTGCGTGCGCACCAGCGCGTCGTAGGCGCCGGTGCGCTTGAGCTCCAGCACCGCCGCCGTGAACCGCTTCTTCTGGGCGCTGGTCAGGTTCTTCTGGTTCTGCCGGGTGTACAACGCGGGGGTCCTCCCGTTCCCTTGGCCGTGTCAGACGTGGTGCGGGGAGGCCGCCGACGCCAGCTGGGCCGTGCCCAGCTCGTCGACGGCGGCCCGGGCCAGTTCCAGCGGGGTCCCGTAGGACTGGAAGTGGTTGATCCCGCTCAGGTAGCTGCCGTCGGCCCGGCGCATGACGTGCAGCGGGCGGCCGTCGATGCGGACCCCGGCGACGTCCACGGCGATGTGCCGGCCGCGGTAGGTCTCCTCCTCGGCGAGCGGAGCCGGGGTGAGCGTCTGGCGGGGGCGCCGGGCGCGCAGTACGGGGGCCAGGGCCGCCGCGGTCCCCGCGAGCACGGCCGCGGTGAAGGCCGAGCGCAGGACCGCTCGTCGGGTCAGGGGTGCGGCGGACGCTGCGGACATGCGGTCTCTCCCTCGCTGGTGGCCGGCGGCTACGGGTCTAACGCCGCGCGGCGGGCGAGGTCACCCGTGGGCGTGCGGGGACCGCTTGTAGAAGAGGGTGGTGGGGTGCAGGCGCCCGGCGGGGTCGGCGGCGTAGTCGGGGATGGTGCCCGCCTCCGTCCAGCCTGCGGAACGGTAGAAGTCCTCGGCGGGGCTGCCGGTCTCGGTGTCCAGGACGAGCAGCAGGACGCCGGCGCGGGTGGCCGCGGCCTCGGCCTCGGCGAGCAGGGCGCGGGCGGTCCCCCGCCCGCGGGACGCGGGGTGGACCATGAGTTTGCGCAGCTCGGCGCGGTGGCGGCCGTTGGGCTTGGACTCCCGGCACCAGCTGACGGTGCCGTCGACGGGGCCGTCCGGTGCGGGTCGGGAGACCCACAGCGCGAGGGAGCCCTCCTCGACGGCGGGCAGGAGGGAGTCCCACCACGCGGCGGCGGCCGCGTGGTCGAGACCGGTGAGGAAGCCGAGGGAGGAGCCGGAGGCGACGACGTCGACCAGGAGGGAGGCGAGTTCGTCGCGGTGGGCCCGCAGGGCGGCGGCGTCGAGCGCGGTGATCATGGTCGTCATGCGGTGAGGATACGGATGCCTGCGGGGCACGCCGGGCCCGGGGCGGGTCCGGCGTGCGGCAACGCGGGGCCGGGACGGGGCCCGGCCGTCCTGTCCCGTCCCGTCCCGTCCCGTCCCGACGGATCCGCGTCAGGGTGCCGGGAGTTCCGCGAAGTCCGCGACCAGGCCCCGGTGGTGGCCGGCGGTGCCCAGGGCGAGGGAGTCGGCCTTGGCCCGCTTGAGGTAGAGGTGGGCCGGGTGCTCCCACGTCATGCCGATGCCGCCGTGCAGCTGGACGCACTCCTCCGCCGCCCGGACCGCCACGCCCGAGCAGAACGCCTGGGCGACGGCCACCGTGAGGGGCGCGTCGGGCGCCCCGGTCGCCAGGGCGTCCGCGGCGGCGCGGGCCGCGGCCCGGGCCGAAGCGACGTCGAGCCAGAACCCGGCCAGCCGGTGCTTGACGGCCTGGAAGGAGCCGACGGGCCGGTTGAACTGGTGCCGGCCGCGGACGTACCGGACGGTCTCGGTCAGGCACCACTCGGCCAGCCCGACCTGCTCGGAGGCCAGCAGCCCGGCCCCCGACAGCAGGGCTCCTGCGACGGCCGCGCGGGCCGTCGCCGGGTCGGCCAGGCGGGTGCCGCCGGCCCGGTCGAAGGCCACCGTGGCCGGCGGGCGGGTCAGGTCCAGCGCGACACGCGGGGTGAGCGCGGCCGACGCGGCCGGGACCGCGTAGAGGCCGGTGTCGGCGAGGACCAGCAGGACGTCGGCGGCGGCCGCGTCCGCGACGGTCGTGACGGTGCCGGTCAGGATCCCGCCGCCGGTGTCGCGGACGGGTGCCGGCAGGGCTGCTCCCGGGGCGAGGGTCAGCGGCAGCGCGGGGACGCAGACCACGTCCCCGGCGGCCAGTTCGCGCAGCAGCGGGCCCGCCTCGGCGGTGTCGCAGCCGAGCAGGATCTCGGTGGCGAGCACCGCGCTCGTCAGGTACGGCACGGGGGCGACGGCGCGTCCCAGTTCCTCCAGGACCACGGCCGCCTCGCGGTGGCCGGCGCCCTGGCCGCCGAGCTTCTCCGGTACGAGGAGCCCCGCCGCGCCGATGTCCGCGGCCAGGGTGCGCCACAGGGCAGGGTCGTGCGGCCGGCCCGTCTCCGCCCGCGCCAGGACGGCCGCGGCGTCGCAGCGGTCGGTGAGGAGGTCCCGTACCGCCGCGCGGAGCTCCTCCTCGGTGTCGGAGTAGAGCAGATCCGTCCGTGCCGTCATCGGTTCAGGTCCTTCCAGGCCAGGTCCTTGTCGTCGCGCGGCTCGGGGGGCAGGCCCAGGACGCGTTCGGCGACGATGTTGAGGAGGATCTCGCTCGTGCCGCCCTCGATGCTGTTGCCCTTGGCACGCAGGTAGCGGTATCCGGGGCCGCGGCCGGTGAAGTCGACGCCTTCGGGCCGGCGCATGGTCCAGTCGTCGTACAGCAGGCCCTCCTCGCCCATGAGTTCCACCTCCAGGCCGCTGATCTCCTGGTTGAGGCGGGCGAAGGCGAGCTTCATGCCCGAGCCCTCCGGGCCGGGCTGCCCGGCGGCGAGCTGCTGGCGCAGCCGTTCGGCGGTGAGGCGGGCCACCTCGGCCTCGACCCACAGCTCCAGCAGCCGCTGGTGCAGGGCGTGGGTGCGCAGTCCGGGGCGTTCGCGCCAGGCCTCGGCGACGGGCGCGATCATCCCTCCTTCGCGCGGGATGCGCATGCCGCCGATGGAGACGCGTTCGTTCATCAGGGTGGTGCGGGCGACCGCCCAGCCCTCGCCGACGGCGCCGAGTCGGTGGCCGTCGGGGATGCGCACGCCGGTGAGGAAGACCTCGTTGAACTCGGCCTCGCCGGTGATCTGGCGCAGCGGCCGGACCTCGACCCCGGCGGCGTGCATGTCGCAGAGGAAGTAGGTGATGCCGCGGTGCTTGGGGAGCGAGGGGTCGGTGCGGGCGACGAGGATGCCCCAGCGCGCGGTGTGGGCACTGGAGGTCCACACCTTCTGGCCGTCGACCACCCAGGTGGCGGTGTCCTCGTCGAGGACGGCGCGGGTGCCGAGGGCGGCCAGGTCGGAGCCGGCGCCCGGTTCGCTGAAGAGCTGGCACCAGACCTCCTCGCCGGTCCACAGGGGACGCAGGAAGCGGCGCTTCTGCTCGTCGGTGCCGTACGCGAGGATCGTGGGGGCGGCCATGCCGAGGCCGATGCCGATCCGGCGGGGGTCGTTGTCGGGCGCGCCGGCCGCTTCCAGTTCGGCGTCGACGACGCTCTGGAGGGTGCGGGAGGCGCCGAGGCCGCCCAGGCCCTCGGGGTAGTGGACCCAGGCGAGTCCGGCGTCGAAGCGGGCCCGCAGGAAGTCGGGGCGGGGGGTGGTCGCGGGCGGGTGGGCGGCGAGGAGGTCCCGTACGCGGGCGCGCAGTTGCTCGGCGGTGGTGGTGCTCATCGTGCGGTGCTCCGCTCCCTGGGCATGGCCAGGACGACCCGGCCGGTGGTGGTGCCGTCGGCCACGCGCTGCACGGCGTCGGCGACGGCGGGCAGGGCGATGGTCTCGCTGACCAGGGGGGCGATGGCGCCCTGGTCGGCGAGGCGGGTGAGTTCGGCGTGGCAGGCGGCGACCGCGGCGGGGTCCTTGGTGGCGTAGAGCCCCCAGTGCAGGCCGAGGACGGAGTAGTTCTTGACGAGGGCGTGGTTGAGGGCGGGCGCCGGGACGGTGCCGCTGGCGAAGCCGACGACGACGATCCGGCCCTCGAAGGCCACGCACTTGGCGGACGCGGTGTACGAGTCCCCGCCGACGGGGTCGTACACGACGTCCGCGCCGCGGCCCGCGGTGAACTCCTTGACGCGGGCGACGACGTCCTCGGCCGTACGGTCGATCACGAGGTCGCAGCCGAGCTCCTCGGCGGTGCGGGCCTTCGCCTTGCCGCCCACGACCCCTATGACGGTGGCTCCGGCGGCCTTGCCGAGCTGGACGGCGGCGCTGCCGACGCCGCCGGCGGCGGCGTGCACGAGGAGGGTCTCGCCGGGCTGGAGGCGGGCCCGGCGGTGCAGGCCGAACCAGCCGGTCTGGTAGCCGATGTGGAGGGCGGCGGCCTGGGCGTCGTTCAGGGACTCGGGGGCGGGCAGCAGGGCGCGCTCGGGCGCGACCACGTACTCGGCGAAGCCGCCGTGCGGCAGGCTCGGGGTGGCGATGACGCGGCGGCCGTCGTCGGTGCGCCCGCAGATCTCCACCCCGGGCGTGAAGGGCAGCGGCGGGCGGATCTGGTACTGGCCGCGGGTGAGCAGCGCGTCGGGGAAGTTGATGTTCGCCGCGAGCACCTGGACCCTCACCTCACCCTCGCCGGGCCGGGGTTCGGGAACCTCTTCGAGGCGCATGGCCTCACGCGGCTCGCCGTGGGTGTGTACTCGCCATGCCAGCATCGGGGGCCTCCAGCCGCCGTCGAGGGGTCACGCTCCGCCGCATACTAAGCGGTCGCTTGCCCTCCTGTGAACCCATGGGCCGGGCGGGTCGGGAGGCGCCCCTCCCGGGAGGATCGCCGGAGCGGCTGCCTCCGGTGCGACCTCGGACGACCGTCCGTGCGAAAGCCTGTGCGACCGGCGTCCTCGTCGGGCAGCATGTGTCCCGTAGATCAACTGGCCGCGTGCCGGGGGCACGCGCCGCACCGGGGGGAGAACCACCATGAACGCATTCGCCATCAGGGGCACGACGGCGGCCGCGGGGGCCGCCGTCCTGCTCTGCGGGCTGATCACCGCCGCCGGACCGGCCGCCGCCGCAGGCACCGCGGCTGCCGCCGGCACCGCGCCCGCCGCCTGCACGCCCTCCGTCGAGCTCCTGCCCGGCCTGCCGGGGCGGGGCGGCGGCGCCGTACGGGGCTTCGGCGCGAACGGCCTGGCCGTCGGCGAGAGCGGCGGGCTGCCCGCCTACTGGACGGGCGCCGAGCACACCGTCCACGCCGTCCCGCTGCCGGCCGGCTTCGACCGGGGCCGGGTCAAGGCCGTCAGCGCCAAGGGCCTGATGGTGGGCATGGCCGTGCGCTCCTCGGACCAGGCCTCGGTCGCCTTCACCCACCAGGTCGGCAGCGCGGCCTCCCAGGCGATCACCGCACCCTCGCCCCGGTACGGCGAGGTGGCCGTCGACGTCAACGACTCGGGCCGGGTCGTCGCCATGGACGGCGACGTCGCCAAGGAGTGGGTGAACGGCACGGTCGTACGCGAACTGCCGGTGCCCGCCGACGCGATCGCGGGCAGCAAGGTCGTCGGGGTGAACGGCATCAACAAGCGCGGCGACATCGTCGGCACCGTCAGCGGCTCGTACTTCGACACGGCCAACGACATCGAGGTCACCAAGACCTTCCCGGTGGTCTGGCCGGCCGGCGGCGGCTACGCGCCCTACAGCCTGGAGGTGTGGAACGGCTACCACGACTCCTTCGCCACCATCGGCCGGGACATCGACGACCGCGGCCGGGTGGTGGGCCTGGAGCGCTACCACTACCGCAACGACCCGACGCGGACCCCGGCCGTGTGGAAGAAGCCCTACGACGCCCTCCCCACCGACCCGGGCCGCGTCGCCGGCTACGGCGACCTGGAGTTCGACGGCAGCAGCCCGACCACGAACGTGGCCGTCGGCACCGCCACCGAGTTCGAGGAGGCCTTCCCCAGCTACTTCCAGGCCGTCCACTGGTCCGGCACGGGCGCCCCGAAGGTCCTGCCCGCCCCGGCCGGCGCCCCCGACGCCGTGCCCCTCACCCGCGCCTTCGCCGCGGCCGACGACGACCGGGTCGGGGGCAGCGTGGAGGACCGCGAGACGCGGGCGGGCGGCGCGGTGCTCTGGACCTGCGCGAGCAAGCAGGCCTACACGCCGACGCGTTGATCCCGTCACCGGCATGGCGATCTGAGCGCCCGCGCGCTATCGATGGGCGGATGCAGAACCCCCAGCGCGGTCTGCCCGCGCCGCCGCCCCTGGGTGCCGCCGCCCTGCCCCCCGGTACGTACGCGGGGCAGGTGGTCCTCGTGACCGGCGGCGGCACCGGGCTGGGCAAGGCCGTGGCCACCGAGTTCGCCCGGCTCGGCGCCGACCTGGTGATCGCCGGCCGGCGGCCGGGCCCGCTCGGGACGGCCCGGGAGGAACTGGCGGCCGTCCCCGGCGCGGGCCGGGTGGCGGCGGCCGTCTGCGACATCCGGGACCCGGATCGGGTCGCGGAGGTCTTCGACGCCGCCGAGGCGGCGCTCGGGCTGCCGGACGTGCTGGTCAACAACGCCGCCGCCAATTTCCCCTCCCCCGCCGAGGACCTGTCGCCGGGCGCCTGGCGGGCGGTGGTGGACATCACCCTGACCGGCACCTGGTTCATGACCCGCGAGTTCGGCCGCCGCCATCTGGCCGCGGGCACGCCGGGCTCGATCGTGAACGTCGGCGCCTCGTACGCCTGGACGGGCGGGCCCGGCTTCGCGCACAGCGCCGCCGCCAAGGCCGGGGTGAAGAACCTGGTGGAGACCCTCGCCGTCGAGTGGGGTCCGTACGGCATCCGCGTCAACGGGCTCGTCCCGGGCCTCTTCCCGCACGCCGACATGACCGCCGACATCCGCGGCGGCCTGGAGCGGGCCGGGGACTCCGGCGACCCGAGCGGCGCGGCGGGGGCCCGGCAGCCCGCGCTGCGGGTGGGGGAACCGCGCGAACTGGGCTGGGCCGCCACCTTCCTCGCCTCGCCGTACGCGCGCTTCGTCACCGGCCACACCCTGGTGGTCGACGGCGGCAACTGGCAGCGGCGGGCCGTGGTCAACCCGGAGGTGGTCCCGGTGCGGGAACAGCTGGGGCGCGGCCCGTTCCGGCCGTAGGACCCCTGCCCCGGGCCTGCCGGCCCGGTCCCGGCGCGCGACGGACCCCGGCAGGTGGCGGGCAGTGGGCGGCGGCGCCCTCAGCCGCCGGTGAAGTGCGGCGGCCTGCGGTCCGCCTTGGCCCCGTACCCCTCGCGGCAGTCGTCCGAGGTGAGGGTCAGGGCGGCGGTCATCGCCGCCCGGTCGAGGGCCGCGGGGAGGGCGGAGTCCGCGTACGCGTCGACGGCACGCTTGATGCCCTGCACCGCGAGCGGGGCGTTGGCGGCGATCTCCGCGGCCAGGGCGTGCGAGGCCGCCTCCAGCTCCGCTCCGGGGACGACCAGCTGGACGAGGTGGAGGCGTTCGGCGGTCGCGGAGTCGATGCGGCGCCCCGTCAGTGCCAGGTACTTGGCCCAGCCGGCCCCCGCCTCCCGGGCGATGCGCAGGTCACCGCCCGCGTCCACCGCCACGCCCAGCCGCGCCTCGGGCAGGGCGAAGACGGCGTCCTCGGCGGCGACCCGGACGTCCGCCATCAGCGCCAGCTCGAATCCGAAGCCGAGGCAGTAGCCCTGGACGGCCGCCACCACGGGCTGCGGGAGGCGGGCGAGGACCGCGAAGCGTTCGTGGACCCAGCGGATGCCCTCGTAGTAGTTGCGGGTCCGCTCGGCGGCGGACCCGCCCGTGATCGCGCCGCCCGGGGCCGTCGTGTCGATGCCCGCGCAGAAGGCCCGGCCCTCGGCCCGCAGCAGGACGGCCCGCACCGAGGAGTCGAAGCGGATCCGGTCGGCGAGCAGACCGAGCTGGCGGCTGGACTCCCAGCTCCAGCCGTTGAGCGCGTCCGGGCGGCACAGGGTGAGGACGGCGAGGCCGTCCCCGACCTCCAGACGGATCCGCTCCTCGCCTTCCGCGATCTCCGTGGACCTGGTGTCGATCACCTCGTCCCGCACCCCCGCCCGCCCAGCCGCCCAGCCGCCCATGTCTGACGAGTCGTCAGGGTAAGGGGAGGGGGTCAGCGGGGGAAGACCTCGAACGCCACCGCCGGGCGGCCGCCGAACCGCTCGGCCACCCGCTCGGCGTTCCCGGTGAGGAAGGTACGGACGTACTCCTGCGGGTCCTGGTCCGTCAGCGCGGCGATGTAGGCCTTGTGCTCCAGGAGGGAGTGCACCGAACGCTCCAGGCCCGGACCGGCGTCGGCCGCGTGGGTGGGCGTGCTCGTCCCGGCCACCGCCACCCAGCGGACCCCGTTCCACGGCTCCAGCCCCTGCTCGGAGATGAGCTCCGGGAAGATCCAGCGGTTGCCGGCGTCGGCGGCCGCGTCCAGGGTGGCCCGCCCGACGGCCTTGTGGTCCGGGGTGTTCCAGTAGCCGCCGCCCTGCTCCCCGCCCCACGTGTCGCGGTGGTTGAGGGTGATGACCAGCTCGGGGCGGTGCCGCCGGATCGCCGCCGCGATGTCACGGCGCAGGCCGAGTCCGTACTCGACGGTCCCGTCGCGGTGATCGAGGAACTCCACCGCGGACACCCCGACCACCGCCGCACTCGCCCGCTGCTCGGCCTCGCGCAGCGGGGCGCAGTCGGCGGGGGCGAGGGTGTCGATGCCCGCCTCGCCGCGGGTGGCCAGGAGGTAGACCACCTCCCGGCCGCCGTCCGTCCAGTCCGCGATCGCGGCCGCACACCCGTACTCCAGGTCGTCGGGGTGCGCGACGACGGCGAGGGCGCGCGTCCAGTCGGTGGGCATGGGCTCCAAGGGGGCCTGCTGATCAGCTCGTTCGGTCATGCCGAGCACCCTAGGCGACGGAACCTCGCACCACGCCCCGGCACTCCTGCGCCCCGGCGGGAAACCGCGTCCCGTACCGGCGGGCCGCAGGCAGCGGCTCGGACCTCGCCGTTCGGGCCGTCGGCGCTCAGGCCTCGTCGCGTACGAGGGACAGGAGGCGGTCCAGGACGCGGGGGCCGCCGGCGCGGAGGCCGTCGTGTTCGAACTCGTCGGTGACCCAGGTCCGCAGTCCGCGGATCGAGCGGGCCGTCTGCAGGGAGTGCCCGGCGTCCACGTACATGTCGTCGTGGTAGACCGCCGCCGCCACCGGAACCTCGTTCGCGGCGAGGCGCCGCGGGTCGTACAGCGGCTCCCAGCCCGTACGGGCGGCCAGCAGGTCGGCGGTCTCGCGCAGCGGGGCGAGGGCCGGGTCGGTGGTGAAGTGCCAGGGGTGGATGGTCTCGCCGGTGAAGAGCAGGGGGTCGTCGCCCGCGAGGGCCTTGCGGGCGTCGAAGCGGGGGTGCTCCGCCAGGACGCGGTCGGCGGCCCAGGCCGTGGGGGCGGCCGGGTCCTGGGCGTAGATGGCCTCGTGGAGGAGCGCGTAGAGGGGGTGTCCGGCGAAGGAGAGGAGGCTGCGGGCGCTTTCCAGGAAGGCGTCGGAGAGGGCCGGTCCGGCGGGGGTCGGGACGAAGGCGTCCTCCAGCAGGTAGTGCAGCTCGTGGCTGCCGTCGCCGCCGCCGAGGAGGATCCCGAGGGACTGGAAGGCCTCGACGGTCAGGACGTGGCCGCCGGGGAGTTCGGCCGGCCGCTCCGCGAGGTGGGCGGCGATCCGGCGGGCCCGCTCGACGTCCATCGGGTAGCGGCCGTAGTGGGTGGTGTTCTTGCCCTCGATGCGCGGACAGGCGGCCCGGTAGACCTCGTCGGCGGTGGCGGTCAGCGAGGGGAGGCCGCCGGTGATCAGGGCGGCGGCCAGGCCCTCGGGCGCGCTGGAGAGGTACCGGACCGTGCAGAAGCCGCCGAAGCTCTGGCCGAGCACGGTCCAGGGCGCGCCGCCGGTCAGGCCGGGCCGGATCGCCTCGGCGTCGCGGACGATGGAGTCGGCACGGAAGTGCGCGAGGTGCTCGGCCTGCTGGGCGGGGGTGCCGTGCAGGGGGAGCGTCTGCCGGTTCAGCGGGGTGGAGCGGCCGGTGCCGCGCTGGTCCAGGAGGAGCACCCGGTGGTCCTGCAGGGCGCGTTCGAGCCAGGCCTGCCGCCCGACGAACCTGCGGGCACCGAAGCCGGGACCGCCCTCCAGGTAGAGCAGCCAGGGCAGCGCCTCGGGGTCCTTGCCGGAGGCGACCACCTCGCGGGCGTACAGCTCGATCTGCGGCCCGTCCGGGCGGTGGTGGTCCAGCGGGACGTGGAAGCGGTGGTCGGTGAGGACCGTGCCGGGCTGGCGGTAGCTGTCGACGATGGTCACGGGCGGCCCCCAGGGGTACGAGGTGCGGAAGCCCGCGTCCGGCCGGGTGCCGGCGGGCGCGGGCGCTCGGTCGGCCCGAGTCTAGGAGGCGGGGCTGCGGCCGGGGAGGCCGGTGCGGTGGGTCGTACGGCACCGGCGCGACCGCGGGCCGTACGACCGCCGGGCCTTACGGAGGACTTCCCGCGGCCGGGTTTCGCGGGGCGGGGGCCGCGGGGATCGTGACAGCACCCAACTGGTCTGGACCTCCCGCCCGTCCGGCCACTCCCGAGGGGGAACGATGCGGAACACCACCGTCGGACCGGGGACGCCGTGCCCGGCACCGCGCCGCACCGGGGAGCCGCCGCTGCACCGGCTGGAGGTGGCCGGTCCCGGCGCCGTGCCGTTCGCGGCCGGGGCCTTCGACGTGCTCGGCCCCCTGTCGCGGTCCGACCTCCCGCACCGGCACACCTTCTACGAGATCGTGCACGTCTCCGCCGGGTCGGGCACGCACGTCGTCGACCTGGCCGGGCACCCGGTGCGGCCGCGCCAGCTGGCGGTGGTCCTGCCGGGGCAGATCCACTGCTGGCGGGACCAGCGCGGCCTCGACGGGACCCTCGCGCTGTTCACCGAGGACTTCCTGGTGGACCACCCCGGTGACCGCGCGCTCCTGCGCCGGATCGGGAGGACGTGCTGGTTCGACCTGAGCGAGGAGGAACACGAGCGGACCGGGCGGCTGATGGCCGACATGGCCGCCGAATGCCGTCAGCGGGCCCCCGGGCACGAGAGCGTGCTGCGCGCGCTGCTGCACGTACTCGTCGTCCGGATGGCGCGGCTGACGGCAGCCGCGGATTCCGGGAGCCCTGGCGGCCGTCCGGGACCGCCGGGGTCCGCCGGGTCCACCAGGCCGCCCGGGGCCGCCGTTGTTGGCCCCGCGCTGCGGGACGCACGGGTGGGGCAGGCCGACGGGCCCGTACGGGGTCCGGGAGCGGCCCCGGCGGTGGCGGAGGAGTTCGTCCGGCTGGTGTCCCGCCACGTCGACCGGTCGGTGCGGGAGTGCGCCGAGCGGCTCGGGGTGACGCCGGGCCACCTGACCCAGGCGGTGCGCGCGGCCACCGGCCGCAGCCCCGGGCGGCTGCTGATCGAAGCCCGCGCCTACCGGGCCCAACGCCTGCTCGCACACACCGAACTGCCCGTGCGGCAGGTCGCCGCCCGGGTCGGGTTCGCCGACCCCGCCTACTTCTGCCGGTTCTTCCGGCGGGAGACCGGCACCAGCCCGGGCGAGTACCGAAAGCACCACAGCAGCCGTCTCCCGTCCATCGATCCGGATGCGGACCCCGCCTAGGTTCGTTGCGAATCCCACCCCCGCCGAGGAGGCAGGCATGCGCGAACCGGACAGGACCGCCGACGGAGTCTTACGCCCCGCCGAACCCGCAGGACCCGTCGAACCCGTCGACCCTGTGGGCACCGCCCGCCCCGCCGAACCCACGGGTCCGGCGCAGCCCCACCGGATCACCCGGAAGGCCGTGCTGCGCGCGGCGCTGGCGGCCACCGCGGCGGTCCCCGTCGCCCTCATCGGCGGCCCGGCGCTCGCCCGGACCTTCACCCCGGACCCCGGGGCCTGGCCGCTGACCCCGGAATGCGACGACGGTGACCACCCCACCCCCGAACAGACGGAGGGCCCCTACTTCAAGCCCCACTCCCCCGAACGCACCAGCCTGCTGGAGCCGGGTATGCCCGGCACACGGCTGACGGTGACGGGCTACGTCTTCGGCCGGGCCTGCCGCCCGGTCACGGGAGCGCTGCTGGACTTCTGGCAGGCGGACGTGAACGGCGCCTACGACAACACCCGCTTCCGGCTGCGCGGCCACCAGTTCACCGACTCGCGCGGCTCCTTCGCGCTGACGACGATCGTCCCGGGGCTCTACCCGGGCCGCACGCGGCACCTCCACGTCAAGGTGCAGGCCCCGGGCCGGCCGGTGCTGACGACGCAGCTCTACTTCCCGAACGAGCCCCGCAACAACACCGACTCGATCTTCGACCCGCGGTTGCTGATGACCGTGCGGGACGCCGGAGGCGCGCGCGAGGCCGCGTTCGACTTCGTCCTGGACGTCCCCCAGGACCCGGGCCCCGGCCCGAGCCCCACACCGACCGGGACTCCCCCGGCGGGGACGCCCTGGGCCGTGGGCACGGCGTACCGGGTCGGCGACCGGGTCACCCACGGGGGCCGCGGCTACGTCTGCCTCCAGCCGCACACGGCGCAGCGCGGCTGGGAACCCCCGTCGGTGCCAGCGCTGTGGCGGGCGCTCTGACCGGGACGGCCGGACGGGACCGTCCGGGCGCCTTCCCGGTGCCCGGACGGTCTCAGAACTCCACGACCGAGCGGAGGACCTCGCCCCGCTCCATCCGCGCGAAGGCCTCCTCGACCCCGTCCAGCGGGATGGTCTCGGAGACGAACGCGTCGAGGTCCAGGCGGCCCTGGAGGTAGAGGTCGATCAGCAGGGGGAAGTCGCGCTCGGGCAGGCAGTCCCCGTACCAGGAGGACTTCAGGGCCCCGCCGCGGCCGAAGACGTCGAGCAGGGGGAGTTCGAGCTTCATCTCCGGGGTGGGCACGCCGACCAGGACCACGGTGCCGGCCAGGTCGCGCGCGTAGAAGGCCTGCCGGTAGGTCTCGGGGCGCCCGACGGCCTCGATGACCACGTCGGCGCCGTTCCCGTCGGTGAGGGCCTGCACGGCCTTGACGACGTCGTCGGTGCGGCCGTTGACCGTGTGCGTGGCTCCCAGGCCGCGTGCCCACTCCAGCTTCCGGTCGTCCAGGTCCACCGCGATGATCTTCGAGGCGCCGGCGAGCCGGGCGCCGGCCACGGCCGCGTTGCCCACTCCCCCGCAGCCGATGACGGCGACGGAGTCGCCGCGGCCGACGTTCCCGGTGTTCAGGGCGGCGCCGAGACCGGCCATCACCCCGCAGCCGAGGAGGCCGGCGGCGGCCGGGGAGGCGGCCGGGTCCACCTTGGTGCACTGGCCCGCGGCGACGAGCGTCTTCTCGGCGAACGCGCCGATGCCGAGCGCCGGCGAGAGCGGAGTGCCGTCCTCCAGGGTCATGGGCTGGGTGGCGTTGTGCGTGGCGAAGCAGTACCAGGGACGGCCGCGCTTGCAGGCGCGACAGGTGCCGCACACCGCACGCCAGTTCAGGACGACGAAGTCGCCGGGTGCCACGGACGTGACGTCCGGGCCGACGGACTCGACGACGCCTGCGGCCTCGTGGCCGAGCAGGAAGGGGAAGTCGTCGTTGATCCCGCCCTCCCGGTAGTGGAGGTCGGTGTGGCAGACCCCGCAGGCCTGCACGCGGACGAGCGCCTCGCCCGGTCCCGGGTCGGGCACGAGGATCGTCGTCGTCTCCACCGGTGCGCCCTTGCTCCGGGCGATGACCCCTCGTACGCGATGCGTCACGTCGTACCCCGCTCTGATTCGATTCGGTCTGGATCACCGAACGTACACGCGCGGGCCCCGGTACGGGAGTTGTGTCACTGCGCGGCGCGCGACCCGGCCAGATCCGGCGGTACGGCGGCGCGAAGTGCCGCGCCGAAGGCCGCCACCGCCGGGTGCGTGCGGGCCCCGCTGCGGAAGGCGAGCCCGGTACGGCGCTGCATGGCCAGCCGGGTGAGGCGTACGGCCGGATCGGCGGGGCCGGTGACCCCGAGCTGCGGTACGACCGCGACGCCCTGACCCGCCGCGACCAGCGCGAGCACGGTCGCGAACTCGTCGACGCGGTGCCGCACCCGCGGGGTGAAGCCGGCGGCCTGGCAGGCCCGTACGGTCATCGTGTGGCAGAGGGTCCCGGGCGTGGCGGTGATCCAGGGCGCGTCGGCGTGGGCCCGCAGGACGGGACCCTGCCCGGAGGGCTCACCGGAGTCGGAGTCGGAGTCGGAGTCGGCAGGAGGGTCACCGGCCGGGACCGCCAGGTACATCGCCTCCCCGTACAGCGGCTCGGTGGTCAGTCCCGGCTCGCGGGCGGCCGGGACGAAGTCGTACGTGTGCACCAGGGCCACGTCCAGGTCGCCCGCGCGCAGCGCGTGCGCCACCTCCGCCGGATCGGTCTCCCGGACCATCGGCTCCAGCCCCGGGTGGAGCCGGGCGAGGGCGACCAGGGCGGCCGGGACGATGGCGCGGGTGGCCGTCGGGAAGGCGCCGATCCGCAGGGCGCCGGACAGGCCGCCACGCGCTGCGGCGAGATCGGCGTCGGCCCGCTCCAGGCGTTCCAGGACGGCTTCGGCGTGCAGGACCAGGTTCTGCCCGGCCGGCGTGAGCCGGACCCGGCGGCCGGTGCGCTCCAGGAGGGGAAGGCCGGCCTCCCGCTCCAGCACGCCGAGCTGCTGGGAGACCGCCGAAGGGCTGAAGGCGAGGGCCTCGGCCACGGCGGCGATGGTGCCGCGGCGGGCGAGTTCGCGCAGCAGGCGCAGGCGTCGTACGTCGAGCATCGGCTCAGCTTACGCATCGGGTAAGAAAGGCGAACTGGATTCACGGCTCGGGACGGGCGAGGCTCGTCGGCATGGCACAGGACATCGCAGAGACCCTCCCGTTGCACGGGATCCACGTACCGCTCGTCACCCCCTTCGACCGCCGCGGGGAGATCGCCGCCGAGGCCCTGGAGGCACTGGCACACGAGGTGCTCGACGCCGGGGCGGCCGGGATCGTCGCCCTGGGCACCACCGGGGAGGCGGCCTGTCTCGACGAGGCGGAGCGCGACCTCGTCACGGACGTCTGCGCCCGGGTCTGCCGGGAACGGGGGGCCCGGCTGACCGTCGGCGCCGGGGCCTCCGGGACCCGTGCGGCCGAGGCGGCGCTCATCCGGCTGACGCGCCGGCCGCAGGCGGGGGCCGCCCTGGTGACCGTGCCGTCGTTCGTGCGGCCGTCGGCGGCGGGGGTGCTGGCGCACTTCAGGCGCCTGGTGGAGGTCAGTCCCGTGCCGCTGATCGTCTATCACATCCCGTACCGCACCGGGCAGCCGCTCGACGCGGCGGCGCTGCGGGCGCTGGGCGGCCTGGCCGGGGTGGCCGGGGTGAAGCTCGCGGCGGGCGGCATCGACCAGGAGGTCGTGGACCTGCTCGGTGACCCGCCCGCCGGGTTCGCGGTGCTGGCCGGCGACGACGTGTACGCGTCCCCGATGCTGGCGCTGGGGGCGCAGGGCGCCGTCCTGGCATCCGCCCACCTGGCGACGGAGCGGTTCGTGGAGCTGGAGGCGTCCTGGCGGGCGGGCGAGGTGGTGCGGGCCCGCGCGCTGGGGCACGGGCTGGCCCGGCTGTCGGCGGCGGCGTTCGCCGAGCCCAGTCCGGCCGTGATCAAGGCCGTGCTCCACGCGCAGGGCCGCATTCCGACCCCGGACGTACGGCTCCCGCTACTGCCGGCCTCGCCTGCGGCCGTAGGGACGGCGCTGGAGCGGCTGGCGGAACTCCCGGCACCGGAGGCGCGGGCGTCCCATTTCCCCGCCGGAAAGAGCCCGTCATGGGCGATTTGACACCTACGCACGGCTCGCCCGAATGAGGCCGCCGGAGACCGGACTTGCCCCTATTGACCCCGGGGCCCCCCGCCCGTGATGTCAGTCACGCCCGACATGTCAACATCATTTCTCCCGAGAGGCCGATTTCCTTTCCCCGGAAAGGAAATCGGCCTTTCCTCACACCTTTCTTCAAGGTCATTACCGGGGGTTCCGGCGAGTTGTCGATCTATACCCGGAATTCGGGCCTTGTTCCTTCCGGCGGGGCTCACCTACGGTCACCTCGTTCCTGGCGGCGAGCTCCCCCGTACGGCCGCCTCCGGGGCTCTCCCGTCCCCCCACGTGAGGAATTCCGCCATGCCCGCAAAGGGAAAGCACCGTCGGCCGAAGCAGAACCCGATCACCCGCAGGCTGGCCCTGGCCGGCACCGGCGGCGCGGCCCTCACGCTCCCGCTGATCAGCGCGACCGGCGCCGGAGCGGTGGAGACCGTCAAGGCCCCCGCCGCACTCGCCCCCGCGGTCTCGAAGGCGCCGGCCGCACTCGCAGCGACCACGGCCAAGGCTCCCACCACGTATTCCGTGGTCTCCGGCGACACCCTTTCGCAGATCGCCGCCACGCATTCCGTGAGCGGCGGATGGCAGCAGCTCTACGAGGCGAACCGCGGAGTCGTCGGCGACAACCCCTCGGTGATCCGCCCCGGCACCAAGCTGAGCCTGGGCACCCAGGCGAAGGCGGCCGCGGCCCCCCGCACGGCGACCGCCTACCCGAACAATCTCGACGGCTGGATCCGCGAGTCCCTCTCCGTCATGGCGAAGCACGGAATTCCCGGGTCGTACAACGGAATTCACCGCAACGTGATGCGCGAGTCCTCGGGCAACCCGAAGGCGATCAACCTCTGGGACATCAACGCCCGCAACGGAATCCCCTCCAAGGGCCTGCTCCAGGTGATCGACCCCACCTTCAAGGCCTACCACGTGCCCGGCACGTCGACGGATTCCTACGACCCCGTCGCCAACATCACGGCCGCCTGCAACTACGCGGCCGCCCGATACGGGTCGATCGACAACGTCAACGGTCCGTACTAGCCGACGGGTCCCGCCGGCTGCGGACCGCGCGCAGCAGGATGCGCAGGGGCGCGACCGCCCCGTAGCCGACGTCCTGGCGCAGGGCGTCCGCGCCGGCCCGTTCCACGGCGGACAGCTGGTGCGCCATCAGGTCGGCCATGGTGGCGACCACGGGGCGCAGGCCCGGCACGGCGAGGTCGAGGAGGCCGTGGGTGGCGTCGAGGGCCGTGCGCGCGCGCCGGGCCTCGTCGGCGAGGAGGGCCCGTACGGCAGGGGTGTCACGGGCCGCCTCCAGGTCGGCCCGGGTCACCCCGTGCTCGGCCAGCCGGGCGCGCGGGAGGCAGAGGCGGCCTTCGGCGAGGTCCCCGTGGAGGTCGGCGAGGAAGTCGACGCGCTGGGCCGCGTCGACGAACCGCCTCCAGCCCGCGGCCTGTTCGGGGTCGGGGCCGCCCTGGTACTGGAGGCCGGTGAAGACCAGTACCCCGGGCCAGGCGTAGGCGTCGAGGTAGGCCTGGAAGTCCTCCTCGTCGCCGAAGCCGTCGAAGCCGGCCTCGGCGGTGGCAGCGCCCTCCAGGAAGCGGGACACCCAGTGTGCGGGGAGGCCACGGGTGTCCACCGCGTGGGCGTAGGCGCGCAGCACGGGGTCGGGGCTGTCACCGGTCTTCAGGGCCGCCCCGACCTCGTCCGTCAACGCGGCGAGCCCGTCGGCCCGTTCCCGCGGGGTGCCGGTCTCGGCCACGTCGTCGACGAGGTTCATGAAGGCGAGGCCCGCGGCGAGGGCGGGTACCAGGGGCGGCGCCGCCAGCAGTCGCAGCGCGAGGTAGGGCGCCGACTCGCGGCGCAGCACCCGGCGGGCGGCCTGCGTGTAGTCGTCCCGCAGCCGGGGTCCGGATATGCCGGCCGCCGTGAGGGTGCTGCGCCAACTGGGCATGGTGGTGTGCTCCTCTGGATACGCGGGTGCGGAGGGGGCGGCGCGGCCGGGCGCGCGCGGTTCAGGTGGCGACGACCTTCCGCAGCTTGCCGTCGATGCCCCACAGGACGTAGCCGCCGCGGCCGTACTCGTCGCTGAGGTAGGTCCTGATGGAGGGGACCTGGTCCATCATCCAGGGGTCGATGATGACGTGGCGCGACGTGGGCTTCTCGACCTTCAGGTCCTTCTTGGACTGTTCCAGCAGGCCGGGCAGGGCGTCCCAGTTGACGGTCGACATGTCGATGAGCGGTTCCCCCTCGTCGACCGTGCCGTCCGGGCCGGTGCGGGAGGCGGCCCCGTCGCGGTACTGCCAGGAGTCGACGGTCTCGGCACCCGCGGCGGTGGGGATCGAGGCGAGGATGTAGCCGTCGTAGAGGGTCATGTCGACGAAGGTGGTCGTCCCGGTCTGCTTCTTGAACGCCTCCAGGGCCGTGCGCACGCCCTCGGGCGTCATCGTGGCGGCCCGGGACCCCGCGTCCTTGGGGGTGCTCGCCTTCACGGCGGGTGCCGACGCCCCGCCTCCGGCCGGGGTGGCGGAAGCCGCCGTGGTGGGGCGGATCGTGCCGCCCTTCGCCTCGTCGTCGCCGGACCCGCCGTCCGGGAGCAGCCGGACGACACCGACGGCGGAGGCCACGAGGACGGCGGCGAGGACCGCGCCGAGCAGGACGGGGCGCTTGCGGCGGGCGGCGCCGGGGGCGACGTCCACCGGGGTGGTGGCGGGCACCGCGTACGGGGACCCGCCCGGGGCGTACGGCGGCGGGGTGGCCGGCGCGTACGGTCCGAACTGCCCGTACGGGCCCGCGGCGGACGGGGACGGGACGGGCGCCGCGGGCGGGACGGGCGCGTGCGCCGGCCCGGCAGCGGAGGAGGAGCCGGAGCCGGAGCCGAGAGCGGTGCCCGCCTCGCGGAGCAGCTGTTCCAGCTGCTCCCCGTCGGGCCGCACGGCCGGGTCCCGCACGAGCAGCCGTTCCAGTACGGGCCCCAGCGCGCCGGACCGCACCGGTGCGGGGATCGGCTCGTCGAGGACGGCCACGACCGTGGCCAGGCTGGTGGCGCGGCGCAGCGGGCTTACGCCCTCCGCGGCGACGTAGAGCAGCATGCCGAGCGACCACAGGTCGGAGGCGGCCAGTCCCTCCTCGCCGCGGACGCGTTCGGGCGCGATGTACTCGGGGGAACCGATCAGGACGCCCGTCGCCGTGAGGCCCGTGGAGTCGTGCAGCGCGGCGATGCCGAAGTCGGTGAGGACCGCGGACCCGTCGGGGCGCAGCAGCACGTTGGCCGGCTTCACGTCGCGGTGCAGGACGCCTTCGGCGTGTGCGGCGCGCAGCGCGGACAGCACGTCCAGGCCCAGGCGCACCACCTCCGCCGGCGGCAGCGGGCCCGATTCCAGCTTGTCGTGCAGGGAGCCGCCCTTGACCATCTCCATGACGATCCACGGGTGGCCGTCGGCGCCCTCGGCCGGTTCGACGATGTGGTGGATGGTCACGACGTGCGGGTGGGCGAGGCGGGCGAGGGCACGGGCCTCGCGGACGGCGCGCTCGCGCATCTGGTCGGCCAGCCCGGGCTGGGCGGCGGCGGTCGCCGGATCCGGCGGTCGCACCTCCTTGAGGGCCACCTCGCGGTGCAGGGCGATGTCCCTGGCCCGCCATACCGTTCCCATACCGCCGCTGCCCAGGGGCGCCACCAGTTCGAAGCGCCCGTCGATCAGCTGTCTGCCGGCCTCACTCGTGTCCATGGCGGATCATCGTAGGCGCCCGCACCGTCAGCAGTGGCGCCGGTCCGCCGTCACGGTGCCCTGGGCGGTCTCCACCGTGCGGTCGTAGCACCCGCCGGGTGCCTCCGACCCGTACAGGCGGTGGCGGACGGACGTGGTGCCGACCGCGTGCCGCTGGTCGCGCGGGACGTTCGCGGTGTAGGTGGCGTCCCCCGTGTACCGGTCGTCGAGGCGGCCTGCGGCGACGGTCCGGCCCCCGCGCAGGGTGACGGTGTCGGCCCGGTCGCCGAGCGAGATCACCGTGCGCAGCCGGTCGCCGGCGCCGAGGGTGGTCTCGCCGTCCATCGTGTACGTACGGGCGGTACGGGTGGTCACCGGGCCGTGCGTGACGCTCTCCTCGTCGGTCCAGACGGCGTCCAGCGCGTCGCTGTTCTCGCCGTCGGTCCAGCGGTGCACGGAGGTGTGGTGCACGGAGCGGGTGACGGTGGTGGCGACGCGGCCGTGCGAGGTGTCGAGGTGGCCGGCGACGGTCAGCCGGTGGGCGCCCTCGGTGTCCACCCGGTGCGGGACTCCCGGGGTGGCGGGCGTCCAGTGGGAACGGCCGGTCGGTGCCTCCTCCTCGTGCCGGGTCAGGGCGCCGGTGACGACGGCGCGGCCCTCGTCCTGCCACAGCAGCAGGTTGGCGGGGGTGCTCCAGCCGCTGCTCCCGGCCGGCACCCCGGCCACGGTGACCTCGACGCGGTGCGGGCGGCCGTCGTTGAGGAGGGCGGCGTAGGGGGTGAGGTCGTAGAGGACGGGCCGGACGTCGAAGGCACGCGGGCCGGGGGTGACGTACCAGAGGAAGGGGTTGGACCAGCCGCCCGTCCAGACGGTGGGGAAGGGTGCCGCGATGCCGGCGAGGCGTCCGTCGACCGTGATGCGCACCTCGCGGTGGGGGCCGCCGTCGGCCGTGCAGGAGTACGGGGCGCCCGCCGGGGTGGTCAGGTACCAGTACTCCTCACAGCCGCCGCCGGAGCCGGTGGCGTACACCTCGGCCAGCAGTCGCTCGGTGTTGCGCGGGGTGGTGACCGACGGGGAGGTCAGGGGCAGGACGCGGTCGGGGGTGTCGGGGGCGGTGAAGCGGCCCTCGGCGGCGTGGAAGGTCAGGGTCACCGTGACGTCGATGACACCGGTGTAGGTGTCGTCGACGACGTTCCCGATGAGCATCTCGACGGGCTGCGGGCGGGCGAGGGTGTCCCGGTAGCGCGTGACGTCCTTCTCCACGGACCAGGTGATGCCGTCGGGCGAGGGCTGCGGGGTGGAGGTGCGCAGGATCTCGACCCCGCCGACGGAGACGTGGCCGAGACGGTCGTACTGACGGCCCTTGACCTTGCCGTCGAGGCGGAGCACCACCTTCGCCCAGCGGCCGGTGCCGCAGCCGGCGGGTGGGGCGTACGCACCCCGGTAGGGGGTGAAGTCGCGGAACTGCGCCGCTGCGAGGGTCACCCGGCAGGACCGGGTCGGAGGTGTCCCGACGGGCGGGGCGGCGGTGAGGGGGTCGTGCCAGTCGGTGCCGAACTCGGCGGGCGGCGGGTCCTGCGCGGGCCGGGCGTGCGCGGTCCCCGCGGCGGCCAGGGCGCCCGCGGCCAGCGCGATCGCGCCGAGCAGGCCGGTGATCCTGTGGCGTCGTGTCATGGAGCGGCAGTGAAACGCGGCCGCCGGGCGGAGGCCAGGGCCGGGTGGCGGCCCTGGCCTGTTCTCGCCGCCACCGGGCCCGGCCTGCCGGCCGCCCGCCGGGGTGTCGGGCCGCCGGGCCGTCAGCCGCGGACGAGCACCACGCCGTCGTCGTCCGCGTGGAGGGTGTCACCGGGACGGAAGGTGAGGTCGCCGATGGTGACCTCTTCGTCGACGGCGCCCGCTCCGGTCTTGCCGCTCTTGCGGGGGACGGTGCCCAGGGCCTGGATGCCGAGGTCCAGGGCGCCGAGGGCGACGCTGTCGCGGACGGAGCCATTGATGACGAGGCCCGCCCAGCCGTTGCGTTCGGCGGCGCCCGCGATGAGGTCGCCGACCAGGGCGGTGCGCGGCGAGCCGCCGCCGTCGACGACGAGGACGGCGCCGTCGCCGGGGGTGTGGAGGAGTTCGCGCAGCAGGGCGTTGTCCTCGCGGCAGCGGACCGTCCGCACGGGACCGGCGAAGAGGCGGCGGCCGCCGAACTGGCGGAAGGCCGTGGCGCAGATGCCGAGCGCTTCGCCGTGCTCGTCGTAGAGGTCGGCGGTCGGGACGGGGGTGACGCTCATCGGGATACCGGCTTTCTCGCTGCTCGTTGCTGGCTGTCGGACGTCGCGCCTGTGCGGCCAGCCTAGGGCGTGCTCCCCCGGCCCGGCCCAGCCCGGCCGGGGTGGGGGGCCGGGGGCCGCCCCCTGGCCGAGACCGTGACGGCCGCGACGGCCGCGATCGGCCGGAGGGCGACGGAAGGGCCCGCGTCGGGCCGAGAACAGGCGAAGGGGCGGGCGGGCGGAGGAGCCGCCCACCCGGACCGGCCGGGCCGACGGGCCGTCACACCGTCGCGTGGGTGCGCGGGAGGGTGCGTTCCGCCGGCACCTGCGGCGGTGCGGGGAAGCCGGCCGCGGGGGCGGGCATGCGGGTCAGCAGGACCACCCCGCGGGCCGCGAGGGCGGCTCCGGCCCCCGCCAGGACCAGTCCGGCGGTCCCGCCCTGGAGGCGTTCGCCCAGGAGTACGGCGCCGATGACGGCGGCGGCGAGGGGGTTGGCGAGGTTCACCACGGCGAGCGGGGCGCCGAGCCCGCCGCCCCGGTAGGCCCGCTGCGACAGGAGCATCCCGCCGACGGCGAACACCACGACGAGCAGGGCCACGCACAGGACCCGCGGGTCGGCCGCAGACCCGCCGCGGCCCGCCGCCACGGCGACGGTCTGGGTCAGGGCGGAGGCGACGGCCGAGGCCAGGCCGGAGGCGGTCGCGTGGCGCAGGCCCGAGCCCGGGTCCCGGACGGCGGTCAGGGCGAGGACGACGGCCGTCGTGGCGCCGGAGACGGCCAGGGCCTCGGCGAGGGTGAGGGTGTCGGCGGGGGCCGGGCCGGAGGCGGGGAGCAGGAGCAGGCCGAGCCCGGCGACGGTGGCCAGGGTGCCCCGCCATTCGGTAGCGGCGACCCGGCGTCCGGCCCGCCGCGCTCCCATGGGGACGGCGGCGACCAGGGTGAGGGCGCCGAGCGGCTGCACGAGGGTCAGCGGCCCGTACCGCAGAGCGGCCGCGTGGAGGAGCGCCGCGGCCGTGTTCAGCCCGGCCGACCACCACCAGGCCCCGGAGGCCATCAGCGTTCCGGCGCTGCGCGCCACCCCGGCGCGCGCGAGGCGCTCCTGGGCGACGGCGGCTGCCGCGTAGGTGACGGCCGAGGCGAGGCACAGGCCCACGGCGAGGGCGGTGTCGTTCACTTCCCGGCCCCTACGGCGGTGGGACCGGCCGGGCTCGTACGGGGGGACGGCACGGGCACGGCGGCCTCCGGGCCGGTGCCGGGCACGGCGGTGGTGGCGGCGTCCGGATCCGTTCCGGGCCCGGCGGCGGCGTCCGCCCGCGGGCGGTCGTCCGCGGCGGGCCCCTCCGGCCGCGGCCGCGGGACCAGCAGCAGGGCGACGGCGAGCAGGACGGCGGCGACGACCGCGTCGAGCCAGTAGTGGTTGGCCGTGCCGACGATGACCAGCAGGGTCACCAGGGGGTGCAGCAGCCACAGCAGGCGCAGCCGGGAGCGGGCCTTCGCCGACCCGGGAGCGGGCCTGGTCGCCACGATCACGCCGATCGCGAGCATCAGCGCCCAGCCGAAGTGCAGGGAGGGCATGGCGGCGAACTGGTTGGCCAGGGTGTCCGCGTCCGGTGCCGCGTGGTAGACGGTGGGGCCGTAGACCTGTCCGGTGTCGATCAGTCCCGCGGTGGCGAGCATCCGAGGGGGCGCGAGCGGATAGGCGAGGTGGAGGACCAGCGCGGCCGCGGTCAGCACGGCGAGCACGCGGCGGGTCCACAGGTAGTGGCCCGGGCGGCGGACGTAGAGCCAGATCAGGAAGAGGGCGGTCGCGGGGAAATGGACGGCCGCGTAGTAGGTGTTCGCGGTGGTCACGAGGGCGTCCCCGTGCAGCAGCAGTCGCTGTACCACGCCTTCGCCGGGCAGGTGCAGCACCCGCTCGGCGTCCCATATTCGCTCCGCGTTGCGGAAGGCGTCGTCGGTGCGGCCGGTGGAGAGCAGCCGCCCGGCCTTGTAGACGGTGAAGAAGCCCGCGACGAGCAGCAGCTCGCGCAGGAGGCGACGGCGAGCGGCTCTGGCTCCGTCTCCGCCCGCCGTCCCGGCAGGCCTGGTGTGCGAGGTCATCCCCCGGTCTCTCTTCCTGTTGCGCGCACTGCGACACGCCAGTGTATCGATACATCGGCGTATCGATACGCTCGTGTACCGATACGGTCGCGTCTCCCGTACACTTTCCGTGGAACCCGCCGTCGAGACGCCCCGAGGAGAGCCGCATCCCATGACGTCGACGCCGCCCCCCGCGCGCCGCTCCAAGATCACCCCGGAGCGGGAGCAGGAGTTCTACGACGCCGTCCTGGAGCAGCTCCGCGACCACGGCTACGAGGCCCTGACGATGGAGGGCGTCGCCGCCCGGGCGAGCTGCGGCAAGTCCACGCTCTACCGGCAGTGGCGGACCAAGCCGCGGCTGGTCGCCGCCGCACTGCGCGCGGGGCGCCGGGGCACCCTCGCCGCCGTGGACACCGGGAGCCTCGCGGGCGACCTGCGCGAGGCCGCCCGGATCGCCGCCGGCACCTCGGGCCGTGACACCCGGCTCACGCAGGCCCTCGGACACGCGGTGCTCAGTGACGAGGAGCTGCAGGCCGCCCTGCGCGAGGCGCTCGTCGAACCGGAACTGGCCGCCTTCGACGCGATGGTCGGCCGGGCGGTCGCGCGCGGCGAGATCGCGGCGGACCATCCCGCCGTGGAGTTCCTGCCGGCCCAGCTGATGGGCGTGCTCCGGATCCGTCCGGTGCTGGAAGGGCGCTACGCGGACGCCGACTACCTGATCCGGTTCGTGGAGGCGGTCATGCTCCCGGCCCTGGGTCTCGCTCCCGCCCGCCCCGCCGGGACGGCGGCCGGACAGGCCCCCTGAACCGGCCGGCCGTCGTCCCGGTGACCGGACGGCGGCCGGCCCGCGCTGCCTCGTGGGGACGGCGGCAGCGCGCCACCCGGACCGGGCGGCGGCCACGCGTGCGACTGGCCGCCGCCCGGTCTGCGCGGTCGCACGACGACCGAGCCGGCACCGCGGACCTCATTCAGCGGACCCCGCCCATGGCCCGGGTGAACTCCTCGGGATCGGCCTCGAAGCCCTCCAGCCGCAGGCCGAAGGACCAGGCGCCCGACCCGTCGCGGGTGAACTCAGCCACCGTGGCGGCCGTGGCGTCCGCCACCGGCGAGAAGTCCCCCTGGGCGAGGTCGACGTGCCCCTCGCGGATCCGGAAGCCCGTGCCGGCGATGTCAGCGAAGGTCTTCGCGCCGTCCGCGCCCGCTCCGCCGCCGGTGTGCTGGATGACCACGCCGACCACCACGCGGCCCAGGTCCGGGGCCATCCGGTGCAGCTCGACGGTCATGACCTCGTCGAAGCCGAAACCCTGCCCGGTGTGGCTGTCCCGGTTCAGGGTGATGGTCCCGTCGGACGACCGGCTGCCGAAGTGCACCAGCTGGCGCGGGACGCCGTGCGGGTCCACGGCGGCGTAGACCGCGGCGACGATGTCCAGGTCGTTCGCGGGAGTGCCCGCGGGGCTGGGGTCCCACCGCAGCGCGACCTCCACCTTGCCCAGCCCCTTGCGTACGCCGTTCACCGAACTCCCCCTTCGTTTACGGGCATTGCCCGCCCATGATTCCACGTCCGCGCCGTCGCGGGCCGAACGCCCTTGCGTTCCCGGCCAGTCGGGCGGCGACCCGCCGCAGCGACACCGGCCCCGGGCACGGGGCCCGTCCGGCGCGGGAGTGCCCGTGGGAGGGCTCAGGGAGGACCCGAGCCCGATGCTCGGGGATCCGGGCGGGCACGGCGACCGGAAGCTTCGATTCCGCGCCTTTGCATCCGATAAAGGCGAGTTTCACACCATTCATCCCGACCAGGCGCTACCTCGCACCACTTTTCACTGTTCTGAGCCGGATGCACCGAAGGATCTCCGGTCTGGCCGGATCGTTATCCTCAAGTTCTGCTCAAATCTAGTGACGCTGCGCCCGCGGGCTTCCTAGCTTCCTCGTACACATGTATCCCGACGTCACGTACGTTCCCGCGGTTCCACACGCCCGGCGATCCCGATGACGCGTTCCGCGTTCCCCCAGGAAAGAGTGCAACATGAAGGTTCCCCAGGCCGGTGCGGTCGCCGCAGTGATCGTTCTCGCCCTGACCGCCACCGGCTGCACCGGTGATGACGAGGACAAGGGGACCCTCTCCGTCGGGATCAAGTTCGACCAGCCGGGCATCGGAATGCGCGAGGCCGACGGCACCTTCTCCGGCTTCGACGTGGACGTCGCCACCTACATCGCCAAGGAGCTCGGCTACAAGGCCGACCAGATCGAGTTCAAGCAGGTCTACAGCAACGACCGCGAGCTGCTCCTGCAGTACAACGAGGTCCGGTTCGTCGCCGCGAGCTACTCGATCAACGACAAGCGCAAGGAGAAGGTCGACTTCGCCGGCCCCTACTTCGTCGCCCACCAGGACCTGATGACGCGTGCCGACGACACGTCCATCAACAAGGCCGAGGACCTCAACTCGAAGAGCCTTTGTTCGGTGACGGGCTCCACCTCCGCCGAGAATCTGAAGAAGAACCTCGCGCCCAAGGCCTCCCTGCTGGAGCTCGGCAGCTACTCGGACTGCGTCGTCGCGCTCCAGGAGAGCCGGGTCGACGCGATGACCACCGACAACTCGATCCTCGCCGGGTACGCCGCGCGCAAGGGCAACGAGGGCAAGTTCAAGCTGACGGGCCAGACCCTCAGCAACGAGAACTACGGCATCGGCGTCAAGAAGGGCGAGAAGGAGCTCCAGGGCCAGATCAACGACGCCCTGCGCAAGATGGTCAAGGACGGCAGCTGGGAGGCCGCCGTGAAGAAGAACTTCGGCCCGAACTACAAGTACGAGCCGGCTCCGGCGGTCGCCGCGGTCAACTGACCCGGCCGTCCGCCGGTGGCCGTGGACCCGGATGACGGGACCGCGGCCACCGGCGCGTCCGCGCGGCGCGGACCGGCCCGTCAGACCACCGGCGCCTTGCCGCGCAGCACGGTCAGGAACTCGCGCATCCAGCGCGAGTGGTCGGGCCAGGCCCGGGCCGACACCAGGGTGCCGTCGACGACGGTCTCGGAGTCCTCGAACTCGGCCCCGGCCGCCTTCATGTCCGGTTCCAGCGCCGGGTACGCGGTCACCCTGCGGCCGCCCAGCCCGCCGGCGGCCGCGGTGATCAGCGGGCCGTGGCAGATCTGCGCGATCGGCTTGTCGGACTCGGCGAAGGCGGCGAGGATGCGCCGCACCTCCGGGTCGTTGCGCAGGTACTCGGGCGCCCGGCCGCCGGGCACGACGAGGGCCGCGTAGTCCTCGGTGACGACGTCCGCGAAGGCGAGGTCGGCGGGCCAGGTGTAGCCGGGCTTCTCGGTGTAGGTGTCGTAGCCGTCCTCGAAGTCGTGGACCACGAACCGCAGCTTCTTCACCCGCGGCGCCGCGATGTGGACCTCGTAGCCCTCCTCGCGCAGGCGCTGGTACGGATACAGGACCTCCAGCGACTCGGCGGCGTCTCCGGTCACGATGAGGATCTTCACTGCCACGGGCTGCTCCCAACAGGGCTGTTCACGGTCGGAGGGGCCCCACCGGGGCCACCGCTACCCTGCCCGCGGCGATCGGGCGGCACACACCAAGCTCCCCCGTTCCGGACACGCGGTTTTCACCTGATGGGCACATGTCAATGTGAACCTGGCTCTGCCACCCGACACCCCGCCCATTCCCCAGGCGGGGACGGTGCGTTCGGAGAGGTACCCCCCACCAGATGAAGATCTCGCGCCTGACCCCCTGGGCGGTCGCGCTCGCCGCGGCCGGTCTGCTCGCCGTCCCGGTGGCGGCATCCGCCGGCCAGCAGTCCGCGGCGGACGCCGCGGCCCCGGTGCACGCCGCGGACGCGGCCGCCGTCGACTCGTACTACGCGCCCGCCGAGGGCAAGACCGGCCCGGCGCTGAAGACCGCCCTGCACGACATCATCAAGTCGCAGTCCAAGGTGTCCTACGACGGCGTCTGGAACGCCCTGAAGGTGACCGACCAGGACCCGGCGAACTCCGCCAACGTCATCCTCCTGTACTCCGGCCGCTCGCAGTCGAAGTCGACCAACGGCGGCGGGGCCAACGACTGGAACCGCGAGCACGTCTGGGCCAAGAGCCACGGCGACTTCGGCACCGCCACCGGCCCGGGCACCGACCTGCACCACCTGCGCCCCGAGGACGTCACGGTCAACAGCACCCGCGGCAACAAGGACTTCGACCGCGGCGGCAGCCCGGTCGGCGAGGCCCCCGGCAGCCTGACCGACGCCGACTCCTTCGAGCCCCGCAACGCGGTCAAGGGCGACGTCGCCCGCATGCTGTTCTACATGGCCGTCCGCTACCAGGGCGACGACGGCTTCGCCGACCTGGAGCTGAACGAGAAGGTGAACAACGGTTCGGCCCCGGCGCACGGGAAGCTGAGCCTGCTCAAGGAGTGGAACCGGATCGACCCGCCGGACGCCTTCGAGCAGCGCCGCAACCAGGTCATATTCGACACCTACCAGCACAACCGCAACCCGTTCGTCGACCACCCGGAGTGGGTCGACGCCATCTGGTGATCCCGCCCCACCCGGCCCCGGCGACCCGCTCGCCGGGGCCGCGCGCGTTCAGAGCCGGTTGGCGAGGGACTGGAACTCGGGCCAGGTCATCGTCGGCGTGCGCGCGTCCCACACCTTCTGCGACAGTGCGGCCAGCGGCAGCCGGATGCCCGCCGCCACCTGGTCCTGGGTCTGCGCGCCGGCCAGGTCGGCCCAGACGGCGAGGCGCCCGCCGAGTATCTGGCCGTCGTAGGAGGCCGGCACGGGGGTGGTGCCGCGCAGCACCCGCGGGGTCCACTGCTCGTAGATGCGCCGGCCCGTGGGGTAGGTGAACTGGTTGGGCTCGCCGAGCACGTAGTAGAGGTACTCGTCGTTGAGGTTCACGAGCTTGCGGCCCTCGCGCAGGTACTCCAGGGGCGGCCGGGCGCCGATCTCCTTGCCCGTCCAGTACTCGACCTGGATGTCCTTGGCGGCGCTGGTCACCCCGCCGGCGAAGAAGCCGTCGTTCCAGGCCTTGAGGGCCTTGCCCGACGGGCGGACCACGTCGGCGCGGTCGTTCAGCCATCCCGTCGCCAGGTCCTGCACCCGCGCCGAGGGGCCGTAGCGCTGCTGCGCCGCCCGGGCGAGCTGCGGGAAGGAGGCCTGGGGGTCACGGACCACCAGCGCCTGGTACTCGTCCGCGCCCAGGTGCCAGGCCCCGCCGGGGAAGAGCGGCCGGTACTCGCGCAGCAGGCCGTCGATCAGCTTGGCCGAGGCGGGGTTCGATATGTCCACCGCCCCCTTGACGGCCTTGCCGTTCACGTCGCGCAACTGCAGGTCGGGGTGGGCACGCAGCACCGCGCCGAGGTGTCCGGGCGAGTCGATCTCCGGGACCACCGTGATGTGCAGCCGGGAGGCGAGCGCCGTGATGTCGCGCACCTGCGCCTTGGTGAGGTGCGGGGTGGAAACGATCTCGGGGTGGCTGTCGGACTGGATGCGGAAGGCCTGGTCGTCGGAGAGGTGCAGGCCGAGCTGGTTGAGCTTGAGGTCGGCCATCTCACGCATCCGGGCCTTGATCCACTCGGGCGTGAAGTGCTTGCGCGCTATGTCGAGGTTGAGGCCGCGCTGGGGTTTGGCCGGGGCGTCGCGCACGGTGCCCTCGGGAGCCGAGCCGGAGGCGCGCACGGCCTGTTTGAGGGTGCGGGTGCCGTAGAAGACGCCCGCCTCGTCGGGGCCGGCGATGCGCACCCGGCCGTCCTTGACGGCGAGGGCGTACGACTCGGGCTTGCCCGTGCCCTCCACCGACAGCTCCACGTCGCCGGAGCGGGGCGCCGCGGACTCTCCGTACGCGATCCCCAGTTCGCCGGCGAGCATCCGGCCCTCGTCGGAGAGGGCGGCCGTGTCGTCCCTGGCGACGACCACACGCGCCCCGGGCGCAGGTTTCCAGCCGGGTCCGCGCGCGGGCACGTGCTCCTGCACGGCCGGGATGGTCCGCGGTGCGGTGGACAGGGCGTAGGTGGGCGCCGGGGTCGGGGTGGCGGAGGGAGCGGGGGCCGCGGCGGCGTCGGCCGGGTTCGTGGCGGAGGCCGGGGTGCGGGCGCCACTGGCGCGCGAGCCGTCCGAGGCGGCGGTGCAGCCGGGGAGGGCAAGGGTGACCAGCGCGGCGACCGTCGCCGTCGCGATGGCGTGGGCCCTTCTGTGCTGCCTCGGCTCGCTCATCATGCTCCTGTCCCCCGTACCAACGTGGCACGGGGGACGGGAGCGCGCGACCCGGGGGTCAGGCCAGGGTGTCGACCGCCGCCGCGGCGAAGGCGTGGTCCTGGTCGGGGGCGGCGCCCCCGACGCCGATGGCTCCGACGAGGCGGCCGTCGCGGTGGACGGGCAGCCCGCCGGCGATGAACAGCAGCGGGCGGTCGAGGGCCGTGGGCAGCGTGTGGAAGGGGCCGCCGGGCTGTACGGCGTCGACGAGGTCGGCGGTGGGCGCGTTCAGCTGGAGGGCGGTGAAGGCCTTGCGGGTGCTGGTCTCGCCGGAGACGAGTACGGCGCGGTCGTCGCGGCGGAAGGCGAGCAGGTGGCCTCCGGCGTCGAGGACGGTGACGCTGACGGTGGCGCCGGCCGCGTCGGCGGCGGACCGGGCGGCGGCCAGGAGCAGCTCGGCGTCCTCGGTGCTCAGGGGGGCGGGGGCGATGCGGGTGGTGCTGGACACGGGGTTCTCCTTGCGGGTGGTGCGTACGGGGCGTGTGCGGGGCGGGTGGCGGTCCGGCAGGCCGGATCAGTGGTGGGCGGGGGCGGAGGCCCGGGCTCCGGGGGCCGCGCCCGCGGCGACCGGGCCGCTCGCGGCCCCGCGGCCGGCCGAGCGGCGCTCCAGGGCGCCCGAGACCAGGGCCAGGAGCAGGGCGGAGGCGGCCAGTGCGGCGCCGACCCAGTTCGGGGCGGTCCAGCCGAGACCGGCGGCGATCACGAGGCCGCCGAGCCAGGCGGCGAGGGCGTTGCCGAGGTTGAAGGCGCCGATGTTGACGGCGGAGGCCAGAGTGGGTGCGCCGGCGGCCTGGTCGAGGACGCGCTTCTGGAGCGGCGGGACGGTCGCGAAGCCGAGGGCGCCGATCAGGACGACGGTGACGGCGGCGCCGGCCTTGCTGTGGGCGGTGAGGGTGAAGGTGGCGAGGACGACGGCGAGGGCGCCGAGCGACACGTACAGCAGGGGCATCAGCGCGCGGTCGGCCAGGCGTCCGCCGACGAGGTTGCCCGCGACCATGCCCAGTCCGAAGAGAACCAGCAGCCAGGTGACGGAGGTGTCCGCGAAGCCGGCGACCTCGGTCATCATCGGGGTGATGTAGGTGATCGCGGCGAAGACGCCGCCGAAGCCGAGGACGGTCATCGCCATGGCCAGCAGCACCTGGACGTTGCGGAAGGCGGCGAGCTCCTTGCGGACGCGGACCCCGCCCTCGGGCCGGGGCAGCTCGGGGACGAGCCGGGCGATGCCGAGCAGGCCGACGACGCCGAGCGCTGCGACGATCAGGAAGGTGACGCGCCAGCCGAGGGTCTGCCCGACGAGGGTGCCGAGCGGCACGCCGACGACGTTGGCGACCGTGAGGCCGGTGAACATCATGGCGATCGCCCCGGCCTTCTTCTCGGGCGCGACGAGTTCGGCGGCGACGACCGCGCCGATGCCGAAGAAGGCTCCGTGCGCGAGGGAGGCGACCACGCGGCCGGCCAGCATGAGCTCGAAGGCGGGAGCGAGTGCGGAGAGCACGTTGCCCGCGATGAAGAGGCCCATCAGCAGCATCAGCATGCGCTTGCGGGGGATGCGGGTGCCCAGGACGGTCATCAGCGGAGCACCGAGGACGACGCCCAGGGCGTAGCCGGTGACGAGGAATCCGGCGGTGGGGATGGTGACGCCGTAGTCACCGGCGACCTCGGGGAGCAGTCCCATGATCACGAATTCGGTGGTGCCGATCCCGAAGGCCCCGACGGCGAGGGCGAGAAGTGCGAGAGGCATGGGGGGAGGTGTCCTTCAGGGGAGGGGGTGGTGCGGGGTGCAGCGGCCGAGAATTGAATGCTCACGCCGACTGCGTGCGTCCACATTAATTGCAGGCGCGGGATATTTGCAAGCGCGGGCTATTGCGGAAGTGGCCTATCCTGGGTGGACACACGCCGCCACGCCTCGCGGCACGCTTCGATGGAGGAGCCCATGACGGCCACGGACAGCGCGCTGACCGCCCTCTCCCAGGGCTGGTGCGCCCTTTCCCTCCTGCACGGGCGGATCGAGGCGCACATCGAACGGGCCCTGCAGTCCGGACACGGCCTCAGCGTGCGCGAGTACTCGCTGCTCGACGTCCTGAGCCGACAGCACAACGGTCCCGGCGGGCACCTGCGCATGCACCAGGTCGCCGACTCGGTGGTGCTCAGCCAGAGCGCGACCACGCGCCTGGTCAGCAGGCTGGAGGACCGCGGCCTGCTCAACCGCTACATCTGCGACACCGACCGCCGGGGCATCTACACCGACGTCAGCGAGGCGGGCCTGTCCCTCCTCGCGGCGGCCCGGCCCACCAACGACGCCGCCCTGCGCGAGGCCCTCGACGAGGCCTCGCGCAATCCGGAGCTCGCCCCGCTGGTGTCGGCCGTCGAGAACCTGCGCAGCCCGCAGGTCTGAGCCCGGGGCGGGACCGCCTCACCGGCGGCCCCGCAGACCCGGGGGTGCCTCAACGGGACGCGCCCGACGAGGGCTCGGGGCTGCCCGCCGGAACGGACGCACTCGCCGACGGCGTGGCCCGGCCCCGCGTGACGGGCGACGCGGAGTCCGACGGGCTCGGCGTCCCCGACGGGCTCGGCGGCCGGCCCGGCGACGAGGACTCCCCCGCCGGCCGGGAGACGCTCACGCCCGGCGTCGGGCCCGTCGGCCCGCCGGACCCCGGCGAGGGCGAGGGCGACGAGGGGCTGGAGTCCCGCGAGGGCCCGGGGGCCGTGGTCCGCGGCTGGTCGGCCGGCGGCTGCGGGCCCGGAGTCCGGTCCGGGGACACCAGGAGGTAGCCCGCCACGGCGGCCGCCGCCGCCACCAGGCCGGCGAGCGGCAGGGCGAACCGCCGCAGGGTGTGCACGGGCCGCCGCCCCGTGTGGGCCCCGGGCGGGGCGGCCGGGCGCAGCCGGCGGACGTCGACGCCCTCCGCGCGGGCGTCGAGCGCCGCGCGGAGCCTGCGCTCGACGGGGCGCTCGCCGGGGCGTTCGCCGTCCTGCCTCATATCCGTCCCTCCAGGTTCCGTTCCAGCGCGTCCAGGGCGCGGCTCGCGTTCGACTTCACCGCTCCGCGGCTGATGCCCAGGGTGGCCGCGATCTCCGCCTCGCTGAGGTCGGCCCAGTACCGCAGGACCAGGACCTGACGGCGGCGGGGCGTCAGGCGGGCCAGCGCGGCGAGGACCTCGCGGTGCGCCTCGTCCAGGACCACGTGATCCTCGGCGGAGGGTATGTCCACCGCCGCGGGCGGGGTCCAGGCCCGGGCGGTCCGCCGTCGGCGCAGCACGGAGCGCGCGGTGTTGACGACCGCGGTGCGCAGGTAGCCGAGGGCGTTGTCGACCTCGGAGATCTGCTCCCCGTGGCGGCGGTAGAGGGCCGTGAAGGCGTCGTGGACCACGTCCTCCGCGGTGGCCAGGTCATCGACGAGCAGCACGGCCAGCCGGACCATCCTCAGCCGGTGCGCGTGGTAGAGGTCGGTGACGGTGGGCGCCCGCGACCTGTCGTCACCGGCCGGGCCGGCGTGGGCGTTCCCGTGGGCGGGGTCGTACGGGAAGCGGTCGGAGCGCGCGGAGAGCCGCGGCGCGGGGCCCTCCCGCCGGAGCAACGACCACAGGCCCCGCCATGCCCGGCCGAAGCCGGGCACGAGGGGGCCGACGGGTGGAGCGAGGTGGAGCACGTGGTTCCTCAGCTGTTCGCGCGGCGCCGCACGGCGTACATGGCTCCGGCACCGGCGAGGATCAGGCCGGTGGCGCCCGCCCCGAGGGCGAGGGTGGTGGCCGAGGAGCCAGTATGCGCGAGCTCCGCCTCGCCGGAAGCCGCGGGGGTGGGGGCCGAGGGCGAGGCGCTCGGCCGCACGCCGGCCTCGCCCGGGACCGCGGAGGCGCTCGGGGACACGCTGCTGCCGGCGCTGGGAGTGGCACTGCCGCCGGCGCTGGGCGACGCGCTGACGCCGGCGCTCCGGCCGTCCGACGCCGACGGGGTGCTCACGGACGGGGAGGGCCTGGGGCCCGCGTGGCTCGGCGAGGCGCTGGCGGGGACGCTGACCGACGGGGAGGGGGACGCCGGGCCGGCGCTCGCCGCGGTCGCGGGGCCGGCGAGGGCCACGGCCGCCCCGGCGGCGGCAGCGGCCACGGCCGTGCGGCGGACGGCCAGGGGGACGCGCTTCAGGTTCTTCACGGTGGTTCTCCACGGTCGGTGCGGGGGCGCCGGACTGCGCCCCTTCACCCCCGCACGACGCGTGACCCCCGGGGAGGTTGCCGCCGTTGCCGGAAAATCTCGAAGGAATCCTCCGACGGTCCTCAGAGCCTCAGCCTCGGAGCAGCTTCCGCAGGGCCGTCCCGAGGGTGGCGACGCCCTCCTCGATCTCTCCCGCGGTCCCCGCCGCGTAGCCGAGGACGAGGCCCGGAGGGCCCGGCCGGTCCCGGTGCCAGGACAGCGGGTGGGCCTTCACCCCGAGCGCGAGGGCGGCAGAGGCCAGGGCAGTGTCGTCGAAGTCCGCGCCGTCGAAGGTGACCATCAGGTGCAGTCCGGCGGCGGCTCCGTGGACGCGGGCCCCCGTCAGCCGTCCGGCCACCGCCGCCAGCATGGCGTCCCGCCGGCGGCGGTGGCGGCGGCGGACGAAACGCAGGTGGCGCTCCAGCTCTCCCGAGTCCATCAGCCGGGCGAGCACCAGCTGCGCGAGGACCGGATTGCCGAGGTCCGCGTAGCGCTTCGCGTCCGTCACGGCGTCGTGCAGGCGCGGCGGAACCAGCAGCCAGCCCAGGCGCAGGGCGGGCGCGAGGAGTTTGGAGACGCTGCCCGCGTAGCAGACGGCCTCGGGCACGAGGGCGCGCAGCGCGGGCACCGGCGCACGGTCGTAGCGGTGCTCGGCGTCGTAGTCGTCCTCGATCACCAGTCCCCCGTCCGCCGCCCACCGCAGCAGGTCGCGGCGGCGCCCGCCGTCGAGGACCACCCCGGTCGGGAACTGATGGGCGGGGGTGAGCAGGACGGCACCGGCCCCGCTCGTCCGGAGCGCCGCGACGTCCAGCCCGGCCCCGTCCACCGGCACGGCGACGGTCTCCATCCGGGCGTACTCCAGCTGCCGGCGGGCACCGAGCGAGCCCGGGTCCTCGACGGCGATGCGGTGCACACCCTCCTCCCGCAGGACGTGGGCCAGCAGGCCGAGCGCCTGGGCGACACCCGCGACGACCACAACCTCCTCGGGCTCGGCGCGGATGCCCCGGTTCCGGGCGAGCCAGCCGACGACCGCCGCGCGCAGCGCGGGCGCGCCCCGCGGGTCGCCGTAGCCGAAGTCGCCCGGGGAGAGCGCCGCGAGCACCCTGCGTTCGGCCTGGAGCCAGGCCGTACGGGGGAAGGCGGTCAGGTCGGGTACGCCCGGTGAGAGGTCGATCCGGCAGGGCTCGGCGCGCAGGGCGTCCACGGCGCTGCCGCGGTCCGCCACGGGTCCGGGCGGGCGGACGGTCTGCCGGGAGGGCGGCGGGGGCGGGGCGGCGACGACCACGGTGCCGGCCCTGCCCCGGCCCGCGACCTGGCCGGTCTCCGCCAGTCGCTGGTAGGCCTCGGTGACCAGCCCGCGAGAGACGCGCAGTTCGGCCGCGAGGACGCGGGTGGCCGGCAGCCGGCTGCCGACGGGCAGCGTGCCGTCGGCGATCGCGGCGCGCAGGCGCCCCGCGAGCCATTCGGTGCGTCCTCCGGGCGGGGCCGCGTCGGCGTCGAGCTGGAGGAAGTCCGATCCGCCCGCGCTGTCGGCAGCTCTTTTGGACCCCTGGTTCGCGCCCTCATTGGACCTGCTCATGGGGCCATTGTGGGCCCAGGCTGGGACGCATGCAGACACCCTCCCCCTCCGTTCCCTTCTCCGTGCGGGACCTGGCCCCCGGCGCCGTCGGCATGGCGCTGGTCGGCAGCAGCGTCACGGTCTCCCACGCACTCGTCGACGCCCCGCTGCTCTCCGTGCAGGCCGTGCGGTACGCGGCCGCCGCCGTGCTGCTGGTCGTCCTGGCCCGGGCCGCCCGGGTGCCCCTGCTCCGGCCGCGCGGCCGGGAGTGGCTGTGGCTGGCGGGCGTCGCGGCGACCGGGCTGGTCCTGTTCAACGTGGCCGTGGTCCGCGGGGTGGCGCACGCCGAACCGGCGGTCGTCGCCGTGGCCGTGGCGTCCGCACCGGTCCTGCTGGGAGTGCTCGGCCCGGTCCTGGAGGGGCGGCGGCCCAGCCGCCGGGTCCTGGCGGCGGCCGGGCTGGTGGCGGCGGGGGCCGTGCTCGTGCAGGGCACGGGCCGGACGGACGCCGTCGGCGTGTTCTGGGCGGCGGTGGCCCTGTGCTGCGAGGCGGGGTTCACGCTGCTGGCCGTGCCGGTGCTGCGCCGGCACGGGGCCTGGGGGGTGTCCGTCCACGCCGTGTGGCTGGGCGCGCTGATGCTGGCCGTGCTCGCGCCGCTGGTCGAGGGGCCGGCCGCGCTGGCCGGGACGGGAGCCCGGCAGTGGGCGGCGGCCGGCTACCTCGCGGTCATGGTGACGGCCGTGGCGTTCCTGCTCTGGTACCGCACGGTGGCAACGGTGGGTGCGGGCCGGGCGGGGCTGTTGTGCGGGATCGCGCCCCTCGCGGCGGCCGGGGCGGGCGTGCTGACGGGCGGCGGGACGCCCGGGCCGGCGGTCTGGCTGGGCCTGGCGGCGGTGGTCGCGGGGCTGGCCTTCGGCCTGCGCCCGGCCCGGTCCGACGGTCCGCGCGCCACCGCTCCCGGTGCCGGGCGGACCGGCGCCGCAGGATCCGCCGACCGCGGCGGGCAGGCGCCCGCCGCGCCCTGAACGGTCCGTCAGGGACGGCGCCACGCGTGGCAGAAGAGGTGCTCCTCGGGGACCGCGAGCGCGTCGGCGGGCCGGAAGGGGGCGGTGTGGTGGTGCAGGACCTCCAGTCCGCGATCCTCGAGCAGGGCGAGGTGGTCCTCGGTGGACAGGCTGCTGACGGTGACCTCGTGGCCCATCCACTCGATGTCCAGCCGGCGGATGTCGCCCGGGACGGTGGCCATCACGAAGTACCCGCCCGGGGCGACCCACGACGCCATCCTGCCCAGGGCGTCCGCGACCTCCGGCTGGTCCATGACGAGCAACGGGAAGAAGGCGCACACCGCGTCGAAGCCGGCGCGTTCCGGCGTGTACGTGCGCACGTCGGCCTGCTCGAAGCGGGCCTGCGGAACCCTCTCGCGGGCGAGGGCGACCATGGCCGCGGAGACGTCGATGCCGGTCACGGCGCAGCCGGCCCGGGCCAGCGCCTCGGCGGTGGGCCGGCCCGTGCCGCTCCCGACGTCAAGCACCCGGGCGCCTGCGGGCAGCCGACCGGTGAGCCAGTCGAGGGCCGCGAGCTGCCCGGGGACCCGCCCGAACACCTCCTCGTAGCGCTCCCCCAGTGCGTCGAACACCTCTGCCGCCGACTTGCGTTGGCTCATCGGGCCGCCCTTCGTCTCCGGTGGGGGCCCACCGTACAAGTCGCGGGCGGCTCCGCGAGAGGGGTTCGGCCCGCCGGATGCGGGCGGTCCGTCAGGCGAACGCGTCCGCCAGCAGTTTCGCGGTCCGGGCGATGAGGGCGTCCTCGCGCGGCGCGGCCTGCTCCGGCATGGTGCTGAGGACGGACAGCAGGACCGGCGGGCGTCCGGGCGGCCAGGCGATGCCCACGTCGCTGTTGGTCCCGTACGAGCCGGCGCCGGTCTTGTCCCCCAGGGCCCAGTCGGCGGGCAGGCCGGCCCGGAACCGGGCGCTGCTGGTGGTGTTGGCCAGCAGCCATCCCGTCAGCCGTTCCCGGTCCCGCGGCTCCAGGGCGTCGCCGAGCACGAGGCGTTCGTACGTGCCGGCGATCGCGCGGGGAGAGGTGGCGTCCTCCACCCGCCAGGGTTCCGCCGAGTTGAGGGCGGGCTCCCAGCGGTCCAATCGCGTCGTACGGTCCCCGAGCGAGCGGCAGAGCCGGGTGACGGCGCCGGGGCCGCCCAGCTCGCGCAGGAGCAGGTTGGCGGCCGCGTTGTCGCTCTGGGCGATGGCCGCCGAGCACAGCTCGGCGACGGTGAGGCCGCCCGCGACGTTCTCGGGCAGGGAGGTCACGGCGCCGCCGCCGGCGTCCGCGACGTCCTGCGCGGTGTAGTGCAGGCGCCGGGCCAGGTACGTGCCGTCGTGGTCGAGGTCGCGCAGGACGGCGGCCGCGGCGAGCGTCTTGAACACCGAGCACATGGGGAAGGGTTCGTCGGCGCGGTGCAGCACGGTCCGGCCCGTGCCGGTGTCGTGCGCGTACACCCCCAGCCGTGCCCCGTACTCGCGTTCCAGTGCGCGCAGCCGCGCGGCGGCGTCCCGCCCGCCGCCGCGCGGGGACGCGGAGGCGGGCGCGCCGGCGGTCAGGGCGGCGGCCAGGGCGGCGCCCGCTCCCGCGGTCAGCAGCGCTCGACGGGACGGTGTGGCCCCCGGGGTCTTCACGTCGGTGTCTCCTTCTTCTGCCGGGTCGTGTGGCCCAGAAGACGCCAAACATGATCAATTCGGTTCCCGCGGAGGCCTGCCGAAGGTCCGCGGAGGCGCGGGGATGTGGGCGGGCGGTCCGCGCGGCGCTCAGCCGGAGGCCGGCACCAGGACGACGGCGGTGCCGTACGCGCACACCTCGGTGCCCACGTCCGCGGCGTCGGTGACGTCGAAGCGCATCATCAGGACGGCGTTCGCGCCGCGCGCCTTCGCCTGCTCGACGAGCCGGTCCATGGCCTGGTTGCGGGTCTGCACCAGGGTCTTGGTGAGGCCCTTCAGTTCGCCGCCGATCATCGACTTCAGGCCCGCCCCGATCTGGCTGCCGAGGTGGCGGGAGCGCACGGTGAGCCCGAAGACCTCACCGATGACCCGCTCGACCCGGTAGCCGGGGACGTCGTTGGTCGTCACCACGAGGACGCCGCTCTCGTGCGCCCCGGAACCGCCGCCGTAGTCGTCGATACCCATACCGGCCACTCTGGCGCCGTCCGGCCGCTCCCGCACCCGGCCGGTGCCCCGCTGCGGACAGATTGGTCATATCGGGCTAAAAAGCGGTGAGCCACCGGGGCTACCGGGCCGGCCGTCGCCATAGTCGTCCGTGGCAACCGCCCGTTGCCACCCCGTGCCGCCCACCGCGGCCGGGCGGACGTCTGCACTGCACAGAGGAGCCGGCTCATGCTGAAGCCCACCAGAACCATCCTCGCTCTCGCCACCGGAAGCCTGGTCGTCGGTCTGGTCGGTGCGGGCGCCGCCCTGGCGGACGAGGGGACCGACGCGCCGCGGGAGATCATCGTCGGCCAGCCCTCGAACGCGCAGCCCGGCGACTACTCCTACGACCGGTACGCCGCCGGCAAGGTCGTCTCCAAGGGACCGCTGACCGTCCGCAGCAAGCCGACGACCCGCTCGCAGTCCCTCGGCCGCGTGGCCGCGAACAGCCGCGTCGAGATCAAGTGCAAGAAGCACGGCGAGAAGGTCGACGGCAACAGCCTCTGGTACCGCCTCCGCGACAGCAACAGCAACGGGAACAGCGACTGGGAGAACGGCGCCGACCGCGAGGACCGCACCGCCCGCAAGGCGTACGACAAGGAGCGCTGGGTCGCCGCGCGCTACGTCAAGAACCTCTCCGAGGTGAAGTACTGCCGCTGACCTCGGGTCAGCCCGCCGGGCGTACGGTACGCGGCCCCACGCACCGCACACCGTACGCCCGCAGTCTTGTCCGCAGCCCGCGGTCGGCCGTGACCACCACGCAGTCGCGTCCTGCCCGGGCCGCCACCAGCTCCACGATCCGGTCGTCGCCGCTGCCCGGCGCCGGGTCCACCCGTACGCCGGGCACGGACTCGACCCCGCGGGCGGCGCCCTCGACGACGAGGACGATCTCCTCGTCCCCCTCGCGGGCCGCCAGCAGGTCGCGCAGCCGCTCGGCCGCGCCGCGGCGGTCGCGCCACCAGCCGTCCGGCACGGACCCGACGACGTTGGCCCCGTCGACGATCAGCACGGCCGCCGCCCGGGGGCAGTCCCCGGCCGGAGCCGGCCGGGGAGCTTCCCGCTAGAAGTCGCCATAGTTGACCTGCCAGGTGGGCAGGCCCATCCGGCGCCACACCGCGACCACCCGGTCCCGGTCGTCGAGGGAGACCCGGACCGCGTAGCGGTGGCGCACGTGCGCGTCGAACAGCTCCGCCTTGACCACGTCGTCGCGGCGCGTGTCCCCCTTCGCACGCATCCACAGCTCGTCGTAGGGCACCTCGTGGCGTCGCAGCCACGCCTCGGTCTGCGGGCGGAACTCCTCGCTCCGGCCGGAGAGCAGCACGATCGTGTCGCCGTCGGCACGCCGGAACGCGTCCAGGGCCTGCCGTACCGACACGTTGAGCAGGTCCAGCTCGCAGCGGGTGAAGTCGTAGGGGCCCCGGTCGCCGGTCAGCGCCAGGGTGCCGTCGATGTCGCACATCACCGCGGTGGGCAGCGCCGGATCGGGGACGTACTCCGTCACGGGGGTGGCCGCGGCCGCGCCCGTGGCGCCGTTCAGCCACTCCGCGGTCAGCCGCCAGCCGCCCTTGCGGGCGTTGCGGTGCTTGTCGGCCAGGATCCGGATGATCTCCTCGCCGACCTGGCGTTCGCGGGCGGCGTCCCGGCGCAGGCACTCCTCCAGCGGGACGTGGGTGAAGTCGTGGACGACGAACGTGGCGCGTCCGGCGACCGCCGCCTTGAGCCGCTTGGGGATGTGCTTGGTCAGGTGGGTGTTGTCGACGACCACGTCGAAGCCGCCGTCCACGGCCGCGCGGACGGCCGCGTCCTGGATCGCCAGGACGGTCTGCTCGTGGGCGAAGCCGCGGGCCCGCCCGGGGTCCGGCAGGTCGAGCATGGCCCGCAGGTCGTCGAGGTTGACGCGGCGCATCCGCCCGCCCGACTCGGCCTGCAGGGCGCGCGCGGCCGTGGTCTTGCCGGAGGCGGGCAGGCCGGTCATGACGTGCACGACGGGCAGCCGGTCCTCCGGCGCGGGGCCGTCGGCACGCTCCACCGTCGGCGCGGGCGGCCGCGTCGCCTGCGCCGTACGGGCGGGCACCGCGGCCGGGGCGGGCACCGCGGCCGGGGCGGGTGCGCGCCGCGCCGCGGGGGCGGTGCCGCCCCCTTCCGAACCGGCGCCGTTCTCCTCGTCGGTGACGAACGCTCCGGCGGTCTCGGGACGCACCCGTCGCCAGGTCGTCAGCTCGGTCGGCCGGCCGTCGAGCCGCATGAACATCGCGGGCCGGACGGAACGGTCGGGCAGCTGCGCGACCGCCCGGGCGAACGCGCCCCGGTCGGCCGTCAGGTGGGCGAGGCCGGCGTAGGCCTCGTCGATCGCCCGCTCGTGGCCGGCGGCGGCCTCCTCCAGGCCGGCGACGACCTCGCGCACCCAGTGGTCGAACTCGTCGGGCACCTGCTCCAGCAGGGCGTCGAGGGGCTTGCCGCCCGAGGCCTCGATGTCGGCGACGGTGCAGTTCAGCCCCTGCGCGACCTGCTTGGCGGGCAGGCCCGCGAAGCGCTGGATGCCGTGACCGCGCCAGATGTCACGGGCCGTCACGCCGGTGAGCACCTTGTGGAGCCGTACGTACTCGGTCAGCTTGGCCTTGGCGCGCACGCCGGAGGCGAAGCGCAGCACGAAGCCCTCGGCGTCCATGCCGTTCGCGGCGGCGCCGCCGGGCAGGGTGTTGGACTCGGTCAGCGCGACCAGTTCGTCGAGCGGCATGGCGGGCCACACGGTGACGACGGAGCCGATGCCCTCCCAGTGGGGTGCCGCCTCGGTGAGCGGGACCTCCGTGCCGTCGGGTCCGAAGGCGGCGAGGAGGACGAGGTCGCGGCGGTCGCCGTAGTCGACGACGATGCGGTTCTCCGGGTAGAGGATCTCGGCGAGGTAGGTCGTGCCGGGACGCAGCCCCGTGGTGTCCCGGCCGTCGAGCCGGCGCTGGGCCCAGGTGGCCTGGTCGCTGATGAAGGAACCCTTGGAGGCGACCCGCCACCGGCCCGCGTAGTGGAAGACGACCGCCAGGCTGCCGTCGACCTTGTCGTACACCTCGAACGGCTCGTCGGGGAGCGCGGGGGCGTACGGCTGGCCCGACTCGTGTTCGCCGACGTTGAAGAACTTCGGCAGCGGCAGGGCGACGATCGCGCCGGTGGTGTCGTCCGCGACGAGTCCTCGGCACCGCGTGGTGACCTCGTTCCACACGCGCTCGTACTGTGCCGTCCGCGAGTACGTGTAGATGGACAGAGGCAGTTCGGGGTGTGACTTGCGGGTCACGTACCCGGCGTCGATCGAGTCGGCCAGCGCCTGGGCGGGCAGCAGGTCGTGCAGAGTCAGGGTCGCCTGGCTCATGGGTTCCTCCCGGTATGAGACGGCTCATTCTCACGTGCGGGAGGGTGTGCCGGTAGTCAATTATGCCTGGTCCGGGCTGCACCGAGGCGGTTGATGTCGGCGGGCCGGAGGATGTGGCCGGGGATCTCGGTGCCGGGGGTGGCAACCGCGATCATGGCGCGGCCGAAGGCCTCGGAGGTGATGACGAGGTCCGGGGAGAGCCTGCGCAGCAGCGGGACCAGCGGAGCGGTGACGGCGTAGAGCACCCGGTGGAGCCGGGTCCTGGACGGCGCGCCCGGCAGGGGCTGCACGAAGCCGGGCCGGAACATGTAGGCGCGGAAGGGCAGTTCCAGCAGGTCGTTCTCGGTCCGCCCCTTGACCCGGGCCCACATGGTGCGGCCCCGGGCGGTGCTGTCCGTGCCCTGGCCGGACACGTAGACGAAGGTCATGCCGGGGTTGGCCGCGGCCAGCGGCCGCGCCACGGCGAGGGTCAGGTCGTGGGTGACGCGCCGGTACTCCTCCTCCTGCAGGCCGACGGAGGAGACGCCGAGGCAGAAGAAGCAGGCGTCGAACGCGGCGGGGTCCACGCAGGCCGCGGTCAGGTCGGACGGGTCCTCCTGGACCCGCTCGCGCAGTTTGGGGTGGCTGACGCCGAGCGGGGTGCGCCCGACGGCGAGGACGCCCGCCACGGAGTCGTCGCGCAGGCAGGCGCGCAGGACGCTCCTGCCGAGCATCCCGGTCGCGCCGAAGAGGAGGACGTTCATGTGCCGCGGCCCGGGGCGCTCAGTGGGAGACGCAGAGTTCGTTGCCCTGGGGATCGGCGAGCGTGGTCCACACGCTGGGTCCCTGGCGGCCCTCGTGGAGGTGCTTGGCACCCTTGGCGAGGAGGCGTTCGACGACGGCCGCGGGATCGTCCGAGCCGGTGCGGACGTCGAGGTGGACGCGGTTCTTGACCGTCTTGGGCTCCTCGACGAACTGGAAGAGGATCCGGGGTGCGCCCTCCAGCCCCTCCGGGTGGCGGATCGCGGCGCCCGCCTTCCAGACCAGGACCCCGCGGTGCGTGGTGGTGTCGTCCTCGGTCGCGTGGCCCGCGGCGATCAACCCGCGGATGAACGGTTCGTCGCTCGGCTCCACTTCCCAGCCGAGGGCGTCCGCCCACCAGTCGGCGAGCGGGTGCGGGTCGGCGGAGTCGATCGTCACCTGGAACGTGTAGGCCATGCCGGGGACCCTACTGGTCCGGGCACGGCCCCGCCACGGGACGGCGGTGCGGACGGCGGGAGCGGACGGCGCCCGGTCGGCGGAGCGGGTCAGCGGCGCCCGGCGGTGGGGCGGGCCGCGCCGGAGAGCAGGACGGCGACGGTCAGCAGCCAGGCGCCGACGGCGATCCACATCAGGACCTCGCCGAGGGGGACGAGCCAAGGGAGGCCGGCCGGGCCGGCCACGGAGAGGCAGGCGGTGGCCGTCATGCCGAGGGGGAAGACGGTGGCCCAGCGGCGGATGTCGTAGCGCGGCCGGGGGTGGCGCAGTTCGGCCGCGAGGAGGACGGCGTACCAGACGAGCGACAGGGCCAGGGCCACGAGGGTGACCAGGCGGAGGGTGGCGTGGACCTGCCCCGTCCACACGGGTGAGGCGGTGAGCCTGGATCCGGCCAGCGCGGAGAGGGAGAGCGCCCCGCCCGCCACCCAGTGGTCGCCGGCGCCGCCCACGACCTCGTGCAGGTCGAAGCGCAGGAAGGCGGCCACGTAGAGGACGAGCCCCAGGCAGAAGGCGACGAGCGCGGCCCGGGCCAGCCAGTCCGCTCGGCAGACGGTGGCGAGCGTGGCCGCGAGGAGGGCGAGACCCTGGGTGGCCACGCTGGCGAGGAAGGCGCCGCCCGGCATGCGCCGCCGCCAGTGCCGCAGGACGTTGAGGAGCAGTCCGGGCCAGAGGAGCGCGGCGAGGAGCAGCAGCGCGGCGGCCGCGCTCTGCCAGCCGAGTTGGGAGAGCCGGGTGCCGACGACGGTGGTGGCGGCGACGGCGGTGAGTGCGGCGGGGGTGTCCGCCTCGGCGCGGAACCGCCCGCGGTCCGACAGCAGCCGGGAGCCGAAGTCGAAGGCGAGGACGAGCCACAGCGCGACGGCGAGGACCAGTGCGACCAGCGACACGGCCCGGTGGCCGGTCAGCTCCAGGGCGACGGAGAGGATGCCGGTGGCCATGACGGCGGCTCCCGCCGCCGGCGGGAGCCCCGCCCACCAGCCCGGACCGGGAACGATGCTCACCGCACCAGCGGAACCCACGGGTGGGCGCGCCGCCAGTGCACTGGGCCGACCGGCGCGGCGCCGGCGGACGACACCAGCTGTCGGAACGCGCCGTCAGAACGCGCCGTTCCGTGGCCGGAACTCGGGCTTGCCAGGTGGGTTAGGCCTACCTAACCTGTGGCTCGCTCCCCGTTCCTCCCCCTCTTCCCACACTTCTGCGGTTCTTCGTGCTCCCCCGCTCCCCTGCTCCTCCCGCTCTTCGCTCGCACCTTCCGGCACGACTTCGGAACCCCTCCCCCCACCCGAAGGAGCCCTCCCCATGTACGCACGTCTCGACCGTGCCCGCCCCTACGCCGTCGGCCTGTTCCGGATCGTCACCGGGCTGCTCTTCGCCTCGCACGGCGCCGCCTCCCTCTTCGGCGTCCTCGGCGGCGCGCACGGCGGCGGCACCGTGGCCGCCGGCACCTGGCCCGGCTGGTACGCCGCCGCGATCCAGCTGGTGGGCGGCGGCCTGGTCCTCCTCGGGCTGGGCACCCGGGCGGCCGCCTTCGTCGCTTCCGGGTCCATGGCCTACGCCTACTTCACGGTGCACCAGCCCGACGCCCTCTGGCCGCTGCAGAACGGCGGCGAGGCCTCGGCGATGTTCTGCTGGGCCTTCCTGCTGCTGGTGTTCACCGGCCCCGGGGCCCTCGCGGCCGACTCGCTCTTCACCTCGCGGGCGGCGGCGGCCTCCGGCCGCCGTGACGAGACCCGGCAGGAGGCCGTGACCGCCTGACACCGCCTGACGCAGCGCACTGCGGAATCGTTCCGTGTCGGCCGGCGCCGCGGTCGCCAGCCTGGGCGCATGGACGAACTGGGCGACGGAAACGGCCGTCGGGCCCGCTCTCCTGAGGGCAGGGGAACGGGCCCGACGGCGGGCGCGGCAGTGCGGAGCGGCTCGGCTCAGGCGCTGCGCTCCCGCGCCTTCTCGGCGCGCTCGGCGTTCTTCTCCTTGATCCGGACCGCTTCCTTGCGGACCTCCGCCTGGGTGGTGCGCTCGCGGAGCAGCCACTCGGGCTCCTCCTGCTTCAGCGCTTCGATCTGCTCGGTGGTCAGTGCCTCGGTGACCCCGCCGCGGGCCAGGCCCGCGATGGAGACGCCCAGCTTGTTGGCGACCACCGGACGGGGGTGCGGTCCGTTGCGGCGCAGCTCCCGCAGCCACTCCGGCGGATCGGCCTGGAGCGCACTCAATTCGCTGCGCGAGACGACACCCTCCTGGAACTCTGCGGGGGTGGCCTCGAGGTACACGCCCAGCTTCTTCGCCGCGGTCGCGGGCTTCATCGTCTGGGTGTTCTGGTGCGACGTCATGGTGTCAAGGGTATTCGAGCGTGTGCGCCCCTTCCGACCACGCCCGGTAACCTTGCGGGGTGACAGGCTCCGAAGTACCCCACGCGTTCCGGCTCGCCTACGTCCCCGGGGTCACACCTGCCAAATGGGTGCGGGTCTGGAACGAGCGCCTGCCCGACGTCCCGCTGACCCTCGTCCCGGTGTCCCCGACCGAGTCCTTCGGACTCCTGCGCTCCGGCGAGGCGGACGCCGGACTGGTCCGGCTGCCGGTGGACCGCACGGACCTCAGCGCGATCCCCCTCTACACCGAGACCACCGTGGTCGTGGTCCCCAAGGACCACCTGATGACGGCGGTGGAGGAGGCCGTCACCGCCGACCTCGCCGACGAGATCGTGCTGCACCCGCTGGACGACACCCTCGCCTGGGAGGAGCTCCCGGGGCGGCCCGCGTTCGAGCGGCCCGCCACGACGGCGGACGCGATCGAGCTGGTCGCCGCCGGGATCGGCGTGCTGGTCGTGCCCCAGTCGCTGGCCCGCCTCCACCACCGCAGGGACCTCACCTACCGGCCGGTCGCGGACGCCCCGGCCTCCCGGGTGGCGCTGTCCTGGGCCCAGGAGGAGACCACCCCGGACCTGGTCGAGGAGTTCATCGGGATCGTCCGCGGGCGCACCGTGAACAGCACGCGCGGCCGCGGTCCGACCCCGCCACAGCCGAAGGCGAAGGCGAGGCGCAAGGCCCCGGAGGCGGGCGGTGGCTCCGCAGCCGGTGCGCGGCGCGGTGGCGGGAGCGGGGCCGGGTCCGGGAAGCCGGCCCGCGGCGGGTCGGCGTCCGGCAGGTCGGCGGGCAAGAACCCGCGCGGCGGTTCCGGCGGCGCCAAGGGGGCGAAGAGCGGGAAGCCGCGCCGCAGGCCGTAGCCCTGCTCCTGCCGGTCCTGCTCCGGCGCGTCCTGCTTCTCCGCTTCCCGCCCCGGCCCGGCCTGCTCCCCCCCGGGAGCGGGACCGGTCGGCGGCGGCCCGGCTTCGGGCGCGGGGCCCCCGGGCGGTGTATGCAGGAGGGATGGAACTCCTGGCGTCGCTCACACGCCGCCACCGGTCCCGGCGGGTGAGCCGTTGGCAGCTGCTGGTCCCGTTCGCGCTGATCGCCCTGGTGACGGTGGCCGACGTCCTCTCGCCGCCGGAGGTGCACCTCGGGCCGTTCCTGGCCGCCGCGCCCGCGGTCACGGCCTCGTTCGCCGGGCCCCGGATGACCGGCTTCGTGGGGCTGGTCGCCGTACTGGCGCAGGTGGTGGTCGCGGGGGCCCGGACCGACATGGCCGACCTGAACCACACCGTCCAGATCATCGCGCTCGTCATGATCTCCGTGTTCGTGACCTTCTTCGCGCACCTGCGCGAGGTCCACGAGAGGGAGCTCGTCCAGCTGCGCACGGTCGCCGAGACCGCACAGCAGGTGGTCCTGCGCCCGCTGCCGGACCGCCTCGGGCGGCTGGAGGTCGCCTCCGTGTACCTGGCCGCGGCGGCGGAGGCCCGGATCGGCGGCGACCTGTACGCGGCCGCCCGTACGGCGACGGGGACGCGACTGATCATCGGCGACGTGCGCGGCAAGGGCCTGGAGGCCGTCGGGGACGCCGCCCTCGTCCTCGGCGCCTTCCGCGCCTCGGCTCACCAGGAGCCCGCGCTCACCGGCCTGGTGGACTACCTGGAGGCGGCCGTCCGCGCGGACCTCGACGGTGGCGGGGACCGGGGCGAGGGCTTCGTGACCGCCGCCGTCCTGGAGATCCCCGACGACGAGCAGGTGGTACGGCTGGTCAGCTGCGGGCACCCGCCGCCGCTGCGCCTGCGTCCGGACGGCACGGTGCTGGGCCTCGACGTGGCCCGGCCGGCGCCCCCGCTGGGACTCGCCGGGCTGGTCGCCGCGCAGGTCACCGCCCAGACGTTCCCCTTCGAGCCGGGCGACGTCCTGCTCCTGTACACGGACGGCGTCCTGGAGGCCCGGGACGGCGCAGGCGCCTTCTACCCGCTGGCCGAGCGGATGGCGGCCGGGCGTTCCGGGACCACCCCACAGGCGCTGCTGGACCGGCTCTGCGCGGACCTGCTCGCGCACGCCGACGGGAACACCCTCGGCGACGACGCCGCGATGGTCGCGCTCCGGCGGCCCGCGGGACCGTAGGGGGTGTCCGGCCCGGCGCGGTTTGTCAGAATCGGATCATGCTGATCCTGGGGACGATCGTGATGGGCGCCGCCGACGTACGGCGGGCCGCGCAGTTCTGGAGCCGCGCGCTGGACTACGTACCGCGCGACGGGGAGGTGGACGAGGACTGGACCGTCCTGGTCCCCTCCGACGGCGCGGGACCGGGCATCGCGCTGGGCCGCAGCGTCAGCCCCGTGCAGGAACGGCCCCGCGTGCACGTCGACCTGTACACGGCGGACGCGGCCGAACAGGCCGCCGAGGTGGAGCGACTGCTGTCCCTGGGCGCCCGGCACATCGACTGGGACTCCTACCCGGAGGACCCCGACTTCGTGGTGCTGGCCGACCCCGAGGGCAACCGCTTCTGCGTCATCGACACCGCCCACGGCTGAACCTGATCCCCCGCTTTCCCCTCCCTTAAGCGGGGCCTAAGACTCCTCACGGCCGCACCGAAACGAACGAATGTCCGTTTCGGTGCGGCTAGCGTGCTGCCGCATCCCCGACTTCCCAGTCACCAAAGGCAGGCACACGATGGGCAGCACAGCAGGTCACCGGCGCACGACGAGCCGTACGGCGAAGATCACCGGAGCCGTCGTGGCGGCGGCGGTGATCGGGGGCGCGGCCTTCGCCTTCACCGGTACGGCCCAGGCCGGCACCGTCGGCGCCGCCTACACCAAGTCCGGTTCCTGGAGCGGCGGATACACCGGGCAGTACGTCATCACCAACACCACCGGCCGGGTGCAGGAGGACTGGACGCTCCGGTTCGACCTGCCGGCGGGAGCGCGGATCGACTCGCTGTGGAACGGCACCCACACGGTCTCCGGCCGGCGCGTCACGGTGAAGCCCGCCGACTGGAACCGCCGCCTGGCGGCCGGGGCTTCGGTCACCGTGGGCTTCGTCGTGAGCGGGTCCGGGACTCCCGGCGACCCGAGCGGGTGCCTGGTCAACGGGACGAAGTGCTCGGTGGACCAGGGCGCGACGGTGCCGCCCACCGCCCGGCCCACCGCGACCGTGACCGCCGCGCCGACCGCGGACCCCACCTCGCCGGCGCCGACCGGCAGCACCAATCCCGCCCCGCGGCCGAGCACCAGCACCGCCCCGGGGGGTGTGGGCGCGCGGTTCGCCCCGTACGTGGACACCTCGCTGTACCCGGCGTACGACCTCCTCGACACCGCCACCCGGACCGGGGTGAAGGAGTTCCACCTCGCCTTCATCACCTCCGGCGGGAGCTGCGCACCGCTGTGGGGCGGAACCACCGAGCTCGCGAACGACAGGGTCGCCGCCCAGATCGGGGCGCTGCGCGCCCGGGGCGGCGACGTGCGGGTGTCCTTCGGCGGGGCAGCCGGCCACGAACTCGCCCTGAACTGCGCGACGGTGGACGATCTGGCCGCCGCGTACGGGAAGGTCGTCGACCACTACCGGCTCACCAAGGTCGACTTCGACATCGAGGGCGCGGCGCTGCCGGACACCGCGGCCAACACGCGCCGCGCGCAGGCCATCGCCCGGCTGCAGAAGACCCACCCGGGCCTGGACGTCGCCTTCACCCTGCCCGTGATGCCGGAGGGTCTGACCCCGCCGGGGGTGGCCCTGCTCGCCGACGCGAAGAGGAACGGCGTCCGGGTGGATGCCGTCAACATCATGGCGATGGACTACGGACCGGCGTACTCCGGGGACATGGGCCTCTACGCGATCCAGGCCGCGACCGCCACCCAGGCCCAGGTCAAGGGAGTGCTCGGGCTGTCGGACGCGGCGGCGTGGAAGGCCGTGGCCATCACCCCGATGATCGGTGTGAACGACGTGGTCAGCGAGGTGTTCACGGTCGAGGACGCCCGGCAGCTGGTCGACTTCGCCGCGTCGAAGGGCATCGGCCGGCTGGCGATGTGGTCCGCGACGCGCGACAAGCAGTGCGCTGCGGGCGCCGTCAACCACGCCGACGCCACGTGCAGTTCGATCCTCCAGGAGCCGCTGGCCTTCACGAAGGCCTTCGCCGCCCTCAAGTGAGGCCGGCCCCGGCGCGGCGGGCCGGCACGTCGACCCGGCGCGTCAGGCCGCCGCGCAAGGCCCGGCGCGCCGGGCCACCGCGTCAGGCCAGGACCCCTGCCCGGGTGGCCAGGTCGAGCGCCACGTCGAGCCGCGGCTCGGGCCGGTCGTCGGCCCGGGCCGGGGCCAGCAGGGCCGCCACCGCATCGGCGTCCACCGTGCCCTCCCCCACCTGCGCCGCGAACCGCCCGACGGCCTCGGCGAGGGCGCCCCTGTGGCCGGCCGGCGGGTCGCAGCAGTCCACGGTGAGCGCCAGGAACTCCTCGTGCGAGCCCGCCCAGGGTGCGGCCATGTCCAGTCCGTCGTCGTCCAGTTCGGCCGGATAGGGGATCCGGTGCCACGCACCGTCCTCCCACCAGTAGACGAAGCCGAAGAGGTTGCCCGAGGCGTCCTCCTTCAGGAGTTCCCACGGCAGCCAGTCGGGGCCGCCCGCGAGGAAGTCGACCTGTTCACCGCCGACGTGGGTGCGGCTGCCGTCCGGGTCCTGGCCGCAGAACACCGCGCGCCCCGCGTCGAGGACCGTCAGCCGCCACCATCCTCCGGCGCCGGTGGCGTGGCACCACAGGCCGTCGCCGTCGAGGGCGAACTCGCTCCTGCGGGAGGTGGCGACGTCGAGCAGCGCCATGGTCACCGCCCTGGTCCACAACAGCTCGGGCCGGTCGAGGTCTTCGGGCCTGCTGGGCGTGTGCATGATGGTTCTCCTCCCGGTTGCCCGACAAGCCTCGCACGGGCACCACGGCGCCCCGCGGCCGGTCCGGGGCCCCGCGGCCGGTCCTGCGGACGGCCGGGGTCCGTATCGGCGGTGCGGACGAGGGCCGGCGGCCGCCGGTCGGCCGAAAAGCCGATGTCGGGAAGGGCGCCGACTGGGACGCTGGAAGCAGTCCTCCGCGGCAGTCCGCCGCGGACCGCTTCCTCGCCGCCCCCCGCGTGAGGAGCCGCTCCCATGCTGGTCCTCGACCCCGCCCGTACGGACATCGCACGGGCGCGCCGCGCCACCGTGCGCTTCCTGCGGGACAGGTGTGCGTGGGCCGACGTGCACGACGTCCTGCTCGTGGTCAGCGAGCTGCTCGGCAATGCCGTGCGCCACACGGACGGGGACTGGCTGCTGCACATGACCTGCCGCCGGGAGTCCCTCGTGCTGGAGGTCCACGACCGCAGCACCGACCGGCCCGTCCCGCGGGACGGCGATCCGGAGGGCGGCGGCGGGTTCGGCTGGGGCATCGTCGAGGAGCTGACCTCGTCGGTGACGGTACGGCCGCACGCGGCGGGCAAGGCCGTACGGGCCGTGTGGCTCCCGGCCGACGCCGCGACCCGGGCATGAACCCGGACACGGCCCGTCCCGGCCGGGGCTGAGCGCCGGCCGGGACGGGCGGGGTGCCAGGACCTCAGGCGTTGATGCAGGTGTTGCCGGCGGCAGGGTTGAGCAGACCGATCACGTTGATGCTGTTGCCGCACACGTTGATCGGCACGTGGATGGGGATCTGGACGACGTTGCCCGAGAGGACGCCCGGCGAACCGACCGCGTAACCCTCCGAAACGGCGTCCGCCGAGGCCGACGACGCCCCGCCGATGACCGCCAGGCCCATCACGAGAGCAAGACCCGCACTCTTCAGAACACGCGACACGTTGCATCTCCTTGTCGTGCACAGCGGCGCCGGAGCACCGCACGGTCCCGAGGGGGGCCGCCCCCTCTTCTTCGGCAGCCGACGGCCGCCCGCCCCGGTCCCGACGGCCCGGTTCGCTCGAAGAGGTGTCCTCGCGCCTCCGTTTGGAGGTAGTGAAGGCAGCCGTGCGGCGGACTCCCGTCCGCCGCACGCCAGTTCGTACGCACGCAGGGAGGGCCCGGGGGCGCGCCGCGCGGCACCCGGCGCGCCTCGGGGGCGTACCGGGTGCCGCGTCGGCCCACGGGCCCACCTCTCAGGTGGTCTTGTGCGTCCAGCTCGAACACAGGGCCCAGATGATGAAGACGTCGATCGCGATGATGATGATCGACCACCAGGGCTGGTAGGGCAGCCACAGGAAGTTGGCGAGGATGCTGAGGCCGGCGAGGGCGATGCCCGCGCCGCGGGCCGCGTTCGAGCCCATGAACAGCCCCACGCCGACGAGGACGACGATGATGCCGAGGATCAGGTGGATCCAGCCCCAGGCCGTCAGGTCGAATTCGAAGACGTAGCTGCCGAGGCGTGCGTACACGTCGTCCTCGGCGATGGCGGCGATGCCCTGGAAGATCGCCAGGCATCCGGTCACGACGAGGAGGACCGCGGCGAAGAAGGTTCCCACCTCCGCGCCCGCGCCGTCCCCTCCGCCGGACATCGGGGTCGTGCCCGGCGCGGGGCCGGTGTTCCAGTTCCCCCCGGTCGGTGTCGGCTGGCCCATCGAACTCACCTCACAGTTGGTGTCACGTCGCCGGACCCTCTTCGCAATGTCGTGCGGCGGACGCTTCGTGTGATCACCCGGAGCGGGTGGTCTTTTCCGTGCGGGCGCGGCGGCCCCCGCCGTCTCAGGCGGGCAGCTGCCGCATTTCGAGTACCCGCAGGCCCAGGGACTGGAAGCGGGTGAGGAGCCCGTAGAGGTGGGCCTCGTCCGCCACGGTCCCCAGGAGGAGCGTCTGCTCCCGGACGGGGATCCGGTCGAGCTCGGGAAGGAGCGCGGCGAGTGTGTCCGGCACGATTCCCGAGATGCGGAACTCGTAGCGCATGGGAGCACTCACTTCTTTCCGAAGGATGGTTCCTGGCGCCGGGACCGGGTCTCGGCCCGGTCCCCGCCCCGCCATGGTGGGCCCGGCCCGGCGGTTCGGCATCGCCCACGGCGGGCGACCCGGCGGTCAGAGGAGGCCGAGGTCCTGCGCGCGGTGCACGGCGTCGCTGCGGCGGGTCACCCCGAGCTTGCGGTAGATGCTCTTCAGATGCGTCTTGACGGTGTTCGCCGACACGTACAGGCCGGCGGCGATCTCCTCGGTGGAGAGCAGGTGCGCTGCCATCGCGAGCACCTCGGTCTCGCGGGCGGTCAGCGCTTCCACCACGGCGGGCCGGACGGCGGGCACCGCCGCAGGCCGCCGTGCACCGCCCGGTACGCCGACGCCCTGTACGCCCGGCAGGTCGGCTCGGCCCGGTACGCCCGGAAGGTCGACTGGGCCAGGTACGCCCGGCCCCTCGTGCTCCCCCGGGTCCCCGCCCGCCGCGGTGATCCGGGCCCGGAGCAGGTGCGTACGGGTGCGCAGCGGCGCCGGGAGGGAGTCGTCGCCGGGGAGGCCTGCGAGCTCGCGGGCCGCCGGACCGGGACGGCCGGCCGCCAGGTGCGCGTGGGCGCGTGCCAGCGCGTGCCGGGGCCCTCCGGCGGGCACCGCGTCGAGGGCCCGCAGCGCCGCCGCGGGGTCGCCGCACGCCACGTGGGCGGCCGACTCCGCGAGGGCCAGCTCGTCCGCCTCCCAGGCGTACCGCGGGCCCGCCCCGGGCCGTACGGCGTGCAGGGCGCGCAGCGCTCCCTCCCCGTCGCCCTCCGCGGCGGCGATACGGGCCCCGATGACGGCGGCGGAGACCAGCGCCACCCGCTCGGGGCGCGGCCCGGCGGCCGCTGCCGCGGGGCCCAGCTCGGCCCGCGCGGCGGACAGGTCGCCCTCCTCGACGGCGACCCCCGCCAGGACCAGGTGGGCGAGGGCGGACCGGCTCCCGGGCGGCAGGGCGTACCGCTCCGCGGCCGCCAGCGAGGCACGGGCATGGCCGGCCGCCTCCGCGGGCCGTCCGCCGAGCAGCTCGGTCATGGCGAGCGAGCCGAGGGCGTCGCACAGCGCGGATTCCGTGCCCGGGGCCCCGCAGGCCGCGACGGCGGCGGTGAGGGCGGTGCCGGCCCGGTCGAGGCGGCCGGCTCCGAGTTCGGCGGTGCCGAGGGCCGCCAGGAGCAGGGCGCGGAGCTCGGGACGTTCCGCGAGCAGGTCCGGCGGCACCTCGCGGAACAGCCGCTCGGCGTCGGCCGCCGCGCGTCCGGCCGCCGCGGCGTCGCCGGCCAGCCGCCCGGCGAGCACCCCGACGAAGGCGCGGGCGAGCGCGGCCGCCGGGGAGGCGGTGTCCCGGCAGGCGTCCGCACGGCGCAGCCGGGCCTCGCAGCCGGCCGGGTCCCGGGCGGCGATCCGGCAGGCCGCGCCGACCAGGGCCGTCGCCCGTCCGTCCGGTTCGGCCGGCAGGGCGGCGAGCGCCCGGCCCAGTGGTTCGGCTTCCAGGCCCGTGAGCAGCCTGCCGAGGGCCAGTCCCTCGACGAGCTGGGCCGCCGCGAACGGCCAGTCGGCTGCTGCCGACGCCTGCACCACGGCCTCGGTGAGGCGGCCGGTCCCGGCGAGCCAGCGTGCCGCCCGCCGGTGCAGGAGCGGCTCCAGGCCGGGCCGGCGCTGGCGCAGGTGGGCCCGGAGCACCTCGGCGAACAGCGGGTGGAGCCGGTACCAGTCGGACGCGTCCACCCGTTCCAGGAAGGCGTTGTCCCGGGCGAGGCCGGCCAGGGTGCGGGCCCCGTCGTCCCGTCCGGTGAGGGCGTCGGCGAGGCCGGGGTGGACGCGATCCGTCACGCAGACCCGCAGCAGCAGGTCCTGCGTGGACGCCGGCTGCGTGTCCAGGACCTCGCTGAGCAGGTAGTCCGCGATGGTGGTCCGGTCGGCCGCGAACTGGCGCAGGAAGGCCTCGGGGTCCGGGCTGCGCTGCATGGCCAGGGCGCACAGCCGCACTCCCGCCGCCCACCCCTCGGTGCGCTCCATCAGCAGGCGTACCCCTTCCGGGGAGATCCGCAGCCGGTGCTCGTCCAGGAGGGCCCCGGCGTCCCCGGGGGTGAACCGGAGGTCCGCCTGCCGGATCTCGGTGATCTCGCCGGCGGCCCGGTAGCGGTGCAGGGGCAGGAGGGAGTCCGTCCGGCTGGTGAGGACCACGCGCAGGCCGCCGGAGGAGTGCCGGAGCACGAAGTCCAGGCCTTCCGTCATCCCGGTCGTCGCCGAGGGCGGGCGAACCGTGTCGAACTGGTCGAGGACCAGGACGGCCGGCCGCGGTGCCGCGGCGAGCCCCTCGGCGAGGCGTACGAGGAAGGACCGGGTCACGCCCTCGGCCCGGATCGGCCGGCCCACCGCGGCCGGGAGTTCCACCCCGCCGCGGTGCAGTGCCTCCAGGACGTACGCCCAGAAGGCGCCGGGGGCGTCGTCCGGCTCGACGGTCAGCCACACGGGAGCACCCGGCGCCCGCCGGCCGGCCGCCCACTGGGCGGTGAGGACCGTCTTGCCCGAGCCGGCGGGTCCGTTGATCAGGGTCAGCGGCCCCTGCACCCCGGCAGACAGGCGTTCCAGCAGCCCGGGCCGGTGGACGAGCAGCTTGGGAACGGCCGGTGCGGTGAACCGGGCCGTGAGCATGGGGTCACTCTGTGGTGGGACCACGCCCTCCACTGAAACCGTGATCGGGTGAGATCACCACTCGGGTCACCCGGACCGGGTGACCCGAGCGGTGACCGGAGGCGGGGCCTGCGCGGGTACGCGGGCCCCGGGGACGGGAAAACCGGGCGCGGGCGGGAAATCCGCGGACCTACCATGCCGGGGCGCGCAGCGCCCGTCCGGCCACGCCCGGACGGCCCCTCGAGAGAAGGCCCGATGGACATCGTCTTCCGCAAGCTCCCCGACGGCCGCCACGACATCGTCGTACGGGACCGCAAGGGCCCGGACGTCCGGCTGGCGCCGGCGGCCACCGGGCCCACCCTCCCCCACGACCTCGCGCACGCGGCGGTGGAGGACGCCCTCGGAATCACCGACGGGTTCTGGGGGGCCATGGCGCAGGGCGCCACGTTCGAGGGGTTCGAGACGGTGGAGCCCACCCGGCACCGCCGCTCGGGCCTGAAGGTGCTGCGGCGCAAGGGCGATGCCGTGATGCGGGCGGAGCTCTCCGTCAACTGGGCCTACCGGGTCTGGTCGGGGCTGAGCACCCAGGGCCGGGGCGTCGGGCGCAGCCCGCTGGACGACCGTGAGACCGCCCTGGCCACCGCCGCTCTGGACCGGGCGGCGGAGCGCTGGTCCCGGGTGGCCGAGGGAGAGGCCCTCACCTGGCGCTGGTGAGGGCACCGTCCGCCCGCGCGGCGGGCGGATCCCGGCGGACGCGGCCGGCCCCGGCCCGCGGACCCCCGTACGGCCGGAACCGCCCGCCCGGAGGTCCGCCGCGCTCACAGCCGGGGGCGCTTCGCCCCCGTGGACGCGATCAGCGCGGCGATCTCCCGTTCCACCTCGTCCACTTCCTCCGCGCGCTCCATGAGGGCCAGCTGCTCCCCGTAGTAGTGCAGCGCCTCGACGAGCAACTGGGCCCGCCCCGTTTCGAGTCCGCACATCAGGCGTGCCGCGTCGAGGCCTTCGGTCCGCAGGGCCAGCGCGATGTCGGGCCGGTGTGCGAAGTCCTGCTTGCTGTACTCGTACAGCGCTTCGGGCAGCCGGTGCAGATAGGCCAGGGGGCTCACCTGCGCGAGCACCCGGTAGGCGGCCACCTTCTGTCGAGCCGTCAGGGTCTGGGAGCCGAGGAGTGCCACTCGGGCTCGGAGGACCGCGTCGTGGTTGATGTGCGCCATGTGAGTCATGACGGTGATTCTGAAAGGTGCACAGGGGGGCGAACAAGGGCAATCGACTGTGCTCTCGGTCCTACGAAAATGCCCTCTGACCTGTCATGATTGATACGTCTTCACCCCTGGGCCGCTCAGCCGGCCCGCCGGGCCGGCCGGATGGCGTCCGGCGCGGCCGGGGAGCGCTACCCGAGGAACGACAGGCGGACCGTGCGGCGGGGGTTGTCGCGGTTGGTGTCCACGAGGGTGACGGACTGCCAGGTGCCCAGCTGCAGCGCTCCGTCGACCACCGGGAGGGTGGCGTGGGGCGGCACGATGGCCGGCAGGACGTGATCGCGCCCGTGGCCCGGGGAGCCGTGCCGGTGCCGCCAGCGGTCGTCGGACGGCAGCAGGTGGCCCAAGGCCGTCAGGAGGTCGTCGTCGCTGCCCGCGCCCGTCTCGATGACGGCGAGCCCCGCGGTGGCGTGCGGGGTGAAGACGTTGAGCAGTCCGCTCCTGCCGCGCGCCACCTCGTCGAGGAAGGCGGTGCAGGTGGAGGTCAGGTCGTGGACGGTCTCCCGGTTGCCCGTGGTCACGTCGAAGGTGCGCGAGATGAAGGTGTCGGCCATGGCGCCATCCTCGTGCCAGGGCTCGGTTCGTGTGTGCAGCACCGGCCTGTGTCGGCGGGCGGGGGTCACGACTGCGATGATCGCGGGGGGTGCTTCGGCTTCGGCTCCTGTGGTGAGGGCTCCGGGGGGATGTGTGAGCGAGACGAGGGGGACCGGGCTCGGGGTGGGTGAGGTGCGGGCGCTGGCTCGGGGGCTGGTCGAGCTCGACGTGTCGGTGGGGGCCCGCTGGGCGGTGGGCCGGGCGCTGGAGGCGGGCTACGCGGTCGGGCGGAGCGGGCCGGTGCGCGACGCGGAGGCGCGGGCCGCACGGGCGGAGTTGTTCCAGGTGGCCGCCTGGATCGCCTTCGACGCCGAATGCCAGCCCGTCTCGCGCCGGTTGCATCTGCGGGCCCTTGAACTGGCGCGCGGTCAGGAGGAGTCGGAGTCCGCGGGGGTGGAACCGCTGGTGCTGGCCGTGCTGTCGATGCAGGAGGAGCACCTCGGCCGGCCGGTGGGGTCCCTGCGGATCGCCCGGGCCGTGCCGGCGCGCCCCGGGCTCCCCGGCCGGGTGGCGGCCATCTTCCAGGTGCGGGCGGCCCGGGCCCTGGCCCGGATGGGACGGGAGGCGCCCGCGGAACGGGCGCTGCGGACCGCCGCGGACCTTCCGGCGGACGGGCCGACGGACGGGACCCCGCCTGGGCCTGGTGGTTCGACGGCCCGGAGTACGACGGCCACCACGGGCTGGCGCGGGCCGCCCTGGGGCATCTGGAGGGCGCGGCCGCGCTGTTGTACGGGGCGGCCCGCGCCGGGGGCGAGGGCCCCGCCTACCGGGTGCTGTTCGCCGCCGAGCCGGCGCGGGTGCCGGCACGGGCGGGCGACTGGCGCGAGGCCGGTACGGCCCTGTCGGCGCTGGCCGAGGCCGTGCCCGCCGTCGGTTCCGTCCGCGCGCTGCGGGCCATGGGGGACGCCGCCCGGCTGGTCGGGTCCGGGCGGCGGGTGCCGCGCCGTACGCGCGACGCCGCCACGGAGCTGACGCTCGCGCTCCGGGTGGAGGCGCCGCCCATGGGCCGGGCGCGGCGGGCGGGTCAGGGCCTCTGACGGACCGCCCGGTCCTGCGCGGCGCCGGGGCGCGGGTCCGCGTGGACACCGGGGTGCTCCATGCAGACCAGGCCGTCGCGGGGGTCCCACGCCTCGGTCACCCGGAAGCCCGCCCGCTCGTACAGGGCGATCGCGGAGGTCCGCCAGTGCCACACGGAGAGCCGGAGGGTGCCCGTGCCGCTGTCGGCGCAGTGGGCGAGGGCGTCCCGCAGGAGCGCGGAGGCGATCCCGCGCCCCCGGTGGGCAGGGTCGGTCCAGAGCCGTTTGATCTCCGAGGCCCCTTCGCGCGGCGCCGTCACCACCGCGGTGCCCACGGGGGTGCCGGCCGGGCCGTCGAGCGCCAGGAGCACCGTGTCCGCGGCGAACGCGGTCCGCGGCGCGCGGATCTCGGCCCGGTAGCGCTCGGGCAGCGCGGCCGCGTCGACGACCGGGGACCCCTTCTCCGCCTCGGTGCTCAGGTGATAGGCGGTCAGCAGGGCGGGCAGGCCGTCCCGCTCGTGGAGGAGGTGGCCGGGGCGGCGGACGACGGCGACCGCGGGATGCGCACTCATGGCACGATCATGACACCGCGCCGTTCGCTCCCCCACGGGACCCCGAACCCCGGACCCCGGACCCCGGATGCCGCTCTCGTCAGAGCGACGCCAGGAACTCCCGCTGGTCCGCGAGGAAGCCCTCGGCGAACAGGGCCCGCGGGGCGCACACGGCGGTCAGCGTCAGCAGCAGGGACGAGCGTTCCACGGCGTGCCTGACCAGCGCGTGGGTGGCGTCCGGATAGTGGGCGACGCGCAGGCCCGGTGCGGAGAGCAGCCGCCGGTAGACGGCCTCGGTCTCGGTGACGTCCACGTTGACGTCGTGCCCGGCGAGCACCAGCAGGACCGGCAGTCCGCGCAGGGCATGCAGGGCAGGTGTCGCGGCGGAGTTCGGCGAGGAGGTTGTAGCGGCCCTGCCGGCGCCAGTCGACGGCGGGCGAGACGGCGATCACGAACCGTACGCCGGGGTCCCGCGCGACGATCCCGGGCAGCACCCAGCCGGCCTGGCTGGCGCCCCACAGGCCGATCCGGTCGCCGTCGACGTCCGGCCGGGTGCGGGCCCAGGCGATGGCGTCGGCGGCCTCCGCCGCCCGGTCGTCCATGCTCTGGTCGAGCCAGTCGCCCGGGGAGCCGTCCACTCCCGGCTTGTTCCAGGACAGGGAGGCGTAGCCAGCGCGGGCGAACGCCTCCCAGAGGGGCCGGTAGAAGGTGTCGTGCGTGGCGTCCACCGGCCCGTCTCCGTGGACGAGGACCACGAGCGGGAACGGACCCTCGCCCGTGGGCGGCGTGGCCAGCACACCGTCCAGGGTCCGCTCGCCGCGGTGCACGGTCACCGCCTCCTCCCGCAGGTCGTAGGTGTTCTGCCGGATCACCAGCCCGGCCAGTCCGGCCGCCAGGACGGCCAGGACGGCCAACGTGGCGGCCAGGGCCCTCACCACCCGGCGGCGGCGGGTGCACCTCGATGCCATGTCACCACTCCCAGAACTATCGATTCAACAACGCTCGTTTCTAATTCGACCGTACTATGCTCGTACGGAAATGACGAGGAGGAATCATGGACGGGAACGCGGCGGACCACGCGGCCCTCATCCGGCGGGGCGTCCCGGACGGCGCCGAGGACCGGGTGGCCGAGCTGTACTGGGAGGCCTTCGGCCGGAAACTGGGCTCCGCGCTGGGGCCGCCCGAACGGGGCAGGGCCTTCCTCGCCCGCCACCTGCACCACGACCGCGGCATCGTCGCCCTCTCCCCCGGCGGCCCGGGCGGTGACCGGGTGGCCGGGGTGGCCGGCTACCGCCTCGGGGACCGCGGCCTGACCGGCGGGGGCTCGCGCGACGTGCTCCGGGCCTACGGCCCCCTGCGGGGCCTGCCGCGGATCGCCCTGCTGGCCCTGCTGGAGCGCACCCCCGCGCCGGGCGAACTGGTCATGGACGGCATCGCCGTCGACCCCGCCCAACGGGGCTCGGGCATCGGGAGCCGGCTGCTCACCGAGATCGCGGCCGTCGCCGCCGAGGCGGGCTGTACCCGGATCCGGCTGGACGTCATCGACGTCAACCCGCGCGCCCGCGCCCTCTACGAGCGCCACGGCTTCACCGCCGTGCGCACGGAACGCACCCCGTACCTCGAACACCTCATGGGCTTCGGCGCGGTGACCACGATGCACCGTCTCCTCCCGGCCGGCGCCGCCCCTTCCCCCCGGACCCCCGAGGAGCAGCCGTGACGAACGGCACGCCGCAGACGGACCCCACCGAGCCCGCCGGTCCCGGCGCACCGCCCGTGGCTCCGGAGATCGGCACCAGGACCCTGGTGCACGGCCTGCTCCGCGAGGACGGCACGGTCGACGGCGCCGAGCTGTACGCCGTCGCCGAGGCCCTCGGCATGACCGACCAGCAGGTCAGACTGTGCGTCAAACGCCTGGTCGCGGACGGCCGGTTCACCCAGGAGGGCCGGGGCCGCAGGTCCCGGCTGCACGCCGCACCCGACGCCGCCGGGTCCCTCGCGCCGGACGTGGAGTACGTGCGCCACGCCTACCGGCAGGACCGGGGCCTCGCCCCGTGGGACGGCAACTGGCACCTCTTCGCCTTCGCCGTCCCCGAGACCGAGCGGCGGGCCCGGGACGCCCTCCGCGACACACTGCTGTATCTGGGCGCCGCTCCCCTCCAGGGCGGCCTCTACGTCTGCGCCAATGCGATCGGCCCGATCGTCGAGGCCCACGCCGACGGACTCGGCGTACGACCCGTCCTCACCCGGTTCACCACCCGTGACCTGCGGGTGGGCGAGGAGGACGACCCGGTCCGGCTCGCGGCACGGCTCTGGCCGCTGCGGGAGGTCGCCGCTCGCCACACGGCGCTGGCGGCGCTGACTCAGGCCCGCCTGGACCGGCTGACCGGCCCGGACCGGCCCACGGGCACCGAGCGGCTGGTGTGCGCCGTCGAGCTGGCCGCGGCCTTCACCGACGCCATGCGGCCCGACCCGCTGCTCCCGCCGGAACTGCTGCCGCGGCCCTGGCCCGGAACGCGGGCCCGGGCCCTGTTCGCCCGCTGCTGGGAGGCCCTGGCCGAGGAAGGCGACGCGGAGGGCCCCGGGAGCCTCAGGCTGTTCCGCCTCTACGACCGGACGGGCGCGGCCGGTGGCGGCACGGCGCGGCCCGGTCCGGACCCGTCGGCGACGCGACGGCGCCCGGAGGACTGACCGCGGCAGGGCGGTCGGTCGGGCCGTCATCCGTCGGCAGCCGGGCCGTCACCCGCCGCCTCCGCTGCGTTCCGTACGGCCGCCGTCCGTACCGTCGGGGCGGCCGCCGCCCACCGCAGGGACCGCGCCTGCTCGGCGAAGGTGACCGCCTGCTCGTCCCGGATCCGCCAGGCCGCCCCGACGTGGTGTCCGACGCGGATCCGCAGGAACTCGTCGGCGAGGCTCGGGGCCAGGGCGGCCTGGGGGTGGCCCCAGGGGGTGCGGTCCGCGGCGGCGGAGCCCGGGCCGGTCCCGGTCCGCGGTCCGCCGGCGCTGCCGAGGCGGGCCGGGTGGCAGGCGTTGGCGACGACGATGAGCGGCGGCCGTTCGAGCAGGGTCAGCTCCTGAGCCGTCAGCAGCCCGTCCGCGAAGACCCATCCGGAGCGGCGGCCCGCGCCCGTGGGGTCGAAGTCGCTGTGGCCGCGGTAGTGGACGATGTGGTTGCCCCCGCACAGCAGGACCCGCAGGACGTCGAGCCGTCGCGCGGGCTCGAACCCCGCCTGGCGCACCGAGTTGGCCGCGCCGAGGAAGAGGCTCACCTCGACGCCGAGGCTCTTGAGCCGGTCGGAGGCGGTGTCGCGGTCCAGTTCGAGCAGCACGGTGGCGTCGTCGGTGAGCAGCCGCTGGAAGTCCGGCGGCACCACGAACCGGGCCAGGAGGTCGGGGAGTTCGCGCGCGTCCTTGACGGAGGGCTCGGCCAGCCGGTCCACGAGCTCCCGCAGCAGGTCCGTGTCCACGGGGACCAGCCGCTCGGGTACGGTGGCCCGCCCGGTCAGCGCGGCCCGGCGCAGGCCGCCGACACCCGACCGCCCCGCTCGGCGAGTCCGGTCAGCGCGGCGAGGGCGTAGACCCAGGCCGAGGGGCCGAGCATCAGGCCCCCGGTGCCCTCCCGCAGCCCGGGGGCGATCCGCAGCTGCGGCAGCCTGGCCGCGGCCTCGGTGAGGGCCAGGTGCAGTTGTTCGGCGCGCAGCCGGTCGACCTCCACGACGACGGCGTCGGCGAGGCGGGGCGCGGCCGCGGAGGTGCCCAGGGCGGTGAGGGCGCCGGCGAAGCCCCTGGCGAGCGCGCGGGCCGCCCGGTGCACGGTCAGGTTGCCGGCGCCGGAGCCGATGAGCACGGTGGCCCGGGTGGAGACGTGGCCGAGGGCGACGGCTTCGCCCAGCAGGGAGGCGTACATCTGTCCGGCCCGGCGCTCCGTCAGGGTTCCGAGCGGCCCCATGCCGACCACGGCCGCGGACCGGAACGTTCCACCCTTGCCGGGGAAGTAGGTGATCTTCCCCGACTGGGCGTCGATCCAGCCCAGTCCGGTGTGCTCCGTGATGAACCGCCGGGAGCCGGCGGAGATGGCCTCGTCCAGGGCGAGTTCCGCGGCCGCGGGGACCACCGACTGGTAGTGGCCGGTGACGTGCAGGTCCGCGGGCACCTCCGCGAGGTCGCCCCACATGACGGTGACGGCGAGGACGGGTCCGGCGGCCCGCGCGGGCTTCTCCGGGACCGGATCGGGGGGCCGTACGGGCGGGTTGGAGGCGGCGGGTACGACGTCCAGCAGGTCGGCGATGCGAGCGGCGGGGGTGCTCATCACGCTCCTCCCCAGATGTCACCCCGAGGACGGGGTCCGGTGCGCCGCGCCGGTGTCCCCACAAGGGATTGTCCCACCGGTGGGCGGCCCGGACCCGGGGAGACGGCGGGCGCCCGCGGGGGCGGCGGGCGGTCGCGGGGGGTCGGCGGGCGTCCCCGTCGGCACGGCCGGTGCCCCGTTCCCGGCCGGACTCGGGGGTACGAAGGCCCACCGGGCGGGCATACCTTCCATACCCCCCGTCCATCCCGCACACGACCTTCGGTTGAAAGGATGATCCGTGATCATTCCACGCATTCATCAGCCCTCTGCAGGGCAGGTTTCGGCGCTCCGCAGCGAGCCCTCCGCGGAGTGGGCGACGGGCATGGTGATGGCCTTGACCCCCTGTGGGGTGCGGGAGGCGCGCCTGGTGCTGGCGGCCGCCGCCGAGTCGGCCGCGGTCCCGGTCGCGGACCTGGCGGCGGCCCTGCACGCGGGTTCCGCCGGGGAGGCCGTACCCCGCCGCTGGGAGCGGGCCGTCCGCCGCGCGGTGGAGGCCCTGCGGACCTCAGGACGGTGCGCGGAGGGCGGGCGGGGCGTGGGACTCCTGCCCAGCGTCGCCCGCACCGAGGAGGCCCTCTCCCGGTTCCGGGCGTGCCGCGAGCTGCTCGCCGCGGCGCCCGGCGACGCCACGGCCCGCGCCGCCATGGACGACGCCGCGTACACGCTGTGCGTGCTCATGGGCCGGACCTCGGTCCACGAGGCCCTCGCGGCCGCCGGGGCCCATCTCGCACCCGGACGGCGCGACCTGGCTAGCGGTCCAGTGCGGAGCTGAACCCGATGCATTCGACGTCGATCTGATCGGCGAGCTCCGCCAGCACACCGGACAGGTCGCGGGCGGTCTGCGGGTCGCCGTGCAGCTCACCGCGCTCGGTGGAATCCACCCAGTCCGCCGCGAGATGCCGCAGCAGGGTGGTCACGTGTTCGGCGGGGATCAGCAGCATGCCGTCTCCCGTGGGGAACAGCGGAATGGACACCTGGATCATGGCACCCCTCTCCAAGGAGGTTTCTCGTCGGGGCGGATACCCGGTCGGCACGGGACCAACCCCCGCACTTCGGCACCGGGGGAGGCGGGCGGGATCCGCGCGTGGACCGGGGCCGGCAGGGTAGGCGCGGGTGGAACCGGTCCGGCCACCCCACGACCGAGGAGTGATCATGCCTCGTGGATCCAGCCCCAAGCGGGAACGCCAGTACGAGCACATCCGGGAGAGCGCCGAGGAAAGGGGCGAGAGCCCGGAGCGGGCCAAGGAGATCGCCGCGCGGACCGTCAACAAGGAACGGGCCCGGGCCGGCGAGTCCAGGACCGCCTCCCGGACCTCCCTGGAGGACATCTCCTCCGGCCGGCGGGGCGGGCTGCGCTCCCACAAGGGGGCCGGGGGCCCGACGTACGACCAGCTGTACGAGGAGGCCCGGCGCAGGAACGTCCACGGCCGGTCCTCCATGGACAAGGCGCAGCTGAAGCGCGCCCTCGGCCACTGAACCGCCGGGCGGGCGGCGCCGTGGAGGTGGCGAGGGCCCGTACGGTGCGCACCGTACGGGCCCTCGCCACCTCCACGGCGCTCCTGCGCCCACCGCGGTCGCCTACACCCGGGGCTCGGCCTCGGCCCGCGGCCCGCGGGCGCCTCGGCCGACCGGGCCGGGCCGCGTCGCGGAGCGCTCCGCCAGGCGGTCCATCGCCCGAAGCACGTGCTCGAAGTCCTTCCAGGGGCCCTCCGCCCCCGCGCCGGCCGACCGCCCTCTCGCCTGCTCTCCACCGTTCATCGCTGGCCTCCCGTCCTTGTCGTACGCATATGCCCGTCCGCCCCGTCCGGAACACCTCCCTCACACGTCCGGCGTGCCGCCGCGGCCGTTCCCCCGCCCGTCCGGAGTACACCCGGGTGTACTCCGGACGGGCGCAGCCGCAGGATGATCGGCCCGTTCCGGGGTAACCGCACCTGGTGATCACATTTGGCGTCGAAGAGGAGTACCTCCTCGTGGATCCGGTGACGGTCCTTCCCGTTCCGGGTGCCGAGTACGTGCGCGGGGCCGCGGGGCTCGGGTCGATCGCCGAGGACGACGAGGTCCAGGACGAGCTGTTGCAGGCGCAGGTGGAGGTCGCCACACCGGTCTGCTCGGAGCTGGAGGAGGTGGGCGGCCACCTCCTGCGGCTGCGGCACGCGGTCGTCTCCGCGGCCGAGGAACACGGCTGCCGCGTCGCCATGACGGCCGCCGCCCCCGTCCGGAACGCGGCCGCGGTGCCCGTCACCCCGCGCCCGCGCTACCTGAGGATGGAGGGGCAGGCCCGGCAGCTGGTCGACGAACAGCTGATCAACGGCATGCACGTGCACGTGGGGGTGCCCGATCCGGAGACCGGCGTGGCCGTGCTGAACCGCATCCGGGTCTGGCTGCCGACCCTGCTGGCCATGTCCGCGAACTCGCCCCTCTGGGACGGTCGCGACACCGGATTCGCCAGCTGGCGCACCATCGTCTTCGGCCGCTGGCCGGTCAGCGGCCCGCCCCCGTACTTCGACGGGCTCGCCGACTACGAGGCACGGATCGACGCCCTGCTGGCCTCGGGCGTGATCGCCGACCGCGGCCAGCTCTACTGGCAGGCCCGGCTGTCCGACCGCTACCCCACGATCGAGGTGCGCTGCCTGGACGTGCAGCTGTACGCCGACGACGCGGTGATGCTGGCGGGCCTGGTCCGCGCGCTCGTCGCGGTCGCCCTGGCCGAGACGGAAGCCGGGGTCGCACCGCCCGCATGCCCTCCGGAGCTGCTCCAGGCGGCCAACTGGCACGCGGCCCGGCACGGCCTCGACACCACGCTGGTCGACCCCGAGGGCCGCCGCCGCAGCAGCGGTGACGTGCTGTGCGCGCTGCTCGCCCACGTGGCGCCGGCCCTGGAGGAGTCCGGGGACGACCGCGAGGTCGGCTCCCTCGTCCACCGGCTGCTGCAGGAGGGGACCCCGGCCGACCGGCAGCGGCGGGCCCTGGCGCAGGGCGGCATGCCAGCCCTGCGCAGCCTGATCGTCGGAGAATCCCCCACGGGATGACCGGCCCGGCCCGGGCGGGCGCCCCCGCCGTGCGATGCTGCTCGGTATGACGCTGGAGGACCTGGTACGGCTGCGCCGCGCACGGGACACGATCGACCGCGACTACGCGGAGCCGCTGGACGTCCCGGCGCTGGCCGCGATCGCCCTGATGTCCCCCGGGCACTTCTCGCGCAGCTTCCGCACCGCCTTCGGGGAGACCCCGTACAGCTATCTGATGACCCGCCGTGTCGAGCGGGCGAAGGCACTGCTGCGGCGCGGGGACCTGAGCGTGACCGAGGTCTGCTTCGCGGTCGGGTCGACCTCCCTGGGATCGTTCAGCTCCCGTTTCACCGAGCTGGTCGGCGAGAGCCCCAGCGCCTACCGGGCCCGCAGCCACGACGCGGGCGAGGCGATCCCCGCCTGCGTCGCCAAATTCATGACACGACCGGTGCGCGGCGCGGAACCGGTCAGGAATGGAGAAGCGAAACCGGCCTCCTCCTCGTAGCGTCGGAGCCATGAACATCAACCTCTCCCAGTGTTTCATCGCCGTCGACGACCACGACAAGGCGCTCGCCTTCTACCGTGACGTCCTCGGCCTGGAAGTCCGCAACGACGTCGGCTTCGAGGGCATGCGGTGGGTCACCGTCGGCTCGCCCGCCCAGCCCGACGTGGAGATCGTCCTCGAACCCCCGCTCGCCGACCCGGGGGCCTCCCCCGCGGACCGGCAGGCGATGGCGGAGCTGCTGGCCAAGGGCCTGCTGCGGGGCGTGATCTTCACGACCGACGACGTGGACGCCACCTTCGAACGCATCCGGGCCGCGGGCGGGGAGGTCATGCAGGAGCCGATCGACCAGCCGTACGGCGTGCGCGACTGCGCCTTCCGCGACCCGGCCGGCAACATGCTCCGCTTCAACCAGCCCCGCAAGCAGTAGCAGCCCAGCGACAGCCGTAGGAGACACGACCAGCATGGCCACGAGGAAGAACACGCAGCCGCACGCTGCCGACAGTCACGACCTGATCCGCGTGCACGGCGCCCGCGTGAACAACCTCAAGGACGTGAGCATCGAGATCCCGAAGCGCCGTCTGACGGTGTTCACCGGGGTCTCGGGCTCCGGCAAGAGCTCGCTGGTGTTCGACACGATCGCCGCCGAATCGCAGCGCCTGATCAACGAGACCTACAGCGCCTTCGTCCAGGGCTTCATGCCGACCCTGGCCCGGCCCGAGGTCGACGTGCTCGACGGCCTGACGACGGCGATCATCGTCGACCAGCAGCGGATGGGCGGCGACCCCCGCTCCACGGTGGGCACCGCCACCGACGCCAACGCCATGTTGCGCATCCTGTTCAGCCGGCTCGGCACGCCGTACATCGGCTCGCCCAAGGCCTTCTCCTTCAACGTCGCCTCGATCAGCGGGGCCGGTGCGGTGACCGTGGAACGCGCCGGCCAGAAGGTGAAGGAGCGGCGCTCCTTCAGCATCACGGGCGGCATGTGTCCGCGGTGCGAGGGGCGCGGCTCGGTCACCGACCTCGACCTCACGCAGCTCTTCGACAGCTCCAGGTCGCTGAACGAGGGCGCCATGACGGTGCCCGGCTACAAGCCCGGGGGCTGGAGCTACCGCCTGTACAGCGAGTCCGGGCTCTACGACGCGGACAAGCCGATCGCGAAGTTCACCAAGCGGGAGCTGCACGACTTCCTGTACCGCGAGCCGGTCCGCATGAAGATCGCCGGCATCAACATGACCTACGAGGGCCTGATCCCCCGGATCCAGAAGTCGATGCTGGCCAAGGACCGGGAGTCGATGCAGCCCCACATCCGGGAGTTCGTGGACCGGGCGGTCACCTTCACGACCTGTCCCGACTGCGAGGGCACCCGGCTGACCGAGGCCGCCCGGTCGTCGAAGATCAAGGGCGTCAGCATCGCCGACGCCTGCGCCCTGCAGATCAGCGACCTCGCCCGGTGGGTCGACGGACTCGACGAGCCGTCGGTCGCCCCGCTGCTCGCCACGCTCCACCATACCCTCGACTCGTTCGTCGAGATCGGGCTCGGCTACCTCTCCCTCGACCGCCCCGCGGGCACGCTCTCCGGCGGCGAGGCGCAGCGCGTGAAGATGATCCGGCACCTGGGCTCCTCCCTCACCGACACCACGTACGTCTTCGACGAACCCACCACCGGCCTGCACCCGCACGACATCCAGCGCATGAACAAGCTGCTGCTGCGCCTGCGGGACAAGGGCAACACGGTGCTCGTCGTGGAGCACAAGCCGGAGACGATCGTGATCGCGGACCACGTCGTCGACCTGGGCCCCGGCGCCGGCACGGCGGGCGGAACGGTCTGCTTCGAAGGACCGGTGGAGGGCCTGCGGGCCGCCGGCACCATCACCGGGCGGCACTTCGACGACCGGGCGGCGCTGAAGGACACGGTGCGCGAGCCCACGGGGAAGCTCTCCATCCGCGGGGCCTCCACCCACAACCTGCGGGACGTGGACGTCGACATCCCGCTCGGCGTGCTCACGGTCGTCACCGGCGTCGCCGGCTCGGGGAAGAGCTCGCTGATCCACGGCTCGGTCCCCCGCGGCGAGGGTGTCGTATCGGTGGACCAGAGCGCGATCCGCGGTTCGCGGCGGAGCAACCCGGCCACCTACACCGGGCTGCTCGACCCGATCCGCAAGGCCTTCGCGAAGGCGCACGGGGTCAAGCCGGCGCTGTTCAGCGCCAACTCCGAGGGGGCCTGCCCCACCTGCAACGGCGCCGGCGTGATCTACACCGACCTGGCGATGATGGCCGGGGTGGCCACCACCTGCGAGGACTGCGAGGGCAAGCGGTTCCAGGCGTCGGTGCTGGACTACCGCCTCGGGGGGCGGGACATCAGCGAGGTGCTGGCCATGCCGGTGACGGAGGCCACCGGGTTCTTCGCCTCCGGCGAGGCGGCCACGCCCGCGGCGCACCGCATCCTGGAGCGCCTGGCCGACGTGGGGCTCGGCTACGTCAGCCTCGGACAGCCGCTCACCACCCTATCCGGCGGCGAACGCCAGCGCCTGAAGCTGGCCACGCACATGGCCGACAAGGGCGGGGTCTACGTCCTGGACGAGCCGACGACGGGCCTGCACCTGGCCGACGTCGAGCAGCTCCTCGGGCTCCTCGACCGGCTCGTGGACTCGGGCAAGTCGGTCATCGTGATCGAGCATCACCAGGCGGTCATGGCCCACGCGGACTGGATCGTCGACCTCGGTCCCGGCGCCGGTCACGACGGCGGCCGGATCGTCTTCGAGGGGACGCCCGCCGAGCTGGTGGCCGCCCGTTCCACCCTCACCGGTGAACACCTGGCCCAGTACGTCGGGGCCTGATGCGGGCCACCGGATGAGTCGCCGCGGGCGCCCGCACCGGGCCGTGCCGGCCGCGGTCTGCGCCCTCGCCCTGGCCGCGGCGGCGGCCCTCCCGTCCGGGTGCGCCCCGGCTCCGGGGTCCGGGACGGCGGTCGGGGCGGTCGTGCGGACGGAGGACGGCGCGTTGCGCGGGAGCCGGTCGGGCGCGTTCACGCTCTTCCGGGGGATCCCCTACGCGGGCGCTCCGACCGGGCCCCACCGGTGGGCCCCGCCCCGCCCGGTGCGACCGTGGGAGGGGATCCGGGATGCCACCCGGACCGGGCCGCTGTGCCCCCAGGTGCCCTCGCCGTACGCGCGGATCTCCAGCACGGAGGAGGACTGCCTGGTCCTGAACGTCACCACGCCACCGGGGGCCGACACGCGGCGGCCCGCGCCGGTGCTGGTGTGGATCCACGGGGACGGGGCCGTGGGCGGCGGCTCCTTCTTCGACGGGCGGCGCCCGGCCGGCCGGGGGCTGGTGGTGGTCACCGTGAACTACCGGCTCGGCGTGTTCGGCGGCCTCGCCCTGCCGGGGCTCGCCGGGTCGGGCACCTTCGGGCTCCAGGACCAGCGGGCGGCCCTGGAGTGGGTGCGGCGCAACGTCCGGGCCTTCGGCGGCGATCCCGGCAACGTCACCCTGGCGGGGGTGTCCTTCGGGGCGTCGGCCGTGGCGGCGCACCTGACCTCGCCGGCCTCCCGGGGCCTGTTCCACCGCGCGGTGATGGCGAGCGGCGAGGCCCTGATGGACATGCCGGCCGGGACGATGGGGCCGGACGTGCCGGCGTACCCCTGGTACGTGTGGCGGACCGGGCGCGAGATGGAGGAGATCACGGCGGCCATGACGGGGTCGCTGGGCTGTGGTGGCGGCATCCGGGCGCTGGCCTGTCTGCGGGCCCTGCCGGTGGAGCGGATCCTGCGGGTGCCCTCCGTCATGAACGCCTTCCAGGCCTTCGCCTTCGGCAACGCCATCCTGCCGGAACTGCCGCCCGCCGCACTGCACTCGGGGCGGTTCCACCGGGTGCCCGTCCTGTCGGGAGCCACCCGGGACGAACACCGCACCTTCGTGGGGACGGCGTACGACGCGGCGGGCAGGCCCTTCACCGCGGACGACTACGACCGCGCCCTGCGCACGGCGTTCGGCACGGGGGCGGCTCCCCGGGTGCGGGCCGAGTATCCCGTGGACTCCTTCCCCTCACCGGGGCTGGCGTGGGCGGCCGTGGTCACCGACCGGATGTGGGCGCGCGGCACGCGGGCCCAGCACGAGGCCCTGGCCGCTCACGTCCCGGTGTACGCCTACGAGTTCGCCGACCGGCGGGCGCCGGTGTTCCTGCCCGTGCCGGACGGCTTCGACTTCGGGGCGTTCCACGCCGGCGACGTCCCGTACCTGTTCGAGGACGGGGCCGCCGAACCGCGGTTCACGCCCGCGCAGCGCCGCCTGGCGGAGGCGATGACCGCGTACTGGGCCGCCTTCGCCCGCACGGGCTCGCCCGGGGTCGCGGGGCTGCCCGCGTGGCCGCCGTACCGCACGGCCCTCCCGGGCCGGCCGTACACGCAGTCGCTGGCTCCGTCCCGGATCGGGCCGGTGGACTACGCGCGCGAGCACCGCCTCGGCTTCTGGGACGGCCTCTCCCCCGGCCGGCCGGCCGGGGAGGGCGGGGGTCCGACCGGGGGGCCTGCCGGGGGACCGTGAGGTTTCCCGCCAACTCTCCACGTTCTCGGGCGAGTTGTCACTGATCTGACTATCTTCTACGGGCCTGTCCGTTCGCCCCAGGAGGTCAGATTGCAGTCCAGGCGCTCCTTCGCCTCGCTCCGGCTGTTACGCCGCTCCCATCTGCTCATCGCCTTCGGCCTCGGTTCCCTGCTGATCGGCCTGACCCCCTGGCTCGGCGTGGCGAGCCCGGCCGCGCCCCGCCCCCGGCCCGCGCCCGTGCCCACGGACCAGCAGGCGTTGCAGTCGCCCCACCACGGTCTCGTGCCGGCGAACGCCATGGAGCCCACGGCCCCGCTCCTCGACCGCGCCGGGTGGACGGCGACGGCGAGCGACGAGGAGACCACCGGCGAGAACGGCCGTGCCGCCAACGTCCTCGACGGCGACAACACGACCATCTGGCACAGCAAGTGGACCGCCACCGCGGCGCCCCTGCCGCACACCCTGACCATCGACATGAAGCGCACGGCCGTGGTCTCCGCCGTCGTCTACCAGCCCCGCACCAACGGTCCGAACGGGCGGCTGGGCGAGTACGGCATCAGCGTCAGCCCGGACGGGGTGAACTGGGGGAGCCCGGTGGCCACCGGCACCGTCGCGGACGACGCGAGCGCCAAGACCCTCGGGTTCGCGCCCCAGGGAACCCGGTTCGTGCGGCTGACGGCGCTGACCGAGGCGGGCGGGCGCGGCCCCTGGACCTCGGCCGCCGAGATCAACCTGCTCGGCGACCCCGGCACCCCGGAGGCCACCGTCGACCTGTCCCGGGCCGGCTGGACGGCGACGGCGAGCGACGAGGAGACCACCGGCGAGAACGGCCGCGCCGCGAACGTCCTCGACGGCAGCGATGCCACGATCTGGCACAGCAGGTGGTCGGGCACCGCCGCGCCCCTGCCGCACACCCTCACCATCGACATGAAGCGCGCGACGACGGTCTCCGCACTGGCCTACCACCCGCGCACCGACGGGGCCAACGGGCGCGCCGGGGCCTACACCATCGCCACCAGCACCGACGGGACGACCTTCCGCGCACCGGTGGCCGCAGGCACCTGGCGCGACGACGACTCCGTCAAGACGGCCACCTTCACCCGCGCCGAGAGCGCCCGCTACGTCCGGCTGACGCTGACCTCGGAGGCGGGCGGCCGCGGGCCCTGGTCCTCGGCCTCGGAGATCCGCCTGAGCGGGCCGGCCAGCCCCGCCGTCCACGGTTCCTGGGGCCGGATCATCGGCTTCCCGCTGGTGCCCGTCGCCACGGCCGCCCTGCCCGGTGACAAGCTGCTCGCCTGGTCCGCGTACGCCGTCGACCGCTTCGGCGGGAGCAACGGGTACACGCAGACCGCGATCCTGGACCTCAGGACGGGCAAGGTCACCCAGCGGCGCATCGACAACACCGGGCACGACATGTTCTGCCCGGGCATAGCCATGCTCGCCGACGGCCGCGTGCTGATCACCGGCGGCAGCAACGCGGAGAAGGCGAGCATCTACGACCCGGCCACGGACGCCTGGTCGGCGACCAGCAGCATGAACACCGCCCGCGGCTACCAGGCGATGACGCTCCTCTCCACGGGGGAGGCCTTCGTCCTCGGCGGCTCCTGGAGCGGGAACGCGAGCACCGACAAGGCGGGCGAGGTCTGGTCCCCGGACACCCGCACCTGGCGCAAGCTGCCCGGCGTCTCGGCCGCACCGGCGCTCACCGCCGACCCCGCCGGACCGTACCGCGCGGACAACCACATGTGGCTGCACGCCACTTCGGGCGGCAAGGTGCTCCAGCTGGGGCCGAGCCGGCAGATGAACTGGATCACCACCACCGGGCAGGGCACCATCACCTCCGCCGGCAACCGGGCCGACAGCCAGGACGCGATGACCGGCAACGCGGTCGCGTACGACATCGGCAAGCTGGTCACCCTGGGCGGGTCGCCGGCCTACCAGGACTCCCCCGCCACGCAGCGCGCGTACACGGTCGGCATCTCGGACAGCCAGGTCCAGGCCGCCCGGACGGGCGACATGGAGCACGCCCGCGCCTTCAGCAACAGCGTGGTCCTGCCGGACGGGAAGGTCGCCGTCTTCGGCGGCCAGGCCAACCCGGTCCCGTTCAGCGACGCGACGTCCGTCCTGACCCCCGAGCTGTGGGACCCCGCGACGGGCCGCTTCACGCCGCTGGCGACGATGGCCGTCCCGCGCAACTACCACAGCGTCGCCAACCTGCTGCCGGACGGGCGGATCTTCTCCGGCGGCGGCGGCCTGTGCGGCGACTGCGCGACCAACCACGCCGACGGGGCGGTCTTCACGCCTCCGTACCTCCTCGAGGCCGACGGCTCGCCGAAGCCGCGGCCCGCCATCACCGGGGGCGTTCCGCCGCGTGCCGCCCCCGGCGCCTCGCTGACGGTCGGCACGGACTCCCCCGTCGCCTCCTTCGTCCTGATGCGGGCGGCGGCGGCCACCCACTCCACCGACAACGACCAGCGGCGCGTGCCGCTGTCGGCCACACCGGCGGGGACGGGCGCGTACACCGTCTCGATCCCCTCGGACACCGGCGTGGTCCTGCCGGGGAACTACATGCTCTTCGCGCTGGACTCCCAGGGGGTCCCGAGCGTCGCCCGGTTCCTCACCGTGTCCTGACGCGGGATCCGGTACGCGGGCTCCGGTAGGCGGGCTGCGGTACGCGGGAGGGCCCCGGGGCGTGTCCCCGGGGCCCTCCCGCGCGCCGACCGCCGTCAGCGCCCCGAACGGGCGGCGACCACGGTGGGGGACCTGCGCATCAGGGCCGCGTAGAGGGAGGCCGTCACCAGCATGCCCGCCGACAGCGAGAGGTCCACTCCGCCGAGGACGGCGGCCACCGCCCGCGTCCCAGAACGGGCTCCGCGGACTCTCGTCGCAGAGGGCGGCGCCGTCGTACCGGCCGTGGCGCAGCACGATGTCGGTGGCGCAGACCGCGGTGAACGGGCCGATCAGGACGACGCTCAGCTGGAGCGCGTTGCCGACGGTGTCCAGCAGGCCCGCCACGAGCAGTCCGTAGAGGGTCAGCGCGACGGAGACGATCCCGTCGAGGACGACGCTGACGGAGCGGCGCACCCGCAGGCCGACGGCCTGGAGGGCGAGGTCGGCCCGCGCGGCCACGGCGACGGCGAAGGCGAAGGCCGCGGTGAGGGCCAGGGTGATCGGCAGGTACAGCTTCATGATCATCGCGTGGCCGTAGACGCTGAGGGCCAGGGTGGCCACGGCGATCAGGACGACGAGGGCGATCCGCAGACCCGTGCCGGGGGTGACACCGGCCCGCTCCGCGAGGGCGAAGGCGGCCGCTCCTGCGGCGGTGAGGTCGAGGGCGAAGTAGCAGACGGAGAGCAGCCAGCCGCCGATGGCGTTGTTCACGCGGTTGCCGAGGACTCCGTAGAGCGCCCGGGTGATCACCTCGCTGGGCGTGCCCGCCGCCGGGCCCGAGGTGGCGAGCAGGCCGGGGAACACCCAGAAGAGGTTGCCCGCCACGATCACCGCGACGGCCTGCCACAGGCTCAGTCCCATCAGCACCCGCGCGCCGCCGATCACCAGGCTGAGGTAGTTGACGTTCGCGGCGGCCCAGACGGCGAACAGGTCCCGGGGCCGGCCGCGCCGTTCCCCGTCGGGAATGCGTTCCACGCCGTGGGCCTCGACCCGGCCGGCGCGCGCGGGGCGGCCGCCGCCGGACCGTGCGGCGGCCATCGCCTCCGCGGGAGCGCCGCGGGTTCCGGGGAGCGGTTCGGGGGTCGTGGACGCCGCGAGGTCCTCCGTGTGCCGGGGTTCAGCCCGCCTGCTTGCTTATTGGTCGCACACTCAATAGCATCCGCACCATGGCGTCAAGCGTCGGACGCAAACGGATCCGCAAGTCCCCCGAGGCCCGCCGGGCGGAGATCGTCGACGCCGCCACGGCCGTCGCCCTGACCGAAGGGCTGGAGTGCGTCACCCTGCGCCGCGTCGCCGACGACCTGGCCGTCCGGCCGGGCCTGATCAGCCATTACTTCCCCGCGGTGGAGGACCTGGTGGCGGAGGCCTTCGGCACCGCGGCCGGGGTCGAGCTGGACGGGCTGCTGCCCGCCGACCGGCCCACGGGCACGGCGACGGACCACCTCGCCCGCTTCCTCGCCCGCACCTCGGGCGAGGACTACGACGCCATCAGCCGGCTCTGGATCAACGCACGGCACCTCAGCCGCTACCGGCCCGTCCTGCGCGACCGGGTGCGCGAGCAGGAGGCCGCCTGGCGCGGCCGACTGGAGGGCCTCCTGCGCGAGGGCGTCGACCGCGGCGAGTTCCGCACCGCCGACCCGTACGTGTCCACCGTCCAGATCCTGGTCGTCCTCGACGGTCTCGGCGCGCACGCCAACACCGACACCGGCGACCGCCCCGCGGCCGCCACCCGGATGGCCGCCGCCACCGCCGAGCACGCGCTCGGGCTCGCCGGCGGCGCCCTGGCCACCCCCGCCGCGCCGTCCGACCCGGCCCGGTGACCGTCCGATCGGACCCGATGACCTGCTGACCCGCCGAACCGCCCCGTTCCTCCTGGAGCCGCCGTGCACACCTCCCTCGCCCTGTTCTCCGCCCGCCTCCTGGACCCCGTCACCGGTGAGGTGCTGCCCGAGACGGCGCTGGCCGTGTCCGACGGGCGGATCTCCGCCCTGGGCGACGACCGTACGATCCGGTCCCTCGCCGGCGCCTCCAGCACCGTCATCGACCTGGGCGGCGCCGTGGTGACGCCCGGGCTGGTCGACGGCCACCTGCACCCCGTCACCGGCGCCGACCTCACGGCGGGCCTCGACCTGTCGGCCTGCACCGACCTGGAACAGGTGCGCGCGGCGCTGGCCCGGGGTGTGCGGGAGCTGGCACCCGGCGCCTGGCTGCACGGCTGGGGCCTCGACCCGAACGCCTTCGGGGACCGGCCCGTGGACAACGGCCCCTTCGAGGCGGTGCTCGACGGCGTGCCCGCCTTCCTGCTGCTCTTCGACGCCCACTCCGCGGTCGCCAGCCGACGTGCCCTGGAACTGGCCGGCGTGGACGGCCCGCGGGTCTTCCGCCAGGCGTCGGCCGAGGTGGTCTGCGACGACGCGGGCCGCCCGACGGGGCTGCTGCTGGAGGACGCCGCCTGCGAGCTCGTGGAGAGCGTCGCGCCGCGGCCCACGCGCGAGGAGCGCCTGGACCGGCTCGCCGCCACCCTGCGCGCGCTGGCGGCCTCGGGCCTGACCGGCGCGCACGTGATGGACGCGGGCGGCGACAGCCTCGCCTTCTTCGCCCGGCTCGACGAGGCGGGCGAACTGCCGCTCCGGCTGCGCGTCGCGCCCTGGTGCCAGCCCGGCACGGACGCGGCCGGGGTCCGCGCGCTCATCCGGCAACAGGGCACCGGCGGTGCGCTCTGGCGCACCGAGGGCGTCAAGATCTTCATGGACGGCACCATCGACAACGGCACCGCCTGGCTCGAACGCCCCGACTGCCACGGCGAGTCCACCCACGCGTTCTGGCCCGACCCGGACGTCTACACGCGGATCGTCGGGGAACTCCACCGGGCCGGCGTGCCCACCGCGACCCATGCCATCGGGGACGCCGCCGTGCGCCACGTCCTGGACTCCGTCGAGCGGGCCGCGGCCGGCGGCGGGCCCCGGGTGCGCCACCGCGTCGAGCACATCGAGACCGTGCCCGACGACACCCTGCGCCGCTTCGCCGAACTCGGCGTGATCGCGTCCATGCAGCCCACCCACTGCTGCGACTTCACCCGGGCCGACCACACCGACAACTGGTCCCGCCGCCTCGGCGAGGAACGCGCCGCGCGCGCCTGGCGCTGCCGCGACCTGTGGGACTCCGGCGCCACCGTGGTCCTCGGCTCCGACTGGCCCATCGCCCCGTACCCGCCCCTCGGTGTCATGGCGGGCGCCCGGCACCGCCGCCCCGGCCGGGACCTCACCCAGCCCCCGCACGGCCCCGAACAGGCACTGACCGCCCTCCAGGCCCTGCAGGGCATGACCGTCAACCCGGCCCTCGCCGCCGGCGAGGAGCACCTCGCGGGCCGGATCGCCGTCGGCCACCGCGCCGACCTCACCGTCCTCGCGGACGACCCGCTGACCACCTCCGCGACGGACCTGCCCGACCTCCCCGTGCTGCTCACCGTCCTCGACGGCCGGCCCACACACCGCGACCCCTCCCTCTGAGCCGCCGCGCCCGCGTCCCGCACCGTGGCCGGATCACGTTGCAGGGCGCGGGCGTTCGCCGGTCGCGGGAGCGGACCCGCACCGTCCGGCGGGTACGGTGCCGCCATGAACGCTTCCCCCATCAGTTCGAACGACGACCCGGCGGGACCGCTCCCGCGGATCAAGGACACCGCGCGCCGCCACCTGGCCGAGGTGGGGGCCGCGGGCCTGTCACCGGCGGCCGTGGCCCGGGACACCGGCCTCGGCGCCGACGCCGTCGAGGCCCTCTTCCCGCACCGGGACGACCTGCTGACCGCTCTCCTCGTCGACGCCTACGACGCGTCGGGCGCGGCGATGGAGCGGGCCGACGCGGACGCCGTCGCCCGCGGCGCCCGGGCCGGCGCCCGCCTGCTCGCGGTCACCCGGGCCCTGCGGCAGTGGTCCTTCGACCACCCCGCCGAGTTCAGCCTCGTCTACGGGTCTCCCGTGCCCGGCTACCACGCGCCGCAGGACACGGTCGGACCCGCCTCCCGCACCCCGGCGGTCCTCGCGGGCATCCTCGGGGCGGCCCTGGCCGGGGGCGAACTCACCCCGCCGCGGCGGGCGGTGCCCGGCCCGCCCCTGCTCCTGCCCGAGGCGACGGCGCTCTTCGGCGGGGTTCCCGAGGCTCCGTTCTCGGACATCGTCGAACGGGGCATCGTGCTGTGGAGCGGCCTGATCGGGCTGCTGGTGTTCCAGGTCTTCAGCCGTACGCACGACAGCGTGCGCGACGAGGCCGCCTTCTTCGACTACGCCGTCGCGGTGACGGCCGAGGGCATCGGGCTCGAGGTCCCCCTCGGCGGGGCATCCGACTGAACCGTCCGCCGCAGCGCGGCCCTCGCAGGAGACCGGGACGTGAACACCACCAGGACCCTCTGCTTCGTCATCGCGGCACTCGCCTCGTACGCCGCGCTCGTCCACCGCCTCTGCCAGGCGCGGCGCAGTTGGAAGGACAGCGCCTACCGCACGCTGATCACCACCCTGGTGCTGCAGTGCGTGACCTTCGCCATGGGAGCCGTGGCGATGGGGGGCGGGAGCATCCTGGGCGTGGCAACCTCGCCATCCTCCTCATGCACCTGTCGACGGTGGCGTTCTGCGTCAGCGCGCAGATCATCCTGCTGCGGTGGGCGGCGTCCGACGAGACGACGGCGCGCCGGGCGCGCCGGTGGATCGTCACCGGATTCGTCCTCAACATCCTGCTGGTGGCGCTCTTCCTGCTCGCCGACGGGCCGGACCGGCCGCAGACGGACTTCGACACCGGCAGTGGCCGCCCGCTGGTCCTCGTCCACCTCCTGGCCTTCATCGTCTCCCAGGCGGTTCCGTGCGTGACCATCTTCCGCCAGTGCGGCCCGTACGCCCGGATGACCGACAACGCCCCGCTGCGACAGGCCCTGCGCACGCTCTCCGCGGCGGCCGTGATCCTCTTCCTGTACTGCACGGCGCGGACGGTCAACATCCTCACGGCGGCGGCCGGGGTCGACATCGGCCCCTGGAAGCTCGCCTCCAACGTCTTCGGCGCGCTGGGCATCGTCGTCCTGTCCCTGGGCCTGACGAACTCCTCCTGGGGGCCCGCGGCCACCCGGCTGCTGGACTGGGCACGCGCCTACCGGTCCTACCGCGCCCTGTACCCGCTCTGGCGGGACCTGTACGAGTCGTCCCCGGACATCGCGCTGGAACCCCCGGGGGGCCTCGGTCTCCGACCTCGACTACCGCCTGCACCGGCGGGTGGTGGAGATACGGGACGGATGGCGCGATCTGCGCCCCCTACATCGACCGCGCCGCCCCCGGAACGGACCTGCCGGGCGCGGCGGCGGACGGGGCGGGCACCGAGCAGCGGCAGGCCGTCACCGAAGCGGCGCAGATCAAGCGGGCCCTGAGCGCCGAACGGGCCGGGGCCGTGCCCCGCGACAGCAAGGACGCGGGGGATCTCGACGGCCGGAACACGGACAATTTCCGCGCGGAAGTAGCCTGGCTCACCCGGGTCGCGGCGGCCTACAGTAAGCTCGGCGAGGCGAGTTGAGAGCTCCCGCCCGGTTTGCATCCCCCGTCGAACCGGGCGGGACACCCCCGTGTCCCCGCTTTCCTGCGGGCTGGACGGGATGCTCCCCGCCCCGGCTGGCCCGGCCCATCCCCCGAGGGCCGGGCCAGACCGACGTCTGCCGCCGTACGACCCGTCCTTCCCCCGTGGGCCGCGTTAGCTGACAGCTATCGGCGAGACCCAACGTCTGCCGAGTCAGGGCCAATTGTCAACTGACCGCTATTCTGCGAAATGTCCGTATAGCCAGTGGCTATTCCGAGGAGGTGACGAGAGGAAGGTTCACCATGACGGAGACCGGGAACGGGGCCGACGAACGGCCCCTGCTCGCGGTGCGGCTGGACGACCTGTTCAGGACGGTCCGGCCCAAGGGCAGGCACTGGACCAACGCCGAGGTGGCGGAGGAGCTGAAACGGGTCAGTCCCGACCTCAAGGTCGGCGGCGTGTACCTGTCGCAGTTGCGGACGGGCAAGCGCTCCACCCCCTCCCCCGGCCTGCTCGCCGCCCTGGCCCGCTTCTTCGGCGTCTCCGTCGCCTACTTCTTCGACGACGAGGCCGCCCGGTCCGTCCTGAGCGAGCTCGCCGCCGTCGAGGCGCTGCGCCAGTCCGGAGTCCGCGCCGTGGCGATGCGGGCGGCCGGGATGAAGAAGGAGAACCTCCAGGCCATCACGGCCATCATGGACCAGTACCGCCAGCTCCAGGGGCTGCCCCCGGTGAAGGACCCCGCAGATCCCGCGGATGGCGCAGGTCCCGGGGACGCCGGATGAGGGGCTCCCGCAAGGAGCGCGCGGCGGACCAGGACCGCCGCAGCCGGCTCAAGGAGCTCCGCAGGGCCGGCGCCCGGCACCTCGCCGCACTCGGCCTGCCGGAAGCCGCCGACGTGGCCGAGCTGTGCGGCCACCTCGGCGCGGCACGGGGGCGCCCGATCGTCCTCGTCCCGATGCAGATGCCCTCCACCCACCCGTGCGGCATGTGGGTCGCCGCGCGCGACGAGGACCTCATCTTCTACGACGCCAACACCACCGGCGCGCATCAGGAGCACATCATCGTGCACGAGCTGGGCCACATCATCTGCTGCCACCGCGGTGCGGGCGGGCTGGACGAGGCCGCCGCCCGCCTGCTCTTCCCCAACCTCGACCCGCAACTGGTCCGCGACATGCTCCTGCGCGCTGTTGGGGCCCATGTTGAGCAGGAGCCCGGCCACGGAACTGCCATGCAGCCCGTCCACGGCGCGGACCTGCTCCTGCGCTTCGGGACCGGCCGCGGGTGCTCCGAACTCCCCGCCCGCCAGTTGGCGCATCCGGATGCGCAGGGTGCTGAGCTCGCGGTAGCCGCTCTCGGTGAGCGCGGTGATCACCGAGGTCTCCTCGCGGTCGAAGCCGTCGGCCTCCCACCCCGCGTCCTGGACGGCCTCCCGGGCGAGGTCGATCAGCAGCCGGTGCCGGGGGTCCATCGCGGCGGCGTGGCGTGGCGGGATGCCGTAGTGGGCCGCGTCGAAGCGGTCGACGTCGGGCAGCAGGGCCATGGTGTCGGTGTACGGCGAGGACGTGTCCCGCACGTCGTCGCCGAGGAAGCGGCGCTGCGCCAGCGGGTGTCCGGGACGGTGGAGAACCGTGCCCGCGGGACGGTCAGGAGCCGCCAGTACTCGTTCGCGTTCCGGCGCCCGGGAAACGGAGTCGACCACGAAGGGGCGGTCGAACTGGTAGCGGACCTCCTTGAGTTGGCGCAGCAGCGGCGAGAACAGCCCGGCAGCTGACAGCACGGGCGCCGGAATCCTGCGCACGGCGACGAGCCCGGTCCCCGCCTGCGCGGCCAGCAGCCCGACCATCTCCGTACGGAGGCCGCGGGCAGGGTCGGCACGTGCCAGGGCCGGCCCCAGGCGTGTTCCCGGCCGGCCACCTCCACGAGGGCTGCGGCCACGTCGGGGAGGTAGGTCCAGCTGTGCGGGGCGTCGGGGTCGCCGAGGGTGGTGACGGGCCTGCCGCGCAGCACCGGCGGTACGACCCGTCCGGCGAGGTGGCCGCCGTCGGTGACGCCGGGTCCGAAGAAGTCGGAGGCCCGCACCTCGACGGCGCGGATGCGGCCCTGCTCGTGCAGGGCGAGCGCGGTGCGCCACCCCTCGGCGCGCGCACGGCCCTTGGGGCCCGCGGCCGCGAGGGGCAGGTCTTCGGTCAGGGGGCCTTCGACGGGGCCGTAGCCGTAGAGGTTCCCCAGCATGACCAGGACGGCGCCGGTGGCCTCGGCCGCGGTGCAGGCCGAGGCGACGAGCGCGGGCCATTCCTGCGCACAGCGGTGGTAGGGCGGGGCGGCGCAGTGGTGGACGGCCGCAGCGCCACGCGCGGCCTCGGTCAGCCGCCGGGTGTCCGTGGCATCGCACGCGAGGTGCTCGATGCCCGGTTCCGGGCGTCCGCCCGATCTGGTGACGACGGTGACGGCATGGCCCTGTGCGGCGAGGAGCCGGGCGGTGGTGGCGCCGACGGGTCCGAATCCGATGACGACGTGTGAACTCACGCGCGCACCCTGGCGCGGGAGTTGACCGACCTCTTGTCGGCGATCCGGCTCCGGACAACCCGCCGGGGCGCCACGCGCGGGGCCGGGCCCGTCGGTGGCGGGCCCGGCTGTCCGGCGGGTGGTGCCGCCCTGCGGGTGCGGGACCGGCTCAGACCCGGTCGGCCGCGATCAGCACGTACTGGAAGGAGCCGTCCTTGTAGGAGTTGATGAACGCCTCCTCGATCCCCGTGACCAGGGAGGAGGTGGCGCGCAGCTCCCAGTAGGGCAGGGTGTCGGGGGTGAGGTCGATGACGGCCTGCGGTACGAGGCGGTTGTCGGCCATGGCGCGCAGGTACTCGCGGCGGGAGTGGATGTTGCACTCGAAGTGCGCGTTGATCTGGGAGACCCACTTCGAGGGCTGCCCGTAGCGCGGGTTCCAGCAGCCGGTGATCGTGACGTAGCGGCCGCCGGTCTTCAGGATGCGGGAGTGCTCCCCCATCAGGTCGTGGAGGTCGACGTACATGCTGGACTCGTTGTTCCAGGAGCCGGACGCGGAGCCGGTCTCGAAGGGCATGTCGAGCATGTTGCAGACCCGGGAGCGGACGGAGTCCTCGATGCCGAGCTCGCCGGCGCGCTGGTTGCCGAAGTCGGCCTGCTTGGTGGAGAGGGTGACGCCCTGGACCTTGCAGCCGAACCGCTGGTGGGCCATGACCATGGAGCCGCCGCGGCCGCAGCCGGCGTCCACCAGGAGGTCGTCGCGGCCGATCACGCCCAGGTTGTCGAGGAGGATGTCGGTCTGGGCCGACTCCAGCCGGTGCAGCTCGGCCACCAGCTTCTTCTCGTACGCGCTGTCGGCGGGGTTCCCGAGCGCTTCCGTGTCGATGTCGCCGATGCCGTAGTGGTGGTGGTAGAGCCCGTCGACATCGCCGAGACGCAGGTTCACCGGCCGGGCCTCTTCGTTCCAGTAGCGCGCGATGTCCCCCTGGTAGGGGGTCGCCGGGGCCGGGATGAAGGCGGAGGTGCCGACAGCGGGAGTGATCTCAGTGGTCACAGATGAATCCATTCCTCATTACCAGAAGTCGGGCAGGCTGTAGCGGTAGGTGTTGCTCATGTGCCAGTAGTGGTTTCCGTCGACCCATGCGGCGACGCCCTTCAGGAAGCGCAGGACCCGCGGGTCGGGAACGGCCGTCGCCAGCAGGGCGGCTTCGGCCTCGAACGCGTGCATGAGGTCGTTGTGGACCTCGACCGCCTTGAGGTAGCCCTCCTTGTCGGAGAGTCCCTCCTTCTCGGCGATCACCACGGGCAGGTTCAGGTGCTTGCCGGGGCTCTTGAGTTCCTTGGTGTACGAGTACAGGTCGTTGGCCAGGGTGGTGGCGTTGCCGGCAAGCGCGATGACCCGCTGCATGGCGGGGAGGGCGTGCAGGTCCGCCGGCAGTTCGTAGCCGCCGACGGTGTCGGTGATCGTCGGACACGGCCGGAAGTTGTTGAACTGCCGCATCGCCAGGTACTCCCACACCTCGGGGGTGTGGTCCGTCTCGGACCACGCGGCCTCGGCGAGGTACCCCAGGTGCAGCCGGGCCATGTCGTGCCGGTAGCGGTCGGCCTGCGCGGGCGTGGCGGCGGCGGCGAAGTACTCCATGGCGGAGCGGTAGGAGCGCCGGGCGGGGTCCGAGAGCAGGGAGTCCGCCCACGGCGTGTGGTACTCCGGGGTGGTGTGGACAGGGTCCAGCGCGGTGTGCGCGAGGAGCAGCCTGCCGCCGAGGCCGACCGGAGAGCCGCCGTGGTCCTCGCAGTAGCAGTCGTCGACGACGTTCTCGGCGACCATCAGCCGGGTGGCGATCATCAGGTGCTCGACGGTGGGCGCGTCCGGGTGGCAGGCCACCATGTAGCGGCCCACGGAGAATCCGTCGAACTGGTCCTCCCACTCCGGCGGATAGGCCTGTACCTCGTCCACCGCCCACCGCTTGATCCGCCGGCTGACCTCGGACACCCGCACGGGGTCGGGCTCGGGAACGGGGTGGTGGTAGAGGCCCGGGACGGGGCGGCCGGCGGCGGCAGGGGGCGGCTCCGCTGAGGGTTCGGGCAGCGCCACCCAGGCGGCGCGGCGGGCGGGGTGCAGGCCGTCCGTCCCGAGGCCGCTGGGCCCGCCGAGGATCCGCTCCAGGGCGGGGCCGGCCGTGCGTACCGCGGCGGGAGCCGCTGCGGGGCGTTCGCCGCCGGAGGCGGGGCCGGCCGGTGCGCGTGCGGGCAGCGGTACCGTCCCGGTGACCGGGAGTCCGGCGGAGCGGGCCGCGGGGGCGGATGCCGGAACGGCTGCGGGTGCGACCGCCGGGACGGCTGCCGGAACAGCTGCGGGTGCAGCCGCCGCCGGAGCTGCCGGGGCCTGGTGCGGGGCCGGGACGGAGGGCGGTGCGGGCCGGCCGCCGCCGACGCCGTCGGCGCCGCGGCCGAGACCGTGGGCCCCGAAGCGGGCCGCTGCGCCGGGCAGGCTCGACTGCAGAGGGGAAGGCCCGGGGTCGGGCATCCGTGGCTCCTTGAGGGGTGATGGGTCTGTCGTGGCCCGCGGAACGGGCCCTCCGGGCTGCGCGTCGCGCCCGGAGGGCCCGTACACCCGCCGGCCGGAGCCGGTCAGGCGTTGCGCCGGGCGATCTGCACGTTCTCCAGCACGCCGAGCGCGTCGGGCACGAGGATGGCGGCGGAGTAGTACGTGGTGACCAGGTAAGAGATGATCGACTTCTCGTCGATGCCCATGAACCGCACCGACAGGCCCGGTTCGTACTCCTCCGGCAGGCCGGTCTGGTGCAGGCCGATGACGCCCTGGTTGTCCTCCCCGGTACGCATCACGAGGATCGAGCTCGTGTTCTCCTTACTGATGGGGATCTTGCTGCAGGGCAGGATGGGCACCCCGCGCCAGGCCGGGACCTGCTGGCCGCCGAGGTCGACGTGGTCCGGGTACAGGCCGCGGGCGTTGAACTCGCGCCCGATCGCCGCGATGGTCTTCGGGTGCGCGAGGAAGAACTTGGAACCGCGGCGGCGGCAGAGCAGTTCGTCCAGGTCGTCCGGGGTGGGCGGGCCCGAGTGGGTCTGGATGCGCTGGTTGAACGCGGCGTTGTGGAGGAGGCCGAACTCGCGGTTGTTGATCAGCTCGTGTTCCTGGCGCTCGCGCAGGGCCTCGATCGTGAGCCGGAGCTGCTCCTCGGTCTGGTTCATCGGCTCGTTGTAGAGGTCGGCCACGCGCGTGTGGACCCGGAGCACGGTCTGCGCGATGGACAGCTCGTACTCGCGCGGCTTGAGCTCGTAGTCCACGAAGGCGCTGGGCAGTTCGTGCTCGCCCGTGTGGCCGGCCGACATGGCGATCTCGGCCTCGCCGTGCTTGTTCTGGCGCTGCTGCGGGAGCGAGCCGAACTGCTCGATGTGGCTCCGCAGTTGCGGGGCGACCGCCATGACCGAGGCGAAGTCGGTGCGGGAGAGAGTGAGCAGGACGCCGGAGGTCTCGGCGGTGGCCGTGTAGTCGGAGGTGGCGTCGGCGTCCAGCAGGGCGTTCTCGCCGAACCGGTCGCCGTCGGCGAGGACGGCCACCGCGACCTGGTCGCCGTACTTGCCCACCGTGGTCTGGCTGATGCGGCCGTGGGCGATCAGGTGGATGTGCTCCGCGGGGGCGCCGCGCTCGACCAGCACCTCACCGGCGCGGAAGTCGCGCTGGACGCACCGGTCGGCGAGGGTGGCGAGCACTTCCTCGTCGTCGAAGCCGCGCAGCATGGCGAGTTCGCCGAGCTCGCGGGGGATCACCCTGACGCGGGCACCGTCCTGGACGAACTCGATGTGTCCGTCGCCGACGGTGTAGGTCAGCCGGCGGTTCACCCGGTAGGTGCCGCCCTTCGTCTCCACCCAGGGGAGCATCCTCAGCAGCCAGCGGGAGGTGATCTCCTGCATCTGCGGGGCGGACTTGGTCGTGGTGGCGAGATTACGGGCGGCCGCCGTGCCCAGGCTGGTCTGCTGGGGCTGTTCCAGCTGCGCCTCTGGGCTGGTGTCCACGGTCATTGCGGCAGGCTCTCCTTCGTGCGGGCAGTGATGCGGTGCACAGATGCGCACTTCACCGGTGAAAGCAGAAAAATAGGGTGAATACCCGGGCAATCCCTCTGGATCCGGAAGAACACTAACGGCCTACGAGGCCGGCCCCTTGCCAGAGCCGATCGGATTACCTCGAACCGGTGATCTTGAGCCGTACCGTGTTTGGGAGGCCGACCGGACGGTATTCGGACAGCCGTCCCCCGCTTGTTCGCGCCATCACCGAGCGCCCGGCGGGCCCTCACAGGCCCCGCGCGGCGCGAAATCCGGGTGACCTCCACCGCCGCCACCAGGCAGGATGCCCTCATGGGCAAGAAAGTGAGGGCACGGCTCGACGAGGCCGTGGCCACAGGCAGGCCGGTCCGCCTGGACCGTACGGGTATACGCGACGCGGAACGGCTCGACGGGTTCGTCGTCGCCGCACATCCGGAATGGACCCTGCTGGCGCGGTGCACGGACCTGCGGCTCGACGGCTGGGCGGCCGTCCGCACCGGTGACGTGACCGCCGTCCGGCGCCGCGGCGACGAGGACTGTCTGACCGTCAGGGCGCTGAGCCGGCGGGGCCAATGGCCCGTGCGGCCGCCCGAGCCCGCGCTCCCTCTGGACGACCTCCCGGCCCTGGCGCAGGCCGCGGCGCAGGCCTTCGGCCTGATCTCCGTCCACCTGGAGCGGCACGCGCCGGAGGCCTGCCGGGTCGGCGAAGTGGCCGAGACCCGGCCCAAGTCGCTGCGGCTGCGGGAGATCGACCCGGAGGCCCGGTGGCACCGCAAGCCGTCGAGGTTCCCGTACGAGCACATCACCCGGGTGGACTTCGGCGCACTGTACGAGCGGACCCTGCTGGAGTTCGCAGCCCCCGGCACCTGACGAACGGACACCCGGCACCCGGATACGGCCGGGCCGAGTACCGGCAGCCGCCCCAGGGCCTCAGACCCGGGACGCCAAGTCCGGGCAGCCGGGCCCGGGGGCAGGCCGGGGGCCACCTCCGGGGCGCCAGGCCGGGGGCGTCAGGCCCCAGGGGTCCGGCTGCAGGCCGTCAATCCCGAGACATCAGACCCAGGGGATGCGGCTCCGGGCCGTCAGGCCCCAGGGCGTCCGCCTCCGGGGCGTCGATGCCCGGGGCGTCATCCGGGAAGCCAGGCCCGGGGCGCCGGGCCCCGGGCGTCAAGGCCCCAGAGGGTCCGACTGCAGGCCGTCAAGCCCGGGGCATCAGGCCCAAGGGGGTCCACCTCCGGGGCGTCACCCAGGAAGCCAGGCCCGGGGGCGTCAGGTCCGGGGAGCCGCATCTCCTGGGGCGTCGAGACCCGGGGCGCCAGGCCCCGGGCGTCAAGGCCCCAGGGGATGCGGCTCCGGGTCGTCAGGCCACCGGGCCGGCGGACGGGGGCGCCACGAGTCGGCGCACCGCCTCCACCACCGCGGCGCGGTGGCCGGCGAGCTGCCCGACGACCCGGCCCGCGTCGTCCCGGTCCGCGGCCGGACCGCCGACCGCGCCGAACCACGCCTGGGCCAGACCCATCACCAGGGTCAGCAGGTCGGCCGCGGACGGACCCGGGTCGACCAGCCCCGCGTCCTGCGCCCGTCGCACCGCGGCGAGCTTCTCCTCGACGGAGGCGGACTCCGCCTCGCCGGCCCCGGGGCGTTCCAGCTGCTTCCACAGCACCAGCCGCATCAGCGCGGGCCGCGCGACGAGGTGGTCGAAGACCGCTCCCGCGTACCCGGGGAGGTCGTCGGCGTCGAAGGGGACGGACTCCGCTCCCGTTTCGAGCGCCCGCTGGAGCACCGCGTCGAAGAGCTGCTCCTTGTTGCCGTAGTAGACGTAGATGAGCCGCTTGTTCGCCTGCGCCGCCTCGGCGATGCGGTCGACGCGCGCGCCCGCGATGCCGTACGCCGCGAACTCGGAGAAGGCCGCGTCGAGCAGGCGCGCCTTGGTCGCGCTGGAATCCCGTGCCATGAGGCGCAGCCTAGCAAGTAACTATCCGGTTATTGACAAACGGAGCCATGGCGTCGCAAGCTCTATCTATCCAGTTAGTTACTTATCTCGAAGGAGCACGTCATGGAGATCCGCGCACTGGGCGGTCAGGGCCTGGAGGTCGGCGCCGAGGGCCTCGGCCTGATGGGCATGAGCGCCCACTACGGCGCCACCGACGACACCGAGTCGCTGGCCACGATCGACCGGGCCCTGGAGCTCGGCGTCACCCTCCTCGACACCGCCGAGGGCTACGGCCCCTTCCGCAACGAGCAGCTGCTCGGCCGCGCCCTGTCCGGGCGGCGCGACGCGGCCGTGGTCGCGACCAAGACGGGCGTCGAGTTCACCGACGACGGCGCCTTCCGCGGTCACAACGGGACCCCCGACTACATCCGCCGCTCCGCCGACCGCTCCCTGCGCCACCTCGGCACGGACCACATCGACCTCTACTACCTGCACCGCGTGGACCCGGCCGTGCCGGTCGAGGAGAGCGTCGGCGCCATGGCCGAGCTGGTCGAGGCCGGCAAGGTCCGCCACATCGGCCTGTGCGAGGTCTCCCCCGCCACCATCACCCGCGCCCACGCCGTCCACCCGCTGGCCGCCGTGCAGACCGAGTACAGCCTCTTCGAGCGCGGCATCGAGCACGACGGCGTGCTGGACACCCTCCGGGAGCTGGGCATCGGCCTCGTCGCCTACTCCCCGCTCGGCCGCGGGTTCCTCTCGGGCGCCATCACCTCGCCGGACGACTTCACCGCCGACGACTTCCGGCGCACCGACCCCCGCTTCCAGGGCGAGAACTTCCGCCGGAACCTGGCCGTCGTGGACCAGGTGCGCCGGCTGGCCGCCGAGAAGGGCGTCACCCCCTCGCAGCTCGCCCTGGCCTGGACCCTCCAGCAGGGCGCGGTGCCCATCCCCGGCACCAAGCGCCGCCGCTACCTGGAGGAGAACGTCGCCGCCACCGCCGTGACGATCAGCGCGGCCGAACGGGCGGCGATCGACGCCGTGGCCCCGCACGGCGTGGCCTCGGGGGACCGGTACGCCCCCGAGCTGATGGCCTCGCTGAACGGCTGACCGGAACACACCGGACCGGCGGCACCGGGCTGCCGAGGGTGCGGGGCCGGCTCCCCGGTCCCGTCCGCAGGCGCGCCGGCGGGGAACGCTCCGGCCCCCGGCCCGCCGCCGGTCAGCCGTCCGCGACCTCCGCGGCAGCCGCAAGGTCCTCGGCGCCCTCGGGCTCCCAGCGCAGCAGGTCTCCCGGCTGGCATTCGAGCACCTCGCAGAGCGCGGCGAGGGTGGCGAAGCGGACCGCCTTGGCCCGGCCGTTCTTGAGGACGGCCAGGTTGGCCGGGGTGATGCCCACCCGGTCCGCGAGCTCCCCCACGGACATCTTGCGCCGGGCCAGCATCACGTCGATGTCGACGGCGATCGGCATCAGATCACCTCGTCCAGCTCGGCGCGCATCCGCGACGCCTCGCCGTCGCGCGCGACGGCCTGGACGAGCAGCATCCGCAGGACGAGGACGATGAGGGCCACCCCCAGGATGGCCACGCCCACCCCGGCCATGATGACGGTGACGCCCGGGTCCTCCCGCTGGCCCGGTGCGTTGACGGCGGTGACGGCGAACCAGACGAGGGCGGCGGCGACGATCGACCCGATCACGGCGTCCACGTAGCGGAAGGCGGCGTGCGAGAAGACGGTTCCGCGCCGCACCATCGTCACCAGCCGCCAGACGGAGACGAGGGCGACCTGGGCCGCCAGCATGCCCATGATCATGATCAGCCGCAGCGGGGTCAGCGGTAGCGATCCGTCCTCCGGGTCGTTCCCGCTCACCAGCGCCCACACCATCGACACCTGCACGAACACGGTGCCTGCGAGCACCACTGCGAGCACCGCTCTCAGCGCGTGCACGGTCCACTTGCTCATGACCCCCCACCCTTCCATCGAGTCCCGATGGAAATCTATCGAAACTCGATAGATCGAGCAAGAGGCGTCCTCCAGGTCCCGTCCCGGCCCGCCTCAGTCCCAGTAGGTCCCGTCGTGCGGGAGGGCGGCGAAGTGGGCCGGGTCGTGGGAGAGGGAGACGCGGATCCCGGCCCGGGACAGCGCGCGCAGCCTGCCGTGGCCGAGGAGCTTCTCCTCGACGTTCCAGTCGCTGAGCATGGGCACGTTGCGGTCCAGCCCCTCCTGGAGGTGCGCGGCGTCGCCCATGAGGCCGATCCGGCCGTAGTGCGGGAGGTCGAGGACGACCCCCTGATGGCCGGGCGTGTGGCCCGCCGTCCGCACGAGGGTGACGGTCCCGTCCTGGAACAGGTCGGCGTCGCCGCGCAGTTCGAGGAAGTCGTAGGCCCGGGTCGCCGCGTAGTCGTTGAAGGCGTAGCCGCGGGCGGTCCAGCGGTCCGGCCACCACGCGTGGCGCAGTTCGTCGTGCTGGGCGACGTGGACGGCGTGCGGGAAGTAGGTCATGCCTCCGGCGTGGTCGAGGTGCAGGTGCGAGTAGAGGACGTACCTGACCTCGTCGAGCCGGTAGCCGAGGCGCTCCAGCTGGGCGTCGACGGCGTGGGCCCTGGTGAACCCCTCGGCCCCGTACGCGGTGCGCAGACCCGGTCCCCAGTGGGCCTCGGCCGCCTCGGGGTCCGCGACGCGGTGGTTGATCCCGGTGTCGAACAGGAGGAGTCCGTGGGTGGCGTGCTCGATGACGGCCACCGTCGAGGGCACGGTGACCGGCTCGTCGCCCCCTCCGTGCAGGAGGCCGCCGCGCGGCATGGTGAAGGGGCCGGCGTCCACGGTGGTGACACGCAGTCTCGGGGTCACGGGACCTCCCTCGGGGCACCGGGACGTCTCTGCCGTCGGCGGGCGAGGGCCTGCCTGACCGGCGGGTTCGCCCCGTCCAGGCTAACCCCGGCACGGCCGGGGCACGCGCCGGCGGCCGGGGCGCCGGCCGCGGCCGGACCAGGCCGGCGGAGGGTCGGATCAGGTCTGCTCGGGGTCGGCGGTGAGGGCCGCCGCGGCGGCGAAGAGGCGGCCGCAGCGCCGTGCCATGGCCTCCGGGGTCTCTTCCGGGTGCTTGACCCACCAGCGCACGACCGTGGCGACGAGGTCGCGCCAGACGTAGGTCAGCACGTCGGCGTCCAGGGGGTCCTCGGACCCGGCGGTGCGCAGCAGGTCCGCCGTGCCGCCGGCGGCGAGCCGGTCGATGGCCGCCCAGTAGGAGGCGGCCCGCCGGGCGGCCTCACCGCCCGGCGGGAGCGTGGTGTCGTACAGGACGAACCACGCCTCGCGGCGGCCTTCGAGCGCGGTGAAGATGCTGCCCAGGACCCGCAGGGGGGTGTGCGGGGAGGTGCCGTCGGGGCCCATGGCCGTGCGGATCGTGTCGAGGAGCCGGTCGCCGACCGGGGTCAGGCAGGCGAGGTAGAGGTCTTCCTTGGTGCCGAAGTACTGGTGCAGCAGGGTCTTGGTGACGCCGACGCGCTCGGCGATGGAGGCGAGCGAGGCGGCCGCGTAGCCGCGGGTGCCGAACTCCTCGGTGGCGGCGGCCAGGATCTGCTGCTGACGGTGCTGCCGCGGGACGCCCTTGGTGCCGGCTTTCGAGCGGGGGGTTGCCATGCGCGGATATTATCAGTAAGTAATTTACCGCAAGGTAAGTTCCCGTTCCCGCGAGCTCTGGAGCGCATCCATGTCCGGCACGACGGCGCAGCCGACCCCTCCCTCCCGCACCACGCGCACCCGTTCCTGGTGGGGCTGGGGATGGGCGGACGCCCACCCCGACGACGCGGAGTGCGCGGCCATGGGCGCCCTGGTGCCCGGTACGCTCGCGCACCCGCTCCCCGTTCCCCTCGTCCGGGACCTGCGCATCGCACCGCCCGCCGTCACTCCCCCGGCGAGCCTCGCGCACCTGGTGGACTCCGACCCCGGACAGCGCGCCTCCCACGCCATGGGGAAGGCCTACCGGGACATCGCCCGCGCCCTGCGCGGACGGCCCGGCCGCATACCCGACCTCGTCGCCCGGCCGACGGACGAGCGGGAGGTGGCGGACCTGCTGGACTGGGCCGGCGAACACCGGGTCGCGGTCGTCCCCTACGGCGGCGGCTCGTCGGTGTCGGGCGGCGTCGAGTACCGCGGGGACGCCCACCGCGCCGTGCTCTCCCTGGACCTGACCTCGATGGGCCGCGTCCTGGAGGTCGACGTCCCCGGCCGGGCCGCCCGCATCCAGGCCGGGGCCCTGGGGCCGGACCTGGAGGACGGACTGCGGCCGTACGGGCTGACCCTGCGCCACTTCCCGCAGAGCTTCGAGTTCTCCACGCTGGGCGGCTGGCTCGCCACCCGGGCCGGCGGGCACTACGCCACCGGCCGCACCCACATCGACGACTTCGTCCAGTCCCTGCGCGTGGTCACTCCCGCCGGTACGAGCGCCTCGTGGCGGCTGCCCGCCTCCGGCGCGGGCCCCTCCCCCGACCGGCTCTTCCTGGGCTCGGAGGGAGCCCTCGGCGTGATCACCGAGGCCTGGGTGCGACTGCAGGAACGGCCCTCGCACAAGGCCTCCGCCGCGCTGTCCTTCACCGACTTCGACGCCGCGCTGCGAGCGGTCCGGGCCGTCGCGCAGTCCGACCTCTCCCCCGCGAACTGCCGGCTGCTGGACGCGGGCGAGGCGGCCATGTCCGGGGCCTCGCACGACGGCTCCGCGGTGCTCGTCCTGGGGTTCGAGTCCGCGGACGGCCCGGTCACCGGACGGCTCGGACAGGCCGTCGAGCTGGCCCGCTCGCACGGCGGCCGGCGTGACGACACCCCGTACGCGCACGACGGCGCGCCCGCCGACGCCGCCGTGGGCGCGTGGCGCTCGGCCTTCCTGCGGATGCCCTACCTGCGGGACGGTCTGGCCAGGATGGGGGCCGTCGCCGAGACCTTCGAGACGGCGGCCACCTGGGACCGGATACCGGAGCTCGTCGAGGAGGTCCGCAGGGAGGTCGGCGCGGCCGCGCTCAAGGCCTCCGGCCACCCGGCGACCGTCAACTGCCGCCTCACGCACGTCTATCCCGACGGCGCCGCGCCCTACTTCACGGTCATCGCCGCGGGGCGCCCGGGCGACGAGGTCGCCTTCTGGGACGACCTCAAGACCGTGGCGGGCGACGTCCTGCACCGCCACCGGGCGACGATCACCCACCACCACGCGGTCGGCCGCGACCACCGCAAGGGATACGACCTCCAGCGCCCCGACCCCTTCGCCCTCGCCCTGAAGGCCGCGAAGGGGGCACTCGACCCGCGGGGCATCCTCAACCCCGGGGTGCTCGTCGACTGAGCGGAGCCGCGGCGTCACGGACGGGCAGCCCCGTGCCCGGAAGTGACCGGACGGGCGGTGGTGAGGTACGAAGGCCCATGTGAAGGAAGAGAACCGGCCCTCGACCGTGCGGCTGTTCATAGCGCTCGCCCCGCCCGACGACGCCAAGGGCGAGCTCGAACGCGCCCTCGGTCCCGCCTACGAGGCGTACCCCCGCATGCGGTGGAACCGCGTCGAGGACTGGCACATCACGCTGGCCTTCCTCGGCGAGCTCCCGGTCGCCGCCGCCTCGCTGCTGCGGGCTCCGCTCGCGGAGCTCGCAGCGGCGCGGGAGCCCGTGGAGCTGGCGCTGCGCGGGGGCGGGCACTTCGACGAGCGGGTCCTGTGGAGCGGGATCGAGGGGGACCTCGACGGCCTGCACCTGCTCGCCGCCGACGTGCGCGCCCTCGTCAGGGAGTGCGGGATCGCCTTCCAGGAGCGGGTGCTGCGCCCCCACCTCACGCTGGCCCGCACCCGGCGGAGCGACACCGCGTGCGTGATCGAGGCGGCCGCGGGGCTGGAGGCGTTCACGGGCCGGCGCTGGCCGAGCGAACGTCTGCACCTGGTCGGCAGCAACCGGGGCCGCGGCCCCGGGCCGATCCACTACCGCGACCTGGAGTCCTGGGCCTTCGCGGGCGGAGCCGGCTGAGGGCCCGGCGTTCAGCGTCGGTGGAAGACGACCTCCGGGTCGGCCGCCGTGGGGCCCTCCAGCCGGGGGGGCGATCCCGCGCAGGTGGAGGTCGAAGAACGCGCCGACGTACCCGCGGGTGATCTGCTGCGAGCGGAGCCCGGACAGCGGAGTCTCGGGGTGGCCGTAGCCGACCTGGTCACCGAGCGCGGGCCGGTCTGTGAAGGCGGCGTGCCCCGCTCCCGTGACGTTCAGCCAGCGCTTCCAGCCGTCCAGCCGCGGCGCCTCCGATGGAGTGGCCCGCCATCCCGATGCGCCCGGCGTCGATCATCAGACGGGAGTGGCGCCACGCGGGGCGCGGGCCGGTGAGGCGGTCCAGGACGAACGGGATGTCGCGCGCCCGGCCGTCCGAGACCCGCTCCAGCGACCGGTCGGGGAGGACCTGCTCGCAGGCCGTGCAGGTGAGCACCCGCCCGCCGGGGAAGGAGGTGCCGTCGGACTCGTACGCGTGGTCCACGGCTGCGACGACGTAGCCCCGGCTGGCGAGGTCCTCGGCGAGCACGGTCAGCGAGGCGCGCGGCATCGTGAAGCCCGGGGAGAGCACCACCAGCGGGTACCCGTGCGCGGACGGCCTGGGCACGGCTCCGGTCCGGGCGTTCGTACGGGTCGCCGCCAGCCGCTCGGGGGTCACGTGCTCGGCGAGCGTGCCGCAGCCTGACCCAACTTTCTGCGGGTCTCAGGTGAAGACGACGGGACAACCGCGCCGGATCGAGTGCTGGGCGGCGCGCAGGAACAGCGCGACGTAGAAGGCGGAGTCCAGGTCCTCGCCCCACGGCCCCGTCCGCGTACCGGCCGGTTCCTTCGCCCGGTGCCGGAACCATGTGCCCAGGTCGAGGTTGTCGCATGCCGCCGGGGTGTCGGGCGGCAGATCGATGGCCGCCGCCAGCTTCTCGGCGAGCGGCAGCACCTCGGGGGCGCCGGCGACCATGGAGTCGAACTCGCCGGATTCGATCGGCAACCAGATCTCCTCGTCGAGCGCGAAGGGCACGAGCACGGTCCAGCCGCAGAGGAGCTCCTGCTCCTTTCGGGACAGGTGCGCCTCGCACAGGGCGAAGAACCCGTTCATGGAGGGGATCAGCTTCTCCTCGAAGGCCTGACCGGAGCCGCGCACGAAGCCCGTCTCCGGGGGGACGTCCTCGTAGGGCGGCAGACCCCTCCGCCCGAGCTCGGCATTGAGAGCCGAGGCCACCTCACCCCAGCCGTCCTCCTCGCCACCGAACCACTCTTGCGCGCCGACGCTCACCAGATACACACCCATGCGGGGAAGCTAGCGCGCCCGACTGACATCGACCGGAGCGCCGGGAGTCCGCGGTGACGAACGGCCCGTCAGCGGCGGGAGGGGGTCCGCTTCGGCGGTGTGATGCGGACCCGCTCGGCGGCGGGCGCGCTCTCGAGGTCGTCGAGCTGGGCGACGACCGTGGCGCGGGTCGTCGTAGTCCTCGAAGCGGTGGTCGCCGAAGAGCGTGTAGCCGGTCCACATCAGGTTGGGGCAGACCCTCGCGGGCACGCGTCCGGTCCGGGCGCCCATGCCGACCAGCGCCACCGAACGAACGCTGCCCGGGGCGGCGGTGTTCTGCTGGTGGACGGCCTGGAAGGCGGCCGCGCAGGCGAGCGCGACATTCAGCGTCTCCCGCACGTTCTGCGAGGACTCGACCATGGTCGGAGTCGATATGGGAAATTCGGGTGGACCGCTCCCGACGGAACGCACACGGCGCTCCCCACCGGAAGGTTTCCGGCGAACCGGTCGCGGATGGCCCGCTGCACCCGCAATTGGATACCCGCCCCCAGATGGCGCTTGGTGACCGCGTCGACCCCTCCGTCGATACGGCCGCGGGAGTTGGTCGGGGAGACCCAGGCATCGACCGCGGGGTGGCCCCGGACCTGCGCTCCCAGTACCCGCTGGGGCGCACGGTGACCTGGTGGGGCGTCTCCTCCTGCACCTCCGAGCCGGGAGTGGCCCGCGCCTTCCTGGGCAGCCGGGGCAAGCGGACGCTCTTCGAGGTGACGCCGGTGCGGGCGGTGGGCATCCGCGCGTTCTCGGCGTTCACGGGCGAGGAGGAGTACATCCTGCCGCCGGGTACCCAGTTGAAGGTGACGGGCGTGACGACGGCGCGCGGCGGTCTGAGCACGGTGCGGCTCACCGAGCTGGAGGAGCAGACCCTGGTGTCCTGAGCGGCGCGGGCCGCCGGGCGTCAGGGGGCGTGCGCGACGACGAGCAGGGTGCGGGCCGGTTCGGGGCCCGACAGCCGGCAGCGGTGCGGGAGTTCGCCCCGGTGGTGGGCGCTCTGGCCGGCGCGCAGGACCAGGGGCTCCTCCCCCTCGATCTCCAGCAGGACCTCGCCCTCCAGCACGTGGAGGAAGTCCTCGCCGGGGTGTTCGAACCAGCCCCGTTCGCCCGCGCCGGGCTCGAAGTGGTGCTCGTAGGCCTCCATCAGGCCACTGCTGCCGCCGGGGATCAGCACGCGGGCGACCTGCCCCGCGGCCTCGTCCACGCGGATCACCTGGGGGTCGCGCTCGTGGCTGACGGGTCCGGGGCGGCCCGGCGGCCTGAGGAAGGTGCCCGGGGTGACGTCCAGCGCGTCGGCGATCTTGTAGATCGAGCTGAGGCTGGGGGTGGCGAGGCCGCGTTCCAGCTGGCTGAGGAAGGGCTGCGAGAGGCCCGAGCGGGTGGCGAGCACGGCCATGGAGACGCCGCGCTGCTTGCGACAGCCGCGGATCACCCGTCCGACCTCGATCGCTTCGGGTGTGGGTTCGGGGCGAGACACGGCCCGAACGTACCTCATGGCGCGGGCGGGCCTCGGAGGCCCAGGGAGGTTTCGTACTGCTGCAACACTCCCTTCATAAGCGTGGTCAATTATTGACCTCACTTATGAAAGATCTCCGAACGAGGAGCCGCCCCGTGCACTCCACACCCTCACCGACAGGCCGGGCCCCCGGCCGGCTCGGCCCCGCCCTGGGCGCGGCCGCCGCCGTGCTCGCGTCGTGGTCGCTCGTCGCCTGGTCCGGCGCGGTGGCTCCGGGGCTGCTGCCGACCCCCGCCGACACGGCGGCCGCGGTCGCCGACAGCGCCCGCAGCGGGCTCCTCGCCGCGGATCTCGGCGCCAGCCTGTCCCGCGCGGGGCAGGGCTTCGCGCTCGGCGCCCTGCTCGGCAGCGCCCTGGGCTTCGCCACCGGCTACCTCCCGAGGCTCTCGGCGGCCGTCACGCCGGTCGTCTCCTTCCTGCGGCCGATCCCGGCGATCGCCCTGGTACCGCTCGCCACCGCCTGGTTCGGCATCGGCGAGAACGCCAAGCGGCTGCTGATCGCCTACGCCGTCCTCCTCGCGGTCTGGCTCTACGTCCACGACGGCGTCTCCCGGGTGCCCGCCTCCCACCTGCGCGCCGCCCGCTCCCTCGGGGCGCCGCTGCACCGGCGCTTCACCGAAGTACTGCTGCCCGCCGCCGCCCCGGCCGTGCTCGCGGCCCTGCGCTACGGCGCGTCCGTGGCGCTCCTCGCGCTGGTCGCCGCGGAACTGGGCGGCGCGGACAGCGGTCTGGCCTACCGCCTCCAGGTGGACGGCCAGTTCCTGAGGGTGGACCGGATGTTCGCGGGCCTGCTCGTCCTCGGCGCGCTGGGCGTGGTCGTGGACCTCGTCCTGGCCGGGATCGGCCGCCGCTTCGTCCACTGGAGCGCCTCGTGAGCCGGAGCGTACGCCTGGAGGGACTGTCCGTCGGCTACGGCGGCGCACCCGTCCTGGAGCCCACCGACCTGGAGTTCCCCGCCGGGTCCTTCACCGCGCTGCTGGGCCCGAGCGGCTGCGGCAAGTCCACGGTGCTGGGCGCCGTCGCCGGGTTCGTCCGTCCGGCCTCCGGCCTGGTGAGCGTGGGCGCGACCCCGGTCCGCGCACCGGGTCCGGACCGCGGGGTGGTCTTCCAGCACTACGCCCTGTTCCCGTGGCGCACGGCCCGCGGGAACGTCGAGTTCGCCCTGAAGCGGCTCGGCCTGCCCCGGGCCGAACGCCGCCGGCGGGCTCTCGCGGCCCTCGCCGAAGTGGGCCTCGCGGAGGGTGCGGAGAAGTACCCGGCGCAGCTCTCCGGCGGTATGCAGCAGAGGGTCGCACTGGCCCGGGCGCTGGCCGCCGAGCCGGAAGTCCTCCTGATGGACGAGCCGTTCGGCGCGCTGGACGCGCTCACCCGGACCCGGATGCAGACCCTGCTGCGGGAGCTGTGGCAGCGCCGCGGCACGACCGTGCTGTTCGTCACGCACGACATCGACGAGGCACTGGCCCTCGCCGAACGGGTCGTCGTGCTCGGCGGCGCGCCCGGGCGGGTGCTGGCCGACCACACCGTGCTCCCCGGCCCGCCCGACCCTGGCCTGCGCGCGTCCGTCGCCCGGCACCTCGGCACCACCTGACCCACCCCTGCGCGGCCCGCCGCGCACACCCCTCCCCCGCCTTTCCCGCCCCGCCCACGACCCCGTCCCGGAGGGACCCTCGCCATGCCCGCAACCCGTAGATCCCCGGCAGCCCGCACACCCCGCGCGGCGGCCGCCGTGCTCCTGACGGCCCTGCTCACCACCCTCCTCGGCGCCTGCTCCGAGGGCGCCGACCGCCCGGGCGCCTCCGGACGTCCCGCCGTCACCATCGTCGGCAGCGACCACCTCGGCGGCGCGCCCGTCCACGTGGCCCAGGAGCGCGGACTGTGGGCGGCCGAGGGGATCGAGGCCACCGTCACCACCCAGCCCACCGGGCGCGACGCCCTCAACGCCGTGCTCGGCGGGCAGGCCCAGCTCGGTGTCGTCGGCGACCTGCCCGCGGTGACGGCGGCGCTCGGGGGCCGCGAGGTGCGCATCGTCGCCGACCTGTCCCGGTTCACCGACTGGCGCCTGCTCACCCGCACCGACCGGCAGATCACCGGCTTCGCCGCGCTCAAGGGCCGCAAGGTCGGGGTCCCGCAAGGCACGAACGTCGAGTACGCGCTGTCGCGGATGCTGGCCTCGGCCGGGCTGACCGCGGCCGACGTCACCGTGGTCAACCTCGCGCCGAACCAGGTGCCCCCGGCCCTGGCCCGCGGCGACGTCGACGCCGGACTCACCTTCCCCAGCTTCTACGACGCCGCGCGCACCGCGCTCGGCGAGCGCTACGCCGAGGTCCCCTTCGCCGGGTACACCGCGCGCACCCTCCTCGTCGCGGGGCCGTCGGCGACCGAGGAGGGCACCACCGCCGTGCTCCGCGCGCTCCTGGCGGCGCAGCGCGAGCTCGCCGCCGACCCCGCGGGGGCCCGCCGGGCCCTGCTCACGCAGTCCAAGGGCGCCCTCCAGGCCGGCTACGTCGAAGCGTTCCAGCCCCGCTACACCTACGGCGCGACCCTCTCGCCCGAACTGCTCGCACAGCTGGAGGACGAGGCCGGATGGGCCAAGGCGACGCAGAGCCTGCCCGGCGCCGCCGACCGCGCCTCGCTCCTGAAGCACCTGCACCCCGCTCCCCTGGCCGCGGCCGACCCGGCCGCCGTCACCGTCCGCTGAACACCGTCCCCACCCCACGGAGATCCTCATGACCGTCGACCAGAACACCCTGCGCCGCCGGGGCACCGGCCTCATCGCGCACGACCCGCGGCTCAGCTACGGCGGGTACACCCTGTACACCCCGATCACCGGGTCCGGCGAGATCCATCTCGTCGACATCGAGGGCCGGCCCGCGCACACCTGGACCTCCCCCCATCCGCCCGGCCGGCAGGCCCAGCTCCTCCCGAACGGAAACCTCTTCTACGCCGCCAAGGACACCTCCGGCCCGAGCCTCTTCCCCATCTGGGACGTCTACCACGGCGGCATCCTCCAGGAGCTCGCCCCCGATTCCACCGTGGTCCGCGAGGTCAGGCACCCGTTCCACCACCACGACGCGACGGTGCTGCGCAACGGCAACCTCCTGATCACCGTGGTCGAGCCGCTGGCCCCGGCCGACGCGGCCCGGGTGCGGGGCGGCATTCCCGGTTCCGAGGCGCCCGGAGGGGTGGTCTACGGGGACGTGGTGCTCGAACTGACCTGGGACGGGGAGGTGGTGTGGCGCTGGGCGGCGATCGACCATCTGGACCCCGCCGAGGTGGTGCTGAACCGGCACTTCGCCCGCAACCACTGGCCGATGGCGAACACCGTGAACGAACGCGCCGACGGCTCGGTGATGGTGGGGTTCCGCAGCGCCTCCGTGACCGTGTCGGTGGACCGGAGCGACGGCTCCGTTCAGTGGAGCATCGGCCCGGACGTCCTGGCCCAGCAGCACCATCCGCACGAGCTGGCCGGCGGCAGCATCCTGGTCTTCGACAACGGGACCTACCGGGACACCACGTCGGTGCCGTACTCGCGGGTGCTGGAACTCGACCCGGCCACCGGTGCGGAGCTGTGGTCCTACGAGGACAACCCGCCGCAGAACTTCTACAGCCCGTACATGTCGAGCGCGCAGCGCCTGCCCAACGGGAACACGTTCATCGCCGAGGGCTCCTTCGGGCGCCTCTTCGAGGTGACCCCGGAGCGCGAGGTGGTGTGGGAGTTCGTGGTCCCGCAGTTCCGTTCCTTCGGTGACGGGGTGGGCCTGGAGTCCTCCGCCGGTGCCCAGAACTCGGTGTTCCGCGCCTCCCGTCACGCGGCCTCGGAGCTCCCCTGGCTGTGACGCCGGCAGGCGCCCGGTGGGGCGCGGCGGGCGGCGTCCGGCCCGCAACACTGCCGCCAAGTTCTCTTCACACGGGCGGCATTGAAGGCCCGGACACCCGGACGTAGCGTTTTTCGCAGGAGACCGACGGCGGGCCGGGGCACGATCCCCGGCCCGCTCCGGCTTCCCTTCCCGCGCGCCGATCAGGAAGGCGTCACCGCCGTGTCCGTTTCCGTGCCCCCTCATCTCCCCTCCGCGCCCGACCCGTCCGGCGCCCCGTCCGCTCCGCTGCACCTGGCGGTCGCGCTCGACGGGACGGGGGCCCACCCGGCCTCCTGGCGGGAACCGGGGGCCCGGCCCGGCGAGGTGTTCACCGCGCGCCACTGGGCCGGGCTCGTCGCCGAGGCGGAGGCCGGGCTGCTGGACTTCGTCACCTTCGAGGACGGGCTGTCCGTCCAGTCCTCCTCGCCGGACGGGGCCGACGAGCGGACCGACCGGGTGCGCGGGCGGCTGGACGCGGTGCTCACCGCGGCCCGGGTCGCCCCGCTGACCCGCCGGATCGGTCTCGTACCGGCGGTGACCGCCACCCACACCGAGCCCTTCCACATCTCCAAGGCGGTGGCCACGCTCGACCACGTCGGTCGCGGGCGGGCCGGTGTGCACGTCCAGGTGTCCGGACCGGCCCACGAGGAGCGGCACTTCGGACGGCGCCCCGCCCCGCCCGCGCGGGGGGAGCTGTACGCGGAGGCGGTCGACCACGTCGAGGCCGTCCGGCGGCTATGGGACAGCTGGGAGGACGACGCCGAGATCCGGGACGTCGCCACGGGCCGTTTCGTCGACCGCGAGAAGCTCCACCACGTCGACTTCCGGGGACGGTTCTTCAGCGTCCGGGGGCCTTCCATCACCCCGCGCCCGCCGCAGGGCCAGCCCCTGGTCACCGCGCGCGCGGCGGACAGCGCGGCGTACGGGCTCGTCGCCCGCTCCGCGGACGTGGGCTTCCTCGTCTCACGCGACGCGGCCGGGGCGCGGGCCGCGGTCGCGGCGGTGCGGCAGGTCCGCGAAGCCGCGGGGCTCGGGCACGAGCCCCTGCACCTGTTCGGGGAGCTCACCGTGTACCTGGACGGCACGCCCGGGGCCGCGGCCGCGCGCCGCGCCCGGCTCGACGACCTCGCGGGCGAGCCGTACGAGGGTGACGCGACGGTCTTCACCGGCACCCCGGGAGAGCTCGCGGACCTGCTCGAAGGACTCCAGCGGGAGGCGGGCCTGTCGGGGTTCCGGCTCAGGCCCGGTGTCCTGGCCCACGACCTGCCCTCCGTCACCCGCGGGCTCGTGCCCGAACTGCAGCGCCGCGGCCTGTTCCGCCGCGCGTACGAGGCGGACACCCTGCGCGGACTGCTCGGTCTGGGACGGCCCGCCAACCGCTACGCCCCGGCCGCGCACCCCGCGGCCTGACGGCACGAGAGGACCGGCGATGAGCGGCCGACCGCCCCGGCAGATCCACCTCGCGGCCCATTTCCCGGGGGTCAACAACACCACCGTGTGGAGCGACCCGGCAGCGGGCAGCCACATCGACTTCGACTCCTTCGTCCACTTCGCGCGGACCGCGGAGCGCGCCAAGTTCGACTTCCTCTTCCTCGCCGAGGGGCTGCGGCTGCGGGAGCAGCGCGGGCGCATCTACGACCTGGACGTCGTGGGGCGCCCGGACACCTTCACGGTGCTGGCCGCGCTGGCCGCCGTGACCGACCGTCTCGGCCTGACCGGCACCATCAACTCCACCTTCAACGAGCCCTACGAGGTGGCCCGGCAGTTCGCCTCCCTGGACCACCTCTCCGAGGGGCGGGCCGCCTGGAACGTGGTCACCTCCTGGGACGCCTTCACCGGCGAGAACTTCCGGCGCGGCGGCTTCCTGCCCCGCGAGGACCGCTACTCCCGGGCCCGGGAGTTCCTGTCGACGGCCACGGAGCTGTTCGACTCCTGGAGCGCCGGGGCCGTGCTCGCCGACGCCGGGTCGGGACGCTTCCTGCGGGACCCGGCGGCGGGTTCCTTCGCGCACCGCGGCCGCCACTTCGACATCGCGGGCCGCTTCAACGTCCCGCGCAGCCCGCAGGGCCGGCCCGTGGTCTTCCAGGCGGGCGGCTCCGACGAGGGCCGTGAGTTCGCCGCCGCCTCCGCCGACGCGATCTTCAGCCGGTACGGGACCCTCGACGAGGGCCGCGCGTTCTACGCCGACGTCAAGCGCCGGCTGGCCGCGTACGGCCGGACCCGGGACGAGCTGAAGATCCTGCCCGCCGCCACCTTCGTCCTCGGCGACACCGACGCCGAGGCGCACGAGGCCGCGTACGAGGTGCGCCGCCGGCAGGTCAGCGGGCAGACCGCGATCGCGTTCCTGGAGCACGTGTGGAACCGGGACCTGTCCGGCTACGACCCGGACGGGCCGCTGCCCGACGTCGACCCGCTGCCGGGCGAGAACACCGTCGCCCTCGGGCGGGCCGGCGTGCGCGCGTTCCGCGACCCCCTGGAGACCGCCCGGCAGTGGCGGGCACTCGCCGCGGCGAAGAACCTGTCGATCAGGGAGCTCGTCATCTCCACCACCGCGGACCAGACCTTCGTCGGCTCCCCCGCCACCGTCGCCGCGTCCATCGACGCCCTGGTGCAGGCGGACGCGGCCGACGGTTTCATCCTGGTGCCCCACCTCACCCCGGGTGGCCTGGACGCCTTCGCCGACACCGTCGTGCCGCTGCTCCAGGAGCGGGGCGTCTTCCGCACCGAGTACGCGGGCACCACCCTGCGCGAGCACCTCGGTCTGGCCGTGCCCGGGGCGGGGACCGCCGGGAGCACCGGCTCCTGAGGCCCCTGCCCGCCGTCCCCGCCCGTCCCCCACGACCGACCGCAACAAGGAGGCAGCCCGTGTCCGGCGTCCCCCTCGGGGTGCTCGACCTCGTCCCGGTCCCGTCCGGCTCCACCGCCGCGCGGGCCCTGCGCAGCAGCATCGATCTCGCCCGGAACGCGGAGGCCTTCGGGTACGCGCGCCACTGGTTCGCCGAGCACCACCTCAACCCGGGGGTCGCCGGAACCTCCCCGGCCGTGGTGCTCGCCCTCACGGCCGCCGCGACGCGCACCATCCGGCTCGGCTCAGGCGCCGTCCAGCTCGGCCACCGCACCGCCCTCTCCACGGTCGAGGAGTTCGGCCTCGTCGACGCCCTGCACCCCGGCCGGCTGGACCTCGGGCTGGGCCGCTCGGCGGGCCCGCCCCGGCCGCCCGCCTCCGGGGGGCCGCCGACGCCCGTACCGGCAGCGTCCGCGGCCGGGTACGCCCCGAACGGCCTGCGCATCCCCGAACGGTTCTCCCCCGCCCCGCTGTGGGCCCACCCCCGGGTCGCGCTGCAGCAGCGGCTGCTCAACCTGCCCGGTGCGCGGCCCCAGGACTACGACGAGCAGGTCGACGACGTCCTCGCGCTGCTGCGCGGCGCGTACCGCACCCCGGAGGGGGTGGAGGCGCACGCGGTGCCGGGTGAGGGGGCCGACGTACAGGTGTGGCTCCTGGGCAGCAGCGGCGGGGTGAGCGCGCGGGCCGCGGGCCGCAACGGACTGCGGTTCGCGGCCAACTACCACGTCAGCCCGGCCACGGTGCTGGAGGCCTCCGACGCCTACCGGGCCGCCTTCGAGCCGTCCGCGGAGCTGGAGCGGCCCTACCTGACCGTGTCCGCCGACGTGGTCGTGGCCGAGGACGGCGCGGCCGCCGCCGAGCTGGCGACCGGGTACGCCGCCTGGGTGCGCAGCATCCGCAGCGGGGAGGGGGCCATCCCCTACCCCACCCCGGCGCAGGCGCGTGCCCTGCCCTGGTCGGACGCGGACACGGCGCTGGTCGCCGACCGTACGGAGACCCGGTTCGTGGGCTCGGCGCGCGAGGTAGCCGACCGTCTGGAGGTGCTGCGGGAGGCCACCGGCGCGGACGAGCTGCTGATCACGACGATCACCCACGACCACGCGGCCCGGGTGCGCTCCTACGGCCTGCTGGCCCGGGAGTGGCGGCGCCGCGGCCACCTGCGGGAGCCGTGAGGCGTGCTCCGTGCGGCCCGCGGGGCGTAGCGGCCGACACGGCGCCGCCGCCCGCGGCGAAACGCTCCCCGCCGGGCGCCGGGTGCGGGAGGGTGGTGCCATGGTGCACGTACTGAGCAGCAGGATCCTGCTGCGCCCCACGGACCCCGACCGCTCGCGGGCCTTCTACGGCGACACGCTCGGGCTCCCCGTCTACCGCGAGTTCGGCACCGGACCCGAGCGCGGGACGGTCTACTTCCTCGGCGGGGGCTTCCTCGAGGTGTCCGGACGTGCCGACGAACCCCCGGCGCCCGGGCTGCGGTTGTGGCTCCAGGTCGCGGACGCCGCGGCGGCGTACGAGGAGTTGCGCGGCCGGGGCGCGGAGGTGCTGCGCCCGCCGGTGCGCGAGCCCTGGGGGCTGATCGAGATGTGGATCGCCGACCCCGACGGGGTGCGCATCGCCGTGGTGGAGGTCCCGGCGGACCATCCGCTGCGCTTCCGTCCCTGATCCCGTTCAGGCGTCCTCGCGGACGCCTTCGCGGGCGCGGCGGCGTCCCGGCCGCTTCCTGAGCCATCCGGTCAGGCGGCCGGTGCGGCGGGTGCGCGTGTGCCGGTCGAGTTCCTCCAGCAGGCGCTGGGAGCGCTTCTCGACGCCCAGTTCGTCGAGGACGCGGTCGATCTCGCTCAGGAGGGCCCCGCGCAACTGCCAGTGGGCCGGGTCCTCGCGGGCGCCGGCCAGCAGGAGGTCGGCGAGCCGGTCGCGGTGGGCCCGGGCCACGGCGAGTTCCGCGGCCAGCCGGGCCTCGGCCTCCTCGGCGTTGGCGCTGACCTGCGCGGTGATCAGCTGGGCGAAGCTCTGGACGGCGACGGCCGTGTGGCGCAGCACCTGGCGGAGCGCTTCGGCGGTGCGGGGGTCGAAGAGCGGACCGTCGGGCTTGGCCCGGGCCAGGTCCGTCAGGGTCCGGGAGGCGACGCGGAGCACGACGGCGCAGATCTCCAGGGTGTCCAGTCCGGTGCGCAGTACCAGGCGGAAGAGCAGCCCCTCCTTGACCCTGGGGTTGAGCCGGAGGCTGTCCTCGGCCTGCCGGAGGGCGGCGTCGACCTGTGCGATGTCGTTGTCGAGCCGTCGTGCCTCGTCGAGCCGGGCGGCGGCCTGTTCGACCCTGGCCGGGCCGGGGAGTTCCTCGCCGAGGTGGTCCAGCAGCCGGCTCATGCGTCCCGCCAGGTCGGTGATCGCGGTGCCGGCGGGGCCGACCCACAGGGGCGGTGCGAGGAGCAGGTTGACGAGGAGCCCGACGACCGCGCCGATGAGGGTTTCCAGGACCCGGTCCCAGGCGGTGTCGGTGACCTGGGTGACGCCGAGGACGAGCATGGCGCTGATCGCGACCTCGGGGACGAACTCGTCCACCCGCACCAGGTGGCCGACCACGAGGGAGGCCAGGATCAGCAGGCCGAGGCTCCACCAGGTGAGGCCGACGAGCGCGCTGAACCCGATGGCGATGAGCACGCCGACGACCACGGAGTTCACCCTGCGGATGCTGGTGGTGAGGGTGGAGTACAGGGTGACCTGGACGACGAGCAGGGCCGTGAGCGGGGCGGTGAGCGGGTTCGGTTCGCTGCTGAGGCGGAGCGCGACGACGTAGCTGATGACGGCCGCGGCGGTGGAACGCAGGGCCTGGACGGCCACGGGCTCCCTGCGCCGGCGGGCGAACCGGGTGGCGAGGTCAGTGATCGTTTCGGGCATGTCCGGGCGCCTTCCCCCTGGTGGGCCGAATGACGCGTGGCATGGCCGCGCCGGTCGGATCGCTCCAGGATGGACGTACGAGGAGGGTGTACGGGCGATCCGCGGGTAGGCGGGGTGTCCGGACACCGGTCGACGACGTCTGCGAGGGAGCGGAAGCCATGAAGGGTGCCGAGGAGAAGCGTCAGGAGCCGGGGAAGGGCCGTGAGGAGCAGGCCCAGGAACACCCCGGACCCGACCCGGTACATCCCGAGGCCAGCAAGCCGGTCGCCGGGAAGACCCCGGAGGAGCTGAGGATGCGCCAGGAGCGGAAGATGGCCCGGCAGGGGGACGACGACCCGGAGTGAGCGGCGCGGCGGCGGGCCCGTGGGCGGCGTCCGGCCCCGGCCGGGCGGACGCCGCCCACGGGCCTTCGTCGGCTACGGGCCCTCGTCGTAGGTCCCCGCCTCGATCTCCAGGGCCAGTTCCCGCAGGACCTCGATCGACGAGAGGTCCGTGCGCCCGCTGTCGTGGACCATCGCCAGGCTGGTGAAGGCCAGGCTGAACCCGGAGACCATCGTGTGCAGGGCCGGGCCGAGCGCCTCGGCCACCAGGGACGCCACCTGCTGCGGGCTCGCGTCGGCGGGCACCCGGATCGAGGGCAGCATCTCGTTCAGCAGCAGGGTGGCCACGCCCGCCTTCCCGGCGGCGTCCTCGTCGTCCTCGGGGAGGTCGGCGAACTCCCCCGCCTCGGCGGCCCGGCGGATGTCCTGGGCGTCGGTGAGGATGCCGATCACCCGCTTGAGCACTTCTGCGCGTTCCATCCTGCGGAGGGTATCCCGGCCGCCGCGCGGCCGCCGCCGGATCGGGCGGACCACCCGGACGGGCGCACCGGCTGTCGCGGGGCGTGGAGCGCGCGGCATCGTGGGGTGGCGGGCAGTGGGGCCGAGGGCTCCCCGGAACGGAGGCTCACGATGGCGGCAGCGCAGGGACCGGGCCGCTCGCCCGCGGACGCGAGCGTGCGGCCCGAAGCGGTGCCCGCCGTCCCGCCGGTCTGCTCGCACAACGAGTGGGACCCGCTGGAGGAGGTCGTGGTGGGCCGGCTGGAGGGCGCGGCGTTCCCCTCCCGGCACCCGGTCGTGGCGTGCAACATCCCGCCCTGGGCTGCGCACTTGCAGGGGCTGGCGGCGGGCCGCCGGTACCCGCGGATCCTGGTGGAGTCGGCGCAGCACGAGCTGGACCGCTTCATCGCCCTCCTGGGGTCCCTCGGGATCACCGTGACGCGCCCGGACCCGGTCGACCACACCCGCAGGTTCGCCACGCCCGACTGGTCCTCGCGCGGGTTCTGCACCAGCTGTCCGCGCGACAGCATGCTGGTGGTCGGGGACGAGATCATCGAGACCCCTATGGCGTGGCCGTGCCGGTACTTCGAGACGCACGCCTACCGCACCCTCCTCAAGGACTACTTCCGCCGCGGTGCGCGCTGGACCGCGGCGCCGCGGCCGCAGCTGACCGAGGCGCTGTACGAGCCGGAGTACCGGGCGGCGCGGACCGGGCCGCCCGAGCGGTACATCCTCACCGAGTTCGAGCCCGTGTTCGACGCGGCCGACTTCGTCCGGGCGGGCAGGGACCTGTTCGTGACCCGGAGCAACGTCACGAACCTGATGGGGATCGAGTGGCTGCGGCGGCATCTGGGGCCGGGCTACCGGATCCACGAGATCGAGAGCCGCTGCCCGACCCCGATGCACATCGACACGACGTTCGTCCCGCTGTCGCCCGGCCGGGTGCTGGTCAACCCCGAGTACGTCGACGTGGACCGGCTGCCGGCGGTGCTCGACTCCTGGGAGATCCTGGTCGCTCCGGAGCCGGAACCGGTCGACGAGCGCCTGCTGGGCATCACGTCGATGTGCGGGAAGTGGCTCAGCATGAACGTCCTGGCGATCGGTGACGGACGCGTGATCGCGGAGCGCAAGCAGACCGGCATGCTCCGGGCCCTGGAGGCGTGGGGCTTCGAGCCGATCCCCTGCGACCTGCAGCACTACGCCCCGTTCGGGGGGTCCTTCCACTGCGCGACGCTCGACGTACGGCGCCGGGGAACGCTGGAGTCCTACCTGCCGTGAGGGTGCGGGCCCGCCGCCCGGACCGCACCATGGCCGTGTACCCGCGGTGGACGCGCAGAGCGGAGGAGCGGGCATGTCCTCGGAATCCGAAGGGGCGGCGGCCGGGAGCCGGCTGCTGCTGGTGCGGCACGCCAAGGCGGTGCCGAAGGGGGACCCCGCCGACGACTTCGAGCGCGGCCTGAGCGAGCGGGGCCGGGCCGACGCGGCCCGGACCGGCGCCTGGCTGGCGCAGTCCGGCCGGCTGCCCGACCTGGCGCTGTGCTCTCCCGCCCGCCGGACCCGGCAGACATGGCAGCTGGCGGTGCCGGCGCTCGCCGCCCCGCCGCCCGCCGTGTACGACGACAGGCTCTACGACGCGGTGCCGAACACGCTCGTCTCCGTCCTGGCCGAGCGGGGCCCGGGGCTGGGCTGCCTGGCGCTCGTGGGGCACAACTCCGGGATCCACGAGCTCGCCTCGGCCCTGTGCGGGACGGGCGGGCAGGAGCTGCTGGAGCGGCTGCGGGCGCGGTTCCCCACCTCCGGGGTGGTCGTGGTGGACCTGCCGGGCGGCTGGGACACCCTCACACCGGGCGCGGGGCACCTGACGGCCCTGTGGTCACCCCGGCACTGACCCCCGCGCCGCCCGCCGGGCCGGCGGGTCCGGGGCCGGGCGGGGGCTGCCGGTCCAGCCGAGGTCCCCGGTCAGGGACGGGCAGGGCGCCGTACCGAGCAGGGCCGCGGTGGCACCGGCCGTGATCCGGTGCCACAGCCCCGCCCGGCGGATCATGGCGTGACCGCCCGCCGGCATCCGGATCCCCACCACCCGCGCGCCGGCGGCGTGGGCCCGGGTCAGGCAGGCCCAGGTGTCCGCGGCCCGGGTGACCCGGTCGGCCTCGTCGTGGAGCGCCACGACGGTTTGGCCCCGCAGGTGCTCCGTGGGTTCGCCGGGCGGACACCACGGGGCCAGCGCGACGACCCCGGTGACCTGGGGGTCCCCGGCGGCCCTGAGCGCGGCCCGGCCGCCGAGGGAGTGTCCGACCAGCACGACCGGAACCGGGCCGGTGAGCGCCCGCAGTTCGTCCAGGGCGCGGTGCACGTCGGCGACCGGGTGGGCGTGCGGGCCGTTCCAGCCCCGGTGGCGGTAGCGGACGCGGGCGACGAGCACGCCGTCGTCCGCGGTGGCGCGCACCAGCGCCGCCGCGAACGGCCGCATGCGCCGGGCCGGCAGGTTCAGCCGCGTCGGCGGCTCCAGGGCGTCCGCGCGGCCGCCGTGCAGGAGCAGGACGGCGGCCCTCGCCCCGTGCGGGGGCTGCCCGCCGGGAACCGCCATCAGGGCCGGGCCGGCGGCTCCGTCCGCCTGGTCGGGGGTGCCGCCGGGGCTGCCTGGGTACGTGCCGTCGGGTACGCCGCGCATTCACGGCCTCCGCCGGCCGTCGCCGCCCCGGCGGGGTGGCAGCGGCAGGAAACCGCTGGTGCGCGCGGCGTACTCGGCGTAGCCGGGACGGTCTGCCATGTGCTTCTCCAGGAGGCGCTTGCCGCTGCCCGCGGTGAGCAGCAGGGTCATCAGGACCGGGGAGACCAGGACGGCCAGGGCAGGCTGCCACGCGGTGCAGGCGAGCAGGTAGATGCCCCACCAGACGAGGCTGTCCCCGAAGTAGTTGGGGTGACGGGTCCAGGACCACAGGCCGCGGTCCATGATGCGGCCCCGGTGGGCGGGGTCCGCCTTGAAGCGCGCCAGCTGGTGGTCGCCGACGGCCTCGAAGGCGAGTCCGAGCGCCCACACGGCGATCCCGCACCAGGCCAGCGGGCCGAGCGGCGCGGAGCTGTACGAGGCGGCCTGGACGGGCAGGGAGATCACCCAGACCAGGGCCGCCTGGCCGAGGTAGACGGTGCGCAGCGCGTACAGGGTGCGGTTCCCCGGGGCCTTGTCGAGGAGGGCGGTGTAGCGGGGGTCCTCGCCGTGGCCGCGGGAGCGCCGGGCGATGTGCGCCGAGAGCCGCAGCCCCCACAGCAGCGTCGCCGCGGCGACGAGCAGGCGGCGGCCGTCGTCCCCGTGCCCGGCGGAGAGCAGCCAGGTGACGACGGCGACGGCGCCGAAGGCGAGGCCCCAGGCGATGTCGACGATGCGGTGGAGGCCGCGGCGCAGGGCGACGGCGAAGGTGGCGAGCAGGACCGCCCCGGCCGTGGCCGCGCAGACGGCGAGGTTGACGGCGAGGGCGCCCCAGTCGGTTCCGGTCACGAGGGGCCCACCGGGGCGTACCAGGCGGCGGGGGTGGCCGGCAGGGCCGAGGTCCCTTCGCGGGTGGGCCGCACGGCGAGGATCTGGTCGACGCCCATGCGGCGCTCGGAGAAGGCCAGGGAGGCTCCGGCGAGGTAGAGGCGCCACACCCGGCCGGTGGTCTCCCCCACCAGGTCGGTGATCTCGCTCCAGCGGTTCTCGAGGGTGGCGCGCCAGGCGTCGATGGTGGTGGCGTAGTGCTCGCGGAGGGCTTCGGTGGAGCGGACCTCCAGTCCGGCGTCCTCCAGCAGGTCCACGGTCCGGCCGACGGGCCGCATGTGCATGTCGGGGGCGATGTAGGTCTCGATGAACGCGCCGCCGCCCGGAGCGTGGGCGCCGCGGGACATCTGCTGGATCAGCAGCCGGCCCTCGGGGCGCAGTACGTCGTGCAGTTTCGCGGCGAAGGCGGGGTACTCGGCGTCGCCGACGTGCTCGCCCATCTCCACGGCGGCGGCCGCGTCGTAGCCCCCGCCGTCGATGTGCCGCCAGTGCCGGAGCCGGACGTCCACCAGGTCGTCGACGCCCTCGCGGACGGCGCGCTCGGCGACGAAGTCGCACTGTGCGCGGGAGAGGGTGACGGCGGTGACGCGCACCTTGTGTTCGCGGGCCGCGTGCACGGAGAGCGAGCCCCAGCCGCAGCCGACGTCGAGGAGCCGGTCGCCGGCGCGCAGTCCGAGCTTGCGGCAGATCAGTTCGAGCTTGTCGCGCTGGGCGTCGGCGAGGGTGTAGCCGGGGTCGTCGGGGCGGGTCCAGTAGGCGCAGGAGTAGGCCATCGACTCGTCCAGCAGGAGCGCGTAGAAGGCGTTGGACAGGTCGTAGTGGTGGCTGATCGCGGCCCGGTCGCGGGAGGCGCTGTGCAGCGGGCCGGTGAGGCGGGCCCGCCCGTCGGGCCGGCGCGGGGGCGGCCCGGCCGCGCCCAGCCGGACGGCGAGGGCGGCGGCCGCGGCCAGGCCGGCGGGCCGGGGGCGCGCCGCGGGCCGGTCGCGGACGGTCCGGCCCGCGCGTGACAGGGCGTCGGCGAGGTCGCCGTCGATGTCGAGCTCTCCGGTGATGTAGGCCTCGGCGAGGCCGAGTTCGCCCGGCTGCCAGAGCACGCGGCGGAGCGCGGCGGGCGTCCGGAGCACGACCAGGGGTGCGTCCTCGGGGCCGGCCTGGCTGCCGTCCCAGGCGCGGACCCGGACCGGCAGCGGGCCCGGCAGGACGTGGCCGAGGAGGTCGGCGAGTCGGTCGGCGGCGGGCTTCACGGGCGGGTCCCTTCGGTGAGGAGCAGCTGGCGCACGTCGAGGTAGCGGGAGCGGAACCCGGCCTCGGAGTAGGCGAGGTAGAACTCCCACATGCGCTGGAAGACGGCGTCGAAGCCGAGGGCGCTGACGTGGTCGCGGCGGGCGGTGAACCGCTCCCGCCACAGGCGGAGGGTCTCGGCGTAGTGCTCGCCGTAGCCGTGGTCGGCGACGGTGGTCAGCCCGGCGGCGGCGGAGTGCTCGGCAATGGCCCGGCGGGAGGGGATCAGGCCGCCGGGGAAGACGTACTTGCTGATCCAGGTGTGGGTGGCGGCCGTGTGCAGCATGCGGGGGTGGTCCATGGTGATGGCCTGGAGGGCGATCCTGCCGCCGGGGACGAGGGCGCGGCGCAGCGCCGTGAAGTAGGAGGTCCAGTACTCGGAGCCGACGGCCTCGATCATCTCGACGCTGACCACGGCGTCGTGGCGGCCCTCGACGTCGCGGTAGTCGCGCAGCTGGACCTCGACGCGGTCGGCGAGCCCGGCGGCGGCGATGCGTTCGCGGGCCAGGGCGGCCTGCTCGGCGGAGAGGGTCAGGGTGGTGACCCGGGCGCCGCGGGCGGCGGCCCGCAGGGCGAGTTCGCCCCAGCCCGTGCCGATCTCCAGCAGCCGGGTGCCGTCGCCGACGCCGGCCAGGTCCAGCAGGCGGTCGATCTTGCGGTGCTGGGCGGGGACCAGGTCCTCGAAGCGGGCGGGGAGTTCGGCGAACACCGCGGAGGAGTAGGTGAGGGTGGGGTCGAGGAACGCGGAGAACAGGTCGTTCGACAGGTCGTAGTGGCGCTGGATGTTGTCGCGGGCCCCGGCCCGGGTGTTGCGGTCCGCGGCCGGGCGGCGCGAGACCCACAGGCCGCGCAGGCGGCGCAGCGGGGCGGGGACGAGCTCGTCGACGTGTTCGGCGAGGACGGTGAGGACACCGGCCAGGTCGTCGCTGTCCCATTCGCCCGCCATGTAGGACTCGCCGAAGCCGATCAGGCCGTGGCGGCCGATGCGCCGGTGGAAGGCGGCGGGGTCGTGCACGGTCAGCGTGGGGCCCGTACCGGGGTGCGCGGCGCCGCCGGGGGGCGCGGTCAGGGCAAGCCGGTCGAGGGCCCGGCCCACCAGGTGTGCGGCGACGGCGGTCCGGGCGGGCCCGGCCGGAGGGGTCCGCGCCACGTCCGGCCAGCGGCCGGCGTCGACGTCGCCGCGGCGGACCGCCGGCGCGCCGGGAGCGGCGGACCGGGCCGGGGATGTCCGCCCCTGCGTATGCGCGTGCGCCTGCGTCTGGGGGGGGATCCCGGTGGCGCGGCCGGACGTCCGGACGCGGCCGTGGGACGTGGTGGCGGGCTGGGTCACGACGTCATGCCTTCCTGCGGGGTGGACCGGGGACGGGGGTGTACGGGCAGGCCGCGCAGCAGCAGGTGGATGCCGTGGCGGCGGATGCCGGCCCAGACGGCGGCGGTGGACCAGGGTCGGCGGGCGGCGGCGGACAGCAGGGCGGGCACGGTGGCGGGCCGGCGGCGGCCGCGGACCACGGCGGTGAAGGCGCGGCCCTCCTCGTTCTCCAGGTGCACGGCCAGGTGCAGCCGTTCGCCGGGCAGCGGCAGCCGCATCCGGTAGCGGCCCTCGACGGCGAAGAACGGCGAGACGTAGAACTCCTTGTCCACCTCCGCCTCGTCGGAGCCGTCCGGGCGCAGCAGGTAGCAGTGGCGCTCCCCGTAGGTGTTGTGGACCTCGGCCACGACGCACACCAGGGCGCCGGAGCGGTCGTGGCACCAGTACACGCTGAGCGGGTTGAAGACGAACCCGAACACGCGGGCGTGCGCCAGCATGGTCACCTGCCCGCCGTCCAGGTCGATGCCGTGGCCGGCGAGGAAGGCGTCGAGTCCGGCGCGGAGGGAGGGCGCGCCGCCGCCGAAGTGGTCGCGCGCGTCGAAGCGGGCGAGCGGTCGCACCGGGCGGGGCAGTACGGGCAGCCGGTCGAGGTCCACGCACCACAGGTAGGTCCGGTGCCGGAAGGAGTGCCGCAGCGGTGTGGTGCGGGCGTGCGCGATCACGCACTCGTAGAGCGCCGCGGTCGGCGCCGCGGAGGGCGTCCCCGCGGCTGCCGGTGCGGCGGTCGCGGTGCGGGCGGCGGGGCCCGCGGTCCCGGTCACCAGCGCACCCCGAGCGACCGGGCGGCCTCCGCGCCGGAGCGGCAGCCGTCCTCGTGGAAGCCCCAGCCGTGCCAGGCGCCGGCGTAGGCGGTGACGCCCGTGTTCAGGCGGGGCAGCTGCCGCTGCGCGGCGACGGACTCCGGGGTGTAGACCGGGTGCTCGTAGACCATCCGGTCCACCACGCGGTCCGCGGCGATGCCGTCCTCCCCGCCCAGGGTGACGACGTAGTCGGCGCCCTCGGGCAGGTGCTGCAGGCGCCGCATGTCGTAGCTGACGCGCACGGGCTCCGTCGAGGGGTCGCAGCCGGTCATGCGGTAGTTCCAGGAGGCGCGGGCCCGCGGCGAACGCGGCAGGATCCGGGTGTCGGTGTGCAGCACGGTGGGGTTGCGCGAGTAGGTGAAGGCGCCCAGGAGGCGCCGCTCGTCCTCGGTGGGGTCGGCGAGGAGGCGCAGCGCCTGGTCGGGGTGCGTGGCGATCACCACGGCGTCGTGGGAGTCGGTGCCCTCCCCGGTCGTGACGCTCACGCCTCCGCCGGTGCGCCGGACCGCGTCCACCGGGCTGGAGGTGTGGACGCGCTGGACGTGCTTGGCCGCGGCGGCGACGTACGCGGCCGAACCGCCGGTGACGGTCTTCCACTGCGGGGAGCCCGTCACGGACAGCAGTCCGTGGTGGTCGAGGAAGGCGAAGAGGTAGGCGGCCGGATAGGACAGGGCGGTCCGTGCCGGGCAGGACCAGACCGCCGAGACCAGGGGCAGGACGAAATGGGTGACGAAGTAGGGCGAGAAGCGGCCGGCGCGCAGGAAGCCGCCCAGGGTGAGGTGCGGGGAGGGCTCGCCGGCGAGGAGGCGGCGGGCGCGGCGGTGGAAGAGCGGGACCTCCGCGAGCAGCAGCAGGTGGCGGGCCCGCAGCGCGGACCGGGAGGCGAACAGGGCGCCGGGGCCGCGGGCGCCCGCGTATTCCAGGCCGCAGCCGTCGCACCGCACCGACATGCTCATCTCGGCGTCCTGCGTGCCGATCCCCAGCTCCCGGAACAGCCGCAGCAGGGTGGGGTAGGTGCGCTCGTTGTGCACGATGAAGCCCGAGTCCACGGCGACGGGGCGGCCGCCGGGGCCCGCCGCCTCGTGGGTGTGGGCGTGACCGCCCAGGCGGTCGTCCGCCTCGTACAGGGTGACCTCGCACGAGGACGCCAGCACGTAGGCGGCGGTCAGACCCGCCACTCCGGCGCCGACGACGGCCACTTTCCGCTGTTCCACCACGACACTCCCACCCATCCGACACGCCGCGTGCGCGGCACTGTTCACCCTTGTTTCGCAGCAGAGGGGCGTGCGGATGGGTGAAGGCGCGACGAATTTCGGGCGCGCGGGCAGCCCGCCGCCGCGCCCCGGTCGCGGGGCGGCGGCAGCGGGTCCGGTCCCGCCGCGGGTCAGGCGGGCAGCCGCATCAGCATCAGGGGTGCGCTGGTGGGGCTGGGCGATCCGCCGGCCGGTTCGAGGGTGAGCCCGACGGCGCCTGCGTCGGCCGGATCGCCGACCATGAGGACGGTGCCGTCCCGGTCGATGAGGCCGGCCGGGACCATGGTGCCGTCGTGGTCGAGCCAGAGCTGGTACGTCATGCCCGCCGCGGGTGCGGGCAGCCCGCTCGCGGTGAACACCGCCTTGTTCTGCCGGTCGGAGGACACCACGGTGGTCAGGGCCCCGTTCCCGGTGCGTCCGTGGACGGTACGGGCGTCGGGCGCGGCCAGGACACCGCTGACGGTGTCCAGGCGCTGTTCGGCCCGACGGGCGCGCTGCTGCTGTTCCTCGCTCTGCTGGTGCTGCCAGGCGGCCAGGCCGGCGAAGGAGGCGGCGGCCACCAGGCTGGCCGCCAGGGCGAGCGGCATGGCCCGTCGCCGCAGGGTGCCGCCGAGGGTGGTGGTGGAGGCGGCGCCGGGAAGCCGCGGGGGCAGCTGCCGCACCCCGTCGATGGCGGCCAGGGTGTGCTGCCGCATCTCGGGCGGCGGGGGCTGGGAGGCGGCCACGGCCAGGCGTGCGGCGGTCGCCTCGAACTCGGCGGCCTCGCGACGGCACTCCTCGCAGTGCGGCAGGTGGGCCGTGAACGCCTCCTGTTCGGCGGGGTCCAGGGCGCCCAGGGCGTACGCGGCGGCGAGGGTGTGGGCATCGGAGTGGTGCTGCTTCATGTGGTCACCCCCATGCAGTCGCGGAGCCGGATGAGCCCGTCGCGCATGCGTGTCTTGATGGTCGGAAGGGGTGTGCGCAGGGCTTCCGCGACCTCACGGTAGGTGAGCCCCCGGTAGTAGGCCAAGGTCACCGCCTGGCGCTGGAGTTCGGTCAGACTCCGCAGGCATCGGCGGACCTGCTCGCTCTCCAGCCGGGTCTCGACCTGTTCGGCGACCTCGTCGAAGGCGGTGCGGTGTTCGCGGGCGGCCTGGGCCTGCTCGCGGTCGGCGGCGGCCTGGGCGGAGCGAACCCGGTCCACGGCCCGCCGGTGGGCGATCGTCGCGGCCCAGGTGGTGACGCTGCCGGCGTCGGAGCGGTAACGGGCGGCCTGCCGCCACAGGTCGATCATGACCTCCTGGGCGACCTCCTCGGACTGCGCCCGGTCGCGCACGACCTTGACGACGATCCCGAACACCATGGGCGCGAGGGCGTCGTAGAGGACGGAGAACGCCTGCTTGTCCCCGTGGGCGACCTTCTGCATGACCTCGGCGAGATCGCCGGGTCCTGGGCGGCCGCCTGGGCGGGGGCCGAAGGGAATGGGTTGGTTCACCGGCGGGGCTCCGGCCGTTGCGACCAGGCGAAGGGGCGGCCTGGCGGGGCCGTCGGGGGGCGGGGTGTCCATCGCATGGTGTTCCTCAGTCCGTAGAGCGGGGCCGGACCGCCTCCCGGGGCGGTCCGACCGCAGAGCCGTGTGGCGCCTCTGAACAGTTCTTCGTAGCCGACGCGCGTGTGGATGGGACGCTACCCGGTCATCCGCGCGGCCACCGGTTCACTCGTTCGAGGGAACCCGGCCTCCGGGGCACGTCCAAAGCGGCCCGGGGCACGAAGAAGGGTCGAGCGGGCGGCAGCCGCCTCCGGCGCCGCTCGGTCGGCCGCGGGCGCTCCCCGCGGCCGGGGGCCCGGGGCCGCCGCCGGAAGACGGGCCGGCGCGTGGGCCCGCTGCGGGTGGCCGGTCGGCGGCCACCCGCAGCGCTCCCGTACGACGGGGGCGGGCGACGGCGAAGGGAGGGCGACGCATGGGTCGGTGGCGCGGGGGCCGGGCCCGGCGGCGCCCGGGCGGCGGACTCACTCGTTCGGGTGAGTACCCCATCCATCCGGCCGGTTCTCCCGAATCCCTCCCGTGACCACCTCTCCATCCATCCATCGACAGAAGCTCAAGGGGAGCAACCGATCATGAACGCCCTGAAGATCCGCCGTACCGCCGTCGCCGTCGCCGCAGCCGCGGTGCTGCCCTTCACCCTCGCCGCCTGCTCCGACTCCGGTGACACCAAGGCCGCCCCGACCGCGGCCGCCGGGGACCAGGCCAAGACCGCCACGGGCACGCCGTCCGACGGTGCGATGACGGGTGACAAGCCGTTCGGCGCGGCGTGTGCCGGTGTCCCGAAGGAGGGCGCGGGCTCGTTCGACGGGATGGCCAAGGACCCGGTCGCCACCGCCGCCTCGAACAACCCGGCCCTGTCCACCCTGGTCGCCGCGGTCAAGCAGGCCGGCCTGGTCGACACCCTCAACAACGCCAAGGACATCACCGTCTTCGCTCCCACGAACGACGCCTTCGCCAAGATCCCGAAGGCCGACCTCGACAAGGTCCTCGCCGACAAGGAGCAGCTGACCAAGATCCTCACCTACCACGTGGTCGGCCAGAAGCTCACCCCGCAGCAGCTGGAGAACGGCAGCTTCGAGACCCTGCAGAAGGGCATGGTCACCACCTCCGGCTCCGGAGAGGCCTACAAGGTCAACGACGCCTCCAACGTCGTCTGCGGCAACGTCAAGACCGCCAACGCCAACGTCTACATCGTCGACACCGTCCTCATGCCCAAGTAGCCGGCCCTTCGAGGACCGGCGGCGGCGTGCACGTGTATCCCCCGGGAGCCGGGGCAGGCGGGCCGTGACCGAAAGATCGAAGCGAGGGAGCTGTTTCCTGATGTCTGAGCACGCCTGGGCCTACCGCACCGCCGCCGGCCGCATCGCGGACGTGGACCTGTCAGGCTTCACGGTGGAGGCGACCGACGGAGGCATCGGGAAGGTCGACAAGCACTCCGACGAGGCCGACTCCTCCTACCTGGTCGTGGACACCGGACCGTGGATCTTCGGCAAGGAGGTCCTCGTCCCGGCGGGCACGGTCACCGCTATCGACGTGCGGGAGGAGACGGTGCACGTCTCCCTGACCAGGGAACAGGTCAAGAACGCACCGGAGTTCGCCCGGGACCGGCACCTGGAGGACGTCGAGTACCGCCGGCAGCTCGGCGGCTACTACGGCTTCCTGCCGCTGATGTGACGCGGGGCCGGCCCGTTCCGGCGCAGGGGTGCCCGGCCGCACACGCGGCCGGGCACCTTTGCGTCCGCTCGGAATGGGTGCGACATCGCGCGGACGTGGTGCAAGAGTGGTGCAGTCACGGTGCACCCCCGCACCCGGACACCGAGCGCTACTCGGTGACCCTGTGCCCGCCCGCCGTCACCGTCGTGTCGGAGCCGGCCGCCGCGTCCGGCGTCAGCAAGTCCGACGTGATCAACCGCGCGGTGCTCCTGCTCGGGTTCATCGAGCAGGAGCGGGCCAAGGGCCACGACCTGATGATGCGTGACTCCGCGGGCACGCTGGAGCGGATCCACATCATCCGAGGCGGCCGTCACGGGGGCGGGTACGGTTCGTCCCCGTCCTCCGACCTGTCCTCCCAGCCCTCCTCCACGACGTGGACGGCAGCCTCCTCGGCCGAGGCGGCTCCGCCGTCGATCCCGACGTCGCGGGCCAGCACGGAGATGTGGCGCCGCGGGCCCGCGTCGTCCACCGCCATGAGGCGGCCCGCCCGGTCCGCTCCGGCGAGCAGCGCGTCCCCGGACTCGTCGCGGGCCTCGTCCTCGTCCGAGACCTCCGGCCGCTCACGGGCGAGCCGCTGGTCCAGGGTCTCCCCCGCGCGCTGCTCGGCGGCGGTCGTGCCGCGGCCGTCCACGGCCAGGGGCCGGTCGAGGGGGACGTAGGCCGTGTCGAGGGTGTCGTCGAGGTCCGGCTCGTCGAGGGCGTTCTCCAGGTCGGGCTGTGCCTCGGCCGGTTCGTCCGTCTCCTGCGGCTGGTAGACGTCGTCGCCGTAGTGTTCGTCGGCGCTGCTCATCGGGTTCTCCCATCGGTGGGTCCGTACGGCCGCAGGCGGGGCGGAACGCTCCGGTGCCGGCGTCGCTCAGCCGGGTACGGCGGGGTCGAGCGGGAAGCGGCCGGTCGTGCCGGTGTACTCCAGGAGCCGCAGCAGCTGGTGGCTGGGCGCCGCCAGCCGCACCACGTGCCCCGACTCCTCGCCCCGCCGGCGCGCCTCCAGCAGTGTGTTGAGGCCCGCGGAATCACAGAACGAGGAATGGCGCAGGTCGACGACGATCTCGGCGCCGTCGGGCGCCTCGGCGAGGGCGGCGGCGAGGGCCGCCCGGAGCTCGTCGGCGTGCTCCACGTCCATGTCACCGGTCACCCGGACCACGTAGGGTCCCGGGCCGGCGGTACCGGCCGGGGGTCCCGGTGCTCGCGCGTCTTCGGCAGCCATGACGTTCCTCCTCGTACGCCGCGCGCCTTCCCCTCACATCATCCCCCAATCGCCCCGATCGCCCCGGCCGGTACGGGCTGGGCGCCGGTGCGGGCCGGGCACATACTGGGGGCATGGCGAGGGCGACGACGGCTGTCCGGCGGATCAGGCGGCAGGCCGGCGAGGCGGTCTTCCTGCGGGTAGCCGGGCCCGACGGGCCGCGCAACCGGGCCCGGATCCACACGGCTCCGGGACCGCGGTGGTTCTCCCCGGACCGGCCGGTGCGACGGGTCCACGGGGACGCCTCGATGTTCGTGGGCGGGCTGTCCGCCCTGCTGCTCCAGTCCCTGCACCCCGTCGCGATGGCCGCCGTCGCCGCGCACTCGGGCTACCGCGGGGACCCGTGGGGGCGGCTGCACCGGACCAGTACCTTCCTGGCGGTCACCACGTTCGGGACGGGCTCGGACGCCGAGGCCGCCGTGGCCCGGGTCCGCGCGGTGCACGCCCGCGTCCGCGGCAGGACCGACGAGGGCGTGCCGTACCGGGCCGACGATCCGGAGCTGCTGGGCTGGGTGCACGTCGCGGAGGCGTACTGCTTCCTGCGGGCGCACCAGCGGTACGGCAGGTGTCCGCTGGACCCCGCCGGCTGCGACGCCTACCTCGCCGACACGGGGTTCGTCGCCCGGGCCCTGGGGGTGGTCGGGCCCCCGGAGAGCACGGCCGAACTGGAGGACCGGATGGAGGCCTGCCGGCCGCTGCTGCGGCCGACGCCCGCGTCCCGTGACACCGCGCGGTTCCTGCTGGCCGAGCCGCCGCTGCCGGGGGCCGCCCGGCTGCCGTACGGACTGCTGGCGGCCGCGGCGGTCGAGCTGCTCCCGCCGTGGGCGAGGGCGGCGGTCACCTCCGGTCCCGTGCCGCTGCCGGCCCGGCTGCCGCCCGGTGCCGCCCGCCTCGGCGGCCATGCCGTGACCCGGGCGATCCGCTGGGCGCTGCCCCCGGCTCCCCCGGTCGCTCAGTACTCCTCGTCGGGGTAGCCCCACTCGATCCTGGACACGGCTCCCGCTGCGACCTCCTCGACCGCCGCCCGGAAGAGCCCCTCGAAGTGGGGCCGCCAGAGGTAGGAGCGGGAGACGCAGAGCGGGTGGTCCGACTCCCCGGAGACGAAGAGGGCGCCGTGATCGTCCTTGGCCACGCCCATGCTGACTTCGAGCTCGATGTTCTCGGCGAGCATCAGCCGGCCCAGGGCGTCGACGATCCGGTGGGCCTGCGGTTCGTCGGCGATGCCGGTGACGGTGAAGGCGAGATCGATGTTGACTGACATGGTCCGGAGCGTACGGGGGGCCACCGACAGACCGGTGCCCGCCGGCCGCCGACCCCGTCCGGCGGCGCCCCGGATAATGGCGGCGGGCCGGTGCGCGACCGGCCGGTGACGGCGCGGAGGGATGAGGGACCGATGACGCTCCGAGAGGGCCAGCGGGTACGACTGGCGGCGGACCTGCGGCTGACCGGGGCCGTCGTGGTGGCGGCGGACGGGCCGGCCGGCGAGGAGCCAGACGCCGTCGTCGGGTCCCTGTCCCTGGCGGCGGGTACCGCGGGCACCGTGGAGCGGGTGCACGGCCCGCGGGAGCACGAGCAGAGCCACGAGGTCCGCGAGTACGTACGGCTCACCTCGCTGCGGGACGACTTCGGCCACCAGATGCCCCCGGCGAGCCGGCAGCAGCTGGAGGAGCGCATCGGCGAACTGGAGCCGCACTGGCTGGCCCACCGGGAGCAGCGGGCCCATGTCACCGCGCGGGTCCGGCTCGACAACGGGTTCGTCCTCGACGACGCGCACGAGGCCGTCCTCACTCCGGCCTGAGCCGGGCAGCCGTCCCCCGCCGCTGCCCAGCCCGGCACAGGGCACCCGCCCGGAGTACGGGTTTCACTGGAAGGAGCCGCAACCGCGCGCCCGCGGGGGACGGCTCCGGCCGGCGACGGCCCCCGGGCGCCTGCCGGGAGGTCCCGTGAACACGCACACGCCACCCCGATTCGACCCCGCCCGCGTCCCGCATCTGCTGGGCTCGTTCGCCCCGGTCACCGAGGAGGTCGACGCCGTCGACCTGGAGGTGACGGGCGAGATCCCGGCCGCCCTGGACGGCCTGTACCTGCGCAACGGACCCAATCCGCGCTTCACCCCGATCGGCTCGTACCTCTATCCGATCGACGGTGACGGCATGCTGCACGGCGTCTGGCTCTCGCAGGGCCGCGCCCGCTACCGCAACCGCTTCGTGCGCACGCCCGCGCTGGAGGCCGAGGAACGCGTGGGACACGCCCTGTGGGGCGGTCTGGAGTCGATGGTCTTCCCGGGTGCCGACCAGGTCGGACCGGAGCTCGCCGGCACCTTCCGGGACCTCCCCGACATCAACGTGGTCCGGCACGGCGGCCGCCTGCTGGCCCTCGCCGAGTCGGCGTGCCCCTTCCGGGTCGACGGGGGTCTGGGAACCCTGGGCCGGGAGGACTTCGGCGGGGCCCTGCCGGCGGGGATCACCGCCCACCCCAAGATCGACCCGGTCACGGGGGAGATGGTGGTCTTCTGCTACGGCCTCGAACCGCCCTACCTCACCTGGTCGGTCATCGCCCGGGACGGCACCGTCTCCCGCGGCCCCACCCCCGTGGAGGGCGTGGACGAGCCGATGATGATCCACGACATGGCCCTGACCGGCCGGTACGCCGTCCTCGTCCTGGCCCCCGCCTTCTTCGACCTGGAAGCGGCGATGGCGGGTGGCGCGCTGCTCTCCTGGCGGCCCGAACGCGGCACCCGGGCGGTGCTGATCCCGCGCGACGGCGGACCGCCGCGGTGGGCGGACGACGAGGCCTTCTGGCTCTGGCACACGGTGAACGCCTACGACGACGGAACCGGCCCGGACGCGCCGGTGGTCCTCGACTACGTGCAGTGGAGCCGGCTCACGGTCGGGGGCGAGGTTCCCTCCGAGCCGGTGACGGGCGGGCTCGTGCGGGCGCGCCTGGACCCGGCCGCCGGCAGCATGTCCCGCACCCTGCTGGACGACGCCCGGGTGGAGTTCCCGCGGATCGACGACCGGCGCATCGGGCGGCGCCACCGCCATGCGGCGCTGGCCACCGAGACCGGGCGCACGGACCTGCTGGCCGGCGAGTACGACGCCGTGCGCTGGTTCGACACGGAGACCGGAGCGGCACAGGTCTGGGACGCGGGGGACCTCTCGGTCGGAGAACCGGTGTTCGCACCCGAACCGGGCCTCGACTCGGACGCGCACGGCTACTGGATGACCTTCGCGACCGACCGCACCGACGGTTCGAGCTGGTTCCTGGTGATCCCCGCCGAGGACCCCGCCTCCGGGCCGGTGGCCCGCGCGCGGATCCCCGTACGGGTACCCCTGGGCCTGCACGGCTGCTGGCTGCCCACCGCAGCGTGACACGGCGCCCGACCGGCCCCCACCAGTGACGTTTCTGTGGTGAACGATCTACGCCGATGGGGTGAGCAAAGGCTTGCCCAGGAGATGTTCGGCACTTCCCCAAGGAACCATCCCGTTCAGGTAAAGAGCCCCCCCTCGTCGTACGGGCTCTCCGCCTCCCCTGTGCCGACGCTCTCCTCGGAGGAAGCCGACCGATGACTTACGGGACCAAGCTGCGGGAACAGATCGCCGAACCGGGCACCACTCCCCTGATCGGGGTGTACGACATGTACTCGGCCTCGGTGGCCGCCGGGCACTACGACGGGATGTTCGTCTCCGGATTCGGATTCGCCGCCTCCCACTACGGGCTGCCGGACATCGGCTTCATCGCCTGGCCCGACATGATGGCGTTCGTCCAGCGGCTGCGCGGCGCCTTCCCCCGCCACCACCTCCTCGTCGACATCGACGACGGGTACGTCGATCCCGAGGTGGCCTGCCACGTCGTGGAGGGCCTGGAGCGCATGGGTGCCTCGGGCGTCATCCTCGAGGACCAGAAGCGTCCGCGCCGTTGCGGGCACGCCGACGGCAAGCAGGTCCTGCCGCTGCAGGAGTACCTGGAGAAGCTGGAGATGGTCCTCGCCACGCGCAAGGACCTGGTCGTCGTCGCCCGCACCGACGCGACGGAGGAGGCCGACATCGTCCACCGCGCGCAGGCACTGGCGTCGACGGACGCCGACGTGGTCCTCGTCGACGGGGTCCGCAGCGTGGAGTGGATCGAGCGGATCCGCCGGGCCGTCGGCGACAAGCCGCTGCTGTTCAACCAGATCGCCGGGGGCAAGTCCCCCCGGCTCTCCCTCACCGAGCTGACCGACCTCGGCATCGACGTCGCCATCTACAGCACCCCCTGCCTGTTCGCCGCCCACAAGGCGATGGACACGGCCCTGGCGGAACTGCGGCTCGCCGACGGACGGCTCCCGGCGGCGGACGGCAACGAGGAGGTCGGCGTCGGGGAGTCCACCCGGCTGCTGGCGAAGAACATCTCGCGTCACCACCCCCTGCCCGTCGCGCGCGAGGGCGCACGGGTGTGACCGGCGCGCGCGTCCGGGCGGCCGCCTGCCTCGCCGTGGCCTTCCTGGCGGGAGGCGCGGCGCCGGCCGCCGCGAGCGACAGCCTGATCACCGTCATCGACAACTCCCACGCGGACTCCGTGGTGGAGGTGGACCGTACGGCCAACCTCCAGAGCGGAAGCGGAACGGCGGGCAGCGACCACGACGGCAGCGCCGTGGACGTGCTCGCCACCCTCGTCGAGGCGGTGCATCCGCCGCGGGACGGCGACTGAGCCGACCCGGACGCCTGAACGGGAACGGCCGGATCGCGATCGCGGTCCGGCCGTTCCCGTCGTGGGCGCACCGGCCCGGTCAGTCCTCGCCGGGGAGGTCCAGGTCGTCGCCCGCCTCGTCGGTGAGCTCGTCGGTGAGGTCGTCCGTGAGGTCGTCGGCCAGTTCGTCGGCGAGGTCGTCGGCGAGGTCGTCGGCGGGACCGGACGCCGCGGCGGCGGCCACGGCCGCCGGGCCGGACGCGGTCGCGGGTGCGGCGGCCTGGGCGGTCGCGGCGAAGGAGAGGGCGGAGCCCGCGAGGACGAGGGCGATGACGGCGGTACGTGCGGTGAGGAGGCTCATGACCCGAGAACGATCTTGCTCGGGGGAGGTCACACCGCTCCCACCCGGTCGGACCACTCCCGGTGGGCCGCGCGGCCCGTCACCCGGGGCGGAGCGCGGTGACGAGGTGGTAGTCCAGGAGCCGCTGCTCCCAGGCGACGTGGAAGTTCCGGGGCCAGGTGCCCGGTGCCCAGAGCCGGGCGAGCCAGCGGTCCCAGCCCGGCCAGACGTGCGGGCCGATCGAGACGGCCCGGACCCCGGCGAAGCCGGCGCGCGTGAGGGCGTCCGCGAGCCGGGAGACGGGCCGGGCGATGTCCAGGCCGCCGGCGAAGGTCTCCAGCAGTCCCGCGAGCCGCTCCCCCGCGTCGGGCTCCCCCTCGGCGCTGAAGAAGCTGGTGACCGCCAGCCGCCCGCCGGGCCGCAGCACGCGTGCGGCCTCCCGGGCGAACGCCTCCAGGTCGGGGAAGTGCTGGGCCGCCTCGACGCTGTAGAGGCAGTCGAACGCGCCGTCGCCGAACGGCAGGTCCTCCGCGGCCCCCAGCACGAGGCGCAGCCCGTCCGGACGCGCCTCCAACAGCGCGGAGTTCGCCTCGCGGGCCCGCCGGAGCTGCTGGGGGTGGACGTCGACCCCGGTGACGGAGGCGGGAGCGTACTCCTCCAGGGCGAGGGCACAGCCGAGGCCCAGGCCACAGCCGATCTCCACGGCCCGGCCGCCGCGGGGAGCGGCCGCGTCGAGGACCTGCCGGTAGAGGTCCTGCTCGCTGCGGATCCGGTCCTCCGGGGACAGCGGCCCGTCCAGGTCGACGGCCTGCCAGTGGCCGAAGTTGATGAAGCCGCCGGCGAAGACCGGCTCGGCGCTGAGGTCGGCCGGCCCGTACGTCTCCCAGACCTGGGGGCGCACGGCCGGAACGGGCAGCTCCGCAGGGTCGACCGGCACAGTCCCACCGCCTCCTCGTGACGGGGCGTCGTACCCGGCGTCGCACCCCGTCGTCCCAGTGTGGCCCGCGCGGCCCCGTCGCGACAGGGGACCCGCCCGGCCGCGGCCCGTACCGCCGGACGAAGGCCCCGGCGGTCATGTCCGGCCGGGTCGGCGCCCGCTGACACCGCGTCGGCGGGCGCCGTCACTACGCTGGCGCCATGGGTCACGAGGACACCGGCGGTACCGGGGCCGCGCCCGAGCGCTCCGGCACGGGCGGCGCGCAGGGGGCGGAGGCCGCGCACGGGGCGGACCCGCCGGCCTCGACGGCCGCGGCCGCCGCCCATCTGAAGGAGCGGCTCTACGCGACGATCACCATGATCTCGGTGGTGATCGGTCTGGCCGTGTCGGAGCACGCCGATCCCGCCGGGACCGCCGCCACCGTGCTGACCGCCGCGGTCGGACTGTGGCTGGCGACGCTGGTCGCCGACCAGCAGGCCCACCGCGTGGTCCACGGCCGGCTCGCCTCCGGCACGGAGCTGCGGCGCATGCTGTGGGTCAGCAGCCCGCTGCTGCTGTCCGCCGTCGGCCCCCTGCTGCTGATCGGCTGCGCCGCCCTGGGGGTGATGGCGCTGCCGACCGCCCTGTACGCCGCCGCGGGGGTGAGCGTCGCGAGCCTCTTCGGGTGGGGCTGGTACGGCGGTGTGCGCATGGGCAGCGGGGTGGTCGTGTCCCTGCTGGCGGGCGCCCTGGACGCGGCGATCGGTCTGTCCGTCGCACTGGTCAAGGCCGCCGCGGGGCACTGAGCCCCGACGGGATCGTTCGCCGGACGCCGAAGTCATGCGGCATCCTGGAGTCATGGACGCGAGCGCGACGCACACCGGGCCACCCGCCGGCGGCGAGGGGCCGGCTCCGGCGGCCCTCCTGGCGGCCTTCGCCGCGGCCCTGGCCGACGAGACGCGGGCCGCCATCTGCATGACCCTGCTGGAGGGACGGGCCTGGACCGCGGGGGAGCTCGCCCGCGTCACCTCGGTCGCGCCGTCGACGGTCAGCGGGCATCTGGCCCGGCTGCTGGAGGCGGGCATCTGCGTCACCGAACGGCAGGGCCGGCACAGTTACGTGCGGATCGCCGACGCGGAGACGGCCCGTCTGCTCGACGGGCTGGCCTCCCACACCGTCCCGGACCGCGACGCGGCGCACGCGGTGCCCGTGGTCGCCGCACCGGACCCGCTGGCACGCGCCCGCACCTGCTACGACCACTTCGCGGGGCGGCTCGGCATGGCGGTGACCGACGCGATGGGGCGGCGCGGACTGCTGCGCACGGAGGGCGTGTTCGAGCTGACGGAGGCGGGCCGGGCGTGGTGCGCCGAGGCCGGCATCGACCTCGCGGGCCAGGGGCGCAGGCGGCTGGTGAGCTCCTGCCTGGACTGGACGGAGCGGCGCCGGCACCTCGGCGGCCTGACCGCGGCGCGCCTGTGCGCGCGGGCCTCGCAGGAGGGGTGGGTGGTGCGGCCCGCGGACGGCGGGCGGGCGCTGGAGGTGACCGGGGCCGGGGAGCGGGCGTTGCGGGACCTCCTGGGGCTGACGCCCGACGCGTGGAGTTGAGTGCTCCGCCCCGGGCGCACACGCGCCAATATTTCGGTCGACACCGAAATGTCGAGCTCGTAGGGTGAGGTCATGACGTTCCGATCGAGTCCGATCCCGCCCGGTGTCCTCACGGTCGGCGCCGTCACCTTCACGGTGTTCGCCTGGGCCTCCGCCTTCGTCTCCATCCGCAGTGCGGGCGCCGCCTACTCGCCCGGCGCCCTGGCGCTCGGCAGGCTGCTCGCCGCGTCCCTGGTGCTCGTGGTCCTGCTCCTGGTCCGCCGGCAGGGCCTGCCGCCCCGCGGGGCGTGGCGCGGGATCCTGGTGTCCGGGGTGGTGTGGTTCTGCGGCTACACGATCGCGCTGAACTGGGGCGAGCGCCTGGTGGACGCGGGGACGGCCTCCCTCCTCGTGAACACCGGGCCGATCCTGATGGCCCTGCTGGCGGCGCGGCTGCTGGGCGAGGCCCTGCCGCCGCGGCTCCTCGCGGGCATGGCCGTCTCGTTCGCGGGTGCGGTGGTCGTGGGGCTGTCGATGTCCGCCGGCGGGGGCGGTTCCACCTCCCTCCTCGGCGTCGTGCTCTGCCTGCTGGCGGCGGTCGCGTACGCCACCGGGGTCGTCGCCCAGAAGCCGGCCCTGTCCTTCGGCACCCCACTGCAGGTCACCGCCTTCGCGTGCCTGACGGGGACGGTGGCCTGCCTGCCCTTCACGGGACAGCTGCTGCGGGAGCTGCCCGAGGCGCCGGTCTCCGCGACCCTCAACATGATCTACCTGGGCGTGGTGCCGACCGCCCTCGCCTTCACCACCTGGACGTACGCACTGGCCCGCATGCCCGCCGGCCGGCTGGGCGCGACCACCTACGCCGTCCCCGCGATCGTGGTCCTGCTGAGCTGGGCCCTGCTCGGCGAGGTCCCGGCCTGGCTGACCCTGCTCGGCGGCGCGCTCTGCCTCGCCGGCGTGGCCGTCTCCCGCCGCACGCCGCGTGCCGCGCGTGGAGCCGCCGAGGACGGCCGGCTCGGCGCCGGCCGGACCTGACCGCCTCCCGCCGCCCCCCTCTCGCCCGTTCGTCCCCTCCCGGCTCCTTCCACGAAAGGCACCACCATGCGGATCCTCACGGTCGGAGCCGGCGCCGTCGGCGGCTTCTTCGGCGCCCGCCTCGCGGCGGCGGGACAGGACGTCACCTTCCTGGTCCGGCCCGCCCGCGCCGAGGCCCTCGCGGCCCGGGGCCTGCGCGTCGAGGGGCAGGGCGAGAAGCTGCACCTCGCGCCCCGGCTGGTGACCGCCGGATCGGTGGGAGGACCGTACGACCTGGTCCTCCTCTCCGTGAAGGCGACCGCCCTGGGGGCGGCCCTGCACGACGCCGGTCCGGCCGTCGGACCCGGGACGGCCGTCGTGCCCCTGCTCAACGGCATGGCCCACCTGGACGCGCTGGCCGCCCGCCTGGGTCCGACCGCGGTGCTGGGCGGGGTCGCGAAGGTGGTGACCACGCTGAACGAGGACGGCGACATCGTGCGCATGGCACCACCGGCGGTCGTCCTCACCGGTGAGCTCGACGCCCGCCCCTCGGCCCGGGTGGACGCCGTCCGCGGGGTGCTCGCCGGGGCGGGCATCGACTCGCCGGACACCCCGGACATCGTCGCGGCCATGTGGCACAAGTGGGTGTTCATCTCCACGCTGGTCTCCCTGACCTGTCTGATGCGCGGCACGGTCGGCGAGATCACCTCCGTCCCCGGCGGGGCCGAGCTGAGCCGGGCCCTGCTCGCCGAGGCCTGCGCCGTGGCGGAGGCCGCCGGACACCCGCTGCCGGAGTCGGAACGCGCCGCCGCCGCGGCGACCGTCACGGATCCCGGCTCGCCGCTCACCCCTTCCCTGTACCGCGACCTGGTCGCCGGAGCGCCCACGGAGGCGGAGCACGTGCTGACGGACCTCACCGTCCGGGCCCGCGCGCTCGGGGTCGCCACTCCCCTGCTGGACCTGGCCGACCTCCGGTTGCGGGTCCACGAGCGGCGCCTCGCCGGGGCCCGCGGCTGACGCCCGCCCTGCCGGCCCGCGCAGCTCACCCGGATGCCCGGCCCGTCGGGCATCCGGGCGGCGGGCCCCGTTGACTGGGAGGTCCGGACGTCCGGTACATCCCAGGAGGCGTGGTGACGACGGTCGCGTGGAAGCGTGGTGCGGCGGGTGCGGTGCTGGCGGCGGTGGTGCTCGCCGCCGCGGGCTGCTCGGGGGGGCGACGGCACCCCCTCGGGCGCGGTGTCGAGCGCGGCGTCGGCGGTGAAGTCGGCGGGCGAGGCGGTCTCGTCGGCCGCCTCGGAGGCCGCGAAGTCCGCCGAGTCGGCGGCCGCCGTCGCGAAGGACAAGCTGGCGGAGGTCAAGAACGGGGTCGACGCCAAGGGCCAGGTGACCCTGGGCACGGTGGCCACGGACGCGGACGGGTTCACCACGGTCCCGGTGACCGTGCAGAACACCGACGACGCGGCGAAGTCCTTCGCGGTGCAGGTCGAGTTCAAGGACGAGGGGGGAAGCCTCCTCGACACCGTGGTCGTCACGGTCAAGGACGTCGCCGGGAAGGGCACCGGCCAGGGGACCGCCCGCAGCACGCACAAGCTGTCCGGCACGGTGTCCGCGAGCACCGGTACCGCCCTGCGCTACTGACGCCCCGCCACGGGCGGCCCATGGCCCCGGCCCCCATGCCGGGCCCGGCGGCTGTGGCGGCCCGCACCATGTCGGGGGCGGCCCGCGGGTCCCTACCGTCCCTGGCATGACGACCGGACGTTCCCCCTCCTCCGCCGCACCCGCACCCGCCTCCTCCGGCCTCGGCGGCCGTACCGCCCTCGTGACGGGGGGCGGCGGCGGGATCGGCCGGGCCTGCGCCGTCGCCCTGGCCGAGGCGGGCGCCACCGTGCACGTGGCGGACGTCGACGGAGCCGCCGCCGAGAGCGTGGCGGCCGCCGTGGGGGGCCGGGCCCACGTCGTCGATCTCGCGGATCCGGCGGCCGTCGCCACGCTGCCGACGGCGGTCGACGTCCTGGTGAACAACGCCGGCATGCAGCACGTCGCCCCGCTCACCGCGTTCCCCCCGGAGCGGTTCGAGCTGATGCAGCGGGTGATGGTGACCGCGCCCTTCCTGCTCATCCGGCAGACGCTCCCGCACATGTACCGGGGCGGCTGGGGGCGGGTGGTCAACATCTCCAGCGTGCACGGGCTGCGGGCCAGCGCGTACAAGGCCGCGTACGTGGCCGCCAAGCACGGGCTGGAGGGACTGAGCAAGGTGACGGCCGTCGAGGGCGCCGCGCACGGCGTGACGAGCAACTGCGTCAGCCCCGGGTACGTCCGGACGCCGCTGGTGGAGGGTCAGATCCGGGACCAGGCCGCGGCGCACGGCGTGAGCGCCGAGGACGTGCTCTCCGGGGTGCTCCTGGCCCGGTCCCCCGTCAAACGGCTCATCGAGCCGGCCGAGGTCGCCGCCGCGGTCCTCTGGCTCTGCGGTCCGCACTCGGGCCACATCACCGGGACGTCCCTGCCGCTCGACGGCGGCTGGGGGGCGTGCTGAACGGCACTATCCGGTCAGCCTGAATGGCCGTTCGATGAACCGGGAGCGACCGACAGCAGGTCAGCGGGTCGCCAGGGACACCTCCCCCGCATGATCACCCTCCGTTCCCGTCCGGTCGCACAGGGCGCACAGCGCCCCTGAGCTGCCCGAACGACCATTCGGTCTCCGATAGTCGGACGGAGTGTCCGTAAATCGGTCATCAATGTGCGCACGGCCTTCACACCCGCAAGACTCAGCGACGTCAAGCCGACACACCGCAGCCAAATGCTGCGCCTGCCCTTCGAATTGAAAGAGAGTGTTGTCGTGCGTCACCGCATCGCTGCTGTCTCCGCCGCCGCCCTCGTCACCGTGGCCGGGGTCACCGGTATCGCCGAGGCACAGCCCGCGAGCCTGTACGCCCCGTCCGCCGTGGTCCTCGCCGTCGCCAAGGGGGACGGGGGCGCCACCGTCGTCCGGGCGTCCACCCTCAGCTGCGCGCCGAGCGCCCAGGGCACGCACCCCGACCCCCGCGCCGCCTGCGCGGCCCTGAAGGCCACCGACGGGCGCCTCGACGCGCTGCTGTCGGCGCCGGACCAGAACCGCGCCTGTCCGATGCACTACGACCCCGTCGTGGTCACCGTGGACGGCGTCTGGCAGGGCAGCCGCGTCGCCTGGAAGCACACCTTCGCCAACAGCTGCGCCATGTCCGCGACCCTCAACGGGAACGCCGCCTTCTCCTTCTGACCGGCCGCGCCCGGGCCTCCGCCCGCCCGCCGCCGCCTCCTCCCCTCCCGCCTCCGTGCCCCCGCCGGCACGGAGGCGGACGCATGCCGGGGCCCGGCTCCCGACGCACCCGTGACGGGTGTCCGCGCGCCGCGCCGGAGGGGTGGTTGGCGGGACGATCACCGCCCGTCGCATCCTTGGAGCGAGCGAACCCGCGTGAACGCGCCGCGCGACCCGAGCGACGAGGAGGATCCGATGAACACCGCCGGAGAAGGACCGCAGCTGCCGGATGCGGTCAGCGTCGCCAACGCGAGGACGACGCTCCTCCAGCTCCTCGCCCGGGCGGGCGTCTTCACCGGCGACGCGGAGGAACTCCTCGGGCTCGTCGAGACGGGCGCCCTGGCCCGCGCGTACGAGGAGATCTCCGCGAGCGGCCGGACCGCTCCGGGGGACAAGGGCGAGCCGTACGACTCCGGCTGGCTCGACGGGACGCGCGACGCGGCCGCCGAGCTCGGCGGGATCGCCGAGCGGGCCCTGCACCGGGCCGTGGGGGACGACCCGTCGGCGGACGCGGCCGACCCGGGGGACCCTGCGGAGGACCGGCCCCGCGTACGGCGGATGGAGGTGGAGCGGGCCCAGGTGGCCGTCACCCCCCTCTACCTCTCCTTCGCCGCGGAGTCCGACTTCGACCCCGAGGTCACCACGGAGGTGCTCACCGCCGTCCTCGGCACCATGGGGCACCGGCAGCGCGCCCTGTACGCGGGCCGGCTGGCCGAGTTCGGCACGGCCCACCGGTCCCGGCTGGAGCGCCTGTACGCCCAGTACGGGCCCGGCAGTGCCATCGCCATCCACGGCCGCTACTCCCTGATCCACTCCCCCACGAGCCTCGCCGTGCTGGAACGGCTCGCCGCGGCCCCGGCGGTCCTGCGGGAGGAGTGGGACGCCGGCGAGCTGCCGCCGGCCTGGCTGGACGGCCTGACGACCGCCTGGGACACCTCGGGCTGACCCGGCGTCAGCCCGCCCGGCCCTCGGTGAGGGCGCGCACCTCGGCGTCGAAGAGCCGGGCGGGATCCAGGCCCATGCCGGTGAAGTGGCCCGCGAGCTCCAGGGACAGCACGCCGTGCAGGCGGCTCCAGAAGGCCAGGGCCAGGCGCAGGGCCGACGGCGGGAGGTCGGGGTGGGTCGCGGCCCACCCCCGGTGCTCGGACAGGTGTTCGTCGATGCCGCCGTCCGGGGAGGCCCCGCCGGACACCGGGGGGACGGCCGCGCAGGCGTCGAGCAGGACGGACATCATCTCCGCGGCGATCGCCGTGATGTCCTCGGGGGCGCGGTAGCCGGGCACCGGTGTGCCGTACACGAGGAAGTAGCGGTGCGGGTCCGCCACGGCCCAGTCCCGCAGGGCGCCGGCCAGAGCGGCCAGGCCGGGCCCGGCCGGCTCCGCGCCGTCCGCCGTGCCGGGCGCCGTGGCCTCGGCCGCCGCTCCGCCCACGGCGGCGAAGGTGTCGGCGAGGCTGCGGTAGGCGTCGCGGACCAGTTCGGTGATCAGCTCGTCGCGGTTGGCGAAGTAGCGGTACAGCGCGGGCCCGCTCATCCCCATCTGCCGGGCGATCGCGTTGAGGGACAGCGCGGAGGCGCCCGATCCGGCGATCTGCTGCCAGGCCTTCTCCTTCACCTCCTCGCGGATCTGCTGCCGGTACCGCTCCCGGGGGGTCTTCGCTGCTTCGGTCACTTCTGCGCCGCCTCTCGCCGCCACCAGTGGGAGTGAGAAGTTATCACCAACGGCATGACACATCACGATCGGACGAACCACTCGCTTGACATCGAAGGCATACCCCCATCACTCTGGTTACACCTTCTAACGAACACGAGATCCACGAACCCCACCGGAGGCCATGGTGCACACCACCGAGCTGATCGAGATCGTCCTCCCCGGCAAGGTCGAGCCGGAGGGGCTGGAGCTCCACCGGCGCGCCGTCCCCGCGCCCGCCGCCGGCCAGGTGGTGGTCGCGGTGGAGGCGACGGGCGTGTCCTTCGCCGAGCAGCAGATGCGCCGCGGCCGCTACTACGACCAGCCCCCCTTCCCCTTCGTCCCCGGCTACGACCTGGTCGGCACCGTGCAGGCGGTGGGCGAGGGGGTGGACACCGGGCTGGTCGGCCGCCGGGTGGCCGCCCTGACCAAGACCGGAGGGTGGACCAGCCACATCGTGCTGGACGCGGCCGACGCCGTGGAGGTGCCGGCCGGAGTGGGCGCCGTCGACGCCGAGACCGCGGTGGTGAACGGCATCACCGCCTGGCAGATGCTGCACCGCAAGGCCCGGATCCGCCCCGGCCGGACCGTGCTCGTCCACGGCGCCAACGGCGGGGTCGGGACGGTCCTCGTCCAGCTGGCGCTCGCCGCGGGCGCCCGGGTGATCGGCACCGCCTCCCCCCGCCACCACGACGCCCTGCGCGCGCACGGGGTGATCCCGGTCGACTACAGCTCGGGCGACGTCCCGGCCCGGGTGCGGGCGCTCGCTCCCGAGGGGGTGGACGCGGTCTTCGACCACGTCGGCGGGGAGGGCGTCGTCGGGTCCTGGAGGCTGCTGAAGCGCGGCGGCACCCTCGTCTCGTACGGCACCGCCGCCACCCGCGACGACGAGGGCTCCGGCGCGTGGCCCGTGCTCAAGCTGCTGGGCCGGGTCTGGCTGTGGAACTGGCTGCCGAACGGCCGCAGCGCGTACTTCTACAACGTGTGGGCCGGCCGCGCCTACGCCAGGGGGCGCTTCCGGGCGCGCCTGCGCGCCGACCTCACCGAGGTGTTCACGGCGCTGCAGCGCGGTGAGATCACCGCGCGGGTGGCGGCCGAACTCCCGCTGGTCCGGGCCGCCGAGGCCATGCGCCTGGCCGAGTCGGGCACGGTGGCCGGCAAGGTGGTGCTCGTCCCGTGAGCCCCGGTGGACCCGGGGCTCACGGGACGCCGTACCGCAGTACCGCCGTGCGCTCAGTAGTCGATGCGGTCGACGCGGGCCAGCCAGGCGTCGAACGGCGCCGTGCGGTGCGGCAGATCGAGCTGCTCCACCGGGGTCGGCCACATCGACGCGGGCTTCTTCTCGAACAGGTCGTAGAACCTGCGGTCGTCGAATCCGGCCACCGCAGCGTCGTGCCGGTCGGCGGAGTAGACGATCCGGTCGACGCGGGCCCACAGCGCGGAGGACAGGCACATGGGGCAGGGCTCGCAGGAGGTGATCAGGACACAGCCCTTGAGCGAGAAGGTGCCGAGCCGCTTGCAGGCGGCGCGCATCGCGCTCACCTCGGCGTGGGCCGTCGGGTCGAGGGTCGCGGTGACCTGGTTGTTCCCCACGGCGACCACCTCGCCGTCCTTGACGACCAGCGCGCCGAACGGACCCCCGCCGTTCGCCACGCTCTCGGTGGCCACTCTGATCGCATGGTCCATCCAGGTGCGCTGCAGCTCGTGGATGCTCGCTTCTAGGGTGTGCTCGGTCACGGTCACTCCATTCGGAAACGTGGTGGCTGCACAGCTGTCCCACTCGTACGGAACACCGAACGCGGAAGCGTACGGGAGGTCCGAACCCCGGCTTTTCACTTGGGGGTTGGGAGGAGTACACAGCGCACCGGCCGAATCCGGTCAGAGGCCGAAGGCCCTAAGAAGTCCACTGGCCGAAACCGTCACTTCGTAGCTTCACACGAGGGCCGAGGTGGTTTCCGGGTGGTTCCACGGTCGGAACGGAGGGCCCCGCAGGGCGGCGCCGGACCCCCTCCACCGCCTCCGCCGACCAGCGCGAAGCCGTCGTCCGCCGCAGCGCACCGGAGCGGATGCGGAAGCTCAACGGGCCGCCGCGCCGGGGGTGAAGGTGACGGGCAGGCTCAGCGGGCCCCGCAGCCCGCCCGGACGCCAGCGGAGCTCCTCCGGGGCCACGGCGAGCGCGAGCCCGGGGAGCCGACGCAGCACGGTGCCGATCGCGATCTGGCCCTCCAGCCGGGCCAGCGGCGCCCCCAGGCAGTAGTGGATGCCGTGCCCGAACGCGAGGTGGGCGTTGTCGCCCCGGGTGATGTCCAGCCGATCGGGTTCGGCGAACCGGGCCGGGTCGCGGTCGGCGATGGCCGAACCGATCAGCACGGTCGCGCCCCTCGGGACGGTGACGCCCGCGATCTCGACGTCCTCCCGCGCGAACCGGGCGATGCCGGGGCTGACCGGGCCGTCGTGGCGCAGGAACTCCTCGATCGCGCCGGGGAGCAGGCCGGGGTCGGAACGCAGCAGGTCGAGCTGGTCGGGGTGGGCGAGGAGGGCCGCGACGCCACCCGCGATCAGGTTGACCGTGGTGATGTGACCGGCGGCCAGGAGCAGGAACACCATGGCGATCAACTCGTCCTCGCTCAGGCGCTGTTCCTCGTCACGGGCGACGAGGAGCGCGCCGAGCAGGTCGTCGCCGGGGTTCGCGCGCCGGGCGTGGACGAGTGCGCCGAGGTAGGTCCGCATCTGCTGCCAGGCGTCCTCGACCACGGCCGGGTCGGGGGGTTCCGCACCCCTCGTGACCATGCGGTCGGTCCACTCCTGGAAAGCGCCCCGCTCCTGCGGCGGCACACCGAGCAGTTCGCTGATCACCGCGACCGGGAGCGGCAGGGCGAGGTCGGCCACGAGATCGGCGCGGCCGGCCGGGACGATCCGGTCCAGGAGGCGGTCGGTGAGGTCCTGGATCCGCGGCCGCATCCCCGCGACCCGGCGGGCGGTGAAGGCCTGGGAGACCAGGCGGCGCAGCCGGGTGTGGTCGGGCGGGTCGCTGCGCAGCATGTTGCTCAGCATCGACTCGCGTTCGTCGTTCGGCAGTTGGGCGAGCAGCCGGGGGTCCGAGGCGTCGCGCACGTCGCTGCTGAGCCGGGTGTCGGACAGGGCCGCGAGCGCGTCCTCGTAGCGGGTGACGAGCCAGGCCTCCAGGCCGCCCGCGATGACGGTGCGGCGGACGGGGCCCTCCTCGCGCAGCTTCCGGTAGAGCGGGAACGGGTCCGCGACGAACGCCGGGTCGGCGTAGGGCAGAAGGACCGGCCGCTCGCTCATGTCTCCTCCTGGGAGTAGGGGTTCCCCCGCCCGGTGGGGCCGGGGGCCGGGGCCGCGGGGACGTCGGGACTAGCGGGCCCGCCCGGAGGGCCGCAGCGATTGCGCCGGGGGCCGCTCGCGCAGGGCCCCGTACGCGAGGAAGTAGGCCGGGATCCGGTTCAGCCACCTCGATCCGGTCATGAGTTCGCTGAACCGCGCGGCCCGCCGGGGATCCCCGAAGGCGGACCGGCCGGCCATCAGCGGCTCGATGACCCGGGCGTGCGCGAGGCGTTGCAGGCCCTGGGTGGCCACGGTCGTGGGCATCCGGCGGCGCTGGACGCGGCGTACGTCGTACAGCCCGACGGTGCCCTCCCGCAGCGGCCGGACCAGGTACCGGGCGGCGGCGACGGCGTCCTGGACGGCGAGGTTGATCCCGATGCCGAACACCGGGGACATGGCGTGCGCGGCGTCGCCGATGCACAGCAGTCCCGGGCGGTGCCAGCGGCGCAGCCGGTCGAGGCGTACGTCGAGCAGTTTGACGTCGTCCCAGGAGGTCAGGGCGCCGGCCCGGTCCGCCAGCCAGGGGACGGCCTCGGTGAACCGGTCCATGAACAGTTCGAGGCCCTCGGCGCGGCGCTCGGCGTCGGTGCCCTTCGGGATGAGCCCGGCGATCTGCCAGTAGTCGCCGCGGTCGATGAGGGCGGCGAAGAACCGCTCCCCCAGGCCGCCCACCAGCCCGCTCGGGTCGTCCTCGTGGCGCGGCAGCCGGAACCACCAGGCGTCCATGGGGCAGTCGAAGTCCTCCAGCCCGAGCTCGGGCAGGGCGCGGGCGAGGGAGCCCCGGCCGTCGCAGGCCACGGTCAGCGTGGCACGCAGTTCGCCGGTGGCGCCGTCGGCCGTGCGGTAGCACACACCGGTGACCCTGCCGCCCTCGATGAGGAAGGACGTCGCCCCGGTGTTCCTGCGCAGGGTGAAGGTGGGTTCCCGGGCCGCCTCGTCGGCGAGCAGGTCGAGCAGGTCCCACTGCGGCACCATCGCGATGTAGTGGTACGGGCCGGGCAGTGCCCCGATGTCCCCGACCGTGACGAGTGACCGGTCGGTGCCGACGGGGAGCTGCACGGAGGTGACGCGGCGCTGGGGCAGCCGGGCGAACCGCTCGGCCAGGCCGATGTCGTCCAGCAGCGACAGGGTGGAGGGGTGCACGGTGTCGCCGCGGAAGTCGCGCAGGAAGTCCCCGTGCTTCTCCAGCACGGTCACCCGCACCCCGGCGCGGGCCAGCAGGAGTGCCAGCACCATGCCCGCGGGGCCGGCGCCCACGACGCAACAGGTCGTGCGGTCCACGGCGACCACTCCCTCCGCCGGGGCCGGGGCGGTGCGCCCCGGCCCTCCGGTCGTCAGGCCAGGAGTCTGGCCTTGGCCTTCTGGAATTCTTCCTCGGTGAGCGCGCCCTTGTCCTTCAGCTCGGACAGTCTGGCCAGTTCGTCCGCCCCCGATCCTCCGGAGGGGGCCGTCCCGGCGGTCTTGCGAATGTAGTCCTGGAAGGCGGCTTCCGACTCCTGGCGCTGCTTGAGGTCCCGCTTGCCCATGCCCTTGCCGCGGGCGATGACGTACACGAGCACGCCGAGATAGGGCAGGAAGATGCAGAAGATCAGCCAGCCGGCCTTGCCCCAGCCGCTGAGCTCGTGGTCGCGGAAGATGTCGCCGATCACCTTGAACAGCAGGAACAGCCACAGGATCCACACGAAGAACCAGAGCATGGTCCAGAAGACGTCGAGGAGTGAGTAGTCGTCGTCCATCGGTACCTCCGTCGGTGGGCGGGTGCCCGTGATCGGCAGTATCGGTCGGCCCCGGACGGTCCGCACCTCGGGCGGACGGGCCGTCCCGGACACCGTCACCCGATCGGTCGGCCCCGCCTCGCGCGCCCGCTCGCCGCGGTGCTTGCCTGAAATCCGAACCGTAGGAGGCCGGCGATGTCGCAGGAGAACCACCGGGACGAACTGGCCGCTCTGCGGGCGCGCGTCGCCGCGCTGGAGTCGGAGGCCGCCGCACGCCCGCCACGCCGGCACCGCATGCGCTCCCTGTTCGGTGCCGTCCTGATCTTCCTCGGATGCCTGCTGGCCCCCCTGGGCATCCTGGCGGCCTGGACCTCGGACATCGTGGGCGACACCGACCGCTACGTCACCACCGTGGCTCCCCTCGCCTCCGACCCGGACGTGCAGGCGGCCGTGGCGAACCGGGTCACCGGGGCGGTGATGGAGCACATCGACCTCCCGGCCCTGCTGGAGGAGGCCGCCCCCGACCAGCGGCCCCTGCTGGAGAAGGCGCTGGGGAAGCTCGGCGGCTCCCTGGAGAGCGCCCTGAGCAGCTTCGTCAAGGAGAAGGCGCAGGACGTGGTCGCGTCGGACGCCTTCGAGACGATCTGGACCAACGCCAACCGCACGATCCACACCTCTCTCGTGCGCGCCCTGACCGGCAGCGGCGAGGGCGCGGTGCAGATCAAGAACGACGCGGTGACCCTCGACCTCGCGCCGGTGGTCGAGGAGGTCAAGCAGCGGCTGGTGCAGTCCGGGCTGACCGTCGCGAACAAGATCCCGGAGATCCACACGGACTTCACCGTCGTCCAGTCGCAGGACATCGGCCGGGTCAAGACCGGCTTCCGGCTGCTGGAGCTCGCGGGCGTGTGGCTGCCCGTCCTGGCCGTCCTGCTCGCCGTGGTGGGCGTGTTCCTCTGCACCCGCCGACGCCGGGCCCTCGTCGCGGCGGCCCTCGGCTTCGCCTTCGCCGCGCTGGTCCTCGGGGTCGTGCTCACGGTGTTCCGTACGGTGTACCTCAACGCCCTGCCGGACACGGTCTCGCAGGCCGCCGCCGGTTCCGTCTACGACGCGATGGTTCGGCTGCTGCGGATCTCCGTCCGGACGGTCATCGTCCTCGGTCTGGTGCTGGCGCTGGCCGCCTGGCTGTCCGGGCCGGGACGCTGGGCGACGGCGGTGCGCCAGATGTGGCACTCCGGCATCACCGCCGTACGGGCCTCGGCCGACCGGATGGGGATGCGGACCGGTCCGGTCGGAGCGTTCGTGCACCGGCACCGCGCCTGGATCACCTGGATCCTCGTGGCCATCGCCGTGGTCGTGTACGTCCTGTGGCCGCACCCGACCGGTTGGGTGGTCCTCGGCCTCGCCCTGGCCCTGCTCTTCGCCCTGGCGGTGGCGGACTTCCTGGAGGAGGACCCGGAGGCCGTCACGGCGGCTGCGCCCGCCGCCGGCGGGGGGCCGGGCGGCGACGCGGGTGCCGGGACGGGAGCGGGCGCGGGCTCGGGTCCGGGTACGGGTCCCGGTACGGGCTCGGGTCCCGGGACCCCGCCGGCCTCGGTCTAGTCCGCGCGGCCCTGGCCCCATTCAGGGGCTCCGTGCGCCCGGCTGGGTGGTGGGGATGCGCTGGGTGAAGAAGAGGGCCGTGAGCGCCGCCAGGGCCAGGACGGCGAGGGCGGCGCGCAGGCCGTCGATCCGGGCGGCGGCGTTCGCGTCGAGGGCCGCCTGCGCCACGTCCGTCTCCACGCCCGCCTCCTCCAGGGCCGTGCCGAGCTGCTCGTCCGACAGGAACGGGGCGCCCGCGGCAAGGCTGACCCCGGCCTGGGCCTTGACCTCCGCGGGGATCGCCGGGCTCTGTTCGATGGTCGCGAGGAAGGAGGCGGTCAGCGCGGCGATGAGGATGGAGCCGGCGAGGGCGGTGCCGATCGACGCGCCGAGGTTGGTGACGGTGTTCTGGACACCGCCGACCTCGGCGCTCTGCTCGTCGGGGACGGCGGAGACGGTGACCGCGCCGAGCTGCGAGGCGAGGGCTCCCATGCCCAGCCCGATCAGCAGCAGCGGAACGACCACCACGGCCTCGGTGGAGTCCTCGTCCAGGACGGCCAGCAGGACGAGGGCGCCCGCGAACATCGCCAGCACCCCGAACTTCACCACGCGCCGCGGTGAGGCGTGCGGCAGGACCCGGGGGATCCCGACCGCGGCGGCGAGCAGGGTCACGGAGAGGGGGAGGATCAGCACGCCCGTGCGCAGGGCCGACAGGCCGAGCGCGACGGACAGGTAGAGCGGGACGACGAAGAACACGCCCATCTGGACGAGGTACTGGAAGAAGAACATCGTCAGGCCGCCGGTGAGCTGCCGGTTGCCGAGGAAGCCCGGGTCGACGAGCGGCTCCGTGCCCCGCGTGACGAGGCGCTCCTCCCAGCGCAGGAAGAGCCACAACAGCAGGACGGCGGCGAACATCAGCCAGACGACGGGCGAGAGGTGGAACCAGGAGGGCCCGCCGGCCTTCGGCCGGAACCAGCCCCACTCGCTCGTGCGCAGCACCGCGTAGACGAACAACCCGATGCCCAGGGCGGACATGGCCGCGCCGGCGACGTCGATGTGCGGCCGGCGGTCGGGGGGCGCGTCGGCGACGCGTCGGCCGAGGACGAGGATGCCCGCCACCACCAGCACCTCGCCGGCGAAGACCCACCGCCAGGAGAAGAACGTGGTCGCGAGACCCCCGATGAGCGGCCCGACCGCGATGGCCACGGCTCCGGCCGCGGCGACGAGCCCGTAGGCCGCCGGACGGCGTTCCACCGCGAAGTTGGACGCCACCAGCGCCACGATGGCCGGCATGATCAGCGCCGCGCCGACGCCTTCGAGGAAGGACCAGCCGATCATCAGGACGGTCAGGTTCGGTGCGAGGGCGGTGGTCAGGGACCCGCACCCGTAGACGACGCAGCCGATGAGGAAGGCCCGTTTGCGGCCGATGAGCGCGCCGACCTTGCCACCGCAGATCATCAGCATGGCCATCACCAGGGTGTAGGCGGTGATCGCGCCCTGGATGCCGCTGACCGTGGTGCCGACGTCCTCGGCCACCGTCGCGATCGAGACGTTCATGACCGAGCTGTCCAGCGCCATCAGGAACTGTCCCGACGCCAGGGTCAGCAGGACGACGTTCGCGGCCCCCGCCTTCTCGGCCGTGCGTGCCTTGGCTGTCATGCAGGCAGGGTTCCACCGCCGTACGGGAGCGGCGCGCAGCCTCGCCGGGCGGGTACCCCGACCGGGGGTGCGGGCGGGCCCGGACCCCCTGCACCGGGCGGTCAGGCCGACTCGGCGGTCACCCGGCCGGCGGCGACCGCGTCCACCAGCAGCTGGTGGTCGCGTTCGTTGCGGTCGGCGTAGCTCTCCGCGAATCCGACCAGTGCCTGCTCGAAGACCTCGCTGCGGCCCAGGTACGCCGCGATGGCGATGCGGTCCCCGGAGCGGGCGTGCGCGCGGGCCAGGGTCTCGCCGCAGAGTTCGCCGAAGAGCCGCATGCCCTTGGGCACCATCTCCGCCGGCTCGGCGATCGCCTTCCAGTCGCGCAGCTGCCGCAGGTAGAAGTCGCGTTCCTGTCCGTCGATGCCCTCGGCCTGGGTCCAGCCGAGGAAGATGTCGCTGGCCGCCTGCATGAGGCGCTGGCCCGCGACCACCCGTTCGCCCTGGGTCGCGTACGCGCTGGCGCCGACGTGCTCGGCGAGCACCGAGGCGGACGCCTCCTTCGCCTGGAGGATCAGCGGGTCCGAGCCGTCCCTGCCCATCAGCAGCACGATCCAGCACCGGGTGCCCACGCTGCCCACGCCGACCACCTTGCGGGCCATGTCGACCACCGTGAACCGGTCCAGCAGGTGGCGCCGGTCCGTCGCGAGGGTGCGCCCGTACCGTTTGATGAGGTCGCGGATCGCCTCCTCCAGGGTGCTGCGCTCCTGGTCCGGCATGAGGTCGGAGAGCGGGGTGATCAGCTGCGGCACGGCCGCGAACCGGCGCTCCCCGCCGACCACCTCGGTGAGCTTCTCGAACGCCTGCAGGCTGCCCCGGTTGCGGGCCTTGGAGATGGTCTCCGACACCCGCCGGCGACCGCGCCCGTGCAGCGCCTCGGAGGCCACGGTGCGCAGCTGCTGCTCGTCGATGCGCGCGTACCAGACCTCCAGGTTCCCCATCGTGGCGAAGCGGCGCATCTGCTCGCGGTAGGAGCGCACGGTGGAGCGGACGATCCCGGCCCGCTCGCCCTCGTTGAAGCCGTTCTCCCGGCCCGCGATGACCAGGCTGGCGGCCAGCCGTTTGACGTCCCACTCCCAGGGCCCCGGGAGCGTCTCGTCGAAGTCGTTGATGTCGAACAGGAGGTTCCGCTCGGGCGACCCGAGGAGCCTGAAGTTCAGCATGTGCGCGTCCCCGCACAGCTGGGCCCGCAGACCGGAGTCCGGGGTGCCTGCCAGGTCGGAGGCCATGATCGCGGCTGCGCCCCGGTAGAACCGGAAGGGCGACTCCGTCATCCGGCCGTACCGGATGGGCACCAGCTCCTGCAGCCGGGTCGCCGACTGCCGCTCGATGATCTCCACCGGATCGGGGCGCTGCCCGGCCGGGGTGAACTCCTCGTGGGCGGACCGCGGCACCTTCTTGCGGGCGGCCCGGCCGCGGGCAGCCCGGTCCTCGGGAGACAGCCAGGGCCCGCCGCCCGCCGCGTTCGCTCCGTGGATCGCCTTCATCCGGACCTCCTGGCTCAAGGGCCTGTGCCTTCCAGCATGCATCCCCCGGGACGTGTGCTCATCAGCTCGGCCGGGGCCCGGCCTGCTGCGCCCACCGCTCCGGTACCGGACTGCCCAGGCGGCGCGCGAGGGAGGGCTGCTGGGCCAGTACGGCGCCCAGGGTGAGCCCGATCGCCACCGCCACGCACAGCACGATCAGCCAGGACAGCACGACGAAGACCGAGCCGCCGGCACCGAACTCGCCCACCGCCTTGTTGAGGGAGACCGGCAGGTAGAAGCGCGCGGTGAGCGACAGGGCGGTGACGGCACCACCGGTGATCACGGCTCCCGGCAGCAGGGGCAGCCAGCCGATCAGCCCGCCCAGCAGCAGGTGCTGGGTCCACCACCACACGCCCGTCTGGAACAGCAGGGTGAGGGGGACGCCGAGCCACGGGCCGACGCCGAAGCCCTCGCGGACCGGGCCCTGGACGACCAGCAGGCAGGTCCAGACGGCGATCCAGACGAACCAGCGCCAGACGGCGATCCGCGTCCCCGTCCGGGGGATACCCCAGGCGCGCTTGCACAGCCGCTGCACCGCCCGGCTCGCGGCGGTCGCCGACAGCAGCACCATCAGCGACCCCACCAGGCCGACCGCGTTCTCCAGGTCCTCGTCGGAGGTGCCGCCGAAGACGTCGGTCAGCTGTTCGTTCGCCGCGCCGGTGAGCCCGAACATCGTGCGCAGCGAGTCGGCCAGCTGGTCCTGGACGCCCTGCGGGGCGAAGGACACCACCACGAAGAGCAGGGGCACCGCGGTCAGGAAGACCTGGGCCGCCACCCGCGTCGCGGAGTCGAAGATGTTCACCGACACCATCCGCTCCGCCAGATGCGTGATCACCGGGAACCGTTCCTCCGAGCGGCGCTGGAGGCGCTTGCCGGTCTCCGCGAGTTCCCGCGAGCGGGTCCGCCACCACGAGGCCCGCAGCAGGTCCCGAAGGCGCCGGCCGGCGGGCATCAGCGGCGCGCCGGGCGGGTGCGCGCCCGGGCGGGAAGCCGTCGGCCCGACGCCGGGAACGGCGCCGGCGGCGCGGTCGTCGTCATGGCGGCCTCCTTCGTGTGCGTCCAGGGTGGAGGACCCGGCCCGGGGCAGCATCTCGAAGGCGGCCGGGGGCGGCCGTCGGGCAGAACGTGTCGGCTTCCGCGGCGCCGCGTAGTGTCGGAGGTGGTCGTCACACGATTGGGGCGGTCATGGTCCTCGACCTCATGCTCATCGCGGTGGCCATCGCGCTCAACCCGCTGCCCGTCATGGCGTTCGCCCTCGTGGTGTCCTCGTCCCGGGGGGTGTTGAAGGGGCTGGCCTTCATCCTGGCCTGGCTCGCCTGCCTCGTCGTGGTGATCGCGATCGTCCTCGGGGTGACGCACGGCCAGCCCCCGCCGCCGCGCTCCCCGCCGGGACTGGCGGGCATCGCCGCCAAGCTCGCCATCGGCGTGGCACTGGTCATCTACGGCCTGCACCGGCGCCACCGCATGCGTGTGGGCGCCACGGGGACGCCCACACCGGACGGCCCCGCCCCCGACCGGACCGCGGACGGCACCCCCGACGGCCCCGGTCCCGAGGACGCGCCCGCGGCGAAGGAGGCCGCCAAGGACGCGGGCGGACTCTGGGCGGCGGCCGGGCTGGCGGTGCTGGTCCAGCCGTGGGGCATGGTGGCGGCCGGGGCGGTCACGGTGCTGGAGGCCGACACCGCGCACTGGGAGTCCTGGCTGGCCCTGTTCGGCTTCTGCCTCGTCTCCAGTGCGGTGCTGATCGCCGCCGAGCTGTACATCGTGTTCGCGAGGGAGGCGGCCCAGGCCCGGCTGCTGCGGCTGCGCCAGTGGCTGAAGGACCACGCGGACCAGGCGATCGTGGTCCTCTGCCTGGGACTCGGCCTCTACCTCACGGCGAAGAGCATCTTCCAGCTCACCGGTTGACCGCCGTCCCGGCCGTCCGGCCGTCCCCGGCGGAGTCAGCACATGCGGGCGGCCGGTCGCGGTGCTGGAATGGGGAGGGGCGCGCCGTGGACCCACCCGGCCGCGCACGGCGGCGTCCAGGGCGCCCGCACCACATCCCTTCCGCCTGACAGGAGTCGCCATGAGCAGCGAGGCCGAGGAACGCGCAGGGCTCAACGACATCGAGGACATGGGCCCCGTCGACTACCTGGTGATCGAGTTCCCGGGCAACCGCATGACGGGGCAGGGCCTGCCCATGCTGGTCGACCTGGTCGACCGGGGCATCATCCGCATCCTCGACCTGGTCTTCGTCCGCAAGGACGAGGACGGCACGGTGCGGGCGCTGGAGCTCCGCGACCTCGGTGACGAGGTGGACCTGACCGTCTTCGAGGGCGCCTCCTCCGGACTGCTCGACCAGAGCGACATCGACGACGCGGGGACCGCCCTGGAGCCGGGCAACTCTGCCGGGGTCCTCGTGTACGAGAACACCTGGGCGGCCCCGCTCGCCCGCGAACTGCGGCGCGGCGGCGCCCAGCTCGTCGCGGCGGGACGGATCCCCGTCCAGGCCCTGATCGCGTCGCTGGAGGCCACGGCGGACCCTGCCGACCTGGAGTGACCGCCCGTCCCCCTTCGCCTTTCCGTCCCCTACCCCCCAGCCTGGAGATGAGTGCCATGCCCGGACTCCTTCGCGGCGTCGCCCGCACCGCCGTCATCGCCGGAACCGCCACGACGGTGTCCAACCGGGTCTCCCGGCGGCAGGCGGGCCGCTGGGCGCAGCAGGACGCCGCGGCCCAACAGCAGCAGGCGCAGGCCCAGGCGCCCGCGGCGGCACCGCCCGCACCCGCGGCCGAGGACACGACGAGCAAGCTCGACCAGCTCAAGCAGCTCGGCGACCTCAGGGACCAAGGCGTCCTGACCGAGGAGGAGTTCGCGGAGCAGAAGCGCCGGATCCTCGGCTGACGGCCGGCGGGGGCCGGTGTGACCGCACCGTCGGCCCGCCGTCCCCGCGCCGCCCTTCCGTCATCCGGTACCGAGGGCGGCGGCGCGGCTTCGCACTGCTAGCGGGCGAGCGTCCACTTCGTGAGGCGGTCCACGATCTCCAGGACCGACCTGCGCGCGCCGGCGGAGATGAACGCGAAGGCGAAGAACGACGGGACGAGGGCGATCACCACGACCAGGGCGGGCAGCAGGCGCACGACGATGGTGCAGAAGTCGAGCAGGGCGCGGAGGGTCCGGGTCTGGGACAGGAGCTCGATCACACGGTCCAGCAAAGGGGTACTCCTCGGGCAGCAGGCGGGGTCACCTGGTATCCCGACTGAGGGCACAGGTCTCCCCGAGTCGGTGCCCTGGTAGGGCAACCAGATGGTTGGTCACACCCCGCCGGCCCGCGTTCCACGAGTCAGCGGCAGGTTCGGCACCTGCTGCGCATCTGTGCACTCCTTGCGTTGTGCCGCCCTCCACCGGACAGCAGTCGGGCGAGTAGCTGAACTTACCGGCCACCGAACTGCCGTTCAAGGGTGTTTTCCAGTCACTGGGCCTTCTCGGCTTCGCCACCCCGGCGTGCCGAGGGGGAGGCAGGAGTCGGTCAGGGGTGCCGGAAGCCGTCGAGGTGTCCGAGGCGGCGGTGTGGTGGTCGGGTACACAAGGTGGCGCCTCAATGTGATGTCCCGCCACATACGCCGCCGAACTGCGGGCTTCTACGGTGTGCCCACACCAATCGTCCCCGCAGACCCCGGAAGTGGTGCACATGACCTCCCCTGAAACAGCCGCACCCCCATCAACCGGAATCCGGAGAGTCGTCGCAGCGAGCCTGATCGGGACCACCGTCGAGTGGTACGACTTCTTCCTCTACGGCTCGGCCGCCGCCCTGGTGTTCAACACCCTGTTCTTCCCCACCGCCGACCCGCTCGTGGGCACCCTGATCGCGTTCGTCACGTACGCCATCGGCTTCCTCGCCCGCCCGCTCGGCGGCGTCGTCTTCGGGCACTTCGGGGACAAGCTGGGCCGGAAGAAGCTGCTCGTCCTCAGTCTGCTGCTGATGGGGGGCGCCACCTTCGCGATGGGTCTGCTGCCCACCTACGCGAGCATCGGCGTGGGGGCGCCGGTCCTGCTGACCGTCCTGCGCCTGGTGCAGGGGTTCGCGCTCGGCGGCGAGTGGGGCGGCGCCGTCCTGATCGTCTCCGAGCACGGCGGCGACCGGCACCGCGGGTTCTGGTCGTCCTGGCCGCAGGCGGGTGCCCCGGGCGGCAACCTCCTCGCGACCGGCGTGCTGGCGCTGCTGGCCGCCGTGCAGTCCGAGGAGGCCTTTCTCGCCTGGGGCTGGCGCGTGCCGTTCCTGCTGTCAGGCGTCCTCGTGATCGTCGGGCTGTGGATCCGCATATCGGTGTCCGAGTCGCCCGTGTTCCTGGCGGCGCAGGCCAAGGCCGAGGCCGAGGCGGCCCGGGGGGTGAAGGAGAAGGCTCCCGTGGTACAGGTGTTCCGCACGAGCCGGCGGGAGGTGCTGACCGCCATCGGCACCCGGTTCGGGGAGAACATCTCCTACTACGTGCTCACCTCCTTCCTGCTGGTGTACGTGACGGTCCACCTCGGGCTGGCCAAGTCCACCGCGCTGAACGCCGTCCTGATCGGTTCCGCGGTGCACTTCGTGGCCATTCCGGCCTGGGGCGCGCTCTCCGACCGGCTCGGGCGGCGGCCGGTCACCCTGATCGGTTCGGTGGGCATGGCCCTGTGGGCCTTCGTGTTCTTCGCCCTCGTCGATTCCGGGTCGGCGACGGTCATCACGCTCGCGGTGACGGCCGGGCTGCTCCTGCACGGCGCGATGTACGGGCCCCAGGCGGCCTTCATCTCGGAGATGTTCGACACGAAGGTCCGCTACTCCGGGGCCTCGATGGGCTCGCAGCTGGCCTCGATCGTCGCCGGGGCGCTGGCACCGATCGTCGCGGTGGAGCTGCTCGCCCGGTACGACTCCTCGGTGCCCGTGTCCGTCTACCTGTGCGCGGCCGCCCTGGTCACCACCGCCACCGTCCTCGTGGCCAAGGAGACCCGGGGACGCGACCTGTCCGCCGGCCGGACCGCCGGGGCCGGGGCGAAGTCCCGGGACGCGGTACGGGTCTGAGCGCGGGGGACCGTACGGGGCGGGGCGGCGGTTCGCACCGGGGGGATCAGCCGCCCCGCCTCCTCCCCCGCCCGGCGGGGGTGCCACGATGACCACCGTGAACGACTCCCCCGACCCGGCCGGAGACGCGGCCCGGTCCGTGGCGCGGCTGCTGGAGCTGCTGGCCGAGGACGCCGCGGCGGAACGGTTCGCCGAACCCGCGGCGCAGGCCCGGGCCCTCGGTCTGCCGGCCGCGGACCAGGACGTGGTCGACCGGGCCACGCGGACCGCGCTGGACGTGCGCCGCACCCTCGAACAGCGCCGGCGCCGGGAGACGGAGCTGGCGGCCCTCTTCGACACCGCGGGCGATCTCGCCGCCCTGCGCGACCTGGACTCCGTACTGCGGGCGATCGTCCACCGCGCACGGCTCCTCCTCGGGGCCGACGTGGCGTACCTGACCCTGGCCGACCCGGCCGCCGGCGACACCTTCATGCGGGTCACCGACGGCTCGGTGTCGGCGCGGTTCCAGCAGCTGCGGCTGGGCATGGGGGAAGGGCTCGGCGGGCTGGTCGCGCAGAGCGGGCGGCCGTACTGGACGGCCGACTACACCGTGGACGGCCAGTTCGCCCACACCTCCGCGATCGACGCGGGCGTGGGCGAGGAGGGGCTGCGCGGCATCCTCGGCGTCCCCCTGCGCCTGGGCACCCGGCTCATCGGCGTGCTGTACGCGGCGGACCGCACCGTCCGGGAGTTCACCCCGGACTCCATCGCCCTGCTCTCCTCCCTCGCCGACCATGCGGCCACGGCCATCGACAGCGCGCGGCGGATGGAGGAGACGCGGTCGGCCCTATTGGAACTCAACGCGGCCACGGAGACGGCCCGCGGGCACAGCGAGGCGCTGCGCCGCGCCGCCGAGACGCACGACCGGCTCACGGACCTCGTGCTGCGCGGCGGCGAGGTGGGGGACGTGGCGCGGGAGATCGCGGCGATCCTCGGCGGCGGGCTGGTGGTGCACGACGCCGACGGCGCGGAGCTCGCCCGGGTCGCGGCCCCCGCGCTCGCCCCGCCCGCCCGGGGGGTGGCCGCCTCGCGGGCGGAGGGCCGGGCGGTGCCCGTGGAGGGCGTCTGGGTCTGCGCGGTGATGGCCGGTTCCGCGCTGCTCGGCAGCATCGCCCTCACCGGGCGGCCCGATCTGCCGGACACCGACCGCCGGCTGTTCGAGCGTACGAGCCTGGTGGCCGCGCTCCTGCTGCTGTTGCGGCGGTCGGTGGCCGAGGCGGAGGAGCGCGTGCGCGGCGAACTCCTCGACGACCTGCTGGCCGAGGACCAGGCGGACCGTCCGCGACACCTCGGCAGCCTGGTGCTGCGGGCCCGCAGGCTCGACGTGCACCTTCGGGACCCGCACGACGTCCTGGTGGCGCACTGCGAGCCGGCGCAGCGGCAGCGGCTGCAGGGCGAGGCGGCCCGGCGGGCCCGGGAGCTGCGGGGGCTGGCGGGTGTGTACCGGGGGCACGTGGTCCTCGTGGCGCCGGCCGGCGGGCGCGGTGCCGATCCGCGTGAACTCGCCCTGGAGCTGGGCAGGTTCCTGGGGGCTCCGGTGACCGTGGGGGCGGCCGGTCCGGCCCGCGGGCCGGACGAGCTCCCGCGGACCTACGCGGACGCGCTGCGCTGCCTGGAGGCCCTGCGGAGCCTGGGGCGCGTCGGCGACGGCGCCCACCTGCCCGAACTGGGCTTCGTCGGGATGCTGCTGGGCGACCGCACGGACGTCGGCGGCTACGTGGAGCGGGTCCTGGGGCCGGTCCTGGAGTACGACGCGGAGCGCGGCACCGAGCTGATCCGCACCCTCGGTGCCTACTACGCCGCCAACGGCAGCCTGTCGCGGGCGAAGGACGGGCTGCACGTCCACGTCAACACGGTGGTCCAGCGGCTCGAACGGGTCGCCCGGCTGCTGGGGGACGACTGGAACACGCCCGAACGCGCCCTGGAGAACCAGCTGGCGCTGCGCCTGCACCGGCTCACCCGCGCGGACCGGCCGTCGTCCTGAGGGCGGCCCCGCGGCGGCCGGATCCGGCCGTGTCCGTCCGCGGGGGCGCGGATGGGCGGCCCGCGCGCTACCCTCCGCGCATGATTGACATGGACATGAAGCGATGGAGAGCCGGCCGGCGCCGGCTCGTCTGCCTCCTGCTGCTGGCTCTCCTGGGTACGGCGACGTCGGCGACGGCCTCGGAACGCACCGCGGCCGCCGCCCCGCAGACGGCGGTGACGACCGCGGCCGCCCCCGCCGCCCGCCCGGCCGACCCCGCCGCCACCGCCCGCTGGGGCGACCGGCGCCTGGACGAGGTCTCCTTCCTCACGACCCACAACGCCTTCACCAACTACGAGGACTCCCGCTGGAGTTCGGTGAACCAGGCGGAGTCCGTACGGGGCCAGCTCGAAGGCGGGGTGCGCGGCCTGAGCCTGGACACCCACTGGTACGAGCGCAGCACCTGGCTGTGCGTCATCAGCTTCGGCAGCGACTGCTACGCGAGCGACGTCTACCTCTGCCACGGCGAGTGCAAGACCTTCGCCGGCATCACGTACGCCCTGCCCCGGCAGTCCTTCCACGGCACCCTGCAGACCGTGGTGCACTTCCTCGCCGCCAACCCCCAGGAGGTCGTGACCGTCTTCCTGGAGGACTACGTCAGCGCCGACCAGCTCGGGCAGTCCCTCGGTCGGGTCCGGGGCCTCCAGGAGATGATGTTCCGGCCCGACCAGTGGAACGTGCGCCAGAACGGCTGGCCGAAGGTCGCCGACCTCGTCACTTCCGGCAAGCGCCTGCTGATCTTCTCCGACCGCTCGGACCGCGAGCAGCTGGGCGTCATGTACGACAGGTCCTGGACCGTGAGCAACTTCTGGAGCCTCGGCGACCTGGGCAACGACCTGAGCTGCGTCACGCGCTGGGCCGACGTCCCGCTGGACCGGCAGGAGCCCGGATTCCGGCGCCTGTTCACGATGAGCCACCACCGCAACGTCCCCACCGTGCTCACGGCGGCCCTGGACAACGGCACGAAACTGCGCGATCGCATCGCGGGCCAGTGCCGCTCCGCGACCGGGGGCCGTGAGCCGAACTTCGTCTCCGTCGACTTCCACCGGCGCTCGGACGGCAGCGGCCACACCCCCGCCTCGATCGTCGCGGAGCTGAACGCGAGCCCCTGAGGCACCGGACGGCACCCGGACGGCGGTACGGGCGCCGGGGCGGCCGGCTCCGCGGCGATCAGCCGGCCGCCCGCGCGGTCCTCGCCGCGCTCCCCCGCCGGGTGGAAGAACGGGTCCGTGCCGAGGTTCCGGCACGCCGCCTCCTCCTGCCACAGCCAGAGGTGCTCCGACAGGCCGGGCAGGCGCGACACGTTCGGCATGTCCGGAATCCTCTCGTCAGTCGCCGCGGTTACGCGCAGCCGCGCGAGCGCTCGCCCGTCCCCCACGCGTCCGGCCCCGGGCCGCCCGCCGAAACCCGTCCGGCACGGCCTCGCGGTCACGGGTGTCCGTTCCGGCCGACCGGGTACAAGCGCACCACGAGATCACGGAACACCGACACCGACACCGACACCGAGGACGGGGTGAGGGCCCAGTGCACACCATCGGAGCCGACACCGGCCGGTCCGCACCGGCCACCCGGGGACCTGCCGTACGCCAGCGCCGGCGGCTGGCGCTGCGCGGAGCCCGCCGGCAGGTCGCGCGGGGGCGGGAGTTCGCCAGGGAGGCGCTGCGGGACTGGGGGTGGGACGGCGGCGACACCGCCGAGGACGCGCTCCTGGTCGTGTCCGAGCTGGTGACCAACGCCAACCTGCACGCGGACGGCTGCCACGAGCTGACGCTGCTCGGCGGTGACGCGTTCCGCATCGAGGTGCACGACGGCGTGGGCGAGCTGCCGCGGCTGCCGTCCGGGTCGCGCCCGGGCACGCCCGGCGGTCACGGACTGCAGATAGTGCGGCGGCTCGCCGACGACTGGGGCGCCGAGCGGCACGCGCACGGCAAGGTGGTGTGGGCGGAGATAGACGCCGCGCGCCTGCGGGCCGACCGGCCCCTCGGCGGGCAGGAGCTCTGAGCAGCGGGCAGGCAGCGGCCGTGTGGGGCGGGACCGAAGAGATCTCTTCGGTCCCGCCCCACACGGCCGGTGTACGCGTCCGGACCCGCTCCCCTCAGGGGCCGCGGTCCCGGAGCCGGCGGCTGCCGGAGCGATCAGTCGCGGAGCAGTCCTTCGCGCAGGGCGCCCAGGGTGCGGTTGAGCACCCGGGACACGTGCATCTGGGAGAGTCCGATCTCCGCGCCGATCTCCGCCTGGGTCATCTCCTGCCCGAAGCGCATCTCCAGGATGCGCGCGGTGCGCTCGTCCAGGTCCGCGAGCAGGGGCGCCAGGGCGTGCCGGTCCTCGACGGCCTCCAGGGCCGGGTCGACGTCGCCCATGGTCTCGACGAGGGTGCGCGTGGGCCCCCCGGCGGACTGCGCCCCGGTGCCGGACACGGCGGATTCCTGCGGCGCGTCGAGGGACTGGGTGGAGTAGCCGTTGGCCGCGACCAGGCCCTGGCGCACCTCGTCCTCGGTGAGGTCCAGGAACGCGGCGAGCTCGGCCGGCGTGGGCGGGTGGTCGGTGACGGAGGTCAGTTCCTCCGTGGCCTGGGCCAGCAGCTGGCGCAGTTCCTGCAGGCGGCGCGGGACGCGCACGGCCCAGGTGGTGTCCCGGAAGTGGCGCTTGATCTCGCCCGTGATGTACGGCACCGCGAGCGTGGTGAACTGCGTGTTCCGCTCGGGGTCGTAGCGGTCGATGGCCTTGATCAGGCCGATGATGCCGACCTGGACGATGTCCTCGTTCTCCGGGCCGCCGGAGCGGTCGCGGAAGGGCCGGGCCGCGAAGTGGACCAGCGAGATGTTCATCTCGATGAGCGTGTTGCGCACGTACTGGTACTCGCGGGTGCCCTCTTCCAGGGACCGGAGCCGCTCGAAGAAGACGCGGGTCAGCCGGCGTGCGTCGCCGGTGGACAGCTCGCGCGGGCAGGACACGTCCGGGAGCCCGCTGAGCGCGGGGGCGGCTGCGGTCCCTCCGGTGGGGGTGGTGTGCGTCCGGGGGGTCGCCGGGGTCATGACGGTGGCCGTGGCCGTGGGGGTCATCGTCGCTCCTTGGGCACGGGTGCTTGCGGTGCGTTGCGCGCGGTCGTTCGGTCATGCGGAAGGGTCGTTCCGCTCACCTGCACCCTGCCGGGCCCACGGACACACGTCAAGTTATACCGGAAACGTTCTTCTGGAATTGATTTTCGCGAGTCCCGCCTCAACAATGGCCGCGTGGAGAGCGAACACACGGGTTCCCGCAGGAACCGCTGGACCTTCCTGACCAACCACGCCCGGGTCCTGATCGCCATCGCCCGCGACCCGGGCATCCGCCTGCGCGACATAGCGGTGGACTGCGGCCTCACCGAGCGCACCGTGCAGGCGATCGTCACGGACCTGCAGGCGGACGGCTACCTCACCCGGACCCGGGACGGACGCCGCAACCGCTACGTCGTCACCCCCGCCGCGCGCTTCCGCCACCCGGCCGAGGCCGACCGCGAGATCGCCGGCCTGCTGGCCTACCTCGCCGCCCCGGCGACCGCGGTGGAGTCCCCCGCGCCCGGCGCCCCCGCTCCGCACGCGCCCGCCGCCGACGGGCCCGCCGTTCCCGGGGCACCCGACAGCGCGAGCGTGTGACGACCGTTACGGTGTCCGGATGGAGCAACGGATCAGCCTGGTGACCCTCGGCGTCGCGGACCTCGCCCGCGCCAAGGACTTCTACGCGGCGCTCGGCTGGCGCGGCACCGAGGTCGAGGAGACCGTCTTCCACCAGGCGGGCGGTCTGGCCCTCGTGCTGTGGGACCGGCGGAAACTGGCCGAGGACTGCGGACTCCCGCCCACCCCGCCCGGCCCGTCCACCGGTTTCGGCGGCATCGCCCTGGCGCACAACGTCCGCACGGACGCCGAGGTGGACGACCTCCTCGCGGCCGCCGGGCGGGCCGGCGGCACGATCACCCGGCCGGCCACCGTCAACGCCATCGGCTTCTACTCGGGCGTCTTCACCGACCCCGACGGCCACGCCTGGGAGATCGCCCACAATCCCGGCTTCACCCTGTACGAGGACGGCTCACTGATCCTGCCCGACTTCGGCTGACCGCCCCCACGCGGGTCCCCCGGCCGGCCGGCCCGTGGCGCGGCCGGTGCCGGTGCCGCCCGGGCCCCGCCGGCGCCGTCTCCGGCGGCCGGGTGCCCGCGGGAAGCGGTGGCCCGGCGTCCGGGCCGGGGCCGAGCAGGAACTCCTCGTAGCGGCCGAGCGCGAGCACGGCACAGAGGAGGAGGGGCAGCAACAGCAGCGCGGCGATCAGCATGGATGGCATCCCTTCGGCGACGCCGCTCCCACGGCGTCCCTTCGACGGCCTTCCCCCGCGCCTGCCCGCTGCGCGCCGCCCTACGCGGCCAGGGTACGTCCCGGCCGCACCGCGGGCCCCGCGGCCCGGCCCGCACGACGGGCCCCGCCGGTCACGCGGCGCCGCCCGCCGTGATCCGCGCGCACTCCCGGACGACGTTCGCGAGGTCCCCCTCCGACCGGAGCAGGGCCCGCTGGACGCGCGCGCCGTTCCCCCCGTCCAGCAGCCGGGCGATGCCCTCGCGGACCAGGTGCTCGTCACCCGCGTCGGCCAGCGCGTCCCCGACGTGCCGGTACAGGGCCCGGACGGCGTCCTCGGGGGTCGTCGGCCGCATCGTGGCGGGATGCAGCAGCGGGCCGTCGAGTCCCGAGCGGCCGGCCTGCCAGGAGGCCAGCCGGAGCAGGCCGCTGCTGACGGGGGCGGGCAGTTCGCCGGCCCGCCAGGAGCGGGCCGCGGTCTCCACCAGCCCGCGGACGAGCGCGGCCAGCAGGACGGGGGTCGACGCCTCGAGACAGACGTCGGCCACCCGGATCTCCACCGTCGGGTACGCGTACGACAGCCGGGCGTCGAACCACACCATCGCCCGGTCGCGCAGGACTCCCGACGCGACCATGGCCTCGACCTGGGCGTGGTAGGCCGCGGCGGAGCCGAACACGTCCGTGGGGCCGGCGGCCGGGAGCCTGTTCCACACCCGGCTGCGGTAGCTGGCGTAGCGGGTGTCCTCGCCCTGCCAGAACGGCGAGTTCGCGCTCATCGCGGTCAGCACGGGCAGCCAGGGCCGGATCCGGTCCAGCACCGCGACGCCCTCCTCGTCGGACTCGACCGAGACGTGCACGTGGCAGCCGCAGGTCAGCTGCTCCTGCGCGGTCATGCCGAACTGCCGGGCCGCCCATGCGTAGCGGTGGCCGGGCGAGAGGGAGGGGCGCACGGGCAGCGGGGAGGTGGCGGTGGCGGCGACCACCGCGCCGGCCGTGGCCGCGTGCCGGGCCGCCTCGGCCCGCCACAGGAGGATCTCGTCCCGGAGCTCGGCCATCCCCGTCACCGGCTTGGTGGCGAATTCGACCTGCTCCTCGTGGAGCTCCGACTCGAAGGAGTGCCCCTGGGGGTCCTGCTCCCCGTCGGCGGCCGCCAGCACGGCTCCCGCCAGGGCCAGCGGCTCTCCGGTCCCGGCGTCCGCGAGCAGCAGCTCTTCTTCCACGCCCACACTGCGCATCCGGTCTTTCCCTTGCCTCGACGTCCTTGGAACCCCTTCCGCCTGCCCGGGCCGGCCGCGGGTATGCCCGGCGGCGGCCGTGACGCGGACCGTGAAGCGGACCGGCGGGCCTGCGCGGGCGCCGGGGCGGGCTTAGCGTGGCAGGTGGGACAGATCCCACAGATCCACCGCCGTGCGGACGACACACGACACGGCACGGCAGGAGGGCCGGCGATGGCTACGGTGCACGGATCGAAGGGCTCCCCGCAGGACGCGTACGAGGTGGTCTTCGCCTCCGCGGACGGCACCGGCGAGGACGTGGTCAGGATGACCCGCACCGACGCCTCGGGGCCCGGGGGCCATCCCGTCTACGAGGACGCCAGCGGCATCGTCCGGGCGGAGATCAGCGACCAGGGCGAGGTACGGGTCCTGGCGAGCGGGGGCGGGCAGGAGCCGGCCCGTGCGCTGCGGGCCCGGGCCGTGGGCTGACGCCGCCGGACCTCACGCCAGCAACCGGTCGAAGAACGCCCAGTCCAGGCGCTCTGTCTCGGCCTCGGCCGGCACCACCCGCCAGGTCGACTCCAGCCAGGACCGCAGCTCCGCCCGGTCCAGCGCGAAGAGGGCGACCATGGGCTCCGCCCCCAGGCGCAGCAGCACCTGCCCCTCCCTGCCGGGCCCGGACGCCGGCCGGACGCGCACGTCGCCCTCCCCCACGAGGGTACGGACGCCACGGGCCAGGAGGTCGCGGCCGAGTGTCCAGGTCACCTCTTCGGCGCCGGGGACGTAAAAGGTGATCCCGACGTCCAGCGGGGCGCCCGGTGACCACCGCAACGTCGCCCGGAGCGGGAACCTCAGCTGTTCCCGCAGCTGGCGGATCTCCATCGTGAGGGTCAGGTCGTGCTCGGTGACGGAACTCGGGCGGGGCATGATGACTCGTTTCTGCGCGGCGGGCCGGGAACGGCGGCGCTCGGTCGGGCGCCTCCCGTGCGCGTCTGTTCGCTCACGGCCGTCCCAAACGGCCCGCCCCGTCAGCCGACCTGGATCCCGATGACGCAGGTGTCGTCGTCGGTGTCGGACCGGCTGGCCGCCAGGAGGCGGTCGAGCCGCCCGTCCAGGTCGCCGGAGCAGGCGGCCGCCGCCTGTACGAGATGGCCGAGGGAGTCCTGCACCGAGGAGTCCCGGCGCTCCACCAGGCCGTCGGTGAACATCAGCAGGGTGTCGTCCGGTTCGAGCTGGACCTCCCGCTCGGCGTAGCGGACGTCCGGCAGGGCGCCCAGCAGCAGGCCCTCGATGAGCGGGAAGGCCTCGGCCTGCGCGCCGCGCACCAGCACGGGCGGCAGGTGTCCGGCGCGCGCCCAACGCATCACCCGGGTGCCGGGGTCGAAGAGTCCGCAGACGGCGGTGGCCGTGACGTGCTTGGCCAGGTTGTGCGTGACGGTGTTGAGCCAGGACAGCAGTTGGGCCGGCCCGGCGCCGGTCACGGCGAGCCCGCGCAGGGCGTTGCGCAGGACGACCATGCCGGTGGCGGCCTCGATCCCGTGGCCGGCGACGTCGCCCACCGAGAGGAGGACGAGCCCGGAGGGCAGCACCACGGTGTCGTACCAGTCGCCGCCGACGAGCGACTCCGTCTCGGCGGGCCGGTAGCGGACGGCGACCCGCAGCCCGGGGGCCTCCACGGCCTGCGGGCTGGGGGGCATGATGGCGTGCTGGAGCTGGAGGGCGAGGCGGTTGCGTTCCGCCGACTCGGCCGCCGTGTGGGCGAGTTGGTCGCGGGTCGCGGCCAGGGCCACCTCGGTCCAGTGCTGGGCGGAGATGTCCTGGTAGGCGCCGCGTACGGCGTACAACCCCTGGTCGGCGTCGAGGACGGGTTCGGCGACGACGCGGACGTGGCGGGTGATCCCGTCCGCGCGCTGGAGCCGGAGGTTCACCGAGGCGGGACGGCGGTAGCGCAGCACCGCCCGCAGGAAGCGGCCCAGGGCCGCCGAGTCGTCGGGGTGGGTGTAGTCCGGCAGCTCCCGCAGCCGTACCGGGGAGGCGGTGGGGGGCAGCCCGTGCAGGGCGTAGAGCTGGGCGTTCCAGGTGGTCTCGCCGGTGAGGAGGTTCTCCTCGAAGCCGCCGATGCGGCCGAGGCGCTGGGCGTGCTGGAGGAGGTCGGCCAGGCGTGCGGTCTCGTCCTCGACCCGCCAGATGAGCAGGACGGCCGCGCCGTGCCGGCTGACGCTGATGTCCGCGACCGAGGTCAGGGGGATCTGGTCGACGAGAGCGGTCAGCCCCATGCGTTCGGCGCGGAAGGGCTCTCCGGTGGCGTGCACCCGCTCGACGACGTCGAACAGACCGCTCTCCCCGGCCGCCATGGGATAGGCCTCCAGCAGGAGGGCGCCGTTGACGTCGCCGCGCGGGCGGCCCGCGGGGTCGACGAAGCGGCTGCTGGTGTGGCGGATGCGGAAGTCGGTGAGGCAGCCGTCGGGGTCGAGCACGGGGGTGAGGACGACGGCCGGATCGTGGAGTCCCTCGGCGAGGTCGATCAGCTCGCGGACGTCGGGGAGGACGGTGTCCACCGCGGGGTCGGCGGCGGGCGAGGTGTCCATGGTGCGGGCGCAGAGCTCGGCGAGGGCCTCGACCTGGCGTTCGATCCTCGGGGGCTGCGGCGGCAGGGGCTGCGGCCAGCAGATCTCCAGGACGCCGTGTATCCGGCCGCCGGTGCCCGCCGGGACGGCCATCCGGCCGCCGTCGGGCCACTGGAGGTGGCCGATGGAGGGGAGCCCGTCGCGTTTGAGGCGGGCGACGGCGACCAGCCGGCGTTCCTGCAGCGCGAGGCGGGCGACGGTGGAGACGCCCGGCGGTACGTGGTGCCACCGGGCGGCCTCCCCGGGCGGGAAACCGGCGTGCCCCGCGAGGGCCAGGGAACCGTCGGGGGCCGCGGTCCACACGGCGACGGCGGCGGCGCCGAGGGGCGCGAGGGCGTTCGTCAGGAGCGACTCGGCGACGGCCTGGGTGTCGGCGGCGACGGCGAGCATGCCGCTCTCGGCGGTGCGCAGCCGGACCGCGACGGTGTCGGGCCGTACCGCGGGCGCGGCCGGCGGGGGCGGGCGGAGCGGGCCGGGGCCGGCGGTGCGTTCGACGAACTCGGCGGCGACGTCGCTGACTTGGTCGCGGGCGGCCTGGTTGACGATGTCGGCGGCGAGTTCGAGCGGCGACAGCCCGGTGTCACGGCACAGGTCGTCGAGCTGGCGCGCGGCGGCGGCGGGCGTGCAGCTCAGCTGCCCGATCAGGATGCCCTTGGCCAGTTCCACGAGGGCCCTGCCGTCGGCGGCCGCGTGGGCCTCCCGCACCTCGCGGCGCAGGCGTTCCACGGTGGCGACCAGACGCCCCAGCGGGGTCGGGGCCTGATGCGGGATGACGCCGCGGGCCGGTTCCGCGTCCGGCGGACCGGGCGGGCGGGCCTCGTCGGGGTGCTGCGTGTCGGTAATGCTCACCGTGCTGCCGGCTCCTTGCTGGGGCGGCGGTGGCCGCGGGCGGGCGGGACCGGCCGGGTGGCGCTCACCGCGTGAGCCAGTGTCGGACGCGCGCGATCAGGTCGTCGGCGTCGACGGGCTTGGTCACGTAGTCGCTGGCGCCCGCGGCGAGGCTCTTCTCCCGGTCGCCGGGCATGGCCTTGGCGGTGACCGCGATGATGGGCAGGCCGGAGTGGGCGGGCATCCGGCGGATCTCGGCGGTCGCCGCGTACCCGTCCAGTTCCGGCATCATCACGTCCATCAGGATCAGGTCCACGCCGTGGTTGCGGGTGAGGGTCTCGATTCCCTTGCGCCCGTCCTCCGCGTGCAGGACGCGGACCCCGTGCAGTTCGAGCACGCCGCTGAGTGCGTACAGGTTGCGGGCGTCGTCGTCGACGACGAGGACGGTGCGCCCGGCGAGGTCGTCGTCGAGGACGTGGGCGGTCTGCTGCCGCTCCGCACCGCCCTGGGCGAGGGGCAGGACGTCGCTCGGCTGGTCGGCGGTGAGGTGGAGCACGATGCGCTCCCGGAGTTCGTCCAGGCTCGACAGCAGTTCCAGGCGGCGGGACGCGGCCCGCTCCCGCAGGACCCGCTCCTGCCCCGTCTTCAGCCGGGGGTTGTTGTGGGCGAGGACGGGGAGGCCGGCGAGCGCCGGGTCCCCGTCGAGCGCGTCGAGGAAGCGCAGCGCCTCGCCGTCGGGCATGTCGAGCTCGAGGACCACGCAGTGGAAGGAGTCGGCGGCCAGTGCGGCGGCCGCCTCCCGCGAACTGGTCGCGTTGACGACCTGGAGGCCGCCCCGGTCCCCCGCGGACCGGTGTCTGGGGGCGAAGTCCCGGTCGGCGCTCTCGGCGACGAGGGAGAGCAGGCCGCCCTGCCGCTCCTCGATCACCAGCAGCCGGCGTGCCTGCCGCTGGGCCGGGAGGGGACTGCCGGAACCGCCTGCCTCGACGGTCGTCGAGCCGCCGGCGCTCGGGGCGGCGGACGGGGTGTCGAAGGCGGGCACGTCCTCGTAGTCGGCCCGGCTGACCGGCAGGTAGAGGGTGAAGGTGCTGCCCTGGCCGGGGGTGCTCTCGGCGGTGACGGCGCCTCCGAGGAGCTGGGCGATCTCCCGGCTGATGGAAAGCCCGAGGCCGGTGCCGCCGTACTTGCGGCTGGTGGTGCCGTCGGCCTGCTGGAAGGCGCCGAACACCGACTCCAGCTGCTGCTCGGGGATGCCGATCCCGGTGTCCCGCACCCGGAAGGCGACCACCGGTCCGCGGCCGTGCAGCCCCGCGGGGACCTCGGGCGCGGCGGCCGGTTCGATGCGCAGCTCGACGCCGCCGCGCTCGGTGAACTTCACGGCGTTGGAGAGCAGGTTGCGCAGGACCTGGCGCAGCCGGGAGTCGTCGGTGAGCAGGCCGGTGGGGGCGTCGGGGGCGGTGGTGACGGTGAAGTCGAGGCTCTTCTGCGTGGTCATCGGGCGGAAGGTGGCGTCGACGTACTCCAGCAGCTGCGGCAGGTCGACCCGCTCGGGGTTGATGTCCATCTTGCCGGCCTCGACCTTGGACAGGTCGAGGATGTCGTTGATCAGCTGGAGGAGGTCGGACCCCGCCGAGTGGATGATGCCCGCGTACTCGACCTGCTTCGGGCTGAGGTTGCGGGTGGGGTTCTGGGCGAGCAGCTGGGCGAGGATGAGCAGGCTGTTGAGGGGGGTGCGCAGTTCGTGGCTCATGTTGGCCAGGAACTCGGACTTGTACTTGGAGGCCAGCGACAGCTGCTGCGCGCGGTCCTCCAGTTCCTGCCGGGCCTGTTCGATCTCCAGGTTCTTCGCCTCGATGTCGCGGTTCTGGCTGGCGAGGAGGGCCGCCTTCTCCTCCAGCTCGGCGTTGGAGCGCTGGAGTTCCTCCTGCTGGTCCTGGAGTTCCGCGGAGCGTGCCTGGAGTTCGCCGGTGAGCCGTTGGGACTCGCCGAGCAGCTCGTCCGTGCGGGCGTTGGCGACGATCGTGTTGACGTTGACGCCGATGGTCTCCATCAGCTGCCCGAGGAAGTCGCGGTGGACGGGCGTGAACGCGGCGAAGGAGGCGAGCTCGATGACCCCCAGCACCTGGTCGTCGACGACGATCGGCAGGACGATCAGGCTGCCGGGGGTGGTGTGGCCGAGGCCCGAGGAGATGACGTAGCCGGCGGGGACCTGGTCGGTGGCGATGATGCGGTGGCTGCGCGCGGCCTGTCCGACGAGGGACTCTCCCAGGGCGAATCCGGTGGAGTCCGGGGTGCCGGCCGGACGCCCGTAGGAGCCGACCAGGGTGAGGACGGTGCCGTGCGGGCCGTCCTCGGCGAGGTAGAAGGCACCGTACTGGGCGGCGACCAGCGGGGTCAGTTCGTCCATGACGAGCTCGGCGACGACCGCGAGGTCGCGGTGGCCCTGCATCAGGTCGGAGACGCGGGCCAGGTTGGTCTTGAGCCAGTCCTGTTCCTGGTTGGCCCGGGTGCTCTCGCGCAGCGACCCGACCATGGAGTTGATGTTGTCCTTGAGTTCGGCGACCTCGCCGGAGGCGTCGACGGTGATCGAACGGGTCAGGTCCCCCTCGGCGACCGCGCTGGCGACCTCGGCGATGGCGCGGACCTGCCGGGTGAGGTTCCCCGCGAGCTCGTTGACGTTCTCCGTCAGCCGCTTCCAGGTGCCGGAGACTCCCTCCACCTCGGCCTGGCCGCCGAGCCGGCCCTCGCTGCCGACCTCGCGGGCCACGCGGGTGACCTCGGCGGCGAAGGAGGAGAGCTGGTCGACCATGGTGTTGATGGTGGTCTTGAGTTCGAGGATCTCGCCGCGGGCGTCGACGTCGATCTTCTTGGACAGGTCGCCGTTGGCCACCGCCGTGGTGACGAGGGCGATGTTGCGGACCTGCCCGGTGAGGTTGTTCGCCATGGAGTTGACGTTGTCGGTGAGGTCCTTCCACGTGCCGGCCACGTTGGGGACCCGGGCCTGGCCGCCGAGCCGGCCCTCGGTGCCGACCTCGCGGGCGACGCGCGTGACCTCGTCGGCGAACGCGGAGAGGGTGTCGACCATGGTGTTGATGACCCCGGCGAGCGCGGCCACCTCGCCCTTGGCCTCCACCATGATCTTCTGGGAGAGGTCGCCGCGGGCGACGCCGGCGGCGACCTGGGCGATGGAGCGCACCTGGCCCGTGAGGTTGGACGCCATGACGTTGACGTTGTCGGTGAGGTCCTTCCAGGTGCCGGAGACCCCGCGGACGGTGGCCTGGCCGCCCAGGTTGCCCTCGGTGCCGACCTCGCGGGCGACGCGGGTCACCTCGTCGGCGAACGCGGAGAGCTGGTCGACCATCGTGTTGATGGTCTCCTTCAGCTCCAGGATCTCCCCGCGGGCGTCCACCCGGATCTTCTGCGTCAGGTCGCCCTGGGCCACCGCGGTGGTGACCTCGGCGATCGAGCGGACCTGCGCGGTCAGGTTGTCGGCCATGACGTTGACCGACTCCGTCAGGTCCTTCCAGGTGCCGGAGACGCCCTTGACGTCGGCCTGGCCGCCGAGGCGTCCCTCGGTGCCGACCTCACGGGCCACGCGGGTCACCTCGCCCGCGAAGCCGGAGAGCTGGTCGACCATCGTGTTGATGGTCTCCTTCAGCTCCAGGATCTCCCCGCGCGCGGTGACGGTGATCTTCTGGGAGAGGTCCCCCTTGGCCACGGCGGTCGCGACCTGGGCGATGGAGCGGACCTGGGCTGTGAGGTTTCCGGCCATGAAGTTGACCGAATCCGTCAGGTCCCGCCAGGCGCCCCCGACGCCCGGAACCTCCGCCTGGCCCCCGAGCGTGCCTTCGGTGCCCACCTCGCGCGCCACGCGCGTCACTTCGGACGTGAACAGCGACAGCTGGTCGGTCATCCCGTTGAAGACCGTGGCGATCTCGCCGAGCAGTCCGTCCGCGTGGTCGGGCAGCCGCGTACGGAAATCCCCGTCGCGCACGGCGGTCAGGCCGGCCAGCAGCCTACGGAGCTCCGCCTCGCCGATGCCGCTCTCGCCGATCCCGGTGTCCCCCGGAAGCGCCGCCGACCTGCTCAGTGGCTCCGTGCCCGTCCGCTCAGCCATCCCGCCAACCTCACTACGCACTGCCCACGATCAATAGGCGAAGGCTATCGCCGCCCGAAGGACCTTACGGCACCGCGATCACCCGGAAGCAACGCTTCCGCACCCCGCGGCGGAAGCGGGGGGTGTATGCCCGCACGGCGGGCAGACGAGCCGGTGACGGACGAAGACCGACGAAGTGGGGTGAGGACATTGGCCGTCAAGGCGGTGGGCTGGGCCCGTTCGTTCCCGGTGTCGAGGGGGGTACGGGCCGCCCGGCAGTGGACGGCCGGCCACCTGGCCTCGCTCACCTGGACCGAATCGGCCCCGGACACGGTGCATTCCGTCCTGCTCAGCGTGTCCGAGCTGGTCACCAACGCCCACCTGCACGCGGCGGGCACCGCACACCTGGTGCTGACGTGGGACGGCTGCTGCCTCCACGTCAGCGTCGCCGACTCCGACCCCCGCCTGCCGCGGCCCCGCGAGGAGGCGGCCCGCTCGGACGCCGGCGCCACCTCGGGCCGCGGGCTCGGGATCGTCGCCACCCTGGCCGACGACTGGAGCGTGCACGCCGTCCACGGGGGCAAGGCGATCACGGCCTGCTTCCGCCCCGGGGGCGGTCCCTCCCCGCACCGCGAGCGGGCGCCCTCCGGGCCGGCCGCCTCATGACACGCGGGCCGCGTCCTCGACGGTCGGGTGCAGGGACAGCACCGTATCGGCACCCGTCAGGGCGAACAGGCGGCGGAGCTGCTCGCCGGGGGCGGCGATGCGCAGGGTGGTGTGGTGGTGCAGGCGCAGCAGCAGGTTCAGGAACGACGAATCCCCGAAGGTGATGGAGGTGGCGTCCAGCACCACCATCCCGTGCCGGTCCGCCGCGGCGGCCAGCGCCTCCTCCAACGGGGCCAGCGTGTCCTGGTCCAGCTCGCCGTGCGCGGCCACCACCCACCCGGCGCCCGCCGGGTAGCCCTCCCCGACGACGCCTTCGTGGTTCGCGTCCCTTGCTCCGGTCATGTCCGCCTCCGCCTCCCCGGATCGTCACCTACGGGCTCCGCAAGGGAGTATGCCTGCTCATCGGCCGACCCGGACCTCCGGGAGCTCGGCACACGCACCACCGCGGCGGCCTCCGCCCGCCCGGCCGCACGGAGGCGGAGAAAGAAAATCAAAAAAGATCAGGAGCGGGACGCGTAGGAACGCGAAGTCGGGGCACAAGCGCCCGAGCAGCCGTCAGTCACCAGGGAGGGAACGGCCACCATGTCTCGTTCGGCCACAGCCGTAAGCCCCGTTCGCGCAACAGACGCACAGGTCGCTCCGACCGTGCCCGGCGACACGCAGGCCCCACCCCAGGACCTGACACTGCCCGAGGTGAAGAACGCCCGCGAGGTGGCGCCCGGTGACGCGCGCGAGCTGTCGAAGCTCTTCTTCGGCAGGCTCCGCACCCTGGAAGAGGGCACGCGCGAGTACCAGTACGCCCGCAACACCCTGATCGAGATGAACCTCTCCCTCGTCCAGTTCGCGGCACGGCGCTTCCGGGCCCGCGTGATGGGCGGCGGCCTGGACATGGACGACATCATCCAGGTGGGCATCATCGGCCTCATCAAGGCCATCGACCGCTACGACCCCGAGCGCGAGGTCGAGTTCTCCACGCTCGCCCTCCCCTACATCACCGGGGAGATAAAGCGGTACTTCCGCGACTCCACCTGGGCCGTGCACGTGCCGCGCCGCCTCCAGGAGCTGCGGACCGAACTGGCCAAGGCCCAGGAGGCGCTCACCGACGTCCTGGGGCGCGCCCCGACGGTCAAGGAGGTCGCCCAGCACCTGGAGCTGACCGAGGAGCAGGTCATCGACGGTCTGGTGGCCGCGAACGGCTACACGAGCGGGTCCCTGGACACCGCCGAGGCCGAGGAGACCTCGACGGCCACGCGCACGACGCGGCCGCTCGCGGAACGGATCGGCCAGCCCGACCCGGCCATGGAGCTCTTCGAGGACTTCCACACGCTCGGGCCGCTGCTGGAGCAGCTGGACGAGCGCGACCGGGTGATCCTGCAGCTGCGCTTCGGGCAGGAGAAGACCCAGGCCGAGATCGGCGCCGAACTGGGCATCTCCCAGATGCAGGTCTCGCGCCTGCTCTCGCGGACCCTGACCCGGCTGCGTGCCGGAATGCTCTCCGGGTAGGCAGCGGGCATGCCACCCCACCCGCACGGCGGACCCGTCCCGCCCTCCGTCCCGTCGGCGCTGCTCGACGACCTCGGATGGCCGGACGCCGTCGTACGGCTCGCCCACACCGGTCACGGTGCGGCGGCGGCCTCCCTGAGCGCCCTGCCGTTGTGCGACCGTCCCGGCGCCCTGCTGCGGGGCAGCTGCGACATCGACACCCGCCCGGTACTCTGTGCCGCGCTCGGCGTCGTCACGCGCATCCCGGGGCGGGTCGTGCACCTCGACCTCGCGGCCGTGCCCTTCCTGGACACGGCCGCGGTCGCGGCGCTCGTCCAGGCCACCGCCACCCTCACCGGACAGGGGCGTCGCCTGCTGCTCCACCACCCGCCGTACTCGCTCCGCAAGGTAGTGGAGATGTTCCCGGACGAATGTGCCGCCCTGGAGGTCGCAGCATGACCAACGTGCCAGGGTCCGCCGACCCCGGGGCCTTCCTCCACCCCGCCCTCTTCTACGAGGGCCAGGCACAGTACCTGGACGAGGTGGGGGCGTTCGTGCTGGCCTCCCTGGCGGCCGAGGAGCCGGTGCTCGTGGCCGTACCCGGGGCCCGCCTGGACGCCCTGCGCGAGAGCCTGGGCGCGGACGCGTCCGCGGTGACCTGGACGGACATGGAGCAGGCCGGCCGCAACCCCGGCCGCATCCTCGCGGACCTGCAGGAATTCGCCGACCGGCACCCGGGCCGTCCGGCCCGGATCGTGGGCGAACCGATATGGCCCGGGCGCTCGCCGGCGGAGCTGCTGGAGGCCACCCGCCACGAGGCCCTGATCAACACGGCCTTCGCGGGCCGCCCCGCCACCGTGCTGTGCCCGTACGACGTGCGGAGGCTGCCGGCCGCGGCGGTGTCGGACGCCCGGCGCACCCACCCGACGGTGATCGAGAAGGGCGCCCGGGGAGCCAGCCCGGCCTACGCCGGCGCCTCCCCCGTCTGCGCGGACTGCGACACCCCCCTCCCGGAGCCCGACGGCCCCGCGCCGTGGCTGGCGTACGCGCACGGCCGGCTCGGCGAGGTCCGCGAGTACGCCGAGAACTGGGCCCTCGGCACGGCCCTGAGCCCGCTCCGCCGGGGGGACCTCGTCCTCGCGGTCAGCGAGGCGGCCGCCAACTCCCTCGCGCACGGCGGCGGGAAGGGGGCCCTCCGGCTGTGGAGCACCCCCGGGAACGGCGTGGTGGCCGAGATCCGTGACGGCGGCCGGCTGGCCGACCCGCTCGCGGGGCGGCGCCGCCCCACCCTGGCCTCGGCCCACGGCGGCCGCGGCCTGTGGATGATCCACCAGCTGTGCGACCTGGTCGAGATCCGCGCGGCGGCGGACGGCCTCACGCTGAGACTGCACATGAGCACCTGAGCACCGCGTGAGAGCGGCGACCGCCCGGTGATCCGCAGTGCAGGCCCTACACTGTCACGGGCGTGCGCGGGGCCGTGGAGGTACGCGCGAGCAGGGGCCAGTGTCGACGACGGGGGTGAGGGACCACAGTGGAATCCATCGGGCCGGGGGCCGGCGATCCTCATCCCGCCGGGCTGTCCGTGGCCGGGCAGCGGCGTCGGCTTGCCCTGTCCGGGGTGCGCGGCCACGTGGCGAAGGGGCGCGACTTCACGCACCAGGCGCTGCGGGACTGGGGCTGGGACGGCACGGAGACCGCCGACGACGTCCTGCTGCTCGTCTCCGAGCTGCTGACCAACGCCTCGCTGCACGCGGGCGGCTGCGTCGAACTCGTCCTGACGTCCGGCACGGCGCTGCGGATCGAGGTCTTCGACGCCACGACGACGCTCCCCCGGCGTCACCCGTCCCCGCAGCGCGGCCTGCCGGGCGGGCACGGCCTGTACATCGTGGAGCGCCTCTCCGACCGGTGGGGCAGCACCGTCCACGACGGCGGCAAGGCCGTCTGGGCGGAGATCGAGGCGTCCCGGCTGACCTCGGGCAGGCCCGCCGGCGCGTGATCCCGGCCGGGGCCGGGGCCGGCGGGCCCCGCCGGTCAGGAGGCCGCGGAGCGGCGCGGCACGGGCCGCGGTCCGAGCACCGAGTCGTCGTGGATCCGGGCGCCGGGCAGACCGTAGCGGGCCGCCGCGAGGGCGGCGTGCACGTCGGAGGTGCCCGTGGCGACGCACAGCAGGGCAGCCGCGTCCTCGAGGCGGCGGGCCGGCACGGTGCCGTCCCGCGCGTCCAGGACCGAGAGGGCCCAGTAGCGGTCGACGAGGCCGGAGAGCACTGCCGGGTGAGCCATGAGCATGGACGGTTCCTTTCGGATGGCCGGTCGGTTCGTCGAACCCCGCGTTCCCGTGAATCGGTGCGCGTACACGTCCCGCCGACCGTCCCCGTACACGTCCCGCCGACGGGGCGTCATCCCGGCGGACGGGGGCATCCGCCCGGTATGGAATCGCATCCGTACGTCCCGCTGGCCCTGAACCCGGCGCCCGGCCCCGCCTGGATCCACCTGGCCGTCATCGCCTTCGCCCTCCTCGTCCTCGTGCACTCCCTGGCACGGCACCGGTAGACAGCCGCCTGCCGAGCGGTTCCCGGGGTATCCGGGGTACATGGAGACCTCATCGGAACGGACGGGCGGCGCGCGCCGCCCGTGGTGGGCGCGGATCGCCGTCGCCCTGGCTGTGGTCGCGGTACTGGCCGTCCTCGTCGGGCAGTTCGGGCGGGTGTCGTGGTTCGGTGACCTGTTCGGCGGGCAGACCCGGGACCGGTCCGGGCCGGCGCTGCTCAAGTCCCTCCAGGACATGCACCGTTACGAGGCCGCCGTCGGCAACTTCCAGGTCGTGGTGGACCTGGAGAAGGACGCGGCCTTCCTGCCCGACGCGATCCGCGGCACCCGCACCCTGTACGTCGGAGCCGGCTCGGTCAGCGGCTACGTCGACCTCGGCGGCCTGGACGAGGGGAACGTGACCGTCGACGCCGACCGCACCGCGGCGACGATCCGGCTGCCGCGCCCGGTGCTCGGCGCGACGGCCCTGGACCCGGAGCGCTCGTACGCGGTGTCGAAGCAGCGCGGCCTGCTGGACCGGATCGGGGACCTGTTCTCCGACAACCCGGCCGGTGAGCAGGCCGTGCAGAAGCTGGCCGCCCAGCACATCCAGGAAGCGGCCCGGGACAGCGGTCTCGCGGAGCGCGCCGAGCAGAACACCACCTCCATGCTGGAGGGCCTGCTGCGGTCCCTCGGCTTCCGCACGGTGCACGTCAGCTACGGGTGAGGTGCCGGGCGCGGCGCGCCCGGCACCCCGGCACGTCCAGATCGGGACCGGTCAGTCCCGGCCGGTCACGGCGAGCACGAACGCGTGGCCGGCCGGGTCCGCGTAGCGGCGCAGGGTGGTGCGGCTGCCCGGAGGTGCCCCGTCGTCCTCGGCGGCCACCGGGCGGGCCCCGAGCGCCACGGCCTCGCGCTCGGCCTCGTCGAGGCCCTGCTCCGCGACGAGTATGCGCAGATGGGGCTGGTGGGAGCCTTCCGGGAGGGGCCAGCTCGGCGGGACCCGGCCGAGGTCGCGGCGCACGCCCAGCACCACCCCGGTGGCGCCGGTGACGAGGAGGAGGTCCCCGTCCCCCGGCGCGGGGCCCACGGTGCCGCCGAGCAGGTCGGCGTAGAACCGTGCCAGGGGTTCGGGCTCGGCACTGTCGAGGACGAGAACGGTCGTCTTGGGTACGGTCATGCAGCCCGTGTGCCCGGGGCGGGCCCCGGTACACGGCGGGCGGGGCCGGTGGGGCGCCGGGGTCAGCGTCGGCCGCCCTGCTTCGGGACGCGTCCCGTGGTCCCGGGGCCGAACGGGGCGGAGCCCGCGTCCGGGGCGGGTGCGAGGACCAGACGGGGCAGGGCCTCGGGGTGCTTCTCCGAGAGCCAGGTGATCAGCTGCTCCCGGACGGCACAGCGGACCGTCCACAGGTCGTCGGCGTCCTTGGCGGTGACGATGGCCCGCACCACCATGGTGGACGGGGTCGTCTCGGTGACGGCGACGTCCCAGCCGCGGCCGTCCCACTCCGGGCAGCGGTGCAGGATCTCGTGGACCTTCTCGCGGATGAGGTCGACGGGCGCCGCGTGGTCGCAGTGGAGGAAGACGGTGCCGGTCATCTGGACCCCGCCGCGCGACCAGTTCTCGAAGGGGCGGGTGGTGAAGTACGAGACGGGCATGGTGATCCGGCGTTCGTCCCAGGTGCGGACGGCGAGGAAGGTGAGGGTGATCTCCTCCACGACCCCCCATTCGCCGGCGACGACGACCGTGTCCCCGATGCGCACCATGTCGCCGAACGCGATCTGGAAGCCGGCGAACAGGTTGCCCAGCGTGGACTGGGCGGCTATGCCCGCGACGATGCCGATGATGCCGGCGGAGGCCAGCACGGAGGTGCCGAGCGCGCGGAAGCTCGGGAAGGTCAGCAGCATCGCCGCGACCGCGACGACGCCCACGACGGCGGTCACGACCCGCATGATCAGGGTCACCTGGGTGCGGACCCTGCGGACCCTGGCCGGGTCGCGGGTGCCGATCGCGTAGCGCGCGTACCCGGACTCGACCACGGCGGAGGCCAGGCCGACGACGAGCCAGGCGCCCGCGCCGATCAGCACGAGCGAGAGGACCCGGCCGACGCCCGCCTCGTGGTCTTGGAGGGGCTGCCACTGGGTCTGCCGGTAGGCACCCCTGAGCAGGGCGGCGAACAGCACGATCTGCAGGGCGGGGCGGCAGCGGCGCAGCGCGTTCCACAGCGGCGTTTCGGGGTGGCGTACGTCGGCTCGGCGCAGCAGCCGGTCGACGGCCCATCCGGCCGCGACGGTGAGCAGTGCCGAGCCGCCCAGGACGGTCAGGAGGCGAAGAGCGGTGTTCATGTCTCCTCAGCTGATGTTGGCGGCATGGACTTCACTCGCCTGCCCCACGAGGGAGCACCGACACCGAAGGAGGTTCTTCTTCCGAGGTGCGTTTGGGTCCTCGGTTCGGGGCCATACGCGCAGTGGTCGGCAGGCCGCCGTTCGAGCGGGGCGGCGACCCGCCGGGTACGGCGGCCGCACGCGGTGTCCCCTTCCCCCCGGGCACCGGGTGCGGCCGCCGTACCCGTCTCCACCGGTCGCAGCCGGACGCACCAGCGCGCATGGCACCGGGGTCCGCGGGGAACGCGCGTTCCGTGACAGACATCCCGGGCTCCGCCCTGCACCGAGCGGGCCGAGCCTCCGCCCTGGCGGCGCGCACCCGCCTCGCCCTCGTGCGCACCCGCGCCGCCCTCGTGCGCACCGCCGTGCGCGTATGGACCGACAACGTCGCCGACCAGGCGGCGGCCCTCACCTACTACGCCGTCCTGGCCCTGCTGCCCGCGCTCGTCATCGCCGTGTCCCTGGTGGGCCTGCTGGGCGCGGAGAGCCGGGACCGGCTGGTGGCCGGGCTCACCTCGTACGCCCCACCCCAGTCCGCACAGGTGCTGCGCGAAGCGCTCGACGGGCTCTCGGCGGCGCACACGTCGATCTGGGCCCTGCTGATCGGTGCGGTCGTCAGCGCGCTCTGGTCGGCGTGCAGTTACCTCGCGGTCTTCCGGCGCGCCCTGCACACGATGCACCGGGTGCCCGACACGCGGCCGCCGCTGCGGGCCGCGCACACCCTGGTCATGACGGCGGCGCTGCTGCTGGTGCTGCTCGTGGCGGGCGCCGCCGGGCTGGTCCTGTCGGGCCCCGCGGCCCGGTGGGCGGTCCGGGCGGCGGGCGGGGGCAGCGTGCACGGCATCACGCTGCTGCGCTGGCCGGTGCTGCTGCTGGTGGTCACCCTGCTGGTCCTGGTCCTCTTCCGGACGGGGCCGGCCCAGAGCCGGGGGACCCGCCGCGGGCTGCCGGGCGGTGTCCTCGCCGCGCTGCTCTGGCTGGGGGCCTCGGGGCTCTTCACGCTGTACACCGAACTGGGCACCTACGGGCGGCTGTACGGCTCGCTGGCCGGGATCGTGGTCTTCGTGATCTGGCTGTGGTTCGCCAATCTCGCCCTGCTCGTCGGCGCCCGGTTCAACGCCGAACGCGCGCTGGACCGCGACCGGGACGGGGGCACCGCGCCGCCGCCGCACGGTGCGCCCGCGGACAAGACGCCGGGCGCGCAGGGGCAACTCGACTGATCCTCGCGGACCTACGTTCGGGGAGTGACCGGCCGCGCCGCACGGCGCGTGGTCACTCCCCTTACTCATGGCTCTTCCTGCGAGAGGACTCCCCTCATGTTCGACATCACCCGGGTGCACGCCGCCCCGAGCGCGGACCTGCTCACGCCCGACAACGCGGTCATGCTCTTCGTGGACCACCAGCCGCAGATGTTCTTCGGGACCGGAAGCGGGGACCGCACGGCGATCATCAACAGCACGGTGGGGCTGGCGAAGGCGGCCCGGGCCTTCGACGTCCCGGCCGTCCTGACCACGGTCGCCGCCGAGTCCTTCTCCGGTCCGCTCCTGCCGCAGCTGGCGTCCGTCTTCCCCGGCCAGAAGCCCGTGGACCGCACCAGCATGAACGCCTGGGAGGACGAGGCGCTGGTCGAGGCGGTCCGCGCCACCGGCCGCCGGAAGATCGTGCTGTCCGGTCTGTGGACCGAGGTCTGCCTGGTGCTGCCCGCGCTGTCCGCACTGGAGCAGGGCTACGAGGTCTACGTGGTCACCGACGCCTCCGGCGGGGTGAGCCCGGCCGCCCACGAGCACGCCGTGCAGCGGATGGTCGCCGCGGGCGCGGTGCCGGTCACCTGGGTGCAGGTCCTGCTGGAGCTCCAGCGCGACTGGGCCCGCCAGGAGACGTACGGCGCCGTCATGGAGATCGTCAAGGAGCACGCGGGCGCCTACGGCCTGGGGGTCGTGTACGCGCAGTCGGTCATCGGCGCGCACGCCGCCGGCTGACCCCCTTGGACACCGGCCTCCTTCTCCTGCGGCTGCTGGTGGGCCTGCTCATCGCCGGCCACGGGGTCCAGAAGATCAGCTCGCACCTCGGGGGCACGGGCCTCCAGGGCGGTGCGCGGGAGTTCCGCGCGGACGGGTTCCGCGGCGGTGCCCTGACCGCCCTGGCGGCCGGCGCCGGCCAGATCGGCTCCGGTCTGCTGCTGGCCTGCGGACTCCTGACCCCGCTCGCCGCCACGGGCGCCATCGGCGTCATGACCGTCGCCCTCACCGTGAAGTGGCCGAACGGCCTCTGGGTGCAGGACGACGGCTACGAGTACCCGCTCGTCCTGATCGGCACGGCCGCCGCCCTCGCCGCCACCGGTCCCGGGAACTGGTCCCTGGACCGGCTGCTCGGCCTCGCCCCGTACCCGCTGTGGTGGACGGCCGTGGTCCTCGCCGCCGGGGTCGGCAGCGGGCTGCTCACCCGGCTCGTCCTGCACCGCCCGCCGGCCGCCCGGCCCGGCCCGGCCTCACCCGCCCGCACCCACACCCGCACCCACACCCACTGACACACCGAACAGGAACACACCCATGCCCTACATCGACGTCGCGGAGGGCAACTCCGCCCCCGTCCGGCTCCACTACGAGGACCACGGAACCGGCCGCCCCGTCGTCCTGATCCACGGCTGGCCTCTGAACGGGGCCTCCTGGGAGAAGCAGACCGCCGCGCTGCTGGCCGCCGGCCACCGGGTCGTCACGTACGACCGGCGCGGCTTCGGCCGCTCCGACCAGCCCGCGGACGGATACGACTACGACACCTTCGCCGCCGATCTCGACCGGCTGCTGACCGTCCTCGACCTGCGCGACGCCGCCCTGGTCGGCTTCTCCATGGGCACCGGCGAGGTGACCCGCTACCTGGGGACCTACGGGTCGGAGCGGATCGAGCGCGCCGTCCTGATCGGCGTGGTGCCGCCGTTCCTCCTCAAGACCGTCGACAACCCGGCCGGCGTCGAGGCCTCGGTGTTCCAGGGCATCGAGGAGGCCCTGCGCGCCGACCGGTTCGCCTTCATGACTGACTTCCTCGCCGACTTCTACAACATGGACGTGCTGGGCGGCGAGCGGATCAGCGAGGAGGTCGTCCGGGCGAGCTGGAACGTCGCCGTCGGCGCCTCCGCCAAGGGCACCCTGGACTGCGTACGGGCCTGGCTCACCGACTTCCGCGAGGACCTGCCCCGCATCGACGTCCCCACCCTGATCATCCACGGCGACGCCGACCGCACCCTGCCCATCGACTCCACCGCCGTCCCGCTGTCGCGCAGCATCGCCGGGGCCGAGCTGAAGACCGTCGCCGGCGGGCCGCACGGTCTGCTGTGGACCCACGCCGACGAGGTGAACGCCGCCCTGCTCGCCTTCCTCGGCTGAGCGGGTCCCGCTACGGCGTGCCGGTGGCCGTCTCCCTCACCGGAGCGGCCGCCGGCGCGATCCTGAACCGCCCACCACTTCCCCCAAGGAGTTCCCCCGCCATGTCGAACCGCCCCGTCCTGGAGCCCGCCGCCCAGGCCTTCGCCGACGCCACCGCCACGCCCCCGTTCCTCTACGAGATCCCCGTGGCCGAGGGCCGCAAGGCCGTCGACGAGGTCCAGAACGGCGAGGGCGTCACCCTCCCGTCCGTGGACGACGAGTGGCTGACCGTGCCCGGCGGCCCCACCGGCGAGGTCCGCGCCCGCATCGTCCGCCCGGCGGGCGCCACCGGCCCGCTGCCGGTGATCCTCTACATCCACGGCGCGGGCTGGGTCTTCGGCAACGCCCACACCCACGACCGGCTGGTCCGCGAGCTGGCCGTCGGTGCCGGGGCGGCCGTGGTCTTCCCCGAGTACGACCTCTCGCCCGAGGCCCGGTACCCGGTGGCCATCGAACAGAACTACGCCGTCGCCCGCTGGATCACCACCGAGGGCCACCGGCACGGCCTCGACGGCGGCCGCCTCGCCGTCGCGGGCGACTCGGTCGGCGGCAACATGAGCGCCGCGCTCACCCTGATGGCCAAGGAGCGCGGCGACGTCCGCCTCGTCCAGCAGGTCCTCTTCTACCCCGTGACCGACGCCTCCTTCGACACCGGGTCCTACCTGCAGTTCGCCGAGGGGTACTTCCTGCGCCGCGACGCGATGCGCTGGTTCTGGGACCAGTACACGACCGACCCCGCCCAGCGCGCCGAGATCACCGCCTCGCCGCTGCGGGCCGACTCCGGGCAGCTCGCCGGGCTGCCGCCCGCCCTGGTCGTCACGGCCGAGGCGGACGTGCTGCGCGACGAGGGCGAGGCGTACGCGGCGAAGCTGCGGGAGGCCGGCGTACCGGTCACCGCGCTGCGCGCGCTCGGCACCATCCACGACTTCGTGATGCTGAACGCCCTGCGGGAGACCGCGGCCGCCTCGCTCGCCATCGGACTCGCCGTCACCACCCTGCGCGAGGCCCTGGCATGAGCGGCTCCACCGGCATGCCCGTGGCCGGCATACGCCCGGCCGAGGCGCCCGCCCCGCGCGGCGCCCCGGCCGATCTCCTCGTCCGCAACGCCAAGGTGTACACCGGGGACCCGGCCCGGCCCGGGGCCCGGGGCCTGGCCGTCCGCGACGGCCGGATCACGGCCCTCGGCGACGACCACGACCTCGCCGCGCTGGTCGGCCCGGACACCCGCGTGGTCGACGCCCTCGGCCGCCGGGTGGTCCCCGGTCTGAACGACTCCCACCTGCACGTCATCCGCGGCGGCCTGAACTACGTGCTGGAGCTGCGCTGGGACGGGGTGCGCAGCCTGCGCCACGCGCTGGCCATGCTCCGGGAACAGGCCGGCCGCACGCCCAGGGGCCAGTGGATCCGGGTGGTCGGCGGCTGGACGGCCGAGCAGTTCGCGGAGCGGCGCATGCCGACCGTCGCCGAGCTGAACGCCGCCGCTCCCGACACGCCCGTCTTCGTCCTGCACCTCTACCAGTCCGCCCTGATGAACCGGGCCGCGGTCCGGGCCGCCGGCTACACGCGGGACACCCCCGACCCGCGCGGCGGCCAGATCGTCCGCGGCCGGGACGGCGAGCCGACCGGAGTGCTGCTGGCGGCGCCCGGGGCCCTGCTGCTGTACTCCACGCTGGCCAAGGCCCCGGCCCTGGACGCGGCGGACCGGCGGACGTCCACCGTGCACTTCCTGCGGGAGCTCAACCGCTTCGGCCTCACCTCGGCGCTCGACGCGGCCGGCGGCTTCCAGAACTTCCCCGACGACTACGGGGCGGTCGTCGACCTGGCGCGCTCGGGGGAACTCTCCCTGCGCATCGCCTACTTCCTCTTCCCGCAGACGGCGGGACAGGAGCTCGCCGACCTCCGGCGCTGGACGCAGACGGTCCGGCCCGGGGACGGCGACGAGTGGCTGCGCCTGGCGGGCGCCGGGGAGAACCTCACCTGGGCCGCCGCCGACTTCGAGAACTTCGCCGAGCCACGGCCCGTCCTGGGACCCGGCTACGAGACGGAGTTCGCGCAGGCGGTGCGCCTGCTGACGGAGAACGGCTGGGGTTTCCGGCTGCACGCCACCTACGACGAGACCATCCGCCGCGATCTGGCGGTGTTCGAGAGGCTCGCGGCCGACGGTCTCTTCCCCGCAGGGCGCCGCTGGCTCTTCGACCACGCCGAAACCGCCTCCGACAACAGCCTGGAGCGCATCGCCGCGCTGGGCGGCGCCGTGTCCGTGCAGAACCGGATGTCCTTCCAGGGCACCGCGTTCCTCGACCGGTACGGGGCGGAGGCGACCGCCCGGACCCCGCCGGTGCGGTCCATGCTGGAGCACGGGCTGACGCTCGCCGCGGGGACCGACGCGACCCGGGTGTCCTCGTACAACCCCTGGGTGGCACTGCACTGGCTGGTGACCGGACGCACCGTCGGCGGCACGGCCCTCTACCCTCCGGCGAACCTGCTCGGCCGGGAGGAGGCCCTCGGCCTGTACACCCTGGGCGGGGCGCGGCTCACCGGCGAGGAGGACGTCAAGGGGGTGCTGCGGGAGGGCTGCTACGCCGACCTGGCGGTCCTCTCGCAGGACTACTTCACGGTGCCCGACGCCGAGATCCCGGACATCGAGTCCGTGCTGACCGTCGTCGGGGGGCGCATCGTGCACGCGCGGGCCGAGTACGCGGGCATGGACGAGGCCGTGCCGCCGGTCTCCCCTGCGTGGAGTCCCGTGGCGCGGTTCGGCGGGTACGCCTCGGGGTCCCGTCAGGCCGAGGCGATGGCCGAGGCCGTCGCCGAGTCGGAGCGGCACCGCGCCTGGCGGGCCGCCCGCGGAGACAGCGCGACCGGGCCGGCCGCCCGGGGTCCCGTCGACCCGTGCTTCGCACCGTGAACGGGGAGGAACGGCGGATGAGTACGGATCCTGCCGCGGGGAGCCCCGCGGCCGCACCCGACGGGGATCCCGGCGGCTCCGGGCGCCGGTTCGAGCCGGACCTGCGGGCGATGACGCGGATCAACCTGCACCCGGTGGCCTCGCCCCTGCCGCTGGGCTTCTTCACCGTGGCCTTCGCGTCCGTGCTGACGGGCTGCCAGCAGCTGGGGGTGTTCGACGCGGCGGACCGGCGGGCGGTCGCCCTGTGCGTGCTGCCGGCCTTCGCCCTGCAGTTCCTCGTGAGCGTCCTCGCCTTCGGTGCCCGGGACGTGATCGCGGCGACCCTGATGGGCACGTTCGCGGGCAGTTGGCTCGCGTACGCGCTGGTGATGGGGACGGGAGCGGCCGGCGGTCCGGCGGTGCTCGGCGTGTTCAACCTGGCGCTGCTGTGCTTCGGCGTGCTGCTGGCCGCGGTGACCGGGCCCAAGCGGGCCCTGTGGCTGGTCCTGGTGGCCTCCCTGCCCCGCTGGGCGGCCACGGGACTGGCGGGGCTGACCGGGGCGGAGTGGCTCGTGCGTACGGCCGGAGGGCTCGGGATCCTGGTGGCGCTGGTGGCGGCGTACGCGGCGTACGCGCTGATGCTGGAGGACGTGCGGGGTGAGGAGGTGCTCCCGATCGGCCGCAGCGGGCCGGCCCACCACGCGGTGGAGGGCGGCCTCGGGGTGCAGTTGCGCAATCTGGAGCGGCAGGCGGGGGTGCGGCGCACCCTGTGACGGGGGACGCCGGGAGCGGAGCCCGAGGGCGGGTCCGGAACGGTGCCGGGCATCAGGTCCGGCACCGTTCCGGACCGGCGGGGGCCAGGCCGGCCGACTGCCACTCGCGGGGCGACATCCCGTACGCGTCCCGGAAGGCCCGGCTGAAGTGGGAGGGGCTGACGAAGCCCCAGCGCTGGGCCACCGCCGACACCGACGGTGCGCTCCCCCGCGGCCGGGCCAGCTCCCGCCGGCACCGCTCCAGCCGCTCTCGCCGGATCCAGCGGCCGACGGTGGTCCCTTCGGCCTGGAAGAGCTTGTGCAGGTACCGCACCGAGATGTGGTGCTCGGCCGCGATCCGCTCCGGGGACAGACCACGGTCGCCGAGGTGGCGCAGGACGTGGTCCTGGACGCGGGCGAGCATGGCCCGCGCCGTTTCCGGGGCCTGCGGGTCCGGTGCGCCCTGCCGTTCCCGGACCAGGAGGGTCAGCAGGTCGGTGGTGGTGAGGGCGAGCCGGTGGGCGGTGTCGGCGTCGAAGCCGGCGGCCCGTTCGGCGAGGCCGGCCAGGTAGCCCGCCACCAGTCCGGAGGTTCCGGCGCTGCCGCTGAACAGGGTGCCCGTGACGGCTCTCAGCTCGGCGTCGGTGACGCCGAGTCCCGCTTTGGGCACCCGGAACGCGGTGAAGCGGAAGTCGTCGGGCTGCTCCCGCAGGAAGGGCCGGCCCGCGTCCGAGCAGGTGAAGCTGCCCGGACCGACCAGGGCCTGGCGGCCGTCCTGGGTGAGCCGGGCGGTGCCGCGCTGCTGGAGGGTGACGGTCAGGTACTCCCCGCCGCCCTGGGAGATCCGGCGCCGGCTGCGGGAGACGGTCTGGGGACCGGCCTCGACCACCGAGATCCGCAGCGGCCCGAGCCGTTCGCTGGAGATGTTCCAGGCCGGGGGCACCGGTTCGTGCAGGACGACGTCGAGCGGGACGAAGGTGCCGGACACCAGGTGGTGCCAGTGGTCGGCCCGCTCCGACGGGGAGAGCGGCGGGGTGGGCGGTGCGGCTGTCATGGGGAACTCCGGTTGCGGTGCGGGGCGTTCTGCTCCCACTCTCCGCCGGTCCGCGGTCCGCGCCATCCGTCACATGACTTGCGTCGTCGCCGGCCGCCTCAGTCGCCCGGCTCGCGCTCCACGACGTCGCGCAGCTGGCCGCGCGCGGTCACGCCGAGCACCGGGAACGCCTGGTAGAGGTGGGTTCCCACGGTCCGGGGGGACAGGAAGAGCCGCTCTCCGATCTCCCGGTTGGTCAGGCCCTGCGCCGCCAGCCGCACGATGCGCTGCCGCTGCGGGGTCAGGGAGCGCAGTGCGCTCTGCCGCGCCGGGTCGACGGCGACGCCGGCGGCGCGCAGTTCGGCCTCCGCGCGGGCCGCCCAGGGGCCGGCGCCCAGGCCTTCGAAGATCTCGCGGGCCTTGGCCAGGGCGGAGCGGGCGTCGGCGATCTGCCGCTGCCTGCGCAGCCATTCCCCGTACTCCAGCCACAGCTGGCCGCGTTCGAAGGGCCACCCCTGGCCGGCCGGGTCCTCCAGTGCCTGGCGGAAGTACGGTCCCGCCGCGGCCGGTTCGGCGAGGAGGGCGGCGGCCCGGAGCAGGATCTGCCGCAGCCGCGCGGAGGCGCCGTCGCCCACCTCGGCCGTCACCCGCCGCAGGGCCGTACGGGCCTCCTCCGCGTGCCCGGTGAGCACCGCGGCGGCCGCGTGGTCGGCGACGGCGTAGCAGGACAGGTGGTAGTGCAGGGGCGCGCCCGCCGGGTCGAAGAGCGCCCGGAGGTGGCGGTGGGCGGCGGCGTGGTCGCCGAGGGCCGTCGCCGCGAAGGCGGCGGCCCGGTGGGCGCGGACGGTGGTGGCGAGGGCGTGGGCCGGTTCGGTGACGGCCAGCACGGCTGCGGCGTGCCGCCGGGCGTTCTCGCTCTCGCCGGTCAGCGCGCACAGGGTGGCGAGGACGGCGAGGGCCCGTACGGTGCCGAGGTTGTGCCGGCCGGCGAGGAACCGGTCCGCGAGCCGTTCGACGCCGAGGCGGGCGTCCGCCCACCGGCCGCCGTCGAGGTGGGCCAGGGCCAGGTCGGCGGCGGTGGTCCCGGCGTGGAAGTCGGCCGCGTCCTCCCACTGCGGGTTGACCACCTCGCCCAGCAGGCCGATCGCGGTCTCGGTCTCGTCGAGCACCATGCACAGCACGCCGAGGGTGTGCTTCTCGGTGGGGATCAGGCCGGGGGCCGCGGTGACGGCCGGCAGGTGGCCGCGGACGGTGTTGCCGTGCAGGTAGGGGTCCGTGACGCCGGTGTCCCAGAGGTGGAAGGGATGCGTGGCCATTCCCTCGTCCCCGGCACGGGCGGCCAGCATCGGCCGGATCCGTTCGCGCTGGGCGGGGATCCCCGAGTGGTAGACGATGCCCGTCGCGATCGTGGAGACGCCCGCGTCGATCTGGGCCGAGCCGGGCAGTTCGTCCGGGACGACGAGGCGGAAGGCGCGTTCCATCCGCAGCATCAGCATTTCGACGAGTCCGCTGAAGGCGGATATCCACCGCAGGGCGTCCGGGTCCCCGTCGGGCAGCGAGGCCTGCGCGGCGAGGGCTTCGGCCCTGGCGATGTCGCCCGTGACGACGGCGGCGTAGGCGGCGGTCGCCCTCAGGCGCGCCCGTTCGGTCGGGACCGGGTGCAGGTGCGCGGCGCGCTCCAGCCCGGCCAGTGCCTCGGCCACCGCGCCGCGGCCGAGCGCCCGCAGGGCGGCGGCCTCCAGGGCGGTGGCGACCGGCTCTTCGGGGGTCACGGTCGCGGCCGACAGCTGCCAGGCCCGGCGGTCGGGGTCGCCGGCGAGCACCTCGGCGAGGGCCAGGTGGGCGCTGCGCCGTTCGGCGAACGGGGCGGCGCCGTAGACGGCCGAGCGGACCAGGGGGTGACGGAAGTCGATGCGGTCCGCGTGGAGCCGTACGAGTCCCGCCCGCTCGGCCGGCTGCCACACGTCGGTGCGGGAGCCGGGGGGCAGTGCGGCCAGGACGTCGGCCAGGGCGACGCCCTCGGCGGCCGCGGCCACGAGGAGCGCCTCGCGGGTGGCCCCGGGCAGTTCGCCGACCTGGGCGGCGAAGGTGCGCTCCAGGAGGTCGGTGACGGGAACGGGCACGGGCCCGGCCGCGGGCAGGTGGCCGTCGCGGGCCGCCGACCGGGCCAGTTCCACCAGGGCGAGGGGGTTGCCCGCGGCGGTGGCGAGCACCTGGCGCCGCGCCGGGCCGACCGGGGGCTCGGGCTGGGCGCTGAGCAGCTCCTCCGCTTCGGCCGGCGCGAGGGCGGGCACCACCAGGTGCGGCACCGAGGGGTCCAGCCAGTCGGGGCGGTGGGCGCCGCGGGCGGCGACGAGGAGGCCGATGGACTCGCCGGCGAGCCGGCGGGCGAGGAAGCCCAGCACCTGGCAGCTGCCCCGGTCCAGCCACTGGGCGTCGTCGACGGCGAGGAGCAGCGGGCCGGTCGAGGCGACCTGGGAGGCCAGGGTCAGCACGGCCAGGCTCATCATCATGGTGTCCGGCGGGGCCGGGTCCTCCCCCATGCCGAACGCGCCGAGCAGGGCCCCGCGCTGACGGACCGGCAGGCCGGCGACGCCGTCCAGTACGGGCAGGAGCAGCTGGTGCAGGCCGGCGAAGGCCAGCTCGGCCTCGGCGGCGTTGCCCCGGACCCGCAGCACGCGGGTCCCGGCGCGGGCCGCCTCGTCGGCGGCGGTGTCCAGCAGGAGGGTCTTGCCCACGCCCGGCTCGCCGAGCAGCAGCACGGAGGCGGCCGCCGCGCGGGGGGAGAGTGCCGCGGCGATGAACGCCCGTTCTTGCTGACGTCCGATCACCACTGCACTCCTGGAACTCTGCACGCGAAAGGCGGCCCGCCCGTTCGAACAAGGGGGCGGGCGGCACTCGCCGGAGCATAGTCGCAGCGCGCGCCGCACGGAATTCGGGAAGGACTTCCGTCCCGGCCCGGTCCGGCCGCAGATCCTGCGTAGTTCAGGCCCGGTGCGGGCCCGCGGGGAAGCGGGAGCGCAGAGCGGGCAGGTACACGGGGACCACGACGGCGGCGGCGAGCAGGTCGGGGACGGCCGACAGGAGCGGCCACGGGCCGGTCTCCCCGCCGCTCATCGAGAAGTCGGTGGCGAGGAACAGCAGCGACCCGGCGCCGATGACCGCGAGGACGTGGCGGGCCCAGCCGCGGCCGGCCCGCATCCGCAGGCCGACGGCCAGCCATCCGGCGAGGAACAGGGCCAGCACCCCTCCGGACAGCGCGAGTTGGCGTACGGCTCCCCCGGCACCCGAGGTGGCGGTCAGCTCGTCGAGGCCGGTGGGAGCGACCACGAACGCGCCCAGCACCCAGACCACCGCGTGCGCGGCGACGGCGCAACAGGTGAGCGTCCACGCCGTTCCGACCCCCTGGGGACGCCCTGCGTTCATGCCGACTCCTCTTCTGCGGACGTGCGTACGACCTGTCAGAGGAGGAACGCTCCCGTTCGGTTCCCCGGCCGACGGCGGACGTTCGGCGCAGGGCCTCTTGCCCCCCGGCCTCCGTTGCCGAAGGATGCCACCGGACGCGCCGTCCCGGGACGGCACGCACCCCCCAACCGATTTTGATGAATCGTCAGGAGACGTGTCGTGAAGATGAGTTGGCGCGTGAAGAGATCCCTCGGAGTAGTCGGCGCCGCCCTCGCGCTGGTCGTCGCCGTGCCGCAGGCGGCCTTCGCCGCGCCGCCTCCCGCCCTCCCCGGGAACGCGGACGCCATGGAGCGGGCGTTCCAGCCGGCCTTCGACTACGACACCGACGGCTGCTACCCGACCCCCGCCATCGGTCCCACGGGCGTGCTCAACGGCGGCCTGTCGCCGACCGGCGCGCTGAACGGGAGCTGCCGGGACGCCTCGGACCTCGCCAACACCAACGGCTACTCCCGCGCGGCCTGCAACAACGGCTGGTGCGCCGTCGTGTACGCGCTGTACTTCGAGAAGGACCAGGCGATACCGGGCATCAGCCTCGGCGGGCACCGGCACGACTGGGAGCACGTCGTGGTGTGGATCCAGGGCGGCGAGGCGAAGTACGTGGCGACGTCCGCCCACGGCGACTTCGTCGTCCACGCCCGTGACCGCATCCGCTGGGACGGCAGCCACCCGAAGGTCGTCTACCACAAGGACGGCATCGGGACCCACTGCTTCCGCGCGGCCAACACCAACGACGAGCCGCCGGAGAACCACCGCGGGACCTGGCAGTACCCGACGCTGGTCGGCTGGTCGGGCTATCCGGCGAACCTGCGCGAGAAGCTCACCCAGGCGGACTTCGGCAGCGCGCACTTCGGCCTGAAGGACGGCTCCTTCGCCTCCCACCTGGCCAAGGCCAAGCCGGCCGGCATCCCCTTCGACCCGTACGCGTGACCGGGCGCGCCCGGACCCCGTGAGGCCGACGGGACGCGAGGACCACCACGCCGTGCAATGCGACGACCCCGTCGCCCACGCCCCCGAACCGGACACCCATGCCCTGCCAGCCCCGGCGATCTCGTGCTCGCGGGCCATCAGCGCGAACGCGAGCGTTCCGATGGCCCCGTTGCGCAAGCCCGGCAAGGGTGTCGGGGGCGGCGGCGACGGCGGCCCGCAGCCGGGGGACGGTGAAGGCGGGGGCCGGGTCCCGGCCGCGGACCTCGCCGGTCTTCTCCAGCTCCTTCACCTTGGCTTTGAGGACCCGGCAGGCGCGGGTGGCGGCGGTCTTCTCTGACATGAATCTGGTCGGCGTGCCCGATCCCGATGGGGATTCCGTGGCGTGGCGGCCGTGACCTGAAAGCGCGAGGTCAAGAGCGTCATCGCCTGCTTGAACGGTCGGCGTCCTGATCTCTCCCGGGGAGTGAGTGAACATGCCCGACTTCATACGCAGGGCAGCTGTCTTAGCCGCGGCGATGGCGGCATCGCTGCTCGCCGTCGTGGGCCTCCCGGCCCAGGCCGACACCCTGTCCCCCGCAGCCCGGGCCGACACCCTCCATCCGATCGGCGGCGGCACCGGAATCTTCCAGCAGTTCGTGCAGACGCCGACGGAAGCGAAGATCAAGAGCTGTACGTTGACGGCGGTCGGCTACGACAACGCCGGCAACCTCGTGGGCCTGACCAACGCGCACTGTTTCGTCGACGACGCGGGCAACAAGGTGCACGGCGACAAGGTCTACCTCGACAGGTCGCCGCACGGCAGCTTCTTCGCCCCCGCCCCGTTGCCCAGCAGCCTTGAGTTCCTCGAGGTTGGCGTGATCGGCGAGGTGACCTACATCAGCGAGGGCAACGGCTACTACACCGGCGGTGTGGCAGGACCCGACTACGCCGTGATCAAGTTCGACCCGGCCAAGGTGACCCCGACGAACACGGTCAACAGCCCGTCGGGCTCGGTGACCATCACCTCACTCGGCGCCCGCCCCGCCGTCGGCACTCGCCTGTGCAAGATGGGCCACCGGACCGGAAAGACCTGTGGCAACGTCGTCGGCCACGGCCCGGCAAGCATCGGCCGCTTCACCAGCGTCATCGCCACCAACGCCGGCGACTCCGGCGGGCCCGTCGTCAACGGAACCACCCTCGTCGGCAATCTCTGGGGCTTCCCCGGCCACACCTCGATCGAGTTCATCATCAGCGACATGAACACCCGAGGCGGCGTGGGCGCAGGCTTCCACCTCGCCGTTGGCGGCGATGTCCTCCAGGACGGCGGCGAACCGGTCGGCGTTCTCGCGGGTCTGGGCCGCGTACGCCCGGACCGCGTCGGCGGCCGCGGGCTCCAGGGCGCGTAACTGGCGGGCCTCACCACGATATCGCCGGACGGAAGGGCCCGGGGCCACTCCGACCAAACCAGCGCCTGCGATCACGGTCCGTACGGATTGCCGGCCCTCGGGAGGTCTGGACCTCTATGTGTCACGGCCGCCCCTCGACCCCCGTCAGGACGACCTCAGGGCTCCCTGAAAGGGACATGGATGGATTTGTTCCAGCGCCGTGACACTTTCCGGGTCGCGGTGACAGCCGGTGCCACGCACACGCTGCCTCAGCTTGACATCGGCTTGGGCCTGGTGAGGAGCCCTCGGGTGAAAAGCACGGCGAGCCCGTTGACGGCTTCGGGCTCGGTGGCGGCGAGCCGGGCCGCGAACGCCAGCTGGTCGGAGTCGGCGCCGGGGACCAGACGCAGGAGTTCGCGGAGCAGGGCGGCGTGGGCGAGGACCGCGGGGTCAGAAGGCCGGCGGCTTCGCGGGCGGCCGGGTCGCGGCAGTGCCTACGGTGCGTGGCCAGGGCGTGGGCGAGCAAGGTGTCGACGTCGGCCTGGACGTACCCGTCCGTGCGCCGGGTGAGCTCGTCGCGTACGGCCTCGTCGCCTTCGGCTGGCTCGGCCTGGTCCAGGGTGCCGAGGTCGCGCAGCACCTGGAGGTGGTTGGCGCGGGTCGCGATCCGGACGGCTTCGCGCAGTTCGGCCTCCCGGGCGGCGGCCGCGGTGTCGGCGGCGAGCTCGGCCTGGACGACGTCGTCGACGTCCGGGTCGTACACGGCGCCCGGACCGGCAGCGGCGAGCAGCTGGGCGATGCGCTCCCGCTCCGCATGCTCCGCCGGGCCACGGAGGTCGTCGGCCAGGTCCTCGTACCGGGACGCCTGCCGCGCGTCGAACCGAGCCTCCTCGAGGGCCGCCGCGACAGCGCCGGCATCCATTCCCTTCGCCTCGCGCCGTACGATGCGGCGGCGGATGCGGGCCGGGTCGACGCACTCGCGGGGCGCGGCGCGCCGTACGGGCGCAGTTATAGGCTCGCTGGGTCCTGGCCCGATGAGTCCGTCCATGGCAGGCGGATCGCGTTGGAGGAACTCCTCCGCGCCTACTGCCCTCATGGCTCACACGTTCGCGCCCGAATCCGACACTGAAGGGGGATCTGCCGATGGCACCGTCCACCATGACCCGAACCCACGCCCTGCGTATGGCCGGCACCGCTCTCACATACGCCGTGGCCGCTGGAGCGCTGGCCGGCTGCAGCTCCGACAACGCGACGGGCACAGCGTCGTCCACGCCTTCCGTGTCAGCGTCCAAGCCGCCTCCCAGCGATCCCGGCCAGGCCGCGAAGGAAAAGGTCTTGGCCGCCTACACCAACATGCGCGAGATACAGATCAAGACGGCCGCAGACGGAAAGGTGCGCACCGAGGACCTGGCGAAGTTCGCCAAGGGGGACGCAGCAGCCGACCTGAAAGGATCCGCCCTGCTCAACACGTCGGAAAACATCAAGTACACCGGCCGGCCGGAGATGAGCCCGACGGTTACATCCGTCGACATCAAGAACAAGACCGCCACGCTCTCCGACTGCTTCAACACAACCAACTGGAAGCCCGTCGACAAGGACTCCGGGAAGCCCGTTCAGCCGGCTGATCAGCGTCTGAAATACCCGGTCACGTCCCAGGCCGCTTTGGAGGGCGACACATGGCTCATCACTAAGATCACAGCAGACCGGACGAAGGGCTGCTGACACGAGCTGTCCGCGCGCTGAGCACCACCGCTGGCAGTGAGGGCGCCATGTTCCAAGCCGGTCCGGCCTACGCCGACCCCCCGTCACCCTGGTGCTCAACTGCAACGCCGAAGGAACGGACCTGGAGGCCGGCACGCACACGCTGTGCATCGGCCTCCAGCGGGGGCCGGAGGCTGAGGGATACGCCGCCTGGCCGGCCGGGCAGGTCGGCCGGACAGTCATCGGACCGTCGTACGAAGCCTTCTGACGCGCCGGTGCCGCCACGACCGGCTGGACGGTACGGCTGCAGTGGTCACCATTCCGGTCCCCACGGCATGCCTGCTGTCACCTCTCCGCCGTATCGTGGACGAGGGGCTGGTCGGGCCAGCGCCGCAGACATGCGAGGGCTCTCAGACCGGCCCGTTCGTGAGCTTGGATGGCCCAGCCTCAACCCTCGCCGGGCAGCCCACACTCAAAGCAAGGCCATCTCGGCGACGGACGGTGCCACCAGCAAGGGCCGTGTTCCCCGCGAAGGTGACGTACTTCTGTGAGGGACACCAGCCAGCTATTCTCCGCTGCCGAGACGCCGAGCTACTCAAAGGGCGGCGGGCCGCTCGGACAGATCCAGGTCGTCGGAGACTGTGAGGCCTTCGGTCAGCGGCCCCCACATCGCGCGGGCGTCCGCGCTCACCGCCACCGGCTCCGCAGCCGGGGCCCGATCGGGAGCAGCGGGGGCGGGGGTGGCCTCGGGCCCCGCAGGCGCGGCGTACGGGTTCGCAGCGGGGGCGGGGCGGGCGGCGGGCACCCCGGCCGCAGGTCCGAGCTGGTCGAGGCGGGGCATCATGGCGGCCATGTCCGGCCGAGCCGGGGAAGCCAGGATCGCGTCACGTACAAGGCCTTCGGGCATCGTCGCCATCAGGAGGCCGGCCCATCGGTCGGTGCCCGCCCCGCTGATGCCGGCCGGGGCGGCTGCCACCGTCTGCAGACGGCCGGAGCCGGCGGGGCTGAGGCGCTCTGCGAGCTCGCGGGCCGGGTCGGGACGCAGCCAAACCGTCCGGCCGATGGGGCGGAGGCGTCCGGTGGGGTCGTGGCGTCCGAGGATGAGGAGTTGGGGGCGGTTTGGAGACCATTTGGCGCGTCTGCGGCAGCAGATGAGAGTCCAGGCGATGGTGGTGAAGGCCAGGAAGTGGTCGCCGCCGGCGGAGCGGGTGGGCACGACAGCGGCGCGCCCGGGTTCCGGCCGCGCCGCTGTCGAGCTGTGGTCAGCCCTCGGGGGAGCCCCCGGGATCAGTGGAGCTTGTTGACGGCGGTCTTCGTCGTGGTGCGGAAGGCGGTCAGCGGGGCGTCCTCGAGGTCGCCCATCTGGCCCCAGCGGACGAGGGTGACGGTGCGGCCGTCACGGCCGACGGAGAACAGGTGGATGTCGGAGTTGCCGATCTGCGGGTCGGCGGTGTCCAGGCTGTAGACCCAGGCGCCCTCCTCGACGGCGAGCTTGCCGTGGGAGGCGCTGACGGCCTGCAGGCCCGGGTTCTGCTGCTCCAGCAGGGGGCCGCAGCCGGCGAGGGCCGCGCGGAGGGTGTCGACCAGCTTCACGGCGTCGGCCTCGGTACGGGCGACGGTGGTGATCTGGACGCCGTTGGTGTCGAGCTCGGTGCTGAACTCGCGGTAGCGGGTGTTCTGTGCCGGGATCTTGTACGGGGCGCAGAGGACGCCGCCGTTCTCGGGGACGCCGGTGAAGACCTGGGTGGCGGTCCACGGCGTCGACGACGGCGGCATCTGGGAAGCGGCGAGGAAGGCGGGCTGGGCAGCGGCCTGCGCCGGGGCTGCGGCGAGAGCCGCGAGGCCCAGTGCGGCAGCGGCTGCGGTGGCGAGTGCGGTGCGGAGCGTGTTCATGGTGGTGGATCCCCCGTCGGGTCGTTCGTTCGGTCAGTGCCCAACCAGCGTGGGGCCGGCGCCCGCCGACCGCAACGATCACGCGCCCATCAGCCGTCCCGAAACCATTCCACCCCCGCTGACGTGCGAGGACGTGAAGGATGGGACGCGCGGTCGAGGGGGGTGGAATGCCGAAGGACGCCGTCGTCGAGGAGTTCGCGGGGCTCGTGCGCGCGCCGAAGGCGCGGGACGGGAGGAGTTCCGAGGCGCTGGGGCGAGCAGCCACGCGACGACGTCGGCCCACTCGAACTCCGGATGCACCTCCGTCCCGGCGGTCGCGGCGGGGAAAATCGGTGTGGCGGCGGCGCCAGTCGACCACCGCCACCCGTCCCGTCCGGGCCACCTCCGCAAGGAGGACCCGGTCCGTGTCCGAGGTGACCGGGGGTGAGGCAGGCGAGCGGGGAGCGGCGGCCGGTGCGGAACTGTGGGCACCACCCGCCAGGGGGTCGGTCGGGTGGGCGGTGCCCACGGGTCGTCCGCCGGTACCCGGGCACCGGCCGCGGGTGCGGAAGCCGGAGCGGCCGCTGCCGGGGCCGCGGTAGGGGCGGTCGGGGCCACAGCCGACGGTAGGGGCGGCCGGCGCCAAGGCAGCGGAGGGGGTGGCCGGCGCTCTCGACCCCGCGCCCCTCCCCCAGCCCGACACGCCATGCCTGCCTCCCGCTCCGGGCGTCTACCGGGGCGCGCCCGGCTCCTTGCCCTGGGCGGGCAGCCGGCGATGAGCACGGGGACCACGGCCGGGGCCGGCTGGCCGGGCGCCGCAGCAGCGGGGGTGGTGGGGCGGGAGCGGGCCGCCGCCGCTGAGACCCGCGGCCGGGTAGCGGCCGGCTTACGCGGACAGCGGCGGCCCCGGCCGCCGGGCCCCGGCCGTGCCGGTGTCCTGCGCCCGGGGCGAGATGGGCCCCTGGGCGCGGGCGGTTCGGGTCTTCCTGTCAGTGTGCTTGGCCGAAGAACGCGCGGAGGTCGCTGACGAGCAGGTCCGGGGCTTCCATTGCGAGGAAGTGGCCACCGCGGTCGAGTTCGGTCCACCTCACGATGTTGTGGTCGCGTTCGGCCCAGCGTCGGATGGTCACGTCGTGGGTGGAGACCAGTACGGCGGTGGGAACCGTCCCGCGCCGGTCGGCTGCCCAGTCGTCCTGGCCGTTGCCCCCGTTGGTGTTCTGCTCGGTGCCGGGGCCGTTGCTCCCGTCGTCGGCTGCGGCCTCGGTCCAGGCCTGCGCGGAGATCTCCTCGTAGTAGACCTGCGCGGCCGAGGCGGCGGTGCCGGTCAGCCAGTACAGCGAGACCTCGGTCAGGATGCGGTCCCGGTCGATGCTGTCCTCGGGCAGTCCGTCTTCCGGGTCGGTGAGCTCCTTGAACTTTTCCACGATCCAGGCCAGCTGGCCGACGGGGGAATCGGTGAGGGCGTAGGCCACGGTCTGCGGCCGTTTGGAGTTGCACTGCAGGTAGCCGTCGTTGAGGTTCTGCATTGCCTGCCAGCGTCGTTGTTCGGCTTCGGTCAGGCCGTCCGTCTCGCCTTCCACGCCGGCCGGGAAGGTGATCATCGCGTTGACGTGGATGCCTGTGACCTGGTCCGGGGCCTGCCTGCCCATCTCTGGGGCGACCCACGAGCCGGTGTCGTAGCCGTGGACGCCGTAGCGCAGGTAGCCGAGGCGGGACATCAGGCGGGTGAGGGCCGCGGCCATCGTGGCCGCGCCCATGCCCGGCCCGGCCAGGGGGGTGGAGAACGCGAACCCGGGCAGCGAGGGGACGACCAGGTGGAAGGCATCTGCCGGATCGCCGCCGTGCGCGCGGGGATCGGACAAGGGCCCGATGACGTCAAGGAAATCCGCCACTGAGCCCGGCCAGCCGTGCAGCAGCATCAGCGGTGTGGCACCTGGCTCGGGGGAACGCACGTGCAGGAAGTGAAGGTTCTGTCCGCCGATGGTGGTCATGTACTGGGGGTGCTCGTTGAGCGCTGTCTCGTGCGCCCTCCAGTCGTAGGCGGTGCGCCAGTGTTCGGCGAGATCCTTGAGGTACGTCACCGGAACGCCGCGGCTCCAGCCAACACCGGGCAGCTCGTCCGGCCAGCGGGTGGCGGCCAGACGGGAGCAGAGGTCGTCGAGGTGGGCCTGCGGGATGTCGATGAGGAAAGGGCGGATGCCGGGTGTCGTGTTCGCCATGGCTGTGACGCTAGGGCTCGCTTGGGTCACTTGCGGTCCTAACCTTCGGGCAGTCTGGAAGCATGCTCGAGACCTCCGGGAGGCTGCTGAGGCTGCTCTCCCTGCTGCAGACCCACCGTGCCTGGTCCGGCGCCGAACTCGCCGAACGCCTCGCGGTCAGCCGGCGTACCCTGCGCCGTGATGTGGAGCGGCTGCGCGGGCTCGGCTACCCGGTGCACGCCACCCAGGGCACCGCCGGCTACCGGCTCGGCGCCGGGGCCAAGCTTCCTCCGCTGCTGCTCGACCATCATGAGATCTTCGCTGTCGCCCTCGGGCTGCTGCGCACCGCGGCCGACGGCCCGGTCACCGGGATCGAGGAGTCCTCCCTGCGTGCGCTTGCCAAGCTGGAACAGGTGCTGCCGTCCCGGCTGCGGCACCGGATGGACACTCTGCTCACGACCACCACCGTCCGGGCCGGCGCGGTCCCGGCTCCCACGGTCTCTGCGGACACCGTCATGGCCATCGCCGAGGCGTGCCGCCGACGTGAGCGGCTGCGCTTCGACTACACCAGCCCCCGCCGGGGCCACAGCATCCGCTCGGTCGAGCCGCACGGCATGGTCAGTTTCGGGCGCCACTGGTATCTGGTCGCCTGGGACACCGACCGCACCGACTGGCGCACCTTCCGCGTCGACCGGCTCACCCCACGCACTCCGAACGGCCCGCAGTTCACCCCCCGAGAACTGCCCGACGGCGACGTGGCCGCCTATCTCGCGCGCCGGCTGTCGTCGCAGGCGTGGCCCTTCCAGGCCGTCGTCACCCTGCATGAGCCCGCCGCAGCGGTCGCCGACCGCATCTGGCCCGGCATGGGCGTCATCGAACCCGTCGACGACCACAGCTGTCTGCTGCACCTGGGCGCCGGCACCCCCCGCGACCTCGCGTGGATGATCACTTCGGTCGATGCCGACTTCACTCTCACCCATGCCCCGCCCGAACTCGCCGACGCCCTGCGCATCCAGGGGACCCGCTGCCTGAATGCCGTACGAGAGGCGTAGGTCCCCCGGGCTCGCGAGGAGCTCCTGGCCGCCTCGCTGCAGGAGATCGACGGCAACGAAGTAGGCCGGCCACCGGGTTGCCAGGCCCGGGCTCCGCGGGCGCGGGCGGCTGCCCGGCGCTGCAACGCCTCGGACGGCAGCCTGCCCGCCTCGGTGTCCCACACGACGAGCTCGCCGTCGAGGACCAGGCCGGCCGGCAACTGCGCCTCGGCGGCCACCACCAGGGTCCGGCCACCGGTCCGGGGGCAGCACGGGGACGCAGCCGCCGCCCGAGGCGGTGAGCGATCGCGCGAGCGCGTCCAACTCGTCATCGCGGCCGTGCAGTACCGCCGGGGTTGCTACTTCGTGGAGATCAATCACTGTCGGGCTCGTCTTCATGTCACGCCGGGGCCGTCTCAAGGGCGGCCCCGGCCTGTGCGGGCGGGGTTGAGGCCCTTCTCCATCAGGTCCACCGCCCACGCCATCTCCTGCACGCCCTCCAGCTTGGCCGGCCCGGGGGTGGGGCCGCGACGGAAGCCGCCCATCAGCGGCTCGCCCGACGCCGACGAGCTGGCCTTCGGCCACGCCGACATCATCCGCGCGGCCACGATCCCCAACTCCTGACGAGCCCCCGGAGCGCCGCCCCAGCCTTCCCGGCCGCCCGCGACGTCCTCGACCTCATTCACGGAACCGCGACCCTGGACGAGGTCGCCCTGCCGGCCCGTTACCGCATCAGCGACGGCTACGACGACGCCTTCGCCTACATCCCCGGGCTGCGCCGGACCGCGCGCACGGGGCGTCGCCGGCGGTGTGCCCCGCCGGCGGCGCCCCGTGGGCGTCCTAGTGGGTGTCCGGGCGCAGTTCGATGTGGTCGGGTGCCAGGTCCACCGCGACGCGGTGTTCCATGCCCAGGGCCTCCAGGAACTTCGGGGGGAGCTGGACGCGGCCGGAGCGGTCGAGGACGACGTACTCGCGTTCGCTGATGGACTCCTCGCCGTGCTCGTCCGTGACCAGGCGGCGCAGCACCTCGCTGCTGGTACGGCCGTCCCGGATCGCGACCGTCCGGCGGACCTCGCCCGCGACCATCGGGTCGTGGGTCACGATGACCACCGTCACGCCGAGTTCCTTGTTCACGGTGCGGAAGGCCTCGAAGACCGCCGCGGCCGTCTCCGAGTCCAGTTCACCGGTGGGTTCGTCGGCCAGCAGGACTTTCGGGTCGTTGGCCATCGCCACCGCGATCGCGACGCGCTGCTGCTGGCCGCCGGAGAGCTCCGCCGGGCGGCGGTGCCCCAGGTCGCCGATGCCGAGCGCGTCCAGGATCTCGGCGGCCCGGGCTCCGCGGCGCGCGGCGGCGCCGCGCCGGGGGCCGTCGCCCCGCAGCTGCATCGGCAGGGCGACGTTCTGGGCCGCCGTCAGGAAGGGCAGCAGGTTGCGGGCCGTCTGCTGGAAGACGAACCCGACGGCCTCGCGCCGGTAGCGCAGCCGGTCCCGCGCCGACAGCTCCAGCAGGTCGTACCCGGCGACCGCGGCACGGCCCGCCGTGGGGACGTCGAGGCCCGCCAGGATGTTGAGGAGGGTGGACTTGCCGCTGCCGGAGGCTCCGACGAGGGCCATCAGGTCGCCCTGCTCGACCGTCAGTTCCAGGCCCTGGAGGGCCTGGACCTCGATCCCGTCCGCGCTGAAGATGCGCACCAGGCGGTCGCAGACGATCGCGGCGTCCGCCGCCCGGGTGCGGGGCTCCGCCGCGGCGGTCGCCCGGCGGCGCAGCTCCTCGTACGTCGGCTGGTCGCTGTTCAACGCTGGTCTCCCGCTCTCAACTCGGTGGTGATCTGCCGTCGGCCGGACGTCGCCGCCTCGACGAGCACGGCCACGGCGACCAGGGCCGCCAGTCCCAGGGCCTGGGTCAGTACGGGCGCGGCCGTGAGCCGGACCCCGGTCGGCACCTTCGCGCCGACCAGCGTCGACAGGTCCATCGCCGGGCCCAGCAGGGCGATCGCGGCGACCGCCACCAGAGCGCCGCCCGCCGCGGCCGCCAGGGTCTGCGGGAGGGTCTCGGCGAGGATCAGCCAGACGCCCTGCCGGCGGCGCAGCCCCATGGTGCGCAGCCGGGCCAGCAGCCCGATCCGGTCGGGCACGCTGCGCAGCAGTGTCAGCAGGACGGCCAGCAGGGCGAAGCCGGCCGCCGCCGCGACGGAGGCCCAGAAGAGGCGTCCTGCCGAACGTTGCAGCGGGTCGGCGGCCAGTTCGGCCACGGCCTCGGCGCTGGTGCGCACGGGGAAGGACGCCTCGACCGCGTCCGTCGCGCGGGCCGCTGCTCCGGTCGCGGCCGGGGCGGGCGCCGGGGTGGCGGCAGCGGCCGTACGGGCCGCAGCCGGGAGGGCCTCCCGGACCAGGGCGCGCAGCCGTGCCGCGTCGACGGAGCCGGTCGCGAGCCAGCGGTTGGGGTGTTCGGTGGTGCCGATCACGGTCGTGGCGGGGCCCGCGGGCAGGACGACGGTGGGTGCGTCGGCGGCCGGCGCGACCGGGGTGCAGTCGAGTACTGCGGCGGCCCGGGCCTGCAGTTCGGTGCCGCCGGCCGTGCGCAGCGTGTGCGTGCCCTCGCCCACCTGGCGTGCCAGGCCGGCGCTGAACAGGGCCGGCACCGGTGTGCCGGGGGCCGCCGTGCCGCCTCCGGCGAGGAGGCCGGGGTCGAAGCTCCCGCAGCCCAGGGAGCGCGACAGGGCGGCGTAGCCGGCCGGGTCGGCGACGACCACCGTGAGCTGGAGGGAGCCGCGGGCTCCGCCGCGCAGGGTGGTGTTGTAGTCGACCCACAGCGGTACGGACGTCCGGACGCCGGGGAGTTCACCGGCGGCGCGGGCGACCCCGGCGGGCAGCTGCAGCCGGCCGGAGGCGGTGATCGCCGCGTCGCCCCCGACGGTGAGCCGGGCCACGTCCGACCGGACTGCCTTCACCGACTCCAGGACCGCGGCGCCGAAGCCGCCCGTGGTGATCGCGAGCAGCATGGCCACCATCGGCAGGACGGACGGGCCGGTGCGGCCGCGGCCGTGGGGTCCCGCCTCGCCCGAGCCGCGTGCGGCCCGGGCGAGGCCGAGGAAGCCGACCAGCCCGGAGCCGCGTGCGGCCGCGCGGGCGAGCGTTCCGGTCAGCACCGGCTGGACGCGGGCCAGCAGGAGTCCGCCGCACAGCGCGAGCAGCAGCGGGGCCGCGACGAGCAGCGGGTCGAGGTCGCTACCGGGCGGGGCGACCCCGCGGCGGCGGAGGGCGACCACCGCGGCGGCCGTGGCGACCACGACGAGGAGTTCCGCGACGATCCTGCGCCACTTGTTCGCCCGGCGCGGCGGGGTCAGCAGCACGGCCGCGCGCACCGGGAAGGCCAGCACGGCGAGCAGGGTCACCGTGGCGGCAGCCCACAGGGCGGGGGCGAGCCGGGGCGTGGGCAGGAGCAGGACGGCGAGGGCGGTGGCGGCGGCCGCCGCCGGCAGGACCGTGACGGCGCCCTCCCCGAGCAGCCGTCCCGCGATCCCGGCGCGGGATCCGCCCCGGGCGAGCAGGAGCCGCAGTTCGGCGGAGCGGCGGTCCCCGGCGAGGGCGCCCGCCAGGCACAGGACGACGAAGGCGACGCCCGCCACCCCGGCGGGGCCGATCGCGGCGAGGGGGGCCGCGGCCTGCCGGCGGATGCGGGCCTGTTCGAAGAGTTCCGGCAGCCAGGAGGTGGTGTGCAGCCGGTCGCGGCCGGTCTCCCGGGCGAGGGCGGCGGCGGTCGGCCCGCCGACGTACGAGGCGACCTGTGCGGCGGTGGCGTCGAGCCGGTCGGCCCTCAGCCGGGTGACGTCCACCGGCAGCCGCCAGAAGTCCACGGCCATCGGGTCCCAGTTCACCAGCCGGTCCAGGTCGCCCGTACCGACCAGGGCGTCGACGTCCCAGGCGAGGTTGTCCTCCACGTAGCGCTCGCAGGCCCGGGCCAGGCAGCCCAGTTCGTCGGACCAGAACAGCGCGTCCCGGTCGGGGGCGTAGATGCCGACGACCTCCACCGACGGCGTGCCGTCGACCTGGGGGTTGCTGGTGAGGACGGATCCGACGCGGGCGCCGAGGGTGTCGGCGGCCGGCTTGGAGAGGGCCACCTGGAGGGGCCGCATGTCGGTGGAGGCCCCGTCGGACGCGCCGAGGGCAGGCGGCGGGGTGCTGCGCGGCCACTGTCCCTCGACCAGCTTCCCGTGGGCCTCCGCCTGGCGTACGTACAGCAGGCTCATGTGGGGGTCGAGTCCGGAGGGCCGGGACAGCCCCGGGGTCAGCAGTGGCCGCCGCTTGGTGGTGCGGGTGCCGTGGACCGCCTGGTCCTCGTCGACGTGGAAGGTGTCGCCGGTGCGCGCGAGCAGGCTCTTCAGTGTCCCGTCCAGGGCCTCGGCGGTGTTGGTCCGCGGGACGGGCGCGCCGACCCGCAGGCTGGTGTCGGTCGGGCCGCTGCGCTGGAGGAAGTCCCGAAGGGCCTGGTCGGCGCCCCGGTCCTGGGCGCGGGGCAGCGCCGCGGCCAGCAGGACGGTGACGAAGGCCAGGGCGGCCGCGAGGACGGCGGCCAGGGGCATCGCGCGCAGGCGGGTCCCGACCCACGGCGCGGGCCGGGGCCCGGACGGCTTCCCGGCGGCGGGCACGGGGGCGCCGGTCCGGGGTGGGGTGGAACCGGTCGGCGGCGGGGTGGGGCCGGTCGGCGGCGGGGTGGTCACATCTCCTCCACGGGACGCAGCCGGGCGGCGATGTCACGGCCCCGGGGGCCGCTGAGCACGGCGGACAGCAGGGGAACGGCGGCGATGGCGGCGACCGTGAGCAGGGTCGCGCCCAGCGGCATGTCGACGCGTACGGGCGGGAAGGGCCGGCCGGCCGAGGGGGTGAGCACGACGAGCGGCGCCATCAGGTGGACGAGGGCCACGCCGAGCCCGGTGCCGACGGCCGTGCCGACGGCGATCAGCACGCCGCCCTCGGCGGCGGAGGCCAGAGCCAGCGAGCGGCGCGGGGTGCCCAGGGCCAGCAGGACGGAGAACTCCCGTCCGCGCACGCGCCGTTCGGCGGCGGTGGAGGTGGCGAAGCCGATGGCGGCCAGGACCGCGCAGGACACGGCGAGCGCGGCCAGCGCGCCCTGCGGGCCGGCGCTCAGCGGGTCGTCGAGGAGACGGGCGGCGAACTCCTCGCGCACCTCGACCCGTTCGGTCCTGGCCCCGTCGCGCAGCCGTGCCGCGGCGGCGGCCGGGGCCGGGTCGGCGGCCGAGGCGGCGGGCAGCCACCACTCGGCGGGGGTGGGCGGTTCCCGGCCGGCGGTCTCCACCAGGTACCGGCCGAGGGTCCCGAGGTCGACGGCGAGCGCCGAACGCCCGGAGGCGGGCAGCGCGTCCACGGCCGCGGTGATCTTCACGGGCACGGTCGCGGCGTCCACCGTGACGGGGACCGTCTGGCCGACCGAGGCGCCCAGGGCCCGCAGGAAGGGGGTGGTGGCGACGCCCGGGACGACGTCGACCGGTTCGGCCGCGGGCGCGGGGAAGGCCATCGCGTGGATGCCCCGGTCGGTGCCGGCCCCGCCCCAGTAGCGCAGCCGCAGCAGCTCGGTGGATCCGGCGGGGGGCGGGGACACCTCGGGGGCCCGCACCACGCGGGAGCCCTGCGGGGGCGCGGTGCGCCAGGCGGCCGGGGCCGCGCCGGCCGCGGGAGCGGGCGCGGCGACCGGGGCGGCGGGGCCGTCGGCCGTGTCGGAGGCGGCGATGCCGCGTACGGCCAGCTCGCTGCCGTTGCCCGCGGAGGTGCCGTCCCCCGCGTACGAGAGGCGTATCCCCGCGAGGGTCAGGGGGGCGGCGACGGAGCCGACCGGGGCGCCGGTGAGGGAGTCCAGGCCGAACCGGAGGGTGGCGTCGCCGCCGGCCGGCAGGGTGGCGGACTGCGTCGCGTGGGTGACCCCGAAGCGGTCGCGCAGCAGCAGGCTCACGGACGCCCAGGCGGTCGCGGTGGAGCGGACGGTCACGTCGAGGTCGATCCGGCGCGGGGAGCCGGGCAGGACCGGTCCGGCGGCGGGGACTGCGGCGGTCAGCGTGCCGAACAGCTCGCGCATCGTCCGGCCGTCGCGCAGGTCCGCGCGCAGCGGGATCCGGTCGTCGGCCTTGGCGGCGTCCAGGGCGACCAGTTCGGCGGTGTCCCCGCCCGGGAGCCGCTGCTCGGTGCGGACCACGGGGGTCAGGCCGGCGCCGCCCGGCAGCGCGCCGTAGCGTCCGCCCTGGCCCATCGCGGCCATGCTGCTCGCCGAGATCCGCAGGCCGCCGGCGGTCGCGAAGTCGGCCTGGTCGCGCTGGGACTGCGACCAGGCGGAGTGCTGGCCGAGGGCCAGGATCCCGCTGGAGACGGCGAGGACGAGGAGCAGTACGGGGCCGGTGGCGCGGCCGGGGCGGCGGGCGAGCTGCCAGCCGGACAGGGCCGGTGCCAGGCTCCGGCCGCGGGCGGCCAGCCGGCCGCCGGCGCGCGCCGCGAAGGGAAGCAGGCGCAGGACCAGCAGGGTGCCGCCGCACAGGGCCAGCGCCGGGGCGGCGACCAGGACGGGGTCCACGCCGAGCCCGTCGGCGGCGGCCGGGTCCGTGCCCGCGTACGTCGACAGCTGCTGGTAGCCGAGGACGGCGAGGGCGAGGACGGCGAGGTCGGCTCCGGAGCGGGCGGCGCCGGAGACCAGGGCCTGGCGGCCGCCGACGCGGCGCAGTACGGCCGCCGAGGCGCCGCGCAGGACGGAGGGCAGGGCGGTCAGCAGGACGCAGGCGAGGGCGCAGGCGGCGGCGACCGGCCAGACGAGCCAGGTGCCGGGCACCTCGAGCCGGGCCCGGCCGAGCGGTCCGTGGTCGGCGAACAGCCGCAGCAGGGGCGGGGTCAGCAGCGGTGCGAGGACGGCGGCGGGCAGGGCGAGCAGCAGGGATTCCGCGGCGGACAGCGCGCCGAGCCGGCGGCGTGAGGCGCCGCGCGCGGTCAGCAGGACGCGTTCGGGTTCCTGCCGGGCCATCAGGATGTGGGAGACGAGGAGCAGTGCGGCGGCCGACAGGACGGCGAGCTGGAGCGCGCCCATCAGCAGGGTGGACCGGGCGACGACCAGGGCGGAGCGGGATTCCGCGAGCAGGAGCGGCAGGTCGGTGGAGGTCCGCAGGCCGGTGGCGCGTTCGAGGGCGATGACGGAGGTGCCGGTCGCGGTGCGGACGGCCTCGGCCTCGGCGGCCCGGATGGTGCTCAGGTCGGGGGTGAGGAGGGTGAGGCGGTGGTTCTGGAGCAGGGCGCCGCCGGTGAAGGCGCTGTCGTCGACCAGGAGCGGGCCGTAGGTGGCGAAGGCGCCGGACTGGACCTCGCGGCCGCCGAGGGGGTCGAGCCTCCAGTAGGCGGAGTCCGGGTCGGCCGCCCGGTAGACCCCGGTGACCAGCACCGTTAGCGGAGGTCCGCCGAAGCGGTCGTCGAGCCGTACGGGGGCGGGCAGCGCGGTCTCGGCGAGGCCGAGCCGTGCCAGCGCCGCGCGCGGTGCGGCGACCTCGGTCGGCGCGCCCTGGGCGGTGGGGGCGGCCGGGCCGGGCCACCGGCCGGCGGCGAGTTCGACGTGGTCGCGGCCGAGGGCGGCGAGCAGCGTCAGGTCGGCGTCGCGTCCGGAGGCCGCGGCGCCGGGCAGGCCGTACGAGCGGCTGCGGGCCACGCTCTCGGTGGCCACGGGGATCCGGCCGAAGACCTCGTCGGCGAAGCCGCGGACGGCGGCGTCGTCCTTGGCTCGGTCCGCGGCGGGATGGCCGCTGGTGATCACGGCGGTGGTGCGGGACCGCTCGGGGCCGGTCAGGGCGCGGCGCAGCCCTTCCTCCCCGATGCCGCGGGTGAACGCCGTCAGCGCGGTGAGCGTGGTCGCGGTGATGAGTACGGTGAGCAGCACGGCGACAGCGAGCGGCCATCGCCCGCGCAGTCGGCGCACGACGAAGCCGAGCACGTGTTGAGTTCCTCCCCCGTCCGGACCCTGGGTACCGGATAGCGGACGATGCTGTCAGATTTGATCCACTGACGGAAGGGTCTTGCGTGACGGGTGCGCCAGGTGTGCAAATTCGATCAGAAAGCTGCACAGTGGCCGCCGGCAGGATCGACGGCGACACGGCCGGCACCATCTGGACCGACAGGGCCCAACGGGGGGTACATGCGATGAGCGACCAACAGTCACCGGCGGCGGTCGCGACGGCGGAACGCGGGGGCGACGCACCGCCGATCGTGGTCGTGGACGACGTCCACCACAGCTTCGGCAGCGGACCGCAGGCCGTCCACGCCCTGCGCGGGGTGTCCTTCGAGGTCCGCCGCGGCGAACTCACCGCTCTGAGGGGCCGGTCGGGCTCCGGCAAGACGACCCTGCTGAACCTCGTCGGCGGGCTCGACTCCCCCACCGCGGGGCGCATCACCGTGGACGGGGCCGACCTGGCCTCCCTCGACGAACCGGGCCTGCTCGCGCTGCGCCGCGACCGCATCGGCTTCGTCTTCCAGTCCTTCGGCCTGATCCCCGTGCTCTCGGCCGCCGAGAACGTGGGCGTACCGATGCGCCTGCGCCGGATGCCCGCGAAGGAGCGCGAGGAGCGCGCCCGTACCCTGCTCGCCCTGGTCGGTCTGGCCGACCACGCCGAGCAGCGCCCCGGGGAGCTGTCGGGAGGCCAGCAGCAGCGCGTCGCCGTGGCCCGCGCCCTGGCCAACGACCCGGACCTGATCATCGCCGACGAGCCCACCGGCCAGCTGGACTCCGAGACCGGCCGGTCGATCATGGAGCTGCTGCGGGCGGTGGTCCGCAGCGAGTCCGTCACGATCCTCGTCGCCACCCACGACCCCAACCTGATCGAGCTCGCCGACCGGGTCGTGGAGCTGCGCGACGGCCGCATCGTCGAGACCGCCGTGCCGCCCGGCCCGTGACCGCGTCCGGTCCGCCCGTCCCGGCGGGCCGCTCCCGCCGGGACGGGTGGGCCGGACGAGGCAACCCCGGGCGGCTCCGCGGCGTCCTCCCGTACGGCACGCGCCGCGCAGGACGGCGCACGCACGCGGAGAGGACCACGTGATGAGCGAGAAGGCCCGGCGGCTGTTCGACGCCCTCGACCTCGACCAGGACGGCACCCTGACCCGTGCCGAGGTCATCGGCGCCCTGCGTTCCAAGGGACCCACCCTCGCGGCACAGGGAGCGATCCCCTTCTGGGGAGTCGGGGACACCGACGACTCCTCGGCACTCTTCGACGCCGCCGACCAGAACGGCGACCGCGTCCTGACCTTCGAGGAGTTCGCGGCCGTGATCGACCGCCGCTTCGGCTGGTAGCGGCGGACCGGGCCGCGGGCCGACGGCGGCCCCGACCGTCCCTGTGGCGACCGCCGACGGCGGGCGTGAGAATGGGAGCGGCGTCGGGGCGCCCAACCACGCGACGGGCACACCCCCGTCCGCCCGCGCGCGGTGGCCGCGGAACCGGACGGGGCGACGGGTCAGGTGAGCGCTCATGTGCCGGTGGCTGGCGTATTCGGGAACCCCCGTACTCCTCGACACCATCCTGTACAGACCGGCCCACTCGCTGATCGACCAGAGCCTGCACTCCAAGCTGGGCGTGGAGACGACGAACGGCGACGGTTTCGGTGTCGGGTGGTACTCGGACGGCAACGACGGCACGCCCGCGCTCCTGCGGGACGTCGGTCCCGCCTGGAACAACCGCAACCTGCGGGAACTCGCGGACCATGTCACCTCCCCGCTGTTCTTCGCCCACATCCGGGCGTCCACGGGTACGGCCGTCCAGCAGACGAACTGCCACCCGTTCCGGCACGGCCGGTGGATGTGGATGCACAACGGCGCCGTGGCGGGCTTCCACGCGATGCGCCGCGATCTCGCGCTGCTCGTGGACCCCGTCCTGTACCCGGAGATCGAGGGCACGACGGACTCCGAGACGATGTTCTACCTGGCACTCACCTACGGCCTGGAGACGGACCCGCCGGGGGCGGTGGCCCGGATGGTGGGCACGGTGGAACGTGTCGGCCGCGAGCACGGGGTGGAGTTCCCGATGCAGATGACGGTGGCGGTGACGGACGGCACGAACGTGTGGGCCTTCCGCTACTCCAGCCAGGGCGCGTCGCGCTCGCTCTTCTACAGCAGCCGGGTGGACGCCCTGCGCAGGCTCCACCCCGACGTGCAGTTCCTCCGGGAGGTCTCCGACGAGACCCGCCTGGTGGTGTCGGAGCCGCTGGGCGACCTGCCCGGCGCCTGGCACGAGGTCCCCGAGAGCAGCTACGGCGTGGTCGGCCCGGGCGCGGACGCCCTGCACCCCTTCACCCCGCTGGCTGCCTGACGGGTGTCCCGCGACCGGCTCCCCCCGCCCGGCGGTCCGCCCCGCACCGCTCAGGCACCAACGCCCCCGCGCGTCACGCGGTGGCGGACGTAGAGGAACTTGGAGGAGAAGGTGCGGGTCTCGACGAGTTCGAGGTCCACCCGGCGCTCGTGCTGCGGGAAGAACGGGCGGCCCCCGCCGACCAGCACCGGGTACACCACAGCCCGGTACTCGTCGATCAGCCCCAGTTCGGCCGCCTGCGCGGCCAGGTCCGCGCCGCCGATGGCGATGTCGCCCTCGCCCGGCTCGGCCCGCAGCCGCGCGATCTCCTCCGCAAGGCCGCCGGAGGCCAGCCGGGCCGCGCCCCGCACCTCCGACAGCGTGCGCGAGAACACGACCTTGGGCAGCGGGTTCCACACCGAGATCCATGCGCGGGTCGCCTCGTCCTGCGGCGGGTCCTCGGCGGCCGTCTCCCAGTACAGCATCGTCTCGTACAGCCGCCGGCCGAGCAGGTGGACGCCGAGCTGCCGGGTCTCCTCGATCCAGAAGCGGAAGACCGTCTCGTCGGGCTCCGACCAGTCGAAGCCGCCGTCCGGCCCGACGATGTAGCCGTCCAGTGAGATGTTCATCGCGTAGGTCACGCTGCGCATCGCAAGTCCTCCTCGGTGACGGGTTCGACAGTACGACCGCCGGAGCCCCCGGAACTCATCGCGACGCGCGGGATCCCCTCGGAGCCCGCCCCGCTCAGGCGGCGCCCACCACCACCGGCCGCGCGGGGCCGGCCACGGGGTGCAGCGCGGCGTACTCCAGGGGCGCGGACGGGTCGATGGACAGGTCGAGCTGCGCGGGGGGCGCGTCCGCCCGGACCAGCAGGTCCCCGACGGCGGCGATCATCGCCCCGTTGTCGGTGCACAGCGTCAGGGGCGGGACGCGCAGTTCGACGCCCGCCGCCGCGCAGCGCTCCTCGGCAAGCGCCCGCACCCGCGAGTTGGCCGCGACGCCTCCGACGACCACCAGGGTGCGGACGTCGTACTCCCGGCAGGCGGCCAGCGCCTTGCGGGTGAGCACGTCCGCGACGGCCTCCTGCAGGGAGGCGGCGCCGTCCGCGAGCGGGATCTCCTCGCCGTTCTGCCGGTGCCGTTCGGCCCAGCGCGCGGCGGCGGTCTTCAGCCCGGAGAAGGAGAAGGCGTACGGGTCGTCGCGGGGCCCGGTCAGCGGGCGGGGGAAGGCCACGGCGCAGGGGTTCCCGGTCCGGGCGGCGCGGTCGACGGCGGGCCCGCCCGGGTAGGGCAGGCCGAAGACGCGGGCCACCTTGTCGAAGCACTCGCCGGCGGCGTCGTCGACGGTGTCGCCGAGGTGCAGGATCGGGTCGCGCACCAGGTCCCGTACGAGGAGGAGCGAGGTGTGCCCGCCGGACACGATCAGCACCATGCACGGGTCCGGCAGGGGCCCGTGCTCCAGGGTGTCGGCGGCGACGTGCCCGGCGAGGTGGTGGACCCCGTAGAGCGGCACCCCGGCCGCGAACGCCAGGGTCTTCGCTCCGGCCAGGCCCACCTGGAGCGCGCCGGACAGGCCCGGTCCGGTGGTGACGGCGACGGCGTCGATGTCGCGCATCCGCAGCCCGGCCCGGTCGAGCGCCTCCTGCACGACGGGGTTGAAGGCCTGGAGGTGCGCACGGGCGGCGATTTCGGGGACGACGCCGCCGAAGCGCGCGTGCTCGTCCATGCTCGACGCGACGACGTAGGAGAGGAGTCTCCCCCCGGAGACGATCCCCGCCCCGGTCTCGTCGCACGACGACTCGATGCCCAGCACCACCGGAGCGCCCACGGCCTCCCCTTTCGCACATGAAATCTTCTTGCAAGTGATGTGCAACAAGGTACCGGCTCGCGGTGAGGTGCGGCTCACGCGCGAGCGGCGGTCCGGCCGGCCGGGGCGTGACCTAGGGTGTGCCGTGCAGCCGGTTCGCCCCGCCAGCCAGGCGGGATGCGTCGCAAGAGGGAACCCGGTGGGAATCCGGGACTGCCCCGCAGCGGTGAGTGGGAACGACCGCCGTCATCGAGCACTGGGCCGTACCGGCCCGGGAAGCGACGGCCAGTAGGTGCCCCGTGCGCACCCCGCGCACGTCGGCGCGCCCGCGAGTCCGAAGACCTGCCGCTGCCCGTGCGCGACGGACGCGCACGGAAGATCCCGGTGGCCTCGTGGGCGGGCCGGCGACGGCGGACCCCACCGGACCCGCCGTTCCTTCGCGCCCCCCAGCGGTCCCCGGGACCACGCCACGACTCGCGAAGGAGAGTTCCGTGACCACGGACACCACCGCAGGCTCCAGGGCCCACAAGGCACCGGCCGACTCCCGCGTGACCCTCGCCCACATCATGAGCGAGCACGACACCAACCTCTACGGGACCATCCACGGAGGGGTCGTCATGAAGCTGATCGACGACGCCGCCGCGGCGTCCGCGGGCCGGCACGCGGACGGGCCGGCGGTGACGGTCTCCGTCGACCGCATGACGTTCCTGGCGCCCGCCCGCGCCGGAGACCTGCTCACCGTGCACGCCGCGCTGGACCGGGCCGGCCGGACCTCGATGACGGTCGGCGTCCGCGTCACCGCCGAGCGCTGGAACGCCACGACCACCCCCGCCACCGAGGTCGCCACCGCCCGGCTGACCTTCGTCGCCATCGACGCCGAGGGGCGTCCGCGCCCGGTTCCCGCCCTGCTGGAGGGGTGAACCGCGGTGCGCCCGGCCCCCGCGGGGGCCGGGCGTGCCCGGGAGCGGTTGCGGGGCGCGGCCCTCACACCATGCGGCGGCGGTCCGCCTCGGTCCACTGACGGGTGTCACGGGGGCGCACGTACGGCTCGTCACCCGGGGCCATCCCGCCCGCGATGGCCCGCTGCCGGGACAGTTCCGCGTCGAACTCCAGGCCGAGGAGGACAGCGAGGTTGGTGATCCACAGCCACACCAGGAAGACGATCACGCCGGCCACGGTGCCGTACGTCTTGTTGTAGGACGCGAAGTTCGCGACGTAGACGGCGAAGCCGCCCGAGGCCGCCATCCAGATCGCGAGGGCGAGGAAGCTGCCGGGCGTGACCCAGCGGAAGCCCCGGCCCCGGGCGTTCGGCGCGGCCCAGTACAGCAGCGCGATCATGATCGTCACCAGGACCACCAGGACCGGCCACTTCGCGATCGACCACACGGTGAGCGCGGTGTCCCCGATCCCGAGCGCGGCGCCGGCCTGCCGGGCCAGGCCGCCGGTGAAGACCACGATCAGCGCGCCGGCACAGGCCAGCAGCACGAGGGTGACGGTGAGCGCCAGGCGCAGCGGCAGGATCTTCCACGCCGGCCGCCCCTCGGGCACGTCGTAGACGGCGTTGGAGGCCCGGATGAACGCGGCCACGTAGCCGGACGCCGACCACAGCGCCACGACCAGGCCGACGACCGCGACCAGCGACCCCACGCCGCTGCGGCCCTGGAGCTGCTGCACGGCGTCGCCGATCACGTCCCGGACCGAGCCGGGCGCCAGCCTGTTCAGGCCGTCCAGCACGCGCTGCGCCGTCGCCTCGCCGGCGATGCCCAGCAGGGACACCAGGACCAGCAGGGCGGGGAAGAGGGAGAGCACCCCGAAGTAGGTCAGGGCCGCGGCCCGGTCCCCGAGCTCGTCCTCGGTGAACTCCCGCACCGTGCCGCGCAGTACGGCCCGCCACGAGCTCCCGGTCAGCTGGGCGGGCCGGTCGGGGGCTCGCTCCCGCACCCGCGCGCCGGGACCCGCGCCGCCGCCGTCGGGTCCCGCGCCGGGGGCACCGCCCCGCCCGCCCTCGTCCCGCCGCGTGTCCTCGTCCCGCTCGGCGTCCGTGCCCCTCACGTCCGCGCCCCTCACGTCCGCGCCCCTCACGTCCGCGCCCCTCACGTCCGCGCCCTTCGCGTCCTCGTCCGGCATCGCATCGCGCTCCATGCCCGGCGCCCCTTCCACTCGGCGGCCACGCACCCCGCCTGCCCCGCGGCAGTGGACGGAAACGGAGGCGCGGCGGCGGGTGCCGGGCCGGTGCGACGCCGGGCACGCCCTAGAGTGGACGGGCCCGCGGCCCGCGCGGGACGGACGTCGGAGCGAGAACCGGAGCACACCATGGCCCAGGCCCGGCCGTCCCAGGCACCCGGCGGCCAGGAGGACGGCCTGTTCGGCCTGGAGGAGCTGCGCTGCGGGCCCGCGTCCGCCGGCGGAACCGCCCGGACCGCGGCCCCGGCAGGCCCGTCCTACCGCGACTCCCCCGCCGCCCGCAGGCTGCTCGCCGTCCGCGAGATCCACGCCGAGCCCGCGGCGGCCGCCTCGCCCCGCGGCCGCGAGGTCCTGGCGCGCTTCCCGGACGCCCGGGTCGTCCCCGTCGAATCGCACTGGGGCATTCCCGGACTGCACGGCAACGAGGGCAACCTCGAGCGCTGGGTGCGGGTCAAGAGCGAGGTCCTGGTGCTCGGCGAACGGAAGACGCTGACCACCCGGCCGAACGGCAGGTCGGCCGACTGGATCGCGCCCGGACCGGCGAACGGCTGCGCCATGGCCTGCGCGTACTGCTACGTGCCGCGCCGCAAGGGCTACGCCAACCCGATCACCGTCTTCACCAACATCGAGCGGATCACCGCCCACCTCGCCCGGCACGTCGCCCGCCTGGGCCCGAAGCGGGAGCCGAACCAGTGCGACGCGAGCGCCTGGGTCTACGACATCGGCGAGAACAGCGACTGTTCCGTGGACGCGCTCGTCAGCGACAACACCGCGGACCTGGTGGCCGCCTTCTCCCGCTGGCCGACGGCCAAGGCCTCCTTCGCCACGAAGTTCGTCAACCCCGACCTGCTGCTCCTCGACCCGCGCGGGCGGACCCGGGTGCGCTTCTCCGTGATGCCTCCGGGGGACTCCCGGCTGCTGGACATCCGCACCAGCCCCGTGGAGCAGCGCATCGCCGCGGCCGGGGACTTCCTGGAGGCCGGTTACGAGGTGCACTTCAACCTCTCCCCCGTCGTCCTGCGGCCCGGCTGGGAGCAGGACTGGGGCCTGCTGCTGCGGCACATGGACGACGTCCTGCCGCGGGCGGTGAAGGAGCAGGCCGGCGCCGAGGTGATCATGCTGACGCACAACCGGGACCTGCACGAGCTGAACCTGGCCTGGCACCCGCGCGCCGAGGAGGTCCTGTGGCGCCCCGGGCTGCAGGAGGCCAAGCGCTCCGAGAACGGCGGCTGGAACGTCCGCTACGACCACGACCGCAAGGCCGAGGCGGTACGGACCGTCCGGCGGCTGGTGGCGGAGCACGCCCCGTGGCTGCGCATCCGCTACGCCTTCTGACCGGAGGTGAGGGTGGTCAGAGGTCGACGAGTCCCTCCACGAGGACCAGGACTCCGATGGCGGCGATGACGACGGCCATGACCCCCGCGGCATTGCGCTCCAGCGCGCTCCGGGTCCGGGCCAGCGGCTCCACCACCCGTTCCCCGAGGAGCAGCCGGAGCAGGACGGGCAGGACGACCGTGGAGGCGGCGCAGGCCGTGAACACCACGACGGCGGTCGCGGCGCCGGAGGGGCCCGGGTCCGCGGTCGCGATCGCGAAACCGGCGGCCGCGGAGAGCAGGAAGATCTTCGGGTTGAGCAGGGAGAGCAGCAGCCCGAGCCGGAAGGCGCGGCCCGGGCTGGCGTCGGCGAGCAGCCGCATCCAGCCGGGGGCGGCCTTGCCGTGGCGCACCAGCCACTGACGGACGCCCAGCAGCACCAGGAGCCCGCCCAGGACGATGCGGACCCAGGCGGTCCAGGAGTGGCCGCCCTCGAAGCGCTGGACCAGGGGGGTGAGCGCCACGCAGAGGGACACCGGGACGGCGACCCCGGCCACCCAGCCCACCGTGAACGCCCCGCCCGCGGCGTGCGCCCGCGGTGCGAACTGCATGAAGAGGGCGGGGATGAGGGTGAACGGGGACAGGGCGATCACCAGGGCGAACAGGACCACCTCGCCGGTCATCGCGGGCCCCGCCGGCGGCCGCGGCGGTGCCGCGCCGGCGTGCGTCCCGCCCCCTTCGCATGCGCGTCCACGGAGATGGCCGCCCCTTCCGACGTTCCGTCCGGGCCCGCGTCCTCCCGTCGGGAGGGCTCACCACCACCATGCCGGACGGAGCCCGGACGGGCTCCTCAGCGACCCACGACGGACAGCTCCCGGTTCATCTCGGCGAGGAAGCGGACCACCACGCGCAGCTCGTCGTCGCTGAAGCGGGCGCGGGCGGCGTCCGTGCCGAGGGCCAGGGGGCGGAAGTACTCGCGGGCCACCTGCCGGGCCCGCTCCTCGTAGTGCAGGTGGACCACCCGGCGGTCGTCGGCCGCCCGGACGCGGCGGATGTGCCCGGTCCGCTCCAGCCGGTCCAGGCAGGCCGTCATGGCGCCCGAGGTGAGGTTCATCTGCTTGCGCAGCCGGCCGGGCGTCATGGGGCCGCCGGGGCCCTCGGCGTCGGCGTCCAGTACGGCGATCATCGCCTGCACGTCCGTGAGGTGCAGGCCCTGCGCATGGGCGAATTCCTGGGCGATGCGATTGAACTCCGCGTTCATCCGGCGCAGCAGTACGGCGAACGACTGCAACCCGATGGGGTCGTCGGCCGGAAGTACAGGTGGGGAGGCTTCGGTCGCATGCATGATCTCAGCATATGATGTCTCGATGATTGACATTCTTTATCGTTGACTTAGACGATTGCCGACCTGATCATTCGAAACCCGTGCTCGAGGACCCCCATTGAAAAAGACACCACGCTGGGCCTTCTGGATCGTCCCGCTCGTGCTGCTGATCGCCTGGCTCGGCATCGGCGGGACCCTCGGCCCGTACGCGGGCCGGCTGGGCGAGGTCGCCACGAACGACCAGGCGGCCTTCCTCCCCCGCGGCGCCGAGTCCACCCGCGTGATCGAGGCCCGCAAGCCCTTCGAGACCTCGGCGTCCGTTCCCGCCGTCCTGGTGTGGACCGCGGACGGGCAGCGGGTGACCGGCGCCCAGCAGGAGGCGGCCACCCGGGCGGTCGGGGGCCTCGCGGGCCGCAGCGGCATCGCCTCCCCGCCCTCGCCGGCGCTCCTCTCGGACGACGGCCTGGCGATGCAGGCCGTCGTGCCCCTCGCCCCCGACCTCGGGGAGGAACTCCCGACGGTGCTGGACGAGGTCCGGCAGGCAGCCGGCCAGGTGCCCGGCGCCACCGTGCAGATCGCCGGACCCGCCGCCGCCCAGGCGGACCTCGGGGACGCCTTCGCCGGCATCGACGGACTGCTGCTCGGGGTCGCGCTCGGGGCGGTCCTGCTGATCCTGCTGCTGGTGTACCGCAGCGTGCTGCTCCCCCTCGTGATCATCTTCAGTGCGGTGCTCGCCCTCGGCCTGGCCTGCGCGGTCGTCTACGCCCTGGCCGACCGGGGCGCCGTCCGCGTGGACGGCCAGGTCCAGGGGATCCTGTCGATCCTCGTGATCGGGGCCGCGACCGACTACGCCCTGCTCATCGCGGCCCGCTTCCGCGAGGAGCTGGCCGTACGAGGCGACCGGGCGGCCGCGGCACTGGCCGCCGTACGCCGCTCGGCCGGGGCCGTCACCGCCAGCGCGGCGACCGTGGCCCTCGGTCTGCTGGCGCTGCTGGCGAGCGACCTGACCAACAACCGGGCCCTCGGGCCGGTCGGCGCGATCGGCATCGTCTGCGCGGCGCTGAGCGCCCTGACCTTCCTGCCCGCCGTCCTGGTCCTGCTCGGGCGCGCGGCCTACTGGCCGGCCACCCCCAAGGCCGCCGACGCCACCGCCGACGGGCACGCCGTGTGGCGCCGGATCGCCGCTCTCATCGACCGGGCGCCGCGGCGGGTCTGGGCCTCCTCGGCCCTGCTGCTCCTGGTCCTGGCCGCGTTCGCCCCCGGCCTGTCCTCGAAGGGCGTGCCGCTCGACGAGATCTTCGTCAACGACGCGCCCTCGGTGAGCGCGCAGCAGACCCTCGCCCGCCACTTCCCCGGCGGCTCCGGGAACCCCGCCGTGATCATCGCGGCCGCGGACCGGGCCGAGGAGGTACGTGCGGCCGCGGACGGCACGGACGGCGTCGCGGCCGTCGTGCCCGCCACCGCGGGAGGCCGGCCCGGCGCGGGCCCGCCGCTGGTGGTGGACGGCCGGGTGCGGCTGGACGCCACGCTCGACGCGGCGGCCGACAGCGACGCCGCGAAGGAGACCGTGCAGCGGCTGCGGGAGCGGGTGCACGCGGTGCCGGGCGCCGACGCGCTGGTCGGCGGCTACACGGCGCAGCAGTTCGACACCCAGCAGACCTCCGCCCGCGACCGCACCGTGATCGTCCCGGTCGTCCTCGGCATCATCCTGCTCATCCTGGTCGCGCTGCTGCGTTCGGTGGTGGTGCCGCTCCTGCTGGTGGCGACGGTGGCCCTGAACTTCGTGGCGACGCTGGGCGTGTCCGCGCTGGTCTTCGAGCACCTGCTGGGCTTCAGCGGAACGGACGCCTCCGTGCCGTTGTACGGGTTCGTGTTCCTGGTGGCCCTCGGCGTGGACTACAACATCTTCCTGATGTCGCGCGTGCGCGAGGAGACCCTGGCCCTGGGCACCCGCGAGGGCGTGCTGCGCGGCCTCGTCACCACGGGAGGGGTGATCACCTCCGCCGGGGTGGTGCTCGCGGCGACCTTCGCCGCGCTGATGGTGATCCCGCTGGCCTTCCTCGTGCAGATCGCCTTCATCGTGGCGTTCGGCGTCCTGCTGGACACCCTCGTCGTGCGCTCCCTGCTGGTGCCGGCCCTGGTCATCGACATCGGCCCGCGGTCCTGGTGGCCGAGCGCCCTCTCCCGGCCCGCCACGCCGACCGGGGCGACGCCGAGCGCCGCGCGGACCTGAGCCCCCGGGGCCCGGACCTCGTGTCCGGGCCCCGCCTCAGCCGTCCGTCCGGTCGACGGCGATCTCCGCCCAGACCTGCTTGCCGCCGCTCAGCGGCACCGAACCCCAGGCGGTCGTCGTCGCCTCGACGATGAAGAGCCCGCGTCCGCCCGTCGACTCCCAGCTCACCGCCACCGGTTTGACGGGGCTGCGCGGGGAGGCGTCGTTCACGGCGATCCGCAGCCGGTCCGCCGAGAGGGTCAGGTCCATCCCGATCTCTCCCTGGGTGTGCGCGATGGCGTTGGTGACCAGCTCGGACACGATCAGCAGGGCGGCGTCGACCTGACCCGCCAGCCCCCAGGAGCGCAGGGTGCGGGCGGTGAAGCGGCGTGCGTGCAGGACCGCCTTGGGCAGTCGCCACACCGTCCAGTGGCTCCGCTTCGGCCGACCGCCGGTGCCGTCGTAGCGCAGCAGGAGCAGCGCCACGTCGTCGTCGCGCCGGCGCACCCCCGCGACCAGCTCGTCGGCGACGCCTCCGACGTCGGCGGGGTCGGCCTCGGCCAGCGCCTCGCACACCCGCCGCACACCCTCCTCCACCGGCAGCCGGGCGGACTCGACCAGCCCGTCGGTCAGCAGGACCATCAGGGTCCCGGGCAGCAGTCCGGTCTCGGTCATGGGGAACTCGGCGTCGGCCAGCACGCCGAGCGGCGGTCCGCCCTCCACGGCCAGCTCCTCGGTCACGCCGTCGGGGTGGCGCAGCAGCGGCGGCAGGTGTCCCGCCCGGACCACCCGGGCGATGCCCTCCTCCATGTCGAGGTCGACGTATCCGCAGGTGGCGAAGAGGTCGGTCTCCATGCCGACGAGCAGCCGGTTGGCCCGCGCGACCACCACGTCCGGGGGGTGGCCCTCCACCGCGTAGGCCCGGACCGCCGTGCGCATCTGGCCCATGATGGTGGCCGCGCCCGCGCTGTGCCCCTGCACGTCGCCGATGACGAAGGCCACGTGGCCGTCGGTGAGCGGGATGACGTCGTACCAGTCGCCGCCCACCTCCAGTCCGGCCGTGGCGGGCAGGTAGCGGGCGACGGCGACGCCGCCCGGGAGTTCCGGGAGCTTGCGGGGCAGCAGGCTGCGCTGGAGCATCGTCGCGAGTTCGTGGCGCGCGTCCAGGGCGTGGGCGCGGACGAGGGCCTGTCCCGCGAGGCCGGCGGTCACGGTCAGCAGCGAGCGCTCCTCGGGGCCGAAGCGATGCTCCCCGTCCCACCCCACCAGGCACACCCCGACCAGCCTGCCCTCGGCGGGCAGCGGCAGCACGGCGAGGCCGCCGGGTCCGACGTCCAGGAGGCCCGGTTCGAGGGGTGCGCCGGGCGGCCACAGGCCCATGTGGCCGCTGCGCAGGGCGCTCTGGAGGGTGGGCAGCTCCCCCAGGGGGACGTCGGGCCACTCCGAGCGCCATTCGGAGCGCCAGAGCTCGGGCCAGGCGTCGGGCTCCGGCGGGTCGAGGGCGGTGACGATGAGCCGCTCAGGTTCCAGTTCGCCGACCGCGACCCGGGTCGCGCCGAGCGGCTCGCGCAGGGCGGCGACGACCAGCCGGCCGACCTCGCGGACGGTCGCCGCGCCGGCCAGCGTGGCCGACAGCCGCTGGACGAGGGACACCTCGTCCGCGCTGGGGCGCAGGTAGGTGGCGTCTGCCACGACGCCGAGGACCCGCCGCGGGGCGCCGTCGGGGGCGACCTCGACCCGGCAGCGCAGGCCCAGCCAGCGCAGTTCCCCGTTCGGGCGGCGGATGCGGAACGCCAGCTGCTGTCCGGCGGCGACCAGCCGGTCCGGCTCCACGATGGCCATCAGCGCGGGCATGTCGTCGGGGACGGCGCAGGCGAGGAGGGTCTCCACCTGCCCGTCGAAGTGCTCCGGCGGCAGGCCGAGCAGCTCCAGCACGTGCGCGTGGGCCTCCATGCGGCCGGTGCCCAGTTCGAGGATGAAGGCTCCGCCCTGGTGCGGGACGAGGGACTGGCCGAGGTGGGCCTGCGGGCTGCGGTGCCCGCTCAGCCGGGTGCTGACGGCTTCGAGGCCCGCCGCGACCTGGTCGGCGTAGAGCTCCAGGAGACTGCGGTCGTCGGCGCTGAAGCCCTCCCCCACCTCGCCTGCCACGACCAGGCAGCCCAGCTCCTGATCCCCGTGGCCCAGGGGCAGTGCGCCGAGCGAGATCCGGGCCGGGGAGTGGGGGTCGCCGTCGCGCACCCGGGTGGGGAAGTGGTGGGGCTCCTCCTCGATGAACGCGGCGAGTTCCTTGGGGGTCAGCCAGAGCGGGCGGCCGGAGCGGAAGGCGTTGGCGGCGGGCGAGTGCCCGGCGACGGCGAGGATCGCGGGCAGCCCGTAGAGGACCCCGCGGTCGCCGGTCAGCTCGGCGAGGTGGAGTTCCCTGTCCTGGTCGGCGACCACGTAGACAGCGGCGAGCTCGGCCCCGCAGAACGCAAAGCGAGATCTGGTCACCGCCCGTATCGCCTCCTCCGGAGGACGTCCCGACGACCGTCCTCCCTCCATGCTGTCGCGCCCGGGACCGATCGGGCGACTCGGAGCGGGGCGCGCGGGCCGGGTCAGGCGAGGGCGGGGCCGGTACGGCGGGCCAGGGGGTTGCTGCCGATGGAGTTGCGGACGCTGAAGCTGACGGCGTCCGGGCGGTAGCGGTCGTCGGACCACTCCACGGGCCGGCCCTCGCGCGTGGTGGTCAGGCGGCGCACCCGCAGCAGCGGGCTGGTGCGGCGCACGCCGAGGTGCTCGGCGTCCCGTGCCCCGGCGGCGACCGCGTCGATGAGGTGCTCCCCGTGGGCGAACACCAGCCCGGTGTCGTCCAGCAGCCGCTGCGTCACCGACGGGCAGTCCGGCTCGATGCGTTCGACGGCGGGGGCGATCCAGTCCGCGTACACGGTGCGCTCGAGCAGGACGGGGTCGCCGTCGAGGCCGCGGACGCGCAGGACGTGGAGGACGGGCGTGTCGGGCTCGACCTGGAGCCGCATGGCGTCGCGGCCGGTGGCGGGCCGGTAGCGCGTGGAGACCACCGTCCCGGTCGCGGAGCGTCCCATGGCGGCGGCCCACTGGGCGAAGCTGCGCAGTTCGCCGAAGCTCTGGCTGCGGCGGCCCGCCAGCACCACGCGGCGCGCGCCCTGGCGGGATCCGATCAGGCCTTCGGCGGTCAGGGCGAGCACGGCCTGCCGGACGGTGCCGCGGGAGACGCCGAACCGGGCCGCGAGGTCCGTCTCGGCGGGCAGGAGCGCCCCCACCGCGTACTCCTCGCGGTCGATCGCCCGGCGCAGTTCCTCGGCGATCTCCTCGTGCCGGGCCGTCATCGATGGTGCTCCCGTCCCTCGTCGTGAGCGCTGACTGTGCGCCAGGGGGTGTGTCGCGTACAGCGTAAGGGCAGGGCCGACTGGCTCGAAACGAGCGGAGAGTGTCCAGGTTATTGGCCGGAACCAGTCGCTTTCCGTTCACCGGGCGGTCATGGATGCCGGGCCTACTGAGGCCAACTTGTTCAGACAAGTTGCCTTCGGAACCACCGAGTCCGCCCTTCCCGGGCCGCTCGTCCCGCAGCGCGCCCCTCGCGCAACCTCCCAGGAGAGACCCGTGTCCCTGCCGAGAAACGCCGCCCTCGCCGGCTGCCTCGCCGTCGTCGCCGCCCTCACCCTCACCGCCTGCGGCGCCGCCCCCGAGAAGGCCGGCAACAAGACCGCCACCGGCAAGGACGCCGCCACCGCCACCTCCGCGGCGGACTTCGGCGGCATGGACGCCCTCGTCGAAGCCGCGAAGAAGGAAGGCGTCCTGCACGCGATGGCCCTGCCCCGCGACTGGGCCAACTACGGGGCCCTCATCGACGGCTTCACCCAGAAGTACGGCATCAAGGTCGAGGTGGAGAACCCCGACGGCAGCAGCCAGGACGAGATCAACGCCGTCACCGGCCGCAAGGGCCAGGACCGCGCCCCCGACGTCCTCGACCTCGGCACCTCCTTCGCCGTCAGCGGCGCCCAGCAGGATCTGTTCGCGCCGTACCGGGTCGCCTCCTTCGGCGACATCCCCTCGGCGCAGAAGGACGACCAGGCGCGCTGGTACAACGACTACGGCGGCTACGTCTCCATCGGCTGCGACGCCGCCCGCGTCAAGAACTGCCCCACCACCTTCAAGGACCTCCTCAAGCCCGAGTACAAGGGCCAGGTCGCCCTGAACGGCAACCCGACCAAGTCCGGCTCCGCCTTCGGCGGCGTCTACGCGGCCGCCCTCGCGAACGGCGGCTCCCTGGACGACATCCAGCCCGGCATCGACTTCTTCGGCCAGCTGAAGAAGAACGGCAACTTCACGCCCGTCGAGTCCACCCCGGCCACCGTCGAGAAGGGCGAGACGCCGATCAGCATCGACTGGGACTACCTGAACTCGGGCTACGCCGAGCAGTTCAAGGGCAAGGGCGTCGACTGGAAGGTGGCCGTCCCCGAGGACGGCAAGTACGCGCAGTTCTACGCCCAGGCCATCAACAAGGACGCGCCGCACCCCGCCGCCGCGCGGCTGTGGCAGGAGTGGCTGTACAGCGCCGAGGGCCAGAACCTCTGGCTGAAGGGGTACGCCCGTCCGGTCCTCATGCCCGCCATGGAGCAGGCCGGCACCCTCGACAAGGCGGCGGCCGCGAAGCTCCCGCAGGTCAGCGGTACCCCGTCCTTCCCGACGGAGGCCCAGCAGACCAAGGCCAAGGCCACCCTCTCCCAGAGCTGGGGCAAGGCGGTCGCCGGCTGAGCGCCGGCCCGACCACCACCACCGGACACCGCACACCGCACACGACCGGACACGACACGACCCACATGACCACCGACACGAACCCTCCCCGTACGGCGGCCGCTCCCCCCGCGGCCGCCGCCCCGGCGGGCCCCCCGGCGCCCGCCGCACCCGCCGCCCGGACCGGGCGGCGGCGGGCCGGACGCTCCGGCGCGCTCGCCGTCGTCCCGCTGCTGCTGTTCGCCGCGACCGCGTTCGGCCTGCCCGCCGTCGCCATGCTGAACGGCGCCTTCACCGTCGAGGACCCGGCCACCGGAGCCGCCGTGTACGGCCTCGGCAACCTGACCGCCTCCTGGCAGGGCGCCTACCTCACCGCCCTGACCGGCAGCGTGAAGCTGTCGGCGACCTCCGCCGCCCTCGCGGCCCTGCTCGGCCTCCTCCTCGCACAGGCCGTCGTCAGCTCCCCGCTGCGCGCCCTGCGCGAAGCCGTCCTGACCGCCTCCGGCGTCCTCGCCAACTTCGGCGGCGTTCCCCTCGCCTTCGCCTTCGTCGCCACCCTCGGCAACTCCGGCGTCCTGACCCGCGCACTGGGCCTGGCCGACACCGGCTGGAGCCTCTACAGCTTCTGGGGCCTGGTGCTCGTCTACCTCTACTTCCTCGTGCCCCTCATGGTCCTCACCATCACCCCCGCGCTGGAGGGGCTGCGCGTCCAGTGGCGGGAGGCCGCCCGGAACAACGGCGCGACGGCCCGCCAGTACTGGCTGCACGTCGCCCTGCCGGTCCTCGCCCCCTCCCTCCTCGGCGGCCTCGTCCTGCTCTTCGGCAGCGCCTTCGCCGCCTACGCCACGGCCGCGGCGATGGTGGGCAGCTCGGTGCCGCTGGTCACCCTGCAGATCGCCGACGCCATCTCCGGCAACGTGCTGATCGGGCAGGAGAACGTGGCCCTCGCCCTCAGCCTCGACATGGTCCTCGTGGCCGGCCTCGTGATGGCGGTCCACCTGCCCCTGCAACGACGGAGCGCCCGATGGCTCGCCTGACCCCGGCCGCCCCCTGGCGCGCCCTCGTCCTCGCCGCCGCGGCCCTGTACTTCCTGGTGCCGCTCGCCGCCTCCGTGGTCTTCACCGTCGACGTACCGGGCCGCGGCGTGAACCTCGACGCCTACACCCGCATCCTCGGCACCGAGGGGTTCCTGCCCAGCCTGCTGCTCTCCCTCGAGCTCGCCGCGGCCACCGTCGCCCTGGTACTGCTGCTGATGGTCCCGGCCATGGTGGCCCTGCGCCTGGGCGCGCCCCGGCTGCGGCCCGTGGTCGAGGTGGTGTGCTCGCTGCCGCTGGTGGTCCCGCCCATCGCCTTCGTCGCCGGCATCGGAACCGTCCTGAAGTGGGGCCCCGAGCACCTCTCCCGGACCCCCCTCTTCCAGACCTTCGTCGCCGTCCAGGACCCCGGCTTCCCCGTGGTGCTCGTCCTCGCGTACGCGGTCATGGCCCTGCCCTTCGTGCACCGCGCCCTGGACGCGGGCCTGCGCGCCCTCGACGTGCGCACCCTCGTCGAGGCGGCGCGCAGCTGCGGAGCGAGCCTGCCGCATGCCCTGGTCCGGGCGGTCCTGCCGAACCTGCGCGGGGCGCTCCTCAATGCCGCCTTCCTCACCCTCGCCCTGGTGCTGGGGGAGTTCACCACCGCCCAGCTCCTCGGGTTCCGGCCGTTCGCCGTCTGGATCGTCAACATCAGTGGCTCCGAGGCCCAGATGTCCGTGGCCGTCTCCGTCATGAGCCTGCTGGTGACCTGGCTGCTGCTTCTGGGCCTCGCCGGCCTCGGCCGCCGCACCCCCTCCGCCTCCGCCTCCACCGACCGGAAATGACATCCCCCATGAGCGCACCCACCACCTCCGCACCGGTCCCGGCCCCCGCGCCGGGCCCGGCAGCCCGGTCCGGCGCGGCCACCGTCGAACTGCGCGGCCTGCACCGGTCCTTCGGCTCCACCACCGCCCTCGACGGACTCGACCTGACGGTGCGCCCCGGCGAACTCCTGGCCCTGCTCGGCCCGTCCGGCTGCGGCAAGACCACGGCCCTGCGCATGCTGGCGGGCTTCGAGCACCCGGACTCCGGCGAGATCCTCCTCGACGGCAAGGACGTCACCGCCGTACCGGCCCACCGCCGCGACGCCGGCATGGTCTTCCAGTCCTACAGCCTCTTCCCGCACCTGAACGCCGTCGACAACGTGGCCTTCGGCCTGCGGATGCGGCGGGTCGGGGCCGCGGAACGGCGCGGCCGGGCCCGCGAACTCCTGGACCTGGTCGGCCTCGCCGACAAGGGCGACCGCTTCCCGCACGAGCTCTCCGGCGGCCAGCAGCAGCGCGTCGCGCTGGCCCGCGCCCTCGCCCTGCGGCCCCGCGTCCTGCTCCTGGACGAGCCGCTGTCCGCCCTGGACGCCAAGGTCCGGCTGACGCTGCGCGAGGAGATCCGCCGCCTCCAGCAGGAACTGGGCATCACCACCCTCTTCATCACCCACGACCAGGAGGAGGCCCTGTCCATGGCGGACCGGGTGGCCGTCATGCGGGCGGGCCGCCTGGAGCAGTGCGCCGCCCCCGCGGAGCTGTACGCCCGCCCGGCCACCGCCTTCGTCGCCGAGTTCGTGGGCACCATGAGCCGGGTCCCGGGCCGGCTGCGCGCCGCCGACGGCACCGTCGAGGTCCTGGGCAGGCGCCTTCCGGTCGACGGCACCCCGCCGGCCGGCGGGGACGGCACCGAGGTCGACGTCCTCGTACGGCCGGAGGCGGTGCGGGTCGTCGCGGGCGCCGGACCGGACCGGGTGGCGGGCGCCTCGTTCCTGGGCGCGACCGTCCGCCTGACGGTCCTCCTGGGCGACGGTACGCAGGTCAAGGCGGACCTCCCCGCCCACGACGCAGCCGCCCTCACGCCGGGCACGCCCGTCCGCGTGTCGCTCCCGGACCGCCCGGTCCTGGTGGCCCCCCGCCCGCGCTGACCCGGTGGACGTACGCCCGGCCTCCGGCCGTCCCGGGCCCCGGGACCCGGAGCCCGGGCGGCTTGCGCCGACACGCTCCCCCGTACCGGAAAGAGACCGTTCGTGACCTCCTCGACCTCCCCCGTCCCGCCGACGCTGCAGGCCGTCCTCTTCGACATGGACGGCACCCTCGTCGACACCGAGCAGCTGTGGTGGGACACCGTGGCGGAGACGGCCGCCGGGCTGGGCCAGGCCCTGGTCGCGGCCGACCAGGGCGACGTGCTGGGCCGGCCCGTCGCCCACACCGCGCAGTTCCTCGCCGGGCGCAGCGGCGCGCCCGCCCCGCGGATCGCCGCCGCGCTGCACCGCGCCTTCGCGGAGCGGGTCCGCACCCGGGTCGTGCCCCGGCCCGGCGCCCTCGCCCTGCTGGGGGCGCTGCGTGACGAGGGCGTGCCCACCGCCCTCGTCACGGCCTCGCCCCGGGAGGTCGCGCAGACCGTCGTCTCCGCGCTGGCGGAGGCGGGGCACGGGGGGTTCGCCGTCACCGTCACGGCCGACGACACCGCGCTGACCAAGCCGGACCCCGAGCCCTACCTGGCCGCGTGCCGTGCCCTGCGCGTCCCGCCGGCCGCGTGCGTGGCGGTGGAGGACACCCCCACCGGTGTGGCCTCGGCCGAGGCCGCGGGCTGCCAGGTCCTCGCCGTGCCCTCGGTGGCCCCGATCGACCCGGCGCCCGGCCGCACCGTGCTGGGCTCCCTGGAGGAGGCCACCCCGGCCCGGCTGCGGGCGCTGGTGGCCGCCCTCACCGGGCGCCCGTGAGGCGGACCCCACCCGGGGGACGTGGCCGGCTCAGACCCGGTCGAGCGGGCGGACACCGTCGAGGATCGCGAGTTCGTTCCCGCTCGCCTGGAGCTTCCACTCGGGAGCCACGGCGGCGTAGGTGGTGACGTCGTGCCAGCACCCGCGGGTGCTGAACAGCTGGCGGAGGGTGGCCTCGGGGCGCAGTCCTGCCGCGTGCATGACCCTCGGCATGTGGTGGTGGTCGCTGCGGTGCCCGGCCCAGATGCGGTGCAGGCCGAGGTGCCCGAAGCCGTAGGCCATCAGCAGCCGTCCGGCCTCGTGCCCGTGTCCGCGCACCGGGGAGCCGGGCAGCAGCACCAGGCTGGTGAGCATGGCGTTGCTCCCGTAGTCCTCCACGAGCAGTCCCATGGTGCCGAGGAAGGTGTCGTCGTCCGGCGCGCAGACGGCCAGGGTGTACCGGCGGCGCGGGTGCGCGTGGGGCTGGGCGAGGCTGCGGGCGAAGGTGTCGTGGGCCTGGCCGGGGTCCATCCGGTCCACGCCGAGGAAGCGGGTCAGGACGCGGTGGGTCAGGATCCGCGCGAAGGGCTCGTGGTCGTCGGCGTGCAGCTCGCGCAGCCGGAGGTGCTCGCCGCGCAGTACGGGTACCCGGTTCACAGGGCGGCTCCGTGCCGTGCGGGCCGGGGTGCCCGGGCGGGGACGAGTTCGTCGAGGTCGATGCGGTGCCGTCCGGAGGGCAGCGGTTCGCCGAGCAGGATCCGGCGGGCGGCGTCGGTGACGAGGGCCGCGCCCAGCATGACCCCGTCGGCGAGCTGGGGCCAGCTGGAGAGGGTGCGGCCGATGCGGGGCAGGGCGTCCGCCATGGCGGGGCTCAGCTCCTGCGCGTCGACGACGCGCAGGAGGAAGTCGACGGTCCCGGCCCGGTCGAGGCCGCGCACGTCGGCGGCGGTGGTGTCGCCGATGCGGCCGTGGAAGAGCGGCCGGGCGGGTTCGGTGTTGTAGCGCTCGATGTCGAGCATGCCGCGGTCGTTGGTGTCCATGAGGACGGGAACGCGGTGGCGCCGGGCGTGTTCGCGGGCGGCGACCTTGACCCACGCGGTGTCGCACTCCTCGATGAGCACGTCGATACCGGAGCCCGCGCCGGACCCGTCGCCGCCGTGGCCGGCGCCGTCGTCCGCGCCGTCCGTGCCGTCCTCCGCCGCTCCGAAGAACGCGCCGATGTTCTCCTCGGTGACGCCCTCCCGGTGGATCTCGACGTCCAGGTAGGGGTCGAGCTCGTACAGGCGCCGGGCGCACAGCACGGTCTTCTCCAGGCCGAGTTCGTGGACGCCGGCGCGCAGCCGGTTGAGGTTCGACAGGCTCAGCCGGTCGAAGTCGGCCAGCCGGAAGGCCCCGCCGACGCCCTCCATGGCGCAGGTCAGCGCCGCGCTGCTGCCGACGGAGAGCCCGATGACGCCCACGCGCCGCCGCAGCAGGCCCCGTTGCTGCTCACGGGTGATCCGGCCGCGGTTGCGGTCGGTGCGGACCAGGCGGAACTCCTCCTCGGGCAGCACGTGGACCAGGCGTCCCGACCACGGGTACCAGACCCACCTGCCGTACGCCTCGGCGCGACCTCCGGTGACCTCGGAGACCGCCCGGTGCAGGGCCGCGGGGCCGAAGGGCTCCGCGGGCGCGAGGGCGCGCACGAGCTCGGCCACCTGGTCCTCGATGCGGTCGTGGACCTCGCGCAGCAGGGGCGAGTCCCGCAGGGCGGCCAGGGTGGCCGCATCGGCGGGCCGGGCCGGGTCCAGCAGCACGGGACGAAACGATTCGCTCGCCCGGCCGGGCGAGGGCAGCACGAAGGTGTCCGGCTCCGTGCCGGACTGCATGAAGTGAGTCACGGCCAGGACGCTAGCAATCGGACGATCTTGGACGGGCGGCCGTCACCCCGGGGGGCGCATTCGAATTGATCTTCTACTCGAATGCGCTCCCCCGCGCCCCGAACACCCCTGAACGCCCCCTGAGCGCGCCGGCCTCCCGCGGGGCCGGGGCGCTCCCGCCCACCGCTCACGCCATGCCGTAGCGGGCCTCGATGCCCGCGACGATCAGACCGAGGCCTTCCTCGAGGGCGGCGGCGCGGTCCTGGAAGTGGTCCGCGCCGGCGGCCGCCGCGAGGGGGAAGTCCGCCATCCGCGCGGCCCGTTCGTCGATGCCGTACCCCTCGCGGCGGTCGCCCGGGAGGGGTACGACCCCCTGCTCCTCGGTGACGAACCCCAGGGTGAAGAGGTACGTGGTGGTCAGGGCCCGCACGGCCCGGGTGGGGTCGAACCCGGCGGCGGCGAAGGCGCGCAGGTTCTCCTCCAGCTGGACGGCGTGCTCGGTGCCGGTGAAGCGGGAGCCGCTGACTTAACAGCGTTAAGGAGAATGTCGTGAACGTGCGCGCAGACCGCACCGAAGTGCTCGTCGTGGGGGCCGGCCCCACCGGGCTGACGCTGGCCGCGGACCTCGCCCGCCGCGGGGTACGGGCCCTCGTCGTCGAACGGGCCGACGCCCTCTTCCCGGGCACCCGCGGCAAGGGACTCCAGCCCCGCACCCTGGAGGTCCTCCACGACCTGGGCGTGCTCGACGCCGTCCTGGCCGCCGGCGGCCCGTACCCGGTCGGCATGATCTGGCAGGAGGGGGTCCGGGTCGGCGAGCACCGGCTGTCCGACGAGGTCGCGGCCGACGAGGGCGCCCCGTTCGCGGGTCCGTGGACGCTTCCCCAGCGGCGTACGCAGGAGATCCTCGCGGCGCGGCTCGCCGAACTGGGGGGCACGATCGCCTTCGGGCGGGAGGTGGCGGGCATCGAGCAGGACGCCGAGGGGGTGACGGTCGCCTTCACGTCGGGCCCGCCCGTTCGCGCGCGCTACGTCGTGGCCGCCGACGGCGGCCGTTCGACCCTGCGGCGCGCCCTGGGGATCAGGCGTCGAAGCGGTGGCGGGCCGCCTCGATGTGACCGAGGTGGCGGTGCGTCCAGTCGCACATGCCGTCGATGGTCACCCGCAGGGCGCGGCCCGGCTCGGTGAGGGTGTACTCGACCCGCGGCGGCACGGTGGGGTGCACCGTGCGCAGCAGCAGGCCGTTGCGTTCGAGCATGCGCAGGTTCTGCGTGAGCATCTTGTGGCTGATGCCCTCGACCTCGTCGCGCAGTGCGCTGAAGCGCAGGGTGCGGTCGCCCACCGCCTCGATGATCAGCAGCGCCCACTTGTTGGCGATGTCCGAGAAGATCTCCCGCGCCAGCGAGTCCGCCCGCGTCACGTCCGCCGGGTCCGTGCCCTGCGTGGCCGTGACCTGCTTGGTCACCATGAGGTTCCCCCGTTACCGAAAAGTGCGTTCTTCCAGGTCAGGCCTCACTCTCCTACGGTTTCCGAGTAACCACAAGAGAGCATGGGCTCAGGGAAGAGGCGGGCACGACATGGCCATCACACTGGTGAACCCGGAAGGACTGCCGGAGATCGACGCCTACCGGCAGGTGGCGATCGCGACGGGGTCGAGGCTGGTCTTCGTCGCCGGACAGGTCGCGTGGGACGCCGACGGCGTCACGGTGGGGGCGGACGACCTCGCGGCGCAGGTCGAGCGGTGCTACCTCAACGTCGCCACGGCGCTGGCGGCCGCCGGGGCCACCCTCGCCGACGTGGCGAAGCTGACCGTGTACGTCGTCGACTGGACGCCCGGCATGATGCCCCTGCTCCAGGAGGGGATCGCACGGGCCGCGGCGAAGCTGGGCGTCACCCCGGTACCGCCGGCCAGCCTGCTGGGCGTCGCGGCGCTGGACGTCCCCGAGCACCTGGTCGAGATCGAGGCCACCGCGGTTCTCGGCTGACGCCCGCCGCGCCGCGCGCTGCCATGAACGGCGCGCGGCGGGGTAGGCGCGGGACGCCGGGGTGCGGTTCGGCCATCCAGGCCGCGACGGGACCGCACCCCGGCCACGAGGCCCGTCGGCGCAAGCCGCCGGGCCCGTGCTCGTTCCGCCGGTGCGGGCCGGGGGCTCAGTCGTGCGGGGCCTCGCCGGTGACCCGGTGGTCGGCGTGGCTCAGCGCCTCCAGGACCAGCCGGCGCAGGTGGCCGTCGCGGAGCCGGTAGTGCACGTGCCGACCCTCCCGGCGGGTCTCCACCAGCCCGGCGAGCCGGAGCTTGGCCAGGTGCTGGCTGACCGCCGTGCGCGACGCGGCGCACCGCTCGGTGAGCGAGCCCACGTCGGACTCCCGCTCCGCCAGCAGCCACAGCAGGTGGAGCCGGGTGGCGTCCGAGAGCATGCCGAACACCGCGGCGGCCTCCTGGAGGCGCGCGTCGTCGGGCGCGCCCAGATGCGCATCACCCGCAGGTGGAACCGATTCGCTGACTGGCATGGGCACAGCCTAAGTCCCGGCCGTCCGGCAGACCGGGGAGTGCCCGCCATCATGTGCACACATGCGCACATGTATGTACGGTGGAGGGGCGGGCACCGCAGTCCCGCCCCGTCCGGTCCGGCCCGTCCGGCCCGTCCGGCCCGTCCGGCCCGCAAAGGAGGTGCGCACATGCTCTCGGTCCTGCGCCACCGCACCTACCGGCGCCTGTTCGGCGCCCAGGTCGTCGCCCTGGTCGGCACCGGCCTCGCGACCGTCGCGCTCGGCCTGCTCGCCTACGACATCGCCGGCTCCCGGGCCGGCTCCGTCCTGGGCACCGCCCTGGCGATCAAGATGGTGGCCTACGTCGGCATCGCACCCCTGGTCGGCGCCCTCGCCGACCGGCTCCCCCGGCGCGCCCTGATGGTCGGTTCCGACCTGCTGCGCGGGGCGGTCGCGCTGGCCCTGCCGTTCGTGGACCAGGTCTGGCAGGTCTACGTACTGATCTTCGTCCTGCAAGCGGCCTCCGCCGCCTTCACCCCCACCTTCCAGGCCGTCGTCCCGGAGCTGCTGCCGCGGGAGCGGGACTACACCCGGGCCCTCTCGCTGTCCCGGCTCGCCTACGACCTGGAGAGCCTGTTCAGCCCGGCCCTGGCGGCCGCGCTGCTGACCGTCGTCGGATACGACCGGCTCTTCCTCGGCACCGTCGCCGGGTTCCTCGCCTCGGCGGTCCTGGTGGCCTCCGCCGCGGTGCCCCGGCCCGCGCCCGCCCCGCGGGCGGGCGGCGGGGTGTACGCGAAGGCCACCGCGGGCGGCCGGCTGTTCCTCAGGGTGCCGCGGCTGCGCGCCCTGCTGTGCCTGAACCTCGCGGTGGCCGCGGCGAGCGCCATGGTCACGGTCAACACCGTCGTCTACGTACGGAGCGAACTGTCGCGCGGCGCCGGCGACGTGGCCCTCGCCCTCGGTGCCTACGGCGCCGGATCGATGGCCGTGGCGCTGGCGCTGCCCCGCGCGCTCGACCGGATCTCCGACCGCACCGTGATGACGGGCGGGGCGGTGGCCCTGCCGGTGGTCTTCGCGGCCCTCGCCGCCCTCACCTCGTTCACGGGGGGCGGCTGGCGGTGGCCGGCCCTGCTGGCCGCCTGGGCCGTCTTCGGCGCGGCCTGCTCCCTGGTGCTCACCCCGACCGGCCGGGTCCTGCGCCGCTCGGCGCCGCCCGGGGAGCTCGGCCGGTTGTTCGCCGCGCAGTTCTCGCTGTCGCACGTCTGCTGGCTGCTCACCTATCCGCTGGCGGGATGGCTCGGCGCCACGGCCGGGCTCCTGACCGCCGCCGTGACCCTGGGGGCCGTCGCCGCCGTGGCGGCGGGGGCGGCGGCCCGGCTGTGGCCCGCAGCGGAACCGGCGGCCGAGGCGGAGGCGGAGGGTGAGGGCGAGGAGCACGTGCACACCGGGCTGGAGCCGGGCCACCCGCACCTCGCCGGAGCGTCCAGGACCTCCGGCGGGTTCCGGCACCGCCACTGCCCGGCGCACGACGCGCTGCACCCCGCGCCGGCCGGCGGCTGACAGGGTGGGGCGGACACCTTCCGCACCGTCCGCGCCGATGGAGGACCGGATGACCGTCCCCCCGCCCCCGCAGCACCCCCAGCGCCCGCACCGCCGCACGGCACGTCGTGCCGTGACCGCCGCCGTCGCCGCGGCCACCGTCCTTGTGCTCGCCCCGGCCACCAGGGCCGGGGCGGAGGCGCGGACCCCCGGGCTCCGGGCCCCCCGCGCGTTCGTGACGCTCGCCTCGGTGGACCCGACGATCCGCCAGGACATCCGCTACGCGGGCCCGCGCAATTTTGTCGGCGACCCGATCGACGGCTACCGGGAGCCCGTCTGCATCCTGACCCGCCCGGCCGCCGACGCGCTGCGCCGGGCCCAGGCCGCCCTGCTGCGCCAGGGCCATGCGCTGAGGGTGTACGACTGCTACCGGCCGCAGCGGGCCGTCGACCACTTCGTACGGTGGGCCGAGGACCCGGACGACCAGCGGCACAAGGCGGAGTTCTATCCGCGCGTCGACAAGTCCCGGCTGTTCGAGGACGGTTACATCGCCAGGAGGTCGGGGCACAGCCGGGGCAGCACCGTGGACGTGACGCTCGTACGGCTGCCCGACCTGCCCGCGCACCCGCCGCGGCCGGGGCGGGAGCCGGGGGCCTGCGACGCACCCCGGGCCGAGCGGTACCCCGACGGCCCGGTGGACATGGGGACCGGGTTCGACTGCTTCGACACCCTGTCGCACACCGACGACCCGCGCGTCGGGGAGGCACAGCGCGAGAACCGCCGGCGCCTGAGGACGGCGCTGGCGGCGGAGGGCTTCGTCAACCTGCCCGAGGAGTGGTGGCACTTCACCTACCGGCCGGAGCCGTTCCCCGACAGCTACTTCGACTTCCCCGTCGCGCGCCGGTCGGTCGCCGGGCACCGCCCCTGAGCACGGTGGGCCGTCCGGGCCGACGGTGCGGAACGGGCCGCGCGGAGCAGGTCAGGCCGTGCGGAACCGGTCAGGCCGGCGGTCGGCACGCAGGGCCCCCGGCGGCACGGACAGCGAGAACCAGGTGGCCTTGCCGACGGCCGTCCACGAGCTGCCCCAGGACTCGCTGAGCAGGTCGAGCAGCTCCAGGCCGCGCCCGCCCTCGGCGGCCGGGCCGGCCGTGCGGCGCACCGGGCCGGCGTCGCTCGTGTCCTCCACCACGCACATCAGGCGGCCGTCGAGGGCCCGGAGGTTGAGCCGTACGGGGCCCCGCGAGTGCCGCAGGGCGTTGGTGACCAGTTCGCTCACGAGGAGTTCGGCGGTGTCGACCGTGTCCGCGTCCCCGGCCAGGCCCCAGCCCCGCAGGCGTTCGCGGACCAGCCGGCGGGCCCGGCCGGCCGACGCGGGATCGCGCACCAGCGGCCAGGAGGCCTCGCGGTCGGTGGCCCGGCCGGCGGGGGCGCAGAGCGGGCGCAGCGGCTCCAGGCTGCGGGCCCAGAGGGCGGCGTTCCGGGTGAGCCACGACCCCGAGGCGTTCCTCCGCACCCATGGCGCTCGACGCGGCCCGACCGGCACGGCCGCCGGCACGGCGGTCGGCAGCGCCGTCCGGTCGCGTCGCAGGGGGCGCCGGAGCAGGACGGTGGAGCGGGCCATGGTCATCAGTCCCTTCTGTGCCGGTGGCCCGGACGGTAGGAGGTGCGACGGGGCCGGGGAACCTCGGCCGCCGTTCACGTAGCAGGTGCTACATTTACATCATACACGTAACGGACATTACGTTAAAGTTTTGATATTACATCTCATACCGGACACCGCTCACGTCCCGCCTCCGGAGGTGCCCGTGCCCCGACCGGTCGATCCCGCCAAACGCCGCGACCTGCTGCGCCGGGTCCGCGGCTACGTGCTCGACCACGGCCTGTCCGACCTGTCCCTGCGCCCCCTGGCCCGGGCCGTCGGCACCAGTGACCGCATGCTGCTGTACTACTTCGTCACCAAGGAGCGGATGGTGGCGGAGGCTCTCGCCCTGGAGGAGCAGCGCCCCCTCATCCGGCTGCGGCTGCTGCTGGAGCAGGCGGGAGACCCGCCCCGGGACGCCGCGGCCCTGCGGCGGACCATCGAGCGGGCCTGGCGGCAGTTCGGGGTGCCGGAGATGCGGGCGGTCCTCCCGCTCTACCTGGAGATGATGACCACCAGCGTCCTGCACCCGGAGCGGTACGGGCCGGTGATGCGCGAGGTGCTCAACGGCTGGACCGATCTGCTCTGCGGGCTCTTCGTCGGCCTGGGCCTGCCGGCGGCGCGGGCCCGGACCGAGGCGACCCTGCTCGTCGACGGCATGTTCGGCCTGCTGGTCGCCCCCCTGGCCGACGGCGACCGGGAACGGGCCGACCGGGCCTTCACCCTGCTGCTGGACCGCCTCGAACCGGGCTGGCGGGCCGCGGCACCCGCGTAGGACGCGGCGGCCGGCCACCGGGATGCGCGGGCCGCGGCCGCGGCGGACAGTGGATGCGGAGCCTTCGCCAGAGCAGGAGGACCCGCGTGACGGACGTGACGGACGAGGCGACACCGCACCCGGCGGACTCGCCTTTCATGACGGAGGCCGCCTTCCGCGACCTCCACGCCGCCCTGCGCCGGACCGCGGACGCCACCGGCGACGAGCGCCGGCGCGGCACCCTCGCGCACCTCACCCCCGCCCGCGTGGCCGCGGCCGCCGCCGGCGTGCGCCACGGGCGCACCGTGTCGCTGGCCGCTCCCATCGAGACGCGGCCGGGCCCGGACGACCCCCAGCCCGCCGTCTACCGGCTGACCGCGCCCACCGCCCGGGAGAGCGGCGCTCCGGGGGTGCACTTCGCCCTGGACCGGTTCGCGATGAACGTGCACGGCGACGCCCACAGCCACCTCGACGCGCTGTGCCACGTCGTGTTCGACGGCGAACTCCACGGCGGCCTCCCGGAGAGCCGCCTGACCTCCGACGGCGGTCGGGGGCTCACCGTGGACCTGGTGCGGAACGGGATCGTCGGCCCCGGGGTCCTGCTGGACGTCCCCCGGCTGCGCGGCGTCCCCTGGCTGGATCCCGGGGACTGCGTGACCGTCGACGACCTGCTGGCCGCCGAGGAGGCACAGGGGGTGCGCGCCGGTCCGGGCGACCTGCTGCTCGTCCGTGTGGGGCACCGCCGCCGGCGCCGGGAGACCGGCCCGTGGGACGCGGCGCACGCGCGGGCGGGCCTGCACCCGACGTGCGTCCGGCTGCTGGCCGACCGGCAGGTCTCCGTCCTCGGTTCGGACGGGAACAACGACACCGCCCCCAGCCCGGTGGCCGGCGTCCCCTTCCCGGTCCACGTCCTGGCCCTGCACGCCCTCGGCATGCAGCTGATGGACTATCTGGACCTGGACGGGCTGGCCGGCGCCTGCGCGGAGCTCGGCAACTGGCGCTTCCTGTGCGCGGTGGCCCCGTTGCGGCTGCCCGGCGCCACCGGCTCGCCGGTCAACCCGATCGCCGTCCTGTGACGGGGCGTCGCGGGCCGGGCGGCCCCGCCACGGGCGCGCCCCCGGCCGCCGCGTCTCCCGGCCCCCGCGTCCCCGGCCTCCCCCGGGTGCCGCACCGGCGGGGGGCGTATACGTTCGAAGGGGGATCCCGCCGCGCCGGACCCGTTCGGAGAGCCGGCGCCGCAACCCGAGGACGGTGGTCGCCGTGAACGACGCTCCGCACTACGACGTCATCGTCGTCGGGACGGGAGCGGGCGGCGGCACCCTCGCCCACCGGCTCGCCCCGTCCGGGAAACGGATCCTGATCCTCGAACGCGGCGGGTTCCTGCCCCGCGAGCGGGACAACTGGGACTCCACGGCGGTGTTCGTCAAGGGCAAGTACCGGGCGCCGGAGTTCTGGCTGGACAAGCACGGCCGGGAGTTCCCGCCCGAGGTCAACTACTACGTGGGCGGCAACACCAAGTTCTACGGCGCGGCCCTGTTCCGGCTGCGCCCGGAGGACTTCGGGGAGCTGCGCCACCACGACGGCATGTCCCCGGCCTGGCCGGTCCGTTACGAGGACCTGGAGCCGTACTACACCCAGGCCGAGCACCTCTACCGGGTGCACGGCCGGCACGGGGAGGACCCCTCCGAGGGCCCGGCGAGCGCCCAGTACGCCCACCCTCCGGTGGAACACGAGCCGCGCATCCAGCAGTTGAGCGACGACCTGGAGAAGCAGGGGCTGCACCCCTTCCACCTGCCGATCGGGGTCGACCTGGTGCAGGACGCGGCCGGGCGGGCCACCCCGTCGAGCGTCTGCATCCGCTGCAACCGGGTGGACGGGTTCCCCTGCCTGGTGCGCGGGAAATCCGACGCCCAGGTGGTCTGCGTGGAGCCCGCCCTGCTCCACCCCGGGGTGGAGCTGGTCACCGGAGCGCACGTGCTCCGGCTGGAGACCGACCCGACCGGACGCACGGTCAGCTCCGTCGTGGCCCGGCTCGACGGCGGTGAGGAGGCCCGTTTCTCGGCGGACATCGTGGTCGTCGCCTGCGGAGCGGTCAACTCGGCCGTGCTGCTCCTCGCCTCGGCGAACGACCGGCATCCCCGCGGGCTGGCGAACTCCTCCGACGTCGTGGGCCGTTTCTACATGCGCCACAACAACCTCGCCCTCATGGCGGTGTCCAAGGAGCCGAACGACACGCAGTTCCAGAAGACCCTCGCCCTGCACGACTGGTACCTGGGGGCGGACGACTTCGACTACCCGCTGGGCGGGATCCAGATGCTCGGCAAGTCGGACGCCGAGCAGATCCACGGCGAGGCCCCCCGCTGGGCCGGGGCGGTCACCCCGAACATGCCCTTCGCGGTCATGGCCCACCACTCGGTGGACTTCTGGCTGTGCGGAGAGGACCTCCCCCTGCCGGACAACCGCGTCACCCTCGACGGTGACGGCCGCGTCCACCTCGCCCTCGACGAGACCCACAACACCGCCGGGCTCGACCGTCTGCGGCACAAGCTCCAGAGCATGCTGGGACACCTCGGCATGCACGAACACCACCTGCTGGACCACAGCCTCTACCTGCACAAGGGCATGCCGATCGGGGCCACCGCGCACCAGGCGGGCACCGTCCGCTTCGGCACCGACCCGGCGTCGTCCGCCCTGGACGTGCACTGCAAGGCGCACGACCTGGACAACCTGTACGTGGTGGACACGAGCTTCTTCCCGAGCATCGGCGCGGTGAACCCCTCGCTGACGGCCATCGCGAACGCCCTGCGGGTCGGCGACCATCTCCTCGAACGCCTGGGCTGATCCACGGCGGGGCACCGCCGACCGGGCGAAGATCCTGGTCCGGGTGGCGCAACGCGCTTCGCGGCGGCCCGCCCCCGCCCCGGCCCGGTGATTGGGTGACGCCGGACCCGCCGGGTGCCGTCGCCCGGACGGCGCGGGCCGGCGGCGCGGAGGAGGCGGACGGTCGTGAGTTCCACCGAGACAGGACCCCGGGGAGTGATTCCCGCGCACCTGCTCAAGGGCCAGAAGGCGCTGGTGACCGGCGCCAACTCCGGGATCGGCAAGGCGACCGCCATCGGTCTGGGCCGGGCCGGGGCCGACGTGGTCGTGAACTACGTGGCCGGCCGGGAGGAGGCCGAGAAGGTCGTCGAGGAGATCGCGTCCTTCGGGGTGCGCGCGGCGGCGTACGAGGCGGACGTCTCGGACGAGGCCCAGGTCGTGGCCATGACGAACCGGATGGTCGAGGAGTTCGGGACCATCGACATCCTCGTCGCGAACGCCGGACTCCAACGGGACGCCGCCTTCACCGAGATGACCCTCGCCCAGTGGCAGAAGGTCATCGACGTCAATCTGACGGGGCAGTTCCTGTGCGCCCGCGAGGCGACGAAGGAGTTCCTGCGGCGCGGGGTCGTCCCGGAGGTCTCCAGCGCCGCCGGGAAGATCATCTGCATGAGCTCGGTGCACCAGATCATCCCCTGGGCCGGGCACGTCAACTACGCCTCCTCCAAGGGCGGCGTGCAGATGATGATGGAGACCCTGGCACAGGAGCTGGCGCCGCACCGGATCCGGGTCAACGCGATCGCCCCGGGGGCGATCCGGACGCCCATCAACCGCAGCGCGTGGGACACCGAGCAGGCCGAGCAGGACCTCCTGAAGCTGATCCCGTACGGGCGGGTCGGCGACCCGGAGGACATCGCCCACGCCGCCGTCGGTCTCGCCTCCGACCTCATGGACTACGTCGTGGGCGCCACGCTGTACGTGGACGGCGGCATGACCCTGTTCCCGGGCTTCGCCACCGGCGGCTGACCTCACCTCCCCGCCGGTCCCCGGAAAGGCACGCATGCACACCACGCTCCACCTGCTGGCGGAGGCCCCGCCCCAGATGCTGCCGGCGCGATCGCTGATGGCCTTCACCCTCGCCTCGCACATCATCCTGGTGCCCCTGGGCGTGGCCCTGCCGCTGATCACCCTGATCATGCACGGCTACGGGCTGCGGCGGGGCGACGCGACCGCCCTGCTGCTGGCGCGCCGCTGGTCGGCGGTGATGGCGGTGCAGTTCGCGATCGGCGTCGTGACGGGCACCGTCCTGTCCTTCGAGTTCGGGCTGCTGTGGCCGGGGCTGATGGGCCGGTGGGGCGACGTGTTCGGGATCGGGTTCGGGGTCGAGGCCTGGGCCTTCTTCCTGGAGGCGGTCCTCATCGCCATCTACCTGTACGGCTGGCGCCGGCTGCCCGCCCGGACCCACTTCCTGCTCGCGCTGCCCCTGCCGGCGGCCGCGCTGCTCGGCGCCTTCGGGATCCTGGCCGCCAACTCCTGGATGAACACCCCCCGGGGCTTCACCCTCGACGCCGAGGGCAACCCCGTCGACGTGGACGTCCGCAAGGCAATCTTCACCCCGATGTTCGGGCCGCAGTACTGGCACTTCGTCGTCGCGATGCTGGTCACTGCCGGGTTCGTGGTGGCCGGTGTCTACGCCAGCGGCTGGCTGCGCGGCCGTCGCGACCGCTACCACCGGCTCGGCTTCACCGTCCCGTTCACCGTCGCGGCCGTCTTCACCCCCGTGCAGTTCGTCCTGGGCGACGCGATCGCCCGCGCGGTCTTCGAAAAGCAGCCGGTGAAGTTCGCGGCGATGGAGATCGTCTGGAACACCGACACGCACGTCCCGGAGTACCTCTTCGGGCGGCTCCATCCCGACGGGACCGTCACCGGCGGCATCAAGATCCCCCAACTCGACTCCATCCTGGCCGGCTTCAGCCCCGACACCCGGGTGCAGGGCCTGTCGTCCGTCCCGGCGGAGAACCGGCCCACCGTGGCCCAGGCGACCCTCATCCACTGGACGTTCGACATCATGGTGGGCATCGGCTCGGTGCTCCTGCTGCTGGTCCTCTGGTACGCCTTCGTGTGGTTCCGGCGCCGCAGACTGCCCGCGTCCCCGTGGTTCTACCGCAGCGCGGCCTGTGCCGGAGTGGCCAGCGTGATCGCCGTCGAGTGCGGCTGGATCACCACCGAGGTGGGCCGCCAGCCCTGGATCGTCTACGAGAACATGCGTGTCGCCGAGGCGGTGACCGGCGCCCGCTCCGGCTCCCTGTGGGCCATGTTCTGGCTGATCGTCGTGGTGTACGTCTTCATCTTCGGGTCCTTCCTGGCCGTGCTGCTGAAGATGCGCACCCGATGGCGCGAGGACGACGAGCGGCGTGCCGGACCGGGCGCCGCGCCGACGCCCGAGGAGGACACCCCCTACGGTCCCCGGCCGCCGGTCGCGGCCGGCGAGGGCGCGGGCCCGGCCGAGGGGGGCCGGACATGAGCGCCGCCACCCTCGTCGCGTTCGTCATGCTGCTCGCCGTGGCCGCCTACACCTGTGCGGGCGGCACCGACTACGGCGCCGGCTTCTGGGACCTGACGGCGGGCGGGGCGGAGCGGGGCAAGCGGCCCCGGTGGCTGATCGACCACGCCATGGCCCCCGTCTGGGAGGTCAACAACGTCTGGCTGATCTTCGTCCTGGTGATCATGTGGACCGGGTTCCCCGTCTTCTTCCAGACCGTCTTCTCCGCCATGTGGCTGCCGCTGGCCCTCGCCGCCGTCGGGATCGTGCTGCGCGGCGCCGGGTTCGCCCTGCGCAAACCCACCCGCAGGCTGGCCGGACGGCGCGTGTACGGCGCCGTGTTCGCGATCTCCTCCCTGCTCACGCCGTTCTTCCTCGGCGCCGCCGCGGGCGGGATCGCCTCCGGGCGGGTCGGTCCGGGCATCGAGCCCACGGCGCACGCCTGGTACAACCCGACCTCCGTGTTCTTCGGGCTGCTGGCCGTCGTCGGCACGGCGCTCCTCGGCGCGGTCTTCCTCGCCGCGGACGCGGTGCGCTACGAAGCCCCGGATCTCCACGCCTACTTCCGGCGGCGGGCCCTGGCAGCCCTGGGCGCCGTCGCCGTACTGGGCGCCGTCACCCTGGCCGTCGCACACGCCGACGCCCCGCACCTGTGGCACGGCCTGAGCCACGGCGCCGGGCTGTTCTTCCTCGTCGTGTCCGTGCTGGCCACCGTCGTCACCGGCTGGCTGCTGCTGCGCACCTCCGGCGCCTGGTCGCGGGTCTCCGCCGTCGCCGTGATGGGCGCGGCGGTGATCGCCTGGGGGCTGGCGCAGCGCCCGTACCTCATCCCCGGCCGGCTGACCGTGGCCGAGGCGGCCGGGGCGCCGAGCACCCTGCACTGGCTGGTCATCGTGACCGCCGTGGCCGTGGTCCTGGTCTTCCCGGCGGTGGCGGTCCTGTACCGGCTCGACACCCGGGGCGATCTGGAGCCGCTGTCCGACGCGGACCTGCGCCGGGGCGACCCGGAACCCGGTGCCTGAAGGCCCCCGCCCGGGGCGGGGACGTCTGCGGGCGCGGGGGCGGTTCAGCCGCGTGCCGAGCCCCGGTTGAGGGCCGCGTCGAGGGTGATGGCCGCGTCGATGAGCGCCAGGTGCGTGAACGCCTGCGGGAAGTTGCCGAGCTGGCGTCCGGTCAGGGCGATCTCCTCGGAGTACAGGCCGAGGTGGTTCGCGTAGCCGAGCATCTTCTCCAGGACCAGGCGGGCCTGGTCGATGCGCCCGGCCCGGGCCAGCGCGTCGACGTACATGAAGGTGCAGAGCGAGAAGGTGCCCTCGGAGCCGCGCAGGCCGTCGGGCGAGGCCTCCGGGTTGTAGCGGTACACGAGGCTGTCGGTGACGAGTTCCTGCTCCATGGCGTCCAGGGTGGAGGCCCACACCGGGTCCTGGGGGGTGAGGAAGCCGACGGTCGGCATGCGCAGGAGCGAGGAGTCCAGCACGTCGCTGCCGTAGTGCTGGACAAAGGCGCCGCGGCCTTCGTTCCAGCCCTTCTGCATGACCTGTTCGAAGATCCGGTCCCGGGTCTGGTTCCAGCGCTGCATCGGCGCGGGACGCCCTCCGGCCGCGGCCAGCCGCAGGGCCCGGTCGAAGGCCACCCAGGACATCACCCGGCCGTAGGTGAAGTCCTTCGCCCCGCCGCGGGTCTCCCACAGGCCCTCGTCCGCCTGGTCCCAGTGGTCGGCCAGCCAGTCCAGGACGTGGACCATGCCCGTCCAGCCGTGGTAGCCGAGGTGGATGTCGTGCCCGTGTGCGAAGAAGATGCTGTCCAGCGCCTCGCCGTAGATGTCCATCTGGAGCTGGGTGGCGGCCCCGTTGCCGATGCGGACGGGCGCGGAGCCTTCGTAGCCCTCCCAGTGGTCGAGGGTCTCCTCCTTCAGGTCGGAGGAGCCGTCCACCGCGTACATGATGTTCAGCGGTCCCGTCTCGCCGTCGCCGCCCGCGCGTTCCTTGATGCGGTCGTCGAGCCATCCGATGAAGGCCTTCGCCTCCTCCGTGAACCCCATGCCGAGCAGCGCGTACACGGAGAACGAGGCGTCCCGGATCCAGGTGTAGCGGTAGTCCCAGTTGCGCTCGCCGCCGAGCTGCTCCGGCAGTCCGGCGGTGGGGGCCGCGACCACGGCCCCGGTGGGGGCGTAGGTCATCAGCTTGAGGGTGACCGCGGAGCGCTCGACCGCCTCGCGCCACCGGCCGGTGTAGCGGGAGGTGCTCAGCCAGTTCCGCCAGAAGCCGATGGTGGCGTGGAAGAGCTCCTCGTACTCGGCGACGCGCATCTGCCGGGGTGGCCCGTCGGCTGCCGATTCCAGGACCAGGCCGCGCTGCTGGCCGGCCTGGAGGCGCAGGGTGAGGTGCAGGTCGTCGCGGTCGCTGGTGAGGAGCTGGGCGAGGCGTTCGTCGTCCGGCTCGCGGACCGTGTGCACGGTCAGGGTCGTGGTGCCGGCGGTGAAGACCGCCCCGGCCTCGGTGACGTGCAGCTCGTGGGACGCCCGCCCGTAGTCGAAGCGGGGCGCGATGTCGACCTCGAAGGTCATGCTGCCGCGCACGCAGCGGACCATGCGCACGAGCCGGTGCCGGTCGGTGGCGGTGGTGCCGGTCAGCGGCATGAAGTCGACCACCTCGCCCGCGCCCGCCTCGGTCATGAAACGGGTCACCAGGACCGCGGTGTCGGGCAGGTACAACTGCTTGGTCGCGTAGGTCTCGTGGCCCGGGCGGACGGTGCAGTGCCCGCCCTTGTCCTTGTCGAGGAGGGCCCCGAAGACGCTCGGTGAGTCGAAGCGCGGGCAGCAGAACCAGTCGACCGCCCCGTCGGAGGTCACCAGCGCGGCGGTCTGCAGATCGCCTATGAGGCCGTGGTTCTCGATCAGCGGGTACTCGTCCATCGAGGCGTCCCTTCCGGCAAGCGTCGCCGCCCGGATCTCGGCCCCCCGGTCCAGCGTATGCCGGGGCGGGGACGCCGTCCCGCCGAGCACCCACCCCCTTGCCGTACACCGTACGGTGAGGGACTCGGAGCCTCGCCGCCGGCCGCCCTCCGCCGGCCGCGTATATGAAATGTAGATGGGCGGCTGTGAGAGTCCTCGGCAGAACAGAACGCACGCCAGCCGGGTGCCCCGCACGGGACCCGGACCGACAGTCAGGACCCCCTGTGCCGCACCTCCACCCGTCCGTCACGCGCCGCCTGGCCCTCCTCGTCCCCGCCGCGCTCGCCGCGCTGATCGCCGTCGGCGGTACGGCCGGCGCCCCGGCCGGCAGCGCGGGCCAGGACACGACCGTGTCGGCGGGCGACTCGCTGCAGCGCCCGCCCAAGGACCACAACGAGTTCAACAGCCGGGCCTGACCGCCGTCGACGCCTCCAGCAGGGCACGGGCCTCCCCGGCTTCGGGGAGGCCCGCCCGGGTGAAGGCGTCGAGTGCCTCCTGCGCGTGGCTCCTGGCCTCCTCGTGCCGGCCGGCCTCCCGGCAGACACCGGCGTGGACCAGCAGGGCGTAGCCCCGGTCCCGGCCCCGGCCGGGGGCCGTGCGCAGATGGGCCAGCGCCCGGGCGGAGGCGTCCAGCGCCTCCCCGGTCCGGCCGAGGGCGCCCAGGGTGCGGGCGTAGCGGTAGTCCGCCTGCGCCCGCTGGCCCGGGATCCGGACCGCCTCGCACAGGGCGAGGCACTCCTCGTACGCCGCGACGGCCTCTCCCAGGCGGCCCAGCTCGTGCAGGGCCTGCCCCCGCACGCACAGCGCGTGCGCGACGCCGTGCTGGTCCGCCATCTCCCGCAGCGCGGCGAGCGCCTCCTCGCAGGCCGGCAGTGCCTCGGCGGCGCGTCCGCCGCGGATCCGGGCCAGGGCGGCGTTCAGGGTGATGGTCAGGGCGCCGGAGCGGTGGCCCTGTTCCCGCGCGAGGACGAGCGCCTCGTCGAAGTACTCGGCCGCCTCGCCGTAGCGCTGCTCGAACTGCGCGATCACGCCGAGGTCGTTGTACGCCTGCTGGAGGATCGCGCGGTCGCCCGCCCGGCGGCAGGCCTGCGCGGCCAGCTCGGAGGCCGTGCGGGCACGGCCCAGATCGGTGGCCTGGAGCGCCGCGTTCCCGATGAGGAAGTGGGCGCGCCCGGCCGCGCGGTCGTTCCCGCACAGCACCGCGGCCCGGGCCAGCTCCGCGGCCGTCGCCGTGATCCGCGCGTACGGGATGTCCTGCCCGAAGGAGCTCAGCGCGACCAGCAGGTCCGCGGCCACCGTCAGATGGGCGGTGTCCGCGCCCCCCGGACGGCGCACCGCGAGCTGCACGGCGTGCAGTGCGCAGTCGAACTCCGCCACCACCCAGGCACGGGCCTCGGTGAGGCTCCCGAGACGGCCCTCCCCCGGATCCGCGGTGGCCGCGACGATCGAACGGTGCACCGGGTCGCCCGGGATCATCCACTGGAACGCCTCCGCCGCCATGCCCAGCAGGTGGTGCAGGAGCCGGCGGCACAGCGCCTCCTCGGGGTCGTCGGCCGGAGCGGGCAGGTTGAGCGCGAAGTCCCGGCCCAGCTCGTGGTGGCGGTAGCGGCCGGGCTCGGGCGATTCGAGCAGGGCCGCGTCCACCAGCTCCTCGAGCAGGGTCTCGGCCTCCGGCTCGGGCAGGCCGAGGGCGGCCGCCGCGGCGGCCAGGGCGATGCCCGGACGGGAGACGGGGGCCAGCCGGCGGAACACCGCCGCCTGGGGGCCGGTCAGCTGGCGGTAGCCCAGTTCGAAGACGGCGGCGACGGCCAGGTCGTCGGCCCGCAGCTCGGTCAGCCGGCGCCGCTCGTCCGCGAGGCGGGCCACCAGGTGGGCGACGGTCCACCCCGGTCGGGCGGCGAGCCGGGCGGCCACGATCCGGACCGCCAGGGGCAGCCGGGCGCAGGCGGTGACCAGCGCGGCCGCGGCCTCCTCCTCGCGGTCCACGCGGGCGTCGCCGACGATGTGGCGCAGCAGCCCGAGCGCCTCCCGCGGGGTGAACTCGGCGAGCTGGACGTGGTGTCCGGACAGCAGTCCGCCCAGGCGGGCCCGGCCGGTGACGATCACCCCGCAGCCGGCGGCGCCCGGCAGGAGCGGCTTGACCTGGGCGGTGTCCCGGGCGTCGTCCAGCAGCAGGAGCAGCCTGCGGCCGTCGACGACGGTCCGGAAGAGCCGTGCGCGGTCCTCCGCCGAGGCGGGCACCTCGCGCCGGGGCACCCCGAGGTCGGCCAGCAGGCCGGCCAGTACGGTGCCGGGGTCGGCGGGGTCGGTGCCGGTGCCGCGGAGGTCGGCGTAGAGCTGGCCGTCGGGGTAGGCGTCCTTGACCTGGTGCGCGACCCGCAGCGCGAGCGCGCTCTTGCCGATGCCGCCCATGCCGCTCACGGTCCCGACCGCCAGGGCGGGGCGCGCCGGGTCGGTGAGGGCCGCCGCGAGGCCCGCCAGCTCGGCCGCCCGGCCGCTGAAGTCCGTGATGTCGGCGGGCAGCTGGGCCGGCCGGGCGTGGGCGGCGTCCGCCACGGGGGCGGCGGCCGGCGCGTGTCCGGGGGTACGGGCGGCGGGGATCCGGATGCGGTGCGGTCCCGCGCCGTCGGCCGGAGCGCGGCCGGAGCGGTCCTGCCCCGGGGAGCCCGCGGGGTCCCCGGCGACGGCCGGTCCGTAGGCCGGCTCCCCGGCCGGGTCCGGGCCGGGAGCCGTGCGCGCGGGCGTGCCCGTGGGCGGCATCGCCACCGGGCCCCCGGCGGGCGCCGGCCCGGTGGGGTCGTCGGCCCGCAACACTCCGGCGCGGGCGGGCGGGACGGGGCCCCGTTCCCCGGCGTGCGGTGCGGGAGCGGCGGCCCGCGCGGCGGGCGGACGGGCGGCGGCGGGAGCGGCCGCCCCGTGCGGGGTGCGGGCGGGCGGGTGGAGGGCCGGGTCGCCCGAGAGGATGCGGGCGTGCAGGTCCCGCAGGTCCGGGCCCGGGTCCAGGCCGAGTTCCTCGGCCAGCACCTCGCGCGCCCGGCCGAAGACGGCCAGGGCGTCGCCCTGCCGTCCGGCGGCGTACAGCGCCCGCATCAGGAGGCCGTACGGCCGCTCCCGCAGCGGCACCTCCCGGATGAAGGAGGTGAGTTCGGGAACGGCGCGGTCGTGTCGGCCGAGGAGGACGTCCACCTCGAAGCGCTCCTCCAGCAGGTGCAGCCGCAGCTCGGCCAGGCGGGAGCGCTGGCTCTCGGCGAACGGGCCCGGCACCCCCGCCAGCGGTTCGCCCCGCCACAGGGCGACGGCCTCGGCGAGGGCGTCGGCGCAGTCGTCCAGCTGCCCGGCCGCGTGGGCGCGCGCGGCCTTCGCGGCCAGCTCCTCCACGCGTACGGCGTCCACCGAGCCGGGCGGCACCGCGAGCCGGTAGCCGTCGTTGGCGGACTCCAGGACCTGGGCCCCGGCCTTCCCGGAGCTGCCGCCCTCCAGCAGCTTGCGCAGCCGCCAGACGTAGGTCCGCAGGATCATCACCGCGGAGCCGGGGGCGGTGTCCCCCCACACCGCCGAGGTCAGTTCGTGCAGCGGGACGACATGGCCGGCGCGCAGCACGAGTGCGGCCAGGGTCGCCTGCTGCTGCGGCGGCCCACCGGTCAGAACGGGTCCGCCGAGGGACATCCCCACGGATCCGAGCACGAAGAATTCCACGACTTCCCCCTGTGCGCGCGCACAGCTCCACCCGGCGGTCGGTCCCCAGATGTCCTGGCCCGCCGATGTACGGAGCGTCATCCTAAGGGGTTTGTGTGACCATGCCATCGAATGCACGGCGACGGCGCGGCGGCACGGAGACGGCACCCGGGGGGCACGGCCGGCAGGGGGCGGGAGGGTCCGGGGCCGCCCGTCAGACCCATCCGAGGCGGGCGGCGCGCGTCCCGGCCTCGAACCGGCTCCGGGCGCCGAGCCGTTCGGTCAGCGAGGCCATGATGCGGCGTGCCGTGCGGGCCGAGATGTGCAGTTGACCCGCGGCGGACTCGTCCGTGTGCCCCTCGGCCAGCAGGCCCAGCAGCGATCGTTCCTGCTCGGTGGGGACGTAGACGGCTTCCGCCGGGTCCGTGCCCAGCGGCACCGCGGCACCCCACTCCCGGTCGAAGAGGGCGACCAGCGGGGCGATCATGCCGGGGGCGGAAAGGCACAGCGCGCCCTGGCGGCTGTCCGCCGGGTCGATCGGGACCAGCGCCCGGCTCCGGTCCACCAGCACCATGCGCGTCGGCAGTGAGGCGACCGTGCGGAAGGCGCCGCCCCGCTCGACCAGGGCCCGGCTGTAACGCAGGGTGGCCGGATCCGTCCGCACCAGGTCCAGGCCGATCGTGCGGATCGCGATGCCCCGGCCCAGCGCGAGGGCGTCGTTGTGCTCGGCGGCCTCCAGCGCGGCCGCGGACTGCGGGCCGCCGGGCATGAAGGTGAGCACCTCGCTGGTGGCCTCGAACGCCAGCCGCTCCAGCCTGCGCTGGACGGCGTCGAGTCCGGACAGCCGCTCCACGCCCTCGGCCGGGCGGCCTGCGGAGCCAGTGCCCGCGAGGATGCGCACCAGGGCCTGCTGGTGGCCGGCGGCCTGGCGGTGGCGCAGGAGGAGTTCCTCGTGCTGCTGTTCCAGGAGCCGCTGCATGCCGAGGACCGGGTCGACGACGGTGAAGCGGCCGGGCGCCTCGAAGGACGCCTGGACCAGGCGCAGCGCGAACAGCCGGTCGAGGCAGGCGCGGATCAGGTCGGGCTCCGTCCCGAGCCGGGCTGCGAGTTCGGCCAGGCCCAGTTCGGGCCGGGCCAGCATCTCCTCGTACACCGTCTGGTCGAGCGGCTCCAGGCCGAGCGTCACGGACATCGCATTCCCCTCTTCGCATGGGGTCGCCCCCGTCCATCGGCGACCAGCCTGCCCGCCGGAGATCTACGGGAGATAGACGCCGTCGCACGGACGCCGGATGTCCCAAAGCGTCCTGGCCGCTTCCGCCACCCCGGACCCCGTTCCCCCAGGTCAACGGGGCGGTGAGGATGGGGGCGTGCCGCTCGGCACCTCCGTCTCCCACTCCCGATGAGGGCACCTCCATGACTTCTCGCGTCCACTCCGCAGTCCGTCCGGTCCGTACCGCCGTCGTCGGCGCCGCGGCCGCCGCGGTCGCCTCGGTCGCCTGCGCCGCCGCCTTCGCGTTCGCCGTCGGCGGCCCGTCCGGTACGGACGTGCCCGCTCCGGCCCCGGTCCGGGCGGCCGCGGCCCCGTACGGCCTCATCTGGGACTGACGAGGCGGCGTGGAGCTGACACTCGTCACTCTCGTCCCGGCCGACCCGAGCGCCGGCCACCTCCCCCCGGACGACGCCCTGCTGCTCGGCCTCCTGAGGTCGGCGGCCCGCCCGGAGGAACGCCTGGAGCACATCAGCGTGCGCAGCGGCCCGTACGGCGTGGACCTCGGCCTCTTCACCGTGGCGACGCCCGGCCGCAGCGCCCGGGACGCCGCGCTCGCCGTCTGCCGCCGCGCCCTCGTGGCGCCCTCCCCCTTCCACGGCTGGCTCATCGCCACCGGACCCGCCCGCCTCGCGCGACCCGCCGCGAGCCCCACCACGACGTGACAGGAGCACCCGTGACCAACCCCTTCGAGGACGACGAAGCCACCTACTTCGTCCTCGTCAACCAGGAGAACCAGCACTCCCTGTGGCCCGCCTCGATCGAGGCGCCCGCCGGCTGGAGCGCCACCCACGGCCCGGCCGGGCGCCAGGACTGCCTGGAGCACATCGAGGCGCACTGGACCGACATGCGCCCGGCCGGCCTGGTCGCCGCACTCGGGGAGGCCTGAGCCGATGCAGGTCCAGCGCGCCGCCCGCCCCCGGCACTACCTGATGTGCCGCCCGTCCCACTTCACCGTCGACTACCGGATCAACCCCTGGATGGACCCGGCCAAGCCGACCGACACCGCGCTCGCCGTCCTGCAGTGGGAGCGCCTGTACGCCCTGTACCGCGAGCTGGGGCACACGGTCGACCTGGTCGACCCCGTTCCGGGGCTGCCCGACATGGTCTACGCCGCCAACGGCGCCACCGTGCTGGCGGACCGGGTCCTCACGGCCCGATTCCGCCACCCCGAGCGGGCCGCGGAGGGCCCCGCCTACCAGGCGTGGTTCGAGGCCAACGGCTACCCGCTGGTGCACGTCGCCGAGCACGTCAACGAGGGCGAGGGCGACTACCTGGTCGCCGGGTCCCGCATCCTGGCGGGCACCGGCTTCCGTACGGATCCGGCATCGCACGCGGAGGCCGAGCGGGTGCTCGGGGCTCCGGTGGTGAGCCTGACCCTGACCGACCCGCGCTTCTACCACCTCGACACCGCCCTCGCCGTCCTCGACGACGACGAGGTCATGTACTTCCCCGGTGCCTTCTCGCCCGAGTCCCGCGCGGTCCTGCGCGAGCTGTACCCGGACGCGCTGCTGGCCACCGAGGAGGACGCGGAGGTCTTCGGGCTGAACGCCCTCTCCGACGGCAAGCACGTGCTGCTGGCGGCGGCCGCCCGCTCGCTCGCGGACCGGCTGGCCGAACGGGGCTTCACCCCGATCGGCGTCGACCTGTCCGAGCTGTTCAAGGGGGGCGGCAGCGTCAAGTGCTGCACCCTGGAGCTCCGTCACGCGGTGACGGCACCGGCCGCGGGCGGTGCCGCATGAGCACGCACCAGGCCCCGGCCGCCGCACCCTTCACGGGCGTCCTCGACTGGTACACCGAGCCCGGCGCACCCGCCGGCGTCCGCGCGCCGCAGCTGGCCGACGCCGCCGCCGCACGGGACTGGCTCGCCGAGCACCGGGCCGAACTGCGGGCCGGACTGCACCAGTTCGGCGCCGTCCACATCGGGGGGCTGCCCGTCCGCACCGTCGACGACTTCGCCCTCGTCCGCGACGAGCTGGTGCTGCGCGCCACCCCGTACCGGGAGAAGGCCACGCCCCGCAGCGACTTCGGCTCCGGCGTCTTCTCCTCCACGGACCTGCCCGCCGCACAGGCCATCCGGCCGCACAACGAGAACAGCTACACGCTGACCTTCCCCGGGCTGCTGCTCTTCGGCTGCCTGACCGCCCCCGAGGAGGGCGGATCGACCCCCGTCACCGACTGCCGGGAGGTGCTGCGCACGCTGCCCGCCGAGCTGGTCGGGCGGATGCGGGCCTCCGGCTGGGTGCTGACCCGTACCTACTCCGAGACCCTGTCGGTGGCCTGGCAGTCCGCCTTCGGCGCGCGCACCCGCGAGGAAGTCGAGGCGTACTGCGCCGAGAACGCCATCGCCTGCGCCTGGGACGAGGACGGCACCCTGCGCACCAGCCAGGTGCGGCCGGGTGTCATCAGCCACCCCGAGACGGGCGAGGAGGTCTGGTTCAACCACCTGGCGTTCTGGAACCGGTTCTCGCTGGACGAGGAGATCCGCGAGGTCCTGCTCGACGAACTCGGCCCCGACGGCCTGCCGTTCGACACCGGCCTCGGCGACGGCGTGCCGCTGACCGAGGAGGACCTGGCGGTGGTGAACGCCGCCTACGAGCGGGCGACCGTGCGCCGCGCCTGGCAGCCGGGCGACCTGCTGCTCGTCGACAACGTCCTGACCGCCCACGCCCGGGACCCCTTCCGCGGCGAGCGGCGCGTCGTCGTCGCCATGGGCGATCCGGTGTCGGTGGCGGACTGCTCCCCCACCGTCGCCCCGCGCGCCGGAGACGTCGCGGCGGTGTCCCGTGGCTGAGCCGAACACCCTGGTGGAGCGCTTCCTGCGGGCCGCCCGCGAGGTCCCGGACCGGGCCGCGGTGCACGCCGGCGACGGCTCCCTGACCTTCGCCGGACTCGCCGCGCGCACGGCCCGGCTGGCGGCGGCGCTGCGCGCGTCCGGCGTCCGCCCGGGCGACCGCGTCGGCGTGTGCCTGCGGCGCGGTACGGGCTGGACGGTGGCCCCGCTCGCCGTCTGGCGGGCCGGCGCCGCCTACGTCCCCCTCGACCCGGCGCACCCGGCGGACCGCCTCGCGCACATCGCCGCCGACGCCGGACTGCGCGCGGTGGTGGCGGACGCGGGTACGGCCGCCGGATGGGCCGCGGGCCTGCCGGTGCTGGACCCGCACACCGCGGGGCCGAAGGCGGAGGCCGACGCCCCGTCCGGGCCCGTCGGCCGGCCGGGCGACGCCGCGTACGTCATCCACACCTCGGGTTCCAGCGGCCCGCCGAAGGGCGTCGAGGTCACGCACGGCGGCGTCGCCGCCCTCGTGGCCGGCCTGGAGGAGCGGGGCGTCTACCCCCGCGACCACGGCGTGGTCGCCTGGAACGCCAGCCTGTCCTTCGACGCGTCGGTCCAGCAGTGGGTCCGGGTCTGCCGCGGCGACACCCTCGTCGTCCTGGACGACGAGGACCGCACCGAACCGGCGCGGCTGGACGCCCTGTTCGACGAGCACGGCGTGACCGACCTGGACTGCACGCCCTCGCACTGGCGGCTCACCGGTCCGCGGCTTCGGCCCGGGCGACCGCTGCGGCTGCTGCTCGGCGGCGAACCGGTGCCCGTGCCCATGTGGCGGGCGCTGGCCGCGGACCCGGCCGTGGAGGCGTGGAACCTGTACGGTCCCACCGAGTGCACGGTCGACGCGACGGCCGTCCGGATCACCGGGGACACCCCGCGGCTGGGCGAGCCGCTGGCCGGGGTGCGCGCCTGCGTCCTCGACGAGCGGCTGCGGCCGGCCACCACCGGCGAGCTGTACCTGGCCGGTCCGGGTGTGGCCGTCGGATACGTCGGCCGGCCCGGGCTGACCGCGAGCCGGTTCGTCGCGGACCCGTTCGCGGCCGACGGCAGCCGCATGTACCGCACCGGCGACCTCGTGCGCTGGCGGGCCGGATCCGGCCTGGAGTTCCTGCGGCGCACCGACCGCCAGCTCAAGGTGCGCGGCTTCCGCATGGAGCCGGGCGAGGTAGAGGACCGGCTGCGCGAGCACCCCGGCGTGGACGCCGCGGTCGCGGTGGTGCGGACCGGCCCCGACGGGGACGCGCTGCTCGCCGCGTACTGGGTACCCGCTCCCGGCGAGCCGGTGGCCGGGGCCGAGCTGGGGCGGCACTGCGCCGCCGTGCTCCCCGCCCACTTCGTCCCGTCCGTCTTCGTGACGGTCGACGCGCTCCCCCTGACGCCGAACGGCAAGGTGGACACGGAGGCGCTGCCCCCGCTGCCGACGGCCGCGAGCGGGACGCAGTCCCCCGGGCGTGCTCCGGAGGGGCCGCTGGAGGAGCTGATCGCCGCGGTCTGGTCCGAGGTCCTGGGACGGGACGGCATCGACGCCGAGGCCAACTTCTTCGCCCTCGGCGGCCATTCGCTGGTGGCCCTGCGGGTGGTGTCCCGGCTGAAGAAGGACGCCGGCATCGCGCTGCGGACCAAGGACGTCTACCGCTTCCCCGTGCTCGCCGACCTGGCACGGCACGCGGGCTCGGTGCCCGTCCGCGCCGCGGAGGTGTCCTCGTGAGCGCCCCGGACACCACCGCGGTACGGCTCAGGGAGAGCGCCGACGGGGCTCCCACCCTGGTCTGCCTCGGCTTCTGCGGGGGCGGCACCGCCACCTTCCACGACTGGATCCCCTCCCTCCCGGACGGCGCCGGCCTGGTGGCCGTCTGCTATCCGGGCCGGGAGGGCCGGTTCGCCGAGGAGTACGCGCGGACCTGGGACGAGCTCGCGGCGGACGCCGCCGCCGGGGTCGCCGCGGTGGCCGGCGAGGGCCCGTACGTCCTGTTCGGGCACAGCATGGGCGGCTGGATGGCCTTCGAGGTCGCCGTCCGGCTCGCCGCCGCCGGGGCGCCCGCGCCCCGCGCGCTGGTGGTCTCCGCCTGCAACGCCCCGGACCGCGGGGTGACCGAACGGGACCGGTTCCTCGCCCAGGGGCAGCGCGACGAGGAGCTGCTCGGCTGGATGCTCACCCACGGGCTGCTGCCCGAGCACGTCCGCGAGGAGCCCGAGCTGACCGAGATGGCCGTGGAGCTGATGCGGGCCGACCTGGTCGCCCGGGACAGCTTCGCCCCCGTCCCGGGCGCCCGGACGGACGTCCCGCTCCAGGTGTTCTCCGGTGACGCGGACCCGGTGATCGGCGAGGACGCGGGCCCGCGCTGGGCCGCGCTGACCGACGGCCCCTTCCGCCACGACGTCCTGCCCGGCGGCCACTTCTACACACCCGGGGTGTGGCGCACCCTGCCCTCCCGGATCCCCTTCCTGACCACGGCCACCGGCCCGGCCCCCGCACCGGCCGCGGCCCTGTCCGTGCCCGCCGGCCCGCGAGGGACGGCGGCCCCATGACGAACGGCAGCACCATGACCTTCTCCCCCGCCTTCGGCACCGCCCACGTCGAGTCCTACGTCGCCGACCTCGGTTCGGCGGCGGCCGAACTGACCGACCGCTACGGATTCCGCGCGGTCGCCCGTGCCGCGTCCGACGACGCCGAGTCCCTGCTCCTGCGCCAGGGCCGGATCTCGCTCGTCCTCACCCGGGCCCTCAGCCCGCACCACCCGGGCGCCCGCTACGTGCTCGCCCACGGCGACGGGGTCGCCGACATCGCGCTGAGCGTCCCCGACGTGTCCGCCGTCTTCGACGAGGCGGTCTCGCGCGGCGCCGTTCCGCTGGCGGTGCCGCACCGCGGCGCCGACGGCCGCACCCGGGCCGTGATCGCCGGGTTCGGCGACGTCGTGCACACCCTCGTCGAGCCGGACCCGGCCGGACTCCCCGCCGGCTTCGCCCCGCTCCCGGACGCGCCCGCAGCCGACCCCGACGGTGAACTCCTGGAGGAACTGGACCACTTCGCGATCTGCCTGCCCGCCGGGGAACTCGCCCGGACGGTGGAGTTCTACACCCGCGTCCTGGGCTTCCGGATGATCTTCCAGGAGCTGATCCGGGTCGGTGCGCAGGCCATGGACTCCAAGGTGGTGCAGAGCGCCTCCGGCGAGGTCACCCTGACGCTGATCGAACCGGACACCGGACGCGAGTCCGGCCAGATCGACCGCTTCCTCGCCGAGCACGGCGGCGCCGGCGTGCAGCACATCGCCTTCGCCTCCCGCGACATCGTGCGTGCGGTCGGGGCGCTGCGCGAGCGCGGGGTGGAGTTCCTGAGCGTTCCCGACGCCTACTACACGATGCTCGCGGCCCGTCTCGACCTGGCGCGGCACTCCACCCGGGAGCTCCAGCGGATCAGCGTCCTGGTCGACGAGGACCACGACGGGCAGCTCTTCCAGATCTTCACCCGCTCCACCCACCCGCGGCGCACCCTCTTCCACGAGGTCATCGAGCGGTTCGGCGCCCGCACCTTCGGCAACGGCAACATCAAGGCCCTGTACGAGGCCGTCGAGGCGGAGCGCCTCGGCGGCGAGGTCCTGCGGTGAGCGGCGTCGACGACACCTCCGCGATCCCGGTCCGGCTCGAGGACTTCGCCGGACCGGCGCGGCGCGCGCTGGACCCGGAGGTCTGGGACTTCGTGGCCGGCGGCAGCGGCGAGGAGCTGACCATGGCCGCCAACCGGTCGGCCCTGGACCGGATCCGACTGGTCCCGCGCGTGCTGTCGGGCACCGGTGCCTGTGACACCTCGGCCGAACTGCCCGGCGGACGGGCGGCCCTGCCGGTGGCCGTCGCGCCGATGGCCTACCAGCGGCTGCTGCACCCCGAGGGCGAACTGGCCACGGCGCGCGCGGCGGCGGCCGCGGGCGTGCCGTTCACCCTGAGCACGCTGAGCAGCGTGCCGGTGGAGGAGGTGACCGCGCTGGGCGGGGTCACCTGGTTCCAGCTGTACTGCCAGCGGGACCCGGAGGCCACCGCGGCCCTGGTCCGGCGCGCCGAGGAGGCGGGCTGCGCCGCGCTCATGGTCACGGTCGACGTGCCCGTGATGGGGCGCCGCCTGCGCGACCTGCGCAACGGTTTCGCCCTGCCGCCGGGTGTGGCCGCCGCCCACCTCGACCCGGCCGGCGCCCGCCGGGCGGCCGAGCGGCGCGCCGGGACCTGCGCGGTCGCGGAGCACACCGCCGAGTCCTTCGCCCGCGCGCTGGGCTGGGACGAACTGGCCCGGCTGCGGGACCTGACGGGGCTTCCGCTGATCGTCAAGGGGATCCTCGATCCGGGTGACGCCGCGATCGCCGCGTCCGTCGGCGCGGACGCGGTGGTCGTCTCCAACCACGGCGGCCGTCAGCTCGACGGCGCGGTCGCCAGCGCCGACATGCTGCCGGCCGTCCGCGAGGCGGTCCCGCCGTCCTGTCGGCTGCTGCTGGACAGCGGGATCCGCGGCGGGACGGACGTCCTCAAGGCCCTGGCGCTCGGCGCGGACGGGGTGCTGCTGGGCCGTCCCGTGCTGTGGGGCCTGGCGGCGGACGGGGAGGACGGGGTCGCCCGGGTGCTCGGGCTGCTCGAGGCCGAACTGCGCTCCGCGCTGGAGCTGTCGGGCTGCGCCACCCCGGCCGAGGCCCCGTGGCTGACCGCGCTGGGGGCCGGCCGGTGAACCGACCCTCCGTGCTGCTGGACCGGGCCGACCTGCACGCCTCCCTCTCGGACCCGGCACTGCTGTCCATGACCTTCCTGAACGAGATCGCGGGACGCTTCCCCGACGCGGTCTCCTTCGCCCCGGGACGACCCGTCGAGGACTTCTTCGACCCCGCGGACCTGCACCGCTACCTGGACACGTACATCGAGCACCTCACCACCGAGAAGGGGCTCGACGCGGCCGGGGTGCGGCGGGAGCTGTTCCAGTACGGCCGTACCAAGGGCGTCGTGCACGAGCTGATCGCCCACCAGCTCGAACGGGACGAGGGCATCACCTGCGACCCGGAGGCCCTCCTGGTCACCGTGGGCGCCCAGGAGGCCCTGTGGCTCGTCCTGCGCGCGCTGCGGGCGACCCCGCGCGACGTGGTGCTGGCCACGGACCCCGCGTACGTCGGCCTGACGGGGGCGGCCCGGCTGCTGGACCTCCCGGTGCGCCCGGTCCCCGAGGGCCCCCGCGGGCTGCGCCCCGAGCAGGTCCGCGAGCGGATCCGGGAGGTCCGCGCCGCGGGCGAACGGCCCCGCGCCCTCTACCTCGTAGCGGACTTCTCCAACCCGAGCGGCCACTCACTGGACGTGGTGACGCGCCTGGAGCTGCTGGAGGTCGCGGAGCAGGAGGACGTGCTGCTCCTGGAGGACAACCCGTACGGCTGGTTCCGGCTCTCCGACACCGGCCGGCCGCCGACGCTGAAGGCCCTGGACACCGGGCAGCGCGTGGTCCACATCGGCTCGCTGGCGAAGACCTGCTTCCCCGGTGCCCGGGTGGGCTTCGCCGTCGCCGACCAGCGGGTCACGGGACCGGGCGGTCCCGCGCTGCTGGCCGACGAACTGGCCCGGGCCAAGAGCATGCTGACGGTCAACACCTCGCCCGTGAGCCAGGCCCTGGTCGGCGGCATGCTGCTGGAGCACGACGGCAGCCTGCTGGGCGCCAACCGCCGCCAGATCGGCGTCTACCGGCGCAACCTGCGCTGCCTCCTGGAGGGGCTGCGGCGGCGGTTCGCCGAGGCGCCGGGGGTGAGCTGGAGCAGCCCGGCGGGCGGCTTCTTCGTCGTCGTCGACGTGCCGTTCGCGGTGACCGACGCCCTCGTCGAGGAGGCCGCCGTCCGGCACGGCGTGCTCTTCACGCCGATGCGCCACTTCAGCGGCTCCGCGCGGGCCGCCCGCCAGCTGCGGCTGTCGTGCAGCTCCCTGGACCCCGACCGGATCGAGGACGGCCTCGACCGGCTGGCCGCGCTGGTCCGCGCACAGACCGCGGCGCCGGATGCCTGAGCGTCCCCGCCCCACCCGCCACCCGTCCCCCGTACCGCCCCCGGAAGGCACGACCATGCACACCGACGACGCGCCCGGACCACCGCCCTCCCTCGTCCGGGCCCTGCTCCGCGCCGTCCGGCGCGACCCCCGCGCGGTGGCCGTCGTCGACGGCGCCGCCGCCCACACCTACGCCGAACTCGACCGGCTCTCCGCGGAGATCGCGGGCGGGCTCGCCGCCCGCGGGCTGGGCCCGGACGACGTGCTCGCCGTCCACGGGGAGCGGTCCTGGGAGCGCTGCGCGGCCGTGCTCGGCGCCTGGCGGGCCGGCCTGGGCGTGGTCTGCGTCGACCCGGGCATGCCCGCGCCGCGGGCCGCGCGGATCGCCCGGCACTGCGCCCTGCTCGTCCGGTCCGACGCGAGCGCCCCGGCCGGGCTCGGCCCCGCCGAGGCCACCCTCGGCGAGGTGCGCGGCGCGCCGCTGGAGGAGATCCGGGAGGGGAGCGTCGGCTACGTCATACCGACCTCCGGCTCCACCGGTGAGCCCAAGTCCGTCGCCGTTCCCCCGTCCGTGCTGGCGGCGCTCGGCGACTGGCACGTGCGGCACTGGTCCCACGACCGCCCGCCGCACACCCTCCAGGCCGCCTCCATCGGCTTCGACGTGGGCTACGAGGAGATCGTCGCCACCTGGCTGGCCGGGGCCGCTCTGGTCGTGGTGTCCGACGAGGAACGACAGGACCCCTTCACTCTGATGGAGGTGGTCCGCGCGCACCGCGTCGCCCGGCTCTTCCTGCCGGTGGTGGGCCTGCACGCGCTGGCCACGGCCGCCGTGTTCGAGCCGGACGCCATGCCCGACCTGCGGGAGATCGCCGTCGCGGGCGAGCGCCTCGTCGTCAACGCCGAGGTACGGGAGTTCTGCGCGGCCGCCGGGGTGGCCCTGGTCAACGAGTACGGCCCCAGCGAGACCCACGTGGTCACCCAGCACCGGCTGGACCCGCGCGGGGCGGCGTCCTGGCCCGAACACCCGCCGATCGGCACCGCGGTCGCCGGCGCGGAGCTGCTGCGCGAGGCCGGCGGCGTGCTGCGGCCCTTCGCCCCCGGCGAGGAGGCCGAGCTGATCGTGGCCGGCGGCAGCGTCGGGCTCGGCTACCTCGGCGACCCGGAGCTGACGGCGGCCCGGTTCCGGACCCTGCCGCACGCCGACGGCGCCCCGCGCCGCTGCTACGCCACCGGCGACCTCGTCCGCTTCGACGGGGAGTCCTTCCACTTCGTGGCGCGGGCCGACGACCAGCTCAAGGTGGCCGGCTACCGGGTGGAGCCCGGCGAGGTCGAGGCCGTGCTCGGCACGGTGCCCGGGGTGCGCCGGGCCGTGGTGGTGGCCGTGGAGGTCGCGGGCTCCCGGCGGCTGGCCGCCGTCTGGACCCGCGCCGGCTCCGGCGGCCCGGGGCCGGAGGACCTGGCGGCGGCCTGCGCGGCCCGGCTGCCCGCGTACATGGTGCCCCGGCACTTCCACCGGCTGGACGAGCTGCCGGTGACCGCCAACGGAAAGGTCGACCGGGCCGCGCTGCGGACGCTGTTCGCACCGGCCCGCGCCGCCGCCTGACCACGCCCCGCGGCAGCGCCCGCGGAGAACGAGAACGAGGAAGACCATGAGGGGAATCGACGTGACCGAGGCGGAGCGGATCCTGTGCGGGGTCCTGGCGGACCTGTTCGGGATCGCGGACGTGGGCCCGGGTGACGGGTTCGTACGGCTCGGCGGTGACAGCATCATCGCCGTCCAGGTCGTCGGCGCGGCCCGCCGGGCCGGGCTGCGGATCGCCGTCCGGGACGTGCTGACCCTGCCGGACGTGGCGGCCCTGGCCGCGACGGCCGTGCCGCTGGCGCGTGCCGCGGGGGCCGGCGCGGACGACGGCGTCGGGCCGGTCCGGGCGACGCCCGTGATGCGCTGGCTCGACGAGCGGGGCGGTCCCGCCGACCGCTACCACCAGTACCTGGTCGTCCGGACCCCGGCCGGGCTGACCGGCCGGGCCGCGACCGCGGTGCTCCAGGCGGTCCTGGACCGGCACGACATGCTGCGCCTGGTGCGGGACGACACGGGCTGGAGCACCCGCCCGGCCGGTGCGGTGCGGGCCGCGGACTGCCTGCGGCGCGTGGTCACGGACGGTAGCGACCCCACGGCCGAGGAGGTCGAGCGGGAGGTGCACGCGGCCCGCGACCTGCTGTCCGTGGCCGCCGGGGTGATCGTCCGGGCGGTCTGGTTCGACGCGGGTACCGGCCGGCCCGGCGCGCTGGCGCTGGTGGTCAACCACGTGGTGGTGGACGGGATCTCCTGGCGGGTGCTGACCGGCGATCTCGCGCGGGCCTGGGAGGCCGTCGCGGCGGGACGCTCCCCGGAGGGTGCGCTCGACCCGGTGGCGACCTCCTTCCGCCGCTGGTCGGAACTGCTCGCCGCGGAGGCGGCGGCCGGCCGGACCGCCGCCGAAGCCCCGTACTGGAACGGCGTGGTACGGCCGGGGGCCGGGATCGCGGGCCGCCGTCCGCTGGATCCGGGCAGCGACCACGAGGACCGGGCGGGGCGTCTCGTGCTGAGCCTGCCCGCGGCGACGGCCGGTCCGCTGCTGACCTCGGTCGCCGACCGGCTGGGCGCCGACGCCAACGAGGTGCTGCTGACCGGACTGGCCCTGGCCCTCGCCCGGTGGCGGCCGTGCGGACCGGAGGTGCTGGTGGAGCTGGAGGGGCACGGCCGGGAGGACATCGGCGCCGAGGCCGATCTCTCCCGTACGGTCGGCTGGTTCACCACCCTGTTCCCGACCCGGTTCGTCCTGGACGGGCTGGACGCGGCGGACGCCGAGGACGGCGGGCCCACCGCCGGAGCAGCCCTGCGGCGGGTCCGGGAGCAGCTCCGCGCGATCCCGCGCAAGGGGATCGGCTACGGCCTGCTGCGCCACCTCGACCCGGTGGCCGGCCCGGTGCTCGGCGCCGCCGAGCGGGCGGGGCTGGGCTTCAACTACCTGGGCAGGCTGGGCGGTCCGGGCGGCGGCGACTGGCAGCTGCTGCCCGCGTACGGCGCCCGGCTCGACGCGCCCGGCCCCTGCATGCCGATGGCGCACGCCGTGGAGGTGAACGCCTTCGTCCTGGAGTCGGCGGCCGGGCCCGTCCTGCACGCCGACTGGGCGTGGGCGGAGGGCGTCCACGAGGAGGCGGAGGTGCGGGCGCTGGCCGAGGGGTGGTTCCGGATGCTCGGCGCCCTCGTCGCGCACGCGGACCGCGCGGACGTCGCCGCCCCGCCCCCGGCACCGCCCGCCGCCGGGCTCACGCTGGCCGCGATCGGCCAGGACGAGCTCGACGACCTCGCGGCCGCCCTCGGCCTCGGCTGACCCGCCCCCGGACCGGCCGCTCCCGCCTCCCCGCCTTCCCCGACTCCTCCCCGACTCCCCTCCTCCTCCCCGCCCTTCCTCCCCCGTCGTTCCCCGACGGCGGCCGCCGCCCCGGCGGACTCCCCAGAAAGCGAACCAGTCATGAACACCACCCGGCCGGCCATCGAGGACGTCCTGCCGCTCTCCCCGCTGCAGGAGGGCATGCTCTTCCACTCCGGGTACGACGAGGAGTCCAAGCACCTCTACATCGCGCAGTTCACCGTCGACCTGGACGGGGCGCTCGACGCCGCACGGCTCCGCCGGGCCGCCGGGGAGCTGCTGCGCCGCCACGCCAGTCTGCGGGTCGTGCTCACGCACCGGAAGAACGGCGACCCCGTCCAGGTCGTCCGCGGGGACATGGAACCGGCCTGGCAGGAGCACGACCTCGGCGGTCTGCCGGCCGGGCGGGCCGAGGACCGGGCCGTGGAGCTGACCGAGGAGGACTGGGCCCGGGGGGTCGACAGCCGCCGTCCCCCGCTGCTGCGCTTCACCCTGCTGCGGCTGGCGGGCGACCGGCACCGCCTGCTGGTGACGGCCCATCACATCCTGCTGGACGGATGGTCGTTCGGGCTGCTCTTCCGCGAGCTGTTCACCCTGTACGGGGGCGGGGAGCCGGAGCCGGTCCGGCCGTACCGGGACTACCTGGCCCATGTGGCCGCCGGCGACCGCCCCGCCGCGGAGGCGGCCTGGAGCGCCGCCCTGGCCGGTCTCGGCGCGCCCACCCGGATCGCCACGGGCTCCGGCCGGGTCTCCCCCGGCGCGACCCCCGAGGACGTGGTGCTGCGGCTGGACGAGACGGCGACCGCGGCGCTGACCGCGCGGGCCCGGGAGTGCGGGCTGCTGCTGACCGGTCTGGTCCAGGGCGCCTGGGCGGCGCTCCTGGCCCGGACCACCGGACAGGACGACGTGGTGTTCGGCTGCACGGTCAGCGGCCGCCCGGCCGAACTCCCGGGATCCGAGCACATGATCGGCATGCTCATCAACACCGTCCCGGTGCGGGCCCGGATCGACGCCTCCGCCCCGCTGCGCGGGATCTGCGCGGAGCTCCAGCGGCAGCGCGCCGCGCTGGTGGACCACGACCACCTGGCGCTGACCCGGATCCAGCAGCTGGCCGGATCCTCCTCGGCGCTGTTCGACACGAACCTGGTCTTCGAGAACTTCCCGATGAGCGACTACGCGCTCGACCTGCCCGGGTTCGACCTGGAGGCGCGGATCCGGTTCCGGGACACCACGCACTTCCCGCTCACCCTCGTCGTCGAGCCGGGCGCCCGCCTCGGCCTGCGGCTGAGCCACCACCCCGAACTCCTCGCCACCCGGCGGGTGCGGGAGCTGGGCGAGCGGCTGGTGCGGCTGTTGGAACGCTGGACCGCCGACCCGGACGCGCCGGTCGACACCCTGGACGCGCTGACCCCGGCCGAGCGCCGGCGGGTCCTCTCCGAGTGGAACGACACCTCCGCCGAGCTGCCCGCCACCACCCTGACCGCGCAGCTCGCGCAGCAGGCCGCCCGCACACCGGACTCCACCGCAGTCGTCTTCGAGGGCGAGTCCCTCACCTACCGCGAGCTGGAGGAGCGGGCGGACCGCCTCGCCGACGTCCTGGCCGCCCGGGGCATCGGTACGGAGAGCCTGGTCGCGGTGGCCGTGCCGCGCTCCCTCGACCTGGTCGTCGCCCTGTGCGGGGTGCTCCGGGCCGGGGCGGCCTACCTGCCCGTCGATCCGGCCCAGCCCGACGGCCGCAACCTCGGCATCATCGCCGACGCGGCCCCGGCCCTGGTGCTGAGCACCGGCTGGGAGACCGCGGGAACGCCGACGCTGAGGCTGGACGCCCCGCTCCCGGCGGCGCCCTCCGCGCCCCGGCCCGTCGTCCTCCCGGACCACCCGGCGTACGCGATCTTCACCTCCGGGTCCACCGGCCGCCCCAAGGGGGCGCTCGTCCCGCACCGGGCCATCGTCAACCGGCTGGAGTGGATGCAGCGCGAGTACGGTCTCGGCCCCGGCGACCGGGTGCTGCAGAAGACCCCCGCCGGATTCGACGTGTCGGTGTGGGAGTTCTTCTGGCCGCTGCTGACGGGCGCGACGCTGGTCGTGGCCACGCCGGGGGGCCACCAGGACCCCGCCTACCTGGCCGCCCTGATCGAGCGGGAGGCCGTCACCACCGCGCACTTCGTGCCGTCCATGCTGGACGTGTTCCTGCGCGAGCCCGCCGCGGCCCGGAGCCGCTCGCTGCGCCGGGTGATCGCCAGTGGCGAGGCGCTGTCCCCGCACACCCAGGACACCTTCTACCGGGTGCTGCCCGGGGCGGTGCTGCACAACCTCTACGGCCCGACCGAGGCCGCGGTCGACGTCACCCTGTGGGCGTGCCGGGCCGGGGACCGGACCGTGCCGATCGGCCGGCCCGCCGCCAACACCCGTACGTACGTCCTGGACGGCGCGCTGCGGCCGGTGGCGCCCGGCACCGCCGGCGAGCTGTACCTCGCCGGCGTCCAGCTGGCCCGCGGCTACCTGGGCCGGCCCGGGCTGACCGCGGAACGCTTCGTGGCCTGCCCCTTCGAGGCCGGCGCCCGCATGTACCGCACCGGCGACCTGGTGCGCTGGCGGTCCGACGGCGTCCTGGAGTACCTGGGGCGCACCGACGACCAGGTGAAGATCCGCGGCTTCCGCGTCGAGCTCGGCGAGGTGCAGAACGCCGCGGCCGCCTGCGACGGCGTCTCCCACGCGGCGGTCGTCGTCCGCGAGGACCGCCCCGGCGACCCGCGTCTGGTGGCCTACGTGGTGCCCGCGCCCGGCGCGGCCCCGACCGCGGCCGGGGTGCGCACCGCCCTGGCGGCCGCGCTGCCCGAGCACATGGTTCCGGCCGTGGTCGTCCTCGACGCGCTGCCCGTCACCGCGAACGGCAAGCTCGACCGGCGGGCCCTGCCCGCGCCCGCCCGGCGCTCCGGCGGGCGGGGCGGCCGCACCGAGCGGGAGCGGATCCTGACGGGCCTGTTCGCCTCCGTCCTGGGCCTGCCGGAGGTGGCCGCCGACGAGGACTTCTTCGAGCTGGGCGGCCATTCGCTGCTGGCGATGCGGCTGGTGGCGCAGGTGCGCGGCGCGTTCGGCGCGGAGCTGGGCATCCGTGAGGTGTTCACCGCGCGCACCCCGGCGGCGCTGGCCGCCCTGGTCGACGGTGCGGCCGGGGCCCGGCCCGCGCTGCGCCCCGGTCCCCGCCCGCCGGAGCTGCCCCTGTCCCCGGCGCAGCGGCGGCTGTGGTTCCTCGACCGGCTCGACGGGCCGAACCCGGCCTACCACAGCGTGGTCGCCGTGGCGCTGGACGGTCCGCTCGACGTGGACGCGCTGCGGGGCGCCCTGGCCGACGTGACCGGGCGGCACGAGATCCTGCGCACCGTCCACCCGGAGTCCGACGGCGAACCCCGCCAGGTGGTCCTGCCGCCGTGCGGGCCCGTCCTGGAGCTCCTCGACGCGGACCGCGCGGACGTCGCGGAGATCGCAGGCCGGCCCTTCGACCTGGCGGCGGAGGCTCCGCTGCGGGCCGCGCTGCTGGTGGCCGGACCCGAACGGCACACCCTGGTGCTGGCCCTGCACCACATCGCCACCGACGGCGAGTCCTGGGGTCCCCTGCTGGGCGACCTGTCGGCCGCGTACGCCGCCCGTACGGGCCGGGCCGGCACCAGCGCGCGGTCGCCGCTGGCCGTGCAGTACGCCGACTACGCGCTCTGGCAGCGCACCCTGCTGGACGCCGTCGGCGAGGAGCAGCTGGAGCACTGGCGCACCGCGCTGGCGGGGCTGCCTGAGGAGCCCGCGCTGCCCACGGACCGGCCCCGGCCCCCGGTGGCCGATCCGGCGGGCGCGGCCGTGCCCTTCGCTCTGGACGCGGCGCTGACGGCGGAGCTGGAGGCGCTGGCCAGGACGCACGGGTGCACGGTCTTCATGGTGCTGCAGGCCGCGCTGGCCGTGGTGCTGTCCCGGCTGGGCGCCGGCACCGACGTCCCGCTGGGCACGGTCGTGGCGGGCCGCTCCGACGAGGCCCTGGACGACCTGGTCGGCTTCTTCGTCAACACCCTCGTCCTGCGCACCGACCTCTCCGGCGACCCGACCTTCGCCGAACTCCTGGAGCGGGTGCGGGAGACGGACCTGGCGGCGTTCGCCCACCAGGACGTGCCCTTCGAGCAGGTCGTGGAGGCGGTCAACCCGCGCCGTTCGCTCGCCCACCACCCCTTGTTCCAGGTGGCGCTGACGATGCGCCGGGCCGCGTCCGCCGCGGCCCTCGAGCTGCCCGGGTTGGTCGCGCGGACCGAGGAGGTGGACGTGCCGCAGGCCGAGTTCGAGCTGGCGCTGCAGTTCACCGAGGGGGCCGGCGCCGGCGAGGGGCTGCGCGGCGTGGCCAAGTACCGTACCGGGCTCTTCGACGAGGCCACCGTGCGCGCCCTCGTGGAGCGGCTGCGCGGCGTGCTCGCGGCCGCCGTGCGCGCGCCCCGCGGGCGGGTCTCGGACCTGGAGGTGCTGCTGCCGCAGGAGCGCCGGCTGCTGCTGGGCGACTGGCTCCCGGCGGCGCCGCCGGAGGTCCCCGGGAAAGCCGTGCACCTGGAGTTCGCCCGGCGGGCCGCGCTGCACCCGGCCACCGTCGCCCTCGTCAGCGGCCCGGACGCGATCACGTACGGGGAGCTCGACCGGCGCGCGGACCGGCTGGCCCGGCGCCTGGCCGGGCTCGGCGTCACCGCCGAGACCCCGGTCGGTCTGCTGATGGGCCGTTCGCCCGAGGTGGTCGTGGCGATGCTGGCCGTGCTCAAGGCGGGCGGCGCGTACGTGCCGCTGCACACCGGTCAGCCGGCCGCGCGCAGCCGGCGGATCCTGGAGGCCGCGGGATGTGCCGTCCTGCTGGTCGACCGGGCGCACGCCGGGCTCGGTCCGGAGGGCATGCCGACGGTCCTGGTCGGCGCGGCGGACCCCGGAGCCGGCGCCGCGCAGGACGGCGCGCCCTTCACGCCGGCGCCGTACGCCCCCGGGCAGCTCGCCTGCCTGATGCACACCTCGGGCTCGACGGGTGAGCCCAAGGGCGTCGCCGTCACCCACCGGGACCTCCTGGACCTGGTGGCCGACCGGGGCTGGCACACGCGGGGCGCCGAGCGGGTCCTCTTCCACGCCCCGCACGCCTTCGACATCGCCGACTACGAGCTGTGGGTGGCGCTGCTGTCGGGCTGGCAGGTGGTCGTGGCCCCGGAGGGCGAGCCGACCGTCGCGACCCTGGGCGCGCTGCTCCGGGAGCACCGGATCACCGCCGTGCACCTGACCGCCGGGCTGTTCCGGGTGGTCGCCGAGGAGTCCCCCGGGCTCCTGGCCACCGTCCGGGAGGTGCTGACCGGGGGCGACGTGGTGAGTCCGGCGGCGGTCCGGGCGGTACTGGAGGCCTGCCCGGACACGGTGGTCCGCCACCTGTACGGGCCCACGGAGGCCACCCTGTGCGCCACCTCCCACCTGGTCGCACGGGCCGAGGAGGCGGACGGCCCGGTGCCGATCGGCCGGCCTCTCGACGGCTCCCGCGTCTACGTGCTGGACGAGCGGCTGCGGCTGGTCCCGCCGGGCACGCCCGGGGAGCTGTACCTCGCCGGCTGCGGCGTGGCGCGCGGCTACCACCGGCGGCCCGCGGCGACCGCCGAACGGTTCGTCGCGGACCCGTTCGGGCCGCCGGGGACGCGCATGTACCGCACCGGCGACCTCGCGCGGCACCGGGCCGACGGGCTGCTGGAGTTCCTGGGCCGGGCCGACGACCAGGTGAAGGTGCGCGGGTTCCGGGTGGAGCCCGGGGAGGTGGAGGCGGCTTTGGCCGCCTGCCCCGGGGTCCGCCAGGCGGTGGTGGCCGTACGGAGGAGCGCGGACGGCGAGAAGGGGCTCGCCGGGTACGTCGTCGGGGAGGTCACCGGACCAGGGGTGCGGCGCGCGCTGGAGCGGCTGCTGCCCGGCTACATGATGCCCTCGCACGTCACCGTCCTCGACGCCCTGCCACTGACCCCGAACGGAAAGGTGGACTACCGGGCCCTGCCCGAGCCCGCCCGGCCCGTCGGCGGCGGACGGGCGCCCCGGACGCCGCGCGAGGAGATCCTCGCGGGGCTCTTCGCCGAGGTGCTCGGCCTGGAAGCGGTCGCCGCCGACGCCGGCTTCTTCGACCTGGGCGGCCACTCGCTGCTGGCGACCCGCCTGGTCAGCAGGGTCCGTACGGCCCTCGGGGTCGAGCTGTCGGTGCGCGACGTGTTCCGCGCGCAGACCGTCGCCGCCCTGGCCGAGCTGGCCGGCAGCGCCGGCTCGGCCCGGCCGCCGCTGCGCCGGTCCGAGCCGGGGCAGGAGGTGCCGCTGTCGTCGGCCCAGCACCGGCTGTGGTTCGCGCACCAGGCGGAGGGCCCCTCCGCCCACCACAACGTGCCCTTCGCCTACCGGCTGACGGGTGCCCTGGACCCGGCGGCGCTCGATCTGGCCCTCGGCGACCTGGTGGCCCGGCACGAGGTGCTGCGGACGGTCTTCGACGAGCGCGACGGCGAGCCGGTGATCCGGCTGCTGGAGCCGCCCGCGGCCGGGGCCGCGCTGGAGGTCCGCCGGGTGGACGCGGCCACCGGCCTCGCGGACGCCGTCCGCGAGGTGACCGGCCACCGCTTCGACATCGCGGCGGAACTCCCGCTGCGGGCGCGCCTGCTGGAGCTGGGCGGGGAGGAGTGGGTGCTGGTGCTGGTGCTCCACCACATCGCCACCGACGGCTGGTCCTGGGGACCCCTCCTCACCGACCTGGCCACCGCCTACACCGCCCGGTGCTCCGGCGCCGCGCCCGCCTTCGAGCCGCTGCCCGTCCGGTACCGGGACCACACGCTGTGGCAGCGCACCGTCCTGGGCGCGGCGGACGACCCGGAATCCCTGCTGACCCGTCAGCTGGACTTCTGGAGGAGGGAGCTGGCCGGGGCCCCCGCCGAACTCGCCCTGCCCCACGACCGGCCCCGCCCGCCCGTCGCGAGCTTCACCGGCGGCTCCGTCCCCCTCGAACTCGACGCCGCACTCCACACCCGCCTCACCGACCTCGCCCGCACCCACCACTGCACCCTCTTCATGGTCCTCCAAGCAGGACTCTCCGTCCTCCTCTCCCGCCTCGGAGCCGGCACCGACATCCCCCTCGGCACCGTCGTCGCCGGCCGCACCGACGAAGCACTCGACGACCTCGTCGGCTTCTTCGTCAACACCCTCGTCCTGCGCACCGACCTCACCGGAGACCCCACCTTCACCCAACTCCTCGAACGCATCCGCGAAACCGACCTCACCGCCCTCGAGCACCAGGACGTCCCCTTCGAGCAGGTGGTCCTGGGGGTGAACCCGGAGCGCTCCCTCGCCCGGCACCCCCTCTTCCAGGTGATGCTCCAGGTGCAGAACGAGCCGCCGGCGCTGCCGCGGCTGCCGGGAGTGACGGCCCGGCCGCACCCCGTCGAGTGGCCCGTGTCGAAGTTCGACCTCGGCGTGGACCTCGCCGAGCGGCGGACCGCCGCCGGCACGCCGGACGGCCTCTCGGGCGAACTCACCTACGCGGTCGACCTGTTCGACCGTACGAGTGCCGAGCGGCTGGCCGAGGACCTGGCGCGGCTGCTGCGGGGGCTCGCCGACGCACCGGACCGGCCGGTCGGCTCCGCCGACGGCCCCGCCCCGCGCGCCGGTGCCTCCTCGCCCGCAGCGCCCGGTCCGGACGCCGCGCCGGGCGACACAGCCGAGGACCGGGTGCGCGCCCTGTACGCCGAGGTCCTCGGCAGGGAGGAGGTCGGCCCGGACGACAACTTCTTCGCCCTGGGCGGTCACTCCCTGCTGGTGACCCGGCTGATCAGCAGGATCCGGGCCGAGCTGGGACGGGAGCTGAAGATCCGCCAGCTGTTCCAGCACCCGACCCCCGCGCGGACCGCCGCCCTGCTCGCCGACGCACCCAAGGCCCGCCCCACCCTCCGGCGCGCCGCCGATGTCTGATCCGTCCCCCGCCCCCCGCACCGCCCCGCACGCCCCCGGAGGCCCCGTGTTCCCCGTTTCGTTCGCCCAGCGGCGGCTGTGGTTCCTCAGCCGGCTCGGCGAGACCGGCTCCGCCTACAACTGCCCGCTGACCACCCGGATCAGCGGTCCCCTCGACCCGCGGGCGCTGGCCGAAGCCCTGGCCGACCTGACCACCCGGCACGAGGTGCTGCGGACGGTGTTCCCCGAGGTGGACGGCGAACCGGTGCAGCAGGTCACCGAGCGGACACCGGAACTGCCCGTCACCCCGACCGGGGAGGAGGAGCTCCCGGCGGCGCTGGCAGCCGAGGCCGGCCACCACTTCGACCTCACGACGGAACTGCCGCTGCGCGCACACCTGTTCTCGGTCGGCCGGGAGGAGTGGGTGCTGTCGCTGGTGCTCCACCACATCGCCACCGACGGCTGGTCCTGGCGACCGCTGCTGGGCGACCTGGCCACCGCCTACACCGCCCGGTGCTCCGGCGCCGCGCCCGCCTTCGAGCCGCTGCCCGTCCAGTACCGGGACTACACCCTGTGGCAGCGGGAGGTGCTCGGCGAGGAGGGCGACCCCGACTCCCTCCTGAGCCACCAACTGGGCTTCTGGAGGAGGGAGCTGGCCGGGGCCCCCGCCGAACTCGCCCTGCCCCACGACCGGCCCCGCCCGCCCGTCGCGAGCTTCACCGGCGGCTCCGTCCCCCTCGAACTCGACGCCGCACTCCACACCCGCCTCACCGACCTCGCCCGCACCCACCACTGCACCCTCTTCATGGTCCTCCAAGCAGGACTCTCCGTCCTCCTCTCCCGCCTCGGAGCCGGCACCGACATCCCCCTCGGCACCGTCGTCGCCGGCCGCACCGACGAAGCACTCGACGACCTCGTCGGCTTCTTCGTCAACACCCTCGTCCTGCGCACCGACCTCACCGGAGACCCCACCTTCACCCAACTCCTCGAACGCATCCGCGAAACCGACCTCACCGCCTTCGAACACCAGGACGTCCCGTTCGAGCAGGTCGTCGAGGCGGTCAACCCGGAACGCTCCCTCGCCCGCCACCCCCTCTTCCAGGTCATGCTGACCCTGGAGAGCGGCGGGGGCCCCGCCTTCGCCCTGCCCGGCACGGCCTGCGCCGAGGAGCCCGTCGGCTGGGACGTCGCCAAGTTCGACCTCACCGCCGACTTCCAGGAACGCCGGGACGAGGACGGTTCGCCCGCCGGGATCGGCGGAGCCCTGGAGTACGCGACGGACCTCTTCGACCCGGCCACCGCCGAGGGGATCGCCGCCGCCCTCACCCGGGTGCTGGCCCAGCTCGCCGCGGCCCCCGACGCCCCGGTCGGCATGGCCGACCCGCTCTCCGCCGAGGAGCGCGAGCAGGTCCTGACCCGCTGGAACGACACGGCCGTCGCGGTGCCCGCCGCCACCCTGCCCGAGATCTTCGAGGCACAGGCCGCCCGCACCCCCGGGGCGACCGCGCTCGTGTCCGGGGACACCCGGCTGAGCTTCGCCGCGCTCGACGCGCGCGCCGACGAGCTGGCCCACCGGCTCGCCGGGCACGGAGTCGGCCCGGAACACCTGGTGGCCCTCGCCCTGCCGCGGTCCGCCGACTCGGTCGTGGCGCTGCTCGCGGTGCTCAAGGCGGGCGCGGCCTTCGTCCCCGTCGACACGGACTACCCGGCCGAGCGGATCGCCCGCCTGCTGGGCACCGCGACCACCGTGGTCACCGACCGTGCGACCGCCCCGGCGCTCCCGGACACCGGTGCGCTCCGGGTGTTCACCGACGCCCCCGGCCCGGCCGGGCCGGCTCCCGCCGGTCCGGTCCCGGGCCGCCGGATCCTGCCCGGCAGTGCCGCGTACGTGATCCACACCTCGGGCTCGACGGGCGAACCCAAGGGGGTGGTCATCGACCACGCGGGGCTGCGCAACCTGTACGCCTTCCACCGGGCCGGGGTGATCGCCCGCGCGGAGGAACGGCACGGCGGACGCCGGATGCGCATGGCGCTGACCGCCGCCCTGTCCTTCGACACCTCGTGGGAGGGGCTGCTGTGGATGGTGGCCGGGCACGAGCTCCACCTGATCGACGACGACACCCGGCGGGACGCGCACGCCCTGGTGCGCCACATCGCCCGGGCCGGCATCGACGCCCTCGACGTGACCCCGACCCACGCCGAACAGCTCGTCGAGGAGGGGCTGCTGGACGATCCCGCCCACCGGCCCGCGGTGCTGCTGCTCGGCGGGGAGGCGGCGGGAGCGGCCCTGTGGACCAGGGTGCGCGCCGCCGAGGGCATGCTCTGCCACAACCTCTACGGTCCCACCGAGTGCAGCGTCGACACGCTGTGGTGGGACGCGGCGCTCAGCGAGCACCCGCTCGTGGGCCGGCCGCTCGCCAACACCCGCGCCTATGTGCTGGACGCGGGGCTGCGGCCCGTCGCCCCCGGTGTGCCGGGCGAGCTGTACCTGGCCGGGCCCGGCCTGGCCCGCGGATACCTGGGGCGTCCCGCCCTGACGGCCGGCCGGTTCGTGGCCTGCCCGTTCGAGGACGGCGCCCGCATGTACCGCACCGGCGACCTGGTCCGCTGGGACCGCGAGGGCCGCATCGACTACCTCGGCCGCGCCGACGACCAGGTCAAGATCCGCGGCTTCCGCATCGAACCCGGCGAGATCGAGGCCCGTCTGCGGGACTGCCCGGAGCTGGCGCAGGCCGTGGTGGTCGCCCGCGACGGCGGTCCCGGGGGCAAGCGTCTCGTGGCGTACGTGGTCCCCGCCGCGGGGCGCACCGCCGAGCCGGCCGCGCTGCGCCGGCGCCTGGCCGGTGAACTGCCGGAGCACATGGTCCCGTCGGCCGTCGTGGTCCTGGACGCCCTGCCGACGAACCGGAACGGGAAGCTGGACCGCGGCGCGCTGCCGGCTCCGGACCTCTCCTCGGGGTCCTCCTCGCGGGCCCCGCGCGGGCTGCGCGAGGAGCTCCTGGCGGAGCTGTTCGCCCAGGTGCTGGGGGTGGCGTCGGTGGGCGCCGAGGACGGCTTCTTCGAACTGGGCGGCCACTCGCTGCTGGCGACCCGGCTGCTGTCGCGGATCCGGACCGTCCTCGGGGGCGACCTGGGCATCCGGCAGCTCTTCTCCCACCCGACGGTGGCCGGACTGGCCGCCTGTCTGGCGGCGGAGGCCGGTGGCGGGGACGCTCCCCGTCCCGCGCTGACCGCGGCCGCCGACCGGCCGGACGCTCCGCCGCTGTCGGCGGCGCAGCGCAGGATGTGGTTCCTGAGCCGGGCGGGCCAGTCGGCCGGCTACCACTGCCCGTTCGCGTTGCGGCTGCACGGCCCGCTGGACACCGTGGCGCTGACCCGGGCCCTGGGGGACGTCACCGACCGGCACGAGGCCCTGCGGACGATGTTCCCGGAAGCGGGGGGCGAACCGTACCAGCGGGTGCTGCCCGCGGGCGGCAGTGTGGTGCTGGAGGAGCCGCAGTGCGGCCCCGAGGGGACGGCCGCCGTGCTGGACGCCCTGCTGGCCCGTCCGTTCGACCTGGCCGCGCGGCCCCCCGTACGGGCGGCGCTGATCCCGGCCGGGCCGCAGGAGTGGGTGCTCGCCCTGGTGGTGCACCACATCGCACTCGACGGCTGGTCCTGGGGGCCGCTCTTCCGGGACCTGGCGCAGGCCTACGCCGCCCGGTGCGCGGGCGCCGCACCCCGGTTCGAGCCGCTGCCCGTGCAGTACGCCGACTACACGCTGTGGCAGCGGGAGCTGCTCGGCGCGGAGGAGGACCCGGAGAGCCGGGGCGCACGCCAACTGGCCTTCTGGAAGGCCGGACTGGCCGGGGCACCGGCCGAACTCGCCCTGCCGTCCGACCGGCCGAGGCCGGCCGTGGCGAGCCACGCCGGCGGCGCGGTCCCCGTGGCGCTGGACGCGGCCCTGCACGGACGGCTGCTGGAGCTGGCCCGCCGGCACGGCTGCACCCTGTTCATGGTGGTGCAGGCGGCGCTGGCCGTGACCCTGTCCCGGCTGGGCGCCGGCACCGACGTCCCGCTGGGCACGGTCGTGGCAGGCCGCTCCGACGAGGCCCTGGACGACCTGGTCGGCTTCTTCGTCAACACCCTCGTCCTGCGCACCGACCTCTCCGGCGACCCGACCTTCGCCGAACTCCTGGAACGGGTGCGCGAGAGCGACCTCGCCGCCTTCGAGCACCAGGACGTGCCCTTCGAACGGGTGGTGGAGGCGGTCAACCCCGAGCGGTCCCTCTCCCGGCACCCGCTCTTCCAGGTCCTGCTGCAGGTGCAGGACGGCGGGGACGAGACCCTCGCCCTGCCCGGTCTCGACGTCCGCGCCGAGCCCTTCCGCTTCGACGTCGCCCAGTTCGACCTGACCCTGGACGTCCGGGAGCTGCGCGACGGCGAGGGCCGCCCGGCCGGGATCTCCGGCTTCCTGGAGTACGCGGCCGAGCTGTTCGACCACGCCACCGCCGGGGACCTCGCCGCGGCCCTGGAGCGGGTGGTGCGTTCGCTCGCCGAGTCGCCCGACCTGCCGGTCGGCGCCGCCGACCCGCTGGCGCCGGAGCTGCGCCGGCGGATGCTGACCGAGTGGAACGACACGGCGCTCGCCGTGCCGGACGCCACCCTGCCCGAGCTGTTCGCGGCGTCCGTCGCGCGCACCCCCGGGGCCACCGCGCTGGTGCACGGCACCGAGCGGATCGGGTTCGCCGCCCTCGACGCGTGGGCCGACCGGCTCGCGCGGCGTCTCGTCCGCGCGGGGGCGGGCCCGGAGCGGGTGGTGGCGATCGCCCTGCCACGCTCCCCCGCGGCGGTGGCCACCGTCCTCGCCGTGCTGAAGGCGGGTGCGGCGCTCGTCCTGGTGGACACCGGCTATCCGGAGGGGCGGATCTCCCACATGCTGGCCGACTCCGCCCCGGCGCTGCTGGTCACGGACTCCGCGACCGCTCCGCGGCTGCCGCTCGGACCTCTGCCGCAGGTCCACGTGGTGCTCACGGACGCGGACCCCGAGGCCGAGGCCGATGCCGAGGCCCGGGGCGGTGCCGCGGTGGCGGTGCCCCGTACGCCGGCGCCGGGCGACGCCGCGTACCTCGTGTACACCTCGGGATCCACCGGCCGGCCCAAGGGCGTGGTCGTCGACCACGCGGCCCTGCGCAACCTGTACGCCTTCCACCGCGCCCACACCATGGCCGAGGTGGAACGCGCGGCGCACGGGCGTCCGTTGCGGGTGGCCCTGGTGGCCTCCCTGTCCTTCGACGCCTCCTGGGACGCCCTGATGTGGATGATCGCCGGACACGAACTCCACCTGATCGGCGACGACCTGCGGCACGATTCCGCCGCCCTGGCCCGGCACGTCGCCGACGCGGGCATCGACGTCCTCGACACCACCCCGACCCACGCCGCGCACCTCGTCGAGGAAGGGCTCCTCGACGCCCCGCCGCGGCTGCTGCTGATCGGCGGAGAGGCCGCCGACGAGCAGTTGTGGAGCCGGCTGCGCGCCACCGCGGGACTGCGCGCCCACAACCTGTACGGGCCCACCGAGTGCACGGTCGACGCCCTCTGGTGGGACACCGCCCGCAGCGGGCACCCGCTCATCGGCACCCCCGTCGCCAACACCCGCGCCTACGTGCTCGACGCGGCCCTGCGGCCGGTGGCCCCGGGCGTGCCCGGCGAGCTGTACCTGGCGGGGGCCGGACTGGCCCGGGGCTACCTGCGGCGCCCGGGGACGACGGCGGAGCGTTTCGTGGCCTGCCCGTTCGAGGACGGCGCCCGCATGTACCGCACCGGCGACCTGGTCCGCTGGGACCGCGAGGGCCGCATCGACTACCTCGGCCGCGCCGACGACCAGGTCAAGATCCGCGGCTTCCGCATCGAACCCGGCGAGGTCGAGGCGGCGCTCGCGGCGGTGCCCGGGGTGGGCCGGGCCGCGGTGACCGTCCGGGACGACGCGCCCGGCGGCGGGAAGAGGCTGGTCGGGTACGTGGTCCCGGCCGCGGGCGGGGCCGGGAGCGGCAGCGGGGACGCGCCGGTGGACGCGGCCGCGCTGCGCGCCCACCTGGCCGGCGGCCTGCCGGCGCACATGGTGCCCTCCGCGTTCGTCGTGCTCGACGCCTTCCCGCGCACCCCGAACGACAAGCTCGACCGCGCGGCCCTGCCCGCTCCGGAGCCGGCCGCGGGCGGGGGCGCCTCGCGCCGGTCGCCGCGGGACCGCCGCGAGGAGGTCCTGGCGGGCCTGTTCGCCGAGGTCCTGGGGGTTCCGGCGGACACCGTCGGGATCGACGAGGGCTTCTTCGACCTCGGCGGGCACTCCCTGCTGGCGGCCCGGCTGATGGCCCGGGTGCGCGAGGCCCTGGGCGAGGAGCTGGGCGTACCGGACCTGTTCGCCGCGCCGACGGTGGCCGGGCTCGCCGCCCGGTCCGGTCCCGGTGCGCGGTCCGGGGACGGCGCGCAGGGCAGGGACGGCGACCCGCTGGCGCCGCTGGTCACCCTGCGGGCCGCGCCGCCCGGCGCGTCCGCCCCGCCGCCCGCCCTGTTCTGCGTGCATCCCGGCGCGGGCACGGGCTGGGTGTACCGGAGCCTGCTGGAGCACCTGGACCCGGCACGGCCGGTGCACGCCCTGCAGTCCCGTTCGCTGAGCGAGCCGGGTGCGCGGGCCTCCGGTGTGGCCGAGATGGCCGCGGAGTACGCCGGGCGGATCCGCGGGGTGCAGCCGCACGGCCCGTACCACCTGCTGGGCTGGTCCTTCGGGGCGCTGCTCGCCCACGCGGTGGCCGTCCGGCTCCAGGAGGACGGGGAGGAGGTGGCCGGGCTGGTCCTGCTGGACGGCTATCCGGCAGCACCCGGTGAGACCCCGTCGGCGGACCCGCTGCGTGACCTGCTCCTCTCGCTCGGCCACCCGCCGCTCGACGACGACGCGGCGGGCGGATCCGGACCGCTGTCCCCGGCGGGCCTGGTGGCGGCCGCCCGTACGGCCGGGGGGCCGCTGGCCGGTCTCGACGCGGGGACGGTCGCCGCACTCGGCGAGGCGTACGTCCACCACGACCGGCTGGCTCCGGCGCACCGTCCGGGGGTGTTCCGAGGCGGGGTGACGCTGGTCGGCGCCGCCCACGAGCCCGACGTCCCCGGTCCGGAGGTGTGGGAGCCGTACGTCACCGGCCCGGTCTCCCGGTACGAAGTGCCCTGTGCGCACGGCGAGATGATGGACCCCAAGCCGGCCGCCGAGATCGCCTCACTGCTGGGCGCCGGTACGGGCGCGGGACCGGTGGGCCGGTGAGCGCCGGGCACGGCGCGCTGCGCCACCGCGACTTCCGGCTGCTGTGGGCCGGGGAGTCGGTGAGCCAGTTCGGGAGCGCCGCCACCCGGGTGCTGATGCCGCTGATCGCGGTGGAGACGCTGGACGCGGGGCCCCTCGCCATGGGGGTGCTGGGCGCCGCGGCCTGGGTGCCGTGGCTGCTGTTCGGGCTGCCCGTGGGGGCGTGGACGGACCGGATGCGCCGGCGGCCCGTGATGATCGTCTGCAATACGGTGTCGGCGCTGCTGATGCTGTCGCTGACCGCCGCGGCCTGGCTGGAGGCGCTGACGATCACCCAGCTGACGGCGGTGGCCGTCCTGGCCGGGACCGCGGACGTGTTCTTCCGCGCCGCCTACGGCGCCTACCTGCCCACCGTGCTGCCGCACGAGGCGCTGCCCGACGGCAACGCCAGGCTGCAGGCCAGCGAATCGGTGGCGGAGGTCGTCGCGCCCGGCGCGGGCGGGATGCTGGCCCAGGCCGGGAGCGCGGCCGTCGGTTTCCTCGCGGACGCGCTGAGCTTCCTGCTGTCCGCGGTGCTGCTGCTGCGGATCCGGACGCCGGAGGAACCTCCGGGCCCGCCGGCGGACCCCGCCGCGCGGCGCTCGCTGGTCCGGGAGATCCGTGCGGGCGCGGCCTTCCTGACGGGGGACCCGTTCCTGCGGACGATCCTGCTGTGCGACGCGGCGATGAACCTGTTCCTGGCCGGGGCGCAGTCCCTGTCGATCCTGTTCCTGAGCCGGACGGTGGGGGCGTCGGGCACGGTGATCGGTCTCCTGATCGCGCTGGCCGGTCTCGGCGGGGTGCTGGGCGCGATGGTGTCGCCGCGGCTGGCCCGCCGGGTCGGGACGGCCCGTGCGGTGCTGCTGTGCGCCTTCTGCAGCGGCCCGTTCGGGCTGCTGATCCCCCTCACCACGGACGGGGCGGGGCTGCTTGCCTTCCTGGTCGGCGAGTTCTGCCTGATGACCGGGGTGGTCGCCGGGAACGTGATCATCGTGAGCTTCCGCCAGGCGTACTGCCCGCCGGACATGCTGGGCCGGGTCGGCGCCGGCATCCGGTTCGTGATGTACGGGACGATCCCGGTCGGCAGCGTCCTGGGCGGCGCGCTCGGCGCCCTGCTCGGCACCCGTGACGCCCTGTGGGTGCTCTACGCCGGCAACGCCCTGTGCGCGCTCCTGCTGCTGTCGGGTCCCCTCCGCGGGAGCCGTGACCTCCCGGCCGGGACCCCGGGGGCCGCCGGCTCCGCGGCGCCCGTCCCGGTCCCGGTCTCGGTTACTGCTGCGGGTGCGGATGCGGGCGCGGCCGCCGCCGGGGAGGGCGCGGGGCCCGCCCGCTGAGCCAGCGGAGCCCTCCCGCGACCGGCGCCGGTCGCGGGAGGGCCGCTCACGGCACGGCCGGTGTCGGGGGCCGGGAGGCCGGCCGGTACGCTGCGACGGACCCAGCGGGCCCGCGCCCGCACCCCGCCTGCCCGAAAGCGACGCCGTGCACGCCCTGCGCATCCTCCCCGGCCCCGAGCCGCGGACCGGTGCGCTGCCCGCGCTGCGGGCGGCGGTGCTCGCGGCCCTGTGCGTGCTGCTCCCCCTGGGTGGGCGCGCGCTGCTGCGGGAGCACACCCCGGGCACGGTGGCCCTGGTCGCCCTGGCCGTCGTGGCGCTGCCCGTCTGCCGGGCCCTGGCCCGGCGGCGGCTGACCGACACCCAGGCGCTGGCCGCCTTCCTCGCGGCGCAGACCGTCTACCACCTCTGCTACGTGCTGCCGGGTGCGTGCACGGCGTTCACCGGCGCCGCCCCCCAGGGGCACTCGCCGGTGCTGCTGGGCGGGCACGCGGTCACCCTGCTGCTCGCCGCCCGGCTGGTCGGCGCACCGCAGTCCCTGCTCTGGCACGGCCGGCCGCTCGCGGAGCACGCCCGGCGCCTCCTCGGCGCGCTGCTGCCGCTGCTGACGGCGGCGACCGCGGGCGGGCACGGGCCCGAGGCCGTACCCGCGACCGGGGCGAGCCCGCTCCCCCCGTCGGCCCTGGTGCCCCCGCGGCCCGGCCGCGCGCCTCCGGTCCCGGCGCCCCTCACCCGGTACCCGTCCCGGCCCCCGGCCGTGACCGGCCTCCGCCTCGCGAGCTGATCGCCCGGGGCGCGGGCGCGGCTCACGCGCGGGCGCCCCGGGGCGTCCCCCGTCCTCCTTCCCGGCCGCGCGTCCGGCCCGGAACCACCGGAGAACCTTCCGACATGCGCGTCATCGTCCCGCGCGCCGCCGTCTGCGCGGCGCGGCGTCTCCTCGTACCCGTGGCGGCGGCCGGACTGCTGCTGCCGTCCCCGGCCGCGGCCGCCCCGGCCGCGGCTCCGGTCCACCGCACGGTGGCCGCGGTCCCGGCCGTCTCCCCCGCACCGTCCGTCCCGTCCGCCGCTCCGGCACCGGCGCCCTCCGCGTCCCTGTCGCGGACCGCCGTGACGAACGGCCGGAGGGCGGCGAACAGCCTCAAGGCCATCGCGGCCGGATTCGCCGTCGGTCTCCTCGCCCTGGTGGCCGCGATGGTCGTCACCGTGCGCCGGCACCGGCGCGCCGGCAGCCCCTCCGGTCAGTAGCCGGCGCCCGTACGGGCCCCGTCCCCTTCCCCTTCCGTCCTCCGCCCCGGCCACCGTCCCGCCGCCGCGCGCCCGCGCGCCGCCGCGGCCCTGCGCCGGCGCTCCGTAGAAAGCACACGTGCCGTGAAGAAGCAGCTCTACGTCCTCCTCGTCCTGCTGGCCGCGTTCGCCGCCGGCCTGGGATCCTTCCTCCTCCTCCGGCCCGCCGGAGGCGACACCACGCCGGCCGCCCTCCCCTCGCCGGCCGCCGACGCGCGCGCGGTGCGGGAGAACAGCCACCGCCTCACCGACCCGGCCCAGAGCAGGCTGACCGTGGTCGAGTTCCTCGACTTCGAGTGCGAGTCCTGCGGCGCCTTCCACCCGGTGATGGACCGGCTGAAGAAGGAGTACGGCGACCGCGTCACCTTCGTCGCCCGCTACTTCCCGCTGCCGGGCCACCGCAACGGCCAGGCGGCGGCCCGGGCCGCCGAGGCGGCCGCGCAGCAGGGCCGCTTCGGCGAGATGCACGACAAGCTGTTCACCACCCAGGCCGAGTGGGGTGAGTCGCGGGAGCCGAAGGACGCCGTCTTCCGCGGCTACGCGCAGGAGCTCGGGCTCGACCTGGCCCGCTACGACGCCGACGTCGCGGACCCCCGGACCGCCGACCGCATCGCCCTCGACCAGCGCGACGGGGCGGGTCTGAAGGTGCAGGGCACGCCGACGTTCTTCGTCGACGGGAGCAGGGTCTCCCCGCGCGGCTACGAGGACTTCAAGTCGATCATCGAACGCCGGCTGGCGGAACGCTGATCCGGCCGGGGGACGGGCGCACGCGTGTGCGGACCTGCGGGGGGCGCGGCACAGTGGAAGCAGGAGGTCCCACATGTCCGGCTACCGCCTGCACGACGGTGCCGCGCTGGTGGCGGCGCTCGTCGCGCCCTTCCTCGTCGCGCTCGCGCTCGTGCCCTTCCGTACGTCGCTGACGGCCGCCAACGCCGCCCTGGTGATGGTCGTGGTGGTGGTGGCCGTCGCCGCCTCGGGCACCCGGGCCGCCGGCGCCCTGGCCGCGCTGTCCGCGGCCGCCTGGTACGACTTCTTCCTCATCGAGCCCTACCAGCGCTTCACCATCGCCGACGGAGGCGACACGGGGACCTCCGTCCTGCTGCTGGCGGTCGGCCTGATCGTCTCGCAGCTGGCCGTACGGGCCCGGCGGATGCGGGACGTGGCCGCCTCCGGCTCGGCGCACCTGGCCACGCTGCGGGCCGCGGCCCGTTTCGCCGAGGACTCCCCCTCGCCCGAGGCGCTGGTGGAGCACGTACGCGTCGAGCTGATCGGCCTGCTCGGCCTGCGCGGCTGCCGCTTCGAGGCCGGCAGCGGGGCCGGGCCCCGCCCCCGCATGCAGCACGACGGCGGCCTCTGGCTGGACGACGGAGGGCGTCTCGTGGAGTACGTCACCTGGCCCGACGGCGAGACCGAGCTCCCCGTCGTCGGCGCGGGGCGCTCCCGCGGGCGCTTCCTGCTCGACCCGTTCCCCGACCGGCCCGTGCCCGCGGAGGAGGACCGTCTGGTCGCCGTCGCCCTGGCCGCGCTGGCCGGCGCCGCCCTGGGTTCCGCGGGACTGTCCCGCAAGGGCTGAGGTCGTCCGGGTCAGCCTCCGACGTGGATGCCGGGGCGCCGGTCGGGGTCCGGTTCGTGGCTGCGGATGATCTCGCGGGTGACGGGGGCGGTGTCCCCGCGGCCGAGCAGGAAGTACCGGACCATGTGGACCAGCGGGCTGCCCTCCGCCCACGCGAAGTGGCAGTGCGGGCGGACCCCGGTGGCGTCGCGCAGGGCCAGGAGGACGGCCGCGATGGCGTTGGGCGCGGCCGGGGCCTCGGCGCGCAGGACGCGGTGGCCCCCGACCTCCACGCCGCGGACGGTGAGGGTGTCGCTGAAGTCGGACGGGTCCACCACGTCGATCTCCAGGAACAGCACGTCGGCGCGGCCCGGGACCGGGTTGGTGCTGCGCTGCTCGTGCTCCTTGGCCTCGTACTCGGCGCTGTCGCCCGTCTGCCGCCGGTTGGCGATGAGGTTCAGGGCCCGGTCGTGGGCGAGGCTGTCGGTGACGAACCGGCGCGCGGCCCCGTCGAAGACGATCCGGTCGGCGCGCAGTTCGGTGGTGCGCGAGACCCGGGAGACCAGCGACACCAGGACGATCCCGGCGATGAACGCCAGCGAGATGGCGATGCCGTCGGGCTTGTCGATGATGTTCTCGACCAGTGCGTAGAGCAGTACCGCGGTGAGCAGGCCGAACCCGAGGGCGGGCCCGCGGCGCCGCTTGCGGGCCACCGACAGGGTGACGGCGAAGGCACCGGAGACCATCATCGCGAGGATGCCCGTGGCGTAGGCCCCGGCCTGGTCGTCGACGTCCGCGTCGAACAGGATCGTGATGACCACGCACAGGGCGGTGTACACGAGCACCACCGGGCGGACGGCCCGCCCCCACTCGGGGGCCATGCCGTACCCGGGCAGGTACCGCGGCACGATGTTGACCAGGCCGGCCATCGCCGAGGCGCCGGCGAACCACAGGATCAGGATGGTGCTGATGTCGTAGACCGTACCGAAGCCCTCCCCCACGTGCTCGTGCGCCAGCCACGCCAGCGCGCGTCCGTTGGCGGCGCCGCCGGGCTGGAACTCCTGCGGGGGCACCAGCACGGTCGTCACGAAACTCGCGGTCAGCAGGTACACGCTCATGATGAGCGCGGCGGTGGTCAGCAGCAGCCTGGTGTTGCGGATCCGCGCGCGCAGCCGCCGCTCCTCGTCGGCCCCCTCGGCCGCGACCAGCGGCATCATGCTGACGCCCGTCTCGAAACCCGACAGTCCGAGCACCAGCAGCGGGAAGGCCAGCAGCGCGGGCCCGACGAGGTGGCCGAGGCCGCCGGTGTCGCCGGAGAGCGCCGTCGTCCACGCCGGCAGGGCGTCCGGGGTGGTGAACACGTGCACCAGGCCGACGCCGATGACGACCGCGTTCAGCGCGAGGAACACCGCGACCAGCGGGATCGCGACACTGACCGCCTCGCTGAACCCGAGCAGGAAGACCCCGCCCAGGACCAGCAGCAGCGCGACGGTCAGGGCGACCTCGTGCCCGTGCAGCGCGGCCGGGAAGAAGGGGTTCTCCACCACGTGGACGGAGGCGTCCGCGGTGGACAGGGTGATCGTGATGATCCAGGAGGTCGCGACGAAGCCCAGCAGGACGAGCACGAACAGCTTGCCCCACCAGAAGGGGAGCAGCTTCTCCAGCATGGCCACCGACCCGGCGCCGTGCGGGCTCTCCTCGGCCACCCGGCGGTACATCGGGAGCATCCCCGCCAGGGTCAGCACCACGATCAGCAGGGTGGCGAGCGGGGCGACGGCCCCGGCGGCGAGCGCGGCGATCGCGGGCACGTACGCGAGGCTGGAGAAGTAGTCGACGCCGGTCAGGCACATCACCTTCCACCAGGCGTGCGGGACGGAGTGCCCCTCGTCGGCGGCGGGCCCCACCGGCTGCACCCGGTGGCGCAGCAGCCACCGCTCCAGCGCCCCGGTCGGCTCGGCCCGCAGGGCGGGGCTGTCGACCACCTCCGGCAGCACCGGCACGTCCCTGTCCACCACGCCCCTCCAGCCCCTCGCACCACACGGACGCAACGATCACCGAGTATGGGGGCGGTGCCGGGAGACGGGCCCGCCGCGGGCCCGACACGCCGCGACCGACCGGAACCTTCGCCCGCTTCCCCCAACCCGGGAGTGCGGTCGTCCACAGGTCCGGGCGACCGGGGCGGGTGTGTCCGCGGGTGCCGATAGGCTTCGTGGATGGCCCTTCCGGACACTTCCCCCGAGACCTCCGACGCTCTGCAGGTACTGCACCGTGTGTTCGGATACGACTCCTTCCGCGGCGAACAGCAGGAGATCATCGAGCAGGTCGTCGGCGGCGGCGACGCCCTCGTGCTGATGCCGACCGGTGGCGGCAAGTCGCTCTGCTACCAGATCCCGGCGCTCGTCCGGGAGGGCACCGGCGTCGTGATCTCCCCGCTCATCGCCCTGATGCAGGACCAGGTCAACGCGCTGACCGCGCTCGGGGTCCGGGCCGGATTCCTCAATTCCACCCAGGATACGTACGAGCGGCAGGCCGTCGAGCAGGCGTTCCTCGCCGATGAGCTGGACCTGCTCTACCTGGCCCCGGAGCGGCTGCGCACCGAGGGCACCCAGCGGCTGCTCGACCGGGGCCGGGTGTCGCTGTTCGCAATCGACGAGGCGCACTGCGTCGCCCAGTGGGGCCACGACTTCCGGCCCGACTACCTGGCCCTGTCGATGCTGCACGACCGCTGGCCCAAGGTCCCGCGGATCGCGCTGACGGCGACGGCCACCCGGGCCACGCACGCCGAGATCGTGAAGAGGCTCGGCCTGGAGGAGGCCCGGCACTTCGTCGCCAGCTTCGACCGGCCGAACATCCAGTACCGCATCGCCCCGAAGAACAACCCGCTCAAGCAGGTCCTGGAGCTGATCCGGACCGAGCACGCGGGGGACGCCGGGGTCGTGTACTGCCTCTCGCGGGCCTCCGTGGAGAAGACCGCCGCCTTCCTGGCCGAGCACGGCGTCGACGCCGTGCCCTACCACGCCGGCATGGACGCCCGGGCCCGGGCGGAGAACCAGGCGCGCTTCCTGCGCGAGGACGGCGTCGTGGTGGTGGCCACCATCGCCTTCGGCATGGGCATCGACAAGCCGGACGTGCGCTTCGTGGCCCACCTCGACCTGCCGAAGTCCGTCGAGGGCTACTACCAGGAGACCGGCCGCGCGGGCCGCGACGGCGAGCCGGCGACGGCCTGGCTGGCCTACGGCCTGCAGGACGTGGTCCAGCAGCGCAAGCTGATCGACGGTTCCGAGGGCGACGAGGCGCACCGGCGCTCCCTGGGCATGCACCTGGACGCCATGCTCGCGCTGTGCGAGACGGTCGACTGCCGCCGGGTGCGGCTGCTGGAGTACTTCGGCCAGTCGGGGGCGCCGTGCGGCAACTGCGACACCTGTCTGACGCCCGCCGAGTCCTGGGACGGGACGGTGGCCGCGCAGAAGCTGCTGTCCACCGTGTGGCGCCTGGCGAAGGAGCGGCGGCAGAAGTTCGGCGCGGGCCAGATCATCGACATCCTCCAGGGCAAGAAGACCGCCAAGGTCATCCAGTTCGACCACGACGCGCTCTCGGTGTTCGGGGTGGGCGCGGACCTGGGGACCGCGGAGTGGCGCGGAGTCGTACGGCAGCTGCTGGCGCAGCGGCTGCTCGCGGTGGAGGGCGACTACGGCACGCTCGTGCTGACGGACGAGAGCGGCGAGGTGCTGGGCGGCCGCCGCACCGTGGCGATGCGCAAGGAGAAGGCGCCCGCCGCGTCCGGCCGCAAGGAGTCCGGTGCCCGCTCGGGGAAGGGCGCCCGGGTGCCGGTCGATCTGCCGGCCGCGGCCGAGCCGGTGTTCCTGGCCCTGCGCGCCTGGCGGGCGGAGACGGCCAAGGAGCAGGGCGTCCCGGCGTACGTCGTCTTCCACGACGCGACGCTGCGGGAGATCGCCGTACGCCTGCCCGCCACGGCGGAGGAGCTCGGCGGGATCGGCGGCATCGGCGAGGCCAAGCTCGCCAAGTACGCCCAGGGGGTCCTGGACACCCTGGCGGAGTGCGGCGGGACGGCCTCCGCCCCCGCGCCGCAGGCCGGTTCCCCCGCGCCCCGGGCCGGTTCCGCCGCGCCGGAGGACGAGGAACCGCCCCTGGACTCCGAGGAGATGCCCCCTCCGCCGTGGGACGACTGGCAGTAGCCCTCCGGGGCAGGACACCGCCCGGGGCCGGTCCGGCCCCGGGCGGACTTCGTGGAAAACCACCACGTCCGACGAGACCACTGGTTTCGCATACGAACCATCGTCACCGCAGGTCCCCGGCCTTCATGGATTCCACCCACATCTGCTTGACCGATGAACCCGCGGCAACGTAACTTCAAGCGCACCCACTCGTGAGCTGCTGGAAGGAGGCGAAACCGGATGTCGACCCTCTCCGGAACGATTCGCCTCGCGCACCAGGTCGCCTGGGCTCCGGGTCGTGTAGCACACGGCTGCTGAACAGCCTTTCTCCGGCGTGCCCGTCGAGGCCCCGGAACCTTTTCCTCTCTGTCACCGTTCACGGCACGTCGTCGCGTGCCGACGCGTCGCGCTGCGGGTCCGCCGGCCGCGACCGCCGAAAGAGAAAGCTCCTGAAATGGCGACTAGGACAGTCACATCCACCGCGCGCCGAAATGAGGACGTGTCATGGTAGCGGCACGGATCACGGTCAACGGGAAAGAGACACCGATTTCTCCGGCCCCCGCCCACACCACGGTGCTGGATTTCCTCCGCGAGCGCGGACTCACCGGTACGAAGGAGGGCTGCGCCGAGGGTGAATGCGGGGCCTGTTCGGTCCTGGTGGCCCGTCCCGGGGTGGACCGGCCCACCGACTGGGTGGCGGTCAACGCCTGCCTGGTGCCGGTCGCGGCGCTCGACGGGCAGGAGGTGGTCACCTCCGAGGGGCTGGCCACCGTCGACGAGGGCGGCACCCCGGTCGCACTGCACCCCGTGCAGCAGGAGATGGCCGTCCGCGGCGGCTCCCAATGCGGGTACTGCACACCGGGGTTCGTGTGCAGCATGGCCGCCGAGTACTACCGGCCCGGACGCTGCGCCCACGCCGCCGACCAGCCCGGTGCCGGTGCCGGTGGCGCCCACGACGGCGCGTCCGACCCCGAGCACGGTCCGAACGGCTTCGACCTGCACGCGCTCAGCGGGAACCTGTGCCGATGTACCGGTTACCGCCCGATCCGTGACGCCGCGTTCGCCGTCGGCGCGCCCGCCGAGGACGACGTCCTGGCGCAGCGGCGCGACCAGGCGCCGCCCGAACCCGTCGCGACCGCGTACACCCGGGACGGCGCCGAGTTCCTGCGGCCGGGCACGCTGGCCGAGGCGACGGAGCTGTTGCGCGAGCGGCCCGGCGCGGTGCTGGTCTCCGGCAGCACCGACTGGGGCGTGGAGGTCAACATCCGCTCCCGCCGCGAGAACTGCGTGATCGCCATCGACCGGCTTCCCGAACTGCGGGAGCTGCGGGTCGGGTCCGACCACATCGAGATCGGCGCGGCGCAGACCCTCACCGAGATCGAGCGCCGCCTCGACGGTGCCGTCCCGCTGCTGGCCGAGCTCTTCCCGCAGTTCGCCTCCCGGCTGATCCGCAACAGCGCGACCCTCGGCGGGAACCTGGGGACCGGGTCGCCCATCGGCGACAGCCCGCCGGTGCTGCTCGCCCTGGAGGCGTCGCTGGTGCTCGCCGGTGCGGACGGCGAGCGCGAGGTCCCCCTCTGCGACTACTTCACCGGTTACCGGCAGAGCGTGCGCCGGCCCGGCGAGCTGATCCGCTCGGTGCGCGTCCCGCTGCCGCTGTCGCGGGTCACGGCCTTCCACAAGATCGCCAAGCGGCGCTTCGACGACATCTCCAGCGTGGCGGTCGCCTTCGCCCTGGACGTCCGGGACGGCACGGTCCGCAAGGCGCGGATCGGGCTGGGCGGTGTCGCGGCCACCCCGATCCGTGCCCTCGCCGCCGAGGCGGCCCTGGAGGGCAGGCCGTGGACGGCCGAGACCGTCGAGGCCGCCGCCCGGGTGCTGCGTGCCCAGGGCACGCCGATGAACGACCACCGTGCCAGCGCCGAGTACCGCTCCGCGATGCTCGGCCAGAGCCTGCTGAAGCTGTACGCACAGACCACCGAGGCGGTGTCGTCATGAGCCAACTGTCCGAGCGTCCCGAGAAGCCCGTCGTCGGCGTGTCCATGCCGCACGAGAGCGCGACCCTGCACGTCACCGGCACGGCGCTGTACACCGACGACCTGGTCCACCGCACCAAGGACGTGCTGCACGCCCACCCGGTGCAGGTGATGAAGGCCCGCGGCCGGATCACGGCCCTGCACACCAAGCCCGCGCTGGCCGTGCCCGGTGTCGTGCGGGTGCTGACCGTCGCCGACGTGCCGGGAGTGAACGACGCCGGCATGAAGCACGACGAACCGCTCTTCCCCGACGAGGTCATGTTCCACGGCCACGCGGTGGCGTGGGTGCTGGGCGAGACCCTGGAGGCGGCCCGGTTGGGCGCGGAGGCCGTCGAGGTCGAGCTGGAGGAGCTCCCCTCCCTGATCACCCTGGAGGAGGCGATCGCGGCCGAGAGCTTCCACGGGGCGCGGCCGCTGATGGAGACCGGCGACATCGGCGCCGGCTTCGAGGACTCCGCGCACGTGTTCACGGGCGAGTTCCAGTTCTCCGACCAGGAGCACTTCTACCTGGAGACGCACGCCGCGCTGGCCCTCGTCGACGAGAACGGGCAGCTGTTCGTCCAGAGCAGCACCCAGCACCCCTCGGAGACCCAGGAGATCGTCGCGCACGTCCTCGGCCTCAACAGCCACGAGGTGACCGTGCAGTGCCTGCGGATGGGCGGCGGGTTCGGCGGCAAGGAGATGCAGCCGCACGGCTTCGCGGCCGTCGCTGCGCTCGGCGCCCGGCTGACCGGCCGCCCGGTCCGGGTACGGCTCAACCGCACCCAGGACCTGACCATGTCGGGCAAGCGCCACGGCTTCCACGCCTCGTGGCGGATCGGCTTCGACGCCGAGGGCCGTATCCAGGCGCTGGACGCCACCCTGACCGCGGACGGCGGGTGGAGCCTGGACCTGTCCGAGCCCGTGGTGGCGCGCGCCCTGTGCCACATCGACAACACCTACTGGATCCCGAACGCACGCGTCGCGGGCCGCATCGCGAAGACCAACAAGGTGTCCAACACCGCCTTCCGCGGCTTCGGCGGCCCCCAGGGCATGCTCGTCATGGAGGACATCCTCGGCCGGTGCGCGCCCCTGCTCGGGCTGGACCCGATGGAGCTGCGGGAACGCAACTTCTACCGGCCCGGCCAGGGCCAGACCACCCCGTACGGGCAGCCCGTCACCCAGGCGGAGCGGATCTCCGCCATCTGGCAGCAGGTGAAGGACGACGCCGGTGTCGCGGGGCGCAGGCGGGAGATCGCGGCGTTCAACGCGGCGAACCCGCACACCAAGCGGGCGCTGGCGCTGACCGGCATCAAGTTCGGCATCTCCTTCAACCTGACCGCCTTCAACCAGGGCGGCGCGCTGGTGCTGATCTACAAGGACGGATCCGTCCTGATCACGCACGGCGGCACGGAGATGGGCCAGGGCCTGCACACCAAGATGCTGCAGGTGGCCGCGACCACCCTCGGGATCCCCCTGCACAAGGTGCGGCTGGCGCCGACGCGGACCGACAAGGTGCCCAACACCTCGGCAACCGCGGCCAGTTCCGGCGCCGACCTGAACGGCGCGGCCGTGAAGAACGCCTGCGAGCAGCTGCGCGGACGGCTGCTCCAGGTGGCCGCCTCCCAACTGGGCGCGAACGCCTCGGACGTGCGCATCGTCGAGGGTGTCGCCCGCGTCCTGGGCCGCGACGAGGAGCTGGCCTGGGACGACCTGGTGCGCACGGCGTACTTCCAGCGGGTCCAGCTGTCGGCGGCCGGTTTCTACCGCACCGAGGGGCTGCACTGGGACGCGAAGACCTTCCGGGGCTCGCCGTTCAAGTACTTCTCCTACGGCGCCGCCGCCTGCGAGGTGGAGGTGGACGGCTTCACCGGCAAGTACCGCATCCGGCGGGTGGACATCGTGCACGACGTCGGCGACAGCCTGTCCCCGCTGATCGACATCGGCCAGGTCGAGGGCGGCTTCGTGCAGGGTGCGGGCTGGCTGACGCTGGAGGACATGCGCTGGGACAGCGGCGACGGGCCGCACCGGGGCCGGCTGCTGACCCAGGCGGCGAGCACGTACAAGCTGCCGAGCTTCTCCGAGATGCCCGAGGAGTTCAACGTCACGCTGATGCAGAACGCCACCGAGGAGGGGGCGGTCTTCGGGTCCAAGGCCGTCGGCGAGCCCCCGCTGATGCTGGCGTTCTCGGTGCGGGAGGCGCTGCGGCAGGCCGCCGCGGAGTTCGGGCCCGCGGGCGTCAGCCTGGAACTCGGTGCCCCGGCGACCCCGGAGGCGGTGTTCTGGGCGGTCGAGGCGGCCCGTGCGGCCCGCGGGCCGGCCGGCGACGGCGCGCCCACCCCGGACGGGCACGCCCTGAGCAATGCCTGACATGACGTGGGTGGCCGCGGTCGCGCGGTTGCGGGCGCACCGGGAACCCGGTGTGCTCGTGACCGTGGCGACCGTGCGCGGTCACGCGCCCCGCAAGGCCGGCGCCAAGCTCGTGGTGGGCCGGACCGAGACCTGGGGTTCCATCGGCGGCGGCAACATCGAGGCCGTCGCCATCGACCGGGCCCGCGAGCTGAACACCGCCGCCGACCCGGAGCCGGAGCTGATGGAGTTCGCCCTGAACGACAAGGTCACCGGCCCGCACGGGGTGCAGTGCTGCGGTGGCGCGGTCACCGTGCTGCTCGAACCGCTGCCGGTGGTGCAGGCGGTGGCCGTCTTCGGGGTGGGGCACGTCGGGCTGGAGCTGGCGCGCATCCTGGCGCGGCACAACCTGGACCTGCACCTGACGGACAGCCGGCCCGACATGCTCACCGGGGAGCGCCTGGCCGTGCTAGCGGACCCGGTGGCGCAGGTCCACGTGCACCACACCCCGCTGCTGCCGGAGGCGGTGCTGGAGGAGCTGCCGCCGGGCGCCCACGTCCTGATCATGACGCACGACCACGCCGAGGACGCGGCCCTGTGCGACGCGGCGCTGCGCACCCCCGGTCTCGGCTCGATCGGCCTGATCGGCTCGTCCGCGAAGTGGGCGCGGTTCCGGCAGCGGCTGGCGGCCGAGGGCGGCCACGACGCCGCCGCGATCGAGCGGATCAAGACCCCGATCGGGATCGAGGGGATCGGCGGGAAGGAGCCCGCCACCATCGCGGTGAGCGTCGCGGCGGACCTGCTCCGTTCCTTCGAGCGGACGGCCGCGGCCGGGACCTGAGCGGCCGCGGGCCCGCCGGGATCCGGCGGGGCGCCGTACGGGAGGCCGGCACGGGCCGGTTCACGACGGCGCGGGGTGCGCGGCGGCCGTGGTCAGGAGCATTTCGAGCTGCCGCGCGATCAGGGACGCCTCGTGCACGGGCCGGGGGAAGGGCAGGCGCAGGTCGCGCTGGTTGTGGGCGTACTCGCAGCGCAGGGTGATGCCGTGGCGGTCCAGGGCGAGCGGCAGGACGCGGACGGCGCCGCGCAGCAGCCAGGGGTCGGCGAGGCCGGCGAGGCGCAGGACGGCGTCCTGGTGCGCGTCGGCGAGGTGGGTCAGGAGCGAGCCCTCGTCGACGGCGAGCGGGTCCGGTGCGGCGAGGACCAATTCGTCGAGGCCGACGGCCTGGGCCGTCTCGCGCGTCGCCAGGGTGACGCGGGCGGTGTCCAGGCGGCGGTCGACGTCACCGTTCGCGGGGGCGCGCCCGGAGCGGGTGAGCCAGCCAGAGAGGGTCACCCGGTCGCGTACGGAGACGGGGCGATGTCGGTGAACTCCACCAGCGAGGCCAGGGCTCCGCGCGGCGCGCAGGCCGCCTGGGCCGCGGGCAGGCCGTCGGCAGGGAGCCGGAGCCGGACCTGTCCCCGCGCATCGACCGAGTGGAGGCCGACGAGGTCGTGGCGGAGGCCGTTGGTGGTGACGGTCAGCGACACCGCGCGGGCCAGTACAGAACGGGCCTGTTCGGCGGGGGTCGCCTGGGCTGCGAGCAGGGCGGCAGCGGACGTCACCAGAACCCCCGATCAGGTAAGGCTTGCCTAGCGGATGAGGGGGCGCCGTGGCCACCCCGCCGTCAGCGGCGCGTATGAACCACGCCGGTCCTCGTCAAGGAGCCGTCAGGGCAGGGCCGGTGGGACGCCGGCATGGGCAAGGCTTCCGGATGCGGCCCCGGCCCGCCTCCCCGCGCCCGGGGCCCGTACCGACATCCGTCCACGGCTCCTCCAGGAGGGCCCCATGTGCCTGTTCCAGTACGACGACGACCCCGAGCCCGAGGAACGCGTCCCGGCCGGACTGCTCCACGTCCCCGTCCGGCCGGGTACGGCGGAGGTGGTGGTGCGGATGTTCCGCACCCCGCTGGGCGCGCGGACGGCCGTCGGGTTCACCGACGCCACCCGCCTGACCGCCACCCTCGGCGCCGGACAGCCGTGGATCCGCCTCTCCGCGCCGGCGCTGCGTGCCCTGGCCGAGCCCCTCGGGGTGCGGCTGCTGACCGTCGACCCGACGTTCACCGCCGCCGCGGTCGCCGGGCCGGCGACGCTCTGCCCACCTCCGGCGGGCCCCGCCCCGGCCCCCGCCGGACGGCCCGTCAGCCCGGCTCCGAGCGCCTGAGAGGGGGAGCGCGATGACCACGGCGATCGTCTCCACGCCGCAGTCCGGCACGGACGACCTGTCCGTCTGGCCCGCCTCCACGTCCCGGCTCCCGGACGGCGGCCTGGCCGTCGGCGGGGTGGACCTGGCGGACGCGGCCCGGCGGTTCGACACACCGCTCTACGTCCTGGACGAGGGCGAGGTACGGGTGCGCTGCCGCGCCTACCGGGACGCCTTCCCCGGGGACGGGGTCCTCTACGCGGCGAAGGCGTTCCTCTCCCGGGCGATGGTGCGCTGGGTGCGGGAAGAGGGCCTGGGCCTGGACGTCTGCTCGGCCGGGGAACTGGAGCTGGCCGTCACGGCCGGGTTCCCGCCCGAACGGATCGTGCTGCACGGCAACGCGAAGTCCCCCCGTGACCTCGAGAGCGCGCTGCGCCTCGGGGTGGGGCGGATCGTCATCGACAGCCCGTCGGAGATCGCCCGGATCGCGGCGGCCGTCGGCCCGGAGGAACGCCAGAAGGTGATGGTGCGGGTGGTGCCGGGCGTCTCCGCAGGCGGGCACGACAAGATCCGCACCGGGACGGAGGGCCAGAAGTTCGGCCTGTCCGTGGCCGACGGCTCGGCCCACCACGCCATCGTGCGGGTCCTGGCGCAGCCCCGGCTGGAGCTGACCGGGCTGCACTGCCACATCGGCTCGCAGATCACCTCCGCCAAGCCCTATGCGACGGCGCTGCGTCGCATGGTGGGGCTGATGGCGCGCGTCCGCGACACCTGTGGGGTCGTCCTGCCCGAACTGGACCTGGGCGGCGGCCACGGCATCGCCTACCGGCCCGGTGAACCGGCCCTCGACGTCGCCGCCCTCGCCCGCGGGCTGCGCAGCGGTCTGGCCGAGAGCTGCGCCGCCGCGGGGCTGCCCGTACCGCGCCTGCTGGTCGAGCCGGGCCGGGCCGTCGTCGGACCGGCCGGGGTCGCCGTCTACCGGGTGCTCGCCGTCAAGCGCGGCGGGGACACGGTGTTCGTCGCCGTCGACGGCGGGATGAGCGACAACCCGCGGCCCGCCCTGTACGGGGTCCGGTACGCGCCCCGGCTGCTCGGCCGGGCCTCCTCGGCGCCGCCGGTCGCGGCCACGGTCGTCGGACGGCACTGCGAGGCGGGCGACGTGCTCGCCGCCGGTGTGTCGCTGCCCGGCGACGTGCGGCCCGGCGACCTGATCGCCGTACCGGTGGCCGGGGCGTACCAGCTGTCCATGGCCTCGGGCTACAACATGGTGGGCCGCCCGGCCGTGGTCGCCGTCCACGACGGCGCCGTCCGTCTCCTGGTGCGGCGCGAGACCCTGGAGGACCTCCGCCTGCGCGACATCGGCGCGTAGCCCTCCGCCGCCTGCCCCACGGCCGGAGCCGTGCCGGTCCTCCCGCCTTCCCCGCGGTGGGACCGGCACGTGCACGCCCGCCCACGGGACCGGACTGGGCCCCGGGCGGTCCTCGGGCGGCCGCCGGGGGCGGGTGCGCCCCGGCGCTACCCGTGCAGGGGGCCCGCGATCGCGGTGAGTGCGGCGACGTGCCGCCGGTAGGCGGCCCGCCCGTCCGCGCTCAGCCGGAGCCAGGTCCGCGGCCGGCGGCCGACCTGCCCCTTCTCCACCGCCACCCAGCCCGCCTCCTCCAGCCGCGAGACCTGCTTCGACAGGGCGGAGTCGGTGACCTCCACGAGGTCGCGCACATAGGCGAACTCGGCCTTCTCCACGGCCACGAGGGCCGCCACGACCGACAGCCGCACGGCCGACCCGAGGAGGGGTTCGAGCCCGTGGCGGGGGTGGGCGCCCGGCGCCCCCTGCGCCGTCGCCGGCACCGTCATCGGGTGCGTCCCCCGCGCAGGGCGGCGGCCGCGGGCGGCAGCGCACACACCAGGGCGGCCACGGCCGCGAAGGCCACGCCGTCGCGGAAGAACGCGTAGCCGAGCACGAGGGCCAGGACGTAGGCCACCGCCCACGCCCCGATCACCCGGAGGTGCAGGCTCCCGTGGCCGCGCGGAACGACAGGCCGACGGGTGGCGAAGACCGACAGGCCCGCGACCACGAGCGCGTTGGCCGCCGTACTGACGAGCGTCCCCACCGGCCCGTGCCACAGCAGTACCGCGGGCACGAGGGCGAGCTGCCAGGCCGCGAACAGCCACAGGTACGCCACGTACCAGCCACTGTGCCCCCGCACGGTCCCCTCGATCCGCGCGAGGTCCTTCAACGACGCTGCCGCTGCCGCCTGTTCGTGCACGCCACACCCCTCCCGTCACGGCCGGGCGGGCCTGAACATGCCGGCCCGGCATCTACTTGCCACCTTAGCAAGTAGATGCCGGACGGGAGGAGTCCGTGCTCCGCCCGTCCGGGGCGGAGCGGCGGCGGGCGGTCAGGAGAGGCAGGTCACCGTGAAGGGGACCTGGTTGGACGCGGTGCTGACGGGTTCTCGGATCTCCACTCCGATCCGGCCGGTGAGGGTGCCCGACCTCGCCCGGGCCGTCAGGCTCACCGTGTCCTGTCCGGCGGCGGCCCCCGCTCCCCCGAGGTCCATGACGCGCCAGTGCGGGTCGACCACCGAGCCGTCGTCGGACACCCAGCGGTAGGAGATCCGGGCGGGCGCGGAGGAGGTGAACGTCGCCCTGAAGGTCGGGGCCCGGTCGCCCGAGGGCGGGCAGGCCCCCCGGTACGTCGTACCGGATCCCGACACCACCACGCGGACGGAGGCGGCGTCGGGGGTACGGCCCGCATCGGGCCGGCCGGTGGCCTCGGGGGTGCGGCCGGCCTCGGGCGTCCCGGCCGTGTCGGGGGTACGGTCCCCGTCGGGCGTCCCCGCAGCGTCGGGCGTCCCGGCCCCCTGGGGCGTACGGACGGCGCCGGGCGTACGGACCGCGCCCGGCGAACTGGCGGCGGCGGGCACCTGGTCGGCGCCCCGGCCCGCGCCCTCCTCCCGCTGGGCCAGCGCGTAGCCCGAGGCACCCAGGAGCACGGCCAGTACCGCGGCGCCGGCCACGACGACCGTCCCGGCCCGGCGCCTGCGCCGGGGCACGAGGGGCGCGGCGGCGAGGGCAGCGGGGGCGCGGCGGGCGCCCGCCGGGTCCTCCCCGGCCGGTACGGAGCCCATGGCGGCCGTCCGGGAGGTGTCCCCTCCCGGGCGGCGACCCGCTTCGGCCGCCCCGAGGGCCGGCGCGTCCACGGTCTCGGGCTCGGGGCCGGGGTCCCGTGCCGGTCCGCTGCCCGCCGCCACAAGCGCGAACGCCGCGCCGGCCCCGCCGCCCCCGCCGATCGACCGCAGCGCGGCGGCGGCCTCCCCGGCCGGAGTCCGCTCGGCCGGATCCTTGCGCAGGAGCCCCTCGACGACGGCCGCCAGGGGGCCGGCCCGCACGGGCGGGGGCGGCTCCGTCTCGACGACGGCCCGCAGCGTGCCGAGCGCCGTCCCCTGCCGGAAGGGCGACGCGCCCTCGACCGCCGTGTACAGCAGCACGCCCAGGGACCACAGGTCGGACTCCGGCCCGGAGGTCCCGCCCAACGCCCGCTCCGGGGGCAGGTACTCGGGGGACCCGACCACCTCGCCCGCCATCGTGAGGGCGGTGGTGCCCTCGACCACCGCGATGCCGAAGTCGGTGAGCACGACGCGTCCGTCGTCGGCGATCAGCACGTTCGCCGGCTTCACGTCCCGGTGCTCGACCCCGGCCGCGTGCGCGGCGCGCAGACCGGCCAGCACCTCGCCCCCGACGTACGCGGCGTGCTGCGGGGTGAGCGGTCCCGCGCTCCTCAGCAGATCGGCCAGCGACCGCCCGCGGATCAGCTCCATCACGATCCAGGGGCGGCCGGACTCCATGACCACGTCGTGGACCGTGACCACGTTCCGGTCGGCTATCCGCGCCGCCGCCCAGGCCTCCCGCTGCAGCCGGGTGTACAGCCGGTCCATGTCGGCGGGCTCCAGGCCGGCCGGGCCGCGCACCTCCTTGACCGCGACGTCCCGTTGCAGCATCTCGTCGCGGGCGCGCCACACGGTGCCCATCCCGCCCTCACCGAGCCGGGACAGCAGGCGGTAGCGGCCCGCGACCAGACCACCACCGGCCGGTTCCTGCGGCGTGCTCTCCTCGTCGTACATCAGGGCGACTCTCCGTTCCGTTCCATGGCGCTCTGCGGTCCGCGCTCCGGGCATCCGCCACGGACCACACGTCCGGTCCGGCACACCGGTTCGACCGCGATCAACAGAAGGGCGTGTTCGGAAAAGAACTGAGCAGAGATGAACCGAACCGGTCGCACCGACGTGTCAGTGCCGTACGGGTGACACCTGGCCGGACCGGCCGCACGGGATCACGCCGTATACGGGGTGGTTGGAATCTTCACAAGGAGTGTGCTGTGCCATCGGTCATCGTAGGTCGCACGGGTCCCTTCACGGGGCAGAGCGTGGTGCTGGGCGATGCCCCCCTCACGTTCGGGCGCAAGAGCGACAACGGGGTCGTCATCGTGAGCCCCAGCGCGTCCCGGCTGCACGCCGAGATCGTCGCGGAGGACGCCGGGTTCGTCCTCTACGACCGCGACAGCAGGAACGGCACGTACGTCAACGACCAGCGCGTGGCCCGCCACGTGCTGCGCCCGAACGACCTGGTGCGGATCGGCGAGGAAACCTTCCTCTACGAGGCGCAGGACTCCGCGGAGACGGTCGTCGTCAACCTCTCGCAGCTGGACCTCCCGCGCCTGGCCCCGGCCACCGCAGACCCGGGGGTGCTGCGGGTCACGATCACCGGCGGGGGGCCGGTGGGGCTCGCCTTCGCGCTCGCCCTCGACGAGATGCTGCCGGGCCGGGTGGCGATCACCCTCTACGACGGCCGGTGGACCCGTCGGGGCACCACGGTCGTCTGGAAGGGCGCCGAGGAGGGCAACGTCCGCCGCCTGCAGGTGGTGACGGTGCAGAGCCGGCAGTACCTCGCGCTGTCTCAGGAGGTCCGGGAGGCACTGTTCGACCGGCCGTCCGAGTACTCGGAGATGTGGCCGGTGGGTCCCGACTCGGTCGAGGGCAACCCGCCCCGCAACATCCGGATCGCCTACATCGAGGACCGGCTGCTGGAACTCGCCAACACCAAGGCGTCGATCCGGCTGGTGCCGAAGCGCTTCGACCCGGTGGAACAACGCCACCGGCTCGCCCAGGAGCACGTCCTGGCCGTCTGCGAGGGCGGCCGCTCCCGCACCCGCGAGCACTTCGCCGACCGCTTCGGCGCGGCCGACGCCTCGATCTACTCCCTCGACGGCGAGCACCTGCAGGACGTCGTCCTCGGGCTGCGCGTCACCTCGGCGCTGCCGGACCCGATGAGCGTGCTGCTGACCGTCTCGCAGAACCGCTTCCTGCTGAACTCCCTGCGCGGCGAGGGCTTCCTGAACATGCGGCTCACCCGCGAGGAGGCCCGCCAGGTGATCGGCATCGACCCGGTCCGCCACGTCTTCGAGGAGTGCATCGCGGCGCGGCCCTGCCTGATGAGCCGCGAGGAGGAGGACAACGAGTTCCGCTGCCCCACGCACGGGACGCTCTTCCTGCCCGCACTGCTGCGCAGCTCGCCCCTGTGGAAGGAGATCCGGCAGGGTCTGAAGCTCTTCGGCGTGGCCGAGGAGGACCTGTCGGCGATCACCTCCTTCCGCCTGGACATGGTGCAGCGCCCGCGGTTCACCGCCCAGTTGAGCCGCCCGACGGCGACGAGCCCCGGCACGTACGGCTTCCTGCTCGGCGACGCGGCCAACGCCATCCACTTCTGGCCGGGCCGGGGCCTCAACAGCGGCCTCGCCTCCGCCACTTCCCTCGCCCGCTCGCTGAGCCGGGCCTGGCGGGGCAGACCGCTGCGCGACGCCGACTTCATCCGTCACGAGGCCGCGATGTCCATGCTGCAGTACCGGCACAAGAGCCGGGCCTGGAACGCCATGGTCACGACCGACGACGGGGGCGTGACCCGTGCGATCAGGGACGTGATCGCCGACAGCGCGCACGCCCCGCACGGCGCCGAGGTGTCCGGCGGATCCGGCGGGTCCGACGTCGACGCGCTGGTGGCCCGTACGGCCGCGATCCGCGAGCGGCTCGCGCCCCGGATGCCCGGCCTGCCCACGGACGACGAACTGCGCGCCCACCTCTCGCAGATCGCCCCGGCCACCGTGCGCACGCTCCTGGAGAGCGGCGCCTGGGACACCCTGATCGTCGGCGGCGAGGAGGCCGACATCGACCTCTTCTACCAGGCGGACTCACCGGTGTACGTGCCCCGTCCCGCGGACCCGAGGCTCGCCGCGCCGGAGCAGTCCGGCGCCCCGAACCCGTACGCCGTCCTCGCCCCGCCCGCCCCCGTCCCCACCTGAGCCGCCACCCGGGCCCGGTTCACCACCGGGCCCGGGTGGCGGCACCTGCCGACGGCCGCCGGTGTCCGGGTCAGCCCGTGGGGTCCTTGCGGGCGTGCAGGACGTGGGCGTCCAGGGGCAGTGGCGTACGGTCCAGCAGCTCCAGTCCGGCGTCGGCGAGGAGGGCGGCGTAGTGTCCGGCGGTGCGTTCCCGGCCGCCGACGTTGCACTTCATGTGGAGGTCCCAGGCCGTGGCCAGCGACGGCGACCCGTCGGCGGGCAGGAGCCGTTCGACGATCAGCAGGTCGGCGTGGGCGGGCATCGCGCGGGCGCAGTGGCGCAGGATCTCGCGGCACCGGTCGTCGTCCCAGTCGTGCAGGACGCGGGAGAGGACGTAGACGTCGCCGCCCGCGGGTACGTCGGCGAAGTCCCCGCTGCGGAACTCGCACCGGGCGGCGCAGCCCATGGCGTCGAGCGAGCGGCGGGCGGCGTCGACGGCGTGGGGGCGTTCCAGGAGCGTGCCGCGCAGGGTCGGGTGGGCGGCGAGGACGCGTCCGAGGAGCTCCCCGTTGCCGCCGGCCACGTCGACGACCGTGGCGGGGCGGGTGGAACGGGCCGCGGCGGTGATCACGGGATGTCCGGGGAGCGGCTCGAACATGCGCGTACTGGCCGCCATGGACCGGTCGAAGAGGTCGGCCAGGGCGGGATCGGCGGCGAAGTGGTCGAAGTGGTTCTCCCCGAAGAGGTGGTCGAAGGCGGGCTCGCCGGTCCGCACGGTGTGGTCGAGTGCGGCGAAGGAGCGGTAGAAGGGGCCCGCGTACATCAGGGCCAGGGGGCGCATCGAGCCGGGCGCGTCGGCCCGCAGCAGGCGCCCGACCGGGGTGAGCCGGAAGCCCTCGGGCCGTGCGTCGGCCCGCTGTTCGCCGTCCGGCGTGACGACGCCGAGCATCGCGAGGTAGCGCAGGAGGGTGCCGAGGCTCTCGGGGTGGGTGCCGGTGCGGCGGGCGAGTTCGACGGTACTGGTGGTGCCGATGGTGCCACTGGTGCCGTTGGGGTCCGCTTCCATGGCTTCGGGCAGGCGCAGGCGGGCGAACCCGGCGAGGGCCTGTGTGGTCCACGCCCCTGTCAGGAGGTGGAGGAGCGTTTCGGCATGCCCGTGCGCCGCGGGACTTCCGGCGAGGTGGGTGTCCAGGACGTCGCGGTGCTCGCCCGGCGCGTAGAGCTCCAGCCTCCGGTAGCCGCACGCGGCGCCGGCGGGGGTGGTGAAGTAGAGGACGGTGCCGTCCTCGTGCGCGTTGTACCCGCCGCCGTCGGGGCGCGCGCCGTACCGGGCGAGGAGCGCGCACAGTCCGCGCAGCACCAGCGCGTCGGGGCGCTCCAGGGTGAAGGCCAGATGGGCCTCGTGGTCGCGGGCGCGCTCGTACGCGGCGAGCGGTACGAGGTCCGAGCCGTCGGGGACGGTGAGGGCGAACACCTCCACCGTGCGCGCTTCGCCCGCCGGGCCGGGGACGTGGGGGCGCAGGATCCGGACGTCCAGTGCGGCCGCGTCGCGGCCGTGGCGGCGGGCGAGCCGTTGCCGTACGACGACGCTGGGGTGGGACGGGGTGTCGGCGGCCAGTCCGCAGTCGTCGAAGGTGTCGCGCAACTGCCGGGCGTCCGACGGGAAGAGGAGCAGGCCCGCGTGGGCGAAGCGGCAGTGCGCGGCGAGGGAGTCCAGCTCGGTGCCGTGCAGGCCGGGGAGCAGCAGGGGGAGCAGCGTGGCCGCGCTGCGGTGTTCGCGAACGAAGGCCGCCGCGGCGCGCAGCCGGGCCGCGTCGTCGTGCAGCATCGTTTCGCCGGTGGACCCGGTGGCGAGGGGGCGGGCCGCGGCGGGGACGCGGGAACAGTCGGGGAGGGTCGTGGTCGTCACGGAGGTGTCCTCAGGCCGGTGCCGGGTCGGAGACCGGGGCACGTTGGGGGGTGTGGAGCGGGGCGTGGGGGCAGCGCCCGGCGGGGCCGGGCGGAGCAGGTGGGGGGCTGCAGGCAGGCGGGGCGGGCGGGCCGGACGGGGCCGCGGTCGGGACCGGGCCGTTGGCCGGACCGGACCGCGCCGGACCGGTCCGGGCGGGTGGCCGGAGCGGACGGTGGGTCAGACGCCGACGTAGTTCTCGGCGAACCAGACCTGGTGGGCGCGGGAGGTGCGCAGCGAGTCGAGGCGGGCACGCCTCAGGGAGGCGTGGAAGGACGGTCCGCCCGGCCGGTCCGGGCCCGGGAGGTCGTGCAGCAGTCCGGTCATCCAGTGGGTGAACTCCCGGGCGCGCCAGATGTGGGCCAGCACGCGCACCGAGTAGCGGTCGAGTGCCGCGTCGTCGCCGTGGGCGAGTGCGTCGGTCAGCGCCTCCGCCAGCGCCTCCGCCGCCAGGACCGCGAGGTTGGCCCCCTTCGCGGCGGCCGGGGCGGTCAGCCCGGCGGCGTCACCGGCGAGCAGGAGGGAGCCGTGGCGCAGCGGTTCGACCACGTCGCACGCCAGGTCGACGACGCCGCGCTCGACGATCGCGCCCCTGCGCAGCGGGCCGTGTTCCGCGGCGCGCATCCGCAGGTCCAGTTCGTCCCAGATCTGTTCGTCGGTCCAGGCGTCGGCGGGGGCACCGCGCCGGCACTGGAGGTAGTAGCGCGTGATGCGCGGGCTGCGGGCCATGTGCCCGGCGAAACCGCGGTCGTGGACGGCGTAGCCGACGGCGTCCAGGCTGGGCGGGGCCTCGGCGAGGAGGCCGAGCCAGCTCACTCCGTGGTCGTGGTGGTGGAGCGTGGTGCCGGGGGGCAGCGAGCGGCGCGCGGCTCCGTGCCGGCCGTCGCAGCCGGCGACGTACCGGGCGTTCCACCGGGTGGGGCGGTCGTCGTCCGCTCCCCTGGTGAGGACGTACGGCCGCGGGCCGTCGGCGTCGTGGACGGACAGGGCCTCGGTGCTGAAACGCATCCTCCCGCCGGCCCCGAGATAGGCCTCCAGCAGGTCGGACACGAGGTCCTGTTGCGGGTAGACGGTGTGCGGCTCGCCGTGGCCGAGGGCGCCGTAGTCGAGCCGGAAGCTGCCCTGGCCGGTGCGGAACTCGCAGGTGCCGTGCGTGCTCCCGTGGCGGTGCAGCCCGTCGGCGAGACCGTGGCGGTCCAGGATCCGCACGGTGTTCGGGGCGAGGAAGCCGGCCCGGGCGCGGGTCCGGACCTGTGCGGGGGTGGTGCGTTCGACGACGACGCAGTCGATCCCGGCGGCGAGCAGGAGGTTGCCGAGCACCAGGCCTGCGGGTCCGGCGCCGAGCACGACCACGTCGGCGGAATCGGGTAAGGCGGGGGAAGGACGGGTTTCTGTCATGGCGCGGGAATCATAAGCAGGCCGGAAACCCGAAGACGATCATGAATCATCCCTCCGCATGAATAGAATGATGATCTCCGCGAGGAACCGGAACATTGCGCTTTCACCGCGGCTCGATGATCACGACCGGCGCGTCCGCCTCCGCCCGCGCCCGCGCCCGGTCGCACGCTGCCGCGACCTCCTCGAAGGTCCATTCCCGGTACAGCCGCTCTCCGTGGGCATCGGTGATGTCGATGCCCACGCGGGTCCACTCCTCGGCGGGCCGTTCGGGGACGAGCCCCCTCGCGTCCGTGGCGCGCAGTGCGTCCGAGGCCTCTGACAGGGCCCGGTCCGCCGGTTCCCGCAGCGGGGCCGGGGAGCCGGGCCGCGCGCGGCGGCCCGGTCCCGGCCCCGGACGACCCCGCCTCGCGCCCTCGCCCCGTGACCTCGGCACCGGCACCGGCACGGCGGAAGGGCGCGCTTCCCCTGCCCGCGCTACTCCTGCTTGATCGCGGAGATGTCGAATTCGAGGACGACCTTGTCCCCGACCAGCACGCCGCCGCCCTCCAGGGCCGCGTTCCAGGTCACGCCGAACTCCTTGCGGGAGATGGTGACCGAGCCCTCCAGGCCGACGCGCCGGTTGCCGAAGGGGTCCGTAGCGGTGCCCGTGTACTCGAAGTCGATGCTGACGGGGCGGGTGGTGTCCTTGATGGTCAAGTCACCGGTGACGCGGTACTCGTTGTCGGAGCCCGGCTCGACCGACGTGGTGCGGAAGGTGATGTCGGGGAAGTTGGGGGCGTCGAGGAAGTCGTTGGTGCGCAGGTGCTGGTCACGCTGTTCCACACCGGTGTCGATGCTCTCGGCCTTGATCACCACCTGCGCGGTGGAGCGGGCGGGGTCGGCGCCGTCCAGCCGGGCCGTGCCCTCGAAGGCGTGGAACGCCCCGCGGACCTTGGTCACCATGGCGTGCCGGGCGACGAAGCCGATCCGGGTGTGGGCGGGGTCGAGGACGTAGTCCCCCGTCAGGTCGGCGAGGGTGGGGCTCGTGGTCAAGGTGCCTCCGTGGTCCTGGATCCCGGCGGCGGTCCGCCGGGATCGTTGCGGGGCCACGCTAGGGCGTCGGTGCGCCCCGGCACGGGCGGACGCACGGGCGACCCCCGGAGTGCACCCCGACGGGACCACGCGGCGGCGCACCCCGGCCACCGCCCCGCCCGCCGGGCAGGCGGACGGCCCGGCGGCCCCCGGGGCAACTCCCGCGCCGCATGGGAGTCCTGCGGGTCCGAACACCGTCCGGGTGTGTCGGAACCCTCCTCGGCCCGGGGCAACGAAATCCCTTGCCAGGCGACGCGAACGCGCCACACACTGATTGACGCACCGTAATCATGACATCCCTACGAGTGATGATCACATCGTGACGCAAGGGGCTGACATCCGCACATGGCAACACGATCCACACCGGAAACGGACCTGGAGCAGCCGTCCGGACGACTCTCCGGACAGCGCCGGGAACTGGCGCAGGACCTCGCACGGCGCGTCGTGGTCGGCCTGGCACCGGGCGAGGCGCAGCGCTTCGAGCAGCGGGCTCGGGCCCACTTCCGCCGGCGGCTTCCCTGGCGCGGCCACCGCACGACACGTTTCGACGTACTCGGCGTCCCCTCGGACCTGCTGACGCCCACCGTCCTCGCAGTGGCCACCGCCCTGTTGGGGGCCGTGTCCACGGAAGTGGTCGGAGGCCTGTCCCGGCGGGCCCGGCGCCGACGCCGGCAGGCCGCTCTTCCTCCCGCGCCCCCGGCCGCCGCACCCCAGCCCACCGTCGCCGACCTGGCCCGCTGGCACGCCGTCGCCATGCGGGCCGCCCCGCCCCGGGTGCCGGAGGAGCTCGTCCGGCGGGTCGTCGACGCCGCGCTGGCCGACCTCGTCCGGTCACTGGGCGGGGACACCGGCCCCGTCCTCCCCGGGCAGACGACCGGGGAGGTCGCCTCGGGCCCGGCCCCCGCCGCGGATCCCCCGCAGCCGCCGGATCCCCCGCGGCCGCCCGGGCCGCCCGGGCCTCCTGCCGCCGACGGGCCGCGTCCGACCGAGGGCTGACGGCCCCGGTGTTCGCGCGAGCACTGCTCTTCCTGTTCGCCCTCGTCTTCGCGGCCGCCGCCATCGGCCCCCTGACCGAATCGAAGCGCCACTACGACGCGGCCTGGTCCTACCGCTTCTGCGCCCGCCGCATCGAGCAGGAGCTCCTCCTCCAGCTCCCCCTCACCCCCGAGGAGTTGCCCCTCGCCACCGCGGACCCGTTCTGGCCTCGGGACATCGTCCCGGACCCCTACCGTCCCCTGGTCTCCCGGGCCGTTCTGCGGGAGTGCGGCGAGCGGCCCGTCGACCACCCCGAGCAGCGCGTCGCCCTGGCCGTGGCCGTGCTCGCCGGAGGCGGCTTCCTCCTCTACTGGCTGCTGCCCTACCTGACGATCCTGCGGTACGGCCTGACGCGGGAGCGGCCTCGGGAGCCCGGCACCGTCAACCCGGACGGCACACCCACCCTCTGCCTGGTCACGCCCGTACGGCACCTGGCGGCCGACACCGGGGTGACCGTGCACGCGGTGCTGTTCAACGCGGGCGACGACACGGCCAACGCCGTGGCCTTCGGGCACGTGGGCCGCCGGTACGTCGAACTGTCCAGCGGCATGGAGGACCTCCTCGTGAAGGATCCCCCGGCCTTCGACGCGGTCGTGCTGCACGAGCTCGGGCACATCCGCAACCGGGACCTCGACGTCACCCAGGGCGTCACGGCACTGTGGTGGGTGTTCGTCACGCTCGTCACGGCCACCTTCGGGCTCTCCCTCACCACGTACTCGGCCCAGGACAAGCACCTGCGCTCCCTGTGCATGCAGCTCCTGCTGCTCACCTTCCTCGTGTACGCGGCGCGCAACAGCTATCTGCACTCCCGTGAGCTGCACGCCGACGCGTTCGCGGCCGGCCGCCCGGCGCGGGGCACCGCCGGCGGGACCGTGCGACAGGCACTGGACCGGTTCCTCGTCCGGGTCGCCGGGGAACGTCCCGCCAAGAGGGTGGACACCTCCGCCTGGCCCTTCGCCACCCATCCCTCCCCGGCCCGGCGCAGGGCCTCGCTCGCCCGCCCGGTGCTCGCCGACGAGTTCACGGGGTGGGAAGCGGCGCTGATCGGCTGCATCCTCACCTTCGCCGCGAACCTCGTGACGGGTCACAGCCTCGACATGAAGATGTTCGGTCTGCGGATCGGCGTGCTCGACCTGGAGGGCATCGACCTCAACGGGGTGTACGTGCGGTCCGCCCTGCCGCTGCTCCTCGTCGCGGGGCCCGTCATCGCCCTGGGGCTGCGCCATTCGGTCCGCGACCCCGGCCGCTTCCCCTGGCGCCGGAGCGTCCCGTTCGCACGCCAGGCGGTGCTCGCCAGCTGCCTGTGGGCCGGCACCTGCCTGGGCTGCCTGCTGCGCCCGGGACCGCTGACCGAGACCCCTTCGCCCCACGAGATGCCCGTGATGCTGTGGCAGACGCTGACCGGGTCGCCCGCCCTGGGCCTGGCGGTGACCTGCACGGCGACCGTGGGCCTGTGCACGCTCGTGGCCCTGGGAACGGAGGCGGTGGCACCGCCCCGCAGGCCCGCCCTGCTGCTCCACGGCGCGTACGGTGCGCTCGTCACCGTCGCCTGGTTCCCCGCCGCGCTGCCCGCGGGCCTGCGGCCGTACTGCTACGCGGTGGTCCTCGCCCTGCCCCTCCTCGCCGCCGTGCCCCTGGTCCGCCCGCGGCGCCGCCCACCGGCCGGCGGTGTCCACCATCCGCCGGTGGAGGCGGAGTTCGGCCGGGGCACCGTGACCGGGGCATCGGCTCCGCTGCGCACCCGGGTCCTCGTCGCGTGCCATCTGGCGACCTTCGGCGTGAGCGCCTGGGCGCTCGTCCTGACGGGCCGGCTCCTGGCCTTCTCGGCGCCGCCCGCACCGCTGACCCTGGTCAAGACGCTGGGGCTGCTCCTGTTCGTCCTCGCCGTGGCCGGGGCGGCCCTCGCCCCCGACGACGCGGTCTTCCGCCGGCGCGTCCACGCGGCGATCTGCTGCTTCGGCGGTGTGGCGGTGCTCGCGTGCCTGGAGGGGATCGCGAACGGCACGCTGTCGCCCATGGTGTTCCTGACCCTGCTGGCACCGGCCTGCGCGGTGCCCAGGGCCTGCGAGGTCACGGCGGCGGCCCTCTACGACCTCCGGCACCGTCGCTCCGGGGTGCAGCGACCGCCGGGCTCCCCGCCCGCGGGGGCTGCGGAGCCGGCGGGTGCTTCCCCGGCGCGGGAGGAGTGAGCGCGGGACCGGCGCGCACGAGGTGCCCGCCCGGGAGCGGCCCTACGATGAGGGGACGACCGTCGACGGCGACGCCGGCGGCATCGCCGACATCCGGCGGCGGGAGGCCGCCGCGGATCGCCGATCGGAGGCGCCATGGGACCGGCCCTGCTCATCGCGGTCGTGATCGTCGCGGCCTTCGTCATCAGGACGGCCGTGGCCGAGCTCCGGCATCCCGGTGCGGGGAACGCCCGGTGGACCTCCTTGAAGGACACCCGGGCGCTGGCCGCGGGTGCGGTGACCGCCGGTGTCCTGGCCTGGCCGGGCTGGCTGCAGGGCGGGGCGGAGGGGCTCGTCTGGGCGGTGCTGGCCGCGGTCCTCGTCGCGTTCGTCGTGTCGAAGCAGAAGCCTGCCGGTTAGGGCCCGTACGGAGGGAAGCCCGGCCCGTCGGCGTCTCAGACCGTACGGCTGCGGGGCCCCGGGTCCGCCGGGCCGGGCAGGCGGCGCCCGAGGAGCTCCGCCAGGCCCCGCCGGGTGGCGGCCACGACGACCCGGTCCTGCGCCGTGAGGACGTAACCCGGATGCAGGTCCCAGACCAGGCCGGCCTCGGGCAGCCGGGTCTCCTCGGGCGTCGCCGACAGGTCGGGGCGCCGGTCCTCGGGTGCGCTGGTGTCCAGGGCGATCACGCGCCAGGCCCCCGGCCGGAAGGACTCCGCGATGGTCCGCCCCTCCAGCTGCGGATGGCCGGCCACCTCCAGGGCGGCGAACAGCAGCACCCGCCGCTCGACCGGGATGGCACCGAGTACCTGCCGGCCCATCATCGCGCTCGCGAAGGCCGGAGCCGCCAGGTGCGTCACGCTGCGGCTGCGGGTGAGCGCGCCGGGATGGGCCGCCCGCAGGGTGCGGTAGACGGCCGTGGCGAAGTCGTCCTCGTAGAGCCGCATCACGACCCGCAGGTCGGGCCGGACGGCCCGGGCGTACAGGGCGGCCTCAAGGTTCGTGATGTCCGCACTGGTCAGCGCGAGCAGGGCGTGCGCCCGGCTGACCCGAGCAGCTTCGAGCACGCCCTCCTCGGTCACGTCGCCGAGGACCACGGGCACGCGCAGCCGCCGGGCCAGCTCGATGCCGCGCGCCTCCGGGTCCGATTCCACGCACACGACGGGGATCTCCAGCTCCCGCAGCCGGGGCAGCACCCGCGCCCCGATCTTGCCGAGGCCCAGCAGGACGACGTGGCCCGAGGTCCTGCGGGGCGGCCGGCGCAGTGCGGTCGCGGTACGGAAGGCGCCGAGGGCCTCCAGGGCCGCGGCCACCAGGACCGGCAGCAGGAGCAGCCCCGTGAAACCGGCGAGGATCTGCAGGGTCTTGCGCTCGGGCGACTCCCCCACCGCGGGTTCGTTGATCGCGAAGAGGTCGAGGAGGGTGATGTACGCGGCGTGCACGGGGTGGTCGCCGGTCGTGATCCAGGAGGCCACCGCGAGGGCGCCGACGGCTGCGGTGATCGCGGCCAGGGACCACCGCAGCCGACGGGAGAACAGCGAGGCGACGGGGAACGCGGCCCCGGCCAGGCGGCCCGTGGACCCCGCGGGGCCGATGTGGGCGACGGCCTCCAGGGCCACGGTGCCGCGGCCGGTCGCGGCGGCGACCGCCCGGTCGTCCGGCAGCAGCTGCGGCCCGCGCGCGCCGCTGAGTTCGGAGCCCTCCGCTCCGGCCGGGTCCCCCGTGGTCGCCGAGAGCAGCGCCAGGGTGCACAGTCCCGGGTCGGCGACCTCTCCCCGGCCCGGCGGCGTGCGTTCCACGGCGCGCAGCAGGAGCCCGTCCGCCTGCACGATCTTGCTGGTGCCGGCGACGGCGGACGCGGCGAGGGCCGGCGCCGCGGTGTCCGCGTCGGAGAGGACCGTGGTGGAGGCGTCCAGCTCCCGCAGGTCCAGTCCGGGCTCGGCGATGATCGCCGCCTGGTCGAGCAGGCCCTCCAGGTGCTGTCCCAGCTTGCGGTTGTAGAGCCGGATCACCAGCCGGAGCCGGGGGTTGAGCCGGCGGGCCACCAGGGCGGCCCGTACGTTCGCCTCGTCGTCCTCGTACACCAGCGCGAGCGCGGCCGCGCCGGCCACACCGGCCGCGGTCAGCGCCTCCTCGTCGGGTTCGGCCGCCTCCACCACCCGCAGGTGCGGGTCGGCCGGCTCGGCTCCCGGGAGCCGGGGGTTCCTGGCCACCGGTACGCGGCCCAGCAGCCCCAGGGCGCGGCCGGGCCGGCGTCCCACCTCGGGGGGCCGGCTCCGGTCCACGGGCACGACGAGGGTGACCCGCTCGCGGTACACCTCGCGCAGCTCGCCGGCCAGCCGCCTGGCCAGTCCGTCGTCGCCGCAGACGACCATCCGGCCTTCGGGCGGGGGGAGTTGGGATCGTGAAGGATGTGACACGGATCAAGGATGCCGTGCGGCACCGACAGCCCGCCCGGCGAACCGGCGCCGCGGTCCGGTGTCACCACCGGGCGATCAGCGGCGCGTCCGGTCCGCGGCGCCGCCACGCCTCGGCGAGCCGGGCCAGCCGGGCGGGGGCGGCGATGCCGCGGACGGTGGCGACCCTGCCGTGCGCGATGTCGAACGCCACGGCTCCGCGTACCTGTTCGCCGACCACGAAGAGCAGGCACGGGGCTGCGTTGACCACCGCGTAGTGCACGGCGGGCGTGCCGCCGGCGAGTCGCCGCTTCGCCGGGGTCGGCCGGAAACCGGCCCGCGCGACGGCAGCCACCCGCAACGGGGTGTCGTACCGCAGCAGCGTCCTGGCCGTGCCGCCGGCTCCGTCGGACAGGGCGATCGCGTCGTCGGTGAGCAGGGCCACGAGCCGTTCCGTGCGGCCCGAGGACGCGGCGGCGAGGAACTCCTCCACGATCCTGCGGGCCGACGCCGGGTCGGCCGCGCCGCCGCGGCGCGCGGCGGTGACGCGGAGCCGGGCCCGGTGCAGGTGCTGCTGGCTCGCCGACTCGGTGATGTCGAGGATCTGCGCGATCTCGGCGTGCCCGTACGCGAACGCCTCGCGCAGGACGTAGACGGCGCGCTCCCGGGGGGCGAGCCGTTCCATCAGGGTGAGCACGGCCAGGGAGACCGATTCGCGCTGCTCGGCGGTCTCGGCCGGGCCGAGCATCGGGTCGCCGTCGAGGAGGAGTTCGGGCAGCCAGGCGCCGGCGGTGCGTTCGCGGCGGGCCCTCGCCGAGCGGAGCAGGTCCAGGCACAGGTGCGTGACGACCTTGGTCAGCCAGGCCTCCGGTACTCGGATCCGCTCCCGGTCCGCCGCCTGCCAGCGCAGGAAGGCCTCCTGTACGACGTCCTCCGCGTCGGCGGCCGAACCGAGGAGCCGGTACGCCAGGGCGGCCAGCCGGCTCCGGCCGGCCTCGAACCGGGCTGTGTCCGAAGGGTCCGTGTCCGCGCGGGCGTTGTCCGGATGAGCGTCGTCCGTCCGGGCGTTGTCCGGGCCGTCCGTGTGTCCGCGCTCCACGGCGGCTGCGTCCATGCAGGTCACCCTACGCGGCCGCCCGTGCGGCGGAAACGGCCGGCGCGGCGGTCACGCGGTGCTTCCGCCTCGGCAGCCCGAAGGTCGGGTGGGAGGTGGCCCACAGCGACATGAAGACGATCACCGCCTTGATCCGTGCCGCGCTCCGGCCCCCCACGTACGCCGGCTTCGCCCGCGCCGTGCCGTCGACCGCTTGGAGGATGCCGTCCCGGCGTCCGAGGCTGATGTGGTTGCCCACGTACTCCATCCTCGTGTCGGGGATCCTGCGGCCGGTCAGGGCGCCCACGATCGCGGCCACGGCCCGCATGCCGGTGTAGCCGGCCGAGGCGCAGGACATCGGCAGCGGCCGGCCGTTGTCCCCGAGGGCGCAGGCGCTGTCGCCGACGGCGTAGACCTCGGGGTGGGAGAGGGAGCGCATCAGGTGGTCGACGGCGATCCGCCCGTCCGCGGCCGGCCGCAGCCCTGCGGCGGCCGCGACGGGCTCGGCCTCGAACCCGGCCGCCCACACCGTCGCGTCACAGGCGAGTACGGCGCCGCCGGCACACAGCACCCGCTCCGCCTCCACGGCCTCGACGGTGGTGTGCTCCAGCACCGTGACGCCCAGCCGGTCGCAGGCCCGGCGCAGGTGTCCGCGGGCGCCCGCGGACAGCGCGGCGCCCAGCTCGCCCCGGGCGACCAGGGTCACCGACAGGCCGGGCCGGCACTCGGCGATCTCGGTGGCCGTCTCGATGCCGGTCAGCCCGTCGCCGACGACCAGCACGCTCCCGCCCCCACGCCGAGCGCCGAGCTCGCCTGGGGCCTCCAGGGCGTCCATGCGCTCGCGCAGGCGCAGCGCTGCGGGCCGGGACGTGACGTCGAAGGCGTGCTCCGCCACACCGGGGACTCCGTGGCCGGCGAGACGGCTGCCGAGCGCGTGGACGAGCGTGTCGTAGCGCAGCTCGCCACCGCCGTCGGCGTCGGCCACGACGACGGTCCGGCGCGCGGGGTCGAGGTCGGTGACCCGGCCCAGGCGCAGCCCGATGCCCGTTCCGGCGAAGACGTCGGCGAGCCGGGGCGCCTCGATGTCCCGGCCCGCGGCCAGCTGGTGCAGCCGCAGCCGCTGGACGAAGTCGGGTTCGGCGTTGACCACGGTGATCTCGACGTCCGCCCGGGACAGCCGGCGGGCCAGGGTCCCCGCGACGTGGCAGCCTGCGTAGCCGGCGCCGAGGACGACGATGCGGTGCTTCTGCTTCATGAGGTGCTCCCTGCGGATCGGGACGGGACGGGTCGGGGCGGGAAGGGGACGGGCCCGGGGCGGATGGCGGCCGGGTTCCCGGTGGCGGTTCTCGACGGATGAGCGGAGCAGCCCGCCGGTTCCTGACAGGAATGCGGTGGGACCTGCGTCACCGCGGCGGGCGGAAGGCCCGCGCGCCGCGGACGGCGTACTCCGGCGCCACCGGGCGTCACCGTGCGCCCCTGGCCGCGTTGAGGGGTGCGCAGGAGCACGCACCCGCACCCCGGATCCGCCGGGGGCGGCCACCGCCCCCTTCACCGGAGTCCGTCGTGTCCGTCCCGTTCCGCCGCCCGTACCGCAGGACGACCGCCCTCGCCGTGACGGCCCTGGCGGGTGCGGCGGGCGCCGCGATCGCCCTCGCCGCCGGACCCGCGGACGCCCGACCTGCGGCCGCCGGTCCCGCACGCGGTGAGGTCCGTACCGCCGAGGACGCGGTGCCCGGCCGCTACGTGGTGGTGTTCGCGCGGGGAGCCGGGTCGTCCGTACGGGACGCGCCGGCCGGGGACGCCGGGCGGCGGGCCGCCGCGGCGGCGGCCGCGCGCACCGCCCGCGTCCACGGCGGCAGCGTCCGCGCGGTCTTCGGTACGGCCCTGCGGGGCTACGCCGCCCGGATGACCGCGGCCCAGGCGGCGCGGGTGGCTGCCGATCCCTCGGTCGCCTACGTCCAGCAGGACGGGACGCACCCGGCGTCGTCGGGCCGGGCCGAACCGCCGTGGGGCCTGGACCGGGTCGACCAGCGCGGGCTGCCGCTGGACGGGAGGTACGCCGCCGCCGGGACCGCGGCGAACGTCACCGTCTACCTCGTGGACAGCGGCCTGCGCACCACCCACGCGCAGTTCGGCGGGCGGGCGAGCATCGGCGTGGACACGGTCGGCGACGGCCGCGACGGGGCCGACTGCACGGGGCACGGCACGCACGTCGCCGCCACGGTGGGCGGCAAGGACTTCGGCGTGGCCAAGGGGGTCGGGCTGGTGGCCGTCCGGGTCACCGACTGCCATGACCGGGCCGCCACTTCGGCGATCATCGCGGCCGCGGACTGGATCACCGCCCACGCCGTGAGGCCCGCCGTGGTCACGATGAGCGTCAACGGCGCGGCCAACTCCGCCGAGGACGAGGCCATCGAACGTTCCATCGCCTCGGGGATCACCTGGGTGGTCTCCTCGGGCAACGGCGGCACCGACGCGTGCGACAACTCCCCCGGCCGGATCGGCGCGGCCCTCGTCGTGAACAACTCGACGGCCGACGACGTCCGCCGTCCGGACTCCAACTTCGGCCCGTGCACCGACCTGTTCGCGCCGGGGACCGGGATCCTGTCGGCCGGCCACCAGAGCGACACCGCGGAGCGGACGCTCAGCGGCACGTCGATGGCCGCTCCCCATGTGGCCGGCGCCGCCGCCCTGTTCCTCTCGGCGCATCCCGGGGCCGCACCCGCCGAGGTGCACCGGGCGCTCGTCGCGGCCGCCACCACCGGAGCGGTGCGCGGCGCCGGCCCCGGCACCCCCGACCGGCTGCTCTTCACCGGCGGCTCGTGACGCCCCGGCCCGGGAGGCGGGGCGGTGCCGGGGTGGCCGGCGGGTCGCGGGTCAGTCCGCCTCGGGGTGCCATTCCGCGAGCAGGAGGGTGGCGTCGTCGCGGAGCCTGGTCCGCTGGTGCGCGAGGAGGTTCTGGATGAGGCGGCGCAGCGCCTCGGGGGACGCCTCGCCCTCGGTGGCGGAGCGGATGACGGCGTCGGCGAGGCGTTCCTCCCCGAAGAGGTCGCCGCCCGGCGAGCGGGCCTCGGTGACGCCGTCGCTGTAGACGAGGACGCGGTCGCCCGGCTGAAGGCGCTCGTGGTGCAGGGTGGGCGGCTGCTCGGTGTGGAAGCCGAGCCCGAGCGGGAGGTGCGGGGTGCGCTCCAGGATGCGGGGCAGCACCCGTCCCTCGCGGACCAGGAGCGGCGGCGGGTGCCCGCAGTTGATCCACGAGAGGCGGCCGGTGCGGGTGTCGAGGTTGGCGATCACCGCGGTCATGAGGCGCCCCGGGATCCACTGGTCCAGGGTGCGGTCGATGGCCGTGGCGATCTCGGGCAGGGAGCCGCCGGCGCGGCGGGTCGCCCGGCAGGTCGCCAGTCCGATGGCGCTGGCGCCGCCGGAGGCGAGGTCGTGCCCCATCGCGTCGAGCAGTGTCAGGTGCAGCGCGTCGTCGTCCAGGCTGTGGTCGAAGGCGTCACCGCCGACCTCGTAGGCGGGCTCCAGCACCGCCGAAGAGGTGACGGACGCGGTGCCGATGGTCCGCGGCGGCAGGAACGCCCACAGCAGTTCGGCCTGGACGCTCATGGGGCGGGCGCGCTCGCGGGTGACCAGCAGGTCGCTGTGGAGCGACTTGGCGACCACCAGCAGGGCCGCCAGGTCCGCCAGCGCCGCGCACGCCTGCAGCGTCGCGGGGTCGAGGCGGGGCCCGGTGACGCGCAGGACGCCGACCCGCTCGACCCCGTCGATCATCGGGATGTAGGCGACCGTGCCGTCGCGCGCCTGCTGGATCTGGTGGGTCCGGTAGGCCAGCCCGGCCAGGGACGCGTCGACGTCCAGCTCCTCGCCCTCGGCGTCGGAGCCGGGCCGGGGCAGCGCGACGAGGCGCAGCTGCTGGAGGTCCGCCACGTAGAGGCGGGTGTCGGCGACGCCCAGGCGGCGTGCGGCCGCGTCGACGAGGGACGGCATCCGTCGGGCCGTGACCAGGTGCGCGCCGGCCAGCACCTGTGCCAGTCCGGCCTCGGTCGCGTCCGCCCGCACATCGCTCCGATCCTGGTGCGCACCGCCGGACACCGAGGCGGCCGGCCCTGTCGTCCCCATCCTCCCCCGATCCCCCGCGCACCGCCCGCCGCCCTGCCGGAGACGGCCGGACCACACGCCTAGGGCGGCGACCCGGGGTCTCCCGGCGGGCGGGCGGTGTGGTCGGGGTGGCCGACGGTGCGGCGCGCCTCCTTCATCTCCGCCTCGTGGAGGTGGTCGCGGCCGGCCGCCAGGGCCTCCCGCGCCTGCCGTTCGAGGTCGCGGAAGGGCTCGTAGTAGGTGCGGTTGTACGCCTCCACGACCTGGAAGGTCCAGTGGCCCGGAATGACATTGCGGCCCAGGACCTCCCGCGCGACCCGGTCCGCCCATTCCCCGTGGCCTGCTTCGCGCAGGAGCCGCACCGCCCGGTCCAGCTCCAGGTCCGCCGTCCCGGTCAGCTGGTGGAACCCGTAGAGGTGGCCGCGGGCCCGCTCCACCGTCTCCAGCGCCTTCGACAGCGAGCCCAGCGCCTCCACCGTGGCGTCACCGACCCCCTCGGGGCGTACGTGGGCGCGGTCCGGGCCGTCTGCGTCGCTCGTGGGCATACGGGGGACATGCCCCGCCCCGCGCGCCGGGTAAGCCCCGTCGGCGTCAGGCCCCCCGAACGGACCAGCCTCCTCGGGCAGGGGCGGGGGCGTCCCTACGGGGGCGTCCCTACAGCCAGCCGTTGCGCCGGAAGGCGCGGTGCAGGGAGCCCGCGGCGAGCACCATGAGGGCGACGGCGAGCGGGTAGCCGTAGGACCAGCGCAGCTCCGGCATGTGCTCGAAGTTCATGCCGTACACCCCGGCGACCATGGTGGGGACCGCGAAGATCGCCGCCCACGCGGAGATGCGCCGCATGTCGTCGTTCTGCCAGGTGCCCACGCGGGCCTGCTGCGCGCCGAGGACCGAGTCGAGCAGTTCGTCCAGGGTCCGCACCTCCAGGTCCGTGCGGTGGAGGTGGTCGGCGACGTCCCGGAGGTACGGGGCGATCTTCGGCTCGGGGTGCTCCCGTGCCGGGCCGCCCGGGAGGCCCTGGGCCACCGGGACCAGCGGCTGCACGGCGTCGCGGAACTCGCGGACCTCGCGCTTGAGGGAGTAGATGCTCTCGGTGTGGTCCACGCGGGTGGTCGAGAAGACCTGGTCCTCCAGCCGGTCCAGGGTGGCGCGCACCCTGCGCGCGGCGTCGCTGTACGCGTCGACGGCGACGTCGAGCACGGAGTGCACGACGGCCCAGGGGCCGAGGCGCAGCATGTCCGGGTCGGCGTGCAGCCGCCGGGCCGCCTCCGCGCACGGGTCGATCGGCCCGTGGCACACGGTGAGGACGCTGCGCGGGCCCGCGAAGATCATGACGTCGCCGGTCTCCACCGCCGTCTCCTCCTCCACGTACCGCAGGGTCTTCAGGGCGACGGCGAGGACGTCGCCGAACCGCTCGCTCTTGGGACGCTGGCGTCCGTGCAGCGCGTCCTCGACGGCCAGCGGGTGCAGGTCCAGTTCCGTGGTGAGCAGAACCAGTTCGGCCTCCGACGGGTCGGCGAGCCGCACCCAGGCGAACTCGGCCGTCCCCAGGGTCCGCAACCGCTTCAGGGCCGACCTGCAGCCGTCCTCCGGCAGCTCGCACTCGACGTGCTCCGAGAGGCCCGAGGCCTGGTCGTAGATGACGCACTCCATCTCCCGCACATGCTTCGCCGTCGCCGTTTCATGCGCCCGCGCCCCGCATTCGTCGGGGCGGGTGCCGTGGCGCCGTCACGCCGTGACGCCGTACGGACTCACCCGCCGTCAGGAGTGGTGGGCCCGGGTGGGTTTCAGCGGGGCGAATGCGAACAGACGTGCTCGCAGAACACCGATGCCAAGGAGCCACCGATGCCGAAGTCCTCCCTCCTCCCGGCCCCCCTGCTGCAGAACTGGGCCTGGCAGGCCCACGCGGTCTGCCGCGAGGTGGGGGCGGAGCCGTTCTTCTCCGCGGCGGAGGAGGGGCGCAGGGAACGCCGGGAGCGGGACGAACAGGCGAAGTCGGTGTGCGGGTCCTGCCCCGTGGTGAAGGTCTGTCTGCAGCACGCGCTGGCCACGCGCGAACCCCACGGTGTCTGGGGCGGCCTGACGGCCCGCGAGCGCCGCCGCCTCCTCGTCCCGTAGACACGCCGGCGGCGGGGGCGCGACCGCGACGACGGAGCGCCGGAACACCGGACGTGACGCGGTCGACCCCATGTTCAGCTCCCTGTGCGGGTGCTCGTGCGGCCCCCTCCCGCGAAGGGTAGGAGGTGCCCGCGCCGTCATGACCGCAGGCCGCCGCCGGGCGTGTGCTTCGCCGCCGCTTTTGCCGAACGGCGCAGCGCGTGGCGGGAGCGGTGGGCGAGCGAGGGCTTGCCGTGGGTGTCGGCCGCGGCGATCAGCAGGCCGCCCAGCGCGGAGAGGTCCGTCAGGAGGCGGGCGCGCTGCCGGGCGCGTTCGTCCGGGTCCTCCGGCGTCCGGTGGGCGTGCGCGGCCAGTGAGGTCGGTACGAGGGTGGCGGCGAGGGTCAGCGCGGCCAGCCGCGGGGCACGCCCCGTCGCGAGGAGCAGTGCGGCGCCGGCCTGGACGGCGCCGGTGGCACGCAGGAGGTGGCGCGGATCTCCGTCGAGCGCCGGGAAACGGGCCCCGACCGCCTGGACGACGGGGCGTACGGAGTCCACGGCAGCGGCGTCGGGGTGGCGCAGGGCGTGCAGGCCGCCGGTGACGAACGGGGCGGCGAGCAGGGGGCGGGCGAGCTTTCGCAGTACGGCCATGCTCCGCTGCTGCCCGGACGCCGCGGGTTCATCCGGGCCCCGTCCGGTCCGCCCCCGCCAAGTCCGCCCGCGCGGATCGGGCGGCGGCTCGCATCCGGCGCTCGAATCGGTGCAACAGCCGCGAACGGTCACCGATTTCCTGAATAGACCCGGCCACAACGGTCAGGAGATCCGGCAAGGATCCGCACCGACCGGATGGAGGAAAGACCATGAACTGGCGCCACGAGGCGGCCTGCCGGCAGGAGGACCCCGACCTCTTCTTCCCCCTGGGCTCCAGCGGCCCGGCGCTCCTGCAGATCGAGGAGGCCAAGTCCGTGTGCCGCCGCTGCCCCGTGCAGGAGGCCTGCCTGCGGTGGGCCCTGGAGGGCAGCGGCCCGGAGTTCGGTGTGTGCGGCGGCATGAGCGAGGAGGAGCGCCGCGCCACGAAACGGCGTACGGCCCGGGCCCGCAACCGCTCCGGCGCCTCCTCCCGGTGACACGCCCCTTCGCACGCCGTGCGGTGGGCGTTCCCCGCGGTCCCCTCGGTCCCCGAGGTCGCCCGAAGGGCGGCCCGGCGCGAACCGGCCATCAGATTGTCTCGTTCCCGCGTCCGCATGATGGACAAAGCTCGCCGCTGAGCGATCCTGGCCCCTACGCTGGCCGGGCAGCTGGTTCGCCCCGTCCGCCAGGCGGGATGCGTCGTAAGAGGGAACCCGGTGGGAATCCGGGACTGCCCCGCAGCGGTGAGCGGGAACGACCGCCGTCATACGCACTGGGACCGGAGAACGGTCCTGGGAAGCGACGGCCACTAGGTGTCCGCCTCGACAGAGGCCGACGTGCCCGCGAGTCCGAAGACCTGCCCGTTGCCCGTACGCGGACACGTTCCGCGCACGGAGGTTCCGGTGACCTCGTGGGCGGGTCGGCGTACACGGAGAACGGCACGTGCGGTGGTGTACCGCGGCGTGGTCCGTGCCCTCCGTCGTCCCCTTCGCGTCCGTGTCCCGTCACCGGGACGTTCCTGGACACATCTCGCGAAGGAGAGTTCCGTGACAGCGAAGCCCGCAGCCGCGGCAGCACGGGCCACCGTGTACGGCTACCCCCGCCAGGGGCAGAACCGTGAACTGAAGAAGGCCATCGAGGGCTACTGGAAGGGCCTCGTCACCGCCGAAGCCCTCCGGCAGACGGCCGCCGATCTGCGCCGTTCGAACTGGCAGCAGCTGGCCGAGGCCGGCATCCACGAGGTGCCGACCGGCGACTTCTCGTACTACGACCACGTCCTCGACACCAGCGTGATGCTGGGCGCCGTCCCCGACCGGCACCGCGAGGCGGTGGCCTCGGACCCCCTCGACGGCTACTTCGCGATGGCGCGCGGCACGCAGGACGTGGCGCCGCTGGAGATGACCAAGTGGTTCGACACCAACTACCACTACCTGGTACCCGAGCTGGGCCCCGACAGCGTCTTCACCGCCGACTCCGCCCGGCAGGTCGCCGAGCTGACGGAGGCCCTCTCCCTCGGCCACACGGCCCGCCCGGTCCTGGTCGGCCCGCTGACGTACCTGCTGCTCGCCAAGCCCGCTCCGGGCGTGGCCGCGGACTTCCAGCCGATCACCCTCCTGGACCGGCTGCTGCCCGTCTACGCGCAGGTCCTCGCCGACCTGCGTGCCGCCGGCGCCGAGTGGGTGCAGCTGGACGAGCCCGCACTCGTCCAGGACCGCACCCCGGCGGAACTGAACGCCGCCGCCTGCGCCTACCGTGAGCTGGGCGCGGCCGCCGACCGGCCGAAGCTGCTGGTCGCCTCCTACTTCGGCCGGCTCGGCGACGCGCTGCAGGTCCTCGCCGCCGCCCCGGTGGAGGGGGTGGCCCTCGACTTCACCGGCTCGGCCGCCGCGAACGTGGAGGATCTCGCCGCCGTCGGCGGGCTGCCGGGCAAGCGTCTGGTCGCGGGTGTGGTCGACGGCCGCAACATCTGGATCAACGACTACCAGAAGTCGCTGACCACCCTGGGCACCCTGCTCGGTCTGGCCGACCGGGTCGACGTCGCGGCGTCCTGCTCGCTGCTGCACGTCCCGCTGGACGCCTCGGCCGAGCGCGAGATCGATCCGCAGATCCGGCGGTGGCTGGCCTTCGCCCGGCAGAAGACCGCCGAGATCGCCACCCTCGCCCGCGGCCTCGCCCGGGGGACCGACACCATCGCCGCCGAACTGGCCGCCAACCGCGCCGACCTGGCCTCCCGCGCCGGCTCCGCGATCACCCGCGACCCGGCGGTCCGGGCGCGCACCGCGGCCGTCACCGACGCGGACGGCCGCCGCTCCCAGCCCTACGAGCAGCGCACGGCGGCGCAGCGCGCGCACCTGGGCCTGCCGGTGCTGCCGACCACCACGATCGGCTCGTTCCCGCAGACCTACGAACTGCGCGTGGCCCGCGCCGACCTCAGGGCCGGTCGGATCGACGCGGCCGGCTACGAGGAGCGGATCGAGCACGAGATCCGCGAGGTGATCGCCTTCCAGGAGAAGACCGGCATCGACGTCCTCGTGCACGGCGAGCCCGAACGCAACGACATGGTGCAGTACTTCGCGGAGCAGCTCACCGGCTACGTCGCCACGCAGCACGGCTGGGTCCAGTCCTACGGCACGCGCTACGTCCGCCCGCCCGTCCTGGCCGGCGACATCTCCCGCCCCGAGCCGATGACGGTCCGCTGGACCACGTTCGCCCAGGCGCAGACGTCCAAGCCGGTCAAGGGCATGCTGACCGGCCCGGTCACCATGCTCGCCTGGTCCTTCGTCCGCGACGACCAGCCGCTCGGCGAGACGGCCCGGCAGGTCGCGCTCGCCCTGCGCGACGAGGTGAACGACCTGGAGGCCGCGGGCACGTCCGTCATCCAGGTCGACGAGCCGGCGCTGCGCGAGACCCTCCCGCTGCGGGCCGCGGACCACGGCGCGTACCTGGCCTGGGCGACCGAGGCGTTCCGGCTCAGCACCAGCGGTGTCCGGCCGGACACGCAGATCCACACGCACATGTGCTACGCCGAGTTCGGGGACATCGTCCAGGCCATCGACGACCTCGACGCGGACGTCATCAGCCTGGAGGCCGCCCGTTCGCACATGCAGGTGGCCGGTGAGCTGGCCGGGCACGGCTACCCCCGTGAGGCCGGCCCGGGCGTCTGGGACATCCACTCCCCGCGCGTTCCCGGCGCCGAGGAGGCCGCGTCCCTGCTGCGCAAGGGACTCGAGGCGATCCCGGCCGAGCGACTGTGGGTCAACCCCGACTGCGGCCTGAAGACCCGCGGCTGGACCGAGACCCGGGCCTCGCTGGAGAACCTGGTCGCCGCCGCCCGCGAGGTCCGCGCGGAACTCCCGGCCGACCACGGCTGACGACCCGCCGGCCGGGCCGAACGCCACGGCGTCCGGCCCGGCCACGACGGGAGGGGAACGGCGGGACGGGGCGACACCACGCGCCCCGCCCCGCCGTTCCCCGTACCTCCGGCGCACCCTCGGCCCCGGAGCCGTGCCGGGCCCCTCAGACCCGGCCGTACGTGTGGAACCCGCGGCCGGTCTTGCGGCCGAGCAGCCCCGCCTGCACCATCCGCTGGAGCAGCGGGGGCGGGGCGTACAGCGGTTCCTTGAACTCCTCGTACAGCGACTCGGCGATCGCGGCGACGGTGTCCAGGCCGATCAGGTCGGCGAGCCTCAGCGGGCCCATGGGGTGGGCGCAGCCCAGCTCCATCCCGGCGTCCACGTCGGCGGCGCTCGCGAAACCGGACTCGGCCATCCGTACGGCGGAGAGCAGGTACGGGATCAGCAGCGCGTTGACGACGAATCCCGCCCGGTCCTGGGAGCGGACCGTGGTCTTCCCGAGCGCGTCACGGGCGAACGTCTCGACGGCGTCGAGCGTGTCCGCCGAGGTGTGGAGGGAGGAGACGACCTCCACGAGGGGGAGGACGGGGACGGGGTTGAAGAAGTGCAGTCCCACGACGCGGTCGGCCCGGCCGGTGGCCATGCCCAGGCGCATGACCGGGATGGCGGAGGTGTTCGTGGCGAGGATCGCCCCGGGGTCCGCGACGATCTTGTCGAGGGCCGTGAAGACCTCGGTCTTCGCCTCCGGGTTCTCGGTGACCGCCTCGATGACGAGCTGCCGGTCGCCGAGGTCCTCCAGGTCGCCCGTGAACACGAGCCGGGCGAGGGCGTCCTCCGCCGAGAGGCGGTCGAGCTTGCCCCGTTGGACCGCACGCTCCAGGGACACGGCCACCCGCTGGGCGGCGGCCCGGGCCGCGGTGGCGTCCGCCTCGGCCACGACGGTGTCCAGGCCGGCCCGGGCGCAGACCTCCGCGATGCCCGCGCCCATCTGTCCCCCGCCGACGACGCCGACGCGCCGGATGCCGGCCGGCTGCGGGCGGGCGTTCACGCGTTCACCCGCGCGGGCGCGCGGCGCACCAGGTGCCGGGTGTAGGCCTCGGGCGTGAAGAACGGCGGGAGCTGCACGGAGAGCGCGCAGTCCACGAAGAGCTCCCGCGCCGCGAGGACGAGCGCCTGCGGGTCCTCGGCCTCCAGGGCGGCGCACTCGGCGTCGAGGAAGTCGACGACGGTGCTGCGGTCCACCCGGTCGTGGCGCAGCCACTGCCAGATCTGGACGCGGGCGATCTCGGCGGTGGCGGCGTCCTCCATCAGGCCGTTCAGCGCGACGGCGCCGCTGCCGCGCAGCCAGGCGTCGAAGTAGCGCAGGGCCACCGCCACGTTGGAGCGGACGCCCTCGGTGGTCGGCGGCGCGGCGATCCTGCGGACGGACAGCAGATCGGCGGCCGTGGCCTCGACGTCCTCCCGGGTGCGTTCCAGCTGGTGCGGCCGGTCCCCGAGCACGCCGTCGAAGACCTCCCGGCAGAGGGGGACGAGGCCGGGGTGGGCGACCCAGGAGCCGTCGAAGCCGTCCTCGGCCTCCCGTTCCTTGTCGAGCCTGACCTTCGCGGACGCGGCGGCGTTGGCGTCCGGGTCCCTGCTGGGGACGTGGGCGGCCATGCCGCCGATGGCGTGCGCCCCGCGCCGGTGGCAGGTGCGGACGAGGAGTTCGGTGTACGCCCGCATGAAGGGGGCGGTCATGGTGACGGCGGCGCGGTCCGGGAGCTGGAAGTCGGTGCGGTGCCCGAAGGTCTTGATCAGGCTGAACAGGTAGTCCCAGCGGCCCGCGTTCAGTCCCGCGCTGTGCTCGCGCAGTTCGTGGAGGATCTCCTCCATCTCGAAAGCGGCGGTGATCGTCTCGATGAGGACCGTGGCGCGCACGGTGCCGCGGGGGATGCCGAGGAGGTCCTGGGCAACCACGAAGACGTCGTTCCACAGCCGTGCCTCGGTGCGGTTCTCCAGCTTCGGCAGGTAGAAGTACGGGCCGTGCCCGGCGTCGATCTGCCGCTGCGCGCAGTGGAAGAAGTAGAGGCCGAAGTCGACGAAGGAGGCGGGCACGGGCCGCCCGTCGATCTCCAGGTGGTCTTCGGTGAGGTGCCAGCCGCGGGGGCGGACCATGATGGTCGCGGGGTCCGGGCCGAGGCGGTACTCCTTGCCCCCGGGTGTCGTGAAGTCGATGCGCCGTTCGATGGCGTCGAGCAGGTTGAGCTGACCGCCGATGATGTTGTCCCAGGTGGGGGCGGTGGTGTCCTCGAAGTCGGCCATCCAGACCTGCGCACCGGAGTTGAGCGCGTTGACCGTCATACGGCGCTCCGGCGGGCCGGTGATCTCCACCCGGCGGTCGGTCAGACCGGGAGCGGGCGGGGCCACGCGCCAGTCGGTGTCGGCGCGGACGGCGGCCGTGGCGCGGGAGAAGTCCAGCGGCGTCCCGGATGCCAGGTGGGCGGAGCGGCGGCGGCGTTCCTTGAGGATGTCCAGGCGGCGGTCCGCGAAGGCGGCGTCGAGCCGGGCGACGAACTCCAGGGCCTCGGGGGTCAGGATCTCCTCGTGACGCTCGGCCGGCGCGCCGAGCACCCGGACGCTGCTGGTCGGGGGCGTGGGTGACATGGGTGGTTCTCCTCAGCGTGGGGCGTCGGGCGCCCGGGGGCGGGGAGCCCCCGGGCGCCTTCGGACGGCGTGCGGCAGAACGCCGGGCCGGGCCCGGCCGGACCGGGGAACGGGGGTTCCTAGTGGAACTGCTCTTCCTCGGTGGAGCCGGTGAGGGCGGTGGTGGAGGACGCGGGGTTGACCGCGGTGGAGACGAGGTCGAAGTAGCCGGTGCCGACCTCGCGCTGGTGCTTGACGGCGGTGAATCCGTGGGCCTGGGCGGCGAACTCGCGCTCCTGGAGGTCCACGTACGCGGTCATGCCGTGCTCGGCGTAGCCGCGGGCCAGGTCGAACATGCCGTGGTTGAGGGAGTGGAAGCCGGCCAGGGTGATGAACTGGAACTTGTAGCCCATGGCTCCCAGCTCCCGCTGGAACTTGGCGATCTGGTCGTCGTCCAGCGCCGCCTTCCAGTTGAAGGAGGGCGAGCAGTTGTAGGCCAGCATCCGGTCCGGGTACTGCGCGTGGATCGCCTCGGCGAACTCGCGCGCCTGCGCCAGGTCCGGGGTCCCGGTCTCCACCCAGATCAGGTCGGCGTACGGGGCGTAGGCAAGGCCGCGGGCGATGACCGGGGCCATGCCGTTGCGGACGTGGTAGAAGCCCTCGGCGGTGCGCTCGCCCGTGCAGAACTCGGCGTCCCGCTCGTCGACGTCACTGGTCAGGAGGGTCGCGGCGAGGGCGTCGGTGCGGGCGATGATCAGGGTCGGGGTGTCGGCGATGTCGGCCGCGAGGCGGGCGGCGTTGAGGGTGCGGACGTGCTGCGCGGTGGGGACGAGGACCTTGCCGCCGAGGTGGCCGCACTTCTTCTCGGAGGCGAGCTGGTCCTCGTAGTGGATGCCCGCCGCACCAGCCGCGATCATCGCCTTGGTGAGTTCGAAGGCGTTCAGGGGGCCGCCGAAGCCCGCCTCGGCGTCGGCGACGATCGGCGCGAGCCAGTCGGTGGTGTCGGTGCCGCCCTCGGCGGTGGCGATCTGGTCGGCGCGCAGCAGCGCGTTGTTGATGCGGCGCACCACCTGCGGGACCGAGTTGACCGGGTAGAGGCTCTGGTCGGGGTAGGTGTGCCCGGCCTGGTTGGCGTCGGCGGCCACCTGCCAGCCGGAGAGGTAGATCGCCTGGAGTCCCGCCCGGACCTGCTGCACGGCCTGTCCGCCGGTGAGCGCGCCGAGGGCGTGGACGTAGTCCCGCTCGTGGAGCTGGCGCCACAGCCGTTCGGCGCCGCGCCGGGCCAGGGTGTGTTCCTCGCGGACGCTCCCGGACAGCCGGACCACGTCCTCGGCCGCGTAGGTCCGTTCGATCCCCGCCCAGCGCGGATCGTCCGCCCAGCGCTGCCTGAGCTGCTCGGCCGCCGCCTTGTTCGCCTCTGCCATGACCGTCACCGTTTCCGTCGTCGCTGGTCTTGCCAATGCCCCCGACCGGGATCCACGCATTGGCACGCTGTGCCTGATGAAGAAGGTGCGGCCGCCGGATCCGCCATGGGGCCGGAGCTGAGCAATGCTGCCGATCTACCGATCTGCCGGGAGAAGGACGACCGGATCCCCGTCATCAGGGCATGATTCGGGATTCCGGTTCCTTCCCGGCCACCGGTTCCGGCTGGCCGCAGGACCGACTCTGACATTGGCACTGGGTGCCATCAAGAAGGTACGCATGCCAAGGTCTGCAAATCTTCGAGGCCGGAATTGCCAAGGTTGCGAAGGCTGCCGACCGGCTGTTCCGCCGTATGCTGACGGGGCCCGTCCGACGGTGGAGGAGTCCGGTGAGCAAGACCTACGCGGGAGCACGGCTGCGGCGGCTGCGTGAGGAACGGCGCATGACGCAGGCCGACCTGGCCAGGGTGCTGGGCATCTCCCCCAGCTACCTCAACCAGATGGAGCACGACTCCCGCCCGCTCACCGTCCCGGTGCTGCTGCGCCTCACCGAGGCCTTCGGGGTGGACCCGGGGTTCTTCTCAGAGCGCGACACCAGCCGCATGGTCGCCGACCTGCGCGAGGCACTGGCCAACGAGGTCGCCGAGGCCCGCGTCTCCCCCTCCGACCTGGCCGAGCTGGCCACCCGGATGCCGGCGGTCGCCTCCGTGCTGCTGGACCTCGGGCGACGCGGCCAGCTCCTCGCGGAGCGCCTCGCGGACGCGGCCGAGGGCCGGGGCGGCCCGGCGCAGGCCCCTCGTTCCCCCCACGAGGAGATCCGCGAGTTCTTCTACCGGCGGCAGAACTACCTCCACGACACCGACCTGGCCGCCGAGGACCTGGCCCGGGAGATCGCCGTCCGTCCCGGGGAGGTCATCCGGGCCCTGACCCGCCGGCTCGCCGACCGGCACGGGGTGCGGATCACCGCGGACTCCGACCGGCTGCACCACTACGACGCCGAGGGCCGCGTCCTGCACCTGTCGAGCAGGCTCCGCCCCGGCCAGCAGGCCTTCCGGATGGCCACGCAGCTCGCCCTCCTCGAGTACGGGGACGAGCTGGACCGGCTGGCCGCGGAGGACTTCCCGGCGGGCTCCGAGGCGCGTCCCCTGGCACGGATCGGCATCGCCAACTACTTCGCCGCCGCGCTGATCCTGCCGTACACGGCCTTCCACAGGGCCGCCGAGGAGTTCCGCTACGACATCGAGCGGCTCACCGACCACTTCGGCCTGGGCTACGAGACCGTCTGCCACCGCCTCAGCACCCTCCAACGCCCCAGGCTGCGCGGGGTGCCCTTCTCCTTCGTACGGGTCGACCGGGCCGGGAACATGTCCAAGCGGCAGTCCGCCACCGGATTCCACTTCTCCCGCGCGGGCGGCACCTGCCCGCTCTGGAACGTCTACGAAGCCTTCGCCGCGCCCGGCCGCATCCACGTCCAGGTCGCCGCGATGCCCGACGGGCAGCGGTACCTCTGGACGGCGCGGGCCGTCACCCGCCACCGCGGCGGCTGGGGCGAACCGGGCAAGACCTTCGCGATCGGCCTCGGCTGCGAGATCCGGCACGCCTCCCGCCTCGTGTACGCCGACGGACTCGACCTCGACAACACGGCGGCCGCCACCCCGATCGGCATGGGCTGCCGCCTCTGCGAACGTCTCGACTGCCCGCAGCGGGCCGTGCCCCCGCTCGGACGCACCCTCGCCGTCGACGAGAACAGCAGCACCTTCGTCCCGTACCCGGTCACACCGTCGTCCTCGTCCCCCCGCGGCTGACACCGGCTCCGTCCCGGACACCGCGAACACGCCCCTCCACCCCAGCGACCGAGGCGCTCATGGAACCTTCGAACCATCCCGGACCCGACGTGCGCCTGGCGCGCCTCGCGCGCGTGGCCGGTCTCCCGGCCACCTGGCCACCGACCGACGGCTTCCTCCACCGCCTTGCGGAGCGGACCAGGCTGCGCACCCACGACCTCCTGCTCGTCGCGGACCTCCCCGTACCGGCGACGGCGTGGCTCTTCGACGGGACCGCCGGCGCCTCCAGTTCCCTGGTGTCGCGTGCCCTCGGCCTCACCGACTCCGACAGAAGGGAACTGCGGACCCGGGCCCGGTCCATGACCGCGCCGGAGGGCACGCTCGCCCCCTGGCGGCCCCGCCCGCACGAGCAGTACCCGCCGGGCTTCGGCTCGCTCCTCCTGCGGATGCTCGCGCTCCGCAACCTGAACTGGCTGGGGACGGCCAAGGTGATGTGCCTGATGTCCGGTGTGTGCAAGGCGGCCTCGACCATCGGCGCGGTGGGGCGCGGCACCAAGCCCCTCGATGGGGAGATGCTCGACGGCTTCGCCGCGACCCTCGGCACACCGGTCGCCGTGCTGGCCGAGCTGACCGGCGTCCGGCCGTCGGCCGCGCCTCGTGATCCGGGACCCGAGGTGGTCGCCACCGCCTCGCTCGTCTGGGAGGTACGGCACCTGACCTGGGATCAGGAAGCAGAGCTCACCGCGTACGCACAGGAGCTGGGCGGGGAGTGAAGTCACCGGCCGTGCCGGATCGGCGCCGCGGCACGTTGCGCAGCCTGATCGCCCGGCGGCGGAGTCTCCGTGAGCAGTTGGCCTCGGGCCGGCTGCTGCGCATGCCGGGCGCGGTCAACCCGTACTCGGCGTGCCTCATCCAGGAGGCGGGCTTCGACGGGGTCTACCTCTCGGGGGCCGTGCTCGCCGCCGATCTCGGCCTGCCCGACCTCGGCCTCACCACCTCCGCGGAAGTCGCGCAGCGGGACAGGCAGGTCACCCGTGTCACCGATCTGCCCGTACTCGTCGACGCCGACACGGGCTTCGGTGGACCCATGAACACCGCCCGCACCGTCCAGCTGATGGAGGACGCCGGGCTGGCCGGCCTGCACCTGGAGGACCAGGCCGACCCCAAGCGGTGCGGTCACCTCGACGGCAAGGCGCTCGTTCCCCGTGAGGCGATGGTGCGCCGTGTGCGGGCCGCCGCCGACGCCCGGCGCGATCCGGACTTCCTCCTGATGGCACGCACCGACGCCCGTTCCGTCGAGGGCCCGAAGGCGGCGATCGACCGCGCCAGGGCGTACGTGGACGCGGGAGCGGACGCGGTCTTCCCGGAGGCCCTGCGCAGCGAGGCCATGTTCGAGGCCTTCCGCAAGGCCGTCGACGTGCCGCTGCTGGCCAACATGACCGAGTTCGGCAAGAGCCCCCTGCTGTCCGCCCGCGTCCTGGAGGACCTCGGCTACAACCTCGTCATCCACCCGGTGACCCTCTTCCGCCTCGCCATGGGCGCGGTCGAGGACGGCCTGCGCACGCTCGCGGAGGAGGGGAGCCAGGAGCCCCTCCTCCCCCGCATGCAGAGCCGCTCGCGCCTGTACGAGGTCCTGGACTACGAGGCGTACACCGCCTTCGACGGAGGGGTCTACGACTTCACCCTGCCGCCCGGCACCTGACGCCACCGGGGGCCTGCCGGGGCCCGGGAACACCCGGGGCCCCGGCAGGAGGCGCGGCGTCGAGGACGCCGGGCTCAGCCGTGGGTGAAGTGCGGCGGACGCTTGTCCACGAAGGCGGACATGCCCTCCTTCTGGTCTGCGGTGGCGAACACCGCGTGGAACAGGCGGCGTTCGAAGCGGACGCCCTCCGTGAGGGTGGTCTCGAAGGCGCGGTTCACGGCCTCCTTGGCCATCATCGCGACCGGCTTCGACATCTCGGCGACGGTCGTGGCCACGGCGAGTGCCTCGGCGAGCAGCTCGTCGGCGGGGACGATCCGCGAGACCAGGCCGGCGCGCTCGGCCTCGGCGGCGTCCATGGTGCGGCCGGTCAGGCAGAGCTCCATCGCCTTCGCCTTGCCGACGGCGCGGGTGAGGCGCTGGGATCCGCCGATGCCGGGAATGACGCCGAGCCTGATCTCCGGCTGCCCGAACTTCGCGGTGTCGGAGGCGAGCAGGATGTCGCAGAGCATGGCCAGTTCGCAGCCGCCGCCGAGCGCGTAGCCGGAGACGGCGGCCAGGGTGGGCGTGCGGACCTGGCCGAGGCGGTCCCAGGCGGTGAACCAGTCCGAGAGGTACATGTCCATGTAGCTCTGCGGGCGCATCTCCTTGATGTCCGCGCCCGCCGCGAAGGCCTTCGCGGAGCCGGTGAGGACGATGCAGCCGACCTCGGGGTCCCGGTCGAGTTCCTCCGCCGCGGCGACGACCTCGGTCATCACCCGGAGGTTGAGGGCGTTGAGGGCTTCGGGCCGGTTGAGGGTGAGGACGGCGACGCGGCCCTTGCGTTCGAGCAGGACGGTCTCGTAGGCGGTGGTCATGCGGGGGTTCCGTTCGGGTTCGCTCCGTCGTGGCGGAGGGTGCGTACGATCGCCGAGAAGTCCAGGTCGGCGCCCTCGCCCTCGGCGAAGTCGGCGTACATCTGGGCGGCCTTGAGTCCCAGCGGGGCGTCCACCCCGCCGGACCTCAGGGCGTTCGCGGCGAGGCCAAGGTCCTTCGCCATCAGGGGGGCGGCGAAGCCGGGCCGGTAGGCGCGGTTGGCCGGGCTCGTCGGGACGGGTCCGGGGACCGGGCAGTTGACGGTGAGGGCCCAGCACTGGCCGGAGGCGGTGGAGGCCACGTCGTAGAGCGCGTGGTGGTCGAGGCCGAGGCTCTCGGCGAGGACGAAGGCCTCGCTGACGCCGATCATGGAGACGGCGAGGATCATGTTGTTGCAGATCTTCGCGGCCTGGCCGGCACCGGCGGCGCCGCAGTGGACGGCCTTGCTGCCCATGGCGTCGAGCAGGGGCCCGGCGGCGGCGAACTCCGCCTCGCCGCCGCCCACCATGAAGGTGAGCGTGGCGGCTTCCGCGCCCACCACTCCCCCGGACACCGGGGCGTCCAGCGCCCGGTGTCCGGCGTCGGTGACGGCCCGGTGCGCCGCCCGGGCGTCGGCGACGTCGATGGTGGAGCAGTCGACGAACAGGGTCCCGGGCCGGGCCGCGGCCAGGAGCCCCTCCCGGTAGAGGGCGAGGACGTGCCGGCCGGCCGGCAGCATGGTGATCACCACGTCGGCTCCGGCGGCGGCCTCGGCCGCTGACCCGGCGGGCTCGACACCGGTCGTGGCGGCGGCGTCCACCAGGCCGGGCACCAGGTCGTGGCCCCGGACCCGGTGACCGGCCCTGACCAGGCTGGCCGCCATGGGGCCGCCCATGTGTCCGAGCCCGATGAATGCGACGGTGCTGCTCACCAGACGACCTCCTGCGACGAAGCGGCCGCGACGAGCCGCAGCTCGTGCGCGTCGAGCGGGGCGAAGTACCGGTCCACGTCCGCCGGGGTGACGTCTTCCAGCGCGGCCGGGGCCCAGCGCGGATCGCGGTCCTTGTCGATGACCTGGGCACGGATGCCTTCCACCAGGTCGTGCGAGGCGAGTGCCGCGCACGAGACGCGGTACTCCTGTTCCAGCACCTTCTCCAGCGGCCCGAGCCGGCGTGCCCGGCGCAGTGCGGCCAGGGTGACCTTGACGGCCGTCGGGGACTTGGCCGTCAGGGTGTCCGCCGCCGCGGCCGCGGCCGGGACGCCCGCGGCCCGCAGCCGTGCCACGATCCCCTCGGCGGTGTCGGCGGCGTAGCAGTGGTCGATCCACTCGCGGGCGGCGGCAAGGCTCCCGGCCGGCGCCTCCTCCACGTGCCGTTCCAGTACGGCGTGCACGGGGTCCGCGGCCAGCTCCCGGGCCAGCGCCGGCAGCGCGGACGAGGGGACGAAGTGGTCGGCGAGTCCGCACAGCAGCGCGTCGGCCGCGCCGACGGGGGCTCCCGTGAGCGCGAGGTGGGTGCCGAGTTCACCGGGGGCCAGGGCGAGCAGGTAGGTGCCGCCGACGTCGGGCACGAATCCGATGCCGGTCTCCGGCATGGCGACGCGGGAGCGCTCGGTGACCACGCGGACGCTGCCGTGGGCGGACACGCCGACCCCGCCGCCCATGACGATGCCGTCCATGAGGGCGACGTACGGCTTGGGGTAGCGGGCGATCAGGGCGTTGAGCCGGTACTCGTCGCGCCAGAAGCCGGCCGAGGCGGTTCCGCCGGTGCGGGCGTCCTCGTGGATGGCGCGGATGTCCCCGCCCGCGCACAGGCCGCGTTCGCCGGCGCCCCGGAGGACGACCGCCTCGACCGCGGGGTCGTCCGCCCAGGCCGTGAGCGCTTCCTCGATGCGCAGGACCATCGGGTGCGAGAGGGCGTTGAGGGCCTTGGGCCGGTTCAGGGTGAGGTACGCGGCGCGGCCCTCGGTGTGCACGAGGACGTCCTCGTGGGTGTCGTGGTGGTCCACGGGCTTGTCGTGGGTCATCGCAGTGTCTCCGTGAGTCCGCGCGCGACGATGACGCGCATGACCTCGTTGGTGCCTTCCAGGATCTGGTGGACCCGCAGGTCGCGGACGATCTTCTCGATGCCGTACTCGCTGAGGTAGCCGTAGCCGCCGTGCAGCTGGAGGGCCGCGTCGGCGACGGCGTACCCGGTGTCGGTGGCGAAGCGCTTGGCCATCGCGCACAGGCGCGGGGCCAGGGGGTCGGCGCCGTCCAGGGCCTCGGCCGCCTGCCGCACCAGGGCCCGGGCGGCCGCGAGCTCGGTCGCCATGTCGGCCAGCCGGAACTGGAGCGCCTGCGCGTCCAGCAGACGCCCGCCGAACGCCTCCCGGTCGGCGAGGTGGGACAGGCTCCGGTCGAGGGCGCTCTGCGCGCCGCCCAGGGAGCAGGCGGCGATGCCGAGCCGGCCGCCGTTGAGGCCGTTCATGGCGATGCGGAAGCCGTCGCCCTCCGCGCCGAGCCGCCGGCCGGCGGGGACCCGGACGCCGTCGAGGACCACCTGACGGGTGGGCTGGGCGTTCCAGCCCATCTTCCGCTCGTTGGGGCCGAAGGAGACCCCGGGATCATCGCGCTCGACGACGAAGGCGGAGATCCCGCCCGGACCGGGCTCGCCCGTGCGGGCCATGACCACGTAGAGGTCGGAGGCGCCGGCACCGGAGATGAACTGCTTCACCCCGGTCAGGACGTAGTGGTCGCCCTGCCGCTCCGCACGGGTCCGCAGGGCGGCGGCGTCGGAGCCGGCCCCCGGTTCGGTCAGGCAGTAGCTGCCGAGGCTCGCGGCGGAGCAGAGACGCGGCAGCCAGGCGGCGCGCTGGACGTCGTCGCCGTAACGGTCGATCATCCAGGCGACCATGTTGTGGATGGACAGGTATCCGGCGATCGACGGGCAGCCCGTCGCGAGGGTCTCGAAGACGAGCACGCCGTCGCTGCGGCTGAGGCCGGAACCGCCGTGCTCCTCGCGTACGTACACGCCGGCGAGGCCGAGGGAGGCGGCCCGGCGGATGACGTCGAGGGGGAAGTGCTTGTCCTGGTCCCAGGTGACGGCGTGCGGGGCCAGTTGCTCCTGCGCGAAGTCCAGGGTGACCTCGGCGAGGGCGAGCTGGTCCTCGGTGAGGGTGGTGGTCACGGCGCTCATCCCATCGTCGGGATGGTGAAGCTCGCGCCCTCCTTGGCCCCGGAGGGCCAGCGCGAGGTGACGGTCTTGGTACGGGTGTAGAAGCGGATGGAGTCCGGGCCGTGCTGGTTGAGGTCCCCGAAGCCGGACTTCTTCCAGCCGCCGAAGGTGTGGTAAGCGACGGGCACCGGGATGGGTACGTTGACGCCGACCATGCCGGTGTTGACCCGGCGGGTGAACTCGCGGGCGGTGTCCCCGTCCCGCGTGAAGATCGCCACGCCGTTGCCGAAGGGGTGCTCGCTCGGCAGCCGCAGCGCCTCCTCGAAGTCGGCGGCCCGTACGACGCACAGGACGGGACCGAAGATCTCCTCGCGGTAGACGCGCATCTGCGGGGAGACGCGGTCGAAGAGGGTGGCTCCCGCGAAGTAGCCGTTCTCGTGCCCGTCGAGGGTGAACCCGCGGCCGTCGACGACGAGTTCGGCGCCCTCGTTCACGCCGATGTCCACGTACCGGTGCACCCGGTCGAGGGCGTCCCGGCTGACCAGGGGGCCGAAGTCGGCGGCGGGGTCGTCGGACCGGCCGATCCTGAGGGTGGCGATGCGGTCCTTCAGGGCGGCGACGAGACGGTCCGCGGTCTCCTCGCCGACCGGGACGGCCACGGAGATCGCCATGCAGCGCTCGCCCGCCGAGCCGTAGCCGGCGCCGATCAGGGCGTCGACGGCCTGGTCGAGGTCGGCGTCGGGCATCACGATCATGTGGTTCTTGGCTCCGCCGAAGCACTGGGCGCGCTTGCCGTGCGCGGCGGCGGTGGCGTAGATGTGCGCGGCGATCGGAGTGGAGCCGACGAAGCCGAGCGCCTGGACCCGCGGGTCCTCGAGGAGGGTGTCGACGGCCTCCTTGCCCCCGTTGACCACGTTGAGGACGCCCGGCGGCAGACCGGCCTCCAGGAACAGCTCGGCCAGTCGCAGCGGTACGGACGGATCGCGCTCGGAGGGCTTCAGGATGAACGCGTTGCCGCAGGCCAGCGCCGGTGCGGCCTGCCAGAGCGGAATCATGGCCGGGAAGTTGAAGGGGGTGATGCCGACGACGACGCCGAGCGGGCTGCGCAGGGAGTGCACGTCGATGCCGGTGCCCGCGTTGTCGGTGAACTCCCCCTTGAGGAGGTGTGGGATGCCCGCAGCGAACTCCACTACCTCGAGGCCGCGTTGGAGGTCTCCGTGGGCGTCGGCGACGGTCTTGCCGTGCTCGGCGGACAGCAGCCGCGCGAGGCTCTCCCGCTCGCCTTCGACGAGCTGGAGGAAGCGCAGCAGCACCCGGGACCGGCGCTGCGGGTTCCACTGGCCCCAGTCCGCCTGCGCCTCCTCGGCGTTGGCGATGGCCGCCTCGGTGTCGGCGCGCCCGGCCAGCGGGACCCGCGCCTGGACCGTGCCGGTGTTCGGGTCGTACACGTCGGCGAAGAGTCCGGACAGGCCGGTGGTGTGCTTTCCGCCGATGAAATGGGTGAGTTCACGGACCATGGATGCCTGCTCTCGTCAGGTGGGATCCGGGGATGGCACGGCAGACCGGCGGGCCGCACCCCGATGGGGATGCGCCGCCGCGGAACGCCGAGGGAACTACGAGCGCGCGGAATCGGTGTGTGCGCGCTCCGCCGGATCACCAGGGTCGTGGGTACAAACCGGTGCCATGCGTGTCTGCTCCATCCTCGTGGACAACACGGAACAATCCGCGGCCGGTATCCTGACTCCCGGATCCCCGCGCGCCGCCCGCCTTCCCGACAGACCTCGTCAGTGGCGTGTGGATGGCAGCACACTCCCCGGTCACAGTGGCGGGACCGTGCCGGATTCACACCGGCTTCCCTGCACCGCGGACCTTGTGCCACGAACATATAGTTGGACGTCCTAGTAAGTCCAGGGCCATCGCCCGCGCGCCCACGGCCGGTTCACTCACATCGCCCTCCTTCGGGAACCGGCTTCCGGCGCCGCCCACCAGGTCGTACGATGCGTTCTGCTCCGGCCCGTGCGGCGGGGACCGACAATCGAATACCCGCACAACTGGGGGAAGCCGGTGGGAATCCGGCGCTGACCTGCAACCGTGAACGGCGCCCGGCGCCGTGAGTCGGAGTACCCGGGGTGCGATGTGCACCGCTTCCCACTGTCATGGTCTGCAGGACGAAGCCCCCAGCCCGGCCCGGTACTCCGGCGCGCCCTCCGCGAGGGCGCCGCCGCGGGAGTGCGCGAGCGCGGGTCGACGGGCCGCTCCGGCGGACCCGTAGATCCCACCAGGAAGGCACTCCATGCGCCAGACCCTCGCCCGCCGTTCCGCGATCACCACGGTCGCCCTGGCCCTCGCGCTCGTCACCTCCCCGGCCGTGGCCGACGCCCACGCCAAGCCGAACACCAACAAGGCCGTGAAGGTGACCGTCACCGTCCAGGGCCCCGACGGGCAGCTGTTCAAGGGCAAGGTCACCACCAAGGGCCACGACGTCACCACGGCCACCGGCGGGACCCACAAGTGCGACGGGACCAACGGCGGCACCCACGCGTCGAAGGTGCCCACGCCCACCGCCGCCCTCGACGACGCCGCCCGCAAGAAGGGCTTCACCTGGGACGGTGCGTGGTACGCGTCCTTCGACGACTTCTCCGTCGACACGGTCAAGAACGTGAGCGGCGGGGGTTCCGCCTATTGGAGCATCGCCGTGAACGGCACCCCGACCCCCGTCGGCGGCTGCCAGTTCAGGATAAGCGCCGGTGACCAGGTCTCCTTCACCTGGACGTCCTTCTAGAGCCTGCGCCGGAAGGGCATCCCGCCCCGTGAATGATCTTCAATTCACGGGGCGGGGTGATCTCACTCGGCGGCGGCGTCGAGGAGGACCTGTGCCAGCTCGCGCGGCCGGGAGAACATCGGCCAGTGGCCGGTGTCCAGCCTGACCAGCCGCCAGCTCTCGCCGTTCAGCAGCTCGGCCACCTCGTCGTCGGGCTCGGCGTCCTCGGGAGCGGTCCCCGGCATCACGCACAGGACGTACGTCGCCGGAAGTGCGCCGAGCGGCCCCGACAGCACGGCGGGCTCGGTCAGCGTGGCGCCCGGGTGCGGCGTCGAGCCCCGCACGAGGCGTGCGATCTGCTCGTCGGTGAGACCCTCGCCGTCGTAGTGCGCGGCCGGTGGGACCGGCCAGAACCCTCCGCCCCCGGCGATGGCCGCCTCCAGGGCCGCCCCGCCGTCCGGCCGGGCGGAGACGAACGACTCGCCGTCGGCCGGAACGCTCGAGTCGACGAACACCACGCGGGCTAGCCGGTCACCGATCCGCTGTGCGGCCTGGCCCACCGGGATGCCCGAGTAGCTGTGACCCACCAGGACCACGTCACGCAGACCGCCGCGTTCCACCTCGTCGACGATGTCCTGGACGTGCGTCTGCTGCCCCGCCGGTACACCCTGCTTGTCGGCGAGACCGGACAGCGTCAGCGGATGGACGCCGTGGCCTGCCGCGCGCAGATGCGGCACCACCTCGCCCCACGCCGACGCCCCGAGCCGTGCACCTGCGACCAGCACGAAATTCACCATGCCCGCACCGTAGCCGGAGAGCCCGCCGAACCTCCAGGCGTATTTTCGTGAACGCCCTGGTCAGAGGCGCCCAACGCTCCCTCTACCCGCCGGGCGCCCGCCCCCGCGGTCCTCCGCGGGGGCGGGTGGTCGCGGCGGTCAGGCGCCCCAGCGCAGGGCGATGGTGTCGCCGACGTTGATGACCTTGTTGCGGGCCGCTCCGGCGAAGGCCGAGCCGTCGACGCTCACCTTCCAGGTGTGGGAGCCGCTGTTGGCCTTGCCGTTGATGTTGGTGATGGTGCCGGTGCCGGACGAGGGCGTGACGCTCGTGACGCAGCCGGCCGGGGTGGCGCCGCTCGTGGCGGCGGCCAGGACGTCGCCGAGGGTGGTGGTCGTACCGGTCGGGGTGAAGGAGACGGAGCAGACCTTGAGGCTGCCCGCACCGTCGTCGACGGTCAGCGCCAGCCGGGTCGCCGTACCGGCGGTGAAGGTGGACTGGGCGACCCACTGCGGGGCCCCCGGCGTGACGGGGACGGGCGGGGCCGTGGTGAACCCTCCCCCGGCGACGGCCCGCAGGGCGTCGATGGAGGCGTAGGCGGTGGGCGCGGTGTCCGCGGGCTTGTACTTGAAACCGCCGGCCGGGTTGTACTGGTTGGCGATCAGGAAGTCGATCGGGGTCTTGCCGCTGCCGGTGAGGAAGTCCCCGGTCTGGGGGTTGAACCCGCAGGCGTTCAGACCCGCGACGCCCCAGCCGTTGGAGCTGGTGTTCACCCCGTAGAGGGAGTTGAAGGCGCCGCTGCCCGACACCAGGGTGCTCTTGAGGAAGTTCTTCGCCTGCACGACGTCGGTGTCGGTGTTCGGGACCCCGGACACGCACAGGGCCGCCATGGCCGCGCCGGTCATGTCGACGTCGCTCGCGGAGTTCAGGACGGTCGGGTTGCCCTCGCCCTTCTGGTAGGTCCAGCCGCCGTCCACGTGCTGGTTGGCGCGCAGGCGCGCCACCATGGCGTCGGTCAGCGCCTGCGGGACACGGGCGCCGCCCGCCTGGGTCTTGGCACCGCCGAGTGCGAGGGCCGCGAAGACCGTGCCGTTGAAGTTGCCCGAGGGGCCGAAGTAGCCGGCCTCGGCGGTCTGCCAGTAGGAGTACACGTGTGCGATGAGGTTGCGGGAGGCCGAGACCCGCATCGGGTCGATGCCGGCCGCGTAGGCGTTGAGGGTGCCGCGCTCGTAGTCGGTGACCACCGGGGAGGCCTGCGGCCAGCCCGCCGTGGAGAGCAGGTTGCGGTAGACGGTCCGGGCGTTCTTCGTGGTGTCGCCGCCGGGGTGGACGTCGACGACGGCCGTGCCGGCCGCCGCGAAGGTGGTGAAGGCCCACTCGTTGGAGAGACCGGCTCCCGCGTAGGAACCGTCCGCGGCCTGGAGCGACTTGAGATAGGTCACACCGTTCGCCTTGGACGTGGCGATCTGCGCGGGCGAGGACGTGGCGGACGCGGGCAGTACGGTGAGGGCGAGCGCGCCGAGCGCTGCGGGCACCACGAGGGTGAGGCGGCGCTGTGTGCGGGTACGGGACATGGCCTGCTCCTGGAATGAGGGACGCCGGCCCGACCGGAGCTCGCACGGGCGACGGCCCGGAGCTCGGTGGCGGCCGTCCGGATCGCGTGGTACGGCTGGTGAACTGGCAACGCCAGATGGGCATTCGGGCTCGGTGACGGCCCCCTGCCGTCCCACACCGCTGCGCGTCAGCCCCGGATTCGCACCAGGTTCCCCCATGTGGCAGCCCAGGACGCTACCCGAGTGATCAAGGGTCCGCCAGCCACCGCGTGCGGGGCCGGTCGAGCGCCGGCGGAGCCCGGTCCCCTGAGACCCAGCGCACCTTGACGCTGTCTCGGACCGCGTGGTCCACTCCGACTGATAAGCACTCAGCCCCAGGGGAAGCCGGTCGAAGTCCGGCGCTGACCCGCAACCGTAGGCCCGGTCCGTCCGGGCGAGTCGGAATGCCTGGGGCCAGGTTTTTGCAGCGAGAAGCGCCGTCGCGGACTACGGCGTGGTTCGAACGGCTCCCCCGTGCCCGCACGGCCGTGGGAGCCCTCCGCCACGCTCTGCTCCGCCCGGCCGACACGAGGGGCCGTGGTGGGGACCGCACAGCATGCAGAGCGACACCCGAGGAGCAGGGGACCGCTGTCGCTCATGGCGGCGACGTTGCTGACCTGCGCCGCGAGCGTGGCCTTCGCCGGCGGGTCGGCGCCCGCCTCGGCGGACCCGATCGAGCAGTGCACGGCCACCACCGGCGCCATCGTGGCCGTGGACTTCGGCCCGTTCGGCGGCGCGCTGGAGAAGGGCTGCGACACCACGCCCACCACCGGCTACGAGCTGCTGCAGACCGCCGGTTTCACCCTGCAGGGCACCGTCCACGACGGCCCCGCCTTCATCTGCCGCATCGGCAAGGGCACCGGGACGCAGTACCCCACGCCCGACCGGGAGGACTGCGTCCTCACCCCGCAGGCCACGGCCTACTGGTCGTACTGGACCGCCTCTCCCGGGCAGCGCAAGTGGTCCTACAGCCAGCAGGGCGCCATGGCCCGCAGCCCGAAGCCGGGCGACGTGGAGGCCTGGGTCTACGGCGGCACCGACATTGCCGGCACCAAGGGCAAGCCGTCGTTCACCCCCGACGACGTCCGCGGCTTCACCACTCCCGACCCGACCGTGCCGACGGCCCCGCCCAAGGTGCCCGCCGGCGCGGTGGACGTGCGGGCGACCACCCGCTGGGTCACCGGAGCGCTCACGGACGGCGAGCGTGTCGTCGACGAGGGCTCGACCACCCCGAACCACTTCCTCACCACGGAGGCCGTGTTCGCGCTCGCCGCGGCCGACCGCAAGAGCCCGGTGGCGAAGAAGATCGCCGACTTCCTCGCCACGCCCGCGCAGACCGACGCGTACGCCTACCCGGCCGGGAAGGACGGCATCCCGGACGCCACCGCCGCCGCCCGGCTGGCCCTCGTCGCCGAGGCCACCGGCAAGGATCCCCGCGCGTTCGGCGGCCACGACCTGCTCGGCGACCTGGTGAAGTACGCCTGCCCGCGCGACATCGGCGACGGGGAGACGGTCGAAGGCTGCTTCACCAAGGGCGACTTCCGTACGACCGGACAGGCCGAGGCGCAGGCCATGGCCGTCATCGCCCTGGTCAACGCGGGGGTCACTCCCCCGGCGGGCTCCGTGGCCCGGCTGACCTTCCTGCAGTGCGAGGACGGCGGGTTCACCAGTGTCCTCATCCGGCCGGGAGCCGAGGGGTGCGAGAGCGAGGCCGGCTCCACCGGCCTGATCGCCCTGGCCCTGGAGCGGGCCGGTGGCCATGAGGCGGTCCTGCAGAAGGCCCGCAACCACCTGAAGAGGTCCCAGCTGGCGACCGGTGCCTGGCCCGCCGTCCACTACGAGACGACCGGCAACCCGATTGCCACGGGCTGGGCCGCGCAGGCCCTGCGCGCCCTCGGCGACGAGGCGTTCGCGGACGCCGGTGTTTCCTGGCTCTCCAAGCGCCAGCTCCCGTCGGGGGGATTCGGCTTCGCCGAGGACGACACCGAATCGCGGGTGTACCCCACCGCGACCGCCGCGATCGCGGGCGCCGGCACCGACCTCGCCACCCTGACCGCCAAGCCCGCCGAACCGCCCACCCCGACGACACCTCCCACCCCGACCACGCCGCCGCCCGGTCAGGGACCCGACGTGAAGAAGGGCGTCACGTATCTGACGGCACCGTCCCGCCTGGTCCAGGGCCGCTTCTACGAGAGCCGGCCCGGGAGCGGCTTCGCCGACTACGGGCTGACCATCGACGGCGCCTACGCCCTCGCCGCCACCGGGGAGGACAACGCCGCCCTGCGCAACATCGTCGACTTCATGGACAAGGGCGGCAAGGACGGCACGGGCCGCGGCATCCACGAGTGGACCCTCGTCGGCACGAAGTACGCCAACGGCGGCTCCCTCGGCAAGGCGGCCGTGCTCGCCCAGTCCGTGGGCCGCGACCCCCGCAGCTTCGGCGGCCAGGACCTGATCGCCGCTCTCGCCAAGGCCACCTGCCAGGCGAAGACCACCACCCGCCAGGAGTGCGCGGCGAAGGGCAACTACGCCTACGCCACGTCCGTGTTCAAGCAGTCCCTCGGCGTCATGGCCCAGCTGCGCGCCGGGGAGAAGGCCGCCGCGGCCGAGCCCGCCGCATACCTGAAGAGCCTCCAGGACCCCTCGGGTGCCTGGGTCAGCCTGATCGGCGAGCCCAGCGGCCCCGAGGTGGACTCCACCGCCATGGCCGCCATGACCGTCGACCTCCTCCCCGACGCCTCCTCCCAGGCGGCCGTGGACAAGGCCCTCGCCTGGCTCGCGGCCCAGCAGAAGGAGGACGGCGGCTTCCCCGGAGCCTCCGGCAACTCGGTGAACTCCGCCGCCCTGGCCGTCCAGGGTCTCTCACTGGATGCGGCCACGTACGGAGCCCAGATCGCCAAGGCCCGCGCGTTCCTGGCGGGCCAGCAGAACGCCGACGGCGGCTTCAACGTCGCCAAGGGCGGCCAGACCGGCTCCGACCTGCGCGCCTCCACCCAGGCCGTCGGCGGCGCCACCGGCATCTCCTTCGGGCTCCTGACCCGCGACCTGACCGGCACCACCCCCCAGCCGCTGCCCAGCACGTCCGGCGGCAGCTCCGGCGGCAACGGCTCGCCCGTCATCGTCACCCCGGGCGAGAACGGGGGCGGCGCCGGCTCCTCCGCGAGCGGCCCCCTCGCCTCCACCGGGGCTCAGGTGGGCGCCCTCGCCGCCGCGGCCGCGGCCCTGACCCTGGGCGGCTGGGCCCTCACCCGCGCCGCGAAGCGCCGCCGCGCGACCCCGGGGAGCGGGGCATGAGCCGCCACCGGGTCGTCCGGGCCCTGGCCCGGACCGCCGCCGCGCTGGGGCTGACCGTGGCGGCCTTCGCCGCCACCGCCGCCCCGGCCGGCGCCGCACCGCAGCCCATGGGGCAGTGCACCACCTCCTCGGGGGTCGTGCTCGCCGTGGACTTCAGCCACTGGGGCGGCCCCGTCTACCGCTCCTGCGGGACCACTCCCACCACCGGCTACGAGCTGCTCAACCAGGGCGGCTGGGCCACCACCGGCACCGGGCACGACGGCCCCGCCTTCATCTGCCGCATCGGCTACAGCGGCCACCAGGGCGGCCGGCAGTACCCGACGCCGCAGCAGGACGACTGCGTCCTGACCCCGCCGGCCTCCGCGTACTGGTCGTACTGGCACGCCGACCCCGGGCAGAACACCTGGCAGTACAGCCAGCTCGGCGCCATGCTCTACAAGCCGAAGCCCGGCAGTGTCGACCTGTGGATCTTCGGCGGGACGAACATCGAGGGCACCGAGGGCAAGCCCACGGTCACCCCCGACCAGCTCCGCGCCAAGAACACCAAGGCCACCGGCGGCCCCGCGCCGAAGGACACCCGGACCGCGAAGCCCCTCCCGCCGAACGTCGACACGGGCCCCAGGCCCGAGAACCCGCCCCCAGCCGCCCCGCCGACGACCCCGCCGCCGAGCCCCACCGCCCCGGCGAGCCCCGTACCGTCGCCCAGCGCCTCCGAGAGCGCGGCCGCCACGCCGTCCGCGCCACCGACGTCCGCCGCACCGGCCGCGGCCGCCGGGCCCGCGGTGGTGGAGGCGGCTCCCGCCGCCGACGCGCGGCACGACGCCGGGTCGTACCTGCCCGCCGTCGCCACCGGGGCTCTGGTGCTGCTGATCGGTGCCGCCGCCGTGTTCGCGGCCAGGCGCCGCCGTCGTACGGAGTAGCCGCGTGCCCCGCACCACCGTCGAGGCGGCGGCCAAGCCGCCCGTGTCCGCTCCCGCGCCGGACACGGGCGGACGCCGCCTGCCCCGTACCCTGCACCCGGTCGCCTGGTGGGTCTGGGCGCTCGCCCTGGCCACCGCCGTGAGCCGTACCAACAACCCGCTGCTGCTGTTCCTCGTCCTCGCGGTCCTCGGCTACGTGATCACCATGCGCCGTACCGAGGCACCCTGGGCGCGCGGCTTCAAGTACTACCTGTACCTGGCGCTCACGGTCGTGGCGATCCGGGTGGTCTTCCGCGCGGTCTTCGCCACCGGCATCACCCCGCGGGACCACTTCCTCTTCTCGCTGCCGCGCATCCCCACCCCCGACTGGTACGCGGGCATCCAGCTCGGCGGACCCGTCTCCCTGGAAGCGCTGCTCTCCGCCGCCACCGACGGGCTCCGCCTGGCCTGCATGCTGTGCTGCATCGGCGCCGCCAACACCCTCGCCAACCCCAAGCGGGCCCTGCGCATCCTGCCCGGCGCCCTCTACGAGCTCGGGGTGGCCGTCACCGTCTCACTCAGTGTCGCGCCGCAGCTCGTCCAGAGCGTGCAGCGGGTCCACCGCGCCAAGCGGCTGCGGGCCGGACGTTCCAAGGGCCTCCGGGCCCTGCGCGGGATCGTCGTCCCCGTCCTGGAGGACGCCCTGGAGCGCTCCCTGCGGCTCGCGGCGGCCATGGACTCGCGCGGCTACGGCCGCGCCGGCACCGCCACCCGTGGTTCGCGCCGCCTGACCGGCGCCCTGATGCTCCTCGGCATGTGCGGCCTGTGCGCCGGTGCGTACGGGCTGCTCGACGCGACCGCGCCGAAGCTGCTGGGGCTCCCCGCCATGGGTGCGGGGGCGGTGCTGTGCTTCGCGGGCCTGCGGCTCGGTGGCCGACGGATCAGGCGGACCAGCTACCGGCCCGATCCGTGGCGCGCCGCCGAATGGGCCGTGGCGGGCTGCGGCGTCCTCTCGGCCGTCCTCCTCTTCACCAACGTCGGCTTCAACGCAGCCGAGTTGAACCCGTCGATCTACCCGCTGAGCTGGCCGACCCTGCCGCTCGTCCCGGCCGCGGCGATCCTCCTGGCGGGGGCGGCCGGCTTCCTGGCGCCCCCGCCCACGGCCCCCGCCCGGCCCACCGTCCCCGCCCAGCGCACCGAGGAACCCAAGTGATCACCTTCGACCAGGTCTCCGTCCGGTACGAGGACACGGCCGAACCGGTCCTGCGCGACGTGGACCTCACCGTCGAGGAGGGCGAGCTCTGCCTGGTCGTCGGCCACACCGGCGTCGGCAAGTCCACCCTCCTCGGCGCCGTCAACGGTCTCGTCCCGCACTTCACCGGCGGCACCCTGTACGGCCGCGTCCTGGTCGACGGCCGGGACACCGCACACCACCCGCCCCGGGAGCTCGCCGACGTCGTCGGGGTCGTGGGACAGGATCCGCTCGACGGGTTCGTCACCGACACCGTCGAGGAGGAACTCGCCTACGCGATGGAGCAATTGGCGATCCCGCCGGCCACGATGCGCAAGCGGGTCGAGGAGACCCTCGACCTCCTCGGCCTGGCCGACCTGCGCCACCGTGCCCTGCACGAGCTGTCGGGCGGCCAGCAGCAGCGCGTCGCCCTCGGCTCCGTCCTGACCGCCCACCCGCGGGTCCTGGTCCTGGACGAGCCCACCTCCGCCCTGGACCCGACCGCGGCCGAGGAGGTCCTGGCCGCCGTCACCCGGCTGGTGCACGACCTGGGCGTGACGGTCCTCCTCGCCGAACACCGCCTGGAGCGGGTCGTCCAGTACGCCGACCGGGTCATCCACCTCCCCGGCGACGGCCGCGTGGTGTCCGGCCCGCCCGCCGGGATCTTCGTCACGTCCTCCATCGCGCCGCCCGTCGTGGAGCTCGGCCGCGCCGCCGGCTGGGACCCGCTGCCGCTCTCGATCCGCGACGCCCGGCGCGCCGCGGCGCCGCTGCGGACCCGGCTCGCCGCGGCCGCCCCGCCGCCGGTGCGCCCGGCACCCGTGGCCACCGGCTCCGGCCCGCTGCTCAGGGCGCGCGGGGTGACGGTCGCCTACCAGGGCGTCCCGGCGGTCCGCGAGGTCGACCTCGACCTGCGCGGCGGGGAGGTCACCGCCCTGATGGGCCGCAACGGCTCGGGCAAGTCCTCCCTGCTGTGGGCGCTCCAGGGCTCCGGCCCGCGCAAGGCGGGCAGCGTGCACGTGCGGGCACCCGGCGGCGCCGGGGGCGAGGACCGGGACCCGCGCAGGCTGTCCGCCGCCGAGGCCCGCCGTCTGGTGGGCCTGGTCCCGCAGACCCCGACCGACCTCCTCTACCTGGAGAGCGTGAAGGACGAACTCGACCAGGCCGACACCGAGTCCGAGGTCGGCGCCGACGCCCCCGGAGCCCGCGAGATCCTGGACCGCCTGGCACCCGGCATCGCCGACTCCACCCACCCCCGCGACCTCTCCGAGGGCCAGAAGCTCGCCCTGGTCCTCGCGATCCAGCTGTCGGCGGCCCCCCGGGTGGTGCTGCTCGACGAGCCCACCCGGGGCCTCGACTACCGGGCCAAGGAACAGCTGATCGCCATCGTCGACGGCCTCGCGACCCAGGGGCGCGCGGTGGTCGTCTCCACGCACGACGTGGAGTTCGTCGCCCGCGCCGCCGACCGCGTCGTGGTGATGGCCGAGGGGGACGTGGTCGCCGACGGCCCCACCACCGAGGTGATCGTCGCCTCCCCCGTGTTCGCCCCGCAGACCGCGAAGATCCTCGCTCCGCTCCCCTACCTCACGGTCGTCCAGGTGACCGCCACCCTGTCCGGCGCCGGAACGGACCCCGCCCGATGACCGCCGCCGTGCGCACCGCGGCCGTCCGGATCAACGCCCGCGCCGGCGTCGTCATCGCCATGGCCGCGTTCCTCGGCGTCGTCGCGTTCTTCTGGCCGTTCCTCGTCGCGCCGGGGAAGTTCGGGTCGAACTACGCCCCGCCGCTCATCTTCGGCGTCCTGCTGGTGATCGTGCTGTGCGTGGTGATCTCGGAGATCGCCGAGGGCGGCATCGACTCCAAGGCCCTGGCCATGCTGGGCGTGCTGTCCGCGGTCAACGCCGCGGTCCGCCCGCTGGGCGCGGGCACCGCCGGCATCGAGACGGTGTTCTTCATCCTGGTCCTGGCCGGCCGGGTGTACGGGCCGGGCTTCGGCTTCACCCTGGGCTGCACCTCGCTGTTCGCCTCGGCGCTCATCACGGGCGGGGTCGGGCCCTGGATGCCGTACCAGATGTTCGGCTGCGCGTTCGTGGGCATGCTCGCCGGCTTCCTGCCGAAGGCGTCCGGCCGTCGCGAGGTCGCCCTGCTGGCCGTCTACGGCTCCCTGTCGGGCTACCTCTTCGGATTCCTGCTGAACCTGTCCTTCTGGCCGTTCTCCCTCGACCCGAACAGTTCGATCGCCTACCTTCCCGGCCTGCCGTTCACCGAGCAGTTCCAGCGCTACCTGGCCTTCGACCTGGCCACGTCCCTGGGCTGGGACACCGGACGCGCCGCCACCAACTTCCTCTGCATCTGCCTCGCCGGGCCCGCCGTCCTCACCACCTTCCGCCGCGCCGCCCGCAAGGCCCGCTTCCGGGCGCCGGTCCGCTTCGACCCGGGAGGCTCCGCGCACCGGAGCGAGCCTCCGGCACCACCGGAGAGGCCCGCCACCGCCGCCCCTTCCTGAGCACGCGTTGCGCCGGCGCCCGACAGCGGGCACCGGAGCGGACCACACCCCCACAACGCGCAACCCGCTGTGCTGCCGTACGCCCCCGTGCGGCCGCGCACCTTGTTGCTGCCTGGATGCAACTGCATCTAATTTGCAAGAGATCGACGAAAACCCCCGAAAGGACCCACCACATGAGGGGCACACGCCCGCTTTCCGTCCTGCTGGCCGTGACCGCCGTACTGCTCGTACCGGGCTGCGGCAGCACCTCCCAGGACCCCGGATCCGCCTCGGCGCCGGCCGCCGACGGCTTCCCCGTCACGGTGTCCAACTGCGGTGTGGAGACGACGTACCAGCGGCCCCCGCAGCGCGCGGTGTCGCTGAACCAGCACGCCACCGAGGTGATGCTCGCCCTCGGGCTGGAGAAGTCGATGGTGGGCACGGGCTACCTCGACGACCGGATCCTGCCGGAGTACCAGGCCGCCTACGACTCGGTGAAGGTGCTGTCGAAGGAGTACCCGTCCTTCGAGGCGCTGCTGGCCGCCGAACCCGATCTGGTCTACGGCGGGTTCGGCTCCACCTTCGACGAGAAGGAGGGCCGCGGCCGCGCCGCCTTCACCAAGGCCGGGATCAACACGCACCTCAACATCGAGGAGTGCCCGTCCGGAGCGGTGACCATGGCCATGGTCGACGAGGAGATCCGCACCGTCGCGAAGATATTCGGCGTGCCGCAGCGGGCCGAGGAGCAGGTGAACAAGCTCCACGGCGTCCTCGACCAGGTCGAGGGCAGGCTCGCCGGTGTCGCCCCGGCCAAGCTGTTCGTCTACGACAGCGGTGACAAGACCGCGTTCACCGCGGGCGGCAAGGGCATCGGCAATGAAATGATCAAGCGCGCCGGCGGGGTCAACCTCTTCGCCGACCTGGACAAGGCCTTCGGCGACGTCTCGTTCGAGCAGGTGGCCGAGCGTGCCCCCGAGGTGGTCGTGATCTACGACTACGGCGACCAGCCCGTGGAGGAGAAGAAGAAGTTCCTCCTCGCGCACCCGGCCCTGAAGGACGTCCCCGCCATCAAGAACCAGCGGTTCGCGGTGCTGCCGCTGTCCTCCACCGTCCTCGGCGTGCGGGTACCGGCGGCCGTGGACTCCCTCGCCCGCCAGATCCACCCGGACCGGTTCCAGTGACCGAGCTGAAGGACGTCGCCGCGGCGCCCCCGCCGGCCCGGTCCGGGAGCGGACCGGCCCCGGCCCCGCCCGTCCGCCGCCGTCGCCGGGCCGTCCCCTATCCCGTGCTGCTCGCGGCCTTCGGGCTGCTGCTGGCCGCGGCCGTGACGGCGGGCATCGCGATCGGTTCGATCGGCGTGCCGGCCGGACAGGTGTGGGGCATCCTGCTGCACCGGCTGCACCCCGCCCTGGCCGACCCGACCTGGACCCCGGTGCGGGAGACCATCGTCGTCGACGTGCGGCTGCCGCGGGTGCTGCTGGCCGGTGTGGTGGGAGCGGGCCTGGCCGTGGCCGGCATGGCCCTCCAGGCCCTGGTCCGCAATCCGCTGGCCGACCCGATGCTCCTCGGGGTCTCCTCGGGCGCTTCGGTCGGCGCGGTGCTGGTCCTCGTCGTCCCCGTGACCGCCCTCGGGATGTTCTCCCTGCCCGTCGCGGCCTTCTGCGGGGCGCTGGCCGCGCTGGTCGCCGTGTACTTCCTGGCCCGCTCCGGCGGCCGGATGACGACCGTACGCCTGGTACTCGCGGGCGTGGCCATGGCCGAGGTCCTCTCCGCCGTGGCCAGCTTCCTGATCGTGACGTCGAACGACCCGCACAAGACGCAGTCCGCCCTGCGCTGGATGCTCGGAGGCCTCGCCGGGACCACGTGGACGACGGTCTGGATCCCCGTCGGGGCCGTACTCGCCGGCACCGCCGTGCTGCTGGCCGTCTGCCGGTCCCTGAACCTGCTGCTGGCCGGGGAGGAGGCCGCCGCGGCCCTCGGGCTCGACGTCCACCGCTTCCGCGGAGCCCTGTTCGTCCTCGTCGCCCTGATGATCGGGACGATCGTCGCGGTCAGCGGGCAGATCGGCTTCGTCGGCCTGATCATGCCCCATGTGGTGCGCCTGCTCGTGGGCGCCGACCACCGCCGGGCCCTGCCCGCCGCGGCCCTGCTCGGAGCGACGTTCCTGATCGCCGCCGACCTGGGCGCGCGGACCCTGATGAGCCCGGAGGAGATACCCGTGGGCATCCTCACCGCCCTGGTCGGCGGCCCGTTCTTCCTCTGGCTGATGCGACGGAAGGCGGCACGATGACGGACCTCGCGACCCCCGGGGCGCCCTCGGCCGGGGCGCCCTCCCCCGGAGCGCCCTCCGCCGCACCGGCCTCCCCGCCCGGCGCGCTCGCCGTGGAGGAGGTGTCGGTGGTGGTGGAGGGACGGACCCTGGTCGACCGCGTCTCCCTGCGGGCGGAGCCCGGCGAGGTGCTGGCGCTCGTGGGCCCCAACGGCGCCGGCAAGTCCACCCTGCTGCGCACCCTCTACCGGGCCCTGCGCCCGACCTCGGGACGGGTCCTGCTGGACGGCGAGGACGTGTGGCGGATGCCCGGCAAGGCCCTCGCCCGTCGCCTCGCGGCCGTACTGCAGGAGAGCGGCGGGGACTTCGAGCTGACCGTGTACGACGTGGCCGCGATGGGCCGCACCCCGCACAAGCGCGCCTTCGCCGGGGACGACGCCACCGATCGCGCCGTCGTCATGGAAGCGCTGGCCGAACTGGACGTGGCCGCCCTGGCGGACGCGCCGTTCGACCGGCTGTCCGGCGGGGAGAAGCAGCGGGTGCTCATCGCCCGCGCCCTGGCCCAGCGGGCCGGGACCATGGTGCTCGACGAGCCCACCAACCACCTCGACCTGCGCCACCAGCTCGACGCGCTGCGGCTGGTCCGCAGGACCGGGGTCACCGCCGTGATCGCCCTGCACGACCTCAACCTGGCCGCCGCCTTCTGCGACCGCATCTGCGTCATGGACGGCGGCCGGACGGTCGTCACGGGGACTCCCGGCGAGGTGCTGACGCCGGAGCTGCTCGCCGGGGTCTACCGCGTCGAGGCGGAGGTGAGCCGGCACGCGGACACCGGGATCCCGCAGATCACCGTGCTGCCCGGGGCCGGGCCCGACGTCTCGAACAACGGTCGCGCAGGGGGAGGGAATCCGGTCAACCGGACCGGGTGAGGAGGCGGGGGCGGTCCTGCGGGCCGCCCCCGCGCACCGGCCCGTCAGGCGGCCCGTACGTCGTGGTGCGTCCCCTCCGCCCCGTCCGGCACGCGCGCGTCGCTGCCGTCCGTCCGCGGAGTGCGTACCGCACCGCCGGCGGCACCGGCCGGAAGACGCCATTGCCGTACGGGGGGTGTTGAGCGGCCGCACGACCCCGCTCTACATTCCCGCATGTCATTTGTTCTTGCACCTGGTGCGCAACAGTGCATCCTGTGCCGATCCCGAGGAGGACGCAGATGGCGCACGCAGGCTGGGCCGAGCCCGAAGAGCCCCAGGCGGGCTGCCTGAAGTCCCACACCCCGGCGGTCGACGCGCCGTTCGAGTGGCGCGAGGACACCGAGGAGGAGCAGAGCGACAGCTGAACCGTGCGGTGGGGGCGGCCGTCGTCGCCCCCACCGCACGCCGTCGCATCCGACACCGCCCCGCGCCCGCCCTCGCTCTGTGCCCGCCGACCGTCCCGCCGACCGACGCAAGGGAGAGGGAGATGCCCGTGGCACCCGAGGACCCGACGGCACCGGCGGAACACGCCCCGGAGGAGACGGAGTTGACCGCGCGGCTCGCGGACGCCGGCGTGCACCTGGTCCGCAGGGTCGTCCTGGACCGTCCCCGCGTACGGACGGTGCCGAGCTGCGTCTCGTACAGCGCCCACCTGTCCACGGACCCCGCGACCGCGCCGGCCGCGGTCGACACCGTCACCGGCGGGGCCGCCCTCGGCGACCACGGGCAGGCACGCCGGGCGGCCGTGGGCGAGGCCGTCGAACGCCACTGCGCCAATCTCGTCCCCGACGCGCTGCCGACCGCCCCGTACGACCGAATGGTCCGGGCGGGTCGCGCCGCCCTCGATCCGCGGGAGGCGGCGCTCCACTCGCCCGCCCAGTACGCCGCACGCGGCTTCCCGTTCGTCCCGATGACACGCGACCTGCCCCTCGCCTGGACGACCGGGCTCGATCTCCACGACGGCACGGAGGTCCTCGTCCCCGCCTCCCTGACGTACGTGAACTACTTCAGGGGTGCGCGCCGCGCCGAGCCGCACACCCACCATCCCGTGCTGGCGGGCACGGCCGCGGGCCCGACCGTGCGGGACGCCCGGCTCGCGGCCCTGCACGAGGTGCTGGAACGCGACGCCGTCACCCTGTGGTGGCTCAGCGGCGCACCGGCCGCGCCGCTGGACACGGCCCCGGACGGGCCGCTGGCCACCGCGCTGGCCGAGGCGGCCGCCTCGGGGCTGCGCGTGACGCTGCTGCGGATCCCCTCCACCTTCGACGTCACGGTGGCCGGCGTCTTCGTCGAGGATCCGGTACGGCGCCTGGTCGGCTTCGGCAGCGCCTGCCGCGCCACACCCGGAGCGGCCGCGGCCAAGGCCCTCACGGAGGCCGTCGGCATGCACGAGACCGCCATGGAACTGCTGGACGGTGCGGGCGGGTTCTGGACCGCCGTCCGTGCGGGCCGCACCGGCCGGAGCCCCTACCGGGACCACCGGGAGGACCGCGCCTACCTCCAGGACTTCCGTCCCGACTGGCACGACGTCAACGACGTGCGCCTGCACGTCCAGGTCCACCTCGACCCCCGCATGCAGGGCGCCCGGCTGGACCGGCTGCGCACCCCTCGGCCCGGCCACCGCACCCGCACCTCGCCCCCGGCGGGGCCCGCGGCCCCCGGTCTGGACGGCTGCCTCGCGATGCTCGCCGCGCAGGGGCTGCGCGCCATCGCCGTGGACCTGACCCCTCCGCGGGTGCGGGCCGCCGGGCTGCACGTGGCCCGTGTGATCGTGCCCGGCCTGACCTCCAACACGCCGGCCGCCTTCCCCTTCCTCGGCGGCAGGCGCCTGCACCGGGAGCCCGCCGCCCGCGGCTGGATCCCCCGCCCGACCCGCGAGACGGACCTGGTCCTCTCCCCCCTGCCGTTCTCCTGAGCCCCGGACGGGGCGGCGCACACCGTCCACCCACACGAGAAGGAGCACCTGCATGCACCTCGGGCTGGCCCTGGGCTACGGCGGAGAACCCGTCGAAGAGCTCCTCCCCGTCGTCGAGCACGCCGAACGGATCGGCGTCGACTCCGTGTGGAGCGTGGAGGAGTACGGCCCCGACGCCGTCAGCATCCTCGGCTACCTCGCCGCCGTCACCCACCGGGTCGCGCTCGGCACCGCCGTCATGCAGATCCCGGCGCGCACCCCCGCCACGACCGCGATGACCGCCATGACCCTCGACATGCTCTCCGGCGGCCGCTTCCGGCTGGGCCTGGGGCTGTCCGTCCCGTGGATCGTCGAGGGCTGGCACGGGCAGCCCTACTCCGAACCCCTGCGCCGCACCCGCGAGTACGTCGAGATCGTCCGCCGGGCGGTCGCCCACGACACCCGCGTGGAACACGACGGCCGGATCTACCGGCTCCCCTACCGCGGCCCCGGCTCCAGCGGCACCGCCCGGCCCGTGAAGTCGGACATGGTTCCGCTGCGCCCCGACATCCCCGTCCACCTGGGCGCGATCGGCCCCCGCAACGTCGCCCTGACCGGGGAGATCGCCGACGGCTGGCTCGCCGGCCTGTACGCCCCGGAACACGAGGCCGTGCTCACCGCTCCCCTGGACGAAGGCCTCGCCCGTGCCGGCCGCGCACCGGGCGAGGTGCGCATCAGCCCGATCCTGTACGTGGCCCGCGCCGACACCGCGGAGGAGGGCCGCGACCGGCTGCGCCCGCTGTTCGCGCACCTCATCGGCGCGGTCGGCCCCTCGGGACGGAACACCTACTTCGACGTCGCCTGCGCGATGGGGTACGAGGGCGCCGCGCACACCGTGCGGGGGCACCTCGCCGAGGGGCGCAAGGCCGAGGCCTTCGCCGCGGTCCCCGACACCCTGCTCGACGAGGTCGCCCTGCCCGGTCCGCTGCCCGCCCTCGTCGAGCGGATCCTGGCCTGGAAGGACTCCCGCGTCGACACCCTCATCCTGCTGACCCGGGACACCGAACTCCTGGACGCGGCCCAGGCGGTCCTGTGACCGCACCGGAGCCACCGGGCCCGCGCGGGGTGTGGAGACTCGCCTACCCGCTGCTGATCGCGGGCCTGACCCAGATCACCGTCAACATCGTGGACACCGTGCTGCTCGCCCGGCTTTCCTCCGGGGCGCTCGGCGCCTTCTCGCTCGCCGCCCCCGTGTACCTGATCGCCCTGATCGTCGTCCGGGGCTGGGCGACGGCCGTGCAGGTGCAGGTGGCCCGGCGGCACGGCGCGGGACGGCCCGACGAGGTCGCCCGGGTGGTCCGCACCGGCGTGCTCACCGCGCTGGCCGCCGGCGCCGCCGTCGGGGCCGTGCTGTACGCCGCCGCCACGCCCGTGCTCCTGCTCCTCGGGGCTCCGGAGGACGTACTGGGCCGGGCGACCGCGTACCTGCACGTCCTCGCCTGGGCCGTGCCCTTCGCCGCCGTCTCCTTCACCCTGCAGGGGGCCTGTGCGGGCATCGGGGCCACGCGGGCCGCGATGTACCACGCGCTGCTCGTCAACGCGGTCAACCTGCCGGTCGGCCTGCTGCTGGTCTTCCGCGCAGGTCTCGGCGTCACCGGCGCGGCCCTCGCGACCCTCGCCGCCACCGCGGCGGGATGCGGGTACCTCCTGCTGTACGCCCGCCGCCGGCTGCCGCGGGCCGTGGGGAGGCCCGGGGACCCGCGCGAGGTCCGGCGGGAGCTGTGGCGGATCGGCTGGCCGGAGATGAGCACCCTGGGCATCGGCTACCTCAACGAGGCGCTGCTGGCCGGATTCGCCGCCCGGATGGGCACCCATGAGCTCGCCGCCCACCGCATCGTCGACAACCTGCTCCTGGTCGTCTTCACCGCACTGGCGTCCGGCGCCTCGGCGATCACGGTCCTGGCCGGGCGGGAACTGGGGGGCGGAGACCGGGAGCGGGCCGATGCCTGGCAGCGCGCGGGGGCCCGGCTGCTCCTGCTGCTGCTCGCCGTCCCCTCCGTCCTCGTGTTCGCGTTCGGCCGGCCGTTGATCTCGCTGGTCACCGCGGACCCGGCGGTCGCGGCAGCGGCCTGGGAGACCACCCCGCTCGCGCTGCTGAGCATGGCGCCGATGGTCCCGGCGATGTCGCGCGGCGCCCTGCTGCGCGCCGCGGGCGACACCCGGGCCCTGATGGTGGCCTCGGTGATCAGCGACTACGTCCTGCTCATCCCGCTGGGCTGGTTCCTCGGCCTCGGCCTGGGGCTCGGTCTGCCCGGCCTCTACCTGGCCTGGACCGCCTTCGCCGTCCTCTACGCCGGCCTCGTCCACCTGCGCCACGCACGGTTCACCCGGCCGTCCCCCGAGCTGAAGTTACCCTCGCGTCAATCAACCACCACCGAGACTTAGGTGAGCCTTCCCTAGCACGGGTCGGGGGTGAGGGAGCCTCCCGTCCAGGGAGGGATCATGGCCGTGACCGCGCTCGAAGAAGGGCCCCCGCAGGGCCGCCCGGCATTCCCGGGCCCGGAGCCCGCAGCCGCAGCCCGCGGGGGCCGCCTGCACGGTCTGCCCCTGCTCCAGCAGGCCGAGGGCGTGGTTGAGGCGCACGCGGGTGCGCCATTCCGAGAAGGGCATCCCGGTCCCCGCCTGGAAGGCGCGGCGCAGGGTGGTCGCGCTGGTGGAGAAGTCTCCGCCCAGGTCGGGTTCACCAGCACCAACGGCTTCATCCCGGCCTTCCGCCGCCACTTCGGGTGTACCCCTGGCACCTACGCCCGCAGGACGGCGGAGGATTCCCGCAGCGGCTCCTGAGCGGGGCCCCGCGCCATGACCGCCGGCCCGCGCGCCGTCACTCCCGGCCGGCGGGGCGCAGTTCGCGTTCGAGGGCGGACAGGGCGAAGGCGTGCGCGGAGGTGTGCTGCCAGCGGGACCGGCCGAACATCACGTCCTCGGAGAGCCCGCTGAGCATGGCCACGGCCCGGATGGTGAATCCGGGAAGGTCCACGTCGGCGAAGTCGCCGGTGTTCTGCCCCTCGCGCACGATGGCCTCCAGGCGCTCGTCCCAGCCGTCCAGCAGCTCCGTGAGGATGCGGCGGCCCGCCTCGTCGTGGCGCTGGGCCAGCACCTGCGTCCACAGCGCGTACCGTTCGTCGCCCTGGTGGCGGGGCAGGTAGTGGCCGACGAACAGGTCCAGCTTCTCGGCGGGCGACGCGGCCCGGTCGGCGGCCTGCTGGAAGCCGGCCCACAGGTCCGCCTGGCTCCACGCGAGCACTTCGAGCAGCAGCCGGTCCTTCTTGCCGAAGTGGTAGAGGATGTGCCCCGTGCTCATGCCGGCCCGCTCGGCGATGTCGGACATCCGCAGGGCGGCCGTGCCCTTCTCGGCGATCACGCTGATCGCGGCCCTCATCGCCCGCCCGCGCGCCTCGTCCCCGCTCGGCTGACGCTTCCGGTCGACCGCGACCCGGCCCGCAGCCCTGCCCGCACCCCGACCGGCGGGCCGGGAGGAGGCGGTCCCCGCGCCGGACGGCCCGGTCGCACCCGCCGGCGAGGAGCGGTCGGGCACCGCGGGACCGGTCTCTGACGTCGGCATGGGCTCACTTTCGTTCCGGAAATCCGGCTCCCCAGTCTAGGTTCCGAAAATCTAGACCGTTAGTCTAGACTGAAAATCTAGTCAGAGCGATGGGGAGTGTCACGGCCGGCTGTGCGCGGTCGCCCCGACGGCCCGCGGCCCGCCTGTCCCACCAACCACCCAGGAGACACCCACATGACGCGCGGATTCGATGTCGTGGAGACCTGTATCGCCGACCTGCGCGCGGCGCTGGAGAAGGGCGAGACGACCGCGGTCGGCCTGCTCGACGCCTACCTCGCGCGGATCGAGGCGTACGACCGGCCCGGCACGGGCACCGCGCTGAACGCGATGGTGGTGATGAACCCGCGGGCCCGCGCGGATGCGGAGGCCTCCGACGCCCGCCGCGCGCGCGGCGAGACCCTCGGCCCGCTCGACGGCATCCCGTACACCGCCAAGGACAGCTACCTCGCCGAGGGGCTCACGGCCGCGTGCGGCTCCCCCGCCTTCGAGCACCTCGTCGCCCAGCGCGACGCCTTCGCCATCGAACGGCTCCGCGCGGGCGGAGCCGTCCTCATCGGCCTCACCAACATGCCGCCCATGGCGAACGGCGGCATGCAGCGCGGCGTGTACGGCCGCGCGGAGAGCCCGTACAGCGCCGACTGGCTGACCAGTGCCTACGGCTCCGGCTCCTCCAACGGCTCCGGCACGGCGACGGCGGCGTCCTTCGGCGCGTTCGGCCTCGGTGAGGAGACCTGGTCCTCGGGCCGCGCGCCCGCCTCGAACAACGCGCTGTGCGCCTACACGCCCAGCCGCGGCGTGATCTCCGTCCGCGGCAACTGGCCGCTCGTACCGACCATGGACGTCGTCGTCCCGCACACCCGCACCATGGCCGACCTGCTGGAACTGCTCGACGTGATCGTCGCCGACGACCCGCACACGCGCGGCGACCTGTGGCGCGCCCAGCCGTGGGTGGAACTGCCCCCGGCCTCGCGGGTGCGCCCCGCCTCCTACCCGGCGCTCGCGCCCGCCGACGCCGCGGCCGCGTCCGGCGTGCTCGCGGGCAAGCGCGTCGGCGTCCCCCGCATGTACGTCAACGCCGACCCGGACGCCGGAACGAACCCGGACGGGGGCATCGGCGGCCAGACCGGGCAGCGCATCGACACCCGCCCCTCGGTGATCACCCTCTGGGAGGCCGCCCGCCGCGACCTGGAGGCGGCGGGCGCCGAGGTGGTCGAGGTCGACTTCCCCGTGGTCACCAACTACGAGTCCGACCGCCCCGGTGCGCCCTCGCTGCTCACCCGCGGACTGGTCGGCCGCGAGTACCTCGCCTTCGAGATCGAGGACCTGTCCGCCTGGGCGTGGGACGACTTCCTGCGCGCCAACGGCGACCCGGCCCTCTCCACCCTGGCCGAGGTCGACGGCAGCCTGATCTGGCCCAAGCAGGAAGGCGAACTGCCCGACCGCTACGACGGCTTCGACGACACCATCGGCGACTACCCGCGCTTCGTGCGCGAACGCCCGTACGCCTCCCTCACCGACATGCCGCACCTCGAGGCAGGGCTGCGCGGGCTCGAGGAGACCCGCCGGCTGGACCTGGAGCTGTGGATGGACGGGCTCGGCCTGGACGCCGTGGTGTTCCCGGCCGTCGCCGACGTCGGCCCCGCCGACATGGACGTCTCCCCCGCCTCCGCCGACCTCGGCTGGCGCAACGGCGTCTGGGTCGCCAACGGCAACCTGGTCCCCCGCCACCTCGGCATCCCCACCGTGACCGTGCCGATGGGCACCATGGCGGACACCGGCATGCCCGTCGGACTGACCTTCGCCGGCCGCGCCTACGACGACAACGCCCTGCTGACCCTCGCCGCGGCCTTCGAGCGGACGGGCAGCCGGCGCACGGTGCCGACGCGCACACCGAGGTTGTCGGCCGGGTGATCCCGGGGACGGGGACGCCGGGGCCACGCCGCCGTGCACACGGAGCTGCTCGAACCCGCCTGACGGGCCGTCGCTGCGTCGAACGGCCGCCGGTGCGCCGGCCGGCGTTGGTCCGTGCGGACCACGCCAGGCCCGCGTGCGGCTAGCGGGTGGTCCGACGGGGCACCTCTGGGGCCGTGAGAGAACACAGGAACCACCGATACGCGATCACGGTCGAACGCCGCGACGGCGCCTGGCAGTGCACCCGTCTGGACCGCACGGCCCTCACCGGGCTGGACGAGGCGATCGCTGCCGTGGGCGCGGTCGGGGCCCGGGAGCCGGTGTTCGGGTTCTTCAACGCGGACGAGTCGTTCTTCCTGATCCTGCGTCCGGCACCGGACGGCACCACCCTGCTGCTCTCGGACGCACGCGCAGCGCACCGGCACACGCTCGCGGCCGAGGCGCTGGACGTCCTGGGCCTGACCGCGCCCGCGGCGGACGCTCCGGGCGCCCGGCCGGCCGGAGACCCGGGCGTCCTCGCCACACTGGGCCTCACGGCCGAGGCCATGGCCGCGATCCTGGAAGGTCCGGACGCTGTGCCCGACGACCAGCTGCGTGCCGTCGCGGACCGGTGCGGGTTCAGCGCCGAGTTCGACCGCCTGCGCCGGTAGGGCCCGGCCCGCACTGGGGTGGGATCCTCCTCGGTCGGTCCCGCCGTGCACGGGAGGTCGTTGGTGCCGGTGGGATCGATGGGGCCGGCCGCTCGGCGGTCACGAGCGGCGGTCGCGCATCCTGCCGACCGCGGCCAGGGTGCGCAGCGCCGCGGACTTGAGGTACGGCCGTTCGCGCACGAAGGCGCGGGCGGCGCGCGGCGGCTCGTGGCTGAGCCAGTGCAGGGCCGCCCCGGCCCCGGCCCGCAGCACGGCGCCCTCGTGCACGATCAACTCCCGGGTCTTGAGGGAGTCCTTGTAGGGGGCGTCGCCCCTGCCGAGGTCGAGCATGTCGATCCCGGCGGTGGCGGCCGCCTCGATCATGCGGAGGTAGAGGACACGTCCGGGACTGAACGTGGCGAAGTCCCGGTCGTAGGCGGGGAACCAGCACGACAGCACGGTGCGCGAGCGCAGGCCGAAGTGGGCAGCGACGGGCCGGTCGCCCGCGTAGAGGACGGACAGCAGGCCCGAGCAGGACGGTGTCCGGGTGGTGGAGAGCGCCGTCACCAGGTTGTTGATCCAGTCCTGGGCGAACCGGTCGCGCCGGCCGGTGCGGCGGTACTGGGCGGACTTCCACGCCATCAGCGCCCGCAGAACGGCCGGACTGCGCTCGTCGAACACGAAGCGCAGCGGCCCGGCCTGCCGGGCCAGGCGGCGTTCCTGTGCGCGGGTCGTCTTGAGGAAGCTGCGGGAGTTGGCCCGGAGCAGGGTCTCGTAGGCGGCGTATCCGCCGGTGAGGTCGATGACGGGCGAGGCGAACCCCCCGGTGGTGAACGGCAGGAACAGGTCCTGGCCGCTTTCGAGGTGGTTGAACTCCCAGACGGACAGGGAGCTGGCCCGCAGCAGCTCGTGCGGGTCCACGACCGCGCCCGCGCGCAGCACCACCCCCTGGCAGTCGGAGACGCCCAGGCCGATGGCGCGGCCGCGCCCCCACCGGCCCCGCTCGAAGGGGAAGAAGCCGGCCGGTTCCCCGGCCTGGCGCACGACCGCGACCCTGGCGCCCGGCCGGACGCGGCCGACGGCCCGGCAGAACTCCGGGCTCATGAAGGGGTTGGCCTGCGGCGCCGTACTGGCCCGCAGGTCGCCCCACAGCTCCAGGTCCTCCGGGGTCAGCTCGGCGGGGCGGATCACGTCGATGCGTTGGACGGTCACTACGGCTCCAATACGTCGGAAACTCACCGGTCATGGCCGACTGCCAACACACGAGCAGTGCGCTGCGGCCGCGCCGGGGCGCCCACCACCCGGCCCCGCCGACCTCGGGCTCCGGCCTCGGTCGGTGGGGCCGTGTGAGGGCTCCCTGCGGTGATAAACGACTGTCGGAGTATCAAGCAGCGGTAAAGAACCAGCCACGTCGGGCAAAGTCCCACGGCACAGTCACCGCGAACCCCGGCAGCAGCCTCTGCCGGCCCGCCCCGGCCCGCCCGCCCGCCCGCCCGCCGGAAACCGACCGGTTCCATGCCGGGAAGCGGAACAGAAATTTCCGGAATGCCGGACGTCATGGCGGCCGCCACGCCATACTGCAACCGGAACAGGCCAGTTGGGGGGACACGTCCGTCGCCGGGAGCAGTGCGGGCGACCCCCGTCGAGGGGGAGTACATGACGGATGCCATCAAGGTGCGCGTTCCGGGCGAGCTCGCGGAGCTCCTGATCGCGGAGGGGCACGCCACACCGACCCGCGCGCGACGCAGTTCCCAGTGGGGGCTCGACGGGGACTTCATCCAGGGGACGGCGACGGTGATCGCCCTGATGCAGGCCCCGCAGACCGTCGCCTACCTGGCGGGGGTCATCCGTTCGCTCGCGTCCCGGCGCCGGGCCGACCGGGCCGACGACCGCGGGAGGATCTTCGTCGAGGCCGTCGGCCCGTACGGCCAGATCCGCATCGACTGCGCCGCGGCGACCGTGGAGGAGGTCGAGCGACTGCTGGGGCGCGCGATGCTTCCCCCACAGAGCGGCGGCCCGGCCGAAGGCGGCGGTCCGGCCGCCGCCCCCGACACCGGCGCCGTCTGAGCAGCCCGCCATGGGCAACTGGCGCGGCCGCCTCGCCTCGAAGATCGTCACCGCGGTCCGGCAGCACCTGGAAGTGGACCTGCTGACAGATCTGGAGGGCCTCGACGCGATCGACGTCCGGGCCGTCACCAGGCTCTACCAGGTCCTGGACCGTCCGCCGGTGTACTCGACGGCGCTCGACCACATCGTCCAGGCCGTCGACCAGCACTACTCCCGCACCACGCCCAAACCGCTGGTCCGCCGGCTCCTGGCCTCCCTGCTGGACGAGGTCGGCGGCCACTACGAGCGACTCGGCCGTGAGGAGCAGGCCGCACACTGCAACCGGATCGCGGCCGGGCTGGCTCCGGACGGTCCGGACCGGACGATCCTCCACCTGCTGTCGGCGATCCACGGCGAGTACCAGCTGCACACCCTCGGATCCCACACGGTCGACGCCGTCCTGCGCGCCCTGCTCCACGAGGTGGGCCGCAGCGGCCGGAAGATCAGACGCGCGCGGATTCTGGCCGCCGTCGCCTACGCCGCACACTCGACCGGCAACTTCGAGCGCCTCCGGACCACGGTGGAACCGCTGGCGGCGACCGCCGACACACCCGGGTACCGGGCCCTCGCCACCTTCTACCGGTCCCGCATCCTGCTCGTCGGCGGCCGCACCGACGAGGGGCTGGCCATGGAACGGGAGTTCTCGCGAGCGGCGGCCGGGGTCGGCCGGAGGGACCGGGCCCACGACATGGTGGCCCTGGCCGTGGACAGCCTCACCCCGGACAACAGCGCCATGGAGCAGGCGTCCCAGGCCGCCCGCCGGGGCGACCACGTGGGGGCGTCGGGGTGGTACGGACAGTGCGCCGAGGAAACACCTGCCGGGCCCTTTCGAGCGGCAATGCGGCTGTACGCCGAAGCCGCGAGGGTGCACGGCGGTCTGCTGCCCTCACCCACCGCCGTGCGACAGTGCCTGTCGCGGCTCTGTGCCGACAACGTCTTCGCCGCCCGCACCATGGCCGACGTGGAGGTCGTCCTCGCGAGCCTGCTGATCAGGACCGTGGACCTCCACGAGGCGGGCCACGATCCCCAGGTCGTCGCCGAAGTCGCCGACTTCCTCGGGGAGTTCCGGGGCGGTACGGCCGTCGGGAACCCCCAGGACAGCGGGGCCTACGACAACGACGCCCGCGCGGACATGACGCTCGTGGACTTCCTGGGACGGACCAGGGCGCCGGTGTCGACCGCGGCGATCACGGCGGAACTCCCCGCGCACCACGTCGTCTGGGTGAACGTCACCGGTGAGGAGATCGGCGAGCACTCCCTCACGGTCGTGACGCTGCGCCCCTCGGACCCCGTGCCGCTCGTCCGGCGCACCCGCCTCTCCACGGCCGACGGAAAAGCGCTGGCACAGTGCCTGGACGAGGACTCGGAGGAGGCCCCGGCGGAATCCGTCCGGCGGGTCTCCGACCTGTTCTTCGCCGACGTCGGCCCCGAGGCCGCGGGCTCCCGCGTCCTCGTGGTTCCCGACTCGGCCACCTGGGCGATGCCCTGGAACGAACTCGCTCCCCAGGGCGCCGCGGAGCTGACCATCAGCATGTCGGCGGCAGCGGTCCTGCGGTCCCGGCCCGCCCGGCCGGCCGTCGTGCCCCGGGTGATCGGGATCTTCGACGAGGTCGGCCTCGAGAAGTCCCGTTCGGAAGTCGAGGCCCTGGACCGGCTCGACGCCCAGGGGCACATCCGCTTCACCCAGGTGCACTCGCTCGCCGAACTCCAGGACGCGCTCCAGGCAGCTCCGTACGACATCCTGACCATCAGCGTGCACGGCACGAACAACGACGGCTTCGAGTACCGCATGCTCCTGCCGGACGGCCCCTCCTCCCCGTCCGCCCTGCTGCGGCTCGGGCTCCCCGAGGTGGTCGCCCTCGCCTGCTGCTATTCGGCCAAGCCCACCGAGCGTGCCGACACCACGGCCGCAGCCCTGTCCTGCCTGGTGGCGGGAGCCTCACAGGTCATCGGCGGCCTGTGGGCCATCGACGACGAGCTGGCCGCGCGCCTGATGGCCGACACCTACGATCTCCACCTGCGCCGGGGCGCACCCCTGGCGCAGGCCCTGCGTCAGGCACATCTGGCCCTGCCGCCCGATCTGCGGCCCCTCGCCGCGGGACTCGCCCTCATCGGGCGGGGCTGACGCCGCTGCCGCTCCGGGGACGGAGGGGCAGCGGGGTGGGGGTCAGGCCGGATTGCGGGGGGTCCAGCCGCGTTGGGCGTAGGACAGGATGCCCGTGAGCGCGATCCTCAGCAGGGCGCGCAGCTCGACGTGGAGCGGGGCCCTGGACTCCGTCTCCTGGGTCCAGCGGTAGAGGAGGCCCAGGTAGGCGTCGCGCAGGAGGTTGCCGGCGAGCAGCGGGTCGACGTCGGCGGCCACCTCGCCGCGGGCCTGCCCGGCGGCGATCACCTGGGTGAACACGGACCCGGCGTAGTGCGGCTCCTCCAGCAGCGGCTGGCCCGACTTGACCCAGGCGGTGAGCATCACCCGGGTCAGGTCCTGTTCCGCCTCGTTGAAGTCGGCGAGCGTGGCCATGCAGCGCTCCAGCTGCACGGTGACGTCGTCCTCCAGCGCCAGGGCCTTCTCCATCGCGGCTTCGAGGCTCCTGCGCCGGTGCTCGGCCCACGTGGTGACCAGGTCCTCCTTCTTCTGGAAGTGGTTGAAGAAGGTCCCCCGGGCCACGTCGGCCCGTTCGGTGATGTGGTCGATGGTGGTGCCGTCGTACCCCTGCTCGGCGAACAGTCCCACCGCGGCGGTGTAGAGATTGTCGTGCATGCGCCGCCGGCTGCGTTCGCGCCTGCCGACCGGTTGCACCTCGCTGTGCTCGACGGTCATAGGGTGTCTCCTCCTGAGGCCCTGATGGGCTCGTCACATGATTCCTGTTGACGGGTGGCGAGCCCCCGGACGCGTGGGCTGCACGCCACACTCACCCATAGGTGAACCATAGTTCATTGATACATCAGAGTTCAACGTGTGCGGCGAGGGCGGATTCGATCCCCGCCACGCTCTCCCCGCCGAGCAGCCGGCCCACCGCGAAGTCGCCCCCGAACTCCGTCAGCAGGATGCGGCGCAGCTGCATCGCCATGAGCGAGTCCAGGCCGAGGTCGGTCAACGGCCGCCGCGCGTCCAGACGCTCGGCACCGGTGCCCAGCACGGCGGCGATCCGGGCGCGCACGCCCGGGCCGGCGACCGGGGCCGCCGTACGGACGGACGGCGGCGGCGGCGCGGAAACGGTGGGCGGCGCGGCCGGGACGTCCTCGAGCGGCTCCAGGGCCATGCCCTCGAACGCCGCGATCACACGTCCGCCGGCGCTGCTCAGCAGCACGTCGCAGCGGGCGGGCCCCGCGCCCCGCCCGGGGTCCGCGGGCCCGGCGAAGCGCGCGGCGCTCCAGAACTCCCCGTCCGGGTCCTGCGCGAGCATCACCCGCTCGAAGGAGACGGGCAGGAAGGAACGGCCCGCCTCCCGCCCCGCGCCGTACCGGGGCCACGACGCCAGCATGGCCAGGAGCCCCGCCTCCAGCGCGACGGCGCCGCCCCCGTCGGTGTGCAGGCGCGCCACGGCCTCGCCCTCGCGCCGCCACAGCTGCCGCACGGCGCGCAGCTCCGGCGCCACGGTGTAGCCGTGGACCTCGCCCCGCCGGTAGAACTCGGCGGCCGGTACGTACTCCCCGCACCGCGTCAGCGTGCCGTCCAGGTCCACCGGATCCCGCCGGCCGCCGGGCCGCGCCGTGCCCGAGACGCAGCGCACGTCCGTACCGGCGGCGTCCACGACCACGTCCACCGTGAACCGGTACGCGTCTCCCGTGGCCTCAGCACCCTCGGCGCCCTCCGTGTCCACCGGCTCCAGGACCACGCGCAGCGCGGTCCGCCGCTCCTGTGCGGAGCCCGGCGCGGGCAGCGGCAGGGCGCCCTCCAGCCGTACGCCCTCCAGCGTCACCGGACCGTCGTCGCCGGTGAGGTCGCGGACGGCCTCCGCGACCAGCCCCAGGGGCACCACCGGAGGCAGCAGGGCCTCCCCCGCCACCTCGACGCCCCGGCCGAACGCGGCCGTGCCGAGCCGGGACAGCCGCACGCTCCGTACGTATCCTCCCCGCACGCCGGAGGGTGCCGCGGCCGGCACGGTCGGCACCGTGTTCGCCGCCTCCGTCGTGGCGGCCGGTGGGCGGAAGTCCTCGGTGTCCCAGGCGTAGGCCGGCAGCGGGGCCCATTCCCCGCCGCCCGCGTCCCGGTCTCCGTACACACGCCGCCAGTCGACCGCGGCGCCCAGGGCGTGGGCCCGGCCGAGCGCGCACAGGGCGGAGCGGGTCTCGTCCTGCTGCCGGACGAGCGTGCTCACGACGGCCACCGGTACGCCCGCCTTCTCCTGGCAGTCCGTCAGTGCCTGGGCGAGCAGTGGGTGCGGCGCGATCTCGACGAAGACCGTTTCGCCGTCCTTGACGACGTGGCCCACGGACTCGGCGAACCGCACCGGCTCGCGGAGGTTGTCCCTCCAGTAGGCGCCGTCCAGGGTCGCGCCGCGCACGGTCTCGCACCGCACCGTCGAGAACAGCTCGATGCGCGGTTCCCTGGGCCGCAGCTCGCGGAGCCGGGCCGGGAGCTCCTCGCGCAGTTCGTCCATCAGCGGGGAGTGGGAGGCCACGTTCACCTTGACCGGGCGGTTGAAGACGCCGGCCCGGTCCAGCTCGGCCGCGATCGCGGCGAGGGCGGCGGGGTCACCGGCGAGGACCGTGGCGCGCGGGGAGTTCTCCACGGCCACGCACACGCCGTCCCCCTCGTGGCGCGCGACCAGCTCACGGGCGGCCGCGGGCGCGAGTTCGGTGGCGAGCATGGCACCCCGTCCGGCCAGCCGTCGCATCAGCGTGCTGCGCCGGCAGATGACCCGGGCCGCGTCCCGTACGGACAGCGCCCCGCTCACGCAGGCCGCAGCCGCCTCGCCCATGCTGTGGCCGAGGCAGACGTCCGGCTCCACACCCATCGCCCGCCAGTGCGCGGCCAGCGCGACCTCCACGGCCCACAGCGCGGGCTGCACCACCTCGACCGCGTCGGGTATCTCCTCGCCTCCGCGCAGCAGGTCGGCGACGGACCAGCCCAGCTCCTCCCGCACGGCCGCGTCGCACTCCTCGAGCGCCGTGCGGAAGGCGGTGGAGGAGGCCATCAGTCCCGCGCCCATGCCGCGCCACTGGGATCCCTGCCCGGGGAAGACGAAGGCGACCCGCCGCGGTCCGCCGAAGCCGGCCTCGTGGACGCCTCCGTGGGCGGAGGGCTCGCCGGCCGCCAGGTCGCGCAGGGTGCGGGCCAGGTCGTCGTGGCTGCTGCCGACCGCCCAGAGACGGAACGGGTGGGTGTCGCGGCCGGCGGCCGCCGAGCGGCACAGGGCGCGCAGGGTGTGGGAACGGCCCGCCCCGCCCGGCTCCAGGTGCGCCGCGTGACGCAGGGCGAGCGCGCGGAGGGACGCGGACGAGCGCGCGCCGAGGACCAGCAGCTCGGGCGTGCCGGCGGGCGGTTCCGCCACCGGGTGCGCGGGCTCGGCAGCCGTGGGCTTCGGCGCCGCTCCCGCACCCGCACCCGCACCCGCACCCGCATGCGTGCCCGCACCCGCTTCCGCACCCGCGCGTTCGCCGGCCACGTACTCCCCGACCACCACGTGCGCGTTGGTGCCCGAGATCCCGAAGGAGCTGACGCCCAGGACGGCGCGGTCGCCGACGGGTTCCAGCGGCCTGTTCTCCCGCACCACCTCCACCGGGAACTCCGCGTCGGCGAGCAGCGGATGAGGAGTGGTCACGTGCAGCGAGGCGGGCACGGTGCGGTGGCGGACCATCAGGACGGCCTTGATGAGCCCGGCGATGCCGGCCGCCGCCTCGGCGTGCCCGATGTTGCTCTTCACCGATCCCGTCAGCAGCGGTCGCGCGGGGTCCCTGCCCGTCAGCGCCTCCGCGAGGGCGCGCAGTTCGACGGTGTCGCCGACGGTGGTGCCGGTGCCGTGCGCCTCGACGTAGTCCAGCTCTTCGGGCCGGACCCCGGCGCTGCGCCAGGCCTCGGCGAGCATCTCCACCTGCCCGGAGACGGCGGGCTGCAGCAGCAGGCCGCTGCCGCGGCCGTCGCTGGTGACGGCGCTGCCCAGCAGCAGCGCGTGGACGGGATCGCCCGCGGCGAGTGCGTCGGACAGCCGCTTGAGCACCACCACTCCGACGCCCTCGCTGCGTACGAAGCCGTCCGCGGCGGCGTCGGCGAACTTGCAGCGGCCGTCGGGCGAGAGCATCTCGCCCTGGGAGTAGGCGATGGCGTCGCGCGGGGAGAGGATCACGTTGACTCCCGCGGCCACCGCGAGGTCGCACTCGCCGGTCAGCAGGCTCTGCCGGGCGGCGTGCACCGCGACGAGCGAGGAGGAGCAGGCCGTGTCCAGGGTGATGCTCGGTCCGCGCAGGTCGAGGGCGTGGCTGACCCGGCCGGAGGTGACGGCTCGCAGGCCGCTGCCGGCCAGGGCCCGGACGTCGCCGGAGCCGGCCGCTCCCAGCACCTCGCCGTACTCCGCGGTGGCCTGGCCGACGAAGACGCCGGCCCTGCTGCCGGCCAGGGAGGACGGCGGGACGTGCGCGTCCTCCAGCGCCTCCCACACGACCTGGAGGAGCAGCCGCTGCTGCGGGTCCATGGTGCGGGCCTCGCGGGGCGATATCCCGAAGAAGGCGGCGTCGAAGCCGTGGACGTCGTCGAGGAAGCCGCCCCGCAGGGATCTGAGCCGGCCCGGCGCGGGAGCGGGGCCGGAGTAGAGGGATGCGGCGTCGAACCTGTCGCGGGGTACGGCGGTGACCGCTTCGCCGCCCGTGGAGAGCAGGTCCCAGAAGGCGGCGGTGTCCGCTGCCCCAGGGAACCGGCATCCGGTTCCGACGATCGCCATCGCGCCAACTGTGTCCACTGCGGGCCTTTCTGATCTAGGTGCAGTCCAAAAGTACACGCCAGGTCAAAGTTGCTCTCAGATCCCACGTGAAGAGCACGTTAAGCCTGTACGACCAGCCGCGTTACATCCCATGCCGCTTAGGCATCACCGCAGTTCAGCGCGACCACCTCCGGCATCCCCGACTCCGTCAGGACTTGGTCAAGATCGAAACTGGCCTTCGGTAAAGAGTTGAATCGCAGTACATGTTTGTGTTTGAGTCCTGCTCGTGAGTGGCCGGTCCGGCTCCCCCGCCCGGACCGGCCCTCCTCCCCCAACCCCGAAATCCCGCCACAGGAGTGACGCATGCTCGGAATCAGGAAGCTCGGAACCCAGGGCCTGGAGGTCTCCGAACTCGGCCTCGGCTGCATGGGGATGAGCCAGTGGTACGGCGCCACCGACGACCGGGAGTCGACGGCCACGATCCACCGCGCCCTGGAACTCGGCTACACGCTCTTCGACACGGCCGAGGCGTACGGCCCGTACGACAACGAGGAACTGCTCGGCAAGGCGCTCAAGGGGCGACGCGAACAGGCGGTCATCGCGACCAAGTTCGGCTTCCCCATGAAGCTCAAGGACGGCACCACCGCCGAGGCCGACAGCCGACCCGAGCACGTCGTCGAGGTCGTCGAGGCCTCGCTGCGGCGACTGGGCACGGACCACGTCGACGTGCTCTACCAGCACCGCGTCGACCCCCGGGTCCCCATCGAGGAGACCGTCGGGGCCATGGCCGGCCTGGTGGAGCAGGGCAAGGTGCGCTACCTGGGCCTGTGCGAGGCCGGCGCCGCGACGGTCCGTCGCGCCCATGCCGTGCACCCGCTCTCCGTGGTCCAGAGCGAGTTCTCCGTCTGGGAGCGCAACCTGGAGGCCGACGTCCTCCCCGTGCTGCGCGAACTCGGCATCGGACTGGTCGGTTTCTGCCCGCTGGGCCGCGGGTTCCTCACCGGCGGGGTGCTCCGGGCCGAGGACTACCCCGAGGACGACTTCCGCCACCACGACCCGCGCCTGCAGGGCGCGAACTACGACCAGAACACCGCGGTCGCCGCCACCGTGCGCGAACTGGCCGAGGCCCGGGGCCTCACCCCGGCGCAGCTGGCCATCGCCTGGGTGCTGCACCAGGGCACCGACATCGTGCCGATCCCCGGGACCAAGCGGCGCACCTACCTGGAGGAGAACACCGCCGCGGCCGCAGTCCGCCTCGACGCCGCGACGCTCGCCGCGATCGACGCGGCGGTCCGCCCCGACCGGGTCGCCGGGCCCCGTTACAACGAGCGGATGATGGCCTACATCGACCGCTGACCACCCGCGGCCGCTCTCCCACCCCTTTCTCACACCGGCGTTCGAGACCCCTTCCGGGCCGTCCCGCCCGGATCCCAGACCTTCGGGAGCAGTTGTGGACATACCGTATTGGCAGGAGCACTGGCACGAACGGCGCGAGCCCTTCGCCGAGGAGTGCCGGCAGGCCCGTCAGGACCTGCTGGCCGACCTGAAGGACCCGGGCACCGCCCAGCGCCGCGTGCTCGCCGACGTCATCGACATGAGCGCGGGATCCGTGCACTGGCGCGAACGCGGCTACGACGTCGTGGCGTCGGACCACGACCGGTTCCGCTCGGTCCTGCCGGTCATGCGCTACGAGGACTTCGTGCCCGAGATCGAGCGCGAGACCCGCACCAAGGGCGGCATCCTCACCTGCAGCCCCGTGATGCGCTGGCTCAAGACGAGCGGCACGACCGGGACCCCGAAACGGGTCCCCTACACCCTGCACTGGCTGCTCACCTACCGCATCCCGGCCATGAAGGCGATGTGGGGCACCTATCTGGAGCACCATCCCGAGCTCCTCGGCCACCCCTACGCCACCCTCGACACCCAGACGGTCCGCGAGGACGTCCTCGACTTCGTCCACGGCATCGAGCACCAGGCCGTCAGCAACCGGCACCCGCAGATCAACAGCCGTGACTGGAACCCGCCGTGGTTCGAGTCCCCCTGGTTCGGCCCGGACGTGCCCACCGGGCACGAGGGCCGCATGTACCACCGGCTGCGCCACCTGGTCGGCAAGGACCTGCACCACATCTCGGCGATCAACCCCAGCACCCTGATCTCCCTGCGCGACCTCGTGGAGGTCCACGGCCCCGCCCTGGTGCGCGACCTGCGCGAGGGCACCCTCGAAGGCCGACCGTACGGCGACCCGGACGAGCGGGCCGCGTCCCACCTCGAACAGGTCCTGCGGACGCCCGACTTCACCTTCAAGGACCTGTGGCCCTCGCTCACCCTCTACACCTGCTGGCTGTCCGCCTCGGCCGGGCTCTACGCGGCCAAGCTCGACGCCGTGTTCCCGGGCGTGGCCAAGCTGCCCTTCATGAGCTGCGGCACCGAGGGTGTCACCACCATCCCGGTGGACGACTCCCTGCACAGCCAGCCGCTCGCCGTCGGCCAGGCGTTCTTCGAGTTCGTCCCCGCCGAGGTGCCGCTCGGCGAACTCGTCGAGTCCGGCGGGCCGATCGACACCCTGCTCGTCCACGAGGTCGAGCAGGGCCGCGACTACCACCTCATCATGACGCAGGGCAACGGCCTCTACCGGCTGTGGACCGGGGACGTCTACCACGTGGACCGGATCGCCGACGGCACTCCCTGGGTCCACTTCGTCCACCGCGACGGCGTCTTCCACTCCTTCACGGGCGAGAAGATCACCGAGGCCCAGGTCACGGAGGCCATCACCCGCGGACTCGCCGCCTCCGGGCTGCGCACCGGGCTGTACATGTGCGGTCCCCGCTGGGGCGAACTGCCCGGCTACGTGGTCGTGGCCGAGGTGCCCGAGCCCTCCCCCGAGCTGGGCCGCGCGCTCTCGACCGCCGTGGACGAAGCCCTCCACGAGATCAACATCGAGTACGCGTCCAAGCGCGACAGCGGCCGCCTCGGCCCGATCGAGGTCCACGCGGTGCCGGCCGACGCCATCGCCGCGTACGTCGAGAGCCGTCGGCAGGCGGGCAACGCCACCCAGTACAAGTACAAGCCGTTCCAGCGCGACACCGACTTCGTCGACGTCGTCGGCGGACGCTGAAGGGAACGTTCCGACATGATCGAGACCAAGAGGCCCCCGCAGAACATCCGCCGCGAAATCATCGGCCTGCCGGTCGAGGGCGCCGAACTCGCCCTCCACCTGTGGCGCCCCAGAGGCGAGGTCAAGGGCGCCGTCTTCTACTTCCACGGCCTGCAGTCGCACGCCGGCTGGCTCTGGGAGGTCGGGCCCCAGTTCGCGGACAACGACGTCGCCTTCTTCGTCCTGGACCGGCGCGGCAGCGGCATCAGCGGCGGCGCCCGCCACGAACTGCCCACCGCCCGTACCGTCCTCGACGACTACGCCGCGGCCGTCGCACACGTCCGCACCATGATCGGGGACGACGCGCCCCTGTCGCTGTTCGGCCACTGCCTGGGCGGCTCCTTCCTGGCCGCGCTGCTCCACGACCCGGCCTTCACCACGCGCTACGACGCGGCCGTCTTCTGCTCGGCCTGGCTCGGCAAACTGCACGCCACCCTGGACGAGGAGCAGCGCGGCGCGCTCGCGGCCGACACCTCGGAGGAGCCGTGGGACGCCGGGCTGCTCGCCCGGGACTTCACCGACGAACCGCGCCACCGGCACTTCATCGACAACGACGACCTGGCCGTGCGCCGGCTGACCCGGCGTTCGCGCGCGGTCCTGCTGGAGCTCGAGCGGATGTACCTGGAGCCCGTGCACACGCCGCCCTCGGTGCCGTCGGCCTTCGTCTCGGGGATCACCGACCCGATCGTCGACCTGGACGACGCGCAGCGCACCTTCCTGCGGATGACCGCGAGCGACGGCGCCCTGATCCGGTTCGCCACGGACAAGCACTACCTCTTCTACACCGACGTACGGGCCCGGCTGGTCGACTGGGCCTCCGCCTTCACCCTGCTCCAGGGGCTGGACCGCAATGTCTGAGCCCGCCACGGCCGAGCTGTACCGGGTCGAGCTGCCCATGGCGGTCGGCTTCGACCACCCGGCCCACCGGCGCACCACCTCCGACAGCCTCCTGCTGCGGCTGACGGTCGACGGCTGGTCGGGCATCGGGGAGTGCGCTCCCCGGCGGTACGTCACGGGGGAGACCTCCGACCTGGTCTCCGACGCCCTGCGGGCGCTGCCCCTGGAGGCCATCGCCGCGAGCCTGCGCGCCACCGACCCGGCCGCCCTCCTGGCCCTGCTGCTGCACGAGGGCGCGGCCGCGCACTACGCGCTGCCGGGCGGCAACAACCTGCACTGCCTGGTGGAGACCGCGCTGCTCGACCTGCTCGGCAGGCGCCTGGGCCTGCCGGGCACGGAGCTGGTCCCCGGCCCCGGCCCCGGCACGGTGAGCGGCGCGGCCCCCGCCTCGCTCCCGGTCTCCCAGGTGCTCGACCTCAGTCTGGACGTGGAGGAGTTCCTCGACACCCGCGGCCCGTTCCACTTCGTGAAGACCAAGGCCTCGTCCGACATCTCCCGGGACGTCCGCACGGTCGCGGCGATCAGGGACCGCCTCGGCGACCGGGTCCCGGTCATGGTGGACGCCAATATGAGCTGGGCCGCCGAGGCGGCCGTCGGTCACACCCGGTCCCTGCACGAAGCCGGAGCCACGTACGTCGAGGAACCGCTCGCCAGGGGCTCGTGGCGGGAGCTGGCCCGCCTCCGCGAGCAGGGCGCGCTGCCGGTGGTACTGGACGAGTCCGTCCGTACCGCGGCGGACGCCCGGGCGGCCGTGGCCCACGGCGCGTGCGACGCGTTCAACATCCGCATCGCCAAGAACGGCGGTCCGGTCGCCGCGGCCGGGCTCGCCGCGTTCGCCCGCGAGCACGGCCTCGCCTTCCAGATCGGCGTCCAGGTGGCCGAGGTGGGCCCGCTCATCGCCGCGGGCCGGGCCCTGGCCCTGCGCCACACCGACGCCCTGACCGTCGAGGGCGGCCAGTCGGACCGCTTCTTCCCCGACATGGTCGTCTCCCCGCGGCCGGTCGTGGACCGGGACCGCAACACCGTCGGAGCCTTCCCCGGCACCGGCTTCGGACTCGAACTGAACCAGCACGCCGACCGCTGGGCACGGGCCCGCCGCACCGAGGGCGACCCGGGCTGGCACCCGACGGCTCCCGCCACCACCCACACCGCACGCAGCGAGGACCACGCATGACGACGCCGGCTCCCACCTACTTCTCCGACCTGGTCGTGGAGTTCCTGCACCAGCAGGACATCGACACGGTCGTCTTCAACCCCGGCGCCTCCTTCCGCGGGGTGCACGACTCGCTGGTCCACGCCGACAACGCGGCCGTCGCCCCCGAGATCGTGATGGCCTGCCACGAGGAGATCGCCGTGGCCATCGCGCACGGCTACCACAAGGCCGGCGGCCGCCACATGGGCGTCTTCGTCCACGCCAACGTCGGCCTGCTGCACGCCTCGATGGCCGTGTTCAACGCCTGGTGCGACCGGGTCCCGCTGTTCGTCCTGGGCGGCAACGGCCCCGTGGACGCGGGCAAGCGCCGGCCGTGGATCGACTGGATCCACACCTCGCAGAACATCGAGTCCGTCGTCAAGGACTACGTGAAGTGGTGCGACCAGCCCATCGGCCAGCGTGCCACGGTCGAGTCCCTGACCCGCGCCTTCAAGCTGATGAACACCCCCATGCACGCCCCGGTGTTCGTGGCCCTGGACTTCGACACGCAGGAGCAGGAGCTGGAGGAGGGCGTACGCCTCTACCCCGCGACCGCGACCGCGCCGACCCTGCTGCCCCCGCTCGACCCGGAGACGGTCGACGACCTCGCCCGACGGCTGCTGGCCGCCCGCACACCGGTCCTGGTGGTGGACTTCTCCGGCCGGGACCCGGAGACGGTGGCTCCGCTCGTGGCGCTCGCCGAGGCTCTCGGACTGGCCGTCGTCGACCGGGGCAACCGCCTCAACTTCCCCTCCACCCACCCCCTGAACGTCAGCCACACCGGCACCGACGCGATAGCCGGCGCCGACCTCGTGATCGCCCTGGAGGTGCAGGACCTGGTCGGAGCCCTCGGCTCCTTCCTCTCCCTGACCGACCAGGGGCTGCCCGAGAACGGCGCCGACATCGTCACCATCGGCTTCAACGACCTCCTCACCAGCAAGTGGGCCGCCGACTACCAGCAGCTCGTGCCCGTCACCCGGTCCGTCGCCGCGGACACCCGGGCCTCGGTCGAGGCGCTGCGCGCCGTCGCCGAGGACCCCCGGGGCCCCTTCACGGCTCCCGCTTTCACCGAGCGCCGCGACCGGCGTGCCGCCGTCCTGGCCGACGTGCACGAACGCAGCCGGGCCGCGTGGGCCCGCGAGGCGGAGGAGACCAAGCGGCGCGAGCACATCCATGTCGCCGGCGCCGTCGACGAGATCCACCGCGCGGTGCGCGACGAGGAGTGGATCCTGACCAACACCGGCAGCCTGACCGTGGACGGCTGGGTCAAGAAGCTGTGGCCCCTGGAGCGTCCCGGCAGCTACCTCGGCCTCAACGGCGGCGGTGGCCTCGGCTACGGGCTGGGCGCCTCCATCGGCGCCGCGCTCGCCCACCGCGACGACGACACCCTGTGCATCGACCTCCAGTCGGACGGCGACTTCCTCTACACGCCCAGCGCCCTGTGGACGCTGGCCGCGCAGCAGGCGCCCCTGCTCGTCGTCGTCATGAACAACCGCCTCTACCTCAACTCCACCCAGCACGCGCAGCGCATCGCGGGCAACCGCGACCGCGACATCGACCGCGCGCACATCGCCACGAGCTTCTACGACCACCCCGTCGACTTCGTGACCATGGCCCGCTCGTACGGGATCCACGCGCTCCCCCGCGTCGAGAAGATCGGTGACGTGGCCCCCACCGTCGGCGAGGCGGTCCGGCACCTGAAGACGCACCGGGCGCCGGTGCTGGTCGAGATCCTCATGGACTGACCGCCCACCCGCCGCAGCGCCTCACCCCCACCCCCACACACCTTGCAGCCCACACCCCAAGGAGTTCTCACCGTGACGGTGCTCTTCGAATGCCTCCACGACCAGGTCCGGCACGTGGGCCTGGGCATCCCCGACGCCGGCGAGCCGCTGCGGCTGCACCGCCTGCGCGCGGACGACGACCTCGCCGCACTGCTCGCCGGAGCCGCCGACGAGGAGGCGCGCACCGCCGCGGTGACCGCCCTGCTGGCCGACCGGCCCGTCGTCGAGGTGGCCGCCCAGGACCGGCACCGGGTGCGCCCCCGACCGCCCCTGCTGCCCGCCCACGTCGGCGACGCGCTGGTCAGCGGCTTCATGATGACCCACAACGTCAAGATCGACGCCGATACGCAGGACCAGCCGAACTGGTTCGTCAAGGGACTCGGGGACGTGCTGCGCGTACCGGGGGAACCGCTCTCCGTGCCCGACGGCGCCCTCGCCGTGTGCGAGGAGGCCGAGGTGGTCCTCGTGTACGTGGGCGACGCCCGGGGCGTACCGCGGTACGCGGGCCACACCTTCGGCAACGACCTCACCGACATCGGCCGCTTCAAGCGGCACGCCGGTCACCTCTCCTACGCCAAGCTCTGCGACGCGGGCATCGCCCCGTCGCTGCACCTGGGCCCGCCGCCGCGGTCGGCCACCGGCGAGGTCGTGATCGAACGCGGCGGCTCCCCGGCGTGGAAGGGCTCCTTCACCACCGGCACGGACGCCATCCACTACGACGTGGCGGCCATGATGGACCGTCTGTTCGCCCACCGCTCCCTCCACCGGCCGGGGCGCGTGCACTACGTGTACATCGGCGCCGACCGCAGCAGCTTCCACGACGGCTTCCGCACCGCCGACGGGGACCGGGTCACCATCGACGTGACCAGCCACGGGGTCCGGTTCGCCCACCCGCTGGCCTGGACCGGGCCCGCCGAAGGGACCGCCGCACAGGAGTGGGGGCGGTGAGCGCGGCGGACCTGCCGCGCCGGCTGAGCGACACCGAGGCGGCCTTCGCGTACACCCACGCCCTGCTGGCCGGCACCACCCAGGTCACCACCCGGCTGTCGCTGGGGGAGGCCGTGCCCGACGGTGTCGTGGAGCGTGCGGTGCAACGGTGGGAGCGGGACCTGCCCCTGCTGCGGCTGCGCATCGAGGAGCGGCCGGACGGCCTGTGGTTCCGGGAGGCGCCGGGTGCGGCGGCGGAGCGGGTGCACCATGGGGCGCCGCCCGGCGCGCGGAGCCCCGACGACGTCCTGCGGGCGGAGCTCAACGACGTACTGCCCACCGGGGGGCCGCTGTGGCGGCTGCGCGTCGTCCGCGAGGCGCGGGAGACGCACCTGTTCTTCACCCGCAACCACGCCATTTCGGACGGGCACTCGACGGGAGCGGTCCTGCGGGCGCTGCTCGACCACCTGCCGGGGCCGCCCGTTCCTCCGGCGGCCGGGGCGGGGCCGTTCGAGGACGTGCGGCGGCTGCCGCCGGACGCGGACGCCCTGGAGTACCTGCCGCCGGCCGCTCCCGCCGCGCGGAGCGCCGAACACGTACCTGCACCCGCGGCCGGTTCGTCACCGGCACCGGCACCGGCACCGATTCCGTTCGACGCGACCGCCCGGTGGGCCGATCGCACGGCCGACTTCACGACGCTCGACCTCTCCGCGGAGGAGACCGGGAGGCTGCGCTCGCGCTGCCGGGCCGCCGGGGTGTCGGTCAACCAGTTCCTGGGGGCGGCGCTCGCCGAGTCCTGGACCCGGGTCACGGGCCGCGCGGACGTCCGGTTGCTCACCGCCGTCTCCCTGCGGGGCCGCCATCCGGGCCCGCTGCCCGACGTCGGCTGCTTCATCTCCGTGGCCGGTGTCCCGGTGGAGCCGCACGCCGCCGGGACCGAGGAGACGGCGCGGAAGTACGGCGCCGCGCTGCGCGACGCGGACGCGCGGTGGCGGCCGCCCCGGCGCGGGCACGCGGAGATCCGCCGGGCGGTGGCCCGGACCGCGGAGGCCGCCGAGGCGCCCGGGATCTGCCTCACCAACGTCGGTGTGGCCGATACCGCGTTCGGTGCGCACGCGGGACGTGTCACCGGCTTCCGTACGGTCGTCAACCGCACCGGCGGCAACTACGCGCTGGTGCTCCACGCCGCCACCTTCGCGGGGGCCCTCTCCCTCGCCCTCGCCCACGGGGTTCCGGCCACCCGTCCCGCGACCGTGCGCGCGGTCGCCCGGGAGCTGCGCGCACGTCTGTCGGAGCCGGGGTCGGAGCTCACCGGACCCGCCGTCGCGGCGCCGCGGGTCAGTCCTGCCGCAGGGCCAGTTCCAGCAGGCCGGGGAAGCGCGCGTCGAATTCCGGCCGCCGGAGCCGGTTGAGCCGCTTGGGGCCGGCGTCGCGCTGCTCCAGCAGGCCTGCGTCCCGCAGGACCGCGAAGTGCCTGCTCAGGGTGGCTTTGGTCACCGGTACGTCGAAGCTCCCGCAGGAGCGTTCCCAGTCGTCGGCCCCGGCCAGTTCGCGTACGAGGGTGCGTCTGACCGGGTCGGCGAGTGCGAGCAGCGCCGCCTCCAGCGGAACCTCGGCCGGGTCGGTGTGGACCGGCGGGAGCCGGTGTCCCGGGCCGGGGGGCGTGTCCGCTGCCGTCATGGCGGTTCTCCGTCCGTCGGGGTGACCGGAACCAGCGGTCACCGATTGCAGAGTGTTCGATGATCTGCGTACACTCCCGAGTGTTCGTCTCGTAACGAACAGTCTACGGGGTCCGGCCCCGTACCGCGCCGCCCGTCCGCCCGCCCGGACGGCCCGCCCCTCCTCTCCTCCCCCTCTCCCCTCCCTCTCTTTCATCCAGCACAGCACGGAAGGACGAGCACGTGACTCGCCATGAACCCGCCGCACCCGCGGCCCGGCCCGGCCCGGCCCTCTTCGCCGCCTGCCTGGGCTTCGTGGTCGTCATCCTCGACGTCAGCGTGGTCAACGTCGCCTCCAAGGCCCTCACCGCCGAGTTCGGCGACAGCCTCGCCGGCCTGGAATGGGTGATCAACGGCTACACCCTCACCTTCGCCGCCTTCCTCCTCACCGCGGGCGCACTGGGCGACCGCTTCGACCCCCGGCGCATCTTCGTCGCGGGCTTCGCCCTCTTCGCCGTGACCTCCCTGGCCTGCGGCGCCGCCCCCACGCTCGCCACCCTCATCACCGCCCGCGTCCTCCAGGGCGTCGGCGCGGCCCTGATCGTGCCGTCCTCGCTCTCCCTGGTGAACACCAACTTCCCCGACCCGGCCCAGCGCACCAGGGCCGTCAGCCTCTGGGCGGCCGCGGGCGGCCTCGCCCTGGCCCTCGGGCCGGTCGTCGGCGGACTCCTCGTCGACACCCTCGGCTGGCGTTCGATCTTCTACGTCAACCTCCCCATCGCCGCCGTCGGCATCCTGCTGACCCAGCGCTACGCCCAGGCCGCCCCGCCGCGCGACCCCTCCCGCCGCCGTTCGCTCGACCTGCCCGGCCAGGCGCTCGCCATCGCCGGCCTCGGTGCGCTGACCGCCGCCATCGTCGAGGCCAACGCCCGGGGCTGGGGGGACGCGCTCGTCGTCACCTGCATCGTCGTCTTCGTGGCCGCCCTGATCGGCTTCCTGGCCGTCGAACGGCGCAGCGCCGACCCGATGCTGCCCCTGCACCTGTTCGGGCGGCGGGCGTTCAGCGCCACCTCCCTCATCGGGGTCCTGCTCAACTTCGCCTTCTACGGCCTCATCTTCGTCTTCAGCCTCTTCTTCCAGCAGGTGTGGGAGTACTCCCCCCTCACCGCCGGGCTCGCCTTCCTGCCCATGACCGGCGCCATCATGGCGGCCAACCTGGCCTGCGGACCCCTGGTCAAGAAGTACGGTGCGCGCAGCGTGCTGCTCACCGGAAACCTCCTCGCCGCCGTCGGCTACCTGGCCGTCGTCCCGGCCGTCGGGTCCGACTCCTACCCGGCCGTCATCGTCCAGTTCCTCGTCGCGGGATTCGGCATCGGCCTCGTGGTCCCCGCCATGACCAACGCCATGCTCGGCGCGGCCGACCCGGCCAACGCGGGCATCGCCTCCGGTGTCCTCAACGCCTCCCGCCAGCTGGGCGGCCTCGTCGGCGTCGCCGTCATGGGCCTCCTCGTCGGCCAGGCCGCCACCGGGCACTTCCTGGCCGGGCTGCGCGCCGCCCTCCTCTCCGCCGTCGTCGCGCTCGCCGTCGCCGCCGTCCTGAGCGCCACCGGAATCCGCAGGGCCGCCGCTCCCGCCGCCCGCGCCGCGACCCCCTCGGCCGCGCCGAGCCGCTGAGCGCGGTGGCGGGCGCGGGAATCGGCGCACGCGCCGGCCTGCCGCCCGCGCGGGCCCGTACGAGCACGACCGCGGACCCGCGCCTCTCCACCGGCAGCCCTCCCACTCCCCGACACGACACGAACCGACACGAACCGAAAGGCCCGCCGTGCCGCACCTCGTCCTCGAGTACTCGGGCAACGTCCGCGACTCCTTCGACCCCGCCACCGTCCTCACGGAGGTCCACTCCGCACTCACGACCGCCGGTGGCTTCCGACCCCAGGACTTCAAGAGCCGTGCGGTCCGCCAGGACGTCCACGCCGTCGGTGACGGCAGCCGCGAACAGTCCTTCGTCAACCTCGACGTGCGGACCTTCGCCGGCAAGTCCCCCGAGACCAGGGCCGCCATCGCCGAAGCCGCGCTCGCCGTCCTCACGCGCGCCTTCGCCCGGACGATGAGCGAGACCACCTGCGACGTCTCGGTCCAGGTCACCGAACTGGACCGGGCCTCCTACGCCCGGGCCCGCTCGGAACACGCCTGACCCCTCCACCGCCCCTCCGCCCCACCCCGCACCACGACACGTCCAGGAGAGCCACACCATGAACAGCTACGAGGGCCGGCGCGCCCTGATCGTCGGCGGCACCTCCGGTGTCGGCCTCGCCACCGCCCGGGCGTTCGCCGAGCGCGGCGCCGAGACCGTCGTCGTCTCCCGCTCGCCCCACAAGCTGCAGGCCGCCCTCGCCGAACTCGCGTCCCTCCCCGGCACGTCCACGGCCACGCCCCTCGACATCCGCTCCGACACCGAGGTCGAGGAGTTCGCCCGGTCCTCCGGCACCTTCGACCATGTCGTCGTGTCCGCCGCCGAGACGCCCATGGGCCGCGTCGACACGCTCCCTCAGGCCGATGCCTACGCCGCCATGGACAGCAAGTTCTGGGGCGCGTACCGCATCGCCCGCTCGGTCCCGATCGACCCGCAGGGCTCGCTGACCCTGGTCGCCGGATACCTCTCGCAGCGCCCCTCGAAGGCCTCCGCCCTGCAGAGCGCCATCAACGCCTCCCTGGAGGCCCTGGCCCGCGGCCTGGCCCTGGAGTACGCCCCGCTCCGCGTCAACACCGTCTCGCCCGGCCTCCTGCGCACGCCCCTGTGGGACGGCCTCGCGGCGGACGCGCGTGACGCCATGTACGAGGCGGCGGCGGGCCGCCTTCCCGTGGGCCGGGTCGGCACCCCGGCGGACGTCGCCGCCGCGGTGCTCTTCCTCGCCGACAACCCGTACACCACGGGCTCCACGGTCTACGTCGACGGGGGCGGCACCATCGCCTGACGTCCGGCGCCGCTCTGCTGGGTGAGGACCCGCACCGCGTCGGACGAGGCCGGATCGTTCGCGGTGTAGATCTCCACCCGGTGGTCGGGGCTGTCCGGCTGGAGCCACACCTGGTAGTCGACGCTCACGGCTCCGACGGTGGGGTGCCGCAGGTGCATGGACCCCACGGTGCACTCGGAGACGTCTCCGGTGGCCCACATCGTCGCGAAGTCGTCGCTGCGCATGGCGAGTTCCCCGATGAGGCCCGCGAGCCGCGCGTCGGTCGGGTACCGGCCCGCGGTGAGCCGCAGGTAGGCGACGTGGACGCGGGCCAGCTCGTGCCAGTTGGTGTACAGGGCGCGGGTGTGGGGGTCGAGGAAGAACATGCGGGGCATCGACGGACGCGCCCGCGGGTCCTGCGGCAGGTCGTACGGGACGTGCTCGGCGAAGAGCGCGTGCCCGGTGCGGTTCCACGCGAGGACGTCCCCGCGCCTGCCGAGGACGACCGCCGGGACGCTCTCGCCGAGCGAGTCCAGGAGCGTGAGCACGCGGGCGTGCGGCTGTTCGGCGGGCGGTTCGCCCAGGCCGGGCTTCGCGGACTGCCGCGCGAGGTTGTGCAGGTGGACGGTCTCCACCCGGTCGAGCCTGAGCACCCGAGCCAACGCGTCGAGCACCTGCCCGGACGCCGAGTCGGCCTGGCCCTGCTCCAGGCGCGTGTAGTAGCCCGCGCTCACTCCGGCGAGGTGGGCGAGCTCCTCCCGCCTGAGGCCGGGCACCCGGCGGGAGGCGCCGTAGGTGCGCAGGCCGATCTCGTCCGGCGTGACCCGGTCGCGACGGCTCTTCAGGAACGTTCCCAGGCTCTCCATGCGTGCGAGCCTAGGCCGTGGTCCGGGCCCGTGGGTGTACCTGTCGGGTGTACCCACGGGCCGGGGATGGCTGTCACCCTCCCGCCGGCGGACCGTCGGGGCATGACTCGACAGCATGCTCACACCTCACCCGGCGGCCGACGGGCCTGGCTCGGGCTCGCCGTGGTCCTCGGCCCGGTCCTGCTGGTCTCGATGGACGGTTCCATCCTCTTCCTGGCGGTGCCGAGCATCACCGCGGCCCTGTCGCCCACCGCCGACCAGGCGTTGTGGATGCTGGACGTCTACGGCTTCGCCGTGGGTTCGCTGCTGGTCGCCTTCGGCAGCATCGGCGACCGCTACGGCCGCCTCAGGCTCCTGCTCATCGGCTCGACCGTGTTCGGCATCGGATCCACCGCCGCGGCGTTCGCACCGAACCCGGAAGTCCTCATCGCCTGCCGGGCGCTCATGGGTGTGGCCGGTGCGACCCTGCTGCCGTCGGCGCTCGCCGTGCTGAGCGAGCTCTTCCCCGACCCCAGGCGGCGCGCCCGGGCGATCGGGATATTCGCCGCGGCGTTCGCCGCCGGGTTCGCCGTCGGGCCGGTGGTCGGCGGAGCCCTGCTCGGGGCGTTCTGGTGGGGCTCGGTGTTCCTGGTCAACCTGCCCGTCATCGCCGCCTTCCTGGTGCTCGCACCGGTCCTGCTGCGCGAGGTACGGGCGTCCCGGACCGGCCGCGTGGACGTCCTCAGCCTCGTCGCCTCCGCCGGGGGCCTGCTGCTCACGATCCACGGCGTCAAGCACCTGGCCGCGGCCGGACTCTCGGTCCTGCCGGTCGTCACCGGGTCCCTCGGCCTGGCCGTCCTGGCCTTCTTCGTCCTGCGCCAGCGGCACCTCGAACACCCGCTGATCGACTTCTCCCTCTTCCGCGACCGCACCTTCACCGTCGCGATCATCACCGGACTGCTGCCGCTGGCGGCCTGGTCGGCGACGGCGTACCTGTCCGGCATCCACCTGCAGTCCGTCCTGGGCCTGAGCGTCCTGAACGCGGCGCTGCTCGCGCTCCCCGGAGCGGCGGTCCTCACCCTCACCTGCGTCGTCACGCCCACCGTCGTCGACCGCATCGGCAAGAAGGCCGCGCTCGTCGTCTGTCACCTCACCATCGCCGGCGGCCTGCTGCTGCTCCTGCCCACCACCGTCACCGGCGGCATCGGCTGGTACGTCGCCTCGACCGTGGTCACCGGACTCGGCTACGGCATCTCCTTCAGCGTGGTCGCCGACACCGCGGTCGGTGCGGTGCCCGCGGAGCGTGCCGGTTCGGCGGGGGCGATCGCGGAGACCGGCAACGAGATCGGCAACGCCCTCGGCATCGCCGTCCTCGGGTCGCTCGCCACCCTGGTGTTCCGCCTCCAGGGGCCGGACCTGGCCCCCACCCTGGACGAGACCATCCACCTCCCGGACCTCGCCGCCACGGCGCTCCGCGACGCGAAGGGCGCCTTCGTCACCGGCCTGCACGCCGCCGTCGCGGTGGCCGCCGTACTGCACGCGGCGCTCGGGGCCGTCGCCCTGCGCCTGCTCTCCGGGCCGACGGCCGGGGACCCCGGCAGGAACCGCCCGGACGAACCCGAGCTCACGCGCGAGCAGTTGTCGGGCAGGGCCTGACCGGCGCGGGCGCAGCGCGGAGCCGTCATTCCCGTACGGTGCCGGTGCCGGTGCCCGGGGCGCCCGGCGCGAGGATCATGTCGACCAGGTGGTCCAGGGCCGCGGCGCCCCCGGGGTCGCGGAGCTGCGCCTCGGGGGCGAGGTCGGGTGCCGTCCTGCGCAGGTCGAGCCAGCCGAGATAGGCGGCGTACGCGGCGAGGGCCCGGTGACGGGCGGCCGCCGGCCCGAAGTCCAGCCCGGTGTACACCTCTTCGAGGAAGGCCAGCCGGGCCCGGGTGACGCGCGCGACGACCGCGGCGACGGCGGGGTGATCGACCTGGGCGGCGAGGGCGGGCTCCAGCCCGGCGATCTCCTCGTCACCCAGGGCTTCGGCGAACAGGGTCCGGGCCCGCGCCAGGGGGTCGCCCACCTCCTTCACGGCCGCGATGACCTCGGCGGTGCCGTGCCGCTCCCAGGTTTCGAGGGCGGCCACGAGGAGGGCCTCCCGGTTCTCGAAATGCCAGTAGAAGCTGCCGCGGGTGACGCCGAGTTCCTTGGCGAGCGCGTCGACCGCCACCGCGGCGACACCGCCGCGGGCCAGCGCCCGCAGCGCCGCCATCGTCCACTCGTCCTTGCTGACCTTGCCCTTCGCCATGTTCCGTACAGTACTGTACGGATAATCCATACAGCACTGTATGGATCTGAACGGATCTGCGAGGGAGGGGCGGCAGCATGAAGCCCATGAAATGGCTGCTCGGTTCGGCCGGCGGCGCGGGGAAGCAGGCGGTCAGCGGTGCGGGGGACGGCGTCGGCGGTGGCCCGCGCGCCGCGGCCGGTGTCGCGGCGCTCGGACTGGCGGCGGCGGGTGCCCTGCACGCGGTCTGGAGCGTCTCCCCCTGGCCGCTGGCCACCCGAGCGGAGTTCGCGGCCGTCGTGGTCGGCGTCGAGGAGGGCCGGCTGCCCTCGGCTCCGGCGACGCTGGCGGTCGCCGGGCTGCTCGGCGCGGGAGCATGGCTCGTCGCCACGGCCGCCCGGCCCGCGCACCCGCTCGCCCCCTCGCGGCTGGTACGGACGGGGTTGTGGACGGTCTCCGGCGTCCTGACGGTCCGCGGTCTCGGCGGCCTCGTGGTCTCCGGCCTCGGGCTGGGGGAAGCCCCGGCCGCGTTCCAGCGCTGGGACCTCGCACTCTACTCGCCGCTGTGCGTCACGCTGGGCGGCCTGGCGGGCTACCTGGCGGTGCGCACCCGCCCCGGTCGCACCCGCGCCCGCATCTGAGGAACGCGCCGAGCGCACCGGCGACTTCGGGGTGCGACGGCGGGGCGGGCCGGGCCGGCGCGATCACGCCGGCCCGGCCCGCCCCGCCCCTCAACGGAACTCGTGGACCACCTGGATCTCGCCGACGATGTGGGCGTTGAAATCGTCGAGCTCCTCGGCCGGAACCCAGAGCTCGAGGATCGTCCGCCCGCCCGCCTGCTGGACGGGATACCGGCTCAGGAACTCCGAGTCGACCTCGAAGCGCGTGACGAAGCCGACTCCGCTGTGCTTGACGTTCCAGTCCCGCGCGATCCTGATCGCGTAGTCCTCGTTGAGGACCGGGTAGAAGATCGGCTGCTCGGGCAACCGGGGCGGCCACGCACGCCAGTTCAGCTCCCTGACCAGGGCAAGCTCCTCGGGGCCGGTGGGGCGCCACAGGGTCGTCGTCGGCTGGCTGATCATGTACGTGGCTCTCTGGACGTGGCCGCCGGTGCGGCGGCTCGGGAGACCGGACGCTACCGGCACCCCCTACCGGGCAGCCACGCAATTTCCGCGCCGAGCCGGTCCTACGGCAGTTCGGCGCTCCCGCCGCGCCGCTGATGGCGACGGCCGGTCCAACCGACCGCGACCCAGGCGGCGAAGAGGACCACGGCCGCGACGATGCCGGCGCCGGTGTCGGTGAACACGAGCCCGAACAGGACGGCGATCAGCGTGACCGTCCCGGCCGCGGAGGTGGCGAAGGAGTCCGCGCGCAGGACGATGCGCAGGAGGGGAGAGGGGGAATCGTCGTTCATGGCAAGGCCATTCTGCGCCCGGGACCCGTCATGATCAACAAGTTGGCACGAGACCGCCGATCCGGACCGTCGCTGCGCGTGGCCGTCGCTCAGCTCGCTCTCCCCCTCCGGCGGGCTGCCGCGGGCCGGAGCGGGCCCATGAAGGCGTCGAGCTCTTCGACGACTTTGCGGAGTTCACGGGCTCCCCGAGTGGACATCGCCCGGATCACACCGTCGAGCAGGGCCCGGCCTTCGAGTGGGCTGCCGCAGCAGTACCAGTGCACGTTGCCGAACTCGTCGTCGTGCCAGAGCTCCTGCGCGGGTTTGTGAACGTACTCCTTCCACAAGCGCAGGGCCGCGCTGACGTATCCCGGCCGGAGGTAGTTCCGCGTGTGTTCGAGGCGGACGATCTCGGCCATCGCCCGAGAAGAGAGATGATCGACGGCCGGACTCGAGCGTGGGGGCCGGTGCCGGTTCGGGATGCCGACCCGGACGCGTCCAGGTCGTCTACGCGGCATGGGCCTTTCGGTCGGTCATGCCGGACAGGCTGCCACGGCCTCGAACAGTGTGTCGAATGAGTTTCGCTCGTCGCCCGGCGTGTCCGATCCTCGTGGACCGGGGCCCCGCACGTGATCCGAATCGGGCCCGTCGGGGACCGGTTCAGGGGGTCAGCTCTCGCGGGTCCAGGCGGAGCCTCCAGGTGTTGCGGCGGTGTACGGCCTCCAGGTCGGACTGGAGCGGGGACGGGGGGACCACCAGGACGGGACAGGCGGCGTGCGCCAGGCAGTAGCGGGCCACCGAGGGGCGTACGAGGCGGCGCAGCGGGCCGCGGGGGCCCGTACCCACCACGAGGAGGTCCTCGGGGTCGCGGGCCGTGCCCACGAGGGCGGCACCCGGAGTCCCCCGCACCGCGAATCCGGAGAGGGTGACGCCGGGCTTCAGGACGCCGAAGGCCGTGTCCAGGACCTCGCGGAGCCTTTCCACGGCCGCGGCGCGGCATTCGGCCAGGGCGATGGTGCCGAGGCCGTTGCGGCTGCCGAGTTCGCCGCCCGGCGACTGCCACGCCAGGACGACCCACAGCTCCGCGTCGCGCACACGGGCCTCGGCGGCGGCCCTGTGCAGGGCGGCCAGACTCCCCGGGGTGCCCGTGGCACCCACCACGACTCTCCGCACGGCCTCTTCTCCCTCGTCGGTGTTGCCCAGGCCTCCATGGAAGGGCCGCGACGCAGCACGGGACGGACTTCTTGACGGCCTTCTCACGCGGATGCCGACGACCCTGACGGTCCCCTGATGCCCACCGGGCACCCGGACGGGGCCGCGGGCCGCGGACCCGGCGCTCACGACCGACGTAGGCTGGTGACCGTGCACAGTGTGGAGCTGCTGCCCGACGCCGACACCGACCGTGCTGTCCGGGACGTGTGGCGGCAGCTGGCGGACCGGGGCCTGCCCAGCCAGGCGCACCACCGCCACCCCACGAACCGCCCCCACCTCACGCTGGCCACGGCCGACCACCTCCCACCGGACACGCGGGCCGAGGTGCTGTGCGTACTGGCCGAGGCCCTTCCCGTTCCGCTGCGCCTGGACGGGGTGGTGAGGTGGTCCGGCCGCGTCCGGGTGCTGGCCTGGACCGTCCGGCCCGAACCGCCCCTGCTGCGCCTGCACGAGGCGGTGTGGCGGATCCTGCGCGACACGCCCGGCACCGGCGCTCTCCCTCCCCTCCTCGCGCCGGCGCGGTGGGTCCCCCACATCACGCTCGGTCGCGGCGCCGCAGCGCGCTGGGCCGCGGCGGACGAGGAGTCTGCCGCCCTCACCGCCGGCACGGCGTTCGCTGCGGTGACCGGTGAGTGGACCTCCGCCCGCCGCTACGACTCCGTCACCCGCACGGTGACGAGCCTGGTCCCGTGACCCGTGACCCGTGACCCGCGACGCCCGGGTCAGGGCCTGCGGCGCGCGGTGACCGGTACGCGGACCAGGGTCTGCCCATCGCCCGTCGGAGGGAGCAGGACGATGCTCAGCTCCGCGCCGACCCGGTCCCCCTCGCGGCCGTCCGGCAGGTCGAACCGCAGGTGGTAGCCGTACGACGCGCCGTCCGGAACGTCGACGGGGTATGCGGTGGACCCGGGGCCGACCGGGTGACCGCGGACGGTGAGATCGTCCACGGACGGCGTGAGCTGCTTCAGGAACCGCACCCGGCAGCCGTCCAGCACCGCGATCCGCAGGGCGAGGGTACGGGCGGCCGCCCTGCGGGTCCGGTCGGCGAGCCCGGTCAGGTCCGCGGTCAGGCCCGAGGTGGGGGCCGCGGGCTCCGTGACGATGTCCAGCGTGCCGGACAGCGCCGTGGTGATCGACCTGAGCTGCGCCACGTCCCAGTGGGTGCCGATCCCGCGGGCGTGGCAGGTGAAGCGGCCCGCGCACGAGGCCAGCACGGCCGACAGCTCCTCACGGCTCCCGGCCGCGGCTGTCAGGTCCGTGAGGAGGACCGCCTCGCGCACGGCGTCGCCGTGCGGCGTCAGGAGCCGGTCGGTGAGCCGCAGCCATCTACCGAAGGCCGCCGACCCGGCCCCGGCGTGCGCACAGAGCACGTCGAGCCACCCGTGCCGGTCCTCGGCCGCGGCCGCCGTGTCCTCGATCGCCTGCGGGTCCCGCAGGTCCACGGCCATCTCCGAGACCCGTCCCCCGGTGGACCCGGCGATCTCGCGCGCCACCGCGGCGGCAACCGATTCCGTACGGCCCGTCAGCAGGACCGCCGCACCGCGCCGCGCGAACAGCTCCGCGATCCCCGCCCGATGCCCCGCGTCCCACCCGTCACCACCACGGACCGGTCCTGCCACTGGGTCATCGTCATGTACCGCACCTCGCCGCGCCGTCGGTCCGTATCCCGGCGCCCGGATCCGCGACCGGCGTCAGGGACGGCGCTTGCGGTCACTCAACGGGGTGTAGAGCCTGCGCGCGGGCGACAGTTTGTCGAAGCGGGCCTCCTGGCGGGCTCGTTCCTCCGCCTGCAGCCCGTCGAGGTTCCTCGTCCGCGTGGCCCTGTCGCTCCAGAGGAGGTACCCGACCAGAGCAGCCACCGGCAGTCCGAGACACGCGTAGAAGACGAGCAAGCCGTCCACACCCCCCAGTGAAGATCAACAGGCACATCGATTCTGCTGCCGGAGCCCCGTACGGGTCAAGGGCTGACGGACGGCGACTCCCCGACGAAGCCCCACCCGGGACGGCCGTCCAGCGTTTCACTAGAGTCGACCGCATGGCGACACCGGTACTTCAGGCAGTCGAGGCGGACGGAACGACCTGGGACGACCCGTCCGAGGACCGACTGCACGACCTGCTGGCCGACATGAGCCTTTCCTCGCGGTTCGTCGTCGTGCGGCGGCTCGACGCGGAACCCGCAGACCAGCACTACATGCAGGTCTACCTGAACGACGACCTGAGCTACCAGGTGGAATACCGCGAAGGCGGACCTGACGGGCACTTCCAGACGTGGATCGCGCGAGGACCCGGGGTGTTCACGGTGGAGCCGGCGGCCGAGGTACTCCAGGGCTGGGCCGCCGGGCGACCCGGCTGGCGCGAGGAGCAGACCTGGGTCCCGTGGTCACCCACGGAGTCCTGCGCCCGCCACCACCCCGACCACGCCGCGCGCTGACGGCCTAGCCCCGGCGCAGCCGGGAGTCGAGGACCGCGCCGAGGAGCTCGACGTCGTGGGTCGCCAGCAGCCGCTTGGGCACGACGGTCATCCAGATCCCGAGACCGGCCCTGCCCACGACGACGTACAGACCCGGGGTCTCGTGATACCGCGTCATCGCGTCCCAGCCCAGGCGCTCGATGTCCGCCCCGTCACGGACGGCCGCGATGCCCGTGCCGTCGATGACACACTCCGCGCCCTCGTAGGCCCGCTGGGCCCGCAGTGCCTGCGCGACCATCCACCGCGGCACGAGCAGGGCGAACACCGTCGCGGAGACGATGGCCATGGCCACGAGGGCGACGTTGACCGAACCGCCCTCGGCGTCGACGCGCACTCCCGGCAGCACGAAGCCCAACGCGCACGCGGCAGCGATCCAACGCAGTCGGCGGAACATCCCTGCGGCCTTCAGACCCTCACGGAGTTCGCCCTTCTCCACGCTGCCCGTGACCCGGAGGACGACCTCCCGCGTGACCTGGTTCTGCCGAGGCTGTCGTATGTCGATCTCTTCCACGCGCCGGAGCATAGCGCCCCACCACGCGCCCTCCCGGTCCGCCGTCTCCGAGGCCGGAGCGCGGCCTGCACGGCCTCGCTTGCCCGCAAGCACTCTTGAGGTCCTGGCGTCTCGCCCATGGCCCGGTCGCGCCCCCGCCGCTCATCCCCTTGGCCGCGGGGTCCACGGCATGCTCGCCGGGATCACCCTCCTCTTCGAGCAGCATCACCATCGCGCGCTGGGCAAAGGGGTCTTCCAGGGTCGGGATGCAGGGAGACAGGAGTCGCTCCGTGTGCCGGGTGACCGTGCCCCGGGCGAGCCTGAGTACGCGTACCTCGTTCTCGCGGCCCGGGTCTTCGTCATCGCGCACGTGCAGGAGCCCGTAGGCGCCGGGAGCGACCTCCGCGACGTGGTCGAACAGGCCGACGACGTCCAGCGACGAGCTGTGATGGGAATTGCCTCCCACGTGGATGAACGGCTCGCCGTTCATCCAGCGGAGGTCGAGCAGGTAGGGACTGGCCATCTGCGTGATGCGCAGCCGCAACCCGTCGACGATCCCCCGCAGCCGGACGTCATCATCGTCACCGACCGCGCTCTCCCTGCCGGTGATCCAGCCGTGGTATTCGTACACGCCGCGATCCTGGCGAGGCAGCTCTTCTTGACATCCGGACCCCTCTGGATCCACTATTCACTACTCAAATAGTGAAAGGGTGTTTGCCGGGATGATCGAATACCGGATCGACCGGCGCAGCGGGGTTGCCACCTACGTACAGATCGTCCAGCAGACCAAGCAGGCCATGCGCCTGGGACTGCTGGAGCCCGGCGACAAGCTTCCGGCTGCCCGGGAGGTCGTGGAGGCCACGGCAGTCAACCCGAACACGGTGCTCAAGGCCTATCGGGAGCTGGAACGCGAGGGCCTGGTCGAGGCCCGGCGGGGCCTCGGCACCTTCGTACGCAGGTCACTCGGTGCCGCACCGAGCGACTCCCCGCTGCGGGGCGAGCTCTCCGAGTGGGCGGCGCGCGCCCGGGCGGCGGGCCTGGAGCGGGATGACGTGGCGGCACTCTTCGCTGTCGTGCTGGACGAGCACTTCGAGACCACCGACAAGGAACAGGATCACCGATGACGAGCAGTGCCATCGAGGCCACCGGGCTGGGGAAGGCGTTCCGGCGGCGCGGCGGGTGGGCCCTGCGCGACTGCACGTTCCGGCTGCCCGCCGGACGTGTCAGCGCGCTCGTGGGGCCCAACGGCGCGGGCAAGTCGACGCTGCTCGCCCTGGCGGCAGGCCTGATCGCCCCCAGCGAGGGTGCGGTCACGGTGCTCGGCGGGCATCCGGCCCAGGTGCGGTCGCGGATCGGCTTCGTCTCCCAGGACAAGCCGCTGTACCCGCAGCTCACCGTCGCCGAGACGCTCCGCATGGGCGCCGATCTCAACCCCGACAGCTGGGACGCGGACACCGCGCAGCGGGTCGCGACGGGCGGTGGCCTGGACCCGGGGGCCCGGGTCCGCTCGCTGTCCGGCGGCCAGCGCACCCGCGTGGCGCTCGCCCTCGCCCTCGCCAAGCGGCCGGAACTGCTACTGCTCGACGAGCCGATGGCCGACCTCGACCCGCTGGCCCGGCACGAGCTGATGGGCACCCTCATGGCCACGGCCGCCCGGTACGGCACCACCATCGCGATGTCCTCACACGTCATCGCCGAACTGGAGGACTCCTGCGACCACTTGCTGCTGATCGGCAACGGCCGGGTACGTCTGGCGGGTGACATCGACGACCTGCTCGCCGCGCACTCCCTGATCACCGGGCCCGCACGGGAGGCCGCCTCCGGCGCCGACGTCGACCTGGCCCCGCACACCACGGTGGAATCCCGTGTCACCGGCCGCCAGGCCACCGCGCTCGTGCGCCCCTCCGGGCCGCTGCCCGCCGGCTGGCGGACGAACGACCTCTCCCTGGAGGCACTGGTCCTCGCCCACCTGCGCAACCCGGCCGCGCCCCCGCTCACTCTCGACACCGCCCACGCCCACGACTTCACCTCCTCCGCTTCCCCCACGTCCCAGGAAGCGGTCTCCGCCTCCGCCATATCCCAGGAGGAGACCGCATGACCGCCGTTGCCCCCACCACACCCACCGCACCCACCCCTCCCGCGGCCACCCGGCATCCGTCCCCCGCGCCGCGGCTGACCCCGTGGCTGGTGCGACTGCACCGGCCGGCGCTGTGCGTCTGGGCAGGCCTCGTGGTCCTGCTCTCGGTCGCGCTGCTGTGGCTGGGCGGCCCGCTCACCGACGCCTCGGCGGCGGCGTGGGAGCAGTACAACGCGTGCGCCGGAACGTCGAAGTGCGCCTACGACCAGCCCTCGATCCTCCTCTACAAGGAGGTCTACTCCGCCACCACCATCGCCGTCCTCACCCTCCCCTTCCTCGTGGCCGCCTGGGCCGGAGCCACGCTCACCAGCAGGGAACTGGAGACGGGCACGGCCCAGTTGACCTGGGCCCAGTCGGTCTCCCCGGTCCGCTGGCTCACCACCCGGCTCGCTCTCCCGGCCGCCCTCGTCCTCGTCGGCACGGGACTGGTGGCCACGCTGCACCACCTCGCCTGGTCGGCAGCGTGGGGCCGCGTGGACACCACGAAGCCCTGGTCCGACATGCCGACGTTCTACGCCGGCGGGCCGCTCACGGTCGCCCTGGCCCTCCTGGGCCTCGTCGTCGGAGTCCTGGTCGGTCTGCTCTGGCGCCGTTCCCTGCCCGCCCTCGGCACCTCCGTCGCCGCCACGGCCGGCGTGTTCGCCCTCGTCCACACGGCACTGCCCCACCTGTGGCCCAGCGTCACCCAGGTGCGCCCCCGAGGGCAGGGTGGCCCGTCGGGCGCGGGCATCCTGGTCGACGAGGGCATCGTCACCTCCACCGGCGCCCGCCTGCCGAACCCCTACTGCGGCGGTGACGACTTCCCCGACTGCCGTACCGCGCACGACAAGCTGGACGCCGTCGGCTACTACCGCGACTTCCACCCCTTCTCCCACTACTGGCCCCTCCAGCTCATGGCCACGGCCCTCCTCTGCGCCCTCGTCGGCGTACTCGTCTTCGTCGCGTACCGCGTGCTGAAGAGCCGTACGGGCGGCACCCCGCGCGGCGCGCGCACCACCTCGTAGCGAGGGGTACGGAGTCGCACACCAGGCGGGAGGCGGCCGTCGGGCCGCTGCCCCCGACTCCGTCATGCCCTCATGCCCTCACCTCTTCTCGAAGGTCGATGCCGATGTCGCAAGATGCCCCGAAACAGGAACCTTCCGTTCGGCCTTGCTCCCGGCATCGCTCCGCGCTCAGGCACTTCGTCGACCGGCGGCGGTGGGACCGGCTGGTTCTGGCGGTGTGCGCGGTGTCGGCACTCGTGGTGGGGCCGGCGTCTCCCGACCACACCTCGCAGAAGGTGTGGGGGCTGGTCGGCGCGGCCGGGTACGCCTGCGCGGCCCTGATCGCCGCGCGGTCGCCCACGCCGTGGGCCCGTACCCCCGCCGTGGTCGCCGTCACCGGTGCGGCGGCCGTGCCGCTGCTGTACCTGTCGCTGATCGGCAGGGCGCAGATGGAGGTCGGCGTGGTGGAACGGGCCGCCGAGCTGCTGTTCTCCACCGGAACTCCGTACAGCCCCACGCCGCAGGCCGTAAGGGACTTCAACCCCTACCTCCCCGGCATGGCGCTCTTCGGGATACCGGCCCTGCTGTTCGGTGACACCCCGTTCGCCGGCGCCCGTGTGTGGTTCCTCGTCGCGTTCCTGGCGGCCGTGGCGGGAGCCGTGCGGGTACTGACCGGCGGCGGGAGCCTGCCCGCGGGGCGGGGCGGACCCGCCCCCGCCCCCGTCGCCGGTACGGGTACGGGTGCCGGGCTGACGGGCGCCCTGTGGCTCGTCGCCTGTCCGGTCGTCGCGCTGCCCCTGAGCATCGGCGGCGTGGATCCGCCGGTGATCGGCCTGCTCTGCCTGGCCCTGGCCTTCACCCAGCGGGGTCGTGCCGGGCGCGCGGGGCTGGTCGTGGGGGTGGCCGCCGCTCTGAAGTGGACTGCCTGGCCGGCCATCCCGGTGATCGTCGCCGTACTCGCGGTACGGGGCGGGAGGCGCGCCGCGCTCAGGTGCGCGGCAGCGGCCATCGGGCCTGCCACGTTGACCATCGTCCCCGCGGTGTTGATCGACACCGGCGCCTTCTACCAGAACGTCGTCCTCTACCCGCTGGGCCTCGGCCCCACGGCCTCCTCCGCCCAGAGTCCCCTGCTCGGCCATCTGATCGTCCTCCTGCTCCCCCACGGCAAGGCCGTGACCACGGCGCTGATCGCGTTGAGCGCGCTGGGTGTGGGCGTGTCGCTGCTGGTCCGCCCGCCTCGGAGCACCGTCGCCGCCGCCGACAGGCTGGCCCTGGGGCTGCTCCTGGCGATCGCACTGTCCCCGGCCACCCGTATCGGCTACGCCGTCTACCCCGTCGTGTTGGTCGTCTGGCCCCGTTTCACGGCCCGTCTGTCGGGCGACCGCCCCGCCACGACCCGCCCGGCGAGCGAACCGCCGCACCACCACCGGACCGTGACCAGTCGGCTGTGCACCGCCGGCCCCTCCCCGGCCGCCTGCAATGCCCGGCGCCGACCACACCGCGAGCATCACCGGACCGGCACCCGCCACTCGGTGGGCGCAGACGACTCCCGCCGAGCCGGTTAGTCCCCGCCCGCGGGACAGGTCTCCGGCGGATGTCGAAGGCCGGTCCGCTGCGGGATCGCCGCCTGGTTCCGGGTACCGGGGCCGGGCGCCCCGCCGCCCGACCGCCCGGCTGCCCGGCTGCCCGGCTGCCCGGTCGGGCTCAGCCGAGGGTGTTCGGCATCGCCTCCTCGACGTGGTCGGCGGCGTTGCGGTGGCCGAGGGCGTTGGGGTGCACGAAGGACAGCTGGTCGGGGAGGGTGACGAAGCCTTCGACCCACTTGCTGTCGTCGCAGACGCTGTGGTCCCGGGAGGAGGCGTACAGGTCGACGAAGCTCGCGGCGTCCTACGTGCCGGTGGAGTCGTCGATGGCCTTGTTGAGGGACTCCAGGACGCCCTGGCGCAGCCAGGCCAGGTCACCCTGGGTGATCGTGCCGAACCGGGTCAGGTCGCCGAAGCTGCACGTGGCGGCGTCCCGGGGGATGACCGTGGGGTAGCCGACGGCCAGGATCTTCGCGTGCGGGTCCCGCTGGTGGAGCGCGGCGAGCATCCGGTCGTAGTCGTGGCGCATGGTCTTCAGCCGGTTCGGGACGGAGAGGGGCGGCTGGTGACGGCCGATCGGGTGCTGGGGCGTGTCGGTGACGTTGTCGATGGTGGCGGCGCCGCAGCTGACGTTCGTCAGCTCGAAGAGACCGCCGAGATCACGGTCGATGACCTGGGGGTAGGCCCGGTCGGTGCGCTCGCATCCGTCACGCGGCACCTCGAACGTGTTGCCCGCGGCCCGGATGACCCCGGCGGTGTACGAGCCGCCCAGGGCGACCCACTGCTTCCGGTCGGCCGCGGCGGCGGGCTGCGCCCCGGCGAACTGGGCCGGGACGGCGGCCCCTGCGGTGAGGACCGCGGCCGTGCCGAGCAGGGCCAGACGTGTACGGAAGTGGGTCACGTTTCCTCCATGAAGACGGTGTGGACGTCACACCGACCGTAAGCGGAGAGTGACCAGGCGCACTAGATCCATTACGGAAGGTGACCATGAATGGTGGGGCGCGCCCCTGTGCGGGTGATCGGGAGTTCGGCGTGTCGACCGCTCAACCCGCCTTTGCGGCCGATGCGGTGCGATTCGTGCGCGCTACGGGCAGGTTTCTGATCGACCCCACGGCTCCGATCGAGGCAGCTTCCCTCTGCGGCTGTCCGGTTCTCGATCATGGGCGCGCCGCGCCCCGACATGGGCGGCCGGCGGCCGTCGCGGATCGGTCCTGGAGCCCCCTCTGCGTGCGACCGAGTGCGTCAACTCGCCCAGAGAAAGGAATGATTGCATCCAGATTCGGAACTTGCGCGACGCTCTCCCACCTGCCTAGATTCCGTGCTCGTTGATCATCAACGGTCAACTTCGGTCAAGAAAGAACGCCCGCAGAGCCGCGGTTCCCGTCCTGCCGCCGCACCCGCCCCGTGCCTGGCTGCCGTTCCGTTCCGCCCCCCGACACCGCAACACCCGAACCACCTTCCACAGCACAGCATGGAGTCACGCGTGAAGAGACCCCTATGGGCCGTGGTCACTGCCACGGCAGCGGCCACGGCGCTCACCGCGATACCGGTGGACGCGAGCCCCCTGCTCGGCTCCACCCGGGCCTACGCCGCGGAGCCCGGCCCGGTCACCCCGCATCTGTTCGAAGAAGCCCGGGGCGGCGACACCGTCCGCGTGAACGTCGTCACGGACCGGCGGACGGACCTCGACTCCGCCTCCGCGGCGGGCGAGACGCTCCTCTCCTACGACACGTTGCCGCTGGTCACCCTCCGGGTGGACCGCGCGGGTCTGGACAGGCTGAACCGCAGCCCCGGCGTCGTCAGCGTCACCGAGGACGTTCCGGTCCCACCCGCGCTGAACGAATCCACCGTCAGGATCGGCAGCAACAGGACCGCCGTCGCCGGGAACACCGGCGCCGGCACCTCCGTCGCGATCCTCGACACCGGCGTCGCCGTCAAGCACCCCTTCCTCGGCGGCCGCGTGAAGACCGAGGCCTGCTTCTCCGTCAACGACCCGGCAGAGGGGGCCACCAGCCTCTGCCCCAACGGCTCCGAGCAGCAGGAGGCTCCCGGCAGCGCCGACTCCGGAAGCGGCCGGTGCGCCGCACTGGGCTCCGCCTGCGCGCACGGGACCCACGTCGCCGGCATCGCCGCGGGCGACGGGACGGGCCTCAGCGGCGCACCCGTACGCGGAGTCGCGCCCGGCGCGGACATCATCGCCATCCAGGTGTTCTCCAGGCTGGACTCCGACACCCGCTGCCTCCGCGTGAGCCCGTGCATCCTCAGCTACACCAGCAGCCAGATCAAGGCTCTGGAGAAGGTGCACGCCCTCAAGAAGTCCGGTGTCAACGTCGTCGCGGCGAACCTGTCGTTCGGCGAGGGGCTCTTCAGCGACCCGTGCCCCGATGACCACCGCGCGCCGATCATCGACAAGCTGCGTGCCGCGGGCGTCGCCACCGTCGTCGCCGCCGGCAACAACCACGACCCCGTCGCCGTCAACGCCCCCGGCTGCGTCCCTTCCGCCATCACGGTGGGCTCCACGACCAACGACGACCAGCTGTCCCCGTTCACCAATCGGGGCCCGCTGCTCGATCTCCTCGCACCCGGCACGGGCATCATCTCCTCCGTGCCCGGCGGCGGCTACGCCCCCGACGACGGCACGTCCATGGCGGCCCCCCACGTCACCGGGGCCTTCGCCGTGCTGAAGCAGGCCCACCCCGGCAAAACGGTCGACCAGCTCGAAGCGATGCTCAAGAGCGACGGCAAGCCCCTCGCCTACGACGGTGTCACCACGGCGCGGCTCCAGCTGGGCCCGAGCCCGGTCCCCGGCGATATGACCGGCGACAACAAGCCGGACCTCGTCGCGGTCGACGACACCGGCAAACTGCGCCTCTACCCCGGTACCGGTACGGGCGGCCTCGGCGCGCACAGCGTCATCGGCACCGGCGGCTGGTCGGGATCGTCCGTGACGCACCGCGGCGACTGGACCGGCGACGGCAGGGAGGACGTCGTCGCCCGGGTCGGCACCGAACTGCGGGTGTACCCCAACCGCGGCACCGGCGCCCTCGGCGCGCCGATCAGGCTCGCCGGCGGTCTGCCCGCCACCGCCCAGGTCGTCGGCGCCGGCGACGTCACCAAGGACGGCCGCCCCGACCTTGTCGTCCAGCACTCCGACAAGCTCTACCTGTACGCGGGCGGCGTGGGCTCCACCCCGTCCGTCGCCGCCCCCGTCGTCATCGGCGCCTCCGGATGGGACGTCATGGACCTGACCGCCCCCGGCGACGCCGACAGGGACGGCGACGTCGACCTGCTCGCCCGCGACACCCGGGACGGCACCCTCCACCTCTACCGCGGCCAGCCCGACCGCAAGACCTTCAGCGGGCGTACCGAGTACGGGCGCGGCTACACCACCGCCTTCCGGCCCCTGATCGCCGGAGCCGCCGACGCCAACGGTGACGGCACGGCCGACATGTGGGCCACCGCGGGCGACGGCACGCTGAAGTTCTACAAGGGCGGCACCTCGGTCCACGGCCCGGTGGACGGCCCGAGCGTCCAGGTCGGCAGCGGCGGTTGGGGCGCCATCGCGTCCCTGAGCTGACGCCGGCCGGCGCCGCGTACGTCCACCCCTGGTCGGCCGGGAAGCGCTGCACGCAGTGCTGCCCGGCCGGCCTCGTCCTCCGGTCCGTGCCGTTCGTTCCGTTCGTTCCGTTCGTTCAGTTCCGCGCCTCGAATCCCGCGAGAAGGGGCCCGGGGTCGAAGGTCACCCGGATCCGGGTGACCTTCCCGTCCTCCACCCGCATCCAGTTCGCCGTGGGCGCCGGCGGTGCAACGCTGGTGCAGAGGTCGTACCAGGTGATCACCTCGTCGCCTTCCGCCACCCGCACCTTCACGTCGATCCTCTCCAGCACCTGGCCGAGCCCCTCCAGCCCGGCGAGCGCCTCCTCGGCCCCCGCCGCCTTCCCCAGCGGTCCGACGAAGTCGACGTCCTCGGCCAGCACTCCCCGCAACGCGTCGAAGTCGGCCGCCTCCCAGGCAGTGAAGTAGGTCTCGGCAAGCTCGCGCGCAGTCCTCGTCGTCGTCATGCTCCCCACCCTCCGCCCGCCCGATCCATCTGTCCAACAGATGGATCGGATGGCAGCTATCGTTCCTGGATATGGAGATCCATCAGCTGCGCTACTTCGCCGCGATCGTGGACGAGGGCACCTTCACCGCGGCAGCCCGGCGACTGCACGTCAGCCAGTCCGGCATCAGCACCCAAGTGGCCAAGCTGGAGTCGGAGCTGGGCCAGCAGCTGCTCGACCGCTCCGGCCGGCGGATCCGCCTCACGGCGGCCGGTGAGGCGGTTCTGCCCCTCGCGAAGAACGCCCTCGCCACCTTCGAGGCCATCACGCACACCGCCGCCGAGTTCGCCGATGCCCTCCGCGGGCGGGTCCGCCTCGGCATGATCATGGGCTGCTCGATCCCGGCCTTCCTCCACACCGTCGCCGACGTCGGCCGCACCCACCCCGGCGTCGAGATCAGCCTGCACGAGGGCCCCTCCGACGACCTCCAGGCCCAGACCCTGTCCGGCTCCCTCGACCTCGCCCTCATCGGTTACGCGAGCACCGTCGCCGCGGGTCTGGAGGCGAGCGTCGTCCTCGACGAGCCGATCACCGCGGCCGTCCCGGCAGGGCACCCCCTCGACCGGCCGGACCTGCGCCTCGGCGACCTGCGCAACGAGAAGATCCTCTGCCTCTCCCCGGGCACCGGTATCCGCGCGGCCTACGAGGACTCCTGCCACCGGATCGGCCTCGGCCCGCGCGTGGACATCGACGCCAGCTCTCCGGCCACCCTGCTCCGCCTTGCCGAGCGCGGCGCGGGCGTCGCGGTCCTCAGCGCGTCCTCCGCGCAGGGCACAGCCCTCCGGACGGTCCCGTTCACCGACGCCGCCACCCACGCCCGGCTCGGACTCGTCACCCGCCGGGGCCCGCACTCCCCCGCCGTGCAGCTCCTGCGAAGCAGGCTCCTCGCGGCCCTGTGCGCCTGACGGCAGTCAGTCCCGGTCCCGGGCCGCCTCCACCGCCTCCCGGACGTCGGGGTGCGGGTCGTCGGCGAGGGCGTCGAGCAGTTCGGATACGCCCGGGGTGGACCAACGGCCGACCGCCCACACCAGGTCCTCCCGGACCGCGGGGTCGGGGTGGCCGGCGAGGCGCCCCAGCCGGGCGAGCGGGCCGCGCCGACGCATTCCGAACCAGTGCAGCGCCTCCCGCAGCACGGCCGGATCGGCGGGGTCAGCGGCTTCGACCCGGGCGAGCAGCACCTTGACCGGGGGTGGCGGACCGTCCAACGGGTGCGGCAGCCGTTCGCGCAGGCGCCGCGCCCCGTACCCGCCGCGGACGCGGCACCCGTGGCAGGTGCAGGGGCGCACACCGTGCGCGTCCGGCAGGTACCGCCAGCCCGCCACCTGCGGCGCGGTACGGACCCGGTGCACTTCACGCGGCCGGATCGCCCGGGGGACGAACACCTCCCACCCGCGCGGGTCCTCCAGCACCCCGATCCGCCGCACCGCCTCCGCCGCGGCGACGGAGGCCAGGTCCCCCCGCGCCCGGTCCGTATAGCGTCCGACCAGCACTTCCTGGGCGTCGTCGAGCCGCACATGGACCGCCACGAGCCCCCCTCGGCTGCCGAACCGGGCCAGCTCACGCAGCCATTGGTGGGTCAGGGTGTACGACGGCAGGACGGGAAAGCAGTAGACGCCCCGCGCGCCGCCCGGCCCCTCGCCGGCCGCCCGGATCCCGGACCGGCGGATGCGCGGGGCGTTCGCCGCCGAGGTCAGGTGCACGAACATCGCCATGACCGGTGATCCTAGGCGGCCCCTTCCCCGGCACGAGACGCCGCCGGCCCGGCGGCAGAGCCTGCGGCCGGCCACGGTGCTCCTGCCGCGCTGTCAGTGCCGCGTGGGAGGCTGTCCGGCGACAGCGTGACGTGGAGGGGAGCTGCGGCAGTGGGTTTCGACGGTGAGGTCTGGCGACTGGTACGGCAGGAGGAACTGCTCGGCGAGGTCGTGGTCGACGAGGCCGACTTTCCGTGGCTGCACGGCCGGTTCGTTCCGACGCCGGCGTTCGACGAGGTGAAGCCGTGGTTCGACGAGTCTCTGTCGCTGGTGGAGGCGGAGGAGTTCGAACGGTTCGACGAGGTCTACGACCGGATCGCGCACACCTTGTCGCTCGTGGCCCCGTCCGGCCCGGTCGCGGAGTTCCTCCTGCACATCGAGGACGGTCGGGCGTGGTTCAGGTGGAGTGACGAGCCCTTCGAGGACGACTGAACCCGCCCGGAGGCGCGGCCGGTCCGGCCGGTCACGAGGGCGGCGTCGCGCTCCCCGGGGTCCCGTCGAATCGCGTGAATCCCCCCTGGGGCGGATCCTGCTCAAGCTGGAACCCCGCGACCGGATCCAGGCGGTGGTCTTCGCCCACGAGCACCGCCTGGTCCCCCGCGACGGGACCTAGAGCTGCCTGAGGAGGTACTGCGGACCGCGGCAGGTCGTGGTCGAGCCCGACGTCTGAGCCCGGGTGAATCCTGCCGGGACCGTGCAGGCCCACAGGCCCGTGACCGGCTTGCGCAGGTAGAAGTTGCCCCCGTAGACGCTGCATCCGCTGAGGACCGGCGAGGTCGAGATCCGGTCGTAGGTCCAGACTCCCTGCCGGGGCAGCTCGCAGACCCACCGGCCGTCGACGGGCGCCGCCAGCCGTGTCGCCTTGCCCCTGGAGGCGCCGAGCTGGCACGGGCCGTACGGTTCACCACTCAGGGTGTCGTCGATGGCGTTGTAGGTCCACGCGTCCGGGACCTTGCAGCTCCACTTCCCGTCCGCGGGGGTCTGCAGCCGGTACTGGATGCTGTTGGAGCAGCCGTTGCGGATCGAGTCCCACACGTACCCGGCCGGGACCGTGCAGGACCAGGTGCCGTCCAGGACGGCCGTCCGGCCCCAGGCCGGGGAGCCGGGGGCCAGCGCCAGGACGCCGAAGAGCAGGGTGAGGAGTGCGAGCAGCCGGGGTGAGCGGGGCCTGTGCCTCATGTGCCGACCTTCCGTCGTCGGTGGTTCCCGTCGGGGTGTGAGGGGCGCGCACAGGCTCCTGTGGGGTCCGGCACCGGGCAAGGGGGCAGGTCTCCGCCGCGGCGGAACGCGTGCACCGCACAGACACCCGCCCCGCCCCGGTCCCCGCTGGCAGCGTGGACGAGGCGGGGGAAAGGGGCCTGTTGCCGTGCGGCCGACGCGCGCCCCGAACCGGTCGTGACCGTCCCGCCCCGCGCCCCCATCCGGCCCACCCGCCCTACGCTGCCGGAGGCGCCCTCCCGTACCCGGACGACGGCCGACACCCGTCAACCGGTCCGCCGGGCTTCGTAGTCTGCCGGAATGCGGGAAACCGGGTTTCGTGTCGGACGGGGGAGATCTGTTGTTGCGTCTTGAGTCGGTGAGCAAGCGTTACGGCCGTGGCGACTGGATAGTGAAGGACGTGGAGGTGGAGGCTCCGGCCGGCGAGGTCGTGGCTCTCGTCGGCGGGAACGGATCCGGGAAGTCGACCCTGCTGCGCATCGCAGTGGGGCTGTCCCGGCCGACCCGGGGAACGGTGACCTCCCGGCCGAACGTCGTCGGGTACGTCCCGGACCGGTTCTCCCCCGACGAGCGGATGTCGGCAGCGGCCTACCTGACGCACATGGGCCGCATCCGCGGGCTGACCACACCGGTCGCCGCGGCCCGGGCCGGCCTGCTGCTGGACCGGCTCGCGCTGGCGGGCGGCAGGAACGCCCCTCTGCGGAGCCTGTCGAAGGGCAACGCGCAGAAGGTCGCGCTGGCCCAGGCCCTCCTGGTCGAACCGGGGCTGCTCGTGCTGGACGAGCCGTGGTCCGGGCTGGACGCCGATGCCCACGGGGTGCTCGCCGAGATCATGGCAGAGGTCGTGGCCGGTGGGGGCACTGTGGTGTTCACCGACCACCGGGAGTCGGTGACCCGGATTCCCGCCACCCGGACCTACACGGTCGCCGAGGGCCGCGTTGCGTTGCGCGGACCGGAGCCGTGCACCGCCGGACGACGGCCCACCTCCGATGTCGTCCTGACCGCGGGCCGTGGCGACCGTGTGCCACCGGACAGCACCTGGGCAGAGCTGGACGGTGTACTGACGGAACATCAGGAAGCGGCGGGGGTGCGGCTGCGCGTGCGGCGCGAGTCCGTCGATGCCGTGCTGCTCATCGCCCTCCGCGACGGCTGGTCCGTCCAGAGCGTCACGGAGTCGGCCACACATGATCACCGGGCACCCGGCCCCGCGACGAACGGAGACCTGCGGTGATCGCGCTCATCCGCTACACCTTCGCGACCGTGCTGCACACGCAGCGCTACCTCGCCCCGCTGCTGCTGTTCACAGGCCTCATGGGCGTGCTGACCGTCAACGGCAGCGGGCCCCTGCCTCCTGCTTACGCCTCCTCCGCAGGCGCGCTGTTCGTTTCCTCGACCTGGCTGACCGTCGCGCTGATGAGCCTGGACGACCCGCCGCAGCGGGCGATCGTCGTCATCACCGCGGGCGGCCGGTCGCTCAGGGTGCTGCTCGCAGTGATCGCCACGGCCCTGCTGAGCTGCCTCGTCATGATGGTCTTCGGACTGCTCTTCCCGCTGTGGACGGGCGACCACGTCGTGACCGCGACCGACCTCCTGCTGGGCTTCGAAGCGCAGCTCACCTGCGCCCTCGTCGGGATCGCCATCGGTGTCCTGTGTTCCGGGCAGGTGTTCAGACGGCGGGGACACGCGCTGGTCACCGCCCTCACACTGGTGGTGGTGGCCCTGTTCGCCAAGGGCGTGTCCCCGGTCAACCGTCTGTTCACCCTGATGGCCACCACCCCCGAGGCGACGAGGCTGCTCGCCCCCGCGGGTGCCGTGCTCGCGATCTCCGCGGCGGTCCTGGCCGGGTGCACCGCGGCCACGCACTTCGTGGCCGGGCGCCGGGACTAGGAGGAGCCGACCGGGCCCGGGGGCCCGGCCGGGTGTCCTGGGTGGTCCGCCATCTCCAGACGCGCAGCTAGTCGACGGAGAACGTGAGGGGGCGGTGCCCTGTGGCACGGGGTGGTGTTCACCGGCGCAGACCGACAGGTTGAGGACGAGGTGGGCCGACCAGTCCTCGCCCACGCCCGTGCCGTCGCTGTGGACCCGGCGGCCGTTGACGTCCCTCCAGGTCCACAGCGCCGGCCAGGCTCCCTGTGCCTGGGGTAGGCGCACCCTGGTCTCGGCGTAGTCGCCGGGCCGGGCGGTGAACTCCTCCGCCGTGTCCTCCGTGGTCAGCAGTCCCGTCGACCAGGCATGCCGGCCGTTCTCCAGCAGGCGCCGGGCGGGCCTCGCGGTGAAGGTCGCCACTCCGTTCCGCGCCGACACCGCGGCCGGGGTGAGCCAGTCGAGCTTGTTGTCCTTGGGGTTGTGGTCGCCGAACTCGTAGGCGCTGGAGTGGTCTCCGTTCCAGCGCGACTTCCAGGCGATGCGGTTGAAGTCCTCGCTGAAGGCGAGCCTTCGTCCGGCGGCCGGCGGATGCCGGGCCGTCGTGGGCGTCAGGGTGAGGCCGCGCGTGGAGAGGTCGTGGAAGCGTCCGGCGCTCTCGTAGAAGCCGAACATGATGTACGCGCCGGCGCTGAAGGTGCGCTGCCCGGTGGTGATGGTCAGCCCCCGCGGGCATATCCGTACGTCGTGGGCCGGCTCGGGGAAGTCGGCGTTCTCCCCGTTCCGGTCGCCTACCGCCACGCCCCGTGTCCGGACGGTGACGCAGCGAAGACGCCGGCTATCAGGCGCACGGAATTCCTCCATGACTTCTCGTCACGCGGGCTCGCGTGCCGCCCCCGGCGCAGAATGCGCCTCGGCGAGCCGATCAACTTGCCGGCAGTCGAGAACCTGATCCGACGTAGGGAAGTCTGCAACGCGAGGAGTTGCGCGATCGGCTCACAGAACTCCACGAGCGCAAAAGCATCGCAAACGCACAAGTCTCAATCGGCTTGCCATGGAAAGCCTTTACAAGGAACGCGACTTCGGGTGGCCGGGCATTGACGCCGTAAGGGTCCGGCCGCCCGTACAGCGCCGTGCCGTTGGGCGAGACGGGGCAATGTCCGCCCCGGGTTCGGGATTCACTGCGCCAACGGATCACAGGAACAACGATCTACCAGGTCAGAGCCCACCCCGCCCGCATACCGTCACGGAACCCTTCTTCTCGGGTGCGGGCTGTGACACGAGGCTCCGCCTGCGCCCTTCGGGAATTCACCCTTCACGTACGAAGGTACAAAACTTGGAAGACCGCCCATTTCCTCGCATCCTTCACCACCTCGGCAACGAAGCAACAGTGAGGGGCTTTGCACCTCGAAACATCGTTCCGGTGGCGCACGCTCGATTCGGGCCGCGTGCTGCCTTCGTCAGAGGAGTAGGTCATGGCCATGCATCACGCGCGCCGAACAGCCACGCTCGCGGCCGCCGCTTTCACGTTGCCCCTGATGCTGAGTTGGGCGGCTCCGGCGCATGCCGACGCGCACAGCGCCGACCCGTACGGTCCGGCATGCGCGTCGGTTCCGAAGGAAGGGCCGGGCAGTCTCGAAGGGATGGCAAAGGAGCCCGTGGCCACCGCGGCGTCGAACAACCCGGCCCTGTCGACGCTGGTCACCGCCGTCAAGCAGGCCGGGCTGGTGGACACGTTGAACAACGCCAAGGACATCACCGTGTTCGCCCCGACCAACGAGGCGTTCGCGAAGATCCCGAAGGCCGACCTGGACAAGATCCTCGCCGACAAGGAGCAGCTGACCAAGATCCTCACGTACCACGTGGTCGGCGAGAAGATCACGCCCCAGCAGCTCGATTCGGGCTCCTTCAAGACCCTCCAGGGCGGCAACCTGACCACGGCCGCATCCGGCGACACCTACACCGTCAACGGCACCGCGAAGATAGTCTGCGGCGACGTCCAGACGGCGAACGGCACGGTCAACGTCATCGACACGGTGCTCACGCCCATGTGAGGCCCGGCCGAGCCCGGTCCCGGGTGTGCTGGAGCGGCCACGGGTGCGGGCGTGGGCACGGCCGGCCGGGGCCCGTTGCGCGGCGGGACCTACCCCGCCGCGCAACGGGCCCCGGCCGTGTCCCGGGGCGCGTTCCCGCTCAGCGGTCCCGGTTCCCGGCACGGCCCCGCGGCACGGCCCCGGTGCCTACGGCTCGCCCGGGCCCCGGGCGGCATCACCCCCACCACTGCGTCGGCCTGGCCGCGCTACCTCCGCGTAGTGCCCGGCCAGTGCTTCGGCCATCGCGGTCGACGAGTACGTGGAGCGGACGAGCCGCTGGGCACGGCGGGCCATGGCCGACGCGTCCTCGTCGCCGACGGCCAGCAGGCGGCCGAGGCCTTCGCCGAGCGTTCGCGCGCTGGAGGTGTCGAGCAGCAGCCCGTTGACGCCGTCGTCGAGGTAGTGCGGGACGCCGCCCCGCAGGGGGCCGGCCACCAGCAGACCCGCCTCCATCGCTTCCAGCACCGCGAGGCCGAACTCCTCCTTCGCGCTCGGGCACACGTACCGGGTGGGGAAGCGGCGCCGCGGGGAGGCGAGGGACCGTTCGAGCATCCGTACGTCGGTGTTGGAGAGCGCGGGCAGCAGGATCAGCCTCCGACGCGCCTCCGGGTGGGAGGTGACGGCCTGCTCGATGCGTTCCAGCATGGCCCGTTCCACGCGGTCCCCGGTGCGCGGGCTGCCTCCGACGAGCACGAGCACGGAGTCCCGGAAGGCCCCGGAGTCGATCCAGGCCCGTACGAGGACGTCCTGCTGTTTGACGGGGTGCAGCCGGCCGACGTTGAGCAGCACCGTCGGGGTCCCCGACTCGTCGGCCCCCGCGACCGCGTCGATCGTGCCGAGGAGGAGTTCGCGCCGGCGGGCCCCGTCCGCGGCCGTCCGGTAGGGGGCGATGCCCTCGGGCGGCGCGCTGAGTGAGGCCCCGTCATGCCCTGCGGCGAGCTGCGGGAAGTGCCGCAGGAGCTCGGCGGTGCCGCCGCCCCGCCCGGCGATGCCGACGACGCGGTCGGCCCGCTCCACGAGGCGGTCGGCGACGAACACCCGGTGCAGGTCGTGGCGGACGGCGGCCGCGTCCGCGCCGGGATCGTCGTGCCGCTCCGTCATCTGGCGGTGCGGGTCCGGTGTGGCGGTGAAGACCAGGCCCGCGCCCGTCCTGCGCCCGGCCTCGGCCAGGGCGAGGGACCCGTCGTCGGCGTACCGGAGGTGCAGGACGTCGACGGGCCGGCCCAGTGCGCCCAGGAGCCGTGCGGCCCACCAGGCCAGCGCCTCGCGGTGCCGCCCCATTTCCTCGGGGCGCACCTGGTGGAGGCTGTCGAGGGGGAGCCGCAGGACCCAGTGTCCGGGCCCCCGGGGGCGGAGGAGGACCGGGTCCTCCTCCAGCTCCGGGCGGCAGGCCGTGACCACGGTGACGACTCCGGCGACGCGTTCGGTCCGGGCGAGGGCGTCCCCCAGGGAACCGAGGAGCACGCTGAGGCCGCCGCTGAGCCCCTCCCCGGGGCGGTCGAGGTGCCCCATCAGCATCGACTGCGCGACGAGCATCCCGCGCCCCGGCGCGACGGTCTCCCCGCCGGTCAGGCGGGCGTTCTCCCCGCCGGACGGAAGGTCGTTCCGCACGGCGTCGAGGAGCAGCCGTTCGTAGGCGTCGGAGGGCCGTGCGGGGTCGGCGGGCCGGGGCCACGCGGGGCCGTGGGCGCGGAGCAGGCGCCAGGCGGCGTGGCGGATCCGCCGCTCGCGCGTGTCGGCGTACGCGAGCAGTCCCGCCGTCGAGAGCGGCCGGAGGCCCGCCGCAGCAGCCAGATCGAGCAGGAAGGCGACCGCCTCGGCGTCCCGGGTGGCGTGGAGGCCGCGGCGTACGGCAGCGGTGGCCGCCGCCGCCCCGTGGCGGTGCACGGCCTGCGGCCAGGCCTCGAAGACGGCGGCCCGCGCGAGGTCGCACCGGGCCGCGAACCGCACGCACTCGGCGGGCGCGGGCACCTCCCCGGCCCGGAGCCGGCGGCGCAGGCGCGCCAGGGCGAGGTCCGCGGACGACGCCTTGGCGGGGCTGCTGCGCAGGCCGTCCGGGCGGTACTCGGCCCGGACGAGTTCGGCGAGCAGGGTCGGGGGCGGCGTGGGCCACCCCGGCGAGCCGCAGGCCGTCCTGCGCCAGTGTGCGGCCCTGGCGGCGACGAACGGGTCGGACGCCTCCCCCGCGTGGTCTCGCGGGGTGCGACCAGCCGTGACCACGGCAGGACGGGAGCGTTTCATCGGGACTCCTCGACGACGACGGTCAGCGAGCAGTGATTCGGCGGCGATCACCGACACGGATGCACGCCGTGCCGCACGACCGTCCGGCGGGCAGGTCCGGGGCGGGCGGCGCCGGGGCGGGTCCGCCGGACCGCGCGTTCCGCCCGGTGCATCCGCGGGTCCCCCTCGGAGCGAAGGGAGGGGCATGGAGTCCTCGCGTCATGGCACCGAGGGGAGCCGGGGGCCGCGCATCGTGGTCACCAGCCCCCCGTTCCTGTCCCACGCCCAGCCCCTGTCGGTGCTGGCGGGATCCCTCGCCAGGGCCGGGGGCGAGGTGCACTTCGCCAGTGCGCCGGCCTTCGCCCCGCTGGCGGAGGCGGCGGGGGTGCGGTTCGTGCCGCTGACGGTGACGCGGAACGCGAACACCGGCGTCGCCCGGACCACCCGGCAGGGCGTGCGGGAGGCGCGGCGACTGGAGGAGTTCCTCGTCTCCACCCGGAAGGGTGCCGTGGCCGCGCTGCTGACCCAGTCCCGGCACCGCGGCGAGGACATGCTGGCCGATCCCGGGCGGGTGCTGGGCGGGATCAGGGCGCTGCACGCGCGCCTGGCGCCCGACTGGTACGTGGTCGACCAGCTGAGCTATCCGGTCACCCTGGCCCTGCACTGTCTCGGGCTCCGCTACGCGACGTTCTGTCCCGGCCATCCCACGTACGTGCCGCACGCGCCCGACGCGCTGTTCGGGGTCCCGTACGCCTGGCCGCGGGCGATCCGGCCCGCCGAGGAGGACCTCGACGCGCTGCGCCGGGCGGCGCGGGCGAACGACGTCTCCTTCACCGAGCGGTTCGCGGCGGTGGCGCGCGACCACGCTCCCCTGGCGCGGGCTCCCGGCCGTGCGTTCGCGCTCACCTCGGGGCACGCGGTGCTGTTCAACTACCCGCGCTTCCCGTGGCTTCCCGAACATCCTGCGGGCGGCACCCGGTTCCTCTACGGGGGACACTGCTCGCCGGCCGAGGAGCCGAGTCCGGGCGCGGCGTGGGAAGGGGTCGTGCGCCGCCTGCGGGCGGCCTGCGGCAGGCTCGTCCTCATCGCGCTCGGGACGTTCCTCTCGGCCCGGGACGACGTGCTGACCGCGCTGGTCCGCGGTGTGCTCGCGCAGGTCCCGGACTGCGCGGTGGTGGTCGCCGCGGGGGACCGCGCACGGGCGCTTTCCGGCCTGTCGGGTCCGCGGGTGCACATCGCGGAGGTCGTGCCCCAACGGTGGCTGCTGAGACGGGTGGACGCGATGGTCCACCACGGCGGGAACAACTCCTTCACGGAGTGCCTGGCCTCGGCCACCCCCGCGCTCATCCTGCCCTTCTCCAGCGATCAGTTCTCGATCGCGCACGATGCCGAACGGGCCGGGCTGGCCACCTGCCTCGACCCCTCCGTGCTGAGCCACGACGCGGCGGGGGCGGCCGTACGGCGGCTGCTCGCCGAGGTCCCCGAGGGGCTGCCCCGGTGGACGCGGGCGGTCCGGGACCTCGGCCCGGACTGGTCGGCCCGCGCACTGCTGCGGACGATGGCGGCCGTGCCCGCCGACGACTGATCCGTCCGCGCCCGTACGCGGCGGACCGGCGGGTCGTGTCAGTCCCGCTCGGTGACCAGGCGGGCGAGGGTCTTCAGCGCCCGTCGGGTGTGGCTCTTGACCGTTCCCAGGGGCAGGCCGAGGAGCCGGGCGATCTCGGGCTGGGTGAGGTCGACGTAGTACGCGAGGAAGACGACCTGGCGACGTCGGCCGGAGAGGCCGGCGACGTGCGGTGTCATGTCCAGCCGTTCGACCACGGCGGCGGAGGTGTCCGGGCCGCCCTCGTCGGAGGGCCGGCGGATCAGGCGGCGCAGCCCCTCCTGCCTCCGTACGACGGCGGCCGAGGCGTCCGCGGCCTTGTGGACGGTGATGCCGTACAGCCACGGTCCGAGCCCGCCGCGGCGCGGGCAGTACCGCCCGGAGTGCAGCCACGCGTCGGCGAACACCTGCTGGGCGACGTCCTCGGCGTCCTGGAGGTCGGCGCAGCGGCGGCGGGCCCAGCGCAGGACCGCCGGACACCACTCGGTGTAGACCGCGTCGAAGGTGTCCCGCAGGACGTCACGGTGCGGATCGTCCGGGTGGTCGGCGGTGCAGTGCGCGCAGACGGGCGGGGGCGGGCGTTCGGACACCGGTCGTCTCCGATTGATCTCGGAAATCAGAGGAGGGGTCGCGATGCTGCCGGCCGTATCGGGTCCCTCGGGACGAGGCCGCAGCGAAGAGGTGCCCGCCGGTCCAGGGGACCACGGGCGCCTGCCCGGTGCCATCCCCGCGAGCCGTTCGGGTGGGCGACGCCGGGCAGGCGGGGCGTCCCGGAGGCGATCGGGTCGCTCCGGTTGTTCGTCCGGTCACTCGCCTCGGGGGCGCCAGGCGCGGGCCTGCCGTACGGACACGAGGGCTCCCCACACCCAGCCGACGACACCGATGACCGCGGCGGCGGCGACGCACGCGCCGAGCAGGCCGTTGCCGATGTACGAGGCGCCGGAATGGGTCCGGGGGAACGCGAGCCACGCGCCGACGACGGCGCCGACGAGGCCGGCCAGCACCAAGGGCAGCAGGATGCCGAGGGCGGCCGTGGACCAGTAGACGCGCGGGTTGCCGGTCAGGGTGGTCACGGGTGCCAGGGCACGTCCGTTGCGGAGGAACTCCGCCAGGCCTGCCAGTCCGGAGGCCGCCGCGAGCATGGCGATCCCCACGAGGCCGAACAGGGTGATCCAGCGTCCCTGCAGTTGGTTGACCTTGCTGCTGGTGAGCCACTCTCCGCCGATCGTGCTGACTTCGGCTCCCATCGGGAAGGACGCGTACGCCTGTCGCTTGATCTGCGGCACGGAGAGGTCGGTGGCGCTGTGGGAGGCGAGCACGGTCTGGGTGAATCCGCTGCCGTCGTCTTCGGAGGCGGCGGTGACCGGTTCGGCCTGCTGGACGCTCACCTCGGCCTGGCTTCCCCCGTTCCAGCCGAGCAGTTCGCGCATGCGCGGATCGGCGGGTGGCCCTGTGAGGAGCGCGGGTTCCGGCGAACAGGTCAGTCGGAGGGTCTGCAGTGCCGCGCACTGCCCCTTCACCGTCAGCCGCCCGGCCTCGGGGTCGATGGTCAGCGACAGGACCGCCACGTCACCGGGGAGTTGACGGGAGAACGCCGCGACCTGGTCGGCGGTTGCCGCGCGCGGCTGGACGACGAGGGCGGTGGAGCCGATGCGCTTCACCGTCGCCTGGGCGAGCACGGTGCTCTCGCCGAGCTGGCCCTGCCAGGCGACCGCCTGGAGGAGGAGCCCGATGGCGACCACCACCCCCGCGGTCATCCGGGCCAGGGGCCCCGGGTGGGCTGCCGCGCGGCGGCCGGCGATGACCAGCCCCGGTCGGCCGTGGCGGCGCCCCAGCTTCGCCAGGCGGGCTCCCAGGGCGCCGGTCACGACCGCGATCGCGGCGGGAAGGGTGACCAAGGTCCCGGCCGCGCCGACCCAGTTGGTCATGACGTAGGCGGTCGTACCCGGCGTGAAGAGATCGGGGCCGCGCACGGCGATGAGGAGCAGGATCGGACAGGCCATGGCCCACACCCGCGGGGACCGCCGGGAGCCCCTGATCCGGTTGCCGGTGGTGCGCTTGCGTCCGACGCGGTCGGTCAGCACGACGACGGCCAGCACGGTCGCCCCGGCTGCGAGGACGGCCGGCAGGAACGCCCACCACCGGCCGAGGAGGTCCGCGGCGACGAGGACGTGTCCGGTCCAGGGCAGGCGTACGTCGACGGCCGAAGCGGCGGCGACGGCGCACAGCGCGAGGAGGGTTCCGGCGACGACGGGGCGGAGGGCCTCGCCCACGACGATCAGCGCCCGGCTGCGCGGGGTCGCACCGAGCACCTCGACCAGCGCTGTGCGCCGGTCCCGGGAGTGCGAGCCGGTCCGGGCCGCCACCGTCAGCAGCACGGCGGCCGGCAGCACCAGGAGCATCCCGATCACGACCAGGAACGTCCACTCGGGTTTGGCGTAGTCCTGCTGCCCCGTGGTGTAGAACGTGGGCCCCACGGAAGGGCCGTAGCCGGTGATCGGCCTGACGTTCTCGCCCTGGGCGGGCACGTGCGGCACGACGTAGGCGTACAGCTCGTCGGGAGACTGCAGACCCTCGGCACCGATCGTGCCCACGGTCTTTCCGTACCGGGTGGTGATGTCCTTCGCCGCAGGGTGGTCGCGCAAGGCCGGCGACAGCACGGCCTCGCCCGGACGGGGCCAGCTCTCCAGGCCGGGCGGCAGCGGAGCGTCCGCGGTCAGCCGGGTCAGGAAGACGACCTGGTACGGGCCACTGCCGGGCACCGAGTCACCGGCGACGCTCCACGTGGCGTGCGCGGCGCTGCCCGGGACGTCCTCCTGGAACACGGGCGTCCGCGCGGCCCCCCGTGCGGACTGCCCCTCGTACGTGACATGGGCGGCGATCACCGACGCGACGGCCAGGGCCAGCATCGCGGCAGCGGCCAGGAGCGCGACGAACCGCACCCTTCCCGCTTCCGCGCGGCGCCCCGCGGCCGCGCCGACGGACAGCAGTTGACGGGCCAGACCGTGCCGGGTCATCGCTGCGCCGCCTGCTCGTCCGCGACCGGGCCGAGAACCCCCGAGGCGAGGCCGAGGACCCGGTCGGCCCGGCGCGCCACGGCGGGATCATGGGTCACCAGGAGCAGACCGCACCCGTAGCGGCGCGGCATCGCGAAGAGGGTGTCCGCCACCTTCTCCCTGGCCACTTCGTCGAGCGCGCCGGTCGGTTCGTCCGCGAGGAGCAACGTCGGTGAATTGATCACCGCGCGGGCCACCGCGGCCCGCTGCCGTTCTCCGCCGGACAGCTCCTCGCTGGACTCCGCGAGCGGTACTCCCAGCTCCGTCAGCAGTTCCTCCGCCCGCGCGTAGGCGTCCGCCCGGCCGGCTCCGGCGAGCAGCGCGGCCAGGGCGACGTTGTCGGCGGGCGAGAGCTCGGGGAGCAGTTCACCGAACTGGAAGACCATGCCGATGTGTTCGGCGCGGTGCCGGGCCAGCGCGGCGCCGCGCAGGCCGGTCAGGTCCGCACCTCCCACCGCGATCGTCCCGCCTGCCGGCCGGACCAGTCCCAGAGCGCAGGACAGCAGCGTGGACTTGCCCGATCCGCTCGGCCCCATCACCGCGACGGACTCTCCGGCCACGACTTCCAGGTCCAGCGAGCTGAACAAGGTCCGCCCGGGAACCTCGTACGTCAGTCCCCTGATGGACAACACCGACTCAACCACAGCGCCCCGCCTCCGACAGCGTTCCTGCACGTGCTCATTCAAGCGCGAGGCGGGGCGGCACGAGAACCGTGCCACCCCGCTGCACACCGCGACCGATCAGACCGCGGAACTACTACCGGTAGGACCAGGCGGAGCACTCGTCCGGCTGGAAGTCGATCTCCTGACACGCCTTCAGCGCGCGGACGTAGTTGTCCGTGTCCATCCCGCTGTAGACGGTCGTGCCCGAGCCGCTCTTGTTGCGCAGCTCGTGACCGTCGGTGCGACGGCGGTGGTACTCGGCGTACGTCTCGTCGCCGTCCGCCTTGTTGTCCTTGACCGCGACCGCGCCGTTGGTGCCCCGGCTCCAGGCCTCCGCGCCCCCGCGCTTGCCGTACATGTCACCGGCCATGGCCGGCGTGGCGGCGAGCAGCGCGGCGCCGGTGACGGCGAGCACCGCGACCTTCTGCTTGAACTTCATCTCTACCCCTCCCTGAGTCACGGACCCTGGCTGGGTCCGAGTCGTGCGTAGCAGCCACCTCGAAGTGAACTCGGCTGTGAGCAGGCCGAGTTGGGCACTCAGACACCGAGGTGTACGGGGCGAACCACCCGTGTCACGACAGTCTCAGCAGCCGCACGGGAGCGCCAGGAGATATCCGCCCGTGGCGCGAAAGGCACGCTGACGCACATCGGATATGCCGTTGGCCGTTGCGCGGGTGGCTCGGAAGATCCGGAACGGCGGATACGTGCGGGCGAGCCAGGGGAGCCCCCCGATGCGACGGCCAGGCGGAAGGATCTCCCCGGGATTGGTTCACCTGTTCGAATCGAGGGCCGCTTCGGGACAGCTCCGGTCGAGAATGGCCGGATCAGGCTCCGGCAAACGGGCTCGGGGCTCAGCGGGCGCGGCCCTCTTCGTCCGGATCCTGGGCAATTGACGCGCTGTCCGCCCTCTTACCGGTTCCGCCGCCGGTGCCTATATTCGTCCCATGGCCACTCGTGAACCGGGACCGCTGGCGGGAGTTGTGTCGGAGACGGCAGCCGGTGCGCGGCTGGTGTTCGTGCCGAGTCGGGTCCGGGCGGTCGGCTTCGCGATCGGGTCGAGCATCCTGCTCCCGGTGTGGATCGCGGCCCCCCTCCTCCTGGCGTTCCTGTTCGTCATCCTGCTCACGGACTCCCCGGCGGCCTGGGCCCTCCTCTGGATCGTCGTCGGGTTGACGGTCCTGGCCGTGGCCGGGCTCATCCTGGGCACGACGTGGCTGGCGACGGCGGCGGTCCGGTGGGTCGAGTTCCGGCCCCGGGAGGATCCGACGCAGGTCACGGTCGCGGCATTCCTCCGTTCGAAGAGGATCGCCGTGGCCGATCTGGAGCGCATCGTCGTCGTCGAGCGGTTCAGGCTGGGGGAACGGAAGTCGATCACAGTCGTGCTGGACCGGGGCCGCGGATGGACGACCGAGTGCGAGCCGGTCTACCCCGCCCCGGTGTCCCGGGTGGACACGCGGGTACTGCTCGAGTGGCTGAACGGCCGGGTCGGCGCGGGGCGGACGACGGTCGAGTACCGCAAGGAGACCGACCAGAACTTCTCCTGCCCGGCGGATTGGTGGACGCAGGCGGACCTCGCCGCCCTGTGGCGCGTACCCGCCGGCGCGGTCGACGAACTCGCCGAACGCCATGGCGTCCGCGTGTACCGGTACACACCCCGGGATGCGATGACGGAAACGGTGTCGGTCTACCACCCGGGCCGGGCCTACGAAGTGGCCGAGGTGTTCTGGGCGGAACACGCCCGCCGCCCGGAGACCGGCGACAGGCAGGCCGCTCCCGCCGCCGAGTGAAGTCCCTTGCCGCCCCTGCCCGTTCGCGAGGCCTCTGCGTCCCGGACCGCGCGTACCCGAGCTACCCGGACCGGCTGCGGTCGGCCGGCGTGTGGACCAGGCGGAGCAGCAGTGCTCCCCCGAGCAGGGCGAGTACGGCCGCGGCGCGCAGCACCGTCTCGATGGCCTCCCCGTCGGACGCCGCGCGCGACGCCGAACCGCTGAGGGCCTCCAGGACCGTGGAGGCGACGGCGACCGCGAGCGCCCCGAGCAGGACCAGGGAGGTCAGGACGAAGCCGGAGGCCGCGGCGAGGCGGTTCGGGGGGACGTAGGACTGCGTGGCGACGTTGGTCAGCGCCCAGCCGAGGCCCAGTCCGGTGCCGACCACCGCGAAGACCACCACGTACAGGGCGAGCGGCGTCGACCAGGTCAGGACGAGCACCGAGGTGCCGCTGAGGAGCATGGCGCCGGCCATGAGCAGCTCGGGCCGCCATCGGCGGGCGAGGTGTCCCGAGAAGTAGCTGGCGGTGCCCGCGCCCACCGAGAGAGCGAGGAAGACCAGGCCGGCGGTGAAGGGGGACAGGCCCCGCGCCTGCTGGAGGTAGAGCGCCGAGAACACGGCCACCAGGCAGTAGACGACGTTGGACAGGGACCCGGCCAGGGTGATCGTGAGGAAGGGGCCGTTCCGCAGCAGCCCCAGATCGAGCAGCGGCTCGTCGCTGTGCCGCTCGATCCGGACGAAGAGGGCCAGCAGAGCGACCCCCGCGACGAGACAGCCCCACGTGGCCGGGGAGGTCCAGCCCCAGCCGCTGCCCTGGTCCACGCCGAGCATGATCAGCGTCAGGCCGCCCGCGATCGCGGCCGCGCCGGACAGGTCGAGCCGCCCCGAGGCGTGGGTGTCGCGGGTTTCGGGGACGTGGCGGAGCATCAGGACGGCGGCGGCGGCGCAGATCGGCACGTTGAGGTAGAACACGGCCCGCCAGCTGACGTGTTCGGCGAGCGTGCCGCCCACGAACGGTCCCAGGGCGGTGCCCACCGCGCTGAAGGCCAGCACCGTGCCGACGGCCCGGCCCTGCCGGTCGTCCCGGAAGTAGCCGGTGACGACGGCCACGGCGACGGGGAAGACGAACGCGGCGGTCACTCCCTGCACCACCCGCCCCGCGACGAGCCAGGCCGTGGACGGTGCCAGGCCGCAGAAGACCGACACGGCGCCGAAGCCGATCAGCCCGCAGACGAGGGTGCGCCGTCTGCCGTGGACGTCGGCGACCCGGCCCCCGGTGATCATGAAGGCACCCAGGGTGAGCATGTAGCCGCTGACCAGCCACTGCAGGTCGGTGGTCGGCTCGCCGAAATCCCGGGCGATCACCGGAAGCGTGAGGTTGAGCGCGAACCAGTCCATCTGCACGAGGAGCATGGACAGCGCCGCCGCCGTGATGACCGCGCGGTCACGCCCGCTGAACAGGCTCCCGCCGCCACGCCCGGCCCGGTTGTCGGAAGGAGCCTTCATCGCCCACCTCGATCCGCGCCCCCGTTCATCGTTGCACCGCCCGGCGCCGACGGCGACACGACCGGCACACGGAGCGGCGGGTGGGGGCTCAGGCGCCTCCGTTGCGGGGCCGGTGCATCCGGCGCTCCCCCGCAGCCGGAAGCATCAGTGTCCGGGAGGCCGCCGGAGGACCGGCGGCGCGGGAGAGGGAGGCCGTGCGGTGATCAGTGTGGAGCGGATTCTCGTCGTGGGCCTGCCGCTGCCCGAGCTGGTGGCGTACCTGGCGGACTTCGCCCACACCGAGGAATGGGACCCGGGGACGGTGGCGTGCGTCCGCCTCGACGACGGCCCGGTGCGGGAGGGCGCCCGCTGGCGCAACACGTCGGTCTTCCGGGGCCGGACGACCGACCTGGAGTACCGGCTCGACGTCTGCGAGCGCGCCCGGCTGGTGTTCGTCGGGGAGAACAGGACCGTGACCGCGGTCGACGACCTCCGCTTCTCGGCCGAGGGCACCGGCACGCGGCTGACGTACCGGGCCTCGCTGACGTTCAAGGGCCTGGCGAAGGTGGCGGCGCCGTTCCTGCGGTCGGAGTTCGAGCGGCTGGGCGACGGGGTCGCCCTGCGTCTGCCGGCCGCCGCCACGGCGAGGCGCACCTGACCCGGAACCGGCCGGCCCGCGTACGGACCTCCCCCTCGCGTCGGTCCCGCATCGCACGAGGCCGCCCGTTTCCATGATCCGGCGGCGACACTGGGGGCGTGGACGCCGACGACGAGACCCCCGTACGACACCAGCGGCAGGACCTGCCTCCCCGGCCGGTACTGCCGGACATGGCCGCGGCACGGCGTCGCGGGCCTGCCGCCGCCGTGGAGGCCCAGTGGGAGTCCTTGCGGCTCGTCTGGGAGTGGAGGCAGGCCGCGCACCGGATCCACAGGCCCGGGGGCCCGTTCCCGGTTCTCCTCCCCCTGCTGGAGGCCGCCGGCGCCCAGCCACGGCTCCGGCGGCTGTATCCCTTCACCAGCCACTCCATCCTGCGGTTCAGCAGCTCGACCACCTTTCCCTGGACGGTGCAGGGCGGATCCGTCGAGCCCCTGCACGACGGGCGGTTCAGGGTTCGCCCGGGAGATCCCCACGCCGTGATCAGCGAGGTCGACTCCCCCGAAGAGGCCGTGTCCCTCGTCCTGGAGCTCCTGCCCGACGCGGATCCCGTCATCACGGCTCCCGAGGGCTTCCGGGCGGGCCACACCGGACTCATCGTGCGGATCCCGGAGGCGGAACCGGTCGTGGGCGCCTGGCGTGAACGGCTCGACCCCTCGGCGCGAGCCGGTGTCCCCGCCCATGTGACCGTGCTCTTCCCGTTCCTGGACGAGAGCCGCATCGACGCTTCCGTCCATGCCGCCATCGCCGACGTCGTGGGCGGGCACCGGGCCTTCGACCTGCGGTTCGAGAGGTGCGGTCACCTCCCCGAGGTCCTGTACCTCGCTCCGGAGCCGGACACGCACCTGCGGCAGCTGACCCAGGCCGTCGCCGCACGATGGCCCGAAGCCCCGCCCTATGGAGGCCGGTTCGCCGACGTCGTCCCGCATCTCACCGTCGCCCAGCGTCAGGCGTCCGCCGTTCTGGACGAGGTGGAGGCCGACCTCGGGGGCCGTCTCCCCTTCTCCGCTCATGTCTCGTCGGTCGACCTGATGGTCCACGACGGTACGAGATGGCAGCACCGGGCCTCCTTCCCCCTCGGGACATGAGCAGGGTTCCGGCACCCGGTGCCTCTCGGCCAATGCGTGTTCCCCTCCGCGCCGCACACGGGCCGGCGGCCGGGGAGACGTCCCCGTGCGCCCCTGCGGTCGACGCGCGGTCCACACCGCGTGTACGGAGCAACCGAAACGAGACGCGGCCCCTCGCGCGGCGGAACAGGACCGACATTTGAGCCGATATGGTCTGGCCCGCCACGGACCGCGGACCACGTACCGCGGACCGACGAACAAGGAATGAGCGCACGGATGAAGACGACGACAAAGTCGGCACTGGGCACCACACTGCTGCTCCTGGCCGCGATGACGGCCACCACAGGCTCCGCCGCCGCCCAGGGGGTGGAGTCCGGGGCCCCGGCCGCGGAGCGGGCTCGGGTGACCGGGCAGTGGACCGAGCGCGTGGACCGGAACCGCCCGGGCATCACCTTCTACACCGAGAAGCTGACCTTCACCGCGGACGGCCGCTTCGAGCAGATCGGCAACGTGATCTGCAACCAGGACAACTGTCCGGCGTTCAAGATCGGCGTCAACACGGGCACCTACCGTACGGCGGGGAGGACCATCCACCTCGACGGCAACCTCTCGGACCTCCACGGCACCGTCCGGAACGGCAACACCATCGTCCTCGACCACCGCGTTCTCCACCGCACGGCCGCCGACGCCTCGTGACAGCCCGCCCCTCGGCACGGGAACGGGACAGGCTCAGCGGCTGCTTCCGTATGGCAGGAGCGCCATCTCGCGGGCGTTCTTGACGGCGGCGGCGAGCCGGCGCTGCTGCCGGGCGGTGACCCTGGTGACCCGGCGGCTGCGGATCTTGCCGCGGTCGGAGACGAACTTCCTCAGCAGGTCGGTGTCCTTGTAGTCGACGTACGTGATCCCGGCCGCGTCCAACGGGTTGGGCCGGGACGTGACGGGCTTGCGGGCTTCCTGGCGGCGTGCCACGGGGTTCTCCTTGGTCGCAGGGGTGGATGCGGGGATGGGTCCCGTGCTCAGACGGGGTCGAGGAGGGCGTCGAAGGCGGCGGGCAGGCGCTTCCAGCCGTCCCGTCCGGACGCGTACTCCGCGTCGGTGAGCAGACAGGACTCCAGGAGGCGTTCGAGGCCGTCGCGGTCGAGGCCGGGTGAGGTGAACACGAGGTGCTGGCAGCAGTCGCCGTGTTCGGGGTGCCAGTCGAGGGCCGCTGCGGCCCGGCGCACGGGCGGGACCATCTCCCAGGCCGCGTCGGGCAGTGACGCCAGCCACGGGCCGGCGCTCTCGACGCACAGCGCACCGCCGGCGGCGTCCCACGCGAGGAGGGTGTCGGGGCGGTCGGCGAGCCAGAACCTGCCGCGGCTGCGCGCGGCCGCGCAGCACAGGTCCTCCAGCGCCCGGTAGAGGCGCTCGGGGTGGAAGGGGCGCCGGCGGCGCCAGACCAGTGTGGTGACACCGGCGTCGTCGGCCTCCTGCGGCAGCAGCGCGCACGCGGGGTGCTGCGCCGCGGCGGCGGCTTCGACGTCGAAGCCGGCGAGGGCCGCTGCGGCGAGTTCCGCGGAGTCGGCCGCGACGCGGCGGGCGGTGGGGTGGAGTTGGGCCAGCAGCGCCCGGTCCTCCTCGTCGGCCCCGTCGTGGTCGACGAGCACGAGCACGGGCGCGTACTCCAGCTGACGGGCCCAGGTGTCGCCGACGGTGCGCCGGTCGGTCGGCGCCGCCGCCAGTCCCGCCTCGGCGAGGTCGTCGCCGTTGGAGAGGTAGGGCAGGACCAACGCGGGGTCCACGGCGGTGATCACGTTGGTGAGTTCCATCGCGTCCCCGCCGTGCAGGGCGACGACCTCGGCCATGGCCTTCGGCTCGACGGAGTCCCAGAGTTCGACGACGGCGAGCCGGGTCAGCCGGCCGTCGGCGAGCCGCTGCAGTTCCGGGACCAGGTCCTCGCGCAGGGCGCAGCAGGCGCAGTCGTTGACCAGGGGAGCGCTGTCCTGCGACAGGGGCCCGGTGGCATCGCGGATCAGCCTGCGCACCCGGCCTTCGGCCGCGCCGGCCAGGTCGTGGTGGAGCGCCACGCTGCCGGGGACGGTCCGCAGGAGCCGGTCCACGGTCTCCTTGCGGGCGTCGGCGTGGAGTCCACCGACGATGACGACGGGCAGTCGGGTGTCGGGCTCCATCAGCGGGCCCCGTAGCGGCGCTCGAAGCGCTCGACGCGGCCGGCGGTGTCCATGACGCGGGCGGTGCCGGTGTAGAAGGGGTGGCTCGCCGAGGAGATCTCGACGTCGACGAGCGGGTAGGTGTTGCCGTCCTCCCATTCGATCGTCTTCTCGCTGGTGAGGGTGGAGCGGGTCAGGAACGCGGTGCCGCTGGCGCTGTCGCGGAAGACGACGGGGCCGTAGGCGGGGTGGATTCCGGGCTTCATGGGGGTGTCCTTCTTGGTCGGTACGGGTCGGGTCCGGGTTCGTGGTGGGTGTTCCCGACGGAGGGCGGCGCGTCGGCGGCGCTCCATGACGCTACTATATGGGAATGATTTCCATTACCAATACGTGATGGACACGGAGAGAGGCAGGTAACACCCCCATGTCCGCCCACTGTCAGCTGACCGGCGCCCGGCCGGGATTCGGCAACCGCATCTCCCACTCCCACCGGCGCACCTCCCGCCGCTTCGACCCGAACATCCAGCACAAGCGCTACTGGCTGCCGAGCGAGGGCCGCCACGTCCGCCTCACCCTGAGCGCCAGGGCGATCAGGACGGTGGACACGATCGGCATCGAGGCCGCCGTGGCCCGGATCCGGGCCCGCGGAGGCACGGTCTGATGGCGAAGAAGAGCAAGATCGCGCAGAACGAGAAGCGCAGGGCGACGGTCGAGCGCCACGCGGCACGACGGGCCGCGCTGAAGGGGATCATCCGCCGCCCCTCGTCGACGCCGGAGGAACGCCAGGCCGCCGCCGCGGAACTGCGCCGCCAGCCGCGCGACGCGAGCGCCACCCGCGTCCGCAACCGCGACGCCGTCGACGGCCGCCCCCGCGGCTACCTGCGCCGGTTCGGCCTCTCGCGCGTGCGGACCAGGCAGCAGGCGCACGCCGGCTTCCTCCCGGGCGTGACGAAGTCCTCCTGGTGAATCCTCCGCAGCGGGACTGAGGCCACCGGTACGGAGAAGGGCCACCGACGCGGTCGGTGGCCCTTTTCCGTGTTCAGGGACAGAAGTCGGGCTGCGGCGCCCTCGGGGCGGGCCCGCGCGGGGCGGTGGCGAGATAGGTGATGCGCAGGGTGCCGGTGGCGGGTTCGCGGTCCACGAGCACCCGCACCCCGTAGACGGACTCGACGAGGTCCGGGGTCAGTACGGACTCCGGTGGGCCCGCGGCGGCCACCTCTCCGTGGTGGAGGACGACGAGGTGATCGCAGTACCGGGCGGCGAGGTTGAGGTCGTGCAGGGCGACCACGCAGGTGACGTCCAAGGTGGTCAACAGGTCGAGGAGTTCGAGCTGGTGGCGGATGTCGAGGTGGTTGGTGGGTTCGTCGAGGAGGATCTCCCGGGGCTCCTGGGCGAGGGCCCGGGCGAGCTGGGTGCGCTGCTTCTCCCCGCCGGAAAGCGTGTGCCAGCTGCGGTCCTGCCGGTGGGTGAGGTCGGTCCGCTCCAGAGCCGCGTCCACGACCCGCCGGTCCTGCCCGGTCAGCGCGTCGAACCGGCCGCGGAACGGCGTACGGCCGAGCTCCACGACCTGACGGACGGTGACGTGGTGGTGGGCGGTGACGTCCTGCTCGACGACGGCGAGCCGGCGGGCGAGCACCCGGCGGCCGAGGTCCTCCATCGCGGTGTCGTCGTAGCGGACGGATCCCGTGTCGGGGCGGCGCAGCCCGGCGAGAAGGCGCAACAGGGTGGACTTGCCGCAGCCGTTGGGGCCGAGGAGGCCGACGGTCCGGCCCTCGGGCGCGTGCAGGTCGATGCTGTCGAGCAGCCGGTGGCCCTTGACCGACCAGGAGAGCCGGGTGGTGGTGATGCGTCCCATCAGGACTCCAGACGCTTCAGGACGAGCGCGAAGGCGGGCGCGCCGAGGAGGGCGGTGATGACGCCGGCGGGCAGTTCGTGGGGCGCGAACGCCGTCCGTGCGAACACGTCCACCCAGATGAGGAAGACGGCGCCGGTGATCGCCGACAGGGGGAGCAGTGAGCGGTGCGCGGGCCCGGCCAGGATGCGGACCGCGTGCGGGACGAGCAGGCCGATGAAGCCGATCGCGCCGGAGGCGGCGACGGCGGCCGCGGTGATGACCGAGGTGAGGACCATCAGCCAGACGCGGGCCGCGGTGACATTGATCCCCAGGGCGGCGGCGGAGTCCCACCCGAAGGTGAAGGCGTCGAGGGCGGGCGCGAAGAAGTGCACGGCGACCACCCCGGTCAGGATGATCACGACGGTGAGGGTCACCCCTTCCCAGCGGGCGCCCGCGAGGGTGCCGAGCAGCCAGTAGGTGAAGCCGCGGGTGGAGTTGGCGTCGCCGCCGACCATCAGGACCACCGAGGTGACGGCGGCGAAGAACTGCGAGACGAGGACGCCGGTGAGCACCACCCGGGAGGGGCTGGCGACGCGTCCTCCGCCGAGCAGGAGCAGCAGCACGGCGAAGGACGCCAGACCGCCCGCGAAAGCACCGGTCGAGAGGGAGACGCTGCCGCCGATGCCCAGCAGGAGCACGGCGACCGCGCCGGTGGAGGCGCCGGAGGAGACTCCCAGGAGGTAGGGATCGGCCAGGGGGTTCCGGGTGACGGCCTGGAGGACCGTGCCGGAGACGGCGAGGGCCGCACCGACGGCCGCGGCCAGCAGCACCCGGGGGAAGCGGGACTCCCAGATCAGGGCGTCCAGCAGCCCGGGCAGGGGCTCGGTGGGGGCGAGGGCGCCGAGGCCGGCGTGGCGCAGGATCGTGGAGACGACGTCCAGGGGCCGGATGTCCGCGCTCCCGAAGAGCGATGCGGCGACCACCGAACCCAGGAGTGCTGCCACGGCAAGGGACAGGAGGGCCGCGGCCGGGGCGCGCCGCCGGCGCACCGGGGTCCTCTCACGGTCGGTGAGCGGATCCCCGGTGCGCGCGGCGGCCTCGCGCGAGGTCGTGGTCATGGCTTCGAGGGGGTTCACCCGAGTGCGTTCAGTCCGTCGACCAGCGCGGGCACGGTCGACGCACTGCCGTAGGAGGGGTCCATGTGGCTGCCGGGGAGGGTGACGAACCTGTTGCCCTGCACGGCGGCGAGCTTGCTGGTGACGGGGTCCTTCTTGAGGAGCTCGATCTTCTCCTTGGCGGTGTCGTTGGGCTCGCCGCGGTTCAGGTCGGCCAGGATGATGACATCGGGGTTGCGGGCGGCGACCTCGTCCCAGCCGACCTCGGCCCACTTGGTCCTGGCGTCGGCGAAGACGTTCTCGACTCCGACGAGTTCGGAGATGTGCTGCGGGAGGCCGCCGGGGCCCGCTGCCCACGGGGTGCCCTCGTAGGTGGAGTAGAACCACATGACCTTGAGCGGGGTGTCCCGCTTCTTCACCCCGGCCACGGCCTTGTCGACCACTGCCTTCTGCTCGGCCGCCAGCTTCTCTCCGGCCTCGGGCACGCCCATGATCCTGCCGATTCGGCGGTACTCCTCGAACAGCATCGTGAAGTCCGCGCCCGCCACGCTCTCGTGGTACGCGCAGTCGAACTCGGTGAGATAGGTCGGCACGCCCAGGTCGTGGAGCTGCTTCCGGTCGCCGGACTGCTCCTTGGTGAACATGCTCGCGAACGAGCCGTAGACGAAGTCCGGCTGGGCCTCCAGCAGCTTCTCGTGCTTGATCTCCGCACCGGGCGCGGAGAGCACCGGGATCTTCCCGTACTGCTCGGCGATCGCGGCCGGCGGCTTCTCGATCTCGTATCCGGTTCCGGCGATCCGGTCCCCCACTCCCAGGTGGATGAGGATCTCGGCGGCCGTCTGGTTGAGCGTGACGGCCTTCTTCGGCGCGGCCTCGTAGGTCACGTCGGTGCCGCAGTTCTCGAGGGTGAACGGGTACGCGGTCGTCGTCCCCGTCGCCGCCCCCGCCTTCCCGTCGGCGCCGCCGGCCGGTCCGCCGCCCGCGCACCCGGTGGCCGCGAGCACCGCCAACGCCACAACGACCTTGGTAATCATTTTCGTCTTCATTGCCTGATGGTTCCGCTTTCTTTCGATCGAGAGGACGCACGGATGAGGTCGGACGGGCGGGGCCTACCGCAGCATCGCGGCGAGCCGGCGGGCGACCCGCTCGTCGAAGAGGCCGTGAGCGGCCATCCAGTCGTCGTTGAACACGGTGTCCAGGTACTTGTCGCCGCCGTCGCACACGAGGACCACGATGGTGTTCCCCGGCCCCGCGCTCCGCGCCTGCTCCAAGGCCTTGTACACCACCCCGCCAGCCGAACCGCCGATCAGGATGCCGAAGTTCCGGGCCAGGTGGCGGCAGGTCTCGAAGGCTTCCGAGTCGCTCGCCTTCACCCCCCGGTCGAAGAGGGCGTAGTCGACGACCCCGCCGATCTCCGAGCCCTCGGGCGTGCCCGTGCCGGACTGGTGATAGGGCGCGCCCTCGCCGCCGAAGACCACGGACCCCACCGGCTCGACGCCGACGATCTTCAGCTCGGGGATGCGCTCGCGGAGGAAGCGGCCCGTGCCGCAGAGCGAGCCCCCGGTGCCGACGGCCCCGTACAGGTAGTCGATGCCGTCGCCGAGGTCGTCGTGGAGTTCGCGGGCGAGGGCCCGGTAACCGTTGGGGTTGCCCTGGTTGCGGTGCTGCGCGGTCCAGTACGCCCCGTGCTCGGCGGCCAGGCGCTCGGCCGTGGTGTCGCGTTCGGCGGTGGCCAGTCCGTCGGCCTCACCGGCGACGTTGAGGATCTCCGCCCCGAAGGCCCGCATGCCGCGCAGCTTGTCCGCACTGGAGTGGTTGTCCACCACGGCGGTGAACTTGTAGCCGCGTTCCGCGGCGATGAGGGCCAGGCCCAGCCCGGTGTTGCCGGAGGTGGACTCGACCAGCCGGCCGCCCGGGGCGAGCAGGCCCGCGGCCTCGGCCTCGTCCACCATGCTCCGGGCCATCCGGATCTTGGCCGTTCCGGTGGGGTTGAACTGCTCCATCTTCAGCAGGACGGTCGCCGAACCGTCCGCGACGGACAGTTCCAGCAGCGGTGTCCGCCCGATGAGCTCGGACATCTTGCTCCTGATCACGGTTGCTCCTTCGCGCAGGTCTCCGTCAGGCACCGCACGAAGACGTCGTTGTCCCCGGGGGTCGAGAGAGAGGCCCGGATGTAGGTCTCGTATCCCGGTTCGCGCCACGCCTTGACGATGATTCCGGCGCGGTGCAGCTCGCGGGCGATCCGGTCCGAGGGGCGGCCGGTGTCGATGAAGAGGAAGTTCGTCGAGGACGGCACCACGCGCAGGCCGGCGGCGCGCAGGGCGTCCGCGACCCTGGCCGTCTCCCGGCGGGTGCCGCGGACCGTGTCCGCCAGGTGCGCGTGGTCGCCGAGCGCGGCGACGGCCGCGTCCTGGGCCGGCCCGTTGACGTTGTACGGGGTGCGGACCCGGTCCAGCGCCCGGACCAGGGCGGTGTCGGAGGCGATCCCGTACCCCACCCGCAGGCCGGCCAGACCGTAGGCCTTGGAGAAGGTACGGAGCACGATCCACGGCCGGTCCCGTCCGCGCAGGGCCTCCAGCCCGTCCGGGTAGGCGGGGTCGGGGCGGGCGAACTCTCCGTACGCCTCGTCGAGGACCAGCAGGGCCGACTCGGGGGTGCCGGCCACGACCCGTTCCAGTTCACCGGGGGTGAGGATGGCGCCGGTGGGGTTGCAGGGGTTGGCGAGGAAGACGAGTTTCGGGCCGGCGGCCAGCGCGCGGTGCCAGGCGTCCGCGTCGAAGCCGAACTCCGCGGTGACCGGAACCTTCTCCACCCGGGCCCCCATGACGCGGGGGAAGATCTCGTGCAGGCTGAATCCCGGGGCCTGGGTGACGACGAGGTCGCCCGGATCGAGGACGGCCCGGCACAGCAGCTCCAGGAGGTTCTCGGAACCGTTGCCCAGCACGACGCGGTCGGCCGGCACGTCCAGATGGGTCCCGATGGCCTCGGTCAGCCGCTTGCCCGCGGGATCGGGGTACCGGGCGAAGCCGTCGGCCGACCCGAGGCGTACGGCCTCGGCCACCGCGGGCGACGGACCGTACGGGCTCTCGCTGTTGGAGAGCTTGATCACGCGGCCGGCGCCGCTGAGGGCGGCCACCTCGTCCGGGTCGGCGCCGGGGTCGTAACCGGGGAGCCCCGCCACTTCCCGGCGGATCAGGGAGGCCGAGGCGGCCGGTGCGGGAACGGGGTTCATGACGGCTCCGGTCGGGGGTGGGGGTCGGGGGCAGGTACGGGGCCGGGGGCGGGTACGGCGGACGCCTCGCGGTGGAGCCGGCCGACGCGGCGCAGGAACGCGGCCAGCAGGAGGGCGGCGGTGGCCGCGAGGCCGATGGTCTGGCCGATCCAGACGCCCTCGACACCGCCGCCGGCGGTCACCCCGAGCAGGTAGCCCGCGGGCAGACCGATCAGCCAGTAGCCGACCAGGGAGATCCGGAAGGGGCCCGCGGTGTCGCCGATGCCGCGCAGGATGCCGTTGCCGATGTTCTGCGTGGCGTCGAAGACCTGCATGAGGGCGGCGATCATCAGCCCGGTGACGGTCAGCGCGACGATGTCCGCGTTGCCGGCGTACTCGGCCGAGATGAACAGGGACACGATCGGCTCCGGAACCGCCAGGTACAGGACGGCGACCGCCAGGGTCGCGATCACGCCCCAGGCCGTGCCGAGCAGGCCCACGCGGCGCGCGGTCGGGTGGTCCTCCCGGCCGGCGGCCTCGCTGATGTGGATGGACGCCGCGTGCGAGAGGCCGGCGGAGATCATGAAGACGATGTAGACGATCTGGTTCAGCACCGTCTGCGCGGCCAGGGCGTCCGCGCCCAGGGAGCCGATGACCAGGGTGAGCACGCTGAAGAACCCGGCCTCCGAGGCGTAGGTGCCCGAGATCGGCAGGCCGAGGCGCCAGACGGACCGGACCGCGTCCCCGTTCCAGCGCCGCGCCGAGGGCGAGCGGAGGTACGCCCGCAGGACGCCGTCCCGGAGGATCACCGCGACGAAGGCCAGGAACGACAGCAGGAACACCGTGACCGTGGCGATCGCGACGCCCACGAACCCGAAGGCGGGCAGACCGAACTCCCCGTACATCAAGGCGTGGTTCAGGGCGATGGTGAGGCCCACCGAGACCAGGGTGATGGCCAGCAGCGGTCCGGGCCGCTTCAGGCCGGTGGTGAAGTGCCGCAGGGTCTGGAACCACAGGCAGGGCAGCATGCCCGGCGCCAGGACCATCAGGAACTCGCCCGCCCCGTCGACCACGGCCGGGTCCTGGCCCAGCAGGACGAGCAGCGGGCCGATCAGCAGGAGCACGGCGCAGAACAGCACACCGCAGACGGTGGCCCAGAAGAACCCGGCGAACAGCAGCGCGCCGATCCGCTCGTGGTCGCCCCGCACCCGCGCCTCGGCCACCAGGTTGCTCACCCCGGTCACCAGGCCCGTCCCGGTGGTGCGCAGCTGGTTGAACAGGGCGAGGGCGAGCCCGGCGGCGGCGATCTCCAGCGCGCCGAGTCTGCCCAGCATCACGATGTCGACCGTGGTGAGGGCGACGTAGGCGAAGTTGGTCAGGATCAGCGGCAAGGCCAGCTTCAGGAGCGCGCGCGAGTGCGCGACCCACCAGCCTGCGCCCGCCCCGCCGGTCCCGCTGGTCTCGCCGGTCCCACGGGGCTCCGCACGGCTCGTGGTGGGCGTACCGGTCGTGTCCGTCGTGTCGGCGCTCACCAGAAGGTGACCTTCTCGCCGCGTCCGGCCGCCCGCGCGAGATCGGCCAGGTAGCGGCCCAGCGCGGCGTCGGTGACCGCCATGCCGCTGTTGTAGGCGAAGACCACGTCGTCCGGGCTGCGCCGGGCGGGCGCCCGGCCGAGCAGGACGTCCGGCAACTCGGCGTCCACCGTCGGCAGTTCTCCGTCCGGTCCGCGCAGATCGTCGCAGGTCGCGTGCATCTGGGCGGTGTCGGTGGCCATCCGGTGGTCCGCTCCCCGGCACACGTCGGCGTGCACGCCGTAGCCGAGGAGCACGGCGACCGAGCCCGGCTTCATCCAGTCGCGCCGGACCTCCTGGGTCGCGGACAGGCCGGCGGCGCCGATCACGATGTCCGCCTGCCCGGCGGCCTCCCGGAGGTCTTCGACGATCTCGACCTCGCGGCCCTCGACGCTGTCCTGGACCGCGCGCAGACCCTCGGGGTAGGTGCCGAACACCATCAGCCGTTCCAGTTCGGGCAGGGCCGCGACCAGCATCGGCAGTGCCGTCTGCCCCTGGACTCCGGTTCCGACGACCAACGCGGTCCGGGCGTCGGGGCAGGCAGCGCGGGCGAAGAGCGCGGTGGTGGCCGAGGACCGCAGGGGCCCTAGCTTCACCACGTCCATCAGGGCTATGGGCGCGCCGGTGGTGTCGTCCACGAGGAAGACGAAGGAGTGGAACCGGTAGGCGTCCCGGGTGCGGCGCGGGTCGAACTCGTAGACGGCCTTGAAGCAGACGGTGTCGCTGCCGGCGTCGCGGGCCACCATCGAGTAGCTCAGGGAGCGGTGGGCGGGGCCGTCGACGATCGTCTTGACCGGGTTCCGCGAGCCTCCTTCGCGCAGCGCGCGGTAGGCCTGCTCGACCACCTCGATCACCTTGGCGTGGTCGACGTCCAGCCCTTCCTGCTGCGATTGCGGCAGCAGCCACAACTGCCCGGGCGGGGCGTAGGTCGGTGACATGCGGGGGTCCTCCTTCATTCGGGGTGAGTACGGGATGCGTATGGGATGCGTGCGGGGACGTGCCGGGGGGTGCGTCAGACGCCGTCGAGTCGCCAGTGCGGCGGGCCGCTGCCGTCGCCGAGCCGGAGGACGGCCTTCCGCGGCAGGGGGGCGTCGTGGAACGGCGACTCGTTGGAGTCCATCTGGTAGCCCGCGGTGTTGAGGTAGACCAGGTGGTCGCCACGGCGTACGGGGCGCGGGAAGCCGATCTTCCGCCAGGTCAGCACGTCGCTCTCCAGGCAGGTGGCGCCCGCGACGCAGGCCGGGAACAGCGCGTCGGCCGCGGGGGCCGAGGCGGCCTCCGGCACGGTGGACAGCAGGAGCGGGTCGGGCAGGTAGTCGCTGTTGAACCACTGCTCGGAGAGGCTGAAGCTGCTCCCGGCGACGGTGACGATCGCGTACCCGTCGGCATCGCGCCGGTCGTCGACCTGCTGGACGCGGAAGAGGGTGAATCCGGCCTGGTCCAGCAGGGCCCGGCCCGGTTCGACGACGAAGCGGATCCCGTTTCGGCCCGCTTTCGCCGACAGGCTCTCGGCGCCGTCGACCCGGTGTTCCATGATCGCGGTCACGGCCCGGTCCGCGGTCTGACCGCCGTAGGGGTAGAAGTCCTGGAAGTTCCTGGCCGCGTGGTAGTGGGCCGGCCGGTTCTGCGCGAGGAACGCGTCCCAGAGCCGCGGCTCGACGTACCGGACGGGCAACCCGCCGCCGATGTCGACCAGTTCGGCCGAGCTCGCGCCGCGCCGCCGGGCGTCGAGGCAGTGCTCGATCATCTCGTTCGCCGCCGTCGCGCGCTGCGTCGTGGAGTAGCCGCCGAGGTGGAAGGAGAAGCCGCGCAGGAGGAGGTCGTCGGCGCGTTCCGCGCAGACTCCGACAGCGGCGGCACGCTCGGCGGCCGAGAGGCCGAAGCGGCTGGCGAACTGGCCGGCCGTACGGGTTCGCAGCAGCACCCGCGCCTGCCGCCGCGCGGTGCGTGCGGTGGCCGCGAGCCGGCGGAGCTCACCGACGGAGTCGACGGCCACCAGGCAGCCGTGCTGGACGGCGAGGGTGTGCAGCGCGTCGTCCTTCTCCGGGCCGGATATACCGATCCGGTGCCCGGGGACTCCGCCCGCCAGGGCGCCGACCAGTTCCGGGGCGCTCGCGACGTCGACCCCGATGCCGAGGGCGGCGGCCGACCTGACGTAGCAGTCGGCCTTGTTGGCCTTCTTGGCGAACAGGACGTCCGCGGTCACGCCCGCCCCGGCGAACGCACGGCGGAGCCGGGCGACGTTCTCCTCGAAGACCTCGGGCAGCACCACGTGCAGCGGTGAGCCCAGGCCGTCCAGGAGTTCGGCCAGCAGGGCGCGGTGGTCCGCCAGGAGCGCGGAGACGGCGGGGTGTCGGAGTGCGGGAAGCGCGAAGGGCCGCACCGCTGCGGCCGGGCGCTCGAACACGGGTCGCGAGATGAGCACCCGGTAGTTCTATATGAAGATGGCAGTCATTTTCAATACGGCGAGGAGGGCGCCTCACCCAATCGATACGAAGCGGACAATCGGTCGGGAATGGCACCCCACGGACATCAGGGCCCCTCACCGCCGCCCTTCGGGCGGTCGGGCCCGGGTCAGATGGTGACCGGGCCTCGGGCGGTGGCGAACTCGACCGAGACCAGGCCCGGTTCCTCGTCCTCGACCCAGGTGACGTCGATCTGGTCGAGGGGGTGGTCGGCCGGTTCACCGAGGAACTCGGCGATGGAGGCGGCATCGCCGGCGATGGAGACCCCGTGGATGGTGGTGGAGGTGCGCGGGTCGGCGCTCGGGCGTTCCTCGGTCGGAACGGTCCACTGCAGGAAGTACGGGAGCTGCGGGTCCTCCATCAGTTCCAGCAGGCCGATCTGCTTCCACCTGAGGTCGAACCCGTCGGGGCGGACCCGGTGCCCCTCGGCGGAGGTGCGGCCGAGGCGCGCCTCGACCGGGGCGATGTCGTCGACCGAGACCACCCAGCCGAGCCAGCCGCCGCCCTCGGCGGCGCGGCGCGCGACGGCCTGGCCGAAGGGTGCGCGGTCGGCGGCGGGGTGGTCGAGTGTGGTGACGACCTCCACGTAGGTGCCGCCGCTCAGCGGGAGGATGAAGTTGCGGGTGCCGAAGCGCGGATGCACACCCCCGTCGACGAACCCGCCGCCGAGGGCCGATCCGATCCACTGGACGGTGGAGACGAAGCTGTCGCGGGCCACCGCATAGGACACGTGATCAAGTCGCACCACGCCATCATGGCCCGACAACCGGGACAAATCCCTACGCCACGCCCGCCGGTCCCCCACCGGAGACCGCCGCTTCCTCCGCCGCGGCCGACGGCCCGCCGGGCCTCCGGGAGGGCCTCGCTTGACTGGCGGTCGGCGCGACAGGTAGGGAGAGGCTGTTCATCACGCAAGATGTGAAAATGGGGGACGAATGAAGCCGCTCGAAACGGGTGATCCCACCTCGCTCGGCGACGGCCGCTACCGACTGGTGGGACGGCTCGGCCAGGGGGGCATGGGGGTGGTCTACCTGGGCCGTTCCCGGTCCGGTCGCGCGGTCGCCATCAAGGTCGTACGCCCCGAGCTCAGCACCGAGCCCGGGTTCCGGCGGAGGTTCGCCGACGAGGTCGCGGCCGCCCGGCGGGTCGGAGGCTTCCACACCGCGCCGGTGGTCGACGCGGACCCGGACGGGGAGCCGGCGTGGCTGGTGACGGCCTTCGTGCCCGGCCCCACCCTGCAAGCGGTACTGGCGCGTGTCGGATCGCTGCCCCTGGACACGCTCACGGTGCTGGCCGCCGGCCTGGCCGAGGCGCTGGAGGCGATCCACCGGGCGGGGGTCATCCACCGCGACCTCAAGCCCGCGAACATCATCGTCGCGGAGGACGGACCGCGCGTCATCGACTTCGGTATCGCGCGCGCCCTGGACGGTACGGCCCTCACCCAGACCGGCCTGCAGGTCGGCACGCCGGGCTTCCTGGCGCCCGAGCAGCTCACCGGCGGTGGCGCACTCACCCCCGCGGTCGACATGTTCGCCCTGGGGGTGGTACTCACGCAGGCCGCGGGCGGCACTCCCTTCGGCGACGGGCCGTCCGCGGCCAGGCACTACAAGGTGGTCCACGAGGAGGCGGACCTGACCGCGGTGCCCGGTGAACTCCGCGCGGCCATCGGCGCCTGCCTGTCCAAGGACCCGGCGGCTCGGCCCACACCGGCCGCGTTCCTCGCCGGCCTCACCGTCCACCACCCGGACGACGGCTCCTGGCTGCCGGAGGCGGCGACGCAGCTGCTCCCGGTCCCGGAACCGGCCGTGCGCCCCACCACGCCGGACAGCCCCCCGGAGAGCCTGCCGGACACCGCGCGGGAGCTCCCGCTCCCGGACACCGCGCAGGAAACCCCGCTCCCGGTCACGGCACGGGAAGCCCCAGCGGCGGAGACCGCACAGGCGGCCCCGGTCGCGGAGACCGCCCCGCCGGCCGTCACCGTCCCGGACATCGCCCCGCCGGACGCCGCTTCGTCGGCCGGCGCTCCGCCGGGCGGCGCGGAGCCCCGTCCCGAACGGACGCGCACCCTGACGGAGCCCGGTGCACCGCTCTCCCCCGTCCTCGCTCAGGCGCCGCAGGCGACTCCGGGCAAGCCCTCGCGTCGCCGCGTGGTGCTGGCGGTGGCGCTCGTGACGGCACTCGCGGCCGCCGGCCTGTTCGTGTGGCAGCCCTGGAAGGACTCCGTCAAGGACAACGCCAAGCCCGGCGCGACCGGACCCACCGAACCGGACCCCGCCCTGCTCCCCACCGATCCCCTGCTGGTCCGGCTGGACACGGCCCCGGGCTGGCCCGGGACGTGCAACGGGGTCATCGCCCGCCGGGACACCGACGCGGAGAAGCCCGTACAGCTGATCGCCTCGGCTGCGGGAGCATGCGACACCCTGCCCCAGTGGTCCCCCGACCGCAGGTCGTTCGCGTTCACCCGCAGCACTCCCGAGGGCACGGCCGTCTGGACCGCCAACGCCGACGGTTCGAACGCGCGGCGGATCACCGCCATCGCCAACGGCAGGGTGTCCTGGTCCCCGGACGGCAGCCGGCTGGCCGTGCTGCGCAAGAAGGACGGCGTGCAGCAGCTGTTCGTGGTCGACGTCGCCGACGGCTCGGCGAAGCAGGTCACGTCGGGCAAGGGCCAGGTCGAGGATCCCGCGTGGTCGCCGGACGGCAAGAGCATCGCGGTCTGCCTGGAGACGGGACCCGGTAACTGGCAGCTCCACCTGGTCGACCCCGCCGATGCGAACCGAGCCCCGCAGCAGGTGACCCGGCTGCCCCATCCGGCACTCGACCCCGTCTGGTCGCCGGACGGCACCACCTTCGCCTACACGGCGGGGACGTACGGCACGGAAACGCAGGGCGACATCCGCCTCGTGAAGGCCGACGGCAGTGACGATCGCGAACTGGTCGCCACCAGCGCCCACGAGATGGACCCCTCCTGGTCCGCCGACGGCAACTGGGTGGCCTTCGTCCGCGGTCCGTACGAGGAGCCCGCGGTCTGGGCCGTGCGCGCGGACGGGACCGGCGAGCAGAAGCTCACCACCGGCGTCGGCACCGAGGGGCATCCCGCCTGGCGCTGACTCCCGCAGAGGGAGGCGGAGGCGGCCACGTCCCCGGGCACGCTCATCGGGGACGTGGCCGCGGCGCGTCAGGGCCGGCAGGACTGCCGGACGCGGAGCAGCTCGGTCCGCAGTACGGGGGTGCCGTCGACCGGTGCCGGGTCGTCCGCGGTCGGCTGGATGCCTCCGGCGGCGACCTTGTCGAGCGTCACGAGGCCGGCGGCGTCGACCGTACCGAACACGGTGTAGTTCGGTCGCAGCGCGGAGTCCCCCCACACGACGAAGAACTGCGAACCGTTCGTGTCCGGACCGGCGTTGGCCATCGCCAGCAGCCCGCGCTCGTAGACACGGCGCGCGCCGGTCGGATCGGTCGGTGCCGGCGGCAGGTCCACCGGCAGCTCGTCCTTGTACTTGTATCCGGGCCCGCCCTCACCGGTGCCGGTCGGGTCGCCGCACTGCAGGACCTTCAGGGTCGGATACGCCGTCAGACGGTGGCACACCGTGCGGTCGTAGAACCCGTGGCGCGCCAGGTGCAGGAAACTCTGCACCGTGCACGGCGCCTTGGCCCGGTCCAGAGTCAGCGGGAGCGGGCCCCGGCTGGTCGGAACGGACACGTCGACCGTGCCGCGGCTGGGGGTGCGCCGCGGATCGGGCGGCAGCGGAACGGCGCGCGCCGGCGGCTCGTCCGGGGTCTGCGTGTACTGGCAGGGTCCGTGCGTGGTGCGCGGCGGAGCGCCGTCGGACGCGGTGGCGACACCCCCTCCGGACACGACCAACGTCACGGCCGCCAATCCGCTGATGACTGCTCGGTTCATCCTGCACGCCTTCCCGATGATCGCCAGGTGCGGAGCGGTCGCAGTCTAGGGCGTGGTCCGGTCGGCGGGAGGGGAACTTCCGGCCGATCCGGCGGCTTCGGCCGATGCCCTTCGCCACGGCCGCGTGCTCGCCCCGCGCCGCCGGAGTTCCACCCGGACCGGTCACGCATCCACCAGGACATCTGCGCACAGGGGCTCGCACCTGCCCGGCACATCGACCGCGTACGCCACGGATGCGATTCTGGACAGAGGACCGCTGCCGAGATCTGCCGCGCGGCGGCGACGGGGGCAGGATGAGAGGGCCGACGGCTGTCCGGGCCGGACCACCGGTCCGCGGCCCGCCGCCCCTGGCGAAGGAGGTCCGGTCATGGTCGCGTCCGAGACGTTCCGGGCCGGATCCGGCCCCGTCCGGGCGGTCCCCTCCGAGGCCGGCGGCCTGCTGGACGTCCTGAGCGTGGCCGCCGTGGTCCTGGACTCCCGGGGCAGGATCACCTTGTGGAGCCCGCAGGCGCAGGAGCTGTTCGGCTGGTCGGCCGAGGAGGCGCTGGGCCGCTACGCGGCCGAACTGCTGGTCGCCGAGGATCACGTCGACCTCGTGCTGGAGCTGTTCGCCAAGGTCATGGCCGGTGACGGTGCCTGGGCCGGCGTGTTCCCGGTCCGGCACAAGGACGGCTCCACCCGGCTGGCCGAATTCCGCAACATGCGGCTGCAGGACGAAACGGGCGGCATGTACGCCCTGGGGATCGCCTGCGACGAGGCTGTCCTGCGGGACGTGGAACGGGACCTGGCCCTCTCGGTGCCGCTGGTGGCCCAGTCCCCGCTCGGGCTGGCGGTGCTGGACACCGGGCTGCGGTACGTCCTGGTCAACCCGATGCTGCAGCGGATCAACGGTCTGCCCGCCGAGGAGCATCTGGGCCGTACGCCCCACGAAGCGCTGCCCTTCCTCGACACCGACGCGATCGAAGCCTCCATGCGCCAGGTCCTGGAGACCGGCGTACCGCTGCTGGACCAGTACGGCGTCGGGCGCACCCCCGCCGACCCGTACGAGGAGCACGCCTGGTCGGGGTCGTACTACCGGCTCGAGGGCCCCGGCGGGCGGGTGATCGGCGTGGCGCTGGTGGTCGTGGACGTCACCGACAGCTACCGCGCCGCCAGGGAGGCCGCCGCGGCCCGTCGCCGGCTCGACCTGATCGCCCGGGCGTCGGTGACCGTCGGCACCACCCTGGACCTGGAACGCACGGCCCGTGAGCTCGCCGAGCTCGTCGTGGCCGACCTGGCCGACATCGCCTCGGTCGACGTGCTGGACTCCGTCCTCGAGGGAAGCGTGGAACTGGATCCCGGCTCCCGGTCGGGGCCGACCCGCTTCATGGCCCTCGCGCTGGGCACGTCCTACGCGACGGACGCCGTACGCGCCGCGGATCCGGTGGGCCGGCGGACCACGTACCCGGCCGAGCGCCTGGTCACCCGCTGCGTGAGCACGCGGCGCCCCGTCCTGGTCGCGCGGATCGGCGGCTCGGATCTGCAGCACATCGCCCGCGACCCGGCCGCGGCCGCGCTCCTCGCCGCGGAGGGAGCCCATTCCTATCTGGCCGTACCGCTCACCGCCCGCGGGCAGGTCCTCGGCGCGCTGGGCCTGCTGCGCACCCGCAACCCGCTGCCCTTCGGCGACGACGACGTCGCCCTGGCCCGTGAGCTGGCCACCCGCGCCGCCATCGCCATCGACAACGCCCGCTGGTACCAGCACGCCACGGACACGGCCCTGACCCTCCAGCGCCACCTCCTCCCCCATCCCCCGCCCCGGGCCGCAGGCCTCCAGATCGCCTACCGCTACCAGCCGGCGGCGGCCGCCAGCGGGATCGGCGGTGACTGGTTCGACGCGATCCCGCAGCCGGACGACCGGACCGCACTCGTCGTCGGCGACGTCATGGGGCACGGCGTCCACGCCGCCGCCACCATGGGACAGCTGCGCACGGCGACCCGTACCCTCGCCGACCTGGGGCTCGATCCGGCCCGGGTGCTGCGCCACCTCGACCACATCGCCACCGAACTGGACGGGACCATGGCGACGTGCGTGTACGCCACGTGGGACCCCCGGCTCGCGCGGTGCCGCGTCGCCCTGGCGGGCCACCCGCCCCCGGTGGTCATCCGGTCCGGGCGGGCCCCGGCCCTGGTCGACCTCCCGGCCGGGGTGCCGCTCGGTACGGGCGGCCTCGGCGGCACGGGCTTCGAGAACACCACCGTCGACCTGCTGCCCGGCGACCGACTGGTCCTCTACACCGACGGCCTCGTCGAAACCCGCGGCGACGCCCTGGACGACCGCCTCGACCTGCTCCTCCACCTGCTCTCCGATCCGGCCCTGCCACCCGAGGCCACCTGCGACAGGCTCCTGTCGGCTCTGCGCCACCGCGACGCGGCCGACGACGTCGCCCTCGTGATCGCCCAGGTGCGTCCCCACCCGCCCGCCGCCACCGCCGCCGCCGCCGCCGGGAGTCACGACTCCCCTTCCTCCCCCCTGAGCCGACAGTTCAGGCTTTCCTGAATTCAGAAGTCGATGTACTGTCGGGACGTGCTGAACATCGCCGAAGACATCGAGGTCCTGGCGCGCTTCGGACGCGCCCTCGCCGATCCGATCCGCTGCCGTCTGCTCCTCGAGATCCGCGAGGCCCCTGCGCACCCCTCCGACCTCGCCGACAAGCTGGGCATCTCCCGCACTCGGCTCTCCAACCACCTCGCCTGCCTGCGTGACTGCGGCCTCGTGGTCGCCGTCCCCGAAGGCCGCCGCACGCGCTACGAGCTCGCCGATGCGCGGCTCGGGCACGCCCTCGACGACCTCCGCTCCGCGGTCGTCACCGTCGCCGCCGACCGGACCTGCACAGAGGCGGACGAGAAGGGCTGCTGCTGATGGCCGCCCTGGCGCTCGGCCCGTCGCCCGCCCGGCGCGACGTACTGACCCGCCGCATACGGCTGCTCGTGGCCGCGACGATCACCTACAACGTCGTCGAGGCGGGCGTCGCCCTCACCGCCGGCGCCATGGCCTCCTCCACCGCGTTGGTCGGCTTCGGCCTCGACTCGGTCATCGAGGTCTCCTCCGCCGCCGCGGTCGCCTGGCAGTTCTCCGCCCACGACCATGCGGTCCGGGAGGCCCGCGAGCACCGGGCTCTGCGGATCGTCGCCGTCTCGTTCTACGTCCTCGCCGCCTACGTCGCCGTCGACGCCGTACGGGCCCTGACCGGCGCGGGCGGGGCGTCGCCCTCCGTGCCGGGCATCGCCCTCGCCGCGTTGTCGCTCGCGGTGATGCCCTTCCTGTCCGCCGCCCAGCGCCGGGCGGGGCGGGAGCTCGGCTCCGCATCCGCCGTGGCCGATTCCCGGCAGACCCTCCTGTGCACCTACCTCTCGGCCGTCGTCCTCGCCGGCCTCGCCCTCAACGCCACCCTCGGCTGGACCTGGGCGGACCCGATCGCCGCCCTCGTCATCGCGGCCGTCGCCGTCAAGGAGGGCCGCGACGCGTGGCGGGGCAGGGGCTGCTGCGCCGCGGGGCCGTCCGGCGCGTGCCGCACCCCACAGACCACGTCGAAGACGGAGGAGAAGAAGTGAACAACTGGGCCTGGACCACGCTGGCGCTGTTCGCCGCCTGGGCCGTGACCGCCTTCGGGCTCCGCGCCGCCGTGCAGCGGCGCCGCACCGGAGACGCCGGTTTCCGGGGCGTCTCGGGCCGGCCCGGGTCCGCCGCGTGGTGGGCCGGCGTCCTGTTCGTCCTCGCGCTCCTGGGCGGAGCCGCGGCCCCCGCCGCCGCACTCGCCGGAATGCCCACGCTGCCCGGCGCGGGCGGCAGTTCGGACCTTCGGTGGACGGGGCTGGCCGTGGCCCTGGCGGGCATGGCCGCCACCCAGGTCGCGCAGAGCAGGATGGGTGCGTCCTGGCGCGTCGGGGTGGACGCCGCCGAGCGCACGGACCTCGTGACCTCCGGACTCTTCGCGTACGTGCGCAACCCGGTCTTCACCGCGATGACCGTGACCGCCGCGGGGCTCGCCCTGATGGTGCCCAACGCCCTCGCCGTCCTCGCCTGGCTCGTGCTCGTCCTCGCCGTCGAGCTCCAGGTCCGCGTGGTGGAGGAACCGTACCTGGCCGGGGTGCACGGCCGTGCGTACGCCGACTACACGGCGCGGGCCGGCCGGTTCGTCCCCGGCGTCGGCAGGCGCGCCGGTACGGCCGCGGCCTGAAGACGCCGGCCCGTCATGCCCGTGGCGCGGCGGGCTTCGGGCCCACCCCTGCCAGGCCGGCCACGGGAGCCGGCCGGCGCCACAGGACCCGGAGGTACAGCACCATGGGACACGGCCACAGCCACGACTCCCCCACCGGGGACGACGGTGGCGCCGGTGGCGACGGGCACGCCCACGGCCCGCGGATCGGCAGCGCGGGCGAGCGCCACCAGAAGCCCCTGGCCATCGCCTTCTCCATCACCGCGGCGTACGCCCTGGTGGAGGTGGTGGCCGACGTCGCCACCGGCTCCCTCGCCCTGATCAGCGACGCCGCCCACATGGGCACCGACGTCCTGGGCCTCGGGCTGGCCCTCGCCGCGATCCGCCTCGCAAGGCGCCCGGCCGCCGGCCGGTGCACGTACGGCACCTACCGCCTCGAAGTCCTGGCCGCGATCATCAACGGCCTGCTGCTCTTCGGCGTGGCCTTCTACGTCCTCTACGAAGCCGTGCAACGCTTCCGCGACCCCGTCGAGGTCCCGGGCCTCCCGGTGCTGGTCGTCGCCGTCGTCGGCCTCGTCGTCAACCTCATCTCCTTCCGCCTGCTGACCGCCGGCGCCAAGGAGAGCCTCAACGTCAAGGGCGCCTACTTCGAGGTCCTCGCCGACATGCTCGGTTCCGTCGGCGTGCAGGTCGAGCCCGCCGACCACACGGAGGAACCGGTCGGCTTCTGACCGGCCGCGGGACCGGCCACGCGTACGACCCTGCCGTCCCGCGGATCCTCGTCGGTGGGTCAGGCCACGTGGACGGCCGTGTACCCGACTTCCGTGATCACGGCGATGACGGTGTCCGGGGCGACGGGAGCGGTCAGGTCGACGACCGTGCGTTCCCTGCGGACGTCGGTGGTGCTGGAGGCGACTCCTGGCAGCTCTTCGACCTCGTCGTCGATGAGCAGCCCGCAGCTGTCGCAGTGCATGCCGGTGACGGCGAACTCCATGCGTGTGGTCACGAGACGGTCTCCTGTTCGGGTGCGGTGCGCAGGCTCTGGGCGGCCGGCTCCTGGAAGGTGATCCGGCCGCCGTACATGCCCATGGCGCAGGTGAATTCGAGGGTGCCGGGCTTACGGGTGCCCAGGTCGACGGTGGTCGTGCCGGTGACGGGCAGCTCCTTCCGGACTCCCAGGTCGGGGACGGCGAAGGACCGGGCGCAGCCGCCCGTGTCGTTCGTGGCGACGACGAGGATCGTGGGCACTCCGGCCTTCGCGGTGATCGCACCCGGGGTGTAGGAGTCGGAGCGGGCCTGGACGGTGATGGTCTGGCTGCCGTCGGGGTTGGTCAGTACGGCCCCGGAGGGCGTGGCGGCCGCCGCGGCGGGTGTGGCGGGCGTGGGCCACCAGCCGCCGAGCCGAAGGCCTGAGCCCAGGGTCCAGACCGCGACCAGGAGGACGACGACCGCGGTGACGAGGGTGAGGCGGCCCCGCCACAGCCGCGCCGCGGACCGCAGGAAGAATCCGAGCACGGCGAAGAGCGGGCCCGTGCCGAGCACGAAGCCCGCCATGACCGCGGCTCCGGCCGTCGCCGAGCCGGATGTCACGGCGATCAACTCGACGCTGAGGGTGACCCCGCAGGGGATCAGGACGGTGAGGAAACCGAGGACGGCCGGGGCCGAGACGGCCGTCGACTTCGCCGAGCGGCGCACGCGCCGCCCCCAGGACGCGGGCGGGCGCGGCACGAAGCGCCGTACGGCCCGCACCCCGAACATGTCGAGGGCGAAGAGGACCATCAGCACACCGGCGGCGATCAGCAGCCCGGCCTGCGTGCGGGGACCGGGCTGGACGGCGGCGCCGAGCAGCCCGAGGGCCGCGCCGAGCAGGGTGTGCGAGACCAGCTTGGCGCCGAGGAACACGCCGACGGGTGCGAAGAGCCCGCTGCGTTCCGAAGTCTCCGCGGCGGCTGGGGCTTCTGGGGCCGATGCTGTGGCGCGGCGGCCGACCGCGCCGGCCAGCAGACCGCCCTGCACCGCCGCGCAGGAGGCGCCGCCCGCGAACAGGCCTGTGGTGACACCGGTGACGAACAGCGTGATGGATGAGGTCATCGAGGAAGCTCCCTCGTCTGCGTCGCGAGCAGGACACGTGGAGATGCACACCGGCCGCCGCGCCCGAACCGTTCCACCGGGCCGTCACCGTCCGCCGGTCGTCGGCTGCGCGCTGCCCGAGGCCGGGGGCGCTGCCGGGGCCGGGCCGACGGGGCCGCGCTCCTCGACCGTGCCGCCCAGCGTGGCCCGCAGCGACTCCATGTACTCCTTGGACTTCGCCGACAGCGCCCACCGGTCGCCGACGAGGTAGACCCCGCCGTACATCTGCGCGTAGTCCAGCCAGGCCCGCTGCCCTTCGGCCGTGTCGAAGTCCAGGAGGACGTGGTCCGCCTGGGCGGACCTGCACGTGGCCTGGCGGTAGTCGGAGGCCTGCGACGTGATCTCGGCCGTGCAGCCCACGGCGGAGGCCAGTTGCTCCACGGTCATGGACGGAACGGTGGCGGGGCTGGGACTGACGACCGCAGTCGCGGCGGACTCGGCACCCCCGGAGCATCCGGAGACCAGCAGCGCGCACACGGCGGCCGGCGCCCACCGCACCGGTCCGCGCGGCCGCCACGTACGGGCGTTGCGGGCGGGGACCGGACAGGACGGTACGGGAGCGGTCAACTTTTCCTCCCCGGGACGGTTCCGGCAGGTGGGCCATCGCTTCGGCACCGGCGGCACGACGCGAAGGCTCCCGCGTACGGCGGCCTGAGACCGGTCCGTCCGGCACCGCCACCACCGGAAGTCCGTCCGACGGCGGCTGAGTTGTGGACGATAGTGCGGCTGCCGAGAGGGCCGAGCCGTTCTAGCAACTTCGGCTAAAGACCCCCCGGAGAACGCGCCCCGGACCACCCCTCCTGTATGGACCGAACGACGAAGAACCACCTCGTCGGGGCAGCAGCCACCTCACCACGTCCCGCCGATGGCGCCCTCCACCCCTCAGTGCGCGCCCGTACGCTCCCTGTCACATGGGGGTTCGTTCGGTCATTCTGGCGGCATGGCGACCCTTCCCAAGGCTCCATGCCCCTCTTGCTCCGTTCCGCACGCCTTGCTGCCGACCAAACGGATCGGGTACGGATCGGTCAAGGACCACAGGACCGAGCCCCGGTCACTGGTCCTGTGTCCGGGCAGCATGGCCCATGTCGCCTACGCCGAGGCGCGAGCATGGCAGCTCGAGTTCGAGCGCGCACAGCAGGAGGCAGCAAGGCCGACCGCAGTGGAAGAAACGCTCTTCGAGGGATGAGAGTCGGAGAGCCGCACCCAGGCGACTCACGCCACGAGAAGGTTTGCTCCATTGCCGCGGTCCTCGCCGACCACCGCGAAGCTGCCGAGTGCGTCGAACTCGCCTTCGGGGGACCGGCCGTATGCGACCGAGTCGGCCTCTGGCTCAGGCAGTTTGCGGCTGCCGCAGTTCCGCTTGGCCGAAGAGGAGCGCGTAGCCCTCCGGGAGCTGGTGGAGGATCCGGGCGAGGAGGTCGGAGCCGGCGAGACGCGAGACGACGGCGAGTACCGCGCCGGTGTCCCAACGGGCGATGGCAGGGCTGGTGCCGGTACGGGCGGCCATGACCGTGCGGACGGCTTCCCCGGCACGTTCGCGGGTCGGGTAGGCACCTTCGTAGCGCACGCGTTCCAGCATCTGCTCGAACGTCATGGCGGGGTGGGCCTGGTGCGGTCGAGGCTGGTCGTACATGGTGCTGCATCGCCTTTCTGTCAAAGGGTCTTCTGGCGGGTGGCGTCGGCCGGTCAGGTGGGCTGGGGGTGGCCGACGAGGAGGTCGTAGCCGGGCGGGAGCTCGCCCGCGATCAGGGCGCCAGCTGGGCCGACCTTGCCGGCCCCCTCGGAGTCTCCAGCCGCCAGGCCGCAGAGCGCCGCTACCTCCGCCTGCGCCCCGGCAAGGCCGGAAGCACCGGCGAGGAACGCGTCCAGGCCACCCGCAATACACGGGCTGCTGACCGGACGGTGACCGCCTGGGCCCGCGGCAACGCGGCCGACCTGCGCCGCCTCGCCGGCCAGGTCACCGCCCTCACCGGCCTGCCCTCCAGCGCCGAGGGCGCCATCGACGACCTGAACCAGGCGCTCGCCGACAACGACGCCTCCCGGCTCGTCCGCCCCCTGACCGACTCCCGCGCCCACCTGCGGCCCGAGGACACCGAGCTCGCCGAATCCGCTGATCCGGGCCGTGGCCGCACTCGACCTCATCGCCGACCGCCTCGCCGCCGTCGAAGGGGCCCTCAGGAAGGTGGAGATCCAGCCGAGCGGGGAACGGGGCGAGCGCACAGTCGACAAGCCCGCTCACCCATGAGCCCGGGGGCAGGGGAACCATCCGATGTCAGCCCCCACCCAGGTGGCCGTGGTCGCGGGCGTACGCCTCGAAGACCTCACGCGCCGCCCCCTGGGTATGCAGGAAGCGGCTGTCCAGGATGGCCGCCAGATCGTCCAGCGCGGCACGGACGACAGCCGCCGACCTCCGGACGTCGGGGTGCCGGGCGGCTGAGGCCTGATCGGCGAGGCCGACGGCACCCGCGATCTGCCCGGCGAGCGAGATGCGCCTGTCCCCGTCATGGAAGTAGTACGACTCGGCGTACTGCAGGAGGTCCACGCAGACGACGGACACGTCAGCGGCAAGTCCGTCGAGGACGGCCGCGCCCGCATCGGCGTCGACCTGGTCCGTGGTGGGGTGGGTGCGCACGAGGTGCGAGATCCGCAGGGCCAGGGAACGTCGGCGGGCAAGAGCGGGGAAGACCCCCAGGGTCCATGCCACCGTCGCGGTCAGCAGAGCGAATCCGACCAGGGACTCCATCGGTGCAACGATGCGAAGCCATCCCTCGGTGGGGGCGATGTCGCCGAGCCCGAGCGTGGAGATGTGGACCAGGGAGACGTACAGGGCGTCGTCAAATCCGGCGTGGTCGTCAGGCCGTAGGCCGGGAGCGTAAGCGAAGGCTTCCGGCATGAACGGCCAGTAGACCAGGGCCCATCCCACCACCGCCGTCAGGCACCACACGGCCACGACGACCGCCATGGCAACGGGGCCGGCCAGCCCTGCGGCACCGCGGCGCGGCAATGCCTTGGCCAGACGCCACACGGCGGTCATGGTCAGGCGGCTCAGCCCCCCATGACGAGTCGGGTGCCACAGGGTGTGGAACACGTCCCGAAGGACGAAGAGGACCAAAACAGCGCCAACGACGGCTCCGGGCCAGCCCATGCGCCTCCTCTCGACAGCCACGATGCAGGCCGCATCAGGTTCGGCCCCGCCTGGCGGCGCTGTTCACCGTGAGGCCAGAACGGCACGGTCGACCGCCGCGACACCCTGCCTACCAGCGAGTACCAGAGAGGTGAAATATGACGCGCCGGACGTCCACCAAGACCCGGGGATGCAGCCGGGAGCCCCGTGGGAGGAGAGGAACCAGTCAGCTGTTCGCTCAGGAGAACCTCAGATCCGAATAACGATCCGGTCACCAGAGCTGGGCAAACACCACAAAAGTTCAGCCAATGTGATGGGCGTCACTAAAGAAGAGGTAAAGAGCGTGCTAGGAATACGCAACTCCGCATCCGGCCCACCCTCGCCGGAACGTCCGGAGTGGCGGCCGCACCAGGTCGCGGCACCACCTGCAGTACATGTTCCACCTGCACGACCAAGGCGCCCCTCCCCCGATCCGTGTCCGCGGACCGGTGGCGCCACGGGTCGCCGATCGGACAACGGCGTTCGCTCACAGCCCGCCTTCACACACCGGCCCTCCGCACGGGGCCGGTCTGCGCCATCGAGGTTTTGCCACATGTCACTCGATTCCTTCACCGACTCCGTCGACGAGGCCGTCAGCGGATTCTTCGAGCCCATCGCCAAATGGCTCGGAGACGTCGTCTTCTACTCGGTGCCCGTCAACGGCACCGAACTCCCGCTGATCGTGGCCTGGCTGGTCGTGGCCGGTCTGGTGTTCTCGGCCTGGTTCGGCCTGATCCAGATACGCAAGTTCCCACTGGCGCTGAAGGTGGTCCGCGGCAAATACGACGAGAAGGGCTCGACCGGTGAGGTCAACCACTTCCAGGCGCTGACCGCCGCCGTCTCCGGAACCGTCGGCCTGGGCAACATCGCCGGTGTCGCCGTCGCCGTCTCCATCGGCGGCCCCGGTGCCACGTTCTGGATGATCCTCTGCGGCCTGCTGGGCATGGCCACGAAGTTCGTCGAGGTCACCCTCGGCGTGAAGTACCGCGAGGTCCACGCCGACGGCACCGTCTCCGGCGGCCCCATGCACTACCTGCCCAAGGGCCTCGCCGAGCGCTTCGGCGCCCGCGGCAAGACCCTCGGCAAGGTCCTCGCGGTCCTCGCCTCCGCGTTCATCCTGTTCTTCGGCCTCTTCGGCGGCAACCTCTTCCAGGTCAACCAGTCCTACGCCCAGCTGGTCTCCGTCACCGGCGGCGAGGACGGGATGATGGGCTCCTCGGCCGGCGCGCTGTTCTTCGGCATCCTGATCGCCGCCCTGGTCGGCGTCGTCCTGCTCGGCGGCATCCGCTCCATCGCCTCGGTCACCAGCAAGCTCGTCCCGGCCATGGCCGGCATCTACATCGCCGCGTGCCTGGTCGTCATCGCCGTCAACGTCACCGCCGTCCCGGCCGCGATCTCCACGATCATCGAGGGCGCCTTCAACCCCGAGGGCGTCGCCGGCGGTGTCCTCGGCGCACTGATCATCGGCTTCAAGCGGGCCGCGTTCTCCAACGAGGCCGGCCTCGGCTCCGCCCCGATCGCGCACTCCGCGGTCAAGACCAAGCACCCCGCCTCCGAGGGCCTGGTCGCCCTGCTGGAGCCGTTCATCGACACCGTCATCATCTGCACCATGACGGCGCTGACCATCGTCATCGCCAACCCGGCCAGCTGGGGCGAGGCCCGCAAGGGCGAGTCCATCGGCGGCGTGACCATCACCTCCGACGCCTTCGCCACCGTCCTGCCCTGGTTCCCCTACATCCTCACCATCGCCGTGATGCTGTTCGCCATCTCCACGGTGCTGACCTGGGGCTACTACTGCATGAAGGCCTGGACCCACCTGTTCGGCCGCAGCAGGACCAGCGAGCTGACGTTCAAGGTCATGTACACCCTCTTCGCGGTCGGCGGCTCCCTGCTGACCCTGCAGACCCTCATCGACATGGCCGACGCCGTGCTGTTCATGCTCGCCGTCATCAACATCATCGGCCTGTACCTGCTGGCCCCCGTCGTCAAGCGGGAGCTCAACACCTTCCTCGACTTCGCCCGCCGCCGCGACGCCGGCCAGGACACCGAATCCGACGAGGACGAAGACCAGGAGCCGGTGAAGACCACCGTCTGACCGTCCCCCCGGCGGCCCGGCTCCTCGCAGCGGGCCCGTGAGCACCTCGCGCCTTGGTGCCCACGGGCCCGCTGCCCCTTGTTCCCGCACGTCAAAGCCCCCCTGGCAACATCCCCGCCCTCCCTATAGGGTGTAAAGAACGCGTCAATGTGCTCATCACATCAAGGAGTGGCGCGGGGTGTGCCGGGAAGTCTGGTCGGCGTCCAAGGGGCCGCGTGCCCGCTGTCAGCCGACGCCCCGGAGGTACCCCTCTCATGACCGCTGCCCCGCCCCCACAGCGCTCTCCGTTCCTCGGCCTCCTCCCCTGGCCCGAGCGTCGCGCCATCGCCGCGGCCCTGCGGACCGAGACCATCGGCGGTCTGGTCCTGCTCGGTGCCGCGGTGATCGCACTGATCTGGGCAAACAGCCCGCTCGGCGACACCTATCAGCAGATACGTGACTTCCACTTCGGCATACCCGCCCTCGGCCTCGACCTGTCCGTCGGACACTGGACCGCCGACGGCCTCCTCGCCGTCTTCTTCCTCGTCGCGGGCATCGAGCTCAAGCGGGAACTCGTCGTCGGTGAACTGCGTACCCCTGCCACGGCTGCCCTGCCCGTCGTGGCCGCCCTGTGCGGCATGGTCGTGCCCGCCGCCCTGTACGCGCTGACCGCCGGTCTCGGCGGCGGCAGCCTCGACGGCTGGGCCGTGCCCATGGCCACCGACATCGCCTTCGCCCTCGCCGTGCTCGCGGTCATCTCCACCCACCTGCCGTCCGCCCTGCGCGCCTTCCTCCTCACCCTCGCCGTCGTCGACGACCTCGGCGCCATCCTCATCATCGCGATCTTCTTCACCAGCAGCCTCAACTTCTGGGCGCTCGGCGGCGCCGTCGCCGGCCTCGCTCTCTTCTACGCCCTCCAGCGCTTCCGCGTCCGCGGCTGGTGGTGGTACGTCCCCCTCGGCATCGCGACCTGGGCGCTGATGTACAACAGCGGCGTCCACGCCACCGTCGCCGGCGTCGCCATGGGCCTGATCCTGCGCACGACCCTCGACAAGGGCGAGAAGGCCTCGCCCGGGGCTCGCGTCGCCCACCTGGTCCACCCGCTCTCGGCAGGTGTGGCGGTCCCCCTCTTCGCGCTCTTCGCCGCCGGGGTCACCGTTTCCGGCTCCGCGATCGCCGACGTGTTCACCCGGCCCGAGCCGCTCGGTGTCGTGGTCGGCCTGGTCGTCGGCAAGATCCTCGGCGTGTTCGGCGGCACCTACCTCGCCGCCCGCTACACCCGCGCCCGCCTCAACCCCGACCTCGCCTGGGCCGACGTCTTCGGCCTCTCCGTCCTCGCCGGCATCGGCTTCACCGTCGCCCTCCTCATCGGCGAACTCGCCTTCCCGGGACAGGCGGTCACCGAGCAGATCAAGGCCGCCGTCCTCGTCGGCTCCGTCGCCGCCGCCGCCCTCGCCGCCCTCCTCCTGCGCCGCCGCAACACGGTGTACAAGCGGCTCTACGAGGAGGAGACCGTAGACGCCGACGCCGACGGCATCCCCGACATCTACCAGTACGACACCGCGGCGAACACCGGCGGCGCCGCTCGTGCGGACGGGAAGGTCACCGGGTGAACGGCGGCGTGACCTCACTGCCGGCTCCCGTGATCACATCGCCGTCCCGGTCATCCGCACCGCGCTCAGCGAAGTCCGCAGACCAGGCAGCACCCGCGGCCAGTGGGCACTCCACCGCCCCGAAGCCGATGGCAGCCGGCGCAACCGTCGCCACGGCCACGAGCCTGATCGGCGCCGTCCGGTACGGCCGGGCGCTGCTCCTCGGGGCGCCCGCCGCGCCCCTCGCCGACCACGCCAGGACGGGCGCGAGGCCCCTCGTGAATCCGGACAAGGAGCAGCTCGTGTCGGAGCGACGTCTCGCCAGGGTGCTCGTCGCGGCCGGCGTGCCTTTCACCCTGGCCGGTGCCGCGATGTACTTCCTGCCGGGCCCTGGCTTTCCCGTACTCCTCGCCGGTCTGGCCCTGCTCATCACCGGCCTGGTCATGACCGCGGCCGCTCGCCGATAGCCCCGCACAGGAACCGGTACCGATGAACTGGCAGTGGATCGGCTTGACGGTCTTCTCGCTCACCCTGCTCCCCGCCGGCCTGGCCATGGCCGCCGGTTGGGCACCAGCACGTCTGCGTGCCCGGCTGGCGCCGGTGCGCGCACACGGCTGGGGGCTGCTGGCCCTGTACGCCGTGGCGCCCCTGAACGCGCTCCCGCGCCTGACCGGGGCGTCCCCGCAGACGAGCCTGGTGTTGACCGCCGCCGGGGGCATCGTCGCGGTGGCGGGGTGTCTGTCGGCCGGCGTGGCCCGTCTCGCCACGGACAGGCGCGGCGTCCGATGACAGCGCAGCCCCGGTGACTGGGTAAGGCGCCGCTGGACGGCTCGCTCCGGGGGGCGCACGCCGCGCTGGCCCCCTGTTGAACGATGCCTTGCTCGGACACCGGATTCGTTGTGTGCCGCGTCTTGTCCGGCAGCGGCTGGCGCGAGTATGTTCACCAGCGGTGTGCCGGGAAGCCTGGTCGGCGATGAGGGGCCCCTGTGCCCGCCGCGCGACAACTGGAGGCCCTTATGGTCTCGCCCGCCGTCCGCACCGAGTCCCTGACCAAACGCTATGGCCGCGTCCTGGCCCTGGACGGGCTGGACCTGAGTGTCCCGGCCGGCGAGGTGTTCGGCTTCCTCGGTCCCAACGGTGCCGGCAAGTCCACCACCATCCGGCTACTGCTCGGGCTGGCCCGCCCCACCACCGGTCGGGCATCGGTCTTCGGCACCGATGCGGCCGACGTCGTCGTGACACACCGGCATCTGGCGTACGTACCCGCCGACGTGGCGCTGTGGACCCGGCTGACCGGCGCCGAGATCCTCGAACTGCTGGCCCGCACGGGCCCCGGCACCGACCTTCCCTACCGGGAGCAGCTGGTGGAGCGCTTCGACCTGGACCTGTCCAAGCCGGGCGGGACGTACTCGACCGGCAACCGGCAGAAGGTGGCACTGGTGGCCGCGTTCGCCACCCGCGCACCTCTGCTCGTCCTGGACGAGCCGACCAGCGGCCTGGACCCCCTGATGGAACGCGAGTTCCGCCACGCGGTCCGCGAAGCCCGGGACAACGGCCAGACCGTGTTCCTCAGCTCCCACCAGCTCGCCGAGGTCGAGGCCGTCTGCGACAAGGTGGCCATCCTGCGCGCGGGCCGGCTCGTCGACGTCGCCTCCGTGAGCGACCTGCGACGACTGCACCGCACCGAGGTGACCGTCTGCTTCACCGGCACGCCACCGGACCTGGCCCGCATTCCCGGCGTGGAGGCAGTCGAAGCGACCGGCCCCGCCTCCTTGCGGTTCACCCTCACCGGCCCCCCGGGGCCTGCCCTGCAACGACTCGCGGTGGCGGACGTGGTCAGCCTCGCCGTGCGGGAGCCCTCACTGGAGGAGATCTTCCTCGGCTACTACGGCGGGACGCAGCGGTGACCGCCCTCGCCCCAGCCACCACCCCGACAAACAGCGGCGCAGTGGCACGGCGGGCCGTGACAGCTCTGGCCTTGCGCCAGACCAGGCGCGGCGCACTCGTCGTAACCGCTGTGGCCGCCGGAATGTCGGCGGTGGCGGTCGCCGCCCACCGCAGCGCCGTCAAGGACCAGGTGGGCGCCGAAGCCCTCCAGGCGCTGGCGGGTAACCCCGCGATCCGCACCCTGTTCGGCGAACCGGTCGCACTGGACGAAGCCGGCGGATTCGCCGTGTGGCGCACGGGAACGGCGCTGGCCGTCGTACTGGCGGTGTGGGCGCTGCTCGCCGCAACGCGGATCACGCGGGGGGAGGAAGACGCCGGCCGGTGGGACGCCCTGCTCGCGGGGCGGGTCCCGGTCACCACCGTCGTGGCACACCACCTCGCCGTCCTGCTGGCGGCCTCACTTCTCGCGGGCGCGGCCGCGTTCGCCGGCCTGGCCGCCGCGGGAGCAACTCCGGGCGGCGCCGCGGTGCACAGTGCCGGGCTCGCCCTGTGCGGCATGTTCTTCGCCTCGGTCGGTGCGCTGGCCGCTCAGGTCTTCGCCACGCGGGCGTCGGCCAGCGGCGCGGCGGTGACGGTCCTGGGCATCGCCATGCTGCTGAGGATGGTCGGTGACGGTGCCGCCGGCCTGGGATGGCTGCGCTGGCTCTCCCCGTTCGGCCTGACGGCCCTGGCCCGCCCGTACGACCAGAACCGGCTGGTGCCGCTGCTGGTCCTGCTCGCCGCCGGCGTGGTACTCGCCACCGTGGCCGCGGTGGCCGCCGGCGGCCGGGACATCCGCGGCGGCTACCTGCGTTCCTCCTCCGGCCGGGCCCCGCGGATATGGCTGCTCGGCTCGGTGCAGGCGTTCGCGCTGCGCCGGCTGGCACGGCCGCTGGCCGCCTGGTCGGCCGGTGTCGGCGCCTACTACCTGCTCATCGGGGTCCTTGCCGAGTCCATGACCGACTTCCTCGCCGACAACCCGCACTTCGCCGACCTCGCCGCCCAGGCGGGCTTCACCGGCCTCGCCACCGTGCGGGGATATGCCGCCACGCTGTTCGCGCTGCTGGCCATCCCGGCTGGAGCCTTCGCCGCGATCCGGCTCGCCGCACTCGCCGCCGACGAGGCCGGCCGGCGCCTGACCCTCCTGCTCGCCCAGCCCCTCACCCGCACGAGAATGCTCACCGCCGAGATCAGCACCGCCATCGGCGGCGTCATCGCGCTCACCACCATCGCCGGCCTCGCCACCTGGACAGGAACAAAGGCCGCAGGCGCGGGCCTCAGTCTCTCTGCCGCACTGGCCGGAGCCTGGAATGTGCTGCCCATCGCACTGCTCTGCCTCGGCACCGGCACACTCGCCCTGGGCTGGGCCCCACGCGCCGTCACCCTCATCGGATCACTCCCGGCCGCAGGCGGATTCCTGCTGAAGGTCATCGCCGACACTTCCGCATGGCCGACGTGGGTCGGCCAGCTGTCCCCCTTCACCCACCTGGCCGCCGTCCCCGGCACCACCGTCAACTGGCCAGCCACCCTCATGATGGCCGCCATCGCCGCGCTCACCACAGCGACCGGAATCCTCCGATACCGACGGCGCGACCTGAGCCTGTAAAGCCGTCGGTGTAACTGACGATTCGCCGTCCAGAACCAGGCCGGGCGGCAGCTGCTGGACAGCGGCCGCGGCCAGGTCGGGAAACCGGTCGTGGATCAGAGAACCGCGCCTGGTCTGCAGCAGGACTCGCCAGCCCGGCTCGGGCGGGGTGAACAGCAGGGCGCGGTGGCTGTCGAACTTCTGCTCGTATGCCACATTCCGCTTGGCACCGGAGGGTGGGATCGCCTCGGCGGCCTGCGCCAGTATCGGCTCCACCGGGGGTCTCAGCGTCACCTCGAATGCCTGCCTCTGCCGTTCAGGAAGGTATTCCACCGGAAGTCCTTCAGCGCCCTGTCGGCGCTCTGCACCACTGGATTCGGCGTCTTGGCCTCTGGAATCGCTGTGGACATCGCGGCCAGAGGCCCGGACTCAGACGCCCTGGGGGGCATGGCTGCGGGAAGGATTTGATCGAACAGGGAAGCCGAGAAGACGGTCCGCCGGATTCCTGGCGGACCGTCATCGTAGAAACGGGTCGAGTTAGTCCCGATGGCGGGAGCCAGGCCTCCTCAGTCTCCGCCTAGCTGCCACGACAGCAAGGCCGACAATCACGCCAGCGCCTGCCTGTAAACCTACAGATATAGTCGAGTCGCCCTGAGATGCGCCTGCGAGCAGGTATCCGATACAACCTATCAGTGCGCCGCAGATGTACTGCGCCTGGAACTCATCAAGCTATTTATACGTCGACTCATTCTGATCCCCTGAACACTCCGTATACGCCGCCGATAGCGAAACCGGTGGCGGACCCCCAGCCTTCGCCAACGGCTGCACCGGGCCTGCATCCCATGCCTCGACGGCGCGGGCGGCACTGACCCCTTCGGCGAGGGCGGGGTGCCTTCCCCGGCGCCTCCACGAACGGTGGGGCCTCATCGGCCTTCCGTGACGGTGGCGGCCTTCGGTCGTGCCGATGGCGCGGCCGGCCCCGTCGGGGGCGTGGTTGCGGTCAGTACGAGGATGGCTTGGTCGTCGTCGATGGTGTCGCCTGCGGTGAAGGTGCGGACGGCTTGGGTCAGCGCGTCGATGATGTCCTGCGCGGTGGGCCGTTCGGGGGCGCTGCTCACGGCGTCGAAGAGGCGCTGGTCGTCGAACATCGCGCCGTCCCGGCGGCGTGCCTCGGTGATGCCGTCGGTGTAGAGGAGGAGGCTCTCGTGGGGGTGCAGGTGCAGGCGGAGGGGCGTGACGTGTGGGTCGGAGCCGATGCCGAGCAGGATCCCCTGGGCGTCGACGGCGCGGGCGGTGCGGTGGGCGTCGAGGTGGAGGGGCGGGGTGTGGCCGGCGCGTACGAGTTCGATGTCCAGCCCGGTGGGGGTGGGGGTGAGCTGGCCGTAGACGAGGGTGACGAAGCCGGTGCCGTGGCTGCCGGGACGGTTGGTCAGGGCCCGGTTGACGGCTTTGACGACGTCTTCGGGACCGGGGAGCAGGGGGGCCACGGCGCGGGCAGTGTGGCGGACCAGGGCGGTGGTGGTGGCGGCGATGGCGCCGCGGCCGCAGACGTCGCCGAGCATGAAGGCCCAGCGGCCGTCGTCCAGGGGGAAGACGTCGTAGAAGTCGCCGCCGACGTCGAGGCCTTCGCCGGCGGGGTGGTAGTAGGTGGCGACGTCCGCGCCGGGCACCTGGGGCAGGTCGGGCAGGAGCAGGCCGGCCTGGAGGTCGCGGGCGAGGGTGTGGCGGTGGGTGTACTGGCGGGCGTTGCGTGCGGCGGAGGCGGCACGGCGGGCGAGTTCTTCGGCCAGGGCGACGGTGTGCCCGTCGAAGCTGTACTCGCCGGTGGACAGAAGGGTCACGGTGGCGAAGGCACGTCCCCGGTCGACCAGTGGGACACACAGGTAGCCGGTGACGCCCAGGTCGTGCCAGGGGCCGGGTCCGGTGGGGGTGCGGCGGGCGACCTCGCTGGTGGCGGAGGCCAGGACGCGGGCTACGGCGTCGTCATCGGCGTCGTAGACCGGGATGTGCGAGGCCAGCAGGTCCTGGTCACGCTGAGTGGGGGCAGCGGCCGCCACACGGCGTACCCGCCCGCTCTCGATGACGTCGACCGCGCACAAGGGGGCGAGTCTGGGTACGCAGGAGGCTGCCAGACGGGTCAGGATCTGGGTGGTGTCCAGATCGGAGGACAGGACAGTGCTGGCCTCCAGCAGGAAGGCGACGTCGTCGCGGGCGGCCTTCTCCCGGGACTCGGCCGTCGTGCGTGCCTGTTCGGCGTGGTGACGTTCGATGGCCAGGGCAGCGGTGTCGGCGAAGACCCGGGCGAGGGCAAGGTCGGCGTCCTGCGGGGCACGCGGGATGCGGTGGTACATGGCGAAAGTGCCCAGCAAGCCGCCGTCGCGGGCCAGGATCGGGGTGGACCAGCAGGCGGCCAACCCGGCCTTGTCGGCCAGGTCACGGAAGTCGTCCCAGAACGGGTCGGTACGGATGTCGCTGACGATCACCGGGTGCCGCCGGTGGGCAGCGGTGCCGCAGGAGCCGACGCCCTCGCCGGTGGCGATGCCGTCGATGGCCTGGTTGTAGAAGTCGGGCAGGCTGGGCGCGGCACCGTGGCGCAGGTGGCGGCCGTCGGTATCGGCCAGCAGCACGGAGACGAAGACCTCGTCGGGGGCGAGGTCCTCGATGGCCCGGGCCATGCCGTCCAGCACGTCGGCCAGGGGCGCCTGACGGGCGATCTGCTCCAGCAGCACCCGGTGTTCGGCCGTCAGCCGCTGGGCCTGCTTGACCTGGGTGGACTCCACCCCGATCACCCGGACCCCCATGACGTTGCCCCCTGCGTCCAGGCGGGGCTCGTAGGAGAAGTCGAAGAAGCCCTCCCGCGCGCCGGCTCCGACACCCAGCAGTACCCGGGCCTCGCGGGCGGTGGAGGGCTCGCCGGTGCGGTAGACGCGGTCCAGGAGCGTGATGAAGCCCTGCTCGGCGAGTTCGGGCATCAGCTGCCCCAGCGGCAGGCCGGTGCGGGCGCGCTCGGGCCCGCCGATCGTTTCGAAGAAGGCCTCGTTCGCCGTCTCCACCATGTGAGCGGGGCCAGCGAGGGAGGCGAAGATGGCGGAGGACTGCCCGAACAGGGCCCGCAGATCCTGGTCGGGGTCTGCGGGGCCCACGGTGCGCGTGCCCGCCGGCCCGGCAGGCTGGGGGACACCGGGCCCCGCTACGCGCTTCATGTGTTCTGCCTCTCCCTCTGCGGTGCCGCGTCGTCCGCGCCGGCGGCCACCCTGTCATGCCCGCTTCCGTCCGCGGCCAGCGCCTGATCGGCATCGGTGTACACGGAGAAGATCTGGTCCAGCCCTGTCACTGAGAACAGGCGGGCCACCGAAGAGGGCACGGCCGCCAGACGCAGCACCCGTTCCTTCCCGGCCAACTGGTGGTAGAGCCGCAGCAGCGCACCGATACCGGAAGAGTCGCAGAACGTCAGGCCGGCACAGTCGACCACCACCACGCCCGCGCCCGGCCCCCGCGCGGCTTCCTCGTCGCCGGCCTCGTGCAACTGAACCACGCTGTCGAAATCGAGCTCCCCGCGCAGCGCGATGACCGCACCGCGCGCCTGCTGCATGACCTGCACCGAGAACACCCTTGAGATTCCTCCGCGTGGAGCGTGCACTGACAACCCACTCATCGTAGAGAGCTACGGTGGCGGCCCCGGCCGCGGGCGGGTGCTGATCGGCCTGGACAAGGAATTCTCGTCCGGGCGCCGGCCGAGGTGGTGCTGGGCCTGGACGGGGGCAAACCGATTGACTGGAAGGGGGCATGGAACTGCGGGGCCTGGGCAGACGGGGTCGGACAGCCGTTGGTCAACCGGGAGGGAGCGGTCGTCATGACACACACGGCCACCGTCATAGGCCTCACTCAGGCAGAAGACGCGCAGGTTACGGGCGTTGCGGGAGCGTCGACGCAGGAGCTGGAGCCGGTCCTGCCGGGTAGCGCTCGTGAGATGGCGCCCTCCGATGCCCGTGAGCTGTCCCGTCACTTCTTCCGGCGGCTGCGGTCCTTGGAGGAGGGAACGCGTGAGTACCAGTACACCCGTAACACCCTGATCGAGATGAACCTCTCCCTCGTCCAGTTCGCGGCGCGGCGCTTCCGGGCCCGCGTGATGGGCGGCGGCCTGGACATGGACGACATCATCCAGGTCGGGACCATCGGCCTGATCAAGGCCATCGACCGCTACGACCTCGACCGCGAGGTCGAGTTCTCCACGCTCGCCCTCCCCTACATCACCGGGGAGATCAAGCGGTACTTCCGCGACACCACCTGGGCCGTGCACGTGCCCCGCCGGCTGCAGGAGCTCCGCACCGAACTCGCCAAGGCGCAGGAGACCCTGACCGATGTCCTGGGCCGGGCGCCGACGGTCAAGGAGATCGCCCAGCACCTGGAGCTGACCGAGGACGAGGTCATCGACGGCCTGGTGGCTGCGAACGGCTACACCAGCGGCTCCCTCGACACCGCGGGTGCCGACGACGACGCGCAGTCCACCGCGAACCGGGCAGCCCGGCCGCTGGCGGAACGTCTCGGCGAGGCCGACCCCGCCATGGAGCTCTTCGAGGAGTTCCACACCCTCGCACCCCTGCTGGCGGAACTCGACGAACGCGACCGGCGCATCCTGGCGATGCGCTTCGGCCAGGACAAGACGCAGGCCGAGATCGGTGCCGAACTGGGCATCTCGCAGATGCAGGTCTCCCGTCTCCTCTCCCGCACCCTGACGCGCCTGCGCGCCGGCATGATCACTGCCTAGGACCCCACCATGACGTCCCCACCGAGGAACCCGGCGCGCCGTGGACTGCGACCGGCGACCCACCCGGCCTGCGAACAGGTCTGTCTCCCCACCACCGGAGACATCATCGTCCCCCGTTCTCCCCAGCGATCACCCCGCCGCGAGACAGCTCTGGCACCGCTGACACCATCGGCTCTGCTTTCGGCCTTCCCGCGCCGGCTGGAACGCGCCACCGTGCCTCCTGCACCCGCTACGTGCCGTGACACGGGCTCGTTGCCGGCTTCAGGATCCTTGGGTGAGCACGGCAGCGGAGCCATGGGGCAGAGTAGGGAAGCAGGCTCTGACGACACATTTGGCTCTCGTTCACACCCCAGGAGGCAGCGTCGTCGGCTCGCCCTGGCAGGTGTGCCCCGGCATGTGGCCAAGGGGCGCGACTTCACACGCCAAGCGCTTCAGGACTGGGGCTGGGACGGGACCGAGACCTCCGAGGACACCCTGCTCCTCGTGTCCGAACTGCTCACCAACGCCTCTCTGCACTCCAACGGCTGCCGCGAACTCGTCCTGACCGCCGCCGGAGCGACCCTGCGCATCGAGGTCCACGACGGCACGACAGCCCTTCCCGTCCGCCACCCGGCGCCCCGACCCGGCATCCCGGGCGGCCGCGGCCTGTACATAGTGGAGCGCCTGTCCGATCGCTGGGGCACACACACGTACGGGGACGGCAAGGCCGTATGGGCCGAGATCGAGACGAACCGGCTCGAGCACGGCACAACAGCGGAACACTGACCCGGTGTAAGGGCTCCGCGGCTTGCAGGGAGTTGAGGGGATCAGGGCGAAGGCTCGGGCACGCGGGCGGCGAGTGCGGCGCGCACGGCGCCGACCAGGTGGGCACCCAGCTCTCCGCACAGCGCGTGGCCGAACGAGAGCCCGACCCCGGCGACAGCCAACAGCCCACCGACCGCACCCCGCAGCATCGAACGGCGGACGCGCCGTCCCCGGGCCGCTTCCGCGTGATCCTCTCGGGCAGAATCACCTACGGCCACGTCTCTCCCCCCTCCCGCCCCGCCGCAGCCACGGCTGTCTCAGCTGTGGGAAATCGGCCATGCGCACGTACCCGTGGCAACCGTACGCCCGGCTCCTCAAAGACGCCGAGACCGCGGGATACGACGGAGACCACAAGCGACCCACGCAGCCGGCTACGGGCTCCGGCCTGGCGGTCTGGGAGTGGTGGCCAGGGCTGTGATGGCTCCGGCGGTGGCGATCGCGGACAGCAGGACGAAGAGGGACGCGTAGCCGCCGAGCGGAGCGGCCAGCAGTGCTCCGGCGAAGGGGGCGAGGGCTGCTGCTGCGTGGGCGGGTGCGCCGAGGAGTCCGGAGAGCCGGCCGTAGTGGGCGGTGCCCCAGCGGTCGGTGACGGCGGTGGCCTGGAGGAGGGTCAGGTTGCCGCGGACGATGCCTGCCAGCACGGACAGCACGACGAGGAGGGCGTATGGGCTGGGGGTGAAGGCGAGGGCTGCGGTGGTGAGTCCGCCGAGGCCGACGAGGGTGGCGGTGCGGGTGATGGTGCCGGTGTGGCGGGCGAGGGTGGCGTAGAGGGTGCGGCCGAGGGTTTGTCCGGCGCCGCCGAGGCCGAGAGCCCAGGCGGCTTGGGTGGTGGTGTAGCCGCGTTCGAGGAAGAGCGGGACGAGGGTGATGACGGCGGCGTACATCGCGAACGCGGACAGGGTGAAGGTCGCGGCGAGCATCCAGAACGCCCGGCTGCGTACGGCGGGGTCCGGCCCCGTGGCCGGTGGGTGAGTGCCGGCGTCGGAAGCTGGTGGCCAGGGGGCGCGGAGGGCGAGGGCGTGGGTGGGGATGGTGAGGGCGGCGAGGATCGCGGCGAGGACGGCGTAGGTGGTGCGCCAGGAGTAGTGGCCGGCGAGGACGGCGGTCAGGGGTGCGAAGACGGTGGAGGCCAGTCCCCCGGCGAGGGTGACGACGGTCAGGGCGCGGATGTGGTCGGGGGACCACCAGCGGGTGAGGGCGGCGAAGGCGGGCGGGTAGAAGGTGGCGGCCATGGACGCGCCGGCCAGGAGCCATCCGGTGGTGAACACGGCGAGGTTGGGGGCGGCGGCCACGATGAGGAGGCTGAGCGGGCCCAGGACGGAGCCGGCCGTCATGACGGCGCGGGGGCCGTGGTGGTCCAGGACGCGGCCGACGTAGATGCCGACGGCCGCGGAGACGATGAGTGCGGCGGAGAATGCGGCCGTGGTCAGGCTGGCGGGCCAGCCGGTGGCGTGGGTGATGGTGGGGTTGAGGACGGGGAAGGCGTAGTAGAGGACGCCCCAGCTGGTGATCTGCGTGATGCAGAGGGCGGGCAGGACGGCACGTGGCCGCGACCGGACCCCCGTCCCGGTCGCGGTCACGCTGGCCTTGGTGTTCGGCACCGTCAGCAGCCGCCGGAGGAGACCGCGGCGGGGGCGCCGATGGTGAGGGTGGCCGGGGCCGCGCAGCAGCCGCCGTCGCTCGGCTCCGCGGTCTCGGGCTGGTCGAAGAGTCCGGCGCCGCCGCAGACGCCGGTTTCGGGGAGGGTGAGTTCGACGCGTTCGGCGGCCTCGTGGTCGCCGGCGAGGTGGGCGGCGATGGAGCGGACCTGCTCGTAGCCGGTCATGGCGAGGAAGGTCGGGGCGCGGCCGTAGGACTTCATGCCGACGAGGTAGAGGTCCTTCTCGGGGTGGGAGAGCTCGGCCTGGCCGTGGGGGTAGACGGTGCCGCAGGAGTGCTGGTTGGGGTCGATCAGCGGCGCGAGAGCGAGGGGGGCCTGGAGGCGTTCGTCGAGGCCGAGGCGGAGTTCGTCCAGGAAGGTCAGGTCGGGGCGGAAGCCGGTCAGCACGATCACCTCGTCCACCGCGTCCAGGCGGCGGCCGTCCTCGCCGACCAGGATCAGGCGGCCGTCGTGGTCCCGCTCGAAGGCGTCGGTGCGGAAGCCGGTGACGGCGTCCGCGTAGCCGCCGTCCACGGCTGCCTTCGCGGCCAGGCCGAGGGCCCCGCGGGCGGGCAGCTGGTCGGCTGCGCCACCGCCGAAGGTGGAGCCGGAGATCCCGCGGCGCAGGATCCACGTGGCGTGCGTGCCTGCTCCGTCGCCGGTCTTGGCGAGGTCGGCGAGGTAGGCGAGAGCGGTGAAGGCGGAGGCACCTGAGCCGATGACGGCGGTGCGCCTGCCTGCGTACCGGGCCCGGACGGCGGGGTCGGCCAGATCGGGGACGCGGTAGGTGATCCGGTCGGCGGCCGTCTTCTCGCCGAGGGCGGCGAGGCCGCTGGCGCCGGCGGGGCTGGGGGTGGACCAGGTGCCGGAGGCGTCGATGACGGCGCGGGCGAAGAGCCGTTCCTCGCGGCCGTCGCCTGTTTCGGTGTGCACCACGAACGGCTGGGCGTCGCGGTCGGCGTCGACGATGCGGTCCCGGCCCGCCCGGGAGACGCCGGTGACGCGGGTGCCGTAGCGGACTCGGTCGCCGAGGGCTTCGGCGAGGGGCTGGAGGTAGCGGGCGGCCCAGTCGCCGCCGGTGGGGTAGGTGGCCGGGTCGGGCTTCACCCAGCCGGTCGGTGCGAGGAGCTTCTCGGCGGCCGGGTCGACGACTTCACCCCAGGTGGAGAACAGGCGCACGTGCGACCACTGGCGGGTCGCGGTCCCGGCGTGGGGGCCGGATTCGAGGACGAGGAAGTCCAGGCCGCGCTCGCGGAGGTGGGCGGCGGCGGCCAGGCCGGCGGGGCCGGCCCCGATCACGACGACGGGCAGTTCGGTGGTGGTCTCGCTCATGACGTGTCTCCGGTGTTCAGCGGCAGCGGGGTGGATGTTGGTGGAGTTCAGCAGCAGCGGGCGCCGGCGGCGGCGGCCGCGCGCTTGGCCTGCGGGCCGCAGCAGGTGCCGGCCGCTTGCGCGTCCTCGCGGGTGCCGCAGCACGGTGAGGACTGGGCTGGGGCCGCCTCGGCGTCAGGCTGGACGGGGGCGGGGCCGCAACAGGAGGCCGCCGGCTCGGTGCGGTCGGGGGTGGTGGGGGTGATCTGCTCGTTCATGACGACTCCTGGTGTTTCGATGTTTGTCTATGGCTTGCGTGATCAGCATGGCACCTGTATCGATAGGCGTCAACATAGACGTTTATCTAATCCTTGGGGGTTGCGATGGAGCACGTGGAAGCCGTCGTCATCGGGGGCGGGCAGGCAGGGCTGGCGGCCGCGCACGCACTGGCCGCAGCGGGGCTGAAGCCGGTGGTTCTGGAGGCGTCGGGGTGGGCGGTCGGCTCATGGCCGCACTACTACGACAGCCTGACCCTGTTCTCGCCGGCCCGGTTCAGCTCTCTGCCCGGCCTGCCCTTCGGCGGGGATCCGGACCGCTACCCGCACCGCGACGAGGTCGCCGGCTACCTGGACCGCTACGCCGCCCGCCTGGACGCCCAGATCCGCACCGGCACCCGGGTGGCCGAGGTAGCAGCCGAGAAAGGCCACTTCAGGATCGACCTGGAGGCCGGAGCCGGCCTCACGGCCGGCGCCGTGGTGGCGGCGTCGGGGAGCTTCGGCAACCCCCACCGGCCGGCACTGCCGGGCCTGGAGTCCTTCACCGGCCAGGTCCTGCATGTCGCCGACTACCACACCCCCGACGCATTCGAGGGTCGGCGGGTCGTGGTGGTCGGGGCAGGCAACTCCGCGGTCCAGGTCGCCGCCGAACTGGCCCGCACCAGCCGCACCACCCTTGCCACCCGGGCGCCGGTGAAGTTCGCCCGCCAGCACCTGCTGGGCAGGGACCTGCACTTCTGGCTGACCGGCACGGGGTTGGACGGCGCCCCGCTCGGCCGCCTGCTGCGCACCCCGCCGTCCCAGCCCGTCCTCGACGACGGCCGCTACCGTGCTGCGCTCGCGGCGGGCCTGCCCGAGCGCCGACCGGTCTTCACCGGCCTCGACGGCGACACGGTCACCTGGGCGGACGGGACGGCGGAGAAGGCGGACGCGGTGATCCTCGCGACCGGATACCGGCCCCACCTGCCCTACCTCGCCCGCCTGGACGGCGCGCTGGACTCCGCCGGGCGCCCCCGCCACCGCGACGGCGCCTCCCTCGCCCACCCGGGGCTCGCGTTCGTGGGGTTGGAGTGGCAGCGCAGCCTGTCCTCGAACAGCCTGCGCGGGGTGGGCCGGGACGCGAGCCGGGCGGCCCGTCGCCTCGCCGCACACCTCGCCCGAGCCCGCCAGTGAGCCCGACCTACCCGACTGATTCGACATGTGTCAACATAGATACATGTCGAATGTGAAGGTTCTGCCGCTGCTGGAGCCCGACGTCGTCGCGTGCTGCCCGCCGCTGAACGAGCGCCCCATGTCCGCGGACGAGGCCGAGGTCGCGGCGAAGATGTTCAAGGCCCTCGGCGACCCGGTCCGCCTGCGTCTGTTCTCCGCCGTCGCCTCCCACGAGGGCGGAGAGGCGTGTGTGTGCGACATCTCCGACGTCGGTGTCTCCCAGCCGACCGTGTCCCACCACCTCAAGAAGCTCAAGGAGGCCGGACTGCTGTCGTCCGAGCGCCGCGGCACGTGGGTGTACTACCGGGTCGAGCCGGCTGTCCTCGCCGCGATGGGCGCGCTCCTGTCCGGCGCCGCAGGCGGCGTCTCCGCATGAGCGCAGTGCGGATCGGGGCGCTGCTGCCCGAGCACGCCGGGCAGGTTCTGGCGATCTACCAGGCCGGGATCGACGAGGGCAACGCCACCTTCGAGGCGCGGGCCCCGGAGTGGGCGGCGTTCGACAAGGCCAAGCTGCCCGGCCACCGGTTCGTCGCCCTCGGCCCCGACGGGCGGGTGCTGGGGTGGGTGGCGGCGAGCGCCGTCTCGGACCGGTGCGCGTATGCGGGCGTGGTCGAGCACTCCGTCTACGTCCACCCCGGCGCCCGCGGCCGCGGCGTCGCCCGCGGGCTGCTGGAGGCGCTGATCGCCTCCACCGAGGCGGCCGGGATCTGGACGATCCAGTCCGGGATCTTCCCCGAGAACACCGCCAGCCTCGCCCTCCACGAGCGGGCGGGCTTCCGCGTCATCGGCACCCGCGAACGCATCGGCCGCCATCACGGCGCATGGCGAGATGTGGTCCTGCTGGAGCGCCGCAGCACCGTGGTTATGTGAACTGATCTGGGAATTCTGCCTCCGGAGCAGTGGGAGCGGGGGCAGGATTCGGCCATGGCCATTCCCATTGCAGACATCGCATGGGTCCGCGCGGAGCTGGCCCGGTTCCTGGAGCTGACCACGCTGTACCACCCGCCGGACCCTCCAGGGGTCACCTTCATCACCTCCCGCATGTCCAACCGCGGGGAGCAGAAGGACAGTGCTGCCAGTGCGCAGGTTGTCGAGCAGATCCTGGACCGTGTCCTGCCCCGCTGGCGCACGGAGACACCGGACAGCCGCGTCAACCGATGGTGCCGACACCGGGAAGCCGCCCAGCGGGCCGAGGCCGTCCTCGAACGCGACACCGAAGTCCGTGCCCGGCTCGGCGATGACGCCCCGGACCTGAACGCGGCGGCGATGCGTCCCTGGGCGTGGGAGGGTGGGTGCGCGGCCGCTGTGGCAGAGCGGGCACTTCCGTGAAGCCGTCACAGCGGCCGCCCGGAAGGTCAACGCCGAGACGCAGAACAAGCTGGGCCGCAAGGACGCGAGTGAGAGGCGGCTGTTCCAGCCGGCGTTCTCCCAGGACGACCCCAGGGCCGGCCAGCCCCGTCTGCGGTTGATGGACGACGACGGCAGCGACACCTACCGCAGCCTCCACCGCGGCGCGTCAGCCTTCGCCGAAGGCTCCTTCGCCGCCATCCGCAACCCCAACAGCCACGCCGACGGCCTGCCGGACCTGCCCCAGCACGAAGCGCTGGAGCAGCTGGCCGCGCTCAGTGTCCCGGCCCGCTGGGTGGACGCCGCGACCGTGGCCACCGCCTGACACGGCCGGCCGGCTCAGACGAGCAGGTCGCGGATCTCACGGGCGGCTTCGCGGGCGGTACGACCCACCCCGATCAGGGTGGCGGATGCCGGGCCGGTCCAGTCGCCGTACCCGACGAAGTGCAGCCGCGGGTCCTCGGTGGCGCGGGTGCCGGTGGTGGCGATGCGCCCGCGGGTGCCGCGCAGGCGCAGGTCGGCGACGTGGGCGAGGGCGGGGCGGAAGCCGGTCGCCCAGATGACTGCGTCGGCGCCCTGATGGGTGCCGTCCGCCCACTGGGCGCCCGTCGCGGTGAGTCGGGTGAACATGGCGCGGGCTGCCAGGAGTCCGGCGTCGCGGGCGGCGCGGACCGGAGGCACGGCGACGATGTCTCCGAGGGAGGCGACGCCGCCGGTGTCGGTACGGCCTTCGTCCAGGGCGCGGCGGCGGGCGGTGGCCACGTCGAAGAGGGCGCGGCCGTCGATGTCGTCGGCGAGGTAGCGCGGCGGGCGCTGCGTCACCCACGTCAGGTGTGCGTGGCCGGTGAGGTCGGCGGCGATCTGCGCGCCCGAGTTGCCGCCGCCGACCACGATCACGCGCTGCCCGGCGAACTCGGCCGGGCCGGCGTACCGGATGGTGTGGAGCTGTCGGCCGGTGAACTCGCGTCGGCCCTCGACCGCGGGCACGAAGGGCCGCGTCCACGTGCCGGTCGCACTGACGACCGCGCGGGCCCGCCAGGTACCGGAGCCGCTCTCCACACGCAGCAGCGTGCCCTCGTCGTGGACCCCGTCCACCCGCACCCCGTGCTGGACGGGGAGTGCGTAGCGCTTCTCGTAGTCGGCCAGGTAGGCGACCACGTGCTCGGCGTCCGGATAGGTCTGGCCTTCCTGGATGGGCATGAGGCGGCCGGGCAGGGAGGAGTGGGCGGCCGGCGAGAACAGACGGAGCGAGTCCCACATGTGCTGCCAGGCCCCGCCGGGCACCGCCTGGGCGTCGAGGATGACGTGCTCGATGCCCAGACGGCGCAGGTGGTAGCCGGCGGCGAGCCCGGACTGGCCGCCGCCGATCACCACGACATCCGTGCGCTGCGTCACGCGGCGGGCCGTCCGCTGCCGGTCTCACCGGGCATGAAGATGACCGCCACCAGGGCCAGGCCCACGACTGCGCCGAGCAGCTGCATGCCGATGAAGGCGGGCACCGAGCCGGGGGCGATGCCCGCGAAGGTGTCCGTGAACGCGCGGCCGATGGTGACGGCGGGGTTGGCGAAGGAGGTGGAGGAGGTGAACCAGTACGCGGCGCCGATGTAGGAGGCCACGGCAACCGGGGCGAAGCGCAGCCGGTCCGACTTGGCCAGGCCGAAGATCAGCAGGATCAGGCCCGCGGTCGCCACGACCTCGCCGAGGAGCAGGTTGCCCGCGGAGCGGTCGTGGCTGGACCACTTCACCAGCGGCGCCCCGAACATGGCGTCGGCCAGGATGGCGCCCGCGATCGCACCGGCGATCTGGGCAGGGACGTACACGGCGAGCTCTCGGCCGGTCACCCCGGCGCCACCGCGGCGGGCAGTCCACCACTCGGCGAGGCTGACGGCCGGGTTGAAGTGTGCGCCGGAGACCGGGCCGAGCAGCACGATCAGGACGCCGAGGCCGAAGACGGTGGCGGTGGAGTTGGCCAGCAGCTGCAGGGCGACGTCGTCGGTCAGCGCGGTGGCCTGGATGCCGGAGCCGACCACGATCGCGACCAGAGCGGCAGTCCCGACCAGCTCGGCGGCCGCGCGGGCGAGGAGCGGCTTGCGCGGAGGGGTCGCGCCCGGTGCGGGCTGCGGCGCCGGAGCGGCGGATATGGCGCCGCTCGGGACGGGTTCGGTGGCGGTCAAGACGGAGTTCTCCTCGGGCAGGCGCGGCAGGACGCGGAGGGTCAGGGGCAGGACCGCTTGAGGTTCGCCTCGGCGGTGGCACGCGCGGTCCGGGCGAGGTCGGCGAACTGGCCGGCGAGCGCTTCCAGGACATCCGGGCGCAGCCGGTAGTAGATGAACCTCCCGCACGGTTCCGTGTCCACGACCCCGGCCTCGCGCAGCACCTTCATGTGGTTGGACAGGTTCGTCTGCTTCGCACCCGTCTCCTCCACGAGATGCGTGGTGCACAGCGTCTCCTGCGCGAGGAGAGTCACGATCTTGAGCCGGAGCGGGTCGGCCAGCACCCGGATCAGTTCAGTGTCGACTGACGTCAGCATGCGCTGATACTGTCACATCACCCAAGGCTGATGCCAGCCTGGGCTGAACTGTTTGGCCGATGTGCGGCGCGCCCCTGTCGGCGCACCGACGGTCCGCCCCGCTCCCGAAGGAAGAGCCGATGTCCCCCTCCCCGCTCGCGTCCGTGCTGTTCGTCTGCATCCACAACGCCGGGCGCTCACAGATGGCCGCAGGCTTCCTGCGCCACCTCGCCGGCGACCGCGTCGAGGTCCGCTCCGCCGGATCGGTGCCGGGCGACCGGATCAACCCCTCCGCCGTCGCCGCGATGGCCGAGCTCGGCATCGACATCTCCGACCAGACCCCCAAGGTCCTCACCCCTGAAGCCGCCCAGGCCTCCGACTACATCATCACCATGGGCTGCGGCGACGCCTGCCCGTACTTCCCCGGCAAGACCTACCTCGACTGGCAGCTCGAAGACCCCGCCGGCCAGGGCGTCGAAGCCGTACGCCCCATCCGCGACGAGATCAAGACCCTCATCGAGGACCTGATCGCCGAGATCGACACCAAGCAGCAGGCATAGCCCAGGGCCGCCCCCCTCGCAGGACTGTCCGAGACCTCATGGCGGGCGGCGCTCCCGATGCACCTGGACGACCGCGCGACTTACGGCCTGCAGCCGGTCCACCGGCGCATTCCGGAACTGCTGGCCACGGGGGTCACCGACGACACCATCGCCGAGCTCCTCGGCATCAGCCGCCGGACGCTGTCCCGCCACGTGGAGGCGATCAACGCCCGTGCAGGATCGGTGACGCGCTTCCAGATGGCCCTTCACGCGGCGCGCAACGGCTGGATCCGACAGGGCTGCAACGAGCTCCGGCCGTTGCGGTACGGGGCAGCCGACGTCCCGTGGAGCCCGCGGACGGTCTCCTGAGGGGGGCAAGTACCAGCCGACATGGAGACAGGAGGCACAGCCCGGCTCCATGCCGTTGCAAGAGCCGGACCACTGCCCAGGCGGCCGTCAGAGGCCTGAAGGTCCATCGGACCATCGAAGGAGGTCCCGGGGTCGAAGCACAGCCGGCGTGTCGGCTCCGACTATTTGGCGGGACGTCTGGTGTGCGGATCTGCGCGGTGCCTGGAGCACTGCTCGGATTGCAGTGGGTGGCCAGCGCTGCCGCCTTGCGACGACACCGCTCAGCAGTTCGCCGGAGATGCGGTTGGGCCCCGACCTGTGGAGAGGTCGGGGCCCGGCCGCTGTTGTCAGGTGCGTCCCGCTGCCGTCAGGGGCGGAAGGCGTCCTTGACGTCCTCCTTGGCGTGGCGGGCCTTGCCCTTCGCCTGCTCGGCCTCGCCCTCGGCGGTCATCCGCTCGTTGCCGACGGCCCGCCCGACGGTCTCCTTGACCTTGCCCTTGGCCTGCTCGGCGTGCGCCTTGCTCTTCTCCGTACCCGACATCGGGGACCTCCTCGTTGCTGTACCGGCTTGGTCGTGACCGCTCTCCTGCTCCCGATCGCCGGCCGCAAACCCCCGTCCCGAGGACGCGTGATCCGGTCTCCCGAGCCCCTTCCCGGGGCGCGTCCGTCGCGCCGCGGGCGCGCTCACTGCTGCCCGCCTGCGCAGGTAAGTAACGCGTAAAAGTCATGTGCATGGCCGAGCGGCGCCAGGGCAGGCGGTGCTGCGGAGGTTGATAACCATGGTTCCCCTGCTTCTCGTCCTGCTCCTCGTCCTGATCCTGTTCGGTGCCGGCTTCGCCGCGAAGATCCTCTGGTGGATCGCTCTGGCGGTGCTGGTCCTGTGGCTCATCGGCTTCGTCGCCCGCCCCAAGGGCAGCAGCGGCCGCTGGTACCGCTGGTAGCCCGGCACCGAACGCCACGCCGCTGGTCACGATCCCTGGCCTGTTGCTCCCCCGCGCGGGGGAGCAACAGGCCAGCGTCATGTCGGTGGTCGAGTCCGTTGTGGCCGTCGTGCACGGATCGGATGTGCGTGCGGGCTGTACCGGGGTAGCCGGGAAGTGGCCGGGCCGGTCGTCGTGACGCAGCAGGGAGCCTGCAGACCTCCACGTGCGGCGGCCGTCCCGGTCCGTCGCCGTCGTCGGCGGTGTTCCCCGGTGGGGCCTGCCGGAGGGTTGGGGCCGCACCGGGTCAGGCGGGGTCTTGCCGGGGGAAGAGGGGAGCCGCGCCGGTCATCTGCAGCAGGCGTTGCAACTGGGGAGCGGGGTTCGCCAGGTGGAGGGTGGTGCCGGCCTCGACCGCTTGCAGCCGTGCGGCGATGAGTGCGTTGAGCCCGGAGGAGTCGCAGAAGGTGACGCGGCTGCAGTCGGCCACGACGCGGTCGGCCCGGGACATGGCGACGAAGCCGAGTGCGTGTGTGAGAGCGCGGCCGAGCGACGGCGCGGTGTCGATGTCGATCTCGCCAGCGGGCCGTACGACGGCCGTGCGCCCGAGGATCTCGACAGCGGGCGGTGTACCGCTCTCCTCGCCGGGTCGGTCGGGGCGGTAGGAGTCGGACACGGGGTTACCTCCTCGGGCGGCGGCCCGTGCGTCGTGGCCGGGTCGCGGGCGGGTCAGGGGTTGCGCTGGTCGTTGCTGTCCTGGCGGAGCCGGTCGGTGTGGCGGGTCATGGCGTCGATGCGGTCGGCGAGTTCGCTGTCGCCGGTTCCCAGGTGGGGTCTGGTGCCGGCCAGGGGGCCGATGAGGCCTGCGGCGTCGTCGGCGCCGAGGGCCTGGTTGAGGGCGCCCACGGCTTCCTCGGCGCCCGGCGGCAGGCCGGTGAGGGAGGTGACTTCGCCGGCGAGGCGCCGCAGGTCGGCCGCGTTGTCTCGGGCCCAGGCGGTGACGGTGCGGTCGGCGGCCCGGGCGTCGCGGGTGGCCTGCACGCGCTGTTCGCCGGTGCTCCCTGCGGCGCCGGGGCGCAGGCGGAGGTAGCGGCGTTCGGCGGCCTGGCGGCTGGCGACCCCGAGCGGCTCCGCCAGGTCGGCCCAGCTGGCGCCCCTGGCGCGGGCCGTTTCGACCAGGACGCTCTCCCAGCCGCTGAGCCTCTCACGCACCTCGCGGAGCATCCGGAGTGCGGCGAGGGCCTGCTCCGGACCGGCGTCCGAGTCCGCTGCGGCAGGCCCGCCGGCGTCGGCGGGAGGCCGGTGCGCGCCTTCGACGGCTTGGTGGATGGTCTCCAGCGCCGCGGCGGCCTCGGCGGCCAGGACCGGTGGGACGGGGGGTGAGGTCTCGTTCACGGCGCCTCCAGAGGCTCGTCATCCATCAGGCGACATCCCGCTTGTCATCGTTTCGATGACATGCTACAACAGTGGCACGTTGAAGCGCATTGGCAGTTCCTGCCTGAACCAACTGGAGGTGTTTCGCGATGTTGATGCGCACCGACCCGTTCCGCGAGATGGACCGGATCGTCCAGCAGCTGTCGGGTACGTCGGGGACCTGGTCCAAGCCGTCGGTCATGCCGATGGACGCCTACCGCGAAGGCGACGTGTACGTGATCGCCTTCGACCTGCCCGGGGTGAGCCCCGACGCGGTCGACATCGACGTCGAGCGGAACATGCTGACCGTCAGGGCGGAGCGCCGCCCGGTCACGCAGGCCGACTCGGTGAAGGTGGAGCTCTCCGAGCGACCGCTGGGTGTCTTCTCCCGCCAGGTCATGCTGGCCGACACCCTCGACACCGAGCGGATCGAGGCCGACTACGACGCAGGTGTCCTGACCCTGCGCATCCCGATCGCCGAGCGCGCCAAGCCCCGCAAGATCAGCATCAGCGGCTCCGGCCACAAGCAGATCTCCGGCTGAATCCTCCAGTAGCAGCCGGCAGCGGAGGGCGGGAAGGATCCGATTCCCCCCGGTGCCCCGCCCTCCGCACCCCGTCGCCCTTCACCCGTTCCCCGAGGTGACGTGATGTCCATGCGCAGGGAGTCGTTCCTGGCCCACGTCCAGGAACGCGGCGAGTACGAGACCACGGAAGAAGCCGATCGCGTTGCCCGCGTCGTTCTGGCCCTGCTGGGTGCACACCTCGTGGGCACCGTACGGGCCGAGCTCGCAGCCCGGCTCCCCGAGACCTGCGCCCTCATCCTGCTGAACCCGTTGCCGGCGGCGGAACCGCTCTCACCCGAGCGGTTCGTCCGCGCGACCGCGGCCTGGATCGAGGGCGCCACCGAGAAGACCGCCCTGTGGGACATCGGCGCGGTCCTCTCCACCGTCGCCGCCGCGGCAGGAGACGCCCTCACCCGCAAGATCCTGCTCCAGCTCCCGCCCGGCTACGACCTCCTCTTCGGCCACCCCCGGCCCGCCTGACCCTCCGAACAGAAAGGGCAACCGAATCCATGTACGACCAGCCTCGAGCGAACCCGTCCCAGGCGGCCATGACGTTCGATCAGATGCTGGAACGCGTGCGCTACGAAGGCGCCCATCCCACCCGCGAACGCGCCGAAGAAGCCGTCCACGCCGTCCTGGCCGCCCTCGGCCGCCAGCTCACCGGCGAGGAACGCGTCGACCTCGCCCAGTGCCTGCCCGTCGAGGCCGCCCTCACCCTCACCGCCCAGATCCCCACAACCGGACAACTCACCGGCTGGGGCTTCGTCAAGGACCTGGCCGAACGCACCGGCACGACACCGGCCGTCGCCCGCTGGGACACCGGCGCCGTACTCGCCGTCACCGCCCGCCTCGCCGGACCCGACCTCCTCGCCCGCATCCTGCGCCGGCTCCCCGGCGGCTACGCCCTCCTCTTCGGCCAGGCAGAACTGCGCAGGCCCGAACCCGCTACCGCCTGACCCCGGCAGCAGGCCAGACGAGTGGAGGCTGGCACAGCTCCTCAGCCCCGCCCCCCGTGCCCGCGATCCCGGTTCACCCCGGGAAGCGTCCCGTGGAGCGCAGCTGCCAGCGGCGCTCGGCGTAGGCGAGGTCGTCCCGCCACAGCCGGGCTGCCGCACTGCGCATCACCGGGCGCAGTGCCGGTGCGGCCCAGCGTGCCAGCGCGAAGCCCGGCCGGTCGGAGACGGCCACGACGGCCTCGGTCACCACGGTGCGCGGACGGCCCAGTTCATCGGGTCCGAGAGGGGTGGCGTGGGTTTCGACGACGGATCCGATGCCTTCGCCTTCGGTGATGTGCATGACGACAGTGCGTGGTTCGGGAGCGGTGAAGACCGCCCGCACCGGCACCACCAGTCGGCCGGCCACCTTGAAGGAGACGTCGACGGTGAAGCCCTCCTGTGTCCCGTCCCGGTCGGGTGGGTCGGCGACGGTCAGGTCGACGAAGGAGTACGGGTGGAACCATGCTCCGTGCCAGGGATCCAGGCGATTGGCGACGATGTCCTCGGGCTCGCACAGCCCCGTGTCTTCGTAGACCGTGGTCAGGCCGCGGGAGGGGGCCGGCCGGGCCGGTACGACGGGCGCGTCCAGGGGTTCTTCCCCGCCGAGTTCGTCGAGCCGTACCCACAGGAGGATGCCGTCGTCGTGGGCGGGCAGGGGTTCCCAGCCCGCGAACGGTGTGCCGTTCAGGGCGAGTCCGTGCCAGTGGCAGACCAGCGTTCCGCACCGAACGGGGCTGTCGGCAAGCGGTGCTCCGAGATGGGGGCATGCTCCGGGTCCGGCGTGGATCCGGCCGTCGGTGCCGCGCCAGAGCACGACTTCCCGGCCGGCGATGGTGCGGGCCAGGGGGCGATCGTCGCGGAGGGAGGCGGATGCGCCGACGACGTACCAGTTCCCTGACGGGCGGGCCCGGGCCTGCTGGAGAGCTTGCGCGATGAGGCCCGGCTTCGCGTCGCGCCAGGTCGGTCGCTGCCGGTCCCAAGGGACGGGTCGGCGGCGCAGCGAGAGCGGCAGCCGGGCGCGCCGTGCGGAGGGGTCGGGAGTCACGAGACCTCCTCCGATACCGGCCGGACCGGATCCGCCTCCCGTGCAGTTGCGGGCGGCGCAGGGGGCGCGGGATCCCGGCGGGGGCGAAGCCTGAGCGTGAGGACCTGCGCCAGGGCGCCCGCGGCGACCGCGGCCCGCCGGCGCCGGGGAACCACGGCGCGGCGGTGGAGCACCGGGTAGTCCTGGCGTCGGACGGCGTCCAGGATGCTCCCGTAGAGCACGTACGCGGTACGGATGCAGGGCCGGGAGACCGGATCGAGGAGGGCGAGGCCGGGCTGTGCCTCGCGGTAGACGCCGCGGGTGAGCGCCTCGAACTCCTTCAGCGCGGCGAGCACGCGAGGGTCCTGGCGGCCGTGGGTGCGGCACCAGTGCAGCAGCTCCCGGTCGACGCCGTGGCCGGCGAGCAGGTCGGCCGGCAGGTAGACGCGCCCGCGGTCGAGGTCCTCGCCGACGTCGCGCAGGAAGTTGGTGAGCTGGAAGGCGATGCCGAGGGCTGCCGCGTGGGGTGCGGCTTCCTCCCTGGGCACCACGGTGCCCAGCACGGGGAGCATCTGCAGGCCGATCACGGCGGCCGAGCCGTGCATGTAGCGGCGCAGGTCGGCGTAGGTGGGGTAGTCGGTCACCACCAGGTCGGACCGCATCGCGGCCATGAAGTCCCGGAAGAGGCCGTGGTCGATGGCATAGCGGCGCGCGGTGTCGGCGAGGGCCGCCACCACCGGTTCGCTGCTGCCGTGCCGCAGTCCTTCGTCCAGGCGTCTTTGCAGTGCGGCCAGTCGTGCCCCGCGCCGGGATTCGTCCGTCCCGGGGTGCGTCGAGTCGACGATGTCGTCGGCCCAGCGGGCGAATCCGTAGAGGGCGTGGACGGCGGGTCTGCGTTCGGCCGGCAGGAGGCGGGTGGCCAGGAAGTAGGTGCGGCCGTGGGCTGCGTTGAGGGCGCGGCAGCGGCGGTAGGCCGCCCGGAGTGCCGGGTCGGTGATCCCCGCGGCGTCGAGTTCGCGTTCGGTCACCGGGCGGCTCCTCGGGTCGCGGGCCGGCTGCGGCGGGCGCCGCCGGTGATGCGGGCCGCCGCCAGCTTCCCCGACACCAGGGTGGTCGGCACGCCGACGCCGGGGGTGGTGCCGCAGCCGGCCAGGACGGCGTTTGCGGTGCCCCGTACGAGGTTGCGGGGGCGGAAGGGGCCCGTCTGCAGGAAGGTGTGGGCGGCCGAGAAGGGGGTGCCCGCGGCGTGGCCCTGGTCGAGCCAGTGCGCGGGGGTGACGAGCGACTCGTCCTCGATGGCCGCCTCGATCCCGTCGAGGCCGCGTCGTTCCAGCTCGCGCAGCAGGCCGTCGCGGTAACGCGGGCCGAGGCCGGCCCAGGCGGCGCCGTCGGGCCCGATCTCGGTGTTGGGGCAGGGGGCGAGGATGTAGTGGAGGTGGCGGCCGGGCGGGGCGAGCGAGGGATCGGTGGCCGTGGGGCGGGTGATGAGGAGCGACGGGTCGCTCATCAGACTGCCGTGCCGGGTGAGTTCGTCGAAGGTGGTCCGCCAGGCGGCACCGAAGGAGATGGTGTGGTGGGCCAGCTGCGGCCAGGTGCGGTCCGTGCCGGCGTGCAGGACGACGGCGGATGGTGAGTGCCGTAGCCGCACCGGCCTGCGGGGCCGGCGGCCGAGAAGCCGGTAGGTGACGGGCAGGTCGGGGGTGAGGACGACCGCATCGCAGGGGATGCGGTCCTGGGCGGTGATGACGGCGGTAATCCGTTCGCCGCGGCGCTCGAGCCTGGTGACCGGCTCTCCGTAGCGCAGTTGGGCGCCCGCGGCGGTGGCGGCGTCCGCCATGGCCCGGGGCAGGGCGTGCATGCCGCCGCGCGGGAAGTACACCCCGGCCACCGTGTCCATGTAGGCGATGACGGCGTAGGCGGCCAGCGCGCGGGCCGGCGGCACGCCCGCGTACAGCGCCTGGAAGGTGAAGACCCGCTGCAGCCGCTCGTCCTTGAGGAAGCCGGCGATGCGCCGGTCGAGCCGGCCGAATCCGCCGAGTGCCGCCAGCCGGGCGAGGTCGCCGGTCAGCAGGTCCAGGGGGGAGTCGAAGTTCGCGTCGATGAAGCGGTTCATCTGCGCCCGGTGGATGCGCTCCAGCCAGCCGCGCAGCCGCCGGTAGCCCGCCGCCTCGCCGGCTCCGGCGAACCGTTCGACCTCCGCGGCCATCGCCTCGCCGTCGGTGTGCACGTCCAGGGTGCTGCCGTCCGCGAACGACGCTCGGTAGGCCGGGTGCAGCGCAACCAGCTCCACCCGTCGGTGCAGGCTGTCACCGACCGCGGCGAAGGCCTCGTCGGCGAGGTCGGGCATCGTCAGCACGGTCGGGCCGGTGTCGATCCGGTATCCGCCCCTGTCGAGCCGCCCCGCCCTTCCCCCGGGCAGGCCCTCCCTTTCGACGACGGTGACCCGGCGCCCCGCCCCCAGCAGGTGCAGGGCCGCCGACAGGCCGGACAGACCCGCGCCGACGACCACCACGTGGTCGGTGCGGCCCGGCACGGTGCGGGTCATCGGCCGCCCTCGCACGTGTCGGAGCGGGTGGCGGCAGCGGGCTGTGAGGGGGCGGGCGGCAGGCCAGCGGCGGGGGATGTGGCCAGCGTGGTCAGCAACCGGCGCAGCCGGTCCGCCGGGTACGCGTCGAGGACGGCACCGTCGAAGTGCCGGAGCCCCTGCGCCGAAAGCCGCTCGATCTTCGCTTCGACGGCCGCGCGGGCGCCCGTTCCCACCAGTACCTCCCGCACCTCGTCGAGCCCTGCATCGGTCAGGTCCGGGTTGCCGAGGGAGCGTTGCAGCACTTCCAGGGCCGGCCGGTCGGCTGCGGCTTCGGCGCGCGCCACCGCCAGCGCGGCCAGATACGTCGGCTTGCCCTCGCGGATGTCCCCGCCGGAGCACTTGCCGGTGTGCAGGGGATCGCCGAAGGCGTCCCCGAGGTCGTCGCGCAGCTGGAACGCCATGCCCACACAGCGGCCCGCCGAGCACAGCGCCCGCATGGTCCGCCCGTCCGCGCCCGCCACCGCCGCGCCCAGCGCGAGGGGCCGCTCGACCGAGTACAGGGCGCTCTTGAGGTGAGCGGCGCGCAGCGCCTGCGAGGGGGAACGCGACCCGGTCAGCTGGCCGTGCAGGTCGAGGTACTGCCCCGCGACCATCTCGGTGCGCATGTCGCTCCACACCTCGCGCACCACCGCGACCGTCCACGGGGCCAGCGGAGTGTCCGCCACCACGTCGTCCGCCCATGCCAGCGCAAGGTCCCCGGCCAGGACCGCGGCCACCTCCCCGAAACGGGCCGCCCGCGACGCGGGCACCGCACCGCCGCAGGCGTCGCGCACCTGTGCGTGCAGCGCCGGGCGGCCGCGCCGCAGAGCTGATCCGTCCATCACGTCGTCGTGGACCAGGGCACAGGTCTGCAGCAGCTCGAGCGCCGCACCGATCCGCAGGGCGGCCGCGGCCGTCGCCTTGTCGCTCCCGCCGCAGGCACGCATCGACCACCACAGCAGCTGCGAGCGGATGCGCTTGCCACCGTCCCGGGTGAAGCGTGCGACGCGCCCGGCCAGTTCCTCCGCGAAGCGGGAATCGAGCACGCCGGCCCGGGTGAGACGTCCGGCGAGCACCTCCTCCAGTGCCTGCCGGATCGCGGCCGGCACGTCCGCGTCCACTTCCTCGGGGTTGACCAGTACGGCGGCGCCGTCCACCCCCTGACTGCGAGCGGAAACGGGGGCGTCCCTCAGGTGCGAGAGGGGTGGCGGGGCCGCAGAGCGAGCCTTCGCCTGGGTGCGGCGCATTCCGGATCCTCTCGTCGTGGTCTCGATCGCTCGGCGCGTGTGTCTTCGGTGCCTTCCCGCGATACGGATGCGGTCCGGCGCGAATACCCGAACGCGCGGTAAACCCACCGAATGGACGCACCTGTCCGGATGGCCCCGCCCCCGGCCGCATCCGATCACCCGTCACGGCGGGAAGACTCTCCGCGGGCACGCCCAGACCGGACGGAGACGACGATCGTGCTGACAGCGGATGTGGCGGTCATCGGGGCGGGTGCCGCCGGCCTCTCGCTGGCACACCGGCTCAACGGGTCCCCGACCGCGGCCCGGCTTCCCTCCGTCATCCTCGTCGACGCCCCGCCCGGCCCCCTGCGGCCCGCCCCCCGCACCTGGTGCTTCTGGGAGGCCGGCCCCGGGCGCTTCGATGCCGCGGTGCGCTCCCAGTGGCGCCACCTGCGGGTACGGCCGCCCGCCGGCCCCGCGATCGACAGCGACATCGCTCCGCTGCGCTACAAGATGATCCGCTCCGACGACTTCGAGTCCCTCGTCGCCCGCGATCTCGCCCATAGCCCCAACGTCCGGCGCCTGGAGGCGACCGCCGAAACCGTCGAGGACACCCCGACCGGCGCGCAGGCTCTGATCGTCCGCCCCGACGGCAGCCGCGATGTGCTCAGGGCGCGCTGGGTCTTCGACTCGCGCCCGCTGGAAAGCCTCCCGCCCGCCCGCACCAGCCTGCTCCAGCACTTCCACGGCTGGTTCGTCCGGACCGCCCGTCCCGTCTTCGACCCCGGCGCCGCCGAACTCATGGACTTCCGCACCCCGCAACCAGCCGACGGGCTCTCCTTCGGCTACGTCCTGCCCACCGGCACGCACGAAGCCCTCGTCGAGTACACCGAGTTCTCCCCCCGGCCGCTGACCCGCACCTGCTACGAGAGTGCGCTGCAGCACTACACCGCGGACGTGCTGGCCCTCGGCGACCTGGAAGTCACCGCCACCGAGACCGGCCGCATCCCCATGACGGACGCCTTTCTCACCGCGCGGGCCGGCACGTCGGTGTTCCGTATCGGCACCGCCGGCGGCGCCACCCGCCCCTCCACCGGCTACACCTTCGCCGGTCTCCAGCGCCAGACCCGGGCCGTCGCCGCCGCGCTCCACCAAGGCCGCGACCCGGTGCCCCCGGCCGCCCACTCCACCCGCGCCCGCGCCATGGACGCGGTCCTCCTGCGCGCCCTGGCCACCGGCCGCGTCAACGGTCCCGACCTGTTCTGCCGGCTCTTCACCCGCGTCCCGCCGACCCGGCTGCTGCACTTCCTCGACGGGCACACGACCCTCCTCGAAGACCTGTCCGTCGGCCGTCACACCCCCGTCGGCCCCATGCTGCGCACCGCCGTCGAACTGCCCCGCCTGCCCCGCCGCCCCTCCCCCTGACCCGCACAACGCCCCCCTCCCCCACGATCGGAGAACGCATGAGCCTCCTGCGCGACGAGGACCTCGCCGCCGCGTTCGACCACGCCTCCCGCACCTACGACACCCTGGTCGCCGCCAACCCCGGCTACCACGCACACCTGCGCCGCTCGGTGCGCCGCCTCGGCCTGCCCGCCCGAGGGAAGGGACTGCGGATCCTGGACCTCGGCTGCGGCACCGGCGCCTCGACGGCGGCGCTGCGCACCGTCCTGCCCGCCGCCGACATCACGGCCGTCGACGCCTCCGCGGGCATGCTCGCCCGAGCCGCCGCCAAGCCCTGGGCCGACGGCGTCCGCTTCGTCCACGCCCCCGCCGAGCACCTGACGGACGCGGGCGTCGACGGCCCCTTCGACGCGGTCTTCGCCGCCTACCTCTTCCGCAACCTCACCGACCCCGACACCGTCCTGACCACCATCCGCCAGGCGCTGCGCCCGGGCGGCCGCCTCGGCGTGCACGAGTACAGCCTCAGCGGCCGTGCCGCCGACCGGGCCGTGTGGACGCTGGTCTGCCGTGGGATCGTCCAGCCCACCGCGACCCTGCTCGGCGACGGACCCCTGTACCGCCATCTGTGGCACAGCGTCGTCCACTTCGACCGGGCCGACCGCTTCGCCACCCGCTTCCGGCGAGCCGGCTTCGACCAAGTCCGTACCCTCCCCCTGCCGGGCTGGCAGACGGGCATCACCCACACCTTCGTCGCCGCCCGCACCGAAGAGCCCGAGTGAACCGCCCCGCCGACCGGCCACCGGCCGCACGCCGGGGCAAGGACCGCCGCGCCCGCATCCTGCCCGCCCACCCAGGAGCCGCGCACGCCGAAGGCAGGCACACGACCGCCGTGATCGGCGGAGGGATCGCCGGCCTCGCCGCCGCCACCGCCCTCGCCGAAAGAGGCGTCAACGTCACCCTGTACGAGCGCGAGGCCCACCTCGGGGGCCGAGCAGGCGGCTGGCCCACTCGCCTGCGCGACGGCACCACCGTGACCATGAGCCGCGGCTTCCACGCCTTCTTCCGCCAGTACTACAACCTGCGCGGCCTGCTGCGCCGGACCGACCCCGCCCTGGCCAACCTCACCGCGCTGCCCGACTACCCCCTGCTGCACGCGGACGGCCCGCGCGACAGCTTCCGCCACGTACCGCGCACCCCGCCCTGGAGCGCACTGGGCTTCGTCGCCCTCAGCCCCACCTTCCGCCTCCAGGACCTGCGAGCTCTCAAGCCCGCCCCGGCCCTGCCCCTCCTCGACGTCCGCGTGCCCGACGTGTACCACCAGCTCGACGACACCAGCGCACACGACTTCCTGGAGGCCATCGGCTTCCCGGCCGGGGCCCGCCACCTGGCCTTCGAAGTGTTCTCCCGCAGCTTCTTCGCCGACCCGAAGAAGCTGTCCGCCGCCGAGATGGCGCTCATGTTCCACATCTACTTCCTGGGCTCCGCCGAGGGCCTGCTCTTCGACGTGCCCCGCTCGCCCTACCCCACGGCCCTGTGGAACCCCCTGGCCCGCTACCTGGAAGGGCACCACGCCGAACTGCGCACCGGATGCCCCGTCGAGCACGTCGCGCCCACCCGGGACGGCGGGTTCGAAGTGACCGCCGACGGCGAGGAGCCGCGCCGGTACGACGCCGTCGTCCTCGCACTCGACGCCGGCGGCCTGCGCTCTCTCGTGGCCCGCTCGCATCGCCTGGGCGACCCCGCCTGGCGGGAACGCACGGCACGCCTGCGGCCCGCCCCTCCCTTCCTCGTCACCCGGCTCTGGCTCGACCGCCCCGTGGCTCCCGACCGGCCCGGCTTCCTGGGCACCAGCGGCTTCGGCGGACTCGACAACATCAGCGTGCTGAACCGATGGGAGGACGAGGCGGCCCGCTGGGCAGCCCGCTGCGGAGGATCCGTCGTCGAACTCCACGCCTACGCCGTGGACCCGCACGCTCCGCGTACCGACCAGGAGCGGGCACTCGTCGGGCAACTCCACCAGGTCTACCCGGAAACGCGCACGGCCACGGTCGTCGACGTCCGCCACGAATGGCGTGCGGACTGCCCGCTGTTCGCCACGGGCGGCTACACCGACCGCCCCACCGTCCGCACTTCCGATCCGGGGCTGGTGGTCGCCGGCGACATCGTCCGGACCGACCTGCCGGTCGCGCTGATGGAGCGGGCGGCCACCACCGGCTTCCAGGCCGCGAACGCCGTGCTCGAACGCTGGGGCCTGCGCGGCCAGACCCTGTGGAGCGTGCCGGACCGCGGCCGCGTCGCCGTACTGCGCAAAGCAGCCGCGTGGACAAGAGAGCGGAATATGTAGCAGCCCTCGACGAGAACCGGCCTGCCTGCCTCGGGATGGGTTTCGTGCATGAGTAAAGGGGCACGCGCACCGAAACCGCCGGAATCACTGAATGAATTTCTCGGATCCGGCGAGTACGCACAGAAGCGCAAAAACTCTTTCCTCCGCATCGCGAATGGACCAGCCGAGTGGGGGCACAGGAGCAAAGGTCACTGCACGGAGTGCAGAATTCCGGAATGTGTCACGCCGTCACATATTTCTAAGGGGTTGTTTCGCATGACCGAGAACGTGTGGAGCTACAAGTCGACCGCCGGCCGCATCGCGACCACGGACCTGACCGGATACAAGGTCGAGGCGACGGACGGCAGTATCGGCAAGGTCGACAAGCACTCCGACGAAGTCGGGGACTCGTATCTGGTAGTGGACACCGGCGTGTGGATCTTCGGCAAGGAGGTGCTCCTCCCGGCGAGCACGGTGATCCGCATCGACCAGGACGAGAAGAAGGTCTACGTGGACCGCACCAAGGAGCAGGTCAAGGACGCACCCGAGTTCCACCGGGACAAGCACCTGGGGGACGCCGGCTACCGCGAGGAACTGGGCACCTACTACGGCACCGGCGCCCCCTTCGGCGGCCGCCCCGCCTGACCCGACCGCGTAGTCTGCCCCGGCGCTCCACCAGGAGGGCCGGGGCAGGCTCGCGTCCGCGCTGCCCGCCCCAGCGGACGGTGAGCCTGCCGTCGCGGGGACGGGATCCGAGCAGCATGTGGGCTGCACCCTGATGCATGTCTGCGGTGAACTCGACGCCGATACCGTCCACATCCTGGTCGAAGCCCTCCAGACAGCCGACGGGGCAGTCGTCGCGGACCTGCACCACGCCGATGCCCTGCCGGACCGCGAGCTCGCGCTTACGGGGCCGCTCGCGCCTCAGGTGGGCCGGCTCCTCGACGCCACCGGCATCCCGGTGCGGGCGCTGACCGCCGTGCTGCTGGTCCTGGTCGCGGTGTCGGTGGCGGGCGCCACCAGCGGACCCAGTCGCGGACCGCGGTCCCGGTCAGGTCGAAGCCCTTGGCGACCTGACCGACCGAGCGGTCACCGCGCCGGCACAGCTCGACGATCTCGGCCTTGAACTCCGACGTGAACGAGCGCCGAGGACGCGCCTTCCTCTTCCCCGTGCTCTCCATGATGAACATCGTCCTTCCGGGGCCCAAGCCCCTGATCTCCGACGTCCGTCAAAGCGAAGCAAGCCCACCCGGGGTGGGGTGTACTTCGCGGTCTCGAGTGCGGCGAGGGCCTGGGCCCACCGGGCGAACTCGAGGTCGGCGAGGTCGGCGACGGACTTGATGCCGAACGCCTCCTTGAGCAGCTCGCCCTGCGGCTCACTGACGCCCTTGAGGGCGTCCACGGGCGCCGCCACGGAATCGGCCCGAAGGGGGCCCGTGCCGTACGGCTTCACGTTCGGCCCAGCCGGCATCAGCCCGGCTCTCGGCGATACCGTCCACTCCGACGACGAGGGTGCGCTTCAGAGGTTTGTCCTCGGTACTGATGCGCGGGGGCATCGGGGTCGTCGGCCGGGGAGGACCAGGCGCCACCGGAATCCACTCTTCCCGGGCCCGGCGGACGCGTACAAGGGCCGACCGTCCCTGTCCGAGGGACGGCCCTCCCCTGCCGGCAGTCCCCCGGCAGGGCACAAGATGTCGGCATCGGCTCAGTCGACGAACGTCCCGGACCCTCGTACGCAGGAGCGGACATGACCGCGTTGAGCGCGCATTCGATCTCGGAGCTGGACGCCCACTGGCGCGCCGCGAACTATCTGGCCGTCGGTCAGATCTACCTCATGGGCAACCCCCTGCTGACCCAACCGCTGAGGCCGGAGCACATCAAGCCGCGGCTGCTCGGCCACTGGGGCACCTCGCCCGGCCTCAACCTGGTGCACACGCACCTCAACCGCGTGGTCAAGGAGCGTGCGCTGGAGGCCCTGTGCGTCTGGGGTCCGGGACACGGAGGTCCCGCCGTCCTGGCCAACTCCTGGCTGGAAGGGACATACAGCGAGACGTATCCGGACGTGAGCCGCGACGCCGACGGCATGGCCAAGCTGTTCCGGCAGTTCTCCTTCCCCGGCGGGGTGCCGAGCCATGTGGCGCCTGAGACACCCGGTTCCGTCCACGAGGGTGGGGAGTTGGGATACTCCCTCGCCCACGCCTACGGTGCCGCCTTCGACCACCCCGGCCTGCTGGTCGCCTGCGTCATCGGCGACGGCGAGGCGGAGACCGGACCGCTCGCCGCGTCCTGGCATGCGAACAAGTTCCTCGACCCGGTCCACGACGGCGCGGTCCTGCCGATCCTGCACCTGAACGGCTACAAGATCGCCAACCCGACGGTGCTGTCCCGGATCCCCGAGGCCGAGCTCGACGCGCTGCTGCGCGGCTACGGGCACGACCCGCTGTACGTGACCGGCAGCGACCCCGCCCAGGTGCACCACGCCATGGCACGCGCGATGGACCACGCCCTGGACCGCATCGCCCTCATCCAGCAGGAGGCCCGGGCGACGGACCCGGGCCGGGACCCGGCACGGGGGTACGCTCGCTGGCCGATGATCGTCCTGCGCACGCCCAAGGGCTGGACCGGCCCGGCGAACGTCGACGGCGACCCGGTCGAAGGCACGTGGCGCGCCCACCAGGTCCCGCTCGCCGGCGTGCGCGAGAACCCGGCACACCTGCGTCAGCTGGAGGACTGGCTGCGCTCGTACCGGCCGGAGGAGCTCTTCGACGCCGACGGCCGCCCGACGGCACAGGTCCTGGCCTGCGTCCCGGACGGCGAGCGCCGCTTGGGCGCCGTGCCGTACGCGAACGGGGGCCGCCTCCTGCGGCCGCTCCCCCTGCCCGCGCTCGACCAGCACGCCGTCCCCGTCGACAAGCCCGGCCGCACCCTCCACGAACCGACCCGCGTCCTCGGCCGGTTCCTCACGCAGATCATGCGGGACACGGCCGAGCGACGGGACTTCAGGGTCGTCGGACCGGACGAGACCGCCTCCAACCGGCTGGACGACCTGTACGGGGCCACCGGAAAGGCCTGGCAGAGCAGCACGGAGCCCACGGACCGCAACCTGGCCCGCGACGGCCGGGTCATGGAGATCCTCTCCGAACACGTCTGCCAGGGCTGGCTGGAGGGCTACCTCCTCACCGGCCGCCACGGCCTCTTCTCCACCTACGAGGCCTTCGCCCACATCGTCGCCTCCATGGCCGGCCAGCACACCAAGTGGCTGAAAACCTCCCGCGAACTGTCCTGGCGCGCGCCCATCGCCTCCCTCAACTACCTGCTCACCTCCCACGTCTGGCGCCAGGACCACAACGGCTTATCCCACCAGGACCCCGGATTCGTCGACCACGTCCTCAACAAGAGCCCCGAGGTCGTACGGGTCTACCTGCCGCCGGACGCCAACACCCTCCTCGCCGTGACCGACCACGCCCTGCGCAGCCGCGACCAGGTCAACGTGATCGTCGCCGGCAAACAGCCCTGCTTCGACTGGCTGCCCATCGACGAGGCCCGCACCCACGTGACGCGCGGCGCCGGCATCTGGGAGTGGGCGGGCACCGACCACGGCTCCCGCGCACCGGACGTCGTCCTCGCCTGCGCCGGCGACGTACCCACGACGGAGGTGCTGGCCGCCGCGGCCCTGCTGCGCGAACACCTCCCCGAGCTGGCCGTCCGCGTCGTCAACGTCGTCGACATCGCCCGGCTCATGCCCCACGAGGAACACCCCCACGGCATGACGGACACCCAGTACGACGCCCTCTTCACCACCGACAAGCCGGTGATCTTCGCCTACCACGGCTACCCGTGGCTCATCCACCGCCTCGCCTACCGCCGGACCGGCCACCCCCAGCTGCACGTCCGCGGCTACAAGGAGTCCGGCACCACGACCACCCCCTTCGACATGGTCGTGCGCAACGACATGGACCGCTACCGACTCGTCATGGACGTCATCGACCGCGTCCCCGGCCTCGCGACCCGCGCCGAAGGACTGCGCCAGGCCATGGCCGACCAGCACATCCGACACCACGCCTGGATCCGCGAACACGGCACCGACCTGCCGGAGGTCACGGACTGGTCCTGGCCGTACTGACCGGCTCGCGGGCCGGTGCCGGACGTTCCGGGAATAGCCATCGCGCGATCCCACCTTGGTGGGAACACGTGCCCCTCCCCACCGCGGGGGAGACCCGGCCACCCCCGCGGAGCGTGCCCGGATGCACAAGTGCGAGCGTCACAGCGGGCGCGGACGGCACACGCCGTGGCGCCACGCACGCGACACGCCGGGAACGGCGGCAACATGAGCCCGAGAGGCGGAGGCGCCGCTCGGCTGGGGTCCAGCCCAGGTGAGCCCAAAAGCCGCCACGGGATGATCTTGAAGCTCTGAGTCGTACTCCGCGTCTACCACCGGGGGCTTGGCCCTGTCCCGGGTTCCACTGTTCCGATCCTGGCCCGGCGCTGACGACGCGATGATCCCGCGCGGGTGCGCACGGCGTTCCCGGCAGGGTCTGGGCATCGGGTGGGGTGGGGATGACTTCGATCGAGCGGACCGCGTATCCGCGGTTCAAGCGGCTGATCACCGCGCGTGAGCTGCACGTGTTCTTCACCCCGTCCGAGGAGGAGCGGGCCTGGGCGGAGGAGACCGCAGACTCCGACGAGCATCAGCTCGCGCTGCTGCTGGCGCTGAAGTCCTACCAGCGGATGGGCTGCTTCCCTAAGGCGCACGACGTGCCGGAGCAGGTGGTGGAGTTCGTGCGCCGGGCGGCGGAGCTCCCGGAAGCCACCCTGCCGGTGTACGCCTCCGACCGCACCGCCGAGCGGCACCGCTCGTGGGTCCGCGAGCGGTGCGGGATGCGCTACGACGGGCCGGGCGCCCGGGCGCTAGCCGAGGAGACGATGCGGATTGAGGCGGCGTCGAAGAACAACCCGGCGGACCTGATCAACATCGCGCTGGAGAAGCTGGTGGAGGCCGGGCTGGAGATCCCCCGCTACTCGACCCTGGACGCGATGGCCTCCACCGTGCGGGCCCGGGTGAACGAGGAGATCCTGGCCGACATTCGGGAACGGATGACCGAGGACGAGCGGGCGCGGCTGCTGGGCCTGGTCGACGTCGTCGGCCCGGACGGCAAGACGCTGTTCAACGCGCTCAAACACAACCCTGGTCGGGCGACCTGGTCGAACTTCAAGCGCCTCAAGGGCCACCTGACGTGGGTGGACGGGCTCGGGGAGACGGCCAAGTGGCTGGAGTCGGTGGCGACGGGGAAGGTCGCGGACTTCGCCGGCGAGGCAGAGGCCCAGGACGCCGCGACGCTCAAGGACTACACCGCCCGCCGGCGGGTCGCGCTGATCGCCTGCCTGGCCGCGAAGGCGCGGATGCGGGCCCGCGACGACCTGACGACGATGTTCTGCAAGCGGATGGCTGGCAAGGCGAAGAAGGCCCGCGAGGAGCTGGAGGAGATCCGGCGCCAGCAGCAGGAGATCGTGGAGAGGCTGGTCGCCAACTACCGCACGCTGCTGCAGCAGGTCGACGTCGGCGGGCCCGCGCAAAACGCGCGGGCGAAGGCCGCGGCGCTGACCAAGCAGGCGCTGGACGCGCTGGAGGGCCTGGACGAGGAGTCCAGCGCCGCTGAGGCCGTCCGCAGGCTGGAGGGCCGGGTCTCGCCCGTGCTGCTGGCACTGGCCGAGGGGCTGATGGTGCAGGCGAACGGTCTCGCCTCGCTGGTGGCGTCGGTGGAGGGGCTCGGCGGGTTCGACGCCCAGTACGCGCAGATCGAGCGGGTCTCCGCGCACCACGGCGACAACTGGGAGGTGCTGCTGCACGGGCACCTGAAGGCGGACCGGCCGGTGATGTTCGACCTGACCGACGTGATCGAGCTGAAGGCCACCAGCGAGGACTCCTCCGTGCTGGACGCCCTCGCCCACGCCAAGGCTCACCGGGCGATGGTGCGCGACTTCATCCCCGACCGCGACGCGGACGGCCGCAAGATTGACGTCGCCTTCGCCACCCAGAACTGGCAGAAGGCCATCCGCGACCGGCGCCGGCCCGGCCACTTCGTGCGCCGCCACTTCGAGGCGATGGTGTTCTACTACCTCGCCGACGAGCTCCGCACCGGCGACGTCGCGGTGATCGGCTCGGAGGAGTATGCCGACTGGTCCGAGCAGCTGCTGCCCTGGGAGCAGGTGGAGGCGAAGCTCCCGGAATACCTGGTCGAGGTCGGCCTGAGCCCCCCGGGCGAGGCGCCGGCGTTCGACGGCCGCGCCCTGGTCGCCCAGCTGCGCGGGCGGCTGTCCGCCGCGGCGGCCGCGGCGGACAGCGAGTACCCGGACAACGACGAGCTGTTCATCGACCCCGACACGGGGGCGCCCAAGCTCAAGGCCCGCCGGGCGGAGAAGCCGCGCCGCAGCGCGCAGGTGCTGGAGCAGGCCGTCAAGGAGCGGATGCCCGAGCGCACCCTGCTGGGGATCGTGGCCCGCACCGCCTACTGGATCGAGTGGTGGCACCGCTTCGGACCGGCGTCCGGCAACGACCCGAAACTGAGGGACCCGTTCGGCCGGTACGTGATCACGACGTTCGTGAAGGGCACGAACATGACCTTCGCCGAAGCCGCCCGGCACATCGCTGGCGTCTCCGGCCACGAACTGTCCGTCGCGGCCCGCCGCCACGCCACCACGGCGAAGCTGAACGAGGCGATCGGCGACGTCGTCGACCGGCACGCCCAGCTCGACCTGTCCCGCGCGTGGGGCAACGGCACCACCGCCGCGGCCGACGGCACCCACATGGACACCTACCTGGACAACCTGCTCGCCGAGACGTCCGTGCGCTACGGCGCGGTGGGCGGTATCGCCTACCACCACGTCTCGGACCTGTACATCGCGCTGTTCACGCACTTCGTGCCGTGCGGGGTGTGGGAGGCGGTCTACATCATCGAGGGCCTGCTGAAGAACACCTCCGAGGTCCGCCCGACCACCATCCACGCGGACACCCAGGGGCAGAGCTACCCGGTCTTCGCCATCGCCCATCTGCTCGGCATCGACCTGATGCCCCGCATCCGCAACTGGAAGGACCTGCTGTTCTTCCGCCCCTCAAGCACCGCCCAGTACGAGCACATCGACGCCCTGTTCGGCGAGGCCGGGCGCAACGTCATCGACTGGCCCCTGATCGAGACCCACTTCCGGGACCTGATGCGGGGGATCGTCTCGATCCGCGAGGGCGCCATCTCCTCCGTCCTGCTGCTGCGGCGCCTGCGCTCGGGCTCGCGACGCAACGCCACCTACACGGCGTTCCGCGAGGTGGGGAAGGTGATCCGCACCGTCCAGCTGCTGCGCTACCTCTCGGATAGCCCGCTGCGGGCGAGGGTGACGGCGGCGACCAACAAGGTCGAGGCGTTCAACGGCTTCTCCGACTGGGTGCGCTTCGGCCAGAACGGCACGGTCGCGGCGAACGACCCGGTCGAGCAGGAGAAGGACGTGAAGTTCACCTCCCTGCTGGCCAACCTGGTGATCTTCCACAACACCCTGGACATCGCCGACGTGGTCCGCGAGCTGCAGGCCGAGGGGCGCCCGGTCGACCCACTCGACCTCGCCCAGGTCTCCCCGTACCTGACCGAGCACATCAAGCGGTTCGGCGAGTACTCCACCCACGAACTCAGCCTCACTCCCGACGCCTACGACGCCCGCCTGGACGTCGACTTCAGCGTGCTCGGCGGCGACGAGAAGGCGGCAGCGGCATGACGGACAAGCCGACGCGGTCCGAAAACCGTTAGCGTTCCCAGGTGCATTGAGCCGAGACTGATGGGTCGATCGCATCGGACAGGAAGAGTAGCCAGCCCTGACGTACAACCGTGACACCCTGCCCTTCCCCGACAACCGCGTGCCCCCCATCAGGTACAAGGGCATTCGGGACTGGGAAGAGTCCGACCCTGCCCGCCACTCGTTCGCCTGGGACGAGGACGAGGAGGAGCACCTCCGCTCGCTGGTCCGCGAGTGGGTGCCACCCGTGCTCTCCGGTATGGCCGGCTGGTGGCAGGGAGAACGCTGGTGCGAGGGCCAGGTGGACGCGATCATCCGGGAGCGATACGGCACCTGGGCCTGGGGATGGAACTGGTACCACTACAGCGGCGGGCCCATCGGCAACTGGACCGGCGGGCCGAGCTCGGTGACGGCCCCCGACGAGACCGCGGACCGGGCCGTGGCCGCGCTGCTGGAGTGGCGGGAGTGGCTGGAGCGGACGGCCCAGCGCTTCGCCGAGCTGGCGCCGCCGCCGGACGCCTCGCCCGAGGACCACAGCTGGCACCTGGAACGGGCCTGCGTCCGGCTCGTGACCCACACCATGGACTCGGGCGCGGACAACGCCTGGCGCGGCCAGACCTCGATCGTCCTGGGCTGGTTCCTCCAGAGCACCGGCATGGACCAGGCCGAAGCCGCGCAAGCGGTGGAGAACGCGATCGGCGGCCGATTCAAGAGCTGGGTCACCCCGGAACGGACGCTGATCGAATCCGTCGGCGAGGACCTCGCCGTCGGCCTTACCGGCCACGCCCCGTACCGGGACCACCGCGAGTGGGAAGCGCTGGAGAAGCTCCATGACCGCTACTGACAGCCTCTCGTTCTGGCTGCGCGTGCGCCGCGAGGTCGACTGGCGGCATTCACCGGCTCTGCAACGGGTCCCGGCCGGCCGCGACGGGTTTCGGTCCTGGTGCGAGGGACCGGTGCGTCGGCGCGACCCGATTCGCGCTGAGCGTCTGCTCGCCGCGCACACCCTGGCCCGGGAGGACGCCGCACGCCAGACCCCGCTGAACTTCGCCCTGCTGGCCCGTTGGCAACGCGAAGTCCTCGCTGCAACAAGGGCACCGTTCCGCGTGAGCGACGCCTATGCGAAGGCCGGCCGCGAGCGCTACGGTCTGACCCCTCACACGCAGGCCTACTTCGATTCCTGCCTGAACGAGACGACCGACCCGGACATCCCGCTGGCGGCCCGCGCGGCCCGCGCCTACCTCGATGTGGCGTTCTTCCACCCCTTCGCCGATGGCAATGCCCGCGCCGCACTGTTGACCTTGGTCTATGTCCTGGCGCGGGAGGACATCGTCCTTCCTGAGGTCGACCCCCTCCAGACCACCCGCTACGCGGATGACCCGGCCGGTGCCGCCGACCTTGCCACTCTCATCGGGGTGCTCAACCGCCGCCGACGCTGAAGCGTTCGGGCGAGAGCACCGACCTTCCGCCAGGCTTCAACAAACCATCGTTTTCTGAAGATCGCCGGGCGGACCGCCGGAAGCACCCCAGGACCTTCAAAAACTCCTTCAAAAACCCTGATGGTTCAACAACCCCCGGCCACCGTTTTCTGACAGGATTCCGGGCGTGAGCACGCCATTTGAAGACGCCCAGTTCGAACTCCTAGTCGCCGAGCCCGCCGTCCGTACCGAGATCCGCATCGGATACGCACGGGTGTCCACTGGCGGACAGAAGCTCGACCGCCAGCTCGACGCCCTGGGCGCGGTCGGCTGCCGCCGGATCTTCGCGGACAAGAAGTCGGGGAAGAACGACGCCCGGCCCGAGCTGAAGGCGTGCCACGCCTTCCTCGCCGCCGGCGACACCCTGGTGGTCCCCGCCCTCGACCGGTACGGCCGCTCCCTCCAGGACCTGATCGCCATGGTCGGCGAACTGCGCAAGCGCGAGATCGGCTTCACCTCGCTGCACGAACGACTCGACACCACCACCCCCGGCGGCCGCCTGGTGTTCCACGTCCTCGCTGCCCTCGCGGAGTTCATCCGCGAGCTGATCGTCTCCGGCACCCGCGAGGGCCTCGCCGCCGCCCAAGCCCGCGGCAAGTTCGGCGGCCGGCCGACCGTCGTCAACGCGGACATCATCCGGGCCGCCCGCGACATGCTCCCCAACCCCGAGCAATCGATCACCTCGATCGCCAAGCTCCTCGGCGTCAGCCCCGGCACCCTCTACAACCACATCCCCGACCTGCAAGAACTCCGTGCCAGCCGCATCCCCGCCCAGCTCGAAGCGGGCAACCGGTGATCCCCGGCGAACACCGGCCCAAGGGCGGCGCCCTCCAGCTCGGCGCCGACGAGCCCGGCCTACCCGGACCCTTCGGAACCTGGGCCGATCACGACGGCCAGGACGACGAGCCCGAACCGGCCGAACACCTCCTCCCCGAACCGCACTGCTGACTCACCAAGATCATCCCGTGGCGGCTTTTGGGCTCACCTTGGCTGGACCCCCGGCTGACCATGCTGCAGTAGGCCCTCCCCTCCGTGCCGTGACCTCCGGCACCGCTCAGCCGAACAGAGCACCGTGGGGCGTGGGCACCGATCGTCACGGCTCCACCGCATCCGCTGGTCAGCGTCGCTCACCGCACGCGGATCCAAAGGCTCGTCGGCCGACCGTAGGCACTTTCTGTGGTCCGGCGTCGGTGGCGGCCGGTCACTCTGGCCCGGGCCGGGATTCACCTGGCCGGGCCTACGGCGCACCGAACAAAGAGTAAGCGCGGATTTGACCATATGTCCTGCTAATTTGACGCCGGGTGCCGCACCGAGTCGATCGAACGGAACAGGGAAGGAAGCCCGTGCCCAGGGTCGCAGGAGTCGAAGCCGGTCAGCGACATCTGAACGGTCCGCAGACGACGGGCCGCGAGTACCGCAATCTGTCGGAGCCCGTACACGGCATGCGGTGCGACCGGGACGTCACCGTCGGGATGCGCGACGGCATCGGACTGTTGGCCGATGTGCACAGACCGGCCGGCGACGGGCGCTTCCCCGCGCTGATCGCGGCGTCACCCTATCCGCGTCAGATCCAGGACCTCGGCGCGCCCATGGGCTTCATCGAGGCCGGTGCATCCGACTTTTGGGTGCCGCGCGGTTACGCGCACGTGATCGCCAACCTCCGAGGAACGGGCGGGTCCGGGGGGACGTTCGGGTTCTTCGACGCTCAGGAGCGTCGTGACCTGCACGACCTGGTCGAGTGGGCAGCGGACCAACCGTGGTGCGACGGCAGGGTCGGAATGATCGGCATCAGCTACTTCGCCATGGCGCAGCTGGAGGCGGCAGTCGAGCGTCCGGCGCACCTGCGGGCAATCTTCCCGGTGGCTGTCACCACCGACCTGTACGAAGCGGCGATGCACCACGGGTTGTTCAGCTCCGGCTTCGTGACGCCGTTCCTCGCCATGGTGGGACTCACCTCGGCTCGCAGCGGCCGCTTCTGGCGCAACCGCTTCGTCGACGCGGTCCGGGACGTTCTGCGTACGGAGCTGCTACACAAGAAGTTCGCCACGATGAACGGCGAGTCGTCGGTCACGGTCCTGCGTGCCGCGCTCAAGCTCCACCACGATCCACACCCGTGGGACGACCTGTGGCGTGCCATGGCGGTCGAGCACCCTCTGCGGGACGCGTGGTGGGACGAACGCAATCTCCTGCCGCTCCTTGACCGCGTCGAGGTCCCCACTTATCTCGGCTGCGACTGGCAGAACGTGCCGCTCCACCTCCCTTCCACGTTTCCCGCCATGCGGGCGTTGACCGGTGCTCCGGTCGTCCGGGTCGCGATGCTCGGCGAGTCCGGACTCACCTGGCCGTGGGAGAGCCTCCACGTCGAGGCGCTTGCCTGGTTCGACCACTGGCTGAAGGATCGCGACACGGGCATCCTCGACGGCCCACCGATCCGGTACTGGATGCCCGGCGCCGACGAGTGGCGCACGAGCCACACCTGGCCGCCCGAGGACACAGGGCAACTCGCTTTGAGCCTGCGGTCCGATGGCACGCTCGGCAAGGGCGAGGGCAGTCCGGGCGAGCGGTCGTTCATCGTGCTCGGTGCGGGACTCGGCCGGTCGCAGTCGAGCGACGCCGACCCTCCCACCCGACTGACCTGGACCAGCGAGCCGCTGCCCCAGACGCTCGACCTCGTCGGCGACGTCGAGGTCGAACTGCACGCCGCCGCCACCGCCACCGACACCGCATGGATCATCACGCTCCAGGACGTGGCCCCCGACGACACTGTCGTGAACGTCACCGCCGGATGGCTCCGAGCCAGCCTGCGCCGGACCGACGCTCACGCCGATGCGGCCGCGCCGCTGGAACTCCCCTGCCGCGAATCCGAGATCGTCGTCCCGGGCTCGGTCACCAGGTATCGGATTCCACTCGTCACCAATGCCCGGAGGTTCGCCACAGGGCACAGCATCCGGCTCGTGGTCACCAGCGACGACCAGGACCGGAGCACCCCCGCCATCATGGGGTTCCGTCACGCGCCCGTCGGCACGAGCAGCCGGAACTCTGTCCATTCTTCGTCGAGGCTGGTGCTGTCCGTGGCCGACCGGCGCCGTCGGCGCAACCCGGAAGCAGGTGGGAGTACATGACAGACGCACCCGACGAGGCCCTCTGCTCCGAACGCCCGGCCGGCCTCGATCTTGAGCAGGCCCTGACCTTGCTGGCCTGGAGGGATCCCGCCATGACCGACAACTCCGGGGCGGTGGCAGCCCGGCTTGGCATCGTCCTACCACCCGATCTGCGATTCGACGTTCGCGTCCAGCGTCCCGACACGCTGTACCTCGTCATCCCGCCCGTTTCGTCCGGGGAAGCAGGCGGCCAGGAAGCCGTGAACCAGATGGACTTGTGGCGCAGCGGCGACCAGTTCGTCTGGATCCTGCCCCAGGACGCGAAGACGGCACTATTGGAGATGCGCGAGCAGTACCGCAATCGCGGCGGCGGGGACGGCCGATGAGCGGTGCCGATCGTTTCAGCTATCACTACCGGCTGCTGAGCACCGACCCGGCAATGAGGGCAGCCCTGCTGGCCGACCCCAAGGCGGCGCTCGCCGCCTACTTCGGCTCGGTCGTCGAGGGCGCGTACCGCATCGAGGTCATCGAGCAACGGGCGGACACGATCACCGCGGTCATCCCGGCTCCTCCCGAGCCAGGCGCCGATCCGGCCGCCAGACTGGCCGAAGTATCCGGACGGATCTACGACATGCTGCACAGCAGCGGCATCGGCGGCTACCTGATTCCCGACGAGGCACTCACCTGGGTGCTTCGGGACATGCGAGCGCTCTGGGCGAACGGGGACGGCGATGACACCGGCGTTCGCGCTGCGGGGTGCTGACCGTACGGGGCGCGCTTTGTGCTCCGTATCATGGGAGAGGAAAGTGGTGTGAAGGTACGCGACGCGTTCTTCGAGGTGCTCCGGAGCCACGGCATTACCACCGTCTTCGGCAATCCCGGCTCTAACGAGCTGCCGCTGCTGCGCGACTTCCCCCACGACTTCCGCTACGTCCTCGCCCTGCACGAGGGCGCGGCGGTGGCGATGGCTGACGGCTACGCGCTGGCGACCGGCCGTCCCTCGTTGGTCAATCTTCACGCCGCGGCCGGCACCGGCAACGCCATGGGGAACCTGACCAACACCCAGTCCGGCCACGTCCCCGTGGTCGTCACCTCCGGACAGCAGGCCCGGCGCTACATCGCCCTGAACGCACTCCTCACCAACGTCGACGCCACGGCGTTGGCCGATCCGCTGGTGAAGTGGAGCTGCGAACCCCTGCGCCCCGAGGACGTACCCCAGGCACTCTCCCAGGGCATCCTGCTGGCAGGATCCGCCCCCACAGGCCCCGTCTACCTCTCGCTGCCCCTGGACGACTGGGACCATCAGGCGGATCCCGGTGCACTGAAGCACCTCAAGGCCCGTAGCGTGCAGGGCGACCCGGTCGTCTCCGAACCCGCCCTCGACCTCCTGCGCCGCCGACTGACCGGCGCGGCCAACCCGGTCATGGTCGTCGGCCCCGGCATCGACGACGCAACCGGCTGGGACGGAGCCTGTCGGCTCGCCGACCGGCTGGCCCTTCCGGTGTTCGTGGCGCCTAGCCCGTCCCGCTGCCCGTTTCCCACCCGGCACCCCCGCTATCGCGGTGTCCTGCCCTCGGACATCCCCGGCGTCGCACGCCACCTCGACGGCCACGATCTCGTGGTCGCCTTCGGCGCGGCGATCTTCCGTTACCACGCGTTCGAGGAAGGCGACTACCTGCCGCCGGGCACCGAGCTGTGGGCCGTGACCGCGGATCCCGACGAAGCCACCCGAGCCCCGTTCGGCCAGATCCTGGTCGGCAACCCCTCCGACGCCCTGGCCCGCCTCGCAGAGACCGTGCCCGTCCGCCACAGACCGCCGCCACCACCACTCGAACGAGCCAGCCGCCTCGACGAGCCCGGCCCGGCGTTCAGCGCGGAGGCGATCGTCGACGCCCTCGACGCCGCCAAGGACGAGAACACCGTCCTCGCCCACGAATGGACGTCGGTCGACACCACCTGGGACCGCTTCGACATCTCCCGACCGGGCAGCATGTACTTTCCGGCGTCCGGGGGTCTCGGCTGGGGCATGCCGGCCGCCATCGGGCTGCAACTGGGCGATCCCTCACGCCGTGTCCTGGCCATGCTCGGCGACGGGGCCCTGCACTACACCGTGAGTGCGCTGTGGACGGCAGCCCGATACCGCGTCCCCGTCGTGTTCGTCGTCGCGCGCAACGGCGAGTACGGGGCGCTCAAGAAGTTCACCGAGGCCATGCAGGCGCCCGGCGTGCCGGGGCTCGACCTGCCCGGCATCGACCTCACCGGCATCGCCACGGCGTATGGGATTCCCAGCACCCGTGTCGACACCCTCACCGGACTGACATCAGCGGTGAGGACCGCGCTGGCCACGGCCGAGCCTCACCTCATCGAGGTACCCCAGCGCCCCCTGAACACCGTCTGATCGGGATCCCCGATCAGACGCAGCCGTGGAACGGAGCCTGACATGTACGTCATCGGACCAGTCCACGAGCGGACCTACAGCGTGCCGGCAGGTGCGCCAGGCCCAGCGGTCCGCCGTCGGCGACCGGCTCGAACGGCTTCAATACCGGCCCGACATCCTCGACGGCTCCATAGCCGGCACCGCCTTGCCGACGCAGCATCAACGTGCAGAGCCGAGGCCAGTGACGTGCGCCGACCGCTGTCAGGGGGCGGCGCAGATAGTCTCGACGAAATGGCCGACCTGCTCTTCCGTCAGGTGCAGGGCCAGGTCGGCTTCACTGATCATGCCGACCAGTCGGTGATCTTCGATGACAGGTAGCCTCCGGACGCGATGTTCCTGCATGATCTGCAGGACCTGTCCGGTGTCCGCATCCGCCGCAACCGTGTACGGCTTTCCCTGGGCGAGCATGCCTGCCGTCATGCGATGGGGATCCTTGCCCCTCGCCAGGCACTTCACAACGATGTCGCGGTCGGTGATGATCCCGTGCAACCGGTCATCCGGTCCGCAGATCGGGAGTGATCCCACCCCCAGTTCGCTCATGCGGCGCGCCGCGTCCATGAGCGTCTCTTCTTCCCTCACGCAGGTCGCACCGTGGTGCATGATTTCTCGCGCGGTCGCCATGGCTTCCTCCTCGCGCATGAGGACGCCGGCTGAGCTTCCTCGGGAGCCGGAGGTACGCAGCGCGCCATCCCCGGCCTGTGCGATCAGCTTGTCGTCCCACTCCGGCGAACACCTCGATTCTCCGTCCCCGTGCCGGGCCGCGCGAGCGCGATCAGGTCGACCATGCGATGTCATCGGGCTCTGGCCGCACGTGCGAACCGCCGGACGCCACCCGTAGCAGGCTCCCCCGTCAGGCGGACACAGATCCGTGTCACACGTGGCGGATGCCTGGCGTGACGTGCACGTACCAGCCTATGGGCCGATCGGACCTCGGCCGTGACCCCACAGGCCCTGGGACGGACCAGGCGAGGGTGCTCGAATGGAAGGGTTCGACCGGACCGCAAGATCAGGCAGCCGGAGCACGTCTGCCCGGACAACGGCGAAGGAGTCGGTCATGCCCGCCTCGCGCTACACCGTCAGTGACGTCATGACGCACACGGCCATCGCAATAGGCCGTGAGGCGTCATACAAGGAAATAGTCAAACTGATGCACGAATGGAAGGTGAGTGCAGTCCCCGTCCTGGAAGGCGAGGGCCGCGTCGTCGGAGTCGTCTCGGAGGCCGATCTCCTGCCGAAGGAGGAGTTCCGCCGCGAGCAGCCCCTCCTGCCGGACCACATCGAGGAAGCCTCGAAGGCCGGCGGTGTACTTGCCGAGGAGCTGATGACGAGCCCGGCGGTCACGGTCCACCCGGACGCGACGATCGCCGAAGCGGCCCGCATCATGGCCCGCAAGCACGTCAAGCGGCTGCCGGTGGTGAACGGGGTCGGCATGCTGGAAGGTGTCGTGAGCCGCAGCGACCTGCTCAAGGTCTTCCTGCGCCCCGACGAGGAACTGGAGGAGGAGATCCGCCAGGCCGTGCTGGGCGAGCTCGCACCGGGCGCCACCCTGGCATTCTCCGTGCAGGACGGTGTCGTCACCCTTAGAGGGCCACTCCGTGACCGTGCCCTGGTACCGCTGCTCGCGCGCGCCATCAGCGCCGTCGAGGGGGTCGTGGACGTTCGAATGGAGCTCGACGGCTCGGTCTCAGCCGCTGCGTAGGCAGGCTCGACCGCTTCCGTCACGGACAGCCGCGACCTCGACGGCGTCCGGTCGGGCGTGCGTCCGGCGCCCCGACTGAGACAATTCGGGTGGAAGCGTGCCGAGCGTGATTCGGATCAGGCGGCGAACATGTCCGACGTACCAGGCGGCCTCTCCGAGGTGCCGATCAAGGTCTTCCTCCTCGACGATCACGAGGTGGTCCGGCGGGGACTGCGCGACCTCCTCGACGCGGAGGCGGACATCACCGTCGTCGGCGAGGCGGGCACCGCCGAGCAGGCACTTGCACGCGGTCCCGCCCTGCGCCCGGATGTCGCGGTCCTCGACGTACGTCTGCCTGACAGCGACGGGATCACCGTGTGCCGGGAGCTGCGGTCCCGAATGCCGGACCTGGCGTGCCTGATGCTGACGTCGTTCGACGATGAGGACGCCCTGCTGGACGCGATCATGGCGGGAGCGGCCGGGTACGTACTCAAACAGATCAAGGGCTCCGACCTCGTGTCCGCGGTGCGTACGGTCGCCACCGGCCAGTCCATGCTCGACCCGGCCACCACCGCCCGACTGATGCACTCCCTGCGCGACCCCGAACCCGCCCAGGAAGCCGAGGACACCCGGCTGGCCATGCTCTCCGAACGGGAGCGGGCAGTCCTGGCACTCATCGGAGACGGCCTCACCAACCGCCAGATCGCCAAGCAGCTCTACCTGTCCGAGAAGACCGTCAAGAACCACATCTCCCGGCTCCTGGGAAAGCTGGGAGTCGAACGCCGCGTGCAGGCAGCGGTGATCGCCGCACAGGTCCACGAGCAGGGGCACGACGGCGAGACCACATCGCCCAAACACTGACCGGCCGAGCGGTGCCGCACCGCTCGGGCGCGAGCCGGCGCCCAGGTGGCCCGAGCGGTCCCCGCCCGGGCCCGTTCGGCCCTCCCCCTGCACTTCGCATCCGGCGGATGGTGGTTTCGCACCACCAACAGTCCTCGCGGTGGACGAGGAGCCGTCATGACCCACCCCGTCATCTGCAAAGAGCGCCACCCGCACGACACCTGGAGGCTCTCGGACTACGAGCAGACCCGCGCGACGTTCACCTGGGGCGAGGCCCGGTCATGGCTGAGCGGCCTGCCGGACGGAAGCGGCCTGAACATGGGGTTCGAGGCGGTCGACCGGCACGTCGAGGCCGGCCACGGCGGCTGGGAGGCCCTGCGGTGCGTGGCCGCCGACGATTCCGTGACCAGCGTGAGCTACGCGAAGCTCGCCGCAGACTCTTCGAGGTTCGCGAACGTCCTCGACGGCTTGGGATCGGCGCCGCAGGACCGGGTCTTCACACTGCTGGGCCGACGCCGCGAGCTGTACACAGCGGTGCTCGGCACGCTGCGTTCGCGACGGGTCCTGTGCCCGCTGTTCTCGGCGTTCGGGCCTGAGCCGGTGCGCCAGCGGCTCGCCCTGGGCGACGCCCGGATCCTGGTCACCACCGAGGCCCTGTACCGGCGCAAGGTCGAGGGAGTCCGCCACCAGCTGCCGGGCCTGGCCCACGTACTGCTGGTCGGCCCCGTCGCCGACCCTCCACCAGGCACCCTTGTGCTCGAGCACCTCATGGCGCAGGCCTCGCCGGTGTTCTCCGTACCGCCGACCGACCCCGAGGACATGGCCCTCCTCCACTTCACCAGCGGCACGACCGGCACCCCCAAGGGCGCGGTCCACGTGCACGAGGCGGTGGTGGCGCACCACGCCACGGCGGCCTTCGCGCTGGATCTGGGCCCTCAGGACGTGTACTGGTGCACGGCCGACCCCGGGTGGGTGACGGGCACCTCCTACGGGATCATCGCCCCGCTCACCCACGGTGCCACCCTGGTGGTCGACGAGGGCGACTTCGACGTGCACCGCTGGTACCGGATCCTCGACTCCCAGGACGTCGCGATCTGGTACACGGCGCCCACGGCGATCCGCATGCTGATGCGGGCCACGCCCCGGGGCGGCCACGGCCTTCCCGGACCGTACGATCTGTCCTCGCTCCGCTTCATCGCCAGTGTCGGCGAGCCGCTGAATCCCGAAGCCGTGGTGTGGGGACAAGAGGTGCTCGGTCTTCCGGTTCACGACAACTGGTGGCAGACGGAAACCGGCGCCATCATGATCGCGAACTACGCCTCCAGCGACATCCGTCCCGGGTCCATGGGGCGCCCGCTGCCCGGCGTGGAGGCGGCGATTCTGGAACGTGGGCCGGACGGACGGGCCGCGGTGAGCGACGGGCACGTACGGCAGGTCACCCGTCCAGGCGTGGAGGGTGAGCTGGCGCTCCGGCCGGGCTGGCCCTCGATGTTCCGCGGCTACCTCAACGAACAGGCTCGGTACGACGCCTGCTTCGCCGACGGCTGGTATCTCACCGGTGATCTGGCGAAACGCGACGCGGGCGGATGGTTCTGGTTCGTCGGCCGAGCCGACGACGTGATCAAATCCGCCGGGCACCTCATCGGGCCGTTCGAAGTCGAAAGCGCCCTCATGGAACATCCGGCCGTGGCGGAGGCGGGCGTGATCGGCCGACCGGACCCGGTCGTGGGCGCCGTGGTGAAGGCTTTCGTCTCGCTGTGCCCCGGCTTCCGGCCGGAGGACGGGCTGAAGCGCGAACTGCTGGCGTTCGCCCGGCAGCGGCTCGGGCCGGCCGTGGCACCGCGTGAGATCGAGTTCGACCAGAACCTCCCGAAGACCCGCAGCGGGAAAGTCATGCGCCGGCTCCTGCGGGCCCGTGAACTCGGCTTGCCCGAGGGCGATCTGTCAACCCTGGAAGGCCCTGCCTGAAGGCACGTGAGGAGAGGGACGACCATGAGCACCACCAAGCGAGCCCCTGGCCCGAAGCGGGCGGGCGGGCGTCGCCGGCCGCCGGAACCACAGGCCGGCGAGCCCCGTCCCGGCCGTGACCATCGGCTGGAGATGCTGCGGCAGATGCTGCTGATCCGCCGGTTCGAGGAACGCTGTGTCGAGCTGTACAGCGCGGCGAAGATCCGCGGCTTCGTCCACCTGTACATCGGGGAGGAGGCGGTCGCCGTGGGCGTCGGCCAGGCTTTGCGCGACGAGGACGCCGTCGTCTCCACGTACCGCGAGCACGGCCACGCGCTCGCCCGGGGTGTGCCGACCGATGCCGTGATGGCCGAGATGTTCGGCAAGGCCACCGGATGCAGCCGCGGCCGCGGCGGGTCCATGCACCTGTTCGACGCGGAACGGCGGTTCTACGGCGGGAACGCCATCGTGGCCGGCGGGCTGCCGCTGGCCGCCGGGCTGGCCCTGGCCGACCGCATGCGCGGCACCGAACGGGTGACGTGCTGCTTCTTCGGGGACGGGGCCTACGCGGAGGGCGAGTTCCACGAGACGGCCAACCTCGCCGCACTGTGGCAGCTGCCCCTGCTGCTGGTCTGCGAGAACAACCTGTACGCCATGGGGACCAGTCTGGCGCGGGAACACGCGCAGACGAACCTCGCGATGCGTGCCGCGTCGTACGGTATGCCTGCCTGGACGGTCGACGGCATGGACGTGACGGCCGTCGAGGCGGCGGCACGACGGGCCGCCGACTCCGTGCGTTCGGGTGGCGGACCGCATTTCCTCGAGGCTCGGACGTACCGCTTCCGGGCGCACTCCATGTACGACCCGGACCGCTACCGGAGCAAGGACGAAATCTCGCAATGGAAGGAACGCGACCCGCTGGCGGACCTGGAGCAGCGGATGCGCGCAGACGGCGGCCTGGACGACCTGGTGAGGAAGCAGCTGGAGGAGGACGTGACGGCGGAGATCGATGCGTCCGTGCGCACCGCCGAGGCCGCCCCGTACGAACCGGTCGCGGACCTGCTGCGGTTCGTGACGAGCACGCCCAGGAGCACGAGATGAACGCCCGTCCGTCGGCAGGGAAGGCCGAAGCCGCTCGCACTACCTATCGGGAGGCTTTGCGCGAGGGGTTGCGCGAGGCGCTTCGCGAGGACGACCGGGTCTTCCTCATGGGTGAGGACGTAGGCCGTTACGGTGGCTGCTTCGGGGTGAGTCTCGGCCTGCTGGAGGAGTTCGGGCCCGACCGGATCCGCGACACGCCGCTGTCGGAATCCGCCTTCGTCGGGGCCGGCATCGGCGCCGCGCTGGGCGGTATGCGTCCGATCGTCGAGATCATGACCGTCAACTTCAGTCTGCTGGCCCTCGACCAGATCATGAACAACGCGGCCACTTTGCTGCACATGTCCGGCGGGCAGCTGAACGTGCCGATCGTGATCCGGATGACGACCGGGGCGGGGCGCCAGCTCGCCGCCCAGCACTCGCACAGCCTGGAGGGCTGGTACGCGCACATCCCGGGCATCCGGGTGCTCGCCCCCGCGACCGTGGACGACGCGCGGCACATGCTGGCGGCGGCCCTCGACGACCCCGATCCCGTCGTGCTCTTCGAGCACGGGAGCCTCTACAACGCGGAGGGTGTGCTGGACGGCACGATCGATTCCGTCGGGCTGGACTCCGCGTCGGTGCGCCGCCCCGGCACGGACGTCTCCGTGATCACCTACGGCGGGTCGCTGCCCAAGGTCTTGGACGCCGCCGGAACACTGGCGGAGGACGGCATCAGCGCGGAGGTGCTGGACCTGCGGTCCCTGCGCCCCCTGGACGACGCGACGGTCCTGGAGTCGGTCGGCCGCACCCACCGGGCCGTGATCGTGGACGAGGGATGGCGCAGCGGCAGCATCTCGGCGGAGATCATGGCCCGCATCACGGAGCAGTCGTTCTACGAACTCGACGCCCCGGTCCTGCGCGTGTGCAGCCAGGAGGTGCCGATGCCCTATGCGCGGCAGCTCGAGGAGGCCGCTCTGCCGCAGCCCGCCTCCGTCGTGGCGGCGGCCCGGAAGGCGGTGGCCTGACGTGGGCGAGTTCACCATGCCGTCCCTCGGGGCCGACATGGACGAAGGCACCCTCGTCGAGTGGCTGGTCACGGAGGGGGCCGAGGTGGCGCGGGGCGACGTCGTCGCCGTCGTGGAGACGTCCAAGTCGACGATCGAGGTGGAATGCTTCGAGTCCGGAACGGTCACCGAGTTCCTGGTGGAGCCCGGTACGACCGTCGCGGTCGGCACACCCCTGGCCGTCATCACCCCCGCAGCTCCGGGGCCACCTTCCGTCCCACGCGTCCCGGTCCCCGTCGAAACCACGCTGGCCACTCCCCTCGTCCGACACCAGGCGGCCGCAGAGGGCGTGGACCTCGAGGTCGTCCACGGCACCGGCAGAGGTGGCCGGATCAGGCGGGCGGACGTGGCCCGGGCCTCCCGTCCCGCGTCGGCGCGCATCGCCGCGTCGCCTCTCGCGCGACGCCTCGCCGATTCCCTGGGTGTCGATCTCTCCACCGTCAAGGGCACCGGCAGCCGGGGCGCGATCAAAGCCGACGACGTCCGCGCCGCAGCCGCAGCCGCAGCCGCAGCCGCAGCTGGAGCCGGCAGCAAGGAGCGCACCCACGCCGCCGCCGTCGGCCGACGAGCCGTACTGGCCGAACCGCCGCCCGCAGGCACCGCGACCGTGACCCCGGCTGCGCCCACTGCCGGTGATCGGCTTGCCATCGCCCGGCTCATGTCCCGCGCGAAGCGGGAGATCCCGCACTACTACCTCGCCACGACCATCGACCTCGCCGCGGCCCTGGAATGGATGCACCGGCAGAACAGCACGCTCCCCGTCTCGGAACGCCTCGTGCCGGCCGCACTTCTGCTGAAGGCGGTCGCGCTGGCCGCACGGGAGGTGCCCGAGCTGAACGGCCACTGGAAGGAGGACCGCTTCGTGCCCGCGACCGGAGTCCGCCTCGGTACGGCCGTCTCGCTGCGCGGAGGCGGACTGGTCGCACCCGCCCTCGCGGACGCGGACCGCATGCCGCTGGGCGACGTCATGGCGACCATGAAGGACCTCGTCCTCCGGGCCAGGCACGGCAGACTCCGCGCCTCGGAGACCGCAGACCCGACCGTCACGGTGACCAACCTCGGCGATCAGGGAGTCGAGTCGGTCCTCGGCGTGATCTACCCGCCCCAGGTGGCGATGATCGGCCTCGGAAGGGTGACCGACCGGCCCGTGGCGGTGGACGGCATGCTCGCCGTCCACCCGACCGTCACCGCCACCCTGTCCGCCGACCACCGGGCCACCGACGGCGCGACCGGCGCCCGCTTCCTCACCGCGCTCGACCGCCTGCTCCAGCATCCGGAGGACCTGTGACCCACGACGAAGCCCTCGCGACGATCAAGGCCGCGATCGAGGAGGCCGTCCCCGGCGCCGACCTCACAGCCGTGTCGCCCGACGAGCCCTTCCGGGAGCGTCTGGAGATGGACTCTCTGGACTTCCTCAACTTCATCGAGCTGCTCGGCGGCCGGACCGGGCTCGACCTGCCGGAGCAGGACTACGCCTCGCTCACCACCCTCAACGGCTGCGTCGGCTACGTGACGGCCCGCACCGGCGGCGCACAGGGGGCTTCTTCCTAAGGGGCTGGTCCGGTCAGCCCCGCGCGTGGCCCGGTCGGCCCTACTCACCGTTCACCCGTGACGTCAGGCTGATAGGGGCCTCGAATCCAGCGGCTGGAGGAATCATGAAGCACTTGCGCACCGTGAACGACGTCATGACCCACGCCGTCGTCTCGGTCGACAGCGGAGCACCGGTCCACGACATCGTGGAAGCAATGCAGCGGTGGGGATTCAGCTCTCTCCCCGTGCTGTCGGCCGAGGGCCGGGTCGTCGGCGTGGTCTCCGAAGCCGACCTGCTGATCAAGGTGGAGGGAACCGACACGTCCCACACCGTGACCGCCGGGCAGATGATGACCGTTCCACCGGTGACCGTACCCAAGGACGCCACGATCGCCGGCGCCGCCCGCCTGATGGCGAAGGGCCATTTCAAGCGGCTGCCGGTGGTCGACGGCGAAGGCAGGCTCGTCGGTGTCGTCAGCCGCGGCGACCTGCTGAAGATCTACCTCCGGCCCGACGCCGACATCGCGGAGGAACTGCGGGACGTGCTCACGGCACGGCTGCTCCCCTCCGGGACGGCGATCGTGCACGTCCACGTCGACCACGGGGTCGTACGGCTGGAGGGGGAGGTGGCCGATGCGGCTCTGGCGGACGTACTCGTGCGCGTCGCCCGTTCGGTACCCGGGGTCGTGGACGTCAGGTCCCTGCTCCACTCCCGCGTGGCGGCCTGACGCCGACGCGCTGATGCGACAACGAAGGAAGGAGATCGCGGTGAGGCACAGAGAAGTGGGTGAGTTGATGACACGCGACGTCGTCACGGTCCCCGGACAGGCCACGTTCAAGGACATCATCCGTACCCTCGACGAGCACAAGGTGTCCGCGGTGGCGGTCACCGATGCCGGCGGCCGCCCGCTCGGGGTGATCTCCGAGGGCGATCTGCTGCCGAAGCCCGCAGACCAGGGAGACTGGTTCCGCTCGCTGCCGCGTCCCGAGTCCTGGGAGAGCGAGAAGGCGGCCGGTACGAAGGCGGAGGAGCTGATGTCTGCCCCGGCAGTGTGCGCCCGGCCGGACTGGACCGTGGCGGAGGCGGCGCGGCTCATGGAGAGCCAGCGGGTCAAACGACTGCTGGTCGTCGACGATGCAGACGTCCTCGTGGGCATCGTCACCCGCGGCGACCTGCTGCGCATCTTCCTGCGCGACGACGACGCCATCCGCCACGAGATCACCGGTGACGTCCTGGACCGGACCTTGCACCTGGATCCGGCCGCCGTCTCCGTCGACGTGGTCGACGGCAAGGTGACGCTGCACGGCAGGGTGCATTTCCGGAGCCTCATCCCCGCCGTCGAGCGGCTGTGCCGGACCGTCGACGGGGTGGTCGGCGTCACGGAGCGGCTCGCGTGGGAGACGGACGACACGGGCGCACGTCACTGAGCCGACCTCCGCCTTCGCGATCCGGTCGGCTCATCGGCGTGCGCGCTCACCCGACGGCGTGGGCCGACACCTCGTCCGTTCCCCGGAGAGCGGCAGGAGCGAGCGGCCACGGCGCGAACGGGACGGATCCTCCTGTGCGCACGGCCTCCACCGCGCACTGGTGCACCGAGCGGGCCGCTTCGGAGGACAGGCAGGGCACGGGACTACCGACCAGCGTGCACCACGTGGATGCGCCCACGTACTGGACGGCGACGTGTGCCTGCTCCGCGTCCCAGGTGGTGCGGACCGTGAGTTCCCCAGCGAGGGATCCTGCTTCGGCGGTGAGCACCCCGCCGGGTCCGGTGAACACTGCTGGGGTGGTCCAGGTTGCAGATGGCATGTCAGATCACCTCGGAACGGCCATGGATGCGGCTGTTGCTTGTCATGCTGCGCCGCCCGGGTGCGGCCGTACAGGGCCATGTGGTCCCACCGTGGGGGTCCGCTCGGCCCTCGCCGGGTCCTGCGCACGGGCCTACGGTCAACCAGGTGGATCGAGTGGGAAGGAGTCGGGTGATGAACGTGTCCGCTTCCATGTCCGCGCCCGCCGTGTCCGTCGACGCCACGACGACGATCGGGGAGGCAGCCCGCTGCATGGATCTTCACGGCGTCGGTTGCCTGGTCGTGACGGAGGGGGGAGCACTTCGCGGAATCGTCACCGACCGTGACGTCGCAGTGCGGGCCGTGGCCGGAGGGCTCGACCGCGATGCTCCCGTGGGGCAGGTCATGACCAGTCCGGCTGTGACCGTCGATGCCGCCGAGGACATCCACACGGCGTACCGGATGTTCCGCCACAGCGGCGTCCGGCGCCTGCCCGTTCTGGACGGGCAGCAAGTCGTGGGCATGCTGACCATCGACGACCTGCTCATGGACGTCTTCCGTAGGGTGGCGGACCTGCTGGGGCCGGTCGCCTGGAGCGTCCTGGAGGAGCCCCCAGGTCCCCCGGACGAGATGGGCCCGCGCGCACGAACGGACGGAAGGAGCCCGCCCGCTTCTCGCGGATCCTGATCGTGCGGTGCACGGCCGTCAGCCGCTTCTCCGCATCCTCACAGGACTCCTTCCGTCACCTTCAGCACACCACGGCCCGGCGGTGCCCGCCAGGGCCGAACGGTCCCCTCCCGGCCCCGGACAGCCCTCGCGCTCCTCGGACGTGTCGGTCACGGTGGAAGAGAGCACGCTCTTCTCTCGCAGGGAGCAGGCATGAGCGACCGGCCGACATCCGACGGGGGCCGCTTCGATGCGTTCCGCGCGCTCTTGTCACGCCGGGGCACCCCGGGGAACCGGCTGCTGGACGACCTGGCCAGGGCCCGGCTCGGGAGTTCTTCCGACAGCGCGGATTGGTCCCCGGCCGTTGCCACCCCCCTGGGCCTGCCCGCCGCTGCCTCTCTGGGTCCGGCGACCTTCTACGCCGACCTGGCCGCCCCGCAAGGCCGGCGCCACGTCCGCGTCTGTACGGGCGCGGCCTGCTTCGCAGCGACGGGCGGACGCCCGCTCGACGCCGTGGAGCGGGCACTGGGCGTCCACGCCGGCGAAGTCTCCGCCGACGGGACCGTCTCCCTTCAAGCCGTGCGGTGTCTCGGGCACTGCTACGCGGCTCCTGCCGCGCTTGACGGCCTCCTGGCCTGTACCGGCCCCGGGATGGCGGACCAGCTGACGGGACGGGGCCCGCGCTCGGTACCCGGCATCCCCAGCACCGACACCACCGGCGATCCGGTGCTCCTGAGCCCCGGCGGCGCTGCGCGCGATCCCTGGGAGGTCTGGCGGCGGACCGTAACGGGCTCGGACCCGGCGGAGGTCCAGGAGCAGGTGGCCGTCTCGGGCCTGCGGGGGCGCGGCGGGGCCGGATACGGCGTCGCAGCGAAATGGCGGTCGGTGCGGCGCTCGGCTGGCACGGTGGTCGTGGCCAACGGCGACGAGGGGGACCCCGGCTCCTATGCCGACCGGCTCCTGATGGAGCACCACCCGCAGCGTGTCCTCGCCGGCCTGGCGCTGGCGTGCTTCGCCTGCGGGGCCTCCAGGGGCCGGGTACTCGTCCGGTCCGAGTACCCCATGGCACTCGCATCCCTGCGGGCTGCGTACGAACAGGCCTCCTCAGACGGACACTTCGGGCCGGACGTGCACGGTACGGGCCTGCGACTCGAGATCGAGGTCTGTGCCGGGCACGGCTCGTACGTCGCCGGCGAGGAGACCGCGCTGATCGCGAGCCTCGAAGGCCGTCGCGGCTGTGCCGGTGCGCGGCCTCCGTACCCCACCGAACGGGGCCTGTGGGACGACCCCACGGTGGTCGGCAACGTGGAGACGCTGTCCGCGCTGCCTTGGATCATGAGCCGTGGTGGGGCTGCGTACGCCCGTCGCGGGACCCGCTCCGAACCGGGAACCAAGCTGGTGAGCCTCTCCGAACGCTTCGCGCGACCCGGCGTGTACGAGGTCGAACTCGGTATCTCCCTGGCCCACGTCGTGTCCCGGGTCGGAGGCGGACTGAAGGACGGGGCGCGGCTGGCCGTCCTCCAGATCGGCGGCCCTCTCGGCGGCTTCCTGCGTGCGGACGGCCTCGACGTGGCGTTGACCGACGCGGATCTGACGGCCCGGGGTGCCGCGCTGGGTCACGGCGGCCTCGTGGCCTTCGACGACACCATCGCGCCGACCGATGTCCTGCGTCACATCTGGCAGTTCGCGGCCGCCGAGAGCTGCGGCGCCTGCTCGCCCTGCCGTGTCGGCTCCCGTCGAGGGCTGGAACTGGCGACGGCGGGGGGTGAGCCCGGGGAGGACTGGGACCGGCTCGCACACGTGCTGGAGCAGGCGAGCCTGTGCGCCTTCGGACGGAGGCTGCCCGCAGCCGTCAGCAGTCTGGCCCAGGCCTACGGGCAGCGGCTCCCGAAAGGATGGGCCTCATGACCGCGGCCACGGGGAAGGTGACGCTCGAAGTCGACGGCCGGCCCGTCGAGGTGTCCGGCGGCGCCTCACTCCTCGATGCCGTCGCTGCCGCAGGTGTGGAACTGCCCGCGCTCTGCTCCGATTCCCGGCTGAGCCCGGTGGGCTCGTGCCGCACCTGTCTGGTGCGGGCCGACGCACGGCTCGTTGCCGCGTGCGTCACACCCGCCACTGCCGGGACACGGGTCTCGACCGCCGACGTCGACCTCGCGGATCTGCGACGGGATGCCGTACGGACGATCGTCTCGGCGGTCCCGCCGTCCGCCCTCGGGCCACGCGTACCGTCCGAACTCGCCAGAGTGTGCAGGGACCTCGGAATCGGCCCCGACGAGGCGCGGGGCGCAGGCGGACGGGGGCGGGACGACTCCCATCCGTACGTCCGGCTCGACCGGGACCTGTGCATCGCCTGCGGACGGTGCGTACGGATGTGCGCCGACGTCCAGGGAACCTTCGCTCTCACCCTCACCGAACGCGGCGCGGACACCGTCGTCGCCCCCGGGACGGGCGGGCCGTGGGCCGAGTCGGACTGCGTGTCATGCGGAGGCTGCGTCGACACCTGTCCGACCGGGGCGATCACTCAGCCCGGGACCGGCAGCGGCCTGACATCGGCAGAGCTGTCCCGGCAGGCCCCCGCCAGCCCTACCGCGACGACGGTGGTCCGTACGACCTGCGGCTTCTGCGGTGTCGGCTGCGCCCTCGACGTAGCCGTCAAGGGCGGAGCGGTCTCGGCCGTGCTCCCGGCCCGGGACGGGCCCGTCAACCAGGGGCACGCGTGCGTGAAGGGCCGCTTCGCGTACGGGTTCGCCACTTCCCCGGAGCGCCTGACCACTCCCCTGCTGCGGCGGGGCGACGGGCAGCTGGAGCCCGTCGACTGGGACACGGCAGCCGCGTACGTCGCCCAGCGGCTGACCACCGCGATCGCAGAGGGCGGCCCGGACTCGGTGGCCGCCATCTCCTCGGCCCGCGCCACCAATGAGGAGAACTACCTGTTCCAGAAGTTCATGCGCACCGCGGTGGGCACGAACAACGTCGACAACTGCTCCCGTCTGTGCCACGCGCCGTCGGCCGCCGGACTGGTCGCTTCCTTCGGCCTCTCCGGCGGCACCGACTCCTTCGACAGCCTGGTCGACGCGGACTGCCTGCTGGTGGTCGGCGCCAACCCGGTGGAAGCCCACCCGGTCGTCGGGGCCCGCTTGATGCAACACGCCCTGCGTGGTGCGCGGCTGGTGGTCGCCGACCCCAGGGAGGTGGGCCTCGCCCGGTACGCCGACGTCCACCTCCGCCCTCGGCCGGGGACGAACGTCGCGCTCTTCCACGGGCTCGCACACGTGATGCTCGCCGAGAACCTGGTCGACCACCGGTTCCTGCGGGAACGGGCGAGCGGGCTGACGGAACTCGCCGAGCTCGTCGCCTCGTACACCCCCGAGCACGTCGCCGGCGTGACCGGTGTGGCCGCCGCCGATCTGGTCGCGGCCGCCCGGCTGTACGGACGTTCCGAACGGCCCGCGATCGTCTACGGGCTCGGCGTCACCGAGCACCTCCACGGCACCGACGGGGTCCGCACCCTGGCCAACCTCGCCGTCCTGCGGGGTGCGGTGGGCACCGACAACGGCTACGGCGTGAACCCCCTGCGCGGCCAGAACAACGTCCAGGGCGCCTCCGACATGGGCGCCCTCCCCGACCTCCTGCCCGGCTACGCCAAGGTGGCCGACCCGGCCGCCCGCTCCCGGGCGGCAGCGGTCTGGGGCGTATCGGTACCGGCACGCCCCGGTCTGCGGATCCCGGACATGTTCAGCGGGGCACGCGCCGGCATACTGCGGGCTCTCTGGATCCTCGGGGAAGACGTCTGCTCCACCGATCCCGACACCGGAAGCGTCGAACGGGCACTGAACGCCTGCCCGTTCGTCGTCTGCAGCGAACTGTTCCTCTCTCCGACCGCTCGCCGCGCCGACGTCGTCCTGCCGGCCGCCTCCTGGCTGGAGAAGGACGGCACCTTCGTGAACCTCGACCGCCGCTTCCAAAGGGTCCGGCCCGCGATCACGCCGCCCGGTCAGGCCCGCACCGACTTCGCCGCCCTCCACGTGGTCGCGGCGGCCATGGGGCACGACCTGGGCTGCCCCACACCCGCAGCCGCGCTGGCCGAATGCGCGGACGTCGCACCGTTGTTCGCCGGCCTCTCGCACGGGCGCCTCGATCGCGAGGGGGCAGTGGCATGGCCGTGCCCCGACCCTGCCGGGCCCGGCACGCCGAAACTGTACGAGGAGCGTTTCGCCACGCCGGACGGGCTCGCGCACCTGGCCGCCGCACCGTACCTGCCGCCCGGCGAAACACCCGACGACGCATACCCGCTGGTCCTTGTCACCGGCCGGCGCTGGACCCATTACAACTCCGGGAGCATGACGCGGCGCAGCGGGAACCTCGGTCTCGCCCCCGCGGACCTCCTGGATCTCCACCCGGACGACGCCGCGCGGTACGCCATCCGACAGGGCGAACCCGTCGCGGTGGTGAGCCGCCACGGCCGTGCCAGGCTCACGGCCCGCATCACCTCGGAAGTCGCGCCGGGCCAGGTGTTCTGCACCTTCCACTTCCCTGCGAGCGGGGTCAACCGCCTGACCTCCGGTCACACCGACCCCACTACCTCCTGCCCCGAGTACAAGGTCACCGCCGTCCGTGTGGGGGCATGTGAGCAGGAGCCGATACGGACCGACCGACCGTGACCGCCCCCGGAGCGGGGCTCACGTCCGAAAGCCGACCCGCCTCCCGGCGGGTCGGCTCGTCATGGTGGCCGTTCAGGCGGCCGCGGCGAGTTCGCTGCTGATGTGGTGCGCCCAGGTCTGGATCCTCTCCGGGTTACGGAAGTCGCCACCCCTGCCGTGGCGGACGACCGCCTTGGCGATGAGTCCCGGTGTGCTCGTGGTGATACTGCCTCCGAAGGTGATGTGTTCGCGGGCACCGAGCCGTTCCATCTGACGTGCCACGGCAGGTACCGGTGAGATCTCGTGCTGCTCGGCGGAGCTGTCGACCGGGCCGCTGCTGAACAGCCAGACCGGACGGTGCTTGAGGTAGTGCTCGTTGCGTTCCGCACAGTGCATGGCCTTGCCGCTCCAGCGGCCGGCGTACAGGGAGCCGCCGAGGACGACGGCATCGAAGCCGCGCACGTCGTCGACGTCGTCGGCGGGCAGGACGACGGCGTCCAGACCGTCCTCGCGGAGGGTCCTGCCGATCTCCGAGGCGATCCCGGCGGTCGCGCCGTGCTTGCTCCCGTAGGCGACCAGCACCCGTTTGGCAGTCATGACCGCTCGCCCGTCTCCGGGGCGGCCTCGGAGCGCTTCACGGGGATGCTGCGGCGCCCGGCCGGCGGCTCGGTCTGCATCGGTACACGGACGGTGAGGATGCCGTCCGTGTACCCGGCTTCGACGCCTTCGGCGGGGATCGTGCCGGGCAGGCGGACGCTGCGGCTGAAGGAGCCGTAGCGGAATTCGGAGTGGTCCTTGTCCTCCTTGGTCTCGGAGTGCTCGGCGCTCACGGTGAGCGTGTCACCGTCGACGGTGATCTCGATGTCCTTCTCCGGGTCCACTCCGGGCATCTCGGCGCGAAGCGTGAAGATTCCGTCACTGCTGGTCACTTCGATCGGGATCGGGTGCACGTCGAGGGCCGGCCGCCACGTCGGGAATCGCGGGAAGTCGGCTCCGAACCATTCCGTGAGGTCGGGGAAGAGGCTGCGCCTCCGCTCCATCTGTGTGCCTGACATGGGGTGCTCCTGGATCTCCGGCGCCGTGTCGCCCGGCGCCCTTCGTGCGGGTTCTGTCTCCACTCTGGTCCTGCCGCCGGCCGGTCCGCTTGGGCCTGTCGGGGCAGCGCCGGGGCCGTTCGGCCCCGATGGGGCCCGCGCGAGGACCGGCCGCGAGGTACGCGGCACCGGCAGAACGGGCTTCCTGGCCCCCTGGCCCGGCCCGGATGGCCCAGGGCGCACCTTGCTCGCGCCGCGCACTCTGGAGGTATGTCGGATGTGACCACAACAGACCTGTACGAGGTCACGATGGCGATGTCCTACCTGAACGAGGGCATGGACGCCGAAGCGACCTTCAGCCTCTTCGTCCGGGACCTGCCTCCGGGGCGGGGCTTCCTCGTCGCCGCCGGTCTCGAGCCCGCCCTGGACTACCTGGCCCGGTTCGAAGTGACGGAGGACGACGCCCGCGTGTTCGCCGAGGCACTGCACCGGCCGCCTGCCGACCTTGCCCCGCTGGTCGGCCTGCGGTTCAGGGGTGAGGTGCACGCGGTCCCCGAGGGGCGGCTGGTCCTCGCCGGTGAGCCACTGCTGGAAGTGACCGCGCCCCTACCCCAGGCCCAGCTCGTCGAGACGTACCTGCTCGGCCAGGTCTGTCACCAGACCGCCGTCGCCTCGAAGGCCGCACGCTGTGTGCTGGCCGCCCGCGGAACGCCGGTGGTCGACTTCTCGCTGCGCCGAAGCCACGGACCCCAGGCCGGTTTCCAGGCCGCCCGTCTCGGGGCGCTCGTGGGGTTCGCCGGGACCAGCAACGTCGATGCCGCGGTCCGGCTGGGCCTGACCGCTTCGGGCACCATGGCACATTCGTACATCGAGTCCTTCCCCTCCGAGGAGACGGCGTTCCGGGCATTCGCGCGCACCCATCCCGGTCCGATCACCCTCCTCGTCGACACCTATGACACCGACCGTGGTGTGGCGACCGCCGCCGAGGTCCTGTCCGAGCTGGGGCGTGGCCCGGGGTGCGCGATCCGCCTGGACAGCGGTGACCTCGGAGAGTCTGCGCGCCGCGCCCGCGCCCGGCTTGACGCCACCGGCCTGCCGGAGGTGCGGATCATCGCCAGCGGCGGCCTGGACGAGTACGCGATAGACGATCTGGTCCGCTCCGAAGCTCCGATCGACGTCTTCGCGGTCGGCTCGCGCGTGGGTGTCGCCGCGGACGCACCGTATCTGGACGCCGCGTACAAACTGGTGGCCTACGACGGGCGGCCGGTGATGAAGCTGTCTTCTGCGAAGGCCACCGCCCCGGCCCCCAAGCAGGTGTACCGGCGCACGGGCCGGCCGGACGTGATCGCCCTGCGGGACGAGCCTGCCCCGCCGGACATGGAGCCGCTGCTGCGCGCGGTGATGCGAGCCGGTCGCAGGACCGGGCCACCCGACTCCCTGGCTTCCGCGCATACCCGACTTGAGGCCGACCTCGCCGCCCTGCCGGAGGAAGCGAGACGGATCCGCGATCCGCGCCCCCCGGCGCCCATCGCCTCCGAGCGGCAGGCGGAACTGACGGCCATGGTCCGGGCCCGTCTGGTCGCCGGCCTTGGCGGCGCAGTCACTGCCCCGAAGAGGGAACACCCTGCGAGTGATCGCCCTTGACTGCCGCGGGATCCCGCCGACCGGTCTGCTCGTTCATGGCTACGGCCGCGGGACCGCTCAGCGGGCTACGACCCGGCGCCCGGTGATCCTGACCGGGGTGATCTTCATCCAGTGCGTACGGTCTTCGCCTGCCCACGGCGCGAAGTGCGCTGCCGCGGCGCGGCGTTCGAGCGCGCTCGCATCGGTCACCGCGTCGAGTCGGCCGACGGCCAGGATGCTCCATCCCTTCGCCGCCACATCGTCGATCCTCTCGGTCTCGAAGGCGGCCTCGGTTCCCACAGCGCGTGCGAGCACGGTGTCGGCTGCGGTGCTGAAGGCGATGCCCGTGTCGACGACGAGGTAGTTGACGGGGTGGACGGCCGGGCCGTCGGGGGTGAAGAAGGCCACTCGTCCGATGCCTCTGACACCCAGCAGTCTTCGGCACTCGTGTTCGTCGAGAGTGACGAGCTGGGCGTCCGGCTTTTCGGCTGACGGCGGGGAGTTGCTCCCGCTGCCGTGGCCGACCAGGTCTTCGACGGTGGTTCCGAGCTCATCGGCCAGGCGGACGAGCGTAACGATCGCCGGGAGGGCGGCCTGCTCCTCCAAGGAGGCGATGTCGTGCGCGTCGGCTCCGCAGCGCTCACCCAATTCCGCGCGACTCAGTCCGGCCGCCGCACGGCGGGCCGCGAGCCGACGGCCCAGGTCGGTCCTGCGGCCCCCGCTCCGGTCGCCGGACTCGCGGGGCGAACGGGCTGCCCCATTTCCACCCATGGTGCTCATGACGTCATCGCTCCTCAGGCTCCCGGCCTCTGCAGCGTTCTGTGGTCCGGGCAACGGCTCGGGCTCGCCACTGCTCCTTGCCAGACTGCCCCGCCACCGTGCCGTCCCGCTTGGGCCGGTCGGTCCCCACCCTCGACCCGAACGGATCCGGCGCGCGTGGACCGGAGTCACTGGTGACGTCTGCCGGACCATCGTGCCGTGTGGAGTTCCGCTCGGACGGCGAGCACGCGAGGGACACGCTATGGATCGTCGGCCCGAAGCCTGAAGCCGGTGATCACGCCCGGTCTGATCCGAACGGCGCCCGAGGACGGCGCGTCGGCCCAAGGCTCCAGGAGCTGCGCGTAGCGGTTCAGCTCGGTCGGGTCGGTGACGGCGCTGGCGTAGCCGGTGGCCACCACGCTCCAGCCCAGACACGTGTCGGGGTCGATGGCATCAGCCTCGTAGGCGACGACGACATCCGGGCTGTCCGGCGCTGAGAGCAGCGCCGCCAGTGTCAAGCCGTCCTGGACGCGAACGATGACGTCTCCACGGTCCAGGAGGTGGTTGACGGGGCGCACGGCGGGCAGGGCATCGCGGGTGAACACGATGCGGCCCAGGCAGACGCTTCCGAGCAGCCGAAGCGCCTCCTGGGTGCCGAGCTCTTCCGTTCGCCTCCGCGACGTGGGGCGGGCAGGAGCGAGAGGGGCGTTGCGGACCGGCCGACGCTCCATCGTCGGACCTCCGTTCAGCGAGCGAGCCGCAGGCTCGGTCCCGCGGCGGACATCTCACCGCCCCTTTGGGCCTCGGGCGTTGCTACGCAGCGCCGCGAGCCGGCGCTGGTACTCCTCTTCGTCGATCTCCCCCATGGCGAATCGTTCCGCCAACAGGCTCTCGGCCCTCTCGGACAGCACGGCCCCACGGTCCGGAGCCGCCCGGCTGTCCGTGTCGTGTCTGAAGGTTCGAATCATCAGGACGGCTGCCGCAAGGATCAGTGCCCAGATGATCAGCTGGGTGAAGGACATGGCGAACCACCCCCAGGAGCCCATGCCGTGACCGTTCCAGTACATCGCACACCTGCCGGGTTCAGCGGGGACGGCGGCCGTGATCAGGCCGTCCGCTTTCGAGGATCCCCGTTCCCGGCGCTCGCAGCATGGGCCGTTCGGTCCCTGCGGTGGCCCATAAGACCCATGTCCCGGCGGGCCAGCTCCCCGAGACTGGAGGCGGAACCGAATCAGGAGGCCGTCCATGAGTACGCCCTCTCCCATCCGTTTCAATGCCGCGCTGCCGGCCGACTGCCGTTCCCGCTTGATGGAGCTGGCCCGCGAGGTCAACTTCGACGAGGGGACCCGCCTCTTCCGCGAGGGGGGCCGGGCGGACCGGTTCTGGATCGTCCGCTCGGGAACCGTCACCCTGGACGTCCACGTCCCTGGCCGACGAGCCGCCGTCATCGAGACCCTCGGGGCCGGTGAGCTGGTCGGCTGCTCGTGGCTGTTCAAGCCCTACACGTGGCGCTTGGGCGCCGAGGCGATGACACCGGTGCGCGCCCACGAGTTCGACGCGCAGGGGGTCCGCGCCCTGATGGACGCCGATACGGCGTTCGGCTCGGCGCTCGGCCACTGGGTGGGGCAGGTTCTCGCCCATCGGCTGCAAGCTGCTCGGATCCGCCTGCTCGACCTGTACGCCCCTTATGGCAGTGGCAGTTTCCTCTGACAGGGGCCGGCCTCTCAGCCGTCGGTGGCGGTCAAGCCGCTCGGCGAAGTGAGCGGCACCCACCACTCAAGACGGGTTCCCGCTCCACCAGGCGCCGCTGGGCCGACCTTCATGCTGCCGCCGAGCCTTCGGGCGCGCTCCGCGAGGTTCCGCAGCCCACTGCGTCTGCCGTCTTCGGGAAGGCCGACGCCATTGTCGGTCACGGTGACGGTGAGCACACTGTCGGCTGCGACGATCGATGCATCGGCGCGGGTGGCCCGGGCGTGACGGGCGATGTTCGTCAGCGCCTCTCCGACCACGGCCAGGACTTCGTCCGCCACCTCAGGAGGTACGTCGGTGTCGATGAGCCCCTCCATGCGCAGTGCCGGGGCGAAACCAAGGGCCGTTGAGGCTGCCTCCACGGCCTGGACGGTGCGGGACCGGAGTTTGGGTGATGTCCCGGGACCGTCGTGGTCACGGAGTCCGAAGATGGTGGAGCGGATGATCTTGATGGTGGCGTCGAGGTCGTCGACCGCCCGGGCGAGTCGTTCGGAGGCCTCGGGGTGGTCGACGAACCGCTGTGCGCTCTGCAGGGTCATGCCAGTGGCGAAGAGGCGCTGGATGGCGAGGTCGTGCAGGTCACGGGCGATGCGGTCGTGGTCTTCGAGCATGCTCATCTGTTCGGCGTCACGACGTCGTTCGGCCAGCTCCAGGGCGAGAGCGGCCTGACCGGCGAAGCCTGGGAGGGCCGCGACCTCTGCGGTGGCGAAGGCGGGACGGCCCTGGCGACGGGCCAGGATGAGGACCCCGCTGAGCTTCTCCTTGGTGCCGACGGTGACGGCGACGGCCGGGCCGAAGCCCGTCCACCTCTCCGGCTGGACGGTGACGCGCCGGTCGCTCTCGACGTCCGCGACCGTGATCAGCCCGTCCCTCACCAGTGCGGCCTCGGCCAGGGTTCCGGCCGGGCTGGGCAGGACGATTCCTCGGTGCGCTTCCGCCCCGTCTCCCAAGGCCATGGAACCGCAGAGTTCTCCCGATGGTCCGATCAGATAGAAGACGCCCATGTCGGCGCCGGTGATGTCCTTGGCGCGCTCCAGCATGCCCTCCAGGACCTCGTCCTGTGGTGTGCCGGAGAGCAGGGCGCTGGTGATGTCCGAGCTGGCGGACAGCCAGCGCTCGCGTACGCGGACCTCCTCGAAGAGGCGGGCGTTCTCGATGGCGATGCCGGCGGCGACGGCGAGTGTGGACAGGACCGCTTCGTCCTCCTCGTCGAAGTCGAGGCCGCCGCGCTTCTCGGTGAGGTAGAGATTGCCGAAGACGTCCTCGCGCACACGGATGGGGACCCCGAGGAAGGAGCGCATCGGGGGGTGGTGGGCCGGGAAGCCGTAGGAGGCCGGGTGCGCGGACAGCTCCGACAGTCGCAGCGGCTCCGGGTGCCTGATCAGCTCGCCGAGGATGCCGTGGCCGGACGGCAGGTCGCCGATACGGGCACGGAGGTCGTCCGCAATGCCTACGGGCAGGAACTCGGCCAGCTTCCGGTCGTCGCCGATGACGCCCAGTGCCCCGTACTCGGCGTCGACCAGGACGACGGCGGCTTCGACGATGCCGTGGAGGACCTGCGGCAGGTCCAGCTCGCGGCCCACCGACATGACGGCCTCCAGCAGGCCGTTCAGCCGGTCCCGAGTGCCCCGGACCTCGTCGATGCGTACCTGGAGCTCTTCGAGGAGCTGGTCCAGTCGCAGCCGCGGCATACCGCCCTGAGCAGGCCGGGCGTCCGCGCTCATGTCCCACCTCCGGCCGACGGATTCGATGGAGGGCCATCACCTCCACGCTAATCCCGGAGGGCGCGGTTCTCCCTTCAGACCGGGCCGCTATTGCTCCGTACGGCGGGGCCTGCCCGACTCCGCGTGGAGATGCCGGACGTGCGCGTCCGGACCGGGGAAGAAGACGGTGGTGCGGCCGGTGTCGGACCAGCGCACGTCGTAGGGCGGGGTGCCGTCCTCGTGGTGGAGGGCGATCACTTCACCGTCGCGGCCCGGTGTGCCGACGGTGGGGCCGCCTACGACGATCTGGTCGCCCACCTCGGCGTGCACGCCGGTTCCCGGTACGTACATCTTCATGATCATGCCTTTCTGTGGAACGCGCCCCGGAGGGTCCGGGCTGCGATGAACGCCCCGAGGCCGGCCGCGGTGGCCAGCCCGGTACCGGACCGGCCGACGGGCTCGGTGTCCAGCAGGGACTGGAGTGCGGGCACGTAGAGGGCGGCCACGGCCAGGAGCGCCGAGACCGCCACGGAGGCGGGGAGGAAGAGGTTCTGCCTGGTGACCAGGCGGGCCCGCAGGCCCAGGGCCACGCCGAGCTGGGCCGTGAGCAGGGCCAGGAAGAGCACGCTCTGCCAGGGCTGGTCCATGGCACGCGCGGCGATACCGGCGCCCAGGCTGAACGTCGTCACCACTGCGGCGAGCACGAGGAGGCGTTGCCACACGCCCGCGGCCAGGATGTGCTGTCCGGGCGGACGGGGCGGACGTCGCATGGCTTGCGGAGTGGCGGGTTCGGCGCCCATGGCCACGCCTGTCAGCCCGTGGGTGAGGAGGTTGATCCACAGGATCTGTCCTGCCCGCAGGGGTAGGGCCAGGCCGAGCATCGGGCCGGCCAGCATCACCAGGATCTCGGCGGCTCCGCCCGCCATGGCGTAGACGAGGAAGCGCCGGATGTTGTCGTAGACACGTCGGCCTTCCTCGACGGCCTTGACCACGGTGGACAGCTCGTCGTCGGTGAGCACGAGGTCCGCCGCCTGCCGGGCCACCTCGGTTCCGCGGGCGCCCATGGCCACACCGATGTCCGCCTGGTGGAGGGCGGGGCCGTCGTTGACCCCGTCCCCGGTCATGGCCGTCACGGCACCCCGGGCGCGCCAGGCGCGGACGATGTCCAGCTTCTGCTGCGGATCGGTGCGCGCGAAGACCCTGACCGCCGTCAGGTCGGTGTCCGAGGCGGCGGAGAGTTCGGGCCCGGTGAGGACCTCACCGGCGGCCCCGTCCTGGACGAGACCGGTACGCAGGGCGATGGCGTGGGCCGTCGCCGGATGGTCGCCGGTGATCAGGACAGGGGTGATGCCCGCCGCGCGGCATGCCTCCAGGGTCGTGGCGGCCGATGCCTTGGGAGGGTCGCTGATCGCGACGAGCCCCAGGAGACTCAGGCCGTGCTCGGCCTCGTGAGCCGGCCGGTCCCACACGAGCCGCTCGGTACCGGCGACGGCCAGGACCCGGAAGCCCTGCGCGGCCAGGAGAGCGGCCTGGCGGCGGGCCTCTTCCAGGAGCTCCTGCGGCGCGTCGAGCACCGTGGCGCTCAGCACCGCCTCCGGCGCGCCTTTGAGGCAGATGAGGACGTTGCCGTCGGGCAGGTGGTGCAGTGTGGTCATCCGCTTGCGGAGACTGTCGAAGGGAGCCTCCGCGAACCGCGGACAGGCACGGTGCAGCGCGTCCTGGTCCGGGCAGCCTGCTCTGGCAGCCGCCGCCAGCAGGGCGGCCTCCATCGGATCACCCACGGCCGTCCACGTGTCCGAGGCACTCCCCGGTGGTCGCAGGCCGGCGTCGTTGCACAATGCCGCCGTCGTCAGCAGCTCCTGCAAGGGGCGGAGCCGGTCTGCTGCCAGGGGCTGCCCCTCCCGGGTGAGGGTTCCCCGCGGTTCGTAGCCGCTGCCGACCACGTCCGCGGTGCCTGAGGGGGTCCACAGGTGCTGGACGACCATGCGGCCTTCGGTGAGGGTGCCCGTCTTGTCCGTGGCAAGGACGCTCACTGAGCCAAGGGTTTCCACGGCCGGCAAGCGGCGGACCAGGGCGTTGCGGGCCGCCATCCGGCGCGCGCCGAGCGCGAGGGCGAGGGTGACCACTGCGGGGAGTGACTCCGGCACCGCGGCGACGGCCAGGCTGATGGCGGTCACTGCCATCGTGCTCAACGGGAGGCCTCGTACCAGGCCCAGAGCGAAGAACAGCACGCACAGGGCGATGGTGACGACCGCGAGTATCCGGCCCAGTGAGGCGAGGCGGCGCTGGAGCGGGGTGAGGTCCCGGCCCGTGTCGAGGAGGGCGGCGATCCGGCCGAGGGCACTCGCCGCACCTGTGGCGGTGGCGGTGGCCGCCCCTCGGCCACGCACGACGACGGTGCCGGCACTGACCGTGCCGTCGGCGGTCTTGTCCACAGGCTCGGATTCGCCCGTGAGCATGGATTCGTCCACCAGGAGCGCGGATGCCTCGGTGAGGTCGGCGTCCGCGGCGACGATGTCCCCCTCCCCCAGCAGCAGGGTGTCGCCCGGCACCACCAGTCTGGCCGGCAGCTCGTGCGGGGCGCCGTCACGCAGCACCCTCGCGTGCGGGGCGGAGAGGGCGGAGAGCGCGGCGACCGCGCGGTCGGCCCGGACTTCCTGTGCCACTCCGACGGCGGTGTTGAAGACGACCACCAGGCCGATGACGATGGCGTCCGGGTGGTCGCCGATCGCGACGGTCAGCACCATGGCGCCGAGGAGCACCATGATCAGCGGGTCGCGCAGTTGGGCCAGGACCCGTCGGTACAGCGGCGTGGGCCGTGGAGGCGCCACTTCGTTGGTGCCGTACCGGGAAAGGCGGAGTTCCGCTTCGGCCTGGGTGAGCCCCTGTCCCACCGGGGAGGGGGAAGGACGTGCGGCGGTCGTCCGGATGGTCATGGCAGCGTCATTCGGTGGGTACGGTGATCACCGGGCAGTGCGCGCGGTGCAGGAGGCCGTGGACGACGGATCCGAGGCGCATGCCGGTGTATCCGCCTCGTCCTCGGCGTCCCACCACAAGGGCCAGGGCGTGCTCGGCCACCCGCGCCAGTTCCTCGACGGGGTGGCCCGTCATGACCTCGTGGGTGACGTGTACGTCCGGGTACTTGTCCGACAGGCCTGCGGTGGCCTCGGAAAGCAGGGCACGCTGAGCCTGCAGGGCGACCTCCTCGTCGTTCAGCATGAAGAGCGGCGGCTGCCACACGCAGACGACCCGCAGTGCCGCTCCGCGCCGGTCGGCCTCATCGAAGGCGAACGCCAGCGCGGCCGTGGCCGATGCGCTGCCGTCGAGGCCGACGACCAGGTACGGCGGCTGCTGGCTGATGTGTTCCGCGTCGCCCACGACGACGACCGGGCACGGGGCCTGGGCGCTGACGGGGACCACGGTGGAGCCCGCGCTGAAGAACTCCGCGGTGCGGCTCAGGCGCCGGGAGCCCAGCACGATCAGGCGGGCGCCGTCGGCCGCCGTGCCCAGGGCAGGGGCCGGGAATCCGTGCAGCAGGCTCCCCGTGACGTCGGCCTCGGGATGCCGGTCGCGCACCCAGTTGCACGCCTGCTCGAGTCGGTCGGCTCCCGCCTGTCGCAGGGCGAGGTGGCCGGGGGTGTCGTCGACGTGGTGTGTGTCGTGCTGGGGCGGCACCGCGAGCACCAGGCGCAGCGGGAGCCGTCGGCGGTGTGCCTCGTCGGCGGCCCAGGCGAGGGGCAGGCGCCAGTCCCTGTCCGGGTCGATCCCGACGACGATGCCGTGGCCGCGGTGGCCGGTCACGACCGGCTCCCGAAGTCGGTGCCCGTCCGGGGGATGAGGAGGACGGGGCAGTGCGCGTGGTGCAGGACGCTGTGCGTGGCCCGGCCCAGGCTGCGGGTCATCCCGAGGGCTCCGGGTGCCCTCCGGCCGCCCATGACGAGCAGGTCGGCGTGGCGGGACGCCTCGACCAGGACGCCGGCCACGGAGACGCTCTTCTCGGCATCGGCCCGCACCTCCAGGTCGGGGAACTCCTCACGGACCGCATCGGTGACGGCACGCAGAGCCTCCGCGTGCGCGCCCGCGAGCTCGTCCACACCGTCGAGCATGCTGACCACCAGGCCGACGGACTCGAGGATGTTCCAGACGTGCAGGAGCCGGAGGGAGCCCTTGCGCAGTTGCGCCTCGCACGCGGCGTACCGGGCGTACAGGAGGTCGTGCTCGTCGCGGACGGCGGCGAGGACGGTGCCGGTCTCCTCCGCGCCTTCGGTGCCGCGGACGACGATGACCGGGGTCATGGCGGCGGCGGCAACGTCGAGTCCGATCGAGCCGAGCATCAGCGAGTCGAATCCTCCGAGGCCGCGGTTGCCCACCACGACGGTCCCGTGCAGGGCACCGGCCCGGTGCAGGCTGCCGACGGCGTCGGACCGGCTGAGCTCCGTACTCACACGCAGACCGGGGTACTCGTCGGTGACGGCCTTCGCCGTTTCGTCGAGGAGCTCGCGGCCGTTGGCGCGAACCCGTTCGAGGGTTTCCGCCGCGACGTACAGGGCTCGGCCGTCCGTGTCGGCCCCATAGACGATGTGCAGGGGACGGTCGCGACGTTGGGCCTCAGCCGCCGCCCACAGGGCGGCGGTGCGTGCCGCGTTCGATCCATCGACGCCAACGACCACTGAGCTGGTGTCCGGGGTACGGAAGGTGCTTTCCACGGTTCCTCCCAACTGAGAAGCCGATGAAGGACACACCTCACGCTGACACCCTCGACAAGCCCGGGCGAGGGCCGCCCGGGACCGGGATCGGGACCAAAGGTCCCCATCGTTTCCGCATGCCGCCGCTAGGCCCGGTGGCCATGGACCGCCCGGCCCCGGGACGGGGCCCGTTCGGCCCTCGCTCGCGCACGGGCATCGGCGAAAGGGTGGGACGACAACCGACACCGATACGGGCCCGAGCGGCACGGCGGAGATGGAGGGCCTGATGAAACACATCAAGGTGGGTGAGCTGATGACCGGCAACGCCGTCTCCGTCACTCCGGACACGGCCTTCAAGGACGTCGCGAAGCTCCTGGCGCAGTACGACATCTCCGGGCTGCCCGTGTTGGACGAGGAGGACCGCGTCGTGGGTGTCGTCTCGCAGACCGATCTCCTGGCCCGCACGGCCCGGGCGCCCGATCAGTCGGGGGAGGCCGGCACGGCGGCCGACCCGCCCACAGCGGGAAGCGCCATGTCCACTCCTGCGATCACCATCCGCGCCGAGGACACGGCCGCCGATGCCGCGCGGCTGATGACACGGCGCAGCATCGAGCGGCTGCCCGTCGTGGACGAGGAGGACAGACTGGTCGGCATCGTCACCCGCAGGGACCTGCTCCGGCTGTTCGTCCGCCCCGACTCCGAGATACGCAGACGGGTCGACGACGAGGTCCTCACAGATGTGCTGGGCGTGCCCACCGGTGAGGTCGAGGTCCACGTGGTGGACGGCATCGTCACTCTGGAAGGCCGCGTCGAGCTCCGGAGCCAGCTTCAGGCACTCGTCAACCTCGTCGAACAGCTCGACGGGGTCGTCGCCGTGGCATCCCGTGTCACGGCGCGGACGGACGACTCAACGACCGCCCGGGCCGACCGACCACGCCAGGCCGCGCAGTGGTGAAGCACTCCTCCCTCAGCAGGAAGTACACGCCATGAACGAACACATCACCGTCGGCGTCGACGGCTCTCCCGAGAGCCGGGCAGCCGCGCGTTGGGCCGCGCAGGAGGCCGTCCTGCGGCAAGTGCCGCTGCGCCTCGTGCACGCCGTCGACTGGCCCCTGGACCCGGTGTTCCCGGGCGTGGGACGCCAGGACGTGGACCGCTGGGCCGACCAGGCCCTCACGGACGCCACGCGGGAACTGCACCGGCGCCATCCCCGGCTGGAGATCACCGCCCGATGCCTGGCGGCGCGTCCGGCAGCGGCCCTCGCGGCCGAGGCCTCCGGTGCCGCGCTGCTGATCCTGGGATCGCGGGGCCTGGGCGGGCTGGTCGGGTTCATCGTCGGCTCGGTGGCGATGTCCACCCTGGTCGCCACCGATACGCCGGTCGTGCTGGTCCGGGTCGCCGGCGACCCCGACGGACCGGCCAACGCAACCGGCTCCGACGTGATCGTGGGTGTCGACATCCACGCATCGTGCGACCGCGTACTCACCTTCGCCTTCGAGGAGGCCGCCCGGCGCCGCTGCGCTCTGCGGGCCGTACACGGCTGGAAGATGCCGCCCGCCTACGCGTACGTCCCCTTCTTCGACCCGGACAACGAGCGGGACGTCGGCAGGAGCGTCACGCACATGCTCGAGGACATGTTGCTGCCCTGGCGCCACAAGTTCCCCGACGTGGATGTCAGCCACGACGTGTTCATGGGCTCGGCAGGAGAGCACCTCGTCCGCGCCTCGCAGGGCGCCGGGCTCGTCGTCGTGGGCCGCCACCTGCGCCGGTCCCCCCTCGGCGCACATCTGGGACCGGTCACCCACGCGGTCCTGCACCACGCGGCGGCCCCGGTGGCCGTCGTGGCCCATGAGTGAGGGGAGCGAGGGCGATGCAGCTCCGTCCACGCACCGCTGACGACGTCATGACCGGCGGGTGACCAGCGCCGTGGACGTGCAGGCGGACTTCAGCCCTCCCGGGCTTCAGGGACGGCCCATGAGACACCGCAGCGTCGGCGACCTGATGACCCCCACCGCCATCACGGTGCGGCCCACCACGGCTTTCAAGGAGATCGCCCGGCTCCTGAAGGAGTTCGACATCACCGCCGTCCCCGTCGTCGACGCATCGCGGCATCCGGTCGGTGTCGTCTCGGAAGCCGACCTGCTCGACCGGCGGTCCGCCGGCGGGGCGGCAACGGCCGGGACGCTCATGACGAGCCCGGCGATTACCGCCCGCCCCGAGTGGAGCGTGGTCCGCGCAGCCCGCATCATGCGCCGTCACCAGGTCAAACGGCTGCCCGTCATAGACGCGAAGGACCGCGTGATCGGAGTACTCAGCCGCAGCGATCTCATCCGGCTCTTCCTGCGCAGTGACCACGCCATCCAGGAGGAGATCGTCGAGGACGTCCTCACCCGGACGCTCCGCATCGCACCCTCGACGATCACTGTCGCGGTCGAGGACGGTCTGGTGACGCTCAGTGGCGTACGCCCACGACCTGAGCTGGTGCCGGTCCTCATCCGGCTCTGTCAGAGCGTCGACGGGGTCGTCGGCGTGGACGACCGGCTGACCGGCGCCGAAGCGGCACACGACTGACTTCGCGAGCAGGGCCTTTCGGTCCGCGATGGGGCCGCTCGGCCCTCCCCCGACGGCGTCCGGCGGCAGAAGCTGGAACTACCCGACCCGCCGCACAGGAGGTGCGCCATGTCGAACCGGATCACGGTCGGCCTGGACGGATCCGACACCGACGCCACCGCCGCGAACTGGGCCGCCCGCGAGGCGGAACTGCGAGGCGCCGCACTTGAACTCCTCCACGCCGAGGACTGGCCGCAGTACGCGCCCTTGGCGGCGCCTCTCCCCGAGTCCCGTCGCCAATGGGCCGAAGATCTCCTGGCGAAGGCTCGGAACCGGCTGCTGAGGGACCACCCTGGCCTCGACATCCGCACCCGCCGGATCGAAGGCCTCGCGGCGGGCGCCGCGCTCGCCTCCGCCGCGGCGGACGCGGATCTCCTCGTACTCGGCTCACGCGGACTCGGCTCCGTCGCCGGATTCCTCGTCGGCTCGACGGGCGCGGACACCATCCCCCAAACGGAAACACCAGTCGTCCTCGTCCATGCGACCGACACCCCGGACCTGCCGGCAGCGAGCAACAGCGGCGACGGCCCCGTCGTGCTCGGCCTGGACCTGCACAGCAACTGCGACCGGCTGCTCGGCTTCGCCTGCCAGGAAGCGGAGCGCAGGGCCTGCCCGCTCATCGTCGTCCATGCCTGGTCCCCTCCGCCCATCCTCTCCTACGCGCCGGCACTCGACCCGGGCATCCAGACGGAGATCGCCCACGGGCTCGAGACCTCCCTGCGGGAGCTGCTGAATCCCTGGGAGCAGAAGTACCCGCAGCTCGCCGTCGAAGCACGCACCGTCATCGGCCAGCCCGCCATCCAGATCCTGTACGCCGCCTCCGACGCAGCACTCGTAGTCGTCGGCAGGCGCATCCGTCACGCCGCACTCGGCACCCACATAGGCCCCATCACCCATGCGGTGATGCACCACGCCACCTCACCGGTCGCCGTCGTCGCCCACGCCTGAGACTTCCAGACAGGAGCAGTCCCGTGACCGCGCCGCGCCTCACTCCCGACACCGTCGCCGCACTCGTGGGCGACGCCGTCCTCGCCCCGTCGATGCACAACGCCCAGCCGTGGAGGTTCGTGTTCCGCCAGAACGTCAACGTCATCGAACTGCACGGTGATCCGGAACGTGCCATGACCCGGACCGATCCGAACCACCGCGCCCTGCACCTGGGGTGCGCAGCTGCCCTGCACAACCTGCGCGTCTCGGCCGTCCGACACGGCCTCAGGGCCCGCGTGCGGTTGCTGCCTGACGCCTCCGACCCGTGGCTGCTGTCCACGGCACACCTCGAGGCGCCCACCGGCAGCGAGGACCACGAGCTCAGGTCCCTGTACGACGCTCTCAGGCGCCGCCACACCAGCCGCTTCCCCTTCAGCGACGAGCTGGTTCCCGAAGCCCTGATGGACGGGCTCAAGAGCGCGGCCCGCCTCGAGGGCTGTCGGCTGACCGTCCCGGGTGACTGGCACATCGAGACCGTGCTCGGGCTGGTACGGGACGCCGAGCACCGGGAGGAGATCGACCCGCTGGTCCGAGCGGAGAGTTCTGCCTGGACATCCGCGGCGTCTGCCGCGGCAGGCACACGCCGCGACGGTATCCCCGCCGACGCGTTCGGCCCGCGAAGCTCAGCAGGCCCCTCCCCCGTGCGGGACTTCGGGCGGGCCCAGCCTGTGGCGGACCGCGGCTGGGCCGTGTTCGAGAAGCGGCCTCAGCTCGCCCTGCTGAGTACGGAGACGGACACACGGGTCGACTGGCTGCGGGCCGGCCAGGCACTGGAGCGCGTCCTCCTCCAGGCCACCGCCGACGGCCTGGCCACCTCGATGACCTCGCAGCCCCTCGAATGGCCGGAGCTGCGGTGGACGGCCCGCGACCCGCTCGCGGCCATGGGCCACGTACAGATGGTGCTGCGCCTCGGCTACGGGCCGCCCGGACCCGCCACACCCCGCCGCCCGGTCACCGAGGTCCTCCAGTTCCGCGCGTAGGCCCCGGCACGTGCCGGGGCCTCACGCGAAGGCCCTCCGGCCCTGTTCACGGTGCGAGGTCGCGGCGTCGGAGCAGCAGATGGGCCAAGAGGAGGCCGATCGCGCCGGCCCCGACCAGAATGCCCAGCTGGGTCCAGAGCACGCCGCCTTGAGCGAGGGCGTCGCCCGGTGCGTAGTAGTGGAACGGGCTCACGAAGCGCAGGGGTGCGGCGGGCGACCAAGCCAGAGCGATGAAGTTGACGGCGAACCCGACCGCTCCGATCGCGATGGTCGCCCCGACCACCTGGGCCCGCCGTCGTCCCGCCGCCGACACGGCCATCGCCGGCCCGATCAGGCACAGAGCGAACCCCAGGCCCATGACCCCGGCGGCGAACACGCCGCCGATCGGCACGTCCCGGTGGATGCCTGGTGACAAGGCCACCCCCACGGCGACCGTGAGTGTGGCCGCCGCGTTGAGGGCGAGGGCCGCGAGCACCAGTGCGGCCGTCCGCTCCGCCAGCAGCCGGTTACGGCTGACCGGACGCACCATCACCAGCTCCACGGTTCCCGACTCCACGTCCGCCGCCACCGCGGCCGCCGCGAGCGAGCCGATCGCGGTGAGCTGCATGGCGATCCAGAACGGGTGGGTGAGGCCGGCGCCCAGCAGTCCCGGGTAGCTGGCGATGGAGACGTCGCCGCTGGACCCGCTGAACGCGCGGTACGCCGAGGGCGGCCCCTTGCCTCCGGACGAGAAGAGCTGCCCGGGCGCAATCGTGTGGGCGACCACCACGATCAGGGCCTCGAAAACGACCATCCCGACGATCAGGGCGACCAGCATCCTGCGCCGCCGGTACAAGGCGAGCCACAGCAACGGCCATCGTCGTCTCACGGCTGCTCTCCCGGGTCGTTGTCGCGGTAGAGGTCCAGGAAGGCCTCGTCCAGCCCTGCCTCCTCCACCGTCACGTCGGCCACCGGCAGGCCGAGCAGGCCCCGCAACGCGCCCACCACCTCGCTCGGCGGTACGAGAAGTTCCACGCGGTCCTGCTCCCAGTGCGGGTTCCATCGCTCGGCATCACCCAGGGGGCGCGGTCCCAGGCCGTCCGCGAAGGCCAGCCGGATTCGCCGGGCTCGCGCTGCACGCAGGCCGGCCACGCTCTCGACCGTCACCAGCCGTCCGTCCCGTACGATCGCGACCCGCCCGCAGGTCCGCTGCACCTCCGGCAGGATGTGGCTCGACAGCAGAACGGTCCGACCTGCTGTCGCGGCTTCCCTCAGCAGGGCGAAGAACGTCTCCTGGACCAGCGGGTCGAGCCCCTCGGTCGGCTCGTCGAGGACCACCAGCCGGGGGTCGTGCTGCAGCGCCTGCACCAGGCCGAGCTTCTGCTTCATGCCTCGTGAGTATCCGCCGACGGGGCGGGCGAGGACTTCGGGGGTCAGCCCCAGACGTTCGCACAGCTCGCCGCGGCGCGGCACGGGCGCGCCCTGCAGGGCCGACAGCAGGTCGAGCGTCTCCGCGCCGGAGAGTTCGGGGTAGAGGCGCAGCTCGCCCGGCAGATAGCCGAGATGGGGTGCCACTCGGAGGTGATCGGCCACCGGGTCCAGGCCGAGCACCCGGGCACGCCCCTCCGTCGGCCGGAGAAGACCGATGAGGCACCGGAGCGTGGTGGTCTTCCCGGCACCGTTCGGCCCGAGGAAGCCGAACACCTCGCCGGAGCAGACGCTCAGAGTCAGCCCGTCGACACCCACCACCGGCCCGTACCTCTTGGTCAGGCCGGTCAGCTCGATCGCAGGCCGCTCACCCATGCGTCCAGTCTGGGCCTGCCCGGCGGAACTCGCCCGATCGTCCGTGGAGGTCGGGGACGCCGCCCCCTGGGACCGTCCGCTGCGGCCGCCGTCAGCCGACGCCTTCACCCGTCCATCCAGCCGCCGTAGGGCTTCAGGGAGTCGCGCTCGGGAGCAGTTCCGGCTCCGACCATGTCCCGGTAGACGATGCGCTTGAGCTGTCCTGCCAGGTTCTCCAGTGCGCGTGCTGCGGCGAGTTCGTCGCCGATCTCGGGGACGTCCTTGTCGGTCGGGTTGCAGCGGGCGGTGCCGTGTCCCGTGAGGCGGCTGGTGCCGGTGTCGAGTTCGACGCGGACCTTGGTGGTGTGGTCCTCCTCGAAGAGGTAGACGTGGGTCTGCCATTCGGTCGTGTGCGACATGGTGTTCCTCCATGGGTTCAGGAGCGGCGGCGCCGGGCCCAGCGGCGGATCTCGTCCGTTCCCCAGACCAGCGGCGGGAAGGCTGCGATGAGCAGGACGACGTCCAGCGGGAGGGCTGCGGTGCCGAAGAGGTCCTGGAGCGGCGGGACGTACACGAGCGCCGCGGTGAAGGCGAGTTCGAAGGCGATGCCGACGAGCAGGAGCGGGTTGCTGAAGAAGCCGATGTCACGCAGGGCCGCGTGGTCGGTCCGAGCGGCGACGGCCGTGCCGACCTGGCAGGTGACGATGCCCGCGAAGGTGGCGGTGGTCGCGGTCAGGTAGGCGTGGTGCAGCGGAGCTCCGGGTCCGGTGGGGTCGCCGGGCTGCCAGCCTGCCCGCCACAGGACGTAGAAGAAGCCGGTCATGACCAGGACGGCGGAGACGCAGCCGAGCCAGCCCCAGCTGCGGACGAGCATGTCCTTGTTGATCACGCTTTGGGAACCGGGCCGGGGCGGTCGGGACATGACTCCTGGTTCGGCGCGCTCGCGGCCCAGGGCGAGCGCGGGAAGCGTCTCGGTCCCGAGGTCGATGGCGAGGATCTGCAGGACGGTCAGCGGAAGGGGGACGGCCCCGGCCGAGAGGGCGAAGACGACGAAGGGGACGACCTCGGGGGTGAGGTGGGCGAAGATGTAGACGATGAACTTGCGGACGTTGTCGTAGACCCGGCGACCGGATTCGATCGCCGTGACGATGGTGGCGAAGTTGTCGTCGGTCAGGACCATGGTCGACGCCTCGCGGGCCACATCGGTGCCGGAGCGGCCCATGGCGACGCCGATGTGGGCGCGGTGCAGGGCCGGCGCGTCGTTGACACCGTCTCCGGTCATGGCGACGATCTGCCCGTGCGCACGCAGGGCGTCGGCCACCTTCAGCTTGGTCTCGGGCGAAGATCGGGCGAAGACGATCTCCGTGCCTTCCTGTCGGAGGAGTCGGTCCAGCTGGTGGTCGTCGATCGCTTCGGACTGCGCGACCACGTGCAGGTGCGGTGTTCCGATGCCGACGGAACGGGCCACGGCGGCAGCGGTGGACCCGTTGTCACCGGTGACGATGTGGACGGTGAGGCCTGCCTCATGGCAGCGCTTCACCGCGGCGGCGACTTCCGGGCGCGGAGGGTCGTACAGGCCCACCAGACCGAGCAGGTGAAGGTTCTGCTCGGCCGACTGGCGCCGCGCGGGCGGTTCGGCGCCGGGTGGCCATGCACGGACTGCGACGGCCAGCACGCGGATCCCGTCCTTCGCCATGTCGTCTGCGGCGTCCTGGGCTTCCTGGGCCGGCTCTCCGGTGTCGAGCAGGGGCAGGACGGCTTCCGGGGCGCCCTTGACGATGACGGAGGGGTGGCCGGTCCCCGTGTTCTGGACCACGGACATGCGGCGCAGCCGCGGGTCGAAACGGAAGCAGGCGCTGCGGCCGGCGTCCCGGTCGGCCAGGTCGATCGGTGCCGCGTGTTCTTCGGCTCCCTCCACCAGTGCGATCTCGGTCGGATCGCCGAGGAGTCTGCCGTCGCCCTCTCGCGCAACGGTGGTGCACAGGGCAGCGGCGCGGACGAGGTCCGCAGTCCCCGGTCCGGGCCGGGTGGCGTGCTGCGGTGTCCACAGGGAGTGGAGGTGCATCCGGTTGCGGGTGAGGGTGCCGGTCTTGTCGGTGCAGATGACGTTGGTGCAGCCGAGGGTCTCCACGGCGCTCAGCCGCTTGATCACCGCTCCTTGCCGGGCGAGGACGCGCACGCCGACCGCGAGGGCGAGGGTGATGGTGGGCAGCAGCCCTTCGGGCACGTTGGCCACGAGCAGACCGATGGCGAACATCAAGGAGTCGGTGAGTGGCAGCCCCACGGCGACACCCGCCACCAGGAACACGATCCCCAGGGCGACGGCGACGGCGGCGATCAGCCAGGCGACCTTCTTGACCTGTGTCTCCAGGGGGCTGGGCTCGCGGCGGGTGCGCTGGCTGAGGGCGGCGATGCGGCCGAGCTCGGTGTGGTCGCCGGTGGCGAAGACGATCGCCCGGGCCTGGCCTTCGGTGGCGGTGGTTCCGCTGAAGACGAGGTTGGGTTCCTGCAGGAGCGACACCCCTTGAAGGCCTGGGCCGGCGAGGCGCTCCACGGGAGTGGACTCCCCCGTCAGCGTGGACAGGTCGGCTTCGATGCCTCCCTCGGTCAGCCGGGCATCGGCCGGTACCCGGTCTCCTTCGTCGAGGACCAGGAGGTCACCGGGTACGAGGTCACACGCTGGAACCTGCTGGGGGCGTCCGTCGCGAATCACGTGGGCCTGCGCGGGAAGATAGCGGGCCAGGGTCTCGACGGCCTTCTCCGCCTGCTGTTCCTGGACGAGGGCGAACGCGGCGTTGACGAGGACGACGGCGACGATGGCCCACCCGAGTACGTCGATGTCGGCAATGAAGGCGAGCGCGGCCGCTGCCCAGAGCAACAGGGCCAGAGGGTGGACCAGTTGTCTCAGGAGTTCGCGCAGGATGCTCGTGCGGGTGGTGCGGCGGACCTCGTTCGCTCCGTAGACGGCCAGCCTTCGTTCCGCCTCTCGGCTCGACAGGCCCAGGGGGCCGGTGTGCAGTTCGCGGCGGAGCAGGGGAAGGGGCTCCAGCGGGTCGGGCGCCACCTCCGGTACGAGGTCCTGGCCGGCGGTGGTCTCAGTCATCGCCGGCTCCCTGCCCGGGGCGCAGGCGGCCGGACCATCGGGGCTCGACGCTCTCCCACTCGCGTTCCCACGCTCGTGCGCTGCGTGCGTCGACGATGCGCTGGCGTGCGTAGAGGGCAACGCCCGCTGCGAGTGCGACGGCACCGGCGGCGCCGGTGCCGAGACCGATGGCGTTCAGAGCGATGTCGGGCGTGCCGGGCGGGGCACTCGCCGCCTGGCCGGCGTCGTCGACCCAGAGGCGGACGGTGTCTCCGCTCCGGGTCACCACGGGGACGGGAACGGTTTCCGTGTGAACGCGGTTCTCATGATCCCGCCAAGTGGCCCGAGCCACGGTGACGGGGCGCGTGCTCGGCCCGTCACCCGCCCGGTGCGTGGTTTCACCGACCGTCACGGCCGCGACGGAGTGCCGGTGGCGTGCGATCTCCGCCGCGTCGCGTCCGGCGTCCGTCCAAGCGGTTCGGCCGACCGCGACGCCGCAGACCACAGCCAGCAGGCAGGCCAGCGCGAAGGCGGCTCGCAGACGGGTGCGCGTGCGGTCGGCGTCACGGCGGAGCGGGTTTCCTCCTGCTGCCGGCGAGCGATGGTGCATGGCCGCCTCCGAGACGTGAGTACCGGCCGACTGCTCAGGCGGCGAGCTCGGCGCTGATGTGGTGGGCCCACTTCTGGATCCGCTCGGGGTTGCGGAAGTCTCCGCCCTTGCCCTGTCGGGTGAGTGCCTTGGCGAGGAAGCCCGGGGTGCGGGCCGTGACGCTGCCACCGAACGTCATGTGCTCGCGCGCTCCGACGAGCTGCATCTGCCGGGCGACGGCGGCGACCGGGGGGATGTCGTGTTCCTCGGCCGAGCGGTCGAGGGGACCGCTGCTGAACATCCACACGGGGCGGCGGCGCAGAGAGTCGGCGTTGCGTTCGGCGCAGTGCTTTGCCTTGGTGCTCCAGTGGCCGGCGTAGAGGGCACCGCCGAGGACGACGGCGTCGTAGGCGCGGACGTCGTGGACGTCGCCTGCCGGCAGGACCACGGCGTCGAGGCCGTCCTCGCGGAGGGTCTTGCCGATCTGCTCGGCGATGCCTGCGGTGGCGCCGTGTTTCGTGCCGTACGCGACCAGGACTCGCTTGGTGCTCATGACGTGTGCTCCTTGCTGCCGGTGTGCGTGCCGATGCCACTGTCACGCGGCCGGGGGCCGGTCCGCTTGGGCCGGACGGATCCCTGTGGGGACCGTTCGGTCCACCCCGTAGCGGCTCTCCTCGGCGGCGGCGATGTGCTGCTTGACCGTGGCGAAGCTGTCGGGGGCGACGGAGATCGAGTCGATGCCGGCACGGACGAGGAAGGCGGCGTAGGCCGGGTCGTCGCTGGGCCGCTGCCCGCACAGACCCACCGGGCGCCCCAGGGCCTGGACCCGTGGGAGAAGGATACGGATCAGAGTGGTCACGGAAGGATCATTCTCATCGAACACGTGAGCGAGGGCTTCGGAGTCGCGGTCGACGCCAAGGGTCAGCTGGGTGAGGTCGTTGCTGCCGATGGAGAAGCCGTCGAACCGCTCGGCGAAGTCCTGGGCGAGGAGGATGTTGGCGGGGATCTCGGCCATCACGTAGACCTTGAGGCCGTTCTCACCGCGGCGCAGGCCTTCGTCGCCCATGACCTCGAGGACTTTGTCGGCCTCTTCGAGGGTGCGGCAGAACGGGATCATGACGATGACGTTGGTGAGGCCCATCTCGTCGCGCACCCGGCGCAACGCCCGGCATTCGAGGGCGAAGCCTTCCCGGTAGCCGTCGCTGTAGTAGCGGCTGGCGCCCCGCCATCCGATCATCGGGTTGGCCTCCACCGGTTCGAAGGGGCGGCCGCCGAGGAGCTTGGCGTACTCGTTGGTCTTGAAGTCGCTGGTGCGGACGACGACAGGATCCGGCCAGCGGGAGGCGGCAATACGGGCGATGCCGTACGCGAGGCGGTCGGTGAAGTACCGGCCGCGGTCGAGGTAGCCCTCGGTGAGCTGGTCGACGGCGCAGCGGTCGGACGCGTCCAGCCGCTCGGGGTGCAGGAGGGCCATGGGATGGACCTTGACCTGGTGGGCGACGATGAACTCCAGGCGGGCCAGGCCCACCCCGTCCGCGGGCAGCCGCCACCAGCGGAAGGCGGCGGACGGGTCGGCGAGGTTCAGCATCACCCGGGTACGGGTGGCGGGCAGGGCGGACAGGTCCGTCTCCCGCTCCTCGTACGGGAGCCGCCCCGCATACACCTTCCCCCGGCTGCCTTCGGTGCACGAGATGGTGACGTCGGCGCCGTCGTGCAGCAGCTCGGTGGCGTTCCCGGTGCCCACGACCGCCGGCACCCCGAGTTCCCGGCTGACGATCGCGGCGTGGGAGGTGCGACCGCCGTGGTCGGTGACGATGGCCGCGGCGCGCTTCATGACCGGTTCCCAGTCCGGGTCGGTGATCGAGGTGACGAGCACGGCTCCGGCCGGGAAGCGTTCCAGGTCCACAGGCGTGTCCATACGGCACACCGCGCCGGATCCGATGGCTTCGCCCACCGCGATCCCCTCGACCAGGGGATCGCCCGGGGCGGCGGTCAGGCGACAACGCCGCAGGGTCGTGCTGCGTCGTCGGGACTGCACGGTCTCCGGCCGGGCCTGCACGATCGCCAGGTCACCGGTGATGCCGTCCTTCGCCCACTCCAGGTCCATCGGGCAGCCGTAGTGGTCCTCGACGGCAACGGCCCACTCGGCGAGCCGGCGTACTTCACCGTCGGACAGGACACGTCGTGCCTGCTCTTCGGGAATGGTGTCGACGGTGTCGGTCATCCCGCGTTCCGCGTAGACGGCCTTGCGTCGCTTGGCACCGATCCGCACGTCGATGACGGGGTTCAGGGACGGGTCCTCAAGGCCGTGCTTGAACACCGTGTACTCGTCGGGGTCCGTCTGCCCGCTGACCACGGTCTCACCCAGCCCCCAGGCCGCACTGACCACGACGACCTCCGGGAATCCGCTCTCGGGGTCGAGGGTGAAGATCACCCCTGCCCCGGCGAGATCGGAGCGGACCATCGCCTGGACACCGACGGACAGCGAGACCTGGAGATGGTCGAACCCCATCCGCTCGCGGTAGTCGATCGCACGGTCCGTGTAGAGCGAGGCGAAGCACCGGTGCACGGCCGTCAGCAGCTGTTCGGTGCCGCGTATGTTCAGGTACGTCTCCTGCTGCCCGGCAAAGCTGGCTTCCGGCAGGTCCTCGGCCGTGGCACTGCTGCGCACCGCGACCTCCGGGTCGGTGCGGCCGAGCCCCTGGCCGAGAGCCGCGTACGCCTCGGTGACCTCGGCGCACAGCGAATCGGGCAACGGTTCACCCATGATCATTGATCGGATGCGGGCGCCCACGTCCTCGAGCGCGGTTCCCTCGCGGAGGAGGTCGAGCTGGTCCTGGATGCGGATGCGCAGCGCGTGTGTGTCGAGTAGTTCCTCGTAGGCTTCGGCGGTCGTGGCGAAACCGGGCGGCACTCGGACGCCGGCTGCGGCGAGCCGTACGGTCAGCTCGCCCAGTGAGGCGTTCTTCCCGCCGACCCGGCCCACGTCCGCGCGGCCGAGTTCGGTGAACGGTATGACGCGTCGTGTGTGTCCCATGACGTCCTCCCGAGGCTGCATGCGGTTGGGGCTCAGTACGGCAGCGGGCGGCCGGAGGGTGTGCGCAGATCCAGCGGAGCGGGCTTACGAGGACCCTTGGGCCGAGGCTGGCTCCGTATGCGCTGCATCGTGGTCACCCTCTTCGGGGAATCGGCGCCGGGGCGGCGTCCGGCTTCCACGATCACGCCGCCGGGCCGCTGTGGCGCAGTGCCGACGGGGCCACTCGCAAGGGGCCGACCAGGCCGCTTTCCTGATAGGCCGATCGGCCCACATGCGGCAACGCGGCAGCAGTCCGACAGGATCAGGGCTTCGTGTGCCCTGCTCTGGACCGTGGTGTGACGCACGAGTGACGCGCCACGGGAGCGGCTCAGCTCCCCGCTGACCGCACCGGAACGCACTTTCAGGATCGTCTGGTGGGGAATGCCGAGACACGCACCACCAGCAGATGGGACGAACGGTCACTGCGCGAGCCGGAGTGCCCATGAGCTGCGAGGCGTCGTGGCGATCCGCACGCTTGGGTCGACTGCGCGTCTCCGGTCGGGTTCACCGCCCTTGCTGCTACTCGGCGGGCGCGTCCGGGCGGACGATGGTGACCGGGCAGGGGGCGTGGAGTGCCACCTGCTGGCTGACCGATCCGAGCAGGGCCCGCCGGAACCCGCCACGGCCGCGGCTGCCGACGACCAGCATGTCCGCCCCCTCTGCCTGGTCCACCAGGACCTCGGCGGGGTTGCCGCGTACCAGACGCTCGTGCACCTGGGAGGCACCGTCCTGGCCGAGGACCGTCCGTACCTCCTCGACGAGACGCCGCTCGGCCTCCTCCTCGTCGAAGTCGGTGTCCACTGCGGGGGCCGACCACGATCCGGCGCCGGGCAGGTCCCAGGCGGTGACCGCGTCCACCTTCCCGCCCACCAGGCCTGCGTACCGGACCGCCCAGCGCAGCGCGGCCTGGGACGAAGGCGATCCGTCGACACCCACTACGACGCGCGGAGTCTCAAGCTGCCCGTTCATCCCGACTCACCCTTTCGATGGCTGTATCTCCACAGTGTGCGAGACAGGTGCCCCCCGCCACGCGAAGCGGCCGTGGCCGGCGGCATCTGTCACCGGTTCGGGTGGGCCGGTGCGGCCGAATCCCCCGTCTCGGTTCCTCGGCAACCGGAACCACCTCTCCCGCCCCGCGTCGATGATCTCGCGCCTGTCTCCGGGCAGAACGAGGGGCACGGGGCCCGCCGGGGACAGCGGCACCCTGATGCCGATCCGGCCGGGCCGGAAGCTGATGCGGATGTCCCGGTGTCCGAGGTAGCAGACCGAGAGGGTGGAGGCCGGCACTTCGGAGAGTGGTACGGGGTCGACGTGCAGGCCGTCGGTTCCGGGTTCGAGGCCGACGATGCCACGCTCGACGAGGTCGAGCGTGCCGCCCATGGCACCGAGGTGGATCCCTTCGCCGGTGGTGCCGCCCTGGACGTCGGCGATGTCGCTGAGCAGGGCTTCCTGGCAGTAGCGCCACGCACTCGCGCCCTGCTGCCGGGCGAGGATCCAGCCGTGGACGAGACTGCTGAGCGTCGAGCCGTGGCAGGTGCGCCTCAGGTAGTAGGCCACCGTCCGCCTCCAGAGCTCGTCGTCCAGGCGGTAGCCGAGCCGTGAGAAGAGGCGGGCGAGCTCCGAGTGACGGAAGAGGTAGCCGAGCATGAGGGTGTCGGCCTGCTTCGACGCCTGATAGCGGTTGGGCGTGTCCCCTTCTGCCTCCAGGATCCGGTCGAGCCGGCGGATGTCGTGGTAGCGGGCACGGTAGGCGTCCCAGTCCAGCTCGGCCAGATCGCCGTAGCCGTGGAACTGGCTGATCACGTCGCGGTGGAACGGCACGTACAGGCGGTGGGAGATGTCCTCCCAGGTATGGAGGTCGTCGGGGTCGATGCCCAGTTGCGCGCGGAGCTCGCTGCGGCGGGCCCCCGAGACTTCGTCGTACTGATCGAGGGCGCGGGCGAGCACCCAGGCAGCCGTGACATTGGTGTAGGCGTTGTCGTCGATGCCGGGTGCAGCGGCGTCCGGGTAGGCGTCGTGGTATTCGTCCGGGCCTACGATGCCGCGGATGCGGTAGCGGTCGAGGTCGGTGTCCCACGTCGCGGTGGCGGCCCAGAAACGGGCGATGTGCAGCAGGAGTTCGACTCCGGGGCCGTGCATGAAGCCGGTGTCGCCGGTTGCTAGGCCGTACTGCCACACGTTCCAGGCGATGGCGGAACCGACGTGGTGCTGGAGGTGGGAATGGTCGGGCAGCCAGCGGCCGGAGTGCGGGTTGAGGTGCAGCCGCTGGGTCTCCTCGGCTCCAGAACTCCCGCTCTGCCAGGGGAACATCGCTCCTCGGGCCCCGACCAGGCGTGCGGCCTCGCGCGCAGCGGGGAGCCGTCGGTGACGGTACATCAGGTGGGCGCGCGCGGTCTCGGGGAAGTGCAGGGAGAGGTAGGGCATGACGAACAGCTCGTCCCAGAAGACGTGTCCGCGGTACGCCTCCCCGTGGAGGCCCCGGGCCGGGACGCCGACGTCGAGTTCGGCGGTGTGCGGGGAGAGGGTCTGCAAGAGGTGGAAGGCGTGGAGGCGCAGGATCCGTCCGGTTTCACCCGCTGCCTTCACTTCGCCCTCGCTCCAGAGCCGTTGCCACGATGACCGGTGCGTGGCCAGCAGGGTGGCGAAGTCCCGAGCGTGTCCCGCGTGCTCGATGCTGCTCCTGACGGGATCGCCCCAGGGGCGGTCGAGGGAGGTGAACAACGCTGCGGTCTTCACGATCACGACGGGCTCGGCACGCCTGACCGGCAGGACGAACGACTGTCGAGCGCTGGTGGCCGTGCAGGCGCTCCGGACGGAGGCCAGAGGCCGTGCTGAGAGGCGTACTGCCATCCCGACCCGCATATGTGAGGCAGCGGTGGCGCAGGACAACCATGCGGTGCCCTCCGCCTCGACTCCGGCTCGGTGGTCGACGAGGTGCCGCCCGGCCAGGGCGCGGTAGCGGTCGACGCCCGCGTTGGCGATGTCCCCGTCCAGCACGGATTCGACCTCGATCCTGCCGCGCCACCCGTACGCGCTGAGGACGGTGCGCTGCGCCGCGAGGTGGGGGTCACCGGCATGGACGAGGCGCGTGTGGGTGACACCCAGGCGGCGGCCGTCGGCGTCGTGGAAGAGCATGCGGCGGGTGAGGGTTCCCGATCGCATGTCGAGCGAGACGAAGTAGTGCCGCAGGGTGGGGTGGTCGGGCGTGAGCCAGTCGCCGGGTGCCGCGCCGTCGGGCAGGCACCGGTACCGCAGGAAGGTCCAGTCGGGCAGGCGGACCATGTCCTCGTTGGAGACCTTCCGCCCGGTGACTGTCGAGATGAGGCGGTCGTAGCAGCCGGCGTGGTACGTGGCCGGGTAGTGGACGTCGTCGGCGATGGTCTCCGGGGACGAACCCCTGGTGGCGAAGCGCCCGTTACCGAGGGCGCACAGCGACTCGACCAGTCGCTCGGCCTTCGGGTCGTAGCGCTTGTACTCCCAGCGCCAGGTGGCATTCACGGGCGGCCGCCTTCGAGAACGGCAGGCAGTTCCGTCAGATCGGGGAGGACCACGTGGGCGCCCTTCTCCAGGAGGGCCTCGGCCATGCGCGGGTCGTTCTCACGGTTGAGTCCCACGACCAGGCTGAAGCCTCCCCGGTGCCCGGCTTCCACGCCGACGAGCGCGTCTTCCACCATGGCTGCCCGTGAAGGGACCGTACCGAGGCGGGCTGCGGCTTCGAGGAAGAGGGCCGGGTCGGGTTTTCCAGGCAGGTCAAGCGCGGAGGCGTCCGTGCCGTCCACGACGGCGTCGAAGGAGCTGACCAGGTCCGCGGCTTCCAGGAGGGAGCGGGCATGCCGCGAGGCCGAGACGGCTGCACACCGCACACCCCCATCACGCAGATGCCGGAGCGTGGGGAGGACGTCCTCGAAGGCGTTGACACCTTCGGTTCGAAGAGACTGGCAGAAGGTCTCCTCCTTGCGGGCCGCGACGGCATGGACGGTCGCGCATCCGGGTGCGTCCTGCGACGTTCCCGCCGGCAGCTCGATCCGACGGGAGGCGAGGAAGGCGCGCACCCCGTCGAGACGGGACCTGCCGTCCACCAGGTCCCGGTATTCCCGAACGGCGTCGAAGGGCTCCAGGCGTCTCTCCGCAGGCGTCGGCTGCCACTGGGCGAGGCAGCCGTCGAAGGCCTCCTTCCACGCAGACGCGTGACGGACCGCCGTGGCAAGAAGGACCCCGTCGGTGTCGAAGACGACCGCGCCCAGAGCGTTCATGACTCGTGCATGACGCGACGGCCGGTGAGCCGGACGGGCGTGAGCTTCATCCAGTGGGTGCGCGGGCCTCCGGCCCAGGGCTGGGACCGGGCCGTGGCCGTCAGGTGCTGGATCTCCCGGGCGTCGGTGACTGCTTCCAGTTCGCCCACGGCCAGCACACTCCACCCTCCGGCGGTGACGTCGTCGATGTTGTCGATCTCGAAGGCGACCTCCGTCCCCGCCGCTCGGGCCGCGAGCGCTTCGACGGCGGTACGGAACGCGATGTCGGCCCCGGCGACGAGGTAGTTGACCGGGAGGACGGCCGGGCCCTCGGGGGTGAAGACGGCGATGCGTCCCACTCCGTGCGTGCCCAGCAGCGTTCGGCACTCGTCCTCGGCCAGCGGCACCAGCGCTGCGTCGAGGCGGGCGGTGGAGCGGCCCTGGGCACGGGCCGCGTTCGCGCCGGTCAGGTCGTCGACCGAGACGCCGAGGGCGTGGGCGACGCGTACGAGGGTGCCGATGGCCGGGGACGCGGCATGCTCCTCCAGGTACGCCACGTAGTTTCCGTCTGCTCCGCACATCCGGCCCAGTTCCTCACGGCTCAGGCCGAGGGCGATACGGCGGGTCGCGATACGGCGTCCGAGGTCGGTGCGGCCGACCGCCTCACCGGACTGCTGATGGCGCATGCTCGGTGTGCTCGTCATGGGGCTCACTGCTCCTGGGGCGGTACGGCGACGGTGTCGTGCTGGGGACCGCCGAGGACGACCTTGAGGGCGCCGGTGTCGCCGGCTCGGGAGAAGACGTCGTACGCCTCTTCCATCTGGTCCAGCTCGAAGCGGTGGGTGACCATCGCGGCTCCGGGGAGGCGGCCGGCGGCCATCAGGCGGAGCAGCATGGGGGTGGACCGGGTGTCGACGAGGCCGGTGGTGATGGTGACGTCCTTGATCCACAGGTCTTCGAGGTGGAGGACGGCGGGCTTGCCGTGGACCCCGATGTTGGCGACCCGGCCGCCCGGGCGGACCATGCGGGTGCACATCTCGAACGCCTCGGGCAAGCCGACGGCCTCGATGACCACGTCCGCGCCGAGCCCGTCGGTGAGGTCCTCCACCAGCCGCTCGGGCTCCTCGTCCGCGCTCGCGGTGGCGTCGGCGCCGAGGTCGCGCGCGGCGTCGAGCCGGGACGCGGCGAGGTCGACGGCGATGATCCGCCCGGGGCTGTAGAGCTGTGCGGTGGCGACGGCGGCCAGGCCGATGGGTCCGGCCCCGACCACGACGACGGTGTCGCCCGGCCGCACGTCGCCGTTGAGGACGCCCACCTCGTAGGAGGTCGGGAAGATGTCGGCGAGCAGTACGGCGTCGTGGCTGGCCAGGGCGCTGGGAAGCGGGTGGACGGAGAGGTCGGCGAAGGGGACGCGTACGTATTCGGCCTGGGTGCCGTCGATGGTGTGGCCCAGGACCCAGCCGCCGCCTCCGCGGCACTGGCCGTAGTGCGCTTCGCGGCAGAAGCGGCAGCGGCCGCAGGCGGAGATGCAGGAGATCAGGACCCGGTCGCCGGGGCGGACGCTGCGGACGTCGCCGCCGGTCTCGACCACGGTGCCGACGGCCTCGTGGCCCAGGATCCGGCCGGGTGTCACCTCGGGGACGTCGCCCTTGATGATGTGCAGGTCGGTGCCGCAGATGGTGACGGCGTCGACCCGGACGATCGCGTCGGCGGCGTCCTTGATCGAGGGGTCCGGGACGTCCTGCCAGGAGGTCTGTCCGGGCCCGTGGAAGACGAGTGCCTTCATGGTTGCGGCCTCTCTGTGCTGCGCGGGATGGACTCACAGCCAGGCTGCGCCTGCGACCCTCCGCAGCGCTTGGGCCGGTCGGCCCTACCGCTGGGACCGGTCGGGTCTCGCCTCCGCAGCGCAGCGATGCAACCGTGGAACAAGGCACCCGTCCCCGGAAGGAGGGCCGCTGCCATGTCCCGGTCGGCCCCGTCCCCCGCTGCCCGCCCCGCCCTGCTGAGGTTCCTCGGTGGTGTCCGGACGGTGACCGGCAGCAAGTTCCTGGTCGAGAGCGACCACGTCCGGATCCTCGTCGACTGCGGACTCTTCCAGGGCCTGGCGGACCTGCGCCGCCGCAACTGGGACAAGCTGCCCTGCGACGCCCGCGACATCCACGCGGTCGTCGTGACGCACGCCCACCTGGACCACTGCGGGTACCTGCCGCGCCTGGTCCGGCACGGCTTTCGTGGGCCGGTCCTGGCCACCGCCGCCACCGCCCGGCTCGCCGAGATCGTGCTCCGTGACAGCGCCCGCCTGCAGATGGAGGCCGCCGAGCACGCCAACCGGCACGGCTGGTCCAAGCACCGGCCCGCCAAGCCGCTCTACGACGATGACGATGTCGACCACACGGTGAAGTTCTTCGACCCCGTGCCGGTGGGCAGCGAGATCGACATCATGGCGGGCACGAAGCTGACGTTGCACCACGGCGGCCACATCCTCGGCTCGGCCTGGGCCCACCTGACCCTGGAGGACGGGCACACCCTCGCCGTCAGCGGCGACCTCGGCCGCCCGGGGCACCCACTTCTGCTGCCACCCGAGCCGTTCGGCGGGGCGGACGTGCTGCTGATGGAGTCGACCTACGGCAACCGGCGGCACGATCACGAGAGCGCCCGCCGGGAATTCGCCTCGGTGATCACCCGCGCCCTGTCGCGGGGCGGGACCGTCGTCATTCCCTCCTTCGCGATCGACCGGACCGAGGTCGTCCTCCACGAACTCGCCGCGCTTCGCGCCGACGGCACACTGCCCCGCCACGTCCCCGTGTACGTCGACAGCCCCATGGCTCTGGCCGCCCTCGACGTGTACCGCGACGCCCTGCACGCCCACTCCCCCGAGATACGCCCCGGCATCCTCGCCCAGGGCGAGGCGGCGATCAGCCCTGAACCCTTCCTGGCCGCCCGGACCGTCCAGGAGTCGATCGACATCAACAACACCACCGGACCGGCGATCATCGTCTCCTCCGCCGGCATGGCCACCGGCGGCCGCGTCCTGCACCACCTCCACCGCACCCTCCCCGACCCCCGCAACGCCGTCGTCATCGTCGGCTTCGCCGCCGCCGGCACCCGCGCCCGCGACCTCGTCGACGGCGCCCGCACGCTCAAGATGTTCGGCGAGTACGTCCCGGTACGCGCCGAGGTCGCCGACGTACCGCACTTCTCCGCCCACGCCGACGCCGAACAGATCGTCGACTGGCTGCGCGCCGCCCCTCCCCCGCACACCACCTACCTCGTCCACGGCGAAGAGAGCTCCGCCGAGACCCTGCGCGACCGGATCGACCGCGAACTGGGCTGGACGGCCGTGGTGCCCAAATCCGGAGAGGCCGTCCTGGTCCGCTGACCGGGGCCGTACGGACCCCGCGGTGTGCACCGCACGGCCCTGACGGACACGGCGGCCAGCGAGCAAGGTGGAGGCGAAGGGTTGGAGGGACACCATGAGCACCATGCACAGCGTCCTCGAACACATGACCCCGGAAGCGCGCGAGGCCCTGCTCGCCCACTCTCGCCAGGTCACTTTCGCGGCAGGCACCCGCATCTTCAAGGAGCACCAGCGGGCCGAGAAGTTCTGGATCATCCTTTCCGGCACGGTGGAGCTCAGCACCCACATCCCCTGCCACAAGGACGCTGTCATCGACACCCTCGGCCATGGCGAGCTACTCGGCTGGTCCTGGATGGTCCCGCCCTACGGCTGGCGCCTCGGGGCCACCGCCTCCCACGAGGTGCGGGCCCTGGAGTTCGACGCCGCAGCAGTACGGGAGCTCTGCAAGGAGGACTCGGCTGTCGGCCGCTCCGTCGCCGTCGCCGTGGCAGCGGTCATCGCCGACCGACTCGACTCCGCCCGTACCCGGCTCCTCGACCTGTTCGCCCCTCAAGGCAGCGGAATCCCGCTCGCCTACGCACGCTGAGGATCCCGCCATGACCTCCACCCCTTACACCGTCGCCGACGTCATGACAACCAAGGTCATCGCCGTCACCCCCACGACCGGCTTCAAGGACATCGCCGCCGCGATGAAGCGGTGGAAGGTCACCGCCCTCCCCGTCGTCGAGGGCGAGGGCCACGTCGTCGGCGTGGTGTCCGAGGCCGACCTCCTGCCCAAGGAGGAGTTCCACGAACACAGCCCCGGCATGATCGAGCAGATGCGCCGCTTGGGCGACACGGCCAAGGCCGGCTCCACCCGCGCGGAGAACCTCATGACCACCCCCGCGGTCACGATCCGCCCGGACGCCACCCTCCCCCAAGCCGCCCACCTCATGGCCAACCGGCGCATCAAACGGCTCCCGGTCGTCGACGCCGACGGCACCCTCAAGGGCATCGTCAGCCGCGCGGACCTCCTCAAGGTCTTCCTCCGCACCGACGAAGACCTCGCACTCGAGATCCAGCGAAGTGTCGTCGAACGCCTCTTCCCGATCTCCCACGACGGGATCACCGTCACCGTCACACAAGGGATAGCCACCCTGACCGGCAGCGTCCGGGACGACCACCTGATCCCCATGGCCGAACGCCTCGCCCGGTCGGTCGAAGGCGTCGTGGACGTCCGTTGCCGACTGGGGGCCCGCACCGGATCATGAGCTCCGGTGGACCTCCTGACCCGGTATGCAGGTGATGCCGGGCTGTCCGAGGATGCAAGTCGATGGAGACGCGTCCTTGTCTCCGGAGGTGAACCGCATGCACCCGTCCCTGGGTGTGCAGCGAGCTTCGGCAGACGCTGTTCACGAGGAGCCGCGATGAGCCCGGCCACGACACCCGACCCCACCGCCTCCGGGTTGGCCGACGGTCGGCGGGGAGCGGAGACCGGAGCCCCACCGTCAGTCCTCACTCTCACGATGAATCCCACCATCGATCTCTGCTGGGAGATCGACCACCTGGAACTCATCGGCAAGAACCGTGCCCGGGTCAGGTCGGTGGCCGCCGGCGGCGGCGGAATCAACGTCGCCCGCCACATCATGCGGTTCGGACTACCGGCCACCGCAGTCCACACCGCCGGGGGTGAAGTAGGCCTGCGCCTCAATCGGCTGCTGGACGAAGAGGGCATCGACCACGTCGCCGTCGACATCGACGACGACACCCGCGAAGCCCTCGTACTGGTCGAGGCCGCATCGCGCCGCAGCCACCACATCGTGCCACCCGGCCCACGACTGCACGATCGCGAGGGGCAGCGGTGCCTGGAAGTGCTGCAGCGGGCCGGCGGCAGTCACCCGTACGTCGTGGCGAGCGGCAGCCTGCCCGGCGGCCTGCCCACCGACTTCTACGGGGGCGTCGCCCGACACGTCAGAGGAGCAGGATCCCGGCTGATCCTGGACACCTCCGGGCCCGCGCTTCGTGAAGCGCTGGAGGAAGGCGTGTTCCTGCTGAGATGCAACCGTACGGAGGCGGAGAGTCTCACCGGTGGAACCGTCCGGACCTTCGACGACGCCCGGTCCCTCAACGAGCACCTGATCACCACGGGGGCCGCCGAGGTCGCTGTCACCACCCTCGGAGCTCTGGGCGCACTGTGCTCGACGCGCCACGGACACACCGAGCTCTACGCGCCGCCTCTGCCCGGCGAGCCGTTGAGCGATGCAGGGGCGGGCGACAGTATGGTCGCTGCCCTCACCACGCAGCTGGCCACCGGAGCGGATCCCGTCAGCGCCTGCGCCTTGGGCGTGGCCACAGCCGCCGCAGCGATGCTCACACCCAGCACCGAGTCCTTCGACCTGGACGTGGCACGGGCCCTCCGCTCACAGGTGAGGATCATCGGTGGCTGAGAGGCGTCGCGCCGCAGCCGTGCCACACCCCTGTGCCCGGGGCACCTCGAATGCTGTGGCGGGACTGGGCCTCGGCCGTACGGGCTCGAAGGCGACCTCGCCGGAGTTCACCATTGCATCCGGGGCCTATCCGAAGGGAACAACGGCGACCGGTGCGGCACAGTGGTGGATCACCGCATGTGCGACGTGGCCGAGGTGCGGCCCGAGCGGCGCAGGATGTCGGCGGCGCCCCACAACCACCAGCTCCGCGGCCTTCGACGCCTCCACGAGCTGGATTCCAGCGGCTCCCACGACAGCCTCTTCGATGACCGGGACATCCCGGTAGCTCCTGCGCAAGGGTCCGACCAACTCGGCCAGGGCATGAGCAACGTGGCCGCCGACCATCTCGTCGATCCCCGGATCGGCCACGATGGCGTATGCAGACGGACCGGGCAGGGTCCAACCGTGCACGACGCGAACCGTCGCGCCCCGACGCGCTGCCTCCTGAAAGGCGAAGGCGAGCACGGGTGCGTTCGGGTGCCGGAGGTCGGCGCCGACGAGGATCTCGCCGGAGCCCTGTCCGGGCGCCCCTCCAGCAGCCGGGGCGGACGCACTACCGGCCCGTACGAGTACGACGGGCTGGTGGGAACTGCCGACGACGGCCAGTGACACGGACCCGACCAGGAACCCCATGAACCCACTGAACCCGCGGGAGCCCAGCACCATGAGGTCCGACTCGTTCGCAGCCGAGGTCAGCAGGGGACCGGCGCGACCGTGCGCCCGTTCGGTCGTCACCTCCAGCCCAGGGTGATCCCCCCGGCACCGCTCTGCCGTGTCGCGGAGCAGTCCCGCGGACCGCTCCGCGTCGTAGGCGGCGATGGGGTAGGGGATCGCGGGCGTGAACGGCCGCTCCTCCACATGGATCAAGTGCAGGGGGACCTCGCGCCGTACGGCCTCGCGCGCGGCCCAGGCCGCTGCTGCGAAGCTCTCCCGGGATCCGTCCAGACCTGCGGTGACCTGAACCTTCATGAGGTCCTCCTCACGCCGACGCGACATGGCTTGACGCACCCTCCACCCTCGGGCGCCGGCCGCTGCAGCGTGAGGGGCCGACCGGGCCAGACACGTGCCCGAAGGGCTCATGTCCAGGGCCTACGGATCCCCCCACGATGGCAGCGACCGACAGGAATCGGAGGTCCGCCATGACGGACACGACACCGGAGCGGACCGGTACGCGGCCCCCGGGGGACGTCCACCGGCTCGATGTCACTCACCTCGAAGGCGACGTCTACGGGGTCGAGGTGCGCGGGCACCGCCTCCGCGTCGACCAGCCCACCGGCGCGGGCGGGACGGACACCGCGCCCACGCCGACCGAGCTGTTCGCCGCGTCCCTGGCCACGTGCGTCGCCTTCTACGCGGGGCGCTACCTGCTCCGCCACGACCTGCCGTGCGAGGGTCTGAGCGTGCGGGCTGAATTCACCATGGCCACCGACCGCCCCGCCCGGGTGACCGCGGTGCGCCTCGTGATCGTGCCGCCCCCACAGCTGCCCGAAGAGCGGCGCCCGGGCCTTCTCGCCGTCGCCTCGCACTGCACCGTCCACAACACGCTCCAGCGGGCGCCGCATGTCGACATCGAGCTGGGCCACGATCGTGAGTCCGTGGCTTCTCCCCGGACCACGACACAGGCGGATGCCGATCTGGTCGGTCAGGTGTGCGGGAGGCCGTTGGAGCCATCGAGCGCATCGGCGCCTTCGTCGTCGAACCAGTAGTCGCCTGCGGCCAGGTAGCGAAAGGCGTGCGTGCTTTCACGGGGCAGGGCGACGGTGACAGCTCGCCTGCCGTCCCTGCGCGGCCGCAATTCGTGCATGCCTGGCTGCCAACCGTTGAAGTCACCAACGACGCTGACCGGCCCGGGCGGGATATCCGCAGGCAGGACGAAGGTGATCTGATTCTGGTTGCGACCTCTGACGTTCTTGCGCTCGAGCACGGGAAGCCTCCTACCAAGTCGGGAAACGTTGACCACATCCTGGTGTCCGGTGCGGTCAGCCACTGGACACCACGACGGCCGGGCACCCGAGCGGCAGATCACCGGCGGGACGCGCGGGGCCTGGAGCACGCCCTGTCCCTCGTGCGTCCGACACCGCACCTGAGTCGGCCGACCGGCTCACCTCGCCCCGCTCCTCCGGATACGACGTGCTGCGGCCCCTTGCGAACGCGGAGCCCCCGGCCCCACTGGGGCGGGGGCTCCGCGGGTGAGGATCAAGGGCATTCCGTGACGTGGTCGGCGCGGTCGGCGCGGCAGGTGTCCGTCTGGGGGCCGCCGCGGGCGTAGTCGTTGCCGGCTACTCCGTCGACCGTGTCGATGGTGTCCCTGCCCGTGCCTCCGTCCACGAAGTCGTTGCCGGGGCCGGCGATCAGTTGGTCGTTGCCGTCGCCCCCGTCGACCACGTCGTCGCCCGCGCCCGCGTCGATGACGTCCGAGCCGTTGCGGCCCTCGATCCGGTCGTCACCGGCGCCGCCCAGGATGCGGTCCCGGCCGCTGGAGCCGATCAGCAGGTCGTTGCCGGCCCCGCCCGAGAGAAAGTCGGCGCCCTCGCCGCCTTCCAGGGTGTCGTTCGCGCCGCCGCCGTAGAGGTTGTCGTCGCCCAGGCCGCCCTTGAGGGTGACGCCCGTCGTCGTGAGGTAGGAGGTCACCTCGTCCGCTTCGTCACCCGCCTCGACAACGAGCTCGGTGAGACGGCCGGCGCCGGGACACATGGCCTCGTCGGCGGCGATGCGGACACAGCCTCCGGTGGCCACCACACGGTCCGCCGTGTCCCGGACGTGGACCGCGTCACCCGTGCGCCACAGGGCGATCGCATTGGCGGCTCCCTCTGCCGCGGTGACCGTTATGGAGGTGCCCGACATCCTCACCAGCGTGCCCGCCGCCGCGTGGCCGGGCCGCTGTCCGCCGGGGGTCGTCGCGGCCGCCGGTGCGGCGAGGGCCAGTGTGAGGGCGAGTGCCGCCGCCGCGGCGACGCTGTTCCGGTGGGTCGTTGCGTTGCTGTTCATGAGATACCTCCTGAAGGCGTTGGGGGGTGCTCAAAGACTCAGCGTGTCGATTTCCTTCAGTTCCTCCTCCGACAGCGGCCCGCCCTCCAGCGCGCCGAGGTTCTGGTCCAGCTGGTGGATGCTGCTGGCGCCGATGATCACCGAGGACACCCGGGGATCGCGGAGCACCCAGGTGAGGGCCAGTTGCGACAGGCTCTGCCCGCGCCGGGCCGCCACATCGCTCAGGGCCCTCAGGCGCTCCAGCTTGGCGTGGGCCAGGGCCTCCTCGTTGAGGAAGTGGCCGACGGACATCCGCGATCCGGCGGGCACCTGCCCGGCCAGGTAGCGGCCCGTCAGCAGGCCCTGCGCAAGCGGCGAGTAGGCGATCAGGCCCGTGCGGGTAGCGGCGGCTGCGTCCAGCAGACCGCCTTCCGGGGCACGGTCGAGAATCGAGTAGCGGGCTTGGTGCAGGAGGGCCGGGGTGCCGAGGTCGCGCAGGATCCGCGCCGCCTCGCGGTGACGGTCAGCCGGGTAGTTGGAGAGGGCCGCGTACAGGGCCCTGCCCGAGCGCACCGCCGTGTGCAGCGCGCCCATGGTCTCCTCCAGCGGGGTCTCCGGGTCGTAGCGGTGCGAGTAGAAGACGTCCACGTACTCCAGGCCCATGCGTCGCAGCGACTGGTCCAGGCTCGCCAGCAGATGCTTACGGCCGCCGCCGTCCCCGTACGGCCCGGCCCACATGTCGTAGCCCGCCTTGGAGGCGATGAACATCTCGTCCCGGTGCGGCCGGAAGTCCCGGGCGAACACGACGCGGAAGTTGGACTCCGCGCTGCCGTACGGCGGCCCGTAGTTGTTCGCCAGGTCGAAGTGGGTGATGCCCCGGTCGAAGGCCCTTCGCAGGACGGCCCGTTGCGCCTCCAAGGGCCGGCCGTTGCCGAAGTTGTGCCACAGTCCCAGCGAGACCACGGGCAGCCGAACCCCGCTGTGCCCGGCCCGGCGGTAGGCCATGGAGGTGTACCGTTCCGGCGCGGGCCGGTAGTTCCCCTCGAACGTCATTGCCCCGCGACCTCGAATCCCTGGTCCGTGCCGTACTTGGCGCTCGTCGCCGCCCATGCCTCCAGGCCCTGGGAGAGGGTGGCCGAGGAGACGTACACCTTGCCCACGGTGTCCTTGAAGACGGAGTTCGCGTACACCTGATACGGCAGGTACGACCAGCCGGGCGCGACCTCGCGGGCCGCCGCGGCCAGGATCCGATTGGCCTGCTGGCCACCGAAGTACGGGAACGCGGTGTCCAGGAAGGCCGGGGAGTCCAGGTCGGCCCGGGTGGCAGGGAAGGCTCCCTCGGCGACGCGGGCCGCGGCGCCGGGTCCCGTGGTGGCGTACTCGATGAAGGCGTAGGCCAGCGCCTTGTTCTTGGACGCCTTCGGCACGGCGAGCGAGCTGCCGCCGTTCTCCGCGCCCGCCGCGGCGCCCTTCGTCCACTGCGGGAGGGGTGCCACGCGCCAGTCGCCCGAAGCGGCCGGGGCTCCGGAGACGAAGTTGGCGGGCATCCAGGCGCCGGTGGCCAGGGTGGCGATGCTGCCGTCCGCCAGGCCCTTGTACCACTCGTCGCTCCAGGAGGGCACCGGCGCGAGCAGCCGCTCGTCGATGAGCTTCTGCCAGGTACCCGTGTACCGGGCCGTGCCCGGGTCCCCGAAGTCGATGCGGATCCTGGTCCCGTCCACCCTGTAGGGACGCCCGCCCGCCTGCCAGATCAGGCTGGTCGTGGCGCCGGCGTCACCGGTGTCGTTGGTGATGTACAGCTTCGGGTCCGCCTTGTGCAGGGCGCGCGCGGCGTCCACGTACTCGTCCCAGGTGGTGGGGACGGCGACACCGTGCCGGTCGAAGACCTTCTTGTTGTAGAACAGCGCCATGGGCCCGGAGTCCATCGGGAGGGCGTAGATCCCCTTGCCGTACCGCACCGCGCTGGAAGGGCCGGTGGTGAACGCCTGGTCGTGGGCGGCCGCGCCGTAGGGGGAGAGCTCCTCCAGCGCCTTGCCGATGGCGAACTGGCCGACGGCGTAGTACTCGACCTGCGCCACCTCGGGCGCTCCCGAACCTGCGGCGACGGCGTTCTGCAGGGCGGTGTACTGCCTGTCCCCCGTCCCGGCGTTGATCAGCTCGACGTCCACCTTGGGGTACTTCTTCTCGAAGTCGGCGGCCACCTTCTTCAGCGTGGGTTCCCAGGCCCACACCGTGATCTTGCCCCCGGCTTCGAGTGCGGAGGCGACGTCCTTCGCGGTGGTGCCCCCCGACGGCTCCGACCCGCCGCAGGCGCTGGCGCCGAGGCCCAGGACGCACGTCGCGGCGACGGCGGCGAAGATGCGGCGACTGTTCGTTCTCATCCGTGATGCTCCTGGTTCGGTGTACGGGCGGGAGGTGTCGGGGCGGAGCCGGGGCCGGGCGCGGCGCGTCACTCCTTGACGCTTCCGGCGGCCAGGCCCGACTGCCAGTGGCGCTGGAGCAGCAGGAAGATCACGACGATCGGCGCGACGGTCAGGAGGGAGCCGGTGATCACGAGGTCGAACACCGGCTCGCCGCCCGTCGTGCGGGCCTGCGCGCTCCAGGCGTTGAGGCCGAGGCTGAGCGGAAACCAGTCCGGGTCCCTGATCATGATCAGCGGCAGGAAGTAGTTGTTCCAGGTGGCGACCATGCTGAAGAGCAGCACCGTCACTGTCCCCGGCATCAGCAGCGGCAGGGCCACCTGGCAGAAGAGGCGCAGTTCGCCGGCGCCGTCGATGCGGGCGGCTTCGAGCAGTTCGACAGGCACCGCTTCGGCGGTGAACACCCACATCAGGTAGAGCCCGAAGGGCGAGACGAGGGAGGGGATGATCACTGCCCACGGGGTGTCGGCGAGGCCCATGCCGCTGAACATCAGGAAGGTGGGGACGGCGAGGGCCGTCCCCGGCACGGCAACGGCGCCGAGGACGACGGCGAGGACGACCCGGCGGCCCGGGAACTCGTAGACGGCGAGCGCGTATCCGCCCAGGACGGCGAGCAGGGTCGCACCTCCCGCGCCGGCGGCCACGTACAGGAGGGTGTTCAGGGTCCAGCGGACGAAGGCGCCGTCGTCGTAGGACAGCGTGCGGGAGATGTTGTCCCAGAGCTGGAAGTTCTCGCCGAACCAGAGGCCGAAGGATCCGAGCAGGCTCTCCTGGTCCTTGGTGGCGTTGATGACCAGCCATACGAGCGGCAGGAGCGTGTAGACGAGGACCAGGCCCGCCAGCGCGGTCAGCGGGACACTGCGTCGGGGGGCGAGGGGGGTGTGGGCCGCTGTGCGGCGGCGGGGCGGCGTGGTGGCCGGTGCGTGACTCGGCGCGGCCGGGTCCGGGGCGGGGCGGGCGCCGCGCTCCGCGGGACGCGGGGAGGTGCCGGCGGGGTTGGTGATCATGCGCTCAGCCCTTCCGCATGCCGCGGAGCTGGACCGCGTAGGCGATGAGCGCGGTGAGGGCACCCATCACGATGGCGACGGTGGCCGCGTAGTTGTGCTGCTGCCCGGAGAAGGCAAGCGAGTAGGTGTACAGGTTGGGGGTGTAGTCCGTCGTGATCGCGTTCGGGGCGAGGCCTTGCAGAATGTTCGGCTCGTTGAACAGCTGGAAGCTGCCGATGATCGAGAAGATCGTCGCGATGACCAGCGCGCTGCGGATGGCGGGCAGTTTGACCACCGTGATGATGCGCCACTCCCCCGCCCCGTCGATGGCGGCCGCTTCGTAGAGGGAGCGCGGCACCACTTTCAACGCGGCATAGAAGATGAGGGTGTTGTATCCGACGAACTCCCAGGTCACGACGTTTCCGATGGAGGCGAGCACGAGGGAGGGGGAGAGCGGATCGGGCAGGGCCAGGCCGAAGCTCTCGTTCAGGTTGCCGACCAGGCCGAATCGGGAGCCGTACATGAACCCCCACATCAGGCCGGCCACCACGGCCGGTACGGCGTAGGGCAGGAAGACGGCCACCCGGAAGAACGCCTTGCCGTAGAGCCGGCCGCTGTCGATGGCGAGCGCGGCCAGCAGGGCGATGCCCAGCATGACCGGCACCTGGACCAGCAGGAAGAGACCGACGCGGCTCGCTCCCTCCCAGAAGCGCGGATCGCCCAGCACCTGGAGGTAGTTGTCGGCGCCGACGAAGGAGGTGCCGCCGATGAGCCGGTCGCGCATCAGGCTGAGGTAGAAGGCGTACGCGACGGGTGCCAGGAAGACCAGGGCGAACACGGCTGCGAAGGGTCCGGCGAATCCCCACCCGGCCAGGGCGGTGCCACGGGCGCGAGGTCCGCGGCGGGGTGGGGGGACTGCTTTTGCCGCTGCCGGCAGGAGCGTCATGGTGGGTCCTTGGGTCAGTGACCAGGGGTCCTGAGAGAAGATGTTTACGCAAACATCAGGGCCACGATCGTGGCACCGCCGCTTCGGGGGCGTCAAGCGTCTTGCGGCCAAGCCCCTGGCCTGAAACCGCTCACCACGGATCCCGTCCGCGCGCTTGACACTCCACGGCGCGGCTCCCAGACTCACAGCCAGCCAGGTGTTTACGTAAACATTACTGAGGCGAAACACCGGCGTAACCCGCACGCACCTCTCCCACCCGCCAGCCATCAAGAGGTACCCATGCGACGTCATCCCCCGTACCTGGCAGCCCTCCTCACCGTCGTGACGGCCCTGCTCGCGAGCCTCCTCGGCGGCTTCGGCACCGCCGCGGCCTCCCCCGCACCCGTCACCGTCACCAACGCGACCCAGTTCACCGACCCCGCCGGCCGGCCCGTCCACGCCCACGGCGGAGGGGTCATCAAGCTGGACGAGCACTACTACTGGTTCGGCGAGGACCGGAACCCCGACAACAGCTTCCGCCACGTCTCCGCCTACCGCTCCACCGACCTCAAGAACTGGGAGTTCCGGGGCCACGTCCTCTCCCAGGCCACGGACCCGGAGCTGGCGACCGCCAACATCGAGCGCCCCAAGGTGATCTACAACAGGGCCACGGACCAGTTCGTCATGTGGATGCACAAGGAGGGCAGCGCCACCGACTACAGCGAGGCCCGCGCGGCGGTGGCCGTCTCGTCCACCGTGGACGGGAACTACTCCTGGCGCGGCAGCTTCCGGCCCCTGGGACACATGTCCCGGGACATCACGACCTTCGTGGACAGCGACGGCACCGGCTACATGATCTCGGCGGCCAACGAGAACGCGGACCTGCACGTCTACCGGCTCAGCGCCGACTACACCGCCGTCGAGGCTCAGGTGCAGAAGCTGTGGCCCGGACAGTGGCGCGAGGCCCCGGCCCTGTTCAAGCGGGACGGCGTCTACTTCCTGGTGACGTCAGGTGCCACGGGCTGGTCCCCCAACCAGCAGAAGTACGGCACGGCCGACAGCGTCACCGGCACCTGGAGCCATCTGCGGGACCTCGGGGACGGCAGGACCTACGGCTCGCAGACCGCCTACATCCTGCCCGTCGAGGGCGTCTCCGGCGTCACGAGCTATCTGTACATGGGCGACCGCTGGGGCAATTCCATGGGCGGCATGGTCAACGACTCGCAGTACATCTGGCTTCCGCTGGCGTTCCCCACCCGGACCACCCTGTCCATGGACTACTTCCCGCAGATCACCATCTCCACCGAGGCCGGCACCGTGCGGGGCCTCGGGGACTGGAACACCCTGTCCGCCGCGCACAGCGGCAAGTGCGCCGACGCCGCCGACTGGTCGGTGGCCGAGGGCGCCCGGCTGATCCAGTGGACCTGCGCCTCCGGCAGCGTCAACCAGCAGGTCTGGTTCCAGGGCGCGGGGGCCGGCACGTTCCGGATCGTGCTCCGCCACAGCGGCAAGTGCCTCGCGGTACGGGACGCGGCCACCGATGACGGGGCGGCCGTCGTCCAGAGCACCTGTACGGACGCCCCCGGCCAGAAGTGGAAGCGGGCCCAGGCCGACGCGGGCGGGATGCTGCTGGTCGCCCAGCACAGCGGCAAATGCCTCGACGTGACCCACCGGGCGCAGACCGACGGAGCACCACTCATCCAGTGGACGTGCACCGGCGGCGACAACCAGAAATGGCGGCGCACGGCGGCCTGAGCCGCCCCGATGAGCCTCCATGAGCACCGGCAGCCGTGCGTACCCCCTCCGTACGCACGGCCGTCCGGCGCCCGCCGGGCCGGTCAGCCCTCCACCGGCCCGAGATCGGGCGCCTCCCGCAGAGCGACCCGGCGGCCCCGCCCCGGGGCGTGCAGCTCCAGCAGCACGAGCTCGTTCAGGCCCTCGCGCAGCACGGGCCCGGGCACGTACAGGGAGCGCTGCGGCCCGCGGGACCAGTAGCGGCCGAGGGCGAAGCCGTTGACCCAGGCGTTGCCCTTCGTCCATCCGCCGAGGTGGAGGAAGGTGTCGGCGGGCCGGTCCACGGCGAAGGTCCCGCGGTACAGGGCCGGGCCCGTGGGCGGGGCCGACGAGGGCGCGAACGGCACGTCGTCGAGCGAGGTGAGCGGCAGCGGGCGGCTGGTCCATCCGTCGAGCGGCGCGCCGTTGAGCAGCACTTGGCCGAGCAGGCCCTTGCGGTCGTGGATGCCCTGCCCGTAGTTCACCCGGCCCTGGTTCTCCACGAGGACGGCCAGGGCGGCGCCCGGCCGCGGCACGGCGAAGCTGAGGGAGTGCTCGTGCCCCTCCCGCTCCAGCACGCCGACGGGCTGTCCGTCGATGAACACCTGCGCCCGGTCGCGGACACGTTCCAGCTCCAGCAGGGCGGGGCCGGCCTCGGGAAGGTCCGCTTCGTAGAGCACGAAGCCGTAGTCCTGGCCCAGTTCCTCCATGGTCAGCGGCCGACGGGAGGCGACCGCTTCCCCGAGGGCCGGCGCGGCGTGCAGCAGCCCGGCGCTCTCCGTCAGCTCCAGCGGCTCCAGGGCGAACCGGGCGCCGCGCGCGGGCGGGAACTCCGCGGGAACGGGCGCGTACTTGGCGATGACCTCGCGGAAGGCGGCGTATTTCTCGGTCGGGTCGCCGGCTTCGTCGAGGGGGGCGTCGTAGTCGTAGGAGGTGACCGTGGGGCGGTAGGTGTGCTTGTCGTTGGCACCGTTCATGAAGCCGAAGTTGGTGCCGCCGTGGAACATGTAGAAGTTCACGGACGCCCCGGTCGCGAGCAGGTCGTCCAGCTCCTGCGCCGCCTCCCGCGCGTCGCGGACGATGTGCTCGCCGCCCCACCGGTCGAACCAGCCGACCCAGAACTCCGCGCAGAGCAGGGGCCCGGACGGTCGGGCGGTGCGCAGCGCGGTCAGGTTGCGGGCGGATCCGCTGCCGAAGTTGGCGGTCGCGAGCACGCCCGGCAGGGAGCCGCGCTCCAGGTCGGCCGGCTGGTCGCAGGTGAAGAGTGGTACGTCGACCCCGTGGCGGCGCAGCAGCTCCGCGAGCCCTTCCAGGTAGGCGGTGTCGTCCCCGTACGCGCCGTACTCGTTCTCCAGCTGTACGGCGAGCACCGGCCCGCCCCGGGTGGCCAGCCGGTCATGGAGCGGGGGCAGGAGCTGCCGGAACCAGTCGGCGACGGCGCCGAGGAAGCCGGGGTCGCCGCTGCGCAGGCGGATGTCGGGATCGGCCAGGAGCCAGGAGGGCAGTCCTCCGCCCTCCCATTCGGCGCAGATGTAGGGGCCGGGCCGCAGGAGGACGCGCAGCCCCTCCTCGGCGGCGAGGTCGAGGAAGCGGGGCAGATCGAGGCCGTGGTACAGGCGGAAGGTGTCGGGCTGCGGCTGGTGGAGGTTCCACGGTACGTACGTCTCCACCGTGTTCAGGCCCATGAGACGGGCCTTGCGCAGCCGGTCGCGCCAGTGGTCGGGGTGGACGCGGAAGTAGTGCAGTCCGCCGGAGAGGATGCGGAAGGGCTCGCCGTCGAGCCGGAATCCGTCGTCTTCGATCTGGAGAAGGGGCATACGCGTGCTCCTCGGCTGAGCGGGACGGGCGCGCGGGGCGCGCACCGGACACCTGTGCATGTTTACGTAAACACGCAGGGCGTGGCAAGTCCGTAGAGGTATGCCCTGCCCTGCGTTACGCCTGGGTCCTACCCAGGATCAGCTGCCCCACCGCAGCCCGCAGGACCGCGCACGCCTCGGCGTCGAGGCCGTCGTCCGAGACGAAGTAGTCCATCTCCGGGAGGGCGATGAACCGGCTGAGCCCCACGACGCCCCACTTGGTGTGGTCCGCGACGACGGCCACCCGGGTTGCGCACTCGATCAGCGCGCGGTTGGTCTGGGCCTCGGCCAGGTTCGGGGTGGTGGCCCCCGCGCGTTCCGAGACGCCGTGGGCTCCGATGATGAGCAGGTCCACCTGGAGGGAGCGGATCGTCTGGTCCGCCAGCGGCCCCACCAGCGAGGCCGACCGGGTGGGAGTGCCGCCGGTGAGCAGCAGGGTGTGCCCGGCGGGGGCGAGCTCGGTGCCGGTGGGCCGCAGGAGCTGGGCGACCGGCAGGGAGTTGGTCACCACCGTCAGATCGGGGACCTCCTTGAGCCGGGTGGCCACGGCGTAGGAGGTGGTCCCGCCGGAGACGGCGACGACGCTGCCCGGTTTCACGAGGGCGGCGGCCGCCTCGGCCACGGCCGATTTGGCCCGGGACTCCAGACCGGCCTTGGTCTCGAAGGGCGGCTCGTCCGCCGTGGTGGCGGCGGCGCTGATGGCACCGCCGTGCACCTTCGACAGGGAGCCGGTCCGGGCGAGGGCATCCAGGTCACGGCGAATGGTCATGTCGGAGACGCCGAGCTGTTCCACGAGATCGGCCACGCGCACGGCACCGTCGCGGCGCACGATCTCCAGGATCAGGGCCCTGCGCTGAGGTGCCAGGGGTGCTGCCTCGGTCACGACCTGCTCCCCCTCCTCCGCACGATGTCCGGGATTGCCCTCACGATGCCACGGCAATCCCCCACAATCCAACAGTCTACGTCGCGGCCGGCCACCTGATCCGGTCATCCGGTGCTCACCCCACCCGCCGGGCGCCTGCCGCCGGGGAGACGGGGAGCAGGTGCGGGTCCCGGTGGCCGGCCTTCCGGAAGGCCGTGGTGACGGCCTCGCCGATCCAGTCCACCCGGTCCTCCTCCGCCAGCACGATGACCGAGCCGCCGAAACCGCCTCCGGTCATCCGCGCCCCGTGGGCCCCGTGCGCCAACGCGGTGTCGACCACGAGGTCGCTCTCCGCGCAGGAGATCCGGAAGTCGTCCCGCAGCGAGGTGTGGCCGTCGGTGAGGATCGGGCCCAGGGACGTCACCCGCCCGGCCCGGAGATGGGTGACGGCCCGGGACACCCGCGCGTTCTCCGTCACCACGTGCCGGACCAGGGGCACCAGCGCGGAGGGCAGGACTTCCGCCGCGTGGGGCAGATCCTCGGGGCCGAGATCGCGCAGCGCCGCCACGCCGAGCAGCCGGGCGGCATGCTCACAGCCGGCCCGCAGCCGCGCGTAGGCGCCGTCCCCCAGATCGTGCTTCACGCGGGTGTCCACGGCCAGCAGGCTCATCCCCTGGGCCTCCGGGGCGAACGGGATCTGCTCATGAGTGCCCGCGCGGAGGTCCAGGTGGAGGGCCGCGCCCTGGGCACAGCAGGCGGAGGCCAGCTGGTCCATGGCCCCGCACGGCACTCCGGCGAAACCGTTCTCCGCCCGCTGGGCGATCAGCGCCAGGGCGGGTGCGTCCAGGCCCAGGTCGTACAGGTCGTTGCAGGCGAAGGCCACCGCGCACTCCAGCGCGGCGGAGGAGGACAGCCCAGCGCCGGTGGGCACGGTGCTGTCGATGTGCAGGTCGGCGCCCCCCACCGGATGTCCGGCCTCGCGCAGCGCCCAGACCACCCCGGCGGGGTAGGCGCCCCAGGTGGTGACCGCTCCCGCGGTGAGCCGGTCGATGTGCAGGTCGAGGACGGGGCCGCCGCCCTGCGCGCTGTGCAGGCGCAGCCGCCCGTCCTGCCGCCGCCGGGCCGCGACCAGGGTGCGCTGGGGGAGCGCGATCGGCAGGGCGAAGCCGTCGTTGTAGTCGGTGTGCTCCCCGATCAGGTTGACCCGGCCGGGCGCCGCCCAGATCCCCTCGGGGTCGGCGCCGTGGACGCGCCGGAAGGCTTCCCTCACGGGGTCACCTCGCGTACGAAGTCCCAGGCGTCGGCGACGATACGGTCCAGGCCGGTGCGGTGCGGCCGCCAGCCCAGGAGCTTGCGCGCGCGGTCCGCGGACGCGATCAGGACGGCCGGGTCACCGGGGCGGCGCGGGCGGACGGCCTCGGGGACGGGGTGTCCCGTGACCCGCCGGACGGCCTCGATCACCTCGCGGACGGTGAAGCCCTCGCCGTTGCCGAGGTTGCAGATCAGGTGATCGCCGGGCCGGGCCGCCGCCAGGGCCAGGAGGTGGGCGTCGGCCAGATCCGCGACGTGGAGGTAGTCGCGTACGCAGGTGCCGTCGCGCGTCTCGTAGTCGTCGCCGTGGACGTCGATGTGCGCGCGCTGCCCGAGGGCCACCTGCAGGACGAGCGGGATGAGATGCGACTCGGGATGGTGACGCTCGCCGCGGCCCGCAAGGGCGCCCGCGACGTTGAAGTAGCGCAGGGAGACGGCGGCCAGCCCGTGGGCGGCGGCCGCGCCGGTGAGCATGTGGTCGACGGCGAGTTTGCTCGCGCCGTAGGGGCTGGCGGGTGCGGTCCGGGCGTCCTCCGTGATCGGCACCCGCTCGGGCTCGCCGTACACGGCGGCGGTGGAGGAGAACACCAGGGTGCCCACCCCGTACCGGCGCATCGCGGTGATCAGCGCCAGCGAGCCCACGACGTTGTTGCGCCAGTACTTCTCGGGGTCGCGCACGGATTCCGCCACCTGGGAGGAGGCGGCGAGGTGCAGCACCCCGGCGTAGCCGCCGTCCAGGACGGCGGCCGCCTGCGCCACACCGCCGACGACGAAGTCGGCCTTCTCCGGTACGGCCTCCAGGGCGCCGGTGGACAGGTCGTCGAGCACGGTGACGTCGTGGCCCGCCTCGATGAGTTGGGCCGCGACCACGCTGCCGATGTAGCCCGCGCCGCCGGTGACGAGGTACCGGCTCATGCCGCGACCTCGCGGAGCCGGTGGGCCGCGTCCTCGGGGGCGATGTCGTTGACGAAGGAATCCATGCCGGATTCCACACCGGCCAGGTGCTTGAGCTTGTCCGCCGAGCGCCGGACCGTGAACAGCTCCAGGTGCAGGGCCAGTTCCTCGCCTCCGTTCCTCGGTGCCTGGTGCCATGCGGAGATGTAGGGGGTCGGAGCCGTCTGCTCCGACCCGCCTTCCGGACGGAACAGCCGGTCGAAGCGGCGGAGCAGGTCCAGGTACAGCCCGGGGAACTCGGCGCGTTCGGCCTCGGTGAGGTGGGTGAGGTCGGGGACGCGGCGATGAGGGTAGACGTGCACCTCGTACGGCCAGCGGGCGGCGTACGGGACGAAGGCCGTCCAGTGCCTCCCCGCCAGCACCACGCGGGAGGCGGCGGACCGCGCCTCGGCCAGCAGGTCCTCGAAGAGGTTCCCGCCGGTGACGGACCGGTGGGTGCCGGCGACGGCGATCATCTTGGCGGTCCGGGGCGGGACGAAGGGGAAGGCGTAGAGCTGCCCGTGCGGGTGCGCGAGGGTGACGCCGACCTCCACACCGCGGTTCTCGAAGCAGTACACCTGCTCCACGCCCGGCAGGGACGAGAGGCGTGCGGTGCGGTCCGTCCAGGCATCGAGGACGAGCCGGGCGCGGCCCTCCGTCAGATCGGCGAAGCTCGCCGCGTGTTCGGGCGTGAAGCAGACGACTTCGCAGCGCCCGGAGCGTCCCGTCAGGGAGGGAAAGCGGTTCTCGAACACGACCACTTCGTAGTCCGCCGCCGGTATCTCGCTGTGGTGCCCGTCCGCCGAGGGGCAGAGCGGGCAGGCGTCGGTCGGCGGATGGTGGACGCGCCCCTGCCGGTGGGAGGCGATGGTGACCCAGTCGCCGGTCGTCAGATCGAGGCGCAGTTCGGGGCGGCTGTCGACGGGATCGAGGGCGCGGCGGTCCACGGAGTCGCGTGCGGCGCTCTCGTCAAGGTCGTAGTAGGTCAGCTCGCGGCCGTCCGCGAGCTTCGTCGTGGTTCTCTTCACGGAAACGGGCCCGTCTCTCGGAGTACGGAACGGCGGCGGTACAGCCCACACGCCGACAAGAATAAACAGAAAGCAACTAAAGTCAACACCCAGGCCGGGGCAGGGGCGGACTCCTCACGCCGCTGGGGAACACGTACACCGGAAAGCGCCGGCGCACGCGTCAAGAGGCCGACCGGTGCGGTCGGCGAAGAGGTGAGGACATGCGGCCCCGGGACCGGGACCGCGAGGCTCAGGCGCCCTGGGTGTCCGCCAGGATCAGCCGGCCGACGTGCTCGCCGAGGACGCCGCGCGCGTCCTCGGCCAGGCCGTCGTCGGACACGAAGTAGTCGATCTCGGACAGTCCGGCGAACCGGCTCAGCCCCACGACGCCCCACTTGCTGTGATCGGCCACGACGGCCAGCCGCGTGGCGGCGGAGATCAGGGTGCGGTTGGTCTCCGCCTCCGCCAGGTTCGGCGTGGTCACCCCGGCGCGCTCCGAGACTCCGTGCGCGCCGACGATGAGCAGGTCCACCTGGAGGGAGCGGATCGCCTGATCCGCCAACGGGCCCACCAGGGAGGCGGACTTGGTGGGCGCGCCGCCCGTGACCAGCACCGTCGGGCCCACGGAGGCGCCCTCCGTACCGGAGGACCGCAGCAGGTCCGCGACAGGCAGGGAGTTGGTCACCACGGTCAGGCCGGCGATCTCGCGCAGCCGGTGGGCGACGGCGTACGTCGTCGTCCCGCCGGAGATCGCCACGACGCTGCCCGGCTGCACCAGTTGGGCGGCCGCCTCCGCGACCGCCGCCTTGGCCGCCGACTTGAGGGCGAACTTGGTCTCGAAGCCGGGCTCGTCGCAGGTGGTCCCGGACGTGCTGACCGCCCCGCCGTGCACCTTCTCCACCGAGCCGGCCCGGGCGAGTACGTCGAGATCGCGGCGGATGGTCATGTCGGAGACGCCGAGCTGTTCCACGAGAGCCGCCACGCGGACCGCCCCCTTGCGGCGCACGGTTTCGAGGATCACCTCTCGCCGCTGGGCCGCCAGCGGTGCCGACTCCGTCACAGTCCCACCCATTGATCTCTAGCGAATCCAGACGGGGATCAATTGTACACCGAGTCAAATAAGCGGGGGTGGGGAGGAGGAAAGGCACCCGTATGAGGTGTTCATCCCCCTGTCAGTGCGGCAGCCCGACGGCCCGTTCCCCGCTGCGGCGTTGCTGGATGACGACCGCCGCGACGAGCAGGGCACCCTGGGCGACGTTCTGCCAGAAGGTGTTGATGCCCTCCACCGTCAGGCCGTTCTCCAGCGCCCCGAGCAGCGCCACCGCCAGCAGCGTGCCGCCGATACCGCCCTTGCCGCCCTTGAGGGCGCAGCCGCCGAGCGCCGCCGCCGTGATGGCCTTGAGCTCCAGGCCCTCGCTCCCGGAGACGGGCTGGCCCGAACCGGTGCGCGCGGTCAGCAGGATTCCGGCGATCGCCGCCACCACACCGATCAGCGCGTACACGGCGACCAGGTACTTGTTGATGTTGATGCCGGCCAGCCGGGCCGCCGTGTCGTTGCCCCCGATCGCGTAGATGTTCCGGCCGATGTCGGTGTATTTCAGCATCACGTGCACCGCCAGGGCCACGACCACCAGGATCCAGATCATCACCGGTATCCCGGCGATCTTCCCCCGCCCGAGGAACACGAAGAGCGGATCGTTGAGTACGTAGCCCTGCGCGCGGCCGTCGGAGACCAGCTGGGCCACCCCCTTGTAGGCGGCCAGTCCGGCGAGCGTGGCGATCGTGGGATTGACCCGTCCGTAGACGATGGCGACGCCGTTGACCACACCGACCAGGATCCCGATGCCGATCGCGGCGGCCATGCCCAGGTAGGCGTTGGAGCCGCCGGAGGTGAAGACCATGGCACTCACCACGGAGGCGAGGCCCGCCTGGGAGCCGACGGAGATGTCGAGCCCACCGCAGATGATCACCACCGTCTGGACGATGGCGAGCAGGCCGGTGATGGTCACCGCCTCGCCGATGACCTGGATGTTGGCGAGGCTGAGGTAGTTGTCGTTCAGGAACCCGAACAGGGCGAGAACGAGGACGAGGGCGCCGATCAGGCTGAGGTTCTGCCCGCCGAGCGAGGAGAGCAGGGCTCCCGCGCTCTTGCGCCCCGGAGCGGGGAGGGCGGTCTCGGCGGGGGGCGGCGTCTGGGTGGTGGTCATCGAACGTCTCCATCGGCGGAGTCGGTGAGCGGTCGGTCGGATACGACGGGCGCGAGGTCGTCGGCCATGGCGAGGTGGAGGACAGCCTCCTCGGTGGCTTCCGCACGGCCGAGTTCGCCGGTGATGCGGCCGTTCTGCATCACGACGATCCGGTCGGCGAGCCCCAGCACCTCGGGGAGTTCGGAGGAGATCACCAGCAGGGCGACCCCCTCCCGGGCGAGGTCGGCGATGATCCGGTAGATCTCGGCCTTGGCGCCGATGTCGATCCCGCGCGTGGGCTCGTCCAGGATCAGGACCTTGGGCTTGCGCAGCAGCCAGCGGGCGAGCACCACCTTCTGCTGGTTGCCGCCGGACAGTTTGCGCACCTCGTGCTCGATCGAAGGGGTGCGCACCCGGAGCCGGTCGGAGAAGTCCTGCGCCACCGCCTTCTCCTGGCCGCTGCGGACGAAGCGCCAGCGGCGCAGCCGGTCGAGGCTGACCAGGGAGGTGTTGTCCCGGATGGAGCGGTGCAGGAACAGTGCCTGCGCCTTGCGCTCCTCAGGGGCCAGCCCGATGCTCGCGCGGATCGCGTCCCGGGGGCTGCGCAGCCGCAGGGGCGTGCCGTTCACGGACACTCGCCCCGAGCGGATGGGCCGGTCGCCGGCGAGAGCGAGGGCCAGCTCGGACCGTCCGGCGCCCATCAGCCCGGCGAGGGCCACCACTTCACCGGCTCGGACCTGGAGGTCGATCTCCTCAACGTCGTCCGTGGTGACTCCTTCCAGCCGCAGGACGACCTCTTCGCGGGCGACGTCCTGCCGTACGAAGAGGGAAGACAGGTCGCGGCCCACCATGAGGCGCACGACCTCGCCCTCGTTGGTGTCGCCGGCTTCCAGCACCCCGGCGACCGCGCCGTCGCGCAGCACGGCGATGCGGTCGGCCAGGCGGAAGATCTCCTTCATGCGGTGGGAGACGTAGATGACGGCGATGCCCTGGTCGCGCAGCCGCTCGATGAGTCCGAACAGCGCCTCCACCTCGTTCTCGGAGAGGGAGGAGGTGGGCTCGTCGAAGGCGATGACCTTGGCCTCGCCGGTGAGCGCGCGCAGGATCTCCACCAGCTGGCGCTGCGCCGGGGTGAGTTCGGATCCCAGCTGGTCGGGGTGGATGACCTTCTCGAAGCCGAGCCGGACCAGGTCCGCGGTGATGCGGCGGCGCAGCTCGGTGCGGTCGAGCATGCGTCCCGCCCGGCGCGGCAGGGCCCCCGCGTAGACGTTCTCCGCGACGGAGACGTGCGGGATGATCTCGGGCTCCTGCGGGATGATCCGGATCCCGGCCTTGTGGGCGTCGTGCGGTGAGGCCAGGGTCCGCGGGCGCCCGTCCCAGAGGATGCTCCCCTCTGTGGGCTGGTGGTCACCGGTGAGGATCTTCAGGAGGGTGGACTTGCCCGCGCCGTTCTCCCCCATAAGGGCGGTGACCCGGCCCCTCGGGAAGCTCAGGGTGACACCGCTGAGGGCCTGTACCGCGCCGAAGCGCTTGGTGATGTTCGCTACGGAGATCTCCGCGTCGGGCTCCTTGGAGGAGGAGGGTGGCTCTGTACCTGCTGTGGTCATGGGGGCCTCGCAAGCTGGGGGTGACGTGGGGCTTGGGTCGGCGGCGCCGCCGGCCGGCGGTGATCGGCACGGGTGGGTACGGCCGCCGCGGAGGCTGCCGCACCCACCCGTGCCGTGGCTCGGGCTCAGCCGCAGCTGACGCCCGCGTCCTTCCAGTTGGAGGCGTCGACCATCTTGGTCGGCGCGAATGCCTCCTTCGGGAAGTCCTTGCCGTCCTTGAGCTTGTCGACCATGGTCTGGACCGCCAGGGCGCCGACGTCCTTGCCGTTGATGAAGAGCGCGGCCTTCATGCCGGAGGGCTTGCCGGAGCTCCAGTTCTTGCAGGCGAGGTAGGCGCCGAGGCCCACGCCGATCACGTTGTCGGCGCTGAAGCCGGCGTTCTCCAGTGCGGTGACACCGCCCTGGACGTTCTCGTCGTTGCAGCCCCAGACCACCCAGTGCTTCACGGAGGCGTTGGCGGTGATCGTCGCCGCGATCTTGTCCTGCGCGCCCGTCGGGGAGTTGTCGGTCGGCACGTCGATGTTCTGTACGGGGGCGCCCGCGCCCTCGGTGAACGCCTTCTTCGCGGCGTCGACGCGGTCGGTGCAGACGGTGACGTCCTGCTTCCAGGCCGAGATGGTCCGCGTCTCGGCCGGGTTCCAGCCGGCCTTCTTGAACTCCTCGGCGGCGCGCTTGCCCACCTCGCCGCCCATCTGCCGGCCGCTGAACCCGATGCGGGGCACCAGGTCGTCGGCGCCGCAGGCGGCGGGGTCGGGGCCGGTGCTGCAGATCTGGTCGTCGGAGGTCAGGAGAGCCACCTTGCCGCTCTTGGCCAGCTGCACGACCTGCGGGCCGACGGCCGGGTCCGGGACGACCACGATCAGTCCGTTGCTCTTCTGCGAGATGGCCGCCTGCGCCTCGCTGACGGTCTTGTTCGCGTCGTTGCCCAGGTTCACCACCTTGAGGTCGACACCGAGTTCGGCCGCCTTCGCCTTCGCGCCGGCGGCCTCGCCGATGAAGTACTCCTGGTCGCCCTGCTTCTGCAGGTAGGTCAGGGAGATCTTCCCGTCGACCTTCCCCACGTCCGCAGTCCCGCCCGTCGTCTCCTGGCCGCTGGAGCAGGAGCTGAGGACGAGCATCGTGGCGAGGGCCAGAGCCCCGACGGCCACCGGACGGCGGTGCTGGTGGTGAGTGAGCATGTCGATCCCTTTGCTTGGACGGGTCGCGAGCGGCGACCGATGGGGCACCGTGCGATGCGGAGTGCGGGGTGCGGGGCCGGCCGTCCTCGTGGGCGCCGCCCGGGCCGCGGGCCGGAGGACTGCTGTCGAGGGAGGGGCGTCGGACCTCGGTCGACCAGCCCCGTCGAGGCGCCCTCTTCACCGGCGAAATCCGCCACAGTCAGCCGCGTTCAAACTTGATGCAACAGAGAAAAGCGCCATTTCCGCCACAAGTCAACAGTGTGAAGCCGGGGTTTCGGATTGATGCGACCCTGTGACCTTGCGGGGCCTCAATCTCCCAGGACCCCTGCCACGTCTACGTTTGACCCTTCCGGAACTCACCCGCACCGCCGACCCGGGGCGCTGGAAGCTGCCACTCCGCCCCGGGCCGGTCATGTTTGAATCTGTTGACTACCGGGTGATGGTTGTTGTTCCGGCGGGCTCGGTCCACTGCTGCTCGGCCGCCGGACCGGTACGGCCGAAGGTGACCGCGGCCCCCGATGCGCCGCCGGACGCCGTCACGGCGTACCCCGGAGCCGTGCGCGGCTTGATGCGCCCTGTCGCGTCCATGGAGAACACGAGATTGTCGCCGCCGTTCTTGCCGTAGGCCGAGCAAGTCCAGATGCCCACGCCCTTGCTGGACGTCCCCCGTGAATCCAGGCAGAAGCGCGGGTCCGCGGCGTTGCGGAGCAGCCCCTTGCCGTCGAGGCGCCATTGCTGGACCGCGTCACCGGGGCGGCAGCGGGCAGTGACCACATCGGTCCCGCTGACAAGAGCGCCACCGCGGACGTCCAGGCACAAGCCGGAGGCGGAGTTGACGGCCGGGACGAACGTGGCCGCCCGGAAGGGGCGTACGGCCTCAGGGGACGCCACGGCCTCCGCCGTGGGGCTGGTGGTGGGGTCCTGGCTGGGCGAGGGCGCCGTGGCGGTCGGCGAAGCACTCCGCGACGGCTGGGCCGAGGCCGATGCGGACGGCCGCGCCCCGCTCTTGCGGGGTACGGGCGACCCCGCGCCCTCCCCGCCGTCCACCCGCAGGGCCGGCGCGTCGGCCTGGACCGCACGCGGCGGCCTGGGGTCCCCGTCCGGCCCGAGGGCGAACGCGACCGTGGCCCCCGCGGCCAGGGCCGCCGCCGCGCCGAGGACCAGGCGCCCCGCCGGCCGGCGGACGAAGGCGGTCCGTCGGCGGTCGGCGCCTGGCGGCTGCGGCTGGGCGAGCGCGGGCACGACCGGGAGCGAGAGGGTGTCCTCGGCGCCCGCCCCGGTGCGTGCCCTCGCCTCGGCGTATCGCCGCCCCGGCTCACCGAGCAGCGCCCCGGCCAGCAGCGGTCCGGGGGCCTCGCCGAGGGCGACCAGGCCGCGCAGGGCGGCCGCGCAGCCGGGACAGCCCTCGATGTGCCGCGCCAGATCGCGGTTGTCGCGTACGTCGGCCCGCGCGGCCGCCGCGTCGAGCATGCGCGCGTAGCGGGGGCAGTGCGGTGCGGACGGCGCCCGCAGGTGTTCCCGCAGGAAAGCGTCGCGGCAGGCGGAGAGCGCCCGCCGGGTCAGGTCCGGTACGGCCTCGGGCCGGTCCCCGGTGATCGCCGCGACGCGGTCGTCGGGCTCCCGCTCGACGACGGAGTGCCAGAGGAGGGCCTGCGTACGGAAGGGCAGGGAGGTGAATCCCTGGCGGATCACAGGCTGGAGGGCCGGGTCGGAGGACGCACCGGCCACGGAATCGGCCTCGGAGGAAGGCAGCAACAGCAGCATTGACAGGCGAGGCGGCCGTTCCGCGTCGTCGGCTCCGGTGGCCCGCATACGGAGGAACCGCTCCGTCGCGCGGTCCGCGGCCTGGGGGCCGAACGCGGGATCGCCCCCGGTCGTCCGGGCGAAGGCGATGACCCTCGGCCCGTGGCGCCGCAGCAGTTCGGCTTGGGCCGCGGATGCGGCGGGGGCCTCGGCGCGGAGGGCGGCGCACAGGTGCTGGTCGGTCATGCGACTCTCAGCGGGGAATTGATTCGTCGACACGTGGGACATCCTGAGTACGGAGTGGAAGTCGCCCCATTGTTCAGGACATGACACCCCCGCCGACAGTTTTCCCGAGGGGAATTCCGCCCGCTCCTTCCGGTAAGGGAAAGTCCGACGGCATGCCGAGGCGGCCCCCGACGAGGCACCCGCGCGACGAACAGAATCAGACACGCACGCAAGGAAGTCAACACGACGGCCCCTCCCCGCCGAGCGGCACCGACCCACCGGTAAGCCGTGATCCGCACGGCGGACGGGCTCCTCGCGCGCCCCACCACCCCCCGGTTAGCCGATCGTTATCAAACAGGACCCAACTGGGCTGGCTCTCAGGCTTGTTGCACAGTAGGTTCACCGTTCATCCCCTGCTTTTCTCATTCCCTCAGGGCATCAGCCTGCCGTCGGCCGTCCCGGACCATTCCGGAGTTGCGGGTCCCGCAGCACCGAGGGCCATTTCCCCATTTCCCGGAACACTCGACTGGAGTTCGGTGAGCACCCCTTTCTGCGCACGATGCGGCAATCCCGCGCGCTGTGCCTGCGCCTCCGCGCAGTTCGACCAGGAATGGATCCGCCCGTACGTCGTCCTGCCCGCACCGGCGGCCCGCCCCGGACCCGGCACCCCCGCACCGTCGGCGGACTGGTACGCGTCCCCGCCCGGGCCCACCGGCCCGGCGCCCGAGGGCCACGCGTTCCCCGCCACCGTTGTGCTGTCCGCGGTGGGCGGCCACCGGGCGCGCAAGCCCCGCAGACGGCACCGCCCGCTCCGGCTCACCGCCGCCCTGGCCACCCTGATCGGCTCCGCCACCCTCGCGGGCGCGTACGCGCTCAACCGTGACCAGGACACCCGGAACGCGGCCTCCCCGCCCCCGGCGAGCCGGCTCGACGTCTCCGACGGGGAGGAACCGGCCGCCAAGCCCCTGGTGCCGAGCCCGCCCGGCACCAGGGGCCCCGCCGAGGCGCAGCCGACCGCGTCCTCGGCCCGTACCGGTCCGGCGGGCCAACGGCGGTCCCCCGTACCGTCGGTCTCTCCACCGGTCTCTCCACCGGCTTCGCCGGGAGTCCCGGCGGTCCCCTCCGGTCCGCCGAGCACTCAGGCGCAGGAACGTCCCGGGGCGGCCCCCTCCCCCGGCACCCCCTCGGCCACGCCCGCCGCGCCGACGCTCCGCCGGCACGACACCGGACCCGAGGTCGCGGAGTTGCAGCGGCGTCTCGCCCAGCTCGGGGCGTGGAACCTCCCCAAGCGCGACCGGTTCGACCGCCATCTGGAGGAGGCGGTGGCCCGCCTCCAGACGCGGTACGGCGTGCGCGGTGACCTGCCCGGGGTCTACGGGCCGGCCACACGCAAGGTGCTCCAGTCGCTGACGTCCTGACGGCGCGTACCCCTGCCGCTGTCGCTCACCATTCGGCGAGGGAGCCGTCGGTCCGCCGCCACACCGGGTTGCGCCAGCGGTGGCCCGCCTCGGCCGCGCGTTCCACGGCCTTCTCGTCCACCTCGATGCCCAGCCCGGGGGCCGTGAGCAGCCCGACGTGGCCGTCCTCGTAACGGAAGACGGACCGGTCGGTGAGGTAGTCCAGCAGGTCCGATCCGGCGTTGTAGTGGATCCCCAGACTCTGCTCCTGGATCAGCAGGTTGGGCGTGGCGAAGCCGACCTGGAGGCAGGCGGCCAGCGCGATCGGGCCGAGCGGGCAGTGCGGTGCCAGGGAGACGTCGTGGGCCTCCGCCATCGCCGCGATCCGCCGTACCTCGGAGATCCCGCCGGCGTGCGAGAGGTCGGGCTGAGCCACGGCGATGCCCTGCTGGAGCACCGGCTTGAAGTCCCAGCGGGAGTAGAGCCGTTCGCCGGTGGCGATCGGGATGCCGGTGGAGCGCACCACCTCGCCGATGTGCGCGCTCATCTCGGGAACGACGGGTTCCTCGACGAAGTACGGAAGGTACGGCTCCAGCAGGGGCAGCACCCGGCGTGCCATGGGGAGGGTGAGACGGCCGTGGAAGTCCACGGCGATGTCGAAGGTGTCACCGACCTCGGCGCGGACGCTCTCCACCCGTTCGACGATGTCACGGACGGCCCGGGGGGTGTCGATCAGCTCCAGTTGCGGCGAGGCGTTCATCTTGACGGCGGTGAAGCCCTCCGCCTTGCGCGCGGCGGCCTGCTCGGCGACGTCGGAGGGGCGGTCGCCGCCGATCCAGCTGTACACGCGCGCCCGGTCCCGGACGTTGCCGCCGAGCAGCTGCCACACCGGCACGCCCAGTGCCTTTCCGGCGATGTCCCACAGGGCCTGGTCGATGCCCGCGACCGCGCTCGACAGGACAGGGCCGCCGCGGTAGAAGCCGCCCTTGGTGAGGACCTGCCAGTGGTCCTCGATGCGCAGCGGATCCTGACCGACGAGGTAGTCGGACAGTTCCTCGACGGCGGCGGCGACGGTGTGCGCGCGACCCTCGACGACCGGTTCGCCCCAGCCCGTGATCCCCTCGTCGGTGTCGACGCGCAGGAAGCACCAGCGGGGGGCGACCAGATAGGTCCGCAGGGAGGTGATCTTCACTTGGACTCCTTCTTCACGGTCCAGCCGCCGTCCACGGTCAGGTTCGTGCCGGTGATGTACGAGGCGTCGTCGGATGCCAGGAAGGCGACGGCGGCCGCCACCTCCTCGGGGCGGCCCAGCCTGCCGAGGGCGGTGGCGCGGGCGGAGAGCAGACGGCCCTCCTCGTCCACGTCCTGCCAGTTCTCGGTGAGGATGGGGCCGGGCAGCACGGAGTTGAAGCGCACGTCCGGTCCGTACTCGACGGCGAGCTGGCGGACCAGCGCGCACAGGCCGCCTTTTGCGGCGGCGTAGGCCGGATAGCCGGGCAGTCCGCGCAGCGCGTGCACGCTGGAGGTGGCGACGAAGGAGCCGCGGGTCTCGCGCAGGTCGTCGAGGAAGGTGCGGACCGCCAGGTAGGGCGCCTTGAGGTTGACGGCGAGGTCGCGGTCCCAGTCCGCGCCGGGCAGTTCGTGGGCGGGGGCGTGCGTGTGGGTGAAGGCGTTGCTGTGCACGAGGGAGACCGGTCCGAAGAGCAGATGGGCCCGGACCTTGAGGCTCCACCAGTCCTGTTCGGAGGAGACGTCGCAGGGCACGAACTCGGCGCGGCCGCCGTCCTTTCGGATCCTGCGGGCGAGGGCGGTGCCGCCCTGCTGGTCGATGTCGGCGAGGACGACGGCGGCGCCTTCGGCGGCCAGGCGTACGGCGCTCGCCGCGCCGATGCCGGAGGAGGCGCCGGTGACGACGGCCGTGCGCCCTGTCAATCGGTTCATGGCTGGTCTTTCGTGTGGTGTCGTGGGGGTCCGGGACGGGGCGGCGGGGAGGGCGCCCCGTTCAGCGCAGGACGTCCTCGCCCCGGAGGAGGTCGAGTTCGGCGCGCCGGGGCAGGCCCTCCCAGTCGCCGGGCGCTGCCACGGCGAAGGCCCCGCAGGTCGCGGCGAGCAGCAGCCGCCCGGGGAGCGGCGCCCCGTCGAGGTGTCCGGCGAGGTATCCGGCGACGAAGGCGTCGCCGGCGCCGATCGGGTTCACCGGGGTGACGGGCACGATGTCCTGGACGGCCTCGGTGTCGTGCGTGACGGCGACGGCTCCGCGGGCCCCGAGTTTCAGGACGGCCTCACGCGGCCCGCGGGTGAGCAGGGCGCGGGCCATGGCGTCGGGTTCGTCCTCGGGGACGATGAGGGTCGCCTCGTCGGCGCCGGCGAAGACGATGTCCGCGTGGGCGACGAGGTCGGTCAGTTCGACGGCGGCCTCGTGCCGGCTCCAGAGCCGGGCCCGGTGGTTGAGGTCCAGGCTGACGGTGACGCCCGCGGCGCGCGCGAGGTCCACGGCGTGCCGGACGGCGGCTCGCGGCCCGGTGCCGAGGGCCGGGGTGATCCCGGTGATGTGGAGGACGCGGGCCGCGGTGACGAGTTCGGCGTCGACGTCCTCCGGTACGAGGCGTGAGCCGGCCAGTCCGCGGCGGTAGTAGGTGACGTGGGTGTGGTCCGGCGTGCGGCGTTCGCGCAGCATGAGCCCGGTCGGGGCGGTGTCGTCGACGCGAGCGCGGCTGACGTCGACGGACTCGCCGCGCAGTCCGGCGAGGATCATCGTCCCCGCGCTGTCGGCCCCGACCCGTCCGGTCCAGGACGCCGTGTGGCCGAGGCGGCTGACGCCGATGGCGACGGTGGCCTCCGCGCCGGCGAAGCCCATGCGGAGGAAGGTCCCGGAGTCGAGCCGTCCGGGCCGGTCGGCGGCCAGTACGGCCATGGTCTCCCCGAGGGTGACGAGCGCGCTCATCGGCGGATGCCCTCCAGCAGGGTGGCGCAGCGTTCCCGGAGGGCGTCCAGGTCGCCGCCCTCGCAGGCGTCCCCGATCAGCGGACCGCCCATGCCGAGCGCGGTCGCGCCGGCGGCGAACCAGCCAGGGGCCCGGTCGAGGCCGATGCCTCCGGTGGGGACGAGGGGGACGTGCGGCAGGGGCGCGCGGACGGCCCGCAGGTAGTCGGGGCCGCCGGTGGCGGCCGGGAAGAGCTTGACCATGGTCGCTCCCGCCTGCCACGTCGCCACGATCTCGCTCGGTGTGAAGGCTCCGGGGATCACCGGGACGCCGAGCCGGCGGGCCTCCCGGATGACGTCCAGGCAGGTGGCCGGGGTGATGAGGTAGGTGGCTCCCGCCTCCACGGCGCGCATCGCGTCGGAGGGGGTCATGACGGTGCCCGCGCCGAGGGCGGTCCCGGCCGGTTTGGTCTCGGCGTACTCGCGCAGCGCGTGCAGGACTCCCGGGGTGGTGAGCGTGAACTCCATGGCCCGGACACCCGAGGCGTGGAGGGTGTCGGCGGTGGCGGCGAAGTGCCGGGGCGATCGGGAGCGCAGGATGGCTATCACGGGTGCGACGGCGAGGGCGCGTGCCAGGTCGGTCGTCATGCGGAACCTCGGGCTCGATGGGGGCTGGTGGAGTACGGGGAGACCGGCGCCGGGCCGTCCGCGAACGGCGGCACCGGCAGGCCCCGGGCCCCCGGACGGCAGACGAAGAGCCGGCCGGCGTCCGGTTCGGCCGCGAGCTGCCGGGCCGTGAGCCCGTCGGCCGCGGTGGTGATGACCAGGAGGTCGAGCTCCGGTCCGGCGAAGGCGCAGCTGGACACCTGGGAGGCGGGAACCGTCACGACGGCGTCGAGCGTGCCGTCGGGGGTGTAGGCCCGGACCTGCCCGGCTCCCCACACGGCGACCCAGACGCGGCCCCCGGTGTCGACGGCCAGGCCGTCCGGCACGCCCGCGGGCCCGGTGTCGGCGAAGGCGCGGCGGCGGGAGAGGGCGCCGGTCGCGGGGTCGTGGTCGAAGACGTCGACGCGGCGGGTCGGGCTGTCCGCGTGGTACAGCAGCCGCCCGTCCGGGCTCCACCCGAGGCCGTTGGAGAGGGTGACGGGGCTCAGCAGTGTCGTCACCGTGCCGTCGGGGTCGAGGCGGTACAGGGCGCCCGCGTCCCGGGTGGCGTCGTAGGCCATGGTCCCGGCCAGCAGTCGGCCGCGCGGGTCGCACTTGGCGTCGTTCATCCGCCGCGGGATCCCGTCGTCGGGCAGGGCGGGGTCCGCGTACTCCGTGACCGCTCCGGTGTCGTCGATCCGCAGGAAGGCGGTCCCGGCGGCGGCGAGCAGCCCGCCGGAGGCGCAGGGCGCGACCGCGCCGACGGGCCGGCCGAGCTCGACGGTGGCCGTCAGGCGCAGGTCCGGCAGACCACTGTCGTCGTCGCGGTCCACCAGTTCGCCCCGGTGGACGAGTCCCGCGGTGATGTCCACCCACAGCAGGTCGCCGCGTCCGGTGTCCCAGACGGGCCCTTCGCTGAGGCGGCCCGGACCGGGGGCGCACGGCAGTGCGGTCAGGTGCATGGTGTCGCTCCTCTCTTGGCGAGCGAAACTCTAGGAGTTCTTCTAACCCCTGTAAATACCCATCCTCCAACGCGTGGAATAAGCTCGGCCAGCACATGACGGCCCGCACGAGCAGGGGAAGGGGACGTACGCCGTGGCGCGACGCACCGCCCAGGACATCCGCAGGCGCAACCGGTTCGACGCCCTGCGCCGCGTCTTCGCCGCCCCCGGCCCGGTCAGCCGGCAGGAGATCGCCGCGGCGACCGGGCTGTCCTTCGCGACCGCCGCCAACCTGGTGGCTGAGCTGCTGGAGGCCGGGGTGCTGCGGGAGGCCGGCCGCGAGGACTCCCGCGGCGGACGCCCGAGGGCCCGCCTCGCGGTCGATCCCGGGCGCGGGGCGCTGGTCGGGATCGACGTGGCGGAGACCTCCGTGCAGGTCGTGCTGTTCGACCTGGCGCTGACCGAGCTGAGCAGCGTACGGCTGCCGCTGCCGGCGTCCGGGGTTCGGCCCGAGCACGTGGTCGACACCATCGTGGCCGGAGTGGCGGGCCTGCTGGGAGCTGAGGGAGCGCCGCCGCGCGTCCTCGGGGCGGGCGTCAGCGTGCCCGGTCTCGTCGAGCGCGAGGGCGGGGTGTCCGTCTTCTCGCCCTACTGGTCGTGGCGCGACGTACCGCTGCGCTCACTGCTCGCCGCACGCCTGGCGATGCCGCTGTACCTGGACAACCCGCTCAAGGCCGGCACCGTCGCCGAGATGTGGTTCGGCGCGGGCCGGGACGTCGACGACCTGGTCGTGCTGACCCTGCGGGCCGGTGTGGGCGTGGGCATCGCGATCGACGGGGCGCTCTACCGGGGCGCCGGCAACAGCGCCGGGGAGTGGGGGCACACCTGCCTGGTGCGCGGGGGCCGGGAGTGCCGGTGCGGGCGGCGCGGGTGCGTGGAGGCGTACGTCAGCTCGCGCGGGGTGGCCGCCACCCTGCGCGAGCTGGATCCCGCGAGCCCGCTCCTGGAGGCCGACGAGGACACCGTCGTCACCCGGGTCGCCGAGGCGGCCGCGACGGGCGACGCCACGGCCGCGGAGACGGTGGCCCGGACGGCGGCCCACCTGGGCGAGGCCGCGGCCGACCTCCTCAACCTGTTCAACCCGCAGGCCCTGGTACTGGGCGGCTGGGTGGCCGACCGGCTCGGCGAGCCGCTGCTCCGGCAGACCCGCGAGGTCGTCGCGGAGCACGCGCTCCCGGCGACGCTCCAGGCGGCCGCCTTCCAGCGGAGCACCGTACGGGGCAACGCGGTCGCCCTCGGAGCCGCCACCTTCGCCCTCGAAGGCTTCCTCGACGACCGCGAGACCTTCGCCACCGTGGCCGAGGGGCGCCGGGCCGCCCGCGCGGCGAGGACCCGGACCGTATGAGGCGGTCTCAGTCGGCCGGGGGCGGCGCGGTGCTCTCCCGCACCACGAGGACGGGCGCCACCGACGCCTGACGCGGGCCGCCCGTCCCGCCGCCGATCTCCTCCAGCAGCAGCGTCACGCAGTGGCGGCCCACCGCGTCGAAGTCCTGGCGCACCGTGGTGAGGGGGGCGGGGAAGTAGGCCGCCTCGGGGATGTCGTCGAATCCGGTGACGCTGACGTCCTGCGGTACGCGCCGGCCCGCCTCGCTCAGGGCCCGCATGACGCCGAGCGCCATCTGGTCGTTGGCCGCGAAGACCGCGGTGACCTCGGGCCGCCCGGCCAGTTCCCGGCCCGCGCGGTAGCCGGAGGCCGCGGACCAGTCCCCGTAAAGCAGCGGCGGGGCGGCGGCGCCCGCTTCGCGGAGCGTGCGGTGCCATGCCTCGGCCCGGCGGCGTGCCGCGTAGGAGTCGCGGGGGCCCGCGAGGTGCCAGACCGTGCGGTGGCCGAGACCCAGCAGGTGCGCCACGGCCTCGCGGGTGCCCTCGGCCTGGTCGATGTCGACGTTCGCGTACCGGTGGCCGGTGTCGCCGTCCGCGAAGATCACGGGGACTCCGGAGGGCAGGCGCAGCTCGGGGGTGTCCAGGATCTGCGACTCGATGAGGATGATCCCGTCCACCGACTGCACCATGAGGTGCTGGAACGCCTGGCGCACGGCGGCCCCGGTCTGGGCCCGGGCACCCATGAAGTTCACCAGCAGATCCGCCTCGCGGGCGGCGTCCGAGATGGCGGCGAAGGTCCGGGCGTTGCCGTAGGCGCTGATGTCGAAGCTGATGACGCCGAGGGTGCCGAAGCGTCCGGTGACGAGGGCCCGCGCGGCCGAATTGGGCCGGTAGCCGAGCATCTTCATCGCGGCGAGGACCCGCTCGCGGGTGGACGCGTCCACGTTCTCGCGGTTGTTGGCCACACGGGAGACCGTCTGCGAGGAGACCCCCGCCATCGCGGCGACGTCGGCCATCGAGGGCGACTGGCGCAGCGGACGGGAGCGCGGTGTTCTTGCTCCGGCTTCGCGCGGCATGTGAACCGGGCCTCCCGACGTGTTCCGAGGCGACTGCGTGGTGCGTTCCGTACGGATGGTAGCGCTGCCGCGCGCACGGGATCCCGCGGGCATTACCCGCCGGTTCTCTTGACACCCCCCACCGCCGCTCCCACACTCACCCCACCTCCGGATGTTAACGCAAACATTACCTGGAGGGCCTACACCGGCACCCGCCACGACAGGAGACCCCTGTGTCCCGGACCAGCAGCCCGCCCGGCGCCGCCACCCGCCGGCGCCGGCGTACCGCGCTCAGAGGCGCGCTCGCCACCCTCGCCGTACTCCTCGTCGGCGGAGCGTCCTTACCCTCGGCAGCCTCGGCCGCGGCGGCGCCCGCCCAGCCGGCGGCAGCGGTCGCCATCCGCCTCGACCCCGGCTACCAGCAGGCCCCCTTCGAGGGATGGGGCACCGCCCTCGCCTGGTTCGCCAACGTCACGGGCGGCTGGCCCGAGGCGCAGCGCGACCGCCTAGCCGACGCCCTGTACGGCTCCGACGGGCTCGGCTTCACCATCGCCCGCTACAACATCGGCGGCGGCGACAGCCCGGAGACCGCGCCCTACATGCGGGCCGGCGCCGCCGTACCGGGCCACTGGAAGCGGCCCGGCCCCGAGGCCCCGGACTGGTGGGACCCGGGGAACCCCGCCCACTGGGACCCGTACGCCGATGCCCATCAGCGCTGGTGGCTGCTCGCCGCCAGGGCGCGCGGCGCCGACACCTTCGAGGCGTTCTCGAACTCCCCGCCCTACTTCATGACCCGCAGCGGACTCGTCTCGGGCGCGGCCGACCCCCGGCAGGACAACCTCCGGCCCGACCAGTACGAGCGCTTCGCCGCCTATCTCGCCGGCGCCGTGCGGCGCGTGCAGCACAGCACGGGGGTCACCTTCGGGTCCGTGTCACCCCTCAACGAGCCGGCCACGAGCTACTGGCGGGCGGGCGGAGGGCAGGAGGGCTCGCACTGGGAGCCGGCTTCCCAGGCCGCAATGATCAAGGCGCTCCGCACGCAGCTGGACCGCGAGGGCCTGGAGACACCGATCGCCGCGATGGACGAGACGGACCCGGACCTCTTCCGCGCCAACTGGGACAGCTACGACGACGAGACCCGCGCCGCCCTCGGAAGGCTCAACACACACACCTACGGGACCGGCGGACGGACCGGCGTCCGGGACATCGCCAAGGGGGCACGCACCCCGCTGTGGATGTCGGAGGTGGACCTCGGCGGCTCCGTCCCCCAGAGCTTCACCGACATGCGGCCGGCCCTCGAACTCGCCGACCGCATCACCGACGACCTCACCCTGCTCGAACCGCGCGCATGGGTGATGTGGCAGGCCGTGGAGGACTACGAGAACATGACCCCGGCCCACGAGAACTCCAACTGGGGCCTGATCCAGACCGACTTCACCCCGGCCGACGCCGCGCACGAGCCGCTGCGCCGGAACAAGAAGTACTGGGCGATGGCGCAGTACAGCCGGTTCGTCCGCCCCGGCTCCCGTGTCACCACCACCAACGACCCCGACACCCTCGCGGCGGTACGGCCGGGCGGCCAGGGGGCGGTGGTGATTCACACCAACTCCACCGGGGCGTACCGCACGATCGACCTGGACCTCTCCGCCTTCCAGTCCCTCTCCCCCGCGCCCGTGCAGCGCTACACGACGGACCCGGCCCACAACCTGCAGCGCGGAGCCGACATCCCGGTGTCCGGCCGGCGCCTGAGCGTCACCCTCACCCCCCAATCGGTCACGACCCTGGTCATCCCGGGTGCCTCCGGTGTCGACGCCGGGAAGGCCGGACCCGCCGCCGGTCCCCGGCTCCTCGTCAACGACCACAGCGGCCTGGCCCTCACCGCTGTCGCGTCGGCGCACGGGGACGCGCTCGTCCAGCACCCGGCGCACGCGACCGCTCCCGCCCAGCAATGGACGCTCACCCGTTCGACGCCCGGGGATTGGAGCAGCACCGCGTCCTACCGGGTGACGAACGCGGGCAGCGGCAAAGTGCTCGCAGTCGCCGACGGCCGGCTCACCCTGCTCCCGCCGGGGCAGCCGGCGGCACGGCAGTGGATGCTGTCGACCTCCGGGGACGGGCACCACACCCTGGTCAACGCCGGGACCGGCGTGCTCCTCGATGTCACGGGCGCCTCCACCGCGGACGGTGCCGAAGTCGGCGTCTACCGCCCCAACACGGGCCGCAACCAGTCCTGGAGGATCGCCGCACCCTCGTGAGGCCGCGGCGGGCGGAGGCGTTGCCCGGCATTCATCCGCCGGCCGCATTGATTGCGTAAACATGACGGGCCCCCACGGGCCGCTCACCCGAACGACCCGTCTCCCACGGAAGGACCCCACCATGCACCGCAGGACCCTGCTCACCGCGGCGGCCGGAGCCGTCGCCCTCGGCGCCGCGGCCCAGTCACCGGCCCGGGCTCGGCCGCTCGGGTCCGCTCCCGCCCGGCCCGTGAGCACGTTCAACGTCATCAGCGACATCCAGGGCGACCTGGGGGACTTCGCCGTCGCCCTGCGCGACATCCGGACCACCGCGCCGCACGGCGCGGGGCTCGCTGTCGCCGGCGACATCACCCCGCGCGGCTATGACTTCGAGTACGCGGCGGTGCGGGAGGTCCTGGACCGCGGTCCGCGGCCGCGCGAGATCGCGTGGGCCGTCGGGAACCACGAGTTCTACGTGCCCAAGTACGCGGATCCGGAGACACTTTCGCTGTCCACCTGGCCCAACGGCGCCACGGAGGACTCCCTGTTCCGCAGCTTCCACCGGTTCGCCGAGCGCGGCACGGTCTACGCGGAGACCGCCTTCGACGGAATCCCCGTGCTCTCCCTCGGCACCGAGCGGTACATGCACTACCACGACGCCAGGCTGTGGGACGAAGTGTGGCTGAGCGAGGGGCAGTTGCGCTGGCTCGACGAGCGCCTGCGCCACTGGGCGAGGCGCCGCAGGCCCGTCATGGTGATCACCCACCACCCCCTGCCCGATACGGTCTCCGGCTCACGGAACAAGCTCTACCTGAACGACTACCTCCAGGCCGACGCCCTGCTCGGCCTGCTGGGGCGTCACCGCGACGTGTTCCTTTTCAGCGGGCACACGCACTGGAACCTGGCGCTGTCCGACTGGTACGTGCGCCGGGTCGTGCCCGGCACGGCGAACCTGGACGGCTTCTCGGTGGTCAACACCGGGGCCGTGCAGACCGGATTCACCGACAACGGCCAAGGGGGCGAGAGCCCCGTGCCGGGCACCTTCAACCAGGGGCTCCAGGTGGAGGTGTACCGCGACCGCGTGGTCATCAGGGCCCGCGACTTCGCAGCCGGGACATGGCTGAAGCAGGTCTCCGTCCCGCTCGCGACCTCCCTATGACCGGAAGGCCACAAGTCCCAATTGTTTACTAGCCGTTGACAGTCGCCCCGGCCGTGCACCAACCTCTGCTCTAAATTGTTGGTTCACGCGCAAAAATGTTGACTCCTGTGCGCATGCGGGGCGGGACCCGCATGCACCGGAGCCTGCCTGCGCGATGACTTCAAGGATCCGCATGCGAAGAATGCGAGCCGTCCTCGTCGGCCTGAGCCTGCTCCTCCCCGTCCTCGGGGGAGCGCCGACGGCGCTGGCGGCGCCCGTCACCACCGAGACCGGCACCCAGTTCCCCGACACCACGGGGCAGCGGGTGCAGGCACACGGCGGGGGCGTTATCACAGTCGACGACTACTACTACTGGTTCGGGGAGGACCGCGGCGACGACAACATGTTCCGCTACGTCTCCGCCTACCGTTCCAAGGACCTCAAGAACTGGGAGCCCCGCGGCCACGTCCTGACCCAGGAAACCGATCCCGAGATCCGCTCCGCCGTGATCGAGCGACCCAAGGTCCTCTACAACGAGAAGACCAAACAGTTCGTCATGTGGATGCACAAGGAGGCGGACGGCTCCTACGCCGAGGCACGCGCCGCCGTGGCGGTCTCCTCCACCGTGGACGGCCCCTACACCTGGAAAGGCTCCTTCCGGCCCAAGGACACCGCCGGGAAGGAGCACATGTCCCGTGACATCACCGTGTACGAGGACAAGGCAGCGGGCAAGGCGTACATGATCTCCGCGGCCAACCACAACGCCGACCTGCACATCTACGAACTCACCGAGGACTACACCCAGGTCAAGGACCTGGTGGCGAATCCATGGCCCGGCCAGCACCGGGAGTCGCCCGCCCTGTTCAAGCGCGGCGGCGTCTACTTCATGCTCACGTCGGGGACCAGCTACTGGGATCCCAACCAGCAGAAATACGCCACCGCCACCGAATTGGCGGGGCCGTGGTCACCGATGAAGGACGTCGGCAACCACAACGGCCACCACTCGCAGACGGCCTTCGTCCTGCCCGTCGAAGGCAGCGAGACCACCTCGTACCTCTACATGGGAGACCGCTGGGCGGGTGTCTGGTCGGACCCGAGGCACGTCAACGACTCCAGGTACGTCTGGCTTCCCCTGGAGTTCCCGGACCCCACGACCATGATCCTGCCCTGGTACACCCAGGTCTCCGTCGACACCGCGACGGGCCGCATAGCCGGCGCCGGGGGCGACCCGCTGCACACCATGACCAACAGGCGGAGCGGCTCCTGCGCCACCGTGCCCGGCAGTTCCTCCGACAACCAGGTGCCTGTGACCCAGGAGACCTGCGCCCCGGCCCTCAACAGCCAGTGGCGATTCACCGACAACAGCAACGGCTACGTCAGGATCCTCGCGCAGCACAGCGGCAAGTGCCTCGATGTCGCGGACCGCTCGACCGCCGACGGCGGCGCGGTCAAGCAGTACGACTGCGGCTGGGGGGACAACCAGCGCTGGCGCTTCGAAACCCTCGCCAACGGGTTCGTGCGCATCGTCGCCCAGCACAGCAGCAAGTGCCTGGCCGTCCAGGACGGATCCACCGCGCCCGGTGCCGGACTCGTCCAGTCCACCTGTGACGACTCGCCCGGCCAGGCATGGAAGGTGACCTCCGCCGCCGAACCGGGGGATCCGACCGACCCGACCGACCCTTCGGCGCCCGGAACGGCGGAGCGGCGACTCACGGCCTCGGTCGGCGCCGGCGTCCTGACCATGGCCACCACGGCGGATCCGGTCCAGCTGACCTCCGTCGACTTCGGTACCGGTGGTGCCGCGGCCGGACAGCTGGGCGCTGTCACCGTCAGGGACTTCCGCGGCGGCACGGCCGGCTGGTCGCTCACCGGCAAGGTCACCGACTTCACCGGACCGCGCGGAAAGATCGACGCCGACGGGCTCACCTGGACCCCCGCCTGCGTCACGCAGCCCAACAGCCCCAGCACCTGCACGGCGGGATCCCCGGGGACCGTCGGCAAGAACGGTGCCACGCTGGCCTCCGCCCCCGCCGGCGGCGAACTCACGGGCGGGGAGTTCACGGCCGACGCCGCCGTCTCCCTCGACATCCCCCGGTACACGCCCGTCGGCAGCTACACCGGCACGCTCACCCTGACCCTTCTCTGACCGCGACCGCGTGCCGGACGCCCGGATGTCCGGGCGTCCGGTACGTGCCGCCCGAAAGCCGACGGCCCATGCGCACCGCGTTCGCAGTCCTCCTCCTGCTCCTCCTGACCGCCCTCTCCCCCGCACCGGCCCGCGCGGCGGACAACGGCGAATGGTCCGTCAGGCCCGCCGACTCCCCGCTCACCCCGCGGGCCGCCTTCGAACTGCCTGCGCGGCCTGGAGCGACCCTCGTGGACCGCGCCGTCGTGACCAACACCACCGACGGGGAGCTGACGTTCCGCCTCTACGTCGCCGACGCCCACAACACCGAACGCGACGGCGGACTCGCCGTACGCGGCATCGAGGAGGCCCAGCGCGACATCGGCGCGTGGGGCCGGCCCGAGTGGGACACCGTCACCGTGCCCGCCCGCTCCTCGGTGACCGTCGGCCTCACCCTGAACGTCCCCGCCGACGCCCCGCCCGGCGACCACGTGGGGGCCCTCGTCGCGGTGGACACCCGGGTGCGGCCCGCGGACGGCTCCCACGTGGGCATCCAGCGCGCCGTCGGAGCCCGCGTCTACCTGCGCGTGGAGGGCCCGGAGCAGCCCGCCCTCGCGGTGGAGGACGTACGGTTCACGGCACGGAGCCCGTGGCTGCCGTGGCCGGGCCGCGGTGCATCGACCGTCTCGTACACCGTCCGCAACACGGGCAATGTCACGCTCTCACCGCTCGTCTCCCTGCGTACCGAGGGGCTGGTCCTGGGCGGCCCGGGCGAACGGCGACTGGCCGGCGTACCTGCCGAACTCCTCCCCAGCCAGCAAGTACGGCTGACCGAGACCTGGGCGGGCGCTCCCCTCGCGGGCTGGGGCCGGATCACGGTGACGGCGAGCGCGGACGCCGTCCACGGCACGGGGTCCGGCGGCTACCTGCGCATTCCGTGGCTCCTCACGGCAGCCCTGGCACTCCCGGCTGCCGTACTGCTGGAACTGCGCCGCCGCAGGCGGCAGAGGAAGCGCGAGGAAGTCCCCGTGCCGGGGACGACGACGCACGGCTGACGCCTACGCCTCCTGCACGCTCTGATCTCGGGAAGGTGGGTGTCGCTCCAGTCCCTGAGCTTCCCCGGCGGCAACGCAACGCTGCGGCCCAGCCTACCCGTGGGCGCCCCGGCGGAGGGTGGAAAACTGCTCATGGCCGCGGCAGCCGACGGTGTCGGGACGATGGTGAACCCAACGGGCGCGTGCTCACCGGCCTGACCGGGATCGGCACCGGCCTCGCGGCCGGAGACGGTCACGTACGCCCGCCGCATGGGCGTCACGCACGTGGTTGACCGTCACCGGCCGCTGCCCGAGCCGGTCGCAGCCGCCTGCCCGCGCGGGATACCGGTGGGCTGACGGACCGGCGGGGCGGCCGTCCGTATCAGGGGTGGATCTGGAGGCCGGTGTCGTCGAGTAGGAAGTAGGTCGGGGCGGCCAGGTCCTCTCTGGCCGTGAACGACAGGGTCACGAACCGGCCCTCGGCATCCGGAACATCGAAGCTCCGGAGGACGTATCCCGGGCTCGCGTCCAAGTTGGAGAAGGTCACCGGATCCGCTCCGTCCACGCGCACCGTCAGCTGGTCGTAGGGCACGGTGGACGTCTCCTCCCTGGTGACCACGCGCAACCAGAAGGTGGCCGTGGCGCGGCATCCGTAGGGCACGAACACGGTCTGCCGCAGCGTGTCGGTGACCGAACTCCCGTGGCCGCCGAGAAGCGCCTTCCACGGGCCCGTGCGCGCCGGGAGCCAGCGGTTGTCGTCGGTGATCAGCGACGGCTTGCTGTTGGTGTCCCAGGCCTTCGGGCCCGACTCGAAGCCCGGATTGCCGAGGAGCTGGGTCGTGGCGCAGGTGCCGGGGGTGTAGACCAGCCACGAGAGGGAGACGGCGTCGGTCGCTCCGGTGGAGTCCCGTGCGGTGAGGGTGACGGCCGTGGTGCCGTTGGTAGTGGGGGTGCCGGTGATGCGGCCGGTCGCGCCGTCGAGCGTCAGGCCGGCGGGCAGGGCCGTGGCCTCGTAGGTCAGCGTGGCACCCGGCCGGCCGGTCACCGCGCGGACCTGGAGGTCCACCGCCCGGGTCGTGGTGGAGACCTGGTCGCCGGGGCTGATCAAGGTGACGGCCTGATCGGGGCGGGGGCCGACGTTGACGGCGGCCCAGGCGTTGCCGACGTTGTTGTAGACCACGCCGTCCTTGCCGTAGAGGTCGGCCGCGGCCGCGAGGGTGGCCGTACGGGCTCCCGCGTAGTCGGTGGTCGAGGTCATGTACGTCGTGAGCGCCCGGTACCAGATCTTCGCGGCGGCCTCCCGGCCGATCGGGTTGACCGGCTTGCCGTCGTGGGTCGGTGAGTCGTAGTCGACCCCGCCCACTCGCTTCGCGCCGCTGCCCTCGGAAGCCAGGTAGAACCAGTGGTTCGCGGGGCCCGAGGAGTAGTGGACGTCGATCCGGCCGATGCCCGGGTACCAGTGGTCGGCGGATTCGCCGTCCTTGGAGGGCCGGTCCATGTGGCGCAGCGGAGTGCCGTCGCCATTGATGTTGATCTTTTCGCCTTCGAGGTAGTCGCCCGGATCGGAGGGGTTGTCCGCCCAGAACTCCACGGCGGCGGCGAGGATGTCGGAGGTCGCCTCGTTGAGGCCGCCGGACTCCCCGCTGTAGCGCAGGCCGGCGGTGGCGGAGGTCAGGCCGTGGGTCATCTCGTGCGCGGTCACGTCGATGGAGGTCAGCGGGTTGGTGTTGTAGGCGCCGTCGCCGTAGGTCATGCAGAAGCAGGCGTCCCACCAGAAGGCGTTGGAGTAGGCGTTGCCGTAGTGGACCCGGCTGTGGGCGGCGACCCCGTCGTTCCTGATGCCGTCACGCCTGTGGACGTCCTTGAGGTAGTCCCAGGTCAGCTGGGCGCCGTAGTGGGCGTCCACCGCGGCGGACTGCGGGTGCTCGGGGCTTCCGTCGCCCCAGATGTCGTCGGAGTCGGTGACGAGCGTGCCCGGCGCCTCGTCGTCGGAGGAGTGTCCGAGGTCGGTGGTCCGGTTGCCGCCCCGGAGGGCGTCCTGCAGGAGGTACTGGTCGGCGCTTGACGAGGTTCCGAGGGTGACGCGGCCGCCGTACTGGCCGTGGCCGATGCCCGCGTCGACAGCCTGGTGGTCGAATACCTGGGCGCCCGTGGTCGCGTCGGTGACCACGTGCAGTTCCGAGGGCGTCCCGTCGTGTTGCCGACCTCCCACGACCGTCTCCCACGCGAGGGCGGGGCTGCCGGATGCAGCCCAGACGACCTTGCGTACGGACCGGACCAGGGCTGCACTCGTGCCGAGTCTCGCGGCCCGGCCGAGGGCGGAGGAGGACGCCGCGTCCGCCGTCACGGCTGCCGTGGTGGAGGGTAGGGACACGGTCGCGGGTGTGGCCCTGCTGACGCCCTTGAGGGCGCCTCCGGGCGCGGTGTGGACGATCAGGTCGCCGCCGAGAACGGGGAGCCTGTCGAAGGTGCGGTCGTAGCGAGTGTGCAGGGTTCCGTCCGCGTCCTTGAGGACGGACCTCGGGACCAGGGCCTCCTGGGCGCCCAGGCCCAGCTCCTGAGCCGTCCTGGCCGCGGTCGCCCGGGCGCCGGTGAGGAGGGCGGCTCGTTCGTTCGGGGTCTGTTGCACGTGCGCGTTGCCGGCCGACGGTGGGGCGGTCGTGGCGGCGGTGGCCGGGCGAAGTCCCAGGGCCAGCAGGGCGGTTGCGGGTAGGAGCGCAGCCGCGCGGGCCGTCGTTCGAAGGGTTGGTCTCACCGTGTCTCCCGGTGCGGGGCCGGCGCTCACCGGCCGAGGCGGTCCGGGCGGGACCGGTCCGGCGTCCGCCCGGCGGAGCTGATCGCGCTGTTCAAGGCCATCCGGAAAGCGGGATGTTAGCGCGAACACCGAGGTGGGCCAAGGGCGCTTCCGGCCACTGGAACATCACGAGGGGATCTCGCCCCCTCATCGGCTCTTGACGCACACCGGCCGTCGGGGTCTGATGTGTCATCACGTGCGAACGTGTTCGCTTATGAGCGATTACGCGGTTCCACGTGGCATTCCGTGGCGGCCGGCGCACTGCCCTGCCTCCACTCTCCGGCCGCCCGCCCGCTCCCCGGCACCACAGACTCCCCCTCTTCCAAGGACAGTTCATGCTCCAGACTCACAGCCGCCGTGTACGTCGGATCGGCGCGATATCGACGGCCGCCGTGATAGTCGGATTCGGGGCGACCGAGGCTGCCGCCGACCGCGCCCTCACGCCCGTCCCCTTCAAGGACGGCTTCGAGTCCGGCACCACCTCCGCGTTCCCCCGCAAGGGCATTGACGGCACCGGCACCGTGAGTGTCGCGACGGCGCCCGGCGGACGAGGTGGAAAGGCCGTGCGCTTCGCCATGCCGGACGACGGCGGCTCCTACCGCACCGAGATCGCCACCAACCGTCTGCCGTACGGCAGTTACCGCTACACCTTCGCCAACTACTTCCCCACCGACTGGGTCCGCTACGAGAACCAGACGATCGTCTCGCAGTGGCACGGCGGGACGGGAACCCAACCCGCGGTCGTCCTTTCCGTCAAGGCCGACCGATGGATGATGGTCGTCCACTGGAAGACCGGCTCCGGGGAGGTGGCCGAGGCCAAGCACGACCTCGGCCCGGCCCGCCTCGGGCGCTGGAACCAGTGGTCCTTCGACATCACCTGGTCCACCGCCACCACCACCGGCTCCATCACGGCTCGCCTCGACGGAGCCCAGGTGGGTTCGCACCGCGGCCCGAACAGCTACCACCAGGACACCGCCCCGTATCACAAGATCGGCCTGTACCGCCCCAACTGGCAGGCGTGGAAGGGCTACAGGGCAAGCGGCCTGCCGGTGGTGGTGAACTACTACGACGACATCACCATCACCCCCATCTCCCCAGGAGCCGCCGCGCCCTCCTCGCCCCCGTCCCCCCAGACGTCGACGCCGTCCACGGCGCCGACCTCACCCCCCGTCGCGTCGGCCACCGCTTCCCCCTCCGCGACCGGCTCGACGGCGGCCGCCCCGGCCACCGGTTCCACCGACGACATCCCGATGGACACCGGCGCCGACCTGGACACCGACAACGAACCCCTGGCCCAAACCGGCACGCCCGACCGCACCCCGATCATCCTCGCCCTCGGCAGCGCCCTGATCGCCGGCGGCATCGTCCTCGGCCGCAAGAAGGCGACAAGGCGCCGCGCGACCGACCGGAGGGACTGATCACACCGGTTCCGCTGCCGGGCGGTATGACTGGTCGGCAGCGGGAGACTGCAAATCGTTCGATCGACCGGCCACGGCATCTCCGATCACGAGTTCCGGTGGACCTCCCCTCGTCGCGCCGACAAGGGCGAGCCCCTGGTCACTGTCCGCCTGACCATGGTGGTCGGGTGCAGTCACAGGCTGAGGGTGCCGGCCACCTCCATTTCATGGAGGTACGGCGGCGCGCACATCGCCAACTGCGAAGGGGCAAGAGTTCGTGAATCGAAAAGCTCCCGCACATTCGCACGCGCCGTGGCCGCCTCGACTCCCGTTTCCCCTCTCTCCCCGGTGGGACGTCGTATTCGGGACTTCTGTCAGCGCGCCACGCCAGGCTCGCAAGTTGAGAACGACAGGGGGAGTTACGTGCCCGACCGTACGCTGACCGCCGATGTGCCGCTCGGCCCGTTCCAAGACCATGCCAGTCCCGCCTACTCGGCGATGGGCAGTAACTCCAAGCTGCATGCCCACCTCACCACCGCGCAGGGTACTCAGAAGCACGCGTAGCGGTCTGCCGGTTGCTGGCGTGACGGTGCACCTCCCGGAAATCCAGGAGGCAGAGGGGTACGGACCGCTCCCGCCTGAGAAGGGCCTGTTGGACGGGCTCGACAACCGGGCGATCGGCGTCCTCCTCACCTACCTCACCGCCTCGGACTGGGGTCGTCACAAGCTCACCCCGTATGTACCGCGACTCATCGCCGACCGGCTTCTCAGCCCCTCTTCGCGTATGCACTGCGAGCCCGCGACGGCCACTCCCGCGGCCGTCGGATCCGTGGCCGAACCGAGCCCACTCAGCCCGGGCGTCTTCGACGACACGGCTGTGCACCAACGCGTGCCCCTCACTACGGACCGCTTGGCAGCTGCGCTCGGTCGGGACGGCCGAAAACGAGCTGTACATCGTGTTCTCCACCGACGGCGGGGCAGAGGTCCTGAGCTTGCGTCTCGCCGTCGAACCCGGGCGGGCCGTCGTAGGGCCGGCCGGAGTCGCGCTGTACCGGGTGCTCACCGTCAAGCACACCGGCGAGAAGGTGTTCGTCGCCGTCGACGGCGGCATGAGCGACAACCCGCGCCCCGCCCTGTACGGGGTGCGCTACGCGCCCCGCCTGGTCGGCCGCCCCGCGGTCATCGGGGTCCACGAGGGCACGGCCCGGACTCTGGTCCGTCGCGAGACCCTGGAGGACTTCCGCAGCCGGGACATCGGCGGGTAGCGTGTCGGCTACGGCCGGTAGACCAGCTCCAGCAGCATCCCGGCGATGACGCCCCAGACTCCGATGCCGAGCAGCCACGTGGCGTCGAGGACGGCTCCGGTGGCGATGGCAGTCAGTCCGGCCGCCCCGAGGGCGACTACGGTCTGGCGGATTCGGCGGTCTGGACGCGAGCGAGTGTTCACAGGAGTGAGAATCCCGCTGGATCTTCGCCATGGCGAGGGTCCAGCGGGATTCCTGTCGGCGCCTTGACGCGAACGGCTCAGCCCGCGTGGATGGGGGGACGGCGGGAGCGGTCGGGTTCTGCCTCCCGGATGACCTCGCGAGTGACAGGGGCGACCTCGCCCTGGCCGAAGAGGAAGAAGCGGAAGAAGTTGGCCATGGGGTTGCCCTCGGTCCACTCGAAGTAGATGTGGGGACGCTGGCCGGTCTGGTCCCGGACGTGGAGCAGGAGCGCGGCCAGGGCCTTGGGGATGCTGGAGCTCTCCGGGGTCAGGACGCGGGTGCGGTCGTGCAGGACATCGCCGCGTACGCGCATGCCCGATTCGAACTGGAAGGCGTCCAGGACGGTGACCTCGACGAACATGACGTCGTCTCCGGCCGGGATGTCGTTGTCCGCGCGGATCTGTTCCTTCTTCTGCCGGTACTCCTCCAGGTCCCGGTTGTCGGGCTCGTTCGCGATGAAGCGGATCGTGCGGTTCGCGGTGTCCCGAATGAACCGCTGGGCCATGTCGTCGTACTCGATGTGGGTGACGCGCAGCTCGAAGACGCGGGCGAGACGGGAGAGCAGGGAGAGGGCCATGATGCCGACGATGAAGCAGGCGCCGATCTTGACGCCGTCCGGCCGCTCGACGATGTTGACGGCGGTCGTGTAGATGAAGACGGCGGAGATGATGCCGAAGCCGATGGTCCAGCCGCGCTCCCCCGCCCGGCGTGCGGCGATGGTCACGGCGACCGCGGCCGAGGTGATCAGGACGAGGACACCGGTGGCACAGGCACCGCCCTGGGCGTCGACGTCGGCGTTGAAGATCCAGGTCACCAGGAACGCGACGAGGGTGAACACGATGACCATCAGGCGCAGGGCGCGGGCCCACTGCGGGGCCATGCCGTAGCGGGGCAGGTAGCGCGGCATCAGGTTCAGCAGGCCCGCCATCGCGGAGGAGCCGGCGAACCAGAGGATCAGGATCGTGGAGATGTCGTAGAGCGTGCCGAAGGCGGAGCCCAGGTGCTCGTGGGCGAGGTAGGCGAGCGCGCGGCCGTTGGCCTCGCCGCCCGGCTCGAACTGGGCGGGCCGGATCAGCAGGGTCGTGATGAGGCTGGAGCAGATCAGGAAGACGCTCATGATCACGGCGGCCGTGGTCAGCAGCTTCTTCGCACCACGGATCCGGCCCGCCGGTCTCTCGGGTACGTCGTCCGGGTCGCCCTTGACGTGTTGCATGACCGCCACACCCGTCTCGAACCCCGACAGGCCCAGCGCCAGCTTCGGGAACACGACGAGCGCGATGGCGATCATCATGAAGACGTTGCCGTGCTCGGTGGTCAGCGCGGCCGTCCAGTCGGTGATGACCTGCGGTGCGGTGAACACGTGCCACGGCCCGACCACCACCACGACCACGTTCAGGCCGAGATGGGTGACGACCAGGACCACGCCGACGCCGATGGCCTCGCTGAACCCCTTCAGGGACACCCCGCCCAGGAGCGCGATCAGGATCAGGGTGATCAGCACTTCATGGCCGTGCAGGGTGCTGGTGAGGTGCGGGTTCTCCACCATGTGCGCGGTGGCGTCCGCGGCGTAGAGGGTGATGGTGATGAGGAAGTCGGTCGCAGCGAATCCGAGGAGGGTCAGGACGAACAGCTTCCCCTTCCAGAACGACAGCAGCTTCTCCAGCATGGCGATGGAGCCCTCACCGTGCGGGCTATCCTCGGCCACGCGCCGGTAGACGGGCAGCGCGCCGAAGGGGGTGAGCAGAACGAGCACGATGGTCGCCAGCGGCGAGAGCAGTCCGGCCGCGAGGAACGCGATGCCGGGCTGGTAGCCGAGGGTGGAGAAGTAGTCCAGACCGGTCAGGCACATCACCCGCCACCACGGCCGGCCATGGGGCTGGGCCGCCGCTTCCTTGGCGGCGGGCGAACTGGTCTCGGCGGTCAGGCCTTCCAGCATCCACGCGCGCAGGCGCGAGGTGCGGGCAGGGGTGGCCGTCGTGGTGCTCCTGTCATACGGCGAAGAATCAGCCGTCGGCGCCGACGGCTGAGCAAGCGTACGCAGGCTGATCACTCATGCACGCGGGGAGCGAATCCTGACGGTTCCTTAACGCAAAGAGTGCCACCTGTGGCGTAGTGAGCGGGGGCGGCCCGGACGGGGGCCGCCCCCGCAGGGGAACCAGCGGAGTGTGGATCGACGCTGGCCGGCCTGGTGCGGCCGTGGTCCGGGGCTCTTGACCGGGATCAGCCGAGGCCGGGGATGGTGGACACCACCAGGTCGATGAGCTTGATGCCGACGAAGGGCAGGATCAGGCCGCCGAGGCCGTAGACGCCGAGGTTGCGGCGCAGCAGGTCGTGCGCGGACGCCGGCCTGTAGCGGACGCCGCGCAGGGCGAGCGGGATGAGGGCGACGATGATCAGCGCGTTGAAGATGATCGCCGACGTGATGGCGGAGGTCGGGCTGCTCAGACCCATGATGTTGAGGGCCTCGAGTCCCGGGTAGGCCGCCGTGAACATCGCCGGGATGATCGCGAAGTACTTTGCAACGTCGTTCGTGATCGAGAAGGTGGTCAGGGCGCCGCGGGTGATCAGCAGTTGCTTGCCGATCTCGACGATGTCGATCAGCTTGGTGGGGCTGGAGTCCAGATCCACCATGTTCGCGGCTTCCTTGGCCGCCGAGGTGCCCGTGTTCATGGCGACGCCGACATCGGCTTGGGCCAGCGCGGGGGCGTCGTTGGTGCCGTCGCCCGTCATCGCGACCAGCTTCCCGCCCGCCTGCTCCCGTTTGATGAGGGCCATCTTGTCCTCGGGCGTGGCCTCGGCGAGGTACTCGTCGACACCAGCCTCGGCGGCGATGGCGCGGGCCGTCAGTTCGTTGTCGCCGGTGACCATGACCGTGCGGATGCCCATGCTGCGCAGTTCCGCGAAGCGCTCCCGGATGCCGTCCTTGACGACGTCCTTGAGATGGACGATGCCGAGCACCCTCGGCCCGTCCCAGTCGTGGACCGCCACCAGCAGCGGAGTGCCTCCGGACTCCGACACGGTGGCCGACCACGCCTCGGCTTCCGGCGGTACGGTTCCGCCGCGCATCGTGACCCAGTCGCAGACCTGGGCTGTCGCACCCTTGCGGATGGCGCAGCCGGCCCCGTTGTCCCAGCTCAGGTTCACGCCGCTCATCCGGGTCCGGGCACTGAACTCGGTGAACCGCGGATTGCTGAGTTCCTCCGCGGTCACGGGCTGAAGGCCGTACTGCTGGGCGAGAGCGAGGACGGACCTGCCCTCGGGCGTCTCATCGGCGAGCGAGGACAGCTGGGCGGCTTCCGCGAGCTTGAGGTGGTCGACGCCGGGAAGCGGGATGAAGGCCGCGGCTTCGCGGTTGCCGAGGGTGATGGTGCCGGTCTTGTCGAGGAGCAGGGTGTTCACGTCTCCGGCCGCCTCGACGGCGCGTCCGCTCATCGCGATGACGTTGCGCTGGACGAGCCGGTCCATGCCCGCGATGCCGATCGCCGACAGGAGGGCGCCGATCGTGGTGGGGATGAGGGTGACGAGGAGGGCGACCAGCACGGTCGTGGACTGTGCGGCGTGCGCGTAGGCGGCCATCGGCTGGATGGCGACGACCACGAGAATGAAGATGACGGTGAGTGCGGCCAGCAGGATGTTCAGCGCGATCTCGTTCGGGGTCTTCTGCCGGGTGGCGCCCTCGACCAGGGCGATCATCCGGTCGATGAAGCTGTTGCCCGGGCGCGAGGTGACCCGTACGACGACCGCGTCGGACAGGACGGTCGTGCCGCCGGTGACGCCGGAGCGGTCTCCGCCCGATTCCCGCAGGACGGGAGCCGATTCGCCGGTGACGGCCGACTCGTCCACCATCGCGGCCCCGTCGACCACGTCGCCGTCGGCCGGGATCAGCTCGCCGGCCTCGACGAGGACGAAGTCGAAGGGCTGGAGTTCGGCGGGGGTGACCACCTCGGTCTCCGCGTGCCGCAGGTTCGCACCGTACGTCCAGTGGTTCAGGCGGACCGCGACCGTGTCCGTGCGCGCCTTGCGCAGCGAGTCCGCCTGAGCCCGGCCCCGGCCTTCGGCAACGGCCTCTGCGAGGTTGGCGAACAGGACTGTCAGCCAGAGCCAGACGCTGATGACCCAGGTGAAGACGGACGGGTGGATGAGCGCCGAAAGCGTGGTCAGCACGGATCCGACGGCGACGACGAACAGCACCGGTTTCTTGACCAGTTCGCGCGGATGGAGCTTTCCGACAGCTTCCCGTGCGGAGGCGGCGAGGAGCTCGGGATCCACCACGTTCACCTGGCCGGAGCGTTTCCGGGACGGTCGGTTGGTCGGAGTCCGCGGCGGGGTCCCGAGACCCGGAGGAATGTGCTGCGCGGCGGCGGGAGGCATGCATACCTTCTGGGATGTGGTCGAGGAGTGGCAGCCCTGGCGGCTCGTGGCCAGGACGCGGAAGAGGGGTGTCGCCGCCGGGGACTGCCTCCATGGACCCCCTCGGCCGTCATGTGAGTGTTTCGAGGTCCCCGGCGGCGCAACAGACAGGAAACTACTGCCCGTTACAGAGAAAAGGCGCGTGCGCGCGCCGGAATTGGCACCCTCTTGACGGCGGCGCACGAGACACGTCAAGCCGCCGTCAGAGGTGCGTCAACACCCGTCATCGTGCGTCGGCCGTGATGCGGAAACGCAGCCGGCAGATCACGGCGTCCGTGTCGCGGCGGACGGCGTGGGCGACGACGGAGCCGCGCTGGTTCTGGAGCATCCGCTGCCACAGGCGGGCGGGTTCGGTCTCCGGAATCAGCACGGTGACCTGAACGTCCGGGTGGGCCTGCGCCAGCTTCCTCACATACGCCGAAAGCGGGCGACCGAGCGAGCGGGTCTCCGAGGAGAGCTCGACCAGCTCCACGCCCGGCTTCCACAACTCCCAGTCCCGCCGGAGGGCTTCGGTCACCTGACGGTCTTCGGGAGCCGGGTGGGTGACGGTTACGGCGAGCACTTCATCGCCGAGTGAACGGGCGGCAGTGAGGGCCTGGCTGGTCAGCCGGGACAGACCGGAGACCGGGACGACGACCACGGAGCGGGAACGCCGCGGGGCCTGCGGGATCCGGCCGAGCTCCAGCCGTTCACCGATCTCGGTGTACGCGCGGTGGACCTTCCCGAAACCGAGGACGAGCAACGGCAGTGCAACGACGATCAGCCAGGCGCCCTCGGTGAACTTCGTGGCGGTGACGACGACCGCCGAGACCCCGGTCAGCAGCGCGCCGAAGCCGTTCAGGCCCGCCTTCGCCCGCCAGCCGCGCGGCCGCTCCCCGGACCAGTGCCGGACCATGCCGACCTGGCAGATGGTGAAGCCGATGAACACACCGATGGCGAAGAGCGGGACGAGGGTGTTGGTGTCTCCGCCGGAGAACACGAGCAGGAGGCCGGAGACCAGGGCCAGCCAGATCACACCGTGGCGGTGGACCTGGCGGTCGGCCTTGAGGGCGAAGACGTGCGGCAGGTGGTTGTCCCGGGCCAGCAGGCTCATCAGGACGGGCAGGCCCCCGAAGGAGGTGTTCGCAGCCAGCGCCAGCAGCGCCATGGTGGCGAACTGGACGACGTAGAAGGCGGCGTTGTGGCCGAAGGAGGCGTCCGCGAGCTGCGCGAGGACGGTCACGCCCTCGACGGGCTGCAGGTGGAAGCGGCCGATGAGGATCGACAGGCCGATCAGCATCACGCCCAGGAGCGCGCCGAGGGCGACCTCGGTGCGCTGCGCCCGGCGGGCGGCCGGGGCCCTGAAGGAGGGCACGGCGTTGGCGACCGCCTCGACGCCGGTGAGCGCCGAACAGCCGGCGGCGAAGGCCTTCAGCAGCAGGAGGGCGCCCACCGTGGTCGCGCCCTCGCCGAGGGCCGAGGCGTGCCCGGCCGCGGACGTGGTGCTGACGGGACCGTCGCGGAAGAGACCGACGACGACCATCGCGAGGATCGACCCGACGAAGACGGCGGTGGGCACGAGGAACGCCTTGGCGGATTCCACGACACCGCGCAGGTTCACCGCGGTGACCAGGACCAGGATGCACAGGCAGATCCACACCCGGTCCGCGTACAGCTCGGGGAAGGCCGAGGTCAGAGCGGCCACGCCGGCCGTCACCGAGACGGCCACGTTCAGGACGTAGTCCAGGATCAGTGAGGCGGCGGCGACCAGGCTCGTACGCCGGCCGAGGTGGCGCTTGGCGACGGCGTACGAGCCGCCGCCGTCCGGGAACGCGGCGATCACCTGCCGGTACGAAGCCACCAGCACGGCCAGGAGCGCGGCGATCGCCAGGGTGACGGGGAGGGTGAAGCCCATGCCGTACGCGCCGGCCGCGGCCAGGACGAGTACGATCGCCTCCGGCCCGTACGCCACGGACGCCATCGCGTCCAGCGACAGCGCAGCCAGACCCTGGAGGGCGGTCAGCCGGTGGCGATCCCCCGGCGGCGGTGTGCCGACCCCGGTATCAGGAGGTTCCTCCGTGCCAGGAACCCGTCCCGCAGTACCCGTCTTTCCCATGTCTATCGACATCTCGCTGTTCCTCCGTTGGACAAAGTGAGGACAGCGTCGGAATTCGATGGCCGGATCACCAGGGTTCCTGACGTGGTCCATACGCCGACCGCTCCAGTCCTCACGCCTCCTTGATGCCGAGGCGGAGAGTCGTACGGGGTGCATCAAGACCTCGCCCAGGGAGATGACCGTCCCTCTGACAAGGGGCAGGGTTGAGTTCGAAGGGCGCTCCCCAACCCCACCCTCGACAAAGGGAGAAGTTCCGATGGAAGCGGAGAACGTGGTCGGTCTGCTCGTCGCACTCGCGCTGCTCGGGTATCTCGTGACCGCACTGATCAGGCCCGAGAAGTTCTGATCCGAAGCCCTCATGTCCGGACAGGAGGCACCACATGTCCGGGTATCGGCTCCACGACGCTGCCGCGCTGCTCACGGCCCTCGTGCTCCCCTTCCTGGTGGCGCTCGGGCTGGTGCCGTTCCGCACGGATCTCTCGGCGACGAACGCGGCGCTGCTCCTCGTCGTCGGCCTGCACGGGCTGCGTGGCTGCCGCTTCGCGTACGGAACCCTGATGGGCAACCTGCCACACCTGGAGCACGACGGAGGCCTGTGGCTGCGCCGCCCGGGCCGGATCACGGAGTACGCCGACCGGCCGAACGGCGGGACCGAGCCGCGGGTCGGCGGCGGCGGCCACTACTACGGCCTGGATCCCTTCCCCGGCCCGCTGCCCCCGGAACAGGACCGCCTGGTGGCCGTGGCGCCGGCCTCGCAGGCCGGCTCCGCCCTGGACACAGCCGACCTGTCCCACCTGGGCTGACCGGGCCTTTTCCGACCCTTTCCGTCAGGGTGGCGTTAAGAGTTCCCGTGCACCCGTATGGACACCGTCAAGGCGTCTTAACGCCGGGATGAAGACACGGTTATCTCGTCATCGGCCATCTGGCCGATTCATTTCTTCCCACTTCACTCAGGAGCTCGCGATGGCCGATCTGGCCTTCGTCGTCACCACGGTCGCGGTATTCGCGCTGGTGGCTCTCATCGCCAAGGGGGTGACCAAGCTGTGAACGCCGAGAACATTGTCGGCCTCGTCGTGGCCGTCGCCCTGCTGGGCTACCTCGTCCTCGCCCTCGTCAAGCCGGAGAGGTTCTAGCCACCGATGAGTCCCGTTCTCGCTGGTGTGCTCCAGCTCCTCGCACTGATCGCCGCGCTCGCGCTGGCCTACCGCCCCCTGGGCGACCACATGGCCCGCGTCTACTCCTCCGAGAAGCACTACAAGCCGGAGAGGTGGATCTACAAGGCCATCGGAGCCAACCCTTCGGCCGAGATGCGCTGGCCCGCCTACCTGCGTGCCGTCCTCGCCTTCTCGGCGGTCAGCGTCCTCTTCCTCTACCTGCTGCAGCGCCTGCAGGGCGTCCTGCCCGGCTCGCTCGGCTTCGTGTCGATCGACCCGGACCAGGCCTTCAACACGGCCGCGTCCTTCGTGGCCAACACGAACTGGCAGTCCTACTACGGCGAGCAGGCCATGGGCCACGTCGTGCAGACCGGCGGCCTGGCCGTGCAGAACTTCGTCTCCGCCGCCGTCGGCATGGCCGTCGCCGTGGCCCTCGTACGGGGCTTCGCCCGCTCCCGCACCGGCGAGCTCGGCAACTTCTGGGCGGACCTGGTCCGCGGCGTCTTCCGCATCCTGCTCCCGATCGCAGTGATCGGCGCGATCGTCCTGGTCGCGTGCGGCGCTATCCAGAACTTCGCCGGCATCCACGAGGTCGGCCAGTTCATGGGCGGCACCCAGCAGTGGAACGGCGGGGCGGTGGCCTCCCAGGAGGTCATCAAGGAGCTGGGAACGAACGGCGGCGGCTACTTCAACGCCAACTCCGCGCACCCCTTCGAGAACCCCACCCCCTTCTCGAACCTCTTCGAGATCTTCCTGATCCTCCTCATCCCGTTCGCGCTGACCCGCACGTTCGGCCGCATGGTCGGCAACCTGCGGCAGGGCTACGCGATCCTCGCGACGATGGGCGTCATCTGGATCGGCTTCACGGCGCTGATGATGTGGACGGAGTTCGCCCACCACGGTCCGGCCTTCGACGTCGCCGGCGGGGCGATGGAGGGCAAGGAGACCCGCTTCGGCGTCGGCGCCTCGGCGATCTTCTCGGTCGCCACCACGCTGACCTCGACCGGCGCGGTCAACTCCTTCCACTCCTCCTACACCGGTCTCGGCGGCGGCATCCAGCTGCTGGGCATGCAGCTCGGCGAGATCGCGCCCGGCGGTGTCGGCTCCGGCCTCTACGGCATGCTGATCATGGCGATCATCGCGGTGTTCATCGCCGGTCTGATGGTCGGCCGCACCCCCGAGTACCTGGGCAAGAAGATCGGCACCCGCGAGATCAAGCTCGCGGCCTGCTACATCCTCATCACCCCCGCCCTCGTCCTCGGCTTCACCGCGGCCGCCATGGCCCTGCCCACGCCGGGCAACTCCATGACGAACGCCGGTGCGCACGGATTCTCCGAGATCCTGTACGCCTACACCTCCGGCGCCAACAACAACGGCTCGGCCTTCGCGGGCCTGAACGCCGACACCCAGTGGTTCAACAGCACCATCGGCATCGCGATGCTGCTGGGCCGCTTCCTGCCGATGGTGTTCGTCCTGGCGCTGGCCGGCTCGCTCGCCGAGCAGAAGCCCGTCCCCGAGACGGCAGGCACGCTCCGTACCGACAAGCCGCTTTACACCGGGCTCCTCGTCGGCACGATCCTCATCGTCACCGGTCTGACCTACTTCCCGGCCCTGGCGCTGGGTCCGCTCGCCGAAGGGCTCGCATCATGAGCACCGCCACTCCGACCCGTGCTCCGCACGAGGACCTGCCCACGGGCCACAAGCCGCCGGCCGGCCGCGTCGGCGGAGGCCTGTTCGACCCCAAGCAGCTGATCAAGTCCTTCCCCGACGCGATCCGCAAGCTCGACCCCCGCATCATGATCAAGTCCCCGGTCATGTTCGTGGTCCTGATCGGGTCGGTGGTGACCACCGTCCTCGCCCTCACGGACCCGACGGACTGGTTCGGCTGGGCCATCACCGCCTGGCTGTGGCTGACGACGATCTTCGCCAACCTGGCCGAGGCCGTCGCCGAGGGCCGCGGCAAGGCCCAGGCCGACACCCTGCGCAAGGCCAAGACCGACTCCGTCGCCCGCCGCCTGACCGCGGGAGGCGACGAGGAATCCGTCCCGGGCACCGAGCTGAAGATCGGCGACCTCGTCGTCTGCGAGGCGGGGGACGTCATCCCCGGCGACGGCGACGTGGTCGAGGGCGTCGCGTCCGTGGACGAGTCCGCCATCACCGGCGAGTCCGCACCCGTGATCCGCGAGTCCGGCGGTGACCGCTCGGCCGTCACCGGCGGTACGAAGGTCCTCTCCGACCGGATCGTCATCAAGATCACGACGAAGCCCGGCGAGACCTTCATCGACCGCATGATCGCCCTCGTCGAGGGCGCGGCCCGGCAGAAGACCCCGAATGAGATCGCGCTGAACATCCTCCTCGCGTCTCTCACGATCGTCTTCCTGCTGGCCGTGGTCACGCTCCAGCCGTTCGCGATCTACGCGGGCGCCGAGCAGTCGATGATCGTGCTCACCGCGCTCCTGGTCTGCCTGATCCCCACCACCATCGGCGCGCTCCTGTCGGCGATCGGCATCGCCGGCATGGACCGACTCGTCCAGCGCAACGTCCTCGCCATGTCGGGACGTGCGGTGGAAGCCGCCGGTGACGTCTCGACGCTGCTGCTCGACAAGACCGGCACCATCACCCTCGGCAACCGTCAGGCCTCCGAGTTCGTACCCGTGAAGGGCACCACCGAAGCCGAGCTGGCGGACGCCGCCCAGCTGTCTTCGCTGGCCGACGAGACTCCCGAGGGCCGTTCCATCGTCGTCCTGGCGAAGGAGAAGTACGGGCTGCGCGAGCGCCACCAGGGCGAGCTCGCCCACGCCGAGTGGATCGCCTTCACGGCCCAGACCCGCATGTCGGGTGTGAACGTGGACGGCAAGCAGACCCGCAAGGGCGCCGCCGGCTCCGTCATCACCTGGGTCCGGGAGCAGGGCGGTCGGGTGTCCGACGACGCCGACCTCCTCGCGAACACGATCTCGGAAGCCGGCGGTACGCCGCTGCTGGTCGCCGTGAAGGACGAGAAGGGCGCCCGCGTCCTCGGTGTCATCCACCTCAAGGACGTGGTCAAGGAGGGCATGCGCGAGCGGTTCGACGAGCTGCGCCGCATGGGCATCAAGACCGTCATGATCACCGGTGACAACCCGCTCACCGCGAAGGCCATCGCCGAAGAGGCGGGCGTCGACGACTTCCTCGCGGAGGCCACCCCCGAGGACAAGATGGCCCTCATCAAGCGGGAGCAGGCCGGCGGCAAGCTGGTCGCGATGACCGGTGACGGTACGAACGACGCGCCGGCGCTGGCCCAGGCCGACGTCGGCGTGGCGATGAACACGGGCACCTCGGCCGCCAAGGAGGCCGGGAACATGGTGGACCTGGACTCCAACCCCACCAAGCTCATCGAGATCGTCGAGATCGGCAAGCAGCTCCTCATCACCCGAGGCGCCCTCACCACCTTCTCCATCGCCAACGACGTGGCGAAGTACTTCGCGATCATCCCCGCCATGTTCGCCGTGGTCTACCCGGGCCTGGACAAGCTCAACATCATGGGCCTGCACTCCCCCGAGTCCGCGATCCTCTCCGCCGTCATCTTCAACGCACTGATCATCATCGCCCTGGTCCCCCTCGCCCTCAAGGGCGTCCAGTACCGGCCGACCAGCGCCGACAAGATGCTCCGCCGCAACATCGGGGTCTACGGACTCGGAGGTCTGATCGCCCCGTTCATCGGCATCAAGATCATCGACATGCTCATCACCCTCATCCCCGGAATCGGCTGATCTGCGATGAACAACTCTGTAAGCAACACGGCACGCCTGATCGGGGCGGGCCTGCGGGCCCTCCTCGTCCTGACCGTGATCTGCGGGGTCATCTACCCGCTCGCCGTCACCGGGATCGCCCAGGCCCTGTTCAACGACAAGGCCAACGGGTCCGAGATCAAGGACAAGAGCGGCGCCGTCGTCGGATCCTCCCTCATCGGGCAGACCTACAACCTGCCCAAGCAGAACCCCGACGACCCCGAGGAGGCCGCGAAGCCGGACCTGAAGTGGTTCCAGCCGCGCCCCTCCAACGGCCTCGGCAGCAACAGCGTCAACACCCAGTACTCGCTGATCCTGTCCGGCGCCACCAACCGCTCCGCCGACAACGGAGCCGTGAACGGCCGGTGCACCAAGGACGCCGAGGAAGGCACCCTCTGCGCCCAGGTCGTCGCGGCCAAGGAAGCCGTGATCGCCGACAACTCCACCGGCTCGTTCACGGTCAGGCCGGAGGACGTTCCGGCCGACGCCGTCACCTCCTCCGGCTCCGGCCTCGACCCGAACATCTCCCCCGCCTACGCCGAACTCCAGGTCCACCGGGTCGCCGAGCAGAACGGGCTCGACGTCAAGCAGGTCGAGAAGCTCGTCGCGGACCACACCACGGGTCGCACGCTCGGCTTCATGGGCGAGCCCCGGGTCAACGTCCTCGAACTCAACACCGCCCTCAAGGCACTGACCAAGAGCTGATGCTCCACATCGCACGGACCGGGAGCCGGCGGGGCGCGGGCCTCCCCCAGCAATCGCTGGGAGGGTGCCCGAGCGCCCCGCCGGCTCCTCCCCGTGCCCGTAACGAAGGAAAGGCTGCACACCGATGACCCGGGTGCTGGTGGTGGAGGACGATCCCCAGCTCGTCCGCGCACTGAAGATCAACCTCCAGGCGCGCAAGTTCGAGGTCGAGGAGGCCTCCGACGGCGGCTCGGCCCTGCGCATCGCGGCCGCGCACAAGCCGGACGTCATAGTGCTGGACCTGGGGCTGCCCGACATGGACGGCGTCGACGTGATCAAAAACGTCCGGGGCTGGTCCCGCGTGCCCATCCTGGTCCTCTCCGCCCGGCACACCTCGGAGGACAAGATCCGGGCCCTCGACGCCGGCGCGGACGACTACGTGACGAAACCGTTCAGCATGGACGAGCTCCTGGCCCGCCTGCGAGCCGCCGCCCGCAGGAACGAGGCCCCGGCGGCGTCTCAGCCGGACGAGGTCGCCGTGGTGACGACCGACGAGTTCACCGTCGACCTGGTCGCGCGAAAGGTACGGCGGGGAGACCGCACCGTGCGACTGACCCCGACGGAGTGGCATCTGCTGGAAATCCTCATCACCCACCCGGGCCGGCTGATCACGCAGGCTCGGCTGCTGCTGGAGGTCTGGGGGCCGACCTACGGGGAGAACACCAACTACCTGCGCGTCTACATGGCCCAGCTTCGGCGCAAACTGGAAGCGGATCCTTCGCATCCGCGGTATCTGATCACCGAGCCCGGCATGGGATACCGCTTCGAACCCTGATCACCCGCCCGATCGTCGACAGAGAAGAAGAGTCTGAACATGGGACGCGGCAAGCTCCGCATCTACCTCGGTGCGGCACCGGGCGTCGGCAAGACGTACGCGATGCTGTCCGAGGCGCATCGCCGGGTCGAGCGGGGCACCGACTGCGTCGTCGGCTTCGTCGAGCACCACAGCCGGCCGCGGACCGAGGTGATGCTGCACGGTCTGGAGCTCATCGCGCGCCGCGAGCTGGAGTACCGCGGCTCCACCTTCACCGAGATGGACGTCGACGCGATCCTCGCCCGCCGGCCGACCGTGGCCCTGGTGGACGAGCTCGCGCACACCAACGTGCCCGGCTCGCGGAACGCCAAGCGCTGGCAGGACGTGGAGGAACTGCTTCAGGCGGGCATCGACGTCATCTCCACCGTCAACATCCAGCACCTCGAATCACTGGGTGACGTGGTCGAGACGATCACCGGGGTCCGGCAGCGGGAGACCGTCCCCGACGAGGTGGCCCGGCGCGCGGACCAGATCGAGCTGGTCGACATGTCCCCGCAGGCTCTGCGCCGCCGCATGGCGCACGGCAACGTCTACAAGCCCGACAAGGTCGACGCCGCCCTGTCGAACTACTTCCGCCCGGGCAACCTGACCGCGCTGCGTGAGCTCGCGCTGCTGTGGGTGGCCGACCGGGTCGACGAGTACCTCCAGGAGTACCGGGGCGAGCACAACATCCGCTCCACCTGGCAGGCCCGCGAACGCATCGTCGTCGGCCTCACCGGCGGACCGGAGGGACGTACGCTGATCCGCCGGGCTGCACGGCTCGCCGAGAAGGGAGCGGGTGGCGAGGTCCTCGCGGTCTACATCGCCCGCAGCGACGGACTCACCTCCGCCTCTCCCAAGGAACTGGCCGTCCAGCGCACCCTGGTCGAAGGCCTCGGCGGCACCTTCCACCACGTCATAGGCGACGACATCCCCGACGCCCTGCTGGAGTTCGCCCGCGGCTGCAACGCCACCCAGATCGTCCTCGGCGTCAGCCGCCGCCGCTCGTGGCAGTCCGTCCTCAGCCCCGGCGTCAGCGCCACCGTCGCCCGCGAGTCCGGACCCGACCTCGACGTCCACATCGTCACCCACGACGAGGCCGCCAAGGGGCGCCGCAGCCTCCCCGTCCCCCAGGGCGCACGGCTCGGCCGCTCCCGCATCATCTGGGGCTGGCTGGCCGGCATCGCCGGACCCGCCCTGCTCACCGTCCTGCTGAACCAGCTCGTACCCGACCTCGGCCTCGCCAACGACATGCTGCTCTTCCTCACCTGCACCGTGGCGGCAGCACTCCTCGGCGGACTCCTCCCCGCCCTCGCCTCAGCGGCCTTCGGCTCCCTCCTGCTCAACTACTACTTCACGCCGCCGCTGCACCAGTTCACGATCTCGGACCCGAAGAACATCGTCGCCATCGCGATCTTCATCGGGGTCGCCGTGTCCGTGGCGTCCGTGGTGGATCTCGCAGCCCGGCGCACCCACCAGGCCGCCAGGCTGCGCGCCGAGTCCGAGATCCTCTCCTTCCTGGCAGGCAGCGTCCTGCGCGGCGAGGACTCCCTCCACGCCCTCCTGGAACGCCTCCGCGAGACCTTCACCATGCAATCGGTCGCCCTCCTGGAACGCAGCAGCGAGGTCGACGCGTGGACCACGGCAGCGGCCGTCGGCACCAGTCCCGTCAGCCGGCCCGAGGACGCGGACGTCGACCTCCCCATAGGCGACAACATGGCCCTCTCCCTGACCGGCCGGGTCCTGCCCGCCGAGGACCGGCGCGTCCTGGGTGCCTTCGCGGCCCAGGCCGCCGTCGTACTCGACCGCCAGCGCCTGGTCGACGAGGCCGAGAAGTCCCGCGAGCTCGCCGAGGCCAACCGCATCCGCACCGCCCTGCTCGCCGCCGTCAGCCACGACCTGCGCACCCCGCTCGCCGGCATCAAGGCGTCCGTGAGCTCGCTGCGCTCCGACGACGTCGAGTGGTCCGAGGACGACAGGGCCGAGCTGCTCGAAGGCATCGAGGACGGCGCCGACCGCCTCGCGGCCCTCATCGGCAACCTCCTCGACATGTCCCGCCTCAACACCGGCACGGTCGTGCCGCTGATCCGGGTGACCGACCTCGACGAGGTCGTTCCCATGGCCCTGGGCGGCGTACCGGAGGACAGCGTGGAGCTGGACATCCCCGAGACCCTGCCCATGGTCGCCGTCGACCGCGGTCTCCTGGAACGCGCCGTCGCCAACATCGTCGAGAACGCGGTCAAGTACAGCCCGGACGGCCAGCCCGTGAACGTCTCCGCCAGTGCCCTCGCCAGCCGCGTCGAACTGCGCGTCGTCGACCGCGGCCCCGGCGTACCCGAGGAAGCCAAGGCGCGCATCTTCGAACCCTTCCAGCGCCACGGCGACGCGCCGCGCGGCGCCGGCGTCGGCCTCGGGCTCGCCGTGGCCCGCGGCTTCACCGAGGCCATCGGCGGGACCCTCACGGCCGAGGACACCCCCGGCGGCGGCCTCACCATGGTCATCACCCTCCCCATAGTGGCGGACGGCCCCGCGGCCCCGCCGGAACTCCCCGCGTCCGCGGTCACCTGACGTCGAGCGAAGTGCAGGGCGGCTCGGGTGAGCCGTCCGTTACGCGGAGGCGGTCGGGACCCGGTCGAAGACCCGGCCGCCGAGGTCGATACCGGCGACGGCACCGTTCTCGTCCCGGGAGAAGGAGCCGCGCTGTCCCTGCAGTCCGCCGGCGGTGACGATGAACTCGTCGCCGTCGCCCGGCAGCAGGCCCAGCGCGGCCTGCTCGTAGTCCGCGGGCATCTCGAGGTCGGCCGCCGCACGGATCTCCGGCTTGATCACGACTCCGATCGTCAGCTCCTGCCCGTCGGCGGCGACGGTGAGCGTCATGGCGTCGTTCTCGAAGGCCCCGGCAACCTCCCGGGCCCGGGCCTCGTCGTACGGCAGCGGCTCCGGATCCTTGTCCACGACACCGAGGTAGTGCTCCAGGGCCCGGCGCACAGCACCGCGGTTGAAGGGGATGCCGCCCGGACCTGCGTTGGCCATGGTGATGACGGCGAAGTCCCGCTCGGGCACGATCAGCAGCTCGCAGAACTGGCCGTTGGCAAATCCGCCGTGCCGGGGACTTCTCGGTGTTGTGTGCGTTCATGGGATTCTCCTGACCGGGTGTGTCGTCGCTCTCGATGACCACGACGATGCCCGGGCCCGCTGAGAGGCCGCTGACAGCGCACTGACAGCGGAGCGCGCCGGGCGCGTGATCGCTCCCACGAAGCCCGTCGCCCCTGGCCATCGCCCGTCGTCAGCACGTACGGATGGCCGAAGCACACGAGCCGTTCGCTTCCCGGAATCCCCACCCCGGGAAGCGAACGGCTCATGTATGGCGCGACGCGTGACCGGCACACGGTCGCATCGGTCCGTGCCCCCACGGTGGGACCGTGCACTGCTCCGGGCGATGTTCAGGTCATCGCCCCGCCATGCGTGTGCCGCCGGTCCGTCGTCCGGCTCGTCGCCCGACCAGTCTGTGCCTGACCGGCATCGGCGGCGGCACTCCTTGACAGGTTCCTTCCGTCCTGCGGCGGATCTTTGACGCGGCCCTGACGATGCCCGTCAGAAGGTCATCAAGGAGCCGCCCAGCGCTTGCCTCGGCGTCCCCGATGCGCTGGGATGGCGCCATGAACAGCGGTCCGCGCTACGACGATCGGCCACCGAATCCGGTGCAGCCGACGGCGCCCGCTGTCCGCCCGGCCCTCTGACATAGGCCGCGCGTCCTGCGCGTACCTGCCGATCAGCCGCCTGAAGGGCGCAGATCGAGCCCTCGTACGCATCCTCACCTTCACCTTCACCGCATGAACTGAGCCCACGCTCCCGCCTCACGCCGGCGCGCCGGGCACGTCAGGCATGCCCTCCTCCAGGAATCTGCCATGTCCTCATCCCTGTCCGGCCGTACCGTCCTCGTCACCGGCGCCACCTCCGGCATCGGCTACGAGACCGCCCGCCGGCTCGCCGAGCTCGGCACCACCGTCCTCCTGCACGGCCGTACGCCCGAGGAAGCCCATGCCGCCACCGACCGGCTGATCGCCACCGCCGGCGTCAACGGCGCCCAACTCAAGCCGATGGTGGCCGACTTCACCCGCCTGGAGGAGGTCGAGAACCTCGCCCACGCCGTCGTACGCGACCACCCGCGCCTGGACGTGCTCGTCAACAACGCGGCGATCGCCGCGCCCGAGCGCCACACGCTCACCACCGACGGCAACGAGATCGCCTTCCAGGTCAACTTCCTCGCCCACTACCTCCTCACCAACCTCCTGGAGCCCTCGCTCACCAGCGACCCCGGCGGGCGCGTCGTCAACGTCTCCTCCGGCCTGCACCGTTCCGGCGCCATCCAGTGGAACGACCCGCAGCGCATCCGCCGCTACTCCCGCCTCGCCGCGTACGCCCAGTCCCAGCTGGCGCTGACCGTCTTCGCCGCCGACCCCCGCGTCACGGCCGTCTCCGTCAACCCCGGCGTCTGCGAAACCGGCCTCCTTCCGCTGTACGGGCACGAGGGCGCGCCGGCCGCCGAGGGCGCGCAGCACGTCGTACGGCTCTGCGACCCGGCCACCGAGATCGTCAACGGCGCCTACTACGACCGCTCCGAGCGCGTCGCCCCGGCCCCCGCCGCCACCGAGGACCGCACCGTCAAGCGCCTCAACAAGCTCGCCGACCTCCTCGTCGGCCACACCGCCTGAAGGGATAACCGGACATGTCCAAGCGCGCACGCAAGAAGAGGGCCCGCCGCAAGAAGGGCTCCAACCACGGCAGCAAGCCCGCCTGCTAGTCATCAGTCCACGCCGTGGGGCGGCCCTCCGACAGGGCCGCCCCACTTCCATGACCCCGCAAGGAAGTCCTGTGATCAACCTGCCGTCGCACCGGCTCCCGGCCCTCTCCCGCTGGTTCCCCGCCGGAACCCCGGGCTCGGGCGCCCTGACCGAGCACGTCCTGACCACCGAGGCCGGCCGCTGGTGGGTGGACCGCGTCATCCAGCCGCGTGCGATCGCCGTCGAGTGCGGGGACCACGTGCTCCTGCGCGGAGACCCGCAGGCCCTCGCACCGGGGGATCTCGCGGTCTTCGCGGACCACCACGTCGAGGCACCGGACCGCTTCCTTCCGCTGATCGGTGCGGCCTTCCAGCGCGTGGTGCCGTGGCAGCGCGTGGTGTACGTCCAGCGGTCGTCCGCGCCGGCGTCCCGTCCGCCGAGGGGTGTCACCGTGCGCAGGCTGGGCGCGCGGGACGCCCGGGCGCTCACCACGCTTCCGCCCGCGATGGGCTGGATCCACCGCACCTGGGGCGGCCCCGAGGCCCTCGCCCGTTCCGGCCACGTCTGGGCCGCGCTCCGAGGCGACCGCATCGTGGCCGTGGCCTGTACCTACTTCCTCGGCACCGTGTACGAGGACATCGCGTGCGTTACCGTGCCCGATCCGCGCCTGCAGTATCTGGCGCTCGACTGCGTCAACGCCCTGTGCTCGGACATAGCAGCCCGCGAGCACACGCCCAGCTGGACCTGCTCGACGAGCAACCGCCCCGGACGTCTGCTCGCCTGGACCGCGGGCTTCCGCCCGGAGCGGGAGTACACGCACTACGCCCTCGGCGCACCCTCAGCAACGGGAAGAGCAGCTGCAGGATGAAGCGACCCCGGTCGCCACGGTCTGGACCGCCTACGACAGCGGTCCGTCGGATCCGCCTTCCCCATGCCCCTTCAGGAGCCGATCCAGCTCGTTCCCGGCCTCGTCGTAGCCGGCGTCCGAGATCCGTTGCAGCTCCCGCAGGTCGTCGGCCGCTACCGCGCGTCGCGTGAGCAGGAACCCGGCGTGCATGCACCCCTCGTCCAGCAGCTCGCCGAGCTCCCCGAGGTCGCCTGCCGCGTCGGCCATGTCGGCCAGCCGGTCCAGCGCGGTCTCGTTCCCCTCATCCGCCAGCTCGCGCAGGGTCTCCCGATCGAAGTTCACGTCGATGTCTGCCATGACGCCATGCTGCAACCCTGCCCCTGGGGAAAGGTCAAGTGGGACGATGACCGGGTGATCACCATCGGGCAGCTGGCCAAGTACGTCGGAGTGTCGACCAAGACCATCCGCGTGTACCACGACAAGGGCCTGCTCCCTGAACCAGACCGCGATGCGTCCGGCTACCGCCGGTACGGCGCGGACGACGCCATCGATCTGATCAAAATCCGGACGCTTGCCGAAGCAGGTGTCCCTCTGGCGCGTATCCGGGACCTGCGATCGGCGACGGACACGGAGTTCCAGCAGGCCTTGGGCGAGATCAACGACGAGCTCACCGCCCGCATCCGTGGTCTGCAAGCGACGCAAGGGCGCCTGCGCCGGCTCGCCGCCGGGCAGCTGGCACCGCTGCCCGCCGAGGTCGGAGCTCATCTCGAGCGCCTGGATCGCTGGGGGTTCACGCCTCGGTGGGTGGGCCTGCAGCGCGATCTGTGGATCCTCGTGTTCGCCACGCACCCGGACCGGGCATTCGCCCTCTTCCACGACCAGGCCGAGACCACCGCCGAGCCGGTGCTGCGGCAGCTCTACCTCGACTACGACCACGCGTACGACCTCAGCGCCGACGACCCCAGCATCGACGAACTCGCCCGTCGCATAGCCGTGGCGACCCGGGACCGCTACGGATCCGACGCACTGCCCGGGCTGGATGCCCCCTCCGACGTTCCCGCCCTCATCCAGGGGTCGGTCAATGCCTCGTCCCCGGCATGGCAGCGACTCGACATGCTCATTCGCGCACACCTGGGCGTATGACCTGACGTGTGCGGAAGGCTCGGGATCGGCGGTGTCTGGGCTGCACTCCCGCCGGCCGAGCCCTGCTCACGCCTCGAAGCGGTATCCCATGCCAGGGGCGGTGATCAGGTGGCGGGGGTGCGAGGGGTCCGCTTCCAGCTTCCGGCGGAGGTGGGCCATGTACACCCGCAGGTAGTTGGTCTGCGTCCCGTAGGAGGAGCCCCACACCTCCTGGAGCAGACGCCGCTGGCTGACGAGCCGGCCCCGGTTGCGGATCAGGACCTCCAGCAGATGCCACTCCGTCGGCGTGAGCCTGATGTTCTCCCCTCCGCGCCTGGCCTTCTTCGCGATCAGGTCCACGGTGAACTCGTCGGTCTCGACGACCGCTTCCTCGGAGCCTGCCGAGCCGAGTGGCAGCGTGCGGCGGGCGACCGCTTTCAGCCGGGCCAGGAGTTCGTCCATGCTGAAGGGCTTGGTGACGTAGTCGTCCGCGCCGGCGTCCAGCGCCCGGATCTTCTCCTCGGAACCGTGGCGGGCGGAGACCACCACCACAGGCACCTGTGACCATCCACGCAGGTGCCTGAGCACATCGATCCCGTCCATGTCGGGCAGCCCGAGGTCGAGCAGGACCACGTCCGGGCTGCGGGCCGCCACGGCGTCCAGGGCCGCGGCCCCGTCCTGCGCGCGATCCACGTCGTACTTCCGCGCCTTCAGATTGATGACCAGCAACCGCGCGAGCTGCGGTTCGTCATCCACCACCAGCACCCTGGTCATCGGCGCGCCGCCTTCCTGTCGTACGTACGTCCCATGGGGATCCGGACCGGCCTGTTGGCGTTCCTCCGGAGAAGACGGCCTCACGCCCTCCCACCTGGCATCACGGACGGCCGTCCGCTTGCCCCCTGCCGCCCAGTCTGCGACCACCGCCATGAGCGGATGCGCCACGTTGACGCCACTCTGACAGCCGGCGCGTGCTTCTTGACGCGCCGCTGATAGCCGGTGTCGCCTCCTGGTCCGTGGCGGGCATCACCCGTCCGGGCCATGCCTGTATCAGAACCGTGTCAAGGAGCGACCGACCGCCTTGAGCTCTGTTTCGGGAAGCAGTTGGATGAATGACGTGAACAGCGCTCTGCGCCACGACGACCGGCCACCGCATACGGTGCGGCCGGCCCCGCGCGCTGCTCACACGCCGGTGCGCTGAGCACCGCACGATCCGCGGCCGCCCGCCCCCGCCCGTAAGCGGGCGGCCGCTTCCTCCTTCACAGGCTTCGGAGCCGCTCCCCCGCAGCCGGCACTCGGACCCGCCGTGTTCCACCCTGCGTCTTCGGTCCGCACCGGCCGCGGTACGCAGACCGGGACGCGCGCGTGGCCCCACCTGGCCGAACCGCCGAGAAGCGCACCGTCCGGCGCCTGAACGCGCCGGACGCCAGTACATCCCCGCTCCCCCTGCCCTCGGCCCAAGAACCCGTGCACCGTCTGGAGACCCTTCGTGATCGAGATCGCCCCGCAGCAGCTCCCTGCACTCAACCGCTGGTTTCCCACCGGCTCCCCCGGTACCGGTGCCCTCGCCGAACACGTGCTGACCACGGGTCGCGGCACGTGGTGGGCCGACCGCCCCGACCGGCCCCGCGTGCTCGCCGTCGCCTGCGCGGACCACGTACTGCTGCGCGGCGACCCCAGCGTGCTCGCCCCGGATGCCCTGAGCCGGTTCGCAGGCCACTACATAGAGACCCCCGCACGGTTCTGGCCTTCCCTCGGGTCCGCCTTCGAGCGCGTCGACCCCTGGGAGCGGATGCTGTACGTCCACCAGGCCCAGCCAGCGGTGTCACTTCCCCGCACCCCGCGTGGCGTGACGGTGCGGCGGTTGAAGCCCGAGGACGTTCCGGCTCTGGCCGGCCTGAACCCCGAGAACGCCTGGATCCATTCCAGTTGGGGTGGCCCCGCCGACCTCGCCGGCTCGGGCCACGCCTGGGCCGCGTTCGCCAAGGGCCGGATCCTCTCCGTCGCCTGCACCTACTTCCTCGGAAACCTCTACGAGGACATCGCGGTGGTCACCGTGCCCGATCGCCGGCGCGAGCGCCTCGCGCTGGCCTGCGTCGCCGGTCTGACGGCTGATATCCAGGCACGGGGGCGCACCGCGAGCTGGTGCTGCTCGCGCGACAACCGGCCCAGCCGACTGCTCGCCTGGACGGCAGGCTTCCGGCTGACCCGCGAGTACGTCCACCACTCCACCGGCCGGGCCGTATCACTCGAGGTCCGGGCGACCCCGGTCCCCGTGTGAGCCAGGCCTCGGCGCGATGGCTTCGGTGGCCGCACAACTCATCTCGCCAGGTCGAGCCGCGCCTCCTCCAGGTCCAGGGAGCGCTGGAGGCTGCGGCGGGTGCCGTCGCTGATGCGGTGCTCGTCGTAGAGCCGCTGCAGCTCGGCCGCCTCGACCCGGATGAGGTCCCGGCGCAGCAGCCGCTAGACGTGGTCCGCCGACTCGGCCAGGTCGCTTCCTCCAGGCGGTCGCGGGCATGTTCGAGGCGTGCATGCAGACTGCGCCGGAGGCGGTCCGCCACGACGTCCGGTACAGCTTCCGCGTCGGACATCTCGTCCAGCCGTCGAATGCCCGCGGCCGCGAGCGCACACCGGGCCGAAGCCTCCTCGCGTTCGGTGGGGTCCGGTTCGAGGGCGATTCCGGAGCGGCGGACCACGTCGGCCAGGGTGAAACCCCGGGCCACGAGGGTGACCACCACCACTGATGTCGTCAGTACGAGTACGAGCGGCCGCTGGTCCAGGAGGCCGCCGCCGTCCGCGGCGACGGGGATGGACAGGGCAGCGGCCAGCGGGACGACACCGCGCGTGTCGGCCCCCGGCGAGCAGGGCGAACTCGATGCCGGCCGCCTGCCAGGACACCCCTGCGGAGGCAACGGCGACGACCACGGCGACGCGGAAGAGCACCAGCGAGGTTGCGTCGTTGAAGAGGCTTTCGGCCTGTACGAGGACTTGGACGCGGGGCGGCAGCGCGAGGCGCCGGCCGAGTGCGGTCACCGCCACCGGGTCCGTACTCGCGAGGATGGCCCCCAGGACCAATGCCATCTGCCGGGTCAGCGGGGTGATCAGCGACGCGATCACCCCGACTGCGGCCGCCGAGGCCAGGACCAGGCCGACGGCGAGCACGCTGACCGGCTTCCACGCGAGGCGCGGCTCCCGCCAGGACAGTTCTTCCGCGCTGGCGTAGAGGAGGGGCGGCAGCACCACGAGTCCGATGACCTCAGGACTGACCCGGATCTCCGGAGTGCCCGGTATCAGCGCCACGGCGAGGCCCGCGACGACGAGCAGCGAGGGCGCCGGGATTCGCCACCGGCGGGCACCCGTGGCCACGAACGTGACCAGCACCACGAGGAACAAGACCGTAGCGACGCTGCGCATTCCGCCCCCACCCGAGTCGACGCGGACCGTGCGGTCACGCGACGCCGACCAGGCTTTCCGGCACACCACCTTCACCCTGTCGATGGAGCGGCCGTCAATGCACCGTCAAAGTCCCGGCCGACCTGCGTCAGGAAGCCGTCAGGGCCGTTTCGTTCAGTGTCTCGTTGATGTTCGCTGGTCAGGTTGAAGACGTACGGAGGAGTCGGTGTACGGGTGAGCACTGAGAATGTCGTAGGCATCGTCGTGGCGGTCAGCCTCGTCGGATATCTGGTCCTGGCGTTGTTCTTCCCCGAGAAGTTCTGAGCGTGACGACCACGCACGATGCAGGCCCGGCATCCGGGGCACAGGCGGCCGTCCGGCCCGGAAGGCTCAAAGTGTTCCTGGGCGCGGCTCCCGGCGTCGGCAAGACGTATCGCATGCTCGACGAGGCGCACCGCCGGGCGGCCCGCGGCGCGGACGTGGTGGCCGGTTTCGTGGAGTGCCACCGGCGCAGGCACACGGAGGCCAGGCTCGCAGGCCTGGAGGTGCTCCCCCTGGCCGGCCACGACTACCGAGGTGGCCGGTACGCGGAGTTGGACCTCGCAGCGCTGCTGGCCAGACGTCCGCAGGTGGTTCTGGTCGACGAACTCGCGCACACCAACGTCCCGGGCGGCGGCCCGCACCCGAAACGCTGGCAGGACGTCGAGGACATCCTCGCCGCCGGCATCGACGTCGTCACCGCGCTCAACATCCAGCACCTGGAGTCGTTGAGCGACGTCGTCGAGAAGATCACCGGGGTGCCGCAGCACGAGACCGTGCCCGACGAGTTCGTACGCCGCGCCGACGAGATCGAGCTGGTCGACATACCCCCCGAGGGACTCCGGCGCCGGATGGCACACGGCAACATCTACCCCCCGGAGCGGATCGACGCCTCCCTCGCCCACTACTTCCGCCCCGGCAATCTCATCGCACTGCGCGAACTGGCCCTCCTGTGGCTGGCCGGGCGTGTGGACGAGGCCCTCCACAAGTACCGCGTCGAGCACGGCATCGGGGACGTCTGGGAGACGAGGGAGCGGGTGGTGGTGGCGCTCACGGGCGGCCCCGAGGGCGAGACCCTGATCCGCCGCGCCGCCCGCATCGCCGGCAGGTCCGCCGGTGGTGAGCTGCTCGCCGTGCACATCGCGCGCAGTGACGGACTCGCCGCCGGGGTCTCGCACGCGGCGCTCGCCGCGCAGCGGGCCCTCGTCGAGGACCTGGGCGGCAGCTACCACTCCGTCGTCGGCGACGAAGTGCCCACGGCGCTGGTGGACTTCGCGATGGCGGAGAACGCAACCCAGCTCGTCCTGGGGACGAGCCGCCGCCGGAGGCTGGAACGTTTCCTCACCGGCCGGGGCATCGGCGACACCGTGGTGGCCCTGTCCGAGGACATCGATGTGCACATGGTAACGCACGAACGTGCGGGCCATGGCCGACTGCTGCCGTCCCGCCGCCGCACCCTGCCCACCTCCCGGCTCATCGCCGGGCCCGTGGCCGGTGTGCTGCTCCCGGTGCTGCTCACCTTGGCTCTCGACCGGATGCGCGGCACGCTGAACCTCACGAGCGAAGCCCTGCTCTTCCTGGTGGTGGTCGTCGCTGTGGCCTGCTTCGGCGGAGTGGTCTCCGCACTGGTAGCGGCACTGACCGCCGCGTTACTCCTCAACTACTGGTTCATGCCGCCCATGGGCGAGTTCACCATGAGCGACCCCGACAGTGTGCTGGCGCTGGTGGTCTTCGCCGTGGTCGCCGCCACCGTGGCCGCCGCAGCGGACAGGTCCCTGCGGCTCTCCCGCCGCGCCGCCCGGGCCACGGCCGAGGCGGAGACCATGTCGTCCCTCGCGGGAAGCATCGTCCGCGGCGACCAGACGATACCGGCGCTGCTGGAACGCACCCGGGAGACCTTCGGCATGGACACCGTCGATCTGGCTCCGGACGCCCCCGACGCCGCCGGGAGTGAACGCAACGTCAGCGCGGGCTCGGGCTCCGCCCTGGTGGTCGCGGCCGGATCGGGGGCCTTCCTCATCCTGAGAGGCCGTACGCTGCCCTCCTCCGAGCGCCGCGTGCTGGCCACCTTCGCCGCGCACGTCGGCGCCGCGGTCGAGCGGGCCCGCCTGGCCGAAGCCGCCGCCGAAGTCGAGCCCATCAAGGCCGCCGACCGGCTGCGCACCGCCCTGCTGCGGGCCGTCAGCCATGACCTGCGCACCCCGTTGGCAGGGGCCCTGGCTGCGATCACCTCATTGCGCACCCCGGACGTGGACTTCTCGGAAGAGGACAGGGCCGAGCTGCTGGAATCCGCAGAACTGTCCCTGAACCGGCTGAACCGGCTGGTGGAAAACCTGCTCGACCTGAGCCGCCTCCAAGCCGGCGCCCTCCCCCTCGAACTGCGGGCCACCACCCTCGAGGAGGTCCTGCCGGCCGCTCTGGACTCCCTCGAACCGCTGCCCGCGGACGGGCCCGGCATCGATGTACAGAACCTGGAGACCGTACCGGCACTCCAAGCCGATCCTCCTCTGCTCGAACGGGTCCTCGCGAACCTGGTCGGCAACGCGGTCCGCCACACCCCCGGGGACCGTCCCGTGCTGGTGACAGCGAGCGACCTGGCCGGCCGGGTCGAGGTCAGGATCGCCGACCAGGGCCCCGGGATCGCCGCCGACGACCGCGAGCGGGCTTTCGAGCCCTTCCAGCGCCTGGGCGACCGCGACAACACCGCCGGGCTCGGCCTCGGCCTCGCTCTGGCCCGTGGTCTCACCGAGGCCATGAACGGCACGCTCACGGCGGAGGACACCCCTGGCGGCGGTCTGACCATGGTCCTGTCGCTGCCCGTGGCCGCCGATCCGTCCGCGGCCACAGGACGTCTCTGACCGGCTGGGCCTGCTCGCCCCTCCACCCCCGGGCCGGCATCGGGCCGATCGATCTCGTACCGGCACGGCAGGGTGCACGCAGGGCCAGAGCTACGCAGTGCCCGGCGATGTGTGCGGCGTCGAAGTGCGGTCCGCTCTGCTCAAACCGCTGCTCCCGCCGGGCGGTTCGTTCGAGCGGGGCGACACCCTCGAACGCGGAGGGGACATCACTGGTTGCCGGATGGAGGTCGACGAGCGCCGCGAGCTGACGTTCCAGACGAGCCTGGTGGCTGCCGATGTGGACCCTCTGCAGGTCAAGAGCCGTAGCCTCCTGGACGCCGGGAATCCCCAACCAGCCGGCATCGGCACGGATGCGCGGATCGCGGACAGCGTCGCGATGGCGTATGGCGCGTGCACGCACAAGGGGGAGCCACACCGGTACGTGGTGGAGGTCTGGGCGCGGGAAACCCCGAACGACGTCGACGAACGCCGCGAGAACCTCACCCGCTTCATCGCCGCCTACCTGCCGGCCGCGCAGAAGGCAGCCGGCCACACCCGTTGACCAGAAGCACCGTTCCCCTTCGCCCCTGAGGAGACAGCCTGTGCGGTACGACGACGAACCGGTCTTCCGACGGAGCAAGTGGGGTACGAACCGCTACCACTACAACCCGCACAACCCCGTCGGGCTCGCCCTCATCATCATCACCGGGCCCATCGCACACGACGTTCGCTGGGCCGGTGAGAGGCGCTCCGCGCTCGGTGTCGCGTTCCTCCTCTTCACGGCCCTGTTCGCCGCGGACTCCGGCTTCGACACCCTCGATCCGACACGTGGCGCCGCGTGGACCGGCCTCGGCGGCCTCGTCTTCGTGATCTTGTACCCGTCTCGGGTCTCCGTACGTCCTGGCCTGCTGAGCACCCGCGGACTGCTCATGACGGACACGGTCCGTACAGACCGCCTCGTCTCGGTCCGCTGGTCCGACGGGATGGCCCAGCGGCTGGTCCTCCGTGACGCTGAGGGAAGCCAGGTCGAGATCGACCCGGCCGTCCTGGTCCGCAACCCGGCGATGTGGCACCTCCTCGATGCGGACGCGCGCGCGTCGATCCGGCGCGGCACCTTGCTCTCCGGCGTATCTGCCCTGCAAGAGCTGTCGGAGCGCATCGACCGCGAGACGGCCCGAACGGTCTTCAAGGTCTCCGGCTTGGAGTGACCGCTCACGCCCTCACATGCCCGGGACCAGGAACAACCTCAACCACTCACCACGCCCACGTGCGATCACCGGTTCGGCGCAGCACAGTGGAGACGTGACGTACGACGAAGTCCTGGCCCAGCGGGTTCGCGAGCGTCTCGTCGGGCTGGACGGTGTCACCGAGAAGCGCATGTTCGGCGGCATCGGTTTCCTCCTGCACGGCAACATGGTGGCCGCGGTCTCCGGCGATGAGCTCACCGCCCGCGTGGGCGCGCAAGGGACAGAGCAGTCCCTCACCCGCAGTGAGGCCCGCCCAACGGACTTCACCGGGCGGCCGATGCTCGGATGGGTGACGATCAGCGGACCCGCCTTGGCCGAGGACCCCGTCCTGGATCACTGGGTCACGACGGCCACGGCCTTCGCAGCCTCGCTTCCACCCAAATGACACACCCCAGCCGCATGGTCCAGGGCCGTGACCGACCTTCGGCCTCCCCCACCACCGGCCCACCCCTGTCAACGTCACGAACGAGCAGAAGGCGCCGCGGCTGCGGGAGCCGGTGGCCCGGGCCGGCCCGGAACGCGCACGGACCCAGCCGGCGACAGAGGCGGCCCGCCCGTCCTCCAGCAGACCAGCCGGCCCTTCCACAGGTCTGCTCACGCGGCGTCGAAGCACATCACGAAGGTGATGCTGGCACCGCCCGCGGATCGCGCGATGTCCATGCGGTCGGTCAGCTCGCGGACGAGCCACAGCCCGCGACTGCCGGGAGCGTCCACCGAGGGCAGTGCACGGGGGATCAGGTTCTCGTCCAAGCCGGACCCCTTGTCGTCGATCTGGCAGCACAGACTGTCCGCGCTTCGGAAGAGCCTGATGGTTCCCCGGCCCCCTCCACGTCGTACGGCGTTGCACATCACCTCGTACACGGCCAGCACGAACTGGGCGCGGCGCGCCTCGCTGAGAGGGGCGGTGCGCGACGTGTGCAGCTCGACCTGGATCCTCGTCCGCGCCAGGTCCGCGGCGCCGAGGCGCGACTCCAGAAGCAGTTCTCCCTCTTCCCGCGCCGAGATCGTCTGTGCGGTCATCGCGCAGCTCCCTCGGTCTCGACCAGGACCAGAGCCTCCACCTGACAGGCTCCGAGGCGACGGAGCAGCTGCGCATGGAACGGGGAGCAGCGAACCTCCACGCGCGCCCGCAGTGCGCACCGTTGGACCTGTCGGAGTACTTCCGCAGCGCAGGTGACGGACAGGAAGGTCACCGGCGTGAGGTCGATCGTCAGCGTCTCCTCACCACCGGAGCCGGCGAGTGCTGCATGGAAGGCAGCGCTCCACTGCTCACGGGTCGACCAGTCCGCTTCGCCGACCAGTCGCAGCCCGTGGTCGACGTGGGAAGCACCCAGTTGTCCCGGCTGCTCCAGCAGGGCGACGGGGTGCCCCACGCGCATGGCCTCCACCGTCTCAGGAGCGAAGCGACGACGGTCGTACGTGCAGATCTCGGCGTAGAGGCGGTCCTCGAACAGGGCGTCCGCATGGGTCTCGCGGTGCATCACGCCCTCGATGTCCATCGCCAGATCCTGGACCCAGGCCATGTCGATGATCGACCGCAGCCCAGCGAACCCCTCGACGATCGCCTGCTCGGTCTCCTCCCGCAGACGCCCCATCTGTCTCTCCGCGGTGAAACGTCGTTGGGGACGGATCAGCTCGCGCATGCTCGTGAACGCCAACTGGCCGCTTTCCCGCTCGGCCTCATACAACTCCGCGTACGGAAACAACCGCTGGAACACCTCGTCATGTGGCACGGCGGGATCCGCCAGCACGATGACCTTCTCGCCGCGCGCCAATCCGAACTGTGCGAAGACTCCCAGCACACCCCACCGCGTCGCGTCGTCCGCGTAGTGCGCAAATGCATGATCCCCCAGCCGCATCTGCTCCACAGCCAGAGTGTGAGCATCCACTTCGACGGCCACAGCCACCCCTCCACCCGATCGGCGTCCACCAGCTCGATGAAGAGCCGACACAGCCTCCATGTGGCCAGTGACGCTATAGCGCGAGCACTCCGGGCGGAGCGAGAGGACCGCTACCGATCGAAGCCGACCCGGAAGTACCCGAGCCCGACGCAAAAGCGCCGCCCGAACCCCGATGCCGGAAGTCTTACGTCCGGGCGTGGGAGACCTCCTGGAAGACCGGTTCTCCGTAACGTCCCGAGCATGTGCGTACTCGTCACCGGAGGGGCCGAGTTGATCGGCTCCCCCATCGACACCGCCCTCATGGACCGCGGGCACGCGCCAGTCGTGCTCGACGCCCTGCTGCCGGCCGCCCACCCCGACACACCCTCCTTGCCGGACACGGAGTTCGTCCGGGCCGACGTACGGGACGCCGACGCGGTCCGGAACGCGCTGCAGGGTGCGGACGCGGTGTGGCATCAGGCGGCCATGGTCGGCCTCGGGAAGGACTTCGCGGACGCCCCCGCGTACGTGGGCTGCAACGACATCGGGACCAGGGGTGGGCTTCTTCAGTGATCCAGATCACGATCGGCGAATCTTTGGGCCTTGTGCCCAAGTCTGGCGACCTGATCACTATCCGGATCCGAGGTTCCCCTGAGCGAACAGATCTTCACACGTCGACCTCGCCCGACACGTGCACCGCTCGACTAACCCTGGCCGAAGACGTGTGAGCCGGCGCACATTTCCAGGAGCGATGACTTTGCCTGTCCCGGTCGGTCGGAGAAGTGACAACGCAACCTTGAGGAAGGCACGTTCATGACCTCCACGCTCGGCGCATCCCGACATGCCGCTGCCGCAGCGCCGACGTCCCGCGCGGCGGCACGCCGGTGGCTGGCCGGTGGCATCGCGGCCGGACCGGTGTTCCTCGTGGCGGGAGTCGTACAGGGCGTCGCCCGTGACGGCTTCGACTTCAGCCGGAACGCGCTGAGCCAGCTTGCCCTCGGCGAAGGGGGCTGGGCTCAGACAGTGAACTTCCTGCTCGCCGGCACCCTGCTGGTCATGGGGGCGGTCGGCCTGCGCCGGGTGTTGGGCGGCACTCCAGGAGGCACCGCGGGTCCCGTCCTGATCGGCATCTTCGGTGCCTCGTTCTGGGCCGCGGCGGTCTTCCCGGCCGACGCCGGAGCCGGATTCCCCGCCGGAGCCCCCGACGCGACCGTGATGAGCGGCCACGGCGCGGTCCACATGGCCGCCGGCATGGCCGGCTACCTCGCCCTGTGTGCCGCCCTCCTCGTGCTCGCCGGTTCGCTCGCCGCCCGGGGCCACTCCGGGTGGGCCGTGGCCTCGCGCCTCGTTCCCGTCACAGTGCTCGCCGGCTTCGCGGCCTCCGCCGCCTCCGTCCTGGCTTTCACGGCCGGCGCAGGCGTTGGGCTGTTGTGGCTGGCAGCGGTATCGGCACGCCTGGCCTTCGAACCGATCACCCGCTGACCGCTCGCCCACTGCCCCCTCGCGCTACGGGCCCGCCCACTCCCCCAGCGAGGCGGTCCGGGAGGCCGAAGAGCGGGAAGAGGCGTTCGGTGTCACGGTAGGCCGTGATGCCGCTGATCCGGTCGTCTCGGAATTCGAGGACCTGGAGGGCCCAGGGCACGTAGCCAGGGCCGTCCACCTGAGGGCGGTACTGGCCGAAGCCCGGGAAGCCGTTCGCCACGGTCGGGACAAGACGTGAACCGCGGCAGCCGATCGCGGGGCCGGTGAGCCACGCGTGGATGTCGGGAACACCGCGCATCCACTTCGCGTACGGGGGCAAGCACAGCGTGGCGTCGACGTGGAGAAGCATGTTCAGCTCCTCCACGTCGCACCGGGAGAACGCCGAGGCGTAGCGTTCGGCCAGCACCTGACGGACGCTGTCGCCCGACGGCCGGGCGGCCGGCCCGTCCGCCGTGCCGCGGCGGTCGGCCATCGTGGCCCGGGCACGCTGCAGGGAACTGTTGGCCGAGGCGACGGTACAGCCGTGCAGGCCGGCGACCTCGCGCGCCGAGAAACCCAGCACGTCCCGCAGGATCAGCGTGGCCCGCTGCCTGGGCGGCAGGTGCTGGAGCGCGGCGACGAACGCCAGCCGCACCGACTCGCCCGCCGCGGCGGCCGCTTCCGGATCACTGCCGCCGGGGCACGGTTCCACCCACAGGACGGACTCCTGCGGGGGCTCCGGCGGGGTGGCGCCTCCGCTCGGGCCGGACAGGTCCATCGGCAGCGCCCGCCGCTTGCCCGATGCGAGGGCGTCCAGGCACACGTTGGTGGCGATGCGGTACACCCAGGTCCGCAGGCCCGACCGGCCCTCGAAGCGGTCGATGCTCCGCCAGGCCCGAACGAGAGCCTCCTGCACCGCGTCCTCGGCGTCGGCGTACGACCCCAACATCCGGTAGCAGTAACCGGTCAGCTCCCTGCGGTACTCCTCAAGACCCTCGACCGCTGCGCCGGACGCCCCGGTATCCCCCATGCCGCACTCCTCCCCAGCAGGCCCAGGCCAAAGGCCTGGCGCACCACTGTAGGAGCAACGCCCCACACAGGCTCGCCCGGGGACCTTGAGCACGCAGTTGACCGGACGGACCACGACGCTCAGCGACAAGCGCCTGGCGGCGGAGGCGGGCCGCGCCAGGCCGCGCGGTCGCAACGACCCACAACTTCGCTCTGAGCTGGCCGACCCAAGAGAGGTCGTCTGGTGGCGGTGGGCGAGGGTTCTTTGAAGCCCAGGACGCCGGTGGCGCCGAGGCCGCGGAAGGCGTACAGGCGCCACCTGCCGCGGGCCCGGCGCGGCCTGGACCAGCATGGCTGTTGTCACCTGCCCACAAGAGCTGGAACGTCCCCACACACGCACCCCGCCGCGGAATCGGACCGCCCTTGGTTGCTCTGCCGACAAGGTCGCAGGCGCTGGTGTCCGCAATGGCGACTTCCCCTGCCATTGGGACACCAGGACTCAGCACCGCCCGCGAGCAAACCTGACTACTCGTCAGTAAAGTCAGCAAAGGTCAGCATTCATCTGGGCAAAGTTGATTACAGCCTGCAACACGCGAGACTCGACCACCGACACGAGAAGCTGCCGGACTGCGCCTGGCAGCAGCTCAGCGAACCCTTCTCCTGGGCATCAGATGCGTCGGCGGGAGTTCAGGAGCCGGAATCGGAGGGCCGTCGTAGCCCTTCACCTCGCCGAATCGGGACCCGTTCATCCAGTCTTCGCGGGCCTGCGCGATATCATCGTGTGACCGTCCGATCCAGTTCCAGAACCATTGGATCTCTCGACATTTCCGCAGGTCAGAGCGTTAAAAGTCGCTGGAAGTCAGCAAAAGTCAGCATCGGCGCCTCTCCCGGCGGGCATGCACAGGCACCCGAACGTGCGCCCAGCCGCTCGACGTATCCGCCACTGCCGCCGAGTCCACGTCGCGCGTCGTCGAGAACAGGTTGGCGACCAGTTGGCCGACAACAGGCGCGACCGCCGGGAGACAACGGATGCACCCGTGAGTTACACGGCAGTCCAAGCGGAGCGGCCAAACAGACAGGTCGGCCGAGACGAGGCTCCTGGCAACACCGGCGGTGCCGAGTGGCTCAGTGCCGCCGGGCAGACCGAGGACCGCCAGGACCGTTCGACCCTGATCGTTTGCAGCTGGCCCAGGGCCGCCACCGTCGCGGCGGCCCCGGACCGTCCTCCGGCGTCGTCAAACGAGCCAGCGCTTGCCGCGGACAAGGGGCAGGCGCTGCCAGAGGCTGCCCAGACCCCAGGTGCGTCCGGCTCCGATCGCCGCGAGGGTCACCAGGACCGCCGCGTACAGGACGTGATAGTCCACCAACGGATTCGTGGACATGCTGAGGCTGCCGTCCGACAGGTGCCTGGCAGGGGGCCACTCGGCAGCCCACATGAGCGCCATCATCGTGGTGCCCGCAGCAGCCGCGACGCGTAGGGCGACGCCGCTGGCCAAGGCGATACCGATGCCGAGCAGTCCCAGCATGAAGGTCCAGTCGGCCCAGGCCGCCCCGGCCCAGGAGTGGAACGTCGCCTCCAGCGGCCCGGCAGAGACGTGGCTCAGAAAGCCCTTGGTCGGAGACCCGCCATCGATCCATCCCTTGCCCGCCGGGGTCGCGTATCCCCAGCCGAACGTCTTGTCACCGAAAGCCCAGAGGAACGTGAACGCGGTCAGCAGCCGGGTCGCTGCCGCGACGCGCGCGACGGTCAGAGGCGTGGTGAGTTCATCAGCCGCGGTACCGGGCGCTGTGGCCGAGGTGGCCTTGCGCCACCCGGCGAAGCGCATTCCCGGCTGACGGTGCTGGTGCTGGTGCTGGTGGAGAGCCATGTCGTAGGAACCTTTCCTCATGGGCAGGCCCTGTGCGTGCCCCCATGGCCAATGTCCCCGCACGGAGGGCGCGGGCCATGAGGGCGAACGGCCTACGCCGCGCCGCCAATGGTCCCTCAGAGCCGCGCGGTTCACCGTCGATCTCGGAAGCGGGGGCAGAGTGCCGGGGGCCGGAAGGTTCGCTCTCGCCGCTGTGAGGGCCCTGTTGGCCGAGAGAGGGCCGACAGGCCCCTGTGAGCCCGCTGCACCCTTCGGAACAGTGAGGTCTGCACGGGGCAAGGAGTCTCGTGGACGACGGACAAGGGAGGTGAGTGCCATGGCCGGTCTCCTTGCCATCGGCGCCATCACATCGATCGGTCTCGGCGCCATTCTCACGTTCGCTGTGGACTGGCAATGGGCCACCGCCGACCGGCCGCTCGTCGGACTGATCATGATGGCCGTCGGCTTCATCGCTCTCGCTGCCGCCACGAGCCTGGACCGTCAGGGCAGCGGCACCGGAAGGTCGACAGGCCTGTGATCGTCCCCGCCCTGGGCCGAAGGGCCCTCGGGAGCCAGCCGGACAGCCTCTTGGCCGGGCACTGGTCGGCAACAGGCGAGGAAGGAGGCATTGGCCAGGGAGAGCTGGCCGGAGCTGCCCCGGTGAGGGACCGGCTGCCGACACGCGACTCATCGCAAGGCGGGGCACGTGTACGTCCCCCGGATACGAGATCTCCAGCAGCACCGGAGGGACCAACGGACCTGGCGGCCAGGCCCCTCGGCTCCTGTGGGACGTGCTGGCAGGGGAGTTGGCTGGACGGAGTGGCGGGGAGGCACCTCGCCCTTCGAAGGGCATGGCCATGACGAACGAAAACCCAGAACTCCCACGCCTATCTGGTCGGCGGAGGCATCGCCTCGCTGGCCGCGGCGGTCTTCCTCGTACGGGACGCGGGGATGCCCGGCGAGAACATCCGCATCCTCGAGGAACTGCCGCAGACCGGCGGCGCACTCGACGGCAGTGGCGCACCGGACACCGGCTACGTCGCCCGGGGTGGCCGGATGCTGGAGGACGAAGCCTACGTCTGCCTGTGGAACCTCCTGGCGGCGATCCCCACGCTCGGCAACGACAACGTGTCCGTCCTGCAGGAGACCGAGGAGTTCAACGCCCGCTGGCTCACCCACGCCAACGCCCGGCTCATCGACGCCTCCGGCCGAATCCTCGACGCCTCCGAGCTGGACTTCACCACTGCCGACCGGGTGGAGATGGCCCGCCTGCTCGCCTTGCCCGAGTCCGTCATCGGCGCGCGCCGGATCGAGGACTTCTTCTCCGAGCACTTCTTCACCACCAACTTCTGGGCGATGTGGCGCACCACCTTCGCCTTCCAGAACTGGCACAGCGCCATCGAGCTCAAGCGCTACTTCCTGCGCTTCCTCCAGGAACTCCCCCGTATCCACACCCTCGCCGGAGTTCGGCGCACGCGGCTGAACCAGTACGACTCGATCGTTCTGCCGGTACGGGCGTGGCTGGAGCGGCAGGGGGTCCGCATCGAGCACGGAACCCGGGTCACCGACGTGGAGTTCGCCGTCGGCGATGCCGGCGAGCGCCGGGCCGAGCGCATCCTCTTCGAGCGGGACGGCACAGCGGGATCGTACGGAATCGGGCCGCGGGACTACGCGTTCATCACCATCGGCTCCATGACCGCGGACGCCCGCTACGGAGGCGACTACACCGTCCCCGAGCTGGTCCGCGACAAGCGCGACGGGGCCTGGAACCTGTGGGAGACCCTGGCCCGCAAGGCTCCGGACTTCGGTCGGCCCGGGGCCTTCAACGGCAACGTCGACGAGGCCAAGTGGGAGTCGTTCACCCTGACGATGCGCAGTCCGGCGCTGCTCAAGCGGATCGAGGAGTTCTCCGACAATGCCCCCGGCACCGGGGCGCTGATGACGTTCAAGGACTCGCGCTGGCTGATGTCGGTGGTCGTGCCCCACCAGCCGCACTTCGCCGGCCAGCCCGAGGACGTCTTCACCCTTTGGGGGTACGGACTGTTCGTGGACGAACCGGGCGAGTTGACCGGCAAGACGATGTCGGAGGCCACGGGACAGGAGATCCTCGTCGAACTGCTCGGGCACCTCGGCTTCGACGACATCGCCGACGAGGTGTGCGCCACCACTGCCGTCACGACCGTGATGATGCCTTACATCACCAGCCAGTTCGAGCGCCGTGACATCCACGACCGGCCGCTGGTGGTCCCCTCAGGGTCGACAAACTTCGCCTTCCTCGGCCAGTTCACCGAGATCCCCGAGGACGTCGTCTTCACCGTCGAGTACTCCGTCCGCGGGGCGATGCACGCGGTGTACGAACTGCTGGGCGTCGACAAGGAGGTTCCGGCCGTCTACCACGCGCTGTCCGACCCGTTGACGGCGCTGCGGGCCCTCAAGGCCGTCTTCGCCTGAGTTGTGGCTCGCCTCTCCCAACAGCACGGCTCGCCGTTTCAGACCGGAGGTCCTTCCGTGTTCCACCCCGTGCCAACCTCTCCACCCGATCTCGGGGTCCGCCGGTCCCGGGCGATCACCGTCGGGCTCGACGGATCTCGCGAGAGCCTGGCCTCCGTCGCCTGGGCCGCGGACGAAGCGCGCCGACGCGGTCTCGCCCTTCGCCTCGTGCACGTGTGGGGCCTGGAACCGGACGTCCATTCACCGCTCATCGGCTCTCGCACCAGGCAGGAGCCGTACGACGTGGACCCGCGCTCCACGGCCGAGCGGATACGGCGCACGCATCCGGGCCTGGACGTGGTCGCGCAGGAGCTGTGCGGCGAGCCGGCCACCGTTCTGTGCGGAGCTGCCGAGGAGTCCGAGCTGTTGGTGCTCGGTTCCCGCGGTCTGGGCGGGGTCGCCGGGGTCGTGTCCGGTTCGGTGGCCCTGTCCGTGGTCGCCCGTACCCGGCATCCTGTCGTCCTGGTTCCGGGCCGCGCTCCGATCCCGAACGGCGGCATCGTCCTCGGCCTGGACCTCTCGCACCCGTGCGACGAAGTTCTGGACCACGCCTTCTCCCGGGCCCACCGGCTCGGTGTCCCCCTGCGCGTCGTGCACAGCCCGCATACCCAGCGGGGGCTCGGCAGCGATGCGGCGCCGGCCGCTTCGGCCATGGCGCGCGGAGCTGCGGACGCGAGGACCGCACGAGACCTGACGCAGGTGATCGAGCAGTGGCGGCATGCGTACCCCGGCCTGCGCGTCACCGGGGAGATCCGCCCCGGCCACCCCGCGCGAAGGTTGGTGGAGGCTTCCCACACGGCCGGCCTCCTCGTCATGGGCCGCCGCAACCGCCAATCCCGGCTCGGTCCCCACACCGGAGGTGTGACCCGTGCGGTCCTGCACCACTGCCGGACGCCGATGGCCGTCATCCCCCACGACTGACCATTCACAGCGCTCCGCATCGCCGTTGCCCGCGTTCCCTCTGTGAGGGACGCGGGCCGCTTCGCGTACCAGGTGCTCAGTGACTGGTGTGGGCACCGCGCACGTCCGTGTCCGGCACAGCCACTGCCCGGCCGGGCGACGAGGGACGTTCGGCCCGTTCCCCGGGTCTCCTGGACCATCGCTCCCCCACGGTACGGAAGGGAAGGGTGGGACACACACCGCCGACGACGGACGACGGTACTCGCCCCATAGGCTCCGGAGGAAACACCATGTCACGTACGGTCATTGCGGGAATCGACGGATCCCCTGCATCTCTTGCCGCCGCCGAGTGGGCCGCCCGGGAAGCCCGGCGGCGCCGGGTCCCCCTCAAGCTGTTGTACGCCATGGAGGAGTGGATCCCGTCCTACGGATACGCGTCGCAGACCGAGGCCACCCCGTCACCCCAGTACTGGGGTGAGCGCATCCCCCGGGAGGTGGCGCTGCAGTTGACCGAGCGGCACCCCGGCCTGGAGATCACCACGGAGCAGGTGGACGGGCGGCCGCTGACCGTCCTGGTCGCTGCCGCGCAGGAGGCCGAGGTACTGGTACTCGGTTCGCGCGGACTGGGGGCGATGACAGGATTCCTCGTCGGATCCGTCTCCCAGGCCGTGCTCGCCCAGGCCAAGCGCCCGGTCGTGGTCGTGCGGCCGGGCGCCTGGCTGGACGCCGACTGCCTGCCCGGATCTGATGGTGACGCACCACGGAAGGACAAGGACCGGCCTGTCGTGCTCGGGCTGGACCTCTCCTACCCGTCTACCGAGCTCCTCGACCACGCCTTCGACGCGGCGGCCGTACGCCGGGCCCCACTGCGTGTGATCCACCGCTGGAGCATGCCGCCCGCCTTCGCGTTCGACCCGGCGCTGCTCGAGCCCGAGGTACGGGACGGCATGGCGACCTCCATGGCGACTGCGCTCGCCGATGAACTGCTGCCCTGGCGCGACAAGTACCCCAAAGTCCGTGTCGAAGTGGACTGCTCGGTGGGGCAACCCGCCAACCAGCTCGTCGCAGCCTCGGCAGACGCCTCACTGGTAGTCGTCGGCCGGCGGATACGCCGCTCCGCCATCGGCACCCATCTCGGCCCGGTCGTCCACGCTGTCCTCCACCACGCCACAGCCCCGGTCGCGGTCGTACCCCACGCTTGAAGCGAGCACGTGTGCCGGGTTGACCTGACCGTCCGCGGCTGACCACAGACCTGGGAGCAACCCGTGCGCGCCGAGCCCGGCCGGGTGATGTCCACCGGCCGGGCTCAGCGTCTGCCTGGCGCTACTGCATTCCGCCTGTGTCTCGTTCTTCACGGCGGACGTCTTCCTCGCCCCTGCGTTCCGCCTCTGAGGGGCACTGGCCGGTAGTGGCACTTCGGCTCTCGGTGACAGGGGGCAGATCTTGTTGAGGGGCTGTGGTGAGGACGAGGCGAAGCCCCAGCCCGCGCTTCTCGGCCTCGGCTGCCGCCCGAGCCAGGCTCGCGTACCAGTTTTCCGCCGGGTCGATGCGGACGAGAATCTCGCCGGCTTCGGTGGTGGCCATCTCGGTGGTCGTCATGACGCCTCGCTCCTGGGCTCGTCGGCGTGCCGCGGGATCAGTTCGACGGGGCAGTACGCATGGTGCAGCAGGCTGTGCGTCACGCGCCCCAGGGTGCGCCCGAGGTAGCCGGGCGAGCGGCGCCCACCCATGACCAGCAGATCGGCGTGGCGGGAGGCCTCCACCAGCACCCCGGCGACGGACACACTCCTCTCCGCGTCCGCCTGGACCGTCAGCGAGGGGCACTCGGCCCGGATCTGCTCGGCTACGACCTTCAAGCTCTGCCCACGGTGGCCGGCGACCCCGTTCTGGCCATCGGCTGCTCCCGCCGCTGATACGACGGACTGCAGGACGCCCTGTACGTGCAGCAGCCGCAGCGAGGCCTTGCGCAGCTCGGCTTCACGCGCGGCGTGACGGACGCAATCGAGATCGCGCTCGTCGCGCACGGCGGCCAGCACGACACCGTTCACGGCCTCGTGCTCGCTCCCCCGCACGACGATCACGGGGGTACGAGCGTCCACAGCGACCTTGAGGCCGACCGAGCCCAGGGTCAAGGAGCTGAATCCGCCCGGTCCCCGGTTGCCGACGACGAGGGTCCCGCGGTCGCTCGCGGCCCGGCGCAGGCTCATCGCAGGCCCGCTACGGCTGAACTCCGTCGTGACCGAGAGCGCGGGATGCCGGGCCTGCACGGCCTCGGCCGTAACGTCCAGCAGTTCACGCCCTGCGACACGGACCCGTTCCATGTCGTCGTCCGAAAGCTCGAGGACCCGGCCGTCGACGTCGGCCCCGTACACGATGTGCAGGGGGCGACGGCGCCGCGCAGCCTCGTCCGAAGCCCAGAGCGCCGCCCACCGGGCAGGCTCGGACCCATCGACACCGACGATGACCGATCCGAGGTCCGGACTTCTGCTGTTGTTCTCCATAGCTCCTCCTCGCCGACCGCTGTTGGGGGCAGCTCCACGCTGACACCCCAGCGCCGGACAGAAGAGGGGCCCTAGGTACCTCGTCGGGGCCGAAGGTCCCCACCAAGGGTTCTGCTCGTCTCCCTATGGAATTCGACCGTTGTCACAAGACCGTGTCGGACAGCTCGGCAGGGCACCCGATCAGCTCGCGGTCGCCACAGCCTGCCCGGTACAGCACCGTCTCGGCGCAGACCGGGCTTGGGCCACCGATGTCGGCGGAGCATGCGCGGGGTTTCTCGACTCCTAACCGACCCACCCAGCCGGCCTGCGGCCCTGGACCACCGCCCGGGGCGGCCCCCATGCCCGTACGCGGCTCACCGCCGCATAGCGGATTCGGCGGCGGCCGGTTCAACGGCCAGCCGCTAATGCAACGGCACACGACGTGCTCGGCCTCGGCGGTGCCCAGGCGCAGAGTCGGCGGAAGCGACTCTTCCGGACTTCGCCGAGGAAGGGGGCAGCGCCGCAACTGCCAGGCAGACTGCTCTGCTAGCCGTGCCTTCTCGGAGCGCGGCCAGGGGGCACGACCGCCTCGCGGACGACGGCCAGGTACGCGGTCCAGTCTGCGATCGGTCCCGGTGAGGCCTACCTCCACCGAGCCCTCCGGCGAGACGAAACCGAGCTTGACGACCTGGTCCAATCGACGGTGCGGACGCCGAGCCGCCGCGCGGCTTGGTCTGGGTCGAGGGGGACGTGCCGGTCGAGCAGACCGGCCCCGTCGTCGGCTGCCGCCGCACCCGCCGCGCCGTCTCCCGCGACCTGCCCAGGATCAGACCGCCCGAAGGTCTTCGCCCTGAAAGGCCCGGATGGCCAACCCCGTGATCGACGGGAAGCGGGCCGACTCTGCCCGCCGCCGCGAACGCGTCCTGAAGGCCATCGACGCCGCGGTGAAGTCCGGCGGGGACATCACCCTCTCCAACCTCACCCCGCACGGCTCAAGTCGACCGGACATTCCTCTACCGCCATCCCAACCTGCTCGAACGCGTCCACGTCGCTGCCAGCGCACCCACGGGAGATGGGCGGATGGCGGCGGTGTGCCGGACGTCCAGACCAACCTCGCGAACGCGCTGGAGGCCAACAAGCGCCTTACCGCACGGGTCCGGCAGCTAGAACGGCGCCCTGGCGTGTCAGCTCGGCACAGGGTCTGCACCCGAACAGGGTTGCCGGCCATCGGTGTACCCGGGCTGCGCCCCACACTCGGCGTTCGGTGCGTATGACCTTCCTCGTAGCGTGGAGGCGGCTGCAAGGAGAAGTTGATGGTCACGGGCCGGAAGAGGCGTCTCATGTGGCGCGCATCCGGCTGGTTCAGTGTGCCCGCAAGCCGTGCGCCCGGAACTGGTCGCGAACGCGCTCGACCAGTGCGGCGTCCGGAACCGGATTGTCGCGGAGCGGGAAGGGGATGCCGAGCGAGTCGTACTTGTGGGTTCCGAGTTTGTGGAAAGGCAGGACGTCGACGCGGTCGACGTTGTCCAGTTCCGCGAGGAAGCGGCCCAGACCATTGATGGCAGCCGGATCGTCGGTCCAGCCGGGGACCAGGACGTAGCGGATCCAGGTCGGGACGCCGAGACGGTTCAGCCGGGTGGCGAAGTTGAGGGTGGGTGCAAGGTGGCCGCCGGTCAGGCGCCGGTAGACGCCGGCGTCGAAGGACTTGATGTCGAGCAGGACCAGGTCGGTATCGGCCAGGAGCGCGTCGTCGGCGCGACTGCCGAGGGCGCCGGAGGTGTCCAGTGCGGTGTGCAGGCCGAGCTCCTTGCAGCGTCGGAACACCTCGGCGGTGAAGGCGGACTGGAGCAGAGGCTCCCCTCCGGTCAGCGTCACGCCTCCACCGGCCAGGGTGGTGAACTGCCTGTACCGCTCAATGCGCCCCACCACTTCGTCCACGGTGACCGGCTGCCCGTCGCGCATGTGCCAGGTGTCGGGGTTGGCGCAGTACAGGCAGCGCAGCTGGCAGCCACTGAGGAAGAGAACGAACCGGGTGCCGGGCCCGTCCACGCCGGTGGACAGGTCCCAGGAGTGGATGCGGCCCGTGGTCATCGCGCACCGTGGAAGGTGCGGTTGATGACGTCGAGTTGCTGTTCGCGCGTGAGGCGGACGAAGTTGACGGCGTAGCCGGAGACGCGGATGGTCAGGTCGGGGTAGTTGTCCGGGTGTTCCATGGCGTCCTCGAGGGTGGCTCGGTCGAGGACGTTGACGTTCATGTGGAAGCCGCCTGCGGCGGTGTAGGCGTCGAGGATTCCGACGAGGTGTTCCGCCCGTTCGGCCGGATCGTGCCCCAGGCCCTCCGGTGTGATGGTGGACGTCAGGGAGATGCCGTCGCGGGCCTGGTCATACGGGATCTTCGCGACCGACAGCGCCGATGCCGCCATCCCGTGTCGGTCACGTCCGTTCATCGGGTTTGCGCCCGGGGCGAAAGGCGTACCCGCACGGCGGCCGTCGGGGGTGTTGCCGGTGTGCTTGCCGTAGACGACGTTGGAGGTGATGGTGAGCACCGACTGTGTGTGCTCGGCCCCCCGGTAGGCCGGGTGGCGGCGCACCTTGGCCATGAAGGAGCGGACCAGGTCGACCGCGATGCGGTCGGCGCGGTCGTCGTCGTTGCCGTAGGTCGGGTAGTCGCCTGCGACGTGGTAGTCGACGGCGAGCCCGGTGGCATCCCGAATGACTCTGACACGGGCGTGCTTGATGGCCGAGAGGCTGTCGGCCGCCACGGACAGCCCAGCGATGCCACAGGCCATCGTCCGATGCACCGGGTGGTCGTGCAGGGCCATCTCGAGCCGCTCGTAGGCGTACTTGTCGTGCATGTAGTGGATCACGTTGAGCGCGTTGACGTAGGTCGCGGCGAGCCAGTCCAGCGTGCGGTCGTACGCGTCGGCCACATCGGCGTAGTCGAGCTGCTCACCGGTCAGCGGGGCCGTCGCCGGGGCGACCTGCTCGCCGTTCATCTCATCGCGGCCGCCGTTGATGGCGTACAGCAGCGCCTTGGCCAGATTCACACGGGCACCGAAGAATTGCATCTGCTTGCCCACCGCCATCGCGGAGACGCAGCAGGCGATCGCAGTGTCGTCGCCGGTGCGGGGGCGAAGGAGGTCATCGGACTCGTACTGGATGGAGCTGGTGTCGATGGATGTCTGGGCGCAGAACTGCTTGAAGCCCGCCGGCAGTCGGGGGGACCACAGCACGGTCAGGTTGGGCTCGGGGGCGGGGCCGAGATTGTACAGGGTCTGGAGAAGGCGGAAGGACGTGCGGGTGACCAGGGGGCGGCCGTCCTCTCCGATGCCGCCGATGGACTCGGTGACCCAGGTGGGGTCGCCGGAGAACAGTGCGTCGTACTCCGGTGTGCGCAGGAACCGCACGATCCGTAGCTTGATCACGAAGTCGTCGATGAGTTCCTGGGCTCGGCTCTCGTCGATTTTTCCTTCGTCGAGGTCACGCTGGAGGTAGACGTCCAGGAAGGTGGAGGTGCGGCCCAGGGACATCGCCGCGCCGTTCTGCTCCTTCACGGCGGCGAGGAAGCCGAGGTAGAGCCATTGGATGGCCTCGTGCGCGGTGGCTGCGGGACGGGACACGTCGCAGCCGTAGGAGACGGCCATTCGTTCCAGCTCGCCCAGTGCCCTGATCTGCTCGGCCAGTTCCTCGCGGTCGCGGATCACGTCGGCCGTGGACGGTGTCTCGTCCAGCCGGGTCCGCTCGGCTCGCTTGGCCTCGATCAGCCGGGCGGTGCCGTACAGGGCGACGCGGCGGTAGTCGCCGATGATGCGGCCTCGCCCGTAGGCGTCTGGCAGGCCGGTGACGATGCCGGCCCTGCGGGCACCCAGCATTTCGGGGGTGTAGGCGTCGAAGACACCGTCGTTGTGGGTCTTGCGGTACGTGCCGAAGACCTTGGTGACGAACGGATCCGGTTCGAAGCCGTACGCGCGCAGCGCGTTGTCCACCATCCGCAGCCCGCCGTTGGGCATGATCGCCCGCTTCAGCGGAGCATCGGTCTGCAATCCGACGATCAGTTCCAGGTCGCGGTCGATGTAGCCGGGCGCGTGGGAGGTGATGGTGGACGGCATGGCGGTGTCCACGTCGAGCACACCCTTGCGGCGCTCCTCCGGGAAGAGCGCGGTGACGGTCTTCCACACGGTTCGGGTGCGCTCCGTGGGACCGGCGAGGAATGTGGCATCACCCTCGTAGGGCATGTAGTTGGCCTGGATGAAGGAACGGACGTCGATGTGTCGCTGCCACTCCTCGCCGGTGAAACCACGCCACGACCGGGTGACGAGGGGGCTGGGGTCGGCAGAGTGCTGGACGGTCACGGTCATGTCGTCATCTCCTGGGCCGGGGCGGAGGCGAGGTGGGCGATCGCCCTTTCTCACTGCTGATGGTTCCCGTCGGCTGTCTCGCCGGCCAGGGTCGAAGAGGCAAGGCGGAGCCCGCTGACCGGCCCCGGTGAGCAGGGCGGAGAGGGCCTGTGGTCCTGTCGGGGCGAGGGACCATGGGCCCTCCCGCAGAGCGTCACGAGCCCAACCCGGCAGCCGCGGCGGGTACGGGTCCATGACGACGCGGCTCTCCGCGCCCCCGGGCAGCACGGTGCGAGGCTATGCGCTCGCGTCGGTGCCGTTCGCTTCCAGGGCTGCCCGGCCGGCCTCAAGGCGGGCGACCGGGACACGGAAGGGCGAACAGGAGACGTAGTCCAGCCCGGCCCCGTGGAAGAAGTGGACCGAAGCGGGGTCTCCTCCATGCTCCCCGCACACGCCGATCTTCAGGTCCGGGCGAGCTGCCCGGCCCTCCTCGACCGCGATCCGCACCAGCCGGCCGACGCCTTCACGGTCGATCGTCTCGAACGGGGAGACGGGGAAGACGCCCTTGTCGAGGTACGCGGAGAAGAACGCGGCTTCGACGTCGTCGCGGGAGAAGCCCCAGGTGGTCTGTGTCAGGTCGTTCGTGCCGAAGGAGAAGAACGCCGCCTCCTTCGCGATCCGGCCGGCGGTGAGAGCCGCCCTGGGCAGTTCGATCATGGTTCCGACCGGGCAGGTGACGTCGACGCCGGTCTCTTGCGAAACCTCTGCCAGGACCCGGTCCACTTCCTCCCGTACGAGGTGGAGCTCCTCGACCGCGTCCACCAGCGGGACCATGATCTCCGCCCGAGGGTCGCCGCCCGCACGCCTGCGCGCGACGACGGCCTCCGCGAGGGCCCGTACCTGCATGGCCACCAGCCCCGGCACCACCAGCCCCAGGCGCACACCACGCAGGCCGAGCATCGGGTTCTCCTCGTGCATGCGCGTGACGGCCGCCAGGAGTTCGCTGTCGTGCGGATCGGCCGGTGTGCCGAGCGCTTCGCCGCGTGCGAGACGGACGGCGAGTTCCGTGCGGTCCGGCAGGAACTCGTGAAGTGGCGGGTCCAGCAGCCGGACGGTGACCGGCAGGCCGTCCATCGCTTCGAGGATGCGGATGAAGTCGTGCCTCTGGAGCGGCAGCAGCGCCGCGAGTGCCGCCTCTCGTTCGGTGTCGCCGTGCGCGAGGATCATCGCCTCGACCAGGGGGCGCCGGTCGCCGAGGAACATGTGCTCGGTACGGCACAGGCCGATCCCCTGGGCACCGAAGCGACGGGCGCGGGCCGCGTCCTCGGGGGTGTCCGCGTTCGCCCTGACCTCCAGGCCCCGCACGGCGTCCGCCTGCCGCATGAGCCGGTGCACATCACGCACCGGCTGCCGGGCCGTGCCGTGGGCCGGCAGCACGCCTCCCTCCTCGAAGTACCGCATGACGTCGGAGTCGACCAGGGGTACGGAGCCGAGGCGCACCACGCCTTCCGACCCGTCGACGGAGACGACCGTGCCTTCGGGGACGGTCACGCCACCGGCGCTGAAGTGCCGCTGCCGGGTGTCCACGACGATGTCCTCCGCGCCGCACACGCACACCTTGCCCATGCCGCGCGCGACGACCGCGGCGTGGCTGGTCTTCCCTCCCCGGCTGGTGAGCACCGCCTGGGCGGCGACCATGCCCGGCAGGTCGTCGGGCGTCGTCTCCTGACGTACGAGAACGACCTTCTCGCCGGCGGCCGCCCTGCGGACCGCTTCCGCGGAGTCGAACACGACGGCTCCCACGGCCGCTCCCGGTGAGGCGGGCACGCCCCGCGCGATGACCTCGCTCGAGTCCGTGGTGGCGAAGCGGGGGAACATCAGCCGTGCGAGCGCCTCGCCGCCGACCCGGCCCAGCGCTTCCCGCTCGCTGATCAGTCCTTCGTCGGCTAGCTGCGAGGCGATGGCGAAGGCGGCCTGGGCCGTGCGCTTGCCGATGCGGGTCTGGAGCATCCACAGTGTGCCGCGCTCGATGGTGAACTCGATGTCGCACAGATCGCGGTAGTGGGCCTCCAGCCGGTCCATGTAGCCGCGCAGCCGCGCGAACGACGCAGGGTCGAGATCGGCCAAGTCCTGGAGGGGCACGGTGTTGCGGATGCCGGCGACGACGTCTTCCCCCTGGGCGTTGGGCAGGTAGTCGCCGTAGACGCCCGGTCGGCCGGTCGCCGGATCCCGGGTGAAGGCGACGCCGCTGCCTGAGTCCGCACCGAGATTGCCGAAGACCATGGTCTGGATGTTGACCGCGGTGCCCAGATCGTCCGGAATGTGCTCACGCCGGCGGTACAGACCTGCGCGCTCACCGTTCCAAGAGGTGAAGACGGCAAGGACCGCCCGCCGGAGTTGCTCGGCCGGATCCTGCGGGAATTCCTCCCCGGTCCGCTCGTGGATCAGGTCCTTGAAGGTCTCGACGATCCGGATGAGGTCGCAGGTGTCCAACTGCGTGTCGTCGCCCCGGCTGTGTTGCTGCTTGACGGCGGCGAGCGCCGCCTCGAAGTGGGAGCCGTCGACGCCCATGACCGTACTGCCGAACATCTGCACGAGGCGCCGGTAGGAGTCCCAGGCGAAGCGTTCGCGCTCGGGGGTCTTGGCCAGGCCCAGGACCGAGAGATCGTTCAGCCCGATGTCGAGGATGGTCTCCATCATGCCCGGCATCGAGAACCTCGCCCCAGAGCGGACGGAGAGCAGGAGCGGGTCGTCCACCTGGCCGAGCCGCTTCCCGGCGGCTCGTTCCAGCGCCGCGAGATGCTCGCCGATCTGCCGGTCGAGGCCGTCCGGAGCCTGCCCCGTGGCGAGGAAGATCCGGCAGGCTTCGGTGGTGACGGTGAAGCCGGGCGGCACGGGCAGGCCCATGCGCGCCGTCTCCGCGAGGTTCGCTCCCTTGCCTCCCAGGAGACCGGCCATGTCCCGGCCGCCCTCGGAGAAGTCGTACACATAGGTGGTCATGGCTGCTCGCCTGTCTCTTCGGTGGATGTCGGGTCCCGGGAAGCGGGGCGGCATGCCGCACGGTAGCGGCCGGTTCGGTCGGTCAGTCGTGCGGCACGACCGTGACGGGAGCCAGGGAGTGGTGGATGACGGCGTGAGTGACGGCCCCGATGTGCGTGCCGATCCGCGCACGCCGGTTCCGGCGACCCACCACGACCAGCCGGGCCCCTCGCGAGGCTTCCGGGAGGTCCTGCGCCGGCCGGCCCTGGCGGCATTCACGGACGACGGAAACACCGGGGTACTTCTCCGTCCACGGGGCCAGCGCCTCGTCGAGCGCCCGGCGCGCGTCCTGCGCGACTTCCGCCCACATCAGTTGCAGGGCGGCGCCCATGTCGGCTCCGTAGAGCGACGGAACGGCCCAGGTGTGCAGTACCCGCAGACCGCAGCCGTACCGGTCGGCCGCCGCGAAGCCGAAGGCGAGCACCTCGTCGCCGGGTGCGGACACGTCCAGGCCGACCACGACCTCTCCGGCCGGTCCGTCCTCCCCGGCCGCCGGGCGGGTGTGCGGGCGGACCAGAACGACCGGGCGCCGGGTGCGGGCGAGCACGGCCAGCGAGACGGATCCGGCGAGGAAGCCGGCCAGCCTGCCCAGGCCACGGGAGCCGAGCACCAACAGCTCCGCCTCGTCCGCGGCGGCACACAGCTCCTCCACCGGGTCACCGCAGACCCATTGCGTCTCGGTCAGCAGACCCGGGTGGCGTCGACGCAGTCGCCTCCCCGCCGTACCGAGCGCCCGCTCACCCCACCCCTGAGCGGTCGCCGGCGCCACCAGGCGGGTACGCGGATCGTCGTCCGTGCTCCAGACCTGGAGAATCCGGAGCGGCGCCGCGCGGCGCACTGCCTCCCCGGCAGCCCAGTCCACGGCGGCGAGGCTCTCACGGGATCCGTCGAAGCCGACGGTGACGGTGCGGGACATGAACGGCTCCTCGGGAGAACGGGGAAGGGCCTTGCATCTCCACAGTGACCTGCCCACGACCCACCCGCCGAGGGGCCACAGGTCCCTGCTGCGGGTCCTGTAGGCCCCACACGACCGCACACCGCCGGGCGGTCGGTACCCATGCAGTTCTGGCATCACGCCCGCTGCCCCGTAGCTGTCGTGCCGCACGCCTGACGGTCCCGCCCCGCTTCGGGGACGGCCCCGGCCGGCCTCTCCGGCAGACATGCGGAAGCGGCCCGGCCCGACGTCCGAGAAGGACGCCGGGCCGGGCCGCTCAGCCGTTTCGCGGGCGCGTGAACCTGCGCTCGGATCCCGGCACAGCCGTCACACCTTGCCGAGCCGCCCGCTCTGGTCTCCCTGGGCGGCCAGAGCCTGCGTGGCGATGACGGCGGCCTGCACTCGCCGTTCGACGCCCAGTTTGGCGAGCAGCCGGGAGATGTTGTTCTTGACCGTCTTCTCCGCCAGGTAGAGCCGCTGACCGATCTCACGATTGGTCAGCCCTTCCCCGACGAGAGCGAGGATCTCGCGCTCGCGCTCCGTCAGGCCGGGCAGACCCTGGGGAAGCTCCTCCTGAGAAGGTCCGCCGCGCAGCCGGGCCATCACCCGCGCCGTAGCGCCGGGGTCCAGCATGGACTGGCCGGAGGCGACCGTCCGCACGGCGTTCACCAGGTCGGTTCCGGTGATCTGCTTGAGCACGTATCCGGACGCGCCGGCCATGATCGCATCGAGCAGCGCTTCCTCGTCGTCGAATGACGTCAGCATCAGGCAGGCGAGGTCGGGCATCCGGGAGCGCAGCTCCCGGCAGACGCTCACACCGTCCCCGTCCGGCAGGCGCACATCCAGGACGGCGACCTGCGGGCGCAGCGCGGGCACACGGACGAGCGCCTGCTCGACCGTGCCCGCCTCCCCTACCACGGTCAGGTCCGGCTCGGCGTCCAGCAGATCGTGCACACCGCGGCGCACGACCTCGTGATCGTCGAGGAGGAAGACCCTAACCGGTTCCTTCCCTGCGAGGCCGCCGCTGCTGTCCCTCATCGCACACTCCGAGTTCGCCGATTCTTCCGCCCGCCGGCGGATCCACTGCATCGTGCCGTGCGAGCGGCACCTTCGGCCAGGGCCGGATGGCCCTCATACGCGGCCGCGCCCCAGATGGCTGCCCTGGACCCGGGTCCCACACGGTCTCGGCGGCCCGCCCACAGAGCGGCCGCCACCCTACGCGCCGTCAGAAGGAGGGAAGGGGCCGCGGCCCGGCATAGTAGGCCGCGCGCATGATGTCCTCCATGTCGTCCAGCATCGGCATGCGCGGGTTGGCCGGGGCGCACTGGTCCTCATAGGCGTTCAGTGCCTGCTGCGGCAGCGCGCCGATGAAGGCGACCTCGTCAAGTCCCAGGGCGCGGAAGGAGGGTTCGATGCCCACGGCGTCCCGCAGGCGTTCCACCGCGGCGGCGTACGAGGCCACGCCCTCGGCGGGGGTGGATGCGGGGAGCCCGAGGGCACGGGCGATGTCCTGGAACCTCTCGGGCGCGCGGTAGCTCTCGTACTTGGGCCATCCCGTCAGCTTGCCGGGAACGCTGCCGTTGTAGCGGATCACGTGCGGCAGGAGGATTGCGTTGGTCCGCCCGTGGGCGATGTGGAAGGTGGCGCCCAGGGTGTGGGACATCGCGTGGACGATGCCGAGGAAGGCGTTGCCGAAGGCCATGCCGGCGATGGTGCCCGCGTTGTGCATCTTCTCCCGTGCCACGCTCCGCCGTGCCGCCTCGCCGGTGACCGCCGCCTCGAGGTGGTCGAAGATCAGTCTGATGGCGTGCAGCGCCAGACCGTCGGTGAAGTCGTTGGCATAGACGGAGACGTACGCCTCGGTGGCATGGGTGAGGGCGTCGAAGCCGCTGTCGGCGGCGAGCGACGGCGGCAGGTCGTTGGTCAGGACGGGATCGATGATCGCGACGCTGGGGGTCAGGGCGTAGTCGGCCAGCGGGTACTTCTTGCCGGTCGCCGGGTCGGAGATGACGGCGAAGGGGGTGACCTCGGCGCCGGTTCCCGAGGTGGTGGGGACGCAGACGAGACGGGCCCGCTTGCCGAGCACGGGGAAGCGGAAGGCACGCTTACGGATGTCGGAGAACTTCTGCCGCATGTCGGCGAAGTCGACGTCCGGCTGTTCGTACAGCAGCCACATCACCTTCGCCGCGTCCATGGGGGATCCGCCGCCCAGGGCGATGATGGTGTCCGGCCGGAAGTCGCGCATGAGAGCGGCGCCACGCTGTACGGAGTCGATGCTCGGCTCCGGCTCGACGTCGTCGATGACCTGGATGGTCACGGGCTGCTGCCGCTGTTGCAGAACACGGCTCACGCGCTCCACGTAACCGAGCCGGGTCATGGTCGCGTCGGTGACCACGGTGACGCGCTGGACGTCGGGCATCGCCGCGAGGTAGCGGATGGCCTGAGGCTCGAAGTAGATCTTCGGCGGCACCTTGAACCACTGCATGTTGTTCTGCCGGGTGGTGACGCGCTTGATGTTGAGCAACTGGGCGGCCGAGACGTTGTCCGAGACCGAAGTACTGCCCCAGGAACCGCAGCCCAGGGTCAGGGACGGAACCAGACGGTTGTAGATGCCGCCGATCGCTCCCTGCGAGGACGGCGCGTTGACGATGATCCGTACCGTCTTCATACGACGGCCGTAGCGCTCGGCGAGGGCCGGGTCCCCGGTGTGGATCACCGCGCTGTGTCCTTGCCCGTGGAAGTCGACCATGTCGGCCGCGAGATCGAAGCCCTCCTCGGTGGACGCTGCCCGCAGCACGGTGAGGACGGGGCAGAGCTTCTCCCGCGTCAGCGGCTCGTCGGGCCCGACCCGGCTCGCCTCGGCCAGGATGAGCGAGGTGTCCGCAGGTACGGTGAACCCGGATTGCTCGGCGATCCGGTCGGGGCTCTGTCCGACGGCTGCCGGGTTGACGCGGCCCTGTCGGCCGGCTGCGTCGGGCGGAAAGAGGTAGGTCTCCAGCTTCCGCTTCTCCTCGGCCGTGGCGACGTACGCGTGCAGGCGCCGGAATTCGGCGAGCGCCTCGTCGTACACGTCGGTGTCCAGGATGACCGCCTGCTCGGACGCGCAGATCATGCCGTTGTCGAAGGACTTGGACAGGACGAGGTCGTTGACCGCCCGGCGCAGGTCCGCGCTGTGGTGCACGTAGGCCGGCACGTTGCCGGCGCCGACGCCGATGGCGGGCTTGCCGGCCGAGTAGGCGGCTTTGACCATGGCGTTGCCGCCGGTCGCCAGGATCAGCGCGACGCCTGGGTGTCGCATGAGGAGGCTCGTGGCCTCGATGGAGGGAGCCTCGATCCACTGCACGCAGTGCTCGGGCGCTCCGGCGGCGACGGCGGCGTCCCGCACGATGCGTGCGGCTTCGGTGCTGCACACCTGCGCGGAGGGGTGGAAGGCGAATACGACGGGGTTGCGTGTTTTCAGCGCCAGCAACGCCTTGAAGATGGTGGTGGAGGTCGGGTTGGTGACGGGCGTGACCGCGCAGAGCACACCGACGGGTTCGGCGATCTCGATGATGCCCTCGATGTCGTCGCGGCCGATGACGCCGACCGTCCTCGCCCGGGACATGCTGTGGGTGACGTGCTCGCAGGCGAACATGTTCTTCACCGCCTTGTCCTCGAAGACACCCCGCCCGGTCTCCTCCACCGCCGAGCGGGCCAGGGCGGTGTGCTGATCCAGGGCGGCCACCGACGCCTTGGCGACGATGTGGTCGACCTGCTCCTGCGTGAAGGACTCGAAGTCGGCGAGCGCCTTGGAGGCGTTGTCGACCAAGAGGTTCACCGCGATGAGCGTGTCCGACGGGGTGCCGTCGGTGGTGGTGCGGGGGTCGCTGGTCGCCCGTGTCATGGAAAGCTCCCTGGGTGTGGGTGGCACTGTGGCCACACGTGGCCAGCCACCGGGGTGGCCACCCGTTCCGTTCCGTCCTGTCACCTACAGCCTTGCCCTGGACGCGTCCTCGGCTGAGGTCCCGAAGGTCCCTCGACGAGGCCCGATGGTCTCCGGCACCTGTGGCAGCGCAGAGGCTTGCGCCACCACCGGGCCTTCCGTGCCTCTACGGCGTCCGCTGCCCGGGCTGCCGCCGGCTCACCGGGCGTCGAGCAGCGTGGCGACGTACTGGGTCAGGTCGACGAGACGGTTGGTGTAGCCCCACTCGTTGTCGTACCAGCCGAAGACCTTGACCAGGTCGCCGTTGGCCTGCGTCAGCGGGGCGTCCACGATGCACGAGGCGGGGTCGCCGACGATGTCGCGCGAGACGATAGGGGCATCGCTCACCCTCAGGACGCCCTTCAGCGGTCCCTCGGCAGCCTCCCGGAACGCGTCGTTGACGTCCTGTGCGGACACCTGCCGTGCCAGCACCAGGCTGAGGTCGGTCAGCGAGCCGTCCTCGACCGGCACGCGCACGGCGATGCCGTCCAGGGTGCCCGCGAGTTCCGGGAGCACCAGGCCGACGGCGCGGGCGGCGCCGGTGCTGGTCGGGATGATGTTCACCGCGGCCGTGCGGCCGCGGCGCAGGTCCTTGTGCGGGCCGTCGAGCACGACCTGGTCGTTGGTGTAGCCGTGGATGGTGGTCATCAGTCCCTTGACGATGCCGAAGCGCTCGCTGAGGACTTTCATCATGGGTGCCACGCAGTTGGTGGTGCAGGACGCGTTGGAGATCACGTGGTCGACGCGCGGGTCGTACGCGGACTCGTTGACGCCCATGACGATGGTCGCGTCGACGCCCTTGCCGGGGACGGACAGCAGCACCTTGCGTGCTCCTGCCGTCAGGTGCCGGCCCGCTTCCTCCTTGGTGCGGAAGCGGCCGGTGGCCTCGATGACGACGTCCACGCCGAGCGCGTCCCACCGGAGGTCGGCGGGGTCACGCCGGGACGTGACCGCGATGCGGTGACCGTCCACCGTGATGGATTCGCCGTCGTGATCAACGGTGCGGTGGAGTCGGCCGTAGGTGGAGTCGTAGGTGAGCAGATGGGCCAGCGCAGCCGGGGAGGTGAGGTCGTTGACGGCCACCACCTCGATGGGGGTGCCGTTACTCGTCTCCGCGCGTTCCATGACGCAGCGCAGGTAGTTCCGGCCGATGCGTCCGAAGCCGTTGATTCCGATGCGTACGGTCATCTCCGCCGCCCCTTCCCTTGGGTGCCGATGCGAGTGGTGCCAGCCTGGGGGGCATGTCGCGCCGCGGGCAGGGGTCGAACGGGGTGCACGCCAGGGCCGTTGGGCCCTCTCCCCGGCGGGCCCCGCCCGGCCCGGCCTGTCACGGGCCGAACGGCCCGGCGTGCGGGTCCTGACCGGTTCTGTCCCCCGGCCGTCCTCCGCCCCACTCTGGAAGCAACGGCAAGCATGAGGAGCAGACGAACCCGGGGCTTCCCGGCCCCCCGGCGCGCTGAGCACAGCGGTCGGCGGGCAGTCAGAGGTCGGGGCGCCATCGGCGGTATCCGGAAACCTGCGAGACGAGTGGAGATGAGCACCGTGGTCGAAGAACGGACGGTGGGCCAAGTCATGACCAGCGAGGTGGTCCAGGCCCGCCCGGACACCTCCTTCGAAGAACTGGCTCGCATGCTCATCGTCCATCGGATCGGCGGGCTGCCGGTGGTGGATGACGACGACAAGGTCATGGGCGTCGTCTCTCGGAAAGACCTTGCCAGGCAACAGGGCTGTCTCGGCCGGCACGACTCCGGGCGGCATCGGATGGCGCACACACCACGGCGACCGGCCGACGCCCACTCCGTCGCGGGACCCGCCCTGGCGGCAGGCGAGCTGATGACCAGCCCGGCTGTAACCGTGCATCCCGAACAGCGCGTCGCCGACGCCGCGCGCATCATGGAACGTCGCCACGTCGACCGGTTGCCGGTGGTGGACGAGGAGGACCGTCTGATCGGCATCACCACGCGACGTGATCTGCTGCGCGTCTTCCTGAGGACGGACGAGGAGATCCTCGCGGACGTCGCCGATGCCGTCTCCGGCCGGGCGCCGGCCGCCCACCGTATCGACGGGCTCCGCATCGACGTTCGCGACGGGATGGTCACCATGGTGGGATCATCCGAACCTGCCCTCGATACAGCGGCGTTGATCAGGGTCACGTGGCGCGTGGACGGTGTGGTGGGTGTGGTGAACCGGCTGACAACCGGCCGCGAAAGCGATCACTGACAACAGGGCGGGACACCACGGGCTCTTCCGTCGGTTGAGCGGCCGCAGTCACCGCGGCCGGTCGCGGCGACCTGGAGCCGCCGACCCGAGCCGTGCTGTCGGTCCGGCACGTCACGCGATATCGGGCCGGGGCTCGTCGGCTTACCCGTCTCTGGGTCTGTGGGCCGAACGGCCTTGCCGGGCCGACCGCAAGTCCCTGGTTCTCGGGTGGTGTCGGTACCAGTGGCGCCGTGTCGGGGTCCGGACGGCTCTGCCCGGGAGCGGCTGCCGGCAGACAGGCTGGAAGGGATCGAGGAGGAGTTCTCATGAGCGGTCTCAAGACCAGCCGGACAGCCGACGTCCAGGTCCGCAACCGAGGGCAGGTGCCCGATGGCGCGGACGTGTACGCCCAGGGAAAGATGCTCGCGGTGATCGGCCACGTGCGCGGACCCGTGCTGACCGTGCGGGTGAAGCTCACGCAAGCCGTCAACACTTCGGCGAACCGCCCGGCCACGGCTCAGGCCGTGGTGGACGTCAACGGCCGGATGGTACGCGCCCACGTGGCCGCGAACAGCATGTTCGAAGCGGTCGACCTCCTGCAGGAGCGCCTGGCTGCCCGGCTCACCCGGCCACGGCGGTATGCGGCGGGCGGCCCCCACCGCAACGGCACGCCCAGCCGGACATCGCGGGACGGCGCAGAGCACGACCACCGTCCGCACCGGCATCACGTTCCCGCCGAAGAGCGCCGGATCGTGCGGCACAAGTCCTTCAGCCTGGTCCACCAGACCCCTGAGGACGCCGTGATCGACCTGGAGGCCATGGACCACGACTTCTGGCTTTTCACGGACCTGGCCTCCGGGCGCGACAGCGTCGTCTACCGCGACGTCCGTACCGGGCGGCATCGCATGGCTTCGCTGGGACCTCTGGGTCAGGAACGGGAGGTCGACGGTCTGCTCGGCGTGAGCACGGTTCCCGTGCCGACGAGCAGTGTGACCGAGGCCGTTTCACGGTTGCACCTCACCGGGCTGCCCTTCGTCTTCTTCAACGACACGGCCACCGGCCGGGGCTGCGTCCTCTACCACCGCTACGACGGCCACTACGGGCTGATCACTCCGTCCCGGTAGCACGTTCCGGGCGACGCCGCGCGCCCGGCCGCCGGTCCCCGGACCAGTGCCGCAAACCACCCGAAGACCCCTCAACCGGAGGAATCATGTCACGTACCGTCATCGCCGCTGTGGACGGCTCGGCCGAGTCGCTGGCCGCTGCGGACTGGGCCGCCCACGAGGCACAGATGCGCCGTCTGCCCCTGCACCTCCTGCACGTCTGGCAGGACTGGTCACGGGCCTTCGCCCACGCCCCGTTCACCGGCCTGGACACCACGCCCTGTGAGGGGGCGACCGCCGCTCAGCACTACGCCGAGCAGGTCACCCACGACGCGTCCGACCGGCTGCGGACGGCGTACCCCGGCCTGGAGATCAGCGTCGAGCAGGTGCACGGCCGCCCCGCGGAGGTGTTGCTGTCCGCCGCAGAGAAGGCAGAAGTCCTGGTCGTGGGTTCACGAGGGCTGGGTGGCCTGGCCGGGTTCCTGACCGGATCGGTGTCCCTGCCCGTCATCGCGCACGCCGAGCGGCCGGTCGTCGCCGTACGGGCCGGGGAACGGGCCGAGTGTGAACCGCTCCCCGGGACGGGCGACCACGGGGACCTCAAGGGGCAGTGCCTCGACGTGGTGCTCGGCCTCGACCTCTCCAGGCCGTGCGACGAGCTGCTCGCGTACGCATTCGAAGCCGCCGCTGCCCGAGCGGCCACCCTGCGGGTCGTGCACGGCTGGAGCGTACCGGTGGTCGAGGGGTACGACCCTGCGGCGGCCGACCCCGGCCACGGCGTCGCGCTGGGACTGCGCCAGGCGAGCGCGCTCACCGACGTACTGCGTTCGTGGCGCGGCAAGTTCCCCCAGGTCGAGGTCAAGGAGCAGTGCCTGGTGGGACGGCCCGCGGGCCACCTCGTGGAAGCGTCGAAGGAAGCCTCGCTGCTGATCGTCGGACGGCGCATACGCCGGGCGGCCGTCGGAGCGCACATCGGCCCGGTCACCCACGCAGTGCTGCACCACGCCACGACGCCCGTGGCGGTCGTCCCTCATCCCTGATCGTCGCGAGCCTCACCGAGGACGGATGCACCCCGGCTGCGGTGCCCCGACGGACGCCGTCGCCCCTTGACACCAGGAGCCCTCGTCGCGCAGCTGCGCGACGAGGGCTCCTGGTGTGCTGCGACCGCAGTGGTCGGTGCGTTGCTTGTCGTACCGGGTGGAAAAGACGGAAGCCACCGCGGCGAGGGGCGCGATGGGGCGGTCGGTCCGGGTCCACAGGCCGGCCGGGAAGGACCGTTGCGGCAGTTCCCCGCCCGTCCCCACCACCTCGACCAAAGCGTCCGTGCAGGCCTTGCCCGCCCGCCTGCGCTGGCGCAACTCTCAGGCCTGCCAACCCCGATGGGTGGCCGCCCGACGCCGCGAGCGTATCCGTATCAGCAGCCGCAGCGAGACGGCCATCCGGTGGGGCGGGCGCCCCACCAGTGGCCCGTCGGCGCTGTCGCACCGCCAGTCCACAGCGAGGACGGGAATCGCGCCCGTGCAGTCGCTCCGATGGCCGGCAGTCCGGGCATGAGGCCCCACCTCCTTGAGCGGCCACGGACACCATGCCCCGCCGGAGCTCACGGTCGCGGCTCAGAGGAGCACCCCAGGCCCAGTTGGCGCCGTCCGGCGGAGCCCACAGGTCCGCCTCGTGCTGGGCACACGACGGTGGCCGGCTGGTCGGTGTCCCGACCAGCCGGCCACTTGCCTGCTCCGCAGCGATTCAGCGCACTGCCGCACCGAGTGCGAGGAATCCGGCGACGGCCACCAGCAGAGCACCCATCAGCGGTGCCATGAAGCGCAGGTACCGGTCGTAGCGGACCTTGGCAAGGGCGAGGCCTCCCATGACGACGGCCGAGGTGGGCGTAACGAGGTTCACCCATCCGGAAGCCGACTGGTACGCGGTCACCACCAGAGCCCGGCTCACCCCGGCGAAGTCGGCCAGGGGGGCGAGGATGGGCATGGCGAGGGCCGCATGGCCGGACGAGGAGGGGACGAAGAAGGCCAGCGGGAGATTCACCAGGAACATCAGGACGGCGAACACCCCGGATGACGTGCCAGCCACGGCACTCTGCAGGACGTCGAGGATGGTGTCGGTGACACTGGCATTGTTCATGATCACCGTGACTCCCCTGGCAAGCATGACGATCATTGCCGCTCCGATGAAGTCCCCTGCGCCGGCGGTGACGGCGTTCACCGTGCCCTTCTCTCCCAAGCCGCCGACCAGCCCCACGGCGACCGCCGCAACGATGAACAGCGCGGCGAGTTCAGGGAAGTACCACCCGAGCGTGGGCAGGAAGGTGACGTGCAGATCGGACCAGGGGACGACGGCGAAGATCATGAAGAGGAACGTGGCCGCGAAGAGACACAGGACGGTGCGCCGGCGGCTCGTGAGCTTCGCCGCTTCGCTGCCCTCGGCCTTGATGCGGAGGTCGTCCTCGGTGAGGGGTGTCAGCGACCGTGAGGGGTCTTCGGTCACGCGGCGGGCGTAGCGCACGACGTATGCCGCTGCCAGGGCCGTCAGACAGGCCCACATCACCAGTCGCAGGACGATGCCGTCTCCCGTGCCGATGCCGGCGCTGTCGGAGGCCACCCCGGTGGCAAAGGGGTTGACGGTCGAGGCGAGGGTGCCGACCCCGGCTCCCACCATGACGACCGTCGCGGCGACCATGCGGTCGTAGCCCAGGCCGAGCATCAGGGGGATCATCAGCCCGTAGAAGCCGAGGGTTTCCTCGGCCATGCCGTACGTGGTCCCGCCGAGGGAGAACACCGTCAGCAGGACCACGAGCAGCAGGGTCCTGCGGTGGTGCAGACGCTGCGCGAGGCGCGCCACTCCCGCCGTGAGTGCCCCGGTGCGCATCGTGACGGTGATGAACGCGCCCACGGCCAGGATGAAGAGGAACACGCCGGCCGCGCCCGCGAAGGAGCCGGTCCCGCCGGGTGCGGTGAGGCCGGTCCCGGCATCGGTGACGCCGTAGAGACCGTTGACCGGGGAGAGGAACAGGTCTTTGAGCCGCTCCCAGAATCCGGTGGTCAGTTCTACGGAGTGGTAGGTGCCCGGTACGGGGCTGCCGTCCTTGGTGTTGTAGCGGCCGGCGGGGATGACGAACGTCAGGGCCCAGACTGCGACGGTGACGGCGATCAGGACAGTGAAGGCGGACGGGAACCGAAGCCTGCGCCGTGGGGCGTGGGGCGCGCCGGAGTCCGTTCTGGCTCTGGCCGGCTGCGGGGATGCGGGTGCGCTCTGCAGAGTCATGTCAGGTCCTGTGTTCCGTCGTGGCGGGTTTCGCGGTAGCCGCCGCTGGGTGTGACGACGGTGCCGGCGGCTCCGTCGAGGATGGCTCGGGCGTCTTCGAGAGCGCCGATGGCCGCCATTCCGCCGGTGAGCTCGACGAACCGGCACACGGCGTCGACCTTGGGACCCATGGATCCGGCGGGGAACTGCTGGGCTCTCAGGGCCGCGGGCGTGGTCCGTCCGACGGGCACGGCGCTGGGGGTGCCGTATCCGAGCGACACATGAGGTACGTCCGTGAGCAGCAGGAGCGCGTCGGCGTCGAGCGCCTCGGCCAGGAGGGCGGCGGTGAGGTCCTTGTCCACCACGGCTTCGACGCCGGTCAGCTGCCCTTGTTCGTCACGGATCACCGGTACGCCGCCGCCTCCGGCGCACACGGCCACCGCTCCCGAGTTGAGCAGCAGCCGGATGAGCCGTGTCTCCACGACGCGTTGTGGACGGGGGGACGGTACGACGCGTCGCCAGTGGGCGCCGTCCTGCTTGACCGTCCAGCCGCGTTCGGCGGCCAGTCGCTCCGCTTCGGTCCGGTCGTAGACCGGACCCACGAATTTGGCCGGGTCGGTGAAGGCGGGGTCGGCCGCGGAGACGAGCGTCTGGTTGAGCAGGGCGCAGACCTGCCGTTCGGGCAGGGCGTTCTGCAGGGACTGGAGCAGCCAGTAGCCGATCATGCCCTGGGTCTCCGCGCCGAGGACGTCGAAGGGGTAGGGGCTGCTCAGGGAGCGGTCGGCGGCGCTCTGGAGAGCGAGCACGCCGACCTGAGGTCCGTTGCCGTGGGTGATGACGAGTTCGTGCTCGTGCGCGAGGGGGGCGAGCGCGGACACGGCAGCGCGGATGTTGGCGAGCTGCACGGCGGCGTCCGGCCGCTCCTCGCGGCGGAGCAGGGCGTTGCCGCCCAATGCGACGACTACACGCATGACGTGTTCTCCGAGGTCGAGGGGATGCCGTTCAGTCGCCGAGGGTGGCGACGAGGACGGCCTTGATGGTGTGGAGCCGGTTCTCGGCCTGGTCGAACACGATGGAGTGCGAGGACTCGAACACCTCCTCGGTGACCTCCAGTGCGGTCATGCCGGTCCGCGCAGCGATCTTGGCGCCGACGGTGGTGTCGCTGTTGTGGAAGGCCGGAAGGCAGTGCATGAACTTGACCGCCGGGTTGCCCGTCGCCTCCAGGGTCTTCGCCGTCACCTGGTACGGCTTGAGCAGGGCTATGCGCTCGTCCCACATCTCCGGCGGCTCTCCCATGGAGAGCCATACGTCGGTGTAGACGAAGTCGACGCCGGCCACGCCTTCGGTCACGTCCTCGGTCAGGGTGATGCGCGCACCGCTGACGGCCGCCGCCCGCCGCGCGTGGTCGACGACTTCGGAGGCGTTGTGCAGGGATCGCGGGCCGACCATGCGTACGTCCATGCCGAGCATCGCCGCGACGATCAGCAGCGAATTGCCGACGTTGTTCCTGGCGTCGCCCAGGTAGGCGAAGGACACCTGGTTCAGCGGTTTGTCGGTGTGCTCCCACATGGTGAGCACGTCGGCGAGCGACTGAGTGGGGTGCCACTGGTCCGTCAGGCCGTTCCAGACCGGAACGCCGGCGTGCTGGGCCAGCTCCTCCACCAGGCGCTGGTCGCTGCCCCGGTATTCGATCCCGTCGTAGTAGCGGCCGAGGACGCGTGCGGTGTCCTTGATGGACTCCTTGTGCCCGAGCTGGGAGCCGGCCGGGTCGAGGTAGGTCACGTGCGCGCCCTGCTGGTGCGCGGCCACTTCGAAGGCGCATCGGGTCCTCGTCGACGTCTTCTCGAAGATGACGGCGATGTTCTTGCCGCGCAGCCGCTGCTCCTCGCGTCCCTCGCGGCGGGCCGTCTTGATGGAGGCGGAGAGTTCCAGCAGGTGGCGGAACTCCTCGGGAGTGAAGTCGAGTTCCTTGACGAACGGGCGCTGGTGCAGGTCGTCGTGCATGGCGGGCTCCTTGATGTGTACGGGGTGTGTGCGGCGGGCGGATGACGGGGACGCGGGGGCGCGGGAGGGGTGGTCAGGCGGCCTCGCGCTCGACGGGACAGGTCATGCACCGCGGGCCGCCACGACCCCGGCCGAGTTCGCTGCCTCGAACGGTGATCACCTCGATACCGCTCTTGCGCAGGTGGGTGTTGGTGGTCACGTTGCGCTCGTAGGCGACGACCACGCCGGGCTCCACGGCCAGCACGTTGCAGCCGTCGTCCCACTGCTCCCGCTCGGCGGACCGCAGGTCCTGGCTCGGGGTGAGGACGTTGATGGACGGCAGACCCAGCGCGTCGGCGATGGCCCGGTCCATGTCCTCGGGGGCGTGGTCGGTGACCCTCAGCCGCTCCCCGCCGGTCCCCGGTTCGATCGTGGAGGAAGGCAGCATGCCGAGGCCGGCGTATCGGGTGAAGGTGTCGCCGCTGACCATCGTCATGACCGTGTCGAGGTGCATGAAGCTGCGGCTCTTCGGCAGGCTGACGGCCACGACCCGCTGAGCGGAACCCGCCGCGAACATGCGCAGGGCGAGATTCTCCACGGCCTGAGGCGTGGTGCGCTCGCTCATGCCGACGAGCACCGCGCCGTTGCCGATGACCAGGACGTCGCCGCCCTCGATGGTGGCGGGATAGGCCGCCTGCCCGTCGGACCACCGGTGGAACTCCCCCTTCGCGAAGAGGGGGTGATGCTGGTAGAGGGCTTCGAAGTGAACCGTTTCACGGCGGCGTGCCCGTTTGTTCATCGGGTTGACGCTCACCCCGTCGTACACCCAGCACGAGGTGTCGCGGGTGAACAGATGGTTGGGCAGCGGCGCGAGGAGGAAGTCGTCGGGCGCCATGGCGTGCAGTCGTACGCTCGGTATCGGGCCCGTGCGCTCGAGCAGTTCCGCCTTGGTGACGCCGCCGATGAGGCAGGCGGTCAGGGCGGCCGGCTCCAGGGAGTCGAAGTACGTGCGGAGCTGGTCGGTGCCGAGTATGCCGAACTCGCGTTCGTCGAAGACCCGGTCCAGCACGAGCTGCCGCGCCTCGATGCCGTCCAACGTCTCGGTGAGCAGGTCCGCCAGGAGGTGCACGCGCACTCCGCGGTCCCGCAGGACATCGGCGAACGCGTCGTGCTCGTCGCGGGCGCGCTTGGCCCACAGCACGTCGTCGAAGAGGAGCTCGTCCTTGTTGGTGGGTGTGAGTCGTGTCATTTCGCGGTCGGGGCGGTGCAGGATGACCTGCCGCAGCCGGCCTGTCTCGGAGTCGACGTGAAACGTCATGGGGTCCCCCGGAGGTGAGACGGAAGGTGCGCTCGACGGGCGCCGTAATGGGATGTGCGCCCGGCCGGGCGTCCTCTGGGGGCGCCTCGGGGAGCACTTGAACTCTGTCACTTGCGCCCCCTCATGCCCGGCGGCAACAGTCCCTGGTGGCGGGCCGGTCGGCACTCTCCGGGAGGACCTGTTCGGTCGCTTCGCAGGGCCCTTCGGCCCTGTATGGCGACGGTCGGGAACCGAACGCGGCGGGGACGAGGGACACCCGCGGTCAGAGGTCTGCGTGCCGTGCAAGGGCCAGGGGTGGCCGGCAGTGGTCCCGCGCGGCGTACATGACGGCGCCCCAGAACGCGCCACCCGGTGACGGGCACGTACAGCGGCCGACCCCCACGACCGCCCCGCCAAACCGCTCTACGACGACACAGACGTCGAGAACACACTGAGGGTCTGCGCGAACGTCGAAATCGCACCGAGATCCGGTTTTCTTGCAGTTAAGTGACCATCCAGCCGCTACATCGTTAGGCCATTCGTGCGGGAGCTGGAACGGAATTTGATAACTGCGGCCGAGGAACCCATCAAGCCTGGCTCGAGGGCCCGCCCGGCAAGGGCTAGGAACTCCCCGTCCGCTGCCGCCTGCCACGACATATCACCAGCCACCCGGAATCCACCCTCGAAATTCCAGGGCGCGTATGCGAGCGCCGTCACCGTTGCGCAAAGTGCCGACACATGGAGAGGCCTCATGGACTTCAAACCCTGCGACGGCTGGGTTCATACTTTGAGCGAGCAAACCCTCTGCTTCACCGGCAAAGTCCTCATGGATGGCGAATGGGTCATTCGAAAGGACTGCGAGGAGATGATCCAGCAGTTCGGTGCGAATTCCAAGCCGGACTTCTCCTGAAAGATCACCGTCGTCGTCCACGGTGATCTCGCCAGTCAGCTCGTAACCGACTGACACCGGGAGTACAGCAAGAAACTCGTCCTCGCCGCATGGGAACGCGAGCAAGGACATCACGTATGCGTGGTGGATGGGAACGGATTCGTCGACTTGATCGATGGAAATCCCGCGCCCTGCCGAGAGCTGCAACGGGCTCAGGGCGCGGACGACGGCGTCTTCGTCCTCGCCCGCTCCGGAGACGGGATCTTGGGCGGTCCCCTTCATCAACGCAAGGTCGGGCAGCACGGAACCGGAGCCCTGTCGCTCGACCTCGATCACCTCGACAGGGGCACCAGGGCTCACGAGGCAACCATCGCCGCTCTCATCGAGCACCTGGCCCACCAGCAGGTCGAGGTACGCGGGCACGCACGCAGTGCCCCACGATTCGACGCCGGCTGGTCACGTGGCGATGACATCTTCATCGCCGAGGTCAAGAGCTTGACCGGCGCGAGTGAGGATCAGCAGATTCGCCTGGGGATCGGGCAAGTCCTCGACTACGCGCACCAGCTACAGCTCGGGCGCACCGACATTCGGGTATGCCCCGTCCTGGCCCTGGAGATGCGGCCGACTGAACCGAGATGGACCTCGCTCACGGAAGCCAACGGAATCCTTCTCACATGGGCTCCCGTCTTCGCAGGATGCTGTGCCAAAGACTTCACCCCCGCCATGGGCAGCCGCCCCCGGCGCACGGCGGCAGACGATCCCAGCGAACACCCGAACCACCCGGACCGCATTCCCCCGACTTAGTCACCAGCAGGGGCCGGGCGGCCCTTTTCGGGGCGGCAGGTCCTGCTCATTCCGCCTCGGGCCCTGCCCCGCGGTTCCATTCCCGATAGGCGTCCAGAGCCGTGGGCAGGGTCGGGTAGATGCGGTCGGCGCCCACCGAGGCGGTCAGGCCGTAAGCGTCCAGGTCCTCGCGGAGTTCCTGTTTGACCCTGGCCAGGGCGAGGACGATGCCGCAGTCCTCGAGTTCCTGGCGGAGTGCCTCCACGGCGTCCAATGCCGTGATGTCCACCTCCACGTTCGCCTCGGTGTTGAGGACGAACCATCGTGTGGGAGAGGTCTGCTCGTCGACCGCTGCCAGGGCACGGCGGCGGAAGTTCTCCGCGTTGGCGAAGAACAGCGGCGAGTCGTAGCGGTAGATCAGCAGCCCCGGAACCGTCCGCGCCGTCGGGTAGTCGTCCACGTCGTGCATGCCGGCGAGCCCGGGCACCATGCCTTCCACGGCGTCGTGCGGGCGGGCCACACGGGCCAGCAACTCGACCACGGACAGGGTCACGGCGACGAGCACGCCGTACAGGATGCCGAGGGCCAGAACGCCCAGGAGGCATCCGAGTGCCAGCAGCAGCTCGCGCCGGCGGAAGGCCGCGAGACGCCGGAACTCGCCCACTTCGACGAGGCGGACGGCGGCGTAGACGACGATGGCGCCGAGGACGGCGCTCGGGGTGTGGGCCAGGAGCGGCCCCAGGAAGAGGAGGACCATCAGTACCGCGAGTGCGGCGAACAGGGAGTAGGCCTGGCTCCGCGCCTTCGCCGACTGGGCCAACGCGGTGCGGCTGGCGCTGCTGCTGACGGGGAACCCGTGCATGAGGCCCGCCCCCAGGTTCGCCGCCCCCAGGGCCAGCAGCTCACGGTTGGGGTCGAGCGGAAGTGGGTCGCCCCGGTCGGCGAAGCCCCGGGCGGTGAGGATCACGTCCGAGTAGCCGACGAGAAGGACGCCCAGCGCCGGGATCACCAGCTGCGGAAGGTCATCGAGGGACGGCAGCGCGGGCACCGGCAGCCCGGAGGGTACGGCTCCGATCACGGCGATCCCGTACCGCTCGTCCAGCCCGAATGCCGCCACCAGGGCTGTGACGGCGACAAGGGCGAGCAGGGGACGCGGAACCAGCCGCCAGTACCTCGGCGCCACCAGGAGCAGGACGAGCACAGCGGCGGCCAGGCCGACGGTCGGCCAGTGAACGTGCGAGACGTTGAGGGCGAAGGTGTACAGCTGTGAGAAGAAGCCGGAGCCGGCGGCTCGTACTCCGGTGAGCCGGGGCAGCTGGTCGACGATCATGATCAGGGCGACACCGGCGAGGTAGCCGACGAGCACGGGCCGCGAGAGCAGGTCGGCGAGGAACCCGAGGCGCACGGCCCAGGCCGCCAGCGACACCAGGCCGACGACCACGGCGAGGGCCGCCGCGAGCACCGCGTACCGGCCCGGGTCCCCTCCTGCGAGCGGCCCCACGGCGACGGCCGTCATCAGCGCGGTGGTCGACTCGGGTCCCACCGACAGCAGCCGTGAGGAACCGATCGAGGCGTAGAGCACCATGGCGGGCAGCACGGCCCAGAGCCCCGCGACCGGTGGCAGCCCGGCCACCCCCGCATAGGCCATGACCTGGGGCACCAGATAGGCGGCCACGGTGATTCCGGCCAGTACGTCCCGACCGAGCCACGCCCGGCGGTACCCCCTGAGACCGGGAGGCAGCAGGGACAGCCTTCCACGTGCGGACATCGTGCTCCTCGCTGACGGTGCACTTGGCGACTCCGCGTCGGAATCTGCCGCGCTTCAGTCGTTCCCGAGGGTGGACGCATGGTCGGGGACGGCGTTCTGGAGGTCCTTGGGAGGCCGCTGGTATCCCGTGGAAGGAGGACGGGGCGGCAGGGTGAGCGACGGCAGGGCCACGTCCGCGTAGGGAAGCGAGGACAGCAGGTGGGCGATCATGTTGAGTCTCGCGCTGCGCTTGTCGTCGCTCTCGACCACGTACCAGGGGGCGTCCGCCGTGTCGGTGTGGACGAGCATCTCGTCCTTGGCCCGCGAGTACGCCTCCCAGCGCGTGAGGGACTCCAGGTCCATCGGGGAGAGCTTCCAGCGCCGCAGCGGGTCCTTCGCCCGGGCGCGGAACCGCTCCTCCTGCACTGCGTCGCTGACGGAGAACCAGTATTTGCGGAGCAGGATCCCGTCTTCCACGAGCATGTGCTCGAAGACCGGGCACTGGCGTAGGAAGAGCCGGTGTTCCGCCGGTGTGCAGAAGCCCATGACGTGCTCGACTCCGGCGCGGTTGTACCAGCTGCGGTCGAACAGGACGATCTCGCCGGCGGCGGGCAGGTGCTCGACGTAGCGCTGGAAGTACCACTGGCTGCGCTCCCGCTCCGTCGGCGTGGGGAGGGCCGCGATGCGTGCGAGGCGGGGGTTGAGGTGTTCCGCGACACGCTTGATCGTGCCTCCCTTGCCCGCGGCGTCGCGGCCCTCGAAGACGACCACGAGCCGGGCACCCTTCGCGCGCACCCACTCCTGGAGTTTGATCAGCTCCGTCTGGAGCCGCAGCAGCTCGTCCTCGTAGACCGCCTTCTTCAGGCCCATGGTGTCTCCTCCCCGTCGTCGTCCGGCGCTTCGGTCACGTCAGTCTCGGCTGGCATCCGCGCGCAACGATGCCCATCGGGTCCGGGCGTGTCGATACGCTGACCGTGGATCGGGCAACCGAGCGAGCCGTCGGAGGGGAAGCACGTGGGTGTGAGGGATCCGTTGACGCAGGTACCGCGGATGCGGCTGGACGAGCTGCTGGACGAGCTCCAAGCGCGCATCGACGAGGTGCGCGGCACCCGGGACCGGGTGCACAGCCTCCTGGAGGCCGTGGTTTCGGTGGGGCGGGAGCTTGATCTCGCCCAGGTGCTCCGGCGGATCGTGGAGGCGGCCGCGCTGCTCGTCGACGCCGAGTACGGCGCTCTGGGAGTGATCGGCCCCGACGGCCGCACGCTTTCGCAGTTCCTGACTGTGGGGCTCACGGATGAGGAGATCGCCGAGATCGGTCCCTTGCCGGCGGGCCACGGCCTGCTCGGGGAGGTTATCCACCACCCGGAGCCACTGCGCCTGACCGATCTCGGCGCGCACTCCTCTTCCTACGGCTTTCCGGCCCACCACCCGCCCATGCGCACCTTCCTCGGTGTGCCGATCCGGGTCCGCGACGAGGTCTTCGGCAACCTCTACCTGACCGACAAGCGCGGCGGGATCGACTTCGACACCGAGGACGAGACGGTCATCTCCACCCTCTCGGTGGCGGCGGGTGTCGCGATCGACAACGCGCGGCTCTACGAAGGCTCTCAGCGCCAGCAGCGGTGGCTCAGGGCCAATGCGGAGATCACCGAGAGCCTGCTGTCCGGCAGCTCCCGACCGGCGGTGCTGGAGCTCATCGCCCGCCGCGCACAAGAGATCACCGCTGCACGCCTCGCGGACATCGCCATGCCCGTGAGCGGTATCGACGGCCTGGTCGTGGAGTTCGCGGCCGACGCGGACGGAGCCGAGCGGCAAGGTCTCGTCGTCCCCTTCGCGGGCACGCTCGCAGGAGCGGCCCACCTGGCCGGCAAACCCGTCACAGCGGTGCAGGCCTGGGCCGACGAGCGCTATCCCGCTGAGTCCCAGGTTCAGGAAGGGTTGGGGCCCGCCGTGGCCGTCCCTTTGGGCACCGCGGGCGGCGAAAGCAGAGGTGTCCTGCTGCTCGCGCGCCCGGCGGGAGAGCCGGCGTTCGGCGAGGGCGAGCTGGAGCCGCTCGTCGCCTTCGCCGGTCAGGCCGCACTCGCCTTGGAGCTGGCGGAGCGGCGCCGGGACGCCGAGCAGATAGCACTGCTGGAGGAGCGCGACCGAATCGCCCGTGACCTGCACGACCTGGCGATCCAGCGTCTCTTCGCCACCGGCATGACCTTGCAGAGCGCCGCCCGGCTCGTCGAGCACGATGGGGCCGCCGAAAGGGTCGGCCGGGCGGTCGACGACCTGGACGAAACGATCAAGATCATCCGGTCGACGATCTTCGGGCTGCGTACCAAGGACCGCGAGGGCGGCCCTGGTCTGCGGGCGCGCGCCGCTCGCGCCGTCGGCGACGCGGCCACCACCCTCGGCCATCCGCCGCGCCTGAGCATGGAGGGCCTGCTCGACACCGACGTACCTCCACAGATCGCCGACCACGTCATGGCTGTGCTGGGCGAGCTGCTCAGCAACGCCGCCCGCCACGCACAGGCGACCCGGGTCGGAGTGACCCTCAAGGCCGGCCAGGGCGAGATCGTACTGACCGTCTCGGACAACGGGACGGGCATTCCGGCTCAAGGCCGCAGAAGCGGCCTGCTCAACCTCGACGAGCGGGCGCGGAGCCTGGGCGGCTCCTTCAGTCACGAGACTCCGGATGACGGGGGTACAAGGCTCGTCTGGCGGGCGCCCCTCCCCACCGGGGGCTGAGGACCGGGGCACGGCGTCAGCCCCGGGTCACAGGCACGGGCAGCGTCGGGTCCGCCTCCAGCAGGAACCCGGTGACAAGATCCGGCCGGATCCGCAGGGCGCTGGTCATCCGGTGCGCCACCCATGGACGAAGCAAGTGCGCGTACCGGTCCATCTCGTCGGCATCTGCCACCACCCTCGCGTAACCAGTGACGACGACGCTCCAGCCGAGGTGCGTGACGGGATCGATGACGTCCGCTTCGTAAGCGACCACCACACCGGGAGCATCGGCGGGTGCCGCCAGGGAGGCCAATGCTCCGTCCTCATGGATCCGGACGATGATGGCCTCGTTCTCGACGAGATGGTTCACGGGGCGGACGGCGGGCAGCGCGTGCTGTGTGAAGACGATGCGCCCCAGGGACACCGTCGAGAGCAGCCGCAGGGCCTCGGCCCTGTCCAGCTCCCGCATGTAGCGGCGGGCTGTCGTGTCACCGACCTCTCGGGCCCGTAGCGGGTTGCCTTCGTGATCCATGCTGCTTACCTTCGTCCGGCCCCGATGGGCCCTTGCGGCTTCCGCGTCCCAGCCTTCACCCCGATCCACGGGAGAACCAGGGCCGAACGGTCCCCGTCCAGGGGTGAGATTCGGACACCCGCTCGATCACGTCACGGCGAGCGGCAGGCTGCGGTCGACACCGAGCACCTGCATGGACTTGACCAGCAGGGGTGGTACGCCGCAGAGCAGGAGCTGCGTGCCCGCGCTACGGCAGCGCTGGTGGAGCCGGAGGAAGAGTTCGATGCCTGAGCTGTCGCAGAAGGAGATCCCGGACAAGTCCAGGACCATGTTGCGGTGGCCGAATCCGGCGAGCTCGGCGAGGCGTGGTTCCACTCGTCCCGCCGTATGGAAGTCGAGCTCTCCGGCCAGGGCCATCCTCAGACCGCGGTCCTCGCGTGCCACGGTCCGCAAGTCGATCAAGGCGGTCGTCATGGTGTCCTCCGCGCTGCGTGCGGCTCCGTCGAGTCGCGCCGTTCCCCGTGCACCCGCAGTTCATCGGGTGCTGAGTGCACTCGGGAAGGCCCGGCAGGCCCTCGGACAGGGCCGAAGGTCCCTCCTCCTCTGCCCACACCGGCCCTGCCGCGCGCAGCGGCAGGCCGATGAGTGCCGATCGGCACTGTCCGTTCCGCCCGTACGGAAGGCAGGTTGCCGGTGTTCGTGCGTTCAGGACGAACCAGGCGAAGGAGTTGCGTCATGACCGGCAGCGGTGCCCACTCCCACGCGACGAGCGCGAGCGGCGCGACCGTTCCCATCAGCATCTTCCTGCTCGACGACCACGAGGTCGTGCGCAGAGGGGTGCACGACCTGTTGGACGCCGAGTCCGACCTGACCGTGGTCGGTGAAGCGGGCACAGCAAAACAGGCGCTGATCCGCATCCCCGCACTGCGCCCCCGGGTCGCGATCCTGGACGTACGGCTCCAGGAAGGCGACGGAGTCAGCGTGTGCCGGGAGTTGCGCTCGCGGATGCTCGGGCTGGCCTGCCTGATGCTCACGTCGTTCGACGACGAGGAGGCACTGCTGGACGCCGTGATGGCAGGGGCTTCCGGCTACGTCCTGAAGCAGATCACCGGTACCGACCTGGTGACCGCGGTACGGACGGTGGCCTCCGGCCAGTCGATGCTCGACCCCGGCGCCACCACGCGGCTGATGGCCCGCATGCGCGGCGACGTGCCCCGGGAGGAGCGGGCCCCGGGGCTTCCCGGCTTCACGGACCGGGAGAAGGAGATCCTCCTCATGGTCAGTGAGGGTCTTACCGACCGGGAGACCGGCAAGCGACTGTACATCGCGGAGAAGACCGTCAAGAACATCATCTCGCGGCTCTTCGTCAAGCTGGGCGTGGAGCGGCGCGTCCAGGCCGCGGTGATCGCCAGCCACACGCTGACCCCACCCGGCCGGCACCCGATCCCGGCCGCGGAGTAGGAACCGCCCACGGGAAGGGCCGGGCACGCCGCACGACGGCGAGCCCGGCTTCAACCGTCGATTCGGCGTCAGTGGTGCGGGACGACGGCGACGGGGCAGGCCGCGTGGTGGAGGACGGCATGGGCCACCGAACCGATGTGTGTACCCACCGCCGACTCGCGGACCCGGCGGCCGACGACGACCAGCTGGGCGTCCGAAGCCTCCGACAGCAGCACGTGGCCGGCGCTGCCCCGCTCCACGTGCGCGACGACCTCCACCTCGGGAAACCTCAGCCGCCACGGCTCCAGCGCCTGGTCCAGCGCGGCCTTCTCGAACGGCTCCAGCCCGCCGAACTGCTCGGCGATCCACATCGAGCCGGGGCTGTATCCGTACACCGGGGGCAGGTTCCAGGCCCGGACGGCGCGGAGCGGGACCTTGCGCGCCGCGGCCGCCTCGAACGCAACGCGCAGTACCTCGGCGGATTCCTCCACTCCACCCTGCTGTCCCACGACGACCTCGCCCTCCTCCGGCACGGCCAGAGGCCTGCCGTGGGCGGAGCGGACGGAGACGACGGGGCACTCGGCGGCAGCGATCACCTGCTGACCGTAGGAGCCGAGCAGGAAGCCGAGCAGGGCTCCGTGCCCGCGGGTGCCGAGAATCAGCATCTCGGCTTCCTTGGCGGTGCGCAGCAGGGCCGGCACGGCCGTGTCGCACAGGACTTCTGCGGTGAGCGCGAGCGACGGGTACCGGTGGGTGAGCTCCTGCTCGACCTCCTTCAGGATGTCGTCGGCCCGGCGGGATTCGGTGTCGCGGTCCTGGACGATCGGGACGGCGAGCGGCTGCCACAGCCAGGCGTGGACCACGTGCAGGGGCAGGTCACGCCGTACGGCTTCCCGCGCGGCCCAGTCCGCGGCGGCCCGGCTTTCCGGGGATCCGTCCACTCCGACAACGAGGGTGCGCTTCACAGGTCTGTCCTCCGTACTGATGCGAGAGGCATCGGGGTCGGCCGGCGGGGATGGGCGGCGCCGACCGGGGGAAGACCGGCGCCACCGGGATTCACCTTGCTCGTGCCGGGCAGGGGCGCAGAAGGGCCAACGGTCCCTCCTCGAGGGCCGGTCCTCCTCTCGCGGCCGCACCACAGCAGGGGCAGGGTGTCGGTATCTTTCCGCCGCGAGGAGCCCGTCCTGCCGGACCAGCTCGACGAAGCCTCCAAAGCCGGCGCCGTGCTCGCCGAGGACCTGATGTCGAGCCCCGCGGTCACCGTCCACGCCGACGCCACTGCTGCGGAGGCTGCCCGCATCATGGCCCGCAAGGGCGTCAAGCGCCTTCCGGTGGTGAACGAGGTCGGCATGCTGGAGGGCGTCGTCAGTCGCAGCGACCTCCTGAAGGTGTTCCTGCGTCCCGACGAGGAGCTGGAGGAGGAAATCCGCCAGGCCGTGTTGGCCGAGCTCGCACCGGGCGCGCGCTTGGACTTCTCCGTGCAGGACGGAGTCGTCGCCCTCCGGGGACCGCTGCGGGACCGGGCTCTGGTCCCGCTCCTGGCCCGGGCGATCCGCAGCGTCGAGGGGGTCGTCGACGTCCGGATGGAGTTCGACGGGGCCGTCTCACCTGCTTAACAGGTGCATAGCACTCTACCCTGAGACAATCCGGGTGGAAGCGTGCGCAGCGTCATCCGGATCAGGCGGCGATCATGTTCCGACATACCGGGCGCCTCCGCGGAGGCCCCCATCAAGGTGTTCCTCCTCGACGATCACGAGGTGGTAAGGGGCGGGTTGCGGGACCTCCTCGACGCCGAGGGGGACATCACCGTGGTGGGCGAGGCGGGCACGGCGGAGCAGGCCCTGGCCCGCGGGCCGGCGCTCCGCCCGGACGTCGCCGTCCTCGACGTACGACTGCCCGACGGTGACGGAATCTCGGTCTGCCGGGAGCTGCGCTCCCGTATGCCGAACCTGGCCTGCCTGATGCTGACGTCGTTCGACGACGAGGACGCCCTGTTGGACGCGATCATGGCCGGGGCGGCCGGGTACGTGCTGAAGCAGATCAAGGGGTCCGACCTGGTCTCCGCCATTCGTACGGTCGCTACAGGACAGTCCATGCTCGACCCGGCCACGACCGCCCGCCTGATGCACTCACTGCGCGACCCCGATGCAACCAAGGTGCCCGAGGACACCCGCCTGACCGCCCTCTCCGAGCGGGAGCGCGCCGTCCTCGAACTGATCGGCGACGGCCTCACCAACCGCCAGATCGCCAAACGGCTCTACCTGTCGGAGAAGACCGTCAAGAACCACATCTCCCGGCTGCTGGGCAAACTGGGGGTCGAACGGCGGGTCCAGGCAGCCGTCATCGCCGCCCAGGTCCACGACCAAAAGCGTGCAGGTGACGAAACATCCCCGAGTCACTAGCTGGTCGCCACCCCGAACGGGGTCGTGCCACAGATGCCGTCGAAGCGGATCAGGTATTGACGAAAGAACCCATTCCTACTCCTTCACTCTTATGCGAAGAGGGAAGATTCAGAAAATGCGCGCGTTGTTGACGACGTGGGGATCCCGGGGAGATGTCGAACCGCTGGTGGGACTGGCGGTGGCACTGCGACGGCTGGGCGCGGAGACGGTGGTGTGCGCGCCACCGGACGAGGAGTTCGTGTCGCTGCTGGCTCGCGCCGGGGTGCCGTTGGTGCCGCTCGGCCCAACGGTGCGCTCGGTGGTCGCCGGCGAGAAGCCACCGACGTCGGAGGACGCGCTCCGGCTCGCCTCCAAGCTGGTCACCGCGGCCTTCGACACGCTCGACGCGGCCGGCAGGGGGTGCGACGTCCTGCTCGCGAACGGCATGATGGCAGCCGCCGGCGCGCGGGGAGCGGCCGACCGACTGGGCATCCCCTACGTGTACGCGTGTTACCACCCGCGCGGACTGCCGCCGCAGGACGTCCACTTGGAGACACGGTCGGGCACGCGGCCCCCGCAGAAGGAGACGGACAAGGCGAAGTGGGAGCAGGGGAAGCAGGCGCGCGACCTGTACGGCGCCGCGCTCAACAGCCATAGGGCGGAGAAGGGCCTACCCCCGGTAGACGACTTGTCCGACTACGTCTACACCAACCGGCCGTGGCTGGCGGCGGACGCGACTCTGTGTCCCGCCCCGCTGGACAGGACCGACATCGACGTCGTCCAGACCGGGGCGTGGGTCCTGCCCGACGAACGTCCGCTCCCGGACGAGCTGGTGGCGTTCCTGGACACCGGTACGCCACCGGTTTACGTGGGCTTCGGCAGCATGGCTCCGCACGCGCCGAAGGACGCTGCCCGAGTGGCCATCGAGGCCAGCCGCGCACACGGCCGCCGGGTCCTGCTCGCCCGCGGCTGGGCCGGGCTGGCCCCGATCGACGACGTCGACGACTGCTTCCTCGTCGGCGAGGTCAACCAGCAGGCACTGTTCGCCCGGGTAGCCACCGTCGTGCACCACGGTGGCGCGGGTACGACGACGACGGCCACCCGGTCCGGCACGCCCCAGGTTGTGGTCCCCATGATCGGCGACCAGCCCTGGTGGGCCACCCGAGTGGCCGAGCTGGGCATCGGCGTGGCACACGAGGGCGCGACGCCGACCGTCGACTCCCTGTCCGCGGCGCTCACCACGACCCTGTCACCTCGGACCCGGACACGAGCTGCAGCCGTGGCCGACACCATCCGCCTCGACGGGGCGACGGTGGCCGCGGATCTGCTTCTCGGCGTAGCCAGAGCGGAAGGCCGCCCGTAACCGGGTGAACCCGCACGGAGTCGTCGATCACAAGTCCCCATGGCTCAGGCCGAGCCTTTCGAGTCGTCCGCACGGATCCGGAAGCCGGTGACCACGCCGGGCCTGATCCGAACCGCGCCTGATACCGGCCCTTCGGCCCAGGGCTCCAGGAGTCGGGCGTTGCGGTTCAACTCGGTCGGGTCGGTGACGGCGCCGGCATAGCCGGTGGCAACGGCACTCCAACCCAGATGGGTGTGGGGATCGATGGCGTCGGCTTCACAGGCGACGACCACCTCCGAACCGTCCTGCGTCGAGAGCAGGGCCGCCAGTGTCGAATCGTCCTGAACGCGGACGACGATGTCACCCCCGTCGAGGAGGTGGTTGACGGGGCGTACGGCGGGCAGGGCATTTCTCGTGTAGACGATGCGGCCCAGCCCGACCGTTCCGAAGAGCTCCAGCGCCTCATCAGCGGCGAGGTCCTCCGTTCGCCGCTCCGGCGTTCCGGAGGCAGGCACAGCCATGGCCCTGTTGACCGGATGGTTCTCCATGGCGGGCGCCCTCCGTTCAGCAGGTCAGGAACAAGCCGTCTCCTCCCCCAGGCTCTACGGTTCTGCCGACCCGGACATGGGCCGTTCGGTCCCCTCCGGGGGCCCACAGGACCCATACCAGGGGCATGGCGGCCGGCCCGGACTGAAGGCGGACCCGAACCAGGAGGCCCTTCATGAGCACCTTCTCCCATCCGCATGAATGCGGCGCTGCTGGTCGACTGCCGTACCCGTCCGCTGGAGTTGGCCCACGAGGTCGCCTTCGACGAGAGGACGCATTTTCCCGCGACGGCGGCCATGCGGACCGGTTCTGAATCGTCCGGTCGGGCACGGTCACCCTGGTCGTCCACGTGCCCGGGCAACGCGCCGCCGTCATCGAGACTCTCGGGGGCGGCGAGCTGGTCGGCTGCTCGGGCTGTTCAAGCCGTATTACCTGGCGCCTGCGTGCCGAAGCCATGATGCCGGTCCGCGCACACGAGTTCGACGCCCTGCGCGCCCGCGCGCTGATGGAGGCCGACTGCGGGTTCGGCTCGACGCTCGGCCACTGGGTCGGGCAGGTCCTCGCCCATCGGCTGCAAGCCGCTCGGTTCCGCCTGCTCGATCTGCACGCGCACTACGGCAGCGGCCGGTACCTGTGACCTCGGGCCACAGGCCTCGGTCGGCGGTGGCGGTCACACAGGCGGTGAGACGAGCGGCACCCACCACTCAAGGCGGGTGCCCGACTCGTCGGCCACCCGTGAGCTGACCTTCATGCTGCCGCCGAGCCTGTCCGCGCGTTCCGCGAGATTGCTCAGGCCGCTGCGTCGGCCGCCTTCGCGCAGGCCGATGCCGTTGTCGGCCACGGTGACGGTGAGGACGCCGTCGGCCGCGACGATCGAAACCTCCGCCTGAGTGGCCTCGGCATGGCGGACGACATTCGTCAGGGCCTCGCCGAGTACGGCGAGGACCTCGTCGGCGACCGCGGACGGTACGTCGGTGTCGATGAGCCCCTCCATGCGCAGGGCCGGGGCGAATCCGAGGACCGCAGCGGCTTCGTCGACAGCCTGGACCGTGCGGGAGCGCAGCTTGGGGGTCGCGCCGGGCGCCTCGTGATCGCGCAGCCCGAAGATGGTCGAACGGATGATCTTGATAGTGGCGTCCAGGTCGTCGATGGCGCGGGCCAGGCGTTCGGATGCCTGGGGGTGGTCGACGAAGCGCTGGGCACTTTGGAGGGTCATGCCGGTGGCGAAGAGGCGCTGGATGGCCAGGTCGTGGAGGTCGCGGGCGATGCGGTCGTGGTCTTCGAGCAGGCTCATCTGCTCGGCGTCGCGGCGCCGCTCGGCCAGTTCGAGGGCGAGGGCTGCCTGGCCTGCGAATCCGGGTAGGGCAGCGACTTCGGCGGTGGCGAACCCTGCGCGGCCGTGGCGCCGGGCCAGGACCAGGATTCCGCTGATTTTTTCCTTGGTGCCGACGGTGACTGCTACGGCCGGGCCGAACCCCGTCCACCGCTCAGGCTGAACGGTGACGTGCGGGTCGGTCGCCACGTCCGCGACCGTGATCAGCCCGCCCCTCGCCACGGCGGCTTCGGCCAAAGTACCGGCAGTGCTCGGCAGGACGATGCCCCGGTGTGCCTCGGCGCCATCGCCCAGGGCCAAAGAGTCGAGCAATTCTCCGGATGGTCCGAGCAGGTAGAAGACACCCATGTCAGCGCCGGTGATGTCCTTGGCCCGTTCCAGCATGCCTGCGAGGACCTCGTCCTGGGGGGCGCCGGAGAGCAGAGCGCTGGTGATGTCGGAGCCGGCGGCCAGCCAGCGTTCGCGCAGGCGGACCTCTTCGAAGAGGCGGGCGTTCTCGATGGCGATGCCGGCGGCTACGGCGAGGGTGGACAGGACCGCCTCGTCCTCCTCGTCGAAGGCGACGCCGCCTCGCTTCTCGGTGAGGTAGAGGTTGCCGAAGACGTCCTCGCGTACGCGGATGGGGACGCCGAGGAAGGAGTGCATCGGCGGGTGGTGGGGCGGGAACCCGTAGGAGGCGGGGTGCTCGGACAGCTCGGACAGCCGCAGGGGCTCGGGGTGCCGGATCAGCTCGCCGAGGATGCCGTGGCCGGAAGGCAGGTCGCCGATCCGCGCACGGAGGTCGTCGGTGATGCCGACGGGCAGAAACGCCGCCAGCTTGCGGTCGTCGCCGATGACACCGAGGGCGCCGTACTCGGCGTCGACGGAAGACTCCTGAGTACGCCCTACCGAGTGATGTCTGCGGGGTCCCGGTCGATCCCGCTGTCCTGGAACCTTTGCTGCTCCCGGGCGAGAAGCTGGAACAGTCGACGGTCCTTTCCCGGCCCGACGCTCCTCACTGCTTCGTGCAGGTGGACGAGGAGAGCGTCCTCGGTGTGCAGGGGGAGGTCATACCGGCAGATCAGGACCCGAGCGCGCGGAGAGAGTGGCAGATCCCCGATGCGGCAAGGATCGAAGTCGGCGACGACGCCCGTGTGAGCGACATCAATGTGGTCGCGGTAGCCGCGTGCGCCCACCAAGGCAAGGCTGACAAGTTCGTCGTCCAGGTCGAGCGTTTTCACCCCGAGCGCGATGACGCCAGGAAGCGCCGGGCGGCTCTGGCCGACTTCATGACGGTGTACTTCCCGGCCGCCAAGAAGGCGGCGGGCTGCACTTCATGACCGTATGCGCCAGCCTTCTCCGGCAGAGCGGACCACCGAGAATCTTCGACGGAGGACACAGCCTGTGCGGTACGACGACGAACCGGTCTTCAAGCGCAGCAAGTGGGGAACGAACCGCTACCACTACAACCCCGGCAACCCCGTCGGGCTCGCCCTGATCATCATCACGCTGCTCGTCGTCGGCACGATGATGATCCTCATGGCCAACCGGGCCGGACCGTTCAAGCCCGCGCCCGCCCCCGCGCCCTGGAGCCCGCCACAGTACGACTACTCGCCGCCGTCACCTTCGAGCAGCCCACCGGGCCGTTGAACGCCGATGGGGTTCCTGCCCGGCGGGAACCCCATCAAGATGGCGTAGCCATCACATCAGCGCTGTGTCAGGGTCCGGCTCCAGGGCCGCTACCAGCCCTAACGTCGCTCTCATGGGACGACGTTTCACTCAGGCGGCGGCCGGCGCACAGGGCGCCGAGGCGGCACTTCCTGGACCCTGCGCACACGACGTCCAATGGGCCGGTGAGAGGCGCTCGGCGATCGGTGTCGCGTTCCTCCTCTTCACGGCCCTGTTCACCGCGGACGCCGGTTTCGGAAGCCTCGACGTGACGCGCGGAGTCCTCTGGACCGGCCTGGCCGGCCTCATCTTCGTCATCTTGCTGCCGCCCCGGGTCTCCGTACGTCCCGGTCTCTGGAGCGCTCGCGGACTCTTGATGACGAACACGGTCCGTACCGACGCACTGGCCTCGGTCCACTGGTTCGACGGGGTGGCACAGCGGATGATCCTCCGGGACACAGACGGGAGTCAGGTCGAGATCGACCCGACGGTCCTGGTCCGCAACCCGGCGATGTGGCGCCTCCTCGACACAGACACCCGCTCGTCCCTCCGGCACGGCACCCTGGTGCACGGCGCGACTGCTCTGCGACAGCTGGCGCAGCGCATCGACCGGGAGACGGCCCACACGGTCTTCAAAGTCTCCGGCTTGTACTGACCCCCTCCCGACTCACGCTCTCACGCCGGTCACCGATCCCGCTCGGGCGCTGCTGCCAGCAGCGTAAGTACCGCCTCCTGAAACTGCCGTGACAGCCGGGCGATCAGGTGGTTACGAAGGCGTCCTCGCGTGGCGCTGAGAGCTCGTGTGGTCAGGGGGCGACGTGATGCGACCAGCAGGCACAACCGCTGCCATGCAGAAGCAGGGCGTCACCGCGCTACCGCGGACGCTTGCCCAGGATCGTGCGCCCAGCCACTCACTTCCGAGTCCCGTACGGCCCTGGGGAGATCCGGCCGGGTGACCGGCACACCCGCTCCGGCGCGCATGCTCCGGAGCCGGCCCACGAGTGCGCGAGGATGCACGGACCCTGCTCCCCGCCCCTTCGAAACTGGATCCTCATGCTGGAACGTAAGCAGCTCAAGGGCCGTACCCAAGTCACCTTCGTCCTCCCGGAGAACACCCCGGAGGGGCCCGTGAGCGTGGTCGGGGACTTCAACCACTGGAATCCCGCCGCCCATCCGCTTGAACCGCGTGGCGACGGTACCCGCGCGGCACGCGTCTCCTTGCCGGCGCACAGCCGGCACTCCTTCCGCTACCTTGCTGCCGGTGACTACTGGTTCGACGATGAGCAGGCCGACGGCCACGACGGTGCCAACAGCCGCCTTCACACCTGACCGACACCCCCACCATCAGGTTCGGCAGAGTGACCGGGCTCTAGAGTCGCCCCATGAACGATCAGGGCGAGGGGCTGCTGGCCCGTGTCCGCGAAGTGCTTTCCGAGGCTGGATTCGAGAAGATCGCCACCGGTGCTGAAGGCGTACACCTCATCAGGCATGCTCGCGGCGTCATGGTCGGCTGGCTGCCTGAAGAGATCACCCAGACCCTTCGACGGCGCGGACCGCGCCGGAGTCGTCGACCAGCGCCACGCGACCTTCACGGGCTCCGGCACGCTTTCGGCCTGGCCATGGCCGCAGCCCTCCGCGCGGCGGGACTCGTCGTCGAGACCCGAGGTGACGACTGGATCCTCGTTCTGGACCACGCGGCCGACGACGCTCCGCCTCAGACTGCCGGTCCGGCAGCCTGAGCCAGCGGCCGACACGGACGCCCTGGGGCGTGACTCGTGGGCCTGGCACGTTGTCACCGTGCCGTCACCCCCTACCTCGAACCGGTTGCAGACCCACCTGGTCGAGCGGGGGTGGTTCCCGCCGAAGCTGATGTCCAAGTCTCGACACCGGAAGGCTTCCGCCGTTGCTTCAAGCTCCAGCAGACATTGCCGAGGTTGTTGGTGGCCATCGGAAAGTCCAGGCCGGTGGCCACCAGGAGGTTCCTCGAATTGCATGACGCAGGGTGACTAAGTCTGACGTTCGAACGGGGTGCCTGAGGAGTCGGTGGTCCGGAGATGGTCGACGGCGGCCTGGACTTCCTGGAGGAGGGTGTCCACGTCGTCGGTGGTAGTGAGGTAGTTGCAGACGCAGGCGCGCAGGACCGTTTCGCCGTCGTGGCAGACGGTGGCGAGATAGGCGTGGCCGCGGGCCTGGACGCGTGCGGCCACCGCCGTGTGCAGGTCCGCTCGCGCATCCCGACGTCCTGTGTCGGGGCTGTCGGTCAGGCGGAAGCAGACCACAGGCAGTGGGCCGTCGGTACACAGTTCCAGTCCGGGGTGCTCCTGGACGCGTTGGCGCAGGTGCTGGGCGAGGTCCTGGTAGTGCTGGAGGAGGGCGATCACGCCGGAGCGGCCGAGCTGGCGAAGGGTGGCCCAGAGGGTGAGGGCGCGGGTGCCGGGACGGGTGAGCTCGATCGTGTAGTCGGACATCCAGGGCCAGTCCTGGTCGCCGTCGAGGTAAGAGGCGCGGAAGGTGAACGCGTCGCGCAGCCGGGAGGGGTCGGTGACCAGGGCGGCGCCGCAGCCGACTGGGACGGACAGGGTCTTGTGCGGGTCGACGGTGAGTGAGTCGAGGTCGGAGACGCCCCGGTAGAGGGGGGCCAGTTCGGGGACGAGGGCGCCGAGCCCGCCCCACGCGCCGTCGGCGTGGTGCCACAGACCCTGACGGCGGCACACGCCGGTGATCGCCTCGATCGGGTCGACGGCGCCGCTGGCGGTGCTGCCCAGGTTGGACACGACGCAGAACGGCAGCAGTCCGTTCACGCGGTCGGCGTCGATCATCTCCTCCAGGGCCTCGACGTCCATGCGCCGCTCCGCTGTGGTGGGCACCGCGCGCAGCCTCCACGGCGGCAGGCCGATCACGGCGGCGGCCTTCGCGACCGACATGTGGGCCTGGTCGCTGTGGTAGGCGGTCAGGCGCGCGTGAGCCTGGTCGTAGGCGGGGCCGTCGGTGGCGCCGTTCTGGCGCAGGAACCAGGTGCGGGCGGCGCCCAGGCAGAGCAGGTTGGCCATCGAGCCGCCGCTGGTCAGTACTCCGCCGGTGGTCGGTGCCATGCCCGCCAGCGAGGCCAGGTCGCGCACCACTCCGCGTTCGAGGTCCATCAGGGCGTGCTCGCCCATGCCGCAGGTCGCGTTGACCGCGGCGGCCAGCAGTTCCGCGATCACCCCGGCCGGGGACGGCGGTGAGTTGATCCAGGCGAAGAAGGCGGGATGGCCGTTCCCGGTCGGGTACGGGGCGATCGCCTGGTCGACGAACTCCAGCAGGGCGCCGAGGTCCTGGCCCTCCTGCGGCAGCGCCCCGGCTGCCAGGGCCTGCCGGTGCGCCGGCGGGATGGGTCGGGCCACCGGATGCTCGTTGATCTGCCCGAGGTAGTCGGCGACCCAGCCTGCCGCGGCTGCCAGTTCGTCGCGGAACACCTTCGGGTGCACCGCCAGCGGCCCGGTGCTGCCACCGGCCTCCAGCTGGGCCGAGGGCAGGCGGGACGGAGGGCTGGTATTCGGCGGCATCGGACAGTCGCACCTTCGCTCAGGATGTCGGCCGGACGGCCATGATCCACAACGACTGCCGCCCGGGGCGGTAACGGTCCTGGCCCACCCCCGGTCCAACGGCCCGACTCCGGAACTCGCCGGACCGGAGGCCGACGCGGCCCGAACGGTCCCCGGCGCAAGAGCCCCGACGGCGACCGGAACTCATCACACACTGTCACCTGATAAACATCCGCCTGGAGTCGTCGTGGCCACCAGCCCGCACCATGCTGGCCACCAGCCGGGAAGATCCGCTGGCCACTGACAGAGGTGACAGGGGTTGAGGAACATCGGGACCGGGTGGCCTTGGTTCCTCATCCCCCAAGACCTGGAACGTGGTAGGGGTGTGTCAGGAGGCTGAGCGGCGGTACATCATGTGCGGTTCTCCTCCGAAGCAGACCGCGACTGGTGTCTCCGTCATGGTGATATCGGAGACTTTCTGGGCGCCGGCCCATGAGCCGTTGAACTCGGCGCTCCAGAGGGAGGCGTCGCTGCTGCGGAGGAGAAGGGTCATCGCGGCGCCGTTGCCGGCGAGCGCGGGAGCGTGGGAAGCGCGCTGGTTGGGGCTGGGACCATTCGTAGTCGAGCGACGACAGACCGATACAGACTGCGGGGCGTGGGACAGTGGGGGCGCCAAAGCACCCGACCGGCCACAGAAGGGCCTGAAACGCTTGCCTGGGGACGGTCGTGATGACCATTCACCGCTGCCGTGCGTGCCACGGTGTGGGCAGTCCGAGCAGGATCTGCCCGCCGGCTTCCGCAGAATCGATCTGGCCGATCTTGGATTCGGCGGGCGCTGATCTGGAGCATACGCAGAGCGCCGTGGCTGCGGGCGGCGTCCGCGTAGCGGCTGCCACCCTCCCCGAGGGCGTCGATGTCCCACATCCCGACTGCGGCGATCATCCCGAACAGACTCCAGCGGATCGCCCCGCTCTCCTCCGCCCCGGGGCGCCTCATCGTCGCCAGCGCGGCCTGGAGGCTCGGCGCGGCTGCCGTTGGTCGGCGGCGAGCAGGCTGCTGCCACCGGCAGGAGCAGGTCCGGCACCGTGAGGAGGAGGCGTACGGCACCGTCCCGGCCCAGCATCAGACGAGCCGGCCCGCGCAGCCTCTCGGCATGTGGGCCGAGCAGGCACCCCGCCCCAGCACCGACCAGAACGCCGAGCTGGGGCCTGAAGGGTAGCTGCGGCGTTCAGGGCCGGCGCCGCGGTCAGTTCACGCAGCCTGAAGGAATGAAGCGACTGCCCCGGCAGTTGGTCGGCGTGTTGTCAATGATCCGGGAACGTCGGGTCACCCACTGGGTGTCGGTCCACACGCCTCCCGGAGCGACGGTGGCAGAGTTTCCGGCGATCCGCGTGTTCGACAGAGTGACGTTCCCACCCTGGTTGTAGACTCCCCCGCCCTGGGCCGCACCGCCGGTCACCGTGTTGTTGCTGCCCGAAGTGTCCTCCAACCGGAGCGGACCGTAGTTGTAGATGCCTCCGCCCCCTGGCTGGGTCGAGATGACACCAGCGGTATTGCGGTCGATGGTCGAGCCGGTGATTTGCAGATCGGCGCCGCTGTAGATGCCGCCACCGCCGTCACCCGACGTCGCGGAGTTGTCATCGACATGGCTGTCTCGGACGACGGCGGTGCCTTCGCCGAACTCCAGGCCTCCTCCCTCGAAGCCCGCCACGTTGAACCGGATCGCGGACTTGTTGATCGTGGTCTTGGCTGCGCTGCCGAACTGAACCAGACCGGCCCCGAACGTGGCTTTGTTGGCCGCCAGTTCAGAGTTGTTGATGGTGGCGGTACCGAGTACGGCCACGCCTCCGCCGTTGCGCTCGGAGGAGTTCTGGCTCACCCGGCTGTGTTCCAGTTTCAGACGGCCCCCGGCCTGGACCAGAATTCCCCCACCGAGCTCGGGCTGCCCGGTGATGCTCCCGCCCTTGACCGTCAGTTTGCGCACTTCCAGGTTCCCGCCACTGGCCACGTCGAGGATCCGGAACGGGCCGGATGCCGACGGGTCGCGCTGAATCGTGGCGCCGTTGCCCAGGACGGTGATCCGCTTGGTGATGGCCGGCAGTCCGTCCTGGCCGGCATAGGCCGTGGTCAGATGGCAGGTGCACTGCGAAGCCAGTCTCAGCCTGGTGTCGTTGCTGCTGTTCGCGGCCTGGATTGCGGAGATCAGGGGGCTGTGTCGCAAGGTACTTGTACGCTGCCACCTTGCCGGCCGGATGCCGGGTCTGCCGCAGCATGCGCACCGGTCAGGGAAAGGACAAGGGCAGCTCCACCGAGGCAACAAGCGGCTTGCTGGGTGAGGGCGGCTCGTTTGGGCACAGCGGTTTTCCTTCCGGCGTGGGGAGCATCGAAGCGCGGGACGCCGAGTCGCCCAGCTTCCTTGAGAGATGCCGCCCCAGGGTGCGGCCACGCCCGGCCCCGGTTGCCTATCCCCCTCCAGCAGGACGGATGTCCGGCGCGGGCTACTCCACCCAGCCGACGCCATTCCCCCACCGCGCGCTGAGAGCCACGGCGGGATCCCTTCATCCAATCGGGTGCGGCGTTCGGTATGAGATGCCGGCAGGCGGCTGTCTCAGTCGTCACCGGATCCCTGTTCGGGCCACAGACGGCCGGACCACTGGGGCTCGACGCCCTTCCGTTCCCTTTCCCACGCCCGCCCGCTGCGGGCTTCGACGATCCGCAGGCGTGCGCGGCCCCGAGCGCGATTCGGGCCGAGGCTGCGGTGCCGAGGCAGCATCAGGCAGTAGATGGAGTTCCTCGACCACACCCTGCATGCCATCACGAGCAATCCCATCACCGCCACGCCCCTGGCGCGCATCGAACCCGAGGGATCGGGTCGGCGACTCCACTGGAGTACCGCAGGCCATATGCCACCGCTGCTGATCGCCCCTGACCTGCCGGTAGTCGTCACCGGGCTGGAGATCCCCGAAGTCCTCCGCTGTTCGCCACTGTCAGGTTCGACAGCCGGCGAGCCTCGGGGGTCCGGCCAGTTTACGTACCGAAGACCACGAGCGGGCCACCCGCGGCTTCGGTACCGGGCCCTGGACGACCGGCGCGGGCTCCACGATGCCTGGAGCCGTGCCCCACATCACCGGCACGCACGCACGCGCTCGCGAACCGGTACCGGCCGTGCTGAGCGCACATCTGGCGGCCGCGACCCCCCGTCAACGACGTGGGGTGGGCAACGGCAGGGCAAACCAGACGGCCTTGCCCTCCGCTGTCGGGAGGGTGCCCCAGGAGCTGGCCATGGAGTCCACGAGGAGCAGGCCTCGGCCCGATTCCGCGTCCGGTGCGGCGAAGCGGGCCTGGGGAAGCACCGGGCTCCCGTCGCAGACCTCGACTCCCAGCTCCCGTCCGGCCTGCCGCAGCCGGAGTCGGAGAGGGCCGCGGCCGTGGCGCACCGCGTTGGAGAGGAGTTCGGAAACCAGCAGACAGGCCGTCTCTCGCAGCTGTTCGTCGTCCTTGCCCCACGCGGTCAGTGTGGAGCGCAGGAACCGGCGGCCTTCACCCACGCTGCTCGGATCCGCGTCCAGGACCACGGTCCGCGAAGTGGCCGGGATCTCCGGGATGCGCACGAGCAGGAGGGTGACGTCGTCCGGGTTGTCGTCGATGTCCGGCAGGAGCTCGCCCAGCAGCCGGTCGGCTGCGGCTTCCAGGGATCCGGTCGTCGCGAGGCTCTTCTCCAGCACAGCGGCAAGCCCGTCGACCTGCCCTTCGATATCGCTTCCCGGGGTCTCCACCAGTCCGTCCGTGTACATCGCCAGCACGGAGCCGGGCGCGACTCGGTGCCGGCTCTCGTGGTGGGGTACCTCGCCGACCCCGAGCGGAACGCTCACGTCCGCCGGGAGCCGGGACACCTCGCCCCCGGGGCCGGCCAGCAGGACGGGCAGGTGTCCGGCCGAACAGACGGTGACCTCGGCCGCGTCGGCGTCGACGACGAGGTAGCAGCAGGTGACGAACTGGTCCGGGAGTTCACTCACCACGGCGTCGAGGGCGCGCATCAGCTGCCAGGGTGGCATCCCGGTCTTGGCCAGGGCGTGGGAGGCGGATCGCAGCTGCCCCATGACAGCGGCGGCATCCAGGCCGCGTCCCATCACATCACCGATCATGACGCCGACGCGACCACCGCCCAGGGGGATCAGGTCGAACCAGTCACCACCCACGCCGGCACCCTGCCGGGCCGGGAAGTAGCGACTGGCCGTCGACATCCCCGGCACGTCGGGCGGTGAACCCATCAGACTGCGCTGGAGGGTGAGGGCGACATGACGCTGCTGCTCGTAGAGCTGGGCGAGCGTCTCCTCGGCGGCCTTGCGTTCGGTGACGTCGCGAATGGCCGCGGAGACCAGGGTACCGTCAGGGGTCTCCAGGGGGCTGAGACTGATCTCGACCGGAAACTCGCCCCCGTCCCGGCGCAGCCCGTGCAGTTCCAGGCCCGCACCCATCGGCCGGACCTGCCGGTCGACGAAATAGCCCTGCCGGAAGTCGGCGTGGCGGCCGCGGAACCGGTGGGGTACGAGCACCTCGACGGCTCGCCCCAGCAGGTCCTCTCGGGCGTAGCCGAAGAGCGCCTCGGTCTGGGCGTTGACCAGCTGGATGGTGCCCCTCTCGTCGACGATCACCATGGCGTCGGGCGCCGACTCCAGCAGGGCCCGGAAGCGCGCATCGGCGGCTCTGCGCTCACTGACGTCCCGTACGGCCGCGGAGATCAGCAGGCCTTCGGTCGTCTCCAGCGGGCTCAGGCTGATCTCGACGGGGAACTCACGCCCGTCCCGGCGCAGCCCGTAGAGCTCCAGGCCCGCTCCCATCGGGCGCACCTGGCGGCTGGCTGCGTAGCCGATCCGATGGCTGGGGTGCTGGCCGCGGAAGCGCTCGGGCACCAGGACGTCGATGGAGTGTCCCAGGAGTTCCTCGCGGGGGTAGCCGAACAGGGCTTCGGTCTGTGCATTCACCAGACGGATCACCCCGGCGTCGTCCACGATGACCATCGCGTCCGGTGCCGCTTCCAGGAGAGCCCTGAAGGGCTCTTCGGTCGTCGCTGCCATGCTGCGCCTCGCACTCCCCGGATCCGGCAGAAGGGGACATCCGACCACGTGGCCGGAAACAGCGCCCTGGATTGACCGGGATTCATCCACAGTTGACCGGCTGTGAGCGTGATGGCTTGCACCGGCGGGCCCTGCCCGAAGCGCATCCCACTACCGCTTTTGCTGCGAAGGGTATGGGGTCCCGTCGACGTCTCCTCCGGGCAAGCGTCAGCCGGCCCCGTACCGCGTCGCGGCGAGCCGGATCTCCTGCACGGCGGGCCCGCTGCTCCACCAGCAGCATCGCGCCGACCCCGGCCTCCCGCCCCTGACGGTGGATGCGCAGCCGCAGACCGTCGGCGATCACGCGCAGCTCCGACCGAGGGGGCGGAGCACGACGACTTGGGGCTCGGTACTCGAAGCAGTACTCATGGTGGGACGCCATGGACGCCATGGCCTGCGGGACCCGGTTCGAGGCGGACCTACGTCTACTCCCCGCGGATCTGATGGGGATACTGATCAGCCGCGGACGCGGGCTCCGGCCCGCAGACCGCTCGCGCTGACCGCGACACCCACACCAAGGAGCCCACGTGCGCACACACCAAATCGGCATGGCACTGACCGCGATCGGCGCGGTCGTCACCGTGGCAGGCTCCGCGATGTTCGTCCTCCCCGGCCCCGGCCTGCCCGTCCTCATGCTCGGCCTGCCGCTCCTCGTCGCAGGCATCGCCACCACCGCCCTCGGCCGCAAGCAGGCACGGATGCCGCGCGACTGAGCACGGCAACGGGATTACGACTGGCCTGCCGTCCCGGCCGCGGATCCCCCCGTTGGCCCTGTACCCACGGCGCGGGGCAGCGGTCCGGCGAATACTCGGAGGGCGAAGCCGCGGTTCACTGACCGGACTCGGTGCGTGGTGGAACGCGAGGCCACGGCCGGACAGCAGGGAGCTGAAAAGCGAACTGTCTACCCACGACGGGACGGCCCTGGACTGCTAACTGCGGGACGCCTTGCACACGGTGAGTAGTAGTCGATGTCGGTGAACTCGCCCCGGAGCGGGGAGGCGGGCCGCGGGGAGAGGACCCCAAGCGGACAAAGGCCGGTCAGCGTCACCATGTTGGCGAGCTTGCCGTGCATAGTGATGCGGTCCTTGGAGATGACGACGGCACGGATGTCGGGGCGCCCGACCTGGTACTACATGGCAGGCCTGGAGCAGCCAGTCACCTCGGATCCGTAGGCCTCCGGCGCACGCACGACGTTCCGTCACAGCCTGGCGGAGGGGGCTGGGACAGGCAAGGGCGTTGTCACTTGCGCACAAGTTCCGCCACTCACGCTTCATCCACGGATCGAACGCCCTGGCCGGGTCCGAGGGAACGATCGTAGGAGCCGACGGCGCAGCGGCGACGCACACTGCCCTTCGCAGGCAACCGGACTCGGCCAGCCGGCGGCCAGATCTAACTACTCGTCAGTAAAGTCAGCAAAAGGTCAGCATTCGTTCGACCAAACTTGGTGACAGCCTGCGACACATGAGACTCGACCGTCGGCGTCGAAGGCTCTCGCACCAAGTCCGGCGGCCTCCCCTACGAAGCCAAAAGCGGAGGGCCGGGAGCAAGCACCGCACCCGACCCTCGCCCGACACAGACCAGCAGGTCAGCGCACTCTTCCCCTGGCTTTCAGGTGCGTCGGCGGGAGTTCGGGAGCCGGAATCGGAGGGCCGTCGTAGCCCTTGACCTCGCCGAAACGGGACCCGTTCATCCAGTCTTCGCGGGCCTGCGCGATATCATCGTGTGACCGTCCGATCCAGTTCCAGAACATCACGATCTCCTCCTCGAACGGCTCGCCGCCCAGGAGCATCAGGCCCGCGTCCGAGGCGGCCCGCAGGGGGAGTTCGGTGCGGCCGCAGCCGAGGTAGAGCATCGAGCCGGGCAGGACCGGGACGCCGTCCACGTGGGCCTCGCCCGACATCGACAGGACCGCGTACTCGAAGTCGGGGTCCAGCGGCAGCCGGGTCTCGGTGCCCGCGGCGAGGGCCAGGTCCGCGCCCACGATCGGGGTGTACGCCGTGCCGGGCGAGGTCGCGGTGTCGAGGGTGCCCAGGATGACCGTCGCCGTCAGGCCGGGGGCCGTGACCCGCGGGAGGTCGGCGTGGTGCTGGAAGTGCGGCTCGACGTGCCGGTGGGCGTCGGGCAGGGCCACCCACAGCTGCGCGCCGTGCAGGAGACGGGCGTGCGGGCGGGGGCTCTCCTCCGAGTGGCTGATGCCCCGGCCCGAGGTCATGAGGCCCAGTTCGCGCGGGCGGATCGTCTCGAGGCTGCCGACGCTGTCGCGGTGCAGCACCTCGCCCTCGTGGAGCCAGCTCACCGTCTGCAGACCGGAGTGCGGGTGCGGCGCGACCTGCATGCCGGGCTCGTCGGCGATGTCGTCCGGGCCGTAGTGGTCGACGAAGCACCAGGCGCCCACCATGCGGCGGCCCAGGTTCGGCAGGAGGCGGCGCACCTCGGTGGACTCACCCAGCTTGACCGTGCGCGGGCTCAGGAGCTCGCGCACCGGTTCGGCCACGACGAACCCGCGGCCACCGCAGGTGGACAGGGCGGGCTGGCGATCGAGATTGCTCATGTGCACAACGTAGCGGGAGGCGGGCGCCGCGTTGAGCGGAATGTTCGACTGCCCGTGCGTGTTGGAGGCGACGGACAGCACACCCGAACGGCGGAAGGGACGCGATGACCGCGCCGACGACGTACTTCGAGCACGGGACGGCAGCCGAGCGCTGGGCGCGCGCCCGGCTCTTCTTCGAAGCGAAGGAGTACGCCACGGCCGCCCGCATCCTCGGCCCGCTGGCGGGCGAGGCCCCCGAGCAGCTGGCGCCCCGCCTGCTGCTGGCCCGTGCCTACTACCACTCCGCCCAGCTCTCCCGCGCCGAGCAGGAGCTGCGGGGCATCCTGGAGCGCTGGCCCGTCGAGGACTACGCCCAGCTGATGCTCGGCCGCACCCTGGAGCGGCTGGGGAGGGCCGCGGAGGCCCGTCCGTACCTGCGGATGGCCGCCGCGATGGCGGGAGAGTTCCAGGACCAGGACGACTAGGACGTCTCCCTCGGATTCCCGTCGGCTCGGCCGGCACCGTCCGGCCCCGCGCGTGCGGGTCCGGGCGGCCGTCTCGGTTAGCCTGGGGTCACGATGAACCGTCTGACCACGCCTTACGGCTCCTACGAGCTCACCCGCTTCCCCGAGGACCCGCGCGACCGGCTCCGTGCCTGGGACGCCGCCGACGAGTACCTGCTGCGGCACCTGCACTCCGGCACCGGGGAGCGCGGCCCGGTGGACCTGGCCGGCGCCGGGCAGCTGACCATCCTGGGCGACCGGTGGGGAGCGCTGACGACGGCACTGGCCGCCTACCGGCCGACGCAGATCACGGACTCCTACCTCTCGCGGGCCGGTACCGCGGCGAACCTGGACCGGGCCGGCATCGGCACGGCCAAGGAAACGGTGCGGCTGCTGACCACGCAGGACGCCCCGCCGGAGCGGATCGACGTACTGCTCGTACGGGTGCCCAAGAGCCTGGCGCTGCTGGAGGACCAGCTGTACCGGCTGGCCCCGCACGTGCACGCGGGCACGGTCGTCGTGGGCACGGGCATGGTCAAGGAGATCCACACCTCCACGCTGAACCTCTTCGAGCGGATCCTGGGCCCGACCCGGACCTCCCTCGCAGAGAAGAAGGCCCGGCTGATCTTCTGCACGCCGAACGCGACGACGCGGCGGGACGCCGATCCGTGGCCGGTGACCTACACGCTGGACGAGGAGGCGGGGTCGGGCGCGGGCCTGACGGCCGTCAACCACGCCGGGATCTTCTGCGCCGACCGTCTCGACATCGGCACCCGCTTCTTCCTGCAGAGCATCCCGACGAACACCAACGGCGCCCGGGTCCTGGACCTCGGCTGCGGCAACGGCATCGTCGGCACGGCCGTGGCCGTCGCCGACCCCGACGCCGAGGTCGTGTTCACGGACGAGTCGTACCAGGCCGTCGCCTCGGCGAAGGCCACCTTCCGCGCCAACGTGCACCGCGAGCGCGAGCGGGCCGACTTCTTCGTGGGCGACGGCGCCGCCATGCTGGACGCGGGCTCGGTCGACCTGGTCCTGTGCAATCCGCCCTTCCACTCCCACCAGGCAACGACGGACGCCACGGCGCTGCGGATGTTCGCGCAGTCGCGCAAGGTGCTGCGGTCCCGGGGCGAGCTGTGGGTCGTCGCGAACCGGCACATGGGCTACCACACCCACCTGCGCCGGCTGTTCGGCAACAGCGAGGTCGTGGCGAGCGAGCCGCGCTTCGTGGTCCTGCGCGCGGTCAAGGAGGACCGGCCCCGTCAGGAGCGGCCGCAGGACGACGACCGGTACCGCGACCGGCCGCGTCAGGATCGTTCGCGAGGTATGTGACCTGCCGGTACGTCCTACACTCTGGCGCGTGGGAAGCCAGGTGGAGGACGGGAACAGGAGCGGGAGCGGGAGCGGCGCACGCTACCGCCGCGAGGACGTGGCCCGCGCGGCCGGCGTCAAGGTGCGCAACCTGCGCTACTACCAGGAGCGCGGGCTGCTGCCGCCCCCGCGCCGGGAGGGCCGGATCGCCTGGTACTCCGACGACCACCTCACCCGGCTGCGCCTGATCAACGATCTGCTGGGCCGCGGGTACACCGTCAACGGCATCGGGGAGCTGCTGCAGGCCTGGGAGGAGGGTGGCGGCCTGTCCCAACTGCTGGGCCTGGAACGGGAGATGACCCGGGACTGGGTGCAGGACGAGCCGGTGACCCTGACCCGGTCCGAACTGCGCGAGCTGTTCGGACCGACGGCGACCGCCGCGGACACCCGGCGGGCGGCGGAGCTGGGTTACGTGACGGTCGAGGGCGACCTGGTCACCTACCCGAGCCGGAGGCTGCTGGAGGCGACCCTGGCCCTGGTGCGCCAGGGGGTGCCGCTGGCGGAGATCCTGGACGCCGGGGAGTTCGTGCAGACCCAGGCGGCCGCCCTCGCGGACCGGTTCGTCGGACTGTTCCGACGGCATGTGATCGGCCTCGAGGGGCTGGAGCGACTTTCGGCCGCGCAGCTCCAGCACATCACCGCGGCCGTACGGGCCCTTCGGCCGGTGGCCGGCGAGGTCGTGACCACGGAGTTCGCCCGCGCGATGGCCCGGCGCGTGGACGCCGAGGTGGCGGAACTGCTCCGTACGGACCAGTAGGAGTCGGCTCAAAGGCCACGCTCGCGCAACCTTGCCAACCACCATTGGCACTCTTACATTCAACTCGTCGGTAACAACGGTGCACAGCCGAAATAAGGGACGATCCCATGACCGGTTCCCCCCATTTATCCGACGAGCACAGTGACTCGGGCCGCGTGCGCTGGCGCCGGTTCGCCGTCCTGACCGTCCCCGCCGTCGCGGTGACCGCGGGCCTCGGCATCGCCCTCTCGCAGGGGGTGCTGGCCGCCTCGTTCGCCGTGTCGGGACAGCAGTTCAAGGTCTCGGCCAGCAGCCTGGAGGGCGAGGGCTTCGCGCAGTACGGCGGCGTCGACGTCAACGCGCGCGACGAGCTCATCCCGGTCGCCGTCACCGCCATCCGGGAGGCGAAGCTCAACAAACTCTGCCAGTCGGTGATCACCACGCTCCCGGTGATCGGCGACATCTCGCTCAACCTCACCGCGGGCAAGAAGACCCCGGTCGAGGCGAGCAACCTCTTCGTCGACGCCACCCAGCTCTCCGGTGACGCCGTCTTCACCAACATAGAGATCGGGCGCGACGCCTCCACCCTGGACAAGGGCCCCGCCGAGGCACAGGGCATGCAGGACCTCTTCGCCCAGCAGGCGGACACCGTCCGCATCACGGGCCTCCAGCAGACGGCCTGGGCGACGAACGCGGGAACCTTCAAGCTCTCCGGTCTCAGCATGAACGTCAGCAAGGGCAAGAAGGAATGCTTCTGAGCCGCCGTCAGGGGCGGCAGCGCTGGCGGCGGTGGCGGCGCAGCAGGCCCTTCTGGGGCGGGCTGTTCGCCGTCCTGGCCGGGGCGTGGATCTGCGTCCTGCCGCTGGCACCGTTGAAGATCATGCTCCAGCAGGGGGTGGCGGGGATCCCGTCCGTCCTGATGGGCATCGTCATGGTCGTCCTCGGCCTCACCGTCTGGTTCTCACCGCAGCAGCGCGCTCTCGCGGGGGTGCTCACCACCCTGATCGCCACCGCGGCGCTGGTGCTGTCGAACCTGGGCGGGTTCCTGATCGGCACCCTGTTCGGCATCGTCGGCGGCGGCCTGATGTTCGCCTGGCAGCCGCACACCGCCCGGCACGGCACCGGGAGCACGGGGTCCCCCACGGCCCCGAGCACCTCCGCACCCGAGTCCGCGCCCCCTCCCCCCACCCCGAACCGCGATCCCCAAGGAGCACAGCCATGAGCCGCACGCGCACCGCGCTCGCCCTCGGGACGGCCGTCGCCGGAGCCATCACGCTCGCCTCGGTCACGGCGTCAGCCGCCCCCCTGCCCGTGGCCGGGTCGACCGTCGTCACCCCGGCCGGGCACACCTTCAAGGCCGTCCTCAGTGGGAAGGCCACCCTCAAGGCCGGATCGGTCACGGTGACCTGCTCGGTCTCCGTCGCCACCGGCTCCGTGCCGGCCGCCCCCGGCAACAGCAACCCGGCCGGTCCGGTGTCCTCGCCCATCTCGGCCCCGACGTACAGCTCGTGCACCGCCAGCCTGCCGGGGGTGACCCCGACGGTGACCACCAGCGGCGCCTGGTCGGTGTCGATGCAGAACGGCTCCCCCGTCACCGCGACCATGACGGTGCCGCCCGGCGGGCTGGTCCTCAAGACCACCGGCCTGGCCAGCTGTACGGTCACCACCGCGCCCACGGCCGCCGCGAACGTGGGCGGCAGCTGGACCAACGGGGCCCCGTCGAGCCTGACCTTCACCAACGCGACGGTGCCGGTCAAGGTCACCGGCGGGTTCGGCTGCCCGACGAGCGCGACGACGTCCACCTTCAACGCGGTCTACAAGGTGAGCGACGAGACCGACCCGGCGCAGAACATCACGGTCGGTCCCTGACCGCGGACCCGCCCGGCCCGCGCGGACCGCCCCGGCCCGCCCGGTTCCTGACGCTACGTCGGAGCCGGGCGGGCCGGTTCGGTGAGCGGCCGGGCGGGGCAGGGCGGTCCATGCAGGCAGGGCGGGAAAACCCGTTGCCGGGCGGCGGGTTCCGGGGAGAGGCTCGCAGTCATGTCACAGAGCACCGAACTCCCAGGACACACCCCCCTCGCCGGACCGGCCCGCCGGGACGTGTCGGACCTCTTCTCCGGCGGGCGCCTGACCGTGATCCCGCGCAAGGCGGCCCGCCGCGAGCAGCTCCTCACGCACCTGGCGCAGACCCTCTTCGCGACGGACCGTGCGTACACCGAACCCGAGGTGAACGACGCGCTGCGCACCGTGCACGAGGACTGTTCGGCGCTGCGGCGCTACCTCGTCACCTCCGGCCTGCTCACCCGCACCCGTGACGGACGCAGCTACCGCCGCGCCACCACCACCGCGTAGGGGGTTCTCACACCGCGCCCCGGCGCCTGGTGCGGCGTACGAGGATCCAGCCGGCGGCGGTGAGCAGGACGGCCGCCCCGGCGAACGGGGCCGCGGCGGCGCCCGTCGACGCGAGCGCACCGCCGGCCGCCGTGGGGCCCGTGCCGGCACCCGTACCGCCTGTCGTACCGCCCACCGTGCCCGCGGCGGTACCGCCGTCCGCGCTCCCGGTCGCGCCGGAGCCCCCGGTGACCGACCCGGTGGAGCCCGCTCCGCCCGTTGCTCCCGGGCCGGACTCGCCCCCGCCGGGTGTTCCGCCGCCCGGTCCGCCGCCCGCCGGGGTGACGGTGAGGGTGGCCGCGGTGGTGCGGGCCGTGCCGGCGCCGTTGCTGAACTCCGCCCGGTAGCTGTGGGAGTCGTCGGAGGCCGCGGCCGTGAAGGTGTGGGTCGGTGAGGTCGCGCCCGGCACGGTCCGCCAGGTCCGGCCCGCGTCCGTACTGACCTGCCAGGCGACGTCGGGGGCGGGAGTGCCCTCGGCCCGGGCGGTGAGGGAGACCGCGGTGCCCGCGGCCACCGAGACGTCCAGGGGGTTCAGGGTGATCCTCGGTGAGGTGGCCCGTTCCAGCCGGGTGATCGCGCCGGCCGCCGGGTCCGACACGAACACGGTCGCCCCGCCGGGTGCGACGGCCAGCGCGGCTTCGCCCGACTGGGCGTGGTTGCCCGGGAGTTCGACGCGCGGAGCGGCCTCCCGGAGGTCGCCGGTGCGGTGGACGGTGAGGCTGCCGTTGTTGTCGCTGCCCGGCTCCGAGGTGTCCCCCGTGTCCTGCCAGACGACGAAGGCCTGGTCCGTGGCGGCGTCGAACTCGGCGGCGCGGGGCATGTCGGTGCCCTTGATGACGTCGAACCGCCGGCCCGCGGCGTCGTGGACGACCACGGAGGTGTCCAGCCCGACCCACACGGCACCGGTCTCGGGATCCACCTCGGTGAAGCCGCCGAAGCCCTCGCCCGCGGGGAGTTCGACGGTCGCCGCGACCGTGAAGGTCGCGGTGTCCACCCGGTACATCCTGCGGTGGGCGACGTCGGTGAACCAGACCGTGCCGCGCGCCGGGTCGTGCGCGAACTCCTCGCCGCCCTCCAGCGTGACGGAGCGCCGTACGGCGGCGGTGGCGATGTCGACCTCGGAGAGCACGGAGCCCTGGGCGACCAGGACCGTGGCGGGGGTGGTGCCCGGTGCGGCATCGGTGACGGCCCCGCCCGGTACCCACGCGCCCGCCGCCGCGGCGTCGCCGTCCTTGGCGGTGCCGATGCCGCGCAGCGGGTAGACGAACACCGCGCCGTCCCCGGGCAGGGGGGCGACGAGCCTGCGCACGGCCCGCCGGCCGAGCGTGCCGGTCGGTCCGGGTGCCCGGTCGACCGTGCTGCGCACCTTCCCGTCGGCGGGGTCCAGGACGTGGAGCCCGCCCTCGTCGGTCCCGGCCGTGCCGGGGAGGTCCTCCGAACCGACGTACAGGTGGCGGGAGTCGGGATGCAGGAGCAGATCCCGGGGCTTTCCCGCCGTGGTGAACCGGGCGATCGGCCGGTAGACGGCCGTGCCCTGCGGTACGTCGGCACCCCCTCCTCCGGCGACCGGTACGGGGCTCGCCGCGGCCGCGGAGACGAGCAGGAGCGCGCACGCCGCGGCCGTGGCGGCAAGGGCGCCGGCGCGGCCGGGGAGGAGGGGGTGTCGGGGTGTCATCGCTTCCTCGTCTGCGGGAACGGGCTGTCCTGGGGTCCGGCTTCCGAGCGGAGACGGCCTAGTTGAAGGTGACCGGCACGTGGACGTCGTACTTGCGGTTCGAGGAGTTGAAGTGGTCGGCGCGGGTGACGACGGCGCACTGGACCGTCTCGCCGCAGATCTGACCGCCGCCGAGGTCGGCCTTGACGTGGATGGTGACGGAGAAGCTGCCGCCGGGGCCGTACTGGGAGGTGTTGGCGAGGGTGCCGCCGAAGGTGTTGTTGATCCAGTGGGAGGCACCGGTGGTGCCCGCCTGGTCGGATCCGCCGAGGCAGGGGGTGGGCTTGGCGGCCCCCTGGGCCCCGTTGACCGCGCAGAGGCCCACGTAGACGCCCTTGCCGGTGTTGAAGCCGCTGCCGCTGACGGTGATGTTCTGACCGGCAGCGGCGGCGGTGGACGGCGCGGTGACGCTGAGGGTGTAGGTGGCCCCGCCGTCGGTGACGGTGCGCGTCGAGGTGGCGGCCGAGGCGGAGTCGGCGGTGGCGACCGCGAGCAGGCCGGCGGCGGTGACGGCGACGGCCGCGCGGGCGGCGGTTCGGGGCATGGTGGCAGCGCGCATGACGGTAACGCCCTTTCAGGCAGGGGGAGTCGAGAAACTCAGGTAAGGCTAACCTAATCTCGATCAAGCGTGCACGGCTAGTTCACGCCACGTCACACGCAGAAGGCCACGTCACACGCAGAAGGCCCCAGGCGTACCTGGGGCCTTGCGGAGGGAACAGCCATCGAGGGCTCGTGCGCGGTCAGCCCCGGTAGGCCTCCAGCAGGCGCAGCCAGAGCTCGCTGATCGTCGGGAACGCCGGTACCGCGTGCCACAGCCGCGCGATCGGCACCTCCCCCACGACCGCGACGGTCGCCGCGTGCACCAGCTCGGCGGCGCCCGGTCCCACGACGGTCGCCCCGAGCAGGACCTCCCGCTCCAGGTCGACGACCATGCGGGCCCGCCCGCGGTAGCCGTCGGCGTACAGCCCGGCACCGGAGACCTTGGACAGGTTGTAGTCCACCGCGCGCACCCGGTGGCCGGCCCGCTCCGCCTCCGCCAGGGTCAGCCCCACCGCGGCCGCCTCGGGGTCGGTGAAGACCGCCTGCGGGACGGCCCGGGTGTCCGCGGTCGCCGCGTGCGCACCCCACGGGCCGGTGTCCGCCGTCCCGCCCTCCGCGCGGGCGACGATCGCGGCTCCCGCGATCCTGGCCTGGTACTTGCCCTGGTGGGTGAGGAGCGCCCGGTGGTTGACGTCCCCGACCGCGTACAGCCAGTCGTGCCCGGGGACCCGGCAGGACTCGTCGACCTCGATCCACTTCCCGGCGGGCAGCCCGATGGTGTCCAGGCCGATGTCGTCGGTGCGCGGCGCCCGGCCCGTGGCCATGAGCAGCTCGTCGCCCTCCAGGCGCTCGCCGCCCTTCAGGACCACGGTGACGGGTCCGGTCGGTCCGTCCCGTACGACCGATTCGACGGCCACCTCCGTACGGACCACCGCCCCGGCCGCGCGCAGCGCGTCGGCGACGAGTTCCCCGGCGAAGGGCTCCATCCGTGGCAGCAGGCCGGTGTCACGGGCGAGGAGGGTCACCTGCGAGCCGAGCGACTGCCAGGCGGTGGCCATCTCGCAGGCCACCACGGATCCGCCCACGATCAGCAGCCGGCCGGGGGCCTGCTGGGCCGAGGTCGCCTCGCGGCTGGTCCAGGGGCGGGCCTGCGCCATGCCCGGCAGGTCGGGCACCACGGCCCGGGTGCCGGTGGCGACCACCACCGCGTGCCGGGCGGACAGCACGTGGTGCTCCCCCTCCCGACTGGTCACGGCGACCTTGCGGACGCCGTAGAGGCGCCCGTGGCCGCGGTAGACGTCGGCGCCGGTCGAGTCGATCCAGTCGATCTGGCCCTGGTCCTTCCAGTCGCCCACCCAGTGGTTGCGGTGCGCCAGCACCGCCGCCGTGTCCAGGGGACCCTGTACGGCTGCGGCGAGGCCGGGCACCCGGCGGGCGTCGGCCCTCGCCAGCACGGGGCGCAGCAGCGCCTTGCTGGGGACGCACGCCCAGTACGAGCACTCGCCGCCGACCAGTTCGCTCTCCACCAGGGCGGTGCTCAGCCCGGCGGCGCGGGTCCGGTCGACGATGTTCTCGCCGGCCGGCCCCCCGCCGAGCACCACGACGTCGTACTCCACGGCTTCAGTCATGCGGCCCAGTCTCACCGCTCGTCCGTGGCCGCGTCACGTATTCAGGCCCCCGGCGTGCCGGAGTCCGGTCCGTCACCGCCCTGTCGGCCCCGGGAGTCCTGCTGCGACGCGGCGATCCTGGCGCGGACCTCGTCCATGTCGAGGGCGCGGGCCTGTGCGATGAGATCGGTCAGGGCCGCCTCGGGCAGTGCGCCCGGCTGGGAGAAGATGGCGACCTGGTCCCGGACGATCATCAGGGTGGGGATCGAGGTGATCTGGAAGGCTCCGGCCAGCTCCTGCTGCGCCTCGGTGTCGACCTTGGCGAAGAGCAGGTCCGGGTGGGCCTCGGAGGCCTTTTCGTAGACCGGTGCGAACTGCAGGCACGGCCGGCACCAGCCCGCCCAGAAGTCGATGAGCACGAACGGGTTCTCGCTGACCGTCTGGTCGAAGTTTTCCTTGGTGAGTTCGACGGTTGTCATGCTGTGGGCCTCCGACGTGCGTAGATGGCGGAATCCCGGCTGATCCCCGGGACGGCACGGGAACGCTGTGGCGCGTCATCGCGAGCCTAACGCGCCCGTCGACCCGGACGGCGGCGTCGCGAGCCCCGCCCCGCGAACCTGTGACTGCCGGTATCAGGACCAACGCCTGTCTGGCTGTGCCCGGCGGCGGGCGAAACCATGGCCGGGCGGGGCGGCGGGTGTGCCCGGCCCCGCTTCCCCTTCTCCCCCGGCCCGCGGCCGCAGGCCGGCGGCCCTCCGAAAGGCTGTGATCCCTCGTGAGTTCGAGCGGACAGCAGGACGCGTTCGCCCGGTGGCGGTACGCGGGTGTCTTCCTGCTCCTGTTCCTGTTCGGGACGGAGACCTTCCTGGTCTCCCCGCTGCTGCCGACCATGGCGGAGGACATCGGCGTCTCGGAGGCCGCCGCCGCCCAGAGCGTCACCGCGTACGTCCTCGTCTACGCCGTCACCGCGCCCTTCCTGGGGCTGCTCAGCGACCGGTTCGGCCGGCGGCGGACCCTGATCGCGGGCACCGCACTGTTCCTGCTGGCCAACGCGGCCGCCGCCCTGTCGACCGGTCTCGCCCTGCTGATCGTGTCGCGGGCGCTGGCCGGGCTGGCAGCCGCCGCCGCGGGTCCGGCGATCTGGGCGCACATCGCCGAGACCGCCCCCGAGCGGGTGCGGGGCCGGGCGCTCGGCCTCGGCATGGCCCTGTTCTCCTGCGGCCAGGTCGTCGGCGTGCCGCTCGGCGGGCTGCTGGCCGGTGTGTCGGGCTGGCGGTCGGCGTTCCTCGCGCTCGCCGTGGGCACCGCCGCGGCCGTACCGCTGCTGCTGCGCCAGGTGAGCGGCGGCCCCGTCCCCAAGGCAGCGGCGGCGGACCGGGGGGCACTGGGCGCCGTACTGGCGGCGTGGGGCCATCCCGCGCTGCGCAGGGCCCTCGGGGTGAACACCGTCTTCCACGCGGCCAACCTCGGCGCCTACACCTTCCTCGGGGTGCTGCTCGTCGACCGGTTCGACCTGTCGGTGTCCGCGCTCGGTCTCGTCGGCGTCCTGGTCGGCGCGGGCAGCGTCGTCGGCTCGCTGCTGGGCGGGCGGCTGGGCGACCGGGCGCGGGCCGCGGGCCGCGGTCACCTGCCGCTGCTGCCGTTCTGGGGGCTGCTCCTCGCGGCGGGCATCGCCCTGACCGCCGTCGGCCCCGGCATCGTGCTCGCGCTGCTCGGCGTGACCCTCTGGTTCGTGGCGAGCGGCGGCTTCGTGATCGACCAGCAGACCCTGGCCGGCACCGCCGCCCCCGATCTGCGGGCCACCTCCAGCGCCTGGCTGACCTCCACGATGTACGCGGGCACGGGGCTCGGTGCCTGGGCCGTCGGCGCCTTCTCCGGCCCGGGCACCGGCACGCTCGTCATCGGGGCGGGCCTCGCCCTGCTGTCGGTGCCGGCGGCGTTCGCCGTGAGCGCGGGGCTGCGCAGGACCGGAGCGGCTCCGGACCCGGCTCCCGCCCCGGGGAAGGAGACCGGGGAGCCGGCGCTGCCCTGAGGCCCTGACCCGAGGCCCGGCCCTGCCCTGCCCTCCGCCGAAGCGCCCTCAGCCCGCCGCGCGTTCGTCCGCGTCCGGGTCCACCGGCTCCACCGCACGCAGCGGCCGCTCGCACAGCGCCGTCATCCGCTGCCGGTCCCGTTCGCTCGACGGTGTGAGGACCAGGACCAGGGCGGACGGATCGTCCACCGGGTGGAAGGAGGACAGCGACAGCAGGACCGGCGCCGAACCGGGAGGCCGGACCGTCACCGTACGGGCCGTCAGCTCCGCCACCGAGTGGCAGCCCCACCAGTGGCGGAGCTCCGGCGCGTCCTCCTCCAGCCGGTCGTAGAGCTCGCCGGTGCGCGGATCGGCGAGCGCGGGACCGGCCTGCGCGCGGAAGTGCTGGAAGATGTTCATGGCCAGCGGCTCCCAGTCCTGGAGCACCGTCCGCAGCCGCGGATCGGCCACCATGAGCCACATCAGGTTGCGCCGGTCGGCGGGGACCGTTTCCGGACTGCCCCACAGGGCGCTCCACGGCGCGTTCCAGGCGAGCAGGTCGAAGTGGCGGTCGAGCAGCACCGCCGGGCTGGCCGGCCAGGAGTCGAGGATGGGCCGTACGGTCGCGGCCAGGCCTTCCGGGCCGTCGTCGGCCGCGACCGGTTCGTGATAGCCGGCGAGCCGCATCGCGTGCCGCAGCCCGGCCGCGTCCAGCCGCAGCGCCCTGGCGACCGAGGCCAGGACCTGGCGGCTGGCGGTGACCCGGCCCTGTTCCAGCCAGGTGTACCAGGCGAGGCCGACACCGGACAGCGAGGCGACCTCCTCCCGGCGCAGTCCGGGCGTGCGCCGCCGCGCGGTGGCCGCGAGGCCCACGTCGGCGGGCTTGAGCAGCTCGCGGTGGGCCCGCAGGAAGGCGCCCAGTTCCTGGCTGGGGCCGGGGACCGGAGTGGACATGGTGACAGCTCCTCGCCTCGCACGGTCGTTGGGCGCACGGGTGCGGGGCGCCCCCGCGAGGGGCGCCCCGGACTCCGCTCTCTTCACTCTAGGCGGTGCCGCCGGAACGGGCGTTGAGCTTCCACAGCCGGACCGGCATGGCGCTCACCCGGCCCCGGCGGCGCTGGCGCTCCCAGCCCGCCCGGCCGACGGCCCGGAAGAACTCGGCCCGCCGGGCGGGCTCGAGCAGGGACGCGTAGTAGTCACCGAACGTGGCCGCGTGGAAGTGCTCGTACTGCGCCGCGTCCCGTACGGTGACCACCGCCTCCCGCTCCCACAGGTCCTCGACGGTGAAGAACCGGCCGAGCAGTTCGCCCAGTTCGTCCGCGGGACGGGTGCGGGTCGCGATGGGCAGCACGCCGTGCCCGTGGAACAGCGGCGGCACCGACTCCCGTGCGGTGCCCAGCTCCACCAGGGCGTCCCGCACGATGTCGTCCTCGCCGCCGAACCCGTGCTCGTCGCGGTCCGGGTGGTACGTCGTCAGCAGGAAGCTGCCGCCCGGCGCGAGGTGGTCCCGCACCCAGCCCAGCACCCGGTGCTCCACGGGGTACAGCCAGTGCAGCACGGAGGTCATGGTGACCACGTCCGCCCGGTACGGCAGCGGCTCCGGCCCGGTCAGGTCGGCGCGGTGGAGCGCCACCCGGGAGCCGTACGGGCCGAGCCGGCCGGCCGCCTCGGCCAGCCGGTGCCCGGAGCGCTCCAGGCCCACGGCGAGCCGCAGCGAGGGGTGCCGGTCCAGGGCCGCCTGCAGCAACTGGCCGATGCCGCTGCCGAGATCGAGGAGCACCTCCGGATCGCCGGTCACCCGGTCGAGCACCCAGTCGCGGTCGTGCACCTGGCGCAGCCGGCTGGCGTCGTCGTAGCCGCCGAGAACGGCGGCCTGGGCCTCGGTGTCGGACACGGTCACGGTCGCTCCTCGGGGGTGGCGGTCGGGGTGGCCGGGGCGGTGCCCGCCAGGACGGCCTGCGGGGCGGCCGAGGGGGTGGCGATGAACCGCTCCAGGCGGTGGCGCACCTCGCTCTGGTCGTACCGCTTGAACAGGTTGATCCGGTTGCGGGCGAGGTCGCCCCGGTGGACCAGCTCGTAGAGGTGCTGGCGCTGGCCGAAGCCGTCGCCGGTCAGCTCCCAGGCCAGCCGCAGCAGCCGGGACTTGCGCTCGGCGTCGATGCCCCGGCCGCGCATGTAGCGGTCGAGCAGCGGCCGCAGCCGGGGATGGGCGAGGTCGTTCTCGGTGGGCTGCATCAGCAGCCCCGAGGCCCCGATGCGGCGCAGGACGTCCACCGCCCCGTCGGCGACCTCGGCCGACCAGACCCGGCTCGCGGCGGTGTCGCCGGGGGCGAGCAGCCCGCCGTCGGTGACGGCCGCGCGGGCCTCGGCGGCGTCCAGGAAGAGTTCCGTCAGCTCGGCGTACGAGGCGAGCCGGCCCAGGTCCTCCTGGACGTTGCGGAAGCCGTCGACCCCGATGCTCTCGGCGACCAGGGTGGCGGTGGACAGCAGGGTACGCAGCCGCTCCCGGTAGCGGACGTGCGCGATGTACGCGGACCAGGCGTTGATCCGGGCCAGTCCGGTGCGGGCGAGGGCCGCGTCCTTCAGCAGGAAGACCCTGTCCCACGGGACGAGGACGTCGTCGAAGAACAGCATGGCGTCCTGCTCGTCGTAGCGGGCGCCCAGCGGGTGGGCGTGGCCCCACGGTTCGGCGCCCAGGGGTTCCCGGCACAGGGTCACCAGGCCGGGGGTGTTCAGCGGCAGCGCGAACCAGACGACGAACTGCTCGCCGCGCCGCTGGGCGAAAGAGGCCGACAGGTAGACGAGCACCTCGTGGGCGAGCGGCGCGAGGGTGGTGAGCTGCTTGGCGCCGCGCACGACGATGCCGCGGTCGTTCTCCTCCAGTACGCGCAGTGCCAGGTCGGGGTCGTCCACCGGGTCGGTGGAGCGGTCGATCTGCGGGTCGCCGAGGGCGTGCGAGAGGACGAGGTCGTTCTGGGCGCAGTACCGGTACCAGGCCTCGGCGTTGGCGCCGAAGCCGGGCCGGGACTCCTCCAGCCGGTTGCGGAAGTCGTAGACGCCGACCGCGATCGAGGCCATGAAGGCGGGGGAACGGCCGTGCTGGCCGAAGGCGTTGGCGTGCCAGAACTCGGCGCTGCGGCGCTGCAGCCGCAGATCCTGCGGGGTGCGCGGCAGTTGGTAGGCGCGGGCGAGCCGGGCCCCGCTGCCGGGGTCCTCGAAGGTGAGCAGGTCGCGGTGGCCGGGGTCGTGCTGGAGGTCCAGCAGGCCGGCGAGGGCGTCGACGGCGGGAGCGAAGGCCGGGTGCCCGGCCGGGTCGGACACCCGTTGCCCGTCGAGGTAGAGCTCGCGGCCGTCGTCGAGTTCCTTCCGGTACCGGTCGCCGGTGAGCAGCCCCCGGCCGGTGGCGGCGGAGGTGTCCAGCAGGGTCATGTACGGGCTCCCGTCGGAGGTAGGGGCGGGTCGGCGAGCGTGCGGTACTCGCCGTGGTGGTAGATCAGGGGCTCCCCGGGCACCGCACCGGCCGCGGTGACCCGTCCGACGAGGACGGCGTGGTCCCCGCCGGGCAGTTCGGTGTGCAGGCGGCAGTCGAACCAGGCGAGGCAGTCCTCCAGTACGGGCGCCCCGGTGGTGCGGGCGCTCATCGGGGCCGCGGGGAACGGTCCGCGGGCGCGGCCGGCGCCGGGCGCCGCGAAGTGCCGGGCCAGTGGCTCCTGATGGCCGGCGAGCACCGACACCGCGTACCGGCCGTCGGCGCGGACCGCGGCCGCCAGCGGGCTGCGGGCACTCACGGCCACGCTGACCAGGAGCGGGTCGAGGGAGAGGGTGCACAGGGAGGAGACCGTCTTGGCGAAGACCTCCCCGCCGTGCCGGGCGGTGATCACGGCGACCCCGGTGGTCCAGCGGCGGGCGGCCGCGCGGAAGGCCTCGGTGCCCGCGCCGGCGCGCCGGACCGGGGCCGGTCCGGCGTGGGCCGGCCCGGGGCGGGTGGCGGGGGCGCGCGCCGGGGTCCCGGTGTGCGGGGCGCTCACCGCAGCCCCACCCGGTAGGCGCGCAGCCACTCGTCGACCTGCACGAGGTGGTCCAGGCCGCCCACCGGGTTCGGTGCGGTGCGCGGGCTGGGCAGGGGGCGGCCCTCCGCCAGGGCGCGGCGTACGGTCTCCCGGTCGACCAGGTCGAAGACCGGGGCGGCGGGGTCGGCGAGGAGTTCCCGGGCGCTTTCGGTGAGGACCTCCGTGTAGCGCACGGCGGGTGTCGACGGGTAGCCGCTCTTGGGCCGGTCGGCGACCTCGGCCGGCAGCAGGTCGCGCACGGCGTCGCGGAGCAGCCCCTTGGGCCGGCCGCCGGGTGCCTTGAGCGACCAGGGCACGTTCCACGCGTACTCCACGAGCCGGTGGTCGCAGAACGGCACGCGCACCTCCAGTCCGACGGACATGCTGACCCGGTCGACGCGTTCCAGCAGCGGCGGCAGCCAGCGGGTGAGCGCCAGGTGGAACAGCTCGCGGATCCGGCGGTCCGGTCCGCTCTCGCCGGGCAGGTACGGGGTCCGTGCCAGCGTGGCCCGGTACTGGTCGGCGGTGTACTCCTCCGGCCGGACCTCGGCGCGTACTTCGGGGCGCAGCAGCGCGGCGGGGGTGGTGCGACCGTGCAGCCAGGGGAAGGTGTCGGCGGCGCGGGCGGCCGCGTCGTGGAAGTAGGGGTAGCCGCCGAAGACCTCGTCGGCGGCCTCCCCGGACAGGGCGACCGTGGAGCGCCGCCGCACCTCGCGGAAGAGCAGGTGCAGCGAGGCGTCCATCTCGCCCCAGCCGGGCCGGTCCCGGGCCCGCAGGACCGCCTGGCGGGCCTGGAGGAGATCGTCGTCGGGGATGACGACGGAGGTGTGCAGGGTGCCGATGTGCTCGGCGGCGGCCCGTACGAAGGGGGCGTCGGCGCCGGTGCGCCAGGCGTCGGCCGGACGGTCCGCGCTGCCGGGGAAGTCCACCGAGAAGCTGCTGACCTTGCCCTGCCCGGAGCGTTCGCGGGCCTGGGCGGCGAGCGCGGTGATGGCGCTGGAGTCGACTCCCCCGGACAGCAGGGTGCACAGCGGCACGTCGCTCATCAGCTGGCGTTCCACGGCGTCGGCCAGCAGCTCGCGCACCGTGCGGCGGGTGGTGGCCGCGTCGTCGGTGTGCGGCCGGGAGACCGGCTCCCAGTAGCGGGTCTCCCGCGTCACGGAGCGGCGCACCCGGACCAGGTGGCCGGGACGGACCTCGTGCAGCCCCCGGAAGAGGCCGTGGCCGGCGGTGGGCGCGGCGGGCAGCGCGAACAGCTCGGCGATGCCCTCTGCGTCCAGTTCGGCGCGGAAGTCGGGGTGGGCGAGGACGGCCTTCGGTTCCGAGCCGAAGAGGACGCCGGTGGCGTGCGCGTGCCAGTACAGCGGCTTGATGCCGAGGTGGTCGCGGACCAGGAGCAGTTCCTCGGCGGGCCCGTCCCAGAGCGCGTAGGCGTAGATGCCGTTGAAGCGGCGCGGGGCGTCGGCGCCCCACTGGAGGTGGGAGCGCAGGACGACCTCGGTGTCGGAGCGGCTGTGGAAGGTGTGGCCGAGGGCTTCCAGCTCGCGCCGCAGGTCGGTGTGGTTGTACAGCTCTCCGTTGTAGGTGAGGGCCGTGCCGTGGGCCTCCAGGGGCTGGGCGCCGCCGTCGAGGTCGATGACGGACAGCCGGCGGTGGCCGAGTGCCGCGTGCCGGGAGAGCCAGGTGCCTGCGGCGTCCGGGCCGCGGCAGGCCAGGGTCTCGGTCATGGCGTGGACGGTGGCTCCGCGGGTACGCAGGTCGGCGGCCCAGTCGAGCCATCCGCTGACGCCGCACATCAGTGCTCCTCGGTCTCGGTGGGGTCGGCGGCCGGGGCCTGCGCGGCGGTGGCCTCCCAGCGGCAGCCGTGGCCGGTGGGTCCGGTGCGCAGGCTGTGGGAGGGCTCGAAGCCCTTGGCCCGGATGTTCGAGGACAGGGCCTTCGTGCAGTACGTGCACGGGGAGGCGAGGGTGAGGCGGACGCCGGAGCGGCGGGCCTTCTCCCGGTAGTCCCAGATCGCGCAGTGGGTGATGGTGAGGGCCGCCCGGGTGGCGTCCCCGGTGTCCGGGCCGTCGTCGAACTCGTAGTCGGATCCGTACAGTTCGGCCTGGCGGGCGATGCGGTGCACGGGGTCGGCGGCGCCCCGGCCGTGGTCGGGCTCGACGTCGCGGTGGACCTCGGCGATGGCCTGGGCCCAGGCGGCGAGGGCGTGCTCTCCGTAGCGGGCGACGAGGAAACGTTCCATCAGGGCCTGGCCGCGGAAGAACACCCGCTGCCACTCGACGGAACCGGCGGCCTCCGCGTCCGGCAGGTCCGCGAAGATCCCCGACTGCAGGGCGAACCAGTCGGCCAGGTGGGTGGTGTCGTGCCGGGAGGCCAGCAGCCGGGTCAGTCCGGCCTCGGTCTCGTGCAGCCGCTGCCGCCACAGCGCCGACCGCTCGGCGTCCGGCATGCTCCGGTAGGTGTTGCGCAGCCGTTCGGCCGGCGGCGGGTACGCGCCGGGTGCGCGCGGGGCTCCCAGTACGGCGGTGACGGGACGTCGGGCCTGTCCGGGGCCGGCGGAGCCGTCCCCGGCGGCCGCCGGAACCCCGTCGGAACCGCCTCGCGCGATGCCTCCTGCGGGCGCATCGCTCATCTCCGGCCTCCTTCGCGGTGGGTGACGGTGGGGGGCGGACCCGGTCGGGTCCTGTTGTGCGGCAACGCTACGAAGGGGCGGACCGCGCCAGAAGCCCCGAAGGGCGGCGCCGGTGGCGACCATCGGCGCCCCGGAACTGCTCCGAAGGTCGCCCTTCCCGGCGCGCGAAAAGGGCGGGCGTCCCAGGGGAAGCCCGCCCGTCGGAGGTGGTGTTCGGGATGTTCGGGGTGCGCGGGGTGTGCAGGGTGTGCGGATGCCTCGCAGGCGCTCGCCCGCCGGCGGGGTGCGGAGCCGGCCCGTCAGCCCGCCATGCCGTGGCGGTGCGCGTACAGGGCCGCCCGCAGCCGGTCCGACTGACCGGTCTTGCGCATCGCGTGGGTGAGGTGCTTCTTCACCGTGGCCTCGGCCAGCGCCAGTTCCCGTCCGATCTCGGCGTTGCTCAGACCGCGCGCGAGCTGCGCGAGGACCTGGCTCTCCCGGTTCGTGAGCCCGCAGTGCTGCGGCAGCGGCTCGGGGGCGGCGGCGGCCGCGGCCGTGCCCGCCGCCCCGGTCCGGGCCTGCGGCGGCGCGGGCAGGAACACCGAGCCGCCCGCGCCCGCAATGCCGACCGCGCGCACGATCCGGTCCTCCGGCAGGTCCAGGGGGAAGCAGCCGGAGGCGCCCGCCAGCAGCATGCGGCTCACCTCGGCGGTGCTCCCGGCCCGGCGCAGCAGCAGCACCCGTGCCGTGGGCACCACGTCGGGGGCGCGCAGCCGGATCACCAGGGCCAGGTCCTCCGCGAGCGAGCCGCCCCCGCCGAGCAGCACCACGTCGGGCCGGACCCGGCGCAGCGCGTCCGGCAGCCGCAGCGGATCACCCGTACTGCCGACGACGCTCATGCCGGGGTCCGCGTTCAGGACGCTGCGCAGCCCCGCGCTGGCCACCGGATGGCACTCGGCGAGGAAGACGCGGGTGACGGGCGGACCGGGGTGGGCGCCCGGTCCGGCGCACCCCGGGTGGCCGCAGGAGCAGGTGGTTCCCGCCCGGTGGGCGCGCAGCGGCGGCTGGCGGCCGGTCCACTCCCCCGCCTCGGTCAGCAGCTGGTGTCCGGCGATCAGGTCGAGCGGGTTGTCGATCTCCGCGTGGAGCGGGGCCCGGGGTCTGGTGAACGGGGTCGTCGCGGTGGCGGTCGCGGCGGCGGCGCTCGCGGTGTTCAGCGCGTTCACCACGAACCCCCGCGTATGGAAGGGGACATGGCACCTGAGACGGCGCGGGAACGGCGGTACGGCTTCACGGGGGGTCCCTCGGCAGCGTTGGCGGATCGGCCTGGAGCGCGGAGAGGGCGGGCGGACGGGCGGACCGTCGGCTCAGCGCCCGGATGAGGGGCGACAGGACTCGTCGAAAGACCTGCGGTGCCACGAGCCGCCGATACCGACCAGGGTGAAGTCGGTTCGCCGTTTGACCATGCGGACAGCTTAATTCCGCCGTTCGACGGGGGTCAACCAAGGCCGGATCACGCCCATATGAGGGAAGCGTGTATTCCGTACGACCTGTCCTATGACCACGAGTACCCGCATCAACACCTGGCTGGTTCCCGCCCTCCGCCCTGCCGCACGCTGCTCCCGCACCGCCCACCGGCCAGGGAAGGACCAGCGCATGACCGCCCACCCACGTCTGCCCCGGGGGACCGACGGATGAGGCGGTACCTGCTGCGGCGCGTGCTGTTCGCCGTGCCCACCCTGCTGGGCGTCACCGTCGTGGTGTTCGCCGCCGTCGCGCTGGTGCCCGGCGACCCCGTGGCGGCGCTCCTCGGACCCGGCGCCCCCGTCGCGGCGCGTGAGCAGCTCACCGAACGCCTCGGGCTGGGCGAACCCCTGCCGGTGCGCTACGTCCGGTGGCTGCGGCACGCGCTCGGCGGCGACCTCGGCGTCTCGATCTCCGCGCAACGCCCGGTCGGGGAGCTGCTGCTGCCGGCGCTCGGACAGACCCTGCTCCTCGCGGGCGCCGCGTTCCTGCTGGTGCTCGTGGGCGGCACCCTGCTGGGTGCGCTCGGTGCCGGCCGGCCCCGCAGACCCGCGGCCCGGCTGTCGCGGGCGCTGGCCACGCTCGCCGTGTCGGCCCCGCAGTACTCGGTGGCGCTGCTGTTCATCGCCGTGTTCGCCGTCGGGCTGGGCTGGTTCCCCGCGGGCGGCACCCGGAACGTGTTCGCCGACGGCGGTGCGGCCGACCGGTTGCACCACCTCGTCCTGCCCGCCGTGGCGGCGGCGGTGGTCCCGCTCGGCCTGACCGCCCGGGTGTTCGGCGCCGCCCTCGGCGAGGTGCTGCGCTCCGACCTGGCCGACGGGCTGCGCGCCCGCGGTCTGGGCCGTGCGGCCGTGCTGCGGCACTGCGTGCACAACGCCTCGCCGGCCCTGCTCACGATCGGCGGGCTGCAGCTCGCCTACCTGCTGGAAGGAGTGGTGTTCGTGGAGACCCTGTTCGCCTGGCCGGGCGTGGGCCGGCTGCTCTACGACGCGCTGACCGCGCGCGACCTGCCGCTCGTCCAGGCCGGGGTGCTGCTCGTCGCCGTCGCCTTCGTCGGCGTCAACATCCTGGTCGACACCGCGCACGCGCTCGTCGACCCCCGTCTGCGGGCCGCGCTGTGAGCCGCCGACCCCCGGTCTCCGCGGTCGCGGCGGCGGCCCTGCTGCTGCTCGCCGTCGCCGGGCCGCTGCTCGCCCCGGAGGACCCCGACGCGGGCGACCTGCGGGACCGGCTGCTGCCGCCGGGCAGCGCGGGACACCTGCTGGGAACCGACACCCAGGGGCGCGACCTCCTCAGCCGGCTGCTCGTAGCGGCCGGTCCCTCGCTGCTCGGCGGGCTCCTCCCGGTGGCCGTCGCCACCGTCGCGGGGGGACTGCTCGGCATCGCCGCGGGCCTCGGCGGGCGCCGTACCGAGCACGCCCTGCTGCGCACCCTCGACGTGCTGTACGCCTTCCCGGGCGTCCTGCTGGCGATCACCGTCGCGACCGTGATGCGGCCGGGGCTGTCGGCCACCGTGGTCTCGCTGACGGTCGTCCTCACCCCGGCGGTCACCCGCGTCGCGTTCACCGAGGTACGGCGCATCCGCGGCGCGGAGTACCTGGAGGCGGCCAGGGTCAGCGGAGCGGGCCCGGTGGCGGTGGCCGTCCGGCAGGTTGCGCCGGCCGTCACCCCCGTCCTGCTCGTGTACTCGTCCTCGCTGGTGGGGCTGGCCATCGTCTACGCGGCCGGGCTGTCCTTCCTGGGCCTGGGCGTGCCGCCGCCGGCCGCCGAGTGGGGCGCCATGCTGGACGAGCTGCGGCCGAGCCTGCTCACCCGCCCGGAGGTGGCCGTGCTGCCCGCGCTGGCGATCCTCGTCGTCTCCGTCGTCTTCAACTCCCTGGGCCAGGCCCTGCGCACGGGCACCGGAGCCGGCCGGGCGCTGCTCGCGGAGGCCGCCCGATGAGCGCTCCCGAACGTCTGGACGTGGTGGACCTGACCGTGACCCACGGTGCGGTCCGGGCCGTGGACGGGGTGTCCCTGACCGTGCACCCCGGGGAGGCCGTGGTCCTGCTGGGCGAATCCGGCAGCGGCAAGTCCACCCTCGTCCGCAGCGTGCTCGGCCTGCCCGGTCCCACCGCCCGGGTCGGCGGCGGCGTCCTGCTGTCCGGCACCGACCTGCGCGCCCTGGACGAACGGGCCCTGTCCGGCGTACGCGGCCGCCGCATCGGATACGTCCCCCAGGACCCCGACGCCGGCCTCGACCCGCTGCGCCGCATCGGCTCCCAGCTCGTCGAGGTGCTGCTGCGGCACCGGGTGGCGGCCGGCCGGCGGGCCGCCCGTGCGGCCGTGCCCGCGCTGCTGAAGTCGGCCGGCCTGGCCGACCCCGAGCGGGCGGCGCGCAGCCACCCCCACGAGCTGTCCGGCGGGCAGCGCCAGCGCGCCGTCATCGCCCTGGCCCTCGCCTGCTCGCCCGGGCTGCTGATCGCGGACGAGCCGACCACCGCGCTCGACGCCCTGGTGCGCGCCCGGGTCCTGGACCTGCTCGCGGCGAGCGGCGCGTCGCTGCTCGTGGTCACCCACGACATGAGGGTGGCCCGGCGCATCGGCCACCGGGTGGCGGTCATGCGGGCGGGCCGCATCGTCGAGACCGGTCCCGCCGAGCAGATCCTGACCGCTCCTCGGCACCCGTACTCCGCCGCCCTGGTGGCCGCACAGCCGGGAGCCCTCCGATGACGATGACGCAGCACCACGACCTGCTCCGCCTCGACGGCGTCGCCAAACGGTACCCGCGCGGGCCGCTGGCCGTGGCCGGGGTGTCCCTCCGGGTGGCGCGCGGGGAGACCGTCGCGCTGGTCGGGGAGTCGGGGTCCGGCAAGTCGACCCTGGCCCGGCTCGCCCTGGGGCTGCTCGCGCCGGACGCCGGGACCGTACGCTTCGACGGCCACGACCCCCACCGGCTGCGCGGGGCCACCGGGCGACGCGTGCGCGCCCGCCTGCAGTTCGTGCCGCAGCAGCCGCGCGGCTCGCTGAACCCGGCGCTGCGCGCCGGCGAGGCGGTCGCGTTCGCCCTGCGCGCGCAGGGCACGCCCCGCCGCGAACGCCCCGCGATCGTCGCCGACCTGTTCCGCAAGGTCGGCCTGGACCCGGAGCTGGCCCGGCGCCACCCGGGCGGGCTGTCCGGCGGGCAGGTCCAGCGCGTGGCCATCGCCCGCGCGCTGGCGACCGGCCCCGACCTGATCGTCTGCGACGAACCCACCTCGGCCCTGGACACCACCGTGCAGGCCCAGGTCCTGGAGCTGCTCACCGACCTCCAGACCCGCCTGGGCCTGGCGTACCTGTTCGTCTCCCACGATCTGGCCGTCGTACGGCGGCTCGCGCACCGCGTGGTGGTGCTGCGGGCCGGCCGGGTCGTGGAGGAGGGCGACGGCGCGGCCCTGTGGTCCGCTGCCCGCCATCCCTACACCCGGGCCCTGCTCGCCGCCGACGACACCGGCACGGGCCCCGGATCCGCCACGGGCACGAGCAGCACCCCCGAACCCCCCACGCCGCCCCGGCCCGGCGATCCGGGACCGGCCGGCGAAACCTCCACCCCTTCAGTGACGACAGCAACGACAGCGACGACAGCGACGACGAGGAACCCATGACGCACGACCACCACTCGCACCGGCCTCCACACCGGCACCCCCGTCCCTCCGCCCGCAGACGGCTCGGCGGCCTCGTCGCCCTGCTGTCCCTGAGCCTCGCCGCCGCCGGCTGCGGCGCCGGCACCGCCGGTGCCGGCGCGGGCGGCGGACAGTCCGGCGGCACCCTCGTCATCGGCGCGACCGGCAAACTCCCCAACCCCGACACGGTGATCGGCGGCGCCGGCTTCGAGGGCAAGCGCCTGGTGAGCTTCCAGCTCTACGAGGGCCTGACCCGCTACGACCTCTCGAAGGCCGACGGGCCGTCCGAGATCACCGGCGCCCTGGCCACCTCCTGGCAGGTCGACCCGGACCGCAGGACGTGGACGTTCACGCTGCGCAAGGGCGTGAACTTCCAGGACGGCACCCCGTTCGACGCCGACGCCGTCCTCTTCAACCTCGACCGCTACCTGAACAAGCAGAGCCCCTACTACACCGACGCCCTGGGCGCCGCGGCGGGCGAGTACGCGGGCGGCATCACCACGTACACCAAGCTCTCCGAGGACTCGGTCCGGCTCGTCACCAAGGAACCCAACGGGCACTTCCCCCAGGACCTCGCCCACGTCCTCATCGCCAGCCCGACCGCCGTCCGCAAGACCGGCTCGGCGAAGTTCTCCGAACAGCCCGTCGGCACGGGCCCGTTCCGCTTCGTCCGGCAGACGGCCGGCGAACAGATCGAACTCGCCCGCTTCGACGGCTACTGGCGCGGGGCGCCGAAGCTGGACAAGCTGGTGGTGAAGGCGCTGCCGGACGCCGCCGCGCGGACGGCCGCACTGCGCTCCGGCTCGGTCAACTGGATCGAGTACCCGAACCCCGACGACATCCCGAGCCTGAAGGCCGACGGGGTCGAGATCGTCACCAACAGCTACGACCACCTCTGGTACTGGATCCTCGACACCGCGGCCGAGCCGTGGAAGGACCCCCGGGTGCGCCGCGCGGCCAACTACGCGATCGACCGCGAGGCCATCGCCGAGAAGCTGCTGCACGGCACCGCCGCGCCCGCGCTGCAGGCCGCCCCGCGCGGCACCTTCGCCCACGACCCGGCGGGCGACACCTTCGGCCACGACCCGGCGAAAGCACGGCAGTTGCTCGCCGAAGCCGGCTACCCGGACGGCTTCTCCACCTCCGTCACCGTCCCCACCGGCGGCTCCGGCAACCTCGTCCCGGTGCCCATCGCCGAGGCCGTGCAGCGCGACCTGGCGGCCGTCGGCATCACGGTGGAGATCCGCACCACCGACTGGTCGACGCTGATCAGCGCCGAGGCCAAGGGCGAGGTGGCGCGCGGTTCGCAGGCCATCGCCCAGTCCACCACCCTCTTCCAGTCGGAGGCGCTGCTGCCGCTGTTCATCGGCACCGGCAGCCGCTTCTGGACCGGCCACTACAGCAACCCCGAGGTCGACCGGCTGCTGGCCACCGCCGGCGCGGAGGCCGACCGGACCCTCCGCGAGGCCGCCTACACCAAGGCGCTCGGCCTCGTCACCGCGGACGCCCCCTGGCTGTTCGTCGTCAACGACCGCAACCCGCGGGCGCTCTCCCCGAAGGTGGACGGCCTGGTGCAGCCGCAGTCCTGGTTCCTCGACCTCACGACCGTCCGGGTGGCGTCATGACGACCTCCGACCGCACTCCCCTACCGCACACGGCACCGGCGCCCGGTCTGCCCCCGAAGTGGGGCCTCACCCTGCCGCTGCCCGGACTGACCATCGACCGCCACCGCTTCCTCGTCGAGCGGCTGCCCGACCTCGGCTACACGGACGTGTGGAGCGCGGAGGGGGGCGGCACCGACGCCTTCACCCCGCTCGCCACCGCCGCCGCCTGGTCCCCCTCCCTGCGCATCGCCACCGGCATCGTCCCCGTGCACACCCGCGGCCCGGCCGTACTGGCGCAGACCGCCGCCACCCTCGCCCAACTGGCCCCGGGACGGCTCCTGCTGGGCCTGGGCGCTTCGGTGCCCGCGCACGTCACCGACATCAACGGCATCCCGTTCGACGAACCCTTCAAACGCACCCGGGACGTGCTGCGGTTCGTCACCCGGGCGTTGCGCGGCGAGCACATCGCCGGAGACTTCGACACCTTCTCCATCACCGGCTACCGGCTGCCGCACCCGCCCGCCGACCCCGTCAAGGTGATCCTCGGCGCGCTGCGGCCGGGCATGCTGCGCCTGGGCTTCGACGAGGGCGACGGGGCCATCACCAATCTCCTCTTCCCCGAGGACGTACCGAAGATCCTGGACGCGGTCGGCCCGCAGCCGCCGGGCAAGGAACTCGTCGTCAAGGTGTTCGTCTGCCCGACCGAGGACACCGACTACGCCCACAGGGCCACCCGCCCCTTCCTCGCCTGGATCCTCAACCGCGAGCCCTACCGCAGGTTCCACGAATGGCTGGGCCACGGCGAGCTGCTGCGCGAGACGCACCAGCGGTGGGCCGACGGCGACGTGGACGGCGCCCAGAAGGCGCTCCCGGACGAGGTCGTCGACGGTCTCTTCATCAGCGGCTCCCCCGAGGAGTGCCGCGAGCGCATCCTGCGCTACCACCGCCCGGGCGTGACCACGATCCAGCTGTACGTGTCCCTGCCGCCGGAGGTCTTCGTCAGCCGCGCCCGGGTCCTGGACACCCTCACCCGGCTCGGTCCGGCCGCCGCCCACTGAACCCGTCCCCCTCCCCTCCTCCCAAGAGACCCCCATGGAAACGGAACTCGACCTGCGCGGCGGTGTCCGCGCCGCGCCCGTGCCGGGCGACACCCCCGAGGAACGCCAGGCCCTGCGCTTCGCCCCCGCGCCCCGCGAGCGGGACGCCGACCCGGAGTTCGTGGCCCGCACGGCCCGGGAGAACGAGGAGGACGGCCTCGACAGTGCTCTCGTGACGCAGTCGAGTTCCTGGCCCGACCCCTGGCTGGTGGCCTCCTGGGCGCTGGCGGCCACCAGCCGGCTGCGCGTGGCGGTGGCCCACCGGGTCGGCACCACCGCGCCCACCGCGGCCGCCCGCTCGCTGGCCACCCTGGACCGGCTCTCCGGCGGGCGGGCCGCCGCCCACGTGATCGTCGGCTCCAGCGACGCCGACGTGGCCCGCGACGGCGACACCCTCCCCAAGACGGCCCGCTACCGCCGGGCCGCCGAGTACCTGGACCTCTTCCACCGCACCCTCACCTCGCCGGAGGGCTTCGACCACGACGGCGAGTTCTACACCGTCCGGGGCGCCCGGGCGGGCCTGTTCCCGCGCCCCCGCGCCGAGTTGCTGTCCTTCGGCGGCTCCTCCCCGGAGGGCGTGGCGCTCGCCGGCCGGTACGCCGACGTCTACGCGGTGTCGCCGCTGCCCCTCATCGCCACCCGCCGGGCCATCGCCGGGGCCCACGCGGCGGCCTCGGCCCACGGCCGGAGCCTGCGGATCTGGCGCCACGTCACCGTGATCACCGCGCCGACGGACGCGGAGGCCCAGCAGCGGGCCCGCCGCATCCGCCGGGACGCCCTGCGCCTGACCTCCGGCCCCGGAGCGGCCCGCTGGCTGGACACGGTGGAGCTCGACCGGGACCGCGAACGCGGCCGCTCCCCCGGCCCCGACCAGCTCGCCGCCTACGTCTCGCGCGCCCTGGCGGGCGCGTTCGTCGGCTCGCCCGCGACCGTCGCCGCCCGCATCGGCTGGCTCCGCGCGGCCGGTGTCGGCATCATCCAGCTCGACATGCCCGTCGAGACCCCCGAGGACCGCGACCTGCGCCGCTCCCTCGTCGCCCACCTGCGCGCCACCCACACCCGACGCGGCTGGTGACCCGGGCCCGGATCCGTCGGCCGGGCCCTAGAAGGGGTGGGGGGCGGGGGTGCCGCGGACCGTGGTCCAGCGCAGTTCCGTGAAGGCGTCCAGGTTCGCCTCGCCGCCGAAGCGGGCTCCGGTTCCGGAGGCACCGACCCCGCCGAAGGGGGCCACCGCCTCGTCGCCGACCGTCTGGTCGTTGACGTGGGCGATCCCGGTCGGGATGCGTTCGGCGAGGTCGAGGCCGCGGCCGGCGTCGCCGGTGACGATCCCGAGGGAGAGTCCGTAGGGTCCGGCGGTGGCGAGCTCGACCGCCTCCTCCTCCGTGCGGAAGGACCGTACGGGCGCGACGGGCCCGAAGACCTCCTCGGCGTAGGCGGGGGTGTCGTCCGCGGTTCCCGCCAGTACGGTCGGGCGGTAGAAGAGGTCCCGGTGGGTGCCGCCGGCGACGAGCTTGGCGCCCGCCTCGGTGCTGGCCACCACCAGGGAGTGCACGCGGTCCAGCTGGGCGCGGTCGATCAGCGGGCCCAGGTGGACCTGCTCGCGGTACGGGTCCCCCACGGCCAGTTCCTCGGCGCGCGCGGCGAGGCGCTCGACGTACTCGTCGTAGAGCGAGGCGTGGACGAGGTGCCGGCCGGCGGTCATGCAGATCTGGCCCTGGTGGAAGAAGGAGCCCCAGGAGGCCTGGGCCACGGCGGCCTCGACGTCGGCGTCGCGCAGCACGACGAGGGCCGAGTTGCCGCCCAGCTCCAGGTGGGCGCGCTTGAGGTGACGGCCCGCCAGTTCGCCGACGGACCTGCCGGAGGCGGTGGAGCCGGTGAAGGACACCACCCGGACCAAGGGGTCGGTGACCACGGCGGCGCCGGTGTCGGCGCCGCCGGGCAGGACCTGGAGCAGGCCGGCGGGGAGTCCGGCGGCGGTGAGGACGGCAGCGATGGCGAGGCCGCCGCAGACGGCGGTGCGCCGGTCCGGCTTGAGCAGCACCGCGTTCCCGAGCGCGAGGGCCGGGGCGACCGAGCGGATCCCGAGGATCAGCGGGGCGTTGAACGGGGCCACGACCCCGACCACACCGGCCGGCACCCGGCGGGTGAAGGACAGCCGGGGGGCCTCGCTGGGCAGGACCTGCCCGGCCGGGCGCGAGGCCAGCGCGGCGGCCTCGTAGCACTCCTGGGCGGCGGTGTGCAGCTCGAAGTCGGCCTTGCCCGGTATGGAACCGGATTCGCGGACCAGCCAGGTGCGCAGCTCGTCGGCGTGGGCCGTGAAGAGGTCCCCGGCGCGCCGGAGGACGGCCGCCCGGGCGGTGTGCGGGGTGCGGGCCCAGTCGTGCTGCGCCGCCCGGGCGCGGACGGCGGCGTCGGCCACGTCGGCGGGGGCGGCGAGGGTCAGGGTGGCGAGGGCGCGTCCGGTGGCGGGTTCGACGACGGGGGCTTCACCGCCGGTGAGGGTGGGTCCGTCCTGCCAGAGCGTCGGGTCGAGGAGCGGCATGGCGCGGGGCCTCCGGGTGGGGATGGGCGGGTGCCGGACGAGGAGGGCGGCAGCACGCGCCATCGTGCCAGAAGGGAGGCGCCACTTCTGTTCAGTTATTGGGCAGTTGACGGTTCACCTTGACCGGAAACGATCGACGGGACCGCCTCCCGGCAGGCGCGGGCCGGCCCGGGGAACGGGTCGGCCCGCCGCTGCGAGGGAGCGCGCGGGCTCAGCGCTCCAGGACCAGGGCGATGCCCTGGCCGACGCCGATGCAGAGCGCCGCCATGCCCGTGCCGGAGCCCGCCGCGGCCAGCTGGTGGGCGACGGACCCGGCCAGCCGGGCTCCCGAGGCACCGAGCGGGTGGCCGATCGCGATGGCACCGCCGCGCGGGTTGACGACGGCCGGGTCCAGCTCCGGCCAGGCCGCCAGGCAGCCCAGCGCCTGGGCCGCGAAGGCCTCGTTGAGCTCCATGACGGCGAGGTCGCCGAAGCCCCGCCCGGCCTTGCCGAGGGCGCGCTGCACGGCGTCGACCGGGCCGAGACCGAAGAGCTGGGGCTCGATCCCGGTGACGGCCGCGGCGCCGATCCGGGCCAGCGGCTCCCGGCCCGTGGCGGCCAGGCCCTCCTCGTCGGTGAGCAGCAGGGCGGCGGCGCCGTCGTTGAGCGGGGAGGCGTTCCCGGCCGTGACCGTGCCCCGGCCGTCGGTGCGGAAGGCGGGCTTCAGCCGGGCCAGCGCCTCGGGCGTGGAGCCCTCCCGGATGCATTCGTCGCGCGCCAGGTCCGCCCCGGCGTACGGGACCACCTCGTCGTCGTAGAGCCCGGCGGCCCAGGCGGCCGCGGCCTTGCGGTGGCTCCCGAGGGCGAAGGCGTCCTGGGCCTCGCGGGTGACGGCGTACTTGTCGGCGACCAGCTCGGCGCCCTCGCCGAGGGAGACGGTCCATTCGGCGGGCATCCGCGGGTTCGTCATCCGCCAGCCCAGCGTGGTCGACCACATCTGCTGGTGCCCGGCGGGGAAGGCCCTCTCCGGCTTCTGCACCACCCAGGGCGCGCGGCTCATCGACTCGACGCCGCCGGCGATGGCCACGGAGGCGTCACCGAGGGCGATGGCCCGGGCCGCCTGGATCACGGCCTCCAGTCCGGATCCGCAGAGCCGGTTGACGGTGACCCCGGGGACGCTCACCGGCAGCCCCGCCAGCAGCACCGCCATCCGGGCCACGTCGCGGTTGTCCTCGCCCGCGCCGTTGGCGTCGCCGAAGACGACGTCGTCGATGCGGGCCGGGTCCAGGTCGGGCGTACGGTCCACCAGGGCGCGGACCACGTGTGCGGCGAGGTCGTCCGGGCGGGCTCCGGCGAGGGCACCGCCGAACTTGCCGATCGGGGTGCGGACGGCGTCGACCACGTAGACGTCGCGGACGGTGCGGATGCTCATGGGGGCTCTCCTGGGCGGATCCGTACGGGCGGCGGCGCGGCGGTGCCGGTGTGGGCACCGGGGCACGCCGCCGGGCACGCCCGGTGGGGCGCGCCCGCAGTCTCCGTCCGCAGGTCACCGCGTGTCAACGGGCCCCTTGGGGCGCACGGCGGCCCCGGCCGGACGGGGCGGCACGGGGGCGGTGCCGGAACGGGCACCGGCACCCCGTGAGCGGATTGTCCGGTTCCCGGTGGCATGACGAATGCTGGGGCCATGACGAGTGAGACGACGGCTCCCGACGCCCCGCCTTCGCCCCCGGCCGCCGCGGTCCCGCCGGGGCCCCCGGCGTACCACCGGATGGCCCGTGCGGCGGGGCGGCACGACTGGTGGCGGCCGCTGGCCGGTACCGGCCTGGTGGTCGCGGGGGTGTTCGCGCTCATGCTGGGGGTGTTCATCGCGTCGGAGGTGGCGGGCCACCTCGTGGGCCGGCCGCTGGGCGCCGACGGCGTGGTCTCCTGGGGCACCCACGCCGACCTGGCCCTGTCGCTGGCGTCCATAGCCGTGGCGCTCCCCGTCGTCCTGCTGGCCGCCCACGCCGTGCAGGGCCGTCCGGCGGGCACGGTGTCGTCGGTCGAGGGCCGGCTGCGGTGGCGCCGGCTGGCCGTGTGCCTGGGGCTGGCCCTGCCCCTGGTCCTGCTGACGATGGCGGTCCTGGCACTGCTGCCTGCCGCGCCGGGGGAGGACGGCTCGACGCAGTGGGCGGGGACGCGGGCGTTCCTCACGGGGCTCGCCGTGCTGTGCGTCCTGGTGCCCTTCCAGGCCGCGGCCGAGGAGTACGTCTTCCGGGGGTGGCTGCTGCAGGCGGTGGGGGCCTGGTGCCGCTCGCCGTGGGTGGCGGTCGCACCGCAGGCGGTCCTGTTCGCGGCGGCCCACGGGTGGGGCACGGTGTGGGGTTTCGCCGACCTGGTCGTGTTCGGTGCGGTGACGGGCTGGTTGACCGTCCGTACGGGCGGGCTGGAGGCGGCGATCGCCCTGCACGTCCTCAACAACCTGGTCTCGATGGGCATCGCGGCCGCGATCGCGGGCGCCCTCGACGCGCAGGAGACCGCCGCCGACATGCACGGGGCGGCCGTGGCCGTGGACGTCCCGCTGGTGCTGCTCTACGCGGCGGCGGTGCTGTGGGTGACGCGGCGCCGTGAGCGCCTGCGGCCTGACTGCCCGCGCCGTGAGCGCCTGCGCCGGGCCGCCGGCCCGGCGGGCGGGGCCTGAGCCCCGGGCGCCCACCGGGTCAGCGGCCGGTGCCTCTCCCGGCGCCCTCTCTCTGCGGGTCCACCTGGCGCAGCTCGGCGAGGAGTTCGGTCTGGCCCGCCAGGAGCTCGGTCAGGATGCGGCGGGCCGCGCGCAGGAGTTCGGCCACGTCCCCGCCGGCGAGGGCGTAGCTGACGGTCGCTCCGTCGCGGATGGAGATGACGATGCCGGAGCGGCGCAGGACGGCCAGCTGCTGGGACAGGTTCGACGCTTCGACGTCGATGGCAGCCAGGAGGTCGCGTACGGGCACGGGACCGCTCTGCAGGAGTTCCAGGACACGGATGCGGACTGGGTGTCCGAGCATGCGGAAGAACTCGGCTTTTGCCTGGTAGAGGGGTACCTGCATTCCCATGGGTGCTCCTGCTGTTGCGTCAGACCTCGGCCGGGGCCGCGCGGGCTCGCGGCCCGCCGGCCGGCCACCGGTACCCATCATTCGTGCGGACCGGCCCACGCACACCCGTGTATTACCGGTTTCAGACTTGCCGGATTGAAGATTTCTTCAATTAGTGGGCATGCGTGGGCACGGAAGAATCCGGGTCAGAGGTCCAGGTTGGCTTCGATGCGCTTGAGTTGGTGCCGGGCCATGGCCAGGTTGGACTTGGCCTTGTCGAGTACGACGTACAGGAACAGCCCGTCGTTCCCACGGCGCTTGAGCAGCCGGATCAGGTGGTACTGGCCGCCGAGCGTGATCAGGACGTCCTCGATCTCGTCCTTGAGGCCGAGCATCTCCATGGTCCGGACCTTCGCCCGGATCACGTCGGTGTTGCCCGCCGCGGCCACCGTCAGATCGAGGTCCTTGCCCCCGCCGATGGTCCCCAGCGCCATGCCGCTGGTGTAGTCCACGAGCGCGGCTCCCATCGCCCCCTCGATCGACGTGATCGTCTCCTTCAACGACACCTCTACGTTCGCCACGGCGTCCGCTCCCTTGTTTCTACGGTCCACGTCCGGCGCTCACGTCCCACCCGCACCGGATCACTTGTGAGCTTCACGCTACCGAGCGTGCGCGACAGCGTGAGGAGAACGATGTAATGAGCGGAATGTCCGTCCGGCGACCGCATGTCCTCGGCCACGTACGGCGGCGGGCGGCGGCGGACGGCCGCGGGCGACAGGTGGCGGACGGCGAACATCTCTGCCGGGGGCGGGAGATGCACGCGGGGCAGCGTGGTGGAGGGTGAAGTACCGGGCGGCGGCGGGCACTTCGCGCGTCGTGCGCGCGCGGGCGGCAGCACAGCCGCTCGTCCCGTGGACTGAGGACCCCCGCGCCTCAGCCCACGGGCGAGACGGTCCGGCTCACGACGAGCCGCGCCCCGACAAGGAGGCGTTCCGCCGCCCGGGGGGACGCGAATCCCCCCGAACAGCGGTTCTACCGAGGAGGCCCGACGCCGCGAGGACACCGGCCCCCCTCCCCCGTTTCCACCTGGCCCACCAGCCACGGCACCCAGCTGGCTAGACGCGGAGCGTCCGGCCTTCGGGTACCGAGCCATCTAGTGGGCTAGATGGCTGAATGAACATACGTCACCCCACATACGGCCTGTCAAGCGTCAGGGCAGGCGCGGCCCGACGGCGTGGCATGAGTCACTTTTCCCGGGTGCCCGCTAGCGGGGTAGACGTACTTTGCTGGACCGTATGGCGACGTCCGTCTAGTGCGGTAGATAATGAGAACGGTGGTTCAGCGGTGGACCAGGGATCCAGCAGTAGACGGGAGCAGTGACGGTGATGGGTGAGGGAACCCCCACCGGCCGGCGGGACACCATGGGTGACCGCCTCGGCTTCTTGATCGAGACGATCCACCCGGCGGGCCGCGGACCGTACTCCTACCAGGAGATCGCCGAGGGCACGCGGCAACTGCCCGGCCCCTCCGTCTCGCACGGCACGGTCCAGACCATCCGCCTGAACAACAACCCGAACCCGGGTATCGACTCGATCCGCGCGATCGCCAACTTCTTCGGCGTCACGGTCGGCTACCTCGCGGACGGCGAAAACGCCGAGGCGATCGAGCAGCGGATCGAGGAGCGCATCGCACGGCTCCGCGAGGAGATGGACAAGGCCGCGGCGGCCGACGAGTTCGCCCAGGTCCTGGAGGACGAGGAGGTCAAGGCCGCCGCCTTCCGCCTCAGCGGCCTGTCCGCCGGGTCCATGAAGTCCGTCACCGGCCTGATCAAGCAACTCCGCAAGGCCGAGGGCCTCCCGGACGTCCGCCCCCGACGCCGCCGCCGCAAGGAGCCGTAGAACAGGCCCCCGGGGCCGCCCCGAGAGCGGGCCCCGCGGCGGGGGTGAACCGCGGCCGCCCCTCGTTCCCGGCCGCCGGCTCCCGGCCGCATCGACGTGGCGGGACGCCCCCGGGCGGACCGCCGCTCGCGGGATGGCTGGGATCCGGCCATGCGACCCGCGTCAACGGCGGTGTTTCGGTCGGTCGAATCGCCCTCCTTCGGCTGCCCGAGGTGCTTCCGGATACCCTCGGGACGGTCAGGAGTACGAATGGGGCGGACGGAGTGGAGGGTTGCGCTTCACGCCGGAGAGAGCCGACGGGCGGGGAGGGCGACATGCGGTGGTGGAAGCGCGCTGACGCGGACTGCGCCGCCATTGCCGACCGCCTGGTCATCCCCCAGCCCTTCGACCTGGAGGCCTTCTGCGAGGGCATCGCCGAGCAGCGCGGCCGCCCCCTGATCCTGCTGCCCCTCGACGGACCGCCCGACCCGGCCCTGCCGTGCGGGATCTGGATCGGCCTGGAGGTCGCCGACCTGGTCTTCTACGACGCGGTGGCCGCCGAGATCCTCAAGGTGCAGATCGTGCTGCACGAGATCTCCCACATGCTCCTCGGCCACGTCGCCCCCGAACTCGACATCCCGGAACGCCCCTCGGAGCAGGAGATCGCCCGCGCCTCCGAGCACTTCCAGCGCCTGCTGACCCGTACCCAGACGGCCGTGTCCGGCCTCGACCGGCCCGACCTGCCCGTGGCCGCGATCATCCGTGCCGAGGCGGCCCGCATCAGGAGCGTGGCCCGGCGGTCCGAGGCGATCGACGAGGAACTCGGCCTCGACATCGACCGCCTGGCGCAGCTCATGGGGCGGAGCAAGTTCGCCAGCCCGCAGGAGCGCCAGGCGGAGACGCTGGCCACGCTCATCCACGAGCGGGCCGGCCGTTACACCACGCAGTCGACCTCCGGCGAGGCCGAGGACCGACTCGCACGTCTCCATGACGCCCTCGGGCACCCCGTTCGAAACACCTGGTCGTGAAGTGAAACAACTCGAAATCGCCGTCCTGGTCATGCTCTGGACGGTGACGCTCTGGCGGGTCCCGTCAGCGGTCCGGACCGTCAAGCAACGGGCGCTGTGGATGGCGTTCGCCGCCCTGACCCTGTCCATGACGCTGCGCCTGCCCGGAGTGATGCTCCGCCTGGACGACTGGGCCGGGGTGAACAACCTGTCCACCCTCGTCAAACACTGGCTGGGAATGATCGCGGCCGGCGCCGTCGTCGACTTCGTGGTCGCCATCGCCCGCCCCGAGACCGGCCGCCGGCTGCGGGTCCGCCACTACGTCGCGCTGACGGCGATGACGGTCATGGCGGTGCTGTTCGCCTTCTTCGTCCCCCGCCCGCAGGAGGTGACCGACTTCTTCGAGCACAACGCGGGCAACGGGTGGGCGACCGCCTACTACCTCGTCTTCGTGGTCTACCTCGGCATCGCCATGGCGACCGCCACCTGGCTCTTCTGGGACAGCGCCCGGTACGCGAGCGCCCTGTGGCTGCGCACGGGCGTACGCCTCATGGGCATCGGCACCGCCGTCGGCGTCCTCTACACCCTGGTCCGCGCCTCGTACATGACGAGCCGCCTCGTGGGCCTCACCGACAGCGGCAGCGACATGACCGTCGACAACGCCACCGACGCCCTCAAGTACATGGCGATCGGCTTCATCCTCGTCGGCAGCAGCATCCCCGCGTTCGGCGTGGCCTGGCGCACCGTCCAGGACGGCCGCCTGCACCGGGAGTTGCAGCCCCTCTGGCAGGACCTGACCGCCGTCACCCCCGACATCGTCCTGCGGGCCGGACTGCTGCGCAGCCCGCGGCTGCGCCTGTACCGGCGCGTGATCGAGATCCGCGACGCCGCCCTCGCCCTCGACCCGTACGCGGCACCCGGCGTGCGCGAGCGGGCGCAGGCCGCCGCGCTGCGGGCCGGCTTCGACCCGGCGACCAGCCCGGCCGCCGAAGCGCTCTGGCTGCGCGCCGCCCGGGAGGCGAAGGCCGGTGGCGCGTCCCCGTCCGGCAGCGCGCAGGAGCAGGGCACCGACGGGATCGACGACCTGGACTTCACCACCGAGGTCGAACGGCTCGTCCGGCTCGGCCGGATCTACCACTCTCCCGTGGCCGACGAGTTCCTCGTCACCGCCGGCAAGGAGGCAGCAGCGTGACCGGCACGATCACCCGCCCCGAGGAGTCACGGGCCGCACGCCTGGTCACCGACCAGCTCGATCCCAAGACCTGGATCATTGCCGACACCGTCCTCGTCGGATGGCACACCGGCGGTGTGAGCGGGATCGGCTGGGGCCTGCTCGGCTGCCTGTTCGCCGCGGTGCTCCCGCTCGCCTTCATCAAGTACGGCATCCGCCGCGGCCGCTGGACCGACCGGCACGTCGGGCCCAAGCGGCAGCGCCTGGTCGTGATGGGCTTCGTCAGCGCGTCCGTCACCACCGGCATCCTGCTGCTGTGGACCCTCGGCGCCCCGCGGGCGGTGCTCGCCCTGATCGCGGCGATGCTGGTCACCATGGCGGCCCTGCTCGCCGTGACCCCGGTCTGGAAGATCAGTGTCCACGCGGCAGTCTCCTCGGGCAGCGTCGCGATGCTCGCCATGGCGTACGGGCCCTGGGTGCTCGCCGCCTACCTGCTCGTCGCCGCCGTCGGCTGGTCCCGGGTGGCGCTGAGGGACCACACACCGGCCCAGGTCCTCGCCGGTACGGCCGTGGGCGCAGCGGTGGCGTCGGCCACGTTCGGCCTGATCCGCTGAGGGCTCCTGGTGCAACCGGTGCACGGATGGCGGAGCACCCCGGTCCATGCCACCGGGGCGCGCCGCGCACGCCCCGGACGGCCGTGTGTCAGCTCGGGCGCTCGTAGTTGGTCAGGACGCAGCCCTCGACCTGGGCCTTCTCCGCCCGGTAGCCGGCCGGCGCGGTGAAACCGGTCTCGCAGTTCAGGTACAGGAACTGGAGCTGGTACAGCCCGCGTCGGACGTTCACGTTGTTGGTCTCCACGGCGATGTTCGTGCCGACCAGCAGCTTGCTGGCAGTGGCCTTGAGGCGCCCGTCGTCCTTCAGATCGGCCAGCTGCGCCACCTTGGCCTTGGTCTGGAGGGTCTTCATGTCGGAGACGATGTCCAGCCAGTTCAGGTTGTGCGCGCGCTGCTCCCCTCCGAGCTGGCCGCAGACCGCTCGCTGCTTGACGCCCCAGGCGCTCGGAGGGCCGTCGACGACCGGCATGTAGTCGATCGACTGCACCTGCTCGTCGGTGACCGTCATGCTCGTGCAGTCGACCGTGTGCGGGCTGACGAGATTCTTCAGCTCGGCGATGCTGCCGGCGCTCGGCAGGCCCGGGCTGCCGGTGAACGGCCGGACCGGCTTCGCGGCTCCCTCGGTGGAGGGGTCGCGGACCGCCCCGCGGTGGGGGCTGCCCTGGCCGTCGGGGCTGTTGACATAGTCGGTCAGGAAGCAACCCTCGACCAGGGCCTTCTCCTTCTTGAACCCCTCCGGGACGAAGACGTCGGGGTTGCAGCTCAGGATGCGCAGGTCGGAGTTGGGCGGGTCGACCAGGGACACGGCGGTGGCGGTCTCGAGCGCGGTCAGGGCGAAGGTCTTGCCCACGACGGTGCGGCTGGCGAGGTCGGTGTCGACCCGGCCCTCGGCGAGCAGCTTCGCGGTGTTGTCCTTGGCAGCCTGCTGGAAGGCCTTCATGTCCGGGGTCAGGAAGAGGACGATCTCGCCCCGCGCCTTCTTGTCCGTGCAGACGCCGCGCTCCGTGATGCCCCAGTCCCCGGCAGCGATGAAGCCGCTCAGCGGCACCCGGCTGTCGTTCGGGTCGGTGCCGAGGTTCTCGCAGGACGTGTACTGCTGTACGTGGGCCTGCGCCCCGGCCAGCGTGGCGGGTGCGGCGCCGGCGACCGTGGGGGAGGCGGGGACGGCGCCCGCAGCACTCACGGAAGGGCTCGCGGCGGGCGCGCCCGGCTTGGGGGAGTCCTCGCAGGCGGTGGCAAGGGTGGTGAGCGCGGCGAGGGCCGCGGTCGCGGCGGATATCCGCTGGAGGCGCATGGGTGTCTTCCGTCGGCTGGACATGGCACGGGGGATGGCGTGCCCATGCTAAGGCCACCTGTCCAAAATTTGATCTTGTGGCAGGCCGGGGTGAGTCGACGGAAGCGGCCGTGGCGTGATCACCGGCAGGTGCTCAACGGTGTGCTGTGGCGATTGCAGACCGGTGCTCGGTCGCGTGACCTCACGGAGCGGTATGGGCCGTGGCGGACCGTCTGTGCTGGACCGTGTTCCCGTCCGCGACGACAAGGGGGCTGAGCACGCTGGCTGCCCACGCACCTGCTACGACCCCTGCGGTCACAACACCAGGACGCGTCGTCGCAGATGTTGACGGATCGTCACGGACCGGTCGGGGTCGGTTCGGGCCGGGTCCCGCCGGTACGGTGCCGTCGCCGTCCGCGCCCGTCAGAAGCGGCCGCCCCGGGCGGGGCCGCCCGCGGCGCGGCGGGCCGCTCTGCGCAGCAGTCTGCGCGCGACCCGGAGGGTTCCGGGGCGTGGTGCCGCCCGGCCGGCGGTGATCGGGGGGACGCGCGGCACGGGGTGGCGGACCCCGCCCGCCTCCATCTCGCAGCGGAACTCCCCGCCCGCCCCCGCCAGGGTGACCCGCAGCGGGCACGGCGGGTCTCCGGGGAGCTCGGCGTCCAGGACGGTCGTGCCGGCGCGGGACAGACGGCCGCGGGCCACGACCCGCCCGTCCACCAGGACCTCGGCGGGCCGCGACGCGCCGTCCAGCCGGACGGTGACGGAGTGGCCGTCCCGGTCCAGGTGGAAACGGCTGTGATCGGCCATGCCTCCAGCGTACGACCGTACGAGCGGCGCGGCGCGGGCCGCACGTACGGGAGCGGCGGCCCTCCCGAGGCCGCGGGTCCGCGGCCTCGGGAGGGCCGCCGCCGGGTGTCCCCTGCTGCGGGTGCTACAGGCTACTGGGCGAGGAAGCCGCCGACCGCACCCTGCATCAGCTCCTCGTCGCTCAGGATCTGGGTCCCCGGCAGGGACGCCAGGCCGATGTCACCGGCCGGCGCGGCGCCGTTGTGGGAGCCGACCGTGTTGTCGCGGCCCGCGTTGAAGACGTCGTCCTCGGCGGTCTGGCTCAGGTCACCGAAGACGAAGGAGTACGTGTTGCTGATCGGTGCGGAGACCGTGAAGTCGTCGTCGGCCGAGGCGGCGGACGCGCCCGCCAGGAGGATTCCACCGGCGGCGAGGGCGGTCAGGGCGCAACGGATCGAGCGCATGGGTGCTGCCTTTCGTGGGGGCTGTGGGAGCAGTGCGAAGGTAGGCCCGATCGCGGCGTGAGACCACGCACCCGCCGCCGTGCGGCACGAATCCATCCGTACGGCGCAGCCGCCCGGTTGCCGCTCCGCACCCCGGTTCTGCACCCGGTGCCGGGGCGCCCGGGTCAGGGCTCCAGGCGGTACGGGCCGCCCCGGAAGCAGCTGCTGCGGTACGGCCGGGGGCGGTCGTCGCGGTCGTGGGCGGCGTCGGAGCGCTCCGCCGGGGACGAGCGCCCGGCCGGCGCACGCAGGGTCTCCAGTCCGGCCAGGACGGCGGCGCGGTTGTCGGCCCTCTTCATCCAGGCCGGCAGCCGCGCGAACATGGCCCGGGTCGGCCGGTGACCGCCCCGCTCCCGCAGCCGGGCGCCGACGTTCGCGGCCAGCGCGTCGACGTGCTCCTCGTCGTAGGCCCAGAGGATTCGTCCGGCGCAGCGGGTCTGGAGCCACAACGGCTGCCGGAAGAACGGGGCCGTGGTGCCGCCGGGGGTCGTGCCGAGCAGCCGCGCTCCGTCGGCCCGGGCCTCCCACGCGGCGGTGGCGGCGCACGCCCCGCAGGTCAGCCTGCGCGGCCGGAAGGCGTACTCGGTGTAGTACCTCAGGGCGGGCAGGCCGGGAAGCGGCGCCACGACGGCTCGTCCGCCGCACCGGGGGCACACCACCAGGATCCGGCCCGCGTACCGCTCCAGCGGTGCTCCGTGGTCGCCGTGACGGGCGGCTCCCGCGTCCTGCTCGGCATCCATGCCGGGAAGTCTCGCAGAACCCGCCCGGCCGTCGTGGGCCCGGCCGTCGTACGGTGGCGGCCGCGGCACGCACGACGGAGGACCCCATGGCAGCACACCCCACGCCCCGGGCGCAGCGGCGGCGGGTGTCCGCCGGCTGGGCCGCCACGCTCGCGTTCGACTTCCTGGCCACCACCGCGGCGGCCCTCGGCCTGTGCCTGGTCGGCCTCCTGCTGCCGCGGATCGCGGAGGAGCCCGGCCCGGCCGCCGGGCCCTCCTCCCCCGCCGCGCTCGCCCTCTTCGCCGGTGCCCTGGTCCTGCTCGCGTCCCTCGCCCTGACCACGGGGATGGTCACCCGGGGACCGGCCGGCCGGCCGCGCGCCTTCGCGCTGCGTCTCGCGGCGGTACGGCTCGCCCTGCTGACGCTCGCCGCGGCAGCCCTCGTGGCGTACGGCGTCCTCACCGTCGAAGGGGTCTGATCGCGCCCGCCCGGCGCGGCGAGGACGTACCGTGGCGCGGTCCGGGAACACCGACCCGCTCAGCCGGAGGCAGGCCGTGTGTTCCGTCCACGTCAACGGTGTCGACATCGTCACCGAGGGGTTCGGCGACCCGGCCGCTCCCACCGTGCTGCTGATCGGCGGCGCGGAGGCGTCGATGGAGTGGTGGGACGAGGAGTTCGCGCGGCGCCTCGCCGCGACCGGCCACCACGTCATCCGCTTCGACACCCGCGACACCGGCGGCTCGACGACCTTCCCGGTCGGCGAACCCCCGTACACGCAGGACGACCTGCTCGCCGACGTGCTGGGGATCCTCGACGCCCATGCCCTGCCCGCCGCCCACGTCGTCGGCATGTCGATGGGCGGCGGACTCGCGCAGCGCCTTGCGGTCCTGCATCCGGGCCGGGTGCTGACGCTCACCCTGATGTGCACCACTCCGGGCGGCCCCGACGGGAGCGGGCAGACCGCCCTGCCCCCGATGAGCGAGGCCCTGGAACGGGCCTTCGCCGAACCCGCCACGGCCCCGGACTGGAGCGACCGGCAGGCCGTCTTCGACTACTTCCTCTCCGCCGAGCGCCTGTTCGCCGGGACACTCCCGCTCGACGAGGAGCGCCTGCGCCGCACCGCGGGCCGTGCCTTCGACCGCAGCCCCGTCCCGGCCGCCGCCGGCAACCACTGGCTGATCGGGGGAGGCGGGTCCGTCCGTGACCGCCTGCGGGAGATCACCGCCCCCACGCTCGTCCTGCACGGCACCGCGGACCCGCTCTTCCCCTTCGGCCACGCCGAGGCCCTCGCCCGGGAGATCCCCGGCGCCGTCCTCGTCCCGTTGCCGGGCATGGGCCACAGGATGCCCCGCGCCCCACCTGGGACACCGTGGTCGCGGCGCTCGCGGAGCACACGGCCCGCCGCCCGGTCCGCGGGGCCTAGGTGTTCTGTCCAGGGAGGTTGTGGCCGGGTGATGCAGGTCTCGGCTGAGGGATCTTGAATGGGTGAGGGCCTTCCGGGTTCGGTGTGGATTGCGACGTCTACACCAACCGGCAGAAGGCCCTCATGCCCCACCGTAATGCACCCCTGACCGAGACCGGACGACTGCGCCTGGCCCGCTGCGTGGTCGAAGACGGCTGGCCGCTGCGACGCGCGGCCGACCGGTTCCAGGTCTCGCCCACCACTGCCCAGCGGTGGGCCGCCCGCTACCGGACCCTGGGCGAGGCCGGCATGTACGACCGGTCCTCCCGCCCGCACCACAGCCCGCGCCGCACCCTGACCCGCACCGAACGCCGGATCATCAAGGTCCGCGTCCTGCGCCGGTGGGGACCCGCCCGCATCGCCCACCTGCTCGGCCTGGTGCCCTCCACCGTGCACCGAGTGCTGACCCGGTTCGGCCTGGCCCGCCTGTCTCACCTGGACCGGGCCACCGGCCGGCCCATACGACGCTACGAACGCGACAAGCCCGGCGAACTCGTCCACGTCGACATCAAGAAGCTCGGCAACATCCCCGACGGCGGCGGTCACAAGGCCCTCGGCCGACAGGCCGGCCGCAAGACCAGGTCCGGCACGGGCTACAGCTACATCCACACCGCCGTCGACGACCACTCCCGCCTCGCTTACAGCGAGATCCACACCGACGAGAAGAAGGAGACCGCCACCGCGTTCTGGGCCCGGGCACAGGCCTACTTCACCAGCGTCGGGATCACCGTCGAACGCGTCCTGACGGACAACGGCGCCTGCTACAAGTCCCACGCCTGGCGCGACACCCTGGCGGCGGCCGGGATCACCCACAAACGAACCCGGCCCTACCGGCCCCAGACCAACGGCAAAGTCGAACGCCTCAACCGCACCCTGCTCGACGAATGGGCCTACGCCCGCCCCTACCAGTCAGAGCAGGAACGACGTGACGCGTTCCCCGGCTGGCTGCACTCCTACAATCACCACCGCGGACACACCGCGCTCGCAGGCAAACCACCCGCCAGCCGCGTCCCCAACCTCACAGGGCAATACACCTAGGCGGTCCCGGCCGTCGGCAGTTCTCCTTCACACCCGTTCAGCAAGCGGGCACTTCTGCCGGTGACGGCGTCTGCCGAGGATGTCGGCATGCACTCGACAGCAACCTCCACCGGCACGACCACAGCCACCGTCACCAGGTCCACCACGCCCGCTCCGCCCACCGTCGCGGCCCTCGACGCGCGCCACGCGCACGGCAACTGAGGAGCCGTCATGCAATACCGGACCCTCGCGGGCACCACCGTGAGCGCCATCGGACTCGGCGCCATGCCCCTGTCCATCGAGCACCGCCCAGACGAGGCACGGGCCGTCGCGACCGTCCACGCCGCCCTCGACGCGGGTGTCACCCTCATCGACACCGCCGACAGCTACCACTGGCACGCCGGCGAAGTCGGCCACAACGAGCGCCTGATCGCCCGCGCCCTGGCCGCCCGTGGCGGCGACACCTCCGACGTCCTGGTCGCCACGAAGGGCGGCCGGGGCCGGCCCGGCGACGGCAGTTGGACCGTGGACGGCCGCCCGTCCCACCTCAGGCGGGCGGCCCAGGACTCCGCCCGGCGGCTGGGCGTCGACGCCATCGGCCTCTACCAGCTCCACAAGCCCGATCCGGCGGTGCCCTGGGCGGACTCCGTCGGTGCCCTGCGCGAGCTGCTCGACGTCGGGACCATCCGTGCCGCGGGGATCTCCAACGTCACCGTGGCGCAGATCCGCGAAGCGCGGGCGATCCTCGGCACGGGACTCGTCTCCGTGCAGAACCGCTACTCCCCCGCCGTCCGCGACAGCGAGCCCGAGCTGCGGCTGAGCGCGGCGCTCGGACTGGCCTTCCTGCCCTGGAGCCCGCTGGGCGGGATCTCCCGCAGCTCCCTCGACGGCCCTTCCGGTCCGACGTCCGCCGGTACCGCCTTCCACCGGATCGCCGCCGGACACGGCGTCAGCCCGCAGCGGGTGGCGCTGGCATGGCTGCTGGCGCGCTCCCCGGCGGTGATCCCGGTGCCGGGCGCGGGCCGGCCGGCGTCCATCAGCGATTCGGCCGGGGCCGTCGACCTCGTGCTGAGCGCCGGGGAACTGGCGGAGCTGGACGCGACCCCGCCGGCATGAGGGGCCGGACGGGTGAAGAGTCGGGTGCGGGCATCACGGGTATGCAGTGCGGATTGTCAGACCTGTATGACAACAGCGCATCAGATCTTCCCCCGTCAGGGCTCCCCCGCCAGGAAGCGGTCGTCCGGACTCCGTCCCTGGGAGCTGCCGGAGCCGTCCGCACGGCGTCGGCTGCGCGAGCAGTGGGGCCTGACGACCCAGCAGGTGGCCGCCGCCTTCGGGGTGACCCCGGCGACCGTGCGTTCCTGGGAACGCGGGCGGTCCACGCCGCGCGGTGAACGGCGCGAGGCCTACCGGCGCTTCCTCGCGGGGCTCGCCCAGCAGGGCACCACCGGCAGCGCACTGCCTCGCGGCGCCGCGGGAGCCGCCGGGCCACCGGCCGCGGACGATGGCCGACGGCACCTGCCCGCGGCCACTCCCGCATCCTCGGCGTCCGGGGCGGGCGGGGCTACCCCCGCCACCCCGGCTACCCCCGCCACCCCGGCTGCCCCGGCTGCCGCGACCGCCCCAGCCGCCGTGACACCGTCGGCGGCCGCCGCCGCCGTCGCGCCGTCCGCGGCCGCCCCGGCCTCCGGTCCTGCCGGTCCTGCCGGGCCCGGGCCTGCCGCGAAGTCCTCCCCGTCGGGACCCGGGCGGGGTGCGGCCCCGCGCCGGTCCGCCGACCCGCTGTCGCCCGAACGCCTGCTGCGGCTGCGCCTGCTGGGCGCCGCGGCCTGCCTGGTGTCGCTGCTGTGGTGGCTGGTGCTGACCTGCCCTCCGGCTCCATGACGGACGACCGCACCGGACCGGGCCGGCTCAGACGACTCCGGTGACGGTGACCCGTACCGCCGCCGGTGGTGCGGCGGCCGCGCGGGCCGCCTCCGCCCGTACGGCGCGTGCCACGTCCAGCGCGCGGTGCCGGGCCCGTACGACGATCTCGACCCGGATCCCGGTCGCCGTCCCGTCCGGGGCGAGGGTCACGCGTACCGCCGACCGTTCCGGTTCAGGTGCCCGGCCGCCGGTGCGTCCGCCGGCCGGGCCCGGGACGGCGGCCCGCAGCAGGCTGCGCAGCCCCGGGCGCAGGCAGGCGACGCCGGGGACGTCGAGCACGGCCCGGGCCACGGCCCCGGTGGCGGTGTCCGCCCGTGCGGTGGTCATCTCCGGGCCTCCCCGCGGTCGTCCGGCGCGTCGTGCAGGTCGGTGACGGTGACGTGGACGGCGGCGACGGCCAGGCCCAGCCGCTCGTCCGCGGCGCGCACGGTGCGGTCCCGGACGGCGCCGGACGTGGCCCGCAGGTCGCACCCGTACGCGGCGGTGACCTCGATGTGGACGGTGACGGGTCCGCGCCCGGGGCCGACGCGCCCGTCGGGCGGGGCGATGCGGCAGCTGCCGGCGCGGACCCCCGGGACGTCCTCGGCCGCCGTGCGCAGGGCGCGGGCGGCGACGGCCTCGTGGATCCAGGTGTCCTCGTCCGCGTCGCCCAACGGCAGGCTGCGTCCGGGACGCAGCTCCAGCCGGACCGCGTCCATGACCCGCCGGGCGAGGGCGTCGGTGTCCCCCGGGCCGTCGGGCGGCGGTCCGGCCGCCAGGGCCGCGGTGCGCAGGTGGTGCAGGTCCGCGAGCGCGTCCCGGCAGTGGGGGCAGGAGTCGGTGTGCGGGTCGGGACCCCGGCCGGGGTCCTCCCACAGTGCGGCCAGGTCCCGGCCGCAGGCGAGGAGCACGGGCTCCTCGGCGTCGGACGGGCCGCGGGGTCCCGGTGCGCCGTACGGGCCGGGTGGGTGCGGGGTGTTCATCGCCATGCCGCCATGGCCTCCGTGAGTACGCGCCGGGCCCTGAAGACACGGGCGCGGACGGCTTCCGGGCTGATCCGGACCGTCTCGGCGATCGATTCGTAGGGCCGTCCCTCCAGCTCCCGCAGCACCCAGCAGACCCGCTGCTCCGCCGACAGGGCGCGCATCGCGGCGCGGAGGTCCCGGGCCGCCGCCTGTGATTCGGCGGCGCGCACGGGCGAGGACTGGTGGTCGGGGGCGGCCGGTTCGGGGACCGTGTCGAGGTCCGCGGAGGCCCGGCGGGCGCGCAGCAGGTTCAGGCACCGGTTGGTGACGATGCGGTGCAGCCAGGTCGCGAACCCCGCCTCGCGGCGGAAGTCCGGCAGGGCGCGCCAGGCGCTGACGAAGGAGTCCTGGACGGCGTCCTCGGCCTCGGCCCGGGTGCCGAGGAGGCGTTGGGCGAGTTGGAGCATGGCCGGTGTGTGACGGTGTACGAGCACCTCGAAGGCCTCCTCGTCTCCTTCTGCCGCCCGGACGGCCAGCAGCTCGTCGCCGGCTTCGACCACGGGCCCCGTCCCCACGGGGTCCCATCGAGCGCTCACGGGCGGGCTCCTTTCACCTTCTGCACCTTCGACACCTCCGCGCGGCGTTCGTTACGGGCACCGGATCCGTACTGTTGTGTGCCCCTTTCGCGAAAGAAGTCCGTAACGGATTCACCGCAGGGGTGTCGAAGGGAGCGAAGGACGACGACGAGCCGAGCAGGGAGCAGCTTTGATCGCGACGCGGGAGACGGATGCGGTGCGGCACGAGCAGACCGACGGGACCGACCCGGTGCGGGCGCCGGGCCGCGGCCTGGTGGACGAACCGGCGGGTACGCGGGGCAGGACCTCCATCGCGGACGTGGTGGTCGTGAAGGTCGCGGGGATGGCGGCGCGGGAGATCCCCGGCGTCCACGACATGGGCGGCGGGCTGTCGCGGACCCTGGGCGCCGTCCGCGACCGCGTGCCCGGCGGGCGGCCCAACGTCGGGCGCGGAGTGAAGGCCGAGGTGGGCGAGCGCCAGACCGCGATCGACGTGGAGCTGGTGGTGGAGTACGGCGTGCCGGTGCCCGACGTCGCCCGCGACGTCCGGGAGAACGTGATCGGCGCGGTCGAGCGGATCACGGGCCTCGAGGTGGTCGAGGTGAACGTGGCCGTCACGGACGTCCGGCTGCCGGGCGACGAGGACGCGTACGAGGCCGCCGGGACGCGGGTGACCTGACGCCCGCCCCGTTCGCCCCTCGGTCGCACCCGGGCGGGACCGGGGGCGGACGGGGGGCGGACGGGGGCTCCGGCGCGCGGGCACCGTCCCCTCCGGTTTCACCTAATCGGGTGCGGAGCGCGCCCTCGACTTCGGCGACGGCAACCCGCTCGTCCAGGTCGAGTACGAACGGGCCCGGTGAGCGCCGCGTCACAGCACGGCGGGTGACGGCGCCGCTGCCGCGCGTTCCTCCCCCGCCCCCGGCCGTGTCCACAGGGCCCCGCACCGCATGCCGGTGCGGGGCCCCGTGCGTGCGGTCGCGGGCGTGGCCGGGGACGTGACTCCCGCCACTTCTCGTGGCGGATGGGACATGAGTGTCCGGGCAGAGGGCAGGCGCGGCGTTCGTCAGGTCACCGCGGGTCCGCCGTGGTGGCGGAACTCCGGAGGTACAGAGCGTCGTGTCGGAGCAGAAGACCATCCACACAGCTGGCGAATGGCGGTCGGCGGACTCGGGAGCGTCCAGGGAGATCCTGGACCCCGCGGACGCCACCGTCCTCGCCGTCGTCGCCGAGGGCGGCACCGCCGACACCGACGCGGCCGTCAGTGCCGCCCGGGCCGCGTTCGACAGCGGACCCTGGCCGCGCACGCCCGTCGCGGAGCGCGCGGCCCTGCTGCGCCGCACCGCCGACCTGCTCCAGCGCGACCGCGAGCGCATCGGCCTGCTGGAGAGCAGGGACGCGGGCAAGACCCACGAAGAGGGCCGGGTCGACGTGGACTGCGTCGCCGACGCCTTCCGCTACTTCGCCGACCTCGTCACCGCCGAGGGGGCGGGCCGTGTCGTCGACGCCGGCTCCCCCGACGTGCACAGCGTGGTCGTCCACGAGCCGGTCGGTGTGTGCGCCCTGATCACCCCGTGGAACTACCCGCTGCTCCAGGCCAGCTGGAAGGTGGCCCCGGCCCTGGCCGCCGGCAACACCTTCGTGATCAAGCCGAGTGAGCTGACCCCGCTGAGCACAGTCGTGCTGATCGAGCTGCTGGTGGAGGCGGGCCTGCCGGCCGGCGTCGCCAATCTGGTCACCGGCGCCGGCGACCCGGTCGGCGCCCGCCTCGCCGAGCACCCCGACGTCGACCTGGTCTCCTTCACCGGCGGCCTGGTCAGCGGTACGAAGGTCATGCGCGCGGCCGCCGACAGCGTCAAGAAGGTCGCCCTCGAACTGGGCGGCAAGAACCCGAACGTGATCTTCGCCGACGCCTGCGCCACCGCCCAGGGCTTCGACACCGCCGTCGACCAGGCCCTGAACGCGGCCTTCATGCACAGCGGGCAGGTCTGCTCGGCCGGTTCCCGGCTGATCGTCGAGGAGTCACTGCGCGAGCGCTTCGTCGCCGAACTCGCCCACCGCGCCGAGCGGATCCGGCTCGGCCGGGGCACCGACCCCGGTGTCGAGTGCGGTCCCATGGTCTCCGCCGCGCAGCGCGAGCGCACCGAGAGCTACGTCGCCTCCGCACTGTCGGAGGGCGCCGTCCTGCGGGCCGGCGGCGAACGCCCCGACGGACCGGGCTTCTTCTACCGGCCCACCGTGCTCGACCGCTGCCACCGCGGGATGCGCGTGGTCCGCGAGGAGGTCTTCGGCCCGGTGCTGACGGTGGAGACCTTCCGCACCGAGGAAGAGGCCGTGGAACTGGCCAACGACACGGAGTACGGACTCGCCGGCGGCGTCTGGACGTCCGACCAGGGCCGCGCCCGGCGCGTGGCCGGCCGGCTGCGGCACGGCACCGTCTGGATCAACGACTTCCACCCCTACCTGCCGCAGGCCGAGTGGGGCGGGTTCGGCAAGTCGGGAACGGGCCGCGAGCTGGGCCCGTCCGGGCTGGCCGAGTACCGCGAGACCAAGCACGTGTACCAGAACCTCGCTCCGCGCCCCGTGCGCTGGTTCGCGGGCTGAGCAGGAGGAGAGCCACATGAACGACAGGACGAGCCATACCACCGACGGGACCTCCGGCACCGGCCGCGGCACGGCAGGGGACACCGCGGACGCACCCGTTCACGAGTACGCCTACGACTACGTCGTGGTCGGCGGCGGCACCGCCGGCTCGGTGATCGCCTCCCGCCTCACCGAGAACCCGGACGTCACCGTCGCCGTCATCGAGGGCGGCCCGAGCGACGTCGGCCGCCCCGAAGTCCTCACCCTGCGCCGCTGGATGGGCCTGCTCGGCGGCGAACTGGACTACGACTACCCCACCACCGAGCAGCCGCGCGGCAACTCGCACATCCGGCACAGCCGGGCCCGCGTGCTCGGCGGCTGTTCCTCGCACAACACCCTCATCTCCTTCAAGCCGCTGCCGTCCGACTGGGACGAGTGGTCGCAGGCGGGCGCCGAGGGCTGGCACGCCGCCGCCATGGACCCCTACTTCGACCGGCTCCTCAACAACGTGGTGCCCGTCGCCGAGGAGGACCGCAACGCCATCGCCCGCGACTTCGTCGAGGCGGCCCAGCACGCGCTCGGGGTGCCGCACGTCGACGGGTTCAACGCCAAGCCCTTCCACGAGGGCGCCGGGTTCTTCGACCTCGCCTACCACCCCGAGACCAACCAGCGCTCGTCCGCCTCGGTGGCGTACCTGCACCCCGTGATGGACGAGCGGCCCAACCTGCGCATCATGCTGGAGACCTGGGCGTACCGGCTGGAGCTGGACGGCACCCGGGCCCGCGGGGTGCACGTACGGTCCGCGGACGGCACCCGCTCGCTGATCACCGCCCGCCGCGAGGTCGTGGTGTGCGCGGGCGCCGTGGACACCCCGCGGCTGCTGCTGCACTCGGGCATCGGCCCCCGCGCCGACCTGGAGGCGCTCGGCATCCCGCCCGTGCACGACCTGCCCGGGGTCGGGGAGAACCTCCTCGACCACCCGGAGTCGGTGATCGTCTGGGAGACGGACGGGCCGATACCGGAGAACTCGGCGATGGACAGCGACGCCGGCCTCTTCGTGCGGCGCGACCCGCAGTCCCCCGGCCCGGACCTGATGTTCCACTTCTACCAGGTGCCGTTCACCGACAACCCCGAGCGCATCGGCTACGAACGCCCCGCGCACGGCGTGTCGTTGACCCCCAACATCCCCAAGCCGCGCAGCCGCGGCCGCCTCTACCTGACGAGCGCCGACCCCGAGGTCAAGCCCGCCCTCGACTTCCGGTACTTCACGGACGAGGAGGACTACGACGCCCGCACCCTCGTCGACGGCATCAAGCTGGCGCGCGAGATCGCCGCGGCCGAGCCGCTCGCCGGCTGGCTGCGCCGCGAGGTGTGCCCGGGCCCGGAGATCACCGGGGACGAGGAGCTGAGCGCCTACGCCCGCTCCGTGGCCCACACCGTCTACCACCCGGCGGGCACCTGCCGCATGGGCGCCGCCACCGACGCCACGGCGGTGGTCGGACCGGACCTGCGGGTGCGCGGCATGGAGGGCCTGCGCATCGCCGACGCGTCCGTCTTCCCGACCATGCCCGCCGTCAACCCGATGATCGGCGTGCTCATGGTCGGCGAGAAGGCCGCCGACCTGCTGACCGGAGGTGAGACCCGATGACCACGGCCCCCACCCGCACCGTCGCCGCCACGGTGGAGACCGCCGAGCCCGTGTTCTCCGTGCGGAACCTGTGGAAGGTCTTCGGCCCGCGCCGCAAGGCTTCCGCGGTGCCCGCCTCCGCGGAGCTCGCCTCCCTGCCCGCCGCAGAACTGCGCTCCCGGACCGGCTGCACCGCCGCCGTCCGCGACGTGAGCTTCGAGGTCCGCAAGGGCGAGGTGTTCGTCGTCATGGGCCTGTCCGGTTCCGGCAAGTCCACCCTGGTCCGCTGTCTGACCCGGCTGATCGAACCCACCGCCGGAGCGCTGGCCGTCGACGGCGAGGACGTCCTCGCCATGGACGCGGCCCGGCTGCGCGAACTGCGCCGCCACCGCGCCGCCATGGTCTTCCAGCACTTCGGCCTGCTGCCGCACCGCACCGTCCTCGACAACGTCGCCTACGGGCTGGAGATCCAGGGCGTGGGCCGGGCCGAACGGCGCGCCCGCGCGGCCGAGATGGTCGCCAAGGTCGGCCTGAAGGGCCTCGAGGGCAGGCGGCCCGGCCAGCTTTCCGGCGGCCAGCAGCAGCGCGTCGGGCTCGCCCGCGCCCTGGCGGCCGACCCCGAGGTCCTGCTGTTCGACGAGCCGTTCAGCGCCCTCGACCCGGTGATCCGCCGGGAGATGCAGGGCGAGGTGGCACGGCTCCACCAGGAGGAGGGCCGCACCATGGTCTTCATCACCCACGACCTGTCCGAGGCGCTGCGCCTGGGCGACCGGATCGCCCTGATGCGCGACGGCCGGATCGTGCAGCTCGGCACCCCCGAGGAGATCGTCGGCTCCCCCGCCGACGACTACGTACGCGACTTCGTCCGTGACGTGCCGCGCGAGCAGGTGCTGACCGTGCGCAGCGCCATGCGTCCCGCCGCGAACGGGGAGGAGGCCGGCCAGGGGGCCGCCCTGCACCCGGCGACCACGGTGGTCGAGGCCATCGAGGCCGTGGCCCGCACCGGCGGCCCGGCCCGGGTGGTCGACGAGGGCCGCTGCGTGGGCGTCGTCGACGAGGCGGCCCTGCTCGCGGTGGTCGCCGGCCTTCCGGCGGCCGGCGGCAAGGAGGTGGCGGCATGAGAAGCGCCCTGCCGCGCACGGCAGCCGTCCCCGTCACGGGCCGGTGGTGCGGATGACCACGACCACCTCCCCCGTACGCGATCCCGGCCGCCGGGACCGGTCCGGCAGGCCGCAGCGTCCGCCGGCGGGTGCCGCCGGCGAGCACCGCGGCGCCCGGCCCGCCACCGCGGGCCGGACCCGCGGACGCCTGCGCACCCTGCTGCTCGACCCCCGCGTCGCCCGCCGGATCCTGCCGCTCGCCGTCGCCGCCGCGGTCCTGCTCCCGCTCGCCGTGCTCTTCCCCGGCAGCGGGACCTGGCCGTCGGCGCTGGCCGTGGACCTGTCCGGCCCGCTGGAACGCGCGGGTGACTGGATCATCGACAACCGGGACCGCCACCCGGTCTTCCTGTACTTCTTCGGGCACGTCAGCAACCTCGTGGTGGTGTCGGTCCGCGCCGTGTACCTGCTGCTGCTCGCCGCCGGCTGGGCCGGTGTGACCGTGCTGGCCGGCCTGGTCGCGCTGCGCCTGGCGGGCGTGCGCCTCGCCGTGACCTGCGTGGCCGTGTTCGCCGCGTGCGGGCTGCTCGGCATGTGGGTGCCGACCATGCAGACCCTGGCCCTGATGGTCGTGGCCGTCGCCGCGTCCGTCCTGGTCGGCGGGGTGCTCGGCCTGCTCGCCGGCCTGTCGCCGCGGGCCGGCCGCGCGCTGCGCCCGGTCCTGGACACCATGCAGGTGCTGCCCGCGTTCGCGTACCTGCTGCCGATGGTGATGGTGTTCGGCATCGGCGTGCCCGCCGCCGTGCTCGCCACCGTGGTGTACGCGGCTCCGCCGATGGCCCGGCTCACCGCCCTCGGTCTGCGCGAGGCCGACGCGGGCGTGCTGGAGGCCGCGAAGTCGCTGGGCACGACCGGACGCCAGCGGCTGCTGACCGCCCGGCTGCCGCTGGCCCGGCGCCAGATCCTGCTCGGCGTCAACCAGGCCATCATGATGGCGCTGTCGATGGCCGTCATCGCGTCCGTGATCGGCGCGGGCGGCCTAGGCGACCGGGTCTACCAGGCCCTGGCGTCCGTGGACGTCGGTGCCGCCCTGGCCGCGGGCATCCCGATCGTGCTGCTCGCGGTGGCCCTGGACCGCACCGCCGACGCGGCGGGCGCCCGGCTGGGCGCCCCCCCGGTCCCGGACGAGGAGCAGCACCTGCTGCGGCGGGTGTTCTGCGGCTGGTACGGACGGCTCCTGACCGTCCTGGCGGCCGTCGCGGTCGCCGTCGTCGGCCGGATGGCGGGACACTCCCTGTGGCCCGACGCGTGGACCGTGCCGATCGCCGCGCCCGTCAACCGCGCGGTCGACTGGATGACCGACCACCTCTACTCCGGAGTGCCCGTGGTCGGCGGGACCGCCGACTGGGCGGCCCGATTCACCGGCTGGGTGCTGGACCCGCTGCGCTCCGGCCTGCAGTCGACGCCCTGGTGGCTGCTGCTGCTCGTCGTCGGCGCGCTCGCCCTGCTCGTCGGGACCTGGCGCACCGCCACCACGGCCGTCCTCGCGCTCGCCGCGATCGGTGTGCTCGGTGTGTGGGAGCCCTCGCTCGACACCCTGTCGCAGGTGCTGGCGGCCGTCGCGGTCACCCTGCTCCTGGGCTTCGCCGTGGGTGCGGCGGTCGCCCGCAGCGACCGCGCGCAGCGGCTGCTGCGTCCGGTGCTCGACGTCTGCCAGACCATGCCGCAGTTCGTGTACCTGATTCCGGTGGTCGCGCTGTTCGGGGTGGGCCGGGCGCCCGCCGCGGCGGCGGCCGTCGTGTACGCGCTGCCCGCGGTGGTGCGCATCACCGCCGACGGCCTGCGCGCGGTGAGCCCGGCGGCCCTGGAGTCGGCGCGTTCCCTGGGGGCGACCGGCTCCCAGCAGCTGCGCCAGGTGCAGCTGCCGCTGGCCCGCAACGCGCTGCTGCTGGCCGTGAACCAGGCGGTGGTCCTGGTGCTCGCCGTCGTCATCATCGGCGGCCTGGTGGGAGGCGGTGCGCTCGGCTACGACGTCGTGCTCGGCCTCGCCCAGGGCGATCTGGCCACCGGGCTGGTGGCCGGCGCCGCGATCGTCTGCCTCGGTCTGATGCTGGACCGGGTCACCCAGCCCGCCAAGGAGTCCTGACATGCCGAACACGCCGAACACCGCCGCCGCGGAGGGGCGCGGCCGACGCCGCCGCCTGCTGCCCGGCGCGCTGGCGGCCGTCACCGCGCTCGCCGTGCTCACGGGCTGCGGCGCGGCCGACATGACCCGCCAGGCGTCCCCGTACGCCGCCGCGGAGGGCTCCCGTACCGTCACGCTGTCCGTGCAGTCGTGGGTCGGCGCCCAGGCCAACACCGCGGTCGCCGCCTACCTGCTGGAGCACGAGCTGGGCTACCGGGTGGACACCGTCCAGGTGGACGAGGTGCCCGCCTGGGACGCGCTCAGCCAGGGCCGGGTCGACGCGATCATGGAGGACTGGGGCCACCCCGAGCAGGAACAGCGCTACGTGAAGGAGAAGGGGACCATCACGCCGGGCGGCGAGGTGGGCGTGACCGGCCACATCGGCTGGTTCGTGCCGACGTACTTCGCGGAGGCGCACCCGGACGTCCTCGACTGGAAGAACCTGAACAAGTACGCCGACCAGCTGGGCACCGCCGAGAGCCGTGGCAAGGGCCAGCTGATGGACGGCTCGCCCTCGTACGTCACCAACGACAAGGCGCTGGTGAAGAACCTGGGCCTGGACTACGAGGTCGTGTTCGCCGGTTCCGAGGCCGCGCAGATCACCCAGATCCGGCAGTTCGCCAAGGAGCGCAAGCCGTTCCTGACGTACTGGTACGAGCCGCAGTGGCTCTTCGAGCGGGTGCCGATGACGGAGGTGAAGCTGCCCGAGTACAAGGAGGGCTGCGACGCCGATCCGGAGAAGGTGGCCTGCGCCTATCCGCACACCCCGCTGCAGAAGTTCCTGAACACGCGGTTCGCGGAGTCGGGCGGTGAGGCGGCCGAGTTCCTGAAGAAGTTCCGCTGGAACGTCGAGGAGCAGAACGAGGTGTCCTTGATGATCGCCGAGGACAAGCTGCCGCCGGAGCAGGCCGCGAAGAAGTGGGTCGAGGCCAACGAGAAGGTCTGGCGGCAGTGGCTGCCCTGATCCGGGCAGCCGTGCCGGTGACCCCGCCCGCCGCCCGCCGTCCCACCCTCCGCCGTGCCGGACGGGTGGTCAGACGGCGGGCGGCGGCGTGCGGGTGAGGAGCCGTGCGGCGGCGAAGTCGGCCCGGTAGGCGCGTTCGGCTTCGTCCAGGTAGCCGTAGGCGTCCTCGCCGACGGGGATCCGCAGGGGCGTGGCGGCGCCGGCCGCGACGATGTCGAGGACGTGCGCCGCGAAGTCCTCGGGGCGGCCCGTGCCGGGGTTCTCCGCGAGGCCCCGGGCCCCTTCGAGCATCTCGCGGTTGGTCCCGTCGTAGGCGGGGACGCGGCGGCGCGCCTCGGCCATGGAGGTGCCGTAGCGGGTGGCGAACATGCCCGGTTCGAGGACGGTGACGCGGATGTTGTGCGGTGCGGCCTCGACGGCCAGGGCCTGGCTCATCCCCTCGAGGGCGTGTTTGCCGGCGACGTAGGCGCCGAGCCCGGGGAAGGCCATCCGGCCGACCACGGAGGACACGTTGACGATGTGCCCGTGTCCCTGGGCGCGCATCAGCGGCAGAACCAGTCGGGTGAGCCGCCAGGGGCCCACCACCAGGGTTTCGAGCTGGTCGCGCAGCTCGCTGTCGGAGACCTCCTCGACGGCTCCGAACAGGCCCACCCCGGCGTTGTTGACGAGGACGTCGATGCCTCCGAGGCGGTCGGCGGCGATGCGGACGGCCTCGGCGCAGGATGCGGCGTCCCGCAGCTCGAGCGGAACGGGGACGACACGTCCCGGCCAGGCTGCGGCGAGCTCCTCCAGGTCGGCGGTCTTGCGTGCGGTGACGGCCAGTTCGTCCCCGGCGCGGGCCGCGGCGGCGGCCAGCGCCCGCCCCAGCCCGGAGGAGCATCCCGTGACCAGCCAGCGTCGAGCCATGTCTCTCCCGAGGTGTCCGTGCTGCGGTGCCCGCCGGGTGGCGGAAGTTCATGGTCGGCGGGCGTCCGGCCGGCGGCCATCCCTCCCGCGGGGGCGCGCGGAGGCGCGCGGGCGCGGACCGGGGCGCGCGCGGGCCGCGGTGTGGAGGAGCCAGCCGGCCGCCGCACCGGCCGCGTACCAGAACAGGTCGGGTGCGTTGAAGGTGGAACCGAGCACCAGACGGGCCGCGGTGCTGTGCCGGGAGAGCTCCGCGGGCAGGCCGCCGAGCTGGAGGAACTCGACGGCCCAGCTGGCCGCGAGGGCCGTCGCGGCGGCCCGCAGCGGGGTGATGCGGGGCGCGAGGGCGACGAGAAGCGCCATCAGCAGGACGGTGTAGAGCGCGTCGCCGGCGTACTTCGCGACGCTGCCCGACCCGAGGGCGCGCACTGCGAGGCCGGCCGCGGCGGTCGCCGCCGCGGCGGCGGCCGCCAGGAGCCGGGTCCGGGTCCGGGCGCCGTTCCGGGGCCGCGGCCGGGGACCGGGCCGGCCGCCGGCCGAAGCTCTGCGGATACTCAAGTGCCTTGCCCTGCGGGGAAACCGGCCGCAAGCATGATCCGTATGACGGGATTCCTGACTCCGATCGCCACACACAACTTCGTTCTCCTCATGAGGGACTCGGACACGGTCGCGGCGGCACTGGGCCGGGCCCTGGCCGAGGCGCCCCCGGGGGAACGGCCGGGCCTGGAGCGAGCGATCGCCCTGGTCGAGGCCACCGCCGCCGCCACGGAGGGTACGCTGAAGGCCCGTTGGGTCCGGGAGCGCCTGGACGCCGTCGGCTTCACCGGGGACCTCTCCTCGGTCGCCGCGGTGAAGGCGCTGCGCAAGGCGGAACGGCGGCTGAGTCTGGCCGCCGCCGTGCAGTTGCAGAAGGAGGCGCTGGCGCACCCCGAGTGACCACGCCGGGCCCCGGCACGCCCGCCGGGGCCCTGCCGGGCCGGGACCTCACGGACGGCGGACCGCGAGGCCGTCCAGGATGAGGTCGAGCAGGCGTTCCGCCTGTGGCCGGCGCTCGCTGCCCGCCGAGGTGAGGGCGATGCCCTCCAGCGCGGCGGCGAGGTCGGCCGGGCCGACGTAGGTACGGATCGTCCCGGCCGCGACACACGCGTCCATGAGGACGGCGACGGCCTCCCGGATCAGCTCCCGGCTGTGCCCGTAGGGGTTGGTGCCGGTCGCGGCGATGGCGCGCAGGGACCCACGTCACCGGCCTGCTCAACGGCATCGCGGCGGCCCTGCCGGTCTTCCGCCGCCAGCGCTCGGGCCACTTCGTCGCCATCGGCTCCACCGCGGCCTGCACCGTCAAGCCCCCGCAGTCCGTCTACGCGGTGACCGAGGCGGCGGTGAAGGTGCTCACGGAGGGGCTGCGCCAGGAGGCGGGCCCGGACCTGCGCGTCACTCTCGTCTCACCCGGCTTCACCCACCGATGTCGGCGAGATCGTCGTGCGGCCCACGGCACAGGCCTGACGGCGGTCCGGCGGCGCACCGGCGCACCGCAGCGGGGATCTTGACAGCCGAAGTAGTTAGCCACCATATTACTCGCATGACGAGGGCGGATGGGATCGACGGCGAAGCACCCACCCTGGACCAGGCCCGGCGCCAGATCCGGCACTACGGCCTGGACACCGACCCCCAGGCGGTGCTGGTCGCGGTGCGGCTGATCGCGGCCGGCGCCCATGTGGGGCGCGCCGCCGAGGCGCACTTCGCCCGGTTCGGCCTGTCGACGGGGCGCTACCGGCTCCTCGCCGACCTGGAGGACCACGGCGGGGAGAAGTCCCCCTCGCGCCTCGCGGCCGACCTCGACGTCTCCCGGGCCACCGTCACGGGCCTCCTCGACGGCCTGGAACGCGACAGCCTGATCGCCCGCCGCCCGTCCACCGAGGACGGACGGGGCACGGTGGCCGTCCTGACCGCCCGCGGGGCACAGCGCCTGCGGGACATGGCCTCCGAGCACTTCGGGCGACTGGAGGCCATGGTGGCCGGCCTGTCCGCCGAGGAACGGGCCACCTTCCTCGACCTGCTCGCCCGCGTCGTACGCGGCAGCACCGCGCTGACCCGCGACTGACCCGGGACCGATCCGGCCCCGCCCCTTTGCGGCGGGGCCCTTTTCCCGCCCCGATAGTTAGCCACCTAACCACTTGGAAGGAGACCTGCATGGCAGCGACGAGAGGCAGCGCCCGCCGCCGGAACCGCCCGGCACCGCGCCCACCCCGGCGCTTCGTCCTCCGGCGCGAGGTACTGACCGCCTACGCCGCCCCCGCCCTGACCGCCGGCACCGCCGGGGTCCTCGGCGGACGCCAGGATCTTGCCGTGGCCGCCTGCACCACCATCGCGGGCACGTCCGCCCTGGTGGCGTTCCTCGTCGGCAGCTGGCTGCGGCGGGGTGGGCGGCCCCGCCCCTGGACCACCGAGGTGCCGCGCACCGTCCTGACCCTGCTCCTGGTCGCCGCCACCGCCGGAGCGGCCGCCCTGCTGGGCCGGTGCGCCGCCGAGTGGCTTCCGGCGCACGCCCCGTTCCCGTACGGCCCGTGGCGGGAACGGCTGCCCGTCGACCTCCCCCTCTCCGCGGCACTCGCCACCACGGCCGTCACGCTGCGCTGGCGCGGCACCCTCGCGAAGCCCTCCGTCTGACCCCGCGCCGGCGACACCGGATGCCGCCGGACCACCAGGAAACGAGCACACGATGATCGTCGTCATGGGAGCCTCCGGAACCACCGGGAACGCCCTGCTGCACCGCCTCCTCGCGCTCGGCGAGCCCGTCCGCGCGCTGACCCGCACCCCGCACCGCCCGCTCCCCGGCCTCCCCGGCCCCCTCGTCCCGACCGGCCCGGCCTCCCCGCGGCCGGCGGCCGTGGAGGTCCGGTACGCCGACGCGGCCGACCCCCACTCCCTGCGCGCCGCCTTCCGGGGCGCCGACCGGCTCTTCCTCACGACGGCCAACGGGCCCGCCCAGGTGGCGTGGGAGACCCGGGCCGTCGACCTCGCCGCCGATGCCGGGATCCGGCACATCGTCAAGGTCTCGGCCCCGGCGGCCGAACCGGACTCCCCCGTCGCCGTCTCCCGGGGCCACCACGCCGTCGAGGAACACCTGCGCGCCTCGGGTGTCCCGTACACCGTCCTGCGCCCCTACGCGTTCATGCAGAACCTGCTGCGCCTGGCCCCCGGCGTCGCGCACGGCGCCGTCCTCGGCACGACGGGAGACGCACCCGTGAACCACGTCGACGGCCGCGATGTCGGCGACGTCGCCGCCGCCGTCCTCACCCGGCCGGAACCGGCCGGCCGCACCTACACGCTGACCGGCCCGGAGGCGGTGTCCTACCCGGACGTCGCGGCCCGCCTGGCGGTACTGACCGGCCACCCCGTCCGCTACGTCCACCTCGGCCCGGCCGCACTGCGCCGCGAGCTCGTCCGCAACGCCGGCCTGCCCGACTGGCTCGCCGACCACGTCACGGAGATCCAGCAACTCGCCGTCGCCCGGCCCGAATCCCCCACCACCACCGTCGCGGAGGTGCTCGGCCGGCCGCCCCGTACCCTCGACGCCTTCCTGCGACGGAACCGGGCCCACTTCCAGCCGTAGACGAGGCTCGCACCCCGACCGCCCCACGAACAAACCCCCATTGCTGTCACGGTGTGTGTTTAATCCTCGTCAGTTCGGTAACAAGATGTAGTGACAGACAGTCAGCACCCGACGAAAGGCAGGAAACATGAACCTCGTTACCGTGCTCATCCTCGTCGCGGTCCTCGCAGTCGTCGGTCTGCTGGTCGCGGCGCCCAGTGCCCCCGTGCGCCGCAACCCCGTCCCGGGCCGCCGCCACCGGGCAGGCCGCCGCGGCACGACCGCACCCCGGTCGACCGGGATCCCGGGACAGCGCGGCATCCAGCACCACGCGCGCTGACCGCCGCGCCGCGGACGGCCCGTGACAGCGTCCGGGCGGTGGGGGCCATCCTCGACAAGGGATGGCCCCCACCGCCCGTCTCCGCCACGGGCTGCGCCGGCGCTCTGGGCAGAGTTCGGTGATCTGAGGATCGAGAGTTCGCCCGCGCGCGTTCCCGGTTCCTCACTCCACGTGGATCCCGTCGACGCCTGCGTCGACTGCTTCACCGAGGCCCGCGGGCTGGAGCGCCGGTACGGCGAGAACCACAGCCCGTTGGGCATGTGGTCGGTCCGGTTCAGGTCGTACGTGGCGGCGAGCGGGCGCGTCATCGCCGTGGGACCGGGCGTCATGTGGCACCTGGGCGCCGACTTCGCCGAGGCCCTGGCCTACGTGGTGGACGGGGACGGCGGCGTCGATCGCGCCCAGCAGGCGGACTGGCTCACCGGCAGCCGGTGAACCCGCCGCGGTCGGCGGCGTGCGCCGCGGGGACCGGCCGGGGGCTCAGATGCGGGACGGGTCCCCGGCGGGCCGCTCCGGCGCGAGGCTCATGAGGACCAGGAGGGTGTCGACGAGGTCCTCGGCCGGGGCGCCCGTGGCCAGGCGGCGCAGCTGCTGGCCGAAGACCAGGGCCACGGCGACGCCCGCCAGACGCCCGGGATCCGGCACGCCGAGCTGCGTCAGGATGCGGGTCGCGAGCAGGTCGTACGCGGCGAAGCAGTCCGTCGCCGCGGCGCGCAGCCGCTCGTCGCGGCCGGCCTGGACGTACAGCTCGAAGGGCGCGATGTGGCGGCTGTCGAAGGCGTTGCCGCCCGCCACCCGGGCCACCACCTCGGCGGCCTGGCCGAGGTCGAAGCGGTCGTCGGAGCAGTCGTCGGCGAGCGCGGTGAAGTGCCGGGTCTCCTCGGCCACGAAGTGCAGCAGGCTCTCGCGCAGCAGTTCGTGCTGCGTGGAGAAGTGGTAGGTGACGGAGCCGAGGGAGACGCCCGCCTCCTTGGCGATCCGCCGGTTGGTCACGGCGGCGATGCCGTCCTGCCCGATGATCCGCAGCACGGCGTCGATGATGCTCTGGCGGGTGTCGGAGGCAGCGGGCATGTCGACATTCTGCCCCATGCGCCCCGTCCACCACCGGCGCGGGGCCGCGGAACCGGGCCGGATCCGGTGTGGACACGGGGCACGGCCATGCCTACTGTTCGTTCGAACGAACAGTAGAAGGCCGCCGCACGGGAGTCGTCGTGGACATATCCGGATCGAACGTTCTGCTCACCGGGGCCAGTGGTGGCATCGGTGCCGCCCTCGCCGCGCGCCTGGCCGCGCAGGGAGCGCGCCTCACCGTCACCGGACGCCGGGAGGAGGTGCTGAAGGCCACCGCCGAGGCCCACGGGGCCAGGACCGTCGTCGCCGATCTCGCCGACCGCGCCGAGGTGGTCCGGCTCGCCGAGGCCTGCGCCGACGCGGACGTCCTCGTCGCGAACGCCGCCCTGCCCGCCAGCGGCGACCTGCTCGACTACAGCGAGGAGCAGCTCGACCGGGCCCTCGACGTCAACCTCCGCGCGCCCGTCCTGCTGACCCGGCTGCTCACCGAGCGGATGGTGGCCCGTGGTCGCGGGCACGTCGTGCTCGTCGGCTCCATCTCGGGGAAGGCGGCGACCCCGTCGACGTCGCTGTACAACGCGACGAAGTTCGGCCTGCGCGGGTTCGCCCTCGCCCTGCGCCAGGAACTGCGGGGCACGGGGGTCGGGGTGTCCCTCGTGCAGCCCGGGTTCGTGCGCGACGCGGGCATGTTCGCGGACACCGGTGCCGCCCCGCCGAACGGCATCAGGACCGTGACGCCCGGTCAGGTGGCCGACGGCGTCGTACGGGCCGTCCGGCGCGACCTCTGCGAGGTCAACGTGGCGCCGCTGGAGCTGCGGGTGCTGAGCGCCATCGCCGGGCAGTTCCCCGCCTTCGCCGAGCGGGTCCAGGCCCGGGCCGGCCTGGACGGCCCGGTGCGCCAGATCGTCGAGGCGCAACGCTCGCACCGCTAGAGGATGTCCGGGGGGCGGCGGCCGCACACGTACGGGCCCCGCTCCCCCGCACCGGCACTCGCACTCGCCTTCGCACTCGCACCGCACGCCTTCCCCGCCACCCATGTGAACGGAGAACACGACCGTGCCGAGTCACCACCTCCCGAACGCCGCGCCCGGCCACCGTCCCGCGCCGGGCCTCGACCGCAGGTCCCTCGTACGGCTGGGCGCGCTCCTCGCCGCGGGCGGTGCCGCCGCGCTGGTTCCCGCGCCGGTCGCGCACGCCGCGACCAGGGGAACGGGGAGCGACACCGTGACGACCACCTACACGGGCCGCTCTCCCCAGGGCAACGACCAGTGGGCGTACGTGTCCTTCGAGGTCCCGGCGGGCGTGCGGCGGATCTCGGTCGACACCACGCACGACGCCGCCGCCGGCATCCTGGACCTCGGGATCTTCGGGCCGTCCGGCTTCCGCGGCTGGTCGGGAGGGGCCCGGGCCGGTTTCACCCTCTCCGCGGCGGACGCCACCCCCGGGTACGTGCCCGGTCCCGTCGCGCCCGGGAGCTGGTCGGTCGTCCTCGGCCCGATGGTCTCCGCCCCGGCCGGCATGGCCTGGCGGGTCGACGTCACCCTGCACCACGGCAGCCCGCTGCCCGGCACCCCGTACGACCTCCTGCCGGCCGCGGTCCCCGGGCGCGGGCCGGGCTGGTACCGGGGGGACCTGCACCTGCACAGCGTGCACTCCGACGGGAGCCGGACCGTGGACGAGATCGTCGCGGCGGCCCGCCGGGAAGGGCTGCACTTCCTCGCGACCTCCGACCACAACACCAGCTCCACGGGGGTCACATGGCGCGGCAACGTCCCCGACGACCTGCTGGTCGTCAACGCGGAGGAGGTCACGACCCGGCACGGCCACTGGCTGGCGGTCGGGCTGCCCCAGGGCGAGTGGGTCGACTGGCGGTACGGGCCGGCGGACCAGGGGGCGTTCGAGGCGCGCAGCCGCCGCGTGCACGCTCTGGGCGGCATCACGATCGCCGCCCACCCGCTCACCCCGGCCCCGGGCTCCTGGTGGGAGTTCGGCCTCGACCGGGTGGACGCGCTGGAGGTGTGGAACGGGCCGTGGACGCTCGACGACGCGGCCAACATCGCCGCCTGGCACGCCATGCTCTGCCTCGGCAAGCGGGTCGCGGCCGTCGGCAACAGCGACGCCCACAGCCACGCCGACGCCGTCGGCCGGCCCCACAACGTGGTGTACGCCGCAAGCCTCTCGACGTCCGCGGTCCTCGACGCCCTGCGCCGGGGCCGCTCCTACGCCGTCGAATCGGCGGCCGTGACGCTCGACTTCACGGCTCGCACGGGCGGGGCCGTCGCGGGGCCCGGCGAGGAACTCCCCCTGTCGTTCTTCGACGCCGTCGACGTGACCCTGAACGTGACGGGCGCCCCGGACAGCTTCGCCACCCTGTACACCGAGTGGGGCGTCATGGCCGCCACCTGGATCGACGGCAGCGGCAGGGGGCAGCTGCGCTGGCGGGGCTGGGGGAAGGGGTCCCTGTTCGCCCGCGCGGAGATCCGTCGGCCGAAGCCCGCCTCCACCACCCTGGACCAGCTGGTGGGCCTCACCAACCCCGTCTGGTTCCACTCCGCGCAGCTGCCCCCGTACGACGTCGAGCGGCGCGCGCTCTTCCACACCGAGCGGCGTCCCGACGGATCGTGGCGCAGCATGCGCCCGCTTCCGGGCGTGGCCGGCGCGGAGTCGTTCGCGGGACTGCACGGCGCCTCGGCCGGCACGGCGGACGGCTCCGTGGTGGTGCTCGGCATCGCGCCCGACAACGGGCTGTGGCTGACCGAGGTCCGCGGCACCGCCGTCCTGCGGCCCTGGGAGCGGGTCGCGGGCCCGGACGGCGCGAGCGGCTTCACCGTGCGGGACGCGGACGTCGCGGGCTTCGCCGACGGCTCCTGCCAGTTGGTGGTGACCGCCCTGGACGGCACCACGTACCACCAGTCGCGGCGGGCCGACGGGGGGCTGAGCGGTTTCCGGGCCGTGGCCGGCTTCGCGCCGCAGAGCCGCTGGGGGGCGACGAAGGTGTCGATCACCGCGATGCCGGACGGGTCCGCGCAGCTGCTCGCCTACGGCACGGACGGGGCCATGTACCACTGCGTGCGCGGTCGCGATGGTACGTGGAGCCCCTGGGGCCGGCTCGCCGGCCCCGGCGGGGCCCCGTCGTTCTCCGGGCCCGCCCTGGCGATCACCGGTATGGCGGACGGGTCCTCGCAGGTCCTGGCGATCGGGCTGGACGGGATCGTCTACCACCAGGTGCGGCGGCCCGACGGCTCCTGGACGGGGTTCCGGCCGCCGCAGGGCGTCTCCACCCCGACGATGGGGGCCAGTGCCATCGGGATCGCGGGCACAGGGGACGGTTCGGCCCAGGTGGTGGCGGTGGGGCTCGACAGCCGGATCTGGCACGCCGTCAGGCGGGCGGACGGGGCGTGGACGCCGTTCGGGCAGGTCCCCGGCCCCGGTGGGAGCGATCCGTTCCCCGCGGGGCAGGTCCGCATCAGCTCCCTGCGCGACGGCGGAACGCACGTGACCGCGATCAGCGCCGGGTAGGCGTACGGATCACGAGCGGTGAGCGGTACCGGAGCCGGTGTCACCCGGCCCGGCCGGCGGTGTGGCCTGTCGTCGTCGCCGGGTCAGCCGGCCTCGCGGCCGGCCTGGCGCAGGGCGTCGTGGGCCGCCAGGGCCGCGCGCAGCGTCAGGACGTCGGAGCCGCGGGAAGCGTCCAGTCCCGTGATGTCGGCGGCCTTGCGCAGCCGGTAGTCCACCGTGTTGGGGTGGATCTGGAGCCGGGCCGCCGCCCGCCGCCGGTCCAGGCTGCACGCGAGGAACGCGCGTACGGTGTCGAGCAGTTCGGGGCGCGCCTCCAACGGCCCGAGCAGTGAGGCGAGTCCGTCCCTGGCCGGGCTGGGGCGGCTGAGCTGGTACTCGAGCAGGACGTCGTCGAGCAGGTACAGGCCAGGTCCGCGGCCCGACGCCTGTGCCACCTCGCGCACTTCGCCGGCCAGCCGGGCGGCCTCCGCGACGCCTTCCGGTGCGGCGGCGGCCGCGGCGGCCAGCAGCTCGGCGCCGCACATCCGCTCGAGCTCGCCGACGAGTCCGTTCAGCCACTCGCGGTCGGCGGGCCCGAAGTCGGCGGCCGGGGTGTCGTACGGGACGAGCACCAGCCCGCCGTCGGCGGACAGCACGGACAGCGGGACCCCCGAGGTGCGCCGCTGCAGTTCGTTGCGCAGCCGCCGGAGTTTGCGGCGGGCGGCCACGGTGTGGTTGACGCCGGGGGCGAGCTCGTCGGGGTGCGGCCCGATGCCGATGCGCAGCACCAGGTAGCAGGGCGGCAGGAGGATTCCGGCGCGGCTCGCCGCGGCCTGCGGGCACCCTCCTTCCAGCAGCCGGGACAACAGCGACTGCAGGGCCACCTGTTCGTCACTCAGGGCCATCTGCCGCTCCTGGACGTAACCGGAGGCGACCTCGCAGCTCACCAGGGTGAGGTAGGCGAGCATGTGCCGCTGGACCAGCAGCACGTGCTCCAGGTCGGCCGGTTCGGCGGCCGCGAACACATGGGCGGCGCACACCTCCGCGCCGAGGTGGTAGGCGCCGACAACGGCTTCCAGCGGGATGCCCTCGTCGGCGCGACGGGCGGCGGACTCGCGGATCGCGGCCTGGTCGGCCGGGCCGGGCAGCTCGCCGGTGCGCAGCACGTCGGCGACGTTGCGGATGCCGAGGGCCACCTGCCGGGCGATGTCGCCGCGCAGGTGCTCGGCGGGCAGGGTCGCGTAGACGGGCAGCCGCTCCACGAGCCGGACCATGACGGCGCGTTCCAGGGCCCCGGCGGCGGAACGCAGCAGGTTGTGGACCGGTACGCCTCCGAACTGCGGCACCGGGTCGCGTTCCACGGCGTTGGACGCGGTCACAATCCACCCCACCAATCTCTGTAGTCCACCCGGGAGGCGAGCCCGTGTGCCGCCCGCATGATGTTTCCGGGACATCTCCTACTGGTTGGTAACACGACCGGTGGGTGAATGGCCAGAGGTGCCGGACCGAGGCCACGCGTCCGTACCGCATCCCCACATTCCGCCCGCCCCGCGCGTCGGTCCCCCACCCACGAATCGAGGCATCCATGCCCAAGGCAGGCGTCCGCCTGATCACCGTCGCCGTCGCCGTCACCGCCGCGCTGACCGCCCTGCCGGCCGCCACGGCCACGGCCGCGCCGACCGCGTCCGTACCGGTGTCGGTGCAGGCCGGCACCGCGGCGACGGCAGCGGCCGGGACCACCGACCCCTTCTACGCGTACAGCGGCAGCGAGCCCCTGTCCGCCTTCGCGCCGGGCACCGTGCTGAAGACGCGGACCGTGCCCTACCACCTGGTCGGCATCCCCACGCCCCTCAAGGCGGTCCAGCTCCTCTACCGCACCACCGACGCCCAGGGCCGTCCCGCCGCCAACGTGACCTCGGTGGTGCGCAGTCCGAAGGGCGACGGCAGCAAGGCGGTGTCCTACCAGTCGTTCTACGATTCGCTGAACCCGGAGGACGGCCCGTCCCGGGCCATCGCCGGGGGCGTGACCCTGGGCGGGGTCATCCCGAACGTCGAGGCGATCCTCATCGCCCCGCTCCTCGCGCAGGGCTACGACCTCGTCATCCCCGACACCGAGGGGCAGCGGGCCAACTTCGCCGCGGGGCCCGAGTACGGGACGAACACCCTGGACTCGATCCGCGCGGCGACCCGGTCGTCCGACACCCGGCTGGGCCCGTCGACCGCCTTCGGCCTCGTGGGCTATTCGGGCGGCGCCATCGCCACCAACTGGGCTGCCGCGCTGGCGCCTTCGTACGCGCCGGAGGTCAACAGCAGGCTGGTCGGGTACGCCGAGGGCGGGCTGCTGGTGAACCCGGCGCACAACCTGAAGTACGTGGGCGGCTCCCTGGCCTGGTCGGGGGTGATCCCCATGGCGGTGATCGGGGTCTCCCGCTCCTACGACATCGACCTGAAGTCCTACCTCAACGCCTACGGCCTGGAGGTCTACCGGAAGCTGGAGCACGGCTCCATCGTCAACGCCATCGGCCAGTACCCCGGGCTGACCTGGCAGAAGATGGCGAAGCCGGAGTACGCCGACCCCAACTCGATCCCCGCCTTCGTGGAGGCGATGAACCGGCTCAACCTCGGTTCGGCCGCCACCCCCACCGTCCCCGGGTTCATCGCCCAGGGCAACGCGGGCGTCCTGGAGGGGACCTTCGGCAACCGCCCGGGCATCGGCACCGGCGACGGCGTGATGGTCGCGGGCGACGTACGGACGCTGGCCCGGCAGTACTGCGCCACGGGCAACTCGCCCGTCAAGTACAGCCAGTACGAGGTGCTCAGCCACGTCAGCGCGACGGCCGCCTGGGCCCCCGTCGCGCTGGGCTGGCTGAACGACCGCTTCGCGGGCCGCACGGCCCCGTCCGACTGCGGCCGCATCCCCGCGGGCAACTCCCTGGCTCCCGAGCAGCCCACGACGCTCCGCTGAGTCCCCGTCCGGTCCCGGCCCCGCCCCGCCGCACTCCGGCAGGGCGGGGCCGACGCGTCGGGCCGGGGCGGCGCCGCTCAGCCCTCCGGGTCGGTCTGCCCGGCCCCCACGGGGCCGAACACCGCCTCGACGAGGGTGCGCTGGACCACCGCGAACATCTCGCCCGCCGCGGCGTGTTCGAGCCGCGCGTCGCCGGTGGTCAACGAGGCCGTCAGGGTCGTGGACCCGTCGGCGGAGCCGTACATCAGCGCGGCCCACCCCCAGAACCCGCCGTTGTGGTGGTAGATGGTGCTGCCGTCCGCCAGCTCCTGGGCGAACAGCCCGAGGCCGTAGCCGAGGGTCGGGTGCGGCGTGCGCATCTCGGCCAGCAGCGGGCCGGGCAGCAGGTCGCCCCGCATCAGCGCGGAGAAGAACGAGTGCAGGTCGCGGGTGGTCGAGATCATGTCGCCGGCGGCGGAGATCCAGGAGGCGTTCGCGCGGGTCACGTCGACCGTCTTCCACTCCCCGGCGTCCTGGTAGGTGTAGTAGCCGTGGGCGTGCGGTTCGGGGAGCTCCGGCGAGTCGTCCGGGACCACGGTCCCGGTCAGTCCGAGCGGGTCGAGGATCCGCCGGCGCATCTCCTGCGCGTAGGGGCGGCCGCAGAGCTTCTCGACCAGCAGCCTGGCGAGGACGTAGTTGGTGTTGGAGTAGCTCCAGCCGGTCCCCGGCTCGAACCGGGCCGGTCGGGAGAGTGCCAGGCGGACCAGCTCCTCCGGCCGGTAGGTGTGGAAGAGCAGGTCCACCCACTCCTGCCCCTGCCAGGGGATGCCGGGCACGATCATCCCGTCCTCGTGGACCTCGCCGCTGAAGCTGAACAGCCCGCTGGTGTGCTGCAGCAGCATCCGCACCGTGATCCGGCGGTCGAGGCCGTACTCGGGCAGGTGGTCGTCCACCGGACGGTCCAGCTCCGTGAGGCCGTCGGCCACCAGCTGCAGGACCAGCACCGCGGTGAAGGTCTTGGTGCTGCTGCCGATGCGGAAGTGGCCGTCGGTCGGGGGCTGCGCGCTCTCGCCCAGCCGGGCGGACCCGGCACTGCCGGTCCACACGCCGCGCGGGTCGTCGACGCGCACCTGCACCCCGCACCAGCCCGAACCGGCGATCTCCCGGAGGGCCTTGCTCAGCTCCGGGCGGTCCTGCCCGGTGGCGGGTGTCGACGTGAGTGACATGGGGGCCTGCTCCATCGTGAACTCCTGGCTTCAGCACCATCCGTCGGTGTTTCCGACACGGGAAACGCTAGGTTGCGTTCACGACTACAGCAACGCCTTCGTTGCGCGTACTCCGAATTACCGCAGGCCAGTTGCCGTAATTCGTTGCATCGCTCCTGAATTCAACGCAACGCCAGGAGCCCGGTTCATTGCAATGGACGGGAATTGAACGCTATGCTGCCGGCGGACCGACGACACACGGAGGAGACCGCGATGCCGGGAGGCAGACTCACCCAGCAGGAACGTCAGCAGATCGCGCTGGGCGTGGCCGACGGCCTCGCCTACGCCGAGATCGCCCGACGTCTCGGCCGGCCCACGTCGACGGTCACCCGTGAGGTGATGCGCAACGGCGGCCCCGGCGTCTACCGCGCGGACCTGGCCCACCGGGCCACCGAGCACCGCGCCCACCGCCGCCGGCAGTCGGCGCCCAGGGGCCCCGGGGCCGCCCCGCAGGCCCACGGCCGCGACGCCGAGGCCGTGCGGGCGTACGAGGAGGCGTTCACCGCCGTCTTCATGGCCTCGGGCCTGCCCCGGATGACCGCCCGGGTCCTGGTCTCCCTCTACACGACCGACACCGGCAGCCTGACGGCGGCCGAGCTCGTCCAGCGCCTCCAGGTCAGCCCGGGGTCCGTCTCCAAGGCGGTGGGGTTCCTGGAGGGCCAGGGGCTGATCCGGCGGGAGCGCGACGAGCGGCGCCGCGAACGGTACGTCGTGGACGACGACGTCTGGTACCAGTCGATGATGGCGAGCGCCCGCTCCACCGCCACGCTCGCGGAGACCGCCCGCCAGGGGGTCGGCGTACTCGGCCCGCACACCCCGGCGGCCGACCGCCTGGAGAACATCGCCCGCTTCGTGGACTTCGTGTCGGAGAGCATCTCCCGCGCCGCGGACCAGGCGCGTGAGGTACTCCACACCAAGCCCGCGCCGGAGGGCGACCGGACCCCGCCGGCGGACCCGCGGGCCTGACTCCCGCCCGCGACGCCGCGGCTCACGAAGCGCCGTACCGGGCCGGGCCCGGCCGGGGCCTGAGCTCCTTCCGGTCGCGGACCTGCCGGCACATGCCCGTGCGCGGGTCGACGAGGACGGGGACGTTCCCGCCCGGCCGGGCCGGGCGGCCCGCACCGTCCGGCGCCGTGGGGTACCAGGCGAAGACGAACGCCCCCAGGACGGCCGGGGTCCCCAGCAGGTCCAGCTCGAAGCCCCGTTCGTCCCAGGCATCGGTCAGGCCGCGGCAGAACCGCTCGGCGATCCGCCTGGCCTCGCTCTCCTCCACCTTTGCCTCCTGTGGCGTTCGGACAGGGTGGTCGTGCCCTACCGTCTCACGGAGGCGGAGGCACCGAAGAAGGGCGTGAACGGCATGCGGTGGAGGATTCACGGAGAGCGGACGGTCCACGACACCCCCTGGGTGCGGCTGCGTTCGCTGGACGTCGAGCAGCCGGACGGCGCCCGCGTGGCCTACGACGTCGTACGGCTGCGGGACCTCGCCGTCACGGCGGCCGTAGACGACCGGCAGCGCGTCCTCATGATGTGGCGCCACCGCTTCGTGACGGACACCTGGGCCTGGGAGCTGCCCATGGGCCTGGTGGAGGACGGGGAGAGCCCCGAGGCCGCCGCTGCGCGCGAGCTGGAGGAGGAGACCGGCTGGCGGCCCTCGGCGCTGCGCGAGCTGGTCTACGCGCAGCCCGCGGCCGGGATCACCGACACCCAGCACTTCGTGTTCCGTGCCGACGAGGTGCGCCGCGTCGGCGAACCGACGGAGCGCAACGAGTCGGACCGGGTGGAGTGGATCCCGCTGGCCCAGATCCCCGGCATGATCGCGCGCCGGGAGATCGTCAGCGGCGCCACGCTGGTCGGGGTCATGGCGCTCCTGCTGGAAACCCGGCTGCCCTGACCCTCCGGCCCCCGCGGGGGCCGGAGGGGGCCGGAGGGGGCGGGTGGTCGGGTGTCAGTGGGGGATGGCGTCGATGAGTTCGCGGGCGCCCTGGCGCAGGAGCGCCACCGCGACCGAGGTGCCGAGGGTCGCCGGGTCGAGACGTCCGGCCCACTCGTGGGCGTTCAGCACGACCTTGCCGTCCGGGCTGAACACCGCTGCCCGCAGGGACAGTTCCCCGCCGCGTTCCGTGCGCGCGTAGCCGGCGACGGGGCTGTTGCAGTGGCCCCGGAGGACGTGCAGCAGCGTGCGCTCGGCCACGGTCTCGCGGTGGGTGCCGGGGTGGCCGAGGCCGCTGACGGCGTCGATGAGCTCGGTGTCGTCCTGTCGGCACTGGAGGGCGAGGACCCCCGCGCCGACGGGCGGCATGAGGGACTCCACGGAGAGGACCTCCGAGATGACGTCGGCGCGCCCGATGCGCCGGAGTCCGGCGACGGCCAGGAGCAGGGCGTCGGCTTCGCCGCGTTCCAGCTTGGCAAGCCGGCTGTTGGCGTTCCCGCGGATCGGTACGCAGGTCAGGTGCGGGTACGCGGCGGCGAGCTGGGCGGTCCGCCGTACGGAGGAGGTGCCGATCCGGGTGCCGGGCGGCAGCCGGTCGAGGGTCAGGCCGTCGGGGTGCACGAGGGCGTCGCGGATGTCGTCCCGCTCCAGGAACGCGGCGAATACCGTTCCGGCGGGAAGCGGCCGGTCGGCCGGCACGTCCTTGACACAGTGCACGGCGAGGTCGGCCTCGCCGGCCAGGAGCGCCGCGTCGACCTCCTTGGTGAACGCGCCCTTGCCCTCGACCAGGGCGAGGTCACCCATCCAGGTGTCGCCGGTGGTCTTCACCGGCAGGACGGTGGTCCCGATCCCCGGGTGGAGCACGGCGAGTTCGGCGCGGACGCGCTCGACCTGGGCGAGGGCCATGGGCGAGTCACGGGAGACGATGCGGATCATTTCGACGGGCACGGGGGCACGATACGCCCCGCCGGACGGCTGCCGGAGCCGAACGGTACGGGAGTTGACGGAGCGTACCGGGAGCGGCGGGGCCTCGGCTCACTGGGAGCGGCGCAGTTCGTCGAGCTTCTCGGCAAAGGCCTTCGTCTCGGCGACGAGCCGTGCCCGTGCGTCCGACTGCGCCTTGTCGCCCTGGGCCTTGAAGGCCTCGGTGAAGTGCGGCTGGAGCTGGGTCCACCAGCCGTGGTCCAGCATCGCCCACGACTGAGGGCAGAGCGGAGCGCGCGTCTTCGGCAGGTATCCGGCGTCGACCAGGGGCCCGTCGAACCGTGCCGGATCGCTCCCGTCCAAGTAGCAGAGGAAGTTGAAGACCCGCTGCTGGGTGACGGGGTGGTCGCTCGCGAAGCCCTCCAGGGTCAGCCGGCCCTGCTTGCGGGCGATCTCGTCGAAGAGGAGCGCGGCCGCCATCGAGGGTTCGGGCCCGACCTCGTTGACGGTGTAGAAGGAGGCGAACCCGTCGGCTGCGTCCTCCTCCAGGCCGAGGTTGGCCAGCATGAACTGGCGCTGGAGGGCGTGGCCCATCTCGTGGCCGAAGACGAACTGCGTGGAGAGGGCGGTCAGGTCGCGCGCGTTGTACTTGTCCGCGGGGAAGAGGGCGGGACGTTTGACGGTCTTGACCACCCCGTCGAGAGCCTCCTGGAGCTCGGTGAGGAAGGACGGGGGGATGTAGATCGTCCGGCCGTCGGCCTGGGTCACGGCGTCCGTCACCCCCGGCGGCACCTCGGCGGTGACCTTCACGACCAGGTCGTGCGGGAGGGCGACCGAGCCGTTCACCCAGTCGGCGAGCTGCTCCAGGACCCGTGCCTTCCGCACCGCCTCCACGGCCGGCCGGTCCTCGGGCCCGATGGTGTCGTCCTCGTAGACGACGGTGACCCGGCCGGCCGGACCGGGCGTGCCGCCGGCCGCGGCGGGTGCCCCGGCCGCGGTGACCCCGAGGCACCCGGCGAACAGAGCCGCCACGAGGACGGCCCTCGCCGGGACCCTGCACCTTCCGTCGCCACCGGGCACGTCGATCGGCTCCTCACCGCCTTACACCCCGCCCTGCTTCCACCATGCCCCCTTCCCGCCGCTCCGGCGAGGCGGCGGGAAGCGGGCCCGGAGCCGTGCTGCCGCAGGATGACGCGCGGGGGCGGGCATCGCTGTCGTAGCCGGTCGGCACACTGGGGCCATGACGAACGACCCCGAAGCGGACGGCCGCATCGACCCGCGCGACCTGTTGCTGCGCACGGACTGGAACACCGTGGAGCACTGCTGCCCCGACGTGGCCCCCGAAACGCCCGTGATCCTCCTGGAGCTGCTGGACGAGGACCCCCGCGTCCAGGGCCTCGCGCTGCGCACCCTGACCGAGACCCTGACGCGGGGAGACGTCTTCCACACCGCCACGGCTCCCGCCGCCCGCTACGTGGCCGCGGTCCTGGGCGATCCGCGAACGCTGGCGGAGGTGGTCGACCGCGCCCCGCAGGAGGAGGTCGACCTGGGTCCGCAGACCCCCTTCGAGCTGCGGGTCGGCCTGCTGGCCTGGCTGGGCGACTCGACCGTGGAGGCACTGCGGCAGCGGTCGCGGCCCTACGGCGACGCGGAGGACCTGGAGGCCTTCCTCGACCTCGCCCCGGAGTTGTACGAGGCCGTACGTCCGCTCCTCGACGGCGGTTCTCCGGCGGCGCGCGAGGCGGCGCTCGGCGCGGTGCTGCCGCTCCTGCGCCTGAACGCACTCGCGGACCGGCGCGCAGGCCTGCGCGACACCGTCCTGCGGGCGGCCTTCGGCGACGGGCCGCTGCGGCTGCGCGCGGTCGACACGCTGCACTCCTGGGGTGAGGACGTCTCGGCCTTCCTCTGACGGGGGCGTGACCTCGGAGGGGGTGCCCGCTACCGTCTTCCTACTGGACGGTAATAGGGGGAGTGACAGGCGATGGCGGGTTCTTCCGCTTCTTCCGGCACCGGTTCCATGCCCGGTTCCGGTGCGACAACCGGCCGCAGCCCCGGTGCGGGCACCCCGCCCCCTCCGGGGCTCGTGGCCATGGCCGCGGCGCTGCGCGAAGGAAGCGTTTCGGCCCGGGAGTTGACCGAGGAGGCCCTGCGGCGGATCCACTCGGCGCAGCCTCGGCTGAACGCCTTCCGGAGCGTGCGCACCGACGCCGCGCTCGCGGAGGCGGACGCCGCCGACCGGCGGCTGGCCGCCGGTGAACGGCTCCCGCTGCTCGGCGTGCCGGTGGCCGTGAAGGACGACATGGACGTGGCGGGCGAGGCCACGGCCTTCGGCTGCGGAGGGTCCTTCGCGCCGAAGACCGTCGACAGCGAGGCCGTACGCCGACTGCGCGCGGCCGGGGCGGTGGTCGTCGGCAAGACCCAGACGCCGGAGCTGGGCCAGTGGCCGTTCACGGAGGGCGGGGCGTTCGGCGCGACGCGCAACCCGTGGAACCCCGAGCACACCCCGGGCGGTTCCTCCGGCGGTTCGGCGGCGGCGGTCGCCGCGGGCCTGGTCCCCGCGGCGCTGGGCTCGGACGGTGCGGGTTCGGTGCGGATCCCCGCGGCCTGGACCCACCTGGTCGGGATCAAGCCCCAGCGCGGCCGCATCTCCACCTGGCCGGAGCCGGAGTCGTTCAACGGGCTGACGGTGAACGGGGTCCTGGCGCGCACGGTCGCCGACGCGGCGCTGCTGCTGGACGCGGCGAGCGGGCCGCACCCCGGGGACCTGCACCGGCCGGCGACGATCTCGGCCGTGGAGGCGGCAGCGCGGACACCGCGGCGGCTGCGGATCGCCCTCTCCTTCGGGATGGCCTTCACTGCCACCCCCAAGTCCCTGGACCCCCGGGTGCGTTCGGCGGTGGAGCGGCTGGCGGGACGCCTGGAGACGCTCGGGCACGAGGTGGTCCCCGCGGACCCGCGCTATGGACCGATCGGCCTGACGTTCGTCCCCCGCGCGACCAGCGGGGTGCGGGACTGGGCGGCGCGGGTCCCCGACCCCGCGCTGCTGGACCCGCGCACGCACGAGGCGGTGCGCACGGGCCGGATCCTGGGCGGGGCGGTGCTGCGGGCCTCCCGCCGCGCGGAGCCGGTGCTGCGGAGGCGGGTGGGGGAGATCTTCGGGCGCTTCGACGTGGTCCTGACGCCGACGACGGCCACGGCGGCCCTGCGCGTCGGGGCGTTGGCCGGGCTGGGCGCGATGGCCACGGACCGGGCGATGATCGCCGCCTGCCCGTACGCCTGGACGTGGAACGTCCTCGGCTGGCCCGGGGTGAACGTACCGGCCGGCTTCACCGGGGACGGACTCCCCGTGGGTGCCCAGCTGCTGGGTCCGGCGGACTCCGAGCCGCTGCTGCTGGGACTGGCGGCCCAACTGGAGGCGGTGGAGGGGTGGGCCGAGGTGTGGCCCGGGCCGTAGCCGGCTCGCCCGCGGCGGAACCGCCGGACCGGACTCCCGATCCGCCCGGCACTCCTGTACGTTCCCTTTGGGAACTCAGGCGCGGCGCCGCGGGCGCACCGCAGGACGGGAGCAGGTCATGGTTCAGGAGACGTGGACGGCCGTCGACGACTACTTCGACGGGCTGCTCGTCGGCGAGGACGAGGCCCTGCGCCGCGCCGCTGCGGATTCCGAGGCCGCCGGACTGCCACCCCATCAGGTGGCGCCGAACCAGGGCAAGTTGCTCCACCTCCTGGCGCGCATCCGCGGTGCGCGCACGATCCTGGAGATCGGCACCCTGGGCGGCTACAGCACGATCTGGCTCGCCCGGGCCCTCCCGGCCGGCGGGCGGCTCGTCACCCTGGAGGTGGACGCGCGGTGCGCGGAGGTCGCCGCCGCCAACGTCGCGCGGGCCGGGCTGGACCACCTGGTGGACATCCGGCACGGGCGGGCCCTCTACCTGCTGCCCGGGCTCACCGACGGCCCGTTCGACCTGGTCTTCATCGACGCGGACAAGCCGTCCAACCCGCAGTACCTGGAGTGGGCCCTCCGGCTCACCCGGCCCGGCAGTGTCATCATCGGCGACAACGTCGTGCGGGAGGGTGCCGTCGTCGACGCGGACAGCTCCGACCCGCGCGTCCAGGGCGTCCGCCGCTTCACCGAACTGATCGCCGAGCACCCGAAGTTGACGGCCACGGCCCTGCAGACCGTGGGAAGCAAGGGCTACGACGGGCTCGTGATGGCGCTGGTCACCGAGTGAGCGGGGGCGGGCGGCCCGGTGGCCGACGGCTCCCCGGGGCTCCGCCGGGCCGGCCGCAGCCGGTAGCCTCACCCGGATGACGGCACTTTCCCACCACGGCGACGGCCGTACCGAACAGCCCGGCAGAGACGGCGCCACCGCCACCACCGAGGCCGATCCGCGCGCCATCGGCCCGGTGCGCACCGAGTACGCCCCGGATCCCGACGGCGACCCCGACCCCGGGGAGATCGTGTGGACCTGGGTCCCCTTCGAGGAGAACGACGGCCGCGGCAAGGACCGCCCGGTGCTGGTCGTGGCCCGGGAACCGGGCGGGCGGACCCTGCTCGCGATGCAGCTGTCCAGCAAGCGGCACGACCACGACCGGGAATGGGTGCCGATCGGCACGGGGCCGTGGGACAGCGCCGGCCGGGAGTCGTGGGTGGACGTGGACCGCGTACTGCGCGTGCACGAGTCGGGGATGCGGCGCGAGGCCTGCGCCCTGGACCGGGGACGCTTCGCCCTGGTCGTCGACCGACTGCACGAACGCCACGGCTGGCAGTAGCCGCCGACGACCTCACGGGCCGGGGCAGCACCCCCACAGCCCACGCCGCAGCACGCGGACCCGCGCCGAGCCCGAACCACGCCGGCCCGCCGCCCCCGAGCACGTAACACCGCCGGACCACGCCCGCCGGACGCAGCGCCGGGCGGGCTCGGCCGGCCGCCCGCCCCACTCCGCAGCGTGCCCGCAGGGCGTCAGACCGTGCCGAAGCCCGCGAAGGCTCGTTCGAACGCCTCGCGGGTGGCTGGTTTGCGGTCCAGTACCGCGAAGACGACCCGCTCGAAGACCCCCGCGAAGCGGCCCGCGAGCAGGGCCCGGAAGGCCTCCGCGACCATGGCGGGATCGTTGCGGAACACCCCGCAGCCCCACGCCCCCAGCACCAGCCGCCGGTATCCGTGCAGCGCGGCCACCTCCAGCACCCGCTCCGCGCGCCGGGCCAGTGCCGCGGGGATCTCGGCCGCCCGCTCCGGCTCCTGCCGCAGGATCGTGCCCGCGTTCGGCGCGGGCGAGGTGAGGAAGCCGGCCCGGAAGGGGGACTCCATCAGCTCTCCGCGGTCGTCGCGGAACACCGGCACTCCCGGCGAGTGAATCACCCGGTCGGTGTAGAAGGTGCTGACTCCTACGCGGTGCACCGCGTAGTACTCCGGGGCCTCCAGCAGCGTCTCGTACAGGGCCGAGGCCCGGCACAGTGCCTCCTCCTGGGCCTTGGCCCCCCTGACGTACCCGCCCCCGGGATTGCGGGCCGAGGCGAAGTTCAGGACCGCCACCGACGGCCCTTCCGGGGCCTGCCCGGCGGCCCGCCCACCCGCTTCCCCGGCGGTTTCGACGAGCCTACGGGCCGCGACCGTACTGCTCTCCCCCGTGACCTCGACCGCCGTCACACCACCCCTCCCGGGCGGCACTTCACCTGGAATGATCCGGTTTGGCCCATATATCCTGGTTCCGGCCTTGGCCTCCGCCAGGGCGGCGGCGAGCGGAACCTGCCGTCCCGACCGCGTCCGGTACCCCCCGGCCGCCACGATCTCCGCGTTCTCCCGCGCGATCTCGCGCAATCTACTGCTCACGCCGCCATTTTCTTCACCTCCTGTTCCCGGCGGCAAAGGAATTAGTGACGGAGGGACGGGTAGGCACGGGTGATGTCACGGCCGACGACAGGAGACGAGGACCCGGTCATGCCCCAGGCCCCATCCGCTCCACCGCACGCGCCAGACCCAGCCCCCTCGATCACCGAGACCGAGGCGGAGCACCTGATCCACGGCATCTGCTTCAAGACCGGCCCGCCCCGCCTGATCGGCGCGGAACTCGAATGGCTGGTCGTCGACGCCGAGCACCCCGGACGCACGCTGCCCCCCGAGCGGCTGCGGGCCGCGCACGCCGCGGCCCGCGCCCTCCCCCTGAACTCCCGGGTGACCGTCGAACCCGGCGGGCAGCTCGAACTCAGCTCGGCCCCGGCGGCCTCGCTCACCGGATGCGTCGACGCCCTGCAGGACGACCTCACCGCCGTCCGCGCCGCCCTGCTGGACCGGGGACTGGCACTGCGGGGACTCGGCCGTGACACCCGCCTCCCCTACCGCCGGCTGCTGAACAGCCCGCGGTACGACGCGATGGAGGCCTACTTCGACCGCACCGGCCCGGCGGGCCGGGCGATGATGTGCGCCTCGGCGTCCGTGCAAGTGTGCGTGGACGCGGGCCACGAGGAGCCGGGGGCCCTCGGCCACGGCCGGCGCTGGCGGATGGCCCACCTGCTGGGCGCGGTCCTCGTGGCGGCGTTCGCCAACTCCCCCGCCCGGGAAGGCCCGTACGCCGGATGGCGGTGTGCCCGGCAGGGGATCTGGAGCGACCTGGACAGCCGCCGCTCGCTCGCCCCGCCGCTGGACGCGGGGCCGCGGGCCGGCTGGGTCCGGCAGGCGCTGGACACCGAGGTGATGTGCGTGCGCTCGTACGAGGGCGAGCCCTGGGACGTCCCGCGGGGGACGACCTTCCGCGACTGGCTGAGGGCGGGCGAGGGGGCCGTACCCCGGGCCCCCACCGCCGAGGACCTCGACTACCACCTGACCACCCTCTTCCCGCCCGTCCGGCCCCGCGGCCACATGGAACTGCGCATGATCGACGCGCAGCCCGGTGACGACGGCTGGCTGGTGCCGGTGGCCGTCGTGCACGCCCTGTTCGACGATCCGGAGACGGCCGAGACCGCCTACCGGGTGACGAAGGCGCTGGCCGACGCCTACGGTTCGCAGCCCGCTCCGCGCAATCCCCTCTGGCGTTCCGCCGCCCGGCACGGCCTGTCCGATCCGGAGCTGCGGACCGCCGCGGCGGCCTGCTTCCGGGCCGCGGGCGAGGCGCTGCCCCGGCTCGGCGCGAGCGCGCACGTACGCGACACGGTGGGCGAGTTCACCGAGCGCTACGTCCTGCGCGGCCGATGTCCGGGCGACGATCCGCCGCACGCCCCCTCCACCGGGCAGGAGGCCCTCCGATGACCACCGCATCCGAATCCGGCACCTTCCACTCCGGGCTGCGGGAGCGGGCGGCCGCCTCGCTGACGGCCGCACGCGCCCGGACGGCCGCGCTCACCGACGCGGTCACCGACGCCGACCTGACCGCCCAGCACTCGCCGCTGATGTCCCCGCTGGTGTGGGACCTGGCGCACATCGGGAACCAGGAGGAGCTCTGGCTGCTCCGCCGCGTCGCCGGGCGCGAGTCCCTGCACCCCGAGATCGACCCCCTCTACGACGCCTTCCGGCACGCCCGCTCCGAACGGCCGGGCCTGCCGCTCCTCGGGCCCGCCGAGGCCAGGCGGTACGCGGCCGAGGTCCGCGGCCGGGTCTTCGACCTGCTGGAGCGCACGCCGCTGGAGGGCAGCGCCCTCCTCGACGACGGTTTCGCCTTCGGGATGATCGCCCAGCACGAGCAGCAGCACGACGAGACGATGCTGATCACGCACCAGCTGCGGCAAGGGGTGCCGGTCCTGGACGCCCCCGACCCGGACGCCCCGTACGATCCGCCCCCGGCCGCCGAAGTCCTCGTACCGGCAGGCCCGTTCACGATGGGCACGTCGGCGGAGCCGTGGGCGCTGGACAACGAGCGGCCGGCGCACCTCCGGGACACGGCCGCGTTCCTCATCGACACGGTGCCGGTCACCAACGCCGCCTACCTGGCCTTCATCGCCGACGGCGGCTACCACGAGCCCGCCTGGTGGGCGGCGGCCGGCTGGGAGCAGATACGGGAGCACGCGATCGAGGCCCCGCTGTTCTGGCACCGGGAGGGCGGGCAGTGGCTGCGCCGGCGCTTCGGGGTCACCGAGCCGGTGCCGGACGACGAGCCGGTGCTGCACGTCAGCTGGTACGAGGCGGACGCGTACGCCCGCTGGGCGGGGCGGCGGCTGCCCACGGAGACGGAGTGGGAGAAGGCCGCCCGCTTCGACCCGGTGACGGGCCGCTCGACCCGCTACCCCTGGGGGGACGCCGACCCGACCCCCGCCCACGCCAACCTGGGGCAGCGACACCTGCGCCCGGCCCGCGCGGGAAGCTATCCGGCCGGGGCGTCCCCGCTGGGCGTACGGCAGCTGATCGGCGACGTGTGGGAGTGGACGGCCTCCGACTTCACCCCGTACCCCGGCTTCCGGGCCTTCCCCTACCGGGAGTACTCGGAGGTGTTCTTCGGCCCCGAGCACAAGGTGCTGCGCGGCGGCTCGTTCGCGGTGGACCCGGTGGCCTGCCGGGGCACCTTCCGCAACTGGGACCTCCCGGTGCGCCGCCAGATCTTCTCCGGCTTCCGGACCGCGAGGGACGCCTGATGTGCCGCCATCTCGCCTACGTGGGGCCGCCGGTGCCGCTCGGGAGGCTGCTGAGCGAGCCCGGGCACGCGCTGGTGCGCCAGTCCTGGGAGCCGCGCCGGCAACGGCACGGCACGGTCAACGCCGACGGCTTCGGCGTCGGTTGGTACGCGGAGGGCGACCCGGTGCCCGCCCGCTACCGGCGGGCCGGGCCGGTGTGGGCCGACCTGTCCTTCACCGACCTGGCGCGGGTGGTGCGCAGCGGGGCCTTCCTGGCCGCCGTGCGCGACGCCACCACGGCCGGGGCGGACGGGGAGGCGGCTGCCGCGCCGTTCGCGGACGGGCCGTGGCTGTTCAGCCACAACGGCGCCGTGCGGGACTGGCCCGGTTCGGTGGCGGCCGCCGCGGCTGCCCTGCCGGCCGAGGAGCTGCTCTCGCTGCCGGCCCGGACGGACTCCGCCCTCGTGTGGGCGCTGGTCCTGCGCCGCCTGCGGGCGGGGGACGACCTGGGCACCGCGCTCGCCGAGCCGGTGCGGGAGCTGTCCTCGGCCGCGCCGGGCTCCCGGCTGAACCTGCTGCTGACGGACGGCGCCGCGATCGCGGCGACGGCCTGGGGCGACTCGCTCTGGTACCTGGCCGATCCCGCGGAACGCCGCACCGTGGTGGCGTCCGAGCCCTACGACGACGACACCCGGTGGTGCGAAGTGCCCGACCGGACCCTGCTGACCGCCACCGCCACCCGGGTCCGCCTGACCCCGCTCAAGGAGAACAGCCCGTGACCAGCTTTCAGTTGACCCGGACGCTCGACGAGCACGCCGCGGAGTCGGCCCTGCGCTCGGACGTGTCGGAAGGCCTGGGCCACACCCCGAAGGTGCTGCCGCCCAAGTGGTTCTACGACGCGCGGGGCAGCGAGCTCTTCGAGGAGATCACCCGGCTGCCGGAGTACTACCCGACCCGTGCGGAGCGGGAGATCCTGCTGGAGCGGGCCGGGGAGATCGCTGCGGTGAGCGGGGCGCGCACCTTGGTCGAGCTGGGTTCCGGCTCCTCGGAGAAGACCCGGCACCTGATCGAGGCGATGCCCGCGCTGGACCTGTACGTACCGGTGGACGTGAGCGAGAGCGCGTTGCGGGGGGCGGCCGACACCCTGCTGGCCGAGCACCCGGGCCTGCGGGTGCACGCGCTGCTGGCGGACTTCACCCAGGCGCTGCGGCTGCCGGACTCCCCCGGGCCCCGGCTGGTGGTGTTCCTGGGCGGCACGATCGGGAACCTGCTGCCGCCGGAACGTGCGGTGTTCCTGGCGTCCGTACGGGCGATGCTGTCGCCGGGGGACGCGCTGCTGATGGGAACGGACCTGGTGAAGGACGAGTCCGTGCTCGTCGCGGCCTACGACGACGCGAGCGGGGTGACCGCCGAGTTCAACAAGAACGTGCTGGCGGTCGTCAACCGGGAGCTGGACGCGGACTTCCACACGGCCGACTTCGAGCACGTGGCGCTGTGGAACCGGGAGCAGGAGTGGATCGAGATGCGGCTGCGCGCCCGGTCCGAGCTGGTGGTGAAGATCCGGGCGCTCGATCTCGTCGTGCCGTTCGCGGCGGGTGAGGAGATCCTCACGGAGGTGTCGGCGAAATTCCGTCAGGAGGGGGTGCGCAAGGAACTGGCGGCGGCCGGGCTGGAGCTGACCCAGTGGTGGACGGACACGGGCGGCCGCTTCGCGCTGTCCCTGTCGGTGGCCGAGGGGCCGCTGGGCTGAGCCGCCACCGCCCGCGCCGGAGCCCGCCGCGCGGCGCAGGCGGCCACGGCGCGCTGGGCGGCCGCCGCGAGGTCCCGCCGGTCCGGGTGACGGCCCGGCGGGATCCTCGGCAGCAGGGTGACCTCGGCCCGCACCCCGCGGGCCCGGGCGATCCGCCAGAGGGAGGCGGTCAGCGGGTCGTCCCCGACGAAGGCGGGGGCGCCCGCCGGGTCCCCGTCCTCGCGCCGCAGGTAGGCGAGGTGGACGGGCTGCACGGGGACGGCGGCGTCCAGGGCGGCCTGGAAGGCCGCCCGGCGGAAGGTGCCCCGGTCGCGGCCGCACCAGGTGGACCCCTCGGGGAAGACGGTGACCCGGTCGCCGGCCCGCAGCGCGTTGCCGATCTCCGTGACGGTGGCGGGCAGGGCGCGGATCCGGTCGCGCTCGATGAAGAGGGTGCCGGCCCGGCCGGCGAGCCGGCCGAGGAGGGGCCAGGCGCGGATGTCGCTCTTGGCGAGCATCCGGCTGGGTGCGGCGGCGGCGACGAGGGGCACGTCCAGCCAGGAGATGTGGTTGGGGACGAGCAGGCGGCCGCCGTGGGGGCCGGGCCCGCCGTGCACGGTGATCCGTATGCCGAAGGCCCGCAGCAGGGCGGCCGACCAGGCCCGTATCACGGTGTGGCGGGCGGCGGCGGGCAGCAGCCGCAGGGACGGGGCGCCCAGGATCCCGGCCAGGAGCACGAGGAGGGCGGTGGTGAGCCGCAGGACGGCGTGCGGAACGCTCGCGGTGCGGCCCTCGTGTCCGGCGCAGGCCTCGGGGGTGCAGGGCGAGGTGGGCAGCCAGGCGTTCATGCGCCCGGGATGAGCGAGCGGAAGTGCTTGAGGTAGCGCGGGTTGGTGCGGCGCAGGGACAGCAGTACGTACAGGTCGGCGCAGCCGAACGCGGCGTCGAGGGCGGGCTCGCCGCAGACCCAGGCGCCGAGGCGGAGGTAGCCGCGCAGCAGCGGGGGCAGTTCCGTCCGGTCGGGGACGACGAGGTCCCCGGGGTGCCAGGGGACGTGCGGGGTGACGCGGTACTCGGCGGGGGCGGCGCTGCGGGCGAGGGCGGTGGCGCGGGTGGCGGCGGCGAGGACCCCGCCGTCGGCGAGGGGTACGGAGCAGCAGCCGGCGAGCCAGTTGTGGCCGGTGCGGTCCATGTAGTGGGCGAGGCCGGCCCAGATGAGGGCGATGACGGCGCCGTTGCGGTGGTCGGGGTGGACGCAGGAGCGGCCGACCTCGACCAGGTCGGGCCGGATGGGGGCCAGGGCCGAGAGGTCGAACTCGCTCTCGGAGTAGAGGCGGCCGGCGACGGCGGCGCGTTCCGGGGGCAGCATCCGGTAGGTGCCGACGACCTGGCCGGTCTCCTGGTCGAGGACGAGGAGGTGGTCGCAGTAGGCGTCGAAGGCGTCGGCGTCGAGGCCGGGCTCGGGCCCGTCGAGGCGGGCGCCGAGCTCTCCGGCGAAGACCTGGTGGCGCAGCCGCTGTGCGGCGCGGACCTCGTCCTCGTCGCGGGCGAGCCGCACGGTGTAGTGGGGGCCGGGGGCGGCCGCGGCGCGGAGGGGGGATGCGGCGGGTGTCGGTGACGGCGGGGACGTCAGGGGCGACGCGGGTGCGGGGGACGGGGACAGGGGTGCGATGGTCATGGCGGCTCCTGATCCGGGCGCGGAGGGCCGGTCCGGCAGGTGGCCGGCCCGGCTCCTCTACTTCTTCCGTGACCGGCTGGATTCGACATGACCGCTCTGCGGCAGGCGGATGTGCGGAGGCTGAACTCGATGGGCCGGGAGGACCCCGGCCCATCGGGGCCGGGTCCGCACTAGCGGTCGGAGCTGAGGACGCGGCCGATCTCCTCGGAGGCCGTGCGGGCGGCCTGCTTGGCGTCCTGGCCGGTCAGCACGGCCGTCATGTAGGGCTTGATCGGGTTCTTGGCCTCGACCTCGGCCCAGCGGGCGGAGGTGGGGGTGGCCCGGCCCTGGGCCGCTCCGGGGGCCATGGCGGCGGCGCCCTCGTTTCCCGCGACGACGTGCGCGAGGCTGGTCTTGTTGGGTACGTAGCTCATGGTCCGGGCCAGCTCGGTCTGCCACTTCTCGCTGACGAGGGCGGTGATCACGTCGACGGCCGCCTTACGCTGCTTCGTGCGCTCGGGGATGATCAGGTCGGAGCCGCCGGTGAAGACGGCTCCCGGCTTGTCGGAGGTCTTGCCGGGGATCGGGAAGAAGCCGATCTTGCCCTTCAGCGCGGGGTTGGCCGCCTCGATCTCGGCGGCCTGGCCGGGCGGGGCGATGATCTGGGCGACCTGGCCGCGGGCGAAGACCTGGGACTGCGGGGGCGTCTCCTCGTCGGCGCTGCGGGGGCCGTCGCCGAGGGCCTGCAGCTGTCTGTAGAAGTCCATGCCGGCGAGGGCCTTGTCGTCGTCGAGGGTGCCGACCCATTTGCCGCCGGTCTCGACGGCGAGCTCGCCGCCCTCGTCCCAGATCAGTCCGGCGAGGACGTACCAGTTCTGTCCGGGGAGGTAGATGCCCTGCTGGTCGCCCTTGTCGAGCTTCTGGGTGGCCTGGATCCACTCCTGGCGGTTGCGGGGCGGGGTCTTGATGCCGGCGTTCGCGAAGAGGTCCTTGTGGTAGACGACCACCCGGTTGGCGGCGTACCAGGGGACCCCGTACTGGGCGCCGTTGACCGATCCGGGTTCGGCGAGGCCCTTGAGCCAGTCCTTGCTGCCCCAGGTGCGCAGCCCTTCGAGGGTGACCTCGGAGAGGCCGCCCGTCTCGATGTACTGCGCGACCTGGGTGTTGCCCACCTCGATGACGTCGGCGGACTCCGTGGCGGTGCCGTCGAGGACGGCGTTGACCTTGTCTCCGATGCCCGTCCACTCCTGGATGCGGACGTCGAGGTCGAGGCCGGGGTGTTCCGTCTCGAAGGACGCGGTGAACCTGTCGATGAAGTCCTCGGACGCGCTGCCCTTCATCAGCCAGAGCGTCACCTTCTCCCGGCCGGCGGCCTGGTCGGCCCACTGGCCGCAGCCCGTGAGGGCGGTCGCGGCCACGAGGGCGGTGCACACGGCGAGGAAGCGCATCTTCAAGAGGTCACCTTCTGGGGTTCGGTCTCAGATGGCTCGAAATTGGCATAGACCAATAGGCCGGTCAAGGGTCTTTCGCTCGGGATTGTTCGCCCAAAGTTCGCGGAGGCGGACTTACTGGGGCACCGTAGAACCAGGCAAAAGCCACCCACTGTCGGGAGACCCCATGTCCAACCACACGTACCGGGTGACCGAGATCGTCGGCACGTCCGACGAGGGCATCGATCAGGCCATCCGCAACGGGATTGCCCGGGCCGGCCAGACCCTGCGCAACCTGGACTGGTTCGAGGTCGTCCAGGTGCGCGGTCACATCGAGAACGGGGAGATCGCCCACTACCAGGTCGGGCTCAAGGTCGGCTTCCGCCTGGAGGGCGAGGACTGAGCCCGCGCCGCCCCGGCGGCTCCCGTCTCAGGTCCGGCCCTCGATCTCCTGTCCGGACCTGAGCTCGGGCGCCTCCGCCGCCCAGTCGGCCAGGAACACGCGGTAGCCGGCGGCCCGCGCGGCCTGGCAGACCAGCTCGTCGTCGTCCACGAGCACGCGCACCTCCCGGCCACGGGCGATCCGCCCCAGCACCTCCAGCTTGGTCGTACGGGCCGGCCGGCGGTCCCGGTCGCCGCGCATCCACAGCCGCCCCTCGGGCAGGCCGTGCCGGGTCAGCCACTCCTGCGTGTCCGCCCGGCACCGCTCCGGCCGCCCGGTCAGGTACACCACCTCGCAGTCGGCGGCCCGCTCGACGGCCAGGGCGACCCCCCGCGCGAGCGGCGGATCGGCCGGGGCCGCGCCGAAGAAGCCCGCCCAGTCGCGCGGACGCCGCTCCAGGAAGTGCTGGCGGTGACCGGTGTCGGCAAGGGTGTTGTCGATGTCGAAGACGGCCAGCGGGCGCTTCGCGGCGGTGCTCTTCTCACTCATCCGCCCAGCGTAGGCGGGTGCCGGGAATCCTTCCGGGCCCGCGGTGTTGATTCCTGTGTGATCGGAAGAATCTCGGTACTGGACCGCTCCCGCACCCGCCGGGGCCGGCCGGCCCCCCAGGCCCTGCGCGACACCGTGGACCTCGCGCGGACCGTCGAGGAACTCGGCTACCACCGCTTCTGGGTCTCCGAGCACCACAGCGTGCCCGGAGTCGCCGGCTCGGCACCGACCGTGCTCGCCGCGGCCGTCGCGGCGGCGACCGAGCGGATCCGGGTCGGCACCGGCGGGGTCATGCTGCCCAACCACCAGCCCCTGGTGGTCGCGGAACAGTTCGGGGTGCTGGAGTCGCTCTTCCCCGGACGCATCGACATGGGCCTGGGCCGCTCCGTCGGCTTCACCGGCGGCATCCGGCGCGCCCTGGGCCGTGACACCGGCGACGCCGACGGCTTCGAGGAGCAGCTGGCGGAGCTGCTGGGCTGGATCGACGGCACCCAGCGGGCCCACCCCGAGGTGCACGCCCGGCCCGCCGAGGGGCTGCGGATACCGGCCTTCGTCCTGGCCACGGGCGAGGGGGCGGGCATCGCCGCCCGCGCCGGCCTGCCGCTCGTCGTCGGCGACCTGCGCTCGCGCGACCGGGTCGCCGCGATCGTGGAGGCCTACCGCCGGGAGTTCCGGCCCTCCGAGCACGGCACCCGGCCGTATGTCGTGGTCTCGGGCACCGTGGCCGTGGCCGGGACGACCGAACAGGCCCGGCGCATCCTCCTCCCGGAGGCGTGGGCCGTGGCGTACTCCCGCACCCGCGGCAGCTTCCCGCCGCTGATCCCGGCCGAGGAGGTCGAGGCGCTGGAGATGAGCCCGAAGGAACGGGAACTGTTCGAGGGCGCCCTCGCCGGGCACATCCACGGCACGGAGCCGCAGGTCGCCGCGGAACTGTCGCGGGTCGCGGAGCTGACCGGCGCCGACGAGCTCCTCGTCACCACCTCCACGTACGACCGCGAGGCGCTGCTGGACTCCCACGCCCGCCTGGCCCGGCTCGCCGGCCTGAGCGGGCCCGAGGCCACCGCGCCGGAGACCGCGGCCGCGCCCGGGACGAGGGCGGCGAGGGCCGCCGGGTAGGGCCCCGGGCCGGCCCGTAAACTGGGGCGAATGCACCAGCCCACCGCACCGCAGGTCCCCGGCGACCCCTTCGTACGGGTGCGGGGCGCCCGGGAACACAACCTGCGCGGCGTCGACGTGGACATCCCGCGCGACGCCCTGACCGTGTTCACCGGGGTCTCCGGATCCGGGAAGAGCTCGCTCGCCTTCGGCACGCTCTACGCCGAGGCCCAGCGCCGCTACTTCGAGTCCGTGGCCCCGTACGCCCGGCGCCTGATCCACCAGATCGGCGCCCCGAAGGTGGACTCCGTCACCGGGCTGCCGCCGGCCGTCTCCCTGGAGCAGCGGCGCTCCTCCCCCGGTTCGCGCTCCTCCGTCGGCACGGTGACCCTGCTGTCCAACTCCCTGCGGATGCTCTACTCGCGGGCCGGCACCTACCCTCCCGGCGCCGAGCGGCTGGACTCCGACGCCTTCTCCCCCAACACCCCGGCCGGCGCCTGCCCCTCCTGCCACGGGATCGGCCGCATCCACCGGACCTCCGAGGAACTCCTCGTCCCGGACCCGGCACTGTCGATCCGTCAGGGAGCCATCGCAGCCTGGCCGGGAGCCTGGCAGGGCAAGAACCTGCGCGACATCCTGGATGCCCTCGGGCACGACGTGGACCGGCCCTGGCGGGAGCTGCCCGCCGCGGAGCGCGAGTGGATCCTGTTCACCGAGGAGCAGCCGGTGGTCACCGTGCACCCCGTACGGGACGCCGAACGGATCCAACGCCCCTACCAGGGCACGTACATGAGCGCACACCGCTATGTCATGCGGACGTTCTCCGACACCAAGAGCGCCACCCTGCGGGCTCGGGCCGAGAAGTTCCTCACCGACGCCCCGTGTCCGGTGTGCGAGGGGCGCCGGCTGCGCCCGGAGGCCCTCGCCGTCACCTTCGCCGGACACACCGTCGCGGAGCTGGCCGCACTGGCGCTGACCGACCTGGACGCCGTCCTGGCCTCGGCCGTCCCGGACGGGGAGGCGGCCCGGGTGCTCGCCGAGGACCTGCGGTCCCGGATCGGGCCGGTCGTGGAGCTCGGGCTCGGCTACCTGAGCCTGGACCGGACCGCGCCGACCCTGTCCGCGGGCGAGCTCCAGCGGCTGCGGCTGGCCACGCAGCTGCGGTCGGGGCTGTTCGGGGTGGTGTACGTGCTGGACGAGCCGTCGGCCGGGCTGCATCCGGCCGACACCGAAGCGCTGCTGGACGTGCTGGACCGGCTGAAGGAGTCCGGGAACACCGTCTTCGTCGTGGAGCACCACCTGGACGTGGTGCGGCACGCGGACTGGCTGGTGGACGTGGGACCGCTGGCCGGGGAGCGCGGCGGGCAGGTGCTCCACAGCGGACCGCCGGAGGACCTGGCGGGCGTGGCGGAGTCGGCGACGGGACGGCACCTGTTCCGGGCCCGGGAGCCGCACGGGTCCGGCCGGGCGGTGCGCCCGCCGACCGGGGAGGTGCGGCTGACCGGCGTGGACCGGCACAACCTGAAGGGCGTCGAGGCCCGCTTCCCGCTGGGGGTGTTCACGGCCGTCACGGGGGTGTCCGGGTCGGGGAAGTCCACGCTCGTCGGGCAGGCCCTGGCACGGGAGGTCGGCGAGCGGACCGCCGACCCGGACTACCCCGTGCGGCGGCTGGTGAAGGTGGACCAGAAGCCGATCGGCCGGACCCCGCGCTCCAACCTGGCGACGTACACGGGCCTGTTCGACGTGGTCCGCCGTCTCTTCACACAGACCCCGGGGGCGCGGGAGCGCGGCTGGAAGGCCGGCCGCTTCTCGTTCAACGTGCCCGGCGGCCGCTGCGAGACCTGCCAGGGCGAGGGCTTCGTCTCGGTGGAGCTGCTGTTCCTGCCCAGTACGTACGCCCCGTGCCCCGACTGCGCGGGCGCCCGCTACAACCCCGGGACCCTGGAGGTGCGGTACGCGGGGCTGACCATCGCCGAGGTGCTGGCGCTGACGGTGGAGGCCGCGGCGGAGTTCTTCGCGGACGTCCCGGCGGCGGCGCGCAGCCTGCGGGCGCTGGAGGACATCGGGCTGGGCTACCTGCGGCTCGGGCAGCCGGCGACGGAGCTGTCGGGGGGCGAGGCCCAGCGCATCAAACTGGCGACGGAGCTCCAGCGGCTGCGCCGCGGCCACACGCTGTACCTGCTGGACGAACCGACGACGGGCCTGCATCCGGCCGATGTGCGGGTCCTGCTGCGGCAGTTGCACGGGCTGGTGGACGCCGGGCACACGGTGGTGGTCGTGGAGCACGACATGGACGTGGTGGCCGGTGCGGACTGGGTGGTGGACCTGGGGCCGGGCGGAGGCGCCGAGGGCGGCCGGGTGGTGGCCGCCGGGACCCCGCCGGAGGTGGCCGCCGCCGCGGGGAGCCGCACGGCGCCGTACCTCGCGCGGGCCCTCGGGGCGGGGGCCGGCCACGCCGGATGACGACCGGCGTGGTCGGCGCGGCCGGGGCGGCCGGCGGGGCGCAGGCGGCGGACGGTGCGGGTCAGGCGTCGCCCGGCAGGAGCTGCTGGGGCAGTTCGCGGAAGCTCCAGCGCCCCTGGCTCCGGGTGAACTGCCAGACGAGGTCGTGGCGGTCGGGCCAGGCCGCGGGGACCCCGACGACCTGGTGGGCGCCGAGGGCCCGGACCAGCCGGGGCACGCCGGTGTGCTCCCAGCAGACCAGTACGGGCATCCGGGCGGCCAGCACCGCCTGCGCGAGAGCGGCTTCGGAGCCGACGGCGAACTCGGCGCGCACCGGGGTGCGCAGGGCGGTGGCCAGCGCACCCACCGTCTGCCGGCACCGCGCGGGGGACCCTTCCCTGCCACCCGCCGCGAAGACCGCCGCGGGGCGGGGCAGTGACGCGGTGCGGGCGGGCGGGAACAGCCGGGGCAGCGCCTCGGCCCGGCGCCAGCCGCGGCCGGCGAGCGAGCCCGGATCGTCCTCGCCCTCCTCGTCCTGGCCGGTGTCACCGGCGTACGGCTTCTCCGCGTGCCGGATCACCATGATCAGGGCGTCCTTGGGCGCGGGCCCCGGGCCGTGCGCGGGGGCGCGGGGCGCCTCCTCGCCGGAGCAGCCGGCGACGGCCAGGGGGGCGAGTGCGGCGGCGGCCAGTACGGCTCTGCGGCGCGGTCCGGACCCGGTGGGGGCTTCTGGCATGGAGCCACTGTGGCTGCCGGGCCGGGCGGGGCCGGGGCACGACGCGGTACGGGCGCGGCCGGTCAGCCGATCGGCGCAGGGCGCGGACCGCGGCCCGCGGCCGGTGCGGTCCCGCACCCCGTGGGGCGACGCCGCCCGCCCCCGTCCTCGGTCCGGGTCAGCGCGGGCCCTTGCGCACGGCCCGCAGCCACTCCTTGTTCATGGCCGCGATGGACGGCAGCGGGATGCCCTTAGGGCAGGCCGTGGCGCACTCGCCGGTGAGGGTGCAGCCGCCGAAGCCCTCCTCGTCCATGCGGGCCACCATGTCCAGCACGCGGGTCTCGCGCTCGGGCGATCCCTGCGGGAGGACGTTGAGGTGGTTGACCTTGGCGGAGGTGAACAGCATCGCCGAGCCGTTGGGGCAGGCCGCCACGCACGCGCCGCAGCCGATGCACTCGGCGTGCTCGAAGGCGAAGTCCGCGTCGGCCTTGGGCACGGCGGTGGCGTGCGCCTCGGGGGCGGCGCCGGTGGGGGCGGTGATGTAGCCGCCGGCCTGGATGATCCGGTCGAAGGCGCCCCGGTCGACGACCAGGTCCTTGACGACGGGGAAGGCCGCGGCCCGCCAGGGTTCGACGTCGATGGTGTCGCCGTCGGTGAAGGACCGCATGTGGAGCTGGCAGGTGGTGGTGCGCTCGGGGCCGTGGGCGTCGCCGTTGATGACGAGGCTGCAGGCGCCGCAGATGCCCTCGCGGCAGTCGTGGTCGAAGGCGACCGGGTCCTCGCCGCGCAGGATGAGGTCCTCGTTGAGGGTGTCGAGCATCTCCAGGAAGGACATGTCCTCGGAGATCCCGTCGACCTCGTACGAGGCCATGTGGCCGGGGGCGTCGGCGCCGCGCTGGCGCCAGACGCGCAGGGTGAGCTTCATGCGTAGCTCCGCTGGGTGGGGTGGACGTACTCGAAGACGAGGTCTTCCTTGTGCAGGACGGGGGCGGCGCCGGTGGTGGTGAACTCCCAGGCGGCGGCGTAGGAGAAGGCGTCGTCCTGGCGGGCCGCCTCGCCGTCCGGGGTCTGTGACTCCTCGCGGAAGTGGCCGCCGCAGGACTCGGCGCGGTGGAGCGCGTCGAGGCACATGAGCTCGGCGAGTTCCAGGTAGTCGACGATGCGGTTGGCCTTCTCCAGCGACTGGTTGAACTCCTCCCCCGTGCCGGGGACCTTGATCCGGCGCCAGAACTCCTCGCGGATCTGCGGGATGCGCTCGAGCGCCTTGCGCAGGCCCGCGTCGTTGCGGGCCATCCCGCAGTACTCCCACATGAGTTCGCCGATCTCGCGGTGGAAGGAGTCGGGGGTGCGGTCGCCGTCGACGGCGAGCAGCCGCTCCAGCCTCTCGCGGGTCTCGCGCACGACGGCCACCGCCTCGGGGTGGGTGGAGTCGACGGTGTCGCGGTGGGGGTGGCGGGCGAGGTAGTCGTTGATGGTGGAGGGAAGCACGAAGTAGCCGTCGGCGAGGCCCTGCATGAGGGCGGACGCACCGAGGCGGTTGGCGCCGTGGTCGGAGAAGTTGGCCTCGCCGATCGCGAACAGGCCGGGGACGGTGGTCTGCAGGTTGTAGTCCACCCACAGGCCGCCCATCGTGTAGTGCACGGCGGGATAGATCCGCATGGGGACCTCGTACGGGTCCTCCGCGGTGATCCGCTCGTACATGTCGAAGAGGTTGCCGTACTTCTCGGCGACCTTGTCCCGGCCCATGCGGCGGATGGCGTCGGCGAAGTCGAGGTAGACGCCCTGCCCGCCGGGGCCTACGCCGCGGCCCTCGTCGCAGACGTTCTTGGCGGCGCGGGAGGCGATGTCGCGGGGCACGAGGTTGCCGAAGGAGGGGTAGATCCGCTCCAGGTAGTAGTCGCGCTCGTCCTCGGGGATGTCGGCGGCGGGGCGGGTGTCGCCCTTGGCCCTGGGGACCCAGATGCGGCCGTCGTTGCGCAGGGACTCGCTCATCAGGGTGAGCTTGGACTGGTGGTCGCCGGTGCGCGGGATGCAGGTGGGGTGGATCTGGGTGAAGCAGGGGTTGGCGAAGTAGGCGCCGCGCCGGTGCGCCCGCCAGACGGCGGTCGCGTTGGAGTTCATGGCGTTGGTGGAGAGGTAGAAGACGTTGCCGTAGCCGCCGCTCGCGAGGACCACGGCGTCGGCGAAGTGGGTGGTGATCTCTCCGCTGATCAGGTCGCGGGCGACGATGCCGCGGGCCACCCCGTCGACGACGACCAGGTCGAGCATCTCGGTGCGGGCGTGCATCTCCACGTTGCCCGCGGCGATCTGCCGGGAGAGCGCCTGGTAGGCGCCCAGCAGGAGCTGCTGGCCCGTCTGACCGCGGGCGTAGAAGGTGCGCGAGACCTGGACCCCGCCGAAGGAGCGGGTGTCGAGGAGGCCGCCGTACTCGCGGGCGAAGGGGACGCCCTGGGCCACGCACTGGTCGATGATCTCCACGGAGATCTGGGCGAGGCGGTGCACGTTGGACTCGCGGGCGCGGAAGTCGCCGCCCTTGACGGTGTCGTAGAACAGGCGGTGCACCGAGTCGCCGTCGTTGCGGTAGTTCTTCGCGGCGTTGATGCCGCCCTGCGCGGCGATGGAGTGGGCCCGGCGCGGCGAGTCGGAGAAGCAGAACTGGACCACGTGGTAGCCCTGCTCGGCGAGGGTGGCGCCCGCCGAACCGCCGGCGAGGCCGGTGCCGACGACGATGACGGTGTGCTTGCGCCGGTTGGCGGGGTTGACCAGCTTCGCCTCGAAGCGGCGGCGGTCCCATCGCTCGGCGACGGGGCCGCCGGGTGCCTTGGTGTCGGCGATCGGCTCGCCGGTGGTGTGGTTCGCGTAGCTGCTCACGGTCAGTTCACCACTCCGGTCATGACGGCGACCGGGACGGAGACGAACCCGGCGAACAGGACGAGGGCCAGGCCGTTGGCCGTGGCCTTGAGGGCCTTGTCGCGGCGGGCCCGGCCGGCGCCGAGGGTCTGGGCGGCGGCCCAGAATCCGTGGCGGACGTGCAGGCCGAGGGCCGCCATGGCGACGAGGTAGACGGTGTTCCCGTACCAGGTGGAGAAGGTCGCGAGGACGTTCTCGTACGGGTGGCCGGCCCAGGCGCGCTCGTTGACCGTGAGGGTGGTGAGGTCGAGGAGGTGCCAGACGATGAACAGGCCGAGGATGACGCCGCCCCAGCGCATGGTGCGGGTGGCGTAGCTCGCGCGGCGCCGCTTGTGGGCGTACTTGACCGGGCGGGCCTTGATGTCGCGGCGGCTGAGCTGGTAGGCGGACACGGCGTGGGCGACGACGGCGGCCACCAGGACCACTCGGACGATCCACAGGGCCCACTCGTGGTGCAGGAAGGGCGAGCCGAGGGTGCGGAGCCAGTGCGCGTAGCCGTTGAACTCGTCGGCGCCGAAGAAGATCTTCAGGTTGCCGAGCATGTGGACGACCAGGTAGCCCAGCATGACCAGCCCGGAGGCCGCCATCACGGACTTCTTGCCGACGGAGGAGTCCCAGATGGTGCGCGGGGTGGACGGCCGTCGATCCGTCCGCGTTGCCAGAGCCATGCTCATGACCGTAAGGACGGAGGTCCCGAAAGGTCCAAGACATGATGGAGCTCATCTCGATAGCCGCCCTCTATCACCCGGGCTAACCTGGGACGATGCAGTTCCAGCAGCTCCTCTACTTCGTCGCCGTCGCCGAGACCCGCCACTTCACCCGGGCCGCCGAACGGGTGCACGTCGCCCAGCCCTCGCTGTCCCAGCAGATCAAGGCCCTGGAGCGGGAGCTGGGCGCGGAGCTGTTCAGTCGCGCGCGCGGCAACATCGCCCTGACCGAAGCGGGCGAGGCCCTGCTGCCGCTGGCCCGGCGGATCCTGGCGGACGCGGACACGGCCCGGCTGGAGGTGCAGGAGCTGGCCCAGCTGCGGCGCGGGCGGATCCGCCTCGGCGCCACGCCCAGCGTGTGCACCGGCCTGCTGCCGGACGTGCTGCGGGCCTTCCACACGGCGCATCCGGGGATCCGGCTGCTGATCGAGGAGGGCGGTTCGCTGGACCTCGTACGGGAGCTGGCGCGCGGAGCGCTGGACCTGGCCCTGATCGTCCTGCCGCTGCCCCCGGCGGCCCCGGCCCTCACCACGGTCGAGCTGCTGACGGAGGAACTGGTGGTCGTGTCCTCGGCGGAGCTCCCGCCGCCGGGCGGGGGCGGGGAGCTGACGATCCGCGGGCTGCGCAACCGGCCGATGGTGATGTTCCGGCACGGGTACGACCTGCGCGAGCTGACGGTGGCGGCCTGTCGCGCGGAGGGCTTCGAACCGGTCTTCACGGTGGAGGGCGGCGAGATGGACGCGGTGCTCGGCTTCGTGCGGGCCGGGCTGGGGATCGCGGTGGTCCCCGCCATGGTGGCGGACCGCGCCGGCCCCGGCCTGCGGGCGACGCGTCTCGCCGGTTCGCCGCTGCGGCGCACGATCGCGCTGGCCCACCGCACGGACGTGGCCCCGCCGCGCGCGGCACGGGAACTGAAGCGGATGCTGGTGGACTGATCTCCCGGACGGGCCGCCGGACGGGCCGCGGGCCCGTCGGCGGGCCGGTCAGCGGGCCTCCGGCAGGGTCGCGTCCAGGCCGGCGGCCAGCATGCCGAAGGCGCGGTCGGCGTCCGCCACGGCCGCGGGGTACTGCTCGTCGGCGCTGCGACCGCCCTCGATCATCCGCCAGTTGGCCCGGCCGAGCTCCTGGCGGACCGTGATCAGGTGCGCGGCGGCCAAACGGGCGGCGAGGGGATCGACCGCCTCGGCTTCGAGCACCGCCGCGAGCAACTCGGCCTCGCGGGCGGTGTAGCGGGTGATCCGGGCCTCCAGGCTCTCCGTGGAGTGGAGCAGCCTCTCGAAGGCGAGCACGTTCGGGTGGTCGCACAGGCCCGTGATGGGATCACGCTCCGCCAGGGCCGCGAGGAAGTGCGCGTGCAGCGCACGCACCGGGGTCTGGCCCGCCGCCCGGTCGCGCACGATGCGGGCCGCCTCGTCCTGGTGGTCGGCGAACCGGTCGAGGAGCAGGTCCTCCTTGGCCGGGAAGTACCGGAAGAGCGTGGGCTTGGACACCTCGGCGGCGGCCGCGACGTCCGCGACGGAAACGGCGTCGAAGCCCCGCTCCAGGAAGAGCTCCAGCGCGGTGGCAGCCAGCCTGTGGCGCGTCCGGAGCTTCTTGCTCTCGCGCAGACCCGTCGTGTTCTCCATGCGCCCAGCCTAACGCCGAATCATTACCAGGTCAATTTTGTGACTTGGTTGCATTTTGTCGGCGGAGGCGCTTTCCTTGAGTCACCGACAGATCGACGACACACGACTCGACGAGGGGGATCTTCCGATGACCGATGTGCTGATCGCGGGTTCCGGCCCCACGGGCCTCACGCTCGCCTGCGACCTGGCGCGCCGCGGTGCCGCCGTGCGCGTCCTGGAACAACGCGCCGCGCCCCACCGGGAATCGCGCGGCAAGGGCCTCCAGGAGGACAGCCTCCGGGTCCTCGCGGGATTCGGCGTCGCCGGCCGCCTGACCGCCCTGGGCCGGACCACGACGACCCTGCGCAAGTACTTCGACGGGGAGCACGTCGGCGACACCACCGTCGACGGCGGACTCCTCATCGGCCAGTGGCAGGTCGAGGAGGTGCTGCGCGAGCTGCTGGCCGGTCTCGGCGTCCGCGTCGAGTACGGCTCCCGGCTCACCGGGATCGGACAGGGCGCGGACGGGGTGCGTGCGGAGCTGGCGGACGGCGGCACGATAGAGGCTGGATACCTGGCGGGGTGCGACGGCGGGCACAGCACCACCCGCGGGCTCCTGGGGATCCCCTTCGAGGGCAGCGGAGAGCGGGAGCCCGCGATGGTTCTCGGGGACGTCCGGGCCCACGGGCTCGGACGCGACGTCTGGCACCAGTGGTTCTCGTCCGACGGGGGCGGGATCCTGCTGTGCCCGATGCCGGGCACCGACAGCTTCCAGCTGCAGGCCTCGCCCGAGACCGACGCCGAGGGCGTCGCGGCACCGCCCTCCCTGGAGGGCTTCCAGCGGATCTTCGACCGCCACGCCCGGATGCCCGGGGTGCGCCTCTCGGACCCGACGTGGCTCTCCTCCTGGCGGGTCAACGTCCGCATGGCTCCCCGGCTGCGGGAGGGCCGGGCCCTCCTCGCCGGGGACGCGGCACACGTCCACCCGATAGCCGGCGGGCTGGGCATGAACACCGGCATCCAGGACGCGGCCGCCCTCGGGCGGGCACTGTCCGCCGCGCTCGCCGGGCCGGGCGGCGACGCGGCCCTCGACGCCTACGAGGCGGAGCGGCTGCCGGTGGCGGCCGACCTGCTCGCCGACACGACACGGCGCTACGAGCGGGTGCTCGCCGCCGTCCGCGAGCCGGGCCGGGGGACGGAGGCCGGTCTGCGCCGGGAGGACTGACCGCGCCGGCCCGGACCGGACGCTGCCCCGGAGCCGACCGCGGCTCCCGGGTCCGGCCCCGGGTCCGGACGCGGCCCCGCATCCCGGCCGGTCAGGAGGGGGCGGGCACCGCGTCCGAGAGGGACAGCGTGTGGATGCGGTCCGGTGCTCCGGGGCGCGCGTAGTACCAGCCCTGGGCGGTGTCGCAGCCGAGGGCCCGGAGCTGGGCGGCCTGCGCGCCGGTCTCCACGCCCTCGACGGTCACCGCGAGTTCGAGGCTGTGGGCCAGGGCGACGATGCCCTCCACGATCTTGACGTCGACGGGGTCGGCCGGCTGCTGCTGCATCCCCTGGGTGAAGGAGCGGTCGAGCTTGAGCACGCTGACCGGCAGGCGCCGCAGGTTGGCCAGGTTCGAGTAGCCGGTCCCGAAGTCGTCGAGTGCGATGTCCACGCCGAGGTCGGCGAGCCTGCGCAGGGGTTCCAGCAGTTCGTCGTCGGCCCCTATCAGGGCCGATTCGGTGACCTCCAGGCACAGCGCACCCGGGGCGAGGCCGGACTTCTCCAGCACCGCCACGGTGTCGGCGACCAGACCGGGGTGGTGCAGCTGGGTCGGCGAGAGGTTGACGTTGATGCGCAGGGCCGAGCCGCCGTGCTCGTGCTGCCAGACCCGGGCCTGGCGGACGGCCTCCTCCAGCACCCACCGGCCGAGGGGGACGATCAGCCCGGTCCGCTCGGCGAGCGGGATGAAGCGGTCCGGACCGAGCACCCCGTACTGCGGGTGCGACCAGCGCACCAGCGCCTCGGCCCCGTGGACGGTGCCGTCGCGCATGTGGACCAGCGGCTGGTACTCGATGAAGAACTCGCCGCGTTCCAGCGCCGCCGGCAGGGCGTTGGTCAGGCCGTGCCGGGTGATGGCCCGCGCGTCGGCCTCGGCGTCGGCAAACTCGAAGCGGTTCCCGCCGGCCGCCTTGGCCCGGTACATGGTGATGTCGGCGCTGCGCAGCACCTCCGCCGGGGTGCGCTCCTTGGCCCGGCCCTCGACGATGCCGATGCTGCCCCGGACGGTGAGTTCCCGTCCCTCCAGCCGGATCGGCGTGGACAGGGCCGTCAGGATGCGCACCGCGAGGTCGGTGACCTTCTGCTCGGTGTCGCCGCCGGTGGTCAGCGCGACGAACTCGTCGCCGCCGAGCCGGGCGACGACCTCACCGGGGCCGGTCGCGCAGCTCTGCAGCCGGTCGGCGACCTCCACCAGCAGCCGGTCGCCCGCCGAGTGGCCGAGGCTGTCGTTGACCGCCTTGAAGCCGTCGAGGTCCAGGTAGCACAGCCCGTAGTGGGTGCCGCCCGAGCCTGCGAGGGCCTTCTCCAGCCGCTCGAAGAACAGCGTCCGGTTGGGCAGGCCGGTGAGGGCGTCGTGGGTGGCCTCGTAGCGCAGGCGGAGGTTCAGCAGCCGGCGCTCGGTGGTGTCCTCCATCAGCGCCAGCTGGTACTGCGGCTTGCCCTCGGCGTCGCGCAGCAGCGACACCGTCAGGTTCGTCCACAGCACGGTCCCGTCGTGGCGGTAGTACGGCTTCTCCACGCGGTAGCTCTCGCGTTCGCCGCGGACCAGCTCGCCGTACATCCGCCACACGTGCGGGGTGTCGTCCGGGTGGCCCCACTCGCTGACGTTGCGGCTGCGGACGTGTCCCTCCAGGCCGCCGAACATCTGCAGCAGGGTGTCGTTGACCTCCAGCACGTTGCCGTCCAGGTCCGCGATGCCGATGCCGACGGCCGCGCCCTCGAAGACGGCGCGGAAGCGCTCCTCGCTCGCGTGCAGCGCCTGCTGGGCGTCACTGCGGGCGGTCAGCGCGGAGCGCGCGATGGCCTCCTGCTCGCTCAGTGTCCGCTCGCGCAGGGCCCGGGCGTACCCGGCCGCGATGGCGTGCTGGAGCCGGGCGCAGCGCGCGTGGTACTCGGCGGTCGCCTCCACGCCGGAGCCCTCGAGTCCGTCGGGGCCGCAGTAGAGCACGAGGTAGGACTCGATCACACCGAGGGTCCCGGCCAGGGCCTCGGGGTCGGTGCAGTGCACGGCGACGAGTTCGGCGCCCACCCGCTGGGCCACGGCCGCGTCGAAGGGCCGGGCGTGCAGGGCCTCGGTGAGGGTCCGGGTGAGCGGCAGCAGGTGCCGTTCGAACTCGGGACGGGTCAGCGAAGTCGCCGTGACCGGGAAGATCGCCCGGCCCCAGATCGTCGCGAAGCGCGAGATCCGGTCCTCGATGCCGCCGTGGGGGGCCGCGGACTGCGCCGCCGCCCCGCCCGGTGCGGACCCGGGACCGGCGGCGGTGTGCGGCGAGCCCGCCGTCTGTGCCGGAAGTCTCACGCCTTGCGTCCCACGCCGCCGTAGCCGGAAAAGGCGTAGGGATCCTCCGGTGCCTCCGTGTCCGTGCCGTCTGCGCCGTCCGCTCCCGACGAGCGGTCGGGGCGCCAGTCGGGCATGGAGACGAGCCCGGGCTCCACCATCTCGAACCCTTCGAAGAAGTTCCGGATCTGCTCGCCGGTGCGCATCACCAGGGGGTTGCGGATGTCCCGGTAGACGCCGACGGTGCCGCTCGCGATCTCTTCGGTGAGCGGGATCCCCTCGTAGGAGGCGTGGGTGAGGATCAGCATGCTGCCGGGGGCCAGCGCCTCGCGCAGTTCGGCCACGGCTTCGTACGGGGCGTCCGAGTCCTCCAGGAAGTGCAGGACGGCGACGAGCATCAGGGCGACGGGGCGGTCGAGATCGAGGATCCGGCCGACCGCGGGAGCGGTGAGGATCTCCTGCGGCTTGCGCAGGTCCGCGGCGACGACACCGGTGCGGTCGTCGCCCGCGAGCACCGCCTCGCTGTGCGCGACGGCGACCGGGTCGTGGTCGACGTACACCACGCGCGCCTCGGGGCTGGCGGCCTGGGCGATCTCGTGGACGTTGCCGAAGGTGGGGATGCCGGAGCCGATGTCGAGGAACTGCGTGACGCCCTCGGCGACGGCGTGCCGGACGGCGCGGCGCATGAATGCCCGGTTCGCCTGCATGATCTTGGGCAGTCCCGGCATGAATTCCATGGCCCTGCGGGCCGCCTGGCGGTCGACCTCGAAATTGTGGGACCCGCCCAGGTAGTAATCGTAGATGCGGGACACGCTCGGCACCGATATGTCGATGCCTGGCGGGGCCCAGGCGGGGCGCTCCATCGGGATCTCCAAGCGTTGTTCCTACGGCGGTCCGTCCGCGGTCGGACTCCTGTCCGAGCCGAATGTACTGATCATTTCCCAACAGGGCGAGCAAAAGCGGAAATTGGTGATCCGTTCTTCGTCACACACCAAAGGCGCCGCGCGGCCCCCGAGGGGCGATTGACCGTTACCGACAAATCCCTTTTGAGAATTGACCGGAGGCCGATCGGAGCCGTCCCGCACCGGCCCGAACCTGGCTCAAACCTCTCTGGTCCACACTCCACCCGTTCAGGCGAACCGAACCCGAGCCTCGCGTGCGCGGGCGCGCGCGGGCCCATGCTCCCCGGGTGAACAGAGCCTGTGCCAGGCGCCTGATGGCGGTCCCGGTCCTGCTGTGGGCGGCCTTGGCCACCACTCCGGCCGTGGCTGATAGCAGCGCCTACCCGAAGAGCCGATCCGGCGACGGCCCGACCGCGTCCGCCGTGGTCGCGGCGGCCACCGCAGCCGGCCGGGGAGACCGCGCGGGTGGTGGACATCACGGTGACGACCGCCGCTCCGACCACGGCAGACACCGTGGCGGCCGGCCCGGGGGCGGGCACCACGGACGCCCCCACTGCCCGCCTCCGCCGCCGCCTCCGTGCCCGCCCAAGCCGACTCCGAAGCCGCCGCCGAAACCCACCCCGCCCCCTCCCACCCCGGAGCCCCCACCGCCACCCCCGCCACCTCCGCCCCCGCCTCCACCTCCGCCCCCGCCTCCGCCTCCGCCGCCCGAGCCGGCACCGCCGCCGAAGCCCGCGCCTCCCCGGGCGGCGCCCAAACCCCAGCCCAAGCCCGCACCGCCCCCGCCACCCGCGCCCCGGCCCGCACCCGCGCCGCCGCGCGCGGCCGAGGCGCCCGCACCCCCGCCCCCTCCCCCGGCGGCCACTCCGGCGCCGAAACAGGTGGCCCGCCCGGCCTACCGGACGGCCGCCCGCAAACCCGTAGAGCACCACATCTCGCCCGTCACCTTCACCCTGCTGACCGCGGCTCCCGCGGTGCTCGCGATCGTCGCGCTGCGCCCCCGGTGAACCGCCCACCGTCGACCGATCTGGAGTCATCTTGTCGGAATGGCTCGTCCTGTCCCTCGCGATGGCCGCGGCCTGTGCCGTGGTGCTGTCCATCGCCTTCTTGAATCACCGCAGGATCGGCGAGGACGACGATCCGAACGAGACCCCGGACGTCATCGAGTACATGACGATGATGATCGGGGTGATCTACGCGATCGTGCTGGGCCTCGCGATCGCCGGAGTCTGGGAAGGCCGGGGAGCCGCCCAGGAATACGTGCGCCAGGAGGCGCAGGCCCTGCACGAGATCAGCGTCCGGTCCGAGGTCTACCCGGCCGAGGTCAGGGCGCGGATCCGCGCCGGCGTCGACGCGTACGTCACCTACGTGGTGAACACCGAGTGGAAGGTCATGGCGGAACAGGGCGAGCTCACGGACCGCGGCACGCAGCTGCTGGAACGTATCCGCCGGGACGTCACCGACTACGTGCCGCAGACCGACCACGAGGGGCAGGCCTACCAGCCGCTGGTCGACCAGGTCGCGGTGGTGGACGACGTGCGCAGTGCCCGCGGCGACAGCGCCGGGGCCACCATGCCGGGGGTGGTGTGGTTCGGGCTGATCGCCGGCGCCCTGGTGACGGTGGGGCTGATCTTCACCCTCCAGATCAGGCGTTCCTTCCGGGAAATGCTCCTGGCGGGCCTGTTCAGCGCGCTGATCGCCTTCCTGCTGTTCCTCATCTGGGACTTCGACGCGCCGTTCGGGCGGGGCATCTCCGCCACCGCCGAGCCGTTCCTCAACCAGTTCTCCCACCTGGACCTCGGCGGCTGAGGCCGCCCGGCAAACCGGGGACGGGCCTCCCGTCCCCGGTTCGGCCCACGGGCATGCCCCATTCGCCCGTTCCTGATCGCGGGTCGCCGCGCCCGCACCTAGCGTGGCGGACATCGAGGCGCACCACCCCCCATGTGCGGAAACGGTTCCGCGGCTGCTCCTCGGGGATCGGGAGGACCAACCATGGGTGCGATACGTACCTCCGCCACCGCCCTGCTGAGCGCGGGCGCCACGGGCGCCGTCCTCGCGCTCGGCGCTCTCTGCGCGCCCACGGCGACCGCGGCCGAGGCCGGGTCCCGGCAGGAACAGCAGCAGCGGCAGACCTCGTTCGGATTCACCCTCACCCCCTCGACCGTCGCCCCCGGCGGCCAGGTGGTGCTCGGCGTCAGCGGCTGCAACGCGGCCTACGCCACCGCCTCCTCCGGTGTCTTCGACACCGTGAGCATCGAGCGCGGCCGCACCGTGCGGGTCACGGTCGACCGGGACGCCCGGCGCGGCGCCCTCTACTCGGTCTCCTTCACCTGCAACGGCGAGACCGGTTCCGCCGACCTGACGATCGCCGGCGGGACGACCACTCCGACGACGAGTTCCACCAGGCCCGCGACGGCCACAGCGTCGGCCACCGCGCCGGCCACCGCAACGTCCACCGCGCCGGCCCGGGTCGCCCCGCCGCCGTCCGGGGCCGTGACCTCCGCCCGCGGTGTCCGCGGCGGACTGGGCGGCAGTGTCGCCGGCATGGACCCGCTGGAACTCGGCGCGGGAGCCGCCCTGTTCCTCGCCGCCGCAGGTGGCACCGCGTACGCCCTGCGGCGACGCCGTTCCGGCCACGGCCATTGAGGCGGGCGCACACCGGGCCGGCCGCCCCGGCCGGCCGGCGCGCGTCTCCCCCTCCTCCCCCGCCACCGCCGGTCGCCCCGAGCCCTGGCAGGGGCTCGGGGCGACCGGCGGGACGGGGGGCGCCTGACCGGGGAGGCGTTCGGCTCAGGTGCGGCTGCGCTGCGGACGGCGGCGGCGCAGCACGTGGGCACCCGCCCCCAGGGCCGCGGCGCCGACCAGGCTCGCGCCGATCGCCGTCTCGGCGGTGGACGGGCCGAAGGATCCGCCGATGCCACCCTGCGAGGGGTTGCCCTGGAGGATGGTGAAGCGGTGCGTGGCGACCAGGTTGCTGTCGTTGCACTTGACCGACAGCGTGTGGTGCCCGGGCGAGGCGTGGTTGAAGACGCGGACGGTCGCGAAGCCGATCGACCCGGCGGAGAGGTTGGCCGGCGGAAAGTTCCCGTGCGAGGTCACGGTGCCGCCGTGGCCGCAGCCCGCGGCGCTCACCTGCATCGTGGAGCCCTGGTGCACGGCGTACGGGTTGACCGAGATGTTGCTGGGGCCGTTGCCGCCCCCGTTCCCACCTCGGCCCCCGGGATCCTGGTTCGCGGAGGCGAGCGGGGCACTGAGGCCCAGGGCGGCGCAGGCGGCCGCCGTCACGGTAAGAGCGCGCAGAACACGCATGGTGGAACCTCCAGCGGGAAGCGCCCCGGAGCGTCGGCCCCGGATGATCGACGAGAACGCCTCCCACGTCGAACCCTCCGGTCGCACCGCAACCTCCGCATTTCAGGCTTTGGGCCGCCCGGTTGAGCGACACGCCGAAGATCGGACCGCGGAGCTGACGGATCCGCAGGTCACGACCCGTCAGGCATTTATGTGACGATTACCTGGATGGGCGCACCCCGTCCGGCCCCTTCGGCCTCCTTCCCGGCCGCGGCCACCCGTTCGCCCCTCCCCTGTCGCCGACCTGCCGACTCGGCCTTAGCGTGCGTGACGTAGGGCGTACAGGGGTGGGACGGGAACGCGGGTCGGGACCCCCGCGTCGGGAAGGGAGAGCGATGGGCGAGGACGAGACCGGGCAGTCACGAAGGCGCTCACCGTGGGGCGTGCTCGCCCTGGTCATGCTCACCGGCCTCGCCATGGTGCGGAACGGCGTGAACATCGACGACGGTCCGCCCCAGCCCACCGCGGCCTCGGCCGTCGCGGTGACGGCCGGACAGCTGCCGGCGAACCCGCCGCGACCGCCCGCGGACATGGAGGTGCTGGAACACTCGTCGGTCCAGCGCGTCCGGATCCCCACGATCAACGTGGACGCGCCGGTGATGACCGTCGGGCTGGACGCGGAGGGCTGGATCGACGCGCCTCCGCCGCAGGACCGCAACCTCGCCGGCTGGTACCTGAACGGCATCTCGCCGGGCCAGCGGGGCTCGGCCGTGATCGTGGGCCACGTGGACAACGCCGACGGCCCGGCCGTCTTCTACGGCCTCGGCTCCGTCAAGCCGGGCAGCAGGATCGAGGTGGAGCGGTACGACGGGCGCACGGCGGTGTTCGAGGTGTACGGCGTGGAGGTGTTCTCCAAGGACGCCTTCCCGGGCGCCCGGGTGTACGGGGACACCGGGCACGCGGAGCTCAGGGTGATCACCTGCGGCGGCGGCTACTCGAAGTCCCGTGGCTACGACGGCAACGTGGTGGTCTTCGCGCGCATGGTGGAGGCCCGCTGACAGGGGGCCGGTCGCCCCGGCCCCCGTTCTCCCGCACCGCTCCCCCGCCGGCGGGCCGGCGCCGTCCCTCCCGCGTCAGCGCGGCGGCAGCGCCGGCAGGGTGGGCAGGGTCATCCGGTAGCCCCGTGCGAGCAGTTGGGGCAGGTAGGCCGAGAGGGCGTGCACGCTCTGCGAGCGGTCGCCGCCGGCGTCGTGCGACAGCACGATGGCGCGGGGCCCGGCTCCGCGCAGGACGCGTCCGACGATCGTGGTGACCCCCGGTTCCTCCCAGTCCAGGCTGTCCACCGTCCAGGCGAGGGGCTCCATGCCGAGCTCGGCGCCGATCTCGAAGGCGGCCCGGTTCCAGGCACCGTAGGGCGCGCGGAACCACTTCGGCGCCTCGCCCACGGTCTTCTCGACGACCTCGCTCGTGCGGCCGATCTCGGCGGCGAGGGCAGGCCGGCCGAGCTTGGGGATCAGCGGGTGGGTCCAGGTGTGGTTGCCGATGACGTGGCCCTCGGCGGCCATGCGGCGCAGCAGGTCCCGGTGCTCGGTGGCCATTTCCCCGCAGACGAAGAACATGGCGCGCACCCCGTACCGGGAGAGGGTGTCGAGGATGGCCGGGGTGTAGCGGGGGTCGGGCCCGTCGTCGAAGGTGAGGACCATCGAGCTCGCCGTGCTCGCGTCCGCCGGCAGCTCCAGGATGGGGCGGGTGCGGACGGCCGGTCTGACGGCGGGGGGTCTCAGGGGCCCCTCGGCCGTCATGGGGCGGAGCCGGTAGGACTTCTCGGGGATCCGGCCGGCGAGTGAGCCCGGTGCTCCTGCGGCGGGGCCCGGGGCTCCGGGGGTTCCGGGAGCACCGGCGGTGCCCGGGGTGCCGGTCTCGTTGCCGGAGATGATCAGTCCGGCGGCTGCGACTCCGGCGAAGACGGCGGTACGCAGCAGCACCCGACGCCCTACGGTCGGCTCGTCATTTTTCATTATTACTACGTATCAACGACATCGCCGCAGAAGTCGAGAGCCACGGACGCGCCCCCCTGCCGTCACCTGATCAGCGCACGCACACCCGGGCGGCGCGCCGGTCAGCGGTGGCGGACCAGGGGGAAGGGGAGGGTCTCGCGGATCGTCAGGCCGGTGAGGAACATGACGAGCCGGTCCACGCCGATGCCCAGTCCGCCGGTCGGCGGCATCGCGTACTCCAGGGCGTCGAGGAAGTCGTTGTCGAGTTCCATCGCCTCCGGGTCCCCGCCGGCCGCGAGCAGGGACTGGGCGGTGAGCCGGCGGCGCTGTTCGACGGGGTCGGTCAGCTCGGAGTAGGCCGTGCCCAGTTCGGTCCCGAAGGCGACGAGGTCCCAGCGCTCGGCCAGCCTGGGGTCCTTCCGGTGCTGGCGGGTGAGCGGGGAGACGTCCGTGGGGAAGTCCTTGTAGAAGGTGGGCAGCTGGGTCCTCTCCTCCACCAGCCGCTCGTACATCTCCAGGACCACGTCCCCGCGGGTGTCCTCGGGTCCGTGCGGCACCTTGGCCCGGTCGCAGAGCCGGCGCAGCACGGCCTCCTCGGTGTCGGCGTCGACCTCCTCGCCGAGGGCCTCGCTGATCGCCCCGTACATGGTCTTCACCGGCCAGGTACCGGAGATGTCGTGGACGACGAGCTTCCCGTCGGGTCCGGCCTTGTGGGCGACGGGCGACCCGTAGGCGGCGGTGGCGGCACCCTGGATGAGCTCGCGCGTGAGGTCGAGCATCACGTCGTAGTCGGCGAACGCCTGGTAGGCCTCCAGCATCGTGAACTCGGGGTTGTGCTTGTAGGAGACGCCCTCGTTGCGGAAGGTGCGGCCCATCTCGAAGACCTTCTCCATGCCGCCGACGCAGAGCCGCTTCAGGTACAGCTCGGGGGCGATGCGCAGGTAGAGGTCGAGGTCGTAGGCGTTGATGTGGGTGCGGAAGGGCCGGGCGTTGGCCCCGCCGTGGATCTGCTGGAGCATCGGGGTCTCGACCTCCAGGTAGCCGCGGTCCAGCAGGCCCTGGCGCAGCGCCTGGACCGCGCTGGAGCGGGCCCGTACCACGTCGCGCGCCTCGGGGCTGGCGACGAGGTCGAGGTAGCGGCGGCGGACCCGCGCCTCCGGGTCGGCGAGGCCCTTGCGCTTGTCGGGCAGGGGGCGCAGGCACTTGCCGGTGAGCTGCCAGGACCGCACCACGAGCGAGGGTTCGCCGGTCCTGCTGGCGCCGGGTTCGCCGGTGACGAGCACGTGGTCGCCGAAGTCGACCTGGGAGGTGAAGGAGTCCAGCACCTGTGCGCCCGCCTCGTCGCGGGTGAGCATCAGCTGGACGTCCCCGGACCAGTCGCGCAGCACGGCGAAGACCACGCCGCCGAGGTCGCGGACGACCATCACGCGGCCGGCGAGCGTGACCCGCTCCCCGGAGCGCGCGCCGGGCGGGAGTCCGGGGTGGGCGGCCCGCAGCTCGGCGACGGTGTGGGTGCGGGCGCGGATGCCGACGGGGTAGGGGTCGGTGCCGGAGGCGCGGATGCGGTCCAGCTTGGCGTGGCGGACGCGGACCTGTTCGGGCAGCCGTTCGGCCGGGACGCCCGGCGCCCCGTCGCCCACCGCGTCCAGGCCGAGGGACTCGATGGAGGGCAGCCCCTCGGTGGTGGCGGGGGCGGTGACGCCCTTGGGGTGGGCGTTGCCCCACAGGGTGCGCAGGCTCGGTACGGAGACGAAGCCCTCGGCGATCCCGGAGGCGAGGCTGACCCGGGCGAGCGAGCCGGCGTCCTGGTAGCAGAGGAACCGGGGGTACCACTCGGGCCCGTACTTGACGTTCGAGCGGTACAGGGCCTCCAGCTGCCACCAGCGGGAGAAGAACAGCAGCAGTCTGCGCCAGAGCCGCAGGACGGGACCCGCGCCGATCCGGCCGCCCTCCTCGAAGGCGGAGCGGAAGACGGCGAAGTTGAGGGAGATCCGGCGTACGCCGAGGCCGGGGGCGGCGGCGCACAGCTCGGCGACCATGAACTCCATGACCCCGTTCGGGGCGGTGCGGTCGCGGCGCATCAGGTCCAGGGAGATGCCGTCCGCGCCCCAGGGGACGAAGGAGAGCAGGGCGATCAGCTCCCCCTCGCCGTCGAAGGCCTCGACGAGCAGGCAGTCGCCGTCGGCGGGGTCCCCGAGCCGGTCGAGGGCCATGGAGAAGCCGCGTTCGGTCTCGGTGTCCCGCCAGCGGTCGGCCCGGTCGACGATGGTCCGCATCTCCTCCTCGGAGAGGGCGGAGTGGCGGCGGATGGAGGTGGTGGCGCCGGCTCGCCGGACCCGGTTGACGGCCTGGCGGGTGACGCGCATGTCGCGGCCGTCGAGGTCGAAGTGGGCGACGTGCAGGATGGCCTCGTCGCCGAGCTGGAGGGCGCCGAGCCCGGAGCGGGCGTAGGCGGTGGCGCCGTCCTCGGAGGCTCCCATGACGGCGGGCTGCCAGCCGTAGCGGCGGGCCACGGCCAGCCAGGCGTCGATGGCCGCGGTCCAGGCGGCGGGGTCGCCCACCGGGTCACCGCTGGCCAGGGCGACGCCCGCCTCGACGCGGTAGGTGACGCCGGCGCGGCCGTTGGGGGCGAACACGACGGCCTTGTCGCGGCGGGTGGCGAAGTAGCCGAGGGAGTCACCGCGCCCGTACGCGCCCAGCAGGGCGCGGATGCGGGGCTCCTCGTCGCCGTGGAGCGCGGCGGTCAGGCGCTGGGAGCGGAAGAGGGTGGCGGCGGCGTTCAGCAGGGCGACTGCGCCGAACAGGCCGAGCAGGAAGTACAGGGGGCGCGGCGGGCGGCCGTCGAACTGCCGGGCGGAGAAGAGGCCGCCGAAGACCTGCTTGGCGGCCCAGTCCAGCCACTGGCCCCGGGGCAGGGATCCGGGGAAGAGGGCCACGAGCGCCCAGCCGAGGAGGACGGCGACGAGCATGCCGATGCCGAGCACGATCAGGGCGTGCCAGAGGGCCCCGGGGCGCGAGGCGGCGTAGAACTCCTTGCGGGCGGCGACCAGGACGGCCATGGCGGCCAGGGCGAGCGCCATCGACGAGATGCCGATCCAGTAGTCGCCGAGGGCGATGTCGAGGAGGTCGTCGACGATCAGCAGGGCCAGATAGGTGATGACCATCCACCAGGCGACCTTCTTGCGGGTGCCGAGGGCGGCCGCGAAGAGGAAGAGGAAGACGGCGTAGGCGAGGTTCGCGCTGACCGGTACGACGATCAGGTCGAGGAGGCGGACGACGTGCCGCAGGAGCCGCCGCAGCGTGGGGGAGAGCGAGAGCAGGGCGCACAGCAGGCCGATCGCCCCGAAGAACGCGCCGAATCCGTCCGGCACCCGGTTCAGGAAGCGGTTCCGGGTTCCGTGCTGCTCCTCCACGGTGGCACTCATGGTTCGCACTGTAGGGAGGGCGGGGCCGGTGCGCGCGGCGAGCGGTGGGCCGGGGCGGGGCCGTCCGGGGCCGCGGCCTATGCTCGGCAGGGTGACGGAGGACGTGAACACGGGATTCGAACGCGGTACCGACGGCCCGAAGGTGATCGTGGCCGGGGTCGACGGCTCCGACTCCTCGCTGCGGGCCGCGGCCTACGCGGCGGGGCTGGCCAGGCGGCAGAACGCGCTCCTGGCGCTGGTGTACGTGCAGCCGGTGGTGGCGGCGGGTGCGGCGCTGGGCGCGCCGGTGGCGGACGCCACCGGGGAGATCGCCGAGGGGCTGGTGGCGGAGATCCGCGCGTCGGCGGAGCGGCTCAAGGGCATCTACGAGGTGCGCTGGGAGTTCCACACCTTCCGCGGGGACCCCTACGCCGGGCTGGTGAGCGCGGCGCAGGAGCTGATGGCGGACGCGGTGGTGGTCGGGGCGTCCGAGCAGGCGGGCCACCGGATCGTGGGCTCGGTTGCGGTCCGCCTGGTCAAGGCGGGCAAGTGGCCCGTGACCGTGGTGCCCTGAGCCCACCGGCACCGGACGCCCCGGCGCCGGACGCCCCGGCCGCTATCGGGAGCCCGCCTGCTTCAGGCCGTCCTTCGCGGCGCCGCGGCTGAGGACGGCGGCGGCGATCTCGTCGCGTGCGCTCTCGTAGTCCGCGCGGTCCGGGTCCTCGGCGAGGGCGTCGGGGAGGTGCACGACCCGGCCGGCGGACAGGTCCATCATCTGCGGGACGAACTCGGCCGCGGTGACCTGCCAGCGCTGTCCCGGCGCTGCGGGCGGGGCGAAGGTGAAGCGGCCGATGGAGCCGTAATTGCCGCGCAGGTCGCGCGCTCCCGAGTGGTTGAACATCTCGCCCGCCACCTGGTCGCCCATGCCGTAGACGATCCAGGTCCCGTTGACCTTCTCGTAGGCCTGGGGGACGTGGGCGTGGGTGCCGAGGATCATGTCGATGTCGGGCCGGCCGCCGGTCTGCGAGGCGGTGAGGGCCCTGCCGAGCGAGATCTGCGTCTCGTCGGGTTCGGTCTGCCACTCGGTGCCCCAGTGCAGGCTCACCAGCACGACGTCGGCGCCCGCGGTGCGGGCGGCCCGGGCGTCCGCGACGATCTTGTCCTGTCTCATCAGGTTGACGGCCCACGGCATGCCCTCCGGCTGGGGGTAGCCGTTGGTGTCGTAGGTGTAGGCGAGGTGCGCGACCTTCGCGGAGCCCGCCGTGTAGAGGGTCACCGCGGCGGCTTCGGCGGCGGTGCGGGCGGAACCGGCGTGCTTCAGGCCGACCTTGTCGAAGCGGTCGAGGGTGCGCCGCAGCCCGTCGGCCCCGTCGTCGAGGGTGTGGTTGGAGGCCGTGGAGCAGCCGTCGTAGCCGGTGGCCCTGAGCCCGTCGGCGACCTGCGGCGGCGAGGTGAAGGCGGGGTATCCGGAGAAGGGTCCGCCCTCCTCGCCGTAGATGGTCTCCATGTGGCAGAGGGCGAGGTCGGCGGTCGAGACCACGTCCTTGACGCCGGAGAACATCGGCCCGAAGTCGTACCCCGCGCCGCCCGCGTCCTGCGCCGCGCGACGGATGACGGAGGTGTGCGGCAGCACGTCGCCGCTCGCGACGAGGGTGAAGCCCCGGGCGGCGGGGGATCCCGCGGCGCTGGAGGGCGCGGGCGCGCCGGAGTCCCCGAGGCGGGCGGGGGTGCGCTGCCCCGTGGCAGAACAGGCGGCGGCGGCCGAGAGCAGGAGGGCCGACAGGACGGCGAGCGCCGCCCTCGGCCGGGTACGCGGGATCATCAATCCGGCTCCCATTAGTACGACAATCCGACATGCGGTCCCCTGCAATCCACAGAACCGGTCGCACCAAGTCAAGAAGCGGGGCCGCCGTCCGGACGCGCGCCCACCCCGACGGCCGACACCGCACCCACCCACGAGCCCGCCCGCCGGGGACGCCCGCCGGGTCCCCCCACCGGGAACGCCCGCCCCTCCGTGCCGTTCACCGCGCCGTTCGACCGTTCACCGCGGGGCACGGCCGCCCGTCGGGCCGCGGGGGCGCTTGGGCGCACGGCCCGCGCAGGACGGTTCCCGGGCGGCCGCGTGCGGGTGAGGGTGGACGGGACGGCGCCGTCACGGCCCCGACCCACCCCCGGAAGGAGCCGCTCGTGCCGCAGTCCCCCGCCCTCCCCCGGACGGATCCCGACGCACTGGCCGCGCTCCAGCGCGAGCACGGGCGGGCCCTGTTCGGGTTCCTGGTCGGCCTCACCGCCGGGGACGCCCAGCGGGCCGAGGACCTCGTGCAGGAGACCCTGGTCCGCCTCTGGCAGCACCCGGAGGCCCTGACGGGCGCGCACGAGTCCCTGCGGCCCTGGCTCTTCACGGTGGCGCGGCGGCTCGCGATCGACGCCCGGCGCGCCCGGCTCTCCCGCCCCCGGGAGGTGGAGGCCGAGGGGCTGGAGCAGGCGCCGGCGCCCGCGGCCGAGGACGCGGTCGCCGGGACGGTCACGGCGATCGACGTCCGGCGGGCCGTGGGGTCGCTGGGACAGGAGCACCGCGAGGTGCTGCTGGAGGTCTACTTCCGGGACCGCTCGGTGGCGGAGGCCGCCGCCGAGCTGGGCATTCCGGCGGGGACGGTCAAGTCCCGCACCCACTACGCCCTGCGCGCCCTGAGGAAGGACCTCCAGAGCTACGGCTACGGCCTCGGCGCCTGAATCGCCCGCGTGGGGACAGAACGGCGAACGTGTCGCGGAACGCCGTGAAGGGTCGCGGACCGGACAGAAAGCGCATCGAATGCGACATCAGACCGTCCAAGTTGGGTAAACAACCCCCACTGCGCGAGCCCCTCGGTGAAGGCTCTGGGCTGAAGACGGGACGCCCAACGCGCGGGAGAAGGTGGAACGGTGCAGCCCGAGGGTACGAACGGCACCAGTGACGGCGGGCTCGCGGTGCCCATGGCCTGGCTCTACGCCGAGTACATCGCAGACGAACTGCTGCGCACGGGCCGGCTGATCCCGGTCAGCACCCTGGAGTTCCGGGCCGGGCGGGACACCCTCGCGCTGACCATCTACCTCTCGGACGCCGCCGGCGAACTCTCCGGGATCCGCGTGGTCTCGCAGCTCGACGAGTGGCTGTCGCTCACGGCGTACGGACATCCCTGGCGCGACTGGGTCCACACCCGCTTCCTCGCCCTCGGCGAGGAGGCCCGGGAGGACGGCCGGGGAGAGGACCCCGACCTGGAACTGGCCCGCGCGGCGTGGCGCTGGCTGGACGGCACCGAGCTGTTCGCCACCAACCTGGACCCCGGCCGCCCCGACCACACGGACTTCCCACCGGGACTCGACGAGAACGCCCGCGTCTGGACCCCCGCCTGGCAGCTCGGCCTGCCGCTCGGCCACCTGGCGATGCACCTGTTCTGAGGCCGGGCCGCAACCACACATCAGCTCACCGTGACCCGAGTTGGGCAACGCACGCCTTCTCCACCCACGTTCGGACACGGGTGGGCGAGGCAAGTGCTCGCGGGTATCCGATCCTCTGACGGACCGCCGTCCGCCACCTACCCTTGTCGTGGACGTTTCCCATGACGTCCAGGTGGACCGCATCGGAGAGGGACAGCGCGCAGGTGAGGACAGAAGAATCGGGCACGGGGCAAGTGCTGCTCATGGGCGTCGAGCGGTTCCCCACCACCGCGGACCCGCATGGCGAGCCGGCGCCGGGCCACACCGACTGGCCCCGGCTCCCCTTCGTCCCAGGTCTCATGTCCCGGCTCGACCTCGCCTACAAGCGCGTCGGATACGAGGTTCTGTCGGTCGCCGAACCGGACCGAAGAGCTGTGATGCTCCACAGCGACGCGGCCGTTCACTCGAGCACGACGAGGATCGTGCACGCACTGTCCCACGGAACCCCGGCAGCGGACCTCAACCGCTCGCCGGCGGCGGCGGGACTAGAACACGTCCACATGGTTCCTGCATGCGCGACGCTCGGCACTGGCACCGATGTGAGCCAGTGGGTGAGGATCGCCCACCAGCAGCCCCAGCCCACCCTGTTCGTCATCGATCTGTGCCGTGCGGGCCGGTCCGCTCGCCTCTCCGAACTGACCCGGGTCCCGGACGGCGAGCTGAACGCCTGGGTGATCGCGGCGACGAGCCCCGATCGCCCGGCCTACGACGGCCGCTTCAGCGAAGCTGTGGCGGAGGTCCTGGAACAGATCGCCGACCATGGTCTCGACACCTCACCCTCGATTCGCTTCGTCCGCTGGGACCGGGTCACCCGAGCCATTCAGAACAGCCTGGAGGGGCTCGGCAGCAGTCAGCGAATCCACACCACGCGCGTGGACGTCTCGCAGGAACTGCCCGAACTCCCCTTCTTTCCGAACCCGCGATGGCGCCCCGGCACCCGCCTGGAGAAGCTGCACGACGTCGTACCTCCCGTGCGCGCCTTCGTGGCGGACCTCGGCGCTGAACACTTCATGGACCGGGTGGACGACCACTTCGTGGGCCGCCAGTCCCAACTGCATTGGCTGGCGGCCTGGCTGGACGACGACCGGGTCGGTGGGCTGCGCGTGGTCACGGGCGCACCCGGTTCGGGGAAGTCGGCGCTCCTGGGCGCTCTGGTCTGCTCGGGGCACGAAGCGGTCATCGATGCCGCCCCCGACATCCGCGCCTACCTGAGCGCGCAGAGTCCGGAAGGTGTGTGTTCACCGAACCCGCTCCTGGCCGCGATCCACTCCCGCGGCCGCGACATCGACGCGGTCATGACCTCGATCGCCCTGCAATGGAGACTGCCGAGCGAACCGGAGCGGCGGTGGAGCGTCGCCGATCTCATCTCCGAAGCGGGCACGCTTCCCGCCGTACCCGCCCTCGTCTTCGACGCCCTGGACGAGGCGGAGGACCCCGACGACCTCATGAAGTCACTGCTGATACCGCTGGCTGGGGCGGTCCGTCCGGACGGACGGTCCCTGGTGCGGCTGCTGGTCGGCACGCGTCGTTGGCCGGCAGGTCCCTTGCTCACCCTGGCAGGTCGGGACGGAGGTCTGCTGGACTTGGACGACGTGCCGCTCGAGGAGATCCGCAGCGACCTCCGGAGCCACATGCTCCGCAGACTCTCCTCCCTGCCCCAGTACATCCCTCCCGAGCAGCGGCCCATTCGCACCGCGCTGGCCGAAACGGTGGCCGAGGCGCTCACCGAGGAAACGGACCGCATGCACGAGTGGGGGCCATTCCTCGTAGCACGCATCTTCGGCCACGTCCTGGCCACCCAGCCGGTGCCCGACAACGTGGATGCCGCCGTCGCGCGCGGCCGCACCGTCCCCAGGAGCTTGCCGGACGTCCTCGAACTCGACCTCGACAGACGCCCCGACGGCAAGGACCTCCGTGCGGTGCTGGCCGCTGTGGCGTTCGCCAAGGGCGACGGTTTCCCGACCGAGGCGGTCGCGGCCGTGGCACCGGAGTTCGCGCCCACGCCGAACGTGGCAGCCGGCTGCGGCCTCGCGCGCGCAACGGACCAAGACCTCCTGCAGCACGTCCGCGGGCTGCTCGACGCGGGGTCCTTCTACCTGCGCACAGGGGTCGAAACCGACGGCTCGACCCTGTACCGCCTCTTTCACCAAGGCCTCGCCGACTACCTCCAGGCCCACCCGTACCCACTCGACAGCGCTACCCGAAGCGAGGCCATATGAAGATCCTGGGCATCCACGGCATCGGCAACCTCCGCGTGGACGAAGATCCCGAGACGGTCGCCGGCCACATGTCCGCCCTCTGGGAGAAGCACCTGGCTGCCGGCGGGACGCCGGACGCCGATGTGCACGTCGCCTACTACGCGGACCTGCTCCAGGAACACGGCCACCAGGGCGAGGACGGCCGCTTGGAAGAACTCTCGGACTCCGAAGAGACGATTCTGATGGACATGTTCTCCCTCCTGAAAACGCCCACGGCAGCGCCGGGGATCGCCCAGGGGTGGCTCACCTACCTGCTGCGCGACCAGCTCCAGGACATCGTCGCCTCCAAGGCCTGCGCCCCCGGCCTCATGGAGTGGTTCTTGGTCCGCTTCGCCAAGGAAGTGCACCGCTACCTGGAGCCCGGCCCTGCCCGTCCGGCAGTCCGGAACCGGGTACGGGAGGCCCTGACCGCGCATCGCCCCGATGTCGTGATCGCGCACTCGCTGGGCAGTGTCATCGCCTACGAGGCACTCCATGAATGCGAGGACCTGGAAGTACCGCTCCTGATCACCCTGGGCTCGCCGCTCGCTCTGCCGAAGGCGGTCTTCCACCGGTTGACGCCCGGACCCGAGCTCGGCCGGGGCCGGCGACCGGACGCGGTGCGCCGCTGGGCCAACCTCGCGGACCCCGGAGACCTGGTCGCACTGCCGATCCGCGGAATCTCGGCCCGGTTCGACGGGGTGGAGAGCGACCGGCACTGCTCCGCTCACCAGACCTACCGCTTCCATCATGTGGAGGAGTACCTCAAGACACCTGAGGTGGCCGCGTTGATGGCTGCTCCGCAGCCCACCGGGGCACAGCAGGCGTGAGCACTGCAGCCGACGACACCGGCGATGTCTACGACAGCGACAACGCCCATGACGACAAAGGCGACGACAACGCGGTCTCCCGCCGTCAGGTGGCGCAGCGCGTCTTCGACCTGCTGACCGCAGAGGTCGCGGACGGCGATGTCCTCCACTGGGACAGGGCCTCGCCCTATCTCCTGCGGCACGCGGCCGAACACGCGGCCGATGCCGGAGGGCTGGACCGGCTGCTGCACGACTGGGAGTTCCTGGTCCACGGCGACCCGCGCAGCATCCTCGCCACGTCCCCGGCAGGCCGACGGGACCACACCTCTCTCACCGTCTATCGCACGTCGTTGGCGCGCCACGCCACGGCACCGGCCGAACAGCGACGCCACATCCTGGCAGTGGACGCCGTACGCCATCAACGCCCCGACATCAGCCGTTCCCTCTATGAGCCGTCGGACGAGCAGAACCCGCCGTGGCAGTGCGCGTGGTCCACCGCCGCCAACATCTCGCCCGCGCTCCGGGCCTCTCTCACCGGACACAGCCGACCCCTCGGCCATCTTGCCCTCGCCGTGGTCGACGGTGAGCCCCTCGCCGTCACGGCGGGTGCGGACGAGACGGTCCGCGTCTTCCACGCCGACACCGGCACCCTGCGCCACGCGTGGAAGGGCCACACCGGGGGTGTCACCGCACTGACCTCGCACACGCGTGACGGTCGCACCCTCGTCGTCACCGCGGACACCCGTGGGCGGCTGCGTGTCTGGGACGCGCGGACCGGCCGCGCCTCATCGGCCGTCGATGCGCACGACGGCCCGGTGACCGGACTGGAGACCCTTCTCCACGACGGGCGCCTGTGTTCGGTGAGCGTCGGCCACGACGGAACGCTCCGCGTCACGGACTTCGAGCGGGGGCGGTCCCGGGTGCTGCTCACCACCGCGTCCGGTTACCCGCGTGGGCTGCTCGCCGTCGCCTGGAACCGGTCCGAGCCCCTGGTGCTCACCGCCGTGGCGGCGACGGGTGAAGCGCCGGCGCAGGTGGTGGCCGTCGCCCTCAGGGACGGGCGCGCCCTCTACTCCATGCCGCTCGCTGCCGAGGTGACGGGCCTCGAGTGCGGCGGGTCCTACAGGGACCCCATCGCCGTGGCGACCCTTGTCGACGGAACCGGACGAATCTGGGACGCCGTCACCGGGCGCTCCCCGCTCACGTTCAACCGCAGGGGACGTCCGGGTGACCTGGACGTATTGCACCTGCCGTCCGAGGACGACGCCGACCCCATGCCGAGAGCCGCCACGGCGGTCACCGGCGGAGCCGACGGCACGGTACGGATCTGGGACCTCGACACGGGGGAAAGACTGAACCAACTGGAGGGTCATCACCGGGCTGTTCTGGCCCTCTCCTCGGTCTACGCTCCGCACCCCACGCAGGACGGCGTCGACCCCGAGCTCGACGAGCGGCACACGGATCGAAGTGCTCTGCGGCAACACGCTCTGTCGGTCAGCCAGAGACGGGGAAACCGACTCACCCTGGCGAGACTCATCGTCCTCTCCGCCTCGGCCGACGACACCGTCCGAAGCTGGAGCGTCGAGAACGGCAGGGAACTGCACACCTACACCGGTCACACGGCGCCCGTCCGGCGAGTCGCGGCGTTCGCCCCTCTCTCGCACTCCGGCCGATGGATGGCAGTCAGTTGCGGCGACGACGCGACCGGTCGTGTCTGGGACCTCTCCGACCGGACGGAACACATCGCGGGAGCCGTTCATCCGGGGCGCATCGAAGCGCTGGCTTCGGACACTCCGCGAGGCCGCCCACTCGTGGTCACCGCCTGCGGCGACCACCGGCTGCGCATCCTGGACAACCGCACCGGAAGCCTCCTCAGCGCACGCATGGCGGGGGACAGCCCCGTACACGCCGTGGCGCTGGGATCGACGCGGGAGGGTTCCGTATCGGCTTCCGTGAGTTCGGGGCGGGGCATCGTCGTCCGTCTGGTCGACACCGGGTCCGTGCTGTGGAACCGGCGGACGGACGTTCCCGTCGTCGCCCTGGCGGCAGGGGGATCCAGCAGGCGGCCCGTGCTCGTGACGCTCGACGGCCAGGGCCACACCCACATGTGGGAGCTGGGATCGGGCCGCCTCCGCAGCGGCCCGCTGAACCGGTACGAGGGGGTGTCGGCCCTGGCCGTGGGCCGCATCCGGGACACTCCCGTGGTCCTCACCGGCCGCAGCGACGGCGAAGTCGTCCTGTGGAACCTGGCGTCGGGCTCTGTCCGGCGCGTCCTGAGCCCGGCAGGCAAATCACCAGGCGTCACCGCGGTGCGCTTCACCGCGGGGCCCTCCGGCCCGCGTGTGGCGTCTCAGCACCTGTGGGCGGACCACCACAGTGTGCGCGTCACCGATGCCGAGACCGGCCGTCTGCTCAGCGCCGTCCGTCTGGACGCTCCCGCCGAGGGCGAGGCCATCCCGGTGTTCGGGCTCGGGAGCACACCGGACAGCGCCGTCGTCGCAGTCGGCGGTCCGGACAACGAGGTGCGCCTCTGGGACGCGGACTCGGGCCAGGGCGTCACCGGGTTGTGGCTTCCCGACGCAGTCCAGGAGCTCTCGTTCAGCGACCACGTGCTGACCGTCTCGTACGGCCGCGAGCTGGCGGCCTTCGTCCCTGCCGCCCACCCCGCTCTCTCCGCTGAGGAGGAGGACCCTCGACTCGCCGTGCAACGGAGAACGGCCACCGTTCCCGTCCGCCGCCGCCCGAACCGATCCGTCCTCCAGGTGACCGTTCTGGGGCTCCTGCTGGAATGGGAAGGCCACCACGGCCCGAGCCTCGGGTCGCACTTCTGCCGGCACGTACCCGGCCGGGCCGTGAAGTCGGCGATCCGTGCCTTGATCCAGGAGGGCCTCATCCGCCGGATTCCCACCGCTCCCCTCGGGTACGCGGTCGAACCGCGAGGGCGCGCCCTGGTCCGGGCGGAACGACCGGCAGGGGACCGCCCAGCACCGTCGTCACCCCCGCCAAGACTGCGGGACATTCACGGCCGACCGTGCGGCCACTGCCTCCACCGCAGGTTCCGCTTGCAGGCCGGAGGGCCAGGGCCTGTCTCTCGGATCAGGCCCCAGTGATCTGATTCTGAGGTCCGTCAGCAGTAGGCGCGCCCAAGTGAATCTTTGACTCAGGGCACCAGGGCCGGTCCGCCGGGTCCGTCACCAGGCCGGTGAAATCGGCCTCGGCGCGCTCCGCCGTGCGGACGTACCAGCGGGCGATCAGCCACATCACCGGATACGCCAGCAGGCCCAGCGTCAGCCAGACCGGCGGCCCGGATCCGGTGTGCGTCAGGGCGAAGACCAGCGGCAGCGGGCCGACCAGCACCACCAGGGCGGTCAATGCCACCAGGGCGGCGCGCAGCTGACCTCGCATGAGGGCCCGTACGTAGGTGGCGCCCACGGTGGTCTGCTCGGTGATCTCCGACCGGGCCGGGGCGTACGCGGGCGGCCTGCGCCGGGCTCCCCGGGGCACCCCCGTGACCACCTCGCGCCGGGGCGGTGACTGCGGGGACTCCTCGGCCATGGTGCGGGAGTCTACGCAGCGTCCGGCTATTTGAGGAGGCGCGAGAGCCGCCGGTCGGCCAGCGGCTTCCCGCCGGTCTGGCAGGTGGGGCAGTACTCCAGCGAGGAGTCGGCGAAGGACACGGAGCGGATCGTGTCGCCGCACACCGGGCAGGGCTCGCCGGCCCGGCCGTGCACCCGCAGTCCGCTCTTCTTCTCGGCCTTGAGCTCCCCCGCGGCGAGCCCGTGGGCCCGGGTGACGGCGGACCGCAGGGTGTCGCGGACCGCCGCGTACAGCAGGGTGGTCCGGTCCTCGTCGAAGGTCGATGCCAGGGCGAACGGCGAGATCCGGGCGGCGTGCAGGATCTCGTCGCTGTACGCGTTGCCGATGCCCGCGATCACGCTCTGGTCCCGCAGCACGCCCTTGATCCGGCGCCGCTCCCCCGTGAGCAGGGCGGCGAAGGCGTCCCGGTCGAAGTCCTCGGCGAGGGGGTCCGGGCCGAGGCGGGCGATTCCGGGCACCTCCTGCGGGTCGCGGACCACGTACACGGCGAGGCCCTTGCGGGTCCCGGCCTCCGTGAGGTCGAAGCCGTCCCCGCCGTCGAGGACCACCCGCAGCGCGAGCGGCCCCTTGCCGGGGCGCGGCGGCTGGGCGGGCTGGGTCTCCCGCCAGCGCAGCCAGCCGGCCCGGGCCAGGTGGGTGACGAGGTGGAGCTCGCCGATCCGCAGGTCCAGGAACTTGCCGTGGCGGGCCGTGGCTCCGGCCCGCTGCCCCTCCAGGGCGCTCGGGGGCGGGTCGTAGGTCTTCAGGACGCTCACGGCGAGCGGGAGGACGCGTGCGACCACCCGCCCGGTGAGGTGCTCGTCGAGGTACTCGCGCAGGGCCTCGACCTCGGGCAGCTCCGGCATGGTCCCAGCCTGCCGTCGCCGTGGACGGAGCGCGAGCCGACCCTGCTCGGCCCGGGGCCGCGATGCCGACCGGTGCCGGCCGGATCCGGGCCCGGACCGGCCCGGATCCGGCCCGGCGCTCAGCCCATCACGAACTCGCACCAGACGCACTTGCCGCTGCCGCGCGGCTCCACGCCCCAGACGTCGGCGAGCCGGTCCACGAGCATCAGGCCCCGCCCGGAGACCCCGGAGTCGCCCGCCTCGCGCCGCCGCGGCAGCGCGCTGGAGCGGTCGGCGACCTCGACGCGCAGTCTGCGCTGGGGTGCGGCGAGGATGCGCAGGGTCACGATCGCCGGGCCGTCGGTGTGCATCAGGGCGTTGACGATCAGCTCGTCCGCGACGAGTTCGATCTCGTCGGCCCGCTCCCGCGCGCCCCACGCGCGGACGGCCGCGCCGATCATGTGGCGGGCGGCCACGAGGGCCTCCGGGTCGCCCGGTGCCACGTGCTGCTGGAGGCGTCCGCCGCCGGGCGGGGCGGGGGCCGGCCGGCGGCGCAGCAGGAGCAGGGCCATGTCGTCGGCGCCGCCGCGTTCGGCGACGATCTCGCACAGCCGGTCGGCGAGCAGCTGCAGGTCGGCCGGGCCGCCGCGGACGTGGGAGGTCAGCAGGTGTATCCCGTCGTCGAGGTCGGCTCCGGGGTGTTCGACGAGGCCGTCGGTGCACAGCAGGAGGGTTTCGCCGGGGTCGAGCTCCACCGTGGTCACCGGGTATTCGAGGCGTCCGAACTCGGCGGACAGCCCGAGCGGCATCCCGCCGTCCACCGGCAGGCGGTGGCAGTCCCCGTCACGGGTGCGCAGCAGCGGGTCGATGTGGCCGGCGCGGACCATCTGCAGGACGCCGGTCGACAGGTCCGCCTCGACGTACATGCAGGTGGCGAAGCGGCTGGTGTCCAGTTCGTGGAGGAAGACGGAGGCCCTGGCCATGACCGTGCCGGGTGAGTGGCCCTCGGCGGCGTAGGCGCGCAGGACGATGCGCAGCTGGCCCATGACGGCGGCGGCGTGGGTGTCGTGGCCCTGGACGTCGCCGATGACGGCGCCGACCCGCCCGCCCGGCAGCGGGATGACGTCGTACCAGTCGCCGCCGATGTCCCGGCCCATCCGGGCGGAGCGGTAGCGCACGGCGATCTCCCCGCCCGAAACCGACGGGATCCGGCGGGGCAGCATGGCCTGCTGGAGTCCCTCGGCGAGGTCGTGTTCCTGCTCCAGCAGCATGGCCCGCTGGAGGCTCTGGGCGATGCTGCTGCCGAGGGCCACCAGGAGGTTGCGCTCCTCCTGGGTGAAGCCGTCCTTGTCCTGGTAGAGCAGTCCGATCGCGCCGATGGGGCGGGCCTGGGCGATGAGGGGCAGGTAGGCGGCGGCCGAGATCCGCATGTACGAGATCTTCGCCCAGAGGGCCGGGTAGTCGCGGGCGAACTCCTCCGCCGAGTCGAGGAAGCGCGGCTGGAGGGAGCGGACGACCTCGCTCATCGGGTACTGCTCGTCGATGCGGGTGTAGCGGGTGCCGGGGACGAAGCTGCCGTCCGGGCCCTCGGCGACCAGGTGGATCCGGCCGGCCTCGACCAGGCCCATGACCATGCCCATGGAGCCGAGCCGCTCCAGGCCGTGGGCGTCGCCGAGCGCGTCGATGACGTCCTGGACGGTCCGGGCGTGGGCCAGGGCGGCCGTGGTGCTCTCCACGACCGTGGTCTGGCGGCGCCGCTCCTCGTCCAGGCCGAGGCGCTCGGCCGAATGGCTCAGCTCCTCGGTGGCGTCGCGGACGATGCCGATGATCCGGTACGGACGGCCTTCCCCGTCGCGCAGGACGCGGCCCTGGGTGTGCGTCCAGCGCAGCCGTCCGTCCCGGCAGCGGATGCGGAAGTAGGCGCCGTAGCTGTCCGTGCCGCTCTTGAGGGCGGAGGAGACCATGGCGTCCAGGCGGGTCGCCTCGGCGGGCGGCACGCGCTCTCCGAGGGAGGACGGCCGTCCGTCGTAGGCGTCGGGGGTCGTGTCGAAGACGTCCAGGGCGGCTTCGTCCATGTGCATGAGACCGGTGACCAGGTCCCAGTCGAAACTTCCCATGCGGTTGAGCGAGAGCGACCGGTCCGGGTGTGCGGGCCAGTCGTCCGGCAGCGATACGGTGGTCGGCACCGGTCCACCATGACACACCGGCCGGTCAGGCGCTCTCCAGCGAGTAGCCCTCCTCCGTGGGAGTCCGCTGCAGGTCAGGGTCGACGTAGGGGCTGTTCGGGTCGTACGGCTCGGCGTACGGGTCGTACGGGTCGACGGGTACGGACGCGTCGGGGTCCGGGGGCAGGGCCGGGTCGCCCGGGTCCTGGGTCAGCGGGTCGGAGGGGTTCTCCGGCGGCAGGGCCTCCCTCGGGTCCGCGGGGTTCTCGGGCCGCGGCTGCTGGGGCCGGGCCGGGTCCTGCGGCGTCCCGGGGCCGGTCGGGGTCGAGGGGGCCGACGGGGCGGTGGCGCAGTCGGTGGCCCCGGTGCCCGGTGTGCTCGGGCAGGGCGTGCCCGAGGGGGTGCCGGAGGGTCGCAGCGGGCCGTCGGGGATGCCGTCGGACGGGTCGTACGGGGGCACGAGGCGGGGGGCGCGGTCCTGGGCGCCGTCGTCGCCGTGCTTGCGTTCGATCCAGGTGTTGTCGGCGATGTTGACGATGACCAGGTTGGTGATCGCCTGGGTGGTGGGTTCGATGACGATGACCTGGTTGGGCTGGTAGCCGTTCCAGGGTTCTCCCTTGTGGACCGGGGACCCCTTGGCGGCGCGCGGGGCGCCCAGCGGGTTGCCGCAGCCGCAGCGGACCCGGGGCATGCCGTGCTCGTCGACGAGGACGGCGGTGCCGGCCTGGAGGACGGACTGGTAGGCGTCGGCGCGCCCGTCGCGGAAGCCGTGGTTGGTGACGCGGGTGTCGGCGCGCAGGACGACGGGGGTGAGGCCGCGCAGGAACCGCGGGATCTCCTCCTCCTGGACGGCGGTGGCCTGGGCGAACGCGCGGGCCTTGGCGCTGTCCGCGGTCAGGAAGCCCACCTGCTGTTCGACGTCGCAGCTGCCGAGCCGCTGGGTGCCGCCGTACAGGCCGGGGGTGGCGGCGTTGACGGTGCGGATGCCCTGTCCGGTGGGGTTGGGCAGCGGGGGCTGGAGGGGGGAGGACTCGGCCGTGGCGGAGGAGGCGGTGAACGGGTCGGGGCCGGGTGTGGCCACGGCCTGGAGGTGGACCTCCTGGCTCTCCGCTCCGGCGGCGCCCGCCGGCTCCTCGGGGCTGCCGCAGGCCGCCGCGAACAGGCCGAGGAGCGCGAAGAGGGCTGCTCCCGCCGGTGCGTGACGGCGCGAAGCCTGACGAGGTGTCGGATGTGACGGTCCGTTCACGTGGATTCTCCCTTTCGCCCCGATTGCTTCCTCCTGTCTGCCGCATCCGCGCGGGAGCCGCAACCGGAGCGCCGCGGGATCACGCCGAAGCCCCCCGGAGGCCTCCGGCGGCGGCAGCGATGGCCGCCGCCCGCCGACCGGTCCGATACTGGAGTCGATGGACTGGTTCACGGCGCCGGACTACTGGATCGCCCGGCTGGTCTTCCAGCGGGTCCTGGCCGGCGTCTACCTCGTCGCCTTCCTCGGGGCGGCCCTGCAGTTCCGGGCCCTGATCGGGGAGCGCGGCATGCTGCCCGTCCCGCGCCACGCGCGGTACGTGCCCTTCCGTCGCGCCCCCAGCCTGTTCCGGCTGCGCTACTCCGACCGGCTCTTCGCCGGCTGCGCCTGGGGCGGCGCGACCCTGGCCGCCGCGCTGGCCGCCGGGGCCGGCGACGCGGTGCCGCTCGCCGCCGCGATGGCGATGTGGGCCGTGCTGTGGGCGCTGTACCTCTCCATCGTGAACGTGGGGCAGACCTGGTACTCCTTCGGCTGGGAGTCGCTCCTGCTGGAGGCGGGGTTCCTGGCCGTGTTCCTCGGCAACGCGCGGACCGGGCCGCCGGTGCTGGTCCTGTGGCTGCTGCGCTGGCTGCTCTTCCGCGTGGAGTTCGGCGCCGGACTGATCAAGATGCGCGGCGATCCCTGCTGGCGCCGGCTGACCTGCCTGAACTTCCACCACGAGACCCAGCCGATGCCCGGGCCGCTCAGCTGGTTCTTCCACCACCTGCCCCGGCCCCTGCACCGGGTGGAGTGCGCCGCCAACCATGTGACCCAACTCGTCGTGCCGGTGCTGCTGTTCACCCCGCAGCCGGTGGCCTCCTACGCCGCCGGGATCGTCGTCGCGACGCAGCTGTGGCTGGTGCTGTCGGGCAACTTCGCCTGGCTGAACTGGCTGACGATCGCCCTCGCCGCCTCCGCCGTCGACTTCACCGGGATCGCGGGCCCTCCCCCGGCGGCCGCCTCGCAGCAGCCGCCCCTGTGGTTCGCGGGGCTCGTGTGCGCGGTGGGCGTCCTGGTCCTCGTCCTCAGCCGCCGCCCGGTGCTCAACATGCTCTCGCGCCGGCAGGTGATGAACCGCTCCTTCGACGCGCTGCACCTGGTCAACACCTACGGGGCCTTCGGCTCGGTCGGGCGGGTCCGCACGGAGGTGGTGGTGGAGGGGACGGCGGACCGGGTGCCGCGCGAGGACGGGGACTGGCGGGAGTACGGCTTCAGGGGGAAGCCCGGTGACCCGCGCCGGCTCCCGCGCCAGTTCGCCCCGTACCACCTGCGGCTGGACTGGCTGATGTGGTTCGCGGCGATCTCTCCCGGCTACGCGGATGACTGGTTCGGGCCGTTCGTGGAGCGGCTGCTCGCCGGCGACCGGGACACGCTGCGACTGCTGCGGCACGATCCGTTCCCGGACGCCCCGCCGGTGTACGTCCGCGCCGTGGTGTACCGCTACCGGTACACCACCTGGCGGGAGCTGCGGGAGACGGGGGCCTGGTGGCACCGCACCCGGGTCCGCGAGTACCTCCCGCCGACCCGCCTCGCGCACGCCCCTCCGTCAGAGGCCCAGTAGCGCGGCCTCCCGCTCCGGGTCGAGGCCCGGGGCCGGACGGTCCGGGCGCTGCGGGGCCGGGCCGCCGAGCCCGCTCAGCCAGGCCCAGGTGTCGGCCACGGTCTCCTCGACCGGACGGCACTCCAGCCCGGCGGCCACCGCCTTGGACACGTCGCTGCCGTGCAGGTGCCCGTGGAGCTCGCCCGGCGGGATCCACACCGGCAGCTCGGTCCAGGGCTCCACCCCGGCCGCCTCGATCACCTCCGGGTCGGTCCAGCGCAATGCGGCGCCGGAGCCGGTCGCGGCGACGCAGGCCTCGAGCAGGCCGCCCATGGTGGCGTGCCCGGCCGGGCAGACCAGGTCGTAGGGGCCGCCGAGTCCGGCCGCGGCGGCCCCGAGGCTCCAGTGCGCGAGGTCGCGCACGTCGATGTACTGGATCGGCAGGTCGCGCGGGCCGGGGGCGAGCACCGGACCGCCGCGGGCGGTGCGGCACAGCCACCAGGGCAGCCGGCCGACGTTCTCGTACGGCCCGAGGATCAGGCCGGCCCGCAGCAGCAGGGCGCGGTCCCCGAAGGCGTCCAGGGCGGCGAGCTCGCCGCCCCGCTTGTCCATGGGGTATCCGGTCTCGGGCGCGTCGGGCGAGCCGTCCACGAGGACCCCGTCCTCGGCGCGTCCCGCCGGGGCCGGACAGACGTACACCGAGCGGCTGGACACGTACGCGTACCGGCCGGCGCGGTCGCTCAGCAGGCGGGCGCTGTCGCGCACCGCGGTGGGGGCGCCGCCCCAGGTGTCGACGACCAGGTCCCACTCCCCCTCGGCGAGGGCGGCCAGGCCCCCGGGGGCGGTGCGGTCCCCGAGGAGGGTCCGGGTGCCCGGTGGGGCGGGGTGGCGGCCCCGGTGGAAGAGGGTGACGTCCCAGTCCCGGGCCGCGGCGTCCTCCGCGATCGCACGTCCGACGAATTCGGTACCGCCCAGCAGCAATATCTTCATGGGTCCAGCCTGCCCCGGCGGACGGGGTGCGGACGCCGTGATCGGCGTGGGCGATGACGCCGAGGGCGTAAGCCGGGCGGGGCAGCGCCCCCGGTGCTGTCCGCACGTGGGGGCGCTGGAGTACCGCTCCGCGGGCCGGTGCGGCCCGCGGTGTCCGGGCCCCGCGGCGCGCGCGGGGTCGGTGTCTAGTCGATGCCCGGCAGGATGTGGGCCTCCGCCAGGTCGTCCTCGTAGCCGGCCAGCCGGATCGGGGCGGACCGGGCCCACACCTCGAGGCTGCCGAGTTCGTCGGAGCGGGTCTTGGACCGCGATCCGGTCCGCTCCAGCACCGTGGGTTCGGGCTTCGACATTTCAGTCACCGCGCACTCCTTTGCGTCGCGCAACCCGGCAAGCGGACCGCGAGCCGGGGCAAGGGATGAAGGGGGTTCCGGACGCGGTGGCGCCTTGGTGGAGCGCGGCCCGGATGGGGGCCGTCTTGATGCCCCAGAGTACACATATGAGCGGACCTCCGCTCGATAGGAAGGCAAAATCCGCTGCGCCCTCTCAGTTTCGTCGCGAGTTCAGCAAGTCGTGGGTCGGCGGGTACGTGACGGATGGTCTGCTCGACCCCGGAAGTGCGAGGCGCGACGGAGGGGGCCCGCGGTGTCGGTTTCCAGGGCGACGGAAGCCCAAGTGCCGTACGTCACAAGCGTGGTGACGCTCATGCAATTGCTGTACGACTCCCCCGACGACTGCGGTCTGCGGACGGCGGCGCACCTGCGGCGCTCCCATCCCTCCGACAAGGAACTGCAGCTCGCGGGCCTGGTGCACGACCTCGGAAAGATGCTCCGTCCGAGTGACGGCGCGGTACACGGCGAGTTGGCGGCGGAGGCCGTCCGGCCCCTGCTGGGCGAGCGGGTGGCCCGGCTGCTGGGCCTCCTGGCGGCGGCCGGCGGGAACGGCCCGGGCGGAACCTCGGCAGGGGGCGCGGGCGACGGCGACGCGGAGGCGGCGGCCTCCCTGCGGCAGGCCCGGGAGGCGGCCGCGGCCGGCGCCGCCGGGCCGGACGCGGGCGTCCTGGAGGACTGGCGGCCGCTGCTGGAGCTGGTCGCGGCCCGGTCGTGCCGGGGGTCCGGGAACGCCTACGGCCCCCTCGGTGCACCGAGGGGGCCGGTCCCGGGCGCGCGGTAGCGCGGAGCGGGCGGGTTACCAGTTGGCCGGGGCGTAGTCCTTGAGGAAGACGCCGAACAGGTCCTCGCCGGCCTCGCCGCGGACGATCGGGTCGTAGACCCGGGCCGCGCCGTCGACCAGGTCGAGGGGGGCGTGGAAGCCCTCCTCGGCGAGGCGCAGCTTGTCGAAGTGCGGACGCTCGTCGGTGATCCAGCCCGTGTCGACCGAGGTCATCAGGATGCGGTCGGTCTGGAACATCTCCTGGCCGCTGGTCCGCGTCACCATGTTCATGGCGGCCTTGGCGGCATTGGTGTTCGGGTGCCCCGCGCCCTTGTAGCCGCGGCTGAAGACGCCCTCCATCGCCGAGACGTTCACCACGTACGCCCGTCCGCTGGACGCCTTGCGCGCCGCTTCGGCCATCGCCGGCCGCAGGGCGCTGATCAGGATGAACGGCGACGTGTAGTTGCAGAGCTGGGTCTCGAGGAGCTCCACCGGGGAGATCTGGTCGATGGTCTGCACCCAGGTGTTGCTCTCCACGACGTCGGGCAGCAGGCCGCCCGCGTCGATGGCGGTGCCGGCGAGGTGCCGTTCCAGGCTGGCGTTGCCGGCGACGAGGGCGAGGTCGGCGACCTTCTGCGCCTCCAGCCCGCTCACGCCGACGGGAAGGGCCGCCAGGCCGTCGACCGCGCCGGAGTTGAAGGCGCCGATGACGTGGTGGGCGGGGAGCTCGCCGGCGGGCAGCGGGGCGGACTCCCCCTCGACCAGCGCCGCGTAGGCGGTGGGCAGGCGGCGGACGGTCTGCGTCGCGTTGTTGATCAGGATGTCGAGCGGGCCGGCCGCCGCGACCCGGTCGGCGAGGGCGACGGACTGCGCCGGGTCGCGCAGGTCGATGCCGACGACCTCCAGCCGGTGGATCCAGTCCGCCGAGTCCTCCATCGCCTTGAAGCGGCGGATCGCGTCCTTGGGGAAGCGGGTGGTGATCGTGGTGTGCGCGCCGTCGCGCAGCAGCCGCAGCGCGATGTACATGCCGATCTTGGCCCGGCCGCCCGTCAGCAGCGCGCGCTTGCCGGCGAGGTCGGCGCGGGCCTCGCGCCGGGACCGGTTCTGCACGGCGCACTCGGGACAGAGCTGGTGGTAGAAGTAGTCAACCTCGACGTAGCGCGTCTTGCAGACGTAGCAGGAGCGGGGGCGCTGGAGTATCCCCGCGATCCGGCCGGCCTCCGTGACCGAGGAGGGCAGGATGCCCTCGGTCTCGTCGTCGATGCGCTCGGCGGAGCCGGTGGCGGTCGCCTCGGTGACGGCCTTGTCGTTGGCGGTCTTGGAGGCGCGGCGCTCCTGACGGCGGCGCTGCTTGACCGTGCGGTAGATCCCGGCGGTGGCGCGGCGTACGGTGATGGCGTCGGGGTGGTCGACGTCGATCGTGTCGAGCTCCTCGAGCACGCTGAGACAGAGGGCCAGCCGCTCGGGGTCGATGCCCGGCCCGTAGGCCTGCCCCTGGTCCTGGCTTTCTTCGGTCACCGTCATGGCCGCTGCCGTTCCTTGATCACTCGTCCGCATCCGCCTGCTGCGGAAGTCCTCAAAAGGGAAACTGTACGGAGCCCACGCGCCGGGAGACAAACCCGTTCGAGTGGCCGTCACGCAGAGCGTCCGGTGCCGTACGGTGCGGAGTCGCGGACGGGTCGCGCCCCGCGCTCCCCCGGCGCCCGCCCGTACTCCCGTACTACGTCGGGAGTATGACCCGTGACCACCCGTGGGCGGAGGAATAGCGCGGACGGGTGGGGCATTGTGGAGCTTATGAGTGCTCTGGCGCTGTCGGTCCTCCTGTGCCTCGTCTCGGCCGTGGCGTACGCGGCCGGCGCGATCGTCCAGGAGCGGGTCGCGGCCACGACCCCCGACCGTCCGTACGCGCCGCTGCGCCGGGCGGGCTGGTGGCTGGCCGTGGGGCTGAACGGCCTGGGCGCCCTGCTGCACGTGGTGGCGCTCGCCTACGGGCCGCTGAGCCTGGTCCAGCCGCTCGGCGCGCTGACGATCGTCTTCGCGCTCCCGATGTCCGCCGTCCTCGTACGCCGCCGGGCGGGCGCGGCGGCCTGGCGCGGTGCGGTGCTGGCCACCGCAGGCCTGGCCGGACTGCTGGCGCTGACCGGCGGGGACGGGCGCGGGGGCCCGTCGCTCGTGGACGGGGAGCGCACCCTCCTGCTCGTCGTCACCGGGGCGGTGGTGGCCACGCTGTTCGTCGCCGCGCACCGGATGCACCGGGCGGTCCTGCGCAGCGTGCTGCTGGCGGCGGCCGCCGGCACCGCGTTCGGCATGGCGTCGGTGTTCACCAAGTCGGTCGCCGAGGGCTTCACGGCGGGCGCCGGGAGCGGCACCTGGCCCGACCTGACGGCGATCGCCGCCCTGGCGACGGCCGGGCTGCTGCTGTCCCAGGCGGCCTACCGGGGCGCCGGTCTCACCGCCCCGCTGGCGACCGTCACGGTGATCAATCCGGTGGTCGCCGCAGCGGTCGGCATCTCGCTGTTCGGCGAGGGCTTCCGGTTCGGGGCGGCGGGCACGGCCGGGGCGGTGACCAGCGGCGTGCTGGCGGCGGCCGGCCTGATCCTGCTCACGGCCGTGCCGCCGCACGCGCGCGGGTCAGATGCGGACCCCGTGCCCGCGGAGGTACTTGAGCGGGTCGATGTCGGAGCCGTAGCCGGGGGCCGTGCGGATCTCGAAGTGCAGGTGCGGGCCGGTGCTGTTGCCGGTCGAGCCGGAACGGCCGATCCGCTGCCCGCCGGAGACCTGCTGGCCGGACTTCACCGAGAGGGCCGAGAGGTGCGCGTACTGGGAGTACCGGCCGTCGGAGTGCCGGATGACGACCTGGTAGCCGTACGCCCCGGCCCAGCCGGCCGAGACGACCTGGCCCGGGCCGACCGACTTGACGGTCGTGCCGGTGGCCACGGGGAAGTCGACGCCCGTGTGGTAACCGCTGGACCAGGAGGAGCCCGAGACGCGGTACGCGGTGCCGAGCGCGGCGTCGACGGGGGCGGTGAACCCCTGCCCGGCCGGCTTCTGCTGCGCTGAGGCGGGCTGCGGTGCGGGCTTCTCCGCCGGCTTCTCGGCCGGTTTCGGCGTCTGCTTCTCGGCCGGCTTGGGCGCGGGCTTCTCCGCAGCCGGTTCCACGGGCTTCACCGGGTCGGCCGTCCGCGGCGGCTTCTCGGGGTTCTGCGCGGGCGGCGGGGGCACCGGCTTCGTGGGTTTCGCGGGCGCCGTGGTGATGCGCAGGGTGAGCCGCTGCCCCGGGAAGATCATGTTCGGGTTGCTGCCGACCGTGGCCCGGTTCGTCTCGTACAGGGCCTGCCAGCCGCCCTCGACATGCTGCTCGGTGGCGATCGCGGAGAGCGAGTCGCCAGGAGCCACGACGTACGGGTTCGGCAGCACCGAGGTCCCCGTCGGGCGCGGCGTCTCGGCCCGGACGGGGGTCGCCTTCGCGCCCGCGGATCCGGGCTCGGTCCGGTCGCCCGGCTGCGCGGGGAGCTTCGCCGTCACGGTGACGGACGGCGCGGGTCCGCCGCGGCTGAGCCCGGCCCGCTTGCCGCAGTTCGGCCAGGCCTCGGGGCCCTGGCCGCGCAGGACCTTCTCCGCGACCGCGATCTGCTGTTCCTTGGTGGCCAGGTCGGCGCGCGGCGCGTACGAGGTGCCGCCGAAGGCCTTCCAGGTGCTCTGGCTGAACTGGAGGCCACCGTAGTAGCCGTTGCCGGTGTTGATCCGCCAGTTGTTCGTCGACTCGCAGGCGGCCACCTCGTTCCAGGTGTCGACGGAGGCCGCTTCCGCGGCTCCGGCACCCACCAGGGGCAGCGCGATCCCCGCGCCGCCCGCCGTGACGGCCAGCGAGGCCCGGTTGATGCTGCTCGGCTGATACCGGCGGTGCCGGCCCCGTACGGCCATGGGAGCCCCCATCGAAGACATCGGGAATCGCACAACGTAATGCCGGGATCATTGCACGGCAAGCGGAGCAACGGGGCGCTCTTCAGCGGAACTTGACAATCCACCGAGAGGCGGGAGCGCCGTTCGGCCGGCGGCGGGGTAGCGTCGGCACAGCCCGCACACCGAAGCACGCAGGAGCGCACACATGAGCACCAGCACGGCCCAGATCGGCGTCACCGGCCTCGCAGTCATGGGCAGCAACCTCGCCCGCAACTTCGCCCGCAACGGGTTCACCGTGGCCGTCCACAACCGCACCGCCGCCAAGACCACGGCCCTGGTGGAGGAATTCGGGCACGAGGGCGCCTTCGTCGCGGCGGGCTCGGCGAAGGAGTTCGTCGACGCGCTGGAGCGCCCCCGGCGCCTCGTCATCATGGTGAAGGCCGGGGAGCCGACCGATGCCGTGATCCGCGAGTTCGCCCCCCTGCTGGAGGAGGGCGACGTCATCATCGACGGCGGCAACGCGCACTTCGAGGACACCCGGCGCCGGGAGCGGGAGCTGCGTGAGCAGGGGATCCACTTCGTGGGAGTGGGCATCTCCGGCGGTGAGGAGGGGGCGCTGCTCGGCCCGAGCATCATGCCCGGCGGCTCGGCGGAGTCGTACGCCTCCCTGGGACCGCTGCTGGAGAAGATCGCGGCCAAGGCCGCCGACGGCACCCCGTGCACCTCCCACATCGGTCCCGACGGGGCCGGACACTTCGTCAAGATGGTGCACAACGGCATCGAGTACGCCGACATGCAGCTCATCGCGGAGGCGTACCACCTGCTGCGCGAGGTCGCGGGCTACTCCCCCGAGAAGATCGCGGAGACCTTCCGCAGCTGGAACCGGGGGCGCCTGGACTCGTACCTCATCGAGATCACGGCGGAGGTGCTCGCCCACACGGACGCGGCGACCGGCCGCCCGTTCGTCGACGTCGTGGCCGACGCCGCCGAGCAGAAGGGCACGGGGCGCTGGACCGTGCAGATCGCCCTCGACCTGGGCGTACCGGTGTCGGGGATCGCCGAGGCCGTGTTCGCCCGCTCCGTGTCCGGGCACGCCGACCTGCGCGCGGCCGCGCGGGGGCTCGCGGGCCCGAAGGCGACCGCCCTCGCCCCGGAGGCCGCGGACGCGTTCGCGGCGCAGGTGGAGGAGGCGCTGTACGCGTCGAAGATCGTCTCGTACACGCAGGGCTTCCACCAGATCCGGGCCGGCAGCGAGGAGTACGGCTGGGACGTGGACCTCGGGGCGGTGGCCTCGCTGTGGCGCGGCGGCTGCATCATCCGGGCGGCCTTCCTCGACCGGATCCGCGCGGCCTACGACGCCCGCCCCGACCTGCCGGGCCTGCTGTCGGACGAGCGGTTCGCCGAGGAGATCGGGGCGGCGCAGGACGGGTGGCGCTCGGTCCTCGCGACGGCGGTGCGCGAGGGCATCCCGGTGCCGGCGTTCGCGGCGTCGCTCTCCTACTACGACGCGCTGCGCGCGGAGCGGCTCCCGGCGGCCCTCACCCAGGGCCAGCGGGACTTCTTCGGCGCGCACACCTACCGGCGGACGGACCGCGAGGGCTCCTTCCACACGCTCTGGAGCGGCGACCGCTCCGAGGTCCGCACCGACTGACGCCGTCGCTCAGCTCCAGGGCCCGGGCTGCGGTACCGGCGCGGGCCCCGGGGGCGGCGGGATCGGGTCCGGTTCGGGAACGGGCCCCGGTACGGGCGGCACGGGGCGCGGGATGGGCTCCGGGTCCGGGAACGGGCCGGGCGCCGGGGTCGGATCGGGCTCCGGGGCCGGGGGCTGCGTCTCTTCGAGTTTTCGCACCATACTGCGCATTTTCCCGCGAAAGCTCCGCGCATGCGCCGTACCCGCGCCCGTACCCCTGCGCGTCGGGGCACATCCGCGCGTCGGGGCGCGTCGGGGGTGCCGTCTGCGGTGGGCGCCTCAGGCGCCGGCCAGGGCGAGGCCCGCGGCGAGCCCCGGCCCGGGTGCGGTCAGCACCGGGACGCGTGTGGTGGTGAGCCGCGCCGCGCCGGCCATGGAGACCTGGGCGAGGACGACCACGTCGGCACCGGTGAGCTCGTCGGCCGCCCGGGCCACCAGGGCGTGGCAGCCGGCCGGGTCTCCGGCGGCGAAGCGTTCCCAGGCCCCCGCGACGAGCTGCGCACGGACGGACGGAGGGCGCATCCCGGCCGTCCGGGCCTCCTGTGCCAGGAGGCCCAGGGTCGGCGCGAGCGTGGACTCGAGGGCGGCCAGGACGACGATCCGCCCGCCGCGGCGCACCGCGTCGGCGGCCATCGGCCGGTCCACGCGCAGCACGGGCACGCCCAGGTCAGGGGCGAGGGACTCGGCGACGGCTCCGAGGGTCGAGCAGGTGACGAGCACCGGGGCGGCGGAGCCCGCCAGCAGCCCGCGCAGCGCCGGAGCCACGGCGTCCGGTCCCTGCGCGATCGCCCGGTCCAGCAGCTCCGGCGCCACCAGGTGCCGCAGCACCGCCCCCGGACGGTCCCGGTCGCGCAGGGCGTCGAAGACCGGGACGTGTACGGGGGAGGTGTGCAGCAGGGTCAGGTCGGGACGCGTCACCGCAGCCCGGGGTCCGCGGCGAGCTGCGCCTTGGCCGCCGAGACCAGCTCCTCGGAGGCGGCGGGCGCCTCGTCGGGGTGCTTGGCGGCCCAGCTCGCCGCGTAGGGGCACAGCGGCACGACGGGCACGCCCTCGGCCGCGGCGATCCCGTAGAAGGTCCGCACCAGGCCGCCGGCGATGCCCCGGCCCTCGTGGCCCGGTTCGACGACGGTGTGCACCGCCACCAGGGCGTGGGGGTCCTCGGCGAGCACGAAGTAGGCGATGCGGCCGATGGTGGTGCCGTCCTCGAGGGCGAGCAGCAGGCCCTTCTCGCGCTCGTCCCGGAAGTCGACCGCGCCGCCCCGGTTCTCCGCCATCCCCGTCTTCCCCGTCTGCTCGGCCTGTTCCGGCTTCCCGGCCTTCTCCGTCATGCGTCGGTCTCCTATCGGGCGGCCACGGCGTAGGGGCTGCGCTCCTGGTCGCTGCCCGGCACCGGCGCGGAGGCGTCGGTGCCCAGCTCGACGATCCGGTTGTCCGCGTCGACGTGCACGACGCGCGGCTTCAGCGCCCGTGCCTCGGCGTCCTCGACCTGGGCGTAGCTGATGAGGATGACGAGGTCGCCGGGGTGCACGAGGTGGGCGGCGGCGCCGTTGATCCCGATCACCCCGGATCCACGCTCGCCCTCGATGACGTACGTCTCCAGCCGGGCCCCGTTGGTGATGTCCACGATGTGCACGAGCTCGCCGGGGAGCAGGTCCGCGGCGTCGAGCAGATCGGCGTCGACGGTCACGGAGCCGACGTAGTGCAGGTCGGCCTGGGTGACGGTGGCCCGGTGGATCTTGGACTTGATCATGGTGCGCAGCAATTTGAGCTCCTAGAAGACGGCTCCCTGCCAGCTTTATGCAGGTCAAGGGCGGTCTTCACCCTACACTGGCGCACGTCAGATCGGAGATTAAAAGGAACATCGTTCCCCTCCTGACGAGAAGGCTCCCTGCCTGCGCTTCAGCGCGAACCAGGCCGTGGTGACGCCGCCGACCAGGCGTCGAGCCGGATAGCCGCTTCGGAATGTCCAGGGACTGATGCTGACCAGATGCTGACATATCTGACGGCACATCAGGCGCATGTCGGCATCGTCTCCTCCGTAACCCGGCAACCATCAGGTCGTCGCCAGCGCGGACTCGATCAGGTCCCGGGAGGCCTGTCCGTAGACAGCGGAGGACCGGAGGAGAACGAACGCCTTGCGGAACAAGGCAAGCCGGTCCTGATTCGTGATCGTTTCAGCTCCGCGATATCCCTCGACTTCGACCCTGCTGTCGTCGAAGATCGAGAAGCTGCCTCCCGGATGGACCAGGAGGCGAGCGCGGGCGGGGATGATCCCCAGGGACAGGCCTGGCAGGTCCGTCGCCTCCAGCAATCGATGAAGTTGGCCTCGCATCACTTCCGGCCCACCGAATTCGGTGTGCAACGCCTGCTCACCCAGCAGGATGTGGAAGGAGCGACCTTCCTGGCCGATGTACTGCGCGCGAGCCGTACGGGCAGCCACCCCTGCCTCAATGTCGTCGGGAATCCCATAGAAGTCCACGACGAGGCGCAGCACGGCAGCCGCGTACTCCGGAGTCTGCAACAGACCCGAGACCAGTTCCGGGCTGTAGCCCAGGTACTCACGTGTGGTCCGGACAAGGTCCAGGAAACTCTGCTGCACAGGGCCCGTTCCCGCACGAAGCAGGTCGTCCCAGCCTGGCGCTGCATCCGGCGGAGGGATCGTCATGACCGCGATCGTGACAGCTCGACGACTCTAGGGTGAGCGGGATGGCCTGAACTGCCTGGAACAGCGGCTCGTCTTCACCGGCCAGGGCGGCCGCCGATCGAGCCACGCCGGCGGGCCCGGTCACGTCCGCCGGAGTGGTGTATCGACGGTCACTCGTCGAACTTCCTTTGAGGCTATGCAGTGAGTTTGGTGGGCAGGACAGTTTCGTCGGTTCCTGTCTCGGTCGAGTGGAGGCGGGCCTTGGCGAGAAGTACGCGGCCCGTGTAGCGGCGAGCTTCGGTCCATGCACCGTTCTGCGCGGACGAGTCGGCCCAGCGGCGGGCCGTGTCGGGATTGATGCCCCGCAGGCGCACGGCCTGACTCAAGGTGTAATGCGGCATGGGCCGTTGCCTTTAGCTGTCCGCCGCGGACGAGGAGTCCGCCGTGTCGGGGCACCCGCCTGTGGTGTCCCAGGGTGTCGATCTCAGCTCACGCCGACGGAGATTGTCACCTCACCCTCGGGGTGGTGCGTGCGGGCTCCGAGGGCGGTAACGGCAGCGGTGACCGCCAGCCCGGCAAGCAAGGCGAACAGGGCGGGGTAGCCGCCGAGCGGGCCGGCCAAGATTGCGCCGGCGAAGGGGGCGAGGGCGGCGGCTGCGTGGGCGGGTGCTCCGAGGAGGCCGGAGAGTCGGCCGTAGTGGGTGGTGCCCCAGCGGTCGGTGATTGCGGTGGCCTGGAGGAGGGTGAGGTTCCCTCGGATCACCCCGGCGAGGACGGAGACGGCGACGAGTAGGGCATACGGGCCAGCCACGGCGGCGAGGGCCGCGGTGGTGAGGGCGCCGAGCGCGATCAGGGTGACGGTGCGGGCGGTGACACCCAGGCGGCGGGCGAGCGTCGCGTACAGGGTCCGGCCAAGGGTCTGACCGGCGCCGCCGAGGCCGAGGACCCATGCGGCCTGGGTGGTGGTGTAGCCGCGTTCGATCAGGAGGGGGACGATGCCGATGACGACGGCGTACATCGCGAACGCGGACAGGGTGAACGTGACGGCCAGCATCCAGAACGCCCGGCTGCGCACCACCTGTTCGTGCCCGCCATTGACGTGCGGCGGACTCGGAGGAGCCGGCGGCCAAGGGGCTTTGAGGGCGAGGGCGTGGGCCGGGACGGTCAGGACGGCGAGGATCCCGGCGAGCACCGTGTAGGTGGCGCGCCAGGACATGCGGTCGGCGAGGATCGCGGTCAGGGGCGCGAAGACGGTGGAGGCGAGGCCGCCTGCGAGGGTGACGATGGTGAGGGCGCGGACGTGGTCGGGGGCCCACCAGCGGGTGAGGGCGGCGAAGGCCGGCTGGTAGAAGGTGGCGGCCATCGCTGTTCCGGCGAGCAGCCATCCCGCGAAGAAGACGGCCGGGTTGGGGGCCGCGGCTATCAGCAGCAGGCTCAGGGCGCCGAGAACGGAGCCTGTGGTCATGACCAGGCGAGGGCCGCGGTGGTCCAGGACGCGTCCGACGTAGATCCCCGCTATGGCGGAGACGACGAGGGCGGCGGAGAACGCCGCGGTGGTGGCGCCCGTGCTCCAGCCGGTGTCCGCGGCAATGGCGGGATTGAGGACGGGGAAGGCGTAGTAGACGATGCCCCAGCTGGTGATCTGGGTGAGGCAGAGGGCGGGCAGGACGGCGCGTGGCCGCGACCGGACCCCCGTCCCGGTCGCGGCCACGCCGCTTTGAAGGTTGCTCACCTCAGCAGCCGCCGGAGGATACGGGAGCGGCGCCGATGGTGAGGGTGGCCGGGGCCGCGCAGCAGCCGCCACCGGTCTCCTCCGCGGCTGCGGGCTCGTCGAAGAGGCCGGCGCCGCCGCAGACTCCGGTTTCGGGGAGGGTGAGTTCGACGCGCTCGGCGGCCTCGTGGTCGCCGGCGAGGTGGGCCGCGATGGAGCGGACCTGCTCGTAGCCGGTCATGGCGAGGAAGGTCGGGGCGCGGCCGTAGGACTTCATGCCGACGAGGTACACGTCCTTCTCCGGGTGGGACAGCTCGTTCACGCCGTGCGGGTAGACGGTGCCGCAGGAGTGCTGGTTCGGGTCGATCAGCGGAGCGAGCTCGACCGGAGCCTGCAGGCGCTCGTCCAGGCCGAGGCGCAGTTCGGCCAGGAAGGACAGGTCGGGGCGGAAGCCGGTCAGGACGATGACCTCGTCCACCGCGTCCAGGCGGCGGCCGTCTTCCCCGACGAGGACCACGCGGCCGGCCTCGTCGCGCTCGACGGTGTCGGTGCGGAAGCCGGTGACCGCGTCGGCGTAGCCGCCGTCGACCGCGGCCTTCGCCGCCAGGCCCAGGGCGCCGCGGGCGGGCAGCTGGTCCGCCTCGCCGCCGCCGAAGGTCGAGCCGGAGATGCCCCGGCGCAGGATCCACGTGGCGTGCGTGCCGGTGCCGTCGTCGGCCTTGGCGAGGTCAGCCAGGTAGGCGAGGGCGGTGAAGGCGGAGGCGCCGGAGCCGATGACCGCGGTGCGCTTGCCCGCGTACCGGGCACGGACGGCGGGGTCCTTCAGGTACGGGACGCGGTAGGTGATGCGGTCTACGGCGGCCTTCTCGCCGAGAGCCGCCAGGCCGCTGCCGCCGGCGGGGCTGGGGGTGGACCAGGTGCCGGACGCGTCGATGACCGCACGAGCGAAGACCCGCTGCTCACGGCCTTCGGCGCTCTCGTAGTGGACGACGAAGGGCTGGGCCTCGCGGTCGGCGTCGACGATGCGGTCCCGGCCGGTGCGAGAGACGCCGGTGACACGGGCGTCATAGCGCACCTGCTCGCCCAGGACGTCGGCCAGCGGCTGCAGGTACCGCTCGGCCCAGTCCCCGCCGGAGGGGTAGGTGTCCTCGGCGGGCTTGACCCAGCCGGTCGGAGCGAGGAGCTTCTCGGCGGCCGGGTCGACGACCTCGCCCCACCGGGAGAACAGCCGCACGTGGGCCCACTCGCGGACCGCGGATCCGGCGACGGGGCCGGCTTCCAGAACAAGGGGTTCCAGGCCGCGGTCGACGAGGTGGGCGGCGGCCGCGAGTCCGGCGGGGCCGGCCCCGATGACGACGACGGGCAGCTCAGTGGTGTTCTCGCTCATGACAGGTCTCCGGGTCTTGTGCGGGGCGGGCAAGTGGGCAGGGCGGGGCTCGGGTGGTCAGCAGCAGCCGGCGCCGGTAGCGACGGCCTCGCGCTTGGACTGGGGGTCGCAGCAGGCTCCGGCAGATTCCGCGCCCTCGCTGGTGCCACAACACGGTGAGGACTCGGCGGGAGCCACCTCTGCGGTGCGCGCGGCCGGGGCGGGGCCACAACAGGAAGCCGCCGTCTCGGCGTGGTTCGGGCTGGGGTTGACCGACTCGTTCATGACGACTCCCTGGTGTTTCGAAGTTTGTCGATGGCTTGCGTGATCAGCATGGCACCTGTATCGATAGACGTCAACATAGACGTTCATCTATTTATCGGAGGTTGCCGTGGAGTACGTGGAAGTCGCCGTCATCGGGGGCGGGCAGTCTGGGCTGGCAGCCGCGAACGCACTGGCCACGGGAGGGCTGAAGCCATTGGTACTGGAGGCGTCGAACCAGGCCGCAGGCTCGTGGCCGCGCTACTACGACAGCCTGACCCTCTTCTCCCCGGCCCGGTTCAGCGCACTGCCCGGCATGCCGTTCGGCGGGGATCCGGACCGCTACCCGCACCGGGACGAAGTCGTCGCCTACCTGACCGCCTACGCCCACCGCCTGCAGGCCGATATCCGCACCGGGCAGCGCGTGGCCGCGGTCCTGGCCGACGGCGGCGCATTCACGGTCGAACTGGAGGGCGGCGGGCGACTGTCGGCGCGGGCGGTGGTCGCGGCCTCGGGCAGGTTCGGCCGCCCCCACCACCCCGACCTGCCGGGCCTGGAGACCTTCGGCGGGCAGGTCCTGCACGCGGCCGACTACCGCAGCCCGGCCGCGTTCGCCGGCCAGCGGGTCGTGGTGGTCGGGGCGGGAAACTCCGCGGTCCAGATAGCCGCCGAGCTCGCCCGTGAAAGCCGGACCACGCTGGCCACGCGGGCGCCGGTGAAGTTCGCCCGCCAGCACCTGCTGGGGAGGGATCTGCACTTCTGGCTGACCCGCACGGGCCTCGACACCGCACCGCTGGGGCGCCTGTTGCGGACCCCGCCCGGCCAGCCGGTCCTGGACGACGGCCGCTACCGCGCCGCCCTGGCGGCCGGCATCCCCGACCGGCGCCCGATGTTCCAGCGCCTGGACGGCGACGAGGTCACCTGGACCGACGGCACCACCGAGAGACTGGATGCGCTGATCCTGGCCACCGGCTACCGCCCGGACCTGCCCTACCTGGCCGGGCTCGACGGCGCCCTCGACACCTCCGGCCGGCCCCGGCACCGGGACGGCGCTTCCCCCGCACACCCAGGCCTGGCCTTCGTCGGCCTGGAGTGGCAGCGCAGCCTGTCCTCGAACTCCCTGCGAGGCGTCGGCCGGGACGCCGAGCGGGCGGCACGCCGCCTGGCCGCCTACCTGGCCCACGCCTGAGACCCCTGCCACTCTGGTTCGACATGTGTCAACATAGACGCATGTCGAATGCGAAGGTACTGCCGCTCCTGGAGCCCGAGGCCGTCGCGCCCTGCTGCCCCCCGCTGAACGAACGCCCCATGTCGGCGGACGAGGCCGAGGTCGCGGCGAAGATGTTCAAGGCCCTGGGCGACCCGGTGCGCCTGCGCTTGTTCTCCGCCGTCGCCTCCCACGAGGGCGGAGAGGCGTGCGTGTGCGACATCTCGGACGTTGGCGTCTCGCAGCCCACCGTCTCCCACCACCTCAAGAAGCTCAAGGAAGCCGGCCTGCTGTCCTCCGAACGGCGCGGGACCTGGGTCTACTACCGGGTCGAGCCGTCCGTCCTCGCCGCCATGGGCGCGCTGCTGTCCGGCGCGGCGAAGGCAGCGTGACCGGGATGCGGATCGAGGTACTTCTCCCAGAGCATGCCGAGCAGGTACTGGGCATCTATCAGGCTGGCATCGACGAAGGCAACGCCACCTTCGAGACCCAGGCCCCCGACTGGGCCGCCTTCGACAAGGCCAAGCTGCCCGGCCACCGCTTCGTCGCCCTCGACGACGGCGGCCGGGTGCTGGGCTGGGTCGCTGCGAGCACGGTCTCTGACCGGTGTGCGTACGCGGGCGTGGTCGAACACTCCGTGTACGTCCACCCCGAAGCCCGCGGCCACGGCGTCGCCCGCGCCCTCTTGGATGCGCTGATCGCTTCCACGGAGGCGGCGGGGATCTGGACGATCCAGTCAGGGATCTTCCCCGAGAACAACGCCAGTCTCGCCCTGCACGCGCGCGCCGGGTTCCGGATCATCGGCACCCGCGAACGGATCGGCCGCCACCATGGGGTCTGGCGGGACGTGATCCTGCTGGAGCGCCGCAGCCCCGTCCTGACGTAGCGGCTCACGCAGGCACAGGTGGGTCAGGCAGCGCCGAGGGCTGCGGGTGCCGGGCAGGGCGGAGGGATCTGCGGCTCGGAGGTCTCGACGAGTCCCGTTCCGCCAGCCGGTGGCATTCCCCGAAGCTGGGGCCTGGCCGTAGCGGGAGGGCCGGTGACCAGCAAGGATGCCGTGATGCGTACCGAATCGAGCCTCGATAGCCTCCGCCCGACACACACAGCACCCGCGGTGTTCGCGGCAGGCGCGGCGATCGGTGTTCTGGGCGGGATGATCGGGCTGGGCGGCGCGGAGTTCCGCCTGCCGCTGCTGATCGGCCTCTTCGGCTTCGCCGCCCTCTCGGCGGTCATCCTCAACAAGGCGATGAGCCTGGTCGTCGTCCTGGTCGCGCTCCCCGCCCGGCTGGCCGCGGTCCCGGCCGCCGAGGTGGCCGCCCGTTGGCCCGTCGCGGCCAATCTCCTGGCCGGCAGCCTGCTCGGTGCGTGGGCCGGCGCTTCCTGGGCCGTCCGGATGCGCTCCGCCACCCTGTACAAGGTCCTGTCCGCCCTGATGGTGCTGATGGCGGCCGCCCTGGTCCTCACGCACACCACCACCCTGGCCACGCTCGACCTGCCGCTGTGGGCCCAGATTCCCGCCGGGATCGCGGCCGGCTTCGGCATCGGCGTGGTCGCGGCGATCATGGGCGTCGCCGGCGGGGAACTGCTGATCCCGACGATCGTGCTGCTCTTCGGACAGGACATCAAGACCGCCGGCAGCCTCTCCCTGCTGGTGTCCCTGCCGACCATGCTCGTCGCGTTCGCCCGCTACAGCCGCGACGGCAGCTTCGCCGTACTGGGCGCCAACCTCCGGTTCACCACGATCATGGCTGCGGGCTCGATCGCCGGCGCGGTCTTGGGCGGCTTGCTCCTCGGAGTGTTCCCGGACCTGGTCCTGATCCCCGCACTGGCCGTGATCCTTCTCGTCTCCGCATACAAGCTGGCCCGGCACGACTGATGTCACCGGGCCTTCGGCTCTTCCCGCCCGCTGAAGCCGGGGGTGGTCAGGTCAGGCCAGCAGGTCGCGGATCTCCCGGGCTGCGTCGCGGGCGGGGCGGCCGACGCCGATGAGGGTGGCGGAGGCGGGGCCGGTCCAGTCGCCGTAGCCGAGCAGGTGCAGGCGCGGTTCGTCCACCGCCCGGGTGCCAACGGTGGCGATGTGCCCTCGGCTGCCACGTAGGCGCAGGGCCGAGAAGGGAGCAAGCGCGGGCCGGAAGCCGGTGCACCAGATGACCACATCGACTTCCGTGACCGTGCCATCGGCCCACTGAACGCCGGAGGCGGTGAGACGGCTGAACATCGGCTTCGCGGCCAGGAGTCCGGCATCCCGAGCGGCGCGTACGGGCGGGACGGCGACGATGTCGCCGAGGGAGGCGACTCCGCCGGTGTCGGTGCGGCCTTCGTCCAAGGCGCGGCGGCGGGCGGTGGCGTGGTCGAAGAGGGCTCGGCCGTCGATGTCGTCGGCGAGGTAGCGGGGCGGGCGCTGCGTGACCCAGGTCAGGTCGATACCGGGGCGGGCGAGGTCGGCGGCGATCTGCGCGCCGGAGTTGCCGCCTCCGACGACGATGACCCGCTGTCCGGAGAACTCGGCGGGGCTCTGGTACTGGACAGTGTGGAGCTGGCGGCCGGTGTACTCGCGGCGGCCGGGGACTGCCGGGAGGAAGGGGCGGGTCCAGGTGCCGGTGGCGCTGACGACGGCGCGGGCCTGCCAGTCGCCGCTGTCCGTCGCGACGCGCAGGAAGGCGCCGTCGCGGTGGACCGCTTCCACCCACACCCCGCGCTGCACGGGCAGCTCGTACCGCTTCTCGTAGTCGGCGAGATAGTCGACGACGTGCTGCGCGTCCGGGTAGGTCTCGCCGGGCTGGACCGGCATGAGCCGACCGGGCAGGGACGAGTACTCGGCCGGGGAGAACAGGCGCAGGGAGTCCCAGGTGTGCCGCCAGGCTCCGCCGGGCGCCGTCCGGGCGTCGAGGATGACGTGCTCGATGCCCAGGCGGCGCAGGTGGTAGCCGGCGGCAAGCCCGGACTGGCCGCCGCCGATCACCACCACGTCGGTGCGCTGCGTCATACCGCGGGCTTGTCCTGCCCGGTCTTGCCGCGCATGAAGATGACCGCCACCAGCGCCAGGCCCACCGCGGCACCGATCAGCTGCATGGCGACGAAGCCGGGCACCGAGGCAGGGGCGATGCCGGCGAAGGTGTCCGTGAAGGCGCGTCCGACGGTGACCGCCGGGTTGGCGAAGGAGGTGGAGGAGGTGAACCAGTACGCGGCGCCGATGTACGAGGCCACGGCGACAGGGGCGAAGCGGAGCCTGTCCGTGCGCGCGAGGCCGAAGATCAGCAGGATCAGGCCCGCGGTGGCGACGACCTCGCCGAGCAGGAGGTTGCCGGCGGACCGGTCGTGCTGCGACCACTTCACCAGCGGCTCGCCGAACATCGCGTCCGCCAGGATCGCGCCCGCGATGGCACCGACGATCTGCGAGGGGACGTAGACGGCGAGCTCGCGGGCATTGACGCCGGCGCCACCGCGTCGGGCGGTCCACCACTCGGCCAGGGTGACGGCCGGGTTGAAGTGGGCGCCGGAGACCGGCCCGAGGAGGGCGATCAGCACGCCGAGGCCGAAGACCGTTGCGGTGGAGTTAGCCAGCAGCTGGAGCGCGACGTCCTGCGTCAACTCGGTAGCCTGGATGCCGGAGCCGACCACAATCGCGACCAGGGCGGCGGTGCCGACCAGCTCGGCGGCCGCGCGGGCGATCAGCGGGGTACGGGGCGGGGTCGCGCCGGGCGCGGGCTGCGGCGATGCCTCGGCGGGGGCTATGGCGTCGCTCGCGGCGGGCTCGGTGGCGGTCACGGCAGGTTCTCCTCGGGCAGGTGAGGCAGGGCGGACAAGGCGCGAGGGCCTATGGGCAGGACCGCTTGAGGTTCGCTTCGGCGGTGGCTCGCGCGGTCTGGGCGAGGTCGGCAAATTGACCGGCGAGGGCTTCGATGACTTCCGGGCGCAGGCGGTAGTAGATGTACCTCCCGCAGGGCTCCGTCTCCACGACCCCCGCCTCCCGCAGCACCTTCATGTGGTTGGAGAGGTTCGTCTGCTTGGCACCCGTCTCCTCCACGAGATGGGTGGTGCAGAGCGTTTCGCGGGCGAGCAGGGTCACGATCTGAAGCCTGAGCGGGTCGGCCAGAACCCGGAGCAGATCAGTGTCGACTGACGTCATCATGGACTGATACTGTCACATCAGTTGGGGCTGACACCAGCCCGAGCTGACCTTATTGGCTCCTTTGAACGGGAACGCCATGCCCCCGCCTTCCTCGCCCCTCCTGCCGGACGAACGCCTGGCGGCCGGGGCCGCCCGTCTCGCCACCCGGTACGCCGGCCGCTTCGCACCGGAAACCGTGCTGGGTCTGCTCGCCGACTCGTACACGCGGCTCGCCGAGCACGCCCGGATCCGCACCCACCTCGTCATACTCGCGGAACGGCTGACCGCCGACCGCCTGGACGCCCTCGCCCACACCCAAGGGCTGACGAGCGGGCCAACCCGCGTGCTCTTCGTATGCAGCCACAACGCCGGCCGCTCCCAGATGGCCGCCGCCCTCCTGGCCCACCGGGCCGGCGATGCGGTGACCGTCTCCTCCGCCGGCACCCACCCGGCCGACGAGGTCGAGCCGCACATCGCGCAGGCGCTGACCGAGGCGGGCGCGGACCTGGCCGACGCCTACCCCAAGCCGCTGACCGAAGAGGTCGTCCAGGCCGCCGACATCGTGATCACGATGGGCTGCGGCGACGCCTGCCCCGTCGTCCCCGGCCGCCGCTACCTCGACTGGCCCGTGCCCGATCCCGACGGAGCGCCGATCGCCGTCGTCCGCGACATCCGCGACGCCATCGACGCCCGCATCACCGAGCTGCTCACCCAGCTCGCCCCCTAGAAGCCCCCACAAATCCCCACCGCAGTCGCCTCACCCCAAGGAAGAACAGATGTCCTCCGCTCCTGCCGCCTCCGTCCTGTTCGTCTGCATCCACAACGCGGGCCGCTCCCAGATGGCGGCCGGGTTCCTGCGCCACCTCGCGGGCGACCGCGTCGAGGTCCGCTCCGCCGGCTCCATGCCCGGCGACCAGATCAACCCCTCGGCCGTAGCCGCGATGGCCGAGCTGGGCATCGACATCTCCGACCAGAAGCCCAAGGTCCTCACCCCCGAGGCCGCCCAGGCGTCCGACTACATCATCACCATGGGCTGCGGCGACGCCTGCCCGTACTTCCCCGGCAAGACCTACCTCGACTGGCAGCTCGAGGACCCCGCCGGCCAGGGCGTCGAGGCCGTCCGCCCCATCCGCGACGAGATCAAGGGCCTCATCGAGGGCCTCATCGCCGAGATCGACGCCAAGTCGAAGGCCTGAGGCACACGACGTGACCGAGACGACCCCGACCGACGACGTCCGCGACGTCATCGTCATAGGCTCCGGCCCCGCCGGATACACCGCCGCCCTCTACACCGCCCGCGCACAGCTGAAGCCCCTGCTGTTCGGCAGCTCCATCTTCGTCGGCGGCTCCCTGACCACGACCACCGAGGTGGAGAACTTCCCCGGCTTCCCCGACGGGATCGACGGCCCGGACCTCATGCTCAACATGCGGGCCCAGGCCGAGAAGTTCGGCGCCGAGATGATCGACGACGACATCGTCTCCGTGAACCTCACCGGCACCATCAAGGAAGTCACCGACTCCGAAGGCACCGTCCACCGCGCGAAGTCCGTGATCATCGCGACCGGCTCCGGCTACCGCAAGCTCGGCCTGCCCAAGGAGGACGAGCTCTCCGGCCGCGGGGTGTCCTGGTGCGCCACCTGCGACGGGTTCTTCTTCCGCGACCGCGACATCGTCGTGGTCGGCGGCGGCGACACCGCCATGGAAGAGGCCACCTTCCTCACCCGCTTCGCCCGCTCGGTCACCATCGTCCACCGCCGCTCCACCCTGCGCGCCTCCAAGGTCATGCAGAACCGGGCGTTCCCCGACGACAAGATCTCCTTCGCCTTCGACAGCGAAATCGCCGAGATCAAGGACACCAACGGCATGCTCTCCGGCGTCGTCCTGCGAGACACCTTCACCGGCAAGCTCCGCGACCTCGACGTCACCGGCCTCTTCATCGCCATCGGACACGACCCCCGCACCGAACTCTTCACCGGCCAGGTCGACCTCGACGACGAGGGCTACATCCAAGTCGCCTCGCCCTCGACCCGTACAAACATCCCCGGCGTCTTCGCAGCCGGCGACGTCGTCGACCACACCTACCGCCAGGCCATCACCGCAGCCGGATCCGGCTGCGCAGCGGCCCTCGACGCCGAGCGCTACCTCGCCGCCCTGAGCGACAGCAGCGCGGACGCCGACATGGCGCAGGTCAACGCCTGACTGGTCGGCCCCCATCCAAAGATGGGGGCCGACATCGGCGATGTGCGCGCTTACGCCCTTCATGCGCCCCTACTCCCCCACGTAGCTTGCGACGTTGGCCTGTAACACCCGTACGGACGTAGGGGGAAGCAGCTTGAAGCGAGCAGACGTGCTGAGGGATCTCGCGCAGCCATGGAACGTGGCCGTTCACTCGACACCGGAACTCGCGGGCAGCGTTGCGAAAGCTGCGACCACGGACGACAAGGCCAAACGGGAGAAGGGTCAGGCTCCTCTCCGCCGCAAGCCAGAACTCCGGCCCTTACCCATCAAGCCACTCGGCATATCGCTCCAGCTCACCCCCTGGGACGTCCTGCACTCCCTGGGACGGGCCAACGTCCTCGCCCGCCAAGGAGCCGGGCGAGGGCTCGCCGAGCACTGGGCCAGCCTGAAGTACTGCCAAGCCCTCGCCGGCAATGACGGCCGCTACATGGCACTGTCCACTGAGGGCCGCAATCCCAGGCGCCACTACGCCGCCACCCAGTCGGGCGAGCTCGGCATCGGCTTCGCCCTGGCACTCACCCGACGCGTGCTCGCGGCGCAGTATCCGGACCATTCGGTCTCGGTCATCGACGCCGAAACAGCCATGCGGGCCGGCTGGACGCTGACAGGCAAAGAGGCCGGACGAAGCAGCGCCCCGCGTCGGCCGACCTTCTTCCTGGAGGTCTGGCGCCCCGACGAACCCTCGCGGGTCATCCCGGTCACGTGCAAGGGCACCCACGGCAACGCCGCCCAGGTCCACAAGCAGCTCGCCACCGCCTCCGCCGACGTGGAGGGAATCCACATCGGCCCGTACAACGAGACGCCGGCCTTCGTGTTCGGCACCACCCTCCCCAAGAAGAGCGAGAGCATCACGCTCTACGGACTCCACGCCCCGGGCGACGGCACGCTCTGGGATGCGAAGGATCTCCACCTCGACACTCCCATCGAAGACCGCAGCATCCGTCCCGGCATCGACGCCCCGATCGGCCCGAACGAGGAACCACCGGTCGGCTACCACGTGCGTCCCGAGGAGTGCGGCTGGTTCGGCCGGGTGCTCGCCCAGGCCGACGCCGCCGGCCTGATGGCCTTCACCGGAGGCGGCGAACCCACGGCCCGGTACCTCACCAAGCGCCAGGGCAAGGGCCACTTCGAAACCTTCACCCACGCCGGCACCGGCATCGTCCAAGACGTCACCCACACCATCCACGGCAAGAAGTTCGTGGGCACCGACCACGTCTTCCGCCTCAACGGCGTCCGCGTGGAAGCATTCTCCGGCCTGGCGGAAGACCTCTTCGCCCACCTCCGTGACGGCAGGGTCGAGCAGTACCGCCACGAGGCACATGCCCTCCGCGACTCCTGGGACACCGACCCCTGGGACGCCAGGTGGCGAGGTCCCGTCTCCCTCCACCCCGACGGCACCGTCATGGCCCTGCGCCGACTTCGCCTCAGCTGACCGCGAATGCCGTCGGACCTTCGGGGAGCGCGTCGGCTCCCCGAAGGTCTCGGATGACCGGCATGTGGCCGACAGCGGGGCGCCAAGCCTGCTGGGGCAGACCACCATCGGAGCAAAGTAGGCCCTGCGCGGACGACTTCCGGCCAAGTTCGTCCAGACACACTGAGACGCAGCCGGACTGGGGCGGACGCCGTCGAACGCAGACGGACGGGTTCTGCGGGGCTCCGCCTGGCCGGTCTGCAGCCGCCCCTCGTTTTGACCGGAGCGAGCTGCGCAACACTTCACCTCATGCCGAGCTTTCAGCAGAGGAAGGCCGTGGGGGACGCCCACGAGCAGCGCATCGCCGAGGAACTGACCGCACGCGGATGGGCGGTCAACCCGTGGGGACAGGGAGTCCTCACCCACCCCGTTCAAGCCGCGCTCCGAAAGACCGACAGTGCCCTCCGCTGGACTCCCGACCTCCTCGCCGCCAAGGAGGGGCACGTCGCAATGATCGACTGCAAGAGCAGCATGACCAGTCGGGCGACGCACCGTCACGCCATCGAAAGCTCCGCGGTCCGCGCACACCTCCAGCTCGTCGCCTGGACCGAGCTGCCCCTCTATTACGTGTTCGACAACCTCGACGTCCTCACCCCGTACGACGCCCTCACAGCGGGACAGACCGGCCCCCGCTCGGTCCGAACCGGCTCGGGCGCGCCGTACTTGCTCGTACCTACGACGCACTGCCGCGCCTTCAATACCGTGTTCGGCCCGCGAAGGCATCCGTCCGTCGCAAGCGACGCCGCCTGAACCCAGCGCGCACGCGCCGGCCCCAGAGGACACAGGGGGAGCAGGAGGAGTGGAAGTCAGTCCAGCTGGTCTGGCACTTCGATCCACCCACGGCTTGTGCTGGCGGGATCAGTGACGGTACGACGATCACATGCACCGTTGGACGCCGCTCAACGATCGTCAGCTTGTCCTCCTCAAGCGCATTGGCGAGGGCGCCGAACCCGTCGCCTCCGACTCGCCGGAGCTCGCTCGCACCGCGCGCGTCCTGAAGGAGCGGGGCCTCATCACCATGCCGCAGGCAGGCGGGCGGTGGCAGGCGGAGATTTCCGATGCCGGGCGCTTCTACCTCCAGCACGGTCATCACCCGGACCGCCCTGAACCCGCGCCTCGAAGGTCCCAGACGGCTGCGACCGCTGCCGCGGCCCAAGAGTCTGAGCGTCCCGAGCCCAAGAGCCCAGCCGAACCCAAACGGCGTGTGCAGCGTGCGGCCAAGGTTCGGCAGCCCTCCCCAGCGGACATCGGGGCGGCCTTGATCGCGGAGGTGCAGCAGGCTGGGCGTTTCCTGCGCATCCCGGACCCGGGTGAGGCCGAGCGGGCCCGGTACCGGCGGGCCTTCGATGCGGCCAGGCAGTGCGCTCCTGAGGAGTACCACCTGAAGTACACCGGGCGGGCCAAGGGAGACATCTGCTTCGGGCTGCTCCGGGTGAGCGGCGAGGATGACACCGAGTGGAACCGCATCCGGCTCGCGCGCAGCAGGACTCTGACCGACATCGACGATGTGATCGCCGCAGTCGAGAAGGACCACAGCGCCTTCGAGGTCTCGGAAGAGGTACTCCCCCGGGTTCTCTCTCTGATCCGGCTGTTCGCCGAGCGCGCCTTCACCCTCCATGGCGAGATCACGGTGTCCAGGAAGCGCAAACAGCCGAGGCCGCTGCTCACCGTCCATGGCATCACGTACGAGATCAGCTTCCGTGAGCGGCAGCGGCAGGTCCGGTACGTGCCCAAGCAGCCGGGCCGGCGTACCTATGACTGGCAGCGGGTGACGCCAGCGCACCGGTTCGAGCCGTCCGGGGAGCTCGAGTTGCGCCTCGGCATCAAGACCGAGTGGGCCGACACCGAGGGGAAACTGCTGGAAGACCAGATCGATGCGGTCTTCAAGGTACTGAAGGCACGGGCGCAGGAGCAGGAGCGGGCCAGGCTGAAGTACGAGGCGGAACAGCGCCGTCTGAGGGAGGAGCGCGAGGCGGAGCAGCGTCGGCTGCAGGAGGAGCGGGCGAGGCAGGAAGCCGAGCGCCAACGGCTAGAAGCGGAGAAGCGGCAGCGGCGTCAGGAGAAGTGGGAGGCCGCGGTCAGCGTGGCTTCGATCAAGGCGGTGGACGCGGCGCGGGCCGAGACGTTCGGGACGGCTCTGGACCAATGGTGAGCCGCCGGTGAGATCCGGGCCTTCTGCGACGCACTCGACGAGGCCGCTGACCAGGCGGACGACCCAGCCGAGGCAGGGAGCCTTCGGGAGTGGTCGGCGTGGGGGCGGTCAGAGGCAGACCGGCTGGATCCCGTCCTGAGCCGCAAGGGGCTCCGCGGGCGGAACTTCCACGCGGAGCCGACGGGGGACCAGCTTCGTCCGTTCCTCAACGGCTGGCACCCGCATCGTCCCGAGAAGGAGAAGCCGCCGGCGAAGCCCGCCCCGGCCCAGCCGGAGGTACGGCCGGAGCCGGAGCGCTCGCGGGCGTTCAGCGACGAACGTCTGGACCAAGGCTGGAGATATGGACGCCCAGGTCGCGCTCAATGGTGGAGGCGATGACGCCGTGGCCCCGGTCGCGAAGCGCCTTCACGGCACGCTCGACCAGTTCCCCAAGTCGTAGCACTTCCTCCCTCAGGGCCACCAGCTCGTCGTGGCGCTCTGCCTTCTCCTGTCCGCACCATTCCCTCACGGTGCGCAGGGCTTCCTTCTCCGCGTCCAGCTTCCGGTCGTCCCCTCGCTGGTAGCCATACCAGGAAGACCGGTCGCGTTCCTCTTCCATGGCTTGTTGGCGCTGGTCGACCTCCGGGAGGATCTCGTCGGCCAGCCGCAGGGCGGCCTGGCGTGCGATCCGTTCGGTGATCGGCCAGCCCGCCAGGGAGCAGCCGTTGCGGTCCTCGTGGAGCATGGGGTCGTTGCGCAGTTGGGCAGCGTCCATGCCGACGAGTGGCGCGGTCTCATCGAGGTGCCCAAGCTCCAGGACGCCCGCGTCGGCTACCGCCTTACGCAGGCGTAGTCGGCCCTTGGGTCGGACGAGGCCGAGGATCATCCGGGCCGCCTCGAATTCGGCGCTTCCCCGCACTGCCCTCGATGCCTCCGCCAGGGCCAGCTCCGCCGCGTCGTCCGCCCGGAAGTCGTCGACGTCAGCCCAGAGCACGAGCAGACAGCTGGGGCTCACCCATTCCTGGAGGCCGGCCGCGTCACCATCCAAGAAGCGCACATGGACGCTCCCGGATCTGCCGGCACCGCCCACTCGGACGATCTCCACTCGGCGCAGTGCACCACCCAGTTCCTTCGGCCTTGCTCGATAGGCCCAGCGCTCCCCGATCTCCATGAGTCCATTGAGCCAGTCCGACGACGTCTGGAGGCCGTCAACGGCAGAATCCGCAGCTCCGGCTACCCGTACGTCTTCTTCCGGCGGGCCCGGTGTTGGCGGTCTCCCTGGCCGGAGCCGTTGACAGAGGCGAGGGCGGACAGTGCGGCGCCGTTGTTCCACAGGCCGAGGTGGTCGCGGTGGACGGCCATGACGCCGTTCTGCACGGCGCAGCGCTCGGCAGGGCCGCTGAAGTAGGTGGTGGTCACGAAGATCGCAACGTCGGCGCCGAAGTGCACCTGGGATCCGAGGAGGTTGCGGACCTCGCTATTGGAGATCTTCCGCTTCGGGTTGTAGCGCTTGCACTGGATCACCATGGTCCGGCCGTCGGGAAGTCGTCCCCGGACGTCCGCGCCGTCGTCGTGCGAGCGACCGACCCGGCGCACGTCGGTGCATCCGTCCCGTCGGCACAGGCCGGCCACGAACTCCTCGAAGTCCGTTCCGTCCATCGCGTCGACTTCGGTGAGCGTCCGGTGGCCAGTGTTGACCGCGTCCTCATGGCGCCACGTCCGGTCACCGCTGCGGATGAGCCGGTCGGTCTTCCACAGCCACCAGCCTCCCGCGGTCACCGCCCCGATGACCAGAGTCCCGACGAGGTAGGGCCAGATCACGGCCCATGACGACGTGAGCACGCCGAGGACAGCGATACTTCCGACGGCTCCCGCAGCGAGCCGGTCGTCCCTGCGCTTGCGCCGGGACGACCGGCGCTTCGGCTTACGAGCTGCCACCCGTTTCCTCCCCCTGGTGTCGGCCGCCAGTGTGGGTGAGGAACTCCGTAGGCGTAAGAGCGCCTGTTGGCCATGGCTCATCTCCCGGCAGCAGGGCCCCGATACTGGCCGTTTCAGAATGAGGTTCGCCCTCGTGCGAGGTCAGCAGAGAGGGCTGTCGACTGTGCTGTTGATGGAACCGGCATCAGTCGCGAGGCAACCACTGTCGGTGATGGGTGGCATGCTCGCAGCCATGCGTCTGAACATCTCGTTACGGGCGCGGTGGGGCCGGCGCGCACGGCGCTGGGGCGACGAGGCGATAGCGGAACTCCGCGCCGACCTTGATCGGCTGGGATACGGATGGTGGCCCATTCCACCGCGACTGAAGGTAGCTCTACGGCACACGTACGCAGCGGAAGTCCCGTGGTTCGTCTTCATCCTCGCTGCGACCATGCTTGCCTATCTCGCGGTCGCGTACTTCGTCATCGTGCTGGGCCTCTACCGACAGCACGCCCCGCCTTGGCGCTGGGCCGCGGCGTGGGCAATTACGGTCACGTTGCTCATGAAGCTGTGCGTGAAGACGAGAGGGGCCGGTCTGCCGTTCGTCCGCAACCTGCTCACCTTGGAGTGCAAGGCAACGATCAGAGCCTGCTCCGAGGCGTATGGCGCCAGCCATGCTCAGCGGGCGGAGAAGTTGTCCGCGGTTGGGACGGCGTTGCGCCGCCTTGAGGGGGACGTGATGCGGGCGCATCGCCGTTCCGGGACCGTTGCCTTCCTGTCCCCCCGGCGCCGAGAGCTGAAGGTCCACGCCGGTCAGGTGGTCGCCAAGCTACGAGAAGCAGAGGCCACCTTGGGACACGATGATCACGCGGCGGTGCTCAGCGAGATCGCCGGTCTGGCCGCGACGATCGCCGAGCAACATGTGGCCGGCCACATCGGATCTCTCCTCCCCAAGCCTGCGCTGGAGGGCAAGCAGCCGGTCCGCGACCGAGAGGTGCTCCGTGTAGCTGCGGCTGTCGTGCTGATCGCCGGGGGCGTCGTCGGGCTGGCCTCCCTCGGCCTTGCCGACATGGCAACGGTTGCCGCAGGAACCGCTTGGGCAGTGCTGATCATGATGGCGCTGTTCGGCAGCAACTGGGCTCGCTACCTCCCCATCCTCGACCTCTTCAAGCCGGGCCCCTGAGCGCTCCTTGGGCGGAAGGCCGCGGCCTACCCGCCCGCCACGCGACAGACCAGGATTCCGCCGAGGCAGGTAATTCGGAATGCGCCCTCTGCCCGGATGGTCTCGCCCACCCTTTCGCGGGCCCGTTCGATCGTTTCCTTGAACGGCACGCCCATTTGGTCGGCCCATGCCTCGTACGAGGCCAGGTGGGCGACCACGGGCGCGGCGTCGGTCACCTCAATCACGCCTGGGAGAGGGATGGTGCGGACATCATCGAAGACGGCGCCCAGGATGACCGGGGCGTCTTCCAGGGTGAAGCGGGCTGAGAGCTGGACGCGTGCCGGTCCCTCAGCGACGCCGAGGACGTCGCCGGCGGCTCGTCGCCAGAGGTCCTCCAGTTCCTGCTTGTCCGTCCGGCTGTTCGTGGACGCGATGGCAATGCCTCCCTGGGCCAGGACACGACCCAGCTCTTGGGTGGCTCGGGCCTGGTCCTCGACGTGGTAGAGCATGTGCATGGCCAGTACTGCGCCCAGAGCCCCGTCCGCGATCGGGAGTCTCTGGGCGTCGCCGGCCACGGCACCGGCGACGCCTGCCACGATGCCGGGAGAGATGTCCATGGGGAGAACGGTCAGGTCCGGCCGGTCGGCGCGTACCCGCTGTACGAACTTGCCGTTGCCGCAGCCCACGTCCGCAACTGCCCCACGGATGCCGGCCAGCTCGTCGACGACGATGCCGGGGAGGTCGTGTCGCGGGGTCTGCCACTGGTAGAGGGACTGGCGGGCGGCAAGGTGCTGGCCGGTGCCGTACGCCCGGGTGGAGAGCAGGTGCCGGTCGGTCACGGAAGGGTCGTTCGTGGGCTGGGTGGTCATCGCGGCTCCGTGGGTGTGCTGACGAGAGCGGGCCGGTCGGTTACCTCGCGGATGTGCTCCCGAAGATCGATCACCGGCCGTGAGTCACGGTACGGCCCGCTGCCGATGAGCGTGCCCAGTTTGCGAAGCCTGATGGTGATGCTCGCGGTGTACTGATCCGCGCCGAGGACCGCGGCGAGTTCCGTACCGGCTCCTTCCACTTCGCCGCTCGCCAGGTATGCGGTCGCCAGGTCCAGATGCGCGGCGTGCAGGTCTCCGGAGGACCGGTCGCCTTCAGCCCCGGCCTGGTACAGCTCCACGGCGCGGTTGGACGCCGCTATAGCCCGCTGGACTTGTTCGTCGCCGTCGATGGCAAGCAGCGTGGTGCCCGTGTAGGCCCACTGCTTGGCCTCGGGGAAGGCGAAGACGCCTGGCAGTTCGTCTCGTTCCGCGTTGCTGCGGGCGTCATGGGCCAGTGCGAGGGAGCGCAACGCGCTGCGGCCGTCTCCGTGGGCTGCGAGGGCACGGGCCTCCAGGCTTAGCAGTCGTGCCGTGAGCGTTCCTGAGCCCGGCCCCCGGCCGTCCTCGCGTCCGGCCCGTGCCAGATCTGCGGCTCGCCTGTAGTCGCCCGTCCAGTAAGCGGCCAGCGACTGGAATGAGCGTGCCCAGGCTCGCAGTCTCGGGTGTTCCGCGATCTCCGCGCACTGCACCACCGTCCGCGCATGGGTGGAGGCGGAGGGCTGGTGGCCGAGGTCGAGGGACACGTGCGCCGCGAGGCCGGACAACCAGCCTGCGAGCACGTACAGGTGTCGCGTCTGACCAGGATGCTGGCGTCCCTCGAGTAATCGGAACACGTCCGTGCGCAGGGAGCGGATCTCCGGGACCAGCAGGGACAGGGGCCGGCTGACGAAGTCTCTGGCGAGACGCTCCAGGTCGGCGTCGAACTGCTCCAGCACCAATTCGTTGACGTTGGTAGCTGCCGCATGTCGGGCGAGCCGTGCTGACAGCTCCGTATCGGCCTGGAGGCTGCTCGCCTCATTGCCGAGCGCCGAAGAGGCCTCATACGCGGAAGCTCTGCCGGTCGGCTCTCCCTTCGGGTGCAAGCCCAGCTCTGCCTCGCTTGAGACACCGAACACCGCGCACAGCGCCGCCCTGTAGTCGCCCGAGGGCCAGGTGATCGCTCCGCGTTCCAGCCGGGAGATCCAATTCGCATCGAGTTCGGGGTAACGGCCTGTGGCCGCTTGGACCTGTGTGCACACCCGTTGGGCGGCCTGGGCCTGCGTCCATCGCTGCTCGCGCCTCAGTCGGCGCAGGATCTCGTTCGCCATCATCCCGCCGTCCGCTGGTCGAGTTGGGCGCCCGGAAGCCTAGCGAGAATCCGCTTGGCCCGTGCCTACAACGTGCCTAGTGAAATGCCCTGTTCGGTGATCTGGCAGCGGAGTTGACTGAACTGCAGCCCCCGCTCAGACAGCCCCCGGGAGAGCCCTCGTGATCACCCACGCAACTACGGTCCGGCGCGACATCACGTACAACCACGGCGAGCAGCAGGCCACGCTGCCGATCGCGCTGCACCGACTCGACGGCACCACCGAGACCACGACCCTGGTCCTCGCCCCCGCCGAGCTGGAGGTCCTGTACGCGCAGATGGATCGGGCGATCGGGATGCGGGAGGCGGCTGCGGGACACCCGGCATGACGACCAAGCCCGCCACCCCGGCACCGGTACCCGCGGCCACCATGCGCACCCTGTGCGTCCGTGTCCTCACGCCCAACACCTACCGGATACAGGGCGGCGACGTACGGGAGGCCACAGCCCTTCTGCACGGCTACCTCTAGCTCCTGCTCTGCGAGCGGGGCGGTGGCAGCCAAGCCTGTACGGATGCCGGGCTCCTCCTGTCGCACGGACCCGGTCATGGGCGGCTCGGGGCCTGGATTCACATGCGGGCTCTCGCCCGCGTCTGTCGAGTCCTGCTGGTCGAACGCCAGGTGTCGCGGAATATCAGCGCCACCGACCGGGCCCCGCAGGACCCGACCTGGTGGTGACGCAGTGCGGCAGCGGATCGCCGTGATCGTTTACGTGATCCTCTGCAGTGCCGTCGTCGGCAGTCTCCTGTCCGCCACCGAACACTGACCACCCGCCGCTTGCAGCGGCGGGGCACGGCGGCTGCATCCGCACCGTCGAGAAACCGAAGTGATGGAGGCACGTCATGAACCGACCCAAGCCCCAGACGAAGCCGAGTACGCCCGTGACCGCGGAGGCGGTCCGCCGGCTCCAGCAGCGCGTGACGGCGTTCGCCGCCACCGGCACCACCCACAACTCCCCGACCACCTACCACCGGTAGGCCCTGCCGGTCCGCACACAGGCGCGGAGGGGGACGTCCGCTGTCCCCCTCCGCGCCACCCCCGCACCCTTCCCGACCGCGCAAAGGAGTTCGTCATGGCAGCAGCCCCCGTCGGCCTGGAACTGACTTTCCTCGGCCACCAGACCTGGCACATCACCGACGGCCTCTCCTCCGTCCTCCTCGACCCGATCCTCGCGCCCGCCTTCGGCGCCGGGAGCCTGGAGTTCGAGATCTGGCCGCCCCGCACCGTGGACACCCAGGGCATGCCCGGCCCGAACGCGGTGATCCTCAGCCACGAGCACCTGGACCACTTCCACCTCCCCTCCCTCGACCTCCTCGCCCGCACGGTGCCCGTCTACACCGGCACCACCACCCCGGCCGCCGTCACCGACGCCATCGAGGCCCTGGGCTTCACCGTGCACCGCGTGGACCACACCCAGCCGCTGAACGTCGGCGACATCGAGATCACCCTCTACCCCGCCGGCGCCCGCACCCTCTTCTGGGAGAAGCGCGTCTCCCAGCCCCTGGTTCGCCTGTCCGGCACCACCGGCAACGACGTGTTCATCGGCGTCGACGCCGACGTCTCCGACCTCTACATCGAGCAGCTGGCCCAGGGCACCCTCACCCCGCCCCGGCTCGCCGTGGTCTCCAACAACGCCCAGACCGTCCCGTACGGGGCCCTCGGCGCGGACAACAACCTGCTGCCCGGCATGGACGGACCCCGCAACCGCACCACCGGCCTCCAGATCCTCAACGGCCTGCTCATCGACTACCTCAAGCCCCTGGACGGCGTACGGGACGTCGCCTTGTGCGGCAATGGCTTCACCGCGCCCCGCAGCCCCCACGGCCCGTTCCTCTATGCCGACCACAAGGCCCTGGCCGCGACCGCGAACGAGCTCCAGCACCTCTTCCGCGTCCACGGCCCCCGCCCCGGCGACCGCCTCACCGTCCCGTCGGGCGACGGCCCTGTCACCACCTCCCGCGTCCCCTGGGTCACCCCCGACCCCGTGGCGGAGAAGTCCGCGCTCGCCGCACTCGCCAACTTCCTCGACTCCCCGCAGCACGTCGAGCCGACCCCGGTCACCCCGGCCCTGGCCAAGGAGGAGTGGGAGAAGGCCGACGCCCTGGTGGCCGAAGAGCTTCCCCGGCTCGCCCGGGAGCTGATCGCCACCCGTACCGGCGCCCTGGCCACCAGCATCCACGACTACCTCGCCGGCCCTCTCGGAGCGCACCGCGCGATCCTGCGCCTCCTCGACCCGCCCGGCCGCCCCGGCGAGATCGACTCGTACGCCTGGAACATCACCGGCCCCACCTGGGACAAGATCGCCACGACCAGCCGGGAAGAGGCCATGGCCGCCCACCCCTTCGGCATCGAGATCTACTTCCAGGACTTCGCCGCCGTCTTCCTCGGCCGCGCCCAGATCTGGGACGTCGTCGGCGGCTCGTACCAGGGCTGGCACATCGGCGAGAACCTCGACTCCCCGGTCTATGCCCTCTTCGCGATCTACGGCGAGCACCAGCGGCCCGACCTCGCCGCCCGCTGCTACGCCCACAGCCTGGCCACCCTGGGCATCCCCCAGGAGCCCGCGGCATGAGCACCGCCCCCGCCGGGCCGCTGGACGGCGCCGCCCGCACGCGGCCCGACGGGTGGCTGGCCAACCCGCTCACCACCGACCACGCCACAGCCGAGCGCCAGGCGTACGTGATCCTCGCGCGCCACCACGCGGGCGAGCCGGGACCGGTGCGCTGCCTGACCGCCCGCTACCGCACAGCCGTCTTCGCCCTCGGCGCCCCTCCCCGCCGGGTCCTGAAGCGGCACGCGGACGAGGCCGGCTACCTCGGCGAAGTCCTCGCCTACGAACTCCTGGCCGACGAGAACGTCCTGCCGGACCTCCACCGTGCCTGCGATACGTCGCGCACGCTGCTGGTCGACCACCTCGGCGAGGAGGTCACCCTCTCGGGCGCCGACGCCTTCGACGAGCTGGTCCGGGCGGTCGCTCGCATCCACACCGCGTCCGCCCGCTGGCAGCCCGAGGTCGCCGAAACCATGGCCCTCTGGCACACCAGAGCCGCCCTGGGCGCCCCGTCCCCGGACTGGATCACCCGCCCCGACGACTGGCGCCGGCTCCTCCAGCTCGTCACCGACGCCCACGGACCCGGCCACGTACCGCTCGGCCACCTGGACCTCAAGCCGGAACACGTCCGCCGCCGCGCCGACGGGCACCTCGCCCTCATCGACGCGGAAACCCTCCGCCCGGACATCACCGGACTGCCCGACCTGATCACCCTCGCCCACATGGCGGGCCAGCAAGGGCACCCGTCCCCGCGCTGGGTACGCCACGCCTACCTGCACCACGCACGAGAACTCGGCGCCCAGTGGAACGATCACGACCTCATATGCGCCCTGGCGGCGTTCGCCGCAGCCACCGGCCTCCGTTCCCTGCACGGCGCCCACGAGTGACCACCCCGGCGGTACCGTGCCACTTCCCGACGCAAGGAGAATCCCAAGTGCGCGGTATCCGCACCGTCATGATCTTCGTCGACGACCCCGAAGCCGCCGCCCGCTGGTGGGGCAACATTTTCGAAGCCGAGGTCAAGCTCGACATCAATGGCACCGCCGTCTACGCCTGGCTTGACCTCGACGGACTCGAGTTCGGCTTCCACCAGGCGTCCCCCAAAGCCAACGCCCACGGGCGAAGCACCGTCCCTTACTGGTCCGTCGAGGACCTCGACACCGAACGCAAGCGCCTCCTGGAAGCGGGCTGCACCCACCACCGCGGCCCCCTCGACGTGGAGCCCGGCCGGCGCATCTGCCAGCTCATCGACCCGTTCGGCACCGTCTTCGGACTCGACGGACCCTGAACCCTCGGAGCCCACGCATGCGCCACTGGCCCCTCACCGCCCTCCGGCTCACCACTGCCGACCTCGTGCTGCGACTCCCTTCGGACGACGATCTCGATGCGCTCGCCCAGGTGGCCGCCGACGGGGTCGTCCCCGACGGCGCTGTGTATTTCCCGCAGCCCTGGGCCTCCGCCCCGCCGGCCGAGCGGGCCAGGAACGTCGTACAGAACCACTGGTGGGCGCGAGGCGACTGGACCCGCGAGAACTGGCGGCTCCTCCTGGCCGTCTTCCACGACGGCCAGGTCATCGGCCAGCAGAACCTCTCCGCCCGGGACTTCGCCACCACCGGCGAAGCCCGCACCGGCTTCTGGCTCGGCCGCCGCTTCCAAGGCCAGGGCTACGGCACCCAGATGCGCGCCGCAGCCCTGGCCCTCGCCTTCGACGGCCTCGGCGCCGCCCGCGTCACCTCCACCGCCTTCGCCGACAACGCCGCCTCCCGAGCGGTGTCCCGAAAGTTCGGCTACCGCCCAAACGGCGTCCACCGGATCTCCGTCAACGGCCGCCCCTACGACGCCCACGAGGAGGTCATAGAGGCGGCCGATTGGCAGGGCTACGCCAGCGTGGTGCCTGTCGGAATAGCCGGGCTGCCTGACTGCATCCCGCTCTTCCGCTGACTGGCCCACTGGGCGTCGATACGACCTTCCGGCCCATCCCGGCCCCCTGGAGGAGTAGACGTGACGCAGCAAAGCGCTGAGGAGCGACCGGGCATCGCCGCGGCCATCGTGGTGCACGAAGGCCGCGTGCTGATGGTCCGGCGGCGCGTCAGCGAGGGCCAGCTCTCCTGGCAGTTCCCGGCCGGCGAGGTCGAGCCCAACGAAGCCCTCGAGGACGCCGCCGTACGGGAGACCCAGGAGGAAACGGGGCTTGCCGTGAAAGCGGTGAAGCTGCTCGGCGAGCGGATCCACCCGGCCACCGGCCGACAGATGTCGTATACCGCCTGCGAGGCGGTCGGCGGTAATGCGCACGTGGCGGACACCGACGAGCTCGCCGAGCTGGCGTGGGTCGCCCATGCAGAGATCCCGCAGTATGTCCCGTACGGCCTGTTCGAGCCGGTGCAGGAACACCTCGACTCGGCGTTGAACGAGTAGTGAGCTTCACCTACCGGATGGCGGAAGTGAGACCGGATGGCCCCGGCATCCTTGATCGTCAGATTCTGGCACAGCACCATTTCGAAGCCGCAGCAGTACCCGAGGCTCGCCAGGCATTCTGGTGCACCATGGGCTGCTAATACAGGCGTCCGAGGTGCGGCACCCAGGCCACGAAGACCACCTTCACCGCCGACGTTATCAGTGGTTTCGATCGTCCTCGTCGGCGATGGCGCTGAGCTGCTCTGTTGGCTTGAGAACCACTCTGAGACCGACGTGACAGCGAGCGGCGCCAACGATGTTGTGAAGGTGGGTAAACAAGTCGGGTCGGATCAGCAGATCTGCCCCCTCGATCGCGGGCAGCAGAGGGCTGTAGTTCCCGTCGTGGACAAGGTGGCCTCGCCACTGACGACCGACCAGTGCTTCTCCTTGCGCGTCGTTGAGGCTGAAACCACAGACTCCTTCTGTAGGTTCGAGGCCGAGGGCAGCGATGACGCTGACAGCCGGTGCGAGGACAAAGTGAGGTAGCCCCAGGCCGTATGAGGGAAGGGGCGCGTTGACTAGCGTGGTGGTGCTGGCATCGGTCAGAGCCACGAAGTGTTGGTCTGTGGTGCTGATATGCCTTATTGCCGCGCCCGTGTCGACAAGGTGAGGCGCCAGATGCCGCAGCGGGCGCGTCCACAATTGCCAGGGAGCTTTAGCGAGGGGCAGGGGGCTGGCCGGCGTATCACTGCCGCCAGCCTCCAGTCCGACGATGATCTGTATCTGGCGGGCGGGCTCATCTGGATACCGGCGTGCAGGGGTGAGTTGCCGTTCGGTGAAACCGATTTGTACCCATCCCTCGTGGGGGCCGCTGCTCACACGAGGGAGTGCCTCGACGCCGTCCGGCAACCGTCGTTGACCGGAAACTGACTCGAATCCCACAGGTGGCCAGACGCCAGGTTCGCTGCGGCTTTCTGTGTACCAGGGGGCAGGGTCGAGTGACCACTCCAGAATCTGCGGGCGAGTGAGGGGCCGCGGCACGCGGGCCAGCTCCGCGCGCAGCGCCGCTCGTGGATCGTCGCGTAGTCGCGCGGCAGTCTTGCGTTCGAAGATCTGCGCATTACCGCTCATCTGTCCGGCTTGGGCAAGCGCGACGCGCAGCCCGGCCGCAGCTTGCTGAAGTGCGTCTTCGGCAGCACTTTCGTCAGCAAGGTAGGCATCGGGCCATTGAGTCCCACTCGGATGGGTGAGCGAGTCCAGCTGGTGCCCCATCAGCGCTTCAACGTGCTGGGGGAATGCCTCGGTGACGAGGTCGACAACGGTCTCGTGCAGTCCTGGAGGATCACCCGCGGAGATCAGACGGGTCGCCAGATGATGATCGACGATCTCGGTCGCTGCCTCTTGGAAGTTCGTCATGGCGTGCCTTCCCTACGAGAAAAGACCGCACTTACGGCACGTGTGAGTGTCGGGTGGGCCGGTGTTGCGGGGGGCGGAGGAGGCTGATGCCCGGCACGCGTAAGGATCGCAGCGGCTTCGGCCCGGACGGACAGCATGTCACTGGTACACAAGGCAACGAGTCGGTCGAGGAGTGCTGCGTCCAGGGGGTCCGGTGGCAAGTGGTCACACAGAACGGACAGGAGCCAGGTTAGTGGCCCGGCACCGAGGGAGAAGGAAAGCACGTTCGCGATTGCGGTCTGGGCTTGACCGGGGCGGCTCGCCAGCAACACAGTTGCCGCGATCAAGGCGCGGCGTTTGTCGCCGCGTTCGGGTAGAGCAAGGGTGGCCAGGGCAAGCGTGCACAGCGCGGTGTCGATGTTTTGCTGTGCGGTCGGTTCCGGGCTCGGCTGATAGACGCCGTCATCGAGACGGGCGTCGCCGGGTAGGCGGTGGGCGATCACTTCATAGGCTGCGTCCCAGCAGGAGAGCGCGTCGGCGCCTGGCGTCCGGTCGAGCGGGGCCTGTGCGGCGAAGGCGGAGACCAGGGCCTGGCTGACACCAATCGTCCGGTCGTATGAGGCGCTGGCCACGGCGCGTGCCACTTGGTTGGCGAGCAGGCTGACTGCGGTGGTGGGATCCGCCCTGTGGGCTTGCTGCCATAGCTCGAGCCTGTCTTTGCCCGCGAACGAGCGCCATCCGCCTCCTCCCCGCATCGTGGTGAAGGCGAGCGCGCCAGCCGTAGCGGCGAGCGTGCCGAGGGTGTCGGGGGCAGCCTCTTGGCGCAGGCAGAGGCCGGTGGCGATATCGGCCAGAAGCTCACGCGGCTTGTACACACTCGTGTCGTCGGCAAGCCGGTGCAGCAGTCGGGTCGCCGCATCGGTGCCGTGTCGGTCGGCGATCTCCAGGAGCCTCCATCCGACTGTATTGGCGAGGGCGTCTGCCGACCACCGGGGGCCGGGAGGTGCTTTGTATGGCTTGTCGTCGTAGTCACGTACTGCGACCAAGGCGCCGGCAGCACCTCCTGGCAGTGTGGGGCGCTGTTGCGCGTGCAGGTAGGCGTCTGTGGCATAGCGCCCTTCGGGACCGTACCAATTGCGAGAAGTCTTGGTCGTGGCCTGCTTCGGTGACCACAGCGGACCACCTTCACCGCCGCACTGCTGCGCTGCCGCGGACAGTGCCGTGGATGGTGGGTCTCCGACACTGCGAGAGGTGGAGACCATGCTCTGGTCGTCGTAGGTGGCGGTGATCGCGTTGGCTAGTACCGGCAGCAGTCGCTGTGCCCGTGCCGCATCGTCGCGGGGTAGGTTCGCAAGTCTGTGGAGAAGAGCGATGTCGGTGTCGAGGCTCTGGCCCGCGTGGCCGGCAGCGATCCTCAGCGTGGCCAGGATCACGGGGTCGGCTGTGTCGACCTGTGTGGCGAGCAGCTGGTGATGGGATTCTTCCACTCGGGCGTCGGGTAGGCCGGGCTCGGTCAGTAGAACACGGGCTCCCAGTTGTGCGGCGGCCTGCGGATCCAAGCGGGCCAGCAGGCCCCACCATGTATGGGGAATTCCACTGGTGCCTCGTCCGTTGGTGTGCTGGGAGACGAGGTAGGTGAGAGGCTGCGAGCGGGCGAGCCTCTCACGGGCCCGAGCAGGTTCGGCCTGGAATAGCACGGTCAATGGATCGAGCAGCTCGCTGATGGTGGCGTCCTTGTGGCCGCCATATGCGCCCATGAACCGGGCGGCGCGGTCCCAGCACTCCTGCGCTGCTGGCAGATCGCCGCAGGCGAGACTCACGCGGGCCATTTCCAGCTCGAAGTCCGCGTCTTCCGCATACAACGCCCGGCGGCCTGCTTGTGCTGCGCGCAGGGTAGCCATAAGTTCACGCACGATACCGGCTCCAACCCGACCGACGCTCGCGGCGAGCAGGGACACCAGTTCCGTCGTGATGAGGGGCCCGCTCCCGGCCATGCCCATGAGGGATGTGGTGGTTCCGTGGCTGATGGCTTGCAAGGCTGCGATGCCCGGCGCCACGTCCTGGTCCTGGAGCACGACGACGGCATCGTGCAGTACCTCCCGCACCAGTCTGTGGATGCCGCCGAGATCGCTTGCCTTGGGCTGGCCCGCGAACGGCTGATTGTGCTGGGCCAGATGCTCAAGTGCCACACGGGCGGTCAAAGAAGCCGTCTCGGCTGGGATGACGCCAGCTTCGACGTCGTGGCGCAGGCCCAGGGTCGCCACGGTAAAGCGCAGCCACGCGCGGTAGAAACCAACGCCCTCAAAGAGCGGAACCAATCGGGCCGCGGCCTGCCGGTCGCAGACATGAGCCACGGCAAGCAGCGAGAGCCACCTGTTCACCGGAGCCGGCAGGTCGCCTGCCCGGTCTACCAGCACCTCCCGCGTCGCCTTTTCAAGATCATCGGTGATGCCGCCAGAGAAAACGTCATGCACTAGATCCTCCGCGGGCACGCCGTGACGGAGCAGACGCCGCGGGTCGCACGGCCCACTCGCCCAAGCCGCTGCGGCCAGCATGCGTGCCGAAGGCAGCTCTCCTGCAGCGTCGGCCCGCGCGTCGGCGAGACACAGCAGAACAGCCACACGCCGGTCGGCACGCTCAATGAGCTCCACGCTCGCCATCAGAGCCTCGTGCCCCAAACACTCCAGCACTACGCCCAGCGCACGCTCAACAGCCGGCAGATTCTCCTGGTCAAAGAACTGTGCCACTCTCTGCGCGACAGGACGCGGCGCGGCATCACCGTCGATGTTCCTGCGTGGCTGCCTGATCCGTCCACGCAGCTCCGCGAGGAACACAGCGTCGTCAATGTCAGAGCCGTAACGGACATTGTCGTCGCGTTCCTCGTCCCAGGCCGCCAGGTACGTCTCCCACGGTGCGGCCAAGCCAGCACGATCGACAGCCGCGCACAGCGGCAGGCCCCATCGCGCCATCATGGTGCGCTCGCCCTCGTACATCAGGCTCGCTGCCACCCGGTCGGCTCCACACAGTGTCACCAGGACGTCGGCGTACGGCACGAGGGAGCCCGGCAGGCCCTCTTGCTCGTAGGTCACCCGGGCCCGGCTGAGTTCGACGCAGCGCACCAGTGTGGACCAGTCGCTCCGGACTGCCGCTCGCTGCGCGGCCACGGTCAAGGTGTGGACGATGGCCTGCGGGGGCTGCAGACCGGCAATCGCTCGGGAGAGGAAATCTGGTCCGATGTGAGAGGCCAGCTCTTCGTCGTGGCCCAGGGCGGACAGAAGCTCCGGCAGGTGCCGAAATGCCCGCGGGTCTGTGAAGAACCCACGCCTGGTGAGCCAAGCGGCAGCCTGTTTCCTAACGAGATCGACCCATCCCTGGTTGCTGTCGATCTTCCGGATGAAGCGGCTGAAACTCTCATGGTGGATCTTCAGCCCGCCAATGCCCGGCTGCTGCGCGACAATCGGTGCCACACTCGTCAGCGCAGCGCCGAGCATCGGACCGGGCAGCGGGAAGATCTCTCCAAGCTCCTGCGCGGTGACGGCGAAGTCGCAGATGGCAAGCATGCTGACGGCCTGCCGCTGTTCGCTGGTAAGGCCTTTGAGAAGGTAGTCGTAGTAGTCGTCAAGGTCTTGTGCTGAGGAAGGGACCGCGCGCAGACGCTCCAGAGGGTCCTCAGCAACGTCTCGTGCCGACAGCGATGCCACGACGGGTGTCGGTCCCACCGCCTGTCGGCATAGGTACGTGGCATAGAGGGCATTTCCCCGTGAGCGCTCATCGATCAGCCCGACAGCGGCCTCTGCAAGGTCAGCGGATGGCTGTTCTGAGCCCGATTCCGCCAGGGCCGACAAGACACCCAGCCGATCCGCCAGCGCATACAGCTCTCCACGATCAAGAGCAGGGACCGTCAGGTGTTCCGCATGGGCGCCCAGGGCTTGAAGATGGAGGCCAGGCTGGCTGGCAAGGACCAGGACGACACCTGGAGGCAGGCTGAGGGCAGCGAGTTCCTCCACCAAGGAGGCGGCCGGGTCCGACTGCTGCTGAAACGCGCTGCCGGTGATGCTCCCGAGGACCCGGCTGACATGGTCGAGACCGTCCACGATCAGCGCCACCGGCTGATCCGGAACCAGGCTACGCACGGCTGTAACTGCCGCCGAGAGCGTCTCGGAGGTGGCCGCGTAGCGTGGTCTGATCTGCGCCACAGCCTCTGGGACCGCTGTCTGCAACTGCTGCAGAAGACTGCCGATCACCACTTCGGTCAGGACACGATCACGAAGCCGCTCGTCATCACTTCCGAGCCAGCAGTGATGCCTCGCAGCGACCCAGGTGTCCCCGAGCGCATCACCGAGCTGCTCGCACAACCAGGACTTACCGACGCCAGGACCACCGGTGACAACGACGACACCGCCCGAGCGAGCCGCACTCTCGAGGGCGGCCATCATGCGCGTAAGAACCGTCGGACGGGTCACCTCCGCGGCACGGTCCACAGGGTGCCCTTCCTGAGCCGCCCCGAAGTCGACTCTCAAAGCCATCCGGGGAAACAAGCTCTCGAGAGCCACCGTTCCCGCTCTGGCACGGGCCTCTTTAGCTGCCTCGATAAGGGCCAAGGCTACATCTTCAGGTGCACGATCCCGGTTCGGCGGCCGGCCGGCGCCGAGTTCGTCCCGGACGCGATGCAGCAATGCAGCCTCGGCCGGCCCTGGCTCGCGAACGTTGAGCGAACATGCTGGTACACCCGTGTCGACGATCAAAGAGGCGCATGCGCTGCGGAGCACGTCATCGTCCATGTCGACGAGCATCGACCGCCACGGCTCGCGTTCCCGCAGTGCAGTGGGGCTGAATCGGAAGCGCCTGCTGCTGAGCCCCAACAGCGCTGGACCCGGGTCGCTGCTCCCGCTGAGAGGCTGCAGAACTTGGGATAGATCAGGGTCATCCGGTTCCGTGTCGCGTACCACGAGGCGGTGCGAGGTACGGGGATCCGTCTGCAGATCTTGACTGACGGAGGCGAACAGCAGATCCAGTTGCAGGCCGCGCTGGTCCTTGGTGAAACTCTTCAGCGACAACGTGCGATCGTGAGTCGTGTGCTTGATCTGCAGCCGCTCACGGCTGCCGTCGGCCCACTCGCAGGTGATGTCGTCGAACCGGTCCCCAGCGAACATCTTCGTGTCGACGAGCACCGACCTCGCACGTCCCACCGTCAGATCCACCAGACGCAGCGCGGTGAGTAGATCCTGATAGGCATAACCAAGATGCGTCGGGCGCAGGTCCACACATACCTCCGGCACGCCCTGGCTTCACAGGGACGTCGGCCCCGGGCATGAGTCTGAGCGAACTCTAACCTCAGCAGCCCCACCGCTGTCGGTACATAGCCTTTGTAGCTACCAAGCAGACAGCGAGATCGCGTAGGGATCCGACTGCATCCGCTTGTGCGTTGACTGCGCCTCGTTCACGAACGACATCTGCCTTCGCGGCCCGCATGCGCTGCTAGCAGTCCTCACGCTTCCCTCCCTCAAAGTATGCCGCTGTAGCTGCTGGCATCCCGCACGGCAGTGGGTCCACGAAACCGCGAGACGTCCCACGGCTCTGCGCCGAAGGCGGACCGCCGCAGTGCACGCAGCGGCCCCCGCCTCGAAACCCTGCTGTGTGGCAGCACAGATTGCTGACACGATGCCCTGCACGACTGGTCCATGGACCGACCCTATTGCGGGACTGATGCCGTACAGCAGGAGGCAGCACCCGCCTCTTGCACTTGGAGAAGAGCACCAGTGACGACGACCCCCAGCAACGACATAGCCCTGGCGCTGATCGCGCAGGACATCATGTTCTTGCGACGCTTCGCCCGCAGCATCACAGCCGCCCCACGACTGGCTGTCGTCCCGATCTTCTGCATGCACAACTACATGTGCCTGATCATCCACGAGTCCCACCGGGCGCTTCGCCACATCGCTCCCGACCTCTCGGACGCACTTGCCTATGACTACGCACCTGCCATCGAGCGCGCTCGGCAATCGGTCAAGCTATACGACGACAAGTACAAGGAACTGGACGACATTGGCGCCGACTTCCGGCGCATCGTCGACGAGCACCGCGAGGAGTTCCTGAACAATACCTGGCTACCGCTGGCCCGGCCGCTGGAAAAGGACCTCGTCCTGTGGCGTTTTCGCGGCAGGCTCGTCTCCACCTCCCACACCGCCAGCTTCTTCCTCGCCTTCCCCCCGCAAGCTTTCAAGGATTCCGAGATGCTTGGCGCCAAACTCCACGCCATCGCCGTGGAACAGGGCAGCTATATCGCCACAGCGGCAGACGGACTTCCTTGGGAAGGACAGTCATTTTTCGACACCGTGCAGGAGACGGACCTGACCAAGACAGAGGTACGTGCAGAGAAGTATTACCGTCGAAGCTTCGATCCGATCCTGCCAGAGGAGATCAAGGCATCCCTGGCAGCCATGACCTGTGCGCTAAACACGACCAGTGTCCTCGTCACCGACGACCGCAACCCCTCCTCAGCGATCACCTTGTGGAAGCTGCGGTACATCACGCTCCACCACGCGCTCTCCAGTCTCCGCAAGCTTGATGAAGAGTACGGAGCCCAACTCCGCCCGCCGGACCGATCACTGCTGAAGGGCGTCCTCGACTCCCCGACAAGCAACCTGATCCTCCAGGCCCACGGAGGGTTCCGGAACACCTTGGTTCACTACCGCCCCTCATGGCACGTGCAAGAACGGCTTTCCCTCCAGGCGCCGCTCTACGGTCTCCTAGACGCCTATTTCTCTGTGGATGAAGCACAAGCGTTGTACGAGCAACTCGCGGACCACACGGCTCATGTTGCCAGCCGCATGAGCGCCTGGTGCGAAAACTAGGTAGCCGCCAAACTGCCATGCAGGTCTGTCCCAATCACCGATCCCTCCCTGGCCCGGGAACAAACCGCGGCGATAATCCGGCAGGAATACAGTGCAGGCCCCTGGCCAACCCTCCAGGTGGCTCTGGAACCGGTTCGGCCGCGTTCGAAACCGCCCGAACCGCCAGCGCTGAACTAAGGAGACGAGGGCTGTCGCCGCCGTCGTCGTCCGGTGGATGACTGCACCCGTGTCGCTGGCGAGGACGGCCGGGCGCGGCCTCACCGACGTCGGGTTCCACGTGACAGAGGCCGTCACGACGCACCGGCACGGCCCTGCGCCAGCAACATGCGCGACTGCCGACTGGTGTGCCCCGTGAACAACCCAAGGGGCTGATGCTGACCATTTGCTGACCAGAGGCCCGCCGTCACGCCGCTGACCTGCGGAAACGTCCAAATGTCAGATGTAGGACTTGAACATGGTACGAAGCATCGAGAAACTCCCGGAATGTCGGCTACCTGCCCGCTTCATGCAGGTCAAGTGCGTTCTCCGCAGCCTACAACGATTCCCCTGCCCGGTCAGGGGGCGCCGGTCCTTTCCGGCCGCCCCGCCGCGTGGCCGCTGCCCGGCCCGGACGGGAGGCGCCGGATCGGCCTCGGGGTGGGCGGGGCGGGGCCGGATTCCGCCGTGGCCGGGGGTCCTGCGCCGGGTTCCGCCCTCCTTCGGCCGGGGCCTTGCCCGGGGTGCGGCCGGCGCGCGTTCATGGGTGCACGCGGCACACCGCCCCGGGCCGGGGCGCCAAGGCGTCCCCGCCCCACGGCGCGCGCCCCGAGGCCGCTGCCCGTCCCCCGAGGTGATCCCATGGACGTGCACCCTCCGGACGACCACCAGAGGCCCCACGTCGGGGAAATCGTCGAGCCGGGCCAAGCACCAGCTGTCGCTCCGGGCGGTGACAACAGGCGCGTCCGACCAACCGGTTCGCCGGGTCGGTCGGGGGGGCGGGGCCGCAGTGGGCGGGAGGCCGGCGTCTACGTCGCGGCGAGGGCCGCCGCGCCGAAGGAGACGTCGAAGCGGTCGCACCAGATGGTGACGCTGCCGTAGGAGGCGGGGTCGACGTTCGCCGGGATCTCGTAGTTCTGGTCGCCCTTGTTGCCCTTGAGCTTGCCGAGGCTGACGTGGCGGCCGTCGTCGAACACCCGCCAGCCCGCGACGCCCTCCTTCACCGGCGCGTCGCTCAGCCAGACCCGCAGGTCCGGCCCGTTGCTGGTGTCCAGGCCCTCCAGCCGGAGCACGTGCGAGCCGTCGGCGAGCCGGACGATCCTGGCCTTGCCCCGGGTCTCGTGCTCGTGGCTGATGAAGGAACCCTCCGCGATGCTCCGCGGCCCGGGGGCCGGCGCGGGGGTGCCCGGCGCGGGATCCGATCCCTTCGCGGCGGGGGCGGCGCCCGCGGTGGCCCCGGGGAGGGCTTCGCTCACCGTTTCGTCCTGCCACAGCTTCCACGGCTGGAACACGTACAGGCCCGCCGCCAAGGCGGCCGCCAGGACCAGTCCGACGGCTCCCGTCAGCACTCCGCGCCGCCCCTGCCACAGCTTCATCCCGCAACTCCCCGTTTCCGTGCCCGACGGGAGGTGTCCCGTCCCACCGCATTCAACGGCACGCCGGGGGCGCAAGGCCATTACGCAGGTATTACGGCCGCCGGGCACGGCGGGCCCGTGCCCGGCGGCCGGGTGGCGTCAGACGATGCCCTCGGCGATCTCGGCCTGCTCGCGGGCGTTGCCGTAGGCGGCCGGGGTGCCGTAGGAGCGCCGGGCGACGTACCACCAGACGCTGGCCAGGACGAGGACCACCGCCAGGGCGATCACCGCGTAGTTCATCGAGTCGACGGTGACGGGGGACTTCTGGGGCAGGCAGAACAGAACGGTGACGAGCGCCACCCAGACGACGGCGATCCAGCCGATCGGCTTGCTCCAGCGGCCCAGTGTCCAGGGGCCCGGCTGGAAGCGGTTGCCGGCGCGCAGCCGCAGGTAGATCGGGATGGCGTAGGCCGGGGTGATGCCGATGACGTTGATGGCGGTCACGGCGCCGTAGGCGGTGGCCGAGTAGAGGGACGGCAGGGCGAGGACGCCGGCGACGGCGACCGAGAGCCACACGGCCGGCACCGGGGTCTGGGTGCGGCTGCTGACCTTCCGCCACAGGGCCGAACCCGGCAGGGCGTTGTCGCGGCTGAACGCGAAGACCATCCGGCTGGCCGCGGCGACCTCGGCGTTGCCGCAGAACAGCTGGGCGACGATCACGACAAGGAGCAGCGCGGTGGCGCCGCCTGAGCCGAGGGCGTCGAGGAAGATCTGGGCGGGCGGTACGCCGGTGGCGGTGCTCTGGACGGCGGCGTAGTCCTGGATGGCGAAGGTGAGGCCGGCGAGCAGGGCGAATCCGGCGATCCAGGAGACCCAGATGGCCCGGACGATGCCCTTGGCCGCGGAGACGGACGCGTTGGAGGTCTCCTCCGAGAGGTGCGCGGAGGCGTCGTACCCGGAGAAGGTGTACTGGGCGAGCAGCAGGCCGATGGCGGCCACGTAGAAGGGGTTGGCCCAGCCGGTGTCGTTGACGAACTCGGTGAAGACGAACGAGGGCGACTGGTGGCGGTCGGGGATGAAGGCCAGGGCGCCGACGATCACGGCGACACCGGTCAGGTGCCACCAGACGCTGATGGAGTTGAGGACGCTGACCAGGCGGACGCCGAAGAGGTTGAGCGTGGCGTGCAGCAGCAGGATGCAGAGGAAGATCAGGAACGTCGAGCCGGGGGTGGGCACGAAGCCGAACTGGAGGTTCAGGAAGGCGCCGGTGAACAGGGCGGCGCCGTAGTCGATGCCGGCGATGGCGCCGAGCAGGCCGAGGAGGTTCAGCCAGCCGGTGTACCAGCCCCAGCGGCGGCCGCCCAGCCGGTCGGCCATGTAGTACAGGGCTCCGGAGGTGGGGTAGGCGCTGGTGACCTCGGCCAGGGCGAGGCCCACGCAGAGCACGAACAGGCCGACGCCGACCCAGCCCCACAGCATGACGGAGGGGCCGCCGGTGCCCAGGCCGAAGCCGTACAGGGTCATGCAGCCCGAGAGGACGGAGATGACGGAGAAGCTGATGGCGAAGTTGCCGAACCCGCCCATCCGGCGGGCGAGGACGGGCTGGTAGCCGAGCTCTCTGAGGCGTTCCTCCTCGTCCTGGTGGGGTGGGGGGTTGCGGTCCTGGCGAGCTGCCCACGCGGTGCGGGACATGGTGGTACCTCCGGGGGTGGTGGCGCAGGGGGGACGGTGGTGCTCGGGGGTGTGGAGTGGAGCGGGTACGGCAGGGGTCGCGGTCACCGGGCGCACGGGCGGCGGGCGGTCTCCGGTACGCGGTCCCGGTGCCCGGCGGGCGGTACGCGGTCCGGGGACGCGTGCGCGGTCACCCGTCGGGGCCGGCTTCAGTTCCGGTCGGCCAGGCTGCGGGACCTGGCCTGGAGGAACACCTCCTCGGCCAGCGCCTGGTCGGCGGGGTCGCGGGTGCGGTGGGCCCACGGGAGGGTGGTCCAGTACCGGCCGATGGCGTCGAAGACGCGCGCCGCCTCCTCGAACTGGAGGGCGCCCCAGAGGGCGTGGGCTAGGTGGTTGAGGTCGAGCGGCGAGGAGCGCTCGGGATCGGCGTAGCGGAACCAGGTGTGCAGGGCGTGGTGGGCGTCACGGACGGCGTCCTCGGCGACCCAGTGCAGGTCGAGCGCCCTCTCCTGGCCCCGTTCGCGGCGGTAGCGCTCGACCTGGACGTAGAGCGGGAGCACGTGCACGGCGGAGCCGGGGGGAGCGGAACCGGCCGCCCAGTGCACGAAGTTGGCGGCCCCGGAGGGCGGGCCCGGCGGGCCCGCGTACACGAACTGGAGCATGCGGTGGTAGGCCTCGCGGTTGTGCGGGTCGCGCTTGTCCGCCTCCGCGAGGATGCCCCAGGGGCCGTGCGGCAGCATCGGTCCGGGCGGCGCGAGCCGGTGCTCCTCCATCTGGCGGTGCTCGTCGAGGAGCGCCAGGGCGAGCAGGCAGACCCAGGGCGCGGGGTCGGCGGGGCTGATGCCGGCGGTGGTCCGGCAGGCCTGCCAGGCCTCCTGCCACAGCTCGGGGGTGCGGGGGTGGCCGGCGCGGTGCGCGCGGACGGCACGCTCGACGCTGACCCGCATGTGCATGACGACGGCCGCGACGCTGTGCGGCTCCTCGGCGCGCCAGGCCTGGACCACGTCGGATCCGGCGGCGACCGCCGCGAGGACCTGGGTGCGCTGTGTCCACAGCCCCCAGTCGTCCGTCCGCGCGAGGAGCTGCGCCATCGACACCCAGCGGCCGGTGCGCAGGTCCTGGACGGCGACGCGTAAGGCGTTGTCGTGACCGGCGGGGTGGTAGACGGGCCGGAAGTCTCCGCCCGCCATCACCTCGTCCCGGTCGTCGGGCGGCCGGTGCGGCCGCGTGCTGCGGTGGTCGTGGTCATCAGTCCTCAGATCGGGTGGCGGGTGGGGTCCGTCCGGCGGCCGGCTGCCGCCCTGCAGCCGTACCGGCAGCGGGAGTGCACGCCCCGTGACAAGAACTGTTCGTTCAACCACCGCCGTTGACCCACGGTCGGCATCCTTCCCGTTGATCGGCGATCACTATAGAGCGAGTGTGAGCATTCGCACGCGGAGAGTTGTCCGAACGCAACTTTCAGGCCATTGCGGGGATATGAACTTGCGTCAGCAAGGGCCCGGCGCTCCGGGCGGATCTTGACGCGCGGGATCCGCTGGTGAAGGCTTCCCGGCGAAGATCGACCATGCCGACACACCAGGGACGGAGCGGTGATGACGGGTCCGGTGCTCGCCGTCGACCAAGGAACGTCGGGGACCAAGGCCCTCGTCGTCTGTCCGGTACGCGGGGTCGTGGGCTCCGCTTCCGCGCCCGTACGCCCGCGCCACCTGCCCGGCGGCCGGGTGGAGGTCGACCCCCGCGAGCTGCTGCGCTCCGTGGTCGACGCCGGACGCGCGGCGCTGGCGGCGGCCGGCGAACCGGTGGTGGCGGTCGGCCTCGCCAACCAGGGTGAGACCGTGCTCGCCTGGGACCCGGCGACCGGTGAGCCGCTGACCGACGCGATCGTCTGGCAGGACCGGCGTGCCGAGGAGCTCTGCACCGGGCTGGAGCCGCACGCGGAGGCGCTGCGGAAGATCACGGGCCTGCCGCTGGACCCCTATTTCGCCGCCCCCAAGATGGCCTGGATCCGCCGCCACCTCACGGGGCGAGGCGTCGTGACGACCAGCGACGTGTGGCTGGTGCACCGCCTCACGGGAGCGTTCGTCACGGACGCGGCCACCGCGGGGCGCACCCAGCTGCTCGATCTCGACACCGTCGGCTGGTCGGGGCCGGCGCTCGACGCCTTCGGTCTGGCCGACGAGCGGCTGCCGGAGGTCGTCGACGCGGACACCCGGGTCGGCACCACCACCGCCTTCGGACCCGAACTCCCCCTGACGGGGCTGCTCGTGGACCAGCAGGCCGCGCTGCTGGCCCAGGACGTGACCGCTCCGGGCACCGCCAAGTGCACGTACGGCACCGGGGCCTTCCTGCTCGCGCACGCCGGCCCGGCACCCCGGCACAGCTCCCACGGGCTGGTCGGCTGCGTGGCCTGGCGGCTGTCCGGGCGGACCGACTACTGCCTGGACGGGCAGGTGTTCACCGCGGCCTCCGCCGTCCGGTGGCTCACCGACCTGGGCGTGATCTCCGGCGCCGAGGACATCGACGCCGTGGGCTCCGGGGTCGCCGACGCCGGCGGGGTCACCTTCGTCCCGGCGCTCGCCGGGCTCGCCGCCCCCTGGTGGCGGGGCGATCTCCGGGGCTCGGTGACCGGTCTGGGCCTGGACACCACGGCCGGGCACCTCGTGCACGCCCTGTGCGACGGGATCGCCGCCCAGGTGGCGGAGCTCGCCGACGCGGCCGCCGCCGACCTGGGGACTCCGCTCACCGCCCTGCGGGTCGACGGCGGGCTGACCCGCTCCGCGCTCCTCATGCAGGCCCAGGCCGATCTGCTGCAGATCCCGGTGGAGGTCTCGGCGCTGCCGGACGTGACCGCGCTCGGCGTCGGCGCGGTGGCCCGTCTCGGGCTGGACCCCTCGCTGCGCGTCGCCGAGGCCGTACCGCGGTGGAAGCCGTCCGCGGTGTACGAGCCGCGCTGCGGGGCCGAGGCGGCCGCCGGGCGGCGCGAGCGGTTCCGTACGGCGGTGGCGGCCCTGCTCGACGCGACACCGTGACCGTCACCACCGGGGGCGCCCTGCCGGACGGCGCGTACGACGTGACGGTCGTGGGCGCCGGGGTGGTGGGCTCCGCGATCGCCCGGGAGCTGGCCCGGCTGCCGCTGCGGATCGCCCTGCTCGACGCCGCGGACGACGTCGGTGACGGCACCTCCAAGGCCAACACCGCGATCCTGCACACCGGTTTCGACGCGGTGTCCGGCTCCCTGGAAGCACGGCTCGTACGGGAGGGACAGCGGCTGCTGGCCTCGTACGCCGCCGAGAGCGGCATCCCGGTGGAGCCGCTCGGCGCGCTGCTCGTGGCCTGGGACGAGGAGCAGCGTGCCGCACTGCCCGGCCTCGCCGCCAAGGCGGAGCGCAACGGCTACCGCGCCGCCCGGATCGTCCCGGCCGAGGAGGTGCGGGCCCGGGAGCCGGGGCTGGGGCCGGGCGTGCTCGGGGCGCTGGACGTCCCCGGAGAGTCGGTGATCTGCCCGTGGACGACCACGCTCGCCTACGCGACGCAGGCGGTCCGCGCCGGTGTCGACCTCCACCTCGGCTGCCGGGTGGAGTCGGTCTCCCCCGGCGCTCCGCACGTGCTGCGGACCGGCCGGGGCGCCCTGCGCACCCGCCACCTGGTCAACGCGGCGGGTCTGCACGCCGACACGGTCGACCGGATGCTCGGTCACGCGGACTTCACGGTCACGCCCCGGCGCGGCCAGCTCATCGTCTTCGACGAGCTGGCGCGCCCGCTGGTGCGGCACATCCTGCTGCCGGTGCCGGGGGCCCTCGGGAAGGGGGTGCTGGTGTCGCCGACCGTGTACGGGAACGTCATGCTCGGCCCCACCGCCGAGGACCTGGACGACCGGACGGCCACCGGATCGACGGCCGAGGGGCTCGCGCTGCTGCGCGAGAAGGGCCGGCGGATCCTCCCGGCGCTCCTGGAGGAGGAGGTCACCGCCGTGTACGCGGGGCTGCGGGCGGCGACCGAGCACGAGGACTACGCCATCCGCTCGCATCCGGCGCAGCGCTACGTCGCGGTGGGCGGGATCCGGTCGACCGGCCTGACCGCGTCCCTGGCGATCGCCGCCCACGTGGTGGAGCTGCTCGCGGAGGGCGGCCTGCCGGTGGCGGGCGCCCGGGAGCTGGAGCCGGTGCGGATGCCGAACCTGGGCGAGGCGTTCCCGCGGCCCTATCGGGACGCGCGGCTGATCGCGGCGGACCCGGAGTACGGGCGGATCGTGTGCCACTGCGAGCGCGTGACCCGGGGGGAGATCCGTGACGCGCTGGCGGGGACGATCCCGCCCGCTTCACCGGACGGGCTGCGGCGGCGCACCCGCGCGCGGGCCGGCCGCTGCCAGGGCTTCCACTGCGGGGCCGCCGTCCGCGCGCTGTTCGAGGAGTTCCGCCGGTGAGCCGTGCCGACCGTACGGTCGACGTCCTGGTCGTCGGCGCAGGACCGGCCGGGCTGGCCCTGGCCGCCCGGCTGGCGGGCGCCGTCCGGGTGGAGGTCCTGGAACGGGAGCAGGAGGCGGGCGGAGTGCCGCGGCACTGCCTGTACGGCGGGTTCGGCGCCCTGCCGGAGAGGCTCGTGCTGGGCGGTCCGCAGTACGCCCGCCGTGCGGTGCGTGCCGCGACGGAGGCCGGAGCCGTGGTCCGTACCGGGGTGACCGCCACCGGCTGGGCGGGGCCGCTGTCCCTGGAGGTGACGGGGCCCGGCGGGCTGGAGCGGATCACGGCCCCGGCGGTCGTGCTGGCCACGGGTGCCCGGGAACGGCCGCGCAGCGCTCGGCTGGTGCCGGGCTCCCGCCCGGCGGGCGTGCTGACCACCGGGGAGCTGCAGCAGTCCGTCCACCTGTACGGGCAGGACGTCGGCCGCCGCGCGGTGGTGGTGGGCGGTGAGCCGGTGGCCCGCAACGCCGTACGGACCCTGCGGCGGGCGGGCGCGGAGGTGGTGGCGGTGGTCACGGAGCGGCCGCGCGGCGCCGCCCCGGCGGGGGTTCCGCTGCTCACCCGCACGGCCGTGGCCGAACTGCGCGGCCGGGGACGGCTGTCGGGCGTGGGGCTGCGGCACGAGGACGGCCGCACGGGGTGGCTGGCCTGTGACACGGTGGTCTTCACCGGCGACTGGATCCCCGACCACGAGCTGGCCCGCCGCGGCGGCGTCCCGCTGGACCCGGGCACCCGCGGCCCGTCCGTGGACGGGTGCTTCCGCACCGCCGTGCCGGGGGTGTTCGCGGTGGGCAACGCCCTGCGCGGGATCGAGCGGGCCGGTACCGCGGCCGCCGAGGGCGCCGCCGCCGCGGGTGCGGTGCTGGAACACCTGTCGGGCACGGCGTGGCCGGATCCGGGACCGGCCCTGCTGGTGCGGGCCCCGCTGGTGTGGGTGTCCCCGAACCGGCACCCGGGCACGGCCGGCCGCCCGCTGCTGCTCCGCTCCGGGACGGCGGTGAGCGCGCCGGTGGTCACGGTGGCCCAGGACGGCCGGCTGCTGTGGCGGCGCCGGGTGCCGGGCCGGACGTCGCCGTCGCGTTCGCTGCGGCTGGTGCCGGGCTGGTCGGAGCGGGTCGACCCGACGGGCGGGCCCGTGGTCCTCGGGCTCGGCTGAGGTCCCGGCGCCCGTACGGCCCGGACAACGGAGAGGCCAGATTCCTCCAACCGCCTTGTCCGCGTGGCCCCCGGACGGCGATCCGGCGGACAGAAGGGGTGCCGACGGCCGATTCTTGAGTGTCAGGTGAACCTGACCGAACGGGGATTGACCGTGTACGAGAACATGGCCGGCCCGGCCGTACGGGCCGGGGCGGCGGGACCGGCCGAACGGGCCGAGAGCGCGGCGCGGGTCGTCGCCTGGCTGGCCGCCCGGGACGAGGTCGAGCACGCCCTGCGGGACGCCCTGGGGCGTCCGCCGAGCCAGCGGGACGACACCGTGGCCCGGATGGCGGAGGCCCTGCGGGCGGCGGCCCAGGGGCTGGGGGAACCCGCGATCGCCGTCGCGGCGGGAGTTCCGGAACGGATGCTGCGCGGCTGGATGGAGCAGGATCCGGCGTTCGCGACGGCACTGCGGGCGGCGAGCGCGCTCGCGGCCGGGCACGGACTGACGGCCGACGGCGGGGCGACCCCCGCGATGCTCCGAGTGGTCCTGGACGCGGTCGGGCGGGGCGCGTCCTGGCCGGTGGCCGGACGGCTGGCGGGCCTGTCGATCCGCCGGTTCAACCGGCTGCGGCAGACCACCCCCGGTGTGGAGTCGCTCCTGGAGGCGGCCCAGCGGATGCGCGCGCGGACGGCCCGGACGGCGCGGGGGGCCAGGGAGGCCCGTACGGCGCGCGCGGGTGCGGTGGGCGCCGCCCGCCGTACGGAGGCGGAGGGCGGGGCGGGCGAGCGCCGCTACCGGCTCGTGCGGCTGGACGATCCGATGCTCTCCCCCACCGAGTAGGTTAGGTTAGGCTTACCTAACAAGATGGGGCGGCGGCGACCGGCTGCCCCGCACGAGGGGGAGCCCCGGTCATGCACCTGCCCGACGTCACGCCCTATCCGATGCCCGCCGAGGCCACCGTCCCGCCGTCGGCGCAGGCCTGGACCGTGGAACCGGGCCGGGCCGCCCTGCTGATCCTCGGCATGCAGCCGCAGTTCCTGCGGGCGTTCCCGGCCACCGCCGCGCCCGGCGCCGAACTGCTCGCCAACGCCGCCGCGCTGCGCCGGGCCGCCCGCAACAGCCGGATGCCCGTGGTCTTCGGTCACGCACCGGGCGGCGACCCCGGACCGGCCCCGGACGGCCCGCTGGTCCCCGAGCGCGGGGACCACGTCATCACATACGTCCGGGAGAACGCCTTCCTGCGCAGCCACCTCGGCCGCGTCCTCGCCGTCACCGGCCGCGACCAGCTGCTCCTGTGCGGCCTGCACGCCGCGGGCGGGGTGCTGCTGACGGCCGCCGACGCCCGGATGCACGGCATCCAGCCCTTCGTGGCCGCGGACGCCGTCGCCGACGCGGGTCCCGAGGACCACGCCCTCGCCCTCCGCTGGACCGCTTCCCGCTGGGGCGTGGTCCGCACCACCCGCTCACTCATCCAGGAAATGGCAGGCCGATGACGATCCGTCACCCCTCACCCGCGGCGCGGGGCGGCACCCCGGGTGCCGCTCCGGCGCGCACCGTGATCGAGGCCCTCCCCTGGCTGGAACGCCACCGGGACCGCACGGTGGTGGTGAAGTTCGGCGGCAACGCGATGGTCGACGAGGAGCTGAAACGGGCGTTCGCCGCGGACGTGGTCTCGCTGCGGTACGCCGGGCTCCGGCCGGTCGTGGTGCACGGCGGCGGCCCGCAGATCAGCGCGCTGCTGCGACGGCTGGACCTGGAGGTGACGTTCACCGCCGGCCTGCGGGTCACCACGCCCGAGGTGATGGAGGTGGTGCGCATGGTGCTGGCCGGCCAGGTCCAGCGCGAACTGGTCGGGCTGGTCAACGAGCACGGCCCCTTCGCCGTCGGCATGACCGGCGAGGACGCCCGCACGCTCACGGCCGTGCGGCGCCCGGCGCTCGTGGACGGGTGCGAAGTGGACATCGGTCTGGTCGGCGAGGTGACCGACGTGGATCCGGACACCGTGTGCGCCCTGCTGGACCGCGGCAGGATCCCGGTGGTCTCGCCGGTGGCACGGGGCACGGACGGCCAGATCTACAACGTCAACGCCGACCTCGCCGCGGCCGCCCTCGCCGCGGCCCTGGGCGCGGAGAAGCTGGTGGTGCTCACGGACGTGGCCGGGCTCGTGCCCGACTGGCCGCGGGGCACCACCGTGGTGGACCGGCTCACCGCCGGCGAACTGGCCGCGCTGCTCCCCTCACTGGACGGGGGCATGGCCCCGAAGATGGAGGGCTGCCTGCGGGCGGTCCGGGGCGGGGTGGCGACGGCGCACGTCCTGGACGGGCGGGTGCCACACACCCTGCTGGGGGTCTTCGGCGAGACTCCCCCGGGAACCCGCGTGGTGCCCGACCCGGCACCCGGGCGGCACTGAGGCCCGGCCCGGGGCGAAGCCCCCGGGCCGTCCAAGCCGGAGGCCGACCACATCCAACGGGACGTCCCGAAATCGGCTTCCACCGGAAGGGCGGACGGCGCGCGCCGCACGGTCGGGAGCGGGCGCGCCCAGGGCGCCCCGCGCCGGCCGCAGGCCCGTGGTTCCCGGCTTCCGGGGATCTCCGGCGGCTGATTCCCGCCGCTCGGCGGGCCCGGAGGGAGTCCGGGCGGCACGCCGCCCCGCCCTTCGGACGGATCTTCCACATCAGCGAATTGCCATGTAATCAAAGGCAGTTGGCGACTTCGCCACGCCTTCCGCCAGTGGCTCCGGGTGGCTTGACACACCCGCCACCATCAGTGACGTTAGGTCAGCCTTACCTAAATATCCGGGTAAGTCCGAGGAAGGATGGGCATGTCCGCACCACATACGCACACCGGGTCCGGGGAACGGTTCCCCGATGTCCGAGACCTGGTGGGCATCGGCTTCGGCCCGGCCAACCTGGCCCTGGCGATAGCCGTGGCCGAACACAACGCCGGGCGGCCCGCCGGCGAGGCCGTACGGGCGGCGTTCGTCGAACGCCAGGAGACCTTCGGCTGGCACCCGGGCATGCTCCTCGACGGCGCCACCATGCAGGTGTCCTTCCTCAAGGACCTGGTGACCATGCGCAACCCGGCCAGCCCGTACAGCTTCCTGCAGTACCTGCAGGAGCACGGCCGGCTGGCCGACTTCATCAACCAGAAGACCTTCTTCCCCACCCGGATCGAGTTCCACGACTACTTCCGCTGGTGCGCCGAGAACTTCACCGACCGGGTCTCCTACGGCAGCGAGGTCACCCGCGTGACCGCCGGCCACGGCGACGGGGACGGGGACGGTGTCGAGGTGCTGGCGGTCCACCACCACCCGGCCGGGGGCACCGGCGCGGACGGGGCCGACACGCCCCTGTACACCCACAACATCGCCCTCGGCACCGGACTGGTGCCCAGACTCCCCGGGGGCGTGCAGCGCGGCGAGCACATCTGGCACAACAGCGAGCTGCTGCACCGCACCCGCTCCCTGCCCGGTCTCACCCACCGCCGGTTCGCCGTCGTGGGCTCCGGCCAGTCGGCCGCCGAGGCCGCCGAGCACCTGCACCGGACCTTCCCCGACGCCGAGGTCTGCGCCGTGTTCGCCCGCTACGGCTACAGCCCGGCGGACGACAGCCCCTTCGCCAACCGGATCTTCGACCCGGCGGCCGTGGACGCCTTCTACACGGCCCCCGACGAGGTGAAGGACCGCCTCCTCGGCTACCACGCGAACACCAACTACTCCGTCGTGGACGGCGACCTCATCACCCAGCTCTACCGCACCGTCTACCAGGAGAAGGTCTCCGGCACCGAACGGCTGCGGATCCTCAACACCAGCGAGGTCGCGGACGTCCGCACGGACGCCGCCGGGGCGGTCGCCACCGTCCGCTCCCTGATCGACGGCACCACCGCCGAACTCCCCTGCGACGCCGTGGTGTACGCCACCGGCTACCGCGCACCCGACCCGCGCGACCTCCTCGGCGACCTGGTCGAGGAGTGTCTGACCGACGGCCGGGGACGGCTGCGGATCGGCCGGGACCACCGCGTGGCCACCACCCCGCGGCTGCGCGCCGGCATCTACCTCCAGGGCGCCGGGACCGAGCACACCCACGGCCTGACCTCCTCCCTGCTGTCCACCCTGGCCGTCCGGTCCGGCGAGATCTGCGACTCCCTGCTGCTGAGCGGCGCCGAACGCGCGGTCCGCACCGGCCGCAACCGGCCCGCCGCGGCAGCGGCGGCCGTCCCCCACCCCACGGGTTCCCGGAGCTGACACGTGTCCGCCACCTCCTCCCCCGCCCCGGCCCCCGCCGCCGCCGAGGCCGTGCCCCTGACCGCCGCGCAGGCCGAGTTCCTGGCGGCGCAGACCGCCGCCCCCGACTACGCCGGCCACAACGTCGGGCAGTACGTCGAACTGGTCGGCCCCGTCGACACCGAGGCCCTCCGCGACGCCGTCGCCCGCGCCTTCGACGAGGCCCCCTGGCTGCGCTTCCGGCTCACCCACGGCGACGACGGCCCGCGGCAGTCACCCGTACGCACCCCGGGACGCCCGCGCCGGCCCGCCCTGCTCGACACCTCCGGGGCCGCCGACCCGGTGGCCGCCGCCCTCGGCCTGGTGCGCGGACAGCTCGCCTGCCCGCCCCGGCTGGACCTGCTCACCGATCCGCCGGCCCCGGACGACGTCCCCGACCTGGCCGGGAGCGTCCTGGTCGCCGTCGGGCCGCAGCACCACCTGCTGGTGCAGTTCTTCCACCAGCTCGCCGTGGACGGGCACGGACTGGCCCTGCTGGGCCACCGCATCGCCGAGCTCTACACGGCGGCCGTCCGCGGACTGCCCCCCGGCCCCTCGCCGTTCGCCCCGGTGACCGCCCTCGTCGAGGCGGAGAGCGCGTACGCCGACTCGGAAGAGCGGCGGACCGACCTGGCGGCCTGGACCCGGCATCTGGCCGGAGTCCTGCCGCCCGCGCCCCTGCGCGGGCGCAGCGCGCCGCCCGCCGACACGGCGCTGCGCGCCACCGTGGTCCTCGACCGGGCCGACACCGCCGCCGTCGAGGCCGCCGCCCGTGACGCGGGGGTCACCTGGGGCGAGGCGGTGCTCGCCGCCACGGCCGCGCACACCACCGCGCGGACCGGGGCACTGGAGGCGGTCCTCGCCGTGTACGCCGCGGCCCGGACCGCGCCCGGCACCCTGCGGGTCCCGGCCGCCGCCGTGAACATCCTGCCCGTACGGGTGGCCGCCGGACCGGACGACACCTTCGGGGAGCTGCTGGCCCGGGCGGCGGCGGAGACCGCCTTCCTGCGGCGCCACCAGCGGGTCCGCGGCACGGACGTGGCCCGGGCCGTCTGGCCCGGGCACGCCGGCTCCCGGGTGCCCGGTCCGCTGGTCAACCTGCGGCCGTTCGAGACCGAGCTCGACTTCGCCGGGGTTCCGGGCCGGGTCGTCAGCCTGGCCTCCGGGCCGGTGGACGACCTCGCGGTCTCCGCCTCCCGTTCCGCCGAGGGCCTGCTCCGCCTCGACCTGGACGCGAACCCCGCGCTGTACCGGCTCGCCGAACTGGAGTCCGAGGCCGCCGGTTTCGCGGCCCTGCTCACCGGCCTGGCCCGGCAGCCGCGGACGCCCGCCGGGCGGATCGCGGCCACCGGCCGGCCCGCCGCGGACGCCGTCGCGACGGCCGCCCCGCGCGCCCTGGCCGTTCCGGCCGGGGACCGGGAGGAGGGGCCGCTGACCCTGCTGCCCGCCGCGCACCGGCTGCGCGAGGCCGCGGGTCCGGCCGAACGCGCCCACGAGCACGTCCTGCTGACCGTCCCCCCGGGCCTGCGGACGGCTCCGCTGCGCCGCGCCCTGGGCACCCTGGCCCGCCGGCACCCGGCGCTGCGGCTGGCCCTGCACCGGGCGCACGGCGTCTGGAGCCAGGAGGTACGGGCCGCCGACGCGGCGCCCGCCGTCACCGACCCCGCGATCCTGCGCCGCTACCCGGCGGAGGGCCTGGACGCCGCCGCCCGGGAGCGGCTGACCACGGCGGCGGCGCGGGCCGCCGGGGCGGCCCTGGACCCGTCCTCGGCCGCGGTCCTGCGGGCCTCCTGGTTCGACGCCGGTCCGGCCGAGCCGGGCAGGCTGCTGCTGACCGCCCACGCCCTGTGCGTCGACGACGCCTCGTGGCAGCTGGTCCTCGACGAACTGCCCGTGCTGTACGCGTGGTTCGCGGGCACGGGAGCCGGCGCCCCGCCGGCCGCGCTCGGCGAGCCCGGCGGCCTGACCGCCTGGGCCGCCGCCCTGGCCACGCGGGCGCAGTCGCCCGCCCGGGTGGGGGAGCTGCCGTACTGGACGCGGCTGTCGGAGGGTCCCGCGGCACGGTCCTGGCCCGCGGCCGAGGGCGGCCACCGGACCGTCACCCGGCTGGAGGTCCCGGCCGGCCCTGCGGAGCCGCACCCGGTCGACGTGGCCCTGCTGGCCGCGCTCGCCCGGGCCGCCGTCGGCCGGGCCCGGCTGCACGACGGCAGCTGCCTGCCGGTCGGTGTCGAGCTCCCGCGTCCCCCGTCGGCCCCGCGCACGATGGGTCCGCTGTCCACGGTGCACGGCGTACGGCTCCCCCTGGGTCCGGACGGTCCCGGTGCCGTCCGGCTGCTGCTGGCGGCCGTACCGGACGAGGGGCGCGGCCAGGAGCAGTTGCGGCACCTGAACCCCCAGACCTCGGCGCTGCGGGCCGGTTCGCCCGGCCGCGGCGTCGTGTACCGGCGGCGCACCGCACCGTGCGCCCCGGACGCCGCTCCCGGCTGGGGCCCCGCCCCGGAGGAGGAGTGGCCCGCGCCCGGTTCCTCCGGCGGGGAACCGCCGCTCACCGGGCCCGTGGAGCTGACCGCCGAGGTCCGCCCGGCCCCCGGCGGGGGCCACCACGTGACCGTGCGGTGGCGCTGGTCCACCGCCCTGTTCGGCGCCGCCGAGGCGGCCGCGCTGTCCGAGGCCGCCACGGCTCTCGCCGCGCGGTTCGCCGCCGAATCCTGAGGGCCGGGCCGCACCGGCGCACCGCCGCCCGGCCCGCCCTTCCTTCCCCCCTGACGATCCACCGACCCACCCGAGGAGACACCCCGATGGCCACCAACCCCTTCGAGGACGACGACGCCCGCTACTTCGTGCTGGTGAACGACGAGAACCAGCACTCGCTGTGGCCCGCCTTCGCCGCGGTGCCCGACGGCTGGCGCGTCGTGCACGGCGAGGACAGCCGTGAGGGCTGCGCCGCCTACACCGAGGAGAACTGGACGGACATGCGCCCGGCCTCCCTGGTCGCGGCGGACGCCGCCCGCTGAGCCTCCGTGGGGCGGGGGTCCCGTACCCCGCCCCCGGAACACCCGTCAGAGGGTCAGCGCGTAGACCCGTGACCCCCGGGCCGGGTCCAGGGCCGCCGCCCAGGCGGCCGGGGCCTGCTCGGGTACGACGGGGACGAAGCCGTGCCGTACGAACAGCACGGCGGACCCCGTCGTCGCCGTGAACACCCGGGCGGCCGAGTACCGCCGGGCCCGCGCGAGCGCGGCCCGGAACAGCGCCGACCCGATCCCCATGCCCTGACTGCCGTGCGCCACACAGAAGTTGTGGAGCACGGCCGCTCCCGCGCCCTCGTCCCGTACGGCGACGCACCCGGCCGGCGTGCCGGGGGTGATGCCTTCCGCGAGGAGGAACTCCCCGACGCTCGCGAGGTAGTGACCGAGGGGGCGGGGGCGCAGCTCTCCGGAGGCCACGAAGGTCCGGGAGAGGGCGAAGAGAGCGTGTGCGTCTCCGAGGTGGGCCGGCCTGACCGGAACCACGGGGAGATCTGCTGCAACTGGAATCACAGAATTAGGTTAGCCTTACCTAAGTCATCTGATGGTGAGGCGGCCGCCCCTGTCCCCCGAACGAGGAAGCCACCCGCCATGACCACCACGTCCCCCGACACCACCGCCCTCCAGGCCGCCACCGCGGACACGGGCGACAACCCGCTCCCCGAGGGCCCGTTCGGACTCGACCGGCTGATCCAGGACGTCGCCGACGTCCTGTGCGCCGAGCCCGAGGAGATCGACCCCGACGAGAACCTGCTCGACCAGGGTCTCGACTCGATCCGTCTGATGTCCCTCGTCTCGCGCTGGCGGACCGAGGGCGCCCAGATCGCGTTCGTGGACCTCGCCGAGCGTCCCACCCTCCGCGAGTGGGCCGACCTCCTCGCGCCGGCGTCCTGACCGGACCGGCCGGCTCGCCCCACCGCTCGCCCCACCTCTCGACCCGCCCCCGTCCCCGACCTTCCATCGGAGCCCGCCGTGTCCCTGCGCGACCTCGTCATCGACATAGAACCGCTGCGCGCCTCCCCCGACTTCCGCGCGGTCTTCATCGCCCGCGTGGTGTCGCTGTTCGGCCTGGGCATGGCCACCGTCGCGCTGTCCGCGCAGGTCTGGGACATGAGCCGGTCCACCTTCCAGGTGGCCGTGGTCAGCATGATCATGAGCATCAGCGTGCTGGTCGGCTCCCTGTGGGGCGGGATGATGGCCGACCGCACCGACCGGCGCACGCTGATCCTCTGGGCGCGCGGCGCCGCGGCGCTGGCCTTCGCCGGCCTCGCCGTCAACGCCTTCCTGCCCGACCCCTCCCTGTGGGCCATCCACCTCTGCGTGGCCTGGGACGGGCTGGCCTCCGGCGTCAGCGTCACCGCGCTGATGGCCGCCGCCCCCGGCCTGGTCCGCGACGACCAGCTGCCCGCCGCCGGCGCCCTGATGTCCCTCACCGGCGAGATCGGCTCCGTCACCGCCCCGTTCCTCGGCGGCGTGCTGCTGGCCCTGTGGGGCACCGGCCCGGTCTTCGCCTTCACCGCCGTCACCACCGCCGTCACCACGCTCCTGATCACCCGGGTCCGGCCGCTGCCCCCCGGCGGCGCCGACGAGGAGGACGAGGACGGCGGCAAGGGCTCCCGCTCCCCGCTGGCCGGCTTCCGCTTCGCGTTCAAGGACCGCGTCGTCGGCGGCCTGGTCCTGCTCGGCGGAGTCACCGCCATCTTCAACGTGCCCGTCGTGCTCTTCCCCGAGATGGTGGACCGCCGCTTCGGCGGCGGCGAGGTCATGCTCGGCCTGCTCTACACCGCCCCGGCCGTCGGCGCCGTCCTGGTCTCCGCCACCAGCGGCTGGCTCGGCCGCGCCGCCCGCCCCGGACGCCTCCTGCTGATGGCCGCGTTCACCGGCGGCCTGGCCACTCTCGGCTTCGGACTGAGCGGCAGCGCCGTGCTCGCCTTCGCCCTGCTGGCCGTCGGCGGCGCCGCCGGCACCGTCTACGAGATCCTCGAGTACGCCCTCGTGCAGCACCACACCCCGGACGCGATGCGCGGCCGCGTCATCAGCGTGATCACCGCCCAGGGCACCACCGGCGGCATCGCCGGCGACGCCGAAGTCGCTGCCATCGCCCGCTGGTTCAGCCCCGCCGGCGCCGCCATCGTCAACGGTGCGGTCTGCGCCGTCGCCGCCGTCGCGGTGGCCGTGGCCGTGCCGGGTCTGCGCAACGCCACCCTCCCCTCCCGGTCGGCCCTCGACGAGGACGAGCAGGGCCCGCGCGGCGACGAGGCCCCGCCCGGCACCGCCGCCCCCGCCGCGGCCGGCGTCTGACCGCCGGCCCCGCCCACCCCACCCGAACCACCACGGCCCGCCCCGCCCGTACCGCGGCCCCGCACGCCCACCGGCACCGCCGGTCCGCGACGCCGCCCCGGGGCACCCCGCGCGGCCGCACCCCGGCACCGCCCCCGTACACCCCGGCCGACCGCCGTCCCGGTCCCGCCGACGACCACTGGAGCACCATCCATGAGCGACCGCATCCCCCAGCGTCTCCCCCTCACCGGGGCGCAGACCGGCGTCTGGTACGGCCAGCGGCTCGACCCGGAATCCCCGGTCTTCAACGTCGGCCAGTACGTCGAGATCCAGGGCCCGGTGGACCCTGAGCTGTTCACCGCCGCGCTGCGGCGCACCGTCGCCGAGTGCGACGCCCTCACCGCGGCCTTCGGGGAGGACGCCGACGGCGAGCCGTACCAGGTGGTCCCGGCCGACCCGGCCGGCCTCCCGGTCGTGGTCCCCGTGCTCGACCACGCCGAGCAGGACGACCCGTACGGCACGGCCCTGTCCCTGATGCACCGTGACATGGCCACCCCGGTCGACCCGGCACGGGACCCGCTGTACTGCTTCAGCCTGCACCGGGTCGCCCCGGACCGGACGCTGTGGTACCAGCGCGTCCACCACATCGCCCTCGACGCCTACGGGTTCTCGCTCGTGTCCCGGCGCACCGCCGAGGTGTACACGGCGCTCGCCGAGGGCCGCGACCCCGGCCCCTCCCCGTTCCCCGGCCTGTCCGCGGTCCTCGACGAGGAAGCCGCCTACCGGGGTTCGGAGCGGCACGCCGCCGACCTCGCCCACTGGCAGGACCGGCTGGCCGGACTCCCCGAACCGTCCCCGCTGAGCGGCGCCGCGCACCCCGCCGCGCACTCCTTCCTGCGCGCGCACGCCGAACTGGGCCCCGGCCCCACCGGCCTGCTGCTGGCCGCCGCCCGCACCGTGCGGGCCAGTTGGGCCGACGCCGTGACCGCCGCGTTCGCGGCCTGGCTGCACCGGGCCGGCGGCTCCCGTGACGTCGTCCTGTCCCTGCCCGCCATGGCCCGTCTGGGCTCCGCCGCCCTGCGCGTGCCCGCGATGGTGGTCAACGTGCTGCCGCTACGGGTGGCCGTGCATCCGGGACTCCCCTTCGGCCGGCTGGTCGCCGACGTCGCGGCCGGGGTGCGCGACCTGCGCCGCCACCAGCACCACCGGGCCGAGGACATCCGCCGCGCCCTGGGAGCGGGGCACGCGGACGGCTCCGCCACCTTCGGTCCCATGCTCAACGTCAAGGCCTTCGACTACGGCCTGGACTTCGCCGGCGCACCCGCCACCGTCCACAACGTGGCCGCCGGCCCCGTCGACGACCTCACCCTCGGCGTGTACCACGACGAGGCCGAGGGCCGGATCCGGCTGGAGCTGGATGCCAATCCGCACGCCTACGGCCCGGCCGCCGCGGCGCAGCTCGTCGCCGAGTTCGCCCACTTCCTGACCGGCTGCGCCGAAGCCGGGGCCGACTCCCCCGTCGGCCGTCCCGACCTGCTCGGCCCGGCCGCCCTCGTGACCGCCGTCGGGGGCGGCGACGAACGCGCGGTCCCGGCCGGGCCCGTGGTGGCCGCCTTCGCGGAGGCCGCCCGCCGCCACCCCGACGTCCCCGCCGTGATCGCCGGGGACACCGTCCTCGACCACGCCGAACTGCACGCGCGCGCCGACCGGCTCGCCCGGCTGCTCATCGGGCGGGGCGTGGGCCCCGAGTCCTTCGTCGGGCTCGCCCTGCCGCGCGGCGCCGACCTGGTGGTGTCCCTGCTCGCCGTGCTCAAGGCGGGCGGCGCCTACCTGCCGCTGGACCTCGAGTACCCGGCGGACCGGCTGCGGTTCATGGTGGAGGACGCCCGCCCGGTGTGCGTCCTGACCACCCTGGACAGCGCCGCCCTCGCCCCGCTGGCGCCCGGCACCGAGCAGATCGTGCTGGACGCCCCCGACACCCTGGCCGCGCTGGCCGACCTCGCCGACGGCCCCGTCACGGACGCCGACCGCCGCGCGCCGCTGACCGGCGCCCACCCCGCGTACGTGATCCACACCTCCGGCTCCACCGGCCGGCCCAAGGGGGTCGTGGTCCCGCACGACGCCCTCGCCAACTTCCTGCACATGCAGGCCGAGGTGCTGGCGCTCGCCCCCGCGGACCGGCTGGTCGCCGTCACCACCGTCTCCTTCGACATCCACGTCCTGGAGATCCACACCCCCCTGCTGTGCGGGGCCACCATCGTCCTCGCCGACCGGGACACCGTCCGCGAACCGGCCGCCCTGGCCGCCCTCGTCGACACCCACCGGCCCGCCGTCATGCAGGCCACCCCCTCCCTGTGGCACGCCCTGCTGGAGGACGGCCGGCCCACCGCGCTCGACGGCACCCGGGTCCTCGTCGGCGGTGAGGCGCTGCCCGCCGCGCTCGCCGAGCGGCTCGCCCGCACCGCACGGTCCGTCACCAACGTCTACGGCCCCACCGAGGCCACCGTGTGGGCCACCTCGGCCGACCTCGACGCGGACCACATCGGCGTGCCGGCCATCGGCGTGCCGTTCTGGAACACCCGCGCCCACGTCCTCGACGCGGCCCTGCGCCCCGTTCCCGCCGGGCGGGCCGGCGAGCTGTACCTGGCCGGCACCCAGCTGGCCCGCGGCTACCTGGGCCGCCCGGCCCTGTCCTCGGAGCGGTTCACCGCCGACCCGTTCGGCCCGGCCGGCTCCCGGATGTACCGCACCGGCGACCTGGTGCGCCGTGACGACGACGGGCGGCTGGAGTTCGTCGGCCGCGCCGACGACCAGGTGAAGCTGCGCGGGCACCGGATCGAGCCGGGCGAGGTGGAGGCGGCGCTCGCCGCGGCCGCCGGCACCGGCCGCGCCGTGGCCCTCGTACGGGAGGACGAGCCCGGCCGGCAGCTGCTGGTCGGCTACGTCACCCGCGGAGCGGACGGCACCGCCCCCGACCCGGGTGCGGTGCGGCGCGCCGCCGCGGAGGTCCTGCCCGCCTACATGGTCCCGGCCACGGTCGTCGTGCTGGACTCCTTCCCGCTGACCGCCAACGGCAAGGTGGACCGCAAGGCGCTGCCCGCGCCCTCTGCGGGAGCCGCCGGCCAGGGTGGCGGGCGGGCGCCCCGCGGGGCCCGGGAGGAGATCGTCACCGGTGTCCTCGCCGACGTCCTGGAGATGCCGGAACTCGACGCGGAGGACGACTTCTTCGCCTTCGGCGGGCACTCGCTGCTCGCCTCCCGGGCCGCCGCCCGGCTGCGGTCGGCGCTGAACACCGGCTGCGCGATCCGCGACGTGTTCGAGGCCCGGACGGCGCGGGCGCTCGCCGCCCGGCTGGCCGGCCGGTCCGCGCCGGCCCGCCGCTCCCCCGCCGCGGCCGAGCGCCCGGAGGTGCTGCCCCTGTCGTACGCGCAGCAGCGCCTGTGGTTCCTGCACCAGCTGGAGGGACCCTCCACCACCTACAACATCCCGTTCTCGGTGCGGTTCGAGGACCGGCTCGACGCGGCCGCCCTGGCCGCGGCCCTCACCGACACCGTCGCCCGGCACGAGTCCCTGCGCACGGTGTTCGAGGAGCACGACGGCGTTCCCGCGCAGCGGATCCTGCCGGCCGACGCCTCCGGGGTGCTGCTGCGCGTGACCGAGACCGACGGCGGCGGGGTGGACGCCGCCGTGGACGCGGCGCTCGGCCACCGCTTCGACCTGGCGGCGGGCGCCCCCGTCCGGGTCACCCTGGTCCGCACGGACGGCGCCGGGGACGTGCTGGTGGTGCTGCTGCACCACATCGCCTCCGACGAGTGGTCGATGGGCCCCTTCCTGGCCGACCTGACGGCCGCCTACGCCGCGCGGACGGAGGGCCGCGCCCCGGAGTCCACCGCGCTGCCCGTCCAGTACGCCGACTACGCCCTGTGGCAGCGCGAGCTGCTGGGCTCGCCCGCCGACCCGCAGTCGCTGGCCGCGGACCAGGCCGCCCACTGGCGGCAGGTGCTCGCGGGCGCCCCGCAGGAGCTGGCCCTGCCCGCCGACCGCGGGAGGCCCGCGACGGCGGCCGAGGCGGCGGCCGGCGCGATGGTCTACCGGCCGGTCCCGGACGCGGTCGGCGACGGCATCCGGCACCTGGCCCGCGAGAGCGGCACCAGTGTGTTCATGGTGGTCCACGCGGCCGTGGCGGCTCTGCTGCACCGGCTCGGCGCGGGCGACGACATCGTCCTGGGCACGCCGGTCGCGGGCCGCTCCGACAGCGCCCTCGACGACCTGGTCGGCTTCTTCGTCAACACCCTGGTGCTCCGCACCGACCTGGGCGGCGACCCGACCTTCACCGAGCTGCTGGCCCGGGTGCGGGCCGCCGACCTGGCCGCCCTGGACCACGCCGACCTGCCGTTCGACGCGGTGGTGGAGGCGGTGGCGCCCGAGCGGTCCCCCGTCCGGCACCCGCTGTTCCAGACGATGGTCTCGCACAGCACGATCAGCCAGGACCTGCGGACCCTCTTCGGGCTGCCTGCACGCGTGGACCGGATCGACCCCGGCGCCGCCAAGTTCGACCTCGACGTCACCTTCTCCGACTCCGCCCACGGCACCGGCCTGGAGCTGGAGGTCTTCTACGCGACCGCCCTCTTCGACGCGGCCACCGCGGAGGCGTTCACCGAGCGGCTGCTGCGGATCCTCGCCGAGGCCGTGACCGACCCCGAACGGCCCGTCTCCGCCTGGGAGCTGCTGGACTCCGCCGAGCTCGCGGCACTGGAGCGGTGGAACGCCACCGGCCGTCCCGTCGCCCCCGAATCGGTGACGGAGGTGCTCGCGGCGAGCACCGCCGCGCACCCCGACGCCCTCGCCGTGGTGGCGGGCGCGGACCGGCTGACCTTCGCCGCGCTGGACGAGCGGGCCGCCCGCCTGGCGACCCTGCTCGTGGAGGCGGGCGCGGGCCCGGACACCGTCGTCGCCCTGGCCGTGCCGCGCTCCGCGGACACCGTGGTCGCGCTGCTCGCCGTCCTGCGGGCGGGGGCCGCGTACCTGCCGCTGGACCTGGACCACCCGGCCGACCGGCTGGCCTTCATGCTCGACGACGCCGCGCCCGTGTGCGTGGTGACCACCGGCTCCGCCGCCGGCCGGGTGCCCGGCGTGCCCGCGCTGGTCCTGGACGCCCCGGAGACGGTGGAGCGGCTGGCCGTGGCCGCGCCGCTGCCGCAGGCCGCGGTGCACCCGGAGCACGCCGCGTACGTCATCTACACCTCCGGCTCCACGGGCCTGCCCAAGGGCGTGGTGCTGCGGCACGCGGGCCTGACCCGGCTCTTCCGCGACCACCAGCGCGACCTGTACGGGCCGGTCGCCGAGCGGCTGGGCCGCCGGGTGCGGGCCGTGCACACGGCCTCCTTCTCCTTCGACTCCTCCTGGGAGCAGCTGCTGTGGCTGGTGGCCGGCCACGAGCTGCACGTCCTGGACGAGTTCGGCCGCCGGGACGCCGAGGCCGTCGTCGGCTACGTGCGGGAGCACCGCATCGACGCCCTGGACGTGACCCCCTCGTACGGGCGGCAGCTGGTGGACGCCGGCCTGCTGGCCGGCGAATGGCGCCCCGCGTTGTTCCTGCTCGGCGGCGAGGCCGTGCCGCCCGGCCTGTGGGCCGAGCTGCGCGAGGTCTCCGGCGTGGAGACCGTCAACTACTACGGGCCGACCGAGTTCACCGTGGACGCGCTGGTCGCGCGGGTGGGCGACAGCCCGTCGCCCGTGGTGGGCCGGCCGCTGGACAACGCCCGGGCCCACGTCCTGGACGCGCGGCTGCGACCGGTGCCGCCGGGCGTGCCCGGCGAGCTGTACCTGGCCGGCGAGCAGAACGCCCGCGGCTACCTGGGCCGTGCCGCGCTGACCTCGGAGCGGTTCACCGCCGACCCGCTGGGCGCGCCCGGCACCCGCATGTACCGCACGGGCGACCTGGCACGGTGGCGTGCGGACGGCCTGCTGGAGTTCCTGGGGCGCACCGACGACCAGGTGAAGATCCGCGGCTTCCGGGTGGAGCCGGGCGAGGTCGAGGCGGCGCTCGCCGCCCTGGACGGGGTCTCGGCGGCGGCCGTGCTGGTCCGTGAGGACCTGCCGGGCGCGGCCGGACTGCCGGAGCTGGTCGGCTACGCGGCCTCCGCGTCGGCGGACCCGGAGGAGCTGCGGCGCGCCCTGGCCGCCGTGCTGCCCGAGCACCTGGTGCCGGCCGCGGTGGTGGTCGTGCCGGAGCTGCCGGTGAACGTGAACGGCAAGCTGGACCGGGCGGCCCTGCCCGTGCCCGGCCCGCGTGCCGCCGGGGAGTCCCGGGCGCCGCGCGGGGCGGCCGAGGAGCGCGTCGCGGCGGTGTTCGCCGAGGTGCTCGGGCTGGCCTCGGTCGGTGCGGAGGACGACTTCTTCCGCCTGGGCGGGCACTCGCTGCTGGCGACGCGCCTGGTGGCGCGGATCCGGGCGGCCGGTACGGCCTGCTCGGTGCGGGACGTCTTCGAGGCGCGCACGGTGGCGGGGCTCGCGGAGCGGCTGACCGGCCGGGGCGGCAGCGGCCGCACGGAGCCGGTCGCCCTCGCCGTCCGCCCGGAGCGGCTGCCCATGGCGCCGGCCCAGGCGCGGCTGTGGTTCCTGGACCGGCTGGACGGCCCGTCGGCCACGTACAACGTGCCGCTGGCGGTACGGCTGTCGGGGCCGGTGGACGCGGACGCGCTGCGGGCCGCGGTCACCGACGTGGTGGCCCGGCACGAGGCACTGCGCACGGTGTTCGGCGAGGACGCGGAGGGCCCCTTCCAGCGGGTGCTGGAGCCGGCCGCGGCCGAGGTGCCCTTCACCGTGACGGCGGTCGGCGGCGAGGAGACCGAGGCGGCGCTCGACGCGGCCGCGGGCCACGCCTTCGACCTGGAGCGGGAACTTCCCGTGCGGGTGACCCTGCTGTCGGAGGGCCCGTCGGAGCACACCCTCCTCGTGCTGTTCCACCACATCTCCTCCGACGAGTGGTCGACGGGCCCGTTCCTGGCGGACCTGGCCGCGGCGTACGCGGCGCGTACGGCGGGCCGGGCGCCGGAGTTCGCCCCGCTGCCGGTGCAGTACCCGGACTACGCGCTGTGGCAGCGCGGGCTGCTGGGCGACGCGGCCGCACCGGGCTCGGTGGCCGCGGCGCAGGCGGCGTACTGGAGCGGGACGCTCGCCGGGATCCCGGCCGAGCTCGCGCTGCCCGCGGACCGCAGCCGTCCGGCGGTGCCCTCGCACGAGGGCCGCACGGTGACGGTGGGCCTGCCCGAGCACCTGGCCGCCCGCCTGGAGGAGCTGGCCTCCTCCACCGGGACCACCCTGTTCACGGTGGTGTCCTCGGCGCTGGCGACGCTGCTGCACCGGCTGGGCGCCGGCGAGGACGTGCCGCTGGGCTTCCCCGCGTCGGGGCGGACGGCGGAGTCCCTGGACCCGCTGGTCGGCTTCTTCGTCAACACCCTGGTGCTGCGCGCGGACCTGTCGGGCGACCCGGGCTTCGCGGAGCTGCTGCAGCGCACGTCGCGGGCGGCGGCCGGGGCCCTGGAGCACGGGGACCTGCCGTTCGACGCGGTGGTCGAGGCGGTGGCACCGGAGCGTTCGCTGTCCCGGCACCCGCTGTTCCAGACGATGGTGGCCTACGAGGGCGGCACGCCGATGCCGTCCGGCCTGTTCGGCGAGGCCGTGACGGCGGCCGAGCGCCAGGTCGGCGCGGGCGCCGCCAAGTTCGACCTGGAGGTGCTGTTCCGGCGCACCCCGGTCGGGATGAGCTGCGGGATCCGGTACGCCGTCGACCTGTTCGACGAGCCGACGGTCATGTCCCTCGCGGGCCGGCTGGTGCGCCTCCTGGACGTCGTGGCCGCCGATCCGACGGTCCGGCTGTCCGCGATCGCGCTGATGGACGAGGCCGAGCGCGAGCAGGTCCTGCACGGCTTCAACGACACCGCCGTCACCCTGGACGGACCGGCCACCCTCGCCGACCTGGTCAGCGCCGGAGCCCCCGCGGCCCATGGCCCCGCCCTCGTCTTCGAAGGCACCGAACTGTCCCGGCCCGACTTCGAGTCGGCCGTCAACCGCCTCGCCCGACTCCTCATCGACCGCGGCGTCGGACCCGAGTCCATCGTCGCCGTCGCCCTCCCCCGCTCCACCGACCTCCTCATCGCCCTCCACGCCGTCGTCCGCGCCGGAGGCGCCTACCTCCCCCTCGACCCGTCGCTGCCGGCCGACCGGCTGACGTACATGACGGCGACGGCCCGTCCGGTGTGCCTGCTGACCGACACCGCTTCGGCGGCGGCCGTACCGGCGGCCGACGGGATGGACGTGGTGCTGCTGGACGCGGCGGGGACGGCGGCCGAGACCGCGGCCCTGCCGGACGGTCCGGTGACGGACGCGGAACGGACGAGGCCGCTGCTGCCCCGCCACCCCGCGTACCTGATCTTCACCAGTGGTTCGACGGGACGGCCGAAGGGCGTGTTCGTGGAGCACGAGGCGATCGTCAACCGCCTGGAGTGGATGCAGCACGCCTACCGGCTCACCGCCGAGGACCGCGTCCTGCAGAAGACCCCCACCGGCTTCGACGTCTCCGTCTGGGAGCTGTTCTGGCCCCTCGCCCAGGGCGTCCCGCTCGTCATCGCCCGACCCGAGGGCCACAAGGAGCCGGCGTACCTGGCGGAGCTGATCGGTGAACAGCGGGTCACGGTCTGCCACTTCGTGCCCTCGATGCTCGGCGCCTACCTGGCCGAGCACACCGTCGGCAGCGCCCCGGCCCTGCGCCTGGTCGTGTGCAGCGGCGAGGCCCTCACCACCGACCTGGTGGAGCTCTTCCACGCCCACAACACCCACGGCGCCGAACTGGCCAACCTCTACGGCCCGACCGAGGCCGCCGTGGATGTCACCGCGATGACGGCCGCCGCCGGTGCGCAGTCTCCCAGCGCCCCGATCGGTACGCCGGTGTGGAACACCCGCACCTACGTCCTCGACACCCACCTCAACCCCGTACCCCCCGGCACCCCCGGAGAGCTCTACCTCGCCGGCACCCAACTCGCCCGCGGCTACCTCACCCGACCCCACCTCACCGCAGAACGCTTCACCGCAGACCCCCACGGACCCACCGGCAGCCGCATGTACCGCACCGGCGACCTCGTCCGACAGACCCCCGACGGCACCCTCCACTACCTCGGCCGCACCGACCACCAGATCAAACTCCGCGGCCTGCGCATCGAACCCGCAGAAATCGAAAACACCCTCACCACCCACCCCCACCTCACCCACACCACCGTCCAACTCCGCGAAGACACCCCGGGGGTCCAGCACCTGGTGGCGTACGTGGTCGTGGCCGCCGGGCTGGCGGAGCCCGGCGCGGCGGAGCTGCGCACGTGGGCGGCGGACCGGCTGCCCGAGTACATGGTGCCGAGCTTCTTCGTGACGCTGCCCGCCCTGCCGCTCTCCGCGAACGGCAAGCTCGACCGCAAGGCGCTCCCCGCGCCCGAGCTGCCCGGGGCCACCGTCTCGCGGACCCCGCGCGACGCCCGCGAGGAGATCGCCGTCGGCGTGTTCGCGGACGTCCTGGGCCGGGAGGCGGTCGGTGCGGACGACGACTTCTTCGCGCTCGGCGGGCACTCGCTGCTCGCCGCCCGGGTGGCCGCCCGGCTGCGCGAGGCCCTGGGCGGCGACTGCGCCGTACGCGACGTGTTCGAGCTGCGGACCCCGGCCCTGCTGGCCGCGCGGCCGGCCGGACGGGCCGCGGGCGACGCCCGCCCGCTGCCCGTCCTGGCCGGGGCGCCCGCCCTGCGCGCCGGCCGGCCGCCGCTGTCGTACTCCCAGCACCGGCTGTGGCTGCTGGACGCGCTCCGCGGCACCGGCACCGTCTACAACGTGCCGGTCGCGGTGCGGCTGCGCGGACCCGTCGACACGGACGCGCTGCGCGAGGCCGTACAGGACCTGGCGGCGCGGCACGAGGTGCTGCGCACCGTGATCGCCGAGCACGAGGGCGAGCCCTACCAGCGCGTCCTGCCGGCGGAACGGGCCGTGGTGCCGTTCGACGTGCGGGAGGTCCCCGCCGACCGGCTCGGCGCCGAGGCGGTGGCCGCGGGCGGCCACGTCTTCGACCTGGAGCGGGACCTGCCGCTGCGGGTGACGCTGCTGCGGGCGGCCCCGGACGAGGCGGTGCTGCTCGTGCTGCTGCACCACATCGCCACCGACGAGGCGTCCACCGGCCCGCTGCTGGCCGACCTATCGGCCGCCTACGCGGCCCGTACGGCGGGCCGGGTGCCGCAGTTCGCCCCGCTGCCGGTGCAGTACGCGGACTTCGCGCTGTGGCAGCGGCAGCTGCTGGGCGAGCCCTCCGACGCCGGGTCGGTGGCGGCCGCGCAGGCCGCGTACTGGCGTGAGGCGCTGGCGGGCGCCCCCGCGGAGCTGGCCCTTCCGGCCGACCGCGGCCGCCCGGCGGAGCCGACCTTCCGGGGCGGTGTGGTGCCCTTCGCCGTCAGCGCCGCGACCGCGGACGGGCTGATCCGGCTGGCCCGGGGCGCCGGTGCGACCCCGTTCATGGTGGTGCACGCGGCGGTGGCCGCCCTGCTGCACCGGCTGGGCGCGGGTGAGGACATCCCGCTCGGCAGCCCGGTGTCGGGACGCGGCGGCGGGCAGGAGCTGGACGGTCTGGTCGGCTTCTTCCTGAACACCCTGGTCCTGCGGACGGACGTGTCCGGGGACCCGGGCTTCGCCGAGCTGGTGGGCCGGGTGCGGGACACGGCGCTGGCCGGGTTCGCCCGTGCCGACCTGCCCCTCGAGGCCGTGGTGGAGGCGGTGGGACCCGAGCGGTCCCGGTCCCGCAATCCGCTCTTCCAGACGATGGTGACCTACCACTCGGCGGAGCCGGCGGCCGAGCTGCGCGAGCTATTCGGCGTGCCCACCGAGGAGTTCCCGGTGGAGACCGGCGGCGCCAAGGTGGACCTGGAGCTGGCCTTCGGGACCTTCCGGGCGGACAGCGGCTTCGAGGGCGGGATCCGGTACGCCACGGACCTGTTCGACGAGCCGACGGTCGCCGCCCTGGCGGGCCGGCTGGTGCGCCTCCTGGACGTCGTGGCCGCCGATCCGACGGTCCGGCTGTCCGCGATCGCGCTGATGGACGAGGCCGAGCGCGAGCAGGTCCTGCACGGCTTCAACGACACCGCCGTCACCCTGGACGGACCGGCCACCCTCGCCGACCTGGTCAGCGCCGGAGCCCCCGCGGCCCATGGCCCCGCCCTCGTCTTCGAAGGCACCGAACTGTCCCGGCCCGACTTCGAGTCGGCCGTCAACCGCCTCGCCCGACTCCTCATCGACCGCGGCGTCGGACCCGAGTCCATCGTCGCCGTCGCCCTCCCCCGCTCCACCGACCTCCTCATCGCCCTCCACGCCGTCGTCCGCGCCGGAGGCGCCTACCTCCCCCTCGACCCGTCCCTCCCCGGGGACCGGCTGACGTACCTGCTGGACACCGGTGGCCCGGTGCTCACGCTGACGGACGGGGATTCGGCCGCGCTGCTGCCGACGGGTCCGGAGATTCCGCGGGTGGTCCTCGGTTCGGCCGAGGCCGACGCGGAGCTGGCCCGCCGGGCCGACGGTCCGGTGACGGACGCGGAACGGACGAGGCCGCTGCTGCCCCGCCACCCCGCCTACGTCATCTTCACGAGTGGTTCAACGGGACGGCCGAAGGGCGTGCTCGTCGAACACGAGGCGATCGTCAACCGCCTGGAGTGGATGCAGCACGCCTACCGGCTGACGCACGCGGACCGCGTCCTGCAGAAGACCCCCACCGGCTTCGACGTCTCCGTCTGGGAGCTGTTCTGGCCCCTCGCCCAGGGCGTCCCGCTCGTCATCGCCCGACCCGAGGGCCACAAGGAACCCGACTACCTCAACACCCTCATCGCGGAACAGCGGGTCACGGTCTGCCACTTCGTGCCCTCGATGCTCGGCGCCTACCTGGCCGAGCACACCGTCGGCAGCACCCCGGCCCTGCGCCTGGTCGTGTGCAGCGGCGAGGCCCTCACCACCGACCTGACCACGCAGTTCCACGAGCACAACGCCCAGGACGCCGAGCTGGCCAACCTCTACGGACCCACCGAGGCCGCCGTGGACGTCACCGCGCACGGCACCACGCGCGACTGCTCCGAGGCGACCGCTCCGATCGGTACGCCGGTGTGGAACACCCGCACCTACGTCCTCGACACCCACCTCAACCCCGTACCCCCCGGCACCCCCGGAGAGCTCTACCTCGCCGGCACCCAACTCGCCCGCGGCTACCTCACCCGACCCCACCTCACCGCAGAACGCTTCACCGCAGACCCCCACGGACCCACCGGCAGCCGCATGTACCGCACCGGCGACCTCGTCCGACAGACCCCCGACGGCACCCTCCACTACCTCGGCCGCACCGACCACCAGATCAAACTCCGCGGCCTGCGCATCGAACCCGCAGAAATCGAAAACACCCTCACCACCCACCCCCACCTCACCCACACCACCGTCCAACTCCGCGAAGACACCCCGGGCGTGCGCCGGCTGGTCGCCTACGTGGTGCCCGCCGAGGGCCGGACCGTGGAGGTGGAGGAGCTGCGGGCGCTGGCCGCCGCCCGGCTGCCGGAGTACATGGTCCCGTCGGCGTTCGTGACCCTGGAGCGGCTGCCGCTCTCCGCGAACGGCAAGCTCGACCGCAAGGCGCTCCCCGCGCCCGCCCTGCCCGCGGCGGCGGCCGCGGCCGTGGCCGCCGCCGCTACCGCCGCCGCCCCGGCCCCCCTGGCCGGCGCCGAGCCGGTGGACGTGCTGCGGGCCCTGGTGGCCGAGGTGCTGGGACTGCCCGCGGTCGGCCCGGACGACAACTACTTCGAGCTGGGCGGCGACAGCATCGTCTCCATCCGCCTCGTCGGTCTCGCCCGGAAGGCCGGGCTGACCATCTCCGCCCGGCAGGTGTTCCAGCACCCGACCCCGGCCGCCCTCGCGGGGGTCGCCGTCCGACGCGACGGTGCGACGGCCGCCCCGGTGCGGCCCGCCGACGGCGGGCCCGGCCCGCTGGCGCTGCCGCCGGTGGCGCAGTGGCTGGCCGAACGCGGCGGCCCGTTCGCCTCGTTCGCGCAGGCCAGGCTGGTGCGGCTGCCGGTCGGCACGGACCGGACGGCGCTCCGCGCCGCGCTCCAGGCCGTCCTGGACCACCACGACGGGCTGCGGCAGACCCTGACCGTGGCCCGGGCCGGGGTGTGGAGCGCCGAGGTACGGCCCGTGGGCGCGGTGACGGCCGAGGCCGTACTGGACACGGTGGACGCCGCCGGGGCGGACGACGGGGCGCTGCGCGAGCTGCTGGCGCGGGAGTCCGGCCGGGTGTCCCGGCTGCTCGACCCGGAGTCCGGCGTGATGCTGCGGGCGGTCCACTTCGACCGTGGTCCGGACGCCTCGGGCCGGCTGCTGCTGGCCGCGCACCACCTGGTGGTGGACGAGGTGTCCTGGCAGATCCTGCTGCCGGACCTGCGGGCGGCGTACGAGGCGGCGGCCGCGGGCCGCAGGCCCGAGCCGGAGCCGGTGCCGACCTCCCTGCGGACCTGGACCGGGCACCTCCTCGCCGAGGCCCAGGCCCCGCGCCGGACGGCCGAGCTGGACCACTGGCTGGCGGCCTCCGCGGCCACGGCCCCGCTGCTGGCGCACCGGGCCCTGGACGCCCGTACCGACACGGTGGCCACCGCCCGGAAGCTGACCGTCCGCGCGTCCGCGGACCGGACGGCGCCGCTGCTGCGGGAGGTTCCGACGGCCTTCCACGGCACGGTCGGCGACACCCTGCTGACGGCGCTGGCCCTGGCGGTCGGCGACCTGGCGGCCCGCAGGGGACTCGCGTACGGCGAGGGCTTCACGGTGGACCTGGAGGGCCACGGCCGGGAGCAGGAGCTGCTGCCGGGCGCCGACCTCACGCGGACGGTGGGCTGGTTCACGGCGATCCATCCGCTGCGGGTGACGGCCCGGTCCTACGACGCGGCCGGCGTGCTGGCCGGGCGGGACGACGCGGGTGCGGCCCTGAAGGAGGTCAAGGAGCTGCTGCGGCAGGTACCGGACGGCGGGGTCGGCGCGGGTCTGCTGCGCTACGCGAACCCGGCGACGGCGCGGCTGTTCGACGGCGCGGCCCGGCCCGAGGTGCTGTGGAACTACCTGGGCCGGCAGACCGGGACGGCGGATCCCGACTGGGGTCCGGCGGCGGAGGGCGACGCCCTGGCGGCGCGGCCCGATCCGCTGCTGCCGCTGTCGCACCCGCTGGAGATCACCACCGAGATCGGTGACGGCCCGGACGGGCCGGAACTGACCGCGACGTTCACGTGGGCGGGCGAGGCCGTCCCGCAGGACGCCGTCGGGGAGCTCGCGGACGGCTTCCTGGCTGCCGTGGACGCCCTGGCCGCATGGGCGGCGCACGGCACCACCGGGGGGTACACCCCCTCGGACCTCGACCTGGTCGACCTCGACCAGGACCAGATCACGATGCTCGAAGACATGTGGAGGGCCCAGCAGTGACCCAGGCCAAGATCGAGGACATGCTCCCGCTGTCCCCCTTGCAGCAGGGCATGCTGTTCCACTCCCTCTACGACGGCGCCGCGCCGGACGTCTACACCGTGCAGGTGTCGGTGTCCCTGGCCGGGCCCGTGGACGCGGACCGGCTGGAGCGGGCGGGTGCCGCGCTGCTCGGACGGCACCCGAACCTGCGGGCCGGGTTCTGGCACGAGGGCGTCCCCCAGCCGGTGCAGTTCGTGCCGGCGGAGGTGCCGTTCACGCTGGACCGGGTGGACCTGTCGGACGACCCGTCGCCGTCGGCGGTGCGCCGGGCGGAGCGGGCCGAGCTGAACCGCCGGTTCAGCCTGCACCGGCCGCCGCTGCTGCGGCTGCTGCTGGCGCGGCGCGGCCCGGAGGACCACCTCCTGGTGGTGACGGTCCACCACATCCTGGTGGACGGCTGGTCGATGCCGCTGCTGGTCGGTGACCTGCTCGCGCTGTACGAGGCCGACGGCCGGCCGGGCGGGCCCGCGCCGGTGCGCCCGTACAAGGACTACCTGCGGTGGCTCAAGGCGCAGGACGCGCCGGCCGCGGAGGCGGCCTGGCGGCAGGCGCTGACCGGTCTGGAGGGGCCGACGCTGGTCGCCGCCGCCGACACCGGCCGGATGGCCGTGCGTCCGGGCGTGCACCGGCTGGAGCTGTCGGCGGAGGCCACCGCCCGGCTGACGGGCGCGGCCCGCCGGCTGGGCACCACCCCGAGCACGCTGGTGCAGGCGGCCTGGGGGCTGCTGCTGGGCTCGCTGACCGGGCGGGACGACGTGGTGTTCGGGCTGACCGTGTCCGGGCGGCCCGAGGAGATACCCGGGGTCGAGTCGATGGTCGGCCTGTTCATCACCACCGTGCCGGTACGGCTGGCGGCCCGGCCGTGGGACACCGTGGGCGGGCTCGTGCGCCGCTTCCGGGACGAGCAGAACGGCCTGCTGGCCCACCACCACCTGGGGCTGCGGCTGATCCAGAAGCAGGCGGGCGGCGGCGAACTGTTCGACACGCTCGTCGTGGTGGAGAACTACCCGGTGGACCCGTCGGCCCGGCCGGCGCTGTCCGACGGGGTGCGGGTCGCCGGGGTCGAGGCCCGGGACGGCACCCACTATCCGCTGACGCTCGCCGTGAACCTGGACGAGCGGGCCGAGCTGGCCGTCGAGTACCGGCCGGACCTGTTCGACGCGCGGGCAGCCGCCCGGATCGCCGACCGGCTGGCGGGTCTGCTGGAGCAGCTGGCCGGGGACCCGGAGACGCCCGTGGGCGCGCTGCGGCTGCTCGCGGACGGCGAACCGGCGGCGCTGCGGCCGGGGTTGCGCGGCGAGGTCGTCGAGGTCCCGTGCGGTACGGTCGCGGACCGCTTCGCGGAGCGGGCCGCGGCGGACCCGGACGCGGTCGCGGTGGTCTCGGGCGGACGGCGGCTGACCTTCGCCGAGCTGGACGCCCGCGCGGAGTCGCTGGCCGGACTGCTGGCCGGGCGCGGGGTCGGGCCGGAGGACGTGGTCGCGCTGGCGGTGCCCCGCTCGGCGGACGCGGTCGCCACCCTGCTCGCGGTGCTCAAGACGGGCGCCGCCTACCTGCCGCTGGACCTGGACCACCCGGCCGACCGGCTGGCGCTGATGCTGGACGACGCCCGTCCCGTGTGCGTGCTGACCACGGAGGCGGCGCAGGCGCTGCTGCCCGCGGCGGACGGCCCGGGGGCCGAGCGGATCGTGCTGGACGCCGCCGGGACCCGTGCGGCGCTGGAGGCCGCGGCGGCCGCCGGTGTCCCGGCCCGCCGCCGCCCGCTGCCGGGGCACCCGGCGTACGTGATCCACACCTCGGGTTCGACGGGTGTGCCGAAGGGGGTCGTGGTCACCCACGGCGGCCTCGCGGCGCTGTACGCCCACCACGCGGCCCATGTGTTCGGCCCGGCGGTGGCCGCGGCGGGCGGGCGGCGGCTGCGCGCCCTGCACACCGCGTCGTTCTCCTTCGACACCTCCTGGGAGCAGCTGTTCTGGCTGGTCCTGGGGCACGAGCTGCACGTCCTGGACGAGGCCGAGCGGCGGGACGCCGAGTTCACCGTGGCGTACGTCCGCGACCGGCGCATCGACGCCCTCGACGTGACGCCCACCCACGCCCAGGCCCTGCTGGAGTGCGGACTCCTGGACCGGGAGGCACACCGGCCGGGGCTGCTGCTGCTCGGCGGCGAGGGCGTGCCGGACGCGCTGTGGGGGCAGGTCCGGGAGACGCCCGGGGTGATGTCGGTCAACCTGTACGGGCCGACGGAGTACACGGTCGACGCGCTGGCGGCGGACCTGTCCGCGTCCGCGACGCCGGTCGTGGGCCGGCCGATCGGGAACACCGCGGCGTACGTGCTCGACAGCGCGCTTCGGCCGGTGCCGGAGGGCACCCCGGGCGAGCTGTACCTCGCGGGCGCGGGTGAGGCCCGTGGCTACCTGCGGCGGCCCGCCGCCACGGCGGAACGTTTCCTCGCCGACCCGTTCGGCCCGGCCGGCGGGCGCATGTACCGTACGGGCGACCTGGTACGGCTGCGGCCCGACGGGGAGCTGGAGTTCCTCGGCCGCGCCGACGACCAGGTGAAGATCCGCGGGCACCGGGTGGAGCCGGCCGAGGCCGAGGCGGCGCTGGCCGCCCTGGACGGGGTGTCGGCGGCCGCCGTGGTGGTCCGCGAGGACACCCCGGGCGTCAAGCGCCTGGTCGGCTACGTGACCGGCACCGCCGACCCGGAACGGGCCCGCGAGCTGCTCGCGGAGCGCCTCCCCGAATTCCTGGTCCCGTCCGCCGTCGTGGTCCTGCCCGCGCTGCCCGTGACCGTCAACGGCAAGCTGGACCGCGCGGCCCTCCCGGCGCCGGTCCTCACCGGCAGGGCCTCCTCCCGGGCCCCGCGCGGCCCCCGCGAGGAGGCGCTGTGCGCGGTCTTCTCCGAGGTCCTCGGAGTGGAACGGGTCGGCGCCGACGACGACTTCTTCGCCCTCGGCGGCGACAGCATCGTCTCGATCCGGCTGGTGGCACGGGCCCGCAAGGAGGGCCTGCTGCTCACCCCCCGGAACGTGTTCGAGCACCGTACGCCGGCCCGCATGGCGGCGTCCGCGGGCACCGCCGGCGACGCGGCGGACGGCTCCGGCCTGCTGGCCGCCACCGGCCCGCTGGTGCACCTGTCCGAGGCCGAACGGGCCTCGCTGGAGGCGGCGTTCAGCTCGGTGGCGGAGGTGCTGCCGCTGTCCCCGCTCCAGGAGGGCCTGTACTTCCACGCCCAGTACGACGACCGGGCACTGGACGTGTACCTGATGCAGAACTTCGTGGAGCTGCTCCACGAGGTCGACGCGCCGGCGCTGCGGGAGGCCTTCGAGGCCCTGCTGCGCCGCCACCCGAACCTGCGCTCCGGCTTCCGGCACGAAGGGCTGCCGCAGCCCGTGCAGGTGGTGCCGGACACGTGGGAGCTGCCGTGGCGGGAGCTGGACTGGTCGGACCTGGACCGGGACGGGCAGGAGGCGGCGCTGCGGGAGTTCTCCCTCGCGGACGCCGGTGAGCGCTTCGACCTGGGGGCGCCGCCGCTGGTGCGCGTGACGCTCGTCCGGATGGCCGCCGACCGGTGGATCCTGTGCGTGACGCAGCACCACATCCTGACCGACGGCTGGTCGGAGTCGCTGTTCTTCGAGGAGCTGTTCGCCCTGTACGGCGCCCGGGGCGCGGAGTCGGTGCTGCCGCCGGTCACCCCGTACCGGGACTACCTGCGGTGGCTCGCCGCCGTGGACACCGAGGAGGCGGTGCGCACCTGGCGCGGCCACCTTGCGGGCCTGGACCAGGGCACGCTGGTCGCCGAGGCCGATCCGGCGCGTCCGCCGGTGACCGCCGAGGTGGTCGACCTGTCCCTGGACGAGGAGTCCAGCGACCGGCTGCGCGCGTTCGCGCGGGGGGCCGGGATCACCCTGAACACGGTGCTGTCCACGGCCTGGGCGATGGCGCTGGCCGGGATGACCGGCCGCGACGACGTGGTCTTCGGCGCGACCGTCTCGGGCCGGCCCGCGGGACTGCCGGGCGTGGACCGCATGATCGGCATGTTCATGAACACGCTGCCGTTCCGGGTGGCGCTGCGCCCTGCCGAGCCGGTGCGCGACCTGCTGGTGCGGGTGCAGGCCGAGCACGCCGACCTGCTGCCGCACCACTACACGGGCCTGGGCCGGATCCAGCGCGAGACCGGGATCGGGCAGCTCTTCGACACGCTGTACGTCTTCCGGAACACCCCGCTGGACGACTCCGCCCGCGAGGACGCGGTGGCCGAGCACCACATCGGCTGGACGCACAGCGTGGACGGCACGCACTACCCGCTGACCCTGGCGGTCACCCCGGGCCGGGCCCTGGAACTGACCCTCGCCCACCGGCCCGACCTGTACGACGCCGGTACGGCGCAGCGGCTGGCCGGGCGCCTGGCGCAGCTGGTGCGGGCGATCGCCGCGGACGGTTCGGTCCCGGTGGGCCGGCTGCACACGCTGCCCGAGCCCGAGCGGGCCGGCCTGCTGGAGCTGGGCGACGACACCGGCCACGAGATCCCGGACGTGTCGGTCGCGGACCTCTTCGCGCGGCAGGCGGCCCGGACGCCGGGCGACACGGCGCTGGTCTTCGAGGACGAGCGGCTGACCTACGCCGAGCTGGACGCGCGGGCCAACCGGCTGGCGCGGGCGCTGCGGGCCCGCGGGGCGGGTCCGGAGCGGGTGGTGGCCCTGGGGCTGCCGCGGTCCGCGGACTTCGTGGTCGCGCTGTTCGCCGTGCTCAAGACCGGGGCGGCGTACCTGCCCCTGGACCTGGACCACCCGGTGGACCGGCTGGCGGCGATGGTCGAGGACGCGGGCCCGCTGTGCCTGGTGACCGTGGACGCGGTGGCGGCACGGGTGCCGGTGGTGGCCGGGGTGCCGCTGCTGGAGCTGGACGCGGAGGCCGTCACGGCCGAGCTGGCCGGGCTGTCCGACGCGGGTCTCGCGGAGGCGGAGCTGACGGGCCGCCGCGACGGCCGGCACCCGGCGTACGTGATCTACACCTCCGGTTCCACGGGCCGTCCCAAGGGCGTGGTCGTGCCCTACTCGGGCCTGACGAACATGCTGTTCAACCACCGGGAGCGGATCTTCGCGCCCGCGGTGGAACTGGCGGGCGGGCGCCGGATGAAGGTGGCGCACACGGTGTCCTTCGCCTTCGACATGTCGTGGGAGGAGTTCTTCTGGCTGGTCGACGGGCACGAGGTGCACGTCATCGGCGAGGAGCTGCGGCTGGACCCGGCGGCGCTCACCGCGCACTACGACCGGGTCGGCATCGACGTGGTCAACGTGACGCCGTCGTACGGCCAGCAGCTGGTGGACGCCGGGCTGCTGGACGCCGGACGGCACCGGCCCGCGCTGGTCCTGCTCGGCGGGGAGGCCGTCCCGGACTCCCTGTGGACGCTGCTCTCGCAGACCGAGGGCACGATGGCCTACAACCTGTACGGGCCCACCGAGTACACGATCAACGCGCTCGGCGCGGACGTCGGCGACAGCTCCGGCTCCTGCGTCGGCCGGCCGATCTACAACACCCGTGCCTACGTGCTCGACCGGTCCCTGCGGCCGGCCGCGCAGGGGGTGCCGGGCGAGCTGTACCTGGCGGGCGCGGGTCTGGCCCGCGGCTACCTGGGCCGGCCGTCCCTGACGGCGGAGCGGTTCGTCGCCGACCCGTTCGGCGAGCCGGGCACGCCCATGTACCGCACCGGCGACCTGGTGCGCTGGCGGGCCGACGGCGGGCTGGACTACCTGGGCCGCGCCGACGACCAGGTGAAGATCCGCGGCTTCCGGATCGAGCTGGGCGAGATCGAGTCCGTGCTCGCCGGGTTCCCGGAGGTGGCCGCCGCCGCGGTGACGGTCCACACCGGCGCGACCGGGGTGAAGCGGCTCGTCGCGTACACCGTGCCGGCCGCCGGGGCCACCGGCCCGGACGCCGCGCCGGCCGCGCTGCGGACCCGGCTGGCGGCCGTGCTGCCGGAGTACATGGTGCCCGCCGCGTTCGTGGAACTGGCCGCGCTGCCGCTGACCGTGAACGGCAAGACCGACCGGGCGGCGCTGCCCGCGCCGGACCTCGGCGAGGTCTCCGGGCGGCCGCCGAAAGACGCCCGCGAGGAGGCGCTCGCCGCGCTGTTCGCCGAGGTGCTGGGCCTGGAACGGGTCGGCGTGGAGGACAACTTCTTCGCGCTGGGCGGGCATTCGCTGCTCGCGATGCGGCTGGTCGGCCGGATCCGCGCCGAGCTGGGCGTCCCGGTGCAGGTGGGGACGGTCATGTCGGCGCCGACCGTCGCGGACATCGCCGCGCGGATCGCCGGCGACGCCCGCGACGACGCGCTGCGGGTCCTGATGCCGCTGCGCGAACAGGGCACGGCCGCACCGCTGTTCTGCTTCCACCCGGCGTCGGGCTTCGCCTGGCAGTACACCGGTCTGCTGCGTCACCTGGACGCCGACCGGCCGGTGTACGGGCTCCAGTCGCCCGGCCTGGCCGGGGAGCTGCCCGAGGTCGCGGACGTCGCGGAGCTGGCCGAGCTGTACCTCGCGGAGATCCGTACGGTGCAGCCGGCGGGCCCGTACCACTTCCTCGGCTACTCCTTCGGCGGGACCGTCGCCCACACCCTGGCGGCCCTGCTCCAGGAACGCGGCGAGGAGGTCGCCTTCCTCGGCCTGCTCGACGCCTACCCGACGGAGACCGAGGACTGGTCCTATGCCGAGTCCCCGGAGTGGCGCGAGCGGCTGGAGCGGGAGGAGTCCGGCTTCCTGCTGTCGGTGGCCGGTCTGGAGGCCCCCGAGGACGGCGGCCCCTCGGGCCGGGAGGAGCGGATCGCGGCGATCCGCGACAGCCGCGGCCTGCTCGCCGGGTTCGACGAGCGCCTGCTCGACGCGATCGTGTCGGTCAACGTCGACTGCGTGCGCCTGCTCTCCCGCAGCAGCACCCGGCACTACCGCGGTGACGTGCTGTTCTTCACCGCCTCCCGGACCACCCCGGCGGACCAGGAACCGGCCCTGGTGTGGCCGCGGTACCTGGACGGCCGACTCGTGGAGCACGTCCTCGACCTCGGTCACGACGAGCTGATGTCCCCGGCCGCACTGGCGGAGATCGGCCCGGAGCTGGCGCGCGCCCTCGCTGCGCTGCCGTCGGCGCCGGTGTCCGGCTGACGCCCGTCCGACCCACCGGTCCCGGAGCCGCCGGGCCGCCCCACGGAAGGGGCGGCCCGGCCCGGGACCCCGTACCACCCCCTGCTCACCCGACTTGGAGGACCAGATGCCTGATCCCGCAGCCCCCGGGCACCCGCGGTTCGCGGGCCGGGTCGCGTTCGTGACCGGCGCCGGCAGCGGCATCGGGGAGGCGGTCGCCCGCACCCTGCACGCCCAGGGCGCCTCGGTCGCCGCCACCGACATCCACGGCGGCTCCGTCACCGGACTCGCCGAGCGCCTGACCGGGCGCGAGCGTCCGGAGGGCGCCCCGAAGCCCGGCCGGTTCCTGCCCCTCGCCCTGGACGTGTCCGATCCCGGCGCGGTCCGCGCCGCGGTCGCCGGGGCGGTCGCCGCCCTCGGCCCCGTGGACATCCTGGTGAACGTCGCCGGGGTGCTGCACACCGGCCCGGCCACCGGCATGGACGACGACGCCTGGGCGCGGCTGTTCGCGGTGAACGCCACCGGCGTCTTCCACACCGCGCGCGAGATCGCCCCGGCGATGGCCGGACGCGGCCGGGGCAGCATCGTCACCGTCGCCTCCGACGCGGCGGCCGTTCCGCGCGTCGGCATGGCCGGGTACGCCGCCTCCAAGGCGGCGGCCACCATGTTCACCAAGTGCCTGGGGCTGGAGTACGCGCGCAGCGGGGTCCGCTGCAACGTGGTCGCCCCCGGCTCCACCGACACCCCGATGCAGCGGTCCCTGTGGGACGGCGACGACGTCCCGCACCGGGTGCTGGAGGGCGACCCCTCCGGCTACCGCAACGCCATCCCGCTCGGCAGGATCGCCGACCCGGCGGACGTCGCCGAGGCCGTCGCCTTCCTCGCCTCCGACGAGGCCCGCCACATCACCATGCAGCAGCTGTACGTCGACGGCGGCGCCTCGCTGCGCTGACCGGACCCGCCCGGCACCCCTGCGCGGACCGGGAGCCGCCGCCGGCCGGCCCCTGACCGCGCACCACCCGTACGACCGCCTCCGCCCCGCGCGCAGGCCACCGCCCCGCCCAGACCCGTGCGCGCCACTACGCCACGACACCCCGAGGAGTCCCCGTGCCGACGGTCCGCCCCGCCGCACCCCCCACGCCCGTGGAGCCGCCCGCCGCTCCCGCCCCGTCGTCACGCCCCGACGCCGCCCGCCCGGACGCGTCGGCGCACCCCGCGGTCGGCGCGGCGACCGGCCTGCTCGACGGATACCGGCCGGGGGCGCGCTTCCTGGCCACCCCCACCCGTACGCTGCTCGCCGAGGGCGTGCACGCCGAGGTGCCCGACGGCGCAACGCTGCCGGAGCGGGTCCGCTCCGCGCTCGCCGCGGCCCGTGGCGCGGGGGTGGAACGGCCCCTGGTGATCGGCGCGATCCCCTTCGACGCCGACGGGCCGGCCGCCCTGGTGGTCCCGCGCACCGTGCGCAGCGGGCCCCCGCTCGGCGCCGACCCGCTGGTGGCGCTCCCACCCGGCGAGCCCGAGCCGCTGGAGTGGACGGTGTCCGAGGAGCCCTCCGCGGAGGTGTACGGCAAGGCCGTCGCCACGGCCGTGTCCCGCATGAACGACGGCGAGTTCGACAAGGTGGTCCTCGCCCGCACCCTGGAGCTGTCCGCCCGCGGCCGCACGCCCGACCTGGCCGCCCTGCTGGGCCGGCTCGCCCGGCGCGACCCCTCCGGCTACACCTTCGCGCTGCCCACCGGCCCGGACCGCACCCTGCTCGGGGCCAGCCCCGAACTGCTGGTCTCCCGCCGCGGCGGGGCCCTGGTGGCCAACCCGCTCGCGGGGTCGGTGCCGCGCAGCACCGACCTGGCCGAGGACGTGCGCCGGGCCGCCGCGCTGCTGGAGTCCGCCAAGGACCTGCACGAGCACGCCGTGGTCGTCGACGGGGTGCGCGCGGCCATGGCCCCGTACTGCACGGACCTGGAGGTGCCGGAGCGGCCGACGTTGGTGCGGACCGCCGCGATGTGGCACCTGTCCACCACGGTCACCGGCCGGCTCGCCGATCCGGACACCACCGCGCTGGACGTGGCGCGCTCCCTGCACCCGACGCCCGCCGTCTGCGGGACGCCGACCGACGTGGCCCGCCGGGCCATCGCCGAACTGGAGCCGTTCGACCGGGGGTTCTTCACCGGTGTGGTGGGCTGGCAGGACGACTCCGGCGACGGCGAGTGGGTGGTCACCCTGCGCTGCGCGGAGGCCTCCGGGGACCGGCTGAGGCTGTACGCGGGCGCCGGTGTGGTGGCCGCCTCGGACCCGGCGGCGGAGACCGCCGAGACCGCCGCGAAGTTCCGTACCTTCCTGCGCGCCGTGGGGGCATCGCTGTGACCGTGAACGACGTGACCTCGAACGACGCGACCGTGAACGACGTGTCCTGCCAGACCGCGCCCGAGGACGACGCGCCCCTGTGGCCCGCCGAGTTCGCCGAGCGCTACCGCGCCGCCGGCCACTGGCGCGGCGAGACCCTCGGCGGCATGCTGCGCGAGCGGGCCGCCGCCCACCCGGAGCGGGTGGCCGTGGTGGACCCGGCCGGCGGGCCCGACGGCGCCCGCCGGGTCTGGACCTACGCCGAGCTGGACGCGCGCGCCGACCGGATGGCCGCCGGCTTCGCCGCCCGGGGCATCGCGCCCGGCGACAAGGTGGTGGTGCAGCTGCCGAACACGGCCGAGTTCTTCGAGGTGGTCTTCGCCCTGTTCCGGATCGGGGCGCTGCCGGTGTTCGCGCTGCCCGCCCACCGGCAGGCGGAGATCGGCTACTTCTGCTCCTTCACCCAGGCCGTGGCCTACGTGGGTCCGGGCCGGCTGGCCGGATTCGACCACCGCGAGCTGGCCGCGGCCGTCCGCGCCGAAGTGCCGGGACTGCGGCACGTGTTCATCGCCGACGCGGACCCGGGCCCGTTCACCGCCCTGGCGGACGTGCCCGTGGAGCCGGGGGCCGAGGACGCCGCCCGGACCGGACCGGCGCCGGGCGACCTCGCCTTCCTTCAGCTGTCGGGCGGCAGCACCGGCGTGCCCAAGCTGATCCCCCGCAGCCACGACGACTACCTGTACTCGGTGCGCGCCTCCAACCCGATCTGCGGGGTGACCGAGGACTCCGTCTATCTGGTGGCGCTGCCCGCGGCGCACAACTTCCCGCTGTCCTCGCCCGGTTCGCTGGGGGCGTTCTACGCCGGCGGGCGCGTGGTCATGTGCCCGCAGCCCGCCCCGGAGACGGCGTTCCCGCTGATCGAGCGGGAGGGCGTGACGATCACGGGAGTGGTGCCGCCGCTGGCCCTGCTGTGGACGGAGGCCGCGGCCACCACGGAGCACGACCTGAGCAGCCTCGACGTGCTGCTGGTCGGCGGCGCCAAGTTCGCCGAGGAGGCGGCCCGTCGCACCGGTCCCGCCCTCGGGTGCCGGCTCCAGCAGGTCTTCGGGATGGCCGAGGGCCTGGTCAACTACACCCGGCTGGACGACCCCGACGAGCTGGTCCACTCCACCCAGGGCCGGCCGATCTCCCCGGACGACGAGATCCTGATCGTGGACGACGAGGACCGCGAGGTGCCCGCGGGCACCACCGGACACCTGCTGACCCGCGGCCCGTACACCATCCGGGGCTACTGGCGGGCCCCCGAGCACAACGTGCGCTCGTTCACCGCCGACGGGTTCTACCGCACCGGGGACATCGTCCGGGCCCTGCCCACCGGCCACCTCGTGGTGGAGGGGCGGGCCAAGGACCAGATCAACCGGGGCGGCGAGAAGATCGCCGCCGAGGAGGTGGAGAACCACATCCTGGCCCACCCGTCGGTCCACGACGCGAACGTGGTCGCCGAACCAGACCCGTACCTCGGTGAGCGGACCTGCGCCTACGTGATCCTGCGGCCCGACGCCGAGCCCCTGCGCCCGGCCGCCGTGAAGTCCTTCCTGCGCGGGCGCGGCCTGGCCGGCTACAAGGTGCCGGACCGGGTGGAGTTCGTCACCGCCTTCCCCACCACGGGAGTCGGCAAGGTCTCCAAGAAGGACCTGCGCGCCGCCGCCGCGTCCGCCCCCGGCGGCGACGGGGCGCCGCACCCCGCGCCCCTCTCCTGACCGGCCGCCGGACTCCCCTCCGGCGGCCCCCGCACCAGAACCGAACGGAACACCACGATGAGCCTGCCCCGCATCGACGCCTACCCCCTGCCGTCACAGGACGGCCTGCCCGCCAACCGGGTCGGCTGGAAGCCGGACCCGGCCCGCTCCGTCCTGCTCGTGCACGACCTGCAGAACCACTTCCTGTCGGCCTACGGCGAGGGGTCGGCGACGGTCGACGCCCTGCTCCGGTCCGTCGCCCGGCTGCGCGCCGAGGCCGACCGGGCGGGCGTACCGGTGCTGTGGACCGCCCAGCGCGGCGGTCAGAGCGCCGAGGAGCGCGGCCTCCAGCAGGACTTCTGGGGGCCGGGCCTGCCGGCCGACCCGTTCGCGGAGGCCATCCCGGACGCCGTGGCCCCGGCGTCCGCGGACAGCGTGCTCACCAAGTGGAAGTACAGCGCGTTCGTCCGGACCGACCTGGCCGAGCGGATGGCGGCCCTCGGCCGCGACCAGCTGGTGATCACCGGCGTGTACGCGCACATCGGGGTGCTGCTGACGGCCGCCGACGCGTGGATGCGCGACATCCAGGCCTTCGTGGTGGCCGACGCCGTCGCGGACTTCTCCGAGCGCGAGCACCGGATGGCCCTCGAGTACGCTGCCGGCCGCTGCGCCCACGTCACCACCGCGGACCGGGTCGCCGCCGCCTGGTGACCCCGGCCTCCGGGCCCCTTCCCCACCCCTCGCTTCTCCACCCCCCGCGCCGCACCGCTCAGTCCGACCGCAAGCTCCACGTCCCCCTTGAGGAGTTCCCCATGTCCGAGCGTCTGTCCACCGCCCAGCCCTACGTCCTGGGCCTGTTCCGGATCGTCACCGGTCTGCTGTTCGCCTGCCACGGCGCCGCCTCGCTGTTCGGCGTCCTGGGCGGCGCCCACGGCGGCGGCACCGTGCCGGCCGGGGCCTGGCCCGGCTGGTACGCGGCCGTGATCCAGCTGGTGTGCGGCGGCCTGGTGCTGCTGGGCGCCGGCACCCGCAGCGCGGCCTTCCTGGCCTCCGGGTCGATGGCCTACGCCTACTTCGTCCACCACCAGGGCGACGCCCTGTGGCCGCTGCAGAACAACGGCGAGTCCTCGGCGATGTTCTGCTGGGCCTTCCTGCTGCTGGTGTTCACCGGCCCCGGTGCCTTCGCGGCGGACCGGCTCTTCGGGGCCCGGGCGGGGAGCCGGGGCGGTGGCGACGCCACCGCCCCGGCGGTGACCGCCGGCGCGTGAGACCCGGTCAGCCCGGCTCCTGCGCCCGCTGCTGGGCGTAGGAGCCGGGGGTCCGGCCGAAGTACCGGCGGAAGGCGAGGATGAATCCGTTGGTGCTGACGAAGCCGACCTGGGCGGCCACCAGGCCCACCAACTGCCCCTGCCCCAGCAGGTACAGGGCGTGGTTCAGCCGCAGCCGGGTGCGCCACTCGGAGAAGGCCATGCCGGTCTCCGCGCGGAACGCCCGGCGCAGGCTGGTGGAGCTGGTGTAGAGCTCGGCCGCCCACTGGGTGGCCGTGCGGCCGTCGCTCGGGTCGCGGGCCAGCCCCTGGGCCACCGCCAGGGCGGCGGCGCTGACCGGCTGCGGCAGGGGCAGGCTGTCGGGGTGCGCGGCGGACAGCGCCGCGAAGGCCTTCGGGCAGTCCGGTCCGGCCGTGCTGCTGCGCATCCGGCCGAGCAGCAGGGCGCGTTGGGCGTCCGTGACGTTGACCGGGGTGGGTTCGGCGTAGGGCAGGTCGAAGAGCTCGGCGTCGAAGGACTCCGACACCACGATCGCGTCCGGACCGAACCGGGCGCTGTGCACGATGCCCGCGGGCAGCCACAGGGCGACCGCCGCGGTCAGTTCGTGGTCCTGGCCGAGGGCGGACACCGTGATCCGGCCGAGCGGCACGTACAGGAACTGGTGGAAGTCGTGGACATGCGGCGGGTGTCCGGCGACGGTGATGTAGTCGTCGTCGGCGAGCACCGGCGGCCCGGGCGGCGGAACGCGTTCCGGCCGGCGGGTGGTGGTGGCGCGGGTCCTCGGGACCGGGCGCGGCGTGGTCGAGCGCCGTGCGGGGTCCATGGTCGTGTGCGGGGTCATCGTGCTCATGTAATCCCTCCCGTTCGTGGCAGGGCCCGAATCTGACCCCTCACTGCGATCGTTCTGCCTCCGGCATTGGACCGCACGCCACTGCGGTAAGGCTAACCTAAGTTCCGTCCAGTGGAACCTGGTGAGGAGCCTCCGAACCCCCATGAATCGATCCGCCCCGCCGGTGGCGGCGTCGGCCCCGCCCGTGGCGCGCACCCGCGCGGCCCGCGGTGCGCCGGTCGCGCTGCTCGCCTGCCTGATCCTGTCGGTGGTGGTGATCGCCGGCATCGGCCTCGGCGCCCGCGACATCCCGGCGACGTCCGTCGTACGGATCCTGTTCGACCCGTTCGGCACCGGCTACGACCACGACGTGCTCTGGACCGAACGGATCCCCCGCACCCTGCTGGGCCTGCTCGTCGGGGCCGCCCTCGGCGCATCCGGCCTGGTCATGCAGGCCCTGACGGTCAATCCGCTGTCCGACCCCGGGATCCTCGGGGTGCAGCAGGGGGCCGCCCTCTTCGTGGTGCTCGGCATCCTCGTCCTGGACGTGAACGACGCGAACGGCTTCTTCTGGCTGGCGCTGGCCGGCGCCGCCCTCACCGCCGCCGCCGTCTGTCTGATCGGCACCCGCACCCGGGCCGGCAGCAGCACGCTCGGCCTCGTCCTGGCCGGCGTCGCTGTGGCCGCGCTCCTCGCCTCCGTGGTGACCCTGCTGGTCGTGCGCGACGAAGTGGTCTTCTCCTCCCTGCGGTTCTGGTCGGTGGGACAGCTCGCCGGCCGCTCCTCGGTGCTGGACGAGATCACCCCCTTCGTGCTGGCCGGACTGCTGCTCGCCCTGCCCCTGGGGCGCACCCTGAACGTGCTCGCCCTCGGCGCGGACACGGCGCGCGGGCTGGGCGTCCGGGTCGAACGGGCCCAACTGCTCGGCGCCGCCGTCGCGGTGCTGCTGTGCGCGGCCGCCACGGCGGCCGTCGGCCCGGTGGCGTTCGTCGGCCTGGTCGCCGCGCACGTGGCGCGCATGCTCGTCGGCTCCGACCACCGCTGGTCGCTGCCGCTGTCCATGGCCTGCGGGGCGATCCTCCTCGTCGGCGCCGACACGCTCGGCCGCCTGGTCCTGGACCACGGCGAGGTACAGGTCTCGGTGATGACCGGCATCGTCGGCACGCCCTTCTTCGTGTGGCTGGCCCGGCGCCGCGACCTGGTGCGGATGTGAGGAACATGCCCGACACCCCCGTGACCACCGCGGACTCCGCACCGCCGCGCACCCCGTGCACGGACGCGCCCGGCACCCCGTGCGCGGACACGCCCGGCACCGCACCCGCAGCGCGCACCGCGAAGGACGCGCCGGCCGGCCGGTCCCCCCGAGCCGTCGCCGCGGACACCCGTCCCGCGGCGCGGGAGGGCGGCGCGGCCGCCACCGCCGCACTGCTGGGTGCGGCGCGGCGCGCGGCGAACCGGCGCCTCACCCTGGTCTGGGCGGTGCTGCTCCTGCTGCTGGTGGGCCTGTTGGCCGCGTCGCTGCTCCTCGGCGGCCTGCGCACCTTCGGCGTCGGCGACGTCCTGCCGGCCGCCTTCGGGATGCGTACCGGGATCGCCGACTACGTGATCCACCGGATCCGGCTGCCCCGGGCCCTGGCTGCCCTGCTGGGCGGCGCCCTGTTCGGGCTGGCCGGCGCCCTCTACCAGCGGCTGGTCCGCAACCCGCTGGCAACCCCGGACATCGTCGGCGTCTCCGCCGGTGCCGGAGCCGGAGCGGTCACGATGCTGCTCCTGGTGCCGGCCGTCCCCCTCGGGGTCGAAGCGGCCGCCGTCGGCGGGGCGTTCGCCCTGGTCGGCGCGGTGCTGGCGCTCAGCCGGTCCGGCGGCAAGGTGGACACCTACCGCCTGGTGATCATCGGCATCGGCCTGGCGGCGGTCTGCACCGCCTACACCAACTACCTGTTCACGAGTGCCGGCAAGCAGGGCCTGAGCCAGGTGATGCGCTGGCTGATCGGCAGCGTCAGCGGCGCCACCTGGGACGGCGTGACCACGCTCGCGGTCTCCCTGGCCGTGTGCGCGCTCTGCACCGTGCCCGTGCACCGGGCGCTGTCCGCGCTGTCCCTCGGCGACGACCTGGCCGCAGGACTGGGCTCCCGGGTCGGCGCGGCCCGTACGGCGGCCCTGCTGCTCGGCGCCGCCGCGGCAGCGCTGGCGACCGGCGTCGTCGGCCCCATCGGGTTCGTGTCCCTGGTCAGCGGTCCGATCGCGGCCCGGCTGGTCGGTACCGACCGGGCCCTCGTCCTGGCCCCCGCGGTCGGTGCGGCCATCGTCCTGGGCGCCGACGTCGCGGCCCAGCACGGCCCCCTGATCTCCCCCGTGCCCACCGGGGCCGTCACGGCGCTGATCGGCGCCCCCTACTTCGTCCTGCTGATCCTGCGCCGCGGGCAAGGAGCCCCCTCATGAGCCACCCCGTCACGGACCGCCCCGTCACGGACCCGTCCGCCCCGCCGGCCCTCGCGGCCCGCGCGCTCACCGCGGGCTACGACGGGAGGACCGTCGTGGACACGCTGTCGCTGGAGATCGAACCGGGCCGGATCACCGCCCTGGTGGGCCCCAACGCCTGCGGCAAGTCCACCCTGCTGAAGTCGATGGCCCGGCTGCTGCCGGTGGCCTCCGGCTCGGTGCTGCTGGACGGCCACGACATCCACGCCCTCCCCACCCGCGAGGTCGCCCGCCGGCTCGGCATCCTGCCGCAGACCCCGATCGCCCCCGAGGGCATCACCGTCGGGGACCTGGTGCGGCGCGGCCGCCACCCGCACCAGCGGTTCGGGCAGCGCAGCAGCCCGGCCGAAGACCTGATCGTCGCCGAGGCACTGGAGGCCACCGGTACCGCAGAACTCATCGGCCGTCCCGTGGACCAGCTCTCCGGCGGCCAGCGCCAACGGGTGTGGATCGCCCTGGCCCTGGCCCAGGAGACGCCCACCCTGCTGCTCGACGAACCCACGACCTACCTCGACATCGCGCACCAGATCGAGGTCATGGACCTGCTCGCCGAACTGAACGAGCAGACCGGCCGGACCATCGTCCTGGTCTCCCACGATCTCAACCAGGCCGCCCTGTACGCCTCGACCATCGTCGCCCTGCGCGACGGCCGGATCGCCGCGCAGGGCAGCCCGCACGAGGTCCTCACCGAGCAGACCGTCGCCGAAGTCTTCGGCCTGGACTGCATCGTCGTCCCCCACCCCCGTTCCGACCGGCCGCAGATCTTCCCCCTCGGCCGCCGGCACCGCTGATCCCGCACAGGAGAACCACCCTTGTCCACGTACGCCGGAACCCGCACCTCCACCGCCCGTCGCCTGCGGCGGACCGCCACCGCCACGGCCGCCGCGCTGTCGCTGACCCTGCTCGCCGCCTGCGGCGGGGGCTCGGAGGACAAGGGCTCGGACAAGCCCGCCGCCGCCTCGGCCGAGGCCGGCGCCTTCAAGGCCGTCAGCCAGAAGAACGCCTGGGGCACCACCGAGGTCAAGAAGAAGCCCGTCAAGGTCGCCACCGTCTCCGACGGCGACACCTCCATCGCGCTCGCCCTCGGCGTCGTCCCGGTGATCACCCCGGACGTCGAGGACGGCTCCCCCGTGCCGCAGTTCAAGCAGCAGGCCATCGACGGCCTCAAGGCCGGCAAGCTCAAAACCTACGACGACACCGACGGCACCGCCTACGAGGCGATCGCCGCCGAAGCCCCCGACATCATCCTGGGCATGAACACCTGGGAGATGGACAAGGACTACGAGAAGCTCGCGCCGATCGCCCCGGTCGTCACCTACACCGACAAGCCGCAGGCCGACACGCTCACCTGGCAGGAGCGCCTGCGCCGGGCCGCCCAGGCCCTCGGCCTGGAGGCCAAGGCCGAAGAGGTGATCGCGGCCAACGACAAGGCCACCGCCGACGCGGCCGCCGCGCACCCCGAGTTCAAGGGCAAGAAGTACACCTACGCGGTGGTCCACCCGGAGCAGATCAGCTTCATGTCCTACGAGGCCCAGGACCCGGGCATCTTCGAGAAGCTCGGCTTCGTCAAGACCGACAAGGCGAAGAACTACGCGCCCGACAAGAACGGCGTGAGCATGGAGAACCTGGACCAGCTCGACGCCGACGTCCTCCTCGTCACCTACCCGTTCGGCGACCGCGGCGTGATCAGCCCGACCGAGCTGGAGGGCAACAAGCTGTTCCAGTCGCTGAACGCGGTCAAGGGCAAGCACTTCGCGGTGGTGCCCTCGGACAACAACCTGGCCTCCGCCATCGCCTACCCGGACGCGCTGAACGCGCCCTGGGCGACCGCGCAGCTGACCCCGCTGCTGGCGAAGGCCGTCGCCGGCAGCTGACGCGCCCCGCTGCCGCCCGGCCCGCCCCCCGCACGGGGCGGGCCGGGCGGCGCCCGTGTACGCCGCACCCTTCGCGCGCCCGGCGGCGCGCCCCATCCCCGTACGATCCGAGGAGCCTCTCCATGTCCAGCCGCAATCCCCGTTCCGTCGTCACCTTTCCCATCGTGCTGCGGGAGCTGACGGTGCTGCGCGTCACCGACGTGACCCCGGGCATGCGGCGGGTCACCCTGGGCGGACCGCAGCTCGGGGCCTTCCACAAGGACGGGCTCGACCTGCCCGGGCTGAGCAGCGAGGGCTTCGACGACCACGTCAAGTTCTTCTTCGCCGAGGAGGGCGCCGACGCGCCGGTCCTGCCCGGCCAGAAGGTCTCCAGCCTCGACTGGCCCGCGGACGCGCGGCCGCTCACCAAGGACTACACCCCGGTGCGCCACGACCCCGGCGCCGGGGAGATCGACTTCGACTTCGTCAACCACGCCGGCGGGGTGGCGTCCTCGTGGGCGCAGGGCGCGAAGCCGGGTGACGTCACCTGGATCGCCGGCCCGAAGATGTCGCACCGTCACCCGGAGGGCGCGGACTGGCTGCTGGTCATCGGCGACGAGACCGCGCTGCCCGCCATCGGACGGTGGCTCGCCGAGATGCCGGAGGGCACCCGGGCCCGGGTGTTCGTCGAGGTCGGCGAGGACAGCCACCGCCAGGAGCTGCCGACCCGGGCGGACGCCGAGATCACCTGGCTGGTGCGCGACGGCGCCCCGGCCGGCACCACCGACCTGCTGGAGTCCGCCGTCCGCGCAATGGAGTGGCTGCCGGGCACGGTGTTCGCGTGGGCGGCCGGCGAGAGCGTCACCCTCAAGGGCATCCGCCGGCACCTGGCCGTGGACCGGAAGGTGCCCCGCGAGCAGACCCACATCACCGGCTACTGGCGGCGCACCGCGCCGCCGGCCGCCGCTCCGGCCGCCTCGGCCGCGCAGGCCGACGTCCTCGCCGCGCAGACCGCCGAGCCGGAGCCGGAGGAGACCGACCCGCACGACCGGCTGCACGAACTCACCGACCTGGCCCCGGGCCTGGCCATCCGCGCGGCCGTCACCGTCGGCCTGGTCGACCTGGTCTGGCAGGGCGTACGGACCGCGCGGGAACTGGCCGACCGGTCCGGCACCGACCGGCGGACCCTGGCCACCCTGCTCGCCTACCTCGTCGAGCTGGAGGTGTTCTCGGCCGGTCCCGACGGGTACCGGCTGACCCCGGTGGGCGAGGAACTCGTCGAGGACGACCACTCCCTGGAGGAGTACGACCTGCGCGGCGCGCACGCCGCCCTGGACCTGTCGCTGTCCGGGCTCCACGAGACGCTGCGCACCGGCCGGGCGGGCTACCGGACGGCCTCCGGCGCGCCGCTGGCCGTCGCCATGGCCGCGGACGAGCGGCTCGGCGCGTCCGCGCGGGAGGCCGTGGAGGACGAGGCGCTGTGGATCGCGCCGGGCGTGCGCACCGGACACGACTGGGCGTCGGCCGGGTCGGTCACGCTGACCGGTCCGGGCGCGGGCGCGGTCGCCGGCAGCCTCGCGGCGGCCTTCCCCGGCCTGTCGGTCGCGGTGGCCGGACTGCCGTCCGCCCTGCGCACCGTCGCCGACCGGGTGCTGGAGACGGCGGTGCGCGACCGGGTACGGCTGCTGCCGACCGGCGGCGCGGTCCCGGCGGGCGACCGTACGGTCCTGCTGTGCCGCCTGCTGGAGCAGCTCCCGGACGAGGACGCGGTGCTCGCGCTGCGCGAGAACGCCGCGGCCGTGGCCGAGGACGGCGCGCTGCTGCTGGTCGAGCAGGTCGAGGGCGCCGACGGCATCGAGGAGGACACCGAGGCGGCCCTGCACCACCTGCGGCTCAAGGCGGCCTTCGGTTCCGGGGTGCGCACGGAGCAGGACGTCGAACGGCTGGCGGCCCTCGCGGGGCTGCGGGCCGTGTCCCGGCGCGACATCGGCTGGGACCACCGCATGTGGGAGCTGACGGCGGCGCGCTGACCGCGAGGGCCCTCAGCGGCGTCCGGCGGTGTCCTCGCTGACGGTGAAGAGGGCCCCCGCCCGGTCACGGAGGGTGACCCGGCGGTGGGTCGGGGTGGTGCGGACGGGCGTCACGGCGGCGCCGCCGCGCCGGACCGCCTCCCCGACCGCCCCGTCGAGGTCGGCCACGGCGAAGTGGACGTGCCACCGGGGCCGCACCTGCGGGTCGGGGGCGTCCTCCACGGCGCCGGCGTCGATGCGGGCCACCGTCTGGTTGCCGCGGCGCACGACCACGTGGTCGTGCTCGTAGGCCACGTCGCAGCAGCCCGGGCGGCCGCAGGCCCAGTCCAGGACCTCTCCGTAGAAGACGGCCGCGGCGAACGCGTCGCGGGTGCTGAGCTCCACCCATGCGGCCGTGTCCTCCCGGCCGGCGTTCCAGGCCTGGACGACCTCGCCCTCCCAGAAGCCGAACACGGCCCCGTAGGGGTCGGCGGCCAGCGAGGCGCGCCCGGTGGGGAGGGCCAGCGGCCCGACCGCCATGGTCGCGCCGCGCTCGCGGATGCGGGCCGCGGTCACCTCGGCGTCGTCGACCGCGAAATACGGGGTCCAGGCGGTCGGCACCCCGAGCTGCGGGGTGAGCGCCCCGACCGAGGCGACGGGCCGGCCCGCCAGCAGCGCGACGCGGAAGTTCTCGCCGATCCGGGTGGTGCGGAAGGTCCAGCCCAGCACGGCGGCGTAGAACTCCTGGGCCTCGGCGAGGTCGGGGGTGGCGAGATTGACCCAGCAGGGCGCGCCGAACACCTCACGGCTGGTCGTGGTCATTGCGCCGCCTCCGATCGCCGGCCCGGCATCCGGTCCGTCCGCAGGGCGCGTGCCCCACCCGACCCCACTCCTAACACAACGGGAGGAACCGGGCCATTCCTGACACTGCCGGACAGGGGTGCCGACGGCACCGGTGAGACGGCGGAATCCGGCCGCGGCGGAAGGGTGTGCGGCCCGCGCGGTGCGCAGACTGGACCCGGTGGCGTCCGTCGCAGTGGCGGTGGACCGAGGGAGAGGTGTCCGTCCTTGAGCGTTCCCGTTCCGATCGTCATCGACTGCGACCCGGGGCACGACGACGCCCTCGCGATCCTCCTCGCGGCCGGGGATCCGGCGGTCGACCTGCTGGCCGTCACCACGGTGGCGGGCAACCAGACCCTGGACAAGACCACCCTGAACGCCCTGCGGGTGTGCACCGTCGCCGGCCTCACGGGGGTCCCGGTGGCCGCGGGGTGCGCCGGCCCGCTGGTGGAACCGCTGCGGGTGGCCGAGGACGTGCACGGGGTGTCCGGGCTGGACGGCCCCCGGTTCCCCGAGCCGTCGGTGGCGGCCCGGCCCGAGCACGCCGTGGACCTGCTGGCCCGGATCCTGGCCGGGCACCCGGAGCCGGTGACCCTGGTCCCGACGGCCCCGCTGACCAACATCGCCCTGCTGCTCACCCGCCACCCGGAGCTGGCGGGCCGGATCGGGGAGATCGTCCTGATGGGCGGCTCCACGGAGCGCGGGAACACCACCCCGGCCGCGGAGTTCAACATCCACACGGACCCGGAGGCCGCCGACATCGTGTTCCGCAGCGGCGTACCGGTGACCATGTGCGGGCTGAACGTCACCCACCAGGCCCTCGCCACCCCGGAGGTCGTCGCCCGCTTCGAGGCCCTGGGCACCGAGCCGGGCCGGATCTGCGCCGAGCTGCTGGGCTTCTTCGCCGGCACCTACCGCCGGCTGTGGGGCTTCCCCGCTCCCCCGGTGCACGACCCCGTCGCCGTCGCGCGGGTCCTGGACCCGGGCCTGGTCACCTGCGTCGACGCGCACGTGGCGGTGGAGCTGCACGGCCGCCACACGCGGGGCGCGACCGTGGTGGACCTGCACGGCACGCTGGGCCGGCCGCCGAACGCGCGGGTCGCCGTCGCCCTGCGGGCCGACGCCTTCTGGGACCGGATGGTGGCGGCGGTCGCCGCGCTGGGCGGCGGCCCCGGCCGGGGGGCGCCGGCGACGGGGGACGGCACGGGTCCGTAGGAACCGTGCCGTCCCCCGCCCTCCGGATCAGAGGGCCGGGCCGAGCGGCAGGCCGCGGCTCCCGGCCGGCGGCAGCCGGTGGGCGGCCACGGCCTCCTCCGCGGCGACCAGGGCGCAGTGGGCGCTGCGCTGCCCCGTCAGCACGCACAGCGTGTACGCGGCGTCCTCCAGGGCGGCGCGCAGCGTCGGGTCGTCGGGCGCGGCGAGGGTGCGGCGCCGGGCGGACCGCAGCAGGTTCAGCTGCCGGCGCAGCACGTCGGGCGCGGGCTGCGGGCCGTCGCCGACGGAAGTGGGGGCGGGCGGCGCGGACCGGGCGTGCTCGATCTCCGCCCGCAGGGCCCGCCCGCGGTCCGGGTCGACGTCGTCGGGCCGGGTGCGGGTGGCGAGGACCGTCCGGGCCATGAGCCGGTGGGTGACACCGGCCGCCAGTGCCGCGTTGCCCAGGAGGCGCCGGGCGGTCTCGGCGGTGCAGGGCACCAGGGCCATGAGGATGCCGGTCGCGCGGGCGGATTCGGCCCGGGCCTCGGCGCCGTCGGCGCCGGCGCCGCCGGTTCCGCGGACGGGTCGGCCGTCGTGGTGCGCCGGGGCGTACGCGGCCCGGACGGCGCCCCGGACGGGGGCGGGGCGGTGGGGTTGCGGGTCCTGCTTCATCCGCCGCTCCTCGGTTCCGGTGGGGGTGGATGCCGCTGTGTAGCACCCCCGCGACGGGCGGCCGGCCCGCACACGCGGCTGGCCGGAAACAGTCCGCCCGATCGGGTGACCCGAGGGCGTTCGCTTGACGGCCGGGACGCACGGACGCCCCGCGGCGGCGCAGGGGCGCAGCGGGGCGTCCGGGGGGTCGGACCTCAGGTGTGCAGTCGGCTGTTGGCGCCGTCGTGGCCGTCGGCGCTCTCCTCGTCGAACCAGTAGTCCCCGGCCGCGAGGTAGCGGAAGGAGTGGGTGACCTTGGCGGGCAGGGACACCGTCACCGCCCGCATGCCGTCGGGCCGGGGTTCGAGCACGTGGGTGCCCGGCTGCCAGCCGTTGAAGGTGCCCACGACGCTGACGGGGCCGGGCGGGTCGCCCTCGGGCAGCACGAAAGTGACGTTGGTGGTGTTCTTCCGACGCTGTCGTTCCAGCATGAAGTGCTCCTTCTGCGTCAAGGACGGCCCCGCTTTCCGGTGGTCATCCTGACGGCCCCGCGCCGCCCCGCGCCGCGACCCGCCGCAGCGGGCCGCGGGTCACCCGTCCGGACGGGGACGGCCGCACGGACGGGGGCACGGGCGGGGGCACGGCACTGCTTCGCGCGGGCCCCGGGAGGGCGCCGGCTACGGGAGGCTGAGCGCGTCCTCGGCGTTGTCCGTCCAGGGGCTCACGAAGTTCTTGTCGGGGACCACGCGGAACCCGGGGGTGGACGCCGTGAGCGGAGTCTGCACCAGGTCGGACTCGGTGTTCATGGTCAGGGCGATGGAGTTCACGGTCTTGCCGCTGCCGTCGTCCAGCCCGCCCATGAGCCCGGCGTAGGCCGTCCGGCCCGGTTCGAGCCGGACGGCGTCCTCGATGCCGGGGGCCGCGCCCCGCTCCGCGGCCTGTCCGTCGAGGCTGCCGAAGGTCACGACCGGGTGCCCGAGGACCCGGCACGTCTTGCCGCTCTTGTTGGTGACCTTCAACAGGTAGCTGCTGGTGGTGGGTTCGGCCAGGCTCGCGGTGAACGTGACGTCGGCGGTGCTGCACGGGAACACGTCGTGGTCGGGTCCGGGCGGGGTGCTCGCGGTGGAGGACCCGGCCGGCTTCGTGGTCTTCGCCGCCTTCGAAGGGGTCGGGGAGGCCGCGGGTGCCGGCGTTCCGGCCGGCGTCGCCGACGCGGCCGGGGCGGCGCCGGTCGGCGCCCCGGGGGAACCTGCCGCGTCGTCGCCGGAGGGCCCGCAGGCCGTCAGGGCGAGCGCCGAGGCGGCGGCGAGGACGAGGGCTGCGGCGGATCTGCGGACGGTGCTCATGGTGTTCCCCCTGGGGACGCGCGACCCGTGCGGGGCCGGAAGGCGGCGGAAACGCTGAGCACCAGCGTCCCGCCGGAGCTTCACAGCTTGGTGACGGCGGCTTCCCGGCTCCGCCACGGTCGCCCGGCGCGTCGTTCCCCGCAGCCACGGGCAAGGCGTCATCTCACCTGACGGAACCGATGGACCGCCACGAAGGGACGATGTCATGCCCTCTCGCCTCAATCCGTACATCAGCTTCGACGGGGACGCCCGGCAGGCTGAACACCTACGGCGACTTCGGCGGCCAGGACGCCGGCGACGCCGCGGATCGGATCACTGAGGGGGCTCGGAGGGGCCGAAGGGGGCCGAGAGGGCCGGAGGGGGCCGAGGGGACGCATGCGCCACCGTCCGGTGTGGCGTCCCGGCCGCCCGCTCTTGGACACCCCGGCGGCTGCCGGCCCCGGCCGGACTCCCGCATGATCGATTCACCGCACCGCGAGGAGCACGGCAGGTCGGCTCCTCCCCGCCCTCGATCCCGGGAGTCCAGCCCATGTCCGACATCACCGTGCGCGCCGTACGGTCCGGGGACTTCGCGCAGTGGCGCGCCCTCTACCGCGGCTACGCCGACTTCTACCGGGTCGAGCAGACGGAGGAGGCCGCCGCCACCGTGTGGTCGTGGGTGAACGACCCCGGCCACGAGGTCGGCGCCCTCGTCGCCGAGGACCCCGCGGGACGGCTGCTGGGCCTGGCGCACTACCGTCCGTTCGCCCGGCCCCTGTCGGCGACGGTGGGCTGCTTCCTCGACGACCTGTTCGTGGCTCCGGAACACCGCGGCTCCGGAGCGGCCGACCTGCTGCTCGGCGCCCTGGCCGGCCTCGCGGCGGAACGGGGCTGGAGCGTGGTCCGGTGGATCACAGCCGACGACAACCACCGGGCCCGGGCGAAGTACGACCAGGTGGCCGCCCGGACCATGTGGGTCACCTACGACATGGCCCCCGCCCCGCGGCCGTAGCGGGCGACCGGCCCGGGGCCGTCGGCCACCGGCCCCCGCGGCGCGCCTCACTCGTACCGGTACCGCAGTGATTCCTGCTCGTCCTCGCGGATCCGCTCCAGCGTCAGGCCGGGCCGGCCGGTCTCCACGATGGTGTGCGCGCTGTCCAGGCGCTTGTTGCCGGTGGCGTCGGGGACGGCGAGGGTGAACTCGTCGAGGACGGAGACGAATCCGGGTGGCGTCGGAGCGGTCACCCGCAGCGCAGGGCCGCGTACAGGTCCAGTGTGCGGTCGAGGCGGGACAGGTCTCGGCCGGTGAGGAGCTCCACGCGCCCGATCCGGTAGTGGACGCTGTTCACGTGCAGGTGGTTCCGCCTCGCCGTCGATCCGCACACCGGGGAGATGAGGATCCTGCGCAGCGTGCACGCGGCGGACGCCGGGAAGGTCATGAACCCGATGCAGTGCCGAGGTGCACTTCATGGAGACCTCCGACGCGATCGGCCCGCTCGGCGCCGACCCGGTGCGCCCGGCCTTCGCCAACGCCCTGCGGGACGCGACCGGGGTCCGTTTCACCTCGCTGCCGGTGACCCTGGACGTCGTGCGGCAGAAGATGCAAGCCGAAGAAGGGTAGAACTCACGGAAATGCCACCCACATCGTGAGACAGGGGCGGCAGGTACGTTCCCCCGGCGGACCGGGGTGGGCATCGGTCCGCCATGGCCGAATGCATGCTGCACGGAGACATGGACCGTCCGGCGACCCTCAGCGTCGCGGACCTGCGGGAATGGGAACAGCACCGGATCGACCCCAGGGGTCGTTTCCCGGCGCCGCCGGGACCCCCTCGCATCCGCCACCCGGAACCACCCGCCCGGCTCGCCCCTGCCGTCACACCCCCGGGATAGCCTCGGCGGGGCAGGTCCCCCCGTCCTCCGAAGGCAGGCTCGATGGAAGCGGCACCGCAGAAGGTCACCCCGTTCCTGATGTTCGAGGGCAGGGCGGAGGAGGCACTGACCTTCTACACCTCCCTCTTCGAGGACTCCGAGGTCCTCGACATCACCCGCTACGGCCCCGAGGGGCCCGGCCCGGAGGGCACCGTGGTGCGCGCGACGTTCTCCCTCGCCGGACAGCGGTTCCTGTGCATCGACAGCCACGTCACGCACGCGTTCGGCTTCACCCCCGCCGTCTCCCTCTTCGTCGAGTGCGGTTCCGAGGCCGAGCTCGACCGGCTCCACGGGGCGCTCTCGACGGACGGGCAGGAGCTGATGCCGCTGGGCTCGTACGGTTTCAGCGCCCGGTTCGGCTGGGTGAACGACCGGTTCGGGGTCTCCTGGCAGCTGAACCTGCAGGACCTGCCCGCCTGACGCATCCTCCGGTCACGGACGGCCGACCCGGACGGCGCGGGCGGCGTCGCGCACCTCCGGCTCGGGGTGGTGCCGCAGGTCCAGGACGGCCGTCCGGCAGGGCTCCGGCCATTTCTGACGCTGTCCCAGGGCCGCGGCGAGCGCGACCGCGAACAGCCCCTCGGCCAGGCCGTCACCGAGGGTGGCGAGCGCGTCGAGCGAGGGGCCGGGGTCGTCCAGGACCTCCCCGTAGCGGTGGTGCTCCTCCAGGGCGCGGGCCAGCTGTCCGGCGAGGACGGGCCGTCCCGCGGCCGCGTCCGTCAGGGCGCGCAGGGCCGCCGCCTGCCGGGCCGCGGGCGCGGTGAGGTCCACGGCCCTGACGAGCAGTCCGCCCCGCAGCGGGGCCAGGTCGGGTGTGTCGGCCAGCTGTTCGGCGAGCGGCGCGTACAGATCGGGGGTCGCGTACAGGCTTCCGGCGAGCTGCTCCAGCCGCCTGCGGGCGGGGAGGTCACCGCCCTCGTGCGGGTCGCGTCCCTGCGGCTCGCCGGCGGCGACCGCCTCCGTCAGACGGGACACGACACCGTGCAGGAGGCCGCCCGGCCCGGCCCCGCCGAGCGGGTGCGGCAGTCCCGAGCGGAGGATCTCGCAGAGCCGCTGGAAGGCACTGCGCGCCCGGTCGTCGGGGGCCGACAGGTCCGTGCAGCCGTCGTGCACCACACCGAGGACCTCGGGGGCGTAGGCCGCCCAGCCGTCGAGGAGCCACAGCGCCCTCGCGGCGACCTCCTCGTCCTCGGAGGCGGCCAGCCGGGCGACCAGTGCGCCGAAGCGCGCGCGGTGGGCGAGCGGCAGCTCCGGGGGCGAGCACTGCGCCATCGCCAACCGGGACGCGGCCGGGCCGTCGGCGACGGTCTCCTCCAGCAGCTGCCAGGCCCGCTCGTCCGCGAAGGACGGCAGCAGGGCCGTCACGGCCGCCCGTACGTCGACGTGGGCGCGCGGGTCGCGCGCGGTCCGGATCAGCAGCGGCAGCGCGCGGTCCGGCGGGAGGTGCGAGGCCGCCAGGCGGGCCGCCGTCTTGCGGACGGTGACCTTCACCCCGTCCTCGCGCGCGAGGAGCTCCTCCAGTACCGGGGCGAGCCGGCCGGGCGGGGTGCGGTGCGCCACCCGCACGGCGGCGGCCCAGGCGGTCGCGGCGCCGTCGGCACCGGCGTGGGCGAGGAGGGTGGCGAGGGCGTCGCCCGAGTCCTCGGCACGGCCGGAGGCCTCCAGCGCGGCGCGGACGAGCACGGGTTCCGCCGCCCCGTCGCCGGCGGGCCGCCCCGACGGCAGGTACCGGGCGGCGAGGGCGGGCCCGTGCACGGGCACCAGGGCGACGGTGCGCAGCAGTGCGGCCCGTTCGGCCGGCGGCCGGCGGCCGTCGGCGACGGCCGCCGCGACCAGGCGTACGGCGGCCCGCTGCTGACGGGGCAGCCAGCGGTCGGCGTCGCGCAGGTCGGGCAGCGCCCGCTCGGTCGCGGGCGCGGGGAACCGTCCGGGCGGCGCGGCTTCGCCGAGGGCGAGGTCGAGCAGGTCCGTGCGGTCCGCGGTGAGCACCGCGAGCACGGGGGCGACGACGGCGGCCGACGGATCGGCGTCCAGCAGTCGGGCCGCGCGCTCGCCGCGGGTGGCCCGGTCGCCGAGCCAGGGGCCGGCGAGCCGCGGGAAGTCGGCGTCCGGGCAGGACCGCAGGGCGCGCGCGAGGCGGTCCTGGAGGGCGGGCACACGGTGGCCGGGCGGGCCGAGGGCGACGGCCGTCGCGATCAACGGGCCGTGGTCGCCCCGGTCTTCGGCCCGGTCCAGCCAGGGGCGCAGGGCGTCGAGGACGGCGTCGCCGTGGCCCTCGCGGGCGGGGCCGGCCAGGCTCCCGGGGTCGCCGAGGTCGGGCCGGCCGGTGTGCTCGGCGAGCGCCTCCAGGACGCGGGCGGCCAGGCGCAGGGCGTCGGGGACGCCACCCGCCGGGTCCGGGTCCGGTGCCGCGGGGCCGGGCCGGCCGAGCAGTTCCAGGGCCAGGTCGCGGATCGAGGAACGGGTCCACTGCGTGGAGTCGGCGGCGCTCAGCCCGCTCTCGCACAGCCGCTCCAGCGCTCCGGCCGCCCCGCCGGGGGCGGGGCCGTCCGCTCCGGGAGCCCCCGGGGCGAGGGCGGCCGCCGCCAGGCCCGCGGGGAGGGCCGCGACGGATTCGACGAACTCCCTGCGCACCGCGTCGCGGTCGTTGCGCAGCCGGTCCGCGGCGAGGCCGAGGACCGCGGCCACCTCGGCGGGGTCCCCCGTCCGGCCCGCGTTCAGCACGAGGAGGTACCACAGGCGGGCACGGTCCTCGGCGTCGCTGCCCGGGAGCGCCGCCAGCAGCTCGGGGCGGGCCCGGTCCGGCGGCAGGAGGGCCAGTACGTCGAGCCGGTCCCAGCGGGTCCCGCCCGCGGCGGTGCACTGCGTGAGGCGGTCCTCGGCCTCGGCGAGTCGCTGTGCGGCGGGCAGGAGGTTCAGGACGGTGTCGGGGAGCGGGATCGTGCCGTACCGGAAGAGCGCCGTGGCCTCCTGCGCGAGGGCGAGGCGGCGGGCGGGCGGGGTGGCGGCGAGCAGGGTCGTGAAGGCCTCCCGGTGCAGCCACCGAGCCGCCAGGCGCGGCAGCGAGGGCGGGGCGGCGCGCGCCAGGAGGCGCAGGGCCCGGCCGGGCGGGGTGCGTTCCCGGCGCGCGTCACCGTGATCCCCGTCGGCGAGCCGGCGGGCGACCCGCTCCGCGTCCACCGCGACGAGGAGGTCCAGGCGGTCCATGACGGGACCCGGGAGCGTGCCCGGTCCGTGGTCCTCGATCAGCGCGAGCAGGCGTGCGGGGGCGGCGGGCAGGGCGGCGCCGAGCGCCCGGCCGTGCCGGTCCCACCAGCCCTGGCGCCATGTCGCGGGCAGGCCGGCCAGCTCGCGCTCGGCGTGCTCGACCACGGGGAGGGGGTGACGGGCGGCCAGCCGGCTCCAGCCCTCGAAGGGGACGGCGTCGGCCAGGTGCGGCAGGTGCCGGCGCACGAAGGCGGTGGAGCAGCCGGCCAGGACCGCGGCCGCGTCGCGGTCGCCGTACTCGCGGCGCAGGCGCGGGAGGAGCCGTTCGGCGAGTGCGGTCCGTCCCCCGTCGCGCAGCAGCCGCGCCAGCCCCGCGCGCACCACGGGGGGCGCGTCCTCGTAGGCGGCCTCGACGGCCGCGTCGGGCACGGGCAGCCGGTGGGCGCCGCGCAGCGCGTAGCGGCGTACGACCGGGTCGGGGTCGGCGAGGCGGGCGGCCAGATGGGGGACGGCGCCGCCGGTCAGTGCGGCGAGGGCGGCGAGGCGCCGCTCGTGGGGGCCGCCGAGGTCCAGCTCGGCGAGGAGCGGGGCCAGTTCGTCCCGGTCGGCGAGGCGGCGTGCGGTGACGGCGGCGAGCCGGAGGCGGGCGGCGTGCGGGAGCGGGTCCAGGGCGGCGAGCAGGCGCTCGGCGGTGTCGGTCATCGCCGCCATTGTGTGCGCGGCCCGGCGGCCCGGGCGAACGGTTTTCCCGCGCCGGGAGGCTCCGCGCGGCGGCTCCGGGACCGGGGGCGGCACCGGCCGGGAGGATCTTTGCCGAACCGGTCCGCCGGGGCCGGGAACCCGGCGGGCCGCGCGTGCGACTACTGGCGCGTGGGGGCGGAACCTCGCCCCCGCGTGCCGGACGAGGACGACCGAGGGGCGTGTGATGGGCGGGCTGGATGTGCGCATGCGGGGTGTCGGCTGCCGGCACGGCCGCACGGAGGCCGTCGCCGACGTCGATCTGGAGATCGCCGCCGGTGAACGCGTCGCGCTGACGGGGACGAACGGTTCGGGCAAGAGCACGCTGCTGCGCGCCGTCCTCGGCCTGCACCGGCAGACGACGGGCTCCATCCTGGTCGGCGGCCGGGGGGGCCGCTCCCCCGCGGAGTGGGCGTGGCGGCGCCGGGCGTGCGCCTGGATCCCCCAGAAGCCGGCCGCGGGCCGGTTCCCCCTGCTCGGCAGCGAGTTGCTCGCCGCCAGCCACGCACCGGCCGAGGCGGCGCAGGCCGCGGAGCGGCTCGGTGTGGGCGCGCTGACGGGCCGTCCCCTGCACACCCTCTCCGGCGGCCAGTTGCAGCGGATGTACCTGGCGCGGGCGATCGGCTGTGTGGCGGCGGGCGCGGAGCTGCTCCTGGCGGACGAGCCCACGGCCGCCCTGGACTTCGACGGGCAGGCGGAGGCGGCCGACGTGCTGACCGCGCTGCCGGTGACCCTGATCGTGGTGACGCACGACCGGGCGCTCGCGGACCGCTGCGACCGGGTTCTGGAGATGGCCGCGGGCCGGCTGCGGGAGGTGCGGTGACCCTCGCCACCGCGGACCTCGGCACCCTGCTGCAGCTGCTCCCCGTGCAACGCGCCGGGGTGGCCCTGTTGTTGGCGGCGATCGGGCTGCCGGTCATCGGGGTCGTCATCGTCGGGCTCGACATCATGCCGGTCCGGTTCGCGATGATGCACGTGGCCCTGCTGGGCATCGCCGTGGGCCTGCTGACCGGGCTCGACCCGATGCTGTGCGCGCTGGTCGCGTGCGCGCTGGCGGGTGCGGGCGTGGCCCCGCTCGCCCGGACCCCGGACGGGCTGTCGGGGGCGATGGGCCTGCTGATGAGCCTGGCGATCGCGGCGGCCCTGCTGCTGCTGGCCGTGTCGGGGGTCAACGCGTCAGGTGCCTTTGCCCTGTTGTGGGGTTCGATCCTGTCCGTCGGGACGGCCGACCTGGTCGTCCTGGGGATCCTGGCCGCCGTCGTGCCCGGCCTGTTCTGGTGGCGGCGCCGTGACATCGGCCTGCTGCTCCACGACCGCGAACTGGCCCAGTGCTCCGGCGTGCCGGTACGGGCGCTGACGGCGGCGCTGCTGGTGCTCGTCGCCGTGGCGGTCGCCGGGGCGATCAAACTCACCGGCGCCCTGCTCGTCGACGCCCTGACCCTGCTTCCGGCACTCGCCGCGCGCCGCCTCGGCAGCTCGCTGCGGTCGATCACCCTCTGGGCGGTCGGCATCGGCCTCGTGGTGAACCTGACCGGGTTCCTCCTGGCCCTGTGGCTGGACTGGCCGCCCGGCCCGGTCCTCGTCCTGACCGCGGGGGCAGTGGTCCTCGCGGTGCACTTCATACCCGAACGGAGAATCAGCTCATGGCGCGCACCCGCGTCCGTATCACTTCCCTCCTCGCACTGAGTGCGGCCCTCCTGCTGGCCACCGGCTGCGGGGCGGCCGACGATCCCGCCCCCAAGGACGGGGCGAAGCCGCCGGAGGGCAAGCCGTCCGTGGTGGTCACCACCACCTGGGAGGGTGCCTTCGCGAAGGCCGCGGGCGCCGAGGACATCAAGGTGATCGTGCCCCAGTCCGTCCACCACGCCCCCGACTACGACCCGAAGCCCTCGGACCTCGCGGCCGTGGCCCGGGCCGACTTCGTGCTGTACGCGCCCTTCGAGCCGTACGCGGCGAAGATCAAGGAGGCGGCGGGGTCGAAGGCCAGGCTGGTCGAGGTGGAGCTCGACAACGACCCGGCCAAGGTGTCCGCCGAAGTCGGCCGCCTGGCGGGCCTGTTCGGCACGGCCGACGCCGCCGCGCAGTGGAAGACGGGCTTCGACGCCGAGTACGCGAAGCTGAACAAGGAGCTGGAGGCGGGCTGGCCCGGCGGGCGCAGCCCGGCGGTGGTGACGCAGGTGTTCACGGCGTGGTCGGCGAAGCTCGCGGGCGCCACGACCGTGGGCACGTACGGCCCGGAGGCGGTGACCCCGGCGCAGCTCGCCGAACTGGCCGCGAAGAAGCCGGCGCTGGTGCTGGACAACGCCCACATGTCGACGGGGCCGGTGCTGCCCGACTCCGGTGCCAGGCAGGTGAAGATCGTCAACTATCCGGGAGAGGACCTGGACCTGTTGCCGGTCTACCGCAACGCCGCGGCGGAGCTGAAGAAGGCCATGTCCGGCTCCTGACGGGTGCGCCGCGCCCCCGGTACCCCCGCGGGCCGGGGGCGCGGCGCGTTTCCGGAGGTGCGGCCGGACCGTCCGGGCCGCCGCGAAAGGGGGCCGCCGGTGTGCCGGCGGCCCCCTTCACCGTGTGCTCCCGCGGGTCACCGCGGCACGGGGACGCTCTCCGTCAGGCGCCTGCGCAGGGCCGCGCGGTCGGGTTTGCCGGCCGCCGTCAGCGGGAGTTCGGTCACGACGAGGAGCCGCTCGGGGTGCTTGCGGCGCTCCAGCCCGCGTCCGGTCAGGTGCTCGCCGAGCGAGGCGAGGGTGGGGGCCTGTGCCCCTCGGGCGACCACGCACGCGGCGAGCCGCTCCCCCATCAGCGGATCGGGGACCCCGACGCAGGCCACGTCACGGACGAGGGGGTGCGCGGTGAGTTCGCGTTCGACCTCGGCGGGGCTGATGTTGGCACCGCCGCGGATGACGATGTCCTTCAGCCGGCCGACGACGTGCAGCACGCGGTCGGAGTCGAGGTAGCCGAGGTCACCGGTGCGCACCCAGCCGTCGCGGGTGCGGTAGCGGGCGTCGAGCTCGGGCGCGCCGACGTAGCACAGGGGGGTCATCGGGCCGCGCGAGATGATCTCCCCGACGGCGCCGTCGGGGAGCGGTTCGTGGGTGTCGGGGTCGGCGATGCGGATCTCGGCGACCCGGGGGTCGGGCCGGCCGGCCACCACGGCGGAGCCGTGGGTGGGCGGCACCGTACTGCCGAGTCCCGTATGGCAGTTGACGCCGTCCGCGGATCCGTAGAGGTTGACGACGGGGCAGCCGAAGGCCTCGGCCGCCGCCGCGGCGGTGGTCTCGTCCAGCGGTGCCCCGCCGAGGACCAGGGCGGTGGGGGCCGGCAGGGGTGCGGCCCCGACGTCGAGCCGTTCGAGCATCATGCGCACCATCGTGGGCACGCCCAGGACGTGGGTCGGCCGGTGCTCGCGCACGGCGTCCAGGGCCGCCCGGGCGTCGAAGTGGTCGAGCAGGACCAGGGTGCCGCCGTGCCGGGCGAGGGTGACGGCCGTACCGTTCGACCCGAAGGCCGAGGCGAGCGGGACGAGGAAGAGGCAGCGCGGCGGCGTCCCGTCGGGTATGAGGGAGGCCAGGAAGTTGCCCCGGCCGCCGGCGAGGGCGTTGTGGGAGTACGCGACCATCTTGGGCTCGGCCTCGGAACCGGAGGAGACGAGGATGCGGGCCGCGCTGTCCGGGTCGGGCCGGGCGGGGACGAACCCGGCGGGGTCCGAACGCAGCAGCTCCGCCAGCGGAATCGTTCCTTCGGGCGGGGTTCCGGGTCCGGCCGCGACGACGTGGCGCAGACCGGGCAGGGCCCCGGTGAGTGTCCGCAGGTCCGCGGCGTGCCGGAAGCCCCGGTGCTCGGTGGCGGCGATGACGGCGACGGCCTCCGCCCGGCGCAGCAGGCACTCCGCTTCGAGGACCCCACGGCCCACGGGGAAGGGCAGCGAGACCGCTCCGAGGGCCGCCAGGGCCAGGTCGGCGATGACGGCGTTGCGGCCGTCGGGGAGCTGGACGCCGACCACGTCGCCGGGGCCGATCCCGAGGCCGCGCAGCCCCGTGGCCAGACATCGGACCTTGCGGTCGAGGGCGGTGTAGCAGAGCGAGCCCTTGGCGTCGACGACGGCGGTGCGGTGCAGGTCGGCGATCTGACGGGCCCGGAAGAGGCTGTAGAGGTCGAGGTCGGGACAGGTGCCGTCGACCACCCAGGCGCGGCGGAGTTCGGCGGGCAGCAGGTCGTGCAGGGCGATGGTCACGCGAAGCTCCAGGGGTCGGGGACCGCCGGGGCGCCGTGCGCGTCGCGGCCGATCGGGGCGGTGAGCCGGGGGTCGTGGTGCAGGCCGGACAGGTCCGTGGTGACGGCGGTGGCCGTCAGGCCGTGTGCGCGCAGCCGGGCCAGGGCCTCGGCCGTGGGCAGGTCGGCCAGGTCGTGGGCGGCCGCGGCGCGGGCGTCGGCGTCGGCGGGGGCGATCCAGCCGTCGGTGGTGGCCAGCGGACGGCGGAAGCCCGCCGGCCGGCGGGGGTTCTGCCCGCGGGCCGCCCTGCGCAGGGCGGGCGCGGTGAGGGTGTCGGCCGCGCCGAGCAGCGAGGAGTCCACCCGTACGCCGCGGCCCGTGCGCTCGCGCAGCAGGAGCCCGGCGAGGACGGCTTCGGCGCCGAGCAGTCCGCCCAGCACGTCGAGCAGGGTCATCAGCGAGGGGGCCGGGGGCTCGCCCTCAGGACGGACGGCCTCCCCCACCCCGGTGCGGGCCTGGACCATGAAGTCGGTGCCCATGGGGGCGTCGTCGAGCCGGCCGGCCCAGCCGCTGGTGTAGGCGTACACCAGCGCGGGGTTGACCGCAGCGAGATCATCGGAGTCGAGCCCGAGCGAGGCCGCCCGGCCCGGCGCCCAGTTGTGGAGGAAGACGTCCGCCCCGGCCGCCATCTCGCGCAGTCGGCGCCGGTCCCCCTCCGCCTTGATGTCGATCTCTACGGCCTTCTTGCCGCGGTTGAGGGCCAGCCAGCGCGCGGAGACGCCCGAGCAGGCGGGGGGCATGCCGCGCAGCGGGTCCCCGCCCGGCGGCTCGATGCGGACGATCTCGGCGCCGAGGAGTCCGAGCAGGTGGGCGGCGAGGGGTGCCTGGATGCGGCGGCCGGCCTCCAGCACGGTCAGTCCCGCGAGCGGTCCGCCGCCGGCCGGTCCCGGCGGGCGGCCGGCCCGGGAGGCGGGTGCGCCGCCCGGCGCCGTCTCCAGGGACCAGGGCGCGGCCCCGTCGTGTTCCGCGGCCCGTTCCGCCAGCGGGCGCAACGCGCACACCTCGGCCCCGGAGACGGCCGCGGCGCGGCGGATCCGCTCCCAGTCGTGGGTGTGGGCGGTGGTGTGGAGGGCGGCCGGGAAGGGGGCGCAGGCGGTGGCGTAACGGAACTGGAAGGGCCGCCATCCGGCCCGCAGGGCCTCGGCCGGTGCCCGGAGCTCCTTCCAGAAGGCGGCCCAGGCACCGGGGTCGAGCGTCTCCAGTTCGAAGAGGACCCCGTCCGCGGAGGTGAACGGGGGTCCTCCCGCCGCGATCTCGGCGGCCTCTCCTTCGTCGGCACCTTCGGCCGCGAGGTACTGCGACACGGCGAGCAGGCCGGCCCGGTCCGCGCTCGTGGTGGCGGTGCCGGTCCCGGTGCGGCCGCGGGCCCGGCCGACCAGGGTCGCGAGGAGTGCCTGCACGGTGAGGACGCCGGTGGCCGTGGCGGCGTAGTCGGCGGCGAGCCCGCGCGGGCCGCCGTCGCGGCGGCCGTGGACGGCCATGATGCCGGTGGCGGCCTGGACCGTCGCCTCGTCCACGAGTCCGCTCGCGGGGTCCGCCCAGGTGCTGGTCGCGCGCGCCGGTTCGAAGCCGCCGCCGCCGAGCGTGGTCCCGGCGGCGGGGCCGTCGGCCCTTCCGGGGCCGTCCGTCTCCGCGCCGAGCAGCCGCAGGTGTTCGGTGACGACGCTCGTGATCTGCGGGGGCCCCGAGGTGTCGAAGCGCAGTGTGTCGAGCGGCCGGACCGTCTGCGTGGGTGCTGGTGACGCCATGCCTCTCCTCTCCTGGCGCGGCGGTGGCCGCAGCCGGGGTCTTGCGGGATGCGGGAACCGGGGAGCGTGCACGCCCGACCAGTTCCACGGACAGACAGTCGCTCGGCCGTTCGTACGAGTTCCCGCACGGTCCCGCGAATTCCGGCAGGAGCCGGAAGTTCCCGCAGATCGAGGGGAATTTCCGGGAAAGAGGAGGCAGGCAGTGGAGGATCCCCGCACGGAGGGCGCCGGTTGCGCCGAACACGTCGGCGGACGGCATCCGTTGGGAGAGAAGGTCGGCCGGTTCGTCCGCGAACGGGTCTTCCCGCGGGAGTCCGCGCTGGACGCCGGCGGCCCCGCGGCCGCCGCCCTCATGGCCGCGCTGCGGGAGGAGGCCCGGGCGGAGGGCCTGTGGGCGCTCCCGCTCCCCGCCGAACTGGGCGGCGGCGGGCTGCCGTTCCGTGAGTACGCGGAGCTGGCCGAGGCGGAGGGGGCCAGCGACCACGGCCCCGCCGCGGTGGGCTCGGCCCCGCTGCTCGACGTGCGGATGCTGGCCGGCCACGGCAGCCCCGGGGTCCGCGAGGCCTACCTGAAGCCGCTGGTCGCCGGGGAGATGCGGACCTGCTACGCCATGACCGAACCCGGTGTGCCCGGCACCGCCCCGCTCCGTACGGCCACCCGGGCCGAACGGCGTCCGGACGGCAGCTGGCTGGTCACCGGCCGCAAGTGGTTCACCTCGGGGGCGGCGGGCGCCGACCTCGTGACGGTCCTGGCCCGCACCAGCGGGGCCGTCGGCGACCGCGACGGCCTGTCCCTGCTGCTCGTGCCCACCCGCTCGCCCGGTTTCCGGGTGGCGCGCGAACTGCCCGTCCTGGGCGGGGCCGGACCGTACGAGATCGAGCTCGACCGGGTGTGCGTCCCGGCGGACCACCTCCTCGGCGAGCCGGGCCGCGCGCTGGACATCGCGGGCCGGCGTCTCCTGCTGGGCCGCACGCTGCGCTGTCTGCGCTGGCTCGGCCAGGCCCGGCGGGCCTTCGACCTGATGTGCGAACGGGCCGCCACCCACGACGGGTCCGACGGGCCGCTCGCCGACCGGCAGCTGGTCCAGGCGCACGTCTTCGACGCGCTGCTCGCGCTGCGCACCACCCGGCCCCTGGTCATGGAGGCGGTGGCCCTGATCGACTCCGGGGAGGACGCCCGCACCGAGGTGGGCCTCGCCAAGGTGGCCACCGCCCGCATGCTCCAGCAGGTCGTGGACTCCGCGATCCAGGTCCACGGCGCGGCCGGGCTCGGCCCGGACACCCCCCTCCCGGCGCTGTTCCGCACCGGCCGGGCCGCCCGCATCCTCGACGGCCCGGACGAGCTCCACATCACCTCCGTGGCGCGGCGGGTGCTGCGCGACTACGGCCGCGTGCCGGCCGGCCGCTAGACGCGGGTGAGATCGACGGAGCCGTCCAGCGCGGCCAGCCCGAGGGCGAGGAAGAAGTCCCCCCAGACCAGCTCGTGACGGACCGCCGTCGCGCCGGCGGCGTCGTAGCAGCCGTCGAGCAGCATGCCCGCCGGGCGGGCGGGCCCCCGGCCGGTGAGGTGGCCGCGCACCAGGGCGTGCAGCACGGCTTCCGCCCGGTGGGCGTACGCGGCGCCCCGCGGTCCGGGGATCCGGGCCAGCTTCAGCAGGGCGACCGCCGTGATCGCCGCCGCCGAGGTGTCGAGGGGGCCCTCCGGCAGGCCGGTGTCGGCCGGCGGGACGGCCCCGCCGCCGAGCGGGCAGCCGCGCTCCAGCAGGAGTCCGGCGGCCTCGGCCCGCCGGGAGGCGGACCCGTCGGGCGCGGGGTGCCCGCGCAGCAGCGCGTCGGCGACGGCCAGCAGCAGCCAGGCGCGGCCCCGGCTCCAGCCGTGCGGCGGATCGGCGGTGGGCCGCCATCCTCCGGCCGCGTCGAGGGCCAGTGCGGGACGGAACCACGGGCGCCGCCCCGCGGCCGCGGCCGCCGACCGGTCCAGGCAGAGATCGAGGTGGCGGTCGAGGTGCGCGGCGGCCGCCCGCGCGCCGTCCGGCCCGGCGGAGGCCAGCAGGGGGAACGTGCCCGGGACCGCGTCGACCCGGGCGAGCAGCCGCGGCCCGCCCAGCGCCCCGCCCCAGGGCAGCAGGCCGAGTGCGGGGTCGTGGTCCGCCAGGCAGGCCCGGGCCGCCCGCGCGCGCAGTGCGGAGGCCGCGGGATCGTCCCCGGCCGGTGCGGTCCCGTACCAGAAGATCAGGCCCCGGGTGGCGGTGTCGGCGTGCAGCCACGGCTCCAGCCGGGCCGTGCACGCGGCGGCGGCCTCGAGGTCGGCGCCGGCCCCGGTGCGGGCGGCCCTCAGCCACAGCAGCCCCGACCAGAAGCCGCCGGTCCACGATCCGCGGGCGGTCGTCGTCCACCGCCCGTCGGCCGGGTCGGCGTGGAGCGGGAAGCGGGGGCCCACCTCCGCGGCGGTCACCGCCACCCGTTCCATGACGGCCGCCAGCGCCGGGGCGACCCAGTCGGGGGCGCCGGCCCGTGGCGCCGCCCGCGTCCCCGTTCCGTCCGCCCGGCCGCCGGGGCGGGGCGCGCTCACGCCGCCGCTCCGCGCCGGTCCCGCAGCGCCCAGCCGAACGCGACGGCCGCCGCCACCGCGAACTCCGCCGCCACCAGCGCCCAGCCCGGCCCGTACCGGCCGCTCTGCGCGAACAGGCCGAACAGCGGCGGGCCCACCGCGAATCCCGCGAAGAACCCGGCGGCCACCAGGGCGGAGTCCTGCCCGGCCCGGCCGGGGGCGGCCCGCTGCAGGACCAGCACCATCGAGACGGCGTTGCCGGAGACGGCGAACACCCCGACGGCCACGGCACCGAGCCACACCAGCGGGCCCACCAGCAGGGCCGCCGCCAGCAGGGCGGCGGCGCCGAGGGCTCCGCACGCCAGCACGCCCGGCAGCCATTCCGCCCGCCCGGGGCGGGCCGCCTTCGACCACCCGATCCGGCCGGCGATCCCGGCCACGCCCAGGACGGCGACCAGCGCCCCGGCCGTGGCCGGCCCCATGCCCAGGCGCTGTGCGCCGAACAGGGCCACGTAGGTGTTGACCGAGGCGATCCCGGCGCCGAGGAACAGGGAGAAGACCGCCAGCCAGGCCACCATCCCCCGCGGGACGCGCGACGTACGGGGGCCCGCGGGCGCGGGCGGCGGGTCGGTGGGCAGGACGCGCCATGCCCACGCCCCGGTGGCCAGGGCCGCGCCGGCGCCCACCCAGACGGCGCCGCGCCAGCCGATGCCGCCCGCGAGGAGCGAGAGCGGCGCACCGGCGGCGAAGGCCCCGAGCTGCACACCGGACTGCTTGAGTCCGGTGACCGCGCCCCGGCGGGCCGGGGCCACGGCCCGCAGCACGGCCTTGTTGGTGGCCGGGTTGGCGAGGGCCTGCGGCACACCGCCCAGGGCGACGGCGGCCAGCAGCAGACCGGCGCCGGGCGCGGCACCGATCAGGGCCAGCGCGGCGGCCGAGAGCAGCAGCAGGGCGACGAGCGAGCGCCGGGGGCCGAACCGGTCGACGATCCGGCCGCCGGCCGGGGACAGCGCGGCGGCCGTCCCGAAGCCGATCGTGGTCGTGAGCCCCAACACGGCCGGTGAGATGCCGAGTTCCCCGACGAGGCGCGGTCCCAGTGCCCCAAGGAGGAACAACTGGAGCATCGAGAAGGCCATGGCGGAGGTGAGGAGCACCGTCAGCCGGCGGTCCGGCCGGTCCTCGTCCGCCTTCGCCGGCGACACCGCCGCCGTTCCCTCCGCTGCCACGAACTCCCCCTCATCCGCATGTTGGACTCTCCGGCCGCCCGGGTAGGCAGTCGGGTGGAGCGGCGGGCCGGTTCCCTCCGCTCCTGTGTGCCGTGCACCACATGAGGTAAGCGACCCCCCTGTGACAAGGTGGGTCGCGGGAACTTGTCCGGAAGTGCGTACCCCGGTGTGCGGCTCGGGAGGCCGGTGCGAGGATGAGCCCGCCATGAAGCCGGTCCGCTGTTTACGTGCGCTCAGGGCTGCGACGTTCGCAGCCCTCTGTGTGGTGCTCGCGGCGGTCGGACACGTGCTCATGTCCGGTGCGGCGGTGCCCTGGTGGGCCTTGGCCGCGGGGTTCGCCGGGAGTACGGCGGCGGCCTGGTGCCTGGCCGGACGCGAACGCGGGACCGTGGCGGTCACCGCCGCGGCGGTCGCCGTCCAGACCCTGCTCCACAGCGGCTTCTCCCTGGCCCAGTCCGCGGCGCCCCGCCTCCTCGCCGGAAGCGCCGGTACGCCGGCCGGCACCGGGCACGCCCACCACGGTGCGCACGGCGGCGCGGGGCACGCCTCCGCCTCCGCGCTGGCGGACGGCGGCCACGACATGGCCGACATGTCCACGGCGTTGCTGCCCCCCGCCCTGATGTCCCCGGCCGGGATGACGGCCGCCCACCTGCTGGCGGCCGTCCTGTGCGGGCTGTGGCTCGCGCACGGCGAGCGCGCCGCCTTCCGCCTGGTGCGGGCGGTGGCCGCGCGGTTGTGGACCCCGCTCGGCCTGCTGCTGCGCAGCCCGGCCGTGCTGGGGCACCCGCCGCGGCCCCGGGTGCGCCGCCGGCGCCGGGAGCGCGCGCCGCGGCAGCTGTTCCTCGTCCACGCCATCACCTCCAGGGGTCCTCCGGCGGGATCTGCTGTCCTCTGACAGCCGGTCACCCGAGCCGTGCCCGCGAGCGACCCGCGTCGTCGCGGTCGACCTCCGTGCCTCGGGCCTCGGCCATGCCCCGGCGGCAGGCCGTACCCCTCACCGGTCCGCGCGTTCCGCGTGCGGCGCCGGACACCCCTTGTACATAAGGACCTTTGGCGATGACTCCTGCCCTGAACGCACTCCACGCCCCGCCCCGTCCCGCCGGCGCCAGGCCGGCCCGGCACACGCACGACTCCGATGCGCAGGTGACCCGGCTGGCGCTCGCCGCGCGGGACGGCGACCGGGTGAAGACCGACCGGTTCGTGCGCGCGCTGCACCGTGACGTCTGGCGCTACGTCGCCTACCTCAGTGCCGACGCACAGGCCGCCGACGACCTCACGCAGGACGTCTTCCTGCGGGCGCTCGCGGGGCTCCACCGCTTCGAGGGCCGTTCCTCCGCGCGCACCTGGCTGCTGTCCATCGCCCGGCGCACCGTCGTGGACAGCCTGCGTCACGCGGCGGCCCGCCCCAGACTCTCGGACCGCTGCGACTGGCAGGCGGCGGCCGAACAGGCCCAGCCCCACGGGGTGCCGGGCTTCGAGGACGGCATCGCGCTGGCGGAGCTGCTGGCGGCGATCCCGGCACAGCGGCGGGAAGCATTCGTCCTCACGCAGCTGCTGGGGCTGCCCTACGCCGAGGCGGCCGAGGCGATCGGCTGTCCGATCGGTACGGTCCGCTCCCGGGTGGCCCGCGCCCGTACCTCGTTGATCGCGCTGCTGACGGACGCCCCGGAGCCCGCCGCCGAGCCGGACGCCGCGGCGGACCGGCCGGATTCCGCCCCCGGGGCGGCCCGTGAAGCGGTGCTGGCGGCGGCCACCGCCTGACCGGCGCGGTACGGCCCGAGGGGCCGGGCGGGGCGCTGACGGCGTCCTGTCCGGCCTCTCCGTCGTACCGCCAACTCCTGCTCCCACAGGGCGAGTTGTACGGACAGTTCGCATCCGGCGGGCAGGGGCGCGGCCGTGGGGGCCCGCCGCGCGGCGGACCCGGCCGCAGACGGGGGCGCGCGCGGCAAGATATCAGCCTTTCGAGGAGTCCCCCTGATGTTTGTCCGATGGTGACTTGCTCCCCCAGCGCCGTCACGCCTGCCACTAGCGTCCCGTGACACCCCCGGGAATGCGGGTGTGCACCGCACGGCGTGCGGCCCCTCCTGCCCCGCCACCTCCCGGCCCCACGGAGCAAGGAGGCACATTGCTTTCAACGCGGCGGAGAAGCATCAGCAGCTGGTCGGTGGCCACCAGATACTCGGTCGCGAGTGGCGTCGTCATCAGCGCCCTCGCCCTCACCCTGGTCGCGCTGCTGGTACCGGTGGACAGCTTCGGCAACCGGGCCCAGGCCGCGACGTCGGCCACCCCGGCGGCGGCCGACGACGACGGCCTCGGCACGGTCAGCACCGCCTACGGGCCGCTGACGGCCGCGGACCGCGACTTCGTCCGCAAGGTCCGCCTGGCCGGCCTGTGGGAGCTGCCCGCGGGCCGGCAGGCCCAGCAGCGCGGGAGCAAGCCCGCGATCCGTACGGCGGGAGACCACCTCGTCGACGGCCACACCGAACTCGACCGGCAGGTCATCCAGGTCGGCCAGGCCCTCGGCATCGATCTCCCCAACCAGCCCTCGGCCCAGCAGCAGGAATGGCTCGGCCAGATGAGCCGCGCGCGCGGAGACGAGTACGAACGGATCTTCGTCGACCTGCTGCGCCGCGCGCACGGAAAGGTGTTCGCACTCCTGGCCGGGATCCGGGCTCAGACCCGCAACTCCATGGTCCGGGCGCTCGCCACGTCCGCCAACACCACCGTCCTGGACCACATCACGGTCCTCGAGGACACCGGACTGGTCGACTTCGACGCGCTCTCCGACAACGTCCCCCCGAAGAAGTGAAGTGATCTCATGAGTCAGAAGGGCCACAAGCGCCCCCGGTTGACGGCCAAGGTGCTGGGGCTGGTCTCCGCACTCGTCCTCGGCGGCGGCGGTGTCGCCGTCGTCGCGGGCAACGCCTCGGCCGGACAGGACCGTGCCGGACGGCTCACGTCCACCATCGACTGCCCGGACGTGGGCGAACAGCTCAAGGACGTGCCCGACCAGGCCAAGGCCGAGGTCGACACGGGCCTGGCCAAGCTGGACGACCAGGTGGCCGACGCCTACCGGCGGCTCGCCGCCGGGCAGGCCCAGGGCAACCAGTTGCTCGGCGAGCTCAAGCAGCAGCGCGACCGGACCATCTCGGGCATGCAGGACGCGATCGGCCGGGGCGGACAGCGCCCGGCGGAACTGGGCAAGCTGAGCGCCTGCGAGATGAAGAAGGCGCCCGCCCCCGAGGAGAACGCCGAGGAGGGCGCGGCCGCGAGCAACGCCGGAGTGGCGGCCTCGGCCGCGGGCCGCAAGGCCGGCCCGGCGAAGAGCGACTTCACCGACATCACCAGGGTCCGCCCCAACGTCCGTACGCCCTCGGCCGGACGGGGCGCCTCCACCGGTTCGTTCACCTCCAGCTGCGGCCGCAACGACAACGGCCACTTCAACCCGGACAACGTGATCGTCGCGCCCGGCGTCTCCAACGGCGCCCACCACATGCACGACTACGTGGGCAACAACTCGACCGACGCCTTCTCCACCAACGACAGCCTCGCCCGCTCCGGCACCACGTGCACCAACGGGGACCAGTCCAGCTACTACTGGCCGGTGCTGCGCCTGCGCGACGGCCGGCAGGAGCGCGACGCCAACGCGCCGGGCGGCGGCCTGGACGCCAACGTCGGCACCATCCTCAAGCCCAAGCAGGTGTCGATCACCTTCAAGGGCAGCCCCGTCGGCAAGGTCACCGCGATGCCCCGCTTCCTGCGCATCATCACCGGTGACGCCAAGGCCTTCACCAACGGGACGGCCAACGCCAACTCCTCCTGGAGTTGCACGGGCTTCGAGAACCGCCAGCTGAAGGACAAGTACCCCGTCTGCCCCAAGGGCAGCGACGTCGTGCGCAGCTTCACCTTCCAGAGCTGCTGGGACGGCAAGAACATCGACAGCGCCAACCACCGCACGCACGTGGCCTTCCCCGACAAGAACGGCCGCTGCCAGAACGGCTTCAAGGCCATTCCGCAGCTGGTGATGCGCCTGACGTACGGGGTGGCGCCGGGGGCCCGGATCGCCGTGGACACCTTCCCGGAGCAGCTGCACAAGCCGATCACCGACCACGACGACTTCATCAACGTGATGTCGAACAACCTGATGAACAAGGCCGTCAACTGCATCAACGAAGGACGCAACTGCCGCTGACACCGGTGGCGGGAACTCCTCTGGACTCCCGGGCGGGCGCGCCCCTCACCCCACGCCGCGCCCGCCCGGGACAGGTGCCGGACCGAAGCCGACTTCGGGCCGGCACCGCGTCGTCGTGTCCGGCCGTGTTCGGGCGCGGTCGGCCACGGCGGCGGGGGCGCGCAGGTACGGGGTGCGCGCACGAAGCCCGGCCCGGCCCCCTGTGGTGAGGGGACCGGGCCGGGCTTGCGGTCGGGCGGCTCGGGTCAGAGGCCGTTGACGCGGGCCATCCTGCCGACGACCACGGGGGTGAAGTCCGCCTGTATCACCCGGGCCGTCCTGCGGCTCACGCGTGAGTGCTGGCGCCGCACCTGGGCCATCAGCCGCCGGCTGCGCAGGGCCATCTCCAGCTCGAACCGGGTCCGGGGGTCACGCAGGCCGGTTCCGAACAGCTTCTCCAGCTGGCGCATGCGGTACCGCACGGTCTGCGGGTGCACGCTCAGGGCCTTCGCCGCCTCCGGCGCCCCGCCGCCCTCCAGCCAGGCGAGCAGGGTCACCTCCAGTCGCTCGCTCTGGCGCGGGGTCAGGTCCGCGAGCGGGCGCAGCCACCGGGCGGCCAGCGCGTGGGCCAGGGGCTCGTCCTGGAGGAGGAGCAGCGTCGAGAGGTGGTCGTCGACGAAGACGGCCCGGGGCTCCATGCCCGGTCGCGCGGGGGTGAGCGCGATCAGGCGCAGCGCCCAGCGCAGCGAGGAGGCGGTGTCGCGGAGCGGGACGGCGTGGCCGACGGCCGCGATGCGGCCGCGCAGCAGGTGTTCCAGCGGGCCGCGGACCTCCTGCTCCGGGCTGGGGACCAGCAGGCAGGGCCGGCCGGCGAACATGCCGACGAGGGCGTCGTCCAGGACCGCGGTCAGCTGCTGGGCCTCGCCGGGCGTGGCCGGAACAATGGCCCGGACGGCCAGCGGGAGGGGCCAGCCGGCCGCCTCGGCGAGCTCGACGAGCGAGCTGTCGGAGGCGATGCGGTCGTCGGTGAGCGCCTTGAACAACTCGTGGCGCGCACGGTCGTAGCCGCGGGCGCCCTCCCGGACGCCGCCGTCGCGGGTGCCGTCACGGGCGACCTCCCGGACCGCCTCGCGCATGCTTTCCTCCCTGCCTTCGTGCATGACCTCGCATTCCTCCCTGCCCGCCTCCTTGAGGCCGATGCCGGCCGGGGTCTCGATCCGGCTCCCGGCCGGGTCCTCGTTCTGGTCCTCGTTCTGGTCCGGTCCTTGTTCCCGGGAGTGCTCCTGGTAGCCGAGGGTGGTGAGGAGGGCCTCTTCCACCGCCTGGCGGAGCACTTCTTCATCAATGGCATCGTTGTCATCGATAAGGGCGGAAAATTCCGGAATTCCATGCAGAAGCTCCTCCACTATCTCGGCGGCCAGTGCGGGGAGTTCCCTGCGCAGGACGCGGGTCCACTCGCCGCGTGGGCGGGACCAGATGCGGTTCAGAAGTTCGCACATCGTTTTCCTCGTTCGTGCCGGGGTGAGGCTTGCCCGAGAGGGGTGTGGCAAGCCCGCCGAGGTTGCCCCCCGCGTCAACAGCGTTGTCCGACGCGGGAGTTGCGGCCCTCGCACTCCCTTCTTGTGAGGTCCGGTCACCTACGGATCCCCGGTTTTACCGTCTTTTTACGGTCGGGGGTGCGTAGATGGCGGGCGGCGCGGTGGCCTGTCGCAACCTCCGCTGGAGGGGAATCTTCCGGTGTTGTTCGATGCGTCGGAGACGCGGTGCGAGAAATTATCACGTTTCGATAAATCCCGTGGAGGTGCTGTGCAGCTCCACGATGCTGCTGCACTCCGGCCCCAAGTTCCCGCGGCCGGCGCCGAGTTTCACAGCGCTGCCGGGTACTGACGACCACGACCCCCGGGCGCCGAGCGCCAGGTGGAGTGCTCGGAGCCCAGGCGCACAGGAGAACTGGATGCCCCTGCCCCAGCCTCACATGCCCCGCCCGCACAGAGCCCGCCGGAAGAGCCGCCACGCGGCCTCGGCAGCGGCCCCGGCCACCGGACGCAGGGCCGTCCGGCGGCCCTCCCTCCTTCCCACGACCGGCCGCATGAGCCCCGGCGCCCTGTGCGCCGTCGGCGCGGCCGTCCTTTCCATCACGGTGGCCGCCCGCGCCGGCGCGCTGACCCAGTTGTGGGACTTCCTCGACTTCGGCGCGGGCGTCCTCTCGCTCGTCTCGCTCACCGCCACCGTCCTGTGGGGCCTGGTGGCGACCGACCGTCAGGTCCTGAAATCGGGTCACCGTCTGCTCGCCCAGGGCGTGCACCGCGGACTCGCGGTGTCCGGGCTCGGCTTCCTCGCCCTGCACATATGGGTCAAGATCGCCGAACAGCAGACCACCGCCTCCGCGGCCGTGGTCCCCTTCGCGGACCCCGCCCGGCCCGTACTCATCGGATTCGGCACCCTGGCCGGATACCTCTTCCTCGCGGTGGCCATCTCCGGGGCGGCCCGCAGCGTGTTCGCCACCAAGAAGCGCTCCATGCTGTGGCGGGCCCTGCACATGGGTGCCTACCCGGCGTGGGGGGCCTCCCTGGTGCACGGCCTGAAGGCCGGCCGCCCGGCGGACACCTGGGTGACGGCCTCGTACGCGCTCGCCCTGGTGGGCGTCGCCGCGATCCTGGCCTACCGCCTGAAGTCCCGGCTGGACGAGGGGTCGTCCGGGCCCGTCGGGCAGGGCGGCCCCACACCCGAGCCGGTGACGGCCCCCATCCCCCGGCCGCGCCGCGAGCCGCGGCCCCAGGAGCCGCCGCGCCCCGCCGCACCGCCCCGGCCCGAACAGCCGCCGCGCACCGCCGTGTACGCACCCCGGCCGGCCGCGGCGTACGCGGACTCGGGCGGACCCGGAGGCGGGGACACCGAGCGCTTCGCCACCCGTGAGCGGTGGACATGAGCGGCCCGCGCCCCAGCCTCGGCTGCGTGGGCACCCCCAGGCTGCTGGCCGGTCTCGACCAGATCGGCCGGCTCGACCGTGTCGCCCATCTGACCACCCACGGCCAGATGCCGCGCTACCGGCCGGACGAACTCGTCGACCTCGCCGACAACATCGACCTGCGCGGCCGGGGCGGCGCGGGCTTCCCCTTCGCGCGCAAACTCCGCGCCGTCATGCGCTCGGCCCGGGACCGTGACGGGCAGACCGCCGTCGTCGTCAACGGCAGCGAGGGCGAGCCGAGCTGCCTGAAGGACAAGGCACTGCTGCTGCACGCACCGCACCTGGTGCTCGACGGCGCCCTCCTGGCGGCGGCCGCGCTCAACGCCGACGACGTCGTCCTGGGCGTCACCCGGGAGGACGTGGAGCAGTCGCTGCGCGAAGCCATCGCGGAACGCGGCCCGGCCGGCCGCCGGACGCGGGTGGTGCGGCTTCCCGAGCGCTTCGTGACCGGCGAGGGCACCTCGATGGTCAACGGGCTGAACGGCGGGCCCACACTGCCCTCCGGCCAGAAGGTGCGCACCAGCGACCGGGGGCTGAACGGGGTCCCCACCCTGCTGTCGAACACCGAGACCTACGCCCAACTCGCCGTCGCCGCACGGCTCGGGGCCCTGGACTACCGCGCGACCGGACTGCCGACCGAGCCGGGCACGACCCTGCTGACGGTGGCCGGCTCCACGGTGGTCGAGGTGCCGACCGGCACCCCGCTGCCGTACGTCCTGGAGCTGTGCGGCACCGATCCGGGCCAGGGCGTCCTGGTCGGCGGCTACCACGGCCGCTGGCTCAGTCCGGGCTCCGCCCTCGCCGCCGACATCTCCCGCGGGTCACTCGCCTCCTTCGACGCCGTACTGGGCGCGGGGGCGGTCCTGCCCCTGCCCGAGGACACCTGCCCGGCGGGCGAGGTGGCCCGGGTGACCCGCTGGATGGCGAAGGAGTCCGCCGGACAGTGCGGGCCCTGCGTACGGGGCCTGCCCTCCCTGGCCGACGTACTGGAGGACGCGGTCCGGGGCGGCGGCAGGAACGCCCTGGACGCGATCGAGGCCCGGATGCGGGCGGTGCGCAGGCGCGGCGCGTGCAGCCATCCGGACGGCACCGCGGGCTTCGTGGCCTCCGCGCTGGCCTCGTTCCCGGACGAGTTCCGCGACCACGCCCTGGGCAGCGGGTGCGGCCGGCGGGTCCGGGGGGCGCTGCCCCTGCCCGAGGACGAGAACCCCGAACGGCTGGTGGTCGACTGGACGCTGTGCCGGGGCCACGGGCTGTGCGTGGACATCCTCCCCGACGTGGTGCGGCTCGACGAGGACGGCTTCCCGGCCCAGGCCTCCATGCCCGTACCCGAGCGGCTGCGGCCCAAGGCCCTGCGCGCGGTGCGGCGCTGCCCCGCGCTCGCGCTGCGGATCCAGGACTGAACCAGCTCCGCCCGGTTCAGTCTTGGCGCGATCTGACAAATTCCGAGTGATGTCGACTCCGGTCGCCACGCACCCCGTATGAATTACCCAGAGCAGGAAATCGCGAATCCCGACCTCAAGGAGAGATCGTGAAGAAGATGCATCGTGGGATATTCGCCGGGTCGGCCGTTGCGGCACTTCTGCTGACCGCCGGATGCAGCTCAGGCGACAATTCCGCGGGAAAGGGGGATTCGGTACAGCCGGTGGGCGACACCAAACAGGTGGGGTCCGGTTACGACCTCTACGGGAACGGTTCCGGTTCGGGCGCCGTTCCGGCCGGCGAGGCCGGCGCCAAGACCGGACCCGCCGGACAGCTCCAGGTGAAGGACATCGCGGTACTCGGCTCGACGGTCACCGACAGTGAGGGCTTCACCCTCTACCGGTTCGACAAGGACACCCCCAAGCCGCCCAAGTCCGCGTGCGAGGGAGACTGCGCCAAGGCCTGGCCGCCGGTGGCCGCGGACGACGCGCAGGCCGGTGCCGGCATCGACAAATCCCTGCTCGGATCGGTACAACGCGCGGACGGCACGCGCCAGTTGACGCTCGCCGGCTGGCCGGTCTACCGCTACGCCAAGGACGCGAAGGCGGGCGACACTCTCGGTGAGGGAGTCGGCGGCACCTGGCACGCGCTGGGCCCCGCCGGAAAGCCGGCCGCGGCGGGCGCCGCCGGCGGGGACGGGGCCGAGGCCCCTGCCGAAGCACCCGCCGAGGCACCCGCGGAAGGGGGCGGGGACGCCGCCAAGGGCGACGTCCTCGTCGTGAACCGGAATGCCGAGCTGGGCCCCATCCTCGCGGACGCCGAGGGCCGGACCCTCTACCGCTTCGACAAGGACAGCGCCTGGCCGATGAAAATCGGCTGCCTGGGCGCCTGCCTCGACACCTGGAAGCCCGCCAAGCCCGTCGACAAGGAATTGGTGAAGGGAATTCCCGCCGAATTGGTGGGAACGGTCAAGCGGCCCGACGGGACGGAACAGCTCACCATCGACTGCTGGCCCATGTACACCTTCACCGGTGACAAGGAGCCGGGAGACATCAGCGGGCACAACAAGCAGGGACTCTGGTTCGCCGTCACCGACAAGGGCAAGAAGGCGAAGGCCGCCGGCTGACCCCCGCGCCCTCGTCGGCCCCCTCCCCCAGAACGCGTGGCGCCCGGGCCCTCCCCTCCCGGGCGCCACGATCCTTTTCCCGAACAGTCAGCGAGGTCCTGCCATGCCCTCCAGCGCCGCCCGCCGCATCCGGCGGATCCGCCCGTCGTTCCGGGCCGCCGCCATGGTCTGCGCCGCCGCACTGCTGTGCGTCGGGTGTTCCGGGGCGGCGGCGACCACCGCGCCGGAGACCGGGTCCGCCGCGCCGTCCGCCTCGCCGTCGGCCGCGGGGTCCGGGACCCCGCCGGCGACGGCGCCCGGCACCTCCCTGGAGGCGATCGCCTCCGCCATCGGGTGCACCGCGCAGGTGAACGTGGAGGCCGAGGAGTTGCGCGAGGGAGGCTGCCAGGCCGGGCAGGCCGCCTACCGCATGGTCACCTTCGCCGCGGCGGGCGGCCTGCGCTCCTGGCTGGACGAGGCGCGGGCCTACGGCGGTGTCTACCTCGTCGGGGACCGCTGGGTGGTCACCACGCAGTCGAAGGAGGCCCTGGAGGCGTTGCGGGGCAGGATCGGCGGCACGGTGGAGGTCGGGGACACGCACGGCGCGCCCGCCGGGCACGGCGGAGGGGGCGAGCACTCCGGTGCGGGAGAGCACGCCGGGCACCCCTCCCCCACATCCCCTCCCCCCGCGGGGTGAGTTCGGGCGGCGCAGCGGTTCCGGCGTGTCGGCCAGTGTCTGATACCGGCTCATTCGCGAGTACCACGGGGTACGGCCCTCCGGGATGATTCGGCCGGGCGGGACCGTGCAACAGGGTGGGGCGACAGGAGACTTCACCGAAAGGACCGCCTGTGCGCCTGAAACGCTTCGCGCCACTGCTCGCCGCCGCCGGACTCCTCGCCACCACCGTGCCCCTGCTGGGGGCGACGCAGGCCTCCGCCGCCCCCGGACCCGACTTCCTGCGCCAGAAGCCCGCCTGGCACCGCTGCAGTGCCGACCAGCCCGCCTCGTACGAGTGCGCGACGCTGAAGGTGCCGCTCGACTACCGCAAGCCCGACGGCCCCACTCTCGACCTCGCGATATCCCGGATGAAGAGCACCGACCCCGCCAAGCGGCACGGCGTCCTGCTGCTGAACCCCGGAGGCCCCGGCGGTTCGGGGCTCGACCTCCCGCTGCTGATGGACGGCGCGATGTCGAAGGACGTACGGGACCGCTACGACCTCATCGGCTTCGACCCGCGCGGCGTCGGCGCCAGCAGCCCGATCACCTGCGGACTGACCGACACCGAGCAGGACTTCGACCGTCCCTACCGGCCGGAGTCCTTCGGCTCCGACGTCACATGGGCGCGTACCGTCGCCGACAAGTGCCGTGAGAAGTCCGGTGCGGTGCTCCCCCACATCACCACCCGCAACACGGCTCGCGACATGGACACCGTCCGCGCCGTGCTCGGCGAGAAGAAGCTCTCGTACCTGGGCTACTCCTACGGCACCTACCTCGGCGCGGTGTACTCGCAGATGTACCCCGAGCGCACCGACCGGTTCGTCCTCGACAGCGGTGTCGACCCGCAGCGGATCTGGCGCGGCATGATCCAGGTGTGGGCCACGGAGGCGGAGCCCGCCTTCGCACGGTGGACGCGGTGGGCGGCCGAGCGGTCGGGCGAGTTCGGCCTGGGCGAGACCCCGAAGGCCGTGTCCGACACCTTCTGGGGCCTGGTGGCGCGCGCCGACCGCGAGCCGATCGACTTCGAGGGCCAGAAGGTCACCGGCGACATGGTCCGGGCCGCGCGCGGCGTGTTCTTCTACCCCTCGCAGGCGTCCCCCCTCGTCGCGGCGCTCAAGGCGGCCGCCGACGGCGCCCCGGCGACGCCGGGTACGGACCGGGCGGAGCTGGTGCGGCTGCTCCGGGGCGGCTCCTCGGCCGCGGCCGAGCCCGCGGGCGACAACGGCACCGCCGTGTTCTGGGCGGTGGTCTGCGGAGACACCGGCGCCTGGCCGCGCTACACCGAGCAGTACGAGCGGGACGCGGCGAAGGACAAGGTGAGGTACCCGCTGTACGGGGACTTCGCGTCCAACGTCAAGCCGTGCGCCTTCTGGGACCGCCCGGTCGAGGCGGCGACGCCCATGCGCAAGGCCGCCGGGGTCCTGACGGTGCAGAACGAGTGGGACTCGCAGACCCCGCTGACCAGCGGTCAGGGCCTGCACCGCGCGTTGAAGGGCTCGCGGATGGTGCTGGCGGCGGGCGGTGAGGGCCACGGCGTGTACCTCTTCGACCCGTCCTCCTGCGCAAACGCGGCGGTCGACGCCTACCTGGTCTCGGGCAGGCTGCCGGCCCAGGACGTGACCTGCCAGAACCCGCCGGCCACGGCCGGGAAGCGCACCCCGGCGCCCGAGCGGCGGCTGCCCTTCCCCTCCGCTCCGGGACGCTTCTGACGGCCCGGCCGGACCTCGGGTGACGGTCGGCGCGCGCCGCGGGCGGAGCGCGCCGACGCGCCCCGGCCCCGGCCTCAGGTGAGGGACGCCTCCGCGGCCGCCTTGATCCGGCGGCCGAAGTCGGGGGCGTCCTTGCGCGCGGCGGCCACCGCGAGCCCGACGAGGAGCTTGCCGAACCCGTGGCCGCTCAGGGTGTTGAAGATCCGGACGCGGGTGCGGCCGCCGGGCAGGGCGACGAGGTCGTAGCCGCCCTCGGCCGTGACGAGGTTGCGGCTCTGCTCCGTCCAGCGCATCAGGTGGGGCGGGTCGAAGCCGACGACGCGGAACTCGCGTGCGGTCTTCATCCCCGCGTCCTTCACCGTGCTGCGGAAGACCGTGCCGAGGGCCGTGGGCCCTTCGGGGGTCCGGGTGATCTGCTGGACGCGCGGGCTGAACTCGGGGTCGTTGCGCCCGTCGGCGAGATAGGCGAAGACCTGCTCGACCGGCCGGTCGATCTCGACACTCGCCTCGAACTGTCCGGACATGGCGGCTCCTCGGTGCGGCTCCCCGGGGTCCATGATCCCAGAACCGGGCCGGGCCCGCGCGCCGACCGTCCTGCCCCGGCCCGGCGGGCGGCCGGGGGCGGGCCGCGCCGGGCGCGCTCAGCCGAGCAGGGCGTAGACCGTGGAGGCGGTGGCGGCCGGTTCGGCGGCGCCCTCGGGGGTCAGCGTGATGTCGGCGAAGGCCATGCGCTTGCCGAGCTTGGTGACCCGGACGTGGACGAGCAAGTCGGCGCCGATCACCGGCCGCTGGAAGCTGGTCGACTGCTGGACCGTGGTCATCGGCCCGTACGTCCCGCGCGCCGCGGAGATCGCGATGACGGTGGCGGTGTCGGCGGCGGCCATCATGGCCTGCCCGGAGAGGCCGCCGCCGTCCCGCGCGAGCTCGTCGGACCAGGGCAGCCGCAGGACGGCGTGCCGTTCGCCGGTCTCCTGGACGGTCAGCCCGAGGGCGAGCACCCAGGGGGCGAAGTTGTCGGTGAGGATCTTGTCTGCGTCTGCGGGAGAGAACGTCACCGGGCGATTGTGGCGGCCCGGCCGGACCGCCACAATCCCCTTTCGGTCAGAGGCGGGCCGCCAGTTCCGTGCCCTGGCGGATGGCCCGCTTGGCGTCGAGCTCGGCCGCGACGTCGGCGCCGCCGATCAGGTGGGCCTCGACGCCCGCCGCGCGCAGGGCCTCGTACAGGTCGCGGCGCGGCTCCTGACCGGTGCACAGGACGACCGTGTCGGCCGGGACGAGGCGCTGCTCGCCGCCGACGGTGATGTGCAGGCCCTCGTCGTCGATGCAGTCGTACGAGGCCCCGGCGACGGAGACGACCCCGCGGTGCTTGAGCTCGGCGCGGTGGATCCAGCCGGTGGTGGTGCCGAGGCCGGCGCCGACCTTGGTGGTCTTGCGCTGGAGCAGGTGGACGCTGCGCGGCGGCGCGGGGCGCTCGGGGGCGGTGAGCCCACCGGGGCCGGTGTAGGCGGTGTCCACGCCCCAGTGGCGGAAGTAGACCTCCGGGTCCTGGGCGGCGCCCTCGCCGCTGTCGGTGAGGTATTCGGCGACGTCGAAGCCGATGCCGCCGGCGCCGAGCACGGCGACGCGCTCGCCGACGGGGGCGCCGTCGCGCAGGACGTCGAGGTAGCTGACGACGCTCGGGTGGTCCACGCCCTCGATGTCGGGGGTGCGGGGGGTGACACCGGTGGCGACGACGACCTCGTCGTAGTCCCGGAGGGTCTCCACGTCGGCGCGGGTGTCCAGCCGGACGTCGACGTCGTGCGCGGTGAGCTGGGTGCCGAAGTAGCGGATGGTCTCCTCGAACTCCTCCTTGCCCGGGATGCGGCGGGCGACGTCGAGCTGGCCGCCGATGTGGCCGGAGGCCTCGAAGAGGGTGACGGCGTGGCCGCGTTCGGCGGCGGAGACCGCGCAGGCGAGGCCGGCCGGGCCGGCGCCGACGACCGCGACGCGCTTCTTCAGCTTGGTGGGCGAGAGCACGAGCTCGGTCTCGTGGCAGGCGCGCGGGTTGACCAGGCAGGTGGTGATCTTGCCGCTGAAGGTGTGGTCGAGGCAGGCCTGGTTGCAGCCGATGCAGGTGTTGATGGTCTCGGGGCGGCCGGCTTCGGCCTTGGCGACGAAGTCGGCGTCGGCGAGGAAGGGCCGGGCGAGGGAGACGAGGTCGGCGCGGCCGTCGGCGAGGATCTCCTCGGCCTTCTCGGGGGTGTTGATGCGGTTGCTGGTGACGAGCGGGACGGAGACCGCGCCCATGAGCCGCTTGGTGACCCAGGTGTAGGCGCCGCGGGGCACGGAGGTGGCGATGGTGGGGATGCGGGCCTCGTGCCAGCCGATGCCGGTGTTGATGATGGTGGCGCCGGCCGCCTCGATCTCCTTGGCCAGGTGGACCACCTCGTCGAGGGTGGAGCCGCCGGGGATCAGGTCGAGCATGGAGAGGCGGTAGACGAGGATGAAGTCCTCGCCGACGGCCTCGCGGGTGCGGCGGACGATCTCCAGCGGGAAGCGGACGCGGTTCTCGTAGGAGCCGCCCCAGCGGTCGGTGCGCCTGTTCGTCGCGGCGGCGATGAACTCGTTGATCAGGTAGCCCTCGGAGCCCATGATCTCGACGCCGTCGTAGCCGGCGAGCTTGGCGAGGCGCGCGGCGCGGACGAAGTCCTCCACCGTCTGCTCGACCTCGGCATCGGTGAGCTCGTTCGGGACGAAGGGGCTGATGGGGGCCTGGAGCGCGCTGGGGGCGACGAGGTCCTTGTGGTACGCGTAGCGGCCGAAGTGGAGGATCTGCATCGCGATCTTCCCGCCCTCGGCGTGCACGGCGTCGGTGATCACACGGTGCTCGGCGGCCTCCTCCTCGGTGGTGAGGCGGGAGCCGCCCTCGAAGGGGCGGCCCGCGTCGTTGGGGGCTATGCCGCCGGTGACGATGAGGCCGGCGCCGCCGCGGGCGCGCTCGGCGTAGAAGGCGGCGAGGCGCTCGAAGCCGCCCTCGTGCTCTTCGAGGCCGGTGTGCATCGATCCCATGATCACGCGGTTCGGCAGGGTGGTGAAACCGAGGTCCAGGGGGCTCAGCAGGTGCGGGTACCGGCTCTGGGAACTCATGGGAGGCGCCTCCTCGCGCGGGGGTGATGAACCTGTTCTAGCGAGGAGGGGCGGGTTTTGCAACTAAGTGCATAACCCGGGAGGCGCCCGTACCCCCGGGTTCACGGCGCTCCGGGACGGCCGTGTGGCGCAGTTCACGCCCGTCCCGGGGCCGGCGGCTCACCCCCGGCGCAGCCGGACCGTGACGATCTGGAAGGGCCGCAGGGTCAGGGCGACCGTGCCGTCCGCCGCCGCGGGAGCGACGGCCGCGCCCGCGAGGGGACGTTCCAGCAGGTCGCTCTCCACCGCCTCCGCGACCGGGAAACCGGCGGTGAGGACCGCGGCCGCCCGTCCGCCGCGCGACTCGTAGAGCCGGACGACCACGTCGCCGCTGCGGTCCTCGGCGAGCTTGACCGCCTCGACCACCACCACGTCGTCGTCCACCGTGAGCAGCGGGGCGACCGGGCCGGAGCCGGTCACCACCCGCTCGGGCAGGTTGAAGGCGTGGCCCTCCCGGACCGCGTCCCCGATGCCCGCGCCCGGCAGGAGGGCGTAGCGCAGGCGGTGGGTCCCCTGGTCGGTCTCCGGGTCGGGGTAGCGGGGAGCCCGCAGGAGGGAGAGCCGTACGGTGGTCGTCTGGCCGCCGTCGGGCCGTACGTCGCGGGTGACGTCGTGGCCGTAGGTGGAGTCGTTGAGCAGGGCCACCCCCCAGCCCGGCTCCTCCGCGTGGATCCAGCGGTGGGCGCAGATCTCGAACTTGGCCGCCTCCCACGAGGTGTTGGTGTGGGTGGCCCGGTGGACGTGGCCGAACTGCGTCTCGGAGGCGGTCCGGTCGGCCTTCACGTCCAGCGGGAAGGCCGCCTTGAGGAACTTCTCGGTCTCGTGCCAGTCCACGTCCGCGCCGAGCTCGACGGTCCGGGACCCGGCGCGCAGGGTGATGCTCTGGACCACGCGGGAGGCCCCGAAGGAGCGGGTCACGCGTACGGTGGCCGCGTGCGGGCCGCTCTCGGTGACCTCCAGGGCGTCGGCACCGACGAGGTCGGTGACGCTGTTGCGGTAGAACGCGTCGACGTCCCAGGCGTCCCACATGTTCGGGAAGTCGGGGTGGACCTGGAGCAGGTTGGCCGCCGTCCCGGGGGCGAGGGTCTCCCGGCGGGCCTCCAGGTCGTGGACGGAGACCAGCAGGCCGCGGCCGTCGACCTCGACGAGCAGCAGACCGTTGGCCAGGACGTGGCCGCCGCCGTGCCGTTCCTCCAGCGTGACCGGTTCCGCGGGCTCGGCGGGGCGGTCCGCCGCCCCGGCCGGGACGCCGCGGCGGGTGTGCGGGGCGCAGTTGAAGACCAGTTCCTCGGCACCCTCCCCGGCCAGCGCCCGCTGGGCGCCGAGGGTGATCCCCTCCAGCTCCTCGCGCACCCGCCCGTAGGTCTCGCGCGCCTCGCGGTGCACCCAGGCGATGGAGGAGCCCGGCAGGATGTCGTGGAACTGGTGGAGCAGCACCGTCTTCCAGATCCGCTCCAGGTCCGCGTACGGGTACGCGTACCCGCTCACCCGTACGGCGGCGGTCGCCGCCCACAGCTCGGCCTCCCGCAGCAGGGACTCGCTGCGCCGGTTGCCCTGCTTGGTCCGGGCCTGCGAGGTGTAGGTGCCGCGGTGGAGCTCGAGGTAGAGCTCGCCGGCCCAGACGGGCGCGTCCGCGTACTCGGCGTGGGCCTTCTCGAAGAAGGCGTCCGGCCGCTCGATCTCGACCCTCGGGGAGCCCTCGAGGTCGCGCTGGCGCCGGGCCCGGGCAAGGTGTTCGCGGGTGGGCCCGCCGCCGCCGTCGCCCCAGCCGAAGGGCACCAGCGAGCGGGAACCCCGGCCCTTCTCGCGGTAGTTGCGGGCCGCGTGGGCCAGCTGGGCGCCGCCGAGGTCGGAGTTGTAGGTGTCGACCGGCGGGAAGTGCGTGAAGACCCGGGTGCCGTCGATGCCCTCCCACCAGAAGGTGTGGTGGGGGAAGGCGTTCACCTGCGACCAGCAGATCTTCTGGGTGAGGAACCACCGGGAGCCGGACAGCCGTACGATCTGCGGCAGCGCGGCGGTGTACCCGAAGGAGTCGGGCAGCCAGACGTTGCGGGTCTCGACGCCGAACTCGTCGAGGAAGAACTTCTTGCCGTAGAGGAACTGGCGGACCATGGCCTCGCCGCCGACCATGTTGGTGTCGGACTCGACCCACATGCCGCCGACCGGCACGAACCGGCCCTCCGCGACCCGCTTCTTGATCCGTTCGAAGAGCTCGGGCCGGTTCTCCTTGATCCAGTCCAGCTGCTGGGCCTGGGACATGGCGAAGACGAACTCGGGGTGTTCGTCCATCAGGTCGAGCACGTTGGACGTGGTGCGCGCGACCTTGCGGACCGTCTCCCGCAGGGGCCACAGCCAGGCGGAGTCGATGTGGGCGTGGCCGACGGCGCTGATCCGGTGGGCGGAGGCGTTGGCGGGGGCCTCGAGCACCCGGGTGAGGCAGGCCCGGGCCGCCGCGGCGGAGCCGGGGACGTCGCCGAGGTCGACCGCGTCGAGGGCCGAGCCGAGGGCGTGCAGGATCTCGTGCCGGCGCGCGTCGGCGGTGTCGAGCTGCGTCATGAGGTCGTGGAGCACCTCCAGGTCCCGGGCCAGCTCCCAGACCTCCGGCTCGAAGACGGTGAGGTCCATCCGGGCGAGCCGGTAGAGGGGCAGGTCCCCGCTGGTCAGCCGGTCGCCCTCGAAGCTGGGGCGGTGGTCGACGAGGACCGGGTTCGACGCGGCCTCCACGTACCACTCGATGCGTTCGCCGCCGGTCGCGCGGTCGGCGACGCGGACCCAGTCGCTGTACGGGTTGAGCGCCTTGACCTCGCCGCCGTCGGCCCGGTGGACCAGGCCCTCGCACTGGAACCCGGGCATCATCCGGTCGAAGCCGAGGTCCAGGACGGCCTCCACCGTCCGTCCGGCCCATGCGGCGGGCACGGTGCCGGTGACCTTGAACCAGGTGGTGCCCCAGGCCGGACCCCACGCGTCGCCGACCGCGCAGGGACCGTAGGGCGCGGCCAGGCCCTCGGCGACGGGCACGGGCTCGCCGGGGGCGTCCCAGCGTTCGACGGTCAGCGGGACGGGTTGGGAGTGCACGGCCGGGGCGATGCGTTCGTGCAGGACCCGGCGGAGGCGGTGTTCGGTGATGCTGCGGTCGTCGTGCATGACGGCGGCTCCCGGGAGGGTGGTCGGTCGGTGGGTCGGTACGGCGTGCGGGCGGGCTGCGGGCCGGTTCAGAGCTTGACGGCGCCCTCGCCGACGCCCTTGAAGAAGTAACGCTGGAGGGCGAAGAAGAGGAGCACCATCGGCAGCAGCGCGGCCATCGCCCCGGCGGCGACGATCCGCTGGTCGTTGACCGTGGTGGTGCCGGCGAGGGTCTTCAGGCCGAGCTGGAGCGTGTAGTGGTCGCTGTCGGTCAGCACGAGCAGGGGCCAGAGGAAGTCGTCCCAGGCGCCCATGAAGCTGGTGATGCACACGACGGCCAGCGCGCCCTTGACCGACGGCAGGAACACCCGGGTGAAGCGGGTCCACTCCCCCGCTCCGTCCAGGACGGCGGCCTCCTCGATCTCCCGGGGGACGGCGAGGAACGCGGCCCGCATGATCATGACGTTGAGCACGGAGACGGCGCCGGGCAGCCAGACCCCGACCAGGGTGTCCACCAGGCCCAGTTCGCGTACGGTGAGGAACATCGAGATCATCACCGACTCGAAGGGGAACATCAGGGTCGCCACGAGGACGGTGAACACGGCCTCGCGGCCCTTCCAGCCGGCCCTGGACAGGGCGTAGCCGCCCATCGCCGCGCAGAGCAGGTTCGAGACCACCGCGAGGACGGCGACCACGAGGGTGTTGCCGACGTACTGCAGCAGCGGGAAGGACTCGGCGACCCGCAGGTAGTTGTCGAAGGTGGGCCGGGCGGGCAGCACGCCGTCGTACACGTTCTCGGTGCGGCCGCGGACCGAGGTGAGGAACTGCCACACGAGGGGCCCCAGCATCACGACGAGCATCAGCACGAGGGCGGCGTAGCGGGCGGCGGGGCCGAGCAGACGGCGTCGCGGCGCGCTCACGTCTCGTCCCCCCTGGTCAGCCGGCGGCCCAGCAGGCTGAAGACCAGCGTCAGCAGGAACAGCAGGAGGGAGAGGGCGGAGGCGTAGCCGGTCTCCCCGGCGAAGCCGAGCCCGACCTGCCGGATCAGGAAGGGCAGGGTGCGCGCGCCGCCGCCGGGCCCGCCGCTCTCCCCTCCGAGGACGTAGATCTCGGTGAACACGCGCAGCGCGGAGATCGCGGAGAGCGTTCCGACGAGCAGCATCATCGGCTTGACCTGGGGGACGGTGATGCTGAAGAAGCGCCGGACGGCGCCCGCCCCGTCGAGCGCGGCCGCCTCGTGGAGGGAGGCGGGCACGTTCCCGAGGGCCGCCAGGTAGAAGACCATGTAGTAGCCGAGGCCCTTCCACACGGTCACGATCATGGCGGACACCAGGAGCATGGTGCTGTCCGTCAGGAACGGGACCGGCTCGGAGACGAGGCGCAGCTTCAGGAAGACGGTGTTGACGAGGCCGTCGCTGCGCAGCACCCACTGCCAGATCAGCCCGACGACCACGGCCGACGCGATCACGGGGGTGTAGAAGGCGGACCGGAAGAAGCCGATGCCCGGCAGGCCGGGCCGGACGAGGACGGCCAGGGCCAGCGGCAGCAGGACCAGGCACGGGACGACGACCACGAGGTACAGCACGCTGTTGCCCGCCGCCACCCAGAAGTCGGGGTCGGCGAAGGCCCGGCGGTAGTTGTCGAGCCCGACGAAGGAGCCGCCGCGCAGGATGCGGGCGTCGGTGAAGGACAGGACGACGGTGTTGACGAACGGCCAGAGGCCGAACACCGCCACCATCGCCAGGCCGGGGGCGAGGAACAGGTAGGGCGTCCACCACCTGCGGTGGACCAGCCCCGACTCGGCCTCCGCGGCCCGCCGGCCCGCGGTGCGGCCCGTCACCCGCGGGCCGCGTCGGCGAGGAGCCGGTTCGCCGCGTCCTGTGCCTTCCGCACCGCCGTACGGGCGTCCTGCTCGCCCGTGATGGCCTTCTGCACCTCCCGTACGACGGCGTCCCCGACCTGGCTGGTCCACTCCACGGGGGTGTTGGCGTCCAGTGCGGCCGTCCTGAGCTGCTCGGCGCCGACCGCGCGGGCGAGGGTCTCGGCGTCCTTGCCGTCTCCCCGGTCCGAGAAGAACGGGTCGGCGAGCCCCTGGGCGTGGGACGGGTAGATGGTGGCCTTCCGGGAGAACTCCACCTGGTTGGGGCCGTTGGTGACCCACTTCGCGAACTCGGCCGCGGCGTCGGGGTGTCCGGTGTCCTTCCTGATGCCGAGCGACTGGGCGTAGATGCCGATGTGGCCGAGCGTGCCGGTGACCGCGCCCGCGACCTGCGTCCTGGCGTAGACCTGCGGGGCGTTGCGCTTGACGTCCTTGACGAATCCGGGTGATCCGGGGCCGAAGACGAGCTTGCCGCTGCCGTACAGCTGGTTGATGTCGTCCGCCTTGAGGAGGGACTCCTTCGGCATGGCGCCCTTGTCGTACAGGTCCTTCATCCGTTCCACCCAGGCGACCGCCCGGTCCGTGCCGAAGGTGAAGCGGTCCCGTTCGCCGTTGAGGATCGGGACGCCCATCTTCTGCCAGTCGCCGGGCAGGCGGCCCTTGGGGTCGGCCATGAAGGCCGCGTACCGGCCGCCGGACCGGGCGGCGATCTGCTCGGCGCAGTCGAAGAACTGCTCGACGGTGGTGGGCGGACGGTCCGGGTCGAGCCCGGCCTCCGCGAAGAGGTCCCTGTTGTACGTGAGGATCTCCGGGGTCACGTACCAGGGGTACGCGTACACGCTGTCGCCCCGGCCGGGCAGCTTGAACTGCTCCCAGGCACCCGGTACGTACGCGGCCGCCGCGGCCCCGTCCAGCGCGGCGACGTCGGCGAGCACGCCCCGGCCGGCGAGGAGCTGGAAGGAGTCGGTGGAGAGGTTGACGACGTCCGGGAGGGTCCCGGCGCGGGCGTCGGCGACGAGCTTCTCGTTGTAGCCGTCGCCGGGTACGTCCTCCCACTTCACCGTCGCCTCGGGGTACTTCTCCTCGAAGGCGTCGATCACGCCCTGCACGTAGGCGGTGAACGTGGGCTTCAGCTGGAGGGTGCGGAAGGTGATCTCCCCGGCGACCCGGCCCGTTCTGGCGGCCTGTCCGCCCCCGCCGGGATCGGCGCCGCCCAGTCCGCACCCGCCGGTGGAGAGGAGAGCGGCGGTGATCACCACCGCCACGGCCGTACGGGACGTGCTGGAACGGTTCACGGTCGCCGCCTTCCCGGAAGTCCGGCCGCGCGGCCGGAGGCGGTGCCCACGGTCACCACGGCCCGGCACCCCGTCAACGCGGCCTCGCCGGCACTGGCCGATGCCGAACGGTCAGCGCGCCGCCCGGCGACGCGCCGGGACACCGGGTGCCGCGCTCCGCCACCGCCGCCACCTGGCCTGATGCGCTTGAGTGTGCCGTACAACCGTCCCCGCGCCGCCAGGACCCCGCGGCCGTCCCCCCACAGCCTTTGACGCCTTGTCGCCCCCGGGCCGCGGCACCCGGTGGTCGGTCCGTGTTGGTGCAACCGCACCCGCTCGGCTAGGTTTCCCCGAACGGCGTGTAGCTCAGCAGCCAGAGCACCGACCTGCACAGTCGGAGGGCGCAGGGGCAGGACCTGCCACGCCGGCGATGAACCAGAACCCCGGCCGGCCGACGGCCGCCGACGCCCCCGGCGCCCCCGCACCGGGGCTCTCCGCCGCCGAACTGTTCGCCCACTGCCTCACCGACGACGGCCTCGCCTGGCTGGACGCCCTCCTCGACGACGGCCGCTTCGACGTGCGGGCTCCGGAGCACGCCGCCCTGCTGTGCGTCGCCTGGCTCCGGCGCGCCGGTGAGCCCGCCGCCGCGGCCGGCCTCGTGGAGGAACTTCGCCCCTTCGCCCACGAGGTGCGTTTCGCCCCCTGTCCGGCGCCGGAGCCGGCCCCCGCCGCGGGCGCCGTGCACCGGCGGACCGTCGGCGAGGTCGCCGTCGCCCTGGCGGAACGCGTGCCCCGGCCCGCCGTCGCGTCGATGGTCGCCGCGCGCGGACGTCCCGGCTCCCCCGGGCACCGCGCGCTGCGCGAAGCCCAGGCCGTACAGGCGGGCGGACCGGCGCACCAGGACCTGACCGCGCCGGTGCTGCGCCGCCTCGCCCCGCTCGACGTCTCCCTCGGGACGTCGCGGGCCCAGGACCTGGCCGGGCCGGTGACGCCCGCCGAGGCCGGGGAATCGGGACTGCCCGCGGGGACGCCGCTGCCCGCCGCGGTCCGGGACACCGTCCTGCTCGCGCGCAGTGCGCCGCTGGTGACGCTGGCCCGGTCGGGCGCGATCCCTTCGGCGGAGGCCTTCACGGAGGTCGCGGCCCAGCTGGTGGCGTCCCACCCGGCGCTGGGACATCGGGACGAGGCCCTGGGCCGGGTGGTCGCGGCGGTGTACGCGGCCGGCCGCTCCCGCCGGCACGCCCTGTGGTGGAGCGCGCAGCACGGCGAGCGGATCGCCGCGCTGCCCTGGATGCGGGCGGTGGCGCCCTGGGGGGACGACTCGCCGGCGCAGGCCCGTTCGGTGCTGCGCCTGGTCGTCGAAACCTGCGTGGAAACCTTCCCCGGCGCCGGGATACCGAACTCCCTGGTGCAGGTGGTCTCCCCGCTCGCCGAGGCCGGCGGGCTGGGCGTCCCGCTGCTGAGGGAGCCGTTCGCCGCCCGGTACGACGGGACGGTCTCCCCCGAGCTGCTGGGCGCCGCGGCCGAAGCGGCCGGGCTGCTGCGCGGCACCGTGTACGAGCGCCACCACCGCATCGACTACGCGGCCGTGCTGGAACTCGTCGCCGCCGGGGACCGGGAGGGCTTCGCGGCGCTGTGCGCCGAGCGGGCCGGACGGCCCGGCGGGTCCCTGGCGACGGAGCCCGCCGTCGCCGAACAGGCCCGGGTCCTGACCACGTTCAACCTGGCGACCCTGGTGCGTCGTGCGGGCATCGCGCCGCACGGCGGCTGGCAGGGGGCGGCCGTCGGGGCGTTCGCCGCCGCGACCCGCCGGTCGGCCGCCGCGGCGCGGTCCGCCCGTGCCTGGCGGCACGCGGTGCTGTACCTGTCGCTGTGCGGTCCGCAGGAGCGGGAGGCCGCGTTCGCCGCGTTCGAGGCACGGGCCGCCCGGCTTCCCCGGCGCTCGGCCGACCGGTTCGCGCCTCGCCTCGCCGAGCTCCGCCTCGGCCTCGGTCTCGGCGCAGGGTAGTCGGGCGCGGCGTCGGCCCTACTTCATCGGGTAGCGGACCTTCTCCGCCAGCTTGCCGTCCTTGAAGCAGAAGCGCAGGACGGTCTCCTTGCCCATCTCGGTGTCGCCGCCGGATATGTACCAGGAGCAGGAGCTGCCGTCGGGCTCGACCGGGCCGCCCTCCTTCAGGGCGCTCTTGACGAAGCTCTCGCCCGAGGGGAGCTTCGCGCGGACCTCGCTCTCCGCGTCGCCGGTCTTCACCCCCTCGTACACCGTGGGGTCGACCATCGACTTGTCCGCCATGTCCAGGACTTTGCCCATGCCGAAGACGACGGCGACGAGGACGCCCACCCCCAGCACCAGAGCCACCCCGCAGCCGATCAGACAACCCTTGCGCTGAGCCACGCCCGTTCCTCCCACTCGCTTCGTGTCCGCAGGCGGTCGCCCGGACCCTCACACCCTCGCAAGTGCCGTACGGCGGAGGCTGTCCTCGAAAGTCGTCGCCCGTCGCAACCATCGTCGTTCGAGGTCGGGCCGACGTTCCGTGTATACAGGGAGAAGATCGACCATTCGGGCGGAGCGAAAGGAACCCACCGTGACCGAGCAGACCGCCGAACCCCTGATCGTCGTCGGCGTGGACGGCTCGAACCCCTCCCGCGAGGCCGTGCGCTGGGCGGTGGAGCAGGCCCGGTTGACGGGGAGCCGGGTGCACGCCGTCATGGCGTGGGAGTGGAACCGCAACCCCTTCGCCCTCGGGACGGGCGGTGCGGAGGGGCACGCCGAGGAGGAGGCGGCGCTGACGGTGGTGGTCCGCGAGGGCGAGGCCGCCGGCTGAGCCCGGGCCCGGCCCGAACGGGAGCCCGCGGAGGGCTCCTCGACGTCCGGCACCCGCGGCGCCGCGGACTTGGCTGAGCAGACTTCGGAGTTCGGGGAGGGTGAGGGGTGTGAGCCGGCGGACGCCACGGCGGGCGATCACCCAGTGTCGGCCGTCCTCGCGGTGCCAGGGCCGGACCTCGACCCGGGCCCAGTCGCAGGCCCTCGGGCCGTGGGCGGCATCCGCGGTCACCCACCGGAACGCAATCCTCTCGGCGACGGCCCGGCGGACCATGGCCTTGGCCGTCACCACTTCCGCCTCGAAGCCGATCGAGTCGTCGATGCCGACGGCCCGGCACCGGTCGCGGTCATCCGTCCATGACGTGGACAGATGGAGGCGGCGGTCGATCAGAGTGCGACCACGGCCACCGGCATGCGCGAGGAACATCCCGATCCGGGAGTTCTCCGCCCTGGTGGCGGAACGGTGCACGAATCGCCGGTGCAAACCTTTCGGTGCGCCAGCCCACAACCGGGCACCGGCAACGTCCCCACCCAGGAACCGACAAACGACCGACCTGCCCAACCGTCATGGCGAAGACCGTTGCAGTACCAGCCCGCGCCCGGGGTCACGGCGCGCGCCAGGAGGGCCCTCCGGGTGGCAGGTCGGCCTCCCGGAGGGCCGCGACGGCGTGCAGGGTTCCCCCGGTGCGGCCTGCGAGAAGTCCCCGCGGAGTGTGGATGCTCCACAGGCTGCCGGAGGAGGGCTCGGCGCTGCCGACGGGAAACGGGCGGGTGATGTCCGTGATGTCCTGGATGACGACCACACCGCCAGCGCGTGCGGCGCTGTAGCTGCGGCCCATGCACTTGAAGACCCAGGCATCCGCCGAGATCTCGCCGAGCCCCAGAACGGTTTCGCCCTCAGACTGGGCGCCGCAGACCGGATCCACCATTTCCACTCCATCACGCAGTGTTCCTGATTGCGTCCCAGAGTAGCCCTGGCGCGGTGCCCGTCCCTCGCCTTCCGGCACTCCGCAATCCGGTCGTGTGCTCCCGAGACCTCTACCCCGGACCGCATCCTGCTCCCAGGGCGTGTACGACACGCCGCGTGAACGGCGCCGGATGGCTACCCCCTCGGCAACCACACCCGGTCGGCGCCGCTGCCCCGGCCGGCCCCACGGTTTAGCAGGCCGTGGCCTCGGCGGCGAGGCCCGGTGCGGGTGCGATGTTGTGGTTGTGGGCGCGGAAGACGTTCTGCGGGTCGTACTGCTGCTTGATGCGCTGCAGGCGGGCCAGGACGTCCGGGGCGAACACGTCGGACGCCACGGCCTGCCGGGAGGTGAAGTTCTGGTACAGGCGGCCTGTTGACCAGGGCGTGAGGTCCTTGAGCAGTGCGTTCATGTCCTCGGTTCCGGCGTCGACCACTTCCGGCGGCCCTACCGTCGCTCCCCACACCATGAAGGCGGCGTCCCGCGCGCCGGCGGCGCTGGGCAGGTGTGCCTCCCGGCTCAGGGCACCGGCCAGGTGCCGGATCTCCAGCACGGTGACGGCGCTGCCGGAGGCGGGGCCGACCCGCTCCAGCACGGCCGCAGCCACCTCGGGGGTCAGCTCCGTCAGCAGCACGCTGCGATCCTCGTACGGAGCCGGCTCCGTGGGGTCCTGGTGCACCTCGGCGAACGTGTCGTAGCCGCGCCTTCCGACCGTGTCCGCCAGCGGGGCGCCGACCGCGCGCAGCGGTGCGATGAGCTCCTCCGCTTCGGCGTCCGAGCCGAGGTAGGCGACCCGGACGTGAACGGTGAACCGGCCGCGCAGCAGCTCCGGGACCTCGGGGACCGGCGGGAAGTTCAGCAGGGCGACCGACACCGTCAGCTCGTCCGGGGCCTTCTCCACGACCTGCCGGTAGGCACGCAGTACGGCCTCGGCGTGTTCCGCCGGGTGAAAGATCCCGCCGCCGTAGAAGGTGCTGACCGGGAACAGGTCTATTTCCAGGGAGGTGACGACGCCGAGGTTGCTGCCGCCTCCGCGCAGCCCCCAGAACAGGGCGGGGTCCGATTGCGCGGTCACGTGCAGCAGTTCGCCGTCGGCCGTGACGACGTCGATGGCGCGGACGTGGTCGGCGGCCCAGCCGTAGGTGCGGCCCAGGACCGGGCTGAGGCCGCCGCCGAGCGTGTATCCGACGACACCCACACCGGCGCTGGAGCCGTTCAGCGGGGCCAGACCGTAGCGCTGCGCCGGCCCGACCACGTCGCTCCACAGCGCGCCGGCCTCTATGCGGGCGCTCGCCGTTGCCGCGTCGACCCGCACGGTCCGCATGGTGCGGGTAGTGATCAGGACGGCTCCGTGGCTCGCCCGCGGGGGGAAGGCGTGATGCCCGGTCGACAGAACGCCCACTGCGAGCCCGTGAGCGGCGGCGAACCGGACCGCGATCTGCACGTCCTGAGGCGTCTGGGCAGCGACCACGAACGCGGGGCGGATCTGTGAACGCAGGTTGAACGCGGAGACTTCCTGTGCGTAGTGCGGGTCGCCTGGCGTGCAGACCCTCCCTGAGATGTTCGCCTTCAGCTGCTCCAGCTCTTCGATGGCCCGCTGGATCAGGGCGTAGGTGGATTCCTGGCTCATGTGCTGTGCCGTCCTTCGGTGGCGAGGTGCCTGGTGAGTGTGGGCGGTCTGCGCTGACGACGTCGTCGCGGTGCGGCCCTTGGACCATCGAAGGGCCGGTCGCTGTCCTGGTGCTTTCCCGGCACTGTCCGCACGCCGAGGGCCGCCCGCGGTCGGCGCTCTCCCGGGTTGAGGCGGTCTGGCCCACGGCCCCGGCGGCAGTGCGTCAGAACCACTCCGGGGTGCGATCCGTAGCAAGGGGGCCTGCCGCCCCGCACGAAACGGAGCGGCCGACCACACCACTGTCACAAGGAGTTCTGATGTTCCGTACTACGCGCGCCACGTCACTCGCCGCCCTTTCGGCCGCCGGAATCCTTCTTCTCTCGGCCTGCGACGGGACCGGCAGCACCAGTGGGACCGCCAGTGCGAGCGCGGACGCCTCTCCGAGCGCCGCAAGGGCCGGCGCTGCCGGGCTGTCCCTCCTGAGCGGCACCGCCCGCCAGAACGGCGCCGACCTCAATGCCGGCGACCTCGAACCGGCTGCGGGCCCCGCCGCGGCCTCGGCGGCGGAGAAGCCGGTGGCCCGCGCATGGGTGCAGTTGTCCGCCGGTAAGGCCGGTGCGCTCGACCCCGTGGTACTCAACGGGGCCGGGTTCACGCTGTACCGCTTCGACAAGGACACCACGAACCCGTCGAAGTCCAACTGCTCCGGTGCCTGCGCCGGCACCTGGCCGCCGTACCTGGTCGCCAGGGGCGGCAAGGTCTTCATCGACGGGGTCCAGCCGTCGGCCATCGGTTTCGTCCCGCGCGACGGCGCCTTGCATGTGACGATCGGCGGCTGGCCCGTCTACCTGTTCAGCAAGGACACCAAGCCCGGCGACACCAACGGGCAGGGGGTGGGCGGCACATGGTTCGCGGTGGCGCCGGACGGAAAGAAGGCCGGACAGTCCGCCGCCGGCACCGCGTCGTCGGCGCCTGCGACGAACGCCACGTTCTTCGACTCCGCGGACTTCGCAGACCCGGCCGAGGGGATCACCGGACCGGACTGCAGGCCGGTCCGCTTCTCCGGATCCCTCAAGATGACCGGTACCGCCAAGATCTGGGACGGCCCGAACTGCACCGGCAGGTCCCTCGTCGTCCAGGGTGACGTGCGCGACCTGGCCGCCGTCGGGTTCCCGGCCGTGAAGTCCATCCGCTTCCTCGGCTGATCCGCCTTCCCGAGCGGACGGTCGGCAACCCCGCCCGTCCGCAGCGGCGGGCAGACTCCGCAAGGCTGGTGCTCCGCCCAGCGGCCCGAAGTTCATGCATGAGCCGGAGCGGGCATGGCCGGCTCAGCCCTCCTGTCACGGGATACTCACGTATGCACTTTCGACTGCTCGGACGCCTCGACGTGACTGCCTCCGACGGATCCCCGATTGCCCTTCCCGGTGCCCTCGCCCGGGCTGTCGTCGCCCGCCTCACCCTGGCCGGCGGACGGCCCGTGCAACGCGATCTCCTCATCGACGAGCTGTGGAGCGAGCGCGAGACCAGGAACCCCGTCAACGCGCTCCAGGTGCAGATGACCAAGCTGCGCACCGCGTTCGCCGAACGGGGCGAGGCGGGCCGTCTGGCGCTGCTGGCCGGGGGCTACCAGCTCGCCCTCGACGACAGGGACCACGTCGATTTCACCGCCTTCGAAACCAGCGTCCGTCAGGGCCGGGAGCGTCTGCGGGCCGGAGCCTACGAAGACGCCGAGAGGATCCTTCGAACCGGCCTCGGACTGTGGCGGGGCCAGGCACTGGAGGACCTGACCGAGGCAGTGTTCGAGGGCGAGCGCCGCCGGCTGGAGGAACTGCGGCTCACCGCTCTGGAGGACGCGGCCCAGGTGGGACTCCTGCGGGGCCGGGCCCAGGAGCTGACAGCCGAACTCACCTCCCTGCTTGCGGATCACCCCTTCCGGGAGAAGCTGCGCGGCCAGCTGATGCTCGCCCTCTACCGCAGCGGCCGGCATGCCGAAGCACTCGACCTCTTCCACCGCGGCCGCGTCCTCCTGGACGCCGAGCTCGGCCTGGCGCCCTCACCCGAGCTGCGCGCCCTGCAGAGCGCGATCCTCGAACACGACCCCGCCCTGATGCGCCCCGAGCCCGGCCGAAGCGAAGCGGAGCACCTGCCTGCCTCCGGGCTCTCCGGCTCCGGGAAGACGGAGGGCAATCTGAGCCGGTCCCTGGGGCCGTACGTCGGCCGACGCGGCGCTTTGCGGGCCCTTCGGGAGACGATCACCCGCGAACGACTGGTGACGATCCTGGGTCCCGGCGGCGTCGGCAAGACCCGGCTCGCACTGGAGGCACTCTCCCGGCCGGACTCCCCCGTCCAGGCCCTCTGGTGGATCGACCTGGCCGCCACCGACGAGGGTGGCATCCTCGCGGTACTGGCCGCCACGCTCGGCCTGTCGGACGCTTCGGTGGCCACCGACCAGCGCCCTCACGACTTCCTGCGGCGCGTCATCTCCTCCTTGGAGAGCCGCACGGCGATCGTGGCGCTCGACAACTGCGAGCACGTCCTGGACGCGGTCGCGCCCCTGGTCAACACCCTTCTCGAGGCCTGCCCGCAGCTCACCGTAGTGGCCACCAGCAGGGAGCCGCTGGGCATCGCGCAGGAAGCCCACTTCACCGTGGAGCCGATGACCGCCGAGGAGGCCGGGGAACTGTTCACCCTGCGCGCCGCCAAGATCAGTCCCTCGTTCGCGGCGGGGCCGGACATGCGCCAGGACGTACTGAGCCTGTGCCGTCGTCTCGACGGTCTCCCGCTCGCCGTCGAACTCGCCGCCGCACACATCCGGATACTCTCCGTGGCGGAGATCGACCGCAGGCTGGACGACCGCTTCGCCCTCCTGGTGAAGGGAGAGCGCACCGCACCCGCCCGCCACCGCACCCTGCGGGCGGTCCTCGACTGGAGTTACGCCCTGCTCGGCGGCGCCGAGCAGCAGGTCCTGAGCGAACTCGCCCTACGGGTGGGCGGCACCGCGCTCGAAGACGCCGAGCGGTACGGCACGCTCGGCCCGGAGGCGACCGGGACGGCTCACATCGGCCACGGCGGCGGTCTGCTACCGACTCTGACACAGCTGGTCGACAAATCGATGTTGTTCACCGTTCCTGGTCGCCACGGAACCCGTTTCCAGATGCTGGAGACGGTACGTGAGTACGCTCTTGCCCGCCTGCGGACCGAGGGCCGTCTGCAGCACGCCGAGGAGCGCTTCGCCTCCTGGGCCCTCGATTTCGCAGCCGAGCACTCCGCGGCCCTCCATTCACGTGATCAGGCCGCCCACTGCCTCCACATCGCCGAGGAAGTGGCCAACCTCAGGGCCGGCTCCGAGCTGCTGGCCCGGCAAGGACGGGCAGCCGAAGCCCTGTTCCTCGAATCCTCCCTCGGCTATTTCTGGTATGTCTCAGGCCGTGAGGAGGAGGGCATCGACCGGCTCGCCCGAACCTTGGACGCCTACGACAGCGAACGGGGCACCTCGGACCCCGCGCGCCCACCCGGCCCCCGGGAGGAGTGGGCGCTCGCCTACACGTTCGCGTGGCTCGCCTGGCTCAACCACGTCGCCGGACGGCACGAGAGCGCACTCGGCTACGAGGAGCGTTACCAGGCAGCCTGGCGGCAGGCCCGCAACCCGGACGTGGCGGTGATCGGCCCGGTCTACGAGGCGTTGTACGCGCGGCTCACTGCCGACGAGGACCGCGCCGACCTGTTCGCGCGGGCCGAGGCAGGCATCGCCGGCACCGCGTTCCAGTGGGACAGGGCCGTGCTGCAGTACAACTGGTCGACTTACTGCCTGCACGAGGGCGCTCCGGACGCGGCGGGCGAACACGCGCTGCGCGGCATCGAGGCGGCCAGCGCCGCCGACGACCCTTTCGCCCTCGCGATCTGTCTCACCGCCCGCGGCGACGCCATGGAGAGCGCCGACCGGCGGCAGGAGGCCCGCAGCATGTGGAGCGAGGCGAGCGAGATCCTGCGGACCATGGACGCCCGCTCGCGCTGGGCCTACCGTGCGCTGCGGCTGGCCTACCTGGACATCGGGGAGGGAGACTTCGACCGGGCCGACCACCGTATCGCCGAGGTGGAGCGGATCGCCGCCGAGGTCATCTCCTACGACCTCGGCTGTGCCGGGGCAAACCTGCGCGCGGTGGTCCTGGCCGCCCGCTCCCGGTTCACCGAGGCCGCGGCGGCCCTCAGGGAGGTGGCGAGCGCGGATGCCGCCCCGCGTCACCGTCGGGCCGTGGCGTCCCTGGCTCTCGCCGTCTGCGGCGAGAGCGGGCCGGTCGACGTCGACCGGCTCGCCGACGGGCACCGTGAGGCCGCCGCCATCATCGAGCCACTGGCTCGGGACGCGGTCGGCCTGCTGCTGGCCGAAGCCGCCGAGGGGGGCAGTGCCGAAGCGGGACGGCGCTACGCACTCCACGAGCGTTTCGCCCGCTCGCCGTCGGTGCGTGCGGCCTTCTGCTGACGGGCTCCGGCGCCCGGCAGTTGTCCGGCCCGCAGACGGATATCCGCGTCTGAGCAGGGCGGCTTCGAGGGCACGCAGCGCGGCGTGGGTGCGGGATTTCACTGTGCCGGCGGCTATGCCCAGGGCCAGGGCGGTCTCGGCGACCGACTGGTCGAGGTAGCGCGTGTGCAGCAGGATCTGGCGGTGCGGTTCGCTGAGGTCGCGCAGCGCCTCGCGGACGACGTGGCGGTCGGCCACGCGGTCCGCGTGGCCGGGTGAGGCGGGCTCCACGCCGTCGAGGTGCCCACTTTCGTACGGGCGGGCCCGGCGGGCCCGATGGCTGTCGATCACGAGGTTCCGGACGACGGTGACGAGCCAGCCGCGGATGCCCTCGCCGGCCGGGTCCAGGAGCGGAGCGTGCTGCCAGGCGCGGAGTATCGCCTCCTGGACGATGTCCTCGGCGCGGTGGACATCGCCGCCCAGTGAGCGAGCGGCGAGATACCTGAGCATGGCAGCGTGCCTGTCGTACACGGCGCGGGCGAAGCGCTCGTCGTCGGCTTCGGTCCGTCGAGCTGCCGCGAGTGGGGCGGCGGGTGCGAGTGGGGCGGCCGGTGCAGTCGAAGTAGTCATCACCTGGCCAGCGTTCGCCGCACCGCTTGCCCGCCGCTTGCCGCACGCTTTCCCCGCCTGTCCGGAGACTGTCGCGGCCCTGGGGACAGGCAGGTTCCGCCGGAGCCGGCGGGTTACACCATGCCGCCGTCCACGGTCAGGTTCACCCGGTTCACGGCCGGGTTGTGCATCAGGAAGACCGTGGCGCCGACGATGTCGGCCATGGTGGCGAGCCGGCCGGTGGGCGTACGGGAGCGGACCGACTCCAACACGTCGGCCTGCCCGCTCCACGACGGGGTGTCGCTGACGATCCCGGGGTGCACGGCGTTGACCCTCACCGGTGCCAGCTCCGTCGACAAGGTGCGCACCATGGAGACCACGGCGCCGTTGACGGCCGTGACGGTAGTGGAGCCGGGGTAGGGCACGTCTTTCGCAACGCCCCCGAACAGGACCACCGATCCGGCGGGCGTCAAAGCATCCCGCAGTGCTGCGACCGCGGCAGTGTAGCCGACCACCTTGAGCGTGGCCAGGCGCACCGCCCGGTCCACCGAGTAGTCACGCACGCTGTTCACGTCGCGTTCCACGGCCGTGATCACCAGGTGGTCCACCCGGCCGACCCCCGACAACGCCCCGGCGAGCCCGTGCGGCTCAGAGAGGTCGAGTGCGATGCCCCGTACGTCGTGGCGCCCCTGGCTCACCTCCCGCGCGATTTTCCCCGCCCGCTCTGCATCCCGGCCGGTCAGCACCACGCTGTCGCCCCGGCGGGCCATGTGCTCGGCCAGCTCGCGTCCGATGCCGCTGGTACCGCCGATGATCACGATGTTCGCCATGCCCTTGTCTCCTCGTCGGTGTCCTGAGTCCCTGGGCTCGCAGGGAAAGCGGGGACCGCCGGCAGCGCCCTCAACGCTCCACGAGAACAGGGCAGCGCCGGTTCTGTGAAGCGGCTCACGGCCACCCGCGCAGGGAGCTTTGCCGGACGCGTGAACCCGTCCCGTCCTGCGTCCGTAGGGCAGGCACAGCATTCGGCAACTTCGGCAACTTCGAGAATGGGGTGACGGCATGTCCACCACGGACGCGTTCGCCAAAGGCCGCCCGGTACTACTGCAGGGCGGCACGGTACTGCCGATGGGCGACCCCTGGCAGGTGCTCCCCACCACGGACGTCCTGGTCCAAGGCGACCGGATCACCGCGATCGGACCCGGCCTTGACTTCCCGGCGGGCACCACCGTGATCGACGCCACCGGCGGAATCGTCATCCCCGGCATGATCGACACACACCGCCACATGTGGCAGACCGCGCTGCGCGGCTACGGCGCGGACTGGACCCTGAGCCAGTACTTCGTGTGGTTCTTCATCGACCACGGCAAGCACTTCCGGCCCCAGGACATCCACGCCGGCAACCTGCTCGCCGCCGCCGAGGCCCTCGACGCCGGCGTGACCACGACCGTCGACTGGTCCCACGGCCTGGCCACCACCGACCACGCCCACGCAGCGGTCGACGCCCTCCAGTCCGTGCCGGGCCGCTTCGTACTCGCATACGGCAACCTCCACCGGCCGGCCGCCGAGTGGGCCACCGACCCCGCCTTCCGCGCCTTCCTCGACCAGCGCGTCCCCCGCGACGGCATGCTGGACCTGCAACTGGCCATCGACCTCGGCGGCGGCCCCGGCTTCCCCGAGAAGCCGGCCTTCGAAGCCGCCCACGACCTCGGCGCCGCGGTGACCACCCATGCCGGTGTCTGGGGCACCGACGGAGACCGGAACCTGGCCACCCTCCACGATCACGGCTTCATGCGCCCCGGCACCCTCTACGTCCACGGCTCTTCCCTCGGCGACGACTCCTACCGCCGCATCGCGGACACCGGCGGATACCTGTCGATCTCCGCCGAGAGCGAGCAGCACGCCGGCCAGGGATACCCGCCCACCCATGCCGCCCGCACCCACGGCATCCCCGTGTCCCTCTCCATGGACACCAGCGTGTGGTGGAGCGCGGACCTCTTCTCCGCGATGCGCGCCACCCTGGCCGCCGACCGCTCCCGCGAACACGCCGAGGGTCACGCCCGGGGCGAGACCGTCACCCACACCACCCTGCGCGCACACGACGTCCTGAGCTGGGCGACCCGCGGCGGCGCGGCCGCGCTCGGCCGCTCCCACGACCTCGGCACCATCGAAGTCGGCAAGAAGGCAGACCTGGTCCTCCTCAAGAACGACGAATCCCCGGTCTCCTTCCCGATCCTGAACCCGCACGGGCACGTCGTACTCCAGGCACAGCGGTCCGACGTCCACACCGTCCTGGTCGACGGCCACGTCGCCAAGTACCGCCACCGCCTCCAGGGCATCGACCTGCGGGCGGTACGCGGCCACGTCGAGAACACCGTCGAGCACCTGCGCGCACAACTCGGCGAAAGCGAATGGGCGAAGGGCCTGGACCCGGAAGTCCCCCGCGTGAAATCGATCGAAGAGAGCAGGTACGGCAAGCAGTAGCCGTCAAGGGCCACTGAGGTCCGGTGGGGTGGCCGGCCGGGGCCGGAAGCCGAAGAACGGTCACGGCAAGCACCGTTGCAGTACTGGGGTGTGCCGGTGCAGCTCTCCCCACCGCCGCCGACAGCGGCGAACGAGCTCCGGCCCGGCCGCGACTGGTACGCCGTGGCGGCCGGGATCGCCGCCGTGCTGATCGCGATCGGCGTCGCCCTCGGCGCGTACCGGTTCCACCAGGCGACGGACTCGGTCGACACCGGCCGTCAGTTCGCCCGCGGCGACACCGTCACCCTCCACCTCGAACCGGGCAGCGAGAAGACCGTCTGGGGGCGGGTCGACTTCCCGGAGGACGCCCACCCGCCGGAGGGCGACATCACCGGGCCGGGTGCCCCGCGCCTCGGCGACGCCGGCTTCCACACGCTCCTCACCCGTGACGAGGCCTGGGCCCCGCTCTTCGCCATCGAGGTGTCGCAGGCGGCCGACTACCGGCTCACCTGCACCTCCCGGTCGGACTTCGGATACGCCATCGGGGAGTCCGGGGGCCTGGTCTCGCCGGCGGGCCGGCTGATCCTGTCCGTCCTCTTCGCGTTGCCGGGCACGGTGACCGGCGCCGCCATCGTCCTGGTCACGGCGCTGCGCCGCAGGAGTCACCGCAGGCGTCTGCTCGCCGCGAGGTCCTGACCGGCCGGGCGGCCTGCCATGGGACCGACCTGACGGGCGGGGCGGCCTACCGCGGGACCGGACCGCCGCGGACGGTCTCAGGGCGCCGGTCGCATCAGGTCGCTCGGGTCCGTGTTGGCGCCGCAGAGGACGACGGCCACCCGTTCGCCCAGGGGTTCCGGTGCGCCGCGCAGGGCGGCCAGGGCGGTGGCCGCGCCCGGTTCGACGACGATCCGGTGCTCCTCCCAGAGCGCGCGGCGGGCCGCGGTGATCTCCTCGTCGGCGACCAGGACCGAGGTCACGTTCTTCTCCTGCGCCGCGGCGAGCGCGTCCTCCGAGACCCGGGTGGCGCCGAGCGAGTCGGCGGCCACGGAGTCCACGCTCACGTCCACGACACGGCCCGCCTCCAGGGCGGCGTTGAGGGCCCGGCAGGTGCGCGGTTCGGCCGCGACCACCCGTACGCCGTGGGCGCGGGCGGCGGTGGCGACCCCGGCGAACAGCCCGCCGCCGCCCACCGCGACGACCACGGTGTCCAGTCCGGGCAGCGCGTCGCGGATCTCCTCGAGCAGGGTGCCGGCCCCCGCCGCGATGAGCGGGTGGTCGTAGGCGTGGCTGCTCAGGGCGCCGCTGGTGGCGGCGAACTCCCGGCACGCGGCGAGCGCTTCGGCGTACCGGTCGCCGACGAGCCGTACGTCCGCGCCGTAGCCGCGCAGCCGTTCCACCTTCACGCGCGGGGCGTTGGCCGGGAGGAACACGGTCGCGGGGACCGACAGGGCGCGGGCCGCCCAGGCGCAGGCGAGCCCGGCGTTTCCCCCGGAGGCGATGGTGACGCCTGCCTCGGGGACGGTACCGGCCTCGTGGTGGGCGGCGAGGAAGTTGCGGGCGCCACGGGCCTTGAAGCTGCCGGTGTGCTGGAGGTGTTCCAGCGCGTACCAGACGCCCTCGGCCGCGGGGGCCACCGTGACGGGGCGGACCCCACCCGCGATGCGCGCGGCGGCCGCGCGCACGGCGGCGTGGTCGAGCTGCTGCGGACGTTCCATGGTCGGTCTCCCCATCACATGCCGGGCCGGGCGGCCTCGATCAGTTGGCGCAGGGCGCCGTGGTACACCTCGTGGTCCGTCAGGGCGGGCAGGATCTCGGCCGTTCGGCCGGACAGCACGGGGAACTCCTCCGGGTCCAGGGCGGCCAGGGCCGTCCGGGAGGCGGCGGTGGCCCGCTCCGGCTCGCGGTGGTCCACGAAGGCCGCGCTGCCCAGGGTGAGCAGGTACATGCGGCGGTAGGCGGTGATCGCCTCGGTGACGGTCAGGCCCGCGGCGACGCTGTCGGCGAGGGCGGGCTCGACGAGCCGGGCGAGGAGCTGGCGGCCGAGCCAGGGGCGGCCGCCTCGCAGGACGAGCAGTCCGGGGTGGGCGACGAGCAGGTCGTAGAGGGCGCGGAAGCGCCGTTCGGTGGCCTCGGCCCAGTCCGTGCCCGCGGGGATGTCGGGGAGCCGGGCCGCCAGATGCTCGGTGCACAGGTCCAGCAGGCCCGCAAGGTCGGTGCAACGGCGCTGGACGGTGGCGTGGGAGACGTCGAGGCGCTCGGCGAGGGTGCGGAAGCTCAGCCGCTGCGGCCCCTCCTCGTCGAGGATCCGCAGGGCGGCGACGGCGATGGCCTCGGGCGTCGCACGGTCCAGGGCGTCTGATCTCCTCGGCATGCGATACACCGTAACATACGATGTATCGACACTTTCGTGTGACATTCATTGCAGCCATATTGCTGGTCATCGGACGACAATCAGCGACCTTCGTTGACACTGGGTAGTCACCTCGCTGCACTGGGCGCACGATCGTTCCCACGTCTAGGAGACCCAGTGCCGCCTCGCCTGCGCGCAACGCTCCCCTGCCTGACCGCGGCCGCCCTCTTCGCCCTCGCCCTCTCCCCCGCCCCGGCGGCCGCCGAGCCCCGGGCGACCTCGGACACCCGGCTCGCCCTCACCCCGCCGATGGGCTGGAACAACTGGGCGCACTACATGTGCGACATCGACGAGGCCACGGTGGTCGCCAACGCCGACGCCCTCGTGTCGACCGGGCTCGCCGCCAAGGGGTACGACACGGTCACCGTCGACGACTGCTGGATGACCAAGAGCCGGGACGCGCAGGGCAATCTGGTCGTCGACCGGAACCGGTTCCCGCGCGGCATGGCCTGGCTCGGCGAGTACCTGCACGCGAAGGGGCTGAAGTTCGGCATCTACCAGGACGCCGGCTCCCTGACGTGCGAGAAGTACCCCGGCAGCGGCTCCCCCGCGGGCGGCGGACCCGACCACTACGCCCGGGACGCACGGCAGTTCGCGTCCTGGAAGGTCGACTACGTCAAGATGGACGGCTGCAACGTGTGGGTCCCGGAGGGGCAGACCAAGGAACGGGCGTACCGGGACGCCTACCACGGCGTCGCGCGGGCGATCCGCGCCAGCGGCCGCGACATGGTCCTGTCGGCCTCCGCACCCGCCTACTTCCAGCAGGGCGAGTGGGGCGGATCCGACTGGCACAGGGTCCTCGGCTGGGTGGGCGAGACCGGCCAGCTGTGGCGCGAGGGCCGCGACATCCAGGTCCACAAGCCGGCCACGCCCGACGCCTCGCGGTGGGGCTCGGTCATGGGCAACTACGGCTACAACCGCTGGCTCGGCCGCTACGCCGGCCCCGGCAACTGGAACGACCCCGACTTCCTGATCGCGGGCGCACCGGGGCTCACCGCCGCGGAGAGCCGCAGCCAGATCGCCCTCTGGGCCATGATGGCCTCCCCGTTCATCCTCTCCTCCGACGTCTCGAAGCTGACGCCGGAGGGACTCGCCGCCCTCGGCAACACCCGGATGATCACGCTGGACCAGGACTCGATGGGCCGTCAGGCCTCCGTGGTCTCCTCGAACTCCACCTTCGAGATCCTGGTACGCCCGCTCGCGAACGGCGACCGCGCGGTGGCCGTGCTGAACCGGTCGGCCACCACCCGCGACATCCGCGTCCCGCTCGACGAGATCGGGCTCTCCGAGTGCACCGTCGACGCCCAGGACCTCTGGAGCGGCGGCTTCACCGAGGTCTCCCAGGCGCTCACCGGCCGGCTCGCCGGCCACGACACGGCGGTCTGGCGCCTGACCCCGCGCGGCTGCGCCGAGGCCGTGCCGACCGGTCAGATCAACGGCGACGGGGCCCGCTGCGCCGACGGCGTCAACACCACCGGGGTCGGGGCGGTCGTGATGGCGACCTGCTCCGGGGCTCCCGACCAGCGGTGGTCCCTCGCCGAGGACGGACGCCTGAAGCTGGGCGGCGCCTGCCTCTCCGCGGGCGAGGAGGGTGTCGTGGAACTCGCCGGCTGCTCGCCCGCCGGGGACCGGCAGCCCGGCCAGAGCTGGACCCACCGGCGGGACGGCGCCCTCGTGGAGGAGGTCAGCGGGCGCTGCCTGACCGCGCCCGCCCCCGTCACCACGCCCGGCGCCCCGGCCGAGCGGCTGGGGCTGGCCGACTGCGGCGACCACCGGGTCGACCAGGCCTGGTCCCTGCCCGTCTAGTACGAAGGCCGGCGCGGGTGCCCCGGCCGCCGCGCCCGGTTCCGGACGCACGCCGGGTCGCCCGCGCCGCAGGCCCGTACCGGTGGTGCCCGCTCGGTCGCCCGTGCGGCGACCGTCACCCTCCCGGAGGAAACCCGGCACTCCGGAGGGGGAGTTCTCCTCCCTCAACTCGCCGTACGGGAACGGCACTCGGTTGACTGGCCCGCAAACGATCAGGGGCGACCACCGGCACGGTCCGGTGGCCGCCCCTTCCGATGCCGCGCGGCGCGAGCGACCAGGAGGGCACCCGACCATGTCCCGGACCGAACACGAGAACTCCGCCCAGGGGAAGCACGAACGGGAACGCACGACGGGCACCGGACCCACGGGCACCGGACCCGCGGCCGCCTCGCTGGAGCTGCTGACCCTGCTGGCCGCCGGGGTCGCCGACCTGGCCCTGGACCAGCTGCGGCAGACCGCCGACCGCGCCCAGGACGCGATGCGCCGGGCCGACCTGCGCGAACTGCTCACCGACGGGGTGGTGGAGCTGCGCAAGCGCGGGGAACTGGCCACCCGCCGGGCCGGCGTGAACGGCGAGAACTACCTGGAGACGATGGCACGGCGGGCCGCCGAGAACATCGCCTCCGAGGGCCGCCCCTGTGCATGACCACACCGGCTTCAAGGAACGCATCGACGCGGTGCTGGTCCGGCTGGCCGACGAGGAGGAGGCCGCCCTGCTCGACCTCCATCCCGAACTCACCCCGCTCTCCGAGCAGTTACGCCGCTCCCTGGCCCGGGGCAAACGGCTGCGGGCCGCCTTCCTCTACTGGGGGTGGCGGGCGGCCGGACAGCCCGACTGCGACGGTGTCGTCCGGGCCGCGGCGGCGATGGAACTCGTGCACGCCGCGGCCTGCACCCACGACGACATCATCGACGGCAGCCGGATGCGGCACGGGCAGCTCACCGCGCACGCCGCCTTCGCGGCGGCCGGGCGGCGCTCCACCCCGCTGGCGATGATCCTGGGCGACCTGCTGATGGGATACGCCGGGCACGTCTTCGGCACCTGCGGGCTGCCCGGGGCCTATCTGGCCCGGACCCTCCCCCTCTGGTCCGCCCTGCTGCGGGAGACCATGGCGGGCGAGTTCCTGGAGGTGCTGCGCACCCGCCCGGGGCCGGACCGCGATCCGCTCGTGGCGGAGTCGCTGGAGGTGGCCCGCTTCAAGACGGCCAAGTACACCGTGGAGCGCCCGCTCCACCTGGGCGTCACCCTCGGCGGCGGCCCCCGCGCGCTGGTGGAGGCGTTCTCCGCGTACGGCCTCCCCCTCGGCGAGGCCTTCCAGCTGCGCGACGACCTGCTGGGGACCTTCGGCGACCCGGCCAGGACCGGGAAGTCGAACCTGGACGACCTCCGGGACGCCAAGCCCACGGCGCTGCTCGCGCTGACGGTCGCCGCGGCCGGCCCGGACGACCGCCGGCTCCTCGCCAAACTCGTCGGCAATCCGGAGCTCGGCGAGGCCGAGGCCTCCTCCGTACGGGGGCTGATGGAACGCAGCGGGGCCAGACAGCGGGTGGAGGACATGATCCGCGAACGCATCGCGCGGGCGCACGGCGCGCTGGACGCGGCGCCGATGCCCGCCGAGGCCCGCGCGGCCCTGCACGACCTGGCCGGCACCGCGGCCGACCGCTCCCTGTAGCCGGTGGCACGGCACTGCACCCCAGACACGACAAGGACGACCGACGTGAACCCCACCCAGACCGCTCCGCCGCGCCCGCGCTACGACGACGCCGCACTCGACGCGCTGCGCACCCAGGGCGACCCGCTCGCCGACGAGACCGTCGCCGCGATGTTCCACCGCAAGGAGATCGGCGACCTCAACACCCTGATGCGCTTCTTCACCACCGCCGGGGACAGGCTCCCCGAACAGCTCCCGGCCTCCGCCCGCGCCTACTTCGAGGCGACGGCCATGCCGCCGGGCTGGGTGGACTGGGACGTCATGGAGCAGGCCAGGCTGTTCTTCATGGACAACGCGGCCCACATCAACACCGGACTGTCCTTCGCCGCGATGCCCGCGACCTACGCCGTGCCCCGGCTCGCCCGGCTGCTGTCCTCCACGCACTCCCTCGCGTACCCCTCGCGCCGGATGGCGAACACCGGGCAGTTCGTCACCTATCTCATGCAGACCAACTCCTTCGCGGAGGGCAGCAAGTTCATCCCCGCCGCGCAGAAGGTGCGCCTGCTGCACGCGGCGGTCCGCCACCACCTGCGCCACGGCGGCCACTGGGACGTCGAACGGGACGGCATGCCGATCTGCCAGGAGGACATGATCGGCGGCCAGATCTGCTTCTCGCTGCTGGTGCTCGACGCCATGCACCGGCTGGGCATCCACATGAGCGAGGAGGGCGCGGAGTCCTACTTCTACGCCTGGCGGGTGGTCGGCGCGATGCTGGGCTGCGACATGTCCGCCGTGCCGCGGACCCTCGCCGAGGCCCGTGACTACTGCGACCTCTACCTGCTGCGCAACCTCGGCCCCTCGCCCGAGGGGGTGCGGCTCAACGCCCAGCTGATGCGCATGTACGAGGACGTGGTCCCGGGCACCCTCTTCGACCCGATGGTCCCGGCCACCGTCCGCTTCCTCGTCGGCGACACCATCGGCGACTGGCTGGAGATCCCGCGCAGCGCCTGGGACGCGGCGGCGAAGGCGGTGCCGGTGTTCCTCGGGCTGCTGGAGACCATCGAGGACAGCAGCCCGTACGCGGAGTGGGCGCTCGACAAGGCGGGCTCGCTGCTGTCCGGCTTCGAGCTGGCCTCCCTGACCCGGGGCCGGGTCATGCACCACGCCATTCCCGCGGAGCTGAAGGACGAATACGGGGTGAAGCCGCCGCGTACCGGACGCTGGGTGCCGCCCGCGCCGGTGCACTGAGCACCGCGTCACGGCGCGTCCCGTCCGCCCACCCGCCGTGAGCGGCCCGCGCCGCCGGGGAGGGGCACACTGGCGGTGTGGAGGCAGACCCGAACCGTCCGGTCCGGTCGCGCCGGGTACGCGGCGCGGTCGCCGGGCTGGTCGCCGCGTTCGCCGGCCTGGCGGTCGCCCAGCTGGTCACCGCGGTGGCCCGGCCGGAGGCCGCGCCGGTGACAGCCGTCGGCGGTGCCGCGGTGGACCTCACGCCGACGGCCGTCCGGGAGTGGGCGATCGGCCTGTTCGGCAGCGCCGACAAGGCGGCGCTGGCCCTCGGCATCGTCCTGGTGCTGGCGGTGGCGGCCGGCCTGACGGGCCTGCTCGCCGTGCGCAGCCTGCCTGCCGGGGTCGCGGTCACCGCGGCGTTCGGGCTGGTGGGGGCGGCGGCCGCGCTGAGCAGGCCGGAGGCCTCCTGGCGGGACGCGCTGCCGTCCCTCGCGGGCGCCCTGGCCTCGGCCGGGGTGCTGTGGCTGCTGGTCACGGCGGCGCGGCGGCCCCGACCTGCCGGAGCCCCGGCCGACGGGGCGTGGACGGTGGACCGGCGCGGCTTCGGGCGGCTGGTGGGCGCCGTCGTGGCCGGCTCGGCCCTGGCCGGTCTCGTCGGGCGGCGGCTCGGCGCGCACGGCTCGGCGGGGGCCACCGCCTCCCGGGCCTCCCTCGTCCTGCCCCCGCCCGCCGTGCCCGCGCCGCCGGTGCCCGCCGGAGCCGACCTGCGGGTGCCCGGCCTGGGCCCGTTCATCACCCCGGCCCGGGACTTCTACCGCGTCGACACCGCCCTGGTCGTGCCCCGTGTGGACGCGGACGCCTGGCGGCTCCGGATCCACGGCGAGGGGGTCTCCCGCCCCCTCACCCTGGACCTGCGGGAGCTGCTGGCGCGGCCGCTGGCCGAGCACGACGTCACCCTCACCTGCGTGTCGAACGAGGTCGGCGGCCCGTACGCGGGGAACGCCCGCTGGCTCGGCGCGCCCCTCGCCGAGCTGCTGCGCGAGGCCGGGGTGCGGCCGCCGTCCGAGGGCGGCCCGGCCGACCAGATCGTGGCGCGCTCGGTGGACGGCATGACGCTGGGCACGCCCGTGGAGACCGTCATGGACGGCCGGGCCGCGCTGCTCGCCGTCGGGATGAACGGCGCTCCCCTGCCGTTCGCGCACGGCTTCCCCGTCCGGATGGTCGTCCCGGGCCTGTACGGGTACGTCTCCGCCTGCAAGTGGCTGACCGAGCTGCGCCTGACCACCTTCGCCGCGTACGACGCGTACTGGGTGCGCCGTTCCTGGGCCGCACGGGCCCCGGTGAAGACGCAGTCGAGGATCGACACCCCGCGTCCGTACGCCGGTCTCGCCCCGGGCCGGGTGGCGGTCGCCGGGGTGGCCTGGGCACAGCACCGGGGGATCTCGCGGGTCGAGGTGCGGGTGGACGGCGGTCCGTGGCGGGAGGCCCGGCTGGGCGCCGCGGACGGTGCGGACGCCTGGCGGCAGTGGGTGTGGGTGTGGGACGCGGCACCGGGGCCGCACACGCTGGAGGTCAGGGCGACGGACGGGACGGGGGCCGTGCAGACGGACGTCCGCTCCGGGACCGTCCCCGACGGGGCGACCGGGCTGCACCGGGTGGACGTCCGGGTGAAGGCGCTGGGCGGGACCCCGGGCGGGGCACCCGGACCCTAGAGTGGCGCGGGGCCGTGGACCCTAGAGTGGCGCGGGGCCGTGGGGGTGCCCGTGGCGGACGAGGGGTGGTGTGCCGTGGTGAGGCGTCACGCGGTGGTGGCGGGGGCCGGGATCGGCGGGCTGACGGCCGCCGTCGCCCTGCACCGGCAGGGGTGGGAGGTCACCGTCTGCGAGCGCGCGCCCGCGCTCCCGGCCACCGGTGCCGGGATCGGCCTCGCGCCCAACGCCCTGCGCGCGCTGGACACGATCGGCGTGGACGCCGCCTACGCGGCGGGCCGCTCGGTGCCCGCGACGATGGGGGTGCGCAGCCCCGACGGCCGGTGGCTCACCCGGTCCGCGACCGCGGACATGGCGGCCCGCTACGGGGTGGCGCCGATCGCCGTCCCCCGCCCGGCGTTCACGGCCGCCCTGGCCGCGGCCCTGCCGCCGGAGTGCCTGCGCTACGGCACCACGGTGACGGGCGTGGACGACGCGGCGGGCCGCGCGGTCGTCCGTACCGGGGACGGGTCCGGCCTGCCGGCCGATCTCGTGGTCGCGGCCGACGGCATCCACAGCCCGCTGCGCCGGGCGTTCTTCCCCGCGCACCCGGGGCTGCGCCATGTCGGCGAGACGGCCTGGCGCACCATGGTGGACGCCACCGGGGCCGGGACACCGGCCATGAGCGAAACCTGGGGGCCGGGCCGGAGGTTCGGTGTGACCCCGTTGTCGGACGGCCGGTTCTACCTCTACGCCACCGCCGTGGTCCCGGCCGGCACCCGCCCGTCCGATCCGGTCGCCGTGCTCCGCCGGCTCTTCGGCACCTGGCACGATCCGATCCCGGCCCTGCTGGACCGGGTGGGCCTGCTCGACCCGGCGGAGCTGCTGTGCAACGACCTGTACGACCTGGCGGCGCCCCTGCCCCGCCTGCACCACGGCCGCATCGCCTGGCTCGGCGACGCCGCCCACGCCATGACCCCCAACCTCGGCCAGGGCGGCTGCCAGGCCATCGAGGACGCCGCCGTCCTCGCCCACCTCCTCACCGACACCCCCGCCCACCGGATCCCCACCGCCCTCACCGCCTACACCACCGCCCGCCACACCCGCACCGACAGCATCCGCCGGCGGGCCCGCCGCACCGGCCGGCTGGGCGTCCTGCGCGATCCGCTCGCGGTGGCGGCCCGGAACCTGGCGGTCCGTGTCACCCCGGACCGGCTGGCCCTGCGCGGCATGGACGGCCTGTTCAACGGTTTCCGGCTGCCCGCCCGGGAGCTGCCGCACGATCGCGGCGCGGGTACGGCCTGACCGGCAGGGCCTGCACGCTGTTGCCGATGAAGCTGCGCTGGCGGGGCAGTTCGTCCTCGGGGGTCGCCAGGTCGAGGTCGGGGAAGCGGGTGAAGAGCTGCTCCAGGGCCGTCGTCGCCTCCAGCCGGGCGAGCGGCGCACCCACGCAGTAGTGCGCACCGTGTCCGAAGGACAGGTGGCGGGCGGCCGTGGGGCGGGTGAGGTCGAAGCGGTCGGCGTCCGGGCCGTGGGCGGCGCCGTCCCGGCCGGCGGCGGTGTAGCCGGCGAGGACCGGGGTTCCCCGGGCGATGACGGTGCCGCCGACGGTCAGGTCCCGGGTGGGGTAGCGGAAGGGGAACCAGCTGATCGGGCCGTCCCAGCGGAGGGTCTCGTCCACGACGTCCGACCAGTCGGCCCTGCCCTCCCGGACGAGGGCGAGCTGGTCGCGGTGGGTGCACAGGGCACGGACGGCGTTGCTGATGAGGTTGAGGGTGGTCTCGTGCCCGGCGACGAGCATCAGGCGCATGGTGCCGATGAGTTCGGCCTCGGTGAGCCGGTCGCCGCCGTCCTCCCGGGCGGCGATCAGGGCGCTGGTGAGGTCGTCCCCAGGGGTCTCGCGGCGGGCGGCTGCGATCGTGCCCATCAGCTCGACGAGTTCCCTCGCGGCGGCCATCGCCTCGGCCGGGGTGGTGTCGGTCGCGACGATGACCTTGTCGGACAGGTGGTGCAGCCGGCCGCGGTGCTCGGGGTCGACCCCGAGCAGTTCGCAGATGACGTTCATCGGGAGCGGCAGGGCGACGTGCTCGCGCAGGTCGGCGACGCCGTCGGGGGAGGCCGCGGCGGCCCGGTCCAGGTCGTCGAGGAGCGAGGCGGTCAGCTGTTCCACGCGCGGGCGCAGCCGTTCGACCTGCCGGGCGGTGAAGGCCCTGCCGACCAGGGCGCGCAGGCGCCGGTGGTCCTCGCCGTCGGCGGTGTGCATGCCCTGGGCGTTGGCGAAGACGCGCAGGGGCCAGTCGCGCGGGACGGTGCCGTCGTGCAGGGCGGAGAAGTGACGGTCGTCCTTGGCCGCCCCGGGGTGGGCGAGGAACTCCTTCAGCGCGTCGTGGCCCAGGACGACCGCCCCGGGCACCCCGCCGGGGAGCACGACCTCCGCGACGTCCCCGTGCTCGGCGCGCAGCCGGGCGTTGAGCGCGTGGGGGCAGCCTCCGGCGGGGTCGATCACGTACGGGGTGTCCGGGTCGTGCGGGAGGGGTGAGGTGTGGGGCGACAAAGCCGGTCTCCTGACCTGGTGGACGACTACCGGCCAACAGTGCTCCGTGGTGGGCGGGTTGGACAAGGCCGCCCCGCCGCCGGGCCGGAGATCCCCGTTTCCGCCGGGCCCCGGCGGCGCGGACGCCGTAGGGTCGGGGCATGCCGAAATCACAGCGGGGTCTGGAAGGCAGGGTGGCCCTCGTCGCGGGGGCGACGCGGGGCGCGGGCCGCGGCATCGCGGTCGCACTGGGGGCGCGGGGCGCGACGGTGTACGTATCGGGGCGCAGCACGCGGGGCAGACGTTCGGAGTACGACCGGCCGGAGACGATCGAGGAGACCGCCGAACTGGTCACGGCGGCGGGCGGGCGGGGGATCCCGGTGGTCGCCGACCACCTCGTCCCGGCCGAGGTCGAGGCCCTCGTCGGCCGCATCGACGCCGAGCAGGGCAGGCTCGACGTGCTGGTCAACGACATCTGGGGCGGCGAGCTGCTCTTCGAGTGGGACAGCACGGTGTGGGAGCACGACCTGGACAACGGACTGCGGCTGCTGCGGCTGGCCGTGGAGACCCATGCCGTGACGAGTCATTTCGCGCTGCCGTTGCTGCTGCGCGAGCCGGGCGGGCTGGTCGTGGAGATGACCGACGGCACCGCCGACTACAACGCCACCCGCTACCGGAACTCCTTCTTCTACGACATCGCCAAGTCGACCGTGCTGCGCATGGCGTTCGCCCTCGGTCACGAGATCGGCCCGCGCGGGGCGACGGCGGTGGCCCTGACGCCGGGCTGGCTGCGTTCGGAGATGATGCTCGACGCGTTCGGCGTGACGGAGGCGAACTGGCGGGACGCCCTGGAGAAGGTCCCGCACTTCGCGATCTCCGAGACGCCCGTGTACGTGGGCCGGGCCGTCGCGGCGCTGGCCGCGGACCCGGAGGTGTCGCGCTGGAACGGGCAGTCGCTCTCCAGCGGACAGCTCGCGCAGGTCTACGACTTCGACGACCTGGACGGCAGCCGACCGGACGCCTGGAGGTACGTGGTCGAGGTCCAGGACGCCGGCCGCCCCGCGGACACCACCGGCTACCGCTGAACGGACCCGCCCGCGGAGCGCGGACGGGGCGGCGGCCGCACCGCGGGCCCGTCGGGCCGCGGCTCACCCTCCGGCGGCGCTCCCGGAACGCCCGGCGCCCGCCGCGGTGTCCGGTGCGTCGTGCGCCGCGGTGTCCGCGCTCCCGGTGGGGCGGCGGCCCTGTCGCCACCGCTCCATGACCTCCTGGAGGGTCTCGCCCATGAGGAGGAGGAACTCGGCGGAGGTGCCGAAGCGGGCACCCGCCGGGGTCGTGGCGCCCAGGACCCCGGCTCCGCGCCGGGAGGCGGCCGCGAGGACGGCGTTCATCTGCACCGCGGCGAGGGTCGAGCGGAGCCAGATCTCGTCGTCGATGACGTAGCGTTCGCGGCGCGCGCCGGCGGTCCGCTCCCGTCTGATCATGCCCTGTGCCTCCAGGAAGGCCACGGCGTGCGAGACGGACGCCGGGCTGACCCGGAGCCGCTGGACCAGCTCGGTGGCGGTGAGGGCGCCCGAGTCGGTGACGTACAGGGCGACCAGCACCCGGGCCGCCATCCGGGGCACCCCCTGCTGTTCGAGGAGGGTGGTGAAGGACTCCGCGAAGTCCTCCACCTCCCGGGGGTCGCGGCCGTGGCCGCCGTCCGGCTCCGCCGGCCGCGGCGGGCGCGGCGGGTCCTGCCGGATCCGCCGCGCGCGTTCGCGCGTGGCCCGCTCGGCCCGGTCCGCTCCGTAGGCTTCGGGTCCGCCGTTGCGGGTGACCTCCCGCATGACGGTCGAGGCCGGACGGCCCAGCCGCCGGCCGATCTCCGCGTATCCGAGCCCCTCGGACAGCCCCTCGGCGATGTGCCGGCGGTCCTCGCCGGTGAGCCTTCCTCCGGGCATCGGTGTCCCCTCCCCTTGTCGGGCTGCGGGCGCGGGGGTTCCGCGCACCCGTGCGCAGTATGCATTCACCACCGGTTCATTGCAAAGGCACTCGGCACCCATCATTGCATTCAATGTCAGCATCATTGCAATACAACGCCTACATTCCCAGACCTGCAAGCACTTCACGCGCCCAACCGCGTTGACGTTTCAGTAAACGCAATGTAGCTTCGTGAGCGTTCAGCAGTTGCCGAACAATCACCCACGGGGGAGAAGATCATGGGAAACCAGCACGCGGGATTCTCCGAGGCCGGCCTGCGCAGGGTGCGCGACGTCCTCACGCGGTACGTCGACTCCGGGAGGATCCCCGGCGTCGTCGCCCTGGTCGGCCGTGACGGACACACGCACGTCGAGGCGATCGGGACCATGCGCCACGAGGGCGGCGCGCCCGTCCGCCGGGACACGATCTTCCGGATGGCGTCCACGTCCAAGCCGGTCGCGATGGCGCCGGTGATGGTCCTGCTCGACGAGTGCGTCCTGCGCCTGGACGACCCGGTGGACCAGTGGCTGCCCGAGCTCGCCGACCGCCGGGTGCTGAGCCGCCCCGACGGCCCGCTGGACGACACGGTGCCGGCCCGCCGGCCCGTCACCGTGCGGGACCTGGTGACCTCCACCTTCGGCCTCGGCATGGACCTGTCGACGTTCGGTGCGCCGATCCAGGCCGCGATCCAGGAGCTGGAGCTGACCGGACACGCGACGCCCATCCCCGAGCAGGACGAGTGGATGCGCCGCCTCGGCACGCTCCCGCTGATGCACCAGCCGGGCGAGCAGTGGCAGTACCACATCAGCCACGACGTGCTGGGCGTTCTCGTCTCCAGGGTCACGGGCCGGCCGTTCGAGGCGTTCCTGCGCGAGCGCGTGCTCGACCCGCTGGGGATGACGGACACCGGCTTCCACGTGCCCGCCGGGAAGATCGACCGGCTGCCCCCCAGCTACGCGCCCCACCCGCAGACCGGCGAGTTCACGGTCTGGGACGAGGCGGAGGGCGGGCGGTACAGCACTCCCCCGGCGTTCCAGGCGGGCGGCGGCGGGCTGGTGTCCACCGCCGACGACTACCACGCGTACTTCCGGATGCTGCTGAACGGCGGCACGCACGGGACGACCCGGATCCTCTCGCGCGCCGCCGTCGAGCTGATGACCACCAACCGTCTGACGCCCGAGCAGGAGCGCACCCGTTCCGCGCTGGCCCGCGACGCCGTCCACGTGTCGTTCGGCCAGGGGCAGCAGGGCGGCTGGGGCTTCGGCATGGCGGTACGGACCTACCGCGGCGACTACGCGCCGCTCGGCCAGTTCGGCTGGGACGGCGGCACCGGCACCTCGGTGTACGCCGACCCGGAGAACCGGCTGACCGGGGTCCTCCTCACCCAGGTCGGGCTCTCCGTCCCGGATCCGGCACGGCTGGTCCAGGACTTCTGGACCACGCTCTACCAGGCGATCGACGAGTGAGACCCGCCCGTCCTGCCACCGCCCGTCCGGTCGCCCGGATCGCCCCGGGCGGCGGCGGGCCGGACCGCCGCGGGCGCCGGGGCGCTATCCGGCGTCCGCCGCGTCCCCCCGGCGGGACGCGACCAGGTGGGCCAGCCCGTCCAGGACGCAGCGGAGGCCGAAGTCCCAGATCGCCTGCGGGTGATAGCCGCCGACGGCGCTGCCGACGCGGCCGGCGAGCGGGTAGCTCTCGGGGTCCAGGGCCCGTTCCAGCAGCGGCCCGCTGACGGCCCACCAGTCCTCCTGACTCTGGCGGCTGTTGTGCGCGGCGGCGTCGGCGGCGGCCAGGGCGTTGGCGTGGACGAAGCCGAGGAGATGGGTCAGGGCCGCGTCCCTCTCGATGTCGGTGAGCCCGACCCCCTCGAACGCGGCCAGCTCGTACTCGTACTTCCCGATGACTCCCGGGCCCAGCGGCGGGCGGGTGACCGCCAGGTCCGGGATCCAGGGGTGGCGCAGGCCGAGGTCCCGGTTGTCCTCGGCCACCCGCGCCACCCGGACCCGCCAGGGGTCCTGCGGAGCCGACGGGGTGCGCTCCATGCGCCGGTAGGCCTCGTCCAGCATCAGGTCGAGCAGCTCGGCCTTGCCGGGGACGTAGGTGTAGAGGGTCATCGGCGTGACCCCGAGGCGCTGCGCCAGGGCCCTCATCGTCAGCGCGGCCAGCCCGGCCCCGTCCGCGAGGTCGATCGCCGCCCCGACCACGGCGTCCAGGCTGAGTCCCTGGCGGGGGCCGCGCCGGCCCGCGCGGGCCGGCTGCCCGGGCTCCCGCCACAGCAGCTCCAGCGTGCGGGCCGGGTCGCCCGCCCCGCTCCGGTCCCTCACCATGCGCGGCCCTCCGACCGTCGGATCCGATAATTCACTACGCCGTACACAGTACAGCGTATAGAGTTGTCGCGATCGCCCGCAACCGTGAGGAGTTCCGTGCACATCGCCGCCGACAACCATCAGGTCATCCAGGTCAGGGGAGCGCGGGAGAACAACCTCGCGAACGTCTCCCTGGACATACCCAAGCGCCGCCTGACCGTCTTCACGGGCGTCTCCGGCTCGGGCAAGTCCTCCCTGGTCTTCGGCACCATCGCCGCCGAGTCCCAGCGGATGATCAACGAGACGTACACGGCCTTCATCCAGTCCTTCATGCCGACCCTCGGCCGGCCGGACGTGGACGGACTGCACAACCTGAGCGCCGCCATCGTCGTGGACCAGGAGCGCATGGGGGCGGGCTCCCGCTCGACGGTGGGCACGGCGACCGACGCCTACACCATGCTGCGCATCGTCTTCTCCCGCCTGGGGTCCCCGCACATCGGCACGTCCAGTGCCTTCAGCTTCAACAACCCCGAGGGCATGTGCCCGCGGTGCGAGGGCGTCGGCCAGGTCTCCGACATCGACGTGGACCAGCTCGTCGACCGCGAACTCTCCCTCAACGAGGGCGCGATCACCGTCCCCGGGTACGCGGTCGACTCCTGGTACTGGCAGAACATGGCGAACTCGGGCTTCTTCTCCCCCGACACCCCGCTCAAGGACTTCACCGAGCAGGAGTGGGCCGACTTCCTGCACAAGGGCGCCGTGAAGGTGAAGTCCGGCTCCAACGGCTTCACCTACGAAGGCCTGATCACCAAGATCAGCCGGACCTACCTCGCGAAGGACCGCGAGTCCATGCAGCCCCACATCCGGGCCTTCGTGGACCGCGCCGTGGTCTTCGCCGACTGCCCGGACTGCGGCGGCAGCCGCCTCTCGGCGGCCGCGCTCTCCTCGCGCATCCAGGGCGTGAACATCGCCGAGTGCGCGTCCATGCAGATCAGCGAGCTCGCCGAGTTCGTCGGACGGATCGACGACCCGTCCGTGGCCCCGATGCTCGCGAACCTGCGCGGCCTGCTCGACTCCCTCGTCGAGATCGGCCTCGGCTACCTCAGCCTCGACCGCCCCTCCGGAACGCTGTCCGGCGGCGAGGCCCAGCGCGTCAAGATGGTGCGCCACCTCGGCTCCTCCCTCACGGACGTCACGTACGTCTTCGACGAGCCGACCACCGGCCTGCACCCGCACGACATCCGGCGCATGAACGACCTGCTGCTGCGCCTGCGCGACAAGGGCAACACGGTGCTCGTCGTGGAGCACAAGCCCGAGGTCATCGCCATCGCCGACCACGTCGTCGACCTCGGCCCGGGCGCCGGCACGGCCGGCGGGCAGCTCTGCTACAGCGGGGACGTGGCCGGGCTGCGCGCCTCCGGCACCCTCACCGGGCGCCACCTGGGCCACCGGACGCGGCTGCGGGAGACGGTGCGCACCCCGCGCGGGCACCTCTCGGTGAAGGGCGCCGACCTGCACAACCTGAAGGACGTCAGTGTGGAGGTGCCCCTCGGGGTGCTGACGGTGGTGACGGGCGTCGCAGGCTCCGGCAAGAGCTCCCTGATCCACGGCTACCTGGCCGGACGCGACGGCGTGGTGGTGGCGGACCAGTCGCCGATCCGCGGCTCGCGCCGCTCCAACCCGGCCACGTACACCGGGGTGCTGGGGCCGATCCGCACGGCCTTCGCCAAGGCCAACGGAGTCAAGGCGGCGCTGTTCAGCGCGAACTCGGAAGGCGCCTGCCCGAAGTGCAACGGCATCGGGCTGGTCTACACGGACCTGGCGATGATGGCCGCGGTGGCCTCCGTCTGCGAGGAGTGCGAGGGGAAGCGGTTCACCCCGGAGGTGCTGACGTACCGGCTCCGCGGCAAGAACATCAGCGAGGTGCTGAACATGCCGGTCGCGGAGGCCCACGAGTTCTTCCCCACCGGCCAGGCACGGGCCGTCCTCGGACGGCTGGTCGACGTCGGCCTGTCGTACGTCCGGCTCGGCCAGCCCCTCAACACCCTGTCGGGCGGCGAGCGGCAGCGGCTCAAGCTGGCCATCAGCATGGCGGAGAAGTCCTCGACGTACATCCTGGACGAGCCCACGACCGGGCTGCACATGGCCGACGTGGACAAGCTGCTGGCGCTGCTGGACCGGCTCGTCGACGACGGGAACTCGGTGATCGTCATCGAGCACCACCAGGCGGTGATGGCACACGCCGACTGGCTGATCGACATCGGCCCGGGCGGTGGCCGCGCGGGCGGCGAGGTGGTCTTCGAGGGCACCCCGGCGGCCCTGGTGGCCGGGGCGGACACGCTGACCGCCCGGCACCTCAGGGAGTACGTCGGGTCCTGATCAGGGCAGCCGCAGCTCGCGGCCCTCGCCGAGCGGCGCGAAGAACCGCCGCACCTCCGCGTCGCCGACCTCGGCGAGGGTCGCGGGGGACCACCGCGGCGTGCGGTCCTTGTCGACGACCTGGGCCCGGATGCCCTCCACCAGGTCGGGCGAGGCCAGCGCGTTGCAGGAGACGCGGAACTCCTGCACCAGCACCCGCTCCAGGGTGCCGAGCGCGGCGGCGCGGCGCACGGCGGCCAGGGTGACCTTGAGGGCGGTCGGGGACTTGGCCAGGATCGTCCGGGCGGCCTCCGCGGCCGCCGGGTCGTCCTGGCCGAGCAGCCGCTCCACGATCTCCTCGACGGTGTCGGCCGCGTAGCAGTGGTCGATCCAGGCCCGCGCCCCGGCGAGCACGCCGTCGCCGGGGCCGGTGGTGAACCGCGGCAGCACCTCGTGGACGGAAGTGCGGGCGAGGGCCGCGGTGAGCCCGGGAAGCCGCTCGGCGGGCACGAAGTGGTCGGCGAGCCCGCAGAGCAGCGCGTCGGCGGCGCCGACGGCCGCGCCGGTGAGGGCGAGGTGGGTGCCGAGCTCCCCGGGGGCGCGGGCCAGCAGGTGGGTCCCTCCGACGTCGGGGACGAAGCCGATCCCGGTCTCCGGCATGGCGACGCGGGAGCGCTCGGTGACGATGCGGACGCTGCCGTGCGCGGAGACGCCCACGCCGCCGCCCATGACGATGCCGTCCATGAGGGCCACGTACGGCTTGGGGTAGCGGGCGATACGGGCGTTGAGCCGGTACTCGTCCGCCCAGAAGGCGGCCGAGGCGGTGTTCCCGGCCTTGGCGTCGTCGTGGATGGCCCGGATGTCCCCGCCCGCGCACAGCCCGCGCTCCCCCGCCCCGCGGATCAGCACCTGCTCCACCGCGGGATCCTCCGCCCAGGCGGCGAGGGCCGCGTCGATCCGCACGACCATGGGGCGGGTGAGGGCGTTCAGGGCCCGGGGGCGGTTGAGGGTGACCACACCGGTCCGGCCCTCGACGCGGAACAGGACGGTGTCGTCGACGACGTCGGCAGCGCTTTCGGTCTTCACGGGGCCCAGTATCCCCAGGCCACCCGCGGGGACGGCCCGTCGGGGGCAGCGCGCGGGGACGGCCCGACGGCGGGGGCGGCGCGCGGGCGGGTGCGGCAGGGGCGGGCCACCGCGCCGACCCGGCGTAGTTTTTGACCGTACGGCAGGTTTTGTGACCGTATCCCCGCCGTCACGCGGCCGCCGGACCGCACCACCCGGGCCGGCCCCGCACCACACCGCACCGCGCCGCACCGGCTCGCCCCGCCCCGGCCCCGAAGGAGAACCGCCGTGACCGTCGACCCCCAGGCACCCCTCACCCTCGGCGGCGACACCGCCCTGGTCCTCATCGACCTCCAGACCGGCATCCTGGCGCTCCCCACCACCCGGCCGTCCGCCGAGGTCCTGGAGCGGGGCATCGTGCTCGCCGGGGCGTTCCGCGCGCACCGGCTGCCCGTCGTCCTGGTCAAGGTGGCCTGGTCCCCCGACGGCGGGGACCTGCCCACCGTCAACGTGGACCGCCCCGGCCCCGCCGCCGCTCCGCCCGCCGCGTTCTCCGAGATCCCCGCCGCGCTCGCCGCCCTCGGGGACGTGGTGGTCACCAAGCGGCACTGGGGCGCCTTCACCGGCACCGAACTCGACCTCCAGCTGCGCCGGCGCGGCATCCACCGCATCGTGCTGGCCGGGATCTCCACCAGCGTCGGCGTCGAGTCGACCGCCCGCACGGCCTGGGAGCACAGCTACAACCTGGTCTTCCCGGAGGACGCCTGCGCCGACACCGACGCCGACTCCCACGCGCACACCTTCGGGAAGATCTTCCCCCGCATCGGGAGGGTCACGAGCACCGGCGACGTGGTCGCGGCCCTCGACCGGTGAGGGCCCGGGAGAGCCGGACCGCACCCCCGCTCCCATTTTTAGGTCGGATGACCTAAAGTGCGTCCCATGACCGATGCACTGCAGTACGACCCGTCCGCCCCCGTCCTCGTCACGGGCGGATACGGAACCGTCGGCGCCGAGATCGCCCGGCTGATCACCCCCGCCTCCCCCGTCCTGCTGACGGGCCGTTCGCCCGAACGCGGACGGGCGCTCGCGGAGGAGACCGGGGCCGAGGTCCGCGCCTGGGACCTGGGCTCCCCCCAGCCCTTCCGCGCGGCCGTCCGCGCCGTCGTCAACGCCGTCAACGACCCCGACGACCGGGTGCTGCGGGCCGCCGTCCGCGGCGGGGTGCCCTACGTGGACATCACCCGCTGGACGGCGCGCGTCCAGCGCGCGGTGACGGTCGCGACCCTGCTGCGGCCCACTGCCCCCGTGCTGCTGTCGTCGGCCTGGATGGGCGGGGTGAGCAGCCTCGTCGCAGCCTCGCTGGCCGCGCCGCTGGGGGGCGCCGAGCGGGTGGAGATCGCCGTCCGGTGGGACATGGCCGACCGCTCCGGCGCCGATTCCGTGGAGTTCATGGACCGGCTCGGGGTGGACTTCGAGGTGGTCGACGACGGGCGCAGGCGCCTCGCCGCCCCCCTCACGGACGCCCGTACGGTGCTGATCGGCGGAGCTCCGGTGCGGGTCGCCCGGATCGACACCCCCGAACAGTTCACCCTGCCGCTCACCCTCGGCACCGCCACCGCCGTCACCCGGATCGGGTTCAGCTCGGCCGCCGCCACCCGCACGCTCCTCGCCCTGCGCGGCACCGGCTTCTTCCGCTGGGGCGGCGGCGAACGCTGGGCACCGGCCCGCCGCGCGCTGCTCCACTCCCCCGGCGACGGAGGGACGGCCCGGGTCCGCGTCGACGTCTCCCACGGCGGGCGGACCCGGACCGCGACCGTCACCGACCCGCGCGGGCAGGGCCATCTGACGGCGGTCGGGGCCTTCCTGGGGCTGCGGCGCGTCCTCGGCGACGACGGGCACCCCGCGCCCGACGGGGTGGTCTTCCCCGAACAGCACCCGGATCCGCTCCGGGTGGGCGCGCTGCTGGAGGCCCACGGGGTCCGCGTCGAGGCCGGCTCCGGGGCGTGTGACGGGGCGGCGGCGTGAACGACGCACGCTCCGCGGGAGGCGCGGCGGGTCCCGCGGGATCGGGCGGGTCCGCCGACGCGGCCGGTGCGCCCGCCCCTGACGCCCCGAACTCCCCCACCGCCAAGGGGAAGCAACGGCGCACGGCGCTCCTGGACGCGGCGGAACGGATCCTGGGCACCTCCGGCGGAGCCGAACTGACCATGCGGGCGGTCGCCGACGCGGCCGGGATCCGGCTGGGCCACCTCCAGTACTACTTCCCGGCCCGCTCCGACCTGCTGGCGGCCCTGCTGGACCGGATCCTGGCGGCCTCGCTGGCCCGCGTGGCCGCGCTCACCTCGGCCGACGGCGCCGGGGCGGACGTCGAAGCCGTACTGGACACCGTCCTCGGCGAGCACGAGGACCTGCCCCTGGTGCGGCTGTTCACCGAGGTCTGGTCGATGGCCGCGCACGACGAGGCGGCGGCCGCGGCGGTCCGCTCCTTCTACGCCGCCTACGCCGCCCACGTGGCCGCGTTCGTCCGCAGCGGCTCGCCCCGCGCCGGGGCAGGGGAGGCCGCCGAGGGCCCGGAGGCCACGGACCCCGCCGAGGCCGCCTCGCGTGCCGAGGTCTTCGTGATGCTGATGGAGGGTTCGGCGCTGTTCCGTTCGGGCATCACCGGCCGTCCCGGCGCGCGGACCGACGCCGTGCTCCGCCGTACCCTGCTCGGCCTGCTCACGGGCGGCGACCGCCCCGCGCCCGGTACGGACCGCGGCGCAGGGGCGGGCGCCGGCCCGTGAGAAGCGACCCGTAACCGTGCGGTCCCCCGCGGGTCAGCAGCGCGGGGCGGCCGCACGGAAGACGAGGGAGTCCGCATGGCGGAGCAGCACGACGGTCCTCTGCGCCTGCGCCTGCGCTACCGCTTCGACGGGCTGATCTCCGGAGGGACCACCGCGCTCATCGGCTGGATGGCGCCGGCCTGCCTGACCGTGGTGGTCCCGGCCAGCGCCGTCCTCGTCTGGTCCGACCGGGCCGCTCCGGCCACCCTCGCCGGCCGGCTGACCGCCGTGTGGGTGAGCGTCGGGCAGACCCTCAAGCTGGGCGGCGCGGTCGGCTCGCCCCTGTACGTGCTGGCGTCCGTGGCCCTGGCCCTCGTCGCCCTCCTCTTCGTGTCCAGCCTGGTCGGCCTGATCACCACCGGCATCGACCGCCGCATCATGGAACTGCGGCGGGGGCACTCCACCGTCCAGGAGGCGGGGCACACCGTCGTCCTGGGCTGGTCCGACCAGATCTTCCCGGTGGCGTCGGAACTGGTCGCCGCCCACGCCAACCAGCGCCGCTCGGCCGTCACCGTCCTCGCCCCCAAGGACAAGGTGGAGATGGAGGACGAGATCTCCGCGGGCGTCCCCGCCACGGGCAGGACGAAGATCATCTGCCGCAGCGGTGCGGCCACCGACCCCACCGTGCTGGCCCGGGTCGGTCCGCGGACGGCCAAGTCCGTGCTGGTCCTGCCCCCCGAGGAGGACTCCGGCGACGCGCACGTGGTGAAGACCCTGCTGGCCCTCGACGCCGCACTCCCCCGGCCCGCCGGGGCGGTGATCGTGGCCGCGGTCCGCGAGAGCGCGCACCACCGCACCGCCGTCCTGGCCGCAGGGCCGGGCGGGCACGTCCTGTGCGTCGACGACATCGTGGCGCGCGTCCTCGTCCAGACCGCCCGGCAGCCGGGACTGTCCCTCGTCCACCAGGAGTTGCTCGACTTCGCCGGCGACGAGTTCTACCCGGCCGCGGCCGGGCGGCTGGCCGGACGCCCCTTCGGCGAGGCCCTCCTCGCCTACACCACGTCCTCGGTCGTCGGCCTGCTGCACGCCGGCGGGAGCGTCACGCTCAACCCCGACCCCACCACCCCGATCGTCTCCGGCGACCGGATCCTCCTCGTCAGCGAGGACGACGACACCGCCGTGCAGGAGGGGGCGGGCGCCTGGGTCGACGAGGACGCGATCGTCACCGCCCGCCCCGCGGCCCCCCTCGCCGAACGCCTGCTGTTCCTGGGCTGGAACCGGCGCGCCCCGCTCGTCGTGCGGCAGCTCGACGAGTTCGTGGACGCCGGGACCACCCTGGACGTCGTCGCCCTCGCGGACCCGGCGGCCGACCGGGCGGCCGCCGAGGCCACGTCCGGTCTCACCCGTCTCGAAGTGGCCTTCCACCAGGGGGACATCACCGACCCCGAGGTGCTCGACAAGCTGGACGTGCCCTCGTACGACGCCGTGCTGGTGATCGGCGAGCAGTCGCCCGGGGCGGCCGCGCCCGAGGCGCCCCCGGCCGACGACCGGACCCTGGTCGCCCTGCTGCACCTGCGGGCGATCGGCGAGTCCTGCGGCCGGGCCCTGTCGGTCACGACCGAGATGTCCGACGACGGCAACCGGCTGCTGACCCCCGCACGGGAGGGCGCCGACTTCGTCGTCAGCGCACGGCTGATCAGCCTCCTGATGACGCAGATCTCGGAGAACGCCTGCCGCGCCGCCGTCTTCGCCGAGTTGTTCCGGGCCGAGGGCAGCGAGATCCACCTGCGGCCGGTCACCGACTACGTCCGCACCGACCGGGAGGTGGCGTTCGCGACGCTGGTGGAGTCGGCGCGCCGCCGCCGGGAGTGCGCGATCGGCTACCGGCTGCACGCCGAGACGGGCACGGCAACCGGGTACGGCCTGCGGCTCAACCCCGACAAGCGGCTGCCGGTGCGGTTCGGCGAGCACGACCGGGTGATCGTGCTCGCCGAGGACTGACCGCCCGCCGGAGCCGGACGGTCAGGGGATCAGGCGCACGCGCTGGCTGGTGAGTTCGTACCGCGCGCCCACGACCGCCAGGCTCCCGGCCGCGACCTTGGCGGCGAGCTCAGGCTCGGCGGCCAGCCGCGCCCCCACGAGCCGTACGTTCGCCGTGATGGCCGCGTCGATCCGCGCGGCGCCCCGGAGCGTACGGTCGATCGCGGGCCGGATCTGGTCCACCAGGTACTGCATGTGCCCCGGCAGCAGCGGACCGCCCTCCGCCGCCCGGACCGCCGCGGCCACGGCCCCGCACGACTGGTGCCCGAGGACGACGACCAGCGGGATGCGCAGCTCCAGCACCCCGTACGCGATGCTCCCGAGCACGGCCTCGTCGAGGACCTCCCCCGCGGAGCGGACGGTCAGCAGGTCGCCGAGCCCCTGGTCGAAGACCAGCTCCGGCGGCACCCGGGAGTCGACGCAGCCGAGGACCACGGCGAACGGATGCTGGCCGGCCACCAGGGTCCGGCGCACCGTCCGGGTCTGGTCGGGGTGGCGCTCGTGGTAGGTCCGCCAGCGCGCGTTGCCCTCCACCAGCGCCTCCAGCGCGGAGTCGGGCGTCGTGGGCCGGGAGCCCGCCCCGCCGCCGGCCGGGGCGGAGGACGGCGCCCGGGGGAACCCGGCCACCAGCCCCGCCGCCACGGCCGCCGCGCCCGTCAGCACACCGCGCACCAGCCGCCGTCGCCCCGGCCGCGCCGGGCCCTCGTCATCGACACCCGCATCGCCTCTCACATCACCTCTCACACCGGCACAAGCTACGCATTTCACCCCCGATGCCGGGCTGCGCCGTGCGGGCCCTCCGGGCCTTGGCGAAGTCTTGGCCGAAGCGGCGGGCGGGGCTGCGGGCGGAACTGCGGGGGCCCGTTCCCCCGCGGGGGAACGGGCCGGGCCCGGTCGTCAGCACACGTCGACGCCCGTGGGGGTGTCGTCCAGGAATCCGCCCGACTGGTGCTTCCACAGCTTCGCGTAGGCGCCGTCGGACACCAGGAGTTCCTGGTGCGTGCCCTGCTCCACGATCCGGCCCCGGTCGAGGACGAGGAGCCGGTCCATGGTGGCGACCGTACTGAGCCGGTGTGCCACCACCAGCGCCGTCCGCCCCTCCATCAACCGCCAGAGCGCCTCCTGGACGAGGACCTCGCTCTCGGAGTCCAGGGCGCTGGTCGCCTCGTCGAGCAGGAGGATCGGCGCGTCGCGCAGGATCGCGCGCGCCAGGGCGACCCGCTGGCGCTGGCCGCCGGACAGCTTGACGCCGCGTTCGCCCACCATGGTGTCGAACCCGTCCGGGAGGGCGTCCGCGAACTCGGCGACGTGCGCGGCCTCCGCCGCGCGCCGGACCTCGGCCTCGGTGGCGCCCGGCCGGGCGAAGGCGATGTTCTCCCGCAGCGTGCGGTGGAACATCGCCGGGTCCTGCGGCACGTAGGCGAGCAGCCCCCGCAGGTCCGACTGGCGCATCCGGCTGATGTCCTGACCTCCGATCAGGATGCGGCCGGCGTCGACGTCGGTCATCCTCAGCAGGAGCCGGGTCAGGGTGGTCTTGCCGCCGCCGGACCGGCCGACGAGTCCGATCTTCGACCCGCTCGGCACGTCCAGTTCGAGGCGCTCGAAGAGCGGACCGCCCCCGCCGTGGGAGAAGGTCACCCCCTCGAAGCGCACGTCCGCGGCCCGGGAGCGCAGCGGCTCCGGAGCCACCGGGTCGAGCACCGTCGGCGGCTCCAGCAGCAGTTCGGTGAACTGCGCCGCCTCGGTCATGGAGCTCTCCAGGCGGCGGTAGATCTGGTTGAACTCGAACATGATCCGGGTCGCGTTGGCGTAGTAGGTGAAGGTGACGATGACGGCCTCGACCCCGTGCTCTCCGGCGCCGAGCCCCAGGGCCAGGACGAGGCCCAGCACGTTGGTCAGCACGGAAGCGGGCGCGACCAGGGTGTCGATGCGCAGGTTGCCGTAGTCCCAGGACCGGAGCGTGAGGCGGCGCGACTGCGCCACCCGGGAGCGGTGCTCGGCCGCCTCCCGGTCCTCGGCGGCGAAGGCCCGGACGGTGTCCATGTTCATCAGGCTGTCGGCGACGTGCCCCGACACCCGGGCGATGGCCTCCTCGCGCCGGGCGACGAGCTTCTGGCGGCGCCGGATCAGCGGGGCGACGCCCACTCCCGTGAGCACGATCATCAGGAGCAGGCCGACCACGAGGAGCGGCTCGTACTGCCACAGCACCACGGACGCGAACAGCAGCGGTACGAGGCTGCCCATCACCGAGAAGGTCAGCGTGTCGACGAACTCCTCGAAGCGGGAGGCGAAGCTCAGGACCCGCTTGGTCAGCGAGCCGGCGAAGTTGTCGTGGAAGAACGCGGCGTCCTTGGCGAACAGTTCGTCCATGCCGAGCACGTACAGGTGCTCGATGCCGTGGGCGTCGAGACGGTTCAGGCAGTGCAGTCCGGCGCGCCAGAGCGCCTCGGACAGCAGCAGGACCCCGGCGAAGCCGAGGACGTACGGGAGCATCGGGCCGATGCCGGAGCCGGTGCCGCCGTCCGCGGCGACCCGGCCGGCGAGCTTCGCGACGAGGAGCGGCGCGAGGTAGAAGATGCCGATGTTGCCCAGCGCCGGGAGCAGCATGGCGGGCACGGTCAGCCGGCGCAGGCGCGCCAGCTCCCGTCCGTAGTGGCGGAGTGCGAGGAGGACCGAGCCCCGGCTAGGCGGTCCTTCGCGCGGTGGTGGTGATCCCATCCCAAACCCTGTCTGATCGGACCGGTGGGCAGGGATCGGAGTGTCCCGTACGGGCGCCGGGACGGTCCACGGGTTTTCCGCCGCCGGGCGCCGGGCGGGGTGCGCGTGCACCCTGCCCCGGCGCCCGGCCCCGGGCCCGGGTCGGTCAGCTTCGGCCGAGGAGCTTGTTCATGTGCGCGATCTCGGCGGACTGCGTGGACACGATCGTCTCCGCCATGGTCCGGGCCGCCGGGAAGGAGCCCTGTGCCTGTTCGGTCCTGGCCATCGCGACCGCACCCTCGTGGTGCTTGATCATCAGCTCCATGAAGGCGGTGTCGAAGGCCCCGCCCGAGGCGGCCTTCAGCCCGTCCATCTCCTGGGCGCTCATCATCCCCGCGGCGCCGGCGCCGTGCGTGGAGTGGTCCCCGGAGCCTTCCGCGGGCACCGGCTCACCCCAGGCCGTGAGCCATCCGGACAGCGTCCGGATCTCGGGGTCCTGGGCCTTCCGGATCTCCTCGGCGAGCTTCTTCACCTCGGCCGATCCGGCCCGGGTGGACGCCAGTTCCGCCATCTCCACGGCCTGGCGGTGGTGGGGGATCATCCCCTGGGCGAACGCGGCGTCGGCCGCGTTGTGCTGACCCGGCGTGGCGGGGACGGAGGACGGCTTCGCGTGAGCGCCGTGCCCGCTGCCGGTGCTGTCGGCGCCGCTGCCGCCGCAGGCAACCAGCAGGAGGGACGCGGCTCCCGCCGCGGCGACGGCGGCGCAGTGCCGCAGGACGGAACGGGAACGGGAGGGCGTGCTGGTCATGGTGGTACCGGTCATGGTGGTGCTGCTCCTTGATCCGCAGCCCGGTTGCGGGCATGCGGGAGGTACGGATGTCGAGGTGGCCCGGGGCGCGGCCGACCGGGGTCGGCGGCGCGGGTCGCTCTAGATCCGCAGGAGTTGGAGTTCGGCCAGATCGGGCGGGGCCCGGCCGCGGGCCACCGAGGCCGGAGCGCCGGGGGCCGTCGCGGAGGACGGCGCGAGGCCTGCGAGGGCTTCGGTGAGCGCGGGCGGCGCGTACGCGGCGGCCACACCGGCCGCGGCGCAGGTCGCGTCGGCGTGCGAGAGGTGGCCCGTACCGTCCTCGGAGTGCGAACAGTCGCCCGCCCGCACGGCGGCGGAAGCGCCGGCGGCCGTCCCGTGCGCCCCGGCGGCCGCGTGGTGCCCCTGCCCGGTCGGCGCGACCGCGGGAGCGGGACCCAGCGCGTGCATGCCGAGGATCCCGGCCAGCACCAGCAACACCAGCAGCACGGACCCACGCCCCGAGGGGCTGCAGTACGTCCGGGCGCAGTGGGTGGTCACGGCCCCATCGTACGGTCCGCCCGCCGACACCCGTCCCCCGCCACCCTCCGGCGGGTCCCCCTGCCGCCGGGGCGAGAGCGGCCCGTTTTGCGCCAATCCGGCGGGCGGGGCTGCCGGGGGCCGCGGAGCCGGGTCTAGGATCACGGCATGATCACGGCCCGGTCGTCGTACGGCGCGCCACGGATCCGGCGGCGCCGGATCGTGGCGGCCCTGCTCTGGCCGGTCCTGCTGCTCCTCGGGCTGCTGCCGGTGCACGGCGCCGGCGGCGAGGGCGCCGCGCACCATTCCGCCGCCGCCGTGCGGGCTGCGCTGCAGCCCGCCGTGGCCCACGCCGCCGAGCCGCGGACGTCCGACGCGGACAGCTCGTCACATCCCGCCCCGCACTGCACGCCCGGACGGCCCGACCTCGCCGCCGCGCCCGCGAGCGGCCCGCAGACCGGCATACGCCGGACGGCCCCGGCCCTGCCGACGGCCGTCTCCGCCGCGCCGCGCCCGGGTCCGCCCGCGCCGGGCGCGCCCCCCTGTTCCGCCCCCGGAGTGCTCCGGATCTAGGGTCTGTCCGCCGGCCGCCCGGCGCCGGACCCCCGCACGGCCCATGCCCGTTCACCCGTCCCGGGTGTTCTGCGGGTGTGCGCCCTGGGGAGTCCGCGGCATCGGCGGAACACTCCGTTCGTCCCGCGGCGCCACCCCGCCGCCCCGTCCCCGCGCGATCCGAAGCACCTCCACGGAGGATCCGTGCCGTTCCGCCCGTCCGCCGTCCCCCGCCGGCGCGTGCCCGCACGCGTGCGGCGGTCGCCCGCCCCGCTCGCGCTGCTCGCGCTGCTCGCCTTCACCGCGACGGTGCTCGGCTGCCTCTTCCACGACGCCCGCCCGGCGGCGTCCGCCTCCCCCTCGGCGCTGTCCGCGCACTCCGCGGCCCACCGGCCCCACGACCCCTCCGCGCACGCTCCGTCCGGGGTCCCCCACCCCGAGGACCACTGCCTCCTGCACGCCTTTCCGAGGGCCCTGCAGGAGGCCCCGGCGCAGCGCACCGCCGCCCTCCCCCCGCTGCTCGCGCTCGCGCTGTCCGCCGCGGTCCTCCCGGGCCGGTTCCCGCACCGCCGCACGGCATCGCCGCCGGCGGCCCGGAGCAGTCGCGGCACACGGACCGACCTCTGCTGCTGGCGGATCTAGACGCCCTTCGTGCGGCCCGACCCCCGGGGCCGCCGCCGTACGCCGCCGTACGCGGGAACCCCCGCCCGGCGGCGGCCGGCGAGATGCGCACGGACACAGCCGTCTACGAACGAGAGCCGAGGAACATGTCCTCTCCGTCCACTCAGACCGTCCCGCCCGCCCCCGGCGCCGCCCTGTCGGGGCTCGTCGGCAACACCCCGCTGCTGCGCGTCTCCGCGCCCTTCGCTCCCGAGGGGCGCGGCTTCTGGGCCAAGCTGGAGGGCTTCAACCCCGGGGGCATCAAGGACCGTCCGGGCCTGCACATGGTCGAACGGGCCCGTACCCGCGGCGCGCTGCGGCCCGGCGCGCGGATCATCGAGTCCACCAGCGGCACCCTCGGCCTGGGCCTGGCGCTGGCCGGGATGGTCTACGGGCACCCCGTCACCCTGGTCACCGACCCGGGTCTCGAACCGTCCATGACGCGGCTGCTCACCGCCCACGGCGCGCAGGTCGACGTCGTCTCCGAGCCGCATCCGTCCGGCGGGTGGCAGGAGGCCCGCCGGGAACGCGTACGGCTGCTGACGGACCGCCATCCGGGCTCCTGGTGCCCCGACCAGTACAACAACCCCGACAACACGGCCGCGTACACCCCGCTGGCCCTCGAACTGGCCACCGCGCTGCGCCACATCGACGTCCTGGTGTGCAGCGTCGGCACCGGCGGGCACTCGGCGGGCCTGTCACGGGTCCTGCGGCAGCTCTACCCGGGGCTGGAGCTGGTGGGGGTGGACACCATCGGTTCGACCATCTTCGGCCAGCCCGCCCGGCCCCGGCTGATGCGCGGTCTCGGGTCGAGCATCTACCCCCGCAACGTCGCGTACGGGAGCTTCGGCGAGGTGCACTGGGTGGCTCCGTCCGAGGCGGTGTGGGCCTGCCGCCGACTGGCGGCCTCGCACTACGCCACCGGCGGCTGGAGCGTCGGCGCCGTCGCCCTGGTCGCGGGCTGGCTGGCCCGCACCAGGCCGGCCGACACCCGGATCGCCGCGGTGTTCCCGGACGGCCCGCAGCGGTACCTGGGCACGGTCTACGACGACGACTACTGCGCGGCCCACGGTCTGCTGGACGGCCCGCCGGCGGCCGAACCGGACGTGGTCGGGCGCGTCGACGAGAAGGAGGTCACCCGCTGGACCCGGTGCGGCGCGGTCGTCGACCCGCTGGCCCCGGCCCGGGACACGGCCCGGGATTCGGACTCGGACCCGGACTCGGGCCGGTCCCGCGGGGCGGAGGGGCGCGACCGGTGAAGGGCACCCTCACGGCCTTCCGCTCCCATCCCGCGAGCGTCCGCCTCCTGATGGTGAACCAGTTCACCATCAACCTGGGCTTCTACATGCTCATGCCCTACCTCGCCGCCCACCTGTCCGGGTCGCTGGGGCTGGCCGCCTGGGTGGTCGGCCTCGTCCTGGGCGTGCGCAACTTCAGCCAGCAGGGCATGTTCCTGATCGGCGGCACCCTCGCCGACCGGCTGGGCTACAAGCCGATGATCGTCGCGGGCATGCTGCTGCGCGTCGTCGGCTTCGCCGCGCTCGGGCTGGTCGGCTCGGTGCCCGCGCTGCTGGCGGCGTCGGCCGCCACCGGCCTGGCGGGCGCCCTGTTCAACCCGGCCACCCGTGCCTACCTGGCGGCGGACGCGGGCGAGCGCCGGGTGGAGGCGTTCGCCCTGTTCAACGTCTTCTACCAGGCCGGGATCCTGCTCGGCCCGCTGGTCGGCATGGTCCTCACGGGGGTCGACTTCCGCCTGACCTGCCTCACCGCGGCCGGGGTCTTCGCCGTGCTGAGCCTCGTACAGCTGCGCCTGCTGCCCGCCCGCCGGGCCGCAAGCGGAGAACCGGCGGCCGGCGGGGCGAAGGCCGCGGGTGGCGCGACGGCGTCGGGCCGGGGCAACGGGCACGGGACGGTACGGGCCCAGTGGCGGACGGTCCTCACGAACCGGCCGTTCCTGCTGTTCTCCGCCGCCATGACCGGGTCGTACGTGCTGTCCTTCCAGGTGTACCTGGCTCTGCCGCTGGAGATCCGGCGCCTCGGCGGCGACGGGGACTTCACCGGAGCGGCGACGGCGACGTTGTTCGCGGTGTCGGGGCTGAGCACCGTGTTGTTCCAGACGCGGGTCACCGCCTGGTGCCGGGCGCGGATGTCCCCGGGCACCGCACTGGCCCGGGGGGTGCTGGTCATGGGCGGTGCCTTCGTGCCGCTGGTCCTCGCGACGGCCGTCACCGTGCCGGAGGACGGACCGGGGCGGTGGGCGCTGGCCGCCGGACCGCCGGTGCTGGCCGCGCTGCTGCTGGCGGTCGGCACGATGATCGCCTACCCGTTCGAGATGGACACCGTCGTCCGTCTCTCCGGGGACCGCCTCGTGGCCACCCACTACGGGCTCTACAACACGGTCTGCGGAATCGGGATCACCCTCGGCAACCTGCTGACCGGCGCCGCCCTGGACGCGGCCCGGTCCGCGGGGCTGTCGGCGCTGCCGTGGCTGTCCCTGCTCGCGCTCGGGGTGCTGTGCGGCGCCGCGGTCCTCGCCCTGCACCGCGGCGGCCGCCTCGCACCGCCCGCCGCCGCGGAGCGCACGGAGCCGGCCACGGCCTGAACCCCCGGCCGGGGGCGGGCGCCGTCGTGCGGCCCCGCCCCCGGCCGGTCACCCCGGAGGGAGTTCGGCCAGCAACTCGCGGGCCCGGCGCAGATGCCGGTGGCCAGGCTCCAACAGGGTCCCCGCGTCGCCGAGGGTACGGGTCAGCAGGGCGCACGCCGGGCCGGGACGGCCGGAGCCGGCCAGGGCCCGGGCCCACTCCAGCCGGGCGTGGACCGTGTGCGGGTGGGCGGGGCCCATGACCCGGGCGCGGTCGGCGGTCACCGACTCCCAGGCGGCCGCGGCCTCGTCGGGGCGGCCCGCCCGGGCCGCGAGGGCGGCCCGGCTGCCGCGGACGGCCAGGGTGTGCGGGTCGTCGGGGCCGAGGCAGCGCAGCGTGTCGGCGAGGAGCTCGGCCCACTGCGCTGCGGCGCGGGCCGGGTCGTCGGCGCGGTACCAGAGCAGGCCGCGGCGCGTGGCCAGTACCGGGGGGTCGTCCGGGTGCTGCGCCCGCAGCCGGTCGGTGAGCAGCCGGGCCAGCTGCCGGGCCGCTTCGGCGGGGGCGCCGGCCTCCCCGGTGGAGTGGGCGAGGGCGTGGCGGGCGGCCAGGGTGTCGGGGTGGTCCGGCCCCAGCACGGACGCGGCGTCGACGGCGAGGGCCGCGAAGCGGGCCGCGGCGGCGTGCGGATTGCCGGCCTCTCCGGTGAAGAAGGCCAGCTGGTGCCGGGCGGCCAGGGTGTCGGGGTGGCGGGGGCCGAGCCGGTCCTCGCGCCTCCGGAGGATCCCGGTGAGGTCGGCCGCGGCACGGTACGGGCGCCCCGCGTCGCCGAGCGCGAGGGCGAGCAGGAAGTCGGCTCCGGGCACCCGCCCGAGGGCGGCCCGGGTCAGCGCCTCGGCGGCCCGGCGGGGGTGGCCCTCCTGGTGCGCGAGGAGGCCGAGGTCGTAGGCCTGCTCGGCCGTCACCCGGGTGAGCAGGGTGCGCCACAGGTGGTCCGGGACCGGTTCCGCGCCCGGCGCGGTGAGCAGGTAGCCGAAGGCGGTGTACCCCCGGGCGCGGTCCCCGGCCAGCAGCCCGCCGGGGGACGGAGCCGGTGCGGGGGCCGGGCGGGCCGCGGGGCGACCGGCGGCAGCCGAGTGACCCGTGGCAGCCGGGTGACCGGCGGGGGAAGGCGGGTCGGCGGCGGGTGCCGCGTGGACGGCCCAGTCCAGGGCGTCGGAGAAAGGTTCCGGCAGAGGGTCGGCGCCCTGCCCGGGGAGGTAGGGCCGGTGCAGTGCGCGCAGCAGGTCCTCGCCCACCGGCCCGCGCAGCCCCGCCCGCCGGCAGTCCACGGCGGCGCTGACCACGGCCGCGCCACGCGGGTGGGCGCCGGGGGCCCCGGCCGCCTGCCAGGCGGCGAGCCGTTCCGGTCCGGCGGCGAGGACCTCCGCCACCCCGAATCCCTCTCCGGCGAGCAGCGCCTCCCCGATGCGCGGGTCGTACGGCTGGGCGGCGGCGGCCCGGTGGCGTTCGGCGGCGGACCACTGCAGGGCCAGCCGGACCACCTCGGCACGTTCCAGGACCTCGCGTTGGATGCGCCAGGCGTCCCGGTCGGAGCCGGTGAGCCGGCCCTTCTCGCGGGCGTGGAAACGCCGGAACTCCTGCGTGCGCAGGGTGGCCAGCACGATCCGGCGGCCCGGCGCCGCGGCCACCCCGGCCAGCATGGCGGCGGTCAGACCGCCCGCGCCGAGGAAGTCGTCCAGGTCGTCCAGCCACAGCACGGACCGGCGCCGCCGCGCGGCGGCGCGCAGGGCCGCCGGGAGCGCGGCCCGGGTGAGGGGGCGGACGAAGGCGTGCCGGGGGTAGAGCGAGCGGGCCACCTCGTACGCCAGCCGGGACGTGCCGGCGGTGGACTCCCCGACCAGCAGCACGAATCCGGAGCGCCCGAGGGCCTCGCGCAGCCGGGGTTCGGCGTCGCGGCGTACGTACGCGGGAGCCGGTTCGCCGGACCGGCCCGCGCCGGCGGGGTGGACGCCGGCCTGCTCGGGGCGGTCCACCCGGCGCAGCGGGGGGATGCGGCCTCCGGGGGTGCGCAGCAGCCCGTCCGCGCCGGAGCCGGATCCGGGACCTCGGCCCGCGTCCGAGCGGGAGCCGGGACCTCGGCCGGAGCCGGGTGCGCCGCGGTGCGCGGTGCCCCGCGGCCGCAGCAGCCGGGCGGCGAGGCCGAGAAGCGCGGTGAGAACGGTGGCTCCGCCCGCGATCCCGGCGGCCCGTGCGCCGCCGGAACCCGCTCCGCCGGCCCAGAGGAAGGCCAGGGCCAGGGCCGACGCGAGGACCGCGGCGCCGATGACGGCCGCCGCGGGCCGGCCTCCGGACCGGGCGGCAGCGCCCCGTACAGGATCGTTTCGCCATAACAGCAACGCCGGCATGCCGCCCCCAACACGTCCGTGGCCGGCTCCCATTTTTCCCCCGGCAGCGCCGTCGCGCTACGGGCAGGGGCCCCGCGGATGCGCCCGTCACGCCCGGCCGGGGGCCGGGCGTGACGGGATCAGACCAGTTCGGGCTGCTGTTCCCGGCGGGGTTCCGGCAGGCGCACCGGCGCGGCGCTCCGGTCCCACTGCCTGGTGGTCCGCACGTACGCGTAGACGACCGAGATCATCGACAGCATCACCAGGGGCCCGAAGACCCACGGATTTTCGGACATTTCCACGGACAGGAAGCGGTACGCGAGCAGCAGCGCTGCGAAGACGGCGGCGCCGTAGGCGGTCAGCCGGGCGCCCTGGCGGTCCCAGCCGCGGGCGAGCGAGCGCAGTGCCGTCTCGATCGTGAGCGTGAAGACCACACCGGCGACGATGTCCGCACCGTAGTGGTAGCCGAAGCCCAGGGTGGCCCCGAGGGTCGCGATCAGCCAGAACGTTCCTGCGAGCCGGAGCGCCAGGGGGCCCTTGCGGGAGTGGATGAAGATCGCGGTGGCCCAGGCGGTGTGCAGGCTGGGCATGCAGTTGCGCGGGGTGATCTCGTCGAAGAGGAACGGCTGCGGGTCGGTGATCGTCGGCGCGGTCTGCGGCCACAGATGCGCCAGCGCCCACTGGCCGCCCTCGGCCCCGTAGGCGTAGACGGGCCCGACCACCGGGAACACCATGTAGATCGCCGGCCCCAGCAGGCCGATGACGAGGAAGGTGCGCACGATGTGGTGGGAGGGGAAGCGGCGCTCGGTCACCACGGTGCGCAGCTGGTAGAGCGCGACGGCGACCGCGGCCACGCCGAGCTGTACGTAGACCCAGTCGAGGACGTGGGCGCCGACCGGGCCGGTGGCCCCGACCAGGCGGCCGATCAGCAGCGACGGGCTGCCGAGCGCGTGGTCGGCGGCCGCCACGTACTGGTCGAGCACGAACGGCTGGGTCTTCATGGTGATCAGCAGCCAGATGTCACCGGTCTTGCGGCCCGCCACCAGCAGCAGGCCCAGGCCGACGCCCTTCAGCAGCAGGACCCGTTCCCGGCCGGTGCGGTGGGTGAACGCGATGACGCCGTGCGCGAGGAGCACCCACAGCGCGCCGTTGCCGGCCATCATCGGGGCGTCGGTCAGCCACCGCACGAGCCAGAAGACGAGGTCGATGCCGATCGCGGCCCCGATGGCGACGAACCGCTGCCGCCAGGTGAGCACCACCAGCATCAGCGCCATGCCCGCGTACAGCAGGGGGCCCGACTTGGGGGCGAAGACCACCTCGCGCACCTGGTTGGTCAGCGGTCCCCGCACGCCGTAGTGGCGCGCGGCGATCTCCAGGGCGACGAGGAAGCCGAGGGCCACCGCGCCGACCGCGGCCCAGAGCAGGACGCGTGGCCGGCGCAGGGCGGCGAGGACGTCCCGGCCGCTTGTTCGCGAGTTCATCCGCGATTCGTTGGATATCAATTTTTCAACCGATGTGATGTCGCTTCGAGGCAGTAGCTGCGGATCGAACATCGTATCGGAGCAGAGGCCGGTCGCCGGTTGCGGGTGCTGCGGATCACCCCGCCGACCGGGCCGGGCCGCACGGCGGCCCGGCTCACCCGACGGTGGGGCGCCGCCGCGGCCCGGTGGCGGGGGACGGGAGACGGGGACGGGTCAGATGACGCCCTGCGCCGTCATCGCGCGGGCGACGCGCAGGAAGCCGGCCACGTTGGCGCCGAGCACGTAGTCGTCGGCGTTGCCGCCGTACGTCGCCGCCGTGTCACGGCACTGGGCGTGGACGTCGCGCATGATCGCCGCGAGGCGGGTCTCGGTCTGCTCGAAGGTCCAGCTGTCGCGGGCCGCGTTCTGCTGCATCTCCAGGGCGGAGGTGGCCACGCCTCCGGCGTTCGCGGCCTTGCCGGGGCCGAAGAGCACGCCCGCGTCCCGGAAGATCTGCACCGCCGCCGGGGTGCAGGGCATGTTCGCGCCCTCGGCGACCGCCCGGACCCCGTGCTTGACCAGGGCCACCGCGTCCTCGCGGTCCAGCTCGTTCTGGGTCGCACAGGGCAGGGCGATGTCGCAGGGGACGTTGTAGACGGTGCCGCGCGCGGAGAAGCTCGCGCCGGGCCGTGCCTCGGTGTAGGCGGAGATCCGCTCGCGGCGCACCTCCTTGACCTCCTTCAGCAGCTCCAGGTCGATGCCGTCCTCGTCCACGAGGTAGCCGGAGGAGTCGCTGCACGCCACGACCCGGCCGCCGAGGGCGTGCACCTTCTCGACCGCGTACACGGCCACGTTCCCCGAGCCGGAGACCACGACCCGCCGCCCGTCGAAGCCCTCGCCCCGCGTGGCGAGCATCTCGTGGGCGAAGTACACCGCGCCGTAGCCGGTGGCCTCGGTACGGACGTGCGAGCCACCCCAGCCGACCGGCTTCCCGGTCAGGACGCCGGACTCGTAGCGGTTGGTGATCCGCTTGTACTGGCCGAAGAGGTAGCCGATCTCGCGCCCGCCCACGCCGATGTCGCCGGCCGGCACGTCGGTGTGCTCACCGAGGTAGCGGTGCAGCTCCGTCATGAAGGACTGGCAGAACCGCATGATCTCGCCGTCCGAGCGGCCCTTGGGGTCGAAGTCGGCGCCGCCCTTGCCGCCACCGATCGCCATGCCCGTCAGCGCGTTCTTGAAGATCTGCTCGAACCCGAGGAACTTCACGATGCCGAGGTTGACGCTCGGATGGAAGCGCAGTCCGCCCTTGTACGGGCCGAGCGCGCTGTTGAACTCCACCCGGAAGCCGCGGTTCACCCGCACGGCGCCGCCGTCGTCCACCCACGGGACCCGGAAGATCAGCTGCCGTTCCGGCTCGCACAGCCGCTCCAGGATGCCGGTGTCGGCATACTCGGGGTGGCGTTCGAAGACGGGGCCGAGGGATTCCAGTACCTCGGCGACCGCCTGGTGGAACTCCGGCTCGGCCGGGTTGCGCCGGCGGGTCTCTGCGAAGACGGCCTCGATGTGTGCGCTGGCGTTCATGGGTGTCCCGCTGTCCCTTCGTTCGGAAAGCTCCGTCCTCCGCGTGCGGTCCGGTCCTCACCGGCGGTCCCGCGAAGACCCCCCACTGTCGTCGGCCGACGGGTGACCGGCAAGGCCCGATCTTGTGACTCCACCCCTTCTCCAGCGAGCCGAGAGGCGGCCGGCGCAGCCCACCCTGCCCCGGGCCGTACGTGTACGTCTGCGAACGGGCCGCCCCGGCACCGGCGGCGCGCCACGCGGCCGGGCACGGGCCCCAACACGCCCCGTACGCCGTAGAGTCGAACGAATGAACAGCATGGACTCATTCGACTCCTCCGACCTCCCGATGTTGACGGACCGTCAGGCGACCTACCTGCGCACGCTCTCCGCGCCCTACGCGCAGGACGGCGTCCGATTCTCCCTCCACAACCTCGCGCACACCTGCCGCCAGAGCCCCGAAGCGCAGTGGCCCGAGCTGGTCGCGGCCCATTTCGCGAACCTCCGCGGGGCGAGCCGCGGCGACGAGTCCGCCGCCGCCCTGCTGCACGGAACGCACGCCCGGCTGCTGCCCGTCGGGGCCATCGGCCAGGAGCTCGCGCCCTCGATGACGTACGCGCGCGTGGTGGCCGACGGCCTCGTGTACGCCTTCGCGCTCGACGGCCCCACCAGCGTGCGCATCCTGACCGACCGGGACGTCGAGCTCGCCGGGGTCGAGGAGCTGGGACGGGCCGCACACGCAAATCTGATGCGGATACCCGTCAAGCACGAGGAGGTGTCCCTCGGCGGCCGCGCCCGTCTGCATTCCCTCCACGGCGACTCCCCGTTCATCGCGAGCAAGGCCCTGTTCCTCGCCGAAGTGGCCCTGCAGGTGACCGGAGAGTCACTGCCCGGTGCGGGCGCACTCGTCATCGTCCCCAACCGCCACCTGCTCGCATTCCACCCCATCACGGACGGATCCGTGGTGGACGCCCTCAACGGGCTGGCCGAGTACGCCCTCCGCGCGTACGAGGACGGGCCGGGCGAGCTGTCCCCGCGGGTCTACTGGTGGCACGAGGGCTCGCTGACCTCGCTCACCGTCATCGACGAGGAGACCCGGACCTTCTCCCTGCAGCCCCCGCCGCGGCTGCTCGGCCTGATGAAGGGCCTGGTCCGGCTGGACCGCGCCGGCCGGATCGCCACGGCCGCCGCCTCCGCCACACCGGACTCCGACACCCTCACGGCCGCCACGGCGCAGGCCCTGCGCGGCCTCGCGCAGGAACCCTCGGGCCTGGCCGACGCCTTCGCCTCGGCCGTCGCCCTCGCCCACGTCCGGTGCGCCGACGACACCAAGGCGTCGGGCATCGCCGTCTGGGAGGCCTGGGAGACCGCGCTGCGGGTCGGCAGCACCCTGTTCACCGGGTCGGAGCGGCCGCAGGACTGCTACCTCGGCGAGGACCTGGTGCTGCCGCTGCCGGCCATGGCCGCCGAACCCCCGGCCGACGCCCGGGCCTGGCTCGACGCCCTCTACCTCGCGATCGTCTGCCGCCAGTGGGAGCGGACCGAACGGCTGTGCCGCGTACCGCTGTCGAGGCTCCGCGAGGACGACTCGGCCGACGAGTACGTCCTGCACTGGATCGATACCCTGCAGACCTACTTCTCCCGCGAGCACTCCATCGACGACGTCGTCCCGAAGCTGCTGGCCACCATCAAAACGTCCATGCCCGAGGCGGTGACCCGGGCGCCGTCGGACTACGTGAACCGGATCGACTACCACCCGGTCGCCCTCTTCCACCGCCTGGTCACGGCCGACCACGAGGCCTTCGCCTCCGCCCTGCACGACGCCCTCGCGGACCACGGCGGCTACTGGGGCGAACCGGGCCCGGCCCGCTCCCGCGTGGCCCTCGGCCCGCTCGCGATGGCCTCCCTGGCCCACGGCAACGGCTTCCCGTTCCCCCTGGAACAGCCGCACCTGCCGCTGTACCTCCTCAACGGGGACCGGATCGAACACATCGCCTGACACCCGCCGGGAACGCCCGAGGGGCCGCTCCGGATTGCTCCGGAGCGGCCCCTCGGGTGACGACTCTCACGAGTCGGGACGACAGGATTTGAACCTGCGACCCCTTGACCCCCAGTCAAGTGCGCTACCAAGCTGCGCCACGTCCCGTTGTGCCTGCGACCTGGGGTTTCCCCGCGCTCGGCGGCACATGCAGAACATTACCCCACGCCGAGGGGTGTTCATGCACCGGTAATCGCCGCAGGGCAGGATGGGGGTGTGGACGGACGGGATCGGGACGGCGGAGGGCGGGCGCGCAGTGCCCGGCCGCGGGACGGGCTGGGGCGGCCGCTGGCCTACGGGGCGCCCGGGGTGGAGCGGCAGCCCGAGGGGGTGGTGCGCTCGCCCGCGGAGACCGTGCGGGAGGCGCAGCGGCTGCTGGACGCGGGGATGCCGTTCCACGCGCACGAGGTGTTCGAGGACGCGTGGAAGTCGGGGCCCCGGGCCGCGGCCCCGCTGTGGCGGGGGCTCGCGCAGCTCGCCGTCGGGCTGACCCACGCCGCGCGCGGCAATGCCGTCGGCGGGGCCCGGCTGCTGCGGCGCGGGGCCGCCGGGATCGAGGAGGGCGCCGGGCCGCAGGGCGCGGCGTACGGGATCGACGTGCCGGGCCTGGTGCGGTGGGCCAGGGAGCTGGCGGCCCGGGTGGAGGGCGGCGGCCCGGCCGTCGACGCCGTGCGGGAGGCGCCGCGGCTGGGCGCGGCGGGGTAGGACGGCTCAGGCGCCGGCCGGCTGGAGCAGGTCCCAGCGGTTGCCGTAGAGGTCCTCGAACACGGCGACGGAGCCGTAGGCCTCGTGGCGGGGCTCCTCCATGAAGCGGACGCCCTCGGCGGTCATCCGGGCGTGGTCGCGGGCGAAGTCGTCGGTGTGGAGGAAGAAGCCGACGCGGCCTCCGGTCTGGTCCCCGAACCGGGCGCGCTGGGCGTCGTCCTTGGCGCGGGCCAGCAGCAGCGCGGACTCGGTGGCGCCGGCGGGGCGGACCACCACCCAGCGGGAGCCGTCCGGGCGGGCGGTGTCCTCCACGAGGTCGAAGCCGAGGGCGCGCGTGTAGAAGTCGATGGCCTCGTCGTAGTCGTCGACCAGGAGGGCGGTGAGGGCGATGTGCGATGACATGCCCTCCATTGTGCGGTGGTCCGCGGTCCGCTCCCCGGCGGGGGCCACGAGGACGACGTCGAGCCGGCGGGGTCCGTGGACGCCCTCGACCCGGTCCAGTTCGATGTCGCTGGTCGCCGAGGGGCCCGAGATCCAGGTGAGCGGGCGGGTCGGGTCGAGGAGCCGGAGGGCCTGGGGGACGGAGTCCACGACCTGGTCGGGCACCCGGACGAGGCAGACGTGATGGTCGGGGACGAGGGTGATGCGCCGGCGTCCCTGGCTCGGTCCCCCGTCCAGGACGATGGTGCCGGTCTCGGCGATCGCGAGGGCGCAGCCGGTGATCACGGCGTCGACCCGGTCGAGGTCCCGCGGTGTCCGGGCGGCCTCGTCGGGCACGGTCGTGGTGCCGGGCGGCGCCTGCCAGTCGAAGCCGAGGTCCGGCGGGACCTGGACCGTCCGGGCGTCCGCCAGGAGGCGGGCGAGCAGGTCCCGAAGGCCGTCCGGGTCCGTGCGGTGGACCCGGGCGCGGTACTCGGCCAGGTTCGCGGCGAGCAGGTCGGCGCGTTCGCCGGGGGTGCGCGCCGCGTGGACGTGGAGGTAGTCGCGGGGGATCCCGGCCGCGTCGGCCGCCGGGCCGGGACGCGCGGGGCCAGGCCCGGTCTGCGGCACCGCCCGGCGGATGCGGGCCAGGATGCGGTCCTTGCTGCTCACCGCGGGCCTCCTCGTTCTCGGTTCCACCAGTCGCGGAAGGACTCGGCGGGTACGGCGGGCAGGTCGCGCGCGTCGGTCCAGGCCCGGCCGGGGCCGGGCAGCCGGCGCGGGGCCAGCCGGCGGGCCCGGGCCAGCAGCCGTTCACCGGCGCGCAGCGCCTGCGGGCGGTCCAGGAGCAGCCGTGCGGCGCGCATCGCGGCGCGTTCGGCGGTGTGCCCGTGCGCGGGGCGCAGCCGTACCCGGACGCCGTCGCGGGTGACCGGGCCGCCCTGGGCCACCCGTTCCCGGAGGTGGACGAGGATCTCGGGGATGTCGATGGCGACCGGGCAGACCTCGTAGCAGGCGCCGCACAGGGTGGAGGCGTAGGGCAGGGAGGCGTCGATCTCGCTCTCCGTGCCGCGCAGTTGGGGGCTGAGGACGGCGCCGATGGGGCCGGGGTAGACGGACCCGTAGGCGTGGCCCCCGGCGCGTTCGTAGACGGGGCAGACGTTGAGGCAGGCGGAGCAGCGGATGCAGCGCAGTGCCTGGCGGCCGGTCTCGTCGGCGAGGGTGTCGGTGCGGCCGTTGTCGAGGAGGACGAGGTGGAAGGCGGCGGGTCCGTCGCCGTCGGCCCCGCGTGAAGGGCCCAGCCCGGTCCACATCGTCGTGTACGGGTTCATCCGCTCGGCCGTCGAGGAGCGCGGCAGGGTCTGGAGGAAGATCTCCAGGTCGCGGAAGGTGGGGACGACCTTCTCGATGCCGACGACGGAGATCAGGGTCTCGGGGAGGGTCAGGCACATGCGGCCGTTGCCCTCGGACTCCAGGACGACGAGGGTGCCGGTCTCGGCGACCATGAAGTTGGCGCCGGAGACGGCGACCTTGGCGCGCAGGAACTTCTCGCGCAGGTGCAGGCGGGCCGCCTCGGCCAGTTCCCTCGGGTCGTCGCCGAGGGGGTCGGGCGCCGGACGGCCCCAACGGCCCATCTCGGTGCGGAAGATCTCGCGGATCTCGGCCCGGTTGCGGTGGATGGCGGGTACGAGGATGTGGGAGGGGCGGTCGCGGCCGAGCTGCACGATGAGTTCGGCGAGGTCGGTCTCGTAGGCGGCGATCCCGGCGGCCTCCAGGGCCTCGTTGAGTCCGATCTCCTGGGTGGCCATCGACTTGACCTTGACGACCTCGCGTTCGCCGGTGGCGCGGACGAGGCCGGTGACGATCCGGTTGGCCTCCTCGGCGTCGACGGCCCAGTGGACGGTGCCGCCGGCGGCCGTCACCGCCTCCTCCAGCTGCAGGAGGTAGTGGTCGAGGTGGCGCAGGGTGTGGTCCTTGACGGCCTTTCCGGCGGCGCGCAGCCGGTCCCAGTCCGCCAGTTCGGCGGCGGCCCGGGCCCGCTTGCCGCGGATGGTGTGCGTGGCGTGCCGGAGGTTGGCGCGCAGGGCGCCGTCCCGGACGGCCTCGCGGGCGGCTTCGGGGAAGGCGGGCATGCCGAGGTGGGTGGCGGTCATGGCAGTGGTTCCTCCTCGGTGGCGGCCAGGATCTCGGCGAGGTGGAGGGTGGTCAGCGGGGCGTCCGCGCGGCGCAGGAGGCCGTCGAGGTGGGCGAGGCAGGAGTTGTCCGCGCCGCACAGCACGCCGGCGCCGGTGCCGGCCGCGGCGGCGATCTTGTCGGCGCCCATGGCGGCCGAGACGTCCGGGTTCTTGACGGCGAAGGTGCCGCCGAAGCCGCAGCACTCCTCGGCCCCCGGCAGCTCGACGAGTTCCAGGCCCCTGACCGCGGCGAGCAGGCGCCGGGGCCGGTCCCCCAGTCCGAGGCCGCGCAGGCCGTGGCAGGAGGGGTGGTAGGTGACGGTGTGCGGGAAGTACGCGCCGACGTCGGTCACCCCGAGCACGTCGACCAGGAACTCGGTGAGCTCGTACACGCGCGGCGCGAGGGAGCGCGCCGCGTCCGCCGCCCGGGGGCCGCGCCCCTCCCGCTGCGCCTGCCGGCCCATCCGCGGGTAGTGCTCGCGGATCATGGCGGTGCAGGAGCCGGAGGGGGTGACCACGTAGCGGTGGCCCTCGAAGGCGGCGGCGGTGCGCAGCAGGAGCGGTTCCGCCTCGTGCCGGTAGCCGGTGTTGTACTGCGGCTGGCCGCAGCAGGTCTGGGCCGCCGGGAAGTCCACGTCGACGCCGAGGCGCTCCAGGAGGCGTACGGCGGCGATGCCGGTCCGCGGGTACAACGCGTCGTTGACGCAGGTGACGAACAGGGCGGCACGCATGATGGGCACAATAGCCGGGTGAAGAAGTTCTCAGTGATCGGCATAGGCGCGGGCGACCCGGACCACCTGACCCTCCAGGCGGTCAGGGCGATCGGCGCGGCGGACGCATTCCTCATCCTGGAGAAGGGCGAGGAGAAGGCGGATCTGACCGGGCTGCGGCGGGCGATGCTCGACGCGCACGCCCGGCCCGGACACCGGCTGGTCGAGGGCCGCGACCCGGACCGGGACCGTACGCCGGCCGACTACGCCCCGACGGTGGACGGCTGGCGCAGCGCGCGGGCCGAGATCTTCGAGCGGTTCGTGGCGGAGGACCTGGCGGACGGCGAGACGGGTGCCTTCCTGGTGTGGGGCGATCCCTCGCTCTACGACTCCACGCTGGCGATCCTCGACGAGGTGCTGGAGCGGGGCCGGGTGGCCTTCGAGCACGAGGTGGTGCCTGGCATCAGCAGCATCTCGGCGCTGCTGGCGCGGCACCGGACCAACCTGAACCGGGTCGGGCGGCCCGTCCAGATCACCACCGGTCGCCGGCTGGCCGAGGGCTGGCCGCAGGACGTGGACGACGTGGTGGTGATGCTGGACGCGCGGCACGCCTTCACCGCCCACCTGGACCAGGACCTGTACATCTACTGGGGGGCCTACGTGGGCACCCCGGACGAGATCCTGGTGCAGGGGAAGCTGGCGGAGGTGTCGGAGCGGATCGAGGAGCTGCGGACCGAGGCGCGCGCCCGCAAGGGCTGGATCATGGACACGTACCTGCTGCGGCGCGGCTGAGGCGGCCGCCCGGACCTCTGGACGGCAGGACGCCCGCAGCACCGGACGCCCAAACCTGGGTGCCCGGACCGCCGGGTGCCCGTCAGCCGAGGTGGGCGGGCAGGACGGCGGCGAGGCGGGCGTACTCCTCGGCGCGGTTGTAGATCTGGCCGCACACCCGGATGCCTCCGCCGCCCGGCCAGGGCCAGACCAGCACCCGGATGCGGTGCCGGGCGGCGATCTCCTCGCGCAGCGCGGAGGCCCGTTCGTGGGTCTCGGCGATGCCGGGCGGCAGCCGCAGGGTGCGCATGGCGAGGCCTTCGGTGTGCGGAAGGCGCGTGATCCCGGGGATCCCGGCCAGGAGTGCGGCCCCGTGGGCGGCGAGGGCGCTGTTGTGGGCGCGGACCTTGGCGGCGTCCAGGCGTTCGATGAGGTCCAGGCCCTCGGGCGCGGCGAGCCAGCCGGTGTAGTCGGCGGTGGCCCGGTTCTCCACGGAGCGCGGGAACCCGTGCCCGTCCTCCCAGGAGGGGACGAGGGCGCGTACGCGGTGGCGGTGCTGAGGGGCGACGGCGAGGACGGCCGTGCCGGAGGGCGCGTAGCCCCACTTGTGGAGGTTGCCGAACCAGAAGTCGGCGCCTCCCGCGAGGGGGTCGGCGAGCATGCCGGGGGCGTGGGCGCCGTCGACGACGGTGGTGACGCCGCGCTCGCGGAGGTCGGCGAGCAGCCGGGGCGAGGCGATGACCCGTGCGGTGGGCGAGCTGACGTGGTCGAGGACGGCGACCCGGGTACGGGGGGTCAGCGCGGCCAGGACGGTTTCGCGGACGGCGTCCTCGTCGGGCAGGGCGGGGTCCAGCGCGACGGTGGTCACCGGGGCGCGGCGGGCGGCGGCCGCGACGACGGTGCCGTAGCCGTGGTCGGTGACCAGGATCTCGTCGCCGTCGCCGAGCGGGACGGCGTCGAGGGCGAGGTTGGCCCCCTCGGTGGCGTTGGAGATGAAGGCGATGCCGTCGGGGTCGGCGCGCAGGTGGGCGGCGATCCGGGCGCGGGCCCGGGCGAGGCGTTCCGGGACGGCGATGAAGAAGTCGTCGGGGTCGGCGTGGGCCTCGGCGCGCAGGGCGGCCTGGGCTTCCTGCACGGGCAGGGGGACGGCGCCGAAGGAGCCGTGGTTGAGGTGGGAGACCTCCGGGTCGAGCCGGAAGAGGGCCGGTCCGCCGGGGAAGGCGGACGGCTGCCCGGTGGACGGCTCGGCGGGCGTTTCGGTGGACTGCTCGGCGGACGGCTCGTCGGACGTTCCGGCGGAACGATTCGTCGTGGTCATGGGACCTCCGGGGTGCGGCGCGGCTGTCGACCGGATCATCCCCCGGCCCGCGGCCGGCCGGAAGACCGCCCCGGCGGGACCCCGTCGTACAGTGCGGTGACGACGGACGCGTCCTGGGGGGGGCTGAACGGTGGAGACCGCACGGTCGTGGGTCGAGGGGTGGGCGGTGGCCCGCGAGGCGCCGGAACCGGTGGAGGTGCCCTGGGGTCTGCGGATCGACGTCGGCCACCCCGCCCAGAGGGTCCGTCACGTACTGCTCGGCGCGGACGCGGAGGCCGCGCGGGGGCTGGTCGGCTCGATCGGCGAGCGGACCACCTGCGTCAAGGCCTTCCTCCCCGCGGCCGACACGGATCCCTGGTTCTCGTCCGCGTGGGAGCCGACGGAGGCCTGCTTCCTGATGGCCGTCGACCTGCGTCCGGCGCGGGTGCGACCGCCGGACGGATACGCGGTGACCGTGGAGGAGTCCGGCGGGGTCACCCACGTGCGCGTGCTGGACACCGCCGGGGAGACCGCCGCGTACGGCCGGACGGGGACCGCCGGCGACGCCTGCGTGTTCGACCAGGTGGTCACCGAGCCGACGCACCGCCGCCGAGGCCTCGGGACGGTGGTGATGGGCGCCCTCACCGACGCCGCCCTCGCCCGCGGGGTCTCCACCGGGGCCCTCGGGGCGACGGTCCCGGGCCGGGCGCTCTACGAGGCGCTCGGGTGGAAGGTCCTCTCGCCCCTGACCGGGTACGTGTACCGGCCCGCCCCCTGATCCCGGGGGCGGGCCGCCCGCCCGTGCCGGTCTAGCGGCCGCTCGTCGCCGCCTGGTACTGGAGGTCCTGGACCTCGGCCGTGTGCTCGACCCGGCGGGGCAGGTCCACCTCGGCCGACGTCCTGCCGTCGCGGACCACGTGCGCCGAGCTCGTGCCCGTCCTCAGCGGCAGCAGCCGGGAGTGCACGCCCGCCGCCGTCTCGTGGTCCGCGCGGGCGGTGCCGACCGTCGTGCGCACGACCGCGGGCCCGGTGAGGAAGCTGAGCACCTCCACGGTGTCCCGGGACGGGGCGCTGCCCTTGCGCAGGGACATCAGCAGCGACTGGTCACCGGTCGGGTCGGCGCCCGCGAACTGGGTGCGCGCGGTGAGGTAGAGGGTGTCCCGCACGATCTTCGGCCAGCTGCCCGTCTTGAAGCGGGTCAGGTAGTAGGAGGTGAGGTCCAGGTAGGCATGGCCGTTGTGCAGGGACGGCGCGAACTGGCTGCCTTCCGAGTAGTCGTTCCAGGTGGTGAGCTGCACCCAGTCGGCGCCGTCCTCGATGGCCCGCGTCCACGTGGCGCGCAGGGTCGCGGTGTTGCCGGCCTCGTCGTAGATGCCCTGGTTGGGGCGGGCGTCCTGGACGGACACGGGCTGCATCCAGATCTTCCCCATGCCGTGGGCCCGCTCGACGTCGCGGGTGGAGCTCTCCTGGCCCACGTAGCTGCGGCTGCCCCACTCGGAGAACCCGTGGCTGATGGGGGCGAAGTCGCCGCTGTGCGCGCCGAAGTCGAGGAAGAGCGGCACGAAGGCGGTGCGGATGCCGTGGTCGGCCTTGAGGACGCGGATCATCTCGGTCCACCAGGCGACGCTCTTCTCCTCCGCCTTGAAGGGCGAGACGACGAGGCGGCCGTCGGGGAGCCGGTGGGCGGCGGACGCGTCGGCGAGCACGGCGATGGCCTCGGCGAGCACCTTGGGGTCGTCGGTCTTCAGCGAGGTCATGTCCGGCATCAGCATGATCTTGAAGGCCGGGTCGACCGAACGGGCCGCCGCCATGAGCAGGTTGGAGCGGTCCCAGTTGCGGCCGGAGAGGGAGAGGAGGTCGAGGGTGAAGCCGTCGATGCCGGCCGCGCGGGCGGTGCGGACCTCCTGCTGGAGGTTGGCGTACTCCCAGTCGCCGCTCTTGGGGGTCACGGGCAGCGGGCGGTCCCGCAGCAGGCCGCCGTACCTGCCGTGTTTGCCGTTCTCGCCTTCGGGGCGCAGGTAGTTGCGGGCGTAGTAGTCGTTGTCCGCGGGCGCGTTGTCGAGGGAGAGCGGGTACGGGGTGAAGTAGTGGGCGAAGACGAGCTTCTTGCCGGCGTCGCCGGAGCGCAGGGCCGGGGCCGCGGGCAGGTCGAAGGGGAGGGCCCCGGTGGGGCGTTGGGCCGCGGTGTCCGTGCCGCTCCCGGCGTCGTCCCCGGCGGCCGGGTCCCCGGTGGGCGAGGGTCTGTGCTCGCTCTGTGCGGGGGACGGGGTGGCGGGCCCGTCCGTCGCGCCCGGGCCGGGGGGCTGCGGCGCGTCGGCCCCGGCCGCCGGGCCCGCCTGCGCCGAGGCGCCGTCGAGGGGGTCCCAGGCGATGCCGGTGGCCGCGCAGACCCCGACGAGGAGGAAGCCGGAGAGGAGCAGGGTCAGCAGGGACCTGCGCCCCCGGAAGGCCGGCCGCCTCCGGTGGGACACGGGCCCCGCCGCCCGGTGCCCATGCGCGCCGCGCCGCCGTGCTCGCCGGTCCGTTCCCCGGTCCGCTGTCATGCCTGCCCCTCCCGCGAATATGCCCCCGGTGGGGGTGGACAGCAGTAGAGCCCATTACCGGCTTCCGGACAACCGTTCCCAGGGCCGGGCCCCGGGTACGTACAGCACACGGGCGACCGAAACTACGCGGGAGGGCTCGGAGTTCCCCGGCGCGGAGGGACACCCGCACCGCTGTACCACCGTCGTCGCGCGCGGTGGCGACGACTCGGGGCGGCGCTCCGTGCGCCGGGCCGCGTACCCGTCTGACCTGGGCGCTCGTGAAAGCCCGTATCGGAATGCGACATTCCCCTAGCCTTGGGGCGCACGTGGCGCATAATCGACGTCACGCGGCTCGAAAGATCCCTGGTGCCGCACGTGGTCACGCATGCGTTGGGGGGCATCGTGCCGATGAGGGAATCAGGGACGACCGGAGGGACGACCGGCAGGCTGCCGGCGACGTCCGCCGAGATGTCACGGCTGCTCACCGCCGTCCGCCGGGGGCGCGTCCTGACCGTGGCGGGCGGCTTCCGCGAACCGCGGAGCCTGCTGGTGCGGGAGATCGCCCGACGGCTGGCGTCCAACTTCTACGACGGTGTCTCCGTCGTCGCCCTGGACCCGCTGCACGGCGGCTACGGCGTGCGCGAGCTGACGGCGGAGCTGGGCCGCGCACCCGGGGCCCCCTCGGCCCCCGCCGCACCCGGCGGCACGGTGAACGCCGCCTCCTGGCTCGCCGAACGGGACATGCTGCTCGTCCTGGACGGCGTGGACCAGCTCGGCCCGGATGCCCTGGCCTGGCTGCGCAGACTGCTGGCCACGGCTCCGGGGCTGCGGATCCTGGCGGCGGGGCGGTCCCCGCTGGCCTTCGAACAGGAGCGGATCCACCACCTCTGAACCCCGCCCGACCGGGCCCCGATCCACCGGACGGGGCCCGGCGGCACGGGGGTACGATCGGCGCCATGACCGGTCCCGAAGCAGCGCACACGCCCGACGACGCGGCCCCCGGGACCCCCGACCGGCTGCGGCACCGGGCCAGCCGGCTGGTGTCGCAGCTGTCGACGCGGTCGGACCGGCTGGTCGGCGAGGGGCTGGCCCGGGCGGACGCCCGCAAGTGGCACTACGCCGTGCTCGCCTCGCTCGAGGACCTCGGGCCCGCCAGCCAGGCCGAGCTCAGCAGGCGCACCGGGATCTACCCCAGCGACATGGTCGGCGTGCTCAACGAACTGGCCGAGCGGGGCCTCGTCGTCCGGGCCCCGGACCCCGCCGACCAGCGCCGCAACACCATCACGATCTCCGCCTCGGGAAGCCGTCGGCTGCGCCGCCTGGACAAGGTCCTGGACGAGCTGCACGAGGAGCTGCTCGCCCCGCTGAGCCCCGCCGAGCGGGAGCAGTTCGTACGGCTGCTGACCCGCCTGGTGGACCACCACGCCGAGGCCCACTGATCCCGTTACGGGTCCGCCGCCGGCCGGACACGGGTCCGCCCCGGCCGGCACGGAGCCGACCGGGGCGGAACGCACCGGGTCGCACGGGGTCACGCCCAGGTGGGGCGTGACCGGGCGCGGGTGATCAGCCGAGCTGCGCGAGCGCCTTGTTCAGGGTCGCGGACGGACGCATGATCGCCTCGGCCTTGGCGGCGTCGGGCTGGTAGTACCCGCCGATCTCGGCCGGGGAGCCCTGCACCGCGATGAGCTCGGAGACGATGGTCTGCTCCTGCTCGGCGAGGGACTTGGCGAGCGGCTCGAAGGCCGCCGCCAGCTTCGGGTCGTCGATCTGGCGGGACAGCTCCTGCGCCCAGTACAGGGCCAGGTAGAAGTGGCTGCCGCGGTTGTCGATGCCACCCAGCTTGCGGCTCGGCGACTTGTCCTCGTTGAGGAAGGTGCCGGTCGCACGGTCCAGGGTGTCGGCCAGCACCTGGGCGCGGGCGTTGCCGGTGGTGGCCGCGAGGTGCTCGAAGCTGGCGGCCAGCGCGAAGAACTCGCCCAGGCTGTCCCAGCGCAGGTAGTTCTCCTTGACCAGCTGCTGGACGTGCTTCGGGGCGGAGCCGCCGGCGCCGGTCTCGAAGAGGCCGCCGCCGTTCATCAGCGGGACGACCGAGAGCATCTTGGCGCTGGTGCCCAGCTCCAGGATCGGGAAGAGGTCGGTCAGGTAGTCGCGCAGCACGTTGCCGGTCACCGAGATGGTGTCCTCGCCGCGGCGGATGCGCTCCAGGGAGAAGGCGGTGGCCTCGACCGGGGAGAGGATCTTGATGGTCAGACCGTCGGTGTCGTGCTCGGCGAGGTACGTCTTGACCTTGGCGATCAGCTGCGCGTCGTGGGCGCGGTTCTCGTCGAGCCAGAAGACGGCCGGGGCGCCGGTGGCGCGGGCCCGGGTGACGGCGAGCTTGACCCAGTCCTGGATGGGCAGGTCCTTGGTCTGGCAGGCGCGGAAGATGTCGCCGGCGGCGACCTCCTGCTCGATGAGCACGTCACCGGCGGCGTCGACGACGCGGACGGTGCCCGCGGCGGCGATCTCGAAGGTCTTGTCGTGGCTGCCGTACTCCTCGGCCTTCTGCGCCATGAGGCCGACGTTCGGCACCGAGCCCATGGTGGAGGGGTCGAAGGCGCCGTGGGCGCGGCAGTCCTCGACGACCGCCTGGTAGACACCGGCGTAGCTGCTGTCCGGGAGGACGGCGAGGGTGTCGGCCTCGTTGCCGTCGGGGCCCCACATGTGGCCGGAGGTGCGGATCATGGCCGGCATGGAGGCGTCGACGATGACGTCGGACGGCACGTGCAGGTTGGTGATGCCCTTGTCGGAGTCGACCATGGCGAGGGCGGGGCCCTCGGCGATCTCGGCGTCGATCGAGGCCTTGATCGCGTCACCGTCGGGCAGGGCGCCCAGGCCGTTCAGGATGGCGCCGAGGCCGTCGTTCGGGGAGAGGCCGGCGGCGGCGAGGGTCTCGCCGTAGCGGGCGAAGGTCTTCGGGAGGAAGGCGCGGACCACGTGGCCGAAGATGATCGGGTCGGAGACCTTCATCATCGTGGCCTTGAGGTGCACGGAGAACAGGACGCCCTCGACCTTGGCACGCTCGATCTGGGCGTTGAGGAAGGTGCGCAGCGCGTCGACGTGCAGGACGGACGCGTCCACGACCTCGCCGGCCAGGACCGGTACGGAGTCGCGCAGCACGGTGACGGCGCCGTCGGCGGCCACGTGCTCGATGCGCAGGGTGCCCGCCTCGGCGATGACGGTGGACTTCTCGGTGGAGCGGAAGTCGTTCTCGCCCATGGTGGCGACGTTCGTCTTCGACTCGGGGGTCCAGGCGCCCATGCGGTGCGGGTGGGTCTTGGCGTAGTTCTTGACCGACGCGGGGGCGCGGCGGTCGGAGTTGCCCTCGCGCAGGACCGGGTTGACCGCGCTGCCCTTGACCTTGTCGTAGCGGGCGCGGATCTCGCGCTCCTCGTCGCTCTTGGGGTCGTCCGGGTAGTCCGGAAGGGCGTAGCCCTGGCCCTGGAGCTCGGCGATCGCGGCCTTCAGCTGCGGGATGGACGCCGAGATGTTCGGAAGCTTGATGATGTTGGCTTCCGGGGTCTTCGCCAGCTCGCCGAGCTCGGCGAGGGCGTCGGCGATCCGCTGGCTCTCCTCGAGGTACTCGGGGAACACGGCGATGATCCGACCGGCCAGGGAGATGTCACGGGTCTCGACATTCACACCGGCCGTCGACGCGTACGCCTGGATCACAGGCAGGAAGGAATACGTCGCGAGGGCCGGGGCCTCGTCAGTGTGCGTGTAGATGATGGTCGAGTCAGTCACCGGATGCTCCGCTCCACAGTCTGCGTCTCTCGTCTGCAACATTGCTCGACATCAAGATATCTCGTGATCGGGCCTGTCAGGACAGCCCCCTGCCGGGATCCCGCGAGACGCATGTCACGCGGCCCCCGCACATGACGAGAGCGCCGCCCCGGCTGTTCCCGGCCGGGGCGGCGCTCAGGGTCGTCCGGCCGTGACCGGCCGTGCGTCGGATCAGGCGGCGGCGTACGCCTTCGGGTCCGGGCCGTACTCGTTGGCCTGCTGCTGGCCGGCGGTCGCGAGCAGGACCAGCAGCCAGATGCCGCCGACCACCGGGACGAGGGTGATGAGCAGCCACCAGCCGGACTTGCCGAGGTCGTGCATGCGGCGGACACCGACGGCCAGACCGGGCAGGAAGACGGCCAGCGCGTAGATCGCGTAGAGCAGCGGGAAGGTGCCGATGACGAAGTCGAGGACGGCGACGATGATCAGCGCGATCAGGTTGAAGAGCGTGAACATCCAGAACTCCTGCCGGCGGGCGCGGCCGGAGAAGACGGTGTACTTCTTCAGAACGTCGGTGTAGTAGTGCATGAGTCCCCCCAGAGGACGGTGACCGGGCCCGTCCTGCTGGAGCAAGCCGGGGCAGAACTTATGCCCCCCTTACGTCGGGGTCAAGCCACTTACAGGGAAGCCAAATCGGCCATAGCACCCGATTTCCCGTGCGGAGGTTACGGATCCGGGACACTGCCGGGGCGTCATGAACCGGGAAGTCCGAAACGTCCCCACGGGGGGCCTGCTTGACGCCCCGGATGCTGTGCTGATCGTTACCCACATCGTTACCGCCCCGCGACACCGCGGACCGCCATGACCAGGCCGAACCCGCCACGCGGCTCAGAGCCAGCCGTTGCGGCGGAAGCCCCGGTGGATGGCGAAGCAGGCGACCGCCATGACGCCGAGCACGAGCGGGTAGCCGTACGTCCAGTGCAGCTCGGGCATGTGGTCGAAGTTCATGCCGTAGACGCCGCACACCATCGTCGGAACGGCGACGATCGCCGCCCACGCCGTGATCTTGCGCATGTCCTCGTTCTGCGCGACGGTCACCTGCGCGAGGTGGGCCTGGAGGATGGAGTCGAGGAGGTTGTCGTAGCCGTTGATCTGCTCCGTGGCCCGGGTCACGTGGTCGGCGACGTCCCGGAAGTAGGCGCGGATGTCCGGCGGGATGACCGGTATCGGCTGCGTGGCCAGCAGTTCGAGGGGGCGGCTGAGCGGGGCCACCGCCCGGCGCAGTTCCAGGAGTTCGCGCTTGAGCTGGTAGATCCGGCCCGCGTCGCCACGGCCGCCGTTCTCGCTGAACACCGCGGTCTCCACGGCGTCGATGTCGTTCTGCACGGCGTCCGTGACCGCCATGTAGTCGTCCGCCACGTGGTCGGCGATGGCGTGCAGGACCGCCGCGGGCCCCCGCAGCAACTGCTCGGGGTCGGCCTCCAGCTGCTCGCGGACGGGGCCGAGCGTGCCGCGGCCGCCGTGCCGGATGGTGATGACGAAGTCCGGGCCGGTGAAGGCCATCAGCTCGCCGGTCTCCACCACCTCGCTGGTGGCGGTCAGTTCCTCGTGCTCCACGTAGCGCACGGTCTTGAAGACGGAGAACAGCGTGTCGTCGTACCGCTCCACCTTGGGCCGCTGGTGGGCGTGCACGGCGTCCTCGACGGCCAGGGGGTGCAGGCCGAACAGGTCGGCCAGCCCGGCGAGCTCCGACTGCGCGGGCTCGTGCAGGCCGATCCAGACGAAGCCCTCGCCCGTCTTGCGGACCCGGCGCAGCGCCTCCTCGACCTCCGAACAGTCCTCCTGCCGCACGCCGTCGCGGTAGACGATGCAGTTGACCACCGCGCTGCCGAGCGGGGAGCGGGCCGGGTGGCTGAGGTCGACGGCCCTGCGGTAGCTGCGCCGAACGGCCCGGCGCAGGTTGCTGAACATGGACAAGGCGTACTCCCCTTCGGCGGATCGGCGGCCAGTCTGCCATCGGCGCCGGGCGCGTCCGGTCCGGCCCGCCGCCCGCCGGCCGGGGCGGCCGCCTCAGGCCCGGTCGACGAAGACGCTGGTCGACTTCACCCGCGCCGTGGCGCGGGCCCCGACCTCCAGTCCGAGCTCCTCCACCGCCTCCCGCGTCAGCAGCGACACGATGCGGTGCGGCCCGGCCTGGATCTCCACCTGCGCGTCGACCGTGCCGAGCTTCACCCCGGTCACGATCCCCGGGAAGGCGTTGCGCGCGGAGGTGTGGGCGGCCTCCTCGCCCTCGACCCCCTCCCGTGCGGCCTCGACGCAGAACGCGGCCAGGTCCGGCCCGTCCACCATGCGTCTCGTGCCCTCCCGGCGGGTGGGGAAACGGTCGGCGTCCGCCCAGCGGCGGGCCGTGTCGACGCTGACGCCCAGCAGCCGTGCCGCCTGGCCGATCGTGTAGGACTCCATGGACCGCAAGGGTAGGGCGTGGCCCCGGTGGTCACACGGCAGGGCGGCGCAGGGCCTGCGCCGCCGCCCGCGCGACCACCTCGGCGACCGTCGACAGGGCCGGGGAGTCGAGTTTCCACTGCTGCCAGTGGAGGGGGACGTCCAACGGCCGGGGGGCCACGAGCACCAGCTCCCCGGAGGCCACCAGCGGGGCCGCCTGCTGTTCGGGTACGAGCCCCCAGCCGAGCCCGGCGACCACCGCGTCCCGGAAGCCCTCGGAGGTGGGGACGTGGTGGCGCACCGGTCCCGCGCCGCCCCCGGCGTCGCCGGTCAGCGTGCGGACGTACGCGTCCTGGAGGTCGTCCTTGCGGTCGAAGACGATCGTGGGCGCCCGGGGCAGGTCCCGTTCCGGGGCGCCGCCGAGGTGGCGGGCGGCGAAGGCCGGGTTCGCCGCGGGCAGGTACCGGGCCAGGCCCAGCAGCCGGACGCTGCACCCCGCGACCGGCTCGGGCTGGGAGGTCACCGCGGCCATGACCCGGCCCTCGCGCAGCAGGGCCGTCGTGTGCGACTCGTCCTCCCGGCGCAGTTCGAGGCAGATCGGCGGGTCCTGGGGCACGCGGGCCAGCGCCGGCAGGAACCAGGTCGCGAGGGAGTCGGCGTTCACCGCGATCGGGATCCGGACCGGGCCGGATCCCTCGGAGAGCCCGAGCTCGGCGCGGGCGTCCCTCTCCAGGCGGGCCAGCTGCCGTGCGAAGCGGACCACCACCTCGCCGGACTCCGTGGCCCGCACCGGCTTGGTCCGCATGAGCAGGACGCGGCCGGTGCGCTGCTCCAGCGCCTTCACCCGCTGACTGACGGCGGAGGGGGTCACGTGCAGGGCGGCGGCGGCCGCGTCGAAGGTGCCCTCGTCCACGACGGCGAGCAGGGTCCGCACCTGGTCCAGCGGGAGTTCGTCCATCACGAGCGCTAATGGTACGTAAAAATCTTTAGCTGTACTGAAAACCGCAGGCTGCCTACGGTCGGAGCCATGACACACGGCATCATCACCGCGGCCCTCGCGGGCTTCGGCACCGGACTCTCCCTCATCGTCGCCATCGGCGCGCAGAACGCCTTCGTGCTCCGCCAGGGCGCGCGCCGGCACGCCGTCTTCGCCGTGGTCGCCATCTGCGCCGTCTCCGACGCGCTGCTCATCGCCCTCGGTGTCGCCGGGGTCGGCGCCTTCGTCACCGCCTGGCCCGGCGCGCTGACCGTCGTCGGCCTGGCCGGCGGCACCTTCCTCGTCTGCTACGGGGTGCTCGCCGCCCGCCGGGTGCTGCGGCCCGACCCGGGCGCCGCCCTCACCGCGGACGGGGCCGCCCCGCTCCCCGGTTCCGTCCGGCGCGCGGTCCTCACCTGCCTGGCGATGACCTGGCTCAACCCGCACGTCTACCTGGACACCGTCCTGCTCGTCGGATCGCTGGCCGCAGACCGCGGGGACCTGCGCTGGGCCTTCGGCATCGGTGCCTGCCTGGCCAGCCTGATCTGGTTCGCGAGCCTGGGCTACGGGGCGCGGCTGCTGAGCGGGCTGCTGGCCCGGCCGTCCGCCTGGCGGGTACTGGACGGGCTGGTCGCGGCCACGATGGTGACCATGGGCGGCATGCTCCTGGCCCGCGCCTGAACGGGGTCCGGGTGCATGTCGGTGCGGCGCTCCGTGCGCGGCCCGGCACAGTGTTCCTGCCGGCACCCCCGTTCCCTGCCCGCCGGCGCTCCCCGCCTCCCAGGAGTCCTCCCGTGCCCGACCACGTCCCCGACCGCCCCTCCCCCGACGCGGTGCGCGCGGACCGCGCCGCCCGGCCGGCGCCGCGCGTGGCCGCCACCGGGATCGTCCTGGACGGCCACGGGCGGGTCCTCGTCCTGCTGCCCGCCCGGGCGCCGGAGGCGGAGCTGCCGGGCGCCACGGTCGGGGCCGCCGAAACGCCGGAAGCGGGGCTGGCCCGGGCGCTGCGGGAGGAGCTGGGGCTGACCGCGCCGGTCGGACGGCTGCTGGCGGTGGACTCCCGGCCGCCGGGCCCGCACGGCCGCTCCCTGGTCGTGCACGTCCACCTCGTCGGCCCGCTCCCCGCCGGGCAGGCCGCCGCGATCGCCGTGCCCGGCGGGGAGGGCGGCCGGGCCCGCTGGCTGCCGCCGGACGAGGCCGGCGCCGTCCTGCCCGGCCACGTCTCCCCGCGGCTGCGCGCCGCTCTGGCCGCCCTGCACGCCGGGTCCTTCGCCCACCTGGTCGACGGGGTGGCGCAGCCCGGGTCCCCGGCCGGCCTGGACCCGGCCCGGCGGGCCGCCCTGGAGCACGCGGGTGCGCTCGACGCGGCCAGTCACCGGGCGGGCCGGCCCAAGGCGCTGACCGCGGCGAGCGTGCTGTTCACCGCCGCGGACGGGCGCGTCCTGCTGGTGCAGCCCGCGTACGGGCGCAGCGACCGGTGGAACCTGCCGGGCGGCGGCGTCGACAGCGACCTCGGCGAGATCCCGCGGGCCGCCGCCCGCCGGGAGGTCCTCGAGGAGCTCGGCCTCGACCTCGCCCCGGGGCGCCTGCTCGCGGTGAACTGGTCCCACAAGCCCGGCCGGCCGGCCCGGATCCGCTTCCTCTACGACGGCGGCGTCCTGGACGGATCCGCCCTGGCGCGCATCCGGCTGGACCCCACCGAACTCCTGCAGTGGCGCACCGTCGCCGCCGCGGAGCTGCGCACCCTGGTCAAGCCCGCCCTGCGCCGCCAGATCACCGCCTGCCTCGGCGCCCGCGCCACCGGGGCGGGACCGCTGGAGCTGCACGCGGGCCGTCCCTGAGCCGCCGCACCGGCCGGCCGCGGGCCGGCGCGCCGAGCCGCACCGGCGGGGTTAACGTCGGCGGCATGGACGGTGATCGCCGGGGCTGGCGGACGTGTGTGCTCGGTGCGGCGGTCTTCGCCGTGTGCATGGCGGGTACCACGCTGCCGACCCCCCTCTACGGGCTCTACCAGGAGAAGTTCGGGTTCTCCGAGCTGGTGGTGACCGTGGTGTACGCGGTGTACGCCTTCGGGGTCATCGGTGTGCTGCTGCTGGCGGGCAACGCCTCGGACGCGGTGGGGCGGCGGCCGGTGCTGCTGTGGGGGCTCGGCTTCTCCGCGGCCAGCGCGGTCTGCTTCCTGTGCGCCACCGCGCTGGGCTGGCTGTACGCGGGCCGGCTGCTGTCGGGGCTGTCGGCCGGCCTGTTCACGGGGGCGGCCACGGCGTACGTGATGGAGCTGGCGCCGCCCGGCGGCGCCTCGCGGGCGACGTTCGTGGCGACCGCCGCGAACATGGGCGGGCTGGGCTGCGGGCCGCTGCTGGCGGGGATCCTCGCCGAGTACGCCCCCGATCCGCTGTACCTGCCGTTCGTCGTGCACCTGGTGCTGGTGGCGGCGTCCGCGGCCGTCCTGGTGGGGCTGCCGGAGACCGTCAGCGAGCGGCGCCCGCTGCGCACCGTACGGCCGCAGCGGCCCGGGGTGCCCCCGCAGGTGCGGGCGGTGTTCGGACCGGCGGCGACGGCGGCCTTCGTGGGCTTCGCCCTCTTCGGGGTGTTCACCTCGGTCAGTCCGGCCTTCCTCTCCGAGTCCCTGGACGTGCACGACCGGGCCGTCAGCGGGCTGGTCGTCGCGCTGGCCTTCTTCGCGTCGACCGCCGGGCAGCTGGCGGTCGGCCGGGTCGGCGTCGGCCGGTCGCTGCCGCTGGGCTGCGCGGGCCTGCTGGCGGGGCTGGCGCTGCTGGCGGGAGCCCTGTGGTGGGACCTGCTGGCCCTGGTGGTGGCGAGCGCGGTGGTCGGCGGGACCGGGCAGGGGCTGGCCTTCCGCGGGGCGCTGTCCGCGGTGGCGGCGGCCTCGCCCGCGGACCGGCGGGCGGCGGTGATCTCGACGCTGTTCGTGGTGGCCTACGCGGGCATCTCGGTGCCGGTGATCGGGGTGGGCCTGCTGGTCGGCCCGATCGGGCTGGAGGGCGCCGGGCTGGTGTTCATCGGCTGCATGGCGGCCCTGGTGGGGGTCGCGGCCGGCTACCTGCGCCGGCATCCGGTGGTCCCCGCCGAGGCGTGAGCCGTCCGCGGGTACGCCGCCGCCCCGCGGCCGGAGGGGCTGCGGGGCGGCGGAGGGAACACGGGCTCCGGGCGGATCAGACCGCCGGGACCGGGTACGTCGGGTACTCGACGCCGGACACGTGCTGGACCACACGGATGACCTGGCAGGAGTAGCCGAACTCGTTGTCGTACCAGAGGTACAGGATCGCGTTGTCGCCGTCGACCTTGGTCGCGCCGGCGTCGACGATCGACGCGTGGCGCGAGCCCACGAAGTCCATCGAGACGGCGTCGGGGGCAGTGGTGAAGTCGATCTGGCGCTTCAGCGGCGAGTGCAGCGAGACGTCGCGGAGGTGGTCGAGGACCTCCTCGCGGGTGGTCTCGCGGCCCAGGCGCAGGCTGAGGATGGCGATCGAGACGTCCGGGACGGGGACGCGGATCGAGCTGCCGGTGATCGGGGCCTTGAGGTCGGGCAGCGCCTTGGCGACGGCCGACGCGGCACCGGTCTCGGTGATGACCATGTTGAGCGGCGCGGAGCGGCCCCGGCGGTCGGCCTTGTGGTAGTTGTCCAGCAGGTTCTGGTCGTTCGTGAACGAGTGGACGGTCTCCACGTGACCGCGCAGCACACCGTACTCGTCGTCCATGGCCTTCAGCGGCGGGACGATGGCGTTGGTGGTGCAGGACGCGCAGGACAGGATCTGCTCGTCCGGCTTGATGGTGTCGTGGTTGACGCCGTGGACGATGTTCGGGACGTCGCCCTTGCCCGGGGCCGTCAGGACGACCTTGTCGATGCCGGGGCGCAGGTGCTTGGACAGGCCCTCGCGGTCGCGCCACTTGCCCGTGTTGTCGATGAGGATGGCGTCCTTGATGCCGTACGCCGTGTAGTCCACCTCGGACGGGTCGTTGGCGTAGATCACCTTGATCGCGTTGCCGTTGGCCACGATCGTGCTGGTCGCCTCGTCCACGGTGATGGTGCCCTGGAACTGGCCGTGGATGGAGTCGCGGCGCAGCAGCGAGGCGCGCTTGACCAGGTCCGACTCGCCGCCGCCGCGCACGACGATGGCGCGCAGGCGCAGGCCGTTGCCGGAGCCGGCCTTCTCGATGAGCAGGCGGGCGACGAGGCGGCCGATGCGGCCGAAGCCGTACAGGACCACGTCGCGGCCCTCGCGGCGCTCGATCTTGTTGGCGCCCGTGGCGCCGGCGACGGCCTCGGCGGTGAACTCCTCGACCGACAGACCGCGGTCGTCGGTCTTGTAGTCCGCGGCGAGCATGCCGATGTCGATCTGGGACGGGCCGAGATCGAGGGAGGTGAGCGCCGTCAGGAACGGCAGCGTCTCGGTGACCGAGAGCTCCTCGCCGTCGATCTGCCGGGCGAATCGGTGGGTCTTGAGGATGCTGACGACCGACTTGTTCACCAGGGAGCGGCTGTGGAGGAGGACCGTGACGTCCTGCTCCCGGTGCAGCTTCCCGATGATCGGGATCATCGATTCCGCGATCTCCTCGCGATTTTTCCAGCTGGTGAACGAGTCCTCAACAGTCACAGGCTTATCTTTCGAGCTAGGCGGTGCTCATATGCTAACCCGACCATCGTTTAGGTCACCTAAGGGGTGCCCACCGATCGGGACAGCTTGAACGCTTTGCCCCGGTTCGACTGGGATCGCACCCGCTCAGAACGTCCTGCGCAGCCTCATCCCCAGGGGGCGGCCGTCCGGGTCGACCAGTGCGCGGTGCAGCGGCCGGGCCAGGAACCGGCGTACGGGGGGCAGCTCCTGGGGGACGTAGCGGCGCAGCCGGCCCGGCGGGCGGGGGCCCCGGCGGCCCTCCGCGTACCAGGCGTCCAGGGCCCGGGCGGCCGCGGCGAAGGCCTCGAAGGCGGCCACCGGGTCGCAGAGCTCCGCCCCGGCCTCCGGTACGCCGTCCCCGGGCCCGGTCCCGGTCCCGGTCCCGAGGTCCAGGTGCTCGCGCATGAGCTCCAGGCGCAGGTCCCGGGCGAAGACCCGGGCCCCGCCTGCCGGGGGCCGCGGGTCGGGGGTCTCGTCGAGTACGGCGCAGCTCAGCTCGGAGTCGTGCGTCCACGAGCGGAGGTTGACGTTGTCGGAGCCGGCGCAGGCCCAGATGTCGTCGATCACGCACACCTTGGCGTGGACGTAGACCGGCGTCCCCGCATGGTTCTCCAGCCCGTAGACGGCGACCCGGTCGCCGGCCGCCGCGCGGAGCTCGGCGAGGGCGTTGATCCGCCCGATCAGGTTCATCGGCAGGGTGAGCCATCCGTCCTGCTCGGGCACGGTGGGCACGACGGCGATCATCCGCAGTGCCGGGTGGGAGCGCAGGGCCCGGGCGAAGCCCGCGACGACGCGCGGCGACCACAGGTACTGGTCCTCGAGGTAGACGAGCGAGCGGGCCCGGGCGAGCGCCTTGACGTAGCCGCGCGCGATGCTGCGCTCGCCGTCGGGGGCGAAGGGGTAGCCGCGCAGCAGTCGGTTCGGGTAAGTCCGCAGAAGCTGGACGGTGTGCGGGCCGCAGGGGGGCGGGTCGGGCGTCTGCGGGGGCAGCGGGTCGGCACTGACGTCCTCGTCCGCCAGCCGCTCCCGCAGCCGGGTGAGCGGGCTCCGGCTGAGCGGCGCAGGATCCTCCCACCGCTCGCGGAAGACGGCTTCGACGTCGCCGACGACAGGCCCGCGCAGGGCGAGCTGGACGTCGTGCCAGGGCGGGTGCGGCCCGTAGGCGGAAGCGAGCGGGAGGGACTGGCGGTCGCCCCGGTGGGCGGCGTCGTCGTTGCGGTTGTGGCACAGGTCGATGCCGCCCACGTACGCCACGTCCAGCAGCGGCCGGTCGCGGTGGCGCAGGACGACCAGCTTCTGGTGGTGGGAGCCACCCGGCCGCACCCGCATGTCGAGCAGGCACTCGCCGCCCGCGCGGGCGAGCTGTTCGCCGAAGCGGCGGTTCTCCTCCTGGCTGAAGTGGAGGCCGTCCAGATGGGAGCGCCACAGCAGCCCCTTGACCAGCACGCCGCGTTCGGCCGCGCGGCACAGGACGGTGCCGATCTCGGTGCCGGGGCCGTCCAGCCGCTCGTCGGGGTCGCCGCGCCAGTCGGTGAACAGCAGCAGGTCTCCGGCGCGCAGTGCGCGGATCCCGGCCAGGAGCTCGGCGAAGTACGTGGCGCCGTGCACGAGCGGCCGGACCTCGTTGCCGGAGGTCCAGGCCGCACCGCCCGGACGGCGTCCGTCGAGGCGGGTGGCGGGGTTGCCGCGCTCGCCCCGTTCCAGGAGCCATGCGCCGCGGTTCACGGCGGGCCGCCCGTCGGCGCACCGGCGCGCCCGGCCCGGCCGGTCGGGTCCGCCCGGTCGCGGTCCGACCGGTCGGCGAGGAGCATCGCGACGTCGTCGGTGAGGAGGTCGCCGGTGTGCCGGACCAGGTCCCGGCGCAGGGCGTCCAGGAACTGCCCGGGCGTGCCGCCGGGCGGCGCCGCCTCCATGGCCTCGGGCAGCGCGAAGAACTCGTTCTGCGGGCTGCGGGCCTCGATCACCCCGTCCGTGTGCAGCAGGAGCCGGTCCCCGGGCAGGAAGGGGTAGGCGTCGGTGATGCCCGGGGGGCCCACGATGAACTCGCCGAGGCCCAGGGGCGGCAGCGGGACCGCCGGCTGCAGCGGGCGGACCTCGCCCCGGCGCAGCAGCAGCGGGGCCGGATGCCCGCGGTTGACCAGCTCGACCACCGCCCCGTCGGGCACCTGGGCGACCACCGCGGTCACGAAGCCCTCCACCAGGGCCTCCTCGTCGACCGCGCCCGGCACGGCGGCGTCCCGGCGCAGCGCCTCCTCGCAGTGGCGGATGACCTCCACCAGGTCCTCCTCGTAGTGCACGGCCTCGCGGAACGCGCCGAGCACGGCCGCGGCCGCCCGGACGGCCGGCAGCCCCTTGCCGCGGACGTCGCCCACGATCATCCGCACCCCGTACCGGGTCTGCACGGCCTCGTACAGGTCTCCGCCGATCTGCGCCCCGCTCTCGGCGGCGACGTACAGGCTGGCGGTGCGCAGCGGGCCGAGCCGGGACGGGACGGGCCGCAGCAGGACCGCCTGGGCGGCCGCGGCGATCCGGCGGATCCGGTTGAGCTCGTGCTCGCTGCGCCGGCGCACGGCGCGGCTCATCGTGTAGCTGGCCGCGGACACCAGGAACAGGGCCAGGAAGTTGCTGTACACCATCTGGTTGCCCCAGGCCTGGTTGTGCGTGGCCGTCGTGATGCTGACCGCCGCGGCCAGGGCGGTGGCCGCGAGGGTCCCCCGGGGGCCCGAGGTCACCGCCGCCAGGGCGGGGGTGGCCGAGAGGAGGGGGCCGGTGTAGAGGAAGTGCATGGGCGTGAGCTCGATGACCAGCACCAGGAGCGCGATCGCGAAGGGCACGCACTCCGCGAGGACGAAGAGGACCTGGTGACGACCGCTCGCTCCCGGCCGGGGCGGGGAGCGCAAGGGCACCCGCATGGATCCAGCCTGCCCCGCCCCGCCGCCCCGCCGCCACTCGCGCGGCCGCGCCCGCCCTGCGCCGGGAGGCCGGAACGGCCGCGGGGGCGCAGGATCGACGGGTGAGCAGCAGTGCGGCGGACGACGCGGGGGCGCCCCGGGTCCCCCCGGTTCCCCCGGTTCCCCGGGTCTCCCGCGCCGAGTTCGACCGGGTCTTCGCCGAGGTGCGGGCGTGGGGCCGCTGGAGTCCTGCGGACCGCGGCGCCTGGAACGCCGTGACCGCCGATCACGTGCGGCGGGCGGCCGCCCTCGTCCGGTCCGGGAGGACGGTGCCCCTGGGGCTGCCCTGGAACACGACGCCCGGCGGGGGCGACCGGCCCGCCCTGCACTACATGTCCGACCTCGGGGACGTGGAGGACCCGGAGCCCGCCACGTACAAGGACTTCATCGCGGTCGACTACCACGGCAAGTCGGTGAGCCACCTCGACGCGCTGGCCCACGTCGCCTACCGGGGGCTGCTCTACGACGGCCGTCCGGCGCGGGAGGAGATCGGCGCGGGCGGAGCCCGCTTCGGCGCGGTGGACGCGCTGGGGCCGCTGGTGACGAAGGGGGTGCTCCTCGACCTGCCCGCCGTCCTCGGAACGGACTGGCTGGAGCCCGGGCACCCGGTGCACGCGCGCGACGTCCTGGACGCGGAGCGCGCCCTCGGGGTGACGGTCGACGAGGGCTGCGCCGTGCTGCTGCGCTCGGGCCGCTTCCGCCGGCTGGTGGAGCGCGGGCCCTGGGACGTCTCGGCCGCCTCCGCGGGCTTCCACGTGGACGCCCTGCCCCTGCTGGCGGGGCGGGCGCTCGCGCTGCTCGGCGGGGACGGCGACAGCGACCTGCGGCCCTCCCCGGTGGAGGGGGTGCACTCCCCCGTGCACGCCCTGGCGGTGACCGCCATGGGCGTGCCGCTGCTCGACAACCTGGACCTGGAGGAGCTCTCGGCCGCCTGCGCCGACGCCGGACGCCACGAGTTCATGATCGTCGTATCGCCGCTCGCCGTGCCGGGCGGCACCGGCTCACCGGTCGCTCCGGTCGCGGTCCTCTGACTCCGCGACTTTCACCCATATCGGATCAAAAGCTGAGGAATATACTCGAAAAGCGCTCGCTCGATGCGCACATCCCGGTGCGGCACGCGGCTCGGCAAAGGGGAAGTGGTGCAGATGGGGCTCACGGGAGGCCAGACCGGCACCGCGCGCTCCCGTGAGCGGTTCCTGCTGGGCGAACCGGTCGAGGACGGGGTCCGCGGCCCGATCCTGAACTCCTGGAGGCGCAGCCGGCTGCTGGGGCTCTCCCCGGAGCAGACGGAACTGCCCTACCGGGACGACTTCGACCCCGACAGCCGGCTCGTGCGCGCCGCGGCCCCGGTGCTCGACCAGCTCCAGGCCCGGTTCGCGGGCAGCCTGATGAACATCTCCCTGGCCGACGGCAACGGCACGGTGCTCCAGCGCCGGTTCGGGGAACCCTCACTCGCCCGTACCCTGCCCCCGATCCAGACCGTCCCGGGCTTCGTCTTCGCCGAACGGTTCGCCGGCACCAACGGGATCGGCCTGGCCCTCGCCGAGCGGCGGCTCTGCCAGGTCTACGGCGCCGAGCACTTCGCCGAGCGCTCGCAGGCCAGCGCCTGCGCGGCGACCCCGATCCGCGACCAGTTCAGCGGACACGTGGTGGGGGTCCTCTGCTTCGGCTACCCCCGCGACTACGAGGACCCCGTACTGCCCGCCCTGGTCCACCGGGCCGCCGAGGCCATCGAGCGGCGCCTGATGGACCAGTGCTCGGAGCGGGAGCGGGCGCTGCTGCGCACCTACCTGGACGCCAGGCTCCTCGCCCGGGCGGGCGGGGCCGAGAGGGACGGGCATCCGATCGCGCTGGACGAGCTCACCGACGGCGGCCTGGACCGGCACGACCAGATGGTCCTCAAGGAGAAGGCCACCGAGCTCATCTGCTCGACCGGGCGGGCCGCCGTCGAGGTGTCCCTCCACCACGGCCGGGACGTGACCCTCGTGAGCAGTCCGCTGGTCAGCGACTCCGGGGTCGAGGGCGTCGTCGTCGAGGCCGTCCTGCCCGGGGACGCGCCCGCGCACCACCTCGCCGCGTCCGTCCACGCCACCTCGGACCTCGCCGTGAACCTGCCCCCGCACCCGGCTCCGGCCACCGGCGGGCCGGGCCCCGTCCGGGGGCTGGTGCTGGTCGGCGAGCCCGAGGTGGGCAAGTACGCCGTCGCCGCGCGCCGCCGGCTGGAACTCCTGGCGGAGGCCAGCGCCCGGATCGGCACGACCCTGGACGTCGGCCGCACGGCCCGGGAGCTCGCCGAGACGGCGGTGCCACGCCTGGCCGACTACGTCACCGTCGACCTGCCCGAGGCCGTGCTGCGCGGCGAGGAGTCCCCCGATCCGCGGGCCGACCTGCGCCGCGCGGTGGTCCACGGGATCCGGTCCGACTGCCCCTTCCTCCCGGCCGGCGCGCACGTCGACCCCCTCCCCGGCAGCCCCCACATGCGCTGCCTGGACGGCGAGCCGGCCGTGTTCGAACCCGACCTGAGCGTGGCCGCCGGGTGGACCGCCCAGGGCCCCGAGGACGCCGCGCGGATCCTGGCGCACGGGGTGCACTCCCTCATCTGCGTCCCCCTGCTCGCCCGCGGGGTGCTGCTCGGCATCGCCTCCTTCTACCGGTCGCTGGACCCGTCGCCCTTCGGGGAGGACGACCTGCGCCTGGCCCGGGAGCTCGTGGCCCGGGCCGCCCTCTCCGTGGACAACGCCCGCTGCTTCACCCGCGAGCACACCCTGGCCCTCGCCCTGCAGCGCAGCCTGATGCCGCGCGGGCTGCCGGAACAGGGCGCGGTCGAGGTCGCGCACCGCTACCTGCCCGCCGAATCGGGGGTGAGCGGCGACTGGTTCGACGTCATCCCGCTCTCGGGCACCCGGGTCGCCCTCCTCGTCGGGGACGTCGTGGGCCACGGTCTGCACGCCGCCGCCACCATGGGCCGGCTCCGGATGGCGGCCCGCAACTTCGCCGAACTGGAACTGGCGCCCGACGAGCTCCTCACCCACCTGGACAACCTCCTGGTCCGCCTGGACCGCGAGGAGGGCGACGAGGGCGCCGCCGGCAGCGGCGCGATCGCAGGCGCCACCTGCCTGTACGCCATCTACGACCCGACCTCGCAGCTGTGCACGATGGCCCGGGCCGGACACCCGCCGCCCGCCCTGGTCGCCCCCGACGGCAGCGTCACCTTCCCCGATCTGCCCGCGGGGCCTCCGCTGGGGCTCGGCGGCCTGCCCTTCGAGACCGCCGAGATCCACCTGCCCGAGCACAGCACCCTCGTCCTCTACACCGACGGGCTGGTCGACCGCCGCCACCGCGACATCGACACCTCCCTCGAGCGGCTGCGCGGCGCGCTCGCCCACCCCGACCGCCGGCCGGAGGACACCTGCCGCGCCGTCATCGAGGCGGTGGCGCCCGCCCATCCCTCCGACGACATCGCGCTGCTCGTCGCCCGGACCCGTACCGTGCCGGCCGACCGGATCGCCACCTGGGACCTGCCCGCGGACCCGGCCCGGGTCTCCGACATCCGCGCCGCCGCCACCCGCCGGCTGGCCGAATGGGGGCTCGACGAGCTCGCGTTCGCCGCCGAGCTGATGCTCAGCGAGCTGGCCACCAACGCGGTCCGCTACGGCTCGGAGCCCGTACGGGTGAGGCTCATCCACGACCGGACCCTCATCTGCGAGGTCTCCGACGGCAGCAACACCGCCCCGCACCTGCGGCGGGCGGCCTCGACGGACGAGGGCGGGCGCGGCCTGTTCCTCGTCGCGCAGCTGTCCCAGGCCTGGGGCGCCCGCTACACCCCCCACGGCAAGGTCATCTGGGCCGAATGCGCCCTCGACGCGGCCTGACCCGGCCGCGCGGCGGCCCGCTCACCCGTCCGCCCCCGCGCCCCGGACGGCACGGAGAGCGATATGACGTACTTGCCCCCTTACGTCCAAGTAGCATCCTCGACGTCACGCAGTCCAGCAAGAACCCCCAGGCGGCCCCGGAGAAGTCCGTGCATGACACTCCCGTCACCTCGAAGAGCCCTCCCCCGTCCCCCGGGGGACCGCCCCTCGTCCGGATGCGCGGCCTCCGCAAGCGGTTCGGCGGCACCCTCGCGCTCGACTCGGTCGGCCTCGACATCCACGGCGGCAGCGTCCTCGCCCTCCTCGGCCCCAACGGCGCCGGGAAGTCCACCCTCATCAGGATCCTGGCCGGAGTGCACCGGCCGGACGCCGGCGAGGTCACCGTGGCCGGCCACCCGCTCGGAACCGAGGAGGCCGCACGCCGGATGTCCTTCATCCACCAGGACCTCGCCCTCGTCGAGTGGATGACCGTCGCCGAGAACATCGCCCTGGGCACCGGCTACCCCCGCCGCCACGGCCTGATCTCCTGGCGGCGGACCAGGCAGCGCTGCACCGAGGCCCTGGCCACCGTCGCCGGGCACCTCGACCCCGACACGCCCGTCGCCGACCTGGCCCCCGCCGAACGCTCCCTGGTCGCCATCGCCCGCGCCCTGGCCGACCGGGCCGAACTCCTCGTCCTCGACGAGCCGACCGCCACCCTGCCCGCCGCGGACTGCGCGCGGCTCTTCGACGTCCTGCACGCGCTGCGCGACCGGGGGCACGCCGTCCTCTACGTCAGCCACCGGCTCGACGAGGTGTACGCCGTCGCCGACGCCTTCGCCGTGCTGCGCGACGGACGCGTCGTCAGCCGGGGTCCGCTGGCGCCGTACCCGCCCGCCCGCCTGGTACGCGACATCGTCGGCCGGGAACCGGCCCGCGCGCCCCGGACCGGCTCCCCCGCCCTCGCGACCGCCCCCGGCCCGCGGCGCCCCGCCGTCCTGGTCCTCGACGGGGTGTCGACGCGGCGCACCGCCCCCGTGGGCCTGGAGCTGCGCGAGGGCGACATCGTCGGCATGGTCGGGCTGACCGGCGCCGGCCACCAGCACCTGGGCCGCGCCCTCGCCGGAGCCCTGCCCCTCCTCGGCGGCCGGGCCCTGCTCGACGGGCGCCCGTACCGGCCGCGTTCGGTGGCCGCGGCCCTGCGCCGCGGGGTCGGCCTCGTCCCCGGCAACCGCGAGGAGGAGGGCTGCGCCCCCGGCCTGACCGTACGGGAGAACTTCCTGGCCAACCCCCGCGCCACCGGTGTCCCGGCCTGGCGCTGGACCGGCCCGCGCCGCGAACGCGCCGAGGCCACCGCCCTGATCGACCGGTTCTCCGTGCACCCGCGCGACAGCGAGGCCCCCATCGCCACGCTGTCGGGCGGCAACCAGCAGAAGGTGGTCGTCGGCCGGTGGCTCCACGGGAACCTGCGCCTGCTGATCCTGGAGGAACCGACCGCCAGCGTGGACGTCGGCGCCAAGGCGGCCGTGCACCGGATCCTGGACGAGGCGGCCCGGGCGGGCCTCGCCGTCCTGCTGGTCTCCACCGACTTCGAGGAGGTCGCCGGCCTCTGCCACCGGGCCCTGGTCTTCGGCCGCGGATCCGTGCTCGCCGAGCCGGCCGGCGCCGGCCTGACCGTCACCGAACTGACCCGGACCGCCTCGGCCCTGCCCCCCGTCACCGGGAACCCCGCCACCGGAAACCCCGACGGCCGGTGACGCCCCCGCACACGCGCCGCCCCCTGCCGGGCCACGGACACCCCGTCGGCACCTACGGCCTGCCGGCGCTCACCGTCCTGCTCTTCCTCGTCTTCTCCCTGCTCCTGCCGGACACCTTCCCCACCCTGGACAATGTCTCGGCGATCCTGTCCAACCAGTCCGTCCCCGCGCTCCTCGCCCTCGGCGCGACCCTCCCCATCGCCGCCGGCCGTTTCGACCTGTCCCTCGGCTACGCGCTGGGCCTGGCCCACGTCATGACCCTGTACCTCATCGTCGAAGCGGGCTGGCCGTGGCCGCTCGCCTGCCTGACGGTCGTCCTGGGCGGGGCCCTGGCGGGGGCGGTGAACGGGGTGATCGTCGAGTTCGCCCGCATCGACTCCTTCATCGCCACCCTCGGCACCGGCAGCATGATGTACGCGGTCACCGGCTGGATCACCGACGGCGGCCGCATCGTCCCCGGCCCCGAAGGACTCCCGGCCGCCTTCACCGGCCTCTACGACTCCCGGCTCCTCGGGCTGCCCCTGCCCGCCTTCTACGTCCTCGCCCTGGTCGTCGTCCTCTGGGTGGCGCTGGAGCGGCTGCCGTTCGGCCGGTACGTCTACGTCATCGGCTCCAACCCCCGCGCCGCGGTGGTCCTCGGCATCCCCACCCACCGGTACTCCGTCTGGACGTTCACCGGGTCCGGGCTGGTCGTCGGCTTCGCCGGGGTCCTCCTCGCCGCGCAGCAGCAGATCGGCAACCCGAGTGTCGGACTGGACTACCTGCTGCCCGCGTTCGTCGGCGCGCTGCTCGGCTCCACCGCCATCAGGCCCGGCCGCGCCAACGCCCTGGGCACCCTCGTGGCCGTCACCGTCCTGGCCGTCGGCCTGGCCGGGATCGGCCAGCTGGGCGCCGAGTTCTGGGCCACCCCGCTGTTCAACGGCGCCACCCTGCTCATCGCCGTCGGCCTGGCCGGCTACTCGGCCCGGCGGCGGCTGCGCCCCGACGTACCGGCGGGCGGGCCCCCGGCCGGTGGGCCGGCCGGGGCGGCGCCCGCGACGGCGGAAGGCGGCGGCCCCTAGGAAGTTGTGCTGCACCGACCGGCCCCGACCAGCACCAGGAGCACCGTGTACCCCCACCGCATCACCGTCCTCACGACCGCGGCCCTGCTCGTGTCGGCGGCCGTGGCCGGCTGCGGCCGGGGCGGCGACGGCCCGCCCGACACGACCGCCCCGGCGGCGGCCGGCTGCCCGGCCGTCCTGAAGGAGGCCGGGGCCGCCGTCGCACGGGCCGAGAGCACCACCGCGGCGTGGAACGGCCCCACGACGGGGCCCGCCGCCGTGCCCGGCCGGACCCTGGTCTACGTGGCGCAGACCATGACCAACCCGGGAGTCGCCGGCGTCGCGCAGGGCGTCCGGGAGGCGGCCCGGAGCATCGGCTGGCAGGTCCGGGTCATCGACGGCCAGGGCAGCCCGGCCGGCATCCAGGCCGCCTTCGGCCAGGCCGTCACCCTCCGGCCCTCGGGCATCGTCATCGGCGGATTCGACCCCCGGCTCACCTCGCAGCAGGTGGCGCGGGCGGGCGCCGCGGACATCCCCCTCGTCGGCTGGCACGCGGTCGACTCCCCCGGCCCGAGCGAGAACCCGCCGCTGTTCACCAACATCACCACGAACGTCGAGGAGGTGGCCCGGATCAGCGCGGACTGGGTCATCGCCCGTTCCGGCGGCCGGGCCGGGACCGTCCTGTTCACCGACGACTCCATCCCCTTCGCGCGGCACAAGGCCGAGCTGATCCGGCAACGGCTGGCCGACTGCCCGGGCGTGGCCCTGCTCGCCTCCGCGAACATCCCGATCCCCGACGCGAGCCTGCGCACCCCGCAGGAGGTCTCCTCGCTGCTGTCGCGCTTCGCGGGCAGGTGGACCCACTCGGTCGCGATCAACGACCTGTACTTCGCCGACGCGGCCCCGGCGCTGCGGGCGGCCGGGAAGCCCGGGACCGGGCCTCCCTTCAACATCGGTGCGGGGGACGGCGATCCGTCGGCCTTCCAGCGGATCAACGCCCGGCAGTACCAGTCCGCCACCGTTCCCGAACCGCTCTCGCAGCAGGGCTGGCAGATCGTCGACGAGTTCAACCGCGCCTTCGCCGGCAGCCCCGCCAGCGGCTACGTCGCCCCCGTCCACGTGGTCACGGCGGAGAACAGCGGCGGAGCCACGTCCTGGAACCCGCCGGGCTACCGCGAGGCGTACGAGAGGATCTGGCGCGGCTAGTACTGCAACGGTCTCGGGAGCAGCCGCTCCCGGTGCGGAAGGGCAGCAGTCGCCCGTCTGCGCGGTGCGCTGCTGCGCGGGCCCGCTGGTTCATTCGACGCGGGGCTCCGTGTCCCGCCAGAACGCGCGGGAGAGCACTCTCTGGTGATGCTTGAAGCGTTCCTTGCGCAAGGCATCGGTGAAGCTCCGGCCCTTACTTGCGGTGGCTGCCGAAACCAGCGCGGCCGCGTTGCCGGAGAGCCCGGCCGCCTCCAGCGCCAACACCAGTACGACCTGAAAGGGCACCTGCCTGGCCGCCGCAGTCGTGGTCATGATGCGGTTGCCCACGGCCTCGCGCTCCGGGCCGTTGGCGCCACCGAGCCGTTCCAACTGCTTGAGGAGAAGCACGATCTCCTCCGCATCCCGGTGAACCAGCGCTTGCAGCAGGCACGTCAGCTCCGCGTGCAGCCCCGCAGCTCCCAGGGCGAGCACAAGCGGTGCCATTGCTGCGGGCGGACCGCTCTGCGCCTGGGCCAAGAGAAAGGGGCTGCCGGTGAAAGCGGACCCGGCCTGGTTCAGGTGGATCAGGAACCAGGCCGCATGTCCGGTGGGCCGGCCACGAACGGTGCACGTGAAGACAGTCCGTGCGTGCTCCGTCAGCCCGTTCCTCTCCAGACCGGCGACCACTGCTGCGGCTTCCTTGTAGCCGGCGGTCCGGGCCGCCCTTTCCAGCAGGACCGTCGCGCCGGGGTGGGTGCGGTCCAAGCCGTACAAGAGCTGCGAGAGGTCCGCGGGAGGCACGCTCTGCAAGGCGGTGATGAGTGCTTCCGAAGCCTGCTGGTGACGGCCCATGGCGTGCATGTCCGTGATCAGTACCTGGGTGTCGGCCGTTGGACGGGAGGCGATGGCGTGGTTGATGACGGCGGTCGCGACGTGGTGCTTGTCCATGGCCTGCAGCGCCGAGACGAGAGCCAGCAGATGCTCGATCGTCTGGTTCTGCGTCGCGCTGAACACGGTCTCGGCATCGCCGTGCAACCCTGCACGCGAGAGGGCCTCCGCAAGGGCGGCCACGTCGTACGCGGACCGACGGGTCGCCGCCGCGGTGTGCAGCACGCTCTTGACGGGGTGCATCCCCGCCTCCGTCAGGGAGCAGCTCAGGGTCACGATGTCGTGCACCGTGCGTTCGACGGCGACCGCGTCTATGGCGGAGACGACCGTCCCGTCCAGCCCTGTGCCGGCCAGCCAGGTGAGCATGGGCACCACGTCGGGCAGCGGCCGGGTGGCGCAGGCGGCGCCGAGGAGCGTAGCGGCCTGCTCCCATAAGCCGCTCGCGTGCAGACTGCGGACGAGTACGGCTATGTCGCGCGAGGTGTGCAGCTGCACCGAGGCACGAAGGAGCTGGACCAGGTGTTCTTCCAGGCCCGCGTGGTGCAGGCTCACGATCAGCGCGCAGGTTTCCTCCACCGAACGCGTCATGACCAGGGCGGGCAGGGCGGCCTCGGCGTGTGCGTGCAAGCCGGCGCTCTGCAGGCCCGCCAGGAGCACGGCGACCTCCTGGACCTCCCGGGAACGGCTGACCGAGGCCACCAGTTCGCTCGCCATCGCCCGCTGGGTCCGTGATTCGAGATCGGCGACGACCGTGATCAATTCGGCTACCGAGGCGCTGCGGTCGGTCTCTTCCAGTAGGGCCATCAACGAGATCCGGCCGACGGGCTGCGCCTCCAGGTCCTGGGCCTGTTCCAACTGGGTTTCCAGGTGATGGCACTGCTCCTCGGCAGCGATCAGTTCCGCGCGGGCGACGGCCAGTGCCTCCCGGAGGTAGCCCACCTGCTGTTCGAGATCGCGGCACTCGTCCTCGAGCTCGTCGAACTCCCCCTGCCACAGCTCGAGGTCGCTCCGGCGGGCGAGTCGCTGGCCTTCAAGGTCCACTTGGAGCTGTCGGCAGCGCCCGTGGGCCTCGGCCAGGCGCTGGGTGCGGTCCATCAGCGCTTCTTCCAGGGCACGCTGGCGGGTCCGTATGCGGCGGGTCTCTTCATCCGCCTCGGCCAGCCGATCCTGCAGAGTCTGTTTCTCGCTGTCGCTGCGGTGACACTTCAGCGCCTCCCCGTGCAGGGAGCGCAGACCCGTCTCGGCTTCGAACGTGACCGGCAAGTCCGCCTCGCGCAGATCGGCAAGCACCCCGGCAACGAAGTCCCACGGGGGGACGCGCTCTCCACCCAGATAGCGGGTGACGGTGCTGGGGTCCATGTGCCGGCGTGCCGCATAACGGCGGACGCTGACGCCCAGTGCGAGGAACACGCCGCGGAGGTCCTCGGCGAAGACCCGCTTCTCGGGCGGAATGCCTTCCTTCAGAGGTGACAGACGAGCTGGTTGTGCCGTGCGCTCCATGTTCAACAACCTCGCCGCAGACGCTGCCGATCCGATCGAACGTCCAGTATCCCGGCTGCGCCCCAACTGCGGCCGCTGTACGTGTTGCCGCTGCGGACGGCAACACCCCAGTCCCTGGCGCGGGGGTGCCGTCTGCACCGGCAACACCCAACGTCGCTGTCCGAAGTCCCGGCTCGCTCAAGATGGAACGAGCGGCTCGAAGGAGCCCTGTCCAGGCAGGAGACACAGACACATGGAACGGCTCGACGACGGCGCCGGAGAACGCAAGTCACCGCAACCCGCCGCACCGTGCCCCCCGCACCGGCGGCAACGGTTCAACCGGCTGGTGCGCCGACTGCTGCTCCAGGCGCTGCTGGGCGCCGCCGGTGCCGCGGGCGCCACACTGATCGCCTGGCTGCTCGCCTGGCTCCAGTCGCTCTGACGAAAGGCGGAGGGCTCCAAGCGGCTTACTCGGCGCCAGCCTTGGCGCGCTTCCGGAGGAGGCGCGTCCAGCGTGAGGTACGTCGGTCGTCTTCGGGCAGGGCCGGCGATGTCCACAGCGCCCAGGTCCTCCCAGCTCTGCTCCACCAGCAGCACCAGCCTGTCCGTGTACGCCTTCATGGGCGGTGGAAGCACACCGATCGGCCCGATTACTGGCGCTGGACTCCGGCCGAGCGATCAGCCCCCGCATAGAGGCAAGCCGACTCCCGCGGCTCCGACCTGGAGAAACGGTGCATAAACCGCTCATGCGCAGCCTTCAGTTCACCGCCCACGACCGGGCATCAGTCACGGCTAACACCGTTGCAGTACTAGGAAGTCCCGGCCGGAGTCGGGGTCGGGGCTTCTCGTGGGGTGGCCGTGGGAGCGGGGGTGCGGTCGGTGGGGAAGGTGAGGTCGCGCATGCGGCGTTCGGGGCCGCGGCGGCGCAGCAGGCGGTAGCCGACGAAGGCCGCGGGGCCGAAGAAGACCTGGGCGGGGACGAGGGCGGGAACCTCGCCGGTGAGCGCGCCGACCAGGTGCAGGGCGCCCACCGGGGCGAGCGCGCCGAAGAGGAGCACCAGCGCGATGCCGGTGCGCAGTCCCGCCCGGCCGTAGGCCTTGTAGGCGGTGGTGGTGAACAGGGCGTAGGCGAGCAGGTCACCCATGCCGACCACGGCGCCCAGGTCCTCGCCGATGCGCAGGCCGGCGGCGGGGGCGTACGGGTAGCCCTGGACGGCGTCGGCGAGTTGCTGGGTCAGCGGTACGACCCAGGCGAAGAAGGCGTCGTACGCGGCGAGCGCGAGCAGGAACCGGGCGACGTTGGCCAGCTTCATGCCGCCCTGCACGTTGAGGTTGGTCGCGGAGACCACGACCAGCCCGACGACGCAGCTGTTGGCGATCCAGTACGGCGGGGCGGTCTCGCCGAAGGCCAGGTGGGCGGCGAGGACGGAGGCGATCAGGGCGGTGATCAGCGCCCAGCGCAGCCGGCCGTCGCCGATGACCGGCTGGTAGCCGACGGACAGTCCGCCGGCGAAGACCAGGGCGAGCACGGCCGGGAGGACCGCGCCGGGCAGGGCCAGGTAGACGTAGGGCAGGGCCAGGACGAAGCCCATCATCAGGAAGATGTCCCTGCCGTTGAAGACGCCCACGGGCGGGCGGGCCGTGCGCACGGCCCGGAAGTAGGCGATCGTGCCGGTGACGACCGCGAGCGCCAGGGCGGCGGTGACCGCGAGCTGGAAGAAGACCGTCATGCGTGGCTCCGGGTGAAGGTGTGCTCCAGCAGGTCGCAGCGGAGGGGGAAGCGGGCGGCGGCCTCGGCGTCGTCCAGCGGCAGGACCGTGACGCGGGCGTCGATGTCCGAGGCCTTCAGCAGGGCGGTGACCCCGGCGGCGGTGGCGGTGCGGGAGGCGACCTCGACGTGGAGCCGGCCGTCGGCCCCGACCGCCGCCCGGTGGCGGAGCGGCCAGGACATGCCGGGGGTGCCGTCGAGGGCCTCGACGATCTCGCGCGGGGTGACGACGGCGTCGGCGGTGCGCAGGAGCGTGCCGGCCTTGCCGAGGATCTGCGAGACGGCGGGCACGGCCGCCAGTTCGCAGTCCGGTTCGCCGTCCAGGGTGCGGACCACGTCCCCGGTGTTGTAGCGCAGGACCGGCATGCACTCGCGGTAGGGGTAGTAGGGGGTGACGGTCAGCTCTCCGAGCCGTCCGGGGGCCGCCGGTTCGCCGGTATCCAGGTCGAGGACCTCGGTGTAGCCCATGTTGGGGTCGATGTGGAGGTGGCGGCGGCTGCACGTGCGGCCGCCGACCGGCAGCAGTTCCGTCATGCCGAAGTTGTCGCCGACGGTCGTGGCGCCGAAGGTCTCGCGCAGGGCGCGTGCGAAGGCCGGTGAGACGATCTCCCCGCCGGCGTAGACGGACCGCAGCGCGAAGTCGTCCGGGCCGAGTCCGCGTTCGCGGGCGGCGGTGAGCATCCGGGCCAGATAGCTGGGGTTGCCGGTGAGGAGGGTGGGGCGGGCGGTGCCGCGGCGGCCGAGCAGGTGGTCGACGGACTCCTCGGGCGGGATCTGGCCCACGACGTGGCAGGAGGCGTTGACCAGCCGGCAGACCTCGACGTCCTCCTGCACGGCGGCCGTCGCACGGGAGCTGAGGTTGATCTGCATCCGGTCGCCGGGGCGGATGTCCCCTCGCAGGACGACGGACAGGGCGATCAGGGCCGGCCAGAGTTCCATCTCGTAGCGGGAGAGCCAGATCCGCACGGGCCGGCCGGTGGTGCCGGTGGTCTGGGTGGCCAGGTAGGGCGTCCCGCACAGGAAGTCGTCGGGCCGCTCCAGCAGGTCTGCCTTGCGGGTGACCGGGATCCGCGTGAGCGTCTCGGTGGTGAGCCCGTCGAGGTCGATCCCGGCGAGCCGCTCCCGGTAGAAGGGGGAGCGCCGGGCGAGCCGGGTCACCGTCCGCTGGAGGGCGCGGTTCTGCAGGTCGCGGCGTTCGTCGGGGTCGGCGAACGGGCCGTCGGCGAGTTCGTCGACGTCGTCGCCGAGGGAGCCGAACTCCTCCAGTGTGGCGAGGGCGTCGGCGACCAGCTTCTCCACGGCGCGGACGTTCAGCCTGCGGCCGAAGACCATGGACATCGCGACCCGGACCTGGCGGACACCGGTCTCCAGCACTCGTGCCTCCCTGGGGGTGAAAGGGAGGGGGTGGGGACGGCGCGCCGTCCCCACCCCCGGGTCTTCGTCAGCTGGCAGAACAAGAACCGAAGAAGACGGCCGTCATGGCGCCCATGACGTACTTGAACTGCTTGGCACCGGTCTTGATCGCGCTCATCGGAACCTCCGTGACTCGTTCCTGGCGGACGGGTGTACCGGCCCCTGGTGCGGAGCCGGTGCGTTCGTCCCTGGATGCCAACACCCTGGCGCGTTCGTGTCGCACGAGCAATGATCGGGTCCGTTCAACGGACCGGAGGAAGCGGAAGACGGCAACACCGTTTGCGCTGAGGGGCCGGGACGAACGGGGAGTTGCGGGGGCGTCCGACCGATGCCGCCCGCACGAGAGGGGGATCCGCTCATGGCCAGATCCGGCACTGAGGGGCGGGGTGTACTGGCGGGCGCGTTCGCGCTGATGGAAGTGCTGGCGCACGGGGACGAGATGGGGCTCACACGGCTGGCGGCCGACGCGGAACTGCCGAAGGCCACGGCACACCGGCTCCTCGGCCAGCTGGTCGAACTCGGAGCGGTGCAGAGCGATGCGGGGCGCTACCGGCTCGGGCCGCGGACCTTCCGGCTGGGCCAGGCCCGGCATCCGGCGCGGGTGCTGCGGGCCGCCTCGGCGCGGGCGCTGCGGGAACTCGCGACCGCGAGCGGGGGGCTGACCGTCATCCTGTCCGTGCCGGAGGCCGGGCACACGATCGTGGTGGCCGGCACCCGCAGCGGGGTGGAGGAGGTCTTCGCATGGCGTCCGGGGACGGTCCTGCCGCCCGGGAGCGCCGCCGAGCTGGTCCTCACCGCGTCCGCGCCGGGGACGCGCCCGCCCGCGGGCTGGGCGGAGGCGGAGTGGGCGAAGGAGGTGGCCCGGGTCGGCTCGCAGGGCCCGGCGTTCCAGTTCGGGCAGTGCGTGCCCGGTCTGTCCTGTGTGGCGGCGCCGGTGTCCTCGGCGTCCGGGCAGGTGGTGGCGGCGGTGGCCGTGACTGCCCTGGACGCCCGGCAGATCGCCCCGGTGGGGGATGCCGTGCGGCGCGCGGCCGCGGTGATCAGCACCGATCTGACCCGGGTGCCGTCGGCCGCACCCCGCGGACCGGGACGGCGCTCCGTGCCCGGCGTGCCCGCGGCGCCGCCGGTACCGGCCCGTCCGCGCTGACCGGGTGGGGGCGGGGCGCGCCCCCGGCCGCACCCGTCCCCGCGTTCCGTTTCAGCACGGGGTGTCCCAGCGGCGCAGGGCGTCGAGGGCGGCGGTGCGGGTGGTGGGGGTGACCGGGGCCGGGGTGAGGAGGTAGTCCGCGACGGGGGTCAGGAGCAGGTCGGTGCCCGGCGCGGTGCTGAGCAGCCGGGCGGTGTCCCAGGTGTGCCGGATCACCGTGCGGCGCAGCAGGGTGCCCTGGCGGGAGGTGAGGCCTCGCGGGGAGGCGGCGGCCTCGGAGCGACGCCGGTGTTCGGCGGCCAGTTCCGGTGCGAGGGCGGCCCGTACGGGGGCCAGGGGGCCGAGCGGGAGGTGCGCCGCGGCCTGGTCGAGGAGGACGGCGGCCTCGGGGGCCAGCCGGTAGGCGGCGAGGACGGCGGCGGTGTCGGAGGGCTCGAAGGAGCTGCGGGTGAGGGCCGCGACGTCGAGGACGGTGAGCGGCGCGGGGGGCAGTGCGGGCCGGCGGAGGTGGGACTCGGCGAGGGCGAGCAGGCATTCGACGGGCTCTTCGGCGACCAGGTAGGGGCGGACGGGCACGGCCCGGCCGTCGCCGGGGAGCGCGGCGGTGGTGAGGCGGACCCGGTACCAGGGGTCGGCGAGCGGGTCCTCGGCCGGCCAGTGGACGGTGACGGCGGTGTGGTGCGGGCGGTCGCCGAGCAGGGTGACCTCGATGTGCTCGACGGGGTGGTCGGTGACGAGGCGGACCACCGCCTGCCACAGGGCCGCCTCGTCGGGGGCGACGAGGTCGAGGGTGCCGATCGGGCGCAGCAGTCCGTCCGGGTAGTGACCGGCCAGCGGGAGGCTGCCGATGGCGCGGACGCCCGTACAGCAGCCCAGGCCGGCGGCGAGGCGGGCGTAGCGGGCGGCCCGGTCGCCGGCCCGGCGGAGTTCGGCGCGGGCCGCTCCGCCCATCCGCACGCCGTCCCGGACCAGGGACGAGAGCACGAGGTGCGGCAGGTGGCGGCCCGCCCGGGAGCGGTGGAGCAGCTCGGCCGGGCCGGCGGCCGGGTCGACGTCGAGCAGCCGGTACAGCAGTGCGGTGTTCACGCGTCCGCCTCCGAAGGTATGGTCGGGCCCGGCGCCACGGCGGCCGAGGGGGCGGGCTGGCGGCACCGGACCGTGTCCGGCGTGCCCGCGGCACGGCGATTCTGTACGGCGGGGTTCAACGCCTGATCACCACAGGCTCAACAGACTCTCGACACGGAGTGCGACGCTGTGGTTAAAAGGTGACACAAATTTAGACATGTGCGCGAACGGGGCGGGCACTTGTTCTGGGGGCTGGGGGCAGGACTTGGGCGATCTCCGTTTCTCGTTACTCGGTCTGATGCAGGCTCACCGGGGCGCCGAGGCGCTCAAGATCGGTAGTCCGCAGCAGCAGGCGATGCTTGCGGTCCTGCTGCTCAGGCCGGGGTACGCGGCGAGTGCGACCGATCTCATCGCCGCGCTGTGGGGTGAGGAGCCGCCGGGCGCGGCCATGACCACCGTGCGCACCTACGCCTGGCGTTGGCGCAAGGTGCTCGACGCCGGAGCGAAGGGCGCGGAGGGCGGCGCGGCCGAGAAGTCACCGTCGAGCGTGCTCGTGTCGATGGGCGACGGCTACCGGCTGGTGCTGCCGAAGCTCGCCGTGGACTCCGCCCGGGCGGAAGCGCTGGCCTCGGAGGCGGAACGGCTCGCCCGTACCGACCCGCAGCGCGCCCGCGACCTGCTGAACCAGGCGCTGGCGCTGTGGCAGGGCGAGCCGCTGGCCGGGATCCCCGGCCCCTTCGCGGAGCGGCACCGGCAGCGGCTGGAGGAACTGCGGCTGACCCTGCTGGAGGAGCGGATCGGGCTGGACCTGACCCTCGGCCGGCATTCGCGCTGCATCCCGGAGCTGACCGCGCTCACCACCGAACACCCGCTGCACGAGCGGGCGTACGGGCTGCTGATGCACGCCCTGTACCAGGCGGGACGGCAGGCCGACGCGCTCGCGGTGTACCGCGGGGTGCGGCAGCTGTTCCTCGCCGAACTGGGCGTTCCGCCCGGCACGGAACTGGAGCAGTTGCACCGGCGGATCCTGGAGAGCGACCCGGCGCTGGCCGCGCCCCCGGCGCCCGTGACGGGCGCGGCGGCGGACGGTGGGCGGCCGGAGCCCGGTCCGGGGCCGTCGGCGCCGCAGGGCGGCGACCGGCCGCCCGCCGCGGGCCGGGACACCGCTCCCGCCCCGTCCGCCGACGACCGCGGGGACGGGTCCCCGCCGCGCGCCGCCGCGCCGGAACGGCCGGAGGGTGAGGGGCGCGAGTCCTCCAGACCCGCGCCCGCCCCGCCGAGACCGGCCCAGCTCCCGCCCGACGCGGCCGACTTCACCGGCCGTACGGCGCCCGTACGGGTCCTGCACGAGGCACTCGGCACCCGCTCGGCGCAGGCGCTGGTGATCGCCACCGTGGTCGGCATGGGCGGGGTCGGGAAGACGGCCCTGGCACTGCACGTCGCCCACCGCGTCCGGGAGACCTACCCGGACGGGCAGTTGTACGTGGACCTGCGCGGATCCGACCCGGTGCCGGCCGACCCCGAGGCGGTGCTCAGCGGCTTCCTGGTGGCGCTCGGGGTGCCCGGGGACGCGGTGCCGGACGGGCTGGACGCGCGCTCGGCGCTGTTCCGGTCCGTGGTGGACGGCCGGCGGCTGCTGGTCGTGCTCGACAACGCCAAGGACGCGGCGCAGATCCGCCCGCTGCTCCCGGGGGCGTTCGGCTGCGCGGTCCTCACCACCGGGCGGACCCGGCCCGCCGGACTGCCGGCCACCGTACGGGTCGACCTGGACGTCTTCCAGCCGTCCGAGGCGCTGGACCTGCTCGGCCGCACCATCGGCGCGGACCGGCTGGCCGCCGAACCGGAGGCCGCCCGGGAGCTGGTGGTGGCCTGCGGGCACCTGCCGCTGGCGGTGCGGATCGTGGCCGCCCGGCTCGCGGCCCGGCCCGGCTGGACGGTGGAGACCCTCAGCCGCCGCCTCCAGGTGGAGCGGCGGCGGATCGACGAGCTGCGCATCGGCGACCTGGAGGTGGCGGCCGCCTTCGGGCTGAGCTACCGCCAGCTCACCGCGGACCAGGCCCGGGCCTTCCGGCTGGTCGCCTCCGTGGACGGTCCGGACATCGGGCTGCCCGCGGCCGCCGCGCTGCTCGACCTCGACGAGTACGACGCGGAGGACCTGCTGGAGGCCCTGGTGGACGTGGCGATGGTGGAGTCGCCGTTCCCGGGCCGGTACCGCTACCACGACCTGCTGCGCGCCTTCGCCCGGCGTCGCCCGGTGGCGGACGGCGCGGCCGGCCCCTCCGCGGCGGCGGGGGACGGTGTGGCGGCCGGCGAGGCGGAGGCTGCCCGGGACCGGCTGCTGGACCACCTGCTGGCCACGGCCTGCGCGGCCTTCCAGCACGCCGTGCCGGGGGATCCCGCGGCGGGCGCACTGGGCCCGGCCCGCTCCGCCGGTGTGCCGCTGGACGGGTGGGACGCGGCGCGGGAGTGGACGGCGGCCGAGCGGGCGGGTGCGGTGGCACTGGCGGCCCAGGTCGCCGCGGAGGCCTGTGCGCGCACGGACGGCGCGGCGGCGGGACCGGACCGGGAGCGCGGGACGGCCCTGCGGGCCGCGATCGACCTGCTGATCGCGCTGACGCCGTTCGTGCTCACCCCGCCGAGCCGGCAGCTCGCCGCGACCGCCGACGCGTTGGCCGAGGTGGCGGTGCGCCAGGGCGACCTGCGGGCCGCCGGGCGGGCGCACTTCCTGCGCGGGAACGTCGCGCTGGCCGCGACCCGGCTCGACGCCGCGGAGGCGGCGTCGCGTCAGGCGGTCGACGCGGCGAGGGCCGCGGACGACACGGTGATCCTGCGTCAGGCGCTCAACGACCTCGGGCTGATCTGCCAGTTCCTCAGCCGCTACGACGAGGCCGTGGACCACTACGACGAGGCGCTGCTGCTGGCCAACGCGCTCGGGCACCGTTCGGGCGCGCTGGTGACCACGGTCAACGCCGCGCTGGCGCGGGTGCGCAGCGGGCGGGCGGAGGAGGCGGTGGAGATCTGCCACGGGGTCCTCGCCGAGCTGCGGACCCGGCAGGACGATCCCGGGCGGGCGTACACCGTGTACGTGCTGGGGCTGGCCCTGCACGGGCTCGGACGGCACGCGGAGGCGGTCACCTGGTTCCGGGAGTGCCTGACGGTGGCGACCGGGGCCGGGCTGCGGGACCGGGCCGCTCACGCGCGCTACCGGCTGGCGGACAGCCTGCGTTCCCTCGGCCGGGCGGACGAGGCCCTCGACCACGCCGGGCAGGCGCTGGCGCTGTGCGAGGAGCTGGGGGCGGAACGGGACCAGGCGCAGGCGCTGGTGGTGCTGGGCCGCGCGCTGGCGGACCTCGGGCGCGAGGAGGAGGCGGAGGCCCGGCTGCGGCAGGCGTACGAGATCTTCCGCCGCCTGGGGCTGCCGGAGGCCGCCGAGGTGGCCGGGCTGCTGGCGCAGCCGGCGGCGGCGCCGGCCGGGCGGTGCGGGTTCGAGGCCTGAGGGCGTGGGGCGCGGCGGGACGCGCCGGCTGCCGGACCGCTGCGAGGGCGGGTCAGGAGCCGGTGCTGTTCCAGTCCTTGTCGTCGGACGGGGTGGGGGTCGGGGTCGGCACGGTGGCCTGGGTGCCCACGGTCCCGCCGCCCTGCCCGGCCCCGGTGGTGCCGTCGGCCATCGCGGCGCCGGCCGCGCCCAGGGCGATCAGCGAGCCGAGGCCGAGACCCGCCACGGCCAGGCAGATCCGGGTGGCAACGGTGTTGTTCGCGTGCTTCGCCATGACTGCTCCCTGGGACGTCTTCCCTGGCGGGAAGGGGTTTTCGGGGACTTCCCGGAGTGCTCTCCGGGCTGATGGGAGGAGCATGGCAAGGCGCGTTCAACGCCCGATCGACGTCCGAGCACCGCATAGCGGCCGGGGACGTTGATCGGGCGTCGACGGGGTCACCGCACATCAATCCGGGGTGCGGGACGGGCCCGGGGCGCGGCGCCGGGCGGGCGGGCGGTTCCTCAGGAGGCCCCGCGGATCTCCAGGGTGCAGCACTTCACGCTGCCGCCGCCCTTGAAGAGCTCGGAGAGGTCGATCCCGACCGGCCGGAAGCCGCGTTCGGCGAGCCGGGCGGCGACCCCGGTCGCCGCCTCCGGCAGCACCACGTTCAGGCCGTCGCTCATCAGGTTGAGCCCGAAGACCTCCGCGTCCGCCTCCTCCACCAGCACCGCGTCGGGGAAGAGCCGCCGCAGCACCGCCCGGCTGCCCGCCGAGAACGCGCCGGGGTAGTAGACGACCTGGTCGTGGTCGAGCACGCCGAGCGCGGTGTCGAGGTGGTAGAACCGCGGGTCGACGAGGTCCAGGCCGACGACCGGACGGCCGAGGAACTCCTGCGCCTCGGCGTGACCCGCCGAGACCGTGCGGAACCCGCGGCCGGCCAGCAGGTGGCTGCCGGTCAGCAGCAGGTCCCCCTCGCCCTCGTTGACGTGGACCGGGTCGTGGGTGGTGAAGCCGCGGGACCGGAACCACTCCAGGTAGGCGGGGCCCTCGGCGGCGCGTTCGGCGTCACGGAAGCGGGCGCCGAGCACCCGGCCGTCGACGACGGTGGCGCCGTTGGCCGCGAAGACCATGTCGGGCAGGCCGGGCAGCGGGTCGATCAGGTCGACGCGGTGACCGAGCCCGGTGTACAGCTCGTACAGCCGCTCCCACTGGGCGACGGCGAGAGCGGTGTCCACCGGCTTGGCCGGATCCATCCAGGGGTTGATCGCGTAGCCGACCTCGAAGTGGGTCGGGCGGCACATCAGCAGGCGGCGGGGGCGGGCGGTGCGGGTCACGACGGGCTCCGGAAGGAAGGACGGAAAGGAAGGAGAGGAGAGGAGAGGAGAGGAGAGGAGGACGGGGCGGGACGGGACGGGACGGGACGCCGGAGGATCCGGTCCGGTCAGGGCGTGGCGGGGCGTTCGGGGAAGCTCCGCAGGCGGCGCAGCGGGCTGGCGAGGAGGACGGCGCCGGCCGAGAGCAGCACGCACGCCATGATCCAGAGGGTGGTGCGGGCGCCGAGCATCCCGCCGAGCCATCCGCCGAGCAGGGCGCCCACGGGGATGGCGCTGAAGTTGACGGTGGAGGCGCTGGCGCGGATCCGGCCGATCATCTCGGGCGGGCAGTACGCCTGGTAGAAGCTGCCCGCGATGACGTTCCCGGCGATCACCCCGCAGACGGCGACGGACCAGGCCACCGCGCTCACGGCCAGCGGGAGCCGCTCGCCGGCCATCGGCAGCAGCAGGATGAAGGGGGCTCCCACCAGCTCGCAGAGGAGCAGCCCGCGTGCCGTGCCGAAGCGGCGGGCGATCCGCCCGGCGAGCGCGGCCCCGGCGAGCCCGCCGACCGAGACCACCGCGAAGACCATGCCGATGCCGCCGGGGCTCACCCCGACACTGCGCACCAGGAAGATCGTCTGCACGGCCTGGATGCCGTTGAGCCCGAGGTTGCCCACCGCCGCGAAGCAGGCCAGCGTCCGCAGGTACGGGTCGTGCACGAGGAAGCGGACGCCTTCCTTGATCTCCCGCAGGATCCCGCGCCGTTCGGAGACCGGCGGCGGCTTCTCCTCGGCCCGGATCCGGCTCACGCACAGCGCGGCCACCAGGTAGGTGAGGGCGTCGACGAGGAGGCCGGTGACGGCGCCGAACGCCTGTGAGATCAGGCCCGCCAGGCCCGGCCCGGCGATCTCCGCGGCCGCGTCCCCGGAGCGGAGCTTGACGTTGGCCTCCAGCAGGTCCTCCTTGGCGACCAGCGCCGGGAGGACGGCGCTGTTCGCGGTGGACAGGAACACCTTGACCGCGCCGGCCAGCAGGGCCACCACCACGAGCTGGGCCATGGTCAGCAGGCCCAGCCAGCCGGCCACCGGGACGCTGCCGAACAGCATCAGCAGCAGCAGGTCGCAGACCAGCATCACCTTCAGCCGGGGCCAGCGGTCCACCCAGGCACCGGCCAGCAGACCGAGGAAGAGCCAGGGCACCCAGGCGGAGGCCGTCAGTACTCCGACCATGAACGGCGAGGCCTCCAGGGTGACCACGGCCACCAGGGCGAGCGCCACGTTGCCGACGGCGGTCCCGAGGCCGCTGGTCGTCTCACCGATCCAGAGCCGGCGGAAGTTGCCCTGCGCCCACAGACCCCACCGGGTCCGCTGCGGCGCGTCCTGCGCCGGGGGCGACGGCGGCTTGACGGGGGCTGTGGTCATGGCGGGTCACTCTCCAAGCTTCTGGGCCAGCACGGCGGCGATCCGTGCGACGGGCTCCGGCTGCGTCATGGCGCCGTGCGTGCAGGTGATGCGGTGTTCCTCGATGCGGCCGTCGACGTACGGGTGCCAGGCCGCCGCGTAGGGCCAGTCGGCGGGCTTGTCGAGGGTGGCGCCGAAGAAGACGGCGTCCCCGCGGTAGCGGTCGGGTACGTGCTCGGCCATGAGCTTGCGGTGCTGGTCGAAGACGTCGGGCAGGACCGCGGCGGCCTCGCCGAGGAGCGCGGTCAGCTCCGCCGGTCCCCGGTCGCCGGCCGGGTCGAGGCCGAGCGAGGCGAGCAGTTCGGCGAGGGTGTCGGCCGGCTCGTCGGCGGGCGGACCGTCCACGGCGTACCGGGCGGGGTCGGCGGGGAGTCCGTCGAGGAGGGCGAGCAGCTCCACCTCCTGGCCCTCCGCCTGGAGGGCGACGGCCATGGCCTGGGCGACGACGGCCCCGAAGGACCAGCCGAGCAGGTGATACGGCCCCTCGGGCCGGACGGCCCGGATCTGCCGTACGTAGTCCTCCGCGATCTCGGTGACGGAGGACGGGGAGCCGCCGCGCAGCCCGCGGGCCTGGAGGCCGTGGACGGGGCGGTCCGGGTCGAGGTGGCGCAGCAGTCCGGAGTAGACCCAGCTGATGCCGGCCGCGGGGTGGACGCAGAAGAGGGGGGCGGCGGTGCCGCCCGGCCGCAGCGGCAGCAGGACGTCCAGGGCGCTCCGCGAGCCGGAGGCGCCGTCGGCGTCGGCCGCGTCGGGGTGCGGGCCGAGGCGGCGGGCCAGGGCGGCCGGGGTGGGCGCCTCGAAGAGGGCCCGCATGCCCAGGTCCGTGCCGGTGGCGGCGCGGATGCGGCCGAGCAGCTTCATCGCGAGGAGGGAGTGGCCGCCGAGGTCGAAGAAGCCGTCGTCGGCTCCGGCGGGGCCGTGGAGCCCGAGCACCTCGGCGAAGAGGGCGCAGAGCAGCTCCTCCTGCGCGGTGGCGGGGGCCCGGCCCGTACCGGCCGGCCGCGGGTCGGGGACGGGCAGCTCGCGGCGGTCGATCTTGCCGCTCGCGGTCAGCGGGAAGGCGTCCAGCGGGATCACGGCGGCGGGAAGCATGTAGCCGGGCAGGGACTCGGCCGCGAAGGAGTGCAGCTCGGCCGGGTCGAGCGGGCCGTCCCCGACCACGTGGGCGATCAGCCGGGGGCCGGTGGCGGCGTCCTCGTGGACGGTCACGACGGCGGACTGCACCCGGGGGTGGCGGGTCAGGACGTGCTCGATCTCGCCGGGTTCGATGCGGAAGCCGCGGATCTTGACCTGGTGGTCGGTGCGGCCCAGGTAGTCGAGCCCGCCGTCCCGGGTGCGGCGGACGAGGTCGCCGGTGCGGTACATCCGCTCCCCCGGAGCGAACGGGTCGGCCACGAACCGTTCCGCGGTCAGCGCCGGCCGGCCCAGGTAGCCGCGGGCCAGTCCGGCCCCGCTCAGGTACAGCTCGCCGGGGACCCCGGCGGGCACCGGGTTCAGGCGGGCGTCCAGGACCCGGGCGCGGGTGCCGAGCACGGGGCGGCCGAGGGCGGGGCGGCCGGTGGCGGCGAAGGGCTGGGTGAGCGCGTCCACGGTGGACTCGGTGGGGCCGTAGAGGTTGTGGGCGGTGGTGGCGGGGGCCGCGCTCAGGCGGTCCCACAGCCCCTGGCCCACCGCCTCGCCGCCGAGCAGCACCACGCGCGGTGCGGGGGCGTCCAGCAGGCCCTCGTCGAGGAGCTGTTCGGCGTAGGAGGGGGTGACCTCCAGGACGTCGAGGGAGTGCGTGCGCACGTGCCGGACGAGCGCGGCGGCGTCGCGGCGGACCTCGTCGCCGATCAGGTGCAGCTCGTGTCCGGCGATCAGCCAGAGCAGGCCGTCCCAGGAGGCGTCGAAGCAGAGGGACGCGGTGAGCGCGAACCGCCCGCGGCCGTAAGCGGCTTCGGTCGCTCCGATCGGCCCGTCCGGGGAGCGGTGCGAGGCGAGCAGCGCGGCGATCGCGCCGTGGCTCACCACCACCCCCTTGGGGCGGCCGGTGGAGCCGGAGGTGTAGATCACGTACGCGGCGTCGGACGCGGCGGGGTGGACCGGCGGGCCGGCGGCGGGGCGTTCGGTGTCCTGGCCGGGGGTGGCGGGCAGCACGGTCATCCCGGTGAGCAGTCCGGGCAGGGGCCAGCCCTCGGCGGTGACGGCCAGGGCGGGCGCGGCGTCGGCGAGCATGGCGGCGGTCCGGTCGGCCGGGTACGCGGCGTCCAGCGGGAGCGAGGCGGCCCCGGCCTTGAGGACGGCGAGCAGGGCGATCACGCTCTCCGCGGAGCGCGGCAGGGCGAGGGCGACGACGGAGTCCGGTCCGGCTCCCGCCGCGGTCAGGCGGCGGGCCAGTTCGTCGGCGCGGGCGTCGAGTTCGGCGAAGTCGAGGCGGGTGTCGCCGTGGACCAGGGCGGTGGCGTCCGGGGTGCGGGCAGCCTGGGCCGCGAACGCGGCGGGCAGCAGCGGTACGGCCGGGGGCAACGCCGCGGCACCGGGGAGGAGTTCGGTGCGTTCCTCGGCGGAGAGCAGGTCGGCGCTACCGACGGGCAGATCGGGCCGGGCGGCGGCCGCGGTCAGCAGGCGGCCGAACCGGACCGCCAGGGAGGCGACGGTCTCGCGGTCGAAGAGGTCGGTGGCGAAGTCGATCGCGCACTCCAGTCCGGCGGGCGCGCCGTCGGCGTCGAAGGACTCGCCCATGGCCACGGAGAGGTCGAACTTGGCGACGTGGCCGCCGGCCGGTTCGACGGCCGCGGGCAGCCCGGCCAGGTCGAGCGCCGCCCCGGCGCCGCCGCCCGGGGCGCCGGTCCGGGCGGTGCCCTGGAGCATCAGCATTACCTGGAAGAGCGGGTGTCGGGCCAGCGAACGCGCCGGGTTGAGCTCCTCGACCAGCCGCTCGAAGGGCACGTCCTGGTGGGCGTGGGCGTCGAGCTGGGTCTCGCGGACCCGGTGCAGGAGCTCGGTGAACGTGGGGTCCCCGGAGGTGTCGGTGCGCAGGACCAGGGTGTTGACGAAGAAGCCCACCAGTTCGTCCAGCGACTCGTCCGAACGCCCGGCGACCACCGAGCCGATCGGTACGTCGGTGCCGGCGCCGAGCCGGGTCAGCAGCGCGGCCAGTCCGGCCTGGAGGGTCATGAAAAGCGTGACCCGGTGCTCGCGGGACAGTGCGACGAGGGAGCGGTGCAGGTCGGCCCCGAGCGGCAGGACCACGCGGTCGCCGCGGTGGCCGCTGTCGGCGCGACGGGGCCGGTCGACGGGCAGGGACAGCTCCTCGGGCAGGCCGGCCAGGGCGGTCCGCCAGTAGGCGAGCTGGCCCGCGGCGAGGCTGTCGGGGTCGGCCTCGTCGCCGAGCAGGGCGCGCTGCCAGAGCGCGTAGTCGGCGTACTGGACGGGCAGCGGCCGCCACTGCGGGGCGGCGCCCTCCCGGCGGGCGGCGTAGGCGGCGGACAGGTCGCGCAGCAGCGGGTCCATGGACCAGCCGTCGCCGGCGATGTGGTGCAGGACGAGGACGAGCAGGTGTTCGTCGGCGGCGACGGGGAGCAGGTGGGCGCGGACGGGGAGTTCGGTGGCGAGGTCGAAGGGGGTCTCGGTGCACTCGGCGAGGGCGGCCGCCGGGTCGGCGGGGACTGCGGTGCGTCGGTCGAGGACGATGCGGGCCTCGGCGGGCGGGAGGATCCGCTGCCGGGGCTCGCCGTCCTGCTCGCCGATGAGGGTGCGCAGGATCTCGTGGCGGGCGACGAGGTCGCCGAGGGCGAGTTCCAGGGCGTCCGCGTCGAGCGGGCCGGTGACGCGCAGGGCGAGCGGGAGGTTGTAGAGGGCGCTGGGGCCCTCCATGCGGTCGATGAGCCAGAGCCGCTGCTGCGCGAAGGACAGCGGGAGCCGCTCGGGGCGCTCACCCGCGGCCGGCGCGGGCCGGGCGCCGGCCCCGTCGAGGCGCCGGACCAGGCCGGCGACCGTCGGCGCCTCGAAGACGTCCCGGACGCCGATCTCCGACGCGAACACCGTGCGGACCCGGCTGACCAGTTGCATGGCGAGGAGGGAGTGGCCGCCGAGGGCGAAGAAGTCGTCGTCGACCGAGACCGGGCCCGTGACGCCGAGCACCTCGCCGAAGAGCCCGGCGAGCAGTTCCTCGGTGGCCGTACGGGCGGCCCGGCCGCCGGCGAAGAGCCGGAAGTCGGGGGCCGGGAGGGCGCGCCGGTCGACCTTGCCGCTGCCGGTCAGCGGCAGGTGGTCGAGGGCGACGACCGCGGCCGGGACCATGTGGGCGGGCAGCGATCCGGCCGCGAACCGGCGTAGTTCCTGGGCGAGTTCGGGTCCGGGTGCGGCGACCGCGCAGTGGGCGACGAGCCGGCGGTCGCCGTCCGCGCCCTCGTGCGGGGTGACCACGGCCTGCCGTACGGCGGGGTGGGCGGACAGCACCTGTTCGATCTCGGCGGGTTCGATGCGGAAGCCGCGGATCTTGACCTGGTGGTCGGTGCGGCCGAGGTAGTCGATCCGGCCGTCGCGGTGGCGGCGGACGAGGTCGCCGGTGCGGTACATCCGCTCCCCCGGAGCGAACGGGTCGGCCACGAACCGTTCCGCGGTCAGCGCCGGCCGGCCCAGGTAGCCGCGGGCCAGTCCGGCGCCGCCGAGGTACAGCTCGCCGGGGATCCCGGCGGGCACCGGGTTCAGGTGCTCGTCCAGGACGTGCGCCCGGGTGCCGAGGACGGCGCGGCCCATGGTGGGGCGCTCCGCCTCGTCGAAGGCCTGGAGCAGGGTGTCGACGGTGCATTCGGTGGGGCCGTAGAGGTTGTGGCCGGTGGTGGCCGGGGCCTCGCGCAGGCGGTCCCACAGCCCCTGGCCCACCGCCTCGCCGCCGAGCAGCACCACGCGCGGTGCGGGAGCGTCCAGCAGGCCTTCGGCGATGAGCTGTTCGGCGTAGGTGGGGGTGAACTGCACGGCGTCGATGCCGGCGGTGCGCAGGTGTTGGACGAGGGCGACGGGTTCGCGGCGCAGGTCCTCGCCGATGACGTGCAGTTCGTGGCCCGCGACCATCCACAGCAGCCCGTTCAGGGAGGCGTCGAAGCAGAACGAGGTGGTCAGCGCGGCCCGGATCCGGCCGTGGGCCCGCTCCGGCCGGCCGAAGGTCTCCGCGCGGTGGGCGGCGAGCAGTCCGGCGAGCGAACCGTGGCCGACCACCACGCCCTTGGGCCGCCCGGTGGAGCCGGAGGTGTAGATGACGTAGGCGGCGTGGGAGGGGTCGACGGGGACGGGCGGGGCGTCGGCGGGCCGGTCCGCCCAGGTCCGTTCGCCGGCGTCCAGGACGGTGCATCCGTCGAGTCCGTCGAGCACCTCGGGCAGCGGCCAGCCGGTGTGGGTGAGCACGGCCTTCGGGCGGGCGTCGGCCAGCATGTGGGCGGTGTGCTCCGGCGGGTACGCGGCGTCCAGGGGCAGGAAGGCCGCGCCGGCCCTGAGCACGGCGAGCTGGCAGACCACCGTCTCCACCGAGCGGGGCAGGGCGAGGGCGACCACGTCCTCGGGGCCGATGCCCGCCTCCCTCAGGCCGTGGGCGAGCCGGGCGGCGCGGACGTCCAGTTCGGCGTACGTGAGCCGGGTGTCGCCGAGGACCAGGGCGGTGAGGCCGGGGGTCGCGGCGGCCTGCGCGGCGAAGGCGGCCGGGACCGGCGGCAGGTCCGCGGGCAGCGGCCGGTGTCCGCCGAGGAGTGCGGCGCGCTCGGCCTCGTCCAGCAGGTCGGCGCGGCCGATGCGCTGCCCGGGGCGGTCCGTCACCTGCGTGAGGAGGCGGCCGAAGCGGGCGGCGAGGGCTTCGACGGTCTCGCGGTCGAAGAGGTCGGTGGCGAAGTCGATGGCGCAGTCGACGCCCGCGGGCTCCCCGTCGGGGCCGAAGAACTCCTCCAGCGTGACGTTGAGGTCGAACTTGGCGACGCCGGTGTCCGCGGGCAGCGCCTCGGCGCGCAGGCCGGAGAGCTCCGGTTCGGTGCCGGCGTTGGACTGCAGGACCATCGCCACCTGGAAGAGGGGGTGGCGGGCCAGCGAGCGGGCCGGGTTGAGCTCCTCCACGAGCCGGTCGAAGGGCACGTCCTGGTGGGCGTAGGCGCCCAGGCCGGTGTCCCGGACCCGGCCGAGGAGTTCGGTGAAGGTGGGGTCGCCGGAGGTGTCGGTGCGCAGCACGAGCGTGTTGACGAAGAAGCCGACCAGGTCGTCCAGGGCTTCGTCGGAGCGCCCGGCGACCACGGAGCCGATGGGGACGTCGGTGCCGGCGCCGAGCCGGGTCAGCAGCGCCGCCAGGGCCGCCTGGAAGGTCATGAACATCGTGACGCGGTGTTCGCGGGCCAGGGCGGTCAGCGCGCGGTGCAGCGCGGCGTCGATGGGGAGGGCGACCCGGTCGCCCCGGTGGTCGGCGCGGGTTCCGCGCGGCCGGTCGACGGGGAGCGTGAGCTCCTCGGGCAGGCCGGCGAGGGTGTCGCGCCAGTAGGCGAGCTGGCGGGAGGCGAGGCTGTCGGGGTCGGCCTCGTCGCCGAGCAGGGCGCGCTGCCAGAGCGCGTAGTCGGCGTACTGGACGGGCAGCGGCCGCCACTGCGGGGCGGCTCCGTCCAGGCGGGCGGTGTAGGCCTCGGTGAGGTCGCGCAGCAGCGGGCCCATGGACCAGCCGTCGCCGACGATGTGGTGCAGCGCGACGACCAGCACGTGTTCCTCGGGCGAGACCCGCAGGAGGGTGGTGCGGACGGGCGGTTCGGCGGCGAGGTCGAAGGGCTCGCGGGCGGCCCGGTCGACCTCGGCGTCCACCGACCCGGGTGCGCAGTCGAGGAGCGTGAAGGGGAGGTCCGCGGCGGAGGCGGCGAGGACCAGCTGGTGGGGCTCCCCGTCCTGCTCGGCGATGACGGTGCGCAGGATCTCGTGGCGGGCGGCCAGGTCGCCGAGGGCGGCCCGCAGGGCGTCCGTGTCGAGCGGGCCGGTCAGGCGCAGCGCGAGGGGCATGTTGTAGAGGGCGCCGGGGCCTTCCATGCGGTCGATGAGCCAGAGCCGCTGCTGTGCGAAGGACAGCGGGAGCCGCGGCGGGCGTGCGCCGGCCGTCAGCGCGAGCCGGGCGCCGGCCCCGTCCAGGCGCCGGACCAGGCCGGCGACCGTGGGCGCCTCGAAGACGTCCCGGATGCCGAGCTCGGCGCCGAGGACCGAACGGACCCGGCTGAGCAGCCTGGTGGCGAGGAGGGAGTGGCCGCCGAGGGCGAAGAAGTCGTCGTCGACCGAGACCTGGCCGGTGGCTCCGAGCACCTCGCCGAAGAGTCCCGCGAGGATCTCCTCGCGGGCGGTGCGGGCCGCCCGGCCGCCGCCGGCCGCCGCGAAGTCGGGGGCGGGCAGGGCGCCGCGGTCGAGCTTGCCGTTGACGTTGAGGGGCAGGGCGTCGAGGGCAACGAAGGCCGCCGGGACCATGTGGTCGGGCAGGGTGGCGGCCGCGTGGGCGCGCAGCTCGGCCGGGTCGAGCGGGTCCCGCGTCACGACGTAGGCGGCCAGGCGGGTGCCGGCGGCGGGGTCGTGGTGGGGCAGGACGGCGGCCTGGAGGACGCCGGGGTGGGCGGCGATCACGGTCTCGATCTCGCCCGGTTCGATGCGGAAGCCGCGCACCTTGACCTGGTGGTCGGTGCGGCCGAGGTATTCCACGGTGCCGTCGGGGCGACGGCGGGCGAGGTCGCCGGTGCGGTACATCCGCTCCCCCGGCGCGAACGGGTCGGCCACGAACCGTTCCGAGGTCAGCGCCGGGCGGCCCAGGTAGCCGCGGGCCAGTCCGGCGCCGCTGAGGTACAGCTCGCCGGGGACGCCGGGCGGGACGGGCCGCAGGCCCGTGTCGAGGACGTGCGCGCGCAGGTTGGGCAGCGGACGGCCGATCAGCGGGCGGGGGTCGCCGCCCAGCCGGTGGTGCAGCGCGTCGACGGTGCATTCGGTGGGGCCGTACATGTTGAGGACGACGGTGCCGGGGGCGTCGGCGAGGGCGGCCCAGAGGGTCTGGCCGAGGGCCTCGCCGCCGACCATCAGCAGGGCGGGCGGGCAGCGGTCGAGCAGGCCCTCCTCCACGAGCCGTTCGGCCTGGCCGGGGGTGACGTCGAGGACGTGGGTGCCGGTGTCCTCGGCGTAGCGCACGATGGCCTCGGCGTCGCGGCGCACGTCGTCGTCGAGGAGGTGGAGTTCGTGCCCGGCGACCATCCACAGCAGTGCCTCGAGCGCGGTGTCGAAGGACAGCGAGGCGGTCTGGGCGAAGCGGAACCGACCCTCCGGGTGGGCCTGGCGGGCGGCGGCGATGGTCTCGGCACGGTGGAAGGCCAGCAGGTTGGCCAGGCCGCGGTGGCGGACCACGACGCCCTTGGGGCGGCCGGTGGAGCCGGAGGTGTAGATGACGTAGGCGGCGCCGTCCGGGTGGACGGACACGGCGGGTGCCTCGGCGGGCCGGTCGGTCCGGTGCTGTTCGCGGACGTCCAGGACGACGGGGCCGTCCGGCGATCCGGGTGCCCGGAGCAGGTCGGGCAGCGGCCAGCCGGGCCCGGTGAGCACGGCCTTCGGGCGGGCGTCGGCCAGCATGTGGGCGAGCCGGTCGCGGGGGTACTCGGCGTCCAGCGGCAGGAAGGCCGCGCCGGCCTTGAGCACGGCCAGCAGGGCGACGAGGGAGTCGGCGGAGCGCGGGAGGGCGAGCGCGACCAGGTCCTCGGGGCCCGCGCCGGAGGCGGTCAGGGCGTGGGCGAGACGGTTGGCCCGGGCGTCGAGCTCGGCGTAGGTCAGCCGGGTCGGGCCGCAGACCAGGGCGGTGTCGTCCGGTGCCGCGGCGGACTGCTCGGCGAAGGCCCGCGGGAGGAGGACGTCCGTGCCGGGGCGTTCGGTGTCGTGCCAGGAGGCGAGCGCCTCCCGGCCGGGGGCGCCGAGGACGTCCAGCTCGGCGACGGGGCGGTGGGGGTCGTCGGCGGCCTGGGTGAGCAGTCGCAGCAGGGCGTCGGCGAGCCGGTGGGCGGTGGCGCGGTCGAAGAGGTCGGTGGCGAACTCCAGGCCGCCGTGGATGCCGGCCGGGGAGCCGTCGGCGTGGTGGCGCTCGGAGAGGTTCAGGGTGAGGTCGAAGGCGGTGGTGGGCAGGCCGAGCGGCTCGTACGCGGTCCGGGTGCCGGGGAACTCGGGGTCGCCGCCCGCGGTGTTGTCGAAGGCGATCATCACCTGGAACAGGGGGTGCCGGGACAGGGTCCGGGCCGGGTTGAGCTCCTCCACGAGCCGTTCGAAGGGAACGTCCTGGTGGGCGTACGCGGCCAGGTCGGCCTCCCGTACGCGGGCCAGCAGCTCGGCGAAGGTGGGCCGCCCGGCGAGGTCGGTGCGCAGGACGAGGGTGCTGGCGAAGAAGCCGACCAGGTCGTCCAGGGCGGGGTCGAGGCGGCCGGCCAGCGGGGTGCCGACGGGCAGGTCGTCGCCGGCTCCGAAGCGGTGCAGGAGGGTGGCGTAGGCGGCCTGGAGCACCATGAAGAGGGTGGCCCCGTGCGCGGCGGCCAGCGCGGCGAGCCGTGCGTGCAGGTCCGCGTCGAGGTCCAGCGGGACGACGTCGCCGCGGTGGCTCGCCACGGCGGGGCGGGGCCGGTCCAGCGGCAGGGGCAGTTCGTCGGGCAGGCCGGCCAGTGCCTGCCGCCAGTGGTCGAGCTGGCGGGCGAGCAGGGAGTGCGGGTCGGTGTCGGCGCCGAGCAGCCGCTGCTGCCAGAGGGTGTGGTCGGCGTACTGGACGGGCAGCGGTTCCCAGGCCGGCGGGTCGCCGCCGAGCCGGGCGGTGTAGGCCCGGGCGAGGTCGCGGAAGAGCGGGCGCAGCGACCAGCCGTCGCTGGCGATGTGGTGCATGACCAGGAGCAGGACGTGCTCGTCGGGCGTCTCGGCGCGCAGGTAGGCGTGCAGCGGGACGTCACGGGCGAGGTCGAAGGTGTGGCCCACGAGGTCCTGCGCGGGACGGTCGGTGCGGGTGAGCAGCGGGGCGGGCGGGGCGGGCAGGACGCGCTGGTGGGGTACGCCGTCGTGCTCGCCGAAGACGGTCCGCAGGCTCTCGTGGCGGGACACGACGTCCCCGAGGGCGGCTTCGAGGGCGGTGGCGTCGAGCGGTCCGGTGAGCCGGAGCGCGAGGGTGACGTTGTAGGTGGCGGTGGAGCCCTCGGCCTGGGCGAGGAACCACAGCCGGCGCTGGGCGAAGGAGAGGGGCAGGCGGTCCGGGCGGGCCTCGGGGCGGAGCGCGGGGCGGGCCGGGTCGGTGGCGAGGCGGTCGGCGAGGGCGGCGACGGTCGGGGCCTGGAAGAGGTCGGAGATGGCGAGTTCGGCGCCGAGCTCGGTGCGGGCCCGGCCGATCAGGCGGGTCGCGAGGAGGGAGTGGCCGCCGAGTTCGAAGAAGTCGTCGTCGATGGTGATGTCGTCGATCCCGAGGATCTCGCCGAAGAGCGCGCAGAGGGTGTGTTCGCGGGCGTCGCGCGGGGCACGTCCCCCGGCGTCGCCGGTCGCCTCGGGGGCCGGCAGGGCGCGCCGGTCGACCTTGCCGTTGGCGTTGAGCGGCAGGGCGGGCAGGACGACCACGGCCGAGGGGACCATGTAGCCGGGCAGGGTGGCCGCGGCGAACTCCTTCAGCTCGGCCGCCAGCGCGGGCTGCTCGTCGAGGGCCGGCCCGGGCACCGCGCAGTAGCCGACCAGCCGGATGTCACCGGGACGGTCCTCGCGCGGGATCACGATGACCTGGCGGACGGCGGGGTGGCGGGAGAGCACCGCTTCGATCTCGCCGGGCTCGATGCGGAAGCCGCGCACCTTGACCTGACCGTCGACGCGGCCGAGGAACTCGATCGCGCCGTCGGTGCGGCGGCGCACGAGGTCGCCGGTGCGGTACATCCGCTCCCCCGCGGCGAACGGGTCGGCGACGAACCGCTCCGCGGTCAGCGCGGGCCGGCGCCAGTAGCCGCGGGCCAGACCCGCGCCCGCCACGTACAGCTCGCCGGGGACCCCGGGCGGGACGGGCCGCAGGCGGGCGTCGAGGACGTGGGCCCTCATGTTGTCGAGGGGGGCGCCGATCGGCGGGCGGGCGCCGGCCAGGTCGGCGGGCGAGAGGGGGTGGTGGGTGGCGAAGGTGGTGGCCTCGGTCGGGCCGTAGACGTGGGCGAGGAGCAGGTCGGGGCAGTGGTCGAGGACGCGCCGCATGAGGGTCGCGGAGGCGGCCTCGCCGCCGGTGCAGACGGTGCGCAGGGCGCGGAAGGTCTCCGGGGCCTGCTCGGCGACCAGGTCGAAGAGCGCCTTGGTGAGGAACACCGCGGTGACCCGGTGCCGGGTGGCGACGGCGTGCAGGGCGGCGGCGTCCAGGCTGCCGGGCGGGGCGACGACCACGGTCCCCCCGGCCAGCAGGGGCGTCCACAGCTCGTAGGTGGCGGCGTCGAAGGCGTGCGGGGAGTGCAGCAGGATCCGCCGGTGCCGGCCGTCCTGCCAGCGGCGGTCGGCGGCCAGGTCGACGACGTCGCGGTGGCGGACGGCGACCCCCTTGGGGGTGCCGGTGGAGCCGGAGGTGAACATCACGTAGGCGAGCGCGTCGGGGTGGACCGCCACGCCGGGGTCGTGCTCCGGTGCGCCGGTCTCGTCACCGGGGCGCACGACGGCGGCGCCGTGCGCGAATCCCGGGTCGGTGCGGTCGGTGAGCAGGACGGGCGCGCCGGTGTCGGTGAGCAGGGCGGTCATCCGCTCGGGCGGCAGGCTCGCGTGCAGGGGGACGTAGCATCCGCCGGCCTTGAGCACGGCCAGGGTGGCGACGACCAGGTCGACGGAGCGTTCCATGAGCAGGGCGACCGGGGACTCCGGGCCGACGCCGACGGCGATCAGGTGGTGGGCGAGCCGGTTGGCGCGGGTGTCGAGTTCCGCGTAGGTGACGGTGCCTTCGTCGTGGGCGAGGGCGACCGCGTCGGGGGTGCGGGCGGCCCGGGCGGTGAAGAGTGCGGGCAGCGAGCCGGAGGGGACGGGCGTGGAGGTGGCGTTCCATTCGCCGGTCAGCCGGGCGCGCTCCTCGGGGGCGAGGATGTCGAGGGTGCCGATCGGCGCGTCGGGTGCGGCGGCCGCGGCGGCCAGCAGCCGGCCGAGCCGCTCGAACAGGGTGGTGACGGTGGCGCGGTTGTAGAGGTCGGCCGCGTACTCCACCGATCCGCTGAGGCCGGCGGGAGCGCCGTCCGCGGTGCGCTGCTCGGTGATCCCGATGTTGAGGTCGAACTTGGCGACGCGCAGGCCGAGCGGCTCGGGCGCCGACTCGATTCCGGGCAGGCCCAGTTCGCCCTCCTCGTGGTTCTGCAGGACGAGGAGCGTCTGGAAGAGCGGGTGCCGGCCGAGGACGCGGGCCGGGTTGAGCTCCTCGACGAGCCGCTCGAAGGGCACCTCCTGGTGGGCGAAGGCGTCGAGCTGGGTGGTGCGCACCCGGCCGAGGAGTTCCGCGAAGGACGGGTCGCCGGAGGTGTCGGTGCGCAGCACCAGGGTGTTGACGAAGAAGCCGACGAGGTCGTTCAGCGCCTCGTCGTCGCGGCCCGCCACTCCGGTGCCGAGCGGGATGTCGGTGCCGGCCCCGAGCCGGGTGAAGAGGGCGGCGAGCCCGGCCTGGAGGACGGAGAACAGGGTGGCGCGGTGGCGGCGGGCGAGGGCGGCCAGCGCGGCGTGCAGGGGTGCGTCGTAGCGGAAGGCGACGGCGTCGGCGGCTCCGGTCGGGGCGGGCGGCCGGGGCCGGTCGGCCGGCAGTTCCAGCTCCTCGGGCAGCCCGGCCAGGACGCCCCGCCAGTGGTCGAGCCGCCGGCTCATCAGGCTGTCGGGGTCGCTCTCCTCGCCGAGCAGCTCGCGCTGCCAGAGCGCGTAGTCGGCGTACTGGACGGGCAGCGGCTCCCAGTCGGGGGTCCGGCCGTCCAGGCGGGCGCCGTAGGCGGTGGCGAGGTCGCGCAGGAGCGGGCCGAGGGACCAGCCGTCGCCGGCGATGTGGTGGAGCACGACGAGCAGAACGTGTTCGGCGGGGGCGAGCGTGAAGACCGTGACCCTGATGGGCAGTTCGGCGGCCAGGTCGAAGGTGTGGGCGGCGGCCCGGTCCCGCAGGGCGGGGTAGGCGTCCGGTGCGCAGTCCACCGTCTCGAAGGCGACCTCCGCCTGCGCCGACGGCAGGACCTGCTGCACCGGCACTCCCCCGGCCACCGGGAACACCGTGCGCAGGGCCTCGTGCCGGGCGACCACGTCCGCCGTCGCGGCACGCAGTGCGGCGGTGTCGAGCGTGCCGCGCAGGCGGACCGCGAACGGCAGGTTGTAGAGCGCGGTCGGCCCCTCGATCTGGTCGATCAGCCAGAGACGCTGTTGTGCGTACGAAACCGGGATCACGGTGCTTCCTCTGCTCACATCACGGCGTGGACGGTGTTCGGGTCGCCCGGGCGCGGGCAGGGACCGGAGCCGAAGGACGGCCTAGGCGGGGACGGCGGTGGTGGGTCGCACCGTGGGCCGGCAGTCCATGAGGTCGACGGGGCGCCCCATGGCGACGGCGATCTTCCGGTCGCCGCGGTAGGGGTCGCGGCCGTGCGCGCAGAGCACGTTGTCGACCAGCATCACGTCGCCGGCCTGCCAGGTCTCGCGGACGGTCGCGGCCTCGTAGGCGGCGTTGAGGGCGTCGGCGTCCTCCCGGGTGAGCGGCTCGCCGTCACCGAACCCGGTGTTGAAGGGCAGGCCGTCGGGGCCGAACTCCTCGACCATGGCCTCCCGGATGTCGGGTTCCAGGGACCACTCGTTCCAGAAGGCCAGGTGGTTGAACCAGGCCTCGTCGCCGGTCTGCGGGTGGTGCACGGTGGCCGAACGCAGCTGGCTGGTGCGCAGGTTGCCGTCCGGCAGCCACTCCCAGGAGATGCCGTTCTCCCGGCAGTACCGTTCGACGTCGGCGGGGTCCTCGGTGCCGAAGGCGGTGCGCCAGCCGAGCGAGACGTAGTCGGAGTAGCTGCGGGTGAGCGTCCAGCCGGAGGAACGGCCGCGCTCCACCAGGTGGGCGGGCAGCCCCGCGAGGACCTTGCGGACGTCGGCGGTCGGGGTGGCGCCGCCCGCCTCGGGGGCGGTCAGGCAGGCGAACAGCAGCCGGCCGGGGAAGGTCAGCGTGTAGCTGTTCTCGTTGTGCATCCGGATGGCCTGCGCGGGCGGCAGGTCGGTCGACGAGAAGACGCCGTCGCCGAAGTCGCTGCGCGGGGTGGCCTTCTCCCGGTACGGGGTGGGCTCGGGGATGAGGACGTCGCGCACGGCGGCCACGTCCGCGGCCTGCGCCACCGGCAGCCCGCGCAGGAAGATCGTGCCGTGCTCGTGCAGGGCGTCGGTGAGCGCGGTCTCGTGCGCGCGCAGCCACTCGCAGGCCTCCGCGAGGCCGGCGAAGGCCGGCACGCGGGTGAGGGCCGGGCGGCCCGGGTTCAGTTCCCAGTTCGGCATGGCCGCGCTCACCGCTGGTCGAGGGTGGCGAGCAGGCTCGCGGGGCGGATGTCGGTCCAGCTGGTCTCGATCCAGTCGAGGCACTCCTGGCGGGTGGCCTCGCCGTGCACGGTGGTCCAGCCGGCGGGGACGTCGATCCAGACCGGCCACAGGGAGTGCTGGTTCTCGTCGTTGACCAGGACGAGGTAGCCGGAGTTGTCGTCCTCGAACGGGTTGCTCATGGTGGTCTCCGTAGGTGAGTGGTGCGCTGGGGTGTGATTCGAAGGTAGGGGCGCCGTTCCGGCGCGAGCGGCACAAGCTGCGGCAGGAGAGCGGCAGTTGCGCGGCTGCCGGGGACGGCCCGGCGGGACGCAGGCGGACGCGGGGCCATCGGGGGGCGGGGCCGGTTCAGCGCGGTGTGAGCCGTACGGGGAAGTGGTCCAGGCCGAAGTTGATGATCGAGCGGTTGTGGGTGACCGGGCCGGTGGGCTCGATGGCGGCGGCCTTCTCCAGCGCGGCGGAGTACAGGGCGCTCAGCTCGGCCTTGGCCAGCGGTGCGCCGATGCAGTAGTGGGCGCCCAGTCCGAGCGCGAGGTGCTTGTTGGGCGAGCGGTCGAGGCGGATCTCCTCCGGCTGCTCGAAGGCCTCGGGGTCCCGGTCGGCGGACCACACCCACACGGCGACCCGGTCGCCCCGGCGGATCTGCCGTCCGCCCAGCTCCACGTCGCGGGAGGCGGTGCGCAGGGTGTGCAGGCCGACCGAGGTCCAGCGCAGCAGCTCGTCCACGGCGGAGTCCATGGACACCTCGCCCCGTTGCAGACTGCGCCACAGGTCGGGACGCTGCACGAGGGTGTGCAGCCCCATGGCGGCGGTGTGCCGCACCGTCTGGACGCCGCCCACCACGATGTTGTCCAGGTTGAGCACCACGTCCTCGATGGGGAGCAGCCGGCCGCCGACCTTGTAGGTGGCCATCATGGAGATGAGGTCGTCGCGCGGGTCGGTGCGGCGCAGCATCACCTGGTGCATCAGGTACGGGATCAACTGCTGGTGTCCGGCGCGGCGTTCCTCGGGAGTGCGGCCGAGGAAGGCCACGTCGCAGACCCGGACCACCATGTCGCGGTCCTTCTCGGGGACGTCCAGCAGGTCGCACATGACCGCGAGCGGGAGGGCGGAGACCACGTCGACGAGGTCGACGTCGCCCTGTTCGACGGCCCGGTCGAAGAGTTCGCCGGCCCGTTCGGCGATCGAACGGGCCGCGCCGCGTACTCCGTTCTTGGAGAAGAACGGGTTCGCGGGGGCCCTCAGTTCGCGGTGGCGGGGCGGGTCGGTGAGGGCCATCATCCGGCCCGACCCGACCGGTACGTTGCCCTCGCCCGCGCCGAGCAGGGAGCCGGACTCGGAGCTGAACACGGCCGCGTTGCGCAGGACGTCGGCGGACTCCCGGTAGGTGAGCACCGACCACACGGGGCCGTCGTCGACGGTCTCGGTGAGGTGGACGGGTGCCTCGCGGCGCAGTTCCGCGATCAGGGCGGGCGTGTCGGGGCGGGCCCACAGCGCGGGGTCGGTGAGGTCGACGGTGGTGGTGGGCGTCGCGGTGGCGGTGGTCGGCATCAGTGCTCCCTGGGGGCGGCGCGGAAGGGGGTGGGGGCCTGGCCGTCCGCCAGGAGTGAGGTGAGGAGGTCAACCGGGCCGGGCCGGTCGACGGTGGCGAGCAGGTGGCCGCCCGGGACGACGCGGTGCTCGAAGGCGCCGCGGGTGTGGGCGGCCCAGCCGGTGAGGCCGGTGGTGGCGAGCATCGGGTCGTCGGCGCCGGCCAGCGCGTGGATCGCGGGGCCGATCGGCGCGTGCGGGTGGTGGCGGTAGGTGGCGCTGACGGCGAGGTCGGTGCGGATGGTCCCGAGGGCCAGTGCGGCCAGTTGGGGTTCGGCCCGGACCGACTCGTCCAGGCCGGTGAGCCGGAGCAGTTCGGCCGCGTCCAGGTCCCGGCTCTCGCGGCCGCTCCACTCGGCGGGGCTCGGCGCTCCGACGGCGACGATCCGTTCGGGCCGGCGGTCCGCGGGCAGGGCCCGGGCCACCTCGTAGGCGAGGAGCGCCCCGAAGCTCTGGCCGTAGAAGGCGAACCGGCCGTCGGCGGCGCCGCCCAGGTGCGGGGTCAGCGCCGCGGTGACGGCGGTGACCAGGGCGTCGAAGTCGGGCGGCATGGGGTGCCGGCTGCGTCCGCCCCGGGCGGGCGGGCGCAGCGCCCACACCTCCGCCGCGGGGGCCAGGGCGCGCGCCATCGGCACGTAGGCGGTGGCGTCGCCGCCCGCGTGGGGGAAGCAGAACAGCCGGACGGGGCGGTGCGGCTGGGGGGCGGGGACGAGCAGCCAGTCGCCCTCGGCCCGAGGCCTGGTGGGCCGCGGCGTACGCGTGCCGGGCGCGGCGGCCGACCCTGAGGGGGCTGCGGAGGCGGCTGACGAGGGGGCGGTGGGGAGGGTCGTGGTCATCGGACGGCCGCCCGTCGGGCGGTCAGGGCGGGGCGGGCGGCGGCCGGGCCGGCCTCCGTGGCACGCCGGACCGTGGCGGTGAACTCGGCCAGGTCGGCGGCGTCGAGCAGGTGGCGCAGCTGCAGCTCCACGCCGAGGGCCCGGCGCAGCAGGTGGACGACGCGCAGGGCGGCGAGCGAGTGGCCGCCGAGGGAGAGGAAGTCGTCGGACGGCTCGACGCCGGGCACCCCGAGCACCGTGCGCCAGACCTCGGCGACCTGCTCGTCCAGGCCGCGGGCCGCGGCCGGTGCGGCGGCCTCCGCCGTCGGCGGCGCGGGCAGGGCCCGGTGGTCGGTCTTGCCGTTCGGGGTGAGCGGCAGGGCGTCCAGCACCGTCACGCTGGAGGGCACCAGGTGGGCGGGCAGGGTACGGCGCAACGCGGCCAGCAGGTCCGCGGGGCGCAGGTCCGTGCCGGTGACGTAGCCGGCGAGCCGGTGGTCTCCGGGGGCGGGCTCGTGCACGGCGACCGCGGCGGCGCCGACCCCCGCGAGGGCTCCCAGCGCGTGCTCCACCTCGCCCAGCTCGATGCGGAAGCCGCGCACCTTGACCTGGCGGTCCACCCGGCCGACGTACTCCAGCAGCCCGTCGGCGGAACGCCGGGCCTGGTCTCCGGTGCGGTACATGCGGGCGCCCGGCTCTGCTGCGAACGGGTCGGCGAGGAACCGGCCCGCGGTCAGGCCCGGGTGGCCCGGGTAGCCGTGGGCCAGGCCGGGCCCGGCGAGGTACAGCTCGCCGACGGCGCCGACGGCCGTCACCGGGGCGAGCCGGGCGTCGAGCAGGTGGACCCGGACCCCGGGCAGCGGCTCGCCGAGGTGGGGGCCGGGGCCGGTGATCGGCGCGGTGATCGCGTCGACGGTGGCCTCGGTGGGCCCGTACAGGTTGAACGCGTCGACACCGCCGTCGGCCAGCTCGCGCCAGGTCCGGGCGGGCACGGGCTCGCCGCCCATGAACAGCCGCGGGACGCGGGCGCCGGCGAGCGGCTCGCGCAGCAACTGCCAGTGCGAGGGCGTCAGGTCGAGGTCGGTGACGCCGTGCTCGGCGAGCAGCCGGACGAGCCGGGCCGGCTCGGCGCGGTGGGCGTCGTCGACCACCACGAGGGTGTCGCCGCGGCAGATCCGGATCCACTGCTGGACGGAGGCGTCGAAGGAAACGCTGGCGTTCCAGGCGACGACGGCGTGCCCGGGCCGGTAGGCGCCGCTGAGCTCCAGGGCGGCGGCGAGGTCGGCGACGGCGCCGTGCGGGACCTCGACCCCCTTGGGACGTCCGGTGGAGCCGGAGGTGTGGATGACGTAGGCGGAGTCGAGCGGGTGCGGGGTGAACGGGGCCTGCGGGTCCGCGGACGCGTCGGCGCCGGAGACGGCGTCGGCGTTTGCGTCCGGGCGGAGGACCGGTACCCCGGCCGGCACGGGCGGCTCGGCGTCGGTGCTCACGACGGCGGCGAGACGGGCGTCGGCGGCCATGAAGGCGATCCGCTCGGCGGGGTAGGCCGGGTCGAGCGGGACGTAGGCGGCGCCGGCCCGCCAGGCGGCGAACAGCGCGACCGGCAGGTCGGCGGTGCGGCCGAGGTGGACCCCGACCCGGTCGCCCCGCCGCACCCCGGCGGCCCGCAGGGCCCGCGCCAGGGCGGCGGTGCGCAGGTCGAACGCGGCGAAGTCGAGGCTCTCGCCGGCCGCGTGCACGGCGGCCCGCCGGGGGTGTGCGGCGACCGCGGCCCGGAAGCGGGACAGCAGGTCGGTGGTGACGGTGGCCGGTTCGGCGAAGGTGGTCATGGGAGTGCGCTCCTGGGTGGTCGGATCGGGTGGATCGGGACGGGGTGGATCAAGAAGGCGGATCCCGCGGGCCGGAAACGGGCATCGGGACCGGCCCCGGCGGAGCCCGTGCGGCGGAGTCCGTGTGCGCGGGGCCGTGAAGGGACGGGCGGTACGGATCACCCGCGGCAGGCGACGGCCCTCGCACCGGCCGGTGCGACCGGATCCGGTGCCCGGAGCGGATGAACGACCAGGCGGCGCCGGCCACTCACGGCACCGGCGGCAGACGGTCCGGTGCGACCGGAACCCCCGCCCGGATGGGGTGGACGGGCAGGCGGCGCCCGCCCCTCACGGCATCACAGGCCGGCGACCCGGTGCCGTCGGAGCCCGTATGCCCCGGGCCGGTGAACGGGCCGGGCCGCTCGGGCCCCTCGCCGGCGACGGGCCTCCGGCTCCGGCCGGCCCGGTGCGGCCGGAGCCGTATGCCCGGAGCCCGGAGCCCGCGGACGGAGGGGCGGCGCCTGCCGGTCACGGCACGGCCGGTGGCCTCCCGTGGGCCGGCGCAGCCGGGGCCGTGAACGGGCGGCCGGCGCGGGCCGGGCGCGGCCCGGCAACGGCCCTCCCGTCGGCAGCCGGGTCCGGCTCCGGCTGCGCCGAGTGGTTCGGGCGCCGACAGCGGCGAACCGGCTCAGGCGTCGGACGCCAGCCGGAACAGGGCCTGCTGGTAGGCGTCCATGAAGGCGTCCGCCGTCGCGTCGTCCACCAGGGTCCGCTGGTGGTCCACCGCCAGCAGCACCCGTTGCGAGACCGGGTCCTGGATCAGCGAGGCCCCGAAGGCGAAGCTGTTCGGCTCGTGGCGCAGCGTCGGCTCGGAGCCGATGCGGCCGTCCTCGATCCGGGCCGCGCTCAGCCTCCCCAGGGCGTGGAACCTCAGGTAGCCGAACTGGCTGTCCAGCGCGGTGTCGGCCATCATCCGGGCCAGCCGGGCGAACGGCACCCGGCGATGCGGCATCATGTCCAGCTCCTCGCGGTGCACGTGCCGTACGAGTGCGGTCAGGTCCTCCCCGTCGGGCTCCGCGACCAGCGGGACCGTGTTGAGGAAGAGCCCGTACACCTCGGTGCCGCCGAGCCGTTCCAGCCGGCCGTTCATCGCCAGACCGGTGGTGACCCGCCGCCGCCCGGTGATCTCGGCGAGCGCGTACAGGTGGGCGGCGAGCGCCACCGACTTGACCGGTACGGCGAGCGCGTCGGCGACCGCGCGCAGCTGTCCGGGGGCCTCGGGCAGCACCCGTTCGACCGTGCGCGGCAGTTCGTGGACGTCCTCGCTGCCGGGCCACAGCTGGCCGGTGGCACCGTCGAGCCGCTGGTGCCAGTACGCCAGGGATTCCGGGTCGGCCGCGGCCGCGCGTTCCACGGCGACGAAGTCGCGGAAGGCGGTGCGCGGGGGCGGGGTGGGGGCGGAGGCCGGGTCGGCGGCGAGGGCGGTGTGCCGTTCGAGGATCTCGGTGAGCAGCGAGGTGAAGCTCCAGCCGTCGAGGATGGCGTGGTGTTCGGAGACGGTGAGCTGGAAGGCACTGTCGGCGAGCCGCTGGACGGTGATCCGGAAGAGGGGTGGTTCGGCCAGGTCGAAGGGCCGGTCGCGGTGGTGGGCGAAGACCGTGCGGACCGCCTCGTCCTGTTCGTCGGTGCCCGCGGCGCGCAGGTCGGCGAACTCGACGGGTGCGGGGAGCGTGCCGTGGACGAGCTGGAGGGGTTCTCCGTAGCCGGAGAGGTCGAGGCCGGTGCGCAGGACGGCGTGCCGGGCGGTCGCCTCCTCGACGGAGCGGCGGAAGGCGGTTTCGTCGAGGTCGCCGGTGATCCGGTAGGAGTTGACGTTGTGGTAGCTGTCGGTGCCGCCGGCGACCTCCATGTGGAAGACCATGGAGAGCTGCATCGACACCATCGGGTAGGCGTCGGTGATCCCGGGCGGGAGCTCGGCCCGGTCCTCGTCGGAGATCAGGGCGAACGGCCGGTCCGCGGCGGGGTCGGCGGCCACCGGGCGGGCGAGCGGCAGCAGTTCGGCGACGGTGGGGGCGTTGAACACGTCCCGCAGGGTGACCTCCCAGCCGCGGTCGTGGAGGGCTCCGGCCAGTTGGACGGCGCGGATGGAGTCGCCGCCGAGGTGGAAGAAGTCGTCGTGGACGCCGATCCCGCCGATGCCGAGGACGTCCGTCCAGACGGCGGCGAAGAGTTCCTCCTCGGGTGTGCGCGGCTCGACGTGCCGGCCGTCGGCCGCGGGGGCGCTCCGGTCGGGATCGGGCAGCGCGGCCCGGTCGACCTTGCCGTTGACGGTGAGCGGCAGGGACTCCAGTACGGTGACGCTCGCCGGGACCATGTACGCGGGCAGGGAGCGGCCGAGGAAGGCCCGCAGGTCCTGGGGTTCGTCCGGCGAGCGCCCGGTGATGTAGGCGGCGAGCCGGTCGTCGTGGACGGTCACCACGCAGGCGTCGACCTCGGGGTGGGCGGCCACGGCGTTCTCGATCTCGCCGAGTTCGATCCGGAAGCCGCGCAGTTTCACCTGGAAGTCGGCCCGGCCGACGTATTCGGTGCCGCCGCCGGGGAGCCGTCTGGCGACGTCGCCGGTCCGGTAGAGCCGGGCACCGGGCGGTCCGTAGGGGTCGGCGACGAAGCGGCCGGCGGTGAGTGCGGGCCGGCCCCAGTAGCCGTGGGCGAGGCTGCCGCCGCCGATGTACAGCTCTCCGGGGACGCCGGGCGGACAGGGGCGCAGCCAGTCGTCGAGGACGAGTGCGGTGAGGTGCGGCATGGGGTCGCCGACGAGGCTGCGTTCGAAGCCGGCGCCGCCCTCGGCGACGTCGTGCATGGTGACGTGGACGGTGGTCTCGGTGATGCCGTAGAGGTTGCAGAGGCGGGCCGGCGGCAGCGGTTCGAGGGCGTGCCAGCGCTGGACCACGGCGGGGTCGAGCGCCTCCCCGCCGAGCATGATCCACCGGAGGTCGGGCAGGGCCCGCGGGCGGCGGCGCAGGGCCGGTTCGAGCTGGCGCAGGGCCGAGGGCGTGAGGCAGAGGTGGGTGACGTGTTCCTCGTCGAGCAGTCCGGCGAACTCGTCGGGCGAGCGGCTGGTGAGGTACGGGACGACGACGAGGCGGCCTCCGTGCAGCAGGGCTCCCCACAGCTCCCAGACCGTCCAGTCGAAGGCGTAGCTGTGGAAGAGGGTCCAGACGGTGTCCGGGCCGAAGGCGAAGTGTTCGCGGCCGGAGTCCAGCAGGCGGCTGACGTGCTCGTGGGCGACGGCGACGCCCTTGGGGCGCCCGGTGGAGCCGGAGGTGAAGATCAGGTAGGCGAGGTCGCCGGGGCGGCCCGCGGCGGGGGGCCGGACGGCCGGGTGGGCGGCGATCTCCTGCGCGGCCGCGGTGAGGTCGAGGGTCTGCCAGGGGCCGTCCGGGGCGCGGTCGGGCCGGTCGGTGAGGACGAGGGTGGCGGCGGTGTCGCCGAAGACCAGCGCGGCCCGGTCGGCCGGGGCCGCGAGGTCGACGGGGACGTAGGCGGCGCCGGTCTTGAGCACGGCGAGGATCGCGGCCGGCACGGACGCGGTGCGTTCCAGGAGCAGCCCGACCCGGTCGCCGGGGCGGACACCGCGGGCGATCAGGGTGTGGGCCAGCCGGTTGGCGCGGCGGTCGAGTTCGGCGTAGGTGAGGGTGCCGTCGGCGTCGGTCACGGCGTGCCGGTCGCCGTGCGCGTCCGCCGCCCGCTCGAAGAGGTGGTGGAGGCTGCGGCCGGCGCCCGGCCGGGCGGGGCGGTGCGGCGGTCCGGCGGCGGTCAGCGCGCGGACGGTGGCGTCGGGGTCGGTGAGGGCGGCGTCCAGGAGTCCGGCGTAGTCGGCGGCGAGCCGCCGGACGGTGCCGGCGTCGAAGAGGTCGCTGTCGTATTCGGCCTCGCCGCGCAGTTCGCCTCCCCCGGTGTCCTCGAAGACGGACCAGGTGAGGTCGAACTTGCTGGTGCCGTTGGACCGTACGGTGCGCTCGGCCGTGGTGGCGGCCCCCAGTGCGAGGGGCGTGCGGTCCTCGGCGTGGGCTCCGAAGACCACCTGGACCAGGGGCGGGTGCTGGGGGGTGCGGGGGGTGCCGAGGGCGTCGATCAGCTGGTCGAAGGGGAGGTCGAGGTAGCCGAAGGCGTCGAACGCGGTGTCCTGGATCTCGCCGAGCAGCGTGCGGAACGCGGTGGCCGGTGCGAGCCGGACGCGCAGTGGCAGCAGGTTGACGAAGTAGCCGAGCAGGTCGCCGAGTTCGGGTCGGTTGCGAGTGGTGACCGGGGTGCCGACGAGCAGGTCGTCGGCTCCGGTCCAGCGGCCCATGAGCAGGGCGAAGGCGGCGAGCTGGACGGTGAACGGGGTGACGCCCTCCTGTTCGGCGAGCGCGCGGACCCGGGCGGCGGTCCCGGGGGCGAGGCCGAACGGTTCGGTGGCACCGAGCCGGCTGCTCTCGGCGGGCCGGGGCCGGTCGGCGGGGAGCTCCAGCAGGGCGGGGGCGCCGTCGAGGGCCTGCTTCCAGTGGGCGAGGTGGTCCTCGTACGAGGTGTGCTGCTCCTCCTCGGCCCAGTCGGCGTACTGCAGGGTGAGGGCCGGCAGGTCCGCTGCCCGGTCCTGCTCCAGCGCCCGGTAGTGCGCGACGAGTTCGCGTTCGAAGAGGTCGGCCGACCAGCCGTCCCACACGATGTGGTGGACCACGAACAGGAGCGTCGTGCGGTCGTCGGCGAGCCGGAACGCCTCGGCGCGCAGCAGCGGCCCCGCCGCGAGGTCGAAGGGCGCGCGGGCCCGTTCGGCGACCAGGTGTTCCGCGCGGTCGGCCCGCTCCGGGTCGGGCAGACCGCGCAGGTCGGTGACGGTGAGCGGCACCGTCAGGGCGGGGTGTACGTGCTGGCGGGGGCCGTCGGGGTGGAGGGCGAAGGTGGTGCGCAGCGCCTCGTGCCGGGCGGTCACGCCGTCGAGGGCCCGCTGGAGCCGGGCGAGGTCGAGCGGTCCGGTGACCTCGTACGTCCAGGGGGTGGTGTAGGTGGCCGCGAGGGGGTTCCAGCGGTCGAGGAACCACAGGCCGCGCTGGAGGCCGGAGAGCGGGGCGGTACGGACGGGGGCCGTGGCCGGGCCGTCGGCCGGCCCGGGGGCGGTGGGGGCGGGGGCCGCCGCCGGCCGGGGGGTCGGCGGGGCGGCGGGCTGGTCGGTGGACGGGCTCACGGCCTCGTTCCCTTCGGTCGGGCGGGTGGACTGGCGGGCCGGCGCAGCGGCGGCCGGGTCATCGGGAGGCCAGCCGTTCGGCGATGGCGCCGACGGTGCGGCCGCGGAAGACGACCTGCGGCGGGACCCGGGTGCCGGTCTGCTGGGACAGGCGCATGGCGACCCGTACGGCGGCCAGCGAATTGCCGCCGATCCGGAAGAAGTTGGTGTCGGGGGCGAGGTCCTCGGCCAGGCTGAGCACGGAGCGCACGGCGTCGGCGACCAGGCGCTGGCCGGGGGTCAGGGGGTCGGCCGGGGTGCCGGCCGGGGCATCGGCCGGGCGGGCGGCCGGTTCGGGCAGGGCCCGGCGGTCGACCTTGCCGTTGGGGTTGAGCGGCAGCGCGTCGAGCACGTCGAGGGTGGCGGGCACCATGTGCTCGGGCAGGAGTCCGGCCAGGTGGTCGAGGAGCGTGTCCGGGGCGGGCGCCGGTGCCCCGGCGGCGGCCGTGACGTACGCGGCGAGCCTGCGGTCCCCGGGGGCGGGCTCGTGGACGGTGACGGCGGCCTCCGCCACGGACGGGTGGCGGGTGAGGGCGTCCTCGATCTCGCCGGGCTCGACCCGGAAGCCGCGGACCTTGACCTGGTCGTCGATCCGGCCGGTGATCTCCAGGACCCCTCCGGGGGTGCGGTGCCCGAGGTCCCCGGTGCGGTAGAGGCGTTCGCCGGGCGGGCCGAACGGGGAGGCGACGAAGCGTTCCGCGGTCAGCGCGGGCCGGCCGAGGTAGCCGAGCGCGAGGCCCCCGCCCGCGGCGTACAGCTCGCCGGTGGCGCCGTCGGGGACGGGACGCAGCGCACCGTCGAGGACGTGGACCTGCTTGCCGTTCAGCGGACGGCCGATGGGGATGGAGCTGCCGGCGGCGTCCTCCGGGGTGGCGCGGTGGCAGGTGGTGAGGCCGAGGCTCTCGACGGGGCCGTAGCCGTTGGCGACGACCAGGCGCGGGTACTGGTCGAGCGCCTTGCCGACGTGGGTGACGGAGGCCCGCTCCCCGGCGGTGAAGGCCACCGCGAGGTCGTCGTAGGTCTCGGGGAACTCCTCCAGGAGGAAGTTGAACAGGCTGGCGGACAGCTGGAGCTGGGTGACGCCGTGACGGCGGGTCAGTTCGGTGATGGTCTGCGGGTCGGGCCGCCCGCCGGGCTGCAGGACGCACGTCCCGCCGAAGGCCAGTGCCCCGTAGAGCTCCAGGGCGAAGGCGTCCCAGGAGACCGGGGAGCACTGCAGCCAGACCTCGTCGGGTCCGAAGCGGGCGTAGTCCTGGCCGAGGTAGGTGGTGGTGAGGGCGCGGTGCGGGACGGCGACCCCCTTGGGGCGCCCGGTGGAGCCCGAGGTGAACATCACGCAGGCCAGGTCGGTCCCGGTGACGGGCAGGCCCGGGTCGTGGGCGGGCCGGGCCGCGAGGGCGTCGGCCTCGGCGTCCAGGTCGAGACGGCGAGCGACCGGGAAGGGCACGGCCGTGGTGCGGTGGGTGACGAGCAGTTCGGCGCCGCTGTCGGCGACCGCGCCGGCCAGCCGCTCGGCCGGGAAGTCCGGGTCGAGCAGGGTGTAGGCGGCTCCCGCCTTGAGCGCGGCGAGCAGGGCGACGACGAGGTCCGGTCCGCGTTCGGCGAGGACGGCGACGGTGTCGCCGCGGCCGACGCCGGCGGCGCCGAGGTGGTGGGCGAGGCGGTTGGCGCGCTCGTTGAGGGTGCCGTAGTCGAGGCGGTCCTCGCCGGCGACCAGGGCGAGGGCCCGCGGGTTCCGGGCGGCCCGGTCCTCGAACAGGGCGTGGACGGGCGTGTCCACGGCGGCGGCGAGGGTGCCGAGCCAGGCTTCGCACAGCTCGGCCATGGTGGCGGCGTCGAAGAGGTCGGAGTCGTATTCGAACCGGCCCGTGAAGTCGGTGCCCCGGTCGTCGACGGAGATCGACAGGTCGAAGCGGGAGACCGGGTTGGAGTGCAGCTCGCGGGTGACCTCGGTGCCGCCGATGGTGAGGGGGCGGCTGTCCAGCGGGTGCAGTTCCAGCAGGACCTGGCACAGGGGGTTGCGGTCGTCGGCGCGGTCGTCGGCGCGGTCCTCCATGACGGCGGCCGCGACGGCGTCGAAGGGGGCTTCCTGGTTCCGGTAGCCGGCGATCGCGACGTCCCGGGCGTGGCGGACGAGTTCGCGGAAGTCGGCGCCCTCGTCGACACGCAGGCGCAGCGGCAGCAGGTTGACGAAGTAGCCGATCAGGGCGTCGAGTTCGGCGCGTCCGCGGACGCTGACCGGGGTGCCGAGCACCAGGTCCCGGCGGCCCGTCCGGCGGTGCAGGGTGAGCGCGAGCCCGGCCAGCAGCACCATGAACGGGGTGGCGTCCTCGCTGCGGGCCAGCTCCCGGACGGCCTCCGCGACCGGCCGGGGCATGGCGAAGCGGTGGAAGGCGCCGCGGAAGGCCTGCTCGTCGGGGCGCGGCCGGTCGGTGGGCAGGATGGGGTCGGCGGGTGCGTCGCGCAGGTGCTCGCGCCAGTGGTCGAGCCGACGCCGTGCGGTGTCGTCGCGCTGCTGCCAGACGCTGTAGTCGGCGTACTGGACGGCGAGTTCGGGCAGGTCCGCGGCTCGGCCGGCGGCCAGGGCCTCGTACAGGGCGGCCAGTTCGGTCTCCAGGACGGTGAGGGATCCCTCGTCCCAGACGATGTGGTGGCACAGCAGCAGCAGGGTGGACGTGGCGGCGCTGCGGTAGAGGTGGGCGCGGACCAGCGGGCCGGTCTCCAGGTCGAAGGGCACCAGCGCGGCCTCGGCGAGCAGCCCGTCCACCGCGTCCGGTGTGGTCTCCACGACGGTGAAGGGCAGGTCCACGGACGGGTGGACCACCTGCCGGGGTCCGTCCTCGCCGAGCGCGAAGGTGGTGCGCAGGGCGCCGTGCCGCTCGACCACGCCGGCCAGGGCGCGGCGCAGCAGGTCGGGGTCGACGGGCCCGGCGAAGCGGAACACCCAGGGCACGGTGTACGTCGGCGCTCCGGGGTTCCACTGGTCGAGGAACCACAGGCCGCGCTGGAAGTCGGCGAGGGGGGCCTCGGTGGCTCCGGTCCGCTCCAGTGCGGGCCGCTCGGTGTCGTCCGAGGCCGCGGTGACCGCGGCGGCGAACTCGGCGAGGGTCGGCGCGTCGAAGATGGTGTAGGGCGAGATCATGCCGAAGACGTCGAAGACCCGGCCGACGACGCGCACGGCGGTGAGGGAGTCCCCGCCCAGGTGGAAGAAGTTGTCGTCGGCGCTCACCTCGGGGACCCCGAGCACGTCCGCCCAGACCGCGGCGATGAGCTGTTCGGCGGGGGTGCGCGGCGGCCTGCGGCCGGCGGCCGGGGCGGCGGGCGCGGCCTGCGGCTCGGGCAGCGCCGCCCGGTCCACCTTGCCGCCGGTGGTGAGCGGGAAGGCGTCGAGCGCGGTGACGGTCGCCGGCACCATGTGGTCGGGGAGCCGCTCGGCCAGGTGGGCGCGGAGCGCGGCGGTGTCGTCGGCGGTGCCGGTCACGTACGCGGCGAGCCGGCCCTCGTGGGCGACGACGACGGCCCCGGCGACACCCGGGTGGCCGGTCAGCACCTGCTCGATCTCGGCGGGCTCGACGCGGAAGCCGCGGATCTTCACCTGGTGGTCCGTACGGCCGACGAACTCCAGCGGGCCGTAGGTCCCGGAGCGTCGGACGACGTCGCCGGTGCGGTACATGCGGGCGCCCGGCTCGGCGGCGAAGGGGTCCGCGACGAAGCGGCCGGCCGTCGCGCCGGGGCGGCCGTGGTAGCCGGAGGCCAGCAGCGGTCCGCCGAGGTACAGCTCCCCGGGCGTGCCCGCTTCCACGGGCCGCAGCCGGTCGTCGAGGACGTACGCGCGGCGGTCGCCGAGCGGGCGGCCGATCGGCACCGAGGCGGCCTCCGCCGGGGGCGGGCCCGCCAGCTCGTGCACGGTGGCGGTGACGACGGTCTCCGTCGGGCCGTACGCGTTGAGCAGGGGCACGCGGGTGGCGGCCCACCAGCCGGCGGCCGCGTCCGGGTAGAGGCGGTCGCTGCCGGAGATCATCAGGCGCAGGGAGCGCGGCGAACCTATGTCCTCGCGCAGCGCGGCCACCACCTCCTGGAAGTAGCCGGCGGCCAGGTTGGCCACGGTGACGCCCTCGGTGTCCATCAGTTCCAGCAGGGCGGCGGGGGCCGGGAGCCGCGTGGGCGGGGCGAGGAGGCAGGCGCCGGCCGACAGTGCGGTGAGCACCTGTTCCACGGCCACGTCCACGGTGGGGCGGGCGAAGTGCAGCACGACGTCGTGCTCGGTGAGGCCGAAGCAGTCGACGGCGGCGGCCAGATGGCCGGCCAGCGCGTCGAGGGGGACGTGCACGCCCTTGGGCCTGCCGGTGGTGCCGGAGGTGTAGACGAGGTATCCCGCGGCGGACCGGCGGCCGCGCCGGTCCGGGTCCGCTTCCGGCCTGCCCGCGGGTCCGCCGGGGACCTCGCCGGCCAGCACGCCGTCGGTGTAGTCGAGGGTGGCTCCGGCGTCCTCGCGGATCCACCGGTTGCGCTCCTCGGGCGCCTCCCGGTCCAGCGGCAGGTAGGTGGCGCCGGCACGGAGTGCGGCGAGCAGGCCGACCACGTGGTCGAGCCGGTCCCGGCCGGTGACGGCCAGGGTCCGGCCGGGGGCGATCCGGGCGGCGAGGGCGCCGCTCAGCTCGTCCAGTTCCCGGTAGTCGACGGTCCGGCTGCCGATGCGCAGGGCCGGGCGGTCCGGGAACCGGCGTGCGACGGATATGAAGGGGACATCGCGAGATTCCATCATCCAACCCCGATGAATATAACGACGCTGCGGGTGGTCGATTTCGACGATAGGGCCGCTGTCCCGGGCCGATCGGCAGAAGACCCGGAAGGCGATCGGCAGTTTCAACTGCCGCTCGGCCGGGCCCGTTGCGCAGGGCGTACGACAGCCCGCCGGGACGCTGCGGGCGTCCCGGCGGGCTGTGGAGGTGTAGCGGGAAAGGTGTGGTGGAGGGGCTGGGGCGAGGAAGGGAAGCGGTACGGAAGGAGCGCCGGAGGAGGAGCGGAAAGGGATGCGGGAAGGGACGGGGGAAGAGATGCGGGAAGGCGTGCGAGAAGGGACGGAGGAAGACGTGCGGGCAATGTCGGCACGGAGGACGGGAATTACTCCGCGCCCGTCGTCAGCTGCTCGTTCCGGGGAATTCCGGGGACCATATGTCGTCCGCGTCGAGCGCACCCGGCGCGTATTTCCCGAGCGCGCTGATCAGCAGGCGGAGTTCCAGTGCGAGGCATTTCGTGAAACGGGTCAGCCCGTCCCGGGGGTCCTCGGCCGCGGCGATCAGGGCCGCGCGGCCCAGACCGACCGCGCGGGCGCCGAGGGCCAGGCTCTTGACGGCCCGGGCGCCCTCCCAGATCCGGCCGGACACCAGCAGACAGGGCGGCGGCCCCGCGGCGGCCAGCCGGCGCAGGCACTCGGCCAGGGGCAGGCCGACCTGGGCCGGGAAGGCTCCGGGGGCCCAGCCGGTGCCGCCCTCGGCGCCGTCCACGGTGACGGCGTCCGCTCCCGCCTCGGCCGCCACCCGGGCGGCCTCGGCGACGTCCCGGCCGGGGTGGAGCTTGACCCAGACCCTGGCCCGCGGGAAGTTGTTGCGCATCAGGCGGACCTGCTGGCGCAGGATCTCCGCGGTGAAGGTGCCAGGGGTGCCGGAACGCAGCACCCGGCCGTCGCCGAAGACGTCGTCCAACCCGAACCGGTCGCCGAGCCGGGCGGCCGCCTCGGCGTCGAGCACGGTCATCCCGCCGAGCCCCGGCTTCGCCCCCTGCCCGAGCTTGAGCTCGAAGGCCAGCCGGCCGGACTCCAGCAGCGGCAGCGCCGCCGGGTCGCTGTAGACGAGGTTCCACACCTCGGCGTCGGCGTCCTCGGTGGACTGCTGCACGGCGACCCCGCCGCGCCCGTCCGGCAGTTCCTGCGCATAGGCGCGCAGGCGGCCGAGGAGCGCCCGGTCCGCGGCCTCGCCAAGGCGGCCGTACCCGTTCACCGGGACGACGTTCTCGCCGATCACCAGGGGCAGTCCGAGCGTGCCGGCCTGGCGGGCCAGCGCCAGGCCGAGGTCGCCCCCGGCGGCCCGGGTGGAGCCGAGCGCCGACACGTACGCGGGCAGCGGGGAGATGAACCCGCCGATGGCGGTGGCCAGTTCGACGTCACGGTAGTCCGGTTCGCGGCCGAGCTCGATCAGCCGGGCGAGCCGCTGCGGCATGAGCACCGGGGGGACGATCCGCAGCGTGTCGAGCGGATCGCGGGCCCCGCCGCGGCTGTCGTCACCGGTGTGGTCCGCGCCGAACAGGACCCGGCCGTAGTCGCCGGGCGGCGGGAAGGCGGCGGCGGCCCCGGCGCGGGCGCGCCGGCGGACCTCCTCCTCGGGGAAGCCGGGCGCCGACAGGTCGCTCACGGCGACACCACCCCGGCCACCTTCGGGAAGGCGGTGGCCTGCCGGACGGCGTCCAGGCCGGCGACGTAGCGGGTCAGCCGCTCCACGCCGATGCCGAAGCCGGCGCTGCCGGGCACCCCCTCGCGGACGAGGTCCAGGTACCAGCGGTACTTCTGCGGGTTCTCGCCGGTCTCGCGCATCCGGGTGACGATCTCCGCGTAGTCGTTGGTGCGCTGGCTGCCGCTGCACAGCTCGCCGAACCCCTCGGCCGCGATCAGGTCGAAGTTCATGAGCAGGCCCGGGTGTTCGGGGTTCTCGCGGTCGTAGAAGCCCCGCGAGCCCTTGGGGTAGTCGGTGACGAAGAAGGGACGGTCGCGCCGCCCGGAGAGCAACGCCTCGCCGTCCCAGTCCAGTTCGGCGTCGGGGCTCTGGGGGTGGCCGAGGCCCTGGAGCTCGGTGACGGCTTCGGCGTGCCGCATGCGGCCGAAGGACCCCTTGAGCAGTTCGGTGAACGCGTCCACGTCGCGGCCGAGTTCCGCAAAGTCCTTGGGCAGCTCGCGGACCGCGCCGGCGACCATGTGGACCACCAGCTCCTCGACCAGCCGGACGGCGTCGTCGCGGGAGGCGCCCGCCACCTCCACGTCGAGCTGGTGGAACTCGGCGAGGTGGCGGCTGGTGCCGGCGGTCTCCAGGGGCTCCAGCCGGACGTTGGGGGCGATGCAGAAGATCTTGTCGAAGGCGAGCAGCGAGGCCTGCTTGTAGAGGATGGCGCTCGTCATCAGCTTGTAGCGGTGGCCGTAGAAGTCGACGTCGACCTGCTTGGAGCCGCGCGAGCCGGGGTCGGTCACCGGGCCGATGATCGGCGGGAGCAGCTCGGTGAAGCCCCGCTCGCGCAGGAACTCGCGTGCGGAGGTGAGCAGTTGGTGCTGGATCCGCAGGGCGCTGCGGGTGGTGGGCGCGGTCAGGTGCAGACCGGGGTCCGGGAGGGTCGCGGGGGCCGTGGGGCCGTCGGTGGTCATGGTGTGGTGAGTCCCAACTCTCGTCGTGGCGTGGACGTCGTACGGGGCGGTGGGGGCGCGGCGGACACCGCGGCCCCCGCTGCGGGCCGGGCGGGAGGCAGACGGGTCCGGGGCGGCGCGTCGGCGGCGTGGACGGGCTCCGGCTCGGCGGCGCGGGCGTCGTAGCTCCGCTGGACATGGGAGAGGGCCTCGATCAGCCCGACCGACCCGAGGATCGGGGGGCGCGGGCCGCCGTCCGCGAGACCGGCGATGGGCATCGAGCCGACGCTCGACCAGCGCAGCCGTCCGTCGGGGGCGAGCGAGGTGCGGGCCCGGCCCGCGTTGTCGGGGTGCAGGCAGTAGGGGACGTCCAGGTACCCGGCGGCGAAGGCCCGGACCAGCGCCCGGCCGATGTCGGTGTCCAGCTCCAGCACGGCCGCGACCAGCGCCCGGGCCTCCGCCTCGATCCCGGTGTCGGGGACGGCGAGGGTGTCCGCGGCGCGCCCGCCGGGCAGGGCGGCGAGCGGCGCGCGGCCACGTTCGGCGGCGGCGGCCGCGGCGGCCGTCTCCAGCGCCCGGACGTTCTCGCCGACGGTCGGGATCCGGTGCGCCTCGGCGGTGGTCTTGACGATCAGGCGGGCGGCTCCGGCCCGGACGGCGAGCCGGGCCGCGTCCTGCAGCAGCAGCCGGGCCCCGCCCGGCGAGCGGGGGAAGACGCCCATGTAGGCGTAGAGCACGACGTGGTGGTCGATGTCCCCCAGCAGCTCGGCAGCCAGCCGGCCGAGGACGGTGAGTGCCTCCTCGTCCTGGCGCGGGTCGGCCTGCTGGGCGTAGCTGAGCGAGACGGAGCGCAGCCCGTGCTGGCGGAAGAAGAGCGCCTCCAGGACGCTGACCGCGACGAGCAGGCTGGGCGGGCAGAGCTGCCCCATCAGGCAGCCGCCGAAGGTCTCCAGGTGCGGTGCCGCTCCGAACTCCGCCGATCCGGCGAGCAGTTCGCAGCTGCGGCGCCAGTTCTCCACGGCCTCGCGCAACGGGGTGCGGCTGTACGGCAGGCAGTACGAGACGGGGCCGCCCTCGGTGGCGTCCAGGCCGACCGCCAGCAGCGCCCGCACGATGTGCTCGGGCATCGCCGATCCGTGCCGGACCTGCACGGGGAAGCGCGGGCCGGCGACTCCCCGCAGGACCGCGCGGGTGACGTCGGCGGGGTGGGTGGCGATCGGGTAGCCGTTGAGGCCGACCCCTTCGGCGAGCGCGTCACGGGCGGCCGCGAGGTCGTTGGTGCGGGTGTAGCTGTCGAGGGTGAGGGTGCCGACGGTGACGGCGTCGGCGTCCCGGGTGGCGAGCAGTCCGTCGCGCATCCTCAGCGGATCGGCCATGCCCATCCGGGGCTGGACCACCAGGGTGCCGGCCGCCCGGGCGCGGGCGACGAACGCACCGAAGCCGGAGACGGGCCCAGCAGGCACAGCGGGCACGGCGGGCACGGCGGGCACCCGGACGGTGGGACCGGCGGGGACCCCCTGCGCCGCGGCGGTCACAGCAGCACCCCGGTCCCGGCGGGCAGCGGCCCGGGGCCGTTCGGCAGGGCCCGGGATCCGGCGGGGAGCGATCCGACGAAGGCCTGGAAGTCCAGCACCGATCCGCCCTCTTCGAAGACCCCGTCGAAGCCCGCCGCCAGGAGCCTGTGCTGCCGGGCCGGGGTGCCCGTGCCGGCGATCCCGAGCTTCCCGCCGATCACGGTCGGCGTGCGGGCCAGTTCGGGGCGGGCGCGCAGGGCGGCGATCACCCGCAGGCCGTCGTGGAAGCCGTGCCCGTTGACGCTGCTCAGCACGATCAGGTCCGGTTCGATCCGGCGGCATTCGGCGACCAGCAGCTCGTCCGGCACGCACGCGCCCAGGTTGGTGACCCGGTGGCCGAGCTCTTCCAGCAGCAGCTGGAGGAAGACCAGGTTCCAGGTGTGCGAGTCCGAGGCCATGGTCGTCACGACGACGTCCAGACCGGCCGGCTCGGCCTTTCCGTGCTGCTCCACGGCATGCTGCTCCACGGCGCAAACCCTCTGTGTCGGTGGGTGGTGGGGAGTCCCCGGGAGGGGAGGGACTCCGGGGTCCGGGCCTCCGGGGCCGTCCGGAGGTGTCCGGACGGGTCCGGCCCGCCCGGCCGTGGACAGAACGCTAGGAAGGATCCGGGCGCCGGACCGGCAGCTCGTCCGGCAGGATGCGGGCAGGATCCGCCCGGACCGGAGCCTTCGCGGGCGCTCCCCGGGGCCTGCGGAAGCACGCGCGGGCGCGGCGGCGGGACGGCGCGCCGACGGCGGCGGAGCGGGTGCGCCGGGCAGGTGCGCCGGGTGCTCCGGGCGGGTTCAGCTCGCGGCGGCCAGACGGCCGTGGACGCCGTCCCCGCCCAGGCGCCGGCAGAGGTTCAGCACGGTGAACCGGACCCCGTCGCGGGCCGGGACGCTGCGGATGAGCCCGCTCGCCAGCAGTTCGTGCACCGTCGCCAGGCATTCCTGCGGCGGCCGGCCGCTCAGCTCGACGGCGTCCTCGCCGGACCAGTCCCCCGGTCTGGCCGCGAGCCGCTCCAGGAGGTCCCGCTGGCCCAGCGTCAGCCGGTCCAGGGCGGCGCCGAGGGCCGCGCCCACGTCGGCCCTGCCGCCGTAGCCGGCCGGCGGGGGTGCGAGCTGGAAGGGCCCGTCCGCCAGCCGGGCCAGCAGCTGGCGTGGCGACAGCACGGTGGACCAGCCGGCGGCGAGCTCCAACGCGCTGGGGAGTCCGTCGAGTTGGCGGCAGAGCGCGGCGACGGCGGGCGCCTCCTCGGGGTCCAGCCGGAATCCGGGGCGCAGTCGGCGCAGGTGGGCGAGGAGCAGCCGTACGGCGCCCACCTCGGCCAGTGCCGCAGGATCGTGGTCCAGCTCCGGCCCGGGTACCGGCAGCGGCGCGAGCGGGATCACCTGCCCGCCGGGCAGCGGCCGGGGCACCTGGGCGGTGATCAGCACCCGCAGGCCGGGGCAGTGGTGGAACAGCTCGTCCAGCAGGCCCGTGTCCACTCCGGCGTCGGCCCCGTCCAGGACCAGCAGGGTGGGCCGCTCGCCGATGGTCCGGGCGAGGTCGGCGCGGCGTTCCGGTCCGGCGGGCGGCTGCCGGGCGCAGTCGATCCACCGCACCGACCAGCGGGAGGCGAGGTGGAGGCGTCGCGCGACCTCCAGGACCAGCCGGGTCTTGCCCACCCCGCCCAGTCCGGCCACCGTGATCAGCCGGTCGCCGTGGACGGCGAGGGCGTCGGCCAGCACCTCGGTCTCCAGGTCCCGGCCCACGATCGCGCCCCGGGCGACGGGCGGCGCGGTCGGCTCGTCGCGCGGCTCCTCGACGAGGGCCTGCCGGCGGGCGGCCGCCTCGAAGTTCGAGCGGCTGTGGCCTTCCAGCCGCAGCGCGTCGGCGAGCAGCCGTACCGTCTCCTGCCGGGGGCGCTGTACCCGCCCGCTCTCCATGTCCCGGATCGCCCGGACGCTGAGCGTCGCGTGATCGGCGAGTACCTGCTGCGTGAGACCGACCCGCTCGCGCCGGACCCGGAGCAGCTCTCCGAAACCCGCCGTCGAATGCAGCACCTGAACGCCGTCCATGCCTCGTCCACCTTCCGTGGGTTGGCCAAGTACCGGGGACCGGGGGCCCTGGCGGCCGCACGGCCACGGCACGCCGAGGACGGCGGCGACCGGTGGTGACCGTCGGGCCGTTCTCCCCTTGGCGCCGATGCTCCACGGCCCGGCTCTACGGCCGATCAACGGCCGATCACCACGGGCTCACGCCCCCTCGCCGTCGGTGCTCCCCGGACGGGGTACGGGCTGCCCGGAGGGCTCTGCCGCACGGCGGGGGCGGAAAAACGGATGAGGCCGTATCGGATGCTCCGATACGGCCTCTGACCTGCTTCGCAAGTCGGGACGACAGGATTTGAACCTGCGACCCCTTGACCCCCAGTCAAGTGCGCTACCAAGCTGCGCCACGTCCCGGTGCCCGCTGACCTGGGGTTTCCCCTGGCCGAACGCGCATGAGAACGATACCGCATTCCGGCGGGTGGTCGCGCGCACCTTTCCCGCCGTCGGCCGCCGGGCCGCTCAGCCGGTGCCGGCGGCCAGCTCGGGGTGGGCCGCCACCAGGCGTTTCGGGGCTGCCTGGAGCCAGGAGTCGGTCAGGATCGCCCGCAGCTCGCCGATGTCCCGCAGCGCGGCGAGCCGCACCCGGATCCAGGCGTAGTTGTCGTCGTGGCCGGGCCGCAGGAAGAACTTCCCGGGCTCCGCCGCGATCAGCTCGGCCCGGTCCTCCTTCGGGCATTTCACCCCGATCGAGGCGTCGTCGTCGGCGAGCGCGGCGAAGATCTTCCCGCCGACCCGGAAGGTCGGCATGCCCCAGGCCGGCTTCTCGCTGCTGTCGGGCAGCGACAGGGCGATCCGGCGGACGTCCTGTGCGGTCATCGGCATCGCGGGCTCCCTCGGACGGTGGCGGCGGGTGGTCCTGCGCCGACCGTAGCCCCCCGCGGCGCTTCCCGGCCCCCGGCGCCCCGGCCGTGCTCACCGGGGCCGGTCCTCCCGGGCGCCGAGCAGGTCCGACAGCTCGGCGGCCAGCGCCTTGACCGTGGCGAGTCCCTCCGTGCCCCAGCGGCGGGGCACCACGTCGACCGCGCACAGGGTGCCCAGGACCGTTCCGTGCCGGTCGGTGAGCGGAGCGCCCAGGTAGGAGCGCACCCCGCTGCCGTCCACCACGGCGTTCCCCGCGAACCGCGCGAAGTCGCGCACGTCCTCCAGGGCCAGCGCCCTGCCCCGCACCACCACGTGCGGGCAGTAGCCGTGGTCGCGGGCGAGGACGCGCGCCGGGTAGCCGCTCTGGGTCGCCGTGGCCGCGTGGTGCAGACCGGCGAAGAACTGCCGTTCCTCGCCGACGAAGTTCACCCCGGCGGAGGGGACGTCGAGCGTCTCGGCCACCTGGCGGGCCCAGCCGTCCAGCTCTCCGTCCGTCCGCTCGCCCAGCCCCAGCTCCCGGAGCCGGACGGCGCGTGCCGGCGCCTCGCGGTCCACGGGCGTGAGCAGCAGGTGACCGGTCGATTCGTACGAGGTCATACGGGTTTCCCCCGGTGGTGTCGGGACGGGAAGGGGCGGTACGGGGGCGGCGGTGCCCCCGTACCGGGGAGCTCACGGGTCACAGCCGTCTGCGCAGGCCGTCGAGGACCGCCAGGAGCAGGGAGTGGTCGTCGGCGGCGGACGCGTCCCCGCCCGGGAAGCACGGGGCCCGCGCCGTCACGGCCCCCTGCTCCATCAGATCGGAGAGCAGCACCTTCACCACCGCGACCGGGAGCCGCAGCTGCCCGGCCACCTCGGCGACCGTGGCCGCGGCGGTCCCCGAGCACAGCCTGAGCGCGAGGAGGTGCTCGGCCCCGAGCGGGGCGCTCGGGCGCACCCCGGTCGCGGTCATCACCGAGAGCAGGTCGAGCGCCGCACCGGGACGGGTGCGCCCGCCGCAGGCGGTGTACGGGCGCGTCACCCGCCCGGCCGAGGCGTCGAGCCACGGGGTGTCGCGGCCCTTCGGGCGGCCCTCCCGCTCGCGGATCCTCATCGCTCCGTGTCGGCGACGGGCCGCCGCGGCGGCGCCGCCAGGTACGGCCGCACGCTCTTGACCAGCATCGCCATCTCGTAGCCGAGGACCCCTGCGTCGGCCTCCCGGTCGGCCAGGACGGCGAGGCAGGTGCCGGAGCCGGCGGCGGAGACGAAGACGAGCGCGCTGTCGAGCTCGACGACGACCTGCCGGACCTCGGAGCCCGCCCCGAACCGGGCGCCCGCGCTGCGACCGAGCGAGTACAGGCCGGAGGCGAGGGCCGCCATGTGGTCGGCGCTGTCGGTGTCCATCCCGTGCACGCAGGTCACGAGCCCGTCGGCGGTGAGCAGTACGGCGCTGCGCGTGTACGGCACGCGCTGCACCAGGCCGCCGAGGAGCCAGTCGAGGTCCGAGAGCCGGTTGCCGGTCTCCGTCACCGCTTCGCCGCCCATGGTGGTGCGCTCCTTGCTTCCGAGGGGTGGGGGTGGGGTCGGGGTCATGTCTGGTCCTCCGACTGGGCGAGGCCGTAGCCCCGCCGGAAGGCGGCCATCAGGCCGGGGTCGTGCAGGGGCGGGTCCGGATCCGCGGGCCGCCGCGGGGCGGGCGCCTCGCGCAGCTGCGGCGCGAGGTGCTCCTGCGCCCGGCGCCGCGGCAGCAGGGGCGGCCGCTCCCCGCCGGCCCGCGGCGCGGGCACCGCCGTGGGGGCCGAGTGGGGTGCGGGCACGGGGTGGGGCACCGGATCCGGCCGGGGGCCGAGCGACGCCGCCGGGGGCGGTACGTCCGGGACCTGCGCTGACGGGGCCTGCGCGAACGGGATCTCCACGGGCGGGACCTCCGCGGCCCAGGCCGACAAGGGCGGAGCCTGCACGGGCGGGACCTCCACCGCCCAGGCCGGCGCGGGCGGGGCCTGGACCGGCGGAGGCTGCGCCGCGGGCACGGGCCCGCCGCCCCGGTCCGGGTCCCCCGGTCGCCCCGCCCCGGCGCCGATTCCGGCCGCCGGAAACGGCCGGGCCGCCGGTTCCAGGGGCGGGGCCGTCCAGACCGCGGTGTCCGGAGCCTCCGCGCCCAGCAGGTCCTGCGGGAGGACCAGGACCGCGAGCACGCCCCCGTAGATGTTCGACTTCAGCTCGACCGCGATGCCGTGCCGGCGGGCCAGTACCGCGACGACGAACAGGCCGATCCGGCCGTCCGCCAGCAGGTTGCGGACGCTGAACCGGTCGGGGTCCCCGAGCAGGGCGTTCATCCGGTGCTGCTCGCCCGCCGGCATGCCCAGCCCCCGGTCCTCCACCTCGACGGCGATTCCGGAGGTGACCCGCTCGGCGCGCAGCACCACGTCCGTGTCGGGGGCCGAGAACACCGTGGCGTTCTCCACCAGTTCGGCCAGCAGGTGGACCACGTCGGCGACGACGTGCCCGCGGACGCTGCCGCCCGCCGGGGGCACGACCTTCACCCGCGTGTACTGCTCGACCTCGGCCACGCAGGAGCGCAGCACCTCGCTCAGGTCGACCGGGCGCGTCCACTGCCGGCGGGTGGTGGCGCCGCCGAGCACCGCCAGGTTCTCCGCGTGGCGGCGGATGCGGGTGGCGAGGTGGTCGACGCGGAAGATCTCCTTGAGCAGGTCCGGGTCCTCGACGGTGTCCTCGAGGTGGTCCAGCAGGGCGATCTCGCGGTGGACGAGGGACTGCAGGCGCCGGGCCAGGTTCACGAAGACCTCGACCGTGCGCTCGCTGTCGGTCGGCGCGGCGGGTGCGGCGAGCCGTACGAGGGTGGTGTGGGCCTGTTCGCGGGCGCCCCGCAGCTCCTGCGAGAGCAGCCAGAACTCGTCGACCCCCGCCGGGTCGCCCCCGGGCAGCGGGGTGTTGGGGCCTCCCCTGATCGGGCCGGGCGGGCTCTCACCGCGCTCCAGCCGGTCGGCGGCCGCGCGCAGCTCCTGGCGGCCGCGCACGCTGGAGCGGCGCAGGGCCTCGCACCGGTCCCGTACGGCCTTGGCGGCGCGCTGGGCGCCGAGCAGGGCCGCCGCCAGGGCGCCGGCGACGAGCAGGGCGCAGCCGGCGAGCACCGGCCAGAGCCGGGCGTCGCGCTCGCCGGCACCGCCCCCGAGCTGGAGGGTGAACATGACCGCGGCGGCTCCGCTGAGGCCGGCGGCGAGGGTGGGCAGCAGGGCCGCGCGTACCAGCTGGGGGCGTATCTGCCGGGAGGGACCGGTGGCGGTGTGCCTCGACGGGGCGTGGCGGGCGGCGCGGAGTCCGGACATCGGCGTCCTCGGTACGTGGGGCCCGGACCCCGGCGTTCCCGGGGCCCGGCATTGATCGACCGATACCCACGCCGGACCCGGTTTCAGCGCCCCGGCCTGCCGGTTCGTGAACTTTGCGGGGTGCTTCCCGCTCCCGGTGGAGCGCTCGCACTGGAGCACGAATGCGCCCGCCGCGCCCCCGCCGGCCGGACGGGGCGCGTGCGGCGTCCACCGGCCGGCCGCGGTCACGGACCGGTGGCCGTCACCGACCGGTGGCGATCACGAACAGGAGGCGGTCAGGAACCGACGGCCTCGGTCTCCTCCCGCCCGACCGCGGCGGGCCGGTCCCCCGCGGCCGCCGGCCGGGCCGCCGGAGGCAGCGCCGGGGTCGCGCCCCCCGCCACGAACGGCCGCCACCACGGCTCCCGGGGCGCCCCGGCGGTGCCGGGCTCGAACGGCTGGCCCGGGATCGGCAGCGCGATGCCCGCCCCGGCCCCCTCCGCGGCGGCCAGCGTGCCCTCGCCCGGCTCGTCCCACGGGTGCAGGGCGAGGTTGAACGTGCCCCAGTGGATCGGCAGCATCGTGCCGTGCGGGGTGCCGCCCTGGAGGTCGAGGTGGGCGCGCATGCCCTCCTCGGGGGTCATGTGGATGTCGGGCCAGTACTCCGAGTAGGCGCCGATCTGGATCATCGTGGCGTCGAAGGGCCCGTGCTCGGCGCCGATCTCCTTGAAGCCGGGGAAGTAGCCGGTGTCCCCGCTGTGGTAGATCCGGTGCTCCTCCCCGGCGACGACCCAGGAGGCCCAGAGCGTGTGCTGCTGGTTGCGCAGGCCGCGGCCGCAGAAGTGGCGTGCGGGGGTAGCCGTGAGCTTGAGCCCGGCGACCTCGGTGCTCTCGTTCCAGTCGAGCTCGCGCAGCCGGCCGGCCGGCACGCCCCAGCGTTCCAGGTGCGCGCCGACGCCCAGCGGGACCGCGAAGACCGTGTCGGTGCCGGCCAGCTCCTTGATCGTCGGCAGGTCGAGGTGGTCGTAGTGGTCGTGCGAGATGACCACGACGTCGACCGTGCCCAGGGAGGCCAGCGGCACCGGGACGGGATGCAGCCGCTTGGGTCCGGCGAAGGGGAAGGGGGAGCAGCGCTCGCCCCACACCGGGTCGAAGAGCACCCGGCGCCCGTCGATCTCCGCGAGGACGCTGGAGTGGCCCATCCAGGTGAGCCGCAGGCCGCTCGCCGGGGCCTTGGCCAGGTCGGCGAGGGTCGTCGGGTGGACGGGGATGGGGGCGGCCGGGCTGCGCCGGGCCCGCTGCTCCCGGTGGAAGTAGATCTTGGCGAACTCCGTCATGGACCCCGAGGGCCTGTTCCGGGCTCCGAGCGGGTTCTGGAAGACGCCGTCGGCGAAGTTCGGCGAGCGGCGGATGCGCTCCAGCCGGGCACCGGACGGGTCCGCGCCGAAGGCTTCGGGCCGCAGGGCACGCAGCCGCGGACGCAGGGGACGGGTGCCGGTCAAAGCGCCTCCAGGGAGGATGGGGTCGGTGCGGTCGTATCGCTACGACCATGCCAACGCCCACCGGCCCCGAAGGATTCCGCCCGCCGCCCCCGCACCGCGGCGTCCCGGAGTCCCCCGCCGCCCCGCGGCCCGCGGGAGCCGGCGTCCGTCGCACCGCGGCCCGTACCGTCACCCTGCGTGCCCGGAGCTCACAGGGGCAGCAGGTCCGGCCGCTTCGCCTCGACGTGGTCGCCGGAGGACTCGCCGCGCAGCCGCCGGCCGATCCACGGCACGAGGTACTCGCGGGCCCACTGGATGTTGTCGCGGGTCACGTCCACCGAGCCGCGCGGGCGCAGCTGCGGCCACGGCTGGTCGGGGTCGGCCGGCACCTCCAGGCCGAGCACCTGCGCGGCGCGCAGGGCGACGCGCGTGTGGCCCTCGGGAGAGAGGTGCAGCCGGTCGGCGTCCCAGGCACGCCGGTCCTGGACGGACTTCAGCGACCACAGGTCGAGCACCGGGCAGTCGTAGCGGTCGGCGATGGCCCGCACGTGCGCGCTGTACGTGGCGACCTTGCCCCGCAGGTGCTTGAGGACGGGCACGCCGCGGGTGTCGAAGCCGGTGGTGATCATCACGTGGCCCACGGCCCCCGTGAGGTCGGCCACGGCCGCCTCGAAGCGTTCCGCCACGTCGTCCGGGTCGCTGCCGGGCCGGATGATGTCGTTGCCGCCCGCGCAGAAGGTCACGAGGTCCGGCGCGAGGGCCTTGGCCCTCGGAAGCTGGTCGGCCACGATCTGGTCGAGGAGCTTTCCGCGCACCGCCAGATTCGCATACCGGAAGTCGTGCTCTTCGCGCTGGTCGGCCAGGAGCACGGCGAGCCGGTCCGCCCAGCCGAGGAAGGAATCCCCGGGTCCCGGGTCCCCCACGCCTTCGGTGAAGCTGTCCCCGATCGCCGCGTACGAGCCGATGGTCTTGAGTTTCGTCGTCGTCGCTGCCACGAGAGCCCATCCTTCACTCCCGTAACCAACCTACGCCAACGTAATGAGGGGTTGACGGGCCGTGATCTATACCACGCGAGAGGTAAGGAATAAGTACACGTGGGGCCGGGACCCCCCTCGGGCCCCGGCCCCACGCGCGTCGGTGCTCCGCCGGCGACGACCGTCAGAGGCTGGCGCCCTTCGAGCGGAGGTAGGCGATCGGGTCGATGTCCGAGCCGTAGGACGGGCCGGTACGGATCTCGAAGTGCAGGTGCGGGCCGGTCGAGTTGCCGGTGGAGCCGGAGAGGCCGATGGACTGGCCGGCGGTGACGCTCTGGCCGGAGGAGACCGAGAGCTGGGACAGGTGGGCGTACTGGGAGTACTTGCCGTCCGCGTGCCGGATGACGACCTCGTTGCCGTACGAGCCGCTCCAGCCGGCGGAGACCACGGTGCCGGCGCCGACGGCCTTGACGGTGGTGCCCATCGGAGCGATGAAGTCGACGCCGGTGTGGTAGCCGGAGGACCACATGGCGCCCGCGGTCCTGTACGCCGTGGAGACGCCGCCGCCGACCGGGGCGACGAAGCCGGCCGCCGACGGCTTGGCGGCGGGGGCCTCGGCCGCGGGAGCCTCTTCGGCCTGCTCGGGCGCGGCCGGAGCGGCGGCCTTCGGGGCCTTCTTCGGGGCCGCCTGGGGGGCGCTCTTGTAGGTGGTCCGCTTCGCCGGGGCGGGAGCCTCGTCCGCGGGGGCGGTCTCGCCGGGGCCGCCGAGGTGGAGCCGCAGGCCGGGGTGGATCAGCGAGGGGTCGGAGCCGACGGCCTCGCGGTTGTCGGCGTACAGCTGCTCCCAGCCGCCGGAGAGGTTGCGCTCGGCGGCGATCTCCGAGAGGCAGTCGCCGGGGACGACCGTGTAGACGGAGGGCGCGGCCTGGACGCCGGCGGGGGCGGACTGCGGCGCTGCGGGGGCCTGCGGCGCGGCCGCCGGGGCGACGGCGGGGGCCGCGGCCGGGGCGCCGGCGGCGTGGGCTCCGGCGGTGAAGGTCAGCGGCAGCGCGAGGGCCGCTCCGCCGGTACCGGCGAAGGCGAATCCGCGGGAAATCGAAAGGGACTTGGGTCGGCGGTGCTTGCCCTTTGCAGGCATGGCGGATTCCTCTCCGGCGCCTGCGAGGTGAGCTGTCGGGTTCGGACTGGAGATGTCCGGCCGTACATGCACGAGGACATGCACGGCTTCACCCCGAGCCGGCACCGGAGAAATGGATCTCCGGGGACGGCGGCCTACCTGGTTCCCCCGCTCCTGCCGCGCGAATGGTTCGGTTGCGGTTTCCGGACGGTGGCAGGATTCGGCGATCCGCCCGGATCGATCGCGAAGGTAATCCCTTTCCGCCGCGGGGAACAAGCCACGAATTCCCTGACGGAATCACAGGAATGCGCGGTCCTCGGAATTCCGGTCACCCTGCGTCCATTCCGGACCGTCAACAGCCGCCCCCGGCTGGCCATTCGGCCTTGGCGATCAGGCACGCACCGTCACCGTATGATCTGGCTCACGGGGGTGCGGCCGATCTCACCTCCGGACATGGCAAGTTGACACCAAAGAGCGCAATTCGGACAGACACCCCACGACGAGGCGGAGGAGTTCCCGTGACCCAGCAGATACAGGAGCCGGAACTGACCGGAGTGCGCAATTTCCGCGATGTGGGCGGATTGCCGACTTCCGACGGCCGAAGGGTCATGCCGGGACGACTCTTCCGAAGCGGACATCTCGCACATGCCACCGAAACCGATGCGGAGTTCCTCGCCTCGCTCGGCCTCCACACCGTCTTCGACTTCCGCAACGGGGCCGACCACGCGCTGGAGGGGCCCGACGTCGAACTTCCCGGCGTGCGCAACGTCAACATCCCGCTCTCCGACCCCGCCGACGGCCGGGAGTTCTGGCGGCTCGTGCGCGAGGGCGACCTCGCCCAGCTGCGCGAGCTGCTCGGCGACGGCAAGGCCGCGGCCCGGATGGCGCACTCCTACCGGGGGATCGTCCGCGACCGCACCGCCGAGCACGGCCGGGTGCTGCGCGCCCTCGCGGAGGACAGCGTCCCCGCGCTCCTGCACTGCGCGGCCGGCAAGGACCGGGCCGGTCTGTCCGTCGCCGTCACCCTCCTCGCCCTGGGCGTCGGGCGCGAGGCGATCCTCGCCGACTACCTGGAGTCCAACGCGCCGCACCGCCGCTACCGCGTGCACCGCAGCTCCGCGTCGGCCGAGGCCCGCTCCCCCGAGGTGATGGAGCTGCTGGCGCCGCTCTTCGACGCCCGTGCCGAGTACCTGCTCGCCGCCTTCGACACGATCGACACGACCTGGGGCGGGGTGGACCGCTATCTGGCGGAGGGCCTCGGGCTCGACGCCGGGACCCTCGGCCGCCTGCGGGACCGCCTGCTCGGCTGACCGCTCCCCCGTGCCGGAACGAGCGCCGGGGGAAGCGGTGGGGGCGGGGCCCGGAGCGGGCCGTCAGCGCACGGCGACGGCCTGCTTCACCAGCGTCCGGCCGAACTCCCACATCAGCCCCGAGCCGCCGTGCGCCTCGTCCATGACCTCGCGGAAGGCACCGACGAAGCGGTCGACGTCCGCCTCCTCCAGGACCAGCGGCGGAATGAGCTTGATCACCTCGAGGTGGTCCCCGGAGACCTGGGTGAGGATCCGGTGCCGCTGGAGCAGCGGCACCACCACCATCTGCGCGAACAGCCCCTTCCGGGCGGCCTGGAGCATGGTCCACCTGCTGCGCAGCCCCCAGGAGGACGGCCGCCCGAACTCGATGCCGATCATCAGCCCCCGCCCGCGCACCTCGTGCAGCAGCTCGTACTCGTCGACCAGCGCCGCCAGCCGGCCGCGCAGCAGGTCGCCCGTGGTGCGGGCGCGCTCCACGAGCCGCTCGTCCTCCATCACGGACAGCACCGCGAGCCCGGCCGCCATCGCCTGCGCGTTGGACCCGAAGCTCGCGGAGTGCACGAGCACCCGGTCCATCGACGAGTAGACCTTCTTGAAGATCCAGTCCTTGCCCAGGGTCGCGCCCACCGGCACGTAGCCGCCCGACAGCGCCTTGGCGACGCAGACCAGGTCCGGCTCCACGCCCGGCTCGTGCTGGTACGCGTAGAAGTCCCCGGTCCGTCCGAGCCCGGTCTGCACCTCGTCGGCGATCAGCAGCGCCTTGTGCCGGTGGAGCAGTTCCTGCGCCGCGAGCAGGAATCCGGGCGGGGCGGCGAGCACCCCCTTGCCCTGGATCGGTTCGAGGACGAAGGCGGCGACGTCCCCGCGCCGCAGCTCGCGCTCCAGGGCCGCCAGGTCGCCCAGGGCGATCCGGGTGTCGGGGAGCAGCGGCGCGAAGCCGTCCCGGAAGCCTTCCTCCCCGTTGACCGAGAGGGATCCGGTGGTGAGCCCGTGGAAGGCGTGGTCGCAGTAGAGGATCCGGGGGCGCCCGGTGGCGTACCGGGCGAACTTCAGCGCGGTCTCGACGGCCTCCGTTCCGCTGTTGCCGAAGAACACGCGGTCCAGGTGCGGGCTGTACGCCAGGAGCCGCTCGGCCAGCAGCCCCGGCAGCGGCTGACAGTCGAAGCGGGTGAGGTCGGCCAGGCCGGCGTCCAGGACGTCGTGCAGCGCCTGCCGGACCACCGGGTGGTGCCGGCCGAGGCCCATCACCCCGAAGCCGGCCAGCATGTCGAGGTGGTCGTTGCCCTCGGCGTCCCAGAAGTGGGCGCCCTCGGCGCGCTCGTAGACCTTGTCGAAGCCGATGGTGCGCAGCATCCGGGGCAGCTGCGGGTTGAGGTGGCGCTCGTGCAGCGCGTAGCGCTCGGCGCCGCGCTCGTCGAGCAGGGCCCGCAGGTCGAAGCCGGTCACTGCGGGTCCCGGTTGCCGCCGACCGTCTCCCGGGCGGCCCGCAGGGACTCCCGGAGGGATCCCATGGTGGCCAGGACGGCGGTGGGCTCGTACCCGCAGTGCGCCATGCAGTTCGCGCAGCGCGGGTCCTTGCCGCGGCCGTACTTGCTCCAGTCGGTGTCCTCGACGAGCTCCCGGTACGTGGGTACGTAGCCGTCGCTCATCAGGTAGCAGGGGCGCTGCCAGCCGAAGAGCGAGTAATTCGGAATGGCCCAGGCCGTGCAGGGGAAATCGGCCTTCCCTTCCAGGAAATCGAGGAAGAGCGGGGAGTGGTTGAGGCGCCAGCGCCGCCGGTTGCCGCCCGCGAAGGCCTTCCGGAAGAGGTCCCGGGTCTGTTCGACGCCCAGGAAGTGCTCCTGGTCGGGCGCCTTTTCGTAGGCGTAGGCGGGCGAGATCATCATTTCGTCCACCTTCAGGTCGTCATTGAGGAAGTTGAGCACCTCGATGATCGTCTGGGGCGTGTCGGTGTTGAAGAAGGTGGAGTTCGTGGTGACCCGGAATCCGCGCCTCTTCGCCTCCTTGATGGCGGCCACCGCCTCGTCGAAGACCCCTTCCTTGGCCACCGACTCGTCGTGGCGTTCCCGCAGGCCGTCGATGTGCACGGCGAAGGCGAAATACGGGGAGGGGGTGAACTTCTCGATCTTCTTGCGCAGCAGCATCGCGTTGGTGCACAGGAACACGTACTTGCGCCGGGCCACCAACTGCCGCACGATCTCGTGGATCTGCGGGTGCATCAAGGGCTCGCCGCCCGCGATGGACACCATGGGCGCGCCGGACTCCAGCACGGCCCCGACCGCCTGGGCCACCGGCATGCGCTGCTTGAGCACCCCGGCCGGGTGCTGGATCTTCCCGCAGCCCTCACAGGCCAGATTGCAGGCGTAGAGCGGCTCCAGCTCGACGATCAGCGGGAACTTGTCCCGCTTGCGGAGCTTCTGTTCGAGCAGATAGGTCCCGACCCTGATGGTCTGGCGCAGCGGCATGGCCATCTGGCTCACCTCCTGGGGAGCAGCGAAGAACGGTGCCATTCATGAAAAGCGGGCAGTACGGCACGCAGGACACGGAAGGCCGATATTCCCCCGCGGACCGTGCCGATGCGGACGAGCTCATGGTCCGGTGCGTCCACGATCACCCGGACGGCCGCAACGGGACGGCCACCGCCCCGTACGGCCGTCCACAGGGTCGCGGCGGATTCCATGTCGACGGCGACCGCGCCGGTGGCGCGCAGCTCCGCACGCTCCTGGCCGCGGACGACGTGGTCGGATCCGGTCAGCACACCGGTGTGCACGGTCCGGCCGGGCAGGGCCCGGGCCAGGGACTCCACGAGCAGTTCGGTGCCGGTGCAGGCGACGGTGCCGCGCGGGTCCCATGTCTCCCGGGCGACGACCAGGTCCCCGGGGTGCATGCCGGGGACCAGTCCGGCGCAGAACCCGGTGGCGAGGACGGCGGCCCGGCCGGCCCCCGGCCGCTCCAGCGCACGGCCGACGGCGCGTTCGGCCGCGCGCGGACCCATCCCGGTGCGCAGCAGGGTGTGCGTCCCGTGGGCCCGCGCCGCTCCGCGGGCGCCGCTGCGCAGGGCCGCCTGTTCGATGCGCAGGGCGCAGGCGATCAGCAGCCGGTCCTCCGGTCCGGCGGGCCGTGCCCCGCCGGGGGCGGACATCACCGCCCCCCGGCGGCGACCGGGTGCGACCCGGTGAGCGCGGCGGACTCGCCGTACAGGTAGCGGCCGAGCGCGGTCAGCGGGAACACCTGCCGGTACAGGTGGTAGTTGATGGAGAAGTCCCAGGGGAAGCCGGTGCCGGTGAAGTAGGGCTCGTCCCAGGAGCCGTCCTCCCGCTGGGTCCGCACGAGGTGGGCGATGCCCCGGTCCACGGCCTCGCTCTCGCGCTCGCCGGCGGACAGCAGGGCCATCAGCGCCCACGCGGTCTGGGAGGCGGTCGAGGCGCCCTTCCCGGCCCAGGCGCGGTCCTTGTAGGAGCGCTGGTCCTCGCCCCAGCCGCCGTCCTCGTTCTGTACGGACTCGAGCCAGCGCACGGCGCGCCGCACCGCCGGATGCCCCGGGGGGATACCGGCCGCGGTGAGGGCGGGGACCACCGACCCGGTTCCGTAGACGTAGTTGGTGCCCCAGCGGCCGAACCAGCTGCCGTCCGGCTCCTGTGCGTCGAGCAGCCAGGCGATGCCCCGCCGGGTCCTGGCGTCCCCGGCGCGGCCCTCGTAGGCGAGCATCTCCACGACGTGGGCGGTGACGTCCGCCGAGGGCGGGTCGATCACCTCGCCGAAGTCGCAGAACGGCAGCCGGTTGGGGAAGGGGCTGGTGTTGTCGGCGTCGAAGGCGCCCCACGCGCCGTCCTTGGACTGCATGCCGAGGTTCCAGGACACCCCGCGGGCGATGGCCGCCTCGACGCGGGCCGGGTCCGGGTGCTGGATCCGGCGCAGGGCGAGGACGACCTCCGCGGTGTCGTCGATGTCGGGGTAGGTGTCGTTGTGGAACTCGAACGCCCAGCCGCCGGGGGCGAGTCCGGGCCTGCGCACCGCCCAGTCGCCGGTGCGGACGATCTCCTCCCCGAGCATCCAGTCGGCGGCCTTGACCAGCGCCGGGTGGTCGGGGCGGACACCCGCGTCGGCGAGGGCGATCGCGGCCAGGCAGGTGTCCCACACCGGGGACTGGCAGGCCTCGATCATCCGGGCGCCGTCCTCGCGCCAGACCGCGAAGCGGTCCAGGGACTCCAGGCCGGCCCGCATCACCGGGTGTCCGAGGTCGTAGCCGAGCAGGTGCAGGGCGATGACGGAGTAGACGGCGGGCGGCTGGATCCCGCCCCAGCAGCCGTCGTTCTCCTGCCGTTCGATGATCCAGCGGGCGGCGGCGCCCATCGCCACCTCGCGCAGCCGGCGCGGTGCGAACCGCCGGTAGACGTGCAGGGCCCGGTCCATGCGCTGGAAGGCGCCGTCCCAGGTGGTCAGCGGGGCCATCCGGCGGGCGGGGAAGGGATTGCGGGCGTCGGCGTGCAGTTCGTCGAGCGCGAAGGGGCCGGGCCGGACGGGGCGCAGTGCAGAGACCACGGTGAGGGGGACGATGGTCTGCCGGGCCCAGCAGCCGAAGTCGTAGATGTTCAGGGGGACCCAGGGCGGCAGGAACACCAGCTCGGGCGGGAGTTCGGGCAGGTGGTCCCAGCTCCACCAGCCGAAGAGGGCGAGCCAGATCCGGGTGAAGACCCGGGCGGCGGCGATCCCGCCGTGGGCCCGGATCCAGGCCGAGGCGCGGCTCATGTGCGGGGCGTCGGGCGGGTCCCCGGCCAGGCGCAGGGCGACGTACGCCTCGATGGTGGCGGAGAGTTCGGACGGTCCGCCGTGGAAGGTGGCCCAGGTGCCGTCCTCCCGCTGCTCGCCGCGGATGAAGAGGGCGGCGGCGTAGGTGGTGGCCTCGTCCCGGATGCCGAGGAACTGCCGCAGCAGCAGGTCCTCGGCGTCCATGGTGACGTTGGTCTCCAGGTCGCCCTTCCACCAGCCTTCGGGGTCCTGGCGTTCCAGCAGGTGCCGGGTGGCGCGCGCGGCGGCCTCGTACACCCCCGCCGGAACGTCCTGCGGGGGGTCCGGGAGGACCACGGTGGCGGCCTGGCCCGCGCGCGGCGCGCCGGGCCCGGGCCGGTCGGGCGGCGGCGCGCCCTGGGTGGATTCGCTGCCAGCGCCAGCGCTTTCGGCGCTGCCGTCGGTCGTCGCTGTCATGGCTTCCCCTTAGAACAGTGTCCTCTGCTGTGCTGGGGTCTGCCGTCGGCCGGGGCGCGCCGTCCTCAGGCGGCGGCTCCGGCCGGCGACTCGCGATTCATATCCGCTGCCGGGTGGCGGTCACCTCTTGCGTACGACGACGAAGTCGGCGAGGGCGACCAGCTGGTCGCGGACCCGCTGAGGCATGTCGACGTCGTCCAGGGCGCGGATCGCCACGGCGTGCTGGCGGCGCGCTTCGTCGGCCGTCCACCGGCGGCCGCCCGCCTCCTCGATGAGGGCGGCGCGTGCCGCGAACTCCTCCTCGGAGAAGTTCGCGAAGTCGCTGCTCTTGGCGTCGGCGGCGAGCAGTTCCGCGAGGTGTTCGGAGGCCGGGCCGCCGGCCGCGAGGGCGGCGACCACCGGCAGGGACTTCTTGCGCTGGCGCAGGTCGCTCCAGGTCTGCTTGCCGGTGGACTCCGGGTCGCCCCAGATGCCGAGGAGGTCGTCGACGGCCTGGAAGGCGAGGCCGAGGTGGTAGCCGTACTCCTCCAGCTTGTCGGCCGTACGGTCGTCCGCGCCGCCGAGCACGGCGCCGATGGAGACCGCGCAGGCGAGCAGGGCTCCGGTCTTGTTGCCCTCCATCTCCAGGCACTCCTCGACGCTGACGCGCTCGCGGTGCTCGTAGGAGATGTCCTGCGCCTGGCCGTCGATGAGCTTGCGGCTGGCGGTGGTCAGGCGGCGGGTGGCGCGGCCCGCCTCGACGGTGCCGAGCTCCAGCAGCACCTCGTTGGCGAGGGCGAAGAGGGCGTCGCCGACGAGGATGGCGAGAGCCGGGCCGTGCACCTTCCAGACCGTGTCGCGGTGGCGGCGCTGCTCGTCGCCGTCCATCAGGTCGTCGTGGAGCAGGGAGAAGTTGTGCACGAGCTCGACCGCGACGGCGCCGGGGATGCCGACCTCGGGGGCGGCGCCGGCGGCCTCGGCGGAGAGCAGGGCGAGGGCGGGGCGCACGGCCTTGCCCCCGTCGCCGTCGGCGATGTTGCCCTGGGCGTCGATCCAGCCGAAGTGGTAGGCGGCGACGGTGTCCATGGGCGCGGCGAGCCGGTCCACGGCGGCGCGCAGGGCGGGGGTCGACAGCGTGCGGCCGCGTTCCAGGAGGGCCACCGTGTCCGCCTTCTCCACGCCCCTGCCGGCTGCGGCCACACTGGCATCCGTGTTCTCGACAGCCGGATTCCCCGGGTTCACTGGCTCTCCTCTTGTTCCTGTACGTGCGGTGCTGGTGGTGCTCGTCGTGGGCGTCATGCCGCCTCCTGCAGCGGGTGTTCGCGGTGGCGGCCGAGCGCGGCGAGCGCGGCGTGGGCCGCGTTCAGTCCGCTCCGGACGGCGCCCTCCATGGTCGCGGGCCAACCGGTGGCAGTCCACGCACCGGCGAGGTAGAGCCCCGGCGTGTCGGTGCGCGCCCCGGGGCGCAGCCGGCCGACGCCGGGTGTGGGGGCGAAGGTCGCCGTGCGCTCCCGGGTGACGAAGAAGTCCCGTACCTTGGCGCCCCGGGCGGCGGGCAGCAGCCGTTCGAGCTCGGGCAGGTACTTGGCGCGCAGGACGGAGACCGGTTCGTCGATGTCGTCCTGGGCGACCGACTGGGACAGGGCCAGGTACTGGCCGCCGTCGGGGAGGCCGGAGGAGTCGGTGCGGTCGAAGACCCACTGCACCGGCGAGCCCAGCGCGGCGAAGAAGGGCCGGCGCAGCACCTTGCGGTCGTAGACGACGTGGACGTTGAGGATCGGGGCGGTGCCGATGTCGAGCAGCTTGCCGGGGTCGGCGAGGGCGCCGTCCGGCAGCAGTCCGTGCGCTTCGCGCTGCGGGACGGCGAGCACGACGGTGTCCGCCTCGAGGGACTCCTCCTCGGTGTCGACGCGCCAGCCCGCCCCGGGCGTGCGGGACAGTCCGGTGACCCGGGTGCGCAGGGCGGTGCGCACCCCGGCCGCGTCGAGCCGTTCGCGGGCGAGGGTGTCGTGGAGCCGGCCGAGCGGTACGCGTGCCCAGCCGATGTCGGCCGCGCCCTTCTCGGACAGCAGGCCGGTCTTGAACACCTTGGCGGCCAGGCCGAGCGAGGACTGCTCGGCGGTGGCGTTGAGCGTGGCGATGCCGACGAGGTCCCAGAGGGCCTCGACGGTGCGGTCGGACTGGCCGTGGCGGCGCAGCCAGGTGGCGAAGTCCAGGCCGTCGAGCGCGGAGTCCTCGGGGTCGAGGCGGCGCAGGGCGAGGGCGGCCCGGCCGACGCCCGCGCGCTCGGCGAGGGAGAGGTGGGGGTAGCGGGCGAGGGCCCCGGCGAGGTGCAGGGGCACGGGCAGCGGGCCGCGGCGCAGCCGTCCCAGGCGCGGGCGGCCGGGGTGGGCCACGTCGAGCACGGGGACGTCGAGCCGGTCCTGCAGCGGTGCGAGGGCGGTGCCGCCGACCCGGTCGAGGAACCACCGGTAGGCGGTGCAGCAGCGCAGGTAGACGTGCTGGCCGTTGTCGACGACGAGGTCGCCGCGCTGGAAGGAGAAGGCGAGCCCGCCGAGCCGGGGCCGGCCTTCGAGGAGGGTGACCTCCAGGCCCGCGTCGGCGAGTTCGAGTGCCGCGGTGACTCCGGCGAGGCCGCCGCCCACGACGACGGCCCGGCGGTCGGTGCCGGTCATGTGGCCTCCCCCGTGCCGTGGGCCGCCGGGGCGGCGCGGCCCTCCGTGGAGGACGCGGCCGCGGGGCCGCGGGTTGCTCCGGGCCGGGCGCCCCTGGCCCGCGCGGTCACGCCCGCCTCCGGACGGCCTGGCGGGTGACGGTCCGCGCGTCCAGCCCGGACAGGCCGCGCACGGCGACGTACGCCTTCTCGTGCGGCGGCAGGGAGACCCGGCCCCGCAGGACGGCCTCGGGCTCCCGCTCGATGCGGTCCAGCAGGCGCCGGTAGATGCCGGCCATGGCAGCCACGCAGGCGCCGCTGCGCCGGTCGAGCATCGGCAGCAGCCGGTAGCCCTCGGCGAACAGGGCGCGGGCCCGGCGGACCTCGTGGTGGACGAGCCCGGCGAAGTCGGCGCCGGCGGGTGCCCGGTCGCTGTGGAAGCCGTCGGAGCAGCCGAACTTGGCGAGGTCCTCGGCCGGCAGGTAGGTGCGGCCGTTGGCGGCGTCCTCGCGGACGTCGCGCAGGATGTTGGTGAGCTGGAGGGCGAGGCCCAGGGTGTCGGCGTACTCGGGGGCGCGCGCGGCGTCGGCGGCGGCCGGGCCCGAGGCGCCGGCGGTGCCGAACACCCCCAGCGAGAGCCGGCCGATGGCCCCGGCCACGCAGCGGCAGTAGGTTCTGAGGTCGTCCCAGGTCTCGTACGTCTCGCCGCGGACGTCCATGAGGACGCCGTCGATCAGCTCGTCGAGGCCGCCGAGCGGGATCGGGAAGCGACGGGCGGCGTGCGCCAGGGCGACGGCGACCGGATCGGTGTCGTCCTCCTCGATCTCCCCGGCGCGGATCCGGCCGAGCAGGGCGCGGGTCTCCTCCAGCCGTGCGAACTTCGCGTCGGCGGGCAGGGTGCCGTCGCCGATGTCGTCGACCCGGCGGGAGAAGGCGTACAGGGCGGACATCGCCTGGCGCTTGTCGGTGGGCAGCAGCCGGATGCCGTACGCGAAATTGCGTGCCTGCGTTCCGGTGACGGCCTCGCAGTAGCTGTACGCCGCCTGCACGGGTGCGGACGCGTGTGTGGGCCCCTCCACGTTCGGGCTCACCCCTTTCTCGGCGCTGTGCGCAGGACGGCTGCCACCTCGCGGAGCAGGCCGGGCTTGGTCGGCCTGGGCGGGCCGGGGAGGACGTCGAAGCCGGCGGCGGTGACGGCCCGCAGGGCGGCCCGTCCCCCGCCCACGAAGCCGGCGAGCAGCAGCCGGAGCCTGCCGTGCACGCTGCCCACGAGCGGGGGGCCCTCCTCCAGCAGCTCGCGGGCGCGCTGGGACTCGAACGCGACCAGGGCCCGTACGGAGGCGCCGGCGGTGGGGGCCGCGAGGTCGGCCTCGGACACGTGGAAGCGCCGCATGTCCTCGGCCGGCAGGTAGATCCGGTCGCGTCCGAGGTCCTCGGCGACATCCTGCACGTGCTCGACGATCTGGAGCGCGGTGCAGACGGCGTCGGAGCGGCGGACGCGTTCGGGGGTGCTGGTGCCGGTGAGGGACAGCACGAGGCGGCCCACCGGGTTCGCGGAGAGCTCGCAGTAGGAGACGAGGTCGGCGTAGCTCTCGTAGCGGGTGACGCGCTGGTCCTGGCGGTTGGCCTCGACGAGCCCGAGGAAGGGCTCGGGGGTCAGGCCGTGGTCGCGCACGACGGGCTGCAGCGCGAGCAGCAGGGGGTGGCGCGGGGGGCCGTCGGAGGAGCCGAAGACGCGCAGCAGGTCGGTCTCGAAGGCGTCGAGCATGGCGAGGCGGTCGTCCGTCGCGGCCGGGTCGAGGCCGAGGAGCACGGCGTCGCGGCCGCCGGGGGCGAGGTCGCCGTCGCCGATGTCGTCGACGAGCCGGGCGTAGCCGTAGACGGCCATGAGCCCGTCGCGCCAGGCGCGGGGCAGGAAGGCGGGGGCGACGGGGAAGTTCTCCGCCGCCGCCTTGTCGAGGGTGGCGCTCACGTGGACCGTGTCGGACGGTGGCCGGATGCCGGGCCCCGGGGTCACCGCCCGCCGCCCGTGGCGGGGACGGCCGCAGATCCTGGGGGCCGGAGAATTCCCGTAGCCATTGCCGTCACATCTCCCGTTCTACACTGCCGACCCAATACATCCTATTTCGGACACGCCGCCGGTGGTTTCCCGGGGGCGTTCCGGGGCCGTTCACCTGCGGTGAATCGTCCCCTCTTGCCGCGATTCAGGACCTGTGCAGCTTACGCTGTACAACGTCGCGGGGGCCGCGCGGGTATTCACTGCGCCGCCGAATGTCGCCGCCGAATGCGGGAAACGCGCACGCGGGGTATTACGGGCACACACCCGAGGCCCCCGCCGCGCTGAGCGGCAGGGGCCTTCAGGGGGAGCGGACGTGCGCGGCGGCGGGCGCCGGGCGGGCGGGAGATCAGCCGTTGGTGGCCTTCTCGTAGGCCGAGACGACTTCCTCGGTGGGCCCGTCCATCAGGAGCTCGCCCTTTTCCAGCCACAGCACCCGGTCGCAGGTGTCGCGGATGGACTTGTTGTTGTGGCTGACGAGGAAGACCGTGCCGGCCTTCTCCCGGAGTTCCTTGATGCGGTTCTCCGAGCGCACCTGGAAGGCGCGGTCACCGGTGGCGAGGGCCTCGTCGATCATCAGGACGTCGTGGTCCTTGGCCGCCGCGATGGAGAAGCGCAGTCGGGCCGCCATGCCGGAGGAGTAGGTGCGCATCGGCAGCGAGACGAAATCGCCCTTCTCGTTGATGCCCGAGAAATCGACGATGCTCTGGTAGCGCTGCTTGATCTGTTCCCGGCTCATCCCCATCGCGAGCCCGCCGAGGACGATGTTGCGCTCGCCCGTGAGGTCGTTCATGAGCGCGGCGTTCACGCCCAGCAGCGAGGGCTGGCCGTCGGTGTAGACCTTGCCCTCCTCGCAGGGCAGCAGGCCCGCGATGGCGCGCAGCAGCGTGGACTTGCCGGAGCCGTTGGAGCCGATGAGGCCGATGGCCTCGCCGCGGTAGGCGGTGAAGGAGACCCCGCGCACGGCGTGGACCCGGCGCACGCCCGGGGCGTCGCCCCTCTTCCGGCGCATGATCTTGCTCAGGGCGGCGGTGGCCGCTCCCCTGCCGCTGCTGCCGGTGTTGACCCGGTAGACGATGTGGACGCCGTCCGCGATCACGGTGGGGACGCGCCCCTGGTTGTTGTCATCCACGGCCGTACCGCTCCTCGGACTTCCAGAAGTACACGAAACCGCCGAGGCCGATGAGCACGGCCCAGCCGACCGCGAAGGCCCACACGTGCGGGGGCAGGTTGTTCGCGCCGTAGTCGTCGATGAGCGCGAACCGGATCAGGTCCATGTAGATCGCGGCCGGGTTCCACAGCAGGACGTCGCTGATCCACTGCGGCTGGTCCTTGAGGTAGACCCCGATCGGGAACATGACGCCGGAGGCGTACATCCAGGTGCGCATCACGAAGGGCATGAGCTGCGCCAGGTCGGGGGTCTTGGAGCCCATCCGCGCGAAGATCATGGCGAGGCCGGTGTTGAAGACGAACTGGAGGGCCAGCGCCGGGATCACCAGCAGCCAGGACAGGCGCGGGAAGTTGCCGAACCAGAGGGCGATCACGAAGACGACGATCATCGAGTACATCAGCTGCTGGAGCTGCTGCAGCGAGAACGACACGGGCAGGGAGGCGCGCGGGAAGTGCAGCGCGCGCACCAGGCCGAGGTTCCCGGAGATGGCCCGGACGCCCGCCATCACCGAGCTCTGCGTGAAGGTGAAGACGAAGATGCCCATCACCAGGAACGGGACGTAGACGTCCTTGGGCATCTCGCGGCCGGCGCCGAGGATCAGCCCGAAGATCAGCCAGTAGACGACCGCGTTCAGCAGGGGGGTCGCCACCTGCCAGACCTGGCCGAGCTTCGCCTGGCTGTACTGCGCGACCAGCTTGGCCCGGGAGAACGCCATGATGAAGTGGCGCCGGCCCCAGAGCTGCCGCACGTACTCGCCCAGACCGGGCCGGGCACCGCTGACGGAGAGGCCGTACTTCCTGGCCAGCTCCGCAGGGCTCAGCCCCGCGTCGGCGGACGGCGGCCTGCTCGTGGCGAGGGCGCCGTTGTGGGTTGTGTCACTCACAAGTTGAAACTTTCGTCCTCAAGATGCGGCCGGGTGGGCATCAGGCTGGTGGCGCGAAGCCCGTGATCGCGCCATGTTCCCAGACGCGGGCTGGTCAGATGACAGGTGGTCGGCCCAGCCGGGTCAACCGCCAGACCGTACGCCATCGCATCGGGCGGCGGGGTCCGCAGGGAGTGGTCCATCCCTCCCGGAATCCGCCGAACCAGGCCTTGAGCGCGGGTCCCGAGGGCTTGCGCAGGAGCGTCAGCAGGAGCCAGACGCCCAGGTAGACCGGGACCAGAGGAGCGGGCAGGTTGCGCCGGGCGAGCCACACCCGGTTACGAGCCACCATACGGTGGTAGACGGCGTGCCGGGAGGGGGCGGTCGTCGGGTGCAGCAGCACCATGTCCGCCCGGTAGTCGATCAGCCACCCGGCGTCGAGCGCCCGCCAGGCCAGGTCGGTCTCCTCGTGGGCGTAGAAGAACTCCCCCGGCAGGACCCCGGCCTGCTCGAACACCTTCGTACGGACGGCGTTGGCCCCGCCGAGGAAGGTGGTCACGCGGGAGGAGCGCATCGGGTCGGAGGCCCGCAGCCGGGGCACGTGCCGGCGCTGGGTCTGCCCGGTGTCCGGATCGGCGATGCGGAAGCTGATGATCCCGAGCGCGGGGTCCTCGGCGAAGGCCTGCCGGCACAGCTCGGCGGTGTCGGTGCGCTCCAGCAGCCCGTCGTCGTCGAGGAAGAGCAGGGCGTCCACGTCGCGGCCGCCGGGGCCGAAGGCCTCGATGCCGATGTTGCGGCCGCCCGGGATGCCCAGGTTCTCGGGCAGGTCGACGGAGCGGACCCCCGGCGGCAGGTCCGCCACCTCGGCGACCTTCACGCCCTGGCCCACGACGACGACCTCGACCGGGTCGCCCTCCTGGCGGGCCACCGAGTCGAGGAGCGCCTTGAGCTCGTCGGGCCGGTTGCCCATGGTGATGATCACGGCGCCCAGCCGCATCGGGGCGCTCACTTCAGCCTGCTGGAGGCGAGGATCGACACGAGGTGCAGCACGGTCTGGAGCATCGCGATGCCCGCGAGCACGGCGACGCCCACCCGGGACCAGTACAGGTCGCCGCGCATCTGGTCCAGGACGGCCAGGAACAGGATGAGCAGCGAGGCCTCGATGCCGAGGATCAGCCGGTGGAACTTGAGCGCGGCCGCGGCCCGGCGGGCGAGGGCCATGCCCTTGGCGCGCGGCTCGGCGGCCGCGTCCTTGACCACGGGCTTGCCGGCCTGGTGGCGGGCGACGCCGACCAGGTCGGTCTCCGCCTTGATCAGGATGGCGCCGAGGGCGGCGAGCGTGCCCAGGAAGGCCCACAGCCAGTCCACCCGGCCGGGGCCCCACAGGTCCGCGGCGCGCAGGCCGAAGCCGACCAGGACCGCCGCGTCGCACAGGTAGGCGCCGACCCGGTCCAGGTACACGCCGGAGAGCGAGTACTGCTTCTTCCAGCGGGCGACCTCGCCGTCGACGCAGTCGAGCAGCAGGTACATCTGGACCGCGACCACGCCGAGCACCGCGCCCCAGATGCCCGGGATCAGCAGGGCCGGGAGGGCGAGGACGCCGGCGAGGGTCATCAGGTAGGTCAGCTGGTTGGGCGTGACCCGGGTGGTGACCAGGACGCGGGTGATGCGCAGGGAGACCTCGCGCATGTAGAGGCGGCCGCCCCAGTGCTCGCCGCTGACCCGGTCCTTCACGCCCGCCGGGTGCACGACGGGCCGGAGTTCAGCTACGGATGGTCTTGGCATAGTCGGAGTAGGCGTCCCTGATCTCGGCTGCGGACAGGTTGAGGTGCTCCAGGATCGTGAAGCGTCCCGGGCGGGTCTGGGGGGCGTACTCGACGGCGGCGACGAACTCGTCGATGCTGAAGCCGATCTCCTCGGGCGCGACCGGCAGGCCGTGGCGGCGCAGCACCTCGACGAAGTGGCCGGAGGCGTCCGCGGCGCCGCGCAGGTGCATCGCGAAGGCCGCGCCGATGCCGACCTGCTCGCCGTGGAGCGCCGAGCGCCCCGGGTAGAGCAGGTCGAAGGCGTGGCTGATCTCGTGGCAGGCGCCGGAGGAGGGGCGGGAGTCACCGCTGATCGACATGGCGATGCCGGACAGCACCAGGGCCTCGGAGAGCACGGTGAGGAACTGGTCGTCGCCGCAGCCGCCGGGGTGGCGCAGCACCGACTCGCCGGCGGTACGGGCCATGGCGGCGGCCAGGCCGTCGACGGGCTCGCCGGTGGTCTCGTGGCTGAGCTCCCAGTCGGCGATCGCCGAGATGTTGGAGATCGCGTCGCCGATGCCGGCGCGGATGAACCGCACCGGGGCCTCCTTGATGACGTCCAGGTCGATCACCATGGCGATCGGCGTGGGGACGCCGTAGGAGCCGCGGCCGTTGTCGTTGTCCAGGATGGACACCGGCGAGCAGATGCCGTCGTGCGAGAGGTTGGTGGCGACGGCCACCATGGGCAGCCCGACCCGCGCCGCGGCGTACTTGGCCACGTCGATGATCTTGCCGCCGCCCAGTCCCACGACGGCGTCGTAGCGGCGGCCCTTTATGTCGTCGGCCAGCTTGACCGCGGAGTCGATGGTGCCGTCGACGACGGCGTACCAGTCGGCGTGCGGCAGGACGGGCTCCAGCTTGGCGCGCAGCGCCACGCCCGAGCCCCCGCTGATCGCGATGGCGAGCTTGCCCGACGCGGAGATCCGCTGGTCGGCCAGGAGGCCGGCCAGGTCGTCCATCGCCCCGCGGCCGATGTCGACGACGACCGGCGAGGGGATGAGCCTCGTCAGTACTGGCATGCGATCGTCCGGCCCTTGGCGAGGTCGTCGTGGTTGTCGATCTCGACCCACTTGACGTCGCCGATGGGGGCCACGTCGACCACGAAGCCGTCGTTGACGAGCTGTTGGTAGCCGTCCTCGTAGTACAGGTCCGGGTCGCGCTCGAAGGTGGTCTTCAGCGCCTCGGCCAGGGCCTCGGCCGCCTCGGGCTCGATCAGGGTGACGCCGATGTACTCGCCGGTGGCGTCGGCGGGGTCCATCAGCTTGGTGATCTTCCGGACGCCGGTGTCGCCGACGACGACCTTCATCTCCTCGTCGGCCAGGACCTTGACGGTGTCCAGGGCGAGGATGATCTTCTGGCCGTTGCCGCGGGCGGCGAGGAGGGTCTCCTCGACGGAGACCGGGTGGACGGTGTCGCCGTTGGCGAGGATCACACCGCGCTTGATGACCTCACGCGCGCACCACAGGGAGTAGGCGTTGTTCCACTCCTCGGCCTTGTCGTTGTCGATCAGCGTGATCTTCAGGCCGTACTTGGCCTCCAGCGCGGCCTGGCGCGCGTAGACGGCCTCCTTGCGGTAGCCGACGACGATCGCGACCTCGGTCAGACCGACCGCGGCGAAGTTGCCGAGGGTGAGGTCCAGGACCGTGAGGCTCTCCTCGTCGCCTGCCGGGCCGACGGGCACGAGGGCCTTGGGCAGGGTGTCGGTGTAGGGACGCAGGCGGCGTCCCGCACCGGCGGCGAGGACAAGGCCGATCATGCTGGTTCTCCTTCGTCATGTACGGCGGGTGCCCCGGAGGAAACCCAGAAGCGGATGCTCTCCACGAGCACCACGAGTGCCACGAACACGGCCAGGACCGTGAGCGCGACGGGGAAGTCCGATGCGCGGTCCACGAGGACGGCGGCCAGGACCGCCGTCAGCAGGACCCGGCCCTCGTGGCCGCCGATCGTCCGCACCAGCCAGTGCGGGGGCGCGCCGGTGCCTCCGCGGATGCGGTACACCGTGTCGTAGTGATGGTAGGCGACCGCCGCGATCAGGCCGAATGCCGCCGGAAGGGCACCGGGGACGTCCGCCTTGACCGCGAGCACGAGCACGGTGACGTACTCGGCAGCGCGGAACAGCGGCGGGATCAGCCAGTCGAGAGCGCCCTTGAGGGGGGCCGCGACGGCGAGGCCGGCGGCCATGGCGTAGATCACGGCGACGGCGACGAGCCGCGGGTCGCCGAAGGGGAGGTACAGGGCGGCGCCGGTCATCAGCACGGCACCGAGGGCGGCGACGTACACCGAGCCGAAGGAGCCGGCCCGGCCGCGCAGCAGGCGGGCCTGGAGCTCGGCGAGCGGACCGCTGTCGGCCAGGTCGGCGAGGGCCTGGGCGGCCCGGTCGGTGCGGCGGGCCTTGCGCGTCAGGGACCGCAGCACGCGGCCGGCGGTGGTGTACAGCGCGCCGAAGGCGCATCCGACGATCAGGGCGTAGAAGACGATCCGGGGCGTGGTGAGGGCGGTCAGGACCGCGATCATCGCCCAGCGCTCGCCGATCGGCAGGATGATCATGCGCCGGACCCAGACCGTCCAGCCGACGCTGTCGAGGCGGTCGGAGAGCGCCGCGGTGGGGCTGGTGTTGGCGGTGGCGTCGTGGTTGGCCTCGTTGAAGGAGAAGTCCACGACGTGCCGGCAGGTCATGAGGATCATGGCGCCGAGGGCGAGGCCCCAGACGTCGTCGCCGTTGCGGGCCGCGCCGAGGGCGAGGCCCGCGTAGAAGGAGTACTCCTTCGCCCGGTCGAAGGTGGCGTCGAGCCAGGCTCCCATCGTCGAGTACTGCAGGGAGTAGCGGGCGAGCTGCCCGTCGGTGCAGTCCAGGACGAAGGAGACGATGAGCAGCACGCCGGCGGCGACGTAGCCCCAGCGCTCGCCGGTGGCGGCGCAGCCCGCCGCGATCAGCGCAGTGATCAGCGACGCGGTGGTGACCTGGTTCGGGGTCAGGCCGCGGCGCGCGCACCAGCGGGCGATGTAGCGCGAGTAGGGGCTGATGCAGAAGGTGGTGAAGAACCCGTCGCGGGACTTCACGGCGGAGCGCAGCCGTACGGCTTCCTCGTCCACGGCGGCGACGGCGGCGGCCGCGGCCGCTCGCTCCTCGCCGGCGGCGGGGACGGTGGCGACGAGGCTGCCGAGCTCGGGACGCTGGACGGCGGTCCCGTCGGCCTCGACGGCGGCGGCCAGCCGGTCGGCGTACGGACCGGGGCCCGCCGCGTCGCCGGCCGCGGCCGCGGCCTTGTCCAGTGCCTCACGGGCACCGGCCTGGACGGAGAGGGCGCCGGTGACGGCGCAGGCGTCGAACCGGGGGTCGGTCAGGGCCAGGCGCAGCGCGTGCACGTGCCCGACGAAGGCGCTGTCGACGACGGCCACCCGCTGGTCGGCGGGTACGCCGGCCAGTGCGGCTGCGGCTTCCGCGGGCCCGGCGGCCGGGCGGACGTCGAAGCCGAGGGAGCGCAGCTCGTCCGCGAGCGGTGATCCGGGGACCGGCAGGCCGGTGAGGATGACGGTCGGCAGACGAACTCACTCCTTGTGACGGGTTCCGAACGGGCGCCCTCGTGGGGCGGCGGCACGTCGGCAGAGGCTATCGGATGAATGGAAGCGGGGATTCACCGCCCGTTCACGCCCCGATCAGCCGAATGTCCGGGGCTCCGGGCCGGGTCGTGATCATCATGGGTGATCACCTCGCGGCTCCACAAACGGGCCGGGTGTTACGGTGGACACGCCCCGAAGGTGTCGAGTGGAAAGAGGTGGGTTGATGACCGTCGCAGTGGTCGCGGCCGTGCGCTGCGAACTCCGGTTCATCTCCCGTTCCTCCCGGGTGTCCGGCCGCTCCTGATCCACCCTCCCCACGGCATTGCCGGGGAACCGGGTCGGCCGGACCCCCCGTTCAAGGGGTCACGTTGACCGACGGCACCAACAGCACCACCCGTACCGACAGCTCCTTCGGCGAGGCCGACGGGGCGGTCGAGGCGTTCTTCACACTCCACCACGGCCTGCCCCGGCAGGCTCCGGGCTCCGACGCGAGCACCCGGCTGATGCTCTCCCTCTGCGGACCGCTGCCCGAGCGGCCGCGCGTCCTCGACCTCGGCTGCGGCCCCGGCCGCAGTGCCCTGCTGCTCGCCGCCGAGGCCGGCGACGGCGCGACGGTGACCGCCGTCGACCTGCACGCCCCCTTCCTCGACGAGCTCACCCGGGCCGCCGCGGCCTCCGGCCTGGCCGACCGGGTCCGGACCGTCCGGGCGGACATGGGCGCTCTCCCGGCCGAGGGCGCCACGGGCCTGGCGGACGGCTCCTTCGACCTGGTGTGGGCGGAGGGTTCCGCCTACGTCATCGGCTTCGACACCGCTCTCGCCCGGTGGAAGCGGCTGCTCGCCCCGGGCGGCGTCCTGGTGGTGACCGAGTGCCAGTGGACGGTCTCCGAGCCGTCCGCCGGAGCCCGCGCCTTCTGGGACCCGCAGTACCCGCTGCGCAGCACCGCCCGCAACATCGCGGCGGCCCAGGCCGCCGGGTACCAGGTGCTCGGCGTGCACCACCTGCTCGACGCGGACTGGGACGCGTACTACGGCCCGCTCGCCGAGCGGGTCCGCGCCCTGGCCGCGAACGCGACCCCCGCCATGGAGCGGGCCCTGGCCGCCACCCGCGAGGAGCTCGCGGTCCGGGCCCGCCACGGCCACGAGTACGGGTACACGGGCTACGTCCTGCGCCCGGTGCCCGGCGGTGGCGGCGACGGCGCCTGGCCCGCACGCCCGGAGACGGCCGCCGACACGGCGGCGGTCCGGGCGGTCAACCTGGCGGCCTTCGAGACCCCGTTGGAGGCGGACCTCGTGGACGCGCTGCGCGCGGACGACGCCTGGCTGCCCGGGCTGTCGTACGTGGCGCAGGCCCCGGACGGATCGGTGGCCGCGCACGCGCTGCTGACCCGGTGCGAGGTCGACGGGGTGCCGGCACTCGCGCTGGCCCCGGTCGCGGCCGACCCCGCGCACCAGCGCTCGGGGGCGGGCACCGCCGTCGTACGGGCCCTCCTGGCGGCGGCGAGGGAGCGCGGGGAGTCGCTGGTCCTCGTGCTGGGCCATCCCTCCTACTACGCGCGCTTCGGCTTCGTGCCGGCGTCGCACTTCGGGATCCGGGCGCCCTTCGAGGTCCCGGACGAGGCGATGATGGCGCTGGTGCTGGACGACTCGGACCCGGTCCCGGCGGGCACGATCCGCTACCCGGCCCCGTTCGGGGTCTGACGCCCCGGGGCACTACGCGGTGTTCCGTCCCGGTCCGCCCCCCGTCGCTATCACGCGACGGGGGGCGGACATGCGCGGATGGCCGAAGTGGGGACAAGCCTCTTTTGTACGGCAGACTGAGGGCCGAAGTCCGAAGCGAAGGATGGGTATGCCGACCACACCAGCCACCGCCGCGAACACTGCGTCCAACGGCACCGGTACTCAAGAACCGATCATGCTCGAACTGGTCGACGAGTCCGGCAACACCATCGGCACGGCGGAGAAGCTCTCCGCGCATCAGGCGCCCGGCCGGTTGCACCGGGCGTTCTCCGTGTTCCTTTTCGACGAGCAGGGACGACTGCTGCTCCAGCAGCGGGCCCTGGGGAAGTACCACTCTCCGGGCGTCTGGTCGAACACCTGCTGCGGTCACCCCTACCCGGGGGAGTCGCCGTTCGCGGCCGCGGCCCGGCGGACCCACGAGGAGCTGGGGCTCTCCCCCTCGCTGCTCGCGGAGGCGGGGACCGTGCGCTACAACCACCCGGACCCCGCTTCGGGTCTCGTGGAGCAGGAGTTCAATCACCTGTTCGTGGGACTTGCGCAGGCCGCCGTCCGGCCGGACCCGGAGGAGGTGGAGGACACCGCCTTCGTCACCGCCGAGGAGCTCGCCAAGCGGCACGCGGAGGTCCCGTTCTCGGCCTGGTTCACGACGGTGCTGGACGCGGCCCGGCCCGCGATCCGCGAGCTGACCGGCGACGCGGCGGGCTGGTAGTCCGTCCGCCGCTCAGGGGGCGACCGGCGGGAGGGGCAGGGCCGCCCAGATGACCTTCCCCCCGGTCGCGGTGTGCTCGACGTCGCAGACCCCGCCCGACTCCAGCGTGATCTCCCGCACGAGGAGCAGGCCCCGGCCTCCGGTCTGGCCGAAGTCGGCCTCCAGGGCCTTGGGGCGGTAGGGGTGGCTGTCCTCGACGGCCACCCGTACCCACGCGCGGCCGATGGCGACCTCGACGGCCACCTCGGGCGAGAGCAGCGCGGCGTGCCGGACCGAGTTCGTCACCAGTTCGGAGACGATCAGGAGCAGGGAGTACACCAGGTCCTGCGGGGCCGGCACCCCCTGGCGCCCGAGGAGGTCGCGGACCGCCCGGCGGGCCTGCGGAACGGATTCTTCAACCGCCGGCGCGGTGAACCTCCACACCCCCTCGTACGCGAGGGGATCGCCCGGAGCCTCCGGCTCGCCCTCCCTGGCCTGCGGGACGCTCCCGCTGCTGTCCATCTTCCGGCCCCCGTCTTCACGCTCGATCGTCTCCACGCCTCCAGAGTGGGGAACAGCGCCATACGGCCCGGACCGCTGACCAGAAGTCAGCGGCAATCGGACGCTTTCTGACCGTTGGCGTATGACAGCGTCAGTTGTTGGTCCGTTCCTGACCTTCCGCCGGTCGCTTCACGGCGCCGTCCCGGACCCCGTCCGCCGTCCCGGGCTCCCCGGCTCCGACCTCGTCCTCCCTGACCAGACCCAGGATGCGGCGGGCACCCATGCCCGTCACGATCAGGCTCAGGCCGTCGAAGAGCAGCGCCAGGGAGAAGAAGGCACCGATCACGTAGAGGCTGTTGCCGGGCCAGTTGGAGAGGATCAGCAGGCCGAGCAGCACTCCGAAGGCGCCCTGGACGAGGGCCAGACCGAAGTGGGCCCCGCGCACCACGAGCCCTCCCACCAGCCGGAACAGCCCTCCGGTGAGGAAGAGCAGGGCCGCGAACATGGTCAGGGCCTCGGCGCTCGCCTCGGGTCGGCGCAGGATCACGAACCCGGCCGCGATGTTGATCGCGGCGACGATCACGGCGAGCCAGAAGTAGTTGCTCCTGCGCGACTGCACGGCCTGCAGCAGGCCCACCACACCGCCGATCAGCAGCAGCCAGCCGAAGAGGAACATCGAGGTGAGCGTGGCGAGGCCGGTGTAGACGAGGCCGACCAGACCGGCCAGCACGAGGAGCACCCCGAGCCCGGCCAGCAGCCCGAAACTGCGCTTGAGCTTCTTCGTCTCCTGCGGAGCCTGCGGAGCCGTGCCCATGGACGTGCCTCCTCCTCGCACCCCCGGCGGACTCCCTTGATCATAGGTTCGGACCCCCGGGATAGCATCCGGCGCATGGACGCAGCCCTGGACGCCACCCTCCTGCACACGGTCGCCGACGGGGTCGCCACCGTCGTCGTCTCGCACCCCGCCAAGCGCAACGCCATGACGGCGGCGATGTGGCGGGCCCTGCCGGAGCTGCTGGCGGACCTGGCCCACGACCCGGCCGTACGGGTGCTCGTGCTCACCGGGGACGGCCCGACCTTCTGCGCGGGGGCCGACATCTCCTCCCTGACCGGGGACGACGACCCGCGGGCCCTCGCCGTGGCGGCGGAGGAGGCCCTCGCCGCCTTCCCCAAGCCCACGCTGGCCGCGATCCGGGGGTTCTGCGTGGGCGGCGGAAGCCAGCTGGCGGCCGCGTGCGACCTGCGCTTCGCCGAGGAAGGCGCCTCCTTCGGGGTCACCCCGGCCCGGCTGGGCATCGTCTACCCGGCGTCCTCCACCCGGCGGCTGGCCTCCCTGGTGGGTCCGGCCTGGGCCAAGTACCTGCTCTTCTCGGCCGAGCTGATCGACGCGGAGCAGGCCCTGCGCGCCGGGTTCCTGAACGAGCTGCTGCCCGCGGGCGGTCTGGACGGGCGCGTCGCCGCGTTCACCCGGATCCTCGCCTCCCGCTCGCAGCTGACGCAGGCGGCCGCGAAGGATTTCGCGGACGGCCGGACGGACCGGGACGGCCACTGGGAGGAGCAGGCGGCCGGGAGCGGCGACACCGCGGAGGGGGTCGCCGCCTTCCTGGAACGCCGCGCGCCCCGCTTCACCTGGGCGCCGTGACGCCCCCTCCCGTTCAGCCGGTCGCCGTGGTGTCCCGGCCGTGGGCGGAACCCGCCCGCAGCATCGCGACGAGCTCGGCCGGGGCCTTCTCGGGCGAGCCCGCGTCATAGGGCGGCTGCGGGTCGTACTCGGTCATCAGCTGGACGGCCTGGGCGAAGTCGTCGCCGGCGATCCGGCCGAGCAGGGTGAGCCCCATGTCGATGCCCGAGGACACCCCGGCGGCCGTCACGTACTTCCCGTCGAACACCACCCGCTCGCCGGTGGGCCGCGCCCCGAAGCCGGCCAGCTGCTCCAGGTACAGCCAGTGGCTGGTCGCCCGGCGGCCGTCGAGCAGGCCGGCGGCGCCCAGCAGCAGGGAGCCGGTGCACACCGAGGTGGTCCAGGTCGTGCCGGCGTCGACCGCGCGCAGCCAGTCCAGCACCACGGGGTTGGCCGTCTCCCGTTCGGGGTGCGGGCCGCCGGGGACGACGAGGACGTCGGGCCGGGTGACCTCGTCCAGCCCCTTGTCGGCGACGAGCGCGAGCGAGCCGTTGTCGGTGCGGACGGGACCCGGCCGCTGGGAGACGAAGACGACCTCGGCGTCCGTCAGCCGGCCGAGGGTGTCGAAGGGGCCGATGGCGTCGAGGGCGGTGAAGCGGTCGTAGAGCAGTACGGCGATCTGCATGGCTCCTCCGGAGCGGTGGTCGGGACGGGGAAACGGTGCGGCACCGGGCCGCGGGCGGGTTCGGGCGCGGGGTCGGGGCGGGCAGGGGCGGGGGCGTGAGCGGGCGGCGTCAGCCGCGGGGTGCGCCGAAGCGGCGCCGGTACTCGGCGGGCGGCTGGCCGAGCGTGCGGACGAACGCCCGGCGCAGGGCCTCCGAGGTGCCGTAGCCGCAGGCCCGGGCGATCTGCGCGATCCCTTCCCCGCCCTCCTCCAGCAGTCTGCGCGCGTGCTCCACCCTGACCCGTTCGACGTACCGGCCCGGCGTGACCCCGGTCTCCGCGCGGAAGGCCCGCGCGAAGTGCCGCGGCGACAGCCGGGCGCGGGCGGCGAGGTGCTCGACGCCCAGGTCCTCGCCCGGGTGCTCGGAGATCCACTGCTGGACGTCCCGCAGCGGGTCCCGCAGGGCGGTCTGGGCCGCCAGCTGTGCGCTGAACTGCGCCTGGTTGCCGGGCCTGCGCAGGAACACCACCAGGTGGCGGGCGATCGTCAGGGCGACGTCCCGCCCGTGGTCCTCCTCCACCAGGGCCAGCGCGAGGTCGATGCCCGCGGTGACCCCCGCCGAGGTGGCGACGGGCCCGTCCCGCACGTAGACGGGGTCGGGCTCCACGGTGACGGCGGGGTAGTCGCGGGCCATGCGCTCGCAGGCGTTCCAGTGCGTGGTCGCCCGGCGCCCGTCCAGCAGGCCCGCCTCCGCCAGCAGGAGCCCTCCCGTGCACACCGACACCAGCCGCTCCGCGCCACCCCCGTGGGCCCGGAGCCAGTCCGTGAGCCGGGGCTCGAAGTCCGCGCAGTACCGGCCGCCGGGCACCAGCACCGTGGTCCCCGGGCCCGGCCGGGCGCCCTCCAGGTCCCCGTCGGGCACCAGGGTCAGTCCACTGCCCGTACGGACGGGCGCCCCGGCGGGCGACACGGTGCGGATGGCGTACGCGTCCCGGCCGGGGAAGTGGCCCACCGCGGCGAACACCTCCACCGGGCCGGTCACGTCAAGGCTCTGGACGCCGTCGTAGAGGAGGACGAGCAGGTTGCGCGGCGATGACCCCATGACTTCATGGTGTGCCGTGCCCGGGGTGGCCGCAATGACGTGCTTCCCACCTATCCGGCCATGCGGGGCGGGGCCCGCGCGCCGATAGGATCGGCCCATCATGACTGCAACCCTCGTCGCCAAGAAGCTCACCGCCGCGCACGGCGAGCGCACCCTGTTCGCCGACCTCGACCTCGTCGTCGCGCCCGGCGACGTCATCGGTCTCGTCGGTGTGAACGGCGCCGGGAAGTCCACCCTGCTGCGCCTGCTCGCCGGACTGGACACCCCCGAGACCGGGGAGCTGCGGCTCTCCCCGCCCACGGCCGCCGTCGGCCACCTCCCGCAGGAGCCGGAGCGGCGCCCCGAGGAGTCGGTCCGGGAGTTCCTGGCGCGGCGTACCGGTGTGGCCGCCGCGCAGGCCGAGCTCGACGCGGCGACGCAGGGCCTGGTGGACGGGACGCCGGGTGCGGACGACGCGTACGCGACCGCGCTCGACCGGTGGCTGGACCTCGGCGGAGCCGACCTGGAGGAGCGGGCCCAGGAGGTCGCCGACGACCTCGGGCTGGCCGTGGGCCTCGACCTGCCGATGACGGCGCTGTCCGGCGGCCAGGCGGCCCGTGCGGGCCTGGCCTCGCTCCTGCTCTCCCGCTACGACGTCTTCCTGCTCGACGAGCCCACCAACGACCTGGACCTGGACGGCCTGGAGCGGCTGGAGCGCTTCGTCACGGGGCTGCGCGCCGGCACGGTCGTCATCAGCCACGACCGCGAGTTCCTGACCCGGACCGTCACCAAGGTCCTCGAACTCGACCTGGCCCAGCAGCAGATCAACCTCTACGGCGGCGGCTACGACTCCTACCTGGAGGAGCGTGCGCGGGCCCGCAGCCATGCCCGCGAGGAGTTCGAGGAGTACGCGGACAAGAAGGCCGCCCTCGAGGGCCGGGCCCAGATGCAGCGCAACTGGATGGACAAGGGCGTGCGCAACGCCCGCCGCAAGTCCACCGACAACGACAAGATCGGCAAGGCGCTGCGCGGCGAGTCCAGCGAGAAGCAGGCCGCCAAGGCCCGCCAGACGCAGCGCGCGATCGAGCGCCTGGAGGTCGTCGACGAGCCGCGCAAGGAGTGGGAGCTGCGCATGGAGATCGCGGCGGCGCCCAGGTCGGGCTCCGTGGTGGCCACCCTGCGCGAGGCGGCCGTCAAGCGCGGCGACTTCTCCTTCGGCCCGGCGAGCCTGCAGATCGACTGGGCGGACCGGGTGGCGATCACGGGGGCGAACGGCGCCGGCAAGTCCACGCTGCTCGCCGTCCTGCTCGGCCGGCTGACCCCGGACTCCGGCTCCGCCACGCTCGGTTCGGGTGTCCTCGTGGGCGAAGTGGACCAGGCCCGCGGGCTGTTCCTCGGCGAGGAACCGCTGCTGGAGGCCTTCTGCGCCGCGGTCCCGGAGACCGAGCCGGCCGAGGTCCGCACCCTGCTGGCCAAGTTCGGCCTCAAGGCGGCCCACGTCCTGCGTCCGGCCGCGACCCTCTCCCCCGGTGAGCGCACGCGCGCGGCGCTCGCCCTGCTCCAAGGCCGCGGGGTGAACCTGCTGGTGCTGGACGAGCCGACCAACCACCTGGACCTGCCGGCGATCGAGCAGCTGGAGTCCGCCCTGGAGGCCTACGAGGGCACCCTCCTCCTGGTCACGCACGACCGCCGCATGCTGGACGCGGTCCGGGTGACCCGCCGCCTGGAGGTCGCGGGCGGCCGGGTCACGGAGCTGTAGGCCGTGCCTTCCGGATCGTGTCGGCCCGGCACGATCCGGAGCGACCGGCCTGCTGACCCGAGTCAGAGAGGTGCCGCTGGATCTCCGACTCGGGTCACCGGGGCCTCCGCCGGTCCGGGCGGGCGGCGAGTTCCGTCGCCCAGGTCCGGAAGGTCCGCAGGTCCGCGGGCGGGATGCGGAGCTCCTCGGGAACGAGGTCCGAGCGGGCCGCGTCCAGGAGGTCCGCGAGCCCGAGGTGGAACCAGTCCTGGTGCACGGAGTTGTAGGCCGCCATGAACGGCCCGACCCGCTCGCGGATCGCGGCCGCCTCGATGGCGTCGACCCCGGCGGCGGCCAGCCGGTCCAGGGTCGCCGCCCGCTGCCGGGAGTCGAACTCGGTGTCGAGGAAGGGTTCGAGCAGGTCTCCCCACACGTCCGGCCGGGAGCGGAGCGGGATGCCGTGGTCGGCGCAGAACCGCTCCAGCTCCGCCCGGCGGACGGACGACACGAAGACGATCTCGCCCGACCGGGTGCGGATCTCCGGCGGCAGGGCGTCCGGGTCGGCCTCCCGCACCGCCGTCGCGGGCAGCAGGCCTCCGGGGGCGGCATACGGCAGCAAGCCGTCACCGCCCGGGAGCCGGATGCCGTCACCGTCGAAGACCGGGTCGAGGACCACGTCGGAGATCACCCGGACATCCTCCCCCGCGACGGCCCCGCACGGGTAGGCGCGACCGCGGGGCGGGGTGCGCTCAGAGGGCCCGGTCCGCCGGGGGCCGCCTGGTGCGGGCCATTCTGCGGGCGACGAAGGAGCGCGGGAGGTGGCGGGCGGCGAGGGCGTAGGCCCGGTAGCGGCGGCCGGTGATGCTGACGGGGCGGCGCAGGGCGAGGTCCTTCAGCGCGCGGGCGACCACGGCCTCCGGTTCCAGCCAGACCGCGTCGCGCAGCGCGCTGACGTCCATCCCGGCCCGCTCCTGGAACTCGGTGCGGGTGAAGCCGGGCACCACGGCCAGCACCCGGACCCCGTACGGCTCCATGTCCACCCGGAGGGACTCGCTGAACGCGGTGACCCAGGCCTTGGCCGCCCCGTAGGTGCCGGTCGGCAGGAGGCCGGCCACCGAGGAGACGTTGAGGACGGCTCCGCGCCGCCGTTCCCGCAGGCCCGGCAGGACCGCGTGGGTGAGTGCGAGGGGCACCTTGACCAGCAGGTCGAGCATCCGCTCCTCGTCCTCGACGGGGCTGTACGGGAAGGGGGCGGGAAGCCCGAATCCCGCGTTGTTGACCAGGACGTCCACCGGCCGGGCCCGGTCCGCGAGCCGCTCGGCGACGGCGGTGCGGCCGGCCGGGTCCAGCAGGTCGGCGGGCAGCACCTCGCACGCCGCCCCGAACTCCCGGGCCAGGGCGTCCGCGACGGCGGCCAGCCGGTCCTTGTCGCGGGCGACGAGGACCAGGTCGCAGCCCTTGGCCGCGAAGCCGCGGGCGAAGGCGGCGCCCAGCCCGCTGCTCGCCCCGGTGATCAGTACGGTGGTGCTCACTTCGTCTTCGCTTCCTCGGGTGCGGCCTGCGCGGTGTAGGCCTCGGCGACGTCGACGAGGAACCTCGCCTCGTCCGCGAGGTCCCCGCCCTCCCCGGGACTCTGGATGGCGGCGGGGAGTTCGAGTCCGGCGGTCTCGCCGGAGTGGCCCGGCAGCCCGTCGAGCTTCGCGCGGCGGGCGTCGCGCAGGACGCGGGCCAGCGCGGCGGCGGTGCGCCGCTGTTCGGGGATCCCGTGCCCGGCGACGTGGCCGCGGGCGTGTTCCAGGGCACCCGGGCGGACGTACTCCCCCAGGATCAGGATGGCGTCGCGGGTCTCTATGACCTTGCGGTAGACCAGCAGGTTGCGGGGCACGGGCGGCCACAGGAACTCCACCACCCGGCCCGAGCGCGGCTTGTTGAGCGCGACGTGCGGGACGGCTTCGACGAGGTCGCGCCAGAGCGGCCAGAGCCGCCACGCGGTGGCGCTGTCGTCGAGGGTGCGGCGGAGGGTGAACAGGGTGGGCACCACGATCGCGGCGGCGCGCAGCAGGGCGTGGACGTTCATCAGGAGCGGCAGGGCCGGCATCGCCCAGGTGCTGCCGAACAGGGCCTTGGCCAGGTAGGCCAGCCAGAACAGCCCGGCGAGCGCGGTGCCGAGGCCGAAGAGGCGCAGGCCCACGGCCAGGCCCCGGCTCCGGGTGCGCCGGCTGTAGCGCCAGCACAGGGCCACGCACAGGGTGTTGGCGACGACGTGCGCGCCGATCAGCGCGAGCCAGTAGGCGAGGGAGGGCACGGGTTCGCCGGTCGGGGGCATCGTGTGCGTGCCGTGGCCGGGAGCGGCGGCGTCGAGGCCGACGAGGGCGGCGAGCCAGAGCACGGTGGCCGCGCAGGCGGCGAGCCGGAGGCGGCGGCCGCGGGTGGCGGCGGCGACGAAGTAGAGGACGGCTCCGGCCGAGAACACTCCGACGAGGTTGCGGGCGAGGCCGATGGTGTGGGCGTAGGCGGCGCCGCGGTCCATGGCGTAGGCGACGACGTCGGGGAGGTTGAGGGTCATCGCGGCGGCGGCGGCCGCGACGGCGAGCCACAGGCCGCGCTGCTGCGGGGAGCGCAGCGCGCCGGGGGCGCGCAGGACGAGGGCGGCCCACAGACAGATCACGCTCGGGACGGCGAGCCAGTCGCCGAAGGCGGTGAGGTCAGCTGCCATCGTGGCCCCGCTCGTATCCCATGGCGGACTCCAGCCGGGCCAGGGTGCTGCCGCCGTCCCGGGCGGGCCTGCGGCGCGGGCCGGCGTTCGCGGTGCGGATGCGGATCATGCTCGCGAGCATCTCCGCCTCCTGCTCCTGGCGGGTGGTGTAGTTGGTGCGCCCGAGCACGGTGGGGGCGCTGCCGTCGGTCTCCTCGCCCTCCAGCGAGTGGTGGCCGAAGAGGATGTGACCGAGCTCGTGGAGGACGATGTGCTCCCGGTGGAGCGGGGTGGTCTGGGCCTCGTAGAAGACGTAGTCGACGCTGGCCGTGCCGACCCACAGGCCGCAGACCCCGGATTCCGCGGCCTCCTTGGGCAGGGGGTGCAGGCGGATGGGGCGGCCGCGCTGCTCGGCTATCCGCTCGCACAGGGCGTCGAGCGAGAACGGATGCGTCAGATCCAGATGGCCGAGAATGTTCTCGCACCGTTTGCGAATGCTGAGTTGCCGGTGGGGCATGTGATCCCTCTTCGGACCCTTTCCGGGGCAGCGTCGGTAGGCGTGTACGGGCAGGGGCATGACGTCCTGTGCCTTCAAGGCGGCCTCGGGGGATGACGGTCCTGAGGGGAGGAAACGCGGAAGCCCGTCCGCCGGATGACGAACGGGCGTTCCACATGCCTACAGATCTTGTACGCGAGTTGGCAAGAAGAGTCCCCAGGTGGGGAACCTATTCGGCCATTGCTTCCGCAGACGCCGGTGCGCAGGGTGGCCGGAGGCCAACCCCGCGCACGCGCTACCGCTTGCGGCGCTCCTCGGGGCCGGTGAGGCCGGCCCGGCGCAGGGCGTCGGCCATGGCGCTGTTCGCGGGGGCGGGTGCGCCGCCGCCCTGCCGGCGGCCCTGGCCGCCGCCCTGGCCCTGGCCTCCCTGACCCTGACCGCGCTGCCCCTGACCGCGCTCGCCGCCCTGCTTGCGTCCGCCGTCGCGGGAGCCCGAGCCGCCGCGCTGCTGCGGCGGGCGCCCGCCGCCCCGCCGGTCCTCGCGCTGGCGGGGCGCGCCCGCGCCGCGCTCGGCGCCGGCCTCGTCCTCCAGCCGCAGGGTCAGCGAGATCCGCTTGCGCGGGATGTCCACGTCCATGACCTTCACACGGACGATGTCGCCCGGCTTGACCACGTCCCGGGGGTCCTTGACGAAGGTCTTCGACAGGGCGGACACGTGCGCCAGGCCGTCCTGGTGGACGCCGATGTCGATGAAGGCGCCGAAGGCGGCCACGTTGGTGACCACGCCCTCCAGGATCATCCCGGGGGCCAGGTCGCCGATCTTCTCGACGCCCTCCTTGAAGGTCGCCGTCCTGAAGGCGGGTCGCGGGTCGCGCCCCGGCTTCTCAAGCTCGCGCAGGATGTCGGTGACGGTGGGCAGGCCGAAGGACTCGGTGACGAACTGCTCGGGCCGCAGCGAGCGCAGGACCCCGGTGTTGCCGATCAGCGCGGCCACCTCACCGCCCGCCGTCTTCCCCATCGCCCGGACCACCGGGTAGGCCTCGGGGTGCACGGCCGAGGCGTCCAGCGGGTCGTCGCCGCCGCGGATGCGCAGGAAGCCCGCGCACTGCTCGTACGCCTTGGGGCCGAGGCGGGCCACGTCCTTGAGGCCCTTGCGGCTGCGGAAGGGGCCGTTGGCGTCGCGGTGGGCGACGATGTTCTCGGCGAGGGTGCCGCTGATGCCCGAGACCCGCGACAGCAGGGGCGCGGAGGCGGTGTTGACGTCCACGCCGACGCCGTTCACGCAGTCCTCGACGACCGCGTCGAGCGAGCGGGACAGCTTCACCTCGGACAGGTCGTGCTGGTACTGGCCGACGCCGATCGACTTGGGGTCGATCTTGACCAGTTCGGCGAGCGGGTCCTGGAGGCGGCGGGCGATGGAGACGGCGCCGCGCAGCGAGACGTCCATGCCGGGCAGTTCCTGCGAGGCGAACGCGGAGGCCGAGTACACGGAGGCGCCCGCCTCCGAGACCATCACCTTGGTGAGGCCCAGCTCGGGGTGACGGGAGATCAGGTCGCCCGCCAGCTTGTCGGTCTCGCGGGAGGCGGTTCCGTTGCCGATGGCGACCAGCTCGACCGCGTGCTCCTTCGCGAGGCGGGCCAGCTTGGCGAGGGACTCGTCCCAGCGGTTGGCGGGCACGTGCGGGTGGATCACGTCGGTGGCCACGACCTTGCCGGTGGCGTCCACGACGGCGACCTTCACACCGGTGCGGAAGCCCGGGTCGAGGCCGAGCGTGGCCCGGGTGCCGGCGGGCGCCGCGAGCAGCAGGTCGCGCAGGTTCGACGCGAAGACCCGTACGGCCTCGTCCTCGGCGGCCTGGCGCAGCCGCGCCCGCAGGTCGATGCCCAGGTGTACCTGGACCTTGGTGCGCCAGCACCAGCGGACCGTGTCGGCGAGCCACTTGTCGCCGGGCCGGCCGCGGTCCGCGACACCGAATCGGCGCGCGATCATGCCCTCGTACGCGGAGGGGCCGGGGGTGTCGGCGTCCTCGGGGGCGTCGGGCTCCAGGTTGAGGTCGAGGACGTCCTCCTTCTCGCCGCGCAGCATGGCGAGCACGCGGTGCGAGGGCAGCGCGGTGAACGGCTCGGCGAAGTCGAAGTAGTCGGCGAACTTGGCGCCCGCCTCCTCCTTGCCCTCGCGGACCTTCGCGGCGAGCCGGCCGCGGCCCCACATGCGCTCGCGGAGCTCGCCGATCAGGTCGGCGTCCTCGGCGAACCGCTCGGTGAGGATGGCGCGGGCGCCCTCCAGGGCGGCGGCCGGGTCGGCGACGCCCTTGTCGGCGTCGACGAACGCGGCGGCCGCCGCGGCCGGCTCCACCGACGGATCGGCCAGCAGGCCGTCCGCGAGCGGCTCCAGGCCGGCCTCGCGGGCGATCTGCGCCTTGGTGCGGCGCTTGGGCTTGAAGGGGAGGTAGATGTCCTCCAGCCGGGCCTTGGTGTCGGCCGCGTTGATCCGGGCCTCCAGCTCGGCGTCGAGCTTGCCCTGCTCCCGTACGGAGTCCAGGACCGCGGCGCGGCGGTCCTCCAGCTCGCGCAGATAGCGCAGCCGCTCCTCCAGGGTGCGCAGCTGGGCGTCGTCGAGCATCTCGGTCGCTTCCTTGCGGTAGCGCGCGATGAACGGCACGGTGGAGCCGCCGTCGAGCAGCTCGACGGCGGCCTTGACCTGCCGCTCCCGTACGCCGAGCTCCTCGGCGATCCTGCCTTCGATGGACATCGTCACGATCGGGTCCCGCCTGCCTTCGTTTGCACTGGAAGGCTGCCAATTGTGGCAGGTGGCGGTGACGGAGCGCGGGAGCCCTGCCCGGCCCGCGCTCAGCCCCTGCCCATCAGGTCCCGGGGGAAGGCCCCGGCGGTCACGGCCTTGACGACGAGTGCTCCGCCGAGCTCGGTGAGACGGGCCGGGCCGTCCGCTCCGAGGTGCTCGTAGGGGGCGGCGTCGAGCTCGTCCTGGGTCCAGCCGCGCAGGGCCTTGAGCCACTTCGGCGTCATGCCCTTGCCGGTGGCGGTGTGCCTGACGAGGGCCTCGACGGGGTCCAGGCCGGCCAGGAGGAGGGCGGCGAGGTGGCCGTCGCCGCGGTGCTCGCGCAGCAGGGTGGTGGCATGCCACAGCCGCAGGTGCGGCTCCTCGGGGACGGGGAGGTCGGCGTGGGCCGCGTAGAGGGGGCGGCGCCGGGGGTGGACGGCGGCGGCGCGGGATCAGGACATCCGGGCCGCGGGGACGGGCCGACCGGGGGTGCGGGCGGGAGCCCGGCCCGTGCCGGGGCGCGGGGGGCCGGTGCGCAGGCCGGGGCAGGTGCGACGGCCTGCGCGGGCGCGTCCGCGAGGGGGTGGGAGCGGCGGACGCGTGACGGCCGAATGGCGATCGTGTGACAGGAGGGGCCATGGACATGGCCTGAGCGGCCAGGGGTGAATACGGTCGAGCGACGACCTTGAACCGAGCTGTCTCCCCTACCACTTGGAGCCATTCGTGCACCGCAAAGTCATCGTCCCGAGCGTGCTCGCCGCCTCCCTGCTGCTGGTGATCCCGGCGTCGGCGGCGAGCTCCGGTCCGGGCGCCCCGGGTATCGGCGATCCCTACTACCCGGCCAGCGGCAACGGCGGATACGACGTGTCCCACTACGACCTGCGCCTGAAGTACCAGCCCACGACCGACCTGCTCGAAGGCACCGCGACCCTGCTCGCCACCGCCAAGCAGGACCTGTCCCGCTTCAACCTCGACTTCGGCCTGAAGGTCAGCGAGATCCGGGTCAACGGCGCGAAGGCGAAGTTCGCCACGTCCGGCTCCCACGAGGTGGAGGTCACCCCGGCGAAGCCGCTGGCCCGCAACACGCCGCTGACCGTGGTCGTCACGTACGCCGGGAAGCCCTCCGAGCTGAAGGTGGACGGCTGGACGGCCTGGCACCGCACCCCCGACGGCGGTGTGGCGGCGCAGGAGCCCGACTCGGCCGTCTGGTGGTTCCCCAGCAACGACCACCCGCTGGACAAGGCCACCTTCGACGTGTCCGTCAACGTGCCCGACGGCACCCAGGCGATCAGCAACGGCGTGCTCCAGTCGCAGACCTCGCGGCTCGGCTGGACCCGCTACAACTGGCGCTCCAACAAGCCGCAGGCCACCTACCTGGCCACTCTCGCCGTCGGCAGGTTCGACATCACCACGGACACGACGGCGAGCGGCCTGCCGATCGTCAACGCCTACAGCAAGGACCTCGGCGACAACGCGGGCGCGGCCCGTGCCAGTGTCGAGCGGACCGGCGAGGTCACGGAGTGGCTGGAGGGGGTCTTCGGCCCGTACCCCTTCAACGCGCTCGGCGGCTACGTGCCCAACGTGAACGCGGGCTTCGCCCTGGAGACCCAGACGCGGCCGTTCTACGGCCCCGCGCAGTTCCGCAACGGCGCCAACGTCTCGGTCGTCGTGCACGAGCTGGCGCACCAGTGGTACGGCGACAGCGTCTCGGTGGAGGGCTGGAAGGACATCTGGATCAACGAGGGCTTCGCCCGCTACAGCCAGTGGCTGTGGTCGGAGAAGGAGGGCGAGGGCACCGCTCAGGAGCTCGCCGACTGGGCCTACTCCCTGCGCCCGGCCGGGGACGCGTTCTGGCAGGTCAAGCCGGGTGACCCGGGCCCGGAGAACCAGTTCCACGGGGCGGTCTACGACCGTGGCGCCATCGCCCTGCAGGCGCTGCGCAACGAGATCGGCGACGAGAAGTTCTTCCGGATCCTCAAGGGCTGGCCGACCGAGCGGGCCTACGGCAACGCCAAGGTCGGGGACTTCGTCCGCTACGCCGAGAAGGTCTCCGGCAAGCCCCTGGCCCAGCTGTTCGAGACCTGGCTCTACACCCCGGGCAAGCCCGACGCGTCGGCGCTGAACCCGGCGGCGAAGCCCGCGGCCGGGGCCCGCTCGGCGCAGCAGTCCGCCCCGGCGAAGCCGGCCGCGGAGCCGAAGTCCTGGAAGAAGATCGCGGAGACGAACACCATCCACGACACCGAGCACGGCTCCGGGCCCGGCCACCGGCACTGAGCCCCGCCCGCTGCCCCGTACGCCGCCCCGTACGCGGCTCCCGCTCCCCGCGGGGGCCGTGTACGGGGCGTGCCCCGCGTCAGCGGCGGCCCGCGTGCCAGGCGGCGCGCGCCCGGTAGGCGATCGGCAGGTAGCGCAGCCGCTCCGGCAGGAGCGGTACCAGGAGCCGCGCGGCCGTGCTGAACCGCCGCAGCCGGCGCTCCTGCGCCTCGCTCCACTCCAGCCCGAGCGCGGCGCGCGCCTCGGGCGGCATGTAGCCGACGGTCACGAAGGCCCGCAGGCGCAGGAACGCGGCCCGCAGCGCCGGCCAGGTCAGCCGCAGCAGGAGCCGTACGGGCAGCGGGCCGCCCTCGGGCCGCGGCAGCGGCACGTCGGTGGCGATCAGCTCCCGGGCGACGGCGGTGGACTCGATCTCCTCGGCCAGCATCCGGGCCCAGTAGGGCCAGTACTCCTCGATGGTCTGCGGCATGTCCCGGTCGCGCAGGCCCAGGATCCGGCCCACCTGGAGCCACTCCCGGTACAGCTGCTGTTCCTGGGCGGGGGTGAAGCGGCGCAGGAGGTAGCGCCCGGCATACAGGTAGACGGGGAAGCCGGTGGCGTGCACCCAGGCGTAGCAGGCGGGGTCGAGGGAGTGGTAGCGGCGGCCGCGGGTGTCGGTGCCCTGGATGTCCTTGTGCAGGCGGCGGACCCGGCGGCCCTCCTCGGCGGCCGCCTCCCCTCCGTAGACCCACAGCTGGACCGAGCGGAGGGAGCGTTCGCCGCGGCCCCAGGGGTCGGTGCGGAAGACGGAGTACTCGTCGACGCCGGCCGCGATCGCCGGGTGCGCCACCTGGAGGGTGAAGGCGGCGGGCAGCATCAGCAGGGCCCGCACGTCCCCGGCGATGGTCCACAGCACCCCGCCGGGCGGCGGCGGCTCCGGATCGGTCCGCGCGGCGGAGGTCCCCGGGGTCCCCAGCCCGGCCCGTCGGTCGTTCCCGGTCATGCGCGCCCCCAAGCGTCGATCTTTCCCGCTTCCCAGTATGACCTGCGCCGAAGCCCTTCCGGCGGGCCGGTCCGCGCGCCATCCTGCGGCGATGGACCTGTCTCCCTCGGCGTGGTGGGAAGCCCTCCTGCCGTCCGTGCTCGCGGTCGCCGCGGTGACCCTCGGCCTCGTCTGCGCGATCGCCGCGGGCCTCGTCGGCGTGCTGCGCCTGGTGCCGCGGCGCCGCCGCCGGGCCGTCCGGGAGGAGGCCGCGGGCGGTCTCGCCGGCTTCACCTGGACCCCTCCCGAGGAGTGACGGCGGGCCCGCCGCGTGATCGTCGCGGTCCGGACAGAAAGTCGCTGCACGGGTGTTACCCAGAGGTAACCGCGGCTGCTTGGATGGCGGAGCCGATCTTCCCGCGCAGGAACGATGGAGACCCCCATGCTGCTCAGCTCCCCCCGCCGTCACCGCGCCGCCGCGGCGGCCGTCGCGGCGATCGCCGCCGGCGCCCTGGCCGCGACCACCGCGCCGGCCGCCACGGCCGCGGAGAACACCGCCACCCCCCGGCTCAGCGTGCTGTCGTACAACGTGTTCCTGATGAGCAAGAACCTCTACCCGAACTGGGGCCAGGACCACCGGGCCGCGGAGATCCCCAAAACCTCCTTCTACAAGGGCCACGACGTGGTCGTGCTCCAGGAGGCCTTCGACAACTCCTCCTCGGACGCGCTGAAGGCCAACTCCGCGGCGCAGTACCCGTACCAGACCCCCGTCGTCGGCCGCAGCAAGAGCGGCTGGGACGCCACGGGCGGCTCCTACTCGGCCACCACCCCGGAGGACGGCGGCGTCACCGTGCTCAGCAAGTGGCCGATCCTCCGCAAGGAGCAGTACGTCTTCAAGGACGCCTGCGGCGCCGACTGGTGGTCCAACAAGGGCTTCGCCTACGTGGTGCTGAACGTGAACGGCGCGAAGGTGCACGTGGTCGGCACGCACGCGCAGTCCACCGACCCGGGCTGCGGCGCGGGGGAGGCGGCGGAGATGCGCGCCCGCCAGTTCCGCGCGATCGACGCCTTCCTGGACGGCAAGAACATCCCGGCGAACGAGCAGGTCCTCGTGGCGGGCGACCTCAACGTCGACTCGCGCACCCCCGAGTACGCGAGCCTCCTCGCCAACGCCGACCTGGCCGGCACCGACTCCCGCACGGGCCACCCGTACTCCTTCGACACCGCGCTGAACTCCATAGCGAAGTACCGCTACCCGACGGACCCGCGCGAGGACCTGGACTACGTCCTGCACCGCAAGGGCCACGCCCGCCCGGCGGGATGGGAGAACAACGTGGTGAAGGAGCAGTCGGCCCCCTGGACGGTCTCCAGCTGGGGCACCTCGTACACCTACGACAACCTCAGCGACCACTACCCGGTCATCGGCCGCTGACCTACCCGGCCGCTGCCGCTCGGCGGGGTCGGGGGCGGTGCCGTCGTGCTTGCTCCGGGCTGCCCGAGGGGAGGCCGTCACGGCATCACCCGAACCGCACCTCCCGTACCCGCCGGCCCCGCCCGCCGGGTGCGGGGTGGGCGGCGGGCGGCGGGCGGGGCGGGTGTCAGGGGGTGTCGTACGGCTGCTCGTACAGGGCGTCCAGTTGGTCGCCGTACTTGTCCCGGACGATGCGGCGGCGGAGCTTGAGGGAGGGGGTGAGTTCGCCCGTCTCCGGGCCCCATTCCTCCGTCAGCAGGCGGTAGCGCTTGATCTGTTCGGTGCGGTTGAGGCGGGCGTTGGCCGCGTCGACCGCACGGGCGATCTCCTCCCGTACGGCGGGATGTGCGGCGAGGGCGGCCGCGGAGTCCGCCTCGATGCCGCGGGAGCGTGCCCAGACCGGGGCCAGTTCGGCGTCCAGGACCAGCAGGGCGACGAGGTAGGACCGGCCGTCGCCGTGGACCAGGGCCTGGCCGATCAGGGGGTGTTCCTTGACCGTGTTCTCCACCAGGGCGGGCGAGACGTTCTTGCCCGTCGAGGTGATGATCAGTTCCTTCTTGCGGTCGGTGATCCAGAGGAACCCGTCCTCGTCGATCCGGCCGACGTCCCCGGTGGGGAACCAGCCGTCCGCGTCCGCGGCGCTCTCCACCGTGCCGTCCGGCCTCAGGTAGCCGTCGAAGACGGTCTCGCCGCGGGTGAACACCTCCCCGTCCTCAGCGATCCGCAGCTCCAGCCCCTCGATGGGGCGGCCCACCGAGCCGAGCCGGTAGCCGCTCGCGGCGCTGTTGAGCGTGCACACGCCCGAGGTCTCGGTCAGCCCCCAGGCGTCCATGATGGTGATGCCCCAGCCCGCCCAGAAGCGGACGACGTCGATCGGCATCGGCGCGGTGGCGCTGGCCGTCCACACCAGCCGGTCCAGTCCGGCGAGCGTGAGCAGCGGGTCGAGCGCCCGCTCCTTCGCGCCGGCGTACGCGGCTTCGAGCTCGGCCGGCACCTCCTCGCCGCGTTCCGCGTGAGCGGCCCGGGTGCGGGCGAGGTCGTTCGCGGCCTCGATCGCGGTCCGCTGCTCCTCGGGGAGCTGGGCGAGCACGGCGCGCACGGACGCGGCGAGTTTCTCCCACACCCGGGGCACGCCGAAGAACTGCACCGGGCGGAGCTCGCGGACCGCCCCGGCCACGGCGGCGGGGTCGGCGCACAGCATCACGTGCGAGGCCCGCAGCAGGGGCAGGTAGATGCCGAGGACCCGCTCGGCGATGTGCGCGAAGGGCAGGTAGCAGATGTGCTGGGCGTGCTCGGGCAGGTCCACGCCCCGGTCGATGCGCACCGCCTGGAGCACGAGGTTGCGGTGGCTCAGCCGGACCCCCTTGGGGTCGCCGGTGGTGCCGGAGGTGTAGACGACGGTCAGCGGGTCCTCGGGGCGGGACTCCTGCCAGGCCTTCTCGAAGGCGTCGGCGCGGTGGGTGCGGGCGCCGCTCGCGTACAGGGAGGCGTACGCGGTGTGCGCGCCGGCCTCGGCGGCCTCGGCCACGACCAGCCGCTCCAGCGGTACGGAGGCGTCGGCCAGCAGCGGCTCCCAGCGGACGAGCTCGCGGGCGCCCTCGACGACGGCGATCCGGGCCCGGCTGTGGCGGGCGATGTGGGCGATCTGCTCGGGCGCGGAGGTCCCGTACACGGTGACCGGGACGGCGCCGAGGTGCACGAGGGCGAGATCGCTCAGCCAGTGCTCGGGGCGGTTTCCCATCATGAGCAGGACGTGCTCGCCGCGGCCGACGCCGAGGGCGGCGTATCCCGAGGCGAGGACGGCGACCTTGCGGCGGACCTCGCTCCAGGTGAGCGTCGTCCATTCGGCGGCGGTGTCGGGGCCGGAGCGCCACGAGAGGGCGGGGAGGTCCCCGTGCTCGGCGGCGTTGCGGGCCAGCAGGGCGGAGAAGGTGAGGTCTTCGGGTCGTCCGGGCAGTCGCAGTTTCGTGGGCATGGGCAGCTCCTGGCCGTTTCACATCGTTGGTGCGACAGCAATACTGTTGAACCCAAGCTGTGGAGCAGAGAGCGAGGCGCAGACGATGGCCGACCAGGCACCCGAGCCGATGCTCACCGTCGACGAGCTGGCGGCCCGGGCGGGCGTCACCGTGCGCACCGTACGGTTCTACAGCACCCGCGGGCTTTTGCCCCCTCCCGTGATCGGACCTCGTCGCGTGGGGCACTACGGGCCGGAGCACCTGTCGCGGCTCGCCCTCATCGAGGAGCTCCAGCACCAGGGCATGACCCTGTCCGCGATCGAGCGCTACCTGGACGCCCTGCCCGACGACCTGAGCGCGCACGACCTGGCCATCCACCGGGCCATGGTGGCCAGTTGGGCCCCCGACGCGGCGCAGGTGTTCTCCCGCGAGGAGCTGGAGAAGCGGGCCGGGCGCGGCCTGTCGGACGGCGACGTGTGCCGGCTGGCGGCCATGAACGTGCTCGCCGCGCAGGGGGACGGTTTCCGGGTCGACGTCGGGCTGCTGCGACTGGGGGTGGCCCTGCTGGACGTGCCGATCGCGCACGGCACGATCCTGGCGGCGCGCAGGGTGCTGATCGACCACGCGAGGTCGGCGGCGCACGAGCTGACGGCGCTGTTCCGGGACGAGGTGTGGGGGCCGTTCACGGAGGGCGAGAGCGATCCGGAACGGGTGGAGTCGATGAAGGCGCTGTCGGCCCACATGCAGCCGATGGTGGTCCAGGCGCTGGTGACGGCCTTCCAGCGGTCGTTGCGGGAGGAGCTGCGGGCCGCGTTCGTCTCCGGCGGCGAGTGACCGGATCGGGGCGAGGGGCCGGCCCGGCGAAGGCCCGGCAGGGGCCCGGCGCCGGACCGGCCGGCCGGCGGCCGCGACAGCCGTTCGGGTCTGCCGGACTGCGGAAGCGGGCGTACGGCGCGAGGCTGGGGTGGGCCGGGCGGCACGACGGCCCGGCCACCGTCCGGAAGGAGCGTGACCACCGTGGCGCGCAACCGCCGCCTGATCCTGAGCCCGCCCGCCGAGGTCTGGCGTCTCCTGGCCGACGGGCATCGCTACGGGGAGTGGGTGACGGGCACCCGGCAGGTCCTCGCTGCGGACCCGCACTGGCCCGAGGTGGGGGCCCGGCTGCGGGTGCGCGTCGGCGCCGGCCCGCTGACCCTCGACGACACCTGCGTGGTGCGCGTCTGCGAACCGCAGCGGCGCCTGGAGCTGGAGGCGCGCGCCGAACCCTTCGGCGCGGCCCGCATCGCCATGAACCTGGCCCCCTGGGGCCCGAATACGCTCTTCACCCTCGACTGGCATCCGCTGCGCGGTCCCGGCACCCGGATGCACGGGCTGCCGGTGGACTACCTGGTCGCCGTGCGCAACGGCATGATGCTGACGAAACTGGCCAGGATCGCCGTCCGGGAACACCCCGTGACCGCACCGCCCCCATGACCGGGTCGGTTCGGGCCGGGCCAGGTCACCGGTCAACACCCGCGCCGGCCGGATAGGTTGACGATCATGGCAGTCATTCACCGCACCACCATGTCACCCGGCAAGCTCGAACTCCTGGCCGCCTGGATGCCTTCGAAGCCCTGGTACCGGGGCGGGGACGCACCGCAGCCGGCCAAGGCCGGCGGGTTCCGGCTCGACGACCCCGAGGGCGAGGTGGGCATCGAGTTCATGGTGGTCACCGACACCTCGGGGGACTCCCCCGTCACCTACCAGGTCCCGATGACCTACCGCGGCGCGCCCCTGGCATCCGCTGCGGACGGCCTGATCGGCACCTCCGAGCACGGCGTCCTCGGCACCCGCTGGATCTACGACGGGGCCCACGACCCCGTTCTGGTGGGGCAGTTGCTGGCCCTGCTGGCGGGAGCCGCCGAGGCGCAGGACCAGAACGAGAGCGGCGTTCCCGACCGGGGCGTCGAGGTGCGCGGCGAGGGGCCCGCGGCGCCGGCGTCCCCGGCCGGGGCCGGGGACGGGGACGTGACGGACACCGCCGACACGACGCTGATCGCCGTCGGCGCGGCCGGGCGGGAGGGTCCCGGACGGCTCCTGACCCTGACCCGGGTGCTGCGTCCCGGTTCCGCGGCCGGGGAGGGCCTGCTCGCGCAGGTGCTCGCGCCGTGGACGGACGCGCAGGGCACCGCGCCCCGCGGCACCTTCGCGACTCTCCGCGACGCCTGAGGCCGGGCGCCGGCCGCCCGGGACACCCCCCTGTGGTGCCCGGTGCGGCCGGCCCGTACGCCGCCGCCCCGCGCGGGGCGGCGGCGTACGCTCCCGCGCGCTCAGTCGGCGTACGTCTCCCCGCGCTCGGCCTTCGCCACGAGGGACGCCGGCGGCTCGAAGCGCTCGCCGTACGTCGCGGCGAGCTCCCGGGCGCGTGCCACGAAGCCCGGCAGGCCGCCCTCGTAGCCGTTGATGTACTGGATCACCCCGCCGGTCCAGGCGGGGAAGCCGATGCCCATGACGGAGCCGATGTTGGCGTCGGCGACCGAGGTGAGGACGCCCTCGTCGAGGCAGCGGACGGAGTCCAGCGCCTCGGCGAAGAGCATCCTCTCCTTCATGTCCTCGAAGGGGATCTCGTGTCCGGGGCGGGTGAAGTGCTCGCGCAGGTCCGGCCAGATCCGGCCGCGCTTCCCGGCCTCGTCGTACTCGTAGAAGCCGGCGCCGCCGCTGCGGCCGGGGCGGCCGAACTCGTCGACCATCCGGTCGATGACGGTGTCCGCGGGGTGCGCGGTCCAGGTCCGGCCCTCCGCCTCGAAGGCCTTGCGGCCCTCGTTGCGGATCTTGCGGGGCAGCGTCAGGGTGAGCTCGTCCATCAGGGAGAGGACCTTGGCGGGGTAGCCGGCCTGGGCCGCGGCCTGCTCGATCGAGGCGGGCTCGACGCCCTCGCCGACCATGGCGACGCCCTCGTTGATGAACTGGCCGATGACGCGGGAGGTGAAGAAGCCGCGCGAGTCGTTGACCACGATGGGGGTCTTGTTGATCTGGCGGACCAGGTCGAAGGCGCGGGCGACGGCCTCGTCGCCGGTCCGCTCCCCCTTGATGATCTCCACCAGCGGCATCTTGTCGACGGGCGAGAAGAAGTGCAGGCCGATGAAGTCGGCGGGCCGCTTCACGCCCTCCGCGAGTCCGGTGATGGGCAGGGTGGAGGTGTTGGAGCACAGCAGGGCGTCGGGCGCGATGACGTCCTGGATCTCCTGGAACACCCGGTGCTTGAGGTCGGTGTCCTCGAAGACGGCCTCGATGACGGCGTCGCAGCCGGTGAGGTCGGCCACGTCGGCGGTCGGGGTGATCCGGGCGAGGAGCTCCGCGCGCGCCGCCTCTGTGGTGCGGCCGCGGGAGAGGGCCTTGTCGAGCAGCTTATCGGAGTAGGCCTTGCCCTTGGCGGCGGCCTCGGGGGTGACGTCCTTGAGGACCACCTCGATGCCCGCGCGGGCGCAGGAGTAGGCGATGCCGGCGCCCATCATGCCGGCGCCGAGGACGGCGACCCTGGTGACCTTGCGCGGTTCGACGCCCTGCGGGCGGCTGCGTCCGGCGTTGACGGCCTGGAGGTCGAAGAAGAACGCCTGGATCATGTTCTTGGCGGTCTGTCCGGTGACCAGCTCGGTGAAGTAGCGGGCCTCGATGGTCAGCGCGGTCTCGAAGTCCACCTGTGCGCCCTCGACGGCGCAGGCCAGGATGTTGCGCGGGGCCGGGTACGGGGCGCCGTTCAGCTGCTTCTTGAGGTTGGCCGGGAAGGCCGGGAGGTTGGCGGCGAACCGCGGGTTCGACGGCGTCCCGCCGGGGATCTTGTACCCGGGCACGTCCCAGGGCTGCTGCGACGCGGGGTGGGCGTCGATGAAGGCGCGGGCCTTGGCCAGCATCTCCTCGCGCGTGGCGGCCAGTTCGTGGACCAGGCCGTTGTCCAGTGCCCGCTGCGGGGTGTACTGGGTGCCCTGGAGCAGGACCTTGAGCAGCGCGTCGGCGATGCCCATGAGGCGGACGGTACGGGTGACGCCGCCGCCGGCCGGGAGCAGGCCGAGGGTGACCTCGGGCAGGCCGATCCGGGATCCGGGCGCGTCGAGGGCGACGCGGTGGTGGGAGGCGAGGGCGATCTCGTAACCGCCGCCCAGGGCGGCGCCGTTGATGGCGGCGACGACGGGCTTGCCGAGGGTCTCGATGCGGCGCAGCGAACGCTTGATGGCCGTGCCGGTGTCGAAGGCGAGCTGCGCGTGCTCGGGGCGCAGCCGGATCATGTCCTTGAGGTCGCCGCCCGCGAAGAAGGTCTTCTTGGCGGAGGTGTAGATGATGCCGCGGATGGAGTCCTTCTCGGCCTCGGCGCGGTCGGCGACGGCCGCGATGGAGTCCTGGAAGGCCTGGTTCATCGTGTTGGCGGACTGGCCCGGGTCGTCGAGGACGAGGGTGACGACGCCGGTCTCGTCCTGTTCCCAGCGGATCGTGGTGGACTCGCTCATGTTCGCTACTTCCGTGTCGGAGGTCGGAGGGTCTGGGGTGACAGGACGGTTCAGAGGCGTTCGACGACGGTGGCGACGCCCATGCCGCCGCCGACGCAGAGGGTGACCAGGCCGTAGCGCTTGTCCTGGCGTTCCAGCTCGTCGACGATCGTGCCGAGGATCATCGCGCCGGTGGCGCCGAGCGGGTGGCCCAGTGCGATGGCGCCGCCGTTGACGTTGACCTTGTCGAGGGAGAGGCCCATGTCCTTGACGAAGCGCAGGACGACGCCGGCGAAGGCCTCGTTGATCTCGACGAGGTCGATGTCCTCGATGGTGAGGCCGGCCTTGGCGAGGGCCTTGCGGGTGGCGGGGGCGGGCCCGGTGAGCATGATGGTGGGTTCGGAGCCGGAGACGGCGGCGGAGACGATCCGGGCGCGCGGCCGCAGTCCGGCCCGCTCCCCCGCCTCCCTGGAGCCGATGGCCACCAGCGAGGCGCCGTCCACGATGCCGGAGGAGTTGCCCGCGTGGTGGACGTGGTCGATCTTCTCGATCCAGTGGTACTTCTGCAGGGCGACGGCGTCGAAGCCGCCGAGCTCGCCGATGTCCGCGAAGGACGGCTTCAGCTTGGCGAGGCTGTCGGCGGTGGTGCCCGGGCGGACGAACTCGTCGTGGTCGAGGACGACCAGGCCGTTGCGGTCGGTGACCGGGACGACGGACTTCGCGAAGCGGCCCTCCTTGATCGCGACGGCGGCGCGGTCCTGCGAGAGGGCCGCGTACTCGTCCACCTCGCGGCGGGAGAACCCCTCGATGGTGGCGATCAGGTCGGCGCCGATGCCCTGCGGGACGAAGTTGACGTCCCAGTTGGTCATCGGGTCGTTGAACCAGGCGCCGCCGTCGGAGGCCATGGGGACGCGGGACATGGATTCCACGCCGCCCGCGAGGACCAGGTCCTCCCAGCCGGACCGCACCTTGGCGGCGGCCATGTTGACGGCTTCCAGACCGGAGGCGCAGAAGCGGTTCTCCTGTACGCCGGCCACGGTGTCGGGCAGTCCGGCCGCGATGGCGGCGATCCGGGCGATGTCGGAGCCCTGGTCGCCGACCGGGCCGACGACGCCGAGCACGATGTCGTCGATGGCGGCGGGGTCGAGGCCGGGGTTGCGCTCGCGCAGGGCGGTGATGAGTCCGACGACGAGGTCGATCGGCTTGGTGCCGTGCAGGGCGCCGTTGGCCTTGCCGCGGCCGCGCGGGGTGCGGATCGCGTCGTACACGTACGCTTCGGTGCTCACTGGAGGCCTTTCGGTGTGCTGGAGGGCCGGGGAAGCCCGTGGTGGGTGCTCGGGGGGCGGCGGGGCGGTTCAGCCGAGGAGGGACCGGCCGATGATCTCCTTCATGATCTCGGTCGTACCGCCGTAGATGGTCTGGATCCGGCCGTCGGTGAAGGCCCGCGCGACCCGGTATTCGGTCATGTAGCCGTAGCCGCCGTGCAGTTGCAGGCAGCGGTCGGCGACGCGCTTCTGCAGCTCGGTGGCCCACCACTTGGCCATCGAGGCGTGCACGTGGTCCAGCGTGCCGTCGGAGTGGTCGGTGATGCACCGGTCGAGGAAGGTCCGGGTGACGGCGACCTCGGTGGCCATCTCGGCGATCTCGAAGCGGATGTGCTGGAGCCGGGACAGCGGGCGGCCGAAGGCCTCGCGTTCCTTGACGTAGGCGGTGGTGATCTCCAGCAGGTGTTCGGCGGCGGCTATGCCGGCCATCGCGATGCCCAGGCGTTCCTGCGCGAGGTTGTTCATGAGGTGGACGAAGGCGCCGTTCAGCTCGCCGAGCAGGTTCTCCTTGGGGACGCGGACGTCGTGGAAGAAGAGTTCGGCGGTGTCCTGGGCCTTCTGGCCGATCTTGTCGAGGTTGCGGCCGCGCTCGAAGCCCTCCGCCCCCCGCTCGACCACCAGCAGCGACAGGCCGTGCGCCCCGCCCTCCGGGGTGGTCCGGGCGACCACGATCACCAGGTCGGCGAGGATGCCGTTGGAGATGAAGGTCTTGGAGCCGTTCAGCACCCAGTGGTCGCCGCGGTCCTCGGCGGTGGTGCGGATCCCCTGGAGGTCGGAGCCCGCGCCCGGCTCGGTCATCGCGATGGCGGTGATGGTCTCCCCGGAGCAGAATCCGGGCAGCCAGCGCCGCTTCTGCTCCTCGGTGGCCAGCGAGGTGAGGTAGGGGCCGATGATGTCGTTGTGCAGGCCGACGGCGAGTCCGGCGGCCCCGGCCCGGGTGAACTCCTCGGCGATGACGGCGGCGTAGCGGAAGTCGGTGTTCCCCCCGCCCCCGTACTCCTCGGGGACGGCCAGGCCGAGCAGGCCCTGGCGGCCCGCGGCCCGCCAGGCCTCGCGGCTGACGATGCCGTCGCGCTCCCACTGTTCGTAGTGCGGCAGCACCTCCTTGGTCAGGAAGGTGCGCACGGTCTCGCGGAACGCCTCGTGGTCGGCGTCGAAGATCAGTCGCTTCATCGGGCGGCTCGCTGCATCGGAGGGGCTCCTCAAAGCCAGTTCTTGACGGTTTCGATCAGACGGGCCGGCTCGGGGCCGACGGGGGTGACGTTGAGCATCGTGACGCCCGCCTCGCGGAAGGCCTCGACGCGCTCGCGCACGTAGCCCTCGGGCCCGCACAGCGTCATCAGCTCGCAGAACTCGTCCGGCACGGCGGCCGCGGCGTCCCGGGTGCGGCCGGAGAGGTAGAGCTCCTGGATCTTCCGGGCCTCCTCCTCGTAGCCGTAGGCGACGGCGAGGTCGTTGTAGAAGTTCTTGCCGACCGCCCCCATGCCGCCGACGTACAGGGCGATCTGCGGGCGGGCGAGGTCCCGGGCGGCCGCCGCGTCCTCGCCGATGGCGAGCAGGCCGCCCGCGACGGTCCGGAGGGGGCCGAGCGCCGGGTCGCGAACGGCGGCGCCCTCGGCGAGCGGGCGGCCCCAGACCGCTGCGGCCTTCTCGGGGATGAAGAGGGTGGGCAGCCAGCCGTCGGCGATCTCGGCGGTCAGCCGGACGTTCGCCGGGCCGAGGGAGGCGATGAAGACGGGGATGTCGGGGCGGACGGGACGGGTGAGGATCTTCAGCGGTTTGCCGTGCCGTCCGCCCTTCTCCGGCGGGAGCGGCATGTCGGTGATGCCGTGGTGGTCGATCGTCTCGCGGCGCCAGATGCGCCGGCACAGCTCCACCGTCTCCCGGGTCCGGCCGAGCGGCCTGTCGTACGGCAGTCCGTGCCAGCCCTCGACGACCTGCGGGCCGGAGGCGCCGAGGCCGAGGAGCGCCCGGCCCCCCGAGAGGGCGTCCAGCCCGGCGGCGGTCTGCGCGATCAGGCCGGGGGTGCGGGAGTAGACGTTGACGATCGCCGAGCCGATCTTCATGCGCTCGGTGCGGGCGGCGAGGTACCCCATGATCGTCGGGGAGTCGAAGCCCCAGGCCTCGGCGACCCAGACGGCGTCGAGCCCGGCCGACTCCAGCGCGGCGGCCTCGTCGGCGGCCCGCCGGGGGTCCCCGGCGTAGTCGAGCATCATGGACAGTTCCATCAGTCCTCCTTCCCCGGCAGGGCCGGGACGTCCCAGTCGGCCGCGACCGCCCGGGTGTGGGCGCCCGGCTGCGCGGGACCCGTGGTGACGGCCGTCGGGGTCGCCGAGAACCGCGGAGCGGGGGCGGGCTGGAGGACCCCGCCGAGGTCGGTGAAGGTGCCGCGGGCGGCCAGGTGCGGGTGGGCGGGGGCCTCGCGCAGCGAGAGCACCGGGGCCACGCAGGCGTCCGTGCCCTCGAACACGGCCGTCCACTCCGCGCGCGTACGGGACTTGAAGCGTGCGGCGACGCGCTCGCGCAGCTCGCCCCAGCGGGCGAGGTCCTTGCGGGCGGGGGCCTCGTCCTCGATGCCGAGGAGCCGCACGAAGGTGTCGTAGAACTGCTGCTCCAGGGCGCCGACCGCCATGTGCCCGCCGTCGGCGGTCTCGTAGGTGCCGTAGAAGGGGCAGCCCCCGTCGAGCAGGTTGGCCCCGCGCCGGTCCTGCCAGCCGCCGGCCGCCATCATCCCGTGGATCATGGAGGTGAGGTGCGCGGTGCCGTCGACGATGGCGGCGTCGACCACCTGTCCGGTGCCGGTGGCGCGGGCGTGGTGGAGGGCGGCGAGGACGCCCACGACCAGGTAGAGCGAGCCGCCTGCGTAGTCGCCGACCAGGTTCGCCGGGACGGCCGGGGGCTCCCCCGGGTTGCCGATCATGCCGAGGGCGCCGGTGACGGCGATGTAGGCGATGTCGTGGCCGGCGGTGTGCGCGAGCGGGCCCTCCTGGCCCCAGCCGGTCATCCGGCCGTAGACGAGCCGCGGATTGCGGGCGTGGCAGTCGGCCGGGCCGACGCCCAGCCGTTCGGCGACCCCGGGGCGGAAGCCCTCGATCAGGACGTCGGCCCGCTCGACCAGGTCCAGGACGCGGGCCGGCCCGTCGCCGGCCTTGAGGTCGACGAGGACGGAGCGCTTGCCGCGGTTGGTGAGGTCGTGGGCGGGGTCGATGGCGAGCCCGCCGCCGCCCGGGCGGTCCACCCGTACGACGTCGGCGCCCAGGTCGGCCAGGAGCATCGCGGCGAACGGACCCGGGCCGATGCCCGCGAGTTCGACCACGCGCACGCCGGCGAGCGGGCCGCCTCCGCCCGCCGTGCCGGTCCCGTTCCCTGTCACTGCCATCGAGCCCCCAGCGTCTGCGGTGTGCGTGGTGTTCATGGTGTGCGACCGTGTGACACAACTGATGTAACACCGGCGATGCTAGGAACGTGTTCCACCGAACACAAGCCCCCCGGCGGGGCTCCCGCGGGATCCGCGCGGATGCGGGCACCGGGGCCCCGGAAATCGGTCTAGGATCCAGGTCGACCCCCCGGATCGCGGCGCTCGAAGCTGTGTACGCTGAGCACGCTTTCGAACTTGTTCAATCGTTCAACCACAGAATCACTGGGGGGCCGGTGCGCCGTCGCCGACTTGTAATCTCCGCTGCCGCCATCGCAGCGGGCGTGGGCCTCGTTCCGGGCGTGGCCCAGGCCGATCCGGCCAAGCCCGACCCGCGCGGTGCCAGCGTGCCCGACCTGGACCTGGGCAAGGCGTCCAAGGACAAGGGCCACGCCTTCACCAGCCCCGCCGAGCGCACCGTCCGGGTGCCGCTGGCCGGCGCCAAGGCCGGGGCCGGGGCGAAGTCCGGCGCACGCGCCGGGGTCGCCGCCGAGGGCGGCTCGGCCGTCGCGGCCAACCCGAACCTGGCGGTCGAGCTGACCGGTTACGCCACCACGGCCCACGGCGTCGAGCTGCGCGCCACCACGACCAGCGAGGACACCGCCCTCAAGGTCACGGTCGAGTGGGGCGACGGCGCGTCGGAGGTCCTCGACGCGTCCGGCTCCACCACCCTGGTCTCCGAGCACGCGTACGCCGAGGTCGGCTCCTACAAGGTGAAGGTCACCGTCGCGGACGCGGCGAACAACACCTCCGCCGTCAACGAGGTCCAGGTCGTCACCCGGGGCTCGGACTTCACCCCGTACGGCCCCACGCGCCTGTTGGACACCCGCAACGGCACCGGCGCACCGGTGGGCACGGTCAAGCCCTACGGCTCGACCCGCGTGAAGGTCGGCGGCAACGGCGGCATCCCGGCCGGCGTCACCGCCGTCGCCATGAACATCACCGTCACCAACACCTCCGCGGACGGCCACATCACGGCCTTCCCCGAGGGAACCGAGCGTCCGACCACGTCGAACGTCAACTACAAGGCCGGCCAGACCGTCCCGAACCTGGTCATCGTGCCCGTCGGCAAGGGCGGCTACGTCGAACTGGCCAACCGCGGCCCGATCCATGTCGACCTGATCGCGGACGTCACGGGCTACTTCTCCAAGACCGCCTCCAGCGGCTACACCCCGATCACCCCGTCCCGCTTCGTCGACACCCGCGAGGGCCTCGGCACGGCGAGGGGCCAGCTCGGCGGCCGCAAGAGCTTCTCCACGCAGATCAGCGGCCTGTCCGGGGTCCCGCAGGGCATCAGCGCCGTGGCGCTGAACGTCACGGTCACCAACCCGCGGGAAGCCGGCCACCTGTCGGTCTACCCCGGCGGCAGCGCCACCCCGACCGCGTCGAACCTGAACTTCACCGCGGGCCAGACCATCGCCAACTCGGTGATCGTGCCCGTCGGCAAGGACGGCCGGATCAGCGTCTTCAACGGCGCCTGGGCGGGCACCGACGTGATCGTGGACGTCGTGGGCTACTACAGCACCGACAGCAAGAGCGCCTTCATCCCGCTCGCGCCGGAGCGCCTGGTCGACACCCGCGACCCCGAGGACCCGGTCTACGGGCCGATGTGGGGCCGCAGCTACATCTTCATGCCGCTGTCGTACACCGACCCCAGCATCACGGGCTTCGTGCTCAACACCACGGTCACCAACACGCAGGGCGACGGGCACCTCACGGTCACGCCCGACCCGAACCACATGGACGACTACGTCAACCAGGCCGACGAGTGGCCGACCCCGCCGAACTCCTCGAACCTGAACTGGACCAAGGGCGCCACCGTGCCGAACCTCGTCCAGGCGAGCACCGGCGAGAACGGCATCATCGACGTCTGGAACCAGGGCTGGGACGAGATCGACCTCGTCGTCGACCTGTTCGGCCTCTACCAGCAGGGCTGATCCGCCACCGGGCGGCGCGACGGCGCCCCCGGCCCGGCCCCGTGGGCCGCGGCCGGGGGCGCCGTCCTCTTCCCTCCCCCGCCCCCTTCACGGCTTCCCCGCACGTCCCGGCCCACCTGCCCGCACGTGCGGCCGGGCGGCGCGCTAGCCTCGGCCCACCACACCCCCCGGAGGAGCTCCCATGAACGCAACGGTTCCGCAGGACCGCGCCGAACGGCCCTACGACGTGGTGCTCTTCGGCGCCACCGGGTTCGTCGGGGAGCTGACCGCCGAGTACCTCGCCGCACACGCCCCCGACGGATTCCGCTGGGCCCTCGCCGGCCGGGACCCCGGCAAGCTCGAACGGCTGCGTGAACGCCTCACCGCCGCCGACCCGGCGTGCGCGTCCCTGCCGCTGCTGCGCGCGGACGCCCGCGACGCCGACGGCGTGCGCGAACTGGCCGCGTCCACACGGGTGCTGGCCACCACGGTCGGTCCGTACGTCTGGTACGGCGCGGAGCTGGTGGCCGCCTGCGCCGCAGCGGGCACGGACTACGTGGACCTGACCGGGGAGCCGGAGTTCGTGGACCGCATGTACGTCGAACACGACGCGCGGGCCCGGGAGACGGGTGCCCGGATCGTCCACGCCTGCGGCTTCGACTCGATCCCGGCCGACCTCGGTGCCTGGTTCACCGTCCTGCAGCTGCCCGAGGGCGTGCCCCTGACCGTCGACGGCTTCGTCCGGTCGAACGCCCTCTTCTCCGGCGGGACCCTGGCCTCCGCCCTCACCGCGATCGGCCGCGGCCCGCAGACGCTGGCCGCCGCGCAGGCCCGCCGGCTGCACGAGCCCCGCCTGCCGGGGCGCCGGGCACGCGGGCCCGTCGGTGCGCCCCGGTTCAGCCGCGAGACGGGGACCTGGGCGCTCCCGCTGCCCGTACTGGACCCGCGGATCGTGGCCCGGTCGGCGGCGGCGCTGGAGCGCTACGGCCCCGACTTCCGCTACCGCCACTACGCCTCGGTACGGCACCTGCCCGTCGCGCTCGGCGGTACGGCCGCACTGGGCGCCACCGCCGCCCTGGCGCAGGTGCCGGCGGCCCGGCAGTGGCTGATGGACCGCTGGGAGCCGGGCCGCGGCCCGGACGCGGAGCGGCGCGCGCGCAGCTGGTTCAGCGTGCGGTTCGTCGGCGAGGGCGGCGGCCGTCGCGTGTTCACCGAGGTGTCGGGCGGCGACCCGGGCTACGGGGAGACCGCCAAGATGCTCGCGGAGTCGGCGCTCTGCCTCGCCCTCGACGCGCTGCCGGACACCTCCGGGCAGGTGACGACGGCCGTGGCGATGGGCGACGCCCTCCTCACCCGGCTCCGGAAGGCGGGGATCACCTTCCGGGTGGCCGACGCGCGCTGAGACCGGGTCAGGAGACCGCCTCCCGCAGCGCCCTGCGGCACAGGGAGTCGGCGTGCCGGGTGGTCTCCGGGATCCGGAACCGGGGGCTCAGGGCCAGGGCGTGCGCGCAGGCGTTGTCCAGCGAGACCCGGTGTCCGACGGAGACGTAGACCGGCTTGATCCCGTCCTGCGTGCGCAGGGCCCGGCCCACCTCGGTCCCGTCGGCGGCGCGCAGCGCGGCGCTGTCCCCGCGCCGGGCCCCGGGCTCGTCGTGGGTGAAGGTGAACGGGTTCTTCGCGACGCCGACGGCCGGGAGCCCGGTGACCACGCCGAGGTGGCAGGCGAGGCCGAAGCCCCTGGGGTGGGCGAGGCCGTAGCCGTCGCAGACGACCAGGCCGGGCGGGGTGCGCAGGGAGTCGAGGGCGGCCAGCAGGGTGGGCAGCTCACGGAACGCCAGCAGGCCGGGCACATAGGGGAAGCTGACGTGTCCGACGGCGGTGGCCTCCTCGACGACCTCCAGCGTGGCGGCATCGAGCACCACGGCCGCGGCGGCCACCAGGTCGCGCGCGTCGTCGTAGGCGACGTCCACGCCCGTCACGAAACCGCCGCCGGGCGGCGGGCCGGTCTCGGACAGCACGACGCGGGGGCGCAGTTCGTCCTGTATCGCTCGGGCTTCGGCCTCGTCGGCGGGGGTCTTCACTCGGGTCATGGTGAGCGAGGGTAGCCTGGCGATCATGTTCGTCATGGAGCTCGCCTACACCGCGCCGATCGAAGCCGTCGAGGAACACATGGACGCGCACTTCGCCTGGCTGGACGGCCACTACGCCTCGGGCGTGTTCCTCGCGTCGGGGCGCAAGGTCCCGCGCGACGGCGGCATCGTCCTGGCCGCCGGGGTGTCCCGGGCCGAGATCGAGAGGATCGCGGCCGAGGACCCCTTCGCCGTGGCGGGCGTCTGCGCCTACCGCATCACCGAGTTCATCGCGTCGAGGACCTCGTCGGACCTGGCCGCGGTCCGGGAGAACCCGGCCGTGTAGGACCGCTGTCGGGGTCTCCCGGGGCGCTGGGAACCACCCGTCCGGGGTCGTCCGGAGCACCCCGGACCGGGAGCCGGCCGGCGGCCGGCTCCCGGGGCGGTCAGCGGCGTTCCAGCCGGGCCACCCGGCCCTTCTCCCCCGCCGCCCAACAGCCGGTGTCCGCCGCGCAGTCGACCGTGTCGTACGAGCCCGCGTCGAAGGGCCGCCAGGTACGGCCCCCGTCCGTCGTCACGTCCGTGCCGGTGGGCCCCACGGCCAGGGCCGTCGCCCTGCTGTACGGGTACCAGGCGGCGCCCGAGCGGTACGCGGGCGGCGGCGTCGCCGCCGGGCGCCAGCTGCGGCCCCCGTCGGTGGAGACGGCGGCGGCCTGCGGGGAGGCCTGCCCGGAGCGGTAGTCCCCGCCGACCGCCAGTCCCCTCGTACGGTCCTTGAAGGCGAGGGCGAAGACCCCGCGCGCCGGGTCGCCCGCCGGGACGGTGGACTCCGCGACCCGCCAGGTCAGTCCGCGGTCCGCGGAGTGCAGGACCCGGGCGGTCGCGGCGCCGCCCGTGGCCAGCCAGACGTCCCGCGGGCCCGCGCTCACCAGGCACTGGCCGCTCGCCGCGAAGCCGGCCTCGCCGGGCAGCGCCTCGGGCATGCCGCCGGAGGGCAGTACCCGCCAGGAGCGGCCGCCGTCGGAGGTGGCCAGGATGCGGAACCGGCCGTCCACCGGATCGCTCATGGCGAGCCCGTGCCGGGCGTCGAAGAAGGTGAGGCAGTCGTAGAAGGCGCGCGGGTCGGTGTTGCGGAAGGCCTCGGTCCAGGTGGCTCCGCCGTCCTCGGTGCGCAGCACCCGGGAGGCCTCGCCCTCGCCGATGGAGAGGGCCACCGCCCGCCGTTCGTCGAAGGCCTCGATGTCACGCAGTTCCAGCCGCTCCGCGACCGCGGCGGGCGGGGAGACGTCCTGCCAGGTACGGCCGCCGTCGCGGGTGCGCAGGACCGTTCCGCCGCTGCCCGCGACCCAGGCCGCGGTGCGGCTGACCGCCGCCAGCCCGCGGAAGCGGGAGGTCGTGCCGGTCTCCTTCGGTGCCCAGGTGGCGGCCCATGAGCCGGCCCCGCCCGACGCCGGGAGCGAGGGGTCGGCGGCGGCCGGCACGGGGGCGTCCGCACGGGCGGCCCCGGCCGTCACCCCCACCGCCAGGATTGCCGCGCACATGCCAATTCCCAGATCGCGAAGTCTCATGGCGCGGGAAGCTAACGCACCCCGGACCCCCCGTCCAGGGCGCCTCCGCGAGGGCCGCCCCGAGCCCCGCGTTGCGCCTGTGGAGTGAGCGGGAACCGGCCCTTCTGCGCGTGTGGGACCGCGTCCGCGGGCCGGCGCCCGCCTTCGGGCGCCACCGCGCACCCGGTCACTCTGTGCGATCGCACGGTAAGGTTCAGGCCAGTCGGTGACACAGCTCACGCAACCGCCTGTGCACGGATTTGCCGATTCCCGCGTCTATCGGGTTGCCGGACCCCACCCAGGGTCCGGCAGCAGATCCGCCGCAAGGGAGTGAGCCTTGATCACTGTCATCGAGCAGGCCGCACAGGCCCGCCTGGTTGCCACCGCGCCTAAGGTCGAGACCGTTCCCGTGACCCTCTGCTACGACCGTGCGGATCCGTTCGCCGTGCGCATGGCCTTCCCCGCCCCCGCCACGCTGGAGGGCGTCGAGGTGTCGTGGACCTTCTCGCGCGAGCTCCTGGAGTCGGGCCTGGACCGCCCGTCCGGCTTCGGCGACGTGCGGGTGCGCCCGTACGACGTGGACCGGACGACGATCGAGTTCCACGCGACGGAGGGTGTGGCGATCGTGCTAATGCTGACGGCCGAGCTGCACCGGTTCCTGGAGCGGGCGGCGGCCGTCGTCCCGCCCGGCCTGGAGCACCTCTACCTGGACATGGACCACAGCCTCGACCGGCTCATGCGCGGCACCTGCTGACCACCACCCGCCCGCGCTCCGCAGTTAATTCGATTGCGGGTGGCCACGACCGCCCGTAGTTTCGTCGACGCCCCATCGCCGTCGAAACGGAGCAGGACGTTGCTCTTCTGAGGTCCGAGACACCGACCACCGCGACCCGTCACCACCATCGCGCCTCTCCGAGGGCGTCGGCTGTCTCCCCGCGTTGCACGCACACTCACGCAACCTGGAGGCCTCCATGAGTCACACCCCTGCATTCATCACCTGCTCCGCCCTGTCCTTCGACTGGCCCGACGGCACTCCCGTGTTCGACGGGTTCCAGCTCGCCGTGGGACCCGGACGCACCGGCCTGATCGGCCTCAACGGCAGCGGGAAGTCCACCCTGCTGAAACTGATCGCGGGTGAACTGACCCCTTCCGGGGGCCAGTCGTCCGTCGTCGGCACGGTCGGCCACCTCCCGCAGAACGTCACCCTCGACACCGCACTGCGGGTCGACGAGGCGCTCGGCATCCGCGCCACCCGCACCGCCCTGCACGCCATCGAGGCGGGCGAGGCCACCGAGGCCAACTTCGCCGCGGTGGGCGACGACTGGGACGTGGAGGAGCGGGCCCTGGCCACGCTCGACCAGCTCGGTCTCGCACGGATCGGCCTGGACCGCACCGTCGGCGAACTGTCGGGCGGCGAGTCGGTACTGCTGCGACTGGCCGCCCTGCTGCTCGCCCGGCCCGACGTCCTCCTGCTGGACGAGCCCACCAACAACCTGGACCTGCGCGCCCGGGGCCGCCTGTACGCGGCCGTGGAGTCGTGGACCGGGGTGATGCTCCTGGTCAGCCACGACCGCGAGCTGCTGGAACGGGTCGACCAGATCGCCGACCTGCGCGACGGCGAAGTCCGCTGGTACGGCGGGAACTTCTCCGACTACGAGCAGATGCTCGCCGCCGAACAGGACGCGGCCGAACGGATGGTCCGGGTCGCGGAGGCCGACGTACAGCGGCAGAAGCGCGAACTGTCCGACGCACAGGTGAAGCTGGCGCGGCGCAAGCGGTACGGCCAGAAGATGTACGAGACCAAGCGCGAGCCGAAGATCGTCATGGGCGCCCGCAAGCGCGCGGCCCAGGAGTCGGCGGGCAAGCACCGCATCATGCACGCCGAGAAGCTGGCGCAGGCGAAGGACCGCCTGGACCAGGCGGTCGAAGCGGTGCGCGACGACGACGAGATCCGGATCGAACTGCCCGCCACCCTGGTCCCGCCGGGGCGGCGCGTCCTGACCCTGAGCGACCTGCGACTGCCCCACGGGGCCGCCGTGCGCGGTGAGTGGGAGCTGCGCGGGCCGGAGCGGATCGCCCTGGTGGGGCGCAACGGCTCGGGGAAGACCACGCTGCTGCGCACGATCGCGGGCCTGCTCGCACCGGAGTCGGGCACGGCCGAGACGCACGTGACCACGCGTTTCCTGCCGCAGCGCCTGGACGTCCTGGACGAGGACAGCTCCGTCGTGGAGAACGTGGCACGGTTCGCGCCACAGGCCACGAACAACATGATCCGGGCGCGGCTGGCCCACTTCCTGTTCCGGGGCGGCCGGGCGGACCGGCCGGCGGGCACCCTGTCGGGCGGCGAGCGGTTCCGGGCGGCGCTGGCGGCACTGCTGCTGGCGGAGCCCGCGCCGCAGCTCCTCATGCTGGACGAGCCGACGAACAACCTCGACCTCGCCAGCGTGCGGCAGCTCACGGCCGCGCTGGACTCGTACGCGGGCGCGCTCGTGGTGGCCAGCCACGACGTGCCGTTCCTGGAGTCGATCGGCATCACCCGCTGGCTGCTGCTGGACGGCGACCTGCGCCCGACCACGGCGGAGGAGGTCCGGGAGACGCTGTGGGAGGACTGACCACATCCGGCCGGACCCTCGGCTGATCCGGTGGCCCGGCCGGCTCCGAAATCACCTGGTGCCGGGGACGCTGCTGACCGCAGCGTCCCCGGCACCGGCTTTTTCGGGGCCTTCCTTGGCCAGGCATGGCCGTCCCAAACTGCATAGATAACCGGACGTAACCGGGCGTAGCAACCGTCGGGGCTTGGCTGGCCTTGATGTCGCGCTTAACCTACGTTTCCGTAGGCTACGGAACCGTAGGTAATTCGCTTTGCACCCAGGAGTACCCGTGACGATCACCTCTCCCCACCTCGGCAGCTCGGAGGCGTGGACCGACGCCAAGCTGCTGTACGCGCTGGAAGAAGTGGTCGAGAAGGAGCTCAACCGGCACCTGAAGGTGACCAAGGACTGGATGCCGCACGAGTACGTCCCGTGGAGCGACGGCCGGAACTTCCCGGGCTTCTTCGAGGACGGCGAGGCCTGGGACCCGCAGCAGTCCAAGGTCACCGACATCGGCAAGATCGCGCTGGTCGTGAACCTGCTGACCGAGGACAACCTGCCTAGCTACCACCACGAGATCGCGACGCTGTTCGGCCGCAACGGCGCGTGGGGCACCTGGGTGCACCGCTGGACGGCCGAGGAGGGCCGCCACGGCATCGTGATGCGCGACTACCTGCTGGCCTCGCGCGCCGTGGACCCGGACAAGCTGGAAGCGTTCCGGATGCAGCACATGTCGGAGGGCTTCGAGTCCGACAACCGCCACTCGATGCTGCACTCGGTGGCGTACGTGGCCTTCCAGGAGCTCGCCACCCGCATCTCGCACCGCAACACCGGCCACCAGTCGGGCGACCCGGTCTGCGACCGGATGCTGGCGCGCATCGCGCAGGACGAGAACCTGCACATGGTCTTCTACCGCAACCTGCTGGGCGCGGCCTTCGAGCTCGCGCCGGACCCGACCATGGAGGCCGTGCGGGACGTCGTGGTCAACTTCCGGATGCCCGGCCACGGCATGCCCGGCTTCGAGCGCATGGCCGCCCAGATGGCCATCGGCGGCGTCTACAACCTGCGGATCCACCACGACGACGTGCTCGCCCCGGTGCTCCGCTTCCTGAAGGTCATGGACATCGACGGCCTCGGGCCCGAGGGGCAGAAGGCGCAGGACGAGCTCGGCCTGTTCATGAACGGCCTGGACTCCGAGGCCAAGAAGTTCGACGAGCGGCTGGCCGCCCGCGCCGCCCGCATGGCGGCCCGGAAGGGCTGACACCGCCGGGCCCACCGGGCCCGACCTCTCGCCTCCGCTTCCCGCCCGCTCGGGCGGGCGGCCCCGATCACCCTGGCCGAGCCACGCTCGGCCAGGGTCTTCGCGTTCCGGCCTCGTCGCGGGCGGCCGGTGTCAGCGGCGGCGCAGGGCCAGGCGTTCCGACTCCGACAGGCCGCCCCACACGCCGAAGCGCTCGTCGTTCGCCAGGGCGTACTCCAGGCAGGCCGCCCGTCCCTCGCACGCCCCGCACAACCGCTTCGCGTCACGCAATGAGGATCCCGGCTCCGGGAAGAAGAAGCCCGGGCCCGTCTGGGCGCACAGGGCGAGTTCGTACCAGGCGGTGTCAGTGGTGGCGGCAGTGGTGTTCATCGACATGCCGCTGAGCCTGGCCGCCGCCGATGGACGTCCGATGGACAACTGATCAACACCCCGCCCGGCCGGTCCGCGTCAGCCCTCGCGCCGGGCCCGGCTGGGCTGGACGCGCTTCGGTTCGCCCGGCACCTTCGGGTAGTCCGGCGGGTACGGCATGTCCCCCAGGCCGTGGTCGTGCTCGTGCCGGTCCGCGAGCTCCAGTACGGCGTCCAGGGTGAAGGCGTGCTCGTCCATGTCGGCGTGCAGGTCACCCAGCTCGGCGAAGCGGGCCGGCATCGTCACGATGTCGAAGTCGCGCGGCTCGACCTCGTCCAGCTCTTCCCAGCGCAGCGGTGCCGAGACCGGGGCGTGCGGGCGCGGGCGGACGGAGTAGGCGGAGGCGATCGTGCGGTCGCGGGCCGTCTGGTTGTAGTCGACGAAGATCCGCTCGCCGCGCTCCTCCTTCCACCAGGCGGTCGTGACCTTGCCCGGCATGCGCCGCTCCAGCTCCCGGCCGAGGGCGATGGCACACCGGCGGACCTCGGTGAACGTCCATCGGGGCTCGATCGGGACGAAGACGTGCAGCCCGCGTCCGCCGGAGGTCTTCGGCCAGCCGCGCAGACCCAGCTCCTCCAGGAGGGTGCGCAGCTCGTGGGCGGCGGCGACGGCGTGGTGGTAGTCGGTGCCGGGCTGGGGGTCCAGGTCGATGCGCAGTTCGTCGGGCCGGTCGGTGTCGTCGCGGCGTACCGGCCAGGGGTGGAAGGTGAGGCAGCCGAGGTTCGCGGCCCAGAGGACGGCGGCCGGCTCGGTCGGGCAGATCTCGTCGGCCGTACGGCCGCTGGGGAAGGCGATGTGGGCGGTCGGGATCCAGTCGGGCAGGTTCTTCGGGGCCCGCTTCTGGAAGAAGGACTCGCCGTCGACCCCGTCGGGGAAGCGCTCCAGGGTCGTGGGCCGGTTGCGCAGGGCGCGGGTGATGCCGTCCGCGACGGCCAGGTAGTACTCGGCGACCTGCCTCTTGGTGAGGCCGCGCTCGGGGAAGTACACCTTGTCCGGATTGGACAGCCGCACCGTCCGCCCGGCGGCCTCCAGCTCGATCGCATTGCCCGCAGCACCCATGTGCGCCACGGTAGGCGGGCCCGCCCGCAGGCGCATACCGGGCGGAGCCGGACGTACCACCGCAGAATCATGTGCATGGACCTGCCGGTGATGCCGCCCGTGAAGCCGATGCTCGCCAAGTCCGTGGCGAAGATCCCGCCCGGCATGCAGTACGAGGCCAAATGGGACGGCTTCCGGGCGATCGTCCACCGCGACGGCGACGAGGTCGAGGTGGGCAGCCGCACCGGTAAGTCGCTGACCCGGTACTTCCCCGAGCTGGTGGAGGCCCTGAAGGCGAATCTGCCGGGCCGCTGCGTGGTGGACGGCGAGATCGTGATCGCCCGCGACGGCCGTCTGGACTTCGACCGGCTGACCGAGCGGATCCATCCCGCCCGGTCCCGTGTCGATCTGCTGGCTCGGACGACCCCCGCCAGCTTCGTCGCCTTCGACCTGCTCGCGCTCGACGACGAGGCGCTCCTCGACACCCCGCTCGCCGAACGCCGCACCGCCCTGGTCGGCTCCCTGTCCACCGCTCGTCCCCCCGTCCACATCGCGCCCGCGACCACCGACCCCGCGCTCGCGCAGGAGTGGTTCGAGCGGTTCGAGGGGGCGGGACTGGACGGGGTGATCGCAAAGCCCCTGGATCTCCCCTACCGGCCCGACGCCCGCCTCATGTACAAGATCAAGCACGAACGTACCGCCGACGTCGTCGTCGCGGGTTTCCGTTTCCACAAGAGCGGTCCGATTGTCGGATCGCTGCTGCTCGGGCTGTACGACGACCACGGAACGCTCCAGCACGTGGGGGTGTGCGCCGCCTTCCCGATGAAGCGCCGGGCCGAACTCGTGGAGGAACTGGCCCCCCTCCGGATGGCCGACCCCTCCGGGCACCCGTGGGCCGGCTGGGCCGAGGAGGCCGCGCACGAGAGCGCCCGGCTGCCGGGCGCTCAGAGCCGGTGGACGGGCAAGAAGGACCTGTCCTGGGTGCCACTGCGCCCCGAACGGGTGGTCGAGGTGAAGTACGACCACATGGAGGGGGACCGCTTCCGGCACACCGCGCAGTTCCGGCGCTGGCGCACCGACCGGACCCCGGAGAGCTGCACCTACGCCCAGCTGGAGGAAGTGGTCGGCTACGACCTCGCCGAGGTCCTCGGTCCCGCGGCCGGCCCCGCCTGACCGGCGTCACGCGGTTCAGCCCGCCGTGAGCTTCTCCCACTGCTCGCGGTCCGGGCCCGCCTCGTGCGGGGCGTAGTCGGGCCGGGCCGCCAGCCAGCGCGCGACCCTGGCCCGTACCTCCGGATCGGCGTAGGCCCGCGCGGGCGGCTCCGCCAGGTGCCGGACCCGTGCGCGGGCCCGCATCACCTCGGGGTCCTCCAGCGCGCACTCGAAGAGCGCCGCCACCTCGCGGGCGGCCCCCGTCCGCCCGGCCCGGTTCGCGAACCGTTCGCCGATCGCCGCGTCGGCGGCCACCTGGAAGTCGAACCAGGGCTTCAGGACGCGCTCCGCCCACGCGTGGTGGTCGCGGGCGTAGCTGGCCGACCCAGGATCCCGGTGTGCCGTACGGGCCACCCTGCGCGCCGCCCACAGGGCGAGGGAGACGCCCTGACCCAGCGTCGGGTTGGTGTGCGTGATCGAGTCCCCGACCGGCACCAGCCCGGTCACCACCGGCCCGTGCTCGTCGACCAGCGCGCTCCACCGGTTGTCCAGGCCCGCCGCGGCCAGGACGCCCGACAGCGGCTCGGCGCCCAGGGTCAGCCAGGCCTCCCCCGGGGCGAAGGAACGGGCCGCCCGCTCGAAGACCGCCGGGTCGCGCAGGGCCGAACGGGTGGGGTCCGCGGTGTGCACGAAGAGGGTCACGGCGAACACCCCGTTGTCGGCCGGGAACACGGCACACCCGGCGAAGGGCCCGCCGGTCACCGCCCACGGCCTGCGCGGCCCCTCCTCCACGCCCGCCGGCAGCCGGTACCAGCGGCAGAAATAGGCGAGCCCCGTACGGTGCCGTTCGACGACGGGCGGCCGGCAGCCCACGGCGCCGAGCCTGCGCTCGATGCCCCCGCGCCGCCCGGCGGCGTCGACGACGAGGTCGCCCTCGTGGCCGGAGGCCGGCGTGGTCACCCCGGCGACCCGGATCCCGGAACGGCCGTCCGGCCCCGTGTCGGCTGCCGCCGGGGCCGTGATCAGCCCGGTCACCTGCTCCCCGTACCGCAGGACGGCCCCGGGCTCCGCGCGCAGCGCCGTCGTCAGCGCGGTCTCCAGCACGATGCGGCGGGCCTGGACCATGACGAGGTCGTCGTCGCCGGGCGCGGCGGGCGGACGGACGTCGAACCAGTCGAGCTCGTGCCGTTCGCGGGCGCCGAGCCGCAGCATCTCCGCGTACACGTCGGGCAGGTCGTCCCGCAGGACCGCGCGCGCGGCGCCGAGCAGCGTGTGCGGCTGCGCGGCCTGGGGCACGGTCGGCCGGCGCCAGCCGAAGAAGTCCCGGTCGAGGGCGGCGCCCGGGGCGCGCGCGTCGCGCTCGAACAGTTCCGCCGTGTGTCCCCGCCGCACCACGAGCAGGGCGGTGGCCAGACCACCGACACCTCCGCCGATGACCAGCACATGAGCCATGGAGCGTCTCCCCGATCCGTCGGACCGTATGACGGTCGTACCGCCCAGAGCCTGCACGGCACGGAACCGCCCGAAACCCGTACATCCATGCGATATCGGCCTACTCGTTCGACTACCCCCCACCTCGCCGGGCTGGAGGACCACGGCGGGGCACCGGATGCGGCATCCTGGTCGGCCCCTGCGCAGCCGACGAAGGAGACCCCGTGTCCCACCCGCAGCCACCCACCCCCGAGCAGCACCTGGCCTCCGCCAAGCGGGGGCTCGGCCTGCCGGTCATCGTCGCCATCTGCGGTTCCACGCGCTTCATGGACGAGATGACGGAGGCGGACCTCCGGGAGACCGCCGCCGGCCGGATCGTCGTCCGCCCGGGCTGCAACATGAAGGAACCGCACGCGCTGTGGGGCGACCCGGCGGAAGCGGCCGGCCTGAAGGCGCGGCTCGACGAACTGCACCGCGCGAAGATCCGCCTCGCCGACGAAGTGCTGATCGTCGGCCACTACATCGGGGACTCCACCCGCTCGGAGATCGACTACGCCCGCGCCCAGGGCAAGCCGGTCCGGTACACGCACCCAGCGGTCGACCCGTACGGCGGCGGCGCGGACGCAGCGCCCTGAGCCCCTCGACCCGGCGCACACCGCACACGACGCCACGCGACGCCACGCGACCGGAAGCCCTACCGGCCCGGGACCGGCCCCGGGGTCCCGTCGGTCCCCGCGGCCCGGTGGTGGTCCAGGGCCCGGCGGGCCTGCTCCTCGATCAGGTCGGCGTTGAGGGCGGCCGCCGCGCGGACCCCCTGGGCGGCGGCGCCGACGACCTTCTCCATCGGAGCGGTCACGTTGCCCGCGAGCCACACCCCGGGCAGGGCCGTCGCGCCCGTCTCCGGATCGGAGGCCACGCAGGTCCCGAGCACCCGGCCGTCCCGTTCCACGGCGACGGACGGCAGGCCCAGCGAGGTGAGCACCCCGGCGCGCGCGGTGAAGCGCGGGGCCACCACCAACGCCGCGCACGCGACGGCGGCGCCGTCGGCCAGGGTGACCCCGGTCAGCCGGTCGTCCTCGACCGTGAGGCCGGACACCTTCCCGTCGACGACCTCGACCCCGAGGGCGGCCAGCAGCTCCCGGTCCTCGTCGCCCGGCGTCCAGCCGTGGGCCAGCAGGACGGTCCGCCCGGTCCACTGGTGCCAGAGCTGCGCCTGGTGGAGGGCGAGGGGGCCGTCGGCCAGGACGGCGATCCGCTGCCGCCCGACCTCCCAGCCGTGGCAGTACGGGCAGTGCAGCACGTCCCGCCCCCAGCGCTCCGCGAGGCCCGGGACGTCCGGCAGCTCGTCGACCAGCCCGGTGGCCACCAGCAGCCGCCGCGCCCGGACGGTCGAGCCGTCGTCGCAGCGGACCCGGAAGTCCCCCTCGGGCAGGCGGTCGGCGGCGATCGCCGTGCCGCGCCGGATCACCCCGCCGTAGCCGGACACCTCGGCGCGCCCCTTGGCCAGCAGCTCCGCCGGGCTCTCGCCGTCGTGGCCGAGGTAGCCGTGCATGTGGGCGGCGGGGGCGTTGCGCGGACTGCCCGAGTCGACCACCAGGACCGAGCGGCGGGCCCGGACGAGGGTGAGGGCCCCGGAGAGGCCGGCGGCGCCGCCGCCGACGACCACCGCGTCGTACGTCTCTTCGCTTGCGTTGTCCATGTCTGCGAGGGTCTGCCCCCACGAGCGGTTTGACAAATGCTCTTGCCGAAGCGGCAAATGGAGTCATGGCCGACGATCAGCAGGGCTCCGGCCCGGACGAGGACCTCGCCGACGTGCTCACCGCCGTCGGCCCGCGCCTGCGCGCGCTGCGCCGGCAGCGCGGCACCACGCTGGCCCAGCTCAGCGAGGCGACCGGCATCTCCCTCTCGACGCTCTCCCGGCTGGAGTCCGGCCGCCGCCGGCCGACGCTGGAGCTGCTGCTCCCGCTGGCCCGGGCGCACCGGGTGGCGCTGGACGAGCTGGTCGGCGCGCCCGAGACCGGCGACCCCCGGGTCCGCCCGAAGCCGTTCGTCCGTCACGGCAGCACCTACGTGCCGCTGACCCGCCACTTCGGCGGGGTGCACGCCTTCAAGCAGATCCTGCCGCCCGTCGGGGGCCCCGTGGTCCTTCCCGAGCTGAAGGTCCACGAGGGCTACGAGTGGCTGTACGTGCTCTCCGGGCGCGTCCGGCTGCTGCTCGGCGAGCACGACCTGGTGCTGGGCCCCGGCGAGGCCGCCGAGTTCGACACGCGCACGCCGCACGCCTTCTTCAACGCCGGTCCGCAGGCGGCGGAGTTCCTCAGCCTCTTCGGGCCCCAGGGAGAGCGGATCCACGTCCGCGCCCGGCCCTCCACTCCACCGGAAGGACGTCCATGACCACCCCCGAAACCCGCCGCGAGCGGGCCGTGCCGCAGCCGAACGCCGTCGTCGGTGTCGGCCTGGTCGTCGTCGGCCCGGACGGCCGCGTACTGCTCGGCCAGGCCCATGACGGCCGCTGGGAACTGCCCGGCGGGAAGGTCGACCCCGGGGAGGGCTTCGAGGAGGCCGCCGCGCGGGAACTCGCCGAGGAGACGGACCTGCGGGTGGCCCCCGAGGACGTACGGGTCCTCTGCGTCCAGATCGGCATGCAGCCGGGGCTCACCCGCCTGACGGCGGCCGCCGTGACCACCTCCGCCAAGGGCGTTCCGGCCGTCACCGAGCCCCACAAGATCGCCCGGTGGGAGTGGTTCGCCCCGGCGGAGATCCCGGAGGCCCTGTACGCGCCCTCGGCGGCCGTGCTGCGTGTCTGGCGCCCGGACCTCCGGAGGCTGCCACACGTCCCGTCGTACGACTACCCGACGGCGGGCCCGGCCACGACCGGCTGACGCCGACGGGACGGGCCGGGCCTGTGGGACGGGCTCGCCGTCCCACAGGCTCCGGCCGGACCGACCGACCGGCTGCCGGCCCCGCCGGTCGGGGCCCGGCCGCCGGCACGACAGGACCTAGCTGACCGCCGCGGCCGTTGCCGCCGTCGCGGCCAGCATCGCCACCTGCACGTCACGGATGGCCGCGCGCACCGCGTCGGCCGCCCACTCGCCCGCCGCTATCTCGCCCGTCCGGGCCCGCAGTTCGGCGGGGCGCCGGCCGGGGAAGGCCAGCCGGTGCAGCTTCGCGGAGTGGATGAGGGCGACGAGGGCCGCCGTCCGCTCGTCCGGCTCCGCGTCCCCGAGGACGACGGAGTCGAGCCGTGCCCGCAGGGCCCGTTCGACCGTGCCGTCGGCCTCCGGGTAGCGCCGGACCGGGAACAGGCCGAGCACCTTGTGCCGCTCCTCCACCACCAGCCCGCGCGCGGTCAGGCTCTCCAGCGTGGCCGTGACCGCCCTGCTGTGCTCCCTGGTCAGCCAGTCCGTCACCCGCCGCCGTCGGCCCCGCAGCCAGGTCTCCAGCGCGGCGAGCCGGGCGTCGAGCAGCGCGTCACCGGTGGATTCGGTGCTCGTCAGCTCAAGGTGCTTGCCGGAGACCGCGATCCGCTCCGCGAGGACGAGCTCGACCAGCAGCCCGCCGGCGACGGCCCAGCCGACCGCCTGGCGCTGCCGTGCCGCCCCGGACTCGTCCTCCAGGCAGAGCAGCGTGATCTCCTCGGCCAAAGTGATTTCCATGTTTTCCATCCGCGTCGCCCCCGAGGTTCGAACTTACTGTCCGTTAGACGGACCCCGTTCGGCGGAAGTTCCGATTCCGCAGGCTGGGCGCCGTCTTTCCGTCGGGGCCGGGCCGGCGCCGCGCCCTACTCCCGCCCGGCGTCCACCGGGGCGAAGGTGCCCTCCCTGAGGTCCTCCGCCAGCAGTCGCTTGGCGATCGCGTCGGCGGCCACCCGCAGCTCTGCGCTCCGCGGCCGTCCCCGGTCCTTCTCCAGCCGATCGCCGAGCCACCGGGCCCAGGCCGCCGAGATGACGCCCGCCTCCCGCTGCCCCGCGCCCGTGAGCGAGAGGAAGTGGTCCTGCCGCGTCAGGTAGCCCTCCTCCACCATCCGGTCGAAGACGGGCAGCAGTACCTCCGGCGGGACGCACCGCCGGTGGGCGATCAGCCCGAGGCTGGCGTGGCCGACCGTCCGGGTGAGCATGTCCACCTGCATCACGGCCCAGGCGCCGCCCATGTCCAGCCGGGTGTCCGAGCCGAAGACGATCGCCCGGGCCTCCTCCGGCCCCATGTTCCGGATGAGCTTGCCGACCGCCAGCTCCAGCAGCTTGGCGGAATCCCCGGAGGCCGTCGCGGGCGATCCGAAGCCGTCGCCCATGTCCGTGGAGGCGGCCCGCGCGCTGTCGCGCAGCTTGACCTGCTTGAGGAAGAGCCCGACCACGAAGCCGGCCAGCGCCACCGGAACGGTCCACAGGAACACGGTGTGCAGGGCGTGCGCGTACGCGTCGACGATCGGGCCGGCCGCCACCGGGTCGAGGTCGTGGACGCCCTCGGGACTGGAGGCCGCCCGGGCCAGTTGCTGCGGGTCCTCACCGGTGAGCCGGGCCGATTCGGCGACGCCCGCCTCCAGTGCGGGCCCGAGGCTGTTGGCGTAGATGGTCCCGAAGACGGCCGTGCCGAAGGCGCTGCCGAGCGTACGGAAGAAGGTGACGCCGGAGGTGGCGGTGCCGAGGTCGGCGTAGTCGACGGTGTTCTGCACGGCGATGGTCAGCACCTGCATGGACAGGCCGATGCCCGCGCCGAGCACGAACATGTACAGGGACTCAAGGAGCGAGCTCGTCCCCGGCTGCATCCGCGACAGCAGGTACAGGCCGACGGCCGTGATCAGGTTGCCGACGATCGGGAAGATCCGGTACCGGCCGGTCCTGCTGGTGACCGTCCCGCTGAACACGGAGGCGAGCAGCAGGCCGAAGACCATGGGCAGGGTGCGGACGCCCGAGATCGTGGCCGAGTCGCCGTCGACGTACTGCAGGTAGGTCGGCAGGAAGGTCATCGCCCCGAGCATCGCGAACCCGACGATGAAGCTGAGGACGGAGCAGACGGCGAAGACCGGATTGCGGAAGAGCCGCATCGGCAGCATCGGCTGGGCCGCGCGGGTCTCCGCCAGGCAGAACAGCACGAGGGCGACCGCTCCGCCCGCGAACAGGCCGATGATCACCGGCGAGTCCCAGGCGTACTGGTTGCCGCCCCAGCTGGTGGCGATGATCAGCGCGCTGGACCCGATCGCGACGAGGGCGATGCCCAGGTAGTCGATGACGGGGCGGCCCTCGGCGCGCACCGACGGGATGGTGCGGGCCGCGGCGATGACGACGAGGACGGCGACGGGGACGTTGACGTAGAAGCACCACCGCCAGGTCAGCGCGTCCGTGAAGAACCCGCCGAGCAGCGGTCCGATCACGGTGGCGACGCCGAAGACGGCCCCGATCATGCCCTGGTACTTGCCGCGTTCGCGCAGCGGCACCACGTCGGCGATCAGGGCCATGGCGGTGACCATCAGTCCGCCGGCGCCGATGCCCTGGACCCCGCGCCACAGGATCAGCAGGGTCATGTAGGCGGACAGGCCGCACAGGAACGAGCCGCTGATGAAGACGACGGCGGAGATCTGGAAGATCAGTTTGCGGCCGAAGAGATCGCCGAACTTGCCGACCAGGACCGTCGACACGGTCTCCGCGAGCAGGTAGGAGGTGACCACCCACGACATGTGGTCCCCGCCGCCCAGGTCCGCCACGATCGTGGGCAGCGCGGTGCCCACGATCGTCTGGTCGAGGGCAGCGAGCAGGACTCCCAGCATGATCGTGCCGAAGATGACGTTGCGGCGCCGCCGGTCCACCACGGGGGGCGGGGACAGGGCGGCGGGAGCGGTGGTCACATCTCGCACTCTCACAGCCCGTCCGGCGCCCCGCATGCGGCACTGGGCCGTCCGGGCGGCTGTCCGCGCGACCGTCCGGGTGGCCGCGCGAAAGGGTCAGCGCAGGTGGGCCAGGCCCGGGTGGGCGGCCGCGTAGCCCTCCACCAGCCGCCGGGCGACGGCCACGGAATCGACCAGGGGGTGCAGGGCGAACGCCTTCACCGCGTCAGCCCGGGAACCGCTCGCGGCGGCGGCCAGCACCTCGCGCTCGACCGCCTTGACGGCCGTCACGAGCCCCACCGCGTGCAGCGGCAGCGGCGCGACGCCCGCCGGGTGGGCGCCGTTGGCGTCGACGAGGCAGGGCACCTCGATGACCGCCTCCGCGTCCAGGACGGACAGGGTCGAGCCGTTGGGGACGTTCAGGATCAGGGTGGCCCGCTCGTCCCGGGCGATGGCACGCATCAGCGCGAGCGCCACCTGCTCGTAGCCCCCCGACTCCAGGTCGCTCTCCTCGCGCTCGCCCGCTCCGGCCGCCTCGCGGTTCTCGGCCATGTACGTGGCCTCGCGCTCGGCCCGGGTCCGGTCCCAGGCGGCGAGCGCCGCGCCGGGCGCGAGGCCGGGCCGGCCGGCCTCCTCGTAGAAGCCGCGCTGCTGGTCGCGCAGGAAGGCCCCGCGCGTCCGCTCCGCCTCCCGGTAGGCCCGTACGGTGTCCCGGTTGAAGTAGTAGTAGTGCAGGTACTCGTTGGGGATCGCGCCGAGCGAGCGCAGCCACTCGGCACCGAAGAGCCGCCCCTCCTCGAAGGACTCCAGCGCCCCGGCGTCGGCCAGCAGCCGCGGCAGCTCGTCCCGGCCCGCGACGCGCAGCCCGCGCACCCAGCCCAGGTGGTTGAGCCCGACGTAGTCGATCCAGGCCTCCTCGGGCCGGGCCCCGAGCACGCGGGCGATGCGGCGACCGAGGCCGACGGGCGAGTCGCAGATGCCGATCACCCGGTTGCCGAGCTCCTCGGCCATGGCCTCGGTGACCAGTCCGGCCGGGTTGGTGAAGTTGATGACCCAGGCGTCGGGGGCGGCACGGGCGATCCTTCGGGCGATCGCGCGGGCCACCGGGACGGTCCGCAGCCCGTAGGCGACCCCGCCCGCGCCCACCGTCTCCTGGCCGAGGACCCCCTCCGCCAGGGCGATCCGCTCGTCGGCGGCCCGCCCCTCCAGGCCGCCGACGCGGATGGCGGAGAAGACGAAGTCGGCGCCGCGCAGCGCCTCGTCGAGGTCGGTGGTGGCCGTGACGGCCGGGGCGTCGGGGAGGCCTGCCGCCTCGGCCTGGCCTGCGAGGACCCGGGCCATGGCGGAGAGCCGCGCCGGATCCTCGTCGTACAGCGCCACGTGGGACACCCTGCCCTCGGCGCGGTCCCCGAGCAGTGCTCCGTACACGAGCGGCACCCGGAAGCCGCCCCCTCCGAGGATCGTCAGCCGCACGCCCCTACCGCCCTTCGCCCGTGCCCGTACCGATGCGGGTGCCGGTGCCGGCCCCGAGTCCCGTGCCACGATCGGTGACATCGGGTGCCCGGCGCACCCCCGCCCGCACCAGTCTGCCCCGGGCGGTCACTCCCCCAGCGGCGGCACGGCGCGCAGCCTGGCGCCGCCCTGCTGGTACGTCCCCGCGCCCGCTCCGTGGACCGGGGCCGAGGGCACGCCCTGCGGGGCCGAGAGGATCAGGGTGATGCGGGTCAGGCCCATCTCGTCGAGCATCCGGCTGGTTTCCGCCACCATGCGGCAGCGTACGAGGCCCCACCGCGGGTCGGGGTGACGCACGGTGCGCACCGCCCCGTCCTGCTCGGCGGCCTCGGCTCCGTTCCTGCTCAGCCAGTGGGGCACGCCGTAGCGGTAGGCCGCCTCCATGAAGGGGTCGCGGGCCACCTCCTGGCGGATGCTGCGCAGGCCCTCGTCCTCCGGGAACTCGGCCAGGGCGGCCGCGAAGCGGGCGAGCAGGGGCACGCACCAGGCGGGCTCGTGGTCCTCCAGCACGGCCGCGGCGTCCGGGTGGAACAGCACGAAGCGCAGGAAATTGTCGTCCGGCAGCGCCGTCGGGTGCGGGCGCACGGTCTGGAAGAGCTGGTCGAAGGCCGAATTGGTCAGCGCCACGTCCCAGCGGTGGTCCACCAGGAAGCTCGGGTACGGCACGGACTCCATGAGGGCGGCGTAGTCGCAGAGGTAGTCGCGCTGCGCCGGGTCCTCGGGGAGGCGGTTCTCCTCGGAGGCGCGCCAGGTGGGCGGCGGGTCGCGGTCGACCATGACGCGGAACAGCCAGAAGCACTGCCGCTCGCTCATCTCCAGGGCCTCGGCCAGGGCGAGCAGCTTGCGGTCGGTCCACTCCTTGACCAGGCCGCGTTCCCAGTTCCCGTACGCGCGCACGCTGATGCGCAGTCGCGCGGCCACGTCCTCCTGGCTCAGGCCCAGTTCTTCGCGGCGCTGGCGCAAAATCTCCTTGCGCCGTTCGGACCGCACCGCACCGCGTGCGGACTCCTCGCCCGCCAGGCGTTCTTCACCGGCTCGGACGAGCCCATCGGACGGGCCCACCGCTGCGAGATGTGGCACTGAGAGCTCCCCCTCCTCCGGTCTGGATCTTCATTTCCGTGTGGCGATCCTGCTACCGACTTCATTCGAGTGTCAACTATTGTGGCAATTCCAGCCTCTTGACAGCTCATTCCCGCCACAGCTGTGGCACGTTCTAGCCCTTCTGGGCGAGAGCGGATAGATTCCAGGGGCCGACCATGTGCCGTAACCGACTTCGCGCGATCTAGGAGAACCACTGGTGACAGACGGCTTCCCGGCTCCCGTCGCGGTGGCCGACGCACCCCTGGCAGCGACCGTCGCCCGCGTCGCCGAACTCGCCGGCAAGATGGGCCGCGACCTGGGCCAGGTCTTCGACCTGCGACGCCTCTCCGAGGCCTCCGGCGTGCCCGCGGACGTGGTGAAGACCCTGCTCGACGGCCGGCCCGCCGGCGAGCCCGACCTGCAGGCCCGGTTCCTCCAGCGACTGGACCTCCTGCGGCGCACCCGTGTCAAGCCGAACGGCCGCCGCTACACCCAGCAGGAGATCGCCGACGGCGCCGGCATGTCCCGGCAGCAGGCAGGGGCGCTGATCAACGGCGATCGCCGCCCCACCATGGAACACTGCGACGCGATCCAGCGGTTCTTCGGAGTGCACGCCGGATTCCTCACCGCACACGACGCCGACGCCCTCACCGATGCCCTCCAGCGGACCGAGCAGCAGCTCCTCCAGGACTTCGCGGGGCGCGCCCGGGAGACCGTCCCCGGCGTACCGGCCGCGACCGCCTCGGCCGGTGATCCGCTGGCGAGACTCCTGCAGAACCACGGCGTCCGGGGCATCGCCTGGCGTGCCGCACAACTCCCCAGCGACAAGCACCGCGACAAGGTGACCGAATGGCTGGACATGCTCCTCGAAAGCGTAAAACCGAATGAATCCTGACCCAGTCGAAAGTCTGGGTCTGATCCTTGAGTCCTGATCCGGATCCGCGCCGACGGGGAGAACGGTGAGCATAGGCAGAGAGCAGCGGCGGTTGTGCGGGGAGCTGGTGGCCGGGATCCGGCTCACCGCACCCGTGGAGCCCATGGACCTCTACGCTGCCCTCTGCGAGGGCATGAGCAGACACCGCGGCCGCCGGGTGGACTTCCGGATGGCCTCCTTCCCCGCCCACACGGCCAGCGGACTCTGGCTGGACATGGCGGACCGCGATCTCGTCGTCATCGAGGAGCGCACCGCGCCCGACCACCAACTGGTCATCCTCGGTCACGAGTTGTGGCACATGAAGGCGGGCCACTGCAGCCACCACGTGGACGGTGCCGCCGTGGCCGCCCGGCTGCTGTCCGACGAGGCCGACATCGGCGAGACCGTACGCCGCGTCGCCGCCCGCACCCGCGCCGACGTGGCCGAGGAGACCGAGGCCGAGACCTTCGGCTTACTCCTCGGCAGTCGCTGCCGGAACTGGCTCGCCGGGGCGGCGCACCACCGGGCTCCGGTACAGCGCGACCAGTTGGCGGGCCGGATCGAGGCCTCGCTGGGCTACAGGGGGCTGAGGAAAGACCGTTGACCGGCGAGGACTACTACATTCCGGCGGCCGCGATGGCGGTCGCGCTCGCCTTCAAGGTCCCGGCACTGCGGCACAACTGGCGCGACCCGCTCCTCCGTTCGGTCGTCGCCCTGCTGACCCTCGCGGGAGCCGTCTTCGCCTTCGCCGCCCCGCCCACCATCGCGGCCGTCAACCGCGCCACCGGGATCGCCAACTTCTCGGCCCCCCTGGTCTACTGCCTGATCACCGCCTTCAGCGCCTCGTGCCTGGTCCTGATGGTCAACTGGCGCGGCGGCGAACCGGAACAGACCCGTCGCACCTCACGCCGCTGGATCCTCGGCTACAGCCTCGTCATCGTCGCCGTCGTCGTGCTGTTCACCCTCGGCGACACCCCCGTCGAGCGGCTGCGCGACTTCGACACCCACTACGCCAACACGCCCTACATCGCGCAGATGATCGCCCTGTACCTGCTGGCCCACCACGTGGCCGCGGTCGTGATGGTGTCCCTGTGCTGGCGCTGGTCCCTCCAGGTCCGCGGCTGGCTCCGGGTCGGCCTGGTGATCATCGTCATCGGCTACCTCTTCAACCTCGCCTACGACGCCACGAAGATGACCGCGGTCGCCGCCCGCTGGTTCGGCGGCAACCTCGACGACCTCAGCACCTACGCCGCTCCGCCCCTTGCCTCCCTCGGCGCGTTGATCAGCGCGGTGGGCTTCGTCGTCCCGCTCGTCTGCCAGCGGCTCTCGGACCACTGGCAGACCTGGGCGACGTACCGCAGGCTCGGCGCCCTGTGGCAGGAGGTGCAGATCGCCGCGCCCGCCGGCACCCCCTCGGTGCGGATGGCCTGGTGGTCGCCGGCCGAACTGCGCGTGATCCAGCGCGAGTCCGACATCCACGACGGCTTCCTGCACCTCGGCCCCTACTTCGACCAGGACCTGCGCGACGGCGCGTACGGCGACGCCGTCGCCCACGGGGCCGACGAGGACACCGCGCGCGCGGTCGGCGACGCCGCCATGGTCGCGGCGGCCGTGCGCGCCCGCTCCGCGGACCCCGAGGGCCGCGCCGTCGGGGAGGACGACGAGGTCCCGGTGGACCCCGCCGACGGGCCGCGCGACCTGCTGCGGATCTCCCACGCCCTGCGGAACTCCCCCGTGGTGCAGGAGGTCCGGCGCAGGGTGACCGTCTGACGGGTGCGCTCAGCGGCCCGCGGCCGCCACCGTCGCCTTCGGGAACAGGTCCTGGAACGGCCCCGCCGAATCGAGTCCGGCCCGCCCGTAGGGGGCATCGAAGCTCCACACCATGAACAGCAGGAAGACGATCAGCGCGCTGAAGAGTCCGGCGAGCAGCAACTCGCGCCCGGAGCGCCGGATCTGCAGGGTGAAGATCAGGCCGACGGTGACCACACCGCCCACCAGCAGCCCGAACCAGACCACGCCCGGCAGGGTGGACTCCGAGCTCTGCGTCCGCGAGTGCCGGGCCTCGTCCGCCGCCGCGATGTGGTCCAGCAGCGGCTGGTAGGCCTGCGCCTGGAGTTCGTCCGCGGGGCTCTGGTGGGTGACGGAGGTCCGCAGCCTGCCCAGCAGCGCGCCGCCCTCCGACGAGGCGCTCTCACCCGAGGTCAGCAGCGGCCAGTCCACGGCCACGGTGTGGGCGACGTACGCGTCCACCTCACCGCGGATCCGGTCGCGGACCGGCGCCGGATACACGTCGGCGCGCTGGGTCACCTCGTACAGGGCCTGGGCCTCCCGGCGGACGCTGTCCTCGGCGGCACCGCGCGCCTCCCAGACACCCGCGATGGCCAGGCCCAGCACGATCGCGTAGACCACGCCCACCATCATCGTCATGTACTCGATGACGTCGGGGGTTTCGCTGGTGTCCTCGTCGTCGGCGGCCCGGCGGTGCCGGATCGCGGTGAAGGCGAGGACGAGGGCGCAGACGAGCGCCATGGCGATGGCCAGGACCAGCCATTCGGACACGAGGGTTCTCCCGGTGGAGTCGGTGGGACGGTGGGTCGGTGCGACGGCCCGCGGGGGTCTGCGGGGTCGGTGGGGCGGGCGGGGCGCGGTCAGCCGCGGCTCTTCGAACGCGGGCGCAGGGCCGCCGCGGCCAGCACGGCCGGGGTGGTGACGACGACCATCAGGGTCACCGTGGACATCCCGCCCGGGCTGCGCCGCTCCAGGGCCACCGCACGGTACGGGCGCACGGCGAAGGCCCTCGCGGGCGCGGCGGGAGCCGCCCGGGCCGGGGCGGGGGCCGCGTCCGGCTCCTCCCGCGCCGGCGCCGGGCTCTCCGGTGCGGGCGCCGGATCCGCCCGTGCGGAACCGGCCGGCCCAGCGGGCGCCACGGCGCCGGCGGCGGACGGCGGCGTCGACGGCCGCGCGGAGGGGTCCCCGGTGGCGGCCCGGGGTCCGGGGCCGGTGTGGCGGACGGTCGGCAGCTCGATGCCGGGCACCACGACCCGTACCGAGGGCCGCCCGGACGGGGGCGCCACCGGACTTCCCGGGCGCCCTCCGGGCACGCACAGGTCGACGCGGGCCCCGTGGCCGTGGCCGTGGCCGTCGCCCGCGACCGCCACATGGCCGTGCAGCGGGCAGAGCGCCGCCACCAGCCCCGCCCCGGCGAAATACTGCCACGCGGTCACCTCGCGTCCTCCGAATTCCGCAGCAGAGACGAACGCTGCGTCTGAAGAAACGATCAAGGCATGACTTCGACACGCGAAGCGGCCCGAAAGGCGGCCCGGCCGCGCTGCCGGACACGCCGCCGGCCGCGTCGTCCGCGACGATGCGGCATGATGTCGCCATGGTCACCGAGGGGGAGAACGCCCGTCTGATCGCCGGGCGTTACCGGCTGGATGCCAGACTCGGACGCGGCGGCATGGGCGTCGTGTGGCGCGCCACCGACCTGTTGCTCGGCCGGAACGTCGCCGTCAAGGAAGTGGCGGCCGACCCGGCGCTCTCCGAGGAGGAGGCCCGGCGCCGGCGCGAACGCACGCTGCGCGAGGCCCGTGCCGCGGCGCAGCTGGGCCACCCCCACATCATCGTGGTGCACGACGTCGTCGAGGACGGCGAGCACCCGTACATCGTCATGGAGCTGGTCGAGGGCGGCTCCCTCGCCGACCGGCTCGCCGCCGCCGGGCCCGTGGAACCGGCCGAGGCCGCACGGATCGGCCTCGCGCTGCTCGGTGCCCTGCGGACCGCGCACACGGCGGGTGTGCTGCACCGTGACATCAAGCCGGCCAACGTCCTGCTGGAGGAGCCGGGCGGGCGGGTGGTCCTCACCGACTTCGGGATCGCGCAGGTGGCCGGCGCGACGACGCTGACGGCGACCGGGGCCTTCGTCGGCTCGCCCGAGTACACCGCGCCCGAGCGGATGGCGGCGCGCACGCCCGTGGGTCCGGAGTCCGACCTGTGGTCGCTGGGGGCCCTGCTGTGCGCCGCGGTCAGCGGCGCGTCGCCGTTCCGGCGCGACTCGTTCGCCGGCGTGCTGCACGCCGTGGTGTACGACGAGATCAGACCGCCCGCCGCGTGCGGGCCGCTGCTCCCGGTGGTACGGGGCCTGCTCGCACGCGATCCCGCCGTACGGCTCGACGCGGAGCGGGCGCAGGAGATGCTGGCGACGTACGCGGACCCCGGGCGGGGGAACGCCCCGACACGGCTCGACGCCCGGCAGCCCTCCGGGGGCGCCCCGGCGGCCCCGCCCGCGCCGGCACCCGCTCCCGGACCTGCCCCGGCCCCGGCTCCGGCTCCTTCCCCGGCTCCGGCCCCCGCGCCGGTGACGGCCTCCGAACCCACCCGCGGCAACCCCGGCCGGCACCGGCCCGTGGCGGCGCTGGTGGCGGGCCTGCTGGTGGCAGCGATCGCCGGAGCGGGCCTGTCCGCGGCGCTGCTGACGAACGGGGAGGAGCGCGGGGGCCGGCCGGCGGACGCGAAGGGGGCCGCCCCGTCCGCGTCGGTGCCGGCCGGCACGACCACGACACATCCCGCCAGCACGGGCGCCCCGCCCCCCGGCCTCCCGGTGGCGGTCGGCGCGACCTCGGCCCCCGACCTCCCGACGTCGGTCGGCGGGGCGCCCGCGGGCTACCGGACCGTCCAGGACCCGGCCGGCTTCTCGCTGGCCGTCCCCGAGGGCTTCACGCGCAGGGCCGAGGGACCGCGGATCTTCTACCTGTCCCCCGGCGAGACCTTCCGCATCGGCATCAAGGTGACCGAGCCGGAATCCGGCGGGCCGCTGGCCGTGCACCAGCGCGCGCACGCCAGGGGCGCGGCGAACAACCCCGGCTACCGCAACGCCTCGGTGGCGTCGGCCACGCACAACGGACGGGACGCGGCCCTGTGGCTGTTCACCTGGGACGGCTTCTCGGCCGCCGAGGGGCCGCGGCACACCCGTGACCTGTGCTGGGAGGAGGACGGCCGGCTGTACGACGTGTGGGTCTCGGCGCCGGTCGCGCAGGCCGAGGAGGCACGGGGCTACCTCGACACCGCGCTGCGGACCTTCGTACGGACCGGTGGCTGAGCAGGGGGGACGGCGGCCGCGGGGCAGGGCCCGGACACGCCGCGGGGGCGCGGCCAGGGAAGGGATCCCGGGCCGCGCCCCCGCGTACGGTCGGTCGGTGTCAGCCGGCCTCGGAGCCGCCGAAGCGCTCGCGGTAGGACTCCAGGTCCTCCTCGGTGATCTTCGCGAAGAGCACGGGCGGCACGGTGAACGGGGTCCCGGCCGGCACCGCGTCGAGCGAGCGGGCCTGCTCCGGGGTCACCCAGGACGCGGTGTCGTCGGCGAGCGAGAACGCCGAGCGCATGGCGCGGGCGGAGGCCGGGATGAAGGGCTCGGAGACCACCGAGTAGAGGTGGATGAGGTTCATCGCGGTGCGCAGGGTCAGGGCCGCGCCCTCGGGATCGGTCTTGATCTCCAGCCAGGGGGCCTTCTCCTCCAGGTAGGAGTTTCCGGCCGACCACAGGGCGCGCAGCGCGGCCGCGGCCTTGCGGTACTGGAGGGTCTCCATGTGGCCCTCGTACTCGGCGAGGAGTTCGGCGATCTGCTCGCCGAGCTTGGCCTCGGCCTCGCCGGCCGCGTTGCCCGCCGGGACGTCGTCCCCGAAGCGCTTGCGCGAGAAGGACAGCACGCGGTTGACGAAGTTGCCGAGGGTGTCGGCGAGGTCCTTGTTCACCGTGGCGGTGAAGTGCTCCCACGTGAAGGACGAGTCGTCGGACTCGGGCGCGTTGGCGATGAGGAAGTAGCGCCAGTAGTCGGCGGGCAGGATCTCCAGCGCCTGGTCGGTGAAGACGCCGCGCTTCTGCGAGGTGGAGAACTTGCCGCCGTAGTACGTCAGCCAGTTGAAGGCCTTGACGTAGTCGACCATCTTCCACGGCTCACGGGTGCCCAGCTCGGTGGCGGGGAACATCACCGTGTGGAACGGGACGTTGTCCTTGGCCATGAACTGCGTGTAGCGGACGTCCTGCGCCTCGTACCACCAGGCCTTGTGGTCGCGGTTCGCCGGGTCGGCGTCCGCCCACTCCTTGGTGGCGGCGATGTACTCGATCGGGGCGTCGAACCAGACGTAGAAGACCTTGCCGTCGGCGGCCAGTTCGGGCCACGTGTCGGCCGGTACGGGAACGCCCCAGTCGAGGTCACGGGTGATGGCCCGGTCGTGCAGGCCCTCGGTCAGCCACTTGCGGGCGATGGAGGACGCCAGCTGCGGCCACTCCTCCTCGTGCCGCGCGACCCAGGCCTCGACCTCGTGCTGCAGCTTGGACTGCAGGAGGAAGAGGTGCTTGGTCTCGCGGACCTCGAGCTCGGTGGAGCCGGAGATGGCCGAGCGGGGGTCGATCAGGTCCGTGGGGTCCAGGACGCGGGTGCAGTTCTCGCACTGGTCGCCGCGGGCCTTGTCGTAACCGCAGTGCGGGCAGGTGCCCTCCACGTACCGGTCCGGCAGGAAGCGGCCGTCGGCGGGCGAGTACACCTGGCGGATCGCCCGCTCCTCGATGAACCCGTTCGCCTGGAGCTGCCGCGCGAAGTGCTGGGTGATCTCGGCGTTCTGGGCCGAGGAGCTGCGGCCGAAGTGGTCGAAGGACAGCTCGAAGCCGTCGTAGACCGCCTTCTGGGCGTCGTGGGCCTGCGCGCAGAACTCGGCGACGGAGACGCCGGCCTCCTTGGCGGCGAGCTCGGCCGGGGTGCCGTGCTCGTCGGTCGCGCAGATGTAGAGGACGTCGTGGCCGCGCTGGCGGAGGTACCGGGAGTACACGTCCGCCGGAAGCATCGACCCGACCATGTTGCCCAGGTGCTTGATCCCGTTGATGTAGGGAAGCGCGCTGGTGATCAGGTGTCGAGCCATCCTTGGATGCTCCCATTCCTCTGTGCGGTTGACGACGTGACGTCACGGATTGTGAATGCGGTTCATCGTATCGAACCGCCGAAAGGCCACGCGCCGCATTTGTTCCGGTGGACATAACGCAAAAGCGAGGGCAGTGACCTCCACGTCACGGCCCTCGCGATCGGGCCCCATGGTACAGCGGGAGGGCGGCCCTCCCGACCGCCGGTCCACCGGGCACCGGCGGTCGGGCATATGCATACGTGCCCTCGGCGGCGCGGTGTGATCGACATCGATCACGCTTCGATCATCCGCGACGGATTGCTTCCAGCTTTCTGCTCTACGCCCTCCGAGTGCGCCCGCGCTGCTTTCCTGTTCTGCGCACAGGGGATGAGGTGGAGCCGTGAGCGATGTCGGACCGGAGGAGTCCGGTGGGGCCGTGGGACTGCCGAGCCGGCGCCGGCGGCCGACTCCCATGAGCCAGTGGGATCCCACGGCGCGCCTGTCGTACTGGGCCTTCCACGCCAACCGCCGGCCCGCCTACATGCGCTTCGCGTACCTGCAGCTGGGCTCCGACGAGGGCGCGGAGGCGACGGTGGACGCCACCTTCGACTCGATCATGGGGCAGTGGCTGCGGATGCTGCACATGGACCGCCTCGACGCCTACGCCTGGACGGTGCTCAAGCACTGCCTCGCCGACCGCCAGCGCCGGCACGACCCCTGGCGGCGGCAGCCCGAGCCGGTGGACATCAGCGCCTTCGAGGCCGCCCTCAAGGAGGCCCGCGCCGACCAGTACGAGGTGCTCACCGACACCATCCGCTTCTACTCCGCCGTCTCCCGGCTCGCCGAGCGCCAGCGCGACGCCGTGCTCCTGCGCTACGGGCTCCAGTGCACGCCGGGCGAGGCCGCCGACGTGATGGGCGTGGACGAGGCCACCGTCCGCTCCTACCTCGGCCAGGCCCACCGGCGGCTGGCGCGCCTGCTGGACACGTCCTCCGGCCCGGCGGACGGGGCGGACCCTGCGGGACCGACCGAACCGACCGAACCGGCCGGGTCATGAGGCGGCACGAGCGGCAGGAGGGCGACCCGGCCCCCCGCTCCCTGGCCGAGTTCCTCGCCCGGGCCGGTGTCCGCGACCGCTACCGCCACTACGACCTGGGCGCGGCCGAGGCCCGGCTGCTGCGCGTCGCGCCGCATCCCCCGCAGGGGAGCGCCCACCGCGGCCGCCGCCGCCCCGCGCACGGCTGGAGCGACCCCGTACGGGACTGCCCGCTCGACGCCGAACGGGCCCGGCGCGACCTCAAGGCCGTCTGCCTGGCCTCGGTGTGCGCGCCGACGGCGGGCGCGCACCTCGACTCCTTCACCCGGGGCCGCACCGACCTGGTGGGCGCCGTGGTCTTCGGCTGTCTGCTGCACCTCTCGGGGATGCGCGAAGGGGCCCGGTTCTGGTGGCAGTTCGCCGCGGCCTCCGGCGGGCCGCGGACCGCCCCGGCCGCGTACTGCCTCTTCCTCGACCACTCCCGCCGCGGCGAGCACCACGACGCCCGGCACTGGGGGCGCGAGTTGGCGCGCCGCGGCTTCCGGCCGGGGGGCCGGCGGGACCTGCGGGAGGTCCGGCTGTGCGCGCAGGCGGCCGTCCTGCGCTACGTCGACCAGTACGACGACCCCGACCTGGGGCCGGTCCCGCTGCCGCGGGCCGGGCTCTCGGGCACCCTGGCCGCCTTCCTGCCGCCCGTCGTGCTCGCTCCCCCGCCCGCTCCGCCCGCCCCGCCGCCGCCCCCCGCGGACGGACCGGGCGCAGGGCCGCTGCGCCACCCCGCCCTCACGGCCGCCGCCCGCGGGACGGTCGTCCAGGACGGGACGGGCGAGGCCCTCGCGCAGGCCCGCCGGGCGCTGGCCGTCGTCCGCGTACTGGACCGGCACCCGCTGGGGGTCCGGACCGCCCAGCTGGCCCGGGAGGCCGCCCGCACGGAGGCGGAGCTGCGCCCGCTGCTGTCGATGCTGTGCGAGGAGGGGTACGCCTGCCGGCCGGCCGCCGGGGTGTACGCGCGCGGCCCGGCGCTGGACCTGCTCGCCGCACCGGGCGGGCACGGGCTGGCGGGCCAGCTCCAGCGCACCCTCTCCCTGGCCCGGGACAGCACGGGGGCGGCGGTCTACCTCAGCCGGTACGCGGCGGGCGAGGTCCACATCACGCAGATGGCGGCCGGGCCGGCGACCCCGCCGGTGCGGGAGTGGGTCGACTTCCGGGACGCCGCGCACGCCAGCGCGGTCGGCAAGTGCCTGCTGACGCAGCTCGACCACGGCCGCCGCGCCGACCACGTGGCCCGCCACCGGCCCGCCCGGCTGACGTCACGGACCATCACCGACAGCCGGGCGCTGTTCACGGCCCTGGACGCGGTGGCCCCGGGCGCCCCGGTCTTCGACCTGCGCGAATACTCCCCCGGGGTCGTCTGCGCGGCCGTTCCCCTCGCCATGGGCGGTGCCGCGGGCAGCCTCGCGCTCTCGCTGCCGGCCACGCACGCCCACCGGCTGCGCCCGGCGACCGAGACCCTGCGCCGCAAGGCCGTCCCGGTGCTCCTCGCCCTGCTGCTGACCGGGGCGATCCCCCCGGACGCGCCCCCCGCCGGGCCCGCGCCCGCCGCGCCGCCGGGCCCGGAGCGGGCTCCCGCCACCCCGGAGACCCTCCGTCACCTGCGCCGCCTCTTCCGTACGCCGCTGACGGGGGTCACGGCCGCCCCGGACGGTCCGCATCTGGTGAGCGACACCGGGGCGGCGGAGGCGTACCTCTTCGACGCGGCTCCGGAGTCGGGCCGGCCCCGCTTGTACCTGCCCCGTACCTTCACCTCGGTGACCCCGGGCAGCCTGCCGCCCCCGACAGGCCTGATCGTCCTGGGGACGTGACGGCGGCCCGGGCCCCCGCCCGGTCCGCCCGGGCGGACCGGGAAACGGCCCCGGGGAAACGCGAAGAGCCCCACACCGTGGTGTGGGGCTCTTACGCTGTGTCCGAGGGGGGACTTGAACCCCCACGCCCGATAAAGGACACTAGCACCTCAAGCTAGCGCGTCTGCCATTCCGCCACCCGGACCGGTGGTCGGCCCCGGTTTCCCGCGGCGACATGGACAACAATAGCAAAGGATCGGCGGGCCTCCGACCACTTATCCGGGCGCCCCGGACCCGCCACGCCGGGCTGACCTGCGGGCATGCGGCCGCGGGGTCAGCGAGACGGTACGTATCGCGGCGTGCGGGGGCGGGTGCCCGGCCCGGCGCGGTCCCGGCCGGACGTTCCGACGGGGGACGCCTCGACGGCCGGAACCCGCCTGTGCGGCGGGTTCCGGCCGCGGGAGCCGTCACGGGCAGTGGATGACCTGGCCCGCGTAGGAGAGGTTGCCTCCGAAGCCGAAGAGGAGGACCGGAGCGCCGGAGGGGACCTCACCGCGCTGGACCAGCTTCGACAGGGCCATCGGGATGCTGGCCGCCGAGGTGTTTCCGGAGTCGACCACGTCGCGGGCGACCACGGCGTTGACGGCGCCGATCCGGGCGGCGAGCGGCTCGATGATGCGCAGGTTCGCCTGGTGCAGGACCACCGCGGCCAGGTCCTCGGGCGCGACCCCGGCCTTCTCGCACACCTTGCGGGCGAGCGGAGGGAGCCGGCTGGTGGTCCAGCGGTAGACGGACTGGCCCTCCTGGGCGAACACCGGCGGCGAGCCCTCGATCCGGACCGCGTTGCCCATCTCCGGAACGGAACCCCACAGCACCGGGCCGATGCCGGGCTCGGCGCTGGCCTCGACGACGGCCGCGCCCGCGCCGTCGCCGGTCAGCACGCAGGTCGTGCGGTCGGTCCAGTCGGTGATCTCGGTCATCTTGTCGGCGCCGATGACCAGCGCCCGGGTCGCGGAACCGGCACGGATGGCGTGGTCCGCGGTCGCCAGGGCGTGGGTGAAGCCCGAGCAGACGACGTTGATGTCCATGACGGCCGGCCCGCCGCCCATGCCCAGCTTCGCGGCGACCCGCGCGGCCATGTTGGGCGAGCGGTCGATCGCGGTGGAGGTGGCGACGAGGACCAGGTCGATGTCGTCCGGGGTCAGGCCGGCGCCGGCCAGGGCCTTCCCCGCCGCGTGGAAGGCGAGCTCGTCCACCGGTTCGTCCGGGCCCGCCATGTGGCGGGTGCGGATGCCGACGCGGGAGCGGATCCACTCGTCGGTGGTGTCGACCATGGCCGCGAGGTCCTCGTTGGTGAGCACTTTCGCGGGCTGGTAGTGCCCTAGCGCCACCACGCGTGAACCGGTCATGGGCGGGGTCCCCCCTCGTAGGCAAGTCAGGATCACCCAGCTTTGCCTGCTACCGATGGGTACGTGTGCGTGTGACCCGACAGGATTCCGGGGCCGGATTTTGGAGCTTCCCGAGGAGCTCCCTGCCCGGGACCAGGTCGGATGCGGAACCGCCAGAATGACTACGTAGGGCATCGGCAGGAAAACAGGAGGGGTGGGCTGATCACCATGGGACGGGTCACCGAGCGTCGTCGCGTCGTCCGGATCCGGAACGGCCGGGCGGGGGTGCGGCCGGACACGCTGGTGGCCGAGGAGCCGCTGGAGATCCGGCTGAACGGCAAGCCGCTCGCCATCACCATGCGCACGCCCGGCGACGACTTCGCGCTCGCGGTGGGTTTCCTCGTCAGCGAGGGCGTGCTCGGGGCGGCGTCCGAGGTGCGAGCCGTCACCTACTGCGAGGGGGCCACCGAGGACGGTTCGAACACCTACAACGTGGTCAACGTCCAGCTGGCGCCCGGGGTTTCCGTTCCCGACATCACCCTGGAGCGCAACGTCTACACGACCTCGTCCTGCGGGCTGTGCGGCAAGGCCAGCCTGGACGCGGTCCGTACGGCGACCCGCTTCCCCGGGGTCGCCGACGACCCGGTGCGGGTCCCGGCGGAGGTGCTCACCGCGCTTCCGGACCGGCTGCGCGCGGCCCAGAAGGTCTTCGACCGCACGGGCGGCCTGCACGCGGCCGGGCTGTTCACGGCGGAGGGCGAACTGCTCGACCTGCGCGAGGACGTGGGCCGGCACAACGCGGTGGACAAGATCGTCGGCCGGGCCCTGCAGTCGGGGCTGCTGCCGCTGGCGGGCGCGGTGCTGCTGGTGTCGGGCCGGGCCTCCTTCGAGCTCGCGCAGAAGGCCGTGATGGCGGGCATCCCCGTGCTGGCGGCCGTCTCGGCGCCGTCCTCGCTGGCGGTGGACCTCGCGCTGGAGTCGGGCACGACGCTGGTCGGCTTCCTGCGGGGGCCGGACATGAACATCTACGCGGGCGAGGAGCGGATCATCCTGTAGGGCTGCGGCGGAACACCTCGTGGTGGCCGTGTCTGTGACCGTGGAAACCGGCCCACACGTCGCTGCCGTCGCCCGGGGTTCCGTCCTTGCCGGTGTCGCTCAGCAGGAACCAGTCGGTGCATTCCTGCACCGCGGGGGTCCCCCCGGGGCTGAGCCTGAGCAGGATCCCCGAGCCCTCGTCGGGGAGGTGGCCGAGGGTCCAGCCCCCCTCGCCGGTGAACACGCCGGGCTTCTCGTCCGGCGAGCACTTCCAGCCCGACACGTCCGAGAGGCGGGCCCGGCCGTCCGCCAGCACGTCGAGCCGCGACCCGCGGTCGCCGTGCCAGGTCCCGATGACGTCCGCCTCCGTCAGCGGGGAGGACTTGCCGCCCCACAGGCCGAAGGCCAGGGCCAGCAGGAACAGCAGGCCGAAGAGCACGCTGAGGGCCACGGTCACCGCACGGGCGAGGTTGTAGTCGCGCACGTCAGCGGCCGCGGCGGGTGCGGCGGCCGGTTTCGGCGCGCGGCTTCGGGGCCGGCGGGTCGATGCGGTGGAGGTCCAGGGTGGCCGGGAGCGGGGTGGTGCCCGGGCCGCCGGACTCGGCCCAGGCGATGATCTCGTCGGTGGCGGTGTCGTCCAGGGCCCAGCCGAACCAGACCGCCCGGGCCCCGCGGCGGCGGGCCTCGGTGGTGGGCTGCACCACGATGACGTTGGCCTGGGCGCACGGGCCGAGGCAGTCGCTCGTACGGACGGCCAGCCGGCCCGCGGAGGCGGCCGCGGCCTCGCGCAGCCGGGCGAGCTGGCCGGCGTGGTCACTGCCGGGGTTCTTGCGGGGGTCGCCGCAGCAGCAGCCGCGGCAGACCACCAGGGTGCACGGGCGTTCGGCGTGGGCCCCGAGCGGGCGTATCCAGGTCACCACCGCACGTTACCGGGCGGGGGCGCCCGCCTGTTGGGGCCCGCGGGAGACCTCCGCCACACGCTCGCCGGGGAGTTCGGCCGGCGGGTCGGCGGCGCGGCGCCGGGCGATCACCGCGCAGACCATCAGCTGCATCTGGTGGAAGAGCATCAGCGGGAGTACGGCGAGGGCGGCCTGCGGGCCGAACAGCACGCTGGCCATCGGGAGTCCGGCGGCCAGGCTCTTCTTCGACCCGGCGAACTGGATGGCGATGCGGTCCTCGCGGCCGAAGCCCAGGCGGGCCGCGCCGTACCAGGTGGCGAGCAGCATGGCGGCGAGGAGCGCCGCCTCGACCAGGAGCAGGGCGCCGAGGCGCAGGGGGCTGACCCGCTGCCAGATGCCGGCAACCATGCCGGCGCTGAAGGCGGCGTAGACGACGAGCAGGATCGAGCCGCGGTCGACGAGGCCCAGGGTCTGCTTGTGGCGGGTGAGGAAGGGTCCGACGCGGGGGCGCAGGGCCTGGCCGAGCAGGAAGGGCAGCAGCAGCTGGAGGGTGATCTTCAGGAGGGAGTCGAGGGAGAAGCCGCCCGCGTCTCCGCTGAGCAGGACGGACGCGAGCAGCGGGGTGAGCACGATGCCGGCCAGGCTGGAGAAGGATCCGGCGCAGATCGCCGCGGGGACGTTGCCGCGGGCGATCGAGGTGAAGGCGATCGAGGACTGGACGGTGGAGGGGACCAGGCACAGGAAGAGCAGGCCGGCGTAGAGCGGGGGTGTGAGGACACCGGGGACGAGCACGCGGGCGGCCAGGCCCAGGAGCGGGAAGAGCAGGAAGGTGCAGGCGAGCACGGTGGTGTGGAGCCGCCAGTGGCGCAGGCCGTCGAGGGCCTCGCGGGTGGAGAGGCGGGCGCCGTAGAGGAAGAAGAGCAGGGCCACGGCGGCGGTGGAGGCGGCGTCGGCGACGGTGGCCGCGGTGCCGCGGGCGGGGAGCAGGGCGGCGAGGCCGACGGTGGCGAGCAGGGCCAGGACGTACGGGTCGACCGGGAGCCGGGCGGGCAGGTGCGGGCGGCGGCGCATGGGCGTGCTCACTTGCTGTCGGGGGTGGGGGCGGGGACGGGGGCGGGGTCGGCAGCACGGTTCCGCGCTCCGGTCCGGCGTCACGGTTCCGCGTCGCGGTCCGGCGCCCTGGTGCGGCGCGACGGTGCGGCGCAACGCTTCGGCGCCGGGGCGGGCGGGCCCGGGACGGAACCGGGTGCGGATCCGGGTGTCCGGCGCCCCGGACAGGATGCGGGCCGGGACGGGCCGGGGGCCGGCTCCCCCGGTCGGGGCTCCGGGTGGCAGCCGGGCGGGGGCTCCGGTCGGGGGCCCTCCCCCATGGTCGGGGGTCCGCGGTGATCGGGAAACCCGTACACCGCTCTGACTGTCATCACGAACCGCAATAACATGAGCTCATGTACGACCCCGTTCAGCTGCGGACCTTCCTCACCGTGGCCCAGACGCTCAGCTTCACCCAGGCGGCGCGGCGGCTCGGCGTCCGGCAGTCCACGGTCAGCCAGCACGTGCGGCGGCTGGAGGCGGCCACCGGGCGGCCACTGTTCCTGCGGGACACGCACACCGTGGAGCTGACGGAGGACGGAGAGGCGCTGCTCGGGTTCGCGCGGACCATCCTGGAGGCGCACGAGCGGGCGGCGGCCTTCTTCGCGGGGACGCGGCTGCGGGGACGGCTGCGCTTCGGGGCCTCGGAGGACTTCGTGCTCACCCGCCTGCCGGAGATCCTGGAGCGGTTCCGGCACGAGCACCCCGAGGTGGACCTGGAGCTGTCGGTGGAGCTGTCGGGCACACTGCACGAGCGGCTGGACGCGGGCCGGCTCGACCTGGTGCTGGCGAAGCGGCGCGGGCCGGGCGACGAGCGCGGCCGCCTCGTCTGGCGCGACCGGATGGTGTGGATCGGTGCGGAGGGGCTGCGGGTGGACCCCGACCGTCCGGTGCCGCTGATCCTCTTCCCGCCCCCGGGGATCACCCGGGCCCGGGCGCTGGAGGTGCTCGAACGGGACGGGCGGGCCTGGCGGATCGCGTGCACGAGCGGCAGCCTGAGCGGTCTGGTGGCGGCGGCCCGGGCCGGCCTGGGCGTGATGGCGCACACCCGGGGGCTGATCCCGCCGGGGCTGGTGCGGGTCGGCTCGCTGCCGGAGCTGGGGCCGGTGGAGTTCGCGCTGCTGCGCGGTCCGCGCCCCTCGGCGGCGGCGGAGGCGCTCGCGGCCGCGGTCCTGTCGGGGGCCGACCGGCTCACGCGCACCGGCTGACGGGCGCTTCCGCCCCCGTGCGCGGGGGCCCTGGAGCGCACGTCAGCGGCATGAAGCGGGTGATCGCTGGGGAGGTCTTGTGGAGGTCGCCGACGGGCCCTCGTGCCGTCCGGGCCGTGAGGTACGTTCACCGCGGCGCGCGGAGAGGAGCGGGGCCTTGCGCGAGATCACCGTCCCAGCGGTCGTCACGGGAGCGCCCGTCGGCGGGCTGGCCGACGTCGTGTTCCGGTACGCCCGGGAGGACCCGGACCGGGTCGTGCTCGGCCGCAAGACCGGCGGTGTGTGGCGGGACGTGACCTCGGGCGAGCTGGCCGCCGAGGTGCTGGCGCTGGCGAAGGGGCTGCTGGCGCAGGGGGTGCGGTTCGGGGACCGGGTGGCGGTGATGTCCCGTACCCGGTACGAGTGGACGCTCTTCGACTTCGCCCTGTGGGCGATCGGCGCGCAGCCCGTGCCCGTGTACCCGACGAGCTCCGCCGAGCAGGTGCACTGGATCCTCTCCGACGCCGACTGCACGGCGTGCGTGGTGGAGAACGAGGACCAGGCGATGACGGTGGGTTCGGTGATCGACCGGCTCCCCCGGCTCGGACGGCTCTGGCAGCTCGACGCGGGTGCCGTCGGGGCGCTGGTCGCCGACGGCGGGCACGTCGCGGAGGACGTGGTGCACCGCCACCGCGGCGCGGTGACGCCGGACGCGACCGCGACGGTCATCTACACCTCCGGGACCACGGGCAGGCCCAAGGGCTGCGTCCTGACGCACGCCAACTTCATGTACGAGGCGGACACCCTGGTGGCGCGCTGGGCGTCGGTGTTCGGGGCCGGGCAGGGCGACCGGCCCTCGACGCTGCTCTTCCTGCCGCTGGCGCACGTCTTCGGGCGGATGGTGGAGGTGGCGGCGGTCCGGGCGCGGGTCAAGCTCGGGCACCAGCCGGTCCTGGCGGCGGCCGAGCTGATGCCGGACCTCGCCGCGTTCCGGCCGACCTTCGTGCTGGGTGTGCCGCACGTCTTCGAGAAGGTGTTCGCGGCGGCGCGGCGCAAGGCGGAGACGGAGGGGCGCGCCGCGGCCTTCGACCGGGCCGTGGAGACGGCCGTGCGGTACGCGGAGGCCCGCGAGCGGAAGGCCTTCGGCGGGGGGCCGGGGCCGTCGGCCGCGCTGCGCATGGAGCACCAGGTCTTCGACCGGCTGGTCTACGGGAAGGTCCGCGAGGCGATGGGCGGCCGGGTGCGGTACGCCATGTCGGGCGGTTCGGCCATGTCGCGCCGCCTGGGGCTGTTCTTCGACGGCGCGGGGATCACCGTGTTCGAGGGGTACGGGCTGACGGAGAGCTCGGCGGCGGCCACGGCGAATCCCCCGGGGGCGACGAAGTACGGGACGGTGGGCCGGCCGATCCCGGGGAGTTCGGTGCACATCGCGCAGGACGGGGAGGTGTGGCTGTTCGGGGCGCACGTCTTCTCGGGCTATCTGGGCGATCCCCGTGCGACGGAGGCGGTGCTGCGCGGCGGGTGGCTGGCGACGGGGGACCTGGGGCGGCTGGACGAGGACGGCTACCTCGTGATCACCGGGCGGAAGAAGGACATCCTGGTGACCTCGAACGGCAAGAGCGTGGCGCCGGCGGCCCTGGAGGAGCGGGTCCGTTCGCATCCGCTCGTGGCACAGTGCGTGCTGGTGGGCAACGACCGTCCGTACATCGGGGCCTTGCTCACGCTGGACCCGGAGGGCATGGCGCACTGGCTGTCGATGCGCGGGAGACCGCAGACGCCGGCTGCGGAGCTGGTGGACGACCCGGAGCTCACGGCGGAGGTGCGGCGGGCGGTGGTGGCCGCCAACACCCTGGTGTCGCAGGCGGAGGCGATCAGGGCGTTCCGGGTGCTCGGCGAGCAGTTCACGGAGGAGCGGGGGCTGCTGACGCCGTCGCTGAAGCTGAAGCGGCGGGCGATCGAGAAGGCGTACGCCCGGGAGGTCGCGGCCCTGTACGGCCCCGGACACCGGAACTGACGAGTCGTCATATCCACCTGTCGCGATTATTGACGATCCGTCAGGTCGCCCACAGAATGCGGGGATTCCGACCGGAGGGGATCCCCGACATGTTGCGACCCATCCGCACCCTGGCCGCCGCCGCGGCGGCCCTCGCCCTCGTCTCCGCCTGCAACTCCGCCTCCACGAACGGCGCCTCCGCGGGCGGGCCGGGCGGCGCGTCCGGGATCTCCCGCGGGGTGAGCGCCGACTCGATCAAGGTCGGCGGCATCGTGTCGATGACCAGCGCCGGCGGCTACAGCAAGAAGGACACCGACCTCGGCGCCCGGGCCCGCTACCTCAGGGCCAACGCCGAGGGCGGCGTCCACGGCCGCAGGATCGACTACCTCGGCGCGGAGGACGACGGCCAGGACCCGGCCAAGAACCTGGCGGCCGCCCGCAAACTCGTCCAGCAGGACAAGGTCTTCGCCGTGTCCCCCATGAGCTCCGTGACCTTCTCCGGCGCAGACTTCCTGGAACAGGAGAAGGTCCCCACCTTCGGCTGGGGCACCCTGCCCTCCTTCTGCGGCCCCCGCCACATCTACGGCTTCAACGGCTGCCTGGTCCCCAGTCCGGGCGGCACCCTGAACCAGACCTGGCCGGAGGGCATCGCACAGGTCCTGGGCGGTGCCTCCGGGCGGTCGGTCGCCATCATCGCCAACGACAGCGACGCCGGGAAGTTCGGCATCCGCACCTTCCAGCAGGGCTTCGCGAGCGCCGGCTTCCGGGTCGCCTACGCCAAGGCCTCGGTCCCGGCGACCGCCGTCCCGAGCGACTGGTCCGCGTACGTGAAGGAGATCCTCGCCGCGGACGGCGGCAAGGCCCCCGACGCGGTGATCTCCGTGATGCAGACCCCCGGCAACATCGGCCTGTTCACGGCGCTGAAGCGGAGCGGCTACCAGGGACTGATCTCCGACCCCACCGACTACGACCCCGGGCTGCTCGCCAAGGACGCCACGCGGCAGGCCCTCGACGGGGTGTACGTCCTGCTGCAGTTCCAGCCCTTCGAGTCGGCCGACCCGAAGATGGCGCAGTTCAAGGCCGACATCAAGGCGGCCTCGGGCGGACAGGACGTCCCGCTTAGCATGCACATGCTCACCGGGTACATGTCGGCGGACCTGTTCCTGTCCATCGCCCGCGAAGCCGGGAAGGACCTCACCGTCGAGTCCTTCCAGGCCGCCGCGCAGGGCTTCTCCGACACCGGGACGCTCGTCGGCGACCGGTCGCTGCCCAAGGGACAGAAGGACAGCTTCGGCTGCGGGGCGCTCGTACGGCTCACCAACGGCGCGTACGAGGTGGCCGTCCCGTTCGCATGCCACGAGCCCATCCCCTTCACGTAGGGCCGCGGCATGGGTGACCTGCTCGTCTTCGTACTGAGCGGCCTGGTCTCGGGCGCCCTGTACGCGCTGCTCGCCACCGGGCTCGTGCTGTCGTACTCGGCGTCCGGCCTGTTCAACTTCGCGCACGGGGCCACCGCCTACCTGTGCGCGCTCACCTTCCACGAACTGCACTCGGGGCTCGGCTGGCCCTCCGTGCCGGCGGCTCTGCTGGTGGTGTTCGTCCTCGCCCCCGGTCTGGGCTGGGGACTGGACCGGCTGATGTTCCGGCGGCTCGCGCGGGTCGGCGAGACCGCGCAGATCGTGGCGACCATCGGACTGCTGGTGGCGCTGCCCGCCGCCGGCCTGTGGATCGTGGAACTGCTGGCCGGGGCGGGCGTTCCCGTGAAGCCGGCCGAGAACCAGTTCGGGCTGCCCGGAGTGGGGCCGAGCCCCGCGAAGTCCTGGCAGCCGGTGGAGGGCGTCGGCGTCGACTCCGACCAGCTGATCACCTGGGTGGTCACGGCGCTGGTGGCGGTGGCGCTGTGGGTGCTGATGCGGCACACCCGCCTCGGCCTGGCCCTGCGCGCCTGCGTCGACGACCGCTCGCTGACCGAACTGCGCGGGATCAGCGCCGACCGGCTCTCGTCGGTCGCCTGGATGATCTCGTCGGGGCTGGCCGGACTGGCCGGGGTGCTGGCCACCCCGCTGCTGGGGCTGTCGGCGCACGACTTCACCCTGTTCCTGTTCGTGTCCGCCACGGCGGCGGTCCTCGGCCGGTTCGCGTCCGTACCGCTCGCCTTCGCGGGCGGACTGGGGCTCGGGGTCCTGCAGAACCTGGTCGCCGGCTACGCGTCCTTCGCCGAGTCCGTCACCGGCTTCCGCACGGCGGTGCCCTTCCTGATCCTGTTCGGCGGCCTGCTCCTGCTGACCCGGCGGTCCCGGACCGCCGGGGTCGCCGCCGCCGACCCGCCGCCGGTGGACCACCTCGCCGGCGCCTCCTGGGGCCGGCGCTGGGGTGGATGGGCGGTCGCCGCCGTCCTGACCTGCGTCGCGCTCTACACCGTGACCACACCGTTCTGGAGCGGCCTGCTGGCCCAGGGCCTCGCCATCGCGCTGGTGTTCATGTCGTTCACCGTGGTGACGGGGCTCGGGGCGATGGTGTCCCTCGCCCAGGGCACCTTCGTCACCGGCGCCGCCCTCGTGGCGGGGCTGCTGATGAGCCGGGGCTGGCCCTTCGCGGCCGCGCTGGCGGTCGGCACCTGCGCGGCGGCGCTCCTCGGGGCGCTGGTCGCCCTGCCCGCCCTGCGGCTCGGAGGGCGGTCCCTGGCGCTGGCCACGCTGGCCCTCGCCTTCCTCGCCGACCAGGTGCTGTTCCAGCTGCGCTGGCTGCGCAACGGGGACACCGGCTGGGCGATCCCCCGGCCGGTCCTCGGACCGGTGGACCTGTCCGACGACCGGGCCCTGGGAGTGGCCCTGGTGGTACTCGTCGCGCTGGTGGCCGCCGCGCTGAGCGCGCTGCGCGACTCCCCCTCCGGGCGGGCGATGCTGGCCGTGCGGTCCGCCCCGGCGGCCGCAGCCGCCTCGGGGGTGTCGGTGCTGCGCACGAAGCTGCTGCTGTTCACCCTGTCCGCCGGACTCGCCGGGTTCGGGGGCGTGCTGTACGCCTCGTACAACACCCGCATCACCGCGACCGACTTCACCGCGATGACCGGCCTGGTGTGGCTGGCGGTCGTGGTGGCCGCGGGGGTGCGGCGACCGCAGTACGCGGTGGTCGCGGGCCTGGTCTTCGCCCTGGCCCCGCGGCTGCTGTCCGACTACGTGACGCAGTCCGCGCACCTGCCCGTGATCCTCTTCGGCCTCGCCGGACTGGCCCTGGCCAACGATCCTGACGGGTACTGCGCGGCCGTTCCGGTACGGCTGGCCCGCCGGCGCGCCCGCAGCGGACGTCCCCCGGAACCGGAGCCCGACACACCCCGGGCCGGCCCCGCTCCGGGCTCCGGCCCCGTGGCCGTCCCCGAGACGGGAGCACCGGGCGGACGGCGGCTCCCCCGGCCCCGGCCCGCCGACCCGGGCCGGACCGCCCCCGCGCCCACCGGCCGGTCCGCACGGCCGGACCGGGAGAGCGGCCCGGGCCCCGGCGGCCCCGCCGCCCTCGCGCTGCGCGGCGTCCGCGCCGGCTACAACGGCGCACCGGTCCTGCACGGGGTGGACCTCACCGTACGGGCGGGCGAGATCCTGGCCGTCCTCGGACCCAACGGGGCCGGCAAGAGCACCGCCTGCCGCGTCGCCGCCGGGCTGCTGCCCACCGCGGCCGGGACCGTCCACGTCGGCGGACGGGACGCGACCCGGGACGGGGCGGTGCACCGGGCCCGGGCCGGGGTGCTCCTCGCCCCCGAGGGCCGCGGGATCTTCCCCTCCCTCACCATCGAGGAGAACCTCGCCCTCCGCCTGCGCGACCCCGCCGACCGGGACGCCGTCTACGGACGCTTCCCCCGGCTCGCCGAGCGCCGCTCCGTGCCCGCCGGGGCGCTCTCGGGCGGGGAGCAGCAGATGCTGGCCCTCGCGCCGCTGCTCCAGCGGCCGCCCGGGGTGCTGATCGCCGACGAACCCTCCCTCGGGCTCGCGCCGCGCGTGGTGGAGGAGGTGTACGCCCTGCTCACCGAGTTGCGCGACAACGGGACCGCGCTGCTGCTGGTGGAGGAGAAGGCCGCCGGGATCCTCGGGGTCGCCGACACCGTGGCCTGCCTCTCCCGGGGCCGGGTCACCTGGAGCGGTCCGCGGGCCGAGGTGGAGGCGGACCTGCTGACCGAGGCCTACCTGGGGAGGGGACGATGAGCGAGCACGTGCTGCGGGCGGAGGGGGTCGGCGTCCGGTTCGGCGGGGTGCGGGCCCTGACCGGGGTGGACCTCGGCGTCCGGGCGGGCGAGGTGTGCGGGCTGATCGGGCCGAACGGCGCCGGGAAGACCACCCTGTTCGACGTCCTGTCGGGGATCCGCCGCCCCGACCGGGGGCGGATCCTGCTGGACGGCGCGGACATCACCCGCCGCTCGCCCGTCTGGCGGGCCCGGCACGGGATGCGCCGGACCTTCCAGCGCCGGCAGCTGTTCGGCCAGCTCACCGTGGCCGACAACGTCCTGGTGGCGCAGGAGTGGCGGGGCGGCGGAGGCGGTCCGGCCGCCGACCTGCTGGCCCTGCCCGCCCGCCGGGCCCGGGAGCGCGAGCGCCGGACGCGCTGCGAACGGGTGCTGGCCGACTGCGGGATCGGCGGCCTCGGGGCCGCGTACGCCGACGGGCTGCCCGTCGGGCAGGCCCGGATGGTCGAGCTGGCGCGGGCGGTGGCCGATCCGCCGAAGGTGCTGCTGCTGGACGAGCCGGCCTCGGGCACCTCCGCGCCGGAACGCGAACGGCTCGCGGCGGTCGTGCGCGCGCTGGCGCGGGAGGAGGGCTGCGCGGTGCTGCTGGTGGAGCACGACGTGGCCTTCGTGATGGAGGTGTGCGCCCGGGTCGTCGTCCTGGACCTCGGAACGGTGCTGGCCGAGGGCACACCGGCCCAGGTGCGGGCCGACCCGCTGGTGCGGGAGGCCTACCTCGGCACGGGCTGACGCCGCGGGCGTACCGCCGGACGGGGAGATCCGGCCGGAGCCGCGGGAATACGTCGTACGAGGGGCCGGTTGTCGCCCCTCGTACGAAGCGGCACTCCGCCGCGCACCGCCGCACCGACGTGAGGGAACGACCCGACGTGAACCAGGTCCCCGCCATCAGGCTCAACAACGGCACGCTCATGCCCCAGCTCGGCTTCGGTGTCTGGCAGGTGCCGGACGCGGAGGCGGAGCACGCCGTCGGGACGGCCCTGGAGGCCGGCTACCGCAGCATCGACACGGCCGCGATCTACGGCAACGAGCGGGGCACCGGCAAGGCCCTGGCCGCCTCCGGGGTGGACCGCGCGGAGCTCTTCGTCACCACCAAGCTGTGGAACGGTCCGCAGCAGAAGTGGGGCCGCGACGAGGTGCTGCGCGCCTTCGACGACTCGCTCGGCAAGCTGGGCCTCGACCACGTCGACCTGTACCTGATCCACTGGCCGCGGCCGATGCGCGACGACTTCGTCGCCATCTGGAAGGCCTTCGAGGAGATCGCCGAGAGCGGGCGGGCCCGGGCGGTCGGCGTGTCGAACTTCCGCCCCGCGGACCTGGACCGCCTCGCCGCGGAGAGCGCCCTGGTGCCCGCCGTCAACCAGGTCGAGCTGCACCCGCTCTTCCCGCAGGAGGAGCTGCGCGCCCTGCACGCCTCGCGCGGCATCGCCACGGAGGCCTGGTCCCCGCTGGGCCAGGGCAAGGAACTCCTCGCCCTGCCCGCCGTCACGGATATCGCCGCGAAGCACGGCCGCAGCGCGGCGCAGGTGGTGCTGCGCTGGCACCTGCAGCACGGCAACGTCGTGATCCCGAAGTCCGTGACCCCCTCGCGCATCCGCGAGAACCTGGACGTCTTCGGTTTCGAGCTGGACGCCGCCGACACGGCCGCGCTGGACGCCCTGGGCGCGGGCCCGGCGGGACGCCGCATCGGTCCCGACCCGGCCGAGTTCGACGTCTGAGCGGGCCCGGTGAACCTTTCCGAAGGGCTCTACCGGATCCGCAACGCGGACAGCGGGCTGGTGCTCCAGCTGGAGGGCGCCTCCCGGGTGCGGGTCGGCCCGGACGGGCCGCCCGCGCCGCAGGCCGCCCGGCGCTGGCGGATCTCCCCGGTGCACAGCGGCGGCGGGGTCTTCCACGTGGTGAGCGAGGACAACGAGCGGCGGCTGGACGTGGCGAACGCGTCGACGGACAGCGGTGCCCGGGTGCAGGTGTGGCGGGCCAACGCCTTCGGCGCGCAGGAGTGGATCGTCGAGGAGCATCTCGACGATCCCGGTGTGGTCTCGCTGGTCGCCTGCATCAGCGGGCTGCTGCTGGAAGCCGACGCGGAGGGCCGCATCCGGCAGGTCGAGGACACCGACTCCCCCTCCCAGTGGTGGCGGCTGGAACGGGTCTGAGGCCCGCGCGGGACGATGCGGGAGGCGTACCCGGCCGGGAGCAGCCTCAGGACCGCCTCCGCGGCGGCTCCGGCGCGCGGGGCGCCGCCGCGGGAGGCGTCGTACTCCTCGGCCTCCGGGTCGTAGTCGGGCAGCGGCGGCGCGGACCGGACGGGGCCGGTCATCAGCTCGCGCCGTGGGCACCCGCGAGGGCCTCGACCCGCTCGGCGAGCGCGAAGTCGGACTCCGTGACCACGCCGCCCGCGTCGTGGCTGTTCACGGTGAGCCGGACGGTGTTGTAACCGAGGGTCAGGTCCGAGTGGTGGTTCAACTCGTCCTGGACGCTGGCGATGTGGGCGACGAGGGCGCTGGCCGCGAAGTGCGTGCCCAGCCGGTAGGTACGGAAGATCCGGTCGTTGTCGAAGGCCCATCCGGGGAGTTCCCGCAGGCGGTCCTCGATCTCCTTCTGCGACAGCGGCTCACTCGGCATGCACCGGCTCCTTTTCCCGTGACGTGTGGTCAAGGTTCCCACAGCGCGCACCGGAACAACCCTTTCGCGCCGTGGTGCGCCCGGATGCTCCTGCGCCCTCCTCCGCCCGGCGTCCCCGACCTGGGACGACCTCCCTGGGCTACCGTCGTGCCCATGACGACGACGAGTGTGGGCACGCTGCTGCGCGCCTGGCGGGAGCGGCGCGGCATCAGCCAGCTGGAGCTGGCGGGCCGCGCGGACTCCTCGTCCCGGCACATCAGCTTCATCGAAACGGGGCGCTCCCGGCCGAGCGAGGAGATGGTGCTGCGGCTCGCCGACCACCTCGACGTCCCGATGCGCGAACGCAACTCCCTGCTCTTCGCCGCCGGTTACGCCCCCCGCTACGCGCACACCGCGCTGGACGACCCGACGATGGGGACCCTCCGCGAGGGCATCCAGCGGCTGCTGACCGGCTACGAGCCCTATCCCGCGCTGGTCGTGAACGCCACCTACGAGGTGGTCGCCGCCAACGCGGGCATCACGATGCTGCTGGACGGCCTCCCGGAGCATCTGCTGACCCCGCCGCTCAACGCCATGCGGATCACCCTGCACCCCGAGGGGCTGGCTCCGAGGATCCGCAACCTCCGGGAGTGGCGCGGGCACCTGCTCCACCAGATGGAACGCCAGATCGCCCTGGCCCGCTCCGAGCCGCTGCGCGCGCTGTACGAGGAGGTGTCGGCCTACCCCGTCGCGGAGCGACCGGGCGACGGGCCGCCGCTCGAACCCGTCGCCGCCATCGCGCTCCCGCTGGTCATCGAGCACGACGGGCACGTGCTGTCCTTCGTGTCGTCCATCGCGACCTTCAACACCCCGATGGACGTGACCGTCGCCGAGCTGGCCATCGAGACGATGCTCCCGGCCGATCCGGCGACGGTGAAGTACCTGCGCTCACTCGGGGACTGAGCCCGCGCGCAGGGCGAGCTGCTGAAGCAGGGCGAAGCCGGCCACCGTCAGGGCCTGCGCGGGAATCCACAGCAGACCCGCGGTCGTCGGCTCGAACCAGAGCGCGAGCGACAGCAGACTCAGCGCCGCCCAGGCGTAGTTGCCCTCGATGACAAGACGCACCCCGAGGACCGGCGGCCGGCGGCGCGAGGCGAGCCAGGCCACGCCCGCGCCGTACGCGGCCAGGAAGACGCCGAGCCCGAGCAGGAGCTCCTGCCCGACGCCGAGGAGGCGGGACAGGGGGGCGGAGAACGCCACGTAGGCAAGGCCGTTGGCGGTGGTGACCACGGCGTCGAGGGCGAGGAACCGCCGCAGGGCGGTCTGCGGGACGGTGGTACGGGCGATTCCGGTGAGCAGGGTTGCGGACATCGGGGATCAGCCTCCGTCGAGGTCGGACCGGCAGGTGGGAGACGGGTTCCGGACCCGAGTGCGCGGCCCCGGAACCCGATGCCCCCACCCTGCCGGGCCGTCCCGCACGGGTCGATTACCTCCGGGGTAACGGGCCGGCGGGGAAGGTGGCGGAAGCGCCTGGTCCGGCCCGGGGCGGCGGGCTACGCTGCACCCAGCAGACCGACTCGAACGTCTTGTCGACACAGGGAGGTTCGCCGGTGCGAGCCGTCCCCCGCCCGGGGCTCGCCGCGGTCCGGCACCGGGCCGGGGCACTCGCGGAGCAACAGGGCCCGGCCCCCGCCGAAGTGCCCGCCCCCGAGCGGCCGGGCCGACTCTCCGGCGTCGCCCCCGAGCACTTACCGGGCGTGGTGCCCTCCGCCCGCGCGCACCGGTGCTTCCGGCCGCCGCGCGCCACCCGCGCCGCGGGCACCGGCCTGGTCGGGCCGGGGCACGCGGCGGACGTACAGCGCTTCCTCGCCGTGCACGCCGACCTCCTGCCGACGGACGGCACGAGCCGGACGGAGCACACCCGGCCCCCAGCCGCCGCTACCGGCTCGACGCCCTGCGGCCGGCATTCTGCGGAGCCGGCGGACGGGCGGGGCGCGGCATGAGCCGCACGCGAGCCCTGCGGGCACCCCGCGCCGCCGCCGCGCAGGCCCAGGCCCCGGCACCGGCCCCGGCCCCGGCCCCGGCCCCGGCCGCACGTTCCCTGGCTTCCGGAGCCGCACGTTCCCGGGCCCGCATGCCCGAACCTCACGTTTCCGGGCCCGCCTGGCCGAGCCGCAGGCTCCCGGGCCACGCCTTCCCAAGCCGCGGCTTCCCGGGTGGCACTCCCGAGCGGCAGGAACCCAGTCCCGCTTGTCCGAACCCCAGGCTCCCCGGCCACGCCCTCCCAAGCCGCGGCTTCCCGGGTCGCACGTTCCCGAGCCCCAGGCTCCCGGGCCACGCCTGTCCGAGCCCCAGGCTCCCCGGCCACGCCTTCCCGGGCCGCGGGTTCCCCGGCCGCGCGTACCGGGCACGGACCCGGGCCGCGCGATCCCCCGGGCTCGCGCGCTCGCCCGCGCGCCTTCGGTGCCGGGTGCCGTTCACCCCGTACGGCCCGCCGCCGGGCGCCGCACACGCCACCGCCCCCGCACGCCGCTGCCGTCGGCGCGGCCCCGACAGAGAGCCCGACACCATGACGCAGTCCTCCCCGGCCCCGCACGTCGTCGTCATCGGCGGCAGCATGGCCGGCCTGCTCGCGGCCGCCGTCCTCGCCGAGCACGCGACGGTCACGCTCATCGACGCGGACACGCTCCCGGTGGGCCCGGCCCCGCGCCGCGGGCTGCCGCAGGCGCGGCACGTCCACGTGCTGTGGTCGGGAGGGGCGCGGGCGATCGAGCGGATCCTCCCCGGCATCACCGAGGGCTGGACGGCCGCCGGTGCGCTGCGCCGCAGCCTGCCCGCCGACCTGGTCACCATGACCGCCCAGGGCTGGATCCCGCGCCGCCCGGAGATGCAGTTCAGCATCTCCTGCAGCCGGGACCTCCTGGACTCGGTGGTACGGGCCCGGGTGACGGCCCTGCCGGGTGTCCGCACCCTCCAGAACGGCCGGGTCGGCGGACTGCTGGGCAGCGCGGCCCGGGTCACCGGGGTCCTCGTCGACACACCGGAGGATCGGGGCCGCTCCGTCCCCGCCGACCTGGTGGTCGACGCGTCCGGGCGCGGCTCCCACGCCGTGCAGTGGCTCCGGGCCCTCGGGGTGACCGGCCTGCGCCGGGCCGAGGTCGACTCGGGGCTGGTCTACGCGACCCGGGTCTTCGAGGCGCCCGCCGGGGCGCACGCGGCGGGCTTCCCCATCGTCAACGTGCAGTCCGATCCGAGGGTGCCCGTGCCGGGGCGGACGGCCACCATCGTGCCCATCGAGAACGGGCAGTGGCAGGCGACCCTGTCGGGCACCCGCGGCGGCCGCCCCACGGGGGACCCCGACGCGTTCGTCCCGTTCGCCAGGAGCGTGCGCGACCCGATCGTCGGTGAGCTGCTGGAGGGCCGCAGGCCCCTCACGGACGTCGCCGTCACCCGGGGCAACGCCAACCGCCGGATCTTCTTCGAGAAGGCCGCCCTGCCCGACGGGTTCTTCGCCGTCGGCGACTCGGTCGCGACGTTCAACCCTCTGTACGGCCAGGGCATGACCGTCGCCGCGCAGGGACTGCTGGCGGTACGCGACCTGCTGCGGGACACCGGCGTCGCGGCTCCGGGCTTCGGGCGGGCCGCGCAGCGCGCGATCGCCCCGCGGGTGGCCACCGCCTGGGACCTGGCCACCTCGCAGGACATCCTCTACCCGGGGGCCACGGGCATGCGGCCGCGGACCGGGGCCGGGCTGCTCAACGCCTACGTCGGCCGGCTGATGACGGGAGCCACCACCCGCCGGGAACTCACCGACGCCTTCTTCCGGGTGATCACCATGAGCAGCGGGCCGGCGCACTGGCTGCGGCCGTCGGTGGTGTGGCACGTCCTGCGCGCCTCGGAGCGCGGCGCCCCGGCCGGGCCCCCGCTGACCCTCGCCGAGCGCGCGCTCGCCGGGCTGGCCCGGCGTCCCGGCCCGGCCGACCCCGTCGGCCGGGCCCGCTGAGCCCGTGACCCCTGCGGGGCCGCGTCAGAGCTCCGCGAGGTCCAGTCCGGCCTGGGCGGCGGCCGCCTGGACCGTCTGCTCCAGCAGCACGGCGATGGTCATCGGGCCGACACCGCCCGGGACGGGCGTGATCAGGGAGGCGCGGGCCGCGGCCGACTCGAAGTGGACGTCGCCCACGTTGCCCTCGTTGTAGCCGGCGTCCAGGACCACCGCGCCCGGCTTGATGTCCTCGCCGCGGATGAATTCGGCCTTGCCGACGGCGGCGACCAGGACGTCCGCCTGGCGCACGATCTCGGGGAGGTCCCGGGTGCGCGAGTGGCAGTAGGTGACGGTGGCGTTCTGCTCCAGCAGCAGCATCCCGGCCGGCTTGCCGAGGATGGCGCTGCGGCCGACGACCACGGCGTGCTTGCCGGTGAGGTCCACGTCGTACTCGGCGAGCAGGCGCATGATGCCGCCGGGGGTGCAGGAGACGAAGCCGGGCAGGCCGAAGCCCATGGCGGCGAAGGAGTGCATGGTGACCCCGTCGACGTCCTTGCCGGGGGCGATCGCCTCGAAGGCGGCCCGCTCGTCGATGTGGTGCGGGACCGGGTGCTGGAGCAGGATGCCGCTGATCTCCGGGTCCTCGGAGAGCGCCGTGATCGCGGCGACGAGCTCCTCGGTGGTGGTCGAGGCAGGCAGCTCCACGTGGCGGGAGGTGATGCCGGCCTTGGCGCAGCGGTTCTGCTTCATGCGCACGTAGGTGACGGAGGCCGGGTCCTCGCCGACCAGTACGGTCGCGAGGCAGGGGGCGGTGCCGGTGCGCTCGGTGATCTTCGCCGCGAGGGCGGCGGTGCGCTCCGAGACGCGGCGGGCGAGGGCGGTGCCGTCCATGAGGCGGGCGGTACCGGCGGCGGTGGCAGTGGCAGTGGCAGTGGCAGTCTGGGCGGTCGTCACGGGGTCTCCTGAACGTCGCTGCGGATCGCGGTTCGCGGTCGCCCAGGCGCGCGGCAGTCGACGTACGGGAGGTGCGTGTACGCCGGGCCGCTCCCCGGTGGTGATCCACCCGAACGCCAGTCACGGCCCGCCCCCACTGTAATCGACTTATCCGGTGGTCCACCGACGTCCCACCTGCGACGATCAATGCATGACGCGCACTTTCGACCATCTTGTCGCCGAAGCCGAGACCGTGTCCGTCGACGGCTGGGACTTCTCGTGGCTCGACGGCAGGGCGACCGAGCAGCGCCCCTCCTGGGGCTACCAGCGGCTGCTCGGCGAGCACCTGGCCCGGGTCCGTTCCGCCCTGGACATCCAGACCGGCGGCGGCGAGGTCCTCGCCGGCGCGGGGCCCCTCCCGGCCCTCACCGCGGCCACCGAGTCCTGGCCGCCGAACGTCCGGCGGGCGACGAAGCTGCTGCACCCGCTGGGCGCGGTGGTGGTCGCGGACTCCGACGAGCCCCCGCTGCCCTTCGGTGACGAGGCCTTCGAGCTGGTGACCAGCCGGCACCCGGTGACGATCTGGTGGGACGAGATCGCGCGCGTGCTCGCGCCGGGCGGGACGTACCTCTCGCAGCAGGTCGGCCCGGCGAGCGTCTTCGAGCTCGTCGAGTACTTCCTCGGGCCCCAGCCGGAGGAGGTGCGGCGCGGCCGGCACCCCGACGACGCGGTCGCCGACGCCACCGCGGCCGGCCTGGAGGTGGTGGACCTGCGCTCCGAGCGGCTGCGTACGGAGTTCCACGACATCGGCGCGGTGATCTACTTCCTGCGCAAGGTGATCTGGATGGTGCCCGGTTTCACGGTCGGGCAGTACCGGGACCGGCTGCGCGAACTGCACGAACAGATCGAAAGGGACGGCCCGTTCGTCGCCCACACCGCCCGTTTCCTCATCAAGGCCCGCAAAACGGACCACCGAGAGGGCTGATCGGGGCGGACGGATCCACGCCGGATCGGTTGCCCCGTCGTGGCGTGGCGCAGGTCACTCAATTCAGCGCGTAACGAATCGACTCGGGCACGCGATGAACCGACAGGTGTCCTCGCGCGGCCCGGAATACAGACCCCCCTCGGCTCTGTTTCCCGAGTTCGCGCGATGATGTCCCGCCCACCACTGTCTGTTCGCAACGAGAGGCTCCTTGTGTCGCTCAGCCCGTCCCGTACGTTCCCTCCGGAGATCGCCGAATCCGAGGCCCTGGTAGCGCTGGTCGAGCGCGGCCGCGAGCAGGGTCACATCAACGGTGACGACGTGCGCCAGGCCTTCGAGGCCGGCCGCATCCCGGTGGACCAGTGGAAGCGGGTCCTGCGCAGTCTGAACCAGGTCCTCGACGAGGAGGGTGTCGCCCTTCACGTCAGCGCGGCCCCCGCCACCAAGGCCGCCGCGAAGAAGCCCCGCAAGGCTGCCGCCGCTCCGGCCCGCACCGTGACCAAGAAGGCCACCGCCGCGCCGCGCCCCATCGGCGCGCGCAAGACCGCGGCCACGGCCGCGCCCGCCACCACCGCCGCCTCCGCGGCCGCGGCGATATCCGCTCCGTCGGCCGCCGCGGCGGGTGAGGCGCCGGCCGAGGCCGCCGCCGAGCCCAAGAAGCGCACGGTCAAGAAGACCGCCGCCAAGAAGACCGCGGTGAAGAAGACCGCCGCGGCGAAGAAGACCGGCGCCAAGGACTCCGACGAGGGCGAGAACCCGGCCGCCGAGGGTGAGGACTGGGCCGCCGAGGACCTCGTCGACGAGGTCGAGGAGGAGGCTCCCAAGGCCGGCACCCAGGGCTTCGTGCTGTCCGACGAGGACGAGGACGACGCCCCGGCGCAGACGGTCATGGTGGCCGGCGCCACCGCCGACCCGGTCAAGGACTACCTCAAGCTGATCGGCAAGGTGCCGCTCCTCAACGCCGAGCAGGAGGTGGAGCTCGCCAAGCGCATCGAGGCCGGTCTCTTCTCCGAGTACAAGCTCGAGGAGGAAGAGGACCACAAGCCCGCGTTCAAGCGCGAGCTGGAGATCCTCGTCGAGGACGGTCGCCGCGCGAAGAACCACCTGCTGGAGGCCAACCTCCGCCTCGTGGTCTCCCTCGCCAAGCGCTACACCGGCCGCGGCATGCTCTTCCTGGACCTGATCCAGGAGGGCAACGTCGGCCTGATCCGCGCGGTCGAGAAGTTCGACTACACCAAGGGCTTCAAGTTCTCCACGTACGCGACCTGGTGGATCCGGCAGGCGATCACGCGTGCCATGGCCGACCAGTCGCGCACCATCCGCATCCCCGTCCACATGGTCGAGATCATCAACAAGCTCGCCCGTGTGCAGCGCCAGATGCTCCAGGACCTCGGCCGGGAGCCCACTCCGGAGGAGCTGGGCAAGGAGCTCGACATGACCCCCGAGAAGGTCATCGAGGTCCAGAAGTACGGCCGCGAGCCGATCTCCCTGCACACCCCGCTGGGTGAGGAGGGCGACAGCGAGTTCGGTGACCTCATCGAGGACTCCGAGGCGGTCGTGCCCGCGGACGCGGTCTCCTTCACCTTCCTCCAGGAGCAGCTCCAGTCGATCCTGGGCACGCTCTCGGAGCGTGAGGCGGGCGTGGTGTCGATGCGCTACGGCCTCAACGACGGCCAGCCGAAGACCCTGGACGAGATCGGCCGCGTGTACGGGGTCACCCGTGAGCGCATCCGCCAGATCGAGTCCAAGACCATGTCGAAGCTGCGCCACCCGTCGCGCTCGCAGGTCCTGCGCGACTACCTGGACTGACCGGGCCCGTCGGAGCCCCCGTCCCGCCACCGGCGGGGCGGGGGCTTCCGCGTACCCGGGCGGCGGCCGGTCCGCACCGGGGGCGGCCGCCGCCCGGCCGGGGCCGTGGCGCACGCGCGAAGACCTCCGCCCGGCGGGGCGGAGGTCTTCGTGGGGCGGGCCCGCGCGGGCCGCGGGTCAGGCGGTGGGGGCCGGGCGGTGTCGGCGGGCGGCCATCACGGCGTAGACGGCGACTCCGGCGAAGAGGAAGAGTACGCCCTGGTAGACGGCCGCGTAGCCGGAGCCGGCCACCAGCCACATGGAGAAGCCGAAGGCCAGGCAGGCCAGGGCGCCGTCGCGGGCCAGCCGCCCTCGGTGCACGCGCTCGGCGCGGCCCGAGAGCAGGAAGTAGATCTGCGCGGCGGTGGAGAGCAGGTAGGGGACGGTCGCCGTGAAGACGGTGACCAGGACCAGGATCTCGAAGACGCCGCCGGAGCCCGCCGTGTAGTTGTAGACGGTCAGGGCGGAGGCCAGGGATGTGGTGACGACGACACCGACCACCGGGACGCCGCGCCGCTTCTTCTCGAAGGCGCGCGGGAAGAGCCCGTCCTTCGCGGCGGCGTACGGGGTCTGGGCGCTGAGCAGGGTCCAGCCGTTGAGCGCGCCGGCCATCGAGATCACGGCGGCGCAGGCGACGAGGGTGCCGCCCCAGGTGCCGCCGAACATGGCGTTCACGGCGTCCGTGAAGGGGGCCTCGGAGGCGACGAGCCGGTCGTGGGCGACGAGGCCGAACACGGAGAGGGTGCCCAGCAGGTAGACGACGGCCGCGCCGGTCGTGCCGAGGATGGTGGCCCGGCCGACGTTGCGGGCCGGGTCGCGGACCTCGCCGGCGCTGACCGCGGCCGATTCGACGCCGAGGTAGCTGAAGAGCAGGATCGCGGCGGAGGCGGACAGGGCGCCGGCCGCGCTCTGGTCGGTGGCCTGGAACGGGCCGAGGTTGTCGGGGTCGAAGAAGAACAGGCCGCCGACGGCGACCAGCACCAGCGGCGCGAACTTCAGCACCGTGGCCACGAGTTGCACCGCTCCCACGTAGCGGGTGCCCGCCAGGTTGGCGAGCGCGGGCAGCCACTGCATGGCCAGCGCGGCCAGGCACATGGACCACTTGTGCGCGCCGATCTCCGGAAAAAGGACCGTGAGGTAGCCGACGGACGCGACGGCCAGGGCCGCGTTCGACACCCAGGAGGTGATCCAGTAGCTCCAGGCGGCGAGGAAGCCGGCGAAGTCCCCGAAGGCGGCGCGGGCGTAGACGTACGGGCCGCCGGTCTGCGGGTGGCGGCGGGCGAGCCGGCCGAAGACGAGGGCGAGGGCGACGGCGCCGACGGTGAGCACGGCGAAGGCCACCAGGCTGATCGTGCCGAAGGGGGCCACGGAGGCCGGCAGGAGGAAGATTCCGCCGCCGATGATGTTGCCCATGACCAGGCAGGTCGCGATGGGCAGACCGAAGCGCCGGGTGTGCGGGTCGCGGTCCTGTCCTGGGGGTGCGGGGGCCTCTGTGGGCAGGGCTGCGGTGCTGGTCATCGGTGGTGCGCCTCGGAACGTCTCACATGGTGGGCAGGTCAACACATGGTTGACCACCGCGGAGGAGGCACCAAATCAACGGGTTTCGTCCCGCGCCGGGACCCTTCCGGAAGGAAACCTTCCGTTCTGGCCGGTTCCCGACGGGGGATCCTCCACCACGCCCTCCCGCCCGCCCTCCGCCTCGCCGTCCTCCGCCTCGCCGTCCTCCCCCACGCCCTCCTGCGCACCCTCCCCCGGCCGGAGCGGGACCTGGGGGCCGTGGGACTCGCGGAGCCAGCGCCGCAGCAGCCCGTGCACGGCCTCCGCGCCGACCGGCTCGGCCCCCGGGTCGGACAGCTCCGCCGGCCACATCAGGAACGGACGGCCCTGCTCGCCGCCCAGTCCGCCGTGCGAGCCGATCTGCTCCTCGAAGGCGTGCACCGTCCCGGTGTCCGGGTCGTACGCCGAGTTGACCATGATGTCGGCGACGTGCGGGAAGGAGTCGGTCCTACGGACGGCGTCGGCGGCGCCGGGGCCGAAGGCGGCCAGAAGCTCCTCCGCCTCGCCGGGCACGTCGAGGCGGGCCACCGCACCGCCCGGGCCGAGCACCTCCCCGTCCACCAGCAGGAACCCCACGCCGGGGTGGTTGGCCAGGGTGGCCAGCAGGGCGGGGTGACGCTGCTCGACACGGGCCCGCGTGGCCCGGCCGGGGATGTCCGGGAAGGAGATCAGGGCCAGGTTGCCCGAGGCCAGCACCACCGGATCGGGGCCCGCTCCGGGCCGGACCTCCTCCCCCTCCTCCTCCACGGGCCGGTGCAGAGCGGCGAGGACGGCCGCACGGGCCTCGGCGCCGCTGCGGGTGCGGCCGGCCCGGCGGGAGACGGGCAGCCCGCACCCCGCCCGCACCAGGTCCTTCAGCGTCAGCCCGTACCGGCCGAGGAAGGTCTCCCCCGGGCTCTGGCCGTGATCCGACAGCAGCACGATCCGGTAGGGGCGCGGGGCGTGCTCGGCGACGCGGGCCAGCAGCGCGAGGCTCCGGTCCAGGCGCTCCAGCACCTGGTCGGTGTCCCGGCCGTGCGGGCCCGAGTGGTGCGCGACCTCGTCGTAGGCGACGAGGTCGGCGTAGACGACGGCCCGCCCGGCCAGCATGTCGCCGATCACCGCCGCGACGACCACGTCCCGTTCGACGACCGTCGCGAAGGCCCGGATCAGCGGGTAGGGGGCGCCGCGCGAGACCCTCGGCCGGTCCCCGCGCAGCCGCGCGCGCACGGACTGGCGCACCTCGCGGACCACGTCGGCGACGAAGGACAGGGCCGTGCGGACGGCGTTGGCCGGATCGGAGAAGTAGGCGAAGTAGCCGGCGCGGGAGCGGTTCGCCCGGCCCCGGCGGGCCGAGACCGACAGCACGAGGGCCAGTTGGTCGGCGCCTCCGCTGAACAGGTTGCCCCGGCTCGCCCCGTCGAGGGTGAGCAGCCCGCCGTCCCCGGTGCGTGCGACGGCCCTCCGCTGCAGCTCGGCGGCGCTGGAGGGCCGGTTGCAGACCATCACCTCGCCGGTGTCCTTCTCGTACCAGCGGAAGGCCGGCACGTCGAAGGTGGATCCGTGCAGGATGCCCAGCTGGCTGGCGCCCGTCTGGCTCGACCAGTCGGTGCGCCACGGCATGACGCGGTGGCCCTGCTCCAGCCAGCCGGCGACGGTCGGCATCAGGGCGCTGTTGCAGGCACGGCGCAGCACCTCGTACCCGACCCCGTCGAGCTGGACGACGACCAGGCCGGGCACGGGCGGCCCCGCCCGGTCCGGGTCGCGGCCGCGGTCCCGCCTGCGGCGCCGGTCCGCCAGCCGGTAGAGCCGGCGGCGGTACGCCTCGTCGTCGCGCACGGCGAGCGCGGTGGAGGTCGCCGAGGCCACCGCCGACATCACCGCGGCGACGACCACCGCGGTCTCGGGTGCCGCCGCGCCGCCGCCGTCCGGGACGAGCCGGAGCGCGACCAGCAGCAGGGAGCCGTTGAGGAAGAAGACGAGCAGCCCGAGCACGAGGGCGGGCACCAGCAGCAGGGCCCGCACGAGCACGGGCCAGACCAGGGCGCTCAGCAGGCCGAAGGCGCCGGCGCCCCAGGCCGCGGTCAGCCCGATCCGGGTGACGCTCTCGCCGTCCCCGGACTGGAGGCGGAAGTCCGGCAGGATCCCGGCGAGGGCCAGCATCGTGAGGGTGGACACCGCCCAGACCAGGGTCACGCGCAGCAGGGCGCTGCCCGCGGCCCTCAACCGTCCCCGCCGCACCGCACCACCTCCCGCGAGCCCGTCCGCTTCCAGGCTCGCACAACCGGCCGGGCGCGGCCGGAAAAGGGCGGGTCCGGGCTCGGGGCGGGACGGGCCGGGGCTGCCGGCGGGCTCGCGGTACGGTTCACCGGGGCGGGCCCGCGGGACGGGTGGGCCGGGTCAGGTGCCGTCGTAGCCGGCGGTCGGCATGGACAGCCGCCGGTGCACCTCTGCCTTCATCGCCGGGGTGTAGCGCGGCTCGTCCTCCCCCGCGGTCTCCAGCCGTACGCCGCGCCGCTCGCACTCGGCGGCGAACTCCTCGACGCAGCTCAGCGCCCGGCCCAGCACCCGGTCGCTCGCGGCGACGAACAGGTCGACGCGCCCGGCGTCGACCTCGTACCAGAACCCGCAGTGGTCCGCCCGCATCCCGTAGACCAGGAGCTGCTGCGTCACGACGTAGCCCCGGTCGGCGGCCCAGCGCGCGCACACGGCCTGCTGGCCGCGGGTGTCCACGGCGAAGGGGTCGGCGTCCAGGTCCTCGAGCGGGGCCAGGCTGGCGATCGCGGCCACGCGCAACTCTTCCATGCCGCCGGACCCTACTCCGATCCGCCTCCGGAGAGGAGGGGCGGGGGCGCTGCGATTCGGGGCGGTGGGGGCGCCCCGGCCCGCGCCCCGGCCCGCGCCCGCCCCGCGCCCGGCGCCCGCGCGGTACGGGGCCCGGCATGATGGGGAGGGGGCAGGACACCCCCGGGAGGCGCGGGTGCGTGAGGGAGGGAGGGCCGAGGCCGGTGGAGATCACCTGGTGGGGCCATGCGACGTGCACCGTCGAGGATTCGGGGGTCCGGCTGCTGACGGATCCGCTGTTCGCCCGGCGCCTCGCCCACCTGCGGCGCCGGCGCGGCGCGCTCCCGCCGCCCGAGGCGGCGGTGGCCGACGTGGTGCTGGTGTCCCATCTGCACGCCGATCACCTGCACCTGCCGTCACTGGGCCGGCTCGCGCCCGGGACCCGGCTGCTGGTGCCGCACGGCGCACGCCGTGCGGTGCCCGGCCTGGCCCGGATCGCCGGGCTGCGCGGGCTGGCGGTGACGGAGGTGGCGCCGGGTGCGGAGGTCGCCGTACGGGACGGCGTACGGGTCCGTGCGGTGCGGGCCCGGCACGACGGGCGGCGGCTGCCGTTCGGGCCGCAGCTGGCACCGGCCCTGGGCTACGTGGTGGAGGGCGCGGCGCGGACGTACTTCGCCGGGGACACCGGGCTGTTCGACGCGATGGCCGAGGAGGTCGGCCCCGTGGACGTGGCCCTGCTGCCGGTGGGCGGCTGGGGGCCGTACCTGGGCCCGGGGCACCTCGACCCGGGACGCGCGGCGCGTGCGCTGGCCGCGCTGGCGCCGGCGGCGGCCGTGCCGGTGCACTACGGCACGTACTGGCCGCTGGGGATGGACGCGGTGCGACCGCACGAATTCCACTCCCCGGGAACGGAGTTCGAACGGCACGCGAGGCGGCTGGCGCCGAAGGTGGCCGTCCGGGTGCCCGCGCACGGGGAACGGGTGCGGCTGCCGTGACGCCGACCGGAAGCGCGGTGGCGGTCCTGGCGGCCGCCGCCGCAGCCGGGGCCGCCGGCCAGGTGCCGCCGGAGAGCACCCAGCAGGCCGTGGGCTACCCGCTGCTGTTCGTGCTGGTGGCGCTGGGGGCGCTGGTGCCGGTCATTCCCACCGGGGCGCTGGTGAGTTCGGCGGCGGTGGTCGCCTTCCACCACCAGGCGCCGCCGTTCGGCGTGCTGCTGGTCGTCGGGGTGTCGGCGCTGGCGGCGTTCACGGGGGACCTGGCCCTGTACTGGCTCGGGCAGCGCGGGGTGCGCTCGCGCAACGGCTCCCGGCGGCTGGAGGCGTTGCGGGCGCGGGCGGCACCCGAGCGGCTGGAACGGGCGCAGCGCGGCCTCGACGAACACGGGGTGCTCATCCTGGTGCTGTCGCGGCTGGTCCCCGCGGGCCGGATCCCGGTGATGCTGGCCTGCCTGCTCGCGCGGATGCCGTTGCGCCGGTTCGCCCGCGGGGACGCCGCGGCGTGCCTGGCCTGGGCCGCCGCGTACGGGCTCATCGGCATCCTGGGCGGCTCGCTCTTCCCGGAGCCGTGGAAGGGTGTGGCGCTCGCGGTCGGCCTGACCGTGCTGATCAGCTCGGCCCCGGCGCTGCTGCGCCGGCTGCGCGCCCGGCGCGGGCGGGCAGGCCGGTGAACGGCCTGGACATCAAGTGCGGTTGAGCTCCTAGGGTCGTGCCCGTCGAAGGAACCCGGGACCGAACGAACGGAGCGGATCCGCCATGGAGTACTCGCACAGTGACGCCGAACTGGTCCGGCAGCCCATCGGCTACTGGAGCTGGGCGGCCTACGACGCCGTCGTGACCCGGACGCGGGGCGCGCTCGCCGGGATCGGCACCACCCAGCCGCAGTGGTGGGTGCTCGCCCAGGTGGCCGGGGCGCGGGAGCCGAGGACCCGGGAGGAGGTGACCGAGGTCCTCAAGGGCTACCTCGCGGTGGGCGGCCCGGCCCTCGACGAGGAGATCGACACGACCGTGGTCCGCGGCTGGATCACCGAGGACGCCGCGGGCCGCCTCGGGATCACCCCGGACGGCCGGGAGTTCCACCGGCGGGCGGCTGCCCTGCAGAAGGAGCTGTGGGACGAGCGGCACGAGGGGATCTCGGACGAGGAGTACCTGACGACGCTCAAGGTGCTCCAGCGCTTCGTGCACAACACGGGCGGCCGGGCCTGGCACCACTAGGTCGCGGCTCCCCACTCCTGGGCACGGACCATGAAGGGCCCCGGTCGTGCTCGTTGACTGACGGCATGGCATTCATGAGCACCCCGCACTGCTGCTTCCTGTGATCGGAAGGCGCTGAGGGCGATGCCGGACGGCGTCGCCCTCCTTGGTATGCCTGCCTCATGAGACGCGTCCCCTCTGCCCGTTCCTTCCCGAGGCAGTGGGGGTTCCGAGCGCGCAGGCACGATCCCTTCCCTTCACCCCTTGCCAGGAGTGCCTCGTGCCCGTGTCGTTTCCCCCTGCCCTCGATCTGTCCCTCGACCTGCTGCGTTGCCCGACGTGCCGGACGCGCCGCCTGCACCCCGACCACGCCGCACTGCGGTGCCGGTCGGGCCATGCCTTCGACATCGCCCGCCACGGCTACGCCGGCCTGCTGACCGGCACCCGCGCCACCAGCGGGGACGACGCGGCCACGGTACGGGCCCGGGAGCGGTTCCTGTCCACCGGCTGCTACGCGCCCATCCGCGACGTCGGGGCCCGCCTGGCGGCCGGGGCCGTGTCGGAGCGGGCCACGGTGGTGGACGTGGGGTGCGGCACGGGCTGCTACCTGGCGGGCGTACTCGACCATCTGTCCGGCGCCCGCGGCCTGGGGCTGGACACCTCGGCGCGCGCACTGCGCCTGGCGGTCCGTGCCCACGACCGGGCCGCCGCGGTGGCCTGGGACGTCTTCCGTCCCTTCCCCCCTGGCCGACGGTGCGGCCGATGTGGTGCTGGACGTGTTCGCCTCGCGCAACCCGGCCGAGTTCCACCGCGTACTGCGCCCGACGGGCCGGCTGATCGTGGTCCGGCCCACCGGTCGGCACCTGGCCGAGTTGCGCGGCCACGTGCCGGGGACGGTCACGGTCGACCCGGCCGAGGAAGAGCGCCTGCACCGCGCGCTCACCCCCTACTTCGAGGCCGTCGTCACCGAAGAGGTGGAGTACTCCGCGGCCCTGTCCGGGCCGGACGTGCGGGACCTGGTGGCGATGACGCCGAGTGCCCGCCACGTGAGCCGTGCGGACCTGGGCGACGCCGGCACCCTGCCCGACCGGGTCACCGTCTCCGTACCGGCCACCGCCTACCGGATGCGCCGACCACGAGCGGACGCCTGCGCCCGCTGACAGACGTGCAGCGGGCACACCGGGCGCTGGGCCCAGGGTCGCTCCTGGTTCGCCGGTGCTCCGGGGGACGGGCCGGAGGAGCCGGCCTCGGCCCGGTGACCCGGGTCACGGGGCCGGCTCCTCCGGATGGCCCGGGGCCGGGGGCAGGGTGCGGGAGGCTCCGACGGGGAGGTCCCAGAGGTCCTCGCGCGGGAGGCCGGCGCGGGTCCAGGCGGCCAGGGTGCGGTGCAGGGGCTCCGTGACGGGCTCGGCGGACAGGACGAAGGTGGCCCAGTGCATGGGGGCCATGCGGCGGGCGCCGAGGTCGAGGCAGGCCCGGACGGCCTCCTCCGGGTCGGCGTGGACGTCGCCGAGCCACCACCGCGGGGCGTAGGCGCCGACCGGCATGAGCGCGAGGTCGATGCCGGGGTGGCGCCGGCCGATCTCGGCGAACCAGTGCCCGTAGCCGGTGTCCCCGGCGAAGTAGACCTTCCGCGGGGCGGGGCTCAGGGTGTCCGTGAGGACCCAGCCGCCCCACAGGGACCGGCAGGTGTCGAGCAGCGTCCGCTTCGACCAGTGGTGGGCGGGCACGAACTCGAAGCGCACGCCGTCCAGTTCGGCCGACTCCCACCAGTCGAGCTCGGTGACCCGGGTGAAGCCGCGGCGGCGGCACCAGCCCGCGAGGCCGGCCGGGACGAAGAGGGGGGTGTGCCGGGGCAGCCGGCGGAGGGTGGGTGCATCGAGGTGGTCGTAGTGGTTGTGGCTGATCACCACGGCGTCCACCGGCGGGAGGTCCTCCCAGCGGACGCCGACGGGCGTCATCCGGGCCGGGGTGCCGAGGATCCGCCGGGACCAGACCGGGTCGGTCAGTACGGTCAGCCCGCCCGTGCGGAGCACCCAGCTGGCGTGTCCGGCCCAGGTGGCGCAGACCGTGCCCGCGGGGGCCGGGGGCAGCGGACCGGGCGCGTAGGGCAGGTCGGGGATGCCGCGCAGCCCGGCCGGTCCGGGCCGGAAGGCTCCTTCGCGGGCGAGCCGGGCGAAGGCCCGCAGGCCCGGCAGGGGGGTGGTCAGGCGGTCGGCGAACGAGGCGGGCCAGCGGCGGTGCTCGCCGAGCGGCCGCGGCGCGGACCCGCCGACGGGCCGCTCGGCGGGGACCGGGTCCGGTGCCAGGCGGTGGGGGCGGGCAGGGGCCGGGGGGTCCGGCTCCGGAAGGGGCGAGGCGGGGGCGGGGGCGTCCGTCCGGTCCCTCATCGAGAAGTCTCCGTTTCCGTTCACCGGGGTCGCGGTCAGGCCAGTGCGGCCAGGACCGATCCGAGGAGGTCCAGGGAGCGCCGCACGTGCGGCAGCGCGAGCGGATCGCGGGCGGTGAGGGCGGCCAGCCGCTCCTGCGGGGTGGCTCCGAGCAGGGGTCCGGTCGACAGCCGTACGCGCAGCGCGCCGAGGTCGTCGGCGAACCGCTGCCCGCCGGGGGCCGGCGCGCCGAGCCGGTCCCCGAGCCAGTCCTCCAGTTCCATGGCGTCGCCGACCCCGTGCCGGGCGAGGCCGGCGCGCAACGGGGTGAGGTCGGCGTAGAGGTGCCGGCCGGCCTGCGGGGGCCTCGCCAGGGCTCCGGCGGCGAGGAGTTCGCGGTGGGCGGCGGCGGCCACCCGGCCGTGCAGGGCCGCGGCGGCGGACGCGCGGGCGGCGACGGCGTCGGGCTCGCCGAGGGCGTGGGCGGCCGCGGCGGCGACGGGTCCGGCCACGGTCGCGCCGGTGGCGGTCAGGACGTCGAGGGTTCCTTCGCGCAGCCGGGCCCCGCGCCCGGTGTCGGGGAAGCGGACCACGGCGGCCGGCCAGCCGGCGGGCAGCAGCGCTCCCGAGAGGTCGACGAGGACGGCCGCCTGCTCGGGCAGCATTTCGGCGGGGCTCAGGACCAGGGTGTCGTGGGGGCGGTGGACGGTGTCGCGCCAGGTCTCGTCGCTGACGACGAACAGGCCCGCGGTCTCGGCGGCCTCGCACGCCTCGCGGAGCAGCTCGGGCGGCGGGACGGTGGCGGTGGGGTCGTCGGCCACCGACAGCAGCAGGACGCGCGGGTCCCCGCCCTCGGCGCGCACCCTGCGCACGGTCTCCAGCAGGGCGTAGGGGTCCGGTACGCCCCCGCATTCGGCCGGGGTCGCCACGTGGTAGGCGCGCCGCCCCAGCAGCCGGACCTGCGGGGTCCACCAGGCGGGGCAGGGCCGGGGCAGCATGACGTCTCCCCCGTACGCGCCGAGCACGGCCAGCAGCAGTCCGGGGGCGCCGGGTCCGGCGGCCACCGACTCGGGGGAGGTGGCCAGCCCACGCCGGCCCCAGTGCCGGCAGGCGGCCTCGCGCAGGGGTTCGCCGCCGCCGGGGGGCTCGGGGGCGGAGTGGTCCGCCGCGGCGCCGAGGACGGAGACCAGCTCGGGCAGGACGGGCAGGCCCGGCTGGAGCGGCGGCGGGCCGTACCGGACCTGGCCGCGGCCCTCCGTCGCCGTGCGCTGCATCCCCGCCACCGCTTCCCGCCTTCCGCGTTCGCCGCACCTCCGCCGATCGTGACCTTTATACGATTATTTGCGGCACTATGCCCGTTGTCGGAGCCGACCGCCCGCCTCAGCCCTTCCGGCCCACCAGGGCGAGCAGCCTGGTCTGCTCGTCCGACCCCGGGGGCACCTCGACGGGCTCGGCGAACGCGCCACTGGCGGCGAGCGCGTCGGCGTACGGGGTGACCTCCTCCAGGGCGAAGCGCACGAGGGGTCCGGGCAGCCGGTCGTCGGCGCCGATGCCCCGGCACAGGTCCCAGGTGTGGACCACGCAGTCGGCGGTCAGCTCCGAGCAGTACGCCGACCCGAGCGCGGGCCCGTAGGAGAGCCGCACGGTCCGGTCGAGCGCGCCGGAGGCGGTGAAGGCGGTGTGCGCGGCGGCCGAGGCGCGGTCCCAGGCCGCGGCCGGGTCGCCGCCCAGCACGTCGCCGGAGAAGGCGTCGCCGATCTCCTCGACGGTGCGGCCCTCGGTGACCATCGGCGGCACCCACAGCTGCTCCCCGGTCACGTGGTTGACCAGGTCCCGCACGGTCCACTCGGTGCAGGGGGTCGGCGCGCCCCACTGATCGTCCCTGATGTCGCGCACCCGCTCGCCGAAGAGCCGCAGCGCCTCGGCGTGACGTTCCAGCAGCCTGTCCGGCATGACCTCACCCTCCCGTGCCATGGGCGACGTCCCCTGCGACCCACTCTCCTCGCACCCGCCGGGCACTGCCACCGACTCCCCCGGGGCCCTTCGCACACAAGCATCTCGTCCACATATCGAAACGGGTATCTCGCATTGCGAACTGATCATCTACGGTGGTGCCCTCACTTCGACGACGAGGGGAACGGTCATGGACGCCGCCAGGGAGACCGCCGTCTACACGCACGGCCACCACGAGTCGGTCCTGCGCTCGCACCGCTGGCGCACCGCCGAGAACTCCGCCGCCTACCTGATCGGCTCCCTGCGCCCGGGCATGCGGGTGCTGGACGTCGGCTGCGGGCCGGGCACGATCACCGCCGACCTGGCCGCCCTGGTGGCCCCGGGCGGCCGGGTCACCGCCGTGGACGCCGCCGAGGACGTCCTGGCGCAGGCCGCCGCCCACGCGGAGGAACGCGGCCTGGGCGGCGCGGTGTCCTTCGCCGTGGCGGACGTGCACGCGCTGGACTTCCCGGACGATTCCTTCGACGTGGTCCACGCCCACCAGGTGCTGCAGCACGTCGGGGACCCGGTGCGGGCCCTGCGCGAGATGCGCAGGGTCTGCCGACCGGGCGGGATCGTGGCCGCCCGGGACGCGGACTACGCGGCGATGACCTGGTACCCGGCCGTACCGGGCCTGGACGCGTGGCTGGACCTGTACCGGCGGACCGCCCGCGCCAACGGCGGCGAGCCCGACGCCGGACGCCACCTGCGGGCCTGGGCGCGGCGGGCCGGCTTCACCGAGGTCACCTCCTCGGCGACGGCCTGGTGTTTCGCCGAACCGGAGGAGACCGCCTGGTGGTCCTCGCTGTGGGCGGACCGGACGACGGCCTCCTCGTACGCCGGCGTCGCGGTCCTGGGCGGCCACGCGACGGCCGCGGACCTGGAGGCCGCGGCCGGAGCCTGGCGGGCCTGGGCCGCCGAACCGGACGCCTGGTTCGCGGTCCTGAACGCCGAGATCCTGTGCCGGGCCTGACACCGGCACCGGGGTCGGAACCGGTGCCGGGGTCGGAACCGGTTCCGACCCCGGGCGCGCCCCCGCGGAGATGACGGCGGGCCCGCTCCACCGAGCCCACGCACCGCCGCCCCGTCCCGCCGGGGTCAGGGGCTCGTCGGGCCGCCCGTACGGTCGTCGTGGCGCGCGGGCAGCGGGCGGTCCGTCAGGGCCGACCACACCTCCGCCGGGGTCTCCTCGCCCTCCCGCAGGTCCGGCAGTTCGATCCCGTCCTCGAACACCCGGCGGGCCGCCGCCACATGCCCCTCCGCGGCCAGCAGCCGGGCCCCCAGCAGCCGGAAACGGCCCTGTTCCCGCAGGGCGGGCCGGAGCCCCTCCCAGACCCCGCGGGCCTGCGCCGGCCGGTCCGCGGCGAGCAGGGCCTCCATCGCCTCCCGCCCGAGGGCCGACTCCGCGGCCTCCCACCGGTCGCCGCCGCGGCTCTCCGCGGCCAGGTCCTCGCAGGCCGCCGCGTAGCGGTCGGCGGCCCGCTCCCGGTCGCCGGCCAGCGCGTCGGCCACCGCCAGGCACCTCAGCAGCGGCCACCGCGAGGGGGCGAGGGCCAGCCCGCGCTCCCAGCTCCGCACCGCCTGGGCCACGTCCCCCGCATGCCACTGGGCGACGCCGAGGTGGAACTCGGTCAGCGCGTCCGCGGGAGCCGTCTCCAGCATGTCCCGCCAGTGCGGGGCGACCAGGCTCGGCCCCGGCGGGAGCGCCCGGCCGGGAGCGGGCAGGGCGCCGCTGCGCCACAGCTCCCGCCACGGCTCCTGCTCCTCGCCGAGGGTGTCCTCCGCGAACGGCGTTCCGGGCAGCACGTGTCCGCCGCAGAGCACTTCCAGGGCTCCCCAGCCCGAGCCGGTGGCCAGCCGCTCCCCCGGTGCGGTGTCGGCGCAGCCCCGCCACGCCTTGTACGCCTCCTCCAGCCGCTCCCGGGGCAGGGCGGCGTCGAGTGCGCCCTGCGCCGCGGCCCGGGCCTCGGCCCACCCGGGGCCGTGCACCCGCGAGGGGTCCGCCGACAGCGGCCCGTACGCCTCCAGCCAGGCGAACTCCGCGCCGCCGTCGAGCCGTACGCACTCCTGGCGGGTCCGGGTCGCCCCGGACCGGAGCTCCGCGTACCCGCCGGTGCCCGGCTCGGTCAGCCACTCCTGCCAGCGGCGGCCCGCCGCTCCGGAGCCCCACACGGACAGCCCGCGCCCGCGCAGGCGGCCGGTGGAGGTCTGCACGAGGCCGTGTCCGGCCGCGTCGAGCGAGGCGATCCAGGGCCGGGTGCCCTCGTCGATCTCGTAGAAGAAGTCGGCCGGGTCCTCGCTGCGCAGCGGGTAGGTGTGGTCCGCGTCCTCCTCTCCCGGTACGGGGACGCGGCGCGGGGCGGCCCCGCGGCCGACGTGCCAGGCCTTCTCGGCGGGGGCGAGGACGCGGGTGCCGGCGTCCTCGGGGACGGCCGCGTCGGACCACCAGTGCACGGGGGCGGTCCGCTCGTGCGGGTTGCGCACCCGGACGCCGACGTACAGGAACTCCGAGTCCTCCGGGAGCCACAGGTCGACCTGGAAGGGGAGGTCGCGCAGTGGCTCCCACTCCCACAGCCGGACGATCGTCCCTCCGTCCGGGCCCGGCACCAGCGCGGCGTGCAGGGGGGCGCAGGACAGCGTGGCACGGCCGGTGGCTCCGGGGTGCCATGTGATGCCGCCGGAGGACCAGGCGCCGTTGAGCGCGAGGTGGGCGGGCTGGAACACCGGGTTCGAGTAGAGCAGTTCCCGCCCGGTGGGCAGGTGCACGAGGGAGTGGACGCGCCCGCCCAGTCCGGGGAGCACGGTGACCCGCAGGTGGGCGTTCTCGATGACGACCGTCGGGAAGTCCCGCGCGGAGCGCTCCCTGCCGTACCCGTCGCGGATCCTGGCGGGCAGCAGCGAGCGCAGCGGCCCGCAGCCGGCGTGCCGGGCCGTGTCGCGCGGCAGGCCGGCGCGCGAGCGCTCGTCGGGCGGCTGCGGGCCGTCGGGCGCGCGGAGGGCGGGCAGCGGGTTGTCGGTCCCCAACGGGGCGGCGGGAAGGGTCAGTACGGCACGTCGGACGGTGGTGGCCATGGGGAAATGGAACACGCAGCGGCGGCCGGTGCACAGGGGTTCCGCCGAGGACCACCGGTCAGGATTACGCAAAGGCCCCCACGACCAGGTCGGCGAGGAGCGCGCCCGCACTCCCGTCCGGGTCCAGGTCGGGGTCGTAGATGGTGACGTTGAGCCCGACGCAGCGGGGCGAGCCCACCAGCGTGCCCAGCAGGGTGGCGAGCTCCTCGGGCCGCAGTCCCCCGGGATCCGGGCTGTCCACGGCCGGCATCACCTCCGGATCGAGGACGTCGGCGTCCAGGTGCACCCAGAACCCCGCGGTGACGGGCGGGTGCAGCCCGTCCAGCGCGGCCCGTGCCACCTCGGCGGCTCCCCGCCGGCGGATCTCGGCGACGGTGGCGGCGAAGATGCCGGCCTCGGCCAGCTCCGGGAGGTCGCCGTCCCCGTCGCGCAGGCCGAAGAGGCGGACGTCCTCGTCCCGCAGGTACGGCGCGAGGTCCTCCAGATCGGTGAGGGAGGCCTGGCCGCGGCCGGTGGCCAGGGCGATTTCCTCGCCGCCCGCGGCGCCGACGGGGCCGTTCGTCGCGGTGTTGCCCGGGTGGCGGAAGTCGGCGGAGCCGTCGACGGCGGCCAGTCCGTAGCGGCCGATCCGGCGCATGGCGAGGGAGGCGCCGAGCTGGATGGAGCAGTCGCCGCCGAGCACGACGGGGAACTCCCCGGCCCGCAGGTGCCGTTCGATCCGGTCCGCGAGGGCGACGGTGTACGCGGCGAGGGCGGCGGCGTGGAAGACGCCGTCGCCCTCCCGCCAGTCACCGCGGTCGTAGCGGGGCGGGACCACGACCCCGCCCTCGCGTGCCCCGAGCCTGGCCAGCAGGCCCTGCTCGCGCAGGGCGCCGGCGAGCTTGTAGACACCGGGGACGGTGCCGGGCGCGGGCGGCCGCAGTCCCAGGTTGGAGGGGGCGTCGAGCAGCACGAGGGTTCGCATGTCCTCATCCTGGGCGATGCGCGCCCCGCGGTGCGGGCATTTCTGCCGTCACGGCCCAGCGCTCGTGGTCGCGCCAGGCCCCGTCGACGTGGAGGAAGTCCGGGGAGAGCCCCTCCAGGCGGAAGCCCGCGCGGCGGACCAGGGCGATCGAGGCGGCGTTGCCGGGCTGGATGTTGGCCTCCAGCCGGTGCAGGCCCAGGCCCTCGCCGGGGGGCGCGAAGGCGTGTGCGCGGACCAGGGCGAGCGCCTCGCCCATGAGCCCGCGTCCGGTGGCGTGGGCGAAGGCCCCGTAGCCGAGCGCGCCGCAGCGGAAGGCGCCGTGCACGATGTTGTTGACGTTGACGAAGCCGGCCAGGGCTCCGGTGCCGAGCTCGCACACGAGGAACCCCGCGCGGCCCTCGGCGCCGGTGAGCCGGGCCGCGTAGGGCGCGTACTCCTCCAGGGTCGCGGGCGGGAACAGCCAGGGGCGGTGGAGGTCCCGGCTCTCGCGCACGCGTGCCGTGAACTCGGGCCCGTCGGCGGCCCGGTAGGGCCGCAGGCCCACGCGCGCGCCCTCACGGAGGTGGGTGGGGGTGGCCATCGGCCCAGGCTAGGCGGTGCGGGCAGGGCAGTAGGGACGGGCCCGGCCCCGGCCGGCGTCCCACCGGCGCGGGGCGGGTGCGCGGCGCGGGGCGGCGGTCCGGGGAGCGCTCTCAGAGTCCCGCCGCGGCATGGTGGGGACCTTCGGGCGGGGCGGCGGAGGCCCGCAGCGCGAGGAGGTATCCGGCCTGGAAGCGGCTTTCGGCGCCCAGCTCGTCCATCAGCTCGGCGATGTGCCGGCGGCAGGTCCGCAGGGACATGCCCAGCCTCCGGGCGATCAGCTCGTCCTTGGCCCCGTCGGCCAGGCGGGCGGCGATGGTGTCCTGCAACTGGCTGGCCGCGGCCGCCGTGTAGGAGGCGGAGAACGGCTCGGCGAGGCCCCAGGCGCTGGCGAAGACCGAGCAGAGGAAGGCGACGGCCGAGGGTTCGCGCAGCACGACGGCGGCCTCGGGGTCGTCCCAGACCGGCAGGAAGGCGGTGGCCCGGTCGAAGACGACCATCTTCCCGAAGAGTTCGCCGAGGGTCCGCACCTCGCCCCCGGCCGCGCTGACGGCCCGGACGTACTCCTGGGTTCCGGGGCTGTAGCGGGCGGTGTGCTGGTAGAGGGTGTGCAGGCGCACTCCGCGGCCCAGCATCTCCAGGTCCCGCGGCAGGGCCCGTTCCAGATGGCCGGGCGGGCGTCCGCCGCCCGGCTGCACGGTGAGCACCTCCTCGGTGCAGCGGGCGGCCGTGTCGGAGATCAGGAGCATCACGCGGTCGCGGGACTCGACGACCTCGACGGCGCCGGAGTCGGCGCCGCGCCGCGCGGTCTCCTCGTAGAGCGGGATCAGGGCACTCAGCCGGGCCCTGGTGCGCTCCAGGGCCTCCAGCCGCCGGCGCAGCCGGCTCTCCTCCGGGCCCACCAGCTCGGCCGCGGCGGTGTAGGGGCTGACAGCCCGCCACCGGTCCCGGGTGCCGTCGGGGTCGCGGGCCAGGAGCCGTTGGCGGACCAGCTCGTCGGCGGCCCGTTCGGTCTGCTCCCGGCTCAGGCCGAGTGCGGCGGCCAGGGCGGTGGTCGGCGCGGGGCCGTCCTCCAGCAGCCGGGTGTAGAGCCGGACCGCCGCGGGCCCGATGTCCGCTGCCCCCGCCGGATCCGGGTCCGGCGGGGGCCCTAACGGCCCCGCCACCCCTACAGAGGGCCCGATCTCACCCTTTATGTCCATGTTTTACGCCCCTCCCTTTCGTGCCACGCACGTTGCTGAGGCCAGCCGAGACTGGACCCGGAGTTCCCGGCCGGAGATTCTTGAGTCACCGGAAAGAAACACCCCCGGCAGGAAACAGCCCGGAATTCACTTTCTCAGGAGTACAGCATGAAGTTCACCCGGTTCCTTTGTGCGGCGGCGCTGGCCGCGGGTATTGCGGGCGGCCTCACCGCCGGAGCGGCATCCGTCGGCGACTCCGGCAGCGCCACCGCGCGGGCCACCGCCCCCTGCACCCCCAAGCCGGGCGACACCGAGTGGACCAACCCCGCGACCCACTGCCCTCCGTCCCTGTAGAGCCGACCGGGCCCCCCGAGGTTCCGAACCGAGCGAAAGTCGCCGGAAGTATCCGATGCCGATTCCCCCCAACAGCGCCAGGGGAGCACGTCTTCCCTGGTGGACGGCCCTCTCCCTGCTCTGCGCCGGGTGCTGCGCCGCGCTGCTGCTCCGGCGGATCGCCGCCCCTCCCCCCTCCCGGGCGGCCCGCCGCGAGCGCGGCCGGCACCCCCTACGGAACGACGCGGCGCGTCACCTCACCACGTCGTGGTGAGGTGACCGTCCGCCGCGCACCGGCAGCCGAAGACCCTTTCAGTACATCAGCAGCACGGCTCTTCGGTGGAGCCCGTCGAATGTGTTCGGCCTAAAACAGGCCCGATCTTTTCCCCGCCTTCGCCCCGACCCGGCCGTGCGCCGCAGCCGGGGCGCCTCCCGGAGAATTCACCGCCCTTCCGGGCATTCCCGCACCACCCATTCACGAGCCGCAGCCTTCCGCGCTGCACCCTGCCCGAAAAATCCTCATGAAGGAGTAGAAATGCGTATCACCCGTCAGCGTGCCGCTCTCATGGTCGTCAGCTCGGTCGCCGCCGCGGGCGTCCTCGTCCCCTCCGCCGCCGCGTTCGCCGCGGAGGCCCCCGCCCCGCAGCGCACCGCCGCCGCCGCGGCCCAGGGCGTGGCCCCGGGCGAGGCCGGCGCCCTCGCGGGGAAGGTGGACGTCGCCTCCGCCGTCCTCGACATCACCAAGAAGATCATGGACATCGTCACCGACGCCATCGAGCGCAAGCAGAACCGCTCCGGCTACGTGAAGTCCCTGATGGAGGGGGCCTTCTACGAGTCCGGCCAGCGCTACAACGTCATGGTCATCAACAACGCCAACAGCTACACGCCCAACCTGCGCGGCGTGGTCTACGACGCCAAGGTCAGCGGCATCCACGGCACCTACCGGGTCCTGGTCTTCGAGTCGGGCGAGTTCACCAACCACGGCGACGGCGGCTGGATCAACTGGGCCTTCCGCGGCTGGTTCGACCGCGACGGCGGTCACGTGACGTTCCGCCGCTCCTGGTAGTCCCCGCTGCTCCCGGCAGCTCCCGGTGGCTCCCGCCGTTCCCGGCGGTCGCCCTCCTCCGCACGCCTTCGCAGTACGGCCGGCCCTGCCCGGCCGCGCCGCCCCACCTTCCGTCCCGACCCGACCGAACAGGACCACGCCATGCGCCGCACCACCGCCCTCGCCACGATCTCCCTCACCGCCCTCGCCCTGACCGGGGCCGCCGCGCTCCCGGCCCAGGCCGCCGGCCACCCCGCCGCTCCGGCTCCCGCCGTGTCCGCCCCGGCCGCCACCCCCGACACCGCGCCGGCCGCGGCCCCCGATGCCGCTGCCGCCGCCGACAAGAGCGTCACCGTCAACGTCTCCATGGACCACCTCGGCAGCGGCAAGGCCATAGCCGACGCCCTGCGCGGTATCAAGACCGACAACCGCGGCAGCTTCGTGCAGGAGGCGGTGGACAAGGCGTTCAAGGCCGCCGGAAGCCGGCACAACGTCATGCTGTTCAATCTCAGCCAGAACTACAACGACCAGTTCCGGGGCACCAAGGTCTACGCCAACGTCCAGTGGGGCAACATCCACTACGGCCTGTGGATCTTCGAGTCCGGCGAGTTCACCAACCAGGGCGACGGCGGCTGGATCAACTGGGGCTTCGTCGGCTGGTTCGAGCGCAACGGCGGTCACGTGAAGTTCAACCGCTCCTGGTAGTACGCCACGCAGGGCCCACCGGCGGCCCCCTCCGCGCCCCTCCCGGGACGGCGGAGGGGGCCGCCGGGCTCTCCGGGCCCGCCGCCGCGGGCGGGCCGGCCCCTTCAGCGCTCCCGTTCCAGCCGCAGCCGGAGCCGGGGCACGTCGTTCCGCTCGATCCCGAAGACCTGCGCGTACAGGGACAGTTCGGCCTCCAGCGCCCGCACCATGGTGTCCGCCCGGCGGAACCCGTGACCCTCGCCCTCGAAGGCCAGGTAGGCGTGCGGCACCGGGCGGCCCCGCATGGCCGCCGTCAGCCGCTCGGCCTGGACCGGCGGGCAGACGGCGTCGTCCAGCCCCTGGAGCAGGACGAACGGAGCGGTGATCCGGTCGGCGTTGGCCGCCGGGGAGCGTTCGCGGCTGACGACCGCGAGGGTCTGCGGCGGCCCGGCCAGGCCGTCGATGTAACGGGACTCCAGGTCGTGGGTCTCCTCGGCGAAACCGACCAGGTCCAGCACCGGATAGATGATCGCCGCGCAGGCGTACAGGTCCGTCGCCGCCAGCGAGGCCGCCGCCGTCCAGCCGCCCGCGCTCCCGCCCCGCACCGCCAGCCGGGCCGGGTCGGCGGTCCCCTCGTCCGCCAGCGCCCGCGCCACCGCCGCGCAGTCCTCGACGTCGACCACGCCCCACTGCTCGCGCAGTCTCTCCCGGTAGGCGCGGCCGTAGCCGGTGGAACCGCCGTAGTTCACCTCGACCACACCGATGCCGCGCGTGGTGAAGTAGGCGATGTGCAGGTCGAGTACGGGCGGCACGTGGTCGGTGGGGCCGCCGTGCGCCCAGACCACGTACGGGGGCAGCTCGTCGGCGGCCGCCCGGCAGCCCGGGTGGTGCGGCGGATAGACGTGCGCATGGATCTGCCGGTCGTCGGGACCGAGGAAGGTCCGGCTCTGCGGCTCGGGGTAGAAGGCCGGGTCCACCGGGTCCGCGCCCTGCGCGCCGACCACCCGGGCGTGGCCGGTGGCGGTGTCCAGCTCGACCACCTCGTACGCGCTGCGCGGGCTGGCGGCGACCCCGTAGACCCGGGTCCCGGACGCGGCGAGCGTCGGCTGCCAGTCCGTCCACGGCCCGGCCGCGTCCACCAGGTCGCCGCTCTCCGGGTCCAGGATGCCGAGCACCGAGGAACCCTGGCCGTGCAGGACCGCCACGGTCCCCTCCGCGAGCGGGGCCATCCAGCGCAGCCCGGGCTTCCACAGCGCCCCGCCGAACTCCTCCTCCCGCAGGCACAGGTTGACGGCCCAGCCCGTCGCGGGGTCCACCCGGTACGGGTTCCACCAGCCGCCGCGGTCGCTGACCGCGAGGAGCGATCCGTCGGACGCCCACTCCACCTGGGCCACGGATTCCTCCGGGCCGCCGAACACGCTCCGGACCCCGGTCAGCAGCCCGTCCCCGGTGACCTCGGCAAGCATCAGGTCCGTGCCGTCCCAGGGCATCCGGGGATGGTCCCACACCAGCCAGGCCGCGTGCCGGCCGTCGGGGGACAGCCGCGGGCCGGTGGCGAACCGGTGCCTGTCGTCGGTCAGTTCGCGTACGGCGGCCCGGTCGTCCGCGGCGGAGCCGTCCAGCGGTACGGCGGCCAGCACCCGGCGCACGTCCGTCGGCGCGGGCCCGGTGAACTCCTCCAGGACGCACCAGACCTCGGCGCCGCGCAGCACCGGATCGACCCAGCGCGGCCCGCGGCCGGTCGTGGAGAGCGGGGAGAGGGGGCGCGGTCCGGGGCTTCCGGGCGCGTCCGGCTCGTAGGCGTACAGCCGCTGGTCGGCGAAGTGGACGAAGACGATCAGCGGCCCGCCGGCCGCGCGCTCGGCGCCTGTCCAGGGCAGGCCGCCGTACTCGGTGAAGCGGCTGCGCACGTTCCACGGCGGCGGCAGTTCGGCGGTCTCGGCGCCGTCCCCCGCGGGGCGGCGGCGCACCAGGGTGCGGCGGCCCCCCTCCGCGGGGCGGGGCTCGGTCCACCAGACCTCGGGGCCGACGGTGCCCACGTACTCGGGCCGTCCGTCGTGGGCGGCGGCGAGCGCGGCGTCGAGGGGTGAGGGCCAGCTCCCGTAGGGCCAGGTGGGCGCGGCCATCACCGGGCCCCGTTCACAGCGTCCGCAGCGCGCGGTCGAGGACCCGGACGCCGAAGTGGAGTGCCTCGACGGGGACCCGCTCGTCCACGCCGTGGAAGAGGGACCAGTAGTCGAAGCCGGGGGGCAGCTTGAGCGGGGAGAAGCCGTAGCCGGTGATGCCGAGGCGGGAGAACTGCTTGGCGTCGGTGCCGCCGGCCATGCAGAAGGGGACCACGCGGCCGTCGGGGTCGAACCGCTCGACGCTCTCGCGCAGGACGGCGAACGTCCGCCCGTCGACGGGGGCTTCGAGCGGGACCTCCCGGTGGTGGTACTCCCACTCGACGTCGGGGCCGGTGAGCGCGTCGAGGGTGGCGGCGAACTCCGCCTCGCCGCCCGGCAGCATCCGGCCGTCCACGTAGGCGGTGGCCTGGCCGGGGATCACGTTCAGCTTGTAACCGGCTTCGAGCATGGTGGGGTTGGCGCTGTTGCGGATGGTCGCCTCCACCAGGGCCGCGGCCGGGCCGAGCTTGCCGAGGACCGAGTCGAGGTCGAAGTCACGGGCCTCCGGGTCCACGGACAGGCCCTGGAGCGCGGCGAGTTCGGCGATGCAGGCGCTGACGGTGCCGGTGAGCCGTACCGGCCATTCGTGGGCGCCGATGCGCGCGACGGCGGCGGCGAGCCGGGTGACGGCGTTGGCCCGGTTGGGCTTCGAGCCGTGGCCGGTGGTGCCGTGCGCGGTGAGCTTGAGCCACGCGGTGCCGCGCTCCCCCGCCGCGATCGGGTAGAGCGCCCGGCCCCGGCCGGTGTGCACGGTGAAGGCGCCGGACTCGCTCAGCCCCTCCGTGCAGCCCTCGAAGAGCTCCGGATGGTGGTCGGCGAGGAAGCCGGAGCCGTCGACGGCGCTGTCCTCCTCGTCGGCGGTGTAGGCGATCACGATGTCCCGGCGGGGCCGCACGCCCGCGCGCGCCCAGGCCCGTACGACGGCGAGCACCATCGCGTCCATGTTCTTCATGTCGACGGCGCCCCGGCCCCAGACCACGCCGTCGCGGACCTCGCCGGAGAAGGGGTCCACGCTCCAGTCGGCGGCCTCGGCGGGGACGACGTCGAGGTGTCCGTGGACGAGGAGGGCGTCGGCCGTGGGGTCCGTGCCCGGGATCCGGGCGACGACGTTGGTGCGGCCCGGGGTCCGTTCCAGCAGGACCGGCTCCGTGCCCGCGTCGGCGAGCCGCTCGGCGACGTACTCGGCGGCGGGACGCTCACGGCAGTGCCCTCCGCCCCGGTTGGAGGTGTCGATCCGGATGAGGCCGGAAGTGAACTCGACGGCCTCGTCGAGGGCCACCCGGTCCACGGCGGGGGCGGGGGCGTCGCTGTCGGTTGCGCGCATGTCAGCCATACTGCTCCTCCACGGCCGCCGAGACGACCGTCGTGACCGCCTTGAAGGCACGGATCCCCTCGTACATGGTCTCGCTGGTGTACGCGACGCGGCGCTCGCCGCTGCGCTGCACCCCGGGGACCACCGTGGCGGACAGGGCGAGGTGTTCGGCGTCGAACTCCAGCTCCACCGTGTACGGACCGCCCGGGGCGGGCTCGCGGCGGCCGGCCAGAGCGGTCGCCTCCTTGGCGGCGGCCCGGATGTCGGCGGCGGTGCGGGCGGGGGTGCGGCACACGGCGGCGTAGCGCGAGACGTGGTCCTTGACCGCGACGGTCACCGCGTCCGGGGCGTAGCCGGCGGCGTCCACGCAGGTCAGGTCGTCGCCGGTGACCAGGATGACGGGCACCCCGTACTCGGCGACGACATGGGCGTTGAGCAGGCCCTCGCTGGCACGCGTGCCGTTGAGCCAGACGCCGGTGATGGAGTTGGCGAGGTAGGTGTGCGCGAGGACGCCCTCGGAGCCGGCGCCCGTGTGGTAGCCGACGAAGGCGATGCCGTCGATGTCGCCGCGCTGGACGCCTTCGACCATGGAGAGGTTCTTGTGGCGGCCCGTCAGCATCTCGGCGCGGGCGTCGAGGCGCTCCAGCAGCAGGTTGCGCATGGTCCCGTGCGCCTCGTTGATGACGACCTGCTCGGCGCCGCCGTCGTGGAAGCCGAGGACCGCGGCGTTGACGTCGGAGGTGAACATGGCGCGGCAGCGTTCCCACTGCGGCGTGCCGGGCAGCACGTCGGCGGGCCAGGTGACGCCGGTGGCGCCTTCCATGTCGGCGGAGATGAGGATCTTCATCGGGCCCCCGGGCGGTCGGTTGCGCGGTGGCGCGCGACGCGGGCGGCGCACGCTGCGCCCAGCCTACGGGCTGCCCCGCGCTCGGAGGCGGATCAGCGCGCGGGGTCCGCGCGGCGCCCCCGCGGGCCGGCCGGGCCGGGCGGGCGCGGGGGAAGTCCACCCGGACCGGTGAGGTGCCCGGGCCGCCGGGCCCGGGCATCCGCCGTGCTCAGGACTCGACTTCGGCGGCCAGGTTGGCGAGCAGGGTGTCGTAGATCCGGGCGAGGCCCTTCGGCGCGAAGGTGCGCTCGAAGAAGCCGCCGATGCCGCCGGCGCCGTTCCACACGGTGGTGACGACGGCCTTGGCCTTGCCCTCGCCGGCCGGGGTGACCACCCAGGTGGTGACCATGGAGGAGTTGCGGTCCGCCTCGACGAGCTGCCCGTCGGTCGGCTCGGTGACCTCCAGCAGGCAGTCGCGCACGCGCTTGCTGGTCGCCTGGAGCTTCCAGTGGACCAGGGTCCCCTCGCCGTCGCCGCCCTCGCGCACCTCGTACTCGCTGAAGTGCTCGGGCAGCACCTTGCCGCGGGTTCCGGTGTAGTCCGCCAGCGCGTCGAACACGGTCTCCGCGTCGGCTGCGATGATCCGCTCCGTGGTGGCCTCGACCTGCGCCATAGCTGTTCCTCCAGCAGTTGTGTCCGCTCGTCACGGCGAAGCCAACCACCTCCGGCCCGGCCGCCCAAATCCGGCGGGGAGGCACACCGCGGTCCGCCGCCCCGCCGCCGGGCGGAGCCCGCACCGCCGCCGGGGCGGCCGCCGGACTCCCGGAGCGCACGATCATGGGAACGTTTGTTCTATTCTCGGAGGGAGAGCCGTCGAAGGAGGCAGCATGCGCTGGGACAACCTGACCGACGGGCCCGCCCGGACCGGGGCCCTCTTCGGGGCCGATGCCGTCGTGACCCGCACCGTCGACACCCCCGAGTTCCGCGGGATCACCTTCCACGAGGTGCGGGCCCGTTCGATCGTCAACCGTGTGCCCGGCGCCTCGCGCATGCCGTTCGAATGGACCGTCAACCCCTACCGCGGCTGCAGCCACGCCTGCGTGTACTGCTTCGCACGCAAGACCCACGGCTACCTCGACCTCGACACCGGCCTCGGCTTCGACACCCAGATCGTCGTCAAGACCAACGCCCCGGAGCTGCTCCGCCGCGAGCTCGGCTCCCCCCGCTGGACCGGCGCCCACATCGCCATGGGCACCAACGTCGACTGCTACCAGCGGGCCGAGGGCCGCTACCGGCTGATGCCCGGCATCATCGAGGCCCTGCGGGACCGCGCCAACCCCTTCTCCGTCCTCACCAAGGGCACGCTGATCCTGCGCGACCTGCCCCTGCTGCGCGAGGCGGCCTCCGTCACCGAGGTCGGCATCTCCGTCTCCGTCGGCTTCACCGACACCTCCCTGTGGCGCACCGTGGAACCGGGCACCCCGTCCCCCGCCGCCCGGCTGGCCGCCGTACGGGCCCTCACCGACGCGGGGATCGAGTGCGGTGTCCTGATGGCCCCGGTGATCCCCTTCCTCGGGGACTCCCCCGAGCAGCTGCGGGCGACGGTGCGGGCCGTCGCCGAGTCCGGCGCGGTCTCCGTGACACCCCTGGTACTCCATCTGCGGCCCGGGGCCCGCGAGTGGTACACCGCCTGGCTCGGCCGGCACCACCCCCATCTGGTCCCGCGGTACGAGCGCATGTACGCGGGCGGCGCGTACGCGCCCACCTGGTACCAGCGCCGCATCACCCGCCAAGTCCACGAACTGGCGGCGGAATTCGGCATCGGACCGGCCCGCCGCGCCGCACCCCGGGCCGCGGCCGCCCCCGGGCCGCCGGCCGGTCCGGCGCCCGCCGCGCCCACCCAGCTCAGCCTCCTCTGACCCCCGCCCCGCCCGCACCGGGCCCTGACCGGTCATCACATCGGGCCAATCGCCGCACCAATCCCGCCTTCCAGCCACCGTTTCCGGGACGATTCCGCCCAGAACCTTCGGCTGGGAGGCCCCATGCTCCACCCCTTGAAGAAGCGCGCCGCCGTCCTGCTGGCGATCTCCACCGTCGCCGCCGCCCTCACGAGCCCGGTGACGGCCGCCCCGGCCCCCGCGCCCGCGCCGGCCGAGCGGGCCGCGGCGCTCGCCTGGACCGCCTGCGCGACGCCCCGCCACCCCACGCTGCAGTGCGCGTCCCTCAAGGTTCCCCTCGACCACGACGCCCCCGCGGGCCGGCAGATCACGCTCGCCCTGACCCGGGTCCCGCACACCGCGAAGACCTCCCAGGGGCCGCTGCTGGTCAACCCCGGCGGGCCCGGGGGCAGCGGCCGCAGCCTCGCCGGGTTCGTCGCCTCCGCCCTGCCCAAGGACGTGGCCGCCCAGTACGACGTGATCGGGTTCGACCCGCGGGGCGTCGGCAAGAGCGAACCCGCCCTCGACTGCGGCGCCGGCCACTTCACCCCCGTACGGCCCGACTCCCTGCCCCTGGACCGGGCCACGGAACGCGCCAACCTGGAGCGCGTGCGCGACTTCGCCCGGTCCTGCGCCTCCCGGCACGCGGACGTGCTGCCGCACATCGGGACGGTCTCCGCGGCCCGGGACATCGAGGTGCTGCGGGGCGCCCTGGGCGCGGAGCGGATCAGCTACTTCGGCTACTCGTACGGCACCTACCTGGGCGCGGTGTACGCCAAGCTCCACCCGGGCCGCGTGCACCGGCTCGTCCTGGACTCCGTCGTCGACCCCAGCGGCGTCTGGTACAAGGACAACCTGGCCCAGGACGTCGCCTTCGACGCCCGCCACAAGGCCTTCATGGCCTGGGTCGCCCAGCACGACTCCGTCTACGGGCTCGGCACCGACCCCGCGGTGGTCGAGCGGCGCTGGTACGAGATGAGGCAGGCGCTGCGCGCGACCCCGGCGGGCGCCAAGGTGGGCCCCTCGGAGCTGGAGGACACCTTTCTGCCGGGCGGCTACTACAACGGCTACTGGCCCCACCTCGCCGAGGCGTTCTCGGCGTACTCCGTGAAGAAGGACCCCAAGCCGCTCGTGGCCGCGTACGAGCGGTTCGGCGCGGTGGAGCCCTCCGCGGGCAACAGCTACAGCGTGTACACGGCGGTCCAGTGCCGGGACTCGGCCTGGCCGCGGGACTGGAACGTGTGGCGGGCCGACATGTGGCGCACGCACGCCAAGGCCCCGTTCATGACCTGGAACAACGCCTGGTACAACGCGCCGTGCGCCTTCTGGCCGACGCAGCCGCTCGAGGCACCCGACGTGACCAACACCCAGCTCCCGCCGGCCCTCCTGCTCCAGGCGACCGACGACGCGGCCACCCCCTTCGAGGGGGCGGTCACGATGCGGGAGAAGCTCGCGGGCTCGGCGCTGGTGGTCGAGGAGGGAGGCGGCAACCACGGCATCGCCCTCAGCGGCAACACCTGCCTGGACGAGAAGGTGGCGGCCTACCTGAGGACGGGAACGGCCGCGGACGCCTCCTGCCCCGCCGCGCCGGCCCCGCGACCCACCGCGGCGACCCGCGCCGTCCCCCCGTCGGCGGGCGGCGCGGCCCTGCACGGGCTGCTGGGCTTCCGCGGCTGAGGACACCTCCCCCGCGGGCCGGACACCGGCCCGCGGGAAGGACGGCCCCGTCAGGCGTCCAGGGAGCGCAGCGCGGCCGTCGCCGCCACGGCCAGGCGGGGGTGGGACTGGGCGCGGGTCAGCACCTCGCGGGCGTCGGGGTCGGCGAGCGCGCCGAGGCCCTCGACGCAGGCCAGCGCCACCCGCCAGTAGGGGTCGTTCGGGGACAGCAGCCGCGCCAGGGTGGCCCGCAGGGCGGGAGCGGACTCGGGCGCCCGCAGGGCCGTGAGCAGCCGGACGGGCTGGAGGGCGTAGGCCGTGCGCAGGGGGTTCGTGGCGAGGGCCGCCGCCGCGCGGGCGGTGCGCGGGTCGTCCAGGACGGCCAGGGCCTCGGCGGCGGCCGCGCAGCGGGGCGGGTCCCGGTGGTTGAGGAGGAGCACCAGCGGCTCGAAGGCGCGCCGGTCCCCGGCGAGGCCTAGTCGGTAGGCGGCCAGTTCGCGGGCCCACAGGGGATGCCCGGCCGAGGTCAGGGCGGCCGCCAGGCCGTCGGGGCCGGCGCCCAGCAGTTCCTCGTACGCGGGTGAGGACCCGGCCTCCGCCCGCAGGCGCTCCAGCACGTCGTTCACCCGGCCCACCCTAGGCGGCGCGGCCTGCCGCCGGGCCGGGTTCGCCGAGAGTTCACCGGGCGGGCTGATCGATGATCGATGATCGGTACATTTCGGCGGTACAGGTCACATCTCCGCGCTCTGGCGCACCAGTTACCGGCGAGTTACTGTCGATGCAGCAACACCCGTACAGGGCGGCCTGGTGACGCAGCCGCCCCGTGCCGGTCGGTTCGTATCTCGTTTCGCACGGCGTGACCCCGGGACAGGGCCCCGCCGTTCTCCACCCCCCGGAGCCCGCTCCGGCAGGGGTTCGCTTCCGGGCCGCACCCTCGCGCGCGCCCGTTCACCGCACGGCACCCCGTACGGCATCCGCGCGCGCTGTGCGCCGCGCGCCCCCTCAGTCGTCACCCTCTTCCACTGGAGTCCCTCGATGGACCGTCAGTCCAGTCACCCCACCCTCCAGACCGTCGCCGTCGTCGGACTCGGCACGATGGGCACCGGCATCGCCGAGGTCCTCGCCCGTGCCGGCCGCGAGGTCATCGGCATCGACGTCAGCGAGGCCGCCGCCCGCCGGGCCGCCGCCGCCCTGGGCGCGTCCACCGCGCGTTCGGTCGCCCGCGAGCTGCTCACCGAGCAGGAGCGGGCGGACGTGCTCGCCCGCTTCCGCACCTTCACCGACCTCGCCGCCGCGGCCGAGGCCGACCTGGTCATCGAGGTCGCGCCGGAGTCCTACGAGATCAAGCAGCAGGTGTTCCGCGAGCTGGACGCGATCGTGCGGCCCGACACGATCATCGCCACGGGCACCAACGCGCTGTCGGTGACCCGGCTCGCGGCCGAGTCCCAGCGCCCCGAGCGCGTCCTGGGCCTGCACTTCTTCAACCCGGCGCCGGCCATGAAGCTGGTCGAGGTCGTCTCCTGCGTGCTGACCGCGCCGCCCGCGGTGGCCGCCGTCACCGAGCTGGCCCGGGAGCTCGGCAAGGAGCCCGTGCCGGTCGGGGACCGTCCCGGCTTCGTCGCCGACGGACTGCTCTTCGGCTACCTGAACCAGGCCGCGGCGATGTACGAGGCGAAGTACGCCTCCCGCGAGGACATCGACGCGGCGATGCGGCTGGGCTGCGGCCTGCCCATGGGCCCGCTGGCGCTGCTCGACCTGATCGGCGTGGACACGGCCCGGACGGTCCTGGAGGCCATGTACGCCTCCTCCGGCGACCGGCTGCACGCCCCGGCGCCGATCCTGGGCCACCTGGCCGAGGCGGGGCTGACCGGGCAGAAGTCCGGCCGCGGCTTCTACACGTACGAGGCTGCGGGCAGCTCGGTGATCGTCCGCGACCTGCAGACCCCGCTGGACGGGTCGCTGCTGGGCGCGGGCCGTCCGGTCTCCTCGGTGGGCGTCGCGGGTTCCGGGACGATGGCGAGCGGCATCGCGCAGGTCTTCGCCCAGTCCGGGTACAACGTGGTCCTGGCCGCCCGCAGCCAGGAGAAGGCGGAGGCCGCCAAGGCCGCGATCGGCAAGTCCCTGGGCCGTGCGGTGTCCAAGGGCCGGCTGACGCAGGAGGCGGCGGACGCGACCCTGGGCCGGATCACCCCGGCCGGGTCGCTGGACGCCTTCGCCGAGGTCGACCTGGCGGTGGAGGCCGTCGCGGAGGACCTGGCGGTCAAGCAGGAGCTCTTCGCGGCGCTGGACAAGGTCTGCCGGCCGGGCGCGGTGCTGGCCACGACCACCTCCTCGCTGCCGGTGATCGCGGTGGCCCGGGCCACCTCGCGTCCGCAGGACGTGATCGGCATGCACTTCTTCAACCCGGCTCCGGCGATGAAGCTGGTCGAGGTGGTCCGGACCGTCCTGACGGCGGACGACGTGCACGCCACGGTCCGCGAGGTCTGCGCCAAGGTGCGCAAGCACCCGGTGGACTGCGGGGACCGGGCCGGATTCATCGTGAACGCGCTGCTGTTCCCGTACCTCAACAACGCGGTCAAGATGGTCGAGCAGCACTACGCGGACATCGACAGCATCGACGCGGCGATGAAGCTGGGCGGCGGCTACCCGATGGGGCCGTTCGAGCTGCTGGACGTGGTCGGCCTCGACGTCTCGCTGGCCATCGAGAAGGTCCTCCACAAGGAGTTCCGCGACCCGGGCCTGGCTCCCTCGCCGCTCCTGGAGCACCTGGTGGCGGCGGGCTGCCTGGGCCGGAAGACCGGCCGCGGATTCCGTGAGTACGCCCGCCGGTAACCGCGCGGGCCATGAGCCGGATGCGTGGGGAGGGCTGCTCGGGTCCGCCGGACCCTCACGGCGGACTGACCCTCCCGAGCCCAGTGCGGGCTCTCCCCCGCATCCCTCCCCCTCTCACCCCCCTCAGGCGCGCTCCCCTGCGCGAATGAAGTACTTTCGCTCTATGTCCCAGCCCGCCAAGACCTCGCCCCGCGCCTCCTCGGCCCCCGACGCCCCCGAGAGCGCGGCCGGCACCCGGGCCGCGGCCCAGCGGCTCAAGATGCGCCGCGAGCTCGCGGCGGCGGCCATGGAGCTGTTCGCGACCAAGGGGTACGAGGCGACGACGGTCGACGAGATCGCCGCGACGGCCGGGGTCGCGCGCCGGACGTTCTTCCGGCACTTCCGCTCCAAGGAAGAGGCGATCTTCCCCGACCACGACGACACCCTGACCCGCGCCGAGGCCGTCCTCGACGTGGCCCCGGCGCACGAGCACCCGCTCGACACGGTGTGCCGCGGGATCAAGGAAGTCATGAAGATGTACGCCGCCTCGCCGGCGGTGTCGGTGGAGCGCTACCGGCTGACCCGCGAGGTCCCGGCGCTCCGGGAGCGGGAGATCGCCTCGGTGGCCCGGTACGAGCGGCTGTTCACCCGCTACCTGCTGGCCCACTTCGACGAGACCGACCACCACGACGGCAACGACGACCCGCTGCTGGCCGAGGTGGCCGCCTCGGCGGTGGTCACGGCCCACAACCACGTGCTGCGGCGCTGGCTGCGGGCCGGCGGCCAGGGCGACGTGGAGGCGCAGCTGGACCACGCCTTCTCGATCGTGCGCAAGACCTTCGGCACCGGCATCGGCGCGGGCCGCACCCTGGGCCCGGTCGCGGCGGCCGGGCCGGCGGCGGTGCGCACCGAGGGCGAGGTGCTGGTGGCGGTGGCCCGTACCGACGCCCCGCTGGACGAGGTCATGCGGACCATCGAAGAGGCACTGCGCACGAGGTAGCGACGCGCGCGAGCGATGCTCGTCACAGCGGCCGTCCCCGACCCGGGGGCGGCCGCTTTTGTATGTCCGGCTTGCCCCTACTCGCCGGTAGCTTTGATCGATCATCGCTCATCTGCGCAGGTCAATCGGCAAATGAGAGAAAGATTTGGCACGCGGTGCCTTGCCGGGTGACACGGGGTGCCATACGTTGAAGTCGTCCGGATGTCCCCGCGGCCCACGCCCACACGGCACGGAACGCGCCCCGGACGCCTGCGTCACCAGGCACCCGCACGCCGCACCACGGGCGTCGCCCGCACCACCGCTCAGCCGGACCGACGGCACACACACCACACCTGCTCCACGCACCCGCGTACACCTCAGCGCACCCTCATCAGCGCTAGCCGGAGGCTCACCGTGAAGGACATCCTGGACGCGATTCAGTCGCAGTCCGCCACCGCCGCCGACTTCGCGGCCCTGCCGCTCCCCGAGTCCTACCGCGCGATCACCGTGCACAAGGACGAGGCGGAGATGTTCGCCGGGCTCACCACCCGCGACAAGGACCCCCGCAAGTCCCTGCACCTGGACAACGTCCCGCTGCCCGAGCTGGGCCCGGGCGAGGCCCTCGTCGCGGTCATGGCCTCGTCGGTCAACTACAACTCCGTGTGGACCTCGATCTTCGAGCCCGTCTCCACCTTCAGCTTCCTGGAGCGCTACGGGCGCCTGTCCGAGCTCACCAAGCGCCACGACCTGCCGTACCACATCATCGGCTCCGACCTCGCGGGCGTCGTCCTGCGCACCGGCCCCGGCGTCAACGCCTGGAACCCGGGTGACGAGGTCGTCGCGCACTGCCTCTCCGTCGAGCTGGAGTCCTCCGACGGCCACAACGACACGATGCTCGACCCCGAGCAGCGCATCTGGGGCTTCGAGACCAACTTCGGCGGCCTGGCCGAGATCGCGCTCGTCAAGTCCAACCAGCTGATGCCGAAGCCCGACCACCTGAGCTGGGAGGAGGCCGCCTCCCCCGGCCTGGTCAACTCCACGGCGTACCGTCAGCTGGTCTCCCAGAACGGCGCCGGCATGAAGCAGGGCGACAACGTCCTGATCTGGGGCGCCAGCGGCGGCCTCGGCTCCTACGCCACCCAGTTCGCCCTGGCCGGCGGCGCCAACCCGATCTGCGTGGTCTCCTCCCCGGAGAAGGCCGACATCTGCCGGGCCATGGGCGCCACCGCGGTCATCGACCGCAACGCCGAGGGCTACAAGTTCTGGAAGGACGAGCACACCCAGGACCCGCGCGAGTGGAAGCGCTTCGGCTCCAAGATCCGCGAGCTCACCGGCGGCGAGGACATCGACATCGTCTTCGAGCACCCGGGCCGCGAGACCTTCGGCGCCTCGGTCTACGTCACCCGCAAGGGCGGCACCATCACCACCTGCGCCTCGACCTCGGGCTACATGCACCAGTACGACAACCGCTACCTGTGGATGTCGCTGAAGCGGATCGTCGGCTCGCACTTCGCCAACTACCGCGAGGCGTGGGAGGCCAACCGCCTGATCGCCAAGGGCAAGATCCACCCCACCCTGTCGAAGGTCTACTCCCTGGAGGAGACCGGCCAGGCCGCCTACGACGTGCACCGCAACCTCCACCAGGGCAAGGTCGGCGTCCTCGCGCTCGCCCCCGAGGAGGGCCTCGGCGTCCGCAACCACGAGATGCGCGCCGAACACCTCGACGCGATCAACCGCTTCCGCAACGTCTGAGACCGTTCAAAGGCCTAAGGGACAGCCTGAGATGACAGAGCGCCAGAAGGACCGTCCGTGGCTCATGCGGACGTACGCCGGCCACTCCACGGCCGAGGCGTCCAACGAGCTGTACCGCCGCAACCTCGCCAAGGGCCAGACCGGCCTGTCGGTCGCGTTCGACCTGCCGACGCAGACCGGCTACGACCCCGACCACATCCTCGCCCGCGGCGAGGTCGGCCGGGTCGGGGTCCCGGTCTCCCACCTGGGCGACATGCGGAGGCTGTTCCAGGACATACCCCTGGAGCAGATGAACACCTCGATGACGATCAACGCCACCGCCATGTGGCTGCTGGCGCTCTACCAGGTGGCCGCCGAGGAGCAGGGCGCGGACATCGCCCAGCTCCAGGGCACCACCCAGAACGACATCGTCAAGGAGTACCTCTCGCGCGGGACGCACGTGTTCCCGCCGGGGCCGTCCCTGCGGCTGACGACCGACATGATCGCGTACACGGTCAACCACATCCCCAAGTGGAACCCGATCAACATCTGCTCGTACCACCTCCAGGAGGCCGGGGCCACCCCTGTCCAGGAGATCTCGTACGCGATGTCCACCGCGATCGCCGTCCTCGACTCGGTGCGCGACTCGGGGCAGGTGCCCGAGGAGCGCTTCGGCGAGGTGGTCGCCCGCATCTCCTTCTTCGTGAACGCGGGCGTCCGCTTCATCGAGGAGATGTGCAAGATGCGCGCCTTCGGCCGCATCTGGGACCAGGTCACCAAGGAGCGCTACGGCATCGAGAACCCGAAGCAGCGCCGCTTCCGTTACGGCGTCCAGGTCAACTCCCTGGGACTCACCGAGGCGCAGCCCGAGAACAACGTGCAGCGCATCGTCCTGGAGATGCTCGCGGTCACCCTCTCCAAGGACGCCCGCGCCCGCGCGGTGCAGCTGCCCGCCTGGAACGAGGCGCTGGGCCTGCCCCGGCCCTGGGACCAGCAGTGGTCGCTGCGCATCCAGCAGGTCCTCGCCCACGAGAGCGACCTGCTGGAGTACGACGACATCTTCGCCGGATCCCACGTCATCGAGGCCAAAGTCGACTCCCTGGTCGCCGACTGCCTGGCCGAGATCGACCGGATCCAGGAGATGGGCGGCGCCATGGCGGCCGTCGAGTCCGGCTACCTGAAGGGCGAGCTGGTCTCCTCGCACGCCGAACGGCGGGCGCGGATCGAGGCCGGCGAGGACAAGATCGTCGGCGTCAACTGCTTCGAGCAGACCGAGGAGAACCCGCTCACGGCAGACCTGGACGGCGCGATCATGACGGTCGACCCGGCGACGGAGGCGTTCACCGTGGAGCGCATCGGCCGCTGGCGCGCCGAGCGCCAGGAGTCCTCGGACCGCCAGGGGAACGGCGACCCGTTCGTCTTCCCCACCACCCAGCAGGCGCTGGAGCGCCTGAAGGAGGCCGCGGCCGGCACCGAGAACCTGATGGAGGCCACCCTGGAGTGCGCCCGGGCCGGTGTCACCACAGGCGAGTGGGCGGGCGCCCTGCGCGAGGTCTTCGGCGAGTTCCGCGCCCCGACGGGCGTCTCCTCGGCCCCCGTCGCCGTCACCGCCGAGCCCGGCACCCCGATGCACGAGGTCCGCGAGAAGGTGGCCCGCACCGCCGACGAGCTCGGCTCGGGCCGGCTGCGCCTGCTGGTCGGCAAGCCCGGCCTGGACGGGCACTCCAACGGGGCCGAGCAGATCGCCGTCCGCGCCCGCGACGCCGGCTTCGAGGTGGTCTACCAGGGCATCAGGCTGACGCCGGAGGAGATCTCCTCGGCGGCGCTGGCCGAGGACGTGCACTGCGTGGGCCTGTCCATCCTGTCCGGATCGCACAGCGCTCTCGTCCCGGACGTCCTGGAGCGGCTGCGCGGGGCGGGGGCGGGTGACATCCCCGTCATCGTCGGGGGCATCATTCCGAACGCCGACGCCGTCGCGCTCAGGGCCGCGGGTGTCGCCGCGGTCTTCACCCCGAAGGACTTCGGCATCACGGAGATCATCGGCCGTATCGTCGACGAGATCCGCAAGGCCAACAAGCTCGCCCCCCTCGACACAGACAACGCACTCGTTGCAAGCACGGAGGTCCCCGCATGACCACGCCAGTCCACCCGGTGAACCGTCTTCGCCCGCGTCGCTCCTGCCTCGCGGTGCCCGGCTCGAACCCGCGGTTCCTGGAGAAGGCCCAGGGGCTGCCGGCCGACCAGGTCTTCCTGGACCTGGAGGACGCCTGCGCCCCGCTCGCCAAGGAAGGCGCCCGCCACACCATCGTGGACGCGCTGAACAACGGCGACTGGACCGGCAAGACCCGCGTCGTGCGCGTCAACGACTGGACCACCCACTGGACCTACCGCGACGTCGTCACGGTCGTCGAGGGCGCGGGCCAGAACCTCGACTGCATCATGCTGCCGAAGGTCCAGGACGCCCAGCAGGTCGTCGCACTCGACCTCCTGCTGACCCAGATCGAGAAGACCATGGGCTTCGAGGTCGGCAAGATCGGCATCGAGGCGCAGATCGAGAACGCCAAGGGCCTGGTGAACGTCGACGAGATCGCCGCCGCCTCCCCGCGGCTGGAGACCATCATCTTCGGCCCGGCCGACTTCATGGCCTCCATCAACATGAAGTCCCTGGTCGTGGGCATGCAGCCGCCCGGCTACCCGGCGGACGCCTACCACTACATCCTGATGCGGATCCTGATGGCGGCCCGCATGCACAACCTCCAGGCCATCGACGGCCCCTTCCTCCAGATCCGCGACGTGGACGCCTACCGCGAGGTGGCCGGCCGGGCGGCGGCGCTGGGCTTCGACGGCAAGTGGGTGCTGCACCCCGGCCAGGTCGACGCGGCGAACGAGGTCTTCTCCCCCTCCCAGGAGGACTACGACCACGCCGAGCTGATCCTCGACGCGTACGACTGGTGCACCTCCGAGGCCGGCGGCAAGAAGGGCTCCGCGATGCTCGGCGACGAGATGATCGACGAGGCCAGCCGCAAGATGGCCCTGGTCATCGCGGGCAAGGGCCGCGCCGCCGGCATGCAGCGCACCACCAAGTTCGAACACCCCTCGACCGAGAAGACGGCGGAGGCCTGATCCCGATGCAGTTCGGACGCACGTACGAGGAGTTCGAGGTCGGGGCGGTCTACAAGCACTGGCCCGGGAAGACGGTCACGGAGTACGACGACCACCTCTTCTGTCTCCTGACCATGAACCACCACCCGCTCCACATGGACGCGAACTACGCCGAGAACACCACCGATTTCGGCAAGAACGTGGTCGTGGGCAACTACATCTACTCGCTGCTGCTCGGCATGTCCGTGCCGGACGTCTCCGGGAAGGCCATCGCCAACCTGGAGATCGAGTCCCTGCGGCACGTGGCGCCGACCTTCCACGGCGACACGATCTACGGCGAGACCACGGTCCTCGGCAAGACCCCGTCGAAGTCGAAGAACGACCGCGGCATCGTCCACGTCGAGACCAAGGGCTACAAGCAGGACGGCACCCTCGTCTGCGTCTTCCGGCGCAAGGTGATGGTCCCGACCGAGACCTACATCAAGGAGCGCGGCGGCGAGCAGCCCGGCCGCCCCCAGCCGAAGACCCAGGAGAAGTAGCCATGGCCCGACTCGCCCAGACCGCCGGGCTGACCGACGTCCAGCGGGAGATCCTCAAGACCGTCCGCGAGTTCGTCGACAAGGAGATCATCCCGGTCGCCACCGAGCTGGAGCACCGCGACGAGTACCCGCAGCAGATCGTCGACGGTCTCAAGGAGCTCGGGCTCTTCGGGCTGATGATCCCCGAGGAGTACGGCGGTCTGGGTGAGTCGCTGCTCACCTACGCCCTCTGCGTCGAGGAGATCGCGCGGGGCTGGATGTCCGTCTCGGGCATCATCAACACGCACTTCATCGTGGCGTACATGCTCAAGCAGCACGGCACGCAGGAGCAGAAGGACCACTTCCTCCCGCGCATGGCGCTGGGCGAGGTCCGCGGCGCCTTCTCGATGTCGGAGCCGGCCCTCGGCTCGGACGTGTCGGCCATCTCGTCCAAGGCGGTGAAGGACGGCGACGAGTACGTCCTGAACGGCCAGAAGATGTGGCTGACGAACGGCGGCAGCTCCACCCTGGTGGCCGTCCTGGTCCGAAGTGACGAAGGACACCCCGAGGGCACGGCCCCCCACAAGTCGATGACGACCTTCCTCGTCGAGAAGGAGCCCGGCTTCGGTGAGGTGCGCCCCGGCCTGACCATCCCCGGCAAGATCGACAAGATGGGCTACAAGGGCGTCGACACGACCGAGCTCATCATGGACGGACTGCGCATTCCGGCCAATCGCGTCCTCGGCGGCCAGACGGGCCGAGGGTTTTACCAAATGATGGACGGGGTCGAGGTGGGCCGGGTGAACGTGGCCGCCCGTGGCTGCGGCGTCGCTCAGCGTGCTTTCGAACTGGGTGTCTCGTATGCCCAGCAACGTCACACTTTCGGCAAGGCGATCGCCGAACACCAGGCCATCCAGTTCAAGCTGGCCGAGATGGCTACCAAGGTCGAAGCCGCTCATGCGATGATGGTCAATGCAGCACGCAAAAAGGACTCCGGGGAACGAAACGACCTCGAAGCAGGGATGGCGAAGTACCTCGCCTCGGAATACTGCAAGGAGGTGGTGGAGGACGCCTTCCGCATCCACGGTGGATACGGATTCTCGAAGGAGTACGAGATCGAGCGCCTCTACCGAGAGGCTCCGATGTTGCTGATCGGTGAAGGTACCGCCGAAATCCAGAAAATGATCATCGGGCGACGCCTGCTCGAGGAGTACCGACTCCAGGGCTGAAAGTCCCTTTTGTGGCGGATCTTCCACGGGTCCGCCACGAAAGGATCACTGCCAGTCACTGGCCGACGGTCATCGACTCGGCTTCTGGCTTGCCCAGTTGTTGCGCGCAACCGATAGCATTCCAGTAAAGCCGCCGTCCCGTCCCCCTGTTTGCGGCGCGGCAATCACCCGCTACGAAGGTCATCCATGCCCCACAGCCAAACCTCTGCATCTCGCGACAGCCGACTCGGCGTACGTCTCGCTCGCGGAGCATCGCCGTGGCTTCTGCCGACCGTCGCCACCGCGGCGCTCAGCCTCACCCGGGCCCGCAAGTCCGGACGCTGGGCCGCTGTGGCCGTGCCCGCCACCGCGCTCGCCGCGGGCATGCTGTGGTTCTTCCGCGACCCCGAGCGTGAGATCGCCCAGGGCCGTGTCATCTCGCCCGCCGACGGTGTGGTGCAGAGCATCATGCCGTGGAAGGACGGACGAACCCGGGTCGCGATCTTCATGAGCCCGCTGAACGTCCACGTCAACCGCGCGCCCCTCGCGGGCACGGTGACGTCCGTGGAGCACGTCCCCGGCGGATTCGTCCCGGCGTTCAACAAGGAGAGCGAGAACAACGAACGCGTTGTCTGGCACTTCGACACCGAGCTCGGCGACATCGAGATGGTGCAGATCGCCGGCGCCGTCGCCCGCCGTATCGTGCCGTACCTCCCGGCCGGCACCAAGGTGGAGCAGGGCGAACGCATCGGTCTGATCCGCTTCGGCTCCCGCGTCGACATCTACCTCCCCGAGGGCGTCGAGGTCGCGGTCGAGGTCGGTCAGACCACCACCGCGGGGGTGACACGAATTGACCGTGACTGACCCTGAGACTCCGGCCACCGGCTGGGTGCCCGAGCCTGCCGAGGAGGAGTCCGCCGAGGACGACATGCCGCTCTCGCTGCGGCTGTCGATAGCGGACACCCTCACCCTCGGTAACGCCACGTGCGGATTCATGGCGGTGTACTTCACCACCACCGGGATCCTCATCCCGCACCTCACCGGCAGCGGTGAGACGGGCATGGCCCGCAACAGCGCCGCGACGGCAGTGATACTGATGCTGCTCGCCGCGGTCTTCGACCTCTTCGACGGCATCGTGGCCCGCAAGCTGCGCAGCTCGCCGATGGGTGCCGAGCTGGACAACCTGTCCGACCTGATCAGCTTCGGCCTGGCCCCGGCCTACTTCGTCCTCGTCTACGGCATGGTCGCCGTCGACGCGGACCAGAAGATGTCGGCCCTGGCCGCGATCGTGGTGCTGCTGGCCGTGGTGCTCAGACTCGCCAGATTCAGCTGCGTGACGATGAAGGACGGCATGTTCCAGGGCATGCCGAGCCCCTTCGGCGCCCTGACGGTCGTCTCGATCGTGCTGCTGGAGCTCCCGTTCATCCCGACGCTGCTGGCGATCATCGGGGTGGCCTGGCTGATGGTGAGCCGGGTGGAGTACCCGAAGCCGCGGGGCGTCCTGGCGGTGGCGATGCTGTGCTGGATCGTCAGCGCGATGGGCCTGCTGGCGGCCTGGGCGTTCGACGCGCCCGGCGGTCAGCTGCTGCTCCAGACCGGCTGCGCCCTGCAGATCGCGATGGCCGCGACGATTCCGCTGTTCGCGACGACGCGGAGGGCGAACACCTTCCGCCACAACCGCCGCGAAGCCCGAGCGACGTCGCTGCGCTAGCTCGGCAGGTTCGAGGAGGCCCCGGATGCCCTCGGCATCCGGGGCCTCCTGCGTGTCCGGGGGCGGGGGGGGTGGGGGTCGGGCCGCGACACCCCACGGGCAGCCTCACAGGGCCTGGGAGGGCCGCCGGCGGGCGCCTGAGGGCGGGGGACGGGGTAGGTGGTGGGGCGGGGGCCGTCCGGGGTGTAGAACGTGATGTGTTGGCCCTGACCGCCGGGGGCGTTCTCGATCCGGCCGAGGGGCCGTGAATCATGCCTACCCCGGACGGCCCCCGCCCCGCCGCCGGCCACGGCCCCGTCCGGCCCACGGAGTGCCCGGCCCGGACGGCGTTAGCCTTGATGTCGGAAAACCGCCAGCCCACTGGGGATCCCGCCCCGGATCCTGGAGCCATGCACACCGACACCGAGCGCTGCGTAAGGGCCGTGCAGTCGAAGGATGCCCGCTTCGACGGCTGGTTCTTCACCGCCGTCCTGACCACCCGGATCTACTGCCGCCCCAGCTGCCCCGCCGTGCCGCCGAAGATCGAGAACATGACCTTCCTCCCGAGCGCCGCCGCCTGCCAGCAGGCCGGGTTCCGGGCCTGCAAGCGGTGCCGCCCCGACACCAGCCCCGGCTCCCCGGAGTGGAACGCCCGCGCCGACGCCGTCGCCCGGGCGATGCGGCTCATCCAGGACGGCGTCGTCGACCGCGAGGGGGTCCCGGGCCTGGCCGCGCGGCTGGGCTACTCCACGCGCCAGGTGGAACGCCAGCTGAGCGCCGAGCTCGGCGCCGGCCCCCTCGCCCTCGCCCGGGCGCAGCGCGCCCAGACGGCCCGGCTGCTCATCGAGACCTCCGAGCTCCCGATGGGGGACGTGGCCTTCGCCGCCGGTTTCTCCTCCATCCGGACCTTCAACGACACCGTCCGCGAGGTCTTCGCCCTCTCCCCGAGCGAGCTGCGGGAGCGGTCCGTGAAGGCGGGGCGGACGAAGGACGCGGCGCCGCGGATCCCGGGGACGATCAGCCTGCGGCTGCCGTTCCGGGCCCCCCTGAACCCCGACAACCTGTTCGGGCACCTGGCCGCGACCGCCGTCCCCGGGGTCGAGGAGTGGCGCGACGGCGCCTACCGCCGCACGCTGCGCCTCCCCCACGGGACCGGCGTCGTGGCGCTGACCCCGCGGCCCGACCACATCGGCTGCCGTCTGGCCCTGACCGACCTGCGCGACCTCACGATCGCGATCAGCCGCTGCCGCTGGATGCTCGACCTCGACGCCGACCCGGAGGCGGTCGACGGGCAGCTGCGCTCGGACCCGCTGCTGGCTCCGCTGGTGGCAAAGGCGCCGGGGCGCCGGGTGCCCCGTACGGTCGACGCGGCGGAGTTCGCCGTGCGGGCGGTGCTGGGCCAGCAGGTGTCCACGGCGGCGGCGCGCACCCACGCGGCCCGGCTGGTGACCGCGTACGGGGAGCGGGTGGAGGACCCGCTGGGCGGGCTGACCCACCTCTTCCCGTCGCCGCAGGCGCTCGCGGGGCTGGATCCGGAGTCGCTGGCCCTGCCGCGCAGCCGGCGGGCCACCCTGACCACCCTGGTGTCGGCGCTCGCGGGCGGCTCGCTGCCGCTCGGGATCGACAGCGACTGGGAGGAGGCGCGGGCCCGGCTGGCGGCGCTTCCGGGGTTCGGCCCCTGGACCACGGAGGTGATCGCGATGCGGGCGCTCGGTGATCCGGACGCCTTCCTGCCGTCGGACCTGGGGGTGCGGCGGGCTGCGCAGGGCCTGGGGCTGCCGTCCACCCCCGCGGCGCTGACGGCCCGGGCGGCCGGCTGGCGGCCGTGGCGCGCGTACGCCGTGCAGTACCTCTGGGCCACGGACGCCCACCCCGTCAACCACCTGCCGGTCTGAGGAGCAGCAGTCATGAACAAGCAGCACACCGTCGTCGACAGCCCGTACGGTCCGCTCACCCTGGTCGCCGTGGACGGTGTCCTGGGCGGGCTCTACATGACGGGGCAACGGCACCGGCCGGCCGAGGAGGCCTTCGGCGAGCGGGTGGGGCCCGGTGAGGAGCCGTTCCCGGAGGTGGTGCGCCAGCTGACGGCGTACTTCGCCGGGGAGCTGACCGAGTTCGACCTTCCGCTGCGGCTGGAGGGCACCGCGTTCCAGCGCAGCGTGTGGGAGCAGCTCGTGCGGATCCCGTACGGCGAGACCTGGTCGTACGGGGAGCTAGCGGCGCGGCTGGGGAAGCCGAACGCCTCGCGGGCGGTGGGTCTGGCGAACGGGAAGAACCCGGTCGGCATCATCGTCCCGTGCCACCGGGTGATCGGCGCGTCGGGTTCGATGACGGGGTACGGCGGCGGGGTCGAGCGCAAGGTGCGGCTGCTGGCCTTCGAGGCCGGGGAGCGGACGCTGCCCGCCCCCGGCGTCAGATGACGAGCAGGGGGACGAGCAGGGCGAAGGCCGCGCCGGCCTCGACGGCGTAGCCGTAGAGCGAGGGGTGCTGGACGGGGGCGGCGAGCAGGACGACGCTCTCCCGGGCGGCCGCGGCGGCCACCCAGTCCCCGTCGGCACCGAGGTTGCCCTCGTACCAGCCCTCGCAGGCGCCGGGGCCGGTGACGGCGAGGAAGTCGTCCTCGCGGCGGTAGAGGGCGCGCCATTCGGTGGCGGGCACGGACCAGCCGTCGAAGTCGTTGAAGAGGGCCCAGCCGCCGTCGCGTATCGCCGTGTCGAAGAGCCATACGGGCGTGCCGTCGGGGGTGACCTGGCCGCCGGCCTGCTCGTCGGTGGTGAAGTGGACCATGGGCAGGGCGTCGGGCCCGTCGGCGGTGCTGGGCCAGGCGTACATCGTGATCATCTGCTGATTCTGTCCTGCTCGCGGTAAGGCCCGTGTCACGGGGAGTCGGGGCGCCGGCCGTTCTCCAGTTCCACGGTGCCCTCGCCCGACTGCACGACGCGGTAGGCCTCTTCGGCGCGGCGTCCGAGCGATCCGGGCAGGTAGGCGGTGAGTTCGGCGGGGTCGACCAGGCGCCAGGAGAGCAGTTCCTCCTCCTGGAGCCGGATGGAGGCGAGTTGCGCCTCGTCGAGGACGCCTCCGTCGTAGAGGTAGGCGACCAGGGGCGGGCGGCCGGGGCCGAGGGTCCAGTCCACGGCGAGCAGCCGGCCCAGCGGGAGGTCGAGGCCGATCTCCTCGGCGCTCTCGCGGCGGGCGGCGGTGCGGGGGGATTCGCCCTCGTCCGATTCGATGGTGCCGCCCGGCAGGGCCCAGCCCTCGCGGTAGTTGGGTTCGACGAGCAGGACCCGGCCCGCGGCGTCCCGGTAGAGGGCTGCGGCTCCGGCGAGTACCCGGGGCAGGCTCGCGATGTACGTGGCGAAGTCATGCGTGGTGGTCACCGGGCCACCCTACCGAGGGGCCGGAGGGTCCTCCCGCCCGGTCATGCGTCCCCGTGCGGGCCCGGGCCGTCGCCCCGGGAGCCTGCGGCGCGGCGCAGCCGGTGGTGGCGCGTCTGCCCCTGCTCGGTGAGGGCGTCGCCGACCATGGCGCGGACGGCGTCCCGCATGCCGTGGAGGGGGTGGTGGCGGGCGGGGCCGGCGCCGGGGTCCTCGCGCAGTTCCTTCAGCAGGGCCCAGCACAGGAGCAGCATCACGACGACGAAGGGCAGGGCCACCAGGATGGTGGCGGTCTGGAGGGACTTGAGGCCTCCGGCGACGAGCAGGACGGCGGCGACGGCGGCCATCAGGACGCCCCAGGTGACGACCAGCCAGGTGGGCGGGTGGAGGGATCCGCGGCTGGTGAGGGAGCCCATCACCAGGGAGGCGGAGTCCGCGCTGGTGACGAAGTAGGTCATGACGAGGATCATGGCGATCCACGAGGTGAGCGTGCCGAGGGGCAGTGCGTCGAGCATGGCGAACAGGGAGGCCTCGGTGCCGTCCTTCATGGTGGCGGCGAAGGCGACGGCGCCGGTGGAGTCGAGGCGGATCGCGGTGCCGCCCATCACGCAGAACCAGATGACGGTCGCGCCGCTGGGGACGAGCAGCACGCCGATGAGGAATTCACGGATGGTGCGGCCGCGCGAGATGCGGGCGATGAAGGTGCCGACGAAGGGGGCCCAGGAGAGCCACCACGCCCAGTAGAAGATCGTCCAGGCGCCGAGCCAGGCGCTGTCGGTGAAGGCTCCGGTGCGGGTGGCCATGGGGAGCAGCTCGTGGAGGTAGCCGCCGATGCCGGCGGGGATCACGTCGAGGATGTAGACGGTGGGCCCGAGGAGGAAGACGAAGAGCGCGAGGACGGCGGCGAGCACGAGGTTGCTGGTGCTGAGCCATTTCACGCCCTTGTGGAGGCCGGAGAAGGCGGAGAGCACGAACGCGGCAGAGAGCGAGCCGATGATGATCAGTTCGACGGTGGTGGAGTCGTCGATGCCGGTGGTGATGCTGAGGCCCTTGGACACCTGGAGGGCGCCGAGGCCGAGGCTGGTGGCGGTGCCGAAGACGGTCGCGAAGACGGCGAGGAGGTCGATGGCCCGGCCGGGGGCTCCGTCGGCGCGCCGGGCGCCGATGAGGGGGACGAAGGCGGAGCTGAGGCGGTTGCCGCGGCCCTTGCGGAAGGTGGCGTAGGCGAGGGCGAGGCCGGCGATGCCGTAGATGGCCCAGGGGGTGAGGGTCCAGTGGAAGAAGGAGTACTCCATGGCCGCGAGGGCGGCGGCGCCGGTGCGGGGGGCCGCTCCGGAGGCCGGGGGCGGGGCGAGGTAGTGGGTGAGGGGCTCCCCCACTCCGTAGAACATCAGGCCGATGCCCATGCCGGCGCTGAACATCATCGCGATCCACGCGAGGTTGGTGAACTCGGGTTCGGAGTCGTCGGCGCCCAGCCGGATCCGGCCGAAGCGGCTGATGGCGAGGACGACGCAGAGGACGAGGAAGACGTCGGCGGCGATCACGAAGAGCCAGGCGAAGTTGTCGAGGACCCAGCGGAGCGCGGTGGCGGACGCGGTGTCGAAGGACTCCTTGCCGAGGGCCGCCCAGGCGACGGCGGCCAGGACGGCGAGGACGCCCACGGTGACGACGGTGTGGTCGGGGCCGTCGTCGGCGGGGTCCGTGGGGGGCCTGTCCGGTGATTCCGCACTCATGCGGCCACACTATGCAGGCGTATATCCGTATTTAGCCGCATGGCGCGCCGGATGTGGCCCAGGCCACTCATGGGCATAGGAGGATCCTCCGGATAAGCTCATGGAGGCGCGACTGCACTGTTCGATAGCAAGGGAATAGCAAGGTGACGGACGGAGCAGTAACTGAGGCCGCGCGCGTGCTCATCGCCGCGGACAAATTCAAGGGCTCGCTCACGGCCGTTCAGGTCGCGGAGCGGGTGACGGCCGGGCTCCGCCGGGCCGTCCCGGGCGTGGAGATCGAGACCCTCCCCGTGGCGGACGGCGGCGACGGCACGGTCGCGGCCGCCGTGGCGGCCGGTTTCGAACGTCGTGAGGTACGGGTGACCGGGCCCCTGGGCGAGCAGGTCACGGCGGCCTTCGCGCTGCGCGGGGGCACCGCGGTGGTGGAGATGGCGGAGGCCTCGGGCCTGCAGCTGCTGCCCGCGGGCACCTTCGCCGCGCTGACGGCGACCACCTACGGATCCGGCGAGGTGCTCAAGGCCGCGCTGGACGCGGGCGCGCGCTCGATCGTCTTCGGCGTGGGCGGCAGCGCGACCACGGACGGCGGCGCCGGCATGCTGGCCGCGCTGGGTGCCGTCTTCCTGGACGCGGACGGCGAACCGGTCGGTCCGGGCGGCGGCGCGCTGGCCGACCTGGCCTCGGCCGACCTGTCGGGCGTCGACCCGCGCTTCGCCGAGGTCGACTTCGTCCTGGCGAGCGACGTGGACAACCCGCTGACCGGCCCGAAGGGCTGCGCGGCCGTCTACGGCCCGCAGAAGGGCGCCTCGCCCGAGGAGGTGGCGACCCTCGACGCGGCGCTGGCGCACTACGCGCAGGTGCTGGAGAAGGCCATCGGTCCGAAGGCCACCGAGCTCGCCTCCTCCCCGGGCGCGGGCGGCGCGGGCGGCATCGGCTACGGCGCACTGCTGCTCGGCGCGAGCTTCCGTCCCGGCATCGAGCTGATGCTGGAGGTGCTGGGCTTCGCCCCGGCGCTGGAGCGGGCCACGCTGGTGATCACGGGCGAGGGCTCCCTCGACGAGCAGACCCTGCACGGCAAGGCCCCGGCGGGCGTCGCGGCGGCCGCGCGCGCCGCGGGCAAGCCGGTCGTGGCGGTGTGCGGCCGGCTGCTGCTGGACACGGCGGCCCTCCAGGCGGCGGGTATCCGCAAGGCGTACCCGCTGACGGACCTGGAGCCCGACCCGGCCAAGTCGATCCCGAACGCCGGCCCGCTGCTGGAGCAGGTCGCGGAGAACATCGCCGCAGAGGTCCTCTGACCCCGCCGGCCCCGGCAGGCCCGGACCCCGAGGAGCACTCCCGGGGTCCGGGCCTGCGGCCTTCCCCGGCCGTTCGCGTACGGGCGGGCGGTGCGGGCGGGGTGACCGAGCCCAAACCGGCGGGACAGTGTTAGAAAGGGCTCATGACCGGACGTTTTGGTCGCCAGCCGACCGGGTGGGATCCCCGCCTGTCCGCGCGCGTGTCCCGGCGGGCGCGCAGTGTCGCCGGTCAGGTCTTCGCCCTCATGGCGGTCATCGTCGTCCTGCTGATCACCGCGGCCACGCTCGCCCTGGTCTTCCAGGCACGCCACGACAGCCAGCGGGACGCCCGCAACCGGTCGCTGGCGGCGGCCGAGGCCTTCGCGCACGCCCCCGGCATCGTGGCGGCCCTGCGCTCGCCGGACCCGACGGCCGTCCTCCAGCCGCTGGCCGAGTCCGCCCGCCGGGCCTCGGGGGTCGACTTCATCGCCGTGATGGACGTGCGGGGCATCCGGTACACGGACTCGCGGCCCGAGCTGATCGGCCAGCGGGCCACCGATGTCGCCCGCGCGGTGGCCGGGCAGTCCTTCACCGAGGTCTTCACCGGCGAGCCGAGCGACGCCGTGCGGGCCGTGGTGCCGGTACGGGACGCGGACGGCCGTGTCGTCGGCCTGGTCGGCACCGGCATAGAGGTGCAGAAGGTCTCCCAGGCCCTGGAGGGGCAGCTCCCCCTGCTGCTGGGCGCGGCGGCCGGCGGGCTGCTGCTGGGCACCGCCGGCGCCGGACTGGTCAGCCGACGGCTGCAGCGGCAGACCCGTGGGCTGGGCGCCGCCGAGATGAACCGGATGAACGAGCACCACGAGGCGGTGCTGCACGCGGTGCGCGAGGGCGTGCTCATCATCGGCAACGACCAGCGGCTGATCCTCGCCAACGACGAGGCCCGCAGGCTCCTCGACCTGCCGGCCGACGCGGAGGAGCGCACCGTCTCCGAGCTGGGGCTCGATCCCCGCACCACCGAACTGCTGGCCTCGGGCCGGGTGGTGACGGACCACGTGCACCTGGCGGGCGACCGGCTCCTGGCGGTCAACGTACGGCCGACGAAGCCGTACGCGGGGCGCCCCGCCGGGAACGTGGTGACCCTGCGCGACTCCACGGAGCTCGCCTCGGTGTCGGGCCGGGCCGAGGTGGCGCGCAGCCGGCTCCAGTTGCTGTACGACGCGGGGGTGCGGATCGGGACGACCCTGGACGTGGAGCGGACGGCGGAGGAGCTGTCGGAGGTGGCGGTGCCCCGCTTCGCGGACTTCGTCACGGTGGAGCTGCTGGAGCCGGTGCTGCGCGGTGACGAGCCCGCGCACGTGGCCGGCGCCTACACGGAGATGCGGCGGGCGGCGATGAGCGGCATCCGTACGGACTCCCCGCTCCAGCCGGTCGGTGACGTGATCCGGTTCGTGGTGCCGACGGCCCCGATGGCGGCGGCGCTGGACGCCGGGCACGCGGTGCTGGCGGCCGATCTGAACGCGGCGATGGGGTGGCGGGCCCAGGACGCGCAGGGTACGAGGGTGGCGCTCGACTACGGGCTGCACTCGCTGATCTCCGTCCCCCTCCAGGCCCGCGGCGTGGTGCTGGGGATGGCCAACTTCTGGCGGGCGGACACCCCGGAGCCCTTCGACGACGAGGACCTGTCCTTCGCGGAGGAGCTGGGCGCGCGGGCGGCCGTCTCCATCGACAACGCGCGCCGTTTCACCCGAGAGCACGCGATGGCCGTGACCCTCCAGCGCAGTCTGCTGCCGCGGGCGCTGCCGGAGCAGAGCGCGGTGGACGTGGCCTACCGCTACCTGCCCGCGAAGGCGGGGGTGGGCGGTGACTGGTTCGACGTGATCCAGCTGCCGGGTGCACGGGTGGCGCTGGTCGTGGGGGACGTCGTCGGGCACGGTGTGCACGCCGCCGCGACGATGGGCCGGCTGCGGACCGCGGTGCACAACTTCTCGACCCTTGACCTGCCCCCGGACGAGCTGCTCGGGCACCTGGACGAGCTGATCCACCGGATCGACCAGAACGAGACCGGCGGCGGGCGCGGCGCGGACGGTTCCGGGGCGGGGAGCGACGGCGGGGACGGCGGGCCGGACGAGGAGGGCGCCGACGCCGGGGGCGAGTCCACCGGCATCACCGGGGCCACCTGCCTGTACGTGGTGTACGACCCGACGTCGGGGCAGTGCAGGATGGCCAGTGCCGGGCATCCCGGGCCCGCGCTGATCCGCCCCGACGGGCCGGTGGAGTTCCCCGAGCTGCCGGCCGGGCTGCCGCTCGGTGTGGGCGGCATGCCGTTCGAGGCCACCGAGTTCCAGCTGCCCGAGGGGAGCCGGCTGGTGCTCTTCACCGACGGGCTGGTGGAGGACCGCGACCGGGACTTCGACACCGGCCTGCGGCTGCTGGGCGACGCGCTCTCGCGGCCCGGCCGCAGCACCGACCAGGCCTGTTCCGACATCCTCGTCACGATGCTGTTCCCGGTGCCGAGCGACGACATCGTCCTGATGGTGGCCGACACCCGCCGGCTGGAGGCCGGGCGGATCGCCGAGTGGGAGGTGCCGGGCGATCCGTCGGCCGTGTCCCGGGTGCGCAACGCGGCCTCGGCGCAGCTCGTCGCGTGGGGTCTGGAGAACGTGGCCTTCCCCACGGAGCTGATCCTGAGCGAGCTGGTCACGAACGCCATCCGGTACGGGAGCGCGCCCGTCCGGGTGCGCCTGCTGCGCGACCGCAGTCTGATCTGCGAGGTCTCGGACGGCAGCAGCACCTCTCCGCACCTGCGGTACGCGGCCACCACCGACGAGGGCGGCCGCGGCCTGTTCCTCGTCGCGCAGTACGCCGAGCGGTGGGGCACCCGCTACACCGACCGGGGCAAGGTGATCTGGGCCGAGCTGCCCCTGGCCGGGGGCGCCGAGCCCGCCGCGCCCGTCCCGCTGGACCTGGACGCGCTGGAGGACCTGGCCTGGTGACCGGCGCCCGGCGGCTCCTCGCGGGCGGATGCGGGCCGCTGCGGCCGTCCGGTGTCAGAGCGGCAGGGCGCGGGCCAGGAGCACGGCCACGTCGTCCTGCTGGGCGCACGGGAGCAGTCGGCGCAGGATCCGGTCGCACAGCTCCTCCAGGGGCTGTGCGGGGCCGCGCAGGGCCTCGGCGAGCTGTTCCATGCCCTGGTCGAGGTCGCGTTCGCGGGCCTCGATGAGGCCGTCGGTGTAGAGGGCGAGCAGGCTTCCCGCGGGCAGTGCGATCTCCTCGGTGCTGAAGTCCCGGCCTCCGGCGCCCAGCGGGGTCCCCGGGGGGCCGTCGAGGAAGGTGACGTTCCCGTCGGTGCCGACCACGGCGGGCGGCGGGTGGCCGGCGCGGGCGATGACGCAGCGGCCGGACCCCGGGTCGTGCACGGCGTACACGCAGGTGGCCATCTCGTCCTCGCCGAGGTCGGCGACCACCGCGTCGAGGGAGCGGAGCAGCTCGGCGGGGGGTACGCCGTGCCGGGCGAGGCTGCGGACGGCGGTGCGCAGCTGGCCCATGACGGCCGCGGCGTGGATGCCGTGGCCCATCACGTCGCCGATGACGAGGCCGGTGCGGCCGTCGGGCAGCGGGATGGCGTCGAACCAGTCGCCGCCGACGTCGTGGTCGCTGGCGGGCAGGTAGCGGCCGGTGAGCCGGAGGCCGGGGACCTCGGGGAGCACGTTGTTGGTCAGGCTGCGCTGGAGGGTGAGGGCCGCCCGGCGCTGGAGGGTGTACATGCGGGCGTTGTCGATGTTGAGGGCGGCGCGGGCGACGAGTTCGTCGACGAGGACGCAGTCCTGTTCGTCGAAGGGGTCACGGTCACGGGTCCGGGTGACGCTGACCGCGCCGAGCACGGTGCCGCGGGCGACGAGGGGGACCAGGCGCGCGGAGCCGAGGGTGGCCAGGTAGGCGCGCAGGGCCTCGGCGCGCGAGGAGGTGATCAGTGCCGGGATGTCGGAGACGTAGAGGTTCATGGGCCGGCCGTCGGTGATGACCTCCTCGTAGACGGTCCCGGCGGGGATCTGGAAGGTCTGGCCGGTGGCGAGCTGCGCGGTGGGGGCGGAGGGGTCGGGGAACTGGGCCGCCAGCCGGCGCAGCAGGCCGCGGGTGGAGGCGGCGGGGGCGCCGCCCTCGTCGGGTCCGAGGACGGATTCCAGCAGCTGCACGTCGGCGGAGTCGCAGAGCTGCGGGACGAGCAGTTCCACGATCTCCTGGGCGGTGCGGTGCAGGTCGAGGGTGGTCCCGATGCGGGTGCCGGCCTCGGCAAGCAGGGCGAAGCGGTGGCGGGCCCGTTCGGCCTCGGCCTGGGCCCGCTGGCCGTCGGTGATGTCGATGAGGGAGGCGATCAGGCCGAGCCGGCGGCCGGAGCCGTCCAGGAGCGGGGCGTAGGAGCAGGACCAGGTGCGGTCGTTCTCGGGGTCGGCGGGGGTCCGGCCGGTGCGGCGGACGTCGACGACGGCGGTGCCGCGGTCGAGGACCTGCTGCATCGTGGCTTCGAGGGCGGTGGCGTTGACGCCGGGCACGACCTCGGTGAGCCGCTTTCCGAGGTGTTCGGCGGGCGAGACGCCGTTCATACGGGCCAGCGCGTCGTTGACGCGGAGGAAGCGCAGGTCGGGGCCGAGGGTGGCGAGGCCTATGGGCGACTGGGTGAAGAGGCTCTGGAGGGCGGCGAGGGAGTCGCGCATGTGGAGGACCTCGGAGGTCTCCACGGCGATGAGCATGGCGCCCATCCGGCCCTGCGGGTCGACTGCGGGGACGATCCACATCTCCATGGCGACGAGGTGGCCGTCGCGGTGGCGCACCGGCAGGGTGCCCACGACGGTTTCGCCCGCCTGGACGCGCCGGGCGAGCTGGCCGGCGAGTTCGCGGTTCGCCTCGGGGACGAGGACGGACGCGCCGGGGCGGCCGATGATGTCCTCGGGACGGTGTCCGAGGAGGTCCCGGGCCGCGAGGGACCACTCCACGATGCGGCCGTCGGCGTCCTCCCGCCACAGCGCGATCGGGAGGAGCTCGCGGAGCACGCCGGCGTAGCCGACGGCCGCCGCAGGCGGGTCCGGCACCTCGCTCGTCGACTGGTAAGTGTCCAACCGCACCGACCTCACCCCGGGGGGCCTGATTCCTACCGATTCACCCTATCCGAGGCGTGGGTTCGGGGCTCCGGAACATTTCTCCCGGGTGGTGGACGAAAAGCCTTGACTCGGGGCGAATGCGGAGGAGACTCGGAAGTACACCGGATCACCGGAAAGAGCCGCACCTCCCTCTGGAGACGTCCAGGGGCCCGCGTGACTTTGTCCAGGCTCTGGCCAGGCCCCCGGCAGTGACCGTCGGTCCACGGGAGCCATCGGCGACGGCGGATGGCTCATGGACGCGAAGGACTGCCGGGGACTGTCATGCCCGCGCGCGGTCCGGCAGCGCGGCGGGTTCGCGCATGCGGGGGACCTCGGGCCGGTCCAGCACCGCGGCGATGCCCTGGGCCAGGCAGGGGATGCGGTGGGCGGGGATGCCCGCGATGTTGATGCGCCCCGAGGTCGTTCCGTAGATGGCGTACTGCCTGCGCAGCCGGAGCATCTGCTGCGAGGTCAGCGGCAGCATCGAGAACATGCCCTTCTGCCGGGCCAGCGAGGCCGCCTGTTCGGTGCAGCCGAGGGCGCCGAGGTGCGCCGTCAGGTCGGCCCGGTTGGACATGATGCGTTCCCGCATGACGTCCAGCTCCGCGCTCCACGAGGCCCGCAGCCCCTCGTCCTGGAGGATCGTGGTCACGACGGCGGCGCCGTGCTCGGGGGGCATCGAGTACAGCGTCCGGGCGGCGTTCTGCAGGGCCGTCTCCGCGTGCCGCACCGCCTGCGCGGTGGAGCCGACGACGATCGCGCAGCCGACGCGGTCGCTGTAGAGGCCGAAGTTCTTGGAGCAGCTGACGGCGATCAGCATCTCGGGGACGCGCGCGGCCAGCATCCGGGTGGGCAGCAGGTCGGCCTCCAGGCCGTCGCCGAGGCCGTGGTAGGCCAGGTCGACGAAGGGCACCCAGCCGCCGCGGGCCGCCGCCTCGGCCAGCGCCTCCCAGTCGTCCAACAGGGGGTCGACGCCCGTGGGGTTGTGGCAGCAGCCCTGGAGCAGGACGACGTCGTCGCGGCCCGCCTCGCGCAGCTCCCGCAGCACGCCCTCGGTGTCGAAGCCGCCCGCCGCGTCCCGCCAGCCGTACGTACGGACCCGCAGGCCCGCGGCCTCGAAGATGGGGCGGTGGTTGACGTAGGCGGGGTCGCTGATCCACACCGTGGCGCCGGGGCGGGTGCGGTGGACCAGGTCGGCCAGGAGGCGCAGGGCGCCGGACCCGGCGACGGTCTGTACGGCGGCGGCCCGTTCGGCGGGACCGTCCTGGCCGAGGACCAGGGCGAGCAGGGAGCGGTTGAAGGCGGCGTTCCCGGAGAGCCCGCGGTACTCCTTGGACTCCGAGCGCCGCGCGAGGCGCAGCTCGGCCTCCCGTACGGCCGCCATGACGGGCGTGGTCCCGGTCTGGTCGCGGTAGACGCCGAGGACGAGGTTCAGGCGCTCGGGCCGCTCGTCACTGCCGAACTCGTAGGTCAGGTCCCACAGCGGGTCGGTGGGCGGCGGGGGCAGGAGCTCAAGCATGTGCGGGAACCTCGGGTCGGGGGCGGGGCCGGCGGTTGGCGAGGACCACGCCGGCGGTGATGAGGGGGACGCCGACGAGCACGGCGACGGTCGGCGACTCGCCGAGGAGGGGGACGGCCAGCAGCACGACGGCCACCGGGCTGAGGCTGCCGACGACGGAGCTGCGCTCGGCGCCGAGGCGGCGGATGGCGTAGGCGTACAGCAGGCCCGCGCACAGCCCGACGCCGAGTCCCTGGACCACGAGGAAGAGCAGGATGTCGCTGCCCGCGGCGTGGGCCATGCCGCTCGGGAGGACGCCGGTCAGGACCAGGAGCCCGACCGCCGCGAACGAGGGCAGGCACAGCAGCCCGATCGAGCCGACGGGGTCGAGCTCGACCTCGCGCAGGCCCACGGTGTAGAGGGCCCACAGACCGCTGGCGACCAGGAGCGTGCCGGAGCCGGCCAGGACGCCGGTGTCCACGGGGACGACGTAGCGCCAGACGAGGGCGACGACGCCGGCCGCGATCAGGGCGAGCCCGGCGGCCTGGGTGCCGCGGGGCAGCCCGTGCCCCCGGCGGACCATGATCAGGGAGACGAAGAGCGGGACCATCCCCGGGACGATGGAGCCGACGAAGGCGGCGGAGGTCAGGGATCCCCCGTGCATGGCGGCCAGGAAGAAGGGCACCCCCGCACCGCAGACGATCTTCGCGGCGGGTCCGGGGCGCACCGCGGCGATGGCCCGGCGGCGCCGCCACAGGGCGGGGAGGAGGACGACGAGGGGGAGGCCGAAGCGCAGCAGGGCGGCGTCGGCGGGCAGCAGCGAGGAGGCGCTGAGGGCGCGGGCGCTGAGCGCGAAGGCCGCCCAGATCGAGACCGTCACCAGCAGTGCCAGCATGCCCTTGGTCTGCGGGGTGAGCCCGCGCCGGCCGGGATGTCCGGCCTGCGGGCCCGCCGCTGCGGGAGGCGGGGTCGCCCGGGTGGTGTGCGTCGCGACCAAGGAAGTGCTCCAGCCTCCGATGGCGGACCGGTCCGGTCCGCTCGGGGGCAACGCTAGGGCCTGGTCCGGGGCAGCCGATTGCCAGTTCTGCCGCTCGGACATACGTTTGGGGCAGGATCTGCCAAGGAGGGGCCGTGGACGCAGTCGATCTGCAGATCATCAGGGAATTGCAGGCCGACGGACGGCTCTCCAACCAGGAGCTCGCGGACCGGGTCCGGCTCTCCCCCTCCCCCTGCCTGCGCCGGGTCCGGCGGCTGGAGGAGGCGGGACTGATCCGCGGCTACACGGCGATGGTGGACCAGGTGGCCTTCGGGCTGCCCGTGACGGTCTTCGTCCGGATCCGCCTGGAGCGGCACACGGCGGAGGCGGTGCGCCTCTTCGAGGAGCACGTGGCGGTCATCGAGCACATCCAGGACTGCTACCTGATGGCGGGCAGCAGCGACTACCTGCTGCGTGTGGTCATCGAGGACCTGGCGGCCTACGAGGCCCTGGTGCGCCACCGGATCCACGCCATTCCCGGGATCGCCTCGATCGAGTCGAGCTTCGCGTACGGCAGCGTCAAGCAGACCCGGACGTATCCGCGTCCCGCTCCGGGGCCTTCCCGCCGTCCCCGGTGACCTCCGGGCCGCCGTCCCCGGTGGCCTCGCGGCCGGCCTCCCCGGCCTCGGCCTCCGCCGCGGCCCGGAAGGCCTCGTGCGCGGCGGCGTCGAAGAGCACGAACCGCACCTCCTCGACGCGGGTGCGGGCCGCCCGCACGGTCCGCACGGCGATCCGCGCCCCTTCGTCCATGGGCCAGCCGTAGATGCCGGTGGAGATGGCGGGGAAGGCGACGCTGCGGGCACCCAGTTCGTCGGCGACGCGCAGCGACTCGCGGTAGCAGGAGGCGAGCAACTCCGAGCGGTCCTCCTCGCGCGACCAGACGGGCCCCACGGTGTGGATGACGTGCCCGGCGGCGAGCCGGCCGGCGGTGGTGGCGACGGCCCGGCCGGTCGGGAGCCCCTTGCCGTAGTGCGAGCGCCGCAGGTCCTCGCAGGCCGCGAGGATCTCCGGACCGCCTCGCCGGTGGATGGCCCCGTCGACCCCGCCGCCGCCGAGCAGCGAGGAGTTGGCCGCGTTGACGATCGCGTCGGCCTCCTGGGCGGTGATGTCACCACGGACCAGGGTGATGCGGACCATCGGACGTCCTCTCGCGGGGCTGCTGGGGGGCAGGACGCGCGCGGCGGGCGCCCGGCGTCCTCTCCCCCGACCCTAGCCACGCCCGGCCGTCCCGGCACGCGCATTCCGCCGGGCGCAGGCGCTTGCCGTCCGGGGTGACGGCGGGCCGGGCGGGTCAGCGGGTCTTGCGCAGGTGGCGCCAGACGGCCTTGGCGGCGTTGTGGCCCGACATGCCGTGGACCCCGGGGCCGGGCGGGGTCGCCGAGGAGCAGAGGAAGACCGCCGGGTGCGGGGTCGTGTACGGGGAGTGGGTGAGCTTGGGGCGCAGCAGGAGCTGCAGTCCGGAGGCGGCCCCGCAGGCGATGTCCCCGCCGACGTAGTTGGGGTTGCGGGCGGCGAGCACGGGCGGTCCGGCGGTGGCCCGCGCCAGGACGAGATCGCGGAAGCCCGGTGCGAAACGCTCCAGTTGGCGCTCGATCGCGTCGGTGAGGTCCCCCTCCCAGCCCCCGGGGACGTGGCCGTACGCCCAGAAGACGTGCTTGCCCTCGGGCGCCCGGCCGGGGTCGACCAGGCTGGGCTGCGCGGTGATGAGGAAGGGGGTACGGGGCGCCCGGCCGCCCGAGGCGAGCTGGAGGGCGGCGTCGATGTCGCGGGCGCGGGGGCCGATCTGGACGGTGCCGGCGCGGCGCGGTTCCTCGGCGGTCCACGGGACCGGTCCGTCCAGCGCGTAGTCGATCTTGAATGCGGCGGAGCCGTACCGGTAGCCGTTGTAGAACCGGCCCAGGCGGGCGATCCGGGCCAGCGCGGTCGGCGAGGTGTCGAAGACGTAGGCGCGGGCGGGCGGCAGGTCGTCGAGCCGCTTGACCTCGAAGTCCGTGTGGATCTCGCCGCCGAGGTCGCGCAGGTACGCGGCGAGGGCGTCGGAGACCGACTGCGAACCGCCGCGCGGCAGCGGCCAGCCGTGCGCGTGCGCGGCGAGGGCGAAGACAAGGCCGACGGCGCTCGTCGCGATCCCGTCGAGCGGGGCGATGACGTGGGCGACGAGGCCCGCCATCAGCGCGCGTGCCGGTTCGTCGCGGAAGCGGCGCAGGAGCCAGGTCGAGGGCGGCAGTCCGGCCAGCCCGAAGCGGGCGAGGGTGGCCGGGTCCCGGGGCAGCGCCGTGTTCGGCAGGGACATGAAGTCCCGTACCAGGGTGTCCCATCGGCCGAGGAACGGCTCGACCAGGCGCCGGTAGGTGCCGGCGTCGCGCGGCCCGAACGACGCCGCCGTCTCCGCGACGGAACGCGAGAGCACGGCGGCGGTGCCGTCGTCGAAGGGGTGTGCCATGGGCAGCGGGGCGTGCAGCCACTCCAGGCCGTACCGCTTCAGCGGCATCGTGGCGAAGACCGGTGAGCCGATGCCCAGCGGGTGCACGGCCGAGCAGGGGTCGTGGCGGAATCCGGGGAGGGTGAGCTCCTCGGTCCGGGCGCCGCCGCCGACGGTGCCGGCGGCTTCGAAGACGGCCACCGAGAAGCCGCGCCGGGCCAGTTCGACGGCGGCCGTGAGCCCGTTGGGTCCCGCCCCCACCACGACCACATCGAGAATCAACGGCACTTGCGACTCCTTCGTCCCGCGGGCGTCTGCGCCCCCAGGATATTCCGCGGCGGGCGGCGGGCCCGCACGCCGGGGGCCGGCACGGGACCGCCGCGTACGCCTAGACCCCCCGCAGCAACTCCCTGATGCGTACGGCGGTGGCCTCGTCGCGGCCGACGGCGAACGGCAGCGCGTTGTCACGGTCCACCCGGAAGGGGACACCGTCGACCGTGCTCTGCGCGCCGCCCGCCTCGGCGACCAGCAGCAGGCCGGCCGCGTGGTCCCACGCGGAGGGCCAGGTGAAGGCCAGGCCGTCGACCTCACCCCGGGCCACCTTCAGGTACTCCAGACCCGCCGACCCGCAGGGACGCGGCGCGACACCGGGCACCTCCAGCCGGGCCAGGACCCGCTTGTGCTCGTCGGTGGTGTACAGCGGGTGGGCGGTGGCGACCCGCAGGTCGGCCCCGGCGTCCGGGGAACCGCTCAGGATCCGCTCGCCGTTGAGGTACGCACCCTGTCCGCGCACGGCGGTCGCCAGCTCCTCCAGCGCCGGGGCGTAGGTCCAGGAGGCGAGGATCTCACCGCGCACGGCCAGCGCCACGAGCGTGCAGAAGGCGGGGTCCCCGCCGACGAACTGGCGGGTGCCGTCGACCGGGTCGACGATCCACACCGGGGCGTCGCCGCGCAGGGCGTCGTAGACGGTGGGGTCGGCGTGCACGGCCTCCTCCCCCACCACGGCGGAGCCGGGCAGCAGCCGCCGGAGCGAGGCCGTGAGGTGTTCCTCGGCCTTGCGGTCGGCGACGGTCACCAGGTCGTGGGGGCCGTTCTTCTCGTCGACCTCGTGTTCGGCGAGCTGCCTGAATCTCGGCATGATCTCGACCGCCGCCGCCTTGCGGACGGCCTCTTCCACATCGGACAGGCCCTGGGCCAGGAACTCATCGATCATGTCTCCAGCAAAGCACGCCGGACGGACAAACCCCACTGCCGGTCCCGGGCGGACCGGCGGCCGGGGGACGTCCGCGGGATGTCCGCCGGGTGAACCGCGCCGGGTTCCGGCCCGCCCGGCGCACCGGGAACCGGAACGGCGGGCCTGGGCCGGGCCGGGACGCACCGGCGTGCGGGAACGGAGTCAGCCGGCCAGGGCCGGGATGACGTGTTGGCCGTAGGCGTCGATGGTGGCCTCCCGTGCGTCGTGCATGTCGTACACGGCGAACTGGTCGACGCCCAGGTCCCGCAGGGCGCGGAGTTTCTCGATGTGGGCCTCGACCGGGCCCAGCAGGCAGAAGCGGTCGACGATCTCGTCCGGGACGAAGTCGGCCGAGGGGTTCCCGGCGCGTCCGTGGTGGCTGTAGTCGTAGCCCTGGCGGGCCTTGACGTACTCGGTGAGCTCGTCGGGGACCATCGAGGAGTGCTCGCCGTAGCGGCTGACCAGGTCGGCGACGTGGTTGCCGACCATGCCGCCGAACCAGCGGCACTGGTCGCGCGCGTGCGCCAGGTCGTCGCCGACGTACGCGGGGGCGGCCACGCAGATGGTGATCGAGGCGGGGTCCCGGCCGGCCGCGGCGGCCGCGTCGCGGACCGCCTTGACCATCCACTCGGTGAGGTAGGGGTCGGCGAGCTGGAGGATGAAGCCGTCGGCCTTCTGCCCGGTCAGGGCCAGGGCCTTCGGCCCGTACGCGGCCATCCAGACGGGCAGCCGGCCGTCCTTGACCCAGGGCAGGCGGATCGCGTTGCCGTCGACCTCGGCCTCGCGGCCCTCCGCGAGGTCGCGGATGACCTCGATGGCCTCGCCCAGGCGGGCCAGGGTGTTGGGCGCCCGGCCGGCCACCCGCATCGCGGAGTCCCCGCGGCCGATCCCGCAGACGGTGCGGTTGCCGTACATGTCGTTGAGGGTGGCGAAGGTGGAGGCGGTGACCTCCCAGGTCCGGGTGCCCGGGTTGGTCACCATCGGGCCGACGTGCATCTTCTGCGTGTTGGCGAGGATCTGGCTGTAGATGACGAACGGCTCCTGCCACAGCACGGCGGAGTCGAAGGTCCAGCCGTACCGGAAGCCGTTGCGCTCGGCGCGCTTCATGAGGCTGATGACCTGGGAGGCGGGCGGGTCGGTCTGCAGGACGAGGCCGAAGTCCATGGTCGGGCTGCTCCTTGCTGGGGAGTGCGGGGGCCGGGGCGGGAGGGGCCGGGGCGTGCGGGCCCCGGCCGTCTCCTACAGGTACTGGCAGGTGGAGCGGTGGACGAAGGCCCCGTGGCCGGCCCGGCCGGTGTACTCGCGCCGGTCGATGACGACCTCGCCGCGCGAGAGCACGGTGTCGACGCGTCCGGTGATCCGCCTGCCCTCGTACGCCGAGTAGTCCACGTTCATGTGGTGCGTCTCGGCGGAGATGACCTGCTCGGCGTGCGGATCGTAGAGCACGATGTCGGCGTCGGAACCGGGTGCGATGGTGCCCTTCTGCGGATAGAGGCCGAACATCCGGGCCGGCGTCGCGCACGCGATCTCGATCCAGCGCCGACGGCTGATGTGCCCGTCGAGGACGGCCTGGTGGAGGAGGTCCATGCGGTTCTCCACCCCCGGGAGCCCGTTGGGGATCTTGGAGAAGTCGCCGCGGCCCAGCTCCTTCTGGCCGCGGAAGCAGAACGGGCAGTGGTCGGTGGAGACCACCTGGAGGTCGTTCGTGCGCAGGCCCCGCCACAGCGCCGCCTGGTGCTCGCGCGGGCGCAGCGGGGTGGAGCAGACGTACTTGGCGCCCTGGAAGTCGGGCTCCGCCAGGTTGTCGGTGGACAGGAAGAGGTACTGGGGGCAGGTCTCGCCGAAGACGGGAAGGCCCTTGTCCCGGGCGGCGGCGAGCTCCGCGACGGCCTCCTCCGCCGAGACGTGGACCACGTAGAGGGGGGACCCGGCGACCCGGGCCAGCTGGATGGCGCGGTGGGTGGCCTCCGCTTCGAGGAGGACCTTGCGGACCTCTCCGTGGTGGCGGGGGTCGGTCTCCCCGCGGGCCAGGGCCTGTTCGACGAGCACGTCGATCGCGATGCCGTTCTCGGCGTGCATCATGATCAGCCCGCCGTTGGAGGCCCCGCGCTGCATGGCGCGCAGGATCTGGCCGTCGTCGCTGTAGAAGACGCCGGGGTAGGCCATGAAGAGCTTGAAGGAGGTGACGCCCTCGCCGACGAGGAGGTCCATCTCCTTGAGGGTGCCCTCGTTGACGTCGGAGAGGATCATGTGGAAGGCGTAGTCGACGGCGCAGTTGCCGTCGGCCTTGGCGTACCAGGTGTCCAGGCCCTCGCGCAGGGAGCGGCCGACGCTCTGCACGGCGAAGTCGACGATGGTGGTGGTGCCGCCCCAGGCGGCGGCTCTGGTCCCGGTCTCGAAGGTGTCGGAGGCGGAGGTCCCGCCGAAGGGCAGTTCCATGTGGGTGTGCGCGTCGACCCCGCCCGGGATGACGTACTTGCCCGTCGCGTCGATCGTACGGTCGGCGGTCCAGGCCCGTGCGGCCTCGGAGCCGTGGGCGGCCAGGGCCGCCACGCGGCCGTCCTCGATCAGGACGTCCGCGTGGATCTCGTCGGCGGCGGTCACGACCAGGCCGCCGCTGATCAGGGTGCGGATGCTCATCGCGGTTCCCCCTACTCGAGGCCGTGCAAAGCCTGTTCGAGGATCTCGGCGCCCTCTTCCGCCTCGGCGACGGTGAGGGAGAGCGGCGGCGCGATGCGCAGCACGCTGGTGTCGTGGCCGCCGCCCTTGCCGACGAGCAGGCCGCCTTCGCGGGCCGCTTCGAGGACGGCGGCGGCCGCGTCCGGGTCGGCCCGGTCGGTGCCGGGCCTGGTCAGTTCCAGGCCGGCCATCAGACCCCGGCCGCGGACCTCCCGTACGGCGGGCACGGTGGCGGCGATGCCCCGCAGCCGTTCCAGCAGCAGGCCGCCGACGCGGCGGGCGTTGCCCTGGAGGTCGTGTTCCAGGAGGTAGGCGAGGTTGGCGACACCGGCCGCCATGGTGACGGGTGAACCGCCGAAGGTGGAGATGGAGTTGGAGTCCAGGCAGTTCATCACCTCGGCGCGGGCGACGACGCCGCCGATCGACATGCCGTTGCCGATGCCCTTGGCGAAGGTCAGGATGTCCGGCGGCCCGTTCTGGGCGTGGGCCTGCCAGCCCCAGAAGTGCTCGCCGGTGCGGCCCCAGCCGGTCTGCACCTCGTCGCTGATCCACAGGATGCCGTGCCGGTCGAGGACCTCCCGGAAGGCTCCGTAGAGCCCGTCGGGCGGCGAGGTGAACCCGCCGACGCCCTGGACCGGTTCGGCCATGAGGGCGGCCACTCCCCCGCGGGCCTGTCCGAGCACGTCCTCCAGGTCCGCGACGGCCGCGGCGGTGAAGGCGGTGTCGTCCAGGTGCGCGAAGGGGCCGCGGCTGCGGACCGCGCCGTGCACGTAGTAGGTCTGGAGCGGGGAGAGGCTGGTCGGGGACCAGCCGCGGTTGCCGGTGATGGAGACGGTGGAGAACGACCGGCCGTGGTAGCTGTTGCGCATCGCCAGGATCTGGTTGGAGCGGCGGTACGTGGTCGCGAGCAGCAGGGCGGTGTCGTTGGCCTCGGTGCCGGAGGTGGTGAAGAAGACGCGGGCGTCGGGAATGCCGGAGAGTGCGGCGATCCGTTCGGCCAGCTCGATCATCGGCCGGTTGAGGTAGAGGGTGGAGGAGTGGATGATCCGCCCGGCCTGCTCGGAGACGGCCTTGGTGACCTCGGGCAGGGCGTGGGCGGTCATGGTGGTGAGGATGCCGCCGAAGAAGTCGAGGTAGCGGTTGCCGTCGGCGTCCCAGACGTGCCGGCCCTCGCCGTGGGTGAGCTCGATGGGGTTCTTGTAGTACAGCGCGAGCCAGTCGGGCAGGACGGTGCGGTGGCGGTTGTGGAGCGGGGTGGGGTTGGTCACGGCTGTACGAGCCCTCCGTAGGCGTCGGGACGGCGGTCGCGGTAGAAGGCCCACTGGTCGCGGACCTCCTTGATCAGGTCGAAGTCGAGGTCGCGGACGACGAGTTCCTCCTCCTTGTCGCTGGCGACGTCACCGACGAACCGGCCGCGGGGGTCGACGAAGTAGCTGGTGCCGTAGAAGTCGTTGTCGCCGTACTCCTCCTGGCCGACCCGGTTGATGGCCGCGACGAAGTACTCGTTCGCGACGGCCGCGGCGGGCTGCTCCAGCTGCCAGAGGTAGGAGGAGAGGCCGCGGTGGGTGGCGGAGGGGTTGTAGACCAGCTGGGCCCCGGCCAGGCCGAGCTGGCGCCAGCCCTCGGGGAAGTGGCGGTCGTAGCAGATGTAGACGCCGATCCGGCCGACGGCGGTGTCGAAGACGGGCCAGCCGAGGTTGCCCGGGCGGAAGTAGTACTTCTCCCAGAAGCCCTTGACCTGCGGGATGTGGTGCTTGCGGTACTTGCCGAGGTAGCTGCCGTCGGCGTCGATGACGGCGGCGGTGTTGTAGTAGAAGCCCTCGCTCTCCAGCTCGAAGACCGGGACGACGATCACCATCCCGGTCTCGCGGGCGAGGTCCTGCATGCGGCGGACGGTGGGGCCGTCGGGGACGGCCTCGGCCCACCGGTAGTGCTCGGGCTCCTGGACCTGGCAGAAGTAGGGGGCGTTGAACACTTCCTGGAAGCCGATGACCTTCGCACCCTCGGCGGCCGCCCGGCGGGCGTACTCCTCGTGCTTGGCGATCATCGAGTCGGTGTCTCCGGTCCAGGTGGCCTGGACCAGCGCGGCGCGGACGACTTGGGCCATGAGCTGCTCCTCGCGACGGGAACGCCGGTTCTACGCACGTAGACGGTGTGCGTAGGGAGTAGAACGTAGGCCGCGTCACAGCGTGGGGCAAGACCGCCGTGCGCTGTTGGAGTAGTCGATCACGTTACGTCGCCCGGCGGTCGAATGCGATCAGGAGACGGGCGGGTTACGCCGCGTCGATGCCCGCCACCCGCAGGGCGTGCAGCAGGTCGCGGTGCCGGGCACCGGGCAGCGCCCGGGCCGCGCGGAGCAGCCTCGGGGCGAGCGGGCCCGGTGCGCGACGGGCCAGGTCGGCGGCCTCCTCCGGCGTGCGGACCCGCACGAAGGCCGTGAGCAGGGAGTCGGCCTCGCGGTCGTGGCCGGCCTCGCCGAGGGCGAGCGCGACGTCGGCCACCTCGCCGGCGGGACGGGCCACTCCCTGGCGCAGCAGGGCCTCGCAGTCGGCCTCGCGACCGGCCGCGGCGAGGGCGGCCGCGGCGGCAGCGAACCGGTGGGGCGGCAGCGAGGCCGCCTCCCACAGCAGGGCGGCCCAGTCCGCCGCCAGTCCGGAACGGGTCAGTTCGACGGCGAGGCGGGGCAGCCGCTCGGCGGGCCAGGCCGCGGCCTCGCAGAGCAGCGCGTGGGCCTCCCCGGTACGGCCCTGCGCCCGCAGCGCGATCAGCTCGCCGGCGACGGGCCGCGGCACGCCGGGCCCGACGGCCGGCTCCGTGGGCGGCGCGGAGCCGGAACCGGCGGACGGGGCCGCGTGGTCCGGCCCGGCGGCGGCTCCGGTGAGGGGCGCGGGGGCGGAGCCGGCGGGGGCCTCGGCCCGGGGCGCCGACCGGCCGAACCGGGCGCCGCGGGGGGCGGTGCCGGGCGGGGCAGTGGTGTCGTCCAGGCCGGGCGGCAGGGTGAACCCGGCGGCTTCGGGCACCGCGGCCCCGGCGTACCGCGCCCCGCCACCCCGGCGCGCCCCGCGGCCTCCGCCCCGCCCGGCCTCGCGGACGGCCTCGCGGACGGCCTCGGGCTCGCGCTCCGGGTCGGGGCTCCGGCCGGACTCGGGCTCGCGAACCGGCCCGCGCTCCGGTTCGGCCCCCGGGCCGGGCGCGGGCCCGGATCCCGCGCCGAGCCCCGGACCGAACCAACGGCCGGGGGCCGGATCACGCTCCGGCCCGGGGCCCCGGCCAGGCCCGGGCTCGGGGCTCCAGCCTCGCTCCGCCCCCGACCCGCGACCGGAGACCCGGTCGACGTCGGGCTCGCGGACCGGGGCGCCGGCGCGTCCGGCGTCCCACGGGTCTGCCGCGGTCCGGTCCCGGGCCGGGAGTCCGGTACCGGCCTCCCGGTGGGTCCACCCCGCCGGGGCTCCGGCCTGCGCCGGGACGGCGGGGGCGGGCTCCGGTGCGGGGGGAACGAGCGCGGCCAGGCGGTCCGAGAGGTCCTCGTGCCGGGCCACCGCCCGGGCCACGTCGTCCTGGGTCCAGGACAGCTCCCGGGCCAGCGCGTCCGTGCCGGCGCCGCCGGCCGCCTCGCGCAGCCGGACCGTCAGCCCGCGCAGGGCCGCCTCCGACGCCGCCCGCTGCTCGGCGGCCGCGCCGAGCTGGGTGCGCAGTTCCGCCGCGCCGCCGGGCAGCCGGTCCCAGACCGCGACGGCCGCGGCTCTCAGCCGGGCGGCGTATACGGTCTCGCGCGCCGCGAACTCCGTTCCCCGCAGCCCCTCCAGGTCGCGCAGCAGCGATTCCACCACGTCCCAGGGCGGGATCGCCGCCCCGTCGAGGCAGGCCCGCACGCCCTCCGGGTCCCTGCGCAGGAACTCTCCGTACCAGCCCGCCCCGGGGTCCAGCCGTTGCGTCAATCCCCTTAAGTATCCGGAGAGTTGACTGATCGCCAGTGAAGTCACGGTCTCCATGCCCGCATTGGACCCCACCCGTGTTACGGGCGGACTACGGGAGTCTCAAAGCTTGACGGCGATCGCGGTGTGCGGCCGCTTCCCCCGCCGCGCCAGCGTGGCGGGTACGTCCACGAACCAGAACTGCCACGTGTACTTGCGCGACATCAGCTTGCGCACCCGGCGCAGCCCCGCCTCGTCGAGCAGCCGCGCCTGCCCCTCGGCCGTGCCCGCGCCCTCCGGCACGCGCCCCCGCACGTCGCACGGGGACAGCCTGACCCGCCCGTCGTTGCGGATCCGCTTCACCTTCCAGGTGTCGGTGCGCGTCCACACGTACAGCTCGCCGCCGTCGGCCACCGCCCACACGGGTGTCGCCACGGGGGTGCCGTCCTTGCGGAAGGTGGTGAGACTGACGTACCGGGCCCTGCCGAGCTCCTCGATGTCCATGGTCCGACCCTACGGCCCCGGGCCCCCGGAGATCACCCCTACGGCGGCGCCGGGTGCGGGGCGGGGCCGTGCGGGGCGGCGGCCGGGGCGGTACGGGGCGGGGCGGCCTCGCCGTCGGCGGCGCGTTCGTCGGGGACGGCGCAGGCGGCGAGCAGCAGGCCGCCCGCGAGCAGGGCGCCGACGACGCCGAGGCCGACGCGCTCGGAGGCATGGGTGGTGGGCACGCCTCACGCCTGCCCCGCGCCGCGGGGCCCCCACCGCCGATTGCGCCGTTCGGCGGCCGGACCCACCCGGACGCCGACCCGGCCGGCGGCCGGTCTCAGGCGGGCACGACCGCCGTGCGCCGGAGCAGGTCGTCCAGGGAGAGGCCGAGGGTGGCCGCCAGGGCGGCGATGGTGAAGAAGGCGGGCGTGGGCGCGCGGCCGGTCTCGATCTTGCGGAGGGTCTCCGCGGAGAGTCCGGCTCCGGCTGCGACCTCGACCATGCTGCGGCCGCCGCGGGCCTCGCGGAGCAGGGCGCCCAGCCGTTCGCCGCGCTCGCGCTCTTCGGGGGTGAGGGGGGTTCGGACCATGCCGCCATCCTACCCCGCACACCAATAACTATCCCGTTATTTTTATACCGGTATAGTTATTGGCATGGTGAAGCTGAAGACAGACCGTGAGATCGACGAGATGCGGTCGGCGGGCCGGGTGGTCGCCGAGGCCCTTGCCGCCGTGCGCGGGGCGGCGCGCGTCGGCGCGTCCCTGCTGGAGCTGGACGAGGTGGCCCGCGGGGTGCTCCGGGAGGCCGGCGCCACCTCCCCCTTCCTCGGGTACCGGCCGCGGTTCGCCCCGGTGCCCTTCCCCGCGGTGGTGTGCGCCTCGGTCAACGACGCGATCGTGCACGGCGTCCCCGACGGCTACCGGCTGCGCGACGGCGACCTGGTCAGCATCGACTGCGGGGCGCTGCTGCGCGGCTGGGCCGGGGACGCGGCGATCAGCTTCACCGTCGGCCGGGCCCGCCCCGCCGACGCCCGGCTGATCGGGACCGCCGAGGCCGCCCTCGCGGCCGGGATCGCCGCGGCCGTGCCCGGCAACCGGATCGGGGACATCGCGCACGCCGTCGGCACGGTGTGCCGCGCCGCCGGGTACGGCGTGCCCGACGGTTTCGGGGGCCACGGCATCGGCCGGAGCATGCACGAGGACCCGGGTGTGCCGAACGAGGGCCCGCCGGGACGCGGCATGCGGCTGCGTCCCGGCATGGTCCTCGCCATCGAGCCCATGCTGATCGCGGGCGGCACGGACGACTACCGGTGCGACGCCGACGGCTGGACACTGCGCACCGTCGACGGCAGCCGCGCCGCCCATGCGGAGCACACGGTCGCCATCACCGCCGACGGCCCGCGGATCCTCACCGCCCTCTGAGCCCGCCCCGGCCCGCCGGCCCGCCGCCAGGGCGGGCCCTGCCGCTCTCCCTGCGGGTCCCTACGGGTTCCTGCGGGTGCCTACGGCTTCCCGTGCGGCCGTACGACCATCGCCGCGCCGCCGCCGCGCCGCGAGGTCTCGGCGGCCGCCAGCCAGCGCCCGTCCGGCAGGCGCTGGACACCGGTCGCGGCGCCGATCTCCGGGTTCTGGCGGAAGCCCTGCCCCAGCGCCTCCAGCTCGGCGCGCAGCGGGCTGTTCCACAGCCCCGGTTCCAGTTCGGTGGTGGTCTGGTTGCGCTGGCTGGCGCGCGGCGCGGCGATCGCCTCGACCAGCGGCAGGCCGCGGTCCAGGTGCCCGGTCAGGATCTGCAGCACGGTCGTGATGATGGTGGCGCCGCCCGGGGAGCCGACCGCGAGCAGCGGCCGGCCGTCCTCCAGCACGATCGTCGGGGACATCGACGAGCGGGGCCGCTTGCCGGGGCCGGGCAGGTTCGGGTCCGGCACCCCGGGAGCCGCCGGGGCGAAGGAGAAGTCGGTGAGCTCGTTGTTGAGGAGGAAGCCCCGGCCCGGGACGGTGATCGCGCTGCCGCCGGTGGACTCGATGGTGAGGGTGTAGGAGACCACGTTGCCCCAGCGGTCGGCGACCGTCAGGTGCGTGGTGTTCTCCCCCTCGTAGGTGGTCGGCGCGGCCCGGCCGGTGGTGGCGCAGGGTGCGGGGCTGCGCGGGTCGCCGGGGGCCAGCGGGCTGGTCAGTGCGCGGCCCGGGTCGATCAGGCAGGCGCGCGCGTCGGCGAAGCGCTGGGAGAGCAGTTCGCGCGTCGGTACGTCGACGGCGGCCGGGTCGCCGACCCAGCGGCCGCGGTCGGCGAAGGAGATCCGGGACGACTCGATGAAGCGGTGCAGGTACTGGGCCTCGGAGAGCCGGGAGAGGTCGCTGCGTTCCAGGATGTTCAGGGCCTCCCCGACGGTGGTGCCGCCGGAGGAGGAGGGCGCCATGCTGTACACGTCGAGGCCGCGGTAGCGGATCCGGGTGGGGTCCTGCCGTTTCGTCGCGTACGCGCGCAGGTCCGCGGCGGTCAGGTCGCCGGGCCGCACCTTCCGGGTGGCGGCGGGGTCCACCGGGGGCGTGCGGACGGCCCGGACGATGTCCTCGGCGAGGGGGCCGCGGTAGAGGGCGCCGGTGCCCTTGCGGGCGAGTTCGGCGTAGGTGTCGGCGAGGTCGGGGTTCTTGAAGGTGGAGCCGACCACGGGCAGCCGGCCGCCCGGCAGGAAGAGGCCGGCGGTGGCCGGGAAGTCCCGGAAGCGGGCCTCGTTCTGCTCGGTCTGCGCCCGGAAGGTGGCGTCGACGGTGAAGCCGTCGCGGGCCAGCTTCTCGGCCGGCTTCAGCAGCCGCGACAGGGGCCGGGTGCCCCAGGCGTCCAGGGCGCTCTTCCAGGTGGCGGGAGTGCCGGGGACGCCCACCCCGAGGCCGCTGGTCTGCCCCTCGGCGAACGGGATGGGCTGCCCGTTCTCCTGGAACAGGGTCTCGCCGGCCGTGGCGGGGGCGGTCTCGCGGCCGTCGACGGTGTGGACGCGGCGGCTCCGCGCGTTGTAGTAGACGAAGTAGCCGCCCCCGCCGATGCCCGCCGAGTAGGGCTCGGTGACCCCGAGGGCCGCGGCGGTGGCGACGGCCGCGTCCACGGCGTTGCCGCCCTCGCGCAGGACGGCGATGCCCACGGCGGAGGCGTCCGGGTCCACGCTGGCGACGGCCCCGCCGTGGCCGGCGGCGACCGGCACCTTGGCCGGGGTCCCGGCGGTGCCCGGCGGGGCGGCCGCCCCGGTGGACACCAGCGCTCCGGCGAGGGCGACGAGCGCTAACTGACGTGCGGCGGGACCACGCATCCGTTCCTCCAGTCGACGGTCTGTCAGGCACAGGCCTCGCAGCGTAACTTCACCGCACCCCCCGCGTCAGGAAGGCCGGACGGCGGCTACCATCCGCCGCATGAACGACGACGTCCGCAACATCGTGCTCGGGCTGATAGCCACCGGCCTGAGCGGTGGTCTCGGCTGGTTCTCCCGGACCTACCTGTGGCGGCGGGCGCTCCGCCGCAAGCAGTCCTTCCTCGGGCTGCCGGCCGGCTCCGACTGCCTGTTCGTGGTCAACCGGCAGATGGGCGGCAAGGAGTCGTCGGTGCACCGCAACGACGCCTTCGCGCTCCTGGAGATCTCGGCGCTGATCAAGGACTGCGGGGCGAACGTCCAGATCGTGGGCCACGACGAGGCGCGGCAGGGCTTCGGCGACCGCGCCGAGTTCTGCGTGGGCGGCCCGACGTCCAACGCCCGTACGGTCGCGCACCTGGCCTCGATGCTGCCGGGTGTGCGGGTCAACCTCGACAGCGAGCAGCACGCCGACCGCGGGGCGATCGAGGTGGGCGAGGAGAAGTACCGCTGGGCCAAGGGGCGTGAGGAGTACGTGCTCCTGGCGCGGATCGCGGCCGGGGAGAGCGGCCGGCCGGTCTTCCTGCTGTCCGGGCAGACCGCGGTCAGCAACCAGGCCGCCGCCCGCTACCTGGCCCGCCACCACGACGGGCTGGCGCGCAAGTACCGCACCCGGTCCTTCTGTCTCGTGCTGAAGGTGGTCAACTCCCAGGCGTACGGCCCGGACGTGACGGAGCTGGTCGCCGACGTCACCGCGGCGGCCCGGACACCCGCAGCGGCAGCCGCGTGAGCCCGTTGATGAAGTTGGAGACCAGTCTGCGCGGCGGGCCGGCGAGTTCGGGCGGGGGCATCGCCGCACGCCACTCCTCGTGGAGGGTGCGCAGCTGGAGGCGGGCGAAGTGGGCGCCGAGACAGACGTGCGGGCCGTCCCCGAAGGAGACGTGCGGGTTGGGCGTGCGGCCGAGGTCGAGCCGCCCGGGGTCGGTGAAGACGCGTTCGTCGTGGTTGGCGGAGGCGTGGAAGACCACCACCTTGTCCCCGGCGCGGATGCGGCGTCCGGCGAGTTCGGTGTCGGTGTCGGCGGTGCGGCGGAAGCTGAGCACCGGCGGGTGGACGCGCAGGAGTTCCTCGACGGCGTGGTCCGCGGGAACGGTTCCGTCGGCCAGCCTGCGGTAGGCGTCGGGTGCGCCGGCGAGGGCGAGGAGTCCGCCGGGGGCGGCGCTGCGGACGGTGTCGTTCCCGGCGACGGTGAGCAGGAAGAAGAACATCTCCAGTTCGGCGGGGTCCAGGCCGGCGGTGGCGAGGACGGTCATCACGTCGTCGCCGGGGCGGGCGCGCTTGTGGGCGGCGAGCTCGCGGGCGTAGGCGAACATCTCGCCGAGCAGGGCCGGTGAGCGCGGGTTGAGCGGGGTGCCGTCGGGTCCGAGGAGGGGCGCCGGGGCGTCCTCGGGGTCCTGGTAGCCGATGATCCGTACGGTCCACTCCAGGAGCAGCGCGCGGTCGGCGGGCGGGACCCCCAGCAGGTCGGTCAGGTTGAGCAGCGCGTACTCGTCGGTGACGGTGCGCACGATGTCCGCGGCGCCGTCCTCGGCACGTTCGCGGGCTCCGGCCAGGAGGGTGCGGGCGCGGGCGCGGACCCGCCCGGCGAAGGCGTCGACGCGGGCGGGGGTGAAGGCGCGGGAGACCAGGCGGCGCAGCCGGCCGTGGCCGGCCGGGGTCCCGTCCGGGCCCGCGGGCCGGGCGGTGGGGTCCTGGTTGAGCATGGTGCGGCGCAGGAAGGGCAGGTCGGCCGGGTCGGGGTCGCGGATCTGGGTGGCGCCGAGCCAGGAGGAGTACGTCCGGTGGTCGCGCAGCACCCGGACGACGTCGGCGTGCCGGGTGACGGCCCAGAATCCGGGGCCGGCGGGCCAGCCGTCGATCTCGGGCTCGGCCTGGCGGGAGACGGGGTGCAGGTCGCGCAGCAGCCGGTAGCGGTCGTGGGGCACTCCGGCGGCGTAGATGCGGGGGTCGAAGACGTCGGGGACGTCCGCGGCGTGGTCCATGGGGCCACCGTGACGGGTGTCCGGCCCGGCCGCAAGGGTGCCGGTCAGCTCCGCGGGCGGCAGTCGGCGGACGGGAGGGTGGTGTCGGTGCCCTGCACGGTGACGGGGCTGACGACGTCCTTGACCGAGGACACGGCGACGGTGCAGACGAGTTGCTGGCGGGCCAGCTGCGACAGTCCGGCCACCGGGAAGGGCACCCGGAGCGTGATGCCGCCCTCCGGCGAGTACGGGGTCGAGGAGAAGCCGTCCGTCTTGCCCTCGGGCATCCGGGGCAGCTGCGTGGTGAGCCCGGCCTCCTGGGCGCGGCCCTTGGGGCCGTCCATGAGCAGCCGCACGAGTATCGCCGGGGAGATGGTGTAGCCCTCGAAGCCGAAGGGGGTGGGGACGAGGTGTTCGCCGTCCTTGGACACGTAGTAGACGGTGGCGCCGCCGCCGTCGGGCACGGCGACCTTGGCGGCGTGGCCGCTCTCGATCACGCCGGTGGTCTTGATCCCGCACCCGGTGAGCAGCAGGCTGCCGGCCAGTGCCGCGGCGGCCGCCGCGGCCGCGGGGCGCGGGGTCCCGCGGCCGGTCATGCGCGGGCCTCCAGCGGCATGTCGAGGGTGAAGAGGGCTCCGCCGGAGGGCCCGTTGGCCGCCCGGAGGGTGCCGCCGTGGAGGCGCACGTTCTCCAGGGTGATGGCGAGGCCGAGGCCGCTGCCGGCCGAGCGGGTGCGTGCGGCGTCCGCCTTGAAGAAGCGGTCGAAGATGTGGGGCAGTACCTCGGGGGCGATGCCGGGGCCGCTGTCGGCGACCTCGATGAGCAGCCTCTCGCCGTCGCCGCCCGGTGCGGTCCGCACGGTGACGTGCACGGGGGCGCCGCCGTGCCGCAGGGCGTTGCCGACGAGGTTGGCGAGGATGACGTCGAAGCGGCGCGGGTCGAGCCGGGCGCGGACCCGTTCCGGGAGGTCGGTGCGGACCCGTTCGTCGTCCCAGTGGCGGCGTTCGAGGGTCTTGCGGACGGCTTCGGCGATGTCGACGTCGTCGAGGTTGAGTTCGGCGGCGCGGGCGTCGAAGCGGGAGATCTCCATGAGGTCCTCGACGAGTACGGCCAGTTTGCCGGTCTCGGCGCTGACCAGGCGCAGGGCCTTGGCGGTGTCGGCGTCGAGCCGTTCGGCGTCCTCGTCGAGCACCTCGGTGACGGCGAGCATCCCGGCGAGCGGGGTGCGCAGTTCGTGGGAGACGTCGGAGGCGAAGCGCCGGGCCCGGACCTCGGCGTCCTGCAGTTCCCGTACGGACTGCTCCAGCGCGCGGGCGGTCTCGTTGAAGGTGCGGGCGAGCCCGGCGAGTTCGTCGGCGCCCCGGACCTCGATACGGGTGTCGAGCCGGCCGCGGCCCAGGTTCTGGGCGGCGCGGCGCATGTCGCGGACGGGCCGCAGGACGCTGCGGGCGGCCAGCAGGGCGGGGACGACGGCGATGGCCAGGCCGGGGACGGCGCCCTGCTGGGCGGCGTCGACCATGGCCTGCACGGTCTGCTTCTCGGTGCTGAGCGGGACACTGGCGAAGAAGACGGCGCCGGTCGGTTCGCTGTAGCCGTTGTGCTCGAAGAGGGCGGGGACCCCGATGGTGAGCCACGGGTTGCCGCGCTGGTCCTCGACGCGCTGGAAGGCAGCGTAGCGGCTCTCGCGGACCCTGGTCCGCAGGCTGTCGGTGATGACGGTGGAGGTGGGCGTGGCCGGGTTGGTGGAGGTGCGCAGGCCCGCGTACTCGCCGAAGACGATCCAGGGGTGGGGTTTGCCGCGTTTGCCGAGCTCGGTGACGATCCGCTGGAGCTCCTGCATGTCCATGGGCAGGCGCACCTCCTGCTGCTCCACCTGGTCCCGCAGCGTGTTGACGGCGGTGTCCTGGGTCTGCTTGAGGATGGCGTTGCGCGCCTGCTGGTAGGTGAGTGCCGCGGTGGTGACCGCGCTGATCGCGGCGACCAGCAGGAAGGCGGCGATGAGCCTGGTGCGCAGGCCGAGCGGTGCGATGCGTGCCACCGGGCGCCTACAGGGGGCCGAAGCGGTAGCCGAAGCCGCGCACGGTCTGTATGTAGCGGGGGCTGCGGGCGGGGTCCTCTATCTTGTGGCGCAGCCGGCGGACGCAGGCGTCCACGAGCCGTGCGTCCGCGTGGTAGCTGTGGTCCCAGACGTACTCCAGCAGCTGCTGTCGGGAGAAGACCTGCTCGGGCGAGGCCGACAGGTGGAGCAGGAGCTTGATCTCGCTCGGGGCCAGGGCGACGCGCTCGCCGTTCTTGGCGACGGTCAGCCCGGCGCGGTCGATGGCGAGTTCGCCGTGGATCTGCACCTCCGGCCGGGCGCCGGCGGGGTCGCTGAGCCGGCGCAGCACGGCCTTGATGCGGGCTTCGATGACCTCGGTGCGGGCGGGTTTGACGATGTAGTCGTCGGCGCCGGCCTCCAGGCCGATGACGATGTCGAAGTCGTCGCCGCGCGCGGTGAGCATGATGATCGGCACCTCGCTGGTCTGGCGGATGCGGTGGCAGACCTGCACACCGTTGATGCCGGGCAGCATGAGGTCGAGCAGGACGAGCTCGGGGTGGAAGCCCGCCATGAGGGCGAGCCCCTCCTCCCCGGTCTCGGCGGCGCGCACCTCGTGCCCGCGCCGGCGCAGGCCGAGGCCCACGCCCTCCCGGATGGAAGGGTCGTCCTCGATCAGCAGTACTCGTGGCATCCGGTCAGTATCCCAAGGTGTCGCGTCGTCTTTCCCACGCCGCCGGCGCAGCCCCCGGCTACCGGCGGAGCTTTCGCCGCAGGGAGTCCAGCAGGTCGGTGATCTCCGTCAGGCGCAGCGGCCCGGCGAGAAGGACGACGACCAGGCCCAGGGTGATGGTTCCCGCCGCGACGGCGGCGAAGTCCCCGAAGCGTTCGGCGGCGCGGGCCGCGAGGTGTCCGGCGCCGGCCGCGGGCAGGCAGGCGGCCAGGAGCCTCAGGTGTGTCCGTACGGCCGTCACCCGGCGGCGGGTGCGGGCGCGCGGGCCGAGCCTGCGGGCGAGGACGTACGCCGTGACGGCGGCGCCGGCGAGGAAGGCGACGGAGGAGGCCGCGGCCATGCCGGTGACCGCCCAGCGCGGGGGCAGCAGCAGGTGGGCGGCGGCCGACAGCCCGGCGTTGAGGGCGACGATGACGAGGTTCAGGAAGAACGGTGTGCGGGTGTCGCCGAGGGCGTAGAAGCCGCGGGAGAGCACGTACTGCGCGGAGAAGGCGATCAGGCCGGGGGCGAAGGCCGTGAGCATGCCGGCCATGACCGCGATGTCGGCGTCGGTGGTGCGGCCGTAGCCGAAGACGCTGCCCATCACCCAGGGGGCGAGGGCGGCCATGAGGGCGGCGGCGGGGACGACGAGGGCGGCGCTGGAGCGCAGGGCGTAGGAGATGTCGCGGCGGACGGCGCCGAGGTCGCCGTCGGTGGCGGCGGAGCTCATCCGGGGCATCAGGGCGGTGACGAGGGAGACGGTGATGATGCCCTGCGGGACGATCCACAGCTGGTAGGCGTTGCTGTAGGCGGTGTAGCCGGCGCCGCCCGCGAGGCCGGCCTCGACCGCGCTCTGTCCGGTGGCGGTGGAGAGCCGGGTGACGACCCAGTAGGCGAACTGGTTGGTGAGGACCAGCAGGACGGTCCAGCCGGCGTTGCGCAGGGGGCGGCCGAGGCCGCTGCCGCGCCAGTCGAAGCGGGGGCGCCAGCGGAAGCGGGCCGCGCGCAGCGAGGGGATCAGGGCGAGGGCCTGGACGACGATGCCGGCGGTGGTGCCGATTCCCAGGAGCCGGGTCTCGGCCGCGGTGAGGGTGCCGGCGGCGTCGTGGGAGACGGAGAGGAACAACCCGAAGACGGCGATGATGACGACGTTGTTGAGGACGGGGGTCCACATCATCGCGCCGAACCGGCCGCGGGCGTTCAGCACCTGGCCGAGGAGGGTGAAGAGCCCGTAGAAGAGGATCTGCGGCAGGCAGTAGCGGGCCAGCGCCACGGTGGTGCTCTCCTGGGCGCCGCTGTAGCCGGTGTACGCCGAGACGATCAGCGGGGCGGCGAGGACCGCGGCGGCCGTGAGGGCGACGAGGGCGGCGGTGCAGGCGGTGAGCAGCCGGTCGGTGTAGGCGGCGCCGCCGTCCGCGTGTTCCTTGGCGGCGCGGACCAGCTCGGGCACGAAGACGGCGTTGAGCGCTCCGCCGACGAGCAGCATGTAGATGATGTTCGGGACGGTGTTGGCGACGGCGTAGCCGTCGCCGAGCAGTCCGGTGCCGAGGGCGGCGACGACGACGGCGGAGCGGACGAAGCCGGTGGCGCGGGAGACGATGGAGCCGGCCGCCATGAGCGCGCCGCTGCGCAGCACCGAGGTCTTCTCCGGTGCCGCGCTGTCGGCGGCGGGGCCTGCCGGTCTGGTGTCGGTGGCCGTCACCGGCGGGCCAGGTATGCCTGGAACGCCTTGTAGAGCGCCGTGTTGGCCACTCCGTCCATCGGGGTCTCCCATTCTCCGAGCGTTTCGACGACGTCCCCGCCGGTGCCGAGCTTCCAGCGCAGCAGTCCGAAGGAACGGTCGTCGGGGTCGAGGGTGGAGGGTACCCCGCGCATGTCGTACTCGTCGGCCCCGAGGGCGTGGGCGTCGCACATCATGCGCCACTGCAGGGCGTTGCTGGGCCGTACCTCGCGCCGGTGGTCGGCGGACGCGCCCGTCTGGTACCAGACCCGCCGGCCCGCGGTGATCATCGTGTGGGCGGCGAGGACCTCCCCCTGGTGGATGCCGAGGTAGAGGCGCATCCGGCCGGGGCGCTCCTCGTTCAGGACCCGGTACTGCTGCTCGTAGTAGGCGAGGGAGCGGCCGAGCCGGAAGCCGTCGCGTTCCTCGGTGATGCGCAGCAGCCGGTAGAACTCGGGCAGGTCGGCGGCGGTGCCGAGGACGGTCTCCACGCCGGCCTTGCCCGCCTTGCGCACGTTGCGCCGCCATTCCTGGTTGAGGCCGGACCAGACCTCGTCGAGGGTGCGGCCGGCCAGGGGCACGCGGAAGACGTGGCGCGGCTGGGCGTCGCCGTCGTCCTCGCCGCCGCAGCGCTTCCAGCCGCGGGTGCGCAGCCGGTCGGCGAGGGCGGCTCCCACGGGATCCACCTCGGTGGCGACGACGTCGGTGATGCGGCGGCCCGGTCCGGTGCCGGCCTTGGCGGTGGCGGCGTCCCAGCGGCGGTAGGCGGGGGTGGGGCCGATGCGGACGGCGAAGGCGCCGGCCGCGCGCAGGTGGCGCATGAGCGGGCGCAGCCAGCGGTCGATGCGCGGGTCCGACCAGTCGGCGACGGGGCCCTCGGGAAGGTAGGCGAAGTATTTACGGGTCCCGGGGAATTGGCGATAGAGAACGAGTCCGGCGCCTTCCGTCTCGCCCCCGGGGCAGTGCCATCCGACCATTTCCGCGCGCCAGAGGTCCTTCACCCGGCTCCACGACGGGTACTGCAGAAAGCTCGCCTGCGGGCTCCTGGCCAGGAAGGCGTGGTACTCGGGGGCCGACAGGGTGCGCACCTGGAGCTCCTGGTCCTGGTCCTGCCGGGCGGGGGTGACGAGCAGTGCGCACACGGCTGTCGGCCTTCCTGTTCGTGCCGAGGGGTGGTGCACAGGACTCTCACAGCCACCCGTGACCGAAGTGCGCGTCGAATGTGACCGGATGATGACCGTTTCGCTGCGGTCGGCGTCACAGGAAAAGGGACGATCTTTTTTTCGGTTTGTGCAACCTAAAGTCGTCCCGTTCTCATCCTCTTTTGCGAACGTTCATCACCACCACGACTCGAAGGGGTCCTTCGTTGAGCCGCACACGCCGCACCGCCATGGCGGGCACCGTACTTCTGGCCGCCGCCGCGCTGACCGCCTGCTCGGGCGGGAGCGACGGCGGTGGGGACGACAAGGGCAAGGCGGACGCGAAGCCGAAGGCGCCCATGGCGGTGTCGGTCAACCTCACGGGTGATCAGGTCAAGGCGGGCCAGCCGGTCACGGTGACCGTCGCCGAGGGCAAGCTGGCCCAGGTGAAGGTGACCGACGCCAAGGGCGCTGAGCTGCCGGGGAAGATAGCCGATGACGGCAGGACCTGGACCTCGGAGCGCAACGCCCCGGCGGGCGCGGAGTACAAGGTCGAGGCGCAGGACACGCAGAGCCAGAGCGCCACGACGCAGTTCAGGACCAGCGCCGCCGACAAGGTGAACAAGGTCTCGATCAACATCTCCAAGGGCAGCACCGTGGGCGTGGCGATGCCCGTGTCCCTGGTCTTCGACAACCCGGTGACCAACAAGGCGGAGGTCGAGAAGCAGCTCAAGGTCACGACCTCCGACAACACCGAGGGGTCCTGGGGCTGGATCAAGGACCACTCCGGCAACGACCGGGTGGACTGGCGGCCCAAGGACTACTGGAAGTCCGGCACGGACGTGAAGGTCGAGATGAAGCTGAACGGAGTGGACTCCGGCAAGGGCGGCGGGATGTTCGCCCGGGACTACAGCACCGAGTTCAAGATCGGCAAGGACCGGCGGATCCAGGTCAGCCTGGACACCAAGAAGATGTCCGTGACCCAGGACGGCCAGGCCCTCAAGACCATCCCGGTCTCGGCGGGCACCCCGGGCGGGAAGAAGGCCTCGTGGTCCGGGAAGATGGTGATCATGTCGAAGGAGGGCACCATCCGGATGGACTCCCAGACGGTGGGCCTGGACAACGCCTACGACAAGATGGTCGATTACTCGATGCGCCTGACCTGGTCCGGCATGTACGCGCACGCCGCCCCGTGGAACTCGGGCAACTTCGGCCGCGTCAACAGCAGTTCCGGCTGCGTGGGGATGAGCGACGCCGACGCCAAGGACTTCTTCGCGCAGTCCCAGGTCGGTGACCCCTTCGAGGTCGTCGGCGAGGGCTCGAAGGGCCAGGCCGACATCGGCAACGGCTACGGCGAGTGGAACCTCGGCTGGGACGAGTGGAAGACGAAGAGCGCCCTGTCCGGAGCCCCGCACAACGGCTGACCCGCACAACGGCTGACCGGCGGAACGGCCGACCCGCACCACCACCGCCCGGGCCCGGGGCGGTGGCGCTCCTGGCCGCCGCAGCCCCGGGCCCGGACACACCGGGCCGCCGGAGCCGGACGGGACGCACCGGGCCGGGCGGAGTCCCGTACGGCCCCGCTCAGCCCTCGGAGGCCTCCGCGTACGCCTGGCTGAGCTCGGGCGAGCCCGTCATCGCCCAGGAGACCCCCGACTCGATCACGTCGAGCTCGCGGCCCGAGGCCAGCAGGATCACCGGCCGGCCGTTCGGCCACACCCGCCAGGCGGCCCCGGGGACCCTGCGGACGATCACGGTGCCGAGGTAGAACCCGGCGTCGTTGCCGAGCCAGGGCACCACCTCGGGGTCGCGCCGCCAGCGCGGCGTCACCTGGTCGAGCGCCTCCAACGAGGCCGGGCTGCCGTCGAGTTCGAGCCCGGCCGCCCGCGCCTGGGCCCGCAGCATCTCGCACTCCGAGAACAACTCGGCGACGCCCTCGGGGTCGTCCGCGAGGGCGACGGCGAGCGTCGGCGCCTGTTCCGCTTCGCGTCGGTTCAGCCAGTTGTCCAGGAAGGGGATGTTCATACCGCCCAGCGTCGCACCAGGATCCGCGCCTGGCCACAGGGCGCGCCTGGATCCGCCGCCCCGGATCCCCGGCCCGGCACGGTCCGCGGGGGCGGCCCGGGACGGGTCCTAGCGGTCGAGGTCGAGGTCGACGACGACCGGTGCGTGGTCGGACGCGCCCTTGCCCTTGCGCTCCTCGCGGTCGACGTAGGCGTCGGTGACGGCCTTGGTGAAGGCCTCGTTCCCGTAGACCAGGTCGATGCGCATGCCCCTGTTCTTGGGGAACGCGAGCTGGCGGTAGTCCCAGAACGTGTACGGGCGGTCGTACTTGAGCGCGCGGGGCATCACGTCGGCGAGGCCCGCCGCCCGCAGCGTCTCCAGCGCCGCCCGCTCGGCGGGGGTGACGTGGGTGAGGCCCGCGAAGACGGCCGGGTCGTAGACGTCCTCGTCGGTGGGGGCCACGTTGAAGTCGCCCAGCACGGCGAAGGGGCGCGGGCCGGCCGCGTCCTCGGCGACGGCCTCGGCCAGCGAGCGGAACCAGTGCAGCTTGTAGCCGTAGTGGTCGTGCTCGACCTCGCGGCCGTTCGGTACGTACACCGACCAGACCCGGACCCCGCCGCAGGTCGCGGAGATCGCGCGCGGCTCCTGGACGCCCTCGTAGTCGGGGCCGCCCGGCAGCCCCGTGACCACGTCGTCGAGGCCGACCCTGGAGAGCAGGGCCACGCCGTTCCAGCGGCCGGTGGCGTTGACGGCCGACTCGTAGCCCAGCTCGCGCAGCTCTTCGTGCGGGAACTGCTCCGCGGAGCACTTGGTCTCCTGGATGCACACGACATCGGTGCCGGAGCTCTCCAGCCAGGCCAGCAGGCGCGGCAGCCGGGCGGTGATGGAGTTGACGTTGTAGGTGGCGATACGCATGCGTTCCAACCTACCGCCCGGCGCCGACACTCAGAGGTCGGTGCTGTCCCCGGCGGTGAGTCGGCCGTGGTCGGTGCCGCCCAGGGTGTCCAGGGCGAAGTCGTAGACCGGCCTGGCGATGTCGGCGAGGTAGGCGTCGTGGATGTCGAGGGCCCGGCGCGGTTTCACCTCGCGCAGGTAGTCGATCACCTCGGCGACCTTGTTCCAGGGTGCGTGCACGGGGACCATCAGGGTCTCCACGGGGACGCCGGGCACGGTCAGGGCGTCGCCGGGGTGGAAGAGGGAGCCGTCGACGAGGTAGCCGACGTTCGTGACGCGCGGCAGGTCCGGGTGGATCACCGCGTGGAGTTCGCCGTGCACCTGGACCTCGAAGCCGGCGGCGGTGAAGGTGTCGCCGTGGCCGACGGTGTGCACCCGGCCCGGATAGGCCGGCGCCAGCCGGTCCGCGACGCTGCGCAGGGTCCACAGGGCGGCCGCCGGGTTCGCGTCGAGGGCGGCCCGCAGCCGGCCCTCGTCGAAGTGGTCGGGGTGTTCGTGGGTGACCAGCAGGGCGTCGGCCCCCAGGCCCGCGTCCGCTTCGCTGAAGGCGCCGGGGTCGATGACGAGCGTGTGCCCGTCCTTCTCCAGCTGGACGCAGGAGTGCAGCCTCTTGGTGAGCTTCATGATCCCAGGCTAGCGCCGCGGGCACCCCGCTCAGGGGGTGGTCGTGGACACCACGTAGACCTTGGGCTTCTCCGGGTCGGTGAGGTCCACCGTGATGTCGCGGGAGGGGCGCGGATCGGCCTGCTCGATGCTGGTGCCGTACCAGAGCGCCTTGGGGCTCCAGCTCCAGCCCGCGGTCTCGGAGTCGTGCGGGGAGATCGTGACGTCCCCCGCGGTCAGCCCTTCGCGGCTGGTGCCCACGGCGGCGAGGAAGGCGTCCAGGTCCGCGGGGGTCACGGCGAACTGCGTGAACAGCCGGCTGGTGCGCCAGTTGTTGGTCTCCAGGAAGCCGACCTTCCAGGCCGTGGCGGGGATCGGGACCTCGTAGATGCTGCGCTGGACCTTGGAGGGCCAGCCGGGCCGCACGGTGGACGCGCCGACCTTGGCGGCCTTGTCGCGGCCGCTCTCCCGGCTCTGCTGCGTGGAGATCGCGAGGTAGCCGGCCGGGACGCCGATCAGCAGCACGATGATGACCGCGGTGATCCAGCGGCGTTTGACGACGTGCCTTCGGTCCTCGGCGGTGGGCGGCGGCGTGCCGCCTCCGTCGGGGGCGGGGGCCTGGTGGGGCAGGGTGGGCGGGTTCACGGCTGTACGTCGTCCTTGGGGTCCGGGGATCCGGCGGTGTCGCGGCGGCCGAGCCGGGCGTAGCGCTCGTAGCGCTCGTAGCGCTCGACCCGCCGCCGGGTGGCCCGGCGGAAGCGGCGGGCGACGAGCCGGGCGAGGTCGGCGGCGCCGACCATGCCCGCCTCGGGGCCGAGCTGGGCCTTGGCGATCCGGGCCTCGGGCCGGTATCCGCGGCCGGTCAGGTGCCGCCGGAAGGCGTCCCGGGCCGGTCCGATCAGCAGGTCGTCCGCGGCGCTCACGCCGCCGCCGATGACGAAGCAGGAGGGGTCGAGGGCGGCGGCGAGGTTGGCGATGCCGACGCCGAGCCACTGGCCGATGTCCTGGAGCAGCTCGACGCACATGGCGTCGCCCTCGCGGGCCAGCTCGGTGATGAGCGGCCCGGTGATCTCGGAGACGTTCCCGCCGACCCTGGCGATGATGTTGTACGCGACCGGGGAGTCGGCGGCGGCCAGCTCGCGGGCCTCGCGGACCAGGGCGTTCCCGGAGCTGTACTGCTCCCAGCAGCCGCGGTTGCCGCAGGGGCAGCGGTGGCCGCCGGGGACGACCTGCATATGGCCGAACTCGCCGGCGACGCCGAAGCGGCCCCGCTTGACCTGGCCGCCCTCGAGGATGGCGCCGCCGATGCCGGTGCCGAGGGTGATCATGACGAGGTGGTCCTCGCCGCGGCCCGCCCCGAAGCGCCACTCCGCCCAGGCGGCGGTGTTCGCGTCGTTGTCGACCATCACGGGGACCGCGAGGCGGGACTGCAGGGCGTCGCGCAGAGGCTCGTCTCGCCACGCGAGGTGCGGGGCGAAGAGGACGCGGGAGCGGTCGGCGTCCACCCAGCCGGCCGCACCGATCCCCACGGCGTGCACGTCGTGCCGGTCGGAGAGGTCCAGCACCAGTTCGACGATGGTGTCCTCGACGACCTTGGGGCTCTTGGACTTGTCCGGGGTCTCGGTGCGGATCTTCTCCAGGATGATCCCGTCGGCGTCCACGACGCCGGCCATCACCTTGGTGCCGCCGATGTCGATGCCGACGGTCGGGACGCGCGGGGCGGTCAGGTGCGACCGCCGCTCACGGGTGCCGATGGTGCGCAGGACGGTGCCTCGCGCCGACCCCCGGTGGGTGAGCGTGAAGTCCCGGTACGTGCTCATCGCGTCGTGTCGTCCCTCGTCGGTCCGGTGGGGGGAGAGGCCGGTCGGGCGGGGCCCGCCGGTCCGGCCGCGCCGTCGGCGGCTTTCGCGTCCTGGCCCGATTCTGCCACCCGCTCCAGTTCGTGGCTCAGCTCGTCCAGCTCGGAGCCGCCCGCCATCTGCCGGGTGAGCTCGTCGAGGGTGATCGAGTCGCGGGTGTGGCTGCCGGCCATGGTGCCGCGCTTGAGCAGGACGAAACGGTCCCCGACCAGGTGGGCGTGGTGCGGGTTGTGGGTGATCAGGACCACCCCCAGCCCGGCGTCCCGGGCCGCGGCGACGTACTTGAGGACCACGCCGGACTGCTTGACGCCGAGGGCCGCGGTGGGCTCGTCGAGGACGAGGACCTTCGCGCCGAAGTACACGGCGCGGGCGATGGCCACGCACTGGCGTTCGCCGCCGGACAGGGTCCCGATGGGCTGGTCGACGTCGCGCAGGTCGATGCCCATGCGCAGCAGCTCGGCGCGGGTGGTCGCGCGCATGAGGTCCACGTCGAGGCGGCGCAGCGGGCCGCGGCCCTTCGTCGGTTCCGAGCCGAGGAAGAAGTTGCGCCAGACGGGCATCAGCGGGACGACGGCGAGGTCCTGGTAGACCGTGGCGATGCCGCGGTCGAGGGCGGCACGCGGGTTGGCGAGCTCGGTCTCCTCGCCCTCGATCTCGAAGGTGCCGGCGTCGTGCCGGTGCAGTCCCGCGATGATCTTGATGAGGGTGGACTTGCCGGCGCCGTTGTCGCCGAGGACGCAGGTGATCTCCCCCGCGGACACCTCCAGGGAGACGCCCTGGAGGGCGCGGATGTTGCCGTAGAACTTGCTGACGCCGGTCAGCCTCACCAGGGGTGCCGTCGTGGCCGCCCCGGTGGCGGCGGTGGTCTTTCCGGTGGTCATTTCGCCTCCGCCCGCTTGCGGACCCATGCGTTGAGCAGCGTCGCGAGCAGCAGCATCGCGCCGAGGAAGAACTTGAACCAGTCGGGGTTCCACTGGGCGTAGACGATGCCGTTGCTGGTCATGCCGAAGATGAAGGCGCCCACCGCCGAGCCGATGGCGGAGCCGTAGCCGCCGGTCATCAGGCAGCCGCCGATGACCGCCGCGATGATGTAGAGGAACTCGTTGCCCACGCCCTCGCCCGACTGGACCACGTCGAACGAGAAGAGGATGTGCTGCCCGGAGATCCAGGCGCACAGGGCGACCCCCATGTACAGGCCGATGCGGGTCTTGACGACCGGTACGCCGACCGCCCGGGCGGCGTCGGCGCCGCCGCCCACGGCGAAGATCCAGTTTCCGGCGCGGGTGCGCAGCAGGATCCAGGTGGCGACGGCGACGATCGCGAACCACCACAGGACGGTGACCTTGAGGGTGACCGGTCCGACCGTCCACTGCGAGGCGAAGAGGGCGCGGGCGGAGGGGAAGCCCTCCATGTCGGCGATGCTCTTGGTGGAGACGGTCCCGGTGATCAGCTTGGTGAAGCCGAGGTTCAGGCCGGTCAGCATCAGGAAGGTGCCGAGCGTGATGATGAAGCTGGGCAGCCTGGTGCGGGTCAGCAGGAAGCCGTTGAAGAAGCCGATGGCCAGGGTGACCACGAGGGACACCAGGACGCCGACCCAGACGTTCGCGGTCATCTGGTAGCTGAACATCGAGCTCACCAGGGCCGAGGTCGTGACCATGACACCTGCGGAGAGGTCGAACTCGCCGCCGATCATCAGCAGGGCCACCGGGGCCGCCATGATCCCGATGGTGGAGGCCGAGTACAGGATCGTGCTGAGGCTGGAGGCCTGGAGGAAGCTGGGGGCCGCGAAGGAGAAGAAGACGAAGACGGCCGCGGCTCCCACCACGGCGCCGAGCTCGGGGCGGCCGAGCAGCTTGCGCAGGACGGAGGCGGGGGCGAGCCGTTCGTCGGCGGCGGGGGCGGGGGCGGTCGCGCTCATCGGGTGCCCCTCTTGATGTACTCCTCCAGCTTCGCGGCCTGGTCCGCGGTGACGATCTGCGGGCCGGTGAGGACCGGACGGCCGCCGCCGAGCACGTCGGCGTTGTACCGGTAGAGCCAGAGCAGGTCGACGGCCTCGTAGCCCTGGAGGTAGGGCTGCTGGTCGACGGCGAAGCCGAGGGCGCCGGACTTCAGGTCGCGGGCGACGGACTCGTTGAGGTCGAAGGTGTCGATCTCGGCCTTGCTGCCGGCCGCCTCCTTGGCCTTGATCGCGGTGGGCGCGAAGGGCGCGCCGAGCGTCACGACGGCGTCCACGGACGGGTCGGCCTGCAGCTTGGCCTGGACCGACGCCTGGACGGACGGCATGTTGGTGCCCTCGACGTACAGGTTCTCCATGGTCCCGGAGAAGGTCTTCTTCGCACCCGCACAGCGCTGCTCGTGGCCGACGTTGCCCTGTTCGTGCAGGACGCAGACGGCCTTCGTGCGGCCGCGCCGGTTCAGCTCCGTGCCGACGGCCTCGCCGGCGATCTCCTCGTCCTGGCCGATGTGGGTCAGCGCCCCGTACGCGGCGGACTGGGCGGACCCGGAGTTGACCGTGACCACCGGGATGCCCGCCTTGACGGCCTTGGCCAGGACGTCCTTGAGCGCGTCGGGCTTGGCCAGGCTCACGATCAGCCCGTCGACCTTCTGGTCGATGGCGTTCTGGACGAACTGCGCCTGCTGCTGCGCCTGGTCGTCGTGCGCGTAGACGAAGTTGATGTTGTCCTTGGCCGCGGCCTCCTTGGCCCCCTTCTGGACGATGTCCCAGAAGGTGTCGCCGTCGCCCGCGTGGGTCACCATCGCGAAGGTCCAGCGCGGGGTGGAGACGGCCGGGCGCCCGGCCTCGGCGGCCTTCGCCCGCTCCTCGGCACGCTTGCCCCCCGTACTGCTGCACCCCGCGAGCGAGGCCCCCAGTACCGCCGCGAGCACGGCGCCCACGACGCGCACCCCTGTCCGAACCCTAGCCACGTCCCCGCGCCCTTCCCTCGTCCGCTTCTTCGGTCTCGCCCGACGTCATCGACATCATTCGGTCATTCCGGTTCCAGCCGATCAGTATCCGCCACAGTGGACCATGAAGGGCCATCGGGGCATGCACCCGCAGATCGACACGGGCGGATTGACAGGTTCCCCCGACAGGGCCAGGTTGAGTGCATGCGCATCGGGCTCATCGGAACGGGCCGGATCGGCTCCTTCCACGCGGCGGTCCTCGCCCGCCACCCGGAGGCGGGCTCGCTCCTGCTCGCGGACGCCGATCCCGCGCGGGCGGCACGCCTCGCCGACCGGCTCGGGGCCACCGCCGCGCCCTCCGTCGACCAGGTCTTCAGCTGGGGCGTGGACGCGGTGGTGGTGGCCTGCGCCACCGACGCGCACGCGGAACTCGTCGTACGGGCCGTCCGCGGCGGGCTGCCCGTGTTCTGCGAAAAACCGTTGGCCACGGACCTCGGGCGGACCATGGCCGTCCTGCGCGAGGTGACGGCCACGGGCGGACTGCTGCAGGTGGGCTTCATGCGGCGGTTCGACGCGGGCTACGGCAAGGCCCGCGAGCTGGTGCGGTCGGGGGCGCTGGGGCGGCTGCACACCGTGCGCACGGCGACCTCCGACCCGGCCCCGCCGGCCGCCGGCTACCTGGCCGGCTCCGGCGGCCTGTACCGGGACTGCCTGGTGCACGACTTCGACATGGTGCGCTGGGTGACGGGGCACGAGGTGACCGAGGTGTACGCGGCCGGCTCCGACGCCGGACCGCCGCAGTTCCGGGAGGCCGGCGACGTCGACACCGCCGCGGCCCTCCTCACCCTCGACGACGGCACGCTGGTCACCTCCACCGGCACCCGGTGCAACGGCGCCGGCTACGACGTGCGCATGGAGCTGGCCGGGGAACGCGACCAGGTCTCCGCGGGCCTGGACGACCGGACGCCGATCGCCTCGACCGAGCCGCAGGGACCGCCGGCCGCGACCAAGCCCTGGACCGGCTTCCTGGAGCGCTTCGGCCCGGCGTACGAGGCCGAGCTGGACGCCTTCGTACGGATGCTGCGCGGCGAGGGCGAGAACCCCTGCGACGGGCGGGAGGCACTGGCGGCGCTGCGGGTGGCCGAGGCCTGCGAGCTCTCGCGGCGGGAGGGGCGGCGGGTCCGGCTGGAGGAGCTCCCGGACCTGCCGGATCGGTGAGCGCATGGGCATCCACCCTACGGCGGGCCGCCCTCCCGGCCGCGGCGTTTTCCGGACACCCTCAGGCGGCGCGGGAGGAGAGCGCCCGGCGGCCCCAGGCGGTGCCGACGAGGACGAGGACCACGCCCGCGAGGCCGAGGGGGCCCGGCCGGTCCCCCGCGACGGCGATGCCGGCGACGGCCGCCCACAGGGGCTCGGTGCCGAGCAGCAGGCTGACCCGGGACGGTGAGGTGCGGCGTACGGCCCACATCTGGACGGAGAAGGCGAACAGGGTGCACAGCACGGAGAGGAAGGCCAGCCCCGCCCACTGGGCCGGCCCGAACCCGGCGGCCGCCGCCCAGGGACTCGCTCCCGTGCCGGGCACGGCGGCCAGCAGGGCGAAGACCACCACGGCGCCGCCCAGCTGCACGGTGGTCAGGGACAGCGGGTCGGCGCCCCGCAGGCCCTCGGCCCGGGCCATCAGCAGGACGTGCAGCGTGCGGGCGAGGGCCGCGCAGAGGATCAGCAGGTCACCGGTGCCGGGCGCGGTGAAGCCGGCACCCTGGGTGAGCAGCACCACCCCGAGGACGGAGGCCGCGGCGGCCCCGAGGAATCCCGCGGAGGGCGGACGGCGGCGCACGGCCGCCTCCGCGAGCGGGGTGAAGATCATGGTGAGGCTGATGATCAGCCCCGCGTTGGTGGCGGAGGTGTGGACGACCCCGTAGGTCTCCAGCAGGAAGATCCCCCCGAGTACGAGCCCCAGCAGGCCCGCGCCGCGCAGCTGGGCAGGGGTCAGCGCCCGAAGCCGCGTCCATCCGGCGACCACCAGGACCGGCAGGACGAGCGCGAAGCGCAGCACCAGCACGGCGATCACGGTGTGCGCGGTGGTGATCCCCTTGGCGGCGAGGTAGCTCCCGCCCCACACGACGGCGACGGCCAGCACGGGCAGATCGCCGAGCCAGGCCCGGCGGGCGGCCCGAGGGGCTTCCCGGGGAGCTTCGCGGGCGGGCGAGAACGCGGTCATCGGGAGCCTCCGACGGCACGGGACGGGTGGAGACGTCGGTGGCTCGCACGGTTGCGGGGCACACCGTACCGGAAGCGATCATGCCCGGCGACCCGTTTACGAGCCTCCGGCACGCACCCGTAGCATCGGGCGCATGGCTGATCTCTACGCCCTGGACCTGGCGTTCGACCTGCTGGAAGGGACCCCGGACGCCGTGCTCACGGAGGTCCGGCGCCAGCTCGTGGCCCCGGACGGGCTCCTCGGGGAGCGCGGCCCGGCCTGGCGGGTGGGCGGCATGCTCGTGGGCGAGTTCGCGGCGAACGAGCGCGGCGGCTGGTCCCTGACGATCCGCCAGGAGCTGCACGCGGAACAGCTGCCGGAGATGGAGGACTTCCTCGTCGCCCTGGCCCCGCACATCCGCCCGCCGGGCCCGGTCGGCCGGATCCGCCACCACGAGCACGAGTCCCCGGACCTGCTGGTCCTCCGCGAGGGCCGCGTACTCCAGCTGGCACTGGACCGGCGCTAGCCCCGTCCCGGACCGCACCGGTCCCGCACGGCTCCGGCACTGCCCGCCCGAGGCCGGACCGGCACGCCGGGCCACGCGCGGGCCCGGCCGCCGTGGACGGCGGCCCGCACTGCTTCCGCGACCGCACCGAGGACCGCACTGTGGTGTGCCTCGCGGGGTGGCTCCGGAGCGCAAGCAGCAGTCGATCGGATCGCCCCCGGAGGGGGGCGGCTCGGCAGGGGGCCGGTCAGGCCGGCCCGGCACCCTCTTCCGGCCCCGGCGCCATCGACGGCCGTCCCGACGAGCCGACGCCTGCTCTCGCCGCGCGCCGGCGAGTCGGTGACGCAGCGCCGGGGCGCCGGGGCCCGACCACGGGGGCCGGTGATACCCAGCCGGGTGCGGCCGGTCAGGAGCCGACCGTGCCGAACGTCGCCCGCCCCGTCGGGCGGTAGGTGTGGATGGCGGTCCCGACGGGCGTCGTCCGGGAGGCCGTCAGCTCGTAGGCGGTCGGCAGCCCGCCCGTGGGGAACAGCCGACGCCCGGTCCCCAGCACCACCGGGAACACCAGCAGGTTGAGCTCGTCGACGAGGTCCCGGGCCAGCAGCCACTGCGCGAGCTGCCCGCTGCCGTGCACCTGCAGCTCCCCCTCCAGCGCGTCCTTGACCCGGACGATCTCGCCCTGCAGGTGCTCCCCGTCGAGCACGGTGGCCGGCCCCCAGGCCGGCTCCTTCAGCGTGGTCGAGGCCACGTACTTGTGCAGCCGGTTCAGCCTGCCCGGGACGGGGTCGGCGGGGTCGTCGTGCTCCGGCCAGTACGAGGCGAAGATCTCGTACGTCTTGCGCCCGAACAGGAACGCCCCGGCCCGCCCGAACACCTCGGTGACGAACTCCCCCATCCCCTCGTCCACGTACGGCGCGGCCCACCCGCCGTACTCGAACCCCTCGCTGCGGTCCTCGTCGGGCCCGCCGGGCGCCTGCATCACGCCGTCCAGCGTCACGAAGGTGGTCAGTGTCAGCTCGGCCATGTCCTGCGCTCCCGGTCCGGTGGTCCGCACGTCCGTGCACGGCTCCAGGCTCCCACCTGCCGGGCCACCCGGCGTGCCGGCTGCGCCGGAACGCGAGGTCGCAATCCTGCCAGCGGGGCCGGGGTCCGGTGGATTTCATTGAAGTCGCAACCAACTGATGCGGAGGAACAACATGAACAACGCGTACGGCCCGGGCAGGACGGCACTGGTGACCGGTGGCAGCCGGGGGATCGGGGCGGCCGTCGCCGAGCGGCTCGCCGAGGACGGGATGGACGTCGCGATCACCTACGTCAGCGACGCCGGGGCCGCGGCCCGGGTGGTCGCGGCGGTGGAGGCGCGCGGGCGGCGGGCCGTGGCCCTGCGGGCCGACGCCGGGGATGCCGCGGAGGTCGCGAACGCCGTCGGGGAGACCGTGCGGCGGTTCGGCAGGCTCGACGTGCTCGTCAACAACGCCGGGGTGGGGGCGGTCGGCCCCCTGGAGGCGGTGGGGGTGGCCGAGGTGGAGCGGGTGCTCGGCGTGAACGTGCGGGGGGCGTTCCTCGCGGCGCAGGCGGCCGCGGCGCGGATGCGGGAGGGCGGGCGGATCATCACCGTCGGCAGCTGCATGACCCAGCGGGTGCCCGGCCCGGGCGGGGTCCTGTACGCGACGAGCAAGGCCGCCACGATCGGACTGACGAAGGCCCTGGCCCGGGAGCTCGGCGGCCGCGGGATCACCGCGAACCTGGTGCATCCCGGGCCGGTGGACACCGACATGAACCCCGCCGACGGACCGTACGCGGGGCCGCAGGCGGCGATGACCGCCCTCGGCCGCTTCGGCACTCCGTCGGAGGTCGCGGACGTGGTGTCCTTCCTCGCGGGCCCGGGGGCCGGCTGGGTCACGGGCGCGGAATTCGCCGTGGACGGCGGCCACGCCGCGTAGCCCTCGCCGGGCGTGCGTGGCGGGCTCGAACCGGGCCGCCCCGGACCCTTACCCCGGCCCCGGCCCGGGGTGGGCGGCCCGCCCGAAGCCGGTGGGGCCGGCGGCCACGTGGTGGGGCGGGCCTATGCTCGGCTTGATCGGGATGTTCGAACGGGCAGGGGGAAGAGTGGACTTCAGGGATCGGCAGCACCGGAGCGTGGTGCTCGACGAGATCACCGACGAGAACTGGCGGGCCGTCGCCGACGTGGCACCGGCGGACGACCAGCGCCGGTTCGTCGCCGCCCTCGGCGCCCGGTACCTGCTGCTGTCCCTGCGCGGCGGGGTGTGGAACTCGCTCGCCGTCCGCGCCGGCGACACCGTCGTGGGCCATGTGATGTGGGCGTACGACGAGGAGGGCGGCGCCCACTGGATCGGCGGCATGATCGTCGACGCCGCCGAACAGGGCAGGGGCGTGGGACGGGCCGCGGTCCGCGCGCTGGTGGGCCGGCTCTCCGCGCTGCCCGGCTGCCGCGAGATCCGGCTCTCCTACCACCCGGACAACGCGCCCGCCGCGCGCCTCTACGCCGACCTCGGCTTCGTGCCCACCGGCGAGTTCGAGGACGAGGAGATCGTGGCCGCGCTCGCGGTCTGACCGGGAACGCCGCAGGGGCGCACCGGCGAGCGGTGCGCCCCTGCGGGCCCCGGGGGTGTCGGCCCCCGGGGCGGTCAGCGGTACGGCGTCAGCCGCCCAGCTCCTGGTGACGGGCGGTCAGCGCCGCCGCGCCGGCCTCCGTCAGCGAGCCGAAGAGGCGCAGGCGCGAGAAGCCGCCGTCCGGGTAGATGTCGATGCGCACGTGCGTGCCGACCGCCGGGGTGTCCAGCACGAAGCGGTGGTTCGTGTCGGGCTGCAGGCGGGTCCGCGGCAGGAACTCCTGCCACTCGCCCTCCTCGCCCGTCTTGACCGACAGCGAGGCCCAGCCGGCCGAGTTGCCCTTGAGGTAGGCGGTGTCGATCTCGACGGCGCGGATCTCGGACTCGGCGACGAGCTGGTAGCGGATCCAGTCGTTGCCGTTGTCGCGGCGGCGCGCGGTCTCCCAGCCGTCGTCCATCTTGCGGGAGCGGCCCGGGTTGATGGTGTTGGTCGGCGGGGAGTAGAAGCGGTTGGAGGCGTCCTGGACGGAGCCGCCGTTCTCCAGCGCCACCACGTCGAACGAACCCAGCGCCGCGAGCCACTTCGGGTCGGGCAGGACCTCGCCGTGGACGCGCAGGCGGGCGATGCCGCCGTCGGGGTGCTGGTTGACGCGCAGGTGGGTGAAGCGCTGCTCGGCGTCGACCTCGAAGCCGTTGGCGGCGTGGCCGCCGACCGCCGTGCGGGGCACGACCGTCGTCCACTTCACGTCGTCGCCCTGGAGCTCCTCCGGGGTCGGCGCGAGCGCGCCCTCCCAGTTGGTGGCCTCGATGGAGACGGCCTGCGGCATGTTGCCGCGGAAGTGGGCGGTGTCGACGACGATGCCGCGGATGACGCCGGGCGCGCCCAGGCGTACGAGCGCCCAGTCGTGGTCCTCTGGGGTCGGCCAGGGCTGGGTGGCGGAGACGCCGCGGCGGCGGCGGGTCTCCCAGCCGTCCATGACCTTGCCCTTGTGGCCGAAGTCCTCGGGGTCGAAGTGCGCGGCCTCGGAGATCAGCAGGTTCTCGCGCTGGGCGAAGAACTCGTCGTTGGCGGCGATGACACCGGCGCCCAGCTCACGGGCGGCGAGGTTCGCGTACTGGGTGAAGGGGAAATCCGCGGTGCGGTAGTCCGCGTACGGGTCGCCGCCCCCGTACGGGTTCGCGTTGCCGGTGAAGGATTCAATCGCCACTGGTCAGTTCTGCCTTTCGAGGAGGAGGCCCGTGGGCTCGGTCGGGGTGCCGTGGTCGGCGATCTGCCTGCCGCGCAGCCAGGTGGACTTCACGACGCCGTGCAGGGTCTTGCCCGCGTACGCCGTGACGCGGTTGCGGTGGTGGAGCTCGGCCGGGTCCACGGTGAACGTTTCTTCGGGGGCGAGCACGGCGAAGTCGGCGTCCCGGCCGGCCTCGATCGCGCCCTTCTGCGCCAGGCCCGCGAGGGCGGCCGGGGCGGCGGACATCCAGCGCACGACGTCCTCCAGGGAGCGTCCGCGCCGGCGGGCCGCGGTCCAGATGGCGGGCAGGCCCAGCTGGAGGGAGGAGATCCCGCCCCACGCGGTGGAGAAGTCGCTGGTCTTCAGGTCCGCGGTGGAGGGCGAGTGGTCGGAGACGATGCAGTCGATGGTGCCGTCGGCGAGGGCGTCCCACAGCAGGTCCTGGTTGGCGGCCTCGCGGATCGGCGGGCAGCACTTGAACTCACTGGCGCCGTCGGGCACTTCCTCGGCGGTGAGGGTGAGGTAGTGCGGGCAGGACTCGACGGTGATCCGCACGCCCTCGGCCTTGGCGGCGGCGATCAGCGGCAGCGCGTCGGAGGAGGACAGGTGCAGGACGTGGACGCGTGCGTCCAGCCGCTTCGCCTGGGCGATCAGGTTGCCGATGGCGGTGTTCTCGGCGTCGCGCGGCCGGGAGGCCAGGAAGTCGGCGTACTTGGGGCCGGGGACCACGGGGGCGGCGTCGAGGTGGTGCGGGTCCTCGGCGTGCACGATCAGCAGGCCGCCGAAGCCGGTGATCTCGGCGAGGGAGGTGGCCAGCTGTTCCTGGTCGAGCTCGGGGAACTCGTCCACGCCGGAGGGCGAGAGGAAGCACTTGAAGCCGTAGACGCCGGCGTCGTGCAGCGGGGCGAGGTCCTTGACGTTGTCGGGCAGGGCGCCGCCCCAGAAGCCGACGTCCACGTGCGCCTTGGCGCGGGCCACCTCCTGCTTGACGCGCAGGTTGTCGACCGTGGTGGTCGGCGGGAGGGAGTTGAGCGGCATGTCGAGGATCGTGGTGATGCCGCCGGCCGCGGCGGCGCGGGTGGCCGTCCAGAAGCCCTCCCACTCGGTGCGGCCCGGGTCGTTCACGTGGACGTGGGTGTCGACCAGGCCGGGGAGCAGGACGTCGTCGCCGAAGTCCTCCAGCCGGGCCCCGGCCGGAACCTCGGCGTCGTGCGCGAGCACGGCCGTGATCTTCCCGCCGGCGACGGCCACCGAGGCGGCGCGCGTCCCCTCGGGGGTGATGACGCGCGTCGAGCGCAGTACCAGTTCCACGGCCACGTCGGACACCGGAACCTCCCCATCTACTTCCACAGAGCGAAATTCAACGTTCTGTTGACGGAGTCTTCCCGGCGATCCGGACCCCGTCAAGAGCGACCGGACGGACCACTGACACACCGGGACCGCAATTGGATGTTTCCACAGGATGGAATTAAGATTTCGACATACAGAATGTAGCTACCACCACCGGGAGTCGGACGACTACCTTCCCGAGGACATCCGCCACCAGGACAAACCCTCTCTGACCGGCGGCGACGACCGCGACCCGGCACTGGGGCGGACGCCTGCCGCCGGGTAGGCTGCTCCCTTGCCTGCCAGCACCGAAAGGACCGCGCCGTGCCGACGTCCAGCGCCAGCACCACCGACGACGCTTCCTCCAGGACCCCTGCCTCCAGCGGTGGCGTCCAGTCCCTCGAGCGCGCCTTCGACCTGCTCGAACGCATGGCGGACGCAGGGGGCGAGGTCGGCCTCAGCGAGCTCTCCACCGCGAGCGGTCTGCCCCTGCCCACCATCCACCGCCTGATGCGCACCCTGGTGGCCTGCGGCTACGTACGCCAGCAGCCCAACCGGCGCTACTCCCTCGGCCCCCGCCTGATCCGCCTCGGCGAATCCGCGTCGCGCCTGCTGGGCACCTGGGCCCGCCCCTACCTCGCCCGCCTGGTCGAGGAGACCGGCGAGACCGCGAACATGGCCCTGCTCGACGGGGACGAGATCGTCTACGTCGCACAGGTGCCCTCCAAGCACTCCATGCGCATGTTCACCGAGGTCGGCCGCCGGGTGCTGCCACACTCCACCGGTGTGGGCAAGGCCCTGCTCGCCCACACCCCCGCCGACGAGGTGCGCGCCCTCCTCGCCCGCACCGGGATGCCCGCGGCGACCGAGAAGACCATCACCACGCCCGAGGGCTTCCTGGAGGCCCTGGAGCAGGTCCGCAAGTCCGGCTACGCGGTGGACGACAACGAGCAGGAAATAGGAGTCCGCTGCCTGGCCGTCTCGGTGCCGAACTCCCCCACGGCCGCCGCGATCTCCATCTCCGGCCCGGCCGGCCGGGTCACGGAGGCCGTGGCCGAGTCCTTCGTGCCGATCCTCCAGGGCGTGGCCGCCGAGCTGTCGGTGGCGCTGGCCAACCAGAGCCCCGCGTAGGCCTACGAAGGACTCGCGGCGAGGCCCGTACGAAGGCCCCGGTGCCCCCTCGCTCCGAGGGGACACCGGGGCCTTCCCGCATCCGGGCCCGGGTGTGCCGTCAGGGCGTCCGGAGCGGTGCCGTGCCGAGCGCGGTGAGCCGACCGTCCGTCATCGTCACCGTGCGGTCCGCGCGCTCGCGGTGCGCGTGGTCGTGGGTGACCAGCACCGTCGCGGTGGACCGCTCCCGGGTCAGGGCGACCAGCAGGTCCAGCACGGCCGCTCCGCGCTCGTGGTCCAGGGCGCTGGTCGGCTCGTCGACCAGCAGCACGGCCGGGTCGTTCATCAGCGCCCGGGCGATGTTGATCCGCTGGCGCTGGCCCCCGGAGAGCTGGTGGGGCCGTTTCCCGGCCTTGTCGGCCAGGCCCACGGCGTCCAGGAGCTCCAGGGCCCGCCGGCGCCCGGCCCGCGCCGGCCGGCCCGAGAGGTGCGCCATGAGCTGGACCTGCTCGGCGGCGGTCAGCGAGGCGGGCAGGTTCGGCTGCTGGAAGACGATGCCGATCTTCTCCCGGCGCAGCGCCGACTTCTCGGCGGCGCCCAGACCCGTGGTCTCCACCCCCGCGACGACCACCCGGCCCGAGTCCGGGGTGACGAGGGTGGCGGCGACGGCGAGCAGGGAGGACTTCCCGGAGCCGGACGGACCGATCACCGCGGTCAGGGTGCCCGCCGGCGCCTCCAGGCCGACCACGTCCAGGGCGGTGAGGCGGCCGTCGCCGTCGGGGTAGGTGAGCGTGACGTCGTGGACGAGGAGGGTCATCGAGCGCTCCCGAGGGCGGTCAGCGGGTCGACCGCGGTGATCCGGCGGATGGACAGGGCCGCGCCCAGCGCACCGAGCGCGATCATGACGCCGGCGGGGACGAGCACGGTGGGGGCGTCGAGGACGAAGGGCACGTCCGCGCCGCCGATCAGCACGCCGAGGCCCGCCGCCAGCGCGGTGCCCAGCCCGGTGCCGGCCGCGAGCATGACCACGGCCTGGCCCAGCGCGTCGCGCAGCAGGTACGGGGTGGAGGCACCCAGTGCCTTCAGCACGGCGACGTCCCCGCTGCGCTGGATGGTCCACACCGTGAAGAAGGCGCCGGTGACCAGGGCGGAGATGGCGAAGAGGAATCCGCGCATCAGCTGGAGCGAGCCGTTCTCGGCCCGGTAGGAGCCGATGGCGTCCAGGGCCTCGTCGACGGTGCGGGTCCGGGTGCCGGCCGCCGCGTCGGCCGCGGCGAGGTCCGGTCCGCTCCCCGCGACGGCGACGACCGTGGCGAACGCGTCGGCGGAATCGGCGGGGCCCGCCGGGTCGGTGGAGCCCCCCGGGTCGGTGGAGCCCCCCGGGTCGCCCGTGCGCCGCCAGTCGCCGAGGTCCATCCAGACGACCGGGGTGTGGCTGTGGGCGGCCGTGCCCGACACGGCGGCCACGGTCAGGTCGAGCCGGCCGATCCGCAGCCGTGCGCCCGCGGCGAGGCCGCCCAGCTCCTCGGCGGCCTTCTCCGTGAGCACGACCCGTCCCGGGGCGGGGCTCGCCCCGCGCGGCGCGAGCCGCCCGTCCGGGTCGACGCCGAAGACGGACACGGCGGCGGTGCGCTCACCGGAGGCCGCGCGGGTGGTGCGGATGCCGAGCGGCTCCGCGGAGGTCACCCCGGGCTGTGCGCGCCAGGCCAGCCAGGCCGACTCGGGCACCCGCGAGTCGGCGAACGACACCTCCCCGCCGCCGGCGGGCGGGGCGAAGGCCAGGTACGAGACGGGCAGGCCGGTGACGGCCGAGACGTTCTCCCGGGCCAGGCCGGCGGTGAGCCCGGACAGCAGGCCGACCAGCAGTGTGATCAGCGCGACGACCGCCCCCATGAGGGCGAAGCGGCCCTTGGCGAACCGTAGATCTCTCCATGCGACGAACATGTCCCCCACCCTGGCGCCGGGCACCGGCCCGGGGCATCGCACCGCGGGAGGGGTCTTCGCATCGAAGGATGCACGCGCAGATCGAACTTTCGGTTGACCGGCGCCGGACGCCTCCGGCTTACGCTGGTCGGGCCATGACTTCCGCCGCAGCCCCCGCTCCTGCGGAGCACCCCGCTCCCGCGCCCCCCGCCGCTCCGCCCTCCGCTCCCGCGGCCGCCCGCCCGCTGACACCCGTGTCGGTGGTGCTGCGGCTGTGCCTGCACGCCCTGCTCCTCGGGCTGCTCGCCCTGGCCGCGGGGCGCGCCCTCGCCGACTCCGCGCCGCTGGCCGGGTGGGTGCTCGCCGGCTGCGTCCTCTTCGCCGCCGTCTACGCGGCCGGCGTACGCGCCCCGGCCGTGCACGCCTCACCGCGCGCCGGGGCCGTGTGGCTCGGCTGCCTGGGGGTGGCCTGGGCGGGCCTGCTCGTGCTCTCCCCCGACGGACTGTGGATCGCCTTCCCGCTGTACTTCCTGGAGCTGCACCTGCTGCGGCTGCGCTGGGGGGTCACCGCGGTGGCCGCCACCGCCTGCGCCGCCATCGGCGGGTTCCTCGCGCACAGCAGCGCCGTGACCCCCGGGGCGTTCCTGGGGCCCCTGCTGGGCGGCGCGGTGGCCGTGGCGACCGTACTGGGCTACCAGGCGCTGTACCGGGAGAGCGAGCGCCGCCGGGAGCTGATCGAGGAGCTGATCACGACCCGGGCCGAGCTGGCCGCGGCCGAGCGGGGCGCCGGGATCCTGGCCGAACGGGAGCGGCTGGCCCGGGAGATCCACGACACCCTGGCCCAGGGGCTGTCCTCCATCCAGCTGCTGCTGCGGGCCGCCGAGCGGACCCTGCCCGAGGGGGACCCGGCCCGGCCGCACATCGCGCAGGCCCGGCAGGCGGCCCAGGACAACCTCGCCGAGGCGCGCCGGTTCGTCCGCGCCCTGACGCCGCCCGACCTGGAGCACGGATCGCTGGCGGCCGCGCTGGAGCGGCTGTGCGCGGGGGTTCCGGGGCCGCGGGTGCGGTTCTCGCCGAGCGGCCGGCCGCGGGTGCTGCCGACCCCGTACGAGGTGGCGCTGCTGCGCATCGCCCAGTCGGCGCTGGCCAACGTGGTGCGGCACGCGGGTGCGGGGCGCGCCGAGATCACCCTGACGTTCATGGAGGCCTCGGTCACCCTCGACGTCGTGGACGACGGGTGCGGCTTCGAGCCGTCGTCGGCCGCCGCGGGCTCGCCGGACCCGGGCGCGGGCGGCTTCGGGCTGCCCGCGATGCGGGCGCGCGCCGAGTCCCTGGGCGGGCTGTTCACCGTGGAGTCCGGCCCCGGCCAGGGCACGGCGGTGGCCGTCACGCTGCCGCTGCCCCCGGAACCGGCCGAACCGGAGCGGCCCGCCGCGCACGGGGCACGGCCGGAGGTGGGTGCCGCGGCGCCCGTGGGGGCGCCGTGACCGTCCGTCTCCTGCTCGCCGACGACCATCCGGTGGTCCGGGCGGGCCTGCGCGCCGTGCTCGACACCGAGGCCGACTTCGAGGTGGTCGCCGAGGCGGCGACCGCCGAACGGGCGGTGGAGCTCGCCGCCCGGGAACCGGTGGACGTGGTGCTGATGGACCTGCAGTTCGGTCCGGGCATGCACGGTTCCGAGGCGACGGCGCTGATCACGGCCCGCCCCGGCGCGCCCCGGGTGCTGGTGCTGACCACGTACGACACGGACGCCGACATCCTGGCGGCGGTCGAGGCGGGGGCGGCCGGCTACCTGCTGAAGGACGCCCCGCCGGAGGAGCTGGCCGCGGCCGTGCGCACGGCCGCGGCGGGCCGGTCGGCGCTGGCTCCGGCGGTGGCGCTGCGCCTGATGGACCGGATGAGGACCCCGGCGGAGGCCCTGACCAAGCGGGAGCTGGAGGTGCTCCAGCTGGTCGCGGACGGCCTGTCGAACCAGCAGATCTCCAAGCGGCTCTTCCTCAGCCAGGCGACGGTGAAGTCCCACCTGGTGCACGTCTACGCCAAGCTCGGGGTCGACTCCCGCACGGCGGCGGTGGCGGCGGCCGCCACCCGCCGCCTGATCCGCACCCCGTAGCCCGTAGCCCGTAGCCCGTAGCCCGTAGCCGTAACTACGCGACCCAGTACGGGCGGTCCACGGCCGGGGGCAGCGGGACGCCGTCGTGGAAGGCCGCGGCGAGACGGCGCACGCCCTCGTCGAGCCGGTCGGCGGGGAGGGTGTACGGGATGCGCAGGCGGTGTTCGAAGGTTCCGGGGTCGACGCCGAAGCGGGCGCCGCGGCCGATGTGGACGCCCGCGGCCGCGGCGCGTTCGGCCAGGGCGGAGCTGACCGGCTCGCCGAGGTCGACCCAGAGCGAGAGGCCGCCCGGGGGGACCTGCCAGGACCATTCGGGGGTGTGCCGCTGGAGGGCGTCCACCAGGGCGGCGCGGCGCAGGCGCAGCTCGTCGAGGCGTGCGGGCAGGGTGCGGTCCATGCCGTCCAGCAGCGGGAGCGCGACGAGCTGGTCGAGGACCGAGCCGGTCATGTCGGCGGAGACCCGTACGGCCGTCAGCTCGGTGATCATCTTGGCGGTGGCGCGGATCCAGCCGACGCGCAGGCCGCCCCAGTGGGTCTTGCTGAGCGAGCCGATGGTCACCACGTGGTCCGCGCCGCCGCGCGGGGCCAGCGAGGCCAGGGGCGGGGGCGCCGGTACGTCCAGGGCGATGTCGGCGATGGTCTCGTCGACGACCAGCCAGGTGCCGGTGCGCCGGGTCGCGGCGAGCAGCCGCAGCCGCTGCTCCGGGGGCATCAGGGCGCCGGTGGGGTTGTGGAAGTCGGGGATGGTGTACGCGAGCCTCGGCACGGTCTGGCGCAGCGTGGACTCGGCGATCTCCATGTCCCAGCCGCTGTCGGACACGGCGATCGAGCCGGTGCGCAGCCGGGCGTGGCGCAGGGCGTCCAGGGCGTTGGCGTAGGTGGGGTTCTCGGTGACGACCCGGTCGCCGGGGCCGCACAGCAGGCTGACGACGAGGGTGAAGGCCTGCTGGGCGCCGGAGGTGACGAGGATCTGCTCGGGGCGGGTGGGCAGGCCGCGCCGGGTGAAGCGTTCGGCGACGGTCGTGCGCAGGTCGGGCAGGCCGAAGGGGTGGTAGCCGGGGGTGCGGGCGGCCTCGGGCAGCCGGGGCGCGGCCCGGGCGAGGGCGTCGGCGAGGGCGTCTTCGGGGGCGCCCATCGCGGCGATGGCCAGGTCGATGCCGGGGTCGCCGTCGGCGCTGTACCCGCCGGCCCCGACGAGGGCGTGGGCGCCGACGGGGCGGTGGCCTTCGGGGAGCTCGGTCCAGGTGCCGGAGCCGCGCCGGCTGCGGACGTAGCCGCTCTCGCGCAGCAGGTCGTAGGCGCCGGTGACGGTGGCCCGGCTGGCGCCGACGGCCTCGGCGAGTTCGCGTTCGGCGGGCAGCCGGACGTGGAGGGCGATGCGGCCGTCGAGGACCAGGGTGCGCAGGGCGTCGGCCAGGGACCGGTAGCCGGGGCGGGCCAGGACCTCGGCCGGGAGCAGTCCGGCGAGCTGGCGGCTGCCGATGGTTCTGTCCGCTGTCCGGACCACTCGCCCGTTTGCCATGCCAACCTCCCCTGATTGGCTCTGACGGCCAGGCCAATCGGGGACCAGACTCGCGGTATTGGCCCCTGATTGGCAAGGAGACACCGCCATGCTGACCGACCGTGACGAACGCGCCCTGGTCGCCGCCGCCGAGAGCCGGATCTCCCGTCCGCTGCGGATCGGGGCCGCGCTGGCCGCCGTACGGCGCAGCCTGGCGCGGGGTCCGCGGCGGGCCGGGCAGGAGCGAGAATCGGGGGCATGTCAGCCCACACGCACTCCGGCCCACCCGTGATCGCGGGCCTCCTGCTGGCGGCCGGGGGCGGCCGCCGGCTCGGCGGCCGCCCCAAGGCCCTGCTCCCCTACCGGGGCCGCCCCCTGGTCGAGAACGCCGTACGGGTCCTGCGCGAGGCGGGCTGCGGTCCGCTGCACGTGGTCCTCGGGGCCTCGGCGGCGGAGGTGCGCGAGCGCGCCGACCTGTCCGGGTGCGTGGTGGTGGACAACCCGGACTGGGCCGAGGGCATGGGTTCCTCGCTGCGGGTCGGGCTGGCTTCCCTGGCCGGTACGGGGGCCCGCGCCGCCCTGGTCTCGCTGGTCGACCAGCCGGGCATCGGTCCGGCGGCCGTGGCCCGGGTCCGGGAGGCGTACCGCTCGCCGGCGAGTCTGGTGGCGGCGGCGTACGAGGGGGAGCGCGGGCATCCGGTGCTGTTCGGCGCGGACCGCTGGGCCGACATCGCGGCGACCGCGACGGGGGACCAGGGCGCCCGTGTCCATCTGTCGCGCCACGCCGGGGAGCTGGTCCTGGTGGAGTGCGCGGACGTGGCGGAGGCTTTCGACATCGACACCCCGCCCGACCTGGCCCGACTGTCCTGAGCACCCTGTGACCGTCATGGCACTGAGGGCCACCGGAGCCCGGAATCTGTCGACCCGGAGAATCTCGACGTCAACAAACCATTGAACTTCCACCATGAGGAAATTACTATCCACTGGTCAGAAGCGCCCTGAATCCACAGACGGCGCCCGCGACCGTACTTCGGAACTCTCCACACCCGACGGCACTGCGTGCCGTCTCGCGCGAGCATTCCCCGCGGCCGCCAGGCACCGCCGCTGAAGGAGTGACAGATATGTCCGCACCAGCGCCGTCCCCGCTGGCCATCGTCGACGCCGAGCCCCTGCCCCGGCAGGACGAAGTCCTCACCGAAGCGGCCCTCGCCTTCGTGGCCGAGCTCCACCGGCGGTTCGCCCCCCGCCGCGCGGAGCTCCTCGCCCGCCGCGCCGAGCGCCGCGCCGAGATCGCCCGCACCTCCACCCTCGACTTCCTCCCGGACACCGCACAGGTCCGCGAGGGCGACTGGAAGGTGGCGCCGGCCCCGGCCGCGCTGAACGACCGCCGCGTGGAGATCACCGGTCCGACGGACCGCAAGATGACCATCAACGCCCTGAACTCGGGCGCCAAGGTCTGGCTCGCCGACTTCGAGGACGCCTCGGCTCCCACCTGGGAGAACGTCGTCCTCGGCCAGCTCAACCTGATCGACGCCTACGAGCGCCGCATCGACTTCACCGACTCCCGCACCGGCAAGGCCTACGCCCTGAAGCCCGCCGAGGAGCTCGCGACCGTCGTGATGCGTCCGCGCGGCTGGCACCTCGAGGAGCGCCACCTGCAGTTCGAGGGCGCCTCCGTCTCCGGCTCGCTCGTGGACTTCGGCCTGTACTTCTTCCACAACGCCAAGCGCCTGATCGACCTCGGCAAGGGCCCGTACTTCTACCTGCCGAAGACGGAGTCGCACCTGGAGGCCCGCCTCTGGAACGACATCTTCGTCTTCGCCCAGGACTACGTCGGCATCCCGCAGGGCACCGTCCGCGCCACGGTCCTCATCGAGACCATCACCGCCGCGTACGAGATGGACGAGATCCTCTACGAGCTGCGCGACCACGCGGCGGGCCTGAACGCGGGCCGCTGGGACTACCTCTTCTCCATCGTGAAGAACTTCCGCGACGGCGGCGAGAAGTTCGTCCTGCCGGACCGCAACGCGGTCACGATGACCGCCCCGTTCATGCGGGCCTACACCGAACTGCTCGTCCGCACCTGCCACAAGCGCGGCGCGCACGCCATCGGCGGCATGGCGGCCTTCATCCCCTCCCGCAAGGACGCGGAGGTCAACAAGATCGCCTTCGCGAAGGTCAAGGCCGACAAGGACCGCGAGGCGGGCGACGGCTTCGACGGCTCCTGGGTCGCCCACCCCGACCTGGTCCCGATCGCCATGGCCTCCTTCGACGCCGTGCTCGGCGACAAGCCGAATCAGAAGGACCGGCTGCGCGAGGACGTCTCGGTGGCCCCGGGCGAGCTCATCGCCATCGACTCGCTCGACGCGAAACCGACGTACGAGGGCCTGCGCAACGCGGTCCAGGTCGGCATCCGCTACATCGAGGCCTGGCTGCGCGGCCTCGGCGCCGTCGGCATCTTCGGCCTGATGGAGGACGCCGCCACCGCCGAGATCTCGCGCTCGCAGATCTGGCAGTGGATCAACGCCGGCGTGGTCTTCGAGAACGGCGAGACGGCCACCGCCGAACTGACCCGCGCGCTGGCCGCCGAGGAACTGGCCGCCCTGCGCGCCGAGCTGGGCGAGGAGGCCTTCGCCGCCGGCAAGTGGCAGCAGGCCCACGACCTCTTCCTCCAGGTCTCCCTGGACGCGGACTACGCGGACTTCCTCACGCTGCCCGCGTACGACCGCCTCGTCGGCTGACCTCGCCGGCCGATCCCCCGGGTCCGACCGGAACGCACAGCGGCCGGACCCGGCCGCCTCCGCCCCCGCCGCCCCTCCGGGCAGCGGGGGCGGAGGCCTGTTCACCCCCGGCCCGGTGGCCGCAGCACGCCCCGGGCGCCCCGCGGGACGGCCCCGCGCCGAACGACCGATCGGTTGTTACTCGTTCGTAACTCGCCTGTACCTAGCGGTAACAAGTGGGCCCGTGTCACCTTTCCGGTGCCACCGGCCGGCGGTACCCCCACTTCCCAGCCACGCGACGCGGTCGTCGCAGACTTCGGCGTGGCCGAACGCAGGAGTTCCGCCGTGATCGGATTCCGCAACGTCGGCAAGGACCGGCACCGCAGCCGCGTGCGACGGCTCGCCGGGGCCGGCCTGACCCTCACCCTCTCCGTCGGCGCCCTCCTCGCCGCGGGCACCGGCACGGCCGTGGCCGGACCCGGCACCGGGCCCACCGCCGTGGTCTCCCTGGGCGACAGCTACATCTCGGGCGAGGCCGGACGCTGGAAGGGCAACACCCTCACCAACACCGGCAGCCGGTACGGCACCGACCGGGCCTGGACCGGCGGCAGCGCCTACGACCCCGCCCGGGTGTACGGGTCCACGGCGGGCGGCTGCCACCGCTCCGACTCGGCCCCGGTGCGCAGTGCCGGGCCCGTCGCCGACGTCGCCGTCAACCTCGCCTGTTCGGGGGCGACGGCCGACAACGTCTTCCGCGCCTCCCAGGGCGGGGTCCCCTTCAAGGGCGAGGCGCCGCAGGCCGACCAGCTCGCGGCGGTGGCCGCCTCCCACGACGTCGAGGTCATCGCCCTGTCCGTGGGCGGCAACGACCTGGGCTTCGCCGACATCATCAAGAACTGCGCCTACGACTTCATCATCTGGAACTCGTACTGCCACGACGACCAGCAGTACGCCGTGGACCAGAAGATCGACGCGGTCATGGGCAAGGTGGCCAAGTCCGTCGACGAGGTCCGGGCGGTGATGCGCGCCGCCGGGTACGCCGACTCCTCGTACCGGATCGTGCTCCAGTCCTACCCCTCCCCGATCCCCCGCGGCGCGGAGAACCGGTACACCCAGAGCGACTGGAGCCGTCTCAACACCGGTGGCTGCCCGTTCTGGAACCGGGACTCGGACTGGGCGCGCGACTCCCTCGTGCCGCAGCTCGCCGACCGCATCAAGGGGGTCGCCGCGGCCAAGGGCGTGCAGTTCCTGGACCTGCGCGACATGCTGCAGGGCCGCGAGGTGTGCGCGAAGGCGAGCAGGCTGGTCGGCTCCGCCGCCCCGGCCTCGGCGACCACCAGCGAGTGGGCGCGCTGGATCGACAACAACGAGTCCCAGGGCCTGATCCAGGAGTCCATGCACCCCAACCACTACGGCCAGCTGGCTGCGGGCCGCTGCCTGGCCCTGGCCCTCGCGCAGCCCGCGAACTCCGCCTCCTCCTGCCGGAACACGGCCGGGGCCGACCACACGGGCATGTACCTGCGGCCGTCTCCGTGACGCCGTAACGCACGTACGGGCGCTCGGCGGTGCGCCCGTACGCGGACGCGGCGGCGCGCACGCCACACCCGCAGTGGGTGGCGTGCGCACCGCCGTCGTCCCGTCCCGCCGGGCCGGGGTTCAGTGGGCCGGTACGGGCTCCGGGGCCGAGGCGGCCGCGGCCCTCCTCGATCCGAGGTGGTTGAAGGCCAGGTTCAGCACGATGGCCACCACGCAGCCGGTGCTGATGCCCGAGTCCAGGACGACCAGGAGGTCCTTGGGGAAGGCGTGGTAGAAGTCGGGTGCGGCGATCGGGATCAGGCCGATGCCCACGGACGCGGCCACGATCAGGGCGTTCTCGCCCTTCTCCATGGCGGCGCCGGCCAGGGTCTGGATGCCGCTGGCGGCGACCGAGCCGAACAGCACGATGCCGGCGCCGCCGAGGACCGGGAGCGGGACCACGCCGATGACGGAGGCCGCCATCGGACACAGGCCCAGCAGGATCAGGATCCCGCCGCCCGCGGCGACGACGAAGCGGCTGCGCACCTTGGTCATGGCGACCAGGCCGATGTTCTGGGCGAAGGCGCTGCACATGAACCCGTTGAAGAGCGGGCTGATCGCGCTGCCGAGGGTGTCGGCGCGCAGTCCCCCGGCGATGGCCTTCTCGTCCGCCGGACGGCCGACGATCTTGCCGAGTGCCAGGATGTCGGCGGTCGACTCCGTCATGCACACGAGCATCACGATGCACATGGAGACGATGGCGGCGAGCTGGAACTGCGGCGCACCGAAGTGGAAGGGCGTCGGGAAGCCCACGACGGCGGCGTTGCTGACGGCGTCGAAGCTGGTCATGCCGAGCGGGAGGGCGATGAGCGTGCCGGCCACCAGGCCCAGCAGGATGGAGATCTGCTGGAGGAACCCGCGGAGGAACTTGCGCATCAGCAGGACGATCACGAGGGTGAGCGCGGCCATGCCGATGTTCTTCATCGAGCCGTAGTCGGCGGCGGTCCGGTTGCCGCCCTGCGACCAGTTGAAGGCCACCGGCAGGAGCGAGACGCCGATCAGGGTGATGACGGTGCCCGTGACCACGGGTGGGAAGAAGCGGACGAGCTTGCCGAAGTAGGGGGCGGCCAGGAAGCCGATGACTCCGGCGACGATGATCGCGCCGAAGATGACGGGGAGGGCGTCCGGCCCTTCCCCCTTGCCTATCGCGATCATGGGGGTCACGCCGGCGAAGGAAACCCCGTTGACGAAGGGGAGTTTGGCGCCGATCTTCCAGAACCCGAGGGTCTGCAGGAGGGTGGCGAGCCCTGCGGTGAAGAGCGAGGCGCCCATCAGGAAGGCGGTCTCGGTGGCGGAGAGTCCGACGGCCGGGCCGACGATCATCGGCGGTGCGACGACACCCGCGTACATGGCGGCCACGTGCTGCAGACCGCTCGTGAACATCTTCAGCGGGGGGAGGGTCTCGTCGACCGGGTGCTTCTCCTCCGGTACTGCGACTGCGTCTTTGCGAAACCTGGGCGGGTTGGCCACGGCTTCCTCCGGTCGGGTAACACGTCGGCAGGGACGTGGGTGTCTTGGAGGTGGTGCGAAAGCGGTGCGAGTCGAGCCTGTATGCGGTTGTGGGTGGTGCGACTGCGTTTCCCAAGGGGTGCGGAGACGATGTGCCCATGCATCGGATCCGCGCGCGGCGGTGCGGCCCGGTGGCCCCGGCGGAGGCGGGGGGACCGGGCTGGTGCGCGAGATGGTGCCGCACGTGCCGTGGCGGGGGCGCGCGCATGCGCCGCAGGCGGGTGGCACGAGTCACCGCCCCCGGGGGACGCCCTCGGCTCACCGAGGGCGTCGCCCGGGAACGGCTGCCCACGGACCCCGCTCGGGTCCGCGGCCGCCGGCCGGGGGCCGTCCCCCCGGCCGGACTCCGGGGGATCAGGCCTGCGCGATCCGCGCGAGGCGCTGGGCCTCCTCGCGGGTGGACACCGCGATGGCGTCCTCGTCCGCGAAGAGCAGTCGGTTGTTCTCGACGATCTGCTTGCCGTTGACGAACGAGGCCGTCACCGGGGCGGCCGCGCCGAAGACCAGGGCCGTGACCGGGTCCGCGATCGAGGAGTGCAGGAACGTGTTCAGGTTCCACAGCACCAGGTCGGCGCACTTGCCGACCTCCAGCGAACCGATGTTGTCGGCGCGGCCGAGGACCTGGGCGCCGCCGTAGGTGCCCAGGCGCAGGGCCTGGCGGGCGTTGAGCGCGGCCTCGCGGTGCACCGGGTTCAGACGGTTGATCAGCAGCGCGTTGCGCAGCTCGGTGTGCAGCTCACCGGACTCGTTGGAGGCGGTGCCGTCCACGCCGAGGCCGACCGGTACACCGGCGGCGAGCATGTCCGGTACGCGGGCGATGCCGGCGGCCAGACGGGCGTTGGAGGACGGGCAGTGCGCGACACCGGTCCTGGTGCGGGCGAACGCGGCGATGTCGGAGTCGTTCATGTGGACGCTGTGCGCCATCCACACGTCCTCACCGAGCCAGCCGGTCGACTCGAAGTAGTCGGTCGGGCCCATGCCGAAGAGCTCGTGGCAGAACTTCTCCTCCTCGACGGTCTCGCTGCCGTGCGTGTGCATGCGCACGCCCAGGCGGCGGGCCAGCTCGGCGCCCTGCTTCAGCAGCTCGGTGGAGACCGAGAAGGGGGAGCAGGGGGCGACGGCGACCTGGGTCATCGAGTCGAAGGAGGCGTCGTGGAACTTCTTGACGGTCGCCTCGGTGTCGGCGAGCGCACCTTCGAGGGTCTCGACGGCGTGGTCCGGGGGCAGGCCGCCGTCCTTCTCGCTGCGGTCCATGGAACCGCGGGCGAGGGTGAAGCGGACGCCCATCTCGGACGCGGCGCGGATGATCGAGCCGGACAGGTCGCCGGAGCCCTTGGGGAAGACGTAGTGGTGGTCCATGGCGGTGGTGACGCCGCCCTTGGCCATCGCGGCGAGGGAGCCCTGCGCGGCCGTGTACGTCATCTGCTCGTCGATGCGCGCCCACGTCGGGTACAGCGCCACGAGCCAGTTGAAGAGGTTGTGGTCGGTGGCCAGACCGCGCGTGATCCACTGGTAGAAGTGGTGGTGCGTGTTGACCAGACCGGGGGTCACGAGGTGTCCGGTGCCGTCGATGCGGCGGACCACGTTGTCGAGGTTCTCGGGGGCCCTGCCCGCGCCGATGGACTCGATCCGGTTGCCGGCGATGACGATGTGACCCGAGGCGTACTCGGTGTCGTTCGCGTCGACGGTCGCGATCGCACAGTTCTCGATGACGGTGCGCTCGACGGCGCTGTCATGGGCTGCCGATGCTGCCATGGGACTTCCTCGTGCTTTCAGTGGCGGTGCGGGCACGGCAAAACCCAGGGGATTTGAGTGCCGGAGCCGGGGGCCTTGGCAGCTGACAGTACTGCCGCCCCGTGTGGTGCGTCCGGGTGCCGATTCAGGAAGTGGGGTTCGTGTCGCCCGGCCCCGGGGCCACTGCGGAGCCCCGGGACCGTGCTCGCCGTACTAGAGGTTGGTCATGTCCACCGGGATGCGCGCGTCGGCGCCGTCCCGCAGGATCGTGGCCTCGATCAGACCGTAGGGACGGTCCGCGGCGAAGTACACCTCGTTGTCGTTCTTGAGGCCGAAGGGCTCAAGGTCCACGAGGAAGTGGTGCTTGTTCGGGAGCGAGAAGCGGACCTCGTCGATCTCCGAACGGTGGTTGATGATGCGTGAACCCATCTGGTACAGGGTCTGCTGCAGCGAGAGGGAGTAGGTCTCCGCGAAGGCCTGGAGCATGTGCTTCCTGGTCTCGGCGTAGGACTTCTCCCAGTTGGGCATCCGCTGCTCGTCGTCCGACCAGGAGAAGCGCCAGCGACCCGACACCTGGGTGGCCAGGATGCGGTCGTACGCCTCCTGGAGGGTCGTGTACTTGTCCTTCACGTAACCCCAGAACTCGGAGTTCGTGGAGTTCATGACGATCAGGTCCTTGAGGCCGGAGATGACCTCCCAGTTCCGGCCGTCGTACGTGATCTGGGTGACGCGGGTCTCCATGCCCTTGCGGACGAAGGAGTGGTTGACCTCGTCGGAGCCGATGAACTTGGAGTTGGCGTCCGAGGTGGCGATCCGGTCCCAGGCGTACTCCTCGATCCGGATGCGCGCACGCTGGATCGGCTCCTGGCTGTTCACGAACCAGCGCGCCAGGTGGATGCCGAACTGCTCGGCGGACTCTATGCCGTGCTCCTTGGCGAACGCGTACACCGTGTTCTTGGTGGTGTCCGTCGGCAGGACGTTGGCGTTCGAGCCGGAGTAGTGGACGTCGTCCATGTCGCCGGAGAGGGCGACCGAGACGTTCAGGTCCTTGATGTGGTGGGTGTCGCCGTCCCGCGTGATCTTGACGACGCGGTTCTCTGCTTTGCCGTACTGGTTCTGGCCGAGAATCGTGGCCATGCTAGCTCCCTCGGTAAACGGAGTAGCCGAACGGGTTGAGCAGCAGCGGTACGTGGTAGTGCTCGCCCGGGTTCACCGCGAAGGTGATGGCGACCTCGGGGAAGAACGTAGCGCTGTCCCTTACGCGGGGGGCGTCCTGCTGCGCCTCGGCTTGCTTCTTTGCACTGTGCTTATTCAAGAAGTACGTCTCGGTCTCGAAGTCGAGACGCACGTGTGTGGTGCCCTCCGGCAGCGCCGGCAGGTCCTTGCAGCGCCCGTCGGCATCGGTGGCGGAGCCGCCCAGGGCCGCCCACTCGCCGTCGAGGCCCGTGCGGGCCGACAGGGAGACGGCGACGCCCTCGGCGGGCTTGCCGATGCTGGTGTCCAGGATGTGCGTGGACACCGACGCGGTGGTCGCGGTGCTCATGGTTACGCTCCTTCTGCGAGTTCGACGAGGCGGGTCAGGCGAATCCGGTTGATCTTGACGAGCTCGCCGCGGGCGATTTCGCGCTCCTGCTCCGGCGAGTTGTCGATCCGGACCTTGACGGCGTCCCGCATGAACTCACCGGTCGCACCGGTGGCGCAGATGAGGAAGACGTGGCCGAACTTGTCCTGGTAGGCCAGGTTGAGTTCGAGGAGCTCGTTCTTCAGCTCCTCCGAGGCGCCGGCCATGCCGCGCTGCTCGCGGGCGGAGGTCGGGTCTCCCGGCTTCGGGCGGCCGATCGGCGCGTGGCCTCCCATCGCCTCGCCCAGGTCCTCCGCGGTGAGCTCGGCCATGGCCGCCTCGTTCGCGGCGTACAGGGACTCTGCGGTGGCGAAGGGGCGCTGGGCGAGCATCTTGCTGCCCCACGCCGAGCTGGCACAGACCTCGTGCAGCTCGGCCGCGGCCGCGCTGTCGTCCAAGGTGTTGATCCGGGTGAGACCCGGGGTCGGACTCGAAGTCACGGTAGGCCTCCGTGGCCTGTTGTTGCGTAGACGGGCTGCGCATAGCTAACGCGCTCCACAACACGGCGTCAACACTTTGTTGAAACTTCGCGTACACAAAAGCCGCCGCCCGGGTGAATCGGGCGACGGCTCGTCACTGTGGGTCAGGCGGCGTTCACGCCTGGCTGCTCTTGCTGGGGTTTTCCCTGTTCAGGTAGTTGTAGACCGTAAAACGGCTGACCCCCAGGGCGCCCGCGACCGTTTCCACACCGTGCCGGACGGAGAAGGCGCCGCGCGCCTCCAGTATCCGCACCACGTCCTGCTTGGACTTCCGGTCGAGCTGGGACAACGGTACGCCGTGCCGGCGCTCCAGCGCGGCCAGGATGCGGTCCAGCGAGTCGGAGAGCTGGGGCAGGCGCACGGCGAGCACGTCCTGGCCCTCCCAGGTGAGCACGACGTCGTCGGGCTGCGCGAGGGAGGGATCCATCAGCTCTCCGCCCATGGCGTCGACGAGCGGCTTGACCGCCGCGACGAAGGGGTGGTCGCGAGGCTCGGTCATGGCGTCTCCTCGCCGATCACGTTGACCTGGAGGGTGACGCGGGTGGCCCCGGCCTCCAGCGAGTCGCGCAGCAGGGCGCCCACAGCGGTCAGCACCTCGTCGGCGCCACCCTCCGCCGTGTTGCCGAACGGGCCGACGTCCACGGCCTCCAGCTGGGCCTTCTGGATGACCTCACGGGCCGCCACGGCATGGTCGGGGGCCTCTTCGAGGTCGAAGGGCTCGGTCGTGAACTCCACTCTCAATCGCACGCGGTCAAGCTACCGCGCGGTCACGATTTTCCGGGAGTCCGCACTTGACATCCGCGCGGAACCCCATGCAGTCTTCCATCAAGCAGAAAATAACTTCCGCAATACGGAAGGAGCGCACACCCCTCATGGGATACACGGACCAGCGCTTCGATGTGAACCTGTCGATCCTCTTCACGGAACTCCCGCTCCTGGAGCGCCCCGCGGCCGCCGCCGCGGCGGGCTTCACGGCGGTCGAGCTGTGGTGGCCCTGGATCGAGACCCCCACCCCCGCCCAGACGGAGCTCGACGCCCTCAAGAAGGCTCTTGAGGACGCGGGCACCCAGCTGGTGGGCCTGAACTTCTACGCCGGCCAGCTGCCGGGCCCGGACCGCGGCGCGGTATCGGTCCCCGGCGAGGAGTCGGACCGCTTCAACGCCAACATCAACGTCGCGGCCGACTTCGCCGCGTCGGTGGGCTGCAAGGCACTGAACGCCCTGTACGGCAACCGCGTCGAAGGCGTGGACCCGGCCGTCCAGGACGAGCTGGCCCTGAAGAACCTGGTCGTCGCGGCGCAGGCCGCGGACCGCGTGGGCGCGATCCTCCTGATCGAGACCCTCAACAAGCCCGAGTCGCCGCTCTACCCGCTGGTGAGCGCCCCGGCCGGCATCGAGGTGGTGGACAAGGTGAACGAGGCCGCCGGCCTCGGCAACGCCAAGTTCCTGCTCGACCTGTACCACCTGGCGATGAACGATGAGGACCTCTCCGAGGTCATCGAAAAGTACGCCGCCAAGACCGGGCACGTCCAGATCGCGGACAAGCCCGGGCGAGGTGCCCCCGGCACCGGCGAGCTGCCCCTCGAGGAGCTGCTCGACCAGCTGAAGAAGGCCGGATACGAGGGCTACGTGGGCCTCGAGTACAAGGCCGCCGACGCCGTCGCCTCCTTCGCGTGGCTGCCGGCCGAGGCCCGCCCCGCCACGTAGGAGGACGAAGTCCGGGCGATCCGCCAGGCACCTCACGCACTTTTCGTACGAAGCATTAAGAGAAGGACCCTCATCATGAGCAACCCCGCTGCACTCCCGTCGATTGCCTGGATCGGCCTCGGAATCATGGGCTCCCCCATGGCCGAGAACCTGCTGAAGGCCGGCTACTCGGTCACCGGCTTCACCCTGGAGCAGGACAAGCTGGACCGCCTGGCCGCCGCCGGCGGCACCGCGGCCGGCTCGATCGCCGAGGCGGTCCGGGACGCCGACGTGATCATCACGATGGTGCCCGCCTCCCCGCAGGTCGAGGCCATCTCCTACGGCGAGAACGGCATCCTGGAGAACGCGAAGTCCGGTGCGCTGATCATCGACATGTCGTCGATCACCCCCCAGACCTCGATCGACCTCGCGAAGAACGCCGCCGAGAAGGGCATCCGCGTCATCGACGCCCCGGTGTCCGGCGGCGAGGCCGGCGCCATCGAGGCCGTCCTGTCGATCATGGTGGGTGGCGAGCAGGCCGACTTCGACGAGGCCCTTCCGATCCTCGAGGCCCTCGGCAAGGTCATCGTGCTGTGCGGCCCGCACGGCTCCGGCCAGACGGTGAAGGCCGCCAACCAGCTCATCGTCGCGGTCAACATCCAGGCGTGCGCCGAAGCCGTCGTCTTCCTCGAGAAGTCCGGCGTGAACCTCCAGGCCGCCCTGGACGTCCTCAACGGCGGTCTGGCCGGCTCCACGGTCCTGACCCGCAAGAAGGACAACTTCCTGAACCGCGACTTCAAGCCCGGCTTCCGGATCGACCTGCACCACAAGGACATGGGCATCGTCACCGACGCCGCCCGCAACGTCGGTGCGGCCCTCCCGGTCGGCGCGGTCGTCGCCCAGCTCGTCGCCTCCCTGCGCGCCCAGGGCGACGGCGGCCTGGACCACTCCGCCCTGCTCCGGGCCGTCGAGCGCCTCTCCGGCGCCCAGCTCTGAGCACCTCCCCTCTCCGAGGGGACCCGAGTCCCCGGATGGCGCCGGCGCTGACACCTGTCCTGTCGCGCCCAAGCGCCGGCGCCGTCCGGATCACCACTCCCCAACTTCGTTCAACAAACTGTTGACGTTTAGTTCGTGCCGAATTTAGGCTGTTCCGCATGACGGAAGACGCTTTCCGTCAGCAGTTACCCGTACGGAAGGTCACCATGTCGAAGCGCACGCTGACGACCGAGTCCGGCGCCCCGGTCGCCGACAACCAGAACTCCGCCACCGCCGGCGTCGGTGGCCCGCTCCTGGTCCAGGACCAGCAGCTGCTCGAGAAGCTCGCCCGCTTCAACCGGGAGCGCATCCCGGAGCGCGTGGTGCACGCCCGCGGCTCCGCCGCGTACGGCTACTTCGAGGTGACCGACGACGTCACGGCGTACACCAGCGCCGCGTTCCTGAACACGGTCGGCAAGAAGACCGAGACCTTCCTGCGGTTCTCCACCGTCGCCGACTCGCTCGGCGGCGCCGACGCGGTCCGTGACCCGCGCGGCTTCGCGCTGAAGTTCTACACCGAAGAGGGCAACTACGACCTCGTCGGCAACAACACCCCGGTGTTCTTCATCAAGGACCCGATCAAGTTCCCCGACTTCATCCACTCCCAGAAGCGCGACCCCTTCACGGGCAAGCAGGAGCCGGACAACGTCTGGGACTTCTGGGCGCACGCCCCCGAGGCGACGCACCAGATCACCTGGCTGATGGGTGACCGCGGCATCCCGGCGTCCTACCGCCACATGAACGGCTACGGCTCCCACACCTACCAGTGGACGAACGAGCAGGGCGAGGCCTTCTTCGTCAAGTACCACTTCAAGACCAACCAGGGCATCCGCTGCCTCTCGGGCGAGCAGGCCGCCGAGATCGTCGGTTCCGACGCGAACTCGCACCAGACCGACCTGCTCCAGGCCATCGAGCGCGGCGTCAACCCGAGCTGGACCCTCTACGTCCAGATCATGCCCGCCGCCGAGGCCGCGGACTACCGCTTCAACCCGTTCGACCTCACCAAGGTGTGGCCGCACGCCGACTACCCGCTGCAGCGCGTGGGCCGCCTGGTCCTCGACCGCAACCCGGACAACGTCTTCGCGGAGGTCGAGCAGTCCGCCTTCTCCCCGAACAACTTCGTCCCGGGCATCACCGCCTCGCCGGACAAGATGCTCCAGGGCCGCCTCTTCGCCTACGCCGACGCCCAGCGCTACCGCCTCGGTGTGAACCACACCCAGCTGCCGGTGAACGCCCCGAAGGCGACGAAGGCCGACAACTACGGCCGCGACGGCGTCATGGCGCTGCGCAACGGCTCGCGCCACGACAAGAACTACGAGCCCAACTCGTACCAGGGCCCGACCGAGACCGGTCTCGCGCTCGGCGCCCCGAAGGCCGTCTCCGGCTACACGGGCACCCACGAGGCCCCGGCCCACACCAAGGACGACGACTTCTTCCAGGCCGGTGAGCTCTACCGCCTGATGTCGGAGGCCGAGAAGCAGCGTCTGGTGGCGAACATCGCCGGCGGCCTGTCGCAGGTCACCCTCGAGGACGTCATCGAGAAGAACCTGGCTCACTTCCACGCCGCGGACGCCGACTACGGCCGCCGCGTCGAGGAGGCCGTCCGCGCCCTGCGCGACGCCTGAGCCACACAGATGTACCGGGGGCCTGACGGGAGGTCAGGCCCCGGGTGCTGAGCCCGACCCGTGGACCCGGATGAGGGGTGGTTTACGGCGAGGGCAGGACGAGGACCGTGGCGAGCGTGCGAGCCAGTGCGGTGGTAATGGGTTCCGAGGCCCGTCTCTTGACCTGAGGGAGACGGTGCCGGAGTTCTCGTCGCCCGCCCGCCACGGTCCCAGCCAACACCCCTTCCCCGTACGGGGGCTGCGCACAGAGCCCCCCGCACGCGGAGGAGGGACCCTCCCCACACACCCCGCCCGGCGGTGCGAACGTCCTGTCGCGCCAGCCTCGCTCCGTCGGGCGGTAACAAGCCAGAGCGCCGAGTCACGGACGGTCCCGTGACTCGGCGCTTTGCTTTGGGGGGTACGGGGCTTGCGGCACGGGCCGGCCATCACCCCCGCGAGGGGGCGGGGGCAGGTCGGCAGCTGCCCACCCACCTCCCACGGTGCGGGTGGGTGCCTGCAGAGCGGCACACCCTGGGGCGGCCTCGGGGAGGGTTGGACCAAGGGACGGGCCTCTCAGCGATCAGGCGAGGCGCCGGGCCACGGCCCGCCGGGCAGCCGGGCCCACCTCCATGACTCAGGGCTGGGGCGCGGCCACCTGCACGAAAAGTTGCTCAGAGCCCCCTCCGGACCACCCGAACGCGACAGATCGCTACGTTCTCTGATCTCGGCGGCCGACGGCCGCCTCCGGCCTGGTGGCACGGTCGAACGGGGCTCAGATCGCCTGAACCGAACCCGGCCCGGTCAATCACGGCCCGGCAGACAGGCGTCCTGGGACTGCGGATCCCAGATGACGAGGCGAACCTCCGCCGCGAGGACCTCGATCGCCTTGATTGCCGCGTCGCCCCGCGACGACGAGAAGCATCAGGTTCATGATCAATTGATCGATGCCGATGGGCAGCGGAGTCGACATCCACGACGGCTTTTCGGCGAAGGGCGGGCGGTCCGGGAACAGCGAGCACAGCCGCCGGCCGCCGAGACCGGAGGAGCGCGTAGCGATCTGTCGCGCTCGGGTGCTCCGTAAGGGGCCCCGCTCAACCTCTCGCGCAGGTAGCCGCGCACCCGACACTGGACGATGGGACTGCCGGGAAACCTCCAACCTGCTCTGATCCGGTCCAGGGGAATCCCGCTTCGCGGCTGCCCACCCGCACCGTGGATGCGGGTGGGCAGCCGCCGACCCGCCCGCGCCCCCTCGCGGGGGTGATGGCTGCCCCGCGAGGGGCGCCCCGTACCCACGGAACGCGCAGCGGCCCCCGTCCCTCCCGGAGGAGGAGCGGGGGCCGCAGGCCGCGTACGGGGCGGATCAGGCCTGGAGGGCCTTGATCGCGGTCGGGGCGTGACCGGGCTCGGTCGCGAGCTCCTCGAACTCGGTGACGTCGCTCATGTCGACGGTCTTGCTCATCGCGATGTTGGTGACGCGCTCCAGGATCGCCTCGACGACGACCGGGACCTGGAACTCCTGGGCCAGCTTCTTGGCCTCCTCGAAGGCCTCGCCCAGCTTGTCCGGGTCGGTGACGCGGATGGCCTTGACGCCCAGACCCTCGGCGACCTTGACGTGGTCGACGCCGTAGACGCCGATCTCCGGGGTGTTGATGTTCTCGAACTCGAGGTTGACCTCGAAGTTGATGCCGAGACCGCCCTGCGCCTGACGGATCAGGCCCAGGTAGGCGTTGTTCACCAGGACGTGGACGTAGGGGACCTTGTGCTGGGCGGCGACCGCCAGCTCCTCGATCATGAACTGGAAGTCGTAGTCGCCGGAGAGGGCGACGACCGGGACGTCGGGCTGCGCGGTGGCGGCGCCGATGGCGGCCGGGATGGTCCAGCCGAGCGGGCCGGCCTGGCCGCAGTTGACCCAGTGGCGCGGCTTGTAGACGTGCAGGAACTGCGCGGCCGCGATCTGGGAGAGGCCGATGGTGGTGACGTAGCGGGTCTCCGGGCCGAACGCGCGGTTCATCTCCTCGTAGACGCGCTGCGGCTTCATGGGGATGTTCTCGAAGTGCGTACGGCGCTGCAGGGTGGCCTTGCGCTCCTGCGCGGAGGCGGCCCAGGCGGAGAAGTCGGGCAGCTTGCCCTCGGCCTTCCACTCCTTCGCGACCTCGATGAAGAGCTCCAGGGCGGCCTTGGCGTCGGAGGCGATGCCGAAGTCGGGGGCGAAGATCTTGCCCAGCTGGGTGGGCTCGATGTCGACGTGGACGAACGTGCGGCCCTTGGTGTAGGCGTCCAGGTTGTAGCCGGTGTGACGGTTGGCCCAGCGGTTGCCGATGCCGATGACCGTGTCCGACGCGAGGAAGGTCGCGTTGCCGTAGCGGTGCGCGGTCTGGACGCCGACCATGCCGGCGGCCAGCTCGTGGTCGTCCGGGATGGTGCCCCAGCCCATGAGGGTGGAGATGACGGGGATGCCGGTCAGCTCGGCGAACTTGACCAGCAGGTCGGAGGCGTCGGCGTTGATGATGCCGCCGCCGGCGACGATCAGCGGGCGCTCGGCCTCCAGCAGGAAGCCCAGGGCCTTCTCGGCCTGGGCGCGGCTGGCCTGCGGCTTGTAGACCGGCAGCGGGGTGTAGGTCTCCGGGTCGAACTCGATCTCGGTCAGCTGGACGTCGATCGGGAGGTCGATCAGGACCGGGCCGGGGCGGCCGGAGCGCATGAGGTGGAAGGCCTGCTGGAAGACGCCGGGGACCTGCGCGGCCTCCAGGACCGTGGTGGCGGCCTTGGTGACGGGCTTGGCGATCGACGCGATGTCGACGGCCTGGAAGTCCTCCTTGTGGAGCTTCGAGACCGGGGCCTGACCGGTGATGCACAGGATCGGGATCGAGTCGGCGATGGCGGAGTACAGGCCGGTGATCATGTCGGTGCCGGCCGGGCCCGAGGTGCCGATGCAGACGCCGATGTTGCCCGCCTTGGCACGGGTGTAGCCCTCGGCCATGTGCGAGGCGCCCTCGACGTGACGGGCCAGCGTGTGCGCGATGCCGCCGACGTTCTTGAGCTCCCGGTAGAAGGGGTTGATCGCAGCACCGGGAACACCGAACGCTTGTTCGACACCCTCGAGCTTGAGGATCTCAACTGCAGCAGCGGCGGCTGTCATACGAGGCATCAGGTTCTCCTGCGGGTCTGGCGGTCAGGCTTTTCCGTCATCCGGAAGTTTTGTTCTGCTATACGGAACAAGCTAAGCGGCGAGCCCTTCGACGTCAAGGCGTCACAGGACCCCCGAAGCCACCAAAGGCCGCATATCGGTCGGCGACTTGTACAAATCACCGATTCGCGGTCGCGGCGCGGCCGAAAGGGGCCGCTCTCTCCCCCGGTCCCGCCCCCGCACGGTCGCCGGTGGTGGAGCATGGGGGTACGGACGGCGACGGAGGGGCGGGGTCTCATGGCGGAAGCGGTACCGGTGCGCTGCCCGGCGTGCCTGCGCGAGAACGGCTACACGGCGCCGGTCTTCCCCTGCTCCTGCGGCAGCCCGGTCCATCCGCCGCTGGACCTGTCGGCGCCGCCGGTCCTGCTGACGCACCGGACGTGGTCGGACACGTGGGTGTCGGTGCGGTGCACGAGCTGCGGGCGGGAGAGCGAGTGGCCGCACCCGGAGCTGGGCTGCGGCTCCTGCGGCACGGTCGTCCTCGTTCCGGTGCACCCCGCGTCCGGGCCGGTACGGGATGCGCCGCCCGGGGCGGGCGGGGCCGGGGCCGGTACGCGGGACGCCCCGGGCCCCGCGACCTCCCCCGGCAGGGACGGGACGGGCAGTGGCTCGGGCGGATCGGGCGACGGTCCGGGCGGCGCGGGCGGTGCGCGTCCGGCGCCCGCGCCGCTCCCGCCGGCGCGGCCCGCCTTCCGACCCGTGACCATCCGTACGGCGCGCGACGCGGTGGCCACGGCGGCGCTGTACCTGCGCTGGCTCGGCTTCCGGGACGTGCGCCAGCCGGACGGGCGCCCGATCCCGTCGGCGGTGGTGGACCTGCGGGCTCCCGGCCTGGTCGCGCAGGTGAACCCGACCACGGCACAGGCCGGACTGCGGGCGGTGGAGTGCGTCTGGCTGAACGGCCTCACGGCCTCGTCGACCAGCGTCTACTTCTCGCTCGCGGGGTACACGCAGGAGGCCCGGAGCCGCGCGGACGAACTGGGGATACCGCTGTTCGTCATGGACCTGACCGGCATGCCGCAGCCCGTCAACGACCCGGCCGAGGAACTGGTCGCGGCGGGGTCCTGAGGGGTGCGGGCCCGGCCGGATCCATGATCGACGGCGCGGTGGACGGCCTGATCGACGGCAAGGACGGGGCGGCCAGGGCGGCCGGGGCATCCCCTAGGCTCGTGGGCGTCACCCCTGCTTGCTGAGGAGAGCCCGATGAGCCTGTACGACATCCCGCTGACCACCCTGGCCGACGAGCCCACCAGCCTCGCGGAGCACAAGGGCAAGGTCATCCTCCTGGTGAACACCGCCTCGCAGTGCGGCCTCACCCCTCAGTACTCGGGACTGGCCCGCCTGCAGTTCGCGTACGAGGCCAAGGGCTTCACGGTCATCGGTGTCCCCTGCAACCAGTTCGGCGGGCAGGAGCCGGGCAACGCCGAGGACATCCAGACCTTCTGCTCGGCCGGGTTCGGCGTCACCTTCCCGATCCTGGAGAAGTCCGAGGTCAACGGCGAGAACCGGCACCCGCTCTACCAGGAGCTGGTGAAGACCCCCGACGCGGACGGCGAGGCGGGGGACATCCAGTGGAACTTCGAGAAGTTCCTGATCTCCCCCGCCGGTGAGGTCGTGGCCCGCTTCCGCCCGCGCACCGAGCCCGAGGCCCCGGAGGTCATCGCGGCGATCGAGGCGCTGCTGCCCGCGTAGGACGCCGCCCCCGGGCCGCCGCCGGGCCCGCGGTGCGCGGCCGGCCGGCCGACGGGCGCGGCCGGCCGGCCGACGGGCGGGCGCGGCGGGCCGGCCCGTACCCCTCAGCCCAGGTCGCTCTCGCGGTACTCCTCGTTCGACCCGGCCGCGGTGAGCTCCCGCAGTTCCACCCGGCGGATCTTGCCCGACACGGTCTTGGGCAGCTCGGCGAACTCGATGCGGCGGATCCGCTTGTACGGGGACAGCACGGCGCGGGAGTGCGCGAACAGCACCTTGGCCGTCTCCGGCCCGGGCTCCCAGCCCGCGGCGAGGGTGACGTACGCCTTCGGGACGGCGAGCCGCAGCTCGTCGGGGGCCGGCACGACGGCCGCTTCGGCCACCGCCTCGTGCTCCAGCAGGGCGCTCTCCAGCTCGAACGGGCTGATCTTGTAGTCGGAGGCCTTGAAGACGTCGTCGGAGCGCCCGACGTAGGTGAGGTGGCCGTCGGCGTCGCGGGAGGCGATGTCGCCGGTGCGGTACAGCCCGTCCGCCATGGCCTCCGCGGTCCGCTCCGGGTCGTCCCGGTAGCCGGTCATCACCCCGGCCGGGCGGACGCGCAGGTCCACGCAGAGCTCGCCCTCGTCCGGGGACTCCTTGCCCGTGACCGGGTCGAGCAGGACGATCTCGTAGCCGGGCGCCGGGAGGCCCATGGAGCCGGGCTTGACGGGCACGCCGGGGAAGTTGCCCACCTGGAGGGTGGTCTCGGTCTGGCCGAAGCCGTCGCGGATGGTGACACCCCACGCCTCGCGGACCTTCTCGATCACCTCGGGATTGAGCGGCTCCCCCGCGGCGACGGCCTCGCGCGGGGGGTTCGCCAGCAGGCCGAGGTCGGACTGGATCAGCATCCGCCAGACGGTGGGCGGGGCGCAGAAGGTGGTCACGCCGTGCCGGTCCATCGCGGCCATCAGCCGTTCGGCGTCGAAGCGCGCGTAGTTGTGGACGAAGACGGTCGCGCCCGCGTTCCAGGGGGCGAAGAGGTTGGACCAGGCGTGCTTGGCCCAGCCCGGCGAGGCGATGTTGAGGTGCACGTCGCCGGGGCGCAGCCCGAGCCAGTACATGGTGGAGAGGTGGCCGATGGGGTACGAGGCGTGGGTGTGCTCGACGAGCTTGGGGCGGTCGGTGGTGCCGGAGGTGAAGTAGAGCATGAGGGGGTCGGTGGCGAGGGTCTCGCCGTCAGGGGTGAATCCGGCCGGGGCCCGCTCGGCGTCCGCGAGCCGCCGCCAGCCGGCCGGGACCCGCGGGCCGGCGGCGATCCGCGTGTAACCGCCGGGCACCTCGTCGAACTTGGGGGTGTCCTCGGCCCGTACGACGACGTGCCGTACGCGGCCGCGCTCCACGCGGTCGCGCAGGTCGGCCGGTCCGAGGAGGGGGGTGGCGGGGATGACCACGGCCCGCAGCTTCATCGCGCCGAGCATCACCTCCCACAGTTCCCGCTGGTTCCCGAGCATGACGAGGATCCGGTCGCCGGGTGCGACGCCCTGCTCGCGCAGCCAGGTGGCGGTCGCGTCGGACCGTACGGCGAGCCGGGCGAAGGAGACGGCCTCGCTCGTACCGTCCTCCTCGACGATGCGCAGGGCGTCGGCCTCGTTGCCGTCGGCGATGCGGTCGAACCAGTCGAGGGCCCAGTTGAAGCGGTGCGGGCGGGGCCAGGTGAAGCCGGTGCGGGCGCCCTCGTGATCACCGCGGCGCTCCAGCAGGAAGTCCCGGGCGGCGAGGAACTCCGCGGTGGCGGTGGCGTTGTTCTGCGTGTTTCCGGTCGTCATGGCAGGTATCGTGCCGCGTTCGCCGTACGGACCACCAGGGCGGCGTCAGCCGCGAGTTGACCGGGAGCGGCGCGGAGCCGACGCCGCGCCGGTGCGGGGTCAGCGCCGGGTCAGCGCGGAATCGCGCCGAACCGTACGACGGCGGCGGGCCCCTCCGTCCCACCGGCCATCTCGCCCACCATCCGCTCCCCCTCGTCGACGATCAGGTCCCGCACCCGCGCCGGGACGGGAGAGAACAGCTCCACGGTGAGCTCCCGGCCCTCCAGCTTCCACAGTCCCGCGAGGAATCCGTCGACGAGCAGGGTGCAGTGGGCCTGGTTGCCCGTCCAGGTGCGGCCCTTGATCTCGGGCGGTACGACCCGGGTGCGGTCGGCGTGCGACAGCAGGAGGTTGTCGAACTCGGGCAGGAAGCGCGGCGGGGCCGGGGTGCCGGCGTCGGGGCGGGGTGCGTCGGGGAGGTCGAAGAGCTCGACGCCGTTCTCGTCCCGGAAGACCGCCAGGCCCGGCCGCAGCCGCTCGAACGCCTCGCGCAGCCGGGTCAGGCCCGCCCAGGTCTGCATGTCCTTGACCGAGGCGGGCCCGAACGCCGCGAGGTAGCGCAGGACGACGTCGTCCACGGGCTGCGCCCGGACCGGGGAGGTCGTGCCGAGCCAGTTCTCGACGGTGGTGAGCCGCACCTGCCCGCTGCGCCCCCACACCCCGCGCGGCGTGACCTGGACCAGCGGCAGCAGGCAGCGCGCGGCGACGGAGAGGGACTGCGGGTCGGCGTCCGGCCACTCCTGGAGCAGGTCCTCGCGGATCTCGCCCATGGTGCGCGGGGCGCCGTCGACGAGGGCGCGGGCCCGGTCGGCGAGCCGTTCCAGGTCCACTCCCACGAGCCCCTTGCGGAAGTAGGCGACCTCGCGGTCCCGGGCGGGCTGGACGAGCGGGCGCAGGGTCAGCGCGTCGTCGGCGGTGTGGGTGTGGATGGTGGAGCGCATGGTGACCATCCGCACGACCTCACGGGACTCCATGAGCCCGGCGAGCTCGGCCGGCCGGAAGCCGGCGAGACGGGCGTGGAGCTGGAAGTACGGGGGCTTGACGTTCTGCGCCTGCAGCCCGAGGAGATGCGCGACGGCGTCTTGCGCGGACAGCGACGCGCGTTCGAGCAGCAACTGGCGGGCGAGGGTGGCACGGTTCAGCGCGCGGGTGCCGAGTACGGGATGCGTCGTCCTGGAGGCCATGACAGCAACCTAGCCCCCGTTGCGGACACCTTCTGTCCGCAACTCTGACGGACGGAAACCACCGTAGAGCGATGGGGGGAATCCGGGAAGAATGCGGATACCGGCCGCACGGGGATTCGCATGGCCTCGCTCGCGGACTTCGCCCCGTTGTGTGGATATCCGCGAACCGCGCGATCGAATTCAGGCCACCTGACCGGATTCCGCCTGGCCGCCGCGACCCGTCGACGGGGCGACCCCGGGGCCGATCGACCGCCTCTCGGATGATGTGAGGAATTGTCGCCCGTCTCGTGAAGAACTGCTTGACGGATCAACAACGGGAGGGTCCGTCGAGGGTCGGGGTAGGGCCGAAAGGCCCCATGTCAACCTGCTTCTGTGGCGGCCCGGTTGGGCGGATGTGAAGCCACGACGGGCGTCCGAGGGGTCGGAGATCCGGTGATAGCATCCCCGCATCTGTGATCTTGATCTGTTCTCACGCAGATACTGATCGTGATCGGCGTCACGTTCTCCGCACAACGAGCGGGCGAACCACGCCGATCAGCTGTGTTGCGGGGCCTCGCGAGGTGTATCTGCAGCCGTCCGCACACCATGCGCCGGGAAAGGTTTCCATGAATCGAGACGCACTTGTGTGGTGCTTGGTTGCGGTGGCGGCGATATCCGTCGCCGCGGTCGTGGCACTCGTCGCCCGCAACAGAGCGCTGGGGGCGAAGAAGCAGCACACCGAGGCCGAACTGAGGCACCAGCTGCTCGCGGCGGACAGCCAGCTGCACGCGTCGCGTGCCGAGCTGCAGGCGTTCCGGAACGCGCAGGAGGCCACGCTCCGCGGGGCCAAGGAAGCGGCGGAGGAGAGCACCAAGGCCGTCCTCAAGGGTGCCGCCAGCCTCCTGCAGAGCCTCGCGGCCGAGCAGACGACGCTTCTGGACGGCATCCAGCGCAAGTACGGCGGACACCCCGTGCTCAGCGACCTGTTGGACGTCAACCACGCCAACGCGCAGATGGCGCGCAAGGCCCAGGGCATAGCCGTCATGTGCGGTGCGCCGCTCGGCCGCCGCAACAGGCCCGCCAGCGTCTACGACGTGGTGCGCAGCGCCCAGGGCCAGATCCGCAACTTCCACCGGGTCGCCATCATGCAGCAGACCAGTCTCGCGCTGAAGGCGTCCGCGGTCGCGCCCGTCGCCCTGGCCGTGGCGGAACTGCTGGACAACGCCGCCAGCTTCTCGCAGCACGACGCGCCGATCGAGGTGACGTTCCAGCGCGTCCAGAGCAACCTGTGCATCGTCATCGACGACGCCGGTGTCAGCATGAACGACGAGGAGCGGCAGCGGGCGACCGCGCTGCTCTCCGGTGAGGTCGCCCCCCGTCTGTCGCAGCTCGGCACCCAGCCGAGGTTCGGCTTCCCCGTCATCGGCCTGATCGCGCGTCAGCACGGTTTCAAGGTGGACGTCACCGGCGTCTCGCGCTACGGCGGCGTCAGGGCGGTCGTCCTCCTGCCCGAGGAGCTGTGGACCATGGAGGAGATGCCGTCCGCCCCGCCCGTCCCGCCCGCCCCGCCTGTCCAGGAGGCTCCGATCAGCGACATCCGGCGCGCCACCGAGAGCCGGCCCCAGAGCGCGACGTCGCGCACCACGCACGGTCTGCCCAAGCGCGGCGCACGCCAGGCGCCCATCTCGATCCTCCCCGATCCCGACGCCACCTCTCCGGCGCCACGGACCCAGGGGGAGACGGGCCGCGCTTCCGGGCGCAGCCTCGGGGCCTTCCAGCGCGGCACCCTCTCGGGCCGCAATCTTGACGCCACCTCGTTCGAAGGGCCCGAAGAGGCATGACCGCAGATCTGTCGTGGATGCTCGAGGACATCGTGCACAACGTGCCCCGCGCACGGCACGCCGTCCTGCTGTCCGCGGACGGCCTTCCCCGCGGCGCGACGGAGGGCCTGGCCGAGAAGGACGTGCGGACCATCTCCGCGGCCATGGCCGGGATGCAGTCGCTCAGCCGGGCGACGGCCCACTTCGCCGGACCGGAGGAGGACCGGCAGTGGAACCAGACCATCATCGAGTTCTCGCACGGCTGGAGCTTCCTGATCGGGGCGGGGCAGGGCTCCTACCTCGCCGCCGCGGCCGCGCCCGACGTGGACATGCAGCAGATCTCGTTCCGTATGCACCGCCTCGTCGCCCGGCTGGGCACCAACCTCACCTCGCCGCCGCGGGTGGGCACCGAGGACGCCGGAGCCCCGCGGGGCGGCGCCCCCCGGCAGCAGGGCTCCGGTGACACGGGATTCGTGCTCGGTGCGCTCGACCGGGTGGTGTCGGAGGTCAAGGGTGCCCGCCACGCCATCCTCCTGGGGTCGGACGGCCTTCCCCGCGGGGCGACCCACGGGATGAGCCGCGACCTCGCCGACACGGTCTCCGCCGCCATGACGGGCATCCACGCCTACAGCCGGGTCACCTCCCAGTTCGCGGGGGTGGTCGAGGACGCGGAGTGGCGTCAGACGGTCATCGAGTTCCAGCACGGCTGGATCTTCCTGATCGCGGCCGGCCCCGATGCCCTCCTGGCCGCGGCCGCCGAACACGACTGCGACATCGAACAGTTCACCACGCGGCTGCACGAGGTGGTTCCCGCGCTGACCGCTACGGCGACACCGGGCAGGGGGACGGACCGTGCCTGAGGGGATGGAGTACAACGACGCGCCGGAACTGACGTCTCCCTTAGTCCCCTTCTTCGTCATCACGAACGGACGAGCACTGCCCCCGGACCACGAGTACGAGCACACGACGCTCGTCACCGCGGCTCCGGTGAACGGACAGGCCGCGGCGCGCACGCTGTCCCCGGAAGCGGGGCAGGTCCTGGACCTGGTCGCGGACGGCTTCCTGTCCGTGGCCGAGGTGGCGGGGCACACGCACCTGCCCCTGGGCGTCGTCCGCATCCTGCTGGCGCAGTTGGAGGACGACGGGCTCGTCCTCGCGAGGACACCGATACCGCGCGCGGAACGTGTCGACAGAGAACTGGTCAGCGCCGTGCTCGAAGGCCTGAAGAATCGATTCGGAGCGTAACGCGTGTACTTGGATCCAGGCGTCTCCCACGCGGTGAAGATCCTCATAGTGGGGCACTTCGGGGTCGGCAAGACCACCTGCATCGGCAGTCTCTCCGAGATCAGGCCCCTGCGGACCGAGGAGGAGATCACCGAAGCCAGCGTGGGCTTCGACGACCTGTCGGGCACACCCGACAAGAAGACCACCACCGTCGCCATGGACTTCGGCCGGCTCACCCTCAGCGACACGCTGGTGCTCTACCTCTTCGGAACGCCGGGCCAGGAGCGCTTCAAGGAGATGTGGGAGGAGCTCTCCCGGGGGGCCCTGGGCGCGCTGGTCCTCGTCGACCCGGAGCGGCTGCACGAGTCGTTCCCCGTCCTGGACCTCGTGGAGCGTTTCGGCCTGACGTACGCCATCGCCGTGAACCACTTCGAGGGCACCACGCACTACCCGCTCGACGAGGTGCGCGAGGCACTGAACCTCACCGCCGAGACCCCTGTCGTCGCGTGCGACGTACGGGACGAGAGCTCCTCGGCGCAGGCCCTGATCGTCCTCGTGCAACACCTCATGTCCCAACTCGGCTAGGAGCGCAGGAATGCAACAGCCACTTGACCCGCAGGAGATACCCCCCGGCTGCCCCGCGCACGGGAACGTCCAGATGTACGGCCCTGCCTTCGGAGCCGACCCCGACAGCCACTACGCACGGCTGCGCCTCCTCGGCCCCAGTGCCACCGTGGACATCGCCCCCGACGTCCAGGCCGAGCTCGTCACCAGCTACGACGCCGCGCTGTACGTCCTGCAGAACCCCGCGTCGTTCGTGCGCGACTCCCGCCGCTGGAACGCCCTCAACGAGGGGCGCGTCCCGGCCGACAGCCCGGCCCTGCCCATGATGGGCTACCGCCCCAACGCGCTCTTCAGCGACGGCGCGGCACATGCCCGGCTGCGCCGGGCCGTCACCGACAGCCTCGCCACGGTCAACGAGCACCAGCTCATCAGGCAGACCCAGCAGTCCGCCAACTACCTGATCAGCCAGTTCAGCACCGACATCCGCGGTCAGGCGGAGCTGATGGCCGAGTACGCCCAGCCCCTGCCCCTGCTGGTCTTCAGCGACCTGTTCGGCTGCCCGCCCGACATCGGCGACCGCGTGATCGCCGGGATCAGCGGCATCTTCGAGGGGACGCCCGGGGCCGACGTGGTGCTCGGCGGAGCGCTCACCGAGCTGATCGCCCTCAAGCGGCGGCGCCCGACGGACGACCTGACCACGCGCCTGATGGACCACCCGGCCCAGCTGAGCGACGAGGAGCTGCTCCACCAGCTGGTCACCCTGCTCTCCGGTGGCACCGCGCCGCTCGCCGCGACCATCGGCACCAGCAGCGCCCTGTACCTCGGGGAGGACTGGCAGGTCGGTCTCCCGGTCGAGGACGCGGTCTCCCAGACCCTCTGGAACTACGCGCCGATCGCCAACTACGCGGCCCACTACCCGACGCACGACGTCGAGCTCGGCGGCAGGACGATCCGGGCGAACGACCCGGTCCTCGTCTCGTTCGCCGCGGCCAACACCGACCCGAGGCTCACGCAGCACCGTGAACAGCTGAGCGCAAAGGCGCACTTGGCGTTCGGAGCGGGCCCGCACGCCTGCCCGGCCAAGGATCCGGCCTTCATGATCGCCGTCACGGCCGTCGAGACCCTGCTGAACCAGCTCCACGACGTCGAGCTGCGCGTCCCGTTCAAGTCGCTCGCCTGGGCGCCGAGCCCGTGGAGCCGCTCGCTGGTCACGCTCCCGATCCGCTTCACCCCGAGGGCCGTTCCCCAGGCGGCCGGGTCGGCGGGAACGGCCGCGGGCCAGGCTCCCCAGCAGCAGGCGGCCACCCCCACGGTCACGCACGCCGGTCCCTCCCGTCCGGACGCGGGCGCCCCGTCGCAGCCCAAGGGGGGCCTTTTCAGCCGCTTCCTGGCGTGGACCAGGGGTGAATGAGGCAAGTGTGATTCTGGTAACTCACTGAGTACGCCGTGGTAGCGGATGCCCTGCCGATCACGAGGGTAGGCATGGCGGCTGGTTCTCAGAAAGGAGCCGCCGTCATGGGCGTTGCCACCATCCCGTCGTGCGACCGCCGGGCTTCCGCTTCACTCTTCTCCCGTCTGCGGACGGCCGGAGGTCAGGCCGACCCCTTCCCGATCTACGCCGAACTCCTCTCGCGGGGCGAGGTGGTGCCCGCTCCGTGGGGCGGCTTCGCCGTGACGGGTTTCGCCGCCTGCGACGGCGTCCTGCGCAGCCGCCAGTGGCTGGAGCCCGACAGGGCGTGGCGGGAGCGCCAGGGGCCCGGGACCCGCTGGAACGCGCCCTCCTCGCGCGAGATGAGCAGCACGCTCGCCGCACTCAACCCACCGGACCACACCCGGGTGCGGCGGGCCGCGGGCACCTTCGACCGGGGCACGGTGGAGCGCATGGGGCGCAACGTGCAGCGGATCACTGATCGGCTCCTCGACGCCATGACGGAGCGAATACGCACCGGCGAGGCGGACTTCTCGGAGCTGGTCTGCGAGGAGCTGCCGGTCGCCACCCTGGGCGAATGGCTCGGCCTGCCACGGGCCGACTGGCCACGACTCAGAGAACTGACGCACGATCAGGTGTTCACGCAGGAGCTGCTGCCGTCGGCCAGCCAACTGGCCCTGTCCGACGCGGCCACGGCCGAACTCCGCGCCTACTTCACGGACCTGGTGCGTGACCGGCGCGCCCACCCCGGCGACGACCCCGTCACCCGGTGGATCCGGGCGTGGGACGCGATCGAACCCGACCGGGACAAGGCCGACGAGGCGGTCTACTTCCTGGTGCTGTTCGTCCTGCTGGCCGGCCTGGAGACCACCGCGACCCTCCTCTCGACGATGACGCTCCGGCTCGTCGAGAGCCCGGAACGCTGGGACATGGTCGCCGGCGACCCGGACCTCGTACCCGCCTTCGTGGAGGAGTCGCTCCGCTACGACCCGCCCACCCACGTGATCAGCAGGGTCGCGTCGCAGGACACGGTGCTCGGAGGCGTCGAGATCCGCCGCGACGAGATGGTCCACCTCATGATCGGGGCGGCGCACCGGGACCCGGCCAGACACGAGGACCCGGACCGGTTCGACCCCGGGCGCAGGCCCGACCACCTCGCGTTCAGCGGCGGCATCCACTACTGCCTCGGCGCGCCGCTGGCACGCCTCGAAGCCCAGACCCTGCTGCGCCAGCTGACCCGGCGCCTCCCCCGCCTGACCCTCGTACGCCCCCCGTCGATGGCGCCCCGTGTGGCGTTCCGCCGCCTGCTGAACCTGGACGTAGCACCCGCATGAACGATTCTTCCCCCGCCCCCGCCTCCGCCCGGACCGCGCCCAAGGCGGTACTCACCGAGCAGGACGGCCCCGTACTGCACGTCCGCCTCAACCCCTGGGGCCAGGACGACACGCTGGACTCCGTGGTCCTCGACGACCTCGTCACCCTGCTCGACGACCTCCACGAGAGACCCGACGTCCGGATCCTGACGCTGTCGTCGCTGGGTACGGACTTCTGCCTGGGTGCCGACCGCACCGAGTACCAGGAGGCGCTGGCCGCCGACCCGTCCGGGGCGAGCCTGCGGCGCATCGCCGACAAGGCGCACCGCCTGTGCCAGGCCCTGGAGAACACGCACGCGGTCACCATCGCCCGGCTGCACGGGCGCGTCATCGGGGCGGGTCTCGCCCTCGCCGCCTTCTGCGACCTGCGCGCCGGTGCCGACACCAGCCGCTTCCGCATGCCCGAGGTCGGCATCGGGCTGCCGCCGGCGTGGGGCGGGGCGATGGGACGCCTGGTCGCCGAGGCCGGCGCGTCCAGGATCCGCGAGCTCATGCTCACCTGCGACGCCTTCGACGCCGACACGGCCCACCGGATCGGTCTGCTCCACCGGACCGCCCCGCTCGACGGGCTGGACAAGGTGATCGACTCCTGGGTCAGGCCCCTCGTCCGGCGCTCGCCCGAAGCGCTCGTCCTGACCAAACGGATGCTGGCCGGCTACGCGCGGGCGGACAGGACGGCGGACGTCTCCCTGCTCGACTCCCATCTCCTGACGGCCGCTCTCCACCGGCACGCAGGCAGCTGACCCCTCCCGGACGACGGCACGGTGCGGGCGGGAAGACGAACCCTGCCCCGCCGACGACCGGCCCGGACGCCTCACCGGCGGGTGAGCAGCGCTCCCCACAGGGCTCGTGCGCGGCAGAGCCGGTACGTGACCTTCCCCCAGCGGGAGTACCTCCAGGGGATGGCCCCGGTGTAGCCGTCGACGTGACGGAACTGCTCCAGGGCCGCCCGGTAGCGGCGCTGCCGCAGCAGGAAGTAGGCCAGCAGGTGCCGTGCTTCAGGCTGGTTCGGGTGTCCCCCGGCCTCGGCGACGTCGTCCAGTGCCGCATCCACGAGCGCGACGACCTCCGGTGTGCCGAACAGCCCCGCGGACTCGCCCCGCAGGTCCACTTCCTCGAACCACGCGAGCAAGGGCAGCACGGTCAGCAGGCTGCCCCGCGGCGCCGACCGGGAGGCCCGCGCCGCGAACTCCTCCACCTCGGCCCGCGAACCACACCACTTGCTGCAGAAGTACTGCAACGCGGCAAGATGCGCACCGAAGTGGTACGGCGACCTCGCCTCGACCTCGGCCCACAGTTCGGCCATCTCCCCGTGGGAGAAGCCGAGTCCGCGCGCGACCGCCGCCTTCTCCGCCCAGGGCGTCGGGTCGTCCGGGCGCAGGAGCGCGGCTCGTTCCAGCGCCATGTGCGCTGCGTGGAGCTCGTGGTGGAAGTCGCCGAACTGCCGGGGTGACGTGAAACGCGCCGGCTGCCCCCCGCGGAGCAGCCAGGCCCGCTTCACCCGCGCGCAGGCGGCGACGAGCACGGCGTCGGAGTCGTCCGGCCTGGCTTCCCGCCACGCGGTGACCCACGCGTCTCCCTCGTCGGCGGCCACGTACGACAGGTGCTTCGTGTAGTGGGCCACCCGTTCCGCGTCGTCGCCGGCCGCCGCCAGGAGGTCGGCCGCAGGCTGCCACGTGCCGGAGCGGACGGCCTCGATCGCGAGCTGGAGCTGTGGATCGGGGCCGGCCAGGAGCCCGTCGGATCGCCGGAGGGGCATCAGGAGGGACAGGAGGAAACACGACGCCGCGACCCCCAGCGCAGCGAAGAAGAGGGGGACGGACACGGCCGGATCGACCACCACCGGGGAAAGGCGCACGGAACTTCCTGTCATTGCATTCATCCGCCCGCCTGTTCGAAGGCGAGTGCAGCGGATTATGCAACGCCCGGCGCGGAAGCGACAACGCCGAACCGGCGGAGGGCGGGAGGGGCCTAGTGGGTTCTGCGGTGGCGGCGGGCGGCTTCGAGTTCGGCCACGTCCGACATCCAGGGGCCGTGCCCGCCGAGTGCGGCGCAGCCGCCCCGGACGAAGGTGCCCACCACCTGCCGGTAGCCACGGATCCCGTCGACCAGGGCGTACTCGACCCGGTACTCCGGGTCCGCCCCGCCCCTGCCCGGCCGGACCGTCGTGACGCGGGCGACGGAGTCCGCGTAGAAGTGGAGCTGGATCCCCTCGCCCCGCTCCTCGTCCTCGATGGTGAACACCTCGTTGTCGCCCGCGGAGCGCTCGGCGACGAACTCCCAGAACTCCGCGGTGGCACCGCGGGGGCCGGCGCCACGGCGCCACTTCCGTTCGGCGCCCTTGTCGTCGGTGAAGGTCAGGGCCGTCTTCTCCGCGCTCCCCCCGGGGGCGTCCCGGGTGTCGGCGGGGTCCTCGTCGTCGGCGACCGGGGTGTTCCGGGAGCGTTGCGCGGCCTCGGAGCACATCAGGAAGCCCACCGTGCGCACCGCGTCGTCGGCGAGTCCGGGGTGTGCGCGGCGCACGGCCGCGTCGACCGCCGCCGCCATCCGGTCCCAGTCGCTCTTGTCCGTGGCGCGGCGGCCCCGGCGCGGGTCGAGGCCGATCCGCATTCCGGCGCACGCCTGCTCCGCGGTGGCGATCACCCGCATGACCCGGGGCAGCAGCGCGGCGTCGACGGCGTCGGGCAGCCGCCTCGGGACGCTCGCGCCGTGCGCGTACTGGCCCGTGAAGCGCAGGACGGCGGCGTCGAGCGGGCCGAGGACCACTCCGCGCTCGGCGCGACGGCGGTCCGCGCGGTCCTCCTGGGCGCGCTTGCCGTCGGACGTCTCCGTCGCCGAGCGCATCGCGGCCAGGATCCGGCCGCGCCCCAGCAGGCCGGTGTCGGCCCCGTGGGCGACGAGCCGGCTCCGGTCCCACCGGGTGTGCCGGAAGAAGGAGTCGACGTCCGCGGGCGGGGAGAGCAGGATCGGGTCCAGGAGGGCGACGGCGGCGTCCTCGTCGAGCGGTCCCCGGGTCCCGGCGTCGTCGCACAGCGGAAGGACCGCGCTCCACAGCAGCAGGTGGCGGGCCAGGTCCGTCCGGATCACCGCGAGATGGGTTTCCCCGATCGGGAACGTGAACGTGCGCGGGTCGTGGTTGGCGTCGGCCCCGGCGCCGAGCATCAGCTTGAGCTCGCCGTCCTCGCGGATGACGTTGGGGATCCAGCCGATGCCGCGCGTGAAGACGACCTCGGGCACGTCCCTCACGACCATCGTGCGAACTCGGCGTCGAGGCGGGCGTCGGTGCGCGTCCAGACCTCGCCGTCGGCGGCCCCGGCCGGGGCGTCGACCCGTTCGAGGCCGAGGAACCCGATCAGCTCCAGCAGTTCGGCCCGCTCGGAGCGGGACTCGTCGGCGTCGTGGGAGTCGAAGAAGACGTAGTACCGGTCGCTCGGGTCCACGATGCCCGAATCCTCCCAGATCCGGGCGACTTCCTCGATGGCCGCCCTCTCCGTCGTGAACGTGGCGGCTCGGGCGGCGCCACGGGCCTCCGGTGACGCGTCGAGGTCGGCGGCGTCGGGGAACCACTGGCCGAAGCGGTCGAGTCCGGCGTAGCCGTTCTCGAAGAACAGCATCGCGCTCGGGAGGTAGCGGTTGCCCCGGTCGACCCGGAGGTGCTCCGCCCGGGGCCGGTCCCCGCCCCGGATGCGGGAGATCAGGCCCTGCCCCGGTACGAGGACCAGACGCTGCCCGGCCGGTTCGTCACTGATGGTGTACGTGGCGGAGTCCCGCTCGCGGAAGAACGCCGAGAACGCCGTGTAGGCCTCCTGCGGGTCGCTCACGGAGACCTGCTGATCGTTGCCGTCACCGGCGGCGAAGACGAACTGCTTCGGACCGGGGGCGTAGGGGCGGACCATGGGGTTGTCCTTCGTTCACGGGATGGCTCCGACAGCCTAACCTCACCGGAACGGCCCGCTCCCGCCGCTTACCGCCGGCCCTGCGGGCAGCAGGGAAGGTCAGTTCCGGGCGGTCAGCGGCGAGGCGTCGAAGGTGACGCCGGCCAGGCCGTGGGCCATGAGGTTGCGGATGTTGGCGTGGTCGGTGCCCTGCGGGGTCGCCAGCACGCTGCGGTAGTGCTCGCCGAAGGCCAGCAGGGCCTCCTGGTCGCTCAGGCCTTCCAGCACGGCCAGGCCCAGCGTCTTGCAGGACCCCTCGTTCTCGCCCGCGGCGTTCGCCAGCTCGCCGTTGCGGAAGGCCTGCGGGCGGTAGTCGTAGTGCGCGGCGACGAAGGCCAGGGTGGCGGCGAACTCGTGCTCGCCCGAGGCGAGGCTCTCGCGCAGCGGCTTCAGGTCGGTCATGGTGGTGGTTCCCCTGGGTTGGACGGACGATCCGGCTGCCGTCCGTGACCGGACGACCGTACCCGTTCGCGGGCGGTCGGCCGGAATCGGGCCACATGCCGGAACGGATGCCCTCCGGGCGGCGTCTTGCCAGGTCAGGGACGTGCCCGCGGCGCTCCGGTCCGCGTGGCAGGGGACAGTGGCGGTGGCGGTGGCGGTGGCGGTTGCCGGGCACGAGGACTTCGGCAGGGGAGGGTGCGTGGCCGCGTTGGTGTACTTCCGGAAGGTCGCGGAGACCGGACGGCTCGTGACGTACCTGTTCGGTGAGGACCCGGAGTGCCTCGGGCGACGGCTGACCGTGGACAAGGAGTCCCGCACCTCCACCGTGCAGGACGCACGGGTCGACCACACCTTCCTGAAGACCTCACAGAAGCTCAAGGTGCTGTACGCGGAGCGGGGCGCGTGGCCGGAGCGGGGCATGAGCGCGAGTTGACCGCGAACCGTCGACGCCCGGTGCAATTCGGCGTTCTGGTTGATGCGGTGGCGGTGTCCGAATCATGCTTGTTGTCATGTCTCCTGTTGCCGCCGCGCTCGACGTGTCCCACCTGCCCGACTACGCGCACGACTGGGCGCTGGTCGATGTCGAAACCTCCGGGCTGGTCGCACGGCGCGACCGGATCCTGTCGATCGCCGTCCTGACCCTCGGGCCGGAGGGGAAGCCGGTGGAGGAGTTCAGCACGCTGGTGGACCCCGGCTGCGATCCCGGTCCCGTGCACGTCCACGGGCTCACCACCGAACGGCTGCGCGGAGCGCCCGCGTTCGACCGGATCGCCGAGCGGGTCGGCGCGCTGCTCCGGGGCCGGGTGCTGGTGGCGCACAACGCGCAGTTCGACTACGACTTCCTCGCCCACGAGTTCGCCCGCGCCGGGGTCACCCTCCCGGCGACGCGGCGGCTGTGCACCCTGGCGCTGAACCGGCGGGTCGAGCCGCCCACCGACAGCTTCAGCCTGGCGTCGTTGGCCGCCCACTACGGGGTGCGCCGGACCAGGGCCCACGACGCGCTGGACGACACCCGGGTCCTCGCGGGGATCTTCCGCGCCTCCCTCGCCGAGGCCGTACGGCTGGACCTCGCGCTGCCGTTGGTGCCCTGCCCGCCCCGGCAGGACCCGCGGTTCGCGCCGAAGGCGCCCAAGGTCCCGTGCGCGTACCGCAACCCCGGCCGGCTGGTGTCCGGCGGGCCGCTCGTGCAGGGCATGAAGATCGCCGTCACGGGTGACACGGACATGGCCCGGGCGGAGCTGGTCGCCCGCTCCGTGGCCGCCGGCCTCAACGTGATGGGGTCGGTCAGCCGGCACACCAGCGCACTCGTCGCCAACGGAGCACCCTCCGGTGCCCCGGGCAGCGGTTCGGCGAAGGCCCGGCGGGCGGCGTCCGAGGGCGTCCCGGTGCTGGACGAACGCGCCTTCCTCGCCCTCCTCGAGGACGTACGTCCGGGGACGCCCCATCAGAAGCAGCAGCCCGCGCCGCCCGTGGCCGCGCCCGACCCGGCCGTTGCCGCCCCCGTCGCCGTCGCCGTCGCCGAGGTGCCGGCTCCCCGGCAGGCCGCGCCGGTACGGACGGTGCAGCCGTTCGGCAGGCGGCGGGTCCTGGTGCTGGGCGGCTCCCACGAGGAGGCCGCGGCCGCCCGTGCGCGGGTCGTCGAGCTGGGCGGGGCCGCCGCGATCAACCTGTCGGCCAGTGTCACCGACATCGTGCTCTTCCCCGGCGGTGAAAGCGACCGGCGGCTGGCCCGCGTCACCTCCATGGGACTGCCGGTCCACGAGCCGGCGTGGCTCGGTTCTCCCGCGCCGCAACCGGCCGGGGCTCCGGTCCCGCACACCCCGTCGGCCGTCGTCCTCCCCCGCGGCGGGGTCGTCGACCTGCCCGCCCTGCCCGCCGCCGGCCGCTGGCACGTCGGCGCCTCCTGGGCGGCGCCGCGCGCGGACTGCGAGATCGACGTCGTGGCCTTCGTCCTCGACGAGGACGAACAGGCTTCGTCCGACGGGGATTTCGTCTTCTACGGGGCGCCCGAGAGCCCGGACGGCGCCACGCGTCTGCTCTGCGACGGCCCGACCGAACAGACCGTCACGGTCGACCTCGGCGCGCTCCCGCCCGCCGCGCAGCGGATCGCGATCGCCGCCGCCATCGACGGAACCGCGACCTTCGGCGACATCGGGGCCGTCCAGATCAGCCTGGCCCCCGGCAGCGACGCCCCCGTCATGACGCAGGCCGCGCTCGACGCCGCCACGAGCGAACGCACCCTGCTGCTGGCCGAGCTCTACCGCCGCGGCCCGCTGTGGCGCTTCCGCGCCGTCGGGCAGGGGTACGACCACGGCCTGGAGACCCTGGTCCGCGGCTACGGGATCGAGGTCGCCTGAGGGGTGTCGGAGCCCGCGGCTAGCCTGTGCGGGTGACGCAGACCTATGACCGACCGTACCCCGCCTCGCTGGCCGCCGCGCTGGCCGTTCCGTTCGACTACGCGGACGGCGGCGGCGTCGACTTCGAGCCCTTCCCCGCGTTCCTGTCCGCCGAGGACACCACGGACTGGTTCCAGGCCTGGACCGGGAACACCGAGCTGGACGGTGACGCCTTCCGCGTGTTCGGGCAGGACGGGACGGGCGGGTACGCGGCGTTCTGGCTGGTGCGGCCGGGGCGGCCGGTGGGCGAACAGCCCGTCGTCTTCCTCGGCTCCGAGGGGGAGACCGGTGTCGTGGCGCGCGACCTGGACGACTTCCTGTGGCTGCTCGCCGACGGCCACGGCCCCGCGGAGGCCGGTTCCCCGTACGCGACCGACCTGACCGGGCGCCCGCACGAGGGACTGGCGTCGATCGCGGAGCGGTTCGCGCCGGAGCGGAGGGCGTCGGCAGCCGACGTCGTCGCCCGGGCCGCCGAGGAGTTCCCCGGGTTCGACGAGGTCATCGAGGTGCTCTGCCGCTGAGGCCGCTGAGCCCGGCGAGGCCGGCGAGGCCGGCGAGGCCGGCGAGGTACGGTCGGGCGGCGCGCGGGCGGGGCCCGGCGGGCATGAGCCGGCCGATACCGGGGAGCCGCCCCTCGGGGGCGGAAGGACGGTGGCGGTGTCATGGCACGGGTGAACGTCGAGGGTGACGAGGTGGTCGTCCGGCTCGGTCCGCGCGAGCGGATGGCCGCACGGCGGCGGAACGCGGTACGGGTGCCGGCGGCGGCGCTGCGTCGCGCCCACGTCGAGGCCGACTGGTGGCGGGTGCTGCGCGGCGAGGCCGGGCGGGGCAGGTGGCGGCCCGGCCGGTGCGCCGGGATCCGGCGCACGACCGAGGGCGAGGACTTCGTGGCCGTGCGGGCCGGTGGTCCCGTGCTCTGCATGGATCTGGACGCCGGGAGCCCGTTCGCCCACGTGGCGGTCACCGTGGCCGATCCCGTGGCGGTCGGGCGCAGGATCCGGGCGGCCCTCCCGGCGGACGACGGCCCCGGGGACGGGTCGGACCCGTCCGTGCCGCACGTACCGCTGCCCGTCGCCCAGGAGGGGGCGGGCCCGGTGGGCGGCGGGGCCCGGGGCTCCGCCCTCGGCGTGCGGCAGCCGCCCCCGCCGGACGAGGAGCGCGTCCGGCGGGCCAACGCGGACCGGGTGCGCCGGGACCACGTCCTGCCCGGGGCTGCCGGGGCCCGTTTGCCCCGCCCCCCAGCGGTTAGCAGCAGGACGTGGGGGTCGGACGAGGAGGCTGAACCGTGATGGGCGGCGACAGGCAGGACGGCGGCCCCCGGGACGGGGGCCGAGCCGAACGGATCCGCGGGCGGTCGCCGGAGCCGCAGCGCATGAGGACCGGTGGCAGGCCGCGCACCCCCGACGAGATCGCGCACGAGCGCGGCCGGGAGGACGCGACGATGCGGGACGTGATGCACGACCTGACCGAGGAGGACCTGGACGACATGCGGGACGACCGCTGACCGTCCGGGATCCGCGGGGCCCGCGGGCCCGGGCCGGCGTCGGGGGCGGCCCGGACCCCGCGCACGGGCCCGCATCCCGGACCGGGGCGGGAACAGGGACGAGCCCCGCGAGCGGCGTACGGCCTGCTCGCGGCGCGAAGGCATGCGGTCCGGGGGTGCGGCCCGGGCCCACGGCCGCACCCCGTGAGCGGCACGGGGACGTGGCGCTCACGGGGCTGCCCCGGACTCCGGAGACGGGGATCGCCGATCCGCCGCCCGGCCAAGCCCGCGGCCCGTCCCGCCGAGCAGGCCAGCAGGCCAGCAGCGGCGGGCGGGCCTGTGCCAGGCGGGCCAGCGCCGGACGGGCCCACGCCCGGGCGGGCCCACGCCGAGCAGGCCCATGTCGAGCAGGCACACGCCAAGCGGGCCCGTACCGAGCAGGCCCACACCCTGGCGGGCTCACGCCGAGCGAGCCCGCGCCAGGCGGGCCCATGCCGAGCAGGCCCACGCCAGGGGCGGGCCCGTGCCAAGCGGGTCCGCGCCAGGCCGGGCCGGGCCCGGAGCCCGACGCGGGGCGGGGCGGGGCGGGGCGGGCAACGCACAGCGAACACCCGCGGGATGCCGCGGTGGCCTGGCCGTTCAGCAGATGCGCGGCAGTTGTTCGCCGATCGGCAGGTCCACCACGCGGGTGCCGCCCAGGGCGGTGCGGGCGACCACGAGGCCGGCGTGGGCGTCGACCGCCTCGCCGATCACGGCGGCCCCGCGGCCCAGCGGGTGCGCGCGCATGGCCTCCAGGACGGCATCGGCGTGCTCGCGGGGGACGAAGGCGACCAGCTTGCCCTCGTTGGCCACGTAGAGCGGGTCGAGGCCGAGGATCGCGCAGGCGTTGGCGACGGCCGGGGGCACGGGGACGCGGTTCTCGTGGATGACGACCCCGGTGCCCGACGCGGCCGCGATCTCGTTGAGGGAGGCGGCCAGGCCGCCGCGGGTGGGGTCGCGCAGCACGTGGAGGTCGGGGGTGACGGCCAGCATGCTCCGGACGAGACCGCCGAGGGCGGCGCAGTCGCTCTCGACGTCCACGCCGAATTCCAGGCCCTCCCGGACGCTCATGATCGCGACGCCATGGAGCCCGATCTCGCCGCTGACGATGACGACGTCGCCCGGCACCACCCGCTGCGGGCGGAGGTCCACTCCGTCGGGGATGATCCCGATGCCCGCGGTGTTGAGGTAGATGCCGTCCCCGTGGCCCGCCTCGACGACCTTGGTGTCGCCCGTGACGATCTCGACTTCCGCGGCCCGTGCGGCGGCGCCCATGTCCTGCGCCACCCGCGCGACGACGGACATCTCGACGCCCTCCTCCAGGATGAAGCCGCAGGAGAGGTAGGCGGCCCGGGCTCCGCTCATGGCCAGGTCGTTGACGGTGCCGTTGACCGCGAGGTCGCCGATGCCGCCGCCGGGGAAGAACAGCGGCCGCACGACGTACGAGTCGGTGGAGAACGCCAGGCGGGTCCCGCCGAGGGACACGGCGGCGCTGTCCCCGAGCCCGGCCAGGACCTCGCCGCCGAAGGCCGGCGCGAAGAGGTGCTGGACGAGCTCGGCGGAGAGGGCTCCGCCGCCGCCGTGGCCCATCACCACGCGTGGCCGGTCGCGCAGCGGTGCGGGGCAGGTCCAGCCGGTGATGTCGAGCGTGGTGCCGTCGTCGGTCCGGGTGGGGGTACGGGTGTCAGACAACGGGGGTCGCCTCCAGCGGGGTGGTCGCGGCGGCGGGCACGGTCTTGAGCTCCAGCCGCCGGTAGAGGTAGTAGGCGGCGCAGGCGCCCTCGCTGGAGACCATGGTGGCGCCCAGCGGGCTGCGCGGGGTGCAGAGCGTGCCGAAGGCCTCGCACTCGTGCGGCTTGAGCAGTCCCTGGAGCACCTCGCCGCTGCGGCAGGCGGCCGGTTCGCGGGTGGTGATGCCGGTGACGGAGAAGCGGTGTTCGGCGTCGAAGTCCCGGTAGCGCTCGGACAGTCGCCAGCCGCTGTCGGGGATCACGCCGATGCCGCGCCAGGCCCGGTCGGTGACCTCGAAGACGTCCTCCAGCATGGCGAGGGCGGCCGGGTTGCCCTCGGGGCGGACGGCGCGCGCGTAGGCGTTGTCGACGGTGTGCTCGCCGCGTTCGAGCTGGTGCACGGCCCGTCGTACGCCTTCCAGGATGTCCAGCGGCTCGAACCCGGTCACCACGATCGGTACGCGGTGGCGTGCCGCGAGGTCGGGGTACTCGCCGACACCCATCACGCTGCACACGTGCCCGGCGGCCAGGAAGCCCTGGACCCGGCAGCTCGGCGAGCTCATGATCGCCTCGATGGCCGGGGGGACGCGCACGTGGGACACGAGCAGGCTGAAGTTGGCGATGCCGAGCTTCCTGGCCTGGTGGACCGTCATGGCGTTGGGCGGTGCGGTGGTCTCGAAGCCGATGCCGAAGAACACCACCTGGCGGCCGGGGTTGTCCTGGGCGATCCGCAGGGCGTCGAGCGGGGAGTAGACGACGCGTACGTCGCCGCCCTCGCTGCGCACCTGGAAGAGGTCCCGGCCGGTGCCGGGGACGCGGAGCATGTCGCCGAAGGAGCAGAAGATCACGTCGGGGCGGGAGGCGATCTCGAGTGCCTTGTCGATCACCTCCAGCGGGGTGACGCACACCGGGCAGCCGGGGCCGTGAATCAACTCGACCTGTTCCGGCAGGAGTTGGTCGATGCCGTGCCGGATGATGGTGTGGGTCTGGCCGCCGCAGACCTCCATCAGGGCCCAGGGGCGGGTCACGGTGGCGTGGATGTCGTCGAGCAGCCGCCGGGCGAGGGCGGGGTCCTGGAACTCCTCGATGTACTTCACTGCGCGGCTTCTTCCTGCGGGGCTGTCTGCTGCGGTGCGGGCTGCTGCGGTGCCGGGACGTCGGACCCGCCGGACGCGGCCCCGCCCCCGGCCGCGGCCGGGCTCGCGCCCACGGTCGGTCCGTCGGCGAAGGGCCAGGGGGCATCGGGTCCCGCCTGGGCGGCGGCCTGCTCCCAGGGGTCGCCGAACTCCTCCTGGAGCATGCCGAGTTGCTCGAAGAGCTCCAGGGTCTGGCGGGCCGACTCCTCGTCGAGCCGCTGGAGGGCGAACCCCACGTGGACGATGGCGTACTCGCCGACGCGGAGGTCGGGCAGGTACTCCAGGCAGACCTCCTTCTGCACCCCGCCGAAGTCGACGGTGGCCATGCGGGTGCCGTCCTTCTCCGCGATCTCAAGCACTCTGCCGGGTACCGCCAGGCACATGGGTTCCTCCTCGCTGTGGGTGGTGCTCGATCGCCGCGGCGTCGGCGGCCGCTGTGTGCTCCGCGGCCGCTGTGTGCTCCGCGGCCGCCGTGGCCCCCGCGGCTGCCGTCGCCGCCGCCACCATGAGCTGGCCGAGGGACAGCCCGCCGTCGTTCGGGGGGACCCGGCCGTGGCGCAGGACGGTGAACCCGGCGGCGCGCAGGGTGCGGGCGCAGGCCGAGGACAGCAGGGTGTTGGCGAAGACGCCGCCGGTCAGGGCGACGGTGTCGATGCCGTGCCGGTCGCGCGCGAGCCCGCAGAGCGCGGCGACGAGGGAGGTGACGGAGGTGTGGAAGCGGGCGGCGATCAGCGCCGGATCCGTGCCCGCCCGCACCTCGGCCGCCACGGCGGCCAGGACGGGCCCGGGGTCGGCGGTGACCGGCCCTCCGGCGGGGTCGTCGGGGACGTGGATGCCGAAGGCGTAGCCGGGCCCGGCGGCCACGCCGGAACCGAGGGCCGCGGCCTCCAGCTCGATCGCGGCCTGTGCCTCGTAGCGGGCGTGGTGGCAGATGCCCGCGAGGGAGGAGACGGCGTCGAAGAGGCGGCCCATGCTGGAGGTCGGGACGCAGTTCAGGCCGCGTTCGAGCTGGCGCTCCAGTACGCGCAGTTCGTCGGCGGGGCAGGCGGCGACGCACGGCAGGTCGGGCGTGCGGGCGAGCCCGGCGGCCCGCAGGTGCGACAGCGCCATGCGGTACGGGCGCCGCACGGCCGCGTCGCCGCCCGGCAGCGGGACGTACGCGAGGTGGGCGAAGCGGGCGTGTCCCGCGTAGTCGGCGATGAGGACCTCGCCGCCCCACACGGCGCCGTCGTCCCCGTAGCCGGTGCCGTCGAAGGCGACGCCGATGACGGGGCGGCGGCCGTCCAGGCCGTGTTCGGCCATGGCCGAGGCGACGTGGGCGTGGTGGTGCTGGACGTAAACGAGCGGCCGGGATCCGGCGGCGCCCCGGGCCCAGGCCGTGGAACGGTAGCCGGGATGCCGGTCGGCGGCGAGGAGCGCCGGGGTGACTCCGGTGATGGACTCCAGCTGCCGTTCGGCGCGTTCGAGGGCGTGCCGGGTGGCGAGGTCGTCCATGTCCCCGATGTGGGCGGAGAGCCAGGCCTGGCGTCCCTCGCCGAGGCAGAAGGTGTTCTTCAGGTCCCCGCCGGCGGCGAGGAGCGGGGGGACGGGCAGGGGCAGCGGGAGGGGCAGCGGGGCGTAGCCGCGGGCGCGCCGCACCGTGAGGGTCTCGCCGTCGCAGACCCGTACGACCGAGTCGTCGCACGGCACGTGGATGGGGCGGTCGTGCGTCAGCCAGGCGTCGGCGAGGCCGGCGAGCCGCTCCAGGGCCTCCGCGTCGTCGGTGACGATGGGCTCCCCGGCGAGGTTGCCGCTGGTCATGACGAGCAGCCGGGGTCCCGGGGGGTCTGCGGGGAGGCCGAGCAGGAGGTGGTGGACGGGGGTGTACGGGAGCATCACGCCGAGGTCGGGGCAGCGCGGGGCGACCGCGTCGGCGAGCGCGCCCGGGGCTCCCGCGTCCTGTGCCGTGCCGGTGGCGGCGCGGCGGCGCAGCAGCACGATGGGGCGTGCCCCGCCCGTGAGCAGTGCGCGTTCCTCGGGGCCGATGTGCGCGTACAGGCCGGCGTCGTGGAGGTCCCGTGCCATCAGGGCGAAGGGCTTGTCGCCGCGTGCCTTGCGGCGGCGCAGTTCGGCGACGGCCGTGGGGTGGGTGGCGTCGCAGGCCAGGTGGTAGCCGCCCAGGCCCTTGACGGCGAGGATCGCCCCGGCCGCCAGGAGGCGGCGGGCGGCGGCGACCGGATCGGGGTCCGTGCTCTCGGCGGGCGGGTTTCCCGGGGTCCCGGTGAGCAGGCGCAGCCGCGGGCCGCAGGCGTGGCAGGCGACCGGCTGGGCGTGGAAACGCCGGTCGGCGGGATCGCCGTACTCGCGGGCGCAGTCGGGGCACAGGGGGAAGCGGGCCATGGTGGTGTGGGCGCGGTCGTAGGGCAGGCCGGTGACGATGGTGAAGCGCGGCCCGCAGTGGGTGCAGGTGATGAACGGGTGCCGGTGGCGGCGGTCGGCGGGGTCGGCCAGTTCGGCGAGGCAGTCGGCGCAGGTGGCGACGTCCGGGGAGACCAGGGTGCGGGCGGGGCCGCCCCCGCGGGAGGCGACGATGGTGAAGCCCGTGCCGCCCGCCACGGGGACCTCGTGGTGGTCGACGGCGTCGACGACGGCCAGCGGGGGCGCGTCCGCCGCGAGCCGTTCGCAGAACAGCAGCACGGCCGCGGGAGTGCCCTCGACCTCGGCGACGACGCCTTCGGACGTGTTGGTGACGTGTCCCGCGAGGCCGAGCCCGGTGGCCCGGGTGTACACGTAGGGGCGGAAGCCGACCCCCTGGACGACGCCCCGGACGGTGATCCGGCGGCGCTGCACCGCCGGCGTCATCGGGGCTGCGCGGCGGACCGGACGTGCGGGTGGTGGTGGTCGTGATCGGGCCCGTGTCCCTGGCCGTGACCATGCCCGTGGCCGTGGCCGTGGCCGTGGCCGCCGTGGGTGTGCCCGTGGCCGGGACCGTGGGTGTGGTCGTGCCCCGCCGCGGGGGTCTGCGGCCGGCCCGCCATCACCGGGGTGTGCGCGGCGTCCCCGGCCGCGGTCCGCAGCGCCCGGTCGAGCAGCAGCCCCGTGCCCTCGCCGGCGCGGGCCGAGGTCATGAGGACCTCCACGCCGGGGTTGACCCGCTGGACGTTGGCCAGGAAGGCGGTCTCGTCGAACTCGACGGCCCGCGCGATGTCGGTCTTGGTGACCACGACGAGCTGCGCGAGTCCGAACGCGGTCGGGTACTTCAGGGGCTTGTCCTCCCCCTCGGTGACCGAGGCGAGGACCACCCGCAGCGACTCCCCCAGGTCGTAGGTGGCCGGACAGACCAGGTTGCCGACGTTCTCCACGAAGAGCACCCGGGTGTCCTCGGGCAGCCAGCCGTCCAGGTGCCGGCCGAGCATCCCGGCCTCCAGGTGGCACAGCCCGTCGGTGAGCACCTGCCTGACGGGTACGCCCGAACGCGCCAGCCGGGTGGCGTCGTTCTCCGTGGCGAGGTCGGCGGTCAGCGCGGCGACGGGCACCGCGCGCTCCCGTGCGCGGAGCAGTTCGCGCTCCAGCAGCGCGGTCTTGCCGCTGCCGGGGCTGGAGAGCAGGTTGACGACCGTCGTCCCGCGCGCGGCGAGTGCGGTGCGCAGGGCCTGGGCGGCGCTGTCGTTCTTGGCGAGCACCGCCTGCCGCAGATCGACCTCTCGGCACATGGTTCAGGCCTCCTCGGGAATCGGTTCGCGGGTGCGGGGTCCGGCGGGGCCGTCCTCCCAGCGCACGCTGAGGATCTCCAGTTCGCGGCCGGACAGGAGTTCCACGTCCGTGGCCCTGCCGCATCCGGGACAGCACAGTTCGGGGGGCATGCCGACGTCCCAGGTGCCCGGGCAGGAACGGCAGCGGGCGCGGCCGGCCACGGTCTCGGTGGTGAGCCGCGCGCCCTCCAGGACCGTTCCGGCGCAGGCGAGTTCGAAGCAGAAGGCCAGGGCGTCGGGTACGACGCCGGCCAGCTCGCCCACCCGGAGGCGTACGGCGGTGACGGCGTCGGCGCCGCCCGCCCGGGCCGCTTCTTCCACCTGGCCCACGACGGCCATGGCGATCGACATCTCGTGCATCGGTCTCCGTCCTGCCGGGGCTCATTACACCGGCGGGAGGACGACGCCGCGGGCGGGCACGCCGGTGCGCCGCGCCCCCCGTACGCCGTTCGGCGGCGGGGGGCGCGGCGGGTGGCGGAGCGGGCCGTCACATCTTGCGGATGCGCAGGTAGCGCTTGATGTCGGGGAGTACCTGCAGGACGACGACGGCGAGGGCGGCGGCCGCGGCCCCGCCGATGAAGGCCTTCTTCACGGTGTTCTCCTCAGTGCTCGGCGGGGTGCGCCCGCCTCGTCGGGGGCCGTTTCGCCCAGCAGGTCCAGGGCCATGCGCACGGCCCGCGGTACGGCGGCGGCCACGGGTGCGCTCAGGCCGATGCCCTCCTCGACGCAGGCTGGTTCGCAGCCGAGGACCAGGGTGCGCCGGGGCGGGGTGGTGCCGGTCCCGGCGCACAGGGTGTCCAGCAGGGCGAGAACGGTGTCGGGTGACATGTGGTGTCCGTCGAGGACCGCGGGGCCGCCGGGCTCCACCGCGGGCCCGGGACCGGGCCCGGAGCCGTCCCCGGAATCCGCCGCCGTGCCCGCCTCGATGAGGTACAGCGTGCCCGGTTCGCCGCCACGCGCGGTGGCGTCGACCAGCAGCAGCGTGTCGTAGCCGTCGAGCAGTTGGTAGGCGAGGTGGACGCCGCGGACGCCGAAGTCCACCGCCTCCGCGCCGTCGGGCAGCGGGTGCCCGGCCAGCGCCCGTACGGTCTCCACACCGAAGCCGTCGTCGCCGAGGAAGACGTTGCCGATGCCCGCGATCAGGGTCCTGGGGCTCACGCGTCCTCCAGCGGGGTGACCTCGTCGGGCTGGAAGTAGAGGAAGCGGCCCTGTTCGCGGCGGATGTCGGCGCCCGGGTCGTCCTCCACGGTGACGGCGAGGTGCACTCCCCCGTCGACGTCGTGCAGGACGGCCTCCACGTGGGCGGAACGGCCGTGCAGGAAGAGGTCCTGGGCGTCGGTGCGACGCGCTCCGGGGCGGAGCCGGACCCGGCTGCCGGGGCCGACGGGAACCCCGTCGACGCTGACCGGGCCGGGGTCGGGGGCCGCGGCTCCGGCGGGGTCCCACCAGGGGGTGTCCGGCCGGAACACGGCCTCCTCGGCCGGGATCTCCGTCAGCGTCGGCACCTCCCCGGTGACCTCGCGCAGGGACCGCACGGCGCCGTGCAGTCGTTCCAGCACCTCGGGCGGCAGCGAGTCGGCGAGGTCGACGACGGCGGCGGCCCGGGGGTCCGTACCGCGTGCCTCGCGCTTCTCCTGCTCGGTGAGGGCGGCCGTGCGCAGGGCGAGGATCTCGTCGATCTCGGTGGCGTCGTACATGGCGCCCGCGCTCTCGGGGGCGATCGCCGGGTGGTCCTCCAGGATGATCGGCGAGGAGAGGACCACGTCGGCGCGGCCGTCCGCTCCGGCGAGCACCGGCCAGGTGTGGCGGTTGACGCAGGCGGCGACCGCCGGGCGGGCCCATTCGGGCGGGTCGGTCATGGAGAGGAAGGAGCCGGAGTCGAGTCCCAGCAGGAGGTGGGCGGCGACCAGGGAGCGCGGCAGGGCCGCCTCGCGGTCGTCGGCGCCACCGTCCGCGGGGGCCCACGGGCTGGTGTTCTCGACCACCGCGGTGAGCCGGAACACCCGGTAGGCACCTTCCAGTTCGACGGCGCGCAGCCGCAGGACGCCCTCGATCTCCTCGGTGCGCCGCACCAGGCGGCCCACCGTGCGGCCGTCGGCGTCGGTGACGTCCTCGGTCGTTTCGCGGGCGGGACGGCGGAAGGGGACGGCGGCGCCGTGCCCCGTCAGTTCGGTGACGGGCAGCCGGAGTTCCACGCGTTCCTCGGCGCCTTCGTCCCAGGGGACGAGGACCCGGTCGGGCAGGTGCAGTTCCTCCGTCGCCGTGAAGGTGCCGTCCTCCAGAGCCCGCAGGACGGTGCGCCGCTGGGCGTGCAGGAAGCGGAGCTCCACGGTGAGCGTCGCGTCCGCCTTCGGCTCCATCAGGAGCTCGGTCTGCTGGCAGGAGTGTTCGTCGTGCGCCGGCCCCCAGGCCGGGGGGACCAGCACGCCGAACTGCCAGCGCAGCCGGTTCTTGGCGGCGGAGGCCCGGTAGGGGTAGAGCACGTACCCCTCCAGGAGCACGGCGTCGGCCACCTGCCGGGCGGCGCCGAAGCGGGGGTCGGCTGCGGTGGTGGCGGTCACGGGGCCGTCCTCTCGGTGACGCGCGGCCGGGTCCCGGCGAGCCGTGCCGCGCCGGGCGGGGCCTCCTGCGGGGCGGCCGCGTCCAGCAGGGCGCGGACGGTCGCCTCCCACGAGGGGAACGCGTGGCGGGAGCGGTGGGCGAGCAGCTCGGCCATGGTGTCGGCGGGCAGCCGGAGCCATCCGCAGCCGGGGAAGTGCTGTTCGAGCATCTCGCGCCACACGGCCACGGGCATCCGGTACGCGGCTTCGCGGTCCCAGGGCACCGGCTCGACCCGGAAGCCGCCGTCACCGGTGAAGGCGGTGCCGGAGAACAGCATCAGCAGGGGCACCTCGCCCTCCCGGAGGGCTTCGAAGTACCGGGTCGCGGCGATGTCCATGTCGTAGGTGCAGGGGACGACGAGGTCGGTCTCGGTCTCGCCGGTAAACCCGGGCACCATGACCGGGACCTGGGCGAACTGCACCGGGTGGAGGGTGTCGGCCCAGCGGGAGCGCTCGCCGAAGAGGTCCGCCAGTCCGTCCGCCTCGGCGCGGTCGTAGCCGCGCCGGGCGGGTTCGATGCGGATCTGGCAGCGCAGCGCGAGGGCGTGCACCCGGGCACCTCCGGCGGCGGTGACCCGCAGCCGGAAGACGAGCGTGGGGCCGGCGGCGTACGGATCGGCCCGTACGCCGGTGCAGGCGAAGGAGAGGTCCGTCACGAGCGGCCCGCTTCCGTCGCCGGGCCGACGGGCCTGGCCCGGCGGCCGACCTCGTCGAAGAAGGCGTCCAGGGCGGCGCGCGCCTCCGCGCCCCCGTCGAAGCCCTGCCACAGCAGCCGCATCCGGCCCACCAGTTCGTAGCAGACGTCGACCGGGACCAGCCAGCAGCCGGAGCGGCCCTCCCGGCGGTGGACGAGGAGGGCCTCGGTGTCGGGTGCAAGGAGTGCGGCCAGCGGGACGGACGCGAGGACGCGTTCCCAGGTCCGCGGGTCGAGTTCGCTCTCGGTGGCCCCGGCGGGGCTGGGGTAGAGCGCGACCGGCCGGTCCAGGGCGGTGTTGTGGAAGAGGAAGGCCACCCCGACGGGGATCCGGAGCAGTTCCCAGAGCTCGTCGTCGAGCCGGTGGCCGGGATCGGTCAGGAAGCGGTCGGGGACGGCGCGGTAGGGGCCGGTCCGCGCACCGGTGTGCGCACCGGGCCGGTCGAAGAGCAGGGAGCAGGCGGTGCAGGCGCAGACCAGCGCCCGCTTCTGCGTCTCGACCAGGTGGCGGTGTCCGTCCGCGGGCACCGCCACCCCGCACAGTTCGCAGACCTCGGGCCGGGGCGGCCGCGGGCCGGTGAACCGGCTCAGCCCGCGGGGGGCGTCCGTGCGGCCCGGCCCGCGGAGTCCGTCCGTACGGGCGGCGGGGCCGGTCACGGCACCCGCGCCGGGCTGTGCGGGCGGACGCCGATCTGCAGGAGCGGCGGCTCCGGGGCCGGAGCCGGGTCCATCTCGATGCCGGTCACCTCGGGGGCGAAGCAGGCGAGGGTGTCCTCGATGTCCTGCGCACCCCCGCCTGCGCCGCTGCCGCAGCCGCAGCCGCCCGCGGCGGCCGGCGCGGGGCGCAGCCGCAGCACGCCGGTGGCCTCGTCGAAGCCGACCTGCTCCACCCGGTCGCCGGACCGGGCCAGGGCGCGGGCGATGCGGGTGTGCACGTCCTCGGGGTGCAGGCCGTGCAGGGAGAACAGGCTCGCCACCAGCTCGTCGTCGGCGAGGGCGGTCACCGGGCCCGCTCCCAGCCTCTCGACGATCCGGGCGAGCCCGGCGCCGTAGAACTCCATGAGCACGCGCACGAGTTCCTCGGCGGCGGCGCAGCTCTCGCGGCTGCCGTCGGCGGCCAGCGCGTCGAGGACCTCCTCGACGCGCCGGCCCGCCTCGCGGGCGTCGACGGCGGCGCTCATCCGCCCAGTCCGCTCAGGCCGGTGGGCACGTGCATGGTCTTCACCGTCTTGCCGCCGCCCACGTACATGTGGACCCCGCAGGGCAGACAGGGGTCGAAGCTGCGCACGGCGCGCATGATGTCGATGCCCTTGAAGTTCTCCGGGGTGTTCTCCTCGAAGATCGGGGTGTTCTGCACCGCGTCCTCGTAGGGGCCCGGCGTGCCGAAGGTGTCGCGGGTGCTGGCGTTCCACGGGGTGGGCGGGTAGGGGTGGTAGTTGGCGATCTTCCCGTCGCGGATGACCATGTGGTGCGAGAGGACGCCGCGCACCGCCTCGGTGAAGCCGACCCCGATGGACTCGTCCGGCACCTCGAACTTCTCCCAGGTCTGGGTGCGTCCGGCGCGGACCTCGGCGAGGCCCTTCTCGGCGCAGTGCAGGGCGATGGCGGCCGCGTACGCCTGGAAGTAGGTGCGGGCGCGGTTGCGCTCCAGCGCGTTGGACCACTTCGGGATCTTCCACTCGAAGCGGGTCTCGGGCTTGGTCATGGTGCGCGGCAGGTTGATGACGACGCTGTGGCCGGTGGCCTTGACGTAGCCGACGTCGACCAGGCCGGACAGAGCGGTCGACCACAGGCGGGCGATGGGGCCGCCGCCGGTGTCGAGGGCGAGGTGGTCCTTGCCGTCGAACCAGCGGGGGGACATCACCCAGCTGTACTTGTCGTCGAAGTTCCGCTTCTGCGGGGCGGGGATGGTGTGCTGGTTCCAGGGGTGGCGCGGGTCGACCGGGTTGCCGAGCGGGTCGTGGGTGACGAACTGCTCCTGGCCCTGCCAGTCGTCGTAGTAGGAGCTGCCGAGCAGGATGCGGATGCCGAGGTTGATCTCGGTGAGGTCGTTGGTGACGAGCTTGCCGTCCACGACGACGCCCGGGGTGACGAACATCTTCCGTCCCCAGTCGGTCATGTTGGCGTAGGTGAAGTCGCAGTGCTCGGGGTCGTTGAGGGCGCCCCAGCAGCCCAGCAGCACCCGGCGCCGGCCGACCTCCTCGTAGCCGGGCAGGGCCTCGTAGAAGAAGTCGAAGAGGTCGTCGTGGAGGGGGACGACGCGCTTCATGAACTCGACGTAGCGCATCAGCCGGCTCATGTAGTCCGTGAAGAGCTGGACCGAGGCGACCGTGCCGACGCCGCCCGGGTAGAGGGTGGAGGGGTGCACGTGGCGGCCCTCCATCAGGCAGAACATCTCGCGCGTGTAGCGGCTGACCTGGAGGGCCTCGCGGTAGAACTCGCCCTCGATGGGGTTCAGGGAGCGCATGATGTCGGCGATGGTGCGGTAGCCGTGCTCGCCGGCGTGCGGAGCCTCGGTGCGCTCGGCCAGTTCCAGGACGCCCGGGTTGGTCTCGCGGACCATCTTCTCGCAGTAGTCGACCCCGACCAGGTTCTCCTGGAAGATGTTGTGGTCGAACATGTACTCCGCGGACTCGCCGAGGTTGATGATCCACTCGCCGAGGTGGGGCGGCTTCACCCCGTAGGCCATGTTCTGCGCGTACACCGAGCAGGTGGCGTGGTTGTCGCCGCAGATGCCGCAGATGCGGCTGGTGATGAAGTGGGCGTCACGCGGGTCCTTGCCGCGCATGAAGACGCTGTAGCCGCGGAAGACCGACGAGGTGCTGTAGCACTCCGCGACCCGCTTCTGCTTGAAGTCGATCTTCGTGTGGATGCCGAGGCTGCCCACGATCCGGGTGATCGGATCCCAGGCCATCTCCACCAGGCCGCTGCCGTCGCCGGCCGGCTTCGTGTTCGGTGCCATCGTGTCTGCCGTGACCCTTCGTCGGTGCGCGTGACGCGTGCGTGCGTGTGGGGCTGGAGTCGGAGTGCGGTACGTGAGGGGTCCGGGGCCCCGCGGGTGGGCGGGGCCCCGGACGCGGGCCGGAGGAGCGGCGGCCGGCCGGTCACCAGGGCGGGCGGTATCCCGTGGTCAGGGCCCGGCCGGTGCGCCGCCACTTCGGCTCCTCGTCCACGGTGTGGGCCGTGACCTCGCGGAGCTTGCGGATCACCGCGCCGTACGCCCCGCTCGCGGTCGTGGAGACCTTCGCGCCCGGGGGCTCGTCCATGAAGGGCATGAACTTGTCGGGGAAACCGGGCATGGTGCAGGCGATGCAGATGCCGCCGACGTTGGGGCAGCCGCCGATGCCGTTCATCCAGCCGCGCTTGGGCACGTTGCACTTCACCACCGGACCCCAGCAGCCCAGCTTGACCAGGCACTTCGGGGAATCGTAGGTGTGGGCGAACTGGCCCTGCTCGTAGTAGCCGGCCCGGTCGCAGCCCTCGTGCACCGTCGCGCCGAACAGCCAGGTCGGACGCAGCTTGTCGTCGAGGGGGATCATCGGGGCGGACCCGGCCGCCTGGTAGAGCAGGTAGGTCAGGGTCTCGGAGAAGTTGTCGGGCTGGATCGGGCAGCCCGGCACGCAGACGATCGGGATGCCCGCCTGCGACTTCCAGTCCCAGCCCAGGTAGTCGGGCACGCCCATGGCACCCGTCGGGTTGCCCTCCATCGCGTGGATGCCGCCGTAGGTGGCGCAGGTGCCGATGGCGACGACGGCCAGCGCCTTGGGGGCGAGCCGGTCGATCCACTCGCTGGTGGTGATCGGCTGTCCGGTCTCCGGATCGTCGCCGAAGCCGCACCAGTAGCCCTCCGGCTTGATGGACTCGTTGGGGATCGAGCCCTCCACGACCAGCACGAACGGGTCGATCTCGCCGCGCTCGCCCTTGAAGAACCACTCGATGAAGGTGTCGGCGCCGCCGACGGGGCCGCACTCGAAGTCGATCAGAGGCCAGTGCACGGCGATCCTGGGGAGGCCCGGCAGGGTGCCGGTGACGATCTCCTCGATGCTTGGCTGCATCGCCGCCGTCAGGGACACGGAGTCACCGTCGCAGCTCAGGCCGGCGTTGATCCAGAGGATGTGGATCAACGGGTCGTCGGCCGGGTCCTTCGTCACAGCGGCCATGCGCTGCCTCCTCGGGGAGGGATCGGGGTGAGGGGGTGGGGGGAGGCGGACCGTCTCGGCCCCACCCTTCTTGCTAACAGGCGGCCGGGCCGGGTGCCGCGTCCTGTTCGGCCGGTCCAGTGACGGCGCTCGCGCGTTCCTTGCGGACGAAGGCCCGTCGCAGGGCGTGATACGGGGCGTCCGGATCGAGGAAGGTCCGCCGCATCCGGGCCAGCTCGGCCTCCCGGTGGGCGGCCAGCGGGCGCCTCGCCTCGTCGCGGTCGCGCGCCGCCTTCTTGGCCGCGATGCGGGAGCCCGTGGCCGGCAGATCCGCCAGACGGGTCGCGAGACGCTCCGTTTCGGCTCCGAAGTCGCCGGGTGCGCAGGGCACCGTACGGTCGACCAGTCCGAGCCGGTGCGCGGCCGCCGCGCCGAGCGGCAGGGCCTCCGCGGTGAGGCGGTCGGCGACGGCGGCACCGACCCGGCGCGGCAGGGTGTACGTCCAGTACTCGGAGCCGTAGAGGCCCATCAGGCGGTAGTGCGGGTTCAGCACGACGCCCGAGCGGCACCACACCTCGTCCGCGGCGAGGGCGAGCATGACGCCGCCGGCCGCGGCGTTGCCGCCGAGGGCGCTGACCACGAGCCGGTCGGTGGTGGTCAGGACGGCCTCGACGAGGTCGTCCATGGCGTTGATGTTGTCCCAGGACTCGGCTGCCGGGTCGGCGGCGGCCTCGATGACGCCCAGGTGGATCCCGTTGGAGAAGAAGTCCCGGCCGCCGCCCAGCACCAGGACGGAGGTGGGGCGGGCGCACGCGGCCCGGTATGCCTCCAGGAGCCGCCGACAGTGCGTCGTGCCCATCGCGCCGCCGGGGAAGGAGAACGACAGGAACCCGGCCAGCCCCTCCTCCCGGTAGCCGATGTCGGACCAGACCGGGCGGTACGGGCCGGCCTCCGGCGGCGCGGGCCGCTCGGGCAGCCGCGGCAGCCGCTCCCCGAGGGCGAGCGTCGCGGGGAGCCTGGGGGCGGCCGGGCCGCCGGGCGGGCGGACGGCGCGCAGCTCCGGGATCCAGACGGCGCCGTCGGCCGTGGCCCGGCAGAGCGCCCCGGCCCGCGTGGCCAGCAGCTCGCCCGGACGGCCGCGCAGCCCGTCCTCGCGGTGGCCGCCGATCAGGTACCAGTCGCCGCCGAGCAGCCGGTCCCGTACGCCGGGCCGGGAGTCGGCGGCGCGCAGCAGGCGCAGGACCCGGTCCGTGCCGTCCGCCTCCCAGTCGATCCGGCGCTGCTCCTGGCGCAGCGCCGGCCGGGTACGGCCCTCCGACTGGGGCCGCGGGACGTACGTACCGGAGGCGAAGCGCTCCACGGCGAGGTGGACGGCCTCCAGCGCGGCGTCGGCGATCTCACCGCGGTAGAGGTCGCTCTTGGCGACGGGTGGCACGGGGCAGCCGACGGTGGCCCAGACGTCCCCGGCGTCCAGCTCGGCGACGGCCTGGAGGACGGTGACGCCCCACCGGTCCTCCCCGTCCTGGACGGCGTGGTCGAGGGAGGCTGGGCCGCGGTCGCCGACCGGGCCGGGGTGCACGACGAGGCAGGTGTACGCGGTCCAGACGTCCTCGGGGAGGGCCGTGCGCAGCATCGGCGCGAGGACCAGGTCGGGCCGGTGGCGGTGCACGGCCTCCGGCCAGGCGGTGCCGGGCACGGCGAGTTCGACGGCCACGCGGTGGCCGCGGTCGCGCAGCTCGGCGTGGACTCGCTGCGTGAGGCTGTTGAACGCGCTCGCGACGAGCAGGACGTACACGTGTTCTCCCGGCGGCGGCCCGGAGCCGTGGTGTCGCGGTGCCGGGCCTGATCGGTGCAGCTCGTGACCGGAACATGACCGGCCGCCTGAGATGCTCGGCCACCCCGGACCGCCCGCCGCCGAAGCCGTGCGGCGAAGTCACCCGAAAGCGCCGCCGGGCGCGCCCGCTCGGCCCTACCGGCGGGGGGCGGTCCTCAGGACTCGTCCTCGCTGCCGATGGCCTTGCGGAGGTCCTGGTGCGCCTGTCCCCCGTGCCCCTCCTGCTGCTCCAGCAGGGCCGCGGCGATGGCGTTCAGCTTGAGCTGGATCGCGTGCTCGGCGCGGCGCTCGGAGTTCTTCAGCAGGGCCAGCAGCAGGAGCGAGACCGCTCCCATCGCGTCGCCGACCAGGTGCTGCCAGGTCGGCGCGAGGTGGAGCACGTGGACCGTGAGGAAGGTGGCCACCAGCAGGACGCAGAACGCGGAGAAGGCGGCGGAGCTGGTGAAGTTGGATGCCAGTTCCGCGAGCTTCTCGAAGCGGCCGAGCTCCCCCTTCCCGTCCTTCCTCTTCGCGGGATGGTCGAAGGTCATGCCGGGCGCCTGCCCGGTCCGCGCGGACCCGAATCCTCGCGGACCGCCGCGTACCCCCGGCGGGGCAGCGGCTGCGGCCGGTCGGTGGCGGCTCCCGCACGCCGGGTCCGGCCGCCGGTCCCCCGGCGGAACCCGGCGGGGCTCAGCGCAGGCGGGCCGGGGAGGAGGCGCCCGGCGTCAGCAGCCGGGGGCTGCCGCCGCCGTCCGCGGGCACGGTCCACAGGTCGGTGCTGTCGGCGGCCCCCTCGGTGGGCAGGGCGTAGGCGAGGGTGCGGTCGTCGAGCCAGAGGGCCTGGTCGTCCACGCTGTGCTTCTCCGCCAGCGGGTGGTCGCGCAGGGTCGACAGGTCCATCACGTGTTCCCGCCACAGCGCGGCTCCGGGCCGCACCCGCTTCTTGTAGGCGATGCGCGTCTCGTCGGGCGACAGCGACGGGCACTCGACGTTCTGCACCAGCGTGGTGACGGACCGCCGGGAGACCGAGCCCTTCACCAAGTGGGTCCGCCCGTCGGTCGAGAGGGTGGCGTAGAAGGTGTCGTCGTCCTTGGCGAAGGTGACGCCCCAGAAGTTCACGTCCTGTGCCCGGTAGTCCCGGCCGTCCATCGTGATGGCGAACTCCTCCAGGTTGGCCTCCAGCTTCCAGGTGCGGGTGTCCAGGACGGCCGTACGGGTGGAGAAGAACGCCGCGCCGTACGACTCGCCGGAGACGAACACGGTCCAGGCGGCGAACCGCCCGCTGGGCGAGACCCGGGCCCGGCTCGGCGTGCCCGCGAGGGGGAAGCTGCGCACCGTGCGCAGCTCGGCGTCGACGATCAGGGCCTTGTTGTCCTGGGCCAGCGCGCCCGGCGTGGAGCGCAGGCAGACGCCGGTGCCGGCGGCGGCGTGGAACCGCTGGCAGGTGAGGTCGGAGACCGTGCGGGGTCCGTCGGGGCCCACGGCGGGGACCGAGGCGACGGCGCCGCGCTGCGGGCCCTGCCCGCTGCCGAGGAAGGCCAGCGCGTCCTGCCCGGGCGTCAGTGCCACGGCGCCCGCGGCGGCGGCCGGGCCGCCCGAGCCGGGCCGGTCGGCGCGGTCGGCGGCGTACAGGACCCAGGCTGCGGCGACACCGCCGAGCAGCAGGACCGCCACCAGGAGGACGAGCAGGCGGCGTGAGCGGGTCATCCGGTTCCTCGCGCACTGCGTGACGGGTCGGTGGTCGGGGCGTCCCCGGGGTCCGCGGCCGACGGGGCGGCGCGGTCGGCGTCCGGGCCGGCGGCGGGGCGCAGCACGCGGCCGGCGACGACCGCCGAGCAGAGCAGTCCGGCCGCCGCGACGGCGAGGGCGGGCCCGGGCCCCCACAGCGTCCAGGCGCCGCCGAAGGCCAGGGAGCAGGCGAAGCGGGCGAGGGCCTGGCCGGTGCCGACGAGGGCCAGACCGGTGGCGCGCAGCGCCTCGGGGACGGTGGCGGCGACGGCGGCGGGCAGCACCCCGTCGGTGGCGGCGTAGAACATGCCGTGCAGGGCGAGGACGAGGTAGGGCAGCGCCGGCCAGTCGGGGGCCCACAGCAGCAGGGCGTACCCGGCGAGCAGGAGGGCGTGCCCGGCGAGGAAGACCGTGCGGCGGCCGATCCGGTCGGCGAGCGCGCCCGCCGGCAGGGCCAGCAGCAGGAACACGGCGGCGGTCCCCAGCGGCAGCAGGGCGAACCACTGATCGCCGAGGCCGGTGCGGCGCTGGAGCAGCAGGTAGACGAAGGCGTCGCTGACGGTGGTCAGGCCGAGGAGGACCGCGCACAACGCCAGGGAACGCAACCGCGGTAGGCGCAGCAGGCCGAGGGCGTCCCGCAGGCGTACGGGTCCCGGACCGGCGGGGGCGCCCGTCACGGCCACAGCGCCCTTCACGGCCGGGGGGCCGGTAACGGCCGGAGCGCCCGTCGCGGCGGGCCGGGCCGGCGGCGCCTGCGGTGCGCCGGACGGGACGAAGAGGATGAGCACGACGACGCCGAGCACGGCGACGCAGCCGCTGACGGCGAAGACGGCGTCGTAGCCGTCGACGGCCACGCTCAGGACGAGGAAGGCCGCGAGCGGGCCGAGCAGGGCGCCCGTGGTGTCCATGGCCCGGTGCAGGCCGAAGGCGCGGCCCTGGGCCTCGGGCGGCGCGGACAGGGAGATCAGCGCGTCGCGCGGCGCGGTGCGCAGGCCCTTGCCGGTCCGTTCGAGGGCGAGGACCACGCTGATCGGGCCGAGGCTGTGGGCGAGCAGCAGCAGGGGTTTGCACAGGGCGGAGAGGCCGTAGCCGATACCGGCGATCAGCTTGTGGTTGCGGACCCGGTCGGCGAGGTGGCCGCCGGTCAGCTGGACCAGGGCGCTGACCCCGTTGTAGACACCGTCGAGGGCGCCGAAGCCGAGCGGGCTCAGGCCCAGTCCCGCGATCAGGTAGAGCGGCAGGACGGCGGTGACCATCTCGGAGGAGACGTCGGTGATCAGGCTGACCGTTCCCAGGGCGACGACGGCGGAGGCCACCACCGGGGTGGTGCGGCCCCCGGCCGCCCGCGCCGCGGTCGTCCCGTCCTGCTCGCCCGCGGGCGCGGAGCGGTCCGCGAGGTACATGCTCTGGAGCCCCCGATGCCAACGGTGCGGATCACTCGGACGTGCGAGTGGAACCCTAATGCTTGTACGGGCCAACTGCGGTGCGTACGGCGGGAATCGGCCGGTGACGGCCGGGACCGGCCGGTCCTGGCCGGCCCCGCCGCGTCAGCCCCGGCGGCTGCTCTCGTCGCGCAGCCAGGTGGAGAAGTCCTGCTCCCGGATCGCCCTGCGGGACCGTCGGCGGGCGGCGAGCGCGGCCGCCGCGAACACCGCGACCGCGGGCAGCAGTTCCGGGTCGGCGCGCAGCATCGCGCGCAGGTCGGAGCCGCCGGTGCGCGCCGAGGGGGCGTCCTGCGCCCGCCCGTCCCCGGGAACCTTCAGCTGCCCCGTGGCCTGCAGGGACTCCAGCTCGGCCGTCGAGGTGGCCGCCCGGACCTTGCGGCGGACGAGGTCGGACCAGGTGCGCGGCGGGTGCACGACCACCCGGGCGGAGTCGACCACGCGCCGCTCCCCCGGCCCGAAGGCGAGGGAGGCGGCCAGGTCGTCGGCCATCAGCGGAGGCAGGGCCGCGATCCGCTCGTGCCCCTCCTCGGTCACGGCGATGACCCCGCGGCCGAACAGGCCCTCGCGCACGGCGGGCAGGCGCTGCCACACCCGGTAGTAGGCGCGCACAGGCCAGGCGGCGCCCGCGAGCGGGATCAGCCGTCCCGGGGCCGCGGCCAGCAGGCCGGGGTCCCCGGCGAGCTCGTCGGTCAGGGCCCGCACGTCGGCGGCGCCGAGCACGACGTCTGCGTCCACGTACAGCCGTGGGAATCCGCGGGCGTGCTCGTCCCCGGCCCGGAGCGCCGCGTGCTTGGAGGGGACGGGGATCTCCACGACCCGGACGCGGTCTCCGCGCGCGGCCGCGACCCGGGCGGTGTCGTCGGTACAGCCGTTGCACACCACGACGACGTCGGGGCCGGACGCATGGGGGTCGGCCAGGAGTTCGTCGAGGAGCCGGCCGATGACCCGGCCTTCGTTGTGGGCCGGTATCACGATGCTGGTCACCCGGGCAGTATGCACCGTCGAACACCCGCTCCAGGCGTTTCCGTCAAGTCTGCCCGGACGTAAGCCCGGTGGTCTAGATTGAACGGCGCCGACCGGAATCGGCATGCTTCTCCGACACGCCTCGGCGCTGCCCGGAGGGCACCTTCCGGATACGGCAAGGGCGTTACGGGTTCGGCCGCTTGTGGGGAACGGGCGGTCGGGCCGGGGGGCGGAACACGCGGTTCACGCAGAGCATCGGTTGTGGGGGGCCATCACCGTTGAGCAGGTCGGACATGCCACGCGCGGGTGTCCGGCCTGCCGTCGACGGCATTTCCCTCCATCACACGCGTCCCGGCCATGGGTTGTCGTCACGCCGTCCGGCGTGCGCGGAAGGAAGGGGAACGCTGTGAAGAACACCGCGAAGGACACGGGGCAGGACGCCGGATCCGCCGGCCGGGGGGCCGACGCCCCCTTAGGCGTCGCCGTGGTCGGCGCCGGTTACTGGGGGCCCAACCTCGTCCGCAACTTCCAGTCCAGCCCGGAGTTCCGGCTGCAGTGGCTGTGCGACCTGGACGTGGACCGGGCCCGGCAGGTGCTCGGCGGCTACTCCACGGTCCAGGCGACCGCGGACTACGCGGCCGTCCTCGCCGACCCCTCGGTCGACGCGGTCGCCGTGGCCACTCCGGCCGGAACGCACCTGGACGTCGCGCTGGCCGCGCTGCGGGCCGGCAAGCACGTCCTGGTGGAGAAGCCCCTCGCCGCCACCTACGAGGACGGGCTGCGGCTGGTCACCGAGGCCGAGGAGCGCGGCCTCACCCTGATGTGCGACCACACCTACTGCTACACCCCGGCCGTGGGCCGGATCCGGGACATGGTGCGCTCCGGGGAACTGGGCGAGATCCACTACGTGGACTCCGTACGGATCAACCTGGGCCTGGTCCAGAAGGACATCGACGTCCTGTGGGACCTGGCCCCGCACGACCTGTCGGTCCTCGACTTCATCCTCCCCGACCACGTCGAACCGGTCGCGGTCGCGGCGCACGGCGCCGACCCGATCGGGACCGGCCAGTCCTGCGTGGCCTACCTGACCCTTCAGCTGAACACCGGCGCCATCGCGCACGTGCACGTCAACTGGCTCTCCCCGACGAAGGTGCGCACCACCATGGTCGGCGGGTCCAAGCGCACCCTGGTCTGGGACGACCTCGACCCCACGCAGCGCGTCTCGGTGTTCGACCGCGGCGTGGAGCTCAGCACCCCGCAGGAGATCGGCGCCGACGAGCGCCGCGACATGCTCGTCTCGTACCGGACCGGCGACATGGTCGCGCCGGCGATCGGCGAGAAGGAGGCCCTGCGCAGCATGGTCGAGGAGTTCGCCGACGCCATCCGCACGGGGCGGCCGGCCCTGACCGACGGCCGGGCCGGCCTGAAGGTGCTCGACATCCTCGAGGCCGCCTCCCGGAGCCTGGAGTTCCGCGGCGCGGTCGTCGGGCTGCGCACCGGGCGCTGACCCCCGCGGTCCGGCGGGCCGGCCGCGGACCCATCGCATTTCCGTCACACGCAACACCACGAACGAACCAGTGGGGGCAGGGCGTTGAGCAAGGTACGAGGCAAGAGGATTCTGGTCACCGGAGGAGCGGGCACCATCGGCTCGCACGTGGTGGACCAGCTGGTGGACAACGGGGCACGCGAGATCGTGGTGCTCGACAACTTCGTGCGGGGGCGGACGGCCAACCTGGCCCGCGCCCTGCCGAGCGGCGTGGTGGAGGTCGTCGAAGGCGACATCCGCGACGTGACGGCGGTGCGCAAGGCGACCGAGGGGGCCGACCTGGTCTTCCACCTGGCCGCCATCCGGATCACCCAGTGCGCGGAGGAGCCGCGGCTGGCGAACGAGGTCATGGTGGACGGCACGTTCAACGTGCTGGAGGCGGCGGCCGCGGCCGGGGTCGGCAAGGTGATCGCCTCCTCCTCGGCCTCGGTCTACGGGCTGGCCGAGACCTTCCCGACGACCGAACGCCACCACCCCTACCACAACGACACCTTCTACGGGGCGGCGAAGGCCTTCAACGAGGGGATGCTGCGCAGCTTCCACTCCATGTACGGACTGGACTACGTCGCCCTGCGCTACTTCAACGTGTACGGGCCGCGGATGGACATCCACGGGCTGTACACGGAGGTGCTGATCCGCTGGATGGAGCGGATCGCGGGGGGCGAGCCGCCGCTGATCCTCGGCGACGGCACGCAGACCATGGACTTCGTGGACGTGCGGGACATCGCGCGCGCCAACCTGCTGGCCGCCGAATCGGACCTGACCGACGAGGTGTTCAACGTCGCGCACGGCACCGAGACCAGCCTGCTCCAGCTCGCGCAGGGCCTGTTGGAGGCCATGGACGCGGACGGCCTGGTGCCGGAGCACGGGCCGGCCCGGGCCGTGAACGGGGTGACCCGCCGGCTCGCGGACACCTCGCTGGCCTCCGAACGCCTCGGCTTCACCGCGGAGATCGACCTGCGGACCGGGCTGCGGGACCTGGTCGACTGGTGGCGGGCCGAACGCGCCGCCGACACCACCGGCGGCACCGCGCAGGCGGGCCGATGAGCGCGCCCGACACCGCCGCGGACCGCATCCCGGTGATGGTGCCCTGGCTCGGCGAGGAGGAGGCCCGGGCGGCCGCCGACGCCGTGCTCTCCGGATGGGTGGCCCAGGGCCCCCGGGTCGCGGAGTTCGAGCGGGCCTTCGCGGAGCGGGTGGGCGCCGGGCACGCCGTCGCCGTCAGCTCGTGCACCACCGCCCTGCACCTGGCCCTGCTGGCCCTGGAGCTGGGGCCGGGCGACGAGGTGATCGTCCCGTCCCTGTCGTTCATCGCCACGGCCAACGCGGTGCGCTACGTCGGCGCCCGGCCCGTGTTCGCGGACGTCGAGGAGGCCACCGGCAACCTGACGGCGGCCACCGTGGACGCGGTCCGCACGCCCCGGACCAGGGCGGTGCTCGTCGTGCACCAGGGCGGCGTGCCCGCGGACGTGCCCGCGCTGCGCGCGGCGTGCGCCGAGTGGGACGTGGCGCTGGTGGAGGACGCGGCCTGCGGCATCGGCGCGACGGTCGGCGGGAAGTCCGTCGGGCACGGCGCCCTGCTCGCCGCCTGGTCCTTCCACCCCCGCAAGGTGATCACCACCGGCGAGGGCGGCATGCTGACCACGGACGACGGGCAGTGGGCGGAGCGGCTGCGCCGGCTGCGGGAACACGGGATGAACGTGTCCGCGGCGCAGCGCCACGCGAGCAGCACGCCGATCGTCGAGAGCTATCTGGAGGTCGGCTACAACTTCCGGATGACCGACATCCAGGCCGCGGTCGGTCTGGTGCAGCTCGGCAGGCTGGACGAGATCGTCGCCCGGCGGCGGGCGCTCGCCGCCCGGTACGGGGAGCTGCTGGCCGGGGTCCCGGGGGTGCGTCCGGTCCGTGATCCCGCGTACGGCGAGGGCAACTTCCAGTCGTACTGGGTGCTGTTGGAGCCGGAGTTCCCCGTGGGCCGCGACGAGCTGCTGGCGGTGCTGTCGGAGGCCGGGATCTCCGCCCGGCGCGGCATCATGGCCTCGCACCTGGAGCCGGCGTACGCGGGCCACGGGGCCGCGGCCCTGCCGGTGACCGAGCGGATCACCCGCGACTCCCTGATCCTGCCGCTGTTCCACACGATGACCGCCGCCCAGCAGGACCGGGTGGTGGCCGTGCTGCGGGATCGGGCGGGCGGATGATCGGGGCGGGCGCCGCCACCGAGGACCTGCTGATCGTCGGGGCGGGAGGGTTCGCGCGGGAGACCGCGCAGGCTGTGCGGGACGTGGCCGCCGCGGACACCGCGGCGGGCCGCCCCCCGCGGTGGCGGCTGGCCGGGCACCTCGACGACGATCCGGCCCTGCTGGGCCGTGACGTCGACGGGGTGGCGGTGCTCGGCGGCTGCGACCTGGTCCACGAGCTGCCCGCCGCACGGGTGGTGGTCTGCGTGGGCAGCCCGCGGGACTACGCGGTACGGGCCCGCCTCGTACGGCGCCTGGGGCTCCCGGGGCACCGCTGGGCGACGGTGGTCCATCCCACGGCCGCCGTCTCGGCGTCCTCGGTCCTGGGCCCGGGGTCGGTGCTGCTCGCGCACTGCGCGCTGACGGCCGGGGTCCGGGTCGGGTCCCACGTGGCGGTCATGCCGCAGGTGGTGCTCACCCACGAGGACGAGATCGGTTCCTTCGCCACCCTCGCCTCGGGCGTCCGCCTGGGCGGCGGGGTCCGGGTGGGGACGGGGGCGTACGTGGGGGCGGGTGCGCTGGTCCGGGAGTACGCCCGGATCGGCGCCTGGTCGCTGACCGGCATGGGCAGCACCGTCCTCGCGGACGTCCCGGCCGGGGAGGTGTGGGCCGGCAGTCCGGCCCGCCTCCTGCGGCCGGCGGGGGCCACGGCCCTCGCCGAACTGGCCCGTACGACGGGGACACCCGGCGGGCCCGCCGGAAAGCCGCTGGTGCCCGCACGGGCAGCGGCGCACGGCACGGAAGACGGCACCGGCCCGGACGGCCGGCGGCCGGAGACACGGATGGAGAGTCCCGTCGTATGAACCAGATACCGCTGGTCGACCTCAAGGCCGCGCACGCCGAGGTCGCCGAGGAGTTAAGGGCAGGGTTCGACCGGGTGCTGGCCGACACGGCCTTCATCGGCGGGGCGGAGGTCCGGGCCTTCGAGCAGGAGTACGCCGGCTTCGCCGGGGTCGGGCACTGCGTGGGTGTCGCCAACGGCACCGACGCCCTCGAACTGGCCCTGCGCGCCTCCGGGGTGGGCGTCGGCGACGAGGTGGTGCTGCCCGCCAACACCTTCATCGCCACCGCCGGAGCCGTGGCCCGGATCGGTGCCCGGCCGGTGCTCGTCGACTGCCTGCCGGACACCCTGCTGATGGACCCGCAGGCCGCGCTGGACGCCGTCGGCACGGCCACCCGCGCGGTGGTCCCCGTGCACCTGTACGGGCAGTGCGCGGACGCCGCCGAACTGGCGGAGCACCTTCCCCCGCACGTCGCGGTCGTCGAGGACGCGGCGCAGAGCCAGGGCGCCACCCGCCGGGGCCGCTCCCCCGGCAGCGGCACGATCGCCGCCACCAGCTTCTACCCGGGCAAGAACCTCGGCGCGTACGGGGACGCGGGCGCGGTGGTGACCGACGACGCGGAGCGCGCCGACCTGGTGCGGGCGCTGGCCAACCACGGCGGGGTGGCCAAGTACCGCCACGACGTGGCGGGCTTCAACAGCCGGCTGGACGGGCTGCAGGCCGTGGTGCTGCGCGCGAAGCTGGCCCGTCTGGCGGAGGGCAACGCCGCCCGTCGGGCCGCGGCCGACCGCTACGGCGAACTGCTCGGCGACCTGGCCGCCGACGGCCGTCTCACCCTTCCGGTCACCGCGGAGGGCAACGTCCACGTCTGGCACCTGTACGTCGTGCGGATCTCCGGAGCGGACCGCGACACCGTCGTCGGCAAGCTCAACGCGGAGGGGATCGGCGCGGGCGTGCACTACCCGTCCCCGGTCCACCTCACCCCGGCCTTCGGCCACCTCGGTCACGGTCGCGGGGCCTTCCCGCACGCGGAGCAGGCTGCGGACCGCATGCTCTCCCTCCCCCTCTTCCCGCAGATCACCGCCGCGCAGCAGCAGCGGGTCGTGGAAGCGCTCTCCGACGCCCTGCGCTGACCCGCGCCGGCGTGAACCCGATGAGGTCCCCATGAAACGACGGACAAGGTCCCTCCGCCACGGTCTGTTCACCGTGGCGGCGGCCCTGCTGGCCACGGCCCTCCCCCCGGCCGCGGTGGCCGGAGCGGCCGATCCCTGCGGTCCCACCACGAACGCGATCGTCTGCGAGAACTCCAAGCCGGGCACCCCGACGGAGGAGTGGTTCGCACCCAGCGCCTACGGCGACATCAAGGGATTCCCGGACCGGACGAGCGTCCAGGCCGGCGAGACCCTGCACTTCAAGGTCCAGTCCCCGACGTCGTACAAGGTGTCGGTGTACCGCCTCGGCCACTACGGGGGCACCGGTGCCCGGCTGATGTCGACCGCGGCCCAGGCCGCCCAGACCTACCCGGCGAACTTCGCGCCGGGCGGGAACCCGGCCGCCTGCACCACCAAGGCCTCCACCGGGCTGGTCGACTGCGGCAACTGGCCCACCACGGCCTCGTGGACCGTGCCGGCCGACGCCGTGTCCGGTCTCTACGTCGCCAACTTCGACCAGGCCGACGGCAACGGCGTGATGCCCTACCCGTTCGTGGTCCGCAAGGACTCCAGCCACTCCGACATCGTCGTGCAGACCAGCGACCAGACCTGGCAGGCGTACAACAACTACGGCGGCCAGGACCTCTACGACGGCGGCGGGCCGGCGCCCGACGGGCGGGCCTACGAGGTCAGCTACAACCGGCCGATGGACATCGGCGGGGACAACGGGATCTACGGTTCCGAGTTCCAGATGGTCGCCTGGCTGGAGCGCAACGGCTACGACGTGAGCTACATGTCCGGCATCGACATGTCGGTGCGCGGCGCGACCCTGCTGCAGAACCACAAGGTGTTCATGTCCTCCGGGCACGACGAGTACTGGACCCAGGACCAGTTCACCAACGCCCTGAACGCGCGCCGCGCCGGGCAGCACCAGACGTACTTCGCGGGCAACGAGATCTTCTGGAAGACCCGGCTCTCCCCGAGCATCGACGGGACGAACACCCCCGACCGGACGCTGGTCTCGTACAAGGAGACCAAGCTGTCCTTCCCCCAGCCCAACGGCGTCCCCGACCCGAGCGGGATCTGGACCGGCACCTTCATGGACCCGGCCAGCGCCACGAACGGCCGGCCCTTCCAGCCGCAGAACCAGCTGACCGGCTCGATGTTCAGCGTCAACGGCTACCGCAGTGACGCGATCACGGTGCCGGGCACCTTCGCCAAGCAGCGCCTGTGGCGCAACACCACGGTCGCCAACCTCACCCCCTCGCAGACGGCCACGTTCCCGCAGGGCACGCTCGGCTACGAGTGGGACAGCGACGTGGAGAACGCCAGCCGGCCCGCCGGACAGATCCAGATGTCGTCCACGACGGTCGACATCGAGGACGGCAAGCTCCTGAAGGACTACGGCAACACCTACGGCAACGGGACCGCGACGCACAGCCTGGTGGCCTTCCGCGACCAGACCTCGCACGCGCTGGTGTTCGGCGCGGGAACGGTGCAGTGGTCCTGGGGCCTGACCAACATGCCCACATCCAACCCGGACGACACCGTGGTCACCGCCGACAAGCGGATGCAGCAGGCCACGGTGAACGTGTTCGCCGACATGGGCGTCCAGCCCAAGTCGTTGCAGAGCGACCTGGTCGCCTCGACCGCCTCCACGGACACCGTGGGCCCCGGCATCACGGTGACCAGCCCGGCGGCGAACGCCACCGTGCCGGCGCTGCGGCCCGTGACCGTCACCGGGACGGCGACCGACACCGGCGGCGGTGTCGTGGCCCGCGTGGAGGTGTCCACCGACGGCGGGACCACCTGGAAGGCGACGACGGGCCTCGGCTCGTGGAGCTACCAGTGGACCCCGACCGTCCCCGGCCCCGTCCAGATCAAGGTGCGCGCGGTCGACGACAGCGTCAACATCGGCGCGACCACCACGGTCCCGCTGACCGTCGGCCCCCAGCAGTGCCCCTGCACCGTGTGGCCGGCCGCGGCCGTGCCCGGAACGGTCAACGCCGGTGACGGCAGCGCCGTCGAGCTCGGCGTGAAGATCCGCTCATCGGTGGCCGGCTCGATCACGGGAGTCCGGTTCTACAAGTCCCCCGCCAACACCGGGACGCACACCGGCAGCCTGTGGAGCAGCACCGGCCAGCGCCTCGCCACCGGCACCTTCACCAACGAGACGGCCTCCGGCTGGCAGCAGCTGAACTTCGCCAGCCCGGTGCCGATCAAGCCCAACACCACCTACGTCGCCTCCTACTTCGCCCCGAACGGCGGCTACTCCTTCGACAACACCTTCGCCGCCTCCGAGGCGGGCCTCGCCCCGCTCACGGCGCTCAAGAGCGGCACCGACGGCGGGAACGGCGTCTACCGCTACAGCGGCACCGGCGGCTTCCCGAACAAGGCCGCCTCCGGCAGCAACTACTGGGTGGACGCGGTCCTGGACACCGCCACGGCCAGCACCACCCCGCCGACCGTCACCGCGACCTCACCGCAGTCCGCGGCGACCGGCACCCAGATCACGGCGGCGGTGAGCGCCACCTTCAGCACGGCCGTCGACGCGGAGACCCTCACCTTCACGGTGAAGGACGCGGGCGGGGCCACCGTCCCGGGGACCAAGGTCCTCCCCGCCTCGAACAGCGCCACCTTCGCCCCGTCCTCCGAGCTGGCCCTGAACACCACGTACACGGCGTCCGTCCAGGCCTCCGACCTGTGGGGCAACGCCATGGCCGCACCGGTCACGTGGAACTTCACCACCAGTGCCAGCCCGCCCACCGTGAACTGCCCCTGCACCCTGTGGAGCGGCAGTGCCACCCCGAGCACCGCCAACGTGGGCTCCGACACCAACTCGGTGGAGCTGGGCACCCGCTTCCAGTCCGCGGTGAACGGCTACATCACGGGTGTCACCTTCTACAAGGGTCCCGGGAACACCGGCACCCACACGGGCAGCCTGTGGTCCGCCTCGGGCACCCTGCTGGCCACCGGCACCTTCGGCAGCGAGACCCTCTCCGGCTGGCAGCAACTGCAGTTCGCCACGCCCGTGCCCATCACCGCGGGCACCACCTACGTGGCGTCCTACCACGCCCCGAACGGCAACTACTCGGTCGACGGGGGCTACTTCTCCGGCGCCCACCGCTCCTACCCGCTGGTCGCCCCGGCCGACGCTCCCGGAAGCGCCAACGGGCTCTACAAGTACGGCAGCGCCACCGCGTTCCCGTCGAACACCTTCGGCTCCGTCAACTACTGGGTCGGACCGGTCTTCACCACCACCCTGCCGAACTCCGTCCAGTCCACGGACGGTTCCACGGAGGTGTCCGGCCAGTGAGCACGGTCAGCGTGGTGATCCCCTGCTACAAGTACGGCCACTTCCTGGCCGACTGCGTCCGCAGCGTCCTGGACGAGCAGCCGGGCGTCGACGTCCGGGTGCTGATCATCGACGACGCCTCGCCCGACGACTCGGGGGACGTGGCGCGCGCCCTGGCCGCGTCCGACCCCCGGATCGAGGTCGTGGTCCACGAACGCAACCGGGGGCACATCGCCACCTACAACGAGGGACTGCTGGAGTGGGCCGACGGGGACTACGTCGCCCTGCTCTCGGCCGACGACCGGCTGGTGCCGGGGGCCCTCGTGCGCGCCGCGGCCCTGCTCGACGCGAACCCGCAGGCCGGGTTCGCGTACGGCAGGCCGCTGCGCTTCACGCACGGCGGGCCGCTCCCCGCCGCCCGCACCCGGTCCACCGGATCGGTGGTCTACCCCGGGCAGTGGTGGCTGGAGCGGCGCTTCCGGGAGGGCACCGGATGCATCACCTCGCCCGAGGTGGTCGTCCGCACCGCCCTCCAGCGCAAGGTCGGGGGCTACGACCCCGAGCTGCCGCACGCGGGGGACATCGAGATGTGGATGCGGCTCGCGGCGCACGCCGACGTGGGCTACGTCCGGGGCGCCGACCAGGCGTTCTACCGGGTCCACGGCAACAACATGTCCACCACGGACTTCGGTGGGCAGCTCGACGACCTGCGCCAGCGGCTGGTCGCCTTCACCTCGGTGCTCGACAAGTGCGGCGGGCTCCTGCCCGACCGGGACCGGCTGTCGGTCGCGGCGCGGACCCGGCTCGCCCGGTACGCGCTGCGGCGCGCCTACCGGGCGTACGACCGGGGGCGGACCTCGGTGGTACCGGTCGACGAGCTGGTGGAGTTCGCCGCCGAGTGCCTGCCCGGCGGCGGCCACGCGAAGCTCGGTGAGTACCGGGCGCTGCTGCGGCGCCGGCGGATCGGCGCCCGCGCGATGCCCTACCTTCAGCCGCTGGTGCTGTCGGCCGTGGCCGACCGCGGGCGCGAGTGGCTGTGGTGGGAGTCGTGGAAGCGCCGGGGCATCTGATGCTCCGTCCCCACCGGTCCTCCCGGAGGCTCCTCGGGACCGGCGCCGGCGCTCTCGCGCCGGCGCCGGTCCCGGCGTGTGAGGAGCCGGTCCGCCCACAGGGCCGCCGTGACACCGCAGACCGCGGCCAGCAGGGCCACCCCCGCGAGGCCCCGGATCCGGTCGCCGGTGCGGGCGACCGCGTGCGGCTGCACCAGGACCTCCACGCTCATCCGCGCGCCGGCGGGGATGCCCTGCTGCGTCTGGAGGGTGTTCAGGTGCGCGGTGTAGACCTCGATGATCTTCCGTACCGAGGTGTCGGCGACGGCGGGGTCGGGGTGCTCCGCCTGGATCTGCAGCGAGGGGATCAGATGGCGCGGGGTGACGCTCGTACCGCTGTTGCGCGGCGTCATCCGGTACGTGCCGGCGACACCGGCCGCCCTCAGCTCCTCGGCCCCGGCCGGCGAGTCCAGCTGCTGCACCACGCCGTAGGAGACGGCGGCCAGCGGCGGCTGGAGGTTCGCGAGCTGGTTGGGCTGGGTGCTGGTCACCGGCGGCTTGAGCACCACGATCGCCGAGCTGAGGTGGGACGGCGAGGGTCTGAGGACCGCCGCCGCGCCGGCGGCCGAGACCAGCGCCGCCACCACGAGGACGTACCAGCGCCGACGCAACGCACGGACCAACTCACCAGGCGACACGGGGTTCCTTTCCTTCATGTCCGATCTTTGCAGGACCCGGGTAGGTCCGCCATCAAATCCGCTACGCGTCAGGGGAGTTCGTGAGCATCCGTGAAATGGGCGCGGTGCTGCGCCGCCGCTGGTACGTGCTCGCGCCCGTGGTGCTGCTCAGCCTCCTCGCGGCGCTGCACCTGTACCGGTCGGTGCCGGTCGCCTACCAGTCCCAGAGCTCGGTGGCACTGCTGGACTCCTCGGCGGCCTCCCAGCTGCCGCCCTCCTTCGGCAACCCGATCTCCAACGCGGGCGGCGCCCTCGTGGTGACGGCGGACGTGCTGATCAGAACGCTGTCGGGGGCCGACGCGGCACGCGATCTGCACAGTCTGGGCGTCACCGACCCCTACACCGTCGGGTTCGCCGCGAACACCTCGGGCCCGCTGCTGACGCTGACGGTGACGGGCACCGACCGGGGGAAGGTCCTGGAGGAGACCAACAAGCTGACCGACTTCGCCGGGGAGCAGCTCAACGCGCTGCAGGCGGCGGCCAAGGTGCAGCCCGCGTACATGGTGCAGACCGCCCCGGTGGTGCTGCCGCAGACCCCCGTCCCCCAGCTCAAGAGCCGCTACCAGCAGGTGCTGGGGGTCCTCATCCTCGGCGCCGCCGGCGGGTTCGTGCTGTCGTTCGTGACGGACGCGGCGCTGGTGGCCCGCCGCCGCAGGCGGGAGCGGATCGGCGCCGGGGCGCCCGCCGCTCCCGGCCGGCCGGGGGCCCGGCGCCGGTCCCGGGGGCGTCACCTCGACGCCACCGCCCTGCTCACCGGCTATCTGGCGCTGGCCTTCTTCGTACCGTCCAACCTGACCCTGCCGGGCATGGGCGGGGTGGGCACCCCGGCGAACGTCTTCGCCCTGCTGGGCCTGTTCTGGTACCTGGCGACCTGGCTGACCGGCCGGATCCGGCCGCGGCCCGGGACCCGGCTGCCGCGGGTGGTGATGTGGCTGCTGGCGGTGTCGGTGCTGGCCTCGTACGTCGCCAACGCGAGCCGCGGGGCCGTGCGCAAGGAGCTGCTCGGCGCGGACCGCGGGCTGATCGCCCTGCTGGTGTGGGTGTCGCTGGTGGTGCTGGTGACCGCCGGCATCCAGGACCGGGCGCGGCTGGACGTGCTGATGCGGCGGGCCGTGGTGATGGGCTCGGTGGTGGCGGCCATCGGCTTCTACGACTTCTTCACCGCGACCAACATCGCCGACAGCATCAGCATCCCCGGACTGCAGTCGAGCGTCGCGCAGATCACGACGCTGAACCGGGGGGCGTTCACACGGCCCCGTTCGACGACCGCGCAGCCGCTGGAGTTCGGCGGGATGCTGGCGCTGCTGCTGCCCTTCGCGGTGCACCAGGCCTTCGACCCGGCCCGGCGCCGCCTGAAGGCCTGGCGGCGGTGGGCGCCGGTGGTGCTGATGGGCGGGGCCCTGCCGCTGACGGTGTCGCGGACCTCCATCATCGGGGCGCTCATCGTGATCCTGGTGATGGTGCCGCGGTGGAAGCCGCAGCGGCGGTGGACGGCCGTCGGGGTGCTCGTGGGGGCGGTAGCCTGCTTCAAGGTGATCATCCCGGGGCTGATCGGGACCATCACGGCGCTGTTCGCGTCCTTCCTGACCAACTCCGACAGCAGCACCCAGGCCCGTACGGTCAAGTACAGCGCGATCGTCCCCTATCTGGACGAGCGGCCGCTGTTCGGCCGGGGGCTCGGCACCTTCATCCCCGAGCTCTACTTCTTCACCGACAACCAGTACATGCTGACGCTCGCCGAGATGGGGCTGCTGGGGCTGGTCGCGCTCCTGGCCCTCTTCTTCGCCGGCATCCACCAGGGCGGGGCGATCCGCCGGCTCGCGGCCGACGAGTCCGACCGCGAGCTCGGGCAGGCGTTCTTCGCCTCGGCCGTCGTCGCCCTGGTCGTCAGCGCCACCTTCGACGCACTCAGCTTCCCGATGTTCGCCGGGATGTTCTTCCTGACGATCGCCGCCGGGGGCACCTACCTCGGCTTCATCCGGCGCGCCGCGCCGAAGCCCCGAACCGTGGAGTCCGCATGTCTTCCCGCCGACCGGCCGTCCCCCAGCATGTCCCCGGCTCCGGCTCCGGTCCCGTAGCCGTCCTCGTCGTCACCTGGAACAGTGCCGCGGTGCTGCCGGAGTTCCTCGCCTCCCTGCCCGAGGGCATGGCGGGCCTCGACTGGCGGCTGGTCGTCGCCGACAACGACTCCGCCGACGGCACGGTGGAGCTGGTCCGCTCCCTGGCCCCGGACGCCACCGTCGTCCAGACGGGCCGCAACGCCGGCTACGCGGCCGGGGTGAACGCCGCCCTGGGTGCGGCCGCCGCCTGGACGGGCGGCTTCCGGGCGGCCCTGGTGTGCAATCCGGACGTGCGCATGCGACGGGGCTGCGCCAAGGTGCTCGTGGACGCGCTCGGCGCCGTCCCCGCGGACGGCGGGGGCCGCCGGACCGGGATCACGGTCCCGCTGCTGTACGAGGAGGACGGGCGGACCCTGCTGCTGTCGCTGCGCCGCGAGTCCCGGGTGACCAGGGCGCTCGGCGAGGCCGTGCTGGGCAACCGGCGGGCGGGGCGCTTCCCGCGCTGGAGCGAGCTGGTGACGGACCCGGCCGCGTACGAGCGGGCGACGGTGGCGGACTGGGCGACGGGCGCGCTGATGGCCCTGTCGCGGGAGTGCCTGGACGCGTGCGGCCCCTGGGACGAGTCGTTCTTCCTGTACTCCGAGGAGACGGAGTTCTGCCTGCGGGCCCGCGACCGGGGTTTCCTGACCCGGCTGGAGCCCGCGGCCTCCGCCACGCACCTGGGCGGGGACTCACAGGTCTCGCCGCGGCTGTGGACCCTGCTGACGGTCAACCGGGTGCGCCTGTACGGGCGCCGGCACGGTCCGGCGGCGACCGCGGCCTTCCGGGCGGCCGTCCTGCTGCGCGAGGCCTCCCGGGCCGCCCTGGGCCGCGAGGCCAGCCGGGCGGCGGCCCGCGCCCTGGCCGGCCGGGGCGCGCTGCGCACCGTACCGGGCCCGTGAACGGCGCCGGGGTGCCCGCCGGTCCGGACCGGCGGGCACCCCGGGAGCCGGGGCCTGCGGTTCAGGTCCGGCCGGTGGCGTCCCAGGCGGTCCAGAAGCTGTCGGGGTTGACCAGGTAGCGGACCGTGGCATGGGGCACGTGGCGCACCTCGTGGCGGCGGGAGTAGCGGCGGACCAGTTCCCAGTCCTCGCGGGGCAGCACCTCGGGGGTCCGGCGCAGGCGGCTGAAGTACAGGGAGCCGGTGCGCCGGGCCACGAAGGCGTTGGTGTCCAGGAAGGCCTCGCGGGCGGCGCGCCGGCGGTCGAAGGGGACCGACAGGACGTCCCGTTCGGTGCCGTCGGGCAGGACCCGGCGCAGCGCGGTGTAGACGGCGTCGGGGCCGCCCGGCCGTTCCAGTTCGGCCAGGGCCCGTTCGAGGTGGTCGGGCTCCCAGCGGTTGTCGTCGTCGAGGAAGGCCACGTACCGCGACCTCGTCAGCCGGATGCCCACGTTGCGCACCACCCCGGCGGTCGCCGTGTTGCGGGCCAGGGAGACCGCGAAGAGGCGCGGGTCGGCGGGGAGTCGGGGCAGGCCCGCGCCGTCGTCGACGACGATCACCACCTGGTCCTCGACGGTCTGTTCCAGGGCGGAGCGGACGGCGGCCACCAGGGCCTCGGGACGCCGGTGGGTGGCGATCACGGTGGCGACGCGGGCGGTGGGGGGCCGGCCGAGGGCGGCGGCGAGGCGGGCGGTCTCGGCGTTCTCGAAGCGGCGCAGCCGGACCGCGGACGGCGCCAGCAGGACCTTGTTCCTGGCCTCGAAGAGCACCAGCCAGCCGAAGGTCCGCTTGAGCAGTTCCCAGGGGGCGCGCGCGATCCGGCGCTTCATGTCCGTCGGTCCTCTCGATGGTCAGGGGGTGGTCGGGGGGAGGACCGGTCTGCCGTCGGACAGGTGGTTGTCCTTCCACACGTTGCCGGGGCCGCCCGCGTTCCAGGCGGTGACCGGGCCGTACGCCCCGGAGGCCGGGTGGTACTGGGTCGAGAAGACGTTGCCGGTGACCTCGATGCCGTGGGCGCCCGGCCCGCCGCCGTAGAGCGCGTACGCACCCCCGGCGAGCCAGTTGTCCGCGACGACGACGGAGGAGACGACACCGGTGTCGGCGAAGAGGCCGACGGCCGCGGTGGCCCCCTTGTCCACGGGGGTGCCGTTCAGCAGGGTGTTGTGGCGGACGGTCAGCCGGCCCTTGTTGCCTCCGCCGCTGATGACGGCGTCGGTGTGCTGCCACTCGCCGCCCTGGTTGCGGAAGGCGACGAGATCGTGGACGTAGTTGTCGTGCAGGTCGCCCTGGCCCATGGAGAGGGCGTTGCCGAACACGGAGATGTCGCACCAGCCGACCTCGATGGAGCTGCCGCCCATGTTGGAGACGGCGTAGTTCACGCCGCCGTTGTCGGGTCCTTTGCCGGGGACGGCGGTGATCGTGGTGTGGAGGACCTTCAGCCCGCTGTATCCGGGGCGGAGGTTGATGCCCCACCAGTTGGTGGAGGTGATCCTGCTGTCGATGACGGTGACGTCGTTGGCGTAGACGTCGAGGGAGCCGCGGATGTCCCAGCCCTTGATGACCGTGCCGTCCTTCTTGACGGACATGTTGCCGAGGTCGTGTTTCTCCAGGGGGATCCGCGGGCCGGTGGTGGAGGCGTCGGGGTATCCGCACGCCCCGGGAGAGGTGCAGGTGCCGGGGGCTGTGGCGGCGGGCCCGGAGGGCGGGGGTCCGCTCGTGGCGGGTGAGCCCGACGGGGACGGGGTGGGCGTGTCCGTCGTGGCCGGCGGGGTGCCCGGGGCGGGAGCGCCGGCGGTCGGGCCCGCGGTGGGGCCGGCCGCGGGATCGCTCACCCCGGTGCGGTCGGCCCGGTGGAGGACGAGGGCCGCGGCGAGGAGGACACCGGCGAGGAGCCAGGCGGCCAGGCGCTTGCGCTCACGCGTCACGGCCGGCCTGCCCGCGGAGCAGGGTACGGGCGGGAAGAACACACAGGACATAGGCCAGTGTGCCCGCGGCGGCGGTCGCGAGGAGCGCGAGCACGCCGTCGCCGAGGTGGCTCTCCAGTACGAGGACTACCCCTGCCATGACGACGCCGCCGAGCAGCGGCCAGGCGCAGGCCCGGGCGACGGTGCCCAGCCGGATGCCCCCGCGGTGCAGGGCGGCGAGGAAGACGGGCACCACCACGACGACGGCGACCAGGACGTGTCCCTGGGCGACGCCCACGATGCCGTCGCTGCGGGCGCCCAGGACCAGCGCGGGGACCAGCAGGACGAGCCAGAGTGCCTGGACGCCGATGAGCGAGCTGCGCCGGCCGATGGCGACCAGGCAGTCGTAGGCGAGTTCGCAGCCGATGCGGACCAGGCCGAGCGCCATCAGCCAGGGCAGGGCCTCGGCGGCGGGCAGCCACCGTTGGCCGTAGACGAGTTCGACGATCGGTGCGGCGAGGGCGGCGAGCAGGACGCAGAGCGGGACGGTGCCGGCCATGACCACGCCGATGGCGCGGCCGAACCCGGCGGCCAGGGCCCCCGGGGAGTCGGCCAGCCGTGAGAAGCCCGCGAAGGACACCCGGCGGGCCGCTTCGGAGATGATGCGGACGGGCCAGCCGGAGATGTTGAAGGCGAGGACGTAGAAGCCCAGCGCGAGGGGGTCCAGGGTGGAGCCGACCACCATCGTGTCGACGTTGACCACGCCGAGCGCGAGCATGCTGGCCCCGGCGAGCGGGAGGCCGAACCTCAGCAGGGCGCGGGCCTGTTCCCGGTCCCAGCCGAACCGCAGGGTGCCGGGGGCGGCGAGGCAGCAGCCGATGAGGGCGGCAACGTTGCCGACGACGGAGCCCCAGGCGAAGCTCATCGCGCCCCAGCCCTCGACGGCGAGGAGCAGGGTGACGGCCGTGCTGAGGACGAAGTTGAGGGCGTCGACGGCCATCCGCCGGCCCTGCGCGAACTCCCGGGTGAGGAAGCCGGCCGGCACCTGGGAGAGTCCGTCGAGGACCACGCACAGGCACATCACCCGCAGCACCCCGGAGGCCTCGGGCGAGCCGAGCACGCCGGCGACGGCCGGGGCGGACGCGAACAGCACGGCGTACAGCAGGCAGCTGGAGACCGCGCTGAGGGTGAGGACGGTGGGGGCGAAGCGGCGCGGGTCGCCCTCCCAGCGGACGATGGCGAGGGAGACGCCGAGCTCGTTCGCGGAGAGCAGCACCAGCAGCACGGTCTGGGCGATGCCGTACACGCCCCAGGCCTCGGGGCCGAGGAAGTAGCGGGCGAGGACGATGCCGGTGGCGAAGTTCCCCAGCCGCATGACGACGGTGTTGATCAGGCTCCACTTGGCGGCGGAGCCGACCTTGCGGCCCAGCGAGGGCGTCTGGGGGGCGGCTTCGGTGTCCGTCGCGGGTCCGGTCACGGCGAACCGCCCGCTCCGGCGGCGACGGTGCGCAGCGCCATGGTCTCGTCGGCGGCGCCGGGCGCCGCGGAGTCGGGGGCGGCCGGGCGGTTCTTCCCGCGCGGGGTCCGCTTGCGGGCCTCGACGAAGAACACGGCGACGAGGCTCAGGACGAATCCCAGCGCGCCCACCATGACGATGTACTGCAGCCGGGTCTTGGTCTGCGGTTCCGGTTTCTGCGGGGGCACGATCGTCGCCATCCTGATCATGGCCTCCGGGGGGACGGACTGCTGGCTCTGGAACTCCTTGAGCCGCTTCTCCGCGTAGGAGGCGAGGAGTTCGTCGGACTTGAGGACGGCGGCAGGGTCGGTTCCGGTGACGGTCAGCCACATGAACGGTCCCTGGGCGTTGTCGGCGATCTTCACCTCGTGGGTGCCGGTGACGCCGAGGGCCTTGAGGTCGGCCTTGGCGCCGTCCGAGTTGAGGTTGCGGGCGAGGCCGTCGGCCATGCCGGTCAGCGAGGCCTGGGTGCTGAGGAAGGGGTTCCCGTCGAAGGCCACGGTGGCCTTCGACGAGTTGAGCAGTGTGACGGTGCTCTGCGACTGGTACTCCACCGGGATCAGCAGGTGCACGCCGGTGGTGAGCGCCGCCGTCAGCAGCAGCCCGGGCAGCAGCACGTACCAGCGCCTGCGCATGACCCGCCATATCTCGGCGAGATCCATGGTCTTCCCCCTTGTTGCGGTGTTTCGGTTACTGCGCCGGGTGCCCGGTGGCCGGGAGCAGGTCGGTGGGCCGGAGCCGGCCGGCCGCCGGCGGCCCGTCCAGCAGGACCCCTGCGATGCGTTCCCCGGCGCGGCCGTCCCAGAGTGCGGGGCGGCGCGGTGCGGGCGGGTGGTCGAGGACCCGGTTGACGGTGTCGACGATGCGGTCGGGGTCGGTGCCCGCGAGGACGTTGGTGCCTTCCTCGACGGTGATGGGCCGCTCGGTGTTCTCGCGGAGGGTCACGCAGGGCACGCCCAGCACGGTGGTCTCCTCCTGGATGCCGCCGGAGTCGGTGAGCACCACCCGTGCGGCGTCCTGGAGCGCGATGAAGTCGAGGTATCCGGCGGCGGGTACCAGCCGGATGCCCTCGGGGACGCCCAGGTCGGCGAGCCGCCGCTCGGCCCGCGGGTGCACGGGCAGCAGCAGCGGACAGCGGCCGGCGATCTCGCCCAGGGCCTTGAGCAGGCCGCGCAGGACGGCCGGGTCGTCCACGTTGGCCGGCCGGTGCAGGGTGAGCAGGCCGTACGCGCCGCGGGTGAGCCCGTGGCGGTCGAGGACGTCGGAGCTCCGGGCGCGCTCCAGGTTGGCCAGCAGGGTGTCGATCATGACGTTGCCGACCATGTGGATCTGGTCCTCGCGGTAGCCCTCGGCGCGCAGGTTGTCCGCGGCGTCGGGCGAGGGCGCCAGCAGGAAGTCGCTGAGCCGGTCGGTGGCGACCCGGTTGACCTCCTCGGGCATGCTCCAGTCGCGGCTGCGCAGTCCGGCCTCGACGTGGGCCAGCAGCGGGCCGGCCTTCGCGGTGACCAGGGCGCAGGCGAGGGTGGAGTTGATGTCCCCGACCACGACCACGGCGTCCGGTGCGAGTGCGTCGAGCAGCGGTTCGAAGGCCGTCATCACCCGGCCGGTCTGCTCGGCGTGGCTGCCCGATCCGGCGCCCAGGTACCGGTCGGGGGGCCGGATGCCGAGGTCGCGGAAGAAGACGTCGTTCATCGACTCGTCGTAGTGCTGGCCGGTGTGGACGAGGACCACCTCGGCGCCGCGGCGCTCCAGTGCGTCCATCACCGGTTTGATCTTCATGTAGTTGGGGCGTGCCCCGGCGACGCAGACGATCCTGGCCATGGCCTCAGAGCACCTCCACCTTCGGTCCGGTCATGCGGTTGCGGGTGTCGAGGACGTAGGAGGCGTGCTCGGTGATCATCTGGTAGTCGAAGGAGTCGTGGTCGGTGAGCAGGACGACGACGTCGGCTCCCGCGATCTCCTTGCGGGTCGCCTCGACCCGGACCAGCCGGGCGTCGACCTTGATGCTCTCGACGACGTGCGGGTCGACCGCGCGGACCTTCGCGCCCATGTCGAGGAGCAGCTGTGCGATGCGCACGGCGGGCGATTCGCGGGCGTCGCCGGTGTTCTTCTTGTAGGCGAGGCCGAGGAGCAGGATCCGGGAGCCGTTGACGGAGCGGCGCTTGGTGTTGAGGGCGTCGATGACCCGGCGCGTCACGTACTCGGGCATGTGGTTGTTGATGTCGTTGGCGAGTTCGACGAAGCGGAAGTTCTGTCCCAGTTCTCGCTGGACGCGCCAGTTGAGGTACGAGGGGTCGATGGGCAGGCAGTGCCCGCCGACGCCCGGCCCGGGGGTGAACTTCATGAAGCCGAAGGGCTTGCTGGAGGCGGCCTCGATGGACTGCCAGACGTCGATGTCGAGGTGGCGGGCGAACATGGCGATCTCGTTGACGAGGGCGATGTTCACGTGCCGGAAGGTGTTCTCCAGCAGTTTGGCGAGCTCGGCCTCCTTGGGCGAGCGCACCGGCACGGTGGTGTCGACGAGCTGCCCGTAGAAGGCCTCGACGGCCTTGAGGGAGGCCTCGTCCACGCCGGAGACGACCTTGGGCGTCTGCTGGAACCCCCAGACGGTGTTGCCGGGGTCGATGCGTTCGGGGCTGTAGCCGAGGTGGAAGTCGGCGCCTGCGGTGAGGCCGGATCCGGCTTCCAGGATCGGGGCGAACAGCTCCTCGGTGGTGCCGGGGTAGGTGGTGGACTCCAGGATCACGGTCGCGCCCGGGCGCAGGAAGCGGGCCAGGGTGTGGGCCGACTCCTCGATGTAGCGCAGGTCGGGGGCGCCGTCCTGTAACGGGGTGGGGACGGTGACGACGGCGACGTCGAAGCCGCCGCAGTCGCGGGCCAGTTCGGTGGCCCGGTAGGTGCCGCGCTCCAGGGCGCGGGCGAGGCGTTCGGAGGAGACGTCCTCCACGTACGACTCTCCGGCGGCGAGGCTCTTGACCCGCCGCGCGTCGACGTCGTAACCGATCACTTGGTGGCCGACCTCGGCGGCCCGGACGGCCAGTGGCAGGCCGACGTATCCCTGTCCCACGACGACGACGCGCATCAGCAGTGACTCCTGTTCGCGGAACCGGCAGACGGTGTGCGGTGGATGAGCTCGCGGACCGTCATGAGGAGGAAGGCAGCGTTGGTGGTGAGGTAGCGCTTTCCGAGGCGGCGCGGTTCCTGGAGGGTGCGGTAGAACCATTCGAGTCCCATCCGCTGCCAGACCAGGGGGGCTCGTTTGGTGATGCCGGCGAGGATGTCGAAGGAGCCTCCGACGCCGTGGACGACGCGGGCGCCGGTGCGCTCGCCGTAGCCGGCGGTGAAGATCTCCTTCTTGGGCGAGGTCATGCCGAGGAAGAGCAGGCGGGCGCCGCTCCCGGCGACGGCGTCGGCGATCTCCCCCTGCTCGGAGTCGTCGAAGTAGCCGTTGCGGCTGCCGGCGACCCGCAGCTTCGGGAAGCGTGCGGAGATCTGCGCGAGCATCAGGTCCAGGACGTCCTGCCGGGCCCCGAGCAGGTAGACGGGGATCTCCGCGGTCTCGGCGGCGGCGAGCAGGCGCATGAACAGGTCGATGCCCGCGACCCGTTCGGGCAGCCGGACGCCGAGCACCCGCCCGGCCCAGACCACGGCCTGGCCGTCGGCCAGGACCAGGTCGCAGCCGGAGACCGCCGCGGCGAGGCGGGGGTCGCGGCGCATGTTGACGAGCTTGGCGGCGTTGACCATCCCGATCTCGATCTGCTCGCCGCGGCGAACCGCGTCGAGGCAGCGCTGGACGGTCTCGTCCATGGTCAGCGGGTCGAGGGCGACCCCGAAGAGCGTGGGTCGGGTCATCCCTGCGGCCCCCCGAGCCATGCGAACAGGAGCCAGCCGAACTCGTACGGACGGCACTCGCGGTCCACGGCCCGGGGGCGGAAGACCAGGTCGAGCGGTGCGAGCCGGGCGTGCGGCGCCACCTTGGCGGTCAGCCCGCGGGCGGCGCGGACGGCCTTCTTCGGGTCGCCGCGGTAGACCTTGCGCCAGGTGATCCCGAGGTCCTCGCGGATCATCCGTTCGCGCGGGGTGCCGTCGGGCCCGGCCAGTTCGGGCACCTCGGTCATCCAGCGCAGGCCGCGGCGGATGTGCGGGCCGAAGTCCGTGCCGCCGGCCTCGGCCAGGTCGAACAGGGCGGTCGGGGCCATGGCGTGCTGGTGCACGCTGTAGACCGGGTAGCCCTCCACCACGCCGCCCTCGCGGGAGTCGTAGTGCCACCACCACTGTCCGCCGTCGCCCTGGAGGTCGCAGATGCGGGCGGCGCAGGCGTCGGCGGCCGCCAGGGCCTCCGGGTCGTCGCCGCTCGCGTGCAGCCTGGCCAGTGCCTGGAGCGGATAGGTCTGGTCGGCGAAGCAGGCGACGTGTGAGCGGTAGCCGGGGACCAGGCCCGGTCCGGTGGCGTGCGCGAAGAGCGGGCTCCGCCCGGTCCTGGCGCTCAGCAGGCGGGCGCGGGCGGCCGGGATCCGGCTCTCCACGTCCGTGACGGGCCGCGCGGCCGCGAGGGCCGACAGCACCCAGGCGGCCTCGACCGTGTACTGCGGCCGGCCCGGCAGGTCCAGCGCGGCCACCCGGTCGAGGGCGTCGGACAGCTTGGGGTGTCCGGTCTCGGCCGCGGCCCAGGCGATGAGCGCCGCGTCGCCGAGGTTCTCCACGCCGGGCAGGCGTTCCACGAGCAGTCCCGTGAACTCCTCGGCGGAGCGCCCGCCGAACAGGGTGCGCTGCCGCTCCTCCGGCAGGAACCGGGCGCCCAGCGCGGTGATGGCCGCGTACCGGGTGCTGGTCCCGCGCAGTTCGAGCAGGCGGCTGCCGTCGGGTGCGACCGTGCCCGCCCGGGTGAAGGCGAAGGTGCCGGCCACCGGCAGGTACATGGCGGGCAGTCCCGCCTCGGCCAGCCCGAGCAGCCGCTGTGCCAGCGCGTGCAGCGCCGGGTCCTCCTGGGCCAGTGCCCCTAATCGTGTGGTGGTCATCGGGTCCCCGTCCCGAAGCCCCTGGTGCTCCCCGCACCCCGCATGTCCGAGCTGTACGGCTCCAACACACCTACCCCCTCTGATCTCTCCTCGGACGGACCTGGCGGTCGCCCTTCCCCGGAGGGGGACTGCGCGTGACGGTGCCCGCGCCGCCGGCGTCCCAGCGCCGACGGCACGAGCCGTCCGGAGGCCTGCGTCTGGATCCCCCCAGCGATGCCCCGGACCGGGAGCACGCGCGCACGGCAGTGTCCTCGGACGCGGTGTTCCCGCGCCCGCAGCGGCACTGCCCGCGGTGCTCCTCGTCGTACACAACCCCCCACTGAGCATGGCCTGTTGCCTGCTCAGATCCCGTGTGCAGGGACACGTTATGCCCACGGATGTTCATTGATTGCGGTTTTGAGGAAATGGTGGTGGCCCAAATCGCCGACCTTCCGTCAGCTCCGCTGCGTGAGCGTGTCGCCCTTCTCGTCGTACAGCTCACCGGTGCGCGGGCACTCCCACGCGCCCGGCTCCCCCGCGCGCTCCACCAGCCGCACCCCGGCCCGTCCCACCCAGCCGATCCGGCGGGCCGGGACGCCGGCCACGAGGGCGAAGTCCGGTACGTCCCGGGAGACCACCGCACCCGCCGCGACCAGGGCCCAGCGTCCGACGCGCACCCCGGCGACGCACACCGAACGGGCCCCCAGCGAGGCGCCCTCGGCCACCACGACCCCCGCCGCCTCCCAGTCGTCGCCGCGCTTGAGCCGCCCGTCGGGGTCGACCGCCCGCGGGTAGAAGTCGTTGGTGAGGACGGCGGCCGGGCCGATGAAGACGCCGTCGCCCAGTTCCGCCGGTTCGTACACGAGTGCGTAGTTCTGGAGCTTCACGTGGTCCCCGATACGGACACCGGGCCCCACGTACGCCCCGCGCCCCACGATGCACCCGCGGCCGAGGCGGGCGTCCTCGCGTATCTGCGCCAGATCCCAGACGGCGGTGCCCTCCCCGAGCTCGGCGCTCTCGTCGACCTGCGAGGAGGGTTGGATGCGGACACTCACGGCGCGATCCCCTAACGGTTCGTGAGACGTGCGGCGCGCGGACGGCACGCACGGATGTACGAGTGCACGGATGTACGGGTGCACGGGTGTGCCGGTGTTCTGGCGTGCGGAGGTACGCGCCGAGCATATGCGCACCGGGGGCGCCCCACCCGCGGATCAACCGACTGTTCACCCAGCGCACTTGAGGGATTCGGGCAGGGGGTCGGAGGTCGCACCGAGGAGCACGGGGGCGCACTCCACGGCACGCGGGGGCGCACACCCGGTGAAACCCGATCGCCCGTGCGGCGTTAGGAGAGGCGGGCCGCCGTTCGACCGCGGCGCAGACGACAGCGCGAGGAGCACGATGACTGACCCCGGGCCGGCCGGACGCGGCCGGATGAAGCTGGCAGCCCGCTGCCGGGTCGCCACGGAGGCCCCCGCCTTCAGCATGGGCGTCTTCTGCCTGATCCTGCTCAACGCCGCCCTGATGGGCGCGGAGACGTACAGCGGGCTCGCCGGGGAGCACCGGCTGCTGCTGCACACCGCGGAACAGGCCTGCCTGGCACTGTTCAGCCTGGAGATGGTGCTGCGCATCGGCGCCTTCGCGGACCGGCCGAAAGCATTCTTCCGCGACCCGTGGAACCTCTTCGACCTCGCGGTCGTGGCCTCGGCCTTCGTGCCGTTCGTCCGGGAGAACACGACCCTGCTGCGGCTGCTGCGGCTCGCCCGGGTGCTGCGCACGGCCCGCTTCCTGCCGCACCTGCGCATCCTGCTGATCGCCGTCGGCCGCAGCCTGCCCGGCACGGCCAGCTTCCTCTTCGTCGGGGGACTGGTGCTGTACGTGTACGCGATGGTCGGCTGGGTCTGCTTCGCCGAGTCCGACCCCGGACACTACGGCTCGGTGGGCCGCGCCATGCTGACCCTCTTCCTGCTGACCACCCTCGACGGCCTGACGGACGCGGTGCGCGCGGGCCTGCAGATCTCCCGCCTCAGCATCCTCTACTACGCCTCCTACGCGCTGCTGGCCTCCTTCGTGCTGGTGAACGTCCTCATCGGGGTCGTCCTCAACTCCCTGGACGAGGCACGCGAGATGGAGGACGCGGAGCGCCGTGACCCGAAGCGGCCGGGGAGCCCGCCGCCGGCCGGCGCCGGACCGGAGGCGTCCGGCGCGAACGCGCCCGGCACGGACGTCCGCGAACGCATCGCGACGGCCCGCCGCGCCCTGGACGACCTGGAGGCGAGCCTGCCGGCGGCGGACTCCCGCACCGACCGGCGCCTGGAGGCCTCGCACAGCGGTCCGTGAGCCGGTGTCGGTCCGTCAGTCCGTCAGTCCCCGTCCGGGTCGCGCCGGACGTCCCACGTGCCGTCCGGCCGCCTGCGGGACCGCCAGCGGCCCGGCCGGTCGGTGAGGCCGTGGTCCGGGCCGGCCCCGAAGCGCACGCCCTCGAAGCGGACCCGGGCCCGGAACACGGCGTCGGTGAAGTCCACGGAGTCCTCGAAGGCCGTCCCCGTGGACAGCAGACCGAGCTCCCACGTCGCGGCGGCGAAGGAGGCGGGCCCCGCGAACCCGGCCGCGCTCAGCCCCGTCAGGCCGCCGAAGCGGGTCCGGGAGAAGTCGGCCTCCCCGGTCACCCGCATCCCGTTCAGGTCCGCGGAGCCCTCCAGCACGGCCCGGGAGAAGAACAGTCCGTCCAGGAACACCGCGTCGGTGAAGCCCGCGGAACCCCGGAAGACCGCCCGGCGGAAGAGGGCCCGGCCCCGGAAGCGGCTCCGGTCGAAGTCGCCGATGTGCTGGAACTCCACCCCGTCGAAGGAGGCCGGACCCTCGAAGACCGACCCCACGAACGCCGCCCTGCCCGCGAACACGGCCCGCGCGAAGGAGGCCCGGTCGGTGAACTCCGCCCCCGGCCGGTCCCAGCCGTCCGCGAAGTACGCGCGGTCGAACGCCGCGCTCCCCAGCCTGACGGGGTCCGCGCCCGACGGGGCCAGCGCCGCCAGCACGCGCCCCAGCAGACCGTGTTCGAAGGTCGTCCCCCGGAAGTCGACCGGTACCCCCGGCGCCAGGGTGCCGAGGAAGGCACGCCGGTCACCCTCCGCCAGGTGGGCCAGGCACCGCTCGTACCCGGGGAGCCGGACACCGATGCAGCCCTGCGGTTCGGTCGCGGTGGCACCGATGCCACAGACCGGCCAGGCCACCGTGTCACCGAGGAGCTCGTCGGCCTCCGCGAGCAGCTGCCCGAGCGCCTCGGCGGGTGGGTACGGGTCGGTGCACAGCCAACCCTCGCCCTCGGCGCCCGCCCGCGCCACGGCCAGCCGGTCCGGCAGGCCGAGCAGGCCGTCCAGCTCGTCGTGCACCCGGTCGGAGACCGCGAGGAGGAGCGCGCCCGACGGGACCGTCCGGTGCAGGAGGTCCCCGACGGCGGGGTGCGCGGCGAGCCGGGCGGCTTCCGCCGCGTCGGCGCCGAGGGCGACGGCCAGGGAGGCGTGCATCCCCTCCATGCGGCGCTCCCCGTACGCGGCCATCCGGCCGGGCAGCCGCGCCAGCAGCCGGGCGGCCTTCGCGCGGGCCCCCGGCGCCTCCAGGAGGACCAGCACCGGCGCGTCCCCCTCGTCGGTGCTCACCCGCCCGCCGACGGCCGCCAGGGACATGAGCTCCAGCAGCATGGCCCGCGTCTCCTCCCGCGGCGAACTGCCGATCGGGTGCATGCCGTCGGTGCCCGTACGCACGGCGAGGCACACGGTCCGCACCGCGTCCGGGGAGGTGAAGGTCCCCGCCGACCCGCGGCGCGCGAGCACCCCGCGGAACCCCCGGTGCTCCAGCAGCGCGTGGGCCGAGAGGAACACCAGGCGGTTGGGCCACACCGTGTGGACGACCCCGACGAGGGTCCCGTCCGCGGAGACCGGGCCTCCGCGGTAGTGCGTCCAGGCGTCCGGTTCGGCCGACAGCCGGACCAGCTCGCCGTTGCGGTCGCCGCCGTACGGGACCACCTCGCCCGTCAGGCTGGCCGGCGCGCCCTCGTCGGTGCGGCCGTCGACCCGGACCTGCGCGGGACGGTGGTCGGCGTCCGCCCAGGACAGCGGCTGCGCGAAGAGTCCGGGGTCCGCGAGGTCCTCGTCGGCCTCCAGCAGGAGGACCCGCGGGGCCGCGTCGTCCCACCACACCGTGCGGCACGGGACCTCCCGGTCGCCGGGCCGCACCCACGCCTCCGCGCCCAGCGGGACCGCCCCGTCCCCGACCGTCAGGACCAGCCGCGGGGTCAGCAGGATGCCGACGTCCAGCGGCTCCGCCCGCGCGTCGTGGCGGACCCGCACCACCCGGTCGCCCAGGCCCGGGTCCGCCGCCGGCGGCCGGGTCGCGAAGGGCAGGGAGTCCTCGGCCACGCCGCGGTGGCCCTCCCGGCCGTCGGCGACGCGGACCGCCGGGAAGTCGGGCCCGGTGCCGCGCCGGCGCGCCAGGTACTCCCAGACGCGGCGGCGGACCAGCTCCCGGACGGCGGCGACGTCCCCGCGCAGCTGCGATCCGAGCAGCACCTCCCGTACTCCGGGCCGGAACTCGAACTCCGTCTGCCCGCCGTCGGCCCCCCGATCGTCACCCCGTTCGTCCCCCCACGGCTCGAACAGCCCGCCGAGGGCGACCTCCGCCAGGTGCCCGTGCTCGGAGTCGCGCAGGAGGGAACGCCGTACGAGGGTCATGACCGGCAGGGTGAGCGGGACGGCGGCGAGGTGGGCGGCGAGCTGCTGGGCGGTCGGGGAGGCCCCGGCGCGGAACCGCTCCACCACCTCCAGCGGACTGTGCCCGGTCGGGTCCGGACCGGGCCCGGAGGCTTCCGGCGCGCCGTGCCGCGCGTCCAGCCGCAGGCAGGCGAGGCGCCTCCAGCGGCCGTCGCCGGCGACCACGCGCACCAGCCGGGCCAGGCTGCCGGGGGCGATCCCGACCACGGGGACCACCTCGGGCGGCCGGTGGCGCCGTCCGGTGCGGGCGCGTCCGCCGGCCGGGCTGCGCTGCCAGGAGCGGGTGGCGGCGGCGGGCCGGTCGGCGCGGAGGGCGTAGGGGACGGGCCGGACGGCGCCCCGCGTCCACAGCCGTTCGGGCAGGACGTTGAGGACGGCCACGGCGTTGTGCGTGCACCAGTGCCGCAGCACGCCCTGGAGGGGGACTTCGCGCCAGCCCGCCGCGACGGTGTCGGAGAGGACGAGGATCAGCCGGCGGCCGGCGGGGTCGGCCAGTTCCAGCGGGTTGCGGGGCGGGCCGCCCCGGCCGCGGGTGAGCATCGGGGTGGCGCCGGGGCCGGTGCCGGTGAGCTGCCAGGTGCGGACGTCGCGGAAGACGCCGCTGCGGGTCAGCACCGCGCGGAGTTCGTCGACCAGGTCCGCCCAGAGCAGCATCGAGTGGTGGGCGTCCACGACCAGGGCCAGGTCCAGCCAGCGGCTCTCGGCGGGGCGCAGCACCGGGGTGGGCACCATCCGTTCGATGCTGCGTTCCACGGTGAGCTGCTCGTCCAGTTCCTGGCCGGGGCCGCCGATGGCGCGCCGGCCGACGGGACGCAGGGCGCGCATGAGGGAGAGCGGGTCGTCGAGGGAGGCGGCCCGCGGCAGCCGCAGGGGGCTGCCGCGGCGCCCTCCCGCTGTGTCGGCCGGCTTGCCGGCGGGGTCGTGCCGGGCGGCCGGGAAGAGCCGGACGGTTGGCCCCGGCCCGTCCGCGCCCCCGCCGCCGTCCTCGGCGCCCTCGCCGGGGAGCGGACCGGCGGCGGGGGACGGCGGTGCGGCCTCCGGCGCCGGTCCGTCCGGCGGCCCGGGGGCGGGCGCGCCGGGCGGGCGGGTAGCGGCGGGGTCCACCCGGGCGGCCAGCCAGAGGATGTCGGCGATCTCCTCGGGCCCGAGGCCCGGGCCGGGGCCCGCCGCGTCGGCGCCGTCGGCGAGCGCCGCGAGGAGGTCCTCGATCACGCCGTGGGCCCGGTCAGGCGCTGCATGACGGTGTCGAGGAACCGCTCGCGGTCGGCGGGTGCGGACCAGGCGCCGGCGAGGCGGAGCTGGATGGCGTTGAGGAGCTGGTCGGTGGCCAGGTCCCCGTCGGCGCCGCGGTCGGTGAAGGCGCGGACCAGGTCCTGGTACTCGTCGCCGTCCTCGATGTCGACGCCGAGCCTGCGGCGCACGATGCGGGCGAGTTTTTCCGGGCCGGGCGGCTCCAGGTGGAGCCGGACGCAGCGGCGCAGGAAGGCGGGCGGGAAGTCGCGTTCGCCGTTGCTGGTGAGGACGACGACGGGGAAGTGGCGGCACTGGACCCGGCCCTGGGTGATCCGTACGACGGCCTCGGGGTCGTCCTCGGTGCCGATGGCGACCGTGGGATCCTCCTGCGCCAGGCGGGCGAGTTCGGGGATGAGGAAGCCGCCGTCCTCGAAGACGGTGAGGAGGTCGCCGGGCAGGTCGATGTCGCTCTTGTCGATCTCGTCGACGAGCAGCACGCGCGGGCGGGTCTGCGGCAGCAGGGCGGTGCCGAGCGGGCCGAGGCGCAGGTAGCGGGAGATGGACGGCCCGCCGCCCGCGGCCGGGCGGTCGGCGGCGGCGGATCCGGGGGGGCGCAGCTGCTCCAGGCCGGCTTCCTGGAGGCGGCCGACGGCGTCGTAGAGGTAGAGCCCGTCGCGCAGCACGGTCCGGCTGGTGATCGGCCACTGCAGTACGGGGCCCAGGCCCAGGTCGGCGGCGATGCCGTGGGCGAGGGTGGACTTGCCCACGCCGGGCTTCCCGGTGATCAGCAGCGGCCTGCGCAGGTGCAGCGCCGTGTTGACGACGTCCGTCTCCGGGCCGTCCGGCACGTATCCCTCGCCGCGCCGCCAGGTGCGCTCCCAGGCGGGTCCGGCGCACTCGGGCGGCCGGTAGAGCGGGTCCGGCACCCCGGTGAAGTCCCGCCAGGGCGGCGGGAATCCGGTCTCCAGGCGGGCGCGCCGCTCCTCGCTCCCGCCGTTGCCCCGGTACAGCCACCAGTCCTTCGCCACTGCCTCTGCCTCCATCGTCGGTGTCGCCGTGTGTCGGTGGTCGGGGTCAGGCCAGGGAGCGCACGCCCGGTGCGTCGTCGGGATCGTCCCACAGCAGCACCAACTGGTCTTCCCCCGGCGGCGGTTGGCAGGCGTGCGCGGCCCGGGCGGCCGCGCCGGCGGCCGCCCGGCGCACGTCCCGTACGCGGGCGGGCAGACCGAGGACGTCCAGTGCGCCGGGGTCCGGCCGGCCGTCGGGGCCGGCCGGTGCGAGCAGGTCGAGGAGGGGGCGTTCCGGGGTTCCGCCCCCGCGGCGCCACACCGCCACCGGGACACCGCCCTCCAGTACGGCTTCCAGCAGTCCGGCGTGCGGGGCCGCCGTGGTGTGGTCCAGGACGCAGGCGGGCGCCGGCCCGCCGGCCAGCTCCATCCCGAGCCCGTCGTGCAGCTCGTGGTCCTCCACCACCCGGACGGCGTCGGGGTGCCGGCCGCCCTGGAGGCGCAGCCAGCGCCAGCTGCCGTGCCATGCGGCCCGGGTGTCGGCGCGCTCCTGCGGGCAGCGCACCACGACCTGGTGGAGCAGTCCGAGGGCGCGGTGCCGGCCGGCCGGTCCGCGGGGTACAGGCCACTGGTCGAAGGCGGTGTCCAGCAGGGCGTACGGGACGTGGAACTCGACGCGGTCCACGGCCGGGTACACCCCCGGTTCCTCCCGGTCCCCCTCCGGCGGCGCCGCGCAGGCGAGGGCGAGCTGCCGCACGAGCTGCTCCCGTACCGCGTCCAGCCCCACGGGGGCGCCCTCCGACTCCCAGACGTGCTCGGTCCGCCGGCCCCGCAGCCAGATCCGGGCCAGGTGGCCGGGCCCGCCGTCCGGCGGCGTCTCCAGCCGTACGTGGACGACGGTCGTGCGGGGCGGGGGCGGCGGCGGGGGCAGCACCGGCAGGGCCAGGCGTTCGCGGGTGGCGGCGACCCACTCCCCCAGCCGCGCGGCCCACGCGGGGTCGCCCGCCGCGGCCGCCCGGTCCGCGAGGAAGCGGACGAAGGGCACGGCCAGCGGCATCCCGCCGCGCCCGCCCTGGCGTTCGTCGAGGTCCTGGACCACCTCCAGGAGGCTTTCGCCGGGCAGCCCGCCGCCGACCGGGGTGGTGCAGCCGGCCGCCTTGAACGCCCACGCGTAGGCCTCGTGGGTGCTGCGCGGCGGCTCGCGTCCGGCGAAGAGCCCGCCGAGGCCGTCCCAGGCCTGCTGGTCGAGCCGGGTGGCTCCCTGCGGGATCCCGCCGGACGGGTCCTCGTCGAGGAAGGAGCAGGCGTCCCAGTCGCGGTCGACGACGAACTGCGGGAGCTGCCAGCCCTCGCCGCGTTCGCGCAGTTCCCGGAAGGCGCGGTGGATGCTGCGGGCCGCGACGGGCAGTCCGCTGACGCTCTCCCGCACCGAGTGCCCGCCGATCTCGTCGAGGAGGGCCTCGGTGAACCGGCCGGCGCCGCGTTCGGCGTCGTTCTGCGCGGCCTCGCCCTCGCGGGAGGCGTAGAGGCGGAACTGCCGGCGGCCGGGCACCGACAGCCCGCCGCCGTAGTCGTTGGTGCCGAAGTTCCAGCGGGCGTCGCGGGGCGCGTCCACGCGGCAGGAGTCCACGAGCGCCGCCTGGAGCGGGAAGCTGCGCTGTTTGACGAGGTCGGTGCGCCACCAGCGCAGCGCCGAGTCGAGGTTGAGGTGGCGGATCTGGCTCGGGCGGGCGTCGGCGCAGGGCAGCATCAGCTCGTGCCGGGGTCCGAGGTAGCCGTGGCCCGCCCAGAAGATCCACAGCAGGTCGCCGTCGCACTGCGGGAGTTCGTCGAGGAGCGCGGCCTTGACGTTCTCCTCGGTCGCCGGCCGGTACGCGGTGCGCAGGGCGGCCATGGCCGGGGAGTCCGACCAGTCGAGGGCGTCCGGTTCGTCGAGCGGCGACAGGAGCAGCCGGAGGTTGCCGGGCGGCACCTGGGCGGGGCCGGTCAGCCAGCGGGCGAACCGCAGGGCGTCGCGAGCCGGCCCGCGCAGGTTCCAGCGGTGGCTGATCTCGTAGCGCTCGACCCCGGCGACGAGCGCGAAGGTGCGCTGCGGGCCGAGGGCCGGGGGCAGGAAGCCGGCGGGGATCATCCGATCTCCGCTTCGGCCACCGCCTGTTCGATCCGCTCGTAGAGGGCGTCCTGTTTCCAGTAGGCGCTGTGGCAGGCCGGGAAGGGCTGGCGGCTGCCGATCTCGTGGTCGGTGACGCGGGGGTCGCCGGGGAACACGGGCCCGGCGAGGTAGGCGAGGACGTCCTGGCGGTCGAAGACGTTGAGCCAGCGCGGGAAGCCGTACGGGAGCTTCGCGCCCGGTTCGAGCGCGGCGAGCGCGCCGAGCTCGTGGAGGAAGGGCGCCTGGGAGCCGACGGTGACGAGGAGCCGGGCCCCGGGCACGGCCTCCCCGCGGGCGGCGGCGAGGGCGAGGAGGTCCACCAGGGCGATCCCGCCGAGACTGTGCCCGACGAGCACGGTCGGTCCCGGGTCGGCGGTGATCCGCGCGTGCAGGAACGCCCGCAGCTCGTGGCCGCGGGCCTGGTAGCGCAGGATGTCGCCGAGGGCGGGGGTGGCGCCCGTGGTGAGGGAGCCGCGCCAGGCGTTGAGCAGGGGCTGGGTGGTGACCCGCAGCGCGAGCCGGCCGAGGACGGCCGCGGCGCGGGCCCCGGGGACCCGGGCGTCGCCGCCGAGGCGGGTCGTGAGCAGTTCGACGAGGCGGTCGCGTTCGGCTCCGGTGCAGTCGGCGTCGGCCCCGGCGTCGGCCAGCGCGGCGGCGGTGACGGCCCGGGCGAGGGCGGATGCCAGTTCACGGGCCTGCGCGTCGCCGGCGGCCCGGTCCGCGGCCCGGGCGGCTTCGGCGGAGGCCGCGGTGGAGTCCAGGGCGGCGGGGTAGCCCGCCGCGAGCCCGGTGCCGTGCAGCAGGGCGCCGAGTTCGTCCCCGGTGCGGGGCGGATCGTGCGGCAGGGCGGCGAGCAGTGCGAGGACGCCCGTACCGGCGGGCCGGACGCCGGGCATCGCGAACGGGTCGTCGCCGGGGTCCCCGCCGGGCCCGCCCGCGGGGCCTCCGCCGGACGCGGCGCCGCCCTCCCCGGGCGGGCCCCAGCCGGCCTCGGCCAGGACCCTCAGCTCGCACAGCGGATCGGCCAGCAGCAGCGCCCACTCGGCGGTCTCGGCGTCCACGGGGTCGGGTGCGGCGTCGGGGCGCGGCCGCATGCCGGGCACGGACCGGCCGCCGGCGCCGAGGGTGGCGCCGAACCGGTCGCCCCAGTAGCAGGAGTCGACTCGTGCGCGGGGGAACCGGGCGGTCAGCCGGTCGCGGACCAGGGCGAAGAGCCTGTCGTGCCGCTCGCGCCGTACCCCCGTGCCGTGGACAAAGAGAAAACGCACCGCCGCACCGCCCCCTCGCGCAGTTCGCCCCGCCCGGGCACGATAGCGCCGTGCGTCCGGACCGGTGGGGGGAACGCCGGGTTCGGCACCGGCCGCCGGCCCGCGGGACGGCGGGACGGAGGCGCCCGGGAGGGCGGGCCCGGACGTGCACGGGACGGCGGGGGCGGGTCCGGACGTGCACGGGACGGCGGGGGCGGGCTGTGAGGACGGACACGTGCCGGGCGCGGAACCCGGGCGGCCCTCCCCCCATCGAACGGAGCGTCGGACGCGTACGCGGGTGGAGGGGGCACATGACCAGCAGGGTTGGGGAGCGGGAACGGCGGCGGGGGCACGGCCGGGCCGTGGCCCGGGGCTCCGTCGTGGTCGGTCTCCTGTGCACCCTCGTCCTCGCCGGGGCCGGCTACGTGGCGTGGGAACTGCGCGGCATCGCCGCCAACCGCGCCGACGGCGACCCGGCGCTGGGCTTCTACCAGCAGGACCCCGAGCGCGCCGACCGGACGGCCTCGGCGGTGCTGGACGGCATCGTCCGCGAGGCCGCGGAGCCCCCGACGGACGACAAGGCCTTCGCCGGGTCCGGTTCCGACGCCGACTGGCGCTCCGGCGGCTGGGCGCCCTCCGACCCGCTGGAGGCCCGGCCGGCCCCCGCCGAGCCGGCGGCCGGCGCGCTGTTCTCGCCCGGCAACGACGGCGATCCCGACCACCACTGCTCGGGCGTCGTGGTGCACTCCCCCGGCGGCGACCTGATCGCCACCGCCGCGCACTGCGTGCACGGGGGCGGCTTCCGCACGAACCTCGCCTTCGTGCCGGGCTACCGGGACGGGACCGCGCCGTTCGGCGTGTGGGTGCCCACCCGGATCGACGTGGACCCGCGCTGGGCGCGGGACCAGGACCCCGACGCCGACGTGGCGTTCGTACGGGTGCGCCGCCCCGGCTATCCCGGGCAGCGCCTGGAGGACGTCACCGGCGCCAGGACCATCGGCTTCGGCACCGAACTGCCCGCGCCCGCACGGCTGATGGGCTACCCGAACGCCACCGAGCAGCCGCTGGACTGCCGCACCACGGCCCGGCCGGCCGGACCGACGCAGATCCGGCTGGACTGCGCGGACGTGCCCAACGGGACGAGCGGCGGCCCGGTGCTGACCGACGGCCGGACCCTGATCGGCGTGATCGGGGGACGGGACGGCGGGGGCGACGACGAGACCTCGTACAGCGTGTACTTCGACGACCGGGTCCGGGCCCTGTACGAGCGTTCCACCGCGGGGCACTGAGCGCGGCGCGGGCCCCCGGGGCACCGGGGCCCGGCGGGCGGCTCAGGAGGGCCGGCGGCGCCGGGAGCCCCCGGTCAGCGCGGCAGGGCGGCGTACGAGACGCCCGTGAGCCGCTCGGAGGCGGCCCACAGCTCCTCGCCGGCGGCGTCGTCGAGGGTCCACCGCGCACGCCACGACGGCACGGGCGCTCCGCGCCAGCCGAAGCGCGGGCCGTAGAAGGCGTCCTGGCCGACGCCGGGCGCGGTGGCCGCGTGCAGGGTGGGCAGGGCGCCCGAGGCGGTGGGCTGGGCCAGGACCGCGTCCCCGAGGGCCGTCAGGCGCGAGCCGAGGGTCGGCCCCTCCAGGCGGGCCGCCCCCGTGTGCAGGTTGCTGGACGCGTAGCCGGGGTGGGCGGCGGCCGCGGTGACCGGCCCGCCCGCGGCCGTGAAGCGGCGGGCCAGCTCGTGCGTGAAGAGCAGGTTCGCGGTCTTGGAACGGCCGTAGGCGATCCAGCGCCGGTAGCCGGCCTCGGCGTCCCGGCTGCCGAACCCTTCCGTGGCGGCGGGCCCCCCGGCGCCGGAGGGGATCTTCCCGAGGACGTGGAAGCCGCTGGAGACGGTGACGATGCGGGCCCCGGCGCCCGCGGCCCGCAGCCTGGGCAGGAGCAGCCCGGTCAGCGCGAAGTGCCCGAGGTGGTTGACGCCGAACTGCGTCTCGAACCCGTCGGTGGTGCGCCCGAACGGCAGCGCCATCACGCCGGCGTTGTTGACGAGCAGGTCCAGTGCGCCGCGCCGGCCCGCGTACGCGGCGGCGAACTGCCTCACCGAGGCCAGGTCGGCGAGGTCCAGCGGCATGAACTCCACCGCGGCGTCCGGCACCTCGCCGCGCAGTCGGACCACGGCGGCCCGGCCCCGGGCGGCGCTGCGGCAGGCCAGCACCACGGTGGCGCCGTGCCGGGCGAGCTCCCGGGCCGTGACGTAGCCGATGCCGCTGTTCGCGCCGGTCACGACGGCGGTCCGGCCGCTCTGGTCGGGGATGATCGCGGTGGTCCGGCCGGGCATGGCAGCTCCCTCGTCACACGGTGGGCCACCGAGCGTAGACCGGGACACGCGCGCGGCCTCGCCAGGGTGGGCGCCGGAAGCGGATCCGCAGGCCAGTAGGCTGCGGGTCCGCCCTTCCGTTCCCGTCCCGTCCCCGAGGTACCGCGCAGTGAGCTCCGCACCGCCCCCCATACCCGTGACGGTCGTCGGCCTCGGCGCCGACGGCTGGGCCGGGCTCACCACCGCCGCCCGGTCGGCCCTGTCCTCCGCCGAGGTGCTGATCGGCGGGCCGCGCCAGCTCGACCTGCTGCCGTCCGCCGACTGCGCCGGTGAGCGGGTGGCCTGGCCGAGCCCGCTGCGCCCGGCCGTGCCGAAGCTCATGGCCGAGCACTCCGGCCGCCGGATCGCCGTCCTGGCCAGCGGCGACCCCATGTTCTACGGGATCGGGCGCGCCTTGGCCGAGGAGCTCGGCCCGCGGTCCCTGCGCGTGCACCCGCACCCCTCGTCGGTCTCCTACGCCTGCGCCCGCCTGGGCTGGCCCGTGGAGGACACCGAGGTGATCACCGTGGTGGGCCGCCCGGTGGCCCGGCTCGCGGCCGCCCTGCACGAGGGGCGCCGGGTGCTCGTGCTGAGCGCGGGCGCCGCCTCCCCGGCCGAGATCGCCGCCCTGCTGCGCGAACGGGGCTTCGGCCCGAGCCGGATGCGGGTGCTGGAACAGCTCGGCTCCGAACGCGAGGACGTGTACGAGGGCACGGCCGCCGCCTGGGACCGGCTTCCCGGCGATCCGCTGAACGTGGTGGCCGTCGACTGCCGCCGGGACCCGTCCCACGCAGCGCCGCGCCTGGGCGCCACCCCGGGCCTGCCGGACGCCGCGTACGAACACGACGGGCAGCTCACCAAGCGCCACGTCCGGGCGGCGACCCTGTGCGCGCTCGCCCCCTCGCCGGGCGAGCTGCTGTGGGACATCGGCGGCGGCTCGGGCTCCATCGGCATCGAGTGGATGCGCACCCACCCCTCCTGCCGTGCGGTGGCGGTGGAGCGCGTCCCCGAACGGGCCGCGCGGATCGGCCGCAACGCGGCGGCGCTCGGCGTCCCGGGACTGCGGGTCGTCGTCGGCGCGGCCCCGCAGGCGCTGGCCGGGCTGCCGGCCCCGGACGCGGTGTTCATCGGCGGCGGGCTGACCGCCCCGGGGCTGCTCGACGCGGTCTGGGACGCGCTGGCCCCGGGCGGCAGGCTGGTGGTCAACACGGTCACCCTGGAGTCGGAGGCGGTCCTCGCCGAACGCCACCGGCGGCACGGCGGCGAGCTGGTGAAGCTGGCGGTGGCGCACGCCGTCCCGGTCGGCGGTTTCACGGGATGGCGGCAGGCGATGCCGGTCACCCAGTGGTCGGTGACGAAACCGGCGACGGCGGCTCGGACGACACCACGGACGACACCGCGGACGGGACCACACACGGCAGCGCAGACGCCGGCGCAGACGGCAACGGACGAGAAGGATCAGACATGACCGTGTACTTCATCGGTGCGGGCCCCGGCGCCGCCGACCTGATCACGGTGCGCGGTGCCCGCACCCTGGCCGCCGCGCCCGTGTGCCTGTACGCGGGCAGCCTCGTGCCGCGCGAGCTGCTGGCCGAGTGCCCGTCGGACGCCCGGCTGGTCGACACCGCGCAGCTGAACCTGGACCAGATCGTCGCCGAGTGCGTACGGGCCCACGAGGCCGGTCAGGACGTGGCACGGCTGCACTCCGGCGACCCGTCGATCTTCAGCGCGGTCGCCGAGCAGATGCGCCGCCTCGACGCCGCGGGGATCCCCTACGAGGTCGTCCCCGGCGTCCCGGCCTTCGCCGCCGCGGCCGCCGCCCTCAAGCGGGAGCTGACGGTGCCCACCGTCGGCCAGACCGTCATCCTGACCCGGATCGCCCAGCAGGCCACTCCCATGCCGCCCGGCGAGGACCTGGCCACCCTGGGCCGCAGCGGCGCGCTGCTGGTCCTGCACCTGGCCACCCGCTACGTGGACCGCGTGGTCGACGAGCTGCTCCCGCACTACGGGGCCGAGTGCCCGGTGGCGGTCGTGGCGATGGCCAGCCGCCCCGACGAGCTGATCCTGCGCGGCACGCTCGCCGACATCGCCGACCGGGTGAAGGCCGCGGGCCTGGTCCGCACGGCGGTCATCGTGGTGGGCCGCACCCTCGGCGCCGAGCAGTTCCGCGACAGCCACCTGTACTCCCCCGGACGCGACCGGCATGTCTGCTGACGGGGCCGCGCCCGGGGCCGGACGGCACGTCCTGGTCCTGGGCGGCACCACCGAGGCCCGTCGGCTCGCGGAGGCGCTGGCCGGCGAGGCCGCCTGGCGGGTGACCACCTCGCTGGCGGGACGCGTCACGGCGCCCGTGCTCCCGCCCGGCGACACCCGCATCGGCGGTTTCGGCGGCGCCGAGGGGCTGGCGGCCTGGATCGCCGCGCACCGGGTCACCCACCTGGTCGACGCCACCCACCCCTTCGCGGAACGCATGAGCTTCAACGCGGCGGAGGCGGCCCGGCTCTCGGGGGTCCCGCTGCTCGCCCTGCGCCGGCCCGGCTGGGAGCCGGCCGCCGGGGACGCCTGGACCTTCACGGACTCCCTGGCCGGGGCGGCGGCGCTGCTGCCGGGTCTGGGCCGGCGGGTGTTCCTGACCACCGGGCGGATGGGCCTGCACACCTTCGCGGGCCTCGACGACACGTGGTTCCTGGTGCGGTCGGTGGACCCCCCGGACGGGCCGGTGCCCGCCCGGCTCGAAGTGCTGTTGGCCCGGGGCCCGTTCACCCTGGAGGACGAGCGGCAGCTGCTGGCCCGCCACCGGATCGACCTCCTCGTCACGAAGGACAGCGGCGGCTCGGCGACCGCCCCCAAGCTGGCCGCTGCCCGGGAGGCGGGCGTCCCGGTCCTGGTCGTGCGCCGTCCCCCGGTCCCGGAGGGCGTGCCGGAGGCCTCGTCGGTCGCCGCGGCCCTGGAGCGGCTGCGCCGGGACGGCCGGGCCCCGTCCCGCTGACCCGGGCGGGCGGCCGCCGCCGCGCTACCGGGAGACGCTGCCGAGCCAGAGCAGGTCGCGGGCCCGGGTCATGGCCACGAACAGCTGGCTGCGCCGCAGTTCGTCGCGCTCCCGGGCCGTCTCCGCGGCCTGCGTACCGCCCGCCGTGCCGCTCGCCGTGCCGTCGCGGCCGGCCGGTGTCCCGTGCCCGGACGGCTCGTCGTGCCGGGGCAGAAAGACGTTCTTGAACTCCAGCCCCTTGGCCCGGCGGTAGGTGCCCAGCTTGACCGCGCCCACGGCGTTCCCGTCGTAGCCCTCCAACTGGCAGACCGGGATCCCCGCCCGGGTCAGCAGCCGCTGGTAGTGGCCGAGGCTCCATTTGGAGGGGCACAGCAGCGCGGTGTCGGCGAGGGCCCCGTCGGGCAGGGTCCGCAGCGCCTCCAGGAGCCGTTCGTCGTGGACGTCCGCCGTGGGAGCGGCCACCCGCACCACGTCGCCGTCGTGGTACGTCAGGTCGACGTCGCGGCGCCCCGGGGTGCGCAGCCCGTCGATGTCCTCGAAGGCGTCGTCGGCGACGACGGCGAGGGCGGCCTCCAGGATCCGGCCGCTGTTGCGGTAGTTGGTGCGCAGCACCTGTCCGCGGTCGCCGCGGATGTCGATACCGGCGTCGGTGAGCCGGAAGCCGCCCGGGTACACGGTCTGCTGGCCGTCCCCGACGAGCAGCAGACCGTTGGGGGCGTCGCCGACGAGCGCGTGCAGCAGGCGCACCCCCACCAGGGTGAGGTCCTGCACCTCGTCCACGACCACGGCGGCGTACGCGGGCCCGCGCGGCTCCCGCGACGCCTCGGCGAGGGCCAGCGCGAGCACGTCGTTGAAGTCGTGGACGCCGCGCTCGCCGCGCAGCGACTCGTACTCCTCGTAGAGCTCCCACACCGACTCCCGGTGGGCGCGCAGCAGGCGCGCCCTGCGCCGCCGCCTGGGGACGAGCGCGTACTCCTCGAAGCGGGTGAGACCCCGCCCCTTGATGACGTGGTCGATCTCCTCGCGCCAGTAGCCGGGGGCGGGGTCGAGCTCGGCCAGCCGGCCCTCCCGGCCCACGTGCTTCCAGGCCAGGCTGAAGGCGGTCTCGGCCTTCTCCCTGCTGAGCCGTACGGGGACGCCCCGCTCCTGGAGGAAGTCCTGTGCCCACGCGTGGAGGCTGCGGAAGTCCACCCGGCCGGCGACGGCGGGGGCCATGGCCTTCAGGAAGGTGGCCTGCACCCGCGGCAGGTTGTTGGCGAAGGTGACGTAGAGGATGCGGCCGGTGGTCCGCCGGGCGAGGTGCGCGGCGCGGTGCAGGGCGACGACCGTCTTGCCCGTCCCCGCGGGCCCGCTGATCCGTGCCGGGCCCGACCAGTCGCGGAGTACGAGCGCCACCTGATCGGGGTGCAGGAAGGTCATCCACTGCTCGATGGGCGCCTCCCGCGCCCCCGCCAGAGCGGCTTCGCGCAGCCCTTCCGCGTCGAACAGGGCGTCGTCGCGGGACGGCGGGGGGTGCGCGCCGGGGTGCGGCGGGGGCGCTTCCAGCGCCGCGCCCTCGTGGTCCGGCAGGGCCCGTTCCAGGTGGTCGGCCAGCGCGCGTACGGACGCCGCCCGCAGCCGGTGCCGCTGCGCGAGGAGTACGGGGCCGGCCTCGCGCTCCCCCAGCAGCCGTATCCGTCCGAGCGGGCGGTCGAGACTGCGGCCGGCCACCACCATGACCGGCTGGACCGCCACCGGGGACATGCCCAGGGAGGCCACCGCGCTCGTGACGACCCGGGCGGCGGCGAGCAGCGCGCCCGCCTCCTCGTCGCCCGGCTCGCCGCCGGGCCGGTCCGTCACACCGACGACGAAGACCCCGCCGGGCCCCACCAGCACCATGCGGCCGTGCGCGGCCCGCCCGACGAGCAGCCGCCAGCCCCGCGCGGTCAGCACCAGCAACTGCGCGAGGACCCGCTGCCCGCCCCCGTCGGGCACGGCCCGCTGCCGGACCTGCCGCCGGGCGGCCTCCCACTGCTCGCGCAGTAACCGCTCCTGCCGCCGCGCCTCCTGAACCCCGCCTGCCCCCATGCCAACCCCCTCCTACACGGAGTGACGATCATAGGACGCAAGGCAACCCCACCGTCAGAGCGCCTGCCGGGGCCGGGGCAGGCCCGGCCGGGGAAGGCCCGGTGGGGGTTCGGGTCGGGGCTTCCCCTGGCTGTGGTTCAGCCGGTCACGGGTAGCGGCGCGGGGTCCACGTGATCCGGGAGCCGTCGGGGCGCTCGGTGACCTGCGTCTGCGAGGAGCCGACCAGCAGGATCGTCCGCATGTCGACCTCGGCGGGCTCCAGTTCCGCGAGGGTGACGATCCGCACGGACTGCTCCGGGCCGCCCACGTCGCGGGCGACGACCACCGGGGTCTGCGGGTCACGCAGCTCCAGCAGCAGCTCGCGGGCCTGTGCCACCTGCCAGGTCCGGCTGCGCGAGCCGGGGTTGTAGAGGGCCAGCACCAGGTCGGCTGCGGCAGCGGCGCGCAGCCGCTCGGCGATGACCTCCCACGGCTTGAGCCGGTCGGAGAGCGAGACCGTCGCGTAGTCGTGGCCGAGCGGCGCGCCGGCCGCGGCGGCGGCCGCGTTGGCGGCGGTCACCCCGGGCAGCACCCGTACCGGAACGTCCTCGTACGCGGCCTGCCCGGCCACCTCCAGGACGGCCGTGGCCATGGCGAACACGCCCGGGTCGCCACCGGAGACCACGGCGACCCGCTTGCCGCGGCGGGCCAGGTCGAGGGCGAACTCGGCGCGTTCGGACTCCACCTTGTTGTCGGAGCCGTGGCGTACCTGGCCCGGCTTCACCGGCACCCGGTCCAGGTACGTGGTGTACCCGACCAGCACCTCGGCGTCCGCCAGCGCCCGCCGGGTCTGCGGGGTGAGCCACAGCGGGCCGGCGGGACCGGTCCCCACGACCACGACCTCGCCCGGCCCGGACGGCACGCTGCCCGGGTTGCCGATCCGGCTGGGCACCACGGCGACGGCGAAGTACGGCACGCTGTCGGCGTCGGTGTCGGCGAGGCTGCCCGTACGCTCGCCGGCCATCGTGGCGCGTTCCACGTAGCGGGCCTCGGCGAGCCGGCCGCTGTTCTCCATCGCACCGCGCACCGCGGGGAAGGTCCTGCCGAGCTTCATCACGACCGCCGAGTCGGTGGCGGCGAGGCGCGCGGTGAGCTCCTCCTCGGGGAGGGTCCCGGGGAGGATGGTCAGCACCTCCTCGCCCTCCACGAGCGGTGTGCCGAGCCGCGCCGCGGCGGCGCTGACGGAGGTGACGCCGGGGACGACCTCGGTCTCGTAGCGGTCGGCGAGCCGCTTGTGCATGTGCATGTACGAGCTGTAGAAGAGCGGGTCGCCCTCCGCGAGGACGGCGACGGTCCGGCCGGCGTCCAGGTGGGCGGCCAGCCGGGCGGCGGCGGACTCGTAGAACTCCTCCATCGCGCCCTGGTAGCCGCCGGGGTGGTCGGTGGTCTCGGTGGTGACCGGGTAGACCAGCGGTTCCTCGATGTGGCTCTCGCGCAGGTGCTTCGCGGCGATCGACCGGGCGATGGAGCGTCCGTGGCGGGCGCTGTGGTACGCGACGACGTCGGCCTCGCCGATGACCTCGACGGCCCGCAGCGTCATCAGGTTCGGGTCGCCGGGCCCCAGCCCGACCCCGTAGAGGCGTCCCCTGGGCGTGGTCTGCTCGGTGCTCATTCGGCCACGCTCGCGATGGCGTTGAGGGCGGCGGCGGCGATCGCGCTGCCGCCGCGGCGGCCGCGCACGATCAGGTGGTCCAGGCCGGAGGGGTGCGCGGCGAGGGCGTCCTTGGACTCGGCGGCGCCGATGAAGCCGACGGGCACGCCGATCACGGCGGCCGGGCGGGGAGCACCCTCCTCGATCATCTCCAGCAGCCGGAAGAGCGCGGTCGGCGCGTTGCCCACGGCGATCACCGACCCCTCCAGCAGGCCGCGGTCACGCCACACCTCGAGGGCGGCGGCGCTGCGCGTGGTGCCCATGCTGGCGGCGAGTGCGGGCACCGAGGGGTCGGAGAGGGTGCAGATCACCTCGTTGTCGGCGGGGAGCCGCTTGCGCGTGACGCCGCTCGCGACCATCTGCACGTCGCAGAGGATCGGCGCGCCGGCCTCCAGCGCGGCACGGGCGCGGAGCACCACCTCGGGCGTGTACCCGAGGTCCTGCGGAAGGTCGGTCATCCCGCAGGCGTGAATCATGCGCACCGCGACCTGGGCGACCGAGGCGGGCAGCCCGGAGAGGTCCGCCTCGGCGCGGATCGTGGCAAAGGACTGGCGGTAGATCGCGGCGCCGTCCTTCTCGTACTCGAACACGGTGTACTCGCTCATTTCTTCACTGCGACGTCGGACACTGCTTCGTCGGGCTCTGCTCGGTGGGGCTCTGCTGCGTGGGCTCTGCTGCGTGGGGCTGCGCCCGGTGCGGCCGTGGGCGGTGCGGCTCCGCCGCGTGGAACTCCGTCACGTGGGGCTCAGTCACCTGGGGCTCCGTCACGTCGGACACGGCTGTGCCGGCCCCGTTCCGCCGGGTGCCGCTGTCTTCGGTGCCCCGGTGGTGACCGCGTCGGGCTCCGGGGCGGCCGCGCGAGCGGCCGTGAGTGCGGCCTCCAGCTCCGGCCGTCCGGACAGGAGCGGGCCGCGGGAGGCGATCCGGTAGCCGTCCTCCGTGGCCAGTACGTCCACCCACCGCGTGCCGCGCGGATGTCCGCAGCGGCGTTCGCAGCCGGACCAGTGCACGGGCAGCGTCCCCCGCGTCCGCTCGACGACGGCGCGCGCGTCGGCCCGTACGTCCGCCGCGGACTTGGCACAACCGGGTCGCCCCGTACAGGCGGTGACGGACTGCCAGGAGCTGTCCGGGGAGACCACCAGACCGGCGCCCTCCAGCAGGGCCGGACCGTCGGTCCCGGGCGCCCGGAGCGGGACGTCCGGCAGGACGACGGTCCGCCAGGGGGTGATCCGCATCCCGGCGCCACGGTCGTCGAGCCGTACGAGCAGCCGCCACTGATCGGTGGTCAGCCGGCCGAACGGCGGCAGGACGCACAGCGGACCGCGCGGCCCGGATCCCGGCCCCCGGCCCCACGGCCGCGGCGGCGCGCAGTACGGCCAGTCCACCGCGGGCACGGGCGTCGCGTCGATGCCGGCGGCCGCCAGCCGTGCGGCGAACTGCGCGTCGTCCGGGGCGTGTTCGGCGGGCAGCTCGGCGACCCTCCAGGCCCGGGTGCCGGCGGCGTCCACGGCGTCGAGGAAGTGCACGGCGGCCAGCAGCGCGGCCCGCGGGGCGGCGTGCGCGGCGACGGCCACGGCGCCGGCCGCGGATCCGAACCGCACCAGGGCGCGCCCGCCGGCCGGGCCGGCCGGGAGGCCGAGCACGGTGACGTCCGGCTCCAGGGCGGCGACGTCGCCCCGGCCGTCGTCGAGGGCGAAGAGGAAGCGGCCCGAGAGGGCGGTGACCCGGGCGTCGGCGCACAGCAGCCGGTCCAGTTCGCGGACCCACGGCAGCACCTCCTGCGAGGTGGGCGTGGCCACGATGTTGCGTACGCGCTCGTGCGAGGGCGCGGGCAGCAGCCCGGCCGCGTCCAGCAGCTCGCCGAGACCAGCGCCGCACCCGTCGGCCAGGCCCCTCAGCTGCACGTTCCCGCGCGAGGTCAGCTCCAGGTGGCCGTCGCCGAACCGGTCGGCGGCGTCCGCGAGGAGGGAGGCCTGTCCGGCGGTCAGCGCGCCGCCGGGGATCCGGACCCGCGCCAGGTACCCGTCGTCCGCCGCGTGCAGCCGGAGCGCTCCGGGGCAGGCGTCACCGCGGTCCCGTATGACGGGTTCGTCCCGCGGTACGGCGGAGGGGGGCGTGGGCATGGCGGCGAGCATACCCACGATTACGACGCCCTGACCTGTGTCGGTCACCACCCCGGCCCACTTCCCCCTCCCGACCCCGCCCAGGTCCCGGCCCACGCCCCGACCCGGTTCCGGCCCGCTTCCCCGTCCGCGTCCCCGCCGATGTCCCGGCGTGCGGCCCCGCCCGGGTCCCCGGCCACTTCCCGGGCCCCGGCGCACGTCCCGGCCTCGCCGGACCCCTCCCCGCCCAGGTCCCGGCCCGGCCGGCCCGCATCACGCCCCGTCGGCGTCACCCGCCCCGTGCCCCCGCCCGGGGCCAGGGCGGAGCCCCGGGCGCACCGATGTCGGACCCCGCCCGCCGGACCCCTCCCGACCTGCCCGCGTTTGCCCTACGGCGGCCCGCGGGCAGAGGCCCAGGGGGCCACGCCGGCCCCGTACCGCCTCCCCCTAAGATGACCTTCCGGCGGGCCGCACGGTCCGCCGTCGCCGAGGACGGCGACATGGGAGGAAGCCCGGTGCGATTCCGGCGCGGTCCCGCCACTGTGAGCCCGGCACCACCCCGCCGGGCGAGTCAGGAACTCCCGCTGTCCTCACTGCCCGGGGCGCGGAAACCCCGAGGAAGGCCTGCCGCCGCATGATCCTGCTGCTGTCGACGTCCGACACCGATCTGCTCAGCGCCCGCGCGGCGAACACGGCGGACGGCCCCGTCCCGTTCCGGTTCGCCAACCCCTCCCGCCTTCCCCTCGACGACCTCCCCGGCCTGCTCGACGGCGTCGGCCTGGTCGTCGTACGCCTCCTCGGCGGCCTGCGCGCCTGGCAGGACGGCCTCGACCTGCTCCTGGCCGCCGGCCAGACCCGCCCGGTCGTGGTCCTGACCGGCGAGCAGGCCCCCGACGCGCAGCTGATGGAGGCCTCCACCGTCCCGATCGGCATCGCGGCCGAGGCGCACGCCTACCTCGCGCACGGCGGCCCGGCCAACCTGGGCCAGCTGGCCCGGTTCCTGTCCGACACGGTCCTCCTCACCGGCCACGGCTTCGAGCCGCCCGCCCCGGCCCCCACCTGGGGCCCGCTGGAGCGCACCCCGGCCGCGCTGCCGGAGACCGCCCTCGAGGTCGCGGTCCTCTACTACCGCGCCCACCAGATGAGCGGGAACACCGCCTTCGTCCACACCCTCTGCGACGCGATCGAGGCGCACGGCGCCCGCCCGGTCCCGCTCTTCGTGTCCTCCCTGCGCACCCCGGAGCCCGAGCTCCTCCAGGTCCTCGCCTCCGCGGACGCGGTGATCACCACCGTCCTCGCCGCGGGCGGCACCAAGCCCGCGACCGCCTCCGCGGGCGGCGACGACGAGTCCTGGGACGCTGGCGCGCTCGCCTCGCTCGGCGTGCCGATCCTGCAGGCCCTGTGCCTGACGGGTTCGCGGGCCGCCTGGGAGGAGAACGACGAGGGCCTGTCCCCGCTGGACGCCGCCACGCAGGTCGCCGTGCCCGAGTTCGACGGCCGTCTGATCACCGTCCCGTTCTCCTTCAAGGAGTTCGACGAGGACGGCCTGCCCGCCTACGTGGCCGACCCCGAGCGCGCCTCCCGCGTCGCCGGGACGGCCGTGCGGCACGCCCGGCTGCGCCACGTCGAGCGCCGCGACAAGAAGGTCGCGCTGGTCCTGTCCGCGTACCCGACCAAGCACTCCCGCATCGGCAACGCGGTCGGCCTGGACACCCCCGCCAGCGCCGTGGAGCTGCTGCGCACCCTCGTCGCCGGCGGCTACGACTTCGGTCCCGCCGCGGACATCCCCGGCCTGGTCTCGGGCGACGGCGACGAGCTGATCCGCGCCCTGATCGAGGCCGGCGGCCACGACCAGGACTGGCTGACCGAGGAGCAGCTGGCCCGCAACCCCGTCCGCATCCCGGCCGCCGACTACAAGCGCTGGTACGCCGAGCTCCCCGCCGAGCTGCGCGAGAGCGTGGAGGAGCACTGGGGCGAGGCCCCGGGCAACATGTTCGTGGACCGCTCCGCGAACCCGGAGGGCGACATCGTCCTCGCCGCCCTGCGCCGCGGGAACCTCCTCGTCCTCATCCAGCCGCCGCGCGGCTTCGGCGAGAACCCGATCGCGATCTACCACGACCCGGACCTGCCGCCGTCGCACCACTACCTGGCCGCGTACCGCTGGATCCAGGCGCGCGCGGAGGACGGCGGCTTCGGCGCCGACGCGATGATCCACCTGGGCAAGCACGGGAACCTGGAGTGGCTGCCGGGCAAGAACGCGGGCCTGTCCGCGGCCTGCGCCCCGGACGCCGCGCTCGGCGACCTGCCGCTCATCTACCCGTTCCTCGTCAACGACCCGGGCGAGGGCACCCAGGCCAAGCGCCGCGTGCACGCCACCCTCGTCGACCACCTGGTGCCGCCGATGGCGCGCGCGGAGTCGTACGGCGACATCGCTCGGCTGGAGCAGCACCTGGACGAGTACGCGCAGATCTCCGCCATGGACCCGGCGAAGCTGCCGGCGATCCGCGCGCAGATCTGGACCCTGATCCAGGCGGCCAAGCTCGACCACGACCTCGGCCTGGCCGAGCGTCCCGACGACGACGGCTTCGACGACTTCCTGCTGCACGTCGACGGCTGGCTGTGCGAGGTCAAGGACGCCCAGATCCGCGACGGCCTGCACGTGCTCGGCGGCGCGCCGACCGGTGGGACCCGGGTCAACCTGGTTCTCGCGATCCTGCGCGCCCGCCAGATCTGGGGCGGTACGGAGGCCCTGCCCGGGCTGCGCGAGGCGCTCGGCCTCGACGAGTCGAAGGCCACCCGTACCTCGGCGGACGCCGTCGAGGAGACCGCCCGCGCCCTGGTGCAGGCCATGGAGGACGCGGGCTGGGACCCCGCCGCGGTCCCCGCGGTCGCCGCGGACCACAACGCCGACGTGGCCGCCGTCCTGGCCTTCGCCGCCCGCGAGGTGGTCCCGCGCCTGGCGGGCACGACCGACGAGATCGCCCACGTGGTGGCGGCCCTGGACGGCCGTTTCATCCCGGCGGGCCCCTCCGGTTCCCCGCTGCGCGGTCTGGTCAACGTCCTTCCGACCGGCCGCAACTTCTACTCGGTGGACCCCAAGGCCGTCCCCTCCCGCCTCGCGTGGGAGACGGGCCAGGCCCTGGCCGAGTCCCTCGTCACCCGCTACCGCGAGGACCACGACGGCGAGTGGCCGGCCTCGGTGGGCCTGTCGCTGTGGGGCACCAGCGCGATGCGCACGGCCGGCGACGACGTCGCCGAGGCCCTCGCCCTGCTGGGTGTCCGGCCGGTCTGGGACGAGGCCTCGCGCCGCGTCACCGGCCTGGAGCCGATCCCACTGGTGGAGCTCGGCCGTCCGCGCATCGACGTCACGCTGCGCATCTCGGGCTTCTTCCGCGACGCCTTCCCGCACGTCATCGGCCTGCTCGACGACGCGGTCCGGCTCGCGGCCTCGCTGGACGAGCCGGAGTCGGAGAACCACGTCCGCGCCCACGCCCAGGCCGACCTGGCCGTCCACGGCGACGAGCGCCGCGCCACCACCCGTATCTTCGGCTCGCGCCCGGGCACGTACGGGGCCGGCATCCTGCAGCTGATCGACTCCCGCGACTGGCGTACGGACGCCGACCTCGCGGAGGTCTACACGGTGTGGGGCGGGTACGCGTACGGCCGCGGCCTGGAGGGCCGCCCGGCCCGTGACGAGATGGAGACGGCGTACAAGCGCATCACGGTGGCCGCGAAGAACACCGACACGCGCGAGCACGACATCGCCGACTCCGACGACTACTTCCAGTACCACGGCGGCATGGTGGCGACGGTCCGCGCCCTGCGCGGCACGGCCCCCGAGGCGTACATCGGCGACTCGACCCGCCCGGAGACGGTCAAGACCCGCACCCTGGTGGAGGAGACCTCCCGCGTCTTCCGGGCCCGCGTGGTCAACCCCAAGTGGATCGAGGCGATGCGCCGCCACGGCTACAAGGGCGCCTTCGAGCTGGCGGCGACGGTCGACTACCTCTTCGGGTACGACGCCACGACGGGCGTGGTGGCGGACTGGATGTACGACAAGCTGACGGAGACCTACGTCCTGGACCCGGAGAACCGCGCCTTCCTGGAGGAGGCCAACCCCTGGGCCCTGCACGGCATCGCAGAACGCCTGCTGGAGGCCGAGTCCCGCGGCATGTGGGAGAAGCCGGACCCGCAGATCCTCGAATCCCTCCGCCAGGTCTACCTGGACACGGAGGGCAACCTGGAGTCCGAAACCGACTGACCCGGCCCGTCTCCCCTGACCCTCTCGGCAGACGGCCGGAGGCCGGCTCCCCGTTCCCGGGGAGCCGGCCTCCGGCCGTTCCGTGTCCCTCCCCCGGCGACCCGCCGCAATCCCTCGTAGGGGGGCATCGACACCTGCGGGTGGTTCGAACGCCGCGTCACGGAGTGGCGGCCGGGCCTCCCTTGGGGTTGCGGGCCGGGTCGCAAACCTGTGCGGGCTTTCGCTCCCCGGCTGCCGTGACGCCGCTCTGAGCAGCCACGTTCTTCCGGCGTCAGTGCCCCGCCGCAGCGCCCCGGGAGGAAGTTTGCGATCCGTGCACGTTCATGTGGTGTTCGACCCGGCACCGGCCGGAGGTGGCCGCGCATGAGGCTCCTCAAGCGGCCCGACGCCGTCCAGCCCGCCGTCTCGGACAGCGAGCGGCGCCTCTTCGGCGGGCCCCTGCGCTACGACGCCGGCTGGTCCCAGCACGAATACGCCCGCCTGGAGGGGCGGCTCCTGTCGACGCTGCGCTCCATGCCCCGCATGGTCGGCGGGACCCTGCGCCTGGCCTGGGACACCGACCGGCCCGCGCTGCTCACCGTCGCCGCCTCCGAGGCCGGGCAGGGGGTCACCTCCGCCGTGGGGCTGCTGGTCCTGAGCGACGTGCTGCGCACGCTGCTCGGCGCCGGCAGCCCGGCCGAGCGGCTGCACGCCGCCCTGCCCGCCCTGGCCGCGGGCGCCCTGGTCGCCGTCCTGGGCGCCGTCCTGGCCTCCCGGTCCACCGCGGCCGCGGGCCGGCTGGAGCCCAAGGTCGAGCGGGCCGCCTACGAGCAGTACCTGAAGGCGGCCGTCGAGGTGGAGCTGGAGGCCATCGAGGACGGGGAGTTCCGGCGGCTGCTGGACAGCGCCCAGTGGGGTCCGCCGTCGGCCCGCCGGACCGTCGGCGCCTGCGTGGCCACCCTCGGCGGGGTCATCTCCCTGATCGCCACCGCCGGGGTGCTGACCGTCCTGCACCCGCTCCTGCTGCCCCTGCTGCTGTTGATCGCGGCCCCCCGAGGCTGGGGCGCCATGCGCGTCGCCCAGCGCCGCTACCTGTCCGTCATCACCTGGGTCGAGCACGTCCGGGCCGCGCGGCTCATCGGCCAGCTGCTGATCTCGCGCACCGCGGCCCCCGAAGTGCGCGTGCACGGCGTCGGCCGCTACCTGCTCGGCCACTACCGCAACATGGCCGAGGTCGCCGAGACCGAGGCCACCCGCCTCGCCCGGGACAAGGCCGCGACCGAACTCCTGGCCGCCGCCCTCTCCGGCGCGGCGGCGCTCGTCACGTACGGGACGATGGGCGCGCTGATCGCCACCGGCCGGATGGACCTCGCCGTCGCCGGCACCGCCGTCATCGCGGTGCGCACCGGGTCGGCGAGCCTGGGCGCCCTGGTCGCGACCACCAACACCCTGCACGAGGAGTCCCTGTACGTACGGGACCTGGAGCGGTTCACGGCCGAGGCCGGGCGGCGCGCCGTCCCCGCCGGCGGGCTGGCGCTGCCCGGCCGGCTGGGCGCGGTACGGCTGCAGGACGTCCGCTTCCGGTACCCCGACCGGGACGAGCCCGCCCTCGACGGGGTGTCGCTGACGATCCGCGCGGGTACGGTCGTGGCCCTCGTCGGCGAGAACGGGTCCGGGAAGAGCACGCTGGTCAAACTGCTCGCGGGCCTGCACCTGCCCGACTCCGGATCGCTGACCTGGGACGGGGTGGAGGTGCGGGACGCGGACCGGGAGGCGGTCTTCGACCGGGTCGCCCTCCTCACCCAGGACTTCGAGCGCTGGCCGGTGACCGCGCGCACCAACATCTCGGTCGGCAGGCCGGGGGCGCGGGGTGCGGAGGAGGGGGTCGAGCACGCCGCCGAGGTGGTGGCCGCGGCCCGCTACGCGGGCGCCGACCGGATCGTCGGCAAGCTCCCGAACGGCTACGAGACCCTGCTCGCGAGGGTGTTCAGGGGGGCCTCGGAGCTGTCCGGCGGCCAGTGGCAGAGGATCGGGCTGGCGCGGACGCGCTTCCGCGACGCCCGTGTCATCGTCGTCGACGAGCCCACCTCGGCGCTGGATCCGGAGGCGGAGATCGCCGCCTTCGACAGCATCCGGGGCCTGGCCGGACCGGAACGGGCCGTGGTCCTCGTGACGCACCGGATGTCCGGGGTGCGCTACGCCGACGTGATCCACGTGCTGCACGAGGGGCGCCTCGTCGAACAGGGCGGTCACGAGGAGCTGATGGCGCTGGACGGCCGGTACGCGTCGATGTTCCGCATGCAGGCGGAGCAGTTCGACGGGCAGCCGCCCACCGTCCCCCGCCAGGCCGGGCCGGAACCGGCCCCCGCTCCCGCTCCCGCTCCCACTCCCGGCGAAACCTCCGTCACCTGATGCGGTGAACTTTCCCCCGTGCGCCGGGCGGCGCGGGTAGTGCCCTGCTGATCTCGTGCGGGGGCCGGACCACCGGTCCCCGCACTCTGGACGAAGGGCTCTGCTCGCCGTGACACAGCCGTTTCAACTGCCGGATTTCTACGTACCGTATCCGGCGCGACTGAACCCGCACCTCGAGGAGGCGAGGGTGCACACCAAGCGGTGGGCGCGCGGCTTCGGGATGCTGGAGGGTTCCGGCGTGTGGGAGGAGAGCGACCTCGACTCGCACGACTACGCGCTGCTGTGCGCGTACACCCACCCCGACTGCTCCGGCGACGCGCTGTCGCTGGTCACCGACTGGTACGTGTGGGTGTTCTTCTTCGACGACCACTTCCTGGAGACGTTCAAGCGCTCGCAGGACCGGGACGGCGCCAAGGCCTACCTCGACCGGCTCGCGGCCTTCATGCCGATGGACCTCGCCGACGGCTTCCCCGAGCCCACCAACCCGGTGGAGGCCGGCCTCGCCGACCTGTGGCGGCGCACGGTGCCCGCGATGTCGGCGGACTGGCGGGAACGGTTCTCCCTGTCCACCAGGAACCTCCTCGACGAGTCCATGTGGGAGCTCGCCAACATCGACATCGGCCGGGTGGCCAATCCGCTCGAGTACATCGAGATGCGCCGCAAGGTGGGCGGCGCCCCGTGGTCGGCCGGTCTGGTCGAGTACGTCAGCGCCGAGGTCCCGGCCCGCGTCGCGCACTCGCGCCCCCTGTGCGTGCTGCGGGACGCGTTCTCCGACGCCGTGCACATCAGGAACGACCTCTTCTCGTACGAACGCGAGGTCGCGCACGAGGGGGAACTCTCCAACGCCGTGCTGGTGCTGGAGACCTTCCTGGGCTGCACCACCCAGGAGGCCGCGGAGGTCTCCAACGACCTGCTCACCTCCCGGCTCCAGCAGTTCGAGCAGACGGCCCTCGTCGAACTCCCGCAGCTCGTCGCCGACCGGGCGCTGGACCCGGCGGAGACCGCGGCCGTCCTCGCCTACACCAAGGGGCTGCAGGACTGGCAGTCCGGCGGCCACGAATGGCACATGGTCTCCAGCCGCTACATGAACAAGGAGGCCCGCGCCACCTCGCGGTTCACCCTGCCGTTCCTGCCGTCCGGGCCCGGCACCGCGGCCCTGGACCTCGGGTCGGTCTTCACCAGGCGTTCGGCCGAGCTGCGGGCCCGGTCCTTCACGCACGTCCCCTTCGAGCGGACCGGCCCCTCGGTCGTCCCCGGCATCTACATGCCGCACCCGCTCCGGCTCAGCCCGCACCTGGCGCACGCCCGTGAGGAGTCCGTGGCCTGGGCGCGGCGGACGGGCCTGCTGGATCCGCAGCCGGGCGACCCCGGATCGGCGATCTGGACCGAGGAGCGGCTGCGCGGCTTCGACTTCGCGCTCTGCTCGGCCGGACTCGACCCCGACGCCACCCCGGACGAACTCGCCCTGAACGCCTGCTGGCTGACCTGGGGCACGTACGGGGACGACTACTACCCGGCGGTCTTCTCGCGGAGCGGGAACCTGGCGGGGGCCAAGGCGACGACATCCCGTCTGATCTCCCTGCTCGCGCTCGATCCCGCCGGGCGGCCCGAGCCGGCGACGGCGATGGAGCGCGGGCTCGCCGACCTGTGGGTGCGCACCGCCTCGGGCATGTCGCCGGCGCAGCGCGCCGAGTTCCGGGCGACGCTGGTGGAGATGCTGGAGAGCTGGGTGTGGGAGGTGGACAACTGCGTCCGCAACCGTGTCCCGGACCCGGTGGACTACGCGGAGATGCGGCGGCGCACCTTCGGCAGCCGGCTGACGATGTACCTGTGCCGGCTGGGGCACGAGGGGCGGGGCGTCCCGGAGGAGATCTACGCCTCGGGGACGATCCGGTCGCTGGAGAACGCCGTGGCGGACGCCGCCTGCCTGATCAACGACATCTACTCCTACCAGAAGGAAGTGGAGTTCGAGGGCGACGTGCACAACCACGTCCTGGTCACCCGGACGTTCTTCGGGATCGACTACCCGCAGGCCCTGCATATCTGCCATGCGCTGATGACGCAGCGCACGGAGGAGTTCGAGCACATCGTGGCCAACCAGCTGCCGTTGCTCTACGACGACTGGAAGCTCGGCCCGCAGGCCCGCTCGGCCCTGGACGCGTACGTGCAGGAGCTGCGGGACTGGCACGCCGGGATCCTCAACTGGCACGAGAAGGCCCGGCGTTACCGCCCCGAGGATCTGACCGCCGGGCCGGACGGCCTGTCCGCGGCGGTACGGGACCCCGGCTTCGGGATGGCGGCCGCCCGGCTCTCGCTGCGGACCCGGACCTGACCCGCACCTGACCCGCGCCGCACACCGGAACGAGGCCCGAAGGCGTGCCCCGGGCTCAGAACTCGTCGCCGGTGTGCGGCAGTACGGGGGTGCGCAGGGCCGCGTCCAGGGCGGCCGCGGCCCCCGGTACGTGCTCCTGCACGAGCCCCGCGGCGACGAGCTCGGTGACCCGGGTCCCGCCGAGGTAGCAGGCGGCCAGCTCGCGCACGTCCAGGGCCAGGTCGGCGGCGGCCGCGCCGGCGGGCTCGTACGACGTACCGTGCGGGCCCGCCCGGAGCCGGAAGCGCCCGGCGTTGGCGGGCATCCGGGCGTCGCGCAGCTCCAGCACCAGGTCCACGGGCGCGGCCCAGGACCGGGCGGTCAGGGCCCCGGCGACGTCGACGAGGCGCAGCCAGAGCGCGGGGAACTGGGCGGTGACCCGGACCTGGTCCCGGTCGGCGGCGAAGTGCAGCAGGGGGTCGTCCACCGGGCGGCCCCACGCCCGGACCCTGCCGGTGAGGTCGAGGGCGGTCACGCATTCCCACAGGGCGGCGGCGACCGCGGGGCCGTCCGCCTCCAGTTCGTCGACGCGGACCAGGCCCGGGGTGCGGGCGGGTCCGCCGTCGCCCTCCGGTTTGGTGCGGTAGACGACGTATCCGGCGACCGGTTCGCCGGGGTCGCCCAGTGCGATGATCCGCGGCGGGCTCAGTTCCTCGTCCTCCTCGTCCTGTTCGGTGAGCCACTCCTCGCGCCAGCGCTCCGGGCTGCGGGTGGGCCGGCCCGGACGGGCGGCGCGGGCGGCCTCGTGGTAGGGCCCGATCACGGCGACGGCGTCCTCGGGGTCGACGAACCGCAGCGGGCGCCGGTCCGGCGCGATGCGCAGGGCCAGCGGGCGGCTGGAGTCGATCTCCACGGTGGCCCCGGTGGTGGCACTGCCGTAGCCGAAACGGCCGTAGATCGCGGCCTCGGAGGCCCAGAGCGCGGCGAGCGGCCTGCCGCCCTCCGCGGCGCGCCCCAGCATGTGCGCCATGAGGCGGGTGAGCACCCCGCGGCGGCGGTGGGTGGGGGCGACGCTGACGAAGGTGAGCCCGGGGCAGGGCAGGTCCGCCCCGGGCACCGAGAGCCGGAAGTCGTACGCGGCCATGAAGCCGACCAGGAGGTCGCCGTCGTAGGCGCCGAGCCGGTCGCAGCGGCCGAGCAGCGCGTGGTGCCGCTCGCGCACCTCGGCCTCGGGCCGGTCGTGGAAGACCAGGTACGCGAGCTCCAGCGCACGGTCGATGTCGGACTCGGGTACGCCGCGGATGTCCACCATGATCGCGAGACTAATCGGTCATCGTGGACCAGTCACTCCAAATTGGCTCGTTCTGCGGGAACGGCCGGTTCCCGTGCGCGGGTCCGGCCCGCGGGGGCCGCGCCCCGCCCGGACGTGCCCGGCCCGGACGTGCCCGGCCCCGGGGACGTCTACGAGCGGCCGGCCGGACCGGTCCAGGAGGCCGGGACGTGGCCGAGGCGGATGCGCTGGGGGTGGTCACCGACGGGTACGGACACCCGCTTGGTGCCGGTGGCGAAGTCGATGGCCGTCACCTGGTCGGTGCCGCTCTCGGAGATCACGCAGGCCGTCCCGTCGCCCGAGACCGTGGCCCAGTACGGCTTGGAGGCGGGCACGAGCGGCCCCTCGGCGAGGGTGGCGCGGTCCACGACGGTCGCGTAGTCGTCCATCGTGCCCGCGATGCAGAGCTTCGTCCCGTCGGGACTCATCGACATGCCGTGGTGGCGGGAGTCGTTGACCCAGGTGGTGCGGTCGGTGCTGGTGGCCGGGTTGGCGGGGAGGTCCTTGAGGCGGGTGATGCGGTCGGTGGCCACGTCGTACTCCAGGAAGCCGCCGAAGAACGAGACCTGGAAGTAGAGCTTCGACTCGTCGGGGCTGAAGGCCACCGGCCGTACGGAGTCGGACAGGTCCTTGCGGCCGAAGGCGTCGAGCCGTTCGCGCATGTCGACGACCCGGACGGTGCGGAAGGTCTGCGTGTCGACCACGGTGATCTTCCGGTCGCCCTTCGTCCAGTCCAGCCAGGGTGCGTCGAGGGCGGTGTTCACCTCGCCGATGGAGCTGTTCCAGAGGAAGCGGCCGTCCCGGGTGAAGGTGTTCTCGTGCGGCTTGTCGCCGGTGCGGAAGGAACCGGTCTCCCGTCCGGTGGTGATGTCCAGGACGTGCACGGTGTTGGAGGTGGACGCCGACACGGCGATACGGGTGCCGTCCGGGGAGACCGCCATGTGGTCGGAGCGGAAACCGGAGACGGGGAAACGCCAGTTGATCCGCCCGGAGGCCAGGTCGATGGAGACGACGTCGGCGAAGCTGGGGCGGGAGGCGACGACGGCGGAGCCGTCGGGGGTGGTGAACATGTCGTCGACGAACTGGTCGTGCCCCTCGCCGGCGCTCTCGCGGATGCCGAGGAAGAAGGCGAGCTTCACGGGGTTGAGGTAGATCTCCCACAGCCGTTCGGCCTTGTCGGGGATCATGTCGATCCGGCCGACCTTGGCGAGGTCGCCGGTGGAGGCGAGGACGTCGGCCGTCCCCTCCCAGTTGTTGCCCACGAAGAGCACCTCGCGCAGGTTCCCGGCCGGGGCCGCGGGTGATGCCGGGGCGGGCGGGGCCGCCGGAAGTGCCGGGACTGCCGGGGCCGCCGGGGCGGGCGTGAGGGCGGTCAGCAGGGCGGCCGCGGCCAGCACGCCCAGGGTTCGCACGGTACGCAACATCCGCTCAACTCCGGTGTGGGAGGGGCTGGAGAGGGGTGTTTCCTATTACCGGCGGGTAAGATAGGGGGAACACACGAAGGGCGCAACCCCTGCGGGATGCGCCCTTTCCTCAGCTTCCGCGCCTCAGCGGGGACGCTCACCCCTTCAAGCGACGGAGCCGATCCTGCCCACGACGGTGTGGGAGACGTCCGGGTGGATCGGGATGTGCGCGCCCGTGAGGGCGGCCCCCGTGCCGCCGCGGCGGTTCGCCACGATCTCGGCCGCGATGGACAGCGCGGTCTCCTCCGGGGAGCGCGCGCCGAGGTCCAGGCCGATCGGGGAGCGCAGCCGGGCCAGTTCGAGTTCGGTCACGCCGACCTCGCGCAGCCGCGCGTTGCGGTCCTCGTGGGTACGGCGGGAACCCATGGCCCCGACGTAGGCGACGGGGAGCCGGAGCGCCAGCTCCAGCAGCGGGACGTCGAACTTGGCGTCGTGGGTGAGCACGCACAGCACGGTCCGACCGTCCACCTCGGTGCTCTCCAGGTAGCGGTGGGGCCAGTCGACGACGATCTCGTCCGCCTCGGGGAAACGGTTCTTCGTCGCGAAGACGGGCCGCGCGTCACAGACGGTCACCCGGTAGCCGAGGAACTTGCCGATCCGCACCAGGGCGGACGCGAAGTCGATGGCACCGAAGACGATCATCCGGGGCGGCGGGACGCTGGACTCCACGAGCACCTTCAGGGGCTCTCCGCAGAGCCTGCCGTCGGCGCCGATCTCCAGGACCCCGGTCCGGCCGGCGTCCAGCAGGGCGCGGGCCTCGGCGGCGATGGTGCGGTCCAGCTCGGGGTGTCCGCCGAGGCCGCCCTCGAAGGGGCCCTCCGTACGGACGAGCACGGCGCGCCCCATCAGCTCGGCCGGGCCCTCGGCCACCCGGGCCAGCGCGGCGGCCTCGCCGCGGGAGGCGGCGGCCAGCGCGGCCTCGAAGACCGCCCGGGCGGGCGAGCCCACGGGCACCGGGGTGACCAGGATGTCGATGATCCCGCCGCAGGTCAGACCGACCGCGAAGGCATCGTCGTCGCTGTAGCCGAAGCGCTCGGCGACGGTCTCGCCGTCCTCCAGCGCCTGCCGGCACAGCTCGTACACCGCGCCCTCCACGCATCCGCCGGAGACCGATCCGATGGCCGTGCCCTCGCCGTCGACGGCGAGCGCGGCACCGGGCTGCCGGGGCGCGCTGCCGCCGACCGCCACGACCGTGGCGACGGCGAAGTCACGTCCCTGCTGCACCCACCGGTCCAGCTCTTCGGCGATGTCCAGCATGTGCGGCCTCCTGGGAGGATTCGGTTCCAGTATCGGGTACGCGGGGGTGCAGGGTCCGTGGCGGACCGGCCGGTCCGGGTCGGGCGACCCGGACCGGCCGTGCTCCGGGTCAGCCGACCCCGAGCCAGCCCTCGATCGGGTGCAGGGCGAAGAAGACCACGAAGATCCCGGTGAGCGCCCACATGAAGCCGCCGATCTCCCGGGCCTTGCCCTGAGCGATCTTGATGGCGACGTAGGAGAGCACACCGGCGGCGACGCCGGCCGTGATCGAGTACGTGAACGGCATGATCACGACGGTCAGGAAGACCGGGATCGCCGTCGCGCTGTCGGCCCAGTCCACGTGGCGGGCGTTCTGCATCATCATCGCGCCGATGACCACCAGGGCCGCGGAGGCGACCTCACCGGGGACGATCTGCGTGATCGGGGTGAAGAAGAGGCAGGCCGCGAAGAACAGGCCGGTCACGACGGAGGCGAGACCCGTGCGGGCACCCTCGCCGACGCCGGTCGCCGACTCGACGAACACGGTCTGGCCGGAGCCGCCCGAGACGCCGCCGATGGCGCCGCCGGCGCCGTCGATGAAGAGCGCCTTCGACAGGCCCGGCATGCGGCCCTTGTCGTCGGCGAGCTTGGCCTCGGTGCCGACACCGATGATGGTGGCCATCGCGTCGAAGAAGCCGGCCAGCACCAGGGTGAAGACGATCATGCCGACCGTCATGTAGCCGACGTCGCCCCAGCCGCCGAACGAGACGTCGCCGAAGAGCGAGAAGTCGGGCATCGAGACCGCGGAGCCGGAGAGCTCCGGCGGGCCGCTGTTCCAGGCCTTGGGGTCGATGTTCGCGACGGCGTTCACGACGGCCGCGACGACGGTGCCGCCGACGATGCCGATCAGGATCGCGCCGGGGATCTTGCGCGCCTGCAGCATGAAGATCGAGAGCAGGGTGAGGCAGAAGATCAGGACCGGCCAGCCGGCGAGCTCACCGACCGAGCCGAGCTGCAGCGGGGGCCCCTGCTCGGGGCCGCGGCCGACGAAGCCGGCCTTCACGAGACCGATCAGGGCGACGAACATGCCGATGCCCATGGTGATCGCGTGCTTGAGCGCGAGGGGGATCGCGTTCATGATCATCTCTCGGAGGCCGGTGACGACCAGGAGACAGATCACGACACCGTAGACCACGCACATGCCCATGGCCTGCGGCCAGGTCATCTGCGGGGCCACCTGCGAGGCGAGCACACCGGAGACGGAGAGTCCGGCGGCCAGGGCCAGCGGGACCTTGCCGACGAAGCCCATGAGGAGCGTCGTGACGGCTGCCGCGAACGCCGTGGCGGTGATGATGGCCGAGGCCTCCATCGACGTGCCGGCGACGTCCTTGCCCGAGAGGAGCAGCGGGTTGAGCAGGAGGATGTACGCCATGGCCATGAAGGTCGTGATACCGCCACGAACCTCGTTGCCGACGTTGGATCCTCTGTGGGTGATGTGAAAGTAGCGGTCGAGCCAAGAGCTGCCCGCCGGGGGCGAAGAGCCGTCACCGGCCTCTTCCGCGGTGGTCTTGGACTCCACTGACGACTGGGTCATGGTGCCTAACTCCCAAGGTTCAAAGGGGCACCCGCTTGGGGATTGGAGACTGCGGGATTTGGGATGGTGCGTTTGGCTGCACGACCCGGGGTGACGGCCCGAGGCGACGCGAATGTTCACTGCGTGTACTGCGGGTAGTGCGGGGTGACCGCTGGTACTACATGGGGGTTTGTGCAGGGGTACTGCCGGCTGAAGGGACCGCGAGCGGTGCGGTGCTTCGTGTGTACTCCGGGCGGCACGGCGGCGAAGTGTGACGTTCCCTGGCCGCACCGCCCGGAGAGTCCGGGGGTCCGGGGGCCTCGCGGCCCCCGGACCGGTCCGTCCTAGAGGGTCCCGGTGAGGGCTTCCGGACGGATCGGGGTCTTGTTGAGCTCCAGCCCGGTCGCGTTCCGGATCGCCGCGAGGACGGCCGGGGTCGACGACAGGGTGGGGGCCTCGCCCAGACCACGAAGGCCGTACGGCGCGTTCGGGTCGGCGAGCTCCAGGACGTCGACCGGGATGGTCGGGGTGTCCAGGATGGTCGGGATCAGGTAGTCCGTGAAGGAGGGGTTGCGCACCTTCGCGGTCTTCGGGTCCACGATGATCTCCTCCATGACCGCCACGCCGAGGCCCTGGGTGGTACCACCCTGGATCTGGCCGACCACGGAGAGCATGTTGAGGGCCTTGCCCACGTCCTGGGCGGTCGCCAGCTCGACGACCTTGACCAGGCCGAGCTCGGTGTCCACCTCGACGACCGCGCGGTGCGCGGCGAAGGTGTACTGGACGTGGCCGTCGCCCTGGCCGGTCTTCAGGTCGAAGGCGACCGTCGGACGGTGGCGGAACTCGAGCTCGAGGTCGATCGCCTCGTTCTCCAGGATGTCGGCGATGTCCGCGAGGACCTCGCCGCCGTCGGTGACGACCTTGCCGCCCTCCAGGAGCAGCTCGGCGTGGGCCCAGGCCGGGTGGTAGGAGCCGTTCTTGCGGCGTCCCATCTCCAGCAGCGCCTCGCGGACGTGCTCGCAGGTGTTCTTGACGGCGCCACCGGTCATGTACGTCTGCCGGGAGGCGGACGTGGAACCGGCGGAGCCCACCTGCGTGTCGGCGGGGTGGATGGTCACCTGGGTGACGCCCAGCTCCGTACGGGCGATCTGCGCGTGGACGGTGACACCGCCCTGGCCGACCTCCGCCATGGCCGTGTGGACCATCGCGACGGCCTCGCCGTTGATGACCTCCAGCCGCACGCGGGCGGTGGAGTAGTCGTCGAAGCCCTCGGAGAAGCCGACGTTCTTGATGCCGACCGCGTAGCCGACGCCGCGCACGACGCCCTCGCCGTGGGTGGTGTTCGACAGGCCGCCGGGCAGCGCGCGGACGTCCGCGCCCTCGCCGGCGCTCTCCCACTGGCGCTCCGGCGGCAGCGGGCGGGCCTTGACCCGGCGCAGCAGCTCGGCGACGGGGGCCGGGGAGTCCACGACCTGGCCGGTGGGCATGATCGTGCCCATCTCCATGGCGTTCAGCTGGCGGAACTCCACCGGGTCCATGCCCAGCTTCGCCGCGAGCTTGTCCATCTGGGCCTCGTACGCGAAGCAGGCCTGGACGGCGCCGAAGCCGCGCATCGCCCCGCAGGGCGGGTTGTTCGTGTAGAGCGCGACCGCCTCGATGTCGACGTCGTCGATGACGTACGGGCCGACGGAGAGGGAGGAGGCGTTGCCGACGACGGCCGGGGAGGCCGAGGCGTAGGCACCGCCGTCGAGCACGATCCTGCACTTCATGTGCGTGATCTTGCCGTCCTTGGTGGCGCCGTGCTCGTACCAGAGCTTCGCCGGGTGGCGGTGCACGTGGCCGAAGAAGGACTCGAAGCGGTTGTAGACGATCTTGACCGGCTTGTTGGTCGCGAGGGCCAGCAGGCAGGCGTGGATCTGCATCGAGATGTCCTCGCGGCCGCCGAAGGCGCCGCCGACGCCGGAGAGCGTCATGCGGACCTTCTCCTCGGGCAGGCCGAGGACCGGGGCGATCTGCTTGAGGTCCGAGTGCAGCCACTGGGTGGCGACGTAGAGGTCGACACCGCCGTCCTCGGACGGTACGGCGAGACCGGACTCCGGGCCGAGGAAGGCCTGGTCCTGCATGCCGAAGGTGTACTCGCCCTCGACGATGACGTCGGCGCGCTTGCGGGCCTCCGCCACGTCGCCGCGGATGATCGGCTGGCGGTGCACGATGTTCGGGTGCGGTACGTGACCGGAGTGGTGGTCGTCGCGGCCCGGGTGGATCAGCGGCGCGTCGGCGGCCAGGGCCGAGGCCTCGTCCGTGACGAGCGGCAGCTCGCGGTAGTCGATCTTGATCTTGGCGGCCGCGCGGCGGGCGGTCTCCGGGTGGTCGGCGGCCACGAGGGCGACCGGCTCACCGTGGTGGCGGACCCGGCCGTTGGCCAGGACCGGGGTGTCCTGGATCTCCAGGCCGTAGTTCTTCATCTCGGCCGGCAGGTCGTCGTACGTCAGCACCGAGTAGACGCCGGGCATGGCCAGGGCCTCGGAGATGTCGATGGAGACGATCTCGGCGTGGGCGACGGTGCTGCGCAGGGTCTGGCCCCACAGCATGTCCTCGTGCCACATGTCCGAGGAGTACGCGAACTCGCCGGTGACCTTGAGGGTGCCGTCCGGGCGGAGGGTCGACTCGCCGATGCCGCCCTTGGTGTGCTTCTGGGTGACGTTCGTCGGCGTGCCGACGGTGCGGGTGTTCTGGGCCATGGTCAGACCGCCTCTCCCTGACGGGCGGCCGCCAGGCGGACCGCGTCGAGGATCTTCTCGTAGCCCGTGCAGCGGCACAGGTTGCCGGAGAGGGCCTCACGGATGTCCTGGTCGGACGGGTCCGCGTTGCGCTCCAGGAGCTCGTCGGCCTGGACCAGCAGACCCGGGGTGCAGAAACCGCACTGGACGGCGCCGGCGTCGATGAACGCCTGCTGGATGTTGGAGAGCTCGACGCCCTCACCGGTCTGCGAGTCGCCGGGCTTGGCGGCCCACTTCTTCGCCTCGTCGGTGGAGACGCCCTTGCTGCCGCAGCCGCCGCCGGTGCCGCAGGCACCGCCGTGGCCGTGCTGCTCGCGCTGCTTGGCGAAGTCGGCGAGACCCTCGACGGTCACGACCTCGCGGCCCTCGACCTGGCCGGCCGCGACCAGACAGGAACACACCGGCACGCCGTCCAGACGGACGGTGCAGGAACCGCACTCGCCCTGCTCGCAGGCGTTCTTGGAGCCGGGCAGACCCAGGCGCTCACGCAGCACGTAGAGGAGGGACTCGCCCTCCCACACGTCGTCGGCTTCCTGCTGACGACCGTTGACAGTGAAATTGACGCGCATGGTTACGCAGCCCCTTCAAGCGAGCGGCCGTTGGTGCCGCGGTACTGCTCCCACGTCCAGACCAGCTGGCGGCGAGCAAGGATGCCGACCGCGTGACGGCGGTACTTCGCCGTGCCGCGGACGTCGTCGATCGGGTTGCAGGCGCCGGAGGCGAGCTCACCGAACTGCTTGGCGATCGACGGGGTGATGACCTTGCCGTTGTCCCAGAAGCCGCCCTCTTCGAGCGCGGCGTTGAGGAACTCCTCGGCGGCCTTGGCCCGGATCGGGGTCGGCGCGGCCGAGGCGATGCCGGTGCGGACGGTACGGGTGTCGGCGTGCAGGGCCAGGCCGAAGCCGCAGACCGCGATGACCATCGCGTTGCGGGTGCCGACCTTGGAGTACTGCTGCGGGCCCGTGGCGTTCTTGATGTGGACCGTCTTGATGAGCTCGTCGGCGGCCAGCGCGTTGCGCTTCACACCGGTGTAGAACTCGTCGATCGGGATCAGGCGCGCGCCGCGTACGGACTCCACCTCGACATGGCAGTCGGCCGCCAGGAGGGCGGGGTGGGAGTCACCGGCGGGCGAGGCGCAACCGAGGTTGCCGCCGACACCGCCGCGGTTGCGGATCTGGGGGGACGCGACCGTGTGCGAGGCGAGCGCGAGACCCGGCAGCGTGCCGCGCAGGTTCTCCATGATCTGGGTGTACGGGACGGAGGCGCCCAGCTTGGTGACCTCCTCGCCTACCTCCCACTCCCGCAGCAGCTCGATGCGGTTGAGGTCAAGGAGGTACTCCGGACGGCGGTGGTCGAAGTTGATCTCGACCATGATGTCGGTGCCACCCGCAATCGGCACAGCTGTGGGGTACTCGGCCTTAGCGGCGAGCGCCTCCTCCCAGCTGGCGGGGCGAAGGAAGTCCATGTGCGGCTCTCTTCTTCTTCATCGTGTCGTTCACTTCAAGCCAGGAGGCCCAGGGGCCCTCGACTGGTCGTTCACGTGCTGTTAACGCGGTGTGGAGTCAGTACACAAGCCGCGCGTCCCCCGGGTGCAGTCACCGAAACCATGAAGGAGTTGGCTGACGGCCTCCCTCGTCTTGTAGATTCGTATGAAAGGCAGGATGCGACGACCTGCCCGATTTCCAACGGCAACATTCGAGACAGATCGGCGGCGACATCATGCGGCTGCGCGCACTGCTGGAAACCGAGGCGCTGGGGCTGCGGCTGCTCGGTGGCGAGGAAGAACTCGACCGCACGGTCCGCGGGGTCATGACGACCGACCTGCGCGACCCCAGCCGGTACCTGTCGGGGGGCGAGCTGGTCCTGACCGGCCTGGCCTGGCGGCGAAATTCAGCCGACTCCGAGCCGTTCGTACGAATCCTCGCGAGCGCCGGCGTCGCCGGGCTCGCGGCGGGCGAGGCGGAGCTCGGCGACATCCCCGACGATCTCGTCTCGGCCTGCGTGCGCCACCGCCTGCCGCTGTTCGCCGTGAACGAGGACGTTGCATTCGCCACCATCACCGAATACGTCGTACGGCAGGTGTCGGGCGAGCGCGCGGGGGACCTGGCGGCCGTCGTCGACCGCCATCGCCGCCTGATGACCTCGGGCCCGGCGGGCGGCGGACCCGATGTGGTGCTGGATCTGCTCACCACCGACCTCGACCTCCGGGCCTGGGTGCTGTCCCCCACCGGCCGGCAGATCGCCGGAGCGGGCGAGCCGCTGGCGCCGGGCGTCTGCGCAGCACTGGCGAGCGAGCACCTCGCGGCGGTCCGGACGGGCCGTAGGGGGCCGCACCGGATCTCCATCCAGGGTATTACCTACTCGCTCTTCCCGATCAGGGGACACGGCCGCGGAGCTGCGGGTCCGGCCGCCCGCGACGTGCGCGAGACGGTCCTGTCGGACTGGCTGCTGGCCGTCGAGGCGGACGCGGGCGACTGGCCCGCCGAGCGCCTGGATCTGCTCCAGGGCGTCACCCAGCTGATCGCCGTGGAACGCGACCGGCGCGACGCCGCCCGCACCGTGCGCCGCCGCCTGGCACAGGAGGTCCTCGAACTGGTCCAGACGGGTGCCGCCCCCGCCGAGATCGCCGCCCGCCTGCGGGTCGCGGCCCCGGTGCTGCTGCCCGGGCTGGGCGCCGCCCCGCACTGGCAGGTCGTCGTCGCCCGGGTGGACTGGGACAACGGCGACATCCCCGGCGGCCCGGTGGCGCAGTCGCTGCTGGAGGAGATCCTCGTCGACCCCTCGGTCTCGGGCCCCGAGCCCTCGGACCGGATCGCGGTGGCCCACGCCGGGGACGAGGCCATCGCCCTGGTCCCGCTGCCCTCGCTCGCCGGGGACGCCGGGGAGGACAAGGGCCCGGACTCGGCCCTGCACGCCGACGAGCTGCTCGCCGTCGTACGCGACCCCCTGACGGCCGGCCTGGCCGACGACGGGCGGCTCACGCTGGGCGTCAGCGCGGCCGTGCACTCCGCCGAGGGCCTGCGCGGGGCGCTGGAGGAGGCCCGGCACGCCCGCCGGGTCGCCGCGGCCCGCCCGGGACGGGTCTGCGCCGCGGGCCACCACGAGCTCGCCTCGCACGTCCTGCTGCTGCCGTTCGTCCCGGACGACGTGCGCCGCGCCTTCACCGCCCGGCTGCTGGACCCGCTGCGCGACTACGACCGCCGCCACCGCGCCGAGCTCATCCCGACGCTGGAGGCCTTCCTGGACTGCGACGGCTCCTGGACCCGCTGCGCGACCCGGCTGCACCTGCACGTCAACACGCTGCGCTACCGGGTCGGGCGAATCGAGCAGTTGACGGCGCGGGACCTGTCCCGACTGGAGGACAAGCTCGACTTCTTCCTGGCACTGCGGATGAGCTGAGGCGATCCGCTCCGCGGCCGTCCGGGTGCGGCCGCGGGCGGCTGATGATCCGTCCGGACTTTGTGAAAGAGTTCACCCGACCCCTTGGCCGGAGCCGCCGATCCGTGCTCTCATTTCGCCCCAGGGCTCATCCATGTGCTGCTTGATTGCTTCGGGGAGGGCAATGTGGCGGACACCGCCATGTCCGGTGCCGGATCCATCGGGGGAGACGACCCCCTCCAGCGGGCGATATGGCGGCTGCGCTCGCGCGGCTGTTGGACCGACGCCGCGGCGCTGCTGACGCCCCACGTCGGCAAGGCGGGCCAGGCCGCCGCCGCCGTCCAGCGCACCGCGCTGCTCGTCGAACGGTGCCTGTTCACGGGCCAGGGCTGGGGCGAGGCGGAGGACGCGCTGCGGGTGGCCGAGGCGGTCGCCCAGGACGACGACGACCGCGGCGCCGCCGCGTGCGAGCGGGGCCAGCTGGCGTACGCCGCGACCGTGCTCGGGGTGCGGGACCGCGCCGACGAGGCCCGCTCCGCGCTCGGCCGGGCCGCGGCCCTGCTGTCGCCGGGGTCGCGGACCCGCCCGCTGCTGGACTTCCGCCGCGGGCTGGTCGCCGAGCACCTCGCGGACGCCCCGCAGTCGGCCCGGCCCGCCTACCACCGCGCCCACGCGGGTGCGGAGGCGCACGGGGACGCCCTGCTGCTGTCCTTCACCTGGCGCCACCTGGCCGCCCTGGCACTGCGGGACGGCGAGGTGGCCGAGGCCCGCAAGGGCTTCGCGGAGTCCCTGCGGATCCGGGAGGACCTGGGCTTCCTGATCGGCACGGCCCCCGCCCTCGCGGCGCTGGCCGAGGCGGAGCCCGAGCCGGAGGCCACCCGGCTGCGCGCCGAGGCCCGGCGGCTGTTCCACCTCCTGGGCGGGATCCCCACCTGGCTGGCGGACCAGCTCCACGTCACCGCGACCCCGTCACCCGCGGCCTAGCCGGGCCGCGCGCACGAACACGGCGCTCCGGACCCCCGATCCTGTGAGGCGGGGGTCAGGCGCCGGCGAAGTGTTCGCGGGCCAGGGACTCCACCACGGCCAGATCCCCCGCGATCAACGCCTCCAGCAGCGCCGAATGCTCAGCCGCGTCAGCGACAAGATCCGCCCGCCGAACCCGCGGAGCCCCCGGCAGGGGCCACTGCGCCCGGCGGTGGAGCTCCTCGGCCACCTGCACCAGCTGCCCGTTGCCGGCCAGGAGCAGCACCGCCCGGTGGAAGGCCCGGTCCGCCTCCGCGTACCCGGGCAGGTCGCCCGCGGCGGCGGCCACGGCCGTGGCGGCCGCGGCGGGACGCAGCGCCTCCCAGGCGGCCGGGGCCACCGTGCGGGCCAGCCGCAGCATGACGGGCACCTCCAGCAGCGCCCGGACCTCGGCCAGCTCGGCGAGCTCCCGGGGGGTCCGGGACAGGACGCGGAAGCCGCGGTTCGGGAGGCATTGGACGGCCCCCTCGGCGGCCAGCTGCTGCATCGCCTCGCGGACCGGGGTGGCGGACACCCCGAAGCGCTCCCCCAGCGCGGGCCCCGAGTAGATCTCCCCCGGGACCAGCTCGCCGTCGACGAGCGCCGCGCGCAGGGCCTCGAGCACCTGCCCGCGCACCGAATGGCGCAGCACCTTGCGCTGCTTCTGCGCCGGAACCCGGGCCTGGGCCGTCTCGTGCATCGGTCCTCCTCCGGGTCCTGGCCTGTCCCGAGAATATGTGACGCGGCCCGCGGCACAGGGGGGTGCACATCAAGGAGGATCGAGTAAGGTAAGGCTAACCTGTTAACGATCGTGTGATTCGGTGGTCCGCCATGACCGTGTCGACCCTCCCGGCCGTCGCCCCCGCCCCGCCCGGCTCTGCGGTGGCGGAAGCGTACGCCCGGCTGGCCGACGCGTACGGCGGACTGCGGGTCGTCGAGCTGGCCGCGGACGAACCCTCCCCTCGCGGTGTGGGGTGGGTCGGCGCGGACGAGCTGGCGGCCGGTGGGCCCGCCCTGGACGCCTTCCTCGCATGGGACGACGCCCAGGTCCTGGCGGACTACGGCACCCGGGCACGGCCCGACGTGGTCGCGACCTTCGGGCTGCACCGGTACGCGTGGCCGGCCTGTCTGCTGGTCACGGTCCCCTGGCTCCTGCACCGGCGGGTCCCCCGGCTGCCCGTCACCCGGGTGGCCTTCCACCGGACCGGCGGCCGGATGGCCGTCCACGTGGCGGAGTTCGCCTGCCTGCCGGACGATCCGGCCGCCGCGCTCCCCGGGGCCCGTGTCGTGCCCGACGAGGAAGCGCTGCGCGACGAGGTGCGGGCTGCGGTGGCCCAGCACCTCGGCCCCGTGCTGGAAGGTTTCGGCCCGCGGATGCGGCGCGGCCGCCGCGCCCTGTGGGGCATGGTGACCGACGAGGTCGTCGAGAGCCTCTGGTACGTCGGCAGCCTGCTCGGCGAGGAACGGCGGACCATGGCGGAGCTGGAGGCGCTGCTGCCGGGCTCCACGGCCCCGTACACCGGGGGCGCGGGATTCCGTACGCTCGCGGGCCCCGGCGGCACCGAGCTGCCCACCCGGGACCGGGCCAGCTGCTGCTTCTTCTACACGATCCGGCCCGACGACACCTGCGTGACCTGCCCCCGGACCTGTGACGCCGACCGCGTCGCCCGGCTCACGGCGGAGGCGGCCTGAACCACCCGCAGGCCTGATCACTCTCGAACACAAAAGCGCCTGAACGGCCGCCAGTTCGAGTCACAACACCCTATCCGGCGGGCCCCGCCCCCCGATGGCGTCCACTTGCCCCGAAACCCGCGTGCGCCGCGCACCGGCTGCGCCACTATGGCGCCCGAACGCCGGAAAGCCGCACGACCGCATACGCGAGGCAAGGGACATCCGCATGAGACTGACCGACATATCGCTGGACTGGCTGCTGCCCGGCAGCCTGCTGATCCTGGGCGTGCTTGCGGCAGTTGCGGTACTGGCCCGGGGCAGGCGCGAGAGCGAGAAGGCGGCGGCAGACGACAGCTGGGAGCGCAGCGAGGAACGGCGGCGGCGCAAGGAGGCCGTCTACGGCACCGCCTCCTACGTCCTGCTCTTCTGCTGCGCGGCGGTGGCGGCCGCGCTCTCCTTCCACGGACTGGTCGGCTTCGGCCGGCAGAACCTCAGCCTCTCCGGGGGCTGGGAGTACCTGGTGCCCTTCGGCCTCGACGGCGCCGCCATGTTCTGCTCGGTGCTCGCCGTGCGCGAGGCCAGCCACGGCGACGCGGCCCTCGGCTCGCGCATGCTGGTGTGGCTGTTCGCGGGCGCGGCGGCCTGGTTCAACTGGGTGCACGCGCCGCGCGGCCTCGGCCACGACGGGGCACCCCAGTTCTTCGCCGGGATGTCGCTCTCGGCCGCGGTCCTCTTCGACCGCGCCCTCAAGCAGACCCGCCGGGCGGCCCTGCGCGAACAGGGCCTGATCCCGAGGCCGTTGCCGCAGATCCGGATGGTGCGCTGGCTGCGCGCCCCCCGGGAGACCTTCGGCGCCTGGTCGCTGATGCTGCTGGAAGGGGTGCGCACCCTCGACCAGGCCGTGGACGAGGTGCGCGAGGACCGCAAGGAGCGGGAGCAGGACCGCCACCGCAGGCGGGAGCAGCACCGGCTGGACCGGGCGCGCATCAGGGCGCTCGGCCGTCAGCACCGGGCGTTCGGGCGCGGCCGCGGCCGCCAGGTCGAACTGCCGGAACTGACCCAGGGAGCGGGCTCCGCGCCGGTCGGCGCGGAGCCGGCCATACCGGAAGCGGATCAGCTGCCCCTGCGCCGCCGGCCCTCCCTCCAGGCCGTCAACCCGTCCGACTCCTTTGAGGTCACCGGACCCCGGACGGTGGACCTCACCGCCGAGGACGACACCCAGACCATCCCCCGGCTGGACTCACTGGAGCGCAAACTGAAGGATCTGGAGCAGCAGTTCGGCTGACCGTCCCGGTCCGCCCGACCCGTCCCGGTCAGGGGACACCCCGCAGGGCCCGCCCGTTCAGGCGGGCCCTGCGTCGTACGCGGCCTCGCGGCACGTGTCGAGCTCGAACCACACCACCTTGCCGCTGCCGAGGGCCATGGCGTCCACGCCCCAGTCGTCGGCGAGTGCCTGCACGAGGACCAGCCCCCGGCCGTGCGTACCGTCGTCGGCGGTCGGTACGTGCGGCCGGGGCCTGCGCGCGGCATGGTCACGGACCTCCACCCGCAGGCGCGCGGGGGTGAGACTGACCGACACCTCCGCCCCCCGGTCGGTGTGCACCAGGGCGTTGGTGACGATCTCGGTGATCAGCAGCTCCGCCGCCTCCGCGGCGTCGGATCGGCACCGCTGGCGCATCAGCTCCCGTAACGCCCGGCGGACTTCGGACACCGCCTTCAGGTCGGCCCGCCGCACGCTCCGGTGCATCCGCAGCGTCTCGGCCGCTCCCCCGCCGTCCGCGCCGGAGGGTTCGCGCGGTACAGGCGTCCCTCTCTTCCACAGCTTCCCCGTCTTCGCCCCCACCCGCACGGCGATGTCCCTCCGGTGTGCACGCTCTCGAACAGGTCTACGGGATGCATGCCCTCCGGGGGGATCCGCACTCCTGCGGGCTCAGGGGCGGGGCACGTTGCGGAGGTTGGATCGAGCCATCTGGATCATGCGGCCCACCCCGCCGTCGAGGACGATCTTCCCGGCGGACAGTGCGAATCCGGCCACCATCTCGGCGCTGATCCTCGGAGGAATCGACAGGGCGTCGGGGTCCGTGACCACGTCCACGAGAGCGGGCCCCGGGTGCCGGAACGCGTCCTTCAGAGCGCCCGTGAGCTGCTTGGGCTTCTCGACTCGGACCCCGTACGCACCCGCCGCGCGGGCGACCGCCGCGAAGTCCGGGTTCTTGTACTGCGTCCCGTGGGAGGGGAGGCCGGAAACCAGCATCTCCAGCTCGACCATTCCGAGGGAGGAGTTGTTGAAGAGGACCACTTTGACGGGCAGGTCGTACTGCACCAGGGTGAGGAAATCTCCCATCAGCATGGAGAAACCGCCGTCGCCCGACATCGACACCACTTGACGGCCGCGGTCGGTGAACTGTGCGCCGATGGCCTGCGGAAGGGCGTTGGCCATGGAGCCGTGGCTGAAGGAGCCGATGATGCGGCGCTTTCCGTTCGGGGAAAGATAGCGCGCCGCCCACACGTTGCACATGCCGGTGTCGACGGTGAACACCGCATCCTCGTCGGCGAGTTCGTCGAGGACCGAGGCGACGTACTCCGGATGGATCGGAGTGCGCTTCTCCACCTTGCGGGTGTAGGCCCGCACCACGCCTTCCAGCGCGTCCGCGTGCTTCTTCAGCATCCGGTCCAGGAAGCGGCGGTCCGGCTTCGCCCGCACCCGCGCGTTCAGGGCCCGCAGGGTCTCCCGTACGTCACCCCAGACGGCCAGGTCCAACTGGGAACGCCGGCCCAGGTGTTCCGGACGGATGTCCACCTGCACGATCTTCACGTCGTCCGGGAGGAAGGCGTTGTACGGGAAGTCCGTCCCGAGCAGGATCAGCAGGTCGCACTCGTGGGTGGCCTCGTAGGCGGCGCCGTAGCCGAGCAGCCCGCTCATCCCGACGTCGTACGGGTTGTCGTACTGGATCCATTCCTTGCCGCGCAGCGCGTGCCCGACGGGCGCCTTCACCCGGCCGGCGAACTCCATGACCTCGGCGTGCGCGCCCGCCGTGCCGCTGCCGCAGAACAGGGTGACCCGGTCGGCCTCGTCGACGAGCCGGACGAGCTTCTCGATCTCGCCGTCGCCGGGGCGCACCGTGGGCCGCGCGGTGACGAGGGCGTGCTCGACCGTCTTCTCCGGCGCCGGCTGCGCGGCGACGTCCCCCGGCAGCGCGACCACGCTGACACCGCTGCGGCCGATGGCGTGCTGGACGGCGGTCTGGAGCAGCCGCGGCATCTGGGCCGGGTTGGAGATCAGCTCGCTGTAGTGGCTGCACTCGGCGAAGAGCCGGTCGGGATGGGTCTCCTGGAAATAGCCCAGGCCGATCTCGCCCGAGGGGATGTGCGAGGCCAGGGCGAGGACCGGGGCCATGGAGCGCTGGGCGTCGTACAGCCCGTTGATCAGGTGCAGGTTCCCGGGGCCGCAGGAGCCGGCGCAGGCGGCGAGCCGGCCGGTGATCTGGGCCTCGGCGCCCGCCGCGAAGGCCGCCGTCTCCTCGTGGCGGACCTGGATCCAGTCGATGCCGTCCGTACGGCGGATCGCGTCGACCACCGGGTTGAGGCTGTCGCCCACCACCCCGTACATCCGGCGGACCCCGGCGCGCACCAGGATGTCCACGAACTGCTCCGCCACGTTCTGCTTGGCCATGAGAGGGCGCCCTTCCCGGTGTCCGGTCCGTCCGGTCCTTCGCCGCGTGCCCTCTCATACAGCCATGCATGCGCCGCTCACGCCTCCCAGACGGCGGCGGCCGTCCGGTCGTCGGCGTAGCCCTTCAGCCGCAGCTGGGTGTCCGCGAGGAAGGCGGCGAGGCCGGGGGGTTCCGGGTCCGCCCAGCGGGCGGCCAGCTCCTCGGGGAGAGCGGGCTCCTCCCGCATCGGCTCCGCGAGGCCCCCGGAACACAGCAGCAGGACGTCGCCCGTACGGGCCACCGAGGCACGGAACCGGAACGCCGGACCGCCCTCGGCGTCCCCGTCCGCGGCGGGCGGCGGCTCCGCCGGGCCGCCGGGCTCCAGGTCCTGCCACTGTCCGGAGCGGAGCCGGAAGAGCCCTCCGGCTCCGGCGCCGAAGCACACCCGGGTACGGCACCGGGGGTCGACGGGCAGCAGCAGCCCGCGCAGCCCGGCGGTGTACTCCGTCTCGGCCAGCCCCAGCTCGGCCGCGCGGGCCCGCAGCCGCCCGTAGCCGCGGTCGGTGAGGCGCTGCAGGCCGGAGCGGAGCGCGTCGCGGCGGCCGGCCCGGATGTCCTCGGCGAGCCGGTCCCTGCTGCGCCCGACGGCCGCGGCGACCGTGCGGCACAGTTCGGCGGCGGCGTCCGCGGCGCCGGGCGCGGCCCGGTCGCCGCCGGCGAGGGCCACGAGGACCAGGGCGTCCTCGCCGCTGCCGAAGCGGGCGGTGAGCAGGAAGTCCCGGCGGTGCTCGCCGCGGTAGCGGGCGGAGTCCCCGCGGACGGAGGCGGCGCGCAGGGTGTGGCTGCCGTGCCGGGCCCCCTCCAGGACGGTGTCGGGGACCAGCGCGTCGAGGGCGGCCGGGTCGGCGGCCGGGAGGGCGCCCGGTTCGGCGGCGTAGGTGGGGGCGCGGTCGCCCAGGTGGTGCACGGTGGGCCGGGGCCCGTCCGGGGGCGGCGGTGCGGCGTCCTTCGCGGGCGCGGGCCGCGGCACGTGCTCCGTCGGGGCGTCCCCGACCACGGGCCCGGCCGTGGCGGCCGGCGGGTCGGAGGGGGGCACCGGAGGCACGTCGACCCCGCCGAGCGCGTATCCGGTGGCGCCTCCGGTACGGGGGTCACGCGGCCGGACGGGGAGCGACGGCGGCTCGGCGGCGGCCGCCGGGGGCGTCACGGGCGGGGGCGGAACCGGCGGCGGCATGGGCGCCCCGTCGCCGGCCGCCCGGGATCCGGGGTGCCCGGGGGACGGCGCGCCGGGATTCTGCCGCAGGCCGTCGGGGGCCGTGCGCGGCGCCGGAACGGGGCCCGGCGGCGCGACGGGCGGCCCCGGGGCGGTGGCCGGAGCGGGCGGGGCCGGCGGCACCTCCGGCAGCCGCGGGCCCGCGGCCGGAGCCGTTCCCGGCAGGCCCGGGAGCGCGCCCGGCGGCATCGGCGGGACGGGCGGTCGCTCGGCGGAGGCGCTGCCCGGCGCGGCGCCCGGCGGCGGTGGCACGGGGCCGGCGGACTCCGGTGGACGCGGCGTCACCGGCCGGTCCGCGGCGGCGCCCGGCAGCGGCGGCGCGGCGGGAGGCCCGGGGGGCTCCGCAGGACCGGTCCGGCTCCGGCCCGCGTCGGGCGCCGACGGCCCGGAACGGGCCCCGGGTGCGGGGGCGTCGGCCTCGGTGCGCGGCGGTGGCGGCACGGCGGCGGGACCCTCCGGGCCCGGGCCGGCCGGTCCCGCGGCCGGCGGCGCGGGTACGGCGGGACGAGTGGCCGGCGGCGGACCCCCCGGAACGGGAGGCACCGCCGGCCGGTCCCGGCCCGGGTCCGGCACCCGGGGACCGGTCCGGGCATCGGGAAAGGAAGCGTCGGGGACGGCGGGCGGGGGCGGTGCGGCCGGGTCTGCGGCCCGCGGGCCCGCGACCGGGGCGGCGGCCTGTTCCGGCAGCGGTGCGGCCGGATCCCCGGGGGCGGCCCCGGACGGGCCGGAGGCCGGGCGCTGCCCCGGCAGCGGTCTGCCGCCGCCCGGCGCGGGCGGGGCCGTGACCCCCGCCGCGGACCGGAAGCGGTTCTCCAGGGTGTCCCCCGGGTCCGGCTCCCGGTCCCGGTCCGGCCGCTCCGCCTCCGGGTCCTCGTAGAGCTTCTGCCACCAGTCGTCCGCGCCCCGCTGACTCATGCCCTCATTCTCGGCCCCCGGTGCGGACGGAAAACGCCGAATGCACGAAAAGGGTCCACCGGACCGCGGCCCGGTGGAGCCCTGCCGTTGCGCCCGTACGGATCGGCGGACGCCGTACGCCTGACCGGCACGGGCGGGTCCGACGGCGGCAACGGCCTTCGCCGCCGGGCCCGTACGCGATTCCGGGCGCATCGCTCCGACCCGGCACATTCGGGCCAACCGCTCCATTGCACGGCAACCCGCCGCACAAGTGGCAGCGGAGCGGCGGATGTTGGTGTTGCGGCGGGGTCACCGGTGATGATGTCGACGGCGGGTTCGCGCCGTGGCGGCTTCCCGCCGGGTGCCGTGTCGAGAGGTGGTGGGCGGGTTGCTGGGTGCGATAGGCCTGGACGAGGGCCAGGAGTCGGCGTACCGGGCGCTGGTGACGCTGGGCGCCGCGGAGGTGTCCGACCTCGCGCACCGGCTGACCCTGCCCGTACCGCAGACCGAACGGGCCCTGCGCGGCCTGGAGCGGCACGGGCTCGCGGCCCGCTCCTCGGCGCGGCCGGGCCGGTGGGTGGCGGCCCCGCCCGGGGTCGCGCTCGGGGCCCTGCTGACCCGGCGGCGGCAGGGTCTGGAGCAGGCGGAGGAGGCGGCGGCCCTGCTCGCGCGGGAGTACCGGGCGGAGGCGGCCGAGCCGGCGGTGCACGACCTGGTGGAGGTGGTGCAGGGCGCGAGCGCGGTGGCGCACCGTTTCCACCAGCTCCGGCTGGGGGCGCGCAAGGAGTTCTGCGCGCTGGTCACCGGGTGGCCCGGAGACGTGGCGGGCCCGGACGACGGGCCGGAGGACGGGGCCCCGGCGCGGGGCGTCGGCCACCGGGTGGTGATCGAGCGGGAGTCCCTGGCACTGCCCGGCGGGGTCCGCGAGGCGTCCAGCGCGCTGGCGCGCGGTGAACGGGTTCGGGTGACGGAGCGGGTCCCGACGAGGCTGGTCGTCGCGGACGGGACCCTGGCGATGGTCCCGCTGACGGCGCAGGGCGCGGAGCCGGCGGCGCTGGTGGTGCACGCCTCCGGGCTGCTGCAGTCGCTCACCGGTCTGTTCGAGGCGGTGTGGCGGGAGTCCCTGCCGCTGCGGCTCGGGGCGACGGGCGCGGCGGAGGAGGCCGGGGGCACCCCCGACGCCACGGACCTGGAGGTCCTCTCCCTGCTCCTGGCGGGCATGACGGACGCGAGCGTGGCCAAGCACCTGGAGCTGGGGCTGCGGACCGTGCAGCGGCGGGTCAAGGGGCTGATGGAGGAGGCGGGGGTGACGACCCGGCTGCAGCTGGGCTGGCACGCCCGCGAACGGGGCTGGGTGGCCCGGTAGCCGCTGGTCGGGCACGCTGGGCGGGTGGACGTGCCGCAGCTCCTCCTGGTGGGACTGGTGCTGTCGCTCGGGCTGGTCGGCGTACTGGTTCCCGGTGTGCCGGGGACCTGGCTGGTGTGGGCGGGCGTGCTCTGGTGGACGCTGCAGGAGCGGTCGCGGACCGCGTGGGCGCTGCTGGTGGCGGCGACGGCCCTGCTGCTGGTGGTCCAGGCGGTGAAGTGGCAGCTGCCGCCCCGGCGCCTGCGGGGGCTGCCGGTGACCGCGCGGACGGGCGTGTTCGCGGGTCTGGGTGCGCTGCTGGGCTTCGTCCTGGTGCCGGTGCTGGGGGCGGTGCCGGGTTTTGTCGGCGGCCTGTACCTCTGCGAGCGGCTGCGCCTGGGCACGCACGGCGAGGCCTGGACCTCGGTGCGCGTGGTGATGCGGGCGGCGGGGACGAGCGTGTTGGTGGAACTGTTCGCGTGCCTGCTGGTGGTGGCGGCGTGGGTGGGGGCGGTGCTGGCCGGTTAGCCGCCGTTCCGGGCCGGGAGGGCCCACCCGGCCCGGAAGGTGCACCCCTCCCCCGGACCAAGATCATCACGGGGGCAGAATGACCCTCATGACCGTGACCCACACCCCCAGGACGGCAACCACCGACGACGCCGAGCCGGTCGGCCGCATCCTCGCCGCCGCCTTCGACGACGACCCGATGATGCGCTGGTTCTTCCCCGACGACGCCACGCGCGCCGAGGGCCTGCGCCGGTACTTCACGACCCTGTTCACCCGCCAGTACGCCCGCCACGGCGTGTGCGAGCACACCGGCGCGGCGACCTCCTTCTGGGTGTCGCCCGAGGGCCGGGACAAGGCCGTCCCCGACGCGGAGACCGTCCGGGAACTCCAGGACATCCTCGGCGACCGCGCCGCGGCGTTCCGCGAGGCCGTCGAGGCTGCCGCCGCGCACTCCCCCGCCGAGCCGCACTGGTACCTGGCCGTCATAGGCGCCGACCCGGCCGCGCGCGGCCAGGGGCACGGGGCGGCCCTGCTGCGCTCGGGCCTGGCCCGGGCCGACGCGGCGGGCCTGCCGGTGTACCTGGAGTCCTCCAAGCCCGACAACCTGCCCTTCTACGAGCACTTCGGCTTCACCGTGCTCGGCGAGGCCCGGCTGCCCGGAGGCGGCCCCACCCTCTGGGCGATGCGCCGCGCCCCCCGCACCGACTCCTGACCCACCGGCCGTCGGTCCCGTGAACCGCGAGGTCCCGGCACCGGTGGATGCGGACGGCGGCACGACCGCCGCCCGGCCGGGGCCGCCACCGCGGACGGGGCCGGGCGGCGGGCCGGACCGGGCGGCGGGCCCGGGGGGTCAGGAGCGTCCGCCGCGCTTCGCCGCGTAGTTGGCGCGACCCTCGGCGGACTTCAGGCGCCAGTCGCGGCGGATCTCCGACCGCAGGCGGGCGTCCGTCTTCGCGACGATCCGCTGGTTCTCCCGCAGCAGCTTGCGGTAGCTCTCCAGACGGCGTTCCGCGAGCTCGCCCGCGTCCACGGCCGCCAGCACCGCGCAGCCCGGCTCGGCGACATGGGCGCAGTCGTGGAAGCGGCAGCGCTCCGCGTACTCCTCGATCTCGGAGAAGACCTGTCCGACGCCGGACTCGGCGTCCCACAGGCCCACCCCGCGCAGTCCCGGCGTGTCGATCAGGACGCCGCCGCCCGGCAGGGCGAGGAGGTTGCGCGTCGTGGTCGTGTGCCGGCCCTTGCCGTCGACCTCACGGGCCTCCTGGACCTCCATGACGTCGGCGCCGAGCAGGGTGTTGGCCAGGGTGGACTTGCCGGCTCCGGAGATGCCGAGGAGGACGCTGGTACCGCCGGAGACGACGGCGGACAGGACGTCCGTGCCCTCTCCCGTGAGGGAGGAGACGGTGAGCACCTGGACGCCCGGCGCGGTGGCCTCGACGTCCTGGACCAGGTACCCGAGGGTGACCGGGTCCGGCACGAGGTCCGCCTTGGTGAGGACGACCAGCGGCTGCGCCCCGGACTCCCAGGCCAGGGCCAGGAAGCGCTCGATGCGTCCGAGGTCGAGCTCGACGGCGAGCGAGACCGCGATGATCGCGTGGTCGACGTTCGCGGCGAGGATCTGGCCCTCGGAACGCTGCGAGGAGGTGGACCGGACGAAGGCGGTGCGGCGGGGCAGGTACGCCTTCACGTAGCGCGGGTTGCCGGCCGTTTCGACGGCGGCCCAGTCACCCGTGCAGATGACCCGGAGCGGGTCGTGCGGGGTGACGAAGGCGGTGTCGGCGCGGACGACGCCGTCCGCGGTCATGACGTCGCACTGTCCGCGGTCGACCCGTACGACCCGGCCGGGCACGAGGCCCTGCTCGGCGTACGGGGTGAACTCGGCCTGCCACGCGTCGTCCCAGCCGAGGGGGACGAGGGTGTGCGCGAGCGAGGCCTGCTGGGAGGCGGAGAAAGACAAGGGGAACCCTTCACAGGGTGGCCCCGGCTGCCTGCGCCCGCTCGACGGCGGTGCGCGGAGGGAGAAGTGTGTGAGGTCAGCCGGAGACCACGGAGGTGACATCGATGGTCTTCTGGATGCGGGCAGCGCCCTGCGCAACGACAGTCATCAATGAACTCACCTCCGGGTCATGCACATCACTGTGGTCCCTGCCGCTCGGCGGGAACGACCTCACCGTAACAAGCCTCCTCGCGCCGGGGCCACTCCTTTTTCCGGCCCCGTCCGCACGGACCGTCAGACGACCCTGCGGGCCAGCAGCTGCCCGGGCCAGTCACCGACCCGGAACCGCTCGACGGGGGTGAATCCGCTGCGCTCGTAGAACGCGACGAGCTCGCCCCCGCCGCCCGCCCAGCAGTCGACGCGCAGCAGCTCCACCCCGGCCCGCCGGGTCTCCTCGGCGGCGTGCTCCAGCAGCGCCGCTCCGATGCCCCGGCCCGCGTGCCGCCGGTCGGAGACCAGCAGGCGCACGTACCGCTCGGGCTCCGTGGCCGGCGCGACCGGGAGCTGCGGGCTGGGGCCGGTGTCCATGACCAGGGCCCCGACGGGCAGCCCGTCCAGCTCGGCGATGTACGGGGTGTTCTCGGTGGTGTACCGCTCCACCCGTTCGGGTCCGCCCGGGCGCCGCGAGTAGGCGACGGTGCCCCACTGTTCGGTGTTGCCCCGGGAGTTCATCCAGGCGACGGCGGAGTCGAGCATGTCCAGGACGGCCGGGACGTCGGCCGGGCCGCCCGGCCGGATGCGCAGTGCGGGTGCGGAGTCGTTCACGGTGCGAGCCTATGCGGTGCGTCGCCGACCGGACGGTGCCTTCCCCTGCCGCGGCCCTCCCCGGGCGGCGGGGACGTACGGGAACGTACCGGGACGGTCAGTGCTTGCGCAGTCGCGATTGGTAGTCCTCCGGCGGCAGGAACTTCGACCAGCGCTCCGGGAACTCCGACGGCATGGCCTGGTCCTCGTCGTCCTCCGACTCGCCCTCCGCGAGGGCCCGCCAGGCGGCGGCCCGCGCGATCAGCTGGGCGGCCTCCGCCTCCCGGATCCGCTCGTTGGCCTCGCGGGCCGCCGCCGTGGCCACGGACGGCCAGACCCGGTCGATGGCGGCGTTGACGGCCGCCCCCACGAGGACCGCGAAGGCCGAGATGCCGATCCACAGCAGCACGGCCACGGGGGCGGCCAGCGAACCGTAGATCGTCGGCCCTTCCACGGTGTTCGTGAGGTAGATCCGCAGCAGGAACGAGCCCAGCACCCACATGGCGAGGGCGACCAGGGCGCCCGGCACGTCCTCGATCCACGGCGAGCGCACGGGCACGGACACGTGGTAGAGCGTCGTGAGGAAGGCGATGGAGAGCAGGGTCACGGTCGGCCAGTACAGGACGGCGATGACCTCCGTCCCCCAGGGCACCAGCCGGACGACGGCGTCCGGCCCCACCACCATCAGCGGCAGCACGATCGCGCCGATCAGCAGGGCGATGACGTAGAGGAGGAAGGCCAGCAGCCGGGTCTTGACGATGCCCCGGTGTCCGTCGAGCCCGTACATCACGGTGATGGTGTCGATGAAGACGTTGACGGCGCGCGACCCCGACCACAGGGCGAAGGCGAAACCGAGCGAGATCAGGTCCGGCCGGCCACTGCGGGTGACGTCGTCGAGCAGCGGTTTCGCGATGTCGTTGACGCCGCGGTCGGACAGGACCGTGCCGACGGCGCGCAGGATGTTCTCCTCGATGCTCACGACGGTACGGGTGTCGGTCCAGCCGTCCACGTATCCGAGGAGGCCCAGCAGGCCCAGGAAGAGCGGGGGGAGGGAGAGCAGGGTGAAGAACGCGGCTTCGGCGGCGAGGCCGAGGATCCGGTACTCGATGCACGAGTTGACGGTGTCCTTGAGCAGCAACCAGCCCATCTTCCGCTTGGAGACGTTGCGGTAGAGCGCGCGGGCCCGGTGGAGCCGTCCTGGGATCCGCTCGGGTGTTTCTTTTGCTGGCTGCACGTCCTTACGGTATCCGCATGGCAGCCACCACCCACACAGTCAGCAACCAGGCCCCGCCCCTGGTGGGCCACGATGTCTACGGCGGCGACCGGGCCCTCACGGAGGGCGTCGAGCGCCACCTGGCGGCGGCGGATCCCGAACTCCTCGCCGAGGTACGGGAGGAGCTCACGGACCTCGGGCACGCGGCCGGTTCCGCCCAGGCCCAGGAATGGGGCGCGCAGGCGAACGAGAACCCTCCGAAACTGCGCACGCACGACCGGTACGGGAACCGCGTCGACGAGGTCGAGTTCCACCCGGCCTGGCACCGGCTGCTCGGGCACGCCGTGGGCGCCGGGCTGACCGACGCCTGGGGGCGGCCGGCCGGGCACCTGCGGCGCGCCGCGGGCTTCTTCCTGTGGTCCCAGGCCGAGGCGGGGCACGGCTGCCCGGTCTCGATGACGCACGCCGCCGTACCGGCGCTGCGGGCCGATCCCGCGCTCGCCGCCGAATGGGAGCCGCGGCTGACCTCGCACGTGTACGAGCAGGGGCTGCGGCCGGCCGCGCAGAAGGCCGGGGTGCTCTTCGGCATGGGCATGACGGAGAAGCAGGGCGGCAGCGACGTCCGGGCGAACACCACCACCGCGGTGGCGCTGGACGCCTCCGGCGAGTACCTGCTGACCGGGCACAAGTGGTTCTGTTCCGCTCCGATGTGCGACGGCTTCCTGGTGCTGGCGCAGGCACCGGGCGGACTGACCTGCTTCCTGGTGCCGCGGGTGCTCCCGGACGGCACGCGCAACGTCTTCGCGATCCAGCGGCTCAAGGACAAGCTGGGCAACAGGTCGAACGCGTCGAGCGAGGTCGAGTTCGACGGGACCTGGGCGCGGCGGGTCGGCGAGGAGGGCCGCGGCGTGCGGACCATCATCGAGATGGTCGCGGCGACCCGGCTGGACTGCGTCATCGGCTCGGCGGCGCTGATGCGGCAGGCGCTCACGCAGGCGGTCCACCACGCGGAGCACCGCTCCGCATTCGGAGCACCGCTCATCCGGCAGCCGCTGATGCGCAACGTGCTCGCCGACCTCGCCCTGGAGTCGGAGGCGGCCACCACCCTGACCCTGCGCCTGGCCGCCGCCTACGACGCCGGCACCGACCAGGAGCGGGCCTTCCTGCGCCTCGCGGTGCCCGCCGCCAAGTACTGGGTGACCAAGCGCTGTACGCCGATGGTGGCGGAGGCCCTGGAGTGTCTGGGCGGCAACGGCTACGTCGAGGAGTCCGGGCTGCCGAGACTGCTGCGCGAATCCCCGCTGAACTCCATCTGGGAGGGCTCGGGCAACGTCCAGGCCCTCGACGTACTGCGCGCGCTCCAGCGGGAGCCGCAGGCCCTGAACGCCTTCCTCCAGGAAGTGGGACAGTCCCGGGGCGCCGACCACCGGCTGGATTCGGCCATCAAGGACCTGCTGACGGACCTGGCCGACCTGGAGGGGATCGAGGCCCGGGCCCGCCGCGTGGTCGAGCGCATGGCGCTGGTGCTCCAGGGATCACTGCTGGTCAGGTGGGCTCCGCCGGAGGTGGCGGACGCTTTCTGCGCCTCACGGCTGGGCGGTGACTGGGGTACCGCCTTCGGCACCCTGCCGAACCTCCCCGCCCTGGGCGCGGTGGTGGAGCGGGCGCGGATCTCCGGCTAGGGAGGGAGCCCCCGTCGGGCTCCCCCTGCGGTCCCCAAACCGCTCCGAGCCGGGATCCGGGCCCGCGACCGGCGCAGGGGTGGCGCCGCGCCGACTCGGCACCACCCCTGATCCGAAGCCCCCGAGGAGGAGCTGTCACGCCGCTCGGGCGACGTCCGGACATTTTCGGTCGCGCGGACGGCACTTGGCGAGAGTTGCATACCGTTGCAACCTGTGAGTCGGCAGCCGCCCGCAGGGGCGCCCGGGGGAAGCCGTCCCGGGCACCCGCGGCCCGCCGGGAGGCGGCGGCGTACGTCCTGTTCGCACGGGGAGGTTCCGGTGGCAGACACCACAGGCAGCACGGTCGATGTCGCACGCATCTCGGCCATGGACCCCCGGGAGGCCAGCCGTCTGCTGAAGGGCGTACGGGCGGCCGCGCTGGCCGGGGACCGCCCGCCCGCGGCGCCCCGGCCGGAGATCGCCGAATCCTGGCGCCGGATGCTCGCCTGCGGGGTCGACCCCGACCGCGACGCCCGCTCCCGGATGCTGTCGGCCGCCGAGACCGAGGAACGCCGGCACGACTCACCGCTGCGCGAGGTCCTCCCGGTCCTGCGCGAAGGCCTGCTCCCGGCCCTGGACCAGGCCCTGCACATCATGGTCGTCGCCGACGCCGACGGACGGCTGCTGTGGCGGGAGGGGCACAGCTCCATCCTGCGCAAGGCCGACCGGCTCGGCTTCACCGTGGGGGCCGACTGGAACGAGGCCGTCGTCGGCACCAACGGGGTGGGCACCGCCCTGGTCGCCCGTCGGCCCGTCCAGGTCTTCTCCGCCGAACACTTCGTCTCCAGCCACCACGACTGGACCTGCGCCGGGGCACCCGTACGGGACCCGCGCGACGGCCGGCTGCTGGGCGTGGTCGACGTCAGCGGCCCCCTGGCCACCATGCACCCGGCCACGCTCACATGGGTGACCTCCGTGGCCCGCCTCGCGGAGCGCGAGCTGCGGGTACGGCACCTGGAATCGCTGGAACGGCTGCGCACGGTCGCCGCCCCCCTCCTCGCCCGGCTGCCCGGACGCGCACTGGCCGTCGACCCGCACGGCTGGACGGCGGCGGTGACCGGCACCGCTCCCGCCGACCGGGTCACCCTGCCGAAGGGGTTCGGTCCGGGCCGGGTGTGGCTGCCGCGGCTCGGCGAGTGCGCGGTGGAGCCGCTGCCGGGCGGCTGGCTGCTGCGGATCACGCAGGACCGGCCGGCCGCGGCCGCCGCGACCCGCGTCGTCCTGGACCTCAGCCGGACCGGTTCCTGGTCGGCGGCGGTCTACGGGCCCTCCGGGAGCTGGGCCCAAGAGCTGAGCCCGCGCCACGCGGAGCTGCTGTTCCTGCTGGCGGAGACCCCGCGCGGGTGCTCGGCCGCCGACCTCGCCGCCGAGCTGTTCGGCGACCCCGAACGCACGGTGACCGTCCGGGCCGAGCTGTCCCGCGTACGCCGCAACCTCGCCGGGGTCCTCGCCCACCGGCCGTACCGCTTCGCCGACGACGTCGAGGTGGAGCTGATCCGCCCCGGCGACCCGGCCGCCCTGCTCCCGCACTCCACCTCACCCGCGGTGATCAGGGCCCGCCTGGGCCGGACCCGGCCCGGCGTGATTCCCTGAGCTGCATGAGCACCCTCACCCTCACCACGTGGTCCCTGGAGATGACCTCCCCGCAGGACCTGGCCCCCGCGGCCGTGCCGGGCCCGGAGATATCCGTCGTCCGGTCGGAGGTCCCCTCCCCCGAGTTCAGCCGCTTCCTCTACGCCTCGGTGGGCGGCGACATCCACTGGACGGACCGGCTCTCCCTCACCCGCGCGCAGTGGGTCGAGCAGCTGGACCGTCCCGGTGTGGAGACGTGGGTGGCCTACGACCGGGGCACGCCCGCCGGGTACGTGGAGCTCGACCCGCAGGACGACGGCGTCGTGGAGATCATGTACTTCGGCCTCCTCCCCGCGTTCCGTGGCCGCCGCATCGGAGGCCACCTGCTGTCCGTGGGCGTCGCCCGCGCGTGGGACCTCGCGTCGCGCTGGCCGGGCCGGGAGGCGACGCGGCGGGTGTGGGTGCACACGTGCAGCCAGGACGGGCCGACGGCCATGGCCAACTACCAGCGGCGCGGCTTCACGCTCTTCCGGACCGAGACGGAGGAGAAGGAGGAAACGGCCACCCCGGGCCCGTGGCCGGGCGCGTAGCCCGTGTGTGGGTGCGGGCCGTTTTCCGTCTGCGGCCCGGTCGCCGCGCCTCAAACGCCGGCGGGGCTGGGGGTGTGCGGGGGCGGGGTCGGTGGGGTGGGGGTGCGGGGCCGGCGGGGGGTGTCTCCTCGGCTCGGCGCCCGCGGGCATGTCTCGGCGGTACCCGGTGGTAGCGCCTCGTCCTGCGGGGACACCCCCCACCGTCCCCACACCCCCACCGGCACATCCACCCCACCACCGGCACGAGGGACATCGACCTCAAGGCATCCCCCCCATCCCCCCGAACAACATCCACCCCGACGCATCCGCCCACCCGGCACGCCCGCACCCGCCGAGCTCCGTTCCCCCGGCCCGCACAGAAGGCCTCGATGCCTACCCCGGCCCGGCTGCTCACACCCGCCCGAACGGGACCGGCCCGGCCCGCCCAGAGGCCCGCCGGGCGGAATGGCCCCCGGGGGGATACCCCTCCCCACCTCGCGGGGCGGGGCCGGACCTGACGGGATCCCCCTCCCACCCCCCTCGCGCGGGCGGGGCGGGCCCGGGGTGTGGGGGGGGGCGTGGGGTGGGGACACTGTGGGGGCTCCCCGCAGGACGAGGCGCCACCACCGCTCACAGCCGTGACGTGCCCGCGCGCGCCGAGCCGAGGAGAGCCCCCGCAGGGGCACCGCCCCACGACGCCCACACCCCCCACCCCACCGACCCCGCCCCACGCACACCCCCAGCCACGCCGGCGTTTGAGGCGCGGCCACCGGGCCGCAGACGGCAAACGGCCCGCACCAACACACGCAGACCGCACCCCAGCAGGTGACCCCCGTCACGTCATCCCACAATCCGGGACGACTTCGTCCGTATCGTGGACAGTAGTGGACTCCTCCAATCGGCCCGTGACACGCTTCGGCCATGAATGGAGCTGGAATTGCCTTGGTGAGTCGACGGCACGTCGACCTCGGCCGCATGTCCAGCGCCATCTGTCCGGCGCGCTGACGGAACCAGCAAACGCCGCGCACCGCCGCAATCCCGGCATCGTCGCCGTGGAAGCGTCGACCATCGCAGTCCCCTGAAGGCCGACTTCCGCCCTGTTCCCGGTCACCCCGGCAAAGGCGCGGCATTCCGCCACACCCGCTCAGCGTCCAGGGGTCACGCCACCCCCACCGCCGCCCTCACCCCTGCCCTGAGCCGCCGAAGAAGGACGTACCGCCATGGCCGCCACCCCCGAAACGCCCGCAGCCGCACCCGCAGCCGCCGCGCGCCGCAAGACCGGCCGTCACCGCGGCGAGGGCCAGTGGGCCGTCGGGCACCACACGCCCCTCAACGGCAACGAGCAGTTCAAGAAGGACGACGACGGTCTCAATGTGCGGACACGCATTGAGACGATCTACGCCCACCGCGGCTTCGACTCCATCGACCCCAACGACCTGCGCGGACGCATGCGCTGGTGGGGTCTCTACACCCAGCGCAAGCCCGGGATCGACGGCGGCAAGACCGCGATCCTGGAGCCGGAGGAGCTGGACGACAAGTACTTCATGCTGCGCGTGCGCATCGACGGCGGCCGGCTGACCACCGAGCAGCTGCGCGTCATCGGTGAGATCTCCGAGGAGTTCGCCCGCGGCACCGCCGACCTCACCGACCGGCAGAACGTGCAGTACCACTGGATCCGGATCGAGGACGTCCCGGAGATCTGGCGCCGGCTGGAGGCCGTCGGCCTGTCCACCACCGAGGCCTGCGGTGACACGCCCCGCGTCATCCTCGGCTCGCCGGTCGCCGGCATCGCCCGGGACGAGATCATCGACGGCACGCCCGCGATCGACGAGATCTACCGCCGCATCGTCGGCAACAAGGACTTCTCCAACCTGCCCCGCAAGTTCAAGTCGGCGATCTCCGGCTCGCCGCTGCTCGACGTGGCGCACGAGATCAACGACATCGCCTTCGTGGGCGTGAACCACCCCGAGCACGGTCCCGGCTTCGACGTCTGGGTCGGCGGCGGTCTGTCGACCAACCCCAAGCTCGGCGTGCGCCTGGGCACCTGGGTCTCGCTCGACGAGGTCCCGGACGTGTACGAGGGCGTCATCTCGATCTTCCGTGACTACGGCTACCGCCGACTGCGCACCCGCGCCCGCCTGAAGTTCCTCGTAGCCGACTGGGGCGCGGCCAGGTTCCGCCAGGTCCTGGAGGACGAGTACCTGAAGCGGAAGCTGACCGACGGCCCCGCGCCCGAGCAGCCCTCCGGCCAGTGGCGTGACCACGTCGGTGTCCACGAGCAGCAGGACGGCAGGTTCTACGTCGGCTTCGCGCCCCGCGTGGGCCGCGTGGACGGCGCCACCCTGACCAAGATCGCCGACATCGCGGAGCAGCACGGCTCGGGCCGTCTGCGCACCACCGCCGAGCAGAAGATGATCGTGCTCGACATCGAGGCCGACCGGGTCGACTCGGTCGTGGCGGCGCTGGAGGCGCTGGACCTGCGGGTCAAGCCGTCCCCGTTCCGCCGCGGCACGATGGCCTGCACCGGCATCGAGTTCTGCAAGCTGGCCATCGTCGAGACCAAGGCGCGCGGCGCCTCGCTCATCGACGAGCTGGAGCGCCGTCTGCCGGACTTCGCCGAGCCGCTCACCATCAACATCAACGGCTGCCCGAACGCCTGCGCCCGTATCCAGGTGGCGGACATCGGTCTCAAGGGGCAGCTGGTCCTGGACGACGACGGCAACCAGGTCGAGGGCTACCAGGTCCACCTGGGCGGCGCCCTGGGGCTGGAGGCCGGCTTCGGCCGCAAGGTCCGCGGCCTGAAGGTCACCTCGGCCGCTCTGCCCGACTACGTCGAGCGGGTCGTCAAGAGCTACGAGGAGCAGCGCGAGGACGGCGAGCGCTTCGCGGCGTGGGTCGCCCGCGCGGACGAGAAGAGCCTGTCGTGAGCGAGCGCGCCGCACCGTTCTACTGCCCGTACTGCGGCGACGAGGACCTGTTCCCCCACGAGACGGGCCACGGCGCCTGGGAGTGCAGGGCCTGCAACCGGGCCTTCCAGCTGAAGTACCTCGGGCTGCTGGCCCGGGGCGTTCGGTCCGACGCGGCGGGATCAGCGGGAGGGGAAGGGATATGACCACCACTCAGGACGCGAGTCTCAGGAACGCCGCTCTGAAGGCGGCGACGCTGAAGGAGCTGGCGGAGCAGGCCGGCCGGGACCTGGAGGAGGCGTCCGCGCCGGAGATCCTGCGCTGGGCGGCCGACACCTTCGGCCGGAAGTTCGCCGTGACCTCCTCGATGGAGGACGCGGTCGTCGCCCACCTCGCCTCGCGGGTCTTCCCCGGCGTGGACGTGGTCTTCCTCGACACGGGCTACCACTTCGAGGAGACCATCGGCACCCGGGACGCGGTCGACGCGGTGATGGACGTCAACGTCATCACGCTGACCCCGCGGCAGACGGTGGCGGAGCAGGACGCCGAGTACGGTCCGCGGCTGCACGACCGGGACCCGGACCTGTGCTGCGCGCTGCGCAAGGTCAAGCCGCTGGAAGAGGGTCTGACGGCGTACGACGCGTGGGCGACGGGCCTGCGCCGTGACGAGTCCCCGACCCGGGCGAACACCCCGGTGGTCGGGTGGGACGAGAAGCGGCAGAAGGTCAAGGTCTCGCCGATCGCGCGCTGGACCCAGGACGACGTGGACGCGTACGTCGCCGAGCACGGCGTCCTCACCAACCCGCTGCTGATGGACGGCTACGCCTCCGTCGGCTGTGCTCCCTGCACCCGGCGCGTGGCGGAGGGCGAGGACGCGCGGGCCGGCCGCTGGGCCGGGCGGGGCAAGACCGAGTGCGGACTGCACGGCTGATGACGGCCGGCGAAGAACTTACGGAGACGGAACAGATGAGCGTGAGCGACCAGGGCGCCACCGTGTGGCTGACCGGGCTGCCGAGCGCGGGCAAGACGACCATCGCCTACGCGCTGGCCGAGCGGCTGCGCGGCGACGGTCACCGTGTGGAGGTGCTCGACGGGGACGAGATCCGCGAGTTCCTCTCCGCCGGGCTGGGCTTCGGCCGCGCGGACCGGCACACCAACGTGCAGCGGATCGGCTTCGTCGCCGAGCTCCTGGCGAGCAACGGCGTGAAGGCGCTGGTCCCGGTGATCGCGCCGTTCGCCGACAGCCGCGCGGCGGTGCGCGAGCGGCACGCCGCCGCGGGGACGGAATACCTGGAGGTCCACGTGGCCACCCCGGTCGAGGTGTGCTCCGAGCGGGACGTCAAGGGTCTGTACGCCAAGCAGGCGGCAGGCGAGATCTCCGGTCTGACCGGGGTCGACGACCCCTACGAGGCACCGGAGGCCCCGGACCTCCGCATCGAGTCGCACACGCAGACCGTGCAGGAGTCGGCTTCCGCCCTGCACGCGCTGCTCACCGAGAGGGGTCTGGCATGACGACGACCGTCGCACACGTCCACGAGGAGACGGACGCGCCCTACGCCCTGTCGCACCTCGACGCCCTCGAGTCCGAGGCCGTGCACATCTTCCGTGAGGTGGCGGGGGAGTTCGAGAAGCCGGTGATCCTCTTCTCGGGCGGCAAGGACTCCATCGTCATGCTCCACCTGGCGCTGAAGGCGTTCGCGCCCGCGCCGGTCCCGTTCGCCCTGCTGCACGTCGACACGGGTCACAACTTCCCCGAGGTGCTGGAGTACCGGGACCGCACGGTCGCCGAGCACGGCCTGCGCCTGCACGTGGCGTCCGTCCAGGACTACATCGACGCGGGCACGCTGCGCGAGCGTCCGGACGGCACCCGCAACCCGCTGCAGACCGTCCCGCTCACCGAGGCGATCCAGCGGCTGAGGTTCGACGCCGTGTTCGGCGGCGGCCGCCGCGACGAGGAGAAGGCCCGCGCCAAGGAGCGGGTGTTCAGCCTGCGCGACGAGTTCTCCCAGTGGGACCCGCGCCGCCAGCGCCCCGAGCTGTGGCAGCTGTACAACGGCCGGCACGCCCCCGGCGAGCACGTGCGCGTGTTCCCGCTGTCCAACTGGACCGAGCTGGACGTGTGGCAGTACATCGCCCGCGAGGGCATCGAGCTGCCGGAGATCTACTTCGCGCACGAGCGCGAGGTCTTCAAGCGCAACGGCATGTGGCTGACGGCCGGCGAGTGGGGCGGTCCGAAGGAGGGCGAGACGCCCGAGACGCGGCTCGTCCGCTACCGCACCGTCGGTGACATGTCCTGCACCGGCGCCGTCGATTCCGACGCCGTCACGCTCGACGCCGTGATCGCCGAGATCGCCGTCTCCCGCCTCACCGAGCGGGGCGCGACCCGCGCCGACGACAAGATGTCCGAGGCCGCGATGGAAGACCGCAAGCGCGAAGGGTACTTCTAGACATGACCAGCACCACCGATCAGGTCGCCAACTTGGCCGACCTCGCAGCGACCACCCTGCTGCGCTTCGCGACCGCCGGTTCCGTCGACGACGGCAAGTCCACCCTGGTGGGCCGGCTGCTGCACGACTCCAAGTCGGTCCTGACCGACCAGATGGAGGCCGTCGAGGCGGTCTCCGCGCAGCGCGGCCAGGAGGCCCCCGACCTCGCGCTGCTCACCGACGGCCTGCGGGCCGAGCGGGAGCAGGGCATCACCATCGACGTGGCGTACCGCTACTTCGCGACCGCGCGCCGCCGGTTCATCCTCGCGGACACGCCCGGGCACGTGCAGTACACCCGGAACATGGTGACCGGTGCCTCCACCGCGGACCTGGCCGTGGTCCTGGTCGACGCCCGCAACGGCGTGATCGAGCAGACCCGCCGGCACGCGGCGGTGGCCGCGCTACTGCGCGTCCCGCACGTGGTCCTGGCCGTGAACAAGATGGACCTGGTGGGCTACGAGGAGTCGGTGTTCGCGGCGATCGCCGAGGAGTTCACCGCGTACGCCTCCGACCTGGGGGTCCCGGAGATCACCGCGATCCCGATCTCGGCGCTGGCCGGCGACAACGTGGTGGACCCGTCCGCGAACATGGACTGGTACGGCGGCCCGACGGTGCTGGAGCACCTGGAGACCGTCCCGGTCAGCCACGACCTGACGGCCTGCCCGGCGCGTTTTCCGGTGCAGTACGTGATCCGGCCGCAGTCCGCGGAGCACCCCGACTACCGCGGTTACGCGGGTCAGATCGCCTCGGGCGTGCTGCGCGTCGGCGAGGCCGTGACCGTGCTGCCGTCGGGCCGCACCTCGGTGATCGAGGGCATCGACGTGCTCGGCGAGTCCGTCGACATCGCGTGGACCCCGCAGTCGGTGACCCTGCGGCTGAAGGACGACATCGACATCTCGCGCGGTGACCTGATCGCGCCGTCCGCGTCCGCGCCGGCCACCACGCAGGACGTCGTCGCGACGGTGTGCCACGTCGCCGACCAGCCGCTGGCCGTGGGCGCCCGGGTGCTGCTGAAGCACACGACGCGCACGGTCAAGGCGATCGTCAAGGAGATCCCCTCGCGGCTGACCCTGGACGACCTGTCCCAGCATCCGGAACCGGGTCAGCTGGTGGCCAACGACATCGGCCGCGTGGTCGTCCGCACCGCGGAGCCGCTCGCGCTGGACGCGTACGCCGACTCCCGCCGCACCGGTTCGTTCCTGCTGATCGACCCGGCGGACGGCACCACCCTGGCAGCGGGCATGGCAGGCGAGTCCTTCGCCTCCCGTGCCGAGGCACCGGCCGCGGACGAGGAAGGGTGGGACTTCTAGATCATGGGAGCCGATCCTTACTCCACCTTCGCGAAGGAGGGGGGCCGTGTCGGAAGCGGTTCCCTCGGCAGCGGCCAGGGAGGGGTTGCGCGATGTGTGCGATGACCGCGTCCGCCTCCCCCGTCGTACCCGCCACCGTTCCACAGACGTAGATCCGCGCCGTAGGTCCTCGGCGCGGCGAGAGGAAGTCCTCCCGTGCCCGACACCCGTTCCACCCTGCGCCGCGGTCTCGCCGCTGCCGCCGCCCTGCCGCTGCTGATCGGCGCGCTCGCCTCCTGCGGTTACGGTTCCGAGGCGAAGGGCGAGGGCGACACCAAGCCGGCCGCCGCCACCGGCGGGGGCGAGAAGCTGTCCGCCCCCGAGGTCCGGATCGGCTACTTCCCCAACCTCACCCACGCCACCGCCCTGGTCGGCCTCCAGGAAGGCCTCATCCAGAAGGAACTCGGCGCCACCACCATCAAGCCCCAGTCCTTCAACGCAGGCCCCTCCGAAATCGAAGCCCTCAACGGCGGCTCCCTCGACATCGGCTTCATCGGCCCCTCCCCCTCCATCAACGGCTACGTCAAGTCCAAGGGCTCCAACCTCCGCATCATCTCCGGATCCGCCTCCGGAGGCGTCAAACTCGTCGTCAACCCCGACAAGATCAAAACCCTCGACGACCTCAAGGGCAAGAAGATCGCCACCCCCCAGAAGGGCAACACCCAGGACGTCGCCTTCCTCAACTGGATCAACGACAAGGGCTGGACCGTCGACCCCGAATCCGGCAAGGGCGACGTCTCCGTCGTCCGCACCGACAACAAGGTCACCCCCGACGCCTTCAAGCAGGGCTCCATCGACGGCGCCTGGGTCCCCGAACCCACCGCCTCCAAACTCGTCTCCGACGGCGGCACCGTCCTCCTCGACGAAACCACCCTCTGGCCCGACAAGAAGTTCGTCATCACCAACATCATCGTCAGCCAGAAGTTCCTCAAGGAACACCCCGACGTCGTCGAAGCCGTCCTGCGCGGCACCGTCAAGACCAACGACTGGATCAACACCAACCCCGACAAGGCCAAGGCCTCCGCCAACGCCAAACTCGCCGCCGACAGCGGAAAGCCCCTCGACGCCAAGATCATCGACCCCGCCTGGCAGAGCATCCTCGTCACCGACGACCCCCTCGCCTCCACCCTCAAGGCCCAGGCCGACCACGCCGTCAAGGCCAAACTCATCGAACAGCCCGACCTCACCGGCATCTACGACCTCACCCTCCTGAACAAGGTCCTCAAGGCCGCCGGCAAGCCCGAGGTCACCGACGCCGGCCTCGCCGCCAAGTAACCCCGCACCCAGCAATCCCAGGAGGTGACGACCATGGCCACCACACTCGCCAAGGCTGCCGAGGGCTCCGTGACGGAGCACGCGCACGCCGCCCGCATCGCGCACGTATCGAAGTCCTTCTCCGGCCCGGCCGGATCGCAGCTCGTCCTGGACGACATCAGCCTCGATGTCGCTCCCGGGGAGTTCGTCACCATCCTGGGGGCGTCGGGGTGCGGCAAGTCCACCCTGCTGAACCTGGTGGCGGGTCTGGACAAGCCGTCCGCGGGGTCCATCGAGACCCCGGGCGGCCGTCCGGCGCTGATGTTCCAGGAGCACGCCCTCTTCCCCTGGCTGACCGCGGGCAAGAACATCGAACTCGCCCTGCGCCTGCGCGGGGTGGCCAAGGCCGACCGCAGGACGGAGGCCGAGCGTCTGCTGGAGCTGGTCCGCCTCGGCGGTGCCCACGGCAAGCGCGTGCACGAGCTGTCGGGCGGCATGCGCCAGCGCGTCGCGCTGGCCCGGGCCCTGGCCCAGGACAGCGACCTGCTGCTGATGGACGAGCCGTTCGCCGCGCTCGACGCCATCACCCGGGACGTGCTGCACGGCGAGCTCACCCGCATCTGGGACGAGACGAACCTGTCCGTCCTGTTCGTCACCCACAACGTGCGCGAGGCGGTCCGCCTCGCCCAGCGCGTGGTCCTGCTCTCCTCCCGGCCGGGCCGGGTCGCGAAGGAATGGACCGTGGACATCCCGCAGCCGCGCCGCATCGAGGACGCGGACGTCGCGGAGCTGTCCGTCGAGATCACTGAACACCTGCGTGGGGAGATCCGCCGCCATGGCCAGCACTGACACGAAGGCGAAGACGGACGACCTCGCGGGCCTGGAGGCGGGCCTCGACGCACTGGACGCGGTCGAGGTCCGCCGCACCCCGGTCCGCGAGGTGCTCGTCAAGAAGGCGCTGCCGCCGTTCCTGGCCGTGGGCCTGGTCCTGGCCGTGTGGCAGGTCCTGGTGGCGACGAAGGTCACCGAGGAGACCAAGCTGCCCGCGCCTTCCGCGGTGTGGGACAGCCTGTCCGACATGTGGCTCCAGGGGACCCTGCTGGAGGTCGTCTGGACCAGCGTGTCCCGAGGCCTGCTCGGCTTCCTGCTGGCGCTGGCCATCGGCACCCCGCTGGGTCTGCTCGTCGCCCGGGTGAAGTTCGTCCGGGCCGCGATCGGCCCGATCCTCCAGGGCCTGCAGTCGCTGCCGTCGGTGGCGTGGGTGCCGCCGGCCGTGCTGTGGTTCGGCCTCAACGACGCCATGATGTTCACGGTCATCCTGCTGGGCGCCGTCCCGTCGATCGCGAACGGCCTCGTCTCGGGCATCGACCAGGTGCCGCCGCTGTTCCTGCGGGCGGGCCGCACCCTGGGCGCGACGGGCCTGCGCGGCGCCCGGCACATCGTGATGCCGGCCGCGCTGCCCGGCTACCTGGCGGGCCTCAAGCAGGGTTGGGCCTTCTCCTGGCGTTCGCTGATGGCCGCGGAGATCATCGCGTCCTCGCCGGACCTCGGCCTGGGCCTGGGCCAGCTGCTGGAGAACGGCCGCAACAACATCGACCTGCCGGGCGTCTTCCTCGCCATCATCCTGATCCTGGTCGTCGGCATCGCCATCGATCTGCTGATCTTCAGCCCGCTGGAGCGGTACGTTCTGCGCACCCGCGGCCTGCTGGTGAAGAGCTGACCGGCATGGCCCCCGCACTGCTCGTCATCGCCCACGGCAGCCGCGACCCGCGGCACGCGGCGACCGTGCACGCCCTCACCCGGCGGGCACGGGCGCTGCGGCCCGGACTGCGCGTGGAAACGGCCTACCTGGACTTCAACGCCCCGCGGGTGGAGCAGGTGCTGTCCGCCCTGTACGCCGACGGCGTGCGGGAGGTGGTGGCCCTGCCGCTGCTGCTGACCCGCGCCTTCCACGTCAAGGCCGACGTCCCGGCGGTGCTGTCGGAGGCGCTGCCCCGGCTGCCGGGACTCTCGGTGTCCGTGGCGGACGTGCTCGGCCCGTCCCCGCTGCTCGTCGACGCCCTCGATCGCCGTCTGGCCGAGGCGGGCGTCACCCCGGCGGACCGTGCCACCACCGCGGTGGTGCTCGCGTCCGCCGGTTCCACCGACCCGGAGGCGATCGCAGTGATCGCTGAAATCGCGCGGGAGTGGCGGCACACCGGTTGGTGCGCCGTGCGGCCTGCGTTCGCCTCCGCCGCTCTTCCCCGTACGGAGGACGCCGTACGGGCCCTGCGCGCCGAGGGCTTCGTCCGCGTGGCCGTGGCCCCGTACGTCATCGCTCCGGGCCGGCTGCCGGACCGCATCGCGGAGGGCGCGCGGGCCGCGGGCGCCGACGTGTTGGCCGAGGTGCTGGGCTCCGCCCCGGAACTGGCCGCGCTGCTCCTGCGCCGCTACGACGCGGCCGCCGTCTCACCCGCCCGCCTGCGCGCCCTGACGGCCTGAGGTTCCCGTGCAGCACTAGGCGCCGCGGGCGGCCGCTTCGTCGGCCAGGGCCGTCAGGTCCGCGATGGACATGGCGCCCGGTGGCAGGCCCTCCCGGGCGAAGATGTTCGCGGCGTGCCGCAGGACGTCGTTGACCGGGGTCGGCACCCCGTGCAGCCGTCCCAGCAGGGAGATCTCCCCGTTGAGGTAGTCCGCCTCGACCGAGCCGGTGCCGCGCGCCAGGCTCTGCCAGGAGGAGCCGCCCCGGACCCCCGCCGGCTGCTCGACCTTGCCGTCGCGGGCGAGCGCCTGCTCGGCGTCGGAGGCGTAGGGGATGGCGGCGGCGACGAACGCGGCCTTCCCCTCGCGGACGGCTCGCAGCAGCAGCGCCGCCTTGGCCGGGTCCGGCTCGGGGCCGGTCGTGGCCTGGACGGCGTTGCCGAGGTTCCCCAGCAGCTTGGCGTACTTCCAGCGCATGACGTCCTCGGTCACCGGCGCCTCGAAGCCGGCTGCCGCGAGGTCCGCGGCGACGGCCCGGGCCAGTGCGTCCGTACCGCCCGCGGCCCGGCCGACGTGCAGGATGCCGGTCAGCGGGGCGCACAGCGCGGAGACCACGCCCGGCTCGAGGAAGGTGGACGGCAGCCAGACGCACACCCCGTACACGCGGGCGAAGCGCCGCAGGGCGAGCCGCTCGCTCTCGACGCCGTTCTGCGCGCAGAACACGGGCAGCCGCTGAGCGGCCGTGCCGCCGCCCTCGACCTCCGCGTCGCCCCACGCGTCGAGCGCGGCGACGGCGTCCTGGGTCTTGACGGCCAGCACCAGCACGTCGTCGGGCCGCAGTTCGCCCGCCTCGTCCGGTCCGGTGACGACGGGCAGCCGGTGCACGCGGGTGCCGTCGGCCGTCGTGAGCCGCAGCCCGTCCGCGCGCAGGGCCTCCGCGTGCGTGCCGCGCGCGGCGAGGACGACCTCGCTGCCCGCCTGAGCGAGCCGTCCGCCGATGGTGGCGCCCACGGCGCCCGCGCCGATGATGATGTAACGCATGCCGCAGAGCCTGGCACATCCGGCCGCTCCCGTCCCGGCGGGGGGAGGAACTGCTCGCGTCCGGGGTGCGAGCCGCCGGTCGCCGCCCTACGGGCACGTCAGTTCGACGAGTTTGGCGACGGTGTTCCAGTTCCGGGTGGTCGCTTCGACGCCCTTGACGACGGCGGGCCGGGCGAGGGCCTCGGCCAGCTTGGAGCGGCCCAGGCCGTCGGGGGCGTACAGGTAGACGACGCGGTCCCCGACCCGGTACTCCTCGGGGAGGAAGGCCTCCGCGTCGAGCGCGGCGAAGCGCTCCGGGCCGGGCTGCTCGGAGAGGAAGGTGGCGTGGAGGTGCCGGCCCTCCAGTTCCGCGGCGGGGAAGGGGCACGCGTCGGCGACGGCGCTCAGGTACGCCCCGTCGACCACCAGGCACGCGACCCGGAAGCCGAAGTGGGCCTCGATGGCCGCCTCCAGCTCCCGGGCGAGCGCCGCCGGGTCCTGGTTCGCGCTGCTGAAGACGGCGTTGCCGCTCTGCAGGTAGGTCTGCACGTCGCCGTGGCCGAGACCCGCCAGCAGGGAGCGCAGCTCCGCCATGGGGACCTTCTTGTGGCCCCCGACGTTGATGCCGCGCAGCAGCGCCGCGTATCGGGTGGTCCTCGTCTCGTCCGCCTGCTGCGACTTCGCCGTCTTCTGTGTCATGGCGGCACCTTAGGACCTGGCTAGGACAGTTCGGCCTCGATGAGGTCGGCGGCCTGCCGGGTGCCGCCCTCGGTGGCCATCTGCGCACGGACGGCTTCGGCGCGGGCGGCCACCTCGGGGTCGGCGACGAGCGCGAGGACGGCCTCCCGGAGAGTCCGTGCGTCGGCCTCGGCCATGGGGACGTGCCGGGCGACGCCCAGCGAGACCAGCATGTCGGCGTTGCCGAACTGGTCGACGGCCTGGGGGACGGCGACCATCGGGGTGCCGGTGGCCAGTCCTTCCTGGCTGCCTCCCGCTCCGGCGTGCGTGATGAACGCGTCGGCCTGGCGCAGGATGTCCAGCTGGGGGACCCAGCGGTGCACCTCGACGTTGGCGGGGATCCCGCCCAGGTCGGACTCGTCGGTGAACTTGCCGATCTGCAGGACGACGTGCCAGTCGGGCAGGTCCGCGAAAGCGTCCATGCAGGCGCGGTAGAAGGCGGGCTGCTTGGTGAAGGCCGAGCCGAGGGAGACGAGGAGGAGCTTCCTGCCCTCGGCGTGGGCCGGCCGGGTCCAGGTGCCCTGGGTCGCGCTGCGGTCGCCCTGGCAGGCGCCGACGAAGGTGTGGACGCTCCTGTCGACGCGGTCGGCGTGGGGCTGGAGCGCCTCGGGGATCAGGACGAGGCTGCGGCGCGGGCGGCCCTGGAAGTCGTCGACCCGGTCGTCGAGGCCGTTCTCGGCGAGCCATGCGGCGAACTTCGCGTAGTAGGCCTTGCCGCGCTCGGAGGCCTTCAGAGGCGCGAACATCGCCTCGGCCACTTCGTGTTCGTACCCCTCCCAGGCGACGAGGTTCGGGGAGAGGGAGACGGCGGGGACGCCCCAGCGGTGGGCGAGGACGCGCGCCGGGTAGGAGGTGATGTCGTGGAGGACGAGGTCGGGTTCGTCGCCCTCGAAGGCGGCGGCGAGCTGGGGCAGGGCCTGGACGGCGTCGTTGAGGAAGGGTTCCAGGTTGTCTATCAGTTCGGTTCCCCAGGCCTCCGGCTCGTCGTCGGTGGGGAGGGTGGAGGTGTAGACGACGGGGGTGGCGCCGGTCTCCGCGATCTTCTCGGCGAAGGAGGCGGGGATGGCGTAGCTGACGCGGTGGCCCCGGGCGACGAGCTCACGGATCACCTCGATGCTCGGGTTCACGTGGCCGTGGGCGGCGATGGAGAACATGGCGATGTGGGCGGGCTTCGCTGAGGTCATACCCGGAACCATAACGAGACGAGACGTCTCGTGCAACTATTTTCTCTTGTCCGGGGCGGTACGGCACGGCGCCAGGACGCGGTCCACGTCGACCGTGAGGGATTCCAGCCACGCGAGGGCCCCGAAGTACCGGGACGGCGCCACGCTCTCCGGGGTGTCCGGACAGGGCCCCGGACCGGCCCCGTCCACCGCCCGCGCCGCGTCCCCCGCCCCCGTCCCGTCGGCCGCCACCGCCCCCGCCCGCACCCCGTCCGCCGCAGCCGGCCCGCCCGGGGCCGCCGCGCCGCCCGCCGGTGCGGAGATCGCAGGTTCGGCCACCGCGCGCCGGGCCGCGGCGTACATCTCCGCCACCAGTTCGGCCGTACGGCCCCCGAGGCGGTCCCGGTGGGCCGGGTCGAGGACCGGGCCGGACCGGGCGAGCAGCCGGCGCGAGCCCCACAGGACGTGGTGGCCCGTCATCACGGCCGCCTGCCAGTCCGGGGCACCCGCCGCGGGCGCCCTCGGCTCCCCCTGGCGCTGCGCGTACGCGCTCTCCGCCAGGGCGAGCGCCCGTTGGAGCGCCCGGTCGTCGGGGGTGATCCCCGCCGCACCCGCCACCACGGCGGCCGTGGTCCGCTCGACCGCCTCGGCCTCCCGTTCCAGCAGCTCGGCCACGGCCCGGTGCAGCTCGGCCTGGGCGCCGCGGGGCCAGGCGAGCAGCCCGAAGACCACGCCGATCATGCTGCCGATGATCACGTCCATGATCCGCACCTCGGCCAGCCGCCAGGTCACGGGCGCCAGCTGCGCGAAGACGAAGGACACGACGAGGGTGAACATCCCCTGCGCCCAGCCCACGCCCCGGACCGGTCCGACCCGGAAGGCCACGACCATGACCACGGGCAGCACGACGGCGTAGACGGTGGTGCGTCCTCCGACCAGGGCGAGGACGCCGGCGGCGAGCAGCGCGCCCAGCAGGGTCCCGGCGAGGGCCTGGCGAACGGTCGCCTTGGTCTGGGCGGCCGTGGTGCGGGTGAGGCTGAGGACGGCCAGCATGGCCCAGAAACCGTGGGGCAGCGACTCCACTCCGGCGATGGTGCGCGCCGCGCCGAGGGCCAGGGCGATCCGTACGGCGTTCTGGAAGTACACCGACCGGGGCCCGGCGTGGGCCACCAGCCGGTGCCACCACAGCAGCGGCGCACCCCGGCCCGCGTACCAGAAGCGGATGGCGTCGACCCCGCCGGGGATGCGTGCGCGGCGTCCCCGCACGGCCAGCTCCGCCGCGGTGGTGTAGGCCACGGCGGCGTCGGCGACCTCCAGCAGGGCGGCGCGGCGGCGGCCGCGGGCCGCCGTCAGGCCCTGCCGCTCGTGCTCTGCGCGGTCCCCGGCCTCCTCGCGCAGCCTGCGCAGGTGGAGGGCCTCCTCGTTCCCGCCGCCGGCGCCGGAGAGGAGGGCGGCCGATTCGGCGACCGCCCGGCCGACGGAGTCGAGCAGCTCCGCGCCGGGGGGCAGGGGGGCCTTGCCGGGCGGGGGCGGCGGCAGGTGCAGCAGCCGGCCGAGGAGGGTACGGGCGGTCAGGCCCGTATGGGCGAGGGCTCGGTCGCGCAGGCCCGGCCCGGCGGGGCGGTCGGCCTCGTCGACCCGCAGGGGCCGCAGCGATTCGCCGGCGGCGTGGACGGCGGCCACGGAGGCGGCGGAGAGTGCGTACGGGGGCCGGTTCAGCTCGGCGGCGCAGCGGACGGCGACCGTGCCGGCCTCGGCGGCGAGCCGCCGGTAGGTGGGGCCGCGCGGTTCGGGGAGCACGAAGAGTTCGGCGAGGACGAGCAGGGCGAGTCCGACGGTCACGCCGAGGAGCCGCTGGCCGAGGGTGTCGGGGGCGTAGGGCGGGAAGCTCGGCATGATGTAGAGGAGTTGCAGCCCGGGGCTCGCGCCGGCCGCGCGGGGGCCGGCGGCCGCCACGAAGGCGAGCACGAAGCCGATGAGCAGCATGCCGGCGACGGCGGCCCAGGTGCGTACGGCGAGGTAGGTGCCGGCGGCCACCAGCAGCCAGACGGCGGGGGTCGTCCTGACCATGACGGCCGCGCGCTGGCGCCCGGTCCCGGGGATGTGGGAGAGGGCCGCCATGGACACGACGCCGAAGAGGGCGTACGTGGCCGCCACGGGCTCGTCGAGTCCGTAGAGGAACAGGTAGAAGCCGCCGCATGCGGCGAGGGTGGTGCGGATCGCGCGCCGCGCCACCGTACCGGGGCCGCGGCCTGCGCTTCCGTCGCGTTCGGCGCCCACCACTCCAGCATCGGGCCGGTGGCGGGAAGCCACCACCCACCGGGTGCGCACGGGTGGCGGGTTGCCTCGGGCGACCCGCCCGGGCTTTAATGAATGAACAGTCATTCATTAATGGTGGGTGAGGGAGGTGGGCGGTCGTGGGACGCCCCAGGGGGGTCGCGGACGAGACGATCCTGCGCGCCACCGTGCAGGTCATGGGCCGGGTGGGGCCCGCCGGTCTCACTCTGGCCGCCGTGGCCCGCGAGGTCGGCCTGGTGCCCGGCACGCTCGTGCAGCGCTTCGGGTCCAAGCGCGGTCTGCTGCTGGCACTGGCCGACCTGTCCGCCCGGGAGGCGGACGAGAGCACCGGACCCGCCCGGGCCCCCGGGACCTCCGCGTTGGAGGCCCTGACGGCGCTGGCGGCGGAATCGGCCTCCGGCAGGGACACGCCCGAGTCCTTCGCCCACCACCTGGCCTTCCTGTGCGCGGACCTCGCCGACCCCGAGCTCCACGCCCGCGCCCTGGCCGTGCACCGGGCCCGGGAACGGTCCTTCGGTGCGCTCCTGGCGGAGGCCGCCGACGGCGGCGAGCTCCGCGCGGGCACCGACGTGGCCGCGCTCGGCCGCACCGTGCAGGCGGTCACCGCCGGCGCCGGCCTGGCCTGGGCCCTGGAACGCCACGGCACCCTCGGGGACCGGATCCGCCGGGAGCTCGACGCCGTGCTGCGCCCCCACCTGCCGCCGCGGCGGCACCCCGACGACCTGGAGGAATCATGAGCACCGGCACGCGCCCGCTGAGCGGAAGGGTGGCCCTGGTCGCCGGCGGCACCCGCGGCGGCGGACGGGGCATCGCCGTCGAACTGGGGGCGGCCGGCGCGACGGTGTACGTCACCGGACGCAGCAGCTCCGCGGGGCGCTCCCCCATGGACCGCCCCGAGACGATCGAGGAGACGGCCGCCGCCGTCACGGCCGCCGGCGGCACCGGTGTCCCGGTCCGCACGGACCACAGCAGTCCCGAGGAGGTCCGCCGCCTCGTCGACCGGATCGCCGCCGAGCAGGACGGCCGGCTCGACGTCCTGGTCAACTGCGTCTGGGGCGGTGACCCGCTGACGGACTGGGAACACCCGCTGTGGGAACAGGACCTGGAGACCGGTCTGCGGCTGGTGCGGCAGGCGGTGGAGACCCACGTCATCACGAGCCGGTTCGCCCTCCCGCTCATGGTGGCGCGCGGCAGCGGACTCGTCGTGGAGGTCACCGACGGCAACACCGCCCGCTACCGCGGCTCCTTCTTCTACGACCTGGCCAAGTCCTCCGTGATCCGGCTCGCCGTGGCCCAGGCCGTCGAGCTGAAGCCGCACGGTGTCGCCGCCGTCGCGATCACCCCGGGGTTCCTGCGCTCGGAGGCGATGCTGGAACACCTCGGGGTGACCGAGGCCGACTGGCGCGACGGCGCCGCGCAGGACCCGCACTTCGCCCAGTCCGAGAGCCCCGCCTACCTGGGGCGGGCGGTCGCGGCGCTGGCCGCCGATCCGGCCGTCATGGCGAAGACGGGACGGGCGCTGGCCACCTGGGGTCTGTACGAGGAGTACGGGTTCACCGACGCGGACGGCAGCCGCCCCGACTTCGCGGCGCACTGGGCGAGGCACCTGGTGGACGAGCACGGTCCGCTCGGGGACCCGCTCTGACCGGCACGGCGCCGTCCGCGGCTGGTAGAACGACGGCATGGACGAAGCACGGGCCAGGGACGTACTGACGGCATCGGGTCTCGCGGGCCGGGGCGCAGGCGCCGCCGCGGCCGCCGACCTGCTCGCGCTGGGCGAGAACGCCGTGTTCGCGGTCGGCGGCCTGGTGGTGAAGGTGGGCCGGGAGGCGGCCCTGGCCGACCGTGCGGCGCGCGAGCTGGCGGTGGCGGGCTGGTTCGCCGCGTGCGGGGTGCCGGCGGTCCGGGCGGCCGAGCCGAAGCCCCGGCTGGTGGAGGGGCATCCGCTGACGCTGTGGCACCGGCTCCCCGACGCGGTCCGTCCGGCCGGGCCGGAGGACCTCGCGGTGTTGCTGCGGGCCGTCCACGCGCTGCCCGCACCGCCGTTCCCGCTGCCCGCCCGGGACCTGCTGTCGGGAGTGGAGCGCTGGCTGCGGCTGGCGGGGGACGCCGTCGACCCGGCCGACGCGGCGTACCTGCGGGCACGCCGGGACGCCTACGCGGGCGAGGTGGCGGCGCTGACCGCGCACCTGGAACCGGGCACGGTCCACGGCGACGCGCTGCCCCGCAACGTCCACGTCGGCCCGGACGGCCCGGTCCTGGTCGACCTGGAGACGGTCTCCCACGACCTGCGCGAACACGATCTGGTGGTGATGGCCCTGGCCCGCGACCGGTACGGCCTGCCCGCCGAGGAGTACGAGGCCTTCGCCGCGGCGTACGGATGGGACGTACGCGAGTGGGAGGGCTGCGCGGTCCTGCGCGGCGCCCGCGAGACGGCGAGCTGCGCCTGGGTCGCCCAGCACGCGCCGGGCAACCCCCGGGCCCGGGCCGAGTTCCGCAGGCGGGTGGCCTCGCTGCGCGACGGCGCCGCCGAGGTCCGCTGGCACGCCTTCTGACTCCCGGCGCCGGATGCCCGCGGGGCTTCCGGGCCACCCCGCCCCGGGGGCGGACGGCGCGGACCGGGCCGCTCGGCCCGTGCGCGGGTCAGGCCGGCACGAGGGCCCGCAGGGGCCAGGCCCCGTCGATCACCGCGTCCGGGGTGCCCTGGCGGCGCAGGTACGACTGGAAGTCGCGGGCCCAGCGCGCGTGCCAGGTGCTCTGCCGGTCGTGCAGGTCGGCCGGGGTGAGCGCCGCCACTCCCGGGTGGCGTTCGGCTATCGCCCGCGCCACGTGGACGGCGGCCAGGGCGTCCGCCCCCGCGTCGTGCGCGGCGTCGAGGGTCACCCCGTACACCCCGCAGACCGCCTCCAGGGTCCGCTTGCCGCGCCGGTAGCGGTCGACGGCCCGGTCGATGGTCAGCGGGTCCACCACGGGCCCGGTCTGCGCCCCGCCCAGCCGGTCGGCGAGCGACGGCAGCCCGTGGCGGGCCAGTTCGGCGCTCAGCAGGGTCAGGTCGAAGGCGGCGTTGTACGCCACCACCACCGCGCCCGCGCGCCAGTGCCCCACCAGGGTCCGCGCGACCTCGTCGGCGACCTCCCGCACCGGGCGGCCCTCCGCGACGGCGCGCTCCGTGCTGATCCCGTGGATGGCCGAGGCCCCCTCGGGGATCGGTATGCCCGGATCGGCCAGCCAGCCGCGCCGCTCCTGCACCGCCCCGTCCCGGACCTCGACCACGGCCGCCGTCACGATCCGGGACTCGCCCGGCTCCGTGCCCGTCGTCTCCAGGTCGAAACCGATCAGCACCCGGCCGTGCCAGTCCCCCGTACCGCGCTGGTCCTCCACCCCTCGTCCCTCCCCCGTACACCTTCGGTCAACGGGTTTCAGCCTGCCACGGGGCACTGACAAGCCCGCGGCGGGGCCCGCGCAGCGGCCCGTTCCCGGGGGCCGCGGCGGTCACGACACCGGGCGGGAGTCCTCCCACATCGACTCGAACTCCTCGCGGTACGTCGCGAACAGGCCGTGGTCGGCGTCCTTCGGCACCCCGCGCCCGCCCCCGCGCAGCACCAGCACGGGCGACTCCATCCCGCGCGCCCGCCGCAGGTAGGACTGGACCACCGCGATGCCCGACGCCTGGCCCTCCACCAGGTAGGCGGTGAAGCGCGGCGTCTCGTCGAAGACGTGGATCTCGAAGCGGGAGGGGTCCTTCAGGCCGGCCCGGACCCGCCGTACGTGCAGGATGTTCATCTCCACCGAGCGGCTCAGCTCGCCCTTGCGCAGGCCCAGCTCCCGTTCCCGGCGCTTGACGGCGCTGCTCGCCGGGTTGAGGAACAGCAGCCGCACCCGGCAGCCCGCCTCGGTGAGCCGGACGAGTCTTCGTCCGGAGAAGTTCTGGACGAGCAGGTTCAGCCCTATGCCGATGGCGTCGAGGCGGCGCGCGCCGCCGAAGAGGTCCTCGGCGGGCAGCTGCCGCTGGAGCCGCACCCGGTCGGGGTGGACGGAGACGACGTCCGCGTACCGGTCGCCGACGAGGTCCTCGACGGCGTCGATCGGCAGCCGGTCCGCGGCGGGGCTGCCCGCTCCGCCGCCCAGCACCTCCAGCAGCCGCGAGGAGGCGCGCTCGGCCTGTTCCAGCACCGGCCGGGACAGGGCCCGGTTGCGGGAGACGACGTTGCGGGTGACCTCCAGCTCGTCCAGCGCGAGTTCGATCTCGCGCCGGTCGTCGAAGTACGGCTCGAAGCAAGGCCAGTGCTGGACCATCAGCTCGCGCAGCTGGGGCAGGGTCAGGAAGCTGAGGACGTTGTCGTCGGCGGAGTCGAGCAGGTAGCCCTTGCGCCGGCTGACCTCGCGCACGGCCACGGCGCGCTGGACCCATTCCTGCCCGGCCGGCCCGGCCGCGGCGACCACCCAGTCGTCCCCGCCGTGCACCGGCTCGTAGATGGGCCGCAGGACCGCGCCGACCACCGACCGCAGCCGCTGCTCGATCAGGTTGAGCCAGATGTAGGCGCGGCCGGCGCGCTGCGCCCGGGTGCGGACCTCGCTCCAGGCCTCCGCCCCCCAGTCCAGTTCGGCGCCCGCCCGGGCGCCGCCGGACTCGGCCGGTCCGCCCGCCAGGGAGACCGCCCCGGCCGGGACGCCCGCCGGCGCCCCGCCGGGGGCACCGCCCGGTGCGTCCGCCGGACCACCCTCGTGACTGCTGTCACCAGGGGGAAGCTCCAGACCTCCCGAGCTCACCCGTGCACCGCCTTCTGCGTCTGGACGCCCGTCTCCAGTGATCACGGAAGGGTATCCCGCGCGCGCGGCCCGGTGCAGCCCGATGGCCCGCACACGGGAGGTCCATTGACCCATTATCGGATGCGCGGACAGTCCGATGACCCGACTGTCAGCTCTGCGGGTCACCCGGTAGGACCACTCCCAAGTCCGCGCGTGAGGACCCTCTTTCGGGGAAGATCTGCCAGTGACGCGGTCCACGCCGGATGATCCGGGACATCTCCGATACCAGGGAAGAGTCGTTGCCCATGCAGGTCTGGCCGGGACAGGCGTATCCCCTCGGCGCCACGTACGACGGCGCCGGAACCAACTTCGCGGTCTACTCCGAGGCCGCACGGCGCATCGAGCTGTGCCTTCTGCACGACGACGGCTCGGAGACCGCCGTCGAACTGCGTGAGACGGACGCGTTCGTCCGCCACGCCTACCTGCCGGGGATCATGCCCGGCCAGCGCTACGGCTTCCGGGTGCACGGCCCGTACGAGCCCGAGCGGGGCTTGCGCTGCAACGCGGCCAAGCTGCTCCTGGACCCGTACGCGCGGGCCGTCAGCGGCAGCGTCGCCTGGGGCGAGCAGGTGTACGGCTACCACTTCGGCCGGCCGGACTCGCGCAACGACCTGGACTCGGCCCCGCACACGATGAGTTCGGTCGTGGTCAATCCGTACTTCGACTGGGCGAACGACCGGCCGCCGCGCCACGAGTACCACCACACGGTGCTGTACGAGGCGCACGTCAAGGGGCTGACCATGCGTCATCCCGAGCTGCCCGAGGAGCTGCGCGGTACGTACGGCGCGCTCGCGCACCCGGCGGTCATCGGCCACCTCACCAAGCTGGGCGTCACGGCGCTGGAGCTGATGCCGGTGCACCAGTTCGTGCACGACCACCGGCTGGTCAACGACGGGCTGAGCAACTACTGGGGCTACAACACGATCGGCTTCTTCGCCCCGCACAACGGCTACGCGTCCGGTGACCGCGGCCAGCAGGTGCTGGAGTTCAAGTCGGCGGTCCGGGCCCTGCACGAGGCGGGGATCGAGGTGATCCTCGACGTGGTCTACAACCACACGGCGGAGGGCAACCACCTGGGGCCGACGCTGTCCTTCCGCGGGCTCGACAACGCCTCGTACTACCGGCTGTCGGAGGATCCGCGGCACTACATGGACACCACCGGCACCGGGAACTCGCTGCTGATGCGCTCCCCGCACGTGCTCCAGCTGATCATGGACTCGCTGCGCTACTGGGTCACCGAGATGCACGTGGACGGCTTCCGCTTCGACCTGGCCGCGACCCTGGCCCGGCAGTTCCACGAGGTGGACCGGCTGTCGTCGTTCTTCGACCTGGTGCAGCAGGACCCGGTGGTCAGCCAGGTGAAGCTGATCGCGGAGCCCTGGGACCTCGGCGAGGGCGGCTACCAGGTGGGGAACTTCCCGCCGCTGTGGACGGAGTGGAACGGCAAGTACCGCGACACGGTGCGGGACCTGTGGCGGGGGCAGCCGCGCACCCTCGCGGAGTTCGCCGGGCGGCTGACGGGCTCCTCGGACCTCTACCAGGACGACGGCCGGCGCCCGCTGGCGTCGATCAACTTCACCACCTGCCACGACGGGTTCACCCTGAACGACCTCGTCTCGTACAACGAGAAGCACAACGAGGCCAACCGGGAGGGCAACCGGGACGGGGAGACCCACAACCGGTCGTGGAACTGCGGGGTGGAGGGGCCGACCGAGGACCCCGACGTCATGGAGCTGCGCGAGCGGCAGATGCGCAACTTCACGGCCACGCTGATGCTGTCGCAGGGCGTGCCGATGCTCAGCCACGGCGACGAGTTCGGCCGGACCCAGGGCGGCAACAACAACGCCTACTGCCAGGACAACGCGCTGTCCTGGGTGAGCTGGCCGGAGCCGGGCAAACCGGCTCCGTCCCTGCTGGAGTTCACCCGGCGGATGGTGTGGCTGCGCCGCGACCACCCGGTGTTCCGGCGGCGCCGGTTCTTCCACGGGCGGCCGGTGGAGGGCACCCACGACGAGCTCTCGGACATCGCCTGGTTCACCCCGCACGGGGAGGAGATGCGGGCCCGCGACTGGCAGGCCCAGCACGCGCGGGCGCTGACGGTGTTCCTCAACGGGGAGGCGATCTCCGAGCCGGGCAGCCGCGGGGAGCGGATCACCGACGACTCGTTCCTGCTGATGTTCAACGCGGGCGCCGATCCGCAGGACTTCACGATCCCGGCCGGGCACGGCGCGCAGTGGCGGCTGGTGGTGGACACCGCCCGGGCGGACGTCCTGCCACCCGGTACCGGGCCGCAGTACGCGGCGGGCGACCGGGTGGCCCTGACGGGACGGTGCCTGGTGGTGCTTCAGCGCCCGGCGTAGGCGGCGCCGCCCGGGGTGGGCCGGTGCCCGCCGCCGGGCGGCGGGGCGGGCTGCGGACGGGCTGCGGGCACCCGGGTGACGAGGGCGAGGAGCAGGCAGAGCGCGGCCGCGCCCACCGCCACCGCGAAGGCGCCGTCGGGTCCGTGGCGTTCGGTGAGGCGTCCGCAGACCGCGAGCGCGACGGCCTGTCCGGCCACCAGGCTGCTCGCGGCGAACGCCATCGCGGTGGCGAGCCGGGCGGGTTCCACGGCCCGTTCGGTCAGCGCGAAGGCGGTGATCAGGTGGGGGGCGTAGGCGGCGCCGAGGACGGTGACGACGGCGTACAGCGGCCACAGGGCGTCGGTGAAGAGCAGGGGCACGGAGAGCACGAGGGCGGCCGCGGTGGCCACCCGCCAGCGCAGCCGCAGGCCGAAGCGGGCCGGGAGCGCGCCGAGCGCGAGGCCGACGACCGCGCTGACGACGCCCATGGCGGCGTAGACGACGGCGGCCTGGTCGGGGACGCCGAGGCGGAGGGTCAGGGCGGTGATGCCGGCCTGGCAGGCGCCGAACATGGCGCCCTGGAGGGCGAGGGAGCCGCGGACGGCGTGGACGACGGCGGGTGTCCGGGCGCGGCCGGTCCCACGGCGGGGCCGTGCGGGGGACCCGGGGGTGGCGGCGGCGCTGGGGTGGAGGGCGAAGGCGGTCCCGAAGACGGCGACGAGGCCGGCCGCGCCGGCCAGGGCGAAGGCCGGGTGGGCGACCAGCGCGGCGAGGCCGACCAGGGCCGGCCCGAAGACGTAGGAGACCTCGTCGAGGGTGCCCTCGAGGGCGTGGACGGCGCCCTTGACGCCCTCGTCCGCGCCGGCCCGGTGGGCGAGTGCCACCGAGCGGGTCCGGGCGAGCGGGCCGATCAGCGGGACGGACGCGCCGGTGAGGGCGCCGAGCACGGCGAGCGGGACGGTGTCGAGGCGGCCGAGGGCGCCGGCGACCAGGGCGGCGGTCGCGAGGGCGTTGACGGCCGCGGCGGCGAGGACGACGGGCCGCTGGCCGTGCCGGTCGGCCAGCCGGCCGAGGACGGGCCCGCACAGGACCTGGCCCAGGGACAGGGCGCCCCCGACCAGTCCGGCGGTGGCGAGGGAGCCGCTGGTCCGGGCGACCAGCAGGAAGCTTCCGAACTGCGACATCGCGACGGGGAGCCGGGCGAGGAAGGAGACGCAGGGCAGCAGGGGCCCGGTCAGGGCGATGACTCTTCGATAGGTGGAGACGGTTCCAAGCACTTGATCAACGCTAACCCGGTGCAGTCACTCGGATGCATTGGGTCATGGCACGGAATCCGGCAGGCTGGGTACGTACGTTCTCATGAGCCAGCCGCGCCCGACCCCCGAATCGGACCCCGCCGTTCCGACGCCCGTCACCCCGGCGTCGACCTACCGCCTCCAACTGCGCCGCGAGTTCCCGTTCGCGGCGGCCGAGGCGGCCGTGCCGTACCTCGCCTCGCTCGGCGTGTCCCACCTGCACCTCTCCCCCGTCCTGGAGGCCGCGCCCGGCTCGACGCACGGCTACAACGTCACCGACCACTCCCGCGTGCGGGCCGAGCTCGGCGGGGAGGCCGGACTGCGGGCCCTGGCGACGACCGCCCGGGCGCACGGACTCGGCCTGGTCCTCGACATCGTGCCCAACCACATGGCGGTACCGGCCCCGCTGCGGCTGAACCGCCCGCTGTGGGAGGTCCTGCGCGAGGGCCCGGACTCGCCGTACGCCCGCTGGTTCGACATCGACTGGGAGGCGGGCGGCGGGCAGGTGGTGCTCCCCCTGCTCGGCGGCCCGCCGGAGAGCTGCGACCTGCGCGTCGAGGACGGCGTGCTGCGCCACGGCGAGCAGGAGTTCCCGCTGCGGGACGGCACCGCGGAGCTGCCGCTGCCCGAGCTGCTGGCCGCGCAGTGGTACCGGCCCGCCTGGTGGCGGGAGGGCACCCGGGTCCTCAACTACCGGCGGTTCTTCACCATTTCCGACCTGATCGGGGTCCGGGTGGAGGATCCCGAGGTGTTCACGGCCACCCACGCGAAGGTGCTGGAACTCGTGCGCGACGGGGTCGCGCAGGGCCTGCGGATCGACCACGTGGACGGACTCGCGGACCCGGAGGAGTACCTCGGGCGGCTGCGCGCGGCCGCGGGCGACGGCTGCTGGGTGGTGGTCGAGAAGATCCTGGCCCGCGACGAGCGGCTGCCGTCGACGTGGCCGGTGGCGGGCACCACCGGCTACGACGCGCTGCACCGGGTGGACGGGGTGTTCGCCGATCCGGACGGATCCGCCGAACTGGCTTCCCGCTACCGCGAGTTCACCGGCCTGCCGGCCTGGTCCGAGACGGCCGGGGCCGCCGCCCGGGAAGTCCTCACCGGGGACCTCGCCGCCGAACTGGCCCTCCTCGAGCGGTGGGCCGGCGCCGAGCACGCCCCCGCCGTGCGGGAACTGCTGATCGCCTTCCCGGTCTACCGGGCCTACCCCGCGGACCCCGAGCCGCCGTCGGCCGCGGTGGAACGGGCCGCCCGCGCGGCCGGTCCGGCCGCGGTGGCCGGCGTACGCGAACTGCTCCTGCGGGACCCGGCCTTCGCCGCCCGCTTCGCGCAGACCTCGGCGGCCCTGCGCGCCAAGTCCCTGGAGGACCGGGCCTTCTACCGGTACGCGCCGCTGCTGTCGGCCACCGAGGTCGGCGGCGAGCCGGGGGATCCGGCGGTGGCCGCCGAGGAGTTCCACGCGTACTGCGCCCTCCAGGCCCGGGACTGGCCCGGGACCGGCACGGTGCTCTCCACGCACGACACCAAGCGCAGCGCGGACGTCCGGGCCCGGATCTCCGCGCTGTCCCAGGCGCCGGAGGCGATGGGCAGCCCGCCCGGCGCCGACCCGCACCTGGCCTGGACGGCCCGGCAGACCGCGCTCGGCCTGGGCCGGGCCCCCGAGGCGGTGCCCCGGCTGGCCGACGCCCTGCTCAAGGGGGCCCGCGAGGCGGCGCTGCGCACCAGCTGGACCGATCCCGACGAGGCCTACGAGGCGGCCGTCCCCGGCTACGCCCCCACCCCGCTCGACCTCCCGGCGGACCTTGCGGAGGCGGCCCGCGCGAACCTGCTCGGCATGGCGCTGCTGCACCTGGCGATGCCGGGGGTGCCGGAGGTGTACCAGGGCGCGGAGACCGAGTACCGGGCCCTGGTGGACCCGGACAACCGGCGCCCGGCGCACTTCCCCCGCGAGGCGCTGGCACGGCTGGACTCCGGGGCCGTCCCGCACGGTCCCGCCGAGGAGAAGCTGGCGCTCACGGCGGCACTGCTGCGGCTGCGCCGGGACCGGCCTGAGCTCTTCCACGGCTACGCCCCCGTCGCGGCCCGAGGCCCGGCGGCCGGCCACCTGATCGCCTTCACCCGCGCCCCGGGCCTGCTGGTGGCGGCCACCCGGCTGTCCCACCGGCTCGCGGCCGCGGGCGGCTGGCGCGACACCCGGCTGGACCTGCCACCGGGCACCTGGACCCCGCTCCTGCCCGCGCCCGGCGGGCGGGGCCCCGGGGACGGGCTCCGCGGTTCAGCCGGGGTGGCCGCATTGCTGGACGAGCGCCCGGTCGGGGTCTGGCTCCGCCGGTGACGGCCCGCCCGGGGCCGCTTCCGCGCCGGACACGGTCCGCAGGAGCTCCGCGAAGGCGGCCGCGGCGCCGGTCAGCGGGACGCGGGGGTCGGGCCGCACGTGTCCGAGATGATCGCGGAGAGCCGGCTGATCGTGGGATGGGACGCGGAGCCCTCGGACGTGGCCCGCCACGTGCACGCCCACCCGACCCTCTCGGAGGCGGTCGGCGAGGCCTTCCTGACCCTGGAGGGCCGCGGCCTGCACCAGCAGTAGCGCGCGGCGCCCCGGGGAGGGCGCGGCACGGCCTCGGCCAGGGATTTTCCCCGCAGATCCGGGCAACTGCGGGGCCCGCACAGCAGTAGGGGGCGCGCGCGGCGGGCAGAGCATCCCTTGTGACTCTCCTCCGTGACATGCACTACCCCACCCCGCAGGAGCTCGGGCGCGCCGCCCGAGCACTGGCGGACGCACACCCCGCCGAGGCCCGGCTCCGCCAGGCCGGCTCCTCGCGGGCCGGGCAGCCGATCTGGGTGCTTTCCGTGGCGGCGACCGCGGGGACCGCTCCGGCCGGCCCCGCAAGCCCCGCACCTCCCGCAAGCCCCGTCGGCGGCGTCGGCGGTCCCGGCGACGCCGGCGGCACCTCCCGCCCGGCCCCGGCCGGCCCCGGCGCCCCGGCGCTCGGGGGTGTCCGCAACGTCCTCGTCGTCGCCGGGGCGCACGCCAACGAGCCCGTGGGCGGCGCCACCGCCCTGTCGCTCGCCCGGCGCCTGCTCGACGACCCCGCGCCGCGGGCCGGCTGCGGGTGGCACTTCCTGCTCTGCGCCGACCCGGACGGCGCGGACCTGCACCGCACGCCCAGCCCGGACTCGCTGCTGGACTACCACCGGTCCTTCTTCCGGCCGCCCGGGCCCGAACAGCCCGAGTGGGCGCCGTCTTTACTGCCCGCGGACCGGCTCCCTCCCGAGACGCTGGCACTGACCGCGCTCATCGACGAGCTCCGGCCGGTGCTCCAGGTGTCCCTGCACGCGACCGATCTCGGCGGCTCCTGGGTCCAGCTCACCCGGGACATCCCCGGGCTCGCCGAGCCGTTCGCCGCATCGGCCGCCGAGCTGCGCATCCCCGTGGAGAACGGGGCCTCGGACGCGGCCGGCTGGCCCTCCCCCGGCCCGGGGATCTTCGTGATACCGCAGCCGGGCAGCGGGGCCGCGGGCGCCTTCCACCCGGAGGACACCCGGCTGAGCACCTGGTACCACGCCCACCGCTACGCCGGCACCACCGCGATCGTCGAAGTCCCCATGTGGGCCTCCGACCTGGTGGACGATCCGGCGCCGCACCCCGACCCGCGCGGCGCCCTGCGGATGCTGGCCGGGAGGCTGACGGCGGACGCCGCGCTCGTCGGGGCGGCCCGGGAGGGGGCCCGCCCGGCGCACGGTCTGCCGCCCGGGCCCCCGCCCGCGGCGCTGCCCGCCCCGGCTCCGGGCCCGTACGGGGAGGAGCCGGCCGCCGAGGACCCGGCCGAGGCCGCCCTGCTGCGCGCCGTGGACTGGACGCTCGGGCTGATCCCGCGCATCGCCGTCGAGTGGACCGGCTCCGAGGCACCCGCGGAGGCCACGGCCGCGTACGTCGCGAGCATCGACGCCTTCGGGCGGCGGCTGTCGCTGCGCGCCGCGGCGATGCTGCTGCGGGTGCTGCGCGCCCGGGAGCATCCGGCTGCGCCGGGACTGGACCGGCTCGTCACGGGCTGGTGCGAGGAGTTCGCGGCCCGGTTCGGGGCCCGGTGGGTCCCGGTGGAGGTGCAGGTGGAGCACCAGTCCCGGACGGTCCTCGCGGCCTACGAGCGTCTCGTGGCGGCCGGCCGCGGGACGTGAGCCGGGACGGCCCCTCAGGAGCCGTCCGCCTCCACCGGCAGGGTGAAGCGGAGCACGAGCTCGACCAGCAGGGGCAGGTCCCCGACGCGGGCACGACGGATGACGGGCGTGTGTTCCATGCCGCCATCCTGCGCGGCCGGCTCCCGCCGCGTGCGGGCGGGGTCGCCACAGGGCAGCGGGTCCGCCACAGGGCGGTGGGTCCCGCCCGTCGCGCGGTGGCGTCGGCCGCCCGGCGGTGGGGTCAGCCCGTCGACAGGCGGAAGGTCATGTGGCCGAAGCCGACCTGGTCTCCGTCGCGGACGACGGCCGAGCCCGTCACGCGGCGGCCGTTGACCGTCGTGCCGTTGGTCGAGCCGAGGTCGGTGAGGACCCACGTCCCGTCGCGCATGCGCAGTTCGGCGTGCGCCCGCGAGACCGTCTCGTGGCTGAGGCGCAGTCCGTTGCCGGGGTCGCGGCCGATGCGCAGGGCCGCCGCGCTCGGATGGGGCAGGAGGAGCTTGGGCAGCCGTTCGGCGTTCCAGGCGCGGCGGACCCCGGCGGAGACCGCCGAGACCCGGCCGACCCAGCCGAACAGCCGGTGGGTCCAGGGGCTTTCGGCACTGTCCCGGGACTCGAGGTCGGCGGTGAGGACGGCGAGGTCCTCGGAACGTCGGGCCACCAGGGCGAGTTCCATGCGGCGCAGGAAGGTGTCGTGGGACAGCTTCCCGAGGGCCGCGCCCTCCCGGAGCTGGCCCACGGCGCGGTCCCGCTCGGCGTCCGACAGCCGGGGCGCGGGGAAGGCGGGAAGTTCGAAACTCGACGTCACAGGGTGATTGTCGGCCCGTCGGGGCCGGAGTGTCCAGAACTCCCCCGCTCCGCCCGGAATGATGGGCAGGATACGCATGCTGGGCACCGCCGGAGACGAGGGGACGCGTCCGTGCAGTTCGAGGTGTGGGCACCGCTGAGGGACCGGGTCGCCGTGCGGCTCGGCGACGCGACGTACGCGATGGGACGCGACCCGGACCGGGACGGCTGGTGGATCGCGCAGGCCCCCGCCGAGGAGGGGAGCCGCTACGGGTTCCTGCTGGACGACGATCCCGTCCCGCGGCCGGACCCGCGCGGCCGGCGCCTCCCGGACGGCCCTGACGGGCTGTCGGCCGTCGTCGACGTCGCCGCCCTGGCTCCGTCGCCGTCGCCGTCGCCGCGCCTCCCGCTCCAGGACGCGGTCCTGTACGAGCTGCACGTGGGCACCTTCACCCCCGAGGGGACCTTCGACGCGGCCGCGGGCCGTCTGGGCCACCTCGCCGCCCTCGGGGTCACGCACGTGGAGCTGATGCCCGTGTGCTCCTTCTCCGGCCGGCACGGCTGGGGCTACGACGGGGTCGCGCCGTGGGCGGTCCACGAGCCGTACGGGGGGCCGGCCGGCCTGGCCCGGTTCACGGCCGCCGCGCACGCGGCCGGGCTGGGCGTGGTCCTCGACGTGGTGCACAACCACCTCGGCCCGTCCGGCAACCACCTGCCCGCGTTCGGCCCGTACTTCACCGACAGCCACCACACGCCGTGGGGGGCGGCGGTCAACCTGGACGCGCCCGGCTCCGACGAGGTGCGCGCGTACCTGCTGGGCAGCGCGCTGGCCTGGCTGCGCGACTACGGCATCGACGGGCTGCGGCTCGACGCCGTGCACGCGCTGGCCGACGACCGGGCGCTGAGCTTCCTGGAGGAGCTGTCCGCCGCCGTGGACGCGCTGGCCGCGCACACCGGACGGCCGCTGTTCCTGATCGCCGAGTCGGACCGCTGCGACCCGCGCACGACCACTCCGCGCGCCGCCGGCGGCCTCGGCCTGCACGCCCAGTGGAACGACGACTTCCACCACGCCCTGCACTGCGCGCTGACCGGTGAGTCCCAGGCGTACTACGCCGACTTCGCCGTGGCCCCGCTCGGCGCGCTGGCGAAGACGCTGACCCGCGCCTTCTTCCACGACGGGACCTGGTCCTCCTTCCGCGGCCGCACGCACGGCCGTCCGGTGGACCGCCGCCGGACACCGGCCCACCGGTTCGTCGGCTACTCCCAGACCCACGACCAGATCGGCAACCGGGCGCTCGGCGACCGGCTGTCGGCGTCGCTCTCCCCCGGACTGCTGGCGTGCGCGGCCGCGGTGACGCTCACCGGGCCCTTCGTCCCGATGCTGTTCATGGGCGAGGAGTGGGGTGCGCGCACCCCGTGGCAGTACTTCACCGACCACCCCGACCCGGAGCTGGCGGAGGCCGTCCGCACCGGCCGGCGCAGGGAGTTCGCCGAGCACGGCTGGAAGGCCGAGGAGGTCCCCGACCCCCAGGACCCGGCGACGCGCGGGCGTTCATGCCTGGACTGGGCCGAGCCGGAGGAGGAGGGGCACGCCCGTCTGCTGGAGTGGTACCGCACCCTGGTCGCGCTGCGGCGCACCCATCCGGACCTGCGCGACCCGGACCTGGCGGCGGTCCGGGTCGCCCACGACGAGGGGCGGCGCTGGCTGACCTTCCGGCGGGGCGACGTCCGGGTGGCGGTGAACCTCTCCCCGCAGCCGGTGACGATCGCGCTGGGCCGCAACGGCGTCCGGGTCCTGGCCTCCTGGGAGCCGGTCGGAGACCCCGGACGGGACGGGCGGCTCCACCTGCCGGGCGAGTCGGCGGTCGTCCTCGGGCCCTGACGCCCGAAAGCGGCCCTGACGCCCGCAGGCCGTCTAGGCGACGACGGCCAGGCCGTGCGGGGCGTTGTTGAGGCGGCGGCCGCCGTCCTCGGTGACCGTGACGATGTCCTCGATGCGGACGCCGAAGCGGCCGGGGAGGTAGACGCCCGGCTCCACGGAGAAGCACATGCCGGGCACGAGGGGCTGCTCCTCGCCCTCGACCATGTACGGCGGCTCGTGGGTGGTGACGCCGATGCCGTGGCCGGTGCGGTGGATGAAGCGGTCCCCGTAACCGAACTCGGTGATCACCGCCCGGGCCGCCCGGTCGACCTCCTGGCAGGAGACCCCGGGCCGGACCGCCTCGAATCCGGCCTGCTGGGCCTCGCGGACGATGTCGTGGACGCGCTGCTCCTCCGCGGTCGGCTCGCCGACGTGCACGGTGCGGGAGATGTCCGAGCCGTAGCCGAAGCGCAGTCCCCCGAAGTCGAGGACCACCATGTCGCCGTGGCGGATGACGCGGTCGCCGGCCTCGTGGTGCGGGTTGGCGCCGTTGGGGCCGGATCCGACGACGGTGAAGTCGACCTGGGAGTGGCCGTGCGCCCGCAGCAGGGCGGCCAGGTCGGCGGCGACCTCGCTCTCGCGGCGGTCGGCGAACGGCAGGTGGAGGATCTGCGCGTAGGCGGCGTCGGCTGCGGCCGCCGCGGCGGCGAGACGTTCCAGCTCCCGGTCGTCCTTGACGGCGCGGAGCATGGGCAGGCAGTCGGTCAGGGCCGCGTAGGTGGTGTTCGGCAACTCCTTCTGCAAGCCCAGCAGGTGCAGGGCCCAGGTGTTGTCGCTGACTCCGAAGCGGCCGCGGAAGTCCAGCAGCGGGGCGGCCACGGCGTACGGGTCGGTCCCGTCGGCCCAGTCCCGCAGGGTGAGCGCGGCGGCGCCGGGGGCCCGCGCCGCGTCCGGGGCCTCCAGGGCGGGCACGATGAGCACCGGGTCTTGTCCGGCGGCGAGCACCAGGAGGGTCAGCCGCTCGGTCTCCGCGGTGGGCCGGTAGCCGGTGAGGTGGGTGAGGTCGGGTCCGGGGGCGATGAGCAGCCCGGCGAGTCCCGCGTCCGCGGCGCTCTGCGCGGCCGCGGCCATCCGGGCGGCGTGGTCCGCGGCGGTGAAGGGGGCGGGGCCGGCTGCGTTCGGGTCATCGGTCATACGGGGGATCCTGCCGTGAGCCGTGCCGCGAGCGCAGCGGCCGCGCCGGTCGGGGTTCCGGGCGCGAGGAGCTCCGTACGGTGCACCAGGCGCGGCGCGGACAGCGGTACGGCGGCCCCCGCGCCGCTGCCCGCGGCGGCCGCGGCGACGGTGCGGGGCAGCAGGGCCAGGCCGTGCCCGGCGGTGGCGAGTGCGCAGAGCGCGCGCAGGTCGGTGCCCTCGTAGCGGACGGATGCGCGGGCGGCGGTGAGCGGCAGGCCGACGCCCGGCGCGTCGATCCAGCGGGCGTCGGCGAGGTCCTCCAGGCGGAGGGAGGCGCGGCCGGCGAAGGGGTGCGCGGCGGGCAGCAGCACGGCCAGCTCCTCCTCGGCCACGCCCGTCACGGAGAGGGGGGCGACGTCGGGCAGCCGCAGGGGGTCGCTCGGTGCGGCCGGGCCGTCGACCAGTCCGAGGTCGCAGTCCCCGGTGGCGACGGCGGCGGGCACCTCGGCCGGGGGCAGGACGCGCAGGGTGACCCCGGTGGCGGGGAGGGCCGCGAGCAGCCGGGGGCCGACGGCCAGCGGGGACGCGGCGAGCGTGACGCGGGCGGGCGGGGCGGCGGCCAGCCGCAGTACGTCGGCGCGCGCGGCGTCGAGCCGGAGCAGCAGCGGGCCCGCGTGTTCCAGCAGCCGGACCCCGGCCGGGGTCGGGTGGACGGGGCGGCGGGTGAGGAGCTCGGTGCGCAGGTCGCCCTCCAGCGCGGCGATGTGCTGGGAGACGGCGGACTGGGTGTAGCCCAGCTCGCGGGCGGCGCCGGAGAAGGAGGAGAGCCGGGCCACGGTGACGAAGGTGCGCAGGAGGTGCGGGTCCATGGTCATCAGGATCACTTATCGAAGGTGCACGGACAATCGTTGGCGCTGAAGCAGGAGGCGGCCCCAGGATGATCCACATGACCACCGCAGACACCACAGACACCTCACGCACCACAGACACCGCAGACACCGCACAGACCGCACGCGCCCCGCACTCCCCGGACGGCGCGCACTCCGCGGTGGCCCGGATCGCCCTCGTCGGCGACCGCTCCCCGCACGTGGAGTCCCACACCCGTATCCCGGTCCTCCTCGACGCCCTGGCCTCCCGCGACGGACTCGTCCTCGACGCCTACTGGATTCCCACGGGCGACGCTGCGGCCGAGGCCGCCGCCGGGACCCTGGCCCGTTTCGACGCCGTGTGGGTGCTGCCCGGCAGCCCGTACGCCAGCGAGGCGGGGGCGCTGGCCGCGATCGGGGTGGCCCGCGAGGAGGGCATCCCCTTCCTCGGGACCTGCGGGGGCTTCCAGCACACGCTGCTGGAGTACGCCCGGTCGGTGTGCGGGCTGTCCGGCGTGGCGCACGCCGAGAACGACCCCGGGGCCCCGGACCTGCTGATCGCCCCGCTCGCCTGCTCGCTGGTGGGCCACGAGGGGCTCGTGCGGGCCGAGCCCGGGTCGCTCGCCGAGGCCGCGCTCGGCGCGGAGCGGTCGACGGAGCGCTACCACTGCTCCTACGGGCCCGCTCCGCGGCACCTGCCGGCGCTCACCGCGCACGGGCTGCGGCTCTCGGGGCACGACGAGGACGGACAGGTGCGCGTCGTGGAGCTGCCCGGGCACCCCTTCTTCCTGGCCACGCTCTTCCAGCCGGAGCTGCGGGGCGACGGGAGCAGGCCCCATCCGATCGTCCGGGCCCTCGCCGTGGCGGCCGTCCGGCACGCGGCGGCCCGCGCCGCCGGGGTGACGGGGCGGCCCGCCGCGACCCCGGCAGCAGCCCCGGCCACGGGCCCGGCCACGAGCGGGTCGGGCGGATAACGGGTCGCAGGACCGCCCCGCAGATCGGCTATGCTGTGCATGCACATCGACGGGCGGTCCGCCGCCCCTCGTGGTGGGTGTAGCTCAGTTGGTAGAGCACCTGGTTGTGGTCCAGGTGGCCGCGGGTTCAAGTCCCGTCACTCACCCTGATCCCCGGGTCGCGAGGTCTCCTCGCGGCCCGGGGTTTTTTCGTCCCCCTAGTCGCGGAGGAAGGCCTCCACCTCGGTGACGAAGGCCACGGGGGTCTCGTGCGGCGGGTAGTGCCCGGCGCCGGGGAGGGTGTGGACGCGGCAGTTCGGGTACCAGGCCTGCCAGGTGGCGCGCATCACGTCGGCGGTGAGCGCGAGGTCGTACTCGCCGACCAGGACGAGCACCGGGACGGTGTTGCCCTTGACGGCGGCGGAGAGGTCCAGGGACTGCCAGCTCGCGAGATAGTCGGCGAAGGCCTCCGGCCGGGAGACCTCCAGGGAGTGGGCCACCATCCGGTCGATCCAGTGGCCGCTCGCCCGGTGGCCGGTGACGAGGTCGAGGATGGCGCGCCGGTTGTCCGGGCTCTGCGCGGCGCCGAAGAAGAGCGCGTGGGCGGCGTCGTCCATCTCGTACGGCGCGGCGGGCACGGGGTTGATCCCGACGAGCTTCTCGATGCGTTCGGGGGCACGGACGAGGGCCTGCTGGGCGGCCTTGCCGCCCATGGAGTGCCCGAGCAGGGAGAAGGTGTCCCAGCCGAGCTGGTCGGCGAGTTCGAGGACGTCGTCGGCGATCTCGGGCAGGGTGTGACGGCCGGCGACGTCCCGGCGCTCGCCGTAGCCGCGGTAGTCGAGGAAGGCGTAGCTGAACCCTTCCGGATCCAGGTGGTCCAGCACGGAGCCCCAGTTGGCGGAGGTGCCGAACCAGTCGTGCAGCACGATGACGCGGACGGGTCCGGTACCGATCCGACGGTGGGCGATGGCCATGCGTTCTCCCTCGGTGACGGGAATGGTGACAACCGACGCAGTGAGCCATGCCCACCGCGCCTACCATCACACCGTGAGCCCGACATCGCGCACGGACCGGCTGGTCATGGGGGACTTCTCGCGGCCGGACGGGGCCCGGCACCCCCATCACCCGCGCGGCTACGAGATCACCGACCCCGCCGAGGCCGGTGAGGTCCGGGCGGTCAGGGAGCTCGGGCGCGAGCTCGCCGCCGCGGCCGGCGACGACGACGTGTTCGGCTGCTCGTGCGGGCACGCCGACGGGACCCGGCACGTCACCCCCGCGTCGAACCGGCTGCTGGACCCGCTCTCCCCCGACGGGATCCCGGCCCGCCACCGCGCCCGCTGGGTGGCCGCGGCACCCGGGGCGCTGCGCGCGTACGCCGCGGCCCTCGCCGCGGGCGCCGAGGAGCCCGCGCCGCCGCACGGGGTGCCGCTGAGCGTGGTCTTCGGCTGGCTGGGCGCCGTACGGCAGGAGCCGCGCGACGCGGCGTGGCTGCTCGCCGAACGGGCCCCCGTGCGGCTGCTGGCCGCGGCGGCGACGGGGGAACTGGTCTGGGCGGTGCGGGAGTCGGACCGTACCGGGCTGGAGGGCGCCGTGCGGTTCTTCGCGGGCGAGGAGTTCACCACCCGCCACCCGAAGCGGCGCCGGGTTCCCGACACCGCCCGGGACCTGCTGCTCCGGCACGCCCGCAGCCACCGCCCCGGGGACCTCGCGGTCCTGGAACGGCGGCTGCTGCGCGCGCCGGAGGACCGGATCAGGCGGTCCTGATCGCCGGGTCGGAGACGCCCGGGGCGCCGGTCTCCACGTGCCCCGCGAAGCGCCGCAGGAAGGTGGTGTCGAGGTCGGAGACGACCGTGACGTCGTACCAGCGGCTCGTCGCGGCGAGGTTCACGGTGTGGGTGAGCGTGCCGCCGGCCGCGACCCGGAAGGTCTGGGGCGCGCCGCCGTAGGAGTTGGTCACGGTGAGGTTGACCGCGGCCGTGCCGGAGTTGGTCATGGTCAGGGCGAGGTTGCCGGTGGTTCCCGCGTGGCGGGCCGTGACCTCGGGGCCGGCCTTCTTCGCCGGGCCCTTCCAGGTGCGCAGGAAGCCGTTGGGGCCCCACACCGTCAGGTTGATCTGATTGCCGGTGGAGCTGCTGGTGGACCAGGTGTCGGAGAGGGTCTTGCCCGCCTCGACGGTGTAGGGCCAGGGGCCGTCGGTGCGGTTGCCCGAGGTGCTGTGGAAGTGGGCGCCGAGGGTGGGTCCGGAGGCGAAGGTGAGGGTGAACTTGCCGGTGGAGACGGTGCGGGCACCGTCCACGTACGGGGCGTAGCCGAGGGCGCGGGTGGGCTTGGACCCGGCTTCCTGCGGCGGCAGGGCGCCCGTGGCGGGCGGCGTCGGGTGGTAGGAGGGGTGGCGGTCCTTGTCCGGCGGGACGTACGCGGCCGTGGAGGGCAGGGCGGCGGGGGCGGCGTCGGCGCGGGTGAAGTCGAAGGCCGAGGTCAGGTCGCCGCAGACGGCGCGCCGCCACGGGGAGATGTTCGGCTCCCGGACCCCGAAGCGCTTCTCCATGAAGCGGATCACCGAGGTGTGGTCGAAGGTCTCGGAGCAGACGTAGCCGCCCTTGCTCCAGGGAGAGACCACGATCATGGGGACGCGGGGGCCGAGCCCGTAGGGGCCGGCCGCGTAGCCGCCGCCCCCGGCGTACAGGTCGCCCTTGACGTCGGCGGTGGACAGGCCCCAGGCGGAGGAGGCCGGCGGGTAGGGCGGGACGACGTGGTCGAAGAAGCCGTCGTTCTCGTCGTAGGTGATGAAGAGGGCGGTCTTCGCCCACACCGCCGGGTTCGCGGTCAGCGCGTCCAGGACCTTGGAGATGTACCAGGCGCCGAAGTTCGTCGGCCAGTTGGAGTGCTCGCTGAACGCCTCGGGGGCCGCGATCCAGGAGACCTGCGGGAGGGTGCCGTCGACGACGTCGGCACGCAGCCGGTCGAAGTAGCCCTCGCCCGCCTTGGCGTTGGTGCCGGTGCGGGCCTTCTCGTACAGGGGGCTGCCGGGCTGGGCGTTGCGGTAGCTGTTGAAGTACAGGAGCGAGTTGTCGCCGTAGTTGCCGCGGAAGGCGTCGTTGATCCAGCCCCAGGAGCCGGCGGCGTTCAGGCCGTCGCCGATGTCCTGGTACACCTTCCAGGAGATCCCGGCCGCCTCGAGGCGCTCGGGGTAGGTCTTCCAGCCGTAGCCGAGCTCCTGGTTGCCGAGGACCGGGCCGCCGCCCACGCCGTCGTTGCCCGTGTAACCGGTCCACAGGTAGTAGCGGTTGGGGTCGGTGGCTCCGATGAAGGAGCAGTGGTAGGCGTCGCACACGGTGAAGGCGTCGGCGAGGGCGTAGTGGAACGGGATGTCGTTCCGCGTCATGTACGACATGGTCGTGGCCGTCTTGGCCGGGATCCACTTGTCGTACTTGCCGTTGTTGTAGGCCTGGTGGCCGCCGGCCCAGTCGTGGTTGAGGCCTTCCAGGAACTGCATGCCCAGGTCCGCCACCTGGGGGTTGAACGGCAGGATGTCCTTGGTCCCGTTGGACTGGTGGAAGACGGACTTGCCGTTGTCCTGGAGCACCGGCCGCGGGTCGCCGAAGCCCCGGACGCCCTTCATCGCGCCGAAGTAGTGGTCGAAGGACCGGTTCTCCTGCATGAGGACGACGATGTGCTCGATGTCCTGGAGGGTGCCGGTGGCGCCCTGCGCCGGGATGGAGGCGGCCCGCGCGATGCTGTCGTTCAGCATCGAGAGGGCGGCGGTGCCGCCGGCTATCTGCAGGAACCTGCGCCGGTTGAGTTCTGCCATGGGGTGACGACCTCTGGGTGAGGGGGGAGTCGAGGGGCGCCCCAAGGACAGCGGCCCCCGGGTACCGGACGGGGATCACCTCGTGACAGCACGCCGTACACCTGGCGAACGAAAGGCGTTCCCCGCCCGGCAGGGCGGGGGTTTCAGCGGGTCGCGGCCGGTCCCGCCGGGACCTTCGCCCGGGCGATGAGCAGGTCGAGCAGGGAGAGCAGGGAGGCCCGGACGTCCGTACGGGCGCGGGCGTCCAGCATGAGCACGGGGGTCTCCGGGTCACTCAGGCGCAGCGCGGCGGCGATCTCCTCGGCGGTGTAGAGCTGTTCGCCGTGGAAGCAGTTCGCGCCGACGACGAAGGGCAGTCCACGGCTCTCGAAGAAGTCCACGGCGGGGAAGCTGCGGTCCAGGCGCCGGGTGTCGACGAGCACGATCGCGCCGAGGGCCCCGTTGAGCAGGTCGTCCCACATGAACCAGAAGCGCTCCTGGCCGGGGGTGCCGAACAGGTAGAGGACGACTCCGGCGTCGGTGAGGGTGATCCTGCCGAAGTCCATCGCGACGGTGGTGACGGTCTTGGACTCGATGCCGTCGAGGTCGTCGACGCCGATGCCCGCGGAGGTCAGCCGTTCCTCGGTACGCAGCGGTTCGATCTCGGAGATGGTCTCCACGAGGGTCGTCTTGCCGACCCCGAAGCCGCCGGCGACGAGGATCTTGACCGGGGCCGGTGCCCGGGGGTCGGGTGTGGCGGGCGTGTCATATCCGGGCAAGGTTGTCCCTGATTCTCATGAGCAGGTGGACGTTGGTGGTCTCGGTCGCCGCCAGCGGCGGCCGGTGGTCGATCAGCCCGCGGTCGGCGAGTTCGCCGAGGAGCAGCGTCATCGGGGTGAGGCGGATGTGCATCCTCGCCGCGATCTCGGCGACCGCCAGCCCGCCCGGCGTCGCGCACATGGCGAGGATCGCCTGCCACTCGGTGGGCAGGCCGCCGTGCTCCTCGTCGCCGGCCGCGGCCGTGATCGTGGTGTCCATGGTGAGGACGGTGTGCGGGGCGGCTGTACGGCCGTCGGTGAGGGCGTACAGCCGCGTCCGGCGGCGGCCCGCGGGCTGTGGCTCGTCCTGCATTACGAGGACGGAGCCTGGCCGCGCTCGGGGGTGCCCAGCCACTCGCCGAGCGCCTGGGCGGTCCGTACGGCCTCACCGCCCAGCTCGCCCAGGCGGGCCTTGCGGGAGGTCACCACGATGAGGGTGCTGCCCTCCCCGCAGCCGACGATGCAGAGGTAGCGGTCGTCCATCTCGACGAGCTGCCGGATGACGCGGCCGCCCTCGATCTCGCGGGATATCGCCTTCATGGTGGCCGCGATGCCGGAGGCGGCGGCGGCCATGCGCTCGGCCTGGGGCTGGTCCAGGAGGTAGTCGCTGAGCCTGATGCCGTCGTTGGAGAGCAGCACGGCCCCCTGGATGCCGGCGATCCTGCTGAGGTTGTTGTCGAGGACGCTGTAGATCATGTCGTTCGATGAGGTGGTCATGGCTGATCCCGTCGGAGCTCTGCTTCCACTGTCTGGGTCCCCTGTTCGTAGTCAGCCCAGGCGTCGGCCACCTCTTCGGGTGTCGCGGCGTCCTGCCGGACGGCTGGTTCCGGCGCGCGGGGCGCGCGCAGTTGGTCGGCGATGTGGGTCTGCGGTACGCGCTCCGGCAGGGCCGGCCGGGCCGCGCCCGCGGTGAGGGCGGGCCGGGCGGCCGCGGGAACGCCCGCGGGGCGGACCGCGAGCGCGGGCACGAGCGGCTTCACGGTGCGGCGGCTGGGCAGTCCGGCGCTGGTGCGGGCGGGTGCGTCGGCCTCCGGCGGGACGGGCCCGGTGGCGGCCGGCGCGGTGCCGGTGGCGGGGGCGGCGTCCGCGGGGACGGCGTGCGCGGCGGCTCCGTTCCGGGCGGCGGGCGCTGCCGCGGCCAGGGCGCGGGGGGCGCCGCGGCCGGAGGAGCCCTCGCGGGGGGCGTCCGGCGCGGTCGCCAGCAGCAGGTCGGCGGGGAGGACGACCACGGCGCAGGTGCCGCCGTACACCGAGCGGCGCAGGGTGACGGTCGCGCCGAGCCGGTCGGCCAGGTGGCCGACGACGAACAGGCCGAGCCGGTGCGCGTTCTGCGCGAGGACGGAGTACGGGGGCGCCTGGTGCAGGCGGCTGTTCATCTCCTCGTACCGCTCCGGGCTCACCCGGGGGCCGCGGTCCTCGATCTCGACCGACAGCCCGTCGGCGACCAGTTCGGCGCGGATCACCACCTTGGACTTCGGCGGGGAGAACCGGGTGGCGTTGTCGAGCAGTTCGGCCAGCAGGTGGCTGATCTGGCTGATCGCGCTCGGCTCCACGCTGGTCTCGTCCAGGGCCTGCCGCTCGATGCGCCGGAAGTCCTCCACCTCGGCGGCGGCCTCGCGCAGCAGGTCGGCGACGCGCATGGGTTCGGTGTGCGGGTCGGGGACCTCGCCGCCCGCGAGGATCAGGAGGTTCTCGATCTGCCGCCGCATGCCGACCGTCAGCTGGTCGGAGCGCATCAGCCGGGCCAGCAGGGCCTCGTCGTGGCCGAAGGTGTCCTGGAGCTCCTCGGTGAGGCTGAGCTGACGGCTGACCAGGTTGCCGGTGCGCGAGGCGATGCCCGAGGCGAACAGGCCGAAGCCGTGGCGCTCGGCGGCGAGCCGGCGGTGGCCGTCGACGGAGACGGCGACGGCCCGGGCGAAGGCGTCGCTGACGCGTCCGACCTCGTCGCGCTCCCCGGTCACGGACGGCAGGGTGCCGGGGTCGACGGTCTGGCCGCGCTGGAGACGCGCGACGACGTCGGGGAGGGTCTCCTCGGCCACGGTCACCGTGCGTTCGTGCAGGTCGTGCAGGCGGCGCAGGACGGACCGGGTGGTGAACACGACCACGACGACGACGGCGAGCAGCCCGCCGGCGCTGCCGCCGATCAGCCAGGCCACCTCGCTCTCCAGCTCGGCGGCCTTGGCTTCGCCGCGGGCGAGCACCGAACGCGCCAGGTCGATGTTGAGGGTGGTCATCTGGACGGAGAAGTTGGCGTGCGCGGAGGACCAGCCGGCGACCTCGGCGGGCAGTCTGATGCCGGTGGGGGTGTCCTTGTGCCCGGAGAGGACCGCGTTCTCGATGCGTGTCTTGGTCTGCCAGTCGGCGGATCCGACGACCCGGTCGTAGAAGCGCTGGTCGCGTGCGCCGAGGTGGGGCACGATCAGTGCCTCGTGCAGGTAGCGCTGGGCGCCGAGGGAGCTGACGAACTGGTCGTAGCCGGAGAAGGTCAGGTCGCCGGACGGCCCGGCCAGCGCCAGTACGGTGTCCTCGCGCGCCACCATCTCGGTGGCCTGCAGCATGGAGACCACGGGACGGCTCGCCTGGGCGAGTTCGGCGTCCTCGGCGTGGCTGAACTCCTGCTGGTAGACCTGGATGACCTTGCCGATCGCCTCGGAGTAGGAGGTCAGGGTGGCCTCTGGGGTGCCGCTGCGCAGGTCGGCGCGCTGGCGGTGGGCGGCGAGCCGGTCGAGCTGGCGGGTGACCTCGGTGAAGGACCGCGACGGGTCGACGGCCAGCCGGCGGAACTCGGCCGCGGCCAGGTCGGTGGCCTCGCGCCGGACGCGCAGTTCGCCCTCGGCCCCCGCGGCGGCCGCCCACAGGGCCGCGGTGGCGGTCCGTTCGGCCTGCAGGTCGACCAGGAGCGTGTAGAGCGGGGCGCCGATCCGCTCGGAGGCCTCGACGTCGGACCGCAGTTGGGCCGACTGCTCCAGCAAACGTTGCGCGGACACCGTCACTTGGGTGCCCATCGCGACGGTGGGTACCACGGCCAGCCAGATGAGCAGGGTGCGCAGGCGCACGGTCCGCCACCGGCGGGCCGGTGACTGCCCTCGTATGCCTTCGGGTTCTGTGGGAGACATCGGTCCTCGGGAGCGGGGGACGACGGGCGGGAGGGCGAGGGTAGGCCGAAGGAACGGACCGGGCACGGCTCTGGGACGAAAACATGCGCAACCGGTCCGCCTGCGGCGGGACGTGAGGGTGCCGATCATAACCAGACACCGCCCAGAATCGGATAGATGTCTTCGCCGGCCGGACCGTGCTATCGGATGTGGATCACCGCAGGCCAGGGACCGGTTCGCCGCCTCGGTGGTGCACCGCCGGCGGCGGGGCGGGGCGGGCGCTCCCCGCAGCCCCGCGTGCCGAGACGGCGGCAGGCCCGCCCGGGGGCCGGATTCCGGCCTGCCGGGCGGGCCTGCCGCCGTCGTTCCCCGTGCCCGCGTCAGCCCTCGGCGGGCTTCAGGCGCAGGGAGATGCTGTTGATGCAGTAGCGCTGGTCCGTGGGCGTGGGGTAGCCCTCGCCCTCGAACACGTGGCCCAGGTGGGAGCCGCACTTCGCGCAGCGGACCTCGGTGCGGACCATGCCGTGCGAGGTGTCCGCGAGCAGCTCGACGGCGTCGGTGTCCTTCGGGTCGAAGAAGGACGGCCAGCCGCAGTGCGACTCGAACTTCTCGGTGGAGCGGAACAGCTCGGCGCCGCAGCCGCGGCAGGAGTAGACGCCCTCCGTCTTGGTGTCGGTGTACTCACCGCGGAAGGCGGGCTCGGTGCCGGCCAGGCGGAGGACCTGGTACTCGGACGGGGTCAGCTCCGCCTGCCACTGCTCGTCCGTCTTCTCGACCTCGTACGACATGTGTTTCCCGCTCCCTCTCACCGTCAGCCCGACAGGCGGGCCAGGATCGCCGGACCGAGGTCCGTGACGTCACCCGCGCCCATCGTGAGAACGAGATCGCCGGGCTTGGCCATTCCCGCGATGACGTCGGCGACGGCCGTCTTGTCGTGCTCGGCGGTGACGTCGGCACCCGACGCCCGGGCCGCGGAGATGATGATCTCGCTGGTGACGCCGGGGACCGGGTCCTCGCGGGCGGGGTAGATGTCCAGGACCACGGAGGCGTCGGCGAGGGCCAGGGCCTGGCCCATCTCCTTGCCGAGCTCCTGGGTGCGGGAGAACAGGTGGGGCTGGAAGACGACCAGGATGCGGGAGTCGCCGGCGGCGCCCCGGATCGCCTCCAGGTCGGCGTTCATCTCGGTGGGGTGGTGCGCGTAGGAGTCGATGACCTGGACGCCGGCTGCCTCGCCCTTGAGCTGGAGGCGGCGCTTGACGCCGGTGTACTTGCCGAGGGCGGAGGCCAGGTTGTGCGCCGGGATGCCGAGGGCCACGCCCGCGGCGAGGGCCGCGACGGCGTTGTGGGCGTAGTGGCGGCCGGGGACGGAGACGGTGAAGGTGAGCATCCGGCCGTCGAGGAGCACGGTGACCTCGCTGGTCAGGCCGCGCGGGGTGACCTTGGTGATCCGGATGTCGGCGCCCTCCTCCTCGCCGTACGTGACGACGGTCAGGCCCTGCCGGCCCGCGACGCGGCGGGCGATCTCGGCGGCGCCCTCCTGGCCGTGGGCGACGACCAGGGTGCCGCCGGGCACGATCCTGGCGACGAAGGTCTCGAAGGACTCGTAGATCTCCTCGATCGACGCGTAGTTCGCGTGGTGGTCGAGCTCGGCGTTGAGGATGATCGCGACCTGCGGGGCGTACTTGTGGAACGAGCGGTCGCTCTCGTCGGCCTCGGCGACGAAGATGTCGCCCTCGCCGTGGTGGGCGTTGGAGCCCGGGGCGTCCAGGTCGCCGCCGATGGCGTAGGAGGGGTCCAGGCCCAGCGCGGAGAGGGAGACCGCCAGCATCGAGGTGGTGGTGGTCTTGCCGTGGGTGCCGGCGACGGCGATCGGGCGGAGCCCGTCCATCAGGGCGGCGAGGGCGTCGGAGCGGTGGACGACGGGGACGCCCAGCTCGGCGGCGCGGGCCAGCTCGGGGTTGTCGGCGCGGATGGCGCTGGAGACGACCACGCAGGTGGAGTCGGCGGCGAGGTTCCCGGCGGCGTGGCCGCCGTGCACGGTGACCCCGTGGGCGCGCAGGGCGTCGGCGGTCTCGGAGTCGCCGCGGGCGTCGCTGCCGGCCACCTGCGCGCCGCGCTGGGCCAGGATCTTCGCGATGCCGGACATGCCGGCGCCGCCGATGCCGATGAAGTGGGGCCGTTCCATGGCGGTCGGCAGGCCGGGCTTCATTCAGGTCGCTCCAGGATCGAGTGCGGTGCTGGGGTGCGTGGGGCCGTGTCGGGCTCCGCGGCCCAAGCCTATTCGTTGTGGGCGAAGAGCTTGAGCACGGGAACGCCGACCTTGTGCCGGGCGCGGGAGGCCCAGTCGCGGTGGAAGAACTCCTCGACGAAGTGCGGGGCGGTCAGGACGATCACCTCGTCGGCCCCGTTCTCCTCCACGACGGCCTTGAGTCTGTCGAGGGGGTGGGCGTCGATGAGCTGGCCGACGGCCTTGGCCCCCTTGCCGCGCAGGGCGTTCAGGGAGTGGGCGAGGGCGTGTGCGGCGGGGCCGCGGGCGGCCTCGCCCTCCGGTTCGTCACCCTCACGGATGGCTTCCGGGAGCTCACCGAGGGCTACGTCGTCGATGGCGCGCAGCAGTCGGTCCTGGTCGCCGCGCGGTTGCATGAGGACGATGAAGGAGACCGGGTCGTCCCCGTGCAGGCTGGTGACGAAGTCCACGTCCACCGTGGTCAGCGGCTGCTCGATCATCAATACGCTCGTGAACACGGACGCCCTCTCCTTCATGGGCCGAGGCCGGCCGGCCGGCCCCTGCGGAAACCATCCTGCCCCGCTGTCGCACGGGGCTCGCGCAGGTATATGTGCCCAGCGGAAGCAAAGCGGAACGACAAATTCCGCCCCTTGTCAGATCCGACGGTAGCGGGTGAACAGGAACCCGGCCTCCTCCAGTACGCAGGCGGGCGCGAGCCGGTGCGGAACCGTGACGGAAGGGCCTCCGGCGATCCGCTGGGCGCCGCCCGCCGTCAGCGTCGGGGAGATCGTCAGGCACAGCTCGTCCAGCACCCCCGCGGCCACGAACTGGCCCAGCAGCCGGGGGCCGCCCTCGGTGAGCTGACGGCGCAGCCCCCGGCCGGCGAGCTCCCGTACGGCCCGGCCCGCGTCCACGGCGGCGCCCTCCCCGGCGACCACCACCTCGACCCCGGCCCGTACCGCCTCGGCCACCCGGTCGGCGGGCGCCCCGGCACCGGTGACCACCAGGGTCGGCACCAGCGGGGAGGTGAACAGCGGCAGGGAGAAGTCCAGGTCCAGGCCGGAGGTGACCACGGCGATGGCGGGGGCGGGACCCTGCCCGGCCGCCGCGCGGCGCGCCGCGAAGGCCTCCCGGGCGCGGGCCGGGCGGTAGCCCTCCTGGCGAACCGTTTCCGCGCCGACGACCACCACGTCGGCCAGCGCCCGCAGGGTGCCGAAGATCCGCATGTCGGTCTCGCCGGAGATGGGCTGGGAGCGTCCCTCGTGCTGGGCCGCCCCGTCCAGGGAGGAGACCATGTTGGCGCGCAGCCAGTGCCCGTCCGCCGCCAGGGCGGGGTATGCGTAGGCGTCGGCGAGCTCGTCGAGCGACCACTCACGGTCCGCCCCGTCCTGGCCGGGGGCTGGTGTCTGATCGGTCACAGGGAACAGGCGTCGCATCGGTGCAGTGTGCCACGCCCCGTAGAGTTGAGTGCTGTGTCGACATCACTCCCCACCTCCGGTCACACCTCGGGCCGCCCCCCGATAGCCGACGCCGGGCCCCTGGCCCTGTGCGCGCGCGAGCCCCGGGTTCCCGCCGAACGGCTGGTGGCCGAGATGGTGCCACCGCCGCGGTTCGACTCCGTCCGCTTCGACACCTACAACCCGGACCCGGCCCAGCCGAGCCAGTCCGAGGCGGTCACCGTGCTGAGCGGCTTCGCCGCCGGTCTGGGCGGGGCGCACGCGAGCGGCGCCGGAAAGAAGCGCTGGTTCTCGAAGAAGCCCGCGGCCCCGGCCGCCCCGCGCGGGGTCTACCTCGACGGCGGCTACGGCGTCGGCAAGACCCACCTGCTCGCCTCCCTGTGGCACGCCACCCCGGCCGAGCCCGCGCTCAAGGCCTTCGGCACCTTCGTGGAGCTCACGAACCTGGTGGGCGCGCTCGGCTTCCAGCAGACCGTGCAGACCCTGGGCGGGCACCGGCTGCTGTGCATCGACGAGTTCGAGCTGGACGACCCGGGCGACACCGTGCTGGTGTCCTCCCTGCTCAGCCGCCTCGTGGAGCAGGGCGTGGCGCTGGCCGCCACCTCCAACACGCTGCCCGGCAAGCTCGGTGAGGGCCGCTTCGCCGCCGCGGACTTCCTGCGGGAGATCCAGGGGCTGTCGGCGCACTTCCGGCCGCTGCGGATCGACGGCCAGGACTACCGCCACCGCGGCCTGCCCGAGGCCCCGGCGCCGTTCTCCGACGAGCAGGTCACCAAGGCCGCGTACGCGACCGAGGGCGCGAGCCTGGACGACTTCCCCGGCCTGCTCGAACACCTGGCCAGGGTGCACCCCAGCCGGTACGGCGCGCTGACCGACGGGCTCACCGCCGTCTGCCTGACCGACGTCGTCCCGGTGCCGGACCAGTCCACGGCCCTGCGCCTGGTGGTCCTCGCCGACCGGCTGTACGACCGTGAGGTCCCCGTCCTGGCCTCCGGGGTCCCCTTCGACCGGCTGTTCAGCGAGGAGATGCTGAACGGCGGCTACCGGAAGAAGTACTTCCGCGCCATCTCGCGGCTCACCGCGCTGGCGCGCGACGCGAAACCCCTGGTGTCCCAGTAGGTTTGGGGGCGCCGGGCTCCCCCTTCGGGAGGCTGGCCGTTTCCCACTCCTGCGAAGGGATCACCATGGCCACCACGCGTCACGCGCACACCGTCTGGGAAGGCGACCTGCTCAAGGGCAAGGGCGTCGTCACCCTCGACTCCTCGGGCATCGGTTCGTACGACGTCTCCTGGCCGGCCCGTTCCGAGGCCGCGAACGGCAAGACCAGCCCGGAAGAGCTGATCGCCGCCGCGCACTCCAGCTGCTTCTCGATGGCGCTGTCGCACGGCCTCGCGGGCAAGGGCAACCCGCCCACCCGCCTGGAGACCAAGGCCGACGTCACCTTCCAGCCCGGTGAGGGCATCACCGGCATCCACCTCACGGTGGAGGGCGAGGTCCCGGGCCTCGACGACGCCGCTTTCGTCGCCGCCGCCGAGGAGGCCAAGAAGAACTGCCCGGTCAGCCAGGCCCTGACCGGCACGACGATCACCCTGAGCGCCAAGCTCGCCTGATCGCGGCACTGCCGAGGGGGTGCGGGCCGTCGCATGCGCCCGGCCCGCACCCCCCTCAGGCCGTCGCCAGCTGCGGGATCAGCCGCATCGCGTTGTCGTGGTAGATCCCCTGGAGCTGTTCCGGCGTGAAGGCCGGGTCCGCGTCGAGGGCCGGCAGCGCCAGATCGGTGACCGTGTCGGCGGGGGCCGCCGGCCAGTCGGTGCCGAAGAGGACGTGGTCGGCGGGGACGTGTTCCAGCAGAGTCGCCGCGGGCGCCATCGGCCCGGCCGTGTCGTAGTAGAAACGGCTCAGGTGGTCGCGTACGGCGGCCGACTCGACGCGCGGCTCGCAGAACCGGCCGAGGGCCTCCAGACGCGTCGCGATGTACGGCAGGAAGCCTCCCGCGTGCGGCAGGACCACCGAGATGTCGGGGAACCGGTCCAGCGTCCTGCGGCTGATCATGTTCACGGCGGCGCGCGTGGTGTCCAGCAGGAAGTCGCACATGAAGTTGGGGATGCCCGGGACCGTGGCCGCGCCGGGCGGGCCGTCCGGCAGGTTGTGCGGGTGGGTGTCCACGACGGCCGCGTGCTCGTTCAGCTCGTGGAACAGCCGGTCGTAGGTCGGATCGCCGAGGTAGACGCCCCCGTAGTTGGCTGTCACGTTGACCCCGACCGCGCCGAGCTGGCCCAGCCCGCGGCGCACCGCCCACGACGAGGCCTCGGGATCGTCCAGGAAGAGCGGCACGTAGAACGCGAACCGCCCCGGGTGCGAGGCCGCCACCTCGATCATCGAGCGCAGGGTGATGTTGATGGCCTCGCGCAGCTGCGCCGACGAGCGGTAGCGGGCCGGCAGCATCGGCTTGAGGACGGCGGTGGTGATGCCCGCGCCGTCCATGAAGCGGATCGCGTCCTCGGTGCCCAGCCGTGTCCACGGGGGCAGCCGCTCCACGTCGACCAGCCCGTGGTGCACGGCCCACTCGCGCCACTCGGGCGCGCAGTAGTGGTGGTGCATGTCGATCTTCGAGTGGCGCGTGCGCGAGGGTTCCGGGACCTGCGCGGTGTGGCCCCGCGCGACCCGGACGACCTCGCTGGTGCCGACCGCGGCGATGCGCAGTTCGTCCGCCGGGGTCCCCAGGAGCCGCAGTGCGGGGGTGCTCACGGAATCCGTCATGCCAGTCAACCGCCCATCGGGAGTGGGGTCAGGTGCCGGAGGCCACAGAGGCCAGGGTGGGCTCGCCGGGGTCGGTGTCCCGGCGGGACGGACCCAGGACGACGCGGAGGTGTTCGAGCCCCCGGAACGCCGCCACCGGCCCCTTCATCCACGCTCCGGCGGGCTCCTCCCCCTCGGCCAGCTCCATGGCGGGGAACTCGCGCAGCAGCGAGCCGAGCGCGATCTCCAGTTCCAGCCGGGCGAGCGGGGCGCCGAGGCAGTAGTGGGTGCCGTGCCCGAAGGCCAGGTGCGTCGACTGCAGACCCTCGCGGGTCACGTCCAGCTCGTCGGGGGACGCGAAGCGCTCCGGGTCGCGGTTGGCCGAGGAGATCGCGATCTGCACCAGGGAGCCCTCGGGGATCACCGTGCCCCGGATCTCCGCCTCCTGCGCCGCGTACCGGAAGGTGGAGGTCTCCACCGATCCCTCGAAGCGCAGGATCTCCTCGACCGCCCGCGGGACGAGCGCCGGGTCCTCGCGCAGCTTCGCCGCCTGGTCGGGACGGAGCAGCAGGTTCAGGACGGAGTTGCCGATCTGGTAGGCGGTCGTCTTGTGCCCGGCGAAGAACACCACCCAGAGCGACGCGACGAGTTCGGCGTCGTCGAGGCGTTCCTCGGCCTGGATCAGGTCGCTGAGGAAGGAGTCCGACGGGTGGGCCCGGGTGTCCGAGATGAGCCCCTCCAGCCGGTGCTGGAGCCGTTCCTCCGCGGCCTTCAGCTCGGCCCGGCGGCTGGGGTCGAAGCGGGAGCGCGTCACCACGGCGAACTGCTCCAGGATCTCGGGGCGGTCCTCCGGCGGGATGCCCATCAGCTCGCACAGCACGGCGATGGGCAACGGGAACGCGAAGGACGTCATCAGGTCGACCGTCCCGGCCTCCCCGCACGCGCGCAGCAGGTCCTGGGTGATCTCGGTGATCCTCGGCCGCATCTCCTCCACCCGCCGCGGGGTGAAGGCGCTGCGCAGGATGCGGCGCAGCCGGGTGTGCCGGGGCGGGTCCGAGAAGAGGACGTTGTCGTCGAGGGCGTCGAAGAAGCTGCCGTACACGGCGTGGTAGGTGTCGATGGCGCCGTGCATGTCCTTGCTGAAGCGCGGGTCCGACAGCGCGTCGCGGGCGTCGTCGTGGCGGGTGATCAGGTACGTGTCCACGCCGTGCGGCGGGGTCAGCCGGCACACCGGGGCCTGTTCGCGCAGCGCCGCGTACAGGGGGTGGGGGCACTGCCGGTACTCCGGCGCACCCCTGGAGACGGCCGACACGATCTCGTGCAGTTCTCCGCCGCCGCTTGGTGCCGCGTCCTGCTGTGCCATGTTCCGCACCCTCCGTCGCACTCGCCTTCTGCGGACTCACCGGTTCCCCGGGCCGGTGTGCCGCGAAACGGCACCGCTCCCGTTCGAGTGAGCGGCGGCGGGCCCCCGCCGCGCCCGCGCCCGCGTCCGGCCGCCTCCCGGCGGTCGGCCGATCGGCGGTCGTCCGTCCGGGCCCTGTCCGGGTCCCGCGCGGGGCGGGTGCGGCGGCCGGGGGGAAGGGCTGCTGTGCCCCAGCCAGCCCGTCACGAGGAGCCCGCGCATGGCCCGACGTCTCGCCCCCGCCCTCACCGCCGCCGCCACGCTCGTCCTCGCGGCCGTCGCCGCGCCCCCGGCCTCCGCGGGCCACGGCCCGGACGCCGGCCGGGCCACGGCCGACCGCGCGGTCGCGTACGGGGCGACGGCCAAGTACCAGGTGCACGCCAACGCCGTGGCGGACGGCTACGTGCCGGACAAGTACTGCGTCCGCGACAAGGCGGGCACCGGCGCGCTCGGCTACCCGCACTTCAACCACGCGTACGACAACTCCGTGGACCCGAAGAAGCCGGCCGCCCTGTACTACGAGGACGACGGACGGGGCGGCAAGCGGCTCGTCGGCATGCAGTGGCTGGTCTACGACCGCGACCAGAAGCTGACCACGGACGAGGACCGCCCGACGATGTTCGGCACCGCCTTCAAGGGCCCCAAGCCCGGCAACTTCCCCGGCCAGCCCGTCCACTACGCGCTGCACCTGTGGCTCTGGAAGAAGAACCCCGCCGGGGTGTTCGAGACCTTCAACCGCGCGGTGACCTGCCTGCCGGGCACCACCCGCCCGTAGGGGCCCGGCCGGAGGTGTCCCGGCCCGCGGTGTCCTCACGGCCGGGCGGGCCGTGGCCCGGCATGATCGGCGGGACCAGCCCCACGGGGCCCGACGTCCTCCGGGAGCCGCCGATGTCCGTCACCCGCCGCAGCCTGCTCGCCGCCGGCACGATCGCCTTCAGCGGGGCACTGGGCGCCCTGTTCGCCGGCGGCTCCCCCGCCTCCTCCCGGGCGGCCCGGGCCGGCGGCGGGTACGGGCCGCTGGTCCCCGACCCCCGCGGGCTGCTCGACCTGCCCGCCGGTTTCACCTACCGGGTGCTCTCGCGCGCGGGCGACCGGATGCGCTCGGGCGAGGGCACCGTCCCCGCGAACTGCGACGGCATGGCCGCCTTCGGCGCGGCGGCCGGCGGTGTGCGGCTGGTGCGCAACCACGAGAACCGCACCACCGCCGCCCTGCGCGTCCCCGCCGTCCCCCGCCTGACCTACGATCCCGGGGCGCTGGGCGGCTGCACGGTCCTTGAGCTCGACCCGGCCGGGCGGCTCACCGGCGAACGGGTGGCCCTCGCCGGGACGGCCGTCAACTGCGCCGGCGGCCGCACCCCCTGGAACACCTGGCTGAGCTGCGAGGAGACCGAGGACCGGGCCGGCACCTCCGGCTACACCCGGGACCACGGCTACGTCTTCGAGGTGGACCCGGCCCGCCCGGACCGCACGGGCGCGGTCCCGCTCACGGCGATGGGCCGCTTCGCGCACGAGGCCGTCGCCGTGGACCCGTACAGCGGGATCGTCTACGAGACCGAGGACGCCTTCGTCCGGCCCTTCGGGCTGTTCTACCGGTTCCTGCCCGCACGGCCGCTCGGCGGGACCGGCTCGCTGCGGGCCGGCGGCGCACTGGAGGCGCTGCGCGTGCCGGGGCTGGCGGACCTGGCGGCGGTGGACGAGCCGGGGGCGGAGTTCCCGGTGGAGTGGGTGGCCGTACCGGATCCGTCGGCCTCGGGCACACCGGTCCGGCTGCAGGACTTCGGGGCGGGCGGGATCACTCACGCGCAGAAGCTGGAGGGCTGCTACTGGGGCGGCACCGGCGTCCACTTCGTCTCGAGCTTCGCCCGCCGCGGCGAGGGCGCCGCCGGCGACCACCACGGCCAGGTGTGGTTCTACGACCCGCGGAGCGCCCGGCTCCGGCTCGACGTGCTCTTCGGCCCGGCCGCCGACCTCCGGCTGCCCGGCGACTCCCCCGACAACATCTGCCTGGCCCCGGACGGCGGGCTGATGGTGTGCGAGGACGGCGGCGGGGCGCAGTACGTCTTCGGGGTGACGCGGGACGGCGAGGTGTATCCGGTCGCCCGCAACGCCGAGGACATCGGGGAGCCCGGGGCCCCGGAGTGGGGGGAGTTCGCCGGTGTCACCTTCTCCCCGGACGGCCGGACCCTGTACGTCAACGCCTACGCCCCCGGGACCACGTTCGCCGTGACGGGACCCTGGCGCTGATCCGGAGGGGGCCGACGCGGGTGACATCGGGGAGTGCCGCAGACAAGCACTTGGCACATAGTCATATATTTTGCCTGCGTGACCATTTCTGTGCGCAAAGCGGCGGCCACCGCCGCCCTCGGTGCCGCCGTGACGGCCGCCCTCGCCGGGTGCGGCGGCGGATCCTCCGCCCCGGACGGCAGCCGTGAGGCCCGCATGGGCACCCCGGCCGCGTCCGCCAACGGCCCCGCCCCGCAGAGCCCCTCCCCCGGCGCGCCCGCGCCGGGCGCCCCGCAGGCCGGGGCACCGGCCCCGGCGGCGCCGATACTGGCCCCCGGAGCAGGCGGCCTGACCCCCGTCTTCGAGCGGACGAAGCAGCAGACCGACAAGACCGTGGCACTGACCTTCGACGCCGACATGACCTCGGACCAGGGACCGCGCGCCGCGGCCGGGGAACACTTCGACAACCCCCAGCTGATCGCGGCCCTGCGCGCCCTCAAGGTGCCCTCGACGGTCTTCATGACGGGCCGCTGGGCCGAGGAGTACCCCGACCAGGCGAAGGCCATCGGCACCGATCCGAACTTCGAGATCGCGAACCACTCCTACAGCCACCACGCCTTCGCCTCCCCCTGCTACGGACTGCCCGCGCTCGACACCGCGGCCGCCCGGGCCGACGTGGACCGCGCCTTCGCCGCGTTCAAACAGGCGGGAGCCGTGAACACCGTCCCGTACTTCCGCTTCCCCGGCGGCTGCTACGACGACGCGGCGCTGCGGGCCCTGTCCACGGCCAGGGTGACCGCCGTCCAGTGGGACGTGGTCAGCGGGGACGCCTTCGCGAAGGACCCGGACGCGGTGGCCGAACAGGTCCTGGCCGGGGTGAAGCCCGGCTCGGTGGTGGTCATGCACTGCACGCGCAGCGCCGCCCCCGTCACCGAGGAGGCGGTCCGGAAGATCGTCCCGGAGCTGCGCAAACGCGGCTACCGCTTCGTGAAGGTCTCGGAACTCGTCGGGAAGTGATCCGGGGGCGCGCGGAGGATCCTTTCGCCAGTACGACTGATCCGCCCGTGCGGGTGGACCCCGCGCGCAGCCCCCGGACCGCCGGCGGCGCACCCCCCTATAAAGGGCCCGTCACGTTGACCGACTGATGGGTCCTCACCATGTTGCAGGCCGCTCTGCGGGTGCTCGCCGCCGTATCCCTCGTCTCCGCCGCCGCCGTCGCCCCGGCCACCGCCGCCTCCGTCACCGCCCCCTCCGTCACCACCGCCCCGGCGTCCGTGCCCGTTGCGGCCGCCGCGGCGGAGGACGAGCTGACCTCCCCCTGCGGGCCCACCGTCGAGTACCGGGCCTGGGACTGGTGGCGCACGACGACGAACGCCTCCCTGGCGCGGCCCGTCGCCTCGGCCGCGGCGGAGGAGCGGTGGCAGTGGCGCACGGACGTCAACACCCTCTGGCGCGGCGACACCCGGGAGACCGTCGACCAGATCTTCGAGACCGGGTTCACGCCCCGCGGCGAGCAGGTGACCCCGCTCGCCGAGTACATCGTCAAGGGCGGCGGCCAGGACAGCGCGCACCTCAGCACCAGCTGCGAGAAGTGGGTGGCGCAGAAGTTCGCCACCTACGGGAGCGCGAGGACCGGCTGGGTCTACGAGATCCACGCGCCCGGCGGCATCGACGTGAACGCCACCGCCCGGCTGAACAACTACAACTCCCCCTACCTGTGGAACAAGGAGGTCGACTTCCCGGGCGGGGTCAAGGGCCGCTACATCAAGGGGGCCTGCAAGTTCCGGCTGGTCCACACCGACCCGGTGACGAAGGTCAGCACCTTCGAGGAGCTGGGCTGCAAGGACAACGTCGGCTTCGCCCCGTACGCGGTGGACGAGGCCGCCCTCGCCGCGGCCCGCTGAGCCGCCCCGGTCCGGCCGCGTCGGTCCGGCCCCGCGTCGGTCCGGCCCGCCCGACGCGGGGCCGGACCGGCGCACCGCGTCAGTGCGCCGCCGTCGCCTCCGTCACCTCGCTGGGGCGGACGATGACGAAGCCCTCGCCGCTCAGCATCAGCTGGACGGCCTCGCCGGAACCGCCGCGGATCATCGAACCGACGGACTGGGAGCGGTTCAGCCCGGCCTCCAGCTGCGCGCTCCAGCCGACCACCGCGTCGGTGTCGACGTAGACGGGCGCCTGGGGGGTGACCGGGATGACGATGGGGTGCCCGTCGCACACGACGGCGAGCTTGCCGGTGCCGGTGAAGAGGCTGCTGAAGAGGCCGCCGCCGGCCATTCCGGCGCCCTTCAGCATCTTGATCTCGTAGGACAGGGTCGGGTCGAAGCACAGCACGTTGCGGCCGTTGACGGTGAGGGCGTCGCCCGGCTCGAAGTCGAGGATGAAGCAGTTGCCCCCCTGGTGGGCGAACCAGACCTCGCCCTGACCGTGCACGGTCATCAGCGCGAGCCCCTCGCCGGTGACGGCGCGCTTGAGCATGCCGCCTATGCCCTGGCCCTTGCGCTCGAACCGGAGGTCGCCGCGGAACGCGACCATCGAGCCCTGCCGGGCGAGCACTTCACCGTTGACGTTGTACTTCACGGCTTTGGGGTTCTGCAGGCTCATGCCGGGGGTGACGGCACCCTGGGCCAGGTTCTCGGACGCGAAAAGATCACTCTTCATGCCCTCGATCCTCGTCCGGACCCGCCACCCGGGACATCATCCTCAGGGGGGAGCCTGGCATCCTTGGCGGGATGAGCAGCCAGCACACAGACGACACCTCCGGCGTACCCGCGGTCGGGGCCGACAGTGCCTTCCGGCGCGAGCACGCCCTGCGCGACGAGGCCCCGCAGTTCGTCCTGCCGCTGGTGGTGCGCATCGAGAAGGCGGAGCCGCCCGCCCGGACGGACGCCCTGGAGACGGCGGCCCGCGCGGTGCTGGTGCTGCTCACCGACGAGCGGGCGCGGGGCGAGGGCGAGTGGGCCCGGGCCGTCAGCGACTGGCAGGACGCCCGGATCCGCAAGGTGGTCCGGCGGGCGCGCGGCGCCGAGTGGCGCAAGGCGCAGACCCTGCCGGGCATCACGGTGGAGGGCACGGAGGCGCTGGTGCGGGTGTTCCCGCCGGTGCCCCTGGACGGCTGGCCCAAGGAGCTGGCCAAGCTCCAGGTCTCGGGCACCGACCTGGACGACCCGGAGCCGGTGGGCGCGGACACCGCGCCGGGCCTGCCCGTGCTGTGGCTCAATCCCGGCCTCGGCATGTCGGCCGGCAAGGCGATGGCCCAGGCCGGTCACGCGGCGCAGCTGGCGTGGTGGGACCTGACGCCGGCCGAGCGGACCGCGTGGCAGGCCACGGGCTTCCGGCTGGCCGTGCGCACGGCCCCGCGGGACCGCTGGGAGGCGCTGAGCAGCAGCGGGCTGCCGGTGGTCCGCGACGCGGGGTTCACCGAGATCGCCCCGGGCAGTGCCACGGTCGTCGCCGACCACCCGGCGCTGCGCGCCCGGCTCTGACCGGGCCGCGCCACCGCCGGAACCGCCGGGAACCTCAAATGTTGCTCTGAACGTCCCCTCCTGCGATTGGCGCGACTCCGTCGGGGCCATGACATCCGCACACCGCACGGTGGCACGAGAGGGGGCGAGGGGACATGAAGCCCATGGGACGCCTGGGGGCGGGGATCGGCTGGCGGCCGGAGATCGCGGACGCGGTCGAACGGCTGCCCGGCCTGGACTGGGTCGAGGTGGTGGCCGAGAACGTCTGCCCGGGCCACCTGCCCGAGGCACTGCTGCGGCTGCGCGAGCGCGGTACGAAGATCGTTCCGCACGGGGTCTCGCTGGGCCTCGGCGGCGCCGACCGCCCCGACCCGGCGAAGCTGACGGCGCTCGGCGAGCGGGCGGTGGCGCTGGGCGCGCCGCTCGTCACCGAGCACATCGCCTTCGTACGGACCACCTCGCCGGTGCTGGAGGCCGGGCACCTGCTACCGGTGCCGCGCACCCGTGACGCGCTGGACGTGCTGTGCGAGAACGTGAGGATCGCGCAGGACGCCCTGCCCGTCCCCCTGGCCCTGGAGAACATCGCGGCGCTGTTCTCCTGGCCGGGCGAGGAGATGACGGAGGGGCAGTTCCTCACGGAGCTGGTGGAGCGGACCAGCGTACGGCTGCTCGTCGACGTGGCCAACCTGCACACCAACCGGGTCAACCGCGGGGAGGACCCGGCCGCCGTGCTGGACGCGATACCGCTGGAGGCCCTGGCGTACGTGCACGTGGCCGGGGGGATCGAGCGGGACGGCGTATGGCACGACACCCACGCCCACCCCGTGCCTCCGGTGGTCCTCGACCTGCTGGCGGAACTCCGCTCCCGGGTGGATCCGCCGGGCGTGCTGCTGGAACGCGACGACGACTTCCCTGCGGAGGCCGAGCTGGCGAGCGAGCTGGCGGCGATCCGGGCGGTGGTCACGCCCGGTGCCGGGACCGAGGAGGACTCCCCCGCACGGGCCCGGGAGTCCGTCGCCGGGCAGGACGGCGGCCCGGCGAGCACGGCGGGTGCGGCGGACGACGGGGCGCGGACCCGCGTGGCGCTGGGACAGGCCGCGCTGCTGTCGGCCCTCGTGGCCGGGACCCCTGTGCCCGAGGGCTTCGACCGGGCCCGCATCCGGGTGCAGGCCCGGGCGCTGGCGGCGAAGCGGGCCGACGTCGTCGCGAAGCTGGCTCCGGAACTGCCCGTGATCCTGGGCGGGCGCGGACCGTACCGCGAGGCCTTCCTCACCTACGCCAAGGGCCGCCCGATGACCGCCGGATACCGCCGGGACGCGCTGGACTTCGCTGAGCACCTCCTCGTCCGTGACCTGCCCGCGGACCTCGCGGCGCGGCGCCGGCTCACCTCCTGGTGGCGGGAGCGGTCCGGGGCCCGACCGCCCCACCCCCTCGTGCGCTGGGCCCGGGCGCTCACGGGGAGGGCGGCATGAACCTCCTCGCCCTCGCCCTCTGGATCGCCGTCCTGGTCTCCTCGGTCCTGCTCGTGCTCGGGCTGCGCCGGTCGCGGCCCGCACCGGCCGGCCCCGCGGCCGGGCTGCAGGACCTGTCCGAGGCCGCCTTCGTGGTGGGCGGTCCCGGCAACGTGGTGGACGCCGCCCTGGTGGCCATGCTCGTCGACGGACGGCTCGTCGTCGGCGGTCCCGGCATCGTCCAGGTGCACCCCGCGGCCCGGGCCGGCGATCCCGCCGAACGGGCCGTGCTCCAGGCGCACCGCGCGGCGCCCTCCGGCTGGCTGTACCAGGTGCGCTACGCCGCCATGTGCGACCCGGCCGTCCAGGAGATCGGGGAGGTGCTGGCCGACCGCGGGCTGATCTCCCGGCCCGGTGCCGGCCGGCGCTGGCGTCGCCTGGGGCGGATCCAGGCCGTGGTGTGCGGGGTGTGGCTGGCCGCGTCGATCCCGCTGACGTTCGTGGAGTTCGCGCTCGATCCCGAGCCCGTGGTGCCGTTCGTGGTCAAGGTGCTGCTGCCGCTGCTGGGCGGCCTCCTGGTGGGCGTGATCTGCGCCGCACGGGCGAAGAGCCGGATCACCCCGGCCGGGACACGGGCCCTGGTCGCCGCCCGGGCCGCGTACGGCGCCCACGCCACCCCGCAGGTGCAGGTGGCGCTCTCCGGGCTGCGCGGGCTGCGCGATCCGGCCCTGCGCCGGCAGCTGGTGTCGGCCGCGCGCGGCACCCGGCTGGCCGCGGCCCAGTCCGGCGCGCACCACCGCACCCATGGCACGTCGTCCTCCGACGGCTCGCCCGAACTGCTGCCGGTGCTGTGGTGCGCCACGAGCGACGGGGGCGCCGGCGGGGGCGGTTCGAGCTGCGGGGCGTCGGGCGGCAGCTGTTCCTCGGGCTCGGGCTGCGGCTCGTCCGGGTCCGGCTGCTCGGGCTCCTCGGGCTCCTCGGGCTCCTCGGGGTCGAGCTGCTCCGGCTCCTCCGGGTCGAGCTGCTCCAGCTCGTCCGGGTCCAGCTGCTCCAGCAGCAGCTGCTGACCGGCGGCGGGTACGACGGCCGGAGACGTCAGGATCGCGCCGCATCCGGAGCCCGCACCGGTGTCGCTGGACGACCGGGCGGCGGGTGCCCCAGGGGCACTGCGCCGCCTGTCGTCTGAACTTCCGGGCGGGGTCTCCGGCTGCGTCGTTTCGGGGGCTGGGCCTCCCGATCCACCGGAGGAACTCACCTGACGGTGTGGTCGTCCTCCGGTCCTTCCCCCCAGGGGAGGTATCAGGCGAGCCCGGCCACCAGATCGGCGACGGACTTGCGGCGCCCGGTGTAGAAGGGCACCTCTTCGCGGACGTGCATGCGGGCCTCGGAGGCGCGCAGGTGGCGCATCAGGTCGACGATGCGGTACAGCTCGTCCGCCTCGAAGGCCAGGATCCACTCGTAGTCGCCCAGCGAGAAGGAGGCGACGGTGTTGGCGCGGACGTCCGGGTAGCCGCGGGCCAACTTGCCGTGGTCGGCGAGCATGCGGCGACGGTCCTCGTCGGGCAGCAGGTACCAGTCGTACGAGCGCACGAACGGGTAGACGCTGACGTAGTCGCGGGCGACCTCGTCGGCCAGGAAGGCCGGGATGTGCGACTTGTTGAACTCGGCCGGGCGGTGCAGGGCCATGTTCGACCACACCGGCTCCAGCGCGCGGCCCAGCCGGGTGCGGCGGAACAGGTTGTAGGCGCCCTGCAGCTCGTCGGCGGTCTCCGCGTGCCACCAGATCATGACGTCCGCGTCGGCGCGCAGGCCGGAGACGTCATAGGTGCCGCGGACGGTGATGTCCTTGGCGGCCAGCTGGTCGAACAGCTCCTGGACCTCGTCGGCGAAACCGGCGCGGTCCTCGGGCAGGACGTCCTTCAGCTTGAAGACGGACCACAGGGTGTAGCGGATGACCTCGTTGAGGTCCTTCGCCTTCTTCCCCGCGTTGGGAATCTTCTCTGGTGCAGTCATGTGTCTATTGTCCCGTGCGCTGATCAGTGGTCCGTGCCAGGGGTGCCGTACGCGCGGTCAGCGACCCGATCACGGCCTGCGCGGCCGCGTCGGCACCGGCGATGCAGGCCGGAATGCCCACGCCGTCGTACTGCGCGCCGCACACCGCGAGGCCCGGCAGGGCCGCGACGGCGGCACGGATCCGGGCGACCCGGGCGAGGTGACCGACCGGGTACTGGGGCAGTCCGCCGTCCCAGCGGGTGACGACGGAGGCCACGGGCCGGGCCGCGAGCCCCACGGCCTCGCCGAGGTCGCCGAGGGAGACCTCGACGAGCTCGGCGTCGTCCTTGCGCAGGTCGCTCTCGTCGGCGTACCGGCCCACGGAGGTGCGCAGGAGGAAGAGCTCCGGATCCGCCCCGGACCAGGCCCACTTGTTGCTGGAGAAGGTGGAGGCCTTGATGGTCCGGCCGTCGACGGGCGGTACGAGGAACCCGCTCGCGCCGCCGTCGGTGACGGCGGCCGGCAGGTCCGCGCGCCGGAAGGCCAGGGTGACCAGCGCCATCGAGGCGTACTCGATCCGGTCCAGCTCCGCCGCGGCGGCCGGGGCGAGGGCGTCCAGCAGCCGAGCGGCCGGCCCGGCGGGGACGGCCAGGACCACCGCGTCGGCGTCGAGGGTCTCCTCCCCGGCGGTGACCCGCCATCCGCCGGGGGTGCGGTCGACGCCCCGGACCGGGGTGCCGGTCAGGATCCGTGCCCCGGCCGCGCGGCAGGCGTCGGCGACGGCGAGCGGCAGCCGGCCGATGCCGCCGGCGATCCCCGCGAAGAAGGCACCGGTGGCGGCCGCGCCGGTCACGGTGGTCCGCTCGGCGGCCGCGCGCTCCGCGGCGGCGCTCTGCAGGGCGCGCACGCTCTCGGTCAGCGTGGAGTGGGTGCGTACGGCGTCGAAGAGCGCGGGGACGGCGGCGCGCATCGAGATCCGGTAGGCGTCGCCGGCGTAGACCCCGCCGAGCAGCGGTTCGACGAGCCGGTCGACGACCTCGCGGCCCATGCGGGCGGCGACGTACTCGCCGACGGCGACGTCCTCGCCGACCTCGGTGGGCGGGAGTCCGGCCTCGGCGCCGACGCGGGCCAGGCCCTCCGCGGAGAGCACTCCGGAGGCGGCGAGCGGAGCGAGGTCGCCGGGGACGCCCATGACGTGCCCGCGGGGCATGGGCCGCAGCGCGCCCCGGGTCCACAGCCGGGCGGTCGCGGTGGCGGGCGCCTCCACGGCGTCGCCGAGACCCACGGCCCGGGCGAGGGAGACGGCCTCGGGACGCCGGGCGAGCATGGACTCGGCGCCGAGGTCGACGGGGGCTCCGGCGAGTTCGCCGGTGTACAGCTTCCCGCCGAGCCGGGAGCCGGCCTCCAGCAGGGTCACGCGGGCGCCTCCGGCGAGCAGCCGGTGGGCCGCGGCGAGGCCGGCGATGCCGCCGCCGATGACGACGACGTGTCCGAGGGGCCGGCCGGCCGGGACGCCGCCTCCCGGCCGGTCCGTACGCATGTCCGCTTCGTGCATGGACACATCGTCTCAGACCGATCTCCGAGGCCGGACCGTGACCGCATCGGGACCGGGCCGGAACCGTGCGGGCGAAACCCGCGGCGGGCCCCGGTACGTCGAAACGGCAACAGCAGCCGAACGACGGGGGTTTCCGAACGATGCACAGCAGCAGACAGCGTTCCGCGGCGGCCCTGGCCGCCCTCTCCCTGGTGGGCGTGCTCGCGCTCACCGGCTGCGGCGCGGGCGGCGAGGGGGCCGCGCAGGACAAGGCGGCCGTGGCGCCCGCCGAGGGCAAGGCACAGGAGGGCACGCGGGGCGGGGCAGCGGCCCCGGCCCCGGCGGCCTCACCGGGCGGCGGCGCCGACAAGAACGCCCAGCCCCCGGCCGCGGTCCGCCCGAACGTCATCCGCACGGCGACGCTCGGCATCGAGACGGCGGACGTGCAGAAGACCCTCGCGGCGGCCCGTGCCGCGGCCGACGGGGCGGGCGGCTACGTCGGCAGCGAGTCGACCAAGCGCGGCAGCAACGGCCGCATGACCTCGACGGTGGTCCTGCGGGTCCCGGGCGAGCGCTACGACGCCGTGCTCGGCGCGATGGAGGGCAGCGGGAAGCTGCTGCACCGCAAGGTGGACGCGGTGGACGTCACCGAGAAGGTCGCCGACATCAACAGCCGGGTCTCCTCGCAGCAGGCCAGCGTGGCACGGGTGCGGGAGATGATGGGCAAGGCGTCGGCGCTGAGCGAGGTGGTGATGCTGGAGGGCGAGCTGAGCCGGCGTCAGTCCGATCTGGAATCGCTGCAGGCGCAGCAGACGGCGCTGAAGGACCAGACCTCGATGGGCACGATCACCCTGGAGGTCTCCGAGCCCGCTCCCGCCGTCCAGGAGAAGAAGAAGGAGCCCACCTTCCTGAGCGCCCTGGGCGCCGGCTGGGACGTCTTCACGGCGGTGCTGCGCTACCTGACGCTGGCGGTGGGCGCCCTGCTGCCCTTCGCGCTGGCCGGGGCCGTGGTGCTGCTGCTGTTCCGCCTGTTCCGGCGTCTGCGGCCGGCGCGGCCGAAGGCGGCACCTGCTCCGCGGTGGCCGGCGGTGCCCGCTCAGCGGGAGCGGGCTGCGGACACCGCGGCGGACGTGCAGGACTGAACGCGCGTTCGGCCGTAGCGTGTTCACCATCGTTCGGTGGTGAAGGGGTGGTGCGGTCGATGGCGACGGAACGACTGGTGGTGGTCGGGGGTGACGCGGCGGGCATGTCCGCCGCGTCACAGGCCCGCCGGCTCAAGGGCGCCGGGGAGCTGGAGATCGTCGCGTTCGAGCGCGGCCGGTTCACCTCGTACTCCGCCTGCGGGATCCCGTACTGGGTCGGCGGGCTGGTCCCCGAGCGCGACGACCTGATCGCCCGCACGCCCGAGGAGCACCGGGCCCGGGGCATCGACCTGCGCACCCGCACCGAGGTGGTGGAGCTCGACGTGGCCGGGTCCCGGGTGCGCGCCCGGGACCTGGACGGCGGGGCGGAGTCCTGGACCGCCTACGACAAGCTGGTCCTGGCGACGGGCGCCCGACCCGTCCGGCCCCGGCTCCCCGGCATCGGCGCGCACGGGGTGCACGGGATCCAGACCCTGGAGGACGGCGGGCGCCTGATGGACTCGCTGGAGCGCACGCGCGGCCGGCGGGCCGTGGTGGTCGGGGCGGGCTACATCGGGGTGGAGATGGCGGAGGCCCTGGTGGAACGGGGTTTCGAGGTCACCGTCCTGCACCGGGGCGAGCAGCCCATGTCCACGCTGGACCCGGACATGGGCGGCCTGGTGCACAGCGCGATGAACCGCATGGGCATCCGGACCGTCTCCCGCGCCGAGGTCACGAAGATCCTCTCCGACGAGGAGGGGCGGGTCCGGGCGGTGTGCACGACGTCCGGCGAGGAGTACCCGGCGGACGTGGTCGTGCTCGGCATCGGCGTGGAGCCCCGTACGGCGCTGGCGCGCGCGGCGGGACTGCCGCTCGGGCCCTCGGGCGGAATCCTGACCGACCTGTCGATGCGCGTCCGGGGCCACGGGAACATCTGGGCCGGCGGGGACTGCGTGGAGGTCCTCGACCTGGTGGCGGGCCGCACCCGGCACGTTCCGCTGGGCACGCACGCCAACAAGCACGGCCAGGTCATCGGCTCGGGCGTGGGCGGCGGCTACGCGACCTTCCCCGGCGTCGTCGGCACGGCCGTCAGCAAGGTCTGCGACCTGGAGATCGCCCGTACGGGGCTGCGCGAACGGGACGCGCTGGAGGCGGGCCTGCGTTTCGTGACGGCCACCGTCACCTCCACCAACACGGCGGGCTACTACCCGGGCGCCACGGAGATGACGGTGAAGATGCTGGCGGAACGCCGCACGGGCCGGCTCCTCGGGGTGCAGATCGTCGGCGGCGCCGGCGCCGCGAAGCGGGTGGACGCCGCGGCGGTGGCGCTCACGGCGGGCATGACCGTGGAGCAGGTCGTCGCCCTGGACCTCGGCTACGCCCCGCCGTTCTCGCCGGTCTGGGACCCGGTCCTGGTGGCGGCCCGCAAGGCGGTCTCCGCGGTCCGCGCGGCGGGCGTCTGACCGCTCCGCGCGCAGCGCAGTTCGGAGCGGACCAGCTCCAGCAGCCGGCCCAACGGGTTGCGGCCGCCCCGGGTACCTCCGTCGCGCCAGAAGGGCGCCTCGGAGGTGCCGATGTGGAGGATCGGCGCGTCTCCCGTGGCGAGCAGGACCGCGGCGAGCCGCACCCCGGACCAGTCCGCCCGCCGGGCCGCCGCGCCGGCCAGCTCCCGTGCCCGGTCGGCGGTGGCGGCCGCGCGAATCCGGCCGTGGTCGGCCCGCCAGCCGGCGGATCTCGTCGGCGACCTCCAGGAGGAAGCCCGCGTCGGTCCGCGGCTCGGGATACCGGGTCTCCCAATTCGAGCGCTCCGGCTGCTCCTCGGGCCGCTCGCGTGCGTGCGGCGGGTCCAGGGCGAGCCTCCCCGTGGCGGGCAGCCGCTCCAGCCCGGCGAGGTCGGTCGCGTCGCACCCGCCGCAGGTGATCAGGCCGTCCGCGTAGACGAAGAGGTGCTCGACGAAGTGCTCGTCCAGCAGGTCGTGCCTGCGCCAGACGAGGCACCAGGCCCCGTCGACGCGTCCTCCGTCGGATATGCGAAACGTCGGTCCGTGCCATGTCGTGCAGGGCACGGTACCGACGTTTCGATCTTGCTCGGGTGCGGTTTTCCGCTCAGCGGGCCGTCTTGGTGTGGACGTAGTCCACCAGGCGGGTCAGCGCGTCGGGGTCGGTCGTCGGCAGGACTCCGTGGCCGAGGTTGAAGACGTGGCCCTCCAGGCCGGCGGCCGCGGCGAGGACCTCGTCCGTCTTGGCCTCGACCGCCTCCGTGGTGGAGAAGAGCACGGCGGGGTCCAGGTTGCCCTGGAGCGCCTTGCCGGGGCCCACCCGGCGGGCGGCCTCGTCCAGCCGGACCCGGTAGTCGACGCCCACGACGTCGGCGCCGGCCTCGCCCATCAGGCCGAGGAGCTCGCCCGTGCCCACGCCGAAGTGGATGCGCGGGACGCCGTACGAGGCGACGGACTCCAGGACCTTCGCGGACGCGGGCATCACCGAGCGGCGGTAGTCCGCCGGGGGCAGCGCGCCGACCCAGGAGTCGAAGAGCTGGACGGCCGAGGCGCCGGCCTCGATCTGGACCTTGAGGAAGGCGGAGGTGATCTCCGCGAGGCGGTCCAGCAGCTCCGCCCAGAGCTCCGGGTCCCCGTACATGAGGGCCTTGGTGTGCTCGTGGTTCTTGGACGGACCGCCCTCGACGAGGTAGCTCGCGAGGGTGAAGGGGGCGCCCGCGAAGCCGATCAACGGCGTGGAGCCCAGTTCACCCGTGAGCATGCCGATCGCCTCGGTGACGTACGCGACGTCCTCCGGGGTGAGGTCGCGCAGCTGTGCGAGGTCCTCGCGGCGGCGGATGGGCTGGGCCACGACCGGGCCGATGCCCGGCTTGATGTCCAGGTCGACGCCGATGGCCTTGAGCGGGACCACGATGTCGGAGAAGAAGATCGCCGCGTCCACCTTGTGGCGGCGCACCGGCTGGAGCGTGATCTCGGTGACCAGGTCGGGGCGCATGCAGGACTCCAGCATGGCCGTGCCCTCGCGCACCTTGCGGTACTCGGGGAGGGAGCGCCCGGCCTGCCGCATGAACCACACCGGGGTGTGCGGCACCGGCTCCCGCCGGCACGCCTTCAGGAAGGCGGAATCGTACGTCTGGCTCGGCTGGCCCTGGGGGCGGAGGTTGGCGCTCACGACCCAAATCTTCGCACGTATGAAGAAGTGCCCGACCCGGCACGGGTGTCCCTGCGCCGCACGGGCTCACATACCGCCTAGTCTTCCCCGCATGGCTGCGGCTCAGGGACGATTTTCAGATGGCGCCGAGGGTACGGGCAGGCCGAAGGAGGGCTCCGCCCCGCTCCCGTTCCGGCGGGCGGTCGACGGCCTCAGGACGGCGCGACTGCGCCCGGGGATCGAGATCGATCCGACGAAGCCGCCCCAGAGACTCGCGCCGTACGCCTACGCGCTCGAGGCCGCGGTGGTGGAGGGCGAGGACGACCTGGCCGACGGCCGGCTCATCCTGCTCCACGATCCGGCCGGGCACGAGGCCTGGCACGGGACCTTCCGGCTGGTGACGCTCGTACGGGCGGAGCTGGAGCCCGAGATGGCCGCGGACCCGCTCCTGCCCGAGGTGTGCTGGTCCTGGCTGACGGGGGCACTGGAGGCGCGCGGGCTGGCGTACGGGGAGGCGAGCGGCACCGTGACCATGGCGGGCTCGCACTACTTCGGCGGGCTCGCGGAGCGGCGTCCGGCGACGCAGATCGAGATCAGGGCCTCGTGGACCCCCCGCGAGGGCGCGGGCGGGGTGCCCGACACCCCGGCGCACCTGTCGGCGTGGTGCGAACTGATCTGCCAGATCGCCGGCCTGCCCCCGGTGGGGCCGACGGACACGGCGACGGGCGTGGTCTCCCTGCCACAGCGACGCGGTCCGCACCACCCGTAGCCGCAGGGCCGTCCGGCCCTGCGCACGGGGGCCCCGGACCCCCCGCCGCCCGCGCCGCGCGGGCGGCCGGCGGCCGGGAGGGCTGTCACAACCCGGCCTCCCGTTGTGGGCTTCTGATCACCTGATGATCGATCGTGCGTCCGAATTGCCCTAATTGTTACTCACCAAATCGTGATCATTCCCTAAAGCCGGGCGGGTGACGTGCCGAAGGAGTCAGTGACCATCCGCACGGGTCCCCACCGGCTCCCTTCCCCGAACCGGCCGGCCCCGCCACTCCCCCAGGAGGCCTAGGTGTCCGTTCTTCTCGAGCAGCCCGCAAGCCTGGTCGCCTACCGCCCGAACAAGCCGACGGCCATGGTCGTCGTGGCCGACCCGCGCGTCCGTTCCACGGTGACCCGGCATCTGTGGGCCCTCGGAGTCCGCGACGTGATCGAGGCGTCGTCCATCGCGGAGGCCCGCCCCCGCGTCGGCAGCCCGCGCGACATCTGCGTGGCCGACGTGCACCTGCCCGACGGTTCCGGTCTCACCCTGCTCTCCGAGACCCGCGCCGCAGGCTGGCCGAACGGCCTGGCCCTGTCCGCCGCCGACGACATCGGCGCCGTGCGCAACGCCCTCGCGGGCGGAGTGAAGGGCTACGTCGTCACCGGCACCCGCACCAACATCGGGCTCCCCACCCGCCCCGGCGCCGCCCCCATCGGCGCCGCGGCCGCCCGTATGCACCGCCGCCCCCCGGGTGCCCCGAGCCACCCGGGCGGCTACCGCGAGCTCTCCGGCCGCGAGGTCGAGGTCCTGCGCCTCGTCGCGGAGGGCCAGTCCAACAAGGCCATCGGCGTCTCGATGGGCCTGTCCGCCCTGACCGTCAAGTCCCACCTCGCCCGCATCGCCCGCAAGCTGGGCACGGGCGACCGCGCCGGAATGGTCGCGGTGGCACTGCGCACCGGGATCATCCACTGAACGCGGGCCGCGACCCCCGGATAGACCTCCGGGAGACCCCCGGAAAACTCCCCGCGTACTGATCGTGCCCGTCGACGGAACGTTCCGGCGACGGGCGCGTCGTATACACGGATACCCTTGACCGGTGACCGACGCCCAAGAGACCGCAGCAGACCTGCGCACCACCACCGGGGGCGGCCCCCCGGACGAAGTCGTTGTTCCGCCCGGTGGGCTGCCGATCCCCTTGCTGGAGCCCCGCGAGGGCATCCCGCCGGTGGTCGCCGACGCGGACGCCCTGGCCGAGGTCGTCGCGGCCTTCGCCGCGGGAACCGGCCCCGTCGCCGTCGACGCCGAACGCGCCTCCGGATACCGCTACGGCCAGCGCGCCTACCTGGTGCAGCTGCGCCGCGAGGGCGCCGGCTCGGCGCTGATCGACCCGGTGGGCTGCCCCGACCTGTCCTCGCTCGGCGAGGCCCTGTCCGGTACCGAGTGGATCCTCCACGCGGCCACCCAGGACCTGCCCTGCCTGCGCGAAATAGGCATGCTGCCCACCTCCCTGTTCGACACCGAGCTGGCCGGCCGGCTCGCCGGCTTCCCGCGCGTCGGACTGGGCGCGATGGTCGAGAGCGTGCTCGGCTACGCGCTGGAGAAGGGCCACTCCGCCGTCGACTGGTCCACCCGCCCGCTGCCCGAGCCCTGGCTGCGCTACGCCGCGCTGGACGTCGAGCTCCTGGTCGACCTGCGCGACGCCCTGGAGAAGGAGCTGGACCGGCAGGGCAAGCTGGAGTGGGCCCGTCAGGAGTTCGACGCGATCGCCTCCGCGCCCCCCGCCCCGCCGCGCAAGGACCCCTGGCGCCGTACGTCCGGCATGCACAAGGTGCGCCGGCGCCGGCAGATGGCCGTCGTGCGCGAGCTGTGGGAGTCCCGCGACCGGATCGCACAGCGGCGCGACGTGTCCCCCGGCAAGGTGCTGGGCGACGCCGCGATCGTCGAGGCCGCCCTGGCCCTGCCCGCGAACGTGCACACGCTGTCCGCCCTGCCCGGCTACGGGCAGCGGATGGGCCGGCGGCAGCTGGAGCAGTGGATGGCGGCCGTGGACCGGGCCAAGGCCCTCCCCGAGAGCGAGCTGCCGCAGCCGGGCGCGACCCCGGCCGGCCCGCCGCCGCCGCGCTCCTGGGCGGACAAGGACCCGGCGGCCGCCGCCCGCCTGGCGGCGGCCCGCACCGCCGTCTCGGCGCTCGCCGAGGAGCTGAACCTGCCGCAGGAGAACCTGATCACCCCGGACACGGTCCGGCGGCTGTGCTGGGAGCCCCCGCAGCGCCCGGACGAGGCCGCCGTCGCGCAGGCCCTGGCCTCGTACGGCGCCCGCCCCTGGCAGATCGAACAGGTGACCCCCGCCCTGGTCACCGCCCTCGGCGCGACCGCCTGACGCGGAACGCGCCGTCCGCACGGACCACGAGAGCCCCCGGCCATCCGGCCGGGGGCTCCTTTGTTACGTGCCCATGACACTCGCGGGGTTTTGAACACGCTCAACAACGGCTAATTTCTTGAACGTGATCAAAAATTCGTACGAGGACTGGACCCGCGACTTCGAGGCCGAGCGGGAGCGGCGCGCCGCGCTCGGCGACCCGGACTGGACCCGCGGGGCACGGCTGCCCCGGGCCCTCGTCCGCAGCCTGCAGAAGTTCCAGGTGGGCGAGGACGGCGACGGCTCAGCCCTGCTGGCGAAGGCCGAGCGGGCCGGGAACCCCTCCTACACCGCGGCCGCGCGGCTGTTCGTCGCCGAGGAGCAGAACCACGCCCGGATGCTGGCCCTGCTGCTGGCGGCCGCCGGGGAGCCCGTCCTCCCCGGGCACTGGAGCGACGCCGCCTTCGTGCGGATCCGGCGCATGCTCGGCCTGCGAGTGGAACTGATGGTGCTGATGGTGGCCGAGGTGGTGGCCCTGTCCTACTACCGGGCCCTGCGCGACGGCGCTCCCGACGCGCTGACCGCGGAGGTGGCCGGGCGGATCCTGGGCGACGAGGAGCGACACGTCCCCTTCCACTGCCACCGCCTCCACGAAGGGCTCGGCGGGCTGTCGAGGCCCGCGCGCCGGGCGGCGACCGCGGGCTGGCGGCTGCTGGTGGCGGGTGCCGCCGCGGTGGTGGCGGCCGATCACGGGGCGGCGCTGCGCGCGGCCGGGGTCTCCCGCCGGGCCTTCGCCGCCGAGGTGACGCGGGCGGCGGGGCCGATGGCCGCGGTCATGGCGGACGGCCCTGTTCCACCCGTCCGGGTGACGTCCGGACGACCTTGGGGAGTGTGACCTTCGCCGCTCCTCGGGGAGGGGGTGTGCACATGGGTTACCCGCAAGTAGCATGGCCGGGTGAGCGGGCGCTCAGCAACGGATGCGGAGCCGCCCCCGCGCAGCAGTGCCATCCCCGCACCTGGAGGAGAGCCAACGTGCCTCGTACCGTCAGGGACGTCGTCTTCGTCGACGGCGTCCGCACCCCGTTCGGCAAGGCGGGCCCGAAGGGCATCTACCACGAGACCCGCGCCGACGACCTCGTCGTGAAGGCGATCCGGGAGCTGCTGCGCCGCAACCCGGACCTGGACCCCAAGAAGATCGACGAGGTCGCCATCGCCGCGACCACCCAGATCGGCGACCAGGGCCTGACGCTGGGCCGCACGGCCGGCATCCTCGCGGGCCTCCCGCAGTCCGTCCCGGGCTACTCCATCGACCGCATGTGCGCCGGCGCGCTGACCGCCGTGACCGCCGTCGCGGGCGGTGTGGCCTTCGGTGCGTACGACGTCGCCCTCGCCGGCGGTGTCGAGCACATGGGCCGCCACCCCATGGGCGAGGGCGTCGACCCGAACCCGCGCTTCGTCTCCGAGAAGCTGGTCGACGAGTCCGCCCTGTTCATGGGCATGACCGCCGAGAACCTGCACGACCGGTACCCGACGATCACCAAGCTCCGCGCCGACGAGTACGCCGTGCGCTCGCAGGAGAAGGCCGCCAAGGCGTACGCCGACGGCAAGATCCAGCAGGACCTGGTCCCGATCTCGGTGCGCAACACCAACGAGGCCGCGGGCGAGACGGGCTGGGGCCTGGTCACCACCGACGAGCCGATGCGCCCGGGCACCACGCTGGAGAACCTGGCCGGCCTGAAGACCCCGTTCCGTACGCACGGCCGGGTCACCGCGGGCAACGCCGCCGGTCTCAACGACGGTGCCACCGCCGCGATCATCGCGTCCGAGGACTTCGCCCGCGAGAACAACCTCCCGGTCAAGATGCGCCTCGTCTCGTACTCCTTCGCGGGTGTCGAGCCGGAGGTCATGGGCTACGGCCCGATCCCGGCCACCGAGAAGGCCCTGGCCCAGGCCGGCCTGACGATCGACGACATCGGCCTCTTCGAGATCAACGAGGCCTTCGCCGTCCAGGTCCTCGCGTTCCTGGAGCACTACGGCATCGCGGACGACGACGCCCGCGTGAACCAGTACGGCGGCGCCATCGCCTTCGGTCACCCGCTGGCCTCCTCCGGCGTGCGCCTGATGACGCAGCTGGCCCGCCAGTTCGAGGAGCAGCCGCACGTCCGCTACGGCCTGACCACCATGTGCGTCGGCTTCGGCATGGGCGCCACGGTCATCTGGGAGAACCCGAACTTCAACGCCGAGGGAGACTCCAAGTGAGCACCACCGCTGAGCTCCTGAAGGGCGCGGCCGAGCTGTTCCCGGACGAGGTCGTCACGTCCGCGCACGTCCGCCACCTGGACCTGCCGTTCGGCGCCGGGCGCTTCGCGCTCATCACGCTGGACAACGGCTTCGACCACACCAAGCCGACCACCTTCGGCCCGCAGTCCCTCGCCAACCTGAACGCGGCGATCGACCAGGTCGAGCAGGAGGCCACCGCCGGCACCATCGTCGGCGCGGGCATCACCGGCAAGCCGTTCATCTTCGCGGTCGGCGCCGACCTCAAGGGCGTCGAGCTGCTGAAGAAGCACGACGAGGCGCTCGCCATCGGCAAGGGCGGTCACGACGTCTTCAAGCGCCTCTCGGCGCTGGCCGTCCCCACCTTCGCGTACTACAACGGCGCGGCGATGGGCGGCGGCGTCGAGGTCGGTCTGCACTGCAGCTACCGCACCGTCTCCAAGGCCATCCCGGCCTTCTCGCTGCCCGAGGTCTTCCTCGGCCTGGTCCCCGGCTGGGGCGGCTGCGCCATCCTGCCGAACCTGATCGGCGCCGAGCGCGCGGTCTCGGTCATCATCGAGAACTCGCTGAACCAGAACCGCCAGCTCAAGGGCAAGCAGGTCTTCGAGCTCGGCATCGCCGACGCGATCTTCGAGGGCGCGGACTTCCTGGAGCAGTCGCTCCTGTGGACCGCGAACGTCCTCAACGGCACCACCGAGGTCGTCCGCGCGGAGATCGACCGCGGCGAGGCCTGGGACGCGGCCGTCGCCAAGGGCCGCGCCATCGCGGACTCCAAGGTGCACGGCGCCGCTCCGGCCGCCTACCGCGCGCTGGACATCATCGCCGCGGCCAAGGACGGCGACCTCCAGGCCGGCTTCGACGCCGAGGACACGGCCCTGGCCGACCTCATCATGGGCGGCGAGCTGCGCTCGGGCATCTACGCCTTCAACCTGGTCCAGAAGCGCGCCAAGCGCCCGGCCGGCGCCCCGGACAAGTCCCTGGCCCGTCCGGTCACCAAGGTCGGCGTCGTCGGCGCGGGCCTGATGGCCTCGCAGCTGGCGCTGCTGTTCCTGCGCCGCCTGGAGGTGCCGGTGGTCCTCACCGACATCGACCAGGAGCGCGTGGACAAGGGCGTGGGCTACGTCCACGCCGAGATCCAGAAGCTGCTCGGCAAGGGCCGCATCAACCAGGACAAGGCCAACCGCCTGACCGCCCTGGTGAGCGGTGTCCTGGACAAGGCCGAGGGCTTCGCGGACGCGGACTTCATCATCGAGGCCGTGTTCGAGGAGATGTCCGTCAAGCAGAAGGTGTTCGCGGAGGTCGAGGCGGTCGCCCCGGCGCACGCGATCCTCGCCACCAACACCTCCTCGCTGTCGGTGTCGGAGATGGCCTCGAAGCTCCAGCACCCGGAGCGTGTGGTCGGCTTCCACTTCTTCAACCCGGTCGCGATCCTCCCGCTGCTGGAGATCGTGCGCGGCGAGCAGACCGACGACGCCTCGCTGGCCACGGCCTTCGGTGTCGCCAAGAAGCTGAAGAAGACCGCGGTCCTCACCAAGGACGCCCCGGCGTTCGTCGTGAACCGCATCCTGACCCGCTTCATGGGCGAGATCCAGAACGTCATCGACGAGGGCACCCCGGTGGTCACGGCGGAGAAGGCCATCGAGCCGCTCGGCCTGCCGATGTCCCCGCTGGTGCTGCTGGAGCTCGTGGGCCCGGCGATCGGTCTGCACGTCTCCGAGACCCTGAACCGCTCCTTCCCGGAGCGCTTCACCGTCTCCCCGAACCTCAAGCGGGTCGTCGAGGCCGGCAAGCGCGGCTTCTACGTGTACTCCGCGGAGAACGGTTTCAAGCCGGAGCTGGACCCCGAGGTGGCCGCCCTCCTGGTGCAGGGCGACTCCGTCCTGACCGAGGAGCAGGTCCGCGCGCGCGTCCTGGACGCGGTCGCGCAGGAGATCGGTCTGATGCTGGAGGAGGGTGTCGTGGCCGAGGCCCAGGACATCGACCTCTGCCTCATCACCGGTGCGGGCTGGCCCTTCCACCTGGGCGGCATCACGCCGTACCTGGACCGTGAGGGCGTCTCGGAGCGCGTGAACGGCAAGAAGTTCCTCGCCCCCGGCATCGCGAGCGTCCCGGCCTAGTCCGGGTCGCAGGCGGCTGTTCGACGGCCGGGCCCGCTCCCTCCGGGGGGCGGGCTTCGGCCGTTCGAATACCTGTCTAAGATTCACCCCCATGACGGAAACGCACGCGCGCCCCAGGCGCCGCCGACGCCGCATTCTGCGGATCACCCTGTTGCTGGTCGCCGTGCTGATCCTGGGCGCGGCCGGGGCCGGCTGGTGGACGTACAGCCACCTCAACGGCAACATCGACAGCGTCGACCTGGACCGGGCGATCGGCGACAACCGGCCGCAGAAGGTCGTCGCGAACGCGCAGAACGTGCTCGTGCTCGGCTCCGACTCGCGGGCCGGGGCCAACGGCGACCTCGACCACGGCTCCGTCAGCGGCGCCCGCTCCGACACCGCGATGCTGGTGCACATACCCGAGGGCCGGGCCAAGGCCACCGCGGTGAGCATCCCCCGCGACACCCTGATCGCCCGGCCCGAGTGCAAGGACCGCGACGGCAAGACCGTGCCGTCCGCGAAGCGGGTCATGTTCAACTCGGTCTACTCGCTGGCCGGACCGGCCTGCGTGGTCAACACCGTCGAGCAGATGTCCGGTGTCCGCGTGGACCACTTCGTCGAGGTGGACTTCGCCGGCTTCAAGGGCCTGGTGGACGCGCTGGGCGGGGTCACCGTGACCCTCGACAAGCCGATGAGCGGCGCCAAGGGCGGCCTGAAGCTGGACGCGGGCACCCACCGGCTGGACGGCACCGACTCGCTGAAGTTCGTCCGCACCCGCTACGGCTACGGCGACGGCAGCGACCTCGGGCGCATCGGTCTGCAGCAGCAGTTCATGCTGGCGATGCTCTCCGAGATCAAGAAGCAGGACGCCCTCGGCAACCCGGCGCGGCTCTACAAGCTCGCGGACGCCGGGACCAAGTCGCTCACCACGGACTCCGACCTCGGCTCGCTGACCGCCCTCGCGGACTTCGCGCAGAGCATGAAGGGCGTGAATCCGGAGACCATGGAGACGATCATGCTGCCGGTCGCCTACGACAAGGTCGACCCCAACCGCGTGATCGTGGCCGAGCCACAGGCGACGCAGCTGTGGGACGCCATCCGCAAGGACCAGCCCGTCCCGGCCTCCGCGAAGAACTCCCCCGCCAAGGGCACCGGCTGAGCAGCCCCGCGTGCGCACACGGAGCCGGCCGTACGGATGACCCGTACGGCCGGCTCCGGCGTTCGCGTGGCTGTGTCCGCCGTGTGTGCGGCGTGTCAGTACTCGGCGTCCGCGCCGACCTTGGCGAGGCGGCTGTGCTGACGTCCGTAGAGGAAGTAGACGACCACGCCGATGGCCATCCAGATCCCGAAGCGCAGCCAGGTCTCGGCCGGCAGGTTGAGCATCAGCCAGAACGAGGCCGCGATCGAGACGATCGGGATGAACGGCACCCACGGGGTCCGGAAGGACCGGTGCAGGTCGGGGCGGGTCTTGCGGAGGATGATCACGCCGAGCGCGACCACCACGAAGGCGAACAGGGTGCCGATGTTCACCAGTTCCGCGAGGCTCTCCAGGCTGGTGAAGCCCGCGACGACCGCGATGATCCCGCCGAGCAGCATGGTCGCCCGGTAGGGGGTGCGGTACTTCGGGTGGGTCACGGAGAAGACCCGCGGCAGCAGTCCGTCGCGGCTCATCGCGAAGAACACGCGGGTCTGACCGAGCAGCAGGATCATGCAGACGGTGATCAACCCGACGGACGCGCCCAGACTGATCGCACCCGAGAAGAACGGTTGGTTCACCGATTTGAAGGCCTCGGCGAGCGGGGCGGTCGCGGACATCTCCGAGTACTTCTGCATGCCCGTGACCACGAGGGTCACCGCCACGTAGAGCACGGTGCAGATGAGCAGCGAGCCGAGGATGCCGCGCGGCATGTCCCGCTGGGGGTTCTTGGTCTCCTCGGCCGCCGTCGCCACCACGTCGAAGCCGATGAAGGCGAAGAAGATGAGCGAGGCCGCCGTGAAGATGCCCATGACGCCGAAGTTGGTGGGCTCGTAGCCGAAGAGCAGCTGGACCAGCGGCGAGTGCCAGCCGCTGCTGCCCGCCTCCTGCGGCTGGGCCGGCGGGATGAACGGCGAGTAGTTGTCGGCCTTGATGAAGAACAGGCCCGCGACGATGACCAGCAGGACGACGGTCACCTTGATGGCGACGACGACGGCCGTGATGCGGGCCGAGAGCTTCGTCCCGACGACCAGGATCCACGTCAGCACCAGGACCAGCAGGAAGGCCAGCAGGTCGAAATGACCGCCGGCGTCGGGACCGGACAGCGACGTCGGCAGGGTCCAGCCGAGGTTGGTGTCCATGAGATGGCGTACGTAGCCGGACCAGCCGACCGCGACCACCGCCGTGCCGAGCGCGAACTCGAGCACCAGGTCCCAGCCGATGATCCAGGCGGGCAGCTCGCCGATGGAGGCGTAGCTGAAGGTGTACGCCGACCCTGCCACCGGCACGGTGGACGCGAACTCGGCGTAGCAGAGCGCCGCGAGGGCGCAGACGATGCCCGCTGCCACGAAGGCGAGGGCGGTCGCGGGTCCGGCGTTGTTCCGGGCCGCGATGCCCGTCAGGACGAAGATGCCGGTGCCGATGATGACACCCACACCGAACACCGTCAGGTCCCAGGCGGAGAGCGACTTCCGGAGCGCGTGTTCCGGCTCCTCCGTGTCACGGATGGACTGCTCCACCGTCTTGGTGCGGAAGGGGCTGTTCATATCCCTACTCACCGACGCACCTCCGAAACAGGTGTCGACGCACGCGAACGGGCCGGGAGGCCCACTCCTCAAGAGTGATCTCCCGGCCCGTGACGTGCAACCGCGCGGCGATCTAGCGGCTCGTGCCCGTCCTAGTCGACGGTGGCGGCCGGTTCGCTGTCGTAGCGGCCGTCGAGCTTGGCGACGAGGCCGGTGACCTGCCGTGCGATGTCGGGCGCGGTCAGGCCGATCTCGGCCAGGATCTCCTTGCGGAGGGCGTGGTCGAGGAAGCGCTGCGGGATGCCGAAGTCGCGCAGCGGGACGTCGACGCCCGCGTCGCGCAGAGCCTGCGAGACGGCGGACCCAACGCCTCCGGCACGGCCGTTGTCCTCGACGGTGACGACCACGCGGTGGCGGTCGGCCAGCGGGGCCAGGGCCTCGTCCACCGGCTTGACCCAGCGGGGGTCGACGACGGTGGTGGAGATGCCCTGCTTGTCGAGGAGGTCGGCGATCTCCAGGCACATCGGGGCGAGTGCGCCGACCGAGACGAGCAATACGTCCGGACTGGTGACTTCGGGGGCCGGGGTGCGCAGCAGGTCCATCCCGCCGATGCGGCCGACGGCCGGCACGGCCGGGCCGACGACGCCCTTGGAGAACCGGACCACGGTCGGGGCGTCCTTGACCTCGACGGCCTCGCGGAGCTGGGCGCGCAGCTGCTCGGCGTCGCGCGGGGCGGCGAGGCGCAGGCCCGGGACGACCTGGAGGATCGACATGTCCCACATGCCGTTGTGGGAGGCGCCGTCGTCGCCGGTGACGCCGGCCCGGTCCAGGACGAAGGTGACCCCGCACTTGTGCAGGGCCACGTCCATCAGCACCTGGTCGAAGGCGCGGTTCAGGAAGGTCGCGTAGACCGCGAAGACGGGGTGCACGCCGCCGGTGGCCAGGCCCGCCGCGGAGGTCGCGCCGTGCTGCTCCGCGATGCCGACGTCGTAGATGCGGTCCGGGAAGGCCTCGGCGAACTTGTTGAGGCCGACCGGGTGGAGCATGGCGGCGGTGATGCCGACGACGTCCTCGCGCTCGTGGCCGATCTTGACCATCTCGTCGGCGAAGACGGAGGTCCAGCTGGCGGCGGCGGTCTTGACCGGCAGGCCGGTGTCCGGGTGGATCACGCCGACGGCGTGGAAACGGTCCGCCTCGTGCTCCAGGGCCGGGGTGTAGCCGCGGCCCTTCTGGGTGAGGCAGTGGACGATGACCGGGCCGCTGAAGCGCTTGGCGCGCTGCAGGGCGGACTCCAGGGCCTCGATGTCGTGGCCGTCGATGGGCCCGATGTACTTCAGGCCGAGGTCCTCGAACATGCCCTGCGGGGCGATGAAGTCCTTGAGGCCCTTCTTGGCGCCGTGCAGGGTCTCGAAGAGCGGCTTGCCGACGACCGGGGTGCGCTCCAGGAGCTCCTTGCCGCGGGCCAGGAAGCGCTCGTAGCCGTCCGTGGTGCGCAGGGTGGCCAGGTGGTTGGCGAGGCCGCCGATGGTGGGGCCGTAGGAGCGCTCGTTGTCGTTGACGACGATGACGAGCGGGCGGTCCTTGGCGGCGGCGATGTTGTTCAGCGCCTCCCAGGCCATGCCTCCGGTCAGCGCGCCGTCGCCGATGACGGCGGCGACGTGGTGGTCCTCGCGGCCCAGCACCTCGTTGGCCTTGGCCAGGCCGTCGGCCCAGCCGAGCACGGTGGAGGCGTGCGAGTTCTCGATCACGTCGTGCTCGGACTCGGCGCGCGAGGGGTAGCCCGACAGGCCGTTCTTGGTGCGCAGGCCGGCGAAGTCCTGGCGGCCCGTGAGCAGCTTGTGGACGTAGGCCTGGTGGCCGGTGTCGAAGAGGACCTTGTCCTTGGGCGATTCGAAGACCCGGTGCAGGGCGATCGTCAGTTCGACCACGCCGAGGTTGGGGCCGAGGTGCCCGCCGGTCTTGGAGACGGCGTCGACGAGGAAGGACCTGATCTCGGCGGCGAGCTGTACGAGCTCCTCCTGGCTGAGCCGGTCCAGATCGCGCGGTCCCTTGATGCGGGTCAGCAGCACCCGTGCCTCCTTGCAGTTGCTTGCTGGTCTGTCGAGTCTAATGTTCCGCTCGCGGCCGCGGTCATCGGGCCGTCCCGGCGGGGTCACACCTTTGTCATACATGTACGCATGATCATGCGACCACACATCACATACGGGCGTATACCCGTACAGGAGTACCCGTGTCCGCACGCGCGGATGCCCGGCGCCACACGAGGTGGCGCCGGGCACTGTGACCGTTCTTACCGCCGGACACCGGTCCGGCGGGCCGTCGGGCGCGCGGTCAGGCGCGTCCGGCCGTCTTCTGGGTCTTGCGCGTGACCGAGTCGATCACCACGGTGGCGAGGAGCACCGCGCCGGTGATCATGTACTGGATCGGCGTCGCGATGCCTTCCAGGGCCAGACCGTACTGGATCGAGATGATGACCATGACGCCGAGGAGGGCGTTCCAGGTCCGGCCCCGGCCGCCGAAGAGGCTGGTGCCGCCGATGACGGCCGCGGCGATCACGTTCATCAGCAGGTCGCCGGCGCCGGCGCTCTGGTTCGCCGCCGCGATCTTGGAGGCCCAGAAGAGGCCGCCGATGGCCGCGAAGGTGCTGGAGATCGCGAAGACCGTGATCCGGATGCGGGTGACGTTGATGCCGGCGCGGCGGGAGGCCTCGACGCTGCCACCCAGCGCGAAAACGTTTCGCCCGAAGGTCGTGCGGCGGAGCACGAAGTCCGTGACGACCAGCGCCAGCAGGAAGAGCACCACCGCGAGCGGCAGGCCCTTGTACTGGTTGAAGACCACCGCGGGACCGAAGGTGAACACCGCGAGCAGGCCGGTGCGCAGCAGGATCTCGGCCATCGGCCGGGAGGGCATGCCGGCGGCCTCGCGGCGCCGGGCGTCGAGGAGGACGGCCACGAAGTAGCCGGCCACCGCGAGCGCGGCCAGCCCGTAGGCGACGGCCACGTCCGAGAAGAAGTACGTGGTCAGCTGGCCGACCACGCCGTCGGCGTCGATGTTGATCGTGCCGTTGCTGCCGAGGATCTGCAGCATCGCACCGAGCCAGAACAGCAGGCCCGACAGGGTGACGGCGAAGGCCGGGGCGCCGACCCGGGCGAAGAAGAAGCCGTGGATGGAGCCGATGAGGGCGCCTCCGACGACAGCCGCCAGGATCGCCAGCCACTCGTTCACGCCGTGGGTGACGGCGAGGACGGCGACGATCGCGCCCGAGACACCGCTGACCGAGCCGACCGAGAGGTCGATCTCGCCGAGCAGCAGCACGAAGATGATGCCGATGGCGATCATGCCGGTGCCGGTCATCGTGATCGCGATGTTGGTCAGGTTCTCCGGGGAGAGGAAGTTCGAGTTCAGCCCCTGGAAGATCGACCAGATGACGATCAGGCCGATGACGACCGGCAGCGATCCGAGGTCGCCGGCCTTCATCTTGCGCTTGAACTCGCCCACGTACCCGGCGAGCCCCTCCTCGCGGACCAGCAGGCGGGGGTCGACGGCCGGGATCGCGTCGTGAGCGGCGGCGGGGTTGACCGGGTCGACGTGTTCCTGCCGGTCGGCGGCAGGCTTGTGGGTGCTCACTTGCGGGCCTCCCCGGTGCGGGCCGCCCGACGGGTCACGGCGTTGTCCGTGGCCCCGGTGATGGCGGAGATGATCTCTTCCTGCGAGGTGTGGGCGACGTTGAAGACGCCGTTGTTGCGGCCCAGCCGCAGGACCGCCACCTTGTCGGCGACGGCCTTCACATCGGCCATGTTGTGGCTGATGAGGATGACGGCGTGGCCACGCTCGCGCAGTCGCTCCACCAGGTCCAGGACCTGGGCGGTCTGCTCGACGCCGAGGGCGGCGGTGGGCTCGTCGAGGATGACGAGCTTGGGCTCGCCCAGCATGGAACGGGCGATCGCCACGGTCTGGCGCTGACCGCCCGAGAGCGAGGCGATGGGGATCCGGACACTGGGGATCCGGATGGACAGCGTGGTGAGGAGCTCGCGGGCGCGGCGCTCCATCTCCACCTCGTCGAGGACACCGAACTTCTTGAGCTCCCGGCCGAGGAACAGGTTGCCGACGACGTCGATGTTGTCGCACAGCGCCAGGTCCTGGTAGACCGTCGCGATGCCCAGGTTCTGGGCGTCGTGGGGCTTGCCGATGGCAACCGGGCGCCCCTCCCACTCGATGACGCCGTCATCGATGGGGTGCACGCCGGCGATCGTCTTGACCAGCGTGGACTTGCCGGCACCGTTGTCGCCGACCAGGGCGACCACTTCACCGGAGTGGATCTCGAGTTCTACGTCGGTCAGGGCCTGGACGGCGCCGAACCGCTTCGAGACCCCTCGCAACGCCAGCACGGGCGCAGCGGACACATGAACCATCTCCTTCGCCGCCTGACCGGCGGGGATGTCGTGCAGAAGAGCAGGAGCGGGGCGAATGGGGGAAACGTTTCTGCCCGGCGCCCCGCCCGGTGGCGGGGTGGTGGGGGGCGGGACGCCGGTCAGGCACGGGGGCACGCCTCCGGGGAGGCGGGCGGGGGCCGCTACTTCAGGCCGAGGGCGGCGCAGGCGGCCGCGTACTTGTCGGTGCAGATCTCGTCGACCGTGTAGACGCCGTCCTTGACGACGGTGTCCTTGATGTTGTCCTTGGTGAGCGAGACGACCGGGATCAGCACGGAGGCCACGCCCTTGGTGGTGGGGCTGTCGACGGTGGAGGTGGTCAGACCGTCGAGCTTCTCGCCCTTGGCGAGGGCGACGGCCATCTTCGCGGCGGCCTCGGCCTCGGGGGCGTACGGCTTGTAGACGCTCATGAACTGCTCGCCCGCGACGATGCGCTGCACACCGGCGAGTTCGGCGTCCTGGCCGGTGACCGGCGGGAGCGGGGAGACACCGGCGGCCTTGAGGGCGGTGATGATGCCGCCGGCCATGCCGTCGTTGGCGGAGTAGACGCCGACGACCTTGTCCTTGCCGAGGGCGGAGAGGGCGGCCGCCATGTTGGTGTTGGCGTTCTCCGGCTTCCACTCGACGGTGTCGTACTCCTTGCCGACGTTCACCTTGCCGTCGAGGACGGAGTGCGCGCCCGACTTGAAGAGCTTGGCGTTCGGGTCGGTGACCGAGCCGTTCATCATGACGATCTGGCCGTCCTTGGCCTTGTCGCCCAGCGCCTCCAGGAGCGCCTTGCCCTGGACCTTGCCGACCTCTTCGTTGTCGAAGGAGGTGTACGCGTCGATCGGGCCCTCGGCCAGGCGGTCGTAGGAGACCACCGGAATGCCCTTGTCCTTGGCCTTCTTGACCGAGCCGGCGATCGCCTTGGAGTCCACCGCGTCGACGATCAGGACGTCCACCTTGTTGGTGATCATCGTGTCGACCTGGGAGTTCTGGGTGGTCGCGTCCTGCTTGGCGTTGGCGTAGACGACCTCGCCCTTGCCGTTCGTGAGCTCCGCGACCTTCTTCTCGATCAGCGGCTTGTCGAACTTCTCGTAGCGCGCGGTCTGGTTCTCCGGCAGGAGCAGTCCGACCTTGATCGCGTCGCCCTTGGCGGCGCCGGAGGAGGACTCCTTGGTCGCGTCGCCGGCCTCCTTCGCACTGCCACAGGCGGCGAGGGAAACGGCCATGGCGCCGGCGGCAACGGCTACGGCGGCTCTGCGCATACGCGTGTTCATTTCTTGAACCTCCCTGACGAGGCCGCAGCACTGCGGCCGAGGTGGATGTGAGTCAACCCCGGCCGCGTTTTGCCGTCAAGGAGTGAATTCTTAACGAGATGACAACGGTGCCATTCGTTATCTACCTGAAGGCAAGACGGCTGGAGCTCGCACTCCACTTCCATGATCTGACAAAAGCGTCGAATCGCCCATCTCGCTGAGTACGAGGGCCAGTGCGCCCAGGACCTCCGCACGGCCGCCCAGGGAACCCGTCAGCACGGACAACTGCCGGGCCGCGCTCGGGATCGCGTACCTCCCCACGGATTCACGGATGGGGGACAGCACGAGTTCACCGGCCTCCGCCAGCGACCCGCCGAGCACCACCCGGCTCGGGTTCAGCAGGTTGCACAGGCTGGCCACGCCGCTGCCGATGTGGCGGCCCACGTCCGTGATCACCCGGCGGCATCCCGGGTCCCCGTCCCGGGCCAGTTCCACCACCCGCTCCATCGTCAACTCCGGCCCGTGCGTGCCCTGGAGCAGCGGCAGGACGTACCGGGCGGCGGCGAAGGTCTCCAGGCAGCCGCGGTTGCCGCAGCGGCAGACCGGGCCCGACTCGTCCAGGGTGATGTGCCCGATCTCGCCCGCGGTGCCGCCGGGGCCGCGGTAGATCTGGCCGTTGATCACCAGACCGGCGCCGACGCCGCTGGCCACCTTGATGTAGGCGAGGTCCTTCACCCCCCGCCCGCTCCCCCAGACGAGCTCGCCCAGGGCGCCGAGGTTCGCGTCGTTGTCCACGTAGACGGGGACCCCGAGGCGCTCGGAGAGCTCCTTGCGCGGGTTGATGCCCGCCCAGCCCGGCAGGATCGCGGTGGAGCCCAGGGTGCCGGACTCCACGTCGATGGGGCCGGGGACACCGAGGCCGACTCCGATGACCTTCTCCAGGCCGACCCCCACGTCCTCGACCAGCCGCCCGACCAGGGCTTCCGCCCGGTCGAAGCCGTCCGCCCAGGAGGCGTCGACGTCCAGCGGCTCGGTCTCCTCCGCCAGCACCTGGTGGGCGAGGTTGCCGACCGCCACCCGCAGGTGAGTGTGGCCGAAGTCGACTCCGATCACGATCCCCGCGTCACCGCTGAGGGAGACGCTGCGCGCCCGCCGCCCGCCGGCCGAGGTGTCGGTGACCTCGACGGTCCCGCCGTCCTTGAGCTCCCGGACGATGTTGGAGACCGTGGCCGCCGACAGTCCGGTGGTCCGGGCGATCTCCGCCTGGGTCAGCGATCCCGCGAGCCGCACCGCCCGCACGACCCGTTCGAGGTTCGCGCGGTGCAACGAGGACTGCGATCCGGGAGTCTGCACGACTCATCCACTCCTGCCCATAAGCGACGGCCAGCCGTCGCCCCCCGGCCGGGACACCTCGCGACTGCGCGCTCCGAGACCCCGGCGTCTCTCCAACTTGTGAACCTTAAGTCGAGCCTTTGACCCTCCGCACGTCAAGAGGCTGACACGACAGGAATCGGGCCTACCGGCCGAAAGAGGGAGGGAGCGGGCCACCGGATCGTGTTACGGTCACCAGGGCGCCGGTCCTCTGCGGCCCTTCCGGCCGGACCGGGCGCCCGCCATGTCAGCGCGACGCGAGGAGGTGTTCGGGATGAGTCCCGATCGAAGTCCTCGCAGCGCTCTCTCCGGCTGACCCGCCGCACGACCGACCCGTCGAACGGCCGGCCGGCCTCTCCACGAGTGCGCACGGCAGCGGTGTCCCGCTGATCCCGCGCTCTGCTGCGTTCCTCTCGCGTTCCTCCCCTTCCGCATGACCGGACGGTTCCGTCCGGCGTGCGTCATCCCGTTGTGTCGGCACCGGCGACGGCCCGCGCGGCCGCCGCACGCCGACTCCTGATCACTCCACGTGACCGTTCGGCTCCGCGCTGCCCGGAACCGTGGAGGGAGGTATTTGCCATGACCATGCTCACCCCCCGTACCCCGGCCAAGCTCGCGCCGCCGGGCCGCTCCCGCCGCGAGCGCAAGGCCGCCGAGCTGGAGTCCCGTACCCGGCTCGCCGGCGAGCGGCTCGCGGGTCTCAGCTCCGCCCCGGGCGTGCGGGCCCTGCAGTCCGTGGACGCGTCCGCGGCCGGCCTCACCCACTCCGAGGCCGCACTGCGCCTGGAGCGCCACGGCGCCAACGTCGTCGCCCACGAGCGCGCCCCGCGCTGGTACGTCCAGTTGGCGAAGGCCTTCCGCAACCCGTTCATCGCCGTCCTGGTCTTCCTGGCCGCCGTCATGTACTGGCAGGACCCGGCGGACCCGGGCGTCGTCATCCTCTCCGTGATGGTGGGGATCAGCGGGCTGCTGCGCTTCTGGCAGGAGTACCGCTCCGGCCGCGCCGCCGACGCCCTCAAGCAGCTGGTCACCACCACCTGCGCGGTCCGGCGCCGGGCGGGAAGCGGCTCGGCCCCCACCACCTTCGAGGTGCCCATGGACCAGGTGGTCCCGGGCGACGTGGTCCGGCTGGCCGCCGGCGACCTGATCCCGGCCGACCTGCGGCTCCTCACCGCCAAGGACCTGATGATCAGCCAGGCCGCGCTCTCCGGCGAGTCCCTGCCGGTGGCCAAGGCCGACACCCGGGCACCGGACGTGGGCCAGCAGGCCACCGGCGACCCGGTCGAGGCCGACAACCTGGCCTTGATGGGGACCTCGGTCACCTCCGGCACCGCCACCGGCGTCGTCGTCGCCACCGGCGCGAACACGTACTTCGGCTCGATGGCCGGCTCCCTGGTCGGCGAGCGTCCGCAGACCAACTTCGACACGGGCGTGCGCAAGGTCAGCTTCCTGCTGATCCGCTTCATGCTGGTCATGGTCCCCGTCGTCTTCATGGTCAACGGCCTGACCAAGGGAGACTGGGACGAGGCCTTCCTCTTCGGCATCGCCGTCGCCGTCGGCCTGACCCCCGAGATGCTCCCGATGGTCGTCTCCGCCAACCTGGCGCGCGGCGCCGTCGCCATGGCCCGGCACAAGGTGGTCGTCAAGCGGCTCAACGCGATCCAGAACCTGGGCGCGATGGACGTGCTCTGCACCGACAAGACCGGCACCCTCACCGAGGACCGGATCGTCCTGGCCCGCCACCTCGACGTGCACGGCAACGAGGACACCGAGGTCCTGGAGTACGGCTATCTGAACGCGCACTTCCAGACGGGCCTGCGCAACCTGATGGACCAGGCGGTCATCGACCGTGTGGACGAGGCCGAGGAGGTTGTCGTCGACGCACGGTTCGCGATGGTCGACGAGATCCCCTTCGACTTCGCCCGGCGCCGGATGTCCGTGGTCCTGGCCCGCAACACACTGGTGGGCGACTTCGGGCGGCACGAGCATGTCATGATCACCAAGGGGGCCGTCGAGGAGGTCCTGGACCTCTGCACCCACGTGGCCGACCGCGGCGAGACCGTGGAGCTGACCGAGCAGCTGCGGTGGCACGTCACCCGGACCGCCGAGGACCACAACCGGCAGGGCCTGCGGGTCCTCGCCGTCGCCACCCGCACCCTCGACACCCCCCGCGAGAGCTACTCCGTCACCGACGAGGACGGGCTCACCCTGGTGGGCTTCCTCGCCTTCCTCGACCCGCCGAAGGCGGACGCCGCCCGGGCCCTGGAGACCCTCGCCGACAAGGGCATCGCGGTGAAGGTGGTCACCGGCGACAACGAGCTCGTCGCCGCCCGGGTCTGCGCGGACGTCGGCATCGACGTCGGGACCGTGGTCCTCGGGCCCGCGACCGACGCCCTCGACGACAGCGCACTGCGCGAGCTGGCCGCCCGTACGACGGTCTTCGCCAAGGTCAACCCGGTCCAGAAGGCCCGGATCGTCCGCGCCCTCCAGGCCGAGGGGCACACCGTGGGCTTCCTCGGCGACGGCATCAACGACGCGGCCGCACTGCACGACGCCGACGTCGGCATCTCCGTGGACACCGCCGTCGACATCGCCAAGGAGTCCGCGGACATCATCCTGCTGGAGAAGGACCTCACCGTCCTGGAACGGGGCGTCCTCCAGGGCCGCACCACCTTCGGCAACACGATCAAGTACATCAAGATGACGGCGTCGTCGAACTTCGGCAACGTCTTCTCGGTCCTGGTGGCGAGCGCCTTCATCCCCTTCCAGCCGATGCTCGCGATCATGCTGCTGGTCCAGAACCTGGTCTACGACATCGCCCAGCTGGCCACCCCGTGGGACCGGATGGACGAGGAGTACCTGCGCCGGCCCCGCAACTGGGACGCCAGGGGCATCGGCCGCTTCATGGTCACCATCGGCCCGATCAGCTCGATCTTCGACATCGCGATGTTCCTGATCATGTGGCACGTCTTCGCCGCCGACAGCGCGGCGAGCCAGTCGCTCTTCCAGTCGGGCTGGTTCGTGGAGGGCCTGCTCTCGCAGACCCTGATCGTCCACATGATCCGCACCCGGAAGATCCCCTTCCTCCAGTCCCGCGCCTCCTGGCCGGTGATGGTCATGACCGTCCTCGCGGTGCTGACCGGGCTCTGGCTGCCCTTCTCGCCGCTGGCGTCCTCGCTGGGCTTCGTCGCCCTGCCCGCGTCCTACTTCCCGTGGCTGGTCGGCGTACTGCTCGCGTACTGCACGCTCACCCAGTTCGTGAAGACCTGGTACGTCCGCCGCTTCGGCACCTGGCTGTAGGAGGAGGGAGCGTCCGATGCTGCTCACCGAATGGCAGATGGCCGCACACCTGGCCGCCGCGCTCGGGCTCGGTGCGGTCATCGGCCTGGAGCGCCAGTGGCGGGCCCGCCTCGCGGGTCTGCGCACCAACGCCCTGGTGGCGGGTGGGGCCGCGCTCTTCGTGCTGCTCTCGCAGTACGGGTTCCTCAGCGCGGTCTCCGAGGTGAACTACGACGGCTCCCGGGTCGCCGCGCAGATCGTGTCGGGGATCGGCTTCCTCGGCGCCGGCGTGATCATGCGCGACGGCCTGAGCGTGCGCGGGCTGAACACCGCTGCCACCCTGTGGTGCTCGGCGGCCGTGGGCTGCCTGGCCGGGGCGGGCCTGTTCGTCCTGGCCGTCTGCGGCACGGCGGGCGTGGTGGGGGCCAACCTCCTGCTGCGCCCGCTGGGCCGGCGCCTCGACCGCGAGCCGCGCGGCGGGGCCGAGGTGGCCGCCGAGTACCACTTCGAAGCGGTGTGCCTGGAGGCGGAGGAGGCCCACATCCGCCGCCGGCTGGTGGACGCGCTGGGCCGGCCGGGCCACCAGCTGCGCTCGATCCGCAGCCAGGACGGCCCGGTGGCCGGCCGGGTGACCGTGTCCGCGCTGCTGACCGCCGAGGGCACGCAGGGCCGGGCGCTGGAGGAGGCGGTCAGCAGCCTCTCGCTGGACCCGTCGGTGTCGGCGGTCAGCTGGTCGGTGGCCCCTTCGTGAGGCGATCCCGACGCATTAATTGAACACGTTCAGCCCGGCTGGCATCATGACTCCAGGACGTCGCCGGCCGGGCGGACGCGTTGCCCCGCCCTGCCCACGAGGGGGGTCGAACATGCGTCAGAAACGTTCGTACGCGCGCGTGCTGGTGGTCTCGACGCTGGTGGGATGCCTGGAGGTCGCGCTCACCGTCGTGGTGGTCCTGATCCACGTGCGGACGCAGCCGCCGCCGGACACACCCCCCGACTGGACCGCCATCGGGGGGAGCCTGGTCTCGCTCGCCCCTCTCCTCGGATTCATCTCGTTCCTGCTGTCGCTGGTCCTCGTCCTGCCGGCGGTCGCGCTCGCGGACCTCGTCGCCCGCGGGCTCGGCGCCCGCGCCGCGTGGGGGGAGGCGGTGGCGGCTCCCCTGGCGGTGGCGGCCCTGCTGGCGGCGCCCGTCTGGATCGTCGCGCGGTACAACGACGCGCCGACGGGGTCCACGCTGGTCTTCTGGGCCGCGGCCACGGGCTCGCTCTCGCTCGGGGCGCTGATCGCGCTGCCCCGGGGCGAGGGCCTCCTGCGGCGGGTGGCACTGTGGGGCGCGGCGGTGGTGGCGGGCACGGGCCTGCTGGGCGCGCTCGGGCTCGCCGTCGGCCTGCTGCCCGCGTACGAGCCCCCGCGGATCGGGCCGCGGACCGTGACGGGCACCTGGTCCGACCAGATCGGCAACACCCTGGTCTTCACCGCGGACGGCCGGGTCACCTCCGACGGCGTCGGCGGGCGCAGCTCCTTCGACTACCCCCGCGACCCGGCGCCGAGCTGCTCCGGCACCGGCACCTGGGTCTACGAGGGCGGCCGGGACGCCCGGTCGCAGCGGGTCCGCGTGGAGATCCCCGGGTGCGCCTGGCCGGCCTGGGGGGTCGGGGGCACGGCCCGGGCCCCCCGCATGCACCAGGAGATCGGCGGCTCCGGCTCGGGCGTGCTGTACGAGCTGCGCAAGGCGTCCTGAGCCGCTACTTCAGCGTGGCGGAGGTCAGGCCGGCCTGGATCTGCCGCTGGAAGGACAGGTAGACCACCAGCATCGGGAGCATCGCGATGGTCACGCCGGCGAAGAGCACCGGCAGGTCCGTCTCGTAGCCCTGCTGTTGCTGGAGCTGGATCAGGCCCTGCGTGAGCAGGTAGCGCTCGGGGTCCGATCCGCTCTGGGGCTGCATCAGCACGGAGGGCAGGATGTACTGGTTCCACTGGCCCAGGATGTTGAATATCCCGACGCTGATCAGGCCGGGCTTGGCCATCGGCACCATCACCTGGAAGAAGATCCGGGTGTCGGAGGCGCCGTCGATCACCGCCGCCTCGTGCACCGCCGTCGGCAGGGTGCGGAAGAACGAGTGCATGAAGAAGACGGTGAACGGCATGGAGTAGGCGACGTACACGAGGATCAGGCCCTGGTACGTGTTGAGCATGTCGAAGCGCTTGACCATGAAGAAGAGCGGCACGAGCGCGAGGAAGACGGGGAACATCGCCCCGCTGACGAAGAAGTAGTAGACGAACCGGTTGCCGGGGAACGGGTAGCGGGCCAGGACGTACGCCGCCATCGAGCCGAGGAGCATCGTCAGCGGGACGGAGAAGACCATCACGACGAGCGTGTGGGCGAAGTAGTCCCCGATGCCCTTGTCCCAGGCCCTGCCGAAGGCGTCCAGGTTCCAGTTGGTCGGCCAGCTCAGGGCCGAGCCGCCGATCTGCGCGTCGGTCTTGAAGGAGCCGAGCGCCAGCCAGACCAGCGGCAGCACGATCAGCACGGCCCAGAGGGCCAGGAAGCCGTGGGAGAAGACGTTGAGGACCAGGCCCTCGGAGCGCCCCCCGCCGTCCTCCCCGCCCGGGGAGGCTCCCCCGGACCGCTCCGCGGCGGCTTCGCCCGGAGCCTTGATCACTGTGGTCATGAGGGTCTCCCGCTCAGAACTCGATGCGCTCGCGGCGGGTCGCGCGCAGCGTGATGACGGAAAGGATCATGGTGAGGAGGAGCATGACCACGCCCATGGCGCACGCGTAGCCGCTCTTGCCGAAGTAGAGGAAGTTCCTCATGAGCACGGTCGCCATGACCTCGCTGTGGTGGTCGGGGCCGCCTCCGAACTGGCCCGACGTCATGGTCGACACCAGGACGAACATGTCCATGGCTGCGATGCCGAGGTAGACCGCCGAGGTCTGCACCGAGTCCCACAGCAGGGGCAGGGTCACCCGGAAGAAGGTCTGGGCGCGTCCCGCCCCGTCGAGGAGGGCGGCCTCGTAGATGTCCTTGGGCACGGACTGCATGGCGGCGGAGAACAGCACGAGGTAGAAGCCGACCCCGTGCCAGACGACCACGAGGAGCAGGCACCACAGGACCAGGTCCGGCTCGTTGAGCCATTCGACCGGGTGCAGCCTGTCCACGAGGCCGAGCCGGATGAGGACGCCGTTGAGCAGGCCGCCCTCGTCGGTGCGGTAGACGGCCCCGAAGAGCACCGCGAGGATGGCGAGGGAGAGGACCTGCGGGAAGAAGTAGACGACCTTGTAGAAGGCCGATCCGCGCACGCCCTGCACCCCGCCGGCCCCGCCCCGCCCTCCCGCGTTCACCATGAAGGCGAAGAAGAGGGCGAGCAGGATGGTCACCACCGGGACGAACACCAGGAGCAGCAGGTTGTTCCACAGGGCGCCGCGGAAGACCTCGTCCTTCATCAGGGCGGTGTAGTTGTCCACGCCGACGAAATCGAACGTGGGCGACTGCCCGCTCCAGTTGGTGAAGGAGTAGCCGAACGTCTGTACGTACGGCCAGATGACGAAGGTCAGATACAGCGCGAGGGGTGCGAGGAGGAAGCCGGCGATGAAGCCGCCCCGTCCCCTGCCCCGGACTACTTGGCTCATGGTGTCCGTCCCTGGTGTGCCCGGTGACCGGTGGCGCGCGTGATCAGCTGCGACGGTTGTTCTTGGCGTTGGGGTCCTGCGCCGCCTTGTTCACCGCGGCCTGCGCCCGCTTGATCCACTCCTTCGGCTGAATCCGCTTGGCCATCAGTTCATTGGACGCGTCCTGGATCGCCGTGTCCATTTCGCTGTACCAGTCGGGGTAAAGGTAGTTGAACGTGTCGGTTCCCGCCGCCTTCAGCGCGGTGACGGCGGACTGGGTGCCGGGGCGCAGTTTCACGCTCGGGTCGACCCCGTCCTTGACCACGGTGAGCGAGTTGGCCTGCTGGGCGAACATGGTCGACCATTCGCGCGACAGCATCGAACGGATGAACTCCAGGCCGCCGGCCTTGTTGGCCGCCTTCTCCGGGACGATGAAGGGCTCGCCGGCCCCGGCCCGGATGGCCTCGAAGGGCAGCTTGCTGTCCGCGAGCAGCGGGACCGGCAGGAACTGCATGTCGAAGTCCTCGGGCGTCTGCTTCAGCTGCTCGTTCTCCAGCCAGGAGCCGGAGGGGATGAAGGCCGCCTTGTACTGGTTCCACGCGGTCTGGGACTCGGTGTGGGTCAGACCGTTGGTGCCCGGGAGGAGCAGGTCCTTCTCGACCACCTCGTAGACCGCCTCGACGGCGGCGAGGGCGGTCGGGTTGCCCTCGAAGGCGTTGGGCTCCAGGTTGTCGATGGCCTTCATGGCCTCCAGACCGCCCTTCTTGGCGATCAGGTCCATGATGACGACGTTGATGTAGTACGGGAACTTCCCCTGGTGGGCGAGGCCGCCGATGCCGGCCTCCTTGGCCTTCGCGCAGACCGCGAGGAACTCGTCCCAGGTCTTGGGCGGGGTCCAGCCCTTCTCCTTGAAGAGCTTGCCGGAGTACCAGAGGCCGTAGACGGTGTAGACGTAGTTCAGCGAGACGAACTTGCCGCCCTGGGTGCCCTGTTCGATGGTGCCCGCGATCAGCGTGTCGCGGACCTTCTTGCCCGGGTCGTCGAGGGAGGGTGCGTCCAGCACGGGCGTGAGGTCGGCGAGCTGGTCGCTCTTGAAGAGGACGTCCAGCTTGATCTTCTGCGCGCCGGAGTTGTCGATCACGTCCGGCGGGTTGCCGCCGTTGAACCGCGGCTGGAGCTTGCCGGTGATCTCCTGGGTGCCCAGGTGGGTGCTGGTGGTGCCCCACTTCTTGTCGAACGCGGCCTCCCAGGCCTTCGCGTAGTCGTCGCCGAAGCCGCCCTTGAAGACGACGACCTCCAGCTTGCCGCCCTTCGCGACGCCGAAGGGGTTCTGCGCGCTCGTCGCGGCCTTGGACGGACCGTTGGTGGGCTCGCCGCCGCCGGAGGCGCAGGCGGAGAGGAAGCCCATCGTCGGCACGGTGATCAGGCCGAGTGCCGCGGAGCGCTTGATCAGATCACGGCGGCCGAGGCCCTCACCGGTGGATGCCATGCTCATGTCCTCGCCTTCGTCAGAAGTGTGAAGGAGGCGGGAAATCACGGCAGTTGCCGTGCACGCGGACGACGCCGCGATCCCCGCTGTCCCCCGGCCCCGGGCCGCTCCTGCCGGAGCGACCTGGACGCGCACAGGTATAGTCCACTTCCGCTCGACTGAGCAAGATCGGGCACAAGGATGACCGCCGGCTTTTCCGAGTTGAGACCTGTCCGTCATCTGGCACCGCCGTGACGCATGCGGAAGGGCCGTACCCCCGTGGCGGGGATACGGCCCTAATGGTGCCCACTGGCGGAGCGGTGCTCCGCTTGGCGCGCCCTTAGCCGCGGATGAGGTTGCGGAGGACGTACTGCATGATTCCGCCGTTGCGGTAGTAGTCCGCCTCACCCGGCGTGTCGATGCGGACGACCGCGTCGAACTCCACACCGGTCTCGGTGGTCACCTTGACGGTGCGCGGGGTGGTGCCGTTGTTCAGCTCCTCCACACCGGTGAAGGAGAAGGTCTCCTCGCCGGTGAGGCCCAGGGAGGCCGCGGTGACGCCCTCGGGGAACTGCAGGGGCAGGACGCCCATGCCGATCAGGTTGGAGCGGTGGATGCGCTCGTAGGACTCGGCGATGACGGCCTTGACGCCGAGCAGCGCGGTGCCCTTGGCCGCCCAGTCGCGGGAGGAGCCGGAGCCGTACTCCTTGCCGGCCAGGATGACCAGCGGGATGCCGGCGGCCTGGTAGTTCTGCGAGGCGTCGTAGATGAAGGAGACCGGGCCGCCGTCGACGGTGAAGTCGCGGGTGAAGCCGCCCTCGGTGCCCGGCGCGATCTGGTTGCGCAGGCGGATGTTGGCGAACGTACCGCGGATCATGACCTCGTGGTTGCCGCGGCGGGAACCGTACGAGTTGAAGTCGCGGCGCTCGACGCCGTGCTCGGTGAGGTACTTGCCGGCCGGGGTGTCGGCCTTGATCGCACCGGCCGGGGAGATGTGGTCGGTGGTGACCGAGTCGCCCAGCTTCGCCAGCACGCGGGCGCCGGTGATGTCGGAGACCGGGGTGGTCTCCATGGTCATGCCCTCGAAGTAGGGGGGCTTGCGGACGTAGGTGGACTGCGGGTCCCACTCGAAGGTGTTGCCGGTCGGGATCGACAGCGCCTGCCACTGGGCGTCGCCCGCGAAGACGTCGCTGTAGGACTTGCTGAACATGTCCTCGCCGATGGCGTTCGCCACGACGTCGTTGACCTCGGCCTCGGAGGGCCAGATGTCGGCCAGGTAGACCGGCTTGCCGTCGGTGTCGGTGCCGAGGGCGTCCTTGGTGATGTCCACCTTCATGGAGCCCGCGATGGCGTACGCGACGACCAGCGGCGGGGAGGCCAGGTAGTTCATCTTGACGTCGGGGTTGATGCGGCCCTCGAAGTTGCGGTTGCCCGAGAGCACCGAGGTGACGGCGAGGTCGGCCTCGTTGATCGCCTTCGAGATCTCCTCGTCCAGCGGACCGGAGTTGCCGATGCAGGTGGTGCAGCCGTAGCCGACCAGGTTGAAGCCCAGCTTGTCCAGGTACGGGGTCAGGCCGGCCTTGTCGAAGTAGTCGGTGACGACCTTCGAGCCCGGGGCGAGGGTGGTCTTGACCCACGGCTTGCGGGTCAGGCCCTTCTCGGCCGCCTTCTTGGCCACGAGCGCCGCGGCGACCATGACGTAGGGGTTCGAGGTGTTGGTGCAGGAGGTGATCGCGGCGACGGTGACGGCGCCGTGGTCGATCTCGAAGGAGGTGCCGTCGGCCAGGGTCACCAGGGTGGGCCTGGTGGGCACACCGTTGGAGGACGCCGGGGCGTCGGACGCCGGGAAGGACTCCTTGCCGGCCTCCTCGTCGTCGCTGACGTAGTTGCGCACGTCCACGGCGAACTGCTCGGCGGCGTTGGCGAGGACGATGCGGTCCTGCGGGCGCTTCGGGCCGGCGATGGAGGGGACGACCGTGGAGAGGTCGAGCTCCAGCTTCTCGGAGAAGTCCGGCTCGGCGGCCGGGTCCAGCCACAGGCCCTGCTCCTTGGCGTACGCCTCGACGAGCGCGACCTGCTGCTCGGAGCGGCCGGTCAGGCGCAGGTACTTCAGGGTCTCGCCGTCGATCGGGAAGATCGCGGCGGTGGAGCCGAACTCCGGCGACATGTTGCCGATGGTGGCGCGGTTCGCGAGGGAGGTGGCGGCGACGCCCTCACCGTAGAACTCGACGAACTTGCCGACGACACCGTGCTTGCGCAGCATCTCGGTGATGGTCAGCACCAGGTCGGTGGCGGTGGTGCCGGTGGGCAGCTCGCCGGTCAGCTTGAAGCCGACGACGCGCGGGATCAGCATGGAGACCGGCTGGCCGAGCATCGCGGCCTCGGCCTCGATGCCGCCGACGCCCCAGCCCAGCACACCGAGGCCGTTGACCATGGTGGTGTGCGAGTCGGTGCCGACGAGGGTGTCGGGGTAGGCCTGGCCGTTGCGGACCATGACCGTGCGGGCCAGGTGCTCGATGTTGACCTGGTGGACGATGCCGGTGCCCGGGGGGACGACCTTGAAGTCGTCGAAGGCGGTCTGACCCCAGCGCAGGAACTGGTAGCGCTCCTTGTTGCGGCCGTACTCCAGCTCGACGTTCTGCGCGAAGGCGTCCTTCGTGCCGAACTTGTCGGCGATGACCGAGTGGTCGATGACCATCTCGGCGGGCGACAGCGGGTTGATCTTCGCCGGGTCGCCGCCGAGGGCCTTGACGGCCTCACGCATGGTGGCGAGGTCGACGACGCAGGGAACGCCGGTGAAGTCCTGCATGATCACGCGGGCCGGCGTGAACTGGATCTCCTGGCTGGGCTGGGCCTGGGAGTCCCAGCCGCCGAGCGCCCGGATGTGGTCGGCGGTGATGTTCGCGCCGTCCTCGGTGCGGAGCAGGTTCTCCAGCAGCACCTTCAGGCTGTAGGGCAGGCGGGCGGAGCCCTCGACCTTGTCCAGCCGGAAGATCTCGTACGACTCGTCGCCCACCTGCAGCGTGCTGCGGGCGTCGAAGCTGTTCGCCGACACGACAGTCTCCTTCATGCATGATTTCGCGCGTATTACCGCAATCCTGCCGCGTGGCACTCTGGCCAATCCGCTAAGGTAGGGCTAAGTTAGGTAACCCTTACTCCGCGGGCGGCTGCGGTTCGCCTTCGGCAGATATCTCGATGTCGAGATAACTCTAGTACATGGCCGCGCCGAGGTCATGCACGGCATGGTCACGACTGCCCGCGACGGCGGTCCCACAGGGCCGGCCGGGCGCTCCGCCCTGCCCCCGCCGCGCGCGAAAGCGCCGGTCAGGGGCTGCGGCGGGGCCGCCGTGCCCTCCTCCCGTCAGTGGGGCGTGCCCGGCGGCGGGCCGGGGCGGTGCGAGGAGGCCCGGGGCAGCAGGCCCGCCGGGACGGTGTGGCGGCCGGGACCGCCGGCCGCCGGGCGCTCGATGCGGGCGACCAGCGCCGCGACGGCGGTCTCGGCGATCAGTTCCGGATGCAGCGTCACCGTGGTCACCGGCACCTCGGTGCTCGCGTAGGCGGGGTCCTCGCTGGCGCAGACCACGAGCAGCCGGTCCGGCACCGCCAGACCGTGCCGGGCTGCGGCGGCGAGCACCTGCCGGCCGCCCGGGTCGTACAGGGAGTACACGGCGTCGGCGGCGTCGGCGGGCTCCGTGCGCCCGGACTCCCCGCGCCCGGCGAGTACGCCGTCCAGGGCGTGGCCGGCGGCGTCCTCCGGGTCGAAGCGGACCGGGAGCACCGGACGACCGCGCTCCGCGCACCAGGCCCCGTACGCCTCGGCCACCGCCCGGGTGTAGTGCTCGCGGCCGAACCCCCCGTGCAGGGCGATCCGGCGGGCGCCGGCCGCGGCGAGGTGGTCGAGGACCTCGCGCGTGCTGGCCGCGTGGTCGTTGTCCACCCAGACGTCCTGCGGGTGCGGCGCCGCGGGCCGCCCGTCGAAGACCACCGGGATGCCGCGGGCCCGCAGGGCGCGCAGCACCGGGTCCCCTTCCGGGCTGTCGAGCAGGAGCATCCCGTCCACCGCGAGCGTGTGCCACAGGGCCTCCGCGCCGCGGTCGGCGGGCAGGGTGGTGAGGGCGTAGCCGCGGGCGTGGGCGGCGGCGGTGGCCGCGGTGAGCCAGCGGGCGAAGTAGCTGACGGCCACGAAGTTCCAGGGCGAGCCCGCGAAGGTGGTGACGGCCAGCCCGAGGGTGCGGCTGCGCGGGCCGGTGCCCGGGGCGCCGTAGCCCAGCGCCGTGGCGACCGCGCGGACCCGGCGGCGGGTGGTCTCGGCGACCCGGCCGGTGCCGTTGAGGGCGTGCGACACCGTGGCCGTGGACACCTCCGCGGCACGGGCGACGTCGGCGATCGTCGGTCCGGACACGCGGGTCATCGTACGGACCCCGGGGCGGGCGGTACGCGCGGGCGGGGGCCGGAACCCGCCCGGCGGGGCGGGCCTGCGCGGGCGGGTGGTGCTCGCCGGACGGGACGGACCGCGCGGGCGGCGGCACTCGCCGGACGGGACGGACCTGCACGGGCCGCACGCGCCCGGCGGGGCGGAACGGGGCCGGCGGTCGCGCACCGCTGCGGAATCCGTGGCGGGGAGGAGGTTCCGGTTAACGGGTTAATCACCGATCGTCCTGGCCACAGCCGGGCGGCCGATGCCCTCCGGCGCCGTCACGTTCGTCCTCCTGGAGTGGTTCATGACGTCTACCTCCCCCCTCTCCCGCCGCGGTCTCCTCGCCGCCGCCGGCGCCGTCGGCGCGGCCGGCCTGGTCGGCGGCCCGGCGGCCGCCGCGGACGGCTCCGGCGCCTCCCGCACCCGCGGTCCCGCGGCACTGGTCGTCCACAACGCCCGCGTGTTCACCGGCACCTCCGGGGGCGCTCCGGTGGACGCGGTCGCCGTCGGCCGGGACGGCACGATCCTCGACACCGGACGCGGTACGGCCCTGCGTCGCCACATCGGCCGTGACACCGAGGTGGTGGACGCCCGCGGCAACACCCTGATGAGCGGGATCCACGACGGGCACGTGCACCCGCTGGGCGCGGGCGACCGCTCGCTGCGCCCCTCGTTGGAGGGGGCGGAGACCACCCTGGCCGAACTCCGCGAGATCCTCGGGGGCTTCCTCGCCGAGACCGGCGGGACGGGTGCCGAGCCGGACGGCTGGCTGGTGGTGGAGGACTGGAACCCGGTCGGGCTGCTGCCCGCCGGCACCGTGCCGCACCACACGATGCTGGATGCCCTGCCGACCCGCCGCCCGGTGGTCCTCGTCGGCGGCGACGGCCACAACCTCTGGGCCAACCGCCGGGCCCTGGACATCGCGGGCGTCACCGCCGCCACCCCCGACCCGCCGGGCGGCAGGATCGTCAAGGGCGCGGACGGGCTGCCGACGGGCGTGCTCAAGGACGACGCCCAGGAGCTGGTGAAGCGCCACGTCCCGGCGCCGACCCGGGAGCAGCTGGTCGCCGCCTGCGCGAAGGTGCTGGAGCAGGCCGCGGCGAGCGGCGTCACCACGATGATGGACGCCCTGGTGGGCCGGCACGAACTGGAGCTGTACAGGGACCTGGCCTCGGCCGGGCGGCTGCCGCAGCGCATCGTGCCCGCCCTGCGCCTGGAGGTGGAGCAGACCCGGGACCCCGCGGGTGCCCTGGCGTACGCGCGCGGCCTGCGCCGGGAGTTCGAGCGCGTACCGGGCCTGCGGTTCGGGACGGTCAAGGTCTTCCTGGACGGGGTCATCGAGTACCCGGCGCAGACGGCGGCGCTCCTGGAGCCGTATCTGGACGGGAGCACCGGGAAGCCGACCGGCAACCGCGGCGAGCTGTACACCTCGGCGGCCGACTACGGCCGGCTGACCGCCGCGTTCAACGCGGCGGGCTGGCAGATGCACGCGCACGGGCTCGGCGACCGCGCGGTCCGTACCGCTCTGGACGGGTACGCGTACGCCCGCCGGGTCACCGGACGGCGCGATCCGCGCAACGCCGTCGCCCACCTCCAGCTCGTGGACCCCGCGGACCTGCGCCGGTTCGCCGCCCTGGGGGTGGCCGCGTGCATGCAGCTCCAGTGGGCGGCCCGGGACACCTGGACGATGGAGGCCCTGCTCCCGTACATCGGGGAGCGCAGGCACCGCTGGATGTACCCGGCGCGCAGCCTGGAGCGGGCCGGGGCGCGGCTGGCCGGAGGCTCGGACTGGCCGGTGGACGCGCTCCAGGTGTGGAACCAGGTACGGACGGCGGTGGACCGGCGGGGCGCCCACGGGCAGGGCGAGCTCTACCGCGAACTGGAGGGCCTCAGCCGCGCGTCCGCCCTGCGGATGCACACGCACGGCACCGCGTGGCAGCTCCGCCAGGAGTCGCTGACCGGCACGGTGGAGCGGGGCCGGGCGGCGGACCTGGTGCTGCTGGACCGGGACGTGGAGCGCTGCCCGGTGGCGGACATCAGCGACACGGTGGCGGAGCTCACCCTGGTGGGCGGCCGGGTCGTCCACGACGCCGCCTCGGCGGCGGGCAGGGCCGCGGCGGGCCGGCTGACCCGCGCGACGTCGGGCCCCCGCCCGGCCACGTACGCGGCGGTGCACGGCGGCCGCCACCGGAACTGCGGCTGCACGGAGGCGACCTCGGGGCGGTGAGGGCGCGGCCCGGTGGCGGTCGGGCGGCCCGGGCGGCTCGGCCGGCGGAAGCGGTCGGCCGGCGCGACACCCGGGGCAGCCGGTCAGGCGGTCAGGCCGTGCCGGGTCGCCCAGCGGTTGACGGCGGACGCGATCTCCGCAGGACGGTCCTCGGGGGCCAGATGGGCGGCCCGGCCGCAGTACTCGCTCTCCAGCGCCGAGATGTGCTCCGCGCACCAGGCCGCCGCCGCGGGACCGGTCATGAGGGCGGGCGAGCCGTCGAAGGTGAGCAGCAGCTTCGGCACGCGGGGGCTGTCCGCGAGCCAGGCGTCGTACTCCTCGACGGCGGCGACCACGTCGGCCGGCTCTCCGCCGATCGGGAGGGAACGGGCCCAGCGGAGCATCGGCAGCCTGCTCTCGCGGGTGGGGTAGGGGGCCGCGTAGACGGCCCGTACCGCCTCGTCCATCGGTTCCAGGACGGTCTGCCGGATGCTGTCCTCGATGAAGATGTTCCGGTCCAGGACCATCTCCTCCCCCACGCCGGGGGTGCGTATCGCCTCGAACCGGGCACGGGCGGCCGGTGGGTACTCCTCCCACGTGAGCGGCCGCACGATCGTCTCCATGAAGGCGATGCCGCGGACCCGGTCGGGGTGGCGCGCGGCCCGGTGGAAGGCGAGGGCGCCGCCCCAGTCCTGACCGACCAGCACCGCCCGGTCGAGTCCGAGGGCGTCGAACCAGGCGTCCAGGTAGCGCGCGTGGTCGGCGAAGCGGTACTCGCCGCCCGGCTTCCCCGAACGCCCCATGCCGATGAGGTCGGGGGCGAGGACCCGGACCGGGCCGTCGATGCGGGGCAGCACGTCGCGCCAGAGGTGGGAGGAGGTGGGGTTGCCGTGGAGGAAGACGAAGGGCACGCCGTCGCCGCGGTCCTCGTAGTACATCGTCGAGTCGAGCACGTCGATCGTGGGCATGGGAGCCACCTTCCGGTCTTCGAGAATCGTTCAGACGACTAACGCAAAGCCAGGCGCGACGCTATACCGTTAGTGTCACTAACACAATCCCCAAGAGGAGGGTCGAGGAGGGTCGAGACACCCCGGAATGAAATGTGACAACCGGTAAGTCCCTTATGGGGGAGTCGCACCACCCGTCTGCCACACCCGGCGCGTAGCTCATCTCATATCTGAGATAGCGTGCCCCTATGGCAGACGACTACCTCGTACGCATCGGCAAGCTCATCCGTGACGCCCGGCAACACCGGGGCTGGACACAGAGTCAGCTCGCCGACGCCCTCGGCACGAGCCAGAGCGCAGTGAACCGGATCGAACGCGGCAACCAGAACATCAGCCTTGAGATGATCGCCCGAATCGGTGAAGCGCTCGACAGCGAAATCGTCTCCCTCGGCTACGCCGGCCCCATGCACCTGCGCGTGGTGGGCCGCCGCCGCCTCTCCGGCGCCATCGACGTCAAGACGAGCAAGAACGCCTGCGTCGCCCTGCTGTGCGCCTCCCTGCTCAACAAGGGCCGTACGGTGCTGCGCCGGGTGGCGCGCATCGAGGAGGTCTACCGCCTGCTGGAGGTCCTGAACTCCATCGGCGTCCGCAGCCGCTGGATCAACGACGGCGTGGACCTGGAACTCGTCCCGCCGGCCACCCTGGACATGGAGGCCATGGACGCGGACGCGGCCCGCCGGACCCGGAGCATCATCATGTTCCTGGGCCCGCTGCTGCACCGCATGGAGACCTTCCGCCTCCCGTACGCCGGCGGCTGCGACCTCGGCACCCGCACCATCGAGCCCCACATGATCGCCCTGCGCCGCTTCGGCCTGGACATCACCGCGACCGAGGGCATCTACCACGCGAAGGTGGAGCCGGGCACCTCCCCCGACCGCCCGATCGTGCTGACCGAACGCGGGGACACCGTCACGGAGAACGCGCTGCTGGCGGCCGCCCGGCACGACGGCGTCACCGTCATCCGCAACGCCTCCTCCAACTACATGGTCCAGGACCTGTGCTTCTTCCTGGAGGCGCTGGGCGTCAAGGTCGAGGGCGTCGGCACCACCACCCTCACCGTCCACGGCGTCCCGAACATCGACGTGGACGTCGACTACTCCCCCTCCGAGGACCCGGTCGAGGCGATGAGCCTGCTCGCCGCCGCGGTCGTCACGGAGTCGGAGCTGACGATCCGCCGGGTCCCGATCGAGTTCATGGAGATCGAGCTCGCGGTCCTGGAGGAGATGGGCCTCGACCACGACCGCTCGGCGGAGTACCCGGCGGACAACGGCCGCACCCGCCTGGTCGACCTCACGGTCCGCCCCTCGAAGCTGGAAGCCCCGATCGACAAGATCCACCCGATGCCGTTCCCGGGGCTGAACATCGACAACGTCCCGTTCTTCGCGGCCATCGCGGCCGTCGCCCAGGGCCAGACCCTGATCCACGACTGGGTGTACGACAACCGCGCCATCTACCTGACCGACCTCAACCGGCTCGGCGGCCGCCTCCAACTCCTGGACCCCCACCGCGTCCTGGTCGAGGGCCCCACCCGCTGGCGCGCGGCGGAGATGATGTGCCCGCCGGCCCTCCGCCCGGCGGTGGTCGTCCTCCTGGCGATGATGGCCGCCGAGGGCACCTCGGTGCTGCGCAACGTCTACGTGATCAACCGCGGCTACGAGGAACTGGCCGAACGCCTCAACTCGGTGGGCGCCCAGATCGAGATCTTCCGCGACATCTGACGGGCGGAGCGTCGTGCCACTTGGGGACAAGGGGCACGACACCCCAACATGTCGTTTGACCTGCGGATATTCACCTTCACGACTCTTCACTGATCACCGTTGTTTTTCAGCGCCTTGTGCAACGCGCGTGCAAGATGATCTTGAACAGTCGACGATGCGTCAGGCAACCCTGAGCAACCGTCAGCCATCGCGCAGAGTCGTCACCGAACGACCTCGCCACGTCCGATGTCGTTCGCGTCGCGCCGACCGCGGTGGTCGACGAGGCGAGCAGCTATCTGCCGGTGACCGTGGCGGAGCCGTCGGTTGATTCAGATTCATTACGTCCGCATCGGTCGCATCGTCTAGATTCGTGTCCAGTCGAGACGCGTCGCATTACGCACGTCCGGCTGTGCAGCGACGACGTAGGGGTGAGGTTGCGATTCTGGGACTGGGGCGGGGCTGGCCTCCGCGCCGCATGCGAGGCGATTTCACGCCCGATCGGGTTCGGTCCGAACATGGTTCGAGCTGATCAGAGCGGCCCTGCGCCCACCGGTGAGTCGGACGCCTTCGATATGAGGGGCGGTCGCTCATGACGGTCACACCGCAGTCCTGGACACCGGACCCAGGTCTCGTGCGGGAAGTGGGGGATCAGTTCGACAGAGCCCTCGCCTCGTACCGGGCCAATGCCTACCTCGTCTCCGAGCACGCCAATCACGAGGAGTCCATCCGGGTCGGCGGATACGCCAACCGAACACTTTTGGAACTCGTTCAGAACGCCGCCGACGCGATGTCGGGGGTCAGCGACGACCAGAGCGGATTCGCGGGCCGGGTCGAGATCGTCCTCGACCCGGAGAATCGAACTCTTTACTGCGCCAACGCCGGTCGCCCGTTCTCCAGGAACGGGATCACCGCGATCACGCACGCGCATCTCAGTGGCAAACGAGGGGACGAGATCGGGCGCTTCGGGCTGGGGTTCAAGTCCGTCCTGGCCGTGTCGGACGCGCCTCAGGTCTTCAGCCGCTCGGTGTCGTTCGAGTTCAACTCTCGCACAGCTCGAACCGAGATCGGCCGGATCGCACCCACTGCGAAACGTCATCCGATCCTGCGTACACCCACCGTCATCGACCCGCTCGCCGTGTTCGGCGAAGACCCCGTCCTCGCGGATCTCGCCGAGTGGGCCTCCAGCGTCGTGAAGCTGCCTCACGCGTCCAACCTCGACCGGCTCCGTCGAGAGATCGAGTCCTTCGCCTCGGAGTTCCTGCTCTTCGTCGGCGCCGTTCGGCAGGTCAGGCTCAGGGTGCTCGGCGTCGACGGCTTCGAGACGAGCCACACGTCCCGCGACTTCGGCGGCGGCGTCTACAAGATCGAGACCCCGGACGGCGGCGGCGACGAGTGGATCGTCGCGGACCGCATGCACGCACCGTCCGCGGCGGCGCGCAGGGACGTCGGCGAGGCCGTCTCGCGTACGGAGGTCAAGGTCACCGTCGCGATCCCGAAACGACAGGCGAGACAGCGCGTCGGACGGTTCTGGTCCTACTTCCCGCTTCAGGACCAGACGTCGGCGTCCGCGCTCTTCAACGCTCCATGGAGCGTGAACGACGACCGGACCACGTTGTTGAAGAACGACTACAACCGGGAGATCCTCGCAACGCTCTCGGATATGTTCGTCGACTTGTTGCCGCAGGTCAGGCAACCCGACGATCCAGCCGCTCACCTCGACTACATGCCCGCGCGAGGGCGGGAGCCGTTGTCGTTCGGCGACAAACTGCTCTGCGCGCATGTGCCGGAGATCGCGGCGAGTGCCGACATGGTTCCCGACGCCACGGGGGCGCTGGTGAACGCCGGCGCTCTGCGCCCCCTGGACTTCGCCGTCCAGGTTCACCCGGACGTCCACCGCGCGTGGACCATCTCCGTGCACACTGCCACCGACGTGCCGCATTGGCGGTGTTACACGTCGTCGCAGCGTGTCACTCGTCTACGGCAGCTGTTCACTTCCGCGAGCCCGCACGGCGGCATCGACGCCACGGACAGGGACGTGAAGCGGGCCCTGGAGGAACTCCCGAAGCGCGGTCTCCTCTCCTGGCTTCGCGAGTGGGCCGACGGACCGGACCCTGTGTCCTCCTCCAACGCGTTCAAGTTCACGCTCGGGCACAAGCCGCAGTCCGACGTCGAGCAGGCCAAGGTCGTCCCCACCACCGAAGGCATGCGGTCACTGGCGGACAGAAACGTCGTCTTCCTGCACCAGGAGGAGGGGGTCGAGATCGAGGGGGCGGTCTTCGTCTCCCCCGGTTTCCTGGCCCGGCCCGGTGTCGAGGAAGGTCTCAGGAGGGTCGGCTTCCGGGATCTGGACCCGCGCGCGATACTCAATGCGCGCCTGGCCGCGCTCTCGAGCTCCTCAGGAGACGAAGAACTCACCAAACTCTGGGAGGCCGTCCTCGGCCTGCCTCCGCGCGACGCGGGCAGAGTGCTGGCCGGCCATCCACTGACCGTCAAGGTGCCTACCAATGACGGTGGTTGGACCTGGCCCCACAAGGTCCTCGACCTTCCTGAGCCCCTGGGCGACGAGCATGACGCGGTGACGCTGGACCGTCGGCGGTGCATGCCCGAGGTGACGTATGAGCTGGGTGTGGTCCGTGCGCCCAGGAGCTGCTACCCCCTTGAAGACGAACCGGCGCTCGAGCAGTACCGGGAATGGGTCGTGGCGATGCTCAACGAGACCCAGGGACCAGGCGAACGGCCGATCGAGAACATCGACTTCCTCCCCGGCGAGGGTCCGGGCCCGTTCTCCGTGCTACCCATCCTGCTCGACTCGAACGCGTCAGCGAAGTTGCGCGAGAGTTGGACCGTCGGCCTGCTCGAGATCGGCGATGTCGATTGGACTTGCGAGGATCTCGACACGGGCCGAACCCATCCCGTGCCGTCACCGGTTCGCTGGGCGGTGGACCGTGCAGGTCTGCTCCAGTCGACCCGCGGTTACCGGACCCCGGCTGAGGTCGTCGCTCCGTCTCTCGTCAGATACGAGAAACTCCTGCCGCTGTTCCGTGGACCGCGCCGGGTCGCCGAGACGTTGGGCCTTCCGAATGAACTGGGATCCGTACCCGTGCAGGTGCTCAGGGAAGCCCTCGCAGCGGAGCTCTTCCCCCCGAACATGGAGGACGACCTCCTCGTCGAGTTCATCACGACGGCGTGCCGCATCGCCCATCCGGACGGCCGCCCTCCGAGCATCCCCGCCCGAGTGAAACGCGCGATCGAGTCGCGTCCACCCGCGTCGGTCTATCTCGCCACGACGGACGACCAGCAAAACTTCCTCTCCTCGCGTCAGCGTCCATACCTGCGGGTGACGGAAGCCCAGGCACTGGAACTCGTGAATTCGGTGGGCTGCCGGAGATTCGAAGACAGCTTCGCGTTCTCAATGGTGATCGACGGGGAGCAGGAGAGTGAGCGGGTCCTCGACCTCTTCACCGGGCTGCGTAGGACACACGTCGCCCACAGCCTGACCAATGCGACGGTCATCCGCGCGATCCAGGTGGTCAAGCGGGTGACCACGGAGGACGGCGTCGAAGACCAGCCACTGCCATGGCACCTGGACGGGTCGGCTCTGGTCGTACGAGACGATGTCGACGAGCGGAGGCTCCTCGGCCACGTCAATGAAGCGTTCGAACTGCGTCTGACCAACGCCGACCTCGAAGACGTGCTCAGGCGGGGCCTGGATCACCATCTTCAAGGGCTTCAGCAGGAGGCTAAGGCGGCCGCCACCGACGCCGAACGACTCGACGTCTACTTCGGGCCCGACGACCTGCGGGACGCCCTGCCCAAGGGGCTGTGGCAGGCTCTGGAGACGCAGGGACTACTCGCTGACGACGCCTCCGTCTCCGAACTTTTCCTCACGGTGTACGGATCGGACTCGGTAAGGCAGCTCGCCCACCTGTTCCGGCAGGAGGGCTTCGACAACGTCCCGAGCGCTTGGGCCGGAAGTCCCAAGACCATCTCGTGGTTGCGGGACATGGGCTTCGGGACCAAGTACGCGGGTCGCCGCAGCGACCCCCAGGAGCACGAATTCGTCGTCCCCGGAGCCGTGAGACTGGACCCGCTACACGAATTCCAGGAGAAGATCAGCCGGCAGCTCAAGGACGTCCTCGTACTACGCGACTCGAACGGACGCCACCTGAAGGCGATGGTGGAACTCCCCACGGGCGCGGGCAAGACGCGTGTCGCGGCGGAGACCGTGCTCAGACTCTTCATCGAGGGCGACCTGCGGGGGCCGGTCCTGTGGATCGCACAGTCACTGGAGCTGTGCGAACAGGCGGTGCAGACCTGGACGACGGTCTGGCGAGGGCTCGCGGACGAGCGTCCGTTGACGGTGGGGCGGCTCTGGGAACGCAACACCGTGCACGAGCCGGACACCGAGTTCAGTCTCATCGTCGCGACGGACGCCAAGCTCGACGTCGTCCTCGGCAGTCCGGAGTACGCGTGGCTCGCGGACGCGTCAGCGGTCATCGTGGACGAAGGGCACCGTGCGGGCGGTTCGGAGCGGTACACGCGCATCCTGGAGTGGCTCGGTGTGGCCGGGCGCGGCTGGGCCCGGCCCCTGGTCGGTCTTTCCGCGACGCCCTTCAAGGGGAAGTCAGACACGGCGACCAGAGCTCTGGTCAACCGGTTCGGCAACCGCAAGCTCGACGCCTTCGGCTCGGACGCGTACAGACAGCTCGCGGAGCTCGGGGTCCTCGCTCGGGTAGAGCACCGGGTACTCGACGGAATCGACGTCCAGCTCCTGCCGGACGAGATCGCCGAGGCGACGGAACAGCGCAGGATCAGTCCCCGCGTCATGGAACGCATCGGTCAGGATCAGGCCCGCATGGCGACGCTCGTCGACCACATCATGGGCCTGGACCGGGAGTGGCCGGTGCTGGTGTTCACTCCGAACGTCCTCTCGGCTCAGGTCCTCGCGGCGACCCTGAGGTACCGCGGGGTCGAGGCGGCGGCGGTGAGCGGGCAGACCGGCAGGCAGGAGCGTCGCGACGTCATCGCGAAGTTCAAGAGGAACGAGATCCGCGTCCTCGCCAACTGCGACCTGCTCATCCAGGGGTTCGACGCCCCCGGCGTCCGCGCCCTCTACATCGCCCGTCCCACCTTCAGCCCGAACGCGTACATCCAGATGGCCGGACGCGGTCTGCGCGGCCCCGCCAACGGCGGCAAGGAGGAATGTCTCATCGTGGACATGGCGGACAACTTCGGCGATGTCAACGATCTGCTCGGATACCGCGAGTACGAAGACCTCTGGAAGGAACAGCGCGCGTGATCCTCGTCCCCGATCTCACCGACATCGAGAGGAACGCCGGCAGTGACGCCGAACGCAGGGTCGCCCGTCTGCTCCGGGACATCGAGGGTGACCCCGATGCGGTCGCCTTCCATTCGGTGAAGTTGCGGTCACACGCCTACAAGCAGCAGGCGGAGGCGGACTTCGTCATCCTGTGGAAGAACGTCGTCATCCTCGTCGAGGTGAAGGGTGGGGGAGTCCGGAAGTTCGACGGAGCCTGGTACAGCGTCGACCGTCGCGACGACTGGCACAAGTTGTCGGGGTCCCCGATGGAGCAGGCCCGCTCCGCCATGCACGCGCTGCGGGACATCCTCCAGGAGGAGGGCATCGGCTGGTTCGCCCACGAGGCCGTCGTCGTCACGCCCGACACCGAGTCGCCTCCGCACTCGGTCGAATGGCGGCCGACCCACTGGCTGGCGAAGGACGCCATGAGCATCGAGCACATGACCGGTGCGCTCGACTCCATCGCCACGACCTCGCGGAAACCTCCGGCTGGCCGAAAGCTCGCGAGGATCGAGGACCTCCGGAGCCGGCTGTTTGGCGAGTTCACCCGGATGCCCGTGATCGACGCTCAGCGCGGAGCGGTCATCGAGGAGCAGAACCGTGCGACGGCGAGCCAGGCCAGGGTCCTCGCGTCACTCGCGCGCAATCCCCGGGTGATGGTCTTCGGAGGCGCCGGGACGGGCAAGTCGATCGTCCTCGTCGAAGCGGCCAAGCAGGAGGCGGATCAAGGGAGGACGGTACTGGTGACCTTCCGGTCACCAGGGCTCGTGCGCTTCTTCACCCCGCACGTGACCGAACGGGACATCGACGTGATCCCCTTCGACGAGCTGCGACCGACCAAAAACTACGACACCGTGTTCGTCGACGAGGCGCAGGACCTGATGACTGCGGAGGCGATGGACAGGCTCGACGGTGTCGTCGGCGGTGGACGGGCCGGCGGTCGATGGCGGATGTTCCTCGACATGAACAACCAGGCGCACGTCGACGGCGGCTTCGACCGGGACGTCTTCGAGCTGATCGCACCCGAGGCGCTCTCGGTCGACCTGGACCTCAACGTCCGTAACACGCGGGCGATGGTGCACGTCGTGCAGGAATACCTCGGGGCCGACGTCGGGGACCCGGGCATCGTTCACGGGGAGCGGGTCCAATGGCACACTCCTGACGCGGAGGCAGGCCTCGCCGCGGCCGACGCCGTGGCGCGACGGCTGCTGGCCGACGGGGTCCCCGGTAAAGACGTCTGGATCATCAGCACGACCTCGGACACGGCTCCCCGCGAGACACCCCGCGGTCACATCGTGACGAGCCCGAGGCATGCGAAGGGTCTCGAAGCGGAGCACGTAGTCGTCTGCGATCTCCCCCAGACCTACGACGACGCCGGGACGGCGGCCTTCTACGTGGCGGTCACACGTGCCCGCGTCTCCCTTCACATCGTCGCGACCAAGGAAGACCGTCGACGTCTCCAGCAGCTTCTCCCCCAGCGGGCGGTGACAGGATGAGCAGGACCAGGGCACAGCACCTCGCACTGGATCATCTTCGTAAGGCGTACATCGGACCGGACGGCGGCGAGGACGAAGTCGTCACCAACATGCCGGACCGGCAGTACGCCGTCGGGATGCTGTTCCCCGCCGGTTCGTCCGAGCCCGACGCCGAGGTGGGCGACGGTGGGACGGCGGTCATGGGTGATGTCACCGAGGGGGAGGTGGAGGAGTCCGGCGCGGGTGTGCCGTTGGCCGAGGACTGGCGCCCCTCGTCAGTGGCGATCTCCTTCGTCACGGACCGGGACACCGTCCTGTGCGACTTCTCAGGGGGCACCTACCAGCCGGTGACAGGCGACGGGCCTCCGCGCTGGCAGCGCCGTCCCTTCCGCTTCGAAGGGGTCGAGCTGTCCGGCGACAGGCCCCCGCACGAGATCCGGGCGGGAGAGGTGAAGCTGGAGATCGGTTCGAGATGGCGCCCGTATGGTGACGCCCACCTCGTGACGGTGCACGCGCGTGTGTTGTCCCGGTCGACGGGCAAGGACCGGTCCGACATCGCCCTGATGCTCTTCCAGGTCTCCCTGAGTGTGACGCCCGCCCACGGCGGACAGATCCGCGAGTACGACGGTATACGGTCGCTCGACCTGGACGACGAATCCGCCGAGCTACGCCTGCGCTACCGGGACAAGAGGGTGTACGCGGTCGGCCACGGCATGGCGGCCGACTGGGAGTTGCACGACGGCGCTTGTACGCGTGTGTTCCTCGATCCCGTGCCGGCGTACGTCGTCCCCGCGGTGGAGACCACCGGGTTCGCCCCGGAATCCGAGGCTGCAAGAGCGCTCCGCCTCGACCTCCTGGAACGGATTGACACTGACACGGCCGAGGTCCTGTCGACGTTGGACGTATTCGTCGAGTCCTTCTCCGACTGGGTCGCGGAACAGGAGGACCGTGTCAGTGAGTACGGGGACGACGCTCCGGTCGCCCGGTCGATCACCCGGCGGGCGCGCACCGCCGTACGCCGCATGGAGGCCGGTGTGGACCTGCTGCGCGATACGGAGAACGACACGTTGAGGAGGGCGTTCGCGCTCGGCATGGCCGCGATGCGCCTCCAGCTGCGTCAGACGGCGGTCAAGAGCGGTGAGGACCCGGCCACGGTGAAGGAACCCGGCTGGCGCCCCTTCCAGCTCGGCTTCCTGCTGGTCTCCCTCGCGTCGACGGTCGACGAGGGGCACGACGACCGGGAACTCGTCGATCTGATCTGGTTCCCGACCGGGGGCGGGAAGACGGAGGCGTATCTGGGACTGGCGGCGATCGAGATCTTCCGGCGCCGCCTCGTCCACGGATCCGCCGGCGCCGGTACCGCGGTGATCACCCGCTACACGCTACGTCTCCTGACGGCACAGCAGTTCCAGCGCGCGGCCTCCCTCGTCTGCGCGATGGAGATCCTGCGGCGTGACGACCCGCGGGCGAAAGGCATGGCCCGGTTCTCCATCGGCCTGTGGGTCGGCAACGAGGTCACCCCTGCCACGAGGGTCGAGGCCAGGCATGCCTTGGAGCGCCTGCACAAGGCCTCCCGTCCCAAGGAGGCGAACGAGTTCCAGGTCGAGAGTTGCCCGTGGTGCGGCGCGTCGCTCCTGCCTCAGGCGAAGGCTCACGACCGGGCTCAGTACGGCTTCCGACCCATCGGCCGCGACGTCGCCATCCACTGCACCCGCGGAGACTGTCTGTTCCGTGACGAACTGCCCGTGGGGGTGGTCGACGACGTCCTCTACGACGAACCGCCGACGATCCTGCTGGCCACGGTGGACAAGTTCGCCCGTCTCCAGTTCAAGCCGGAGGCCGGTAGCCTCCTCGGTCTGAACACGCCCTTCCGACAGCCGTCGCTGATCATTCAGGACGAGCTGCACCTGTTGTCGGGTCCGCTCGGCACGACAGTCGCCGTCTTCGACGCAGTGATCAAGATGCTCCTGAGCAGAGACGGATCAGCCCCCAAGATCGTCGCCTCGACAGCCACGATCCGCGCATCGGACGAGCAGGTCCGCGGGTTGTACGGACGTAGCGTCGCCCTGTATCCACCGACAGGGCTCGACGGTGACCGGACCTTCTTCTCGCGCCCTGTCGAGAGCGGCGAGGGTCGCCTGTACATCGGCCTGATGCCGCAGTCCCTCTCGCAGGTCTCCGCGGTCATCGCCGCGACCGCTCCCATGGTCGAGATCCCAGAGGTGCTCGCCGGAGCGACCGATCCGGGTGCGACACGGGACTCCTACTGGACGGCCGTGATGTATCACAACAGTCTTCGTGAGCTCGGCCGCTCGGGGACCCTGATCGTCGACGACGTGAACGGGCGCCTCGAAGTACGATCGGAACGTCTGCGTCTGCCGGTGCGACGCATCCGGGCGGACCGGGTACTCGAGCTGACCAGTCGGCGTGGTCCTGAGGAACTTCCCAACGACCTGCGTGAACTGGGCCGAAGCGTGGACGACGGCGAAGGGGCCGTCGACGTGGTCCTGTCCTCCAACATGCTGTCCGTGGGAATCGACATCCCCCGGCTGGCGCTGATGCTGATGGTCGGCCAGCCCAAGACGACCGCCGAGTACATCCAGGCCACCAGCAGGGTCGGGCGCGGGCGCAACAACGGCATCGTCACCACGCTGTTCCGCTCGAACCGGGCGCGCGACCGTTCGCACTTCGAGACCTTCCGCGGCTATCACGAAGCTCTCTACCGCAGCGTCGAGCCGACGAGCGTCACCCCTTGGTCCGTGGCGTCCCGTGGGCGATCGTTGGCCGGCGCGCTCGTAGCGTTGCTGAGACAGTCGTTCTCCACCCTCGCCGACAACGACGACGCGTCGCGCCTCGACCTCTCCGACCATCGGATGCGCGAGGCGATCGAAGGGCTCGTCGCGACCTTCCTCGATCTGGTGAACCGCTCCGAGGGCATGGAGGTCGAGGAGACCGCGGAGGAGTTGCGGTTGCTCCTGAGCGACTGGGATCGCCGTGCGCGCATGGCGCGGGAGGCCGGATCCACGCTGTCGTACGACCGAAGGAAATCGGACGACGACGCTCTACTCAAGCGGTTCGGCCAGTCGGGCGAGGGGTGGCTCGTCGCCGACTCGATGCGGTCGGTCGAGCCGAAAGTCGCCGTGCAGGTCCGTGAACCGATGGAAGGAGACGACCGTGGAACGCGTCCTGCATGACCTGAGGTTGTCGGAGACGCTCTCACCGTTCGGTGTGGGAGCCATCGTCGATGTGCTCGGTGAGTCCCTGATCGCGCCCGACACCTCGTGGTGGGACCGTAAGTCGGCTCCCGAGATCAGTTGCGAACGGCTCCTCTCGCGACTGGGCGCAGGCGTCCTGCGCCAGGCTCCGGCTCACTCCGGGCGCGCGGCCAAGGGGACCCCGCACCTGCTCTACTGGCGGTTCCCGGCGTGGCGGTTCTGCGAGAGGTGCACCAGGCTCTCCCAGTTCAGCGGCAAGAGCAAAGGCCGCTTCACGAACAGTTGCGAGTGCGGTGGGACGCTCGTGCCCATGCGCTACGTCGCGGTGTGCCGCAAGGGCAGTCACATCCAGGACGTCCCCTGGTTCAAGTGGGCGCACCGCGGCAACGACGGAGGCGTCAGCGACGCCGTGCGGTTCTGCCGCGCCTACAAGGAACTGAAATTCGTGCGCTCGTCTCAGCTCGGAGAGGGGCTGGGGTCGCTCCGGATCCATTGCACCGGGTGCAGTCGGACCCGTCCGCTCTCCGAACTGGTCGGCAGCGAGTCGCTGCACCGTGACGGCATCCACTGCGAGGGCGCCCAACCATGGGAGGAACCGAAGCCCGATCGCGTCTGCGATCACCGCCTCGTCGCCGTTCAGCGCGGTGCCACCGGCAACTACATCGCGGATCGGCTGTCGGCGCTCGACATCCCGGAGGAACGCCCCCGGTCCGCGCGAACGACGGACCTGATCCGCGGCCACGTGTACTTCGAGAAGGTGGTGGCCGACAACGGCGGTCCTCAGGCGGAGCTGGTGGCCGGATGGATCGCGGACGAGATCGACGGGGTGTCGCCGGAAGACGTCCTGGCCCTCGCGGCCGGCGGAGGGGACTCGGGGGAGGACCCGCTCCTCGACCTCAAGGACGGCGAGTGGGCGGCCTTCCTCCGGAAGCTCGAGAACGGCAGGGACCACGGCGCGGGCGACTTCGTCGTCGACGGCTGGCGGACGGCCGCCGTTTCGGAGACGTACTCGGCCCTCACGAGCCGACTCCTCGGTGTGGGCCAGGTGCGCCGCGTCCGCGAGGTCAGGGCGCTGCGCGGATTCCGACGTCACGACGCCGACGCCGACTTCATCTCCGCCGATCTCGGTCCCGACCGGCGGCGCAGGCCCGTCTATCCCGCCGTCGAGACGTTCGGGGAGGGGATCTTCCTCCGGTTCGACGAGCAGTGGATGTCCGAGTGGGAGATCCTGCCCGAGGTCCGTGCGCGGGCCGACATCCTGGCGCAGCGCAGGGACGCGACCCCGTGGGCCCAGCGCCTGGATGTACCCGAGCCGCGGTACGTCGCGCTTCACACCATCTCCCACCTGCTGATCCGCAGACTCGCATTCGCGAGTGGCTACGCGTCGGCGGCTCTGCAGGAGCGCGTATACGCACACTCCGATCGACCGGACCGCACTGCGGGCATCTTCATCTACACGGCTTCCGGGGATGCGCAGGGGACGCTCGGCGGGCTCGTACGGCTGGGCGCACCGGACAAGATCCTCCCGCTGCTGCTGGCCGCGCTGAGCGACGCGGACGTCTGCTCGAACGACCCGGTGTGCATCGAGAGCGACAGGCAGGGCTCGACACAGCTGAATCTGTCAGCCTGTCACGGATGCGCCCTCGTCAGCGAGACCTCATGTGAAACGGGAAACCGACTACTGGACCGTCAGCTCGTTCTCGGCGGAAGGAACGTGCCCGGCCTCCTCGAGCACGCACTCGATCAGGCTCGGCGCGGTATCGACTCGTAGAGCGGAGCAGTGGGAAGTCAAGCCTCGATCAGGCGACGTGCGAGTTCCACGGTGTTCGCGACGGACGGACCGCCCAGAACCAGTAGCTCAGGGCGGTTTGCGTCCAATCCGAAGCCGCATCCAGCCGCTCTGACGTGGGGCTGTATCCGCTCGACGGTAGGACGATCCGCTGCCAGGTAGACGACGGGATTGGGGGCCCAGGAACGACGACCGGGGTGCCATCTGCAACTCGCAGCGGGGATGCACCCGACCGCCGCAAGGGCGTAGGACAACCCGGCGACACCCGTCTCCAACCCACCGAGATCCACGAAGCCCGGCGAATCGGCGTACCCGAACAACTCGTCAGCTCCCGGTGCACTCTTCAACCTTTCGCGGGGATGAAATCCGCATCCGAGTAATCGAACGCGAGGAGAATTCGTTCGAATTCTTCGTGATCACCAGCGAAACTGTCCGCCATCCGGACGAGCTCGTGTTCATCCCGTGCGACGGCCGCAGCCTCGTGACGCTCGACATGGCCGAGCAGCCAGACGTCACGGAAATAGCCTATCGAGTCACGCTCTTCCAGCTCTCCTGGATCCGGCGTCCAGAACGCGGCACCCGCGGGCACGTCTGATTGGATCGGCTCGCCGCTGTCCGGTATCACCGGCCCCTGCCGAGAAGGCCGATCGAGCGCTCGACACCTATGAGCGTTTCATCAGACCGGCTCCTCGCGATGCGATCGGAGAGTCGACCACTGCACATACGCCACCGTCCTCACCGACTGCTCCGACACAACTCCAGCCTTCACAAGGGTATGGACGAAACCGCCATCCGCATAGGGAGTCGCCATGTGTCTCACAGGAGGAGGATCTCCTCGGATCTCCTATGGGCGACGGGGATGGCACCATGGTCGACGAGGTGCTCGACGCAGGCGATGAGTTCTCCCCCGTGGTCGTCACGCGCCATGGCGCGGATCTCGCGGAACAGATCCCGTCCGTTGACGAGGAGGACCGGGTACTGGTCCTCGACCATCTCCAGCTGAACCGCCTCCGAATAGGAGCCGGTCGTGACGTATACGCCGATCCAACCGCGGCGGAGGCGCGCGACCACACGGGCGATCTGTTCCGCTGAGACGTTACTCGCGGGCAGGATGCATTTGGCCTGCCCCAGCACGACCAGACTGGTGCCCGACAAGCCCGTCCCGAGGTCGAGCCTCCCGACGAAGTCGGCTCCGCCGTCACCTGAGAGGCGGGTGAGCCATCCTTCACGGTACGCGTGGCCGTCCCGCCTGAGGATGCGGGCGGCCACGGCCGATGCGAGGACTTCGAAGTCGTGCTTGCGACCGTCGAAGTGCTCGTACACGAGGCGGAGGTCTCTCTCCTCGGCGCTACCGGTCACCGGGCGCTGCTCTCGGACCTTCTCGACCTTCGAGCGGGCCACGCGTCGTCGCACCCGGGGAAGCGCGGCATGGCCGTGCTCGACCCACTCCCGCCATGCCTTCGGTGCGACGGAGAGGACCTCGGCGTCCGCCAGGCCGTCACGGCGGGCGGTGATCCAGTCCCAGTCGAGCCGCTCGTCCTCCGCCGTGAGGCTCATCACCGCGATGTCGTACACGTAGTTGGTGAAGGTGGTGCGCTCCCGGCCGGCCCACTGCACGATCCGCTCGACGCGCTCGACGACACCCACGCCGCAGAACTCGACGTGCCCCTTGGGCTTGCCGTTGCTCGTCACGGAACGGAGGAGGAGGAGGAGCGGCACCGCCTTGGCCCGGCCTTCGGCCGTAGGCGCCTGGTGGCCTTCGAAGGCGTCGAGGAGCGCCGCGTTCCCCTTACTTCCGTCCGGTGCCCCCGGCGATCCCACCTTGTGGTCCCCGAAGTAGCGGACGTGGCCGCTATCCAGGTCGAACACGTCATGCCAGGGCGTCTGAACGCTGCCGGCCTTCCAGGGGCTGGACCGGATGAGGATGGCCGGTCGGCGTTCGCCGCCGTCGGTCCGTACTCTGCGCATACCGTTGATCCCGGCTTCCAAGAGGGCTCGCAGATGGCCCGGGCTGTCCGTCAGGAAGTGGAAGTTCGGGCATCCGTCGATGACGGGCACCGTGGAGTCCTTCTCGCTGGTGTAGCGGAGGACCTCTCCGATCCGCATCGTCCTACCCACGCGTCACACCCCTCCCACCACTGTCTGACAGTCGTCGGTGCCGTCGATGTCCTGCTCCACCACGCGAGTCTGTTTCACCCACAAGTGCGAGCAGAGCTCGCGGAACGAGAGCGCCACCGTCAGACACGATTGGTCAGCGCTCGAAGCGACTCGTCGGCCAGTCTTCCGAGTTCCTCGTCCAGATCGTCCGCCGTCAACGAATCGAACGAGACGAACGCCTGGAGCCGCAACACCCTCATCAGGAGGTCCCGGAGGAGGTCACGTTCCCTCACCTCGTCCCGGGGCACGTCGATCCCCTCCCAGACTCTGAGGATGCCGCGTACCAGCGCAGGGCTGCCGCCGATGGACGTGCGGCGGGCGTAGATCTGGTCGAAGGCCGATTCGCCGAGGATGTTCAGGGCGACGTAGAGGTCTCCCTCTTCGGCTCCACTGTCGTGGACGAGGTGGGCCCGCCACCAGAGTCGACCGAAGACGTGTCGGGTGACGTCGGTGCCAAGGACACGGTCTCGGTGAAGGTCGGAGTACCGCCAGGCGGCGACGTCCGGCATCAGCACGAGGGAGAGGAAGGCCCACAGATCACCCGCGACGGCCTCCGCCGGGATGATCCCCGAATCCCTGTGCAGGACCTCGGCGACCGCGATGTCGAAGGTGGCTGCCTGTCTACGGTTGTGCGGGGCGGGGAAACCCCGATCCTCAGCCAATCGAAGGATCTCGGCGCGTATGTCCTTCAGCCGCTCCACGGGCAGCCTGACGCCACCCGTAGCCGCGTAGAACATCGCGGTGTGGGACAGGTCCGCACGGCTTCGCAGCTCCTCCGCCGACTTTCCGAGATACGCCTCCCGTAGACTCCCGGCCGCACCGGGGAGGAGGCGGGGGAAGAGGTGGACCATCACGCCTCCTTGGCGAAGAGTCCGACGGCGCTCTGCACTCGGGCCGCGAGCAGGGACGGGTCGCTGCGCCGCATGTTGCGAAGTGCGGCCAGAGTCATGTCGGGGAGATGACCGCGGACCACTCCAAGGAGTGTGTGACCGAGGGTGTCCGCCTCGAATCTCGATTCGTCGTCCAGGTCCTCGTGGCCGATGGCGTGCTCGATCATGAGGCGCACGACGTCTTGGCGGAGTGCCGAGTGGATCAACTTCTCTGCATGTGTCGCCTTCTCCGCCTTGCGTACGGCTTCCAGGACGAGGGGGGTCCTGCTGTTGACGAGCAGGAGTACCGCGCCCATGGTCGCCGCCTCGAGATTCGACCCGATGTCCAGGTACCAGGGGGCGTTCTCGGGATAGCCCGTGCCTTTGAAATCCACGACGGCCATCGGGAACTGCGAGGCGTCACCCTGCAGACGGATCCGGGCTACCCGCTGCCAGAGGATGGAGCCAGCCCGCTGGGGGCCGGTCGGGTCGGGGTTGTCCAGGTGCTTCCGCAGAACGAGTTGGGTCTCGATCGACAACACGCCACCGCTCTCCCTGCCGAGAACGGTGAAGGCCAGATGCACCGATCGGGTCCCTCCGCCCTGTAGTGGTCTGTCCACCGCGAGCAGGCGCAGTCCTGAACCGGAGGAACTCCAGACGACCGTGAGAGCGAGTTCGGCTTCGGGCGGCAGTGCCGCGGTCTCTCGGACCTTGTCGAGATCGACGTCCACCGTGCACTCGAAGTCCAGATCCCGCTGGTAGTCCCAGTCCACCACCGAGGGCGGGAGTGGGACGCCCTCCCCCTCGACCTGCTTGAGGAGCCAGCCGTCGGTGGTGACGGCGCCTGGATGAGGGCGTCTGTAGGGGTAGGCGCGACGATTCACCCCGACCCGTCCTTCCGTTCGGAGGTCACGGCGATCTCGGTGACGGTGTCGGGGGCCGGGCGGACCACGAGAGACCATATCCTGCCGTCCCCTCCCGCCACGTGAAGTTCGGGAACCGTGCGAACCTCTCCCGTGTCGGACCGCCACCCCAGCACCGTGGGGACGGACGCACCCTTGGGCGGTTCGCCCTCTCTTCCCAAAGCGCCACTGAGGGCCACGGCCAATCGAGCTCGGACCGCCTGGTCGCCGACGTCGAGGAGCTCGAAGCGCTGGACGAGGACCGTCTTCCCGTCCACGGTGTCGTGGAAAGGGTCGTCCAGGTAGCGCAACCGCGCTCCGCGTCTCCCTTGGCCCCTCGACCCGCTCCGATCCGCCGCCCCTGAACCCTCGCCATCAGTCGGGCGTCCTGCATCCGACCATCGCCCGTCCGCACCGGCAGGACCGGCTGCAGGCTCTACGGCGAAGACGGCTGAACCGCCTTGGCCCGGGGTGCCGGCCATGAGCCCGGCCATGAGCTTGCTCATACCCGCCAAGGAGACCCCGTCGCCGGCGTTGTTGACCACCGCGGTCGGAACAGAGGCCTCCTTCATCGCATCGGCGATCCTCCTGAGAGCGTGCTTCGCCAGCAGGCGATCCTCGCCCTGCAGTCTGTCGACCATCCAGTTGTCATGGCTGGCGGGTTCGGTCGCGGCGAACACTCGATCCATCCCGGGGTCCGCCCGGAAGACCGCCGCATATCCGCCGTGCTCCTCGTAGAAGGGTGGGCCCGCGAAGTATCGCACCACGAGATCCACCGGACGCATGAGACAGGTGTGGTGTAGCCGGTCCCCCAAGCCCGCCTCTTGCGCGGCTATCGGCGGAGGGCCGGGAGGCGCGATGAACTTGCGCACGCCCATGCGCCCGAGAGTCCGTCCCAACCTCTTGTGCTCGACGATGCGGTCCATCTCCCCGTGAGCCCACAGGAAGGGGCGAAGATGCGGTACATCCGAAGGGCCGGGAACGGGGACCTCGACTCCGTCGCGGGTGACGGTGAACCGCATGGGAGCGTCCCCGCCCTCGGGCAGCATCTTGGGCCATAGGTTCCAGATCATGGCGTCGACGATCCACTGCATCGCCTCGCCGTCGTCCCGCTCCCCGAGATCCGGGTCGACGATCGCGACGGTGGTGCCGGTGCCGTCCAGCGGGAACGCCTTGAGCCCCAGCTTCCGGGCGACCTCGTCGGCCTCCTCTCCCACCAGAGGTTCGACGTAGTCGTCCTGCACGCGCCCCCAGTAGTGTCGACCCGTGAAGGTCTTCGGGCCGTCGACGGTGTCCGTGCTGTAACTCTCGTGGACGGCCCAGCCGATGAGCCGTGTCTCGTACCGGCGTCCGACCCGGCAGCGAGTGTGGACCAGAACGGTGTGCGGCCTGGAGACCAGGTGGAAGACCGCCTTGCCGTAGCCGTAGGTTCCGCCGCGGCTGCTCAGATCCTGGGAACTGCCGGTCTTGCGGACGAAGGAGACGAAGTCCGATTCACCGTCGGGGACGACGTCTGCGCGAGTCGGTCCGCCGAGCCCCTTAGTGCCCGTGTCCGTCACCGTCAGGACGCGGACGACAGGGTGGGCGAGTGACGAACGCAGCCGGAGGTGCTCGACGGAGGGCGCGTTCTCCGACAGGAGTTCACGCCACACCGGCGCCTCGCTCGGGCCGAGCGTGCGCAATCCGATCCGATAGTCGACCGGTCCGTCTCCGACCCGAGCGTCCCAGCTGTTCTGAGCCGACTCGCGGACCAGCAGTGACACGGGGTCCATCTCGGTGGCGTCCAGGTGCCTGAGCATGCCCTCCGCCGCCCCGCCGCCCCCGGGCCCGTACAACTCGGACAGCCACCGTGGCGACGTGGTCACGTCGTCTCCCCTACACGCCCGAGGAAGTCGCCGACCGTCACCTCGTCGACAGGACTCGTACGGGTACCGGCCAAGTCGACCGTGTACCGGACGTCGAGGACCCCGGCCGGAACCGCTCCGGCGTGCATCGAGGCCGTGGTGAGCCGAGGGAAGTCCTCGTCGACGCGATACCAGCGGTCCTCGGCAAGGGACAGCCTCAATCCGTCCTGGTCCTCCTCGGCGGACAGACGGTAACCGACGGAGCGGAGCCTGGAGAGCAGCTCGGACTGATCGTCACACAGGTCCGCCACACGGTCGACGAGCTCACCGAGCGTGCTGCCTCCGGGGTTCGGCTCGAAGCGCTGCCAGGCGAGAAGGAGATCCCCTCCCTCCGGCGCCTCCAGCTGATCCAATCCGTGGACGACGAAGACGCGGCGCTCCGAGTTCGTGACCGTGCTCTTCACCTCCACCGCGTGCAGGCCGTCGGAGAAGTCGTGTCGCCCACCGGTGGGCCCGACCCAGTGACGCACGGCTCCGGGATCACCTTCCAGCAAGCGCACCAGGACGTGGAGCTCACCGAACAACCCCACCGTCTGCTCACACGTCAGAGAACGGGGCCCCCTGCTGAAGAGCAGCTTCCAGCGCTCGACCACCGCGCGAGCGGTCCGGTACGGACGGCCGCCGTCAGCCTCGACCGCCACCAGGACGTCCCTGCAGAGTCCGGTGAACACGTCGTCGAGCTCACGGCTCGTACACGTGACGTCGGCGAAACGTCCGTACCCGTCCTCGTCCTCGAGCGGACGCTCCGTTATCCGGAGTGACGCACTGACCGAGCCGACGGCTACACGCTGTCGCACCTTGAGCGGCACCAGGAGATGCCGCCGTCCCTCGCGGTCGACCGCCGCCAGGAGCGGCCCGTGGGCGGTGACCACCGGCAGAGCGGAGGTCCTCAACACGTGCCCGACGGAAACCGGCTCGGCCCCGAGCCGGTTCCAGTGGTCCTCCAGCACCATACGAAGGTCGGCCGTGGTCACCGGACGTCGTCCTCGAGCAGCATCTCCAACTCGTCACTGCCCAGCACGCCGAACTCGTCCTCCTCGACGACCACGTTCGAGAGGTCCGCGCTGTACCACTCGACCTCGCTGTCCTCTCCCCCGGCCATCGGGAAGACGAGCCCGACGCCGATGACGTGATCGACCGCGTGCAGCGCCTGTCGGCGGGGACGCCTGGTGGGTGACACCCTGTCGATCGGATAGAGGGTCAAGAGGGCGGTCTCCGGGCATTGGATCCGACGCGCCTGCTTGAGCGCGCCCTCGGTGACCTCGTCGAGCGTGCTCAGGTCGAGGTCGACTCCCGCGTCCCTGCGGCTCATGAGCGTTTTGATGTTGGCGGCGTCGGGGCCACTCGGGAGCTTCGCGCGGAACACGCGATCCACTGCGACTCCGGGAGCGAACTCGTACCTGGTTTCAGGGGAACCGCTGAGTGGATTACCGATGACTGCGACGTTCCACCGCTTCAGGGCTCCGCCGCCGCGGGATTTGACCCGTCGCTCGACGTAACTGCGAAGCAGTCCCGCGTCGCAGTCCATCGACTTCTCGTGGAAGCGGTAGTCCTCGAGGAAGGCGAGGACCATGTCGTACGGAACGTCGCGCAACACGTGTCGGCCCGCGCCGGACAGGTCCTCGTGCCGGGCGCCGGCGATGTTGAGGGCTCGGTCGACGAGCTTGCCGGCCGCAGCCTGATTGCCGCGCAGCCACTCGGAGTCGTCGGTGTGGAAGTAGCTGGTCTGGACTCGTTGGCCTCCGTAAGACGCGCTGACCTTGACCGCGTCGCGCATCTTCGCCGCGGCGGTGATGCGGAGTGCGGGGTGGTTGCGGAGGCGGACTGCGAAGGACAGCGGTGTCTTGTCCTCGACCATGTAGAGCTCGATGTCCCGGCGCATCTCCGATTCGACAGTGGCGATGTGACGGAACCACTCACGCAGTTCTTCGGTCATCCAGATGCGCGGCAAGTCGGCGTAGCCGTCACGGAACCCGAACCAACGGCCCATCTGAAGCAGCGTGTCGTAGGTCGAGGCACCGCGGACGAAGTAGCTGACCGCGAGGCCCTCGAGGGTCAGGCCGCGCGAGAGGGTGTTGCCTCCGACCGCGATCGCCACGACCGCACCGGTCTCATAGTCGAGACGCTCCAGGCTCTTCGAGTTGTCCAGGATGATCCGGCAGTCGTCGACGACACCGGCCAGCTTCGGGAGAAGACACTCGAAGGGCACCTTCACCTCCCCGAAATCGGGCTCCTCCCCCGGCACACGGGCGGTCTCCTCGTCCCACAACTCGCGCAGCTCGTCGAGCAGGGAGGGGTCTTCGGCCCGGAGCAGCTCCGAGAATGTGGAACGGAAGCGCTCGAGAGGTCGCTTGAAACTCTCGTGGACCAGGGTGCTGACGCTGGTGTGGACGAGCATCGTCGAGTGCGGGACTCCTCGTGCGCGCACCCTGCGCGCGGCGGTGGCCAGCCAGAAGTAGTGAACGGCGGTGCGAAGGGCTCCGTCGATCTCCGGCGAGAAGCCCTCGATCTCGTCACGACCGGGCTTGACGAGCGAAATCTCGTCCTCCGGCACGATACGGATCATGTCGTATCCGTCCGGCACGTCTTGAGGGTCCTCACCGTCGAGCGGTTCCCGACCGAAGAGGACCTCGGTGCCGAAATGCCCACGTGGCTTGGGGAGGTTGACGACGAAGTCCTCGGGATAGAGGTCCTTGGCCGTCGGGTCGATGAGGAGGTTCGCGAACGGGGTCGCGGTGTAACCGATGTAGCCGCCGCGTGGAAAGAGGTCGATGATCTCGCGGATCAAGGGGTTCGTCCGCTTGGACGCGATGCTGGCCTGGTCGGCCTCGTCGTCGATGATGAGCGTCGGGCAGTTCTTCAGGTAGTCGGGGGCCTTCTCGAGCCATTCCTTCAGCTTCGTGAGCCGCGGCACGTTCTTCTTCACCACGCAGAGGACGTGCTGTTGGCTCTTGTAAGTGAAGAAGGCGGCCGGGTTGCCCGCGGGCGGTTCGAAGTCGCCTTCCGCCCCGGTGAGGGGATGCCATTGGTCGATGACGGGATCGACGAGTTGACGTTCCAGCCGAATCTGCGTCTGCCGGCGGAGGCCGTTGTGAATTCCCGCGAAGACGATGAAGAACTTGTACCCGGCGTCTGCGGCCTTGGCGATCAGAGCCGTGAAGTTGGTGGTCTTGCCCGACTGCACGTACCCCACGACCAGTCCGCGGGTGGAGAACTCCTTCTCCATGGGGTGATCGAGCATGGAGACGACTTTGGTGGACGCGGCGTCTAGAGCCCGGAGCCCGTCATCGTCCCAGGACGACTCTCGCTTCAGAAGGTCGTGCAACGCCGGCCAGCAACGGTCACCCTCCTGAGGACCCACGTACCAGGTCTCACGGTTGTTGCGGACCACCGATCCCGGCTGTCGCTTGTCCCGGATCTCGATGGTCTCCCGTTGATGACGCTCGGCGATGCGTTTGGCGAGATCGTCGCTCATGCCGAAAAGTCTGATCGTCCCGAGCGCCTGCTCCGGCGTCTGGCTCTTGATCAATTTCCGGAAGGCGTCGTACTGCGCGTCGAACTCGTTCACGGGTCCCCTTTCCCCCACCACACCTCGCCTGGTCGAACCGGACGCTCCGACCAGGCGACGACGAGACGACCGTACAGGAAGGCCTGGTTCAGCCGATCCGCCTCTCGATCACGCACGGACCTCGGTCGTCGTGCGGGAGAGATGCGCTTCGTTCACCGTCTGCGACAAGCCGATACGCCTTCCAGGCGTCCGGTTCAGCTCGTGCCGGTCGAGACTCCGCATCGGTCGCGTCCAACCGTCGACGAGGTCAGGCCTCCACCAGAACACGTTCCTCGGAACGCAGGTCCCGCTCCGCCGGCTGCCTCGGGCGCTCGACCGGCTGTGCGAGGAGAAGCGGCGCGAGGTGTTCGGCGATGACGCGCGCCAGGCCGACGGGGACGGCGTTGCCGATCTGTCGGGCGATCTCGTTCCGGGTTCCGCACCATTTGAAGTCCATTGGGAAGCTCTGCAGTAGAGCCGCCTCCAGGTGCGTGATGGGGCGGTGGAGCCACGGATGGAGATAGCGGCCCTTCTCGGGCTTGAAGAACTCGGTACGGATGGTCACTGAGGGCTTATCCTTGTACAGGCGACCCATAACGTCCGCGGACCCCGCCTTGTGCTTCTTCCAGCAGTTGGAGAGGAGATGGTAGGGGATATCGAAACGATTCCCACCCTCCGGGATGTGGGAATAGCGCTTCAGCGAGTGCGCCGTGATGCCGTTCCGACGAAGGTGAAGCTCGCCCATGTGAAACGGACCCTGAATGGAGGTTCCGTTGATCATTGTTTCACGTTCAGGCAATTGGGAATCGAGCTTCTTCAGAATGAGATCCGAGATCGTCTGCCATACCGTGACCGGGTCATCTTGACCGGGGGTGGGGAAGAGGAGATTCAGGAGATCACATTCGGACAGTTCTTCGAGCCGTTCACCCGACCCGGGAGCCACAAGGTCCTTACGGGCTCCGACGAGAATGGTCCGCCTTCGACGTTGCGGAACGCCGTGCTCGTCGGCGCTGACGAGTTCGTGGCGAATGATGTAGTCCTTGAGAAGCCCTCCGGGCCGGGTCGCCTCATCGATCAGGAGCTGGAACTCGGGGGACTTCCTGAAGGCGTCGACGTTCTCCATCACGAAAATCTTCGGCCGCACCTCGTGGACGACCGCCAGGTATTGGCGCCAGAGCTGGTTCCGCTCATCCGACGGATCCTGGTTACCGAGGCGCGAGAAGCCCTGGCACGGCGGACCACCGAGCACGATGTCCGCGCGAGGGATGCCGGCCTCCCTCCGGACCCAGGCCGTGATGTCGCCCTGGTAGACGTGCGGACCGAAGTTGGCCGCGTAAGTCGCGGCCGCCGCGCGGTCGATCTCGACTGCGGCGATCGGCTCGTACACCGCTCGACCGTCGTGCCGGGCGTCCACGAATCCCTTGGTCAGACCACCACACCCCGCGAAGAGATCGATCATGCGGAAGCCAACGGACGAGACTCTGTCATCGTCGGTTGAGCTGAATCTGCTGGTCGGGGAGTCGGTGTCGGCGGCCATGGACGCACTCTAGCCGGCCAGGTACACCCTGGACAACACAGACCTCAAATCAACAGTACTACTCAACGGCTTGTCGCGCCGGCCCCTGTTTCGGCCTGAAGGCGCGAGTCGGCACCCTGCCACGACCACGTCGTGGAGCCGTATCGTCGACCCGGAAGTCGGTTCTACAACGAACCGGTGAGATCAGTGGTGGGAAAGGGCACACACGGAGTGCAAGAGAAGGTGGTGTCCGACCGCTCCTGGCGTGTGCGTCCCGGACTCGACAGAACACAGCGGGCCCGTGAACAGGTACGCAGCGCCGGAGGCCCCGACCGCCGGTTGGTGGACGTCGGCGGAGGTGACCTGCGGCCCGCGAGGATCGTGTTGCGCCGAACCGCCCGCGGTACACGGGTGACCGCCGTACTGCGGTGGTCCGTCGACGGCCGAGCGACCAGTGTCCCTCTGGGCGAGGTCGACCGCCCCCCCCTCGCGCGGCGAACCTGCGCGAGGGGTGGCGACTGGCCCGCGTCGCCGGATTGCTCGCGGACACGTCGATTCCGGCGGGATCGTGGGCGTCATCGCCCGGCTCCCGGAAGTCGATGCGGGCGAACAAGGCGAGGGACACGAAGCCCGAGTTGCGACTCCGCTCTCTCCTGCACCGCGCAGGACTCCGGTTCCGGGTGTCGATTCGACCGGTGGCGTCCCTCCGACGTACAGCGGACGTGGTGTTCACCAAGGCGAAAGTGGCGGTTTTCGTCGATGGTTGCTATTGGCACGGATTTCCGGAACATCGGAGCACCCCTGCGACGAACCGGGATTTCTGGGCGGAGAAGTTCGAGAAGAACAGGGCTCGCGACTCGGAGACGACCCGCCTCTTGGAGGAATCCGGATGGAAGGTGCTACGGATCTGGGAACACGTGCCCGCCGAGGAGGTGGCACGGCTGGTGATCGAGACCGTCACAGAGGCGCGCCGGGAGGCAGACGCCGCGAAGTGATCAGAGGGTATGACCGTTCAGCAGGTCGTCGATGGCGTCTTCCGCTCGGCGCAGGACGATCCTGCCGTCCCCGTCGCTGTACGCCAGCAGCCGCGCCCCGACGGACAGGCCGGCCTCGACGATGACCCCCATGGGGAGCTCGACGGTTCCGTCTTCACTGATGGCGGTCTCGGCGGGTTCTCTGATCATCCTCTCAGCGTGCCACACATCCACCGGGCCCATCGATTCCGTCAGATCCTCCGTTCAGGGCTCCGAATCGTGTAGCGCAGCGGAAGTGACTCCGCTCACGAAGACGCGAATCGCTCATGAGACCCAACGCCAGGCAGCCCCGTCACATCCCGATCAAGATCATCGCGAGGGGCTTCCCGGGACGGAGGGCACCCCTCCCTGGCGGACGCCACGGGTCTGGTGGCCCGGATCACGGCGGCCCTGCCCGAGTCGACCGTGATGTTCGGCCTGACCGCGGAAGGAGTCGGCATCGCCGTCCGGCGGGCCCTGGCCCGCGCGACCGAGTGGAGCGACTACGACTGGCGGCTGGTGCACGTGGGGCACCGGGGCCCGGCTCTGCACATGGCGCTGGACGAGGTGCTCACCGCCGAGGTGACCGCCGGACGGCGGGCTGGCCCCCACCCTGCGGGTCACAGTCCTACTGGGATTCCTCGGAATCGTCCTCGCTCCCTCCAGCGATCTTGCCGCCGACGAACACCACGCCCAGTCCGAGAGCGGCCGCACCAGCGGCTGCCACCACCTTCATCCCCGCCCCCAAGAACTGCTTGCTCTCGCTGTCCTTCTCAGATACCTGCCGCACGTTTCGGTCGAGGCGGTCGTGGAGGGCCTCACGTAGGCGCTTCCCTTCAGTTCCTTGCGCCCGGGAGCGGAGTCGGTGGCACACCATTCCCACACGTTGCCGCACAGGTCGTACGCGCCGAAGGAGCTGGCACCGCTCCGGTACCGGCTGACGGGGGTCGTGTGCCCGATCCCCGAGTCGGCCACGTTGCACTTCGCCGCGGTGGCGCTGTTGCCACAGGGGTAGATGTTGCCCTTGGCCCCCCGGGCGGCCTTCTCCCACTGCGCGCTCGTGGGCAGGGTCTTGCCGGCCCAAGCGGCGTAGGCGGCGGCGTCATGCCATGTCACCCACACCACCGGATGGTCGAAGAGGCTGTGCGGGTACCGCGGTCCGTCCCAGTGCTGCGGCGCCGGGTGCCCGGTCGCCGAGACGAAGCGGGAGTAGTCGGCGTTCGTGGTGGGGGACACGTCGAGGTGGAACGCCGGTAACCACGTCGTCTCACCGGCATCGCCACCCAGGTAGATCCCCTCCGGAACCAGCACCATCAGCTTCCCGTCCACCGGGTGGCGTACGAACTTGAGCGGGTCTGAGGCCAGCAGTACTTCCGTGCGCTGGTCCGTGGTGACCGCGGCCTGCTCCGTGATCAGGACAGCGAACCGCTCCTGCGCCTCCGCGCCCGCGATGGACAGCGCGGTGTCGAGTGCGGACTGGTTGGAAGGGCGCGGGACGATCCCCACCCCGCCACGCTCCCAGTGGGACACCATGCGGTCGCTGACCCCGATGTGCACGGCGAACGTACGGACCGTCATCCGCAGGGCCGTGCGCAAGGCCCGCGTCTCCCGTCCCGTCCAACGCACTACTCCCACGCCCGGCCCCCGGCTATACGAGGTCGCCGGGGGTGGCCAGGTACCCGTCGCGCAGGGCGGCCAGCACCGGATGCTCGGTGGGGAACCGGGTGGAGTCGATCGCGCTGATGGCCCGCACGCCGATGCTCGTGTTGGTGGCGAACGCGGCCTGCATCCGGTGCGCTTCGTGCTGCGCAATGTGGGTGATCACGTGGGGGTGCTGCTGCTGGAGGAGGGCCATGGTGACCCCGGGCAGGACTTCGGCCTTGGGCCAGAGCACTGCCCCGTCGTTGTCGACGAAGCCCACGTTCCAGGTGACACCCTCGCTGATCAACTCGTCCGGTCCGAGGAGCAGGGCGTCGTCGAACCCGTCGAGCTGTGCGGCACGCCGGGCGTGGAGGGCGCCGAAGAGGCCGATGTGCTTGACAGCGGGAACGTCACGCACGAAGGGAACGGCCTTGACCCGCATGGGCGGCATCGGGAGCCGGCCCGTGGGCCTGCTGGTGACCAGGACGTGCGGTGTGGCCGGCGCTGACGGGTGACCCATGTCGAGGGCCGGATCGAAGACGCTGACGCGGACGACGAACGAACCGTCCTGGCCGACGACCGCCCGGCGGATGTACTCGCGGACGCGGTCCCTGTCGAGTTCGGTGGCGAAGACCGCACGGCAGTCGCGTTGCAGGCGCTCAAGGTGCAGGGCGAGGCCGCGCACTCGCCGGCCCTCGACCCTCATCGACGTGAAGTGTCCGTAGTTGCCCAGCGCGAGCGCCTTCACTGCCTCGGGATCGGCAGGGGCTCCATTGAGTTCCATCATGCTGCGCAGTCTGGCAGTTGACGACGATCAGACGGCCGGGAGCCGCCACAGCGAGCCCCGCAACTTCAGCAGCACTTCATTCCCGCAAAGAGCATCCGGGCGTTCACTGATCACCACACCCCGAGGCCACGACGGTTCAGGGGCGGGCGTTCGGGCGGGTGTGCCCGGCTCCCTCCCGGACGGGAGGATGTACATGGACATGAAGATTCTGACCGCCGAGCGCGGATCGATCCTCGACAAGTGCGTGGCGGCCGAGCCGGACATGGATGACGACCTCCGCATGCGGCTGACACTGCTGGAGGAATACGACATGGGGTTCCTGCTCCTGGGCCTGAGCCCGCGCCGGCTGCTGCGAGAGGGCCGGCTGTTCGACAACGAGCAGGTTCTGCCCCTGCTCCTGTGGTTCGGACAGTGGGACAAGCACTGCCGCTACTGGGCCTCCGAGATCATGCAGCAGTGGCTCGTTTTCAACCCCTCCGAGGGCGACTTCGAAGGCACCGACGACACCAGGGCCGTCGAGTTCCGGGACTACTTCTTCGCGAAGCACGCGATTCCGCTGATCGCAGAGTTCCGCCAGTACGTGGCCCTGTCCATGCTGTACCCCACGGAACACAACGCCCCGTCCGGCCCGGTGGACATGGTGTGGCACGCGTTCATCCTCAACACCGAGCAGTACGAGGACTTCAGTCGCCGTATCTGGGTGGGGACGGAGCACATGCCGCCAAAGGTCCCCGAGGAGGACTACGCCAAGATGCCCGCGAGGATCTAGCGTGCACGATCTCAAAGTGCCCGGTCGGCGTTCCAGCGGCCGGCGCCCTTGCTCGGATTTCAGGGGAAGGAACCCTATGGGTGAGGACGCCTTACCTACAGTGGCGCCCATGACTGCCACTTCCGTGCGTCCTGACTGGACGTCCCTACCGGAACCGGTACGCGCCCACGCCGAACACCGCCTGGGGTCCCCGGTCGTCGAGGCGCGGACTTGTGGCGGTGGGTATACACCGGGCTTGGCCTCACGGCTGCGCCTCGCGGACGGACGCGAGGTGTTCCTCAAAGGAATGGAGGGTGACCACCCCTTCTCCCGGCACTACGCCGACGAGGTGGCTGTGACCTCTGTGCTGCCTCGCGGTACCGGGCCGGATGTGCTGTGGTGGTCGGCCCCCCCGCGAGGGAATGGAGTGGTGGCTCCTGTGTATGCAGAGCGTGGACGGAGGGGAACCGTGCTTCGGTCCGGGTGGTGACGTCGAGGCTGCCGTGGCCGCCGTCGAGGCCGCCGGGAAGATGCTCACGCCGTGCCCGGTCGAGGACGCGGTTCCCGTCGAGGACGTACTCGGCAAGTGGTTCACCGGATGGGCTGACCTTCTCGGCGAACATGCCGAGGGGCTCGATACCTGGGCGGAGCGCCATCTGGAGGACCTCGTCGGCATCGAACAGCAGTGGAAGGCCGCTGCCCGAGGTGACACCCTCGTCCACTGGGACATCCGTCCGGACAACATGATTCGCCGCCCCGATGACTCCGTCATCCTCATCGACTGGTCCTACCGCTTCCGAGGCGCCGACTGGATCGATCCCGTTCTCTTGGTACCCGCCCTGGTCGTAGGCGGCCACGCCCCCACCGAAGCCGAAGCTGCCGTGGCTCATCTGCCGCAGCCGTCTCCCGACGTGCTGACCGCGTTCGCCGCCGGGCTGGCCGGCTACTGGATCTGGTGCTCCCGTCACCTGGATCCGCCAGGGGCGCCGTTCCTGCGGCAGAACCGGGCGGATTACGGTGCGGCGGCGCTGTCGTGGCTGAAGCACCGCACTGGCTGGAAGTGACCCACAAGGGCGACCGCGCAACCAAGTCCCCTGCTTCCGGAGTAAACGAGCGTGGCCGACGAAGCATGTCGTCCTGATCTTCGACGACGACGCCCCCGGCCCCGGGGAGTGCGGGAGCAGGGGCGCCGTCGTCCTCGGGGGCGGTAGGGTGCCGCATCTGCTCGACGGAGGTACGACCATGAACCCCGAGGACGAACCGCTCGACCAGTGGGCCGCGCGCCGTGAGGGGCGGGTGCGGAGGGCCGGCGAGCTCAAGGCCGTCACGCTCGGTACCGGCCCGCAGCGGGCCGCCCACCTCGACCCCGGCGCCCCGCGCCTGATCCTGGAGTGGGACGGCTTCCAGTGGGTGACGCTCGCCGTCGTCGACGGCTACGCGGCCGCCTGCCGCCTCCTGGACCCGTCCGCGCGGGCCGAGTCCGTACCGGTCCCCGGGTACGCTCCGCGGCTCGGCAGGGGAACGGGGCGGCACCGCAAGCCGTGACGGGCCGCCCGAGGACGGGATAGGGCGGCCGGGCGGGTCAGTGGATGACGTCGAAGACGTTCTTCTGCAGGCCGTTGGCGTAGGCCTCGTGCTCGACCAGCTTCAGCTTCTGGGTGTCCTTGTCCGTCGTGCTGAACAGGCGCTTGCCGGCGCCGAGCAGGAGCGGGAAGACCAGCAGGTGGTAGCGGTCGATCAGGCCCGCGTCGGAGAGGGCCCGGTTCAGGCCGGCGCTGCCGTGGACGATGATCGGGCCGCCCTCGGTCTCCTTGAGCGCCGCGACCTCCTCGAGCGAGCGCAGGATCGTGGTCTCGCCCCAGTTCGTCACCAGGTCCCCTTCGGTGAGGGTGGTGGAGACCACGTACTTCGGCATCAGCTTGTAGTCGGCGAAGTCCTCCATGCCGGGCCAGACCGGGCTGAACGCCTCGTAGCTGGTGCGGCCCAGCAGCATCGCGCCCGCCTCCTTCTGCTCCCGGTCCTTGATCTCGAAGGCCTCGGGGAGGAACTCGACGTCCTTGAAGGTCCAGCCGGAGTTGCGGTAGCCGGGCTCGCCGCCCGGGGCCTCCACGACGCCGTCGAGCGAGATGAAGGCGGTGCTGATCAGGGTGCGCATGGCGGTTCCTCGGTCTCTCGTGTCCGGTTCTCGGCGGTCCGGCCGACGCACGCCGTGGCCGCCGTTCGCGTCCACCCTGCACCAACCACGGACTATGACCGTGGAGCGCGGCAGAACTCATCGGTCCCCGCGGAAACTTCTCCGGGAAAGCCGCGACGGGATCCGGCCGGAAACCGCGCAGGGTCTCGCCACCCCGGCGGTACGGCGGCAGAATCGGGCTCCGTTGGCGGACGAAGGGGTGGTCATGGCCGTTGGGGCGGATGCGGGCGTCGGTACGGGAGCGGAGGTGCCGGCCCTCGCGGGGGTGCCGCTGCTGGGGTCCCTGCTCGACCTGAAGGCGGACTCCCTCGGCACCTACCTGCGGGCGCAGCACCGGCACGGGGACGTCGTGCGGGTCTCGGCCGGGCCGCCCGGGCTGCGGGCCGACCTGTACTGCGTCTTCTCCGCGGAGGGCGCGCAGCAGGTGCTGGCCTCCGAGGCCGCCAACTTCCGCAAGGACAACCACTTCTACGAGGAGGTCCGGAAGTCCTTCGGCAACGGGCTGCTGACCGCGCAGGACGAGGACTACCTGCGCCAGCGCCGCCTGGTGCAGCCGCTGTTCACCCGCCGCCGGGTGGACGGGTACGCGGGGGCCGTGGCTGCCGAGACCTCGGCGGTCGTCGCCTCCTGGGCGGACGCGCCGGGCGGTGTCATCGACGTCTCCGGGCAGATGATGCACCTCGCCCTGCGGGCCGTGGCCCGGATCCTCTTCGGCACCGACGTCGAGACCACGGCCGACGTGGTGGCCCGCTGCTTCCCCGTGATCACCGACTACGTGCTGGCCCGCGGCTACTCCCCCGCCAACATCCCGCGTACCTGGCCCACCCCGGGCAACCGGCGGGCCGCCGCCGCGATGGAGGAGCTCTACGGGGCCTGCGACCAGATCATCGATCGGCGCCGGCAGGACGGGGCGGAGGCCGCCGGGGAGGACCTGCTGACGCTGCTCGCCGCCGCACGGAGCTCGGACGACCGGGAGTTCGACGCCGACGAGCTGCGCGACCAGGTGCTGATCTTCCTGCTGGCCGGGCACGAGACCACCGCCACCTCCCTGTGCTTCGCCCTGCACCTGCTGGCCCGTCACCCCGAGCAGCAGGACCTGGCCCGCGCGGAGATCTCCCGGGTGCTGGGCGACCGTACGCCCGAGGCCGCGGACCTCGACCGGCTGCCCTTCCTCGGCCGGGTCGTCAAGGAGGCCATGCGGCTCTACCCGGCCGCGCCGGTCATCGGACGCAAGTCCGTCGCGGCGACCCGGATCGGGGGGTACGCCGTCCCGGCCGGCGCGGACGTGATCCTGGCGCCGTGGGTGACGCACCGCCACCCGGCCTACTGGCCGGACCCGGACCGCTTCGATCCGGGCCGGTTCACCCCGGAGGCGGAGGCGGGGCGGCCCCGGTACGCGTGGTTCCCGTTCGGCGGCGGCCCGCGCGCCTGCATCGGGCAGCACTTCTCCATGCTGGAGTCGGTGCTCGCCCTGGCGATCATCCTGCGCGCCCACGCGTTCGAGGCGGTGGACACCGAGATACCGGTGAGCGCCGGGATCACCCTGCGGACGGAGGGGCCGGCCCGCTGCCGGATCCGCCCGCTGCGCTGAGGGCGGCCTCGGCGGATATGGGAGTGCGGGCGGCGGCGGGCACGGCCTAGGCTCGATGCCCGTGGAACCACTCAGCGAGAAACAGATCCGTACGTCCTTCGTGAACTGCACCAAGGGCGAGGCGGCACGCATGCGCCTGCCGCTCGACTTCGCCGCGACCCCGTGGGAGGACCTGGACTTCCTGGGCTGGGTCGATCCGGGGGCTCCGCTGCGCGCCCACCTGGTGCTGCCGCGCGCCGGCGGCCCGGTGGGGATCTCCCTGCGCGTGCCGACCGTCGGCCGGACCAGTGCGGTGAAGTCCAGCCTGTGCCAGATCTGCCTGACGGGGCACGCGTCCTCCGGGGTGACCCTGCTCGCCGCTCCGCTGGCGGGCGCCCGCGGCCGCGAGGGCAACACCGTCGGCACGTACGTCTGCGCGGACCTGGCCTGTTCGCTGTACGTGCGCGGGAAGCGGCAGCCGAAGCTGCGGGCCGGCCGTCAGGAGGAGTCGCTGACCGTGGAGGAGCGCATCGCCCGGATGAGCGGCAATCTGGAGGCCTTCGTGGCGCGGGTGACGGCGGGGGCCGGGGTCCCCGCAGTGTGATCCCGGGATCCTGCCGCCTGACCCCGGGCCCCGACTGCGTGACCCCGGGCGGCCCGCGGGTCAGCTCCGGTCGGCCGTCGGTGCGTGGTTGCCCTGGAGGCGTTCGAGGTCGGAGGGGCGGACCTGGATGACGAACAGTGCGATGGCCGCCCCGACCAGGGTGAACAGGGCCGCGACGACGAAGGCGGAGCTGATGCCCGAGGTCAGCACCTGGTCGCTCCAGGGCTTGGGGAACTGGCCGGTCCGCTGGAAGTAGGCCTTGTCCGCCGGTCCTGCGGTGGCGACGAAGTCCGGTACGAGGCTCTTGGCCTCGTTGCGGCTGGCCGTGCCGTAGACGGTGACCAGGATGGACAGGCCGAGGGAACCGCCCACCTGCTGGGTGGCGTTCAGCAGGCCGGAGGCGGCGCCCGACTCCCGGTCGGGGACGTTGGACAGGGCCATCAGGGTCAGCGAGACGAACTGCAGGCCCATGCCGAGGGCGAAGAACAGCATCGGGCCCAGGATGCTGCCCAGGTACGTCGAGTCGACGTCGGTGCGGGTCAGCCAGCCGAGCCCGATCGCCGAGGAGAGCGCGCCGATGACCATGAAGGGCTTGGGGCCGTACTTGGGGAGCAGCCTCGCGGTGACGCCCGCGCCCACCGCGATCACCACGCTGACCGGCAGGAAGGCCAGACCGGCCTGGATGGGGCTGAAGCCGAGCACGATCTGCACGAAGAGGGTCAGGAAGAAGAACATGCCGAAGATCGCGCAGGCGAGCATGAGCATGATGCCGTAGGTGCCGGCCCGGTTGCGGTCGGCGAACATGTGCAGCGGGGTGATCGGCTGCGGCGAGCGCCGTTCGTTGAGGATGAAGAGGGTGAGCAGGACCACGGCGGCGGCGAAGGAGCCGAGGGTCACGGGGTCGCGCCAGCCCTCCTGCGAGGCGCGGATGAAGCCGTAGACGAGGGCGACCATGCCGAGGGTGGACAGCAGCGCGCCGGCGAAGTCGAAGTGGCCGGCGTGGCGTTCGGACTCGTGCAGGACCTTGGAGGCGAGGACCGCGATCACGATGGCGATGGGCACGTTGACGAAGAGCACCCAGCGCCAGTCGAGCAGTTCGACGAGGATGCCGCCGGCGAGGAGGCCGATCGCTCCGCCGGCGGCCGAGACGCCGGCGAACACGCCGAACGCCCGGTTGCGGGCCGGGCCTTCGCGGAACGTGGTGGTGATCAGGGCGAGGGCGGTGGGCGAGGCGATGGCGCCGCCGACGCCCTGGAGCGCCCGGGCGGCCATCAACTGGCCCTCGTTCTGGGCGAGTCCGCCGAGGAGGGAGGCGAGGCCGAAGAGCAGGACGCCGAAGATGAAGACGCGTTTGCGGCCGAGGATGTCGCCGGTGCGGCCGCCGAGGAGCAGCAGTCCGCCGAAGGCGAGGGTGTAGGCGTTGACCACCCAGGACAGGCTCTCGGTGGAGAAGTCGAGCGCGGTCTGGATGTGCGGCAGGGCGATGTTCACGATGGTGATGTCGAGGACGACCATCAGTTGGCAGGAGGCGATGACGAACAGGGCGAGTCCGTTGCCCTTGCCTCGGACCGTGCCGTCGGTCCCGTTGCTGCTCGGCTGTGCGTTCGGGTCCACCCTTTCGACGCTAAGCCCGCACCCCGGGGGTCACCACTCGAACAGCCTAGTGGTGGTGACATTTCACATGTCACACTACGATCATGGATGACTTCCTCAGGCTCTCGGCGAGCACGGCCCGATTCACCCACGGAGCCCCGCGGGCACTGACCTTCGGGGACGACGGCCGCCTGCTCTGGTTCCTGCGCTCGGCCGGTCCGACCGACCCCTTCGACGGCCTCTGGGTGCTCGACACGACCACCGGCGCGGAGACCCGGCTTGCCGACCCCCGCGAACTGTGTCCCGAGCCCGGCCCCCTCCCCGACGCCGAACGCCGGCTGCGCGAACGCACCCGGCTCGTCGCCGCCGGGATCGGCTCGTACGCCCTCTCCGGCGACGGCCTGCGCGCCGTCTTCGCCCTGTACGGACGCCTGTACGCGGTCACCGCCCGCACGGAGGCGGCCCCCGAGGAGATCCCCGCCGCCGGACCGGCCCTCGACCCGCGCCCCAACGCCGACGGCTCGCGCACCGCGTACGTCGCCGACGACGCCCTGTACGTCGCCCCGGGCGGCCGGATCAGCCCCGAAGACGGAGCCCGCTGGGGCCTCGCCGAATTCGCCGCCGCCGAGGAACTGGGCCGCTCCCGCGGCCACTGGTGGTCCCCCGACGGCATCACCCTGCTCGCCGCCCGCGTCGACGAGACCGGCCTCCAGCGCCGCTACTTCACCGACCCCGCCCACCCCGAGCTCCCGGCCGAGGACTTCGCCTACCCCGAGGCGGGCGGACCCAACGCCGACGTACAGCTGTGGGTGCTCGCCCCGGACGGCTCCCGCACCCGCCTGGAGTGGGACAGCACCGCCCACCCCTACGTCTCCGACGCGGGATGGGAGTCCGCCGACGAGATCCTGCTCACCGTCCAGGACCGACTCCAGCGCGAGGTCGTCCTGCTCTCCGCCGACCCCGCCACCGGCCGCACCCGCGAACTGTCCCGCACCACGCACCCCCTGTGGGTGGACCCCGACGTCGCCGGCACCCCTGCCCGGCTCCCGGACGGCCGGATGCTCACCGTCACCGACACCCCGAGCGGCGCCGCGCGCGGCCTCGCCGTGGACGGCACCCCGCTCACCGGCGACGACGTCCAGGTCCGGGCGGTCGCCGGCCTCCACCGGGGCGCGCTGCTGATCGAGGCCGCCCTGCGCGATCCCGCCGAACAGCAGGTCCTGCTGCTCGACACCACCACCGGGGAGGCCACCGCGCTCGCGGACGGGCCCGGCGTCCACACCGTGTCCGCCTCCGCCGGGTCCCTGCTGCTGACCACCGCCGACGCCGACGGGGTGCGCCGCACCCTGCGCACCGCCGACGGGCGGGAGTTCACCCCCGCCGACCTCTCCGAGCCGCTGCCGTACCGGGTCTCCCCGGTCCTGGAGCGGGTCACCGAGCACGCGGTCCCCACCGCCCTGGTGCTGCCCCGCGGGCACGCCCCCGGGCGCAGGCTGCCCGTCCTGATGGACAGCTACGGCGGCCCGGGCGCCCAGGACATCACCGCCGACCCGCGCCGCTGGCAGCACCGCCAGTGGTGGGCCGACCAGGGCTTCGCGGTGGTGACCGTGGACAACCGCGGCACCGCGAACGTCTCGCCCTCCCACACCCAGGCCATGTACCGCGGCTTCTCCGAGGTCACCCTGGAGGACCAGGTCGCCGCCCTGCACGCGCTGGCCGCCCGCCACGAGGACCTCGACCTGGGACGGGTCGGCATCCGCGGCTGGTCCTACGGCGGCTACCTCGCGGCGCTGGCCGTCCTGCGCCGCCCCGACGTCTTCCACGCGGCGTCCGCCGGGGCCCCGCCGACCGACTTCCGGCACTACGACACGGCGTACACCGAGCGGTACCTGGGCCTGCCTCAGGAACACCCGGAGGTGTACGAACGGGACTCGCTGCTGCCCGACGCCCCGAAGCTGACCCGGCCGCTGCTGCTGATCACCGGCCTCGCCGACGACAACGTCCACCCGTCCCACACCCTGCGCCTGTCGCAGGCCCTGACGGACGCCGGCCGCCCCCACCAGCTGCTGGCGCTGCCCGGCGTCACCCACATGACCCCGGGCGGCACCCGGGAGAAGCTGATGGCGCTGGAGCTGGAGTTCTTCCGCCGCGAGCTCGCCTGAGGGCCGTCGGCCCCACCGGCCGACGACAGCCCGACGGGGCCGGCGGCTGCGGCCGCCGGCCCCGTCACTCAGCAGGGGGGATCAGCAGGTGCCGGCCGGGCGTTCCCGGACCACCAGGTCCGTGGAGCCGGTCGTCGCGTCCAGCCAGGCGACCTGGCGGCCCGTACCGGCCGCCGGGTAGCTCTGCTCACCACGGTTGCAGGAGACCCGTTCGCGGCGGGAGCCGTCGGTGGTCAGCTGCCACAGCTTCGGCAGCGACTCGTTGCGGTACCGCGTGTCGGGCGTCCGGGCGACCAGGGTCAGCGCGTCCTGCGAGACCGTCAGGTCGGAGGCCATGAAAGCGCCGGGCTTCTGCTCGCTGCTCACGATGAACGCGCCGCGGCCGTCCAGGCCGGCGCTGACGACCGACATCAGACCGCCGTCGCTCTCGTCGACGTCCGCCAGCCAGAACACGTTCTTGCCGTTGATGCCGGTCTGGCCCAGGCTCACCGGCTCGTCCAGCTGCTCGGTCAGCACCGCCTTGCCGGTGGCCAGGTCGACCACCTCCACGCCCAGCCGGTACGCGCCGCCCTGCGAGTACAGCTTCGCGTAGGCGATCCTGTTGTCGCTGATGGAGGGCAGCGCGGTCAGGGTGTTCCACTTCTTGCCGTCGGTGAAGACCGGCGCCTTGTCCGTGGGGCGCATGTAGCCGACGTGGCGGCCGCCGAGGATGTCGTACTCCTCGAACACGACCGTGTTCTTCTCCACCCGCAGGCCCGCGACGCCCGTCGTCGAGCTGTAGAGCGTCTTGACCGGGCCGCCGGCCACCGCACGGGAGAGCACGTCGACCGAGGTCGGGCCGTACGCCGTCCACACCACCGTCTTGCCGTCCGTCGCCGGGGCGGTGTGGTAGCGGCCGTCGTTGGGGCTGATCACCTTCGGCGCGCCCTTGCCGTCGAGGCGGCCGGCGTAGACCGAGTAGGGCTCGGAGCCGTCGTCGTTGGACTTCGAGGCGGTCCACCAGCCGCCGCCCGCGCCCACCCCGGAGTCCGTGGTGTTCAGCGTCCCGAAGAGGGTGTCGCTGTCGACGCCGAGGGCCTGCTCCCAGCCCGGGACGATGCCGTGGGCGTTGAAGGACCGCTTGACGGTGTTCTGCTGGGCGGAGGTCGCGCCCAGCGCCTTGGCCGCCGCAAGCACCGCGCCCCGGGCCTCGGTGAACCCGTCGATCGGCGTCATGTACTCGGTGACGGCCTTGTAGACGATCTTGTCGGCGAGTTCCCCGCCGAGGTCCTCGCGCATGTCCCACAGCGCGCCGGAGAAGATCGTCGAGTTCAGGTGCACGCCGCCGTTGTCGGTGGCGAAGGACACGCCCAGGAAGCTCTTCGACGTGGTGGCTCCGTCGTTGAGGTCGCGCAGCGCGCAGTCGGCGGCGGCCTTCGTGCGGCACAGGTCCTCGCCGATCAGGCCCGCGGCCGGATCGTTCATCGGGGTGCCGCTCGCGGTGACGTCGATGGCGTTGCCGAAGTAGTCGGCCAGGGCCTCGTTGAGGGCGCCGGACTGGCCCGCGTAGACCAGGTTCGCCGTGTGCTCGATGACCCCGTGGGTCATCTCGTGGCCCACGACGTCGGTGTCGGCGGACATCGGCTTGAACTCGTCGTCGCCGTTGCCGTAGACCATCTTGGTGCCGTCCCAGAACGCGTTGGCGTAGGGCAGGCCGTAATAGGTCACGCCGACCAGGGAGTTGACGGCGCCGCCGGCCCCGTCGAGGCTGTCGCGCCCGAAGTTCTTCCTGTAGAAGTCGTAGACCTGACCCCCGTTCCAGTGGGCGTCCACGGCCCCCGAGTCCGTCGCCGCCCCGCCGAAGGTGGTGTCCGGGGAGGAGAACATCCTGATGCCCGAGGGCCACTTGCCCGCCGTCTCCGACACCGACTTGCCCCGTGCGTCCCACATGGACAGCAGGCTCTTCGACGTGGCGCGCATCCGGCCCGCGTCCGCGAGGAGGTAGTTCCCCGCCGCCGGGTCGTAGGCGATGGCCAGCGAGGCCGCGGCGCCGCCGAGCCGGGCGCCGGAACCGGTCTCGGGGACCAGGTTCGGCGGAGCCGCGGGCGGCCCGTCCGCCGTCGCACCGTCCGCGGGCTGGGCGGCCGCACCCGTGGCGGCCTTCGGGGCCGTCAGCGTCTTCAGCGCGCTGTACTGCAGCGCCGGGTAGCCCGAGCGTGCGTCCACGTACACCTCGTCCAGGACCGGCGCGCCGGTGCCGGGGGCGGTGCCGTGCACGGTGACGCGGTAGGCGAGCACCCCGCCGCCCTTGGGCAGGACGACGAGGCCCTTGGCGACACCGGTCATGCCGGTGGCCGCCGGATCACCCGACTCCGACCGGGGCGCCTGGCTCTTGTCGAGGGTGGCCCCCAGCCGGCGGGCCGTGGCGGCGACCGCGCGGCGGACCGCGAGGTCCTCGGCGACCTGCGGGGTGACGTCCGTCTTCAGGGCCGTGAAGTAGTGCCCCGAGGTGCCGGTGACCACGCGCTTGCCGTCCTGCTTCTGCATGCGCACGACGTACTGGCCGCCCAGGACGTCGACGCCGCGGTGCTTCTGCTGCAGCCGGACCGTCTCGTCCTGACCTCCCGTGGACGTCGCCGACAGGGTGGTGAGATCACTGCCGGCCCGCGGGATCTTGTAACGGCCCTTGTTCGCCGCGAGGTGCTTGCGGGCCGCGTCGGCCGGGGCGGCCTTGGCGTCCACGGACTCCCGTATGCCCTCGACGAGCACCGGGGTCGCCGTGTCCTGGCCGGGCAGGACGTTCGAGGGGCCGGGGTCCGCGGCCCACGCCGGCGACGCCTGCAAGGTCATTGCGGCGGCCAGCAGAACGGCGATTCCTCCGGCGGATCGGAGCTCTTTGCGCCATATCCGTCGTGCGGTCGGGGTCGGAGCCGACGAACCTGCGCTGTACTGGGGCAAGGGGTCTCCTCAACCATGAGTGCCTGATGCGTTGCTGTGAGTCGCCGCCATGCAAGCGCCGAAGGCGGCTCGCGGCCAGACCCCGGAGCCCCACAGAAGTGGCCATGCACAGTTGTGGGGGCCTGTGAAGGCAACAAAAATCCCCGGCATGATCGAATCCGACCCGCACGAGCGGACTCCGGCCCGCACGCACGAGGACAGCCGGGCGACGGCCCACGCGGCCGCCGATCCGGCCGCCGCGCTCCGCATGCTCATCCAGCGCCGACAGGCCCTCCTGCAGCGCGAATCGGCGGAGCTGAGGTCCCTGCGCAGCTACGCCGACCGGCTCGCCCACGAGCTGCCGCCGACGCCCCCCTTACCCCCCGGACCCCCGGCAGGCGTGGAGGTCCTCACCGGCACCGCAGCCGTCACGGCCCGCCTCGACGGCATGCTCGACTCCGCCGGGACGGAAGTGCTCGTCCTCGACCTCGGCGCGCTGACGACGTCCCGGTCCGCGGGAGCGCGGGAGGCCGGAGCCGCGGGGGAAACGGGAGCCGCGGCGGAAGCGGGCGCCCCGGGGGAGGCGGACGCCGCCGGGGAAGCGGGCGCCGGCCGCATACGCCGTCTGCTGGCCCGCGGCGTCACCGTACGGGCCGTCACCGACCGGCGCGGTACGGACTTCCCCGAGGGGGCCCGGGAACTGATCGCCCTCACCCGCCTCGGCCTCCAGGCCCGGATCGGACAGCACCTGCCCACCGGCCTGGTCCTCGTGGACCGGCGCACCTGCCTGCTGCCCACACCGCCCTCGGCCGACGGAGGAACCGACGGAGCGGCCCTGGTCTTCGGCGACTCCCTGCTGCACCGCACGGCACTGCCCCTGTTCGAGTCCCTGTGGGCACGCGCCACGCCCGTCGGCAGCCCCGTCAGCCCCCTCAGCGCCGAACAGGGGGAACTCCTCGGGCTGCTCGCCTCCGGTCTGAAGGACGAGACCATCGCCCGCCGGCTCGGCGTCCACGTGCACACCGCCCGCCGCCGGATCACCCGCATGCTGGAGGAACTCGACGCCGACACCCGCTTCCAGGCCGGAGTCCAGGCCGCCATCCGCGGCTGGCTGCAGCCCCACCCCGCCGACCCCCAGGGCGCGCCGAGGCCGGCCGGGGCGAACTGACGGACGGCCGGGGCCGCCGGGAGACGTCCCGCGGCCGGAGGAGCGGAGGGCCCGGAGCCGATCGTGTCGGCCCCGGGCCCCTCTTCCCGTGATCCCCGTCAGTCACCCGGGAAGTGGCAGGCCACCTCGCGCGAGGCGACAGGACGCAGCAGCGGGCGCTCCGTCCGGCAGATCTCCTGCGCCTTGGGGCAGCGCGGATGGAAGGTGCAGCCCGGGGGTGGAGCGGCGGGGCTGGGCGGGTCGCCCAGCAGCACGATCCGCTCCCGCCGCCGCTCCGCCGCCGGGTCGGGCAGCGGTACGGCGGACAACAGCGCCCGTGTGTAGGGGTGCTGGGGGTCCTCGTAGAGGGACTGCCGGTCCCCGGTCTCGACGATCCGGCCGAGGTACATGACGGCGACGCGGTCGCTGACCCGTCTGACCACCGACAGGTCGTGCGCGATGAAGACGTAGGCGAGGCCCAGTTCCTCCCGCAGCCGCTCCATCAGGTTGACGATCTGCGCCTGGACGGAGACGTCGAGCGCGGAGACCGGCTCGTCGGCGACGATCAGGCGGGGGCCGGTGGACAGGGCGCGGGCGATGCCGATGCGCTGGGCCTGGCCCCCGGAGAACTCGTGCGGGTAGCGGTCGACGTGCTCGGGGATCAGGCCGACCAGCTCCATGAGCTCGGCGGCGCGGCGGCGGGCGTCGGCCGCGCTCCAGCCCTGCACCAGGAGCGGGTCGGAGATGATCCGGGCCACCGTCTGGCGCGGGTTGAGCGAGGAGTGCGGGTCCTGGAACACCATCTGGATGTTCCTGCGCAGGGGGCGCAGGGCCGCCTGCGAGAGCCCGCCGATGTCCGTGCCGTCGAAGGTGATCCGGCCGGAGGTCGGTTCCAGGAGCCGGACGAGCATCCGTCCGGTGGTGGACTTCCCGCAGCCGGACTCGCCGACCAGGCCGAGGGTGCGGCCGGCCTCCAGGTCGAAGGAGACCCCGTCGACGGCGCGCACGGGCGCCCCCCGGCGCCCGGTCGCGGCCCGCCGGCCGGGGAAGGTCATGGTGAGGTCCCGTACGGAGAGCAGCGGCGCGGCGGCGGACGCCGCGGGGTGCGCCGCGGCGGCGGACGGGATCGGGGTCGGGGTCGGGTTCATCGGGCCGCCTTCCGGGCGGTGTGCGCTCCGGGGAAGTGGCAGGCCACCGTGCGGCCCCGGCCGTCGCCGTACGCCGTGAGGGCGGGCCGTTCGGCGGTGCAGCGGTCGGCGGCCGCCGGACAGCGCGGGGCGAAGGCACATCCCGGGGCCGGGGCCAGCAGGGACGGCGGGGTGCCGGGGATGAAGGGGAGCGGTGCGTCGTCGGCGGTGTCGAGGCGGGGCAGCGAGTCGAGCAGCCCGCGGGTGTAGGGGTGGGCGGGTGCGGCGAAGAGCGCGTCCACCGTGGCCTGTTCGGCGGACCGGCCCCCGTACATGACGAGGACCTCGTGGGCGACGCGGGCGACGACCCCCAGGTCGTGGGTGATCATGACGACGCCGAGGCCGCGTTCCTGCTGGATGCGGGCGATCAGTTCGAGGATCTGCGCCTGCACGGTGACGTCCAGGGCGGTGGTCGGTTCGTCCGCGATCAGCAGGTCCGGTTCGCAGGCGAGGGCCATGGCGATCATGGCGCGCTGGCGCATGCCGCCGGAGAACTGGTGCGGGTACTCCCCCGCCCTGCGTGCCGGCTCCGGGATGCCGACCTCGCCGAGCATGTCGACGGCGCGCCGGCGGGCGGCGCGGCGCCCGGACCGGAAGTGCACCCGGTGGTGCTCGGCGATCTGCTCGCCGACGGTGTAGTAGGGGTGCAGGCTGGACAGCGGGTCCTGGAAGATCATGGCCATCCGGCGGCCGCGCACGCGGGCCAGTTCGCGTTCGGGCAGGCCGGTCAGCTCGCGTCCGTCCAGGGTGACGGATCCGGCCACCTCGACCGCACCGCGGTGCAGGCCCATCACGGCGAGCGAGGTGACGGACTTGCCCGAGCCGGACTCGCCGACGATGCCCAGGGTGCGGCCGGCCTCGACGGTGAAGCCGACGGAGTCGACGGCCCGGACGGTGCCCCGGGGCGTGGTGAACGTGACCCGCAGGTCGCGCACGCGGAGCAGGGGTGCGGCCATCAGTACCTCACTCTCGGGTCGATGACGGCGTACAGGAGGTCGACGAGGAGGTTGGCGACGACGATGAAGAAGGCGGCGAGGAGGGTGACGCCGAGGACCACGGGCTGGTCGGAGCCGACGAGCGCGCCGTAGAACAGCCGGCCGATGCCGGGGAGTCCGAAGATGGACTCGGTGATGACGGCTCCGGCGAGGAGACCGCCGAGGTCCATGCCGAAGAGGGTGAGGACGGGCGTCATCCCGGAGCGCAGGCCGTGCTTGACGACGACGGTGCGCTCGGGCAGGCCCTTGGCGCGGGCGGTGCGGATGTACGGCTCGGCCATCGCCTCGATCATCGAGCCGCGGCTCTGGCGCGCGTACATGGCGGCGTAGAGGAGGGCGAGCGCGGTCCAGGGCAGGAGCAGGTTGGCGGCCCAGCCGAGGGGATCGTCGGTGAAGGGCTGGTAGGTGGGGTAGGGCAGCAGGCCGGCGAGCCGGATGACACCGTGGATGAGCAGCACCGAGGTGAAGTAGACGGGCAGCGAGGCGGCGGCGACGGCGCCGACCATCAGGGCCTTGTCGGTGGCGGTGTCCTTGCGCAGGGCGGCGGTCACCCCGGCGCCGAGGCCGAGGAGCAGCCAGAGCACGGCGGCGCCGAGGGCGAGGGAGGCGGAGACCGGGAGCCGGTCCATGAGCAGGTCCCACACGGGCAGGGAGTTCTCGTAGGAGTAGCCCAGGCAGGGGAAGCCGCAGTCGACGGCGTACTGGCCGGTGCCGAGGGTGCGGCCGGTGAAGATCCCGGTGAGGAAGTCGCCGAACTGCCGCCACAGGGGCTGGTCGAGGCCCAGGTGCTCGCGTACGTCCGCGAGGCGTTCGGCGCTGCAGGTCTTGCCGCAGGCGGCGGCGGCCGGGTCGGAGGGCAGGACGTAGAAGATGAGGAAGGTGACGGCCGCGATGGCGAGGAGCACGCCGGTGAGGGCGAGCAGGCGGCGGGCGAGGTAGGCGATCACGTGCGGCCGCCCCTCGGGTCGAGGATGTCGCGCAGGGCGTCGCCGAGCAGGGTGAAGGCGAGCACGGCGAGGAAGAGGAACACGCTCGGGATGACGAAGTACATGGGGTCGGTCTCGTAGTAGGCGACGGACTCGGCGATCATCTGGCCCCAGGAGGGGGTGGGCGGGCGGACCCCGACGCCCAGGTAGCTGAGGGCGGCCTCGGTGCTGATCATCCCGGGGACGAGCAGGGTGGTGTAGGCGATGACGGGGCCCGAGACGCCCGGCAGGATCTCGCGGGTGAGGATCCGCCAGGGGCCGGAGCCGGCGACGCGGGCGGCGTCCACGTACTCGCGGTGCTTGAGGGAGAGGGTCTGGCCGCGGACCACGCGGGCGACGCCGGGCCAGCCGAAGACGCCGATGACGGCGGTCATGAGGAGGATGCGGTTGACGTCCTTGGCGACGGACAGCAGCGCGATCATGAAGATCAGCGACGGGAAGGACATGGTCAGGTCCATGAGCCGGGACAGGACGGTGTCGGTGCGGCCGCCGAAGTAGCCGGCGGCGATCCCGGCGGCGGTGCCGGCGGCCACCACGATGGCGGTGGCCGCGAACGCGATGAGCAGGGAGACCTGGGCGCCGTGGACGACGCGGGCGAACAGGTCGCGTCCGGTGACGGGTTCGACGCCGAACCAGTGGTCGGCGCTGATCCCGCCGAGGGCTCCGATCGGCTGGCCGCCGAGGTACGGGTCCACGGCGCTCTTGTCGAACTCGTGCGGGGACCAGCCGCCGAGGGCGCTCAGCCAGGGCGCGGTGGCGGCCATCAGCACGAAGAGGAGGACGACGGCGAGGCTGACGCGGACGGCGGGACGGCGGCGGAGCTCGCGCCGGGCGAGCTGCCAGGGGCTGCTGCCGGGCGCCACCGCCGCCGCGGGCGGGGCGGTGCCGGGGGCCGGGGGGCCGGCGGAGCCGTCGGGGCCGGGGGCCGCGCGGTCGTCCGGGACCGGTGGTGTGGTGGTCATGGTGGCGGGGGTCCGTGCGTCCTCAGCCCTGGCCCTTCGAGGGGTCCTTGAGGCCGACCGTCGCGTAGTCGATGGTGCCCGTCCACACGGGGTGGCCGAAGGCTCCGGCGATGTTGGTGCCGACGAGGAGCGGCTTGCGCTCCAGCAGGAGCGGGACGTTGGGGGACTTGGCCATCAGCGCCGCGTCGAGGTCGATCCAGGCCTGGTTGGCCTGCTTGGCGTCGGCCATCGCGTTGATCTCGTCGATCCGCTTCATGGTCTCGTCGTCGCGGAACTGGCTGTAGTTGCCCTGGTTGCCCTTGGGCTTGATGGTGCGTCCGTCGAAGACGAACGGGATCCAGGTGGAGCCGGAGGGGTAGTCGGGGCACCAGCCGGTGAGCGTCATGTCGGGGGTGGTGGACAGGTCTCCGATGACGTCGTAGTAGGCGCCGGGGTCGACGGTGTCGATGACCACCTCGATGCCCACGCGGGCCAGGCCCTGCTGGACGGCCTCCGCCTTGCCCTTGTCTCCGGTGGAGACGGCGAGGGAGACCTTCAGGTTCTCCTTGCCCGCGGCCTTGAGAATCTCCTTGGCCTTGGCCGGGTCGCCGGCCGGCGGGATCTTCAGGGTGTCGGCCTGCTTGCCGCCGGAGAGGGCCGGGGGCAGGTAGGCGGTGGCGATCTCGTTGAGGGCGGGCCCGCCGCCCGCGGTGACGACGGCCTCCTTGTCGACGGCGTACTGCAGGGCCCGGCGGACCTCGGGGTCGTCGAAGGGGGCGCGGGAGTTGTTGAGGTGGAGCATCTCCGTGCAGCCCTGGGACTCGGCGAGCAGCCGGGACTTCACCTCGGGCCGGGGCAGCACCTTGGGGGCGCTCTCGGGGCGCATGTCGGCGTACTGGACGGCGGAGGCGTCGGCGCCCTCGCCGGCGATGATGCGGTCGTCGATCTGGCCGCCCTTGAGGCCCATGACGACGACGAAGCGGTCCGGGTAGGCCTTGCGGACGGTGTCGGTCGCCGGGTCCCAGTGCTCGTTGCGGACCAGGACGAGCTTCTTGTCGCGGTCGTACGACTCGATCTTGTACGGGCCGGAGGAGAACGGGCGGGCGTCGTACTGGGTGCCCTTCTCCTGGGACTGCGGCACCGGGGCGAAGGTGGGGAGGGTGGCGGTGGCGGAGAACTCGGCCACGGGGCGCTTGAGTTCGAAGACGATGGTGCGGTCGTCGGGGGTCTTGACGGAGTCGAGGTGCTGCCCCTGGAGGGGCCCCTTGTAGCCCTCGGTGCCGGCCAGGTACTGGGCGGCGTAGTCGGGGCCGCCCGTCAGGTCGGGGGCGAAGGAGCGCTCGACGTTGTACTTGATGTCCTGGGCCTTCACCGGGGTGCCGTCCTCGTACTTCACGCCCTCCTTGAGGGTGAAGGTCCAGGTGCGGCCGCCGTCGGAGGGGGTGCCGAGGTCGGTGGCGAGGTCGGGGACGAGCTCGCTGCCGGCCTTGCCGGGCTCGGCCTTGAAGGTGACGAGCGTGCGGTAGAGCAGGCGGGTGCCGAAGTCCATGGTCGGCATGACCCAGTTGCGGGCGGGGTCGAGGTGGGCGAAGTCCTGGTTGGACAGGACGGTGAGGGTGCCGCCCTTGACCGGGGTGCCGCCGAGGACCTTGCCGTCGTTGGCGGCGGCGGGGTTCTCGGCGCCGGCGCCGGTCGAGCCCTTCTTGGTGCCGGAGCAGCCCGAGGCGCCGAGTGCGAGTGCGGCCACCAGGGCGGTGGCGAGGGCGAGTTGGGTGCGCGTGGTCATGGGTCACTCCAGGGAAGGGCACGCTCAGCGGCTCTACGATGTGACCGGTAACATAGTAATGTGAAATTGCACGGACAAGGGGTGGGGAACGCCGTTACCCAGCCGTGTCCAAACCCCGTGCCGCTGGGCCCCGTTGGGGACCGCGAGCCCGCCCTACGCCGTCGCGGCCGACCGGCGGGCGGCGATCCCACGGAGTTCCTCCCGGGTGAGGGCGATCCCGAACACCTCGCGCAGGACGCCGTCGAGGGCCTCCGGCGCGATCTCCTCGGTGGTGCTCGCCCCGTCGGGGAGGGTGGTGACCAGCGTGAGGTCGTCCAGGCTGCGGTGGGCGGCCGGTGTCATGCGCTGCACGAGGAGCCGGCGGACGAACGGGGAGCGGGCGTGGGTGCCCACGAAATGGCTGCCGACCACGTAGTCGATCGGGTACTGGGCGGTGAGGGTGAAGGTGTGCCGGTCGAGCCAGCGGGACCGGCCCCGCCCGCCCGCCCCGCCCGGCCCGGGGGCGTCGTCCGGCCCGGACGGGCCGGGGGCGGTCTGGTACAGCCACCACTGGTCGATGTCGTGGGCGCCGGGGCGCCGTTCCAGCCGGTGCAGCCAGCCGTCGTACGCGGCGCGGGCGCCGTCGGCCAGTTCGACCGGCCCGAGCGGACCGGCCCCGAAGCCGACGTCGCACAGCCACTCGCGGCCGTCGTCGCGGGCGGTCACGGCGAGCAGGCCGTGGGTGGCCGGCAGGACCTTGGACGCCCCGAGGCTGACCCGGCCGATCATGCCGGTGACGTGGAACCCGAGGCGTTCGGCGGCGGCGGCGAAGAGGAGGACGTGCTCGAAGCAGTAGCCGCCGCGGCGACCGCGGACCAGTCGGGCCTCGACGGAGGGCAGGTCGAGCGGCAGGTTCCGGCCGAGGACGGCGTGGACGTTCTCGAAGGGGATGCCGGTGGTGTGGGCGCGCTGGAGGTCGCGCAGAACGGCGAGGGTCGGCTCGCGGGGGCCGTCGTACCCGATCCGGGCCAGATAGGCGTCGAGGTCGAGCAACCCGCCGGACCACCGGTCGGGACGATGGCCCGTCGGGTCGGGCCCGGTGGGGCGGGGGTCGGGCGCGGGCGGGATGTTCATGGCCCCAGCCTGCTACCTCGACCTCCCTTGAGGTCAAGCTGACATGCGAGCCCCCGCACACGGAGTCGGGCTGCACGTCCGTGTCGAGCTCGGGGTACCGCAGGCTTCCTCAGGCAGCTCGGTGGCCGGCCAACCCATTTCGTCACTCTGACGTGAATTTCCGGAACTCGGAGACTCCCCGTGGTGACTCTGCGATGCTGGAGGCCGATCGAGAGGGGCCGCAGCGATGCAGTGGAAGATCCACGGGGAACGTCCGATCTATGAGAACCCATGGGTGAACCTGTGGCTCACCGATATCGAGACGCCGGACGGTCACCGCTGGGAGCACCACGTCGTCAAGCTCCGCCACCTGGCCGTGGCCGCTGTGATCAACGACCGCCAAGAGGTTCTGATGATGTGGCGCCACCGATTCATCACGGACGCGTGGGCCTGGGAGCTGCCCATGGGCCTGGTGGAGGCGGAGGAGACCCCCGGCGAAGCTGCCGCGCGTGAGGTCCTCGAAGAGACCGGCTGGCGTCCCGGCCCGATGAAGCCGCTGATCTACGCCGAACCTGCGAACGGCATCACCGACTCCCAGCACCACCTGTTCCGCGCCGACGGCGCCACGTACGACGGGCCGCCGACCGAGAAGAACGAGTCGGACCGGATCGAGTGGATTCCCCTGGCGAACATCCGGGGCATGATCGACCGCCGTGAGATCGTCAGCAGCGGCTCCCTGGTCGGCCTGCTCTACGTCCTGATGGACGAAGGGGTTCGCTGACCTCTCGGCGGAAAGATCGCTCGTAGGCATGCCTCGAAGGCAACCGCGGCCGGCACCTCGCGATACGGCGCAAGCTGCTCGTAGAACTCGCGCAGGTGCCCGGTCAGCCGCTCGGACGACACTGCCGCGGCGGGCACCAGTGCCTCGATCGCCGTATGGCACGCCTGGTCGAGTTTGCCCCTCCGGAGCTGCGTACGGGCCAACCAGAAAGCATGGAACGCCCTACCTCGCTGGTTGGCGGGATCCTCCCGCTCCAGCGCGTCCGCGATCAACGGTTCGGCAATCGATGCCTCGTCGAGACGGCCGTGCGCGATGCCCGTGTCCACGATGAGCTTCGGCTCGTCGAAGTACGCCACCCATGCCGGGTCCGGGTCGCCCGCCTTGATCCGCCCGTACTGGCTGTGCGCCTCGGAGATCGCAGCGTGGGTCGCTGTCCGGTCGCCCAAGGTCGCGTGGGCGAAAGCCTCACGCATGGCCAGCATGGCCAGGACTCTCGGCGTCGTGCCGATGGCCGCTCGGGCCTGGTCCTGGGCAGCGGACGCGAGGGCAAGAGCGTCCACCGGCTTGTCCTGGTAGGTCGCTTGCAGGCTCATGCACGCCAACACGTTGGCCATGAAGGGGTGGTCGTCGATCTCCCGGGCCAGTTGCAGGGCCTCCGTGAAGTACGCACGGGCCTGGTGGTACTGCCGGGCGTCGAAGTACGTCCACCCGGTCAGCCTCGCCAGCTCGGCCGCGATGCCGTACAGGCCGTGCTGTATCGGTGTCGGCCGCTGATCCTTCAGCAGCCCCTCGACGTATCGCAGCTGGCCGACGACAGCAGGCCGGAGCGTCTCGCCCCCGTGCTCGTCGTCGCGACGCCAGTAGTCCTCGATGGAAGAACGCAGGGCGCGCAGTGTGGAGGGGCTCGGGTTGGTCCCGGCGGCCAAGGCCAGGATGCTGTCCACCTCCACGCCCGGTAAGGCGCTGAGGGGCTTCGGCTCGATGGGGAGGTGATCGAGCTCCGGCCCCTCCCGCTGGGCCACGGCCAGGACCGCCGGCGTCTCCCACGTACGACGGGCCAGCCCCAGCATGTGCCCCGGGATGCGCAACCCATCGGCGATCCGCTCGATCACGTCCATGTGAACGAGCTGCCGCTGTCCCGCGATCACCTCTCCCACCCGGCTCGGCGTCAGCTCGCACTGCCGCGCAATCATCGACGGGTAGATACCCGCCCGCGTCTTCAGCAGCCGAAAGACCCTCGCGAAGTCTCGAAGACGGCACGCCTCGATCATCTCGGGCTCGGTGAGCAGATTCGCCGGGACTTCCTTCACGCGACGTGACGCGGGCATCGGGCACGCTCCGGAGGAAGACTACGGATCGCTTCAAGGTGTCAACCGACCGTAATGTTACCCAAGTCGGGTAATCCGCTGGACCTTTCTGGCCATGCCGCCCTCTGACGATCCTTCTTCACATGACGAAGCGACAGAGGGCGACCGCCTTGGAAGCACACGGTGGCACTCCCGACTCGGCGCGAACGGCTCTCGGAGCGGCCCAGGACCTGGGTGACGCACCCCGCGTCTTGATGACCCTCCGGGTTTCCTGGGATTCGGGCCGGACGTGGGTGCGGAGCGCGCGGGTTCTGGAAGGCGATCCGTTCGACATTCTCTCCAACCCCGGTTACTACCCCCCGTGCGAGTGCCCGCGCTGTGGCGGTGCGCCCTCGTCGGCCCGCACCCTTCGCCCGGCATCCATCACGCCCTGATCGGCGTGGTGACCGCCTTCCGACGGTGGCTCCCTTGAAGCGGGATTCCCGGAACACGGTCGAGCTCCGTGGGGCTGGGGCCGGCAGCTCGCCGTGCCCCTCTACGCCGCTGCCGTCACCGTCCTGGTGGTCGCCCTGGCCATCGCCGGTGATCCCGGCCGCTGACCGGCAACCGGCTCCCGGCGGGAATCCCGCGCTCGCTCGACTCGTGGACTCACACCACCCCCGTCTCCTCACCGGCCCGGAACGAACCGTGCGGGTGAGGCACGCCCCATCGGGGCTGGGCCGGCACCCGTCGGCCCTGGACTTCCAGAAAATGGAGACACACATGTCAGCTCAGAAGGAAGACCTGCTGATCGGCATCGAGAGCCTGATCAGGGTCCAGGACCGCTTCACTGCCGCGGCGGCCGAGTCCGACGCCACCGGTACCTCCGCGGGCGACGACGGCGAGAACCGCGACGGCCTGAACCTCCCGCAGGAGTAGCACCCCACAGCACCAACCGGGGGCCCGCCGTACACGACGGGCCCCCGAGCCCTCACGCCAGGACTCCGACCGGAGGAACACGTGGACCACCACTTCGTCAACGCGCTGGAAAGGGCCCTCGGCTGGGACGGGCCCGGTGAACTCGGAGCCGGCTTCGCCCGGGGAACGATCGAGGACCTCGAGCTGCTCGATCGCCTGCTCAACCCCAGGAAGCTACTGGACCTGGTGATGCGCCGCAGTGTCACCACCCCCCAGTTCCGCATCTTCCAGGAAGGCTCCGAACTGCACCCCGGCCGCTACATCCAGCCCTCCGTCACCCGGCGGGGCCAGGCCATCCCCATGGCCGACATGCGCCGCGTCGGCGGGCTGATGCGTGAGGGTTGCACCATGGTGCTGGACGAGGTCGACTTCTTCGACCCGGCCATGGAAGTCACGTGTCGCGCGCTCCAGTGGTGGGCCCGCGAACTGGTTCAGGTGAACGCCTACCTGACCACCCAGGACGCCGGCGGCTTCAGGCTCCACTGGGACGATCACGACACCGTCATCGTCCAGCTCGCCGGCTGCAAGAGCTGGGAGGTCCGCGGTACCTCGCGCAGGGTTCCGATATACCGCGACTCCGCACCGAACGCAGAGCCCAGCGAGGACATCGTGTGGCAGGGCGTCATGGAGCGCGGCGAGGTGATGCACATCCCGCGCGGCTTCTGGCACCAGGCCACCCGCGACGACCAGGGCAACGGCTACAGCCTCCACGCCACCTTCGGCATCGTGAAGCGGGTCGGCGTGAACTGGCTGGCCTGGCTCGCCGACCAGGCTCGTACGCAGGAGCTGTTCCGGTACGACCTCGCTCGTTGGCACTCCCCCGGCCAGTGGGAGGGACAGCAGCGGCTCCTGACCGAAGCCGCCACCGAGCTGGCCACGAGGCTGACTCCGCAAAACTTCTTCGATGCCCGCGAGCGGGAGCGGCCGGCCGCCCGGCACGTCCCGGCGACGGGCCTGTTCGGCAAATCCACGGCCGTCGTGTGCGTCACCGACTTCGAGCCCGTGATCGAGCAGCACCACGACACAGTGGACGTGCTCGCCGCGGGCAAGAGGCTCACGTTCTCCGGCAACGCGTACCCCGCCCTGGTCCTGCTGCTGAGCGGCCACCCCGTCGAGATCGCGGATGCCGCCGAGAAGACCGGTGTGGATGTGGATCAGCTCGCCGAGATCCTGCTGAAGGAGGAACTGTGCACGGAGCTGACCCCCGCCTTGTCCTCGGCCTACACCGGTCTCGTCACCACCGCGACCTTCTGACGGCCGCACTCGACCTCGGCGTGACAGCCCTGGACACCGCAGCTCCGTACCTCGGTTTTCGCTCGCACCTGGCACTGGCCGAGTCGGCCGCCGATCTGCTGCCGAAGTTCACGCTCTCCACGAAGGTGGGCTTCTTCCCGACCACCGCAGGTACTGAGCACTCCCTTGACCCGGTCCGACTGCGACTGGGAGTAGAGCGGGCGGCTCGGGAAGTTGGCAGGGAACCTGACACCGTTCTCCTCCACAACCCCGAACGGAGCCTTGCGGGCCTGTCTCCTGACGACGGCCACGGCCTTCTCGGCAAGGCCTGCACCGTCCTGGCCGACGCCGCCCGCGACGGTCTCTGCCGCACCTGGGGTGTGGCCTCCTGGGATACGCAGTCGCTCGGCATGGTCCGCGTGAAGGGCCTTCCGTCTCCGGACGTGCTCATGGTCCGGGCGGGCTTCCTCGTGGGCATCGATCTCCTCGACGCCACCAATGCCCTGCGCACCGCCTGGCAGGCGGAAGAGACCTGGGGCATGAGCCCGTTCGGGGGCGGCCACGGGAAGGTGTGGGAGGGCTTCGACCCTCGTCCGTTTCTCCGGCCGCCCCACGACTTGTCCCGTGTGCAGGCGGCGTTCCGGACCGCATTCCATCTGCCCGTCGCGGCCGCGATGGCAGTCGGCACCGACGACCCCGGGCACCTGGCCCAGTTGGTCCAGGCCATGGCCGCGGAGGTGGACATCGCCACCGTGAGTCAGTATCTGCACGCCCTCCATGGGCTCCGTCAGAGTTGAAGCTCGGCCACCAGGCGCTCGGCCTCCTTCCGGGCCGGCGCCAGCAGCGGGTCCTCCTCGTACGCGTAGGGTCCGACGATCTTCGACAGGAAGAACAGCGACATCAGCTTGCCGTCTCGGCTCTCCAGGTCCGCCCGCCGCTCATGGTGGACTCGGTCGGCGAGCACCGGGACGGCAAGCGCGTTTCCCCACAGCGTTGCGGCGTCCAGACCCCGGGGCGCCATGCCCCAGTCCTCCCAATCGATGAGTGAGAACTCCGGCGCCATCACGTTGGCCCAGGTCAGATCTGCATGAGCCGGTGTCCACTTGTCGATCCGCGTATCGGCCACTCCGGGGAAGACCGCCCCCAGGGTCCGGGTCACCTCCTCCTGGGTGATCGTCACCGTGTCGGGCGTCGCGATCCGCGGTGTCTGCTGCGAGGCAAGAGCATCCAGAGAAGCCTTCAAGGCCGCCCACCAGTCGTCCGGCAGGCACGGGTCTTCGAGCACCAAGGCGCCTTTGCCGACAGACGGCGATGCGATCAGCTCCAGCTCATCCGCGCGCCACATGACCGGCTCGCCCGGCTCGCGCCACGCCAGGCCCCGGTACCACTCAGGCATGGCGACACCTTGCAGAACGGCGGCGGCCTCGGTGCCGTTCCAGCCCTGCGGGCCGATCCGCTCGAAGCCCCGCCGCTCGATACGCACCCACGTACCCCGCTCCGTACGGCCCCCCACAGAACGGCGTTTGCGTACGAGCGTCTGCCGATCCAGTCGCACGTGAAGGGCCTCCTCCACGCGTTCCAGTACGTCGTCCACTGGCTGAGCGCGCAAATCCACCTGGGCAGCAGCGGGCAGGGATCCGTGCATCACGACCTCCTCGGCGAACGGATGACCGTAGCAGGATGAGGCCACCCCGGGGTCCAAACCGGTGCACAGGCACGTCGACATGAACATATGACGAAGGGGCGCCTCTGGTCGGGACACCCCTTCTGATCAGCGCGTTGCCCGACCTGGTGCAGTGGGTGCACGATCTGCACCCACGGTGACTCGCGCCGCGACCGGCCTAGCGGACCGCGCCCAGGCCTCCCGTGGGGCGGCCGACGGGTTCGTCGCGGCCCTGGGCCCAGAGGGAGCGGACATGGCCGAGGTGGCGCAGCATGCAGGCCTCGGCGGCCTCCGCGTCCCCGCTGATCATCAGGTCCAGCAGCTCCAGGTGCTCCTCCGCGGAGGAGACCAGCTTGCCCGCCTCGTCCAGGCCGGTCAGCCCGTACAGCCGGGAGCGCTTGCGCAGATCGCCGACGGTCTCCACCAGCCGCTCGTTGCCCGCGAGGGCGAGCAGCGTGAGGTGGAAGCGGCGGTCCGCCTCCAGGTAGCCGATGAGGTTGTGCTCGCGGGCGCTGGTGACGATCTCCTCCGCGATGGGGCGCAGTTCCTCCAGCTGGGCGGCGGTGGCCGTCTTCGTGATCCGGCCGATGGTCGGCACCTCGATCATCGTGCGCAGCTCGGTGTACTGGTCGAGGTCGCGTTCGCTGACCTCGGTGATGCGGAAGCCCTTGTTGCGGACCGGCTCCACCAGGCCCTCGCGCGCGAGGTCGAGCATGGCCTCGCGCACGGGGGTGGCGGAGACGCCGAGTTCGGCCGCGAGGCCGGGGGCGGAGTAGACGCTCCCGGGGCGCAGCTCACCCGCTATCAGCGCGGCCCGGAGGGCGTGGCCGACCTGGTCGCGGAGGCGTTCCTGGGCCTTGATGAGACTGTGCTGCTTCAGGTCACCCATTGTGTTTCCTCCGAGGCCCTCTCCACCTGCCGACGAGCAGAGCACCAGCGTACAATGTCACGTTGCGCTGCTCACACTGCGGCGGCCTCGTACACCGCGACCGCCACGGCAAGATCTTCCCAGGCCATGCCCACGCTCTTGAAGAGCTGTGGACAACTCCGCTCCCCTCCCCCCGGCTGACGTCCGGCGACCAGGTCCGCGAGCGTGCCGGTGATGTGGCCCGGCCCGATGGCCCCCTCCGCCTCCGGGACGAGCAGGTCGCCGGCCTCCCGCAGCGCCGCCGCCCGTGACTCCACGTACACCGCCGCGCGTCGCACGAGGGCGGTGTCGGTCTCCCGGGCCGTCGGCTCGTGGGAACCGACGGCGACCACGACGGCGCCCTCCCGCACCAGCCGGCCGTCGAAGAGCGGCTCGCGGGACGAGGTGCAGCAGAGCACCAGGTCCGCCGCGGCCACGTCCCCGGGGCCGCCCGGCCGGGCGGGCACGCCGAGTGCGCGCGCCCGGGCCACGAGGTCCTCGGCCGCCGCGGCCCTGCGGCCGACCACCACCACCTCGGCCAGTTCCCGCACCGCGAGGACCGCCGCGAGGTGCCCGTGGGCCTGCGGGCCGGATCCGAAGAGGACCATCCGCAACGGCCGCCCCCTCGGGGCCAGATGGCGCAGGGCCAGGGCCGAGACCGCCGGGGTGCGCAGGGCGGTGAGGGCGGCGCCGTCCAGCAGGGCGAGCGGACGCAGGGTCGGACCGTCCAGCAGCAGGTAGGAGCCGGTGATGCGGGGCAGTCCGCGGGCCGCGTTCCCCGGCGCGACCCCGGCGATCTTCACCCCGGCGTACCGGCCCGACGCCGCCGGCATCAGCAGGAGTTCCCCGCCGGGGACGGGGACCGCGGAGCGCGGCGGACAGGCCTCCGGGTCCAGGCCGTCGCGCAGGGCCGCGGCCAGGGCGTCGGCCGCGGCGGCCGGGGGGAGCAGCGCGGCCATGGCGTCGGCACCGAGCTGGGGGGTCCGGGTCCGCGTCACAGCAGGAACCCGGCGCCCAGGGCGTCGTGCGGGTCCACGACGAAGGTGTGCTCCCCGGTGCGGTGGGCGCTGCCGGTGACCTCGGTGACCCCGCCCTCCAGCAGCCGCCCGGTGAAGACGGTGCCGGCGACGGACTCGTGCAGCAGGTCCTCGCCCGGTCCGAGCCGCCCGTCCTCGGCGAGCAGCACGAGCCGCGCCGAGGTGCCGGAGCCGCAGGGCGAGCGGTCGACCTGGCCGTCGGCGAAGACGGTGACGTTGCGCTGGTGCGGCCCGAACGGAGTGTCGGGCAGCTCCTCGTGGAGGATCACCCCGTACACGCCGGAGAGCAGCGGGCCGCCGGGGTGCCAGGTGGCGGGGTGCGCCGCGAGGGCGGCCCGGACCTCCTGCCCGGCCCGGACCAGCGCGGGCAGGGCCGCGCGGGAGACGTCCAGGCCGAGGTCGCCCGCGCGGACCGAGGCGTAACAGGCCCCGGCGTACGCGAGGTCGGCCTCGGCCAGCCCGAGCGAGGTGGCGACCGGCACCTTGCGGGCGCTCACCCGGGCGGGGACGTTGCGGAAGGTGACGCCGGTGGTGCGGCCGCCCGCCCGGTGCACGGTGGCGGTGACCCGCCCGGACGGTACGTCGATCCGCACCGGGACGTCCCCGTCGTCCGGGGCGGCGACCCGGCCGGTGTCGACGGCCCAGGCGCCGAGGGCCATGGTGCCGTGGCCGCAGGCCGTGGACCAGCCGTCCTTGTGCCAGAACAGCACCCCGAAGTGGGCCCCGTCGTCGTCGGGCGGCACCACGAACCCGCCGTACATCCCCGCGTGTCCGCGCGGCTCCTGCACGAGCAGCCGCCGTACGTCGTCCAGCGCGCCCCGGCGCGGGGCGGTCCCCGAGCCGCCGGGGCCGATGGCGGTGGCACAGCGCTCGGCAACGGTGTCCCCCGGGGCGGGCGGCATGCCCGCCCCGGCGGTGTCGGCGATCCGGAAGGGCTCCCCGGCGGTGTGGTAGTCCACCGTTCGGACGGTGATCACAGGAGGAAGCCTCCGGGGAAGGGGTCGGACGGGTCGAGGAAGTACTGCGCGGTGCCGGTGATCCAGGCCCGGCCGGTGACGGTCGGCACCACGGCGGGCAGTCCGCCGACGGTGGTCCGCCCGACCAGCCGACCGGTGAACTCCGTCCCGATGAAGGACTCGTTGACGAAGTCGGCGCCGAGCCCGAGGAGCCCCCGGGCGTGCAGCTGGGCCATCCGCGCGCTGGTGCCCGTACCGCAGGGCGAGCGGTCGAACCAGCCCGGGTGGATGGCCATGGCGTGCCGGGAGCGCCGGGCGTCGGAGCCCGGGGCCGCGAGGTAGACGTGCTTCACGCCGGCGATGGCGGGGTCCTCGGGATGGACGGGCCGGTCCGGCCCGGCGTTGATCGCGTCCATGACCGCGAGTCCGGCGGCGAGCAGGTCGTCCCCGCGGGCCCGGTCGAAGGGCAGGCCGAGGGAGTCGAGCTCGACGAAGGCGTAGAAGTTCCCGCCGTAGGCGAGGTCGTAGGTGACCGTGCCGAGGCCGGGGACGTCCGCCTTGAGGTCCAGGCCGACGCTGAAGGACGGGACGTTGGTGAGGGTGACGGCGGTGGCCGCCCCGTCCTCCACCCGTACGTCGACGCTCACCAGCCCGGCCGGGGTGTCCAGCCGGACGGTGGTCACCGGCTCGACGACGGGCACCATGCCCGTCTCGACCAGGACGGTGGCCACGCCGATGGTGCCGTGCCCGCACATGGGCAGCAGGCCCGACACCTCGATGTAGAGCACGCCGTAGTCGGCGTCGGGGCGGGTCGGGGGCTGCAGGACGGCGCCGCTCATCGCGGAGTGCCCGCGCGGCTCGTACATCAGCAGGGTCCGTACGTGGTCCATGTGCTCGATGAAGTGGAGCCGCTTCTCGGCCATGGTGGCGCCGGGGATCACCCCGACTCCCCCGGTGACCACCCGGGTCGGCATGCCCTCGGTGTGCGAGTCCACCGCGTGGTAGACGTGGCGCGTGCGCATCGGTCGTCCTCTCCGGCTGGTTAGTTGAGCCCCTCGGCCAGGGCCTTCTCGGTGGCGGCGCGGACGGCGGCCTCGGTCTCCCCGGTGAGCGGGAAGCGCGGCGGGCGGGTGGCGCCCCCGGGGCGGCCCGCCAGGTCCATGGAGAGCTTGATGGCCTGGACGAACTCGGTCCTGGAGTCCCAGCGCAGCAGGGAGTGCAGGGACTTGTACAGCGGCAGGGCGGTGTCGAGGTCGCCGGCCACGGCGGCCCGGTAGAGGGTGGCGCACGAACGCGGCAGGGCGTTGGGATAGCCGGCGATCCAGCCGACGGCCCCGGCCAGGGCGAGTTCGAGGAGGACGTCGTCGGCGCCGATGAGCAGGTCGAGGCCCGGGGCGAGTTCGGCGATCTCGTAGGCGCGGCGCACGTCCCCGCTGAACTCCTTGACGGCGACGACGGATCCGTCCGCGTACAGCTTGGCGAGGAGGGCCGGCGTGAGGTCCACCTTGGTGTCGACGGGGTTGTTGTACGCGACGACGGGCAGCCCGGCACGGGCCACCTCGGCGTAGTGGGCGCGTACGGCGTCCTCGTCGGCCCGGAAGGCGTTGGGCGGCAGCAGGAGGACCGATCCGGCGCCCGCCTCCGCGGCCTGGTCGGCCCAGCGGCGGGCCTCGGCGCTGCCGTAGGCGGCGACGCCGGGCATGACGCGCGCGCCGTCGCCGGCCGCCTCGACGGCCGTGCGGACCACGCGCGCCCGCTCCTCGTCGGTGAGGGTCTGGTACTCCCCGAGGGAGCCGTTGGGGACCACGCCGTCGCAGCCGTTGGCGATCAGCCAGGCCACGTGCTCGGCGTAGGCGTCGTAGTCGACGCCGTGGTCCTCGCGCAGCGGGAGCGCGGTGGCGACCATGATTCCGTGCCAGGGGCGGGTGCGGGGCGCGGGGGTGTGCGCGTGGGTCATGTGAGAGCTCCCTAGTGTGATGTGTGACATTTTACTAGGGGGTGCGGGACGGCCACAAGGGCCGGGGCACCCCGATCAGCGGTCCGCTGGCGGAAGTTCGGCGAGATGGCGCAGCGGGACCGGACAGGACAGGGGACGGCGGTCCGCCGCGGGCTCCTGCCCGGCCAGGGCGGCGACGGCGGGCCCGCACATGCGGCCCTGGCACCAGCCCATGCCGGCCCGGGTGAGCAGCTTGACCGTACGCGCGTCCCGCGCCCCGAGGTCTCCGACCGCCTCGCGGATCGGCCCGGCCGGGACCTCCTCGCAGCGGCACACGACGGCGTCGTCCCGGAGCCAGCCGGTCCACCCCTCCCCCGGGCGGTGGGCGGCGGCCATCGCGTCGGCGAAGGCGCGCAGCCGGGCGCGGCGGCGGACGAGGCGAGCGACGCGGGCCCCGCCGCCCGGGGCCGGCCGCGGCGGGCGGAGCGCCGCCGCGACGGAGTGCGCGGCCAGCTCGCCCTCGGTCAGGGCCAGCCGGGCCCCGCCGATGCCGCCGGTCTCCCCCGCGGACCAGATGCCGGGGACGGAGGTGCGCTGTTCGGCGTCGAGGACGAGGGCGGTGGTGCCGTCCGGGCCGGGCCGGGTGGCGCAGCCGAGGCCGGTGGCCAGTTCGAGCTGCGGCACCAGCCCGTGGCCCACGGCGAGCGCGTCGCAGGGGATCCGGCGGGCGGTGCCGGGCAGCGGGCGCCAGTCGCGGTCGAGGCGGGCCACCGTGACGGCCTCGATCCGGCCGGTGCCGTGGGCCTCCGTGACGGCGTGCCGGGTCAGCAGCCGGACGTGGTGACGGGCCAGGGCGCCACCGTAGGTGGCGGCTTCGAGGAGCTTGCCGGGGTTGCGCAGCAGGGTCGCCGCCCGCCCCGCGTACGCGGTGTAGGCGGCGGCCTCCACCACGGCGGGCACGGTGGCTCCGGCGGCGGCGAGGGACCCGGCCACCGCGAGCAGCAGCGGACCGCTTCCGGCGACGACCACGCGCCGCCCCGGCAGCACCAGTCCCCCCTTGAGCATGGCCTGCGCCCCGCCGGCCCCGACCACTCCGGGCAGGGTCCAGCCGGGGAAGGGCAGTTGGCGCTCGTAGGCGCCGGTGGCGATGAGCACGGCGCGCGCCGTGACGGCGGCGGCCCGCTCCTCGGGGGCGTGGCCGGCCACGGCGTGCAGGGTCCAGGCGCCCTCCGACGGTGTCACCGTCCACACGTGGTGGAGCGGGAGACAGGTGATCCGCCCGGCCGACTCGTGCGCGCGCAGGGCCGCTTCGCGGGTCGCGAACGCGGCCCAGTCGTGGTGCAGGGCCTCGGGGCGGGCCGCGCCCAGTCCGGGCGCGGGCCGGCGGTAGAACTGCCCGCCGGGCCGCTCGCCCGCGTCCAGGACGGTGACGGTGAGGCCGAGCGCGGCGCCGGCCACGGCCGCGGCCAGCCCGGCCGGCCCGGCCCCGACGACCGCCAGGTCGACCGGCTCCGCGGAGGGGGAGGTGGAGGTGGACGGGCCGGAGGCCGGCTGCGCGGCGCGGGGCGGGTCGGCGGGGTCAGACGGCGAGGTCGGCACGGCCGGTTCCCTCCTGGGTGGTGACGGCGTCGCCCGGCCGGGCGGGGACGAGGCAGGCGCGCTGGTTCGGGTGGCCGTTGACGGTGACGAGGCAGTCGTGGCAGCTGCCGATCCCGCAGAAGGCCCCGCGCGGCGCGCCGCCGTCCCGGGTGGTGCGCCAGGCGAGGACACCCGCGCCCCAGAGGACGGCGGCGACGCTCTGGCCTTCCTGCGCGGGCAGTTCCCGGCCGTCGAAGTCGATCGTGAAGCGGGACCGGGGGCTGCCGCCCACCAGCGAGCGGGGGGTGCGCATCAGGCGGTCCTCCTCGGGACGGTCGCGGCGGGCCGCGGACGGGTGGTGCGTGCGGTGGCGGGCCGGCCCGCGGCCCGCGGGGGGCGGGGCGCGGCGGCGTCCGGAGCGCCGTCCGGGGTGCCGGGCCTCACCGCGGCCCGCCCTCGGCGCCGCAGCCGTCGCCGTCGGGACCGCGGCCGCCGTGGCCGCCGTGGCCGCCGTTCCCGGCGCTCTCGAACCGCTCGGGGCGGAACGGCCTTACAGGGAGGGGCGGTTCGGCCCCCGTCAGGGCCGCGGCGATCAGCAGGCCGGTGGCCGGGGCCAGGCCGATGCCCGCGCCCTCGTGGCCGCACGCGTGCAGCAGCCCGGGCCGGCGCGGGTCCGGGCCGATCGCCGGGAGGTGGTCGGGCAGGTAGGGGCGGAAGCCGTGGTAGGCGCGCATCACCCGGACGTCGGCCAGGACGGGGAAGAGCGCGGCGGCCTGGGCCGCCAGCCGGCGCAGCGCCTCCGTCGACAGGGTCCGGTCGAAACCGACCCGCTCCCGGGTGGCGCCGATCAGGACCGGACCCGACGGGGTGCCCTCGACCACGGCCGAGGACTGCAGGGCCGCGGAGCCGCTGGCCACGTCCGCGATGTAGTCGGCGGCGTAGACCTTGTGCCGGACCACCCGCGGCAGCGGCTCCGTCACCAGGACGAAGCCCCTGCGCGGCAGGACGGGCAGGGAGACCCCGGCCAGCTCGGCGACGTGCCCGCCCCAGGTGCCGGCCGCGTTCACCACGGCCGGGGCGAGCAGGTCCCGGCGGGGGGTGCGGACACCGCGTACGGCGTTCCCGTCCCGCAGGACCTCCGTCACCTCCTCCCCCGGGTACAGCTCGGCGCCGGAGGCGGCCAGCAGCCGGGCCGCGGCCTGCGCGGGCTGCACCTGGGCGTCCTGCGGGTAGTGGAAGCCTCCCGCGAGGCCGGGGGCCAGGTGCGGCTCCAGGTCGTGCAGGGCGTGCGCCGGGACCTCGGCGGCTTCGACGCCCGCCGCGCGCTGTCCCTCGGCGAAGCTCCGCAGCGCCTTCACGGTCGCTTCGTCGGGGGCCACGACGAGGCCCCCCTTGGCCTCGTACTCGATCGCGGGCGGGAGCACCGCGGCCAGTTCCGTCCAGAGCCGGGTGGAGAGCAGCGCGAGGTCCAGCTCGGGGCCGGCCTCCTTGTCGGAGACGAGGAGGTTGCCCTCGCCAGCGCCGGTCGTGCCGCCCGCGACGGGCCCGCGGTCGACGACCGCCACGGAGAGTCCGGCGCGGGCCGCGTAGTACGCGACGGCCGCCCCGACGACGCCGGCGCCGATGACGACGGCGTCCAGGGAGTGTCTCTTGAGCACGGCAGTAATATGTCACATTCTCTAGTGGCTGCCCAGACCGGTCCCGCACCCTCCTCAGGCGCGGGACCGGTCCGGAGTCCGTCAGCTGCGCAGCGGTCCCTCGCAGCTGTAGTCCGACGTCGCCGCCTTCTTGTTGCTCCAGATCTCCGGCGGCCCGAAGGAGCAGTTCATGTCGGCGAGGTTGTTGGAGGCGGCGCCCGCCCGCTCCAGGATGAAGTAGTCCACCGTCTCCGACATGTCCTTGAAGTTCTGGTCGTCGCTGCGCCAGTTCTTCAGGTTCGCGGTGATCCGGCCCGTACAGGTGAAGCGGCGCTTGCCGGGGTCGCCGTTCTCCACGCAGTCCGGGGTGTTGTAGGTGGCCGCGGCGAACGAGGACTTCACCGAGGCGAGCGCCGAGTCGCGCAGCTGCTCGTTGGGGGTGAAGGAGGTGTTCGGCACGAACAGCCGGTCCACCTTGGCGATCTGCGCGTCCAGGAAGCGGTCGTAGTCGCGCTGGAGGTAGGTGTCCGCGCCCAGCCGGTGGCGCCAGGCGTCGTACGCCGCCACGTCGTTGTTGCGCAGGTGGGTGTACATCTCGCGCAGCAGCGAGGGCTTCTCGGTCCACAGGAACTCGAAGAAGGTGCCGGCGTAGCTGTAGAAGCGGAAGCCGTCGCCCTCGTAGGTGGCGTTCAGCAGCTGCTCGACGCTCATCCGCGGGCCGCCGCCCGCCGTGTCGGCGATGATGCTCTTCACGAGGGACTTGCGGACGGCTATGCCGTCGTCGCGGGTGGCGCCGTCGAAGAACTCGGCCGTGCCCTCGTCCATGGCGGTCGTGCGGTCGCCCTCGTACCAGGGCCCCTGGCCGAAGAAGCCGGGGACGGCGAAGCGGCCGTTCAGGTAGTGCGTGTACTCGTGGCGGAAGAGCTCCTCGAGGGTGAGGGAGGAGTCCTGGGGGACGCGGCGCTGGTAGGTGTAGAAGGTGGCGCCGTTCTCGATGTAGATGCCGCCGTTGTTGGTGTCGTAACCCGTCAGGATCGGGTGGTAGTTGACGTAGTCGGCGCGGGATCCGTAGAGGACGATGTTCAGGGTGGAGTTGGGGTCCCCGGCGAGCGGCTGATCGGTGCCGAGGACGCGGTGGTACTGGGCCTTGACCTGCTTGCTGGCGTAGTACAGCTGGTCGACGGTGGCGCGGTCCAGGCCGGTGCGGACCCTGATGGCGCCGTTGTCGTAGGTGTAGGTGTAGGGGAAGAGCTGCTTCTCGATGTCCTCCTTGCACACCCCGTACGGCTTGCAGGCCTCGTAGAAGTTGAGCCAGGAGACGACCTTGGCCCACGGCTCGCTCCCGGCGCCGAAGGCGGCCTTGACGGGCTCCAGCATGCCGCCGAGGTCGGCGACGACCTGGCCGCGCAGGCCCTCCACCTGACCGAAGCGCGCGTACTCGCTGAGGGCGTCGCGCACCACCCAGGCGTTGGCGGTGTCCTTGAGGTGGGTGTACCCGGCGAAAGCCTTGAAGGTGGCGCGGTAGGAGGGGTCGGCGGCCACGGCGGCGTGGAAGCCCGCGTCCTGGTTGCCGGGGTAGACGCCGAGGTAGCTGACGGACAGGCCGGCCAGGGCCGCGCCCGCCCAGGCGGAGTCGTGGTGGGTGGCCGGGTGGGCCGGGTCCATGGTGGCGAGGACCTTGGTGATCAGGCCGAGCTGGTGCTGGCGCAGGCCCGGGGCGCTGCCGGCGTAGAGGGCCTCGCGCAGGGTACGGGCGTTGCTCGGGGTCACGTCGAAGGTGCGGGCGGCGGCGCCGAAGTCGGCGATGGCCCGGCGCATGGCGTCGACGGTCGGGGCGTCGGTGACGTCTATCTCGGTGCGCGAGTAGTCGTGGTAGGCGACCGCGTGCAGGTAGGTGAACATCTCCTCCAGGTGTGAGGAGTTGCGGCCGTCGTGGGCGGCGGCCAGGCCGGATATCCGGCGCGAGACGGCCTGGACGTGCGCGTCCGACATGACCGGGGCGAGGCGGGCGTCCCAGGTCCAGATCAGTCCGCGCAGGCAGCCGTCGGCCAGCACCGCCTGGTCGGCGAGGAAGTCGGCGAACTGCTCGGGCGTGAGGCCGGTGATCCCGTCGAGGGTGCAGGGGACGCCCCCGGCGACGCTCCGGGCGGTGGGAACCCCCTTCGCCGTCCGGCCGCGCTTCTCCAGCTCCTGGGCGGGCGCGGTGGCGGGGGTGGCCGCGCCGGGGACCTGTCCGGCGATGGCCTGGCCGCCGGGGGCGGGCGCGGGCGCCGGCGCGGTGTCACGGGCGTCGGCGTAGCGGTCCACTTCGTCGAACGGGTTCCCCGTGGGGCCGTGGGCCGCGGCCGGGGAGGCCTCCCGGGCACCGGCGAGCGCGGCCGGTACGGCCGGCTCCGCGGCCTGCGTCGTGCCCTGCGCCGCGGTGGCGAGGAGGGTCACCGCCACGGCGGAGGCGAGAAGGGAAGAGCGCACAGCTCTGTGCTTGAGCACCGAGAACTCCTGTGTGGGGAGGGTGTGGTGGGGGGTGGTGCGTGAACTGCCCTGCATCACGCGGCGTTTGACGGGGATTAACGTGCCGCGGTGTGAGCTGTAACATAGTAATGTGAAATTGCACTGACAACCCCCTTGCGCACACCAGTTCGCGACGTCCCCGAAGGAGCCCGCGTGACCGACTCCCCCACCCGCCTCAACACGGGCAGCCATGACCGCCCGGTGTCAGAGGAGTTGTCCCGGTTCATGGCGGACGGCTGGGCCACCACCCCCCTGCCCGACACCGCACGCGTCCCCGGCCACGCCCTGACCCCCGCCCGCCGGGCCCGGCTCTCGGCCCGCTTCCCGGGAGAACGACTGGTCGTCCCGGCCGGCGTGCTCACGGTCCGCTCCAACGACTGCGACCACCGCTTCCGCCCGCACAGCGCGTACGCGTGGCTGACCGGACTGACCGGCGAGGACCAGGCGGGCCACGTCCTGGTCATGGAGCCGTCCGGCCCGCACGGCCACGAGGCGGTGCTGTACCTGCGCCCGCGCTCACCGCGCACCGGAGGCGGCGGGGAGTTCTACCGCGACCGCCGGTACGGGGAGTTCTGGGTGGGCCGCCGGCCCGACCTGGCCGAGGCCGAACGCCTCACCGGCATCCGCTGCGCACACCTGGACACCCTCGGCCCGGCGCCCGGCCGCGACGCCTCCCGGGACGCCGAACTCGCCGCGGCCCTCTCGGAACTGCGCCTGGTCAAGGACGCGTGGGAGGTCGAGCAGCTGCAACAGGCCGTGGACCACACGGCCGCGGGCTTCGAGGACGTCGTACGGGCCCTTCCGCGCGCCCTCGCACACCCGCGCGGCGAACGCTGGATCGAGGGGGTCTTCGGCCTGCGCGCCCGCGCCGAGGGCAACGGCACCGGCTACGAGACGATCGCCGCCTCGGGCGCCCACGCGTGCACCCTGCACTGGATCCGCAACGACGGCGCGCTGGACGGGGACGAACTCCTGCTGCTGGACGCCGGGGTGGAGACCGACACCCTCTACACGGCGGACATCACCCGCACCCTCCCGCTGTCCGGCCGCTTCTCCCCCGTCCAGCGGCAGGTGTACGAACTGGTCCTGGCCGCCCAGGAGGCGGGCATCGCCGCGCTACGGCCGGGCGCGAGCTTCGGGGACTTCCACCGGGCCGGAATGCGGGTGATCGCCGAGGGCCTCGCCGACTGGGGCGTCCTGAAGCACGCCGACGGGGACCTGCACCGGCGCTACACCCTGTGCAGCAGCGGCCACATGCTGGGCCTCGACGTGCACGACTGCGCGAAGGCGCGGGCGGAGACCTACCTGGACGGCGTGCTGGAGGAGGGCCAGGTGCTGACGGTGGAGCCCGGGCTCTACCTCCAGCCCGACGACGAGACCCTCCCCGCGGAGCTGCGGGGCATCGGGGTCCGCATCGAGGACGACCTGGTGATCACAGCGGACGGCGCCCGGCTGATGTCGGGCGCCCTGCCCCGTACGGTCGCCGGCATCGAGGAGTGGATGGGGCGCCTGCTGGAGGGCGGCCGGGGCTGAAAAGCGATACGCGCACCACTGGGGTGTGCTAGCGGTACACCCCAGTGGTGCGTATTATCGGGTCATGCCTCTTCCCCGATTCGACCGGCTGCCCGCGGAACGCCGGGAGCACATCCTCGGGGTCGCGCGCCGGCACTTCGCCGAGCACGGCTCCGAAGGCGCCTCCTACAACAAGATCATCGAAGCCGCCGGGGTCTCCAAGACCGCCGCCTACCACTACTTCGACGGCCGGGAGGACCTGCTCACCGCCGTCCTCGACGGGGTCCTCGGCCGGCTGCTCACCGCCCTCGGCCCCTGGGAGCCGGCCCGCGACGCCGACGACTTCGCGGCCCGGTTCACCGCCGGCTCCGCCGCCCTCGCCGCCCATCTGGCCGGCCACCCCGAGGACCTCGCCCTCGCCGACGCCGCCATCGGACGCGCCCACGGCGGCCCGTGGCTCGACTGGTTCGGCGCGCTCGTCACGGACGGCCGCCGGCTCGGGCTGGTCCGCGGCGACCTCGACCACGAGCTGATGGTGGCGGCGACCGCGGCCGTCATCCGGGCCGCCGACGGCTGGGCCCTGGCCCGGATGACGGCCGCGGACCCCGCCGACCCGCCGGAGCCCGCTCCCGCACCCCCGCCCGAGGCGCAGCTGTGGAGCCTCCTGACCGGCCTGTGGGGCGGACGGGAGCCGGGTCGTGCGCACTGACCTGCGGATCTCCTGGGAGATACCGGCCACCCCGCCGGGCCTCGCCGGACGCCTGGAACGGTTCATGGGGCCGGGCAAGACCCGCTCCGAATCCGCGGTGGAGACCGTGGGCCTGATCGGCTGCGCCCTGCTGCTGGCCGCCGGCCTGTGGGACTCCGGCGCGGCGCGCGAGTGGACCGCGGGACAGCTCGTGGTGGTGGCCCTGGCCGGTCTCGACCTGATCGGCGGGGTCCTGACCAACGCCACCAACGCGGCGAAGCGCTGGTACCACCGGGCCGACCGCGGGGCCCGGCGCGCCCGGCTGGTGTTCGTCTCCGCCCACCTGCTCCACCTGGCCGCCGTGGGCCTGTACGTCCTGTCCGGCGACCTCGCCTGGACGGCGGGCAACGCCGTCCTGCTCCTGGGCGGGGCGGCGGCCGTGGAGTTCGCCCCCGTGCACCTGCGGCGGCCGGTGTCGATGGCCGTGCTGATGGCGGCCGTCCTGGTCAACCTGTTCTGGCTGCCGGTGCCGGCGGCGCTCGCCTGGTTCGCGCCGCTGTTCTTCCTCAAGCTGCTCGTCTGCCACCTCGTGCCCGAGGCGCCCCTGGAACGGAGCCGGAATGCCTGAGGACCCGGCCGCCACGGCGGCTCCCCGGCGGATCGACACCGCGCCCACCTCCGACGCCTGCGCGGACCTGCTGGCCTCCGCCTTCGCGGCGGAGCCGGCCGTCTCCTGGATCTGCGGGACCTCCGCCGCCGCCCGCGCGCACTGGTTCCGGGCGACCCTGCGCACCCACGCCTCCCTGGCCGGGGCCCGCCGGACCGCGCTCGTGGACGCGGACGGCCGGCCGCTGGCGGCCGCCGTCCTCACCCCGCCGGGCGCGGTCCCCGGGGCCGGCGCCCGGGCCCGCTGGGCCGCCCGTACCCTGCTGCGCTGCGGGCCGCTCGCCCTCGCCCGCACCCTGCGCTACCTGGACGCCGCCGAGGGCCGGGCGCCCGAAGGGGCCTGGACCCTCGAGTTCGTCGGGGTCCGCCCGGACCTCACCGGGCGCGGGGCGGGCCGCACCCTCCTGGACCACGTCCTGGCGGCCGTACCCGACGGCGCGGGCGTCCACCTGACCACGGCCGACCCGTCGAACGTCCCCCTGTACCGCCGGTTCGGCTTCGCCACGCAGCACGAGATCGCGCTCGGGCCGCTGACCGTCACCGCGATGGCCCGGCCACCGCGCCACACGGAAGGGGGCCCGCCCGGCACGGTGCGCCGCTGAAACCGCCCGCGGGGCGGCGGGACCGGGCCGCCCCGCGGGGCGCTCAGAGCGAGCTCGCCGCCCCGCGGATCAGATCCAGTACGACCTCGGGCCGGGACAGCATGGGCACGTGCGCGGAGGCCACCTCGACGGCCGTCGCGCCCATGCGCCGGGCGGCGAACCGCTGGAGCTCCGGGTTGACCGCGCGGTCCTGCGTGGTGACGAGGAACCAGCTCGGCTTCGTCCGCCACGCCGGGTCCTCCACGGTCGACCCGAGCACCTCGGCACGCGGAGCGCCCTGCGTCGCCCAGACCACCTTCTGCTCCGCCTCGGGCAGGTCCCCGACGAAGTCGGAGATGCCCTCCCGGGAGATCCAGATGCGCCCTTCCTCGGTGTCGAGGTGGGAGAAGAGCGGCGGCGCCTCGAACTTCCCGATGAGGTCCTGCGGCGTCTCCCCCGCGTCCGGGCCGAGCGCGGCGATGTAGACGAGCCCGGCGACCCGGTCGTCGGTGCCGGCGGCGGTGATGACGTAGCCGCCCCAGGAGTGCCCGACCAGGAGCGCCGGGCCGCCCACCCGGCCCAGCGCGTGGTGGACCGCCTCGACGTCCCCCTCCAGGGAGTCGAGGGGGTTCTGCGCCGACACCACCTCGTGTCCCTCGTTCTGCAGGACGGGGATCAGCTTGCTGTAGCAGGAGCCGTCGGCCCACAGGCCGTGGGCGAAGACGATGCTCGGCTTGCTCGGCGACATCGGTGCGTTCCTCCAGTCGACAGCGCGGACCCGGTCACCGGACCCGCTCGGCCCTCCGAGTCCACACCAGCCCCCGCCGGCCCGCATCTCGGACCGCCGCCCCGCGCCGCCGGACCCGCGGGTGGGGCGGGGCCACGGCGGAACGTCCCCGCAGGACGAGGCGCCACCGGCCCGTACGGCCGGGACGGGCCCGCGCGCGCCGAGCCGAGGAGACGTTCCGGCGGGGCGCCGCCCCGCGCCGCCCCGGCCGCTACGGGAGCACCGCCAGCCCGTCCAGCTCCACCAGTGCCTCCTCGTCCCAGAGGCGGACCACCCCGACCACCGCCATCGCCGGATAGTCCCGGCCCGCCAGCCTGCGCCAGATCCGGCCCAGTTCGGGCGCGTGCGTGCGGTACGCGGCCACGTCCACCGCGTACACCGTGACCCGGGCCAGGTCCGCCGGGGCCCCGCCCGCCGCCGCCAGGGCCGTCAGGAGGTTGGCCAGGGCCGTCTCGAACTGGGCGGGCAGGTCCTCCCCGACCACCTTGCCCGCCCCGTCCAACGCGGTCTGCCCGGCCAGGAACACCAGGCGGGAGCCGGCGGCGGCCGTCACCGCGTGCGAGAAGCCGGTCGGCGGGGACAGCTCCGCCGGGTTGACGCGGTCGAGGCTCACGGCCCGGCCACCTCCTCCGCCCCGGCCCCGGCCGGCCGCGCGGCCGCCGCCGCCCCGTACAGCTCCTTCGCGATGATCGTGCGCTGCACCTCGCTCGCCCCCTCGTAGATCCGCGGCGCCCGCACCTCCCGGTAGAGGTGCTCCAGCAGGTGGCCCCGGCGCAGGGCGACCGCCCCGTGCAGCTGCACCGCGTGGTCCACCACGTACTGGGCGGTCTCCGTGGCCAGCAGCTTCGCCATCGCCGCCCGGCGGGGCACGTCCGCGGCGCCCCGGTCGTACGCGCCCGCCGCCGCGTACACCAGCAGCCGGGCCGCCTCGGTGCGGGTGGCCATCTCGGCGACCCGGTGCGCCACCGCCTGGAGGTCGCTCAGGTGTCCGCCGAACGCGGTCCGTCCCGCCGTGTGCGCGACGGTCGCGTCGAGCGCGGCCCGGGCCATGCCCACCGCGAACGCGCCGACGCTCGGCCGGAAGAGGTTGAGGGTGTCCATGGCGACGCGGAAGCCCCGGCCGGGCTCGCCGAGCAGGTCCTCCGGGCCGACCGGCACCCCGTCGAAGGCCAGCGAGCCGATCGGGTGCGGGGAGAGCATGTCCAGCGCCCGGCCGGAGAGGCCGGCCCGGTCGGCGGGGACCAGGAAGGCGGAGATGCCCTTCGAGCCGGGTCCCTCACCCGTGCGGGCGAACACGGTGTAGAAATCCGCCTCGGGGGCGTTGGAGATCCAGCACTTCTCCCCGACGAGCCGCCAGCCGCCCGCCGGGCCGGGCTCCGCCGCCAGCGCCAGCGCCGCCGCGTCCGATCCGGCCCCCGGCTCGCTCAGCGCGAAGGCCGCGACCGCCCGCCCCGCACGCACCCGCGGCAGCCAGCGCTCCCGCTGCGCGTCGCTTCCGGACCGCAGCACCGGATGGGCGCCCAGGCCCTGGAGCGCCAGGGCCGTTTCGGCCTCGGTGCAGCCGTAGGCGAGGGACTCCCGCAGCAGGCACAGTTCCAGCGCGCCCGCGCCGAACACCCGCTCCAGCAGGCCCAGCTCGCCGAGTTCCGCCAGCAACGGCCGGTTGACCCGGCCCGGTTCACCCTTCTCTGCGAGCGGCCTCAGCCGGTCGGCCGCCAGTGCGCGCAACTGCCCGCACCACTCCTCCTGGTCCACCCCGAGCGCGAATCCGGTCATCCGAACATCCCCGCATCTATCGCGTCCTGTTGACTGCCGTCACCATCACGATACGCTCCAGGGACCGGCTCCCGGCGGTGTACGGGAGAACGGCGCACGGCCGGCCCCACCCCACCCCGGACGCCGCAAGGGGGGCGAACCCGCCTTGGACCTCAAGCCTTCCGCTCACACCGACACCTTCGCCCGGGACCACCTGCCACCGCAGGAGGCCTGGCCGGAGCTCCTCTTCGATCTGCCCGAGCTGGCCTACCCGGACCGGCTCAACTGCGGCGCCGAGCTGCTCGACGGCACCCTCGCCCGGCTCGGCCCCGGCGCCGCCGACCGCCCCGCCTTCCGCAGCGGCACCGGCGAGGTGTGGACGTACGGCGGGCTGCGCGAGCGCGTGGACCGCCTCGCGCACGTGCTCACCGCCGACCTCGGGGTGGTCCCCGGCAACCGCGTCCTGCTGCGCGGCCCCACCGACCCCTGGCTCGCCGCCTGCTGGCTCGCCGTGATGAAGGCGGGCGCGGTGGCGGTGACCGTACTGCCCCAGCAGCGTGCGCAGGAACTGGCCACGGTGTGCGCGATGGCCCGGGTCGGACACGCCCTGTGCCATGCGGACGTCCTGGACGACCTGGTCAAGGCGGAGGTCCCGGGGCTGCGGATCACCCCCTACGGGGGCGGCGCGGCGGACGACCTGCTCCGGCTCGCGGAGAGACACCCGGAGCCCTACGAGGCGGTCCCCACCTCCGCCGACGACGTGGCGCTGATCGCCTTCACTTCCGGGACCACCGGCCGCCCCAAGGGCTGCATGCACTTCCACCGCGACGTGCTCGCCGTCGCCGACACCTTCTCCCGGCACGTGCTGCGCCCCCGCCCGGACGACGTGTTCGCCGGCAGCCCGCCCCTCGGCTTCACCTTCGGTCTCGGCGGGCTCGTCGTCTTCCCGCTGCGCGCCGGGGCGTCGGCGCTGCTCCTGGAGGACGCGGTGCCGCGCAGGCTGCTCCCGGCGCTCACCGAGCACCGGGTGACGGTCCTGTTCACCGCCCCCACCGCCTACCGGAGCATGCTGGACGCCCTCGGCCCGTACGACGTGGGCGCGTACGACCTGTCCGCGCTGCGCCGCTGCGTGTCGGCCGGGGAGAACCTGCCGGCCGCCACCTGGCAGGCCTGGTACGAACGCACCGGGCTGCGGATCGTCAACGGCATCGGGGCGACCGAGCTGCTGCACATCTTCATCTCCGCCGCGGACGAGGAGGCCAGGCCCGGCACCACCGGCCGCGCGGTGCCCGGCTGGCAGGCCCGGGTCGTGGACCCGGCCGGGCGGCCGGTGCCGGACGGCGAACCGGGGCTGCTGGCCGTACGCGGCCCGGTGGGCTGCCGCTACCTGGCCGACCCCCGCCAGGGCGAGTACGTGCGGGACGGCTGGAACCTGACGGGCGACACCTACGTCCGCGACCCGGAGGGCTGGTTCCGCTACGTCGCCCGCGCCGACGACATGATCATCTCGGCCGGGTACAACATCGCCGGCCCGGAGGTGGAGGAGGCCCTGCTGCGCCACCCGGACGTGACGGAGGCGGCCGTGGTGGGCCGCCCGGACGAACGGCGCGGCCAGGTCGTCGTCGCGTACACCGTCGCCCGCGAGGGCGCGACCCTGACGGAGGAGGCCCTGCGCGCCTTCATGCGGGCGGAGCTGGCCCCGCACAAGTGCCCGCGCTCCTTCGTCTTCCTCCCCGCGCTCCCCCGCACCGCCACCGGCAAGCTGCAGCGCTTCCGCCTCCGCGATCAAGGAACGGCGGCGGACCGGCCAGAGCGCCTAGAGTGAAGCCGTGGTCGAGCAGCACACCCCGCGATCCCTGATCGTCACGTTCTACGGAGCCTACGGGCGGGCCTTCGAGGGCCCCGTCCCGGTGTCCGCGCTGGTCCGCCTGCTGGGCGCGGCCGGCGTCGACGCCCCGTCGGTCCGCTCGTCGGTGTCCCGGCTGAAGCGGCGCGGCTTCCTGCTGCCCGCGCGGGCGGCGGACGGCTCGGCGGCGTACGGGCTCTCCGACGAGGCGCGCCAGCTGCTGGACGACGGCGACCGGCGCATCTACGGCAGCCCGCGGCTGTCGGACGAATGGCTGGTGGCGGTGTTCTCCGTGCCCGAGCAGGAGCGCAGCAAGCGCCACCTGCTGCGCTCCCGGCTGGCCGGGCTCGGCTTCGGCGCGGTGGCGCCGGGTGTGTGGATCGCCCCGGCCAGGCTGGCGGAGGAGACCGCGCACACCCTGGAACGGCTGCGCCTGACCGCGTACGTGGAGCTCTTCCGCGGCGGCCACCTCGGCTTCGCCCCGACGGCGGAGGCGGTGGCCCGCTGGTGGGACCTGGCGGCGCTGGCCAAGCAGCACGAGGAGTTCCTCGACCGGCACGAGCCGGTCCTGCGCGCCCTGCAGTCGGGCCCGGACCCCACCCCGGAGGAGGCCTACCGGGGCTACCTGCTGGCCCTGGACAGCTGGCGCCGCCTGCCGTACGCGGACCCGGGCCTGCCGCGGGAGCTGCTGCCCTCGGACTGGCCGGGCGACCGCTCGGCGGCGGTCTTCGCCGAGCTCAACGCCCGTCTGCGGGACACCGGCGCGCGGTTCGTGGACGCGTAGGCCGCACCCGGCACGGCCCGGCCCGCCCGCCGGCCCCGGCCGTCCCGGCCGCCCTCGCGGAAAACGGCGGTGCGGGCCGGGCGGGCGCCGCGGCAGGATGAGCCATGACCTGGACCTTCACCACCGACCTGACCGCCTACCGGGCCGCGGCGGGCGCCGCCGTCGCCGCGCGGCCGGCGCCCCACACCCTGCTGCTGAGCGTCGCGGACGCCCTGGAGCGGCGCGGGCTGCACGCCTTCGGCCCCGAGGCCCCCTTCTTCGGCTGGTGGACCGGGGCCGACGGCGCCGTCTCCGGCGCGCTGCTGTGCACTCCGCCGCACCCGTTGCAGTTGGGCGCGCTCCCGCCGGAGGCGGTCGCCGCGCTGGCCGGTGCCCTCGCCACCGAGCCGCTGCTGGCCGGGCTCGGCGGGATCAACGCCCGCCGCGCGGACGCGGAGGCCCTGGCGGCGGCCTGGGGCCGGCCCACGCGGGTCGTCGAGGAGCTGCGCCTGTACCGGCTGGCGGGGCTGGTCCCGCCGCGGCCCGCCCCGGCGGGCCGGGCCCGGGTCGCGGCCGGGGCGGATCTGCCGCTGCTGGTCGAGTGGATGGGGGCGTTCCACGCCGAGCTGGAGATCCCGGCCGGCGCCTCGGAGACGCTGGTGCGCGACCGGCTGACGTACGGCGGTTTCCTGCTGTGGGAGGACGGCGGCGCCCCCGTCGCCCTGGCGTCCTTCTCCCGCCCGATCGGCGCGGCCTCCCGCGTCGGCCCGGTCTACACCCCGCCCGCCCTCCGGGGCCGCGGCTATGCCGCGGGCGTCACGCACGCGGCGAGCGGGGCGGCGTACGCGGCGGGCGCCTCGGAGGTCGTCCTCTTCACGGACCTGGCCAACCCCACCAGCAACGGGATCTACCGGCGCCTGGGCTACCGCCCCGTGGAGGACCGCGTCCGCATCGCCCCGGCGTAGCGGGCTTTCAGCCGCGGCCCGTGGGGGGCTTGCGGCTGCCGGCGCGGTAGGGGGCGGGCCAGGGGGCTGCCGGGCCCTCGTAGGACTGGTCGGCGGCCGCGTGCAGGGTCCAGTGGGGGTCGTACAGGTGCGGGCGGCCGAGGGCGCAGAGGTCGGCCCGGCCTGCCAGCAGCAGGGAGTTGACGTCGTCCCAGGAGGAGATGGCGCCGACGGCGATGACGGGGACGCCGAGCGCGTTGCGGATCCGGTCGGCGTACGGGGTCTGGTAGGAGCGCCCGTACTCGGGGGCCTCGTCCGCGACGACCTGGCCGGTGGAGACGTCGATGGCGTCGGCGCCGCGGGCGGCGAAGGCCGCGGCGATCTCCACGGCCTCCTCGGGCGAGGTGCCGCCGGGTGCCCAGTCGGTGGCCGACAGGCGCACGGTCATGGGGCGTTCGGCGGGCCAGACCGCGCGGACGGCGTCGAAGACCTCCAGCGGGAAGCGCAGCCGGTTCTCCAGGGAGCCGCCGTATTCGTCGTCGCGGTGGTTGGTCAGCGGTGAGAGGAAGCCGGAGAGCAGGTAGCCGTGGGCGCAGTGCAGTTCGAGCAGGTCGAAGCCACAGTCGGCGGCGCGGACGGCGGCCTCGGCGAACTCGGAGCGCAGTGCGGCCAGGTCGGCCCGTTCCAGGGCGCGCGGGGAGGCGGAGACGCCCGGCCGGTAGGGCAGGGCCGAGGCGGCCACCAGCGGCCAGTTGCCGTGCGGAAGGGGGTCGTCCATGCCCTCCCACATGACCTTGGTCGATCCCTTGCGGCCCGCGTGCCCGAGCTGGACGCCGAGGGCGGTGCCGGGTGCCGAGGTGTGCACGAAGTCGGTGATGCGCCGCCAGGCGTCGGCCTGTTCCCGGGTGTAGAGGCCGGCGCAGCCGGGGGTGATGCGGCCCTGCTCGCTGACGCAGACCATCTCGGTCATCACCAGGCCGGCTCCGCCCAGGGCCCGCGCGCCGAGGTGGACGAGGTGGAAGTCGCCGGGGACGCCTTCCTCGGCCGAGTACACGTCCATCGGCGAGACGACGACCCGGTTGCGCAGGGTCAGTCCGCGCAGGGTGAGCGGGGTGAACATGGGCGGTGTGGCGTCGTCGGGGCAGCCGAAGTCGCGTTCCACGGCCCGGGTGAAGCGTTCGTCGCGCATCCGCAGGTTGTCGTGGGTGACGCGGCGGCTGCGGGTGAGCAGGTTGAAGGCGAACTGCCGGGCGGGCTGGTCGACGTATCCGGCGAGTTCCTCGAACCACCGGCGGCTGGCGGCGGCGGCCCGCTGGGTGCTGGCGACGGCCGGGCGGCGGGCCCGCTCGTACGCGGCGAGGGCGGCCGGCACGTCGCCCGGTGCGGCGGCGACGGCCTCGGAGAGGGCGAGGGCGTCCTCCACGGCCAGCTTGGTGCCGGATCCGATGGAGAAGTGGGCGGTGTGCGCGGCGTCCCCGAGCAGGACGGTGTTGCCGTGGGACCAGTGCGCGTTGACGACGGTCCGGAACTGCGTCCACGCCGAGTGGTTGCCGCGCAGCGGGCGTCCGCGCAGGGCCTCGCTGAAGATCTTCGCGCAGCGGGCCGCAGACTCCTGCTCGTCGCACAGGTCCAGGCCGGCGGCCTGCCAGACCTCCTCCCGCATTTCGACGATCACGGTGGAGGCGTCGGCGGCGTAGGGGTAGGCGTGCAGTTGCATGACGCCGTGCTCGGTCTCCGCGATCTCGAAGCGGAAGGCTTCGAGGGCGAAGTCGGCGGCGAGCCAGATGTAGCGGCAGCGGCCTGCGGTCAGGGTGGGCCGGTAGTGGGCGGCGCCGGCTTCGCGGACGGCGCTGTGCACCCCGTCCGCGGCGACCACCAGGTCGTGGGAGGCCTCCAGTTCGCGCACGTCGGGGGCCTCGGCGCGGAAGCGGAGGCGAACGCCGAGACCGGCGCAGCGTTCGTGCAGGATCTCCAGGAGCCGGCGCCGTCCGACGGCCGCGAAGCCGTGGCCGCCGGAGGTGAGCAGCCGTCCGCGGTGGACGACGTCCACGTCGTCCCAGCGCACGAACTCGGCCCCCAGGGCGGCGTGCACGACGGCGTCGGCACGTTCGATGCCGCCGAGGGTCTCGTCGGAGAGGACGACGCCGAAGCCGAAGGTGTCCTCGGGGGCGTTGCGCTCCCAGACCTCCACGGTGTGGCCCTGGCGGGCCAGCAGTGCGGCGGCGTACAGGCCTCCCGGTCCGCCGCCGACGACGGCCACCCGCAATGCGCTGCCGGCGTCCATGGCGCTACCTGCCCTCCCACTGCGGCGGCCGTTTCCCGGTGAAGGCCGCGTGGAACTCGGCGTAGTCCCTGCCGTTCATGAGCAGGGCCTGGGTGGAGGCGTCCAGCTCGACCGAGGCGGCGAGCGGCATGTCCAGCTCGGCGGTGAGCAGGGCCTTGGTCTGCGCGTGGGCGAGGGCGGGGCCCGCGGCCAGGCGGGCGGCGAGTTCGGCGGCGCGCACGTGGGCCTTGCCCTCGTCGGTGAGCTCGCTGAGCAGGCCGATCCGCTCGGCCTCGGCGGCGCGTACGGGCTCTCCGAGCATGAGCAGGCGGGTGGCGTGGCCCAGGCCGACGACCCGGGGCAGCAGGTAGGCGGCGCCCATGTCCCCGCCGGAGAGGCCGACGCGGGTGAAGAGGAAGGCGAAGCGGGCGGTGGGGTCCGCGATGCGGAAGTCGGCGGCGAGGGCGAGGACGGCGCCGGCCCCGGCGGCCACCCCGTGCACGGCGGCGATCACCGGGAAGGGGCATTCCCGGATCGCGCGGACCACCTGGCCGGTCATCCGGTTGAAATCGAGGAGCTGCGCGGTGTCCATGGCGAGGGTGGCGCCGATGATCTCGTCCACGTCCCCGCCGGAGCAGAAGCCGCGGCCCTCGCCGCCGAGGACGAGGGCGCGCACGGAGCGTTCGCGGGAGAGTTCGGCGAGGAGATCGCGCAGGTCGGCGTAGGCGCCGAAGGTGAGCGCGTTGATCTTCTCGGGCCGGTCGAAGGTGACGGTGGCGACGCCGTCCTGCCGGGTGACCCGGAGGTGCTGCCACCGTTCGGTCGCTGGTGTGGAACCGGTGAAGGGGCTCACGACTCCGACGGTATCACCCGATCGTGACTGCCGTCACAGAAACACGACAGAGGGGAAGGCGGGCGCGCCGCACCGGCGCCCCGGCCCGGGCGGCCGGGGCGGTAGCGGCAGTCGCGGCGGCAGCGGCAGCGGCGCAGGCGCCGGATCGCTCCGGCGGGCGTATGACTATGCGTCAGCCGGGGTGGGGCGGCCGAGGGTGGCCACGAGGACGGCCTTGATCGTGTGCAGCCGGTTCTCGGCCTCGTCGAAGACGACGGAGTGCTCGGACTCGAACACCTCGTCCGTCACCTCCAGGGAGTCCAGACCGTGCCGCTCGTGGATCTCCCGGGCCACCTTGGTGCCGAGGTCGTGGAAGGCGGGCAGGCAGTGCATGAACCTCACGTCCGGGTTCCCGGTGGCACGCAGCACGTCCATGGTCACCGCGTACGGCGACAGGGCGGCGATCCGCTCGTCCCAGACCTCCTTGGGCTCGCCCATGGAGACCCAGACGTCGGTGACCACGAAGTCGGCCCCGCCGACCCCCTCGGCGACGTCCTCGGTCAGCGTGATCCTGGCACCGCTGTGCGCGGCCAGCCGGCGCGCCTCGGCCACGACCGGCCCGGCGGGCCAGTAGCTCCGGGGCGCGACGATACGGACGTCCATGCCCAGCAGGGCGCCGGTGACGAGGTAGGAGTTGCCCATGTTGAAGCGGGCGTCACCGAGGTAGGCGAAGGCGATCCGGTCCAGCGGCTTGGCCGTGTGCTCGGTCATGGTGAGGACGTCGGCCAGCATCTGGGTGGGGTGCCAGTCGTCGGTGAGGCCGTTGAAGACGGGGACACCCGAGTGCGCGGCCAGCTCCTCGACCGCCTTCTGACTGTCGCCCCGGTACTCGATCCCGTCGAACATCCGCCCGAGCACCCGGGCGGTGTCCCGGACCGACTCCTTGTGGCCCATCTGGGAGCCGGCCGGGTCCAGGTAGACGGTGTGCGCCCCCTGGTCCGCGGCCGCCACCTCGAAGGCGCAGCGGGTGCGCGTCGAGGTCTTCTCGAAGATCAGGGCGATGTTCCGTCCCTGGAGCAGACGCTGTTCGACCCCGGCCCGCTTGGCCGCCTTCAGCTCGGCGGCGAGCTCGACCAGGCCGCGGAACTCGGCGGCCGTGAAGTCCAGCTCCTTGAGAAAACTGCGGCCTCGGAGGTCGGGGGCCATGGGGTCGCTCCAGCGTCACGGTGACAGGGGATGATGGAAGTCTATACGACGCCTCGTATTGATATACAGACCCCTGCCCCGGTCCGCCTCAGACGGCGTCCCGCTCCACCGGACAGCTCATGCAGCGCGGCCCGCCCCGGCCGCGGCCCAGCTCGCTGCCGGGGATCTCGATCACCTCGATCCCCTGTTTGCGCAGGTGCGTGTTGGTGGTGACGTTCCGCTCGTACGCCACCACCACACCCGGCTCCACGGCGAGCACGTTGCAGCCGTCGTCCCACTGCTCCCGCTCCGCGGAGTGCACGTCCTGCGTCGCGGTCAGCACGCGGATGGAATCGAGCGAGAGCGCCGCCGCGATCGCCCGGTGCATGTGGTCGGCCGGGTGGTCGGTCACCTTCAGCTCGTTCGCCCCGACGCCCGGCTCGATCGTGTAGGAGGGCAGCATGCCCAGTCCCGCGTACTGGGTGAACGTATCTCCGTCGACCATGGTCATCACCGTGTCCAGGTGCATGAAGGCCCGCGCCTTGGGCATGTCCAGCGCCACGATGGTGGTCGCCGATCCCGCCGCGAACAGGCCGCGCGCCAGCATCTCCACGGCCTGCGGCGTGGTCCGCTCGCTCATCCCGATCAGCACCGCGCCGTTGCCGATCACCAGCACGTCCCCGCCCTCGATGGTCGAGGGGTAGTCCGCCTGCCCCTGCGACCAGTAGTGGAAGGCCCCGGACGAGGTGAACAGCGGGTGGTGGCGGTAGATCGCCTCGAAGTGGACGGTCTCGCGCTGCCGGGCCGGCCAGCGCATCGCGTTGATCGACACCCCGTCGTAGATCCAGGCGGAGGTGTCCCGGGTGAAGAGGTGGTTCGGCAGCGGGCCCAGCAGGAAACCGTCCAGGTCCAGGGCGTGGAAGCGCACGGACACCGGCTCGGCGTGCCGCTCCAGGAACTCCCGCTTGGTCATCCCGCCGATCAGCGCCTCCGCGAGGTCCGCGGAGGACAGGCCGTCGAAGGCCTGCCGCAGGTGGTCGGTGGCGAGCGGCCCGTACTCCTTCTCGTCGAAGACCCGGTCCAGCACGAGGTGCCGCGCCTCCGGGACCTCCAGGGCCTCGCACAGCAGGTCCCCGAAGAGGTGGACCTCCACCCCCCGGTCACGCAGCACGTCCGCGAAACCGTCGTGCTCCTGGCGCGCCCGGCGCACCCACAGCACGTCGTCGAAGAGGAGCGCGTCCTTGTTCCTCGGTGTGAGCCGCTTCAGCTCCAGGTCGGGCCGGTGGAGGATGACGCGGCGCAGCCGCCCGGTCTCGGAGTCGACATGGAATCCCATGCCCTACACGTTCGCAGACCGGACGGCCTTTTGAGGCGGGGTCGGCTCAGCGGGGCAGCCCGACGCCGAGAAGTGCCTCCGGGGCGCCGGTGATTTCCGGCGTCAGGAGGCCCAGCTTGGGCGTCGTCAGGTTCGGCAGGCCGGAGTTGGAGCCGTCCGGCATCGTCAGCGGGGAGCCGAGGACCGCGCCCGGGGTGCGGGTGCGGACCGTGGTCGAGGGCGACTCGACGGAGCCCTCGCCGTCGGTCTCCGGCCGGCCCGCCAGGTTCGGCAGCGGAGAGGTCACCAGCGTCCGGCCCAGCTCGGCGGCGATCGGCACCGACGGGAGCAGCGGGGTGGGGAGCATGTCCCCCTTGTGCATGCGGGGAGCCTCGGGCGCCCCGACGACCGGCAGCGGCACCGCGGTCGCGATGTGCGGCACGTCCAGGCCCGTCGTGGCCTCCACGCCTTCGAGCGGTACCCCCACCGGCACCCCGTCGGCCAGGGCCGGGGTGGCCGCACCGGCCACCGCCATACAGGTCAGGAGCGCCGCAATGCTTCCGCGCGCGGTCATCTTCATAGGTGACGTTCCGTCCTTCCGGGGTCGCGGTCGTTCCGCTGCCCTGGATGAACGATCCCGCCGCCGGTTTCCCCGGGCTTCACCGCGAAAGTTCCCCCATACGACCTAATTCGGGGCCGTGCGGGGGCTCCGCCTTTACGCCCGGACCGGCCGGACGGGCTCCCTCGCCCCGACCGGACGGGCCCGGACCGTGCCCCGTCGTGCCGGCACGGTCCGGGGCCCGGCCGGGCCCGCGGGTCACAGCCGGGGGTCGACCGGCTCCGACTCCAGCGCGAGCACCGCGAAGACGGCCTCGTGGACCCGCCACAGCGGGTCCCCCGCCGCCAGCCGGTCCAGTGCCTCCAGCCCGAGCGCGTACTCGCGCAGGGCGAGCGAGCGCTTGTGCCCGAGGGACCGCTCCCGCAGGAGCTCCAGCTGCTCCGGACGCGTGTACTCCGGGCCGTAGATGATCCGCAGGTACTCCCTTCCGCGGACCTTCAGGCCGGGCTGGACCAGCCGCCCGGCGCCGTCCCTCGCGTACGCCCGGAGCGGCTTGACGACCATGCCCTCGCCGCCCGCCGCGGTCAGCGCCAGCCACCAGTCGGTGCCGGCCCGGACGGACTCCTCGTCCCCGGTGTCCACCAGGACGCGGCCGGTCCCGCGCAACAGCCCCGTACCGCCGGGCGCGGCGGGGTCGTCCGCCGCCACCAGCCGGTCCAGCCAGGCCAGTTGCGCGTCGTGCGGTACGGCCGCCAGCGACCGGCCCGCGGCCGCCAGCACCTGGAAGGGCGCGAACCGCACGCCCTCCAGCCCGTCGGTGCTCCAGCAGTAGCGGCGGTAGGCCTCGGTGAAGGCCGCCGCGTCCGCGGCCCGCCCGCGCTGCTGCTCCAGCAGCCCGCCGGTGTCGAGGCCCCGGGCCGTGGCCGCCTCCAGCGCGGCGACCACGTCGGGGAGGACGGCGCGGGAGGCCGCGCCCACGGCGGCGTACTGGTTGCGCAGCAGACCGGTGGACTTCAGGGACCAGGGCAGCAGTTCGCCGTCGAGTAGCAGCCAGTCGGTCTCCAGCTCCTCCCACAGTCCGGCGCCGGTGACGGCCGCGCGCAGCCGGGCCAGCACCTCCTCGGTGACCTCCGGGTCCTTGAAGAAGGGCCGTCCGGTGCGCGTGTAGACCGAGCCGGTCGGACCGTCCACGCCGAACCGCTCCCGTGCCGCGCCGGCGTCCTTGCAGACCAGGACGGTGGCGCGGGAGCCCATGTGCTTCTCCTCGCACACGACTTCGGCGATGCCGTCCTTGCGGTACTGCGCGAAGGCCTCGGCCGGGTGCTCCAGGTACCCGTCCTCGCGGGAGGTGGCGGTCGGCGCCATGGTCGGCGGCAGGTAGGGGACCAGCCGGGGGTCCACCGCGAAGCGGCTCATGACCTCCAGCGCGGCGGCCGCGTTCTCCTCCCGGACGGTGACGTTGCGCAGGTGCCGGGTCTCGACGACCCGGCGCCCGTGCACGTCCGCCAGGTCCAGCGGACGGCCGTCGTGGCCGCCCGGGGCCTCGGCGACGAGCGGCTTGACCGGCTCGTACCAGACCTTCTCCGCCGGTACGTCGACCAGTTCGCGCTCGGGCCAGCGCAGGGCGGTCATCCGGCCGCCGAAGACGGCGCCGGTGTCGAGGCAGATGGTGTTGTTGATCCAGGAGGTGTCCGGGACCGGGGTGTGGCCGTAGACGACGACGGCCTTGCCCCGGTAGTCGTCGGCCCAGGGGTGGCGCACGGGCAGGCCGAACTCGTCGGTCTCGCCGGTGGTCTCCCCGTACAGGGCGTGCGAGCGGACCCGGCCCGAGGTGCGGCCGTGGTACTTCTCCGGCAGGCCCGCGTGGCAGACCACCAGCCGGCCCCCGTCGAGCACGTAGTGGCTGACGAGGCCGCGGATGAACTCCCGTACCTCCGCGACGAACTCCTCCGGCTCGTGGGAGAGCTGCTCGATGGTCTCGGCCAGGCCGTGGGTGCGCTGGACCTTCGACCCCTTGAGGTGGCGGCCGAGCTTGTTCTCGTGGTTGCCGGGGACGCACAGGGCGTTGCCGGACTTCACCATGCCCATCACGCGGCGCAGGACGCCGGGGCTGTCGGGACCGCGGTCGACGAGGTCGCCCACGAAGACGGCCGTGCGCCCCTCGGGGTGGACTCCGTCCTCGTAGCCCAGCTTGGCGAGCAGGGTCTCCAGCTCGGAGGAGCAGCCGTGGATGTCACCGACGATGTCGAAGGGGCCGGTGAGGTGCGTGAGGTCGTTGAACCGCTTCTCCCGTACGACCTGCGCGTTCTCCACCTCCTCGACCGAGCGCAGCACGTGGACCTTGCGGAAGCCCTCGCGCTCCAGGCCGCGCAGGGAGCGCCGCAGGTCGCGGCGGTGCCGCTGGATGACGGCGCGGGGCAGGCCGGCCCGGTCGGGCCGGGCCGCGTTGCGCTCGGCGCAGACGGACTCCGGCAGGTCCAGGACGATCGCGATCGGCAGGACGTCGTGCTCGCGCGCGAGCTGCACCAGCCCGCGGCGGGCGTCGGCCTGGACGCTGGTGGCGTCGACGACGGTCAGCCGTCCGGCCGCGAGCCGCTTGCCGGCGATGTAGTGCAGGACGTCGAAGGCGTCGCGGCTCGCGCTCTGGTCGTTCTCGTCGTCGGAGACCAGGCCCCGGCAGTAGTCGGAGGAGATGACCTCGGTGGGCTTGAAGTGCTTGCGGGCGAAGGTGGACTTGCCCGATCCGGTGGCCCCGATCAGGACGACGAGGGACAGGTCGGTGACGGGGAGGGTGCGCGGCCGGCGGGCCCCGGAGGGGGCGGTGGCGTCCGGGGTGTCCGGGACTTCGGCCGTGTCCGGGGCGGCCGGGGCGTCGGTGCGGTTCATGCTGCCTCGCCCTCCTTCGGGGTGTCGGTGGTGGTGTTCTCGGTGGGGGTGGTGGTGGGGTCCGGGCCGGTGCGGGTGAAGACGGCCATCTGGGTCGGCGACCCCACCTCGGGGTCGTCGTCGCCGACGGGGACGTACGCGACGGTGTAGCCGTGGCGCTGCGCGACCGGCTCCGCCCAGGCGCGGAACTCCTCGCGGGTCCACTCGAAGCGGTGGTCGTCGTGGCGGACGTGCCCGGCCGGCAGGGTCTCCCAGCGGACGTTGTACTCGACGTTCGGGGTGGTGACGAGCACCGTGCCGGGGCGGGCCGCGCCGAACACGGCGTACTCCAGCGCGGGCAGCCGCTCCGGGTCCAGGTGCTCGATGACCTCGCTGAGCACGGCGGCGTCGTAGCCCGCCAGCCGCCTGTCGGTGTAGGCCAGCGATCCCTGCAGGAGGGTGATGCGCGCGCTCTGGCGCTCGCCCATCCGCTCCAGCCGCAGCCGGCGGGCCGCGATCTGCAGGGCCCGCACGGAGACGTCCATGCCGACGATCCGCGTGAAGGACACGTCGCCCAGCAGGGCCTGGAGCAACTGCCCCTGTCCGCAGCCGAGGTCGAGGACGCGGGCGGCACCTGCGGCCTTGAGTGCGGCGAGGATCGCCTCGCGGCGGCGCGCCGCGAGCGGTACGGGCCGCTCCTGCGTGTCGGCGTGCTCGTCCACGGCGTTGTCGATCTCCTCGACCTCGCTGCCGTCGGACTCGGCGAGACGGACCAGTTCGAGCCGCTCGATGGCGTTCTGGGTCAGCCTCTTGTGACGGGCCAGGTAGCGGGAGCTGATCAGGGCGTGCTCGGGGTGGGCGGCGAGCCAGCCGTCACCGGCGCGCATCAGCTTGTCGACCTCGTCCGGGGAGATCCAGTAGTGCTTCGCGTCGTCGAGCACCGGCAGCAGGACGTACAGCTGGCGCAGCGCGTCGGCGAGGCGCAGCTCGCCCTCCAGGACGAGCCGTACGTAGCGGGAATCGCCCCATTCGGGGAACCGCTCGTCGAGCGGCAGGGGTTCGGCGCTCACGTGCTCCCAGCCGAGCGGGCCGAACAGCCGGTGCACCAGCGCGGCACCGCCGCGGGCCGGCAGCACGGGGATCTCGACGCGCAGCGGCAGGGCCCGCTCCGGCAGCTCCGGACGCAGCGCGCACCGGCCCTTGAGGGCGGTGCGGAACACCCCGCCGAGCGCGACGGCGAGCAGCGAGGACGCGGCGTACGGGCGGTCGTTGACGTACTGGGCGAGCGCGGCGTCGGGCGCTCCGCCCCGGCCCTTGCCCCTGCCCCGCCGCACCAGCGCGACGGGGTCCACCTCCAGCATCAGCGCCGCCGTGCACCGCTCGGCCGTGGCCTCGGGGTAGAACACGTGGGCCGTGCCGTGGGACTGGCTCTCCACTCGGACCCGGTCGGGGTGCTTGTGCAGGAGAAAGCCCAGGTCAGTCGCCGGATTCTCGGCGGTCCCGGTGGTGGTGATCGTAAGGAACATGCGGTTCAGCATGACCGTCCGCAGGTGCTCGGGCCAATGGATTTCGGCGCGCGCGGACCCCATCCGTCGCGGGGACCCGGGCTACGGCCGGCATCGACCGCGACGGTGACGGGGTCGGCTGCGAGTGACCGGCGGCGGTGCGGCCGTCGGTCAGGCGATCGTGCGCAGTTCGCGGGCGAGCCGCTCGATGCGGTCCGGGCCGATGCGGCAACAGCCGCCCAGGAGGCGGGCACCCGCGCCGTACCAGGCGGCCACGGGCCAGGGGGCGGCGGTGCCGGGGGACGTCCAGGTGGCCGTGGCCGCGTCCCAGACGGAGCCGTCGTTGGGGTAGGCCAGCAGCGGTTTGCCGGTGACGGCGGCCGCCGCTTCGAGGGCCGGGAGCACGTCCGCCGGGTCGCAGCAGTTCACGCCGACGGCGAGGACCTGCGGGGACTCGGCGGCGAGGGCGAAGGCCTCCCGGAGCGGGTGCCCGGAGCGGGTGCGGCCCCCGGCCACGGTGTACCCGAGCCAGGCCGGGGCACCCGTCTCCGCGAGGACGGTGAGCAGGGCTTCCGCCTCGTCGGGGTCGGGCACGGTCTCCACGGCCAGGACGTCCGGCCCGGCGGCCAGCAGCGCCTCGATGCGGGGCCGGTGGAACGCCGCGAGCCGGCGCACGCTCAGCCCGTACCGGCCGCGGTACTCGGAACCGTCCGCCAGCACCGCCCCGTACGGGCCGACGGACGCCGCCACCCACACCTCGTGGTCGGCGGCCTCGGCGGCCCGGGCGGAGAGGGCGACGCTGCGGTGCAGCAGGGCGGCGGTCCCGGCCCGGTCCCGGCCGGCCGCGGCGCGGGGGTCGTGCCCGATCTGGTAGCTCGCGGTGATGAGCACCTCGGCGCCCGCCCGGGCGTAGGCCGTGTGCGCGGCCTCGACCTGGTCCGGGCGCTCGTCGAGCACGCGGCCCGTCCACATCCCGCCGGAGAGGTCGCAGCCCTGGGCGGTGAGCTGGTTGCTGAGCCCGCCGTCCAGGACGACGGGCCCGCGGGCCAGGGCCTCGGCGAGCGGGCGGGTAGCACGCGGCATCGGTGCGCCTCCTCAGCCGAGCTGGGGCAGCACCTGGGCGGAAATGAGCTCCAGGTGGTCCAGGTCGTCGAGGTCGAGCAGCTGAAGGTAGACGCGGGAGGAGCCGACTCCGCCGTAGGCGGCGATCTTCTCCACGACCTCGGCCGGGGACCCGGCGAGGCCGTTGGCCTTGAGCTCGTCGACGTCACGGCCGATGGCGGCCGCCCGGCGGGCCACCTCGGCGTCGTCCTTGCCGACGCACACGACGAGGGCGTTGGAGTAGACGAGGTCGTCGGGGCGCCGACCGGCCTCCTCGGCCGCTTCCCGGACCCGGCCGAACTGCCGCTCGCTGTCGGCGACCGACGCGAACGGCATGTTGAACTCGTCGGCGTAGCGGGCGGCGAGCCGCGGCGTGCGCCTGGCGCCGTGACCGCCGACCAGGACGGGCACCTTGGCCTGGGCGGGCTTGGGGAGCGCGGGCGAGTTCTCCACGCGGTAGTGGCGTCCCTCGTAGTCGAAGGTGGCGCCGGGCGCGGTGGCCCACAGGCCGGTGACGACGGCCAGCTGCTCCTCCAGCCGGGACATCCGGTCGGGCGGGAAGGGGATGCCGTACGCCTTGTGCTCCTCCTCGAACCAGCCGGCTCCCAGGCCCAGTTCGACGCGGCCGCCGGACATCTGGTCCACCTGGGCCACCTGGATGGCGAGGACCCCGGGCAGCCGGAAGGTGCCCGCCGTCATCAGGGTCCCGAGGCGGATCCGCCGGGTCTCGCGGGCCAGGCCCGCGAGGGTGATCCAGGCGTCGGTCGGCCCGGGCAGGCCGTCCGCGGATCCCATCTTCAGATAGTGGTCGGACCGGAAGAACGCGTCGAAGCCGAGGTCCTCGGTGGCCTTGGCCACCGCGAGGAGCGTCTCGTAGCTCGCACCCTGCTGCGGTTCGGTGAAAATGCGAAGATCCATACCCTCCATCCTGCACGCCCCGCCCCGCCGGGGTGAATCCTCGTCAACCCGACGTGTCGGGCCACCGGTACCGCAGTGACCGGCCCGTACGGAGATCGTTTGGCCGGTCGGAGCCGGACCGCCGGCCCGCGCGCCGGCGGCCTCTCGCCGGTGCGCCCACCGCCCCCTTCCACCGCGGAAGGGCCAGGGCCGAGGAGGCCGCCATGTCCCGCGAGGCCGTGCCGGAGACCCCCCGACAGACCAGCCCGACCGGACGGGCAGCACATCACGGTGCCGTGCGGGAGGAGCCGCGCCCCGGACCGGCGGCCGCACCCGAGCCGCTCCCCGCCCAGGGCGGCGGGGCGCCGAAGGGCCTGCTGCAGCAGATGGAGGAGCTGATGGCGGCGCTGAACGCCGACCTGTCACAGCTCGACGCCGACATCCAGTCCTCCACGGACCGCCTCTCCGGGGCCGGATCCGGGGCCGAGGCCGGGGCCCGCGGCACCGCTGCCGCCGTCGGCGAGCACCGCACGCACCGCCCTTCCTGACCGCCCGGGCCCGGTGCCGGGCCCGGCGGGACCCGGCACCGGCGCCGCGCGGCGGGCCGCCGTCAGGAGACGCCCGAGGCGGAGCCCCGCTCACGGACGGTCATACGGCGCAGCAGGGCCCGTACCCGGTCGCTCGACTCGTCCGCCGCGTCGATCGACTCTATGCACTGCCAGTACAGGGTCTCGTCGTCCGTCCCGCAGGCCACCCCGACCAGGGCTATGCCCACTTCACCGAGCAGCGCCTGCAGTCCGAGCAGCGCCTGCCGCACGTCCGACACCTCGCTCAGCCGCGCCGCCCTCGGCGGCTGGTCCGGCGCACCACCCCCTGCCTGCAGGGCGGCCCGGTCCACCACCCCGCACCCTCTGCCTCCGGCTTCCCCCAGTCCCCGTGCCTCCGATCTGAGCTCCGGCGGCCCGGTGACCGCCAGCCAGCTCCCCACTCCCTGGGCCAGCGCCTGGGCCTGCCAGGCCTCGCCCACGATGTCCCATGCCGCCCCGCTCTGTGCCAGCACGTGCCGGCCGGCCGCGATGAGCCGTACCGCATCCATATGCCGTCCCCCGTCCGCACGACATCCCGCCATCCTCACCACTACCCAGAGTGAGGGCAACGAGTCAGTAAAGCCAGGGGTATTCGGAAAATGTGGACAGAATCGTGATTGTGGAGGAGTCCATCACTCCGAAGAGTGACGATCCGATGTCCGGTCCTCCTTCACGGGGAAGCGCAGCTCGTTCCGTTCGATCTTCGCCGCGAGCGCGTCCAGCACATCCACCCCGAGCACCTCGCAGAACTGCAGCAGGTACGCGAGCACGTCGGCCACCTCGTCGGCCACGCGGTGGGCGGACTCCGGCTCCTCCATCACCCGCGCCGACTGTTCCGGCGTCAGCCACTGGAAGATCTCGACCAGTTCCGCCGCTTCGACGCTCAGCGCGACCGCCAGGTTCTTCGGGGTGTGGTACGGCTCCCAGCCGCGTGCCGCGGCGAACCGTGCCAGGCGCCGCTGCAGGAGGTCCAGCCGCTCCTCGGGCCGCCCCGCCGCGGGTCCGTCGGTCCGCGCGCCGTCGGTCCGCGCGCCGTCCGGGCGGGGGTTCTGCGTCTCGTTCATGGCGACAGGTCTACCACCGAGACCCCCTCGGTGCGCCGGGCGAGGGCCGCGGTCCCCTCCCCCACCGCCGCCGCGAGCCTGACGTGGCCCCGGCCGCAGGACAGCAGCGCCAGGCGCAGGAGTTCGGCGGACTGCCCGCCGTCCAGCCCCGCGTCGAGGCCGTCGGCCAGGACGGTCAGCGCCTGCCGCGCGGACAGCAGTTCCGCGGCCGGGTCCACGTCGAGCACCCCGGGCCCGGTCAGGAGCACCAACGCCAAGGCGAGAAAGCGGAGTTCGCCCGCGCCGAGGCGGACCAGCTCCGTGGCGGGCCGCCCGGGCCCACGCTCCAGCAGCGCGGTGACCGGTTCGCCGGCCGGGGCCCGGACGCCGAGCCCCGCGACGGCTCCCGCGCAGCCGGTACGGGCCGCCTCGGTCAGCAGTGCGTACCGGGTGCCGCATTCGTCGCGGGTGCGGCGCAGCACGTCGGCGAGGTTGGCGCAGTCGCCCAGCAGCCGCCCCTCTCCCGGCGGGACGGGCGCGCGCATCCGGTCCGGCCTGGGGTCGCAGGGGAACACCGCGCGCAGGGCCACGACGACCTGCTCGGCCGCGGCCAGCACCCGGCGCTGGCCGGCGGTGGATCCGGCGACGCGCAGCGGCAGCAGGGCGGTGCCGAGCCGGTCGTCGGGGAGCGGGGCGCGGGTGACGCCGACGGCGCCGCCGGTCAGCCAGGCGGCCTGGACCGACCGGCGGCCGGGGTCGCGCAGGGCCGTGGCGAAGAGGATCTCCCCGTCCTGCGAGAGGCGTTCGCCGACGATCCGCAGCGCGGGCTCGGCCTGGACGGCCAGGTCGAGCCGGACGGGACCGACGGGGCCGTCGACCGTGCAGCCGAGGCGGAAGCCGCGGCGGCCCTGCGCGTCGGGGGTGGCCCGGTCGGGGATGCGGGTCCGCGGGTGCGGGAAGGCCTCGTCCAGGGCGGCGCCAGAGCCGAGCCGCGCCAGGGCCCCGTAGGCGTCCAGCACCTGGGACTTGCCGCTGCCGCTCGGACCGGCGAACAGGGTGACGGGCCCCAGCGGGAAGACGGCGGAGCGGTGCGGCCCGAAGGCGGAGAGCCGCAGCTCGGTGAGGACGGGGCGCTGCGGCCGCGGCCCCGTGGGACCACCGGCGGCCCGGTGGGGAGCGGCCTGCGCGGGCACGGTGGGCGGCGGCCCGGCGGGGGCGCCCGCGGCCGGGGTCGCACCTACGGGCGCGGGCACGTGCTCGGACACGGGCGACAAGACCGGGCCTGGGCCCGAGGGCCGCAGCGGTGGCGACGGCGCAGCCGCAGCGGAGGCGGGTACGGCAGGTGCGGCGGGCGCAGAAGCGGCAGGCACCGATGCGGCGGGTGCCGGCGAGGCGGGCGGCGCCGCTTCGGCCGCGGCCGCTAACGCGAAGGCGAGGAGGGCATCGGGTGCGGGCTCCGCCGCGCCGGTGGCGGCGTCCGGGGCGGTGTCCGGGGCGGTGTCCAGGGTGGCGTCCATGCGCCGGACGGTACGGCCCGCCGGGCACCGCGCGACCCCGGCGAACCGTTCCCTCGTACGGACCTTCCTACGATCGGGGGACGGCGGCCGCCGCGATCCCCTCGACCTCGGTGCCCACCGGAGCCAGCAGGAAGACGTTCCGGTCGACCCGGTGCATTCCGCTGCCCAGCCCGAAGACCACGCCGCTGCTGAAGTCCAGGATGCGCTTGGCCACTTCGCTGTCCGCGCCGGTCAGGTCGAGCAGCACCGGGATCTGCGCGATCAGGTACTCGGCCACCTCCCGGGCGTCCGCGAAGATCTGGACTCTGATCACCACGAAGCGCCGCTGCTCCGCCGCCGCCGCTCCGGGCGACTTGGGAATCGTGCGGTGGTCCACCCGGGAGGGCCATTCGTTGCGACTGCGCAGGGGGACCACCTGCGCGAGCCCTTCCCACTGCTCGTCGGTGACGTCGTACCTGCTCACCGGGCCGCCTCGGCCGCGTGCTTCATGTGCATCCCCCCATCCTCTCGCGTTTCACCCGTTCAGCCCAACAACGACACGGGCGGGGCCGGATACTCTCGGAGACCCGGATGGGTTAGGTTAGGCATACCTAACCCACAGGAGATGGAGAGATCCGCATGCGCATGTTCGGTGCACCCGCCACCCCGGCCGCCCTGCCCACCGCTGCCGAGCGGATCCGCTCGATCCTGGAAGCCGCCCACTCGATGACCGCGGTCACCGAGGACCGGCGCACCGAGGTCCGCCACCTCGACGGCGCCGACCCGATGGGCCGGCTGCACCTGCACCCCGCGGAGCCCGGCGGCGAGTCCGAGTGCCGGCCCGCGATCCGGCTGGAGTTCACCGACGTGGCCCCCACCCCGGTACGGGACCGCGTGCGCGCCCGCGTCACCGTCCTGGGCCGGCTGCTCACCCCCTTCTCCGACCTGTCGGCCGACTCCGGCTCCGGCGCCGGCTCCACCTGCATGGAGTTCGTGCGCGCCGAGCTGGAGACCCCGGACGGTGTCTTCCCCGTGGGCCTGGAGGAGCTGGACGCGGCCCGCCCCGACCCGCTGGCCCCCTACGAGGCGGGCATGCTCACCCACCTCCTGGACGATCACCACGAGCTCGTCACCCTGCTGCTGCGCCTGGTCCAGCCGGCGCCCACCGCGGCGGTCCTGCGCGCCCTGCCCCTCGCCCTCGACCGCTACGGGATCACCCTGCGGCTGGAGGAGCGCAGCGGCCACCGCGACGTGCGGCTGCCGTTCCCCTCGCCCCTCGACGACGTCGAGCAGTCGGGCGCGCAGATCCAGGCGCTCTTCAGCGCGGCCCGGCGGCGCTCGCACCGCAACACCCTCCCCGCCTGAAGGAATCGCCGCGCACGGGGGCCGGAATACCGTCCTGGACGGCCGCGTTGGGGCCGGTCATGAAGGCCATCGCATACAGCGCATACGCAACCACCCCCGAACTCCGGCTCGTCGACTTACCGCAGCCCAAGGTCGCGCCCGGCGAGGTGCTCGTCCGAGTACGGGCCGCCGGGGTCAACCCGGTGGACTGGAAGATCGCCGCCGGTCACCTGGACCAGGTCCTGGAGGTCCGCCACCCGGTCATACCCGGCTGGGACGTCGCCGGCGTCGTCGAGGCGGTCGGTCCGGACACCTTCGACTACGAGGTGGGCGACGAGGTCTACGGATACGTCCGCAAGGAATGGGTGGAGCTCGGCACCTACGCCGAACTGGTCAGCGCCCCCGTCCGCACCCTCGCCCGCAAGCCCCGCTCCCTCACCTTCGAGCAGGCCGCGGGCCTCCCGCTGGCCGCCCTCACCGCCTACCAGTCACTCACGCGCGTCGGCCTCAAGGCCGGCGAGAGCGTCCTGATCCACTCCGCGGCCGGCGGCACCGGATCCTTCGGCGTGCAGATCGCCGTCGCCCTCGGACTGCGCGTCATCGGCACCGCCGGCGCGCACAACCACGACTACCTGCGCTCGCTCGGCGCCGAGCCCGTGCTGTACGGGGAGGGCCTGGCCGACCGGGTCCGGGCGCTGGCCCCCGAGGGCGTCGACGCGGGTCTGGACTTCTACGGGGACGGTGTCGTCGCGACGCTCCAGTCCCTGGTCAAGGAGCGCGGCCGGGTGGTCTCCATCGCCGACTACGAGGCCGCCGCCCAGGGCGCGCACCAGCTGTGGGTGCGGCCGGACACGGCCGACCTGACCTTCCTGTCGGAGCTGGCCGACGCGGGGAAGCTCACCGTGAACGTGGAGCACGCGCTGCCGCTCGCCGAGGCGGCACGGGCCTGGGAGCTCAGCGCCTCCGGCCGCACCCGCGGCAAGATCGTCCTGACGGTCTGAGCACAGCGCGCGGGCCGTCCGGAGCGCACGCTCCGGGCGGCCCGCGCCCCGGGACGCCGGTCGGACGGCGTACCGGGGCACGTCGGCGGGACGGCGCACCGGGGCCCGGCGTCCGGGCTAGGCGGTGGCCGGCCGGGCGGCGTACCGGTTGGCCGGGCGGGGCAGGCCGTAGTTCTCGCGCAGGGTGCGTCCCGTGTACTCGGTGCGGAAGAGCCCGCGCCGCTGGAGGACGGGCACCACGTGGTCGACGAAGTCGGTCAGGCCGGTGGGCAGGACGGGCGCCATGATGTTGAAGCCGTCGGCGGCCCCTTGCGTGAACCACTCCTCCAGCTGGTCCGCGATCTGCTCGGGCGTACCGGCGAAGACCCGGTGCCCCCGGCCCGCGCCGAGACGGGCGATCAGCTGCCGCAGGGTGAGGCCGTCGCGCCGGGCCAGCTCGGCGACGAGCGTGAAGCGGCTCTTGTTGCCGTTGATGTCGCGCTCCTCCGGCAGATCGGGGAGCGGGCCGTCGAGGGGCAGGCCGGTCAGGTCGACGCCCAGCATCCCGGACAGCTGCGCCAGACCGTACTCGGGCACCTGGAGGTCGGTGAGCTCCTGCTCCAGGGCCTTCGCCTCGGCCTCCGTGGATCCGATGACGGGGGCGATGCCGGGCAGGACGAGCAGGTCCGACTCGGCCCGGCCGAAGCGGGCCAGCCGGGACTTGAGGTCCTTGTAGAAGGTCTGCCCGTCGGCGAGGGTCTGCTGGGCGGTGAAGACGGCCTCGGCGTACTGGGCCGCGAACTCCTTGCCGGACTCCGACGATCCGGCCTGCACGAGGAGCGGGTACCCCTGCGGGGAGCGGGGCACGTTGAGCGGACCGGCGACGCCGAAGTACTCGCCGCGGTGGGCCGCGGGATGCAGCTTGTCGGTGTCGGCGTAGATCCCCGCCTCCTTGTCGAGAACGATCGCGTCGTCCTCCCAGCTGTCCCAGAGCTTGGTGGCGACCTCGAGGAACTCGCGGGCGCGGTCGTAGCGCAGCCCGTGCTCCAGGTGCTCGTCCCGGTTGAAGTTGCGGGCCTCGTCGACCGTGCCCGAGGTGACGATGTTCCATCCGGCGCGGCCGCCGCTGATGTGGTCGAGGGAGGCGAACTTCCGGGCCAGGTTGAAGGGTTCGTTGAAGGTCGTGGACACCGTGGCGATGAGCCCGATGTGCTCGGTGACGGCGGCGATCGCGGAGAGCAGGGTGAGCGGCTCGAACCCGCCCAGTGCGTTGTAGCGGGCCTTGCCCCACAGGGCGAGCCCGTCGGCGAAGAAGATCGAGTCGAGCCGGCCGCGCTCGGCGGTGCGGGCCAGCTCCTGGAAGTACGCCAGGTCGGTGACGCGTTCGGGCCGGCTGGCCGGGTGGCGCCAGGCGGCGTCGTGGTGACCGGCGTTCATGAGGAAGGCGTTCAGGTGCAGGGTCCGGGGTGCGGTCATGGTTCTTCGTCCTCGGTGGGAGCGGGGGGCTGGACAGGGCGGGGGGGCGGGATGCCGCACGGGCGGGACGGCGGCGGGGCCGCGGGCTCAGGCGGGGACGCGCCAGGTGCTCAGGCGGCGTTCGATCGTGACCAGCAGCTGGTTGAAGGCCACGCCGATGGCGGAGATGGTGATGATGCCCGCGTACATCTGCGGGATCGCGAAGTTGAACTGCGAGGCGTTGATCAGGTAGCCCAGGCCGGCCTTGGCGCCGATCATCTCGGCGGCCACGAGGACCAGGATGGAGACCGCTCCCGCCAGCCGGATGCCGGTGAAGATCGCCGGCACGGAGGCGGGCAGGATCACCTTCTGGAACAGCCGCGGGGTGGACAGGTCCATCGAGCGGGCCAGCCGGACGAGGGTGGGGTCGGCGTTCCCGACGGCGCTGATGGTGTTGAGCAGGATCGGCCAGACGCAGGCGTAGACGACGATGGAGACCTTCGAGGTCTCGCCGATGCCCAGCAGCAGCACGAACACCGGCAGCAGGGCGAGCGCCGCGGTGTTGCGGAACACCTCCAGCAGCGGGCCGAGCAGGGCGGCGACCGGCCGGTACCAGCCGATGAGCAGCCCGAGCGGCACGGCGACGGCGACGGCGATGCCGAAGCCGCCGAAGGAGCGGACCAGGCTGGCCCAGGTGTGCTGACCGAGCTGGCCGTTGCCGAGGAGCTCCCACCAGGCGACGGCGACCTCGCTGACCGGCGGCAGGAAGGTGGGGTCGGCGAGCCCCAGCCGGGGGGCCGCCTCCCACAGGGCGAGCAGGGCGAGGACGGCGACGGAGCGCAGGGCCGCGGCGCGCAGCAGGCGTACGAGCGCCCTCGCGGGACGGCGGGCCGGGCGCGGGCGGTCCGCGCGGGGGCCGGGCCCGCCGCCGGGTGCGGGCTCCGGCGGCGCCGGGCTGCTGCGTACCTCCTCGGCGGGGGCGGGCGGGGCGGGCAGCACGACGGGGGCGGCGGTGCCGGTTCCGGTGCTCATACGGAGGCCTCCTCCTTCTCCAGTTGCTGGGCGCGGGCCACCTCGTCGTGGAGCAGGGTCCAGATCTCGTGGCGGTGACGGGCGAACTCGGGGCTGGAGCGCAGGTCCTCGCCCTGCGGGCCCGCGAGGGACGTCCCGGTGACGGAGGCCGCCCCGCGCTCGCCGAAGGCGACGGGGACGATCTCCTTGATCCGGCCGGGGCGGGAGGTCATGACGGCCACCCGCTGGCCGAGGTAGACGGCCTCCTCGATGCCGTGCGTGATGAAGACGACGGTCTTGCCGGTGCGCTGCCAGATGCGGCGCAGCTCGTCCTGGAGGGACTCCCGGGTCTGTGCGTCGAGCGCGGCGAACGGCTCGTCCATCAGCAGGACGTCGGGGTCGTAGGCCAGGGAGCGGGCGATGGCGACGCGCTGGCGCATGCCGCCGGAGAGCTGGTGCGGGTGGCGGTCCTCGAAGCCGCCGAGCCCGACGAGGTCCAGGAACTCCCGGGCGCGCTCCTTGCGTTCGCGGCGCGGGACGCCCGTCGCCTCCAGCCCGAACTCGACGTTCCCGAGGGCCGTCCGCCAGGGCAGCAGCGCGTACTGCTGGAAGACGATGCCGCGGTCCAGGCCGGGACCGGTGACCGGCTTCCCGTCGAGCAGGATCCGTCCGGCCGTCGGCGCGGACAGTCCTCCGAGGAGGTCCAGGAGGGTGGACTTGCCGCAGCCGCTGGGGCCGACGACCACGAGGAACTCCCCGCTGCGGATCTCCAGGTCGATCCCGTCGAGGGCGGTGAAGTCCCCGAATTCCTTGCGCACCCCGTCGAACACGATCTTCGCCATGGCGGCCGTCACCCCTTTCCGTAGGCGTTGAAGTCGTTGGTGTAGAGGTCGGCCGCCTTCAGCTGGCCCTTCTTGACGTCGCCGCGCTCCCCGAGCCAGTCCAGCCACACCTGGAACTCCTTGTCGGAGATGCGCCCGCCGGTCTCCGCGACCCCGTAGGAGCGCCAGTACTTGAGGGTGGCGGTGTCCTCGTTGCGGCCGCGCTGGGTGACGATGTCCGTCATCCGGGCGACGACCTCCTCGCGCGGGGTGGCTCGCGACCACTCGATGGCCTTGGCGACCCCGGTGACGAAGGTGCGGACGGTGTCGGGGTTCTCCTTCACGAAGCGCCGGGTCATCACGTAGGTGCCGGCGCTGAACGCGCCGAGGAGCTCGAAGTCGGTGAACAGGGGGCGGATTCCGCCGGCGGCGAGGGCCTTGTCGCGCAGCACCCCGCCGAGCACGGCGACCTCGATCTGCTTCTGCCTGAGGGCCTGTTCGGTGTTGACCGGCGGGACGACCAGGGACTCGACCTTGTCGATCTCGGCCTTGGACAGCCCGCCGCGGCCGAGGTAGATCTCCAGCATGGCCTGGGCGTGGGCGCCCAGGGTGTTCATCCCGACCTTCTTGCCGACGAGGTCGCGGGCGGAGCGGATGGGGCTGTCCTCCAGGACGTAGTAGCCGCTGAAGGAGTGCTGGTCGGAGCCGTAGTAGGAGACGACCGCGGTGATGGGGGCCTTGCTGGCGGCCAGCTTGACCACCGCCCCGTTGAAGGCTCCGCCGAAGTGGATCTGGCCGGTGGCGGCGGACTGGATGTCCTGCGGGCCGCTGATGGTGTTGCCGATCCACTCCAGCTTGACGTCGCCGAGGTATCCGAGGTCGGCGGCGAGTTCGGGCAGCGTGACGGCGCCGACGCTGCCCTGGTACTTGAGGGTGGTGACCTGGCCGCCGGAACCGGAGCCGGAGCCGCCGCCGGCGGTGGCACTGCCGCAGCTCACCGCGGCCGCCGAGATGCCGAGCAGGGTCAGGAACTGGCGCCGGGAGGTGGTGGTCGAGGTGAGGGCTGCGGGCATGGCGGGTCCTTGTATGGGTACGGGGCGCGGGGTGGGCGGGGCCGGGGGTCTCTTGTCGGTCGGTCGGTTGGGCCGGATCGGGGAGCGCGGTCCGGTGCCGTGGATCGCACGGCGGACGGGGGCGACGCGGCGGGGCGCGGCACCGGCCCCCGCGAGCCCGGCATGACCGGCGGGACGTCCCCTACGACGCGGTGGCCGTGGCGCTGACGGGGGCGGCGGTGCGGGGGGCGGCCCGCAGGGCGTCGGCGAACTCGTCGACCGCCTGGTAGAGGTCGAGTTCCGCCTCGGGGAGCAGCCGGTCGGGGCCGCCGCCCCGCTCCACGGAGGAGTCCAGGACGAACCGGCCGGCGGTGACGTGCCGGGCGCCGAGGGCGTTGAGCACGGGCCGCAGGGCGTAGTCGATGGTCAGGACGTGGGCCAGGCTGCCGCCGGTGACCAGCGGAAGGACGGTCTTCCCGGCGAGTCCGTCCTGCGGGAGCAGGTCGAGGAAGGCCTTGAGCAGGCCGGTGTACGAGGCCTTGTAGACGGGGGTCGCGATGATCAGGCCGTCGGCCTCGGCGACGGCCTCGAGGGCCCGGCGGATCTCGGGCTCGCCGCGGCGCGCGGCCAGCAGGTCGGCGGCGGGCAGGTCGCGTACGGCGAGCCGGGCGATGCCGAAGCCGGGCTGCGACCCGGTCAGCGGGTCGGTGTGGGCGAGGGCCAGGTGGCGCAGGGCGTGTTCGGCGACGACGGCGGTACGGGAGTGGGCGGAGGGGCTGCCGGTCAGGGCGAGCAGCTGGGGCACGGGGACTCCTCGGGCGATGTGAGGTCTCGGCCGGATCAGGCGGCGGGGGCCGCGGGAACGTCGGAGGCGGAGGCGGAGGCTCCCGAGGCGATGCCGAAGGCGGGGTCCGGGACGGTCTCCGGGCTGATCAGCCGGGACGGGACGCCGTCGGGGCCGACGGGGACGTCACCGTCGACGGTGACGCGGCGCAGGGTGCGCTCGTGGTCGTCGGAGTCGTCGACGCCGTAGTGCTGGGTGGCGCGGTTGTCCCAGATCGCGACGTCGCCGGGCTGCCACTGCCAGCGGACGGTGTTCTCGGGGGTCTCGATGTGGGACTGGAAGAGGTCGAGGAGCGTGCGGGTGTCGCGGCCGGTGAGGCCCTGGATGCGCTGGACGAAGTTCCCGAGCAGCAGGGTGCGCTCGCCGGTCTCGGGGTGGACGCGGACCACCGGGTGCTCGGTGAGGAACGCGGTGGAGGTGAACACCTCCCGGTACTGGGCCAGGGCCTCGGGGAGGGCGTCGGGCCGCAGGGCGGCGTAGTCGTACTCGTTGGAGTGGACGGCGCGCAGGCCGTCGGCGAGGGCGCGCAGCGGTGAAGGGAGGTGGGAGTAGGCGGTGGCCGTGTTGGCCCAGAGGGTGTCGCCGCCGTACGGGGGGATGGTCACGGCGCGCAGGATCGAGAAGGCCGGGTAGGCGGGCACGAAGGTGACGTCGGTGTGCCACTGGTTGGCCCGGGCTCCGTGGTGGGAGTCGATGCCGAGGGCGTAGCGGCCGTCCGCGGAGGGGACGGTGGGATGCGCGACGGGTGCGCCGAGCAGTGCGGCGAAGGCCTCGTGGCCCGCCTCGTCGAGGTGGTCCTGGCCGCGGAAGAAGACGACCTTGTGGGCGAGCAGGGCTGACCGGACGGCGGCGACGGCGCTCTCGGGGAGGTCGCCGCCGAGCCGGACGCCCCGGATCTCGGCGCCGATGCGGCCGCCGATCTTCGTGACGGTGATCTCGGGGGCGTCCTCGGCGACGGCGGTGGCGCCGGAAGTGGCAGTGGCGGTGGCGGTGGCGGTGGCGGTGCTCATGATGGCCTCCTGGGCAGGGTGCGCGGCTATTTATTTCCGCAGCGGAAGTAATGGAGGTACGCACGGACGTGGAAGCGGATGCGGATGCGGATGCGGATGCGGCTGTGACCTACGCCGGTACGGGGCGTGGTGACGGAGCCCGTGACGGGGAGGGAGAGGCGAGGGTGAACCGCACGCGGGGGCGGGGAACGGCACGGACGGCGGCACGCCGGAGGGGCGGGCCCCTGGCGCGGGGCGGGCCGTCGGGTGGCGGAGCGGAGCTCAGGCTCGGCGCGCGGCGGCCGTACAGCGGCCCGGACACGCGCCCGGCGCGGTGGGCCGGCCGGTGGTGTGGAGCCGCGGGGCGAGGAGTTCGTTCGCGGTCATGGCCTGGAGACTGTCAGCGCCCCGGGGCCCGGTCAACCCCCGGCGACACCGCCCCACCGACTGCCGCTGCCTCCCGCCCCACCCCGTGCGACCTGCGCTTTCCCCCGTCCACTGGCCACCCGCGACGGCCGAAAACCGTGGCCGGATTTCATGGTGGCGCAACGCTCCCGCCACGTCGCCGCCTCATCCGCGCGGCCGGGGCGGTGTCCGGCGGGGCCGGCCGCGGGAGGCGGCATGATCGGGGCGGACCCCGTGACCGGGGCAGACCCCACGAACCCGAGGAGCTGCGCGTGACGCGTATGGCCGGTGACCGACGGGCGGCCGCCAATGCCGCCACCGTGCTGCGGACGGTGCTCGACCACGGTCCCGTCGCCCGCAGCGACATCGCCGGGCGGTGCGGCCTGAGCCCGGCGGCCGTCTCCCGGCAGACGACCGGGCTGCTGCGGGCCGGCCTGCTGCGCGAGCTGCCCGGCCCCGCCGGCGGGGTCGGCCGGCCGCGGGTCCCGCTCGACCTGCACACCGGAGCCGTCGGCGGACCGGTCGCCGCGGGACTCCACATCGGCGTGCCCTCCGCCACCTTCAGCCTCGTCGACCTGCGCGGCACCCTGCTGGCCCGGCGGACCTTCCCCCATCAGCACCGGCCCGCCGCCGGGCTCTCCGCCGCGATCGCCGCCGAACTCGCCCGGTTCCTGGCCGAGTACGACACCGGCCGGCCGCTGCTCGGCGTCGGCGCCGCCCTCGGCGGCTGGGTCGACCCGGACGAGGGTCGGGTGGTCCACCATCCCGGACTGCACTGGCGGCACAAGCCGCTCGGCGCCGAGCTGTCCACCGCGCTCGGGCTCCCCGTACACGTCGACAACCACGCCCGCGCCGTGGCCCGGGCCGAGATCCTCTTCGGCCGGCCGGAGGCCCGCCGCAGCCTGGTGCACCTCTTCATCGGCAACGTCGTCGACGCCGCCTTCGGCATCGAGGGGACCGTGCACCAGGGTCCCGGCGCGGCCGCGGGCGACGTCGCGCACCTCCCGGTGCCGGGCTCCGACGTGCCCTGCCCGTGCGGGCGTACCGGATGCCTCCAGGCGACCGCGTCCGACACGGCGCTGGGGGCCGAGGCGATGCGGCGCGGCATCGTGCCGGACCCGTCGGTGCCGCTGCTCGTGGACGCGGCCGCCGCGGGCGATCCGCGCGCCGACCGGATGCTGCGCGAGCGGGCCCGCGCGGTGGGCCGGGCGGCGGCGCTCCTGTGGGATGTCTTCAATCCGGCCGTCATGGTCGTGACCGAGCTGGCGAGCGTGCTGCACGAGGGCTATCTGGAGGAAATCCGCGGCGCCACGACGGCGCTCTCGCACGTCTGCGACGACCCCGGACGGATCGTCGGGCCGCACGCGGGCCCGGCCGTACTGCCGGAAGCGGCCGCAACCGTGCTGCTCAGCCGCATATTCCGTGATCCTTTTAGTATGTCATGAGAGGGCGAGATCACACCGGACGGTATGGTGCACCGCTGAGCGGCCCCCCTAGCATTCGAGCCATGACGGTCCTGCCTGACGACGGGCTCTCCCTGGCCGCCGAGTTCCCTGACGCGACACATGAGCAGTGGCAGCGCCTTGTAGAAGGCGTACTGCGCAAGTCGGGCAAGGAAGCATCCGGCGAGGCCGCAGAAGATGCGCTGTCCACCCGACTCGAGGACGGGCTCACCACCCGCCCGCTGTACACCGCGCCGTCCGACCGGACGGCACCCGACACCGGTTTCCCCGGATCCGCCCCCTTCGTCCGCGGAGGACGGCCCGAGGGCACCACCGCGACCGGCTGGGACGTGCGCCAGCGCCTCACGGGCACCGACCCGCAGCGCGCGAACGAGGCGGCGCTCGCCGACCTCGAGAACGGCGTCACCTCCCTCTGGCTCACCGTGGGCGAGGGCGGCATCCCCCTCGACGGCCTCGCCCGCGCCCTGGACGGGGTCTACCTGGACCTCGCCCCCGTCGCCCTGGACGCCGGCGCCCAATACGCCGGGGCCGCCCGCGCGTTGCTGGACCTGTACGCCGAGCGCTCGGTGGCTCCGGAGGCCGTGCGGGCCTCCCTGGGCGCCGACCCCCTCGGGCACGAGGCCCGTACCGGGCAGCCGCTGGACCAGGACGCCGCCGTGGAGCTGGCCCGGGAGGCCGCCGCCGGCCTCCCCGGGGTGCGCGCCCTGACCGTGGACGCCCTGCCGTACCACGAGGCCGGCGGCAGCGCGGCCGAGGAGCTGGGGCTCTCGCTGGCCACCGGAGTCGCCTACCTGCGCGCCCTCTCCGCAGGTGGGCTGGGCGTCGCAGCCGCGCTCGGCCAGATCGAATTCCGGTACGCGGCCACCGCGGACCAGTTCCTCACCATCGCCAAGTTCCGCGCGGCGCGCAGGCTGTGGGCGCGGATCGCCGAGGCCTCGGGGGCCCCGGAGGCCGGCGCGCAGCTCCAGCACGCCGTCACCTCGCCGGTGATGATGACCCGCCGCGACCCGTGGGTGAACATGCTGCGCACCACGGTGGCCTGCATGGCCGCGGGTGTCGCCGGCGCCGACTCGGTCACCGTGCTCCCCTTCGACAACGAGCTGGGCCTGCCGGACCCGTTCGCGCGCCGCATCGCCCGCAACACCTCCACCATCCTGCTGGAGGAGTCGCACCTGGCCCGGGTGATCGACCCGGCCGGCGGCTCGTACTACGTCGAGCGCCTCACCGACGAACTGGCCCACGCCGCGTGGGAGTTCTTCCGTACGGTGGAGAAGGCCGGCGGCATGGCCGCCGCGCTGCGCTCCGGGCTGGTCGCCGAACGGCTCGCCGCCACCTGGGCGGAGCGTTCCCGGAAGCTGGCCAAGCGCCGCGAACCGATCACCGGCGTGAGCGAGTTCCCGCTGCTCTCGGAGAAGCCGGTCGTCCGCGAGCCGGCGCCCGCGGCGCCCACCGGCGGGCTCCCCCGCGTACGGCGCGACGAGGCCTACGAGGCCCTGCGCGCCCGCAGCGACGCGCACCTGGCGGCGACGGGCGCCCGCCCGCGGATCTTCCTCGCCGCGCTGGGACCGGCGGCCGCGCACACCGCCCGGGCCACCTTCGCCTCGAACCTCTTCCAGGCGGGCGGCGTGGAATCCGTGCACGACCCGGTGTCCGTGGACGCCGCCACGGCCGGCGCCGCCTACGCCGCGAGCGGGGCGGACGGCATGGCCGTGCTCTGCTCCAGCGACGCGCTGTACGAGGAGCAGGCCGAGGCAGTGGCTGGGGCGCTGCGCGCCGCGGGTGCCACGACGGTCTTCCTCGCCGGACGGCCGGGCACCGCAGAGGCTTCCGTGGACGAGTACGTCTTCGCCGGCTGTGACGCCGTCGCCGTGCTGTCCTCCGTACTCGACCGGATGGGAGTGCCCGCATGAGCATCCCCGATTTTTCCGAGCTGGCGCTCGGCCCCTCCGTCGCCGCACCGGTCTCCGAGGAGCAGTGGCGGTCCTCGGTGAAGGAGTCCACCGGCACCGCGGCCGCCGACCTGCTGTGGGAGACGCCCGAGGGCATCGGCGTCAAGCCGCTCTACACCGGGCGGGACCTGGAGGGCCTGGACTTCCTGCGCACGTACCCGGGAGTGGCCCCCTACCTGCGCGGCCCGTACCCGACGATGTACGTCAACCAGCCCTGGACGATCCGGCAGTACGCCGGCTTCTCCACGGCCGAGGAGTCGAACGCCTTCTACCGGCGCAACCTGGCGTCCGGCCAGAAGGGCCTGTCGGTGGCCTTCGACCTGCCCACGCACCGCGGCTACGACAGCGACCACCCGCGCGTGACCGGTGACGTCGGCATGGCGGGCGTGGCGATCGACTCGATCTACGACATGCGCCAGCTGTTCGACGGGATCCCGCTGGACAGGATGTCGGTGTCGATGACGATGAACGGCGCGGTGCTGCCCGTCCTCGCGCTCTACATCGTGGCGGCGGAGGAGCAGGGCGTCTCCCCCGACAAGCTCGCCGGGACCATCCAGAACGACATCCTCAAGGAGTTCATGGTCCGCAACACCTACATCTACCCGCCCAAGCCCTCGATGCGGATCATCTCCGACATCTTCGCGTTCACCTCGCAGAAGATGCCGCGGTACAACTCGATCTCCATCTCCGGCTACCACATCCAGGAGGCCGGTGCCACGGCCGACCTGGAGCTGGCGTACACCCTCGCGGACGGTGTGGAGTACCTGCGGGCCGGGCAGGCGGTGGGGCTGGACGTGGACGCGTTCGCGCCGCGCCTGTCGTTCTTCTGGGCCATCGGCATGAACTTCTTCATGGAGGTCGCGAAGCTGCGCGCGGCGCGCCTGCTGTGGGCGAAGCTGGTGAAGCAGTTCGACCCGAAGAACGCCAAGTCGCTTTCGCTGCGCACGCATTCGCAGACCTCGGGTTGGTCGCTGACCGCGCAGGACGTCTTCAACAACGTGACGCGCACCTGCATCGAGGCGATGGCGGCGACCCAGGGCCACACCCAGTCGCTGCACACCAACGCCCTCGACGAGGCGCTCGCGCTGCCGACGGACTTCTCGGCGCGCATCGCCCGCAACACCCAGCTGCTGCTGCAGCAGGAGTCGGGGACCTGCCGGTCCATCGACCCGTGGGGCGGCAGCGCGTACGTGGAGAAGCTGACGTACGACCTGGCGCGGCGGGCCTGGCAGCACATCGAGGAGGTCGAGGCGGCCGGCGGCATGGCGCAGGCCATCGACGCGGGCATCCCGAAGCTGCGCGTGGAGGAGGCCGCGGCCCGGACGCAGGCCCGCATCGACTCGGGCCGCCAGCCGGTGATCGGCGTGAACAAGTACCGCGTGGAGAACGACGAGGCGATCGACGTCCTCAAGGTCGACAACTCCTCGGTGCGCGCCCAGCAGATCGCCAAGCTGCGGCGGCTGCGCGAGGAGCGCGACGAGGCGGTCACCCAGGACACCCTGCGGGCGCTGACGAACGCCGCCGAGCGCGGGGAGGGCAATCTGCTCGCCCTGGCGGTGGACGCGGCGCGCGCCAAGGCGACCGTGGGTGAGATCTCGGACGCACTGGAGAAGGTGTACGGGCGGCACGCGAGCCAGATCCGTACGATCGCGGGCGTGTACCGAAACGAAGCGGGCGAGTCCCCGTCGGTGGAGCGCACCCGTGCGCTGGTGGACCGGTTCGAGGAGGCGGAGGGACGGCGTCCGCGCATCCTGGTCGCCAAGATGGGCCAGGACGGGCACGACCGCGGCCAGAAGGTGATCGCGACGGCCTTCGCCGACCTGGGATTCGACGTGGACGTCGGCCCGCTGTTCCAGACCCCGGCGGAGGTGGCCCGCCAGGCCGTCGAGGCGGACGTCCACGTGGTGGGCGTGTCGTCGCTGGCGGCCGGCCACCTGACCCTCGTCCCGGCGCTGCGCGAGCAGCTCGCGGAGGAGGGCCGCGAGGACATCATGATCGTCGTGGGCGGGGTGATCCCGCCGGCCGATGTCCCGACGCTGCTGGAGATGGGCGCCACCGCGGTGTTCCCGCCCGGAACGGTCATCCCGGACGCGGCCCACGACCTGGTGACGCGGCTCGCCGCGGACCTGGGCCACGAGCTGTAGGCGGGCGCCGGTGCCGAAGATCGACATCGAGGCGTACGCGAAGGGGGTGCTCGACGGGAAGCGCGCGTTCATCGCGCGTGCCATCACCCTCGTCGAGTCCACCCTGCCCGCGCACCGGGCTCTCGCGCAGAGCCTGTTGACGGAACTGCTGCCGCACGCGGGGCGGGCCCGGCGGATCGGTATCAGCGGGGTGCCCGGGGTGGGCAAGTCCACCTTCATCGACGCCTTCGGCACGATGCTGACGGGGCTCGGCCACCGGGTCGCGGTGCTCGCCGTGGACCCGTCCTCGACGCGCACGGGCGGCTCCATCCTGGGCGACAAGACCCGGATGGAACGCCTGTCGGTGGATCCGGCGGCGTTCGTGCGGCCGTCGCCGTCGGCGGGCACGCTGGGCGGGGTCGCCAAGGCCACCCGCGAGTCGATGATCGTGATGGAGGCGGCGGGCTACGACGTGGTCCTCGTCGAGACGGTCGGCGTGGGCCAGTCGGAGACCACGGTGGCGGGGATGGTGGACTCCTTCCTGCTGCTGTCCCTGGCCCGTACGGGCGACCAGCTGCAGGGCATCAAGAAGGGCGTCCTGGAGCTGGCCGACGTACTGGCGGTGAACAAGGCGGACGGCCCGCACGAGCGCGACGCGAAGGCCGCGGCCAGGGAACTGTCCGGCGCGCTGCGGCTGATGCACCCGGTGGACGCGGCCTGGACCCCGCCCGTGCTGACCTGCAGCGCCCGGGAGTCGACCGGCCTGGACGAGGTGTGGAACCGTCTGGAGCAGCACCGCACCCTGCTGGAGGCGGGGGGCCGGCTGGCGGCGAAGCGCGCGGCGCAGCAGGTGGAGTGGACCTGGTCGATGGTCCGCGACGAACTGCTGGAGCGGCTGCGGGCCGACCCGGCCGTACGGGAGCTCGCGCCCGGGCTGGAGGCGGCGGTCCGGGCGGGTTCGGTCACCCCGACGTCCGCGGCGGACCGCATCCTGTCGGCGTTCGGCGGCGCCTGAGCCCGGAGCCCGCGCCGCACCGCGCCGCCTCGCCTTCGCGCCCCCGGCCCCCGGACCTTGCCCGTCCGGAGCCGGGGGCGCGTGCGTGCGGGGCCGGGGGCGCGTGCGTGCGGTTCCGCGGCCGCCGTTACGCCTCGACGAGGACCGACCCGGTCGGGGTGAGGGCCTCACGCAGCAGACGGACCCGCTCCACGGTGTTCTCGGTGGCCAGGAGCACGGAGAGGACCGCGATGCGGGCCTGTCCGGCGCGCAGCGTGCCGGTGGGGACGGCGCCCGCCGCGACGAGGTCCACCGCTCCCCCGTGCGTGTAGATCTCGGTGACCGGGCCGGCCATGACCCGGGTGGTCAGGGCGACCAGCACCCCGCGGGCGACGGCGGCCCGGACGGCGTCGACGATCTCCGGGGTGGCGTTGCCCGCGCCGGTCCCGACGAGCACGATGCCGCGGGCGCCGGCCTCGACGGCCGCGTTCAGCAGGACGGGGTCGCCGTCCGCGTGGTGGACCACCACGTCGACGCGGGGCGGGACTTCGGGCATCGCGGGGAGCGGGAGCGGCAGGGGGCGCTGCGGGGTGCGCAGGACGGTGACCTTGCCGAAGCCGACCTTGCCGAGCAGTTCCCTGGAGGGGTCGGCGAACGCGTCCAGGGCCACGGCCTGCGTCTTGACGGTGCCGCGGGCGGCGTGGACGCGTCCCGCGAAGGCGATCAGCACGCCGAGCCCGCGGGTGGTGGCGGCGGTGAGCAGCGCGTCGTACAGGTTGCCGGGGCCGTCGCCGTCGGCGGTGCCCATGGGCAGCTGGGAGCCGGTGAGGACGACCGGGCGGGGGTCGCGGTGGTGCAGGTCGAGGAGGAAGGCGGACTCCTCCAGGGTGTCGGTGCCGTGGGTGATGACGATGCCGTCGACTCCGGGGTCGGCGAGCACCTCGTGCACGGTGCGCAGCAGGGTGAGCTGGTGCGCGGTGGTGAGGCGGGGGCTGTTCACGCTGAACAGGTCCACCACCTCCACGGTGACGCCCTCGGGCAGCGGCGCCGTGGCGATGACCTCGTTCCCGTCGGCGTCCGCCGCGAAGCCGGAGCCCTGCCAGCGGCTGGCTATCGTGCCGCCGGTGCTGATGACGACGATCCGTCCCATGCTGCCTGGCCACCCTTCACTCGCACATATGTACTCAAAGCAGCAATGATAGAGCGATCTACACGCAATATGCTTGCGTCTTCCGCCGAGATGGCCCAGAAGGCTTGGGTGATAATTGCGCCATGGATGCGATCGACCGCGATATCTTGCGCGAGCTTCAGGCCGACGGGCGGCTGAGCAACCAGGAGCTCGCGCAGCGGGTGGGACTGACCCCCTCCCCCTGCATGCGCCGGGTGCGCCAGCTCGAACAGGACGGGGTCATCCAGGGCTACCGGGCCGTGATCTCGCCCGAGGCCGTCGAGCGTGGCTTCGAGGTGCTCGTGTCGGTGGAGGTGCGGCGCGACCGCGCGGCGGTCGAGGCGTTCGAGGCAGCCCTCCAGGACATCCCCGACGTCATCGAGGCGTACCGGCTCTTCGGCAGCCCCGGCTGCCTGCTGCGGATCGCCGTCGCGGACCTGCGGGCGTACGAGCGGCTGTGGATCGAGAAGCTGACGGCCCTCTCCGGCATCACGGAGGTCAACTCGCAGATCATCATGAAGCGGATCAAGGAACCGACGGGCCTCCCGGTGGACCTCTGACACGCGGCGGACGGCGGGCGGAGGTAGACCGCAACCGCGAAGCCGGTCCAGGACATCAAAAATCCGGTGCAGGGTGGCGGGGTGCCGTTCCACGCACAGGACCGCTGGGGCGCCGGTGGACGGCTTGACGGGGAGGACATCCATGAGCAGCAACCCGCCGGAGCAGGGTGGCGGCGACGGCGACGACCGGTTCTACGTCCTGCTGAACGAGGAGGGGCAGCACTCCCTGTGGCCGTCCCTCGCCGAGGTGCCCGCCGGCTGGCGGATCATCTTCGGCGAGGAGAGCCGCCGGCTGTGCCTGGAGCACGTCGAGGCCCACTGGACCGAACTGCAGCCGCCGCGCCCGCGCACGGCCGCGGCCGCCGAACGGTTCTCCGCCGCCGCGACCTGAGCACGGAGGTGAGCGGGCCGCCCGGCCGAGGCCGGGCGGCCCGCTCGTGTTCCGCTCCCGCTCCCGCACCGCTTCCGGCGGCCCGGCCCGGTCTAGCGGCGGAAGGCCTCCGGCGCTCCGGCGCCGTCACCGTCCGACCACCACACCCCGAGCCGCTGCCGGACCAGCAGCCAGCGCCCGTCCGCACCCCTGCGGAACTCCCAGTCGTACGGGCCTCCCAGCACGTACGGGGCCCCGTCCCCACCGTCGCCGGAGACCGCGACGAACCACATGTAGCCGATGCCGGACGCCCGGTCCCCGTCCACCTCGAAGTGCGCGTTGAGGAGGTGGTGCTGCATGCGCCCGAAGGACTCCTCCGCCCGCTCCACCGTCTCCCGGATCGCCTCCCTCCCGTACGTCACCCCCCACGGGCCGAAGTCCAGCACCGCGTCCTGCGCCCAGCATGCGCTCCAGGCGGCCCAGTCCTTGTGGTCCAGCGCCCGCCACCCGCGCATCAGCAGGCCGCGCAGCGCCTCCTTGTCCTCCAGGACCCGCAACCGCCGTTCGAGGCCCACCGGATCGGCGGCGCTCACTGCGCGCTCGCCGCGGGACGGACGACGATCTCGTTGACGTCGACCTCCGCCGGCTGGGAGACGGCGTACGCGACGGCCCCGGCGACGGCGGAGGCCGGCAGCGCCACGGCCCGGTAGGCCCGCATCGCCTCCCGGGCGGCGGGATCGGAGATGCCGTCGGCGAGTTCGGACTCCGTCACTCCCGGGGAGACCAGGGTGACCCGGACGACGCCTCCGGACTCCTGCCGCAACCCCTCCGAGATCGCCCGGACCGCGAACTTGGTGGCGCAGTACACGGCCGCGGTGGGCGAGACCTCGTGCGCCCCGACGGAGGCGATGTTCACGATGTGCCCGGAGCCCCGGGCCCGCATCACGGGCAGGGCGGCGGCGATCCCGTGCAGCACACCCCGCACGTTCACGTCGATCATCCGGTCCCACTCCCCGGCCTCCAGCGCGGCCAGCGAGGACAACGGCATCACACCGGCGTTGTTGACCAGCACGTCCACCCGCCCGTAGCGCTCGCCCGCCGCGGCCACGAACTCCCGTACGTCCTCGGCGTCGGTGACGTCCAGCCGCCGGAACGCCACGGTCCCGCCGGCTGCTTCGATCTCCCGGCCCAGTGCCGCCAACCGCTCCACGCGCCGTGCCCCGAGTATCAGCGCGTGCCCGTCGGCGGCGAGCCGACGGGCCGTCGCCTCCCCGATCCCGCTGCTCGCTCCGGTGATCGCCACGACCTTGGTCATGTGCCCGTCCTCTCCGCCATGGGTGCAGGTCCGTCCTGCCCGGCCAAGTCTTCGCGCGGCGAGGACGGCGGACCAGGCAGCGAGTTGCCCGGGTGCGACACACCCAGGCACGGCCCGCCCCCGCGCCCTAGCCTGTGGCCATGACCAGGACCACGACCCCGGCCCCGAACCCGACGGACCGGGCCCTCGGAGAATTCCTCCACGCGCGCAGGGCCGCACTGCGCCCGCAGGACGTCGGCATGGCGAGTCACGGCGTGCGCAGGGTCGCCGGCCTGCGCCGCGAGGAGGTCGCCGTCCTGGCCGACGTCAACGTGGACTACTACGCCCGCCTGGAACAGGGCCGTGAGCGCCACCCTTCCCCACAGGTCCTCGACGCGCTCGCGCACGCCCTGCGGCTGCGCCCCGACGCCCACGCCCACCTGCACCGCCTGGCCGGCTCCCCGCCGGCCGACCGCCCGGCCACCGACACCGTCGACCCGGCCCTGCGCCGGCTCCTCGACGGCTTCCCCGGCTCACCGGCGTTCGTCGTCAACGCCGCCCTGGACGTCCTGGCGGCCAACGACCGTGCCCGGGCCCTGCACGCGCCGTTCTCCCCGGCCGACAACCTGGCCCGCATGGTCTTCCTCGATCCGGCAGCCCGCGGCTTCCACACGCACTGGGCCGCCACCTCCCGGGCCACCGCGGGCCACCTCCGCGAGGCCTCCGGCACCGCCCCCGACAACGCGCGCCTGCGCGAGGTCGTCCGTACCCTCACGGCCCGGAGCCCCGACTTCGCCCGCCTGTGGACCACCCACGACGTCCTGGCCAAGACCCAGGGCGCCAAACACCTCCACCACCCGGCCGTCGGCCCCCTGACCCTCACCTACCAGTCCTTCGACGTACGGGCCGCCCCGGGCCAGCAGCTCGTCGTCTACCAGCCCGCCCCCGGCACGGCCACCGCCGAGGCCCTCGCCCTCCTCGGGGCACACGGGGAAGGCCCCGGGAGCCGCGCGAGCCGGCCCGGTACGGGTCCTTCCCGCACCGGGCCGTAGGGGCGGCCCCCGTCTCCGGTACGCGGCCGCGTCCGCGGCGGTGAGTCCGTGACCGCCGGTCCGCGACCGCCGGTCAGTGACGGTCAGTCCGTGACGGGGATCGCCCCGTTCACCGGTGCCGCGGCCGAGACCGGAGTCGAGACCGGGGCCGGGGCCGCCGCACCCGCCGTGCCGACCCGGTCCGCCGCCAGGCCGCGCAGCATCGCGCCGAGGTCGATCCCGGTGGCCGATCCCAGCAGCTCCATCCCCTGCGCCACGTTGTCGGTGACCGTGCGGGAGATCCGGGAGGCGCCGTCCGTGGAGATGACGGTCATCTTGTCGATCGCGCCCAGCGGTTCGGCGGCCTTGGCGACGACCTGCGGCAGGGCCTCCACCACCATCTGGAGCATGGCCGCGTCCCCGTACTTCTCGAAGGCGTCGGCCCTCTTCCGCATCGCGTCGGCCTCCGCCGCGCCCTTGGCGGCGATCGCCGCGGCCTCGGCGTCACCCTCCAGGCGCACGGCCTCGGCGATGGCCGCACGGCGCGCCCGCTCGGCCTCGCCGCGCTTCGCGCCCTCGATGGCCTCCGCCTCCGCCAGCGCCTGACGGCGCTGCTTCTCGCCCTCACCGGTCAGCCGGGCCCGCTCCGCCTCCGCCTCGGCGGCCGCGATCCCGGCCAGCCGCTCGCCCTCCGCCTGCTTGACCCGGGCGATGCGCTGGGCCTCCGCCTGCTGCTCGGCCTCGTACCGCCGGGCATCGGCGGGCTTGCGCACCTCCGTGTCGAGCTGACGGTCGGTCAGTGCCGCCTGCCGCTCGGCCACCTTCTCCTGCTCCGTGAGGATCTGCTGCTGCCGGTCGGCGTCGGCGAGCGGGCCCGCCGCACTCGCCCGCGCGGCGGCCGCGTCGGTCTCGGCCTTGATCTCCGCCTGGCGCAGGTAGAGCGTGCGCTGCGCGAGCGCGATCTCCTCCTCCGCCTTGAGGCGGGCCTGCTCCGCGGCCCGCCGGGCGTTGGCCTCCGCGATGTCGGCCTCCTGGCGGGCCCGGGCCGCCTCGGGGCGGCCCAGGTCCTCCAGGTACGAGCCCTCGGTGGTGATGTCCTGGATCTGGAAGGCGTCCAGGACCAGGCCCTGCCCGGACAGGCTGGCCTCCGCCTCCTCCGCGACCTGCCCGGCGAACGCCGCCCGGTCGCGGATGACGTCCTCCACCGACATCCGGCCGACGATCGCCCGCAGCGCGCCGGACAGCACCTCCTGGGTGAAGCCGACGATCCCGTCCTGCTGCCTCAGGAATCGCTGGGCGGCGGCCCGGATGGCGTCCTCGGTCCCGCCCACCTTGACGATGGCCACGCCTTCGAGGTTCGCCTTGATGCCGCGCAGGGTGACCGCGCCCCGCACCGCGACGGGGATGTGCCGGCTGGACAGGTCCAGGCTGTAGCGCTGCTGGACGAACGGGACGACGAACACGCCGCCGCCGACCACGACCTTCTGGCCACTGTTGTCGGTGAACACCTGCCCGGTGTCCGGATCGGTGGACTGCTTGCCCCGGCGGCCCGTGATGATGAAGGCCTCGCAAGGGCCGGCCACCTTGTACCGGGTGACGACGACGAGGGCCAGCAGCACCAGGAGTACGACGACCCCGATGGCTGCGACGGCGACTGGACTCATGACGATTTCCCCCTTGCCTCCCCGAAGGGGCGGTTCGGTGATGTACGTGGAACAGAACGCAGCAGAACGAAACGAAACGAACGGTGCGTCAGCGCTCGATGGCGCGGACGACGACCGAGGTGTCCGACGGGGTCGCCGTCACCCAGATCTCGGCGCCGCGCTCCACCGGGGCGTCGGCCGTCGCGGCGTACTTCACGGGCTGTCCCGCCAGCGACAGCAGGACCTCCCCGTAGCCGCCGAGCGGGATCGCGGTGACCACGCGTCCGGCGACCCCGACCAGGTCCGCCCGCTGCGGGGCGAGGCCGCTGACGTCACGGAGCAGCCCCCGCCCCAGGCGGTACGTCGCCCAGCCCGCCCCGGCTCCGGCCAGCACCCCCGCGGTGGCCGCCGCCCCCGGCCCGAGTCCCGTGGACCCGAGCACGATCGCCCCCGTGAAACCGAGCATCGATACGAAGCCCGCGACCACCGGAAGCGACAGCCACCCGTCGAACAGTCCGCCCAGAGCGCCGTCGAACACCCCCTCCAGCACCCCGTCGAACACCAGCGCCGTGGCCAGCGCCACGATCCCCCCGATGCCGAGCCCCAGAAACCAGCCCATCGGACACCTCCCCCGTCTGGCCACCGTTTCCGCCGGACACCGACAGACTGCCCCGGGGACACCTGCGCGCACATTGCCTGCCGTCGGCAATCTCTACGCGTCTTTAACGCACCCCGTCACGAGCCGCCGGAGGCCTCGGCGGCCGGCCCGGCCCCTCGAACACACCTCAGTCGGCGGACCGGGCCGGGCCCGCGGGCCAGCCGATGAGCCGGGCCCCGATCGCCGCGGTCTGCAGGGTGTAGCGGTGCCGCGGATCGGCCGGATCGTGCCGGGTGAGGACGTGGATGCGGCGGAGGCGGTACGTCAGCGCCCGCACGCTGAGCGACAGCAGCCGGGCCGCCTCCGTCGCCACGCAGCCGGTCTCGAAATAGGCGTGGAGGGTGTCGAGCAGCGGCCCCGCCCCGCCGCGCGCCTGGCGCAGCGGGCCGAGCGTGCTCTCCACCAGGTCCTCCATCGCCTGCCGGTCGCGGGTCAGCACCGGATAGACCAGCAGGTCCGCCGCGTGCAGCACGGGCCCGTCCAGATCGATCCGCTCCGCGAGTTCGAGGACGCCCAGCGCCTCCTCGTACGAATGGACCACCCCGCCCGGCCCCGGCTGCGGCCGGCCGATGCCGGCCCGGCCGCCCCCGGTCGCCGCGTACGCCTGCTTCGCGAAGTAGGTCAGCACCTCCGGCTGGTCCCCGGGGGCCACGCAGATCAGCCGGCCGTCCTTGGTGGCCACCAGGACGTTCCGGTTCCCGAACCGGGCGAGCACCGCTTCCTCGATGCCCCGCGCGACGGGATACCCGTCCCCGTACGGCTCCCGCCCCTCGGCCACGGCCACCGCGTGCGCCTGCGACAGCCGCAGCCCGAAGCGCGTCGCCCGCTCCGCCAGCTTGCCCGGATCACTGCGCCCGTACAGCAGGTCGTCCACGAACTCCCGCCGCGCCGCCACCTCCTGGCGCACGGCGTTGCTCTGCGCCCGCTCGTATCCCTCGACGAAGGCGTCCACCGCCTGCTCCGCGACGGCGAACATCCCCACCGCCACGGCGGGCGGCTCCTGCTGCTGCGCCTCGTGCGCCGCGGCGAGATGGGCCCGTATCAGCAGCCGCAGCCCGACCCCGGCCCCGGCGGCCCGCTCCCCCTCCCGCCGGCGCGCCTCCAGCTCCTCCCGCGTGAGCCGCCGCCCGGTGGCACACGCCTCGGCCAGCATCAGCCGGTACCCCGCCACGAACCCCTCGCCCCCCGGCAGGTCAGGCACCGTCCGCTCCCCCTTCGTCGACAGGACTCCAGGGTGACACGGGACCTCCCGGTGCGGCCGAACCCGGTACGGGGTGGGAAGTCCGCAGCTGAGAGCGGCGACCTACTGCTTCACGCCAACAACCAGCACATTTCCGGCAACTGCTGATCTCACTGCCAATGATCTTCGATACGCTCCCTCGTCCGTGTGTCGACAGCACAGGGAAGATCCAGGGGGAACGAAGATCGTGAGCAGCACCACCGGCCCGGCCGTCGGCCATCGCATCGCCATCGTCGACGAGGACCCGCTGCGCGCCCGGCGCGAGGCGCGCGAGCTGCTCGCCGCCCTCACCGACGCCGACCCCCGGGCCGCGCTCGACGTCCCGCGCCCGCGTCTCACCGACGAGAGCCTCAAGGGTGGCCCGGTCACCGACCTGCTCGGGCTGGTCTTCAGCGGCGGCTCGCTCGTCGCGGCGAGCATTCAGGTCTGGCTGGCCCGGGTACCTCAGCGGACCATCGTCATCACCCGGGCGGACGGGGCGACGCTCAGCGTGTCCGGCAAGGAGGCGCGGGCCGACAGCGAGCTGATCGCCCGGTTCCTCGCCGGCGCGGATGCGGCCGGGACCGGACAGGAGGACGGCGGCGAGGCGGGGCCGGACGCGCCGTGAGCGACAACGACCGGTACGCCATGCTCATCGGCGTATCCACGTACGACAGCGACCGCTACCACGATCTGCCGCCCGTCCGGGCCGACCTGCACTACATGCGGGCCGTGCTGGAGAGCACCGAGATCGGCATGTACAACGACTGCGCGATGGTCGCCGAACCCACTCGTGCCGAAATGCTGTACGCCGTCGAGCAGTTCCTGGAGGAGCGGCAGTCCAGTGAGACGGCGCTGCTCTACTTCAGCGGCCACGGCCAGTTCTGCGAGGCCGACGGGCAGTTGTACTTCCTGACCCGGGACGCGGATCCGGACGACCTGCCGGGCACGGCGGTCCCCGCCGAGTTCCTGGAGCGGATGCTGCAGTCCTGCCGGGCTTCGTCCAAACTGGTCCTGCTGGACTGCTGTTCCAGCGGGTCCGTCGTCCAGGGCTGGACGGCCAAGGGGGGTGCGGACACCGCTGCGCCGCCCGCGCCCAGTACGCTGCTCCGCCCTGGCGGCGTGTACTTCATCACCGCTTCCGACGCCCTCCAGGCCGCGTCCGCCATGGCTCCGGAAGGCTCCTCCCTCGGCACTTCCCGGTTCACCGGGGAGATCGTGGAGGGCCTGAGGAGCGGGCGGATCAAGGAAGGCGGCTGGATCACCCCGGACGACCTCTTCGAGTACCTGACCGCACAAATGGTGATCAAGGGTGTTCCCGAGGAGCAGCGACCGACCAAGTCCACGATCCGGGCGACCCGTTCGCTTCCCTTCGCCCGCTCGGTAGCCCGCCCGGTACGCCTTCCCGACGCGCCGCGCGATGCCGCCCGGGCCGACACCCGGGGCGGGGTCTCTCCCGCACTGCTGAAGGCACGTCGGCTGGTGTCCGAGGACGCCGGGAACGGCGTCGATCCTCAGCGGCTGCTGCGGTACTACGCGCACTGTCTCGGCGCCCAGGCGGCGACCGGAATGCTGCCCGACCGCGACAGCGGCCGGGGCTCCGCGTACTTCCTCCTGGGCCAGGGCCCGGAGTCCATCCAGTCCGGGCTCGAACACTCCTTCCCCGCCCCGGGGCAGTTGCCCAAGCCGAGGAGCACGGGCGGGCAGGCCGACGGGGCCGGGCTCCAGGAGTACTGGTACGGCTATCCCGCGATCACCCTTCCCGAGCGCGGCGGGGACGGCCGCAGGCGGGCGGCGGTCCGGATCGCGCCGCTGCTGGTCCAGCCGATGGAGCTCGCCCCGGACGAGGGCGGCCGCGATCTGCTGCGACCGAGCGGGGTACCGTCCCTGCACTCCGGGGTGATCACCGAGCTGCTGTCCGACGACGAAGCCGCCGAACTGCTGGCCCACTGGCAGCCGAGCTGGCAGGAGGGCAACGGCACCCAGATGGTCAAGGCGGTGCGCGAGCTCCTGACCGAGCTGGGCGTTCCGGAGCTGGAACCCCTCGACCTCGCCTCGCTCAGCGAGCGGTCGGTGATGGACTCGCTGCGACCGGGTGCCCACAACGCCGCCGTGTTGCTGGCGCCTTCCGGAATGGAGCGGGTCGCGACCGAGGGGCTGGTCGACAACCTGCTCCAGATGTCCACGCGCGTCGGCCAGATCGCCGGCACCGCGCTGGAGGCACTTCTCGCCGGCGACGACCGTCGCGCCGGGACGGATCATGACGCGACGGCCGTGACGGTCGTGGCCCCCGGCCCGTGCAACGAGAGCCAGGAGCAGGTGATCTCCTCGGCGATGACCCGCCGGCTGACCGTCGCGACCGGCCCGCCCGGTACCGGCAAGAGCGAGGTGGTGACGGCTGTGGTGACGACCGCCGTCGCCGCCGGCCAGTCCGTTCTCGTCGCCTCGACGAACAACGAGGCCGTCAACGTGGTGGCCGAGCGGTGCGACGAGATCTCGCCCGGCCTGCTCATGCGGACCGGGAACGTGGAAGCCCGGGAACGGGAGGCCGAGAAGCTGGCCGCGCTGCTGGCCGAACCGGTCGAGTCACCGCCCCGGGGGTCCGCGACCGTGGCCGGTGAGCTGCGCAACCGCCACGCGCGTGCGGCCGCTCTCCGGACGGAGGCGGCGGGGCGGATCGGCGAGGAGGCTCGCCTGCTGGAACTGGTCCGGGAGCGGGCCCGGCGGGCGGACGCTCTCGCGCTCCCCGTACGCCTGCTGGAAAGTGCCTGGTCCGCGCAGGAACGGGCTGCGCTCGCCCGCTGGGAGGAGCGCGCGCGAAGGGCTGCCGGTGCCGGATGGCTGACACTCGGCGGGTGGCGCCGGGGACGCGCCCTCAGGGCCTTCATGGCTGCGTCCGGCAACGACGGGTCCGGGGCTTCGTGGCCGGCCTGGTCCTCGGAGCGCCACGTCCCGCCCGAGCTGCTGCTCGGAGTCGCGGAGGCCGTGGCGGTGGAGCGGGACCTGCGGGAGCTCGTACCCGCCCATCTGGCCTGGGACGAGGAGGCGCTGAAGCGGGCCCGGCTGGAAAGCTCCGACGCGTCCTCCGCCGTGTCGAAGGAGCTTGCGCGGTCCGTGGTCGCCGAGGCCGTGGCGCGGGGGCGGTCGCTGATGAACCAGCGGCTCCAGACACTGCGCAGGCGCTCGGGGGTCCAGAAGAGCCAGCGCAATCTGATGGCACATCTGAAGGCCTGGGCCATCAGCACGCACTCGGTGCGCCAGCTCGAGCTCGCCCCGAAGCTCTTCGACCTCGTGGTGATCGACGAGGCGAGCCAGTGCTCGATCCCGTCGGTACTGCCCCTGCTGTTCCGTGCGAAAAGGGCACTGATCATCGGCGACCCGATGCAGCTCGGGCACATTCCCGGGATCAGTCCGGAGCAGGAGCGGCAGGCCCGGATCCGGGCCGGCCTGACCGCAGCGCAACTGGAGGACCACCGTCTGGCCCACCACGTGTACGCCTCGTACCACGCGGCGGCGCAGCACGGTGAGGCCGCACTGCTGCTGGACGAGCACTACCGGTGCCATCCGCAGATCGCGGACGTGGTGAACGGCTACTGCTACGCGGGCCAGTTGCAGGTCCTCACCGATGTCCGCAGGCAGATCCCCCCGGTCGATCCGGCGGGATCGTCCGGTGCGGTTCCGGTGCTCGGCTGGGTGGACGTGCCGTTCGGCGAGTCGGCGGCCGGCAGTGGCGGCCGGTCCTGGCGCAACCGGGCCGAGGCGGACCGCGTGCGACAGCTGGTGGACGAGCTGTTGGAACGGCTGCCCGAGGACGCCACGGTCGGCGTGGTGACACCCTTCCGCGCCCAGAGGGAGGCCCTCTCCCGGGCATGGGCCGGCGAGACCCGGGTCCGGGTCGGCACGGTCCACGCCTTCCAGGGTGGTCAGCGCGACGTCATGGTCCTGAGCCCGGTGGCCACGGACAACACCCCGCCGAAGACCACGCACTGGGTCGCGAGTCAGGTCAACCTCTGGAACGTCGCGGTCACCCGGGCCAGGTCGCAGCTGATCACGGTGGGGAGCCAAGGCTTCTGGCAGGGGCAGGCGGGCCTGCCGGCCCTGCTCGCGGCCCGCTCGACGGTGCTGGGCGGCGGAGCGCCGGCGGACCAGGACATCGACGCCGGCCCGACGCCCGGGCCCGGCATTCGGGAGGAACTGGCCGACCAGCTCCAGGAATACCTCGGCACCCTCGGCATCAGCGATCTGGAACGCGCGGCGTTGGTCGGCGGCCACACCGTGGACCTGGTGTTCACGGTGAACGGCGAGAACACGGCGGTCCTCATCGACACGGGCCCCGCCCCCGGGCAGGACCCGGCCCGCCACCTGCGCCTCACCCACGCCCGCGGCGACCTGCTGATCGGTCTCCCGTCCGGCGGCCGTGGCGCAAAGCCCGCCCCGGTGGCCCGAGCTGTCCGCCTCCCGGCCTGGCGGGTGGCAGCGGGCCCGGCCCTCCTGGACCCGCTCTTCGCCTGACCTTGTGCGTCGGGTTGATGCGCGAAACACGCATCGCGTCGCTGATGGCGGTGTCAGGATGGGGCGGAGCGGCGAGCGAACACGACAACGAGGACGAGTGTGGCGAACGCGGGTGGTTTCGGCGGCGGTGAAGAGCTGGAACGGTTCAAAGCGATCCTGGCCAACTGGCGTACGTCACTCGTCGATCTGAGTGGCCGCAATCGGCTCCTCAACTTCCGGCACACCAAGGCGGCGACCCTGGAGATCGCGCATCCGCCGGCCGAGGAGCTCATCGACGGCCTGGAACGCGGCTGGGACTTCGCACCGCTGCCCGCCGAGGAACCTGACGCAGAGGACTCCGACGGCGCCCCGTCGGAAGCGCCCCTCGCCGGACGGCGCGACGCCGCGTACGGGATCGTCACCCAGAAGACGACGGCCCCGGCGCTCCTGCGTGCGCTGACGAGCCTGCGCAGCAAGTCCACCCAGTTGTTCAACGACTACGGTCTGTGGACGCTCCAGTTGGGTGTCGGCATCCTCCGCTGGCGTGAGGACGGCGCATCGACGAGCAGCGACGCGCCGCTCCTCCTCCTTCCTGTCCGTATCGAGCGGCTGAGCAACGGGCGGGTCCGCCTAGTGGCCAACGACGACGAGGAACCGCGCCTGAACCCCGCTCTCAGGGTCAAGCTGGAGCAGTTCCTGATCGACTGGTCGCCCGTCACGGAACAGGACCCGACCGACCTCGACGCCGTGATCGACGCGGTCACAGCCGCAGTGGCGGGCAGACCGGGGTGGGTGGTCTCGCGGCGCGTGGTGCTGGCGCTCTTCGCCTCCCACAAGGAGTCGATGTACCAGGACCTGTTGGACAACGAGGCTCGCATCCTGAGCAGCGATCTCGTACGAGCGGTCGCACTCGGCCCCAAGGCGGAACTGGCATCGGACCGCTTCGAGTTCGAGGAGATCCACGCCGACCGGATCGACGAGCTCAGCCCGCCGGAGGACAGCCCGCTCGTCCTCGACGCCGACGCCTCGCAGCGTCAGGCCGTCGCGGCCGCTGTCGCCGGGCAGTCCTTCGTGCTCGACGGCCCGCCGGGCACCGGCAAGAGCCAGACGATCACCAACATGATCGCCGGTCTGATGCACGCGGGCCGCAGCGTGCTGTTCGTCAGTGAGAAGGCCGCCGCGCTCGACGTGGTGCTGGACCGGCTGAAGTCCGTCGGACTCGACTCGTACGCCCTGCCCCTGCACAGCCACAACACCAGCCGCCGAGCCGTCGCGCAGGAGCTCGGAAGGGCCATTGAGGAGGAGCCGCGGGCCCCACGGCTCTCCCAGGAGGCGGTCGCCCGGGCCCGCGAGGCCCGCCAGGCCCTCAGTGCCTACGCCGGGGCGATGAACGAGATCAGCGAACCGCTGGGCCGGAGCCTGCACGACGTGATCGGCAGGGTCGGGCAGCTGTCCGACGCACACGTGGCTTTTCTGCCCTCGGAGTCGGACGGCCGCTCCGCACAGCAGGAGGTGCTCGACGCCGCAGCACTCAGCGCTCAGGACCTGCGCACCATCGTCGAGGCGACGAAAGCCATTGCCGGCGCCTGGCAGGCGGTCGCCGACCCGTCGTTCCCCTGGCGCGACCTCATGCCCGGTATGCCCCATCCGCGTCAGGCACTCGACCAGGCCATGGCCGCGCGGGACGGGCTTGCCGCGACCTTGACGCGTTACCAGGATCTCGCGCAAGCCGGCGAGCCGATCGAGGAGGAGGACGGCGTCCGCCGGCTCATCAGGCTCCTCGAGCTGATCGGCTCACGCCGCCCGGTGCCCGAAGCGTGGCTCACCGGCTCCGACTTCGCCGATGCGGTGGAGAGCCCGGTCGACGCCTTCCTCGCCGCCCTGAGGACGGTGGTCAGGGCCCGGGCCACGGCTCGCTCCCGGGCAGGGGCCCGCTGGGAGGAACTCTCGCCACGGCTCACCCCGGTGCCGGGCGAAGCCGAACGCGCCCTGGCCGCTCTCTCCCCGGCCGGTCTCGATCCGTCCGGGCTGTCTGAGGACCGCGCGAACGAGCTGGCCCGCGAGTTCGAGAACACCGCGGACGGTCTGGAGCGTACGCATCGCGGCCTGGCCGAGATCGCACAGCAGACGGGGCTGACCGTTCCGGGCAGCACCGCCGCGGCGGAAGACCTCTGCGACGTCGTCGCACTGGCGGGAGCCGCCCACCGGCCCCTCGAACGGTGGATCGTGCCCGGGGGAGCCACCCAGGCGGACCGGGCTGCGGTCAACGTGGTGGCCGACGCCCTGGGCGCGTTCCTCGCACGACGCGACACGGTTCTGTCCGCACGGGCACACGCGACCATGGAGGCCGGCCCCGGTTGGGACTCGATTCCCCCCGCGCTCGGCGCGGACCCGCCGGCGTCCGAGCAGGCCCTTGCCGGACTGGGGCCGGCCGGCCTGGACCTGAGCCCTCTGACCCGTATGCAGGCCGCGGATCTCTCCGACTGGTTCACCGACCTGGCGGCGACCCTCGAATCGGCCGATCGGCATGCCGCAGCCATGGCCCGGCTGCTCGGACGTGACCGGCCGGAGAGCACGCAGGAGGCCGAGGAGCTGACCGCCCTCGGCGAGCTGGCCCACGCCTCCCCCAGGATGCTGGACTCGTGGCTCGACCCCCAGGTGATGCCCCGCGTGCGCGAAGCCTGCGCGGAGATCACCGAAGCCGCACGTCGGCTCACTGAGGCCGAGCGGGCCGCGCAGGACGTCTTCCGGCCAGAGATCACCCTGTCCCCGGGCCTGCCGGACCTGATCGGCCGCCTGTCCGAAGGATCACGTGGCCTCGGCGGCCTGCTTTCCGGCTCGGTGCGCTCGGACCGCAAGGCACTCGGTGCGTTGACGGTCGCGGGGTCGTGGCGCAGTGAGCTGTACGCCCGTTTGCCCCACGCCCTCGCCTGGCGCGCCGCCCACGACCACCTGCGGTCTCTGGCCCGTACGCATGCCACCCTCCTCGGACGCTACGCGGGGCAGGACCTGCCGGACGTGGCCCTCCTGGCGGCGGCGGTGGAGCACGCCGAATCCGTGCACCGGCTCGTGCCGGACTCGGTGCCGGACCCGCATCGTCGCGGCGTGCTGGCCGCCCAGGTCGCGGACGGCCACACCCCTGCCGCGCACCTGGCGGAGCACGGTCGGTCCCTGACGGAGGATCTGGGTGTCTGGCGGCGGGACCTGGCGCGACCCCGCCTTGCAGCCGTCGCGGACGAGCTCACCAAGTGCTCCCCGGCCAACGCCGCTCGTTGGCTGCGCCACCACCTGGATCCGCTCGCTCGGGCCGTCGACGTCATCGACACGGTCGCCTCCGTCGGCCGTCGCGACGACCCAGGAGACTTCGAGTACACGCTCGCCGGCGCACGGGCGGCGATCGGCGCCGCTCACGAGGGTCAGCGGCAGACGGCCGGGTTCACGGCCGAGGAGGACACGCACCGGCTCCTCTGCGGTTCCTGGTACCGGGGACTGGACACCGATCCCGCCGAGTTGCGTGCGCACTCCCATGCCACAGCACCGGGACAGCGCGGCGTGCTCCGACTCCTGTGGCGGGCCTGGGCGGTCCACGAGGCGGCCCCGGGAGCCGGCGTCGACGAGGAGCAGCGCGAGCTGCTCGGTCGGTACGCGGCGCACACCGGCCGCCTCGACAGTGGAGCACTGCAGGAGGCCCTGGCAGCCGCTCACACCGTCGAGCGGCTGGCGCCGGACACCCTCGCTGATCCCGTTCGGCGTTCGCGTCTGGCCGGCTTCCTCGCAGACGAACGTCCCGCACCGCACGCCGTTGTGCGGCAGGCGGAGCCGCAGCTGCGCACCGACCTGAACGCCTGGCGGGAGTACGCCGCCCGGCCGCATCTGACAGGCGCCGGCGCGCACCTGCTCGCCGCCCCTCTGTACGACGCGGCACGCTGGCTGCGCGCCCACGTCGAACCCTTCGAGGACGCGGCCGAACTCCTCCACGCTGTGGGGCGCGTCGCGGACGCCGACAGCGGGCTGTCCCTCGTGCGGGCTCGCCAGGCGGTGACGGCAGTGATCGACGCCCGGGCGGCCGAGACGCGGTTCACCGAGGACGACCCGCGTCACGAGGAGCTGCTCGGTGGCCTCTACCAGGGGGCGGGGACCGACAAGGCAGCCGTCCTCGACGCCCTGGACTGGGCCCAGCAGGTACGCCGCACAGCACACGGAGGGCGTGGAGCCCCGCTGTCCGCCCCAGCGGCCCGGGTGATGCTCGACGCTCCCGCCGACCCCTCGGTGGCGGACCGCCACGACGACTGGCGGCGCCAGCGGGACTACCTCGTGGAGCATTTCGAGGTGCAGCGCGGCCGTCTTCTGCATCGCGAGCTGATGGAGTCGCTCCCCGCTGCCGCAACCGTCCTGTCCCGGTTGGACCACGACCCCTTCGGTCCCGAAGCATGGACCCTGTGTTCAGAGGCCCTCGACCGGTTGCGGCGGTACGGCCTCGACGGGCTGCCCTCCCAGCTCGCGCAGCGCGGCGTGTCCGCAGAGGACTTCCCCGCCTCCGTCGAGCGTGCGGTGCTCACAGCCTGGATCGAGCGGCGCCTTGCACTCGACGCCCGGCTCAAGCCCGCGCGGGCGGCGGACCGCGATCAGCTCGTCCACCGATTCCGAGATGCGGACCAGGCCCTCGTGGAGGCGGCCCACGCCGAGGTCATCGCGGCATGCAACGCCCGACGTCCGCGCCGTACCAACATCGGCCCCGCGGCCGAGTTGCGCCGGCAGGCCCAACTGAAGCGCCGGCACAAGCCGGTGCGTCAGCTTCTGGCCGAGACGCGGGATGTCGTGCGGCTCATCAAGCCCTGCTTCATGATGAGCCCTCTGACGGTCAGCCAGTTCCTGCCGCCGGACTTCCGCTTCGATGTCGTCATCTTCGACGAAGCCTCCCAGGTGCTGCCACAGGATGCGGTGAATTCCGTGTACCGCGGCAGTGCGCTCATCGTGGCCGGCGATCAGAACCAGCTCCCGCCGACCTCGTTCTTCAGCGCCGGCGGCGACGGCGACGACGATGACGAGTGGGACGAGGAGGCCGCGGACACCTTCGAGTCCGTGCTCGACGCCTGCAAGGCCAGCGGCGTACTGCGCGGTCTGCCCCTGAAGTGGCACTACCGGAGCCGCCACGAGAACCTCATCGCCTTCAGCAACAACGATTTCTACGACAACACGATGGTGACCTTCCCGGGCGCGTACGAGCAGAGCCCCGACCTCGGCGTCGAGTTCTTCAAGGCCGACGGTGTCTACGACCGGGGCGGACGGAGCAACAATCCCGGCGAGGCGGCAGCGGTCGCACAGCGCGTGATCCACCACTTCGCCACCCGGCCGAAGCTCAGCCTGGGTGTGGTCGCCTTGTCCAAGGCACAGGCGGAGGCCATCGAGGAAGCCGTCCAGAAGGCGCGGAACGCACGCCCCGACCTGGATCGCTTCTTCACCGAAGACCGCCTCGACGGCTTCTTCGTCAAGAACCTCGAAACCGTCCAGGGAGACGAACGGGACGTCATCATCCTGTCCGTCGGCTACGGCCGGGACCACCGGGGCAAGCTGCAGGCGAGCTTCGGCCCCATCAACCGGGACGGCGGCTGGCGCCGTCTCAACGTCGCCGTGACCCGCGCCCGGCGGCGCATGGAGGTCGTCGCGTCCTTCCACGGCTCCGAGCTGGCAGACAGCGCCAACAAGAGCGTCCAGCACCTGAAGCGCTACCTCCAGTACGCCGAACACGGCCCCCACATCCTGCAGACGGCCGCGGCGGACCCGGACGCCGAGCCGGAGAGCCCCTTCGAGGAGGACGTCCTGGGCGTCCTGCGCGGCTGGGGCTACTCCGTACAGCCTCAGGTCGGCGTGGCCGGTTTCCGCATCGACATGGCGATACGGCACCCCGCCGCCCCGGGCAGCTACGCCCTGGGCATCGAATGCGACGGCGTCATGTACCACTCCTCGCGCGCCGCCCGCGACCGCGACCGGCTGCGCGAGGCGGTACTCCGGGACCTCGGCTGGAACCTGCACCGCATCTGGGGCACGGACTGGTACCGCAGCCGCCGGGACGCGATGGCGCGCCTGCGCGCCGCGGTGGAGGAGGCGTGCGCGCGGGACCCGTTCCAGGTGACGGCGGAGGAGCCGTCCGGCGAGGGGCCGCCCGTTGAAGGACCTGCGGTGCCGGATACGGCGGTGGAACCGGGGCAGGTGGTGACGTTCGTGGCCGTGGACGACGGGCCGCCGGCGTGGAGCAGGGCGTACGAGGAGGTCGTCGACGTCCAACTGGTGAACTTGCGGGTCACATCCGCCGTGCGGCACGGCATGCGGTTCGCTGAACTGCAGGACCCGGACGCCGTGGGAGTCGTCGCCGACGTCGCCCTCTCGGTGATCCACGCCGAGGGGCCGATGACGGAGGACCTGATCGTCGCCCGGGTCCGTTCGGCGTGGGGCATTGCAAGGGCGGGCGCGGTGATCCGGGACTCGGTCCGCCGCGCGCTGCGGAGGACCGCGTCCGCCGGCCGGATCGTGCGGGTCAACGAGGCGTATGACGTTCCCGGCCGGGAGCTGGCCTTCGCCCGCACTCCGACACCGACCGTGGCCCGTAAGGTCGGCCAGGTCCCGTCGGCCGAACGGCAGCTCGTCGTGGGGCACGTGGTCGGGGAGAGCCCGGGCGTCCACCGCGAGGAGCTGCTCCGTGAGGTCGCACGCTTCTTCGGGTGGACGCGGCTGGGCCCTGACATCAGGGATGCGCTGACGAGCGACGTGGACGAGCTCGTCGCGAAGGCGACGCTCCGTGAGGCGGACGGCTGCCTGATGCCCGCGGACGGTGTCTGACGACTTCATGGGCATCGGTTCTGAGGGGGGTCCCGGCCCGCTGGACGTCACCAGTAGCGCTGGAGGACTCCCGTGCGCTGGAGCTCCGCTATGTGTTCCGCGGCCCGAGCCGGCGCGGAGCCACCTCGGACGAGCGTTCCGGCCTCGATGTTCCGGTCCACTCCGGACTGGGTGAAGTTGGCGCTCGTGGTCAGGAGCGCCTTCCGGTCGGCGACGGCCAGCTTCGCGTGCGTCTTGGCCCCGGGCTCCGCCCTCTTGTCCAGGGGCCAGTGCCACAGGCGTGCTCCCGGCACATCGGTGAACGCGCTCGCCGGCTCGTCGCCGGACAGGGCGCTGCCCGCTCCCTGGAGCGTCTCGACGACGATGTCCATACCGACGCCCCGGGCCGCGGCATCCTGCAACGACCGCGTCAGGGGCGGGTACCGCCGCGCGGAGTAGGTCATCAGGATCAGCTCCGTACGCGCCTCGGCGATCAGCCCCAGGAGCGCCCGGTCCGTGGACCGTACGGGCACCCGGTGGGAGGAGGGGCCGCTCCACACCAGGGAGACCTCCTGCTCCCGGTCGCGCTGCGCGTAGCCCGCGGCCAGCCCGTGCAGGCAGGCCGCCGCCTCCGCCCGGGACAGGCCGTCCGCGTCCATCGCGTCGAGCACGGCAGCCGCGGCCTCCGTGTAGGCGGAGGCCGACCGGACCGTGAGCAGCGCGGCCCGGGGCTGTCCGGCTGCTATCCCGTCGGCCAGTGCGGCCAGTGCGAGGACTCCTGCGGCCGCCTCCGCCTCCGCGGCGGCCTTGAGCAGTCGCGCCCATTTCATGTGAGGCCCTTGAGGAGCACGAGGTCCGGGTCGTCGATCGGCACTATGAACCGCCGGTCCAGGAAGCGGTTGCCGCGCTCACAGGTGGTCTCGGACACGAACAGGCAGACGTGGCATGCGGCACCGTGCAGGAAGTCCTCGTGCGGAGGCCGGGGCAGCCGGTCGGCGCACAGCGGGTCGGAGGAGCACCGCTCGGCGTCGTGGAGCGCTCGCCGCACGACCCTGCTGAACTTCTCCGGTTCGGCCAGGGCGACCAGACCGCCCAGGGTCCCTTCGGCGTCGGGGACCGCGGTGTAGATGAGGATGCCGGTGCGCCGGTCGTCCTCGCGGCCTGCGTAGATCCGCTCGGAGAGGCTTGCCGAGGAGTAGCCGCATTCCAGCGAGATGGCCCGGATCAGCAGGTGCGACAGCGTGTGCAGCGCGATGTACCGCGCGCCCGGCCAGCCCCGCAACGGGTCGTCGGTGTCCTCGACTCGGCCCGAGTAGCGGTTGCGCCGGAACTCCACGTAGGCGTCGCGGTGCGCCTTCAGCGCCGCCGTGTCGGCCACCCGCTGCTCCCAGTCGGCCATCAGCTCGTCCGAGACCCTCAGGAAGATGCCCTCGCCCCGCACCTCGCTGGCCGGCACCCAGGCGGGGACTCGGCTGCGGGAGAGCGGCGCGCGGGCCACCAGAGTGGGGTCTTCCGGGTCTGGGGCGTCGAGCCGGGTGAACCCGATCAGCGCCCTCACCTCCCGCAGCCGTTCTGCCTGGAGCACGTGGGAGAAGACCCCGTCGAGGGCCGGCGGTACGGGAACGTCGCGCAGCGCGAAGTCCTCGGTCGGTTCGGGGAGCTGAGGACTGGTGAAGATCTCCCACTCGGGGGTGAGCAGGTCCGGGTACGAGACGGCCTCCGAGGACTGGGACTCGTCGCCCGCGGCCCGGTGTGCCTCGATGGCTTCGAACACCTCGGACTGGCTCCACCGGTGCAGCGGCTTGAACTGCGGGAGCTCCCAGACCATGTCGAGGAACTCCTGCGACTTCGCCTTCTGTAGCTGTTCCCAGAGCTGTTCCACCTTGCCCTGGAGGGCGCTGCCGCTGGTCGGCGGCACCGCCAGGACGCTGAGCGTCTGCGCGAACCACTGGTTCGAGGCGCCGATGACCAGCGGCTTGGGACGCTGCTTGCAGCCTGCCGGGTCGAAGGTCGCCAGGTGGGGGTGGCGGCCCCGGCAGTGGGGCAGGGTGATCTCGCCGCGCTGTCCCATGGCGTCGCGGATGTTGCGCTCGCTGTTGCAGTTCACGCAGCGCACCTTGACGTTGGCGGCCTGGTTGCCGCCGTGGTCGAGCATCTCCAGCCGCGGGTGGCTGGCCTCCGTACAGTTCCCGCCGCGGTGGACGAACGACGCGTAGGGGAAGTCGTCCAGGTGTCCGGCCTGGCAGACCAGGACGAAGCGCGCCGCGACGGCGAGCGGGCGCTTGCCCTTGCGCTTGGCGGTGCAGTTGTCGTGGAAGAAGCGCGCCTGGTCGGGGCGCCGGGGCTTGGCGTTCTCGAACTTGAAGATCTTGGAGTCGAGGCCGCCGAGGGCGTTGCAGGCGGTGCAGCGCAGCCACTGGGGGAAGGGCAGGACGGGGACGCCGACCCGGGATGCGGGGCCGTTGGGGTCGCTGTCCGTGCCGTCCGTCCAGGGCGCGGGCCGCAACTGGGTGACCTGGGCGCCGTACGGGTCTCCTATCAGGCCGTTGACGGCTCGGAGCAGTCGCGGTTCCTTCAGGTCCGCCCACTCGAACGCGTCGTACTGCCAGTCGTCGATGCCCCGCACCAGGACGGCGAAGTTGGGCAGGTCGACCAGAGCGCCCACACCGCCCGTGTACATCAGGTGGCTGGGGCGTACGGATCCGACCCGGCGCCGGTGCTGTGTCTTGTCCGTCATGCTCACGCCTTCTTCCCCTGCCCGCCTGCCGTGGCGCCCTTGCCGTCCAGTACGGCGCCCGTTTCGTCTCCCTCGGGCGAGTCCTCGCCGTCGGCGCCGGACTGGCCCGCCCCGGGCGCGTAGCTCCATGCGGGTGCTCCGCCGACCACGTCGTAGAGGCCGGCTCCCGGCACCAGCAGGTTGATCTCGTTCTCCGTCTCGCGCATCGACTGCGCGACCGTGAGCTCGTCCCAGGTGGCGCCGGTGGCCTTGTTGAGCAGTCCGCTGAGCCGCTGGCCCTGCCAGGCCGCCTCCTCGTATCCGAGGCGTGCGGAGCCCTGCTTCTTGTGCGCCCAGGCGTCCTTGAGGACTTCGATGCGCTCCGCGAGGTACTTGCGGGCGCGCGGCCCGCCGACGGTCTCGGCGCGGGCCAGGAACCGCTCGGTGACCTGCTGCGCGACGGGGCCGTCGAGGTCGAGGTCGTAGGCGTCGTGGTTGCGGGAGTGGGGCGTGGTCGCGTTGCGCACGGCGGCGATCCACGCCGCCGCCGTCGTCCGGTCCAGGGACCGGCGGGCGAACGGGGTGACGGAGAGGGCCTCGACCTGTCGGTAGAAGGTGGCGTGGTAGTGCCCGAAGTTCTCGAAGTGCGCCAGGTCGCGCGGCCGCGTCCAGTTGTAGAGCGTGACCACCAGGCCCGGGCGTTCGGCGGTACGGCCCACGCGCGAGGACGCCTGGATGTACTCGGCGGTGTTCTTGGGCTGGCCGACGACCATCATGAGGCCGAAGCGGGAGACGTCGACGCCCACCTGGAGCATGGACGTGGCGATCACCGCGTCGACCGCTCCCGTGCCCTCGTTGCGCAGCCCGAGCTTCGAGAAGTCGATGCGCTGCTTGTGCTGGGCGGCCTCGCGCAGCTCGTCGGCGACCGCCTGCCGCCGCACGGTGGTGTCCATGGACTCGTCGAAGGACACTTCCAGCCGGGACAGCACCTCCGTGATGTCCGCGGAGGAGATGCGCGAGGTCAGCTCCTGGACGGACAGCATCTCCGTGCGGCGCAGGAGGCGGTTCGACAGTCCCTTGCGGGTGCCGTGGATCCGTACGCGGGTGGCGATGTCGTCGTCGAGGAAGCGGCGCATCCCGGCGAGTTCCCGCGTGGCGTTGAAGTAGCCGACGAGCGTCATGTAGGGGTCGGTGGGCTTGCCGTGCCGGTCGAAGAGGGTCTGGCCGGCCAGGAAGAGGATCTCGGCGACCCTGATCTCGGCCTGCTTCATACGGACGCCGTGGGCGCAGATGCCCAGGTAGCGCCGCCCCGGCGCTACCTTCGACAGCTCGACCTGCTGGGAGAAGAAGGTGTCGCCGATGTCGATGACCTGGGGCGGGAAGATCGCCGACTTCCGGGCGAAGACGCCGCTGATCTGGTCCGCCGACCGCTTGGTCGTCGCCGTCGAGGCCACGATCTTGGGGCCGACGCGGACGGTGGTGCCGTAGGCGTCCTGCGCCTGCCAGCCGCACAGCTCGTCGACGGCCGCCTCGAAGAGGCCGACGGTGGTGCCCAGCGCGCCCGAGATCAGGTGGAGTTCGTCCTGGATGATCAGGTCCGGCGGGCGCAGCCGCGTCACCGGCTTGCTCTTCACGGCCGGGTGCTTGCCCTTGGCCTGGTGCTTGTCCCCGCACTTGGTGCGGGTGTCGAGGTCCGCGTGCCGGTAGCCGTGCCGGGGGCAGAGGTCGGAGACCCTCCCGAACAGCATGCCGGCCTGGCCGCGCCAGGGCAGCTGGGCCAGCTTGTCGACGGTGGCGATCAGCAGGCTGGGGGCCAGCCGGTAGATCTCCTCGTCCACCGTCAGGATGGGCAGTCCCTCACCGGGTGAGCGGCGCTGCGAGAACGGGCAGGCCTGCTTGCCCTCGCCGTTGGGGCAGTAGAGCAGGATGCGGCGCAGGTCGTCGTCTGCGTGCAGGTCGCGCTGGGCGCTCAGTGCGGAGCCGCACCAGGGGCAGGCCAGCGTCTGGAGCACCTTGGCGCCCTTGCCGTCCCCGGCGTCCTTGGCCTCGCCGATCTGCTTCTGCGCCTCGTCGTAGCTGTTCGGGGAGACCGCGCCGCCCACCCAGAGGCCGATCCGGAAGGGGGTGGTCCCCCAGCGGACGTCGCCGCCGTCGTAGGCCTCGCGGCGCAGCACTTCGGCGGCGCAGATCAGCGCCGCCGCCCGCTGGAACTGCTGGGCGGTGAGCAGCCGCAGGGTGTACCGCATCAGCACGGCGACGCCGGCCTCGCCGCTGCGGGCCTCCTCCCCCGTGCCGATGGTCCCCTGGAGGCGGCGGATGGCGAAGGTGAAGGCCGCGAGCCCGAGGTAGGCCTCGGTCTTGCCGCCGCCGGTCGGGAAGAACAGCAGGTCGACGATGCCGTCCGGACCGGCCTCGCGCTCCTTCAGCGTCGGGTCGGCGAGCGCCCGGAGGTTGAGGAGGACGAAGGCCAGCTGGAACGGACGCCATGAAGCGGATTCCGCCTTCTTCTTGGCGCCGATGCGCTCCTTCGCCTCCTCGAAGGTGAGGCCCTCCCGCTCCCGCAGGGCGGCGATGGTGGTGTGCCGCCGCTGGAGGGCCATCGCCCGGTTGGCGAAGCGGAACGCTTCCAGTACCTCGGGGCGTTCGGGGTCCGCGAGGGCGTCCACGCCGAGGGTGATCCGGACGGCGACGTCCCGGGCCCGGGACACCGCGTCGAGGGCACTGGTGCGCAGCGCCCCGGTCAGCTGCTCCGCCTGCGCCTCGCGCTCGTCGAGCCAGGCGCTGTAGCCGTTGGCCAGCGGAGCCAGGGCCTCGCTCAGCGCGGCCGGGGGCAGCACGGCGAGTTCGTCCATGGACAGCTCGATGCCGTCCAGGTGCTGTGCGTCGGCCCCGGTCGGGGCGATCGTGGCCGGCACGTCGTGGACCGGCAGCCAGGTGGTCGTGAGGGCGTGGGCGCGGCGCTCGCCCTTGTCGATGGCGACCGCCACGGCGACGTTGCGGCCGGCCGCGTGCTTCAGGTGGTTGCGGTAGAGCAGCGTCAGGTGCTGCTCCTCCAGGTCGGCCGCGCCCAGGCCGTCCTGGGCGGCCTCCTCGGCCTCGTCCAGCGGGTCGGAGATCGGCAGGAAGACCGGCGCCCCGCCGTCGGCCGCGGTGACGTGCAGCTCGGCCTGGAACAGCCAGGCCGCGTCCTTGGCCTGCTGGGGTTCGTCCTGCGCGTTGACGAGCGACAGCTCGACGACACGGCTCGGTCCCGCGGCACCCGGCCGGTTGCGTACCTCCGCGACCAGCCGTACGCCGGGGGCGTCCTCCTGGTCGGCGGTGAGCGGCAGGACCTGGCGGGGCGCGCCGTCGACCGGGACGGTGACGAGCTTCTCCACCTGCTCCCGGGTCCAGGTGGACCGCGCGACGCCTTCGTCGTTCAGGACCTGCGAGCGGTGGTACTGCCCCCACCGCACCCGCACGGTGACCGCTGCCGCGTCGTCCGTCGCCGGGAGGGCGAACATCAGGCCCATCGACGAGGCCCACATCCGCCCCGCGTTCTGGGCGGTGAGCCGCTCCGGGAGTCCCTGGTCGGTGCCGTCGCCCTCCCCGTCGGAGTCGTCGAGGAGCTGCTCGTCGGCAGCGGCGAGGGTGGTGCTCAGGGCCCGCTTCGGGCCGATCCGCCCGACGAGGTACCGGTCGCGGGGGCCGGCTGCCCGGTGGTCGAACTCCTCGTCCGGCCCGTCCCACGGGCCCAGCAGGTCCCGGCTGATGAGCTCGCCCAGGTCGTCCCGGATCTCGTACGAGGACGCCGGGACGAAGTCCTGCGTCACCTCGCGGACCCGCTGGAGGAGGTCCTCCTCCAGGGAGCCGCTCCCGCTCCCCGCCCCTTCGGCGGTCTTGCCCGTCGCCATCAGTGCATCCCTCTTCCGTCCCTCGCGCGGTGCCCTCGCGGGCCCCTCCCCACAGCGCGGCCGACGCCGCCCGACCGTGACAGCCGGTCATGGTTGCGATGCTATCGAGCACCGCCGGCATCAGAAGGCCGGTACAGCCCCTGACAAGGCCCGTTCGAGCAGTTCGGCGATGTCCTTGTCCCCGCGCTCGACCAGCCGCTCCAGCAGCGCACTGCCTTCCTGGCCGGGCACCATCCCGATCCGCCGTGCGATCACCTCCACCGCCTCCGCCGGGGTGACCGCGGCCGTCCAGCCGGTGAGCCGGGCGGCCCCGCACGCGGGGTCGAGCGCGTCTGCGGGCGCGTGCAGCCGCAGCGCCCTGAGGTGGCCGTCGGTCACGTTGAGGAAGACCTGGTCGCCCGCGGTCGCCCCGATGTGCTCCAGCAGCGGCTTCACCGAGCCGACGGTGGGCTGGGCGCGCCAGGTCAGGGAGGTCTCCCCCGCCTCGTGGCGCAGCGGGAGCGGGTCGCGGTGCGGGGCTCCGCCGATGTGGGCGGCCCAGCCGGCGGGCACCGGGAAGCCGGAGCCGCGCAGGTGGTCGGCGGTCAGTTCCATCCGGTACCACCAGCGTCCGTCGGCTCCGACGAAGCAGCGTCGCGTACCGGCGACGTCGTTGCGCGGCACGTACGGCGCGTCCTGTTCACCGGGCTGGTCGGCGACGCGGACCCAGCCGCGGCGGGTGCGGGCGAAGCCGGGTCCCCCGAGGTTGGTGCGGACCGATGCCGCCGATACGTCGAAGCGGGCGCTGAGGGCCTCGGCGATGGCGTTGACCTCGGCCTCCCCGCCCGCGTTGGCGATCTCGCGGGCGATCATCTCCCGGATTCCGAGGTACTCCTCGCCGCCCCACGCGCGCAGCCCGTACAGGTTGCGGTCGACGCGGAGGAAGCGCTCGTCGGTCCAGATCTGGTTGCGCATGCTGTTGATGGCGGTGCCGTCGGCGAGCTGTTCGTGGATGTCCTCCATCGACATCGGCTTGCCGTGCAGGGCGAGCACGGCGGCGGCCCGGTCGTTCAGCGACCGCCCCCAGTACAGCAGCCGTCCGTCCCGCACCTGGAAGCGTCCGAGGTCGGCCGCCCAGTCGGCGAGCACCTCGCCGCGCACTCCGTACCGCTGTCCGAGGGCGACCGCCTCGTCCCAGGCCAGCGGGGTGTCCCCACAGGCGGCGAGCAGTTCCTCCTGCATGTCCGCCCGCAGGGCTGCCGCGTCGCCCTGCACGATCCAGGCCCCGACGAGTGTGCCGCCTGGCAGCAGCCGCGCCACGACGTCCCCGAGCGGCACGCCCAACGCTTCCACGGTGCGGACGTGGTCCGGGTGCAGCGCGTGCACCTCGGCGACCTGGCCGACGGTGCCGAGCCGTTCGGCCACGGCCGCCAGGTGCCCGGCGAAGGCCCGGCCGTCCTCGTCGGCCACCATCCACTGCGTGAGCGAGTCCGCAACGGCGCGCTCCAACTGCCGGACCCGCTCCCGGCTGACGGAGAACCGTTCGCCCAGGTCCTGGAGCTTCACCGGCTCGTCGGCGAACATCCGCTGCCCGGCGATCACGAGCGCGCGCTCGTCCCATCCGCCGACCAGGCGCGTCAGCGCGGCGAACGGCTCGGCCATCAGCGCAGGGTCGACCGACGGGCCCGCATCCTCGATGACGTCCGGCTCGTCGGCCTCCGCGCCCGGTTCGTGGTCGTCAAAGGCCTCACGCGGCGCCGGAAGTTCCGCGTACTCGGGCTGCTCCCCGGCCGGCTCCTCGACGGCCTCGGGCGCCGCCAGCACCACTGGCACCGGCGTCGGCTCATCCTCCGACTGCTCCTCCAACCCCTGGAGCACGGCGAGCGCGGCACGCACCTCGGCCGGTGCGTCCGCCGGCAGCCACCGGGCGATCACGGACACGGCGTCCCGTACGCGTGCTCCCTCGCTCTCCTCCCGAGGTACGCCGCGCTGGTGCAGCCGGTCGAGGACCGAGCCGAACACCGCCGCGAGCACCCGGTCCCCGTCCACGACCCCGGGCCCGGCCTCCCGGGCGACCTGCGCCACCGTCTTGCCCGGCTCGACTCCCGGGCTCCCGAGCAGTCGCAGTACGGGAACCACGTCCCCGAGCTCCACGTGCGGCCACAGGGACCGCAGCGCCTGCGCCACCTGGTGGCTGAGCGCCTCGGCGCCGATGACGCGCTCGATCTCCATCAACGGTGTTGCGTGCCACCAGCCGAGCGGAAGCCGTACGTCTTCCAGCCGGGCGGCGAGGAGTTGCGGATCGGCGTAGCGGACGGCGGGGAGGAGGTCGGCGAGGGAGGTGGAGGCGTACGGCGCAGGGGACGTCATGGTCGGGCGACACTCCAGAGACGGGGGCAGGCGGCCACGGTCGGTGACGGACTCGCTCGACGTTACGGGCCCCCACTGACAGTCACTCCATGATCACCTTTCTCGCATGTCCTGACCAGGGCAAAGCCCGGATCCGTCAGGAGCAGGCGCACGTACTCACGCGACGGACCGGTCCGGCGCAGGCCCGCAGTCCCCGCACCGGGCGTCGGGAACATGGCTGCGGAAGGCGCGTTCGCAGCCGTCGCACGTGATGAGTGGCGCGGGCCGTGGACGCTGCGGCTCGGGTGCGGAGGTGGGGAGGGGCGGCGGCAGGAGGGTGGTGAGCCGGTGCTCCAGGAAGCGGGGCGGGTGGTGGATGGGGACCGGTGCGGGAGGCAGGTTGCCGGTGAGGGTGCGGGTGATCTGCTCGGCGGTCGCATGCCGGGCGAGCCACTCCTCGACGACGGGGCTCAGCCGCTGGACGTCCCGCACCGAGAGGATCAGGCGGGCGTCGACCGTCCGCAGCCGGGCCAGGAGGTCCGCCGCCGGTCCTGTGGGGGCGGGTGGGGCGGGCTCGGGTTCGGTGCGCGGCGCGGCAGGTTGCTGCGGAACTGGCGCGGCTGAGGGTGTCGCTGCACAACCGGGCTTGTCGTAGGCGAGGGTGCGGGTCGCGAACCGGCCGCCGCCGAGCGGAATCCGCCGCCGCTCCAGATAGCCAGCTGCCTCAAGCTCGTTGAGAGCGCGCCGGATGGTAATCTCGCCCTCGCGGAAGCGGAGGGTGAGGGCCTTGGCGGTCACGCTGACCCCGTCCGGAACGGACTGGATGTAGACGGCGAGCCCGATCGCGACAGCGGAGAGCTGCGGGTGCTGGGCCAGGTGGTTGCCGACGACGGTGAACCGGTCGGTGTGGCGGTGACGGAAATGGATCACGCCGGCGCTGGGCGCGTCGGCAGGGATCGGATTCGCGGGGCGCGCGGGCGCGACCGCGTTAGACTGCGGATCAGCCATCGGGAAGCTCATATCTTCCGGATCGGTCAGGCCCTCGTCAGGACTGCAATCCTGTCGGGGGCCGTCTGCGTGTATGGGGTTGTTGCGGCCGACCGTACCCCACCGGTCAGGGTGTGTGACGCATCCTTCACCCGATCGTGTGGCGACGGGAGTTGGGGCCCGGGTTTGGTTGGGTGGGTTCTCTCCCGTTCCTTTGAAGGGCGCCGCGCCGCACCGGGGTCCAGGATTCCGCGCCCCGGTGAAGGGCCGCTCTACGCCTCTCGGAGGTGCTTCACAAAGGCGCTCCAGGCGACGTTCCCGACGAGGATCACGGGCCCGGCGGGCGCTTTGCTGTCCCGAACGGGGACGGCTCCGGGGAAGTGGTCAGCGACCTCCACGCAGTCGCCACCCTGTCCGTTACTGTAGCTGCTCTTCCGCCACTCGACGTTGCTCAGATCGGCTCGGTTGGCTCGCACTTGGAGTACTCCTTCATCACGGACCGGATGACCGTCAGCGACTCATCTGGCGACAGCGACTGGGCCTGCAACAGATCGTAAGCGAGCGCATATTCGGCTACCTCCTCTGCCGTCTCCACCAGCTCGCCGGAGTGGGAACCCTCCGTGTAGGCCACGTCCTGCCCCCGCTCAAAGCTGAGGAGCGTCAACGATCCGCCCATCACCGGGTGCCCTCCCGCCTTGAACGGCAGCACCTGCACCACGACGTGGGGCGTCTCCGCCAAAAGGAGCACTCGGGCAAGCTGCTCCCGCATCACTGCTGGACCACCGACGGGGCGTCGGATGACGGCTTCATCGAGGATGCACCACATCAGCGGTGGGGCAGAGGCTTCAAGTATCGACTGGCGATCAAGCCGGGCAGAGACCAACACCTCGATCTGCCCGTCTGTGTCACGAGGACGGCTGATGCGAAGCAGGGCACGCGCATAGCTCTCTGTCTGCAACAGTCCCGGCACCGCATGCGCCATGTACTTGAGCATCTTGACGGCCTTGGCCTCAAGAGCGACGAAGGCCCGCGCCCAGTCCGGGTACGGGGTTCGCTTGATATGACCCCGCAGGTCGACCAAGTCACCGTCCGCATCGAGCAACACGTCCAGCTTGCCGTTGACGTCCTCGGGAGGGACCTCGTTGCCCAACTCGAACTGGGCGATGCGGCTGTGCGCGATCGGGATCTTGTCGCCGAGTTGCCTCTGCGTGAGCCCGGCGCGGATGCGGAGCTTGCGCAGCTTCGCGCCGTAGAGCGCGGCGAGGGAGGCGCTTGGGTCGAGTTCCTTCGGTGCGGGCATTGGCGACTCCCGTTTTCGTTCCGATGCTCCGAAAACCGTTACCCCTGGTGAGCGTAGCGCTACGCCTCCATGCTCATCGCTGAAAGACAGTGATCGGCAAGGAGGCAGGCGGACATGGACGCGGGCAAGAGCGGGCGCTCGGCGGAGAAGACGCGGGAGGCGGAGGCGGCACGGGACGAGTTGCGCGAGGCGCTGGCGGGGGTGGACGTGGTGCTGCCGTCGCTCGGGGTGGATCTGGTGTCCCTGACGAGCGACTACCTGTCGCCGCTGGTGGAACTCGGGTGCTGCCGGGCCGATGTGGCGTGGAAGTTGGCAGCGGCTCTGAGGAAGAGCGTCCAGTGACCGAGGAGTCAACGGCGCCCGAGCCGGAGGAGCAGACCGACTCGTCCGAAGACGCGGCTGTTGGTGTCGCCTGCCATGAGGCGCTCCTGACCAAGGTCCGCGAGGCCAACAAGCGAAGTCTTGCGCCTCGGCGTTAGGGGGTCCGGACATGCAGCACGTGATGCAGACCCTGGAGGTCATGCCCGACGGGGTGCGGCGAGGTGATGTGATCGCCGTGGGCGGTATCCCGCACCGGGTGCGGGATGTGAGGGAGTTGCGGGGGCGGCGGAAACGGTTGGAGTTCGAGGACGGGAACGTCTTCGTTCTGGGCCCGTGGGTCGCAGTCAAGGTGGCCCGCGACCGGAACACCGGCGGCGGACCGGTACGCCACTGGCGCTGACCGGCCCACCGCTCCCCCACCCTTGTCATCAGAACAGGCTCGGCGGCTCCTCCACCGGAGGCTTCGGCTTCCGCTGGGCCGGGGCCGCCGCCTTCTTCTTGGCGCCCTTCTTGTCGTGCAGACCGGCGGCGACTTCGGCCGCGTAGCGTCGCTGGTTCTCTTCGAGCAGCCGGTCAAGAATCTCCTGCCGGACAACCGGACCGACGGTGTAGCGGGGCCCCTGGCGGGTGTCATGGAATCCGTGGTCAAGCCCGCCGGGCTGGCTCAGAAGGTCCTCCCATTTGTAAGCGCGAGCCACTTCTTCATCAATGGATCTATGGATCTCACGAAGCTCGACAATGTCGGCGTCCGTACATGCCTGGTCGTGGACTAGATTGTAAGTACTCGTAAGACCTCCTCGATGAAGCATGATCTCGGCACGACGCCCGTTAAGCCGTCGCCCCAGACTCCGGAGTTCCGCCGTCAGACCTGGCCTCACAAACGTTTCGAAAACATCAGATGGAGTATATCTGATTCGAGTTTCCAAGGTCGATGAATGCTCTATAGCCCACCAATAATGGGGAGCACTACTAAGCAGTGCCAACATGGCAAAATCATCAGAAGCGAAGACACCGAGTGTGTTCGCAAACACCTGCCCGGTCGGCACCATCACCGGCATGACAGCTTTACTCACGAAAGTAATAGCAACTACGCTATTGAAGGCCTCGGTTGCTTTCAGTCTGGCAGGACCCCTCTCAGCGAACTGCCACCAACGCTCGCGATAGACCTTTCGGTTGCTTCGATCTCGATCTGGCTTAACAAGCCGTCGAACCTGCTCGTACGCAGCTGGATACTCTCTCGCTTGCTCCTCCGACCAGTCTCGGAAGTCGATGATCCAGCGACTTGCTGAACTGTCCGGTCGAGAGTTTGCATCCTGGCCGCTGAGATATGGATAAAGGACCCGCGCATACCGCTCGTCCTGGGCGACAAGCACTCCTGCCCGCTCTGGCGACATTGTAAATCCGACACCAAGCACCACTGCACCTTGGAACACTATCGCCTGGTTTTCCACAAGTCGCTCTGCCGTCCCAGTAGCACGAGATGCGACTTCCAGGGAGGCAGTAATCCCTTCGACCGGCACGCCATCTGCAACCCTCAACTGCCCCTGCGCGACAGCCGCACAGCTCGTCCAAACAGCACAGTACTCCAACACCGCGCTCCGCGAAGGCCAAGGTGCGCTCTTCACAGCCATCCGGATCTCCACACCATCGGAGACCAGCTGATCAAGTCCAACTTCCCGCGTATCGCCCTGCGCCAACGTGTTCGTCGCGATCAGTCCGGCCTGCCCGCGAGCACTGAGCAATTCGTGGGAGCGCAAAAGGAAATACGCCACCAGATCTGCATTACCGCGAGCGCCTCGACCTAGCCCGTGAACTAGGTGTTCGCGGTATTTGACGCCAAATGACCCCGTGAGCTTCTTACCGCCCAGGAACGGCGGGTTTCCCACCACCGCGTCGAACCCGCCCCGCTCGTCCCAGACCTCCGGGAACACGAGCGGCAAATGCACCGGCTCGCGCTCGAACGCGCCGGCCGGCTTGCCAGTGGCCAGCCACCCCCGCGCCAGCGTCTCCGCCTGCCGCAGCTCGGCAGCGGCCAACTCCTCGTCGTCTCCGGCATCGGACACCGCGTGCGCCGCCGTCACCGCGGCGAACGACAGCTGGTCCTGGTCCTTCTCCGCCCGGCCCGCACCGGCCAGCGCCGCGCCCACCACCAAATCCGCGAAGACGCTCGCCTGGCGGGTCTTCTCCCGCACCGAGGCCAGCATGGCGCGCTTCTGCTCCAGCTCCTCCAAGCCCGTGCCCGGGATGCCGGCCAGCTTGCGCCGCTCCTCCGCTACCTCCGCGATGACCCGCCGCACACCACCCGTGAAGTCGATGCCGTCGCCGTGAATGCGCCGACCCCGCACCGGATCCAGATGCATGGCCTCCAACTGCTCCACCGACGTGATGCCCAGCAGCGAGTCACCCGCCACAAGCCTGTCGTCCAGGAACGTGAACGGCCGGTCCCGGTCCATCGAGACCAGCCACAGCGACAGCTTCGCCATCTCCACGGCCATCGGGTTGATGTCCACGCCGTACAGGCAGTGCTCGATGATCTGCCGACGCGCCTCCACCATCACCGGCTCGGCCTCGGCCTCCACCGCCGACGCGGACAGCGAGTCCGCCGCCTCCAGGTACGCCACCGCCCGCGCGTCGCCGTCCCGGCTCCACGCCTCCACCAGCGCGCCCGCCAGGTAGCGGCACGCCGCCACCAGGAACGCCGCCGAACCCATCGCGATGTCCGCGACCTTCAGCTTCAGGATCTCGTCCGCGGACTTGGGCCGCCACTGGGTCCGGTCCGCCGTCTGGAGCGGGCCGTACTCGTAGACCAACGGCTCCAGCGCGCCGTCCGCAACCTGCTGCGCAAGGGACTTCGGGGTGTAGTGCGTACCGGTGTTCTTCCGGAGCGAGGACTCCGTCACGTACAGCCCGCCCGCGCCGATCACCACCGGCAGGTCCCGCAGATCACGCCGGATCAGCCGGTAGAACGGCAGCAGCCGGTCCGTCAGTTCGGCGTCGCTCCCCGTCGCCGCCAGCAGCTTGCTCCTCGCCGCGGCCCGCTCCACGTCCGTCAGCGGCTCCAGCAGCTTCGTCACCTTGGCCGCGCTGCCCAGCCCCGTCGTCTTGTTGTACTCCTCCGCCAGCACCGCCCCCAGCCCCTCGCCCTCCGTACGGGCCAGCGCCTCCAGCCGGGTCAGCAGCACCTCCGCCTCCAGACCCGCCTTGCCGACGAGGCCGACGATGGTGTCCTCGGCGCGGCGGCCCTGGTACGAGAGGAGGCCCTCGTACACGTAGCCGATCTGCTCGACGTCCAACGTGCGGAAGGTCAGCCGGCGACGCTCCCGCTTCTTGCCCGTGCCGATCCAGACGTGCTGCACCGACTGGAGCATGTGCAGGACGGTCCGGTCGTCGATGGGCAGCGGGTCCGTCGGGTCGCCGTCCGCCGTGCCGCGGCCCTCCAGCCACGGGAAGGAGTTCGGGTCGAAGATCGAGCCGTCGTACGCGTGCATCCGCAGCGCCGGGTGGTCCACTCCCCCGTACACCGCGTTGAACAGCGCGATGAGCCGGTGCCAGCCCACCCCCGTCTGTTCCAGGTCGTCCTCGGTGGTCTCCCGCGCCCGGTCCTCCAGCTCCTGGCACAGCCGCCCGGCCGAATAGGCCTGTACGTACAGCTCGTTGTCGCTCGGCAGCAGCCCGCGCTCCTCCGCAAAGAGGAGGAAGACGACCCGCATCATGACGGCGACGGCACCGCGATAGACGTCCTGGGCCGGTACGTCGGCCAGACCCTTGCCGCCCCGCGCGCGCTCGGTGACGTCGGCGCGGCCGATGGCCTCCACCAGCAGTTCCACCGCCTGGCGGACCTGCACGCCGAGAGCGTCGGTGACGTCCTCCTGGCTGTCCAGGGACTCCTTCAGCAGCGGCAGCAGCATCTCCGCGTCCTCGACGGCGAAGAAGCGGCGCCGGCTCAGCAGCGAAATGAAGGCGCGTACGACGACCCGCTCGACCGGCTCGGTCCAGGCGACCGTGTCGAAGAGCGCCGACGTCGTCACCCCACCGCGCGGCGCCCACACCAGGGTCCACCAGCGGCCGTCCGTCACCAGGCCGAGCTCCACGCCGTGGTGGCGGCACAGGTGTGCCATACGGTCGACGGGGGTCGCCGCCCAGGCCGAGCCCGGAATGCGCTGGGACGGGTGGCGGCCCGCAGGGACGGTCATGCCGAGGATGGCGCAGTCGGCGACCAGGCCCGCCGTGTCCTCGGCGGTGCTGCCCGGTTCGAGGAGGGCGAAGGTGGGGGCGATGCGCTCGTCGTGCTCGGGGACGTCCACGGCGAGCGCCTCGGAGAGCTCCGTGCCCTCGCGCAGCGCGTCGCCCCAGCCCAGGAGCTCGTTCAGGACGAAGTCCGTCCAGGCGCGCTGTCCGGCCGCCGGATCCGACTGCCAGACCCCGTGCTCGTAGCGCAGCCGGGCCCGGAGCGGCTTGTCGATCGAGTCGAGCTGCGGCCAGGTCTTGAGCAGCACGGGCAGGGTCAGGAAGGGGCCGGATACGTCGACCAGGCTGAGCCAGTCCAGGTGGTCCTGCCGGCCGTCGGGGGCGGGGGCTCCGCTCCAGGTCTTGCCGCGGCCCGTGTTCTTAGGGTGGGTGGTGCTCACTTCACGGCCTCCCGGCGGGGAACGACGAAGACGACGGCGACGGGGAACAGCAGGGCCTTGGGCCGCTCGTACCGGGCGGCGATGGCGGCGAGCTCGCGCTGCTTCTCGCTCTCCAGCGCGTCCCGGCGCTGCTCCCAGTTCTCCCGGTCCCGGCGCTGCTGCTCGACCTCGTCGAAGGCCAGCTCCAGCTGCCCTTCCTCCTCCTGCTCCGCGGGGTTTCCGATGGCCCGGCGCAGGGACTCGCGGAAGCGGTCGATCTGGGCGGTGATCCGCTCGGCCTCGTCGCGGCGGCGGGTCTCCAGACGGGTCTCCAGTGCGGTCTGGCGGTTGCGGGCCCGCCATTCCAGGGCCGAGACCAGGCCTTCACTCACGTGCGGCCAGGCAGCGGCGAGCTTGCCGCGCAGGACCGGGGCGGCCTGGGTGGCGTGGTCGGCGAAAGCGTCGTCGAGGATGTCGCGGACCGTGGTGATCTTCTCCAGGCGGCTGAAGCGGGGCTGGCCCGCACCCTCCGCCTCGCGGAGCCAGCCGCCCGCCTGGAGGATCTCCTCGTGCAGGCGCACGCCGTCGGCGCCGACGAGGACGAACCGGGCGAAGGCGCCGACGAGGGTCGTCTCCAGCTCGGGGTGGTCGCTGATCACGGCGCTGACGCGGGCGAGGTCGATCTGCTCCTTGTTCCACACGGCGGCGCGCAGCAGCCGGGTGGACATGGCGACGAGGGGGTGCCCGAGGTGGGCGAGGACGACGTCGTCGCGGTCCTTGCCGTGGCTGTCCTTGAGCTTGGCCGCCTCGAAGGTGACCGGGCGGCGGATCTCGGGGCGCAGCTTGTCGGCGAGGCCGTGGGAGGCCCGCTCCCAGGAACCGGTGAGAGTGGGGACCTCGTAGAAGCCGTCGGCGCCGTCCTTTTCGTCGAGGACGGGCCGGATGTCCTGCTGGCGGGCGAGCGGCAGCGCGGTGGAGACCACCCGGGCGATCCGTTCGGGGGTGATGCCGAGGGAGTCCACCGTGCCCGCGACCTGCTCGCTCAGGCGCTGGGCCTGGGCCTGGGCGTCGCGCTCGGCGGCGACGTTCCCGCCGCCCTTCCTGGCCTTGCGGCCGGCGTAGACCTCGGCGCGCTCCACGTCGAAGTCGGTGCCGAGGTCGCCGGTCATCCGGCGCTGCACGGCGTCGGCGAGGACGGCGTTGACCTTGCCGAGGTCCTCCTCCATGCGGGCGACCTTCACCGCCACCCGGGCCAGGAATTCGAGGTCGGCCTCGTAGGTGTCGGCGCTCTTCTCGTAGCCGCTGCCGACGAAGTGCACGACCTCGGGGGCGGTGAGCTGGCCGTAGCGGTCGATGCGGCCGATGCGCTGTTCGAGCTTGTTGGGGTTGAAGGGGATGTCGTAGTTGACCAGCCGGTGGCAGTGCCGCTGGAGGTCGATGCCCTCGCTGGCCGCGTCGGTGGCCAGCAGGATGCGTACCGGGTTCTCGGTGGGCTCGGCCTGGAAGGCCAGGCGGAGCTGCTCCCGGTCCTCGGCGTTCAGACCGCCGTGCAGGAGGGCGACGCGGTCGCCGCCGAGCCCGTGGTCGCGCAGCAGGTTCTGGAGCCAGATCTGGGTGTCGCGGTACTCGGTGAAGACGACCACGCGCTCGTTGAGCCAGTGCCCGCCCTCGGCCAGGCAGTTGGCCTTCAGGTAGGTGATCAGTTCGCGGGCCTTGGAGTCGGCCTGCGCCTGGTGGCGCTGGGCCCAGTCGCGCATCTGCTCCAGCAGAGCCGACTCGTCGCCGTCGGTGCCGGGCTGGAGGGTGGTGGCGCGGGCGATGGCGTCGTCCTCGGCCTCGGCGAGGGGCTCGTCGTCGTAGTCCGCGTAGTCGTCGAAGAAGGTCTCCTGCCAGTCCTCGACCTCCTCGGCAGCCTGCTGCTTCTTGGTCCGCAGCGTCTCCAGGTAGACCTCGATGGTGCGGGCGAAGGCGTCGGGCGAGGAGAACAGCCGCTTCTTGAGCAGCAGAGTGACCAGGTCGGCCGCCTTGCGGCCGCCCTTGAAGCGGGTGCCGAGCTTGGCCCGGCGGAGCTGGGCGTACTCCTTCAGCAGGGCGTGGATGCGGCGCTCGTCCTCGGTGTACTCGACGGACAGCGACGTGGTCCTCCGCTCCAGGAAACGGCGCTCGCCGGTCTCCGGGTCGCGGATGTCGGTCTTGAGGCGGCGGACGACGGTGTCCTCGACGGCCCGCGGGTCCGGCTCGACGCCGCGGGCGAAACGCTGGTTGTCGATGATCTCCAGGAGGGCCGTGTACGACTGCTGGTAGCCGTTGTGCGGGGTGGCCGACAGGAACAGCCGGTGCTCGAAGTGCGGGGCGAGCCGGCGGATCAGCTTCGTCTGCTGGGAGTCGACGGGGTAGTACTGCTTGGGCGCGGAGGGCGCCACGTGGTGGGCCTCGTCGAGGATGAGCAGGTCGAAGGCCCGCTTTCCGGGGGCGACCGCCTCGGCGTCCTGGGCAGGGAGCACCTCGGCGAGCAGCCGCTGGGCCTTCGGGCCGCGCAGCCAGGGCAGGCTCACGATGCACCGCGGATGGATGTTGAAGGGGTTCGCGGCGCTGCCGTGGGTGCGCCGGACCGCGGCGGCCCGCTCGGAGTCGATGACCGTGAAGTCGAGGCCGAACTTCTCGGCCATCTCGTCGCGCCACTTCACGGTGAGGCCGGCCGGACAGACGATCATGATCTTGTGGGCCCGGTTGCGGAGGATCAGCTCCAGCGCGACCAGGCCCGCCTCGATGGTCTTGCCGAGGCCGACGTCGTCCGCGAGGAGCAGGTTCACGCGGGGCGCGGCCACGGCCCGGGAGACGGGTTCGAGCTGGTACGGCTCCACGGCGACGCCGGAACGGAAGGGCGCCTGGAGGGTACGCACGTCGGCCGAGGTGACCGCGGACCACCGGACGGCGTCCAGGAAGGCCGCCAGGCGCTCCGGCGGGTCGAAGCGGTCCGCGGTGACCTCGGGGAGGGAGCCGGCGAAGAGACGGCGGCGGCCGGGCTCGATCTCCCAGATGACGGAGAGGGTGTCGTTGTAGCGGCCGTCCTCGACGCTGTTGAGCGTGACGAGGGTGCCGGGCGCGCTGATCGCCGCGGAACCCGTGCCGTGATCGACGTCGGCCACGACCCAGCGCTGCCCCCGGACCTCGACGAGATCGCTGATCTCGGGTACAGCGGTGTGGTCCTGCGCGTCGGCGCGGCGGCGTACCGCCCGCTGCGCCACCCCCGCCAGGTCGGTGGTCGGCGTCGTCATCGGGTCTCCGCCCCTCCATACCGCCCCGTGAGGGCGATTTTCACGTCAATCACAGTCATTCAAACACGTACGAAAGGCCGCCCGGCGACGCTCGTGGAACTTCGGTGGACCGGCTGCGGCCGGGCCGTCACAGCACGTCGAAGGCGGTGATGCGGGTCAGCTCGTAGTAGGTGCCCCGGCGTGCGAGATCGCCTTCGATCTTGAGCGTCCTGCCCTGCGCATGGGCGTCGGTGGCGCGGGTGTACTCGCCCTCGTCCAGCGTCACGTGGATCTGGCGCTTCGGGCCGATCCGGCCCGCCGCCCCGAGCACGACCGCCTCCACGGTCACCTCGCCGGGGCCGTACTCCGCGGCACGCTTGAGCTTGGTCGAGCGGCCGATGACCGTCACGCCGGGCTCCGGCTCCTGCCGGCGCAGGTCCTGGGCCCCTTCGCGAAGGACGTGGACCAGGCGGGGAGGGAAGGGTGCCAGGGATTCCATGGGCGGCACGGGCCACCTCGGCGACCAGGCGAAGTCGATCGAGAAGGCGTGTGCGGTGCCCGCGCCCCGGTCGTCGTGCCCACCGATGCCCGCGAGCGCCTCGCAGAGGTCCGCGGAGACTCCGTCCGCCACGGCATCCGCGAAGGGAGCCGAGTCGTCGGCTTCCGTCGCCTCCTCGGCTGCCTTGTGGGCCGCCGCCACGGCCTCGTACATCCTGCGCGAGACGCTCCGCGCGAAGGGTTCCGGGTCGTCGCCGAAGAGCGGCGGCTGTACGTTCCGCTCCGGCAGTGGCACCTGCACGCTCAGGACGTAGCTGCCCGGCGCAGTGGGTCCGAAGCGGGTGCTGTCCACGAAGTCGCGCGCCGCACGCGGCTTCCGGCGCGGCTGCACGAGCCTCGGCTCGATCGTGTGACAGGCCGCCGCCATCAGCAGGTCCCGGGCGCTGGTCACGGCGAGCACTCCCGCTTGCACGGGGATCGTGCCGGAGGGCGTGCTCGGCATGGTCCGGATGTACTGCACATCGAGACCGGTCGCCCGCAGGTCCTGGAGAACGGCGGCCGGCGGTCGGGCCTCCAGCTCGGCCAGTGCCCCGACCAGATCCGCCATGCGGTCCGCGAAGTCCGCCAGGTCGGTGTCCAGGGGGAGCAGCAGTCGCCGCGCCCGGCCGGCCCAGTCCCTCTCCCAGCGGCGGCTGTAGCGGACCTGGCCGGCTTCCTGCCAGCCCCTGCTGCGGAGGTAGTGCGCGACGTCATGCGGTCGCAGCCGCTCCAGCTCGTCCTCGGGTACGCCGATCGTGGTCATGGTGCGGGCACCTCCTCACACGCCCGGGCGAAGAACTCGTGCAGAGCGTCGACCGTGAGCAGATTGTCGCGCGGAACAGTGACAGTGACGCTCTCCCGGCCGGCTGGTGCGGGGACGTGGTGTTCGAGCGAGACCCAGTACGCGCAGCGGCGCAGCACGAGGGCGTCCTCGTCCGTGCGGATGTAGTCCGCCGGGTCCTTCGGCACGAGCACGACGACCAGGTAGACGGGCACCTGCCGCTTGCCGCGAAGCCTCTTGAACTGCGACACCGACAGTGTGATCTTGAACCCGGTCACCCCGTCCAGGATGCTCTCCACCCGGTGCGTCTTCACCTGGAGGGCGATCTGGACATCGAGCTCGGGCTCCTCGTGGTCCCGGCCCAGGATCAGGTCCTTGCCGATGTCCGGATACGGCACAGCCACCTGGAATCCGGCCGCCGCGGCGATCGCGGCCACGAAGGTCTCTCCGTACCAGCCCTGGTGGTTGTTGTGCTCCATGCGCCCCCGTGCTCCGGTCGCAGGCCACCCGCCACGCACCCACGTCCGGAGTGACACCGATCACTGCCCGGGCAGGCTACCCGAGCAGTGATCTTCCGTTAAGGGCGGATTCCGGCCAGGTGGGGCACTCCGGCCGCCACCGGGTCAGAACACCGCCGGGCCGTCGTCGATCGGGCGGCGTGCTTCCGCCAGGGCGACCTCGTGGATGAACCACTCCAGTACGGACCGGATCTCCTCGGCATGCGCGGCGAAGACCTCCAGCGGGAAGGAGGGGCGCAGATCGAGCTTCGCCTCCGCGAGGTCGACGCCGTCGATGGCGTTGAACCGCTCCATCAGGGCGCGACGCAACGGCTCGTCGTCGAACGGCGGGCGCCGCTTGAGGTACTGGAAGACGACCTCCGCCGTCCCCGTCACCGGGTAGATGCCGATCGGCCACAGAGCCCGCGGAGCACCCGGCCCGCCTGCGTCCACGGTCGGGAAGCAGCTGGTCTCGTTCGCCTTCCCGTAGACATGGTGGCCGCCCTGCTCCTCCCAGAAGCGGAGTGCCGCCAGGACGCCGTCGACGACCTCCGGTGTCTGGTTGGCTCGCAGCAGGGTCTCGAAGCGGGTCCCGGCCTCGTCGGCGCCGGTCTGCGGTGCGGCCGGCCCGGCCGGGGTCTCCTCCGGCAGCTCCCTGCCCACCAGGACCGCCAGGTCGGCGCTGCTCAGCCGGTGGGCCTTCGAGGCGCGGCCGTTCTCGTCGAAGGGCACGCCCTCGGCTTCCAGGACGTCCTTCGGGTCCCCGGAGTGCCGGTCGTCGGTCCACCGGAACCCGCCCGCGATCCGGCCGTCGGCGGTCAGCACGCGGTAGGCGCAGTGCAGTCCGGTCCTGGCCGCCATGTGGTTGCCGACCGCGATGGCGCTGGTGCCGATGAGGGCGGCGAGCTCACCGTACGACGTCCAGGTCCCGGCCGGCACGGCGAGCAGGATCTCCCTCAACTCCCGCCAGCCCTGCCACTCGTCGTCCGCCTGCACGGCCTCCTCCAGCGGCCCGGGCCACAGCCCCACGGCACGGTCGGCCAGTTCGTCGGCCCTGGCGAGGATCTCGCGGCGGCCCCAGCGTTCCTGTGCGGCGATCTGCTGGTTCATCCGCAGCGCGCTGGAGTCGAGCAGTTCCTGCTTCCGGTGGAAGGGGTGATTGGAGAGGCGTGCGTTCTCACCCGAGAGAGTGAGGTTTCCCAGGGTGTGGACGAGCAGGTTGTGGATCTCCTGGGGGCTCTCGCCGTCCGCGGCTTCCTCGGCCAGCAGGTCGAACCACTGCTGGGCCGGGCTCTGGGGCAGGACGTGTTCGACGGTCAGCGGTGCCTTGTCGTAGTCGACGGGCTCGCTCGACCCGTAGCTCTCCTCCAGCCGGCGCAGAATCTGGAAGCGCTGGTTGCTGCGGCCGGTCTTGTAGAAGGGGCGGGTGCGGACGGCTTCACGGACCGCTTCGTCGCCGGGCCATACGCGCGCGCCCGTGCGGGGGCGTGAAAGGAACCGGCGTACTGCCTCGGCCGGGGAGCCTTCCTTGTCCAGCTCCTTGGGGAGTTCCATGAACACCCGGTTGCTGCCCGTCGTGGACAGGCCCGCGAACAGGCGCCGCACCATGTAGCTCTCCGCGAACCCGAGTGCCTCCGCCGCCTCCGAGGCCGTGGTCCTGTCCTCGTCCACGAGGTCGAGGAGGTGCAGGGCAAGCGGGTAGTGGGTCTGGCCGCCCCACCGCGACAGGCGCTCCAGCACCGTCCGCAGCCCGGGGTCGGATTCCCTCTCGGGCTCCACGATCCGCATCAGGCGGTCGGCGCGCAGGGAGAACCGGGCGATCTCGGCCTCCAGCGCGGCCTCGTCCCCGCTCAGCGGCTCCAGACGCTTCTTCTGGTCCCGGTAGATCTCGCTCTGCCGGGCCCGGCTGTTCCCTCCGACGACGAGGTCCAGCCAGACCAGCAGCTCCAGATGGGCGGGGCCGAGCAGCTCCTGCATGGGGAGCCACCGCTTGCGGTAGACGTCCTCGCCCCTGCTCGGCAGGCACATGAAGAGGTAGTTGCGCAGCAGGTCGCTCTGGCTGAGCCCGACACCGGTGTTGTTGATGGATTCGAAGATGCGGTAGACGTTGTCGCCCTCGGCGGCGGTGATCGCGACGATCGAGAGACACTCACCCAGCACGGACTCGACCGCGTCCACCCAGGCCTCACCACCGCTCTCGGCCCCGTCGGCCAGGGCGGCGACGAAGAAGCGGTAGGCGGCGCCCACGTTGCCGGCGCCGCCGGCCTTCGGGAGGCTGTCCACGCAGGCCGTGTAGGCCTCGCGGTCCGCCTGCGTCGGCAGCAGCCGGTAGCGGTCGTGCCCGTCCTGGTACGTGTTGACCAGGATGAGGTCGTTGATCCGGGCGGCCTTCTTCACCGAGCCCCGGTCCCGGTGGTGGTCCCGCAGCGCCGTGAACGCGAGCATCAGGGTGGTCATCCGCTGCTGGCCGTCGACGACGAGCCAGCGCTGCATCCCGCCCGCGGCGACCCGCTCGGGCGCCAGCACGACCGAGCCGAGGAAGTGACCCGAACCGGGCCGCCCCTCCTGCCGGTCCTCGACCAGCTCCTGCACGTCGTCCCACAGCTGCCGCAGCTCGTCACGCTGCCAGCTGTAGGTTCGCTGGTAGAGCGGTACCTGGAACTGCTGCTCCCCCTGCACCAGCTTGCTGAACGTGGTCTCCTGAGCGTGCACGCGCGTCCTCTCCCCAAATCCTCGGCGCCGAGCCGCCATTGTCGCCCCATACCGTACGGTGATCAGTCGAAACGTCGGATCGCGCACGGCCCGGGGGCACACATGGCGACACTGGGAATCCACAAGGACTTCCTCCTGGAATTCGCCAAGCTGGAGAAGCCCGTCCAGAAGCGGGTCCACGAGGTCTTCGACAAGTTCCGCGAGCACCGGCACGCCGGGCTCCACCTGGAAAAACTGGAGAACCCCCGGGACTCCCGGATCCGCACCATCCGCGTCAGCAAGTTCATGCGCGGCGTCGTTCTCGCCCCGGACTCCGGAGACAGCTTCCTCCTGCTGAAGGTCATGGCCCACGACGACGCCATCGCCTGGGCCCTGAGCCACCGGGCGACGGTGAACTCCGCCACCCAGGGCATCGAACTGCGCGACGACATCGCCCTGGAGCGGGCCTCCGCCGACGTGCACCATGCGCCGACCGCAGTGGAGAACCGGCTCTTCACCGACGTCGCGGACAAGGAACTGACGCGCCTCGGCATCGACCCCGATCTGCTCCCGCTCGTGCGCAACCTCAGCGCCGAGGCTCATCTCGACGCGCTCCGCAAGATCCTTCCCGAGCAGCAGTACGACGTTCTCGCCGGTCTGGCAGCGGGGCTGACCCCGGAGGACGTCTGGCGCGAGGCCGTCGCCGTGCACGCCGAGCGCGCCGCCGCCGAAGCGCCGCATGCGCCCGCCGAGGACGAACTCGCCGCCGCCATGGCCCGCTCGCAGGGGCGCATCGCACTGCTCTCCGGGCCCGAAGAGCTGCTGGACGTCCTGTCCCGACCGTTCGACGCGTGGCGCATCTTCCTGCACCCCAGCCAGCGCCGCATCGCGTACCACCCTTCCTACAACGGGCCTGCCCGGGTGACCGGGGGGCCCGGCACGGGCAAGACCGTGGTCGCCCTGCACCGCGCCCTGCACCTGGCGCGGCAGTTGCCGGACGACGCGCCCGACGAATCGGTGCTGCTCACGACCTTCACCAGGAATCTCGCCGCCGATCTGCGCCACGGACTCGAACTGCTCATCCCGGACGAGGCGCTGCGCGCGAAGATCCGCGTCGTGAATGTCGACGCCCTCGCGAATCAGCTCGTACGCGAGGACCGGGGCGGCCCGCTGACCATTCTGACCAGCCAGAAGGAGATCAACTCCCGCTGGAACGCCCTCGCCCGCCGACTCGGGCTCGACTACAGCGACGCCTTCCTCGACCAGGAGTGGCGACAGGTCGTCCTGGCCCAGGACCTGCGCTCGCCCGAGGCGTATCTCAAGGCATCGCGCAGCGGCCGGGGCACCGCGCTGAGTCCGCTGCGGCGCGCCCAGGTCTGGCGCGCCGTCGAGGCGTTCACACGGGAATTGCGCCAGGCCGGGGAGTGGACCTTCCTCCAGGTGTGCGCCGAGGCCGCACGACTGCTGGAGCCGCGCACCGACCGCCCGTTCCGCCATGTGGTGATCGACGAGGCCCAGGACCTCCATCCGGCGCAGTGGCGCCTGCTGCGGGCAGCGGTCGCGCCCGGGCCCGACGACCTGTTCATCGCCGGCGACACACACCAGCGCATTTACGGCAACAAGGTGTCGCTGCGGAGCCTCGGCGTGAACGTCAGCGGCAGATCCCACCGGCTGCGCATCAACTACCGCACCACACACCAGATTCTGCAGTGGTCGATGTCCCTGCTCGGCCGCGAGAGCCCGGACGACATGGACGGCGGGACCGAATCGCTGGCGGGCTACCGATCAGTACTGAACGGTGCGCATCCCGAACTCCTGGCGGCGAGCAGCAAGGCCGAAGAGATCGCGGATCTCACTGCACAGATCGTCCGGTGGACGGCCGACGGTGTGGAACCGAGCGATATCGGGGTGGCCGTCCGGTACCTGCAACTGGGCAAGGAGATCGCCCACGCATTGGAACAGGCAAAGCTCCCGGTCCGGCTCCTCGGCGGTACGCAGGGGTCCGGCGACGGTGTCAGCATCGGGACCATGCACCGGATGAAAGGCCTGGAGTTCCGCTTCGTCGCCGTCGCCGGTGTCAGCGACAGCGTCGTTCCTCTGGTCTCGGCCCTGACCCCCGTAGAAGTGGACGCCCAGCAACACCGGGAAGACCGCCTCAGTGAGCTGAGCCTCCTGTTCGTCGCCTGCACCCGTGCAAGGGAAGCGCTACGGATTTCCTGGAACGGCGCTCCCAGCCCGTTCCTGGCACGGTAGCGCTCAGCGGCCGACGTACAGGAAGCGCAGGCTCCCGGCATCGACGGGTGTGCTCCGTCCCACTCCGTGGCCGAAAGGAAAACCGTCCTCGCCACCCCGGCGGAGACTGGCGGGCGACGATCAGCAGGGCGATGAGGAGAAGAGAGGGCGCCGATGGATGAGTTCACGTACAAGCCCGCCGCCGATCGGCTCTTCGGGATCGTCCACATCGCGCTCAACCACGAGGGCGGGACGGTGACGGTGAGCGGTGACGGGCTGCCGCGCTGCGAGATCCGGCGGAGCGCCGGTACCCCGCCGGAAAGCCATGTGCCGATCGGTACGCGCGAACAGGGCCGGCTCACCATGAGCGTGGACGGCGCGGACGAGGCCCTGCGCCCTGCAAAGGGCTTCCTGACCCGGCGTTCGAACCGGGTGTACGTCGGCGGCGCGTCCAGGCCGGTGTCGGGGCTGAGCAGGCTGAGGACCGGGACGCGGGTCCGACGCCGTACCGCTCGGTGAACGCCTCGCGGTAGCGCGTCAGATGGTCGCGCCTGCCCTGAGCGGCGCTGAGCCGCATCAGGACGCCGACGGCGTCGGCCGCGGCTGTCCGATTGAGGCGTCGAGGACCGGCTAGCGCAGGTCGAGTAGGGTGTCGGCCTGGTAGCTCCGCCCGATGTGGCCGGGTACGAGTTCGTCCTGCGCCGCCGCGAGCGCGCGCAGCGAGGCGGTGTCGTGGCCCCGGTCGGCGAGGTCGGCGACGGTACGGAGCTGTTCGGCGGTGGTCGCGGCGGCGGGGACGTCGGTCAGCTTCTTCAGGACGTGGTGCTCGGGGCGCCCCGCGGTCTGCGGCGGCCGCAGGTCGCCGATGAGGAAGCCGAGGTCCCAGCGCTGCCGGACCAGGCCCTCGACGGCCTCGGCGGGCCCGTCGGGGAAGGCGCTGGCGAGTTCGGCGGTGAGCCGCTCGTACAGGACCGGCACGGCGGCCGTCCGCATGACGGGGTCGACGGCGGGGGTGGCCCGGACGCGGACGGTCCGCTCGTCGTGGCGGCCGTACTTGTCGGCCTGCGGCAGGACGACGCGGTCGCCCGCGCGGGCGACCGTCGGGTTGAGGACGAGGTGGAGCCGGCGCATCGTCGGCCCTTTCCGTGGTGGCGGCATGCCCGACAGCCCGAACGAGAGCGTCCGCCACTTGAAGCGGTACCTGGAGTACGCGGAGAACGGCGCGTCGGTGCTCGCCCAGGACACGGCGGGCCCAGCCGGCCCTGCGCCGCCTGCTGACGGGCCTGATCGAAGCCGAAGGACCGCTCTCGTCCGGTCGGGGCAGGCCGCTTCGGACGGGCCGTTCCTGGATGTACCGCACCGCACCGGACCGGGCTCCGGGCGCGCAGGCCCGACGTCGGCCGGACCGTACGGAAGGTGCTGCACGTCGCTGCGGCCGAACGCCGTCTGGCGCTGGGGGAACCGGCGACGGAGTGTCCGGGCATGTCCGACGAGGAACTGACGTGTCACGCCTGCGAGTTCTTCGGATGGCGCCGTCTGGGTTCCGACATCCGAGCCGCGCCCTGACCGCTGACATCGGAGAGCTTCACCGGAGCAACCGTCAGGAGGGGGTCCCCGGCCGGATCACGGCGATCGGCTGATCTCCGTTCCGGGCCGTCGGATGCGGCGGCGTGCGTGCTTCTCGCGTCGCTCTCCGACGCCAGGGTCAGTTCACCGGTCGGGCGAGGTCCGCGACGGGAAGGTCCCCGGCAAGAAGGTCGGCTACGCGCCGAGTGTGCTCGGACAGGTAGAAGTGGCCTCCCTCGTACTCGTGGAAACGGCACTCGCCCGTGGTGTGCTTTTCCCAGTCCCGCATCACGTGCGGCGGGGTTCCGGCGTCGCGGTTGCCGGTGAGGACCCGCACCGGACAGGAGGGCTCGGACCCCGCACGCCACTCGTAGCTCCGGACGGCGTGGTAGTCGGCCCGGAGAGCCGGAAGGATCACCTCCAGCATGGCCGGATCGGAGAGGAGCGCGGTGTCGGTGCCGCCCAGCCGGCGCACGTCCGCGAGCAGGGCGGCGTCGTCCCTGACCGCCTTCGTGGCCCCGACCCCCTGCGACGGCGCCGGGCACCCGGACACGTACAGCCGCGTCGGCGCCACCTGCCGGGCCGCCTCGTACGCCACCAGGGCGCCCATGCTGTGCCCGAACAGGGCCAGCGGGCCGCCGTTCCGAGCGGGCGCGAGCGCCCTGACGACATGCTCCGCGAGTTCTCCGAGGTCATCGATCGCAGGTTCGTACCAGCGGTCCTGGCGGCCCGGGTACTGCACCGCCAGGACCTCCGCGACGCCGCTGAGCCGGGCGGAGAGAGGGACGAAGTAGCTCGCGGAGCCGCCCGCATGCGGAAAGCAGACCAGCTGGACGGGGCGGCTCGCCGGGTCGGGCGCGGCGTGGAAGCTGCGCAGCCACGACTTGGGGTTCACTGTTCGGCTGCCGACGCCACCCAGCGCAGGCCGTCCGCCGAGGGCACCAGCCCGCCGGCGAAAAGGGCCTCCGCCGGATCGAGGTAGCCGCCGAGTGCGGCCTGGACCTGGATCTGGGTGCCCTGCTCCATGACGCTGCCCATGATCTCCGACTGGTACATCGGAGTGGAGTCGTCCCCACCGGTCCGGTCGACCCGGGACACCGAACGCTCGAGTTCCCCGGCGGTGTGCCTGAACCTCGCCCGTACGGACTCGGCGTCGACGAAGGCACCGTCATGGGACGCCACACCGCCGACCAGCTCGACGAAGGCCTCGAGCTCCGAGTCCGCGAAGCTGTTGACCTTCTTCGCCTGCCAGAAGTACGACTCGTGGTCGCTGTTCATGTCGTAGAAGGACACCAGGAATTCGTAGAACAGGCCGTACTCGTGGCGGTAGCGGGCCTCGAACTCGGCGAAGCTCTCCTCCTCGCCGAGTTCGCCCGCCAGGACGGAGTTGATGGACCTCGCAGCCAGCAGGGCGCTGTAGGTCGCGAGGTGCACCCCCGAGGAGAAGACGGGGTCGATGAAGCACGCGGCGTCCCCGACGAGCACCATTCCCGGCCGCCAGTAGCTGCTGTTGCTGTACGAGTAGTCCTTCCGGACGCGCACCTGGCCGTAGACGCCCTCCGTGACGCGTTCGGCGTCGGCCAGCAGGTCGTCGATCCGGGGGCATTTCGCGATGAGGGCCGAGAGCGCCTCGGCGGGGTCGCCCTGCACCGACTCCGCGAACTTGCGGTTCACCACCGCCCCCACACTGGTGAGGGTGTCGCTCAGCGGGATGTACCAGAACCAGCCCTCGTCGAAGGCGGCGCAGAAGATGTTGCCCTGCTTCGGGGCGGGCATCCTCTTGCCGCCTTCGAAATAGCCGAAGACCGCGATGTTGCGGAAGAAGTCCGAGTAGTTGCGCTCGCCGCCGGCCCGGCGGTGGAAGCGGCTCTTGTTCCCGGAGGCATCGACGACGTACCGCGCGCCGGCCGTGTGCCGGGCGCCGGTCGCGTCGGTGTAGGTCACCCCGGTGACCCGCCCGTCGTCCTCGAGCACCTCGGTCACGGCGCAGTTCTCACGTACGTCCACACCGAGTTTGCGGGAGTGCTTGAGCAGGATGTCGTCGAACTTCATCCGCTCGACCTGATACGCATGCGAGGTCGGACCGGCCATCCGCGGGGAGATGGCGAAGGCGAAGGACCACGGTTCGGGGCTGCTGCCCCAGCGGAAGGTGCCGCCGAGTTTGCGGGTGAAACCCGCCTGCTCGATCTCCTCGGCGACGCCCAGGAGCCCGCAGATGCCGTGCACGGTCGCCGGCAGCAGGGACTCACCGATCTGGTACCGGGGGAAGGACTCCTTCTCGAGCAGCAGCACCCGGTGTCCCTGCTTGGCGACGAAGGACGCGACGGTCGAACCGCTCGGGCCGCCGCCGACCACGACGACATCGAACTCTTCAGATGACATGGACATTCTCCTTAACGTGTGGGGCGCGGGCGCGGTCGCAGCACCGGCCGCCGGCGCTTGCGCGCCACGGCCAGCCGGCCCGAGAGCTTCTCGACCGTGGTCGCGTTGAACAGATCCGGGATGGCGATCTCGACGCCCAGCGCCGACCGGATCCGGGACACCAGCCGGGTCGCCAGCAAGGAGTGTCCGCCGAGCTCGAAGAAGTCGTCGTCGATGCCGACCTTAGGCACGCCGAGCAGCTCCGCAAACAGCCGGCACAGCACTTCCTCGCGCTCGTTCCGCGGCTCCCTTCCGGTCCCGGAACCGACCCGGCCCGGTGCGGGCAGGGCACGCCGGTCCACCTTGCCGTTCGGCGTCAGCGGCAGCTCCTCCAGCACGACCAGGGCCGAGGGGACCATGTGGTCGGGCAACACGTCCTGCAAGTGGGCCTTGACCAGCGCTCCCAGGGAGACGGCATCCGCTGAGCGGGAGGGGTCGTTGGTCAGCGCCCGGGGTCCGGAGCCCCGCGGCCGGTACCCGGTCGTGGGCACCCCCGTCACGCCCCGCTCCACGAACAGGACGTCGAGCGTTCCGTCCTCGCCGGGAGGCAGCACCAAAGCGCGGTAGCCGAGCCGTTCGGCACGCTCGGCGAAGTCCCCGGGCCCCGGGAGGAAGTCGTCGCGTTCCGCAAGTCTGTCCCGGGCCTCCTCCGGCGTGCCACCTTCGGCAAGGACGCGGACGGCTGCGACCTCGTGCCCGACCCGCGCGTCGGGGACGCCGCACAGCCGGACGGGCGCGGAACGGGCCTCGGCCAGCCGGTCCGCGAGCACGTCCAGGTCGGTGACGTCTGTACCCCAGACCAGTTCGCGAGCGCCGTCGGTGTCGATGCGTTCGTACGGCTGCTTGTGGAGGACGACGTCGTACCGGTGCGCGGTCAGCTCGTTGCGGAAGTCCGATCGCTTGACGCGGAGGTCTGCCGCGGCGTCCAGGCCGGTGAAGAAGGCCGGATCGATCAGCAGTTCCTTCTCCAGGGACACGGACCGGTCGACTGCCGCACGCACCTCCCGGCCGTCCTCCGCGCCGGCCGGGCGGCCCAGCTCGACCGCCGTGCGCAGCGCCTCCAGCAGGTGGATGTTGCGCACGTCGCCGACGAACACCCGGCCGCCCGGCGCCAGCAGCCCGAGCAGTCCCTGCAGCACCCGCTCCAGATAGCCCGCGTTCGGGAAGTACTGCACGACGGAGTTCAGCACCACCGTGTCGAAGCGGCCCCGGGGCAGCCCGTCGAGGTCGTGGGCCGGCTGGAGCCGTACCTCGACGCGGTCGGACAGCAGCGGGTCCAGGGCCACCTGACCGCGGACTCCCTCGACGATCCGGGGCGAGATGTCGGTGCCCCAGTAGCTTTCGCATTCCGGTGCGATCTTCGCGAGGAGCAGTCCGGTGCCCATGCCGATCTCCAGCACGCGCTTCGGCCGCAGCGCGCGGATCCGGTCGACGGTCGCGTCGCGCCAGGCGCGCATCTCCCCGACGGGGATCGGCCGGCCGTCGTAGCTGCTGTTCCAGCCGGAGAAGTCCTCACCGAACGCTGCCGCTTCCCCGCCCGCGTGGAGCGAGTCGTAGGTGACCTGCCACTCCTGCACCTGCCGATCGTCCCGGTCCTTCGCCACGGCGAGGTCGTTCCCGCTGGGGACGACGTAACCGACGAGGCGCCTGCCGCCCGGCTGGTCCTCCAGGGGCACGACGACGGCCTGCGCCACGCCCGGGTGGGCGGTCATCGCCGCCTCCACCTCGCCGAGTTCGATCCGGAAGCCGCGGACCTTCACCTGGTCGTCGGACCGGCCGACGAATTCGAGCTGGCCGTCGACGCGCCATCGGACCACGTCCCCGGTCCGGTACATCCGCTCCCCGGGAGCGCCGAACGGACAGGCAACGAACCGGCCGGCGGTCAGTCCCGGGCGCCGCAGATAGCCGCGCGCCAGGGCTTCGCCCGCGATGTAGAGCTCGCCCGCCACCCCCGGCGGTGTGGGCCGCAGCCGGTCGTCGAGGACGTAGAGCCGGGTGTTGTCCAGCGGCCGTCCGATGGGCGGCAGGCTGCCGTCGGGGACAAGCCGGTCACTGATGGTGGCGCAGACCGTGGCCTCGGTCGGTCCATAGGCGTTGACCATCCGGCGGCCGGGCGCCCAGCGGGTGACGAGGTCGGCCGGGCAGGCGTCGCCGGCCGTGATCAGCATCATCGACGCGGGCAGGCCGTCGTCCGCAAGGGCCGCGAGCACCGGCGGCGGCAGCGTCACATGGGTGACGCCCTGCTCGTGCATCAGCGCGCTCAGCGCCGGTCCCGGCAGCGTCTTCTCCCTGGGCGCGACGATCAGCGTCGCACCCGCCAGCAGCGCCATGCACATGTCGGAGAAGGCACCGTCGAAGCTGGGCGACGCGAACTGCAGCACGACGCTGTCCGGCGTGACCTCCAGGCGCTCGATCTCGCTGCCCATGCGGCTCGCGATGCCCGCGTGGGAGACGACCACCCCCTTCGGGACGCCGGTGGAGCCGGAGGTGTAGATGACATAGGCGGCATGGCCGGGGCGCAGGGGCGCCACGCGGTCGCCGTCCACCAGGTCCTCACCCCTGAGCAGGGAGACGGCAGAACGGGTCGCGTCGTCGAGGACGATCCGGGCGAGCCCGGCGGGCAGTGCGACCGTGCTGTCCGACGCGGTCAGCACGCACCGCGGCGCGGCGTCGCCGAGCATGAACGCGATGCGGTCCGCGGGGTAGTCCGGATCCACGGGCAGATAGGCGGCACCGGCCTTCAGCACCGCCAGCATGGCCGTGGTCAGCTCGATCGAGCGGGGCAGCGCGAGCGCGACGTGGTCGTCCGGCCCCACCCCGCAGGCCACCAGATGCCGGGCCAGCCGATTGGCGTTCTCGTTCAGCTCCCGGTAGGTGAGCGCGGTCCCCTCGCAGCGGATCGCGAATGCGTCGGGTGTCGCTTCCACCTGGGTCTGGAAGAGCTCCGGGAAAACCGTCGGGGCGACGTCCCGGTCGGTGTCGTTCCACTGGCGCAGCACCAGGTGCCGTTCGGCGGGGTCGAGGACGTCGACGTCGCCGAGACGTGTCTCTGGGGCGGCCGTCATCACTTCGAAGACCTGGACGAGCCGGTCCAGCATCCGCTCGACGGTGGCCGGGTCGAACAGTTCGACCGCGTACTCGACCACACCGGTCAGCCCGTTCGGGGCGCCGTGCTCGTCGAACTGCTCGAACACGCTGAACGCCAGGTCGAACTTCGCCGTGTCGGTGTAGAGCTGCCTGGCCTCCACCTCCAGTCCGGGCAGCCGGAACTCGACGGCGGCGAGGTTCTGGAACGCCAGCATCACCTGGAACAGGGGGTGCCGCGACGTCGACCGGCTCGGGTTGAGGATCTCCACCAGGCGCTCGAACGGAAGGTCCTGGTGGGCATAGGCGCTGAGGTCGGTCTCCCGTACCCGCGCGATGAGTTCGCGCAGCGACGGGTCATCGCGGAGGTCGGTGCGCAACACCAGGGTGTTGACGAAGAATCCGACGAGCGGGTCCAGGCTCTCGTCGGTCCGGCCGGCGATTGCCGTGCCGATGGAGACGTCCGTACCCGCACCAAGGCGGCTGAGCAGTGCGGACAGGCCGGCCTGGACCACCATGAACAGGCTCGCGTCGCTCTGCCGGGCCAGTTCGGTGAGGCGGGTGTGGAGGCCGGCGCCGATGTCGAACCGGGCGGTCGAGCCACGGTAGCTGGCTACCGCGGGCCGCTGCCGGTCCACCGGCAGCGGCAGCTCCTGCGGCGCTCCGTCCAGTGCCTTCGCCCAGTACCGGATCTGCTCGTTGATCAGGCTGTCCGGGTCGTCCTCGGTGCCCAGCAGCCGCTGCTGCCACAGCGTGTAGTCCGCGTACTGGACGGGCAGTTCGGGGGCGCCGTCCACGAGCCCGGCGGTCCGGGCCCGGTAGGCGGCCGCCAGGTCGTCCGCCAGCGGGGCCATCGACCAGCCGTCGCCGGCGATGTGGTGGATCACGAGGGCGAGCACGTGCTCGTTCGGGGACAGGGCGAAGAGGTGTGCACGCAGCGGCGGATCGGTGGCCAGGTCGAACTCCCGGCCACAGAAAGCGGCGACCTCGGCGTCCAGCGCCTGCCCGTCGGTGCCGGTGCACGCGAGCGGGGGCCGGACGTCGAGCACGCGCTGGAACGGAACCCCGTCGACCTCCCCGAACACCGTCCGCAGTGCCTCGTGCCGGTCGGTCAGGTCCCCGAGCGCCGCGGCCAGGGCCACGCGGTCGAGCCGGCCGGTCAGCCGCAGCACGACCGGCATGTTGTAGGTCGCGCTGGGGCCCTCCATCTGGCCGAGGAACCACAGGCGGCGCTGCGCGAAGGACAGCGGCAGCCGGTCGGGGCGCTGTGCGCGGGTCACGGCGGGCCGCAGCGAGCCGCCGACCTCGTCCAGCCGCCGCGCGAGCTCCGCCACCGTGGGTGCGCCGAAGACGTCGCGGACGGTGAGTTCCACACCGAAGGCCGGCCTGATCCTGGAAACCAGCTTCGTCGCGAGGAGCGAGTGCCCCCCGAGGTCGAAGAAGTGATCGTCGATGTGCACCTTGGCCGCACCGGTGACATCCGCGAACAGGCCGCAGAGGATCTCCTCCCGCGGGTTGCGCGGGGCACGGCTCGTGGCGCTGCCGGTGAACGTGACGGCAGGCAGCGCACGGCGGTCCAGTTTTCCGTTGGAGGTCAGCGGGAGCCGGTCGAGGACGACGACCGCGGCGGGAACCATGTGCCGGGGCAGGACCTCGCCGGCCGACCTCCGCGCAGCCGCCGGGTCGACGGTCCGCCCCTCGTGCGGCACGACGTAAGCGATCAGTCGCTGCCCGCCGGGGACGTCCTCACGGGCGACGACGGCGACCTCGCGGACGGAGTCGTCGTCGGCCAGCACGGATTCGATCTCGCCCGGCTCGATGCGGAACCCGCGGATCTTGACCTGGTCGTCGGCACGTCCGAGGAATTCGAGCTGCCCGTCGGTACGCCACCGGACGAGGTCGCCCGTCCGGTACATCCGCTCGCCCGGTAGGCCTGCGGCTTCGGCCGGGCAGGCGAGGAACCGCTGGGCGGTCAGCGCCGGACGTCCCCGGTAGCCCCGTGCCAGTCCCGGACCCGCCAGGTACAGCTCGCCGGTGACGCCCGCCGGCACCGGGCGCAGCGCGCCGTCCAGGACGAGGACCCGCATGTTGTCGATCGGACGGCCGATCGGGGGCGTCCCGCCGCCGGACAGGGGGTCCGACATGGTCGCGCAGACCGTCGCCTCGGTCGGCCCGTACGCATTGAGCACGCGGCGGCCCGGCGACCAGGTGTCGACGACCTCGGCCGGACAGGCCTCGCCGGCCAGGTTGAGGGTCAGGTCCGCGGGCAGCTCGTCGGGCCGCATCGTGGCGAGGACAGCGGGTGGCAGGGTCACATGGGTCAGCGCGTGCTTTGCGGCCAGCTCGGTCAGGGTACGGCCCGGGGCGAGCTGTTCGGCACGTGCGAGCACCAGGGCCGCTCCGGACAGGAGCGCCATCGACACTTCGGAGAACGCCGCGTCGAAGCTCGGGGACGCGAACTGGAGCACCCGGCTGCGCTCGTCCACGCCCAGCCGGGCGATCTGCCCGAAGGCGAGCGAGGCCGCACCGGCGTGGGTGACGACGACGCCCTTCGGCCGGCCGGTGGAGCCGGAGGTGTAGATGACGTAGGCCGGGTGGTCCGGCAGCAGCGGGGCGAGCCGGTCGCCGTCGGTCAGGTCTGCGGCCGGGGCGGAGTCCGTGCGGGTGCCGGACCAACCGTCGATCGTGAGCCGGGGAAGGCCGTCCGGCAGGCCCTCCGGGCTCTCCGCGCCGACGACGACGCAGGCGGGCGTGGCATCCGCACACATGAACGCGATGCGCTCCGCCGGGTGCTCCGGATCGAGCGGGAGGTACGCGCCTCCCGCTTTGGACACCGCGAGCATGGCGGTGACCAGCTCGATGGAGCGCGGAAGCGCCAGCGCCACCACGCTCTCCGGGCCGATGCCGGAGGCGACCAGCGAGCGGGCGAGGCGGTTGGCGCGGGCGTTCAGCCGGCCGTAACTCACCTCGGTGTCCTCGAAGACGACGGCGGTCGCGTCGGGGGTCCTGGCGGCCTGTGCCTCGAAGAGCGCGGGCCAGGTGGCCGCCGGGTGCTCCCGGGCCGTGTCGTTCCACTCGTGCAGCACCCGTCGGCGCTCCGCCTCGTCGAGCAGCTCGATCCGGCCGACCTCCACCGCCGGGTCGTCCGCCATCGCCCGCAGCACCCGCAACAGGCCGCGCTGGTGCGTCAGGAGGTCCTCCCGCGTGTACAGAGCACTCGCGTCGAGGTCGACGCGCAGCCCCTGCCCTTCACCGCGGTCGTAGACCGTGACGGACAGGTCCTCGACCAGCCCGCCCGCGAGATTGTGGGAGGTCATCGGGTGACCGCCGAAGCCGTGGTCGTAGCTGAACGGCAGGTAGTTGACGACCGGGCCGACCAGTGTCCCGTCCTCCAGGGACAGCCGCTGGTCGCGGCGCATGTCCTCGTAGCGGTACCGCTGGTGGCGCAGCGCATCACGGGCGCGGGAGAGCACGTGCCGGGCGAGGTCGGCGCAGCTGGTCCCACTGGTCACGGTCAGGCGCAGCGGCAGCAGGTTGGACACCATCCCCGCCGCGCCGGAACCGGGGCCCGGCCGTGCCGTCACCGGCAGTCCGAGCACGAGGTCCTGCGCTCCGGTGATCCGGTGGAGGTAGGCGGCCACGGCGGTGAGCAGGAGGGTGGGCAACGCTCGCCCGGTGGAGTCGGTCAGCCGCCGCTGGAGGTCCGCGCCGAGCTGCGTCGAGCAGCGCGCCGGCTCTTCGGCCGGGCCGGCCGGTCCCTTGGCCAGGGTCACCGGGTCCGGCAGGCCTTCCAGCCGGGCACGCCAGTACTCGCGGTCGGCGGTGAAGGAGTCGGAGGCACGGTAGCCGGCCTCCTCGTCGAGCAGACCGCGCAGGGGCAGCGACTCCGCGGAACGGACGGGTTCACCGGCGACGAGCGCCGAGTACACCTCTGCGACGCGGCGGACCACCGTCGCCCCGCTGTGACCGTCCAGGGCGGCGTGGTGGAACCGGAAGTACCACTGCCAGCGGTCCGCGGACACCTTGAACAGCAGGATGGTGTGCAGCGGTCCCTGGGACAGTTCGACCGGCCGGTCCAGATCGGCGCGCATCCGCCCGAGGGCGGAGCCCGCGGGATCCGGCAGCAGGGAGACGTCGACGACGTCCACGGTGGCGTCCACGGAATCGGCGACGAACTGTCGCGGTCCGTCGGCCTCTTCGGTGAACCTGAGGCGCAGCGCCTCGGTCTCGTCGACGACCCGGCGCCAGGCGGCCCCGAATGCCTCGGGGTCGACCGGGCCGCGGATGTCGAAGTACTCCGCGATGGCGTACCGCCGGCCGCTGGGATCGAGTTGATGTCCGTACCAGATTCCGCGCTGCGCGGCGGAAAGCGGCAGCAGGTCACCGCCGACGTTGCTCATGTTCATTCCCGGGGTAGTGGCCGGTGGTGCAGGGCTGCGGATGTCAGGAGGCTTCGCGCAGGCTCTTCGGCCGCATGTCCGTCCAGTTCTCCTCGATGTGGGCCAGGCAGGCCTCGCGGCTGCTCCCGGAGAGCTCCGCGTGCCAGCCCTCCGGAACATCGGCGAATTCGGGCCAGAGCGAATACTGTCCCTCGTCGTTCACCAGAACGGAGAAGGTCGACTCGTTGTCGTCGAACGGATTGGTCATGGGACTACCCCTATCGCATCGGCGCGCTCGGACTGCAGAATTGCCCGCGCGACGCCGTCCCGACAAGTGGGGGGACGGTACGGGACGGAACGAGACACCGGCGGTTGTGTACCCGACGGAAGCCCGGCAAGTAGTCTTCCGGACGGATTCGAATTGCCCTTCTCCTCTGAATTGGGGTCAGCACATTGCTCGCTGGGAAAACGACAGAACCCGGCCGGCGGCGGGTAGTGATCACCGGTCTCGGCGCAGTTTCCAGCATCGGCACCTCGGTCGCCGAATTCCTTGCGGGGCTGCGCGCCGGCCGCAGCGAGGTCCGGCCCATATCCGCTTTCGACACCACCGGTTTCGAGCATGCCAACGGCTGTGAGATATACGGGTTCGAGCCGGGGCGATGGATCGAGCGGCTCGACCCCGGAGAGCTGGGCCGGGCGGCCCGGTTCGCCGTGGCCGCCGCCAGGATGGCCGCGGGCCACGCCGGTCTGACCCCGGAGGTGTTGGCCGCGAGCCGCGTCCTGGTGGCGGTCGGCACCACGGACGGTGAGACCCGCGACCTGGACCGGCTGGTGGCGCAGGACGTGGCGGAACCGGGTGCGATGGCCCCGCGGATCGCCCGCCGGGCCTCGACCTCCCGGCTGGCCGCCTCCGTCGCCCGCGAGTTCGGGCTCGCCGACGCCGAGGCCGTGACCGTCCCGACGGCCTGTGCCGCCGGCAACTACGCGATCGGCTACGGGCTCGACGCCATCCGAGCGGGCGACGCGGATCTGGCGTTCTGCGGCGGAGCGGACGCGGTCTGCCTCAAGACCTTCGCCGGGTTCTACCGGCTCGGCACCATCGCCCCCGACCGCTGCCGCCCCTTCGACCTCGACCGCAAGGGCATCCTCACCGGCGAGGGGTCGGGGATCCTGGTGCTGGAGAGTCTGGAGTCGGCGCTCGCCCGGGGCGCCCGGATCCACGCCGAGGTACTCGGATACGGGCTCAACTGCGACGCGTACCACCAGGTCGCGCCCCTGGAGGAGAGCGTCGCCGACTGCATGCGACTGGCGCTCGCCGACGCGGGCATCGCACCGGACGACGTGGATCTGATCTCGGCGCACGGCACCGGCACGAAGGCCAACGACAGCACCGAGGCCGGCGCGATCCGCACGGTCTTCGGCGGACGGCCGCCCCGCACGGTGTCGATGAAGTCGATGCTCGGGCACGCCATGGGCGCGGCCAGCGCGCTGGCCGCGATCGGATGCACGCTGGCCCTGGAACACGGCTTCATCCCGCCGACCGTCAACCACACCACGACCGACCCCGAGTGCGGTCTCGACTGCGTGCCCAACGAGTCGGTGACGGCGGACCTGCGGATCGTGCAGAACAACGGTCTCGCCTTCGGGGGCAACAACGCGGTGGTCGTCTTCGGCCGCTACGACGAAGGAGCAGCATGACAGGCACGCGACCCGTCATCACGGCATGGTCGGCGATCTCGCCGTTCGGGTTCGGCGCGGACGCCTTCCGGGACGGTCTGCGGGGCGGGGCTCCGGCCGCCGCCCCGTCCTCCGGTCCCGCGCCGGACACCTGCGGCCGACGGGTTCCGGGCTTCGACGCCCGCACCGTGCTCGGCAAGAAGGGCACCCGCTCGATGGACCGGGTCACCGCGCTCGCGGTGGCCGGCGTCGGCGAACTGGTGGATCCGCCGGACGCTGTCGGCACCCCGGCCGGGGGCCCGGCCCCCGGCCTGGTCCTCGGTACCACCGGCAGTGTGCAGTCCACGATGGACTTCACCCGCAGCTCGCTCGACGGCGACCGGCCGTTCTACGTCGACCCGGCCCGATTCCCCAACACGGTGATGAACTGCGCGGCAGGCCAGTGCGCGATCTGGCACGGGTTGAAAGGGCCGAACGCGACGATCGCCGGCGGCCGGGCGGCGGGCCTCCTCGCCCTGAACTACGCGCGCCGGCTGCAGGCCGGCGGCCGGGCGGGCACCCTGTTCTGCGGCGGCGCCGAGGAGTACTCCGACGCGCGGGCACGGCTGCACCACCACGGCCGGGGCGGCGCCCCGGACGGAACCGTCCTCGGCGAGGGGGCGGCGATCCTTCGCCTGGAGCCGGCCGGCTCCGCTGCGGCCGAGCGTCACGGCCTTGCCGAGGTCGTCGCGCTGGAATTCGGCGTGCACGAGGACGTCGGGGAGATCCCGGCGACCCTGCTCCGCTGTGTGCGCCGGGCGCTGGAACGGGCCGGTGCACGGCCCGCGGACGTCGCACTCGTCGCGCCGGGCGCGCTCGACGGCCCGGAACAGGCTTCGCTCTCGGAGCTCTTCGGTGCCCGGTTGCCCGCGGAGGTCGACTGCGCCGGCCTGATCGGCGACCAGGCGGCCGCAGCCGCCGCCTTCCAGGTGCTCGCCGTGCTCGTCAGGGCCGAGGAGGATCCGCTGCTCGCCGGCCGACTGGCGCTGGTGACCGCGGTCGACCACGACGGCACCCTCGGCTGCGCCCTGCTGCGGCCGCACCCCGCACGCTGACCACGACACGACCACGGCGAGGACTCCTTGACCAGTACCAGCACCGAAGAGCAGTGGGACGCCATCGTCGTGGGGGGCGGGCTCGGCAGCCTGACCTGCGCCGCCTATCTCGCCGTCGGGGGGCGGCGGGTGCTCGTGCTCGAACAGCACGACTGGGCGGGCGGCAACAGTCACGTCTTCCGCCGCCGCCGTGCCTACGAGTTCGACGTCGGCGTGCACTACCTGGGCGACTGCGGCCCCGACGGCGTCATCCCGGCCATCCTGTCGGGGCTCGGGGCCGGCGACCGGATGAAGTTCCGTGAACTTGACCGGGACTGCTTCGACCAGGTCCTGGTCCCCGGGCTCACCCTCGACGTGCCCGCCGACTGGGACGCGTACCTGGCCCGCTTGGAAGAGGCACTGCCCGAGGACGCGGAGGGCCTGCGCACGTTCACCGGCATCTGCCGGGCCGTCGGCGGTGAACAGCGCTGGGCGCTGCTCACCGACGCCCCGCTTCCGGAGATGGCCGCTGGCACCCGGCACGTACGGGCCTGGGGCCGGCGGCCGCTGTCCGAGCTGTTCGACCACTGCCGGCTGTCCACGCAGGCCCGCACGGTGCTCGCCGCCCAGTCGCCGAACTACGGCATGGGCCCGGACGTCGCGACGGTGGCCACCCATGCCACGGTGACCGACCACTACATCCGGGGCGCCTACGTCCCGGTCGGCGGCGGTCAGACACTGGCGGCGACGCTGGTCGAGGTCCTGGAGGCGCACGGCGGCGAGCTGCGCACCCGCAGCCGGGTCACCTCGATCGACGTGACGGAGCGCACGGCCACCGGAGTGCACCTGGCCGACGGGACGTCGCTCACCGCGCCGCTGGTGGTTTCCGGCGCGGACTACCGGCGCACGGTGCTGGACCTGGTGGGCGCGGAGCACTTCAGCCCGCGGATCGTGCGTGCGACCCGGGAGGCGACGATGGGGCTGCCCTTCGCGACCGTCTATGTCGCCCTCGACCGGCCGCCGGCACGGCAGGCCGAGGCCAACATCTGGTGGTACGACCACGAGGACATCGGCGACCTCTACCGCGGGCTGCACGCGGGCGAGCAGCCGGACGACGTCCGTTTCCTCTTCATCTCGTTCGCCTCGCTCAAGGAGCCCGGCGCCCGGCACCTGTGCCCGCCCGGACACGCGAACTTCCAGCTGATGACGATGTGCCCGCCCGGCTACCGCCACTGGGGTGTCGACCGGGGACCGGCCGAGGGCGGCCGGTACCGCCGCGAGCCGGCCTATCTGGCGGAGAAGAGACGCTTCACCGACGCCGTGCTACGGGCAGGTGAGCGGGTGCTGGGGCCCTTCCGGGATCACATCACCCATCTCGAGCTGGCCACACCGCTGACCCAGGAGCGCTACACGCTCTCCACGGGGGGATCTCCGTTCGGCCTGGCGACCTGGGGCGCCGGCGGCGCCCGGCCGGACACCGCCACCGGCGTCGAGGGCCTGCACGTCGTCGGACAGAGCACCCGATACGGCAGCGGGATCACGGGCGTGATGGTCAGCGGGATCGCCTGCGCCGCCCGGATCCTCGGGCGGCCCCTGCTGACCGAGGCACATGCCGGCACGGTGTTCGCCCCACCGGGACGGCTGCCCGCGCGCGCTGCGGGCTGGGACCCGCTCGCCGTCTCCCGGGGGGCGGCGAGGCGCAACGCGCGCGGACTGGCCAGGGTGGACTGACGACGGGGCCCGGGAAGGGTCAGCGCTTCACGGCGAGGGTGAGGCCGTCGGCGAACGGCAGCATGCACAGGTCGACCCGGTCGTCCTCACGCAGCTTCGCGTTGAAGGCGCGCAGCGCGCGGGTCTCGTCGTCCTGCGCCGACTCGTCGACGACCCGCCCGGACCACAGCACGTTGTCCGCGGCCAGCAGGCCGCCCGGCCGCAGCAGGGTGAGACCGTACTCGTAGTAGGTCTCGTAGCCCTCCTTGTCCGCGTCCAGGAACACGAAGTCGTAGCCGCCGGCCGCGCCCTCCTCCTGGACGAGGGCGGCCAGGCTCTCCCGGGCGTCGCCGACCCGGAGGTCCACCTTGCCGGCGACCCCCGCCCGCTCGCAGTGCCCGAGCGCGGTCTTCGCCCACTCCTCGCTGATGTCGCAGGCCGTGACACGGCCGTCGGCGGGCAGGGTCAGCGCCGTGCGGAGCAGGCTGTAGCCGGTGAAGACGCCGACCTCGAGGGTCCGCTTCGCGCCGATGGCCCGCAGCAGCACGGACAGGAACTGGCCCTGCTCGGGTGAGATCTGCATGTTGCGCTCGTCGAGCCGCGAAGTCTCCTCTCGCAGCTCGCCCAACGGCGCGGGTTCGGACAGGGAGACGTCCGCTATGTAGTCCTGGAGTTCCTCGGTGATGGTGACCTGGATCCTCATGTCCTCATTCTCCTTGTGATGTAGGCCGGCATGGAGTCCTCACAGCCGGGTCAGGAACCGCCGTACCTCGGCGACCAGGTGGTCGACCGACTCGGCGGCGAAAAGCACCGGCATGCACTCCGTGTCGTCGAAGTCCTGCGCCACGATGTCGGCGGTGTCGAAGGTCCGCAGCTCCACCTTGTCCAGCGATTCCATCTCCGCGACCGAGGACAGCAGGGCCGCTCCGCACACCCGGGGGCGGCCGCCCTCGTACACGACGCCGGTCTCCATGGCGAACCAGAAGACCTGTACCAGGTCCCGCAGGGCGGCCGGGGCGGACACCCGCCGGGCGGCCTCACCGAAGCGCCGGTACAGGTCCGCGAAGACGGGATCGCCCAGCATCACGGCGTGGCCGATCAGCTCGTGCAGGACGTCCGGTTCCGGGGAGTGGTAGGGCGATTCGGGCCGGCGCAGGTACTGGGTCGCGTAGAAACCGCTGTCCGCGAAGGTCCCGAGGAACCGCTGGGCGGGAACGGTCCCTTCCGCGGGCCTCAGATGGAAGCCGGTCAGTCCGGTCAGTACCGAGGAGACCTCGGCCAGTTGCGGGACCCGCTGCCGCGGCAGGACGACGGCCTCGGCGGCCCGCCGGTAGCTCTCACACGCCACTTCCTCGTGCAGGGAACCCAGTTTGGCGGTGACCGTCTCCCAAAGGACGTCCTCCTCTTCGGTGTACGCAACGGCTGGCAATGGTTCGCCGGGCCGCCATTCCCTGGCCGCTTGCTGACGCGTGGCCTTCTGGCGCTCGTATTCATCAGTCATCGCGTCCTGTTCCACCCATCCCCTCGAATTCGGGTCACAACTCCCCCTCATATCCCGTTGTGCACGCTAACCCACGGCCCCTGGAGGGGGATACGAGGAGCGACTGTCTCGTTCCGTCCCGTGCCGTCCACGGCCTTGCGGGACAGAGACCGCCCTTATGAGATCTGACCTGTTGAACCGATGCTCAAATCGCATGCCGGAGAAAGAGGACACGACTGTGGCGACGACTGTCGACAAGAATTTCGCCAGGATCAAAGAAATCGTCTGCGAAATCCTCGAGTTCGAGGAGGATGAGGTCACGGCCGAAGGGTTGTTCAGTGAGGAGTACGGCGCCGACTCGCTGCGCGCCATCGAGATCCTCGGCTCGCTCGAGCGCGAATTCGGAGTGGTCATCGACCAGACCGAGCTCGTGCGGATGAAGAACCTTCAGGGCGTCTACGACGTCGTCGCCGAAACCGCCGGCTGGGCCAAGCAGTAGTCCCCGCGGAGGGAATGAGGAGCTGATGGCGTCACCTGACAGGCGGGTGGTCCTGACCGGGCTGGGAGTACTGTCGAGCATCGGGACCGGAGTGGAGGAGTTCACCGCCGGCCTGCGGTCCGGGCGCAGCGGTGCGGGACCGATCACGGTGTTCGACACCGCCGGGTTCGAGCATTCCACCGGCTGCGGCCTCGGCGAGTTCGACGCGGAGGCCTGGATCCGGCACCTTCCCGTCGACTCGCTCGGGCCCGCGACACGGTTCTCGGTGTCGGCGGCACGCATGGCCGTCGCGGATGCCGGTCTCGACCTCGGGACCCTGCGCGAGCGGCCCGGCATGATCTCCATCGGCACCACCGACGGCGAATCGCGCGACCTCGACGAACTGGTGGAGACAGAGCTGGCGCACGGCCCGGGGGCCATGGACCCGCGGGTCGCGGGTCGGCTCCGCGCCGCCCGGTTGTCCTCGGCCGTGGCCCTGGAGCTCGGCCTCACCGACGTGGAGGCGGTGACCATCCCCACGGCCTGCGCAGCCGGGAACTACGCCATCGGTTACGGCTACGACGCGGTCCGCTCCGGGGACGTCGACTTCGCCCTGTGCGGCGGCGCGGACGCGATGTGCCGCAAGACCTTCGCCGGGTTCTACCGGCTGGGCACCATCGCTCCCGACCTCTGCCGCCCCTTCGATGCCGACCGGAAGGGCATCCTCACCGGTGAGGGCGCTGGCGTACTGGTCCTGGAGGACCTGGAGTCGGCGCTCGCCCGCGGGGCCCGGATCTACGCCGAGGTGCTCGGCTACGGCCTCAACTGCGACGCCTACCACCAGGTCGCCCCGGACCGCGACAGCGTCGTACGGGTGATGGCTCTCGCACTGGAGAACGCCGGTGTGAAGCCGCACGAGGTCGACCTCGTCTCGGCGCACGGCACCGGTACGCAGGCCAATGACATCACCGAGTCCCAGGCGATCCGGGAGATCTACGGCGACCGGCCGCCGCGCACCGTGTCGGTCAAGTCGATGCTCGGTCACACCATGGGCGCGGCGAGCGCGCTGGCCGCGATCGCCTGCGCGCTGGCGATCACCCACCGATTCATACCGCCGACCATCAACCACAACCGCACCGACCCGGAGTGCCGGATCGACTGCGTACCCAATCATGCGGTCGAGGCCGACCTGCGGATCGTGCAGAACAACGGTCTCGGCTTCGGGGGCAACAACGCGGTCGTGGTCCTGGGCCGGTACGAGGAGTCCCGTTGAGCGAGCACGCAGGCTGGCCGGTCGCCGGAACCGGCGCGGTGGCCGCCATCGGCCGGTCCCCGGCCGAGATCTTCCGGTCACTGTGCACGAGCACGTCCGGTCTGCATCCGATGCGGGGCTTCGAGCGCTCGTACTACACCGGTGACCGGCTGTACGAGATCGACGACCGTGGCGGCGAGGGCGACGTACCGGGCCGGGCGACCGCCTTCCTCCTCGACGCGATCGCGCAGGCGCTGGCCGAGGCCGGAATGGCCGAGCAGCTGGGGGACATCCCGATCCTGGTCGGCACCGGGCTGCGGGAGCTGCGCTCGGTCGAGCTGTGGGCCCGCGGCGACGTCCCGTACTCGGCCGCGCGGCTGCACTTCGGCACGGCGCTGCGGGAGCGCTTCGGTGCGACGGTGACCCACACCGTCTCGAACGCCTGCTCGGCTTCGCTCTACGCCCTGTCGATGGGCACGGACCTGCTGGCCGCCGGCGCCGAGACCGTGGTCGTGGCCGGCGTCGATGCCGTCACCGAGAGCATGGTGGGGATCGCCGACAGGCTGCAGTCCGTGGCACCGGAACGCGTACGCCCCTTCGACCGCGGCCGGATGGGCACGATCCTCGGCGAAGGAGCATCGGCCGTGGTCCTGCGCCGCACCGAGGACCCCGCCCGCCCGGGCCCCGGCCGGGTCCGCGGCGTGGCCGTCAACTGCGACGCTCACCACACCACCGCGCCCCACGCCGGGAGCATCGCAGCGGCGATGCGGGACGCACACCGCAGGGCCGGGGTCACACCGGAGGACATCGATCTGGTGATGCTGCACGGCACCGGAACCCACGCCAACGACGACGCCGAAGCCCGGGCCATCCGGGCGGTGTTCGGCCCCGCCCCGGAGAAGGCACTGATGACGGCAATGAAGTCGATGACCGGCCACACGTCCGGAGCCTCCGGACTGCACAGCCTGATCGTCGCACTGCGCGCCATGTCGGCCGGGCTGGTCCCGCCGACACTCGGTCTGGACGAACCCATCGAAGAGGTCGGTGAGTTCCGGATCGTACGCGGCAAGGCAGCACCTGCGAACCTGTCGCTGGCGCAGGTCAACGCCTTCGGCTTCGGCGGGATCAACGCGGTCGCACTCGTGGCGGGCCGACGATGAGCGCGGTCGCCACCGGCGTGGGCCTGGCGGTACCGGGGGCCCGGTCCGCCACGGACCTCACCACACGGACCTCCGGGGGCGCGGCACCGGTCGACCCGGCGGAACGGATCGGCAAGAAGGGCCTGCGCCATCTGGATCAGGCGACCCGGCTCGCGCTCTGCGCCGCACGGGACGCGCTGAACGCCGCCGGACTGATGACCGGCGACGCGCGGCTGACTGCCACCGTCGGCGGCCCTCCGGCCGTGGGTGCCGAACTGCAGGTGCCCGCGGAGTCGGTCGCGGTCGTCGTCAGCTCGAACTTCGGCAATCTGGACTCGGTGTGCGAGGTCGCCACGACCATCGCGGCCGACGGCGGCACCCGGCTCCTCAGCCCGGTCTACGCGCCGCGGCTGTCGAGCAACGTCACGGCCTCGGAGATCGCGATCAGATTCGGGCTGCGCGGCCCGAACCTGATGGTGTGCAACGGCCCGACCTCCGGTCTCGACGCGGTGTACTGGGCCTCGGTGCTGCTGTCGGGCGGCCGCGCCCGGCACGTCCTGGTGGTGGGCGTCGAGCCGGCGAACGACGTCGTCCGCCGTCTCACCGGGCACGACCGCCCCCTGGACGGCGCCGCGGCGCTGGTGCTGGAGTCCCCGGCCGCCGCCGCAGAGCGCGACGCTCCGGTGCTCGCCGAACTGGGCGGCTATGTCCGGACCGGCGGACTGACCGGCTGCGTCTCCGCCCTCGGCGGCATCCCCCGTGCCTGGCTCGCGCCGCGGCGCGCACCGGCGGACGTCCTCCCGGGCGTGCTCCGGCACGATCTGGAGCACCGCTGGGGCCCGGCCTCCGGCGCACTCGGGGTCCTCCAGTGCGCCGCTGCGGTGGGTCACTTCGCCGCGGGTGGCGGCGGCCCCGTGTACGCGGTGGCAGGTACGGACGGCGACGACGCCGTCGCCGGACTCGTCCTGACCGCACCGGGCTCCCGGACGGCGGGGAACGGGGTGGGCAACGCGTGAGTCCGGCATCCCTGCCCCACGGCATCAGGCACGTACTGCTCCGGCAGCGCACGATCAGCGCAGGCACCGGACCCCGGGTACTGCTGCTGCACGGAATGGCCGACAGCAGCACCGTCTGGGAGCGGCTGCTCGCTCTCGTCCCGCACCACGCCGATCTGCGCCGAGCGGAGATCCACACGGCGGAGCTGCCCTGGCGGGGCACCGGGCCGCCCGACTGGGCTCACCGCCCCGACTGCGCTTCGTGGCTCGCAGAGACCCTGGAGGAACTGGCGGCCACCGTGGGTCCGGCCGACGTCGTGGTGGCGCACTCCTTCTCCGCCATGCTCCTCCTCGACCTGGTCTGCGGTGCGGCCGCAACCAGCGGGCACCGGCTCGGGGGAATGGTGCTGGTGTCCCCGTTCTTCCGGCCTCGGCCCGCCGACTTCGACTGGGGCACCATGACGGGTCTTCCGGAGCAGTTCATCCGCACCATGGAGGAAGGCATCCGCGTCGCAGCCGGGCCGCGGTCGAAGCCGGAGCTGCACCGCGCCCTGGCGGAGCGGCTGTGCGAGGTGATCGGCCCCTACGGCTGGTCGCGGTTCTTCGAGCTGTACCTCCGCACACCTTGGCTGCGCACCACGGACGTACGCATGCCCGTGCTGGTCGTGTCCGGCGCCGCTGACCGCATCGCGCCGACCCGGGAGGCGCATGACCTGGCCGCCCGGATGCCGGCCGGGGCTCTTCACCCGATCGAGGAGTCCGGGCACTTCCCGATGGCCGAGCAACCGGCCCGGTTCGCCGATGCGCTCGGCGATTTCCTGCGCCGTATCACGGCCGTCCCCGGGACGACCGGGGAGCGGCCCCGTTCAACGCTAGTGGAGCGAATCTGATGGCTGACATCGACACCGCGGTCAAGAACGTGGTCACCGAGACCACCACGGTCTCCCTCACACCCGGGTACGAGGGCGCGAACATCGGCACGTACATCGGCTTCAAGCACGTCAACTACCTCGTCGAGAAAGCGGTCATCGAGCACTTCCGGAAGCAGGGGCTGCCGGTCGGCGGACTCTACGAGCGGTACGGGCTGGGCTTCGACCTCGTCGAGCTGGAGGCCCGGCTGCGCGGCGGGGTCTTCGTCGACGACGAGGCCACCCTCGAGGTGAGGCCGGTGACGGGCGACGACGACACGGCGTTCCGGTTCAAGGTGGCGATCACCGTGCTCCGCGACGGCGAGCCGAAAAGGATCGTCACGGCCTCGGCGGCGGCCGTACTGCGCAGGGACGAGGACGACCGGCGGCTGCCGGGCCGAGTGCCGGCTCCGGCCGTACTCGACCGCTTCACCGTGGCCGCGCTCGGCACCCCGGAGCCCGGCGCCGCCGTCCCGAGTACGGACGGGGACCTGCCGTCCGGCGGCTCCACCGACCGGGACCCCGTGCTGGACCAGCTCCTGGCCGGCCGCAACGGCCACGCCTGGAAGTTCCGCATCCCCTATCCGTACGTGCACTTCTTCAGCCGGATGCACATGTCGGCCTATCTGCGGCAGATGGAGGAGGCCAAGCACCGTTTCGTCGACGCCCGCGGCATCTCCATCGGGGCGCAGCTCGCCGAACGGAACTGGATCCCGGCGGTCACGCACTCCAGCATCCGGATACTCGGCGAGGCCCTCCTCGAAGAGGACCTCTACACCGTGTACACGGTCGAGAGCGTCTTCAAGAATTTGCTCTACACCGCGCGCATGGACTGCTACGTGGTGCGGGACGGCCGGCTGGTCCGGACGGCCACGGGTGTGATCACGCACGGCTACGGCGTCGTGGAGAACGGCAACCAGGCACGGGTGGTCACCTGGGACGACCGGATCGACCGCGCCCTCAAGGGCCTGTCCGGTGAGGAGTCGTGACGGCCCCCGTCATCACCTCCTGGTCCGCGGTGTCGCCCTACGGCCTCGGCCGGGGGGCCTTCGTGGCCGGCGTGGCGGCGGGCAGGTCCGCGGTCTCCCGGCCCGAGGACTGGCCAGTCCCGCGACAGCGGGTCGCACCGGTGCCGGACTTCGTCACCGCGGAGGTGCTGGGGCGCAAGGGCACCCGGTCCATGGACCGGGTCTCGGCCCTGGCCGCGGCCGCTGCCGACGAGCTGCTCGGTGCCGACAGCCGCCATCGCGAGGTCGCGACCGGTGAACGGGCGGCGCTCGTGCTCGGCACCACCGCCGGCAGCAGCACGAGCATGATGGACATCACCCGGGACACGCACACACGCTCGATGCCGTTCCACATCGACACCCCGCGGATCCCCAACGCCATCATGAACAGCCCCGCCGCGCAGTGCGCCATTCGGCACGGTCTCAAGGGTCCCAACACGACCGTCGCGGGCGGCAGGGTCGCCGGGCTGTTCGCGCTGCGCTACTCCCTACGGCTGCTCTCGTCCGGCCACGCGCGCTCGGTGCTCTGCGGCGGTGCGGAGGAACTCACGCAGGACCGAGGCTGGTTGGAACACCTGGTCGGCGATCGGGACCGGCCGACCGTGCTGGGCGAGGGCTGCTCACTGCTGCTGCTGGAACCCGCCGCGCCCCCCGACCGGCCGGTGCTCGCCGAGGTCATCGGCGTCACCCTCGGGGTCTTCCGCGAGGACGGTCCGGACGGCGCGCTGGCGAACTGCCTCTCCCGAACCATGGCGCGGGCCGGGGTCACGGCGGCCGACCTGTGGGCCGTGTCGCCCGCGGTCGGGCAGGCCGAAGTCCGTCTCGACGGGCACACCCCGCTGCCCCTGCCCGGTGCGGAAGTCTGGGGAGACGCCGGCGCCGCGGCGGCCCCCTTCCAGATCGCGTCCGTACTGGCCGCGGCAGAACGCGACCCCACTGCGCGCGGACGCGTGGCGGCCGTTCTGTCGGCCGATCGCGACAACGTGCTCGGCTGTGCCCTTTTCCGCATCGCGAAGGACCGAGGGAGCCACTATGTCTGACAATCCGTCACCGGTCGCGCTGGTGAGCGGCGGGTCACGCGGCATCGGCCGGGCGGTCGTACGCCGCTTGGCCCAGGACGGCTACGACGTCGCATTCTGCTACGTCAGCGGCGAGCAGCCGGCCCGTGAGCTGGAGAAGGAGATCGCAGAGCTGGGGAGGCGCGCGGTCGCCACCCGGGTCGACGTGACCGACGCCGCTGCCGTACGCGCCTGGGTGCGCGGCACGGAGGACGGACTCGGTCCGATCGGCGCCGTGGTGACCTCCGCGGGTGTGACCAGGGACAGCGCCCTGGCGCTGATGGCGGACGAGGACTGGCACACCGTCCTCGACGTCAACCTCGACGGCATGTACAACGTCTGCCGCTCCGCGATCTTCGAGATGATGAAGAGCCGGTCCGGGGTCATCGTCAACCTGTCCTCGGTCGCGGGCGTGCAGGGCCACGCCCGGCAGACCAACTACGCGGCCGCCAAGGCCGGAATCATCGGGTTCACCCGGTCCCTGGCCAAGGAAGCAGGTCCGTACGGGATCCGGGCGAACGTGGTCGCCCCCGGGTTCATCGACACCGACATGACAGCCGTCCTCCCCGAAGCCGCCGTCCAGGATGCCGTCGGGAGGACGGCGTTGCGCCGGACGGGCCGGGCCGAGGAGGTCGCGGACCTGGTGTCGTTCCTGGTCTCCCCCCGTGCGGCCTTCATCACCGGCACCGTACTCGAGATCGACGGTGGCATCTCGCTCTGAGTGCCCCGCAGGAAAGGAGTCACCCGGCATGGCCCGGAAAGCACCCCGCTGGTACTTCTCGCTCCGCAGCCCGTATTCGTGGTTCGCCTACCGCGACCTGATGGACCGCTACCCAGACGTGGCGGACTCGATCGAGTGGATCCCCTTCTGGGAACCGGACGGCCGGACCCAGTCGCTGCTGGAGGACGACGGCGTCCGGCTGCCGATCGTGGAGATGTCCCGCGCGAAGAACTTCTACATCCTCCAGGACGCCCGGCGACTCGCCGAGGCCCGCGGGCTCTCCGTCACCTGGCCGGTGGACCGCGACCCGAACTGGGAGAACTCCCACCTCGGCTACCTGGCGGCCGCGGACGCCGGCCTGGGCCGGGAGTACGTGGCACTGGCCTACCGCGCCCGCTGGCAGCAGAGCCGGGACATCACCGACCGGGCCGTCATCGCCGAACTCGCCGTCGAACTCGGCCTGGATCCCGTCCTGGTGGCCGACGCCCCGGACGATCCGGAGCTGCGGCGCCGGGGGGCCGAGGCGCTGACCCGCTCGTACAAGGACGGACTCTTCGGCGTTCCCTTCTTCATCCACGGGCACGACAAGTTCTTCGGAGCCGACCGGCTGCGCGCCTATGTCGCGAAGGTCCGCGGCCAGGAGCCGGGTCCGGACACCGAACTCACCTGGCTGGACGAAGCGGGCCTGCTGCCCGAGCCGGTACCGGCCGGCGGGGACGCAGGCCACGCGGGCGGCTGCGGCTGACGCCGCGGCCGCCGCCGAAACGAACAACGGAAGGATTCCCATGACCGCCGAAACCACCTTCGATCCCGAAGAGCTGCGCGAGATGATCGCCGACGTCCTGGAGGTCGACGCCGAGTCGATCACGCCGGAGATCGACTTCGTCCGCGACCTCGGCGTCGATTCCCTCCTGGCCCTGGAACTGGCCGTGACGCTGGAGCGGCACTACCAGGTGAAGATCGAATCGCATGAGATCGGAGACGTACGGACCATGTCCGACATCTCCGCGCTGCTGCTGGGGAAACTGCGGAGGTCGGCGGCGTGACCCAGACCCGCCCGACCGGGCAGTACCTGCTCGTCGAGACCCAGTCCGGCGACAGGGCGGAGCGCTTCCTCGCCGACGCCGCGGGGCTCGCCGACGCCGGTGAGCGGGTGTGCCTGTTCCTCGCCGCGGACGGCGTCGCACTCGGGATCCGCGGAGCGAGCGCCGGACTGCCGCGGTTCCTCGACGCCGGCGGGCAGGCCTGGATCGACGAGTTCACCCTCACCCACCGGGCACTGCACCACGCACCGCTGACTCCCGGGGTCCGCACCACCGGCATGGGCGACCTGGCGGACTGGCTGCTGGAGCCCGGCACCCGGGTGGTGTGGCACTGACCATGGCCGCCATCGTCGAACGCCGCACCTGGGACGTCCTGGTCGTCCTCACCGCACCGCCCCACGCGAACGACACCCTCACCAGCGTGCTCCGGCTGGCCCAGGCCGTTCTCGACCGGGAGCGCACCATCAGGGTGTGGGCGTGCGGCTACAACACCATGCTGACCCAGGCTTCGCTGGGCGACACCAAACCCGCGGACCTGCGCGACCCGGCGAGACCGGCGCCGACGGCCGGCGCTCTGATCCGGGGCCTGCTCACGGCGTACAAGGGCCGGTTCAGCTGGATCGTCTGCACGGCCTGCAGCGCGGAGCGCGGAGCCCGGGACCACATCGCCGAGGTCCGGCTGCGCTCCGACGCCCGGCTGGCCGCGACGATCGCCGCGGCCGACCGGACCGTCTACATCGGAGGTGCGTAGATGGCCTACCTGGTCGTCATCGACCGCGGCTACCGCGGCAGCGTGGAGGCGCAGTTCTTCGACGCGCTCTACGGGGTCGAGATGCTCGGTGAGCAGCTCGGGGGCATGGACGTGGTGTTGCGCGGGACCGGCGTGACCGCCGCGCTGGCCGGCGCCCATCCGCCGCCCGAGGTCAGAGTGGGGCCCACGGTGCTGAGCACCCTCGCGGATCCGCGGCGATCCATCGGTACTCTGGTGGACAGGGGAACGGCCGTCTATGTCGACGGGCCCGGGCTGACGGCCCTCGGCCTGGACCACGCTCCCCTGCTCCCCGGAGTCACCAGGATGGACACCTCTCGACTCACCGCTCGCTGGGGGGACTACGCCGGAGTGTGGTTCCTGTGAACGGGCGGCGCGGCTACGCCCGGCCGCTCGACGGGGCCGACCGGAGCACGGCCCGCGCCGAGGCGGACGGGCTGCTGATCGAGGCGGTCAAGGTGGTGCGGTCCACCGATCCCTACCTCGCCGGCCACTTCCCGGGGGTCACCCTCTATCCGGCGATATTCCTCCTCGACGGCATCCGGCAGGCGGTCGGCACCGAGCTCCGCCGTTCCCCGTCGCTCGCCGGACACCTCGGCCCGGGCGGCCCTGGAGAGGACTGGCTCGAACTGGGGACGCTCGACTCGGCACGGGTGCTCAGGCCGATGCTCGAGGGCGACGAACTCCGTCTGAGGATACGGGTGTCGCCCGGACGTCCGGGCGTCCTGCGGGCCGCACTCGACTGCCGCCGCGCCGACGGCGAGCAGGTCGCGAAGATGACCGTCGAACTCGTTCGGGGAGGCACCTCGTGAAGTCAGGGTACGGGCAGCTCCTCGCCCTCCTTCCGGTCCGGCACCCGATGGTGCTGGTGGACCGCGTCACCGACTTCGACCGTGGCAGGACCATCGGCACCACCAAGGCAGTGACCGGCAGCGAGCCGTGCTTCCAGGGCATGGCCGAGGACCTCCCGGCCGAACGGTACGCCTATCCCCGGTCCATGATCCTGGAGTCCTTCGGGCAGTCCGCGGCGCTGCTGTGGCTCGGCAGTCACGGCCCGGACGCAGAAGGGGACAGCCTGCCGATGGTCGGCCGGCTGCGGAACTGCGCGTTCACCGGTTCCGCGTTCCCCGGCGACGTGATCCGGCACCGCGTACGGGTGGAACGGCTGGTGGAGGGAAACGCGTTCATGACCGGTGAGAGCCTGGTCGGCGATCAGGTACTGCTCACCGTCGGATCCCTGATCGCCGTGGCACGTCCGGTCGGCGTGGTGACCGGTGGGGCTGCGGCGTACGCCGCAGCCCCCTTCGTCACGCCACCGCCAGGGTGCGGGCCTCACCCGCCTGGCATTCCATCGCCCGGGCGAAGGCCTGGAGCACCCGGGGCATGGTGAACCAGCGCCCGCCGACCTCGGCCACGAGGTGCTCCGACTCCAGCTGCGCGGTCAGCCGGTCGGCCTCGGCGACGGGGATGCCGGCGAGCGCCGCTCCCGTCTCCAGCGTGAAGCCGGTCTGATCGACATGGCCGATCTTCCGGAAGTAGCGCTTCGCGTCGAGGCCGAGCCTTCGGTAGGAGAACTCCAGTTCGGCCCGGATGGAGTTGCCGCTGTCGCCGTCGAGTGCGAGGGAAAGGAGCTGGCTGCCGTCGCGCATGGTGCGGACGAAGTTCTTGAAGCCCTGCCCGGGCCGGTCGACGAACTTCACGGCGGCCAACCGCAACACGAGCGGCAGGTAACCGCACAGCTCGGCCAGTTCCTCCAGTTCGGCACGTGCGTCCACCACGTACTCCTCGTCGACCACGGCACTCAGCACGGTGCAGGCCGCCTCCGGGGTGAGCACGTCCAGGACCAGCCGCTGCGCGGCTTCTCGGGCCACCAACCCGGACATCCGGTTGCGGCTGGTGACGACGGTCCGGCAGTGTTCGCCGGTGGCCAGCAGCGGGCGGACCTGCTCGGCGTCGGAAGCGTTGTCGAGGACGACGAGCATGCGGCGCTCGGCGATCAACGACCGGTACCGCTCCACCCGTCGCAACGGATCCGCCGGGCAGTCCCCCTCGTGCACACCCAGACTTCCGAGCAGCACGGCCAAGGCATCGTGGCTGCCCAGCGGACCGTGCGAGCCGCGCAGATCGACGTACACCTGACCATCCGGAAAATCGTCGATCCGGCGGTGCGCCCACCGGATCGCGAACGCGGACTTCCCGACCCCGACCGAGCCCGTCACCAGGAAGACGCCTCCCCCTGGGCGCCGACGGTACAGCTCGTCGGCAACGGTGAGCTCGGCCCCTCGGCCGGCCAGGAGCGGCACGTCGAGCGGGAGGTGCCGGGGCACGCTCCGCTCCTTCGACCCCTCGGTGACCGAATCGTCCTGAGCGGCCCTCCCGTCGGAGCCTTCCCTCGCCCCTGCCGCGTAGAGCGCCTTCCAGCGGCCGAGCCACCGCTCGGTGGTCTCCACCACCTTCTCCGGCGGCTGTCCGGCGTACACCAGGCACGCCGTCACGAAGGACGAGACGAATTCCGATCGCGGCAGTTTGTCACCACGCAGAATCGTCGAAACCGTACTGCGCGGCAGAGCGTCGACCTCGTCTCCATTGGATGCTCTGACCTTTCCTCCCAACTGCTGCAGACGCCGCATGGAAGGCTGTCCGACATTCAGCCTTAGTTCTCGCAGTTGCTGCACGAATTCCGAAGCATCGAAAGGTTCCATCCTCGACAATCACCCCCGTAAATTGTCAAATGTTTAACAGTTCTCGCCTGGCCCGCTCATTGGCCGGCCACTGATCCCGCTCTCGCACGGTCCGACATGTCGCTGCCGGAGCTCCTCGCCGCCAACCCGAATAGCACTCCGCCGAGAATGAACCAAGGGTTCCACACCGCGAGCGTCCAGAATTTCTGAGCGGCGCTGACCTCACCCACGGCCGAAACGCCGGCGATGAGGAGCACCTCGACGAGGATGCCCCGGACCAGCAGCAGGAGGCAGATCGCCCGCCCCAGCAACCGGAGCATGCGCCACCGGCGGCCGTGCACACCCCGCCGCTGCAGCCCCATGGCGACCGCGGAGCCGATCAGGCACAGGAAGCCCACACCCCAGAGCCCTCCGGCCACGAACCAGGCCGGACGCTCGGACGCGAGCTGCTCACCGGACGAGACGTCCAGCCCTGCTTCACCACCGAGGGCCCAGAAGAAATGCAGAAGGGCGAAGGCCGCCGCCCAGCCGGCAGCGAGATACCCATGACGACGTAGCCACCCGAAACGCAATCCCAGACCCCCGTATTGCGACCGTCCCGAGTTCCCCCGGCGCTGCCGGTCCAGACTCGTCGGCAGCAGACGACACAACTCTACCAGTGCGCAAATGTCTTTCGCATGTGCGATGTTGGCGACACGTCAGGGATGCTCAGGCCCCCTGTGGTCCGCCTCACCGGCCCGTGTCAGCAGCCTCGCCCGAAGGGCCGGAGCGATTTGCTCCAACGCCTGCGGCTCCGTCATCCGGTTGTGCTCGCAGTCGATCTCGATCTCCGTTATCCGGCCCCTGATCAGGGGCTGCCATGTCATTGCGAAGTCCGGCTCATTCGGATGGGTGCGCTTCGCGGTGAAGAACAGCAGGTCGGTGTCGACCGTACGGCTGAACGGCTCACCCAGCATCGCCGTCTGCCTGCCGAGGATCTCCGGGAGCGCGGCCAGGCTGCGCTCGCCCAGACCGGCCAGCGGGTGGTCGATCTCACGCAGGAACGCGTGCACCCGGCCGAAGTCGAGCCCTTCACCGGCCGCTTGCGGCAGGTCCAGGCCGACGTAACGCAGAGCCTGGAACATCACGTCGGTGTCCGGATCGGTGTAGTCGGACCCGGGGAGCGTGGTGTCGAGCATGGCCAGCAGGTGCACACGCTCCCCCTGGTCACGCAGCAGCCCGGCGATGGCGTGGGACACCGCGCCGCCGGACGACCAGCCCATGAGCTGGTACGGGCCGTGAGGCTGTACCTCGCGGATCCTCTCGAGGTAGTCGACGGCCATCTCCCCGACCGACTCCGCGTACCCGCCCCGCCCGTCCAGGCCGCGGGCCTGGATCGTGTAGACCGGCTGATCCTTGTCGAGGTGGTGCAGCAGGCCCGCGTACACCCAACCGAGCCCGGTTGCCGGATGCACACAGAACAGCGGAGGCCGGCTGCCTTCGGCACGCAGCGGCAGCAGGACGTCGAGGGAGTCCGCTCCGGAGTGTTCCGGGCCGCCCGCATCGAGCCGGTCGGCCAGCCCCGCCACGGTCGGCGCTTCGAACAGGGTCCGCACGGCGAGGTCGACGCCCAGCCGGTCCCGTACCTTCGCCACGAGCCGGGTGGCGAGGAGCGAGTGCCCGCCCAACTCGAAGAAGCTGTCGTCGATACCCACGGCGGGCACCCCGATCACTTCGGCGAACAGGTCGCACAGCGCCTGCTCCCGGCCATCGCGCGGCCCGCGTCCGCCGGTGGGCTGTACGGCCCCAGGCGCCGGCAGCATCCGCCGGTCCAGCTTTCCGCTGGCCGTCAGCGGCAGCCGCTCCAGCGGTACGACCGCCGAGGGGACCAGATGGCCCGGAAGTTCACGGCGCGCGAAGTCGATCAGCTCGGCCGGCTCGGCCTCGTGGCCTTCGGCCGCCACGGCATACGCCACCAGCACCGTGTCCCCCTGCTGGTCTCGCAGCGGGATCACCGCGACCTGGGCAACGCCGTCGTGCCGGGCGAGCACCGCCTCGGTCTCGCCAGGCTCCGCCCGCTGACCGCGGATCTTGACCTGGTCGTCGATGCGGCCGACGAACTCCAGCTGGCCGTCGGAGCGCCAGCGGACCAGGTCGCCGGTACGGTACATGCGCTCCCCTGCATCGCCGAACGGGCAGGCGACGAAGCGTTCGGCGGTCATCCCGGGACGCCCGAAGTAGCCCCGCGCCAGACCGGACCCGGCGAGATAGAGCTCACCGGTGACCCCGGCCGGCACCGGATTCATGCCGTGGTCCAGCACGTAGGTGCGGTAGTTGGTGAGCGCCCGGCCTATCGGTGCCACTCCGGCGGCGTTGCCGTCGTCGTACCACTCGGTGGCGTAGACGCACGCCTCCGTCGGTCCGTACAGGTTCGCGATCCGCACGCCGGGCGCTGCGGCCCGCAGATCGTGCACCAGCCGCGGACTGACCGCTTCCCCCACCAGGATCACGGTACCGATCCGCAGCCGTCCGCCGGCGGCGAGGGCGGCCGACATCGCGGACGGCGCCGTGCACACCAGGCTCGCCTCGGGGCGCTCCCCGTCTGCGAGGGCGAGCACGTCACGCACCACCTCGATGCTGCCGCCGTGCAGCAGCGGCAGGATCATGTCCGACACCGAGACGTCGAAGGTGACCGAGGTGGAGGCCAGTGCGGCGGCGAACACGTCGGCGGAGAAGGTCTCTCCGGCCCACACCGACAGGTTCGCCACGGCGCGGTGCGCCACCACCACTCCCTTGGGCCGCCCGGTCGAGCCCGAGGTGTAGATCACGTAGGCGGCGTTGTCGGGGTGCAGCGGAACCGACCGGTCCGCGTCGGTGAGGTCTCCGTCGTCGAGTCCGCGGAGGGCGGCCTCGGTCTCCGGGTCGTCGAGCACGATACGGGGCAGGCCGTCGGGCAGAACGGCCGCACCGGCGCGGTCCGTCACCGCCAGCACCGGACGGGCGTCCTCGACCAGGCGGCGCACCCGCTCGGCGGGATGGCCGGGGTCGACCGGGAGATACGCAGCACCGGCATTCAACACCGCCCACATCGCGACCGGCAGCAGCGCGGTCCTGGGCAGGGCCAGCGCGACCCGCTGCTCAGGGCCGCAGCCGTTGGCCACCAGCATGCGCGCCAGCCTGTTCGCGGAGGAGCGCAGCTCGTCGTAACTCAGCCGCGTGTCCCCCGCGCGCACCGCCGTGGCGGCGCCGTCACGGGCGGCGGACGCGGCGAACAGCTCGGGCAGGGTGGCCGAGGGAACCGGTGCGGCAGCACCGTTCCACTCGTTCAGGATCCTCCGCCGCTCGGACGCGTCGAGCAGCTCGACCCGGCTGATCCACTGCTCCGGGTCCCTGGTGATCGCCTCCAGCATCAGCAGCAGGCGATCGGCGATGCTCGCCACGGTCTCCCGGTCGAACAGATCGCTGCTGTAGATCAGCGCGCCGCGGGCGCCCCCCTCCCGGCCGTCCTCGTGGTACCGGGCCTCGAGGTGGACCGACAGGTCGAACATGGTGGCGTCGGTGCCGACTCCGAGCGGCTCCGCGGACAGCTCCGGAAGCCGCAGCTCGGTGTCCCTGGTGTTCTGGAAGGCGAACATCACCTGGAACAACGGATGCCGGGCGGCGGACCGGACCGGGTTGACGGCCTCGACCAGGTACTCGAACGGGAGATCCTGGTGGGCGTACGCGCTGACGTTGGCCTCCCGCACCCGGTCGATCACCTCGCGGAACGTCGGATCGCCGCTCGTGTCGGTGCGCAGCACCAACGTATTGACGAAGAATCCGACGAGGTCGTCCAGGGCTTCGTCGGTGCGGCCGGCGATCGGCGACCCGACCGGAATGTCGGTGCCGGCTCCGAGCCGGGTCAGCAGGGCGGCAAGCGCCGTCTGGACGACCATGAACGCCGTCGCGTTGCAGTCGACGGCAAGTTTGTTGATCCGGGCGTGCAGCTCCGGCCCGTAGCCGAAGTCGACGCTGCCACCCGCGTAGCTCGGGGTCCTCGGCCGCTGCCGGTCGGTCGGCAGTGGCAGCTCGTCAGGAATCCCGGCCAGCGCCCGCCGCCAGTACGCGACCTGCTCGCCGACGAGACTGTCCGGATCGTCCGTACGGCCGAGCAGATCGCGCTGCCACAGCGCGTAGTCCACGTACTGCACGGGGAGTTCGGTCCACTCCGGCGTCCGTCCGGCACAGCGTTCCGTGTACGCACCGCTCAGATCGCGGGCGAGCGGGACCAACGACCATCCGTCCCCGGCGACGTGGTGGAGGACCAGCACGAGCACGTGCTCCGTCGGTGACACCGTGAGCACCCTGACCCGCAGCGGCAGGTCCGTGCGCAGGTCGAAGTCCCGTTCGGCGATCCCGGCGATCGCCTCGGCCACCCGGTCCCGGTCGACCTCGCCCACCTCGAAGTCCGGACGCGTCTCTGCCGGGGTGAGGATCCGCTGGTGGGGTACGCCGTCGGTCTCGGGGAAGACCGTGCGCAACGTCTCGTGCCGCGCGGTGACGTCGGCCACGGCGGCGGCCAGCGCCCGATGGTCCAGCGGGCCCGTCAGCCGCGCTGCCATCGGCAGGTTGTACGCGGCGTTCGAGCCTTCCAGACGGTTGAGGAACCACAGCCGCTGCTGGGCGTGGGAGAGCGGCACCCGCTCCGGGCGCTGCCCTCGCACGACCGGTGGCCGCCGACTGTCACCGGACCGGTCGAGGATCTCCACGAGCCCCGCCACCGTCTGCGTGGTGAACAGGTCACGGATCGCCAGATCGACACCGAACGTGACCCGGACCAGGGAGATCAGCCGGGTCGCCATCAGAGAGTGGCCGCCGAGGTCGAAGAACCCTTCGTCGATGCCCACCTCCGGCAGGCCGAGAATGTCCGCGAAGATCCGGCAGAGTGTCTCCTCGCGCTTGTCGCGCGGTCCGCGCCCGGCCTTGCGGCCTTCGTGGTCGGGGGCCGGCAGCGCCCGCCGGTCCAGCTTCCCGTTGGGGGTCAGCGGCAGTTCGTCCAGGACGACGAAGGCAGCCGGGACCAGATGCTCCGGCAGCAGGCCTCCGAGGAAGTCGCGCAGGTCCATCGGCAGGGGCCTGTCCGGGCCCGCCGGGACGACGTAGGCGAAGAGCCGGGTGTCGCCGGACGCGTCCGCGCGCGGCACGACGACGGCGTGTCCGACGCCGTGGTGACGCGCCAGGGCGGCCTCGATCTCGGCGGGCTCGACCCGGAATCCGCGTACCTTCACCTGGTCGTCGGCGCGGCCGAGGTACTCCAGCTGCCCGTCGGACCGCCAGGCCGCCACGTCGCCCGTGCGGTACATGCGCTCCCCGGCCCTGCCGAAGGGGCAGGCCACGAAGCGCTCGGCGGTCAGGCCGGGGCGGTGCAGATAGCCGCGGGCCAGCTGGGCACCGGCGATGTACAGCTCGCCGGCGACCCCGGGCGGAACCGGGCGCAGCGTGGAGTCGAGCACGTACAGGGCGGTGTTCCACACCGGACCGCCGATGGGCACCGAGACCGCGCCCGGCTCGTTCCGGCACTCCCAGGCGGTCACGTCGACCGCCGCCTCGGTCGGCCCGTACAGGTTGTGCACAGTGGCGCCGATCGTCGTCCGGGCCCGTTCGGCCAGCTCGGCCGGCAGCGCCTCGCCGCTGCTGATCAGCCGACGGAGGTCCGGCAGCCGTACCGCGGCGGGCTCCGCGACGAAAACCGCGAGCATCGAGGGCACGAAGTGCGCTGTGGTGACGCGCTGTTCGCGCATCAGGTCGGCCAGGTACACCGGGTCCTGGTGACCGCCCGGCCTGGCCACCACCAGCGTGGCGCCGGTGAGCAGCGGCCAGAAGAACTCCCACACCGACACGTCGAATCCGGCGGGGGTCTTCTGCAGTACCCGGTCGGTGTCGTCGAGCCCGTACCGGTCCTGCATCCACATCAGCCGGTTGACGATACTCGCGTGGGACACCACCACGCCCTTGGGCGCTCCGGTGGACCCCGACGTGTAGATCACGTACGCGGGATGCTCCGGGAGGCGAGTGACCGGGCCGGACGCCGGCGCGTCGCCCGTCGGCTCGGCGCCGAGGAGCGGGTGGTCCTCGGTGAGGGTGAGCACCGGGCGGGCGTCGTCGAGCAGGTACCGGATGCGCTCGGCGGGGTAGCCGGGGTCGACCGGGAGGTACGCAGCACCGGTCTTGAGGACCGCCAGCAGCGTGACGACAAGGGTTTCGGAGCGGGGGAGGACCACTGCCACGCAGGTCTCCGGTCCGGCACCGTGCTCTGCGAGCAGCCGTGCGAACCGGTCGGCCCGCAGGTCCAGCTCGGCGTAGGTGAGTTCGGTGCCCTCGAAGACCACCGCCGTGCGGTCGGGGGTCCGGGCCGCCTGCGCCGCGAACAGCTCCGGCAGGGTGGTGCGCGGCACGTCGTGCGCGGTTTCGTTCCAGCCTCGGACGACCTGCTCCTGCTCGGCCTCCTCGAGCAGGTCGGCCGCGCCGATCCTCCCCCCGGGATCGGCGGCCATCGCGGCGAGCATCCGTGCCAGGCGGCCGGTCAGCAGCTCGACGTCAGCCGCGTCGAACAGGTCGGTCGAGTACTCGACCATGCCCTCCAGTCCGCCGGGGGAACCGTCCTGGGTGAAGGTCTCGCGCAGGTGAACGGCGAGGTCGAACTTGTTCTGTACGATCCGCTCGACCGGCTCGGCCTGGGCCGCCAGGCCGGGGAACGCCGGCTCCGGCGGGACTCCGTGCAGCGACAGCAGGACCTGGAACAGCGGCATCCGGCCTGCCGAGCGGTCGGGGTTGAGGATTTCGACCAGGCGCTCGATCGGCACGTCCTGGTTGGCGTAGCCGCCCAGGTTCGTCTCGCTGATGCGGTCGAGCAACTCGTGCCAGGTGGGGTTGCCGCCCGTGTCGGTGCGCAGCACGAGCGTGTTGAGGAAGTCGCCGACAAGGTCGTCGAGCGCGGTGTCGGTGCGCCCGGCGACGGGCGTGCCGAGCGGGATGTCGGTGCCGCAGCCCAGCCTGGTGAGGAGGGCGGCGAGCCCTGCCTGGCTGACCATGTGGAGGCTCGTGCCGGAGGACGCGGCCAGGTCGGCCAAACGGCTGTGCGTGCGCGCGTCGATACGGAACGACAGGGTGGCCCCGTGGTAGTCGCCGCTCTTACCGCGCGGTCGGCTTCCGGGCAGCCGCAGGTCTTCGGGCAGATCGGCCAGGGCCCTGCGCCAGTAAGAGATCTGTTCGGCGACCAGGCTGTCCGGATCGTCCTCGCGGCCGAGGAGTTCGCGCTGCCACAGTGCGTAGTCCGCGTACTGCACGGGCAACGGCGCCCACCGCGGCCGACGGCCGTCGAGGCGGGCGGCGTAGGCGTCCGTGAGGTCCCTGGTCAGCGGTCCCATGGACCAGCCGTCCCCGGCGATGTGGTGGAGCGTCAGTACCAGCACGTGGTCGTGCTGGGACAGGGCGAGCAGTTCGGCTCGCAGGGGCAGTTCCTCGGCCAGGTCGAACACGTGGGCACAGGCGTCTGCGAGCCGTGCGGCCAGTTCCGCGTCGGTGGTCTCGGTCACCTTCAGTTCGACCCGGGCCTGCTCCGGGGACACGATGTCCTGGTGCGGGACGCCCCCGACGTCGGGGTAGCGGGTGCGAAGCACTTCGTGCCGGTCGGACACGTCCTGGACGGCCGCGGCCAGTGCCGCACGGTCGAGCTCTCCGGTGAGCCGCACCGCGATCGGCATGTTGTACGTGGCGCTCCCGCCCTCGAGCCGGCTGAGGAACCACAGCCGCTGCTGCGCGTGCGAGAGCGGCGTGTGCTCGGGGCGGCGCCGCCGCTCCACCGGCCGACGCCGGGTCCCTGCGGCCTTCTCCAGTACGCGGCCGAGTCCGGCCACCGTCGGCGTCACGAACAGGTCCCTGATGGCCAGGTCGACGCCGAGGGCGTCGCGGACCCGGGAGACCAGCCGGGTCGCCAGCAGTGAGTGGCCGCCGAGGTCGAAGAACCCGTCGTCGATGCCTACCCTGGGCAGTCCGAGGACTTCGGCGAAGATCCGGCACAGCATGGTCTCGCGCTCGTTGCGCGGGCTCCGGCCCGAGGTACTGCCGAGGATCGCGGGCGCCGGCAGCGCCCGCCGGTCCAGCTTGCCGTTCGTGGTCAGCGGCATGCGGTCCAGCACGACGAACGAGGTCGGCACCAAGTAGTCGGGCACCACGCGCCGCAGGTGCTCACGCACGGACTCGACCAGCGCGTCCGAGGCCAGCACGGCGGCCGGGGCGTTCGTGTACACGCGACCACCGGAGGCCGGGCGCGCACCGGGGCGGTAGCCGGCCACCGGCGCCTGCCCGGGTGCGCTGAACGCCACCTCGAGTGTGCCGCCGTCGAGGTCGGCGCCGGCCCAGGTGACGGTGGTCCGGTAGCCGGCCTCCTCGCCCAGCACTGCGAACTCCTCCGGCTCCGGCAGCGCGGACGCGTCCGCCGCGAGTGCGGCCTGTGCGGCCTGCAGGTCGCCGGCTTCGAGTGCCCGTGCGGCGGTGAGCTCGCCGGCGATCCGGCGGTTGGGAACACCCGTGACCCGCAGGCCGTCCGGCCGGGCCGCCAGCGCCGCACGCAACGTGTCCGCATCGGCGGCGTCGCGCCCCCAGACGAGCTCCCTGACGGCGGTGGGCTCGGGCTGCGGCTCCGTGCGCAGCACCACGTCGTAGCGGTGGCCGGTGAGCTCGTTGCGGTCCGTGCCGGACTTGACCGCGAGGTCCGCTGCCACGGCCAGGCCGGCGAAGTAGTCCGGGTCGACGAGCAGTTCCGTCTCCCGCGCCACGGCGAGGTCGACCGTCCTGCGGACCTCTGCGGCGTCGCGGACCGTGGCGTCGGTGGCGAGCAGTTCGACGGACGTGCGCAGGGCGCGGTGGAGCCGGAGGTTGCGGACATCGCCGACGAACACGTTGCCGCCCGGGACGACCAGGTCGAGCGCCCGGGTGAGCACATCGGTCAGGTAGTCGGCACTGGGGAAGTACTGGATCACGGAGTTGACGACGACGGTGTCGAAGAACCCCGTGGGCAGTCCGTCGAAGTCGTGGGCCGGCTGTGCACGCAGCTCGACCCGGCCCTCCAAATCGTGCCGGCCGTCGAGCTGGGCGCGGACCCGGTCGATGACGACCTGGGAGATGTCCGTGCCCCAGTAGGACTCGCAGTCGGGCGCCAGCGGCGCGAGGAGCAGACCGCTGCCCACTCCGATCTCCAGCACCCGGCGGGGCCGGAGCTCCCGTACCCGCGCCACGGTCGCGTCGCGCCACCGCTGCATCTCCGCGACCGGGATAGGCTGCCCGGTGTAACTGCTGTTCCAGCCGGAGAAGTCCTCGCCGAGACCGCCCGACAGGCCCTCGTGGTGGGCGTCGTAGGTGGCCTGCCAGTTGCCGAGCTGCTGCCGCTCGGCCGCTTCCTCCAGGTCGGCGCCGTCCCCGGCAGCCACGAGGTACGCGGCCAGCTGCCGGTCCCCGGGGCGGTCCTCCCGTGCCAGCACGGCGGCCTGCTGCACCCCGGGGTGCCGGGTCAGTACGGCCTCGACCTCACCGGGTTCGATCCGGAAACCGCGGATCTTCACCTGAGCATCAGCCCGGCCGACGTAGTCGACGTGACCGTCCGCCCGTAGCCGGGCAAGGTCTCCGGTGCGGTACATCCGCTCCCCGCTACGGCCGAACGGGCAGGCCACGAACCGCTCCGCGGTCAGAGCCGGGCGGCGCAGATAGCCGGCGGCCAGGCTCGCGCCCGCCACGTACAGGTCTCCCACCACGCCCGGCGGCACCGGGCGCAGGGCCTCGTCGAGCACGTAGACCCGGGTGTTGTCCACCGGCCTGCCGATCGGAGGGCCGTCCGGGCCGGACAGCTGCTCGCTCATGGTGGCGATCACCGTCGTCTCGGTCGGGCCGTAGGCGTTGAACATCCGGTTGCCCGGCGCCCACCGCCCGACGAGTGCGCCGGGGCATGCCTCGCCCGCCACCGACACGGTCAGGCCGGCCGGCAGCACCCCCTCGGGCATCGCCGCGAGAACGGACGGCGGCATGGTGAAGTGCGTGAGGCGCTGGTCCCGGATGAACTCGGCGAGCTCGTGGCCGGGCATGAGCCGGTCGGCCGAGCGCAGGAACAGCGTGCCGCCGTTCAGCAGCGCCATGCAGCAGTCCCAGAACGCGACGTCGAAGCTCGGTGAGGAGAACTGCAGGACCCGGCTGTCCGGCCCCGCGCCCAGGCGTTCGCGCTGGGTGCGGGCCATGCTGGCCACGCCGCCGTCCGTCACCACCACGCCCTTCGGCTTCCCGGTGGATCCCGAGGTGTAGATCACGTACAGCGGGCTGTCGAGCGTCCGGTTCTGCGGCAGCTCCTCCGTGCCGTACCGGTCCAGCTCGGACACGGTGCGCTCGTCGTCGAGCACGAGGACCGGGCTGCCTGCCGGCAGTCGCCCGGACAGCGCTCCGGTCGTCACCGTCAGCACCGGGCGGGAGTCCTCGAGCAGGTACGCGATGCGCTCGGCCGGGTATCCGCTGTCGACGGGGAGGTAGGCGGCTCCGGCCTTGGCCACGGCGAGCATCGCCGTCACGAGCTGCACCGACCGGGGCAGCGCCAGCGCCACCAGCTGTCCCGGGCCCGCACCGCGCTCGCTCAGCAGCCGGGCCAGCCGGTTCGCCTCGGCATCGAGCTCGCCGTAGGTCAGCGTGGTCTCCTCGGACACCAGCGCCGTGGCTTCCGGGGCCGCTGCGGCACGGGAGCGGAAGAGCTCGGCGAACCCGCTGGCGGGGACTTCCTGTTCGGTCCGGTTCCACGACTCCAGCACCTGCTCGCGCTCACCCGGCAGCAGCAGCTCCAGGGCGTCGGGCCGCAGGCCGGGGTCGTCGGCCATCGCCTCGAAGACACGGACAAGGCGTGCGCCGAGCCGCTCCACGCTCTCCCGGTCGAACAGGTCGGTGGCGTACTCGATCGTGCCGCCGAGGCCCGCGGGACGGCCCTCGTCGTCGAACTGCTCGCCCATGCTGAACGCCAGGTCGAACTTGGAGGTGGCGGTGTACAGCTGCTCGCCCTCCACGACCAGCCCCGGCAGCCGCAGCTGCGGGAGGGTGTTGTTCTGGAACGCCAGCATCACCTGGAACAACGGGTGCCTGCCCAGGCTCCGGTCAGGGCGGAGGATGTCGACCAGCCGCTCGAAGGGCAGCTCCTGGTTCGCGTAGGCGCCCAGCGCCGTCTCCCGGGACCTGGCGATGAGTTCGCGGAACGAGGGGACGCCGGCGGTGTCGATGCGCATCACCAGGGTGTTGACGAAGAAGCCGACCAGTTCGTCCAGCCCTTCGTCGGTGCGGCCGGCGATCGGCGAACCGAGGGGGATGTCGGTGCCCGCGCCCATTCTGCTCAGCAGCGCGGCCAGCCCGGCCTGCACCACCATGTAGAGGCTGGCGTCCGACCGTGCGGCCAGGTCGGACAGCCTCCGGTGCAGCTCCGCACTCACCTGGAAGGCGACGTTGCCGCCCTGGTTGCCGGGCGCGCCGGGACGCTGCCGGTCCACCGGGAGCCGCAGCTCGTCCGGCAGCCCGGCCAGCGCCTTGCGCCAGTATTCGACCTGCTCACTGATCAGGGACTCCGGGTCGTCCTCGCCGCCGAGCAGCTCCTGCTGCCACAGGGTGTAGTCCGCGTACTGGACCGGCAGCGCCGGCCAGTCGGGCGTCCGTCCGGTGCGGCGGGCTTCGTACGCGGTGGTGAGGTCACGGGCGAGGGGAGCCATCGACCAGCCGTCCGCGGCGATGTGATGGATCACCAGCGCCAGCACATGTTCGCGCTCGGACAGGGCGAACAGCCGTGCCCGGATGGGTATTTCCGTCTCCAGGTCGAAGGCTCCGGCCGCCAGCTCGGCTAGTTCGCCGTCCAGCTCCTCCGGCGCGACCTCGGTGACGGAGGCCTCCAGCCGGGCCTCGCCCGGGGCCAGGATCTTCTGGCCGGGCACGTCGTCCTGGCTGACGAAGACCGTGCGCAGCGGCTCGTGCCGGTCGACGAGGTCCTGCAGCGCAGCAACGAGTGCCGCCCGGTCGAGCGCACCCGTCAGCCGGAGCACGGCAGGCATGTTGTAGGTGGCATTGGGCCCTTCCAACCGGTGGAGGAACCACAGTCGCTGCTGTGCGTGCGAGAGCGGGATCATGGGTTCTCCTCCGGGCTGCGCAGGCGCTGAATCTCCATGGGAGGCTCTGCTCTGCCCGGCACGCCGTGCAAGGTCCGAGACGGCACCGGACGAAACGGGACACCGAATCCTGCGGGAGCGGGCACGGATACTGGATAGCCTCGACTCGTCAGCAGGAGGCAGATCCGATGTCAACCATGTGGAGCGAAGCCGTTCTTCCGGGGCTCGCGTTATTGCTGTTCATATGCTGTGGGACGGAACTGGTCCTGCGCCGCTTCTTCAAGGGGCGCACGATCCTCACCCGGCGCAGCAACGCTCGGCGCCCTTTGACGGGTCACGCGTTCGACGAGTTCAACGTGATCTTCAATGCGAACAAGCTGGTCGAGGTGGAGCAGCAGCAACTGCAGGAAGTGCTCCGCGACGACGAGGGCGACGGCGCCCCGCCGCGGACACGCATCGACCTGGACAAGGGCATCGCCAGCATCGTCATGCCCAACGAGGACGGGACCGCCAGTCCCCGGGCGGTCGACGACGACCGGTCGAAGGCCGACGAGGGTCCTCCCCGGTGACGCCGTCGCAGACGCTCTACCTCCTCCTCGACCTGGCCCTGATCATCGCCATGGCGCGCGTTCTTGGGGCGGCCGCTCGGGCGTGCGGCCAGCCGGCGGTCATCGGCGAGATAGTCGCCGGTGTCCTGCTGGGACCCACACTGCTCGGCGCTCACTTCGCGGGCGTCCTCTTCCCTTCCGAGGTTCGACCGCTGCTGAGCGCGCTCGCCGGTGTGGGACTCGCCCTCTTCATGTTCGCCGTCGGCTTGGAGATGGATCTCGGCGTCCTGCGCGGAGGGGGCCGGGTCACCCTGTGGGCGACCACCTTCTCGACAGTGCTGCCGCTCGGTCTGGGTGCCGTGCTCGCATGGCTCCTGGCGGATCGCTACGGCCACGGCCCCCTCCCGGCGTTCGTCCTGTTCTTCGCGGTCGCCATGGCCGCGACGGCCTTCCCCGTACTCGCTCGGATCATCGCCGACCGCGGGCTGACCCGTACCCGGGTCGGTACGACCGCCCTGACGTGCGCGGCCGTCACCGATCTGCTGGTCTGGATCCTCCTGGCGGTGGCGGCCGCACTGGCCACGGGGGCGGACCTCGACTGGCGTCTCGCCCTGCTGGTGCCGTACGCCGTCCTGATGATCACTGTCGTCCGGCCCCTGCTCCGCAAGGCGGGCGAAGTGAGCAGGCGCAGGGGGATCCGGGGGACGGAATCCGGCTCCGGCAAGGACGTGAACCTCCTGGTCCTGGTGCTGGCCGGGCTCCTCCTGTCGTCGGCCTGCACCGAGTGGATGGGGCTGCACTACATCTTCGGAGCGTTCCTGTTCGGCGCCGTCGTGCCGCGGGAGGGCGCCGGCCCACTGCGCGACGGCGCACTCCAGCGGATGGAACCACTGTCCAGGCTGCTCCTGCTGCCCGTGTACTTCGTGATGGCCGGCCTCAAGGTCGACCTCTCCCGACTGGACTTCGGGGACCTCGGCACCTTGGCCGCCATCCTCGTGGTCGCCATGACCGGGAAGCTCCTCGGCGCCTACCTCGGGGCTCGTCTCGGCGGTTTCGGCAGACGGCCCGCGGCCGCGCTCGGCGCCCTCCTGAACACCCGCGGCCTCACCGAACTGGTCGTCCTCGGGGTGGGACTGGAACTGGGACTGCTGGACGGGACGCTGTACTCGCTGATGGTCGTGATGGCAGTGACGACCACGGCGCTCACCGGCCCGCTGCTGACCCGGATCCTGCCGGCAGCCGGGAGGAGCGGACCGCCGGCCGCACCCTCCGCCCCCGCGGAGAAGCGCGCGGAAGCCGGAACGGCCCGTGAGACGGTCCCGGCGGCCGAGAAGTAGGCGGTTGCCGGGTCCTGCTCGGCAGCACCCCCAGGGTCCCGTGTCGCCGGGCCCGAATGTCGGCCGGCCACACGGACCACCCGCACCCCGTGAACCGGACGGCCGGCACGGTGCGCCGTCGGGAAGGAGGTGCGGCCGGCAGCGCCTCCTCAGCCCCTGTCGCCCACCGCCTCCCGCGGTGCCAGGCACTCGGCCAGGTACTCGGCGATCGCCCTCACGGTGGGCCGGTTCCACAGCAGGGTCGCGGGCAGCGTGAGCCGGAACAGCCGCTCCAGGCGCCGACCGGCCGCCACCGTCATCACCGAGTCCATGCCCATCTCGGCCCGTCATCAGCTGCCTCAAACCGCCCGGCGCCCCCTCCCGTCGGGCGACACGCGGGCCTGTACAGGCCCGGCGGGCGGGCCCCAATGTCCAGCCGATGCTGCCGTCGCCGGGCGCTTCTCCACACGAAGCTCACCTCTGGGCGTTACCCGCACCCTTACTCGGCACCAGCAGGTCGACCCTCTCCTCGCTTACGAGCCCCGATCCCTGCGGCACCTAAGGTGACCACCCGCCCCTCGGACGCGTTCACAAACAGCCTGAACATCTCGCCCGCGGGGTTTGCCAGGCCCGCCGCCACCCCGGCGATCTACTACAGAGTGTTACCACGCACGGGATTGTCCGAGACGCCCGCAGGGAAAGGGCAGCACGACCCGACTGCGCCAAAGCCACCTCCCCGACGGGAACCACAGCCCGTCCCGGGAGGTGACTCACCCGCCATGTCACCCCGTCAGAAGAAGCGTCCGGCGTGCGTCACACGCCTCAGATTTGCGTCAAGATATCGCCCGTAACGCACGTAGCGCACATAACGCACACTCGACGAAACCGCAGGTCAGTCACCCTTTGCGGCAGGCTCAAGGATCGCGACGCACTCGACATGGTGGGTCATCGGGAAGAGGTCGAAGACGCGGAGGGTGCGGGGGCGGTAGCCGAAGTCGCGGAAGTAGCCCAGGTCCCGGGCCAGGGCCGCCGGGTCGCACGCGACGTAGGCGATGCGGCGCGCCGAGAGGCCGGCCACGTGGCGGACCGTCTGCTTGCCCGCGCCCGCGCGGGGCGGGTCCAGGACGACCAGGTCGCACTCCGTGATGCCGGTCTTCGGGAGGACCGTCTCGACCTTGCCCTGTTCGATGCGGACCCGGGGGAAGTCCGCCAGGTTGTGCCGGGCGTCCTCCACCGCGCGCTTCGTGGACTCGATGCCGAGGACCGCGCCCGTCTCGCCGAGGCGTTCCGCGAGGGCGCCCGCGAAGATGCCGACGCCGCAGTAGAGGTCGAGGGCCATCTCGCCCTTGCGCGGCATCAGGCCCTGCATGACGGCCTTGATCAGGGTGTCCGCGGCCTGCGGGTGGACCTGCCAGAAGCCGCCCATGCCGACGCGGTACGTACGGCCGTCGGCGCGCTCCCGGACGAAGGGGCGGCCGTGGACGCGGTGGACGCCGCCGTCCTTCTCCTCGACGCGGAGCACCGAGACGGGCTTGTCCAGCTCGACCAGGGGCAGCCGGCCGCCCGGGCGGGGGGTCAGGACGACCTGGCGGTCCTGGGAGCCCGTCGCGGCGATCGCCTCGACCGTGGCCATCTGGGGCCAGTCCTGCTGCTCGATGCCGAGTTCGCTGACGCCCGGAGAGGCGATCATGCAGTGGTCGACGGGCTCGATGTCGTGCGAGCGGTGCTTGCGCAGGCCGGCCCGGCCGGTCTCGTCGATGGCGTACTGGACGCGGGTGCGCCACTGCGGCACCTGGCCCGCCGGGAGCTTGTCGCCCTCCGCGGGCATGACCGTGCCGTCCCAGCCGGCCTCCTCCGGGGTGAGTCCGGCGAGCCGCTTCAGCTGCTCGGCGACGACCTCGCCCTTGAGCCGGCGCTGGGCGCCCGGCTTGGCGTGCTGCCAGTCGCAGCCGCCGCACTTGCCGGGGCCGGCGTACGGGCAGGGGGCCTCGACGCGGTCCTTGGAGGCGTCCAGCACGGTGACGGCGTCGGCGCGCAGGAAGCGGGAGTCCGTCTCGCCCTCGGTGACCTTGGCGATCACCTTCTCGCCGGGGAGGGTGTGACGGACGAACAGGACCCGGCCGTCGGAGGTGCGGGCGATGCAGTGGCCGCCGTGCGCGACGGGGCCGACCTCAACCTCGTACTCCTCCCCGACCAGTGACTGCTTCTCGTTCTGCTGCGTCATGGCGGGGTGGCTCCAAGGATGAGAAAACCGGAAAAGTGAAACGGCCGGACGACCGACCCACCAGTTTACGTGGATCTCGTCCGGCCGTTCACCAACCGGTTCAGCCCTTGTCGGCCGGGGCCTTCGGGGGCCGCGGGGTGTCCACCGGGCCGCGGCGGACGGAGCCGGGGGCGTTCCAGTCCTGACGCTTCTTCGCCCGCCGCTTGGCGAGTTCCGAGGACTCCAGCTGGTAGGGCACGGAGGTGACCATCACGCCCGGCGTGAAGAGCAGCCGGCCCTTGAGGCGCAGGGCGCTCTGGTTGTGCAGCAGGTGCTCGTACCAGCGGCCGACGACGTACTCGGGGATGTACACGCTGACCGCGTCGCGCGGGTTCTCGCTGCGCAGGCCCTTGACGTACTCGACCACCGGGCGGGTGATCTCGCGGTACGGCGAGTCGAGGATCTTGAGCGGGACGTTGATCCTGCGCCGGTCCCACTCCTCGCGCAGGGCCTTGGTCTCGGCCGGGTCGACGCTGATGCTGAGCGCTTCGAGGGTGTCGGAGCGGGTCAGCTTGGCGAAGGCCAGAGCGCGCAGGGTGGGCTTGTGGACCTTGGAGACCAGGACGATGGAGTGGACCCGGGAGGGCCGCACGCTGTCGTCGCTCGGGCCCTCGGCGGCGGCGATCTCGGCGGAGACCCGGTCGTAGTGCTTCCGGATCGCGGTCATCGTGCCGTAGAAGATCACCATGCCGAGCAGGGCGACCCAGGCGCCGTGGGTGAACTTGGTGGCGAGGACGATGACCAGGACCATGCCGGTGAAGAACGCGCCGAAGGTGTTGATCGCCCGGGAGCGGTGCATGCGCCGGCGGGCGGCGGCGTCGCGCTCGGTCTTCAGGTACCGGTTCCAGTGCCGGACCATGCCGATCTGGCTCAGCGTGAAGGAGACGAAGACGCCGACGATGTAGAGCTGGATCAGCTTCGTCGAGTCCGCGTCGTAGATCCAGACGAGCAGGATGGCGGCGCCGGCGAGGAGCACGATGCCGTTGGAGAAGGCGAGGCGGTCGCCGCGGGTGTGCAGCTGGCGCGGCAGGTAGCGGTCCTGGGCGAGGATCGAGCCGAGCAGCGGGAAGCCGTTGTAGGCGGTGTTCGCGGCCAGGAAGAGGACGAGCGCGGTGGCCGTGGCCAGCAGGATGAAGAGGACGCTGCCGCCGCCGAAGACGGCCTCGCCCACCTGGGAGATGACCGGGTCCTGGACGTAGTCCGGGCCGACCGGCACGCCGTCGTCCAGCAGGTCCACCGCCGGGTTCTCGGCCATCCGCACGTCGGTGGCCATGGCCAGGCCGATGATCCCGCAGAACATGGTGACCGCCAGGCCGCCCATGAGGGCCAGGGTGGTCGCGGCGTTCTTGCTCTTGGGCTTGCGGAAGGCGGGGACGCCGTTGCTGATGGCCTCGACGCCCGTCAGCGCGGCGCATCCCGAGGAGAAGGCCCGGAGCAGCAGGAAGACCATGGCGAAGCCCGCCAGGCCCTTCTGCTCGGGCTCGATCTCGAAGCCGGCAGTGGGCGCCGTCATGGTCTCGTCGAGGACGATGCCCTTCCAGGCACCCCAGGCGATCATGATGAAGACGGCCGCGACGAAGACGTACGTGGGGATGGCGAAGAGTTTTCCGGACTCCTTCACGCCGCGCAGGTTCATCAGCGTGAGCAGGAGGATCATGACGATCGCCGAGAGCACCTTGTGCTCGATGACGAAGTGCACCGCGGAGCCGAGGTTCTCGACGCCGGAGGAGATCGACACGGCGACGGTCAGGACGTAGTCGACGAGCAGGGCGCTCGCCACGGTCAGACCGGCCTTGGGGCCGAGGTTGGTGTTGGCGACCTCGTAGTCGCCGCCGCCGCTGGGGTAGGCGTGGACGTTCTGCCGGTACGAGGCGACGACGGTGAACATCAGCACGACGACCGCGAGGGCGATCCAGGGGCTGTACTGGTATGCGGAGACGCCCGCGATCGACAGGACCAGCAGGACCTCGCCCGGGGCGTAGGCCACCGAGGAGAGGGGGTCGGACGCGAAGACGGGTAGGGCGATCCGCTTGGGAAGGAGGGTTTCCCCGAGGCGGTCGCTGCGTAGCGCCCGGCCGATCAGGATCCGTTTGGGCACGTCGGTCAGTTTGGACACGCAGAGGATCGTAAGCGTTCGAAATGGGACTGACGAACCCCCCACCCCCTCGTACCGCAATCCCGTTGCAATTCCTCCCCGAGCGCGCCACGACAGTCGCCCGGGGGGCTCCCCCGGTGACCACCCGTGTGTAGCTTGGGGCGTGGTCTGAGACCCTGTTTATCCAGAGCATGCAATGAGGCTGGGATTCAGCGCGTCGCTGACAGCCGGAAGGACGGCCGTGCACATCGTCATCATGGGCTGCGGAAGAGTGGGCTCCGCCCTCGCGCAAACCCTGGAACAGCAAGGTCATACGGTCGCAGTCGTCGACCAGGACCCCACCGCGTTCCGCCGGCTCGGCGCCGGCTTCGGCGGGCGTCGCGTCACCGGGGTCGGCTTCGACCAGGACACCCTGCGGGAGGCGGGAATCGAGGACGCGGGAGCGTTCGCGGCCGTCAGCAGTGGTGACAATTCCAACATCATCGCCGCCCGCGTGGCCCGCGAGATGTTCGGTGTGGAGAACGTCGCGGCCCGCATCTACGACCCCAAGCGTGCCGAGGTCTACCAGCGCCTGGGCATCCCCACCGTCGCCACGGTGCGGTGGACCGCCGACCAGATGCTGCGCCGGCTGCTGCCGTCGGGCGCCGAGCCGCTGTGGCGCGACCCGAGCGGCGGTGTGCAGCTCGCCGAGGTGCACACCTCCCCCTCGTGGATCGGGCACAAGGTCAGCAAGCTCCAGGACGAGACCGGGGTCCGTGTCGCGTTCCTCACCCGGCTGGGCGAGGCGATGCTGCCGACGTCGCAGACCGTGCTGCAGGAGGGCGACCTCGTCCACGTGATGATGCGCACCGACGAGATCGACAAGGTCGAGGCGGCGTTCGCCGAGGGGCCCGAGGAGGCACACGCATGAGGGTCGCTATCGCCGGGGCAGGCGCGGTGGGCCGCTCCATCGCGGGCGAACTGCTGGAGAACGGCCACGAGGTGCTGCTCGTCGACAAGGCGCCGACCGCCATCTCGGTGGAGCGGGTGCCGCAGGCCGAGTGGCTGCTCGCCGACGCCTGCGAGATCACCTCGCTCGACGAGGCCGCGCTCCAGCGCTGCAACGTGGTCATCGCCGCGACCGGTGACGACAAGGTCAACCTCGTCGTCTCGCTGCTCGCGAAGACCGAGTACGGGGTGCCGCGCGTGGTGGCCCGCGTCAACAACCCGAAGAACGAGTGGCTCTTCAACGAGTCCTGGGGCGTGGACGTCGCCGTCTCGACGCCGCGCCTGATGTCGGCGCTGGTCGAGGAGGCCGTCAGCGTCGGCGACCTGGTGCGGCTGCTGCGCTTCAGCCACGGCGACGCCAACCTGGTCGAGCTGACCCTGCCGGCGGACTCCTCCGTCGCGGGGACGCAGATCAGCGAGATCAGCTGGCCCGAGGACACCTCGCTGGTCACGATCATCCGGGGCAACCGGGTGCTGACGCCGCACGGCGAGGAGACGCTGGAGCCGGGCGACGAGCTCCTCTTCGTCGCCGCGCAGGCGCGCGAGGAGCAGCTGGAGGACCTTCTCCAGGCGCGCCGCTGACCGTGGCCCTGCGGGCTCGCTCGACGGACGAAGGGGGCGCACCCGGCCGGGTGCGCCCCCTTCGGGCTTCCCGCGCCCTGGGGGGCGCAGGAGCCGTGGTGTGCGGTGGGGCGGCGCCCCGGGCACCGCTTCAGGTCGCCCGCCGACGTCTTCCGGCCGTTGGGGAAACGACAGGGGCGGGCCGGCCGCGTGGCCGGTCCCGCCCCTGTGCTGCTGCGGCCGTAGGACGCTACGGCTTGCGGTGGGACGTCGCCTTCGTCTTCGCCGCCTTCTCGGCGGCCTCCTCGGCCTCCCATTCCGCGATCACGTCGATCGGCGGCGGCGCCTTGGCCAGGAAGACCCAGGTGAAGTACACCGCCAGCACCATCGGCGGGAGCTTGAGCGCGATCAGCACCCAGCCCAGCTGCGTCGCGTCGCCCCACCAGTACAGCGGGAAGAGGATGGCGTACTTGGCGAGGAAGATCAGGCCCCAGGCCAGGCTGGCCTTGGTGTAGGCCTTCTTGCGCCCGGGGTTGCGGGTGCGCCAGGAGAGGTTCTCCCGGAACACCGGCCCCAGGATCACGCCCAGCAGCGGGAAGCCCACGAGGGCCGAGAGCGTGAAGGCCACGCCCAGGCCGACGCCGTAGATCATGCCGGGCAGGTAGAAGCCCTTGGCGCTGCCCGTGAACAGGGCGAAGGCCACGCCGACGCCGACGCCGAAGACACCGCTGAAGGCGTGCTTGACGGTGTCCTTGCGCGCCAGCCGCACGATCACGAGCAGGACCGCGACGGCGCCGGCGGCGATCGCCGACATCTTCACGTCCTTGTTGATCGTGTAGATCATGACGAAGAGCAGCCCGGGGAGCATCGTCTCCACGGTGCCCCGGACGCCTCCGAAGGCGTCGAAGAGCGCCGCCTGGGTCACGGCCTTCTGGTCGTCGCCGGGAGGGGCGTCCGAGGGGGCGCCGGAAGGCGTGGCGGCGGGGTCCGGAACGGACGGTTTGTCGAGTGACGTCACCGGTTACTGCTCCTGTCCGAGCGGTCGGAGTTCGTACTTCGGGTTGAACAGCACCCGACGGCCGTGGCTCAGGGAGATGCGCCCTGAAGCGATCATGCGCCGTCCGGGCTCGATTCCCACGATCGAGCGACGCCCGAGCCAGACGACGTCCAGGGCGCCCGAGCCGTCGAACAGCTCCGCTTCCAGGGCGGGTACGCCGGCCCGCGGCCGCAGGGTGACCGTACGCAAGGTGCCGGTCACCTTGACTATCTGACGGTCGTCGCAGTCGCAGATCCGCGTGCACCCCGCGGCTTCTGCGTCCTCCTGCAGCTCCGCCGAATGCAGCTCCTCCTGGGAGGTGGACAGCCGCTCGATCATCCGGCGGAACCGGCCCGCCGGCCTGGCCGGCCTGACGGGCTTCTCGGGACGCGGTTCAGCACTCATACAGGAAAGCCTACCGGCGCGCCCACTACCGCTCGAAGCGGTATCCCATGCCCGGTTCGGTGATGAAGTGCCGCGGATGCGAGGGGTCCGCTTCGAGCTTGCGGCGCAATTGGGCCATGTAGACCCGCAGATAGTTGGTCTCGGTGCCGTACGAGGGCCCCCACACCTCCTGCAGCAGCTGCTTCTGGCTGACGAGCTTGCCGCCGTTGCGGACGAGCACCTCCAGCAGGTGCCACTCGGTCGGCGTGAGCCGGACGTCCCGGCCGTCGCGGACGGCCTTCTTCGCCGCCAGGTCGACGGTGAAGCCCTCGGTGGTCACGACCACCTCGTCCTCGCCGGCCCCGGGCGACGGCTCGGCCCGGCGGACGGCCGCCCGCAGCCGCGCGAGGAGCTCGTCCATGCCGAAGGGCTTGGTGACGTAGTCGTCGGCGCCCGCGTCGAGGGCCTCGACCTTCTCGTCGGAGCTGTGCCGCGCGGAGAGGACCAGGATCGGCACCCGGGTCCAGCCGCGCAGGCCCCTGATCACCTCCACGCCGTCCATGTCGGGCAGGCCCAGGTCGAGCACGACCACGTCGGGGTGGCGGGCCGCCGCCAGCTCCAGCGCGCCCGCGCCGTCGGCCGCGGCGTCCACCTCGTACTTGCGTGCCTTCAGATTGATCACGAGGGCTCGGACGATCTGCGGCTCGTCGTCCACCACGAGCACCCGGGTCATTGCGGTCCTGCCTTCTGTCGCGTCCTGTGGTCACGGTCGTGACCGGTTTCGGGTCGGGGTCCTCCGGGGCCGTCCGCCGCCGGTCCGGATACGTCGCCGTCCAAGGTGCCACGGTCCCCGGCGCCCCGGGCGCCCGCGCCGCCGGGGCGACCGTCGGCGGCCGGGTCCGCGGCGACGTCCGGCCCGTCCCGGCCGGGCCCACGGGCCACCGCCCGCAGGGTCAGCACCATGGTCAGCCCGCCGCCCGGGGTGTCCTCGGCGGCCAGCGTTCCGTCCATCGCCTCGGCGAACCCGCGGGCGACCGCGAGTCCGAGGCCCACTCCGGCACCGCGCGGGGCGTCCCCGTAGCGCTGGAAGGGGGCGAAGATCCGGTTCTTGCCCTCGTCGGGCACGCCGGGCCCGCGGTCGACGACCCGGACCTCGACGCGGTCGCCGAGGCAGCTCGCCGCAACCAGGACCGGCTCGCCCGCCGGGCTGTACTTGACGGCGTTCTCCACGACGTTGGCCACGGCCCGCTCCAGCAGGCCGGGGTCCACCGCCACCATCGGCAGGGCCTCGGGCACGTCCAGCACCACGCTGTCCTCCGGTACGCCGCCCAGCGCCATCGGCACCACCTCGTCGAGGTCGATCTCCCGGATCAGCGGGGTCACGGTGCCGGTCTGCAGGCGGGACATGTCCAGGAGGTTGCCGACGAGGTGGTCGAGCCGGTCGGCGCCGGCCTCGATGCCCTCCAGGAACTCGGCGCGGTCCTCCTCGGACCAGTCCACGTCGTCGGAGCGCAGCGAGGTCACGGAGGCCTTGATCGAGGCCAGCGGGGTACGCAGGTCATGGCTGACGGCGGCGAGCAGCGCGGTCCGGATCCGGTTGCCCTCCGCCGCCCGGCGGGCTTCCTCGGCCTCGCCGACCAGCCGCTGGCGGTCCAGGACCACGGCCGCCTGGGCCGCGAAGGCGCCGAGCACCCGGCGGTCCTCGGCGGGCAGCACCCGCCCGGACAGGGCCAGCGCCATGTGGTCGCCGATGGGCATGTCGACGTCGGCGTCCTCGGGGCGGGCGGCGGGGTTCGGGCCGACGCTGCCCGCGGGCCTCCACGGCTCGACGTCGTTCGTCCGTTCCAGCAGGGCGACGGACTCCATGGCGAAGGTCTCGCGCACCCGTTCCAGCAGGGCGTCGAGCGTGGTCTCGCCGCGCAGGACGCTGCCGGCGAGGAAGGAGAGGATCTCGGACTCGGCGCGCAGCCGGGCGGCCTGGTGGGTGCGGCGGGCGGCCAGGTCCACCACGGAGGCGACGGAGACGGCGACCCCGAAGAAGACGGTGATGGCGACGATGTTCCTGGGGTCCGAGACCGTGAGCTGGTGCAGCGGCGGCGCGAAGAAGTAGTTCAGCAGCAGTGAGCCGAGGGCGGCGGAGGCGAGGGCCGGCCACAGTCCGCCCAGCAGCGCGGCGGCGACCGTCAGGGAGAGGAAGAGGAGCATGTCGTTGGCGAGCCCGAGGTCGGCCTCGATGTGCGTGAGCAGCAGGCACAGCAGGACGGGCAGGACGGTGCCCACGATCCAGCCGGCGACGACGCGGGCGCGGCCGAGCCGGGCCGCGGAGCGGGCGACGGGCAGGCCGCGGCCCTTGGCGACGGCCTCGTGGGTGACGATGTGGACGTCGAGGTCGGGGCCCGAGTCGCGGGCGACGCTGGCACCGACCCCGGGGCCGAGCACGTACTGCCAGGAGCGGCGGCGGCTGGAGCCGAGGACGATCTGGGTGGCGTTGACTCCGCGTGCGAAGGCGAGCAGCGCGTCCGGGATGTTGTCGCCGATCACATGGTGAAACGTTCCGCCCAGGTCTTCGACGAGGGTCCGCTGGACCGCGAGCTCCTTGGGCGAGGCCGCGGTCAGCCCGTCGCTGCGGGCGATGTAGACGGCCATGATCTCGCTGCCGGACCCCTTGGCCGCCATCCGCGCGGCCCGCCGGATCAGGGTGCGTCCCTCGGGCCCGCCGGTGAGCCCGACGACGATCCGCTCCCGCGCCTGCCAGGTCGAACGGATGTCGTGTTCTCCGCGGTACTGCTGGAGGTACTCGTCGGCGCGGTCGGCCACCCACAGCAGCGCGAGCTCGCGCAGGGCGGTGAGGTTGCCGGGCCGGAAGTAGTTGGAGAGGGCGGCGTCCACCTTCTCGGGGGCGTATATGTTCCCGTGCGCCATCCGCCGGCGCAGCGCCTGCGGGGACATGTCGACCAGCTCGACCTGGTCGGCCCGGCGGACGACCTCGTCGGGCACGGTCTCGCGCTGCCGCACCCCGGTGATGGACTCGACGACGTCGCCGAGGGACTCCAGGTGCTGGATGTTGACGGTGGTGACCACGTCGATCCCGGCGCGCAGCAGCTCCTCGACGTCCTGCCAGCGCTTGGCGTTGCGGGAGCCGGGGACGTTGGTGTGCGCGAGTTCGTCGACGAGGGCGACGGCGGGCCTGCGGGCCAGCACGGCGTCCACGTCCATCTCGGTGAAGGCGGCCCCGCGGTGCTCCAGGGTGCGCCGTTCCACCTGTTCGAGGCCGTGGAGCATGACCTCCGTGCGCGGCCGCCCGTGGTGCTCGACGAAGCCGACGACGCAGTCCGCGCCGCGCTCCACCCGGCGGTGCCCCTCGGAGAGCATCGCGTAGGTCTTGCCCACACCGGGTGCCGCGCCGAGATAGATCCTGAGCCTGCCGCGTCCCATGCGCTCATTCTCGGGGACGTCCGCGACGCGCACGCACCGATGGGCGCCCGGCGGCCGATCTCTGACGGATCCCTGACGCGGGCACGCGGCCCGGTCCGCCCGCGTACACGGCCGGTGGGCCCCGTCTCCGCGGAGACGGGGCCCACCGGCCGTGTACGCGTCACTCCCCCGGCGCGCCGGGGCGTCCCGGGGTCAGCGGACCTCGGTGATCTCCGGGCCGCGCTCCAGCTGGCCCATGCCGCCGCCGAACCGGGAGTTCTCCTGGTCCTCGGTCTGCACGCCGTCCGGCACCATCTGGGCGTCGTTGGGGAGCTTCAGGACGATCGGGTCGCGGGGGGCCATCGGGCCCTCGCCGCGGACGACGACGGTGTCCCGGAAGATCTGCTCCAGCACGCCCGCGGCCTCGGGGCGCACCGCGCCCTGGCCCGAGATGACGCCGCGCAGGAACCAGCGGGGGCCGTCCACGCCGACGAAGCGGACCAGCTGGGCGCCGGTCTGCCCGTCCGGGAGCGGCACGGGCACCTGGGCCCGCAGCTCCCAGCCCAGGGTGCCCTGGACCTCGTCGATCAGGCCGCCCTGCTGGGTGATGCCCGCGGCGATCTCGTCGCGGACCTCGCCCCAGATGCCCTCCTTCTTGGGGGCGGCGAAGGCCTGCAGCTGCACGGCGCTGTCGCCGAGGACCACGGTCGCGGCGACGATCGCGTCACCGGCGACCTCGACGCGCAGTTCCATGCCCTCGACGCCGGGTACGAGGATGCCGCCCAGGTCGACCCGGCCGTCGGCCGGGTTCCCGGGCACCTCGGAGACGTCCCACGGGCCGTCGGGCCGCGGGGCCGGCGGCAGGTTGAGGCGCCGCGGCGCGTCGCTCTCCTGCTCGCCCGTGTCGTCCTGCTCAGCGGAGGCGACGCCGTCTACGACCTGCTCGGCCGCGCCGCCGTCCCTGGCGGAGTCGTTCTTCTTGCGACGTCCGAACACGTCACTGTCCTTCCCGGTCGGTTACGACCGAAGCGTAGCCATTCCCACCCTGCTGACCAGCCCCGGATCCGGCCACGGCCGCATGGCCGCCGGTGGAGCCGAAGCCCCCCTCGGCCCGGGCCGAGCCGGGAAGTTCCGCCACCTCGTGGAAGCGCACCTTCTCGACCCTCTGGACAACCAGCTGGGCAATGCGGTCGAAACGCTCGAACCGGACGCTCTCGCGAGGGTCGAGATTGACCACGATCACCTTGATCTCTCCACGGTACCCGGCATCCACCGTCCCCGGGGCATTCACGAGCGCGAGCCCGCACCGGGCGGCCAGGCCCGACCGCGGGTGCACGAACGCCGCGTAGCCGTCGGGCAGGGCGATGGAGACACCGGTGGGCAGCACGGCGCGCTCGCCGGGCGCCAGCTCGGCGGCCTCGGTGGTGACGAGGTCGCAGCCGGCGTCGCCGGGGTGACCGTAAGCCGGGATCGGGACCTCGGGGTCGACGCGGCGGATCAGCACGTCGACGGAGGCGTGGTTCTGGGACATCAGGGGTTCACCTCAAAGGCGCGTGCGCGCCTGACCTGGTCCGGGTCGGCCATGGCCGCCTGGATCTCCTCGGGCCGTCCGTTGTCGATGAAGTGGTCGACCTTCACTTCTATGAAGAGGGCGTCGGCGCGGACGGCGACCGGGCCCTCGGGCCCGGCTATGCGGCCGACGGCCGTGCAGTAGATCTTCCGGCCGGCGACGGCGGTGACCTCGGCCTCCAGGTGCAGCACGGTGCCCACGGGCACGGGCCGCACGAAGTCCGTCTCCAGCCGTCCCGTCACGGCGATGACCCGCAGCAGCCAGTTCAGGGAACCGAGCGTCTCGTCGAGGGCGGTGGCGAGCACCCCGCCGTGGGCGAGCCCCGGCGCGCCCTGGTGGGCGGGCCTGACCGTGAACTCGGCGGTGACGCTCACCCCGTCCCCCGCGCGCGCCTCCAGGTGCAGGCCGTGCGGCTGGCCGCCCCCGCAGCCGAAGCAGTGCTCGTAGTGCGCACCGAGGAGTTCGCCCGGGGCCGGCGCGTCGGGGTGCCGGACCGGCGCCGCGGCGTCCGCCGGGGGCGTCAACGCTGTGTTTCGTCCACTCACAGCCGCAGACCTTACCCGCGCGGCTACCCGCCGGTCGCCTCGTGGCAGGCTTGAGCGCATGCAGCTCTCCACCGCGCAATACGACGAACGCCTGACCGCCCCCCGTTCCTGGTGGGGCATCGCCGCTCTGATCGGCCTCGCCTGCGCGCTGATGCTGCTGCCGCTGGGGACGCTCCCGCTGCTCGCCGGCCTGGTCGGCGGGACCGCGCTGGCGGTGCTCGCGGTCAGCTCGTACGGGTCCGCGCGCGTGCGCGTGGTGAACGGTGCGCTGGCGGCCGGCGACGCCCGGATCCCGGTGGCGGCCCTGGGCGAGCCCGAGATCCTGGACGCGGACGAGGCGCTGGCCTGGCGCACGCACAAGGCGGACACCCGCGCCTTCATGCTGATGCGCAGCTACGTGCGGACGGCGGTGCGGATCGAGGTCACCGACCCGGCGGACCCGACCCCGTACGTCTACGTCTCCACCCGCACCCCGCAGGCCCTGGTCTCGGCGCTGAACGCGGCGCGGACGGTCTGAGCGGCCCCGCACCCGGGGCCGCGGCGCGGCTCAGTCGCGGCGGAAGGGCCCCCGGCCCTCCAGTGCGGCCACGGTGGCCTCGGGAAGGGGCTGTACGGGCTGCTCCAGGGGCGGCAGGGCGCGCATGGCCTCCCAGGCCACGGCCTGCCTGCGCAGGTCCCCACGGACCTTCTCGGCGAGCTTGCGGGTGTCCCGGCGGTTCATCACGGCGCCGACGGCCGCGCCGACCATGAACGGCATGAGGTTCGGCAGGGTGCGGAACATGCGCTTCATGATCTGCTGGCGCAGTTCGCGCTTGACTCCTCCGCCGAGGGCGGCGTTGAGGGTGGTCGGCTTGGTCAGGTCGACTCCGCGCTCCTCGGCCCAGGCGGTCAGGTACGCGACGCTGCGCTGCTTGAGGTTGCCGGGGGGCCTGCGGCCGTAGACCTCGTGGAGCTCGGCGATGAGCTTCAGCTCGATCGCCGCGACCGCGGTGATCTCCGCGGCGAGTTCGGCGGGCATGGCGGGCGGCACGGGGAGCATGGCGGCCGCTCCGATGCCGGCGCCGACGGTGGACGAGGCGTTGGCGGCACCGAGGACCAGCTTGTCGGCGAGCTGCTCGGGGCCGAGCCCCGGGAACTGCGCGCGGAGGGTCTCCAGGTCCCGGACCGGGATCCGCGGCGCGAGGTCGATGACGCGGTCGGCGAGGTGGCCGACGGCGTCCCGGATTCCCTCGCCGCCCTTGCGCATGCCGTTCCTGACGGCCTGCATCCGGCGGCCGCCGGGGTCGCGCGTAGCGCCCTCGCCTGCTCCGGCGGGCGCGGGCACCGCCGGGGCGGCGCCGGAGTACTCGTCGAGCACCGCACTGGCGGAGCCGCCGGGGGCCTCGGGACCCGTCACCGGGTCCGTCGTCGCCACCTGCGTCTCCGCCGGATCACCCTGCTTGCGGAAGCGGAGCTTCCTGAAGGGTGTGGAGCCAGCCACGGCCGATGCCTCTCAGTCGCAGTCGCGACAGATCGGCTGGCCGTTCTTCTCGCGCGCCAGCTGGCTGCGGTGGTGCACCAGGAAGCAGCTCATGCAGGTGAACTCGTCGGCCTGCTTGGGCAGCACCCGGACGGCCAGCTCCTCGTTGGAGAGGTCCGCACCGGGCAGCTCCAGGCTCTCGGCCGAGTCGAACTCGTCCATGTCGACGGACGAGGACGACTTCTCGTTGCGTCGAGCCTTGAGCTCTTCGATGCTGTCGTTGTCGACGTCGTCGTCGGTCTTGCGCGGGGTGTCGTAGTCCGTTGCCATTGTTCGCTCTCCCCCTCTGGGTGTTAGCGGTGTCTCAGCGCACGTAACGCACGAGAGGCCGGACTTGTGCCCGACCTGAGGCGGAGATTTTGCCTCACATCAAGGTCTGTTACTCAATCGACACCCAGCCGCCCACCTGAAGGGGCGATCGGCTGGGATGACGACCGGGACCGTACACGGTCCGGGGCGGGTCTTGCACAAACGCCACCCCGTGTATTTCCCGCCATCCGGGGGGCCGGAAACCCGGACTTCCCGGGCGTTCCGGCCGTCTCCGCGTCACCGGACGGACACGGCCCGGCACCCGCCACTGTGATCGATCACACAGGGGCGAGTGCTTTCAGTGGCCACATATTCAGCCAAAAGCGAACACCGGGTGAGGGGTCTCACAGGGGCAGAGTGACACGCATCACGAGGCCACCGCCCTCCCGGGGCACCGCCTGGATCCTGCCGCCGTGTGCGCGCGCCACGGAGCGCGCGATCGACAGACCCAGTCCGACACCCTTGTCGCTGCCCGTGCGCTCCGTACGCAGCCGCCTGAACGGCTCGAAGAGGTTGTCCACCTCGTACGCGGGAACCACGGGACCCGTGTTCGACACCAGCAGGACCGCATGGCCGTGCCGGACCTCCGTGACGACCTCCACCCAGCCGTCCTCCGGCACGTTGTAGCGCACGGCGTTCTGCACCAGGTTGAGGGCGATGCGCTCCAGCAGGACGCCGTTGCCCTGCACGACGGCCGGCGCCCGCTCGCCGCGGATCTCCACGCCCTTGGCCTCGGCCTCGGCCCGCACCTGGTCGACGGCGCGCGAGGCGACCTCCGCCAGGTCCACGGGCTTGCGCTCGACTATCTGGTTCTCGCTGCGGGCCAGCAGCAGCAGGCCCTCGACGAGCTGTTCGCTGCGCTCGTTGGTGGCCAGCAGCGTCTTGCCCAGCTGCTGGAGCTCCACCGGGGCCCCGGGGTCGGAGAGGTGCACCTCCAGCAGCGTCCGGTTGATCGCCAGCGGGGTGCGCAGCTCGTGCGAGGCGTTCGCCACGAACCGCTGCTGGGCCGTGAAGGCCCGCTCCAGTCGGTCGAGCATCTCGTCGAAGGTGTCGGCGAGCTCCTTCAGCTCGTCGTCCGGACCGTCCAGCTCGATGCGCCGGGTCAGGTCGCTGCCGACCACCCTGCGGGCCGTACGGGTGATCTTCCCCAGCGGGGAGAGCACCCGGCCGGCCATGGCGTAGCCGAAGGCGAAGGCGATGATGCTCAGGCCCAGCAGGGCCATCAGCGAGCGGCTCAGCAGGTCGTCCAGCGCGTGCCGGCGCTGTTCGAGCACGCACTGGCTCATCACGTCGTAGAACTGCGACTGGGCGGGCTGGATGGTGCTCGCGACGCCGGGACAGGCGTCGCTGGTGACCTGGACCTTCGCGGTGCCTTCGATGATCTTGAAGGGCAGGGCGTTGCCCTCCCGCAGGGCCTGGGCGGCCAGCAGGTAGATGATCGACAGCAGCAGGATGCCGGCGATCAGGAACATCCCGCCGTAGAGCAGGGTGAGGCGTATCCGGATGGTCGGCCTCAGCCAGGGGAAGGGGCCCTCCGCCTGGCCGGGGTCCCAGGTGGGCTTCGGTGGCGCGGTCGGCGGCGCCGGGGTGGCGGCCACGCCCGTCAGATCCGGTACCCGGAACCGGGCACCGTGACGATGACCGGCGGCTCGCCGAGCTTGCGCCGCAGCGTCATGACGGTGACCCGCACGACGTTGGTGAACGGGTCGGTGTTCTCGTCCCAGGCCTTCTCCAGCAGCTGCTCCGCGGAGACGACCGTCCCCTCGCTGCGCATCAGGACCTCCAGCACCGCGAACTCCTTCGGCGCGAGCTGCACCTCCCTGCCGTCACGGAACACCTCGCGCCGGTTCGGGTCCAGCTTGATGCCGGCCCGCTCCAGTACGGGCGGCAGCGCGACCGTGGTGCGCCGCCCGAGGGCGCGCACGCGGGCGGTCAGCTCGGTGAAGGCGAAGGGCTTGGGCAGGTAGTCGTCCGCCCCGAGCTCCAGGCCCTCCACCCGGTCGCTGACGTCGCCGGAGGCGGTCAGCATCAGGACGCGGGTGGGCATGCCGAGCTCGATGATCTTCCGGCAGACGTCGTCGCCGTGCACGAGCGGGAGGTCCCGGTCGAGCACGACCACGTCGTAGTCGTTCACGCCGACCCGCTCCAGGGCGGCGGCGCCGTCGTACACGACGTCCACGGCCATGGCCTCCCGGCGCAGGCCGGTGGCCACCGCATCGGCGAGCAGCTGCTCGTCCTCGACGACGAGTACGCGCACGTCGTTTCCTTCCTCCGAGCCCTGTGGGCACACGTGTATTGCGTCGTACATCCTGCACGTTTCGGCCGTAAACCGGCTGTAAGGCGGGTCGTGGAGGGGCCTGCGGGACGGAAGTGAGGATTGCCTGCCCCGCGGAGGTTTCCGGTCCCGGGGCGCCGGGGAGGACGTCACCACACCCCAACCACTCCCTGACGGCGGTTTTGCCACGTACCGCCGCCGACCCACGAAGAGGGGGCGAACCCATCATGGACGCATTCACCGCGGGTCTCCTGCAGCGCATCAGGGCCACGCAGACGGACCTCAGGCACGCCCAGGAGACGGGCGACGACTTCCTCGCGGAAGTGGAGCTGGCCGAGCTGGAGGACCTCCAGCGCCTGGCCGCGGAGCACGGTGTCCCGGTCTCGGCGGCCGTGCCCGCCTGCTGACCCCGGCCCCGCACCGCATACACGCGCGGACCCCGGCAGCCCCCTGAGGGCGGCCGGGGTCCGCGCGTTCCCGGCGGCGGGCCGTGCCGCCGCCGGATCAGTCGTGCCAGGCCCCGGCCTCGTCCAGCAGGGGCTGCAGGGAGGCGAAGACCGCGGGCGTGGCGGCGAGTACCAGCTCGCCGGAGGCAGGCTGTCCAGGGCGGCCGCCCGTGACCGCTCCCGCCTCCCGGGCGATCAGGTCGCCGGCGGCCAGGTCCCACGGGTTCAGGCCGCGTTCGTAGTAGCCGTCCAGCCGGCCCGCCGCCACGTCGCACAGGTCCAGGGCGGCCGATCCGCCCCGCCGGATGTCCCGTACCAGCGGGATGATCCGCGCCGCCACCTCGGCCTGACGGGCCCGCCGGGCCTGCACGTAGCCGAAGCCGGTCCCGAGCAGGGCCTGGTCCAGCGGCGCCGCCGGGCGGCAGGCCAGGCGGGAGCGGCCCAGCCAGGCGCCGCCGCCGAGCACCGCGTGGTAGGTCTCGCCCCGCATGGGGGCCTCGACGACGCCCACCACGGTCTCGCCCCGGTACTCGGCGGCGATGGACACCCCCCAGCTCGGAAGCCCGTAGAGGTAGTTCACGGTGCCGTCGAGCGGGTCGACGACCCAGCGCACCCCGCTGGTGCCCGGGGCGTCCGCGCCCTCCTCGCCCAGCAGCCCGTCGTCGGGCCTGCGCTCGGCGAGCACGCCCGTGATCAGCTTCTCCGCGGCGAGGTCCATCTCGGTGACCACGTCGATCGGGCTGGTCTTGGTGGCCGCGACCGTGAGGTCGGCGGGGCGCCCGTCGCGCAGCAGCGCGCCGGCCTGCCGGGCGGCCTCCAGGCCCACGTCCAGCAGTTCGGCCTTCAGTTCTTCGGAGATCAAGGTCCCGCTCCCTACGCGTACGGACTGTCGGCGCCGGCGGCCGCCGGCCGGGGCGCGCGCGCCGGGCAGCAGCCCACGGCGCACAGGTCGTGGCTCTGCCCCAGCGTGCCCACCCAGCACGGCGCGGGGCTCTCCCCGCGCTCCCGGGCGGCGCGCTCCAGCACCAGTTCCCGGACGGCCCCGGCGAAGCGCGGGTCGGCGCCCACGGTCGCGGAGCGGGCGGCCGGCAGGCCCAGCTCGGCGGCCTTCGCGGCGGCCTCGGTGTCGAGGTCGTACAGGACCTCCATGTGGTCCGAGACGAAGCCGATGGGGACCATCACCACCGCGGGAGCGCCCTCGGCGTGGAGGGCCTCCAGGTGGTCGCAGACGTCCGGCTCCAGCCACGGGATGTGCGGGGCGCCGCTGCGGGACTGGTAGACCAGCCGCCACGGCCGCTCGACCCCGGTGCGCGCGGCGACCGCGTCCGCGATCACCCTGGCGACGTCGAGGTGCTGCCGGACGTACGCACCGCCCTCGCCGCCCTCGGTGTGGGCCTCCACCGGCCCGGAGGCGTCCGCGGCGGCGGTCGGGATGGAGTGCGTGGTGAAGGCGAGGTGGGCACCGGCGCGCACCTCCTCGGGCAGCGCGGCGAGGGACTCCAGCACGCCGTCGATCATGGGCTCCACGAAGCCGGGGTGGTTGAAGTAGTGCCGCAGCTTGTCGACGCGCGGCTGCTCCAGGCCCTCCTCGGCCAGTGCGGCCAGCGCGTCGGCCAGGTTCTCCCGGTACTGCCGACACCCCGAGTACGACGCGTACGCGCTGGTGGCGAGGACGGCGATGCGGCGGCGGCCGTCGGCGGCCATCTCGCGCATCACGTCGGTGAGGTACGGGGCCCAGTTGCGGTTGCCCCAGTAGACCGGCAGGTCCAGGCCGTGCTCGGCGAAGTCCTTGCGCAGCGCGTCCAGCAGGGCGCGGTTCTGGGCGTTGATGGGGCTGACGCCGCCGAAGCCGAAGTAGTGCTGTCCGACCTCCTTGAGTCGTTCGCGCGGGATGCCCCGCCCGCGCGTGACGTTCTCCAGGAACGGCACAACGTCGTCAGGTCCCTCGGGTCCGCCGAAGGAGAGCAGCAGGAGGGCGTCGTACGGGGCGGCGGAGCCGGCGTCGGGGGCGCGGAACTGGTCTGACATGTCTCGAATCCTGCCACCCGGCCCGCGGGCCGGGTAACGGACCCGGCCCGTTCTCACACCTCGGACGACAGGTAAGGTCACCCTAAGTCCCTGTCGGTGCTTCCCCATGCGGGCGCCTTGTCGGCAGACGTAACCTGTCTGAGCCAATCACGTCCCTTACGGAGGGCACCTTGCCCAGTCCCTACCGCGCGATATTCGCGCTCCCCGGCACCAAGGGGTTCACGGCCGCCGGCCTCGTCGGCCGGATGCCGCTCTCCATGGTGGGCATCGGTGTCCTCACGATGGTCACCGAGCTGGGCGGGAGCTACGCCCTCGCCGGCGGCCTCACCGCCACGATCGCCCTGTCCGCCGCCGCCGTGGGCCCGCAGGTCTCGCGGCTCGTCGACCGGCACGGCCAGCGGCGCGTGCTGCGCCCGGCCACCCTGGTCGCCGCCGCCTCCGTGACCGGACTGCTGGTGGCCGCGGCCAACGGGTGGCCGAGCTGGACCCTGTTCCTCTTCGCCGTCGTGGCCGGCTGCGTGCCCAGCGTGGGCTCGATGGTCCGCGCGCGCTGGACGGCCCTGTTCCGCGACACCCCCCAACTGCACACGGCCTACTCCTTCGAGTCCATCGTCGACGAGGTCTGCTTCATCGTCGGCCCCCCGCTCGCCGCGCTGCTCTCGGCCGGCTGGTTCCCGGAGGCCGGCCCCGTGGTCGCGGTCGTCTTCCTGGTGGCGGGCGTGTGGTGGCTGACGGCGCTGACGGCGACCGAGCCGGAACCGCACCCGCGCAGCGAGGAGTCGGACACCTCGTCGGCGCTGCGTTCCCGCGGCCTCCAGGTCCTGGTGGCCACCTTCGTCGCGACCGGCGCGATCTTCGGTTCCGTGGACGTGGTCACCATGGGCTTCGCCGAGGAACTCGGCAGCAAGTCCGCGGGCGGACTGCTGCTCGCGGTCTGGGCGTTCGGCTCCTGCCTCGCGGGCATCGTCTTCGGCACGCTGCGCTTCAAGGGGAAGGCCGAACCTCGCTGGGTACTGGGCATCAGTGCGATGGCCGTGAGTATGATCCCCCTCCTACTGGCCGGGAACCTTCCGATTCTGGCCGTGGCGCTCTTCGTCTCGGGCCTCGCCATCGCTCCCACGATGATCACCACGATGGCCCTGATCGAGGCGCACGTACCGCGCGAGAAGCTGACCGAGGGCATGACCTGGATCAGCACCGGCCTTGCCGTCGGTATCGCGCTCGGCTCCTCCGTGGCCGGCCTGGTCGTCGACGGGGCGGGTGCGAGGAGCGGGTACGTGGTCTCCCTCTCGGCGGGAGCGGCCGCGGCGGCGGTTGCGTTCGCGGGATACCGCCGGCTGACGAGGCCGGCGCAAGGGGAGGAGCCCTCTAGCGATGGCGACGGCTACAGCGGGGACAGCAGGGAAGAACAGCCCGGCCGCGTGGCATAACTGGGCGGGGAACGTCACCGCCACGCCCGCCCGGGTGGTGACCCCGGCCTCGGTCGGGGAGCTCCAGGAGGCGGTCCGGCGGGCCGCCGAGAGCGGGCTGCGGGTGAAGGCGGTCGGCACCGGCCACTCCTTCACCGCGGCCGCGGCGACCGACGGGGTGCTGGTGCGGCCGCAGGCCCTGGCCGGGATCCGCTCGGTGGACCGCGCCGCCGGCACCGTCACGGTGGAGGCGGGCACGGTCCTGAAGGACCTCAACCGCGCCCTGGCCCGCGAAGGCCTGTCGCTCACCAACATGGGCGACATCATGGAGCAGACGGTCTCCGGCGCCACCAGCACCGGCACCCACGGCACCGGCCGCGACTCGGCCTCCATCGCCGCCCAGATCCGCGGCCTGGAGCTGGTCACCGCCGACGGCAGGCTGCTGACCTGCTCCGAGAAGGAGAACCCCGAGGTCTTCGCGGCGGCCCGAGTGGGCATCGGCGCGCTCGGCATCGTCACGGCGCTCACCCTCGCCGTGGAACCGCTCTTCCTCCTCACCGCCCGAGAGGAGCCCATGGGCTTCGACCGGGTGACCGCCGAGTTCGAGGAGCACTTCGCGGAGAACGAGCACTTCGAGTTCTACTGGTTCCCGCACACCGGCAACTGCAACACCAAGCGCAACAACCGCAGCCAGGGCCCGGCCGCCCCCACCGGTCCCGTCAGCGGCTGGATCGAGGACGAGCTGCTCTCCAACGGCCTCTTCCAGGCGGTCAACTCGCTCGGCCGGGCGGTGCCGGCCACCATCCCCTCCATCGCCCGCGTGGCCAGCCGGGCGCTGTCGGCCCGCACCTACACGGACATCCCCTACAAGGTGTTCACCAGCCCGCGCCGGGTGCGTTTCGTGGAGATGGAGTACGCCCTCCCGCGCGAGGCCGTGGTCGACGCGCTGCGGGAACTGCGGGCGATGGTGGACCGCTCGCGGCTGCGGATCAGCTTCCCGGTGGAGGTGCGCACGGCCCCCGCGGACGACATCACGCTGTCGACGGCCTCGGGCCGCGACAGCGCCTACATCGCGGTGCACATGTACAAGGGCACTCCCTACCAGGCCTACTTCACCGCGGCCGAACAGATCTTCACCGCGCACGGCGGACGCCCGCACTGGGGCAAGGTGCACACCCGGGACGCGGAGTACCTCTCCGCCGTCTACCCCCGCTTCGGGGAGTTCACCGCCCTGCGCGACCGCCTCGACCCGGACCGGGTCTTCGGCAACGACTACCTCCGCCGCGTCCTGGGCGCCTGAGGTCAGGAGGGGCCGGGCGCCGGGCTCGACGCACCGTGGCCCGGCGATCCGCCCGACGGGGCGGGCGAGGGAGCGGACGGCCGCGCCGACGGGGGCGCGTCGGGCGCCGGCCCGCCGGAACCGGACGGCGTGGGAACCGCCGAGGGGCTCCGGTCGCCCTGCGACCGTGACGGGTCCGGGGAGTTCCGGGGGCCGGGGCTCTCCCCGGATCCGCCGCGCCCGTCGCCCTGCCGGTCCTTCCCGCGGCCGTCCTCCGTCGTGTCCGGGGCGTCCGCGGGCGGTGCGGGCCGGTCCGGCCCGGCCGTGCGGGTCCCGACCGAGAAGAGGGTGCCGCCGCCGCTGCTGACGGAGGTGCCGGCCACCGCCTCGTAGGTGCCGAGGCCGCCGATGGCGAGGGCGAAGGCCGCGCCGGAGGCGACGGCGGTGCGCTTCCAGCCGCGCATCCGGGTGCCGTGCACCGTGGCGGCGCCGAACTCCCCCGGCGGGACGGCCGGGGCGGCGGCCGAGGTCGCGGGACCGCCGTCGGACGGAGGCACCTGACGGGGCCTCGGTACGGCGCTCCCGCGCAGCTGGTCGCCGGTGCGCCGGAAGAGGTGCTGGATGACGGGGCCGCCCGCGGTGGCGACCACGCTGACCACGCCGGCGCCGAGGATGGTCCCGTAGACCCCCATCTTCGAGGCGAGCAGGGCCGCGGCGACGGTGGCGAGGGAGGAGCCCGCGACCTGGGCCACGCTCAGGTCGAGCTTCTTCTCCTCCGGTTCGGCTCCTGCCTCCCGCGTCGTCTTCCGACCCCTCGTCCGACCCATCGCCATCCTCTGTGTGGTGCGCCTCTCGTGCATCTCCTCTTTCAGCAGTTACTGACAGCAGAGCGAAGGGGAAAGTTCCGTTTCGGGCGATTCTGTGAAGCAGGACACCCGGATTCCGGCCACGGGGGAAGGTGGTACCCGACAGCGGGCAGGCCAACTGGCGCCGCCCGGTCGAAGTTCGGCGGCGCGGCGGTCCACCCGGGTGGCCCGAATGGAGTACTGTGGCGAGCCCTGGGGCCGTCCTTCCTTTTGGATGTCCGGACCCGGGAGAGGGGGCCGGCTGATGGAGAACGGCACTCGAAGACCGGTGATGCCGCGGTATCGCACGGACTCCTGCTGCGCACAGTAACCATCCGGTCACTGTGCGTACCCAACAGGTAACCGTGCCATAACGCCGATCAAGGGCGCATGCCCGACACGCCGGTTTAACTCGGCAAGGTTGTGGCAGGCTGCACCCGGGCAGGCCACACTCGACTAGCGGAAGCAGCGACGCACGTGACGTCGGCAGGCACCACCCGGGAGGTCCCCATGCCCGAACTGCGTGTCGTGGCCGTCTCAAATGACGGCACACGACTGGTGCTCAAGGCTGCGGACAGTACGGAGTACACGCTTCCGATCGATGAGCGGCTGCGTGCTGCCGTACGCAACGACCGCGCACGCCTGAACCAGATCGAGATCGAGGTGGAGAGCCACCTCCGCCCCCGCGACATCCAGGCCCGCATACGGGCCGGTGCCTCCGCGGAGGAGGTCGCCCAGCTCGCCGGCATCCCCGTCGAGCGCGTGCGCCGCTTCGAGGGCCCCGTGCTCGCCGAGCGCGCCTTCATGGCCGAACGTGCCCGCAAGACGCCCGTACGCCGGCCCGGCGAGAACACCGGACCGCAGCTGGGCGAGGCCGTGCAGGAGCGGCTGACCCTGCGCGGGGCCGACAAGGACTCCGTCCAGTGGGACTCCTGGCGCCGCGACGACGGCACCTGGGAGGTCCTCCTCGTCTACCGGGTCGCGAGCGAGCCGCACGCGGCGAGCTGGAGCTACGACCCGCCGCGCCGGATGGTCGTGGCCGTGGACGACGAGGCGCGCTCCCTCATCGGCGAGTCCGAGGACCTGCCGGCCGCGCCCGAACCGAGCTTCCCCTTCGTGCCGCGGATCGCCCGGCTGCCGCGCGACCGACCGCTGGACCGCGCCCTGGACCGCCAGCTGGAACGGGTCGAGCCCCGGCCGGTGCCCGTGCCGGAGCCGGAGGAGGAACGGGACACGCTGACCAGCCTGCTGGAGGCCGTGCCCAGCTTCCGCGGCGACATGGTGGTGCCGGAGCGCACCGATGTCGCGGAGGCGGAGCCGGAGGTGGAGGAGCCGCCGGCTCCCGCCGCCTCGGCGGGAGCGGGCGCCGCGTACGCCGACGTGCTCATGCCGCGTACGGTGGCGGGCCACCGCGACCGCCTCACGGGTACCACCGACCGGCAGGCCGAGGCCGACGGGGTCCGGCCCGGGCGCCGGGCGGCGGTGCCGAGCTGGGACGAGATCGTCTTCGGCACGCGCCGCAAGAAGCAGGAGTGAGGGCGGCGCCGTAGTGCGCGTCGTCCGGGAGGCCCTCCCACGGCCTCCCGGGCGCCCGCCCGCGCGCGTCCGCTACTGCGGGTCCGGACCCGTGGCCACCGGACGGGCCGGGTCCGAGCTCCAGTGGGACCAACTGCCCGCGTAGAGGTCCGACTCGATACCGGCCACTTCCAGCGCGAGCACCTCGTGGGCTCCCGACACCCCGGAGCCGCAGTACACGCCGACGGCGGTGCCCTCGGACACGCCGAGCGCGCCGAACCGCGCCCGCAGCTCCTCCGCCGGCAGGAACCGGCCGTCCGCTCCCACGTTCTCCGTGGTCGGGGCCGACAGCGCGCCGGGGATGTGGCCGCCGACCGGGTCGATCGGCTCGACCTCGCCCCGGTACCGCTCCCCCGCCCGGGCGTCCAGGAGCACGCCTTCGCGCGCCCGCAGGGCCGCCGCGTCCGCGTCCAGTACCCCGCGCGCACCCGGCGTTGGCTTGAAATCGCCCTCGGCCGGTGTCACCCGTCCGGCCGTGACGGCGCCGCCCGCCGCGGTCCACGCGGCAAGTCCGCCGTCCAGCACTCGCACGTCCGGGTGACCCGTCCAGCGCAGCAGCCACCAGGCCCGGGCCGCCGCCCAGCCCTGCCCGCCGTCGTAGACGACCACGGGCAGGTCCGCCGAGACCCCGGCCCGCCGCATCGCCGCGCCGAAGGCCTCCGGGTCCGGCAGCGGGTGCCGTCCGCCCGCACCCGGCGGACCTGCCAGTTCACGGTCGAGGTCCACGTACACGGCGCCGGGCAGGTGCCCCGCCTCGTACGCGGGCCGCTGGTCGGGGCCGCCGAGCTGCCAGCGGACGTCCAGCAGCACGGGGGGCCGGGAGCCCGTCAACTCGTCCCTCAGTGCGGGGACGGACACGATCACGGATTTTTCAGTCATGCCGGCCATCTTCCTCCCCGCCCGGCGCCCGTGTGACGCCCCCGCCGCCCCGGGGGCGGCCTGATCCGGTCAACTCCGTCCGGGGCGGGCGGAATGCGGCCCGGTCGGGGCATGGCGGGTGCGCAGGAGTGGAACCATCAGCACCGGTATCGGCACGACGGAGGAGACGGCTGACATGACCGAGGCAGCGGCAGCAACCCGGCACACGCCCGGCACCCCGTGCTGGGTAAGCCTCATGGTGCACGGCCTCGGGAGCACCGAGGACTTCTACGCCGACCTGTTCGGCTGGGAGTACGTTCCCGGGCCCGAGCAGCTCGGCCCGTACGTCCGCGCGGTGCTGGACGGTCAGGAGGTGGCCGGGATCGGCGAGATGCCGCCGGATCGGCACCTGCCGCAGGCCTGGACCACGTACCTGGCGACCGAGGACGCGGACGCGACGGCGGAGGCGGTCCGCGCCTGCGGCGGCACCGTGGCGGTGGGGCCGCTGGACGCGGGCGCGGCGGGACGGGTCGCGATCTGCTCCGACCCGCTGGGCGCGGTGTTCGGGCTGTGGCAGACCCAGGGCCTGCCGGTCGCCTGGACGCCCGGGCGGCCGGGCACGCCCGTGTGGAACGAGCTGGTCACCCAGGACACCTCGACGGTGGGGAAGTTCTACGAGCGGGTCTTCGGCCACGAGGTGAAGTCGCACGTGACGGCGGCGGACGACTTCGACCACCTCACGCTGAACCTGGCGGGGCGCGCGGTGGCCGCCGTGCACGGCGTCGGCCGGTCGCTGCCGCACGACCGGGGGCCGCACTGGCTGGCGTACTTCGAGGTGGAGGACACCGACGCGGCCGCGGAGCGGGTCGTTGAACTCGGAGGGCGGGTCGTGGCCGCGCCGCACGAGGGCATGCGCGGACGTCAGGCGACCGTCGCGGACCCCGGGGGCGCGGTCTTCGCCCTGGTGCGCTCGCGCCGCTGAGCGGTCGAGCCGCGCCGCCCGGGGGGACCCGGGCGGCGTCGCGGAGACCGTGGCGGGATTCGAACCCGCGTCACCGGATTTGCAGTCCGGCCCCTGGGCCACTCGGGCACACGGTCGTGGTGGTGCGTGAGTACGACCGTAGGGCCGCGGCCGTCCCGGGTGAAGGGGCCGGCGCACCCCGCCACACGACCGCAATACGGCGTTCACGAACGGGGGTTGCGTCCGCCATGGGGGACGGCGGTGGTGCGCCGGAACCGGATGCGGTACTACAGGCAGCGCGGCTGTCCGCCGCGCTCACCGAGGAGTACCCGTGCCGTTCCCGCCCCACCGCCCGCGCCCTCCGGTCGCCGTGCTGATCGCCACCGCCCTGCTCGCCGCGGGGACCGCCGGCTGTTCCGCCCTGGCGCCGTTCAGCACCTGCGAGGGCACCGACGCCCGGCTGCGGGAGCTGGACGCCCTGCCGCTGCTGGCCTCGGCACCGGCCGGCGCCGAGCCCGCCCCCGGCTCCGCGGGCGCGTACGCGGAGTGCGTGGACGACAGCGGTGACGCCTGGCTGTCCGCCGGACGGCTGTACTTCTACCCCGGTACCGAGCAGGAGGTGGTGGCCCACTACCGCGAGGCGGCCGTCGCCGGCGGGTGGCAGGTCCACAGCACGCGGAGGCCCTCCGCCGACGGCCGGCCGGAGTTGTGCCTCACCCAGGGCGAGGAGGGGCACGCCCGGAAAGCCGAGGTCCGCTTCGTGCCCCGGCGCGCGCTCCGCGACATCCACCGGCTGGAGCCGAACCGGGAGTCGGCCCGGAAGCTGGCCTTCGAGATCGCGGCCGAGGCGGAGACCGACGGCGCCGAGAGCTCCTGCTGACGAACCGCCGCGGGGCGGCCGGGCCACCCCGGGGGGGCGGGCCCGCCCGGTCAGGCCCGGCGCGCCGCGTCCCAGGACTGCCACAGGGCCGCGTACGCCCCGCCGGCCGCCAGGAGTTCGTCGTGGCTGCCCAGCTCGACGATCCGTCCGCCGTCCATGACCGCGATCCGGTCCGCGTCGCGCACCGAGTCCAGGCGGTGCACGATCGAGATGACCGTGCGGCCCTCGATCAGCGCGGCGAGCGAGCGTTCGACCCGGCGCGAGGCGCTGGAGTCCAGCAGCGCGGTGGCCTCGTCGAGGACGAGTGCGTGCGGGTCCGACAGCAACAGCCGGGCCAGAGCCAGCTGCTGGGCGTGGGAAGGGGAGACCAGGGCCGCGCCCGGACCGATCTCGCTGTCCAGTCCGTCGGGCAGGGACCGCACCCAGTCGGCGAGGAGGACGGTGTCGAGCGCCTGCCACAGCCGGGGGTCGGCCGCGCTCCCGTTGTCACCGGTGTCGCCGTCCTCGTCGTCGGCCGGGGCGCCGACGGCCAGCAGCAGGTTGTCCCGCACCGTGCCGGTGAAGACGTGCTGCTCCTGGGTGACCAGCACGATCTCCCGCCGCAGCCGTTCCACCGGGAGCCCCGCCACGTCGGCGCCGCCGATCCGCACGGTCCCCCGCGTCGCGTGGTGCACGCCCGCGAGCAGCTTGCCGAGCGTGGACTTGCCCGCGCCGGAGGCTCCCACGACCACCAGGCGCTCGCCCGCGGCGATGTCGAGGTCGACGCCGGTGAGCACCTCGCGGTTCGGCCCGTAGCCGAAGCCGACCCCCTCCAGCCGGATGGCGTGGCCGACGGCGGGGGCCGGGTCCTTCGGCTCCTCGCGGGGCAGCCGTTCCACACCGAGGATGCGGCGGAGCGCGGCATTGCCGATCTGGAGTTCGTCGGTCCAGGTCAGCAGGTCGTTCAGTGGTTCGCCGAGGGCCTGGACGTAGAGCACGACGGCCGTCAGCTCCGCCAGCCCCACCTCTCCGCGCTGGTAGGCGAGTCCGCCGATGAGGAGGGTGAGCGCCATCGGGACCATCGTGGCCAGGTCCAGGCTGGGGAACCAGATGGTCTGCAGCCAGGTGGTGCGCTGCCGGGTGCGCACCACCCGGTCCACGGCCGCGCCGTGGCGCCGGAGCTGGCGCGCGCCGAGTCCCAGGGCCTCGACGGTGGCGGCGCCGCGGGTGGTCTCGTGGGTGGCGGCCAGCACGTCGGCCTCCTGCGCGAGGAGGAGCTCGTACGCCCGGGTGGCGCGCGGCCGGTACCACCAGGTGGACAGGACGGCGAACGGTACGCCGGCCAGCAGGCCGAGGGCCAGCAGCGGCGAGGTGAGCAGGATGGCGGCGAAGGTGAACACGAGGGTGACGGCGGCGAGCGCGATGCGCGGGACGGCTTGCCGGATGCTCTCGTTCAGCCGGTCGGCGTCGGTGGTGGCGCGGCTGAGCAGGTCTCCCGTGCCGACCGCTTCCACCTCGGACAGGGGCAGCCGGAGCACCCGGCCGACGAAGTTCTCCCGGGTGCGGGCGAGGACGCGTTCGCCGAGCAGGGTGGCCTGGGTGCGGGCGGCGCGGGCGAGGAGGGCGTGTCCGACGAGGATGGCGACGAAGCCGAGGGCGAGCACGTCCACCCGGCCGGTGGTGGTGCCCTCCTTGACCGACTCGACCAGGTGCCCGAGGAGGCGGGGGCCGACCAGGCTCGCCACCAGCGCCGCGGCGAACAGGCCGAAGGTCAGGGCCAGTCGGGGGGCCTCGCCGCGCAGGAAGACGGCGGTCCAGGCGCGGACCTCGGCCCGGCCCGCCAGCGGCAGCCGGCCGGCCCCCGACGCTGCGGCGGGGCCCTCCGGGGCGGCGGCGCGGGGCCCGGCTTCGGGGGCGCGGGTGGGGGTGGTGGTCATGAGGGCACTCCTGCGGAGCGGTCGGTGGCGCCGGGAGCGGGCTCCGGCCCGAGGCGCACCACGTGGTCGGCGGCGGCGCGCCACAGCGGGCTGTCCGTGAGGACCACGGTGGTCAGGCCGGCGCGCAGGGCGGCGACCCGTTCGACGATGCGGGCCTCGGTGTGGGCGTCGACGGAGGCGGTGGGGTCCTCCAGGATCAGCAGGTCGGGGGCGGCGAACAGGGCGCGGGCGAGCACCAGCCGCTGGCGCTGGCCGCCGGAGAGGGCACGGCCGCCCTCGTCCAGCGGGGCGTCGAGGCCGCCGGGCAGGGCGTCGACGACATCGGCGGCGTCGGCGGCGAACAGGGCCCGCTCCAGGGTCGCGTGCGGCCGGGCGGAACCGGCGGCCAGCTCCTCCCGGACGGTGCCGCTGAAGAGGACGTCGGCCGGTCCCGACCGCAGCAGCCGGGCGGTGAGCTCGTCGGGGTCCGCCCGGTCCAGGGGGACTCCGCCGAGCCGGACGGCCGAAGGGCCGCCGTGGGCGCCGGGGCGGCTTAGCCGGTCGGCGAGCTCGCCCGTGCGGTCGGCGGGCGCGCTGATCACGGTGAGGCGGCCCGCGGCGGCGGTGACGCCGGTGTCGGCGTCGGAGAGGGCGAGTGCTCCGGCGGGCAGCGGTTCGGGGTCGGCGGGGCGGACGGTGTCGGGGGTCAGCCGCAGCAGGATGCAGACGCGGCCGGCGGCGACCTTGGCGAGGCTGAGGGTCTCGGCGGCCTCGGTGGCCGTGCTGACGGGCAGGGTGAGGAAGGCGGAGGCACCGTAGAACGCGACGAGTTCACCGGCGGTGATGGTGCCGTCGAGCGCGAGCCGGGCGCCGAGCCAGACGATGCCGACGGTGACCAGTCCGGGCAGGAAGACCCCGGCCGCCTGGAGCCAGGCCTCCATCCGGCCGGCGGACTCTCCGGCCCTGCGGACCTGCTGGCTGGTGCGGCGGAAGCGCTCGGCGAAGCGGGCCTCGCCGCCGATGCCGCGCAGGATGCGCAGGCCCGCGACGATGTCGCCGGCCTGGGAGGTGGCGATGCCCATCTGCTCGCGCTGGGCCTCGTCGCGTTCCTGGAGGGGCCGCAGCAGCGGGCCGATGCCGAGGACGGCGGCGGGCACGCCGATGAGCACGGCGAGCCCGAGGACCGGCGAGGTGACGGTGAGGGCCACGGCCACGAGGACGGCGGCGACGACCGCGCCGATGGTGCGGCCGACGACCTCGAAGGCGTTGCCGATGCTCTCCACGTCTGCCGCGGCGGAGGCGGCCACGTCCCCGGAGCGGGCCTTGCCGCGCAGGGCGGCGCCGAGCCGCACCACCTGCCGTACCAGCACCCGGTGGGTGACGGACAGGGCGTGCGCCTCGGCGCCGACGGCGGCCTGGATGAGGCCGGCTCCCGCGAGGGCCTGGAGGACGCCGAGGCCCAGGGCAACGAGCGACCACAGGTAGAGCCCGGCCTGCCCGGTGCCCTGTCCGGCCTCGTCGATGGCCCGCCCGAGGACCAGCGGGATCAGGGCGAGGGGCACCATCCACAGCACGCCGAGCACGGCGGCGAGGACCAGCGGGCGGGGGCGGATGCGCACCAGCCACCACAGGTAGGCCCAGGGGCCCCGGGCCTCCGCCTCGGGGAGCGCGGCGGGGGCGACCGAGGCGTCGAAGAGTCGGTTGGTCACAGGTACCGGTCCCTGGTGCCCGTGCGGTCGACCTTCCCGGTGCGGGTGTGGACCAGCCCGGGTACGGCGACGATCCGGTCGGGGACGAGGGGTGCGGGCACGGTGGCCCGCAGCCGGTCGCGCAGGGCCGTGTCGGCCTCCGCCCCGGTTCCGGGGGCGAGGACCACGAAGGCGAGCAGGACGGTGTGTTCGCCCTTGGCGTGCGCCGCGGCGGCGACGGCCGTCACCTCCGGGAGGGCGCCGACGGCCCCTTCGACGTCCAGCAGGTCCACGCGGTGTCCGCGGATCTTGACCTGGTGGTCGATGCGGCCGTGGAAGACGAGGGAGCCCGCGGCGTCCTCGGTGACGAGGTCACCGGTGCGGTACCAGCGCTCGGTGCCGCCGCCGTGGTCGGCCTCGACGAAGCGAGCGGCGGTGCGTTCCGGGGCGTCGAGGTAGCCGGTGCTCAGCTGGGGTCCGGCCACGAGGAGTTCGCCGGGGCCCTGCGGTGCGTCGGGGGCGCGGACGACGGCCTGGCGCACGGACGGCAGCGGCCGGCCGATCGGCACGCCGTCGGGGAAGGCGGCGGGCGCGCCCGGTCCGGCGAGGACGGCGCTGTGGGTGACGAGCGCGGTCTCGGTGGACCCGTAGGTGTTGAGCAGGACGACGTGGTCGGCGCCGAGCTTGCGCCAGCGTTCCAGCATGTCGGGCCGGACGGCCTCGCCGCCGACGACGACGGTCTCGACGGAGGGGGGCAGGGCGCGGCCGGCCTCCAGCAGGTGGCCGGTGTAGACGTGCCAGTAGTCGACGGGGAGGTTGACGAGGGTGACCTCGTGGTCGGTGAGGACCCGGTCGAGGTCCGCCTCGCTGTCCTCTTCGAGGACGACGAGTCCGCCGGCCAGCAGGGTCGGCAGGATCTCCTCCAGGCTGGTGTCGCCGTCGGCCCGGTGGAAGTTGAGGGCGACGGTGTCCGGGCCGGCGCCGTACTGGCGGCCCAGGTGCGGCAGGACCGCGTGGAGCGCGCCGTGGGGGACCACCGCCGCCTTGGGGGCGCCGGTGGAGCCCGAGGTGAACAGGACGTAGGCGGGGTCCTCGGCGCGGACGGGTTCGCCGTTCTCCGGCAGCGGGGCTTTGGAGCGGCCCCAGTTGGGCCGCAGGACCCGGTCGACCGCGGGCAGCCGGCCGGTCTCCGCGGTGGCGATCAGCTCGCGGCAGCCGAGGGCGCGCAGGGCCTGTTCGGTGTGGGCGACGGGCTCGTCGGCGATGGGGACGTAGCCCCGTCCGGCGGCCAGGGTCCCGAGGATCGCCGCGATGTCGCGGACGCTGTGGTGGGTCTGGACGGCGACCACGGGGGGCGGGCCCGCGGGGGCGGTGCGGGTGGCCACCAGGTCGGCCACGGCCCCTGCCCAGCGGGCCAGTTGGCCGTAGCCGACGGTGACGCCGTTGTCGACCACGGCCGGCCGGTCCGGGTCCGAGCGGGCGATGGCGAAGAAGGGGTCCAGCAGGCTGGGCAGGGTCATGGCAGGTGTCTTCCGGTCCGTCCGTGGGGCGGTCAGCGGGCGAGGGCCTGGGATCCGGCCGGCTGCTCGGGGCCGGCCAGGGCGTCAAGGAGGGCGGTGAGGGCGCCGCGGTGCCGGGCGGCGAGCGCGCGGACGGTCTCCTCCCGGTGCAGGGCGGTGGAGTACCACCATTCGACGCGCAGCACGCCGTCCTCCGTCGTCGCGATCACCTCGACGGCGTGCGGGCGCGTCCAGTGCGGGGCCGTGATGTCGCCGACCGGTTCCGGGGCCACGTCAGGGAGGAGGGTGCCCAGGGGCAGGGTGTCGGCGTCGTCGCCCTCGAAGTCGAAGGAGACGTCGCTGGGCGGGGCGGCGCGCAGGGCTGCGGCGATCCGCGGCCGGCCGTGCCGGGCGAGCGCGCCGTGGCCCACGCCGCCGCCGGGGAGCGCCGCGAGGTGGCCGACGGTCAGGGCGAGGCGTGCGGCGGGGGTGGGGGCCGCGAGGTCCAGCCGGACGGGGACGGTGGTGGTGAACCAGCCGGTGGTGCGGGCCAGGTGGGTGTCGCCGATGGTCTCCTCGCGGCCGTGGCGCAGGACGTCCACGCGGACCGCGGACTCGCCGAGCCGTTCGGCGAGCACCTCGCCGAGGGCGTGCAGGACGAGGTCGCCGGGGTGCGCGCGGTGGGCGCGGGCCGCCGTGTGCAGGCGGGCGGTGAGCTCCGCGGGGAACTCCTCGCGGTGGGTCGCCGCGGTGGCGGCGGTGTTCGCGGCCCGCGGGTCGGGCACCGGGTGGTCGGGCGGCAGGGCGGCGGGGGTGCGGGCCACCTCCGTCCACCACTCGGCCTGTTCCTCCGCCTCGGGGGTCCGGGCGTGGGCCGCGAGGGCCAGCGCCCACTCCGGGTAGGAGGTGCCCTCGGCCGGCCACACGTCGTGGCGGCCGTCCTCCAGCGCGGTGTACACCTCCTCCAGGTCGGCCAGCAGCACCGACCAGGACACCATGTCGACGGCGAGCTGGTGGACGACGATCAGCAGCCGTCCGGACCGGGCCGGTCCGGCGTCGAAGCGGACGAAGCGGGCCACGCGGCCGGCCTGCGGGTCCAGGGAGCGCTGCTCGACGGCGCACCGCAGGGAGACCGCGGCCGACAGGTCGGCGTCGGCGAGTTCGGAGACGTCGACGGTGTCGAGGACCGCCCCGAGGGCCTGGGCGGGCGGGCCGTCGGCGGCCAGGGGGGCCGTGTGCTGGCGGGGCCGGCGGGCCGGGCGTTCCTCGACGGCCAGGCGCAGCGAGGCGTGGCCGGCGACGAGCCGGCGGACGGCTTCGGCGAAGAGGCCGGAGTCGATGCCGGGCCGGGTGGTGAAGAGCAGGGCCTGGTTCCACTGGCCGCGCTCCCCCGTCTGCTCCTCCCAGGCCTGTTCCTGGGAGGGGGTGAGGACGACCGGTTCGTGGCCGGTGCCGGGTGGTGCGGTCTCGGCGGTGCCGCGCGCCGCGGCGCGCTCGGCGACGAGTCCGGCGAGCCGGGCCGTGGTCAGCTCGGGGGCGAATAGCTCGCGCAGCTGCACCCGTACGCCGAACGACGCCTCGATGCGGCGGGCGGTGCGGATCAGGTCGAGGGAGTCGATGCCGAGGTCGCGCAGCGAGCCGTCCGGGTCGGCGTCGGGGACGAGGACCGCCTCGGCGAGCCAGCCGGCGAGCCGGGAGCGGATCTCCTCCTCGGGCGGGAGGGGGGCGGGCGCGGGCGGTGCGGCGTCCGCGGGGTGTACGGCCGCGGTCACGCGCCGGCCTCCCCGAGGGAGCCGGTGGGGCGGCGCACCAGGAACGGGCCGAGGGCGAGGGCGTCCAGGGGCAGCCGGTGGAAGGTGGCGAGGGCGTCGCGCGGGCTGCACACGACCGGTTCGTCACGGCCGTTGAAGGAGGTGTTCATGATGACGGCGGTGCCGGTGTGACCGCCGACCTCTCCGATGAGGCGGTGGTAGAGCGGGTCGACGGCGGCGGAGACCGTCTGCGGCCGGGTGGTGCGGTCGCTGTGGACGACGGCGGGCATGGCGGCGGCGCCGGCCTCGGTGACGGGCGTGGTGACGATCATGTACGGCAGCGGGGTGCCGGTGCCGATGAGCGCCTCGGCGGCCTCCTCCTGCATGCTGGGGGCGAACGGCCGCCACGCCTCGCGGTCCTTGATGCGTACGTTGACCCGGTCGCGGGTGGACTCGGGGTCGGGTACGGCGACCATGCTGCGGTGGCCGAGCGCGCGGGGGCCGCCCTCGGCGCGGCCCTGGAACCAGCCGGAGACCCCGCCCGCGGCCAGGACCCCGGCGGTGGCGGCGGCGATGTCGGCGGGCTCGGTGTAGGCGGTGCCGGACGCGTCCAGGACGCGGCGGATCTCGTCGGGGGACCACTGCGGACCCCAGGCGACCGAGCCGTTCATGGGCCGGATGCGGTCGCCTTCCTGGGCGGCGACCCAGACCGCGGCGCCGAGGGAGACGCCCTGGTCGCCGGCGAGGGGCTGCACGAAGAGGTCCCGCACCTCGGGCATCCGCATGATCTTGCCGTTGAGGGTGGCGTTGAAGCCGACGCCGCCCGCGATGAGGAGGGTGCTCTCGCCGGTCTCCCGCAGCAGGCCGCGGACGAGCCCCATGACGGCCCGTTCCAGGGCGGCCTGCGCGGTGGCGGCGATGTCGCGGTACTCGAAGGGGTCCCGGTCGGTGACCTTGGTGTAGCGGCCGAGGCCGCGGTCGAAGCGGCGTACGGAGCGGTTGGGGGCCTCGGGGAGGGTCTTCTCCAGGTGCTCCAGCCAGTACCGGATGGTGGCCGTCTCCTCGTCCGTGGTGCCCCTGGAGCGCAGGTCGGGCGGGACGACGGCGACGGTGAAGTCCTCGTCGGTGAAGCCGAGGGCACCGCCGAGGGTGAGGTCGCCGGGGGTGCCGTAGGAGGCCAGGCCCATCATCTTGCCGGCGGCGTCGGCCCCGAGGCCGGCGTACTCGCAGACGGCGGCGTAGAAGTACCCGAGCGACCAGCCGGGGGTGTGCGCCCGCAACGTCTTGATCTCGCCGTCGATGCCCACGGCGAGGGTGGTGCTCTCGTTCTCGCCCTGGCCGTCGAGGACGAGGATCGCGCCCCGGTCCCGCCCGGAGAGGTGGTAGGCGCTGGCGGCGTGGGCGATGTGGTGGTTGACGAAGGTCAGCCGGGGGTCGCGGGCCCGCGGGAACAGCGCCTTGGGCAGCAGGTGTTCCAGGGCGTCCGCGTCGCTGCCGAACCAGTCGAGACCGCGGTCGGCGAAGAGGGTGGGCAGGTCCCACCCGTGGGCGACCACGTCGATGTCGTCCAGGGTGAGACCGCCCTCGGCGAGGCAGTAGGCGGCCGCGTTGAGGGGCGCTTCCCCGTAGGCGTGCTTGTTACGGGTGAAGCGTTCCTCCTCGGCCAGGGCGATGACCTCGCCGTCGACGACGAGACAGGCCGCACCGTCGTGGCTGGCGCCGGGCCAGCCGTTGACTCCGAGTACACGCATGTTCAGCCCCCAAGGGTCGGTCGGCATCCGCCGGATCCGCCGCGGGCCCGTGGGGCGCCCGGCGTCCGGTCACGCCAACGGATCTTGTCGGTCCGCCGGGTTGTACACGACCTGGGGGTTTGTGCGGAGATCGGCCGCAAAGATCGCGGACGCGGCCTTCAGCACCGCGTTGGCGTGCCGCAGTTGCTCGACCTCGTTGCGGAGTCTGCGCAGTTCGGCGCGCTCGTCGGTGGTCAGCGCCGGCTCCCGGGCGGGCCGGCGCGCGGCGGCGACGGGCTGGGCGGCGGCCCGGGCGGCGGCCCGGGCGGCCCCGGGCTCGGACCGCCGGGCGGCCGTGGCGGAGGGGGCGGTCCCGGGCCGCCGGCCGACGGGCGGCTGGGCGGGGACCAGGGCGGAACCGCCCGGCTGGCCGCGTGCCGGGTTGTCCCGCGCCTCCAGTTCGCTGCTCAGGCGGTACCAGCGGCGGGTCCACGGCTCCGGGTCGCCCCCGCAGGCGGACACGTAGGCGAGGGTCACCTTCAAGGAGGGTTTGTGCAGGCCGCGGGCCGCTTCCGAGAGCGTGGCCACGGAGTAGTGGGCGTGTTTCGCCATGGTCCGGTAGGAGGGGTTCCCCGCTTGCCTCCGTAGACCCCGCAGTGCGTGGGCGAACTCCTCCAGCGGTCCGGCTGTGGGGTCCAACAACCGCTCTGGCCTGGGCATGCTTCTCCCCTGGTGATGAAGGGTGTCGAGTGGAACGCGCGTTTCTTGCGTGCCGTACAACCTGGTCAGTGGCGCACGGGTCCGGTACGAGGACCGGTCCGGGGTACCGGGTACGACCGGAAACAGTCGCACCGGACCTCTCGGACATTGGTACATGCCACTGACATATCCATCAATCGTCAGTCGACAATTCCGGCCACGCGACGGCCGGTTCGTCTCAATGAGGCTCCCCCGAGGCCCCTCCGGCGATCCCCCCGTACGGACTCGTTCCCCGGACGTTCCGTTTTCCGTCGCGGAACGTTGTCGGGAGGGGATCACCGGCATTCGTTGCCTGTACAACCATCCGCCTTCGGCGTGGGCTTGTACAGGGGCACTCGGGCCGATTGCCCCGTACAACCGGCGGTCGTGTACAACGCCGGTGCTCTGCAAGATCGGTTCCTGTCAGGCGATAAGGCCGAAACCGACGGGAATGGGTGGCGGGTTGGTGGACACAGCACGCAGCCAGACGGAATCAACAGCGCTCGAAGGCGTCTACGAGTACCGGAGCAGCCCGCTCGTGGAACCGGACTGGCGCCGCTTCCCCGGCTGGCGAGAGGTCACCGAGGCAGAGTGGGCGGACCCCCAGTGGCAGCGCGCCCACTGCGTCAAGGACGCGAAGGGACTGCGCGCGGTCGTCGGCGACCTGCTCGACGAATCGTTCTACGAGGACTGGGAGCAGGACCGCCTGCACCGCGCCACCATGTCGGTGCTGCTCCCGCCGCAGATGCTCAACACGATCGCCCCGGAGGTCGCAGCGGCCCGCCCGGGCGAACTGACCAAGGCCTTCTACGACGACCCGGTGCGCCGCTACATGCTGCCGGTGCTGTCCGACCGGCACCCGCACTGGCCCTCGCACCCGATGGCCAGCCGGGACTCGCTGCACGAGCAGGACATGTGGGTGGTGGAGGGCCTCACCCACCGCTACCCCACCAAGGTGCTGGCCGAACTGCTCTCGACCTGCCCGCAGTACTGCGGGCACTGCACCCGCATGGACCTGGTGGGCAACTCCACGCCCCAGGTCACCAAGAACAAACTCCAGCTCAAGCCGGTCGACCGGGCCGAGCGGATCCTGGAGCACCTGCGGTCCTCCCCCGGCATCCGGGACGTGGTGGTGTCGGGAGGCGACCTGGCCAACCTGCCCTGGCCGCGGCTCGAACGCTTCGTGGACGGGCTGCTGGACGTCGAGTCGATCCGTGACATCCGGCTCGCCAGCAAGGGGCTGATCGGACTGCCCCAGCACTGGAACTCCGCGCCGGTGCTCCAGGGCGTCGAGCGCATCGCCCGCAAGGCCCGCTCCCGCGGGGTGCGCATCGCGCTGCACACGCACGCCAACGCCGCGCAGCAGGTCACGCCCGGGGTGGCACGCGCCTCCTGGGCCCTGCTGGGCGCCGGCCTGCACGACGTGCGCAACCAGGGCGTTCTGATGCGCGGGATCAACGACAGCGCGCACGACCTGCTCGACCTGTGCTTCGCGCTCGTCGACCACGCCGGCGTCACTCCGTACTACTTCTACATGTGCGACATGATCCCGAACGCCGAGCACTGGCGGGTGCCGTTGCACCGCGCCCAGATGATCCAGCGTCAGATCATGGGCTATCTGCCGGGCTTCGCCACCCCCCGCATCGTCTGCGACGTGCCGATGGCCGGGAAGCGGTGGGTGGACCAGGCCGACTCCTACGACCGCCAGCTCGGGGTCTCGCACTGGAGCAAGAGCTACCTCACCCCGCTGGAAGCGGCGGACCGGGACGCCCACAGCGGCTCCTACCACTACTACGACCCCATCGACACGCTCCCGCTCTCCGGGCAGCGCTGGTGGCGGGAAACCCGTCAGGGGTAGAGAAGGGACAGTTGAACGGCCATGAGCAGCCTCCGTCCACGGCGTGAAGACCCTCCGGTGCTGGAGGAGTGGTACCGCCGCCACCTCGGCCCGGACCTCCACGACATCAGCTCCAGCGGCGTCCACCCGTACACCTTCGCCGAGATACGCGACCTGTGCCGGATCCCGTCCGCCGACCTCGACGAGATCGTCATGGACGACAGCGTCTCCCAGGGCGGGGCGGGCATCCGCCGGGCCGTCGCCGACCGCTACGCCGGCGGCGACGCCGAACGGGTCCTGATCACCCACGGGTCGAGCGAGGCCATCGCGCTGACCCTGAGCACCCTGCTGCACCCCGGCGACCGGGTGGTGGTCCAGGAGGGCATCTACCACTCGCTGGGGCACTACCCGCGGGCGGCCGGCTGCGACGTGGCCGAACTGCCGGCGCACGCGGTGCGCGACGGGGAGATCGACCCCGGCGTGCTGGCCGAGGTGGTCACCCCCGGCACCGCCGCGGTGATCGTCAACTTCCCGCACAACCCGACCGGTGTCACGCTGTCCCCGCAGGGCCTGAAGGCCCTCACCGAGCACACCGCGGCCACCGGGGCCGTGCTCGTGTGGGACGCGGCCACCGCCGAGATCGCCCACCGCTGGGAGGTCCTGCCCGACCCCGGTGCCGACGGCGGCGACACGGTGTCCTACGGCACCTTCTCCAAGACCTTCGGCCTGCCCGGACTCCGGGTCGGCTGGGCCGTCGCGCCCCGGGAACTGATCACCGCGACCTTCCCGCTGCGCGACCGGACGACGCTGTTCCTCTCCCCCCTGGTCGAGCTGGTCGCCGAACGGGCCATGCGCCACGCCGACGAGCTCATCGGCCGGAGGGCCGCCGGTGCCCGGCGCAACCTCGCGCACCTGACCGAGTGGATGGCGGACCACGCCGACCTGGTCCGCTGGACCCCGCCGGAGGGCGGCGTGTGCGCCCTGCCCGTCTTCCGCGAGCTGGAGGAGACGGCCGCCGGGCCCGAAGCGGTGGAACGCTTCTGTCTGGAACTGCTCGCCCGCCACCGCACCCTGCTGGTGCCCGGCACGGCCTTCGGCGCGCCGCACGGCGCCCGGCTCGGCTTCGGCGGGCCCGAGGAGGACTTCCGCGCCGGTCTCGCCGGGCTGTCGGACTTCCTCCGCTCGCGCGGGGCCGGACGGTGACCGCGGTGACCGCGCCCGACGTCCTCGGCCTGTGGGACCGGTCGGTCCGCGAGCACGCCGACGGGCCCGCCCTCGTGACCCCGCACCGGGTGCTCTCCTACCGCGACGCGGACCGTCTCACCGACGCCTGGGCCGCCTTCCTCGCGGAACGCGGTGCGGGGCCGGGCGAGCTGGTCGGCCTTGCCTTCGGCGACCCCGCCCGCACCGTCCTCGGCATGCTCGCGGCGCTGAAGTCCGGGGCCGGGTTCACCGTGCTGGACGACCGGCTGCCGGAGGCCGCCCGCACGGCGCTGGTGGCCCGCACGGCGGCGGCGGTGTGGCTGGGCGACGGGGGCCACGCGCCCGAGGGCGCACACGTACCGGCCGAGCCGCACCGGGAGGGCTCCGGGGATCCGGACGCCGCGCCACCTCCGCTCCGCCCGGGGCGGGCCGGCGGATCCGACGTGGCGTACGTGCTGTTCACTTCCGGGTCCACCGGCCGACCCAAGGGCACCGTCGTCGAACGGGACGCGCTGGGCCGGTTCGCGGCCGCGGTCGCGAAGCGGCTGGAGCTCACCCGGGACGACCGCTGGCTGCAGGTGGCGTCGCTGGGCTTCGACGTGCTGATCGAGGAGGTGTTCCCGGCGTTCGCCGCCGGCGCCGCCGTGGTGTGCCGCGAGGACACCCGCGCCCTGGACGCCGAGGAACTGCACGTCACCCTGGCCCGGACCCGCACCACCGTGGTCGAACTGTCCACCCAGTACTGGCTGGAGTACGCCCGCTGGCTGGAGGCGAGCGGCACGTCCACCCCCGAGTCCCTGCGCACGGTGGTGGTCGGCGGCGAACGGATGGACCCGGTCCCCTACCGGCGGTGGCAGGCCCGGCAGCCCGCCGGCCTCGCCCACGTCTACGGACTGACCGAATGCACCGTCAGCTCGACCTTCTACACCGGGCTGCTCCCCGCCGACGCCGAGGAGGTGCCGCTGGGCACCCCCCTGCAGGACGTCGGGATCGGCATCCGGCACGACGGCGTCCCGGTCCCGGACGGCGAGACCGGGGAGATCCACATCGGCGGCCCGCTGCTGGCCCGCGGCTTCCTCGACGACGAGGCCGCCACCGCCTCCCGCTTCGTGCCCGACCCGTACGCGGACACCCCGGGCGCCCGCGTGTACCGCACCGGGGACCTGGGCCGGATCGACGCGGACGGGCAGCTGGTCTTCCTCGGCCGGGTCGACGACCAGGTCAAGATCCGCGGACACCGGCTGGAGCCCGCCCGGGTGGAACGCGCCCTGTGCGAGGCGGCCGGGGTGGGCCAGGCCGTGGTCTTCCCCGACCCGGAGACCGGCACCGTCCTGTGGGCGTTCACCGTGCCCGAGGACCCCGCGGCCGCGCCGCTGCCCGGCGAGGCCGTACGGCTCACGGGCCCCGACCGGGACGCGCTGCTGGCGCCGCTGGAGGCACAGCTGCCGGACTGGGCGGTGCCCCGGGTCCTGCACCGGGTGTCCGTCCTGCCCAAGAACCCGCACGGCAAGGTCGACAAGCGACGGCTGGCCGCCTGGGCGGCCGCGGGCGTCCGGACCCCCGCACCGGCACCGGGTCACCCGGGCGCCGCCGGGGACTCCTCCGGCGACCCGGCGCTGGACGGCGTCCTGGCCCTCTTCCGCGAGGTCCTCGACGCCCCCGCCCTCGGCCCCGACGACGACTTCTTCGACCACGGCGGCCAGTCCCTGCTGGCCCTGCGCCTGCTCGCGCGGCTGCGCGAGTCCCGGCCCGACGCGGCCGGGCTGCGCGCGAGCGCCCTCTTCACGGCCCGGACGCCGCGACGGTTCGCCGAGGTGCTCGCCGGCCGCGCGGCGGCCCGTCCCTGACCACCGCCCCACCGGGCGGGGCCGCTTCCGGCCCCGCCCCGCTCACCCGCACCACCCGAGGGCCCGCGGGCCGGCTCCGGCCGGCCGCGAGCAGCACCCATCCCCCGACCACTCAGCGAGAGTTGGCATGTCGAACCTCACCGACCAGTCCGCGCACGGCTACACCCTGACGGCCGACGAGGCCTCCGCCATCGCGGAGCTCAGCCTCGAACTGGCCGCCTCCTACCCCTCCTTCGGCGACCCCGAGCTGCTGCACGACCTGCCGCGCCTCGCGGCCCGCCTGCCCGAAGGCGTGCAGGGCTTCCTGCGCGAGTTCCAGCTCGGCGACCGCCACGGCCACACCGTGATCCGCGGGCACGACTTCGACCAGCGGCGCATCGGGCCCACCCCGGACCACTGGCGCGGCCGCGGCCGACCCGGCCCGGAGTTCCCCGAGGAACTGCTGCTGATGCTGTACTCGGCCCTGCTCGGCGAGCCCTTCGGCTGGGCCACGCAGCAGGACGGCCACCTCGTGCACGACATCTTCCCGATCCGCCAGCACGAGCACGACCAGCTCGGCATGGGCAGCAAGGAACTCCTCACCTGGCACACCGAGGACGCCTTCCACCCCTACCGCAGCGACTACCTGATCCTGGGCGCGCTGCGCAACCCCGACCACGTGCCCACCACCGTCGGCGAACTGGACCTGTCCTCGCTGTCGGCCGAGGACGTCGACGTGCTCTTCGAGTCGCGCTTCTACATCGCGCCCGACGAGTCGCACCTGCCGAAGAACAACACGATCGCCTCCGCGGAGGAGGCGGCCCGGTTCGCCACCATCCAGCGGATGATCGACGAGCGGCCGCTCGGCCCGCTGCTCTACGGCTCGCGCCTGGACCCCTACATGCGCCTCGACCCGTACTTCACCTCCGTGCCGGAGGACGACACCGACGCGCGGCGCGCCTACGACGCCCTCTTCAAGGTCGTGGACGCCGGGATGCGGGAGGTCGTCGCGGACCAGGGCGACGTGCTGTTCATCGACAACCACCGCGCCGTGCACGGCCGGCTGCCCTTCCAGGCCCGCTACGACGGCACCGACCGCTGGCTCAAGCGGGTGTGCGTGACGACCGACCTGCGCCGCTCCCGCGAAATGCGGGCCACGGCCCAGACCCGGCTGCTGGGCTGACCCGCCGGTGGCCCTCACCCTCACCGACCTGTCCCGCGACCCGTGGCTGCTGCCCGAGGTCGACGCGCTGATCGGCGCCAACATGCCCGCGTTCATGAGCTGGGAGTCCCCCGGGAACTGGCGCTGGCACGGCATGTACGACCGCTACGCCGCCCACCAGTTGTGCCTGGTGGACGGCGCCGGGCGGCTGGTCGCGGCCGCCAACGGGCTGCCGGTCCGCTGGGACGGCACGGCCGCCTCGCTGCCGGCCGGCAGCGACGACGTCCTGGTGCGGGCCGTCGACCACGCCCCGCCGGAGCGCCCGGACGCCGTGTGCATGCTGTCGGTGTCCGTCGACCCCGCCCACCGGGCGGCCGGCCACGCCGAGCGGCTGCTCACCGAGGTGCGGCGGCGAGCCGCCCGCACCGCCCCCCGGGGAGTGATCATCCCGGTCCGGCCCACCCGCAAGCCGCGCTACCCGCTGATCCCGATCGCCGAGTACGCGGCATGGCGACGGCCCGACGGGCGCTGCTTCGACCCGTGGCTGCGCACCCACCTGGAGCTGGGGGCCCGCCAGCTGGGCATCGCCCACGCGTCCCTGGTGATCCGCCAGCCGGTGGCCCGCTGGGCGGAGTTCCTCGGGCACCCGCTGCCGGGTCCGGGCGAGCACCCCCTGCCCGGGGCCCTCGTCCCGCTGGTCGTCCGCGACGACGGCCACGGCACGTACACCGAGCCCAACGTGTGGGTCCACCACCCCGCCGGACACGGCACGGCCTGATCCGGGCCGGGCCCCCGCGCCCGGCCCGGCCCGCACACCCACCCCCGTTCCTCGACGAACCCTGGAGAGAACCATGCCTCCCGTACGCCTCGCCATCGTCGGGTGCGGCGCCGCCGCCCGCGGCTGCCACCTGCCCGCCCTGCCCGCGCTCAAGGGCGACGTACAGCTGACCGCGCTCGTCGACCGCGACCCCCGCCAGGCCGAGGACGCCCTCGCCCTCTACCGGGAGCTCGGCGGCACCGACGCCGACCGGGTCGTGCTCGCCACCGACCCGGCCGAGGCCGCCGACGCCTTCGACGCCGCCGTGGTCGTGGCCCCGCACACGCTGCACGCGCCGATCGTCCAGGCGCTGCTGGCGGCCGGCAAGCACGTCCTGCTGGAGAAGCCGATGACCACCTCGGTCGAGGACGCGAAGGCGCTGGCCGCCACCGCCGCGGCCGAGGGCGCGCCCGTGCTCGCGATGGCCCACCCGCGACGGCTCTTCCCCGCCTACGCCTGGGTCAAGCGGCTCATCGACGGGGGCGAGCTCGGCGAGGTGGTGCGGGTGGACTGGTCGGAGGGCCACCCGTACGCCCACGAGCCGGTGTCCTGGTCGATGTTCGACCGGCGGCTCGCCGGCGGCGGCGTGCTCACCGACACCGCCTCGCACGTCTTCGACACCCTGCTGTGGTGGCTGGGCCCCGAGGTGGAGGTGGTCCGCCACGAGGACAACACCCTCGGCGGCGTGGAGACCGACACCGCCACCCACCTGCGTTTCGGCAGCACCGACGTGCACTGCGACTTCAGCCGCCTGCGCGACCTCGGCATCAGCTGCAAGGTCACGGGCACCCAGGCGACGGTCACCATCGGCACCGACTTCCCGGCCGGCGAGTGCACCCTGATCACCGCGGACGGGAAGGAACTGCACCGCGCCGACGTGGACGCCGTCGCCCCCGCCCAGGGCGAGTGGGAGCTGCTCTTCACCGAGCAGCTCGCCAACTTCGCCGCCGCCGTGCGCGGCACCGCCGCCGTCCACTCCACCCCGGAGGACGGCGTCCGCGTCGTCGAACTGATCCAGGAGTGCTACGGCGGCCCGGGCCACGGGCGGGCCGCCCAGCCGTGGACCGTACGGGAGGAGGCCGGGGCACCGGCCGGCCCCGTGCTCGCCGGCCGCACCGTCGCGGTCACCGGCGCGAGCGGATTCATCGGCGGCCGGATCGTCGAGCGCCTGGTCCTCGGCACCGAGGCCGGGGTGCGACCCGTGGTGCGCGGCTTCGGACGCGCCGCACGGCTGTCGGTGCTGCCGCAGGACCGGCTGCAGTTCCGCCAGGGCGACCTGCTGGACCGGGACACGCTCCGCGCGGCGTTCGAGGGCTGCGACACGGTCGTCCACTGCGCGTTCGGCAGCGCCGGCGACGAGGCCGGCCGCTGGGCCGCGTCCGTCGAGGGCACCGCGAACGTCCTGGCGGCGGCACGGGCCGCGGGCGTGCGCCGGGTCGTGCACCTGAGCACCGTCGACGTCTACGACCCGGCCGTGACCGGGGCCCTGACCGAGGACTCCCCCGCCCGTCCGGCCGACCCCGCCGACCGCGAGTACGAGCAGCAGAAGCTGGCCGCCGAGCAGCTGGTCCTGGAGGCCCACGGCGACGGCCTGGAGACGGTCGTGCTCCAGCCGGGCGTGGTGTACGGGCCGTGGGGCGGCCAGTGGACCACCGCCCAGCTCCGCCGTCCGGCGGGCGACTTCGCGCAGCTCCCGGCGGCCGGCGAGGGCGGTGTGTGCAACGCCGTGTACGTGGACGACCTGGCCGACGCGGCCCTGCTGGCCGTGGACACCGAGGCCGCCGCGGGCGAGCGGTTCCTCGTGGGCCACCCCGAGGAGCTGCGCTGGGGCACCTTCTTCGACGGGATCCGCGCCCTGCGCGGCCCGCTGGACACCGCGGGCGAGGAGGCCGGGGAGCCGGTCGCCGACTGGGAGCTGGAGCTGTACCGGGCGACGGCCCGCGCCGGCTACGACAAGGCCGGCCGGATCCTGGGCCACACGGCGCGCGTGCCGTTCGCCGAGGGGGTCGCGCTGACCGGGCAGTGGGCCCGCTGGGCCGGCGAGGCGCCGGAGGCCGGCGCATGACCGGCATCACCGACGTCCTGGTGGTGGCGCCGCACCCCGACGACGACGTCATCGGCTGCGGCGGCTCCATCGCCAAGCACGTGCGGGACGGGGCCCGGGTGACGGTGGTCATCGTCATCGGCCGCGAGCGCAGCGCCCTCGACGACGCGGTCGGCGACGCCGAGTTCGCCGCCGAGACGGAGAACGCCGCGAAGACCCTCGGCGTGCACCGCTGCGTGCGCTTCGACGAGCCCTCGCGGGACTTCGTCCTCTCCCGCCGGGTGCACCTGGACCTGGTCCGGGTGATGCGCGAGGTGCGCCCGCAGGTGGTCTACCTCCCGCACGACAACGACGACGACGTCGAGCACCGCATGGTGCACCAGCTGACCACCGAGGCGCTGTGGATGGCGCAGTCGGAGTTCTTCCAGGAGACGGGCGGCCTGCCGATGCCCGCTCCCCGGCTGGTGCTCGGCTACGAGGTGTGGGCGCCGATGGCGCGCTTCCAGTACGCCGAGGACATCGACGGGCAGATCGAGACCAAGGTCGAGGCGATGCGCGCGTACGTCTCCCAGCTGCGGCACGCCGCATGGGACGAGGGCATCCGCGGCCTGGCCCGCTACCGCGGCGCGGTGTCGGCGGGCTCGGGTCACGCGGAGGTGTTCCAGGTGCTGAGCCTGGGCGCCCCGCTGCCCTCCGGCCGGCCCGGCGGCGGCCATGACTGACCGCCTGCTGGTCTGCGGGGTCGGCTCGGGCATGGACCGGTCGCTGACCGAACTGCGCTCGCCCCGGCGGGAGCTGGTGGTGGTCACCGACCAGCCGTCGGAGCGGGCGCGGGCGGCCGCGGACGTCCTGCTCGTGTGCGACCCGAACGACGCCGTGGCGGTCCTGACCGAGCTGTCGGCCGCGGGGATCGACCGGATCGACGGGGTGTTCTCGCTGGGCGCGGACAACCCGCCGGTGATCAGCACGCTCGCGCAGCGCTTCGGCTGCCCGGGGCTGCCGCTGGAGACCGCCCTCGACTGCACCCTGAAGGACCGGCGGCTGAGGATCCTGCGGGCGGCCGGGCTGGACCTGCCGCGGTTCGCGACCGCCGAGAGCGTCGGCGAGGCGGTGCGGGCGGTCGCCGACATCGGCCTGCCCGCGGTCCTCAAGCCCAGTGACCAGACCGGGTCGCTGGGCGTGCTGAAGGTGGAGACCGCCGGGCAGGTGCGGGGGCTGGCGGAGGAAGCGCTGCGGCTCAGCCCCGGCGGGCGGATCGTGGTGGAGGAGTTCCTGGAGGGGACCGAGCACACGCTGGCGGCCTTCATGGTCGACGGCGAACTCCACCGCTTCGGTTTCGCCGACCGGGAGTACGGGCGCAAGGAGGAGTTCGCCCCGCACTTCTTCGAGGGCGGCGACACCCTGCCCAGCCGGCTGACCGCCGAGCAGATCGAGGAGGTCACCGACACGGTGCGGCGCGGGGCGCGCGCGCTGCGCCTGGACCCGGCGGTGATCAACACCGACATCCTGCGGACGCACGACGGCCGGGTGATCCTGCTGGAGATCACCTGCCGGCTGACCGGCGCCCGGATCGCCACCGAGGTGATGCGGCTGGCGACCGGCGTGGACCCGCTGCCCAACGTGGTCCGGCTCGCCCTGGGCCGGCCCCTGGAGCCGGCCGAGCTGGTCCCCCGGCACAGCCGGGCCGTGGTGCAGCGCTTCCTCCCGGCGGACGGCGGCGTGGTCGAGTGGGTCGGCGACCCGCGGGACGTCGCCCGCCGGGCCGGGGTCCACGACGTGTTCTGGGGCCTCGACCTGAGGCCCGGCACCGTGGTGCCGACCTACCGCGGCGGCGCGGACGTCCTGGCGGGGGTGATCGCCCACGCCCCGCAGCCCGCGGAGGCCGAGGCCCTCGCCGAACGGACGCTGAACGCCCTGCCCCTGCGGTTCAAGGCCGGATCCCCGTGACACCGCCCGCACACCGGGCCCACCGTACGCACACGAGTTCGACGAGGGAGTACTGAGATGGCCACCGACCTGGTGGACGAGGCGTCGGTCGACAAGGGCATCGCCCGGACCAGCGTGATCATCGCCCTGCGTGACGACCTGCGGATCGCCGACTGCATCGAGTCGATCGACGAGGACGTCGAGATCGTCCTGGCGCTCAACGGACCGAGCGACGCGGTGCTGAAGCTGATCGCCGAACACCCGCGCCCGCTGACCGTCACCGAGATCGAGGACGTCGGCAACCTGGGCGCCGCCTACAACGCCGGCGCCGCCGTCACCGACCGGCAGTACCTGCTGCTGATGGACTCCGACTGCACCTTCGCCCCCGGGGTGGTCCGCGCCATGGTCCGCGCGGTCCTCACCGACCCGGTGGTCAAGGGGCAGGTGGTGTACGGAGAGTCGGACGGGGTGCTGAGCAGGCTGACGGCCCGGGTCCGGGAGTTCGACGAGGGCGACTACGTCAGCGCGCTGTCCCCGCCGCTGATCTACAACCGCGACATCGTCGACCACATCGGCGGCTACCACTTCGACGAGCTGATCCACTGGTGCGAGGACCGCGAGTTCGACTTCCGGCTCCAGCTGGCGGGCATCCCCGTGGTGTACCTGCCGGAGGCGCGGATCTTCCACGACGCCCAGCACGGCTTCGGCAACATGCGCAGCTACTTCCGCTACGGCGTCGGCGAGGGGATCGCCCAGGAGACGGGCGTGTTCACCACCCCCGCGGTGCCGGTGGTGTGGCGGCTGTTCGAGGCCTCGCGCACGCTGGTGCACTGCGCCCGCGCCAAGGGGGTGGGCGCGGCGGCCTACTACGCGCTGCTGAAGGCCGCCTTCCACACCGGCACCGCCCACCACCTGCTCAACGACCCGTACCGGGTGCGCGACCGCTACCCCGCCGCGGCGAAGCGGGCGCGGATGGTGTTCTCGATCCCGCAGCACAGCACCAAGCTGACCGGTGCCCAGCTGCGCCGGCTGCGGCGGTCCCACTGGGAGGCGGGCCGGCGGATCGACAAGGTGGCCGACCTGTCGGTCTTCCACCCGGACGCCGCCGGCCCCGGCGGATCCTCAGCCGCCGGACGGACACGGCAGCAGCAGGCGTGAGGGGTGGTCGCCGCCGTGGTGGACGGTGTGGTGGGCGAGGACCCTCGGATGCACGTCGAAGCGCGGCGCGTTGCTCGCCGCGACCTCCAGACGAATCCGGTGGCCCGCGCGGAACACATGGCCGACCGCGCCCAGCGCGACGGTGACCTCGACCGGCCCGCCGGGGGCGGACCCCGTGTCCGCCCCCGGCGCCAGGCGGCGCACTCCGTCGCAGAGCAGCTCGGCCCTGCCGTCGGGGTGGACGTCGACCAGCTTGCCGGTCACGTCGGCGCCGGCCGCGTCCGGGGTCACGTACACCGTCAGCACGGTGTCGCCGATCACGGTCAGCGGCTCCGGGAGCGGCGCGCCGGTGAAGCACAGCACGTCGGCGCGCGCCTCCACCTCGCGCTGGTCCAGCGGTCCGCAGTCCCCGCCGGTGAACTGGCCGGGGAGGGCGGTGGCGCCGCCCGTGGTGGGCACCGGGTCGGCGGGGTCGTGGCGGATCCGGTCGCTTCCGGCGGCGTGCGGGCCGGGGCCGGGGACCAGGTCCCGGCCGTGGAGGTGGAGGACGTGGCCGCGGGTGCCGGGGACGGGCCAGTCCGGGACGGTGCGCCATTCGTCGGCGCCGGTGACGAACAGACGGACCGGGTCCGGCTCCGGGACGTCGTCACGGCCGCGCACATGGCGGTCGAAATGGTCGAGATGAAGGCCCGTGACATCGAGATTACTTTCGTCCGCGGCGAGCCCGTACCGGCGCTGCGGGAATATCCCGCCGGTGACGCAATGGGACCACGGCCCGACGACCAGCCGCGACGTGTTTCCGCATTCCCGAATTCCCCGGTGGTTTTCCAGCGCACCGGCCAGGAATATGTCGTACCAGCCGGTGAGGTGGAGCGCCGGGACGTCGATCCGCGGATAGGACTCGCGGGGTGCGGCGCGCCGCCAGTACGGGTCCCCGCCCGGGTGCGCCCGCCAGCGCCGGTAGTACGGGGCCAGCCGGTCCAGGAGTTCCGCGGCCCCGTCCGGATCCCGGTAGAGCTCGTCGATCCGGTCCACGGCGCGGGCCACCTCCTCCCGGTCGGCGCCGGTCAGCCCGGCCCCCTCCAGCAGCAGGTCGTAGAGCACCCAGTACAGGACGAAGCCCAGCTGGAAGGCGCCCCCCTGGTGGGTCCAGCCCTCACCGAAGCCCGATCCGGCCACGTGCGGGGCGATCGCGCGCAGGCCGGGCGGCCGTTCCGCCGCGGCGAGGAGCGCCGCCATCGCCTCGTACGAGCGGCCGAACAGGCCGGCGGTGCCGTCGCACCAGGGCTGCTCCACCGCCCAGGCGACGGTGTCCGCGCCGTCCGCGGCCTCGTGCCAGTACGGCTCGAAGGAGCCGCCGGAGCCGAACCGGCCGCGGACGTCCTGCACCAGCAGCGCGTAGCCGGAGCGCACCAGCCGGAGGCCGTCGACGGAGGCGCCGCCCGGGGCGCCGGATTTCCCGTAGGGGGTGCGGCGTACGAGTACGGGCACCGGGCCGCCGGTATCGGGACGGTAGAGGTCGGCATTCAATAACACGCCGTCCCGCACGGGTATTTTCAGGTCGTGTTCCACAACAATTCGCACCCGCCCATATTCCATCAGGACGAGGGAAATGACAATGCAGCCCTCAGGAATCGATTTCCTGGAACCGTTCTTCGAAACCGCGCGTACGGATCCCGCGCGCCCGGCCGTGGTCGACAACGGGCTCGTCGTCGGCTACGGCACCCTCGCCGCCTGGGTGCTGGAGGTGGCGGGCGCGGTCGAGCCGCGCACGGACGCCCCCCAGCCGCCGGTCGGGGTGGTCGTGCACCACTCGGCCCGTGACGTGGCGGCCCTGCTGGGCGTGCTCGCGGCGGGCCGGGCGTACGTGCCGCTGGAGGCCGGCCATCCCGCGGCCGTGCTGGATGCCGTACTGGCCCGGCTGGAGGTCCGGGAGGCCGTGGCGACCGCGGACACCGGCTGGCAGCCGGCCGTCGCACGCGTGCTCCGGCCGCGCTGGGCCGCGTCCCCGCCGGCGCCGCCCGCGGGGCACGACTCCGGCGTACGGCCCGGGGATCCGGCGTACGTGCTGTTCACCTCCGGGTCGACCGGCACGCCCAAGGGGGTCGTGGTGCCGCACCGCGCCCTGGCCGCCGTGGTGCCGCCGCTGCGCGACCTCTACGGCATCGGCCCGCACTCCACCGTGCTCCACTTCCACGGGGCGGGCGGCGACACGAGCCTGGAGGAGATCCTCCCCACCCTGACCGGCGGCGCCACCCTCGTCGTGGACGACGCGGCACGCGAGGCCTTCGCGCAGGTCGCCGCGGAACAGGAGGTCACCGTGGCGGTGCTGCCGACCGGCTTCTGGCACAGCCTGACCGGGGACCTGCTCCAGCAGGGCGCGGGTCTGCCCCCGTCGCTGCGGACCATCGTGATCGGCGGTGAGGCGGTGCGCGCCGACATGCTGGAGCGCTGGCGGCTGCTCGGCGCCGACGGCGTACGGCTGCTGAACACCTACGGATCGACCGAGACGGCCCTGGTCACCCACGCGGTGCCGCTGGCCGGGCCGGACGCGCCCGAACTGCCCGACACCGGCGGGGACCTGCCCATCGGACTGCCCCTGCCGCACGTCGGCCAGCGCATCGACGACACCGGCGAACTCCATGTTTCCGGGCCCGGGCTGGCGCTCGGCTACCACGGCGCACCCGCGGCGACGGCGGCGCGCTTCACCGAGCACGCGGGGACCCGCTGGTACCGCACCGGGGACCTGGTCTCCGAGGCTCCGGGCGGCGCCCTGGTCTTCCGCGGCCGCTCCGACCACCAGGTCAAGATCCGCGGGCACCGGGTGGACCTGGTGCACGTGGAGGCCCTCGTCGGAGCCTGCGCGGGCGTGCGGGAGGTGGCGGCCGCCCGGGTCGACCGGGCCGAACACAGCACGCTCGCCGCCTTCTTCGTGCCGCTGCCGGGCCACGACCCGCGCGAGGTGGTGACGGGCGTACGCGCCCGGCTCGCCGGCACCGCGGCCCCGCAGCTGGTGCCCAGCCTGCTGGTGGCCGTCCCGGACCTGGAACACACCCACACGGGCAAGGTGGACCGCGAGGCCACCCGGGACCGCTACCTGGCGACGGCGGAGGCGGCCCGATGACCGCAACGTCCCGTACGGAGCGGGCGGAGCACACGGAGGGCGCGGACGGTGCCCCGTACGCCCCGGACGGCGGCCCCGCTGCCCTCGCCGCCTACGCCGCGCACCGGCTGGGCGTCGCCCTGGACCCCGCCACGGCGCACGAGGACGAGACCGGCTGGGACTTCCGCGTCACGCACGTCCGGGCGGCCGACGGCGCCTGGTGGATCCTGCGCCGGCCGCGCCGGCCCGAGGCAGCGGACCGGCTCGCCTTCGAGGGCGCCGTCCTGTCCGCGGTCCGCGCCCGGACCTCCGTGCCGGTGCCCGACTGGCGCCTGCACGGCCCGGACCTGGTCGCGTACCCCCGTCTGCCCGGCGAGGCGGCGGGCACGGAGGACCCCGACACCCTCGTCTACGGGTGGTCCATGGACCCGCTGGCCCACCCCCGCCACTACCTGGAACCCCTCGCGCGGGCCCTCGTCGCCGTGCACACGACCCCCCTCGACGGCGTGCCCGGAACGGCCGGCCGGGAGCGGGCCGACGCCGGCACCGTACGCACCCGGATCGCGGACCGCCTCTCCCGGGCCCGGACCGAACTCCCCCTGCCCGCCGACGGACTGCGGCGCTGGCGGGCCTGGCTGGACGACGACCGGCTGTGGCCCGACCGGCTGACCCTGATCCACGGCGACGTCCACCCCGGACACACCCTGGTGGTGCGCCCGCAGTCCGGTCCGCCCGCCCTGTCCGGCCTGCTGGACTGGGCGAACGCCGATGTCGGCGACCCCGCCGCCGACTTCGTGGACATGCTGTACGCCGGGGGCACCCCGGTCCTCGACCGGCTCCTGGACGCCTACCGGACGGCGGGCGGCGAGGTCCGCGACGGCATGCGCGCGCATGTCCTGGCCCGCGCCTCGTTCCTGTGGGTCCACGTGGCCCTGCGGGGCCTGGACACCGGCCGCCCCGCCTGGGTGGAGACGGCGCTGCGCAGGATGGCGCCGTGAGGGGCCCCGGAGGCGCCGCGCGCACGACGGGCCGGACGCCCGGCGGCACGGCCTACACCCTGCACGGGACGGGGGACCGTCCGGTGGTGCTGGTCGCGGGCGCGGGCGGCGCGGGCCGCATCTGGGAACACCACCAGGTCCCGGCCCTGACGGCGGCCGGCCGTCTCGTGGTCACGTTCGACCACGGCCCGGAGCCGGCGGGCGCGAAGGCGGCCGGGCCGCAGACGGCGGGCGCGGGAGCCGACACCGCGCAGGCCGCCACCTCGGAGGCCGTCGGCTCCGAGGCCTACGGGCCGCTCGCGCTGGCCGCCCGGACCGTGGAGCTGCTGACCGCCCTCGACCTGCCACCCTGCCCGCTGGTCGGGCACTCCCTCGGCGCCCTCGCCGTACAGGAACTGCTCCTGACCGACGCGCACCGGGTGAGCGGGGCGCTGCTGGCGGCGACCCGCGGCCGCTCCGACGTACTGGCCGAGGCCCTGACCCGCGCGGAGACCGCGGCGGCCCGCGCGGGCACCCGGCCGCCACCGGAGTACGAGGCCTTCGTCCGCCTCGTGCTGAACCTCTCCCCGCGCACCCTGGCCGACGAGGGCGCGGCGGCAGAATGGCTCGACTTGTTCGAACTTGCCGCGCTGACCGGCGAGTCGGCGGCCGACCGGCCGCTCCCCCCGCTCGGCCACCGGCCGGCCGACTTCGGCCGGATCCCGGTCCCCGTGCTGGTGGTCGGCTTCGCCGACGACGTGCTGGCACCCGCCCCGCTGGGCCGGGAGGTCGCCTCCGCGATCCCCGGCGCCCGCTACACGGAGCTCGCGGACGCCGGCCATCTCGGCTTCCTCGAACGGCCCGGGGCCTTCAACACCGTACTGCTGGACTTCCTGGCCACCCTGGCCCCGACCGACCCCGGAGCACCCCGTGTCCCCTGAGTCCCAGACCTCCACCACGACGGCCCCGGCGAGCGAGGTCGAGATCGTCCACGTCGGCCAGGAGGCGCCCGACTCCTGGGCGGCGTCCGTGTACCTGTGCGGGCCGACCCCCACCGACCCGGCCGAGCCCTCGTGGCGGCCGGACGCCGTCGCCGCCCTGCGGTCCTCGTGGTCCGGGGCTGGCCGGCTGGCGGTCTTCCTGCCCGAGCCGGTGCCCGGCGGCGACTACCCCGCGTACGGGGACCAGATCGCGTGGGAGGAGGACGCGATGCGCCGGTCCGACGTGATCCTCTTCTGGATCCCGCGCGACATGGCCCGCCTGCCCGGCCTCGTGTCCAACATCAAATGGGGCTCGTGGTGCGACTCGGGCCGGGCCGTCCTCGGCACTCCGCCGGAAGCCGAACGCATGGCGTACCTGCTCCACTTCGCCGGCACCCTCGGGGTCCCGGTGGAGCGCACGCTGCAGGGCGCGGCCGAGGCGGCGCTGCGCGCGGTCGGACCGGGCTCCGCCCGCAGCGGCGGCGAGCGGTCGGTGCCGCTGACGGTGTGGCGGACCGGGCAGTTCCGCACCTGGTACGCCGGCCGCCGCGAGGCCGGGGACCGGCTGCTGGACGCACGCGTCGAGTGGTACGCGCCGGGCGCCGGACCGGACGGATCGGACGGATCGGACGGCTGGCTGGTGACCGCCACCGTGGCGCCGGGCGACGGCTCGGCGCCCGGCGCGGTCCGGCTGCTCGCGGCTCAGGGGCAGGGCATGCTCATGTAGAGCGCCTGCTCCCCCTCGGACTCGGTGCCCAGGTACAGGGCGGTGTCCAGGCCGCAGAGGGCGAATCCCATCCGCCGATAGGCATGGATGGCGGGGGCGTTGACGTTGGTGACCTCCAGCCAGAGGTGTCCGGCGCCCCGCTCCCGGGCGAAGTCCACCGCGTGCCCCATGAGCGCCCGGCCCAGACCCCGGCCCCGGTGGCCCGGTGCGATCTCGATGTCCTCGATCGTCAGCCGCCGGTTCCACGAGGAATAGGAGACGGCGGCGAAACCGGCGAGCCCGGAGTCGGGGTCGACGGCGACGAAGGTGCGGCTGTCGGCGTCCTCGCCCTCCTCCCCCGCGTCGTCCCCGTCGTCGCCCTCGTCCTCGGGGAACACCTTGACCAGCGGCGGGTCCACCGGGACCTCACGGAGGGCGAAGCCGTCCGCGTGGACCGCGACTTCGAAGACGGTGCTGGTGCTGAAGGACCCGTCGAGGGCCTCGATGGCCCCGGCGTCCTCGGGGCGGGCGGTACGAAACTCGTACGCCGTGTCATGGATCGTGGTCATGGCAGGAGGCTATGACCGCCCCACCCCCCGAACGACACATTCCAGCCGTCCCCGACACCCGGGGCGTCCCTGCCGCACTGGCGGGCGTGACGTGCGGAATCGGGTCGCGCGTCGGGCGCACGCGCCGAGCTCGATGCGCGGGCCCGACCCGGCTGTCCGACAGCCGTGCGGACGTCCGGACGGGGTGCCTCTGCCGCGCCCTCGTCGCACCGTAGGCGAGCGGAAGGCCGTCTCGAAGCAGGCGTTCACACCCCTTCCGTGCCCCGCTGACCTGGCCATCGACCGCGAATCAGCGTCCCCTCTAGGCGATCTTCGCCTAGAGGGGACGCTGCACTCGTGGACCCTCGAGCCAGACGACTGCCGGGCAGCCACCTTCAAGTCGAAGACTTCAGATCAAAAAGCGATACGAAAAGCTCACACAAGCCAGTTGAACAATCACATTCACGCGAACTTGAGACATCAAGGATCATCCACGAGCGCCACTCCCTAACCTCCCGGACGAGGAGGCGAGCACCCGGACCGCCTTCGGCGTTGACACGAACGCCATCAACAGACCTGACGTTCACCAGAAGGCGGCCCCATGACCAGCGCGAACGACGTTCGTCCGCCCGTGCACACCGAGATCATCGAAGTGACTCCCGAGCGGTGCAGGAGCTGGATGGAGAAGAGGACCTGCAATCGGGTTCCCCTCAAGCGCTCCAACGTCGACAAGTTCAAGAACATCCTGCGCGAAGGGCAGTTCCGCACCACGCACCAGGGATTCGCGCTCGACTGGCACGGCTGCTTGATCGACGGGCAGCACAGGGCCGCCGCCCTGATCGAAACCGGCATGACGGTGACCGCGCAGGTCACCTACAACCTCGACCCGGACTCGTTCGCCGCCATCGACGGCGGCCGCGTCCGCACCGCGGGGGACTTCGTCGCGCAGATCACGCAGATGAAACAGAGCAACTCCAATGTCTACGGTGCGGCTTTGAAGATCCTGGCAAACCGGGCGGCCGGGCTCCACTGGACACGATGGACCAGCGGACGGCTCACCGCCGAGCAACTGCAGGACCTGGTCCCCGCGTGGCCCGTCGAGGAGGAACGCATCGTGCGTCTCGTGGGCAAGGGGAAGCAGTGCCATTCGAGTGCGACCGGCCTGGTCGTCGCCTACAAAATCATCACCGACGTGTGGCCCGATGACGTGGCGGACCTCTTCTTCGACCGCATCGGTGACGCCAGCCGTGAGTTCATCGGACGGGACCCCCGGGCGATGTACACGAACACCATGCTGAACGTGAACCGAGGGATCGTCAGCCGCGACAGCGTGCAGCAGTCCGCGCAGGCCATCAAGGCGTTCAACGCCCTCGTCCTGGGTGAATCCATCGGCACTCTCAAGAAGATGAAGATGGGCGGCGTGAAGATCGTCGCCGATCGCCGGACCGGCGAAGAGGTGCACCAGGAATACCTGGCGGACCGCTACCCGGAGGTCACGCCCGCCGCGACCCACGTCAGCGACAAGTGGCTCGCGTCGGACGACACGAGGCTCTTCGACTAGAGGGATCCGTCCCCCTCGCCACGAGCGGGCTCACTCTTCGCGGCCCCCACCCCGGCCCTTGCGCAGCGGAACGACGGCGACGGCGACCGCCGTGACCGAGGACAGCAGCTGCACCAGAAGGGCCGCACGGTCCGCGGGAACGAAGAGCACCAGGCCCGCGGCGGTCGACACCGTACACAAGGCCGCTGCGAGCACCACCCCTCTGCGCCGCGCCGTCGACGGGGTGGCTTCCCCACGGTGTTCGTCCGACATCTTCTCCCTCTCCCGAGCCGGGGTGCGACAACCAGGCTCCCGCAGGGCGAGGGGCAGTTGATCGGACGGGACGTGTGGGGACGTCGGAGGTCTCATCCGTGCCGGCGGGGAGCCGGGGTGGGTGGTCCTGTGTCAAGAAGTGCCGCGCGGTGTCGGTCATTACCCGGACGGAGTCCAGTGCCGAAGATCATCCGAATGCCGAACGAGGTCGAGTTGCCCCCGGGTGCCCGTCGGCGGTTCTCCGCGCTCCTCTTCCACCTCTACCGGGACGCCGGACGGCCCGCACTACGACTGGTCAGCGACGCGATCGCCCAGCGCAGCGACCTGGACGGCACGGCGAGCCGCGAGACGGTTCGCAGGATGCTGCACGGGACGGTGCCGAACGACTGGCGTGCGGTGGAAGCGGTCCTGGAGGCGTTCTGTGCTCTCGGTGATCTCACGCCCGAGGACGTCGTGGACACCGGCGACGGATACGGCAGAGCCCTGCGTCCTCATCTCCGCGAGCTGTGGAACCAGGCGCTGGAGCACCCCGACCCCGATCCCGATCCTGATCCCGTCGATACCTCGGGGTTCAGGAGCGTCCGACAGCGCCGTGCCGACATCGGCCCGCCTCCGGACCCGTTCTAGCCGACGTGCACGGACCGTCCCGTAGCCGTTCCCTCGTCCGCCCTCTAGTCGACGAACAGGCGTTCCCTCGGGGCGATGTCGCTCCGCCCCCGAGACCCGGGGGCGGTCCCGGTCAGGTGCCGTTGACCGGGAGGACGTCCGGGGAGAGGGCGCCCGCCTGGGAGGTCGCCGAGGTCATCCGGCGGCGGTGGTGGCGCCGGCACAGGACCTCGTAGCCGACCTGCTCCGCCGGGCGGTTGACGTCGCCGACGACCACCTGGGCGCCTTCCACGACCATCTCCCCACCCAGCGTACGGGCGTTGTGCGTCGCGCGCGCCCCGCACCAGCACAGGGCTTCGACCTGGAGCTGCTCCAGGCGGTCGGCCAGTTCGATCAGCCGCTGCGAGCCGGGGAAGAGCTTCGTGCGGAAGTCGGTCGTGATGCCGAAGGCGAAGACGTCCATGTCGAGGTCGTCGACGATGCGCGCGAGCTGGTCGATCTGCTCGGGGGCCAGGAACTGGGCCTCGTCCACGATCACGTAGTCGGCCTTGCCGCCCTGGGACAGCTGGGCCACCACGTACGCGTACAGGTCCATGCCCTCCGGCGCCTCGATCGCCTCCGTCACCAGTCCGAGGCGGGAGGACAGCTTGCCCTCCCCCGCCCGGTCCTGGCGGGTGAAGATCACGCCCTGGAGGCCGCGCGCCGAGCGGTTGTGGGTGATCTGAAGAGCGAGGGTGCTCTTTCCGCAGTCCATCGTTCCGGAGAAGAACACCAGCTCGGGCATGGGGAGTACGGGACCTTTCGGGGTCGTGGGCGGCGGGGACGGGCGCAGGGCCGGGGAGGTCCGGCGCCGGACGGGTGCGAGGTACGGGTGCGGTGTACGGGGTGCGGTGCGGGCCGCGGGACGAGGGCGGGTCAGGTACGGATCTCGAGCAGCGGCACGAGCTGCTCCGCCGCGGTCATGGAGCCGTGCATGCCGACGAGCGCGGACTCGTTCGGCTCGTTGCGCGAGGCGGTGATCGCGGCGTCGGTCTGGGCGGCCGCCACCACGTCGCCGATCCGCCCGAGCACCCGCTCGTCGACCTCTCCCGGCGCGCCGAACCAGCCCAGTTCCAGGGCCTCTTCGCGGCTCGCGACCCAGAAGCGGTCGCCGAGCACCTCGCGCCACACGGTCAGGACGTCGGCCTCCGCTCCCGGCACCGCGTACACGTGCCGGGCTCGGCCCTCGCCGCCCAGGAGGGCGACGCCCGCGCCCAGCTCCCAGTCCTCGTCGAAGTCGATCCGGGAGTCCTCGTCGAAGGGGACGTCGACCATCCCGTGGTCCGCGGTCACGTACAGGGCGGTGCGCGCCGGCAGCTGTTCGGCGAGCCGCTGCACGAGCCGGTCCACGTACATGAGCTGGCCGCGCCAGGCGTCGGAATCCACGCCGTGGCGGTGGCCGGCCCCGTCGAGCTCGCTGTAGTACGTGTAGACGAGCGAGCGGTCACCGGCCGCGAGCCGCTCCGCCGCGACGTCCATGCGCTCCTCGCCGGTCATCCGGCCCAGGAAGGTGCCGCCGCTCAGCGCGACCTTGGTCAGCGGGGTGCTCTGGAAGGCGGGCGCGGACACCTGTGCGGTGGCCACACCGGCGGTGTCGGCCTGCTGGAAGACGGTCGGGTACGGCTGCCAGGGCTTCGGCGGGGTCCACGGGTGCCAGCGGAGCTGGTTCATCAGCTCGCCGGTGGCCGGATTGCGCACGGCGTAGCCGGGCAGGCCGTGGCGGGCCGGCGGGAGGCCGGTGCCGACGGAGGCCAGCGAGGTGGCGGTGGTCGCCGGGAACCCGGCGGTGAGGGGCCGGCCGGTGCCGCCGCGGGAGCTGCCGAGCAGGGAGGTGAGGAACGGGGCCTCGGCCGGGTGGGCCTTGATCTGCTCCCAGCCCATGCCGTCGACCAGGAACACGCAGTTCCGGTCGGCGGGGGTGAGCTCGGTGATGACCGGGGTGAAGCCGGGGACGCCCTGGCCGGCGACGAGCGTGGGCAGCAGGTCGGCGAGGGATCCGGCGCCGTACTCCGGGACGGGGGCGCCGGCCGGGTCCAGCAGGTCCGGTTCGGTCCAGTCCTGCGCCGCGGAGTAGGCCATCAGCGGGCGGGGGTGGAGGTGGCGGCGGTGGCCTCGCTGAGGGCCTGCGCGAAGACCAGGGTCTGGCGCACCGCCTCGGGGCCGTCCCCGGCCTCGCTCACCCGGAGGCTGAGGTCGTCGGCGGTGGAGTTGCCGGTGTAGCCGTGGTCGGAGTCGCAGTTGGGGTCGCCGCAGGCGGCCGGCTCCAGGTCGATGCGGGAGACGGCGCCCCAGCCGATGGTCAGGACGACCTCGCGGGGCAGGGTGCCGGGGGTGTAGGACTCCGGGTTGGCGACGACGCGGCTCAGCACCACGGAGGAGATGCTGGACAGCTTGACCGACTCGGTGGAGGTGGTCGCGTACGGGGACGGCGATCCCGCGTCGGCGGCCTGCTCGTCGGTGTGGGAGACGATGAACCGGTTGCCGGTCAGGACCAGCACGGTGACGTGGCGGCGGACCTCGTTGGAGTCGAAGGTCGTCTCCTGGTGGACCAGGTACGACGAGATCGGCTCGCCGCCCACCGCGGCCTCCACGGCCTCGGCCACGAGGGCCGGGTAGTAGCCGCTGCGCTCGATCGCCGTGCGCAGCCCCTGGGTCGTCGTACCGGATTTCGCCATGAGGTCCATCCTAAGGCCCCTCGGGTGCCCTCATACCGCGCCGTACCCGCTCAGTAACTGGGAAGCGTCCGCGGTCCGAGGTCGCCGCGGGCGGGCGGATGGGCGACGCGGACGGTCGCGCCGAGGGGGCGGGCGCCCTCTCCGGCGACGACGACCGGTTCCAGGGTGACGCCGATCACCTCGGGGTGGTCGTCGACCAGCCGCGACAGCCTCAGGAGCAGCTCTTCGAGGGCCGGGGTGTCCACGGGGTCGCTGCCACGCCAGCCGAAGAGGAGCGGTGCGGCGCGCAGGGAGCGGATCAGCCCGGCCACGTCCCGGTCGGTGGCGGGGACCAGCCGGTGGGCGGTGTCACCGAGCAGCTCGGAAGGGACCCCGGCCAGTCCGAAGGAGAGGACGGCGCCCGCGGCCGGGTCGATGACGGAGCGGACGACGGTGTCGACCCCGCGCGGGACCATGGGCTGGATGACGGGCTGGAGCTCGGCGGGCTTGCCGAGGGCCTCGGTGAGCTCCTCGTACGAGCGTCTCAGCTCGGTCTCGTTCGTCAGGTCGAGGCGTACGCCGCCCAGGTCGGCGCGGTGGCGCAGGTGGGGGGCGGTGGTCTTGAGGGCGACGGGGTAGCCGAGGACCCCGGCGGCGCGGACCGCCGCGTCCGGGCTGGGCGCGGGGAGAGTGGGCACCACGCGGATGCCGTAGCGGGCGAGGAGCTCGCGGGCGTCGGCGTCCGCCAGGGTCGCGACGGCCCCGTCACCGACCCCGGCCAGCAGGGCGGACAGCTGGAGCGCGGCGCCCGCCTCGTCGATGTCCTCGTACGCGGGGACCTGCCCGGCGTCGGCGGTGGCGCGCCGCCACTGCCCGTAGCGCACGGCCTCGGCGACCGCCTTGACGGCCCGCTCGGCGGCGGGGTAGCTGGGGATCCGGTGCGGGTCGGCGGCGCCGGTGGGGGCGTCCGCCGCCGGGGCCGGGGCGGTGTCGGGGGCGGTCGGGGCGGGGGCCGTCCCGGCGGGCCCGCGGGCCGCGGAGAGGGCTTCGACCAGCTCGGCCAGTTCCACGTGGACGACGGCGACCGGCTTGCCGGGGGTCTCGGCGACGGCCTCGCGCAGGGCGGCGGCCAGGTCGTCGGCGAGCGCGTGCTCGCTCACCCAGGGGATCGCCGTGACGACGACGGCGTCGCTGTCCTCGGAGCGGAGCGCCGCCGCGAGCGCGGTGCGGAAGTCCTCCGGCGCGGCGGCGGTCGTCAGGTCCAGCGGCCGCAGCGGGCGCAGGCCCTGGGCGAGGCAGGCGTCGTAGGTGAGGACCCCGAGGGATTCGGAGTTGCCGAGGATCGCGATCCGGGGGCCGGCGGGCAGCGGCTGCGAGGCCAGCAGCAGGCCGACGTCCACCAACTCCGTGACGGTGTCGACGCGGATGACGCCCGCCTGGCGCAGCAGGGCGGAGACGGTCTCCTCCGGCAGCCGGGTGCCGGGCACGACGAGCCCGGCCGGGGTGTGGCGGCCGCCCTTGGCGACGACGACGGGTTTGGCGGCGGCGGTGCGGCGGGCGAGGCGGGTGAACTTGCGCGGGTTGCCGAGGGTTTCGAGGTACATCAGGGCGACGTCGGTCGCGTCGTCCTCGTACCAGTACTGGAGGATGTCGTTGCCCGAGACATCGGCCCGGTTCCCCGCCGAGACGAAGGAGGACAGGCCCTCGCCCCGCCGCAGCAGCGCCGAGAGCAGGGCGATGCCGATCGCGCCGGACTGGGTGAAGAGGCCGATCCGGCCGTGCATCGGCAGGGGTGCGGGCGTCAGTGAGGCGTTGAGCCGGACCTCCCGGGCGGTGTTGATCACCCCGTAGGCGTTCGGCCCGATGAGCCGCATGCCGTACGAGCGGACCTGGCGCACCAGTTCGCGCTGGCGGGCGAGGCCGGCCGGGCCGCTGTCGCCGTATCCGGCGGAGAGGACCACGAGCCCCTGTACGCCGTGCTCCCCGCAGGCGGCCACCGCGTCGGGGACCCGCTCGGCCGGGACGGCGATCACGGCGAGGTCGACCGGGGCTCCGACGGCCCCGAGGGTGCGGTAGGCACGGACCCCGTCGAGCAGGTCGCTCGTGACGGCCTCGTTGACGGCGTAGAGGTGGCCGTGGAAGCCGCTGTCGCGCAGGTTGCGCAGCGCGGCCGCGCCCACCCCGCCGCCGGACCGGCTGACCCCGACCACGGCGACGGATCCCGGCGCCAGCAGCCGCTGCACGGAGCGCGCCTCGGCGCGCTGCTCGCGGGCCAGCTGGACGGCGAGGGACTCGGCGGTGGGTTCGAGGTCGAGGGTGAGGTGGACGGAGCCGTCCTCGAAGCTGCGCTTCTGCTCGTACCCGGCGTCCGTGAACACCTTGATCATCTTGCTGTTGGCGGGCAGCACCTCGGCGGCGAAGCGGCGGATGCCGCGCTCGCGGGCCACCGCCCCGATGTGTTCGAGGAGGGCGGAGGCGACCCCGCGGCCCTGGTGGGCGTCCTGGACGAGGAAGGCCACCTCGGCCGCGTCGGCGGGGGCCGAGGCGGGCCGGCCGTCGGGGCCGATGCGGTCGTAGCGGACGGTCCCGATGAACTCCTCGCCGACGGTGGCGGCGAGCCCGACCCGGTCCACGTAGTCGTGGTGCGTGAAGCGGTGCACGTCCCGGTCGGAGAGTCGGGGGTAGGGGGCGAAGAAGCGGTAGTACTTCGACTCGTCGGAGACCTGCTCGTAGAAGCTGACCAGCCGGCCCGCGTCCTCGGCAGTGATGGGCCTGATCCGGGCGGTGCCGCCGTCGCGGAGGACGACGTCCGCCTCCCAGTGGGCCGGGTAGGACGGGTCCGACTCTATGGTCATGCGCATACCTTACGGCCGGACCGGGCCGGACAGCTCTCGCGCGGCGCACGCGGCAAGCCGGGGCAGAACGGTGCAAGCTGGGGGATCCAAGGGCGGCGGATCCGGGCCGGAGGTCGGTCGGAGCATTCCGGGTGCCGTGAGAGACTGGTCTAGACAACCGTAAGAACCTGAAGGGCATCACCATGGCAGAGCGCCGCGTCAACGTCGGGTGGGCCGAGGGCCTGCACGCTCGTCCCGCCTCGATCTTCGTCCGCGCGACGACCGCTTCCGGCGTCCCGGTGACCATCGCGAAGTCCGGCGGCGACCCCGTCAACGCCGCCTCCATGCTGGCGGTCCTGGGCCTGGGCGCCCAGGGCGGCGAGGAGATCGTCCTCGCCTCCGACGCCGAGGGTGCGGACGCCGCACTGGACCGCCTGGCGAAGCTGGTCGCCGAGGGGCTCGAAGAGCTCCCCGAGACGGTCTGACCCTTCAGGTCCGCCTCCGGGCCCGTTGCGGGATCCACCGAGGATCCACCGGCGGGCCCGTCCTTCGGATCCGGCCTGCGGGCCGGTCCGCCCCGTACGCGGCGGAGCCGCGGCCCCCGGCGCGACGGGGACCGCGGCTCCGCCGTTTCCGTACCCGGGGCGGCCTCCGCGCCCGGCGGGAGGAATCCACGCCGAGCGGAATACACCGGGAGGAAATGCGCGCCGGACAGAAGAACGCCGTCGGCGTGAATTCACGACGGCCCGCCGATCACGGCCGGAAATCCCGGGCCCGGAAGGAATCGGGCGTCCGGAAATAACCGGCCCCGGAAATTCAATCGCCCGGCAGTCCGCAGACCGCACCCGATTCCCTCTTTTGTATACGGGCGTTGTTAATGCCGACCGCCCGGCATGTGTACGGCAGGTTGCGAAGTCCTCACCGCCGCGCGGGGGCGCGGGCGGTGGGCGCCCGCCGCGCGCTCGGCGTGCACGGCGGCCAGGGAGCGCGCCCGTTCGGCGTCCCCGCGCGCCACGGCGTCCACGAGCGCACCGTGCTCGGCCCAGCACTCCGTCGGCCGGGCCGGCGCGTCCACCACGAACATCCAGGCGGTCTTGTGCCGCATCTGGGTGAGCAGCGCGATCAGGCCGGGGCTGGCGGAGGCCTGGGAGAGCGTCTCGTGGAACCAGCCACCTAGGGCCCGCAGGTCCTCGCCCTGCCCCTGCCTGGCCCGCTCCTGCCCCAGTCTGACCAGCCCGCGCAGCACCTTCAGGTGTCCGTCGGTGCGCCGCCGGGCCGCCCGGGCGGCCGCGAGGGGCTCCAGCAGCACCCGTAGCTCCAGGAGGTCCGCGGCCTCCTGCGCGGTCGGCTCGGCCACACAGGCCCCCGCGTGCCGCCGCGTGGTCACGAACCCCTCGGACTCCAGGGTGCGCAGCGCCTCGCGGACGGGGACCCGGGAGACCCCGTACCGGCGGGCGAGCACCTCCTCGGTCAGCCGGGCGCCCGGCGCGAACACCCCGGAGACGATGTCGTCGCGGATCGCCGTGCATACCGCGTGCGCAGGAATACGCAAGACCGAACCTCCGCCTATTTCCGACTGCCTGCCACAATGCACGCGCGTGCGCGCGTCACGACTCTATTGCAGCACACCATAATTTCGAGAGCGGACGGAAATCCGTAACATTGCGCGGAGGCGCAAAACACGAGGACCCCGGCTCGGTGCGAGCCGGGGTCCTCGGTGAAGCGGAAGGATGCGCGGTTGTCAGAGGCTGACGCCGTGCGAGCGCAGGTACGCGATCGGGTCGATGTCCGAGCCGTACTGCGAGCCGGTGCGGGCCTCGAAGTGCAGGTGCGGGCCGCTGGAGTTGCCGGTGGAGCCCGACAGGCCGATCTGCTGGCCCGGGGTGACCTGCTGGCCGACGGAGACGTTCAGCGAGGACAGGTGCCCGTACTGGGTGAAGGTGCCGTCGTTGTGCTTGATGACGACGTTGTTGCCGTAGGCGCCGCCCCAGCCGGCCTCGACGACGGTGCCGGAGCCCACCGCGTGGACCGACGTGCCGGAGGCCGCGTGGAAGTCGATGCCCGTGTGGCTGCCGGAGGACCACATGCCGCCGCCCGCCTTGTACTGCGTGCTGACGTACGAGTCGTCCAGCGGGGAGACGAAGGTGTTGAGGCGCTTGCGCTCCTCCTCGCGGGCCGCGCGCTCGGCGGCTTCCCGCTCGGCCTTGGCCTTGGCCTCGGCGAGGCGCTTGCCCTCGGCGGCCTTCTGCTTGGCCTCGGCCTCGGCCTGCGCCTGGGCGGCGGCCTGGTCGGCGACGCGCTGCTGGGACACGGCCTGGTCGGCGAGGTCGCCCGCGAGCTCGTCGGCGACGACCACGGCACCGAGGCCGTTGTCGGCGGCGGAGGTGCTGCTGTGGTTGTCCGCGGCGAAGGCCGGGGCGGCGAGGGAGCCGACGACACCCGTCGTGGCGATCGCGGCGATACCGGCGTAGCCGGCGGTCTTCTTGCTCAGGCGGCTGGAACCACGGTGCTTGCCGGTACCAGCGGGACGACTGCCAAACGCCATGAAGGGTTTGATCCTTTCCTTCCTTCTCGCCTACCGGGTTAGCTGACGGGTTCGGAGCAGGAAGGTCTCCTACGGGCCTCCTCTTGCGAGGGGGTCCGATTCACCCCAGGGACTCATGTGGGTCCCCGGCTCCCCAGGCTCGCGCCTGACGGGGACTCGGCGATCGCTGTCCGGTGCCGCGGGTGCGGCGGGCACGACTGACGAACAGCACGGCCGACGCTAGGCGGATCATCAGCCGATCACCAAACAGACGCGCGTTTTTGTTGCGTACGCCACATCACATAAAAGCAACCACGACACTAAACGGACAAAAGGGCTCCGGCGGCAGTGCCGCCGGAGCCCTGTGCCCGGTAAGTCAGTTGACGGCCCCGTAGCCGAACGGCCGGCAGCCGTCGGACCGTCAGTTGGTGACGACGGAGACCTCTCCGATACCGAGGGCCCGCACGGGCTCCTCGATGACCGCCGCGTCGCCGACGAGGATCGTGACCAGCCGGTCCGCCGGGAAGGCCTTCACAACCGCCGTGGTGGCCTCCACGGTGCCCGTCTCGGCCAACTGTGCGTACAGCCGCGCCTGGTAGTCGTCCGGCAGCTCCTGCTCGACCTGGTCGGCCAGGGTGCCCGCGACCGAGGCCGCCGTCTCGAACTTCAACGGGGCCACGCCCACCAAATTCTGCACGGCCACGTCGCGCTCGGCGTCGGTCAGGCCGCCCTCCGCCAGGGTCCGGAGCACCTTCCAGAGGTCCTCCAGCGCCGGGCCGGTGTTGGGGGTGTCCACCGAACCGCTGATGGCGAGCATCGAGGCGCCCTTGCCGTCCGCCGTGGACCGCAGCACCTGGCCGAAGGCGCGCACGCCGTAGGTGTACCCCTTCTCCTCGCGCAGCACCTTGTCCAGGCGGGAGGTGAGGGTGCCGCCCAGGCAGTACGTGCCGAGCACCTGGGCCGCCCAGACGCTGTCGTGGCGGTCCGCCCCGATCCGGCCGATCAGCAGCTGGGTCTGCACGGCGCCGGGCCGGTCGACGATGACCACGCGGCCGGTGTCGTCGGCGGTCACCGGCGGCACCGGGCGGGCCTCGGCGGTGTTGCCCGTCCAGGTGCCCAGGGTGTCCGCGAGGACGGCGTCCAGGTCGATCCCGGTCAGGTCGCCGACGACCACCGCGGTGGCCGTCGCGGGGCGTACGTGGGCCTCGTAGAAGGCGCGTACGGCGGCGGAGTCGATCCGGGCGACCGTCTCCTCCGTGCCCTGGCGCGGCCGGGACATGCGCAGGGACGCCGGAAACAGCTCCTTGGAGAGCTGCTTGGCGGCGCGGCGCTGCGGGTTGGCCAGCTCGTGCGGGATCTCGTCGAGCCGGTTGCGGACCAGCCGGTCCACCTCGGCGTCGGCGAAGGCGGGTGCGCGCAGCGCCTCGGCGAGCAGCCCCAGCGCCTTGCCCAGCCGGGAGGCCGGGACCTCCAGGGAGACCCGCAGGCCCGGGTGGTCGGCGTGGGCGTCGAGCGTGGCGCCGCAGCGCTCCAGCTCGGCGGCGAACTCCTCGGCGGAGTGCTTGTCGGTGCCCTCGGAGAGCGCGCGCGCCATGATGGTCGCCACGCCGTCCAGGCCCTCGGGCTCGGCGTCCAGCGGGGCCGCGAGGTTGACCTCCACCGCGATCACCTGCTGGCCCGGGCGGTGACAGCGCAGCAGGGTCAGGCCGTTGGGCAGCTCACCGCGCTCGGGGGCCGGGAAGGCCCACGGCTGCGGCTCCCCCGCCTCCGGGCGCGGGTGGAAGGTCATCGTGACGGCTGCGGTGTCGCTCACTGCTCCGCCCCCTCGTTCTCGTCGGACTCGTCGTGCAGGTCGGAGGCGTCGGCGTCCTCGGCCGCCAGCGGCTCGTAGACGAGCACCGCGCGGTTGTCCGGGCGCAGCCGGGCCGCGGCCACGGCCTGCACCTCCTCGGCGGTAATGTCCAGGACGCGCCGGACGGCGGTGAGCGCCAGCTGCGGGTCGCCGAAGAGCACCGCGTAGCGGCACAGTTCGTCGGCGCGCCCGGCCACCGTGCTCAGCCGGTCCAGCCACTCGCGCTCCAGCTGTGCCTGGGCGCGCTCCATCTCCTCGGCCGTAGGGCCCTCCGCGGCGAACCGCGCGAGCACCTCGTCCACGGCCGCCTCGATCGCGGGGATCTCGACGCCGCTGGAGGTCTTGACGTCCAGCCAGCCCAGCGAGGGAGCCCCGGCCAGGCGCAGCATGCCGAAGCCGGCGGCGACGGCCGTCTGGTCGCGGCGCACCAGGCGGTTGTGCAGCAGCGAGGACTCGCCGCCGCCCAGGATGGTCAGCGCCACGTCGGCGGCGTCGCACTCGCGGGTGCCGTCGTGCGGCAGCCGGTAGGCGGCCATCATGGCGCGCGCCGGGACCTCCTCGACGATCTCCTCGCGCAGCTGCTCGCCGATGACGTCGGGCAGCGAGCCGTCGCGCGGCGGCTGCTTGCCGTCGTGCGAGGGGATGCTGCCGAAGTACTTCTCGATCCAGGCGAGCGTCCGCTCCGGGTCGATGTCGCCGACGACCGACAGCACCGCGTTGTTGGGCGCGTAGTACGTACGGAAGAAGGCGCGCGCGTCCTCCAGGGAGGCGGCGTCCAGGTCGGCCATGGAGCCGATCGGGGTGTGGTGGTACGGATGGCCCTCGGGGTAGGCGAGGGCGGTCAGCCGCTCGAAGGCGGTGCCGTAGGGGACGTTGTCGTAGCGCTGGCGGCGCTCGTTCTTGACGACGTCGCGCTGGTTCTCCATGGACTCCTCGTCCAGGGCGGCCAGCAGGGAGCCCATCCGGTCCGCCTCCAGCCAGAGCGCGAGCTCCAGCTGGTGCGTCGGCATCGTCTCGAAGTAGTTGGTGCGCTCGAAGCTGGTGGTGCCGTTCAGGGAGCCGCCGGCGCCCTGGACCAGCTCGAAGTGGCCGTTGCCCGGTACGCTCGCCGAACCCTGGAACATCAGGTGCTCGAAGAGGTGAGCCAGGCCGGTACGGCCCTTGACTTCGTGGCGCGAGCCGACGTCGTACCAGAGGCAGACCGCGGCGACCGGGGTCAGGTGGTCCTCGGACAGCACCACGCGCAGACCGTTGGCCAGCCGGTGTTCGGTCGCTGTCAGGCCGCCGGAGCCGGCCTGGGCTGTGGCCGTGTGACCCATGGGCATGTGGTCCCTTCGATCGCGATACAGAGATTTCTTGCAGACCTGCCACTGTATGCAAGCGCGTCGGCCGCCGGATAAGTTCCCGGCCCAGACCTGGGTCGGAGTCGGCGTTGTCGGCGCCTCGGGCCACAATGGTCGGCGTCATGACCCCGCCGGACACCTGCACGACCCGGCCGCACCACCCGCCACACCAGCCAGATCCCGCCACACCCGCCAGACCCCGCACCACCAGCCCGACACCCAGCACACCCCATTTTGGTTAAGGAGCCGCGCAGCGATGGCCCGCCGCAGCACGAAGACCCCGCCGCCGGAGGATTTCGAGGAGAGGATCCTCGACATCGACGTCGTCGACGAAATGCAGGGCTCCTTCCTCGAGTACGCGTACTCGGTGATCTACTCCCGCGCCCTGCCCGACGCCCGCGACGGCATGAAGCCGGTGCACCGGCGCATCGTCTACCAGATGAACGAGATGGGGCTGCGCCCCGACCGCGGCTACGTGAAGTGCGCCCGCGTCGTCGGCGAGGTGATGGGCAAGCTCCACCCGCACGGTGACGCGTCGATCTACGACGCGCTGGTGCGCATGGCACAGCCCTTCTCCATGCGGCTGCCGCTGGTCGACGGCCACGGCAACTTCGGCTCGCTCGGCAACGACGACCCGCCGGCCGCCATGCGGTACACCGAGTGCCGGATGGCCGACGCCACGTCGCTGATGACGGAGTCGATCGACGAGGACACCGTCGACTTCACCGCCAACTACGACGGCCAGGAGCAGGAGCCGGTCGCGCTCCCCGCCGCCTACCCCAACCTCCTGGTCAACGGCGCGTCCGGGATCGCGGTCGGCATGGCGACCAACATGCCGCCGCACAACCTCGGCGAAGTCATCGCGGCCGCCCGCCACCTGATCCGGTACCCGCACGCGGACCTGGAGGCGCTGATGCGCTTCGTACCGGGTCCCGACCTGCCCACGGGCGGCCGGATCGTGGGCCTCTCGGGCATCAAGGACGCCTACGAGAACGGCCGCGGCACCTTCAAGATCCGCGCCACGGTGGCCGTGGAGAACGTGACCGCCCGCCGCAAGGGCCTCGTCGTCACCGAACTGCCCTTCACGGTCGGCCCCGAGAAGGTCATCGCGAAGATCAAGGACCTGGTCGGCTCGAAGAAGCTCCAGGGCATCGCCGACGTCAAGGACCTCACCGACCGCGCCCACGGCCTGCGCCTGGTCATCGAGATCAAGAACGGCTTCCACCCGGAGGCCGTGCTGGAGCAGCTCTACAAGCTGACGCCGATGGAGGAGTCCTTCGGCATCAACAACGTGGCGCTGGTGGACGGTCAGCCGCTCACCCTCGGCCTGAAGGAGCTGCTGGAGGTCTATCTCGACCACCGCTTCGAGGTCGTCCGCCGGCGCAGCGAGTTCCGCCGCACCAAGCGCCGTGACCGGCTGCACCTCGTCGAGGGCCTGCTGGTGGCCCTCATCGACATCGACGAGGTCATCCGGCTCATCCGCGACAGCGAGAACTCCGCCCAGGCCAAGGCGCGGCTCATGGAGCGGTTCTCGCTCAGCGAGACGCAGACCCAGTACATCCTGGACACCCCGCTGCGCCGGCTCACCAAGTTCGACCGCCTGGAGCTGGAGTCCGAGCGCGACCGCCTCACCGGCGAGATCGACGAGCTGACCGGGATCCTGGAGTCCGACAACGAGCTGCGCAAGCTCGTCTCCGCGGAACTGGCCGCGGTCGCCAAGAAGTTCGGCACCGAGCGGCGTACGGTCCTGCTGGAGTCGGCGGGCACCGCGGTGGCCGCCGTGCCGCTGGAGGTCGCGGACGACCCGTGCCGGGTGCTGCTGTCCTCGACGGGGCTGCTGGCCCGCACCGCGAACGGCGACCCGCTCCCGCAGGAGGAGGGGGGCTCCCGGTCCAAGCACGACCTCGTCGTCTCGCAGGTCGCGGCGACGGCGCGGGCCGACGTCGGCGTCGTCACCTCGGCGGGCCGGCTGCTGCGCCTGTCGGTGATCGACCTGCCGCAGCTGCCGGACACGCACGCCGCGCCGAACCTGGCGGGCGGGGCCCCGGTCTCCGAGTTCCTCTCGGGTCTGGAGCCGGACGAGAAGGTGGTCTGCCTGACCTCCCTCGACGAGTCCTCGCAGGGCCTGGCGCTCGGCACCGAGCAGGGTGTGGTCAAGCGCGTCGTGCCGGACTACCCGGCCAACAAGGACGAGCTGGAGGTCATCACCCTCAAGGACGGTGACCGGATCGTCGGCGGCGTCGAGCTGCGCACCGGCGAGGAGGACCTGGTCTTCATCACCGACGACGCCCAGCTGCTGCGCTACCCGGCGGGCCAGGTGCGCCCGCAGGGCCGTCCGGCGGGCGGCATGGCGGGCATCAAGCTGTCCGCGGACGCCAAGGTGATCCACTTCTCGGCCGTCGACCCGGGCCGGGACGCCGTGGTGTTCACGGTGGCCGGCTCCCACGGCACCCTGGACGACTCGATGCTGTCCGGGAAGCTGACCCCCTTCGACCAGTACCCGCGCAAGGGCCGCGCCACCGGCGGCGTGCGCTGCCAGCGGTTCCTGAAGGGCGAGGACCTGCTGGTGCTCGCCTGGGCCGGCCCGACCCCGGCCCGCGCGTCGACGGCGGCCGGTGCTCCGGCCGCCCTGCCGGCGCCGGATCCGCGCCGGGACGGCTCCGGGACGCCCCTGCCGGGACCGGTGGCGGTCGTCGCGGGACCCGCGCTCTAACCCGGGGAACGGGGTGTCCGGTCCGGAGCCGGACACCCCTTTTGCCGACTAGTGTTCTGTCCCTGTACGCGGTGGGGGGAGAACACGACTGATGAGCCGTCGAGCGGGCAGCGGACTGATCGGTGACTGGGCGCAGGCGCAGCGCCGCCTGCAGCAGACGCAGGTGATCCAGCAGCGGGAGGCCGAGCGCCGGCAGCGGGCCTACGAGCGCGAGGCCGAGCGCAACCACCGGCAGTACCGCGAGGCCGAGGCCCGGCGGCGCACCGAGCAGCTCGACGCCGAGGTCGCCGCCCTGAAGAGCCTGCTGGTCGCCGGCTGCCGGGCGCCCGCGTTCCGGATAGCCGCCCTGGCCCGGCCCGAGCAGCTGGAGCCGTTCGCCCCGGGGACCCTGGCCCATCCGGTGCCGATGCCGCGGATCGAGCAGTTCCAGCAGAGCAGCGGCTGGACCCTCGGGTCGAACCAGCGGGCCCGCGCCGAGCGCGAGGCCCATGCCCGCTACACCCAGGCCTGGCAGGCGGCCAGCGCCGCCGAGGCGCAGCGGCAGCAGCAACTGGCCGCGTACCGGCAGCAGTACGACCGCTGGGCGGCGCAGCAGCTCGCCGGCATCCGGGAGCACAACAGCGGACTGACCGCGCTCACCGGCGCCCTGCGCGCGGGTGACCCGGAGGCGGCCGTGGAGTACTTCTCGGCCGCCTTGTACGCCTCCGCCGCCTGGCCGGAGTCGCTGCCCCGGCAGGTGACGGCCGCGTACGATCCCGGCGCGCGCCAGCTCGTCCTGGACTGGGAGCTCCCCGGCTACGCGGTCGTGCCGGAGGCCAGGGCGGTGCAGTACCTGCCGAGCACGGACCAGGACAGGGTGAAACCGCGCCCGGTCACGGAGCGGCGGAGCGTCTACAAGGACCTGCTGGCCCAGTGCCTGCTGCTCGTGGTGCGCGAGCTGTACGCGGCGGACGAGTTCGGTGTGCTGGACTCGGTCGTGGTGAACGGTTTCGTGGACTGCCACGATCCGGCGACGGGCCAGGAGACCCGGTTCGTGCTGGCCACGGTGCCGGCCGAGCGGTCCGCCTTCACGGGGCTGCGGCTGCAGCAGGTCAGCGCGGTGGACTGCCTGGTGTCGGGGCTGGGCGGCGCGCTCTCGGCGCGGCCCGACCAGCTCACGGCGGTGCGTCCGGGCCGCCGCCCCGACGAGGTGGGCGGCGAGGTGGTCAGTCACGGCGGGCACGCTGTCGGGGCGGACCGGGACGGCGACGAGCCGGACCTGTTCGCCATGGACCCGATCGACTTCGAGAACCTGGTCGCGGAGCTGTTCCGGGCGATGGGCATGGAGGCGGTGACCACCCAGCGCTCGGGGGACGGCGGGGTGGACGTCGAGGCACTGGACCCGGCGCCGATCCGGGGCGGGCGGATCGTGGTCCAGGTCAAGCGCTACCGCAACACCGTCCCGCCGACGGCGGTGCGGGACCTCTACGGCACGGTCCAGGACGCGGGGGCGAACAAGGGGGTGCTGGTCACCACCTCGTCCTTCGGACCGGGCTCCTACACCTTTGCCAACGGCAAGCCGCTGGAGTTGGTTCCCGGGGACCGGCTCGTGGAGCTGCTGCACCAGTACGGTCTGCGGGGCCGGCTCGGCGAGCGGGGGAACCCGCCGGCCGGCGGAGCCGCCCGGGCCGCCGCCGAGCCCGCCGCCGCGCCTCCCGCGGAGGACCACAACGTACTCGGCATGTCCTGGGCGGGCCCGGTGGCGCTGGACGTGTGCGCACTCGTCTGCTCCGGAAACCGGGTGCTCAGCGAGGACCACTTCGTCTTCTACAACAACCCGCGCACCCCTGACGGTTCGGTGCGCTCGCGAGCCCACACGGCCCCCGACCGGGCGGCGCTGGAGGTCTCCTTCGACTCCCTCCCGGAGCAGGCGGACCGCCTCGTGCTGGTGGCGGCCGTCGATCCGGAGGCGGACCCGCACGCCGACCTGGCCGGCTTCACCGACGCCCGGATCCGGCTGCTGGACGCGGCGGGCGAGGAGGCCGGCCGGCTGGAGGTCTCCGACGGCCGCGCCGGCGAGACCGCGCTGGTCCTGGGCTCCTTCCGGCGCCGCCCCAACGGTGACTGGGACTTCGTCATCGGCGGAAAGGGCTACCGCGGCGGCCTGGTCGACCTCCTCGGCGACTTCGGGGTGGAGGTCGCCTAGCTCCTGTCCGGCGGGGCCGGGCCTCGCCCCGGGGGCGTCGCTCCGGGGCCGCGCCCCGCCCCGCCGGAGGCCCGCTCGTCGGGACCGCTCGCCGGTCACCCGCTCCGGAACGGCCTCCCGTACCCGCTCCACGGAGCCTACGGCGCCTCCCCGGGCTCGCCCGGCCCGGGCTCCGGCTCCTCCTCCGGCCGGGGCCGGGCGACGTAGCGCAGCACGCCCCACATGCTCTCGGGCGGGACCTCGCGCGGCGCCTCCTCCCGGCAGTGCTCCAGCTCGCGCAGGAGCGCCGGGCCGTCCGTTCCGGAGCCGATCAGGACCAGCTGGGTCCTGCGGGCCTCCCCCCTCCCCCAGGGCCGCGGCGCGAAGCGGAGGAAACGGCCCACCGCGTGCACCTCGTGGCACTCCTCGTGTCCCGGCACCCCGAACCACACGGAGCCCTTGATCCGGTAGAGGCCGGCCGGGCGGCGGTCGAGGAAGTCCATGAGCCTGCGCGGGGACATGGCCTGCTCCGAGGTGAACTCCGTGCTCTCGTAGGCGGCGTGCGCGTGGGTGCAGTGGTCGTGGCCGTCGGCCTGCGCGAGCAGGTCCTCGAAGGACAGCTGCCCCCGGGTCTCGGTCCACGGCCTGCGGTCGAACAGCAGCTCCGGGTCGATGCGGCCGTGATCGGCCGCCACGACCGGGGTGCCGGGCGCGCACAGCGAGGCGAGCAGGGTCTCCAGCCGGGCCCGTTCCCGGGCGTCGACCCGGTCGATCTTGTTGAGGACCACGAGGTCGGCGACGGCCAGATGGCGGTCGGTCTCCGGATGCCGGGCCCGGGTCGCGTCGAACTCGGCGGCGTCCACCACCTCCACCATCCCGCCGTAGCGGACGGCGGGGTTCTCACTGGCCATGAGCATCCGGACCATCTCCTGGGGCTCGGCCAGGCCGCTCGCCTCGATGACGATCACGTCGATCCGGTGGACGGGTGCGGAGAGCTTCTCCAGGTACGCGTCCAGCTCGCTGCCGTCGACGGCGCAGCACAGGCAGCCGCCGCCGAGGGAGACCATCGAGTCGCCGACCTGGCCGGCCACCGCCATCGCGTCGACCTCGATGGATCCGAAGTCGTTGACGACGACCCCGATACGGGTGCCTCCGCGCCCGGCGAGGAGATGGTTCAGGACGGTGGTCTTGCCGGATCCGAGGAATCCGGCGAGCACGACGACGGGGATGGGCTGCCTGCTGTTCACCCTGCCGATCGTAGCCAGGCCGCGTCAGTCGATCAGCGGGACCGGCTGCGGCGGGGTGGGTCCGGTGTAGCGGGCCGCCGGACGAATGATCTTCGAATCGGCGGCCTGTTCCAGGATGTTGGCGCTCCAGCCGACCACCCGGGCGGCGCAGAAGGTCGGGGTGAACATCTCCCTCGGCAGTCCGCACAGCTCCATGACCACCCCGGCGTAGAACTCCACGTTGGTGTGCAGCTCCCTGCCCGGCTTGAGTTCGGCGAGGATCTCCTCCACCTGGCGCTCGACCTCGACGGCGAAGTCCACGAGGGGGCCGCCGAAGTCCAGGGCGATGTCGCGCAGCATGCGCGAGCGGGGGTCCTCGGTGCGGTAGACGGGGTGCCCGAAGCCCATGATCCGGTCGCCCGCCAGGACCCGTTCGCGCACCCACGGCCCGATGCGGTCCACGGTGCCGATCGCATCGAGGGTGTCCAGGGCCCGGCTGGGGGCGCCACCGTGCAGCGGGCCGGAGAGCGCGCCGATGGCACCGGTCAGGCAGGCGGCGACGTCCGCGCCGGTGGAGGCGATCACGCGGGCGGTGAAGGTCGAGGCGTTGAACCCGTGGTCGACGGTGGAGACGAGGTACCGCTCGACCGCGCGGACCCGCGCCGGGTCGGGCTCCTCGCCGGTCAGCATGCGCAGGTAGTCGGCGGCGTACGGGAGGTCCTCCCGGGGCTCGATCGGCTCCAGCCCCCGGCCCAGCCGGTGCAGGGCGGTCAGCAGGGTGGGGACGGCGGCGCACGCGGCCAGCGCGTCCGCGGCCCGGCGGTCGGGGTCGAGGTCGTACACGGGACGGAATCCCGCGGACGCTCCGAGCAGGGAGAGGGCGGTGCGCAGTCCGGCGAGGGGGCCCGAGTGCCGGCCGGCGCGGGCTATGCCCGGCAGGGCCTCGCGCACCTCGTCGGGCAGCCGGCGCAGCGCGGCGGTCTCGGCGGCGAAGGCATCGCGTTCGGCGGCGTCCGCGGGCAGCCGGCCCCGGAACATCAGGTGCCAGACGTCCTCGAAGCCGCGCACGGCGGCGAGCTCGACGGCCGAGAACTGGCGGTAGTGGTAGAAGCCCTCGCTGCCGCGGACGTCTCCCAGTTCCGTGGTGGTGACCACGACCCCCGCAAGGCCGCGGGGTCCTTCGATGGTGCTGTCGATGGCGTTCATGCATCGACCATCCATGATGGATTCAGTCACTGTCAATATTGATTGAATCAATGCGCATTTCCATCTGTAGAGTGTCCGCATGAGCGATCAGACGGACGGCGGACGCAGGCTCAGCACCCAGGAGGCGGCCAGGGCACTCGGCGTGAAGCCGGCCACCGTGTACGCCTATGTCAGCCGGGGTCAGCTCACGAGCCGCCGCGATCCGGCCGGGCGGGGCAGCAGTTTCGACGCCGTCGAGGTGGAGGAGCTGGCCCGGCGCAGCCGGCGCGAGGCCGCCGCCCCGGCCGCAGGCGACCTCTCCGTCCGCACCGCCCTCACCCTCATCGAGCCCGACCGCTACTACTTCCGGGGCGTGGACGCGGTGGCCCTGGCCTCGCGGTACCGCTACGAGGAGGTCGCCGAATGGCTCTGGACGGGACGGGTCCCCCACGGCGCCGTGTTCACCTCTCCCCCGGACGTGCTGGCGGCGGCCGGACGGGCGGTCGCCGCGCTGCCCGAACACAGCGGCCCCGTCGACCGGCTGCGGGTGGCGGTCGCCGCCGCCGCGGTGGCGGACCCCCTGCGCTTCGACCTCTCCGAGGAGGCCGTGCTCGGGTCCGCCCGCTGCCTGATCCCCACCCTGGTCGGCGCGCTCCCGGAGAAGGGAGCCGTCTCCTGGGCCGGGGACGGCCGCATCTCCCGCCGGCTGTGGTCCCGGCTCACCGAACGGGAACCGGATCCGGGCGCGCTCGCCGTCCTGGACCTGGCGCTGGCCCTGTTGGTGGACCACGACCTGGCCGCCTCCACTCTGGCCGTGCGGGTGGCCGCGTCGGCCCGCGCCCATCCGTACGCGGCCGTGTCCGCCGGGCTCGGCGCGCTCGAAGGCCCTCTGCACGGCGCGGCCGGACGGCTCGCGCACCGGATGCTGGTGGAGGTGCTGGAGCAGGGCGGAGCGGCGCCGGTGGTGGCGGAGTACCTCCGGGCGGGCCGCCGGGTGCCCGGCCTCGGCCACCGGCTGTACCGGGGCGAGGACCCGCGGGCAGCGGCGCTGTTCGCCCGGCTGGAAGGGCTGGAGCAGGCCGCCCCCGCCCTGGGCGCCGCGCGCGAGGTGGCCGCGGTGATGGCCCGCCAGGGCGGACTGCACCCCAATGTGGACCTGGCGCTCGCCGTGCTGACGGTGTCCTGCGGCATGGCGGCGGAGGCCGGGGAGACCGTCTTCGCCGTGGCCCGGACGGCGGGGTGGATCGCGCACGCGCTGGAGGAGTACCAGGAACGGCCGCTGCGCATGCGGCCGAGCGGGCAGTACCACGGCCCCCGCCCGCCCCGGCCGGTGCCCGACCCGTCCCCGTGACGCCCGCCGCCAGGACGGTACGGCGGGCCGCCGCGGTGAGCCCGGGAACACGGCCCGGACACGGCGGCAGTGGGGTATCCGACAAGCCGGGCGGAGGCGTTCCGCTCCTGCCGCGGCCGACCTACCGTTGCTTCCCATGCGGTTCCCCCTCATGAGCGCTCGGCGCCTCGGGCTGCCCAGACGGGCCGTCTCGCAGATCCTGCTCACCCAGCTGGCCCTCGCCGCCGGGGTCCTCGTACTGGCCACCGGGCTGTTCCTGGCACCGCTCGGCGCGCAGCTCGACGACCAGGCCATGCGGCGCGCCCTGGCCATCGCGCAGAGCGCGGCCGCCGACCCCTCGCTCGCCGCGGACCTCATCGCCACCGGCCCCTCCCCCGACAGCCCGGTGCAGGCCGCGGCGGAACGGATCCGGCGGGCGACGGGCGCCGAGTACGTGGTGGTCATGGACCTGGACGGCATCCGCCGCGCCCACCCGAGCCCCGACCGGATCGGGCTGCCCGTCTCCACCGACCCCGCCGACGCCCTCGCCGGCCGCGAGGTGATGGAGATCGACGACGGCACCCTGGGGCGTTCCGCCCGCGGCAAGGTCCCGCTCCTCGCGGCCGACGGCGAAATCGTCGGCGCCGTGTCCGTCGGCATCGCCTACGACGGCGTCCGCGACCGGCTGCTCGGCGCCATCCCCGGCCTCCTCGCCTACGCGGGCGGCGCCCTGGCCGTCGGCGCGCTCGCCGCCTACCTCCTCTCCCGCCGCATCCAGCGGCAGACCCGTGACCTCGCCTTCTCCGACATCGCCGGCCTCCTCGCCGAGCGCGAGGCGATGCTGCACTCCATCCGCGAGGGCGTGATCGCACTCGCCCCCGACGGCCGCGTCCGCCTGGTCAACGACGAGGCCGCCCGTCTGCTGGGCCTCGCCCCGGAGGCGCCCGCGACCTTCACGGGACGCCCGCTGGACGCCGTCCTCGGCACCGGCCGGACCGCCGACGTGCTGTCCGGCCGCGTCACCGGCCGGGACCTGGTCACCGTCCAGGGCTCCCGGGTGCTGGTCGCCAACCGCATGCCCACCGAGGACGGCGGCGCCGTCGCCACCCTCCGTGACCGCACGGAGCTGGAACACCTCGGCCGGGAGCTCGACTCCACCCGCGGCCTGATCGACGCCCTGCGCGCGCAGGACCACGAGCACGCCAACCGGCTCCACACCCTCCTCGGCCTGCTGGAGCTGGGCCTGCACGAGGAGGCGGTGGACTTCGTCACCGAGGTCGTCGGTGTGCACCGCACGACGGCCGAGCAGGTCACCGAGAAGGTCCACGACCCGCTGCTGGCGGCCCTCCTGGTGGGCAAGGCGACCGTCGCCGCCGAGCGGGGCGTCCCCCTGCGGCTGACCGAGACCACCCTCGTCCCCGACCGGCTGGTGGATCCGGGCGGGCTCGTCACCATCCTCGGCAACCTGGTGGACAACGCGCTGGACGCGGCCGCCGGCGGAGCCACGCCCCTGGTCGAGGTGGAACTGCGCGCCGAGGGCCGCACCGCTGTCCTCCGCGTGCGCGACAGCGGGCCCGGGATCCCCGCCGGGAGCCGCGAGGATGTCTTCACGGAGGGCTGGTCGACCAAGCAGCCCCGGGCACACCGCGAGCGCGGGCTCGGCCTCGCTCTCGTACGCCGCCTCGCGGAGCGGCAGGGCGGCAGTGCCCGGGCCGGTGAAGCAGAGGACGGAGGGGCGGAATTCTCCGTCGTACTCCCGGAGGCCCTGCGATGAACGAGACCCCGATGCACGTATTGGTCGTCGACGACGACATGCGTGTTGCCCGGATCAACGCGGCGTACGTCGAGAAGGTTCCCGGTTTCCGGGTCGCCGCCCAGGCCCATTCGGCGGCCGGGGCAATGGAGTTCCTCGCCGCGCACCCGGTGGACCTGATCCTCCTGGACCACTACCTCCCGGACGGCAACGGCCTGGACCTGGTCCGCAGGCTCCGCGAGCGCGGCCACGGCACTGACGTGATCATGGTCACGGCCGCCCGGGGCCTCGCCACCGTGCAGGCCGCCATGCGACTCGGCGCCCTCCAGTACCTGGTGAAGCCCTTCACCTTCGCCGGACTGCGCACCCGGCTCGAGGCGTACGGCTCCCTGCGCCGCACCCTGGACACGGGCGGCGAGGCCGAACAGGCCGAGGTGGACCGTCTCTTCGGCGCCCTCGCCGGCGCGGGCCCCGCCAACGAGCTCCCCAAGGGCCACTCCCCCACCACGGCCGAGCTCGTCCGGCGGATCCTGCGCACCGCCGACGGCCCGCTGTCCACGCAGCAGATCGCGGACCGGGCCGGCATCAGCCGGCAGACCGCCCAGCGCTACCTCAAGCTCCTCGAACGCACCGGCCGCGTCACACTGGCCCTGCGCTACGGCGAGACGGGACGCCCCGAGCACCGCTACACCTGGCTCCCGTCCGAGGGACCCGCCTGACGCGGCGGGACACCCCCACCCGGCCCGCTCCCCGTCCGGCCCCGTCCTGCCGGACGGATGCGGGATCCGGGGTACGGGGTCCGTGACCGGGTCAGACCGCTCCGGCACCGGTCAGGGAGCGGACCTCCGTCTCCGCGTGCCGGACCTCGTCCGGTTCCTCTCCCGAGGTGACCGTGCCCAGCCAGCCCGCCAGGAAGCCCAGCGGGATCGAGACGATCCCCGGATTCTGGAGCGGGAAGAACTGGAAGTCCACGCCGGGGAAGAGCGATTCGGGCGATCCCGACACCACGGGCGAGACCAGCACCAGCAGCACCGCGGGGACCAGTCCCCCGTACACCGACCAGACGGCGCCCCGCGTGGTGAAGCCGCGCCAGAACAGCGAGTACAGCAGCACCGGCAGATTCGCCGAGGCGGCCACGGCGAAGGCCAGGCCGACCAGGAACGCCACGTTCAGGTCCTGTGCGAGCAGCCCGAGGGCGATCGCCACCGCCCCGATGCCCACGGCCGCCGCCCGGGCCACGGAGACCTCGCTGCGCTGCTTGGCGCGGCGCCGCTTGAGCGAGGCGTACAGGTCGTGCGCCACGGACGCGGAGGAGGCCAGGGTGATGCCCGCGACCACGGCCAGGATGGTGGCGAAGGCGATCGCCGCGACGAGGGCGAACAGCACGGCGCCGCCGGTGGATTCTGCGCCACCGCCGAGGAAGGCCGCGAGCAGCGGGACGGCCGTGTTGCCGGAGGCGTTGGAGGCGCGGACCTCGTCCGGTCCGACCAGGGCGGCCGCCCCGAAGCCGAGCACGATGGTCATCAGGTAGAAGCCGCCGATGAGCCCGATCGCCCACACCACCGAGCGGCGCGCCGCCCGCGCCGTGGGCACCGTGTAGAAGCGCGACAGGATGTGCGGCAGTCCGGCGGTGCCGAGCACCAGCGCGAGGCCGAGGCTCATGAAGTCGATCCGGGCGGTCCAGTCGCCGCCGTACCGGAGGCCCGGCCCCAGGAACTTCATTCCGTGGCCGCTGCGTTCGGCGGCGCTGGTGAGCAGCAGGCCGAAGTCTCCGCGGAAACGCAGCAGCACCAGCACGGTCAGCGTGACCGCCCCGCCCATGAGCAGGACGGCCTTGACGATCTGGATCCAGGTGGTGGCCCGCATCCCGCCGAAGGACACGTAGACCACCATGAGGGCGCCCACGCCGATCACCGTGAGGGTGCGGGCCGTGGCGCTCGAACTCCCCAGCAGCAGGGCGACCAGGCTGCCCGCCCCGACCATCTGCGCGATGAGGTAGAGCACCGAGACGACGACGGAGGAGATGCCGGCGGCGATGCGTACGGGGCGCTCGCTCATCCGGGCGGCGACCACGTCGGCCAGGGTGAAGCGGCCGCAGTTGCGGACGAGTTCGGCGACGAGGAAGAGCACCACCAGCCAGGCGACGAGGAAGCCCACCGAGTACAGAAGGCCGTCGTATCCGAAGAGGGCGATCAGACCGGAGATCCCGAGGAAGGAGGCGGCGGACATGTAGTCGCCGGCGATGGCGAAACCGTTCTCCATCGGCGAGAACAGCCGTCCCCCGGCGTAGAACTCCTCTGCCGAGCCGTGCCGGTTGCGGCTGACCCAGGTGGTGATGCCCAGGGTCACGGCGATGAAGAGGCTGAAGAGGATCAGCGCGAGCGCCTGGTGTTCGCTGGTCAACGGCCCGCCCTCCTGGCCCGGTTCCGGTCCTGGCCGCGCTCCTGCTCGAAGACGGTCCAGCGCAGGTCGAGCGCGGCTCGGTCCCGGCGCAGCCGGGCGTGCCGGGCGTAGGCCCAGGTGAGCAGGAAGGTGCTGAGGAACTGGCCGAGTCCCGCAAGCAGGGCGACGTTGACGGCGCCGATCACCGGCCGGGCCATCACCCCCGGCGCGGCGGTCGCGGCGACCACGTAGGCGACGTACCAGAGGAAGAACCCGGCGGTCGCGGGCACGACGAACCGCCGGTAGCGCCGGCGGACCTCCTGGAAGGCGGCGCTGCGCTGCACTTCCAGGTAGATGTCCGACGCGCTGGGTGCGGGTCGGGTGCCGGCGTCCGGACGCGGCGGGGACGGTTCCTCGCCCTCGCCCCAGCCTACGGCCAGGGCGTCGTACCAGGGGTCGTCCAGCCGGATCGTTCCGGCATCGCGGCCTTCGTGCTTGTCCACCGAACTCTCCTTGTCCGCGGCCGCATCGGCCGCGTGCCCACAAGGATGAGCGGAATGGACGGTTTCCGGACTGGTGTACCGGTGCTCTTCACTCCAACAGGTGATGGAGCCGGGAGCGGCGGTGTGCCGTGGGGCCCGGCCGTGTCAGTCTCGGCCGGGCCCCACGGGCAGCGCCTCGCTCAGGCGTCGATGCGCGAGCGGTCGAGGGTGGCCGCGGAGCTGGTGATGAACTCCTTGCGCGGGGCGACCTCGTTGCCCATGAGGAGGTCGAAGACCTGCTCGGCCGAGTCCAGGTCGCCGATGTTGATCCGGCGCAGGGTGCGGAAGCGGGGGTCCATGGTGGTCTCCGCCAGCTGGTCCGCGTCCATCTCGCCGAGACCCTTGTAGCGCTGGATCGAGTCCTTGTAGCGGACGTTCTTGCGCTGGAACTCCAGCAGGGTCTGGCGCAGCTCGTTGTCCGAGTACGTGTAGACGTACTTGTCCTGGCCCTTCTTGGGCTGGACCAGCTCGATCCGGTGCAGGGGCGGCACGGCGGCGAAGACCCGTCCGGCCTCGACCATCGGCCGCATGTAGCGCTGGAAGAGCGTGAGCAGCAGGCAGCGGATGTGCGCGCCGTCGACGTCGGCGTCGACGAGCAGCACGATCTTGCCGTACCGGGCGGCGTCGATGTCGAAGGTCCGGCCCGAGCCGGCTCCTATGACCTGGATGATCGCCCCGCACTCGGCGTTCTTCAGCATGTCCGAGACGGAGGACTTCTGGACGTTGAGGATCTTGCCGCGGATCGGCAGGAGCGCCTGGAACTCCGAGTTGCGGGCGAGCTTCGCCGTGCCGAGCGCGGAGTCGCCCTCGACGATGAAGAGCTCGCTGCGGTGGACGTCGTCACTGCGGCAGTCGGCGAGCTTGGCCGGGAGCGAGGAGGTCTCCAGCGCCGTCTTGCGGCGCTGGGCCTCCTTGTGCTGGCGGGCCGCGATCCGGGTCCGGGCCGCCGCGACGATCTTCTCCATCACGGCGCGGGCCTGCTGCTTGTCATCGCGCTTCGTCGAGGTCAGGAAGGCCTTGAGCTCCTTGGCGACCACCGCGGCAACGATGCGGGTGGCGGCCGAGGTGCCGAGCACTTCCTTGGTCTGACCCTCGAACTGCGGCTCCGCGAGGCGGACGGTGACGACGGCCGTCATGCCCTCCATCGCGTCGTCCTTGACCACGTCGTCCTCGGCGACGCGCAGCAGCTTGGCCGAGCGCAGCACCTCGTTGACGGTCTTGGTCACGGAGCGTTCGAAGCCGGTGACGTGGGTGCCGCCCTTGGGGGTGGCGATGATGTTCACGAAGGACTTGACACTGGTCTCGTAGCCCGTGCCCCAGCGCAGGGCGATGTCCACGCCGAGCTCGCGGGTGACCTCGGTCGGGGTCATGTGGCCGCGGTCGTCGAGGACCGGGACGGTCTCCTTGAAGGTGCCCGAGCCGGTCAGCCGCAGCACGTCGCAGGCGGCCTTGTCCTGGGCGAGGTACTCGCAGAACTCGCTGATGCCCCCGTCGAAGCGGAAGGTCTCCTCGGTCTTGCCCGCGCCGTCGATGGCCCTCTCGTCGCGGACGACGATGGTCAGGCCGGGGACGAGGAAGGCGGTCTGGCGGGCCCGCTGGTAGAGCGTCTCCAGGCCGAGGCGGGCGTCCTTGAGGAAGATCTGGCGGTCGGCCCAGTAGCGGACCCGGGTGCCGGTCTTGCCCTTGGCGATGCGCTTGACCTTGCGCAGGCCGTTCGCCGGGTCGAAGGGGCTGTCGGGGCCCTGCTCGGTGAACATGCCGGGGACGCCGCGGCGGAAGCTGATGGCGTGGGTGGAGCTGCCCCGGTCGACCTCGACGTCCAGACGGGCGGAGAGGGCGTTGACCACGGAGGCGCCGACTCCGTGGAGGCCGCCGGAGGCCGCGTAGGAGCCGCCGCCGAACTTTCCGCCGGCATGCAGCTTGGTCATGACGACCTCGACGCCGGACAGGCCGGTCTTGGGCTCGACGTCCACGGGGATGCCGCGGCCGTTGTCCCGGACCTCGACGGAGGCGTCCTCGTGGAGGATCACCTCGATGTGGTCGCAGTAGCCACCCAGGGCCTCGTCGACGGAATTGTCGATGATCTCCCACAGGCAGTGCATGAGGCCCCGGCTGTCGGTCGAGCCGATATACATGCCGGGACGCTTGCGGACGGCCTCCAGCCCTTCGAGGACGAGCAGGTGCCGCGCGGTGTAGTTGGAACCGTCCCGGTCTGCTCCGGACAGCAGCGCGCTGGAAGGCACGGACGTGTCGGCGGTCACGCAGTTCGCTCCTCGCTGAATTTCTTTTCTGGCCCGGTCGGGCGCAGGGGTGGCTCGGGTGCCGCTCGAAGGGTACCGAGGCCAGGTAGAGCCGATGCAACGCCACCCTCGCGTGGTCCTCAGCCTAGTGCAGATCCGTACGGATGTTCGATCCCCCGGGCGGGTGAAGGAAACATCACGTTCCCTTCCGCGCATGAACCATTTAGGGTTCGGGCACGTCCTCATGAACAACCTGGCACTCACGCCGGGGAGGATGGAACTGCAAGAAGCGCACGAGTGACAACGCGAAACCGTAAAGCAACGCAATACGGCTCCTTCGCCGCCAACCGGCAACAGCCGGCCAGCTTCGGAAGGAAGTTTCGAGGAAAAGCCGCGAGCGGGAACGTTTTCGGCCTGGTTGGATGTTGACCCTGGTACGACAGCTCGTCGAGCTAGAGAAGAGGCGACGTGACTACTGTTCTGACACCCGCGACCCCGCTGACGGCCGCTGACCGATGCGACCGTTGCGGCGCCCAGGCATATCTGCGCGTCGTCCTGCTGAGCGGCGGTGAACTGCTCTTCTGCGCCCACCACGGTCGCAAGTTCGAGCCGGAACTCAAGAAGATCGCCGCGGAAATACAGGATGAGACCGAGCGGCTCACGTCCGCTCCGGCTGCCCATGCCGAGACCGAGGACCGCTGACACAGGCCTGACCTCGCATCCGACGAGCCAGGACCGGCTAGGCCGGTCGACGGGCGGTACCCCTGTGACCCAGGGGTACCGCCCGTCCTCATGCCCGCGGCCCCTTCCCCCACGGGGAAAGGGGCCGAACGGGTCACGGGTCCGAGCCGGCGCCGCCCGCTCCGGGCGCGCCGCCGCCGCGGGAGCCGCCTAATCCTTACGATGCCCCTGCGCGGGCCCTGCGTGCCGCCCGGAGGCCCCCGCAGCCCCTTCTGCGACGTCCGGGTCACCAGCACGCTGCGCGGCCGCCTCCGGGGCCGTCACGAAGCCGGCCAGCGGCGCGATGCGCGTGTACACCCCCGGGCTGTCGGCACGGCCGCAGCCCCGGCCCCAGGACACCAGCCCGATCAGCCGGCCCTGCGCCACCAGCGGCCCGCCGCTGTCGCCCTGGCAGGCGTCCCGGCCGCCGTTGTCGTCACCCGCGCACACCATGGAATCGGCCCGGAACTGTCCGTCGGCGTCCCCCGGGTAGGCCCGCGCGCACACCTCGTCGTCCAGCACCGTCACGCGGGCGGCTCGCAGCGCGTACGCGTAGTCACCGAACCCGCTGGTGTCGCCCCAGCCGTACACGGCCGCCTCGGTCCCCGCCTCGTACGCGGGATGGCCCGACTCCGCCATGGGCAGCACGTGCTCCGCCGGCACCGGCTCGGCCAGCTCCAGCACCGCCAGGTCACCGGCGTTGGTCCGCGTGTCGTACGCCGGGTTCACCCGCGCCCCGCGCACCGGGATCTCCCGGCCCTCGGCCGCACGGAGCTCCGTACGCCCCGCGATCACCCGGAAGTCCGGCACCGACTCGACCGGTCCCCCCAGCACCTGCGGGCTCAGGCAGTGCGCCGCCGTCACGACCGTCGTGGGAGCCACGACGACGCCCCCGCAGAACTGCCCGTCCCGCGTACCCCCGAACCGGTCACGGCTGGCCAGGGCGACGACCCAGGGGCTGTCGGCGACCTTGACCGGCTTCCCTCCGATCACCACACTGTCGGCTGCCGCCTGCGGCAGCTGGGCGAGCGGTGCCGCGGCCGCGCCCGCCGCCAGGGTCAGCGCGCCCGCCAGAGCACGGGCAAAGGGACGACGCATGAGGCCTCCTGACTCCGAGTGTGCATGACTCCACCCAGAGTGGGATGCCCGGTGGCCGAGCGCACCCGCGCGGCCACCTTCGGCGACGCCCCGCCGGTCAGTCCAGGTAGTCGCGCAGTACCTGGGACCGGGAGGGGTGACGCAGCTTCGACATGGTCTTGGACTCGATCTGGCGGATGCGCTCACGGGTGACCCCGTAGACCTTGCCGATCTCGTCGAGGGTCTTGGGCTGGCCGTCCGTGAGGCCGAAGCGCATGGAGACCACGCCCGCCTCGCGCTCACTGAGCGTGTCGAGGACCGAGTGCAGCTGCTCCTGCAGGAGCGTGAAGCTCACCGCGTCGGCCGGGACCACGGCCTCGGAGTCCTCGATGAGGTCACCGAACTCGCTGTCGCCGTCCTCGCCGAGCGGGGTGTGCAGGGAGATCGGCTCGCGGCCGTACTTCTGGACCTCGATGACCTTCTCGGGGGTCATGTCGAGCTCCTTGGCGAGCTCCTCCGGGGTGGGCTCGCGGCCCAGGTCCTGGAGCATCTGGCGCTGCACCCGCGCCAGCTTGTTGATGACCTCCACCATGTGCACCGGGATGCGGATGGTGCGGGCCTGGTCGGCCATGGCACGCGTGATCGCCTGCCGGATCCACCAGGTGGCGTACGTGGAGAACTTGTAGCCCTTGGTGTAGTCGAACTTCTCGACCGCGCGGATCAGGCCCAGGTTGCCCTCCTGGATCAGGTCCAGGAAGAGCATGCCGCGGCCGGTGTAGCGCTTGGCGAGGGAGACCACGAGGCGGAGGTTGGCCTCCAGCAGGTGGTTCTTCGCACGGCGGCCGTCCTCGGCGATGATCTCCAGCTCGCGCTTGAGCTTGGGCGCCAGCTTGTCGGAGTTCGCCAGCTTGTCCTCGGCGAACAGACCGGCCTCGATGCGCTTGGCGAGCTCGACCTCCTGCTCGGCGTTGAGCAGCGGGACCTTGCCGATCTGCTTGAGGTAGTCCTTGACCGGGTCCGCGGTGGCGCCGGCCACCACGACCTGCTGGGCGGGGGCGTCGTCCTCGTCGTCCGAGATGACGAAGCCCTTGTTCTCCCCGCCCTCTTCCTCTTCCTCGCCCTCGGCCTTGACGGCGTCGGGACCCTCTTCCGGGTTCTCGTCCTCGCCGGCCTCGTCGGCGTCCTTCTTGGCCGCGGTCTTCTTCGCGGCCGTCTTCTTCGCCGCGGCCTTCTTGGCGGGCGCCGCCTTCTTGGCCGCCGTCTTCTTCGCGGCCGCCTTCTTCGCGACGGGGGCCGCTCCGGGCTCCTCCGCGAGGGCGTCCGGGGCCTGCGGGTCCTCGGTCTCCGCGGCCGAGGGTGCCGCGGGCTGCGCCGCCGTGGTCCTGGCCGCCGTCTTCCGTACGGGCTCGGTCGCCGTCCGCTTGGCAGGGCTCTTCGCTGCGACGCTCTTGCGGGTGGTGCGCTTGGGCGACTCCGCGGCACTGACCATCAGCGTCACACCCTCTTCCTCGAGGATCTGGTTGAGGCTGCGCAGAACATTCTTCCACTGGGTCGCAGGAATCTGGTCAGCCTCGAAGGCCCGACGCACGTCATCGCCGGCGATCTGCCCCTCGGCCTTGCCCCGCTCGATGAGCGCCATCACAGACTCGGAATCGGCGATCTCCGGCGGGAGCGTACGGGATGTGCTGGCCGACACGAACAACCTCTCGGAACGATGGGAACGGCTTCCGACCCCGGGCCAGGTGGTGCTGGACCGGAGCCGACGACCACCGACCGGGGATGGGCCGGCAGCGCGGGCAGGGGCCGGGGAGCTGCACAGCACCCCCAAGGGCTGCTGTCTTCCCTCCGTCGGCCATCACCTCTTAAGTCATCGCACGACCTCGCAGAGCGTTACGCCCAATCTTCGTGGCCCGAGTCACACCCCGTGTGCACGCATGCCGGTCGCGGGGTCGTACGCCGTGGATCCGGAGCGGCCACCGGGGCTCCGGGGGTGCCGCACAGCGGTGTCGCCGGGCCCGGCCGGGCCCGGCGACTCGTCCTGCACGCCCGCACTCCCTCGCGCGTCCGGCCCGTCAGTGCTCGCGCGGGGCGGGAACCACCCGCTCGACCTCCGGGTGCACGGTCAGCAGCTGGCGCATGGCGTTCTCCGCCCCCGTGGCGTCGCCGGCGGCGAGCGCCTCGACCATTCGGGCGTGGTGCGCGACGCACGCCTCGCTCGGACGGTCGCAGGCCGTGACCGGGCTTCCGGAGACCTGGAGCGCCGCGGACACGATCCCCGACAGGTGTTCCAGCATCCGGTTCCCGGCGATCTGGATGAGCAGGGCGTGGAACTCGTTGTCGGCGCGCGCGAACGTGATCGAGTCGCCCTGGCCGAGGGCGTGCCCCATGATCTCGACCATGTCCGCGAGGCGCTGCTGGATGTCCGGGCGGTTGTGGCCGGCGGCGAGGCGGGCGGCGAGCGGCTCGATCGTCCAGCGGAGCTCCCCGAGCTCGCGTCGCTGGTCGTCGCGCTGCGGCCCGAAGGCGCGCCACTCGATGATGTCGGGGTCGAGGAGGTTCCAGTCGGCGACCGGGCGGACCCGGGTGCCGACGTTCGGGCGGGCGCTGACCAGGCCCTTGGCCTCCAGGACCCGCAGCGACTCGCGGACGACCGTGCGGGAGACCTCGAAGCGCTGCCCGATCTCCTCGGGGACCAGGGGGCGGTCTGCGCCGAGGTCGCCGGAGACGATCATCTGGCCGAGCTGTTGTACGAGTTGGCCGTGCAGGCCGCGGCCGCGGCTGCCGGCCGCGCGGCGGCCCACCCGGCTCAACTCGACGTCGGCGCCGTCCCAGTGGGGCGCTCCGACGCGGTCGGACCCGGAGGCCTCCGCGTAGGGGTAGCGGTCGAGTTCGCCCGGGCCGGCGAGGCCGGAGTCGGCGTGGCGGGCGGCGGTCATCATGGTGTGCGCAAGGGTACTCACGAATCCTTTGTCGGCCGTGCCTCCATGACCCTTGAGGTCTTTGGTGAAAAGCACACGAAAGGGTGATCGGTGCCACCTACGCAATTGACGACTTATCGTAAAGAACCGGGCCTTTTACGGGGAGTTGCGGTCCGCTTGACGCGACATGGACTGCAACGGTCCCGTTGGTGACCGCTCCGGCACCGGAACGATCACCAACGGACCCTGCTGCGCAGTCCGGTGAACCCATAGGCGCACAACAGGACCATCAGCGACAACACCATTGCGGTGCCGACGGGTTGGGCCATCACCCGGAGGGCCCCCACGAGAAGCCGGTCGGCCTCCGGCGGCCACTGCACCCAGCTCAGCCCGCGCAGCCGGGGCCCGATCCCCGTCGTCGGGTACGCGGACGAACCCTCCAGGGCCTTGCGCACCAGCGGCACCACGACCACCGGTACGGCGAGCACCGCGGCCAGTCCCGCGGTGGCGGAACGGAACACGCCGGAGGCCAGTACGCCCGCCCAGGCACAGCCGATCAGCAGTCCCGCCCAACTCGCCGCCGGGGAGAGCCACTCCGCCGGGGTCCGCAGCGGGCCGCTGTCGAAGACGATCGCCAGAGCCGCGGCGTCGGCCGCCACCACCAGGGCGCCGAGCAGCAGGGCGAGCGCCGCGCTGACCCCGAGCTTGGCGGTGAGCAGTCCCATCCGCCGGGGCACGGTGCCCCGGTCGGCGGCGAGGGCGGGGTAGCGGTACTCCTCGCCGAAGGCCAGCGCACCCAGCAGCCCCGCGCCGAGGGCGGCGGGGGGCAGCGGCAGCAGCCCGGGCCAGGCCGCGAGCAGCCGCCCCTGCGGGCTCTGCCCGGCGCGGGCGAGCACGAGGGTGGTGATCACGGATACCGCGGTGACGAGTGCGGCGGTGAGCACCGGGGTGGCCGTGCCGAAGACGCGCAGCAGCTCGTAGCGCAGCGGGCGCAGCGGACCGCCCAGACGGCGCGCGGCCGAGGCGGGCCGCGGGGGACGGGCGGGACGGTCCCGGTCGGCGGGGCCTTCGGTGCGGCCCTCACCCGACTCGGGTGGGCTCCCGGCCCCGGTCGCCGCGCGGGCCCGCGGGACGGGCGGCACCGCTCCCGCGTCGCCCGTCTCGTCGGCGAGCTGGTGCACGAGCACGCCGTGGCGGAAGGCGGCCTCCCCGACCTCGGCGCAGTTGCTTCCGTACACCGACAGCCGGCTTCCGCTCTCCTCCACGATCTCCACCGTGCGCTGGGCGGCGCGCGCCTCCCGGCCCAGTACGTCGGCGAGCCTGGCGGCGTGCGGGGTGCGTACCGCCACCCGCGGGCGGAGCCGGGTCCGCGCGAACTCCACCGCCTCCTGGTCGGCGACAAGCCGGCCCGCCTCGATGCTGACCACCCTGTCGGCGCTGCGGGCGGCCTCCTTGGCGTCCGTGGTGGTGAAGAGCACGGCTCCCCCGAGGGAGGCGTGACCGCGCAGCAGGCCGTGCAGCCAGCCCCGCTCGCGGGGGGAGAGCCCGGCGGTGGGTTCGTCGAGGAGCAGGGTGCAGGGGTCTGCGAGCAGTGCGGAGGCGAGCGCGACCCGGCGTTCCATGCCGAGCGACAGCGACCCGAGCCGCTGGTCCCGGAGGCCGGCGATGCCGACGACCTCCAGCATGGTGTCGGCCCGGGAGGCCGGCACCCCGGCCGCGGCGCAGAGCATCCGCAGCTGGTTGCGGACGGTCCGTGCCGGGTTGCCGGGGACGTCGCCGAGGACCACACCGACCTCGCGGCCGGGGTGCGGGATCCGGTGGAGCGGGCGGCCGCGGAAGTAGGTGACGCCTCGGCCCGGTTCGAGTTCGAGCATGAGCCGCAGCGCGGTCGTCTTGCCCGACCCCGGCTCGCCGAGCAGGGCGGTCACCTGCCCCGGGCGGGCCTCGAGGGTGAGGTCGTCCACCAGGGGCGGAGCGGCGGAACGTGGCTTGCTGGTGAGTCCGATGGCCTGGAGCATCGCTTCTCTCGCGGGGTGTGAGACCGCTTTGCGGCAGCGTGAGTACCACCAGCAAGATAACGCGATATGTCCGATTTTCGGCGCAACCGGTCCGGCGGAGCGCCGAGCGCCCGGTCGGTAGAGCGCTGTCCGGCGGCCCTGTCGAACGGGGCCGGGCCGGCCCGGCCTCAGACCTCCGGGCGCAGCATGGGCGGGTTGAGGAGGTTCGCCCCGCCCGCCCGGAACAGCTGGGCCGGGCGCCCTCCCTGACGGGTCGTCGTCCCTCCGGCGGGGACCAGGAACCCGGGGGTGCCGGTGACCTTCCGGTGGAAGTTGCGCGGATCCAGCGCCACGCCCCAGACGGCCTCGTACACCCGCCGCAGCTCGCCGACGGTGAACTCGGGCGGACAGAACGCGGTGGCCAGGGAGGAGTATTCGATCTTGGAGCGGGCCCGCTCCACACCGTCGGCGAGGATCGTGGCGTGGTCGAAGGCGAGCCCCGCGGAGTCCTCCTCGGTGGATGCCAGCAGCTCGTCGACGGGGGCCCAGCGCGCGCTGTTGGCGTCGCCGCCGGCCCTGGGCGTCGGCAGGTCCGGAGCCAGCACCAGGTGCGCCACGCTGACGACACGCATCCGCGGATCACGCTTCGGATCCCCGTAGGTGGCGAGCTGTTCGAGATGCGCCCCGTTGCCCGCGCCCGGCAGGGCGGGGTCGTGGGCGCACAGTCCGGTTTCCTCGGAGAGTTCACGCGCGGCGGCGCCCACCAGGTCCTCGTCCCCGCGGACGAACCCGCCGGGCAGCGCCCAGCGCCCCTGGAACGGCTGCTCACCCCGCCGGACGACCAGCGCGCACAGCGCATGGCGCCGCACGGTGAGCACGACCAGGTCGACGGTGACAGCAAAGGGCGGATAGGCCGACGGGTCGTAGGGCGACATGCCGCGATCATAGTCGTCTGCCTGACGATAAACAGCGCTTTGGCGACCCCGAAGGCAACGGCTCCGCGGCTCGGGCGGGCGGGTTGTCGCGAACTGCCCTCAGCCGCCCAGTTGGAGCGCATCTGCGGCCTCCTCCACCATGCCGAGGCCGATCCTGCTGATCCTCACGGCGAACGGCTCGCCCGAAACCCGCAGTCCCGAGAACCGGATCTCCCCCAGTGGTGCACCCGGTACGGGGACGAGGGCGACGGTGCCCGCGGGGGCATCGGGCCGGATTCCGGCGAGGGCGGTGAGCACGTGGATCCCCGCGGCGGCGGACACGGCGGCCGGGCGGCAGGCCGCCGGGTGCGGGACGGGGAAGCTCCCCGCGGTGCGCTGCTCGGCCGCGAACATCTCCGGCAGCCGGTACCCGAAGGCTTCGGCCGCATCCAGCAGGCCCCTGAGCAGGCCCGCCGCCTCCTTTCCGAAGCCGGACCGGGCCAGGCCCGACACGGCGACGGCACTCTCGTACGCCCGCACCGCGCCGGAGCGGTGACCGTACGGGTTGTGCCCCGGCTCCTTGAGTGCCATGCTCCGAAGCCCCCACCCGCAGTCCATCGCCGGAGCCCCGAACAGCCGTGCCAGCTGCTCGGCGCGGGTCCGGTCCAGCAGCCCCGGGGCGATTCCTCCCCCGCCCAGCAGCCCGGTGTCGAGGAGGTGGACGGCTGCCCCCGTCAGCCGGGGCAGCGGCCGCCCGTCCGGGTGCAGCGCCGAGGCGGGCCGTCCGCCGTCGGGGCCGTCGACCCAGAAGGCGGCCCGGAAGCTCTCGCGCAGTGCGGCCGCCCGCTCCCGCCACTCGTCGGCGCCGGGTCTGCCGCAGCCGTCGAGGAGTTCCGCCCCGAGCACCGCGGCCCGGTGTGCGTGCGCCTGCGTCTCGCAGCGCCGCGGTCCCGGGACGGGGTCGGCAAGGAATCCGTCCGGCCCCTGCGCTCCTCGCAGCCAGGCGAGGCACCGCTCGGCCACCGGGAGCAGCCGTGCCAGCTCGTCCTCCGGCAGCCCCCAGAGTCTCGCCTCGGCGAGGACCGCGGGGAAGGCCAGCGTGGCCTCGGTGCCGGTGCACGCAGGCGGGAGCTGCGGGCCTGCCCCGCGCAGGGGGCCCGGGATTTTCCCCGCATCGGGGCCGTGGCCCTGGATCTGGGTCCGGGCGAGGACCCGCAGGGTGGCTGCCGCGAGGCCCGTCCCGAGGGGCAGGGCCATCCGCGCGGCCCAGAGCGACTCCGCGGGTGCCAGGCCCAGCCTCCAGGGCACTCCGGCCACCGCGAAGGAGTCACCCGGCGCTACGGGATCCCGCTGCAACAGCGCCCCGAGGTCGTCGACGCTCGTACGAAACCAGGCTGCGGCCCGCGGGTCGTCCCCTTCGGCCCGGGCGTCGGCCAGTGGATTGGCCACCCGGCCGACCGGTGCCCGCGTCACCCGGTCCTGTGTGGTCCGCAGTTCGATGACGCGGGCCTCGCCCGGTTCCAGCGCGAGCTGCCAGCGCAGCATCCCCGCCGAGGCCACCGCGTCGTCGGGCGGTGGTTCGGCGGCCGTGACGGCCTGTGCGTCACCGCTGCTCCAGCGCAGCCCGGCGGCGTGCACCCCTGCGGGCAGCTCCGGCCCGGACAGGCCGGCGGCCACGGCGGCCAGCTCCGCCAGGTCCGTGCCGAGCAGGACCTCCACGGGGAGGTGTACCGGGCGGGCGGCGAAGCTGCGCAGGGTGATGCGTTCGGTGCCGTCCGCGTGACGCACCCGTTCGACACCGATGTCCGGGTCGGGACCGGGGTCGGCACCGGTGCGCACCGTCGCGGTGAAAGCGGCCCGGTCGGCCCCGAGGCTGCGCCCCTGGACGGCGACCGGGTCGCGGCCGCCGACACGCAGGACGCAGCGGGAGAGCAGCCGGCGCCCCGAGCGGTACACCCCCTCGATTCCCTGCCCGGTCAGCTGGCCGTGCTCCGGGGAGATGACCAGACAGGGCGCGGCGACGCAGATGACGGCGCCGTGCACGGGCGGCAGTTCGGGCCTACGGGCTGTGGGCACGCCGGTCGGGCGGGGAGGTGCGGGGTGGGACATGCGTCGCCTTGTCTGCGCTCCGGTCGGTTCGGCTGGGCGGCGCGGCCGGGGCGGCACCACCCACCGGCTGAACGGCCGCGACCCCGCCCGGGTCACGGGCCCCGGCCCCGGCCGGGGGCGTCCCGGCGCGGGCCCTCGCTCCGGGGTGTGGGTACTCGGGGCCGTGTGCGGCAGGGACAGCGGCCGACGGGTGCGCGGCCGGGCGGCGTTCACCGCCCGCTCCCCGCGGTGCGCCGGGGACCGCGCCGGGGTGCCGTACGGCCGCGGCGTCCGGGGGGCCTGGTCCTCGCCGAGGAACGACCTCGGGGGCGGGTGCGCCCGGGCTCCCTGCTGCGCCGTTCCTCCCTCAGGCACTGCCTGAGGCCCTCCGGGTCGATCCCCTCGTTGCAGGCGTGGTGGAGGAGCTGGGCGAAGCGGTACTCGGCGTCGGCCCTCAGGGCCAGGCCGAGGGCGATCCGTGCGGTCGGCTCGTCGCCGGTGGACCAGGAGACCCAGCCCGCGAGGGTGAGGGGCGCCGCGGCGTGCTCGCCGTAGGCTCCGACGCAGCGGCGGGCCAGGGCGCGCCACAGGCGAAGGGCGGGGGCCGCCTCCTCTCCCTCCATCCACTCGGCGGCGATGTCGCGGACCTCCCGGTCCTGCAGGCCGAGGATGAGGGTGGCGGCCTCGTCGTGGCCGAGCAGCGCGTCGTCCCACTCGTCCGCGGGGGCTCCGCCCTGGACGGGCGGTGCGAGGGTCATGCGCCGCATCAGGGACCTGGCCAGCTCGACGGTCTCCGCCCCGACCTCCTCGCGGGTGGCCCCGTCGAGGATCCTCGGCATCAGAGCGGCTGCCGCCCGGTCCAGGGCGCGTTCGGCCTCCTCGGCGACGGCTCCGCGCAGTGGGGAGAGCCTGCCCTCGATCTCCTTGAGCGAACCGCGTACCCGCAGGCCCGCGAAGGTGGCCGTGGCGGCCATCACCGAGGTCCCGACGGCCGCGAGGCGGCTGCCCTCCGCGGGACAGCACCGCTCGTCGGGGCAGACGTAGGACCAGAAGCGTCCCTCGGACAGGCAGAGTGCTTCCAGTACCGGGACGTCCAGCGCTCCGCAGGCCAGCCGGAGCCGCTGGGCGAAGGGCCTCAGGCGTGCCATGACCTGGCGGCCGGTCTCTTCCCCGACGGGGTCCTGGCAGAGATAGACGACGATGCCGTCGGGCTTGCCGCCGCGCAGCCTGCTGCCCCGGACGAGGCAGTCGGCGACCTGTCGTGCGACGTCCTCCCATTCGTCGGGCGCGGAGGGGATGCCGACCCGCAGCCGGCCGCCGAAGCGGCCGCCCTCGCCGTGCACGGCGACCAGGACGAGCGAGTCGTTCGGGTGGAAGCCGAGCATGTAGGGCAGGGCGTCGGCCAGCTCGGCCGGGCTGCGCAGGGTGATCTGTGGTCCTCCGGTGGCTCCGCCGGGGGTCATGAACGGCCGGTCGGAGGGGCGTCGTGATGCGTCGTTGTTCGTCATGGCACGAAGGTCCCGTGATCGATCCGATCCCGAAAGCCCTGTGGATAACTCCCGATTTTATTGACCATTCAACTTCCACAGGTTCGGAACGCCATTGGCGCGTTGTCGGAGGCATCGGGTTGCATGGGGGCATGAACGCAGACCTGAGGTCCTCCGCCGACTCCGTACTCGCCCGCCTCGTGGGTGACCCGACGGGCACTGCCCGGCTGCGCGAGGACCAGTGGCTCGCGATCGAGGCGCTGGTCGCCCACAAGAGGCGGGCCCTGGTGGTGCAGCGCACCGGCTGGGGCAAGTCCGCCGTGTACTTCGTGGCGACCTCGCTGCTCCGGGCGGCCGGCGCCGGCCCCACCGTGATCGTCTCGCCCCTCCTCGCACTGATGCGCAATCAGGTCGAGGCGGCCGCCCGGGCGGGCATCCGTGCCCGCACCATCAACTCCGCCAACCCCGAGGAGTGGGAGGGGATCCAGGCGGAGGTCGCGGCCGGCGAGGTCGACGTCCTGCTGGTGAGTCCGGAGCGGCTCAACAACCCGGACTTCCGCGACCAGGTGCTTCCCAAGCTCTCCGCGGCGACCGGCCTGCTCGTCGTGGACGAGGCGCACTGCATCTCCGACTGGGGGCACGACTTCCGCCCCGACTACCGACGGCTGCGGACCATGCTGGCCGACCTCCCGCCGGGCGTCCCCGTCCTCGCCACCACCGCGACGGCGAACGCCCGTGTGACGGCGGACGTCGCGGAGCAACTGGGCACGGGCGCCGGCACGGACGCCCTCGTGCTGCGCGGGCCCCTCGACCGCGAGAGCCTCAGCCTGGCGGTGCTGACCCTCCCGGACGCCGCGCACCGCCTCGCCTGGCTCGCGGACCACCTCGGCGACCTTCCGGGCTCCGGAATCGTCTACACGCTGACGGTGGCGGCCGCCGAGGAGGTCACCGCGTACCTGCGTCACCGCGGGCACACGGTGTCCTCGTACACCGGCAAGACCGAGAACGCCGACCGCCAGCAGGCGGAGGACGACCTCCAGGCGAACCGGGTCAAGGCCCTGGTGGCCACCTCCGCCCTCGGCATGGGCTTCGACAAGCCCGACCTCGGCTTCGTGGTGCACCTCGGCTCCCCCTCCTCCCCCATCGCCTATTACCAGCAGGTCGGACGCGCCGGCCGTGGTGTGGAGCACGCGGAGGTGCTGCTGCTGCCCGGCCGTGAGGACGAGGCGATCTGGCAGTACTTCGCCTCCGTCGCCTTCCCCCCGGAGGAGCAGGTCCGGCGCACGCTCGACGTCCTGGCCGGGGCGGGTCGGCCGCTGTCGCTGCCCGCTCTGGAACCGCTCGTGGACCTGCGGCGCACCCGCCTGGAGACCATGCTCAAGGTCCTCGACGTGGACGGGGCGGTGCACCGCGTCAAGGGTGGCTGGACCTCGACGGGCGAGCCGTGGTTCTACGACTCCGAGCGCTACGCGTGGGTCGCCCGGCAACGGGCCGCCGAGCAGCAGGCCATGCGCGACTACGCGGCGTCGACCGGCTGCCGGATGGAGTTCCTGCGCCGCCAGCTCGACGACGAGGAGGCCGCTCCCTGCGGCCGTTGCGACAACTGCGCCGGGGCCAGGTTCACCGCGGAGGTCTCCACGACGGCCCTCGACACCGCTCGCGGCGAGCTCGGCCGCCCGGGCGTGGAGTTGGAGCCGCGCAAGATGTGGCCCACGGGGCTCGTGGCGGTCGGTGTCGACCTCAAGGGGCGCATCCCCGCCGGGGAACAGGCCTCGACGGGCCGGGCCCTGGGCCGACTGTCCGACATCGGCTGGGGCAACCGCCTGCGCCCGATGCTCGCACCGCAGGCTCCGGACCAGACGGTGCCCGACGACGTGGCGCAGGCGGTGGTGGCGGTCCTCGCCGACTGGGCTCGGGGGCCGGGCGGTTGGGCGTCGGGGGCGGCCGACGCTCCGGCCCGCCCGGTGGGAGTGGTCGCGCTGCCCTCGCGCAGCCGCCCCCAGCTGGTCGGTTCACTGGCGGCGCGGATCGCCGAGATCGGGCGGATGCCCGTGCTCGGCACGATCGAGTACACCGACCAGCTGCCCGAGTTCGGGCTGACCTCGTCCAACAGCGCCCAGCGGGTGCGCGGGCTCCACCAGGCACTGACCGTTCCTCAGGCGCTGGCGGCGGCGCTGGCGGAGGCCGACGGCCCGGTGCTCCTCGTGGACGACCGCGCGGAGAGCGGTTGGACCCTCGCCGTGGCGGCCCGGCTGCTGCGACGGGCAGGCGCAAAGGAGGTGTTCCCGCTGGTGCTGGCGCTTCAGGGGTAGCCGGATGCGTCGTCCCCGGCGTGCCGGGGCAAGGATATGAGCGGCATACCGGCGAATTCCGGTCGGCGGCGTCAATTGCTCGTTGCCGCATGCTCGGAAGCCACGCGAGAATTGGAGTGCTCCCGCTCGGCTCCTCGGCACCCTCCTGGGCCGCGCTGCGGCGCGCCCACACTCCAGCCGTGCCCGTCCGCGGGCGTGTACCCGAAGGGAGGAACGTGACCTTCGGATTCACGCCGCCCTCGACCTCGTCCCTTGCCACGGCCACCGGCGGCGCCGGCCGGCACGGCCGCCTGCTGGAACCAGCGGAATGGACGACGGCCGGCATCCCGCTCCTGCGCAACCCGCGGGAGGTCGTCAGCGGGCTGCACTCCCGGCACAGTCCGGTGCCCTCGACCGCGGTCATCGCCGTCCTGGGCCCGGAGGAACAGCTGGTGGCCAGCGCCTCCTTCGTACAGCGCACCGTGTCGGCGGACGGCTGGGAGTACCGCAACGCCCTGCTGTCCCGGCTGCGCCGGGTCCTCCCGCACGACCTGCGGCGGCGTACCCCCGTACGGACGGCCGTACTGCTCTACTGCCGTGAGGGCGACGAGCGGTGGACCCCCGAGGACGGGGCGTGGATGTGGGGCCTGCGGGACGCCTGCACCCTGCACGGGCTGCGCTGCGGCGCCTACATCACCCTGACCCGCGACGGCTGGCAGGTGCTGGGCGAGGGCCGCGGCGGACGGCAGCCCAGCTCGGACTCCCGGCCGCAGCGCCTCGGGGACACCGTGGCCGAATTCGCACCGCTCGCCCTGCACACGGGCGGCGGCGCGGTGGAGGCCCTGCGCAGGACCGCCGCGCGCTGACCCCTGCGGGCGGCACCGGCCCTGACGGCGGGCAGGCCTTACGGCCGTACACCCGCGAAGGGGCGTACGGCTGATCAGGCGTCGGGCTTCAGCGGGGCCGGCCCATGGCCCGCCCCGCCCCTCGCCCGTGCCGGGGTACAGGGCGTCAGACGCCCGCACCCAGCACGGAGTTGATCTGCTGCGGGTCGCCGCACACGATCAGCAGCGCACCCGCCCGGGCGAGCGCGACGGGCAGGGCGCCCGCAACGGTGTCGACCGGTCCGCCGTTGGCCGCGAAGACCACGACGGGACGGCCCGCGGCACGCTCCAGCCGGGCGGCGTCCGCGTAGAACACGTCGTCCCCGGCGTCGTGCAGGGCCCAGTACGCGGCCTCGCCGAAGGACAGCTCGTGCGCGGCCCACGGGTGCGGGTCACCGGTGGTCAGCACCAGGATGTCGCCGGGCGCGCGCCCGGTGTCGAGCAGCAGGTCCACGGCCTCCTCGGCCGCGTCCAGCGCGCCCTCGACGGATGCCGGGATCAGCTGCACCTGCGGGACCGCGGCCGAGACGGACGGGGCGGCGGCAGGGGCAGCGGTGGCGGTTGCGGGGGTGGCCTGCGGCGTCCGCTGCGCGGGCGCTGCGGGCCTGGGGGCCCCGCCCGCACGGCTCGCCGCCGCGGGGGTGGGACCGGGGCGGCCGGGCCGCGGGACGGCGGCGGGACGCGGACCAGGTACGGGGCGAGGGGTCTGCGCGCTGCGGCCGGCGGCCGGCGTGACGCGGGGACCCTGGGCACTCTCGTGAATCTGAGGCTCCTCGATGGCGGGGGTGAGAGGCATGAGTTGATATCTATCAAACACCGGTACGAAACGTACCGGTCGGTGGCACATGGGTGCGATCAGAAATCGAAGCCGAGTTGGCCTCCGTTTTCCAGCTCCATCGACTCCTCGCTGCGGCGCACCTTTTTCAGGTGGCGCCACCGGGGCAGCGCGTCGAGGTACGACCACGAGAGCCGGTGGTAGGGGGTGGGCCCCTGCGCCTCCAGCGCCGCCCGGTGCACGGGCGAGGGATATCCGGCGTTGGCGGCGAATCCGAAGTCCGCGAGGGATCCGTCCTGTTCGCCGAGGTCGGCCATCATGCGGTCACGACGGACCTTCGCGATGACCGAAGCGGCGGCGACAGCGATGCAGGACTGGTCGCCCTTGATCACCGTACGCACCTGCCAGGGCGACCCGAGGTAGTCGTGCTTGCCGTCGAGTATCACCGCGTCGGGCCGGACCGGCAGCGCCCCCAGGGCACGCTCTGCGGCAAGGCGCAGGGCGGCGGTCATGCCCAGTGCGTCGATCTCCTCGGGTGTGGAGTGCCCCAGCCCGTAGGCGGTGACCCAGTCCTGCAGGACGTCGAGCAGGGCGTCGCGTCTCTTCGGGGTGAGCAGTTTGGAGTCGGTGAGTCCGGCGGGCGGCCGGCGCAGACCGGTGATCGCCGCGCACACGGTGACGGGCCCGGCCCAGGCCCCTCGTCCGACTTCGTCGACCCCGGCGATGACCTTGGCGCCGGTGGTGGCACGGAGGGAGCGCTCGACGGTGTGGGTGGGTGCTTCGTACGGCATGGCGCCAGCAAGGGTACGCCGCCCCGAGCCCACTGCACACCCCCGCCCACGCCCGACAGTCACCGGAGCCGGCCCGGGGCAGGTCCGGGACCACCGGGACGCTGGCCCCGGTGTCTCACACCCTGAGCAGCGGCACCATCACCTGGTCGATCAGCTCGGCGATCTCACCGTCCTGCCATTCGCTCCCGCACACCTTGCTGCGGTACATCAGCATGGCCGGGATGACGTCCACCACGAGCGGACCGGTCGCGTCCGCTCTCACATCCCCCCGCTCGATTCCTCGCACCAGAAGCTCCCTGATCAGCTGCCGGGCAGGCTCCTGCAGCCGGGACGAGATCACCCCGTGAAACCGTTCCGCGTGCGCATGATCGCATTCGTGAAGCACCGACCACAGCGCCTGCCCGGCGCGCGAGTACATGACCGCCCTCGTGCGGACGCACAACAGGTGGAGGTCCTCCCTGATCGATCCACAGTCGGGAATCTCACCGATCTGCGGAAGAGCGGTCCGCAGCGCATCGGCCACCAGGTCCGTCTTCGACGGCCAGCGCCGGTAGAGGGACGCCTTGCCGGTCTGCGCTCCCGCCGCGACCCCCTCCATCGTGAGCGCGTTCCATCCGACGGTGCCCAGCTGCTCCAACGCGGCCTCCAGGATCGCCCGTTCGAGCTCGGGCCCTCGCCTGCGCCCCGCCGACGCCGGTGACCAGCGCGAATCCACCACTTGCCCCACTCCCACCCGGCTCGCGATGTGACCGCACACATTTTCAGCCTTAGTGAACGCGTGCGTTCACTAAAGCCGGGCTCCCACCGTGGATCTCATAGTGAACGAACGCGTTCACTATTTCACTTTGGGGGGGATCCTCAGTGAAAGTTCTCGACTCGTCGCGCCCCGAATACCGGGCACGGCCCGCCGGGACGGCCGCCCCGGTGTGGCCCTGGCCGTCATCGCCGCCTGCCAACTCATGGTCGTGCTCGACGCGACGATCGTGAACATCGCGCTTCCGCACATCCAGACCGCCCTCGCCTTCACCACCACGGACCTGTCGTGGGTGCTGAGCGCCTACACCCTCACCTTCGGCGGCCTGCTGCTGCTCAGCGGCCGGGCCGACGACATCCTGGGCCGCCGCCGGGTGATCCTGGCCGGAATCCTGCTCTTCACGCCGGCCTCGCTCCTCGGCGGTTTCGCCCAGGAACCCCGGCAGCTGCTCGCCGCCCGCGCCCTGCAGGGGGTCGGCGGCGCCATCGCCTCCCCGACCTCGCTCGCCCTGATCACCACGACCTTCCCCGAGGGCCCCGAACGGAACCGGGCCTTCGGTGTCTTCGCCGCCGTGTTCGCGGGCGGCGGCGCGATCGGCCTGCTGGTGGGAGGCGTGCTCACCGAGTGGCCGGACTGGCGCTGGGTGCTCTTCGTGAACGTGCCGATCGGCGTGCTGATCGCCGTCCTCACCCCGCTCTACATCAGTGAGTCCGAGCGCCACCCCGGCCGCTTCGACGTCGCCGGGGCGCTCACCTCCACCGTCGGCATGGCCTCGCTCGTCTACGGCTTCATCCGCGCCTCGGAGGAGGGCCGGCGCGACGCGCTGACCGCCGGTTCGTTCGGGGCCGCCGTGATCCTGCTCTCGCTCTTCGTCTTCATCGAGTCGAGGGCCCGCGAGCCGATCATCCCGCTGCGCATGTTCGCCGACCGCAACCGCACGGGCACCTACGTGATCATGCTCGCCCTCGCCGCCGCGATGTTCGGCATGTTCTTCTTCATCGTGCAGTTCGTCCAGAACGTGCTGGGCTTCTCGCCGATCCGCTCCGGTCTGGGCTTCCTTCCGGTCACGGTGGCCATCGTGACGGCCGCCGGCCTCTCCCAGCGCTTCCTGCCGCGCTTCGGCCCCAAGCCCTTCATGGTCGCCGGATCCGCGCTCACCGGGACCGGCCTGGCCTGGCTGACCCTCTTGCGGACCGACAGCTCCTACCTCTCGGGCGTGCTCGGCCCCATGCTGCTGTTCGGCTTCGGCATGGGCCTCAACTTCGTGACGCTCACCCTCACGGCGGTGTCCGGGGTGGAGCCGAAGGAAGCAGGCACCCGCCTTCCTCGCGCAGGCGGACCCGGCAGCGGTGGAGGCCTTCCGGCAGACCGGGCAGCTCCCCGATCCCTGGGAGGACCTCGTCCTCGCCCAGGGCATCTCCAGCGCGTTCCTCGCCGCCGTCGCGATGGCGGGGCTCGCCCTGGCCACCGCCCTGCTGGTGATCCGGGTGCGCAGGAGCGACCTGGAGGCCCTGGCCGGAGCCGCCGCCAAGGCCGGTCCGGCCGCCTGACGCAGCAGGAGGGGCCGGGGGCGGGAAGCCACTGCCCCGCGCCCGGCCCCCGAAGGGCGCCCCTGCCATTCGGTCCGGCTAGTACTCCGTGCGACTGCCGAAGGCACCGAGACGCGAACAGACCTCGTACGAAGCCGTCACGGGACGCTCCTCCAGGATCCGGCGGGCCCGGTACTCGCCCAGGCTCATGGCGTACCAGGGGACCTCGCCCGCCCTCGACATCTCGTCGTTGATCCCCCGCAGGGCACAGGACCGCTGGGGCTCGGGCAGCCGGTCCAGTGCGGGTACGGCGTCGGCCGACAGGGACTGGAAGTAGGCCAGGTCGATCTTCGCGTCCGCCTCGTAGCGGGCCGCGTTCCGTTCGGCGACCATCCCGTCCGGGGACATCAGGCCGAAGACCAGGACGGCGGCGGCCGCGCTGCCGGCGACCGCGCGCGGCAGCCAGCGCGCGCCGAACAGCCCGGCCGCCATGATCAGTACGATGACCAGCCCGAGCCAGAGTTCCATCGCGGCCACCGAGACGCGCAGCCTGGTCAGCCCGTACTCCTCGACGTAGAGGTCCATCCGGCGCAGCGCGGACGCGACGACGACCAGCGTCATCACGCACAGCACCCCGAGGACCGCCCGGACCAGCCGCCGGTCGCCCGCCCCGGCGCGCGGCGCCCAGCGCAGGGCCAGGGCGATCACCACGAGGGTGAGCAGGGTGGCCCAGAGGAGCTGCCAGAACCCCTGGCGGGCGTACTCGGCGTAGCCGAGGCCGGTGCTCTCCAGGACCTTGCGGTAGCCGCCGAACAGCACGGCCAGCTGCACGGCGTTGAAGCCGGCGAAGAGCAGGTTCAGCACGATGAGCGGAAGGGCCCATTCGACCCGGGAGCGGGGCTTCCCCGGGGAGACCGTGATCCGGTCCCAACGCAGGGGGGCCGCGGCGGTGCGGGCGGCGGCGAGCGCGAGGAACACACCGAGGACGAAGAGCATGAACCGGATGGGCCCGTCCTCGACCGACACGTCGGGCATCAGTCCGCCCAGGAGGTCGGCGAAGGCGGCGTCGGCGGAGGCGAAGAGCGCACCGAAGAGCACCAGCAGGACGAGGGCCACCGCGGTCGCCTTCGCCACCGGCAGCCAGCGGTCTTTGCCTGCGCCCCCGCGGGCGCGCAGGCCCTTGAGGAGCCAGGCGACGCCGGACACGGCCGAGTCGACGAAGCCGAGGGGGGCGAGCAGGACACCGGGCCAGGTCCGGCTGCCGTGCAGGGCGAGCGCGCCCAGCAGTACGGCGGCCAGGATCGCCAGCGCGGCCGGCCAGGCGGAGTCGCGCAGGGCAGGGATCACGAGGAGCGCGAGGCAGCCGATCGCCCAGGCCAGCGTCCAGGGACGGGCGCCGCGGCCGGCGGCCCGGGCGGCGACGTACGCGCCGACGACGGCGGGCACCACGACGAGGAGCAGGCCGGGCCCCATGCCGTCGCCGAGCAGCAGCGCGGCGGCGAGTCCGGTCGCGAGGACGGCGACGAGGGTGACGGTGCGGATCGGCGCCGCCTCGGCGGAGCGTACGAGCGTCGACCACGTGGGGCCGGTCGGCTGCGGCTGCCACGCCTGCCATCCGCCTGCGTGGGCCCCGGGCCGGGGCGGTTGTGCGGGCGAATTCCCGGTCGTGGCCCCTGTGTTGCCTGCGGCCTCGGGCTGGGCCTGTTCCGGCCCGCCTGTGTTGTCTGACATCGGGTTTCCCTCCCCTTCCGGCCGCCCCGGAGTTCCGGTCGGGGCGGCGTTGCGGACAGGGTAGGCCGGTCGCGGACAGTTTTGAACAGGATCAAAAGCATGCTGTGTCAGGACCGTGACAATCGAAACGTCATGAAAAGCGGGCGTCATGACCCCGCGTGGGCCCGGCCTTTGACCCATCGACTCATCGGCTCACCCGCCCATCCGCCCATCGGCCCGGACATGCGAACGCCCGCCGGGCGGTCCGTGATCGGACCGGCCGGCGGGCGGAGGAACGCAGGAGTGGGGGCTCGCTAGGCCACCGACTCCGGCAGCCAGGCGGGCAGCGCCTCGGTGCGGGCCAGCCAGGCCGCCGGCAGCACGTCGTCCCCGCGCGCGCCCAGCACCCCGCCGACGATGGCGCAGGTGGTGTCGACGTCCCCGCCCACCTGGGCCGTGGTCCAGAACGCCCGCTCGTAGTCGTCCAGCGCACGCGCCGCCGACCACAGGGCGAACGGCACGGTGTCATGGGCGCTCGTGCGCCTGCCGCAGCCCAGCACGGCGGCGACGGTGGTGGCGTCCCCGTAGTCCAGCATGTCCCGCGCGCGGCGCAGCCCGGCGCCGACCGCGCTGCGCGGCACCAGCGCGATCACCCCGTCCAGGAGGTCCTCGGCCTTCGGCGGCCCGTCCGGGGCCGCCGCCAGGGCCGCCGCGGCGGCCACGGCCATCGCCCCGCACACGGCCTCGCGGTGCTGGTGGGTGGTGTAGGAGGAGATCTCCGCCTGATGGGTGGCCTGCTCGGGGTCGTCGGCGTACCAGGCGCCCAACGGGGCGATGCGCATGGCGGCGCCGTTGCCCCAGGAGCCCTGCCCGTTGAAGAGTTCGGCGGCCAGCGTGCGCCAGTCCTCGCCCTCCCGCACCAGGCGCAGCATCCGGTTCACGGCAGGTCCGTAGCCCCGGTCGAAGTCGTGGTGGTGGGCGAAGGAGCCCGCGAGGGCGTCCTGGTCGATGCGGCCGTGCTCGGCCAGGACGGCGACGACCGAGCAGGCCATCTCGGTGTCGTCGGTCCACTGCCAGGTCCCGGTGCCGGACGGCAGTTCTCGCCGCTTGAGCAGCGGGTAGTTCACGGGGACGAAGTACTGGGAGCCGAGGGCGTCACCCAGCGCCAGCCCTCGGAGGCTGGCCATCGCGCGTGCGTAGCGCGGTTCGGGAGTGGAGTCAGGCGTCATCGCGGGTCACTTTAGCCGTCCAGGTCATAAGGCTCGGGTGTGGTCCAGCGCTCAAACGGGCGGTCCATCCGGTAGCGGCCGTCCGGACCCAGCAGGAGCATCCGGAATTCTCCGTTACCGGGATTGGACAGGGCTTCGAATTCGGCCACCGACCAGTGGAACCACCGCATGCAGAACAGCCGCATGGTCAACCCGTGCGTCACCAGCAGGACGTTCTGCGGATGGTCGGGGGCCTCGAAGCTACGGTAGAGGCTCTCCAGGAAGGAGCCGACCCGGTCGTACACGTCGGCCCCGGACTCGCCCTGCGCGAAGCGGTAGAAGAAGTGGCCGTAGGCGTCGCGGTACACCTTCTGCAGGCGCACGTCGTCCCGGTCCTGCCAGTTCCCCCAGTCCTGTTCGCGCAGCCTCGGCTCCTCGCGCACCCGGACCCGCGCCGGGTCCAGCCGCAGCTCCCGGAAGGTCTGCAGGGTCCGGCGGTAGGGGGAGACGTAGGCGCTGATGGTCTCGTTGCCGAAGAGGTCGCGCAGGCGCTCCCCGGTCGCGGACGCCTGCTCGCGGCCGGTCGGGGTCAGCCGCAGGGCGTGGTCGGGCTCCCGCTCGTACACCGTGTCGTCGGCGTTCCCCTCCGATTCCCCGTGCCGGACAAGGACGATGCGGCGTGGTCTGACCATTCCACGACCCTATTCGGCCATCCGCCGGCGGAACGACCGGGGCACGCCGGTCACCGCGAGGTCGGTCGTACGGTCATACCGTCCAGGAGGGTTCGAGGTCCACGACGTCCCCGGTGAGGGCCTCGACGTCGGCCTGGATCTGGGCGCGCAGGGAGAGCCTCTCGACCCGCTCCTGCCGGTACTTGCCGTGCTCGGCGGCGGCGTGCCACATGGAGAGGACGAGGAACTCCCGGCCGGGCGCCTCGCCGAAGAGGCCCCTGACCATGCCGGGCGAGCCCGCCATGGCCGGATTCCACACCTTCTCCTGCATGAGGGCGAAGTGCTCGACCCGGCCTTCGCGGACACGTGTGTGCGCGACCCGTACGACGTCGGCGTCGGTGAACCTCGGCTCGAAGCCCGTCTTCACGTCGAAGCGGTGGTCGAAGAGGGTCGTCCGGAGGTCCGTGTAGGTGCCGTTCTGGGCGGCGGCCAGCCGGTCGTGCGAGCGCGCCATGAAGGAGTCGTAGAACGACCGGCTCTCCCAGAACGCGAAGACATGCGCCACCCCCTGCCTGCCCCGGCTCCAACCGCCACCCTGCCCCCTGAACCCCGGCTCGCCGGGCAGCCCCGCCCATTTTCGCTGTCCGCGCTCGAACCCGCGTCGGTCCGTCACCGTGCAGCGAATCCACTTGACCAGCACGGCGCCATCGTACGGGCCGGGCGCGGCCACGGTCAGTCCTCGGCGGAGTAGATCCCCACCAGTTCCGCTGCGTCCCGATCGGACAGCCGAAGACCGAACTCCCGATCGAGTACGTCGAGGAGTTCCTCCTCGGCCACGGGCCGCCGGACCGTCCGGCCGTCCGGGTGCAGCAGGGCGAGTTCCCGCCCGACCAGGGCCCGGCGGACCTCGTCGCCCGGGCGCTGGACGACGAGGCGGCCGACGAAGGAGGACAGGGGGTGGCCGGAGCTGTAGTGGTTCAGGACGACGTAGTCGACGGGGTGGTACCGCTGCGGGGAGAAGGCGTACAGGTCCCGCCACGCACCCTCGCGTCGGAGGCAGAGCACGAGGATTCCGTCCGGCTCTTCGCGGACGCGGTACGTCCACTTCCCTTGCCTCACCTCTACGCCGGTCTCCCCCAGCGGAACGGGCTCGCGGGGGCCCTGGTGGCCGAACCCCGCGTCGCACAGCCAGGGTTCGCCGTCGACGGTGACGACGAGGACGGCATGGGTCACCGCCGTCGGGGCGTCCCCGCGGGTGCGGTTGCGGGCACCCCGCCCGGACACCTCGAAGCCGATCCGCTCCAGGGCGGCGGCCAGCAGCGAATTCTGCTCGTAGCAGTAGCCACCGCGGCGGCCGTGCACGAGCTTCTCCTCGACCGACCGGAGGTCCAGCGCGACGGGGCGGCCGAGCAGGACGTCCAGGCTCTCGAAGGTGATGGCGGCGGTGTGGGCACGGTGCACTGCGTACAACGTGGCGAGGTCCGGACGGAGTTCCCGGTCCGGCCGGGCTTCCTCCCCGTATCCGATCCGCGCCAGGTACGCGTCCAGGTCCAGCTGGTCACCGCTCCACATGGTTCTCCCCTTCTCCGCCGCTCCCCCGGCGCGGTCCGCGCCCCCGCATCATGATCGCCGAGACCCTGGCGCGGCCGCCGGGTGCCCGGGCACGGCGAAGGGCACCGGCTACTGGCCGGTGCCCTTCGTCCTACTGCCGTGCGCTCACCGGCGCGGACCGCGCCGGGGCCTCAGCTCAGCTGCAGCCGCTGGTGGAGCCGCAGCCCTCGCAGATGTAGCAGGAGCCGGCGCGCTGCATCTTCGTGCCGCAGGAGAAGCACAGCGGGGCGTCCGCGGAGACACCGAGCTGCATCTCGACCAGTTCGGCGCTGCTGTGCGCGGCCTTGCGGTCGGCGGCCGGGATCACGGCCGGAGCCACCTTGGGCACCGACGGGACGGCCGTGAGCGGAGCGGACTGGGCCAGCGCCTCGGTGTCCAGCTCCTCCTCGAGGGGCTCGTAGGAGCCGGTCTCCAGGTGGCGCTGGCGCTCCTCGGCGGTGTGGATGCCGAGGGCCGAGCGGGTCTCGAAGGGCAGGAAGTCCAGCGCCAGGCGGCGGAAGATGTAGTCGACGATCGACTGCGCCATCCGCACGTCCGGGTCGTCGGTCATGCCGGCCGGCTCGAAGCGCATGTTCGTGAACTTGGAGACGTAGGTCTCCAGCGGGACGCCGTACTGCAGTCCGACCGACACGGCGATGGAGAAGGCATCCATCATGCCCGCGAGGGTCGAGCCCTGCTTGGACATCTTCAGGAAGACCTCGCCCAGGCCGTCGTCCGGGTAGGAGTTCGCGGTCATGTAGCCCTCGGCGCCGCCCACGGTGAAGGAGGTGGTGATGCCCGGGCGGCCCTTGGGGAGGCGCTTGCGGACGGGGCGGTACTCGATGACCTTCTCGACGGCCGCGCGGATGGTGTCCTCCGCCTTGGCGGTGACCTCCTCCTTCTCCTCTTCCTTCTTCTTGGCGGAGAGGGGCTGGCCGACCTTGCAGTTGTCGCGGTAGATCGCGAGCGCCTTGACGCCCATCTTCCACGCCTCGAAGTAGATCTCCTCGATCTCCTCGACGGTCGCCGACTCCGGCATGTTGACCGTCTTCGAGATCGCGCCGGAGATCCAGGGCTGGATGGCGGCCATCATGCGGACGTGGCCCATCGCCGAGATGGAACGCTCGCCCATCGCGCAGTCAAAGACCTCGTAGTGCTCGGTCTTCAGGCCCGGGGCGTCCACGACGACACCGTGCTCGGCGATGTGGGAGACGATCGCCTCGATCTGCTCCTCCTGGTAGCCCAGGCGGCGCAGGGCCTGCGGGACGGTGCCGTTGACGATCTGCATCGAGCCGCCGCCGACGAGCTTCTTGAACTTGACCAGGGCCAGGTCCGGCTCGACACCGGTGGTGTCGCAGGACATCGCGAGACCGATGGTGCCGGTCGGCGCGAGGACGGAGGCCTGGGAGTTGCGGAAGCCGTTCTTCTCGCCCAGGCGCAGGACGTCCTGCCAGGCCTCGGTGGCGGCAGCCCAGATCGCATTGTCCAGGTCCTGGGTGCGCGGCGCGGTGGCGTTGGCGTCCGCGTGCTGCTTCATGACGCGCTTGTGGGCGTCGGCGTTGCGGGCGTAGCCGTCGTACGGGCCGACGATGGCGGCCAGCTCGGCGGAGCGCTTGTACGCGGTGCCGGTCATCAGGGAGGTGATCGACGCGGCGAGCGTGCGGCCGCCGTCCGAGTCGTAGGCGTGGCCGGTCGCCATGAGCAGGGCGCCGAGGTTGGCGTAGCCGATGCCGAGCTGGCGGAAGGCGCGGGTGTTCTCGCCGATCTTCTGGGTCGGGAAGTCCGCGAAGCAGATGGAGATGTCCATCGCGGTGATGACGAGCTCGACGACCTTGGCGAAGCGCTCGGCGTCGAAGGACTGGTCGCCCTTGCCGTCGTCGTTCAGGAACTTCATCAGGTTGAGCGAGGCGAGGTTGCAGGACGTGTTGTCCAGGTGCATGTACTCGCTGCACGGGTTCGACGCGGTGATGCGGCCGGACTCGGGGCAGGTGTGCCAGTTGTTGATCACACCGTCGTACTGGATGCCCGGGTCGGCGCAGGCCCACGCGGCCTCGGCGAGCTTGCGGAAGAGCGCCTTGGCGTCGACCTTCTCGATGACCTCGCCGGACATGCGGGCGCGCAGGCCGAACTCGGTGCCGTTCTCGACGGCCGTCATGAACTCGTCGTTCACCCGGACGGAGTTGTTGGCGTTCTGGTACTGGACGGACGTGATGTCGTCGCCGCCCAGGTCCATGTCGAAGCCCGCGTCGCGCAGGGCGCGGATCTTCTCCTCCTCCTTCACCTTGGTCTCGATGAAGGCCTCGACGTCCGGGTGGTCCACGTCCAGGACGACCATCTTGGCCGCACGGCGGGTGGCGCCGCCCGACTTGATCGTTCCGGCGGACGCGTCGGCGCCGCGCATGAAGGAGACCGGGCCGGAGGCGTTGCCGCCGGAGGACAGGAGCTCCTTGGAGGAGCGGATGCGGGAGAGGTTCAGGCCGGCTCCGGAGCCGCCCTTGAAGATCATGCCCTCTTCCTTGTACCAGTCGAGGATGGACTCCATGGAGTCGTCGACGGACAGGATGAAGCAGGCGGAGACCTGCTGCGGCTGGGGCGTGCCGACGTTGAACCACACCGGGGAGTTGAAGCTGAAGATCTGGTGGAGCAGGGCGTAGGTCAGCTCGTGCTCGAAGATCTCCGCGTCGGCGGGCGACGCGAAGTAGTCGTGGTCCTCGCCGGCCTTGGTGTAGGTCTTCACGATCCGGTCGATCAGCTGCTTCAGACCGGTCTCGCGCTGCGGGGTGCCGACGGCGCCGCGGAAGTACTTGCTGGTCACGATGTTGACGGCGTTCACCGACCAGAAGTCGGGGAACTCGACCCCGCGCTGCTCGAAGTTGACCGAGCCGTCGCGCCAGTTGGTCATGACGACGTCGCGGAGCTCCCAGCTCACCTCGTCGTAGGGGTGCACGCCCGGGGTGGTGTGGATGCGCTCGATACGCAGGCCGCCCTTGGCAGCCTTGGTCCCCTTGGCGCGGGAACCACGTGCCGAGCTGCTCGCCGTCTCTGTCATGCCGCTTCCTCCCATATGCGGGCAAAAACGCCCTAAAGTGCCAGCGTTATTCCGTGGCACGGTGCTGTGTATCTGTTTCTACGTTTCTTCGCTCGACTACCCGGAGGCCGTGTCGCGCCGGCGTGGCTCCCGGCGCGACGAGGTCCGCCCGGTCAGTCGGCGGCGGAGGCGGGCACGGGGACCGCAACGGTCGCGCCGGGCTCGCGCTCTTCACAGTGAGGCCGCCGCTCGCGCAGTTCCGCGATGGCGGTCTCGAAGTCTTCAAGGGTGTCGAACGCTTTGTAGACGGACGCGAAGCGCAGGTACGCGACGAGGTCGAGTTCCTGCAGCGGGCCGAGGATGGCCAGACCCACGTCGTGGGTGGTCAGCTCGGCACTCCCGGTGGCGCGCACCGCCTCCTCGACCCGCTGGCCGAGCTTGGCGAGGGCGTCCTCGGTGACCGGCCGCCCCTGGCACGCCTTGCGCACGCCGGAGATGACCTTGGTACGACTGAAGGGTTCGGTCACCCCGCTGCGCTTGATCACCATCAGCGAGGCCGTCTCCACCGTCGTGAAGCGACGGGAGCAGTCGGGGCACTGGCGGCGTCTGCGGATCGACGTGCCGTCGTCGGTGGTGCGGCTGTCGACGACGCGGCTGTCGGGGTGCCTGCAGAAGGGGCAGTGCATGGTTCCCTCACCCTCCCTCTTGGCACGACTGAATCACCCCGCGGAAACCCTCGACGACGGAGACGGGCTCTGTCGGGGGGCTCTCGGAGCAGCCACCAGCATATGCGATCCCAGGAGCCTCGTAGGACCCGGGGACCACAACTTCTGGGTGGCGCCGCTCATCCAACCACTAGATCTTGGGTTGTGGTGGATTTGGCCGCCTCTGCGTGTCGCAGCGTCCGGTACCCGGATAGGGGGCCCCGTGGTGCCACACTGGACGCAGGACCCGAGGGCGGCGACCCGATCGGGAAGGGTACCGTAAGCGGCGGCCGCAGAGCCGAACCCGTGTTCGCCCGCCCAATCGTCCATACACCCCCCAACTTGCCCACGCAGGGCGATCTGCGTTTTTTCACTCGAACGTGTGTTTGGCGCAACCTTTCGAAAGCAACTACCGTTGTCCAGCTAGGGAGAACATTTCGAGAGGGGCCGACGTGACCACCACAGCAGACAGTGCCACCATCACTGCCCAGAACCGCTCCCAGAGCCGACTCGATCCGGTGCATGCCATGAACGACGCAAACCTGAACCCGGATGCGGAGGCCGCAGTGCGCCCCGCACGCTCGCTGCCAGGTCGACCTCCAGGCATCCGCGCCGACAGCTCCGGACTCACCGACCGGCAGCGCAGGGTCATCGAAGTCATCCGCGACTCCGTGCAGCGTCGCGGCTACCCACCGTCGATGCGGGAGATCGGTCAGGCCGTCGGCCTGTCGAGCACCTCGTCGGTCGCCCACCAGCTGATGGCCCTGGAGCGCAAGGGCTTCCTGCGTCGCGACCCGCACCGCCCCCGGGCCTACGAGGTCCGCGGCTCCGACCAGCCGAGCTCGCAGCCCACGGACACCACCGGCAAGCCCGCCGCCTCGTACGTGCCCCTGGTCGGCCGGATCGCGGCCGGCGGCCCGATCCTCGCCGAGGAGTCGGTCGAGGACGTATTCCCCCTCCCCCGCCAGCTCGTCGGCGACGGTGAGCTCTTCGTCCTCAAGGTCGTCGGCGACTCCATGATCGAGGCCGCCATCTGCGACGGCGACTGGGTCACGGTCCGTCGTCAGCCCGTCGCGGAGAACGGCGACATCGTTGCCGCCATGCTGGACGGCGAGGCCACGGTCAAGCGCTTCAAGCGCGAGGACGGCCACGTCTGGCTGCTCCCGCACAACGCCGCCTACCAGCCGATCCCGGGCGACGAGGCCACCATCCTCGGCAAGGTCGTCGCCGTACTGCGCCGGGTCTGATCCCGCCGCCCCCAGTCAGCCCCCGGGACCCACTGCGCCGGTCTCGGGGGTTGCTTCATGCCCTCTGCGGGGGTGTGGCGGGCCCGCACCGGGCCGGCAGCCGGGTCCTCTGCTTCTACGCGCCGTCCGCCTTGGCCGCCGCGTCGATGGCGGCGAGGGAGCGACGGGCCTGGTTACGGTCCGTCGTGTACCAGAAGTCCGGCAGGGTGGCCCGCAGGAAGCTGCCGTAGCGCGCGGTCGCCAGCCTGGGGTCCAGTACGGCGACGACTCCCTTGTCACCCGTGGCGCGGACGAGACGGCCCGCCCCCTGAGCCATCAGCAGGGCGGCGTGGGTGGCCGCGACCGCCATGAAGCCGTTGCCGCCGTGTTCCTCCACCGACTTCTGGCGCGCGCTCATCAGCGGGTCGTCGGGGCGGGGGAAGGGGATGCGGTCCATGACCACGAGCTGGCAGCTGGGACCGGGCACGTCCACGCCCTGCCACAGCGACAGCGTCCCGAACAGGCAGGTCTTCGGGTCGGCGGCGAAGTTCTTGATCAGCTCGCCGAGCGTCTCCTCGCCCTGGAGCAGGATCGGGTTGTCGAGCCGGCCGCGCAGCTCCTCGGCCGCCGCCTTGGCGCCGCGCATCGAGGAGAAGAGCCCGAGGGTCCGGCCGCCCGCCGCCTCGATCAGCTCGGCGAGCTCGTCCATCATGTCGCCGCGGGTGCCCTCGCGGCCCGGCGTGGCCAGGTGCTTGGCGACGTAGAGGATGCCCTGCTTCGGGTAGTCGAACGGCGAGCCGACGTCCAGGCCCTTCCACGGCGGCACGTCGTCCCCCTCGACCCCTTCCGGGGACAGGCCCAAGGAGGCCGCCACCCCGTTGAAGTCGCCGCCGATCTTGAGGGTGGCCGAGGTGAGGACCACGGCCCGGTCCTCGAACAGCTTCTCGCGGAGCAGACCCGACACCGAGAGCGGCGCGACGCGGAGCGTGGCACCGAAGCGGTCGTGGCGCTCGTACCAGACGACGTCGTACTCGGACCCGATGGTGATCCGCTCGGCCACGGCATGGATGTTCTCCACGGCGGCCAGGGCCTGCTTGCGGACGGCGTCCTCGTCCTGGACGGACTTGTCGCGGGTGGCACCGATCGCCGAGATGACGTTGCGGGCCGCGTCCCTGAGGATCATCAAGGCGTAGCCGAGGTCCTCCGGGACGACCTCCAGCCGGCCCGGGAGCGCGAGCTCCATGACCCGCTCGAAGGACTCGGAGGCGGTCTGGAGGGAGTCGGCCGTCTTCTCGTCGACCAGTTTGGCGGCGCGCTTCACGGCGCGGTTGACCTGCCCGGGGGTGAGCTCGCCGGTGGCGACCCCGGTCACCCGGGAGACCAGCTCGTGGGCTTCGTCCACGATCAGCACCTCGTGCTGCGGGAGGACGGGAGCGCCCTCGATGGCGTCGATGGCGAGCAGCGCGTGGTTGGTGACGACGACGTCCGCGAGCTTCGCCCGCTCCCGTGCCGCCTCCGCGAAGCACTCGGCTCCGTAGGCGCACTTCGTCGCGCCCAGGCACTCGCGGGAGGAGACGGAGATCTGGGACCAGGCCTTGTCCGAGACGCCCGGAGTCAGATCGTCGCGGTCGCCGGTCTCCGTCTCGTCGGCCCAGTCGCGCAGGCGCAGCAGGTCCTGGCCGAGCTTGCTGCTGGGGGCGGCCGCTTCGAACTGGTCGAAGAGGCCTTCCTCCTCGTCCTGCGGGGCCCCTTCGTGCAGGCGGTGCAGGCACAGGTAGTTGGATCGTCCCTTGAGCATGGCGAACTGCGGGCGGCGGCGCAGCTGCGGGTGCAGCGCGTCCACCGTCCGGGGCAGGTCCCGCTCGACGAGCTGCCGCTGGAGTGCGAGGGTCGCGGTGGCCACGACCACGCGCTCGCCGTGGGCGAGGGCCGGGACCAGGTAGCCGAGGGACTTACCGGTGCCGGTGCCCGCCTGGATCAGCCGGTGGGAGTTGTCGTCGATCGCTTCGGCGACGGCTTCGGCCATGGCCACCTGGCCGGGGCGCTCCGTGCCGCCGACGGCGGAGACGGCGGCGTGCAGCAGGTCGGGGAGGGAGGGCTTCGTCATAGCACTGCCAACCCTACGGGTCCCCACTGACAGCGGGAGCACACCGCCGGGAATTCACGGCCGGTGCAGAGGATTGGGCACGGTGCCGTGCTGGACGGCGTGGGGGCGGTCCGGGCGGTCGCGGTAGCCGTCCTCGTAGAGCCGGTTCCTGTTCAGGCAGAGCCGTCCGATGCGTTCCCCGAGCAGGTCGAAGAGCGCGTAGCGCTCCTTGAGCTCGGGGAAGCGGGCCTGATGTCGCAGGATCTCCGCCCGCACGAGGGACCAGAAGTCGTCCTCCGGTACGCCGAGGCGGTCCTCGCACAGCGCCGAGAGGTAGCGGAAGACCCCGACGAAGAGACCGGAGTGGATGAACTGCGGCAGGAAGTCCGCCGGCTCGGTGAGCAGGACGGCGCGGACCTCGTCGGGCAGGGAGTCCAGCTCGGGGAGCGGTTCGTCGCTGATGTTGACGTCGTCCACGAAGTCCTTGATCGCGAGGCGGACCGGGACGTCCCGCTCGTCGAAGATCACGACGGCGTTCTCCCCGTGCGGGGAGAAGACGGTGCCGTAACGGTAGAGGAAGTGGAGCAGGGGCGGCAGGACGGCGGCGAAGAGGTGCTGCAGCCACACCGCCGGAGCCAGTCCGGAGCGGGCCACGAGTTCGGCGGTGAAGGAGCGGCCGCGCGGGTCGGTGTGGAGGAGTGAGGCGAGCGTCCGGGCCCGCTCCCCCGGGTCGAGGAGGCCGGTGAGGGGCTGCCGCCAGATCGCGCCGAGGAGTTCCTTGTACTGGTAGGGGACCTCGGGGAGCCGGTCGTACACGGGATGGCGGACGGTGACGGAGGCGACCTCGCCGAGGAGGATCACCCGGCATTCGTCTCTGAGGAAGGGGTCGGCGTCGCGGAGGGAGTGGATCCAGGCCGTGACGGCGGGCGCGGCGAGGGCGAGGTCGGAGGGCAGCCCGCGCCAGACCATCGTGTTGAAGACGGAGAGGGGCAGCTTGACGCTGTGCCGGTCGGGACGGCTGACGTTGAGGAACGTGCGGATCGACTGCTGGGGCAGGCGTTCGTCCGGGTCGGCGGGGAGCGGCACCAGGTCGCCGGAGGCGAGTGCGGGCGCGAAGAGCGGCACCACGACCTCGTCCCACTGCCAGGGGTGGACCGGGAAGTAGAGGTAGCGCAGCGGGTCGAGTCCGCGCTCGCGCAGGGTCCGGTCGTAGGCGGCCCGGGTGACGGGGTCGAGCTCGGCGGAGTACAGGCGTGCGGGCTCCTCCAGCCCGGCGGTGCCGCGGTAGGCCGCGAGTGAGGTGTGGGCGGCGAGCCACGGAAGCCGCTGCCGGTTGCGTGCCTCGGGGGCCCAGGTCGCGGCGTCGGAGGCGGAGAATCCGATGCGGCCCTTGTTGAGGACGAGCCAGGGGTGGCCGCTCTGGTGACCTTCGAGAGCCGCGTAGTCGAGGTCGGCGAGGATGTCGGCGGTCAGGGCTGTGTGGTCGATACGGGCATCGGCGGCGAGGGTGGAGCTGAGCTCGCGGACGAGGTGGCCGAGGGTGGCGCCGTCGAGGCGGAGCAGTCGGCGCGCGCGGACGAGGAAGGCGTACGGGTCTCCGAACGACGCGGCGGCGGGGGTGGGCGTGGTGGATGGGGCGGGGGGATACGGGGTGGGCCGGGGCGTCGTCGGCGGGGTGAGGGTGATGGACTCCGGCACGACGTGCCAGCTGCCGTAGGCACGGCGGCGGGCCCGGAAGCCGAGGCTGCTGCCGTCGTCCAGGGTGAGGGTCCAGGCGTCGCCGGCGAATGCGGGGGCCGGTACAGGGGTGACGATCTCCTCGTAGGCGAACTCGGCGAGCATCTTGGCGAGCAGCCTGCGGCAGACGGAGTCCCAGGTCGCGGGGGTGTATTCGGGTGGGGTGCCGGGGTGCTGGGGCGACGTCGGCAGGATGGGTTCTTTCGGGTCGTGAGGCACGGGGAAGTTCGTCACGGGAATCCTCCAAGCCCGGGAACTTTGCTGCGCGACGCAGAGTTTCAGGAGGGAGAGGTGCGGAGCGGCACCTGGTTCGGAGCTTCGCGGGGCGGCCCTCAGAGGAGGTTGCGCAGCGCCCGCTCCCGGATCATCAGAGCGGCGCGCTTCTCGGGAAGGTCGATTTCCGCGTGCCAGCGGAAGCCGGAGTTCAGGAAGGCCGATACGGAGGGGGTGTTGCGGATGTCCGGTTCGGCGATGACGCGTGTACAGCGGGGTCGGTTGCCGAGGACCAGGTCGGTGACGGCGCGCAGGAGTGCCGTGCCCAGCCCGCGGCCGCGGTTCGTCCCGTCTCCGATCAGCAGGTGGATACCGGTGTCGTGGGGGCGCGCCGGGTAGTGGCGGGAGAGCGGGTCGAGGTCGGCCCGGTAGATCTCCCAGTAGCTCATCGGTGTGCCGTCGAGGATGCCGAGGCAGGGGATGCTGCTGCTGTCTCCGTCGAGTTGTGACCGCAGGTGGTCGGCGGTGACCGTCGCGGGGCCGGCCAGTTCCCAGTAGGCGGCCACGTCGGGGTCGTTCATCCAGCCGGTGAGGAGCCCGAGGTCACGGCCCGGTCGTACGGGTTCGAGGCGGAAGGGGCCGGCGGGTGTGGGCACGCTGCCCCAGGTGGCGGGCGAGTCCAGCAGGTCCGCCTCGGCCAGGAGCGGCAACAGGTCCGCGTTGAGGTGCTGTTCGGCGGTGCTGCGCGGGGCGTCGAGTGAGTCCAGGGTGTCGAGGTCGGAGCCTGCGGCGTAGGTGGCGGTGTCCATGAAGCGCATCGGGGTTCTTCCCCGCGTCGGGCGCCGACGCGTCAGTCGTGAAGGGGGTTGGTGATGGTGACGTAGACGGACTGGGTGTCGACGGGGCCGACGAGTTCGTCGAGGCCGCCCAGGCGGGTGAGGAGGTTCGCCTTGCAGCGCAGGGTGGGCGAGTCGAGCAGTCGGGTGGGGAGCGGTCCGAGCCCGGCGGCCTTGGCGAGGAAACGGCGGAAGGCGGCGAGGAGGACGCGTTCGTCGGCGAGGCGCTGTGATCCGAAGGCGCCGACGAGCCCGAGGACGTTGTTGATGCCGAGGTAGTAGGCGAAGCGCTCGTCGGTGACGGCGTCGGAGACGAAGGTGTCGCTGCGACTGCCGATGCCGGGAAGGCGGTGCTCGAGTTCCGTGCGGCGGGACTCGCGGAAGTAGTAGCCCTGGTTGTCGCGGTAGCGGCCGCCGACCGGCCAGCCGGCCGGGTCGAGGAGGACCAGCGTGTTCTGCTGGTGCGCTTCGAGGGCGATGCCGGCGAGTGAGTCGAAGGCCAGGACCGGCAGGACCACGTGGTCGAGGTAGCGCAGGAACCACTCGGCGGCGACGGCGGACGTCGAGTGTCCGGTGGCGTCGGCGAGGCCGACGATGATCTCGGCGAGGCGGGAGCTCATGGTGCTGCGGCCGGGCCATGGGCGGGGGGCGGTGAGCGCGGCGATGCAGACGGCGTCGTCGCCGGAGCGGAAGGGGTTGTGGCGCAGGAGCGCGTCGAGGCCGGGGACGGGGGTGCCGTCCGGGGCGTCGACGGCGACCCAGGCGGGGTCGCGAACGATGTCGAAGCGGGGGTGGGCCGCCTGCCACTCCTCGGCGAGGCCGGTGCGGAGCAGCCGGTGCACCTCGACGCCGCGGTGGAGTTCCTTGCGGAGGTTCTCACGGCGGGAGTTGGTGATCCGCAGCCCGAGGGAGAGCTTGAGCATGGCGGGGGCGCCGGGCCGGTGGACGGTGCGTACGGAGGAGGTCGGGTACCAGGCCTCGCCGTACGGACCGAGGTCGTGGAGTAGTCCCGCGTCGCGCAGGGCGCTGACCTCGGGGCGGTGGAGGAGGTCGCGAGCCTGCCACGGGTGCAGGGGAAGGGGGGTGGTACCGCTCGGCAGCGGGAGTCCGGGGGCGATGCGGCCGAGGAGCTGTGGGGCGGAGACGGGTCGGCCACGTTCGGTCCAGGCGGATTCGGTGGCGAGAGCGGAGGGTGCGACCGCGAACCAGTGCAGGGGGAAGGAGCCGTGGAGTTCGGGTGAGTAGCGGAGTGCTTCGGCCTCGGTGAGTCCTTCGCGGCTCTTCGGGTCGGGCTGGAGGGGGTGACCGAGGAGGAGGGATTGTTCGGCCGAGAGGAAGCGGTCACCGCCGATGGGGGCCGGGGCGGTGGGGCGTTCTCGCCGGTCGGCGATGAACTCGGTGGTGCGGCGGACCGAGTCGGCGACCCTGACGACGAGATCGGTGTGGGCGCGCCCGCCACCGTCGGCGCCCTCCCGGGCGATCAGCGCGGCGAGGGTGACGGCGTCCAGCGGGGGCGCGGTGGTGGGGGCGCCTGCGAGGCGGGCGGGTCCGAAGCGGTGCCAGCCGGTGTGGGACCAGTGGCGGACGGCCACGGTGAGGGCGGTGCCTGATGCGGGGAGGGGGATGCGAAGGGGGGTTCCGGTGGATCCGTCGGGCCGGGTGAGTCCGGTTTCGCGGACCCAGCAACGCAGGAGGTTCTCGACCGCGGCCGACTCGGCGGCGACGGCCGGGTCGCCGTGGTCCAGCGGGTCGGGCCATGCGGTGGGCGCGAGGCGGACCCGGCCTGGCCAGCCGGTCCGGGCCCGGGGCGTGCCGTCCTTCTGCCGGGGCACCGTGGCGGTGGCGCCGGTGTCCGCGTCGGCGGATGCCGTGGGCGGTGCCCCGGGGGCACCGGCCGGGGCGGGCGCCGGGTGTTCGGGGGCCAAGGGGCTGGGACGGGTACCGGTCCCGGCCGCGGGACCTGCCGTCCGCTCGGCGGGATCACCGGAGTCCGCGGAGTCGGCAGCCTGCTCGGGCTCCTGGGCGGCGGCGCTGCGGTGGGGAATGCCGGGGGGCAGACCCCACGCCGGGTCTGCGGGTGCGGGTGCGACTACGGCCGGGTCGGACCCGTTCCCCAGGGGCGACGACCACGACGACGCGGGCGGGGGCGGGACGGCGGCGCCTGCCACGGGCGCTGTCGGACCGGCCCCGGACCGGCCGCCATCGGTCCGCTGAGGGGCAGGCCTCCCACCGGTCCCGGGTCCGGGAGTCTCCGCCGCCCGAGTCGGCGGCAGGCCGGCTCGGGGCCGGGGCCGGGCGGGAGCCGGCACGGGCTCGGCGGCAGCCGGTACCGGCTCGCCGTGCGCTGCGGCGGGGTCGGCCGCGCTCGGATCCGAAGCCACGGCTCCGAGTGCCGGATCGGCTGGAGCCGGCAGCTGGGCTGCTCCGTTCCGCGCGCGGAGCGCGGACGCCGGGCCGGTGGAGTCGGAGGCGGGGCGTCCGGACACGGAGGCGCTCTGCGCGGGCTCGGCGGCTGGCCATGTGCTGTCGGCTGAGGTCAGCGGGTGATCGCCCTCATCCGCGGCCGGGTTGGCGGCTCCCCGCGCTTGGGCAGCGTGGGCCCGCCCCGAGGCGATCGGCCCGGTGCCGGGGAGTGGCTGGGGGCAGTCCGGCCCCTGGGCCGCGTCGGGGACCGGCAGTCCTCGGTCGCTCGCGCGCTCGGTCGCCGTCTCGGACAGCCGTCCGGCCTGGCCCGGGGTTTGCGCCGCAGCGGAGGTGAGTGGTGCGGCAGAGCTGGACAGCTCGGCGCTCGGGAGCTGGGCGGCGCCGGAGTCGGGCGCTTCAGTGTGGCTCGGCGCCTGCGCTGCGACGGACGCGGGCCGCTCGGCGTCGCCCTGGGTCTGCCCGGCCGGAGAGGCGAGCGGTGCAGGGCCGCCCGGGAGCTGGGCGGCAGCGGAGCGCGGCGGCTCGGAGGGGCCCGGGGTCTGCCCGACCGCGAAAGGGACCGGTGCAGGGTGGCCCGGGGCCTGCGCGGTGGCAGAGGAGGGCGGTTCGGGGTGGTTCTGGGGCTGCCCGGCCTCAGGAGGGAGGGGGTCGGCGGGGCCCGGGGGCTGCGCAGTGGTGGAGGGCGGACGTTCGGGGTGGCCTGTGGGTCGGACGGCCGCAGGAGTGGGGGTGACTGGCTGGGGGTGGGGGCGGGCGTGGCGGGAGGGCGGGGTGGGAGTGGCCTGGTGCGGCTCTGGCATCGCGGGTCCTCGGGGTGCGGTCAGCGGGTGCGGCGGGCGGCGGCCGGGATGGCGTCGGCCAGGCGGTCGAGGACCGCCGCGGCCTGCTCGTCGGTCAGGGTGAGCGGAGGGAGCAGGCGGACCACGGTGCCGTGGCGGCCACCGAGTTCGACGATCAGGCCGCGGTCCAGGCATTCCCGGCGGACGGCGGCGGCGAGGGCGGGTGCGGCGGCCCCGGTGTCGGGATCGACGAGTTCGACGCCGATCATCAGGCCGCGGCCGCGGACGTCCCCGATGCAGGGGTGGTCGGCGGCGAGGCCGCGCAGGGCCGTCAGCATGCGGGCGCCGAGGGCGGCGGCGCGTTCGGCGAGGCGGTTCTCGCGTACGAAGGCGAGGGTGGCGGTGCCGGCGGCCATGGCGAGCTGGTTGCCGCGGAAGGTGCCGGCGTGCGCGCCGGGGGCCCAGACGTCCAGGCCGGACCGGTGGACGATCACCGCGAGGGGCAGGCTGCCGCCGATGGCCTTGGACAGCACCATCACGTCGGGCACCACCCCGGCGTGGTCGACGCCCCAGAACGCGCCGGTCCGCCCCACGCCCGTCTGGACCTCGTCGGCGATCAGCGGGATCCCCCGTGCGGCGGTGATCTCGCGCATGCGGCGCAGCCATGCGTCCGGGGCGGGGAGCACCCCGCCCTCGCCCTGGACCGGTTCGACGATCATGCCGGCGGGGGCGGGGGCTCCCCTCTTGGGATCGTCGAGGAGGTTCTCCGTCCAGCGCGCGCCCAGTTCTGCTCCCTCGGGGCCTCCGACGCCGAACGGGCAGCGGAAGTCCTGGGGGTACGGCAGCCGGATCACCCCTGCCGCGGGGGCGCCTCCGGAGGCTTCCAACGCGCCTGCGGTCATGCCGTGGTAGGCGCCGGTGAAGGCGATGAGCGCGGAGCGTCCCGTGGCGGTGCGCACCAGTTTGAGCGCGGCCTCCACGGCGTCCGTTCCGGCCGGCCCGCAGAACTGGACGCGCGCGTCGGCGGCCAGCTCCGCAGGCAGGTTGGCGAACAGCTCGGTGGTGAAGGCGTCCTTGACCGGGGTGGCGAGGTCCAGCACGTGCAGCGGGGCCCCCGAGTCCAGGACTCCGCGGACGGCTTCGAGCACCACGGGGTGGTTGTGCCCGAGGGCGAGGGTGCCGGCGCCGGAGAGGCAGTCCAGGTAGCGGCGCCCGTCGGCGCCCTCGATGGTCAGGCCGCGGGCCCGCACCGGGACGATGGGCAGCGAACGCGCGTACGTACGGGCGGCGGACTCGCGTTGGGCCTGCCGGCGCAGGATGGCGTCGCCGGAGCCTGCCGGACGGGCGCCCTGCGACGGTACGTGGGGCGGGGCCGGTGTCGCGGCCCCGGCCGCCGTGGTCTCCGCCGCGGCGGGATCCGTTGCCGGCTCCGTGAAAGCCACGAATGTCGCTCCTCCCGCACTGACTGCTGTTCCGGCTGCTCTTCCGGATTGCTCTTCGAACATGGACGCTCCCCCATCCCCCGTACGTACCAACGACGGTGACGCCGGGGGATCACGGGTGGGGCCAAGATCCTTGCCCGGCGGGGCGCCGGCAGGAACCGCAGACCCGGGCTGTGTCGTCCTCGGCGGCAGCGGCATAGTGGGGGGCTGCACTCCACGCCTCGATCCACCAGGGGGACGAACGACATGCGACCGAACCGACCGGTCACCGCCATGCTGTGCGCGGCCGCCCTCGCGCTGACCGCGGCTGCCTGCGGCCCCGGCGACGGGGAGGCCGGCGGCGACGCCAAGCCGACCGTCGCGGCGAGCAGCCTTCCGGGCACGGACGGGATCAAGATCCCCGAGCACCTCAAGGACAAGCTTAAGGAACGCGGCATAGACCTGGAGAAGTGGCGGGGAGGTGAGTGGAAGAACTGGAAGAAGGAGGACTGGCTCCGCGAGGCGGGCGACTACATCAACCCGATCATCGAGGGCCTGTGGGACCCGGACCGCATGCGTGACGCCGAGCAGCCCCAGCGTCCGGCCGTCGACCCCGACGCGGGCAAGGACCAGGGCGTCACGGACCCGACCCCCGCGTCGGTGGCGGCGAAGCCGGCGAACGCGCCCTACCACAGGAGCGTCCCCGAGTCGGGCAAGGTCTTCTTCGACGGCCCCGAGGGCTCGATGGTCTGCTCGGCGACCGTGGTGAAGGACCCCGCTCACCCCGGCAAGTCGAACATGGTCTGGACGGCCGGCCACTGCGTGCACGCGGGCAAGGCGGGCGGCTGGTACCGCAACATCGCCTTCGTCCCCTCCTACAACAACGCGGGCAAGCCCGCGGCCCAGCTCAAGGGCGCGCCGCGCGAGCAGGTGGCCCCGTACGGGGTGTGGTGGAGCGACTGGGCGCAGACCTCCGACCAGTGGATCGCGTCGGGTGGTCCGACGGGCGGTGCGGGTGCCCCGTACGACTTCGCCGTGCTGCACGTGACGCCGGAGAAGGGCAGCGGCAAGTCCCTGGAGGAGACGGTCGGTTCGGCCCTCCCGGTGGAGTTCGCGGCGCCGGCCGTGCCGAAGGTCGCGAGCATCACGGCGACCGGCTATCCGGCGGCGGCCCCGTTCGACGGCCAGAAGGCCTTCCAGTGCACGGACAAGCCGGGCCGGCTGACGCTGAAGGCGAACGACCCGGTGATGTACCGCATCGGCTGCACCATGACCGGTGGGTCCTCCGGCGGCGGCTGGGTCGCGGCAGGCGCCGACGGCAAGCCGGCGCTGGTCTCGAACACCTCGATCGGTCCCGCCAAGGCCGGCTGGCTGGCCGGGCCGCGGCTCGGCCCGGAGGCGAAGGGCGTCTTCGACGCGGTCAGCGGCAAGTTCAAGTAGAGCCCGGGCCGCCCCGGCGCCCGCGCGGCTGAGCACCTGAGCCACCCGGGCGTCGGGCCACCCGGCACCATGCGACGACGGAGGGCCCCCTGCAGCGCAGGGGGCCCTCCGTCGTCGTCAAGCGGGTCAGGCGGGAGACGTACCCGCTCGGCCCTCGGTGCTCACTGCTTCGCCAGCGCGTACGGCGCCAGGTCCGCCGCGAGCTCCTGGTGTACCCGGGCCTTGAGCAGGGTGCCCTCCGGGGTGTGCTCCTCGGAGATCACCTCGCCCTCGGCGTGTGCCTTGGCGACCAGCGAGCCGCGGGTGTACGGCACCATGGCCTCCACCTCGACCTCGGGCCGCGGCAGCTCGGCGTCGATGAGCGCGAGGAGTTCCTCGATGCCCATGCCCGTCCGTGCGGAGACGGCGATGGAGTGCCGCTCGATCCGCAGCAGCCGCTGCAGGACGAGCGGGTCGGCGGCGTCGGCCTTGTTGATCACGACGATCTCGGGCACGTTCACCGCGCCGACCTCGCGGATCACCTCGCGCACGGCCGCCAGCTGCTCCTCCGGGGCCGGGTGCGAGCCGTCCACGATGTGCAGGATGAGGTCGGAGTCGCCGACCTCCTCCATCGTGGAGCGGAAGGCCTCGACCAGGTGGTGGGGCAGGTGCCGGACGAAGCCGACGGTGTCGGCCAGGGTGTAGACCCGGCCGCTCGGCGTCTCGGCCCGGCGCACGGTCGGGTCGAGGGTGGCGAACAGGGCGTTCTCCACCAGGACGCCCGCGCCCGTGAGGCGGTTGAGCAGCGAGGACTTGCCCGCGTTGGTGTAGCCGGCGATGGCGACCGAGGGCACCTTGTTGCGGCGGCGTTCCTGCCGCTTGATGTCGCGGCCGGTCTTCATCTCGGCGATCTCCCGGCGCATCTTCGCCATCTTCTCGCGGATCCGTCGCCGGTCGGTCTCGATCTTGGTCTCACCGGGACCTCGGGTGGCCATGCCGCCACCCCCGCCGCCGCCCATCTGACGGGACAGCGACTGACCCCAGCCTCGCAGGCGCGGCAGCATGTACTGCATCTGCGCGAGCGCGACCTGCGCCTTGCCCTCTCGGGACTTGGCGTGCTGGGCGAAGATGTCGAGGATCAGGGCGGTCCGGTCGACGACCTTGACCTTGACGACGTCTTCGAGGGCGATCAGCTGGCCGGGGCTGAGCTCACCGTCGCAGACGACGGTGTCGGCGCCGCTCTCCATGACGATGTCGCGCAGCTCGCGTGCCTTGCCGGAACCGATGAAGGTGGCCGGGTCCGGCTTGTCGCGGCGCTGGATCACGCCGTCCAGTACGAGGGCGCCCGCCGTCTCGGCGAGGGCGGCGAGCTCCGCGAGGGAGTTGTCGGCGTCCTGCGCCGTGCCGGAGGTCCAGACACCGACGAGCACGACGCGCTCCAGGCGGAGCTGTCGGTACTCGACCTCGGTGACGTCTTCGAGCTCGGTGGAGAGGCCGGCCACGCGGCGCAGGGCCGCGCGCTCGGAGCGGTCGAACTGGTCGCCGTCCCGGTCTCCGTCGATCTCGTGGCTCCAGGCGACGTCCTCTTCCATCAGGGCATCGGCCCGAAGGCTCTCGGTGAAGCTCTGCGGATCACGCACGTCCCGTGCGTCCCGCGCGTCCTGGGAAGGGGAAGAAGAGGAGGTCATTGGATCCTTACGTCGATTCGAATAGCAGTGTCAGGGCCGACGGGGACACGTCAGCTGTCACGTCCAACGTGTCACACCGCCCGGGGATTCCCCGCACGGCCCCGTCGATGGTGACATGCCCGTTCCTCGCGGGTCACACCCTTTTCCCTGCCGGGGCGGCCTCTCCGTGGCCGGTTCCCGCCGGGCCGGTGTCACCCTGTCCGCCCGCGCCCGGTGCGTGTCCGCCCGCGCCCGTTGCGTGTCCGCCCGCGCCGGGGGCCGCCCGGCCCGAGGCTGCCGGGGTGCTCCACTCCGGGTGTCCGGGCATCGGCGGGGTCTTCGCCCCGTACAGCCAGGGCTGCAGGAAGGCCGTGAGGTCGCGGCCTGCCTCCTGCGAGGCCAGGCGGACGAAGTCGTCGGTACCGGCGACCCCGTCCCGGTGTTCGGCGACCCAGCGCCGCTCGATCCGGTCGAAGGCGGCGGTGCCGATCTCCTGGCGGAGCGCGTAGAGGATCAGCGCCGCCCCGTTGTAGACCACCGGCCGGAACAGCCCGATCTTCTCTCCGGGCGCCGCGGCCTTCGGGGCGGCCGGGGGGCCTCCGGCGGCCCGCCACTGGTCGGAGCGCTGGTACGCCTCGCGCATGCGCCGCTCCAGGGAGTACTTGCCGAGCCCGTCCGCGTACAGGGCCTCGTACCAGGTGGCGTGTCCCTCGTTGAGCCAGAGGTCGGACCAGGTCCGCGGGCTGACGCTGTCGCCGAACCACTGGTGGGCGAGCTCGTGGACCATGACGGCCTCCACGTACCACTCGGGGTAGCCCTCGCCCGAGAACAGGGTGTGCTCGAAGAGCGACAGGGTCTGCGTCTCCAGCTCGAAGCCCGTCGTGGCCCGCGCGATCAGCACGCCGTAGTTCTCGAAGGGGTAGCGGCCGACGCGCTCCTCCATCCACCGCACGTGTCCCGGGGTCTTGCGCAGCCAGGGCTCCAGCCGCTCGCGGTCGGCCGCCGGGACCACGTCGCGCAGCGGGAGCCCGTGCGGTCCGGTGCGGTGGACGACGGCGGAGCGGCCGACCGACACCTGGGCCAGCTCGGTGGCCATGGGGTGCACGGTCCGGTACGTCCAGGTCTTCGCGGGGCCGAGGCGCCGGGCGGGCGCGACGGGCACCCCGTTGGCCACGGCGGTGAGCCCGTCCGGGGCGGTGATGCGGAAGGTGAAGAGGGCCTTGTCGGCCGGGTGGTCGTTGCAGGGGAAGACGCGGTGGGCGGCGTCCGCCTGGTTGGCCATGGCCAGGCCGTCCTCGGTGGGCACCCAGCCGCCGTCGCCACGGCCGCGCGGGTCGCTGGTGTGCCGGACGGTGATGCGCAGCGCTCCCCCGTCGGCCACCGGGCGCGCGGGGGTCAGCACGAGGTCCTCGCCCACGCTCTCGTACCGGGCCGGCTCCCCGTTGACCTCGACGGAGGCCACCTTCCCGTGGGCGAAGTCCAGGTTGATCCGCTCCAGCGGCTCCAGGGCGCGGGCGTCGATGACGGTGACCGCGTCGAGCGGGCTCTTGTTGTCCTTGTACGTGAAGGACAGGTCGTACGCGAGCACGTTGTAGCCGGGGTTCCCGAGCTCCGGGAAGAGACGGTCGCCGATGCCCAGCGGGGTCGGCGGGGGCAGGACTGCGGCGACGAGGGTGAGGGAGGCCGCCGCGAGCAGGGCGGCGCGCAGGCGCGGGGAGGAGAGCTGCATCCACCACCGCTTACCAGCGCGCGCCGCGCGGCCGTGCACGACGCGCGAACGGGTCCACCCGAACGGGGCCTTCCGGCGGCGGCCCGGCCTACGCCCCGCGCCCCCGCACCCGCGCCGGGCCCGGGGCGCCCGCCGAGGTCGGGCCGACGGCCCGGGACCGGTGTGGCGACCCCCGTGGTTCAGGCCCGGCCGACGTCGTACACGCCCGGCACGTCCCGCATCGCCCGCATCAGCGCGGGCAGCACGGCCGCGTCGGGCAGCTGGAGCGTGTAGGTGTGCCGGACGCGTTGCTCGACCGGCGGGTCCACGGTCGCGGAGACCACCTCGACCCCCTGGCGGGCGATGGCCTCGGTGAGGTCGGCGAGCAGATGGGGGCGGCCGAACGATTCAGCGCGGAGGGTGACCCGGCAGTCCGCGGTGGCGCGCCAGTGCACGGCGACGGAGGTGCGGCCCACGGCGCGCATCTGCGCCACGGCGGCGCACTGGACACGGTGGACGGTGACGGCCCCGCCGCGGACCAGGAATCCGGCGACGGCGTCGGGCGGTACGGGGGTGCAGCAGCCCGCCAGCCGTACGGTGGCGTCGGGCAGGTCGGTGACGGCGTTGGCGCCGCCGCCGCGGGCCCCGACGACGGACAGGGGGGCCCGTGCGGCCGTGGTGGTGGCCATCGCACGGTCGGGGTGGGCTTCGAGCCAGCTGCTGATGGCGATGCGGGCGGCCGGGGTGCGGGCGTGGTCGAGCCATTCGGCGGCCGGCCCCGAGGAGGCGTCCTGGGCGAGCAGCAGCTGCACGGTGTCCCCGTCGGACAGCGGGGAGGAGAGGGAGGCGAGGCGCCCGTTGACCCGGGCGCCGATACAGCCGTGGGCGGCCGCTCCGTGCTGGGCGTAGGCGGCGTCGATGCAGCTGGCCCCCGCGGGCAGGCCCAGGGTGCCGCCGTCGGCGCGGAACACCGTGATCTCCCGGTCCTGGGCGAGCTCCTCGCGGAGGACGCTCCAGAAGGTGTCGGGGTCGGGGGCGGACTGCTGCCAGTCGAGGAGCCGGGACAGCCAGCCGGGCCGCGTCGGGTCGACGCGCTCCTCGTCGGGGTCGGCGCCGGCGTCGGGCGTCGCGGTGGCGTAGGGGTTCCCGAGGGCCACCACACCGGCTTCGGCGACGCGGTGCATCTGCCGGGTGCGGACGATGACCTCGGCCACGTACCCCTCGGGGACGGCCACGGCGGTGTGCAGCGACTGGTAGAGGTTGAACTTGGGGGTGGCGATGAAGTCCTTGAACTCCGAGACGACCGGCGTGAAGCAGGTGTGCAGCTCCCCCAGGACCGCGTAGCAGTCGGCGTTCTCGCCGACGAGGACGAGGATGCGGCCGAAGTCGGAGCCGCGCAGCTCGCCGCGGGAGCGGGCGATGCGGTGGACGGAGACGAAGTGCCGCGGGCGGACCTGCACTTCGGCGCTGATGCCCGCCTCGCGCAGGACGGTGCGGACCGAGTCGGCGATGCCGGGCAGCGGGTCGCGTTCGCCCGCGTGGGCGGCGATGAGGGCGCGCGTGCTCTCGTACTCCTCGGGGTGGAGGATCGCGAAGACGAGGTCTTCCAGCTCGGTCTTGAGGGCCTGTACGCCGAGCCGTTCGGCGAGCGGGATGAGGACGTCGCGGGTGACCTTGGCGATGCGGGCCTGTTTTTCGGGCCGCATCACGCCCAGGGTGCGCATGTTGTGGAGCCGGTCGGCGAGTTTGATGGACATGACGCGGACGTCGTTGCCGGTGGCGACGAGCATCTTGCGGAAGGTCTCCGGCTCGGCGGCGGCGCCGTAGTCGATCTTCTCCACCTTGGTGACACCGTCGACGATGAAGCAGACCTCGTCGCCGAACTCCGCCCGCACCTGATCGAGGGTCACATCGGTGTCCTCCACGGTGTCGTGGAGGAGGGAGGCCGTCAACGTGGTGGTCTCGGCACCGAGTTCGGCGAGGATCAGGGTGACGGCGAGCGGGTGTGTGATGTACGGCTCACCGCTTTTGCGCATCTGGCCGCGGTGGGAGCTCTCCGCGAGGAGGTACGCGCGCCGCAGAAGGGACAGATCGGCGTCCGGATGGTGGGCACGGTGCGCCTCGGCGACGTGTCCGATCGCGTCCGGGAGGCGGTCCCGGGCCGTCGGCCCGAGCAGCGCAGCGCGTCCGAGCCGGCGCAGATCGATCCTGCTCCGGCCCCGTCTGCGGAGCTCAGGGCGCGCTTCGGGGTGTGCTTCGGGGTTCGTGGCCTCTGCACTCATGGGCACCTCCGGCGGCTTCGACCGGCGGTGGCGGGCATGGGGTGAGCCCTCAGGGCCGGTGCCTGATGTTACCGACCCCACCACGTGGCGCAGTCCACCTCTCGCTCAGCGTGAAACGGATCACCCATTAGAGGGAAGCTTCAGCAGAAGGCCGTGTCGGTCAGCCAGGCCGCGTCGAACTCCCCGGAGGCGACGATGACCGCGGGCCCGGTCATGTCGATCTGCCCGTCGGGGTGTTCGGTGATGACGAGGGTGCCGCCGGGCAGGTCGACGGTGTACGTGGCCGGCTCGCCGGTGACGGCGGGATCGGCGCCGTCACGGCGGATGGCGGCCACGGCGACGGCGCAGGCGCCGGTGCCGCAGGAGCGGGTCTCGCCGGAGCCTCGCTCGTGGACGCGCATGGCGACGTGCCGGGGGCCGCGGTCGACGACGAACTCGACGTTGACGCCCGTCGGGTAGGCGGACGCGGGGCTGAACGGCGGTGCGGTGTGGAGAGTGCCGGCGTCGTCGAGGCTGTCGACGAAGGCGACGGCGTGCGGGTTGCCCATGTTCACGTTGCGGGCGGGCCAGCTGCGCTCGCCGACGCTGACGGTCACCTGGCCCTCGGGGAACGCGGCCCGGCCCATGGAGACGGTGACGTCGCCGGCCTTGTCCAGGTGGACGTGCTTGACGCCGCCGCGGGTGGCGACGGCGAGGTCGCCCGCCTCGGCGTGGCCGGCGTACTGGAGGTAGCGGGCGAAGACGCGGACGCCGTTGCCGCACATCTCGGCGACGGAGCCGTCGCTGTTGCGGTAGTCCATGAACCACTCCGCCTCGTCGGCCAGGTGGGCCACCTCGGGGTGCGCGGCGGTCCGGACGACGTGCAGGACGCCGTCGCCGCCGATCCCGGCGCGCCGGTCGCAGAGCTTCGCGACGGCGGACGCAGGCAGCTCGACGGCGTTGTCCGGGTCCGGGACGATCACGAAGTCGTTCTCGGTGCCGTGGCCCTTGAGGAAGGAGAGGGTGGTCTGCGTCACCCGCCCATGGTACCGAGCCCCAGCTCAGCGCAGCCGGGCGACCCGGTACACGGCCAGGGCGACGACGGCCAGCGCGATCACGGCGTACAGCGCGGCCATGCGCCAGTCCGGGCGGCGGCCGCTGCCCCGGGCCGGGAGCCCGGGCCAGGTGTAGCCGACCCGGCGGGCGGCCATCATGCCCCAGCCTCCGGCGCAGCAGCTGATCAGGAAGCCCAGCATGGCGACCACGGCGCCGCCGTCGCCGAACTCGAAGGCGAGGGGGAAGGCGAACATCAGCGAGCCGGTGGCCGCGAGCATCACGATGGGGGCGATCTGCCACACGCGCAGGCGGCGCTGCGGGCGCAGTTCGACCTCGACCTCCGGTCCGGCGGCGGCCGCGGCCTCGGCGGAGTCGGGGGCGTCCGGGCCGTCGGGGCTCAGCCGCGCGGGGTCGGCGGGCAGCCCGAGGCCCGCGGTACCGACCGCATCGTCGAGAAGCATCGGGTCCGCTTCCCGCCGGGTGTCGTCCCGCCCGGTGTCGCGAGGGCCGGCCTCCATCGCCACGCGCCCTCCCCACTCGGACTCAGTACGCCGCCATGCTTGCGGGTGATCGCACCCGTAGGAGTTTGATGATGGCACGCCCTCGACCCTGCTATGGGCGCCCGGGGCGTCCCGATGCCATCACGTGATCAGGCTGTAACCGCTCGTTCGACCAACGACTGCGCGAGTCCGGGGAGTTCTCCCCGGTCGGCGGCGGCTCCGCTGAGCCAGTGGACGCGGGGATCCCGGCGGAACCAGGAGTCCTGGCGGCGGGCGAAACGCTTGGTCGCCCGGACCGTCTCGGCCCGCGCCTCGTCCTCGGTGCACTCGCCGGCGAGCGCGGCCAGGACCTGCTGGTAGCCGAGGGCCCGGGAGGCGGTGATCCCGTCGCGCAGTCCGCGGGCCTCCAGCGCGCGGACCTCGTCGACCAGGCCGGCCTCCCACATGCGGTCCACGCGCAGGGTGATCCGCTCGTCGAGTTCCGGGCGCGCCACGTCGACGCCGATCTGCACGGTGTCGTAGACGGACTCGTGGCCGGGGAGGTTGGCGGTGAAGGGCCTGCCGGTGATCTCGATGACCTCCAGCGCCCGGACGATCCGGCGGCCGTTGCTGGGCAGGATGGCCTCGGCGGCGGCCGGGTCGGCGGCGGCGAGGCGGGCGTGCAGCGCTCCGGGGCCGCGCAGGGTGACCTCGGCCTCCAGCCGGGCGCGGACCCCGGGGTCGGTGCCGGGGAACTCCATGACGTCGAGGGCGCCGCGGACGTAGAGGCCGGATCCGCCGACGAGGACGGGGGTGCGGCCCTCGGCGAGCAGCTTGTCGATCTCCAGGCGGGCCAGCCGCTGGTACTCGGCGACGTTGGCGGTGTCGGTGACGTCCCAGATGTCGAGGAGGTGGTGCGGGACGCCCCCGCGCTCCTCCGTCGTCAGTTTGGCGGTGCCGATGTCCATCCCCCGGTACAGCTGCATGGAGTCGGCGTTGACGACCTCGCCGTCGAAGTGGCGGGCCAGGGCGACGCCCAGGTCGGACTTTCCTGCCGCGGTGGGACCGACGACGGCGATGACGCGCGGGGCGGGGGCTGCTTTGCTCACCGCCCCAGTCTCGCAAACCCCTCGGCATGTACCCGATCGAGCTACGTGACGGGGGCGGATCGGGGTCGTTGCCCTGGCGTGGTTCCGGCCGGTCGTACGCCCGGCGCGCACCGGCACTCGGACGGGACGCGCCCTCGTACGGCTTCCGGCGGCAGCTCCCGGGGAGCCCGTCCGGCCACGGCGGAACTTCACTCGCACGAGTAGCGTTGTAGGAGGAGACATGGGCGTTTTCGATCGGTTTTTTCGTCGTAGGGAAGAGGTCGCTGCCGAGGAGGTCGCGACCGAGGCCGTGACGGTGGAGTCCGGTGCGGCCGACGAGGCCGCGGCGGAGACCGAGCAGGTTGCCGCGGAGGCTCCGAAGGCGGAAGCCGTGGAGATCCCGAAGCAGCAGTCGGCCGAGGCGGCAGCGGACACCGCGGCCGACGAGGGCGCCCGCACGTAGCGACCGCCAACGGAAGGTGACCCATGGGCCTGCTGGACAATCTGAAGGCCAAGCTCGGGCCGGCGAAGGACAAGGTCGGCGACCTCGCGCAGAAGAACGAGGGCAAGATCCACGAGGGTCTGGACAAGGTCGCGAAGGCCGTGGACTCCAAGACCCACGGCAAGTACAGCGACCGGATCACGAGCGGCACCGGCAAGGCGAAGGACGCCCTGGGCAAGATCGCGCACAAGGACACCCCCGGCAGCGGGCAGACGCCGCCGCCGGCCGCTCCCTGACGCGGATCGGTAAGCACGGGAAGGGGCGCGGACGGCACGGCCGTTCCGCGCCCCCTTCGTCGTGTCCTCGTACGGGCGGTGTGCGCGGGGCCGCGAAGCGGCGGACGCCGGCCGCTACGACCAGGTGGCGACGAAGTACCCCACGCCGTACGGCGCGTCGTCGTACAGCAGCCGTCCCGCGAGGTCGGCGCCCTCCGCGGCGCCGGCCAGGACCTGCCAGGGGGCCCGTCCGGCCGCCTGCAGCTCGGCAGCGAGTCCGGGTTCGATCGCGGCGAGCGCGGCCGCGTCGGCGGTCCCCAGCGCGCGGGCGGCGGCGGCGTCGAAGTCCGCGGCGCGTTCGTCCAGGTAGCCGGGCGCCTTGAGGGTCCGGCAGGCGCTGCCGTCGCCGAGGATCAGCATGGCCACGCGTGCGGCGCTGCGGCCCAGGTCCGCGCCGAGGAGCCCGCAGCCGCTCGGAGGCAGGTGCTCGGCGACGGCGACGCCGGCGACCGGGGCGGCCGCCCACCGGGCCTGCCCCAGCAGCCAGCCGGCCACCGCGAGGGAGGTCGGGAGGGTGGTGCCGGTGGCGTGGCCGCTCGGGGGCTCGCTCGGGTCGGGGCCCAGGGTGACGGTGAGGTCCACGCCGAAGCCGGCGAAGCTGCCGGGGGTGCCCTGGTCGTATCCGCCGCCCTCCTCGGCGGCCCCGACCACGACGAGCAGGTCGGGCCGGGAGGCTGCGAGGACCGCCAGCGCGTCGGAACAGGCGGTGCGGGCGTCGCCGAGTTCGGCGGCGGCGCCGGCGGCGACCTCCGGCACGAGCAGCGGCGGGGCGGGACAGACGGCAGCGGCAACGAGCATGATCCGCAGCCTAGCCGGACGGGTGGAACGGGACCCCCCGGGGCACGGGCGGGACCCGGGACCTGGGCACCCCTGCCGCGGGGCAGGGGTGTCCCGTTCCGGGGCGGGCGTCAGGAGGAGACGGGCACCGAGCAGCCGGACGCGACGGCCGGCAGCGGCGCGGGGACGCCCAGCGTCGGGATGCCGAGCATGACGCCCGCCGGCTGGGCCGGGGCGGCGTTGCGCTTCTCCCACGCGTCGCCGGCCCGGGTGCGGCGCACGGTCAGGGTCGGGCCCTCGGCGAGCAGGTGGTGCGGGGCGGCGTAGGTGATGTCGACGGTGACCACGTCGCCCGGGCGGACCTCCTGCTCCGGCTTGGTGAAGTGGACCAGGCGGTTGTCGGGGGCGCGGCCGGACAGGCGGTGCGTGGCGCCGTCCTTGCGGCCCTCGCCCTCCGCGACCATGACCTCCAGGGTGCGGCCGACCTGCTTCTTGTTCTCCTCCCAGGAGATCTCCTCCTGGAGGGCGACCAGGCGCATGTACCGCTCCTGCACGACCTCCTTGGGGATCTGCCCGTCCATGTCGGCGGCGGGGGTGCCGGGCCGCTTGGAGTACTGGAAGGTGAAGGCGTTCGCGAAGCGGGCCTCGCGCACGGCGTGCATCGTCTGCTGGAAGTCCTCCTCCGTCTCGCCGGGGAAGCCCACGATGATGTCGGTGGAGATCGCGGCGTGCGGGATCGCGGCGCGGACCTTCTCGATGATGCCGAGGAAGCGCTCCTGACGGTACGAGCGGCGCATCGCCTTCAGGATCGGGTCGGAGCCGGACTGCATCGGCATGTGCAGCTGCGGCATCACGTTCGGGGTCTCGGCCATCGCCGCGATCACGTCGTCCGTGAAGTCGCGCGGGTGCGGGGAGGTGAAGCGGACCCGCTCCAGGCCCTCGATCTGGCCGCAGGCGCGCAGCAGCTTGCTGAAGGCTTCACGGTCGCCGAGGTCGGAACCGTAGGCGTTCACGTTCTGGCCGAGCAGGGTGATCTCCGAGACGCCCTCGGCGACCAGGGCCTCCACCTCGGCGAGGATGTCGCCGGGCCGGCGGTCCTCCTCCTTGCCGCGCAGCGCGGGGACGATGCAGAAGGTGCAGGTGTTGTTGCAGCCGACGGAGATCGAGACCCAGGCGGCGTACGCGGACTCGCGGCGGGTCGGGAGCGTGGAGGGGAAGGCCTCCAGCGACTCGGCGATCTCGACCTGGGCCTCTTCCTGGACGCGGGCGCGCTCCAGCAGCACGGGGAGCTTGCCGATGTTGTGCGTGCCGAAGACGACGTCGACCCAGGGGGCCTTCGTGACGATCGTGTCGCGGTCCTTCTGCGCGAGGCAGCCGCCGACGGCGATCTGCATGCCGGGGCGCTTCGTCTTCATCGGGGCCAGGCGGCCGAGGTTGCCGTAGAGCTTGTTGTCGGCGTTCTCGCGGACCGCGCAGGTGTTGAAGACCACGACGTCGGCGTCGCCGTCGGAACCCTCGGGGGCCCGCACGTAACCGGCGTCCTCCAGCAGACCGGAGAGCCGCTCCGAGTCGTGCACGTTCATCTGGCACCCGTAGGTGCGCACCTCGTAGCTTCGCTTCACGTCCACTGCCTGGCTCCGGTCGCTGCTGGTCATGCATCAAGGGTAGGCGGTGGACGGATGCCCTCCGCTCCGGTGCGGGAGCCGGCCGCCCATCGCGGGCGCCCCGGCCGCGGGAGCCGCAGGTCAGCGGGGTCGCCGACGGGCGGTTCCGGGGCCGGTGCGAGGGCCGCACCGTGACAGGACGGCGGTGCGGGTGGCAGGATCGCAGGCATGCCCCTCGTACCGCCCCGCATCAGCAGGCGCCACGCCCTGCGGGTGTCGGTGGCCGTGCTCGCCGTCCTCGGCGTCCTCACCTGGTGGCTGAAACCCTTCGGCGAGCCCGAGCTGCACGGCGAGCTGACGTTCAGCACGGGCGCGCAGACGGGCGTCTACCACCGTTACGGGCAGCTGCTGAAGCAGCAGCTCGGCAAGGGCATGCCCGGGGTCGACGTCGAGCTCATCACCAGCGAGGGCTCGCAGGAGAACCTCAAGCGGCTCGCGACCGGTGAGGCCGACTTCACCGTCGCCACGGCCGACGCGGTCGCCAAGTACCGGCTCGACAACAAGCCGGGGGCGGACCTGCTGCGCGGGTGCGCGCGGCTCTACGACGACTACGTGCAGCTGGTGGTGCCCGCCGGGTCCCCCGTGCAGTCGGTAAGGGACCTGCGCGGGAAGCGGGTGGCGATAGGCCAGCCCGGCTCGGGCGTGCGGCTCGTCGCGGAGCGGCTGCTCACCGCGGCGGGGATCGACCCGGTGCTGGACCTGACACCGGTGTCCATCGGCCTCGATACCATGCCGGCCGAGCTGGAGGCCGGGCGGATCGACGCGTTCTTCTGGTCGGGCGGCCTGCCGACGAACGCGGTGCGCGAGCTGTCGGAGCGGTTCGACATCCGGCTGGTGCAGCTCGGCGACCTGGTCGAGCGGCTCCAGGGGAACGGCAGCCCGGCGCAGTACTACCGGACGGCGGTGATGCCGCAGGACGCCTACAAGCGGGCCCGCAACACCAGCGCGGTGACCACCGTCGCGGTGCCGAACCTGCTGGTGACCACGGCTGCGACCGACGCCGGACTGACGGAGCAGCTGACCCGGACGGTGATCCTCAGCCGCGACCTGGTCGGGGGCGAGGTGCACGCGGCGCAGCTGGTGGACCTGCGGACGGCGATCTACACCGACCCGCTGGAACTGCACGAGGGCGCCGGACGGTACTACCGGTCCGTGAAGCCCTGAGGCCCTGATCCCTGATCCCTGATCCCTGATCCCTGATCCCGCTCAGGCTCCCGGCAGGAGCATCGTCGCCGCCGCTGCCGCCCCGATGAGGCCGGCGTGCGTGCCCAGGCTCGCCGGAACCACCCGGAGCTCCTCGACGAAGCCGAGCGTGGCGTACTGCGCGAGGTGCGCGCGGATCGGGCCGAAGAGGGTGTCCCCGGCGGCGGCCACGCCTCCTCCGACGACCGCGATGTCGGTCTCGACGAGGGTGGCGGTGGCCGCGATGGCGGCGGCCAGGGCGCGGCCCGCCCGGTTGTAGGCGGCCCGGGCGACCGGGTCCCCCTGGGCGGCGGCCGCCGCCACTCCCGCCGCCGTGGCGTCCGGCGCGTCCGGGGCGCCGTCGCGTGCCACCGGGGTCCAGCCCTGTTCCCGGGCCCAGCGGGCGATGGCCGTACCGGAGGCGATGGACTCGACGCAGCCGCGCCCGCCGCAGACGCACGGCTCGCCGTCGAAGGCCACGCTCATGTGACCGATGTGCCCGGCGTTGCCGGTGGGGCCCGGGTGGAGCCGGCCGTTGAGGACCAGTCCGCCGCCGACGCCCGTGGAGACCACCATGCACAGGGCGTTCGCGTGCCCGCGGGCCGCGCCCAGCCAGTGCTCGGCCGCGGTCATGGCCACGCCGTCGCCGGCCAGCACGGTCGGCAGGTCGGCGCCGCGCGCCGCCAGCTCCGCGGCCACGCGTTCCTGGACCGGGAAGTCGCGCCAGGCGCCGATGTTGACCGGGCTGACCGTGCCCCGGGAGGTGTCCACCGGGCCGGCGCTGCCGATGCCGCAGCGGACGGCCGAGTCCCACAGCGGGGAGGCCGACAGCTCGGCGACGACCTCCGCCACCGCCGCCATGACGCCGTCGGCGTCGGCTCCGCGGGGCGTCGCCCGGCGGGTGGTGTCCGTCATCGTGCCGTCGGCGTGGACCAGCGCGCCGGCGATCTTCGTGCCGCCGATGTCGATCGCCACCGTCGGTCCGGCGGCCGGGGCGTCGGCGCGCGGTACGGGCAGCGGGGCGGTGGGGGTGATCACGGTGGCGGCTCCAGGAAGGGTTCAGGAATCAGTATGCGCCGGGGGTGGCGCCGTGCTCTCGCGCGGCTCCAGCCGGGGCCGCTCGCTCTCGCGTACCCCGGGCGGGCGCCCCACCACCACGGCGAGCAGCTCTTCGGCGGCCAGCCGCCCGAAGCCGGCGGTGTCGCGGACCAGCGCGGTGAGCGGGGGGTGGGTGACCCGGCAGAGCGCGGAGTCGTCCCAGGCCACGATGGACAGACCCGCGGGTACGGGGATGCCCAGCTCGGCCGCGACGGCGCGCCCCGCGACGGCCATCACGTCGTTGTCGTAGACGAGGGCCGTCGGCGGGCGCGGCTCGGCGAGGACCAGGCGGGTGGCCGCCGCCCCCTGCGCGTCGGAGTAGTCGGTGACCACCGAGCGGACGTGGTCCGGGCCGAGGCCGCGTCGCGCGGCCTCGGCCCTCAGCGAGTCGATCCGGCGGACCGTGTGGGCCAGTGCCGGCAGGCCGGCGACGTGGACGATGCGGCGGTGGCCGAGCCCGTGGAGGTGGTCCAGGACCTGGGCCATGGCGCCCGCGTCGTCGGCCCGTATCGCGGAGAGGGCGGGGGACGGCGTCCCGGCGTGCGCGGAGCCGGGGGCGGGAGCCGGTTCGCCGACGGTGACCGCGGGCAGGCCCAGCTCCGCGAGGAGCGCCGGGCGGGGGTCGTCCGTGCGCGGGTCGACGACGAGGACCCCGTCGACCCGGCGCTCGGCCCACCACCTGCGGTGGACGGCGCATTCGGCGTCGATGTCCTCGACCACCTGGAAGAGCAGCGCGGTCCCGGCCGCGGAGAGTGCCTCCTGGATCCCGGAGACGAGCCGGAGGAAGAAGGACTCGGCCCCCAGGGTGTGCGCGGGCCGGGCGAGGACGAGCCCGACGGCCCCGGCGCGTTCGCCGGAGAGCGCGCGGGCGGCGCTGTTGGGCTGCCAGCCGAGCTCTTCGGCGACGCCGCGGATCCGGGCCCGGGTGTCCCGCGAGACCCCCGGCCGGTCGTTCAGCGCGAAGGAGACGGCGCTCTCCGACACGCCCGCCCGTCGGGCGATGTCCTTGATGGTGGGTCTGCGGGCCATGACCTGCCTCATTCCTCCATCGGGTGCGTCACGCGCGGCGCAGTACGCGGGCCGCTGGCCGGACCGTACGCGATCCGGCCCCGCCCCGGGCACCGAACGGTCCGGCACCTCCGTCCGCCCGCCGGGAAGGGATTTCCGGACGGGGCCGGGCGCGCTGCGGCCACCACCCGTACGCCCCTTGTCCATTTCCCGTTCCCACCGCCGGGGCGGACCGGGGCTAAACCGCTTTAGCCTCCCGGTGTTCCAGGACCGGAACCCTTGTGCGCGTTGGCCTGAAGCGCATAAGTGCGTCCCTCCGGGGCCCTGTTGACTTTCCGGATCCGCGGCGGCAGTTTGTGGCGCGTCCGGAGAATTCGCGTACCACTCCAGAACCCGGGACGCCCTGTGCCTGACGACGCAGTCCGCTTCGGCGCCAACTACACGCCCGCCCAGGGCTGGTTCCACCACTGGCTGGACTTCGACCTCGACGCGGTCAGGACCGATCTCGACGCGATCGCCGCACTCGGGCTGGACCACGTCCGCGTGTTCCCGTTGTGGCCGGTCTTCCAGCCGAACCGCGCGCTGATCCGGCCGCGGGCCGTCGAACAGCTCGTCGCGCTCGCCGACGCGGCCGCCGAACGCGGGCTCGACGTCAACGTGGACGGCCTGCAGGGGCACTTGTCGAGCTTCGACTTCCTGCCCTCCTGGACCCGGACCTGGCACCGCAGCAACATGTTCACCGCGCCCGACGTGGTCGCCGGGCAGGAGGAGTACCTGCGCACGCTCGCCGCGGCCCTCGCCGACCGGCCCAACTTCCTGGGCATGACGGTCGGCAACGAGATCAACCAGTTCTCCGACGACCCCCACCCCGACCCCGACCGCATCGGCCCGGACCAGGCCGCCCGCTGGCTGGAGCGGATGCTCGCCGCCTGCGAACGGGGCGCGCCGGGGCGGCTGCACGTGCACGCCGAGTACGACGCCGCCTGGTACCGGGACGGGCACCCCTTCACCCCCGCGCAGGCGGCCCGGCTGGGCGGGGCCACCGCCGTGCACTCCTGGGTGTTCAACGGGACCGCCCAGCGCCACGGCGCGCGCGGGACGGCGACCGAGCACCACGCCGCGTACCTGATCGAGCTGGCCAAGGCCTGGGCCCTGGACCCGCACCGGCCGGTGTGGCTCCAGGAGGCCGGCGCTCCGGCGCCGCTGATCCTGCCGGAGCGGGCGGCCCGGTTCACCGAGGCCACGATCACGAACGTGCTGGACTGTGCCGGCCTGTGGGGGGTGACCTGGTGGTGCTCACACGACGTGTCCCGGGACCTCGCCGACTTCCCCGAGCTGGAGTACGGCCTGGGCCTGCTCTCCAACGACGGCAGGGTCAAGCCGGCCGGCGACGCGGTCGCCCGGATCGCCGCCCGGTGGCGGGGGCGCCCGCACCGGCCGGCCCCGCGCACGACCGCGCTCGTCCTCGACACCCTGGACTCCGCGGGCGCCGACGCGCCCGGCCGCCCCGACGGGGCCGCCGGACGGTCGGCGTGTGCTCCGGGCGGGGCGTTCTTCGAGGCCTGGGCCGCGCTGACGGCCGAGGGCGTGCGGCCCGCGGTGGTGCTCGCGGAGCACGCCGAGGACCCGGCGCACCTGACGGCCCGCGGGATCACGGAGGTCCTGCGCGTACGCGACGCGGCCCCGCCGCCCCCGGCCTGACACCCCCGCCCGACCTGCCAGATCCGCCAGACCCGCCCCGGCCGCCCGGAACCGTGCGCCGGCGCCGCGACCCCGGCCCGCACTCCCGCCATGCCCGCGCCGCCCCGCCCCGCCCGGCACCACCCGACCGATCCCCCGTGAGGAGCCCCGCATGCCCGAGACCGGAAACGGCCTCGATCGTCGTACGCCGCCCGCGCCCGACCGGTTACGCCCGACCCGGCGCAGAGTGCTGGCCGCCGGAGCCGGTGCCACCGCGCTGCTGGGCCTGGCCGGCCGGGCGCGGGCGGACTCGGCCCCGCCGGCCCCGCCCGCCGCGCCGCACGGGACGCACGGGACCCACGGCGCGCCCGGACCGGCCCCGGCCGACCTGGCACCGTACGCCTCCTACTGGTTCCCCGACTCCCTCCCCGCCGGGACCCCCGGCCCCGGCATCGTGTGGCGCTCGCTGCGCGAGTGGAGCCCCGAGGGGGACCCCGACCTCGCGTACAACACCGCGACCGTGCCCCTGGCGGAGCGCTTCACCCCGGTCCCCGCGAACCGGCTCGCCCGCGCCGGCCAGGCCCGTATCGCCTCCCTGGTCTCCTTCGCCCCCACCGCCGCGAACCCCTCCCAGGGCTCCCCGACCGCCGACCACTACGCGTTCGCGCACTGGGCGTACATCGACGAGCTGGTCTTCTGGGGCGGTTCCGCGGGCGAGGGGATCGTGCTCGCCCCGAACGCCCCCGTGATCGACGCCGCCCACCGCAACGGCGTCCGCGTCATGGGCAACGTCTTCCTGCCTCCCGTCGCGTACGGCGGTGACCTGCGCTGGACCCGCGATCTGGTGCAGCGCGACGCCCTGGGCCGCTTCCCGATCGCCGACCAACTCGTCCTGGTGGCGCGGACGTACGGCTTCGACGGCTGGTTCGTGAACGCCGAGACCGACGGCGGTGACAGCGCCCTCGCGACCCGGATGCGGGAGTTCCTGCGCGCCCTGCGGGCGGCGGGAGAACCGCACGGGCTGCGGATCACCTGGTACGACGCCATGAACACCACCGGCCGGGTCGGCTGGCAGGGTGCGCTCAACGCGCTGAACCAGGAGTTCTTCGAGGACCGCGGCGGCAGGGTCGCCGACACGGTGTTCCTGGACTTCCGCTGGACGCCGGGGACGCTCGCCTCCTCGGGCGCGCTCGCCGACCGGCTGGGCCGCTCCCGCCACGAACTGTGGGCGGCCGTGGACACCGAGGCCCGCGGCTGGGAGTCCGCCGTCGACTGGGACGCCATCGTCCCGCGCGGCCGCGACCACATCGTCAGCGTCGGCTTCTACCGGCCCGAGTGGACCCGCAACCACCTCACCGACCGCTCCCCCGGCGCCTTCCACCGCGCGGACGACCGCTTCTGGACCGGCTCGTCGCTGGACCCGTCGCGGCCCGCGCCCGGGGACCGCTGGCGCGCACCCGCCACCGCGGTCGCCGACCGGTCCACCGTCACCGCTCTCCCCTTCGCCTGCTTCTTCAACACCGGACACGGGCTGCGCTGGTACGACGCCGGCGCCGTCGTCGGGGACACCCCCTGGAACCACCTCGGGCTGCAGGACCGGCTGCCGGGCCGCCGCTGGGTGGTCGACACCGACGGGGAGCGCCCCACGGTCGCCCTGGACTTCGCGGACGCCTGGCGCGGCGGCTCCAGCCTGCTCGTGTCGGGCTCCGCGACGGCGCCGGTGACGGTCGGGCTGCACACGACGCGGCTGCCGCTGACCCGGGCGAGCGTCCTGGAACTGGTCCACGCCACCGGTCCCGGCACCGCACCGGTCGGGGTGGAGATCGGCGTGGCGACCCGCGAGCCGTCCACGGCCGGCGGGCCGGTCCCGTACACCTGGCTGCGCGGCCGGAGCACGGACGCAGGGCGGGGCTGGCGCACCACCCGGGCACCGCTCGCGCTCCTGGCGGGCCGTACCGCGTACGCCCTCGCCGTACGGCTGACCGTGCGGGGCAAGGGCCCGGTGGGGTGGCGGCTGGGCTCCGTCGCGGTGCACGACGGGCCCCGCTCCCCGCGCCCCGCCCCGGTCACCGCGCCGGCCGTGGACGCCTCGGAACGGTCCGGGGACCGGGCCCGGCTGCGCCTGTCGTGGAGGCCTGCGGCCGCTCCGGGCGGACGGCCGCGCCACTACGAGGTGTCCCGGCTGCTGCCGGACGGCGGCCGCCGCTTCCTCGGGGGCACCTGCGGTACGGCCCTCTACCTCGACGGGATCGTGCGCGCGGGCGGGGAGCCGGCGGCCGTGTTCGAGGTGCGGGCCGTCGACGAGCTCTACCGGGCCTCCGCACCCGTCCGCACGGCCCTGCCCTGGGAGCCGTAACCGCGCCGGCGGGGGCTGCCCGGGCGGCGCCGGGGTCAGTGCGGTGCGGCGCCGTGGGGATCGGTGCGCGGGACGGCCACGGTCACCCGCAGCCCGTGCGGCGGGTTCGTCTCGTACGCGAGGGACCCGCCGCCCGCGGCGAGCAGGGCCCGGGAGATCGACAGGCCGAGTCCGGAGCCCTTGATGTTCTGGTGGCGGCCGCTGCGCCAGAAGCGGTCCCCGACGCGCTGCAGCTCCTCCTCGGTGAGGCCGGGGCCGCGGTCGGCGACGGTCACGGTGACCGAGCGCCCGGCCGCCGCGACGGACACCTCGACCTGTTCACCGGCGGGGGTGAACTTCAGGGCGTTGTCGATGACGGCGTCGAGCGCGCTGGACAGGGCGATGGGGTCGGCCCAGCCGGTCGCGGCGGTCCGGCCCGTCTCGACGAGCCGTACGCCCTTCTCCTCGGCGACCGGGTGCCAGGCGGCGACCCGCTCGGCCGCGAGCGCGCCGATGTCGGTGAGGCTGATCTCCGCGGAGGCGTGCTCGGCGAGGGCCAGGTCCAGCAGGTCGTCCAGGACCTGGGTGAGCCGTTTGCCCTCCGTGCGGACGGACGCGATCTCCTCGTTGCCCTCGGGCAGTTCGAGGGCGAGCAGCTCGATCCGCAGGAGCAGCGCGGCGAGCGGGTTGCGCAGCTGGTGGGAGGCGTCGGCGACAAATGCCCGCTGCTGTTCCAGCACCTCTTCGACGTTGTCGGCCATCTCGTTGAAGGACCGGGCCAGGCGTTGGAGTTCCGGCGGCCCGCCGGCGGCGGCGACGCGCGAGTTCATCCGGCCCGTGGCGATGCCGTGCGCGGCGGCGTCCAGCGTCCGGACGGGCTTGAGCACCCAGCTGGTCAGGCGCAGCGCGGCGGCGAAGGCGACCAGCATCGCGGCGGCCAGGCCGGCCGCGATCAGGAGCCAGCCCCGGAGGATCCGGGCCCGCATCTGGTCGGTCGGCGATTCGGTGGCGACCACCGCGACCACGTCGCCGTCGAGGACGACCGGGGAGACGACGAGGAGCTTCCCGTGGGACTGCCAGGGCCACACCTGCGGCGGGTCGTGGCTGCGCCGCCCCGCGAGGGCCTCGTCGAGAGCCTTCGGCCCCTCACCGGACCGCGGGAGCTGCCACCAGCCCGGGGAGCGGGCGAGGGCGTTGCCGTCGCGGTAGAAGACGCCGACACGGATGCCGTACAGCTGCTGGTAGCGGGCGAGTTCGAGCTGGAGCAGCTCCCGGCGCTCGTCGGCCCCGGTGGAGCCGGCGCCCTGGGCGTCGATCACGAACTGGGCGAGGGCGGCGAAGCGGGCGCTGTCGTCGATGCGGTCGACCACGACCCGCTGCTGCTGCCCCGCGGCGAGGGACACGGCCAGGGGGAAGCCGAGCGCGAGGAGCGTGCCCGCCATCAGGATGACGAGCAGGGGGAGCAGACGGGCGCGCACGGCAGGACGTTCCTAGGGGGCGGTGGGGGCGACGAGCCGGTAGCCCACCCCTCGGACGGTCTCGATCAGGGCGGGCATGCGCAGCTTCGAGCGCAGGGAGGCGACGTGCACCTCCAGGGTGCGCCCGGTCCCCTCCCAGCTGGTGCGCCACACCTCGCTGATGATCTGCTCGCGGCGGAAGACGACGCCCGGCCGCTGCGCGAGCAGGGCCAGCAGGTCGAATTCCTTGCGGGTGAGCGGTACGTCCGCGCCGTCCACGCTGACCCGGCGGGTGGGCAGCTCGATGCTGACGGGGCCGAGCCGCACCGTGGCGGGCGTGCCGGTGCCCGGGGTGGCACTCTCGTCGGACGCGGTGCCGGTGCGCCGGGCGACGGCGTGGATGCGGGCGAGGAGCTCGCCGGTGTCGTAGGGCTTGGTGACGTAGTCGTCGGCGCCCATGTTCAGGCCGTGGATGCGGGAGCGCACGTCGGCCCGCGCGGTCACCATGATGACCGGCGTCGAGGTGCGCTTGCGGATCCGGCCGCACACCTCGTAGCCGTCCTGGTCGGGCAGGCCCAGGTCGAGCAGGACCACGCCGAAGGGCGGGGCCCCGGCGGGCAGCAGCGCCTGCAGGGCCTCCTCGCCGTTGCGGGCATGGGTGACCTGGAAGCCGTGCCGGGCGAGGATCGCGGACAGGGCGGCGGCGACGTGGTCGTCGTCCTCGACGAGCAGCAGTCTCATGTCGTCCCCCTCTCCTCTTCTCGTTCGGGTTCACCGTGCTCCGGCATCGGCGTGGATGCGTGGCCGCACATGTGGCCACCCTGCATCCACGCCGATGCCGGGGCCCACGTCAAGGGGGTTCCGCCACGGCGCGCCTTCCGTTATGGACCCGGTACTCGTACATGATCGTCCGGACAGGTGCCGTACACGGAGCGTATCCGGCAGAGGCCGGATCGTTATCCTCAATTCTCCCTCAGATGTGATGACGGTGTGCTCGTCCCCTCACTACTGTCCTCCCAACCGAGGAGGACGGAGCTAGAAGCCGATGAGCGGAGTATCAGTGACCAAGGACGTGCAGGACGCGGCCGGTGCCGCTGACGACCTGGTCGTACTGAGCAACGTCAACAAGCACTTCGGCGCGCTGCACGTGCTTCAGGACGTCAATCTGAGCATTGCCCGCGGCGAGGTGGTCGTGGTGATCGGTCCTTCGGGATCGGGCAAGTCCACGCTGTGCCGGACCATCAACCGCCTGGAGACCATCGACTCGGGCACGATCACGCTCGACGGCAAGGAACTGCCCTCGGAGGGCAAGGAACTCGCCCGGCTGCGCGCCGACGTCGGCATGGTCTTCCAGTCGTTCAACCTCTTCGCGCACAAGACGGTGCTGCAGAACGTCATGCTGGGCCAGCTCAAGGTCCGCGGGATCGACCAGGCCACGGCGCACGCCAAGGCGGTGGCCCTGCTGGACCGGGTGGGCGTCGGCTCGCAGGCCGACAAGTACCCGGCGCAGCTCTCGGGCGGCCAGCAGCAGCGCGTGGCGATCGCCCGGGCGCTGGCCATGGAGCCGAAGGTGATGCTCTTCGACGAGCCCACCTCGGCCCTGGACCCGGAGATGATCAACGAGGTGCTGGAGGTCATGCAGCAGCTCGCCCGCGAGGGTATGACCATGGTCGTGGTCACGCACGAGATGGGCTTCGCCCGCTCGGCCGCGAACCGGGTCGTCTTCATGGCCGACGGAAAGATCGTCGAAGAGGCCCCCCCCGAGCAGTTCTTCAGCAACCCGCGCAGCGATCGTGCGAAGGACTTCCTGTCGAAGATCCTGCACCACTGACGGTTGTCGTCTGGTAGTGATCCCCTGGCGGCCCGACGCCCGCGTCGTCGCTCGTCGTCCAACAACGTCTCATCCGAGGGAAGTTCACCATGAAGATCTCCAAGGCCGCTGCGGCCGCGGCCGTTGCCGTCGCCCTGTCCCTGACCGCCACCGCGTGCGGCGGCAGCAAGCAGGACGCCGGCAGCGACGGCGGTGCGTCCGGCGGCGCCAAGGACAAGATCGTCGTCGGCATCAAGTACGACCAGCCCGGCATGGGCCTGAAGACCCCGGACGGCAAGTTCACGGGCTTCGACGTCGACGTCGCGACCTACGTGGCCAAGGAGCTCGGCTACCAGCCCGACCAGATCGAGTTCAAGCAGGCCGTCAGCGCCGAGCGCGAGAACCTGATCGCGAACGGTGACGTCAAGTTCGTCGTCGCGACCTACTCGATCAACGACAAGCGCAAGGAGAAGGTCGACTTCGCCGGCCCGTACTTCCTCGCGCACCAGGACCTGCTGGTCCGCGCCGACGACACCTCGATCACCAAGGCCGAGGACCTCAACAAGAAGAAGCTCTGCTCGGTCACCGGGTCCACCTCGGCGCAGAACGTCAAGACCAAGCTGGCCCCCGAGGCCGACCTGCTGGAGCAGGGCGGCTACTCCGAGTGCCTCACGGGCCTGGAGAACAAGAAGGTCGACGCCCTCACCACGGACAACTCGATCCTCGCGGGTTACGCCTCCCAGGAGAACAACAAGGGCAAGTTCAAGCTGGTCGGCCTGAACCTGAGCAACGAGAACTACGGCATCGGTCTGAAGAAGGGCGACAAGGAGCTCCAGACCAAGATCAACGCCGCGCTCAAGAAGATGGTCGCGGACGGCAGCTGGCAGCAGGCCGTGGACAAGAACCTCGGCCCGGCCAACTTCAAGAGCGAGCCTGCCCCGCAGATCACCGAAGGCAGCTGATTCATCGGTGAGGGGCGTCGCCGCCCGCCTGCCGCGGGCGGCGGCGCACCTCACCGGCCATCCTGGGGAGAGCGCAGGGCATCGTGTTCGATTTTCTTGATTCCGGGCAGTACGACGTGCTCGGAGCCTTCTGGGTGACGGTTCAGCTCACCTTCTACTCGGCGGTCGGATCCCTGATCTGGGGCACCGTCCTGGCGGGAATGCGGGTCAGCCCGGTCCCGCTGCTGCGGGGCTTCGGTACCGCGTACGTCAACCTGGTGCGCAACACCCCGCTGACCTTGGTGGTCATCGCCTGCTCGCTGGGTCTCAGCCAGACCCTCGGCATCGATCTGGGCGGCACCACCTTCAAGGAGACGGGCTTCCGTCTCGCGGTCCTCGGGCTGATCGCCTACACCGGCACCTTCGTCTGCGAGGCCCTGCGCTCCGGCATCAACACCGTGCCCGTCGGCCAGGCCGAGGCGGCTCGTGCGCTGGGGCTGAGCTTCTTCCAGGTACTCCGCCTGATCGTGCTCCCCCAGGCCTTCCGGGCGGTCGTCGCGCCGCTCGCCAACGTCCTGATCGCGCTCACCAAGAACACGACGGTGGCAGCGACCATCGGCGTGGCCGAGGCAGCGCTGCTGATGAAGGAAATGCTGGAGAACGAGGCCCAGGCGGTCTTCGCCGTCTTCGCGGTCTTTGCCCTCGGATTCGTCCTTCTGACCCTGCCCACCGGCCTGCTGCTGGGTTGGGTGTCCAAGCGAGTGGCGGTGAAGCGATGAGCTCCGTGCTGTACGACACCCCTGGCCCCAAGGCCAAGGTGCGCAACTGGATCTACAGCGGGATTTTCGTCGTCCTGTTCGGCCTCGTCCTGTGGTGGGCGCTGTCCCTCATGGGCGAGAAGGGCCAGCTCGACGCCGACAAGTGGACCCCCTTCGTCACCGACAGCCGGATCTGGACCACGTACCTGATCCCCGGGCTGATGGAGACCCTCAAGGCGGGCGCCCTCTCCATGGTGATCGCCCTCCCGCTCGGTGCGCTGCTGGGCATCGGCCGGCTGTCCGACCACACCGGAGTCCGGGCGGCGGTCGGCGCGTGGGTGGAGTTCTTCCGCGCCATCCCCGTGCTGATGCTGATGCTCTTCAGCAGCGCCCTGTACTCGCCCCAGCTCATGGACGTCCCCTCGGAGACGCGGCCGTTCTGGGCCGTCGTCACAGGCCTGGTCCTGTACAACTCGGCGGTCATCGCCGAGATCGTCCGGGCGGGCGTGCTCTCCCTGCCGAAGGGCCAGGCGGAGGCCGCGAAGGCGATCGGCCTGCGCAAGGGCCAGACCATGACCCACGTGCTGCTGCCGCAGGCCGTCACGGCCATGCTTCCGGCGCTGGTCAGCCAGCTCGTCGTGATCCTCAAGGACACCGCACTCGGCGGCGCCCTGCTGGGCTTCGCGGAGCTGCTCTCCATGAACCGGCAGATCGCGGCGAACTACAGCAACACCATCGCGACCATGTTCGTGATCGCCCTGATCTACATCGTGGTGAACTTCGCCCTCACCAGCTTCGCGTCCCAGCTGGAACGCCGGCTGCGGAAGTCGAAGAAGAGCACCGGCGCCGTGGTCGAGGGCGACGTGGCCGAGGTCGACGCCGGTGGCGCGGCCGGGGTGGGCAAGGCCCCCTGATCCGACGGGACGACACCTCCGGGAACTGACGTCCGGTCAGTCACACAGCGTGGCCCACGTGGTGCGGCGGAACTCATCCGCCGCACCACGCCGCTGTGCGCCGTCGAGTGTCACTTGACGTAGGAACATCCAGTGGGTTGCATACTCGTGTGATCACATACCGGACATCGGGAGCCGCGCCATGGACCCGGTGATCGTCGTCGGCGCAGGGCCCGTCGGCCTGTCCCTGGCCCTCGCCCTGGCAGGTGCGGGCGTGCCCTCCGTCGTGCTCGACGAGGGGCCCGGCAAGGACGAGGTCCGGCCCGCCCGTACGGTCGTCCTGCACGCCGACACCTCCGCCATGGCCCACCGGCTGGGCTGCAGGACCCTGCGCGACGAGGGGGCGTACTTCGCCGCCTGGCGCACCATGCGCCGCGGCCGGGACGCGCAGCGGATCACCTTCGAGGACCGCCAGGCCCCCCTGCACCTCCCGCAGCACGCCCTGACGCGCGGGCTGCGCGACGCCGCCGCCGCGCACCCCCTCGTCCAGCTGGTCCACGACACCAAGCTGGACTCCCTGGAGCAGGACGAGCACGGGATCACCGCGCACACCCGGGGGGCCGAGACCACCTGGTGGCGCGGGAGCCACCTGGTCGGCTGCGACGGCGCCCGCTCCACCGTGCGCAAGCTGCTCGGGATCCGCTTCCCGGGCCGCACCGCCGTGGAGCGCCACGCCGTGGCCGCGCTGCGCACCGAACTGCCCTGGCCGGGCGAGGCGCTGCTGCACCGCAGCGGGCAGCAGGAGGTCACCTCCCGGCCGCTGCGCGACGGGGTCTGGCGGCTGGACTGGCTGCTGCCGGCCCGCGGCGAGCTGGTGACCCCCGACGCGCTGGTCACGCTGATCCGCGACACCCTCGCCTCGTGGTGCGGGGGAACGACTCCCCCGTACGACCTCATCGACACCGGGGTCCACACCCTGCACCACCGGCTGGCCCGCCGGTGGCGCGACGGGCGGGCCTTCCTCGCGGGCGACGCCGCGCACCTGCTGGGCGCGCTCGGCACCCAGGGGGTCGAGGAAGGGCTGCGGGACGCCGAGAACCTGGCGTGGAAGCTCTCCCTCGCCTGGCACCACGGGGCTTCGGAGGCACTGCTCGACAGCTACGAGGGCGAGCGGCGCACCGCCGTGGCCGCGCGGCTGCGCGCCGCGGACCAGGCCATGCCGGCCCTGCGGACCGGTGGCGGCCTGCGCACCTACCTGCCCGGTGCGGCCCGTTCCGCCGAGTCGCTGCTCACCGACGGCCACCTGGGGCGCGGGCCGCTGGGCGCGGCACCGGCGTACGCGCCCCCCGTGGCCGTACGCGAGGTGCCGACGGACACGGAGCCGGGCGGTCAGGTGGCCAACGTCCCGGTCACCGCACCCGACGGGGCGACGGTGCCGCTGCGCGACCTGCTCGGGCAGGGGCGGCTGCTGGCGGTCCTGGTGGCTCCGGGGACCGGGGTCTGGGACCGGCGCCACTGGCTCGGCGCCGGACTGATGCCCCGTCTGGCCGCGGCGGTCAGCGCCCTCCCGGCCCGCACCGACCTGCTGGTCGCCGACAGCTACCCGGGGGCGCCCGCCCACACGGTCCTGCTGGTACGGCCGGACGGGCACCTGGCGGCCACCTTCGCGGGGGTGCGCCCGGCCGAGCTGTACGAGGCGGCGGACGCCGTGCGGGCCGGCGCGCCGGAGTCCCGGACGGCCGTCCGGGCGACGACGCCGACCGCCGTGATCGATTGACCGTGTCCGGGCCCGCGTGGTTCACTCGCCGAATGACCGGCAACGACGTACGCCTGTGGCGGAGGGTCCATATGGACCTGCTCCGCTACGCGGGCTGCGTGTGTCGCCCTTCCTGCTGATTCGCCCTCCCTCCGCGCGCCCCGTGCCGTCCACCGGCCTGCGCGCACTTCCGCGAACCCAGGAACGGTCACACTTCCATGTCTGCACCCGCGTACACCCCTGAGCCCGTGCTGGCCGGGGGCCCCACGATCACCGAGCTCCTCGACTTCGCCCTGCGCACCGCGGCCGACCCCGACATCGTGGCGTCGCTGCCGCTCGATCCCGAGGGCCGCACGTGGATCCGGCTGGACGGCCCCGGCGGCAGCGAGGCCTGGCTGATCGGCTGGCCCCCGGGCAGCGGCACCGGCTGGCACGACCACGCCGCTTCGCGCGGGGCGTTCGCCACCGCGCGGGGCCGTCTGACGGAACGCTCCCTGGCGGTCCGGCTGCCCTCCGAGGGCTGGCGCTCGCTGGAGCTGGCTCCCGGCGTCGACCGCAGCCGCGTCCTGGAGGCGGGCGCGGGGCGGGCGTTCTCGGAGCACCACGTGCACGAGGTCCTCAACGAGTCCGCGGCCGAACACGCGGTCTCGGTCCACGCCTACTATCCGCCGCTCCCGCTGATCCGCCGCTACAGCCGCAGCGGACCGGTGCTGCACCTGGAGCACGTCGAGCGTGCGGCGGACTGGCAGTGAGCGCGCCGGTCGGCATCGACGAGCTGCTGGAGCGGGTCCGCGCCGGCTACACGCGCGTCGGCGCGCGGGAGGCGTACGAGGCCTCGCTGTCCGGTGCCCTGCTGGTGGACATTCGCTACCAGGCCCTGCGCGAGCGCGACGGGCTCATCCCGGGCGCGCTGGTGGTCGAACGCAACGAGCTGGAGTGGCGGCTCGATCCGCTGGGCAGCCATCGTGCCCCCGAGGCCACCGGACACGACCTGCGGGTGGTGGTGGTCTGCAACGAGGGCTACGCCTCCAGTCTCGCCGCGGCCTCGCTCCACGCGCTGGGGTTGCACCGCGCCACGGACCTGACCGGGGGCTTCCAGGCGTGGAAGGCCGCGGGACTGCCCGTCACCCCGGTGTCCCCCGTGTCCTGACCCGGCCCCGGGGCCGTCCCCGCCCCGGGCCGCCGGTCACTGCTCCCCCGGGTGTCGGGTGTCAGAAGTCGTCGGTGCCGTCGCTGTCGTCGGCGTTCTCGCCCTCCGCCTCCAGCGCGCGGCGGACGACTCGCAGGGCCATGCCTTCCGGGTAGCCCTTGCGGGCGAGCATGCCGGCGAGCCGGCGGATCCGCTTGTCCCGCTCCAGGCCCCGGGTGGAGCGGAGCTTGCGCTCCACGAGCTCCCGCGCCGTCTGCTCCTCCTGGTCGGAGTCCAGCTGTTCCAGGGCCTCCTCCACCAGGGTGGCGTGCACCCCCTTGGTGCGGAGCTCCTGGGCGAGGGCCCGGCGTGCCAGACCGCGGCCGCGGTGCCGGGACTCCACCCAGGCCCCGGCGAAGGCCGCGTCGTCGATGAGGCCGACCTCCTCGTACCGGGAGAGGACCTCCTGCGCCACCTCGTCGGGGATGCCCCGCTTGTGGAGGGCGTCGGCGAGCTGACGCCTGGTACGGGGGCTCCCCGTGAGCAGACGCAGGCAGATCGCCCGCGCCTGCTCCTCGGGGCTCTGGGGCGGCAGTTCCTGGCGGCCTTCGCGGCCCGCCCGGCTTCCGCCGCCCCTCTCGTCGTGCTCGCGCACGGATCAGCTCTTGGCCACGGCGGTCTTGGCCGTCGTCTTGGCCTTCGACGCAGGGGCGGGCACGGCGGCGGCATCGGCCGGGGTCTCGGCGGCGGCCTCGTCCGAGGAGCCGTCCTTCTTGATCCCGACGCCCAGCTTCTCCTTGATCTTCCGCTCGATCTCGTTGGCGAGATCGGGGTTGTCCTTGAGGAAGTTGCGGGCGTTCTCCTTGCCCTGGCCGAGCTGGTCGCCCTCGTAGGTGTACCAGGCGCCGGCCTTGCGGATGAAGCCGTGCTCCACGCCCATGTCGATCAGGCCGCCCTCGCGGCTGATGCCCTGGCCGTAGAGGATGTCGAACTCGGCCTGCTTGAAGGGCGGCGCGACCTTGTTCTTGACCACCTTGCAGCGGGTGCGGTTGCCGACCGCTTCCGTGCCGTCCTTGAGGGTCTCGATGCGGCGGATGTCGATGCGCACGGAGGCGTAGAACTTCAGCGCGCGGCCACCGGTCGTGGTCTCCGGCGAGCCGAACATCACGCCGATCTTCTCGCGGAGCTGGTTGATGAAGATCGCGGTGGTCTTCGACTGGTTGAGCGCACCGGTGATCTTGCGGAGCGCCTGGCTCATCAGTCGGGCCTGGAGACCCACGTGCGAGTCGCCCATCTCGCCCTCGATCTCGGCGCGCGGCACGAGGGCCGCCACGGAGTCGATGACGATCAGGTCGAGGGCGCCGGAGCGGACGAGCATGTCCACGATCTCCAGCGCCTGCTCGCCGGTGTCCGGCTGGGACAGGATGAGGTTGTCGGTGTCGACGCCGAGGGCCTTGGCGTACTCGGGGTCGAGCGCGTGCTCGGCGTCCACGAAGGCGACGGTGCCGCCGGCCTTCTGCGCGTTGGCCACGGCGTGCAGGGTCAGGGTCGTCTTGCCGGAGGACTCCGGGCCGTAGATCTCGACGACGCGGCCGCGCGGCAGCCCGCCGACACCGAGGGCGATGTCCAGGGCGGTCGACCCGGTGGAGATGACCTCGATGGGGTCGTTCGGCTTGTCGCCGAGGCGCATGACCGCGCCCTTGCCGAATTGCCGTTCAATCTGTGCGAGCGCGGCGTCGAGAGCCTTCTCGCGGTCGGTGCCTGCCATGGGTTCCACCCGGTTTGCTTGAGTCGATCGCTTCACGCCACTGACGCTAATGCCTGCCACTGACAATGCGCCTCCACGGCCGTTCCGGCTGTGGATAACCCATCAGAATGGATGTTCGATTTTCCTGTCAAGCGCACCACGCCGAGCCCGGGCCGGTCCGGGTTCCGTAGGGTCGTCCGGGTGAGATCGATGTTCGCCGGATGCCGCGGAGCCGTTCCCTTCCTCGCCGCGGGGCTCGTCATCGGCGCGGTGACCGTGCCCGGAACGAGTGCCACGACCCTGTGGTGGGGCCTGCCCGCGGCGGTGTGCGCCTTCCTCGCGGGCCGCCAGTCGGGCCGCGACCGCCGGACGGCGGCGGCCCTGGCCGCGGTCCTGGTGGCCGCGGCCCTGGCCATGCTCCTCGTCCCGGCCTGGCCCGGCTGGGCGAGCCGGTTCGTCGGGCTGCTGCTCGTCGCGGCGATGCTGCCGTGGTTCGCGGGCCGCTTCCTGCGCCAGTACCGCGAGCTGGTGGAGGCCGGCTGGGAACGGGCGGCCCGGCTGGAGCGCGAGCAGTGGCTGGTCGCCGAGCAGGCCCGGCTGCGCGAACGGACCCGGATCGCCCAGGACATGCACGACCTCCTCGGCCACGACCTCAGCCTGATCGCCCTGTCGGCGGGGGCGCTGAAGCTGGCCCCCGGGCTGGCCGACGAGCACCGGGCGGCCGCCCAGGACATCCGGGCCCGGGCCGGGGCCGCGGTGGACCGGCTCGGCGAGGTGATCGGTGTCCTGCGCGAGCCCCCGCGCCCCGGCTCGGACCCGGCCGCCGGCCCGGACGCGGGGGGCGGTCCGGGCGGCGGATCCGGGCTGGACGACCTGGGCGGCCTCGACGGCCTGGTGGAGCGGGCCGCCTCGGCCGGGCTGGACGTCCGGCTGCGGGTGGAAGGCGCCACGGCCGCCCGCGAGGTGCCCCGCCCGGTGGAGCGGGCCGTGCACCGGGTCGTCCAGGAGGCGCTCACGAACGTCGCCAAGCACGCGCCCGGGCACCGGGCGACCGTCGGCGTCCGGCACACGGAGGGCCGTACCGAGGTGGCCGTGACGGACGGGCCCGCCCGCTCGGCCCCCGCGCCCCGCGGGGCCGCGGACGCGTACGTCGTGTTCCGCACCCCCGCCCCGTCCTCGCCGGGGGGCCACCGCTCCGGTCTGATCGGCCTGGACGAACGGGTCCGGCTGGCCGGGGGCACCTTCTCCGCGGGACCCGAGGACGGCGGTTTCGCCGTCCGGGCCGCGCTCCCGCACCGTCCCGGGCCCGCGCCGGCGGCACGCCGCGAAGGGGCCGGGGTGCTGCCGCCGGAGCACCACAGCGCCCGCCGCCGTCTGGGCCGTACCGCCGTCGCCGCGGTGCTGGTGCCCCTGTGCACCACCCTGCTGCTGATCGGCGGGGTGCGGGTCTGGGACACGGCGACGGCCCGCGAGTCGGTGCTGACCCCGCACCACTACGGCCTGCTGCGCCTGGGGCAGTCCCGCGCGGACGTCGCGGCGTTCCTCCCGGAACGGGAGACGACCCGCCGGCCCGCGGACCCGGGGCCCGCGGCCCCGGACGCGGAGTGCGAGTTCTACGTGCAGACCGCGGACCCCTTCGACGACCGGTCGGGGGACATCTACCGCATCTGTTTCCGGGCCGGGCGCCTGGTCTCGACCGACGAGTACACCGGAAAGGACGTCCGATGATCCGGATCCTGATCGCCGACGACGAGCCGATGATCCGCGCGGGGGTGCGCACGATCCTGACCACCGACCCCGGGATCGCGGTCGTCGCGGAGGCCGCGGACGGCCGCGAGGCGGTGGAGCTGGCCCAGCGCCACCGCCCGCAGGTCGCCGTCCTCGACATCCGGATGCCGGGGACGGGGGGCATCGAGGCCGCCGCCGAGATCCGCAGGACCGTTCCCGGGACGGGTGTGGTGATGCTGACGACCTTCGGCGAGGACGACTACATCCTGACCGCCCTGTCCGAGGGGGCCACCGGCTTCCTGATCAAGTCCGGCGAGCCCGAGGAGCTGATCGCAGGCGTCAGGGCCGTGGCAGACGGCGCGGCGTACCTTTCACCAAAGGTCGCGGCGCGGGTCGTCGCGCACCTCGCCGCCGGAGGCGCGGGCGCCCGCACCGGACGCCGGGCCGCGGCCCGCGCCCGCGTGGAGACCCTGACCGCCCGGGAACGGGACGTGCTCGGCTTCCTCGGCGGGGGCCTGTCGAACGGGCAGATAGCCCGGAGGCTGCGGCTGGCCGAAGGCACCGTGAAGGCCCATGTCAGCTCGATCCTGGCGCGGCTGGGGGTCGACAACCGGGCCGCTGCGGCCGTGGTCGCCCACGAGGCCGGCGTGGTCCCGGCGCCGCCGGCCGGGCTGCCGTACGAGGGCTGAGGCCACGGCCTCGGTCACCGGCTGCGCCAGGATCCGTACGACCGCCACGACGGCCGTGGCGAGCAGCGCGCCGGCCAGCACGTCGTGCGGGTAGTGCACGCCGACGAGGACCCGCAGCAGGGCGGCCGCCGCGCCGACCGGCAGGGCGAGCGCCGCCAGCCGGGGCCGGACCGAGGCGATGCCGACGGCGAGGGCGACGGCGAGGGTGGAGTGGTTGCTGGGGAAGGACCAGTCGCCGGGATCGGGGCAGGAGGCGAGGGCGTCGGCACCGGGCACGGCGCGGCAGGGCCGCTCCTCCTCGATGAGTACCTTGAGGGTCTCGCTGAGCCCGTAGGCGACGAGGACGGCCGTCCCCACGGCGGCCACGGCGGCGAGGACCCGGGCGTCGCGGCGGCGCAGGGCGCCCCAGCCCACCCAGGCCAGCAGCAGGCCGAGGAACACGACGGTGCCCTCGCTCGCCGCCTCCAGGGCGAGTTCCGCCCACGGCGGGGCGTCCGCCAGGGCGCCGGTCAGGTCCCGGTAGACGCCCGCGGACGTGCCGCGCGCCTCGGTCCCGTCCGGGGCCAGCAGGCCCACGGCCAGGCCACCGGCCCCGGCCGCCGCTCCCGCCCAGACCAGCCGCCGCCCCCATCCGTACCGCTTGATCGCTTCCATGCGGCGACGGTAGGAACCTGACGTTCCGGGCACCTCGGCCGAACGGCACCCCGCAACCCCGACGATCGTCAGGGTTGACATATTCCCGGAGCCGGGCAGGGAAGGGTCATACGATCAGCCGATGATCGAATTCACACACCCGGAAAAGCCGCGGCCCGGCGACCGGATCGCGGTGCTCTCGCCCTCGTCCGGGCTGCCCGGACTCTTCCCGCTCCCCTTCGAGCTGGGGCTGCGCAGGCTCCGCGAGGACTTCGGACTGGAGCCCGTGGAGTACCCGACGACCCGGAAGATGGGTGCGACGCCCCGGGAGCGGGCCGCCGACGTGCACGCGGCCTTCGCCGACCCCGGGATCAAGGCGGTCATCTCCAGCATCGGCGGCGACGACCAGATCACCCTGCTGCCGCACCTCGACGGCGACCTCCTGCGGGCCAGCCCCAAGCCGTTCTTCGGTTACAGCGACAACACCAACCTCCTGCTCTTCCTGCGCAACCTCGGCATCGTCGGCTACCACGGCGGCGCGGTGATGACCGGGCTCGGGCGGCCCGGCGCGATGCACCCGGCCACCGCGGACTCCCTGCGGGCGGCGCTGTTCACCTCGGGCACCTACGAGCTCACCCCGTCCGCCGACTACGGGGACGAGGACCTGCCCTGGGACGACCCGCGCACCTTCGATTCGGAGCCGGTGGCGGAACCGGCCGACGGCTGGTCCTGGCACCGGCCGGACCGGGTGGTGGAGGGACCCGGCTGGGGCGGCAACCTGGAGATCCTCTCCTGGATGCTGGCGGCGGACCGCGCGATCCTGCCTCCCGCCTCCTACGCGGGCCAGGTGCTCTTCCTGGAGACCTCCGAGGAGATGCCGCCCGCCGAGGAGGTCTACCGGATGCTGCGCAACGCGGGCGAGCGCGGGCTGCTGGGGCAGTTCCCCGCCCTGCTGATGGGCCGGGCGAAGAGCTGGTCGTTCGACAAGCGCTTCGACGCCGGGCAGAAGGAGCGCTACCGCCGGGAGCAGCGCGAGGCCGTCCTGCGCGCGCTGCGCACCTACGCGCCGGAGACGATGGCGGTCTTCGACGTGGAGCTCGGCCACACCGAACCGCAGGTCGTCGTCCCCGTCGGGGGACTCGTCCGGGTGGACGGGCCGGCCCGGCGGATCACGGTGACGTACTGAGGGATCCTCAGGCGGAGGTGGCGACCCCGAGGGAGGTGGCGGCCCAGGGCTTCGGGGCGCCCTTCTCGTAGAACTCGTCGAGCGCGGTGACCTCGAAGCCCGCGCCCCTCACCAGCTCGGCGGTCGGCCGGGTCAGGTGGCAGCCGCCGAACAGCCGCGTCTGGAGCGGGTCGAGGCGGCGCTGCCAGCGGCGCACGCCCCGGTCGGCCGCCGGGGCGAGCCCGTGCTCCACGAAGTGCAGGGTCCCGCCGGGCCGCAGGACGCGGCGCAGTTCCCGCAGGACCGCGGGGGCGTCGGGGACGGTGCACAGCGTCCACGTGCACAGGGCGGTGTCGAAGCGGTCGTCCTCGAAGGGCAGCGCGGCGCCGTCGAGGCCCGCCCGCCGCACCGGGACGGGTGAGGCCGCGATCCGCTCGGCGGCGCGGGCCCAGCCGGTGTCGGAGGGCTCGATCGCCGCCACGGAGGTGAGGCCGGGAGGGTAGTGCGGGACGTTGCGCCCGGTGCCGAAGCCGATCTCGACGACCTCGCCGGTCAGGCCCGCACACACGCGGCGGCGCAGCGGAAGGGTGAGCGCCGCCCCGCAGGCGGCGTCGACGATCCTCGGCGCGATCCGTTCCGCGTAGAACCCCATGGCGGCCTCCCTGTGCCGCCCTCAGCATGGCACCGGGCGGAACGGGATCCGGGCAGCGCCACCCGAGGACCGCGGCCGGCGGCCGGATCCGACTGACAACCGAAGGTTGACACCCTCTCGACTGTCAACCTAGGGTTGCGCTCATGACGAACCCTTCGGTGGAACCCGTTCGCATGACCAACCCGGTACGCCTCGACGACCTGATCGAGGCCATCAACAAGGTCCACACCGACCCCCTGGAGCAGCTCAGCGGCGCCGTCGTCGCGGCAGAGGCCCTCGGCGACGTCGCGGACCACCTCATCGGCCACTTCGTCGACCAGGCCCGCCGCTCCGGCGCCTCCTGGACCGACATCGGCCGCAGCATGGGCGTCACCCGCCAGGCCGCCCAGAAGCGCTTCGTCCCCAAGGCGGACAAGGAGGGCACCACCCCCCTGGACCCGAACGCGGGCTTCGGGCGCTTCACCCCGCGCGCCCGCAACGTCATCGTGACCGCCCAGAACGAGGCCCGCGCCGCCGGCAACACCGAGATCCGCACCGAGCACCTCGTCCTGGGGCTTCTCTCGGAGTCCGAGGGCCTCGCCGGACTCGCCCTGAACGCCCAGCACGTCACTGCGGACGCCGTACGGACCGCCGTGACCGCCCTGCTGCCCCCGGCCCAGGACGAGGTGCCCGACCTCGTCCCCTTCGACGCCTCCGCGAAGAAGGCCCTGGAGCTGACCTTCCGCGAGGCCCTGCGCCTCGGCCACGACTTCGTCGGCACCGAGCACCTCCTGCTCGCGCTGCTGGAGCTGGAGAACGGGGACGGCGTGCTGAGCGGGCTCGGCGTGGACAAGGCCGGCGTCGAGGCCACCGTCACCGAAGCCCTGGCAGTCGTCCTCGGCGACGCGGACCGGCCGTAGTCGAGTCGGCCGCGTGCGTCAGCTCGTAGCGCCTGACGTACGCGCCGAGGAAGGCCTGCAGCGTGGCCACGGCCGGGATCGCGATGAGCGCCCCGACCGCGCCCAGCAGGGCGGTGCCCGCCACGACCGACCCGAAGGCCACGGCCGGATGGATGTCGACGGTCTTCGAGGTCAGCTTCGGCTGCAGGACGTAGTTCTCGAACTGCTGGTACAGCACGACGAACCCCAGGACGTACAGCGCGTACCAGGGGTTGACGGTGAAGGCGATCAGGACCGGCAGCGCGCCCGCGAGGTAGGTGCCGATGGTGGGGATGAACTGCGAGACCAGCCCCACCCACACGGCGAGCGCGGGCGCGTACGGCACGCCCAGGACCGCCAGCAGGATGTAATGGGCGACCCCGGAGACCAGTGCCATCAGCGTCCGGGAGTAGAGGTAGCCGCCGGTCTTGGCCACCGCGATCTCCCAGGCGCGCAGCACCTCGGACTGCTTGGCGGGCGGCAGCACCGAGCACAGCGCCCGCCGCAGCCGCGGCCCGTCGGCCGCGAAGTAGAACGAGAACAGGCCGATCGTCAGCAGCTTGAAGAGTCCGCCGAGCACGGTGGCCGACACGTCGAGCACTCCGGAGGCGCTGTTCTGCACGTACTTGCGCAGCCAGTCGGAGCGCAGCACGCTCTCCTGGATCTCCAGCCGGGACAGGTCGGTGCGGAACGTGGAGTTGATCGACCTGATCACCGAGTCGAGGTAGCCGGGGAAGCCCTCCACCATGGCGACGATCTGTCCGGCGAGCAGGGAGCCGAGCAGCGCCACGAATCCGGCGGTGACCACGACCACCCCGAAGAACATCAGGAAGGTGGCGAGGCCGCGCCGCATGCCGCCGGCGGCCATCCGGGCCACCGCCGGCTCGATGGCGAGCGCGAGGAAGAACGCGATCAGGATGTTGACGAGCAGTCCGATCAGCTGGTGGAAGGCCCAACTGCCGAGCTGGAAGCAGGCGACGAGCGCCAGGACGAGGACGACGGCACGCGGCAGCCAGCGCGGCATCCTGCCGTCGTCCGCGGCGGTACCGCCTCCGGGCGGCGGTACGCTCCCCGCCCCGGCGGCGCCCACCGGGCCCGTCCCCGCAGCCGTCCCCGCGTCCGCGGCCGCCTCGGCGGCCACGTCGGGATGCGCGTGCGGCGCCGGGTGCGGCGGCGCGCCCCCGGCGTCGGGAGTCGGGCCGTTCGTCGTCTCTTCACGTGCTGCCACGCCGCCCAGTCTGTCCCACCGGGCGCCCCCGCCGCGAAGCGGCGTCCACAGGCTCCCGGCCGGGCGGGCGCACGGCCCGCGCCGCGTCCGGCGGCGGCCGGGTCAGCGCAGCGAGGCCGGCACGTCCATCGCCGAACACACCGCGCGCCAGACGTCCTTGGTCTCCCAGCCCGCGTCCAGCGCCTGGCGGACCGTCCGCCCGCCCAGCTCCGCCATGACGTGGTCGCGCGCGAAGGAGTCGGCGTAGGCCTCTCCGAAGTGCTCCGCCATCCGTTCCCAGAAAATCGTCAACCGCATGTCCCCAGTATCCCGCCCCGGGAGAGTGCACCGCCCGCGTTCCTCCTCGTCGCCCCACCGCCGGGCCCTACCGTGCACGCATGCCCGGAGACGAAGCTTCCCCACAGCACCCGCAGCCCGCGCAGACCCCCGCAGACCCGCCGGCGGCCCCCACCCCGCTGGCCCGCGCCGAGCAGTTCGTCTGGCTCACGGCCCGGGTGCTGGAGCAGCGCCGGTTCGCGTTCCACTTCCTGGGAGGGGACGCCGACCCGGTGGACACCGCCCTCGGCTCGTACCTCAACGGCGACGGAGGGTACGGGCACGCGCTCGACCCGGACCTGCGCGGCCCGCTGAGCCAGCCCCTGCACACCGCGCACGCCCTGCGCGTCCTGGACTCCCTCGGCCGCTGCGGCGGGCAGCGCGTCGAGCGGATCTGCCGCCACCTGACCGGGGTGTCCACCGCCGAGGGCGCGCTCCCGGTGGTCTTCCCCTCCCCCCGCGCCTACCCCGCGGCCCCTTACCACCCGGTCCACGACGACCCGCCGGGCGAGCTGCTGACCACGGGACCGGTCGTCGGCGTCCTGCACCGCAACCGGGTCTGGCACGCCTGGCTCTTCCGCGCCACGGACTTCTGCTGGGACCGGATCGAGAACCTGCGCCACTCGCACCCGTACGAGATCCAGAGCGCGGTGGCCTTCCTCGACGGCGTCCCGGACCGGGCACGGGCCGCCGCGGCGGCGGACCGGCTCGGGCGCCTGGTGCGCGAGCAGCGCCTCGTGGTCCTCGACCCGCGGCGGCGCGACGCGTACCCGCCCGCCCCCGGCTACGGGCCGGACGAGCAGCTCTTTCCGTACGACGTCGCCCGGCGGCCCGAGTCGCTCGCCCGCGGCTGGTTCACCGACGAGGAGCTGGCCCGCTCGCTGGACTTCCTCGCGTGCGAGCAGCAGCCCGACGGCGGCTGGCCCGTGCGCCGCCGGGACTGGGCGCCGGGCAGCGCGCTGGAGCGGCGGCCGATCGCCACCCTGGAGGCCCTGCTGACGCTGCGGGCGTACGGCCGGCTCCCGGCCCAGGTCAGCCGCCCAGGGCCCGCATCCCGGCCGTGACCACGACGGCGGCGGCCACGACCACCAGGAACGGGGCCCGCAGCAGCAGTGCCAGCCCCGCCGCGGCGAGTCCGGCGGCGCGGGCGTCGACGACGAGGGCGGAACCGGTGCTGAAGGTCTGCTGCGCGGTCAGCGCGGCGAGCAGCGCCACCGGCAGCAGCGCGGCCAGGCGGCGCACCACGGGCCGCTCCAGGGCGCCCGCGGGGACCAGCAGGCCGGCGTACTTGACGGCGTAGCAGCCGACGACGGTCAGGGCGATGGCGATCCAGACGTTCACGAGCGGCGTCCCTTCATCCACAGCACGACGGGGGCGGCCAGGGCCGCGATCAGCACGGGCACCCCCGCGGGCAGCACGGGCAGGAAGCCGAGCCCGAGGACGAGCGCGAGGGCGGCGACCGCCCGCTCGGTGGCCGTCTTCAGCATCGGCGCCAGCAGCGCCAGGAAGACGGCCGGTCCGGCGGCGTCCAGCCCCCAGGCCCGGGTGTCGCCGATGGCCTCGGCACCGAGCGCGCCGAGCAGGGTGGTGAGGTTCCACAGCACGTAGAGGGTGAGGCCGGTGACGGTGAAGCCGAGCCGGGCCGACCTGCGGTCGGGCTGGGCCAGCGCCACGGCGGTGGTCTCGTCGATCACCCAGTGCGCGGCGAGCGGCCGTACGGCCCGCGGCAGCCCCAGCAGCTGCGACAGGCGCAGCCCGTAGAAGGCGTTCCGGGTGCCGAGGAAGAAGGCTCCGGCGGCGGCCGTGAACGGGTTGCCGCCCGCGGCGAGCGCACCGACCAGCGCGAACTGGGAGGCCCCGGTGAAGACGAGCAGGCTGAGCACGCAGGCCTGGAGGGTGCTGATCCCGGCGCCCGCGGCGGTCACCCCGAAGGCGAAACCGGACAGCCCGACGGCCACCCCGACGCCCAGCGCGTCCCGTACGACGGCGGCGCGCGGCCGCCCCTCGGCCGGGGGTGTCCCCCGTGTCTGTCGTGTCTGCGGCGCTGCGGCCGTGCTCTGCTCTCCCACGCCCCGAACGTACGCGGGGCCGGCCCGGACGGTCTTGTACGTTCTTGCACGTGCGGGCCGGTGCCGGCCGGGACCCTAGGTGTTCCGCTCCCGCCGGTAGGCGCCGGGCGGGACGCCGACGATCCGGGTGAAGTGACGGTTCAGGTGGGGCTGGTCGGTGAAGCCCACGGCGACGGCCGCCTCCGCCGGCGGGGTGCCCGCGTCGAGCAGGCGGCGGGCGCGCCGCACCCGGGCGTCGGTCAGCCAGGTGTGCGGCGGCATCCCGTACCGCTCTCGGAAGGCCCGCAGCAGGGCGAACGGGCTGGTGCCGAGCTGCGCCGCGAGCTGTTCCAGGGAGGGCGGGTCGGCGAGCCGCTCCTCCAGTACGGCCCTGGCCGCGGCGGCGTCGGCGCCGCCCGCGCCGCGGACGGCGCGGACGGGCAGCGGCGCGGCGTACCGGGTGAGCATCCGGGCGACCACGCCCCGCAGCAGGGTGTCGGCGGCCAGCGCGTTCCCGGCCTCGGCGGCCCGGTGCACCTCGGTGATCGTCTGCGAGGCCCGCGGGTCGGCGACGATGGCCGCGGTGAAGCCGGGGGTGCCGCGCAGGGTGCCGATCTCGGCGGCGACCTCGGCGATCAGCTCGCGGGAGGGGTAGAGCGTGGAGTACGCCCAGCCCTCGGGCGCCCCGGCGCGCGCCGTGTGCGGCACCTCCGGGTTGATCAGGACCACGCTGCCCGGACCGGCGCGCAGCACCTGGCCGGGGAGGCCGACCTCCTCGATCCCGCCGGTGACCGCCGCGATGACGTAGCCGTCGTGCGCGTGCCGGGGGAAGGTGTGGCGCACGTAGTGGGCGCGCAACAGGTCCAGGCCGGGCAGTTCCGCGTACTGCCAGTGCCGTGCCCACTCCCGGTGGCCGTCCTGCGTCCCCATCCCCCCATTCTGCGCCCCGTGCCGGACGCGCGTTCTCCCAGGTCCGGCCCACTGTCGGTGGCGGGGTGCACGATGGGGGCATGGCAGGCGCTGCGCTCGACTCGTTCTCCCCCGCGACCCGCTCGTGGTTCACGGGGGCCTTCGTCAGGCCCACTTCCGCGCAGGAGGGGGCGTGGCGGGCCATCGGGGAGGGTTCGGACGTGCTGGTGGTCGCGCCCACGGGCTCCGGCAAGACCCTGGCGGCGTTCCTCGCCGCCCTCGACCGGCTGGCCTCCACCCCGCCGCCCGCCGAGGCGCGCAAGCGCTGCCGCGTGCTGTACGTGTCGCCGCTGAAGGCCCTCGCCGTCGACGTGGAGCGCAACCTGCGCAGCCCGCTGACCGGCATCCGTCAGGAGTCCGTGCGGCTGGGCCTGCCCGAGCCCGACATCCGGGTGGGCATCCGGTCCGGGGACACCCCTGCCGCAGAACGGCGGGCGCTGGCCACCCGGCCGCCGGACATCCTCATCACCACGCCCGAGTCGCTGTTCCTGATGCTGACGTCGGCGGCGCGCGAGGCGCTGACCGGGATCGAGACGGTGATCCTGGACGAGGTGCACGCGGTCGCCGGCACCAAGCGCGGCGCGCACCTCGCCCTGTCCCTGGAGCGGCTGGACGAGCTGCTGGCGCGCCCGGCCCGCCGGATCGGCCTGTCGGCGACGGTCCGTCCGGTGGACGAGATCGCCCGGTACCTCGCGCCGCGGGGCCGGGTGGAGATCGTGCAGCCGCCGTCGGCCAAGGAGTTCGACCTGTCGGTGGTCGTGCCGGTGGAGGACATGGGCGAGTTGGGCGGCTCCCCGGCGACGGAGGGGCGTGAGGGCGGTGACAAACCGTCGATCTGGCCCCACGTGGAGGAGCGCATCGCGGACCTGGTGCAGGCGCACCGCTCGACGATCGTGTTCGCCAACTCCCGCCGCCTCGCCGAGCGGCTGTGCAACCGGCTCAACGAGATCGCGTACGAACGGGCCGTCGGCGAGAAGCTGCCCGAGCACGCCTCGCCCGCCGAGGTCATGGCCCAGTCGGGCTCGGCCCTGGGCGCGCCGCCGCTGCTGGCCCGGGCCCACCACGGCTCGGTGTCCAAGGAGCAGCGGGCGCTGGTCGAGGAGGACCTCAAGGCCGGCCGGCTGCCGGCCGTCGTCGCCACCTCCAGCCTGGAGCTGGGCATCGACATGGGCGCGGTGGACCTGGTGGTGCAGGTGGAGTCGCCGCCGTCGGTGGCCTCCGGGCTCCAGCGGGTGGGCCGGGCCGGGCACCAGGTCGGCGCGGTCTCCACGGGAGTGGTGTTCCCCAAGTACCGGGGCGACCTGGTGCAGGCGGCCGTGGTCACCGAGCGGATGCGGACGGGCGCGATCGAGTCCCTGCGCGTCCCCGCCAACCCGCTCGACGTCCTGGCCCAGCAGCTGGTCGCGATGGTCGCCATGGACACCTGGCAGCTGGACGACCTGCTGGCCCTGGTGCGGAGGGCCGCGCCCTTCGCCGCGCTTCCGGAGTCGGCGTTCACGGCGGTGCTGGACATGCTGGCCGGCCGCTATCCGTCGGACGCGTTCGCCGAGCTCAGGCCGCGGGTGGTCTGGGACCGGGTGGCGGGGACGGTCACCGGCAGGCCCGGCGCCCAGCGCCTCGCGGTCACCTCCGGCGGCACGATCCCCGACCGGGGGCTGTTCGGTGTGTTCCTCGCGGGATCCGACCCGAAGAAGGGCGGCGGCCGGGTCGGCGAGCTGGACGAGGAGATGGTCTACGAGTCGCGGGTCGGCGACGTCTTCACCCTGGGCACCACGACCTGGCGCATCGAGGACATCACCCGCGACCGGGTCCTGGTCACCCCCGCCCCCGGCGTGCCGGGCCGGCTGCCGTTCTGGAAGGGCGACCAGCTCGGCCGTCCGCTGGAACTGGGCCGTGCGGTCGGCGCGTTCCTGCGCGAGCTCGGCGGCCTCGGCGAGGAGGACGCCCGGGCGCGGCTGCGGGCGGCCGGGCTCGACGGCTGGGCCGCCGACAACGTCCTGGCCTACCTCGCGGAGCAGCGCGAGGCCTGCGGCCACGTCCCGGACGACCGGACGATCGTGGTGGAGCGGTTCCGTGACGAGCTGGGCGACTGGCGGGTGGTGGTCCACTCCCCGTTCGGCGCCCAGGTGCACGCCCCGTGGGCACTGGCGCTGGGCGCCCGCCTCGCCGAGAAGTACGGCATGGACGCCCAGGTGATGCACGCCGACGACGGGATCGTGCTGCGGCTGCCCGACGCGGACCTGCTGTCCATGGACCTCCTCGACCACGACCCGGCGGCCTCGCCCGCCTTCGGCTTCGACGACGACCAGCCCCCGCTGGGCGCCTCCGACGTCGTCTTCGACCGCGGCGACGTCGACCGGATCGTCACCGAACAGGTCGGCGGGTCCGCGCTGTTCGCCTCGCGCTTCCGCGAGTGCGCGGCCCGCGCGCTGCTGCTGCCGCGCCGCAGTCCGGGGCGGCGCACCCCGCTGTGGCAGCAGCGCCAGCGCGCTTCCCAGCTGCTCCAGGTCGCCTCGGAGTTCGGGTCGTTCCCGATCGTGCTGGAGGCCGTGCGCGAGTGCCTCCAGGACGTCTTCGACGTGCCCGGCCTGACGGAGCTGATGGGCGACGTCGAGTCGCGCCGGGTGCGGCTGGTGGAGGTCACCACCGCGGAGCCCTCCCCCTTCGCCCGTTCCCTCCTCTTCGGGTACGTCGCCCAGTTCCTCTACGAGGGCGACTCGCCGCTCGCCGAGCGCAGGGCGGCCGCGCTGTCGCTGGACTCCCGGCTGCTGGCCGAGCTGCTGGGCCAGGCGGAGCTGCGCGAGCTGCTCGACGCGCAGGTGCTGGAGGAGCTGGAGCGGGAGCTCCAGTGGCTCACCGAGGACCGCAGGGCCAAGGACGCCGAGTCGGTGGCCGACCTGCTGCGCCTGCTGGGCCCGCTGACGGAGGACCAGCTCGCCGAGCGCGGTGCGGATCCGGCCTGGGCCGGGGAGCTGTCCGCCGCCCGCCGTGCGATCCGGGTCCGGATCGCCGGCACCGACCACTGGGCGGCCGTCGAGGACTCCGGCCGGCTGCGGGACGCACTGGGCACGGCCCTGCCCGTCGGCGTGCCGGAGGCGTTCACCGAGCCGGTCAAGGACCCGCTGGGTGACCTGCTCGCCCGGTACGCCCGCACCCACGGGCCGTTCACCACGACGGCCGTCGCGACCGCCTTCGGGCTGGGCACGGCCGTGACCGAGGGCGCCCTGAACCGGCTGGCCGCGGCCGGCCGGGTGGTGCAGGGCGAGTTCCACCCGGCGGGCATCGGCCGGGAGTGGTGCGACGCGACCGTGCTGCGCAGGCTGCGCCGCCGCTCCCTGGCCGCGCTCCGGCAGGAGCTGGAGCCGGTCCCGCCGACCTCGCTGGCCACGTTCCTCCCGCAGTGGCAGCACCTGGGAGGAGCCCTGCGCGGGCTCGACGGCCTGGCCCGCGCGGTCGAGCAGCTCCAGGGCGCCCCGGTCCCGGCCTCGGCCCTGGAGCGGCTGATCCTCCCCTCGCGGGTGAGCGGCTACTCCCCGGCCCTGCTGGACGAGCTGACCACCACGGGCGAGGTGGTCTGGGCGGGCGCGGGTGCCCTGCCCGGCAAGGACGGCTGGGTCTCGCTCTACCTGGCCGACGCGGCGCCGCTGCTGCTGCCCCCGCCGCACCCGCTGGAGCCGAGCCCCGTCCAGCAGGCGGTGCTGGACTCCCTCGCGGGCGGGTACGGCCTGTTCTTCCGGCAGATCTCGCAGGCCGTCCGGGCGGACTTCCCCGAGGTGTCCGACCTCGCGCTCGCCGAGGCGCTGTGGGACCTGGCCTGGTCGGGCCGGCTCACCAACGACACCCTGGCGCCGCTGCGCTCCCTCCTGGGCTCGGGCCGCACGGCGGGGTCGACGGCCCACCGCGCCCGGCGCACCGTCCCGCGCGGGCGGTACGGCACGGTCGGCGCGACCGCGTCCCGGACGGGACCGCCGACGGTGTCCGGGCGCTGGTCCCTGCTCCCGCAGCACTCCCCCGACCCGACCCACCGGGCCCACGCCCTGGCCCGAACCCTGCTGGACCGGCACGGGGTGGTGACCCGGGGCGCGGTCGCCGCGGAGGGGGTCGAAGGGGGGTTCAGCGCCGTCTACCGGGTGCTCTCGGCCTTCGAGGACAGCGGCCAGGCCCGCCGGGGCTACGTGGTCGAGGGACTGGGCGCGGCCCAGTTCGCGATGGACGGCGCGGTGGACCGGCTGCGGGCCGCCGAGCGGACCCCGCCCCCGCTGGCGGCGGTGGTACTGGCCGCCGCCGACCCCGCGAACGCGTACGGGGCGGCCCTGCCCTGGCCGGAGCCCCCGGCCGGGGCCACGCACAAGCCGGGCCGGAAGGCCGGGTCCCTGGTGGCCCTGGTGGACGGGGAGCTGTGCCTGTACCTGGAGCGCGGCGGCAAGACCCTGCTGGCCTGGCCCGGCCCTGAGGACCCGCGCCTGACGGCCGCGGTCGCCGCGCTGGCCGCCGGTTGCCGGGCGGGCACCCTGCCGGCGCTGACAGTGGAGCGGATCAATACCGAGGCCGCGCTGACCTCGCCCATGGGCCGGGCCCTGGAGGCGGCCGGTTTCCATGCCACCCCGAGAGGTTTGCGCTTGCGTTCATGAGCACCGCAACGGTACCGACTGTTCCGCTCACGTCCTGGACATGTCACAGGACTGTCGCCGGCCGTCTCTGAGCTGGCGCAGGCGCTTATTCATCCTTTATCAAGATGATCACAGGCATTGCACAGGCGATGCACAGTCATGGGGGAGCAGAAGAGTGAGCACCACCAGCATGCGTTCCACCACCCTCGGCGCGGTCGGCCTGGCGGTCGCCGGAACCCTGGCCCTGACGGGCTGCAAGAACGGCAACGAGGAGCTGACCCCCGCGCCGCCGAGCGAGTCCGCCTCGGCCGGGGCCGCGTCCCCCTCTGCCACCGCCCCGTCCGAAGCGGGCAGTCCCAGCGCCACCACCGGTGGCGGCGAGGCCCCCGCCGGGGCGAACGGCACGGCGAAGTCCGGCCAGACGTTCAAGATCGGCGAGGCTGCGGAGATGCCGTTCAGCTACGGGAACAACAAGGGCGGCCAGATCGCCCTCACGGTCACCGCGATCGAGCAGGGCGACCCCGCCGACCTGGAGCCCCTCAAGCTCGGCGACAAGGTGAAGGGGATGATCCCCTACTACATCCGCTACTCGGTCAAGAACACCGGCACCACGGACCTGTCGTACTCCTCCGTCACGCAGATCAAGGGCCTGCTCGGGGACGGCACCGAAGCGCAGCGCGTGTCGGTCATCGGCAAGTTCGAGAAGTGCGCGAACGAGTCGCTGCCGAAGGGCTTCACCAACGGCCGGACGCAGACCAGCTGCGCGCTGGCCCTCGCCCCGTCGGCCCAGACGAAGGTCACCGCCGCCGAGTACTGGGGCAACCCCTACGGCTACCCGAACAAGGGTCTCGTCTGGAAGTGACGAGCGGCCCCTCCGGCCCTCGGCCCTCGGCCCTCGGCCCCTTCATGATCCGCCGAGCCCCTGCGGCCGCATTCCGGCGCGGGGGCTCGCGCCTTTCTCCGGACGCCTTCCGCCGCACCGCCCGCCCCCGGTCACTCCCGACCCGCGTCCCCGACGGCCCGTGAGGGCGCGCCCGCGGCGGGCGCCCCCGGGCCACAATGGGTCCATGCCCGAAGGCGACAGCATCCGGCGCGCCGCCACGCGACTGCACACGGCCCTCGCGGGCCGGGAACTGACCCGCAGCGACCTGCGGGTCCCCCGGTTCGCCACGGCCGACCTCACCGGCCGCCTCACCCTCGACGTCACCCCGCGCGGCAAGCACCTCCTGCACCGCCTCGAAGGGGGCCTCACCCTGCACAGCCACCTCCGCATGGACGGCGCCTGGCGCGTCTTCGCCCCCGGGCAGAAGTGGCGCGGCGGCCCCGACCACGAGATCCGGGCCGTCCTCGGCACGGCCGACCGGACCGCCGTCGGCTACCGCCTGCCCGTCCTGGAGCTGCTGCGCACCGCCGAGGAGGAGCGCGCCGTCGGCCACCTCGGTCCCGATCTCCTCGGCCCGGACTGGGACCCCGCCCGCGCCGCCGCCAACCTGCTCACCGCCCCCGAGCGGCCCCTCGGCGAGGCCCTGCTCGACCAGCGCAACCTCGCCGGCATCGGCAACATCTACAAGGCCGAGCTCTGCTTCCTGGCCCAGGTCACGCCCTGGACCCCGGTGGGCTCGCTCCCCGAGGAGAACCTGCCCCGCCTGGCCGCGGCCGCCCACCGGCTGCTCGCCGCGAACTGCGGCGACGAGCCCGGCCACCGCCGCAACACCACGGGACGCCGGCGTCCCGGCCAGGAGCTGTTCGTCTACGGCCGCGCCCACCGGCCCTGCCTGCGCTGCGGCGCCACCGTCCGGGAGGCCCCCCAGGACGACCGCCCGACCTACTGGTGCCCGCGCTGCCAGACCGGCCCCACCCCCTGAGCCGTTCCCCGAGGCCCGCAAAGCCCCCCCGCCCCGGGCCCGGCGGGCCCCGCCCGCACCCGGCGCCCGCCCCCAGGACCGCCCGCACGGCAATTGACTACCCGTCAGATCCGGTCGTACGGTCCCCGCATGCCCACACCCACAGCCCCGTACGACCTCACCGGCCGCACCGCCCTGGTCACGGGCGCCGCCAACGGCATCGGCCGCGCCACCGCCCTCCTCCTCGCCGGGGCCGGAGCCCGCGTGCACTGCGCCGACCGCGACGCGGAGGGTCTCGCCGAGACCGCCGCCCTCGTCGGGAAGGCGGGCGGGACGGCCGAGGTCCACCCCCTCGACGTCACCGACCGGGCCGCGCTCCGTGCCGCCGTCACCGCCGCCGGCCCGCTGGACATCGCCGCCGCCATCGCGGGGATCATGCACACCAGCACCGTCCTGGACACGACGGACGAGGATCTCGACCGGGTGTTCGACGTGAACTTCAAGGGGGTCCTGCGCACCTGCCAGGAGGCCGCCCGCTCCATGATCGCGGCGGGCCGTCCCGGTTCGATCGTCACGATGGCCTCGGGCGCCGTGGACGCCGCCCAGCCCGGCCTGCTCTGCTACAGCGCGGCCAAGGCCGCCGTCGTCCAGCTCACGAAGACCCTCGCCACCGAGGCCGGCCCGCACGGCATACGCGTCAACGCCGTCGCCCCCGGCTGGATCCGCACCCCCATGACCGCACGCCACGATCCCGAGGTCCAGCAGCAGACCGAGGCGGCGATGGTCCGCCTGTCGCCGCTGCGCCGGGTCGGGGAGCCGGAGGACGTCGCCCGGGCGGTGCTCTACCTGGCCTGCGACGCCTCGTCCTTCATGACGGGCCAGATCCTTCGCCCGAACGGTGGGGTGTCGATGCCCTGGTGACCGTCACCCCCAGCGGTGACGCGCCCGGTGCCGCCGCGCTCCGGCCGGCCCCGTCGGCGCTCCTCCGCAGCCGGCGTACGGGAGCGGGCACGCAGTGCACCGGCAGCAGCCCGAGCCCCCAGCCACCCACGGCCACCGCGCCCTCCACGGCCCCGGACTCGGCCGGGACCAGGAGCAGCCTCAGGACGGCCCACCACCACAGGGCACCCACCGCCAGCGCGACGGCCGGCACCACAGGTATGCGCAGCAACGGCCGCACCGACTGCCTCCCAGGGGGCCGGGACCCGGACGGCCCCATCGTCTCGCAGCCCCTGCCCACGCGCACCCAGAACGGCCGGAAGCCCCGGCCGGTGCATCACGCACCGGCCGGGGCTCCCGGCCACACTCGAACACGCACGTGCTCACGCGGCTACGACATTCACCGCTTCCGCAGGCGCCTTGATGGTCACCCGCTCCGGACCCGCGACCGAAGCCATGGATACCGAATTGAGCATCGGGCGGACCGGTACGCCGACCGGTTCGCTTGCCGCGGCCGACTGTGCCAGCTCGGCCAGCGACAGTTCGTCGCTGACTTCGCGCATCAGCTCGGACATCCGTACGTCCAACGCGTCGCAGATCGCGGAGAGCAGCTCGGAGGATGCCTCCTTCTGCCCCCGCTCCACCTCGGAGAGATAGCCGAGCGAAACTCGGGCCGACGAGGAGACTTCGCGCAGAGTACGGCCCTGGCGCTGGCGCTGCCGACGCAGCACGTCACCCAGCAGGCGACGGAGCAGAATCATCGGTGGCTCCCTCCTCTGACCGTGTAGCCGCATCCTTCACGCCCCACCGTACCGCCTCGCGCCGCGGCCGTGCGGGGAGCGATGTCGTGTTCACTCAGGGCTGCAAACATCAAATCCCCCCGTTCTGTTCCGTATCCTGCCTCCGCGCATTCTCCCGGAGTTGGTCCGCGAGAAGCCCGAGCACTGTGCGTGCACTCTCCCTACGAATTTCCGCCCGGGAGCCGTTCAACCTCAGCAGGGCCGTTTTCCTGCCCCCCGGACCGTCCAGCGCGACGAAAACCGTCCCCACCGGCTGCCCGTCCTGGGGCTCCGGGCCGGCCACCCCCGTCGTCGCGATTCCCCACGAAGCGCCCATCACACGCCGCACTCCGCCCGCCATCTCGGCTGCGACCTGCGCGTTCACCGCGCCTTCGGCCCGCAGCAGCGCGGCGTCCACGCCCAGGACCAGGTGCTTGATCTCCGTGGCGTACGCCGTGACCGATCCGCGGAACGACCGAGAAGCACCGGGTACGGCCGTGAGGGCCGCGGCCACCATCCCGCCGGTCAGGGATTCGGCCACCGCGAGCGTCTGGTCACTCTCCGCGAGCAGCCGCAGCACGTCCGCCGCCGCCTCGTACCCGTCGGCCGTTCCGGAGCCCGTCACGGCCTCCGGAGCACCCCCCGCCCCGTGGGTCACCTCGCGGTCCGCTCCGCCGCCAGACCCTGGCGGCGCAGGACGACCGCCTGCCGGATGTAGTCCAAACCGGTGACGACGGTCAGCACGACGGCGACGGCCATCACCCAGAAGCGGAAGGTCGCCAGCGGCCCGGTCAGCGCGAGGACGTACATGCCCACCGCCGTGCCCTGGGCGAGCGTCTTCAGCTTGCCGCCGCGGCTGGCCGGAATCACTCCGTAGCGGATGACCCAGAAGCGCATCAGCGTGATCCCCAGCTCGCGGCCGAGGATCACCCCGGTCACCCACCAGGGGAGGTCGCCCAGCCAGGACAGACAGATCAGCGCCGACCCCATGATCGCCTTGTCGGCGATGGGGTCGGCGATCTTGCCGAAGTCGGTGACCAGGTTGTACGTCCGGGCGAGGTGCCCGTCGAAGATGTCCGTGATCATGGCCACGGCGAAGGCCGCCCACGCCCAGGCCCGCCAGACGGGGTCGTAGCCCCCGTCGGCGAGCAGCAGGAGGACGAATCCCGGCACGAGGACGAGCCGGACCATCGTCAGGATGTTGGCGATGTTCCACAGGCTGGCCTGGTTGACGGCCGCGGCCCCCAGCTTCGCGCCGGGAACGGGCCGGCGGCCGGTCCCGCCCGCCGTCGATGCCGGGACTCCGGTCATCCGGCCGCCTCCTCGAAGTCCGTGTCCAGGGGCTCGGCCACCAGGTCCACGCCCAGGGTGCCGACGACCTTCGCCGTGACGATACGCCCGGGCACCAGTCCGGCGCCGTCCGTGAAGACGACCTGGCCGTCGGTCTCGGGGGCCTGGTGGGCCGCGCGCCCGTAGGCGCCCTCGCCCTCCTCGGCCTCGTCCAGCGGCACGACCGTCTCGACGAGCACCTCCAGGGTCTCCCCGATCCGCTCCTCGGCGCGCTGCGTGGTGAGCTCCTCGGCGAGCCGCTGCATGTGCGCGAGGCGCTCGGCGATCGTGTCCTCGTCCAGCTTGTTCTCGTAGGTGACGGCCTCGGTGCCGTCCTCGTCCGAGTAGCCGAAGACGCCGATGGCGTCGAGGCGGGCGTGGGTGAGGAAACGCTCCAGCTCGGCGAAGTCGGCTTCCGTCTCGCCGGGGAAGCCGACGATGAAGTTGGAGCGGACGCCGGCCTGCGGGGCCTTGGAGCGGATGGTGTCCAGCAGCTCCAGGAAGCGGTCGGTGTCGCCGAAGCGGCGCATGGCGCGCAGCACGTCGGGGGCGGAGTGCTGGAAGGACAGGTCGAAGTACGGCACGACCTTGGGGGTCGAGGTGAGCACGTCGATCAGGCCCGGGCGCATCTCGGCGGGCTGGAGGTAGCTGACGCGGACGCGCTCGATGCCGTCCACGGCGGCGAGCTCGGGCAGCAGGGTCTCCAGCAGCCGGATGTCGCCGAGGTCCTTGCCGTACGAGGTGTTGTTCTCGGAGACCAGCATGATCTCCTTGACGCCCTGCTCGGCGAGCCAGCGGGTCTCGCCCAGCACGTCGGCGGGGCGGCGGGAGATGAAGGACCCGCGGAAGGACGGGATGGCGCAGAAGGAGCAGCGGCGGTCGCAGCCGGAGGCCAGCTTGACCGAGGCCACCGGGCTCTTGTCCAGACGGCGGCGCAGGGGCGCGCGCGGGCCGGAGGCGGGCGCGACACCCTCGGGCAGGTCCGCGGGGGCCTCAGCGGGCTCCTGGGCGTGGCCGGGGAGGGCGACGTCGGCGGACTGCCGCTCGGCGGGGCTGATCGGCAGCAGCTGGCGGCGGTCGCGGGGGGCGTGGGCCTCGACGTTTCCGCCGCTCAGGATGGTCTGGAGGCGGTTGGAGATGTCGGAGTAGTCGTCGAAGCCGAGGACTCCGTCCGCCTCGGGCAGGGCGTCGGCGAGCTCCTTGCCGTAGCGCTCGGCCATGCAGCCGACGGCGACGACGGCCTGCGTGCGGCCGTGGTCCTTGAGGTCGTTGGCTTCCAGGAGGGCGTCTACGGAGTCCTTCTTGGCGGCTTCGACGAAGCCGCAGGTGTTGACGACGGCCACGTCCGCGTCGGCGGCGTCCTCGACGAGCTCCCAGCCATCCGCCGCCAGGCGGCCTGCGAGCTCCTCCGAGTCCACCTCGTTACGGGCGCAGCCAAGAGTGACAAGGGCGACGGTACGGCGTTCGGGCATGGACTCAAGACTACTTCGTCCCGGCGCCGGCCCCCGCCGCGAGGGGGCGCCCCGCCGGTCGTGCCCGGCTCGCGGGCTTCGCGGGCCGGGCCGGCCCGGCCCGCGAAGCCCCCCGGACGCCGGGATCCCCGGGGTGCCGGTGGCACCCCGGGGATCCCGGATCGCGCTGTCCGCCCTGGGGCGGCCCCTGTCTCAGCCCGCCTGGGGCTGGTCCTTCAGGGGGTCCTCCTTGGTGTATGTGAGGCGTTCCACCTGGCCGGGGCGGAAGTCTTCCTTGATCTCCTTGCCGTTCACGAAGAGCTTCACCACGCCGGCGTCCCCGAGCACGAGGTCGACGGACTCCTTGTCGGTGAAGGTCTTGGACTCCCCCTGGACGAGGGTGCCGTCGAACAGCAGCCGGCCGGTGGAGTCCTTCGCGGAGATCCAGCTCTCGCCCGTGTCGGCGGTCAGGACGACCGTGACGAGGTCCTTGGGCGCGGCCGCGATGGCGCTGTCCGAGGGCTTGGGCGTCTGCGGGGCCTGCGGGACCTGGGCGGGCGGCTTGGCCACGGTCTGCTTGGGTGCGGGCTTGGGCGAGGCGGATCCTTCCGCCACGGGGCGCTTGTCCTTGTCGTCGTCGCCGCTGAAGGCCGTGAAGCCCACGAAGCCGATCACGGCGACGATGGCGGCGACCATGGCCGCGGTCCAGTTGGGCCGCTGCCGTTCGGGCCGGATGCGCTCGGCGTCGAACATCGGCGCGGCGGGCGTGGGTGCCGGCCGGCCGCCATGGGCCGCGTCGTAGCTCTCGACCAGGGGTGCCGGATCGAGGTTGACGGCGCGGGCCAGCGTCCGGATGTGGCCGCGGGCGTACACGTCGCCGCCGCACCGCGTGAAGTCGTCCTCCTCGATCGCGTGCACGATCGGAATGCGCACGCGGGTGGTGGAACTGACCTCGTCGACTGTGAGCCCGGCGGCGATCCGGGCCTTCTTGAGGGCCGTCCCGATGGACGGCTCATCGACGGAACGTTCGACGAGACGGTCCTCGGACCGGTCGTCGGTCGAAGGACGCTCGTCTTCGGGGGAGTTGGAGTTGCCGATGGACACAAGGGCGCCTTTCGAGCGTGTAGCCACCTGCTGGATGTCCAGTCTAGGGGGGGTACGAAAGGGTGGAGCAACCGGAGGGTGCCCTTCCTACGCCATACGAATGGCGCCGGGAGGATCCCTCCGGCGGGCCGGCCCGACGCCGTACGCGTGTCGTGCGCGGTGCCGTCCCGTCCCTTCAACTTGACGCGGCCCCATGGGAAACGGTTGCCCGCGATTCGGCTACGAATCCGTCTCGCCGCGGATCACCGCGAGCACGCCGTCGAGCTCGTCCGCCTTCAGCAGGACGTCGCGCGCCTTCGAACCCTCGCTCGGCCCGACGATCCCCCGCGACTCCATCAGGTCCATGAGCCGGCCGGCCTTCGCGAAGCCCACCCGCAGCTTGCGCTGGAGCATCGAGGTGGAGCCGAACTGCGTGGTGACGACGAGCTCCGCCGCCTGGCACAGCAGGTCCAGGTCGTCGCCGATCTCCTCGTCGATCTCCTTCTTCTGCTTCTGGCCCACGGTGACGTCGTCCCGGAAGACCGGCGCCATCTGGTCCTTGCAGTGCTGGACGATCCCGGCGATCTCGTCCTCGGTGACGAAGGCGCCCTGCAGGCGGACGGGCTTGTTGGCGCCCATCGGCAGGAACAGCCCGTCGCCCTTGCCGATGAGCTTCTCGGCGCCGGGCTGGTCGAGGATGACCCGGCTGTCGGCCAGCGAGGAGGTGGCGAACGCCAGACGCGAGGGCACGTTGGCCTTGATCAGGCCGGTGACCACGTCCACGGACGGCCGCTGCGTGGCGAGCACCAGGTGGATGCCGGCCGCGCGGGCCAGCTGGGTGATGCGGACGATCGAGTCCTCGACGTCGCGCGGGGCCACCATCATCAGGTCGGCGAGCTCGTCGACGATCACGAGCAGGTACGGGTAGGGGTTGAGCTCCCGCTCGCTGCCCGGCGGCAGTTTGATCTTGCCTTCCCGGATGGCCTGGTTGAAATCGTCGATGTGCCGGTAGCCGAAGGCGGCCAGGTCGTCGTAGCGCAGGTCCATCTCGCGCACGACCCACTGCAGCGCCTCCGCCGCCCGCTTGGGGTTGGTGATGATCGGCGTGATCAGGTGCGGGATGCCCTCGTACGCGGTGAGCTCGACCCGCTTGGGGTCGACGAGCACCATCCGGACGTCCTCCGGGGTGGCCCGCACCATGATCGAGGTGATCAGGCAGTTGATGCAGGAGGACTTGCCGGAGCCGGTGGCGCCCGCCACCAGCACGTGCGGCATCTTGGCGAGGTTGGCCATGACGTAGCCGCCCTCGACGTCCTTGCCCAGGGCCACCAGCATCGGGTGGTCGTCCTCGGCCGCGTCCGCGAGGCGCAGGACGTCACCGAGGTTGACCATCTCGCGGTCGGTGTTGGGGATCTCGATGCCGACCGCGGACTTGCCCGGGATCGGGCTGATGATGCGCACGTCCGGGGAGGCCACGGCGTAGGCGATGTTCTTCGCCAGTGCCGTGATCCGCTCGACCTTCACGGCCGCGCCGAGGGTGACCTCGTAGCGGGTGACCGTCGGGCCGCGGGTGAAGCCGGTGACCTGCGCGTCCACCTTGAACTCGGTGAACACGTTGGTCAGCGAGGCCACCACGGCGTCGTTGGCGGCGCTGCGGGTCTTGCCGGGGCCGCCGCGCTCCAGCAGGTCGAGCGAGGGCAGGGCGTACGTGATGTCCCCGCGCAGCTGGAGCTGCTCGGCCCGCGGGGGCAGGGGCTGGGCCTCCGGCGCGGACTTGGTCAGGTCCGGCACCGACAGGGTCCCGGAGGCCGCGGCGGTGGTGGCGTGCGGCTGCTCGGCGGCGGCCGGGGCGGCCGGCGCCGGGGCGGGCTCCGGGGCCGCGGCGGGTTCCGCGGGCGCGGCCGGCCGGCCGGGGCGGGCGGCCGGAACCGGAGCGGTGTGCTCGGTCCCCTCGCGCTCGCCGCCGATGCCCTGCGTGAGGTCGGCGACCAGCGGGGAGGGCGGCATGCCGCCGTAGACGGCCCCGTCCAGCGCGGCGGCGGCCGCCGCGGCCACGTCCACGGCGTCCATCTCCCCCTCCCTGGCGGGCCGGGCGGCGGACCTGCGCGGCCGGCGCCGCCGGGCCGCCAGGGCCTCCTCCTCGGCAAAGTCCGCCGGGTCCCCGGAGTCGGGACCGGCCCCGCCGCGGGCCCGCCACTGCTCGGGGTCGTGCCGGCCGGCCGGGCCGCCCTCGGCCTCCCCGTACGCCTCGTCGTACTCGTTCGGGGCGATGATCCCGAGCCGGATGCCGAGCCGGCGCAGCCGCTGCGGGATGGCGTTGACCGGGGTCGCGGTGACCACGAGCAGGCCGAAGACGGTCAGCAGCACCAGCATCGGCACGGCCAGCGGCGCGCCCATGCTGAAGATCAGCGGCTTGGACGCGGCCCAGCCGATGAGTCCGCCCGCGTCCTGCATGGCGGTGGTGCCCTCGTCCCGGCCCGGTGCCCCGCAGGCGATGTGGACCAGCCCCAGGACGCCGATGGCGAGGGCCGAGAGCCCGATGCCGATGCGCCCGTTGGCGTCGGTCTGCTCGGGGTGGCGGATGAAACGTACCGCCATGACGCCGAGCAGGACCGGCACGAGCAGATCCAGTCGCCCGAAGGCTCCCGTGACCAGCATGGTGACCAGATCCCCGACCGGACCGCTCAGGTTCGACCAGGTACCGGCGGCCACGATCAGCGCGAGCGCCAGCAGCAGCAGCGCGACGCCGTCCTTGCGGTGTGCCGGGTCCAGGTTCTTCGCGCCGTGGCCGATGCCGCGGAAGACGGCGCCCACGGCGTGCGCGCAGCCCAGCCACACGGCGCGCACCAGCCGGACCACACCTCCCGTGGGGGACGGCGCGGGCTTCGCCGCGACCTTCTTGACCGGGGCGCGCCGGGCGGCCGCGGCCTTCTTCGCGGGGGGCTTGCGGGCGGGGGCCGCCTTCTTCGCGGGCTCCGTCGTACGGCCGGTGCGGCCCTTCGCGGTGCCCGCGGCGCTCGGGGAACCCTTACCGGACGTACGTGAGGCCATGCGCCCGAGGTTACCGGTGCGCGCCCCGGTGGACACGCGTGCCCACCCCTTCACCCGTTCGTGTCGCCGACTCCGCGGGCTCTTTGACGCTCCGCCAAGCCGTCGACACGCAGGGTCAGTTCTGCGCGGGCAGGACCGGCGCCCCTCCCGCGGCCCCCGGCTCCAGGGCGTCGAGGGCCCGTCGCAGCCCGGTCAGCTTGCGCTCCAGGTGGGCCGCGGTGGCCACCACGCCCGCATCGGCGGAATCCTCGCCGAGCTGCTTCGTCAGCGCCTCCGCCTGCTCCTCGACGGCCGCGAGCCGCGCGGAGAGCTCGGCCAGCAGGCCGGCCGTCTCCTTGCCGGCGTCCACGCCGTTCGAGCCGCCGCCCTCCAGCTGGAGCCGCAACAGGGCCGCCTGCTCGCGCAGTTGGCAGTTCTTCGTGTACAGCTCCACGAACACCGAGACCTTCGCCCGCAGCACCCACGGGTCGAAGGGCTTGGAGATGTAGTCCACCGCACCCGCCGCGTACCCGCGGAACGTGTGGTGCGGACCGTGGTTGATCGCGGTGAGGAAGATGATCGGGATGTCCCGGGTGCGCTCGCGCCGCTTGATGTGCGCGGCCGTCTCGAACCCGTCCATGCCCGGCATCTGGACATCCAGCAGGATGACCGCGAAATCGTCCGTCAGCAGCGCCTTGAGCGCTTCCTCCCCCGACGACGCCCGGACCAGTGTCTGATCGAGCGCGGAGAGGATGGCCTCCAGCGCCAGCAGATTCTCCGGCCGGTCGTCGACCAGGAGGATCTTGGCCTTCTGCACCATGCCCTGTCCTCCTCGCCCCGGCACGGGGCCTCCCCGGCTCCTGGCTCCGGCCTGTGAGCCGGTCCCCGTCCCGGAGAACGGCACCCGTGCGCCGTCCGTCCTTGTGCCGGTCATCGTAGCCCCAGTCGCGACATCGCCACACCCTGTCACCGAGATGTCACTGTGCACGAAGCGGAAACGCGGCGGGAGAGCGGAAGGTTCCCTGTTTGCCGTGGTTCCGTGCCCGCGCGGCCACAGAACGTCAGCATCCGGATCCCGTCCGCTCCCCCGGCGCTCACTTGCCGCGCATCCACTGCTCCATCACCGACAGCAGGTAGTCCGGGTCGACCGGCTTGGTGACGTAGTCGGAAGCCCCGGAGTCGATCGCCTTCTCCCGGTCCCCCTTCATCGCCTTGGCCGTCAGCGCGATGATCGGCAGCCCCGCGAACTGCGGCATCCGCCGGATCGCGGAGGTCGTGGCGTAGCCGTCCATCTCGGGCATCATGATGTCCATCAGCACGACCGTCACGTCGTCGTGCTGCTCCAGGACCTCGATGCCCTCCCGCCCGTTCTCCGCATACAGCACCGCCAGTCCGTGCTGCTCCAGGACGCTGGTGAGCGCGAAGACGTTGCGCACGTCGTCGTCCACGATGAGCACCTTCTCACCGTGGAAGTCGTACGTCCGCGGCGGCGCCGGCAGCTCCTCCTGCCCGCTGTCCCAGCCGTCCTCGGCCCCCACGGCGTTCGGCTGCCCCGGCACGGCCGTGCGTGGCTCCAGGTCGCTCAGCTGCTTGCGGCGGCGCCGGAACAGCGTCGCCCCGCCGCCGCCCTGCCCCGCACCGGAGGACTCCGCCGCAGCGCCCGACCGCACCTGCGCGGCCGGAGCCGCCGGCAGGGCCGCGGGCCCGGCCGGCAGCACCGGCAGCCCCGGCTCCGCCCCGTCCAGCGACCGGCGGTACAGCTCGCCGCGGCCGCCCCCGGGCGTCGGCGGCGCGTACCCCTGCGGCGGCAGCTCGCTCGGGTGCAGCGGCAGGTACAGCGTGAAGGTCGAACCGCGGCCGGGCTCACTGGCGGCGTGGATCTCGCCGCCCAGCAGCCGGGCGATCTCCCGGCTGATCGACAGCCCCAGCCCGGTGCCGCCGTACTTGCGGCTCGTCGTCCCGTCCGCCTGCTTGAACGCCTCGAAGATGACCAGCATCTTGCTCTCCGCGATCCCGATGCCGGTGTCGGTCACCGAGAAGGCGATCAGGTCCGCGTCGGCCTCCCGCAGCGAACCGGCCTCCAGCAGCTGCTCCCGGATCGCCGCCGGGACGTCCGCGCCGGCCGGCCGGATCACCAGCTCCACGGCCCCACCGTCGGTGAACTTCACCGCGTTCGACAGCAGGTTGCGCAGCACCTGCAGCAGCCGCTGCTCGTCGGTGTGCAGGGTCGCGGGCAGCTCCGGGGAGACCCGGACCGAGAAGTCCAGGCCCTTCTCCGCCGTCAGCGGCCGGAAGGTCGCCTCCACGTAGTCCACGAGCTGCACCAGGGCGATCCGGGTCGGCGAGACGTCCATCTTTCCCGCCTCCACCTTCGACAGGTCGAGGATGTCGTTGATCAGCTGGAGCAGGTCGGAGCCGGCGCCGTGGATCGTCTCGGCGAACTCCACCTGCTTCGGCGACAGGTTCTCGTCCGCGTTGTCCGCGAGCAGCTTGGCCAGGATCAGCAGCGAGTTGAGCGGCGTGCGCAGCTCGTGCGACATGTTCGCCAGGAACTCGGACTTGTAGCGCATCGACACCGCGAGCTGCTCGGCGCGCTCCTCCAGGACCTGCCGGGCCTCCTCGATCTCGGTGTTCTTCACCTCGATGTCGCGGTTCTGCTGGGCCAGCAGCTCGGCCTTCTCCTCCAGCTCCGCGTTGGCGGCCTGCAGCGCCTTCTGCCGGTTCTCCAGCTCGTCGGAGCGCTCGCGCAGCTGCTCGGTCATCTCCTGCGACTGCTTCAGCAGCATCTCCGTCTTGGAGTTGACGCTGATGGTGTTGACGCTCGTACCGATCATCTCGGCGATCTGGCTGAGGAAGTCCTTCTGGATCTGCGTGAAGGGGGTGAAGGAGGCCAGCTCGATGACGCCCAGCAGCGTCCCCTCGAACAGCACCGGCAGCACGATCACGTGCGCCGGCGGGGCCTCGCCCAGACCCGAGGAGATCTTCAGGTAGCCGGGCGGGGTGTTCTCGACGAGGATCGTCCGCTTCTCCTCGGCGACGGCCCCGATCAGCCCCTCCCCCGGCCTGAAGGCGATGGGCATCTGACCGCCCGCGTACGCGTAGCTGCCGCGCATCCGCAGCTCGTACGAGCCGTCCGCGCCCCCTTCCGTCCCGATCTCGGTGGCGCCGCCGGCCGGCACGGCCAGGAAGAAAGCGCCGTGCTGCGCGGAGACCACCGGGGTCAGCTCGCTCATGATCAGCGAAGCCACGTCGTCCAGGTCCCTGCGGCCCTGCATCAGGGCGGAGATCCGGGCCAGGTTCCCCTTGAGCCAGTCCTGCTCCTTGTTGGCCAGGGTGGTGTCGCGCAGGTTGACGATCATCGTGTTGATGTTGTCCTGGAGGACCTGGATCTCGCCCGCCGCGTCCACGTCGACCTTCAGGCTGAGGTCGCCGCGGGTCACCGCGGTGGCCACGGCCGCGATCGCGCGCACCTGCCGGGTCAGGTTCCCGGCCATCTCGTTCACGGACTCGGTCAGGTCCCGCCAGGTGCCGTCCACGTCCCGCACCCGCGCCTGACCGCCGAGGATGCCCTCGGTGCCCACCTCGCGGGCCACCCGCGTCACCTGGTCGGCGAAGGAGGACAGCTGGTCGACCATCGTGTTGATGGTCGTCTTGAGCTCCAGGATCTCCCCGCGCGCGTCGATGTCGATCTTCTTGGTCAAGTCGCCCTTGGCGATGGCGGTCGTGACCATGGCGATCTGCCGCACCTGGCCGGTGAGGTTGGAGGCCATGAAGTTCACCGAGTCGGTCAGGTCCTTCCACGTCCCCGAGACCCCGGGCACGTGCGCCTGACCGCCCAGGCGGCCCTCGGTGCCCACCTCGCGCGCCACCCGCGTCACCTCGTCGGCGAATGACGACAGGGTCTTCACCATCGTGTTGACGGTGTCGGCGAGCTGCGCCACCTCGCCGCGCGCCTCGACGGTGACCTTCTTGGTCAGGTCGCCGTTGGCGACCGCCGCCGAGACCTGGGAGATGTTGCGCACCTGCGAGGTCAGGTTGTTCGCCATCAGGTTGACGTTGTCGGTCAGGTCCTTCCAGATGCCCGTGACCCCGCGGACCCGGGCCTGACCGCCCAGGATGCCCTCGGAGCCCACCTCGCGGGCCACCCGCGTCACCTGCTCCGCGAAGGACGACAGCTGGTCGACCATCGTGTTCACGGTGGTGACCAGTTCGAGGATCTCGCCCTTGGCGTCGACGGTGATCTTCTTGGAGAGGTCGCCGGTGGCCACGGCCGTGGTCACCTCGGCGATGTTGCGCACCTGCGACGTCAGGTTGTTCGCCATGAAGTTGACGGACTGGGTGAGGTCCTTCCAGGTGCCGGAGACCCCCTTCACCTCCGCCTGGCCGCCCAGGATGCCCTCGGTGCCCACCTCGCGCGCGACCCGGGTCACCTGCTCGGCGAAGTTCGACAGCTGGTCGACCATCGTGTTGAGGGTGTTCTTCAGCTCCAGGATCTCGCCCCGGGCGTCCACGTCGATCTTCTGCGACAGGTCGCCCCGCGCCACCGCCGTCGCGACCTGGGCGATGTTGCGCACCTGGGAGGTCAGGTTCCCGGCCATGCCGTTCACCGAGTCGGTCAGATCACGCCAGACACCGGCCACTCCGGGCACCTGCGCCTGACCGCCGAGCCGGCCCTCCGTACCCACGTCCCGCGCCACCCGGGTCACCTGCTCGGCGAACGCCGAAAGCTGGTCGACCATGGTGTTGATGGTGTTCTTCAGCTCCAGGATCTCGCCCCGGGCGTCCACGTCGATCTTCTGCGACAGGTCGCCCCGTGCCACCGCCGTCGTCACCTGGGCGATCTGACGCACCTGCGACGTCAGGTTGCCGGCCATGAAGTTGACGGAGTCGGTCAGTTCCTTCCAGGTCCCCGACACCCCCTCCACCCGGGCCTGACCGCCCAGCCGGCCCTCCGTACCCACGTCCCGCGCCATCCGCGTGACCTGGTCGGCGAAGGACGACAGCTGGTCCACCATCGTGTTCACGGTGTTCTTCAGCTGGAGCATCTCGCCGGAGACGTCCACCGTGACCTTCTGGGACAGGTCGCCGTTGGCGACCGCCGTGGTCACCTGCGCGATGTTGCGGACCTGGCCGGTGAGGTTGCGGAAGGCCGTGTTCACCGAGTCGGTGAGGTCCTTCCACGTCCCCGCCGCCCCCGGCACCTGCGCCTGGCCGCCGAGCTCGCCCTCCACGCCGACCTCGCGGGCCACCCGCGTCACTTCCGAACCGAACGACTGGAGCTGGTCCACCATCGTGTTGACGGTGTTCTTCAGCTCCAGCATCTCGCCGGCCACGTCGACCGTGACCTTCTGCGAGAGGTCGCCGTTGGCCACGGCGGTGGTCACCTGCGCGATGTCGCGCACCTGCGTGGTCAGGTTCCGGAAGACCGTGTTCACCGAGTCGGTGAGGTCCTTCCACGTCCCCGCCGCCCCCGGCACCTGCGCCTGACCGCCCAGCGTGCCCTTGGCGCCGACCTCGCTGGCCACGCGCGTGACCTCGTCCGCGAAGGTGCGCAGGGTCTCCGTCATCTGGTTGATCGTTTCGGCCAGCTGCGCCACCTCGCCGCGCGCGCTCACCCGTACCTTCTGCGACAGGTCGCCGTTCGCGACCGCCGTCGTCACCTGGGCGATCCCGCGCACCTGGGCCGTCAGGTTCCCGGCCATGGTGTTGACCGAATCGGTCAGGTCCTTCCACACCCCGGCGACCCCGGGCACCTTCGCCTGGCCGCCCAGCTCGCCCTCCGTGCCCACCTCGCGGGCTACCCGGGTCACCTCGGAGGAGAACGACGACAGCTGGTCCACCATCGTGTTCACGGTGTTCTTCAGCTGGAGCATCTCGCCGGCCACGTGCACCGTGACCTTGCGCGACAGATCGCCCTTCGCGACCGCCGTGGTGACGAGGGCGATGTCACGCACCTGGGCGGTGAGCCGGTACGCCATCGTGTTGACGGAGTCGGTCAGGTCCTTCCAGGAACCGGACATCCCCCGCACCTGGGCCTGGCCGCCGAGCTTGCCCTCGGTGCCCACCTCCAGTGCGACGCGCGTCACCTCGTCCGTGAACGCGGACAGCTGGTCGACCAGGTTGTTGACCGTGCGCCCGACCCTCAGGAACTCCCCGCGCAGCGGGTGGCCCGCCCCGTCCGCGGTCTGCGTGCGCAGGTCCATCCGCTGGTCGAGATCGCCCTCGGCCACCGCCGACAGCACCCGGCCCACCTCGGACACCGGCCGGGCCAGGTCGTCCACCAGCTGGTTCGAGGCGTCGATCGCGGCCGCCCAGGAACCCTCGCAGGCGCCCGTTTCCAGCCGTTCGCTGAGCTTGCCCTCCCGGCCCACCGTCCGCCGGACCCGGGACAGCTCCCCGGTCAGGTGGAGATTGCGGTCGGCGACCTCGTTGTAGACGGCGGCGATCTCCGCCATCACGCCCTCGCCGGACACCGTCAGCCGCTTGCGGAAGTTCCCGTCCCGCATCGACACCAGGGCCGTGAGCAGCCGGTTCAGAGCGGCGGTATCGACTTCCGTCGTCCCGCCGCGCCGGGAACGCCCCCCCTTGGGCCGCGTTCCCGTACGCCGCACCGCTGCGCCAGACTCCACCGTGTCCCTCCCGAAAGGGTCGCCCACTGTTCCACCCGATGCCCGGCTCGTCGCGAGCCGGCACCCCAAGCCTGCCCAGTGTTTCACCCTGGCCGAACCCGGCCATAACACTTCGGCACCATCGCATACCCGCCGTACCCTGCGGGTGGATTCCCCGACGACGGCACCATGCCGCCCGTGAAGGTAAGTAACCTGGCAACCGATGTCCAACCGCGTCGAAGGAGACTCGTGATCACGGCACGGGCGGCGGCCAGCTTCGATCCCCTCGGGCGCTCGGTCGCCGCAGCTCGCGCGTTCGTCCGCGACACCCTCCAGGGCTGGGGGTTCGCCGACATCGTCGACGACGCCGTGGTCCTGACGAGCGAGCTCGTCACCAATGCGGTGGTCCACGCCGGGACCAGCGCCGAAGTGCTGTGCCTGCGCACCGAGGACGGCGTCCGGGTCGAGGTCGCCGACCGCTATCCGGAACGCGAGCTCCCGCTGCGGCACCCCGGCGACAGCCCGTACGCGGACCCGGACCGCGAGAACGGACGCGGGCTGATGCTCTGCGCCGCCCTCGCCACCCGGTGGGGCGTGGAGTACACCGCCACCCACAAGCACGTCTGGTTCCGACTGGACCTGCCGGACCGTCCGGTCGGTACCCGGTCCGCGGGCCCCGTCGTCCCCGACCGGCTGCTGCCGCTCACCGACAGCCGGGTGCGCGTCGCCGTCCTGCAGATCGACTCCGACGACACCGTCTCCGGCTGGAACGACGACGCCGAGCACATCTTCGGCTACCCGGCGGAGAAGGCCCTGGGCCGTCCGCTCGCCGAGCTGGCCGCCTGGCCCCAGACCCCGGGCACCGGGACGGGCATCGCCGAGGCCCTGCGGCTGTCGCGCTGGGAGGGGAGCTACGGCGTCCGCGGCGCCGACGGCCGCGTCATCCCCGTCTACGCCTCCCACCTGCGGGTCCGCGACGCCCACGGCGAGCCGTCCACGGTGTGCCTGCTCGTCCACGACGACGAGCGCGCCCTGCTCCAGACCCCGGTACGGGTGCCCGCGGCCGACAGCGGGGCCCTCACCGAGCCCCGCCCCGCGGACCCCTTCGAGGTGTTCATCGGCTCCCCCGCCCCCGACGACCTGGACGGCCTCCTGCAGCGCACCGTCGAACGGGCCCGGGACCTCCTCGACGCCGACGCCGCCTTCCTGCTGCTCGCCACGGACGACGAGACGGAGCTCGAGGTCCGCGCGACCACCGGCCTGCCCTCCACCCGCCAACGCTTCGCCCGGGTCCCCGTCGAGGCCGGCGCCAACCGCTACGGCTCGGCCCGCCTGCCCGCCGTCCACGACGACCTCGTCGCCCTCCCCGGAGCCGTACCGCTCCTGGAGAGCACAGGCATGCGCTCCGCGGTCACCGTCCCGCTGAAGGTGGAGGGCCGGCTGACCGGCTCCCTCGGCGTCGCGGCCGAGGCCCCGGACCGGTACACCAACGAGGAGGCCCTGCACCTTCAGTTCGCGGCCGACCGCATCGCCCTGGCCGTGGAGTCCGCCCGCCTCGGCGAGCTGGAGCGCCTGCGCCGCGGTTCGCTCTCCTTCCTCGTCGAGGCCTCCGACCTGCTGGCCGGCACCCTGGACCGGGACCAGACCCTGGCCCTCATGGCCCAGATGACCGTCCCGACGCTCGCCACCTGGTGCGCCGTCTACACGATCGCCGACCAGTCCTCCGACGCGTACCTCTCGTACGTGCTCCACGAGGACGAGGACCGCATCGACGGCCTCAAGGCACTGCTGTCCCGGGTCAGCCCGCCCGATCCGGTCCGCGAGGCCGGCGCCCGCCCGTGGCCGGAGGCGGCCCTCGCGGTCGGCGGTGAGACGGTGGTCCTGCCGCTCCTCGCCCGCAACCGCGTGATCGGCATGCTCACGCTCGGCAAGCCGCGCGAGGAGCACTTCCGCCAGGAGATCCTCGAACTCGCCGAGGACCTGTCCCGCCGTGCGGCGCTCGCCCTCGACAACGCCCGCCTCTACTCCGAGCGCACCGCCATCAGCCGTTCCCTCCAGCGCAGCCTGCTGCCGCCGGGCTCCCCCGCGATCCCCGGCATGGAGGTCGAGGTCATCTACCGCGCGGCCGGCGAGGGCAACGAGGTCGGCGGCGACTTCTACGACGTCTTCCCGATCCGCGACGGCGCGTACGGGTTCGCGATCGGCGACGTGTGCGGCACCGGCCCGGAGGCCGCCGCGGTCACGGGCCTGGCCCGCCACGCCCTGCGCCTGCTGGCCCGCGAGGGCCTGGGCGGTCCGGCCGTCCTGGAACGCCTCAACGCCGCCATCCTCGACGAGGGCGCCCGCAGCCGCTTCCTCACCCTCCTCTACGGTGAGCTCCACCCGCAGCCCGACGGCGGCGCCCTGATGAAGGTGGTCTGCGCGGGCCATCCGCTGCCGCTGCGCCTGCGCCCGAACGGCGAGGTCGACCCGGCGGCGGATCCGCAGCCGCTCCTGGGCGTGATCGAGGACCTGGACCTGTACGAGCAGAGCTTCACGCTCGACCCGGGCGACGTCCTGCTGTGCGTCACGGACGGGGTGACCGAACGCCGCGAGGGCAGCCGCATGCTGGGCGACGACGGCCTGACCGAGGTGCTCACCACGTGTACGGGTCTCACCGCCGGCGCGGTGGCCTCCCGTGTCCTGCGCGCGGTGGAACGCTTCGCCGCCGAGCCCGCCTCGGACGATATGGCCATCCTGGCGTTCCGTGTCCCCCAGCCGCGAGTGGGCGACTGAACTCCGGTGCGTGGGGCGGCGGCATGGGCTAGCCTCGGCGCTCATGCCGACTCCCCGTAACCGTCCTGATCACACCGCCGACGAACGCACCCAGCTGCTGGGCTGGCTCGACATGCAGCGTTCGATCATCCACTGGAAGTGCGAGGGCCTCTCCGAAGAGGACGCCCACCGCTCCGTACTGCCGTCCTCCCCTCTGATGACGGCGGCGGGTCTCGTGCAGCACATGCGCTGGGTCGAGCACTGCTGGTTCGAGGTGATCCTGCTGGACCGTCCCTCCGACGCCAATCCCCAGTTCGGGGGCGAGGAGGACGCGGACATGCGGGCCGACGGAATCCCGCTCGGCCGGCTCCTGGAGGAGTACGACCGCCAGTGCGCGGTGTCGAACGAGATCGTGGCCTCCCTCTCTCTGGACGACACGGGCCGTAACAAGGACTTCCGGGACGGTGCCGCCTCGGTGCGCTGGATGCTGCTCCACATGATCGAGGAGACCGCCCGCCACGTCGGCCACCTGGACACGATCCGCGAACTGCTGGACGGCCGGAAGGGCTACTACTAGGGACCACTGCCGACGGTCCCGCCCGCGTCGCGCAGGCGGGACCGTACGCAACGGGGCCAACGCAAAAAGGCCCCCGCCTGATGGCGGGGGCCTTTTTTCTGGAGCCCTTTAACGGAATCGAACCGTTGACCTTCTCCTTACCATGGAGACGCTCTACCGACTGAGCTAAAAGGGCGGGTTGTTCGGCGGCGTCCTACTCTCCCACAGGGTCCCCCCTGCAGTACCATCGGCGCTGAAAGGCTTAGCTTCCGGGTTCGGAATGTAACCGGGCGTTTCCCTAACGCTATGACCACCGAAACACTATGAAATTTGAACGCTGGTGTTTTCACAGCCGTTCGTTATTTCAGAACTAACACAGTGGACGCGAGCAACTGAGGACAAGCCCTCGGCCTATTAGTACCAGTCAGCTTCACCCGTTACCGGGCTTCCACATCTGGCCTATCAACCCAGTCGTCTACTGGGAGCCTTACCCTCTCAAGGAGGTGGGAATACTCATCTTGAAGCAGGCTTCCCGCTTAGATGCTTTCAGCGGTTATCCCTCCCGAACGTAGCCAACCAGCCATGCCCTTGGCAGGACAACTGGCACACCAGAGGTTCGTCCGTCCCGGTCCTCTCGTACTAGGGACAGCCCTTCTCAATATTCCTACGCGCACAGCGGATAGGGACCGAACTGTCTCACGACGTTCTAAACCCAGCTCGCGTACCGCTTTAATGGGCGAACAGCCCAACCCTTGGGACCGACTCCAGCCCCAGGATGCGACGAGCCGACATCGAGGTGCCAAACCATCCCGTCGATATGGACTCTTGGGGAAGATCAGCCTGTTATCCCCGGGGTACCTTTTATCCGTTGAGCGACGGCGCTTCCACAAGCCACCGCCGGATCACTAGTCCCGACTTTCGTCCCTGCTCGACCCGTCGGTCTCACAGTCAAGCTCCCTTGTGCACTTACACTCAACACCTGATTGCCAACCAGGCTGAGGGAACCTTTGGGCGCCTCCGTTACCCTTTGGGAGGCAACCGCCCCAGTTAAACTACCCATCAGACACTGTCCCTGATCCGGATCACGGACCGAGGTTAGACATCCAGCACGACCAGAGTGGTATTTCAACGGCGACTCCACAACCACTGGCGTGGCTGCTTCAAAGTCTCCCACCTATCCTACACAAGCCGAACCGAACACCAATATCAAACTGTAGTAAAGGTCCCGGGGTCTTTCCGTCCTGCTGCGCGAAACGAGCATCTTTACTCGTAGTGCAATTTCACCGGGCCTATGGTTGAGACAGTCGAGAAGTCGTTACGCCATTCGTGCAGGTCGGAACTTACCCGACAAGGAATTTCGCTACCTTAGGATGGTTATAGTTACCACCGCCGTTTACTGGCGCTTAAGTTCTCAGCTTCGCAACCCCGAAAGGTCACTAACCGGTCCCCTTAACGTTCCAGCACCGGGCAGGCGTCAGTCCGTATACATCGCCTTACGGCTTCGCACGGACCTGTGTTTTTAGTAAACAGTCGCTTCTCGCTGGTCTCTGCGGCCACCCCCAGCTCACGGAGCAAGTCCGATCACCAGTGATGGCCCCCCTTCTCCCGAAGTTACGGGGGCATTTTGCCGAGTTCCTTAACCATAGTTCACCCGAACGCCTCGGTATTCTCTACCTGACCACCTGAGTCGGTTTAGGGTACGGGCCGCCATGAAACTCGCTAGAGGCTTTTCTCGACAGCATAGGATCATCCACTTCACCACAATCGGCTCGGCATCAGGTCTCAGCCTTGTATGAGGGACGGATTTGCCTACCCCTCGGCCTACACCCTTACCCCGGGACAACCACCGCCCGGGCTGGACTACCTTCCTGCGTCACCCCATCGCTTACCTACTACAAGTCTGGTTCGTCGGCTCCACCACTTTCCTTTCCCCGAAGGGTCCGGAACGGCTTCACGGACTTAGCATCGCCTGATTCGATATTGGGCGTTTCAAAGCGGGTACCGGAATATCAACCGGTTGTCCATCGACTACGCCTGTCGGCCTCGCCTTAGGTCCCGACTTACCCTGGGCAGATCAGCTTGACCCAGGAACCCTTAGTCAATCGGCGCACACGTTTCTCACGTGTGTATCGCTACTCATGCCTGCATTCTCACTCGTGAACCGTCCACAACTAGCTTCCGCTGCTGCTTCACCCGGCACACGACGCTCCCCTACCCATCACAGCCTCCGTTGGGAGTATTGCTGCAATGACACGACTTCGGCGGTACGCTTGAGCCCCGCTACATTGTCGGCGCGGAATCACTTGACCAGTGAGCTATTACGCACTCTTTCAAGGGTGGCTGCTTCTAAGCCAACCTCCTGGTTGTCTCTGCGACTCCACATCCTTTCCCACTTAGCGTACGCTTAGGGGCCTTAGTCGATGCTCTGGGCTGTTTCCCTCTCGACCATGGAGCTTATCCCCCACAGTCTCACTGCCGTGCTCTCACTTACCGGCATTCGGAGTTTGGCTAAGGTCAGTAACCCGGTAGGGCCCATCGCCTATCCAGTGCTCTACCTCCGGCAAGAAACACACGACGCTGCACCTAAATGCATTTCGGGGAGAACCAGCTATCACGGAGTTTGATTGGCCTTTCACCCCTAACCACAGGTCATCCCCCAGGTTTTCAACCCTGGTGGGTTCGGTCCTCCACGAAGTCTTACCTCCGCTTCAACCTGCCCATGGCTAGATCACTCCGCTTCGGGTCTAGAGCGTGCAACTCAATCGCCCTGTTCGGACTCGCTTTCGCTACGGCTTCCCCACACGGGTTAACCTCGCTACACACCGCTAACTCGCAGGCTCATTCTTCAAAAGGCACGCAGTCACGACCCATTGGGTAAACCCAATGAGCGACGCTCCCACGGCTTGTAGGCACACGGTTTCAGGTACTATTTCACTCCGCTCCCGCGGTACTTTTCACCATTCCCTCACGGTACTATCCGCTATCGGTCACCAGGGAATATTTAGGCTTAGCGGGTGGTCCCGCCAGATTCACACGGGATTTCTCGGGCCCCGTGCTACTTGGGAGATGAGCAAGCAAGCCGCTGATGTTTCGTCTACGGGGGTCTTACCCTCTACGCCGGACCTTTCGCATGTCCTTCGACTACATCAACGGTTTCTGACTCGCCCAGCCGCCGGCAGACGACTGAAGCTCATTCCCACAACCCCGCATGCGCAACCCCTGCCGGGTATCACACGCATACGGTTTGGCCTCATCCGGTTTCGCTCGCCACTACTCCCGGAATCACGGTTGTTTTCTCTTCCTGAGGGTACTGAGATGTTTCACTTCCCCTCGTTCCCTCCACACTGCCTATGTGTTCAGCAGTGGGTGACAGCCCATGACGACTGCCGGGTTTCCCCATTCGGACACCCCCGGATCAAAGCTCAGTTGGCAGCTCCCCGGGGCCTATCGCGGCCTCTCACGTCCTTCATCGGTTCCTGGTGCCAAGGCATCCACCGTGCGCCCTTAAAAACTTGGCCACAGATGCTCGCGTCCACTGTGTAGTTCTCAAACAACGACCAGCCACCCATCACCCCACCAGACAAGCTAGTGAGTTCACTGGGGCCGGCACTGAAGAACAGCCATACGGCCGTACCTTCAGGACCCAACAACGTGCCAAGCACGATTCCGTCGACTCTCGCTGCGTTCCACGCCGAAGCAGTACTTGCAGGAAGTGTCAGAAACCGTGCCAACTAATCAACGTTCCACCCATGAGCTGACCGTGCAGAACGTTTGTCTGCAATCGGTACTGTGCTCCTTAGAAAGGAGGTGATCCAGCCGCACCTTCCGGTACGGCTACCTTGTTACGACTTCGTCCCAATCGCCAGTCCCACCTTCGACAGCTCCCTCCACAAGGGTTGGGCCACCGGCTTCGGGTGTTACCGACTTTCGTGACGTGACGGGCGGTGTGTACAAGGCCCGGGAACGTATTCACCGCAGCAATGCTGATCTGCGATTACTAGCGACTCCGACTTCATGGGGTCGAGTTGCAGACCCCAATCCGAACTGAGACCGGCTTTTTGAGATTCGCTCCACCTCACGGTATCGCAGCTCATTGTACCGGCCATTGTAGCACGTGTGCAGCCCAAGACATAAGGGGCATGATGACTTGACGTCGTCCCCACCTTCCTCCGAGTTGACCCCGGCGGTCTCCTGTGAGTCCCCATCACCCCGAAGGGCATGCTGGCAACACAGGACAAGGGTTGCGCTCGTTGCGGGACTTAACCCAACATCTCACGACACGAGCTGACGACAGCCATGCACCACCTGTATACCGACCACAAGGGGGGCACTATCTCTAATGCTTTCCGGTATATGTCAAGCCTTGGTAAGGTTCTTCGCGTTGCGTCGAATTAAGCCACATGCTCCGCCGCTTGTGCGGGCCCCCGTCAATTCCTTTGAGTTTTAGCCTTGCGGCCGTACTCCCCAGGCGGGGAACTTAATGCGTTAGCTGCGGCACCGACGACGTGGAATGTCGCCAACACCTAGTTCCCAACGTTTACGGCGTGGACTACCAGGGTATCTAATCCTGTTCGCTCCCCACGCTTTCGCTCCTCAGCGTCAGTAATGGCCCAGAGATCCGCCTTCGCCACCGGTGTTCCTCCTGATATCTGCGCATTTCACCGCTACACCAGGAATTCCGATCTCCCCTACCACACTCTAGCTAGCCCGTATCGAATGCAGACCCGAGGTTAAGCCTCGGGCTTTCACATCCGACGTGACAAGCCGCCTACGAGCTCTTTACGCCCAATAATTCCGGACAACGCTTGCGCCCTACGTATTACCGCGGCTGCTGGCACGTAGTTAGCCGGCGCTTCTTCTGCAGGTACCGTCACTTTCGCTTCTTCCCTGCTGAAAGAGGTTTACAACCCGAAGGCCGTCATCCCTCACGCGGCGTCGCTGCATCAGGCTTTCGCCCATTGTGCAATATTCCCCACTGCTGCCTCCCGTAGGAGTCTGGGCCGTGTCTCAGTCCCAGTGTGGCCGGTCGCCCTCTCAGGCCGGCTACCCGTCGTCGCCTTGGTGGGCCGTTACCCCACCAACAAGCTGATAGGCCGCGGGCTCATCCTTCACCGCCGGAGCTTTCAACCCCTGCCCATGCGGACAGGAGTGGTATCCGGTATTAGACCCCGTTTCCAGGGCTTGTCCCAGAGTGAAGGGCAGATTGCCCACGTGTTACTCACCCGTTCGCCACTAATCCACCCCGAAGGGCTTCATCGTTCGACTTGCATGTGTTAAGCACGCCGCCAGCGTTCGTCCTGAGCCAGGATCAAACTCTCCATGAATGTTTACCCGTAATCGGGTCCACACATCACGTTGAGCGGGCACGTCATGTCGGAATATGACCGACGTACCACTGCGTCCTCGCTGTGTTTGGTTGCCTGCAAGCATCACCCGAAGGCGACCTCACAGGTCTTTTTCAAAGGAACCTCATCCACCGAAGTGGACGGGGTATCAACTTCTGGCGTTGATTTTTGGCACGCTGTTGAGTTCTCAAGGAACGGACGCTTCCTTTGTACTCACCCTCAGCAACACTGGCTGGGGCTTTCCTCCGGGCTTTCGTTCTGTTGTCCTGCTGTGTTCTTGCGTTTCCGACTCTATCAGACTCTTTCGTGTCCGACTTCCTCGGTGCTTTCCAGGTTTCCGCTTTCGCGTTTCCCTTTCCGGCGATTCCGACTCTATCAGATTCTTTTCCGTGTCGTTTCCGACTCGGATTGGAATTCCGATGGCCTTCGGAGGGCCTTTCCCTTTCGGGCGGATCAGACCTTATCAGGTGTTCCTGCGGTGTGATTCCCACCCGCCCGCACGACTCGGCCCGGACACACGTGTGTGCCGGGGGTTCGTGCGGGGTGGAGACGTAAACGTACTGGAGCGGGGCCCCCGGATGCAAATCCGGTTGCCCCGCTCCGGTGAGGTCGCTACGGCGAGGTCCCGATCAGACCTCGACGACGACCGGAAGGATCATCGGGCGGCGCCGGTAGCTGTCCGAGACCCACTTGCCCATCGTGCGGCGGATGAGCTGCTGGATCTGGTGCGGCTCGGCGACGCCGTCGGCCGCCGCGCGGGCGATGGCCTCTTCGATCTTCGTGATGACGGCGCCGAAGGCCCCGTCGTCGATGCCGGAACCGCGCGCCTGGATGTTCGGCCCGCTGACCACCTTGCCGGTGGTGCTGTCCACCACGACGTAGACCGAGATGATGCCCTCGTCGCCGAGGATCCGGCGGTCCTTGAGCGAGGCCTCGGTGACGTCGCCGACCGAGAGGCCGTCCACGTAGACGTAGCCGGCCTGGACCTTGCCCGCGATCCGGGCCTTGCCGTCGATCAGGTCGACGACCACGCCGTCCTCGGCGATGACGATGCGGTCCTTGGGGACGCCCGTCATGGCACCGAGCTCGGCGTTGGCGCGCAGGTGGCGCCATTCGCCGTGGACCGGCATCAGGTTCCGCGGCTTGCAGATGTTGTAGAAGTACAGCAGCTCGCCGGCGGAGGCGTGGCCGGAGACGTGCACCTTGGCGTTGCCCTTGTGCACGACGTTGGCGCCCCAGCGGGTCAGGCCGTTGATCACGCGGTAGACCGCGTTCTCGTTGCCCGGGATCAGGGACGACGCCAGGATCACGGTGTCGCCGGGCACGATCCGGATCTGGTGGTCGCGGTTCGCCATGCGGGACAGTGCCGCCATCGGCTCGCCCTGGGAACCGGTGCAGACCAGCACGACCTCCTCGGGCGGCAGGTCGTCGAGGGTCTTGACGTCCACGACGAGACCGGCCGGGACCCGCAGGTAGCCCAGGTCACGGGCGATGCCCATGTTGCGGACCATCGAACGGCCGACGAAGGCGACCCGGCGGCCGTACTCGTGGGCGGCGTCGAGGATCTGCTGGATGCGGTGCACGTGGCTGGCGAAGCTGGCCACGATGATCCGGTGGTGGGCGTTCGCGAAGACGTTCCGCAGGACGCCGGAGATCTCGCGCTCCGGCGGGACGAAGCCCGGGACCTCGGCGTTCGTGGAGTCCGAGAGGAGGAGGTCGATGCCCTCCTCGCTCAGACGCGCGAAGGCGTGCAGGTCCGTGAGCCGGCGGTCCAGCGGGAGCTGGTCCATCTTGAAGTCGCCGGTGGCGACGACCATGCCGGCGCCCGTCCGGATCGCGACCGCGAGGGCGTCCGGGATGGAGTGGTTGACCGCGATGAACTCGCAGTCGAAGGGGCCGAGGACCTCGCGCTCCCCCTCCTTCACCTCGAGGGTGTAGGGGCGGATGCGGTGCTCCTGGAGCTTGGCCTCGATGAGGGCCAGGGTCAGCTTGGAGCCGATCAGCGGGATGTCCGGCTTCTCCCGCAGGAGGTAGGGGACGGCGCCGATGTGGTCCTCGTGGCCGTGGGTGAGGACGATGCCCTCGATGTCGTCGAGGCGGTCCCGGATGGACGTGAAGTCCGGCAGGATCAGGTCGATGCCCGGCTGCTCCTCTTCGGGGAAGAGAACGCCGCAGTCGACGATCAGAAGCCGGCCTTCGTGCTCGAAGACGGTCATGTTGCGGCCGATCTCGCCGAGCCCGCCCAGGGGGGTGACTCTGAGGCCGCCCTTGGGCAGCTTCGGCGGCGGACCGAGTTCCGGATGCGGATGGCTCAAAAGTGTCTCCTCACCACGCACGCCACGTACCCCCGAAGGCACGTGGCGCGCATGTCATTCGTGCACTTGCTATGTCTGCTTTGCATTTGTTCGGTCGTGCTTATTCGGTTGTGAAGTCTGTTGTCAGAGCTGTACCCCGCCGGCGGCAAGATCGATCTTGAGCCGGTCCGTCTCTTCGGCGGTCAGCTCGATCAGCGGGAGCCGCAGCGGGCCCGCGGGGAGGCCCTGGAGGTTCAGCGCGCCCTTGGTCGTCATCACGCCCTGGGTGCGGAACATGCCGGTGTAGACCGGCAGCAGCTTCTGGTGGATCTCGGTGGCCTTCTGCACGTCCCCGGCCAGGTGCGCCTCCAGCATGGCGCGCAGGTCGGGTGTGACCACGTGGCCGACCACGGAGACGAAGCCGACGGCGCCGACCGACAGGAGCGGCAGGTTCAGCATGTCGTCGCCGGAGTACCAGGCCAGGCCGCTGCGGGCGATGGCCCAGCTCGCCTGTCCGAGGTCGCCCTTGGCGTCCTTGTTGGCCACGATACGGGGGTGCTCCGCCAGCCGGACCAGGGTTTCGGTCTCGATCGGGACGCCGCTGCGGCCCGGGATGTCGTAGAGCATGACCGGCAGCCCGGTCGCGTCGGCGATCGCCGTGAAGTGCCGGAAGAGGGCTTCCTGCGGCGGCTTGCTGTAGTAGGGCGTGACCGCGAGCAGGCCGTGGGCGCCGGTGCGCTCGGCCTCGCGGGCCAGCTCCAGGGTGTGGCGGGTGTCGTTGGTGCCGATGCCGGCGACCACGTGGGCGCGGTCTCCGACCGCCTCCAGTACGGCTCGTACGAGGTCGTTTTTCTCCGCGTCGGTGGTGGTGGGCGACTCACCGGTGGTGCCGTTGACGATCAGGCCGTCGTTGCCTGCGTCCACCAGGTGGACGGCGAGACGCTGCGCGCCGTCGAGGTCGAGTGCGCCATCAGCCGTGAACGGCGTGATCATGGCGGTGAGGACCCGCCCGAAGGGGGTCTGCGGAGTCGAGATCGGAGCCATGGGTAACACGCTACTCGCTGCCATGCTCGCGGTGTCCCCTCGGGGGACGTCAACAGGGTGTTGGACGCCGGCACTGCCTGCTCGGGGGTTCAAGCAGTGCCGGGTCCGTTTGATCAGCCTAGATGAAGTTCACGAAACGTCGCAATACGGACACTTAGGACTTGACTCGGCAGATCTGTACTCCACGGGTGTACCGGGCCTTACGGGGCAACGCGTCCGTTGGCGTTGTAGGCCGCGTACGTGAGCGGCATGAGCTTCGCCCAGTGCTGCTCCATCTTCTCGCCGACCATCTCGATCTCCCGCTGCGGGAAGGACGGGACCGTCGCCAGCTCGTGCTGGGTGCGCAGGCCGAGGAAGTGCATCAGCGAGCGCGCGTTGCAGGTGGCGTACATCGAGGAGAACAGGCCGACCGGAAGCACCGCACGGGCCACCTCGCGGGCCACGCCCGCGGCCAGCATCTCCTGGTAGGCCTCGTAGGCCCGGACGTAGGAGTCCTCCATGACCCGGCCGGTCAGCTCCTGCTGCGCCGGGGTGCCCTCGACGAAGACGTACTTGCCGGGACGGCCCTCCTGCACCAGCTTGCGCTCGGCGTCGGGGACGTAGAAGACGGGCTCCAGCTCCCTGTAGCGGCCCGATTCCTCGTTGTAGGACCAGCCCACCCGGTGGCGCATGAACTCGCGGAAGACGAAGATCGGCGCGCTGATGAAGAAGGTCATCGAGTTGTGCTCGAAGGGGCTGCCGTGGCGGTCCCGCATGAGGTAGTTGATCAGACCCTTGGAGCGCTCCGGGTCCTTCTGCAGCTCGTCCAGGGACTGCTCGCCGGCCGTGGAGACCCGGGCCGCCCACAGCACGTCGGAGTCGGCGGCGGAGTGCTTCACCAGCTCCACCGTCACGTCGCTGCGGAAGCTGGGTTTCAGATCTGAAGCGGCGGTCTCGCTCACCGGGGGTCCTTCCAAACGTGCGTCCTGGGGCGCGCCCACTCTACGGCGCCGTCCGCGGCCCCCCGCACGGACGCACGCGGCACACGGAACGCCGCACAGCTGACACACAGCCATCAATTTTGTCTAATGCCCCGAAAACCGGCACCAATTGAGCCGCCCGTACGTCCTACGGGGTGAGTGCACGTCCCCACCACCCCGAGGAGATTCGTCCTGATGTTCCTCCGGCGCGAAGCCGTTCCGTTCGCATTCGTCTCCGAAGCCGACCGATTCCGCAGCAATGTCACTCCACCGCCGCGCGAGCGTCTGGGCACGGCCCAGTTGGCCGCCCGTACTCTGGTCGGGCTGACCGTGGTCGCGGGGCTCGCCGGCTCACTGCTTTTCGGGATGCCCGCACTGCAGCCCGTCAAGGCACCGGAGAAGTCGCAGCAGTCGGCGGCCTCCGAGGGACGGTAGCCTCACGGGCACAGCCCTACCGAACGTGCATGTGAGTGAGGTCCAGCCGTGCCCCTGCCCTTCCTGACGGCCGACGGCGTAACCGACGCGGACGACGACGAGGCCCTGGCCCACGCCGATCACGACCGCTGGCGGCGACCGTACCGCCCCGGCCCCTGGCGCGTGGCCCTGTCCGCGCTGCTGCTCCTGCTGTCCGCCTTCATGCTGCTGGCCACCATGATCGTCGCCTTCGCCGGCGGCTGGGGCGGAGCCGCGGTCTGCCTGGTCGCCGCCCTCGCGGTGCTCGGCTCGGCCCTGCAGATGCTGCGCGTCGGCGTCTGGGTGAGCCCCGCAGGCCTGCGCCGCGTCGGCTTCTTCGTCACCCGTACGACCGCGTGGAACGAGATCGGCGAGCTCCGCACCGTGCAGCAGCCCGTGCGCTGGCTCGGACTGCCCCGGACCGTGCAGGGGCAGGCGCTGACCATGTCGGGCGGGGGCGGGGCCGAGGCTCCGGTGCTGCTGACCGACCACAGCGCCGACTTCCTGTCGCGGACGGAGGCCTTCGACCGGGCGGCCGACCTCGTCGAGGCCTGGGCCGAGGAGTACCGGACCGTGCCCGCCTGATCCCCGGATCGCGGGAGGCTGACACGACACGGGAGGCCCGTGCGGGGATCAGACCCGCACGGGCTTCTTGTCGTGCAGGGCGATCGCCCGCTGCATGGCCTTGCGCGCCCGCGGGGTGTCCCGGGCGTCGTGGTAGGCCACGGCGAGGCGGAACCAGCTGCGCCAGTCCCCCGGCGCATCCTCGGTCTCGGCCTTGCGGCGTGCGAAGACCTCGTCGGCGGAGTCCCGCAGGATGCGTCCGTACTGGTCGCGCTCCAGCTCGTCGACGGGCAGCCCGCCCTCTGCCTCCAGCTCACCGGCGAGCTGGTTGGCCCTGGTGACGAACTGCGTGTTCTTCCAGAGGAACCAGACGCCGATCACCGGCAGGATCAGCACGGCCGCACCGAAGGTGACGGTGAGCCAGGTGCCCTGCTGGATCAGCATCAGGCCCCGGCTTCCGACCAGGACGAAGTACACGACCAGGACGGCGGCCGTGAGGAAGTAGGTGATCTTCGCACGCATCGTGAATCAGTCCGGTCAGCCCAGGTCGAGGAAGTTTTCCAGGCCGAAGGTGAGGCCCGGGGTCTGCGTCACGCGGCGCGCGCCGAGCAGGATGCCCGGCATGAAGCTGCTGTGGTGCAGGGAGTCGTGACGGATGGTCAGGGTCTCGCCCTCGCCGCCCAGCAGCACTTCCTGGTGGGCGAGGAGGCCCCGCAGCCGCACGGCGTGGACCGGTACGCCGTCCACGTCCGCGCCGCGGGCGCCGTCGAGCGCGGTGGCCGTGGCGTCCGGCTGGGCGCCGAGGCCGGCCTCGGCCCGCGCGGCCGCGATGAGCTGCGCGGTACGGGCCGCGGTGCCGGAGGGGGCGTCGACCTTGTTGGGGTGGTGCAGCTCCACGACCTCGACGGACTCGAAGTAGCGGGCGGCCTGGGCGGCGAACTTCATGGTGAGGACCGCGCCGATGGAGAAGTTCGGCGCGATCAGCACGCCGGTCTCCGGGGAGGCGGCGAGCCAGGTGTGCAGCTGCGCGAGGCGGTCCTCGTTCCAGCCGGTGGTGCCGACCACGCCGTGGATGCCGTGGCCGACGAGGAACTCCAGGTTCTCCATCACCGAGGCGGGGGTGGTCAGCTCGACGGCGACCTGGGCCCCGGCCTCGGTCAGCGTCTCCAGCTTGTCGCCGCGGCCGAGCGCCGCGACCAGTTCCATGTCCTCGGCGGCCTCGACCGCCTTGACCGCCTCGGAGCCGATCCGGCCCCGGGCTCCGATGACCGCCACGCGCAGCTTGCTCATGTTGCTTCCTAACTTGCCGTACGGATCTAGGCGACCACGTCGTCGAGGCGGGCGGCCTGCTTCTCCTTGAGCGGGCCGATCACCGCCAGCGAGGGGCGCTGGGCCAGTACATCCTGTGCGACCGCGCGGACGTCGTCCGGGGTGACCGCGGCGATCTCGGCCAGCATGTCGTCGACGGACATCTGGTCGCCCCAGCACAGCTCGCTCTTGCCGATGCGGTTCATGAGCGCGCCGGTGTCCTCCAGGCCGAGGACGGTGGAGCCGGAGAGCTGGCCGATGGCCCGCTTGATCTCGTCGTCGGCGAGGCCTTCGGAGACGACCTTGTCGAGCTCGTCGCGGCAGATCCGCAGGACGTCGTGGACCTGGCTGGGCCGGCAGCCCGCATACACGCCGAACAGGCCGGTGTCGGCGAAGCCGGAGGTGTACGAGTACACGCTGTAGGCCAGGCCGCGCTTCTCGCGGACCTCCTGGAAGAGCCGGGAGGACATGCCACCGCCGAGGGCGGTGTTCAGCACGCCCAGCGCCCAGCGGCGCTCGTCGGTGCGGGCGAGGCCGGGCATGCCGAGGACCACGTGGGCCTGCTCGGTCTTGCGGCTCACCAGCTCGACGCGGCCGGAGGTGCGGATGCGCTTGGTGCCGGTGCGCGGGCCGATCGGGACGGCGTCGGTGCGGGTCAGCGCGCCGGCCTTCTCGAAGGCGGCGCGGACCTGGCGCACGACCTTGTTGTGGTCGACGTTGCCGGCGGCGGCGACGACCAGGTGGGTCGGGTCGTAGTGCTTCCTGTAGAAGCGGCGGATCCGGTCGGCGGCGAGGGCGTTGATCGTGTCGACCGTTCCGAGGACCGGGCGGCCCAGGGGGCTGTCCCCGTACATGGTCTGCGCGAACAGGTCGTGGACCATGTCGCCCGGGTCGTCCTCGGTCATCGCGATCTCTTCGAGGATGACCCCGCGTTCGGCGTCGACGTCCTCCTCGCGGATGAGCGAGCCGGTGAGCATGTCGCAGACCACGTCGATGGCCAGCGGCAGGTCGGTGTCGAGCACCCGGGCGTAGTAGCAGGTGTACTCCTTCGCCGTGAAGGCGTTCATCTCGCCGCCGACCGCGTCGATCGCGGCGGAGATGTCGAGGGCGCTGCGCTTGTGCGTGCCCTTGAAGAGGAGGTGCTCCAGGTAGTGCGTGGCCCCGTTCAGGGCGGGCGTCTCGTCCCGGGAGCCCACGTGCGCCCAGATGCCGAAGGTGGCGGAGCGGACGGAGGGCAGCGTCTCGGTGACGACGCGCAGTCCGCCGGGGAGGACGGTGCGCCGGACGGTGCCGATGCCGTTCTCGCCCTTGAGCAGGGTTTGGGTACGGGCGACGGCCCGCCCCTCCGAAGAGGGGCGGGCCGTCACACGGGAACTACGCGACGTCACTTGTCGGAGTCGTCCTTGTCAGCCTCGTCGGCGGCGTCCTCGCCCTCGATCACGGGGATCAGGGAGAGCTTGCCGCGCTGGTCGATCTCGGCGATCTCGACCTGGACCTTGGTGCCGACCGCGAGCACGTCCTCGACGTTCTCCACGCGCTTGCCACCGGCGAGCTTGCGGATCTGCGAGATGTGCAGCAGGCCGTCCTTGCCGGGCATGAGGGAGACGAAGGCACCGAAGGTGGTGGTCTTGACGACCGTACCCAGGTAGCGCTCGCCGACCTCCGGCATGGTCGGGTTGGCGATCGAGTTGATCGTGGCGCGGGCGGCCTCGGCGGCCGGGCCGTCGGCGGCACCGATGTAGATGGTGCCGTCGTCCTCGATCGTGATCTCGGCGCCGGTGTCCTCCTGGATCTGGTTGATCATCTTGCCCTTGGGGCCGATGACCTCACCGATCTTGTCCACGGGGATCTTGACGGTGATGATCCGCGGGGCGAACGGGGACATGGCGTCCGGCGTGTCGATCGCTTCCATCATCACGTCGAGGATGTGGAGGCGGGCGTCGCGGGCCTGCTTGAGGGCCGCGGCCAGGACGGAGGCCGGGATGCCGTCGAGCTTGGTGTCGAGCTGGAGCGCGGTGACGAACTCCTTGGTGCCGGCGACCTTGAAGTCCATGTCGCCGAAGGCGTCCTCCGCACCGAGGATGTCGGTGAGGGCGACGTAGTGGGTCTTGCCGTCGATCTCCTGGGAGATCAGGCCCATGGCGATGCCGGCGACGGGGGCCTTGAGGGGCACACCGGCGTTCAGCAGCGACATGGTCGAGGCGCAGACCGAGCCCATGGACGTCGAACCGTTGGAGCCGAGGGCCTCGGACACCTGGCGGATCGCGTAGGGGAACTCCTCGCGGGTCGGGAGGACCGGCACGATCGCGCGCTCGGCGAGCGCGCCGTGGCCGATCTCGCGGCGCTTCGGCGAACCGACGCGGCCGGTCTCGCCGACGGAGTACGGCGGGAAGTTGTAGTTGTGCATGTAGCGCTTGCGGGTCACCGGGGAGAGGGTGTCCAGCTGCTGCTCCATGCGGAGCATGTTGAGGGTGGTGACGCCCAGGATCTGGGTCTCGCCACGCTCGAACAGCGCCGAGCCGTGCACGCGCGGGATGGCCTCGACCTCGGCGGCGAGGGTACGGATGTCCGTGATCCCGCGGCCGTCGATGCGGACCTTGTCCTTGATGACGCGCTCGCGGACCAGGGCCTTGGTCAGGCTGCGGTACGCGGCGGAGATCTCCTTCTCGCGGCCTTCGAAGGCCGGGAGGAGCTTCTCGGCGGCGATCTCCTTGACGCGGTCCAGCTCGGCCTCGCGGTCCTGCTTGCCCGCGATGGTCAGCGCCTGGGAGAGCTCGCCCTTGACGGCGGCCGCGAGGGCCTCGTACACGTCGTCCTGGTAGTCCAGGAAGACCGGGAACTCGCCCTCGGGCTTGGCGGCCTTGGCGGCGAGGTCGGCCTGGGCCTTGCAGAGGACCTTGATGAACGGCTTCGCGGCCTCGAGGCCCGCGGCGACGATCTCCTCGGTCGGCGCCTCGGCGCCGCCCTTGACGAGGGCGATGGTCTTCTCGGTGGCCTCGGCCTCGACCATCATGATCGCGACGTCGCCGTCCTCCAGGGTGCGGCCCGCGACGACCATGTCGAAGACGGCGTCCTCGAGCTCGGTGTGCGTCGGGAACGCCACCCACTGGCCGCGGATCAGCGCGACGCGGACGCCGCCGATCGGGCCGGAGAAGGGCAGGCCGGCCAGCTGGGTGGACGCGGACGCGGCGTTGATCGCGACGACGTCGTACAGGTGGTCCGGGTTGAGCGCCATGACCGTGGCGACGACCTGGATCTCGTTGCGCAGGCCCTTCTTGAAGGACGGGCGCAGCGGGCGGTCGATCAGGCGGCAGGTGAGGATCGCGTCCTCGGAGGGCCGGCCCTCGCGACGGAAGAAGGAGCCGGGGATCTTGCCGGCCGCGTACTGCCGCTCCTCGACGTCCACCGTCAGGGGGAAGAAGTCGAGCTGGTCCTTGGGCTTCTTCGACGCGGTGGTGGCGGACAGCACCATCGTGTCGTCGTCCAGGTAGGCAACGGCGGAGCCGGCGGCCTGGCGGGCCAGACGGCCCGTCTCGAAGCGGATGGTGCGGGTGCCGAAGGAGCCGTTGTCGATGACGGCCTCGGCGTAGTGGGTCTCGTTCTCCACTAGCGTTTTCTCCATTTTCGTCGTCTCCGTCCGCCGCCCGTGTGGCGGTGGACGGTTGCGGAGAAGCGCTCCTGGCGTGCGGGCCGGTCTTCGATCGAAGCATCCGGTTCGTTGCCCCCTGGGGCATTCCGGGTGCCACTACCGAGGACCGGCGGCGGTGGGAGGGCGCTCCTCCTCTTCAGTTGTGCACGTCTCGTCGTCGGACGTACACGTGCGTCCGTTCCAGACTACAAAGGGACCGGTCCGTACCGCACGTACAGCAAAGGGAGCGGCCCCCGGATGTGGGAACCGCTCCCTTCACGGCGTCTTACTTGGCGCCGGCCGCACCGCGGCGGATGCCGAGGCGCTCGACCAGCGTACGGAAGCGCTGGATGTCCTTCTTGGCCAGGTACTGCAGCAGGCGGCGACGCTGGCCGACCAGGATCAGCAGACCACGACGGGAGTGGTGGTCGTGCTTGTGGGTCTTGAGGTGCTCGGTCAGGTCCGAGATGCGGCGCGACAGCATCGCGACCTGGACCTCGGGGGAGCCGGTGTCGCCCTCCTTGGTACCGAACTCGGTGATGATCTGCTTCTTCGTAGCGGCGTCGAGCGGCACGCGTACTCCTCGTTTGGGTCTTCGTTGCCACCGAGTGCCCCAGGTCGAATTCTCTGGGGATCTTCCGTAACTCGGGAGGCGGGGTCCGCTGAGCGCAGCCTCCAGAGCGTTCCGGAGGCGCGTACACAAACGGCCGTCACACAGCGTACCAGGCTGCCGCTCGGGCCCGTCTCAGCTGGTGAGAGAGCGGGCCCGGGAGTAGACGTCGAGCACGGCCAGGGCCAGGGGCACCAGGCTGAGCAGGACCGCCGCCTCGGTGAGGTCGAGCAGCCGTCCCCAGAAGGGTGACAGACCCTTGCGGGGAATGACCAGCGCAATTCCCGCGAGGAGGGCCGCTCCGGCGGCGACGGCGGCCGTGAGCCAGAGGGTACGCAGGTCCAGGCCGCTGCGGTCGTGCTCCAGGAGCAGGGCTTCGCGCAGGGCGGCGGGCGGATGCAGCGACAGGCCGAGGATCAGCAGGGCGACCGCCGCGAGCCCGGCGGTGAGGGCGCACACCACCTGGGAGGTGTAGCGGAAGAGGCGGGCGCGCAGGAGCATCGCGAGGCCGGTGGCCAGGGCCAGCAGCCGTGCCCAGGTGTTGTCGGAGAAGCCGAGGACGGCGGCGGCGCCGACGGCGACGGCGGAGCAGCCGCCGACGAGGCCGAGCAGCATCTCGTGGCCGCGGCGGGCCTGGGCGGCGATGGCCTCGGCGTCGAGCGGGGTGCCCTGCTCGGCCTGGTCGGCGCCGGGCTGGTCACCGTACGGCTCGGTCTCGTAGCGGTCCGGGGTCTGGTAGTCCTCGGTGACGCTCTGCGGGGCGGCGTAGCCGATGGGCAGGCGGGCGAAGCGGGCGGAGAGTCCGGGGAGGAAGGCGACGAGGCCGATGGCGACGGGGGCGCACACGGCGGCCGTCCAGGTCGCCGAGGCCTCGGTGGCGATCGCCCCGAAGGTGGCCAGGGTCCCGGTGGCGGCGACGAAGACGGCCGCCACGAAGGGGGCGTCCCCGCTGGGGGTGAGGGCGACCAGGGCGACGGAGGCGACCAGGACGCAGACGCAGCCGAGGAGGAACTGCAGCCGTCCGGGGCCGTGGCCCGCGTCCGGGGCGATGATCCCGGAACCGGCGATGAGCAGGTGGGGCAGGGCGCCGAGGCCGAGGGCCACGGCGGAGAGGCGGTCGCGGTAGACGCGGGCGCGCACCCCGGCCACGGCGGTGAGCAGGAGACCGACGGCGCCCGCGATGATCCCGGGCAGGCCGTGCATGTCGTGGCGGACGGGGTCGGCGTACCAGAGGACGAGGGCCAGCATGACGAGGAGGACGGCGGAGCCGGCCAGGCCGGCGCCGCGCAGCATGTCGTCGCTCCAGCGGTGGCGGTCGCGGACGACCGCGGAGGCGACGGCGTCGGAGACGTCGTCGAAGACGGCGGGCGGCAGGGACTCGGCGAAGGGGCGCAGGCTGAGCACCTCGCCGTCGAGGACCTGCTGGGCGGCGAGGGTGCGGGCCCCGTCCAGGACGGTGCCGGAGCGGCGGACGAGGTGGAAGCCGGTGGGTGCGCCGACGGGCTGGGTCTGGCCGGTGAGCCGGAGCAGTTCGGGGTAGACGTCGGCGACGGCGATGTCCTCGGGGAGGGCCACGTCGATCCGGCTGTCGGGGGCCACGACGGTGACCCTGCAGAAACCCGTCGTCCCGGCCGTACTCACCGTTGAGACCCCCCTTTTCGGTGCCCGCGTCCGCAGCCGATTCGCGGATGCGCATGCCGCGCGCGACACCCTACAGGGGGTGTCCGGCTGGGCCGACTGGGGGACGCTGCGCGGTCGTCGACCAGTAGGATCGCGGTCGCGTGGGGGGAGAGCCCCTCAGCACCCGGGACTTGGGGGGCGCCGGCTGCGACGTCCCGTCCGCTTTCGAGGGATGGATGCTCCGGTGAGCCAGATCGTCGTCAAACGCCCGCCGCGGTCCCTGCCGCCGGAGGTTCCCGCCGAGGAACTGCGGCTGGAGTCCCCGCCCGAGCTTCCGCGGGGGCAGCAGGAGGGCATGCTGATGCAGCTCCTGCCGATGCTGGGCATGGGCTCTTCGGTCGTCTTCTTCTTCATGCCGGGTGCGGCGCCGTTCATGCGCATCATGGGCGTGCTGATGCTGGTGTCGACGGTGGCCATGGTCGTGGCGCAGCTGGTCCGGCACCGGCGCGGTACGCAGGGGCAAATGGCGGATGTGCGGCGGGACTACCTGAAGTACCTCGCCCAGACGCGTCGTCAGGTGCGCCGGACCGCGCGGGCGCAGCGGGACGCGCAGTGGTACCTGCACCCGGCACCCGAGCAGCTGTGGTCGGTGGTCGCGGAGGGTTCGCGGCTGTGGGAGCGGCGGGTCGGCGATCCGGACTTCGGGCAGGTCCGGGTGGGTCTGGGCGCGCAGCGGCTGGCGACGCCGCTGGTGGCGCCGGAGACGGCGCCGGTGGACGAGCTGGAGCCGCTGACCGCGGGGGCGATGCAGCGTTTCCTGCGCGTGCACTCCTCGCTGGACGGTCTGCCGGTGGCGCTGTCGATGCGGGCGTTCTACCACGTGACGGTGTCCGGGGAGCCGGCGTCGGCGCGCGGTGTCGCGCGGGCGATGGTCGCCCAGCTCGCGACGCTGCACTCCCCCGAGGACCTGGTGGTGGCGGTGGTCGCCGCGCCGGGTGCGGTGCCGTCGTGGGACTGGACGAAGTGGCTGCCGCACACGCAGGTGGCCGGTCAGGTCGACGGGGCGGGTACGAAGCGGCTGTTCGGTGACGACCTGGCGGAGCTGGAGGGGCTGCTGGGGCCGCGGCTGGAGGGGCGGCCGCGGTTCAGCCGTGAGGTGTCCCCGGTGCTGGACCAGCCGCACCTGGTGGTGGTGCTGGACGGCGGGATGGTGCCCCCGGACTCGGTGTTCGCGGCGGCGGAGGGGCTGCAGGGCGTCACCATCGTGGAGGTGGTGGCGGGTGAGCTGGACGAGCGGCGCGGCGGGCTGTCGGTCGTGGTGCGTCCGGGCCGGCTGCGTCTGGAGTCGGGCGGCGGGGTCGCGTACGAGGGCGTCCCGGACGCCCTGTCGCTGCCCGCGGCGGAGGCCCTCGCACGGCAGTTGGCGCCGCTGCGGACGGGCGGCGGGGACGACGACGAGCCGCTGCTGGCGAATCTGGACTTCACGGACCTGCTGAACCTGGGCGACCCGGCGGCCGTCGACGTGGCGCGGACCTGGCGGCCGCGGTCCGCGGGCGAGCGGCTGCGCGTGCCGATCGGTGTCGGCGAGGACGGCGGGCCCGTGATGCTGGACCTGAAGGAGGCGGCTCAGGAGGGCATGGGGCCGCACGGCCTGTGCGTGGGCGCGACCGGTTCGGGCAAGTCGGAGCTGCTGCGCACGCTGGTGCTGGGTCTGGCGGTCACGCACACCTCGGAGACGCTGAACTTCGTGCTCGCCGACTTCAAGGGCGGTGCGACCTTCACGGGCATGGGGCAGATGCCGCACGTGGCGGCGGTCATCACGAACCTGGCGGACGACCTGACGCTCGTGGACCGCATGGGCGACTCGATCCGCGGCGAGCTGCAGCGCCGCCAGGAGCTGCTGCGCGCAGCCGGCAACTACGCGAACATCCACGACTACGAGAAGGCCCGCGCGGCCGGTGCGCCGCTGGAGCCGCTGGCCTCGCTGGTGCTGGTCATCGACGAGTTCAGCGAGCTGCTGACGGCGAAGCCCGACTTCATCGACATGTTCATCCAGATCGGGCGCATCGGCCGGTCGCTGGGCGTGCACCTGCTGCTGGCCTCGCAGCGGCTGGAGGAGGGCAAGCTGCGCGGTCTGGACACCTACCTGTCGTACCGGATCGGTCTGCGGACGTTCTCGGCGGCGGAGTCGCGGACCGCGATCGGGGTGCCGGACGCCTACCACCTGCCGTCGGTGCCCGGTTCGGGCTATCTGAAGTTCGGTACGGACGAGATGGTGCGCTTCAAGGCGGCGTACGTCTCGGGCACGTACCGTTCGGGCGGCCCGGACCTGTCGGTGGGGGCGTTCCCGGTGGAGCGGCGTCCCGTGCTGTTCACGGCGGCCCCGGTGCCGGTGGTGTACGCGGCCCCGGACCCGGCGTACCTGACGGCGCGGTCGGAGCGGGAGGACGACGCCCTCGCGGACACGGTGCTGGACGTGATCGTGGGCAGGCTGGAGGGCCAGGGGGTGCCGGCGCACCAGGTGTGGCTGCCTCCGCTGGACCGGGCTCCGGCACTGGACCAGCTGCTGCCGGCGCCGGCGCCGAGCGCGGAGCGCGGGCTGCACGCGCAGGGGTACACCCGCCCGGGCGGGCTGATCGTGCCGCTGGGTCTGATCGACAAGCCGTTCGAGCAGCGGCGCGAGGTGCTGTACCGGGACTTCTCGGGGGCGGCGGGCCATCTGATGGTGGTCGGCGGTCCGCAGTCGGGCAAGTCGACGCTGATGCGGACGCTGGTGTCCTCGTTCGCGCTGACGCACACCCCGCGGGAGGTGCAGTTCTACGCGCTGGACTTCGGCGGCGGCAGCCTGTCGGCGATCGCCGGGCTGCCGCACGTGGGTGGTGTCGCCTCGCGGCTGGACCCGGAGCGGGTGCGGCGCACGGTCGCGGAGGTGGGGGGTGTCCTCAACCGCCGGGAGGAGTTCTTCCGCGCGAACGGCATCGACTCGATCGGGACCTACCGGCGCCGGCGGGCAGCGGGCGAGCTGCCGCACGAGCCGTGGGGCGACGTCTTCCTCATCGTCGACGGCTGGGGCAACTTCCGCGGCGAGTACGAGGGCCTGGAGCAGGTGGTCACGGACATCGCCTCGCGCGGCCTGGGCTACGGCATCCACGTGGTGATCACCGCGGCGCGGTACATGGAGGTGCGGGCCGCGCTGAAGGACCAGATGCTGGGCCGGCTGGAGCTGCGGCTCGGCGACACCATGGACTCGGAGTTCGACCGGAAGGTCGCGGCGAACGTGCCCCAGGGCATGCCCGGGCGCGGCCAGGTGCCCGAGAAGCTGCACTTCCTGGGGGCGCTCCCCCGGATCGACGGCTCCCACGACACCGGTGACCTGTCGGAGGCGACGGCGGCGTTCGTGGAGGCCGTGCGGCAGAACTGGGCGGGCCCGGCGGCTCCGGGCGTCCGGCTGCTGCCGCGGCTGCTCCACGCCGACCAGCTGCCCAAGGGCGGGGAGTTCCCCGAGCGCGGCATCGCGATCGGCATCGACGAGACAGCCCTGGAGCCGGTGTTCGTCGACTTCGACTCCGATCCGTTCCTGCTGGTCTTCGGCGAGAGCGAGTCCGGCAAGACCAACCTGCTGCGGCTCATCGCGAAGCAGATCGCGGAGCGCTACACCCCGGACCAGGCGCGGCTGGTCGTCGGCGACTACCGGCGGACCCTGCTCGGCGCGCTCCCGGAGGAGCACCTGCTGGAGTACGCGCCGATGGCGAACTCGCTGCAGATGCACATGGAGGCGCTGGGCGGGGTGTTCTCGCGCCGGCAGCCGCCGCCCGACGTCACCCCGCAGCAGCTGCGCGACCGCAGCTGGTGGACGGGCCCGGACGTGTTCATCATCATCGACGACTTCGACCTGGTGGCGACGAGCCAGGGCAATCCGCTGGCGCCGCTGGTGGAGTACCTGCCCTTCGCCCGGGACACGGGCGTGCGCTTCATCATCGCGCGGAGCACGGCGGGCGCCTCGCGCTCGATGTACGAGTCGTTCATGCAGCGGATCAAGGAGCTGGGCGCGCAGGGCCTGGTCCTGTCGGGCGACCCGGCCGAGGGCGACCTGGTGGGTACGGTGCGTCCGCGCCCGATGCCGCCGGGCCGGGGCTACTTCGTCTCGCGCAGGCGGGGCACGTCGCTGGTGCAGCTCGGCCGGATGCCGGGCGGCATGTGATCGGCGGAAACCCGTCCCTGCCGGGGGCGCTGCCCCGATAATCGGCCGTGAAGACCGCACCACCGAGGGAAGGGGCCGCTCATGGGCACCCAGCAGGAGAAGGACGAGCTGTACGCGCTCGACATCAGCGGTGTGGAGTGGGAGGGCCCGCCCGGGACCAGCCCGGACGAGGAGCGGGTGGAGATCGCCCGGCTCCCGGAGGGGGCGGTGGCCATGCGGTCCTCGCTGGACCGCGAGACGGTGCTGCGCTACACGGCGGCCGAGTGGGAGGCGTTCGTGCTCGGGGCCCGGGACGGGGAGTTCGACCTGGACCGGCAGGAGCCCTGAGGGTCCGTCGGGGCACACACGGTGAAGGGGCGCGCCCGGTCTGGGCGCGCCCCTTCACCGTGCGGGACCCGGCGCGCGGGCCCGTCCCGGGGTCAGTAGGCCTCGGTGAAGAGGGTCGACGCCCGCTTGTCGGTGGCGCGGTAGTCGTCCTTGCCGCGCTCGATGAGCTTGGCGACCTTCTCCAGCTCGGCCTGCATCGTGCTGGCCTTGCCCTTGTACTTGCCCTGGAGGGTGACGTACTCGCGGTGCGCCTCACCGTCCCAGGTGTCGGTGACGACCTTCAGGGCCTGTTCCATCTGCTCCAGGTCCTTGATGATGTTCCCGGAGACGATCCGGATGCGGTCCGCCATCTGCTGGACGGATTCGTACCGGACCCGGGTGCCGTCGTTCGCCGTCATGCTCTGCTCCTTCTCGCTGTGTCCGACCGGGGGCGACGTGTCGTCAGATGCCGTCGAGGCCCGAGCGGGGGCCGGTGCCGGACTGCGACGGCTGGACGGCGTTCTTGAACGCGGCGCGAACCTCGTCGTCCTGGGCGTTGCTGAGGTTCTTCGTCTGCGCCACCGCGTTGTGCAGGACGCCGAGCAGCCGGCGGATCTCGTCGTGGCTGTCGTTGAGGGTGCTCTGGGCGGTGATGAAGCCCGAGGCGCCCACACCGGTCCAGCCGGCGCTCACGGTGGCGAGGATGTCGGCCAGCTCACGGGCCTGCTTGGAGACGGCCGTGCCGGTCTCCTCGATCTTGTTCTTCGCCCGGACGACCGGGTCGTCCGCAAGTCCGAAGGTGTTCGTGCTCATCGAAGCTCCTCACTTCTGAATTCGCCGGCGGACCAGGCGGATTGCGCGGCGGAGCGGGCTGCCGGGCGTGGCTGCGGGCTGCACGCCCCGGGTCGTCCCCCTCCGCTTCACACGATCCCCCGATCACACTCGTGAAGCCTGCGGTCACTCTAGTCAGTTCGCCGTCCGCGCCCAACACCGGTCGGGCGCTTCCGTTGACGAACCGTGACCGTTCACTGCAAACGCCGTCGGCGGTTGCGGGCTTCCTTCACGACGGTCGCCGTACCGGCGATGACGGCGATCAGGACGGCGCCGATGCCGAGAGCGTACGTGCCCAGGCGCTCCGCCCGCTCCTGCGCGGTCTCGGTCAGGTGCAGCGGAGCGGCCTGCGGGGCGGCGGCCGGGGGCGGACCCGGGTCGGGTACGGGGGCGGTGGGCGGCTGCTGGTCCTGCCCGAGTGCGCGGACCGGGTCCACGACGCCCCAACCCACGTAGTCGTCGCGGCCCTTGACGGAGCGTTCCGCGGTGTTCTGGATCTGCCAGACGATCTGCTGGGCGGTCCAGTCCTCGTGCTCCGCGCGCAGCAGGGCGGCCACGCCGGCGACGTAGGGGGCGGAGAAGCTGGTGCCGTTGTCGATGCACTGGCCGAAGCCGGGGACGGTGGAGACCATGTCGACCCCGGGTGCGGCCACCCCGATGAAGTCGCCGGGCTGGGAGAACTCGGCGCGTTCGTTGTTGCGGTCGGAGGCGCCCACGGCGAGCACGCCGGGGAAGGCCGCCGGGTAGGTCCTGCGCTTGCGGCCGCTCGTGCCGTCGTTGCCGGCCGAGGCCACGACGACGATGTTCGCCGCCACGGCCTTGCTCACCGACTTGGCGAGTTCGGAGTCCGCCGTCAGCTGAGCGTCGGTGTCCTGGGAGATGTTGATCACCTGGGCGCCCTTGGCGACGGCGTGGTCGATGGCCTGGCTCAGCGAGAGGGCGTTGCCCTTGCCCTGCCCGTCGTTCTGCCGGATCGGGATGATCGTGGAGTCCGGCGCGAGCCCCACGAAGCCGGTGCCCTCCTGGGGACGGGCCGCGATCAGCCCGGCGACCTTGGTGCCGTGGCCGACGGTGTCGGCCGTGCCGTCGCCCCCCTTCGGGTCGACGAGGTCCTTGCCCGCGCCCACGTCGAGGGCCGGGCCGAGCTGCGGGTTGGCGCGGTCCACCCCGGTGTCGATGACGGCGACCCGTACGCTCCTGCCCTTCTTGTCCTTGCCCTTCGTCTGCGCCCACAACTCGTCGAGCAGGATCCTCTGGAGCGCCCAGGGGCGGTCGGCGATCTGCTGCTTCATGGGGAAGGTGCACTCCCCGGCGCCGTCGAGGCCCACGGCGTACGGGGGCGCGGGCTGCGCCGGCGCGGACTGCGCGGCCGTCGCACCCGTGGCGACGGCGGCGACGGCGGCGGTCAGGGCGAGGCCGAGGGCGGCGGCCCGCGCGGGCCCTGTGGTCCGCCGCACCGGCCGGGGAGACGGCGGGGCCGGCGTCGGAGGGGCGGCGGGCGGCAGGTGCATGGTGGGCTGCCTCACGATCCCTGGGGCTGGCGGGCGGAGTTGGTGTCCAGGCGCGGCCCCTTGGAGAGGAACTCCGACCAGGCGATGGGCACCAGGGCGGGGGTCACTCCCCCGTACCCGAGCCGGACCTGGGCCTGGCTGGCCTCGGGACGGCCGGTCCGGCCGCCGCCCTTGGACGGGTCGGGCGCCCCGATCCCCGACTGCGCGGCGTCGCTGTCGCCGTTGGCCTGCACGGCGTAGCGCAGGCCGGTGTCGGTGACCAGGAAGAGGGAGCCGCCGGCGGTGGTCTGTTTGCCCTGCACCTGGGTGTAGAGGAGGCCGGAGCCGGGGGTGACGTAGGCGCTGGTGCCGCTGGCGGTGATGTCGATGGGGAAGCCCGTGCCGGCCCAGGTGCTCAGGGTCTGGTTGCCCTGGCCGTCGACCGAGCGCAGCACGTTGCAGACCGTGTCGCGGTGGTGGGAGCCGTCGCCCTGGCCGCCGGCCGCCGGTGCGGTCTGGTTGATCCGTTCGGTCTTCTTCCGCGGCCAGCGGGCGTCGGCGGCGAAGGGGGTGGTGTCCGGGGCGATGGACTGCAGGTCGATCTCGCGGGCCTTGCCGTGCATGTTGAGCCCGTCGGTGGCCGGTGCGGAGATCAGCAGCCAGGCCACGAAGTCGGAGACCGGGGCCACCTTGCCGGGGAGGACCACGTAGTACTGGGTCCCGGATCCGGTCTGCGCCGTGAGCACCATGCCGACCTTGTTGTCGGCGGCGGCCAGGCCCTTGACGCCGGCGTCGGCGCCCGCCCTGCCGGGGAGTGCGGGGAAGGCGAGGTCGTCGCCGGAGTTGAGGGTCCCCAGCCATTCCGGGCTGACCTGCTGGGGGGTGGCGCCGGTGCCGACCTGGGCGTTGGTCATCGTCGTGGCGGCCGGGGTGCCCTCGGGGAACCTGTACTTGGTGCCGTTCGCGTCCACCAGGTAGCGCTCGTTGCCCGTACCGGTGCTCTGCACGTAGAGGGCCTGGGTGTCGGTGAGCCGGCGGGCGTCGTCGGTGCGGGCGGCCTCGCGGTCGGCGAGGACGAAGGTGGCGGTCTGCACCCCGCGGCCGTTGCCGCCGGGCTGCTGGCAGACGGCCCAGCGTTTGGCCTTGGCGGCCTCGGCCTTGGAGGGGAGCCGGTCGGGGGCGTACGGGATGCCGATGATGGGTCCGCGCGGCGGCCGGCCCGCGTCCAGGACCTTGTCCTCGACCTGGATGACCTTGAACTTCTGCGGGTCCAGCAGGAGTCGGGCGGAGGCGAGGTTCAGCACGGGGTGCAGGCGCGTCTGGTCCTTGCCGTCGACCTTCGTCGTCAGCACCACGTACCGGGTCGTGGAGTCCTTGCCGACGATGACCCGTGTCCCCGGTTCCGCCCAGCCCTTGGGCGCCGTCGGCTTGAACATGCCCCACGCGCCGAATCCCGCGAGGACGAGGGCCCCGACGATCACACCCGGCAGGACCGCCCGCAGGGGGCGCGGCGCACCCTCCTCGGTACCCGTCGCGGAGGGCTGGAGGAACGCCGCCACCGTGCGCCGCTTCGCAAAGGTGTACGCGTTGAGCTCGTCGCGTCGTGATGCCATGACCGTCTGCTTCCCCCCACGCGGCCGGGCCGGCGGCCCCTGTCCCCGGGCCTCGATAGTCGGACCGGGCACCTACTATGCCTCTTGACGGGCGGCAGGGGCGGGCCGGGTAGGGTGAGGCAGCCTCCCAGCGCCTTCCGCACCGGGGCAATCGGGGCTTGTTGGGGTGGATTGGGGAGTTTCCGGGGGCTCGCGGCGGCTTTCGCGCGGCTTCGGAACGCATGGGGCCCGGCCCCGGAAAGGGGAAGTGCGCGAGTGATGGCCACGGCCACGGAGCCGCAGACCGGCGCGCCCCGACCCCCGCGCGGCGGTGTGGCCCCGCACCTGAAATCGGGCCCTGTGCGCTTCGGTCCGTTCCGACTGCAACAACTCGTACTCCTCCAGGTGGCGGCCGCCGTCCTGCTCGTGGCGTGGGTGGTGGAGCCGCTCCTGCTGGTCCCGGCGGGCGGCCTGGCGCTCGTCCTGGTGGTCCTCGCGCTCGTGCGCCGCAGCCGCCGCCCCCTGCCGGACTGGATCGGCGGGGCCCTCGCCCTGCGGGCCCGCCGCCGGCGGGCCGCCGCCTCCACCGTCCCCGCGGGCACCGAGCCCGGGTTCGCCCCGCTCGTCGAGGCCGATCCCGCCCTGCGCACCCTCACGTTCAGCGACCGCGACCGGCGGCCGGTGGGGATGGTCGGCGACGGGACCTTCCTGACCGCCGTCGTCCAGGTGGACGCCGACGCCACCGCGCTGCGGCCCGACCGGGGGGCGCGGCCGCTGCCGCTCGGCCTCGTACGGGACGTCCTGGAAGTGGACGGCATCAGGCTGGAGTCGGCGCAGCTGGTCCAGCACACGCAGCCGGCGCCCGCCCCGCACCTGCCCGAACGCTCGACGGCGGCCCAGAACTACGCGCCGCTGCAGGCCCGTACGGGCTCCCCCGCCGTCCGGCTCACCTGGATCGCGCTCAAGCTGGACCCGGAGCTGTGCCCCGAGGCGGTCACCGCGCGCGGCGGCGGCCTGGCGGGCGCGCAGCGCTGCGTGGTCCGCGTCGCCGACCAGCTGGCGAGCCGGCTGACCGGGGCGGGGTTCCGCGCCGCGGTCCTGACGGAACAGCAGCTGACGGCCGCGCTGGCCACGTCTTCCTGCGCGAACCCGATGGCGATCACCCAGGCCGGCCGGTCCGCGAGCACGGGGCGGCGCACCGAGGAGACCCCGCGGACCTGGCGCTGCGACGACCGCCGGCACACCACGTACTGGATCGGCCGGTGGCCCCCACTGGGCGGAACCGGTGCGGGACTTCCGCAGTTCGTGGCGCTGCTGACCTCGCTGCCCGCGCTCGCGACGACCTTCAGCCTGACGATCGCCGCCGCGGAACGGCAGGCCGTGACCCTGACCGGACACCTCCGGGTGACCGGCCGCAGCGACGAGGAGCTCGTCTCCGCGCGCCGGGAACTGGAGCGCACCGCACGCGGCGTGAAGGCCGGTCTGGTGCGGCTCGACCGCGAGCAGGTGCCCGGGCTGCTGGCCTCGCTGCCGCTGGGAGGGGCCCGATGAGGGGCGGTTTCGGACTGGTCGGCCCGCGGCGGGAACGGCACGTGGTGCCCGCGGCGGACCTGGACCTGCTGGCGGTACCGGTCGGGGACGACGGCGTCGTGATCGGCGTGGACGCCGAAGGGCATCCGGCGGTCCTCGGCGTCAACCGGCCGACCCCGTACGAGGTGACGCTCATCGGCGGTCTGTGGACGGCCCAGGTGCTGGCGCTGCGCACGGCGGCCACGGGAGCGCGGGTGGCCGTGGAGACCGGGCGCGCGCACGTGTGGTCCGCTCTGGCCCGGGCCGCGGGCGGCGGCCAGGAGTGCGTCACCCTGCACGAGGTGGGCCGGGTCCCGCCCCAGGGCGCCTCGGCGGGCAGCCCGGTCCTGGTCGTCCGCGACTGCGGGATGCGTCCGCCGCGCGGCCGCGTCGTGTCCGGGCCCTGGCAGTCGGTGCTGACCCTGCTGCCCTATCTGAGCCCGACGGCACCGAGGTTGCTGAAGCAGTCCTCACTCGTGGGGGTACAGCGGGTCTCCCCGGACGAGGCCGAGCAGATCGCCCACCTGATGCGGCTGCCGCGGCAGGCCGTGGCCGCGCTGCCGACGCTCGGCGACGGGGTGACCCTGTGGTGCACGCCGCGGGACCGGCAGTTCGTGATGACGCAGGGGACGGACACGGAGACGGGCTTGCTGGGCCCGGCGCGCCGGATCGACTGAGCGCGCTCCGCCCGGCGGGGGCGATACAGGACGGACGGGGGCCACGGGCCCCGATTAGGCTGGGCGCAGGCGCGGCGCGGAGGTGGGCGCCGGACCAGTGTTCGACGAACCAGGAGGACCAGTGAGCGGCGATCGGAACGAGAGGCGCGGCGGGACGTGGGACGTCCCGACGGACGATCAGTCCGACGCGGAGCCCGAGGTGACGGGCGAGTTCACCATCGACTACACCCCGCCGGCCTGGTACACGCAGAGCGCCGCTCCGGCCGCGCAGGTGCCCGGGCTGCCCGAGGGCAGCGGGTTCGAGCCGCACCGGCCGTCGGACCTGGACTCGCCGTCGACGATGCGGATCGCTCCGCCGGCTCCGCGCACCCCGTCCGACGAGGCCGGACCGGCTCCGGCCACCGCCCTGCCCTTCGCGCCCGCGCCGCTGCCGGAGGCCGCTGCGTCGGCTCCGGCCGAGGCGGCTCCGTCGGCTCCCGGCGCGCCTTTCGGTGTTCCCGCGGCGGCGGAGGGCGCACCCGCGGCCCCGTTCGGCACGGCTGCGGAGTCCGCTCCGTGGACGCCCCCCGCCCCGCCGCAGGCACCCGCCCGCGCCGAGGCCCCGGAACCGCCGCAGCCGTCGGCCCCGGCCGGCGCCGCGCCCGCGGCGCCGCCGGTTCCCGAGGCGCCCCCGGCACCGGCCGCGCCGTCCGAAGCCTCCGCACCACTTGCACCCGTTGACGCCGCACCGCCCGCGCCGGCCGCGCCGTTCGCCACGCCCGCAGCCACCGACGCCCTGCCCCCGGCCCCGTTCGGCACTCCCGGACCGGCCGACGCCGCACCGCCGGCGCCCCTCAGCCCGCCGGCCGCACCCGGCGCACCCCCGGCCGCGACCGCAGCGGCCGCGCCGGTCGACGCCGCACCCGCCGACGCCGTTCCGCCGGCACCGTTCACCACCCCCGCAGCGGCCGACGCCGTGCCGGCACCGCCCGGCCCGCCTGCTGCACCCGGTGCGCCTCCGGCCGCGCCGGTCGACGCCGCGCCGGCAGACGCCGCGCCCCCGGCACCGTTCACCGCACCCGCTGCGGACAGCGCCGTGCCGCCGGCACCGCCCGGCCCTCCGGCACCGGACACACCGTTCACCGCCACCCCGGCCGCGCCGTACGGCACGCCCGCACCCGCCGACGTCCTGCCCCCGGCACCCTTCGGGTCTCCCGCAACGGCCGACGCCGCACCGCCGGCCGCGCCGTTCTCGGCCCCCGTACCTGCCGACGCCGTACCGCCCGTACCTGCCGCGCCGGTTGACGCCGTGCCCCCGGCACGGCCCGCACCGGCCGAGACCTTCGGTCCGGACCCGTACGCCGAGCCGGCGCCGGCCGAGGTCCTGCCCCCGGCACCCGGAGCTCCGGCACCCACACCCGCCCCCGCCGACGCCGTTCCCGCGGCGTTCGCGGACGCCGCCCCCGGGGAGGCCGTGTTCGGCGGTCCCCCCGCTGAACTGCCGCCACCGCCCGCGGCGTTCGGCCCGCGCGAGGGGTACGCGTACCCGCCCCCGGCGGCGGCCACCCCTCAGCCGGGGCCCCAGCCCGCACCGCAGCCGCAGCCGCAGGCCTACGACCCGCGCTCCGCGGGACAGTGGCCCGTGGGCCCCGGCCAGCAGCACCACCAGGCCCCGCCGCAGGCCCAACCGCAGGCCCAGCCGCAGCCGCAGCCGCACGACCCGCGGTACCAGGCGGCGGCGCCCGGCGGCGGCGCCCCCCTCGGCTACACCGCTGCCGTCGAGCTGTCCTCCGACCGGCTGCTGCGCGGCAAGCAGAAGCCGAAGAACAACAACGCGAGCGGCCGGTTCCGTTTCGGCGGCAAGGCCGCCGAAACCGAGCGCCGGCGCAAGCTGGAGCTGATCCGCACGCCGGTGATGTCCTGCTACCGGATCGCCGTCATCAGCCTCAAGGGCGGCGTCGGCAAGACGACGACCACCACCGCGCTGGGCGCCACGCTCGCCTCCGAGCGCCAGGACAAGATCCTGGCCATCGACGCGAACCCCGACGCGGGCACGCTCGGCCGCCGCGTGCGCCGCGAGACCGGTGCGACGATCCGGGACCTGGTGCAGGCGATCCCGTACCTCAACTCGTACATGGACATCCGCCGGTTCACCTCGCAGGCCCCCTCCGGCCTGGAGATCATCGCCAACGACGTGGACCCGGCCGTCTCGACCACCTTCAACGACGAGGACTACCGGCGCGTCATCGAGACCGTCGGCCGGCAGTACCCGATCATCCTGACCGACTCGGGCACCGGGCTGCTCTACTCCGCCATGCGCGGCGTCCTGGACCTGGCCGACCAGCTGATCATCATCTCGACCCCGTCGGTGGACGGCGCCAGCAGCGCGAGCACCACCCTCGACTGGCTGTCCGCGCACGGCTACGCCGACCTCGTCTCCCGCTCCCTCACCGTCATCTCGGGGGTCCGCGAGACCGCCAAGATGATCAAGATCGAGGACATCGTGCAGCACTTCGAGACCCGCTGCCGCGGTGTCGTCGTGGTGCCGTTCGACGAGCACCTCGCGGCCGGCGCCGAGGTCGACCTCGACCTGATGCGGCCCAAGACCCGCGAGGCCTATTTCAACCTGTCCGCCCTGGTGGCCGAGGACTTCCTGCGGGCCCAGCAGGCCCCGCAGAACCACTGGGGAGCGCCCCAGCAGCCCCAGCAGCCGCACGCCCCGCAGTCACACCCCCAGGCTCAGCAGCCCCCGGCGTACGGCCAGCCCCAGGGCCAGCCCCCGTACCAGCAGCCCCAGCAGCCGTACGGTCAGCCCTACCCGCAGCAGGCACCGCAGCCCGGCCAGCCCTGGCAGCAGCCCCAGCAGCCCCCGCGCGACCCGCGCCTGGGCTGACCGCGCAACAGGAAGGGCCCGTGCTGCCCCGGATCGGGATCCGGGGCAGCACGGGCCCTCACCCGTTCCCGCTCAGCGCCTGGTGTCGTACGCGTCCGTCAGCACCCGGGCCCGCTTCACGTCGTCCGCGATCGCCTCCAGCAGCCCGTCCAGCGACTCGAACCTGGCCATCCCCCGCACGTAGGCGAGGAAGTCGACGGCCACGTGCTTGCCGTACAGGTCCAGCCCGACCCGGTCGATCGCGTACGCCTCCACGGTCCGCTCGGTGGCGTCGAACTGCACGTTCGTCCCCACCGAGATCGCCGCGGGCATCCGCTCGCCGTCCGCCGTCAGCCACCCCGCGTACACCCCGTCGGCCGGGATCGCGGTGTGCGGCGCCGTCTCCACGTTCGCGGTGGGGTAGCCGAGCTCCCGGCCGCGCTGCGCCCCGCGCACCACCACGCCCTCGACCCGGTGCGGGCGGCCCAGGATCTCGGCGGCTCCGTCCATGTCGCCCTCGGCGACCAGCCTGCGCGCCAGCGTCGAGGAGAACGGCACGCCGCCGCCGGCCGCGCCGCGCTCGACCAGGTCCACGACGTCGACCGCGTAGTCGTAGGTGGCGCCCAGCTCGCGCAGGAAGTCGACGTTCCCGGCGGCACGGTGGCCGAAGCGGAAGTTCGGGCCCTCGATGACGGCCCGCGCGTGCAGCTTGTCGACGAGCACCTTGACGATGAAGTCGGCCGGGGACAGCTGGGAGAACTCCGCCGTGAACGGCAGGATCAGCAGGGCGTCCACGCCCAGCCCGGCCATCAGTTCGGCGCGCCGGTTGTAGGGGGCCAGGATCGGCGGGTGGCTCCCGGGGCGGACGACCTCGCTGGGGTGCGGGTCGAAGGTGACCACGACGGACGGGACGCCGAGCTCGCGGGCGGTGGCCACGGCCCGTCCGATGATCAGCTGATGTCCCCGGTGCACGCCGTCGTAGGAGCCGATGGTGACGACGCTGCGTCCCCAGTCCTGGGGGATGTCCTCCAAGCCACGCCAGCGCTGCACTGTGACCGCTCCTCGCCCGAACCCGGTTGGTCGTTGAACTGATTGCCGATTGCAGGTCTAAGACTGCCATGCCGGTGGCCCGTGACCCGCATCGGCGTCCGCGTGGGACGGCCCGGTCCACCGATCCTCAGGTCACGTCCGCGGCGGACCGGCGGAGGGTCTCCACGGTCCGCCGGGCACTCGGCCCCAGCAGCGCGGCGGCGTCCCCGCCCGACTCGGCGAGCCAGCGGGCCACCACCGCCCCGAAGGCCGGTTCGGTGCGGGCCAGCTCGACCGTGCGCCGCTCGAAGACCGCCGGACCACCGGGGGCCCGCAGCAGCTGCCGTCCGGTACGCCGCAGCAGCTCGCGCGTCCGCTCCTGGGGGCGCTGCCCGGTCCCTGCGGCGAGCGCACCGAGGAACGCGTCGAGCACCCGCGGGTCCGCCTCCTCGCGCAGCAGTACGGCGGCCAGCTCGCCCCGCAACGGGTACGAGGCCTCCCCGCCCGGCGCGCCCAGGACGGCCGCCAGCTCCGCCCGGACCCCGACGGGCGCGCCGCGCAGCAGGTCCAGGACCAGCGGACGCACCACGGGCTCGGCGACCGGCCCCTGTTCCAGCCGCCGCTCCACGAAGTACGCCGCGTGCGGCGCGTCGTCCGGACTGCGCGCGAGGTGCTCCCGTACGAGGTCGGCCGCGCGGCGGGCCAGTGCGGGCGTGGTCAGGGCGGCCAGGGCGCGCAGCACCTCGCCGTCGGCCCGGGCCCGCAGCGCGGCGAACACCTCGTCCTGGTCGGGCAGTACGGGCAGGGCCGCCACCAGCGCCGCCGCGGGCAGCCGGGAGCCGTGCTCGGCGTCCCGGAAACAGGCGAGGGCGTCGGGCAGGTAGCGGGCCCGGACCTGCGGATCGCGCAGGAGCACCGCGAGGGCGCTGCCGTGCAGGGGGGCGTCGGCGGGACGGGCGAGCAGGGCCCGGGCGGCACGGCGCAGCAGGTCGCGGTCGGCGGGGGCGCGGACGTGCGGGGCGGCGGCGAGCGCATAGGCGGCGGCCGCGACCCTCCGCCCGGGCCGTTCGTCGTGCGCCCAGCGGTCCACGGCGCGGGAGAGGGCGGAGGGCTCCTCCTCGGCGAGCACGGCGAGCAGCTCGTCGGCACGCGGGTGGGCGGCGGTGACGAGGGCCTCGGTGAGGTCGTCGACGGCGAGGGCGCGGTGCGTGTGCAGCAGGGCCTGGGCGGCGGTGGCGACGGTGGCCCCGGGGCGGCCGCGCAGCCGGCGGCCGTCGCGGAACCACCCGCACAGCAGCGGCTGCACGCGCCGGGGGTCGCGGGCGAGGCGGCGGGCGACGGCGTCGAGGTAGCGGTCGCCGGGCTCCGCCTCGGCGGGGTCGGCGGGCAACAGGCGGCGCAGCAGGTCGAGGCGGTCGGGCTCGGCCAGGCGCAGGCGGTTCCAGAAGCGGCCGCCGAACGCCCCCGGGCCGGCCCGGGTGACGTGCTCGGCGAGGGCGTGCAGGACGGGCAGGTGGGGTCCGGCGTCCGGGGCCCGCAGCAGGGTCTCGCGCAGCAGCCGGGCGGCCCACCAGACGCGGTCCGGTACGGCGCCGGCCGGATCCGCGGCGAAGCCGTCGAGGGCATGGACGAGCCGGGCCAGTTCGCGGCGCAGCCGGTCCTCGGGGAGCCGGCGCAGTGCTTCGAGGACGGGCCCGATCCGGTGCCGGGGCACGGGCAGCGCCGGCCGGGCGGGGCCGTGCACGAGGAGGCCGAGGGCGGTCCCGATGTCCAGGTGGCCGGCCTGGATCCAGTCGGACAGCTCCTCGTGGGCGAAGCGGTAGCCGTTCCCGGCGGGGACGAGCAGTCCCTCGGTGAGCACGGCGGAGGCCCAGCCGGTGCGCCAGGGGAAGAGTTCCTCGAAGGAGGCCCGGTCCAGCTGTCCCTGCCCGGGGCCGAGGCACCGCCGCGCGGCCTCGTGCACCCGCCCGGCGACGCGGGCGGCGAGCCGGCGGACGCCGGGGCCGTGCACCCCGGTGCCCGCGGCGCCGGCGGCGGTGATGCGGACGGCGGTGCGCAGGCACAGCAGGTCCACGTGTGCGGCGAAGACCTCGTCGCGGCCCGGGCGGCCGGCGGTGACCTCCGCGGCCCGGATCCCGGCGAGGAGGTGCAGGGTGAGCGGGTGACGGGCGTCGGGCTCGGCCACGGCGTCGGCGGGGATGCCGAGCCGGGCCCGGAGGGTCCCTGCCTCGTCGGGCGTGAGGTCCGCGAGGGTCAGGGCGGGCGGCAGCCGGCGGGGCTCCCGGGCCGGTTCGTGCAGGGCGCCGGGCGGGTAGAGGGCGCCGGCTCCCTCCCAGTACTCGGGCCGGGCGGCGACGACGAGCCGGGCACCGGTGGCCTCCAGCCAGGCGGTGGTGGCGCCGGTCCAGGGTTCCAGGCGGTGCGCGAGCTCCGGTGGCATCTCCTCGGGGGCGTCGAGGACCACGAGCAGGGCCCGTCCGGCCGCCGCGGCGGCGCGCGCCACCCGCTCTGCGATGCCCTCCGGCTCCCCGACGCCTCGCCCGGGGCCGGGCCCGGGCCGGTCCGGGCCGGTCGGCCCGCCGCCCGGAGGCGCGGGGACCCGGGCCGCCCCGCGTGCGGTGGTTCCGGCGCCCGGCGACCGCTGCCCGGGCACCCTGGCACCGAGGTCGGCCGCGACCGTCCGGGGGGCTGCGCCGCCGGGGCTCCGAGGCCCGGGAAGGTGGGCGGCGCCGGCACCGGCATCGGCCGGGCGGTCGGCCCGGCCGGGGCCGTCGGCCGGTCCGCTCCCGGCGCCGGGTGCGGTCGGGTGCGCGGCTGCCGGAGCGTGCGGGTGCGCCTGCGCGGACGGGCCGGCCACGGGGGTCCCCGGCACCTCCGGTACGGGCGGCACCTCCGGTACGGGCGGCGCCTCCGGTACGGGCGGGCGGGCCCGGCCGGCCTCCGGTGCCGGGCCCGGTCCGTGTTCCGCGGCGGCCGGGTCCCCCGGGTGCGGTCGCCCGCCCTCCGGGTCGGCCGCCGACACGATCTGCCCGGCCGTCGTCAGGGCCCGGGCCACGGCGTCGGCGAGGGAGGCGTCCCCGGCTCGGAGGTCCGCACCGCGCAGCCACAGGGTGGGCGCGGGGCGCTCCCCGCGGGCGCGGTCGGCGGCGAGGGCCGCGAGCGCCGTGGTGCGGCCCGTACCGGGGTCGCCCACCAGGCCGAGGACGGGGCGGCGGCCCGCCGTGAACGCCTCGAGCCCGGCGGCGACGGCGGGCCGCTCCACGCGGGGCCGTCCCGGGCCGGCGGGCCGGGGCGGGAGGGCCGCGCCGAGGGTGGTCGCGGTGAGTTCGAGGGCTCCGGCGAGGTTGAGGTCGGCCCCGCGACCGGGCACGGTCGCGCCGTTGCGGTCCAGCAGTGCGGCGAGCGGGCCGGCCGGGTCGGCGGCCGCCGCGGCGCGCAGCACGACGGCGAAGCCTCCGGTGCGGTGTTCGGCGCGCAGCCCGGTGCCCAGGACGGCGAGCACCGCTCCGGTCCCGACGTCGAGCACCGGTGCCCCGCAGGCCTCTCCGCCCAGGGCGAGCGCGTCCTGCCCGTCGGTGCCGATGGCCAGCTCGACCGCCACCCCGTCGGGCACGGGGTGGGTGCGGTCCGCCGCCGGGTGCGTGACCCGCGCGCCCCCGAGCACCCGCGCCTGCCGCCAGCCGCGCGCGGGCAGCCGTACGTAGGTCCCCGGCTCGACGGTCGCGCGGGCCGCCACGGGCAGCGGCCGCACCCCGAGACCGTCGCTCCGTACGAGGGCCAGGCCGAGGCCGGGCAGGGCGGTGACGTCACCCGCGTCCGCCAGACAGGTGCGTCCGGCCGGGCCCGGGGCGTGCAGCACCATCAGTGTCAGTCCGTCGACGGCCTCGTGGCTGGTGATCACCGTCCCGAGGTCGTCGGCGACGAATCCGCTGCCGCGCTCCCGCCCGGCCGGATCGCAGATCGTCACGAGTTCCGCCATGGCCGCACCACTCCCCGTACCGCTCCACCGCAACACCCCGTGGTCACGACGGTAGGCAGGTGAAGATCAGCACGAACAGCACACAGGACGAACGCGCCCCCTTGCGCTCCCTCCATTCACTCCGAGCGCCTGCTCGGACGGGTGAATATCAGGGTCCGGATGGATAGAGACCTACCCGAGGGGGGTCGTGGAGCGGTGAGCAGCCACGCAAGTGCGCTCACCGCTCCACGTCAACGCCCGGCGGTCCGCCGGGCGGCGGGATCAGACGAAGACCGCGAGGGACTTCGCCTTCCCGTTCTTGCTCTCGACGAGCCCGAGCAGCTGCCCCTGCGGCCCGAAGACCGCGACGGTGCGGCCGTCCCCGTACTCGTCCGGCATGTCGATCCGCACGCCGTTGGCGAGCAGCGAGGCCCGCCGCGCATCCAGGTCCCAGCGCGGGAAGGCGGCGGCCGCCGCCTCGCCGATCGGCATGACGGTCAGCTCCTCCTGGAGCTGGTCCAGGGTCCGCGCGCGGTCGAGCTTGTACGGGCCGACGCGGGTGCGGCGCAGCGCGGTCAGGTGACCGCCGACGCCGAGGTCCGCGCCGAGGTCGCGGGCCAGGGCGCGGATGTACGTACCGCTGGAGCAGACCACGGAGACGACGAGGTCGACGACCTTGGTGCCGTCCTCGGCCTCCGCCTGGCGCATGTCGTACACCTGGAACGACGAGATGGTCACCGGCCGGGCCGGGATCTCGAAGTCCTCACCGTCGCGGGCGCGCTTGTAGGAGCGCACGCCCTTGATCTTGATGGCGCTGACCTTGGACGGGACCTGCATGATCTCGCCCGAGAGCTTGGCGACCCCCGCGTCCACGGCGTCCCGGGTGACCCCGGTGGCGTCCGTGGAGGTGGTGATCTCGCCCTCGGCGTCGTCCGTCAGGGTGTTCTGGCCCAGGCGGATGGTGCCGACGTACTCCTTCTCCGTGAGCGCGAGGTGGCCGAGGAGCTTGGTGGCCTTCTCCACGCCGAGGACCAGGACGCCGGTCGCCATCGGGTCGAGCGTGCCGGCGTGGCCGACGCGGCGGGTCTTGGCGATCCCGCGCATCTTGGCGACCACGTCGTGCGAGGTGAAGCCGGCGGGCTTGTCGACGATGACGAGTCCGCCCCCGGCCTCCGGCCGGGAGGGACCGCCAGGCGTCTTCCCTGCGTTGGTGCTCATTCCGCGGCTGCGTCCTCGTCGTCCTCGCCGGGCTTCTTGTACGGGTCGGCGTCGCCGGCGTACTGGGCGCCGGAGGACACCTCCCGCACCTGGGCGTCGGAGGTGCGCGCCTTCTCCAGGAGGTCCTCGATGGTCTTGGCGTTCTCCGGGAGGGCGTCCGCGACGAAGGTCAGGGTGGGCGTGAACTTGGTCCCCGCCGCCCGGCCGACCGCGGAACGCAGTACGCCCTTGGCGCTCTCCAGGCCCGCTGCCGCGCTGGCCCGGTCCTCGTCGTCGCCGTAGACCGTGTAGAAGACCGTGGCCTCCCGCAGGTCGCCGGTGACCCGGGTGTCCGTGATGGTCACGTGCGTACCGAGGCGGGGGTCCTTGACACCGCGCTGCAGCTTCTCCGCCACCACCTCCCGGATGAGGTCCGCCAGCTTCTTCGCCCGCGCATTGTCGGCCACTGGTCCGTCTCCTTCTTATGTCTTGCTATCAGTCTTCATCACCGTGGAGGCGCCGTCGTACGGACAGCAGCTCCACTTCCGGACGCGCCGCGACCAGCCGCTCGCAGCGGTCCAGCACGTCCGAGAGGAACCCCGCGTCCCCACTCACCAGGGCGACCCCTATACGGGCCCTGCGGTGCAGGTCCTGGTCGCCCACTTCCGCCGCGCTCACGGAGAACTTGCGTTGGAGCTCGGCCACGATGGGCCGGACCACGGAGCGCTTCTCCTTCAGCGAGTGGACGTCGCCGAGGAGCAGATCGAAGGACAGAGTCCCCACGTACATGCAGTTCCGGATGTCCCGCCGGTGCGGGTTCGGTGGCCTGCCGGCCGTCGCTCGGCAGGATCACCAGAACCGTACACGCAACGGCCGGGGCCGATCGACGGATATTCCGCCGACCGGCCCCGGTGTGACGAGCTACGACACGGTGCGATGTGCCTCGCGCTTACGCGCGCGGCTTCTCGCGCATCTCGTACGTCGCGATGACGTCGTCGATCTTGATGTCGTTGAAGGAACCGAGGTTGATACCACCCTCGAAGCCCTCGCGGATCTCGGTGACGTCGTCCTTGAAGCGGCGCAGACCCGAGATGGTGAGGTTCTCGGCGATGACCTTGCCATCGCGCAGGAGCCGCGCCTTCGTGTTGCGCTTGACCTCGCCGGAGCGGATGAGGACACCCGCGATGTTGCCCAGCTTGGACGAGCGGAAGATCTCGCGGACCTCCGCCGTACCGAGCTCGACCTCTTCGTACTCCGGCTTGAGCAGACCCTTCAGGGCCGCCTCGATCTCCTCGATGGCCTGGTAGATCACCGAGTAGTAGCGGACGTCGACGCCCTCGCGGTCCGCCATCTGCGCGGCACGGCCGACAGCGCGGACGTTGTAGCCGATGACGATGGCGTCGGAGCCCATCGCCAGCGAGATGTCGGACTCGGTGACCGCACCCACACCGCGGTGCAGGACCCGGATGTCGACCTCTTCACCGACGTCGAGCTGGAGCAGCGAGGACTCGAGAGCCTCGACCGCACCGGACGAGTCGCCCTTGATGATGAGGTTGAGTTCCTGGACCAGACCGGCCTTGAGGACCGAGTCGAGGTCTTCCAGGGACACCCGGCGGACGCGCTTGGCGAAGTTGGCGTTGCGCTCGCGCGCAGCACGCTTCTCGGCGATCTGACGGGCGGTGCGGTCCTCGTCGACGACGAGGAAGTTGTCGCCGGCGCCGGGGACGTTGGTGAGACCCAGGACCAGGACGGGGGTCGACGGACCCGCTTCCTCGATGTTGTTGCCCTTGTCGTCGAGCATGGCGCGCACACGACCGTAGGCGTCGCCCACGACCATCGTGTCGCCGACGCGGAGGGTACCGCGCTGGACGAGGACGGTGGCGACGGCACCGCGGCCGCGGTCGAGGTGGGACTCGATCGCAATACCCTGAGCGTCCTGCTCGGGGTTGGCGCGCAGGTCGAGCGAGGCGTCGGCGGTGAGGACGACGGCCTCCAGCAGGGAGTCGATGTGCAGACCCTGCTTGGCGGAGATGTCGACGAACATCGTGTCGCCGCCGTACTCCTCGGCGACGAGACCGAACTCGGTGAGCTGGCCGCGGACCTTGGTCGGGTCGGCACCCTCGACGTCGATCTTGTTGACCGCGACGACGATCGGGACGCCGGCGGCCTTGGCGTGGTTCAGCGCCTCGATCGTCTGCGGCATGACGCCGTCGTTGGCCGCGACCACGAGGATCGCGATGTCGGTCGACTTCGCACCGCGGGCACGCATGGCGGTGAACGCCTCGTGACCCGGGGTGTCGATGAAGGTGATCTTGCGGTCCTCGCCGTTGACCTCGGTGCCCACCTGGTAGGCGCCGATGCCCTGGGTGATGCCGCCGGCCTCGCCCGCGACGACGTTCGTCTTGCGGATGGCGTCGAGCAGTCGGGTCTTACCGTGGTCGACGTGACCCATGACGGTGACGACCGGCGGACGCGGCAGCAGGTACTCCTCGCCGCCCTCGTCCTCGCCGAACTCGATGTCGAAGGTCTCGAGGAGCTCGCGGTCCTCCTCCTCCGGGCTGACGATCTGAACCTGGTAGTTCATCTCGCCCGCGAGGAGCTGGAGGGTCTCGTCGGAGACGGACTGCGTGGCAGTGACCATCTCGCCGAGGTTCATCATGACCGCGACCAGCGACGCCGGGTTGGCGTTGATCTTCTCCGCGAAGTCGGTGAGGGACGCACCGCGCGACAGGCGAACGGTCTCGCCGTTGCCGCGGGGCAGCATCACGCCGCCCACGGACGGGGCCTGCATGGCCTCGTACTCCTGGCGCCTCTGACGCTTCGACTTGCGGCCGCGACGGGCCGGACCGCCGGGACGGCCGAAGGCACCCTGCGTACCGCCACGGGCACCGGGGCCGCCGGGGCGACCGCCGAAGCCGGGACGACCGCCGCCACCGGCACCGGCCGGACCGCCGCCGAAGCCGCCGCCACCGGGACGGGGACCGCCGAAGCCGCCACCGGCCGGACGCGAGCCCGGACCGGCCGGACGGCCGGCGAAGCCGCCGCCGGGACGACCGGCACCGCCGCCGGGACGGGGACCGCCCGCACCGGGACCGCGGCCGCCGGGGCCACCGCCGGGACGGGGACCGGGACCACCGGCAGCGGGACGCTGCGGCATCATGCCCGGGTTCGGACGGTTGCCGCCCGGGGCCGGACGCGGAGCGCCGCCCTGCGGACGGGGCATGCCGCCCGGGGTCGGACGGGCGCCGCCGGGACCCTGCGGACGCGGAGCGCCGCCGGGACCGCCCTGCGGACGGGGAGCACCCTGGCCGCCGCCGGCGCCGGGGGCACCGGGACGCGGGGCGCCGGCCGGACGGGGCGCCTGCGGGCGCGCCATGCCGGTGGAGCCGCCGGAGGTGAACGGGTTGTTGCCCGGACGGGGACCGGCCGGACGGGCGCCCTGCGGGCGCGGGGCCTGGGCACCGCCGGGACGCGGGGCCTGGGCGCCGGGGGCGGCACCACCGGGACGCGGGGCGCCGGGACGGGCACCGCCCTGGCCCGGGGCGGCCGGACGCTGCTGCGCCGGACGGGGACCGGGGGCCGCGGCGGGACGCGCCGGAGCGGCCGGGGCCGCCGGAGGCGCGGAGAACTCGGTCGCCACGGGCGCCGCCGGAGCGGGCTTCGGGGCGGCCGGAGCCTTCGGGCCGGGACGCGGGCCGGGGGCGGCCGGCGTCACGGGGGCTGCGGCCGGGGCCTCGGCAGCGGCCGGCTTGGGGGCCGGTGCGCCGGGCTTCGGGGCAGCAGGACGTGCCGCGGCGGCCGGAGACGGCGCCGCGGGCTTGGCGGGCGCGGCCTTGCGGGGCGCGCCGGGCTTCGCAGCGGACTTGCCGGCGTTGCCGCCGGGCCCCTGCAGTGCGTCAGTCAACTTGCGTACAACGGGCGCCTCGATCGTCGAGGACGCCGAACGGACGAATTCACCGAGTTCTTGGAGCTTGGCCATGACGACCTTGCTCTCCACCCCGAACTCCTTGGCGAGTTCGTATACCCGGACCTTAGCCACTTCGCTCCTTTTAGGTCCGGGTTACGCCGGACCGTCGCTACTTCATGGGCGTACTCATCGCGTACTCATCGAGTGCTCATCGCAATCTCGACCTACTTCCAACTCGCGAGGTACCTGACCGCACGGGGTATCCGTGCCGTACTACTTCTTACGGTCTGGCCGTGGCTTCACCGGCCACGGCTTTGCGCAGGCTCACCGTGTCGAGCGCTCCGGCGGACCTCAGGGCCCGGGGGAACGCCCGGCGGCGGACCGCCTGGTCGAGGCAGACCACGGCAGGGTGCAGGTACGCACCCCGGCCGGGCAGCGTACCGCGAGGATCGGGAACACATTCGTCCTCGATCGCCACGATGCGCAGCAGATCGCTCTTGGCCGCTCGCTCCCGACACCCCACACAGGTTCGTTCGGGGCATGCGCGGGCTTGCGTCCGGCCAGACACGCCTAAGTCTACCTCCCCGCACCGACCTCTCCCCCGACGAGTGTCGGAGGAAAAATCGAACGGCTGTCGTGTTGTCTTGATCCGTCACCTCGGCGGCGGCGGTTGTGAACCTGTCTACCGTCCCGGAAGGACCGGACGGTACCGGTTTATTCCCCGGCCCGCTCGCGGTCCCGGTCGGCGTCCGGGGACACCTCGGTGTCGGGACGGATGTCGATGCGCCAGCCCGTGAGCCGCGCGGCGAGGCGGGCGTTCTGGCCCTCCTTGCCGATGGCCAGCGAGAGCTGGTAGTCGGGGACGGTCACCCGGGCGGACCGGGAGTCCCAGTCGACGACCTCGACCTTGCTCACCCGGGCGGGTGACAGGGCGTTCGCGACCATCTCGGCCGGGTCGTCCGACCAGTCCACGATGTCGATCTTCTCGCCGTGCAGCTCGGCCATCACGTTGCGCACGCGGCTGCCCATCGGGCCGATGCAGGCGCCCTTCGGGTTGAGGCCCGAACGGGTGGAGCGCACCGCGATCTTGGTGCGGTGACCGGCCTCGCGGGCGATCGCCGCGATCTCGACGCTGCCGTCGGCGATCTCCGGGACCTCCAGCGAGAACAGCTTCTTCACGAGGTTGGGGTGGGTGCGCGAGAGGGTCACGGACGGACCGCGGACACCCTTCGCCACCCGCACGACGTACGCCTTCAGGCGCAGGCCGTGGGGGTAGTCCTCGCCGGGGACCTGCTCCTGCACCGGCAGGATGGCCTCCAGCTTGCCGATGTCGACCAGGACGTTCTTCGGGTCCTTGCCCTGCTGCACCACACCGGTGATGACGTCGCCCTCGCGGCCGGCGAACTCGCCGAAGGTCAGGTCGTCCTCGGCGTCGCGCAGACGCTGGAGGATCACCTGCTTGGCGGTCGTCGCCGCGATCCGGCCGAAGTCCGACGGGGTGTCGTCGAACTCCTTGGGCTCCTGCCCCTCCTCGAGGTCCCTCGGGTCCTCCGTCGCCCACACGACCACGTGACCGTTGGTGCGGTCCAGCACGACGCGGGCGCGGCGGAAGCTCCCCTCGGTCCGGTGGTACGCGATGAGGAGGGCCGACTCGATCGCCTCGACGAGCAGGTCGAAGGAGATCTCCTTCTCCCGGACCAGACCCCGCAGGGCACTCATGTCGATGTCCACGGCTACGCCTCCTCTTCCTTCTTGTCCTTGCGGTTGAACTCGATCTCGACACGCGCCTTGGCGATGTCGGTGAAAGCAATGCGGCGGGCGGTCGCCTTGCGGCCCTTCACGCCCGGTACTTCGAGGTCCAGGCCCTCGTCGTCGACGTCGAGGATGCGGGCGACCAGTTCCCCGGCCCCCTTCTCGCCCTCGGCGGCCAGCTGGAACTTCACGAGACGGCCGATGGCCCGTACGTAGTGGCGGTGCTCGGTCAGCGGGCGGTCGGCGCCCGGCGAGCTCACTTCGAGGACGTACTCGTCCTCGCCCATCACGTCGGATTCGTCGAGCAGGTCGGAGACCTCACGGCTCAGCTCGGCGCACGCGTCCAGTTCCACGCCCTCGTCGGAGTCCACGATGATGCGGAGCATCCGGCGCTTGCCCGCGCGGGACAGCTCGATCTCTTCGAGGTCCAGGCCCTTGGCGGCGACGAGCGGCTCCAGCAGTCCGCGCAGCCTGTCGCTCTGGGTGGTGCTCATCCGGGTGACTCCTCGGCCGCGTGTGCTGTTGTGGTTTCCGTCGTGCGTCGTGTCAAAGGGTATCCGGTGTCGGAGGGTGTTGCCGTCCGCCCGCCGGACAGGGCCACGGGTACCGTGATCACACCCCGCCCCGCGATCAGCCCCGTCACCACCCGGAGGACGCCGCCGTGCCCTGGACTCCGCCCCCAAGACCCTCCCGCCGGAGCGTGCTCGCCGGTGCCGCCGGCGCGGCCGGCACCGTGCTGCTGACGGGGTGCTCCGACACCCCCTCCCCCGCCGTCACCGCCGCGATTTCACTCGACCGGCGGATGCGCGAAGCGGCCGTTCGTGACAGCGAGCGACTGCTGGAACGTTACGACGCCACCGGGGCGGCACACCCGTCCCTCGCTCCCCGGCTGGCTCCCCTGCGCGCCTCGGTCGCCGCGCACGCGGCCGCCCTGTCCCCCGCCGCGGGCGACCGGCCCTCCCCGGCCTCGTCCGCCGTCCCCTCCGCGGGCACCGGCGCGGCCGCCGCGCCCGCGTCGAGCGCGTCGCCCGTGCCCCCGAAGCCGGCCGAGGCCCTGACCGCCCTCGCCGACGCCGAGCGCAAGCTGTCCGAGTCCCGCACCATCGACCTGGCCGGGGCGCCCGGTGAGCTCGCCCGGATGCTGGCCTCGGTCGCCGCCTGCGGCGCCGTCCACGCCTACCTGCTGACCTCGCCCCCGGGAGCCGCGTCGTGAAGCCCGAGCCCTCCCCCGCCGGCGGGGCCCTCGCGGCCGCCCAGGCGGCCCTCGCCGCCGAGCACGCGGCGGCCTACGCCTACGGGGTGATCGGCGCCCGCAGCACCGGGCCGCGCGCGACCGAGGCCCGGGAGGCGTACGGCGCCCACCTCGCCCGGCGCGACGCCCTCGCGCGGGGCGTCCGCGAGCTGGGCGGCGCGCCCCGGCCGTCGGAGGCGGCCTACGGCCTGCCGTTCCAGGTCCGCACGCAGGCCGACGCGGAGCGACTGGCCGCCTTCGTCGAGGACCGGGTGGCGGGCGCGTACTCCGACCTGGTGCGGGCAGCAGAGGGGCAGCTGCGCCGCGAGGCGGCCGACGCGCTGACCGCGGCGGCAGTGCGGGCGGCGCGCTGGCGCGGCGGCGGCGTAGCCTTCCCTGGGCTCACGGAACGCGCGTAACGAGCCCTCACCAGCTGAAAGGGACCACGCACGCATGGCTTTCGAACCGCCGCAGCGGCTCGTACGGGCGCTCGGCGAGATGCCGGACACAGCGCAGGACACGGACTGGCTGGGGCAGTTGCCCGCACTCGCCGAGGACGCGCTGACCCGGCGCGGGGTACGGGCCCAGCGGGTGCAGGCCCCCGGCGGGCGCAGCAGCCTGGTCGTCCTCGTCACCTACGAGGACGGGACCCCGGCCGCCCTGAAACTGGCTCCGCCGAACGCCCGGCCGGACCGGGAGCTGGCCGCGCTGGCGCACTGGGGCGGTTTCGGGGCCGTACGGGTGCTGGACAACCGGCATCACGGGGACGACGGGGCGCTGCTGCTGGAGCGGCTGCACCCGGAGGTGTCGCTGCGCTCCCTTCCGGAGGCCAAGGCGCTGCTGGAGGCGAGCGGGACCCTGCGCCGGCTGTGGGTGGCGCCGCCCGCCGGGCACGGGTGGGAGTCGGTGGCCGAGCGTACGGGGCTCCAGGCGGTGGCCCTGGCCGCGGCGCCCGCGGAGGTCCGGGTGCTGGCCGACGCGGCGCTGGCCGCCCGGACGGAGCTGGTGGCGTCCCCGCCCGAGGAGCTGCTGCTGCACGGCAATTTCCGGCAGGGCAAGGTGCTGGCGGGTGAGCGGGCGCCGTGGCTGACGGTGGGGCCGGATCCGCTGGTGGGCGAGCGGGCGTACGACCTGGCGCGGCTGGTGCGGGACCGGCTGGAGGACCAGGTGGCCTCCTCGACCGGTGCGGCCGGGGCCCGGCGCCGGGTGAACAAGCTGGCCGACGCGCTGGACGTGGACCGGGACCGGCTGCGGGGCTGGACGCTGTTCCGGGCGGTGGAGTCGGGCCACCGGGCGCTGGCCGCGGGCCGGCGGCGGGATGCCGAGCTGCTGCTGGAGTTCGCCGCCTGGCTGTAGGGCATACCGTAGGTAGGAAGGTGTGTCCGGCAGGGGGCCGTCATGGTCGAAGAACTGCTGACAGCGGTGGTCGCGGCGGGCGTGGGTGCCGCCGTGTACATGGGTGCCGCTGCCCGGGTCGTGAAGCAGTACGAGCGGGGGCTGGTCTTCCGCTTCGGCAGGCTGCGCGAGGAGGTCCGGCCGCCGGGGTTCACCGTGATCGTTCCGCTGATCGACCGGCTGCGCAAGGTCAACATGCAGATCGTGACCCTGCCGGTGCCCGCGCAGGAGGGCATCACCCGGGACAACGTCACGGTGCGGGTGGACGCGGTCGTGTACTTCAAGGTGGTCGATCCGGCGAGCGCGGTCGTGGCGGTGGAGGACTACCGCTTCGCCGTCTCGCAGATGGCCCAGACCTCGTTGAGGTCGATCATCGGGAAGTCGGACCTGGACGACCTGCTGTCCAACCGGGAGATGCTCAACCAGGGGCTGGAGCTGATGATCGACAGCCCGGCGGTGGGCTGGGGCGTCCAGATCGACCGGGTCGAGATCAAGGACGTGTCCCTGCCGGAGACGATGAAGCGGTCGATGGCCCGGCAGGCGGAGGCGGACCGAGAGCGGCGGGCCCGCGTGATCAACGCCGACGCCGAGCTGCAGGCCTCCCACAAGCTGGCCGAGGCCGCGGAGGTCATGTCGGAACAGCCCGCCGCACTGCAGCTCCGGCTGCTGCACACGGTGGTCGCGGTCGCCGCCGAGAAGAACTCCACCCTGGTGCTGCCGTTCCCCGTGGAACTGCTGCGCTTCCTCGAACGCGCCGCCCCGCTGCCCCCGGCGGCGCCGGCGCACACCGACCCGGCCCCGGCCGGCCCGGCTTCCGAAGGCCCCGGGCCGGACGGGGTCGGACCCCTCCCGGAGGGCGGGGACGGGCCGGAGCCCGTCGCCCCGCCCCCGGAGCCTCCCGCCCTCGGGACCGCCGGTCCGGCGCCGTCCCCGGACGGGTCCGCGCCGTAGCCGCAGCGGCGGCCGCCGCGCGGACGGGGCGCGTCAGGCGCCGGCGCCGGGCTCGCGCAGCCGGGTCAGGGCCTCCGCCAGGGGGAGCTCCTCGCGGGTGCCCGTCGCGCGGTTCTGCAGTTCCACGATCTCCTCCGCCGAGCGGCGGCCCGCCACCAGGATCCACGGCACGCCGATCAGCTCCGCGTCGGTGAGCTTCACGCCCGGGGACAGGCCCGGGCGGTCGTCCAGCAGGACCCGGAGGCCGGAGCCGGCCAGGGCCTCGGCCGCCTGCTCCGCCAGCGCCAGCGGTACGGCCTTGCCCGCCGCGACGACGTGGACGTCGGCCGGGGCCACCGCCGCCGGCCAGCACAGCCCGCGCTCGTCGGCGGTCTGCTCTGCCAGGGCCGCCACCGCGCGCGAGACGCCGATCCCGTACGAGCCCATCGTGACCCGTACCGGCTTGCCCTCGCGGCCCAGGACGTCCAGCCCGAAGGCGTCGGCGTACTTGCGGCCCAGCTGGAAGATGTGACCGATCTCGATGGCCCGGTCGAGCCGCAGGCCGGCGCCGCAGGAGGGGCAGGGGTCGCCCGGCTCCACGACCACCACGTCCAGGTACTGGTCCACCTCGAAGTCACGGCCGCAGACCACGTTGCGGGCGTGCGTGTCGGGCTTGTTGGCGCCCGTCACCCAGGCGGTGCCCGGCGCGACCCGCGGGTCGGCCAGGTAGCGGACCTTCTCCAGGCCCTGCGGGCCCACGTACCCGCGGACGAGGTCGGGTCGGCCGGTGAAGTCCTCGGCGGTGACGAGCTCCACGACGGCCGGGGCGAGGTGCTCGCCGAGCTTGCCGAGGTCCACCTCGCGGTCGCCCGGGACGCCCACGGCGACGATCTCGCCGTCGACCTTCACCAGGAGGTTCTTCAGCGTCGCCGAGGCGGGGACGCACAGGTGCGCGGCCAGGGTCTCGATCGTCGGGGTGTCCGGGGTGTCCACCTCCTGCACCGCCGGGTGCTCCGCGGAGACCGGCGCCAGGGCGAAGGTGACGGCCTCGGTGTTGGCGGCGTAGTCGCAGGAGGGGCAGTCGACGAAGGTGTCCTCGCCCGCCCCGGCGGGGGCGAGGAACTCCTCCGACGCCGATCCGCCCATGGCTCCCGACACCGCCGAGACGATCCGGTGGTCCAGGCCCAGCCGCTCGAAGATGCGGACGTAGGCCTCCCGGTGGAGCCGGTAGGACTCGGCCAGGCCCTCGTCGGAGACGTCGAAGGAGTAGGAGTCCTTCATCTGGAACTCGCGGCCGCGCAGCACCCCGGACCGCGGCCGCGCCTCGTCCCGGTACTTGGTCTGGATCTGGTAGAGCATGACCGGCAGGTCCTTGTACGAGGTGCACTGGTCCTTCACCACCAGGGTGAAGATCTCCTCGTGGGTGGGGCCGAGCAGGTAGTCCGCGCCCTTGCGGTCCCGGAGCCGGAACAGCAGGTCCCCGTACTCCGACCAGCGCCCGCTGACCTCGTAGGGCTCCTTCGGCAGCAGGGCCGGCAGCAGCACCTCCTGGGCGCCGATGGCGTCCATCTCCTCGCGGACGACGCGGGAGACGTTGTCCAGCACCCGCTTGCCGAGCGGCAGCCACGTCCACACCCCGGCCGAGCTGCGCCGGACGTATCCGGCGCGCACCAGGAGCCGGTGGCTCAGGGTTTCGGCGTCGGCCGGGTCCTCGCGGAGGGTCTTGGCCATGAGGCGGGACATGCGCTGTACGTGGTGTGTGGACATGCCGGGAGGTTACCGGGGCCGCGACGGCCCCCGGTAACCGTTTCCGCCCCTGGCCAGCGGGAGGGCGGCGCCCATGACGGCGTACGGGAGGGCGGCGCTCGGGAAGTGGACCTGGCGGGCGAGGTCGGTGTAGCCGAGGGCCCGGTACAGGCCCCGGGCGGGGCTCTCGGTGTCGATGGCGGAGAGGATCGAACGGGGTTCGGCGGCGTCGTCGGTGAGGGCGGTGATCAGCGTGCGGCCGATGCCGTGGCCCTGGAAACCGGGGTGGACGTGCAGTTCGGTGATGACGAAGGAGCCGTCGAGCCAGTCGTCGTGGCCGCCGGCCCGCAGGTAGGGCTCGACCACGGTGGACCACCAGTGCGTGCGGTCGTTCGGCATGCCGTAGACGAACCCGGCGAGGGCGCCGTCCTCGGCGAACGCCCCGAGGGCGCGGGCGCCCCGGCAGGTCATGTGGCGCTGGACGATGTAGCGCCGGATGCCGACCTCCTCCTCGCTGAGGCCGAAGGCGACGGCCTGCACGCGCAGGGCCTCGTCCACGCGGTCGGCGAGGTCGAGGGGGCCGATACGGACTCCGGAAGGCAGCATGCGGCGACCTTACTTCGCGGTAGGGGCGCGCCGGAATGCCGCGGCCGGGTCTGTCGTCGGCGTCAGAACAGCACGCTCATGAACGCGCCGACCTCGCGGAAGCCGACCCGTCGGTAGGCGGCGCGGGCCGCGGTGTTGAAGTCGTTCACGTAGAGGCTGACGACGGGGGCCACGTCGCGCAGGGCGTGGGCGACGACGGCTGCCATCCCGGTCTCCGAGTGGCCGCGGCCGCGGAACTCGGGGGCCACCCACACGCCCTGGATCTGGCAGGCGCGGGCGGTGGCGGCGCCGATCTCCGCCTTGAAGACGACCTTGCCGTCCTCGACGCGGGCGAAGGAGCGGCCGCCCGCGACGAGCTCGGCGACCCGGGCCTGGTAGAGCAGACCGCCGTCCCCGGCCATCGGCGAGACGCCGACCTCCTCGGTGAACATGGCCACGCAGGCGGGCATGATCAGGTCCATCTCGTCCTTGCGGATCCGGCGGACCTGCGGGTCGGGCTCGACCGTGGTGGACGGGCGCTCGATGACCATCAGCGGCTGGTGGGAGCGGACGTCGCGGGCCGGTCCCCAGCTGGGTTCCAGCAGCTGCCACAGCAGGCGGGTGGCCGGGGCGGGGCCGACGATCGAGGAGCAGCGGCGGCCGGTGCGGCGGGCCCGGTCGGCGAAGGCGCGCACGGCGTCCGGACCGGCGCAGACGGGCACCAGGTTGGCCCCGGCGTAGCAGAGGGAGCGGAGCTCGCCGTCGGCGTACCAGCCCCACATCTCGCCGCCCAGCCGCCAGGGGTCGAGTCCGGCGACCTGGACCCGGGAGGTGACGAAGGCGTTCTCCACCGGCTCGCGTCCGAGGACTTCGAGCGCGGCATCGAGGTCACCGGGTTCAAGGACCCGGGTGGTCGTCTGCGTCAACACTGGGGCCTCACCATGCACGTCTGCTGATCTCCGCACTGTACCCGCCGGGGCCGGACGATGCCGCGCCGGCAGGTCACGAAAGGCCCCGGCCGGCCCCGCGATCAGCGGGAACGGGCCGGGGCCGGGTGCGGGGCGGGCCCGCGGGGATCAGACGCCGATGGCGACGGTGGGCTCGCCGCTGGCGACGCCGTCGGCCTCCATCTGCGCGGCGATCTTCAGCGCCTCTTCGATGAGGGTCTCCACGATCTTCGACTCGGGGACGGTCTTGATGACCTCGCCCTTCACGAAGATCTGGCCCTTGCCGTTGCCGGAGGCGACGCCGAGGTCGGCCTCGCGGGCCTCGCCGGGGCCGTTGACGACGCAGCCCATGACCGCGACGCGGAGGGGGACCTCCATGCCCTCCAGGCCGGCGGTGACCTCCTCGGCCAGCTTGTAGACGTCGACCTGGGCGCGGCCGCAGGAGGGGCAGGAGACGATCTCCAGCCGGCGCGGCTTGAGGTTCAGCGACTCCAGGATCTGGATGCCGACCTTGACCTCCTCCGCCGGCGGGGCGGAGAGGGAGACGCGGATGGTGTCGCCGATGCCCTCGGAGAGCAGGGCGCCGAAGGCGACGGCGGACTTGATGGTGCCCTGGAAGGCGGGGCCGGCCTCGGTGACGCCGAGGTGCAGCGGGTAGTCGCAGGCGGCGGCGAGCTGGCGGTAGGCGTTGACCATGACGACCGGGTCGTTGTGCTTGACCGAGATCTTGATGTCGCCGAAGCCGTGCTCCTCGAAGAGGGAGGCCTCCCACAGCGCCGACTCGACGAGGGCCTCGGGGGTGGCCTTGCCGTACTTCTTCAGCAGGCGGGCGTCGAGGGAGCCGGCGTTCACGCCGATGCGGATCGGCGTGCGGGTCTCGTTCGCGGCCTTCGCGATCTCCTTGACCTTGTCGTCGAACTGCTTGATGTTGCCCGGGTTCACGCGGACCGCGGCGCAGCCGGCGTCGATCGCGGCGAACACGTACTTCGGCTGGAAGTGGATGTCCGCGATGACCGGGATCTGGGACTTCTTGGCGATCACGGCAAGGGCGTCGGCGTCGTCCTGGGTCGGGCAGGCCACGCGGACGATGTTGCAGCCGGAGGCGGTCAGCTCGGCGATCTGCTGGAGGGTCGCACCGATGTCGGAGGTGCGGGTGGTGGTCATCGACTGGACCGAGATGGGCGCGTCGCCGCCGACGGCCACGGAGCCGACCTGGATCTTGCGGCTGACCCGGCGGTCGGCAAGCTTCGTCGGCACGGACGGCATTCCGAGTGAGATGGCAGTCATCTGCTGTGCAACCCCAAGGTGTGGATCAAGGTCCCGAGATCGGCGGGCTCCGGCCTTCGAGGTTACGCCAACCACGGGACGCCCCGTGCATCCGAGGGGGTGCGCCACCCGAACGCGGGGAGCCGGGCACGATGCGTGCCCGGCTCCCGGCGGTGTGCGGTATCGCACCGCGTGCGACTAGGTGATCTTGATGGGGTTCACCACGTCCGCCACCATCACCAGCAGGGTGAAGCAGATGAACAGGCCCGCGACCACGTACGCGACGGGCATCAGCTTGGCCACGTCGAACGGGCCGGGGTCGGGGCGCCGGAAGACCCGGGCGACCTTGCGCCGCAGCGATTCCCACAGGGCGCCGGCGATGTGCCCGCCGTCGAGCGGGAGCAGCGGCAGCATGTTGAACAGGAACAGCGAAAGGTTGAATCCGGCCAACAGGTTGAGGAAGAAGACCAGCTGGTGCTGGGCGGGGATGTCGAGGGTGAAGATCTCACCGCTGACGCGGGCCGCCCCGACGACGCCCATGGGGCTGTCCTGCTTGCGCTCGGCCCCGTTGAAGGCGGCGTTCCACAGGTCCGGGACCTTGGTGGGCAGGGCGACCAGCGACTGCACGCCGGCCTCCATCATCTCGCCCATGCGGTCGACGGACTGGCCGAAGGACTGCGGTACGTAGCCGGAGGCCGGGGCGAACCCGAGGAAGCCGGCGGTGACGTACTCGTCCTTGACGTAGTTGCCGCTGCCGTCGGTCTTGGCGACCTTGTTCTCGATCAGGTCGGCCTTGAGGTCCATGCGCTGCCCGGCCCGCTCGACGGTGATCGTGGCGGGGCCGACGGTGGAGCGGATGTCCTTCTGCAGGGCGGACCAGTCGGCCACCGGGCGGCCGTTGAAGCCGACGATCCTGTCGCCGGCCCGCAGGCCGGCGGCCTTGGCGGGGGCGGCCGGGTCGGTGGGCAGGCACTTGTCGCGCTTCTCGCTCTGCTGGATGACGCAGTCGGAGACGGTGGCGACCGCGGTGGTCTGGGTGTTCAGCCCGAAGGTCATCAGCGTGGTGAGGAAGATCGCCACGGCCAGGACCAGGTTCATGAACGGGCCGGCGAACATCACGATCACGCGCTTCCACGGCTTGCGCGTGTAGAAGAGCCGGCTCTCGTCGCCGGGCTGGAGCTCCTCGTACGCCGCCGAGCGGGCGTCCTCGATCATCGACCGGAACGGCGAGGTCGACCGGGCGGTGACCTTGCCGTCCTCGCCCGGCGGGAACATCCCGATCATGCGGATGTAACCGCCCATCGGGATGGCCTTGATCCCGTACTCGGTCTCGCCCTTCCTCCGCGACCAGATGGTGGGGCCGAAGCCCACCATGTACTGCGGCACCCGGATGCCGAACAGCTTGGCCGTGGAGAGGTGCCCCAGCTCGTGCCACGCGATGGAGACCAGCAGGCCGACCGCGAAGATCACGATTCCGAGCACCGTCATCAGAAGTGTCATGCGCGCGCCTCCGCGGCGGCCCGAGCCGCCATCTCCCGCGCCCGGGCCCTGGCCCAGGCCTCTGCTTCAAGGACGTCCTGGACGGTCAGGGAGGTTCCCGACCGAGGCGTCCCGTGCTCGTCGACCACGGCAGAGACCGTATCCATGATTGCTGTGAACGGCAGCCGACCGGCCAGGAACGCCTCGACGCACTCCTCGTTGGCCGCGTTGAAGACGGCCGGGGCGGTGCCGCCCAGGGCGCCCACGTGCCGGGCCAGGCCGACCGCCGGGAACGCCTCGGTGTCCAAGGGGAAGAACTCCCAAGTGGAGGCCTTGCTCCAGTCGAAGGCGGGGGCGGCGTCGGGGATCCGGTGGGGCCAGCCGAGACCGATCGCGATGGGGCCGCGCATGTCCGGCGGGGTCGCCTGGGCGAGCGTGGAGCCGTCCGTGAACTCCACCATCGAGTGCACGTAGGACTGCGGATGGACGACGACCTCGATGCGCTCGAAGGGGATGTCGTAGAGCAGGTGCGCCTCGATGACCTCCAGGCCCTTGTTGACCAGGGTCGCCGAGTTCACGGTGATCACGGGGCCCATGGCCCAGGTCGGGTGCGCGAGGGCGTCCTGGACGGTCACCTGCGCCAGCTCGGCGCGGGTGCGGCCGCGGAAGGGGCCGCCGGAGGCGGTGACGACGAGCTTGCGGACCTCGGCCCGGGTCCCGGCGGTGAGGGCCTGGAAGAGGGCCGCGTGCTCGGAGTCCACCGGGATGATCTGGCCGGGCCGGGCGAGCTCCTTGACCAGCGGGCCGCCGACGATCAGCGACTCCTTGTTGGCCAGGGCCAGGGTGCGGCCGGCCCGCAGCGCGGCGAGGGTGGGCGCGAGGCCGATGGAGCCGGTGATGCCGTTGAGGACGGTGTGGCACGCGGAGGCGGCGAGCTCGGTCGCGGCGTCCGGTCCGGCCAGGATCTCGGGCAGCGTCTCCCCGGGCCCGTACTGGGCGCTCAGCGCCTCCTTCAGGGCCGGTACGGCGTCCTCGCGGGCGACGGCCACCTTCTCGACCCGCAGCTGCCGGGCCTGCTCGGCCAGCAGTGCGACCCGGCCGCCGGCGGCGGACAGGGCGGTGACCCGGAACCGGTCCGGGTTGCGCAGGGCCAGGTCGATGGCCTGGGTGCCGATGGATCCGGTGCACCCGAGGACGACGATGTCCCGGCGGCCGGCCGCGGGGTCGAAGAGGAGGTGCGGATCGGCGAGGGGGGCTGGACGGTCGCTCATGCCCCCCATTGTTGCCGCAAGTCGTACGGGCCAGGACACGGACTCCCCCGCCGGGCCCGTCGCCGGGCGCCTCCGCGCCACCGTCCTACGGCGCGGACGGCTCACGCGGCGCCGGGCCGCCCGTCCCGGCGGCGGCGCACAGCTCCGGCACCGTTCCGGTGAAGTCGGGCAGGGCCCGGGCGGCCCGCCACCAGGCCTCGGGGTCGTCGCCCAGGGGCGCGGTCAGCCGCGCGGTCTCGGCGTGCGCCGCCAGGACGGGCGCGGGCCAGTCGTGGCGGTCGGGTCCGTCCCCGTCCCCCAGCCAGTGGTCCTCGTCCAGTGCCCAGCAGGCCGGCACCTTGTACCGGACCACGTCCGCGCCGGTGAGCAGGCCCCGGCTCAGGCAGTCCCGGATCCAGCGGATGTCCTCCTGCACGGAGTCCATCGGCACGGCGAGGCTGACGAGGGCCAGCCCGCGTTCGGCGGAGAACTGCCCGGGCTCCCAGTCGCCGCGGGGTTCGGGGTGTTCCGGCGGCGGGCCGGTCCGGAGCAGTCCGAGGACGTGGGCGAGGGGGGCCGGAGCGGGTCCGGCGGGCGGGGCGGGCGGGGTGGGGTCTCCGGAGACGATCCCGGCCACCAGCTCCGGAAGGGTGCCCCGGAAGCCGGGCGCGTGGCGCTCCAGGGCCGCCCAGTGGCGCGGCGAGTCGCCGAGGGGGCTCAGGGCGCGGGTCAGGGCCGTGCGCATGCCTGCCTGTTCGGGCAGGGACCAGCGCAGCCCGCCGGTGGCGGGGTGGTCGGCGAGACGCAGGGTCAGGTGGGCCGGAGCCAGGTGCGCGACGACCTCCTCGAAGGTGGCGAGCCCCATGCGGACGGCGCGGACCGCCGGCCGGTGCCACGAGGCGGGGGTGTCGCCGCCCGTGCGGCCGCGGGTGTCGAGCAGGGCGAGGGAGGTCTCCAGGGGCAGGCCGCCGACCAGCAGGAGCGCTTCGACGGCTCCGGGCGGCAGCGGGTCCCGGGCGTGCTCGCGCAGCAGCGCCCCGGGGTCCAGGGGGTCGTGCGGCAGGCGCAGCAGGGTGAGGGGGGTCCGGGGCCGGCGTCCGTGCCGTCGCAGCAGGCCGAGCAGCGCGTCCCGGCCGAGCGGCCCGGGGCCGGCCTCCTGGGCCGGTTCGCGGCCGGGGCCGGGGCGGGCGGCATACCGGGCGGGCCCGGGCAGGCCGGGCAGCGGCCGTCCCACGACGCGGGGGTTGCGGGCGATGAAGCCGCGGTCGGCCGCGGCGCCGTGGCGCAGCAGCAGGGTGACGGTCGGGGCGGAGAGCCACTCGTCCCGGCACAGGTACTTGAGGGTGGGCTCGTCGAGCCGGTGGATCATGTCGATGACGACGTGGTCCGGGGCGTGGCGCAGCAGGTGCGCCACGCACCAGGCCAGCCGTCGGCTGGTGCGGTCTTCCTGGGCCGTCGGCATCGTTGGTCCGCCTCGTGCTGTGCTCGCGGGCGTACCGGTCGGGTACGCCCGCTCATCCTCGTACGTCTGTCCGACGTGCGGCGATGATCGCAGGTCAGCGCAAGGGGCGGTGGACGTTTTTCCGAGTCGACGGGCCGGGGGTGGCGTCCGCGATCCAGGGGCCGTCCCCGGAGGCGTCGAGCACGCCCTCCTCCAGCCAGGCGTAGGTGCCGGACAGGACGCCCGCGACCACCTTGCGGTCGAGGTCGTCGGTGTTGGACCAGAGCCTGCCGAAGAGCTCCTCGACGCGGAGGCGGGACTGCTCGCAGAAGGCGTCGGCGAGCTGGTACGCCTCGCGGCCGTGGTCCCCGGAGGCCCGCAGGTGCTCGGCGCGGACGCAGGCCGCGCTCATCGCGAAGAGTTCGGCGCCGATGTCGACGATCCGGCCGAGGAAGCCCTGCTTGGTCTCCATGCGGCCCTGCCAGCGGGACATCGCGTAGAAGGTGGACCGGGCGAGTTTGCGGGCGCTGCGTTCCACATAGCGCAGGTGGGTGGAGAGGTCGGGGTGGCCGCCGGGGTGGAAGGCCCGGTAGGTGCCGGGGACATGGCCGGGTCCGGTGGCCAGCCGGGGCAGCCAGCGGGCGTAGAACCCGGCGGCGCGGGCACCGGCCTTCGCCTTGTCGCCGAGGTCCTTCTCGGGGTCGATGAGGTCGCCGGCGACGGAGAGGTGGGCGTCGACGGCCTCGCGCGCGATCAGCAGGTGCATGATCTCGGTGGAGCCCTCGAAGATCCGGTTGATGCGCAGGTCGCGCAGCATCTGCTCGGCGGGGACGGCCCGTTCGCCGCGGGCGGCCAGGGACTCGGCGGTCTCGAAGCCGCGTCCGCCGCGGATCTGGACGAGTTCGTCGGCCATCAGGCAGGCCATCTCGGAGCCGTAGAGCTTGGCGAGGGCGGCCTCGATGCGGATGTCGTTGCGGTCCTCATCGGCCATCTGGGAGGCGAGGTCGACGACGGCTTCGAGGGCGAAGGTGGTGGCGGCGATGAAGGAGATCTTGGCGCCGACGGCCTCGTGCTGCGCGACCGGCCGGCCCCACTGCTCGCGGACGGCCGACCACTCGCGGGCGATCTTCAGGCACCACTTCCCGGCGCCGACGCACATGGCCGGCAGCGACAGGCGTCCGGTGTTGAGGGTGGTGAGGGCGATCTTGAGACCGGCACCCTCGGCGCCGATGCGCTGGTCGGCGGGGACCCGCACCCGGTGGAAGCGGGTGACGCCGTTCTCCAGGCCGCGCAGGCCCATGAAGGAGTTGCGGTTCTCGACGGTGATGCCCGGGGAGTCGGCCTCGACGACGAAGGCGGTGATGCCGCCGCGGTGGTTCTCGCTGCGGGGGACGCGGGCCATGACGACGAGCAGGTCCGCGACGACGCCGTTGGTGGTCCACAGCTTCACGCCGTCGAGCACGTAGGCGTCGTCGCCGTCGGGGACGGCCGTGGTGGCCAGGCGCGCCGGGTCGGAGCCCACGTCGGGTTCGGTCAGCAGGAAGGCGCTGATGGCAGTGGTGGCGCAGCGCGGCAGGTAGGCGTCCTTCTGGGCCTGGGTGCCGAACATCTTCAGCGGCTGGGGCACTCCGATCGACTGGTGGGCCGAGAGAAGGGCGCCGATGGCCGGGCTGAGGGAGCCGACGAGGGCGAGCGCCTTGTTGTAGTAGACCTGGGTCAGGCCGAGGCCCCCGTACTTGGGGTCGATCTTCATGCCGAGGGCGCCGAGCTCCTTGAGCCCGCGCACGGTCTCGTCGGGGATCCGCGCCTCGCGTTCGATGCGGGCGGCCAGGCCGTCGGCCAGCTGGGCCTCGCAGAACTCGCGCAGCCGGGCGAGGAAGGCCTCGCCGCGCCGGACGTCCTCGTCGGCGGGCAGCGGGTGGGGATGGATCAGGTCGAGCCGGAACCGGCCGAGGAAGAGCTCCTTGGCGAAGCTCGGTTTGCGCCAGTCCTGTTCCCGGGCCGCTTCCGCGACCTGTCGTGCCTCACGCTCGGTCACCTTGGGCTGTGTGCCGCCGGGCTGGACCGGCTGTGCGGGCTGTGCGGGCTGTGCGGGCTGTGCGGGCTGTGTTGCCGACATGAGGGGGCTCACCTCGCCGCTGGGTCGGATCGCTACCGATGGGTGCTACCTGTGAGTCGTACCCTGCCCGGCTCCGCGGGAAAAGTCGGGGCGGTCCAGCCGGGGGAACGGCCGCGGGCCGGACGGCGGCCCGGGCTGCTGCCCGGCCGCCGTCCGGCCCGGAGGAAAAGGGACGGCCGGAGCCCCCGCACAGTAGGCTCCGGCCGTCGGCTCTGTGGCCGTACGGGATCAGATGTCGAGGCCGGTCAGGACCAGGACGCGCTCGTACGTGTAGTCGTCCATCGCGTAGCGGACGCCCTCGCGGCCGACACCCGACTGCTTGACGCCGCCGTACGGCATCTGGTCGGCGCGGTAGGACGGCGCGTCGCCGATGATCACGCCGCCGACCTCCAGCTCGCGGTGGGCGCGGAAGGCGGTCTGGACGTCGTGGGTGAAGACGCCGGCCTGCAGGCCGAACTTGGAGTCGTTCACCGCGGCGAAGGCCTCGTCGGTGTTCTCGACCCGCAGGAGGGTCAGGACCGGGCCGAAGACCTCCTCGGTGGCGAGCTTGACGCCGGCGGGGACGTTCGCGAGCACGGTCGGCTCGTACGAGGCGCCCTCGCGCTTGCCGCCGGTGAGCAGCTTGGCGCCGGCGGAGACGGCCTCGTCGACCCAGGACTCCACGCGCTGGGCGGCGGCCTCGGAGACGAGCGGGCCGACGTCGGTGGCGTCGTCGTTCGGGTCGCCGGTGACCTGCGCCTGGACCTTCGCGACGACCTTCTCCACGAGCCGGTCGTAGACGGAGGCGTCGGCGATCACGCGCTGCACGGAGATGCAGGACTGGCCGGCCTGGTAGTTCGAGAAGGTCGCGATACGGGTCGCGGCCCAGTCGAGGTCGGCCTCGGAGGACCAGTCGTCCAGGACGACGGCCGCGGCGTTGCCGCCGAGTTCCAGGGTGCAGTGCTTGTGGGGCACCGACTGCTGGATGGCGTAGCCGACGGTGTCGGAGCCGGTGAAGGAGATGACGGGGAGGCGCTCGTCCTTGACCAGGGCGGGCATCTTGTCGTTCGCCACCGGGAGGACCGACCAGGAGCCGGCCGGGAGGTCGGTCTCGGCGAGGAGCTCACCCAGGATCAGGCCGGAGAGCGGCGTGGCCGGGGCCGGCTTGAGGATGATCGGCGCGCCGACGGCGATGGCCGGGGCCACCTTGTGGGCGCACAGGTTCAGCGGGAAGTTGAACGGCGCGATGCCGAGGACCGGGCCCTTGACGAAGCGGCGGGTCAGCGCGAGACGGCCGACGCCGCCGGCGTCGGTGTCGAGGCGCTGGGCCTCTCCGCCGTTGAAGCGGCGGGCCTCTTCGGCGGCGAAGCGGAACACGGACACCGCACGGCCGACCTCACCGCGGGCCCACTTGACGGGCTTGCCGTTCTCGGCGGAGATCAGCTGGGCGATCTCCTCGGTGCGCTCGACGAGCCGCTTGGACACGTGGTCCAGGGCGGCGGCCCGTACGTGGGCAGGGGTCGCGGAGAACTCCGCCGTCACGGCGTACGCCGCGGCCACGGCCTCTTCGACCTGCGCGTCGGTGGGGACGCTGACCGTGGCGACCTGGCGGCCGTCCCACGGGGAGTGGACGTCGAAGCTGTCCTCGCCGGTGGCCTGGCGGCCGGCGAGCCAGAAGGCGTGGGTGGAAGTCATGCGAATCCCGGCCCTTCGGGTGTGTGCGGTGGGTCCTGACCCCTCCACCGTAGGACTCCGGGGCCGTTTCGGCGTTTGTCCCTGGTGGAGCGGCGGGTCGCCCCGCTTCGCCGGTTTGTCACTGTCAGGGCCGGGCCGGCGCGGTCCGTCAGGCGGGAGTGGAGGTGGCCTTCAGCGCGAGCCACAGCTCCATGCGGACGTCGGGGTCCTCCAGGGAGCGGCCGAGGATCTCCTCGACCCGCTTCATCCGGTAGCGCAGCGTGTGCCGGTGCACGCCCAGGTCCGCGGCGGCGGCGTCCCACTGGCCGTGGCGGGAGAGCCACGCCTGCAGCGAGGCGACCAGGTCGCCGCGTCCGGTCGCGTCGTGCTCGCGCAGCGCGCGCAGCGTGCCGTCGGCGAAGGCCCGTACGGCGTCGTCGGCGAGCAGCGGCAGGACGGAACCGGCCGCCATGTCCTCGTGCTCCACCAGTGGCCGCCCCCGGCGGCGGGCCACGGCGAGCGCCTGGTCCGCCTGCTTGAGGGCGGTGGCCACGGCGCCCGGCCCGGCCGGCGCGGACAGCCCGATCACCAGTTCGTCGGGCTCGGGCCCGGCGGCGTCGCGGCCGCGGCGGGCCTCCAGCGCCTCGGCGTGGTCGGCGCAGGCCTGCACGGCCGCTCCGCCGTCGCAGGCCAGGACCACCAGGCGCCCCGGCTCGGGGACGAGCAGCAGAGCCTCCCCGGAGCGGGCGGCCGCCGACTCGACCGTGTCCGCCAGCAGCGCGAGCCCCTCCGGCTGGGCCGTGCCGGCCAGCGCGGGCTCGGCGACGATCAGCCGGAACGGCGCGTCCAGCAGGGATCCGTAGAGGTCGCCGGCCACGGACCGGGCGTGTTCCGCCTCGCCCGCCAGCAGCATCCGCAGCACCGCAGCGCCCAGCCGGGACTCGGCCTCGTGCAGCGACCGCGACCGTTCGGTGGTGAGGGTGAGCAGGGCGACCGCGGAGTGGACGGCGTAACGCTCGGCCGTGCCCAGCGGGGCCCCGGTGCCCACGGCGAGCGCCCCGCGCGCCCGGCGGCCGGTGCCCAGCGACTGCAGTTCCACGCGGTCCTCGGAACCCCCGACGACCGCGCTCGCGGGCGCGGGCCGCTCGCGCAGCCGCTCCACGTCGGCGGTCAGCCGGGCGGCGCGGCGGGCGGCCCATTCGGGCGCCGCGGCGACCACGGCGCCCGAGGCGTCGTACAGCGCGGCCCATCCGTGGACGTGGGCCGCGAGCCTCGCCAACAGCTCGGCGGGGCCGTCGGCGGAGAGCGCGGCGCGGGTCAGTTCGCGCTGCGCCTCGAAGCCGGCGGTCACCGCCCGGTACTGGTCCGCGGCGAGCGCCGCCGAGACGGCCTTGCTGATCGCGAGGAACGGGGTCCGGCGGGGCACCTCCAGCAGCGGCATGTCCTCGGCCCGGGCGGCCTCGACCAGCGCCTCGGGGACGGCCTCGTAGTTCACACCGATCGCGAAGCCGATGCCGACCACTCCGGCGGCGGCGAGGCGCCGTACGTAGGCCCGCATCTCCTCCGGGTCGTCCGCGTCCAGCTTCATCGCGGTGATCAGGAGGAGCTCCCCGCCCTCCATGTAGGGGACGGGGTCGGCGAGCTCGCTGACGTGGGCCCAGCGCACGGGGGTGTCCAGGCGCCCTTCCCCCGCCCGGACGCCGAGCTTGAGCGCCGAGTGCTGGACGAGGGAGGCGAGGGTCAGCGGCATCGGTTACCAGGGGCCTTAGCGGAGGGTGGCGGGAGGGGAGGGCGGGAGGGCTGGATCGCGGGAGCCGTCGGTGCTTCGACGCGTCGAGGCACCGAGGCTTTTCGCCGTGGCGTACGAACGGCTCCCCTCGATTCTGCCACCCAGTACGGGTCGGAGCGCGGGTCAGGCCGATCCGGCCAGCCGGACCAGCAGCGGGGCCGCCCGCTCCCCGCGCACGGAGGTGAGCGAGAGCACGGCGTGCCCGGGCGGTACGGCGTGCGCGAGGTCCGAGGCGGACCAGCGCTCGCGCTCCACCTGGCGGACGGTCACCGCGTCGGTGGTGACCGCCTTGCCCGTGACGAGCTTGCGGAAGGCGTGGATCGCACGGGTCAGCGGCTGGTCGGCGAAGACCGTGCGGTGGGTGACGTCACGGGTCTCCACCCACTCGGTGCCCCAGGCCTCGGCGAAGCGCTTGCCGTCCCAGGTGGTGACCCCGGAGAAGGCCATCCGGCAGCCGACCGCACCGAGCAACGGCGTGCGCAGCTCCTCCGGTACGTCGTCCAGCGTGCGCAGCGTGAGCAGGACGCCCGCGTGCGCGGAGCGCAGCCGCTGGACGCCCCGGACGGTCTGCGAGGTCAGCGTGTGCGAGGCGTCGTCGAGGGCCAGGAACGCGAACAGCGAGCGGTCGGCCCGGGCGGCCGCGGCGGCGTTGAACTGGGCGAGCAGCAGCCGGGCCAGCATCCGGGAGGCGTCGGCGTGGCCGCGTTCGGGCAGGTCGACGCGGACGCGGATCGGGTGTTCCAGGGCGCGCAGGGAGAAGGGGCGGCCCTGGCCGGTGGTGTCGAAGAACCCGGCGAAGGCGGGCCGGTCCAGCAGCGCCACCCGGTCGGCGAGGGCGGCTCCGGGGTCGCCGTGGGCGCCGTGCTGCCGGGTCCGGGCGTCCAGCTCGCGCAGCATGGCGGGCTGCCCGTCGAGCTCCCGGCGCAGGGCGTCGAGGGCCGCGGGGAGTCCGTCGAGCAGCTCGCGCAGTTCGGGGACGGCCGGGAAGCGTCCGTGGGCCGCCCGGAACGGCCCGAGGAGCTGGGCGAGGGCGGTGGCGGCGCGGCGCACGTCGGCGCCCGGGACGTCCCCGACGAAGGCCTCGGCGAGCAGGGTGGCCGCCTCGTCGGGGTCGGTGGCCCCGCCGTAGAGGTCCAGGTCGTAGACGGAGGCCGGGTCGCCGATGCGGACCACGACGTCGTAGGCGGTGTCGGGCCCGAGCTGGGCCCCGGCCGCGCCGACGGCGACGACGGCGGCCTGGCCGGCCAGCGCCTGGAGCGCGAGGGACTCCACGACGGGCCGTACGAGCTGCCGGGTCTTGCCGGTGCCGGAGGGGCCGACGGCGAGCAGGGAGGTGCCGAGCACGTCGGGGTCGAGCGCGAGGGAGGTGCCGCGGCGGGCGTAGGGGTTGCGGACGCCGTCCTCGACGGTGCCGAGCAGCACCTGCCGGGCCAGCAGGTCGTGCCGGGCGGCCCGGACGGGCAGGTCGCGCGCGCCGGAGGGGTGCACGCAGGCGCCGGCGCCCTTGTCCCGGACGGAGTCGGCGAAGGCGCGCATCCGCGAGGGGTCGACGCGCACGGAGTCCCAGGCCCGCCGGATCCGCGTGTAGTCGACGTCGTTCATCCGCCCGCCCCCGGCCTCCCCCTCCAACCGATCGGCCACCTCCCCCAGCCCAACCCCCCGCAACTCGGGCCACCGAGCGGGGTCGTCGGCCGCCGGGTGCTGTGCTGCTGGTGCGGCAGCCGCTGCGGCGGCTGTCGTCGGCGGTGCGGAGCGACCGCGGGGGGCCCGCCACCACCCCGCAAGCCGGAGGAAGAGGTAGACGACGGGTCCGTACAGCACCACGTACAACAGGGCGGCGGAGAGCCTGGCCAAGGGCCCCATCTCGGTGTAGGGGAGGTGGCTGAACGCCAGGGCGTCTGCAGGCAGGGTTTTCGTCGCGATGGACATCGCGACGAACATCGCCACGGCGGCCGCACCTGCGACGCGGGCGCCCGGCCCGCGCGCCACGACGAGCCTTTCGAAGGCCAAACCCCATGATCCCAGTCGACTGAACCAGAAGACCAGCGCGCCGGTCAGCACCAGTTCGTAGGCCTGCAGTGCTGCTACGCCCCGGTGGTCGGCGGCTCGACCGCCGAACTCCCACCAGTCCCGGGGGGTGAAGAGCTTCAACGGGACATCGGCGTAGGGGATGTAGTTGTTGGCCAGCAGGGACCAGAGCAGTACGCACGCCAGGAACGAGATGACCACACCGATCAACAGCGATCGGTCGGTCGCGGTATCGGTCTCCTCCCCCTTCCGGGGTTCGTACTCGAACCGCCAGACGCCCGGCTCGGCCTGTGGCCTCGGGGCACTGACCCAGTCGGCGAGCGTGGGGCCCATGGCCGGTGCATGGACCGGCTTCGGCGGCGCCGGGGGAATGTGCGGCAGGCTGGGAGGAGGGGTGGTCGGTCTGGGGACCTGGCCTCGTTGCGTCGCGTGGCCGTCGTACATGCCCTCGGTGTCCATGAAAACCCTGCCCCCTGACCGTGCCGTGCTCTGCGGCGCTCAATCTAGTGCCCGGTACCGGGTCCGGGGCGCGTACGCCGGCACTCTCCAGAAGACACACGTCCGCTCCCTCCTATGGCCGTCGCGGACAAGGACACGCGGAGATCACTACCGAACGGAGCATGCAGGACCCCCGCTCCCGGGCCTAGCCTGCGGACAAAGACACAAGTGCGTCCGAAAACACCCCCCAGGAGCCCTCTATGACCGCTGTCCCGCAGGAGCGCAAGATCGTCACCGCGATCCCCGGCCCCAAGTCGCAGGAGCTGCAGGCCCGTCGCCTGGAGACGGTGGCCGGTGGCGTGGGCTCCGTACTGCCCGTCTTCACCGCCCGCGCCGGCGGCGGCATCATCGAGGACGTCGACGGCAACCGCCTGATCGACTTCGGCTCCGGCATCGCCGTGACCTCCGTCGGCGCCTCCGCCGAGGCCGTCGTGCGCCGGGCGTCCGCGCAGCTCGCCGACTTCACCCACACCTGCTTCATGGTCACCCCGTACGAGGGCTACGTCGAGGTCTGCGAGGCCCTCGCCGAGCTGACCCCGGGTGACCACGCCAAGAAGTCGGCCCTGTTCAACTCGGGCGCCGAGGCCGTCGAGAACGCCGTCAAGATCGCCCGTTCGTACACCAAGCGCCAGGCCGTCGTCGTCTTCGACCACGGCTACCACGGCCGCACGAACCTCACCATGGCGCTGACCGCGAAGAACATGCCGTACAAGCACGGCTTCGGTCCGTTCGCCCCCGAGGTCTACCGCGTCCCGGTCGCCTACGGCTACCGCTGGCCCACCGGTGCCGAGAACTGCGGCCCCGAGGCCGCCGCCCAGGCGATCGACCAGATCAGCAAGCAGATCGGCGCCGAGAACGTCGCCGCGATCATCATCGAGCCGGTCCTCGGCGAGGGCGGCTTCATCGAGCCGGCCAAGGGCTTCCTGCCCGAGATCGTGAAGTTCGCCAACGAGAACGGCATCGTCTTCGTCGCCGACGAGATCCAGTCCGGCTTCTGCCGCACCGGCCAGTGGTTCGCGTGCGAGGACGAGGGCATCGTCCCCGACCTGATCACCACCGCCAAGGGCATCGCGGGCGGTCTGCCGCTCGCCGCCGTGACCGGCCGCGCCGAGATCATGGACTCCGCCCACGCGGGCGGCCTGGGCGGCACCTACGGCGGCAACCCGGTGGCGTGCGCCGGTGCGCTCGGCTCCATCGAGACCATGAAGGAGCTCGACCTCAACGCCAAGGCGAAGAAGATCGAGTCCATCATGAAGGCCCGCCTGACGGCCATGCAGGAGAAGTACGAGATCATCGGCGACATCCGCGGCCGCGGCGCCATGATCGCGATCGAGCTGGTGAAAGACCCGGTCTCCAAGACCCCGTTCCCGGAGGCGGCCGGCGCGCTCGCCAAGGCCTGCCACGCCGAGGGCCTGCTCGTCCTCACCTGCGGCACCTACGGCAACGTGCTCCGCTTCCTCCCGCCGATCGTCATCGGCGAGCACCTGCTGAACGAGGGCCTGGACCTCATCGAGGCGGCCTTCGCCGCCATCGGCACGGACGTCGTCTGAGCCGACCGGTCCGAGCCGACCGGGCCTCGCCCGGTACGCGACCGGTCCACGCCCGGTCCGACCACCTGCTCGAACGGGTGGAACGTCCGAGCGCACGATCCGCCTCCTACCGACGGTAACGGGCGGACGCTGTGAAGAAGCTGTGGGGGGCCGATGGCGGGAGCGCGTTCCTGCTGTCGGTCCCCCTCCCCCTGCCGTACGGTTTCTTCAGATGAGTGAAAAAGCTCGTTCCCGGGCCACCGGGAGCGATACCGGTACCGGGCTTCCCCAGCGCCGTACTGGTCGTGCGTTCGCGCACACTCCTCACCGATCGGACGGCCGTCCGCCCCAAACCCCCCGGGGCGTGCGGCGACCCGGTCCGGCCGGCCGTCTCGGAACCATCCCCCCTGTTCCGGGACGGCCGGCCACCCCTCGCGGCCCACTGGCCGCCGCTCGCCGGCCCCTTGCCGTCTCCGCGCTCTGCGCCCTCCTCCTCGCCCTGGCCACCTGGCAGGTGCTGCTCCCCGGCCCGCTGCTGTCCGCGGACGCCCGGCTCAGCCGCGCCCTGGTCCGCACGGTCCCCGACGCCGTCACCGAACGCCTCTCGGACCTCGGGAACGTCCCGGTCGCCCTTCCCGTGCTGCTGCTGGCCGCCGCGTACGCCGCACTGCGCGGCAACCGCCTCGGGGCGGCCGCCGCGGTGGCGGCGATGGCGGCCGTCCCGGCCCTCGTGGTGCCGCTGAAGGTGTGGACGGCCCGCCCCGGTCCGCTGGAGCCGTGGGCCGCCGGCTATTTCCCCTCGGGCCACACCGCGACCGCGTTCGTCGCGTACACGGGCGCGGCCCTGCTCCTGCGGCCGTACGCCGGCCGGCGGTGGCCGGTGGCCGCCGCCCTCGTCCTCACGGGGACGACGGCCGCCGGACTGGTACTGCGCGGGTACCACTGGCCGCTGGACGTGCTGGCCAGCCTGCTGCTGTGCACACCGCTGCTGCTGGTGGTCAGCCGGTGCTGCCGTAGTACGCGTCGAAGTTCCGGCTGAACTCCCAGCCACCGAACCGGTCCCAGTTGATCGACCAGGTCATCAGGCCGCGCAGGCCGGGCCAGGCGCCGTGGGGGCGGTAGCTCCCGCAGCCCGTGTTCTTCGTCAGGCAGTCCAGCGCCCGGGTCACCTCGGCGGGCGAGGTGTGCCCGTTGCCCGCGTTGGTGGTGGCCGGGAGGCCGATCGCCACCTGGTCGGGGCGCAGGGCGGGGAAGACCCGGGCGCTGTTGCCCGCGACCGGGAAGCCGGTGAGGAGCATGTCGTTCATGGCGATGTGGAAGTCGGCGCCGCCCATCGAGTGGTACTGCCCGTCGAGGCCCATGATCGGGCCGGAGTTGTAGTCCTGGACGTGGAGCAGGGTGAGGTCGTCGCGCAGGGCGTGGATGACGGGGAGGTAGGCGCCGGCGCGCGGGTCCTGGCCGCCCCAGGGGCCGGAGCCGTAGAACTGGTGGCCGAGCTGGACGAAGAAGGTCTCCGGGGCCATGGTCAGTACGAATCCGGCGCCGTACCGGGCCTTGAGGATCTTGATCGCGGAGATCAGGTTGACGATGACCGGGGTGGTGGGGGCCCGGAAGTCGGTGTCGCCGGTGGCCAGGGACAGGGAGTGGCCCTCGAAGTCGATGTCGAGTCCGTCGAGGCCGTACTCGTCGATGATCCGGCTCACGGAGGTGACGAAGGCGTCGCGGGCGGCGACGGTGGAGAGCTGGACCTGTCCGTTCTGGCCGCCGATCGAGATCAGCACCTTCTTGCCGGCCGCCTGCTTGGCCTTGATGGCGGCCTTGAACTCGGCCGGGGTCTCGACGTTCGGGCATTCGGCGACGGGGCAGAGCCGGAAGCGGATGTCGCCGGAGGTGACCGAGGTCGGTTCGCCGAAGGCGAGGTTGATGACGTCCCAGGAGGCGGGTACGTCGGCCATGCGCAGGTAGCCGGAGCCGTTGGCGAAGCTGGCGTGGAGGTAGCCGACCAGGGCGTGGGCGGGGATTCCGCCGCCGTCGCCCCCGCCGCCGGTGCCCGTCGTCACGGTGACGGGCGCGCTCCGGGCGGACTCGCCGGCGGCGTTCATGGCGCTGACGCGGAAGGTGTGGGCGGTGGCGGGTGCGAGCCCGGTCACGGTCGCCGCGGGGGTGCCGGACGGCAGGGGTGCGGCCCCGTCGCGGTGGACGAGGTAGGAGGTCGCGCCGGGTACCGCCGACCAGGCCAGGGCCACGGTGCTCGACGAGGTCGCGGTGCCCGTGAGGCCGGTGGGGGCGGCCGGGGGCTGGGGCTGGCCGGGGCCGCCCGGGTCGGGGCCGACGAGGGTGACGTCGTCGGTGAGGTGGGCGGGCTGGCCGTACCAGCCGTGGGTGTAGACGGTCACGGAGGTCGTGGCGGGCCCGGTGCGGAAGCCGGTCGTGAGCTGCTTCCAGGCGCCCGGGCTCTGCGTCCAGGCCGAGACGTCCGTGGTGCCGGTGCCGCTCGCGCCGAGGTAGACGTACGCGCCCTGGACCCAGGCGGTGAGCGTGTAGGCGGAGTCCGGGGCGACGGTGACGGTCTGGGAGCAGCGGGCGTTGTCCTGGCCGGCCGGGGTGCCCCGCAGGGCCGAAGTGCCGCCGTGGACGGGTGAGGCGACGGGTGCTCCGCTGCCGGCGGAGCAGCTCCAGCCGTCGAGTCCGGCTTCGAAGCCGCCGTTGCGGACGAGGTCGGCGTCCGCCGCCGCGGCCGGCGGACCCGCGGCGAGGAAGCCGGCGGCCGCCAGGGCGGCGGCCGTGAGGATGGACCATGCTCTGCGCACAACTGCCTCCGGTGCATGGGGGGATGGAGCCAGGCTGCTGTCGGTGTACGGGCACAGCGGCGCCCAAGATGGTCCAGACCAATGCCCCTGTCAAGGGTTCCGGCACTCCCCCGCCAGCACCCGGGCGGCCGCCTCGTGCATCGCCAGCTCCAGCAGGACCGGGTCGGTGAGGGTGCCGCGCCCGTCCGGGAGCACCGCCCAGCGCACGCCGCCGGTGGCCCGGCCGGGGTACGGCACCACGATCCAGGTGCCGCTGCCGGCGCCCCGGACCCCCGTGCCGATCCAGCGGGAGGCGGTGCCCGGCGGCACGAAGAAGCCCATCCTGGACTCGCCGAAGTCGGCGAGCACCGGTCCGGGGCGCTCCTGCAGCAGTGCGAGCACGTCGAGGGTGGCCTGCCCCAGCTCGCCCGGCAGGATCAGCACGTCCCAGAGCCGGCCGGCGGGCAGCAGGGCGACCCCCAGGGGGCTGCGCTCCCACTCCCACCGGCAGGCGTCCGGGTCCGGCGCCGCCGAGAGCAGCCAGTCCACCGCGATCTTGTCCCCCGGGGTCGTCATCGCCCGGCCTCCGTTCCCTGTAGGTGAGGCGTTCTCACCCGCAGAGAGCGGGACCGGGCGCGGTTATGACGCGGGTTCCGCCACCTCGTGGAGGTGAACCGGGTCACACGGCGGACGGCGCGGGGAGGGCGGCGCGCGCGAAGCGCGGCGCGCGGTTCAGCTGTCGAAGCCGAGGCCGAGCTTGTCCATCGCCTTCAGCCACAGGTTGCGGTGGCCGCCCCGGGCGTCCGCGCGGGCCAGCGACCACTTGGTGAGGGCGATCCCGGTCCAGGCGAAGGGCTCGGGCGGGAACGGCATCGGCTTGGACTTCACCATCTCCAGCCGGGTGCGCTCGGTGGAGAGCCCGTCGAGGAGGTCCAGCATCACGTCGGCACCGAACCGGGTGGCACCCACCCCGAGGCCCGTGTAGCCGGCCGCGTACGCCACCTTCCCGGAGTGCGCGGTGCCGAAGAAGGCGGAGAACCGCGAGCAGGTGTCGATGGCTCCGCCCCAGGCGTGGCTGAACTTCAGCCCCTCCAGCTGGGGGAACGCGGTGAAGAAGTGCTCCGCGAGCTTGAGGTAGGTCTCGGGGCGGTGGTCGTACTCGGAGTCGAGCCTGCCCCGGTAGGGGTAGATGGCGTCGTAGCCGCCCCACAGGATCCGGTGGTCCCGGGTGATCCGGAAGTAGTGGAACTGGTTGGCGCTGTCGCCCAGTCCCTGCCGGTTCTTCCAGCCGACGGCCGCCAGCTGGGCCTCGTCCAGCGGCTCGCTCATCAGCGCGTAGTCGTACACGGGGACGGTGAACGGGCGGATCCGCCGGACCAGCGAGGGGAAGATGTTGGTGCCCAGGGCGACCCGGCGGGCCAGGATCGTGCCGTAGGGGGTCTGCACGGTCATCCCGCGTCCGGCCGGGGCGAGCTTGAGGCCGCGGGTGTTCTCGTAGATCCGCACGCCGAGGTCCAGGCACGCCCGCTTCAGGCCCCAGGCCAGCTTCGCGGGGTTGAGCATGGCGACGCCGTCGCGGTCCCACAGGCCCGCGAGGAAGGTCGGGGAGTCCACCTCGGCGCGCACCGCGTCGCGGTCCAGCCACTCGGAGCCGTCGGCGAGGCCCAGGCGGACCGCCTCCTCGTGCAGCTCGCGCAGCTCCTCGACCTGGTGGGGCTCGGTGGCGACGTCGATCTCGCCGGTGCGCTCGAAGTCGCAGTCGATGCCGTAGCGGGCGACCGCCTCCTCGATGGCGTCGAGGTTGCGGGCGCCCAGCTCCTCCAGCTTGGCCAGCTCGCCGGGCCAGCGGGCGATCCCGTTGCCCAGGCCGTGCGTGAGGGAGGCGGCGCAGAAGCCGCCGTTGCGGCCGGAGGCGGCCCAGCCCGCCTCCTTGCTCTCGATCAGGACGACGTCCCGCCCGGGGTCGCGCTCCTTGGCGAGGAGCGCGGTCCACAGGCCGCTGTAGCCGCCGCCGATGACCAGCAGGTCGCAACGCTCGTCGGAGGTGAGCGCCGGCTCGGCGGCGGGCTTGCCGGGGTCGTCCAGCCAGTACGAGACCGGCTTCGCTTCGGAAAGTGATGCAGCAACACTACGCATGGCGACTGGGGCCATGGCTTCCAACTCCCTACGGAACTGATTACTTCGGTTGTGCCTTCTTGCGGCGGTTGCCGACCGTCTGGCCGGCGAGGACCACCAGCACCGCGATGACGAACATCGCCGTGCCGATGACGTTGATCTGTACGGGCGTGCCGCGCTGGGCCGATCCCCACACGAACATGGGGAAGGTGACGGTGTTGCCCGAGTTGAAGTTGGTGATGATGAAGTCGTCGAACGAGAGCGCGAAGGACAGCAGGGCGCCCGCCGCGATGCCCGGTGCCGCGATGGGCAGGGTCACCCGCAGGAAGGTCTGCACCGGTCCCGCGTAGAGGTCCCGTGCGGCCTCCTCCAGCCGCGGGTCCATGGACAGGACACGGGCCTTGACGGCGGCGACGACGAAGCTGAGGCAGAACATGATGTGGGCGATCAGGATGGTCCAGAAGCCCAGCTGGATGCCCATGTTGAGGAAGAGCGCGAGCAGCGAGGCCGCCATCACGATCTCCGGCATGGCCATCGGCAGGAAGATCAGCGAGTTGACCGCGCCGCGCGCCCGGAACCGGTAGCGCACCAGGGCGAAGGCGATGGCCGTGCCGAGGGCGGTCGCGACGAGGGTGGACCACAGGGCGATCTGCAGCGAGAGCCCGAGGGAGCCGCACATGTCGGCGACGCCGCAGGGGTCCTTCCACGCGTCGAGCGAGAACTCCTGCCAGGCGTAGTTGAAGCGCCCGGAGGGGTTGTTGAAGGAGAAGACGGTGACGACGACGTTCGGCAGGATCATGTACGCGAGCGTGCCGAGGCCGGCGATCACGACCAGGTTGCGCCGCAGCCAGGCGAGGGGTGTGCGCATCAGACCAGGTCCTCCGTCCCCGCTCGGCGGATGTAGATGGTGACCATGATCAGCACGATCGCCATGAGAATGAACGACAGCGCGGCCGCCGTCGGGTAGTCGAGGATCCTCAGGTACTGCGACTGGATGACGTTGCCGATCATCCGGGTGTCCGTGGAGCCGAGCAGCTCGGCGTTGACGTAGTCGCCGCTGGCCGGGATGAAGGTGAGCAGCGTCCCGGAGACCACGCCCGGCATCGAGAGCGGGAAGGTCACCTTCCGGAAGACCGTGGCGGGGCGCGCGTACAGGTCCCCGGCCGCCTCGTGCAGGCGGGTGTCGATGCGCTCCAGGGAGGAGTACAGCGGCAGGATCATGAAGGGCAGGAAGTTGTAGGTCAGGCCGCAGACGACCGCGAGCGGCGTGGCCAGCACCCGGTCCCCCTCGGTCATGCCGAGCCAGCTGGTGACGTCGAGGAAGCCGATCGCGTTGAGGCCGGCGACCACCGGCCCGCCGTCGGCCAGGATCGTCTTCCAGGCCAGCGTGCGGATCAGGAAGCTGGTGAAGAAGGGGGCGATGACCAGGACCAGCAGCAGGTTGCGCCAGCGGCCCGCCTTGAAGGCGATCAGGTAGGCCAGCGGGTACCCGAGCAGCAGGCACAGCGCGGTGGCGGTGCCGGCGTAGAGCAGGGAGCGAAGGAACTGCGGCAGGTACTCGGTGAAGGCGTCCCAGTACGTCCGGAAGTGCCAGGTGACCTCGAAGCCCTCTTCGAGGGAGCCGGTCTGCACCGAGGTGGAGGCCTGGTAGACCATCGGCAGGACGAAGAAGACCAGCAGCCACAGGATCCCGGGGAGCAGCAGCCAGTACGGGACCAGGCGCTTGCGGGTCGACGGCTTGTGGACCGGGGGTTCGGTGGGTGCGGGCGCCTGGGGCGGCGCGGCCGTGGTGGTCACGCGCTCTCCTCGACCGTCTCGATGCCCGCGTCGCCCGTCGTCCCTGCAAGCACGGACTGCCCGGCGTCAAGGCCGAAGGTGTGCTCCGGGTTCCAATGGAGGACCACTTCGGCGCCCGGGACCAGCCGGCTGTCGCGCTCGATGTTCTGGACGTAGACCTCCAGCTCGGGGCAGACCGGGCTGTCGACGACGAACTGCGTGGAGACCCCGATGAAGGAGGAGGCGGCTATCCGGCCGGTGATCCTGTTGCGGCCCGTCGCGATGGTGTTCTCCTCGTCGGCCGGGACCAGGGACACCTTCTCCGGACGGATGCCGACCAGCAGCTTCCCGCCGGTGCGGGGCGTGGTCGAACATCGGGCGGCGGGCAGCCGCAGCGCGGTCCCGGACGCGGAGACGACCACGTCGGAGCCGACGGACTCCACGGACGCCTCGATGAGGTTCGAGGTGCCGAGGAAGTTCGCGACGAAGGTGGTCCGCGGGTTCTCGTAGAGGTCGGCGGGGGCGCCGAGCTGTTCGACCCGCCCGCCGTTCATCACGGCGACCGTGTCGGCCATCGTCATGGCCTCCTCCTGGTCGTGCGTGACGTGCACGAAGGTGATGCCCACCTCGGTCTGGATGCGCTTGAGCTCCAGCTGCATCTGGCGCCGCAGCTTGAGGTCGAGGGCGCCGAGGGGCTCGTCGAGGAGGAGCACCCGGGGGTGGTTGATCAGGGCGCGGGCCACGGCCACGCGCTGCTGCTGGCCGCCGGAGAGCTGGTGCGGCTTGCGCTGGGCGAACTGGCCGAGCTGGACCAGCTCCAGCATCTCGTCGACCTGCTTCCTGACCGACTTGATGCCGCGGCGGCGCAGGCCGAAGGCTATGTTCTCGTAGATGCTCAGGTGCGGGAACAGCGCGTAGCTCTGGAAGACCGTGTTGACCGGGCGCTTGTAGGGCGGCAGGTGGGTGACCTCGCGGTCGCCGAGGTGGACCGTGCCGGTGGAGGGTTCCTCCAGCCCCGCGATCATGCGCAGGGTGGTGGTCTTCCCGCAGCCGGAGGCGCCGAGGAGGGCGAAGAAGGAGCCCTGGGGGACGGTCAGGTCCAGCGGGTGCACGGCGGTGAAGGTGCCGTAGTGCTTGCTGATCCCGGAGAGGCGGACGTCGCCGCCGTCGGTCGTGTCAGTCATGGAGGGGTCCCGGGGGTCTGTGGGGCGGAGCGGTCAAGGGGAGGGGGCCTGCGCGGCCGCGGCCCGCGGGTGCGGGGGCCGCGGCCGCCGCCGGCGGCTAGGCGCCGATGAGCTTGGCGAACTTCTCCTCGTACGCCGTCTCCTCCTCGCTCGTGAGCGAGCGGAAGGCGTGGGACTTGGCGGTCATCGCCTTGTCCGGGACGATCAGGGTGTTCTCCGCGAGCTCGGCGTCGATCTTCGCGAGCTCGTCCTTGACGCCCTCGACCGGGCAGACGTAGCTGATGTAGGCGGCCAGCTGCGCGGCGACCGGAAGCTCGTAGTAGTAGTCGATGAGCTTCTCCGCGTTGGCCTTGTGCCGTGCCTTGGCGGGGACCAGCAGGTTGTCGCTGGAGGTGATGTAGCCGGCGGCGGGGATGGCGAACTTGATGTCCGAGTTTCCGGCCTGGAGCTGGATGACGTCGCCCGCCCACGCCAGGCAGGCCGCGAGGTCGCCCTTGTCGAGGTCCGAGGTGTAGTCGTTGCCCGTGAAGCGGCGGATCTGGTTCTTGTCCACGCCCTTCTGGAGGCGGCCGACCGCCTCGTCGAAGTCGGCGTTCGTGAAGGCGGCCGGGTCCTTGCCCTGGTCGAGCAGGGTCATGCCGACGCTGTCGCGCATCTCCGTCAGGAAGCCGACCCGGCCCTTGAGGGACGGGTCGTCGAGCATCTGGGTGACGGAGTCGACCTTCTTGCCGCCGGTCGCCTTCTCGTTGTAGGCGATGACGGTGGATATGCCGGTCCAGGGGTAGCTGTAGGCCCGTCCCGGGTCCCAGTCGGGGCTGCGGAACTGCGGGGAGAGGTTGGCGTAGGCGTGGGGCAGGTGGGCCGGGTCGAGCTTCTGCGCCCAGCCCAGCCGGATGATGCGGGCGGCCAACCAGTCGGTGACGACGATCAGGTCGCGGCCGGTGTCCTGGCCGGCCGCGAGCTGGGGTTTGATCTTGCCGAAGAACTCGACGTTGTCGTTGATGTCCTCGGTGTACTTGACGTCGATCCCGGTCCGCTTGGTGAACTCCGCCAGCGTGGGGCGGGACTTCTCGTCCTCGCTGGTGTCCATGTACTCGGTCCAGTTGGAGAAGTTGAGCTCCTTCTCCCGGTCCGAGCGGTCGTCGGAGGCCGCGGCCTCGCCCCCCTCGCGCTTGGCGGGCGGGATCCCGCAGCCGGAGAGGGCGGACAGCCCTCCGAGGGTGAGCGCACCGACTCCGGAGGCGCGCAGCAGCGACCGGCGGGTGAGGGCACCCCGCCCGCTGGTCAGGCTGCGCCGCATCGCGGCGAGTTGCGCCGCCGAGAGGCGGTCGGGCTCGAACTGCTCCATGCTGTGGCCTTTCGGAGGTGTGCCGCCGGTCGGGCGGTGGGTTTCTATCGGTCCCCGAAGATCGTGCGGTGCCAGTCCTTCGCGGCGACCGCAGTGTTGTCGTACATCACGTGCTTGACCTGCGTGTACTCCTCGAAGGAGTAGGCGGACATGTCCTTGCCGAAGCCGCTCGCCTTGTACCCGCCGTGGGGCATCTCGCTGATGATCGGGATGTGGTCGTTGACCCAGACGCAGCCCGCCTGGATCTCCCGGGTGGCGCGGCCCGCCCGGTAGAGGTCGCGGGTCCAGGCGGAGGCGGCGAGCCCGTACGGGGTGTCGTTGGCGAGCGCGATGCCCTCGTCGTCCGCGTCGAAGGGCAGGACGACGAGGACGGGGCCGAAGATCTCCGACTGGACCACCTCGCTGTCCTGGGCGGCCCCGGTGATCAGGGTGGGCCGGTAGTACGCGCCGGCGGCGAGGTCCCCGCCCGGGATCTCCCCGCCGGTGACGACGGTGGCGTAGCCGCGGGCGCGCTCGACGAAGCCGGCGACCCGGTCGCGCTGGGCGTGCGAGACCAGCGGTCCGAGGTCGGTGCCGGGCGCGAAGGGGTCCCCGAGGCGGACGGTCTCCATCAGCTCGGCCACCCGGGCGACGAAGGCGTCGTGCAGGGGCCGCTGCACGTAGGCGCGGGTGGCGGCGGTGCAGTCCTGGCCGGTGTTGATCAGGGAGGCGGCGACGGCGCCGTGCGCGGCGGCCTCCAGGTCCGCGTCGTCGAAGACGACGAAGGGGGCCTTGCCGCCGAGCTCCAGGTGCAGCCGCTTGACGGTGGCGGTGGCGATCTCCGCGACGCGCCTGCCGACGGCGGTGGAGCCGGTGAAGGAGGTCATCACCACGTCGGGGTGGCCGACGAGGTGTTCCCCGGCCTCGCGGCCGGCTCCGGTGACGATGTTGATCACGCCGTCGGGCAGTCCCGCCTCCTTGGCGGCCTGCGCGAACATCAGGGAGGTGAGCGGGGTGAGCTCGGCGGGCTTCAGGACGATGGTGTTGCCCGCCGCGATCGCCGGGAGGATCTTCCAGGCGGCCATCTGGAGCGGGTAGTTCCAGGGGGCGATGGAGCCGACGACCCCGATGGCCTCGCGGCGTACGTACGAGGTGTGGTCGCCGGAGTACTCGCCGGCCGCCTGCCCCTGGAGGTGCCGGGCGGCGCCCGCGAAGAAGGCGGTGTTGTCGATGGTGCCCGGGACGTCGAACTCGGTCGACAGCTTGATCGGCTTGCCGCACTGGAGGGACTCGGCGTACGCGAAGTCCCCGGCCTGCTCGGCCAGTACGGCGGCCAGCCGGTGCAGGGCGTCCGAACGCTCGCCGGGGGTGGCGCCGGACCAGCCCGGGAAGGCGCGCCGGGCGGCGGCGACGGCCTCGTCGACGTCCGCGGTGCCCGCCAGCTCGTAGGTGAGGACCTCGTCCCCGGTCGCCGGGTCGACCACGGTGTGTGACCGTCCGGAGGTGCCGGGCCTGAGCTGCCCGTCGATGTACTGCGCGCCGTCTGCGAAGCGGTCCTTGACCTGGAAGCGGTTGCCCATCACGCTCTCACGCTCTCCGTAGCTACAGTTCGAGCTACAGCTCGAATTGAGTGCCGATCCTGGCAGAGGCGGTGCCCTCGGCCAAGTGATTCCGTTGTTGCCTTTTGATTACGCGACGGAATCGGTCGACCATGTGTCGAGGCACACCGAAAATCCCGTACGAAGTGTCCGTGGCGGGTGCCAGACTCGCGTGCATGGAGATGATCGACGACCTGATCAAGCAGGTCAGCCGTGGTGAACGGGTGAAGTACCTGCCGTTCTGGGGGCACCGGCCGCGGCCGGACGGGACGCTCGGTCCGAGCTGCCTGAGCCAGTGGTGGCCGTCCTCCTTCACTGTCGGTGAGGTCCGGTACGCCACGGCGGAGCACTGGATGATGGCCGGCAAGGCCCGGCTGTTCGGGGACGCCGAAGCGGAACGGGCCGCGGTGGCGGCGAACAGCCCCGCCGAGGCGAAGAAGATCGGCCGGCTCGTGCGCGGCTTCGACGACGCGACGTGGGAGCGGGAGCGCTTCGCCCTGGTCGTCGAGGGCAGCGTGCACAAGTTCGGCTCCGACCCGGCGCTGCGCGCCTACCTGCTGGGTACCGGGGAGCGCGTGCTGGTGGAGGCGAGCCCCCTGGACCGCATCTGGGGCATCGGGCTGGCCGCCGACGACGAGCGCGCCCTGGACCCGGCCCGCTGGCGCGGCCTGAACCTGCTGGGCTTCGCCCTGATGGAGGCCCGCGCGCGGCTGCGCGCGTAATTGGCTGGCGGAGCCGGAAGGGCGCCGCCTACCGTGTTCCTCGTCCAGGTGCGAAGGCGAGACCTACTTCGACTCATCATCGGGCGGCCGCGGGTTCGAGTCCCGTCACCGGCTTCGGGCCGGTGTAGCTCAGCTGGTAGAGCACCTTGTGGTTTCGCCGACCTTGTTCTCTGGACGCCTTGTGTCACGCACCTCCCGGTGCGCAGGCTGCGGCTCCTTCTTTTGCAGAGAAAACACCGGCCGCCGCCACCTTGATCTCGGGAGGCCCGCGTGGGGGATGCCCGGTGCGCAGGCTGCGGTTACTTCTTCCCAACCCGGAGGTCGTGGGTTCGAATCCCACCCGGCCCGTCACCCGCGAGGGAACGGGCCGGTGGAGCAGTGAGCAAGCTCGCCGGGCACGAGTCCGCCGCCGACTCCCGATCTCGGGCACCCCCGCGCCACGCCTCCCCCGCTTCCAACGAATTCGGGGGGATTCCCATGGCCCGCTTCAACCTGCGCGCACGCGTCAAGCCGGCGCCCGCCGCGCCCACTTCGCCCGTGCGCTCCGCCGGACGCTCCCGCACCGCCGAGGGCGGCCCGGGCCACCTGCGCGACCCCCGCTCCGAGCTGTTCCTGCTCGCCGTCGCCAACTTCGTCACCCAGCACACCGCCTACGAGAGCGGGCAGGCCCGCGACGACCGCTTCGCGGCGCTCGTGCGCACCCTCGCGGTCGAGGACCCCGCGTGGACCGCCGGCCTGCTGGCCTGGCTCCGCAACGACGCGCACATGCGCACCGCCTCGCTCGTCGGCGCCGCCGCGTACGTGAAGGCCCGCCTCGACGCGGGCGCCACCGACGGGCCGTCCAACCGCGGCGTCGTGGACTCCGTGCTGCGCCGTGCGGACGAGCCCGGCGAGCTGCTCGCCCACTGGACCTCCGCGTACGGGCGCAACGTGCCCAAGCCCGTCAAGCGCGGCATCGGCGACGCCGTGCGCCGCCTGTACTCGGGCACCTCGCTGCTGAAGTACGACACCGACTCCCGGGCGTACCGCTTCGGCGACGTCCTCAACCTCGTGCACGCCTCGCCCGACCCGGCCAAGCCCTGGCAGGGCGAGCTGTTCCGGCACGCCCTCGACCGCCGCCACAACCCGCAGGGCGCGCAGCTCCCGGCCGGCAACCGCACCCTCGCCGCGCACCGGGCGCTGATGGAGCTGCCGGTCTCCGAGCGGCGCGGTGTGGTCCTCGCCGCGGACGGCGCGGAGCGGCTCGCCGAGGCGGGCATGACCTGGGAGGCGCTGGCCGGTTGGCTGCAGGGGCCGCTGGACGCGGCCGCGTGGGAGGCCGTGATCCCGTCCATGGGCGCGATGGCGCTGCTGCGCAACCTGCGCAACTTCGACCGGGCAGGGGTCTCGGACGAGGTGGCGGCCGAGGTCGCCGCGCGGATCTGCGACCCGGAGAACGTGGCCCGCTCGCGACAGTTCCCCTTCCGCTACCTGGCCGCGTACCGGCACGCGCCCTCGCTGCGCTGGGCGTACCCGCTGGAGCGTGCGCTCGGCCACTCGCTGGTCAACGTACCGGCGCTGCCCGGCCGTACGCTCGTCCTCGTCGACCGGTCCGGGTCGATGTGGGCGCCCTTGTCGGACCGCTCGGAGCTCAACCGGGCCGACGCGGCGGCCGTGTTCGGGACGGCCCTCGCGCTGCGGGCCGAGCACGCCGATCTGGTGCAGTTCGGCAGTACGAGCGAGGCGGTGCCGTACACGCGCGGCGAGTCCGTGCTGAAGGTGCTGGAACGTTTCGGCGATCTCGGCGGGACCTGCACGGCCGAGGCCGTGCGCAAGCACTACCGGGGCCACGACAGGGTGCTGATCGTCACCGACGAGCAGGCCGGCGCGTTCGGCCACCACGGCGATCCGACGGAGCAGGTGCCCGCCGCGATCCCCGTCTACACCTGGAACCTGGCCGGCTACCGGGTGGGGCACGGGCCCTCCGGCGGCGCGAACCGGCACACCTTCGGCGGGCTCACCGACGCGGCCTTCCGGATGGTCTCCCTGATCGAGGCGGGCCGCGACGCGCACTGGCCCTGGACGGAGTGAGGGCGGGCGGACCCGGGCCCCGGCCCGGGTCCGCCGCGACCGGCGGCCCGTGCCGGGCGGCCGGTCAGACCTTCTCGCGGACCCGGGAGTTGTCGTAGGGGCTGTCGGACGGGGAGTCGCCGATCGGGCCCTGGTCCATCAGCCCCGCGAACAGGGCCACCGTCATCAGGGCGCCCAGTGCGATGCCGATCCCGCCGAGGATGATGCCCGCGAGGGCCATCCCGCCGTTGTCCGCCTCGCCGCGCCTGGCCTTGCCCCTGCCGACGGCGCCGAAGACGACCGCGGCGATGCCGAGCGCGATGCCGATGAAGCCGATGACGCAGCCGATGACCGAGAGGATGCCGAGCACCAGGGCGGTCACGCCGAGGCCGTTGGCGGGCGGGCGGCCGTACGGCGGGTACGCGCCCGGGGCCGGGTATCCCGGATGGCCCGGGTAGCCGGGGTGGGTCGCGTAGCCGGGGTGGGTCGGGTGGCCGGGGTGGGTGGCGTAGCCCGGGTAGCCCGCGTCGCCCGGATACCCGGGGGGTGCCGTGTGGCCCGCGCCGCCGGGATAGCCGTAGCCGGGCGGGGTCGGATAGCCGTACGCCGCCGGGCCCGGTACGGATGGCGGCCCCGGGACGGACTGCGGCGGCTGCTCCCCCGGCAGCCCGGGGAGCGTCGGCCCGTCGTGCACAGACGGTGGCGGCGGGCCGGCCGCGCCGGGGACTCCGTGAGCACCGGGCGCGCCCTGCTGTTTGCCCAGGTCCACCGCGGGCCGCTCGGGCGGCGCCCACGGGTCTCGCGGCGCGGAACTGCTGTCACTCATGCGGAGCCCCTCTCGTACAGCCATGCTAAGCGCTGCCGCCGACGGTCACGGGGGTGCCTACGATGAAGGCCACCTGCCCGCACCCGCGTCCTCCCGGAGGCACCCCCATGACCGACCTGCACCCCTTCATCGCGGGGCTGCCCAAGGCCGAACTGCACGTCCACCACGTCGGCTCGGCCTCCCCGCGCATCGTGTCCGAGCTCGCCGCCCGCCACCCGGACTCGAAGGTCCCCACCGACCCCGAGGCGCTCGCCGACTACTTCACCTTCACCGACTTCGCGCACTTCATCGAGGTCTACCTGTCGGTCGTCGACCTCGTCCGGACCCCCGAGGACGTACGGCTGCTGACCTTCGAGGTCGCCCGTGACATGGCCCGGCAGAACATCCGCTACGCCGAGCTGACCATCACCCCGTACTCCTCCACCCGCCGGGGCATCGACGAGAAGGCCTTCATGGAGGCCATCGAGGACGCCCGCAAGGCCGCCGAGAAGGAACTGGGCGTCATCCTGCGCTGGTGCTTCGACATCCCCGGCGAGGCCGGCCTCGAAGCCGCCGCGGAGACCGCGCGGCTCGCCGTCGACCTGCGCCCGGAGGGCCTGGTCTCGTTCGGCCTCGGCGGCCCCGAGATCGGTGTCCCCCGGCCGCAGTTCAAGCCGTACTTCGACGCGGCCCGGGCCGCCGGCCTGCACAGCGTGCCGCACGCCGGTGAGACCACCGGTCCGGAGACCGTCTGGGACGCCATCCGCGACCTGGGCGCCGAGCGCATCGGGCACGGCACCAGCTCCGTCAAGGACCCCGAGCTGCTCGCGTACCTGGCCGAGCACCGGATCGCGCTGGAGGTCTGCCCGACCTCCAACATCGCCACCCGCGCGGTGACCGACCTCGACAGCCACCCCGTCAAGGAGATGGTCGCGGCCGGCGTGCTCGTCACCATCAACAGCGACGACCCGCCGATGTTCGGTTCCGACCTCAACAACGAGTACGCGGTGGCCGCCCGGCTCCTCGACCTCGACGAGCGCGGTCTCGCGCAGCTCGCCAAGAACGCCGTCGAGGCCTCCTTCCTGGACCCGGCGGGCAAGGCGAAGCTCAACGCGGAGATCGACACGTACACGAGCGAATGGCTCGCACGCTGAAGTCCCCCTGAGAATGGGGCCATGCGCACCCTGACTGCCGTCGGACACCGCGGCGATCCCTACCGGTTCCCCGAGAACACCCTGCCCTCGGTCCGCTCCGCGTTCGCGCGCGGGGCGGACGCGGTCGAGGTCGACGTCAGAACGACCCGGGACGGGGTGCCGGTCCTCCTCCACGACGAGTCGCTGCAGCGGCTGTGGGGGCACGACGTGCGGCTCGACGAGGTGTCGGCGGCGCAGTTGAAGGAGCTGACGGAGGGTGGGGTGCCCACCCTCCGCGAGGCCCTGACGGAGACCGGGCCGGGCCGGCTGATGCTCGACCTGCCCGGCGCCGACTCCGAGACGGTGCGCACGGTCGTGGACCTGGTCCGCGAATGCGGGGCGCGCGAGCGGACGTACTACTGCGCCGGCCCCGGCAGCATGCTCGCGGTCCGTGCCGCGGACCCGGACGCGGAGATCGCCCTGACCTGGACCACGCTGTCGCCGCCGCGTCGGGTCCTCGTCGACGCGGTGAAGCCGCGCTGGCTGAACTACCGCTTCGGGCTGGTGAGCCGCGAACTGACGGAGGCCCTCCACCGGGACGGCCTGCTGGTGTCGGCCTGGACGGCGGACACCAAGCGGTCGATGAAGGCGCTCCTCGCGGCGGGGGTCGACGCGATCACCACCAACCGGGTGGATGCGCTGACGGCCGTACGGTCCCGCTTCGGCCGGTGATACCCGGGGCGGCGCGGCGGGTCCGGCTGCCGGGGGCGGCCCGGCCGTGGGCCGTGGACCTGGCGCTGACCGTGCTGGTGCAGCTGGCCGTCACCATGCCGTTCGTGCTGCCGCGCGAGCCCGGACTGCCCCCGGTGACGTGGACGGCGTACGCGTTCACGACGCTGGGCGTGCTGCCGCTGGTGTGGCGGCGGCGCCGGCCGGTCCTGGTACTGGTGGTGATCCTGCTGGTCGGCGGCGTGTACCGGGTGGCGGTGGACGGGCCGGGACAGCCGCTGCCGTACGCCGGGCTGATGGCCTTCTACACCGTCGCGCTCCAGTGTCCCGGCCGGGTGCGGGCGTGGGTCGGCGCGGGATCGGTGGCGGCCGTCGCCACCTCCGTGGGGCTGAGCACCAAAACGGCCCGGGAGCTGTCCTTCACCCTGTTCTGCGCGGGCGCCGCCTACGCGCTGGGCCGGCTGCAGTACACCCGGCAGGCTTACACGGCCGCCGTGGAGGACCGGGCGGCGCAGCTGGAGCGGACCCACCGGATCGAGGCGGAGCAGGCGGCGGCCCGGGAGCGGGCCCGTATCGCACGCGAGATGCACGACGTCCTCTCGCACGCCGTCAGCATCATGATCGTGCAGGCGGAGGCCGGGCCGGTGGCGGTACGGCGGGCGCCGGAACGGGCCGAGGCGGCCTTCGAGGCGATATCGGAGACGGGCCGGGAGGCGATGGCGCAGCTGCGCACGATGCTGGGGGTGCTCCGCGAGACGGACGGCCCCGAGCCGCGCGAGCCCCAGCCCGGGGTGGCGGCGCTGCCGGCGCTGCTGGAACGGGTGCGGCGGGGCGGGCCGGAGGTCGTGTACGAGGAGAGCGGCGGGGCCGCGGGCCTGTCGGCGGCGGTGGACACGGCCGTGTACCGGATCGTGCAGGAGGCACTCACGAACGTGCTGAAGCACGCGCGGGCCCGGCGGGTGAGCGTACGGCTGCACCACGGGGACGGGGAGCTGTCCGTGACGGTGACCGACGACGGGCGGGGGCCCGGGGGCGGCCGCGGCGATGACGGCGGGGCGGCCGGCGGCGGGCACGGGCTGATCGGGATCGGGGAACGGGCGGCGGCACACGGCGGGACCGCGTGGTGCGGGCCGCGCCGGGACGGGCCCGGCTTCGAGGTGCGGGCGGTCCTTGTAACCTCGCGCCCGGAGGTGGGGAGTTGACGATCCGTGTGGTGGTGGCCGACGACCAGGAGCTGGTGCGCAGCGGCTTCGCGATGATCCTGGACGCCCAGGAGGACGTCGAGGTGGTGGCGGAGGCGGGGGACGGAGCGGCCGCGGTGGCCGCGGTGGAACGGTTCGCCCCCGATGTCGCCCTGCTGGACGTCAGGATGCCCGTGCTGGACGGGATCGCCGCGTGCCGGGCGATCTCGGCGCGCGGCGCGTGCCGGACGGTGATGCTCACGACCTTCGACTCCGACGAGTACGTGTACGAGTCCCTGCACGCGGGGGCGAGCGGGTTCCTGCTGAAGGACGTGCGGCGGGACGACCTGGTGCACGCGGTGCGGGTGGTGGCCGCGGGCGAGTCGCTGCTGGCGCCGTCCGTGGCGCGGCGGCTGATCGAGGAGTACACGGCGCGGACGGTGGCCCCCTCCCTCGCGCTCGCGTCCGGCCGGCTGGAGGTGCTGACCGCCCGGGAGCGGGAGACGCTGGTGCACCTGGGCCGCGGGCTGTCGAACGCCGAGATCGCCGCGGCGCTGGTGGTCAGCGAGCACACCGTGAAGTCCCATGTGGGCAACGTGCTGGCGAAGCTGGGGCTGCGGGACCGGATCCAGGCGGTGATCTGCGCGTACGAGACCGGCCTGATCGCGGCGGGCAGCGCGGGTACTCCCTCCGGGGAGTGAGGCGGCGGCGTGTCGTCTCCCCCGCGCAGGTGAGTCGTACGACCGGTGAAGACCCCTCTCGCTGGTGATCCGCGGCCACCCCTGTGAGCAGGAGCATGGAGGGGACGTCGGGGCACCGGGCCCCGGGGTTCACAGGGGGAGCACACCGTCATGAAGACACGCACGCCCATGCGGGCAGGCACGCCCAGGCGGGCACGCACGCACACGCTGATCGCCACCGCGCTGGTCCTCGCCGTCGCGGCGGCTCCGGCCGTCGCCCATGCCGCGCCCGCACCACCGCCGCCCGCGTCCTCGCAGCGGGGCGGGGCGCAGGCCGCGCCACCTCCGGACGCGGCGGCGCTGGAGGCGGCGATCGCTGGCCTGGGCCCGCGGCACCGTGACGCCACGGCCGCGCTGGTCCGGGTGGGCGGGACGGCCGGGAGCTGGCGGGGGAGTTCGGGCGTGGCCGATGTCCGCACCGGCCGGGACGCCGTCGCGCAGGGGCGGTTCCGGGCGGGATCGGTGACGAAGGTGTTCACGGCGGCGGTGGTCCTCCAGCTGGCGGCGGAGGGCCGGGTGGATCTCGACGGGCCCGTCCGGCGTCTGCTGCCCGGTACGGTGCCCGACCGCTACGGGGCCGTCACGGTGCGGCAGTTGCTCGACCACACCAGCGGCATACCGGCCGCCGACGGTCCGGGGGACTCCTTCGAGGAGCAGTGGGAGCACCGCTTCGACGTGACCGATCCGCGGAAGCAGATCGCCGGGGCGGTCGCGAAGGAGCCCGAGTTCGCGCCCGGCACGGCCCAGCACTACCTGAACATCAACTACACGGTGCTCGGTGTGCTGATCGAGCGGGTGACGGGCCTGCGGTACGAGGAGGCCGTGGCCGCCCGGATCCTGCGGCCGCTGGGCCTGCACGGCACGTCCTTCCCGGGGCGGACCGGGACGCGGATCCAGGGTCCGCACAACAGGGGGTACCAGGCGATACCGGGGGCGGACGGCTCGCGCGAGCTGCGCGACGTGACCGAGTGGAACTCCTCCGACCGCTGGGCCGCTGGCGACATCGTCTCGACGACGGCGGATCTGGAGCGGTTCACCGTGGCCCTGTTCGGCGGCCGGGTCGTGCCGGCGGGCCGGCTGGAGGAGATGTTCACCGTGCCGCGGGTGAAGGACTTCACGAGCGGCGGGCCGGCGGTGATGACGGCGGGGCTGTCCCGGCTGGTCCTGCCGGACGGCACGGTGGCCTGGGGCAAGACGGGCGGGCGGTACGGGTACGCCACGGCGATCGGCGCGACCCGGGACCTCTCGCGGACCCTGGTCTATTCGGTGAACGCGACGGACGCCAAGGGCCGGGACGGCAATCCCGTGGCCCTCGGCATCGTCATGGCGGCCTTCACCGGGCAGGGGCGGCCTCCAGCCGCTTGATCATGCGCCGCAGGATCAGGAGGGGGATCACCCCGAAGACACCGAAGGCCATGTCGATGACGCTCCACCAGATCGGTATGCCGCGGATGGGGCCGCAGATCAGAGCCAGCGGGATCACTCCGGCGCAGGCGATCATGCCGGCCTCGACGATCCATATGTTGCGGACCGGGTCGCGGTACACGCCGTAGAAGAAGACGGCGATGACGAGGTGGGCGAAGGCGAGCCAGTCGGTTCCGTAGAGGAGGAAGGGGTAGTCGGCGTCGGCCCGGTCCAGCCCCTCGCCCACCCGGCGCAGCCACTCGTTGTCGATCAGGGCATTGGCCCAGCGGAGTTCGGTCACCAGGGGGAAGGCCGTGAGCCCGCTGAGCACGAGGCAGACGAGGAACAGGACCAGCCAGGCACGGATACGCCGTTCGAGGGCGCTTCTCTCGCTCATGGAAGGAAGCCTACACCCGGAATTGAACACGTTCAGCAAATTTCCTGAACGCGTTCAATTCACTGGAAGGTCAGGTCAGAGCCCTACGATGCCGTTCCACCGGCGGGCGAAGGCGCGGCGCTCGACGGAGGTGATGTCCCGGGCCACGGCGAGGCGCCCCCGCATCTCGTCGTCGGGGAAGACCAGCGGGTTCTCGGCGAGTTCGGCGGTCTCCCGGTCGTCGGAACCGGCCAGGACCTCGCGGGCCGCCGGCACGGGGCAGACATAGTTGACGGAGGCGGCGAGCTCGGCGGCGACCTCCGGGTCGTAGTAGTGGTCGATGAGGGCCTCGGCGTTGGCCTTGTGCCGGGCGAGGTTGGGGACCAGCAGGCTCTCTGCCCAGAGTTCGCCCCCTTCCTCGGGGACGACGAACTCGATGTCGGGGTTGTCCGCGCGGAGCTGGATGGCGTCGCCCGAGTAGGCCTGGCAGGCAAGGACGTCGCCCCTGCTCAGATCGGAGGTGTAGTCGTTGCCGGTGAAGCGGCGCACGTGCCGCTTGCGCACCATGGCCTCGACCCGGTCGCACATCCGGTGGAAGTCGGACTCCGTCCAGCGGGTGACGTCCACCCCTTCGCCCTGCATCAGCAGGGCGAAGGACTCGTCCAGGCCGGAGAAGAGGGTGACCCTGCCCGTCAGGTCCGGGGCCCACAGGTCCCGTACGGACTTGATCTCGCGGCCCAGGGCCCTGCGGTTGTAGGCGATGCCGGTGATTCCGGACTGCCAGGGGACGGTGTGCAGCCGGCCCTCGTCGAAGGCGGGGGAACGCAGCTGGGGATCGAGGTTGCCCGCCACGTTGGGCTGCGTCGACCGGTCCATCTTCTGGGCCCAGCCCAGGTGCACGAAGCGGGCGGCCATCCAGTCGCTGACCACGACGAGGTCGTGGCCGGTCTCCTGGCGGTTCATCAGGGCCGGGCTGACCTTGCCGAAGAACTCGTCGTTGTCGTTGATCTCCTCGGTGTACGCGACCTCGATGCCGGTCCGCTCCGAGAAGGCCTCCAGCGTCGGCCGGCGCTCCTCGTCCTCCTCGTCGGTGTCGATGTACAGCGGCCAGTTGGAGAAGGAGACGCTCCGGTCCCGGTCCGAACGGTCCGGTCCCCCGCGCCGCTCCTCCGGTACGTAGGCGGCGGGCACACCGCAGCCGGCGAGTGCGGCCGACAGGCCCGCGGCGCCGATTCCGGAGAGCATCACGCGGCGGGAGAAGGCGAGTTCAGGCATAGGCACAGCCTCGGCGGAACGCGGAGGGGCGGGCAATAGACATGTTGTCTACTGCCCGCCCCGTCAACGCTCAGCTGTGATCGATGCGCCGATCCGCGCCGGTCAGCCGTCGAGCGAGGTCATCACGTGCTTGATGCGCGTGTAGTCCTCGAAACCGTAGGCGGAGAGGTCCTTGCCGTAGCCGGACTTCTTGAACCCGCCGTGCGGCATCTCGGCGACGAGCGGGATGTGGGTGTTGATCCACACGCAGCCGAAGTCGAGGTTCTTGGACATCCGCATGGCGCGGCCGTGGTCCTTGGTCCACACGGAGGAGGCGAGGGCGAACTCGACGCCGTTCGCGTACTCCAGGGCCTGGGCCTCGTCCGTGAAGGACTGGACGGTGATGACGGGGCCGAAGACCTCGTTCTGGATGATCTCGTCGTCCTGCTTGAGGCCCGAGACCACGGTCGGCGCGTAGAAGTAGCCCTTGTCGCCGACCTGGTGGCCGCCCGCCTCGACCTTGGCGTGGGCGGGGAGGCGCTCGATGAAGCCCGCGACCTGCTTGAGCTGGTTCGGGTTGTTCAGCGGGCCGTAGAGCACGTCCTCGTCGTCCGGCGCACCGGTCTTCGTGTCCGCGGCGGCCTTGGCGAGCGCCGCGACGAACTCGTCGTGGATCGACTCGTGCACGAGCACCCGGGTGGCGGCCGTACAGTCCTGGCCCGCGTTGAAGTAGCCGGCGACGGCGATGTCCTCGACGGCCTTGGCGATGTCGGCGTCGGGGAAGACCACGACCGGGGCCTTGCCGCCGAGCTCCAGGTGGACGCGCTTGACGTCCTTGGAGGCGCTCTCGGCGACCTGCATGCCGGCGCGCACCGAGCCGGTGATGGAGGCCATCGCCGGGGTGGAGTGCTCGACCATGGCCTTGCCGGTCTCACGGTCGCCGCAGATGACGTTGAAGACGCCCTTGGGCAGCACCGAGTCGATGATCTCCGCCATCAGCACGGTGGAGGCCGGGGTGGTGTCGGAGGGCTTCAGCACGACGGTGTTGCCCGCCGCGATGGCCGGCGCGAACTTCCACACGGCCATCATCATCGGGTAGTTCCACGGCGCGACCTGGGCGCATACGCCGACCGGCTCACGGCGGATGATCGAGGTCATTCCGTCCATGTACTCGCCGGCCGAGCGGCCCTCCAGCAGACGGGCCGCACCCGCGAAGAAGCGGATCTGGTCCACCATCGGCGGCAGCTCCTCGCTGGCCGTGAGGCCCAGCGGCTTGCCGGTGTTCTCCGACTCGGCGGCGACGAGCTCGTCCGCACGGGCCTCGAAGGCGTCGGCGATCTTCAGCAGGGCCTTCTGGCGCTCGGCGGGGGTGGTGTCGCGCCAGCCCGGGAAGGCGGCCGCGGCGGCGGCCATGGCGGCGTCGACATCGGCCTGGCCCGAGAGCGGGGCGGTCGCGTACACCTCGCCGGTGGCCGGGTTGACCACCTCGGTGGTCCGCCCGTCGGCGGCGTCCTTGAACTCCCCGCCGATGTAGTTGCGCAGACGACGCAGTTCGGTGGTCACTACAGCCACACTCCTGATCACATGTCCAACGATTGAGACGTTTACCAAAGCCTAGCCCCTCGGCGGAGGCTTTCGACAGACCCGGACGCCACCACCTACGAAATCAGTGAGATCAGAGTCTTCAAACAACGGATTTCATTGATTCCGTCTTGCGGAACAGACGACCCTCGTGCACAGTGAGGTCGTGGTCAGTCGAAGCGCAGATTCCAGGAACAGACAACCGTCCCCTTCGGTCGATGCTGTGTCCCTGGCGATCATCGAGCAACTGCAGGAGGACGGCCGCCGTCCCTACGCGTCCATCGGCAAGGCCGTCGGCCTGTCCGAGGCCGCGGTGCGCCAGCGCGTGCAGAAGCTGCTCGACCAGGGCGTCATGCAGATCGTCGCCGTCACCGACCCGCTCACCGTGGGCCTTCGACGCCAGGCGATGGTCGGCATCAACGTCGAGGGCGACCTCGACCCGGTGGCCGACGCGCTGACCGCGATGGCCGAGTGCGAGTACGTCGTGATGACCGCAGGGTCGTTCGACCTGATGGTGGAGATCGTCTGCGAGGACGACGACCACCTGCTCGAAACGATCAACAAGAAGATCCGCACGCTCCCCGGCGTGCGATCAACCGAAAGCTTCGTTTACCTGAAGCTGAAGAAGCAGACCTACATGTGGGGAACTCGATAGCCCGTGAGCCAGGACCTCTCCAAGACCGCGTACGACCACCTGTGGATGCACTTCACCCGCATGTCGTCGTACGAGAACGCACCCGTCCCCACCATCGTGCGTGGTGAGGGCACCTACATCTTCGACGACAAGGGCAAGCGCTACCTCGACGGTCTCGCCGGACTGTTCGTGGTCAACGCCGGTCACGGCCGCAAGGAACTGGCCGAGGTCGCCTACAACCAGGCCCAGCAGCTCGCCTTCTTCCCCGTGTGGTCCTACGCCCACCCGAAGGCCGTCGAGCTCGCCGAGCGCCTGGCGGACTACGCCCCGGGCGACCTGAACAAGGTCTTCTTCACCACCGGTGGCGGCGAGGCCGTCGAGACCGCGTGGAAGCTCGCCAAGCAGTTCTACAAGCTGCAGGGCAAGCCCACGAAGTACAAGGTCATCTCGCGTGCTGTGGCCTACCACGGCACCCCGCAGGGCGCCCTGTCCATCACGGGCCTGCCGGCCCTCAAGGCCCCCTTCGAGCCGCTGGTCCCCGGCGCGCACAAGGTCCCCAACACCAACATCTACCGCGCCCCGATCTACGGCGACGACCCCGAGGCCTTCGGCCGCTGGTGCGCCGACCAGATCGAGCAGCAGATCCTCTTCGAGGGCGCCGACACCGTCGCCGCCGTCTTCCTGGAGCCGGTGCAGAACGCCGGCGGCTGCTTCCCGCCGCCGCCCGGGTACTTCCAGCGGGTCCGCGAGATCTGCGACGAGTACGACGTGCTCCTCGTCTCCGACGAGACCATCTGCGCCTTCGGCCGCCTCGGCACGATGTTCGCCTGTGACAAGTTCGGCTACGTGCCGGACATGATCACCTGCGCCAAGGGCATGACCTCGGGCTACTCCCCGATCGGTGCCTGCATCGTCTCCGACCGCATCGCGGAGCCCTTCTACAAGGGCGACAACACCTTCCTGCACGGCTACACCTTCGGCGGACACCCGGTGTCCTCGGCGGTGGCCATCGCCAACCTCGACATCTTCGACAAGGAAGGCCTCAACCAGCACGTGCTGGACAACGAGGGCGCCTTCCTGAAGACGCTGCAGAAGCTGCACGACCTGCCGATCGTCGGCGACGTCCGCGGCAACGGCTACTTCTACGGCATCGAGCTCGTGAAGGACAAGGTCACCAAGGAGTCCTTCACGGACGAGGAGACCGAGCGCGTGCTCTACGGCTTCCTCTCCAAGGCGCTCTTCGAGAACGGCCTGTACTGCCGGGCCGACGACCGTGGCGACCCGGTCATCCAGCTGGCGCCGCCGCTGACCGCGGACCAGGGGACCTTCGACGAGATCGAGGGGATCCTGCGCACGGTGCTCACCGAGGCGTGGACCAAGCTCTGACATCCCCGACCAGGCTGTGAACGGCCTGGGGGTGCAGTGGTCCGAACACACGGCCCGGATCCTTCGTTCGAGTGAGAACGCGAGGGTCCGGGCCGTGTGCTGTCACCATCCAAGCGGTTCATCTCTTTACATCTCAGTGCGGCGCCAGTGACCGATGCGGGCACCGCTTCGTTCCCCCGGACGGAGGTGTACGCCATGGTGTCCCCACCGGATATTGCCCCGCCTGACAATGACGTCCTCTGGGCAAGTTCCCTTCACTACTCCCACAGCGGTGCCCCCGGCCTCGTCGGGGTCTCCCTCGGAGTCCGCCAGGGCGAGATCCTGGCGCTGACCGGCCCCCGCGGCAGCGGCAAGACCACCCTGCTGCGCTGCCTCTCGGGGCAGCTGCGCCCCTCCGAGGGCGAGATCTGGTTCAACAGCGTCCCCGTGCACACCATGGGTGACCTGGCTCGCGAACGGCTGCGCCGCGACCGGTTCGGCTGGATCGGTCCCGAACCACAGCTGCTGCCCGAACTGAAGGTGTGGGAGAACGCCGCGCTGCCGCTGCTCCTCTCCGGGGCCTCGCACCGCAGCGCCAAGCACGCCGCCTGCGAATGGCTGGACCGCCTCGACATCGCGGGCCTCGCCCGCAAGCGTCCCGCGGCCCTGACCCGTGCCGAGTGCCAGCGCGTCGCCCTGGCCCGCGCCCTGGTCACCGTGCCGTCCGTGATCCACGCCGACGAGCCCACGGCCCCGCTGCACCGGGCCGAGGGCGCGCTGCTGCTGCGGACCCTGACCACCGCGGCCCGCTCCCACGACATCACCGTGCTGCTGGCCACCGACGACGAGGCCACCGCCGCCGTCGCCGACCGGAGCCTGGCCCTGGTCGACGGTCGGCTCGCCGGCCCGGCGCCCGCCGCCTCGCCGCTCCCCGACACCCCGGAGGGCCAGGCCGCGTGCTCGCTCTCCGCCTAGCCCGCGGCTCCCGGCCAGTCGTCCAGGCACGGCGTCTCCTCGTCGCCGCCGCCTCGGCCGGGACAGGCTTCCTGCTGCTGTACGTACTCGCCTCCGCCGTCGACCGGCCCGCCGGATCGTTCCCCCGCCTGCTGTGGGCGCTGGTCCCGGTGGCCGTCACGGTCCACCTCGCCGTCACCGTGGCCCGCGCCGACCCGGCGACCCGTCCCCGCGAGGGACTGGACGCCGCCGGGCTGGGCCCCGTACGGCTCGGTCTGGCCGCGGCGATCTCCACCGCCGTCGCCTGCGTCCTCGGCAGCGCCGTCGCCCTGGCCGTCTTCCTCCACCTGCGCGGCGACCTGGCCGGGCTCCCCTTCGACGGCGCAGGCTCCCGCCTGCTCCACGGTGACCAGCCGCTGCCCCTGGCGTCCGCGCTCACCCTGCTGGCCCTGGTCCCGCTGGCCGCCTCGGCGGCCACCGTCCTCGCGCTGCGGCCGCACCGCCCGCTGGCACCGCAGACCGGGCTGCCCTGGGGCATCACCCTCGCGGCCTGCGGTTTCGCCGTCGAGGCGTTCGGGGGACGCGGCCTGGGCATGCTCGCGGGCTGGTCGCTGACCGCCGTCGGGCTCGCCCTCGCCGGTCCCGGCCTGGCGTACGCCAGCGGCAGTCTGATCCAGGCCGTGCGTCCGGGCGGGCTGCGGCTGCTGGCCGGACGGGCCCTGCAGGAGCAGGCGCCCCGGATCGGTCCCGCGCTCGGCGTGCTGTGCTCGGTGGCGGCCGGCGCCCTGACGGCGTTCGCCCTGCGCGACCGCGGCGGCCTGCACGTACCGCTGGGCCAGCTGACCTGGCCGGCCGTGACGCTCGTCGCACTGTGCGCCGCAGCGACCCTTCTCACATCCGCGGTGGAGGGCCGCCGGTCCGGACCGTCCTGGCGCGAGGCACTGCTCGACGTGGGCGCTCCCGCCAAGGTCCTGCGCACGGCGGCCGGTTTGCGGGCCACGGCCCTCGTCGCGGTGTGCGTTCCGCTCAGCTTCGGTGTGGCACAGCTGACGTCTCTGGCGCTGACACGCTGACGCGGACTGCCTTTAGAGTGAGCCGAATGGTCAACGCAGACATCGAGATCGAGACGCTCGCCGAATTCGACCAGGTCGTGGCACGCGGCTCGCTCAGCGGCTACCGGATCCAGTCGGTCAACCTGCTGGAGCGGACCTTCGCCCTGCTGTCCGCCGACACCTCGGCGGCCGTGTTCCTGGGCTGCCCGATGGAGCCCGACGCGGCGGCGAAGGTCCGCGCCGACGGCGCGCTGGTCTTCCCGCCCGTCCCGGGGCTGCCCTTCGACCCGTACCGGGGACTGCTCTACACGCCGGAGGAGCTCTTCACCGGGCTCCCCGACGGGTACGAGGCCACCCCGGACGCCGAGGCGTACGCCTGGTTCCAGGAAACCAAGGCCGACGGCGACGTCTACTCCTCCATGCTGCGCGCCCTCCACGACGACGCGATATCGGACGCCCTCGACGAACACCTCGCCGGTGCCCGTGTGGTGGGCGTCATGGGCGGCCACGCCCTGGCCCGCGGCGGCCCGGACTACCGGGACGCGGCGGAGCTGGGCCGGGCGCTGACCCGTTCCGGGCTCACCGTCGCCACCGGCGGCGGACCCGGCGCGATGGAGGCCGCCAACCTGGGCGCCCATCTCGCGCCCGCCCCCGACGACGCCCTGGCCGAGGCCCTGGAGATGCTCGCCAAGGCCCCGTCCTTCGAGCCGTCGGTGGCCGACTGGGCGCGCGCCGCCTTCGCCGTGCGGGAGCGCTGGCCCGACGGCGGTGACTCGGTGGGCATCCCGACCTGGTTCTACGGGCACGAACCGCCGAACGCCTTCGCCGGGCACGTCGCGAAGTACTTCACGAACGCCGTCCGGGAGGACGGTCTGCTGGCCCGCTCCAACGCCGGCGTGGTCTTCCTGCCCGGCGCGGCGGGCACCGTCCAGGAGATCTTCGACAACGCGACGCCGAACCACTACGAGTCGCGCGGCGAGCCGACCCCGATGGTGCTGGTCGGCCACACCCACTGGACCGAGCACCTGCCGGCCTGGCCCCTGCTGCGGGCCCTCGCCCGCGGCCGGTCCATGGAGTCGCGGATCGCCCTGGTCGACTCGGTCGACGAGGTCCCGGACGTGCTCGCTTCGATGGGCTGAGGTCCACAGGCAACTTCCCGGCCGTTTCCCACGTCTGGCAGTGGTACCGCAAAACCTGCCAGACGTGAACGGAGCCCTCGGTGCTCATAGGCCTGCTGACCGCTGTCGCGGCATCCATCTGCTACGGCACGGGATCCGTGCTGCAAGCCGTCGGATCCCGCCGCGCCGCACGGATGTCCCCGGCGGCGGCCGGGGTGACCGCCCACGGCGGCCCCAACCTCTCGTCGACCGCTAAGGCGGCGATGACATGGGAGTTCATCGTCGGCACCGTCCTGGACTTCGTGGGCTTCGGGCTCGGCGCCCTCGCCGCCCGGCTGCTGCCGCTGTTCCTCTCCCAGACGGTCATCAGCGCCAACCTGGTGATCACCGCCGTGCTGAGCGTGAAGATGCTGGGCATCCGGCTGACCCGCAAGGAATGGGCCTCGATCGCGACCGTCTGCACCGCCCTGGTGCTCCTGGCGACCGCAGCCGGCCACGAGGGCGGGCACCACGCGCCGATGTCCACGCACTGGTGGCTGCTGGCCATCACCCTGCTGCTGATGGTCGGCGGCACGGTGGCCGTGCGCCTGCTCGGCGGCCGGGCCGCGATCCTGGCGGGCCTGCTGTCCGGCCTGGGCTTCGGCGCGCTCGGCGTCGGGGTGCGGATCCTGAACGGCGTCGACCCGTTCGACCTGGGCGCCCTGCTCACCGACCCGGCCCTGTACGCCATCCTCATCGCCGGCGTCGGCGGCATGTACCTGCACACCGTCGCCCTGCAGATCGGCTCGGTCAACGGCGCCACGGCGGCGCTGGTCGTCGGCGAGACGGTGCTCCCGGGGGCGATCGGCGTGCTCTGGCTGGGCGACGCCTCCCGACCCGGGCTGGGCTGGCTGGCGGTGGCCGGCTTCGTCATGGCGGTCGCCGGCGCCGTGGCGGTCGCCTGGTACGGCAAGCACGAGGCGGCCGAGGACGGGGCGCAGGCCCCGGTGGAGCAGCCACAACCGGTCGGCTGACCCCGGCGGCCGGCCGGGCCCGTACGGCCCCCGGCCGTCACCCGGTCGGCCGCCCCCGGTGGTGGCGCGGCGGCGGCTGCCGCTTGCTGGACCGGGGGAGAGAGTGAGGGGTTCATGGAGCCCACGACCGACCGGCTCAAGACGCCGCGCGCGGCCGGGATGGCGGGGATCGCCTTCGGCCTGCTGCTCGCGGCCGCGATCGTCCTCATGCGGATCGCCGTGCCCTCGGGCAGCGCCGACGCGACGGTCGACCCGGACAACCGGTGGGCCATCCAGGTGTCGCTGGAGATCGTGCCCTTCGCGGGGATCTTCTTTCTCTGGTTCATGGGCGCCCTGCGCACCCACACCGGGGCGGCCGAGGACCGCTTCGTCGCGACCGTGTTCCTCGGCAGCGGATTCGTCTTCGTCGCCACGCTGTTCGCCGCGGCCGCCGCGGCGGGCACCGTGCTGAGCGAGGGGAACCCCTCCGAGTTCGGCCGCCACTACGCCTACACCCTGCTGTCGACGTACGCCATGCGGGTGGCGGCGGTGTTCGTCCTCGCGACCTCGACCATCGGTCGGATGCTCGGCGTCTTCCCCCGGCCGCTGGCCCTCCTGGGCACGCTCGTGGGGCTGGTGCTGCTCGTGGTGGGTTCCGGCGTGCCCTGGTCCGAACTGCTCTTCCCCGCATGGGCGCTGATCGTCAGCATCCACATCCTGCGGGCCCGCCGCGGCACCGCCCACACGCCCGGTCAGGACCGTCCGCACCCTTCCTGACCTGGGAGTCCGTACTCCGGCAGGCGGCCTGTGGGCCCCGCGTGCATGCTGGTGGCAGGGGAGGACCCGGGGGTGACGGGGAGGAACAGCCGAGGGAAAGGCAGATCCGTCATGAGGCTTGTCGTCGACCTCAACCGCTGCCAGGGATACGCCCAGTGCGCGTTCCTCGCTCCTGACGTCTTCGCCATGCACGGCGACGAATCGCTGCTGTACAACCCGGAGGCGCCCGCCGAGCAGCGCGAGGACGTGCTGCGCGCGGTGGCCGCCTGTCCGGTCCAGGCCATCCTCCTCGAACTGACGGACGCGGACATGGCGCACCTGCCGGCCGCCGCGGAAGCCGCCGCCTCCGCCACTCCCTCCGGAGGCTCTCGGTGACCGCTGCCGGAACGCACGACGGAGCCCTGGAGCGCCTCAAGCGAGAGGGCCGCATCGTCATCGTGGGTGCCTCGCTGGCCGGTCTGCGGGCCGCCGAGACCCTGCGGGACAAGGGCTTCGCCGGTTCGCTCACGATGATCGGCGACGAACCGTACGAGCCGTACGACCGCCCGCCGCTGTCCAAGCAGGTCCTGCTGGGCAACGCGGTGGCGGACCACACGGCGCTCCCCCGCCGCCGGGCCGTCGACGCCGAGTGGCGTCTCGGAGTCCCGGCCACCGGCCTGGACATGGCGGCCCGCAGGGTCCGCCTCGGCAACGGCGACGAGGTGGAGTACGACCGGCTGCTCATCGCCACCGGCGTGCGCGCCCGGCCCTGGCCGAACGAGGAGGAGGGCGCCCTGGAGGGCGTCTTCGTGCTCCGCACCCGCGACGACGCCGAGGGGCTCCAGCGGGCCCTCGCGGCGGGCCCGCGCCGGGTGCTCGTCATCGGGGCCGGGTTCACCGGGTCCGAGATCGCCTCGGCCTGCCGGAAACGGGGCCTGGAGGTCACCGTCGCCGAACGCGGCGGCGCGCCGCTGGTGGGCGCGCTCGGCGGGGTCATCGGCGACGTGGCCGCGGACATGCACCGGGAGCACGGGGTGGACCTGCGCACCGGTGTCATGGTGACCTCGCTGGAGGGCGACCCCTCCGGACGGGTCCGCGCGGCCCACCTGTCCGACGGGTCCACCATCGAGGCGGACGTGGTGGTCGTGTCGCTGGGGGCGCAGCGCAACACCGAGTGGCTCTCCGGCTCCGGCCTGGGAGCCGGCCCCCGGGGCATCGCCTGCGACGCGGGATGCCGGGCCTTCGACATCCGGGGCATCGTCACGGACGACATCTACGTGGCGGGTGACGTGGCGCGTTCCCCGCACGCGCTGTTCGGCTACCAGTTCCTGTCGCTGGAGCACTGGGGCAACGCCGTCGCCCAGGCCGACACCGCCGCGCACAACATGCTCAGCGAGAGCGCGGACCGCCGACCCCACCTGTGGGTCCCGGCCTTCTGGTCCTCGCAGTTCGGCGTGAACATCAAGTCGGTCGGGGTGCCGCCGATGGGGACGGAGATCCTGATCACCCAGGGTTCCCTGGCCGAGCGCCGGTTCGCAGCCGTCTACGGCTACCAGGGACGGGTGATCGCGGCCGTCACCTTCGACAACTGCCGTTGGCTGCCGTTCTACGAGCAGCAGATCGAGACCACCGCGCCGTTCCCGCCGACGTTCTCCACCGTGGACCGCCGCCCGGAGGGGCACAAGCCCCTGCCGGCGGACTTCCCGGACCCCTCGGTGCCCACGCACGGACCCACGATCACCCTCAGCGGCTACTCGCCGGCCGACCGGAAGATGACCTTCACCCCCGGAAGATGACCTTTCACGAGGATCACGAGGACCCGCCATGACCCAAGCCCTCCTGCGGGAGATCATCGACTACGCGAGCCGGGCCAATCCGTACCCGCTGTACGAGGAACTCCGCAAGACACCGGTGTCCCACGACGGGGACGGCCCGTACGTCGTCAGTACGTACTACGAGATCCACAGCCTGCTGCACGACCCCCGGATCAGCTCCGACTCCCGCAACCTGAAGGCCACCGGGGACGACCCGCTGGCCGGCCAGGACGAGGGGGAGGGAACGACCCTGCCGGCGTCCTTCCTCAAGCTCGACCCGCCCGACCACGACCGGCTGCGGCGGATGACGAACCGGCCGTTCGGGCCGCCGCACACCCCGCACCGGGTGCACGACATGCGCGAGGAGCTCGGCGGCCTGGTCTCCGGGCTGATCGACTCCATCGCCACGAAGGGGAACCTGGACCGGATCGACCTGGTCGACCAGTTCGCCTACCCGTTCCCGGTCACCGTCATCTGCCGCCTCCTCGGGGTCCCCCGCGAGGACGAACCGCGCTTCCACGTCTGGGCGGAGACCCTCGCGGCCAGCCTGGACCCGGACCCCGACGAGGACCCCACGCAGCGCGGCAAGGGCTCGAGCGACGCCCGCATGGAGCTGGGCATGTACCTGGCCGGGCTGATCGAGGAGCGCCGCAAGAACCCCGGCGACGACATGCTGTCGCAGCTCGCCACGGCCGACGGCCCGGACGGCGCCATGACGACGATGGAGGCGCTCAGCACCGCCGCGCTGCTGCTGATCGCGGGCCACGAGACCACCGTCAACCTCATCACCAACGGCATGCTGACGCTGCTGCGCCACCCGGACGTCCTCCAGCGGCTGCGGGGGAACCCGGACCTGGCCGTCCCGATCGTCGAGGAACTCCTGCGCTACGAGCCGCCGGTGCAGCTCCTGCCGCAGCGCACCACGCTCTGCGACGTCGAGGTCGGCGGTGTCACCATCCCCCAGGGCGCGTCCGTGTGGCTGATGCTGGCCTCCGGCAACCGGGACCCGAAGCGGTTCGAGAACCCGGACCGCTTCGACCCCGACCGCGCCGACATCCAGCACCTGGGCCTGGGCAGCGGCATCCACAGCTGCTTCGGCGCCCCGCTGGCCCGGCAGGAGGCGCAGCTGGCGCTGAGCGAGCTGGCCCGCCGGCTGGAGAACCCGCGGCTGCTGGAGGACCCGCCGCCCTACCGTCAGAACGCGGTCCTGCGCGGCCCCCGCCACCTCCAGGTCGCCTGCGACGGCATCCGCCCCTAGCGGGCCGTCCCTACGGGCTGTCCGCACCGGCCTCCGGGCAGCGCAGGATCTGCCCGGCGGCCGTGCCGACCAGGACCGTCCCCCCGGGGGCCGCGTACAGCGACAGCGGCCCGTACGGGGGAAGCCGGTGGCGGGCGAGGAGCCTGCCGTCGGCGGCGTCGGCGCGCAGGAGGGTGCCGTCGGCGCACAGGGCGTGCACCACGCCGGCCTCCGCGTCGAGGTCGATGACCGGGGAGCCCGTCGGGCAGGTCCACAGGATCCCGCCGGAGGCGAGGTCGCGGCGGCGGAGTTCCGTTCCGCCGTGCAGCAGGGCCGGACCGCGGTCGTCGCACACGTACACCGAGCGGGCGGGCGGCGCGGGGTCGGCGGCGCACAGCACCGTCTCGGCGCCGTCCGGGGCGAGCGCGACGATCTGCCGGCGGCCGCGCAGGTGGAGCAGTTCGGGGCAGCGGCGCACGTCGAGGGGGATCAGGTCGTAGCGGTCGCCGACGTGGACGGATCCGGTGAGGGTGGTCCCGGAGTGGATCCGCGTGTCGGGTGCGGTGGGCGGTTCGGCGCCGGAGCAGCGGTCGTGGGTGTCGCGGAGCGCCCAGACGCCGTCCGTACGGGTGGACAGGCCGGCCGAGAAGGGCACGGTCAGGCGCTCGGTGACGGTGCCGTCGGCGGTGTCGACGAGCAGGACGTCGGTCCGGGTGCGGGAGTCGGGGCCGGGAACGGCGACTCGCACGGTCCGACCGTCGGCGGCCGGCGCGATCCGGACGCCTCCGGCGGCGGACGGGGCGGGCACGCTCCAGAGCAGCGCACCGTCGGCGGAGCGGCATTCCACCGCCACGTGGCTGCGGGTGGCGAGGACCCGTCCGTCGGGCAGGGCGGCCACCGCCTGGACCCCGCCGTGCGGCCCGTAGGTACGGCCGGCCCGCGCGGCGAGCGCGCGGAGCAGCGGGAGGGCGGGGGGCGGGTCGTCGTCGGGGGCCGCGGTGCCGTCGTGCGGCTCCCGGTCGAGGGAGGACAGGTCGACGGCGTCGGGAGCCAGGCCCCGCCAGTCGTCGCGTACGACCGTGGCGCGGGCCGTGCGGTGCCAGGTGCCGTCGTCCATGGCGATGAAGGTCGCCCGGAGGGTGCGCTCGTCCTGCCAGCGGACCGCTTCGACGCCCCAGGCGGGGTCGGGGAAGTCGACGCGGTGGCCGGTGTCGGGCTCCAGCAGGGTGATGCCGCCCTTCCGGCAGTACCCGTCGCCGTTGTCGAGGGCGACGGCCAGGAGGGGCAGCGCGGGGTGGAACGCGATCGAGTCGGTCTCCGCCGCGAAGGTGGCCAGCTGGACGCAGGACAGGTCTTCGGACCGGTAGACGGCGATCCGGCTGGACCCGCTCGTCACCGAACTGACGGCGGTCCACCGGCCGTCGGCGCTGGTCACGGCCTGGGTCGCAAGGCCCAGCAGCTCGGGGAAGGGCTCGTCGTGGAGGGCGGTGAACGCCGCCGGAAGGTCGGGCATCGTGCTCCGTTGCTCCATCGGGTGGGCGGACGTCACTCGGGCGAGGCCGTCCGGAGACCGCGGCCGGGCCGCCGACGGCCCGCGCGCCACAGGTCTGCGCTACGGTCCCTCCTTCCGCGGCAGGACGACCACCTCGCCCGGGGTGAAGGTCACCTCCACCGCGTCGCCCGCGGCCGGGGCACCCGCCAGGGCGCACTCGGCCTCCAGCGGCGGCCCCGACGAGGGCCGCAGGCCCAGGGTGACGTGGGTGCCGCGGAAGGTACGGGAGACCACCTCGCAGCGCAGGCCGACGGCGCCGAGGACGACCCCGGCCGGCCGGACCAGCAGCCGCTGCCCGCCCTGGGGGGACCCGGCCGGGACGGGGACCTTGCCCCACGCGGTCGTGGCCCACTCCCCCGAGACGTCGGCCGGGACGACGTTCTCGAAGCCGAGGAAGCGCGCCACGAACTCGGACGCGGGCCGCTGCCAGACCTCCAGTGGGGTACCGGCCTGCGCGATCCGTCCGTCCCGCATCACCACCACCCGGTCGGCCAGGGCGAAGGCCTCCCCCTGGTCGTGCGTGACGGCGAGCACCGTCGTGCCCAGCCGGGTAAACAGGCCACGCAGTTCCACCACGAGCCGTTCCCGCAGGCCCCGGTCCAGCTGCCCGAGCGGCTCGTCCAGCATGAGCAGCCGCGGTGACGGCGCCAGCGCCCGGGCCAGCGCCACCCGCTGCTGCTCGCCGCCCGACAGGGAGGCCACGGCCCGGCCCTGGGCTCCGGGCAGGCCGACCAGGTCGAGCAGCTCGGCGACCCGGGCGGTGCACGCGGTGCGGCCCTCGCCGCGCATGCGCAGCCCGAAGGAGACGTTCGCGCGGACGTCGCGGTGCGGGAAGAGCTGGTGGTCCTGGAACATCAGGCCCACGCCCCGCCGGTGGACGGGCACGGCCGCCTGGTCGGCGCCGCCGAGCAGTACCCGCCCGCCGGAGACCTCCTGGAGGCCGGCGACGACCCGCAGCAGGGTGGACTTGCCGCTGCCGCTCGGCCCCAGCACGCACACGATCTCGTGCTCGGCGACCGCGAGGTCCACGCGGTCGAGGGCGTTCCCGGCCGTGCTCCCCGCGAAGCGGACGGACACCCCTTCCAGCTGAAGCAGGGTCATCAGAACTCTCCGGAGGTGTTGTCGGGTCGCAGTCGCTCCAGCACCAGCAGGGACACCGCGCACACCAGCATCAGGATGGTGCTCAGGGCCATCGCCTGCCCGTAGTTCAGCTCGCCGGCCCGTCCCAGCAGCCGCGCCACGGCCACCGGCAGGGTCGGCCGGTCCGGCCGTGCGATGAAGACGGTCGCGCCGAACTCCCCGAGCGAGACGGCGAAGGCGAACCCGGCGGCGATCAGCAGCGCCCGCCGCACCAGGGGCAGGTCCACCTCGCGCCAGGCCCGCAGCGGTGACGCGCCGAGCACCGACGCCGCCTCCCGCAGCCGTCCGTCGACGGCGCGCAGGACCGGCAGCATGGTCCGTACGACGAAGGGGACGCCCACCAGCGCCTGGGCCAGCGGGACCAGGATCCACGAGGTCCGCAGGTCCAGCGGCGGTTCGTCCAGGGTGATGAGGAAGCCGAAGCCGACGGTGACGGCGGAGACGCCCAGCGGGAGCATCAGCAGCGCGTCGAAGCCGCGGGCGAAGGCGCCCGCGCGCCGGGTCAGCGCGGCGGCCGCCAGTCCCCCGATGACCAGGGCGATCGCGGTGGCGGCCAGCGCGTACTGCAGGGAGTTGCCGATCGCCTCCAGCGGTGGCACCAGGAAGGTACCGCCGCCGGCGCCCGATTCGGCCAGTGCCCGGTAGAAGCCGAAGCCGTAGCCGCCGGGGGCGTCGAGGGACCGCTCGACGAGCACGCCCAGGGGCAGCACGATCAGCACCGCGACGGTCAGCAGCACCCCGCCGAGCAGGGTCCGCTGGGCCCAGCCGCGCGGCCGGCGGGTGGTGCGGCCGGGGTCCACCAGCCGCAGGGCGGTCTCCCGGCGGCGCACGGTCCAGGCGTGCACGGCGAGGATCGTGCCGATCGCGGCGAACTGCACCATCGTCAGCACGGCGGCCGTCGGCAGGTCCAGGAGCTGGGCGGTCTGGCGGTAGACCTCCACCTCCAGGGTGGAGTAGGAGGGTCCGCCGAGGATGAGCACGACGCCGAAGGAGCTGAAGGTGAAGAGGAAGACCATCAGCGAGGCGGCCGCCACGACGGGCGCCAGCGCGGGCAGGGTCACCCGCCGCCAGGCCGTGAAACGGCCGGCTCCGAGGACCCGGGCGGCCTCCTCCTGGCGGGGGTCCAGCTGGGCCCAGAGCCCGCCGACCGTGCGGACGACGACGGCGTAGTTGAAGAAGACGTGGGCGAGCAGGATGGCCCAGACGGTGGTGTCGAGGCGGACGCCGAGGGTCTCGTCCAGGAGGCCGCCGCGCCCCAGCAGGGCGAGGAAGGCGGTGCCCACGACCACGGTCGGCAGGACGAAGGGGACGGTGACCACGGCCCGCAGCAGCTGCTTGCCGGGGAACTCGAAGCGCGCGAAGACGTACGCCCCGGGAAGCGCGATGAGCAGGGTGAGCGCGGTGGAGACGAGCGCCTGCCAGGTGGTGAACCACAGGACGTCGGCGATGTCGGGCCGGCTCAGCACCTCGCCGAAGCGGCCGAACTGCCATCCGGTGTCGGTCTTGAGCCCGCGCCCGACGATCGCGGCGACGGGGTAGGCGAAGAACAGTCCGAAGAAGGCGAGCGGGACGGCCATCAGGGCGAGCCGCACCAGCGCCGCCCGCGCTCCCCCGCCGGCGGCCGGGGCCGGGGCGGGGCCCGGCGCGGCGCCCCCCGACGCCGCGCCCGTTCCCCTGTCTCCGGTTCCGCCTACTTCACGACGGTCGAGGTCCACGCCTTGACCCACTGCTCGCGGTTCTTGGCGATGTTCTCCGGAGTGACGTTCTCCGGCTTCTCGATCACCACACCGTGCTTGGTGAAGAGCTCGGGCAGCGCGGCGTCCTTGGTGACCGGGTTCACGAACATCTGCAGCGGCATGTCCTCCTGGAACTTCTTGCTGATCAGGAAGTCCAGGAGCGCCTTGCCGCCCTCTTCGTTCTTGGCGCCCTTCAGCAGGCCCGCGAACTCGATCTGGCGGAAGCAGGTGCCGGTGGAGACGCCCGTGGGCGCCTCGGCCGGCTGGGGCTCGCCGTACAGCACCTCGACCGGCGGGCTGGAGGCGTAGGAGACGACCAGCGGCCGGTCGCCCTTGGCCTTCTTGCCGCCCGCGGAGCCGGAGAAGCGCTCGTTGTAGGCCTGCTCCCAGCCGTCGACGACCTCGACGCCGTTGGCCTTCAGCTTGGCCCAGTAGTCCTTCCAGCCCTCCTCGCCGTACTTTCCGACGGAGGCGAGCAGGAAGCCGAGGCCGGGCGAGGAGGTCGCCGCGTTCTCGGTGACCAGCAGGTTCTTGTACTCGGGCTTGATCAGGTCGTCCAGCGTCTGCGGCGGGGCGATCTTCTTGTCGGCGAAGTAGGCCTTGTCGTAGTTGACGCAGATGTCGCCGGAGTCGACCGGGGTGACCCGGTGCTCCTTGTCGAGCACGTACTCCGGCTTGACCTCGGCCAGGCCCTTGGCCTCGTACGGGGTGAAGATGCCGTTGTCGAGGGCGCGCGAGAGCAGGGTGTTGTCGACGCCGAAGAAGACGTCGCCGCGCGGCGATCCCTTGGTGAGGATCTCCTGGTTGAGTGCGGTGCCGGCGTCGCCGGACTTCAGCACCTTCACGGTGTAGCCGCTGGTCTGCTCGAACTCCTTCAGGACCGTGTCGGTCACGTTGAAGGAGTCGTGGGAGACGAGGGTGACGGTCTTGGACTTCGGGGCGTCGCTCGTGCCCGACGGCTTGTCCTTGGTGTCGCCGCCGCCGCAGGCGCCGAGCGTGGTGACGCCCAGCGCGGCCGCGAGCACGGCGCCCGCGATCTTCTTGGTGGTGCTCACTGGTGAATTCCTCCTGGGATGTCCAGGAGAAGACGCGGCCCTGCCCGGCGCTCTGTGGGAGCGGACGCCGGGCAGGGCGCAACAGCTTGAGTGGTGACCGAACTTCCTACCCCGAATGACCGGGGCGAGGTTCAGAGGGTCTGCGGATGACGGAACCGCACTCTCAGCGCTGTGGCGCTCCCCTGTCGGAATATGAAATTGGTTCGGCCACAGGGTACCCCGTGGCCGAATCGCGACGGACAGAAGCGGAAGCTACCGCTCCGAAGCGGCCAGCTGGCCGCACGCGCCGTCGATCTCCTGGCCACGGGTGTCCCGGACGGTGACGGGCACTCCGTGGCGGGCGATCGCCTCGACGAAGGCCTTCTCGTCCTCGGGCCGCGAGGCGGTCCACTTGGATCCGGGCGTCGGGTTCAGCGGGATCAGGTTGACGTGGACGCGCTTGCCCTTGAGCAGCCGGCCCAGGAGGTCACCGCGCCAGGCCTGGTCGTTGATGTCGCGGATCAGGGCGTACTCGATGGAGATCCGGCGGCCGGACTTCTCGGCGTACTCCCAGGCCGCGTCGAGGACCTCGCGGACCTTCCAGCGGGTGTTCACGGGGACCAGGGTGTCGCGCAGCTCGTCGTCGGGCGCGTGCAGGGAGACGGCCAGCCGGCACTTGAAGCCCTCGTCCGCGAAGCGCAGCATCGCCGGGACCAGGCCCACCGTGGAGACGGTGATGCCGCGCTGCGACAGGCCGAGGCCGTCGGGCTCGGGGTCGGTCAGCCGGCGGATGGCACCGACGACGCGGTTGTAGTTGGCCAGCGGCTCGCCCATGCCCATGAAGACGATGTTCGACAGCCGCGCCGGGCCGCCGGGCACCTCGCCGTCGCGCAGGGCGCGCATGCCGTCGACGATCTGGTGCACGATCTCGGCGGTGGACAGGTTGCGGTCCAGGCCCGCCTGGCCGGTGGCGCAGAACGGGCAGTTCATGCCGCAGCCGGCCTGCGAGGAGATGCACATGGTGACCCGGTCGGGGTAGCGCATCAGCACGGACTCCACGAGCGTGCCGTCGTGCAGCTTCCACAGGGTCTTGCGGGTGGTGTCGTCGTCGCAGCTGATGTGCCGGACGACGTTCATCAGGTCCGGGAGGAGCTCCTGGCGGAGCTTGTCCCGGGAGCCCGCGGGGATGTCCGTCCACTCGGCCGGGTCGTGCGCGTAGCGGGCGAAGTAGTGCTGGGAGAGCTGCTTGGCCCGGAAGGGCTTCTCGCCGATCGCGGCGACCGCCTCGCGGCGCTCGGCCGGGGTCATGTCGGCGAGGTGCCGGGGCGGCTTCTTGACCCCGCGGGGAGCGACGAAGGTGAGCTCACCCGGAGCGGGACGGGGGGCCATGCGGTACTCCTCAGTACGACGAGGTGGGGGTCACCCCGCGCGTGCAGGGCCGGTCCGCGGCGTGGCCGCTGGACGGAAAGGGCGCGCCACGTCACGCGGCGCGCCCTCCAGGATAACCCGACCCGGTCCGGTCACCCGGTGCCGACGAAGGCCGCCAGCAGCAGCCACACCACCGGAGCGGTGGGCAGGAGGGAGTCGAGCCGGTCCATGATGCCGCCGTGCCCCGGCAGCAGGGTGCCCATGTCCTTGATGCCCAGGTCCCTCTTGATCATCGATTCGCCCAGGTCGCCCAGGGTGGCGCTGACCGCGACCGCGAGGCCGAGCAGCAGGCCCTGCCACCAGGCGCCGCCGTCGATGAGGAACTCCATGCACAGCGCGCCCGCAGCCATCGCGAAGGCGACCGCCCCGAAGAGCCCCTCACGCGTCTTCCCGGGGCTGATGCGCGGCGCGAGCTTGGTCTTGCCGAAGCGCCAGCCCACCGCGTACGCACCGGTGTCGCTGACCACGGTCAGCACCAGGAAGGTGATCACGCGCTGGGGGCCGTCGTCGGGCGTGAGCAGCATCGCGACGAAGGTGGCGAGGAAGGGCACGTAGAACGCCGCGAAGGCGCCCGCCGTGACGTCCTTGAGGTAGTCCTCGGGCGGCTCGGTCATCCGCCAGACCAGGACCGCCAGGACGGTCAGGGCCATGGCGACCCAGGCCCCCTCGGCCCCGCGGACGTACCCGGCGATGACCATGGCCGCGCCGCCGACCGCGAGCGGGACCAGCGGGGCCTTGATGCCCTTCTTCTCCTGGAGCCGGGAGGTGAGCTCCCAGAGGCCGACGACCACCGCGACGACGATCACGCCGACGAAGACGGCCTTGACGATCAGCAGCGAGGCGAAGATCACCGCACCGAGACCGACACCGACCCCTATCGCGGCACGCAGGTCCCGTCCCGCGCGCTTCTTGGGCGGCGGAGGCGAGGAGTCCTGCGGCTGCTGGGCATGCGGGGGCGGGGGGCTGGGCATGGGCTCCTGCGGCGGCGTCTCGGCGCGGAAGGGGGAGCCGCCGTGCGGGGCGGCCCCCCGATCGCGTGCTTCCCGGCCGTCGAAGTCACGGCCGGCGGCATCGGGCACGATGGGCATGGGCCGAGTGTGAGGGCCCACCTGCGCATCGTATGCGGGACCCGCCGGAACCGGCTCCGGCTGCCAGGAAGAGTCGTTCATCAGACTTCGAGGAGCTCGGCTTCCTTGTGCTTGAGGAGCTCGTCCACCTGCGCGACGTACTTCGCGGTGGTGTCGTCGAGCTCCTTCTCCGCGCGGCGGACCTCGTCCTCGCCCGCCTCCTTGTCCTTGACGAGCTTGTCGAGGGCGTCCTTGGCCTTGCGGCGCACGGAGCGGATGGAGACCTTGGAGTCCTCGGCCTTGTTCTTGGCGACCTTGATGTACTCCTTGCGGCGCTCACCGGTGAGCTCGGGGAAGGTCACCCGGATGATGCGGCCGTCGTTGCTCGGGTTGACGCCGAGGTCGGAGTCGCGGATGGCCTGCTCGATGTTGCGCAGCGCGGACGCGTCGAACGGCGTCACGATGGCCATGCGCGGCTCGGGAACCGCGAACGAGGCGAGCTGGTTGATGGGCGTGATGGCGCCGTAGTAGTCGGCGACGATCTTGTTGAACATCGCCGGGTGCGCACGGCCGGTGCGGATCGCGGCGAAGTCCTCCTTCGCGACGACGACGGCCTTCTCCATCTTCTCCTCGGCCTCGAGGAGGATTTCTTCGATCACCACGTGCTCCTGCATGTCTTGATTGGATGGTTCAGGCGGGCCGGTCCGGGCTCCGGTCCGGCGGCGGACTGCTCAGGCCCGGGTTTCCTCGTCGCTGACGAGCGTGCCGATCTTCTCACCCTTGACCGCGCGGGCGATATTGCCCTCGGCGAGCAGCTCGAAGACGAGGATCGGCAGCTTGTTGTCACGGCAGAGGGTGATGGCGGTGGCGTCGGCGACCTTGAGGTCGCGGGAGAGCACCTCGCCGTACTCCAGCGCGTCGAACTTCACCGCGTCCGGGTTCTTCTTCGGGTCGGAGTCGTAGACCCCGTCGACACCGTTCTTGCCCATGAGGAGGGCCTCGGCGTCGATCTCCAGGGCGCGCTGGGCGGCCGTGGTGTCGGTGGAGAAGTACGGCATGCCCATGCCGGCGCCGAAGATGACCACGCGGCCCTTCTCCAGGTGGCGCACGGCGCGCAGCGGGATGTACGGCTCCGCGACCTGCCCCATGGTGATGGCGGTCTGCACGCGGGAGTCGATGCCTTCCTTCTCCAGGAAGTCCTGGAGGGCGAGGCAGTTCATGACCGTACCGAGCATGCCCATGTAGTCGGACCGGGCCCGGTCCATGCCGCGCTGCTGGAGCTCGGCGCCGCGGAAGAAGTTGCCGCCGCCGATCACGACGGCGATCTCCGCGCCGTCGCGGACCACCGCGGCGATCTCACGCGCGATGGCGTGGACGACGTCGGGGTCGACGCCCAGTCCTCCGCCACCGGAGAAGGCCTCGCCCGACAGCTTCAGCATGAAGCGGCGGCCCTTCTTGAACTGGTCGCTCTTGTCGTCGGATGCGGTGTGGGGGTCCACGCCCTGATTCATGGAGATCTCCTCGTGCACATACGAAGAAGGCCATTGCCGGTGGGTCCTTGCGGTTCCCTCTTCGGCAATGGCCTCCTCGTCAGATCTGCGGTCGCCTCGCGCAAGCGCGGACGACTGCTTCAGACCCTACCGGGGTCCGGTGTCCGTCGCGTACGGACGGACTCAGATGCCGACCTTGATGCGGGTGAAGCGCTTCAGGGTGACACCGGCCTCGTCCAGGACCTTCTGGACGGACTTCTTGTTGTCCAGGGCGTAGGCCTGGCCGAGCAGCGTGGCGTCCTTGAAGAAGCCGTTGACGCGACCCTCGACGATCTTGGCGATGGCAGCCTCGGGCTTGCCCTCCGCGCGGGTGACCTCTTCGGCGATGCGACGCTCGGACTCGACCTTCTCGGCCGGGACGTCCTCGGCGGACAGCCACTGCGGGGCGAACGCGGCGATGTGCTGCGCGACGCCGCGGGCGACCTCGGCGTTCTCCTTGTCGAGCTCGACCAGGACGCCGATCTGGAACGGCAGGTCGGGCATCGTGCGGTGCATGTACGCGGTCACGTAGCCGCCGGAGAACTGCGCGAAGCGGTCCAGGACGATCTTCTCGCCGAGGTTGGCGTTGGCCTCGTCGACGAAGGCGGTGACGGTCTGACCGGGCTTGATCTCGGACGCGAGCAGCGCCTCGATGTCGGCCGGGGAGGTGGCGGCGACGTGCGCGGCCAGCTCGTTGGCGACGGCCAGGAACTTCTCGCCCTTGGCGACGAAGTCGGTCTCGCACTTCAGCTCGACGATGACACCGGAGGTGTTGTCGTCGGCGATGAGGGAGACGACGGCACCGTTCTCGGCGGAACGGCCCTCGCGCTTGGCGACGCCCTTCTGGCCCTTGATGCGGAGGGCTTCCTGGGCCTTGTCGACGTCACCGTCGGCGTCCACGAGCGCGTTCTTGCAGTCCAGCATGCCGGCGCCGGTGAGCTCGCGGAGCTTCTTGACGTCAGCGGCGGTGTAGTTCGCCATGAGTCTGTGATTCTCTCTCGAAGTCGTAGATCTACGGGTGAACGGCGGAGGCGCCGCGCTCGTGGCGCGGCTCCCCCGCCGTCATCGTCCGCGCTGTGAGTGCCCGGCGGGTGAACGCCGGGCGCTCTCAGTGGGTCAGGCCTGCTCGGCGTCGGCGGCCGGGGCCTCGGCGGCCTCGGCGGCCGGAGCAGCCTCGGCGGCGGCGTCGGCGGCCGGAGCCTCGTCAGCCTTCTTGTCGCCCTCGAGCAGGTCGCGCTCCCACTCGGCGAGCGGCTCGGCGGCGGCCTTCTCGCCCGGCTTCGAGTCGCCGGTCGCAGCGCCGGAGCGGGCGATGAGGCCCTCGGCGACGGCGTCGGCGATCACGCGGGTGAGCAGGGTGACGGAACGGATCGCGTCGTCGTTGCCCGGGATCTTGTAGTCGACCTCGTCGGGGTCGCAGTTGGTGTCGAGGATCGCGACGACCGGGATGTGGAGCTTGCGCGCCTCACCGACGGCGATGTGCTCCTTCTTGGTGTCGACGATCCAGACGGCGCTGGGAACCTTCGACATCTCGCGGATACCACCGAGGGTCTTCTCCAGCTTGGCCTTCTCGCGGGAGAGGACCAGGAGCTCCTTCTTGGTGAGACCCGAGGCGGCGACGTCCTCGAAGTCGATCGCCTCAAGCTCCTTCAGACGCTGGAGGCGCTTGTAGACGGTGGAGAAGTTGGTGAGCATGCCACCGAGCCAGCGCTGGTTGACGTACGGCATGCCAACGCGCGTCGCCTGCTCGGCGATGGCCTCCTGGGCCTGCTTCTTGGTACCGACGAACATGATGGAGCCACCGTGCGCGACGGTCTCCTTCACGAACTCGTAGGCGCGGTCGATGTACGACAGCGACTGCAGCAGGTCGATGATGTAGATGCCGTTGCGCTCCGTGAAGATGAAGCGCTTCATCTTCGGGTTCCAACGACGGGTCTGGTGACCGAAGTGGACGCCGCTCTCCAGCAGCTCCCGCATCGTGACGACGGCCATGGCCATCTCCTTGGTTTCTCGGTTTGGTTCCTGACGCCCCACCGCGCCCTGCCCCCTCAAGGGGACCGAGAGACGCTGTCACCTGGCCGTTTCGGGCTGGTGCCGGGGCGTGCGAAGTCGACCCGGTGACCCGGATCGCCACAAGAAGTGTACGGGACCCGGCGGTATGCCGGGTGACGCCGTTGTCCACAGAACCCGGGCCGTCCACAGGCCGGCCCGCCGCCCCGGCGCAGCGCGGGACGCTGTGGCCCATGACGACTCTGCTGCTCGGCCTGCTCCTGACCCTGTCCACGGCCCTGGCACCGGCGGCCCTGTCGCGGGCGGTCCCGTCCGGGCCCGCGCCCGTGGTCCGGCCGCTCCCGGCCCCGCTGTCGGTGGTCCGCTGGTGGGACCCGCCGCCGACGCCGTACGCGGCCGGTCACCGCGGGGTGGACCTCGCCGCTCCCGTGGGGGCGGAGCTCCGGGCGGTCGCCGCGGGCCGGGTGCACCACGCGGGGCAGGTCGCGGGCCGCGGGGTGCTCTCGCTGGCCCTGCCGAACGGGCTGCGCACGACGTACGAGCCGGTCCGGCCGCTCGTGGCCGAGGGCGAGCGGGTCGAGGCGGGGCAGGTGGTGGCGGTGCTCACGGAGGGGTCGCACTGCCCCGGGCCGTGCCTGCACTGGGGACTGCTGGCGGGCGAGGCCTACCTGAACCCCCTGGCCCTGCTGCCGCGTCCCACCCCGAGGCTGCTGCCCGCCGCAGCGGATCCCGCCCCGGCCGACGACCGGACCGCAGACCCTGACGCACGACGCCCCGGCCCCGGGCCCGGCTGACCCTGGCGGGGCGGGGGGCGGGGTGAGGGCGGAGGTGGGGGTGGGGCGGGGGGAAGGAAGCCCTCAGCCGCGGACGCCCCGCAGTGCCATCGCGACGGCAGTCTCCGTCACCACGTCTGGGTGCTCGGCGGCTCCCAGCTCGATCCGCCGGACCGCCGCGTCCACGACGCCCTGGAGGAGCATGGCGGACAGCCGGGGCTCGGGCTGGCCGAGGGCGCCGAGCGCTTCGACGATCATCGCCACGAGCCCGCCGTGGGCGGCCCGGATCTTCTCGCGGGCGCCGGCGTCGAGCTCGCTCGCGGAGATGGCGACCACGGCGCGGTGCCGCCGGTCCCCCACCAGCCCCAGCTGGCTGCGGACGTAGGCCTCGATCTTCGCCTCGGGGGACGGGGCCTGTTCCATGGCCGCTTCGATCTCGGCGGCCCAGACGGGGAAGTCCACGGCGCAGAGCTCTTCGACCACGGCGGCGCGGGAACGGAAGTATTCGTACACGGAGGACCGGGCGAGGCCGGTCCGCTCCGCCAGGGCGGGGAAGGTCAGCGCTTCCGTCCCGCCTTCGGACAACAGGGAGCGCGCGGCGTCCAAGAGGGCGCCGCGCTGCATCGACCGGTGCTCGGCCACGGAGGCCGCTCGAATCCTGGGCACCCTTCCACTCTACGGAGGGGCCGCAAGCTCACCGGCCCACATCTGCCAACTTTGCGCGCAGTTGCAGCACGGACTTCGTGTGGATCTGGCTGACGCGGCTCTCCGTGACGCCCAGGACGTTGCCGATCTCGGCGAGGGTGAGGCCCTCGTAGTAGTAGAGGGTGACCACGGTCTTCTCCCGCTCGGGCAGGGTGTTGATGGCCCGGGCCAGCAGCCTGCGCAGTTCGCGGTCCTCCGCGACCTCCACCGGGTCGTCGGCTGCGGTGTCCTCCAGGGTGTCCATCAGGGACAGCCGGTCGCCGCCCTCGCCGCCGACGTGGAGGAGCTCCTCCAGCGCGACCACGTTCGCCAGGGAGAGCTGGCTGAACACGGCGTGGAGGTCCTCCACGCCGATGCCCATCTCCCCGGCGACCTCGCTCTCCGTGGGGGTGCGGCGCAGCTGCGCCTCCAGGGTGGCGTAGGCCCGCTCCACGGCACGGGCCTTCTGGCGGACCGAGCGCGGGATCCAGTCCAGGGCCCGGAGCTCGTCGATCATGGCACCGCGGATCCGGGTGATCGCGTACGTCTCGAACTTGATCGAGCGGTCGATGTCGAACTTCTCGATGGCGTCGATCAGGCCGAAGACCCCGGAGGAGACGAAGTCGGCCTGCTCCACGTTGGGCGGCAGGCCGACGCTGACGCGGCCGGCCACGTACTTGACCAGGGGTGAGTAGTGCAGGATCAGCTGTTCCCGCAGCCGTTCGTCACCCGAGTCCTTGTACGAGCGCCAGAGCACCTCCAGGGACGAGGGCGCGGTGGACCGCTCGCTGCCGCGGGCAGCGGGGGGCACCGCGGCGCGGTCGGACCCTGAGGTGTGTGGGGGCATGCTTCGCCTTTGCCGGAGCCGGATTCCTTGGGAGCGTAGCGTGACGAAAGTGTCGCGGTGCGCGAAGAGTACGGGATGGCGCGGGGCCCGAGGGGCGCCCCGACTCGCACGGGCGACCCGGGACCGGCGCCTGGCGCACGGTCCCGGCGACTGCCACCGGGAGGACCGCGTCTCTCATCGGCTTCACTCTTTCACCGGAACTCCCCAGGTCAACGACCGCCTCGCCGGGCGGTTGCGCTTTCCGTCGCTCCTTCCGCCTTTCGTCGGCCCAACCGCCAGCCGTCGCCCTGCCGTTCGACGAACCCCAGAGAGTGAAGTTCGTACAGTCTGCCGATGACTTCATCGGTGCCGGTGCCGCGGGCACGTGCCAGTTCGGCCGCCGTGACCGTGCCCGTCGCCGGAAGTGCTTCGAGCACGTCGGCGGTGTCCCGCTCCAGGAGGTCGCGGGGGAGCGCCGGCCCGCGGCGTTCGGGGGCCAGGTCTCCGATGGCTCCGACCAGTTCGACCACCTCCGCCGCGTCGGTGACGAGCTCGGCCCCGCCCCGCAGGAGTTCGTGCACCCCGGCGGAGAGCCCGCTGGTGGCGGGCCCGGGGACGCCCATCGTGAACCGTCCGAGCCGTTGGGCGCGCCGGGCGGTGACCAGGGAGCCGCTGCGGTGGGCGGCCTCCACGACGAGCGTCCCCCGGGTGAGGGCGGCGATGACCCGGTTGCGCAGGACGAAGCGGCTGCGGGTGGGATGGCTGCCGGGTGGCAGCTCCCCCAGGACCAGGCCCTGCCCGGCGATCCGCCCCAGCAGCCCGGCGTGCCCGCGGGGGTAGGCCACGTCCACCCCGCAGGCGAGCACGGCGGCGGTGGCTCCGCCGGAGGCGAGGGCCCCGCGGTGGGCGGCCCCGTCGATGCCGAAGGCCGCGCCGGAGACCACCACCCAGCCGCGTTCGGCGAGACCGGCGGCCAGGGTCTGGGCCATGTGCGCGCCGTACGGGGTGCAGGCCCTGGCGCCGACCACGGCGACCGAACCGAGCGCCCAGGTCCGCAGGTTGGGCCGGCCGCGCAGCCAGAGCCCGACGGGGCGTTCGTCGCCGAGGTCGTCGAGCTGGGTGGGCCACTCCGCCGAGCCGGGGCACACGAAGCGGATGCCGGACGCGGCCGCCCGTTCGAGGTCGCGGAGCGGGTCGGCCGCGGCCGCCCGCGCGCGGTACGCGGCGAGCCGCTCCGGGCCCACTCCGGGCGGGTGTTGCCACGGCGCGCCCGGGTCGGTCAGCAGCCGCATCAGCTCCGTCGGGCCGTGCTCGCGCAGCCACCGCCCGCCGTGGGCGTCGCCCGGCTCCAGCACCCGGGTCAGCGCGGCGCGGGCCAGCCGTTCCCGTTCCTCCTCCCCCGCGCCGCTCATGGGCCCGTTCCCGGTACGGACAGTGCCCCGCGGGCGATCCCGGTCCTCAACTCCAGTGCCACGCAGACGTCATGGGTCTCCGGCCGGTCCTTCCCCCGCAGGTCGGCCACGGTCCAGGCGACGCGCAGCACCCGGTCCAGTCCGCGTGCGGTCAGCAGTCCCCGCTCCAGCTCCCGTTCGGCCTGGGCCAGCGCCCCGGGGGCCGTCCGCCAACGGCTCCTCAGTTCGGGTCCGGGCACTTGGGAGTTGAGCCGCCAGGGGGTGCCGGCGAGCCGGGCGTCGGCACGTTCCCTGGCGTCCCGGACCCGGTCGGCGACGGCGGCCGTGGGCTCGCCGCGGCCGCCCTGCCCGAGCAGGTCGCCGCGGGTGACGGGCTCGACCTCCACGCGCAGGTCGACCCGGTCGAGCAGGGGTCCGGACAGCCTCGCCTGGTAGCGGCGGATCACCGAGGGCGGGCATTCGCAGCCTGCTCCGGCCAGCGTGTGGCGGCCGCAGGGGCATGGGTTCGCCGCGAGGACCATGAGGAACCGGGCGGGCAGCCGGACCACCCCGGCGGCGCGGGCGATGACGACGTGTCCCGATTCGAGGGGCTGGCGCAGCGCGTCCAGGGCCCGGCCGTGGAACTCCGCGGCCTCGTCGAGGAAGAGGACGCCCCGGTGTGCGAGGGAGACCGCCCCGGGGCGGGGGATCCCGGTGCCGCCGCCCACCAGGGACTGCATGGTCGCCGAGTGGTGCGGCGCGCAGTAGGGCGGCCTGGAGACCAGCGGCTCTCCGGGCGGGAGGATCCCCGCGACGGAGTGGACGGCGGTGACCTCCACGGAGTCCTGGCGGGTGAGGGGCGGCAGGATCCACGGCAGTCGCTCGGCCATCATCGTCTTGCCCGCGCCCGGGGGCCCGCTGAGGAAGAGGTGGTGGCCTCCGGCGGCGGCCACCTCCAGGGCGCGGCGTGCCGTGTGCTGCCCGGTGACGTCCGCGAGGTCGGGGAAGTCCGTGCAGTCCGTGCCGGCCCGGCCGGGGGCGAGGCCCGTGCCCAGGGCGGCGCCGGGGACCATCAGTCCGGCGGCCATGGGGTCGGGGCGGCCCGGAGGCCCGTCCGGTTCCTCCTCGGGGACCGGCCCGTCGGTGAGGACCGCGATCAGCTGGCGCAGGCTGCGCACGCCGAGGACGGACACGTGGGGCACGAGCGCGGCCTCGGCGGCGCACTGCTGCGGGACGACGACGTGCCGGTGGCCGGCCTCGGCCGCGGCGAGGACGGCCGGGAGGATGCCCCGGACGGGCCGGACCCGGCCGTCCAGGCCCAGCTCGCCGATGAGCACGAGGTCGGCGATGGCCGCCGGGTCGATCACCTCGGCCGCCCCGAGGACGGCCGCGGCGACGGCCAGGTCGAAGCCGGCGCCGGACTTCGGTACGGAGGCGGGGCTGAGCCCGACCGTGAGCTTCTTCTGCGGCCAGGCGGCGCCGGAGTTGACCACGGCGGCGCGCACCCGGTCCCGGCTCTCGACCAGGGTCTTGTCGGGGAGACCGACCAGGGTGAAGGCGGCGACGCCGGGCTCCAGGTCCGCCTGCACCTCGACGACCACGCCGTCGACGCCGACGAGGGCGACCGAGCAGGCCCGCGCGAACCCCATCAGGCCACCCCCCTGACGTGTTCCACCTGCGGGGCGCCGCGGCGCGGCAGCAGGACCCCGACGAGGTCGATGCGCACGCCGCCCGGTGGCGGCCCGCCGTGGTCGGCCAGCCAGCGCGCGGCGAGGCGCCGCAGCCGCTCGGTCTTGGCCGGCCGGACCGCGGCCATGGGGTGCTCGAAGTCACCCGCCCGCCGGGTCTTGACCTCGCACACGACGAGTGCGTCCCCGTCGCGCGCGACGATGTCGATCTCTCCGCCGCGGCACCGCCAGTTCCGCGCGATCACGCTCATCCCGGCCTCGGTCAGCCGTCGTGCCGCGAGATCCTCGCCGTACCGCCCCAATGCCTGTCGTGCCACGCCCTTCGCGTTCATCCGGCACCACCTCCGGCACCGACGTTCCCGCGTCCCCGCCCACTCTGTGGATCTTGGTGGACAGTCCGGCCGTTGTGGAAAACCCGCTCACCCTCCCGGGTGAGCGGATCAGCTGCCGGGCAGTTCGAGGTCGCTCTTGTTGAGCTCCTCGATGTTCACGTCCTTGAAGGTCAGCACCCGGACCTGCTTCACGAAGCGCGCCGGCCGGTACATGTCCCACACCCAGGCGTCCGCCATCGAGACCTCGAAGAACACCTCGCCCTGGACCGAGTGCACCTGCATCTCGTAGTCGTTGGTCAGGTAGAAACGGCGTTCGGTCTCGATCACGTACTTGAACAGCCCGACGACGTCGCGGTACTCCCGATAGAGCTTCAGCTCCATCTCGGTCTCGTACTTTTCGAGGTCCTCGGCACTCATGGCATGTTCCCCTTCAGCCGTGCGTCCCCCTATTGTGCGCCAGGGCCGTGCGCCCCTAAACGATTTCCGGGGCCAGGACCACCGGCGCGCCCGGAGGACCGTCGACGAGCAGCGTGCGGAGCAGCTCGGCGAGTCTGGTCGGGTACACCGTCTCATGGGCCGAGAGAAGTTCCTCGGAGGTCCACCACCTGGCTCCGGTGACGCTGCGCCGTTCCAGCTCGGTCAGACCGCCCATCGCGGTGGCGGTCTGGGTGGTGCGGGCCAGGAAGTACCACTCGTCCTGCTCCCAGCGGCGCCCGTCGAAGGGGAAGGAGCAGTAGCGGTGCCAGAGCACCGGCCCGAGCTCCACCTCGGTGATTCCGGTCTCCTCCGCGAGCTCGCGCAGGGCGGCCTGCTCGCGGCTCTCCGCGCCCTCCAGTCCGCCGCCCGGGGTGAACCACCAGTCGTCGGAGGGGTCGGCCGGCTCGAAGCCGTGGAGCAGCAGGATGCGGTCGGCCGGATCCAGCAGGATCACCCGCGAGACCTGCCGGGGGCCGCCCGTGGGCGGCGGGTCAGCGGACACCGCTGCGCTCCCGGCGGCCGCGTCCCAGGACCCGTACGAGCGGCCCGTACGCGGCTCCCAGCACGACGAGGGCGGCTCCGACGGCCACGGCCGCCACCTGGAGCAGCAGCGGCCCCGCCTGGGAGACCCCTCCGGGCAGTCCGGCGTAGGTGCGGGGGCGTTCCAGCATCGCCATGGACGGCCAGGCGAGGGCGTCGACGCGGGCGCTGACCGCCGACCGGGGCACGGTGCCCTGTCCGGCCTCCTGGAGGTGGGCGCGGGAGTCCAGTGACGCGGCCCGCCGGTCGCCCAGCAGGAAGAGGTTGCCCTCGGGGACCACGACCTCGAAGGGGGTGCCGGGGGCCGGGGCCTGTCCGGGCGGCATCGCCAGGCCCGTGTCGGGCCGGGTGGAGTCGGCGTAGGGCTCGTCCAGCGGGGTGCCGTTCACCGTCAGCCCGCCGCCCGCGTCGCAGCACTTCACGGTGTCGCCGCCGATCCCGACGACCCGTTTGACCATGGGCGAGTCGCTCCACATGGAATCAGTGAAGACGACCACGTCGCCGCGGCGCACCTCGCCGCCGTCGATGCGCTGGGCGAGCACCCGGTCGCCGGGGCGGACCGTCGGCATCATCGAGTCCGTCGGGACGGTGTAGGGGCGGTAGATCACCGCGCCCCACACGAACCCGCCGAGGAAGAGCGCAAAGCCGATGGCCACGGCCAGCCCCGACAGGATGTTGCCGAGACCGCCGCGGCCATCCTCGCCACTGCGTATCGCTTCTGTTCCGCCCATTGCAGCGCCCCCACACCTCGGGATCGTCGACCTGGGCGGCACCCTACCCGTCGGTACGGCCGCCGGTCAGCCTCCGCCTGCGCCACATGACCAGCGGCACCGCTCCGGCGAGCCCCAGGGCGGCCGGGCCGAGCCCGACGGGGGCGAGGCCGGAGGCCCCGAGGCCCAGGGCGGTGGCCGCGGCCTGGTTGCCGATGCCGGGCTGGTCGAAGGTGTCCGGGATCGGCAGGGTGGACCAGCGGGTGACCGGCCACGCGATCACGACGGCCCGCCCGACGACCTTGTCGACCGGCACGAACCCACCGGTGGAGTCCTGCATGTGGTAGCGGGAGTCCTGGGAGTTCTGCCGGTGGTCGCCCATCACCCAGATCTTGCCCTCGGGCACCTTGAGCGGGCCGAACGGGGCGTCGTCGCACGGGGTGTTGCCGGGGTAGATGTACGGCTCGTCCAGCGCCTTGCCGTTGACGACGACCGGTCCGCCCTTCTTGCACTCGACCGTGTCCCCGCCGATGGCGATGGTCCGCTTGATCAGGTCCTTCTCGGCGGCGTCCGGCATCAGGCCGATCTTGCTGAGGATCTGCTGCGCGAGGTTCGGCTCCGGCGTGGGCTCGCCGGACAGCCAGTTCGCCGGGTCGTGGAAGACGACGACCTCGCCGCGCTCCGGCTCGGAGCCGAACCACGGGGTGAGCTTGTCCACCAGCACCCGGTCCCCGCGCTGCAGGGTGTCCTGCATCGAGTCGGAGGGGATCGAGAACGCCTGGACCAGGAAGGTCTTGATCAGCAGGGCCAGCAGCAGGGCGATGCCGATGAGGAGCGGGAGCTCCTTCCAGAACGAGCGGTGCGATTGCGCCTCGACGCCGTCCTCGTCGACCTTGCTCTCGACGGCGTCGTCCGGCCGCTCCTCGCCCTCGTCACGTCCGGATCGGGCGCCGACCGCCACATCCCCCACATCCACTCCTCTTCTCGCGCTTGCCGCCCGCGTCGAGATCGGACACGGGCCCTCCCCTCCCTTAACGAGCGGGAGTTCCCTAAGGCTCGGGAGACCGAGGACACACTATGCGAACGGGGCGGTCCCACGGCGCCGTCGGCGCCCGCGTCCCTCACGGCGTGCCTGATCGGGCACCATGCGGAAGGTGGCGGGCTGCTCGAACCGGGTCCAGTGCCCGAAGGGCCAGGCGATCACCACGGCCTCCCCGACGACCCCGTCCTCGGCGATGGTGCCCTGGAAGGCCTCGTCGAGGTGGAAGCGGGAATCGGCCGAATTCGCGCGGTGGTCGCCCATGACGAAGAGCCGGCCGGCGGGGACCTGCACCTCGAACGGAATGTCGGAGGGGGTGTTGCCGGGATTGACGTACGGCTCGTCGAGCGGCGAGCCGTTGACGGTGACCCGGCCGCGGCCGTCGCAGCACTTGACGGTGTCGCCCCCGACACCGATGACGCGCTTGATCAGGTCCTGCTCGTCCGAGGAGGGCAGCAGGCCGATGAAGGTCAGGGTCTGCTTGATCTGCTTGACCACGACCGGGTCGCGGGGAGGCCGGGCCGCCTCGCCCCGCAGCCAGCCGCCGGGGTCCTTGAAGACGACGATGTCGCCGCGCTCGATCCGGGAGCCGAACCACGGCGTGAACTTGTCGACGAGCACGCGGTCGCCGATCCGGATCGTCTGCTCCATCGAGCCGGACGGGATGAAGAAGGCCTGCACCAGGAAGGTCTTCAGGAGCAGGGCTATGCACAGCGCCGCCACCACCAGGAGCGGCAGCTCTCCGACCCGGCGCGTGCGGCGCCGCCGCCGGATCTTGCGGGCCGTGCGCCGGCGCTGGGCCCGGCCGCCCTCGAATACGGGCTCCGGCTCCGGCTCGGGCTGTCGCGCCGAGCGGCCCCGCGGCCGCCCGCGGCTACCCATGGCCACCGGCCGCGCCGAGCCGCGACAGCGGCCATCCGATCCAGTCGGCCCGTCCGATCACCTTCTCCACCGGCACCATCCCCCCGCCCGGCTCGCCCAGGTGGTCCCGGGAGTCCCGGGACTGGGAACGATGATCCCCCATCACCCACAGGGTCCCCACGGGCACGACGATCCGGAACGGCACCGACGAGGGCGCGTCACCGGGGTAAAGGTACGGCTCGGCCTGCGGGACCCCATTGACCGCGACCCGGCCGGCGGCGTCGCAGCACACCACGTCGTCACCGCCGACGCCCACGACCCGCTTCACGAAGTCGGTGTCGGAGGGCTCGGCCAGCCCGAGCGCCGAGACGGCCCCGTGCACCAGGTCGCCCACCGGGTTCCCGTCGGAGCTCTCCCGCACGAACGATCCCGTGCCGTCGAAGACGACCAGGTCCCCGCGGCGCGGCTGCTCGCCGAACCGGTACGCCAGCTTGTTGACCAGTACCCGGTCGCCGACGGCGAACGTCGGCTCCATGGAACGGCTCGGGATCAGGAAGGGCTGGACGACGAAGTTGCTGAACAGCAGCAGGAAGACCGTGCAGATCACGCCCAGCAGCCCGGCCCGGCGCCAGGTCAGCACCGGTCGGCGGCCCTCCGCGGCGGGGCGTAGCTCCGCCTCCCGGCCGGTCCGGGACAACGCAGAACGCGGCCGCTCCTCCCCCGTTCCGGAGGAAGAGTGACCGCGCTGCGTGTGAGGTGCTTCGGTGTCCATCGGGTGCGAGCCTATCCGGCCGCCCGCGGACACCGTGGGCGACCTTACTTGTCGCGCTTCTCCTTGATCTTCGCGGCCTTGCCGCGGAGCTCACGGAGGTAGTACAGCTTCGCACGGCGCACGTCACCGCGGGTGACGAGCTCGATCTTCTCGAAGATCGGGGAGTTGACCGGGAAGGTGCGCTCCACGCCGACGCTGAAGGAGACCTTGCGAACGGTGAAGGTCTCGGAGACACCGGCGCCCTGGCGGCGGATGACGACACCCTTGAACTGCTGGATACGGGAGCGGTTGCCCTCGATCACGCGGACGTGCACGTTGACGGTGTCACCCGGGCGAAAGGCCGGGACGTCCGAGCGCAGCGAGGCGGCGTTGACGCCATCGAGCAGGTGAGACATGTTCTTCGTCTGCTTTCTTCGCATGACGCCACAGGTCGCCAGTGCGGGTTTCCGTAGAGATTTCGGTTGCCGCGTCACCCGGCGGACGACGGTCCCCCTGTGGCAGGGGCGTCCGGCGGGCACACAACAGCCGCCTATTCTTCCACGGCCTCCGGCCTGCGCCAAAATCGCCCGTCGGGGGACGGCTGCCAGCCCAGGATGGAGAGGATCTCGCGGTCCTTCTTGTCGAACGCGGAGGCCTCGCAGCGCTCGATCAGGTCGGGCCGGTTGCGCGCCGTGCGGCGGAACGCCTCGTCCCGGCGCCAGCGGGCGATCTTCCCGTGGTGGCCGCTGAGCAGCACGTCGGGGATGTCCCGGCCGCGCCACACGGGCGGCTTGGTGTAGACGGGGCCCTCCAGCAGGTTGGCCATCTCGCCGGGGGCGAAGGAGTCGTCGCGGTGCGACTCGGCGTTGCCGAGCACCCCGGGCAGCAGCCGGGCCACGGCCTCGGTGACGACGAGCACGGCCGCCTCGCCGCCCGCCAGGACGTAGTCGCCGATGGAGACCTCGTACACCGGCATGCGGGTGGCGTACTCGTCCATCACGCGGCGGTCGATGCCCTCGTAGCGGGCCGGCGTGAAGATCAGCCAGGGGCGCTCGGAGAGCTCGACGGCCAGTTCCTGGGTGAAGGGGCGGCCGCTGGGCGTGGGGACCACCAGGACGGGGCCGTGCGCGCCCGCCTCGTAGCCGTCGGCCAGCGCCTCGTCCAGGGCCTCGCCCCAGGGCCCGGTCTTCATGACCATGCCGGGGCCGCCGCCGTACGGGGTGTCGTCCACCGTGTTGTGCCGGTCGTGGGTCCAGTCCCGCAGGTCGTGGACGTGGACGTCGAGCTGTCCGCGGGCGCGGGCCTTGCCGACGAGGGAGACGTTCAGCGGTTCCAGGTACTCGGGGAAGATCGTGACGACGTCGAGCCGCATCAGGCGTCGCCCTCGGAACGGTCCCCGGCCGCGGCCTCGGCCTCGGCGTCACGGGCGGAGGCGACCTCGGCGCGGTCGTCGATCAGCCCGGGCGGCGGGGTGATGACGCAGCGCTGCTCCTCCAGGTCGATCTCGGCGACGATCTCCTCCACGAAGGGGATCATCACCTCGGTGCCGTCGGGGCGCTCGACGATGAACAGGTCCTGCGAGGGCAGGTGGGAGATCTCGGTGATCCGGCCGATCTCGGTGCCGTCCTCGAGCACCACGTCCAGGTCCATCAGCTGGTGGTCGTAGTACTCGTCCTCCTCCTCGGGGAGCTCCGCCGGGTCCACGTCGGCGATGAGGAGGATGTTGCGGAGCGACTCCGCGGCCGTACGGTCCTTGACACCCGCGAAGCGCAGCATCAGCCGGCCGCTGTGCACCCGGCCCGTCTCGATGGTCAGCGGGCCCGCCGAAGCCGGTTCGGTGCGCAGCACGGCACCGGGGCTGAGCCGCAGTTCCGGCTCGTCCGTGCGCACCTCGACGGTGACCTCACCCTTGATGCCGTGGGCGCGGCCGATCCGCGCGACTACCAGCTCCACTGTCTGTGCCTCTCCTGTTCAGACGACGACGGGCCGGGGCGGGCACGTGTGCCCTCCCCGGCCCGTGCCGGTGGTTCAACTGCTCAGCGGACCTGGTCCACGTCGACGAGGTCGACGCGGATGCCACGGCCGCCGATGGCGCCCACGACGGTGCGCAGGGCGCGCGCGGTGCGGCCGTTGCGGCCGATCACCTTGCCGAGGTCGTCGGGGTGGACCCGGACCTCCAGCACCTGCCCTCGGCGCAGGTTGCGCGAGGCGACCTGCACTTCGTCGGGGTTGTCCACAATGCCCTTCACGAGGTGCTCAAGAGCCTCCTCGAGCATGCTCAGGCCTCGGTCGACTCGGCGGCGGCCTCAGCCTCGTCCGCCTTCTTGTCGGCCTTCTTCTTCTGCGTGATGGCCTCGCCCTTGCCCTCGCCGATGCCCTCGAGGGCCTTGGCGAACTCGTCGAAGGAGCGACGCTTGTCTTCCTTCGTCGCCGGCTGGAGCAGCGGCGCGGGGGCCGGGAGACCCTTGTGGGCCTGCCAGTCACCGGTGAGCTTCAGGATGGCGAGGACGGCCTCGGTCGGCTGGGCGCCGACGGAGAGCCAGTACTGGGCGCGCTCACCGTTGACCTCGATGCGCGACGGGTTGTAGGTCGGCTGGTAGATGCCGATCTCCTCGATCGCGCGGCCGTCCCGGCGGGTGCGGGCGTCGGCGACGACGATGCGGTAGTGGGGAGAGCGGATCTTACCGAGGCGCTTGAGCTTGATCTTGACTGCCACTGGAGTGGTGTCTCCTGAACTTGACGTGGTTGGGCACATGAGATGCCACGTGGGGTTGCGGTACTCGGGTGCCCGATGGACGCGTCAGCCGGAGGAGAGAGGGGTCCTATGCGACTGTCGAGTACAGCTAGCCATTGTGCCATACGCCCACGCCGGGCTCGGCCGACGGGGAGGATCTCTCCGGCCGGACGAGCCCGCACGTCACGCCCGGCTCCGCGCGCCGGCCGCTCGGGGTGTCAGGAGGCCGCGGCGATGGCCACGTCGGGGATGCGGAAGGGCTTCATGCAGCCGCCGCACACGATCGGCGCCTGGGCCAGCACGGAGGGGACCACCCGGACGTTGCGCCCGCAGTCGCAGACCGCCTTGACACGCACGCCCCCGCCGGAGGAGCCGTGCCGCGCGGCGGGCCCGCGGAAGCTGCGCTTGGTGTCGGCGGCGGTGGCCACGGTGTGCGCCTTGAGCGCCCGCTGGAGGCGCTCGATGGTGGGCCGGTAGCGCCGCTTCGCCTCGGGGTTGAGCGTGACCAGGGAGAAGCCGCTGCTGGCGTGCGGCTCGTCGGAGTGGTCGAGGCCCATCTCCTCGGCGATCGCCAGGAACCGGCGGTTGTGGTAGCGGCCGGCGCGCGAGGTGTCACGGACACCGCGGGCGGCGGCGATGCCGTGGACTGCCTCGTGCAGCAGTCGCTCGAAGGAGAGCTCGGCGCCGCAGGCGGACGAGGACTCTCCGATCAGGGACTCGGGCGCGGCAAGGTCAGGCAGCTCGGGGTGGTACCGCTGAATGTCGGCCCACGCCTGCGCCAGCTCTGCGGCGAGAACAGGTGGTGTCGTGCTCACGTCGTGACAACGAGCCGAGGTGCCCGGGTGTTCCGATTCCGGGCCATTCCAAATTTTTTGCACGTACCAGTCAGTTCAGCCTGATGCGTCCCGACGAGGACGGGTGCGCAGAACCCCGGAGGAGTCGGTACGTAACGTCGACCAGAACGCGGCCGGCACCGGCCGGACGAGGACCGGACGGCGGTCGCAGACCGGCCGGAAAAGACCGGCCCCGGCGCACGGCACCTGCCGTGCGCCGGGGCCCGGAAGCCTTCCGCCGGACCGCGGTCAGTACGAACGCGCCACGATCGCGAGGGTGCCGGGGGCGTCGTCGGCGTCCGGGACGGATCCGTCCTCGGCCACCAGGCAGCGCACGGAGACGGCCTGCTCGGCGAGCTTCGCCTCGCCCTCCGGACCGAGGTCCGCCCACGGGATCCGCGCCCAGCCGCCGGCGATGGCGGCCTCGGCGGCCTCCTCGATGGTCGCGACGTCGGACGTACGGGCCTCGCGGCGCTCGCGGGACTCGCGCAGCAGCTGCGCCTGGTCCTCGTCCAGCACCTTGGGCAGCAGGTCGGCGAGGGCGTCGATCTGCACCGGGGTCTTCCCGCCCGGGATCCGGCGGGCCAGCATCGCGGTGCCGGCCTCCAGGTCGCGGGGGCCGATCTCGATGCGGACCGGTACGCCCTTGAGCTCCCAGTCCACGGCGCGGCGGCCGAAGGGGGTGTCGACGCGGTCGTCCACGTGCACGCGGATGCCGGCGGCCTTGAGCCGGGCACCCAGCTCGCGGACCTTCGCGACGGCCTCGTCGCCCTTGATCGCCATGACGACGACCTGGACGTGCGCCAGCCGCGGCGGGACGCGCAGGCCGTTGTCGTCGCCGTGGGACATGATCAGACCGCCGACCATGCGGGTGGAGACGCCCCAGGAGGTCTGCCAGACGAGCTCCTGCTTGCCCTCCTTCGACAGGTACTGGGTGTTGAAGGCCTTGGCGAAGTTGGTGCCGAGCTCGTGGCTGGTGCCCATCTGCAGGGCCTTGCCGTCGCCCATCATGCCCTCGAGGGTGAGGGTGTTGATGGCGCCGGCGAAGCGCTCCTTGGCGGTCTTGCGGCCGAGCACGACGTCGATGCCGAGCACGTTCTTCATGAAGTCGCCGTAGACGTCGCGGTGGATGCGCGCGGCGTACTCGCGGGCGTCCTCGTAGGTGGCGTGGGCCGTGTGGCCCTCCTGCCAGAGGAACTCGCTCGTACGGAGGAACACCCGGGGGCGCATCTCCCACCGGACCACGTTCGCCCACTGGTTGATCAGCAGGGGCAGGTCGCGGTAGCTCTGGACCCACTTGGAGAAGTAGTCGTTGATGATCGTCTCGGACGTGGGCCGGACGACGACGGGCTCCTCCAGCTCCTTGCCGCCGCCGTGCGTGACGACCGCGAGCTCGGGGGCGAAGCCCTCGACGTGCTCGGCTTCCTTCGTCAGGTACGACTGCGGGATGAAGAGGGGGAAGTACGCGTTCTGGGCGCCCTGGTCCTTGATGCGGGCGTCCATCTCCTGCTGCATCCGCTCCCACAGGCCGTAGCCGTACGGTCGGATGACCATGGTGCCGCGGACCGGACCGTTGTCGGCCAGCTCGGCCTTGTTGATCAGATCCTGGTACCAGCGGGGGAAATCCTCCGCCTGCGGGGTGAGAACGGGTGCCTTTGCCATGCCGCGAATCGTACGGCGCCCGGCGCGGGATGCGTGAATCGGGTGCCGCGCTCCTCTGGACGCGGGCGCGATTGGGGAGTTCTCTGTCAACGGGGGCAGGGGGGCGACACGGAATCAGGAGCGCTCTTTCGATGACACCGACGCCGACCGCGACACTCGTCGCCCGGGACTGGGCGGAGATCCAGGAACGGATGCTGGTACCGCTGTACGAGGCGGTCTACGAACGGCTGGAGGTCGGGCCGGGCGACCGGCTCCTCGACCTCGGCTGCGGGGCCGGGCTGGCCCTGCTGCTGGCGGCCGCGCGGGGAGCCGCGGCCACCGGGGTGGAGCCGGATCCGGCCCGGCGGGCCCTGGCCCGCGAGCGGCTGCTCGACGTCCTGGCGGCCCCGCCGTCGGGAGGCCGCCCGTACGACGCCCTGCTCGCCTTCGCGCCGTCCGCGGGGACGCTGGCGGCGGCGCTGTCCTCGGTCCGGCGGGGCGGGGCCGTGGTGCTGGCGGGCTGGGGTCCCGCCGAGCGCTGCACGGTGCCCTCGGTACTGGGGGGCGGGCCCGTGCCGCAGGACCTGGACGCGCTCGTGGAGGGCGCCGGGCTCAGGCCGGACGGATCGGGGCGGGTGTTCTGCCCGTTCGGCTACGCGGACGTGGACAGCGCGGTGCGCGGGCTGCTGTCGACGGGGCTCTACGACGGTGCGGCCGATCCGGCGCTGGCGGAGAAGGAGCTGGCGGAGGCGCTTCACCCGTTCGAGCGACCCGACGGCGCCGTGTGGCTGCCGAACATCCTCCGGTACGTGATCGCCCGGGCGGGGTGAGGGCCCCGGGGCCGGGCTCCGCTCAGCCGGTGCCGTGCTCCTTCGTCAGCCGGGTGATGCCGGCGGCGGCGTAGGCGGCCGGTTCGTCGAGGGTCTCGTTGGCGAGCAGGGCCTGCGCCAGGGCATCCAGCCGGGTGCGGTTCTCGCGCAGCAGCCGGCAGGCCTCCACGTAGCACTCGTCGACGATCCGGCGCATCTCGTGGTCCACCGCGTCGAGGGTGGCGGGGGCAGCGGACAGTCCGTAGGGGCTCTGCCCGTCGGAGGGGACCGCGGTCAGGCGGCCGATGCGCTCGCTCATGCCCCAGCGGCCGACCATGCCGCGGACGATGTTCGTGACCTGCTCCAGGTCGTTCTCCGCGCCGGTGGTGATGACGTTGTAGACGAGGTGCTCGGCCGCCATGCCGCCGAGGGCGCCGATGATCCGGCCGCGCAGGTACTCCTCCGTGTACGCGTACCGGTCGGAGTCCGGGGTGGAGAGGGTGACGCCGAGCGCGCGGCCGCGGGGCACGATGGTGATCTTGCGGACGGGGTCGGCGCCCGGTTGCAGCATGCCCAGCAGGGCGTGGCCGCTCTCGTGGTAGGCCGTTCGGCGGCGCTCCTCCTCGGGCATGACCAGGGGGCGTTCCGCGCCGAGCTGGACCTTCTCCAGCGCGTCCGACAGGTCGGACTGGGTGACCTCGTCCTGGCGGCGCTTGACGGCGAGCAGCGCGGCCTCGTTGGCGAGGTTGGCGAGTTCGGCGCCGGTCATGCCGGGGGTGGTGCGGGCCACCTGGGCCAGGTCGACGCCGTCGGCGAGCGGGATGTCGCGGGTGTGGATGCGCAGGATGGCCTCGCGGCCGGCGCGGTCGGGCGGCGGGACGACCACCATGCGGTCGAAGCGGCCGGGCCGGGTCAGCGCGGGGTCGAGCACGTCCGCCCGGTTGGTGGCGGCGAGGACCACCACGCCCTCGGAGCCGGAGAAGCCGTCCATCTCGGTGAGGATCTGGTTGAGGGTCTGCTCGCGCTCGTCGTGGCCGCCCATGCCGGCGGCGCCGCCCCGGGCGCGGCCGATGGTGTCGATCTCGTCGATGAAGATGATCGCGGGGGCGACCTTGCGGGCCTCGGCGAAGAGCTCGCGGACCCGGGAGGCGCCGACGCCGACGATCATCTCGATGAACTCGGAGGCGGAGGCGGAGAAGAAGGGCACGCCGGCCTCGCCAGCGACGGCCCGCGCGAGGAGGGTCTTGCCGGTGCCGGGCGGTCCGGACAGCAGGACGCCGCCGGGCATCCGCGCTCCCATCCGGCGGTACTCCTGGGGGTTCTCCAGGAAGTCGACGACGTCGTTGAGCTCGCCCTCCACCTCGTCGATGCCGGCGACGTCCTCGAAGGTGGTGCGCTTGGCGCCGGCGTCCAGCTCGACGGGCCGGGGCGGGGCCTTGCGGCCCAGACCGCCCATCGCGCCTCCCATGGCGCCGCCCATCCGGCGGGCGACGAACACCCACAGCAGGACGAGCAGGAGCATGGGGGCGAGGGAGAGCAGCAGGTTGGCGAGGAAGCTGCGCTGGACGACCACGGGCGAGGCCGTGACGTTGACGTTCTGCCGGGTGAGTTCGGCCCACAGGTCGTCCTCGGCGAAGGACGGGCGCTGCGTGACGAACTTGGTGTAGTCGCCCTTGCCGCCGTCGGGGGCGGGCCGGGCGGCCTTTAGTTCGCCCTGGATGGCGTCGCCCTTGGCATAGATCTTCGAGACGTTGCCGGCGGTGACCTGCTTGCTGAACTCGGTGTAGGAGATCGTCGGCTCGTCGCCCTCGTTGAAGAAGGACAGCACCAGGTTGGTGACGACGAAGACGATCGCGGCCGCGAGGATCAGCCCCCGCCAGCCGCCGGGCATCCGCTTGCGGGGCTGTGGGGCGGGCGGGGCGCCCTCCGAGCGCCAGGGCGTGTCGGAGCGGTCTCGGGGAGGTACCGGGGTGGGGCTGGGCACGGGGCGCCTCCTTCGGGCGTCCGGAGGTCCGGACGTCCTTCCTCCCGGCCGACCATAAGCGACAAATCGACTTGCCGCCCCGGGGAAGCCGAGAGGGCCCCGGCCGTGGGTGCACGGTCGGGGCCCTCTGGTCGCGCGAGCGCGCGGGTTACTTCATGAACTTCTTGAACTCGTCCGGGAGGTCGAAGTCCTGGCCGTCCTGGCCGCCGGCCGGGAGGCCGAAGGGGTTGGAGGCGGCCGCCGGGTCGACGGTCTGCGGGCCCTGCTCGCGGCGGGCCGCGGCGGCGGCCTCCTCCTGCTTGCGCTTCATCGGGTTGCCGCTCTTGCGCTTGCCCTTGGCCTGCTTGACCTGCTTCTTCTGGCGGCCGGGGCCGCCGCCCATCCCGGGGATGCCCGGCATGCCGGGCATGCCGCCGCCCTGGGCCATGCGGGACATCATCTTGCGGGCGTCGAAGAACCGCTCGACGAGGGACTTGACGGCGCTGACCTCCGTGCCGGAGCCCTTGGCGATACGGGCGCGGCGCGAGCCGTTGATGATCGTCGGGTCCTGGCGCTCGGCCGGGGTCATCGACTTGATGATCGCCGCGGTGCGGTCGACGTCGCGCTCGTCGATGTTGTTGATCTGGTCCTTGATCTGGCCCATGCCGGGCAGCATGCCGAGCAGCTTGGAGATGGAGCCCATCTTGCGGACCTGCTCCATCTGGGCCAGGAAGTCGTCGAGCGTGAACTCCTTGGGGCCCTTGGCGAGCTTGGCCGCCATCTTCTCGGCCTCGGCCTGCGAGAAGGTCTTCTCGGCCTGCTCGATGAGGGTGAGCATGTCACCCATGTCGAGGATCCGGCCCGCCATGCGGTCCGGGTGGAAGGCGTCGAAGTCGTCGAGCTTCTCGCCGTTCGAGGCGAACATGATCTGCTTGCCCGTGACGTGCGCGATGGAGAGCGCGGCACCGCCGCGGGCGTCACCGTCGAGCTTGGAGAGCACCACGCCGTCGAAACCGACGCCGTCACGGAAGGCCTCGGCGGTGTTGACCGCGTCCTGGCCGATCATGGCGTCGACGACGAAGAGGATCTCGTCGGGGCTGACGGCGTCGCGGATGTCCGCGGCCTGCTGCATCAGCTCGGCGTCGATGCCGAGGCGGCCGGCGGTGTCGACGATCACGATGTCGAACTGCTTGGTCCGCGCGTACTCGACGGAGTCCTTCGCGACCTGGACCGGGTCGCCGACGCCGTTGCCCGGCTGGGGGCCGTAGAAGGCCACGCCCGCGCGGTCGGCGACGACGGAGAGCTGGTTGACGGCGTTCGGGCGCTGGAGGTCGCAGGCGACCAGGAGCGGGGTGTGGCCCTGCCCCTTCAGCCAGAGGCCGAGCTTTCCGGCGAGGGTGGTCTTACCGGCACCCTGGAGACCGGCGAGCATGATCACGGTGGGCGCGGTCTTGGCGAAGCGCAGCCGCCGGGTCTCGCCGCCCAGGATGGTGATGAGCTCGTCGTTGACGATCTTGAGGACCTGCTGGCCCGGGTTCAGGGCCTTGCTGACCTCTTCGCCGCGCGCGCGTTCCTTGACGTTCGCGATGAAGGAGCGGACGACCGGGAGGGCGACGTCGGCCTCGAGGAGGGCGATACGGATTTCCCGGGCCGCTGCGTCGATGTCAGCCTCGGACAGCCGGCCTTTGCCGCGCAGGCCCTTGAAGGTATTCGCCAAGCGGTCGGAGAGCGTATCGAACACGGTGGTCGCGATTCCTCGGGTCGGGGGCGTGGTGGTCGTCCCCCAGGGTATCCGCCCGCGCCGTCCGTCCGGCCCGGCGGGCGGGTTTCCCTCCCGCGGTGGGGGTCCGGGGCGCTCCCGGACCCCCGTGCGTCAGGAGAGGGCCGCCTCCACCGAGGCCGCCAGGGCGGCCGCGGCCGGGGCATCCAGGGGTTTGCCCTCCGGGGTGGTCACGTACAGGGTGTCCACGGCGTTCGCGCCCAGGGTGGAGACGTGCGCGCTGCGCACGCGGACCCCGCCGGCCTCCAGGGCCCGGCCGATCCGGTGCAGCAGCCCCACCGCGTCCGGTGCCCGCACCTCCAGGACCGTCGCCAGCGGGGACACCTCCGGGACCACGGTGACGCGGGGCGGCGGCGGGAGCACCCCGCGGCGGCGCGGGTAGGCGGCCTCCCGGTCCGCGAGCTTCGCCGGGACGTCCAGGGAGCCGTCGAGGGCGCGGACCAGGTCGCTGCGCAGCCGCGCCGACTCCGGCGGCGCCCCGTACTCGGCCGCCACCCGCCAGCGCAGTACGAGCACCTCGCCGAGCCGGTCGGGGAGCTCCACCGAGCGCAGGTCGGCCGCCCGTACGGTGAGCCGGTGCAGGGCCAGCACCCCGGCCGCGGCCGGGAGGACGCCCGGCTGGTCGGGGACGGCCAGCACCAGCTCCACGCCGACCGCGTCCGCCTCGTGGCGGGCGTGCAGCGCGAGCACCGGCTCGCCGGTGCGCAGGGCCTCCACCGCGAGGCGTTCCTGCTCGGCACTCGGGATGTCCGGGGCCCGCTCGGCGGGGGCCGTGCCCCGCAGGACGGCGGCGACCCGCGCGACGAGGTCGGCCACGAGGGATCCGCGCCAGGCGCTCCAGGCGGCGGGGCCGGTGGCGAGGGCGTCCGCCTCGGTGAGGGCGTGCAGTATCTCCAGCGTGCCCACCGAGCCCACGGCGTCGGCGACGGAGCGGAGCGTGGCCGGGTCGTCGAGGTCGCGCCGGGTCGCGGTGTCGATCAGCAGCAGGTGGTGGCGGACGAGCGTCCCCAGGACGGCGGCGTCCGGCGCGTCGAAGCCGACGCGGACGGCGACGTCGTGGGCGATGGTCTCCCCCACCACCGAGTGGTCGCCGGGCCAGCCCTTGCCGATGTCGTGCAGCAGGGCGGCCATCAGGAGCAGGTCGGGGCGGCCGACCCGGCGGGTGAGGGCGGAGGCCCGGACGGCCGTCTCGATGAGGTGGCGGTCCACCGTCCAGGTGTGGACGGGGTTGCGCTGGGGGCGGCACCGCACCCGCTCCCAGTCCGGGAGCAGCCGGGTGATCAGGCCCTCCGCCTCCATGGCCTCCCAGACGGCCACGGTCGGCTCCCCCGCGCCCAGCAGGGTGACGAGCTGCTCGCGCGCCTCGGCCGGCCAGGGCACCGGCAGCGGCTTGGCCTGCGTGGCGAGCCTGCGGACGGCGTGGGGCGAGACGGGCAGGCCGGCCTGGGCGGCGGCCGCGGCCAGGCGCAGGGGCAGGACGGGGTCCCGGTCCGGGCGGGCGGCCAGGGCCAGCACGGCCTCGCCGTCGGACTCCACCACCGCGTCGGCCAGGGGGGCCCGGTCGGCGGCCTGGGCGCCGCGGCCGCCGAGCAGGCCGCGCAGCCGGGGGCGGGCGGCGCGGGCCCGCAGGACACGTCCGACCTCGCGCCAGGTCACGTCGCCGGCGTACGCGACCACGCGGGCGGCCTCGTAGACCTCGCGCAGCAGTGCGTCGGCGTCGAGCAGGCCGAGCTGTGCCGCGACCTGGTCGTGCTCCTGGAGGGAGAGCCGGTCGGTGGCGCGGCCGGTCACCAGGTGGAGGGCGTCGCGGGTGTCCAGGAGCCGGCGGCGGGCCTCGGCGAGGCCCTCGCGGGGAGCGTCGGCGAGCCAGGAGGCGGCGACGGCGCGCAGGGCGGTGATGTCCCGGAGGCCGCCCCGGGCCTCCTTGAGGTCGGGTTCGAGCAGGAAGCGGAGCTCCCCGGCCCGCTCGGTCCGCTCGCGGCACAGGGAGTGCAGTTCGGGGAGTCTCTTCGGCGCCTGGTTGCGCCAGTCGGCCAGGACGGAGGTGCGCAGCCCGGCCAGGAGCCCCGCGTCGCCGGCGACCGTGCGGGCGTCCAGCAGGCCGAGGTGGACCTTCAGGTCCTCGGCCGCGGTCCTGCGGGCCTCGCCGGGGGTCCGTACCGAGTGGTCGAGGGCCAGGCCGAGGTCCCAGACGGGGTACCACAGCCGGTCGGCGAGGGCGCCCAGCGCCCGCGGTTCGGCCTTGCCGTCGTGCAGCAGCAGGAGGTCGAGGTCGCTGCGGGGGGAGAGCTCGGCCCTCCCGTACCCGCCGACGGCCACGAGGGTGGCCCCGCGGACCCCGGTCTCCCGTACGGCGGTCGCGAACAGCGCGCCCAGCCAGTCGTCGGTCAGCCCGGCCAGGGCGGAACGCCGTGCAGGCCCGGACCGCGACTCCTGCTGGAGGAGTCGCAGCCGGGCCGCGGCGTATCCGCTGGGTCCCGGGTCGGCCGTGTGGTCGGTGGTGTCTTCGACGCTCGTCACCCAGGAGCTCCCGTCGTCTAGAGCGCGTCGGCGCCGCGCTCGCCGGTGCGGACCCGGACGACCGAGTCCACCGGTACGCTCCACACCTTGCCGTCGCCGATCTTGCCGGTGCCGGCGGCGCTCACGACGACGTCGATGAGCTGTTCGGCGTCGTCGTCCTCAACCAGGACCTCGATGCGGATCTTCGGTACGAGGTCGACCTGGTACTCGGCGCCGCGGTAGACCTCGGTGTGGCCGCGCTGGCGGCCGTAGCCGCTGGCCTCGCTGACGGTGAGGCCCTGCACTCCGAAGGCCTGGAGCGCTTCCTTGATCTCGTCCAGCTTGTGCGGCTTGACGATGGCGGTGATCAGCTTCATGCGTCGACCTTCTTGCTCGTGGCGGAGAGGGTGGGTGCGGTGGTGCTCCGCGCGGCTGCTCCGCCACCGGCGCCACTGAAGTCGTATGCGGTCTCGGCGTGTTCGGTCTGGTCGATGCCGGAGACCTCTTCGTCCTCGGTGACGCGCATCCCCATGGTCCGGTCGAGGAGCAGGGCGAGCAGCGCGGATGCCACCAGAGAGTAGGCGAGGACGGAGAAGACGCCGATGGCCTGCTTGCCGAGCTGCTCCAGGCCGCCGCCGTAGAAGAGGCCGGCCGCGTCGGACTGGACCCCGCCGGTGGCGAAGAGGCCGACGAGGAGGGAGCCGGCGACGCCGCCGACGAGGTGGACGCCGACGACGTCGAGGGAGTCGTCGTAGCCGAACTTGTACTTGAGGCCCACGGCCATGGCGCACAGCACACCGGCGATGGCGCCGACGGCGATCGCGCCGAGCGGGCTGACGGAGCCGCCGGCCGGGGTGATGGCGACGAGGCCGGCGACCGCGCCGGAGGCGGCGCCGAGGGTGGTGAAGGAGCCGTGGCGCAGCTTCTCGTAGCCGAGCCAGGCGAGCATGGCGGCCGCGGTGGCGATCTGGGTGTTGACGAACATGACCGCGCCGACGCCGTCGTCGTTGCCGAGCCAGGAGCCGGCGTTGAATCCGAACCAGCCGAACCAGAGCAGGCCGGCGCCGAGCATCACCAGGGGGAGGCTGTGGGGGCGCATCGGGTCCTTCTTGAAACCGACGCGCTTGCCGATGACCAGGATGACGCCGAGGGCCGCGGCACCCGCGTTGATGTGGACGGCGGTGCCGCCCGCGAAGTCGATGACGCCCATCTCGAAGAGCCAGCCGCCGGCGCCCCAGACCCAGTGGGCGACGGGGAAGTAGACGACGGTGACCCAGAGCGCGGTGAACAGGATCCAGGCGCTGAACTTGACGCGGTCGGCGAGGGCGCCGCTGATCAGGGCCGGGGTGATGACGGCGAACATCAGCTGGAAGACGGCGAAGACGTAGACGGGGATGGTGTAGCCGTCCCAGAGCTCGGTGATCCCGATGCCGCTGAGGCCCACGTAGTCGGAGTTCCAGCCGATGAGGGAGCCGGAGTCGGTGCCGAAGGCGAGGCTGAAGCCGTAGAGGACCCAGAGGATCGTGACGATCCCCAGGCTGATGAAGCTCATCATCAGCATGTTGAGGCTGCTCTTGACGCGGACCATGCCTCCGTAGAAGAAGGCGAGTCCCGGGGTCATCAGCATGACCAGGGCGGAGCAGATGAGCATGAACCCGGTGTTCGCGGCAGACAGGGTCGGGGCGTCTGCTGCGAGGGTCGTGATGGCTGATGCCATCGGCGTCTCCTCGTCGTCGTACGTTCGCGTGCGGGCGATCGTGGGAACCTGAGCGGCGGCAGAAGGAACTGGCCGGTTATTGGCCATGAGATTCGCGCAGGCCGGTTTCCGGCGGCGCCGCTCGGTGTTTCGCTCCGATGACGAAGAGGTCGGGCGTGTTACGCGTCCATGAACTGGGCGGTGGTGCGGCCGGCCGCGGCGGTACCCGGACGTCCTGGCTGGGGGAGCCTGATCGGGCTTCTCGGGGTGACCGCCGCGGCCGGGGTCTTCGGGGAGGGCCCGGGGGCCGTCAGACGGCCTCCGCGGCCTCGGGGAGGCGGGAGGTGAGGTGGTCGGTGAGCCGCACCACCTCGGCGACGTCGCCGTATTCACGGGCGGCGCTGTCGACAGTCTTGCGCAGTCGGGTGTTCACCCGTTCGGAGCGCACCTTTCCCGCCACGTCGAGGGCCCGGTCGACGAGCGAGGCGGCCTGCTCGGGCTCGCGCTGGAGCAGGTGGACGGTGGCCATGCCGATGAGGTTGAGGGCGTAGGAGCGCTGGTGCTCCTGGTCCTTCTCGAACAGTTCGACGGCCCGTTCCATGACGGGTTCGGCGAGGGAGGCGTACATGGGGCTGCGCCCGGCGACGTAGGCCAGGTCGCGGAAGGAGTGGGAGTTCTCGCCGTTGAGCTCGGCCTCGGAGAAGAAGCGGATCCAGTCGGGCTCGGGCTCGCCGCCGAGGCCCACGTCGCCGAAGGTGTCCTCGGCCATCCGGACGGCCCGCTTGCAGCGGCTGGGCTGGCCCATGTTGGCGTACGCGCGGGCCTCCATCGCATACAGCATGGCCTGGGTGCGCGGGCCGGCGCAGTCGCGGCTGCCGTACTGCGCGAGGTGGATGAGCTCCAGGGCGTCCTCGGGGCGCCCGAGGTGGATCATCTGGCGGCTCATGTTGGACAGGATGTAGGAGCCGAGGGGCTTGTCCCCGGCCTCCTTGGCGGCGTGCAGCGCGAGGACGAAGTACTTCTGAGCGGTGGGGTGCAGGCCGATGTCGTAGCTCATCCAGCCGGCCAGCTCGGCGAGTTCCGCGGCGACCTTGAACAGCCGCTTCGTCACCGGGGCGGGGTGCCGGTCCTGGAGCAGGTCGGTGACCTCGTGGAGCTGGCCCACGACGGCCTTGCGGCGCAGGCCGCCGCCGCACTGGGCGTCCCACTGGCGGAACATGACGGTGGTGGCGTCGAGGAGGTCGAGTTCCGGTTCGGAGAGCCGGGGCGGGCGGTGGCCGCCGAGGGCGCCCGCCGGCCCCGGCTCCCGCGGTCCCGGGTCGGCGGCCGGGACGGGGACGAGCCAGCGCTGCATCGGCTCGATGAGGGCGGGGCCGGCGGAGAGGGCGAGCGAGGTCCCGAGGAAGCCGCGGCGGGCCAGCATCAGGTCGCTGCGGGAGAACTCGCCGAGCAGCTCGACGGTCTGCGGGCCGGCCCAGGGGAGGTCGACCCCGGAGACGGAGGGCGTCTGGTGCGCGGTGCGCAGGCCGAGCTGCTCGATGGCGACGACGGAGCCGAAGCGCTCGGAGAACAGCTCGGAGAGGATCCGCGGGACGGGCTCGCGCGGCTGCTCGCCGTCGAGCCAGCGGCGCACCCGGGAGGTGTCGGTGCTGATGTGGTGGGCGCCCATCTGGCGGGCGCGGCGGTTGACCTGGCGCGCGAGTTCGCCCTTGGACCATCCGCTGCGGACGAACCACGAGGTCAGCTGGTCGTTCCGCGCAGCAGCAGCGCTGTCGCCCGTTCCGCTTGCGCCGTTGCCGCTCACTGGAACGCCCCCATCCGTTCAGCCTCTTCCGTACGAAACCCTGGCCGGGGCGCGGAGCGTCCCCACGGACCTTCACAGGTCCTTCACGGATTGCCTCCGGCATACCCACGGATGGGCCCGCCTCCGGTTTCGTGTACCGAAAGTAATCCTACGATCACCCCTGCGGCGAGGCCGTTCTCGGAAACGCCACCATTCGCCACCCCTTCGAATGAACTCGCCACCGGCCAGGCGCGATTCACTTGACACCAAGGTGAAACGGACCGGTTGGACTGGAGTGCGCCGGGGGCGCGCGCGGCGAGGAGTGCGCCGGGCGGCGGCCGGCGGCACACCGCCGCGGATCCGCGGCGCGGTGCCGCGGGAGGCGTGCAGCAGGCCCCTCCGACGCCGTCACCCCGGGCGTCGTAACCACCGGCGCGTCCGACCCGTTGGAGGGGGCATGGGCATGGGCATGGGTTTCACGATCGGCGGCAGCCGCGGCACCCGGGAGTTCCGTTCCGGCACCCGGCGCCGCGGCCGGACCTCGGAGTGCACGGCGGTGGCGGAGTACACCGGGCTGTGGGGCTGGGACGTGGTCCCCGGGGCCCGCGCGGCCTCCCCCGCCCGCGCGTGCTCCTGCGGGGACGCACGGTGCGCGGCACCCGGCGCCCACCCGCTGGCCTTCGCCCCGGCGGTCGCTGCCGGGGCCACGCTCGACGAGGTCACGCAGGCCTGGGGCAAGTGTCCGGGCGCCGCGATCCTGCTGCCCGTGGGCCGCTCCTTCGACGTCATCGAGGTCTCCGAGGAGGCCGGGCGACGCGCCCTGGTGCGGCTGGAGCGGATGGGCCTGCCGCTCGGCCCGGTCGTCGTCACCGAGGAGGGCCGGGCGCAGTTCTTCGTCGCCCCCGGCGCGGCGGCGGAGCTGCCCCAGCTGCTGTACCGGATGGGCTGGGACGACGCCGACCTCGACCTCAGGGCCCTCGGGCAGGGTTCCTACGTGACGGCTCCCCTCTCGGACCGGGCCGGGCTGGGCCAGTCCGGCTGGCTGCGTCCGCCCACGCTCGACTCGGCCGGCCGGCCGCCGCAGGCCCGCCTCCTGCTGGGCACCCTGGCCTACATCTGTCACCGCTTCCGCCGCTAGGCCGTCCCCCGCGCATACGGCTGCCCCCGCGTTCCAGTGCGGAACGCGGGGGCAGCCGTATGCGCGCGGGGGTGGTGCGCTCAGTCGCCGATCAGGGCGTCGACGAACGCCTCCGGCTCGAAGGGGGCCAGGTCGTCGGCGCCCTCGCCGAGCCCGATGAGCTTGACGGGGACGCCCAGCTCGCGCTGGACGGCGACGACGATGCCGCCCTTGGCCGTGCCGTCGAGCTTGGTGAGGACGATGCCGGTGATGTCCACGACCTCGGCGAAGACGCGGGCCTGGGTCAGGCCGTTCTGGCCGGTGGTGGCGTCCAGGACCAGCAGGATCTCGTCCAGCGGGCCGTGCTTCTCCACGACGCGCTTGACCTTGCCGAGCTCGTCCATGAGGCCGGTCTTGGTGTGCAGTCGGCCCGCGGTGTCGATGAGCACCACGTCGGCGCCCTCGGCGATGCCCTCCTTGACCGCGTCGTAGGCGATGGACGCCGGGTCCCCGCCCTCGGGTCCGCGCACGGTACGGGCGCCGACGCGCTCGCCCCAGGTCTGGAGCTGGTCCGCGGCGGCCGCGCGGAAGGTGTCGGCCGCGCCGAGGACCACGCTGCGGCCGTCGGCCACGAGGACCCGCGCGAGCTTGCCGGTGGTGGTGGTCTTGCCGGTCCCGTTGACGCCGACGACCATGATCACGCCGGGGGTGTCCTCGCCGCTCTCCGTCTTCACGGCGCGGTCGAGGTCGGTGCCGACCAGGGTCAGCAGCTCCTCCTTGAGCAGGGCGCGCAGGTCCGCCGGAGTGCGGGTGCCGAGCACCTTGACCCGCTCGCGGAGCCGGTCGACGAGCTCCTGGGTGGGCACGACGCCGACGTCGGCGACAAGGAGGGTCTCCTCGATCTCCTCCCAGGTGTCCTCGTCGAGGTGCTCGCGGGAGAGCAGGGTGAGCAGCCCCTTGCCCAGGGAGTTCTGGGACCGGGCGAGGCGGGCGCGCAGCCGGACCAGGCGGCCGGCGGTGGGCTCCGGCACCTCGATCGCGGGCGCGGCCGGGGCCTCGGGCTCGACCGCGGGCTCGGCCGCGGGGGCCTCGACAGGAGCCTCGGCCTGCGGGAGTCCGACCTCCTCGATCGTGCGGCGCGGCTCTTCCGCCGTCTCTACGGCGTCCTCCCCCACCTGCGGTTCGGCAGGCGGGGCAGTGATGGTCGGCGTGCTCGGGGGCGGGGGCGGCGGCAGCTGCTTCTTCTTGCGGCTGCTGACCACGAGCCCGCTGATCGCGCCGACCGCGACCAGGGCGATGACTACAGCAAGGATGAGGATGTCCATAACCCCACCAGTATCGGCCACGGCCCCCTCGGAGCCGGGAACCCCGGCGTTCCGGGCCGGACGTAAGCCTCTGTTTGTGCTTTTAGCAGCACATCTACGATGATGGGCGACTTCCCCGTACCCCTCCCAGGGAGCACCCGCATGCCTGCCGAGCCCGCCGACGGCGGAACCGAATCCGCGATGGAGACCCGCGGCCTGGAGCCCGTCCCGGACGCCGAGCGCGGTGGCAGGGTCCGCGAGCTCGTCCCCACCTGGGTCGCCGCCAACATCAGCGTGCTGCTGCTGACCATGGGCGCCGGTCTGGTGATCTTCAACGGGCTGAACATCTGGCAGGTGCTGGTCGTCGCGGCCGTCGCGCCGGTGGTCTCGTACGGGATCGTCGGCCTGATATCCATCGCCGGGAAGCGCGGCGGCGCGCCGGGCATGGCGCTGTCGCGGGCGGTGTTCGGGCAGCGCGGGAACCTCTTCCCGGGCGCGCTGATCTGGGTGGCCCGCTGGGGCTGGGAGACGATCAACGCGGTGAGCGGCGCCTACGCCGTCCTGACCGTGCTGGACCTGCTGTTCGGCATCGAGAGCAACACCGTGCTGATCGTCGTCACCCTGCTCTTCTTCGTGGGGTGCACCTTCCTGGTCTCCGGCCTCGGCATCACCGCGCTGCGGGTCTGCTCGACGTGGTCGACGTACCTCTTCGGCGCGTTCAGCGTGCTGGTCCTCGGCTACCTGGTCTTCACCACGGACTGGTCGGCGGTCTTCGCCAAGCCGGCCGGTTCGACCGCGATGATGGTCGCGGGCATCGGCACCATCGCGGCGGGCGGCATCAGCTGGGTCCCCTCGGGTCCCGACTTCACCCGCTACCTGCCGCGCACCGCCTCCTCCCGCGCGGTGGTCGGGGCGACCGTGGGAGGCGCGGGCATCGTCGTGCTCCCGATGGTCCTGATGGGCGCGGTCATGGCCGTCGGCACCCCCGACCTGGCCACCGCCCAGGACCCGGTCTCCTTCATCGGCGAGCTGCTCCCCACCTGGATCGCGGTGCCGTACCTGCTGGTCGCGCTCGTCGGCATGCTGCTGATCAACTCGATGTCCATGTACTCGGCCGGCTTCACCGCGCAGACCCTCGGCATCAAGGTGCCGCGAGCGTGGGCCGTCAGCGTGAACGCGGTCATCAGCCTGGTCTTCGGCTTCCTGCTGATGGTGGTGGCCACGAGCTTCTTCGGCTCCTTCATCTCCTTCCTCACCCTGCTCGCCGTGGCGTTCTCGGCGTGGATCGGCGTCTTCGGCGTGGACATGCTGCGCCGCACCTCCTACGACGGCGCCGCCCTGCTGGACACCACGCGGACCAGCGCCTACTGGTACCGGGGCGGCTTCGCCTGGCAGGCCATGACCGCGTGGGCGGCGGCCCTGGTGGTGGGCCTGCTCTTCACCGAGGTGGACTGGTTCGGCGGACCGCTGGCCACCACCTGGATCGGGCGCAACGGCCTCGGCTGGGTGATGGGCATCGTGACCTCCGGCCTGCTGTACGCCGTACTGCCGCGCACGCCGGCGCACGGCGGCGCGGCCGCCGCGCCGGAGCGGGAGCCCGAACCGGCCGGATCACTGTCCAACTGACGCCACGTCAGCTAACGTCCCCCTTCGCCCGCACACCCCATCCGGCGAAGGGGGACTCCTCCATGCCCGTCACCGTGGCCCGCTTCAACCTGGTCGACCCGAACGGCACCCCCGAGTCGCTCTCCGCCCGCTACAGGACGGCGCTGGAGATGGCGCGGTACGCCGACGACCGCGGCGTCGACACCGTCCAGACCGAGGAGCACCACGGGACGGCGAACAACTGGATGCCCTCCCCCTTCGCCTTCGCCGGCGCGGTCTTCGGGGCCACCCGCCGGATCGCCGTCACCGTCTCGGCGGTCATCGGCCCGCTCCACGACCCGCTGAAGGTCGCCGAGGACATCGCCGTCCTGGACCTGCTGAGCGGGGGACGGCTCGTCACGGTCGCGGGGATCGGTTACCGGCCCGAGGAGTACGAACAGCACGGCGTGGAGTGGGGCCGGCGCGGCCGGCTCCAGGACGAGCTGCTGGAGACCCTGCTGAAGGCATGGACCGGCGAGCCCTTCGCGTTCCGCGGCCGGACGGTACGGGTCACCCCCGCGCCGTTCACCCGGCCGCACCCGCTGCTGCTGGTGGGCGGGAGCTCGGAGGCGGCGGCCCGGCGCGCGGCCCGTCTGGGCCTCCCGTTCTTCCCCAGCGCGCACCTGCCGGAGCTGGAGGCGTACTACACGGCGCGGCTTGCGGAGTACGGCACGGAGGGCTTCTGCATGATGCCGGCCGCCGAGACCCCGCTGCTGCACGTCGCGGAGGACCCCGACCGGGTCTGGGCGGAGTACGGCGAGCACTTCCTGCACGAGGCCGCCACGTACGCCTCATGGCAGTCGAAGGACATCCGCAGCGCCGTACGGTCGGGCGCGCGCTCGGTGGCGGAGCTGCGCGAGGAGGGCGTCTACCGGGTCCTGACCCCGGACGAGGCGGTCGCGTACGGCCGCGGCGCGGGCGAGGCGGGGAACCTGGTCCTGCATCCGCTGTGCGGCGGGATGCCGCTGGACGAGGGCTGGCGCAGTCTGCACCTGCTGTGCGAACGGGTACTGCCCCGGCTCAAGGGCTGAGCCGGGGCAGTACCGAGGAGAAGGGGTGGTGGCGGGGTTGGTCACCCCATCTCCTCCAGCGCCTTGCCCTTGGTCTCCGGCACCCACTTGAGGACGAACGGGATCGAGAGCAGTGCGAAGACGGTGTAGATCACGTAGGCACCGGAGAGGTTCCAGTCGGAGAGGGACGGGAACGTGACGGTGATGACCCAGTTGGCGATCCACTGGGCCGAGGCGGCGACGCCGAGTGCCGCGGCGCGGATCCGGTTGGGGAACATCTCGCCGAGCAGCACCCAGACGACCACGCCCCAGGACAGGGCGAAGAAGAGCACGAAGGAGTGGGCGGCGATCAGGGCCACGGTGCCCTGGGCGTCGGGCATGGTGATGTCGTCGCCCGTGCCGGTGGTGAAGGAGAACGCCCAGGCGCAGAGGCCGAGCGAGATCGCCATGCCGGCGGAGCCGATGAGGGCGAGCGGCTTGCGGCCGATCCGGTCGACGAAGATCATCGCGATCACCGTGCCGATGATGTTGATGATCGACGTGGTGAAGGAGTAGAGGAAGGAGCTGGTCGGGTCGATGCCGACGGACTGCCACAGCGAGGAGCTGTAGTAGAAGATCACGTTGATGCCGACGAGCTGTTGGAAGACCGAGAGGCCGATGCCGATCCAGACGATCGGCAGGAAGCCGAAGCGCCCGCCGAGCAGGTCCTTGAAGGTGGACTTGTGCTCGGAGTGCATCGCGTGCTCGATCTCGCGGACGCGTGCGTCGAGGTCGATCTTCGTGCCCTCGACCTCGGTGAGGACCGTGCGGGCCTCGTCGGTGCGGCCGACCGAGATCAGGAAGCGGGGGGACTCGGGGATGACGAAGGACATGAGCCCGTAGAGCACGGCCGGGACGACCATGACGCCCAGCATCCACTGCCAGGCCTCCAGGCCCCCGATCTCACCGCGCTGGTCGCCGTCGGCGAGGTTGAGGATCCCCCAGTTGACGAGCTGGGAGACGGCGATGCCGATGACGATGGCGGCCTGCTGGAAGGAGGCGAGCCGGCCGCGGTAGGCGGGCGGGGAGACCTCGGCGATGTAGGCCGGGCCGATGACCGAGGCCATGCCGATGCCGAAGCCGCCGATCACGCGCCACATGGCGAGGTCCCAGAGGGCGAACGGCAGGGCGGACCCGATGGCGCTCGCGGTGAAGAGCACGGCCGCGATCTGCATGCAGCGGATGCGGCCGATCCGGTCGGCGAGGCGGCCCGCGGTCGCGGCGCCGATGGCGCAGCCGATCAGCGCGGCGGCGATCACCTGGGCGAGGGCCTCGGACCCGACGTCGAAGCGTTCGCGGATGGCGACGACGGCGCCGTTGATGACGGAGCTGTCGTACCCGAAGAGGAAGCCGCCCATGGCAGCGGCCGCGGTGATGAAGATGACGTGACCGAGGTGGTCGGGCTGCGGCGAGGATCCGCCGCCGGGCGTCGGCGCGTGCGCTGTGCTGCTGGTCAAGGTGGGCTCCGTGGGGGTTTCGTCCGTCCTTACAGTGGCGCACAGGTCAAGATCGGGCACCACTCGAAGGCGGGAGACGGCGGAGCGAGCCTATTCGTTCATTTCCTGAAGTCAATACCTGGGGTTACGTTCGCGTGAACCAGAAGGAGGCCCCGGTGGATTCACTTCTTGAATAAGCTACTCGTCAGCGCAGCCTCTGGCTGATGACCTTGGAGACCCCGTCGCCCTGCATGGACACGCCGTACAGCGCGTCCGCGACCTCCATCGTCCGCTTCTGGTGGGTGATCACGATCAGCTGTGAGCTCTCCTGGAGTTCCTCCATGATCCTGATCAGCCGCTGCAGGTTGGTGTCGTCCAGCGCGGCCTCCACCTCGTCCATCACGTAGAACGGGCTGGGGCGCGCCTTGAAGATGGACACCAGCAGTGCCACGGCCGTCAGCGAGCGCTCGCCGCCGGAGAGCAGCGACAGGCGCTTGACCTTCTTGCCCGGGGGACGGGCCTCCACCTCCACCCCCGTGGTCAGCATGTTGTCCGGGTCGGTCAGCACCAACCTGCCCTCGCCCCCGGGGAACAAGCGCGAGAACACCCCCTCGAATTCGCGGGCCGTGTCCCGGTAGGCCTCCGTGAAGACCTGCTCGACCCGCATGTCGACCTCCTTCACCACTTGAAGGAGGTCGGCCCGGGTCTTGCGGAGGTCCTCCAGCTGCTCGCTGAGGAACTGGTGACGTTCCTCCAGGGCGGCGAACTCCTCCAGCGCCAGCGGGTTGACCTTGCCGAGCTGCTGATAGGCCCGCTCGGCCGCCTTGAACCGCTTCTCCTGCTGCGCGCGCACGAACGGTCCCGGCCGGTTGCGCGGGTGCTCCGGGTCCTCGGGCAGCTCCTCGCCGTCGGCCGGCGGGGACGGCGGGACCGGCTGGTCGGGACCGTACTCGGCGACCAGCCCGACGGGCTCCATGCCGAGCTCCTCCAGCGCCTTCGCCTCCAGCGCCTCGATGCGCAGCCGCTGTTCCGCTCCGAGCACCTCGCCGCGGTGGACGGAGTCGGTGAGCTTGTCCAGCTCGCCCTTCAGCCCGCGCCCCTCGCTCCTCGCCCCGTCGAGCTCCTGCTCGCGCAGCACCTTGGCCGCCTCGGCCAGGGCACGCTCGGCGTCGGCCCGGTGCAGCGAGACCTCCACGTGCGCGAGGAGCTGGCGGGCGCCGTCGGCGACCGCCCGGGCCACCTCCGCCTCCTGCCGGCGCCGGGCGCGGCGGCGCTCGGCCCGGGCCCGGGCCTCGCGCTCCGCCCGGGCCGCCCGATCGAGGGAATCCGCCCGCCCGGCCAGCCCCTTGACCCGTTCCTCGTGGGTGCGCAGCTGCAGCCGCGCCTCCATCTCGGTCTGCCGGGCGTTGGCCCCGTCGGCCGCGAGGCGGTCCCGGCGGGAGCCGTCCGGCTCCTCCTCCACCGGGATCTCCTCGGCGACGGCCAGCCGCTCCGCGCACTCCTCGACCTCGGCCAGCGCCTGTTCCAGGGCCTCCTGCGCCTTGGCCGCCGCCGCGGCGCCGCGTTCGGCCTCCCCCGCTGCGCCCTTCGCCTGGCCCGCGAGGCGCCCGAGCTGCTGTGCGACACCGGCGCGGGCCTGCTCGACGGCCCTGCGCCGCTCGGCGAGTTCCTCCACCAGGGCGGCCGCGTCCTGGCGCCGCGCCTGCGCGGCAGCGCGCGCCTCGGTGAGTTCCCGGCAGCGTTCGTCCGACCGGGTGAGTTCGGCCGCCGCCTCGTCCACCGCCGCCTGCACCTCGATCAGGCTCGGGGCGCCGGCGGAACCGCCGTGCGCGAGGTGCGCGCCGAGGACGTCGCCCTCCAGGGTCACCGCCACCGTCGTCGGCGCGTCCCGCACCAGGGCCTCGGCCTCGTCGAGGGTGCCGACCACGACGTGGTCCCGCAGCACCCACGCCACGGCCCGCAGCAGCTCGGCGTCCCCGCCGACCAGCTCGGTGACGGCCACCGGCGCGGTGCGGCGTGCGCCGTCGGGGGCCGGGGAGGGGTGCGGCAGGGCGGCCGGCCCGGCCGCGGGCACGTCCGCCCGCCGCGGGGCGTCGTGGCCGGGGGCGGCCGCCGGCGCCGGAACCGGGGCGGCCGCGGGGTCCGCGGCCAGGACCGCGGCCGCGGCCGCCTGGTCAGCCGGCCGGACGGGCCCGGGCGATACGGGTACGGGGACGCCGGGCTCCGCCGCCCCGCCGGGGAGGGCGGGCGGCGGGGTGATCAGCAGGGTGGCGCGGCCCGCGTCCGCGGTGCGCAGGTGGCGCAGCGCCTCGGCCGCCGCGTGCGGGGAGGCCACCGCGAGGGCGTCCGCCGCCGAGCCCAGTGCCGCAGCCACGGCGGCCTCGTACCCCGGGGTGACCGTGAGCCGCTGCGCCGCGGGCCCGAGCAGGCCCGCCAGCCGGTCCCGCGCCGCGAGCAGTGCGCCCGTACCGTCCTTGCGGCGCAGCCCCAGCGCCAGCGCGTCGCGCCGCGCGGACACCGCCGCCCGCGCGCTCTCGGCGGCCGACAGGGCCTCGCGGGCGGCGGAGAGAGCGGCCTCGGCCTCCTTCAGCTCCGCCCGGGCCGCCTCGTGGTCCTCCTCGGCCGACGGCTCGTCGAGCCCGCCGACCTCCTCCGCCAGTGCCTCGTACTCCGCCTGGGCCGCGGCGGCCCGGGCCTGTGCCTCGTCGCGCGCCAGGACGAGCCGGTCGATCCCGGCCTGCGCCGCCCCGGCCCGGGAGCGGGCCGCGCCGAGCCGGCCCGTCAGCCGGGCCAGGCCCTCACGCCGGTCGGCGATGGCCCGGGCGGCGTCGCGCAGCCGCCGCTCCTCCTCGGCCAGCTCGCGTTCCAGCTCCGCCCGGTGACCGGTGGTGTCCTCCAGGGCGCGGGAGGCCGCCTCCAGAGCGGCCGTCAGTTCCGCCTCCTGCTCACGGATCCGCGCGGCCTCGCGCTCCATGTCCTCGGGGTCACGGCCGCGCCGCTCCTCCTCCGCGGGTGCGGTGGCGCTCCTGACCCGGGCGTCGGCGAGGGAGGCGGTGCCGCGGACCCGTTCGGCGAGCTGCGAGAGGGCGTACCAGGTCTGCTGGGCCCGCTGGAGGCGCGGGGTGAGCTCCCGTACGGCCTCCTCCAGTTCGGCCTCGCGCCGCAGCGCCGCAGCGAGCCTGCGCTCGGCCTCCTCCTTGCGCTCCTTCAGCGCGGCCTCGTCGGCGATCTCGGCGTCGAGCGCCCGGCGCAGGGCGACCAGGTCGTCGGCGAGCAGGCGCAGCCGCGCGTCCCGCAGGTCGGCCTGGATGACGGCTGCGCGGCGGGCGACGGCCGCCTGCCGGCCCAGGGGCTTGAGCTGCCGGCGCAGTTCCTCGCCGAGGTCCTGGACGCGGGCGAGGTTGGCCTGCATCGCGTCGAGCTTGCGCAGGGCTTTTTCCTTGCGCTTGCGGTGCTTGAGGACGCCGGCCGCCTCCTCGATGAAGGCGCGGCGTCCCATCGGGTCGGCGTGCAGGACGGAGTCCAGCTGGCCCTGGCCGACGATGACGTGCATCTCGCGGCCGATGCCGGAGTCGGAGAGCAGGTCCTGGATGTCCAGCAGGCGGCAGGTGTCGCCGTTGATCTGGTACTCGCTGCTGCCGCCGCGGAACATGATGCGGGTGATGGTGACTTCGGCGTAGTCGATGGGCAGCGCGCCGTCGGAGTTGTCGATCGTGAGGGAGACCTCGGCGCGGCCGAGCGGCGGCCGGCCGGTGGTCCCGGCGAAGATGACGTCCTCCATCTTCCCGCCGCGCAGGGACTTGGCCCCCTGTTCGCCCATGACCCAGGACAGTGCGTCCACCACGTTGGACTTGCCCGATCCGTTCGGGCCCACCACGCAGGTGATGCCCGGTTCGAAGCGGAGGGTGGTGGCGGAGGCGAAGGACTTGAAGCCTCGCAGGGTCAGGGACTTGAGGTGCACGCCGCCGGACTCTACCTCTCACGTCCGGTTTCACCCATGAAGGTGCAGGGCACGATCGACGTCAGAGGCACCAGGCCCCCCACCTGGCCCTGTGGGCCCGCGGGGGCGGCGACAGAAAGAAGGGACGCCGGAGCGTCCCTTGCAGATCATGCGGGGGCTGGAGTCGAGCGACGAGTGAAGCGCGGATCAGGTGAGCGCAGGCTCCGCCTGGGGTACGTCGATGTCGATGCTGTCCAGCAGCGAGTCTCCGTCGTGCTGAGCGGCGGCCGCGTTCAGCGCGTCATTTTCGGACTGAATCCGTACGAGCTCGGACTCGAGGTCCTGGACGCGCTGCTGAAGCCGTCGCATCTCGGCGAGGAGTCGCGGGTCGGAACCGCCGACGTAACCGAGAAGCGCCTTTGCCATGATGGATGGTCCTCCACACTGAGTGACCGACCGAAGCGGTGTGGGTCGTGAGGGAATCGCACCCGCGGATGTCCGACAGCGACTGTCAGTCACTGCGCTTACTACTGCCAACACTGCCAAACAGCTCAGGTGCGCGGGGCTTCCAGCGTCTCACCAAAAAGTTTGACGGTCAACACGATCACGCCCCGTATCGGCGGGCACCGCGGCCCGCGTGAGCGATGTGGAGATCATCCTCTCCTCCGAGCCTTCCACGGATCGACGGGTGCGGCAACGCGTCGGCGACGAATGCCCAGTTCCGACCGCATGCGGACGTCCGGAGATGTGATGAGTGCATGATCAGCCGATCGCTCACCGCATTCCGAAACCGTCGTAGCCACCGCGCGGTGTCCCCCAGATCTCTGTCACTCCGTCCACCCGGCCGGGCGTGTCGGCCGACCTCAGCCAGTCGAGCAGCCGGTGGCAATTCTCACGTTGACCTTCCGCCACCACCTGTACCCGCCCGTCGTCCAGGTTGAGCGCGAAGCCGACCACACCGCCGATCTCCATCGCGTTCTCCCTGGTGAACCAGCGGAAGCCCACTCCCTGCACACGACCGCGCACCCAGGCGGTCATGCGGACGTCTTCATTCATGCGTGCACGCTAACCGGGCGGCCCGTTTCGGGTCACATCGCCCCCAGGGGCCCATGGCGTACAGTCGCGCACCAATGAACTCACCCATTTGGGTGGGTTAGGGATGATCTTGATCCGGTCAGGAAGGCACGACACCGATGGGACGTCACCGGCTCCCCGCACCGCCGCGCCGCGGCGGCAAGCACGGCACCGCCCTGCGCACCGGCCTGCTGGGCGTCTCCGTGGCCGTGGCCCTCGGCACCGCGGCCGTGACCACCGGCATGGTGCCGGTCGGCGCGTCGTTCCCCTACGTGGGCGTCGACGGAGCGGACACCGCCACCCCCGCCGCCAAGGCGGACCCCTCCGCCGAGCCGGGCACTGCGGCCCAGCAGCAGAACGGCCTGGTCAACCTGTCAGGCCGCAGCGCGACGGCGCCCGGCAGCACCTCTCCCAGCCGGCCCGCCGCCCCGAAGGCACCCGCCTCCCCGTCGGCCCCGTCCTCCCCGGCCGCGTCCCCTTCCCCGTCGGCCCCGGCGGCCCCGGCGGCCCCGTCCGCACCGCCGAGCACCTCCGCCGCGCCCGTCCCCTCCGCCCCTCCGAGCACCCGCCCGGCCGTGCCCGCACCGGCCCCCTCCACCGAGGCGCCGCGGAAGGAGCCGGCGCCGGAGCCCTCGAAGCCCGCCGTGCCCTCCTCCCCCGCGCCCCGGCCCACCGCGACCCCGGAGCCGTCCGCCTCCGCCACGCGGCCCAGCCTGACCGGGCACTCCACCGAGGAGGACGCGGTGGTCACCCTGGTGAACCAGGCGCGCGCCCAGGCCGGGTGCGGCCCGGTCCGCGCCAACCCGCCGCTCGCCTCCCTCGCCGGGGCCTTCAGCAAGGACATGGCCACCCGCGGGTTCTTCGGGCACGACGACCCGGACGGCAACACCCCCTGGGACCGGGCCGCCAAGGCCGGCATAGGGGGCCTGGGCGGTGAGAACATCGCCCGCGGCCAGGGGGACGCCGACGCCGTGATGAAGGCGTGGATGAACAGCCCCGGCCGCAAGGCGAACATCCTGAACTGCGAGTTCCGCACCCTGGGCGTCGGCGTGTACGCCGCCGACGGCGGCCCCTGGTGGACCCAGGACTTCGGGTTCTGATCCGACGGCAGGACACCCGACGGGCGATGCCCGGCACCGGAACGCCCGAAGGGGCCGGGTCGTCGACCCGGCCCCTTCGGGCGTTCCGGTGCGGCGCGGACCGCGCCGCGGACCGATCAGACCGCGGCGGCCGCCAGGGCCGCGCGGCCCGCCACGAGCACGCGGGCGTGCTCGGCCACACGCCGGCCCAGGTGCTCCGCCGTGGCGATGTCGGCCTTGTGGACGGCGTCCGCGCCCTCGTCCGAGTTGGACTGGGCCGCGGCGCCCGCGAAGAACCCGAGGCGGTTGAGGTCGTTCTCGGAGGCCGTGCTGGTGTTCCAGCCCGGCTTCAGGCCCAGGTTGACCCAGCTCATGCCGTGCTGCGCGGCCAGGATCTGGAAGAACTGCAGGGTGTGCAGCTTGTCGCCGCTCTTGGACGCGGAGTTGGTGAAGCCCGCCGCGACCTTGTCCTGCCAGGCGTCGCCGAACCAGCGCTTCGAGGTGGCCTCCGCGAAGACGTGGAAGGCGCCGGAAGCGGTGCCCATGTAGGTCGGCGAACCGAAGACGATCGCGTCGGAGGCGTCGAGCAGCTCCCACTGCGCGTCGTCGATCTCGTCGACCTTGATCAGGTGGACGGTCGCCCCGGCGTCCGCCGCGCCGCTGCGGACCGCCTCGGCGACGACCGCCGTGTGGCCGTAGCCGGAGTGGTAGGCGATCGAGACGACGGGGGTGTGCGTGATACCGGACAAGGCTGATCTCTCCCTCGGCAAAGCGTGCGCCGCAGCACGGGGCGTGGTGCGACAACAAGAAGAGAATCACTAACTTTTCGAAAGCGCAAGCTCCGAGTAAGCGCTGCCTGCGGGTACGCTTGTTCTATGGAGACCCCTGCCTGTACCGAAGCCGAGAGCTGCGAGCTGCCGTTCGACGTGTTCGCCCGCTCCTGCCCGTCCCGGGAGACCCTGGAGCACGTCACCGGCCGCTGGGGAAGCCTCACCGTGGGCGCCCTGCGCGAGGGCCCGGTCCGCTTCAACGAGCTGCGCCGCCGCGTGGAGGGCGTGAGCGAGAAGATGCTGTCGCAGACCCTGCACGCGCTGGAGCGCGACGGCATCGTCCACCGCGAGGCGCAGCCGACCAACCCGCCCCGCGTGGACTACGAACTGACCCCCCTCGGGATCGAGGTCGCCGACCGGCTCCTGGCGCTCATCCACCACCTGGAGGGGAACATGCCGACGGTGCTGTCCGCCCGGGAGTCCTACGACTCGACCCGCGGCGGCCGCTGACAGCGCGGGCAGAAGTAGCTCGACCTGTTCATCCAGGGCCTGCGCCGCATCGGTGTGCCGCAGCGCCGGCAGGGCTCGTCCTCGCGCCCGTAGGCGTCGAGCGAGCGGTCGAAGTAGCCCGACTCCCCGTTCACGTTGACGTAGAGGCTGTCGAAGCTGGTGCCCCCGACGGCCAGGGCCGCGTTCATCACGTCCCGGACGTGGCCGAGGAGTTCCGCGCTCCGCGGGCGCGTGAGGTTGCCGGTGGGGCGCTCGTAGTGCAGCTTCGAGCGCCACAGCGCCTCGTCCGCGTAGATGTTGCCGACCCCGCTGATCAGCGACTGGTCCAGCAGCGCCCGCTTGACGGTGGTCCGCTTCGCGCGCAGCGCCAGGTGGTACGCCGCCTCGTCGAACAAGGGGTCCAGGGGGTCCCGCGCGATGTGCGCGATGACGTCGGGCAGCCCGTCCGCGCTGCCGGCGGCCACCTCGTGCAGGGACAGCCCGCCGAAGGTCCGCTGGTCCACGAAGCGCAGCTCCGTGCCGGTGTCGTCGCCGAAACGCACCCGGATCCGCAGGTGCTTCTCGTCGGGGGCGCCCTCCGGCTGCACGAGCAGCTGACCGCTCATCCCGAGGTGCCCGAGCACGGACAGGTCGCGCCCTTCCAGCGGCAGCCACAGGTACTTGCCGCGCCTCCGCGGCACTCCGATCGTCTCCCCGCGCAGGCGCGCCGCGAAGTCGGCTCCGCCGCCCGGGTGGCGTCGCACGGCCCTGGGGTGGAGGACCTCGACGGCCTCGACGGTCCGCCCGGCGACCCAGCGCTCCAGCCCCCGCCGCACGACTTCGACTTCGGGCAGCTCGGGCACGGGGGACCTCCGGTGGGTACGGTTCTGGGCGCTCCCGCGAGCGTACCGGCCGCCCGGAAACGCCGACGCCCGCCCCTGACGAGCAGGGGCGGGCGTGGAGAACCCGAAGGAAGGGTCAGGCGTCCGGCGTCGGGTCGGCGGGCGTCGCCGCCGCGCCGTCACCGGCCCCGGCCGCAGCCGGAGCGCCGTCCGCGGCGGCAGCCGCCGCGATCCGCTCGTCCGCGGCGGCACGGATACCGCGCCACGCCGACTCCGCGGCCTGCTGTTCCGCTTCCTTCTTGCTGCGGCCGGTGCCGGTGCCGTACGAGACACCACCGACGCGGGCAGCAGCGGTGAAGGTCTTCTCGTGGTCCGGACCGGTCTCGGTGACCAGGTACTCGGGCACGCCGAGCCCTTCGGCCGCCGTGAGCTCCTGGAGACTGGTCTTCCAGTCCAGGCCCGCCCCGAGGTTCGAGGACTTCTCGATGAGCGGGTCGAAGAGCCGGTGGACCAGCTCCGAGGCCGCGTCGAGGCCCTGGTCGAGGTAGACCGCGCCGATGACCGCTTCCAGCGTGTCGGCGAGGATGGAGGCCTTGTCCCGGCCGCCCGTGCCCTCTTCGCCCCGGCCGAGCCGGATGAAGGAGCCGAGTTCGAGGCCGCGCCCGACCTCCGCCAGTGCACGCGAGTTGACCACCGCGGCCCGAAGCTTGGCCAGCTGGCCTTCGGGGAGGTCCGGGTGGGTCGTGTACAGCGTGTCCGTGACCACCAGGCCCAGCACGGAGTCCCCGAGGAACTCCAGCCGTTCGTTGGTGGGCAGACCGCCGTTCTCGTACGCGTACGAGCGGTGGGTCAGTGCACGCACCAGAAGGGCGGACTCGAGTCGGTACCCGAGCCGCCCTTCCAGAAGCGTGTGGGACGAGGCCGCGTTGTTACTGTCTGCCTGCTTCTCAGCGTTGGACAGCTCAGACATTGCGCCTCTCACCAGCCGCTCAGACCTCGAGGACCTGGCGCTTGTTGTAGGTGCCGCAGCTCGGGCACGCGATGTGCTGGAGCTTCGGCTCCTGGCAACGCTCACACGAAACCAGGGTGGGGACCGCAGCCTTCCACTGCGACCGGCGGTGGCGCGTGTTGCTGCGCGACATCTTCCGCTTCGGAACAGCCACGGCTACTTCTCCTGCTTCTCGGCGGCGCTCTGAACGTCGTCAGATGCAGTGCCGCTCATGTTGTCCTTCTCGTCGTCCTGATCGGTCACGACGAGTTCCTGCAAAGCCGCCCAACGGATGTCGACGGCGTCGTGGTGGTGCTCCGGGTCGTCGTTCAGGCTGAGCCCGCAATCGGGGCACAGTCCCAGACAGCCCTCCCGGCACACCGGCTGCATCGGCAGTGCGAGCACCACCGCATCGCGCAGCACGGGTTCGAGGTCGAACAAGCCGTCCTCGAGGAAGAGCATGTCCTCGTCGTCCTCGGCGTCGTCGGCCGGCTCCGCCTTTGCGCGGCCCCGGTCGTCGGCGTCAGGGTACGAGAACATCTCCTGGAAGTCCGCCTTGAGCTCACGCTCGACGGCCTCCAGACACCTTACGCACTCCCCCGCCGCCGATGCACGGACGGTGCCTGTGACAAGCACCCCTTCCATGACCGATTCGAGGCGGAGGTCGAGCTTCAGCGGAGCGCCTTCCGGAACTCCGATGACACCGGCGATACCGAGGTCCGCCGGCGCCGCGATCTCACGGGACAGCCGCTGCATGGCACCAGGACGCCGACCCAGCTCGTGCGTGTCGAACACGAGGGGGTTGCGGTGGTCGAGGCGGGTGTTCAGGGCCGTTCCTGCTTTCACAGATCGCTGAAGATCGAAGAATGCTGCATATGTTCCGCATGTACGGGCAGCACGGATCGCGGTGCATACGCGCGACCGAAGAGCCAGGATACCCGGCGCTTCGCTCTGAGCCCAATCCGGCCCTAGCGGCCCTGCTCGTACTGGCGCAGCTGGTCCAGGTTGATCATGCTCGTGTCGAAGAAGCTGGTCTCGTCGAGCGCAGGCTGCTGGGGCTGCGACGGGTGCTGTTGCTGCTGCTCCTGCGGGTGGGCCTGCTGGTACCCGGCGTACGGGTCGGGCTGCTGCGCATCGTAGTGCGCGGCGTAAGCCGCTCCGGTGGAGCCGGTGCTCGCACCGGAGTACGGGTCCGGCTGCTGCTGGTAGCCGCCGTAGGGGTCCTGGTAGCCGTAGCCGTCCTGGTGCTGGGCCGCGGCGGGCTGCTGGTAGCCGTAGGCGTCGTACGCGGGGCCCGGCTGCGCCGGGACCGGCGCCTGGACGTGCGCCGGGGGCTCCGGCTCCGCGAGGCCCGCCAGGAAGTCCGCGTCGCTCGCCGACCGGGAGGGCTGGCCGGGCCCCGCGTCCTGCGCCGCCATGTGCACCCCCAGGTCGTCGGTGGGGACGCGACCCAGCAGCTTCTGCCGGCCCCGGCCCACGGCCTCCAGGGTCTTGGCCAGGACGGCCTCGAAGGTGGCGAGCTTGGTGTCCACGTACGCGTCGGCCTGCTGCCGCTGCGTCTCCGGGTCGTGGCTGCGCTCGGGTGCGTCCGCGTCCGGGTAGCCGTCCTCGTCCAGGCCCGGGCCGCGGCCCAGCAGCTTCTCGCGGCCGCGGTCCACGGAGCCGATCGTCTTGGTCAGCACGACCTCGAAGTTGGCGAGCTTGCTGTCGACGTAGTCGTCGGCCTCGGCGCGGATCTGCTCGGCCTCCCGCCGGGCCTCCTCCAGGATCCGGTCCGCCTCGCCCTGGGAGCGCCGCACGACCTCGGTGTCGGCGATGAGCGAGCCCCGCTGGTCGTGCGCGGCGCCGATGATCCGCTCGGCCTCGCGGCGGGCCTCCTCGACCAAGTGCTCCCGGTCGCCGATGAGCTCCTGGGCCTGGGCGAGCGAGCCGGGCAGCGCCTGGCGCACCTCGTCGAGCTGGGCGAGGAGCTCGGCGCGGTTGATCACGCAGGAGGCCGACATGGGCATGGACCGGGCGCCGCCGACCGCCGCGACGATCTCGTCGAGCTTCTTCTGCACGTCCATGGGGGCTCGCACTCTCTCGGCCTCAGGACCGGTTCCCGAGACGGACGGGACGACTGTACGGCCACGGGGCGCGGCCCCGACACCGCATGACGGCCCCTCAGGGGGTCAGCGGTTTCCCAGCCGCTCCAGCAGCGCCGCGTGCACGTGCGCGGGCAGCAGGTGGGCGACGTCACCGCCCCACGCCGCGACCTCCTTGACCAGCGAGGAGGACAGGAAGCTGTAGGTGGGGACGGTCGGGACGAACAGCGTCTCCACGCCCGACAGGCCCAGGTTCATCTGGGCCATCTGGAGTTCGTAGTCGAAGTCGCTGACCGCGCGCAGGCCCTTGACGATGGCCGGGATGTCCCGCTGCTTGCAGAAGTCGACGAGCAGCCCGCGGAAGGCCTCCACCTGGACGTTGCCGTAGTCGGCGGTGGCCTCGCGGATCAGCTCGATCCGCTCCTCGACGGTGAAGAGGCCCTTCTTCGACTCGTTGATGCCCACCGCGACGTGCACGACGTCGTAGAGCCTGGAGGCGCGTCCGATGATGTCGAGGTGTCCGTTGTGGATGGGGTCGAAGGACCCCGGACAGACGGCGCGGCGCAACTGAACTCCCTCGTTCATGAGTCTTCGCGGGTGCTGGCGGCGCGGCCGTACCACAGGGTGCCCTCGCCGTACTTGCGCGACCGGAGCGGTTCGAAGCCCTCGGGCCACGGGAAGGCACCGCTCCTGGTGCTGCGCTCCACGGTGACGAGCGCGTCGTCCGTGATCCAGCCATTGGACCGGAGTGTGAGGAGGATCTCCCGCAGGTCGGCGCTGTCCACGGCGTACGGCGGGTCCAGGAAGACGACGTCGTACGGCTCCCCGGCCGCGCGGGCCGCCACGATCTGCTCGGCCCGGCCGACCCGGAACTCGGCGCCGGGCAGGCCCAGCGTCCTGATGTTGTCGCGGATCGCCTTGGCGGCCTTGGTGTCGGCCTCGACGAGCAGGGCGTGGGCCGCGCCGCGGGAGAGGGCCTCCAGGCCGACGGCGCCCGAGCCGCCGTACAGGTCGAGCACCCGGGCCCCCTCGACGCCGTGCAGCGACTCCCAGGTCGAGAACAGGCCCTCGCGCATCCGGTCCGAGGTCGGCCGGGTGCCGGTGCCCGGGGGCACGGCCAGCCGTCGCCCGCCGGCGCTGCCGGCGATCACGCGGGTCATCTGGGGTCCTTCGGTACGGCGTCGGGGAGTGCCGCGGCACTCGCCGCGGCACTCCAACGATAGGTCGTACCGGTCAGCCCTTCTCCAGGTACTGCTCGCGCTCGGTGTCCAGGAGGGCGTCCAGGGCGTTGCGCAGGCCCGGCAGCCCGTCGAGCGACGGGTCCTCGGCGACGACCCGGGTGGCTTCCTCCCTGGCCTCGGCGATGACCTCCTCGTCCTCGATGACGGCGAGCATGCGCAGCGAGGAGCGCACCCCGGACTGGGCCTGGCCCAGCACGTCGCCCTCGCGGCGCTGTTCCAGATCGATCCGGGAGAGCTCGAAGCCGTCGAGGGTCGCGGCGACGGCGGCCAGCCGGGCCCGGGCGGGGCTCGCCTCGTGCATCTCGCTGACCAGCAGGCACAGGCCGGGGGCGGAGCCGCGACCGACGCGGCCGCGCAGCTGGTGGAGTTGGGAGACGCCGAACCGGTCCGCGTCCATGATCACCATGACGGTGGAGTTGGGGACGTTCACGCCGACCTCGATGACCGTGGTGGCGACCAGCACCTTCACCTCGCCGGCGGCGAACCGGCGCATGACGTCGTCCTTGTCGGCGGGGTCCATCCGGCCGTGCAGCACCTCGACGCTCAGCCCGGCCAGCGGTCCGCGGCCGAGCTGTTCGGCGATCTCCAGGACCGCGAGCGGAGGCCGCCGGTCGGCCTCCTCGGCCGCCTGCTTCTTCTTCGGGTCGTCCTCCCCGTCGCCGATGCGCGGGCACACCACGTACGCCTGGTGGCCCTTCTCCACCTCCTCCCGGACCCGCTCCCAGGCGCGGGCAAGGAAGTGCGGCTTGTCCTGGGAGGGGACGACGTGGGTGGCGATGGGCGAGCGGCCCGCGGGCAACTGGTCGAGGACGGAGGTCTCCAGGTCGCCGAAGACGGTCATGGCGACCGTGCGCGGGATCGGGGTGGCGGTCATCACCAGCAGGTGCGGGGGCTGCTTGCCCTTGGAGCGCAGCGCGTCGCGCTGCTCCACGCCGAAGCGGTGCTGTTCGTCGACGACGACGAGCCCGAGGTCGTGGAACTGCACCTTGTCCTCGATCAGGGCGTGCGTCCCGATCACGATCCCGGCCTCGCCGGTGACCAGGTCGAGCAGGGCCTGGCGGCGGGCGGCCGTCCCCATGGAGCCGGTGAGCAGGACCACCTTGGTGCCCTGGTCGGATCCGCCGAGCATGCCGCCCTCGGCGAGCTCGCCCATCATCTCGACGACGGACCGGTGGTGCTGCTGGGCGAGGACCTCGGTGGGGGCGAGCATGGCCGCCTGCCCGCCGGAGTCCACGACGGCCAGCATGGCCCGCAGGGCCACCATCGTCTTCCCGCTTCCCACTTCGCCCTGGAGGAGGCGGTGCATGGGGTGGCTGGTGGCCAGGTCGTCGAAGATCTCCTTCGAGACCTTCTGCTGGCCGTCGGTGAGGGTGAAGGGGAGCTTGGCGTCGAAGGCGTCGAGCAGGCCGCCGGGCGCGGACCGGCGCGGGACGGCCGGGAGCTGGGAGTCCGCGTGGCGGCGGCGGGCCAGGGCGACCTGGAGGACGAAGGCCTCGTCCCACTTCAGGCGCCGGCGGGCGTCCTCGATGTCGGCCTTGGTGGCCGGGCGGTGGATCTTCAGCAGGGCTTCGGTGAGCGGGACCAGGCCGCGGTCCTCGCGCAGGGCCGGCGGCAGCGGGTCCAGTGCCTCGCGGGCGCCGGGCAGGACGGCGTCCACGCACTTGGCGATCTTCCAGGACTCCAGCTTGGCGCAGGCCGGGTAGATCGGGATGAGCTGGTTGGCGAAGGCGGTGGCGGCGTCCCGGTCGGAGGCGTCCGCGCCGAGCGGCTCGTATGCCGGGTGCGCGAGCTGGAGCTTGTTGTTGAAGCGGGAGACCTTGCCGGCGAACATCGCGCGGGTGCCCGGCAGCAGTTCCTTGTGCGGTTTGTGGACTCCCGCGCCGAAGAAGACGAGCTGGAGCCGGCCGCTGCCGTCGGTGATGGTCACCTCCAGGCGTTTGCCCCGGCCGCCGTTGAAGGTCAGGACGCGCGCGTCGGCGACCTGCGCGACGACGGTGACGTGTTCGTCGATCTGGTCGGCGAGCTCGGCGAGCGAGGTCAGTTCACCGCGCTCGGCGTAGCGCCGCGGGTAGTGGTGGAGCAGGTCCAGGGCCGTGTGCAGGCCGAGCTGCTCGGCCAGCACCTTGGCGGTGGCGGGGCCGAGCGTCTTCTTGAGGTCTTCGTCGAGCGCGGGCACGTGTTCCATTGCACACCATGGCTCCGACAAGCCCGCTATTCCACCCCGATGAGGAGCGGTGCCGAGTACCGGCCGCCGCGGTAGGTGACGGTGTCCACGGCGAGGTGTCCGTGCTGCACGTACGCCTCCAGGTGCTCGGCGACGGCGTCGGGGACCTCGGGGCCGAGGACCAGGGTGACGAGTTCGCCGCCGGAGCCGAGCATGCGCTCCAGGACGGCCTCGGCGGTCCCGGCCAGGTCCGCGCCGATCACGGCGACGTCGCCGTCGATGAGGCCGAGCACGTCGCCGGCCTGGCAGATGCCGGCCGAGGTGAAGGACCGGCTCTCGGCGACGGCCAGTTCGCCGTAGCGGGTGGCGCCGGCGGCGGCCGTCATGGCGACCACGTCCTCGTCGAAGCTGCCGTCCGGGTCGTGCACGGCGAGGGCGGCGAGGCCCTGCACCGCGGACCGGGTGGGGATCACGGCCACGCGCACGCCGTCGGCGCGGGCCCGTTCCGCGGCCGCCGCGGCGGCGGCGCGCAGTTCGGCGCCGCCGGGCAGGAGGACCACCTCGCGGGCGTGGGCGCGACGGACGGCGGCGAGCAGTTCGGCGACGTCCGGCACCTCGCCGGGGCGCACGAGCACGGTGGTGGCCCCGGCCTCCCCGCACAGTCCGGCCAGGCCCTCGCCCGGGACGACGGCGACGACGGCCCGCTGGGCGCGTTCGCCCCGGGCCCTGCGGCGTTCGTCCCCGAAGTGCGTGATGCGTATCCGGTACGGCCGCCCCGCCTCGATGCCGGCCTCCACGGCGGCGCCCGGGTCGTCCACGTGGACGTGGACGTTCCAGAGCCCGTCGCCGCCGACCACGACCAGGGAGTCGCCGAGCCCGTCGAGCCGCTCGCGCAGTGCGGCGACGGCCTCCTCCGAGGCCTCCAGCAGGTAGATCACCTCGTACGCGGGCCCGTCCTCCTCCCGCGCGCAGGGGTCCTCGGGATCCGGCGCGGCCACCGCGGCCCGGCCCGCTGCGGGCGGCGCGGCCGGCTCCTGCCCGGACAGCGCCTGCCACAGGGCGCCGAGTACGGCGACCAGCCCGCAGCCTCCGGCGTCGACCACTCCGGCCCGGCCCAGGGCGGCGAGCTGCCCGGGGGTCTCGGCCAGGGCCGCGCGGGCCGCGTCGTAGGCCGCGCCGGCCACGTCGGCCGCGGTGCCCGCGGCCGAGGACGCCGTCCGGGCGGCCCGGGCGGCGGCGCCCGCGACGGTGAGCATGGTGCCCTCGACGGGGTGCGCGACGGCCGCGTAGGCCTCCTCCGCTGCCCGGGTCAGGGCCCGTGCCAGCAGGGCGCCCGTCCCGGCTCCGGTGTCCGTGCCGTCTCCGGGGGCTCGGGAGGCGTCCGGTTCGGTGCCGAGCACGTCGGCCACACCCCGCAGCAGCTGCGCCAGGATGGTGCCGGAGTTGCCGCGGGCTCCGACGAGGGCTCCGTGGGCCCAGGCGCGCACGGCCCGGGACAGGGAGGCGGCGGGGTCCTCGCCGGCCGGGTCCGCGTCCGCCCCGGCGTTCTGCGCGGCGGTGGCGAAGCAGGCGGTGAGGGCGCGGTCGGCCGACTCCGCGGTGAGGTAGAGGTTGGTGCCGGTGTCCGCGTCGGCGACCGGGTAGACGTTGATCGCGTCGATGTCCTCGCGGGCCCGGCCCAGTGCGGCGAGGGCCAGCGAGCTCCAGGTGCGCACCGCTTCGGCGTCGAGCTCGTCGGCGGGCTGCGGCTGCGGCTCGTGCGGCACCGGGCGTTCCTCCTTGTGCGGGCCAGGGTTCACCGCAGGGTAACGAAGGGCTTCCGCGGGGTCGGGCCCGCGGGGCGGGCCGGGCGGCCGCCATGGTAGTTTTCTTGGACGGGCGCAGTCGTTGTATGCTGCTCCGGTTGCCCGATGAGAGTCGGGTCTTCCCCCCGGCAAACCACTTCAGACCTCTGATTCCGGTGCGCCGGATTCACTGTAATTGCATCTGAAGTCTTTGGAGTGACCTGTGGCTGCCAACTGCGACGTTTGCGCCAAGGGGCCGAGCTTCGGCAACAACATCTCCCACTCGCACCGCCGCACCTCGCGTCGCTGGAACCCGAACATCCAGCGCGTCCGTGCCGTGGTCAATGGGACGCCGAAGCGCCTCAACGCCTGCACCTCGTGCATCAAGGCCGGCAAGGTCTCGCGCTGACGCCCGTCGTAGCGCAGCCCCTTCCGGTTGCCAAGAAGGCCGGTTCACCTCTGGTGAACCGGCCTTTTGCCTTGTCCGGGCGGTGTCTGCGGGGTCAGCGCAGCCGCCAGGCGTGATCGACCGGGCCGATGCCGGAGCCGAGTGCGAAGCCGGCCGCGATGCCGCCCGTGACGTACTCCTTGGCGGCCGTGACGGCCGCGGGGACGGCGAGGCCCTGCGCGAGGCCGGCCGCGATCGCGCTGGCGAGGGTGCAGCCGGTGCCGTGGGTGTGCCGGTTGGAGTGGCGGGGTGCGCGCAGCCACTGCTCGTCGGTGCCGTCGGTGAGCAGGTCCACCGCGAGGTCGCCGTGCGCGGCGAGGTGGCCGCCCTTGATCAGCGCCCAGCGGGGCCCGTGTCCGAGGATCGCGTCGGCGGCCCGGCGCATGTCGTCCTCGGTCTCCACGACGACTCCCGTGAGCCGGGTGACCTCGTCCAGGTTGGGCGTGGCCACGGTGGCCCGGGGCAGCAGTTCCGTGCGGACGGCGTCCAGCGCCGAGTCGGCCAGCAGCGCGTCCCCGTGCTTGGAGACGCCGACCGGGTCCACCACGGCGGGCGCGGCGGTGTCGGCGAGCAGTGCGGCCACGGTCTCGACCAGGGCGGCGGAGGACAGCATGCCGGTCTTGACCGCGTCCACCCCGATGTCGTCCACGACGGCCCGGTACTGGGCCGTGACGGCCTCCGCGGGCAGCTCCCAGGCTCCCCGCACGCCCAGCGAGTTCTGGGCGGTCACGGCGGTGACCACGCTCATGCCGTGCACGCCGAACGCCATCATGGTCTTGAGGTCCGCCTGGATGCCCGCGCCGCCGCCGGAGTCGGATCCGGCGACGGTCAGGCAGAGCGGCGGGGCGCCGTTCACAGCGGGCCGCCCTCGGAGGCCGGGTCGTCGCCGAAGTGGTCCCAGCCGCCCGTGCTCGTCCAGGGGGCGCCGTCCACGGTCACCTGGGGCAGGGCGGAGCGGTTGAGCACCTCGCCGATGACCTTCCAGCGGGCGGGCAGCTTCACGTCGGGCGGGAAGGTCGCCACGATCGCGTGGTCCTCTCCCCCGGTGAGCACCCACTGCAGCGGGTCCACGCCGACGGCCTGGCCGATGTCGTGCATCTGGGTCGGGATGTCGACGGCTCCCGAACGCAGGTCGATGCGGACCTTGCTGGCCTCGGCGATGTGGCCGAGGTCGGCGATCAGTCCGTCGCTGACGTCCGTCATGGCGCTGGCGCCGAGTCCTGCGGCCGCGGGACCGGCGTGGTAGGGCGGCTCGGGGCGCCGGTGGGCCTCGACGAAGGCCCGGGGGGAGCGGAAGCCGCGCGAGAGCACGGCGAAACCGGCCGCGGACCAGCCGAGCCAGCCGGTGACGGCGACGACGTCGCCGGGCTGGGCGCCGGAGCGCAGGACGGGCTCGTGGTTGCGCAGGTCCCCGAGGGCGGTGATGGAGACGGTGATGGTGTCCCCCCGTACGACGTCCCCTCCGACCACGGCGGCGCCGGCGACCTGGCACTCGTCGCGGATGCCGTCCATGAGCTCGGTGGGCCAGGTGACCGGGAGTTCGGCGGGCACGACGAGGCCGAGGAGGAGCGCGGTCGGCACCGCGCCCATGGCCGCGATGTCCGCCAGGTTCTGCGCGGCGGCCTTGCGGCCGACGTCGTAGGCCGTGGACCAGTCGCGGCGGAAGTGACGGCCCTCCAGGAGGATGTCGGTGCTCGCCACGACGCGCCGGTCGGGGGCCGACACCACCGCGGCGTCGTCGCCCGGTCCGAGCCGGACCGCCGGGGTGGTGGTGAGCCGTGAGGTGAGCTCCCTGATCAGCCCGAACTCCCCCAGCTCGCCGACAGTGCCCTTCATCGCTGTACCCCTTCTTGCCCAGTCCGCTTGCGGTCGCGAGCCGCGACAGCTCTGGGTACCGTCAACAGATACGTCAACTTCTGCTCTCCGTACGCCCCGCTGTGCGTGGCGCCGGGCCCGCAGGTCTCCCCGTGGCGCACGGCGACGCGGTACCGTGGCGTCTCTTCTTCCCCCGGGAGTCCCACCCGAAGGTTAGGGGAAATGATCCTCGTGGCCGCCCTGGAGGTTCCGTGGTACAGGCGTACATCCTCATCCAGACCGAGGTGGGCAAGGCGTCGTTCGTCGCCGAGTCCATCGGCCAGATCCCGGGGGTGATCCAGGCCGAGGACGTGACGGGCCCGTACGACGTGATCGTGCGCGCCCAGGCCGACACCGTCGACGAGCTCGGCCGCATGGTCGTCGCCAAGGTCCAGCAGGTGGAGGGGATCACCCGCACCCTGACCTGCCCGGTGGTCCATCTGTAGCCCCCGTCTACTCTTGGCCGGTGATGTCCCTCCACCGTCGGCCCCTCCGTGTCCTGGCCCTGCCCGCCGCCCTTGCCCTGTCGGCACTGGCGGCGTGCTCCCCGGGTGGTTCCACGGCCCGGGTCGATCCGCCGCCCGCGCCGCCCGCCGCCGTCGCGAAGCTCTGTGCGGCACTGCACGAGGAGCTCCCGGACACGGTGGCCGGACTGGAGCGGACCGGCACCGATCCGGAGTCGGACCTCACCGCCGCGTGGGGCGGCTCGGCGATCGTACTGCGGTGCGGTATCGCCAAGCCCTCCAAGATGCTGGATCCGAAGCAGGAGGGTGTCCACGTGAACGACGTGGCCTGGCTGCTGGAGAAGCTCGACGACGGCGGATTCCGTTTCACCACCGGTCTGCGGCTGGCGTACACGGAGGTCCGGGTCGACAAGGAGCATGCCACGGACGCGGGGATGCTCGTCGGGCTGTCCACGGCGATCGCCGCGACCGTGCCCGAGGGCGTCTCCTCCTACTGAACCCCACCGGGGTACGGGCACACCGCCGCCCGCCGGCCGCCCCCGTGCGGGGCGGCCGGCGGGCGGTTGCCGTAGGTGGCGCTAGCGCAGCCCCGTGGAGCGGCGCAGGGCGGCCTGGATCAGCCGGTCCACCAGCTCCGGGTACGCGATGCCGGACTTCTCCCACATCAGCGGGTACATCGAGATCGGCGTGAAACCGGGCATCGTGTTGATCTCGTTGATGACGAACTCGCCGTCCTCCGTGAGGAAGAAGTCGGCGCGCACGAGCCCCTCGCAGGACGCGGCCTCGAAGGCCTCGACCGCGAGCCGCTGCACCTCGGCGGTCTGCTCCGGGGTGATCGGGGCGGGCACGATCCCGGAGGCGGAGTCGATGTACTTCGCCTCGAAGTCGTAGAAGTCGTGGCTGGACACCGGCGGGATCTCGGCGGGGACGCTGGCGCGGGGCCCGTCCTCGAACTCCAGGACGCCGCACTCGATCTCGCGGCCGCGCAGCAGCGCCTCCACGATGATCTTCGGGTCGTGGCGGCGGGCCTCCCTGACCGCGGCCTCCAGGCCGGAGGCGTCGTCGACCTTGGTGATGCCGATCGAGGAGCCGGCGCGGGCGGGCTTCACGAAGAGCGGCCAGCCGTGCTCGTCGGCGAAGTCCAGGATCCGGGCAGTGGCGGCGTCCCGGTCGGCCTCCCACTCGCGGGGGCGGATGGTGACGTACGGGCCGACGTTCAGCCCGAAGGACGTGAACACCCGCTTCATGTAGTCCTTGTCCTGCCCGACGGCCGAGGCGAGGACGCCCGAGCCGACGTACGGGATGCCGGAGAGCTCCAGGAGGCCCTGGAGGGTGCCGTCCTCGCCGTAGGGGCCGTGCAGCACGGGGAAGACGACGTCGACCTCGCCCAGGGCCTTCGGGACGGCGCCCGGCTCGGTGTAGACGACCTGGCGGCTGGCCGGGTCGACCGAGAGCACGACGGCGCCGTCCTCGGACTCGGCGAGCTCCTCGACGCTCGGGAGCCTGCGGTCGGCGATGGCCATCCGCGCGGGCTCGTCCGCGGTGAGCGCCCACCGGCCGTCCGTGGTGATGCCGATGGGCAGCACCTCGTACTTCGACCGGTCGATGGAGCGCAGTACGGCGCCCGCGGTGACGACCGAGATGGCGTGTTCCGAGCTGCGGCCGCCGAACACGACGGCCACGCGGGGCTTGCGGCCCTGCTGCTCAGGGGTCTGGGGGAGGTTCTCGCTGCTCATATCGGCATGAGAGTACCCGCTCAAGCGTCCGGATCGGAGTCAGCGACGTTCAGGTTTGGCGCTCCGTCCCATCAGTTCCTTCAGGGCGACGAGGGTGGGCTTGCCGTGGTGGACGATGTCGACCACCGTCTCGGTGATGGGCATGTCCACCCCGTGGCGGCCCGCCAGATCGGCCACCGACTGGCAGGACTTGACCCCCTCGGCGGTCTGCTTGGTGACCGCGATGGTCTCCTCCAGGGTCATCCCGCGGCCGAGGTTGGTGCCGAAGGTGTGGTTCCGGGAGAGCGGCGAGGAGCAGGTGGCGACCAGGTCGCCGAGGCCCGCGAGGCCGGAGAAGGTCAGCGGGTCGGCTCCCATGGCCACGCCCAGGCGGGTGGCCTCGGCCAGGCCGCGGGTGATGAGCGAGCCCTTGGTGTTGTCGCCCAGGCCCATGCCGTCGGCGATGCCGACGGCGAGGCCGATGACGTTCTTGACGGCGCCGCCCAGTTCGCAGCCGATGACGTCGGTGCTCGTGTACGGGCGGAAGTACGCCGTGTGGCAGGCGGCCTGGAGGCGCCGGGCCGCGTCCTCGTCCACGCAGGCGACGACGGAGGCGGCGGGCTGGCGGGCGACGATCTCGGCGGCCAGGTTGGGGCCGGTGACCACGGCGATCCGCTCGGCCGGGACCTTGGTGACCTCCTCGATGACCTCGCTCATCCGCTTGGCGGTGCCCAGTTCGATGCCCTTCATCAGGGAGACGAGCACCGTGTCGGGGGCGAGCAGCGGGGCCCACGCGGCGAGGTTCTCGCGCAGGGTCTGGGAGGGGACGGCGAGGACGGTGAAGTCGGCGTCGGCCGCGGCCTCGGCGGGGTCGGTGGTGGCCCGGACGTTCGCGGGGAGTTCGACGTCGGGGAAGTAGTCCGGGTTGGTCCGGCCGGTGTTGATGGCGTCCACGACCTCGCTGCGGCGGCCCCACAGGGTGACCTCGCAGCCGGCGTCGGCGAGCACCATGGCGAAGGCCGTGCCCCAGGAGCCTGTTCCGAAGACGGTCGCCTTCACGGGACGTGTCACTTCTTGCCCTCCCCCGCGGCCTTGCGCCGCTGTTCCGCCCTGGCGTTGCGATGGTCGTACGGCTGCGCGGGCGCGGTCTCGCCCCGCACCTCCTCCAGCAGCCCGGTGATGGCCGCCATGATGACCGCGGTGGCCTCCTTGAGGACCTCCGGGGTCGGTTCGCGGTCGTAGTAGGCGGAGAGGTCCACGGGCGGTCCGGCGAGCACCTGGAGGGTCTTGCGCGGGAAGAGCCGGACCTTGTTCTCCTTGGCGTAGGGCGGCATCGCCAGGTTGGCGCCCCACTGCGCCACGGGGATGACGGGGGCCCTGGTGATCAGCGCGACCCGGGCGACGCCGGTCTTGCCGGCCATCGGCCACATCTCCGGGTCGCGGGTGAGGGTGCCCTCCGGGTAGAAGGCCACGCATTCGCCCTGCTCGATCGCGTCCACCGCGGCCCGGAACGCGTCCAGGGCGTTGGTGCTCTCGCGGTAGACGGGGATCTGCCCGCTGCCGCGCAGGATCGAGCCGACGAAGGGGACCTTGAAGAGGGCGGCCTTCGCGAGCAGTCGGGGCACGCGGCCGCTGTTGTACTGGAAGTGCGCGTAGGAGAGCGGGTCCAGGTACGAGTTGTGATTGACGGCGGTGATAAAGCCGCCCTCGGTCGGAATGTGCTCCATTCCCCGCCAGTCCCGCTTGAAGAGCACTACCAGCGGCGGTTTTGCGATGACCGCCGCCAGGCGGTACCAGAAGCCGATTCTGCGGCGGGACACTCGGACACCTTCCTCTAGGACCGGTGCGCGGCTGGGGCACCTCGTCGTCGGCCGGACAAGTGTCACCCCGGGCCCGGTCTCTGTCGAGAACACCGTACGCCCCGCCCGGGCCACCGGACTCCCGGGTGGCCCGGGCGAAGGCGACAATGGGCCGACACATGACCGGGCCATGACCCGGCCTTGGTACGGGGAGGGGTCCGGGCGCACCGGACGGAAGGGGGTCGGCCACGGACGCCGTCTGGAACCTGGTGGTCCCGCTGAAGCCCTTGGCGGAGGCCAAGAGCCGGCTGGCGGCGGCGGTGGGGGCCGCGCGCCCGGGGCTCGCCCTGGCCTTCGCCCAGGACACCGTGGCAGGGGCTCTGGCCTGCGCGGCCGTCGCGGATGTGGTGGTGGTCACGGACGACGCCGCGGCCGCGGCGGAACTGGCCGGGCTGGGGGCCCGGGTCGTCCCCGACCTCCCGGGCGCGGGCCTCAACGCGGCGCTGGCGCACGGGGCCCGGGTGGTGCGCTCGGCCCGTCCCGGCGCGGCGGTCGCCGCCATGAACGCCGATCTCCCGGCCCTGCGGCCCTCCGAATTGCAACGCGTGCTCGAAAACGCCGCGGTATTTCCGCGGGCATTTCTGGCCGATGCGGCCGGAATCGGGACGACTCTTCTTTCCGCCGCTCCGGACGTGGAATTGTCACCCGCCTTCGGAGGGCCGTCCCGGACCCGGCATTCGGCTTCGGGAGCGGTGGAAATCGCACTGGCGGACGTCGACAGCGTGCGGCGGGACGTGGACACCGCGGCGGATCTGCGCACGGCCCTCGCCCTCGGGGTGGGGCCCCACACGGCCCGATACAGTGCGGGTATGCAGGCGACCGCGTACACGTACGACTCCCAGACCCGCAGCGGCAGCGTGCTGCTGGACGACGGCACGCCGGTGCCCTTCGAGGCGCCGGCCTTCGACGCGGGCGGCCTGCGCCTGCTGCGGCCGGGGCAACGGGTCCGGATCGAGACCGACGGCCGGGGCGCGGAGCTGCGGATCACCCTGGTGACGCTGCAGACCTTCTGACGCCGTCCGGCGCGGGCGCCCGTTCCGGGGCGCGCGCACGCACCGCGGGCCGGCCTCCCCGTGCGGGGGAAGCCGGCCCGGCGTGTGTGACTCGTGCCCCTACTTCTTGCGGGCGGTGGTCTTCTTCGCGGTGGCCTTGCGGGTCGCCGTCTTCTTGGCCGGCGCCTTCGTCGCGGCGGTGGTCTTCTTGGCCGCCGGCGCGGTCTTCTTCGCGGCCGTGGTGGTCTTCTTCGCCGCGGTCGTGGCCTTCTTGGCCGTGGTGGCCTTCTTGGCGGCGGTGGTGGCCTTCTTGGCCGTGGCGGTGCTCTTGACCGCCGCCTTCTTCGCGGTGGCGGTGGTCTTCTTGGCCGTGGCCTTCTTCGCGACCGCGGTCTTCGCGGCGGCCTTCTTGGCCGTGGTGGCCTTCTTCGCGGCGGCCTTCTTGACCGTGGCGGAGGCGCCGCCGGTGAGGCTGCCCTTCGGGGCCTTCTTCACGGACACCTCGCCGCCCTTGGGCAGCTTCTTGGTGCCGCTGACCAGGTCCTTGAAGCCCTGGCCGGCGCGGAAACGGGGCACCGAGGTCTTCTTGACCCGGACGCGCTCACCCGTCTGCGGGTTACGGGCGTAACGGGCCGGACGGTCGACCTTCTCGAACGAGCCGAAGCCCGTGACCGAGACCCGGTCGCCCGCGACGGTAGCGCGGACGATCGCGTCCAGCACCGCATCGACAGCATCCGCGGCCTGCTGGCGGCCGCCCAGCTTGTCGGCAATCGCTTCTACGAGCTGCGCCTTGTTCACGTCTTCCCCTTCGGAGACATCGCCAGAACGAATGTGTTCAAGCTTATTTCGCACGTTAGGCGGATATATACCGCAAATCAAACACGAAACGGGCTAATCACCCTAGTGCCGCAACGGTGGAGGCCGTTACGGAGTTCCTTCGCATCAGTCGCCTTCAGGGAATCGACCCTCGTCGAGGTCCTTCATCAACCTGTCCAGGCGCCTTGCCGCATCGGCGAGATCGTGCTTCGCCGCGGCCGTGACGACCAACAGCTTCCGGGACAGCGCCATCCTTACGCCCTCCGGGACTTGCAGTGAGCGCACCCTTGTGTGTGCTTCTTTCAACCGGTCCGCGACGAGTTCGTAGAGCTCGAGTTGACTGTCGCGTTCCATGCACAGATTGTGCCATCTGGGGCGAGTTGTCGCCTCACGGGGCCTCAACAAAAGGCTGTGCCCCCCGCCGGAAGGCGGGGGGCACAGTGGTGTCGATGTGATCACCCGGGGGTGAATAAGCGCTGATCAGGCAGGAATCACGCCTGAATCGTGCGCGGCTTGTAGGCCGGGCGGGCACTTTCGTAGGAGGCGATGTCCGCTTCGTTCTGAAGGGTGAGCGAGATGTCGTCCAGGCCTTCCAGCAGACGCCAGCGGGCGTTGTCGTCGAGTTCGAACTCCGCGACGATTCCCTCGGCTCGCACCTGCCGGTCGACCAGGTCGACCGTGATCTCGGCGGTGGGGTCGGCCTCGGTCAGCTGCCACAGCCGGTCGACCGTCTCCTGCGGCAGCACGACGGTCAGCAGGCCGTTCTTCAGCGAGTTCCCGCGGAAGATGTCGGCGAAGCGGGCGGAGATGACCGTCTTGAAGCCGAAGTTCTGCAGGGCCCAGACGGCGTGCTCGCGGGAGGACCCGGTACCGAAGTCGGGGCCGGCGACCAGGACGGTCGCCCCGGCGCGCTCGGGGCGGTTGGTGACGAACTCCGGGTCCTTGCGCCAGGCCTCGAAGAGCCCGTCCTCGAACCCGTCACGGGTGATCTTCTTCAGCCAGTGGGCCGGGATGATCTGGTCGGTGTCGACGTTGCTGCGGCGCAGCGGGACGGCCCGGCCGGTGTGGACGGTGAAGGCTTCCATGGTTCAGACTCCGGCGGTCGCGGTGGCTTCGGACAGGTCGGCGGGCGAGGCCAGATGGCCCAGTACCGCGGTGGCGGCCGCCACCTGCGGGGACACCAGGTGGGTGCGCCCGCCCTTGCCCTGCCGGCCCTCGAAGTTGCGGTTGGAGGTGGACGCGGAACGCTCACCGGGGGCCAGTTGGTCGGGGTTCATGCCCAGGCACATCGAACAGCCCGCGTGCCGCCATTCGGCGCCGGCCTCCTTGAAGACCTTGTCCAGGCCCTCCTCCACGGCCTGCAGGGCGACCCGGACCGAACCGGGGACGACCAGCATCCGTACGCCGTCGGCGACTTTGCGGCCCTCGATGATCCCGGCGACGGCACGCAGGTCCTCGATGCGGCCGTTGGTGCACGAACCTACGAAGACGGTGTCGACCCTGATGTCGCGCAGCGGCTGGCCGGCGGTCAACCCCATGTACTCCAGGGCCTTTTCGGCGGCCAGGCGCTCCGAAGCGTCCTCGTACGAAGCCGGGTCGGGGACGCTGGAGGACAGCGGTGCGCCCTGGCCCGGGTTGGTGCCCCAGGTGACGAACGGGGACAGTGCGGAGCCGTCGATGACGACCTCGGCGTCGAAGACCGCGTCCTCGTCCGTGCGCAGGGTCTTCCAGTAGGCGACGGCCGCGTCCCAGTCCTCGCCCACCGGGGCGTGGTCGCGGCCCTGGAGGTAGTCGAACGTGGTCTGGTCCGGGGCGATCATGCCGGCGCGGGCGCCGGCCTCGATCGACATGTTGCAGATGGTCATGCGGGCTTCCATCGAGAGCTTCTCGACGGCCTCGCCGCGGTACTCCAGCACGTAGCCCTGGCCGCCGCCGGTGCCGATCTTGGCGATGATCGCCAGGATCAGGTCCTTGGCGGTGACCCCTTCGGCCAGCTCGCCCGTGACGGTGATGGCCATGGTCCGCGGGCGGGCCATCGGCAGCGTCTGGGTGGCCAGCACGTGCTCGACCTGGCTGGTGCCGATGCCGAAGGCCAGCGCGCCGAAGGCGCCGTGCGTGGAGGTGTGCGAGTCGCCGCAGACCACGGTGGTGCCCGGCTGGGTCAGTCCCAGCTGCGGTCCCACCACGTGGACGACGCCCTGCTCCACGTCTCCCAGCGAGTGCAGGCGGACACCGAACTCGGCGCAGTTCGCGCGCAGCGTCTCCAGCTGGGCCCGGGAGACCGGGTCCGCGATCGGCTTGTCGATGTCGAGGGTGGGGGTGTTGTGGTCCTCGGTCGCGATGGTGAGGTCGAGGCGGCGGACCTTGCGGCCGGCCTGGCGCAGCCCTTCGAAGGCCTGCGGGCTGGTCACCTCGTGCAGCAGGTGCAGATCGATGAAGAGGAGGTCGGGCTCGCCTTCGGCGCGCCGGACGACATGGTCGTCCCAGACCTTCTCCGCGAGTGTCCTACCCATCGCTTTCCCTCCGGCCGGCCGGTTGTGCCGGCGCTTCATAGAGATCTCGTGCGCCGCATCGCCCGTACCCCACGTCCCGGACGACGGCTCGGACCCAGTGGTTCGTGGACCCGCACATACAGACTCGCTGGTTCTTGGAAAAATTGAACTTGCGTTTCACAGTGTGAGACGCGAATATCGTTTCATGGACAACTCTAGCGGCGTCGGCGTTCTCGACAAGGCAGCTCTGGTACTGAGCGCACTGGAGTCCGGTCCGGCCACCCTCGCCGGGCTGGTCGCGGCGACAGGGCTCGCACGACCCACGGCGCATCGCCTTGCCGTGGCACTGGAACACCACCGGATGGTGGCGAGGGACATGCAGGGCCGGTTCATCCTCGGTCCGCGGCTGGCGGAGCTCGCCGCCGCGGCCGGCGAGGACCGCCTGCTGGCCACGGCGGGACCGGTACTCACCCACCTCCGTGACGTGACGGGAGAGAGCGCGCAGCTCTACCGCCGTCAGGGAGACATGCGCATCTGCGTGGCGGCCGCGGAGCGGCTCTCGGGCCTGCGGGACACCGTCCCGGTGGGCTCGACGCTCCCGATGAAGGCCGGCTCGGCCGCGCAGATCCTGATGGCCTGGGAGGAGCCCGAGCGGCTCCATCGCGGGCTGCAGGGCGCGCGTTTCACGGCGACGGCCCTCTCCGGCGTACGGCGCCGCGGCTGGGCGCAGTCGATCGGCGAGCGGGAGCCCGGCGTGGCCTCCGTTTCGGCGCCGGTGCGCGGCCCGTCGAACCGCGTGGTCGCCTCGGTGTCGGTCTCCGGGCCGATCGAGCGGCTGACCCGCCACCCGGGGCGCATGCACGCCCAGGCCGTCATCGACGCGGCCGCCCGTCTGACGGAGGCCCTGCGCCGCTCCGGCTGACACCCCCACCCTCAGCCCACCCCCGGGGCCCGGGGGCGCGTACGACGCCGCACACGTCCGAACGCGCGCCTCCGGGCCCGCACTTGCACCCGGAGGGCCTGCCGAACACGCCGAAGAGGCCCTCCGCGCTGGACGCGGAGGGCCTCTTCTGAACGTACCCCCGACCGGATTCGAACCGGCGCTACCGCCTTGAGAGGGCGGCGTGCTAGGCCGCTACACAACGGGGGCGAGCCTTACAGCTTGCGCTGCACTGCGCTGGGCTACCAGGACTCGAACCTAGAACAAAGGAACCAGAAACCTTCGTGTTGCCAATTACACCATAGCCCAAAGTGGTCTATACCAGACCAACAGTACCCCCGACCGGATTCGAACCGGCGCTACCGCCTTGAGAGGGCGGCGTGCTAGGCCGCTACACAACGGGGGCCCTAGCGATCCTGCATCAAGACGTACGGGAGCTACCCAGGACACCTCGCGGGAAGGATCTGTACCCCCGACCGGATTCGAACCGGCGCTACCGCCTTGAGAGGGCGGCGTGCTAGGCCGCTACACAACGGGGGCAAAGCACTGCGTTACTGCTGCACTGCGCTGGGGTACCAGGACTCGAACCTAGAATAAGGGAACCAGAAACCCTCGTGTTGCCAATTACACTATACCCCACCGAAAGTCAACCCCTTGGGGGGCTTTTCTTTCGAGTGGCGCCTCCGTCCGGCCTTTCGGCCCGCTCCGGCGGCGCAGAAAGAACATTACCGGATGCCTGACCGTGCTCCAAAACGGGTATCCCGCGCCAGCAGCTCGGGCAGCCGGTCAAGGCCTTCGATCCGGTGCGCCCCCTCGGGACCGGGCCCCCGGCCGCCGTCCCGGTCGATCCAGACGGCGAGCAACCCGGCGTCGCGGGCGCCGCGGGCGTCGATCTCGGGCTGGTCCCCCACGTACGCCACGTCCCCGGGCGGCAGTCCGAGCGCCTCGCAGGCGGCGAGGAACGCCCCCGCCTCGGGCTTGCTGACCCCCAGCTCGACGGCGCAGACCAGCACCTCGAAGCGTTCGCGCAGGCCGAGGTGACGCAGCTTGGGGTCCTGGTTGGCCGTGGAGGAGTTGGAGAGGACCCCGTGGCGGTAGTCGGCCGCGAGGGCGTCGAGCGCCGGCACGACGTCGCGGAAGACGGTCCAGGCGGCCTTGTAGTGCTCGACGTAGCTGTCGAACCAGGCGTCGGTCTCGTCGTCCGTCATGCCGGGTCTTTCGAGGAACTCCCGCACCCGCTCCTGGCGCTGCCCCTGGAAGGTGCCCACGCCCGCCGCGAAGCGGGCCCAGTGGCGGTCGGTGATCTCCCGCCAGCGTGCGAGCGCCTGCGCGGGGGTGCCGTACCGCTCCGCGAGCCGGACGGCCTCCAGCTGCGCCGCGAGGCCCGCCGCGTCGGCCCCCGTGTAGTCGAAGAGGGTGTCGTCGATGTCCCACAGCACGGCGCGGATCGGCATGTGCCCGAGCCTATGCCGAAGCGCTCTCCCGCGGGGGCACGACGAGGAAGTCCGTGACGAAGCAGGTGACCCGGCCCCCGGCGCCGCGCGGGATGATCGGCTCCGCCGGAGCCCGTGGGGCACCGCCGGGAACGCCGCAGGGGGCGGCGGCCCGGGAGTCGGGGCGCCGCCCCCTGCGGGGCGTACGGGTACCGTGCGGTCAGCCGGCGAGCTTGGCCAGGGCCGCGTCGATGCGGGCCAGCGAGCGCTCCTTGCCCAGGATCTCCAGGGACTCGAAGAGCGGCAGGCCGACCGTGCGGCCGGTGACGGCGACGCGGACGGGGGCCTGGGCCTTGCCGAGCTTGAGGCCGTGGGCCTCGCCGGCGGTCAGGACGGCCTGCTTGAGGGACTCGGGGTCCGACCAGTCGGCGCCGGCCAGCTTCTCGCGGGCGGTGGTCAGCAGGGCCGCCGGCTCGCCCTTCATCGCCTTGTCCCAGGAGGCCTGGTCCTCGACGGGCTCCTTGCGGAACAGGAAGTCGACGTTCGCGGTGATCTCCGACAGGACGCCGACGCGGGTCTGGGCGTACGGCGCGATGCGCTCCCAGGCCTCGGCGTCGAAGTCCTCGGGGGCCCAGTTGGCGTGCGGGGCCTGCAGCCACGGGGCGCAGCGGTCCGCGAAGACCTTCGGGTCGAGCAGGCGGATGTGGTCGCCGTTGATCGACTCGGCCTTCTTCAGGTCGAAGCGCGCCGGGTTGGCGTTCACGCCGTCGATGTCGAACTTCTGGACCATCTCCTCGATCGAGAAGACGTCCTGGTCCTTGGAGAAGGACCAGCCGAGGAGCGAGAGGTAGTTCAGCAGGCCCTCGGGCAGGAAGCCGCGCTCGCGGTACAGGTTGAGGGAGGCCTCGGGGTCGCGCTTGGAGAGCTTCTTGTTGCCCTCGCCCATCACGTACGGCAGGTGGCCGAAAGCGGGGGTGCTCTTGGCGACGCCCAGCTCGATCAGTGCCTTGTACAGGGCGATCTGGCGGGGGGTGGAGGAGAGGAGGTCCTCGCCGCGCAGGACGTGGGTGATCTCCATCAGCGCGTCGTCCACCGGGTTGACCAGCGTGTACAGCGGGGCGCCGTTGGCCCGGACGATGCCGAAGTCCGGCACGTTGTCCGGGGTGAAGGTCAGCTCGCCGCGGACCAGGTCCGTGAAGGTGATGGGCTCGTCGGGCATCCGGAAGCGGACGATCGCGGGGCGGCCCTCGCCCTGGTACGCCTCGACCTGCGCGGGGGTGAGCTCGCGGCAGTGGCCGTCGTAGCCGGAGGGCTTGCCGGCGGCACGGGCGGCGGCGCGACGGGCGTCCAGCTCCTCCGTGGAGCAGTAGCAGTGGTAGGCGTGGCCGCCGTCCAGCAGCTGCCGCGCGACGTCCCGGTAGATGTCCATGCGCTCGGACTGCCGGTAGGGGGCGTGCGGGCCGCCGACCTCGGGGCCCTCGTCCCAGGTGAAGCCCAGCCAGCGCAGCGAGTCCAGCAGCTGGTCGTAGGACTCCTCGGAGTCGCGGGCCGCGTCGGTGTCCTCGATGCGGAAGACGAACGTGCCGCCGTGGTGGCGCGCGAACGCCCAGTTGAACAGGGCGGTGCGGACCAGGCCCACGTGGGGGTTGCCGGTCGGGGAGGGACAGAAACGTACGCGGACAGGTCCGTTAACCACGCTTGATCACCTTGTTGGTGAGAGTGCCGATGCCTTCGATGGTGACGGCGACCTCGTCGCCGACGTTGAGGGGGCCGACTCCGGCCGGGGTCCCCGTGAGGATGACGTCGCCCGGAAGCAGCGTCATGGCCTCGGTGATGTGGACGACCAGGTCCTCGACGGAGCGGACCATGTCGCTGGTGCGGCCCAGCTGGCGCTGCTCGCCGTTGACCGTGCACTGGACGGTCAGGTCGGCCGGGTCCAGGTCGGTCTCGATCCAGGGGCCGAGGGGGCAGGAGCTGTCGAAGCCCTTGGCCCGGGCCCACTGCTTCTCACGCTGCTGGACGTCGCGGGCGGTGACGTCGTTGGCGCAGGTGTAGCCGAGGATCACGTCCTTGACGCGCTCCCGGGGGACCTCGCGGCACATGCGGCCGATCACCACGGCGAGCTCCGCCTCGTGGTGGAGGTCCTGGGAGAAGGAGGGGTAGGTGATCGGGTCACCCGGGCCGACCACGGAGGTGGAGGGCTTGAAGAAGGTGATCGGGACGTCCGGGACCTCGTTGCCGAGCTCCGCCGCGTGCTCCGCGTAGTTGCGGCCGATGGCCACGACCTTGTTCGGGAGCACGGGCGGGAGCAGCCGGACCTTGCTCAGCGGGACCTTCGTGCCCGAGAGCTCGAAGTCCGCGAACGGGATGCCCTTGATGATGTCGAGCACGAGCGACGCTTCGTTGCCGGGGGCGGCGTCGCCCTCGACCGCGCCGAACGCGACATTGCCGTCGATCGAGAACCTGGCGATGCGCACGTGTTGCGTCTGCCCCTCTGTTTCCGGATGCCTGGAGTCTGCGGTCCCAGGCTAACGCGGCGGGCAGCGGCGCTTCGCTCTCCGTGCGGGGCGGGCTACTGCGCGGCGGCGACCGGTGCGTCCATGAGGACGGTGCGACGCGGGTTGGCGGTCTGCGTCGGCAGCTCGACGACGTGCTCCGGGGTGGCCGGGGCCGCCTGCAGGTCCTCCGCGTCCTTGAGGTGCGCGAGGGTGGTGCGGCGGGGGTTGGCTATGTTGCGGAACATCGTCGTGGTCTTCATGGAAGTTCGGGGTCCTCGGTTCGGTCTGGGGGTGTCGGTCGGCGCCCGCGCGTGCCCGTGCGCCAACCCTTCAAGGGGCAAGGCTAAACATCTGAATCCCCTCGCGAACCGGGAAGTAATGGCCATGGGTATGTGAGTTTGCTCACCCGCGACCAGACATTTACGCCATAACGGACAGTCAATTCCGCGCACCGAAACGGACATTGCGCCACTGAATCATCCATTCCGCTCCTGATCATCGCGACTGGGACACCTTGCCAGCCACGCTGTTTGGATGGCGTAAGTCCGGTTTCACCCGAATGCGGTCACACATCGCGTAGCGCGTTGATCACGACCGGTGACCGACTCTCCGGGCCGACACGCGCACCTTGTTGGAGATCCGCCACTGTGCTGGAATTCGCGGGACCGCCGCGGGACCGAGTCCGGCGCGCAGGTGGCGCGAAACCGCGCCGAGCGCGGCGGAAGGAAAGGAAGACGCGCCGGTCACCGACGACCACCATGGGGCCGAAAGCGCCCCACGACTCGACACCGTCCCACCGGTCGCCCGGAGGGACGCCTGGTCCAGAGGTTGCGACGCTAGTGCAGGGACGATTCAAGAGGGATGGCAGCGCTGCGGCAGAGCAGGAGCCGCGCGCCGGGACCGACCGTGGCTCCTCGCCCCAGCACGCCCAGAACCGCGGGCCGGCTGTCGAAGGCGCAGGCCCCGACACCTCCGCCGCAGCGGTGAAGGCGAAGGGCCGCGGTAAGTCCATCAAGCCGAAGGCCAAGGCCAAGGCCGGGTCGACCGAACCGGACACGGCGATACCGAAGGCCCCCAGTGGGCCCGGGTCCCGCCTGGCGATGCAGAACTGGCGCATCAGCACGCGACTGGTGTCGCTGCTGACCCTGCCGGTCGTCGCCGCCACCACGCTCGGTGGCTTCCGTATCAACGACTCGCTCAACGACATCGCGCAGCTCGAGCACATGCAGCTGCTGACGACGATGACGCGCCAGGCCACCAACCTGGCCGCCATGCTCCAGGAGGAGCGCGACCTCTCCGCGGGTCCGCTGACCATCTCCCAGGGCAAGACGACCAGCAGTGTCGAGAGCGCCCGCCAGCAGACCGACACCGCCGCCAAGGCCTTCGCCGCCGCGACCGACCGGGTCGACAGCACGGGCGAGAAGGACGACACCCTCAAGTCGATCCGCAACAACGTGCTGCAGATCGGCCGCCAGCTGACGAACATCGACACGATCCGCCAGAAGGCGTACGTCAACGGCGCCCAGCAGACCGTCAGCGAGTACAACGGTCTGATCGTCTCGCTGCTCTCGCTCTCGCAGGACATGGCGCAGGCCACCTCGAACCCTGAGATGATCAAGCGCACGCGCGCCCTGGCGGCCTTCTCCGCCGCCAAGGAGTACGCCTCCATCCAGCGCGCGATCATCGCCGCCTCGCTCCCCGACACCGCGGAGAAGCAGGGCTCGCTCAAGGAGAACGACCGGCTCTACGCCCTCTCCGCCCAGAAGGGCGAGCAGCAGGCGAAGACCACCTTCGAGCTCGTCTACCAGGGCCGCACCGAGGAGCTGCTCGCCGGCCTCGGCGACAGCAACTCCGAGATCTCCACCGCCGACCACTACGCACGCCGCGTGCTGGCCAGCCAGGACGCCTTCCTGCGCGAGAAGAACCGGTCCTGGCTGGACTGGTACGACGCGGACGGCACCAAGCTCCAGGCGATGAAGGTCATCGAGCTGACCCTGCTCGAGGAGATGGAGCAGAAGGCCCGTGAGCTGAAGAACGAGGCCCAGCAGGACGCCATCATCAACGGTGCCCTGATCCTCCTCGTCCTCGGCGTCTCCCTCGTCGGCGCGTTCGTCATGGCCCGCTCGATGATCCGCTCCCTGCGCCGCCTGCAGGACACCGCGACGCGCGTCGCCCAGGACCGTCTGCCCGAGCTCGTCAAGCAGCTCTCCGAGTCCGACCCGCAGGACGTGGACACGTCCGTGGAGTCGGTCGGCGTGCACACCCGCGACGAGATCGGCCAGGTGGCCGCGGCCTTCGACGACGTGCACCGCGAGGCCGTCCGCCTCGCCGCCGAGCAGGCCCTCCTGCGGGGCAACGTCAACGCGATGTTCACCAACCTCTCGCGCCGCTCCCAGGGCCTCATCCAGCGTCAGCTCTCGCTCATCTCCGAACTGGAGTCGCGCGAGGCCGACCCGGACCAGCTGTCCTCCCTCTTCAAGCTCGACCACCTCGCGACCCGCATGCGCCGTAACGGCGAAAACCTCCTCGTCCTCGCGGGCGAGGAGCCGGGCCGCCGGTGGACCCGCCCCGTCCCGCTCGTCGACGTGCTCCGCGCCGCCGCGTCCGAGGTGGAGCAGTACGAGCGCGTCGAGCTGGCCTCGGTGCCCGGCACCGACGTCGCCGGCCGCGTGGTCAACGACCTCGTGCACGTGCTCGCCGAGCTGCTGGAGAACGCCACCTCGTTCTCCTCCCCGCAGACCAAGGTCAAGGTCACCGGTCACGCGCTGCCCGACGGCCGCGTGCTCGTCGAGATCCACGACACCGGCATCGGTCTCTCCCCGGAGGACCTCGCCGCGATCAACGAGCGGCTCGCGTCGCCGCCCACCGTGGACGTCTCCGTCTCCCGCCGCATGGGTCTGTTCGTGGTCGGCCGCCTGTCCCTGCGACACGGCATCCGCATCCAGCTGCGCCCGTCCGACTCGGGCGGTACGACGGCCCTCGTCATGCTGCCGGTGGACGTCGCCCAGGGCGGCAAGAAGCCGGGCCCGATGCCGGGTCAGGGCGGCGGCCAGAGCGGTGCCCAGGGCGCTCCCGGCCAGCAGGCCTCCGTGCCCGGAGCCGGCGCCCGCCCGTCCGTGGGCTCGGGCCCCCAGCGCGGTCAGGTCGGCGGTGGCGGTCAACGTGCCGCGCTGCCCGGCCGGGACGGCGCGGGCCAGCGTCCCCAGGGCGGACGGCCGCAGGGCGGTCCCGGTGCTCCGGGTGCTCCGGGTGCTCCCGGGGCGCGTCCGCAGCAGGGTGGTCCGACCACCGCGGGCCAGGGCCAGGGTGCCTTCGGCTCCGGTGCTCCGCTGCCGACCCGCGGTCCGGTCCCGAGCGTCGGTTTCGGCGGCGGCCCGCAGGCCCGTCCCGCGTCCGGCCCGGGCGGCTTCCCGCAGGGCAACGGCTTCGAGCGCCCGCAGCAGCCGCAGCAGCAGCCCCAGGCACAGCCCCAGCAGGCCCAGCAGGCCCAGCAGCAGCCGGTGCCCCCGGCGGCTCCGGCCCCGGGCGGCTCCCGTCCGCAGCTGCCGCCGCGCGGCGGTGCGCCCCGCCCCGAGCTGGCCGGCCCGCAGACCACCAGCTGGGGTTCGGACCAGGCCCGCGGACACGACGAGCTCTCGGGCCCCGGCTCGACGGCCGAGTTCGCCCGCCCGGACTTCAACGCCCCGATGCCGCAGGCCGACCCGCTGGGCAGCACGACCGGCCAGTTCGAGCGCCCGGACGTACGCGGTCCGGTCGACGCCTCCGGCACCGGCCAGTTCGAGCGCCCGGGCTACCAGCCCCAGCGTCCGGGCGGCCCCGGTGTCGGCGGCTTCGCCCGCCAGCCCCAGGCCCCGCAGCAGCCCCAGGACCCGCAGGCGGGCGGCTACGCGCCGGTGCCGCCGGCGCGTCCCGAGACGCCGCGGCTGCCGCAGGCGCACCGCCCGGAGGCCCTGCCCCCGGCGCCGAGCGCCGGCGACACCCGCAGCCCGATCTTCGACACGCTGGAGTCGAACTGGTTCCGCGAGGAGGGACAGCCGCAGCCCGGCTCCCCGGCGCCGGCCGTTCCCCAGCAGCCGCAGCAGTCCGCTCCCGCGGCTCCGCCTCCGCAGCAGCACCAGCTGCCGCAGCGGGGCCAGGAGCAGGCGGCCGAGCCGGCCCAGACGACGACCGGCGCCATGCCGACCGTCAGCTGGAAGTCCTCGCCGAACGACGAGCTGATGCGCCAGGCCGAGCGCGTGCGCCAGCCCGCCGCCGGCGGCATCACGACGTCGGGGCTGCCCCGCCGGGTCCCGCGGGCGAACCTCGTGGCCGGCACCGCGCAGCAGCAGGCCGACGCCCAGGCCGGTCCGCAGGTCTCGCGGGCGCCGGACGACGTCCGCGGCCGTCTGACCAACCTCCGACGCGGTATCCAGCAGGGTCGTCAGGCCGGCAACAACGGCCAGGCGACCGGCAGCTACCACATCGACCCCACTTACCAGCAGGAGCGATAGTTGAGTTCGATGAGCCAGGCGGCACAGAACCTGAACTGGTTGATCACCAACTTCGTGGACAACACCCCCGGGGTGTCTCACACGGTGGTGGTCTCCGCCGACGGCCTTCTTCTGGCGATGTCCGACGGATTCCCGCGCGACCGCGCCGATCAGCTGGCGGCCGTGGCCTCCGGACTGACCTCGCTGACCGCCGGTGCCTCCCGGATCTTCGAGGGCGGCGCCGTCAACCAGACCGTGGTCGAGATGGACCGGGGATTCCTCTTCCTCATGTCCGTCTCCGACGGATCCTCGCTGGCCGTACTCGCGCACCCGGAGTGCGACATCGGCCTCGTGGGCTACGAGATGGCTCTTCTGGTGGATCGCGCGGGCAGTGTCCTCACCCCGGACCTGCGCGCCGAACTGCAGGGAAGCCTGCTCGGCTGACTTCCCCTCTCCCGGTCGGACGGTACTACCGGCCGGGAGACCGGGGCCCCGCCCCGGAATCCAGTACCACCGCCAGGCCGTCATACCGTTCCCCCCACCGGCCGCCCCGTCAGACGGCACGCTGACCACTGCTGTCCAGCCCGGAGGATCCATGACCCCGCCCCCCGCCTATCCCGATGCGTACGGAGATTCGTACTCGGAAGGCGACCAGCCGCTGGTGCGTCCCTACGCGATGACCGGCGGCCGGACCCGGCCCCGCTACCAGCTCGCCATAGAGGCGCTGGTCAGCACCACCGCCGATCCGATGCACCTGTCCGGCCTGCTCCCGGAGCACCAGCGCATCTGCACCCTGTGCCGCGAGGTCAAGTCGGTCGCCGAGGTCTCGGCGCTGCTGTCCATGCCGCTGGGCGTCGCCCGGATCCTCGTCGCCGACCTGGCGGAGGCCGGCATGGTGGCGATCCACCAGCCCGGCAACGGAGAGGCCGGCGGCACGCCGGATGTAACGCTGCTCGAAAGGGTGCTCAGTGGCCTTCGGAACATCTAGCGAAGCGGCTCCCCGCTCCACGACCTCGGCGAAGATCGTGGTGGCGGGCGGCTTCGGCGTGGGCAAGACCACGTTCGTCGGAGCCGTGTCCGAGATCAACCCGCTGCGCACCGAAGCCGTCATGACGTCCGCCAGCGCGGGCATCGACGACCTCACCCACACCGGTGACAAGACGACCACCACGGTCGCCATGGACTTCGGCCGCATCACCCTCGACCAGGACCTGATCCTCTACCTCTTCGGCACCCCCGGACAGGACCGCTTCTGGTTCATGTGGGACGACCTCGTCCGCGGCGCCATCGGCGCCGTCGTCCTCGTCGACACCCGCCGCCTCGCCGACTGCTTCCCCGCCGTCGACTACTTCGAGAACAGCGGACTCCCCTTCGTCATCGCCCTCAACGGCTTCGACGGACACCAGCCCTACACGGCGGACGAGGTGCGCGAGGCCCTCCAGATCGGTCCCGGCGCACCGATCATCACCACCGACGCCCGCCACCGCGCGGACGCCAAGAGCGCACTCATCACGCTCGTCGAGCACGCCCTCATGGCGCGGCTCAAGTAGGAACGGCTCCAGGAGCCGGACGTGAGGGGCGGGTTGTGTCCTACGACACGGCCCGCCCCCGTGTCGTTCATAACGTTTCGACAGAGAATTGAAGCCGTTTCGCGACAGGGAGCGTTCGTCCGGTGCCACAGCGCTCACAACTGCCCCGGTTTTTGCCGCAGGACGCTCTTTATGTCCGATTTATGTGAGGCATAAGTCTCTGGGAATGGCAGATTTCAACTGTTTGGAACACGGCCGTTAACCGTGCTGGAATTCAACGAACTAGCTAGTAGCACCGCCGAGAGGTTGTTGGTCGAGTGAGGCGAAGCAACTCAAGCCCCGCGGATGAACCCGCGCGCGGCAACTTCACCCCGCCGCCGCGAGCGGCCGCGTCGCCCGCCGACGTGCCCGTGGAACCGTCGGAGAGCCGCGGGAGCAGCAGCAGGTTCTCCCCGCGCAACTGGCGTGTGCCGACCCGCCTGAACGCCATCCTCCTCGTCCCGGCCCTCGTGGGCCTGGTCATGGGCGGCTTCCAGGTGAAGGGGTCCGTCGACACGTGGAACGAGGCCAAGGACGCCGAGCAGATAGCCCGGGTCGTCCAGGCCGCCTCGGAATACAGCCAGGCACTGCTCAACGAGCGTGACCTCACGGCCGAGCCGCTCCTGAACGGCCAGACCAAGGACGACCGCGTCACCAAGGCCTACGCGGACACCACCGCGGCCAAGGAGAAGTTCGACAAGGTCGTCCAGGACATCCCCAAGAACCAGGGCCTGGAGCGGCGTCTGGAGCTCTTCCGCGCGGAGGAGCCCAAGCTGAAGGACGTCCGCGAGAAGGCGTACCTGGCGGCGGCCGAGACCCCGAAGAAGAACCTCCCCACCTCGGCGGGTCCCATCCCGACCGAAGAGGGCTACGTGCTGGTCCAGCACTACCTCATGCAGTTCGCCAACGAGCTCGGTCTCGGCACCGGCAACGTGACCTCGTACGGCCGCATGGTCTACGCCGTCCAGCTGGCCAAGGCGGCGAACTCGCTGCAGCGCTCGGTCGGCACCCACCTGCTGGTGCGTCCGAGCACGGACGAGAACATCCGCAAGGCCCAGCTCGTCGCCTTCTCCTCCTACGCCTACCTCGAGGAAATCGCCATCGGCGAGTACGTCGCGGCGGGGACCGAGGAGGACGTGAACCGCCTCAAGACGGTCATGGGCAAGAAGTCCGACGAGGGCAAGGCCAAGCTCGCCGAGGCCAAGCACCAGGCCGAGCAGGCCGGCACCAAGTTCGTGCCGCCGCCGGCCCCCGGCGGCAACCCGCTGGTCGGCATGACCGAGGCGATCGCCAGCGGCGAGAGCAGGACCAAGCTCGCCCAGAACGGCACCAACCCGGTCTTCTGGCAGGCCGCCGCCACCGCCAAGTTCGACGGCTACGACGAGATCGAGAAGGAACTCCTCGACAAGGCCGTCAACGACGCGGTGGCCGTCTCCGACGACGCCCGCACCGACGCGATCGTCAACGGCGCCATCGTGGTCGTGGCCCTGCTCGCCGCGTTCATCCTGGCCGGCATGATGGCCCGCCAGATGGGCCGCGCGATGCGCCGCCTGCGCACCGCCGCCTTCGACATCGCCGAGCAGCGCCTGCCGATGCTGGTCGACCAGCTCTCGCGCACCGACCCGGGCAAGGTGGACACCCGTGTCCTGCCGATCCCGATCGACTCCCGGGACGAGATCGGCGAGGTCGCGCGCGCCTTCGACCAGGTCCACCGCGAAGCGGTGCGGCTCGCGGCCGAGCAGGCGCTCCTGCGAGGGAACGTCAACGCGATCTTCACCAACCTCTCCATGCGCAACCAGTCGCTGATCGAGGGCCAGCTGACCCTCATCACCGACCTGGAGAACAACGAGGCCGACCCGGACCAGCTGGAGAACCTCTTCCGCCTGGACCACCTGGCCACCCGCATGCGCCGCAACGGCGAGAACCTCCTCATCCTCGCCGGTGAGGAGCCGGGCCGCCGCTGGGACCAGCCGGTGCCGCTGGTGGACGTGCTGCGCGCCGCCTCCTCCGAGGTGGAGCAGTACGAGCGCATCGAGCTCTCCGGCGTCTCGGAGGCCGAGATCCACGGCCAGGCCGTGACCGACCTCGTGCACCTGCTCGCCGAGCTGCTGGAGAACGCCACCACGTTCTCCTCCCCGCAGACCAAGGTCCGGGTCAACGCCACGCGTCTGCCCGACGGCCGCGTGATGGTCGAGATCCACGACAAGGGCATCGGCCTCACCGCCGAGGACTTCGCGGACATCAACCACAAGCTCGCCAACCCGCCGACCGTGGACGCCGCGATCTCGCAGCGCATGGGTCTGTTCGTGGTCGGCCGGCTGGCGGACCGCCACAACATCCGCGTCCAGCTGCGCCCCTCGGGCGAGGCGGCCGGCACCACGTCGCTCATCATGCTCCCGGACGCCATCACCCACGGTGGCGGTGGCGAGGGGATCCCGGACGACGACTTCACCGTCTCCCAGATCATCCCGGAGCAGAAGACCCAGCAGGCCGCCCCGATGCGGACGGCCGCCGAGCTCGGCTTCGACGACTCGCGCTACGAGCAGGGCGGCGAGACCCGCGCCATCGACCCGGTCGGCCGCTCGCTGGGCCGCGAGGAACGCCGTGCCGCGCTGGAGGCGCAGGTCGGCTACCCGCAGGAGCAGCAGCAGTACGGCGAGTCCCCTGCACAGGGCTATCCGGAACCCCAGCCTGAGCACGGCTACCAGCCGTACCAGGGCTATGACCAGCAGTCCGAGCAGGGTTACGACCCGAACTACGACGGACAGCGGGCACAGCAGGGCTACGAGGCGTACCCGCAGCAGGACTACGGCTATACGGAAGACGGCTATCCGGACCAGCAGCAGACCGCCCAGGGCTACGACGCGGGCTACGAATCCGCCTCCGAGCAGGACGACTGGCCGGAGCAGAACACTTATCCGGCTGCCTACCAGCAGAGCTACGGGACCGAATCGGAATCCCCGGCCGTACCCGAACCGGCCTCGGACCGCGTAGGCTTCGACCGTCCGGGCGCCGCTGCCGACACCGGTCACGAAATGACCGGAGCGGGCCTGCCGCGACGCGGCAGCCAGCAGCAGTGGCAGCCGGCACAGCAGGAAGCGGAGTCCCCCGGGTCCCTCTTCGAGCAGCGGCCGCAGCGTTCGCGCCAGGCCACCGCCCCGGAGCAGGACCAGGACGGCGGTGCGGACTGGCGCTCGGGCAACGACGAGCGCTGGCAGCAGGCCGCCAAACTCCGTGAGCCGAAGGCGGGCGGGGTCACCTCGTCCGGTCTCCCTCGGCGAGTGCCCAAGGCCAACCTGGTCGAGGGCGCGGCGGAGACGACCCCGCAGGGCGGCCCCCAGGTCTCCCGCGCTCCGGAGGACGTCCGCGGCAGGTTGAGCAACCTGCGGCGCGGTGTCCAGCAGGGACGCAGCGCGGGTACTGAGCAGTCAAGTAACAGCTATGACCAGGAGCGTTAGTGTGAGCCCGATGAGCCAGGCGGCACAGAACCTGAACTGGTTGATCACCAACTTCGTGGACAACACCCCCGGGGTGTCTCACACGGTGGTGGTCTCCGCCGACGGCCTTCTTCTGGCGATGTCCGACGGATTCCCGCGCGACCGCGCCGATCAGCTGGCGGCCGTGGCCTCCGGACTGACCTCGCTGACCGCCGGTGCCTCCCGGATCTTCGAGGGCGGCGCCGTCAACCAGACCGTGGTCGAGATGGACCGGGGATTCCTCTTCCTCATGTCCGTCTCCGACGGATCCTCGCTGGCCGTACTCGCGCACCCGGAGTGCGACATCGGCCTCGTGGGCTACGAGATGGCTCTTCTGGTGGATCGCGCGGGCAGTGTCCTCACCCCGGACCTGCGCGCCGAACTGCAGGGAAGCCTTCTCAACTAGCAAACAAGCAGTGCGTTTCGCGCCATCGCACCGTAGGGTGCGGTGGCGCGGTTCCACAGGGAGTACTGCGTACTTGGAGTCGGAGGAGGAGACGTGACAACACCCGGAGGTCATCCTTATGGCGGCGCGCAGCAGCCGCAGGGTGGGCACGACCAGAACCGCTTCAACTTCCCCTCCGCCCCCAGCCGGCCCGTGCCGGAGCAGAACCCCTACCAGCACCAGCAGTACGGACAGCCCCAGCAGCCGCAGATGCCTGCGCAGCCGCCGCGTGCGGCCCGGCAGCCGGCGCCGAAGGCCCACAACCCGCTGGTGCGCCCGTACGCGATGACCGGCGGCCGTACCCGGCCGCGCTACCAGCTCGCCATCGAGGCGCTGGTCAGTACCACGGCGGATCCCGCGCGTCTGCAAGGGCAGTTGCCCGAGCACCAGCGGATCTGCCGCCTGTGCCAGGAGATCAAATCCGTTGCGGAGATCTCGGCACTCCTCTCCATTCCTCTTGGTGTCGCCCGCATTCTCGTCGCCGACCTGGCGGAGGCGGGCCTTGTCGCCATTCACCAGCCCGGCGGCGACGAGTCTGCCGGTGGCCAGCCAGACGTGACACTGCTCGAAAGGGTGCTCAGTGGACTTCGCAAGCTCTAACGGCGGAGCGGCTCCCCGCTCCACCACCTCCGCGAAGATCGTGGTGGCGGGCGGCTTCGGCGTGGGCAAGACCACGTTCGTCGGAGCCGTGTCCGAGATCAACCCGCTGCGCACCGAAGCCGTCATGACGTCCGCCAGCGCGGGCATCGACGACCTCACCCACACCGGTGACAAGACGACCACCACGGTCGCCATGGACTTCGGCCGCATCACCCTCGACCAGGACCTGATCCTCTACCTCTTCGGCACCCCCGGACAGGACCGCTTCTGGTTCATGTGGGACGACCTCGTCCGCGGCGCCATCGGCGCCGTCGTCCTCGTCGACACCCGCCGCCTCGCCGACTGCTTCCCCGCCGTCGACTACTTCGAGAACAGCGGACTCCCCTTCGTCATCGCCCTCAACGGCTTCGACGGACACCAGCCCTACACGCCGGAGGAGGTGCGCGAGGCCCTCCAGATCGGCCCTGACGCACCGATCATCACCACCGACGCCCGCCACCGCGCGGACGCCAAGAGCGCACTCATCACGCTCGTCGAGCACGCCCTCATGGCGCGCCTGCGGTAAGGGCTCTCCGCCGTACGCAAGGCCCCCGCGTCTCCCTGTGGCGCGGGGGCCTTCGGCGTGCCCGGCGGGCGCCCGGCCGGGCGGTGGTACGCGGAAGGCCCCGCACCCTGAGGGGTGCGGGGCCTTCGAGGCGTGGTGCTCAGCCCTGCCAGCTGTGCGGGGCGCGGAAGCCGGGGGTGCGCTCCAGGCGGCGCCAGCCGGCCTGGCGCGGCACGCGGACGGCGGCCGCGTCGGGGGTGGCGGCGGCGCGGGCGAGGAGGAGCGCGGTGATCGCGGCGAGCTCCTCGGGGGCGGCGTTGCCCTTTTCGACGCGCAGCAGGGTGTCGGTGGCGTGGGTCATGGGGTGGCAGGTCTCCTTCGCGGTCACTGCGGCGGGTTGCCGTGCTTGCGGGACGGCAGGTCGGCGTGCTTGTTGCGGAGCATGGCGAGGGCGCTGACGAGGACCTCGCGGGTCTCGGCGGGGTCGATGACGTCGTCGACGAGGCCGCGCTCGGCCGCGTAGTACGGGTGCATCAGCTCGGCCTTGTACTCCTTGACCATGCGTGTGCGCATGGCCTCGGGGTCCTCGGCGTCCGCGATCTGCTTGCGGAAGATGACGTTGGCCGCGCCCTCGGCGCCCATGACGGCGATCTCGTTGGTGGGCCAGGCGTAGGTGAGGTCGGCGCCGATGGACTGGGAGTCCATGACGATGTAGGCGCCGCCGTAGGCCTTGCGCAGGATCAGGGAGATCCGCGGGACGGTGGCGTTGCAGTACGCGTACAGCAGCTTGGCGCCGTGGCGGATGATGCCGCCGTGCTCCTGGTCGACGCCCGGCAGGAAGCCGGGGACGTCCAGCAGGGTGATGATCGGGATGTTGAAGGCGTCGCACATCTGGACGAAGCGCGCGGACTTCTCGGAGGCCTCGATGTCGAGGACGCCGGCGAGGTGGGCGGGCTGGTTGGCGACGATGCCGACGACCTGTCCGTCCATGCGGGCCAGGGCGCAGATGATGTTGCGGGCCCAGCGCTCGTGGATCTCCAGGACGTCGCCGTCGTCGACGAGCTCCTCGATGACCTTGTGCATGTCGTAGGGGCGGTTGCCGTCCGCGGGCACCAGGTCGAGCAGGACGTCCGAGCGGCGGTCGGCGGGGTCGCTCGTCTCGTGGACGGGCGGGTTCTCGCGGTTGTTCGAGGGGAGCATCGAGATGAGGTAGCGGACCTCGGAGATGCAGGTCTCCTCGTCGTCGTACGCGAAGTGCGCGACGCCGGAGGTCTCGGCGTGGACGTCCGCGCCGCCGAGGCCGTTCTGGGTGATCTCCTCGCCGGTCACCGCGCGGACCACGTCCGGGCCGGTGATGAACATCTGCGAGGTGTCGCGGACCATGAAGACGAAGTCCGTCAGCGCCGGGGAGTACGCGGCGCCGCCGGCGCAGGGGCCCAGCATGACGGAGATCTGCGGGATGACGCCGGAGGCCTTGGTGTTGCGCTGGAAGATGCCGCCGTAGCCGGCGAGGGCGGAGACGCCCTCCTGGATGCGGGCGCCGGCGCCGTCGTTGAGGGAGACCAGCGGGGCACCGGCCGCGATGGCCATGTCCATGATCTTGTGGATCTTCGTGGCGTGGGCCTCGCCGAGGGCGCCGCCGAAGATGCGGAAGTCGTGCGCGTAGACGAAGACCGTCCGGCCCTCGACGGTGCCCCAGCCGGTGATGACACCGTCGGTGTAGGGCTTCTTGGCCTCCAGGCCGAAGCCGGTCGCCCGGTGCCGGCGCAGCTGCTCGACCTCCTTGAAGGACCCTTCGTCCAGCAGCAGCGCGATGCGCTCGCGGGCGGTCAGCTTGCCCTTCGCGTGCTGGGCCTCGGTCGCACGGTCGCTCGGGCCGCGCCGCGCCTGCTCGCGGAGGGAGTGCAGCTCGGCCACGCGCCCGCGGGCGTCCGTCGGCTCGCTCTGGGTCTGGTCCACAACGGTCATGTACCGACCTTACGAAGATCGTGATGAAAAACCTCCGTTCATTCCGCACAGTCTCGGGAGTCTTCCGCTGTCCGGCCCGCACAGAACAGCCCTGGGAATTAAGGACTCCGCCAGATGGGGCCATCGCCGTTTGTAGGACCTTCACAGAAACCACCGACACCGCGAGAGGTGGTTGAAATTTGAACGGAATCGCTCTACTGTCTCTGGTGTCGAAGTCGTTGAACCTTCAACAGACTCGCACTCCCCCCGCACGGAACACACTCCCCAGGAGCAAGCCATGGGCCTCTTCAACCGCCGCAGCCAGGAGAACACCGCCGCCGTCGCCACCCTGGAGGTGGACCCGGCCCTCGCCGCCCTCACCGGCGACTACGTCATCGACCCGGCGCACAGCAGCATCGGCTTCACCGTCCGGCACGCCATGGTCACCAACGTGCGCGGCTCGTTCGCCGACCACGAGGGCACCCTCCGCCTGGACGGCTCGGACCCCTCCCGCTCCACCGCCTCCATCGACGTGAAGATCGCCTCCGTCGACACCGGGATCGCCGACCGGGACGGCCACCTGCGCAGCGGCGACTTCTTCGACGCCGAGACCTTCCCGCTGATGACCTTCCGCTCCACCGGGGCGGCGTTCCTGGGCGGGGACACCTACCGGATCACCGGCGACCTCACGATCAAGGACGTCACCCGGCCGCTCTCCATCGACCTGGAGTTCAACGGCTCCGCTACCGACCCCTACGGCAACCAGCGCGTCGGCTTCGAGGGCGGCACCGACATCCTGCGCTCGGACTGGGGCCTGACCTGGAACGCGGCGCTGGAGACCGGTGGCGTCGTGGTCAGCGACAAGGTCAAGCTGACCTTCGACATCTCCGCCATCAAGCAGGCCTGACCCGCCCGCCCACGGCACGGGGACGGCCCGGCCCGGCGACGCCGGGCCCGGGGCCCCTCCCCGTACGGCGGCCGGTCGGCGGGGCCGGTCCTAGAAGCCCCCGCCGCCGAAGTCTCCGCCCCCGAAGTCACCGCCGCCGAAGCCCCCGCCCCCGAAGTCGCCACCGCCGAAGTCGGACGGGTTGTAGTCGGCCCCGGAGACGTCACCGCCCTCGAAGCCCGCACCCGCTCCCCCGCCGAAGTCCGCCGCGTAGGCGGGGGTGGACATCATCGAGCCGAGCATGGTGCCCATGAGCAGGCCCGGCAGGATGCCGCCGCCGAAGTAGCCCCCCGCCCAGGGTCCGTACGCCGGGCCCGCGTCGTAGTACGGCCTCGGCCCCGTGGCGGTGTCGACCGTGCGGACGGCCGGGTCCAGGCCCTCCCGCAGCCGCACGGCGTCGGCCGTGCACACCGGTACGGTCCGGGTGGCCCCGCCCGGCGGGGCCCACTCCGCGTCCTCGGTGCTCGGCCCGTGCCGCGGGTCGAAGAAGCAGGGCGCCCTGCGCTCGGGCACCGGCTCCCGCTGACGGCGCGCGTCCAGGCACGCCAGGGCGTACCGCCCGTCCTCCAGCGCCTGGGTCACGCCCTTGACCTCTTCCGGGTACCGGACCGAGGCCATGATCTGCTTGGCCTTCTCGTACGAGTCGAGCCCCTGCTCGTAGTCCCCGCGCATGGCGTCGTCGGCACCCGGCTCGCCGGGGTGGAAGTCCAGGCGCTCCAGCTCCTCGCCGAAGGCCGTGATGTCCTCGTCGACGACCACCCGGAGCCGCTCGACGGCCTCGCGCCGGGTCTCCTCCTTCTTCCGCCGGTTGCGGCGGACCAGCGCGTAGGCGCCGCCGCCACCGATCGCCGCCACCGCGCCGAGGGTGATCAGCCCGCCCACCGGTACGCCGGCGTCGGCGCCGGTGGTGCCCCAGGAGGCGGGGGCCGCGCCCCGGGTCTGCGGCAGGGCCTGGTCCACGAAGTTGTTCAGCTGGGTGCTCGCGTCCACCGGGCCCCCGGTCTTCACGGCCTCGCTGAGGTTGCGCACGGCGTTGGCCGGCATGACCGCACGGTCGGCGCGCGCGTCGAAGCCGTCCCCGAGGCGGATCGCGTAGAGCCCCGTGATGCCCGTCTCGGCGCGGACGGCGCTGAGCACCCGGTCCGCCGGGAACTCTGCGGTGGCCGGGAGCACGGCCACGAAGACCGGCTTGCCGGCGTCCTTGATCTTCTGCGCGAGCGCGTCGGCCTCGGCCTTCGGCAGCTGGTCCGCGGCCCGCGGATCCACGTACACCGGACCGTCCTTGAGGGCCTCGGCCACGGCGGCGACGCCGGTGGCGGCCGTCGCCTGCGGGGCGGCCGCCAGCGCGGTCGCGGACAGGGCCAGCAGCAGGCCGGACAACAGGGCTCCACAGCGCACGGATATCAGCCTGGTCCTCATACGGACGACGCTACCCGAACGCGGACTTTCCCGTGTGAGCAGGACATAAGGACCCCACCGGGCGGGCGGCCCGGCGGGGTCCTCGTCCGCCGGCTACTCGGCCGGTTCGACGCCCGCGTGCAGGAGGCCGTAGGTGAAGGCGTCCTCGAGGGCCTGCCAGGACGCGGCGATGACGTTCGGCGCCACACCGACCGTCGACCACTCGCGCACGCCGTCCGTCGTGGCCACCAGCACGCGGGTCGTGGACTCCGTGCCGTGCGTGCCCTCCAGGATGCGGACCTTGTAGTCGACCAGCTCGAACTTGGCCAGCTGCGGGTAGAAGCGCTCCAGGGCCACCCGCAGGGCCCGGTCCAGCGCGTTGACGGGGCCGTTGCCCTCGGCCGTGGCGACGATCCGCTCCCCCTTGGCCCACAGCTTCACCGTGGCCTCGTTGGCGTGGGTGCCGTCCGGGCGGTCCTCGACGATCGCCCGCCAGGACTCGACGCGGAAGTACTTGCGGGCCCGGCCCTCGGCCTCCGCCCGCAGCAGCAGCTCGAAGGAGGCGTCGGCCGCCTCGTACGTGTAGCCCTGGAGCTCGCGCTCCTTGACCCGCTCGACCACCCGGGCGATCAGGGCGCGGTCCCCTCCGAGCTCGACGCCGAGCTCCCTGCCCTTGAGCTCGATGGAGGCGCGTCCGGCCATGTCGGAGACCAGCATGCGCATGGTGTTGCCGACCCGCTCGGGGTCGATGTGCTGGTAGAGGTCCGGGTCGACCTTGATCGCCGAGGCGTGCAGGCCGGCCTTGTGCGCGAAGGCGGAGACGCCGACGTACGGCTGGTGCGTGGAGGGGGTGAGGTTCACGACCTCGGCGATGGCGTGCGAGATGCGGGTCATCTCGGCGAGGGCGCCCGCGGGGAGGACCGTGCGCCCGTACTTGATCTCCAGCGCGGCGACGACGGGGAAGAGGTTGGCGTTGCCGACGCGTTCGCCGTAGCCGTTGGCGGTGCACTGGACGTGGGTGGCGCCGGCGTCCACGGCGGCCAGGGTGTTGGCGACGGCGCAGCCGGTGTCGTCCTGGGCGTGGATGCCGAGGCGGGCGCCGGTGTCGGCGAGGACGGTGGCGACGGTCGCGGAGATCTGGGCGGGCAGCATGCCGCCGTTGGTGTCGCAGAGGATGACGACGTCGGCGCCCGCCTCGTGGGCGGTGCGTACGACGGACTTCGCGTACTCGGCGTTGGCACGGTAGCCGTCGAAGAAGTGCTCGCAGTCGACGAACACCCGGCGGCCCTGGGCGACCAGGTGGGAGACGGTGTCGCGGACCATGTCCAGGTTCTCGTCCAGGGTGGTGCGCAGGGCGAGTTCGACGTGCCGGTCGTGGGACTTGGCGACGAGCGTGATCACGGGGGCGCCGGACTCCAGCAGGGCCCGCACCTGCGGGTCCTGGTCGGCCGAACCGCCCGCCCGGCGCGTCGCGCCGAAGGCGACCAGCCGGGCGTTCTTGAAGTCGATCTCGGTGCGGGCACGGGCGAAGAACTCCGTGTCCCGGGGGTTGGCACCCGGCCAGCCGCCCTCGATGAACCCCACTCCGAAGTCGTCCAGGTGGCGGGCGATCGTCAGCTTGTCGGCGACCGTGAGGTTGATGCCCTCGCGCTGGGCGCCGTCGCGCAGGGTGGTGTCGAAGACGTGGAAGCAGTCGTCCAGGCCCCCGGACAGCGCGGGCGCCGCCTCTGGTGTCGTCGTCATGCTGATCTGACTCCTGTCGGATGAGTGGTTCCGGGTTCCCGGGGGGGGCCACTGCCCCCATCATCGCGCGCAGGCCGCTCCCGGCAGGGATGGGCCGGGAAACGAAAAAACCTCTCGCGGGTAGCGAGAGGTCTGCGCGCGGGTCCGAGGCACGGTGGCCGCGTCCGCGAAGTTCTTCCACGGTTCAGCGGCCACTGGGGACCGGCGCGCTGCTGGCGATAATCATGAGCTGAGCAGGCACGCTCGCAGTGTGCCACACCGTCCGGCGCGGATGGACAGCAATCTCAGCATGCGGGCACCCACGTACGGGGCCTACGGCCGCGGGGCGGCGGGGGTGAGCGCGTCGGCCAGGAACTCGTGGACGTGGACGAGGATCGCCGTCCGGTCCAGGGTGGGCAGGCCCACCGCGAGCTGGATGCTGAACCCGTCGAGCAGTGCCCGGATGCGGGTGGCCACCCGCTCGGCGTCCACGGGGCGCAGCTCCCCCCGCGAGATGCCCTCGGCGAGCAGGGCCACCAGGTCGCGGTGCCAGGCGCCCTCGATGGCGGCCTGCCGTTCGCGCTCCTGCGGGCCGGCGTTCTGCGAACGGTTCCAGACCTCCAGCCACAGCGTCCAGTGCGGGTCCCGGGGCCGCGTCGGCACGTACAGGTCCACGTACGCGCGCAGGCGCTCGGCGACGGGTCCGCGGCGGGACAGCAGGGCGCGGCGCTCGCCGCCCAGGGCCGCCTCGCTCCACTCCAGCGTCTGCAGCAGCAGTTCGTCCTTGCTGCGGAAGTAGTAGAGGAGGTGGCCGCTGCTCATGCCGACCTCGCGGCCGAGGCCGGCCATGGTCAGCCCTTCGAGGCCGCGTTCGGCGATCGTGGCCATGGCGGCGGCGAGGACGTCCTCGCGCGGGGGCGCGTTCCTGCGCGCCGCCCGTACCGGTGCTCCGCCCGCCGCCATGGTCACTCCTTCGTGTGGTCGCCGGAGGTCAGACCTTCGGCTGCTGCTGGGTGATGCAGTGGATGCCGCCGCCCCCGGCGAAAATCGTACGTGCGTCGACGAGGGTCACGGTCCGCTCGGGGAAGAGCCCGCGGAAGATCTCGGCGGCCTCCTCGTCACGCGGGTCGTCGAAGGCGCACAGCACCACGCCGCCGTTGCAGAGGTAGTGGTTGATGTAGGAGTAGTCGACCCACTCGCCGTCCTCCTCCAGCACGGTGGGCGCCGGGACCTCGACGACCTCCAGCTGCCGGCCGCGGGCGTCGGTGGAGGCGCGCAGGATGGCCGCGATGGTCTTGCAGCGCTCGTGGTCCGGGTGGGAGGGGTCGGGCTGGGTGTGCACCAGGACGACGCCGGGGCGGGCGAAGGCGGCGACGATGTCGACGTGGCCCTGGGTGCCGTAGGTGCCGTAGTCGCCGGCGAGGCCGTACGGCAGCCAGATGGCCTTGGTGGTGCCGAGGTGCGCGTGGATCTCCGCCTCGACCTGCTCGCGGGTCCAGTCGGGGTTGCGGCCCTTGCCCAGCTGCACGGTGTCGGTGAGCAGGACGGTGCCCTCGCCGTCGACGTGGATGGCGCCGCCCTCGTTGACCAGCGGGGTGCTGTAGGTGCGGGTGCCGGCCAGCTCGGACACCTGCCGGGCGATCTTCGAGTCGTGGTCCCAGCGGGCCCATTCCTGGGCGCCCCAGCCGTTGAAGGTCCAGTCGACGGCGGCCAGCTCGCCCGCGTCGTTGGTGACGAAGGTCGGGCCGATGTCCCGCATCCAGGCGTCGTCGAGCTCGCGCTCCACGAGGTCGACGTCCTCGCCGACGACGGCGCGGGCGCTCTCGGCGTCGCCCGGGGAGACCACGAGGGTCACGGGTTCGTACGCGCGGACCGCGCGGGCGACCGCACCCCAGGCCTCGCGGGCCGCGGCGAGCTCCCGCTCGTCGGTGAAGGTCGGATTGGGGCTCGGCCACGCCATCCAGGTGCGCTCGTGGGGCGTCCACTCGGCGGGCATCCGGAAGCCTGCGGCGACCGGCTTGGCGGGCTGTGTGGCAGTCATGGCAGCAAGGTCCTTAGGGGCTGTGCCGGCCGTACGGAGGCACGGGTGGTCGGGGGGACCGGCTCGGGCCGTGGTCCCGCCGGGAGGCCGGCCGCACGCCGATCCACCACCTCATGGGCCGGAGACTTAGAGCATCACTCTAACTCTTCGTTTCCTCGCCGGGAACCATTGACCCGGCAGCAAGGCTTGAGTCACATTGAGTGTCGCTCAAATCAATGGGCGCCCCACCCCCCGCCCTGCCAAGGGAGTCCCCCATGCCCATCGAACAGCGCGGAGTCGACACCGTTCCCGAGGAGGAGCGGACGAGCGGGCCCCGTGACCTGATGTCGATCCTGCTCGGCTCCAACCTCTGCCTCGGCGTGATCGTCTTCGGCTGGCTGCCCCCGTCCTTCGGACTGGGTCTGTGGCCCTCGGTCACCGCCATCGTGACCGGCACGTTCGTCGGCATCGCCTTCACCGCGCCGCTCGCCCTCGTCTCCCTGCGCACCGCGACGAACCTCTCGACCTCCAGCGGCGCCCAGTTCGGCGTGCGCGGCCGGCTCGTCGGTTCGGTGGTGGGCCTGCTGCTCTCGCTGGGCTACACCGCCCTCACCCTGTGGATCGGCGGCGACGTGATGGCCGGGACGCTCTCCCGGCTCGTGGGACTCCCGGACACCGGGGCAACCCGGGCGGTGATGTACGGCCTGCTCGCCGCCTGCACGGTGGTCGCGTCCGTCTTCGGCTACCGGCTGCTGCTGCGCATGAGCAAGTTCCTGTCGATCGCCATGGTGGCCCTGCTGGCCCTGGGCGTCGTCGCCTACGCCCCGGACTTCACCAGCGCCGCCCCGCCCGACACGGCGTACCTGCTCGGCTCCTTCTGGCCCACCTGGCTGTTCGCCGCCGTGGCCGCCGGCCTCAGTGGGCCCGTCGCCTTCATCACCCTGCTCGGCGACTACACCCGCTACATCTCCCCGAGCCGCCACGGCTCGCGCAAGGTGCTCGCGGCCACCGCGCTCGGCCTCGCGGTCGGCCTGCTCGTGCCCCAGCTCTTCGGCACCTGGACGGCCCTGGCGGCCCGGGCCGGCGCCGACTACGCCGGGCCGCTGGTCGCGGCAGCGCCGTTCTGGTACCTCGTACCGCTGCTGCTCGCCGCCGCGGCCGGCTCGGTGGGCAACGCCGGCCTGATGCTCTACTCGATGGGCCTGGACCTCGACGCGATCGTCCCGCGAGCGACGCGCACCACGGCCACCCTGGTGGCGGCGGGCGCCGCCACCGCCTTCGTCTTCGTCGGCTCCTTCGAGTGGGACGTCCAGTCCGCCATGACCTCCTTCGTCCTGCTGCTCACCGCCATCGGCGCCCCCTGGGCGGTGATCACCCTCATCGGCTACGCGCGCTGCCGCGGGGTCTACGACGCCGACGCGCTCCAGGTGTTCAACCGCCGCGCGGTGGGCGGGATCTACTGGTACCGCTCCGGCTGGAACATCGCCGCCACCGTCTCCTGGGCGATCGGCGCCGCCGTCGGCCTGCTCGCCGTGAGCACCCCCTTCTACGAGGGCCCGCTGCTCTCGCTGACCGGCGGGGTGGACTGCTCCTTCGTCCTGTCCGGCCTGACCGGCGGGCTCGTCTACGCCGCGTTCACCGCCCGCCGCGCTCCCGCTCCGGCCCCGGCGACCGCCGCCGCCGAGGAGCCCGCGGCCGCCTGAGTCCTCCCGTACGCGGACGGGCCCGCGCCCCGGGGAGATCCGGGGTGCGGGCCCGTGGCCGTACGCGGGTGGCGGCTAGCCGAGCGGGTGCATCCAGCCGTGGGTGTCGGCGCTGCGGCCGGTCTGGAGCTCCAGCAGGGCCTTGCGCAGGCGCATGGTGACCTCGCCGGGCTCGCCGTCGCCCTGGGTCCAGTTCGCGCCCTTGGACTTGACCGACCCGACCGGGGTGATGACGGCGGCGGTGCCGCACGCGAACACCTCGGTGAGCGTGCCGTTGGCGTTGTCGCGCTCCCAGTCCTCGGTGGTCAGGCGCCCCTCCTCCGCGGTGTAGCCCAGGTCCCGGGCGATGGTGAGGAGGGAGTCGCGGGTGATGCCGGGCAGGAGCGAGCCGGTGAGCTCGGGAGTGACGATGCGGTCCCCGTACACGAAGTACAGGTTCATCCCGCCCATCTCCTCGATCCAGCGGTGCTCGACGGCGTCGAGCCAGACCACCTGGTCGCAGCCGTGCGAGGCGGCCTCGGCCTGCGCGACCAGCGAAGCCGCGTAGTTGCCGCCCGTCTTGGCCGCGCCGGTGCCGCCCTTGACCGCGCGGACGTAGTCCTCGGAGAGCCAGACGGAGACGGGCTTGACGCCGCCGGGGAAGTAGGCGCCGGCGGGCGAGGCGATGACCATGAAGAGGAACTCGTTGGCCGGACGCACGCCGAGACCGACCTCGGAGGCGAACATGAACGGCCGCAGGTAGAGGGAGGACTCGCCGGAGTCCGGCACCCAGGCGCGGTCCTGCTTGATGAGGGCGTCACAGGCGTCGATGAACAGCTCGACGGGCAGCTCGGGCATCGCCATGCGGCGCGCCGAGGCCTGGAAGCGCTCCGCGTTGGCCTCGGGGCGGAAGGTGGCGACGGTACCGTCGGGCTGGCGGTAGGCCTTGAGCCCCTCGAAGATCGTCTGCGCGTAGTGCAGGGTCATGTTCGCAGGGTCCATCGAGAGCGGCGCGTACGGGACCAGCTCGGCGTCGTGCCAGCCGCGGCCCTCGGTCCACTTGATCGTCACCATGTGGTCGGTGAAGTGGCGGCCGAAGCCGGGGCTGGCCAGGATCGCCTCGCGCTCCGCGTCGGACAGCGGGTTCGAGGAGGGCTTGAGCTCGATCGTGGGCGTCGTCATGAGTGCTTGTCCTTCACCGGTTGTGTATGGCGGACCGCGCTCACGGCGTACTAGGACGTCCGAGCTTCCCCGCATTCCGCGGCCTCGCGTTCGATTATCGCGCGCGGGCAGGCTTCGGAGAAGCGGGGACGCGGCCCAGAGGAGATGGTGGCACCCGGGGGCCGCACAGGAGAAGCCGCCGGGTCCCATTGTGACCCGGCGGCTTCCTGGGGTGGAGCGGCCGGGTCAGCCGGCTACTCGCGCGGCGAGTGCGTCGCCGATCGCGTCGGTGGAGCGGAAGGTTCCGTCGCGCTCCGCGAGGTCGGCGGAGACCGCGTCCTCGATGCGGGCGGCCTGGGTCTCGTAGCCCAGGTGGCGCAGCAGGAGGGCGACCGAGAGGATCGTCGCGGTCGGGTCGGCCTTGCCGGTGCCGGCGATGTCCGGGGCCGAGCCGTGGACGGGCTCGAACATGGAGGGGAAGGCGCCGGTCGGGTTGATGTTCCCGGAGGCGGCCAGGCCGATTCCGCCGGTCACGGCGGCGGCCAGGTCGGTGAGGATGTCACCGAAGAGGTTGTCCGTGACGATGACGTCGAAGCGCTCCGGCTGGGTGACGAAGAAGATCGTCGCGGCGTCGACGTGCAGGTAGTCGGTGGTGACCTCGGGGTACTCCCGGCCGACGGTGTCGAAGATGTTCTTCCACAGGTGGCCCGCGTAGACGAGGACGTTGTTCTTGTGGACCAGCGTCAGCTTCTTGCGGGGGCGGGAGTTGGCGCGCTCGTAGGCGTCCCGGACCACGCGCTCCACACCGTAGGCCGTGTTGACGCTGACCTCGGTGGCGACCTCGGCCGGGGTGCCGGTGCGCAGGCTGCCGCCGTTGCCCGTGTACGGGCCCTCGGTGCCCTCGCGGACGACGACGAAGTCGATGTCCGGACGGCCGGCGAGCGGGGTGGCCGTGTTGGGGAACAGCTTCGACGGGCGCAGGTTGATGAAGTGGTCGAAGGCGAAGCGCAGCTTCAGCAGCAGGCCGCGCTCCAGCACGCCGGACGGGACCGAGGGGTCTCCGATGGCGCCCAGCAGGATCGCGTCGTGGTGCCTGAGGGATTCGAGCTCGGCGTCCGGGAGGGTCTCGCCGGTACGGTGCCAGCGCTGGGCCCCGAGGTCGTACTGCCGGGTCTCCAGCTTCACGTCCTGGGGCAGGACCGCGGCAAGGACCTTGAGTCCCTGAGCCACGACTTCCTGGCCGATGCCGTCACCGGGGATCACTGCGAGATTGATGCTGGTCGACATGTCGGAACCGTACTCCGCGTCCAACCTTCGGGCATTCCACGTCCACGATGTGGACGAGGAATGCCCTCGGACGGGCGCTGCTCGTGGATGTGCCGGGGCGGGTCAGTGGCCGGTCGAGCCGCCGTTGTCACGGCGGTCCAGGGCGCGCTGCAGGGCGGCGGCGGCGTTCTTGCGCTCGTCGGCGGAGGCGGAGGCGTGGCGGACGCGGCGGGTGGCGGTGGTTGCGGTCATGGTGATCGACTCCTTGAGATCACGGCGTGGCGGGGCCACGGATGAGGGGTTCCTTCAAGGCGCCGGAAGAGGCGGGGAGCAGTGCGCCGCAGGGGTTGCCTGCCAGGGGCGCGCGCTCTCGACCGCCATTCGCCTGATCGGCGAGACGTTCGGCTCCTACCAAGCTAGGCCAGGTCCCGCCGGATGTCTCGGCGATTACTCGGACTTCCTACTATCTGAGACGCGGAAGCCCCCGAAGAGCCCTTCCGCGCAGGTCCGTTTCAGCCGTTCCCGGAACGGAGTTCCCTGATCAGGGCCCTGATGGCCAGGGTTGAGGCCGATTCCGGCGTAGTGACGTATCCCACCTGTCTCACCGGCCCCCCGGGGCCCAGACCGGTGGTCTCCACGGCGTCCGTCGCCTCCCTCAGGGACAGCTCCGGCATGATCGCCATGCCGAGCCCCCGGCCGACCATGGTCAGCACCATCGCGTCGTCCTCCGCCGTGACCGTGGCCCGCGGGATCCAGTCCTGCGCCCGCCACCACGAGCGGGTGTAGGAGCCGCAGTTCTCGTCCCAGTCCATCAGGGGCAGCGCCCTGGGGTCCGGGTGGCCCGCCGGGTGCACCAGGCGGTACTCCTCCCGAGTGAGCACCCCGGTCAGCAGGCCGGGCAGCGTGCCGTGCGGGCCGCCGAGGGTCGCGATGCCCAGGTCGGCCCGGCCCGCCAGCACCTCGCCGGCGGCTCCGGCCCCGATCTCGCGGACCACGCGGACCTCCGGGCGGATCCCGGGGTGCCGGGCGGCCAGCCGCTCCAGGGCGGGCGGCAGCAGGTGCAGGGCGGCACTGCGGAACGCCGCGATGCGCAGGACCCCGCCGAGCGCGTCCCGGCCGCCGCCCCGGGCCGCGCCGCGCGCCTCCGCGCCCATGACCTCGTACAGCCGCAGGATGCGGCGGGCGTGGCCGACCGCCCGCTCCCCCGCCGGGGTGGGCGACGCCCCGGACCGTCCGCGCTCGAAGAGGACCGCGCCGAGCTTGGCCTCGCTCCCGCGCACGGAGTGCGACACGGCCGACTGGGTGAGGCCCAGCGCCGCGGCCGCGGCGGAGAAGCCGCGCGCCTCCGCGACGGCGACCAGGATCCGCAGTTCCTGCGGGAGGAGTTCGGACACCGGGGCCCCCACCTCGTTGTATGAGTGACGTTCATGGACGTGTGACTTCCATGAACCCAACCCCCTGCCCGGCTGCGGGATTCCTTCCTAGCGTTCGGGACATGACCACGCACACCGCCCGCGCCGTCCACCAGACCGCCCGCCCCGACGGCTTCCCCGCCGCCTCCGACTTCGCCCACGTCTCCTCCCCCGTCCCCGAGCCCCGCCCCGGCACCGCCCTGGTGGAGAACCTGCTGCTCTCCGTGGACCCGTACCACCGCGGCCTGATGGACGGCGGCGAGGGCGGCTTCGAGCTGAACGCCCCGCTGGAGGGCCGCTCGGTGGGCCGGGTGATCGCCTCCCGCGACCCCGGGCTGAGCGAGGGCGACCTGGTCTTCCACCGCGAGGGCTGGCGCACGCACGCCCTGGTCACCCTCGGCATGGACGGCACCCGCAGGCTGCGCGGCCACGCGGGCGTCCCGCTGGAGGCATACCTGTCGATCCTCGGGGGCACCGGCCTGACGGCGTACGCCGCGCTGACCCGGACCGCGGCGCTCCGGGAGGGCGAGGACCTGTTCGTCTCCGCCGCCGCGGGCGGGGTCGGCACCGCCACCGGGCACATCGCCCGGCTGCTGGGCGCGCGGCGGATCATCGGCAGCGCGGGCTCGGCCGCGAAGGTCCGCCACCTCACGGACGTCCTCGGCTTCGACGCGGCCTTCGACTACCACGACGGCCCGGTCGGCGAGCAGCTGGCGAAGGCCGCCCCCGAGGGCATCGACGTCTACGTGGACAACGTGGGCGGCGAGCACCTGGAGGGGGCGATCGGCGCGCTGCGGGAGTTCGGCCGGATCGCCTGGGTCGGCGCCGTCTCGACCTACAACGGCGACCGCTCCCCCGCCGCGCCCCGCAACCTCTTCGAGGTCGTACACAAGTCGCTGCGCCTGGAAGGGGTATTGGTCCGTCATCACACCAATCTGCAGGACGAGCTGGAGGACTTCCTCGTCCCCCATCTGCGCAGTGGGCGGATCGGCACCGACACCACCGTTGTCCAGGGCTTCGAGCACACGGTGGACGCCTTCCGGGGCATGCTCCGCGGGGAGAACACCGGCAAGATGCTGGTGCGGATCGCCAACTGAGCCAGGTCACACGGAAGTTCACCGAACCCTTACTGCACGGCTGTAGACCTTTGGAGGCTCCCCCGCCACCCTTGCCGTCGATGTGCCGCCGGGGCACCGCAGTGGAAGGCGAGGGGCCAGTGACACCGATCAGCCGAAGAGGTTTCGTGGGAATCGGCGCCGGGCTGATGGCGGGGGCGGCCCTGCCCGTGGCCGCGCCCACGTCGGCGGCCGCGGCCTCCGCGAGCGGCACCCTCACCGACGTGAAGCACGTGGTGGTCCTGATGCAGGAGAACCGCAGCTTCGACCACTACTTCGGCAGGCTGAAGGGCGTCCGCGGGTTCGGCGACCGCGCCGCCGGCACCATCCCCGGCGGCTGGAGCACCTTCAACCAGCCCAACTGGGGCGCCCGGCAGTACCCGTGGAAGCTGTCCGCCACCCCGCCCGCGGGCGGCGCGGACGGCGCGACCCTCGCCCAGTGCACCGGGGACCTCCCGCACAGCTGGACCTCGCAGCACGCGGCCTGGAACAGGGGCCGGATGGACAACTGGGTGCTCGGCGTGGGTGCCACCCGGACGCTCGGCCACCTGGACCGGGGCGACATCCCCTTCCACTACGCCCTCGCCGACCACTACACGATCTGCGACGCCTACTTCTGCTCCGCTCTCAGCGCCACCGGCCCGAACCGCACCTTCCTGTGGAGCGGGAGGATCGACGCCGGCAGCAAGGACGGCGGCGAGGAGTCCGGGCTGACCTGGGAGACGTACGCGGAGGCGCTCCAGCGGGCCGGGGTGAGCTGGAAGGTCTACCAGAACGCCCAGGACAACTACGGCGACAACGGGCTCGCCTACTTCCGGCGGTTCGCCGAAGCCGCCCCCGGCGATCCCCTGTGGGACCGGGGCATGGGCTCCGTCCCCAGGGTCACCGGATCCACCCCCGCCGACATCGCCGCGGCGATCCGCGCCGACGTCCTCGCCGGCACCCTCCCGCAGGTGTCCTGGGTCGTGGCGAGCGAGGCCTTCTCCGAGCACCCGTACGCCCCGCCCGGGGACGGCGCGCACTTCGTGGACCTGGTCTACCGCGCCCTCGCCGCGGATCCCGAGGTCTTCGACTCCACCGTGCTCTTCCTCAACTACGACGAGAACGACGGCTTCTTCGACCACGTGCCGCCGCCGGTCGCCCCGCCCGGCACCCCCGACGAGTACCTCGACGGCCTCCCGATCGGACTCGGCTTCCGCGTGCCCATGCTGGTCATGTCCCCGTGGACGCGCGGCGGCTGGGTCAGCTCGGAGGTCTTCGACCACACCTCGGTGCTGCGCTTCATGGAGACCTGGACCGCCGCCCTCGGCACCCCCGCCCGCTGCCCGAACATCAGCGCCTGGCGCCGCAGGGTGGTGGGCGACCTGACCGGCGTCTTCGACTTCGCGCGCCCGGTCCACGGGGTCCCCGCCGGCCTCCCGTCGACCGCCAAGGTGATCGGCCAGGGCACCTGCGCCCCGCTGCCCAACCCGGTGCCGCAGGACAACGCCCTCCCCGCGCAGGAGCCCGGGACCCGCCCGGCCCGCGCCCTGCCGTACCAGGTCAACGGCAATCTGGACCGCTTCGAGTTCGGGGCGGCCGGCCAGATCACGGCCTGGTTCTCGATGACCAACCAGGGCGCCCAGGCGAAGCGGCCCGCGCACTTCTCGATCCACCCGCACCAGCACCGGGACACGGCGGCCTGGCAGTACACGGTGGACCCGGGCGGCGCGGCGGCGGACTACTTCCACATCGGGCTCGGGCACGGCTCCGGGAAGTACGACCTCTCGATGTACGGGCCGAACCGTTTCCTGCGGCGCTTCATCGGCGACGCGACGAAGGCGGGCCGGGCGATCGAGGTGGCGGCCCGGTTCGCGGTGGAGCCCGGTACCGGCAAGACGGCGATCTGGTTCAGGATGACGAACAGCTCCGCCTCCCCCGTCACCTTCACCATCCGCTCCAACGCCTACCGCACGGACGGGCCGTGGACGTACACCGTCCCGGCGAACTCCTCGCGCGAGGACTTCTTCAACGCGGTGGCCTACCACAAGGGCTGGTACGACTTCACGGTCCTGGCCGACTCCGACGGCACCTGGTCGCGCCGCTACACCGGCCACATCGAGACGGGCTCGGCGAGCGTCTCGGGCTAGGCCGTCTTGCCGGTGTCCTACAGGACGTCCCCGTCGCGCCAGTCGAAGGCGAGCCGCGCGGCGGGGTCCGGCCGGACCCCGCCGGGCGGTGCCCACACGTAGGTGGAGCCCTCCTCCTCGGGCAGCCGCACCGGCCCGTCGGGCGAGAGCGCCCCCACCTCGCCCGGCCACACCGACCAGCCGCGGGCCAGGTACAGCCCGGCCCCCTCCTCCGACGCCGACAGCGCACCCAGTACGTAGGCGCCCGCCACGACCCGTTCCAGCCCGGCCATCACCCGCCCGCCGAGGCCCCGGCGGCGCAGGTCGGCCCGTACGGCCACGGCCTCCACGTACCCGGTGCGCAGGGCTCGGCCCCGGTGCAGGACCCGCCGCTGCACGACGCTGCCGTGCGCGGCGAGCCGGCCGTCCACAGCGATCAGCACGTGCATCCCGCCGAGCGCGTGCTCGAAGTCCTCGTCGGCGAAGTCCCCGTCGAAGGCGTCGTCGAGCAACGCCCGGACCGCGCGGAGCTCGCCCGCGGCCAGTTCCGAGGTGTGCGCGGTCCGCGTGTCCATCACTGCTCCAGCCAGTCGGTGTACCAGGTGCGGAAGTCCGGGCTGCGCGCCCCGGTCGCCCGTACGGCGAACGTACCAAGGACGCGGCCGCGCCCGGCACCGGATTGCGGACGCGGAACGCCGTACACCGGCCGCCATCGGCCGAAGCGGCACTGGCGGTCTGGACCACCGCCTCGGCAGACTCGCCTCATGTCGCCCGAAACCCAGCAGTGGACCCCCACCCACGGCCTGCCGTACCAGCCGGTCGCCTACCGACCCGAGCGGATGCCGCAGCCCGAATCCCTGGCGCGCGCCGCCGAGTTGCGGACCCGCATGGACGAGCGGCGGACCGTGCGCCACTTCTCCCCCGACCCGGTGCCCGAGCAGGCCGTCCGGGACGCCATCGCCTGCGCGGCGACGGCGCCGTCCGGCGCGCACCAGCAGCCGTGGACCTTCGTCCTGGTCAAGGACCCGGCCGTACGCCGGCAGATCCGCGCGGCCGCGGAGCAGGAGGAGGAGCTCTCCTACGAGGGCCGGCTCGGCGACGAGTGGCTGGCGGCGCTGCGCCCGCTCGGCACGGACGCCGTGAAAACCCACCTGACGGACGCACCGGCCCTGATCGTCGTCTTCCAGCAGCGGTACTGGCTCGGCGCGGACGGCACGAAGCGCAAGCACTACTACGTGGACGAGTCGGTCGGCATCGCGGTCGGCATGCTCCTGTCCGCCCTGCACCTGAGCGGCCTGGCCGCCCTGATCCACACCCCGAGCCCGATGCGCTTCCTGAGCCACGTCCTGAACCGGCCGGAGAACGAGAAGGCCTTCGCGGTCGTCCCGGTCGGCTACCCGGCGGACGACTGCGAGGTCCCGGACCTGGTCCGCAAATCCCTCGACCAGGTCATCGTCGAGGTGTGACCGCCTCTCCACCCGGCGGCTCCGGGGCCTGCTCCGGAGCCGGCGGAGCCTGCCCGCCGCCGAGCGCCTCGGCGAGCCGCAACCCGATCCGCACCCGGTCCTCGGGCGTGCCGGCCTCCATGGCGGCCCGCACCTGCCGCAGCACGAGCCAGTCCCGCACCACCTTCGCACCCCGAACACGGCGGCCGCCGGACCACAGCCGGTCCGGTCCGCCGCCCTCCCGCCCGCTCGTCCCCGGCTGCCACCCGGGCCGGGGGTGCACCAGCCGTACCCGGGCCCGGTCGACGGCGTCCGCCAGCCACCACGACCCGCTGTCGGGTACGAGGCGCAGCCCGGGAACCCCGTGGAGCACACCGGCCCCGTCGAGCCGCGGCAGCACGGCGTCCAGGAACTCTCGGGCGCGGCCGGCGTGCAGGGCGAGCGCCGGGTCCGTACGGGAGGACGTCACGGCGGTGAGCGCGAGCACCGTGCCCCCGGCGGGTGCCGCGAACAGCCTGGCCTCGAGAGCCTGCTGCTGCGGGGTCCCCGCGTCCGGCACCGGGCGGTGCCGGGTGATCAGACCGTCCGCGGCCCATCGCACGCAGGTGCGGTGTGCCAGGCCGGTGGCTGCGCGGCAGATGGTTGCGGCACGGTGGCGGTTGTCGGTGCGCCTGGACATACGTCTCCCCGGGCGCCGGTCCCGGTACGGGCGCGTAGAGGTTGCGTATCTCCTGCGGTCCTTCCCACCCCGTACGGGAACTCGTCAGAGCCCTTGGCTCCCCCGGGGCGCCGGGCCCGGGTAGTGGAGCTGGTTGCCGTACACGACAACTGGGCCCAGGCTGGCAGGAGTTGTCCGGCGGGGAAATGGAAACCGCCCCCGCTCCGGACTTGGGGGTACCGGAACGGGGGCGGGGTCATTGGGGGGGCCGGGATCAGCCCATGTGCGGGTAGCCGTACTCGGTCGGCGGGACCAGGGTCTCCTTGATGGAGCGGGTCGAGGTCCAGCGGAGCAGGTTCGACGCGGCGCCGGCCTTGTCGTTGGTGCCGGAGGCGCGGCCGCCGCCGAAGGGCTGCTGGCCGACGACGGCGCCGGTGGACTTGTCGTTGATGTAGAAGTTGCCCGCCGCGAAGCGGAGCTTCTCCATCGCGTCGGCGGCCGCGTAGCGGTCCGCCGCGATGACCGAGCCGGTCAGGGCGTACGCCGAGACGGACTCCATCTGGGCCAGCATCGCGTCGAAGTCGGCGTCCTCGTAGACGTGCACGGCGAGGATGGGGCCGAAGTACTCGGTCGTGAAGACCTCGTTCTCCGGGTCGGTGCACACGATGACCGTCGGGCGGACGAAGTAGCCCTTGGAGTCGTCGTAGGTGCCGCCGGCGACGATCTCGCAGGTCGGGTCGGCCTTGGCGCGGTCGATCGCGGCCTTGTTCTTCGCGAAGGAACGCTCGTCGATGACGGCGCCGATGAAGTTGGTCAGGTCGCGGACGTCACCCATGGCGATGCCGTCGACCTCGGCCGCGAAGGCTTCCTTGAAGCCGTCGTTCCAGATGGAGGCCGGCACGTAGGCGCGCGAGGACGCCGAGCACTTCTGGCCCTGGAACTCGAAGGAGCCGCGGGTCAGGGCGGTCTTCAGGATCGCGCGGTCCGCGGACGGGTGCGCGACGACGAAGTCCTTGCCGCCGGTCTCGCCGACCAGGCGCGGGTAGGACTTGTACGTCTCGATGTTGTTGCCGACCGTCTTCCACAGGTACTGGAAGGTCTTGGTCGAGCCGGTGAAGTGGATGCCGGCGAGCTCGGGGTGGTTCAGGGCCACCTCGGAGACGGCGATGCCGTCGCCCGTCACCAGGTTGATGACGCCCTTGGGCAGGCCGGCCTCCTCCAGGAGCTCCATGAGGAGCACCGCGGCGTGGGTCTGCGTCGGGGACGGCTTCCACAGGACCACGTTGCCCATCAGGGCGGGGGCGGTCGGCAGGTTGCCGGCGATGGCCGTGAAGTTGAACGGCGTGATCGCGTAGACGAAGCCCTCGAGCGGGCGGTGGTCGCTGCGGTTCCACACGCCGGCGGAGTTCGCGACCGGCTGCTCGGCCAGGATCTGGCGGGCGAAGTGGACGTTGAAGCGCCAGAAGTCGACGAGCTCGCACGGGGTGTCGATCTCGGCCTGCTGCGCGGTCTTCGACTGGCCCAGCATGGTGGAGGCGGCCAGCTTCTCGCGCCACGGTCCGGCCAGCAGCTCGGCGGCGCGCAGGATGATCGCGGCGCGGTCGTCGAAGGACATGGCGCGCCAGGCCGGGGCGGCGGCCAGGGCGGCGTCGACGGCCTCCTGGGCGTCGGCCTGGGTGGCGTTGGCGTAGGTGCCGAGCACGGACTTGTGGTCGTGCGGCTGGACCACGTCGAAACGCTCGCCGCCGCCCATCCGCTTGACGCCGTTGATCGTCATCGGCAGTTCGATCGGGTTCTCGGACAGCAGCTTGAGCTGCGCTTCGAGCCGCGTGCGCTCCGGGGTGCCGGGGGCGTACGAGTGGACCGGCTCGTTGACCGGCGCGGGGACCTGGGTCACAGCATCCATGGGGCTGGTAACTCCTTGACCTGGTTCTTGGCTAGTTCTTGGTGATCATCGAGCGGACGAAGAAGAGCAGGTTGGCGGGCTTCTCCGCGAGGCGGCGCATGAAGTAGCCGTACCAGTCCGTCCCGTACGCGGTGTAGACACGCATCCGGTGTCCCTCGGCGGCCAGCCGCAGGTGCTCCTCGCTGCGGATGCCGTACAGCATCTGGAACTCGTACTCGTCCAGCTTGCGCCCGGCCTTGCGGGCGAGCTCCTGGCCGATGGCGATGAGGCGCGGGTCGTGGGACCCGATCATCGGGTAGCCCTCGCCCTCCATGAGGATCTTCAGGATCCGGACGTAGGCCTTGTCGATCTCGGCCTTGTCCAGGTAGGCGACCTCGGCGGGCTCCTTGTAGGCGCCCTTGACGATCCGGACGCGGCTGCCGTTGGCGGCGAGCCGGCGGGCGTCGGCCTCGGTGCGGAAGAGGTAGGCCTGGATCACGCAGCCGGTCTGCGGGAAGTCCTTCCGCAGCTCCTCGTGGATGGCGAACATCGAGTCGAGGGTGGTGTGGTCCTCGGCGTCGAGGGTCACGGTGGTGCCGATGGCGGCGGCGGCCTCGACGACCGGGCGGACGTTGGCGAGGGCGAGCTCGTGGCCGCCCTCCAGCGCCTGGCCGAACATGGACAGCTTCACCGACATCTCGGCCTTCTCGCCGAGACCGAGCTCGGCGAGGCGCTCGATGAGCAGGAGGTAGGCGTCCCGGGCGGCGTGGGACTGCTCCACCTCGGTGATGTCCTCGCCGACGACGTCGAGGGTGACCTCGAGGCCGTCCCGCGTGAGCTCCTCCACGATCGGGATGACCTGGTCGACCGTCTCGCCGGGGATGAACCGGTTCACCACGGGCTTGGTCACCGGAGCGGCAGAGACGATACGGCGCATCTTGTCGCTGCGCGAAGCGGCGAGGATCACGGGACCCAGCACGGGGCACCTCCAGCGGGTGGCAGAAGAAAGCTCAAGTAAAACCACCGTGAAACCTAAGGATCGCTTTGATCCTCTGCCATCGACAGCTGTCACGCATCCGTGTCCCGGATCTCATACATCTGTCTGAGGAGCCGCCGCGCGGGTGGGAGAATGGCCGGGTGAAGGGCGATTACCAGGACCTGGTGGACGAGATCTCCGCGCTGCTCGGCGCCCCGGCGACGCTGGAGAACCGGGACTTCCGCCTGATCGCGTTCGGCGCCCACGACAGCGACGACGACCTGGCCATGGATCCGGTGCGCACCCGGTCGATCCTGACCCGGCAGTCGACGGCGGCCGTCCGGGCCTGGTTCGAGGGCTTCGGCATCGCCCGCGCCACCGGCCCCGTGCGGATCCCCGCGGCCCCCGACGCGGGGGTGTTCCGCGGCCGGATCTGCCTGCCGGTGCGCTACCGGGGCATCGTGCAGGGCTACGTGTGGCTCCTGGACCAGGAGCCGGGAGCCGCGGGCCCGGACGCCGCGGCACTGGACGCCGCCATGGAGGTGGCCCAGCGGATCGGCGTCCTGCTCGCCGAGGAGGCGAAGGCCGGGGCGGACCTCTCGCGGGAGTTCCTCGCGGTGCTGACCGCGGGGCCGGGGTGGCAGCAGGAGATGGCGGTGTCCGCGCTGCGGGCGGCCCTCGGCCCGGCCGGGGACGGCCTGCACGCGGCCGTCTGCGTGACGCCGTGGCCCGGGGAGGCGCCGCCCTCGGTGCCGGGTGCCGCGGCGGTGTGCGTGGTGCCGCGGCGGGGCGCGGGACCGGCCGGGGGCCCGCCCGGTGGGGGTCCCGGCGACGGCCTGGCGCTGGCGGTCCTGCTGCGGCTGCGCTCGACGGACGCCCTCGCTCCGGCACTGACGGCGGTGGCCCGGCTGCTGCCCCGCGCGGCCCGGCCGGCCGCGGCGACGACCACGACCACGGCCACGGCGGCCGGAGCTGCGACGCGCGGCGGGGCGCCGGCCGGCTCCCGGGCGGCGGCCCGGGCCGCACCGTCAGCCCACCCTGCGGGCGAGGCTTCCGACGCGCACCGGATGACCGCCGGGGTGGGCGATCCCGTACGAGGGCTGGCCGACCTCCCGGCCGCCTGGGAGCAGGCCGTCGCGGCGGCACGGGCGGCGGTGGCGCAGCCCCGGTTCGGCCCGGTCGCCCAGTGGTCCCGGATCGGCCCGTACCGGATGCTGGCGGGCCTCACCGCGGACGCCGCGGACGATCCGGTGGCCCGTGCGCTGCTCACCCCCGCCCACCGCGAACTGGCGCGTACCGCCGAGGTGTTCCTGGACTGCGCCGGCCAGGCGGGGCGTGCGGCCGCGGCCCTCGGCATCCACCGTCAGACCCTCTACTACCGGATCGCCCGGGTGGAGCAGCTGACCGGCCTGGAACTCGACGAGGGCGAGGACCGGCTCCTGCTGCACATGGCCCTCAAGGCCGCACGCCTGACCTGACCGCCCGCACCCCTTCCGGGGCGCCCCTTCCGGCCAGGGCTCCCCTCCCCCGGCCGCCCCGTTCTCACTCCTCCGGGCGGACGATCCCCTCGGCGGCCCGGCGCATGCCCTCCGTGAACTCCTCCGCCGTGGCGGCCGATTCGGGGTCGAAGAGCCACTGGATCATCAGCCCGTTGAGCAGCGCCTGGTAGAAGGCGCCGAGGGTGCGCACGTCCCGCTCGTCGAGCCGGTCCTCCGGGGTGTCCGTCAGCATGGAGATCAGCCCGCGCCGGCCCTCCGCCTGCGAGGCCGCGAGCATGGCGCGCAGCCCCGGCACCCGGTCGCCGCTCAGGGCGACCTCCATGCCGGCCGCCCAGACCGGGCCCGACTCGCCGGTGCGGGCGAGCACGTCCTCCCAGAGCGCGCGGAAGCGCTCCAGTGAGCCGCCGTCACCGTCCAGTCCCTGCCGGAAGTTCTGCCCCCAGTCCTCCATGAGCCCGATGAAGGCCTGGGCGAGCAGGGCGTCCTTCGAGCCGTAGTGGTAGCCGATGGAGGCCAGGTTCGTGCCGGAGGCGCTGACGATGTCGCGCGCGGTGGTGCGCACGAACCCCTTCTCGGTCAGGCACTTCTTGGCGCCTTCGAGCAGATCTTCGCGATGTCCCATGGCCTCACGGTAGCAAGACAACTGTCCTAGACGACAGTTCCATACGCTCGTAATAGACAAGTGTTTCATACGTGCGTATGTTTCCCGGCATGACGAACCCCGCCGCTCCGGGCGCCTCGCCGGCCGCCGCGAACGGACCGCCTCCGCCGTCCTGTTGCCGCCCCTGCTGCTGGTCTCGATGGATGTCTCCGTCCTCTACTTCGCCGTCCCGGCCATCACCCGGGAACTCGACCCGAGCGCCACCCAGCAGCTGTGGATCTTCGACAGCTACGCCTTCGCGCTCGCCGGCCTCCTCATCACGATGGACTCCCTCGGCGACCGGATCGGCCGCCGCAGGCTGCTCCTGGCCGGAGCCGCCGCCTTCGGGCTCGCCTCCGTCGGCGCCGCGTACGCCACCAGCGCCGACATGCTCATCGCGGCCCGGTTCCTGCTCGGCGTCGGCGGCGCGACCCTGATGCCCTCCACGCTGGCCCTCGTACGCAACCTCTTCCGCGACGACCGGCAGCGCGGGAAGGCCGTCGCCCTCTGGTCGGGCGCCATGACCGCAGGCATCGCCCTCGGCTCGGTCATGAGCGGGGTGATGCTGAACCACTTCTGGTGGGGCTCCGTCTTCCTGGTCAACGTGCCCGCCATGCTGGTCCTGCTGGTCCTGGTGCCGGTGCTGGTACCGGAGTTCAAGGACCCGGCGCCCGGACGGTTCGACCTGCCGAGCGTCCCGCTGTCGATGGCGGCCGTCCTGCCCCTGGTCTACGGGCTGAAGGAGATCGCCGCCGAGGGCCTCGAACCGCCGTACCTGCTCTGCATCGCCGCCGGCATCCTCTTCGGCGTGCTGTTCGTCCGCCGTCAGCGCGGCCGTCACGACGCCATGGTGAACCGGGCGCTGTTCCGCAGCCGCGGCTTCGGCGCGGGGATCGGCCTGAACACCGTCGCCGCCTTCGCCATGCTGGGTTCGGCCTACTTCACCACCCAGTACTTCCAGTCGGTGCTCGGCATGGGCACCCTGGAGGCCGCCCTGTGGAGCCTGGCCCCCTCGGTGTTCATCGGCGCCGCGGCCCCCGCCTCGACCGCCCTCGCCCGGAAGGTGGACCGCTCCCTGGTCGTCTCCGGCGGGTTCGTCCTCGGCGCCGTCGGGTTCGCGCTGATCGCCCTCGTCGACACCGATGCGCTGTGGCTGGTCCTGACCGGTGCGGGGGTGCTGGCCTCGGGCATCGTCACCGTGATGTCCCTGGTCTCCGACACGGCGCTCGCCTCGGCCCCCGCGGAGAAGGCCGGTTCCGCCGCGTCCCTGCTGGAGACCGGCGCGGAGTTCGGCGGCGCCCTGGGCATGGCGGTCCTCGGCAGTCTGGGCACCGCCGTCTACCGCGACGACCTGGCCGGCGCCGAGCCCGCCGTACGGGAGACCCTCGGCGGCGCCGTCGCCGCGGCCGGGCAGCTGGGCGGCGCGGCCGGGGCCGAGGTGCTGGCCCTGGCCCGGGAGGCCTTCGTCCACGGAATGCAGTACGCGGCGTGGGGCGGGAGCGCGCTGCTCCTGGTGGCCGCGGACCGGCCCGTGGACGACCGCGGTACCGTCCCCGAGGAGAGCCGCCGCTGAGCGGCGCCGGCCGTCAGCGACGCGGAAGGGCCCGGGGTCGGCCCCGGGCCCTTCCTCGTGTCACTGCCGTACGGGTGTCAGCCGAGGCTGACGGTGCGCGCCGAGACGGCGCCGATCTCGGCCGCGATGTCCGCGAGGACGCCCGCGGGCACCTCGGCGTCGACCGTGAGGACGGCGAGGGCCTCGCCGTGCTCCTCGGCACGGGCCACCTGCATGCCCGCGATGTTCAGGCCGCCCTCGCCGAGGACGCGGCCGACGGTGCCGACGACGCCGGGGCGGTCGGTGTAGCGCAGCACGACCATGTGGTCGGCGAGCGCGAGGTCCACGTCGTACTCGCCGATGCCCACGATCTTCTGGAGGTGCTTCGGGCCGGCGAGCGTGCCCGAGACCGAGACCTCCTGGCCGTCCGAGAGGGTGCCGCGGACGGTCACCACGTTGCGGTGGTCCGGGGACTCCGAGCTGGTGGTCAGGCGGACCTCGACACCGCGCTCCTGCGCGAACAGCGGGGCGTTGACGTAGGAGACCGTCTCGTCGACGACGTCCTCGAAGACACCCTTGAGGGCGGACAGTTCGAGCACCTTGACGTCGTGCTGGGTGATCTCGCCGCAGACCTCGACGTCGAGGCGGACGGCCACCTCCCCCGCGAGGGCGGTGAAGATGCGGCCGAGCTTCTCGGCGAGCGGCAGGCCCGGACGCACGTCCTCGGCGATGACGCCGCCCTGGACGTTCACCGCGTCCGGTACGAGCTCGCCGGCGAGCGCGAGGCGCACCGACCTGGCGACCGAGACACCGGCCTTCTCCTGGGCCTCGTCCGTGGACGCGCCGAGGTGCGGGGTGCAGACGACCTGGTCGAGCTCGAAGAGCGGGGAGTCCGTGCAGGGCTCCTTCGCGTACACGTCGAGGCCGGCGCCGGCGACGCGGCCCTCCTTGATGGCCGAGTACAGGGCGGCCTCGTCCACGATCCCGCCGCGCGCGGCGTTGACGATGCGGACGGACGGCTTGACCTTGTGCAGGGCCTCGTCGCCGATGAGCCCGAGGGTCTCGGGGGTCTTCGGCAGGTGCACGGTGATGAAGTCGGCGACCTCGAGGAGCTCGTCGAGGGCCAGCATCTTGACGCCCATCTGGGCGGCGCGCGCGGGCTGCACGTAGGGGTCGTAGGCGACGACCTTCATGCCGAAGGCCGACATGCGCTGGGCGACCAGGACGCCGATGCGGCCGAGGCCGACGACGCCCAGGGTCTTCTCGCTGAGCTCGACGCCCGTGTACTTGTTCCGCTTCCACTCGCCGTTCTTCAGGGCGGTGTTGGCCTGCGGGATGTTGCGGGCGGTGGCGACGAGCAGGCCGCAGGCGAGCTCGGCCGCGGTCACGATGTTCGAGGTCGGGGCGTTGACGACCATCACGCCGGCCTTGGTGGCGGCGGAGACGTCCACGTTGTCCAGACCGACGCCGGCGCGGGCGACGACCTTCAGCTTCTTCGCGGCGGCGATGGCCTCGGCATCGACCTTGGTGGCGGAGCGCACGAGGATCGCGTCGACGTCGACGATCGCGGGCAGCAGCTCGGCGCGGTCGGCGCCGTTGCAGTGGCGGATCTCGAAGTCCGGGCCGAGCGCCTCGACGGTGGCGGGCGACAGCTCTTCGGCGATGAGTACGACAGGTTTCGAGCTCACGTGGGTCCTCACAAGTCCAGTGCGGACGGCCGTCCCGACGGCCGCAGGCGGTGGAGGGGGTAGCCGCGTGGAAGACGCACGACACTGTGGGCCTGACGCGTATGTGTTGAGCAGTGTAGTGGCGTCGGCGGGCCGAATTTCCGCCTCTCCGGAAGGATCACCCTTCCGGGGTTGGCCGGGGTGGACAAGCGGGGCCCTTCGCGGCCGGAACGCCGGTGCCCGGCTCCGTCCCGCGCGACGCGCCGCGGGGCCGTCCGGGCGATGTGCGGCGGGGCCGGGACGCACCGTCCCGGCCCCGCCGCCGCGCGATCAGCTCTCGTCGTTGTCGACCCAGCTCATCAGCTTGCGCAGCTTCTTGCCGGTGGTCTCCAGCAGGTGCTCCGAGTCGGCCTTCTTGTACTCGTTGTACTTCGGCAGGCCCGCCTTGTACTCGGCCATCCACTCCTCGGCGAACTTGCCGCTCTGGATCTCCTCCAGGACCTTCTTCATCTCGGCCTTGGTGGCGTCGGTGATGACGCGCGGGCCGGTGATGTAGTCGCCCCACTCGGCGGTCTCGGAGACCGACCAGCGCATCTTCTCCAGGCCGCCCTCGTACATGAGGTCGACGATGAGCTTCAGCTCGTGGAGGCACTCGAAGTAGGCGATCTCCGGCTGGTAGCCCGCCTCGGTCAGGGTCTCGAAACCGGCCTTGACCAGCGCGGACGCACCACCGCAGAGGACGGCCTGCTCACCGAACAGGTCGGTCTCGGTCTCCTCGGTGAAGGTGGTCTTGATGACACCGGCGCGGGTGCCGCCGATGCCGGCCGCGTAGGAGAGCGCCAGGGCGAAGGCGTTGCCCGAGAAGTCCTGCTCGACGGCCGCGATGCAGGGGACGCCGCGACCCTCCTCGTACTGGCGGCGGACCAGGTGACCCGGGCCCTTGGGAGCGACGAGGGCGACGTCCACGTTGGCCGGGGGCTTGATGAAGCCGTAGCGGACGTTGAAGCCGTGGCCGAAGAAGAGCGCGTCGCCCTCCTCGAGGTGCTCCTTGATCGACTCCTCGTAGATCTCCGCCTGCAGCGGGTCCGGGGTGAGGATCATGATGACGTTCGCCCAGGCGGCGGCCTCGGCCACGGGGACGACCTTCAGACCCTGCTCCTCGGCCTTGGCCTTGGACTTCGAGCCCTCCTTCAGGCCGACGACGACGTCGACGCCGGAGTCACGCAGCGACAGCGCGTGGGCGTGGCCCTGGCTGCCGTAGCCGATGACCGCGACCTTGCGGCCCTGGATGATGGACAGGTCGGCGTCGTTCTCGTAGAACAGCTCGGCCACTGGGATATCTCCTTGGTGCGCTGGTGTTGCTCCCACCGTACGGCGGGGAACGGAATCTGAGTCTGTCGGTCTCGCTATGCGGGCCGAGCGTGTCCGGAGCGGCCCGGACGGCCGGGTCAGGCGCTGCGGTCGAGCGCGCGCAGGCTGCGGTCCGTGATGGACCGTCCGCCACGCCCTATGGCGATCGTGCCGGACTGCACGAGCTCCTTGATGCCGAAGGGCTCCAGCATCTTGAGCATGGCGCCGAGCTTGTCGGAGCCGCCGGTGGCCTCGATGGTGACGGCCTCCGGGGAGACGTCCACGGTCTTGGCGCGAAACAGCTGGACGATCTCGACGATCTGCGAACGGGTCTCGTTGTCGGCGCGGACCTTCACCAGGACGAGTTCGCGCTCGATGGCGTTGTGGGGCTCCAGCTCGACGATCTTGAGCACGTTGACCAGCTTGTTGAGCTGCTTGGTCACCTGCTCCAGCGGGAGGTCCTCGACGTTGACGACGATGGTGATGCGGGAGATGTCGGGGTGCTCGGTGACGCCGACCGCGAGGGAGTCGATGTTGAACCCGCGGCGGGAGAACAGGGCGGCGATCCGGGCCAGGATGCCGGGCGTGTTCTCGACCAGGACGGAGAGCGTGTGCTTGGACATGTGAGGCGTTCTCTCTCTCAGGCTCTCTCGGCTCAGTCGTCTTCGTTGTCGCCGAAGTCGGGACGGACGCCCCGGGCTGCCATGACCTCGTCGTTGGAGGTGCCGGCGGCGACCATCGGCCACACCATGGCGTCCTCGTGGACGATGAAGTCGATGACGACGGTGCGGTCGTTGATCGCGTTGGCCTCGGCGATGACCTTGTCGAGGTCCGCCGGGTCCTCGCAGCGCAGCGCCACGCAGCCCATGGCCTCCGACAGCTTGACGAAGTCCGGGACGCGCGTGCCCTTGCGGGGTGCGAGGGACTCGCCGAGCTGGGAGCCGACCGTGTCGTGGCCGGTGTCGTCGGCGTGCAGGACCGTGTTGGAGTAGCGCTGGTTGTAGAACAGCGTCTGCCACTGGCGAACCATGCCCAGCGCGCCGTTGTTGATGATCGCGACCTTGATCGGGATGTTGTTCAGCGCGCAGGTGACCAGCTCCTGATTGGTCATCTGGAAGCAGCCGTCGCCGTCGATCGCCCAGACCGTGCGCTCGGGCATGCCGACCTTGGCGCCCATCGCGGCCGGGACCGCGTAGCCCATGGTCCCGGCGCCGCCGGAGTTCAGCCAGGTGCGCGGCTCCTCGTACTTGACGAAGTGCGAGGCCCACATCTGGTGCTGGCCGACGCCCGCCGCGAAGACGGTGCCCTTCGGCGCGAGCGCGCCGATCCGCTCGATGACCTGCTGGGGCGAGAGGCTGCCGTCCTCGGGCAGGTCGTAGCCCAGCGGGTAGGTCTCGCGCCAGCGGCTGAGGTCGCTCCACCAGGCGCTGTAGTCACCGGCGTTGCCCTCGGTGTGCTCGGCCTGGACCGCCTGGATCAGGTCGGCGATGACCTCGCGGGCGTCACCGACGATCGGGACGTCGACCGCGCGGTTCTTGCCGATCTCGGCCGGGTCGATGTCCGCGTGGATGATCTTGGCGTAGGGGGCGAAGCTGTCCAGCTTGCCCGTGACCCGGTCGTCGAAGCGGGTGCCCAGGGCGATCAGCAGGTCCGACTTCTGCAGCGCCGTGACGCCGGTGACGGAGCCGTGCATGCCCGGCATGCCGACGTGCAGGGGGTGACTGTCGGGGAAGGAGCCCAGCGCCATCAGGGTGGTACAGACCGGGACGCCGGTCAGCTCGGCCAGGACCTTCAGCTCGGCGGTCGCGCCGGACTTCATGACGCCGCCGCCGACGTACAGGACCGGGCGCCTGGCCTGGCAGATGAGCTTGGCGGCCTCGCGGATCTGCTTGGCGTGCGGCTTGGTGACCGGCCGGTAACCGGGGAGATCCTGGGAGGGCGGCCACGCGAAGGTGGTCTTCGCCTGCAGGGCGTCCTTGGCGATGTCGACGAGGACCGGGCCCGGACGGCCGGTGGCCGCGATGTGGAACGCCTCGGCGATCGTCCTCGGGATGTCCTCGGCCCTGGTGACCAGGAAGTTGTGCTTGGTGATCGGCATGGTGATGCCGACGATGTCCGCCTCCTGGAAGGCGTCGGTGCCGATCGCCTTGGAGGAGACCTGGCCGGTGATCGCGACCAGCGGGACGGAGTCCATGTGCGCGTCGGCGATCGGGGTGACCAGGTTGGTGGCGCCGGGGCCGGAGGTCGCCATGCAGACGCCGACCTTGCCGGTGGCCTGCGCGTAGCCGGTGGCGGCGTGACCGGCGCCCTGCTCGTGGCGGACCAGGATGTGACGGACCTTCTTGGAGTCCATCATCGGGTCGTACGCGGGGAGGATGGCGCCTCCCGGAATCCCGAAGACGGTGTCGCACCCCACCTCTTCGAGAGAGCGGATGAGGGACTGCGCACCCGTGACGTGCTCAACTGCGGCGGACTGCTGTCCGCCGGAACGGGGCCGCGGCTGCGGATGGTGGGCCCCGGTGGCCTGCTCGGTCATCGGCATTCTCTTCTCGAAGCTGAGGGTTTTACGCGGATTCGATTCTGTGCCAGTGCAACAAAAAACCCCTCGTGCCGGAGGCAAGCGAGGGGAGCGCGTCGGGTGTGTCGAGCGGGGACATGCAGGTCCCTGCTTCAGCCGACGCGCTTTCCAAGTACGAGAATTCGGGTGCGCATGGCACTGACCCTCCCCCTGGCGGGAGGGTGATGTCAAGTAGGTGGGACGGGCGTCTCATTATGTGAGCCTCTGTGGATGGCCATGGGGCCCCCGGAGGAACCGCCCGCCAGGGCCGGCTGGGCCGCTCCACCCGGTACTGGGAACGTACCGCGCACCAGCGCACGCCGCAGCCTGTACTCGTCGAGGGGGCCGGAAAACGCCTTCCCCTGACCGTGCGTGCATCCCATGGCGCGCAGGGCCATCACCTGCTCGGGCAGGTCCACGCCGTCGGCCACCGAGCGCATCCCCAGGTCGTTTGCGATGCGCAAGAGACCAGCGGTGATCTTGTGCAGGCGGGCGGACTCGACCACACCCTCCACCAGGCCCCGGTCCAGCTTGAGCATGTCCACGGGGAGCCGGCGCAGGGCGCTGATGGCCGCGTAGCCGCTGCCGAAGCCGTCCAGGGAGATGCCCACCCCGAGCCGGTGCAGGGCCGCGAGACGACGCTCCAGGTCGTCGAAGGGCACCCGGGGGTCGGACACCGCCAGCTCCAGCACCAGGGCCCCGGAGGGCAGCCCGTGGCGGGTCAGCAGGGCCTCCACGGAACCGAGCGGTACGGCGCTGCCCAGGAGCCGCTGCGCGGTCATCCGTACGGCCACGGGGACGTCGTGCCCGGCCCGGTGCCGGTCGGCGGCCTGCTCCACGGCCTCCTCCAGCAGCCAGCGCCCGAGCTCGGCGGTGCGCGAGGCGTCGGACTGGCCCGTGCCCTGGCCTGCGGCGCCGCCCTCGCTGTACTCGGCCACCCGCAGGAACTCCGCCGGGGTGAAGAGGATGCCCTGGGCCGACCGCCACCGTGCCTGGGCGGCGACGGCCGCGATCTCGCCGGTGGCCAGCGAGACCACGGGCTGGTGGAGCAGGGCGAACTCTCCCTCGTGCAGCGCGGTGCGCAGGCGGCCCGCCAGCTCGGCCTTGCGCACCACCTCGGCCTGCATCTGGGGGGCGTACAGCTCGACCCGGTCCTTGCCGCCGGCCTTGGCCCGGTACATGGCGAGATCCGCGTTGCGCATCAGGTCCGAAGGGGTGATTCCGGGATCGGCGAAGGCCACGCCGATGCTGGCCGCCACCCGCACCTCGTTGCCGCTGATGCGGTACGGCTGGGACAGGGTGGTGCGCAGCCGGTCGGCGATCTCGCGGACCTGGAACTCCCGGGCGCTGCGGTCGCGGCTGCCGTCGCCCGTGATCAGTGCGGCGAACTCGTCGCCGCCGAGCCGGGCGGCGGTGTCCCCCGCGCGGACGGAGTCCTGCAGTCGGCGCGCGGCCTCGACGAGCAGCTCGTCCCCGGCCTGGTGCCCGATGGTGTCGTTGACGGCCTTGAAGCCGTCGAGGTCGATGAAGAGCACGGCGGTGCTGCGGTCGCCCGCGCGCCGGCCTGCGAGGGCCTGGCGCACGCGCCGGGTGAAGAGGGCGCGGTTGGGCAGGTCGGTGAGCGGATCGTGCTCGGCACTGTGCTGGAGCTGGGCCTGGAGCCGGACGCGCTCGGTGACGTCCCGGCTGTTGAGGATGAGCCCGCCCTGGTGGCGGTTGACCGTCGACTCCACGTTCATCCACTCGCCGGTGCCCGAAGCGAAGCGGCACTCGATGCGCGTGGTGGGCTCCTCCGCGGGGGCGGCGGCGAGGAAGCGGCGCACCTCGTGCACGACCCTGCCGAGGTCGTCGGGATGGATGAGGGCGGCCAGCTCGGTGCCGACCAGCTCCTCCGCCTCGCGGCCGTACACCCCGGCGGCGGCGGGGCTGACGTAGCGCAGGGTCCCGGTGGGTGCGGCGATCATGATCACGTCGCTGGAGCCCTGGACCAGGGAGCGGAAGTGGTTCTCCTTCTGGGCCAGTTCCTGGGTGAGCGCGATGTTGTCGAGGAGCATGATGCCCTGCCGGATGACGAGGGCGAGCACGACCGTGCAGCCGGTGAAGACGACCATCCGGTCGACCTTCCGGCCGTCGACGACGTTGTAGAGGATGCCCAGCGTGCAGACCGCGGCCGCGAGGTACGGGGTGAGCGCGGGGAGCGATCCGGTGATCGGGCGGCTGTGGTGCCGGTCCCTGCGGGCGGGCCCGGCGGGCACGGGCCCCGGAGGGAGCCGCCGGGCGCCCCAGGGCGCGTACGCGAGCAGCAGCGAGCCGGCGAACCAGCCCGCGTCGAGCAGTTGTCCCGACTGGTACTCGGCGCTCAGCAGCGGCGAGGTGAACAGGGCGTCGCTCAGCACCGTCAGGGCGAGCGCGGCGATGGCGGTGTTGACGGCGGAGCGGTTGGTCTCGCTCCGGCGGAAGTGCAGGACCAGCACCATCGAGACGAGCGCGATGTCCAGCAGCGGATAGGCGAGCGAGAGCGCCGCGCGCGGGACGCTGCCGGGGGCGCCCGACTGGGCGGTGCGCGCCGCGTGGGCCAGTGCCAGGCTCCAGGAGAGGGTGAGCAGGGAGCCGCCGATGAGCCAGGAGTCGAGGCCGAGGCACACCCATCCGGCCCGGTTGACCGGGCGTTTGGCGAGGACGAGCAGGCCGACGATGGCGGGCGGGGCGAAGCAGAGGAAGGCGAAGTCCGCGACGGAGGGCTTGGGCACCTCCTCACCGAGGACCACCTCGTACCAGCCCCAGACGGCGTTGCCGCAGGCGCCCATGAGCGAGGAGAAGGCGAAGAGCAGCCACGCGGGCCGTTCCCGGCTGTCGATCGTCCGCGCGTAGGTGTAGCAGGAGACGGCGGCGAGCAGACCTGCCGCGCTGAGCCCGAAGTCGCCCATGATCTCGGCCAGTTCCTCGGATCCCCAGTTGAGGGCGGCGCCGACGGCGTACCCGCCGCTGACCACCGCGAGGACCAGCTGCATGGCCAGTGCCCTGCCTCCTCCGGAGACGGAGGGACGGTCGAGCAGCGCCGCCCCCGGGGGGCTCACCGGTCCCCCTCGCTGGCTGGTTCCGGCGCGGCCCACCCTCGGCTGCGTCGCCTTCTGCGGCTGCGCCGCGTCGGATCCTTCGTCCATTGGCCGTGCATCGCCCGTCGCCCCCCAAAGTGTCCGATCACTCCCCAGCGCCAGACGTTCCCGGCGCAGCCCCTGCTTCCGGACGATACACCACTTTCGTCACTCAGGGACATAGTTGCTCTACTCTGCGTTACCACCGGGGAGTTGCGACGACAGCCCGCATCCGGGTGAATGCGGAGCGTACCCGAATCGGGTCATTCGGTGACGAGCACCGTGTGGTCCAGGGGCTCTCCCGCGGCGAACCGGGTGAGCTGGCGGGCGAGCAGGCGCTTGGCCCTGGGCTCGAAGGCCGAGCTGCTCCCGCCGACGTGCGGCGTGATCAGGACGTTCGGTGCGTGCCAGAGCGGATGGCCCGCCGGGAGCGGCTCGGGGTCGGTGACGTCGAGCGCCGCGCGCAGCCGGCCCGACTCCACCTCCGCCAGCAGGGACTTGGTGTCGACGACGGGGCCGCGTGCCACGTTCACCAGCAGGGCGCCGTCCTTCATGCGGCTCAGGAAGTCGGCGCCCGCCAGCCCCCGGGTCGCGTCGGTCAGCGGGGTCACCAGGATCACCACGTCGGCCTGCGGCAGGAGGCGCGGCAGGTCGGCGATGGCGTGCACGGGGCCGCGCGGGGTGGTCCGCCGCGTACGGGCGACCCGCTCGACGCGCTCGCACTCGAAGGGCACCAGGCGGTCCTCGATCGCGGACCCGATGGATCCGTAGCCGATGATCAGAACTGACTTGTCCGCGAGGGCGTCGTAGAAGCCGGAACGCCATTCCTCACGGTCCTGGCCCCGGACCATGCCGGGGATGCCGCGCAGGGAGGCGAGCGTCAGGGCGACGGCGAGTTCGGCGGTGCTGGCCGTGTGGACCCCCGCGGCGTTGCACAGCCGGACGCCGGGGCGCAGGTCGCCCAGGCCGCCCAGGACGTGGTCCATGCCGGCGGTCAGCGTCTGGACGACCCGGAGGGCCGGCATCGCGGCCAGCGGGCGCACGGTGACCTCGGGGGACTTCATGTAGGGGGTCACGTAGAAGACGCAGTCGGCCGGATCGGCCGGGAAGGCGTCCTCTCCGTCCCAGAGGCGGTACCGGAAGGAACCGGGCAGACCGGCGACCTCTTCGGCGGGGAAGGGGAGCCAGACGTCGTGGGGCGTTGCAGTCATGATCGCGAGGCTATGCCAAGCCGTCTTGATCAAGCCGTTAGTTTGGTGGCCGGAGCGTAGGAGGGGACGACGGGGTGGAGCGCAGGTCGATCGGGGCGGGAGCGCTGACCGTGGGCGCCGTCGGCCTCGGCTGTATGCCGATGAGCTGGGCGTACGCGCCTTCGCGGCGGCGGGGGCCGGAGTCGCTGGCCGCCGTGCACGCGGCGCTGGACCTCGGGTCGAACCTGCTGGACACGGCCGACGTGTACGGGCCGTTCACCAACGAGCTCCTCCTCGGCAGGGTGCTGCGGGAGCGGCGGTCCGAGGCGTTCGTCTCGGCGAAGGTCGGGCTGCGGGCGGGCGACCAGCACGTGGTGGCGGACGGCCGGCCGGGCTATCTGCGGCGGGCGTGCGACGCCTCGCTCAGACGGCTGCGGACGGACGTCATAGACCTCTACCAGCTGCACCGGGTGGATCCGGACGTGCCCGTGGAGGAGACCTGGGGGGCGATGGCGGAGCTGGTGGGCGCCGGGAAGGTGCGCGCCCTCGGGTTCTGCGCGCTGGGTGCGGGGGCCGGGCCGGGGGCGGGGCGGCGCGGGGACCGCGGCTACCGGACGACCCTGCGCCACCTGGAGCGGCTGCAGCAGGTGTTCCCGGTGAGCGCGGTGCAGGCCGAGCTGTCGGTGTGGTCTCCGGAGGCCGCGTGGCAGCTGCTGCCGTGGTGCGCGGCGCGCGGGGTGGGGTTGCTGGCCGCGATGCCGCTGGGCAGCGGCTTCCTGACCGGGACGCTCACGCCGGGCGAGGGCTTCGAGTCGCAGGACGTCCGGGCCCGGCACCCGCGGTTCACGGCAGAGGCGATGGCGTCGAACCAGGTCCTGCTGGCGGGGCTGCGGCGGGTGGCGCGGCGGCACGGGCCCGGGGTCACGGTCGCGCAGGTGGCGCTGGCCTGGGTGCTGGCCCAGGGGCCGCAGGTGGTGCCGGTTCCTGGGGCCGACCGCTCGCACTGGGCCGTGGAGAACGCGGGGGCGGCACGGCTGCGGCTCTCGGCCGGGGACCTGGCGGAGATCGCCGGGCTTCCGGTCGAGGTCGGGGCCTGGGACTGATCGCCACAACCACTCGATCGGGTGTACGAGTGGTGGAACTTCGGGAACGGCCGGATCTGTTGAGAGGGGTGAGGGGCAGGATCGGGACGAGGGGAAGGGAGCAGGGCGATGCGATGGGGACGTACTCCCGGGCGGACCGGGTCGTGGGGGCGGGCGGGACACGAGGAGCCGCGGCGGCACGGGGGCGCGGGCGGGCGGCGCCGGGGACTGCTGGCGGCGGCCGCGATGGCCGGCTGCGGTGCGCTGCTGGTGGCGGGCTGCGCCCCGGAGGGCGCCCCCGACAGCGGGCGGGGAAGCTCCCCGCCGGGCACGGCCTCGCCCGGACCGGGATCGGCCGGGCCGTCCGGCGGCCAGGCCTCGCCCACGGTGGCGCCGCCCCCGGCGAAGGGGTCGGTGACCGTGACGGGCGAGGCCGCCAAGGGGCTGGAGTCCCCATGGGGGGTGGCTCCGCTGCCGGGCGGCGACCTGCTGGTCGCCTCGCGCGACAAGGGCACGATCAGCCGGGTCGCGGCGGGATCGGGCGCGGTGACGCGGATCGGCGAGGTGCCGGGGGTGGACCCGGGGGGTGAGGGGGGCCTGCTGGGGCTCGCCCTGTCCCCGTCCTTCGCCTCGGACCGGCTGGTGTACGTCTACTTCACCACCGCCTCCGACAACCGCATCGCGCGCCTGCGCTACGACGAGAAGAGACCGGCCGGCCAGCAGCTGGGCGCGCCGGACACGGTGTTCCGGGGCATCCCGAAGGGGCTGATCCACAACGGCGGGCGGATCGCGTTCGGCCCGGACGGGATGCTCTACGCGGGGACGGGCGAGACGGGGGTCACCGGGCTGGCGCAGGACCCGAAGTCGCTGGGCGGGAAGATCCTGCGGATGACGCCGGACGGGGACCCGGTGCACGGCAATCCCGAGGCGGACTCGGTCGTCTACTCCCTCGGCCACCGCAACGTGCAGGGCCTGACCTGGGACAGGGACAAGCGGCTCTGGGCGGCGGAGTTCGGGCAGAACACCTGGGACGAGCTGAACCTGATCGAGCCCGGGGCGAACTACGGCTGGCCGGAGGCCGAGGGCAGGGCCGGGAAGCCGGGCCTGCGGGACCCGGTGGCGGTGTGGAGGACCGAGGAGGCCTCGCCGAGCGGGATCGCGTGGGCGGAGGGCTCGGTCTGGATGGCCGGGCTCAAGGGCGAGCGGCTGTGGCGGATCCCGCTGGCCGGGACGGCGCAGGCGGCGGAGCCCGAGGCCTTCCTGGAGGGCAAGTACGGCCGGCTGCGGACGGTGGTCCCGCTCGGCGGGGACAAGCTGCTGCTGGTCACGAGCGAGACGGACGGGCGCGGGTCGCCGGAAGCGGGCGACGACAGGATCCTGACACTGACGGTGCGGTGACCGGCATGTCCCCGGACGGGGGCGAAAGGCGTGGTGGACACGGTGTTCAACATGATCGAAGAGCTGTTCAACCCCAAGCGCAAGCACACCGACGAGGAGAAGAAGCGGCTGGAGCTGTCACGGACCGACGTCAATGACAACGATCCGGGACGGGGCCCGATAGACCTCGATTCCGGCACGGTGTTCATACGCCCGGGCGGGCGGGCCGCGGGCGGGCACTGACCGGACCGTCGCCGTCCGGGCCGGCCGGGGTGGGCCGCGCCCCCGGGACGGGCACGACGGGCGGCGCGAAGAGGCGCAGCCGGTGGGCGAGGGCGGCCGCTTCGCCGCGGCCCGCGACGCCCAGCTTGGCCAGGATGTTCGAGACGTGCACGCTCGCCGTCTTCGGGGAGATGAAGAGCTCCTCGGCGATCCCGCGGTTGGTGCTGCCCGCCGCCACCAGGCGCAGGACGTCCCGTTCGCGGCTGGTCAGGCCCAGTGCCTCGGCCGGGTCCTCGGGCGGGCCGGGGGGCGGCGCGGGGGTGTCGGCGGCGGTCAGCGGGATCCGGGCGCGGCGTGCGAGCAGGGCCAGGTCCTCCCGCAAGGGCAGTGCTCCGATGCGGTCGGCGGTGGTGTGGGCCTCGCGCAGCAGGGCGGCCGCATGGTCCCGGTCGCCGGCGGCCAGGAGGGCCTCCGCGAGCCGGCGGCGGGCCCGGGCCAGCAGGTGGGGCCGCTCCAGCGGGCGGACCGCCTCCTCCACGGCGGCCCAGTCGGCGACGGTGTCCCGGGCCTCGGCCCGGAGCAGTTCGGCGCGCAGGTACTCGGCGTGGGCGGTCCATACCGGGACCGGTGTGGCGAGGGAACGGGCGGCGTCCCGCAGGACGGCGAGGGCGGCGTCCCGGCCCGGGTCGGCCGCGGGCAGCCCGCGGGCGTCCGCCTCGGCGGAGGCGGCGGCGAGCAGCAGCGGCCAGGCGTAGCGGTGCTGCCCGAGCGGGAAGCCGTCGGCGACGGCGGCGGCCGCCTCGGCACGGACGTCGGCGATGCGGCTCTCCCCCGCGGCGAGCCCGATCGCGAGCCGGTACAGCGGGAGCCGGTGCTGGGGCTGGGCGTCGTGGGTGCCGAACCGGGCCCGGGCGGCGTCCAGTTGCCGGGCCGCCTCGGCCAGGTCGCCCCGGGACAGGGCGAGGTGGGCGAGGCGTACGGAGGCGGAGCCTCGCGGGGCGGCGCCCTGGCCGACGAGCAGGGTGCGCCGGGCCGCCTCCGCGGCCTCGTCCCAGCGGCCGAGGCTGTAGAGGCTCTCGGCCAGGTTCCCGCGGATCCACGCCTCGATGTCCGGCAGGCGTGACTTCCCGACCAGTTCCGCCCCCTGTCCGGCCAGTTCCACGGCTTCGCGGGACCGGCCCATGCTTTCCAGCTGAGAGGTGAGGTTGATATGCGCACGTCCCACGAGCATGGCGAGCCCGAGCTTGGCGGCCCTTTCCCGGACCGCGTGCATCTCGGCGAGTCCGCCCGGGGCGTCCCCCGCGTCGGTGAGCAGCGCGCCGACGGTGATCCGGGCGTTGAGCTCGGTCTCCTCAGCGCCGACCATCCGGGCGTACTCGACGGCCCGTTCGGCGGCGGCCAGGTTGCCGGGGCCCGGCTTGTGGAGCATCCCCCAGCCCGCGGCCCGGACCAGCACCTCGGCGTGCACCTGGGACGGGGGCAGCCCGCGGACCAGCTCCTGTGCGCGGGCGATCTCCTCCCAGCCGTCGCCGCGGCCGAGGCCGGCGGTCAGGCGGGAGCGTTCCGTCCAGAACCACGCGGCACGCAGCGGGTCCTGGTCCTCCTCCAGCAGGCGCAGCGCCGTCTTCGTGATCTTGAGGGCGCGTTCGCGTTCCCCGCCGTAGCGTGCAGCGACGGTCGCCTCCGCCATCAGGTCGATGCGCTGGAGCGGGGTGGTCGCCTGGTCGCAGCCGCAGGGCGGATAGGCGTCGGTGTAGTCCGCCGGGCGCAGCGCCTCGCGGACGTCCTGCGGGGTGCTGTCCCACAGGTCCATGGCCCGTTCCAGCAGGCTCAGCTGCTCGGAGTAGGCGTGCCGACGGCGGGCGGTCACGGAGGCGGCCAGCACGGCGGGCAGCGCCCTGGCGGGGTCGTTGGCCTGGTACCAGTAGCTGGCCAGCCGGATCACCCGCTCCTCGGCGCGCAACAGCTGTCCGTCGGCCTCCACGGCCTCGGCGTAGCGGCGGCTGACGCGGGCGCGTTCCCCGGGCAGCAGGTCGTCGCTGACGGCCTCGCGGACCAGCGAGTGCCGGAAGCGGTAGCCGTCGCCGTCGGGGGTGGCGAGCAGGATGTTGGCCCCGACCGCGGCCCTCAGGGCCTCGATCAGGGCGTCCTCGCTGAGCCCGGCGACGGCGCGCAGGAGCGGGTACTCCACGGTGGAGCCGCCTTCGGCGACCACGCGGACCAGGCGTTGTGCCTCGTCGGGCAGGACCTCGACGCGGACGAGGAGGAGGTCGCGCAGGGATTCGGTGAGTCCGGTGCGGCAGCCGCTCTCCCGGGAGGCGACGAGTTCCTCGACGAAGAAGGCGTTGCCGTCGGAGCGTTCGAAGACGGAGTCGGCGAACGCGTCGTCGGGCGGCGCGGCGAGGATGCCGGCGAGCTGGCGGCGCACCTCGGCCCGGTTGAAGCGGGAGAGTTCGATCTTCCGGACGGTGCGGAGCCGGTCGAGTTCGGCGAGCAGTGGGCGCAGGGGGTGGCGCCGGTGCACGTCGTCCGAGCGGTAGGTGGCGACGACGGCGAGGCGGCCGCTGCCGAGGGTGCGGAAGAGGTAGGAGAGCAGGTGCCGGGTGGAGGTGTCCGCCCAGTGCAGGTCCTCCAGGACGAGGACGACGGTCCGGTCCGCGGCGAGCCGCTCCAGCATCCGGGCCGTGAGTTCGAAGAGCCGGGCGGTGCTCTCCTCGTCGTGCGGGCCGCGGGGGGTCTCGCCGAGTTCGGGGAGGATCCGGGCGAGTTCGTCCTCCTGTCCGGCGGCCGCGGCGGCCAGTTCCCCGGGGAGCAGGCGGCGCAGGATCCGCAGGGCCGTCGAGAACGGGGCGAAGGGGAGCCCTTCCGCCCCGATCTCCACGCAGCCTCCGACGGCGACGACGGCGCCGCGGCGGCCGGCCTCGCCGAGGAACTCCTCGGTGAGGCGGGTCTTGCCGACTCCGGCCTCGCCGCCGATGAGCAGGGCCTGCGGCTCGCCCGCTGCCGCTCGGGTCAAGGCGTCCTCGAGAACGCCCAGTTCATCGGCGCGGCCGACGAACACCGGGCTGACGGATCTGGTCTCCACGATGCCGAGCATCGCACAGGTGACCTGGCCGGCGGCACCCGTCACGGGGGCGGCGGCGGGCGGCACGCCCCGGCTCATGCGGGCCGGGGCGCGGAGCGGCCGGTGCGCCTCCCGTGTGCTGTCACCCGCTCCCCGGGTTCCTGGCCGCGAGAGGCGGTGCGGCGGGCGGCCCGGGCCTCGCGGACCGCCCGGTACGCGGCGGCCTCGCGGAGCAGGTCGGCGCTGTGGGCGGCTGCGGTGATCTCGTGCTCGAACATGTCGTTCTCCCTGGTCGCTGTCGTGGGGCACCTCGTGCGGTGTGGTCCCAGACTCACGTCCCAGGGGGTGGCGGCACATCGGTCGCATGCCGCATCCGCCGGGGGCGGGGGCCTTAGCCTGCGGCGTCCGTGCGGGGGCACGGCGCCGGCGTCTAAGGCACCGTGCCGTCCTTATGCGGCGCCCGCCGCCTTGGGAATGGCGAGGAGGAGGTCGAAGTACATGAGGACGAAGAGCAGTACGCCGATGGCGCCCAGGCCGATGCCCGCCCAGGAGACGGACCGGACCCAGGTGGGCAGGTGGCGCTCGGGGGAGCTGAAGGCGGGCAGGGCCAGCACGAAGGTGGCGATGATCAGCGCGAGGGCGGAGAAGACGCCGTTGACCATGGCGGTGGTGTGCCACGGGTCGACGAACTGGGCGGCGATCTGGGCGTTGGCGTCGGCGGCCTGGCTCAGTTCCAGGCGGGCGAGGACGCTGGCGCGCTCGGACACGATGCCGGCGACCCAGCTGCCGCTGAGGGCGACGACGCCGAGGCCCGCGGAGACGATCGCGAAGGCGGCGGAGCCGACGTGGCCGGGCCGGGCGTCCTCGGCCGGGTCCTCGTCGGCGAGGTCCTCGTCGAGGTCCGCGTCCTCGAGGTCGGCATCGGTCTGCGCGGGAGCCTCGGACGGGGCCGGGGCGTCGGCGGCGGGCGTGGCGGCCGGGGCGTCGGCCGCGGGGGCGGTCTCGGCCTTCGTCAGGTCGGCCGGGGTGGTGTCCGCCTCGGCGGGGTTCGGGGCGGGGGTCTTCTTGGTGTCCATGCGGGGCACCGTAGGGTCCCCGTCTGAGAGTTCTCTGAGAATCCCACGGCCGGTGCGGGCGGCACCGGCCGGGCGGTGCGGATCAGGCGGAACGGGCCGCGGTCCACTCGTCGGCGAGGATCGACCAGACCTCGGTGTCCTGGCGGACGCCCCGGTGCAGGTGGTTCTGGCGCATGACGCCCTCGCGGGTCATGCCGAGGCGTTCGGCGACGGCGAGGCTCTTCTTGTTGCCGGTGGCGGCGTGCCATTCGACGCGGTGCATGCCGCGCTCGCCGAAGGCGTAGTCGATCAGTACCCGGCAGGCCTTGGTGACCAGGCCGCGGCCGGCCGCGGAGGGCTCCAGCCAGCAGCCGATCTCGCAGTTCCCGGCAGCCGCGTCGAAGGCGGGGAAGAGGACCCCGCCGACGAGGGTGCCCTCCAGGCGGATGCCGAAGAACCGCGCGCCGTCCTCGGCCGCCTTCACGGCGTACGTGGCCAGCATCGCGCGGGCGGCCTCGACGTCGGTGGACCGGTCGGGGAATCCGACGTACCGGCCGATGAACTCGCGTCCGCGCTCGATGTGCGCGAAGAACTCCTCCGCGTGCCGGGCCTCCAGCGGGAACAGCTGGGCGTCGTCGGCCAGGTCTATGGAGAACATGCGGCTTCTTCCTTGGGTCTCGTGCGGCGGATCGCCGGATCACCGGGAGGCGGTGGCGGGCTCGGCCTCGTCCTCACCGGTGTCGGAGACCGTGCCGGACCGCTGTGCGGGAAGTGTCGCACGCGGGGCGTGGTCCGGCGGCTCGATGCTGATCCTGGGGAGCAGCCGGTCGAGCCAGGCGGGCAGCCACCAGTTCGCGCCGCCGAGCATGTGCATCAGGGCCGGGACGAGCAGGGTGCGCAGCACGAAGGCGTCGAGGGCCACGGCCGCGGCGAGGGCGATGCCGAACATCGCGATGATCCGGTCGCCGCTGAGCACGAAGGCCAGGAAGACGGAGATCATGATGACGGCGGCCGAGTTGATGACCCGGCTGGTCTCGGCGAGACCGACGCGGACGGCCCGCCGGTTGTCGCCGGTCTCCAGCCACTCCTCGTACATCCGGCTGACGAGGAAGACCTGGTAGTCCATCGACAGGCCGAAGAGGACCGAGACCATGATCACGGGCAGGAAGGGTTCGATGGGGCCCGCGCTGCCCAGGCCCAGGGGTTCGCTGCCCCAGCCCCACTGGAAGATCGCGACGACGACGCCGAAGGAGGACGCGACGGCGGCGACGTTCATGGCCGCCGCCTTCAGCGGTATGCCGATGGACCGGAAGGCGAGCAGGAGCAGGACGCAGCCCAGCGCGACGACCACGGCGACGAAGAGCGGCAGCTTCCCGACGATGACCTCGGCGAAGTCGTCGTAGGCGGCCGTCACCCCGCCGACGCGGACCTCCATGGAGTTGCCCTGCACGGCGCGCGGGACGACCTCCTGGCGCAGGGTGTCGACGAGGTCGCTGGTGGCCCGGGACTGCGGGGCGGATTCCGGTACGACGGTCAGCACGGCGGTGTCGCCGCTGCGGTTGACGACGGCGGGGCCGACGGAGGCGACGCCCTTCGTGGTGCGCAGTGCGTCGCCGAGCCGGTCCACGGCGAACCGGTCGCCTGCGTCGTCGAGCCGGGCGACGACGGCGAGCGGGCCGTTGGTGCCGGGGCCGAAGCCCTCGGCGAGCAGGTCGTAGGCCTGCCGGGTGGTGCTGGTGACCGGGTTGTTGCCCTGGTCGGAGGTGCCCAGGTGGAGGGAGAACGTGGGCAGGGCGAGGACCACCATGACGAGGGTGGCGAAGGCCCCGAGGAGCTTGGGGTGGCGTTCCACGAAGGCGGACCAGCGGACGGCGAATCCGGAGGACTGCTCGGGCTGCGGACCCTCGGCGGCCAGCCGGCGCCGTTCGCGGCCGGAGAGGGCGCGCATCCCCGTGTAGGAGAGGAGCGCGGGCAGCAGGGAGACCGAGGCGGCGACGGTGAGGACCACCGTCACGGACGCCGCGATCGCCACGCCGTTGAGGAAGTTCAGCCGGAGCACGAGCATGCCCAGCAGGGCGATGCAGACGGTCGCCCCGGCGAAGACGACGGCGCGGCCGGTGGTGGCGACGGCGTTGACGGCAGCCTCCTCCACCGGGAGGCCGCGCGCGAGACCCTTGCGGTGCCGGGTGACGATGAACAGCGCGTAGTCGATGCCGACACCGAGGCCGATGAGGGTGCCGAGCATCGGTGCGAAGTCGGCGACGGGCATCGCGTGTCCGAGGAGCGTGATGCCGAAGTAGGCGGTGCCCACGCTGACCAGGGCGGTGGCGATGGGCATGAGGCTGGCCGCGAGCGAGCCGAAGGCGAGGAAGAGGACCAGCGCGGCGACGGCCACGCCGATGACCTCGGCGAGGTGCGCGGTGGGGGCCTCGGTGAGCTGGATGGCGCGCCCGCCGAGCTCGACCTGGAGTCCGCCGGTCTCCGTCCGGTCGTTCTTCGCGGTGTCGACGACGGCCTTGGCCTGGGCCTTGGGGACGGCGTCGGCCGGCTTGTCGAAGGTCACCACCGCATAGGCGGTCCGCCCGTCGGGGCTGATCTGCGCGGCCCCCTGGGGGCCCGCTCCGTAGGGTCCGGCGACCGATCCGACGCCGGGGAGCTGGGCGACGGCGTCGAGCGCGCGGGTCATGCGCTGCTCGATGTCGGGGGCGCGCACGCTCTGCCCGTCCGGGGCCCGCCACACGATGGTGTCGGTGTCGCCGCCCTGGCCGTGGAAGCCTTCGCGCAGGAGGTCGTTGGCCCTGCCGGACTCGGTGCCGGGGACCTCGTAGTCGTTGGAGAACGCCGCTCCGGCGGTGAGTGCCGCCGTCGCGGTCCCGCCGAGGGCGAGCAGCCAGATCAGCACGGCGAGGAGACGGTGACGCATGCACCACCGTGCGAATACTGCCAACGGACGTGCTCCCTGGTGGGTTCGGATCTTTACCGGGAGACAGCCCGTCGCAAAGAACGCGTGAACTCGTGAAGGCCCGGCCGAAGGCCCGGGGGGTCGCCCCGTCGTCCGGCCCAGATGGTCTGCACCTCCACGATCCCAGCATTCGGTGATCGTCGGCCCGTTTCGTGTGCAGTGTCACAGGGCCGCCGGGAAGGTGCGGGAGCGTCAGACCGAGGCGGGTTCCGTCCCGTCGGCCCGCTCCTCCGGCTCGTCCACCCGGTAGCCGGGGATGGAGGGCCAGCGGACGGTGAGGACGACCGCGTCCTCCTCGGCGTACCAGGAGTGGTCCACCCCGCGGCCCCACAGCACGTAGTCGCCCTGCTCCTCCAGGACGACGGTCCGGCCCGGGAACTCCAGCCGGAAGCGGCCGCTGATGAGGACCAGCAGCGCGACGCGCTTCTCCGCGGTCGCCCAGCGCTCCCGCGCGTCGCCCTTCGGGTGGACACCCCACTTGATCTCCACGTCCTCGCTGTGGCGGGGGTCCGAGGGGTCCTTGAAGTGGCCGAGGAGCCAGCCGCGGTCAGCGGCGGCGTCGGGCCCGGCCTTGCCGGTGTGGATGGTGAGGTCGTCGTTCACGGAGGTGAGGCTAATGCAGTTGTGCGGACGGTCCGGACACTGGTGGGCTGGCCCGATGACGATGGATCTCGATGAACTGCTGAAGGTGCGCGCCCGGTACGACGCCGAGGTGCGCGAGGGCGCGCGGCCCGACGGCACCCGGGCCACGGTGGAGCGGGCGGGCCGGGTCGTCCGGCAGAGCGTGCCCGGGGACGGGTGGAACGGGGTGCTGTGGTCGGACCTCGACGAGGAGAGCGCGGACGCGGAGATCGCGGCCCAGGTGGCGTTCTTCTCCGGGACCGGCTGCGCGGAGTTCGAATGGAAGACGTACGACTACGACCGGCCCGCGGATCTCGGGGACCGGCTGCGGGCGGCGGGCTTCGTGCCGGAGCCGCCCGAGACCCTGATGGTGGGGCGGACCGGCGACCTGGCCCGGTTGCCGGTGGAGCCCCCGGAGGGGGTCACCCTGCGCACCGTGACGGACGAGGCGGGGGTGGACCTGATGATGGAGGTCCATGCGAAGGCCTTCGGGACGGAACGGCCGCGGATCCGCGCGGCGCTGCTGGACCTGCTGCGCAACGAGCCGGAGACGATCGCCGCGGTGGTCGCGATGGCGGACGGCGTGCCGGTCAGCGCGGCCCGGATGGAGATGCGTCCGGGGGCCGGGTTCGCGGGCCTGTGGGGCGGCGGCACGGTGCCGGGGTGGCGGGGCAGGGGGATCTACCGCCTGCTGGTCGCGCACCGGGCCCGCATCGCGGCGGAGCTCGGGATCCCCTATCTCCAGGTGGACGCCTCCGACGAGAGCCGGCCGATCCTGGAGCGGCTGGGCTTCGGGGTGCTGGGGGTGACGGTGCCGTACATCCGGACGCTGCCCGCGGAGACGGCCCGTCCGTAACGGGCCGCGGTGCGCACCGGTCCCCGCCGGGCCGCGGCCCGCGGAGTCGCGGCCGCGGGGTTCCGCCCGCGCGGTACGGGCGGCATGATCATCGGCATGGAACGCACCGGCCCGCCCCTCACCGGCAACGAACGCGAGACCCTCCGCGCCTACCTCGACTACCACCGGGCCACCCTGGCCTGGAAGTGCGAGGGCCTGGACGACGAGCAGCTGCGGCGCACCTCGACGCCGCCGTCCGCCCTGTCCCTGCTGGGGCTGGTGCGGCACATGGGCGAGGTGGAACGCCAGTGGTTCCGGCGGGTCATGGGCGGCGAGGAGGTCCCGCACCTGTGGTCGGACACCCGTGACTTCCAGGCCGCCTACGACGCCTCCGGGGCCACCCGGGCCGAGGCCTTCGGCGCCTGGCAGGAGGAGGTCGCGCACGCCCGGCGCGTCGAGGCCGCCGCCGAGTCGCTGGAGGTGACCGCCTACGTGCCGAGCTGGAAGGAGGAGGTCTCGCTGCGCCTGGTCATGCTGCACCTCATCCACGAGTACGCGCGGCACAACGGCCACGCGGACCTGCTGCGCGAGGCGATCGACGGCGCCACCGGCGCCTGAGGCCGCGCCGGGGCACCGCGGCCCCGCCGGGCGGGACCGCGGCCGCTGCCGCGGCGCCGGACGGGGGCCTCAGGCGGCGTCCGGCCGCCAGTAGCCCAGGGCGTTGACCCGCTGCTTGGGCAGGCCGAGGTCCTTGCGGAGCCAGGCCGTCAGGTTCCGCGTCGTCGCGGTGTCGCAGGCCAGCCAGACGTAGGCCGCCTCCGGGTCCGGGCCGACCAGTTCCGGGAGCTCCTGCCGGACCCGGTCGGCGAGGGCGGTGCCGGCGCGCTCCACGCGGCGGATGTCGTGCCGTTCGGCGTCCAGGCGCACCGGCAGCTCCGCGTCGGAGGCGTGCTGGGTCTCGAACCAGATGGTCGCCGGGGTCTCCGGGAAGGAGTCGAGCAGCGAGTTGACCGCCGGCAGGGAGGCGGGGTCGCCGATGACCAGGAGGCGTTCGGGGGCGGGCGCGGGGGCGGTGAAGCCGGTGCCCTGGACGGTGGCCTCGATGGTGTCGCCCGGTGCGGCCGTGCGCGCCCAGGCGCTGGCGGCGCCGTCGTGCAGGGCGAACTCGAAGCAGAAGGTGCCCGCTTCGGGGTCCGGGTCGACGAGGGTGTAGGCCCGCTGGTGGGGCTTGCCGGCGTTCTGGAACCAGACGCGCACCCACATCGTCGGGTGCAGCGATCCGCCGGCCGCCGCCAGCAGTCCGCCGTCCGTGAAGTACACCCGGCGGTAGTGGTCCGTGACGTCTTCCGCCCCGGTCACCGTGAACGTGAAGTCCTTGCCCCGAAGGAGCTTGAGGACCACGCCCTCCCAGCCCTTGCCGACAGCCATGTACGACCCCTCCCCTGACACCTCTTATAGTTAGGTCAGCCTAACCTAATGCGCCATCGGGGAGAGTGTGAGCAGCGTGAGCAGTGTGAGCAGCGGAAGCGACCCGGAGCCGTACGCGGACGCCGAAGGCGGCCCCCACGCGCAGCCCCCGGAATCCTACGGCGTCTTCCGCGACCCCTGGGGCATCCCCCACGTGCGCGCGGAGGACGAGCTGCGGCTGGTCCGCGCCCAGGGCCGGGTCACCGCCCGCGATCGCGCCTGGCAGCTGGAGGTCGAGCGGCACCGCGCCGAGGGCTCCAGCGCCTCCTTCCTCGGCGCCGAGTCCGTCACCTGGGACCGCTTCGCCCGCCAGTGCCGCCTCGCGGACACCGCCCGCCTCTGCTTCGAGTCGATGGAGGCCGACGACCCCGCCACCGCCGCCTGGGTGCGCGCGTACGTGGACGGCGTCAACGAGGGCCTCGCGGCGGGCGCCGCCCGCGACGAGCGCTTCGCCCGCACCGGTCTCACCCCCACCCCCTGGGAGCCGTGGGTGCCGCTGGCGATCTGGGTCGCCACGCACATCCTCTTCGCCGGCTTCCCCACCAAGCTGTGGCGCGAGCGCGTGGCCCGCGCCCTCGGCGAGAGCGCGCAGACCCTCTTCGCCACCGACGGACCCCGCATCGCCGGCAGCAACGGCTGGATGGTGCCGGGCGACCGCACGACCAGCGGTGCGGCGATCATCGCGGGCGACCCGCACCGCTTCATCGAGGATCCCGGCGTCTACCAGCAGATCCGGCTGTCCTGCCCGGAGTACGACGTGCTGGGCCTCGCCGTCCCCGGCGTCCCCGGCCTCGCCCACTTCGGGCACACCGGCAGCGCCGCCTGGGCCATCACCAACGCCATGTCCGACTACCAGGACCTGTACGTCGAACAGCTGCGGCGCGGCCCGTCCGGCACCGTCGAGGCCCTCGGCCCGGACGGCCTGTGGGAGCCCGTCGCGCAGCACACCGAGACGATCGTTGTGGCCGGCGGCGACGAGGTCGAGATCGAGGTCCTGGAGACCGCCCGCGGACCCGTGATCGTCCACGCGGACGGCGACCTCGGCGCGGACGCCGCGGCCGGCGCCGCGGACCGCGCCGACGGCAGCGCGCAGACCCTCTCCCTGCGCTACCCGCCCCGCGTCCGCCGCGACCTCGGCTTCGCCGTGCTCCCCGCCCTCCTGCGGGCCCGCACCGTCGCCGACATCGACCGCGCCCTCGACGGCTGGGCGGAGCCGGTCAACGTGGTCCACGCCGCCGACACGCAGGGCGGGCTGCTGCACCGCGTCGCCGGGGCCGTACCCCTGCGCCACACCGCCAACCGGCTGCGCCCGGTGCCCGCCTGGGACCCGCAGTACGCCTGGCAGGGCTGGGCTCCGACGCCGGCCGAGCCCGTACAGGGCTTCGCCGTCATGGCGAACGCCCGCGGGATCGCCTCCCCGCTCGGCGTGGAGTTCGCGCCGCCGCACCGCGCCGACCGCATCCGGGAACTGCTCAGCGGCTCCGCGGACTGGTCCCCGAAGGCGATGGCCGACGTCCACCGGGACACCCGCCTGGCCTCGGCCGAGCCCCTGCTCGCCCTGCTGCCCGGCTTCGCGGACCTGACCCCGGCCGCGCAGGCGCTGCGGACGCGCCTGCTGGCCTGGGACCGGCGGATGGAGGCCGACAGCACCGACGCCACCGTGTTCGCGGCCTTCCGGACCGCGACCGTGCGCCGGCTCGCCGCCGACCCCGTCTTCGCCGAGCTGTGGGGAGCGCCCCCCGGCCCGGAGGTGTTCCACCCCTGGCTCTACCTGGTCCCGAAGATCGGCTACGCCCTCGAAGGGCTGCTCACCAGCTCCCTGGTGCCCGAGCTGGACCGCGCCGCGCACGTGCGCGCCGCGCTGGAGGAGACCGCCGCGGCGGACGGCCCCGACACCGCCTGGTCGCAGGTGCACCGGCTGACCCCCTGGCAGGCCCTTCCCGACCCGGACGCGCCGCAGTGGCCGGGCCTGGGCGGCGACCACGACTGCGTGAACGCCACCTCCTCCGTCCCCGGCTTCACGGACCTCACCGCCCGCGCGTCGGCCGCCCGGTACGTCTGGGACCTGGCCCGCCGCGAGGACAGCCTCTGGGCGGTCCCGCTCGGCGCGGACGGCGTCACCGGCACCCCCCATCACCGCGACCAGCTCCCCCTGTGGGCCCGGTGCGAACTCGTCCCCGTCGTCACCGACTGGGCCCGCCTCACCAAGGAGTCGTCATGACCTCCGTCGCCCCGGCCGGACGGCCCGTCCACACCCACGTCGTCGAGGGCTTCGGCAGCGTCACCATCACGCCGGTGGACCCGGCCGCCGACTCCGCCCTGATCCACGGCTGGGTGACGCAGGAGCGGGCGCGGTTCTGGGGGATGGCCGGTGCCGGCCGCGAACTGGTGCAGGAGATCTACGAGGACGTGGACCGCCGCACCACGCACCACGCGTTCCTCGTCCGCCGCGACGGCGTTCCGGTCGCCCTGTTCCAGACGTACGACTGCGCCGAGGACCGCGTCTGCGAGTGCTACGACGTGCTGCCCGGCGACATCGGCGTGCACCTGCTGATCGGCCCCGCCGAGGGCGCCCCGCAGCCCGGTTTCAGCGCGAGCCTGATGACGGCCTTCCTCGCCTTCGTGTTCGCCGATCCCGCCGTCCGGCGCGTGGTCGCGGAACCCGACGCCCGCAACGAGAAGGCCATCGCCCGCCTGGAGCGCACCGGCTTCGTCCTCGGCCCGGAGGTGGAACTCCCCGAGATCGACCTGCCGGAGATCCACATCCCGGCCAAGCGGGCCCGGCTCGCGTTCCTCGACGCTCCGCGGGAGCGCTGAGGAAGCGCGAGGAAGCGCCATGGGAGCGGGCCGGGCGGCGTTCGGCGGGCGGGTCGCACGGACCGCCCGCCCGGCCCGCGCCCCCGCGCAGATCCTCGATTCCGATTGCCGTGTGACATCGGACACGGAGGGGAGGCCGTGCTCTACCTCTCGGAGTTACAGCTGGCCGGCGGCTCCGAGCCGGTCGTCGTGAAGGTGCTCGACTCCAGGACGACCGTCACGCCCGAGATCTTCGACCGCCTCAGCCGGAAGTGGAACGAGCAGGCCGAGCTGCTCAGGTTCGTCCACCGGCCCGGCGAGTCCGGGACCCTGAGCGGCCGGGCGCTCGTCCTGGTCATGAACCACGTGGACGGGCTCGACCTCCGGGACTGGCGGGCCGAACTCACCCTGGCCACGCCCGCCGAACGGCGCGAGGTCATGCGCACGCTGGAACAGCTGGCCGACGTGCTGGACTGGCTGCACTCGGGCAGGGCCACCCCCTCGGGACGCCAGGTGGTCCACGGCGACCTCTCCCCCGGCAACGTGATGGTCGACGCGCACGGCCAGGCCACGCTAATGGACTTCGGCCTCAGCAAGCTGACGGCGGACCACCGGACGGTCGAGGTGTGGTTCACCCCGGGGTACGCCGCCCCCGAGGTCTTCGACGGCCTGCGCACCCCGGGCACCGACAGCTACGCCTTCGGGGCGATCGCCTACTTCCTGCTCAGCGGTGAGTCGCCGCCGCCCTCCGCTCAGCAGCCGGCCCGGGCGATGGCGGCCCTGCCGCAGTTCGCCCTGCTGGACGCCGAGGAGCGTGCGCGGATCACCGCGGTCTGCGCGGAGGATCCCGCGGAGCGGCCGGTGAACCTGGCGGGGTGGATGAAGAACGTCCGCCGCGCGGTGGTCTCGACGACCACCTCCGGCTCCGTCCCGCGGGCCGCCTCGTTACGGGACGCGGCCCCGCAGTCCCCCGGCCCCTCGGAACCCACGGCGTCGGAGCCCGGGGAGACGGCCGGGACCACGCCCGGGGCCTCCGCGACCCCGGAGACCTCCGCCTCCGGCCCGCACGCCCCGGGCGAGGTCAAGGACAGCAACGTGGCCGACCTGACCGTGCTGTCCTCCGTGGGCCGGGTCGACAACTTCGAGGTCGGCTCCGCCAAGCTGAACACGAAGGAGTACGGATCGGCGCTGCTCGGCAGCTGCTACTACGGTGCCGCGGTCGAGTACGACGTGAACCGCGCCTGGTCCACGCTGGAGTTCACCGCCGGGGTCGACGACGGCTCCACCATGGAACAGGCCCGCGTGACCATCTCCGTGGACGACCGGCCCGCCCTGTTCTCCGAGTCGGTCCACCTGGGCAAGCCGGTCACCGAGTCCCTGACATCAGAGGGGCCCTGCGGCTGCGCATCAAGGTGGAGCAGGGGTGCAAGGACGACGGCAACGCGGTCCTCGCGGCCCCCGTGCTCAAGCGCTGACCGTCACACGAGGGGAGCGCGGGAGACCCCGAGCCCTCGTTGACGGCCCGGTGCACGGTCATCGCGCGCGACAGCACCGCGTCCGGGGCGATCATCTGCGCCTGGGAGTAGGCGTCGCGGTGAGCGGCCTTCGCCGCGTCGAGGAGTTCCCGGTCGGCGTCCTCGGCGCCGCGCTGGGTCAGCAGCGCCGCCCCGAGGGTCCCCAACACGCCCGTCACCGCGATGAGCACCGCTCCGATCTCCACCGGCCACCCCCGTCGCTCGTGTCCCCTGCGGTACGCGGCCCCCCGCCCCGGCCGTCCAGTGTGCGGGAGACGACGGAGCCCCGCACCACCGGGGTGGTGCGGGGCCCGTACGGCGGCCGGGGGCGGGTCAGCCCTCGGTCACGCCCAGCTTCTCCAGGATGAGCTCCTTGACGCGCGCCGCGTCGGCCTGGCCGCGGGTGGTCTTCATGACCGCGCCGACCAGGGCGCCGACCGCGGCGACCTTGCCGCCGCGGATCTTGTCGGCGATCGCCGCGTTGCCCGCGATGGCCTCGTCCACGGCCGCGCCGAGCGCGCCCTCGTCCGAGACGACCTTCAGGCCGCGCTTGTCGACGACCTCGTCGGGGGTGCCCTCGCCGGCGAGGACGCCCTCGATCACCTGACGGGCCAGCTTGTCGTTCAGGTCGCCGGCCGCGACGAGGGCCGCGACCCGGGCGACCTGCGCCGGGGTGATCGGCAGCTCGTCGACGACGACGCCCTGCTCGTTGGCGTTGCGGGCCAGCTCGCCCATCCACCACTTGCGCGCGGCGGCCGAGTCGGCGCCGGCCTCGATGGTGGCGACGATGGAGTCCACGGCGCCGGCGTTGAGGATCGACTGCATGTCGTGCTCGCTGACGCCCCACTCCTCGCGGAGCCGGTTGCGGCGCACGCGCGGCATCTCGGGCAGACCGCCGCGCAGCTCCTCGACCCAGGTGCGGGCCGGGGCCACGGGGACCAGGTCGGGCTCCGGGAAGTAGCGGTAGTCCTCGGCGTTGTCCTTGATGCGGCCGGCCGTGGTGGAGCCGTCCTCCTCGTGGAAGTGCCGGGTCTCCTGCACGATCGAGCCGCCGGAGGACAGCACGGCCGCGTGCCGCTGGATCTCGAAGCGCGCCGCGCGCTCGACGGAGCGCAGCGAGTTGACGTTCTTCGTCTCCGAGCGGGTGCCGAACTTCTCGGTGCCGTTCGGGCGCAGCGACAGGTTCACGTCGCAGCGCATCTGGCCCTTGTCCATGCGGGCCTCGGAGACGCCGAGGGCCTTGATGACCTCGCGCAGCTCGGCGACGTACGCCTTGGCGACCTCGGGGGCCCGCTCGCCCGCGCCCTCGATGGGCTTGGTGACGATCTCGATGAGCGGGATGCCGGCGCGGTTGTAGTCCAGCAGGGAGTGGGACGCGCCGTGGATACGGCCGGTGGCGCCGCCGACGTGCAGCGACTTGCCGGTGTCCTCCTCCATGTGGGCGCGCTCGATCTCCACGCGGAAGACCTCGCCGTCCTCCAGCTGCACGTCGAGGTAGCCGTTGAAGGCGATGGGCTCGTCGTACTGGGAGGTCTGGAAGTTCTTCGGCATGTCCGGATAGAAGTAGTTCTTCCGGGCGAAGCGGCACCACTCGGCGATCTCGCAGTTCAGCGCGAGGCCGATCTTGATGGCGGACTCGACGCCGATCGCGTTGACGACCGGGAGGGAGCCGGGCAGGCCGAGGCAGGTGGGGCAGGTCTGCGAGTTCGGCTCGGCGCCGAGCTCGGTCGAGCAGCCGCAGAACATCTTGGTCCTGGTGCCGAGCTCGACATGGACCTCCAGGCCCATGACGGGGTCGTACGACGCCAGGGCGTCCTCGTACGACAGCAGTTCGGTGAAGGTGGTCACGGTGAAACTTTCCCTCTCAGCCCAGCAGGACGTCGTCGTCGCCGAGGCGCTTCAGCTCGCGGTACAGGATCGCGAGACCGGTGACGATGGCGGCGGCGGACACGGCGGCGTCGACCAGCTTCAGCACGTCGTTCTCGCTGCGGGCCTTCTTGACCTGCTTGATCACGCTGATGGCGCCGAAGGCGGTGGTACCGATCGACAGGTAGGTGCCGGTCTTGGACTTCTTGAAGCCCTTGGCCTTGGACAGTGCACTGGAACTCACAGCGACGGAGCCTCCTCGAGCAGCGGGTGACCCCAGCGCGCGACGAAGGCGGCCTCGACGGCGGCACCGACCTTGTAGAGCCGGTCGTCCTTCATCGCCGGGGCGATGATCTGCAGTCCGACCGGGAGACCGTCCTCCGGGGCCAGGCCGCAGGGCAGCGACATGGCGGAGTTGCCGGCCAGGTTGGTCGGGATGGTGCACAGGTCCGCGAGGTACATCGCCAGCGGGTCGTCGGTGCGCTCACCGATCGGGAAGGCGGTGGTCGGCGTCGTCGGGGAGACGATGACGTCGACCTGCTCGAAGGACTTCTCGAAGTCCTTGCTGATGAGCGTGCGGACCTTCTGGGCGGAGCCGTAGTACGCGTTGTAGTAGCCGGAGCTGAGCGCGTACGTACCGAGGATGATGCGGCGCTTGACCTCGTCGCCGAAGCCGGCTTCGCGGGTGAGGGCCGTGACGTCCTCGGCGGACTTGGTGCCGTCGTCACCGACGCGCAGGCCGTAGCGCATGGCGTCGAAACGGGCGAGGTTCGACGAGCACTCGGAGGGCGCGATCAGGTAGTACGCGGCCATCGCGAGGTCGAAGGAGGGGCAGTCCAGCTCGACGATCTCGGCGCCGAGCTCCTTGAGGAGCTCCACCGACTCGTTGAAGCGCTGGACGACACCGGCCTGGTAGCCCTCGCCGGCGAACTGCTTGACCACACCGACGCGCATGCCGGCGACGGAGCCGTTGCGGGCGGCCTCGACGACCGGCGGGACCGGGGCGTCGATGGAGGTGGAGTCGAGCGGGTCGTGGCCGGCGATCACCTCGTGCAGCAGGGCCGCGTCCAGGACCGTACGGGCGCACGGGCCGCCCTGGTCGAGGGAGGAGGAGAAGGCGACCATGCCGTAGCGGGAGACACCGCCGTACGTGGGCTTGACGCCGACCGTGCCGGTGACGGCGGCGGGCTGGCGGATGGAGCCGCCGGTGTCCGTGCCGATCGCGAGGGGCGCCTGGAAGGCGGCGAGGGCCGCTGCGGAACCGCCGCCGGAGCCGCCGGGGATCCGGGTGAGGTCCCAGGGGTTGCCGGTGGGCCCGTAGGCGCTGTTCTCGGTGGAGGACCCCATGGCGAACTCGTCCATGTTGGTCTTGCCGAGGATGACGACGTCGGCGTCCTTCAGCTTGCGCGTCAGGGTGGCGTCGTAGGGCGGGATCCAGCCTTCGAGGATCTTCGAGCCGACGGTGGTCGGGACCCCGACGGTGGTGAAGATGTCCTTCAGGGCGAGGGGCACGCCGGCCAGCGGGCCGAGCTCCTCGCCGGCCTCGCGCTTGGCGTCGACGGCGCGGGCCTGGGCGAGGGCGCCCTCGCGGTCCACGTACAGGAAGGCGTTGACCTTCTCGTCGGTGGCTTCGATGCGGGCCAGGTGGGCCTCGGTCACCTCGACGGCCGTCAGCTCGCCGGAGGCGATCTTCTCGGCGGTCTCGGCGGCCGTGAGCTTGATGATGTCGACCATGGCTGTTAGTCCTCCCCCAGGATCTGCGGCACCTTGAAACGCTGCTGCTCCTGGGCGGGAGCACCGGAGAGCGCCTGCTCGGGGGTGAGCGACGGACGGACCTCGTCCGCGCGCATGACGTTGGTCAGCGGCAGCGGGTGGGAGGTCGGCGGGACGTCTTGGTCGGCGACCTCGGAGACGCGGGCGACCGCGCCGATGATGTCGTCGAGCTGTCCGGCGAAGTGATCCAGCTCGTTGCTGGACAGCTCAAGGCGCGCCAGCCGAGCGAGGTGGACGACCTCCTCGCGCGTAATGCCAGGCATGCAGCGATCCTCTGGGGGTGGGTGGATGTGTAGTTTCGGGCTCAATCCTATGGGGCCCGGTGCCCGGCCTGCGAAACGGTTTGGCCCGGGCCGCCGCCGGGCCGCCGGACGGCGCCCTTCCCGTGCCGCTGAGGCCGCCGGGGCCCGGCGGCCCGAGGGGTACGGGCCGGGGCGGCGCGCCGCCGGGCGGTTCAGACCGCGTCGGCCTCCGCGGCGGCCAGTTCCGCCGTGATGTCCGCCGGGCGCCGCCAGCCGCGCTCGCCGCGGGCCAGCAGCCAGGCGGTGGCCTCCTGCGGCGGCATCGCGGCGGCGACCAGCCACCCCTGGACGGCGTCGCAGCCCAGGTCCCGCAGGCGCTCCCAGGTCTCGTCGTCCTCGACGCCCTCCGCCACGACGAGCAGCCCGAGGGAGTGCGCCAGGTCCACCGTGCAGCGGACGATCTCCGCGTCCTGCGTGTCGACCGCGAGCCGGCCCACGAAAGAGCGGTCGATCTTCAGCTCGCTGACCGGCAGGCGGCGCAGGTGGACCAGGGAGGAGTAGCCGGTGCCGAAGTCGTCGAGGGACATCTTCACGCCGTGCCCGGTGAGGCCGGCCATGGTGTCCGCGGCCCGCTGGGGGTCCTCCAGCAGGACGTGTTCCGTTATCTCCAGCTGCAGCCCGCTGGCCGGGACCCCGTGGCGGGCCAGCCGTGCGGCCACGGCGCCGGCGAAGCCGGGGGTGTGGACGTCGCGCGGGGAGACGTTGACGGCGACCGGGACCTTCAGGCCCTGCGCCCGCCAGCGGGCCACCTGGGCGAGCGCCGTCTCCAGCACGTACTCGGTCAGGTGGGGCATCAGCCCGGAGGTCTCGGCGATCGCGATGAACTCGTCCGGGGGGACCCGGCCGCGTTCCGGATGCACCCAGCGCACCAGGGCCTCGAGCCCGGCGACCTGCCCGTCGAAGCGGACCTTGGGCTGGTAGTGCAGTTCCACCTCGCCGGCGTCCAGGGCCCGGCGGAGGTCGCCGAGGAGGCCCAGGCGGTCGGGGGTGTTGCTGTCCCGCTTGGACTCGTACACCTCCACGCCGGTGCGGTCCCGCTTCGCCTGGTACATGGCGACGTCCGCGCGCCGCAGCAGCCCCTCGGCGTCGAGCGCGTGGTCGGGGAAGACGGCGAGGCCGGCGCTGGCCTCCAGGACGAGGGTCAGGCCGTCCAGGTCGAGGGGGGAGCTGAGCTCGGCGACGAGGTGGCGGGCGATCCGCTGGGCGCTGGTGGTGGAGTCGGCCACGGGGAGCAGGACGGCGAACTCGTCGCCGCCGAGCCGGGCGGCCTCCGCGTCGTCGGGGAGGGCCTGTCGCAGCCGGTCGGCGATCTGGAGCAGCAGCCGGTCGCCGGCCAGGTGGCCGAGGGTGTCGTTGACGGCCCGGAAGCGGTCGAGGTCGATGAGGACGAGCGCGGCCCGGGTGCCCAGACGTTCAGCCTCGTCCAGGGCGGACCAGGCCCGCTCCAGCAGCCACTGGCGGTTCGGCAGCCCGGTGAGCGGGTCGCGGAGCTGTTCCTCGGCGCGGGCGCGGGCGATCCACAGGGTGGAGTCCAGGGCGATGAGCGGTACGGCGAACAGCGGCAGCAGGACCGGCAGGGTGATCGCGACGACGCCGATGAGGGGTGCGATGCCGAGCAGCGCGACCGCCACTAAGGCCTGGCGGAGCAGGGCGGTGCGGGCGACGGTGGGCAGTCCGGCGCCGCGCGGGGCCAGCGCGATCCACAGCAGGACGCGGGTGGCGAGCAGGTAGGCGACCGCCACGAGGACGATCTCGGGGACGGCGTCCAGTCCCCAGGTGGTGGGCAGCCACGGCGCTTCGACGGTGGGGGTCTCGCCGAAGGCGGCGAGGACGAGGGCCCCGGCTCCGATGCCGAGGATGTCGACGGATCCGTGCAGCAGGCCCTGGCGCCAGCGGTGCCGGCGCGCGGCCCCGACGAGGGAGACCACCGCCAGCGAGACCAGGCCGGCGGGCACCCATCCGTAGAGGATGAGGACGCCGAGGGTGAGCGCCGCGCCCGATCCGGTGCCTCCCCACCAGCGGTCGCGGCCGAGCGCGACCAGGTGGCCGACGATGATTCCGGTGAGGAGGGCCAGGGCCCAGCCGACCGCCCCTCCGGGGAACAACGCCTGACGGTCGTTCAGCGCGGACGCGACGCCGGTGACGAGCACGGCGAGCGCGAGGCCCACGACGAGGAAGGGCAGCACTCCGCGCCGCCCCTGCCCGCCGTCACCGGTGTCGACCGGCCGGGTCTCCGGTGTCCTGGCACCCAGCAGCCCGAACCTGCCCGCCCGCACGGACGGGAGCTCCCCGCCGAATTCGGGTGACGGGTCGGCGCTTTCGGTGGGTTTCATGCCCGTACCTCTCACAGCCGGCGATGCCGATGTCACGCGGTGGCCCCGATGTCGTGCCACCACGGCCGAGATCGCATCCTGCAGCCGCGCACGACGGGCGCACCGCCTCAACAGTAGGCCGCGGGAGGCTCCCAGGGGCAGCGGTCGGCAGTGGTTGCCCGAATGCGACCCAGCCATCCTCATCAGTACGGTATCCGCCGAACGGGTGAGTTTGGACCAGGACCCCCCGTCGCCCATCCGATGATCCGACAGGTCATCGGCGCGGCACCAGCCTTGTACCGGCCGTTTGCCACCGTCCGCCGCGCCTGGCGTGCGCCCGCCCGTACGGCCGCACGCCACGCATCCGTTCGCCTTCGCCACTCCCCCTCGGGGATCCCCCCGTGTCGGTACTACTCCTCTTCGGCCGCGCCGTCCACCGCGAGCGCGGCTTCCCGTGCCGCGTCCGGGCCCTTCTCCAGGAGCACCGCGAATCCGGCGTCGTCGAGCACGGGCAGCTTCAACTGCACGGCCTTGTCGTACTTCGAACCGGGGTTGTCGCCGACCACGACGAAGGAGGTCTTCTTCGACACGGATCCGGTCACCTTGGCGCCGCGGCTCTGCAGGGCCTCCTTGGCGCCGTCGCGCGTGTGGCTCTGCAGAGTGCCGGTGACGACCACGGTCAGCCCTTCCAGCGGCCGCGGCCCCTCGTCCTCGGCGGAACCTTCCTCCTCCATCCGCACCCCGGCCTCCCGCCACTTGCGCAGGATCTCCTGGTGCCAGTCGACCGCGAACCACTCCTTGAGGGAGGCCGCGATGATCGCGCCGACCCCGTCGGTGGCGGTCAGCTGCTCCTCGGTGGCCGCCTCGATGGCCGCGATGGAACGAAACTCGCGGGCCAGGGCCTCGGCCGCGACGGGTCCTACGTGGCGGATGGACAGGCCGTTGATGACGCGGGCGAGCGGGCGGGTCTTCGCCGCGGCGATGTTCTCCAGCATCGCCAGGGCGTTCTTCTTCGGCTCGCCCTTCTGGTTGGCGAAGACGGTGACGATCTTCTCCTCGCCGGTCTTCGGGTCCCGCTTGGGCAGACCGCTGTCCTGGTCCAGGACGTAGGCCTTGATGGGCAGCAGCTGCTCGATGGTCAGGTCGAAGAGGTCGCCCTCGTCCAGCAGGGGGGACTGCGCCGGCTCCAGCGGGCCGGTCAGCGCGGCCGCCGCGACGATGCCGAAGTTCTCGATGTCCAGGCACTGCCGGCCGGCGAGGTAGTAGATCCGCTCGCGCAACTGGGCCGGGCAGGTCTGGCCGTTGGGGCACCGGACGTCGATGTCGCCTTCCTTCATGGGCCGCAGCACCGTCCCGCAGGCGGGGCACACGGCCGGCATCTCGAACTCCCGCTCGGTGCCGTCGCGCAGGTCCACCACGGGGCCGAGGATCTCGGGGATGACGTCGCCGGCCTTGCGCAGCACCACGGTGTCCCCGATGAGCACGCCCTTGGCCTTGACGACCTCCTGGTTGTGCAGGGTCGCGAACTCGACCTCGGAGCCCGCCACCGTCACCGGCTCCACCTGCGCGTACGGGGTCACGCGCCCGGTGCGGCCCACGCCGACCTTGATGTCGATCAGCTTGGTGTTGACCTCTTCGGGAGCGTACTTCCAGGCGATGGCCCAGCGCGGGGCACGGGCGGTGGAGCCGAGGCGGCCCTGGAGGGCGATCTCGTCGAGCTTGACGACGACGCCGTCGATCTCGTGCTCCACCGAGTGGCGGTTCTCGCCGAACTCCGCGATGAAGGCCCGGACCTCGGCGAGCGAGGAGACCACCTTGTTGTGCCGGGCGGTGGGCAGGCCCCACTCGCGCAGCAGCTCGTAGGCCTGTGACTGGTACTCGATCTCGAAGCCCTCGCGGGCGCCGATGCCGTGCACGACCATGTGCAGCGGCCGGCTCGCCGTGACCTTGGGGTCCTTCTGGCGCAGCGAACCGGCGGCGGCGTTGCGCGGGTTGGCGAAGGGCTTGCCCTCGGCCTCGACGAGTCTCGCGTTGAGCTCCTCGAACTTCTCCATCGGGAAGTAGACCTCGCCGCGGATCTCGACGAGGGCCGGGATCCGCTCCCCGGACAGGCGGTCCGGGATGTCGGCGATGGTGCGGACGTTGGGCGTGATGTCCTCACCGGTGCGGCCGTCGCCGCGGGTGGCCGCACGGGTCAGGCGGCCGTTCTCGTAGGTGAGGTTGACGGCGAGGCCGTCCACCTTCAGCTCGCAGAGGTAGTGGTAGTCGGAGGTGTTCACGTCCCGGGCGACGCGCTCGGCCCAGGCCGCCAGCTCCTCGTCGTCGAAGGCGTTGTCGAGGGAGAGCATCCGCTCCCGGTGCTCGACCGAGGCGAAGTCCGTCTCGTAGGCCCCGGCCACCTTCTGGGTGGGCGAGTCGGGCGTGCGCAGCTCCGGGTACTGCTCCTCCAGTGCCTCCAGGGAGCGCAGCAGCCGGTCGAACTCGGCGTCGCTGACGACGGGCTGGTCGTTCACGTAGTACCGGAAGCGGTGCTCCTCGACCTGTTCGGACAGCAGCTGGTGCTGTTCACGCACCGCCGCCGGTACTGCCGTGTCCTGCTGTTCGGCTGCCATGCCGTTTCCTCCCGTGACCCGTCTCGTCCGTCACTCAGGGTTGTCGGCGAGCGACCTCGCCGCCCTGACGCAGTGCGCCTGCACCGCGCGCGCGTAGGCGGGCGAGGCCCCCGCCAGACCGCACGACGGGGTGACCACGACGGACTCCGGGAGCGTCCCCGGAGCCAGTCCCAGCCTGCGCCAGAGCTTCCTGACACCCATGACGCTACCGCCCGGGTCCGACAACGGGGCGTCGGTGCCCGGCACCACTCCGGCGAAGAGCTTCGTGCCGGCTTCGACGGCCTCCCCGATGGCGTCGTCCTCGCGCTCCGTGAGCAGGGAGAAATCGAACGAGACTCCGGCGGCACCGGCCCGGCGCAGCAGTCCGAAGGGGACCTCGGGCGCGCAGGAGTGGACGATCACCTCGCCGTCGTGGACGGCGAACACCTCGCGCAGCGTGCCCTCGACGACCTGCCGGTCCACGGCCCGGTAGGTGCGGTAGCCGCTCGCGGAGCGGACCCGGCCGAGCAGCACGGCCGTCAGGGACGGCTCGTCGAGCTGGAGCACGATCTCGGCGCCGGGGATGCGCTTGCGCACGTCCGCCAGGTGCTCGCGCAGGCCCTCGGCGAGCGATCCGGCCAGGTCCCGGCAGGCGCCGGCATCCTGCAGCATCGCCTCGCCGCCGTGCAGTTCCAGCGCGGCGGCCAGCGTCCACGGCCCGACGGCCTGGACCTTGAGCCTGCCGGTGTAGCCCTGCGTGAACTCCTCCAGGGCGTCCAGGTCCTCGCCGAGCCAGGAGCGGGCCCGGCGGGTGTCGCGCCCGGGCCGGTCGCCGATCCGCCAGCCACTGGGCTCCACGTGCGCGTACATGTCGACGAGCAGTCCGGTCGAGCGGCCGATCATGTCGGCGCCGGGGCCGCGGGCCGGCAGTTCGGGCAGGTACGGGAAGTCCTCGAAGGAGCCGGTCGCGGTCTTGGCTGCCTCGCGGGCGTCGCCGCCGGGCAGCGAGCCGACGCCGGTCGCGCCTGCGCTCATCGGCCCGGCCTGACGGTCAGGTCGTTGACCTCGGCGTCGCGGGGCAGGTCGACGGCCATGACGATGGTGGTCGCCACCGACTCGGGGTCGATCCAGGCGGCGGGGTCGTACTCCTTGCCCTCCTGGGAGTGCACCTTGGCCTGCATGGGGCTGGCGGTGCGGCCCGGGTAGACGGAGGTGACGCGGACGCCGTTGGCCCGCTCCTCGGCGCGCAGCGAGTCGGCGAGGGCCTTCAGGCCGTGCTTGGAGGCGGCGTACGCGCTCCAGTCGGCGTGGGCGTTGAGGCCGGCGCCGGAGTTGACGAAGACGACGGTGGCCCTGGAGGCGCGCAGTGTGGGCAGCAGCAGGCGGGTCACCTCGGCGGGGGCGATCAGGTTCACGTTGAGCTGCTGGTGCCAGGTCCTGGGCCGCAGCTCGCCCACCGGTCCGAGGTCCACGATCCCGGCGACGTGCAGGAGCGAGTCGATGCGCTCGGGGACGGCCTGCTTGGAGAAGGCCCAGGAGAGCCGGTCGGGATCGGAGAGGTCGCCCACGAGGGCCCGGGAGCCGGGGTAGCGCTCGACGAGCTGCTTGCCTCGGGCGGCGTCGCGGGCGAGGAGGACGAGGTCGTCGCCGCGGGCGTGCAGGCGGTCCGCGACGGCGGCGCCGATGCCGGAACCGGCACCGGTGATCAGGTGAGTAGCCATACGGCCATGCTCGCAGGTCCGACGCGGCGCGGAGGGCGCGAGGCCCGATGCCGCCACCGGTGGCCGGGTACGACCCCTCACCCGCCCCCGGCGGCCCGGTAGGCCGCCCCCACCACCCTGCGGGCGGCCTCCCCGTGGGGAATCTCGCGGCTCGCCCCGCCCGTGCGGGACAGCAGGTCGGAGCCGTCCGGCTCGTGGCGGACCGGCGACCAGTGCCGCAGCGCCTCGTCCCGTACGTCCGCCAGCGCGGCGGTGCCGTCCGGTTCGGTCGGGTCGAAGCGACCGCCCGAGGCGGCACGGTGCTCGGCCCACCGGTCCTCCCAGAACTCCACGGTCCAGCCGGGCCAGCGGGCCGCCGCGGTGTCGTGGTGGACCTGGTGGCCGGTGAGCCACCAGCCGACCCGGCGCCGCTCCGGGTCGATGTGCAGGCCCGCCGCAACGGGTTCGTGGTACGTCCCGTGGTCGGTGACCGCGTCCAGCAGGCCGAGCAGCGCCGGGCCGTGCATGACCGGGTGGTCGAATGCGTGGCACACCAGGTGGCAGCGGCCCGGGGTGTCGACGGTGACCACGGTGACGTCGGCGTCCGGGACCACCCACCCGGCGGATCCCGCGTCGAAGAGGTTCCCATCCCACGGGAGGACGTTGCGTTGCGGGTCGTCCGCGGGGTCCAGACCGGCGTACGCGCGCAGCTGTGTCCGGCCCCCGTGGGCCCAGCGCACGTCCCAGCCGGGCCAGGCGGCACGCAGCAGGGCGAGGGCGGCCCTGCGGGTGCGCATCCGCGCGGTCGGGCCCTCCAGGGTGAAGAGGAGCAGGACCCGGCGGTCCGGGTCCAGCAGAGCCCCTGCCTGGACGTCCTCGTCGGTGCCCGGCCCGGGAAGGGGATCGCCGTACGCCAGGGCACCGCCCGTCAGCACGTGTGCGAAGTCCGGACCGGCCCTGAGGTCGAGGTCGAGGCCGACTGCGCCCCAGTCGTCCGCCACGGCGCGGTATCCGTCCGGGCCGCCGACGACGAGGACGACGGGGTTCACCCGAGGCCCGCTTCGGCCCGCAGGGCCGCGGCCGTCTTCGCGGCGTCGTAGCCGGCCGGGACGCCCTCGACGAGGATGACCTCGCCGGGGATGTGCCGCGTGCGCAGCGGGAGGATGGCCCGGTAGGCGTCGGAGGCGTACCAGGCGCGGGCCCGCTCGATGTCGGGGAAGCCGATGACGACGACGGTGCCGGGGAAGGGCCCTTCGAGGACCTCCACCTCCGCGCCGTGCACGAGGAAGCTGCCGCCGAAGGGGTCCAGGGTCGACTGCATCGTCTCGATGTAGGTGAGGATGTCCTCGTTCATCGTCTCGGGGCGTATGTGGGCGATGGCGTACGCGGTCATGGTCTGCTCCCCTGTCGATGCCAACCGGTCCGCCGGTGCGGGCCGTTGATCAGATCCTGTCAGCGGGCGGCGGCGGTGGCGATTACTTTCGAGGTCATGCCGCCGCGCCGGGCCGGAAGGTGCGGCGGTAGGCGATCGGGGAGACGCCGAGGGAGGCGCGCATGTGCTGGCGCAGGGAGTTCGCCGATCCGAAGCCGGAGCGGTGGGCGACCAGGTCGACGGGGAGGTCGCTGGACTCCAGCAGGCCGCGGGCGACTTCGAGGCGCTGGGCGGTGAGCCACTGCACGGGCGTCATGCCGACCTCGTCGCGGAAGCGGCGGGTGAAGGTGCGCAGGCTCATCCGGGCGTGGTCGGCCAGTTCGGCGAGGCTGACCGGTTCGGCGAGGCGTTCCAGGGCCCAGGCACGGGTGGCGGTGGTGGTGGCGACGGTGGGCTCGGGGACCGGGCGGTCGATGTACTGGGCCTGTCCGCCGTCGCGCCACGGCGGTACGACGCACATGCGGGCGGCGCGGTTGGTGACGGCGGCGCCGTGGTCGCGGCGGATCAGGTGCAGGCACAGGTCGACTCCGGCGGACACCCCGGCCGAGGTCAGCACGTCGCCGTCGTCGACGAAGAGGACGTCCTCGTCGATGCGGACCTTCGGGTAGGCGCGGCGGAACTCGAGGGCGAGGTTCCAGTGGGTGGTGGCCGGGCGGTCGTCGAGGAGTCCGGCGGCGGCGAGCACGTAGGAGCCGGAGCAGATCGACACCAGGCGGGTGCCCGGCCGGATGCCGGCGATGGCGGCGGCGACGGCGGGCGGCAGCGGGCCGCCCAGCGCCAGCTCGGGCATGGCGTGGGTGGGCGGGACGATCACGGTGTCGGCGGCGGCGAGGGCCTCGGGGCCTGCGGCCGGCTGGAGGGTGAAGCCGGAGTCGCTGGGCACGGGGGCTCCGTCGGCGGTGCAGACGACGACCTCGTAGAGGGCCTCGCCGTGGTCGTCCACGGCGCTGCCGAAGACCCGGGAGGGGATGCCGAGCTCGAAGGGCGGGAAGCCGGGCAGGGCCAGCACGGCGACCAGGTGGCGGCCGCCCGGGCCGCCCGCGCCGCGGGGCGTGTCCTCGGTGTGCTCCTGCGTCTCGTCCGTGCGCATTTCACCCATGGCCAGATCCTGTCACATAGTGGCCAAACGGCCAACACCATGGAGGTGCGCGCTGCCCGAGTCTGGGACGTGTCGCCGGGGAAGGACCCGGAAACAGACGTCATCGGATGGAATGAGGCGGACAGAGATGCGCGCGATCGTCGTGAACGAGTGGGGCGGCCCGGAGAACCTGGTCGAGCGGGAGATCGACCGTCCCGAGCCCGGTCTGGGCGAGGTCCTCGTCCGGGTCCACGCGGCCGGCGTGAACCCGGTCGACTGGAAGACCCGGGCCAGCGGGGCGCTGATCGCCTGGGGCGAGACCCCGATCGTGGGCTGGGACGTCTCCGGCACCGTCGAGGCGGTCGGCCCCGGCGTGACCCTCCACGCCCCCGGCGACGAGGTGTACGGCATGCCGCTCTTCCCGCGGCAGGCGGGCGGCTACGCCGAGTACGTGGTGGCTCCGGCGCGGCACCTGGCCCGCAAGCCCGCCTCCCTCGACCACGTGCAGGCGGCGGCGCTGCCGCTGGCGGCGCTCACCGCCTGGCAGGCGCTGGTGGACACGGCGGGCGTCACGGCGGGGCAGCGGGTGCTCGTGCACGCGGCGGCCGGCGGCGTCGGGCACCTGGCGGTGCAGATCGCCAAGGCCCGCGGCGCGTACGTGATCGGCACCGCGAGCGCCGCCAAGCACGAGGTGCTGCGCGGGCTGGGCGCGGACGAGCTGATCGACTACCGCTCGGTGGACTTCACCGAGGCGGTCGCGGACGTCGACGTCGTGCTGGACTCGCTGGGCGGCGACACCGCCGAGCGCAGCCTGAAGGTGCTCAAGCCCGGCGGGCACCTGGTGTCCCTGCCCGGACCGGACGACGTCCCGGCCGGCGCCGACGCGGTCAAGGCCTCCTGGGTGCTGGTCGACCCCGACCTGAAGGGCCTGGAGGCCATCGCGGACCTGGCGGACCGGGGTCTGCTGAAGCCGCTGGTGGAGACGGTGCTGCCGCTGGCGGACGCCGCGAGGGCCCACGAGATCGGCGAGCAGGGCCGGACCACCGGCAAGATCGTCCTGACGGTGGTCTGAGCCGGGGACGGGCCGGGACGGCGCCGCCGCCACGGTCGGCGCCGGCCCGCCGCGGCCCTCCGTCAGACGGAGGCCGCGGCCGCCCGGGTCGTCGTCGCGATGGTGGCGGAGCCGACCACGCGGGTGCCGTCGTAGAGCACGATCGCCTGGCCCGGGGCCACGCCGCGGACCGGCTCGGTGAAGGAGACGTGCAGCTCGCCGTCCACGAGCTCGGCGAAGACCTCGGTCTCGCCGCCGTGGGCGCGCAGCTGCGCGGTGTACGTGCCGGGCTCCGCGGCGCGGGCTCCGCACCAGCGGGGGCGGATCGCGGTGAGGGCGGTGACGTCGAGGGCCTCGACGGGGCCGACCGTGACGGTGTTGTTCACCGGCGAGATGTCGAGGACGTAGCGCGGCTTGCCGTCGGCCGCGGGGTGGCCGATGCGCAGGCCCTTGCGCTGGCCGATGGTGAAGCCGTAGGCGCCCTCGTGGGTGCCGACCTTGGTGCCGGTCTCGTCGACGATGTCGCCCTCGGCGGTGCCGAGGCGCTTGGCGAGGAAGCCCTGGGTGTCGCCGTCGGCGATGAAGCAGATGTCGTGGCTGTCGGGCTTCTTGGCGACGGCGAGGCCGCGGCGCTCGGCCTCGGCCCGGATCTCGTCCTTGGTGGTGACGGTGTCGCCGAGCGGGAAGAGCGCGTGGGCGAGCTGCTTCTCGTCGAGGACGCCGAGGACGTAGGACTGGTCCTTGGCCATGTCGGAGGCGCGGTGCAGCTCGCGGGTGCCGTCGGGGTTCTCCACGACGGTGGCGTAGTGGCCGGTGCAGACGGCGTCGAAGCCGAGGGCGAGCGCCTTGTCCAGCAGCGCCGCGAACTTGATCTTCTCGTTGCAGCGCAGGCAGGGGTTCGGGGTGCGCCCGGCCTCGTACTCGGCGACGAAGTCCTCGACGACGTCCTCGCGGAAGCGCTCGGCGAGGTCCCAGCAGTAGAAGGGGATGCCGATGACGTCGGCCGCGCGGCGGGCGTCGCGCGAGTCCTCGATGGTGCAGCAGCCCCGGGCGCCGGTCCGGAAGGACTGCGGGTTCGCGGAGAGGGCGAGGTGCACGCCGGTCACGTCGTGCCCGGCTTCGACGGCGCGGGCGGCGGCGACGGCGGAGTCGACGCCCCCGGACATGGCGGCCAGGACGCGAAGGGGGCGGTCGGTGCGCGGCAGGTTCTCAGTCATAGCACCGTCCAGGGTACGGGGGAACCGAGCGGGGTCACAGCGCGTTGTGGGGTCAGGGGGGGTGGATCACATGGCCGAGCAGGGAAAGTCCGGATCGAAGCCGAAGAGCCGCACGCGCAGAGCGGTGCTGTTCGGCGGGCTCGGGGTGGCCGCGGTGGCGGCGGTCGCGGGGCGGGAGGAGATCAGCCGGGGGTGGTGGCTGCTGCCGGGTGTCTCCAAGCCGCGCAAGGAGGGCGAGATAGACCACGCGGGCGCGGGCTGGACCGCGGCCTCCCCGGCGAACTGGCGGATGGCCGACCGGCCCGACGACTACCGGGTGGACCGGATCGTCGTGCACGTCACGCAGGGCGGCTTCCAGTCCTCCGTGGACGCCTTCAGGAACCCCTGGCACAAGGCCTCGGCGCACTACATCGTGCGCGGCGACGGCCATGTGGAGCAGATGGTGCGCGAGCTGGACGTGGCCTACCACGCGGGCAACCGCTCGATGAACGAGCGCAGCGTCGGCATCGAGCACGTGGGCTTCGTGGACCGTCCGAAGGACTTCACCGACGCCATGTACGCGGCGTCGGCGCGGCTGGCGGCGGACGTGTGCCGGCGGTACGACTTCCCCGCGGACCGCACGCACATCGTCGGCCACTCCGAGGTGCCGGGCGCCGATCACACCGATCCGGGCCGCCACTGGGACTGGGACCGCTACATACGCATGGTCCGGGAGGCGCTGGCCGCCCCGGCCTGAGCCCTCCCGGACCGTTCGGCCGGGTTCAGCTGAGGCCCGCCGTACGGGCGCGCTCCACGGCCGGGCCGATGGCGGCGGCCAGGGCGGCGACGTCCTCCTTGGTGGAGGTGTGGCCGAGCGAGAAGCGCAGGGTGCCCCGGGCCAGCTGCGGGTCCGTGCCCGCGGCGAGCAGGACGTGGCTGGGCTGGGCCACGCCCGCGGTGCAGGCGGATCCGGTGGAGCACTCGATGCCCTGGGCGTCCAGCAGGAGCAGCAGGGAGTCGCCCTCGCAGCCCGGGAAGCTGAAGTGGGCGTTGGCCGGGAGGCGCTCCTCGGGGTCTCCCCCGAGGACGGCGTCGGGCACGGCCGCGAGGACGGCGGTGACGAGTTCGTCGCGCAGGGCGCCGACCTCGGCGGCGAAGCGCTCGCGCCGCTCGGACGCCAGCACGGCGGCGACGGCGAAGGAGGCGATGGCGGGCACGTCGAGGGTGCCGGAGCGGACGTGCCGCTCCTGTCCGCCGCCGTGCAGCACGGGAACGGGGCTCTGGTCGCGGCCGAGGAGCAGGGCGCCGATGCCGTACGGGCCGCCGATCTTGTGGCCGCTCACGGTCATGGCGGCGAGGCCGCTGTCGCCGAAGCGGACGTCGAGCTGCCCGAAGGCCTGGACGGCGTCGGAGTGCAGGGGAATCCCGGCCTCGCGGGCGACGGCGGCGAGGTCGTGGACCGGCATGACGGTGCCGATCTCGTTGTTGGCCCACATCACGGTGGCCAGGGCCACGTCGTCGGGGTTGCGGGCGACGGCTTCCCGGAAGGCGTCGGCGTGCACCCGCCCGTAGCGGTCGACGGGCAGGTACTCGACCTGTGCGCCCTCGTGCTCGGCGAGCCAGTGCACGGCGTCGAGCACGGCGTGGTGCTCCACGGGGCTGGCGATGACGCGGGTGCGGGCGGGGTCGGCGTCCCGGCGGGCCCAGTAGAGGCCCTTGACGGCGAGGTTGTCGGCCTCCGTGCCGCCGGCGGTGAAGACCACCTCGCTGGGGCGGGCGCCGATCGCCTCGGCGAAGGCCTCGCGGGCCTCTTCGACGGTACGGCGGGCCCGGCGGCCCGCGGCGTGCAGCGAGGAGGCGTTCCCCGCTGCGGCGAACTGCGCGGTCATCGCCGCAGCGGCCTCCGGCAGCATGGGGGTGGTTGCGGCGTGGTCGAGGTAGGCCATGATCCCCCGATTCTACGAGCCCGCCGGCGGCGGTCCGCGCCGCGGGACCGGTGCTGCCGGGCCGGGCGGGATGCGGCGGGTGCCGCGCCGCCGAGAGCCATGCCCCCGGCGGCGCCGCGCCACACCTGCCGGGCGGGCGCGGATCCGCCGCGTCGGACGGAGAGGGCCGGGCCGCGGCGGCGGGGCTGCGGGCTCAGGCGGGGCGCAGGGCGCGGGCCAGCTGCCGGGACTGGGCGACCAGGTGGTCCGTGGAGTCCCAGACCTCGGCGTCCTCCTCCAGGAAGCCGCCGGCCAGGTTGCGGGTGGTGATGGAGATCCGCAGCGGGCCGGGGGCCGGGCGGCGGCGGATGTGCGTGGTGAGCTCCACCGTCGGGGTCCACGCGACCAGGCCGAGGTCGAAGGCGGTGGGCGGCAGCGCGTCCACGGCCAGCAGCATGGACAGCGGGTCGGCGTCCCGGCCGTCGGCCAGCTCGAACCAGGCGCGCATCTCGCCCTTGCCGGAGGGGGCGCCGAGGGCCCAGCCTGCGGTGGCCGGGTCCAGGCGCAGCCGGAGCCGGTCCACGATGGCGGAGCTGCCGGGGATCGGGGCCGGGCCGGCCTCGGGGCCGATGCAGTCCTCGTAGGAGGGCATGACCGGCGGGGTGGCGACGGTGCGCACGTCGTCGGGCAGGGCCGCGAGGTCGCCGTAGGAGGCGAGCACGCGGATGCGCTCGACCTCGTTGCCGTTCTCGTCGTACTGAAGGAGCGAGGCCTGGCCGGTGGAGAGGGTGCGGCCGACCCGGACGACCTCGGTGCGGATCACGGCGGGGCCGGGCACGGAGGAGGTCAGGTAGTGCGCGGAGACCGTGAAGGGGTCCGGGTGCGGGAGGGCCGCGGCCAGCGCCCGGCCGACGAGGGCGAGCAGGTAGCCGCCGTTGAGCGCGGCGATGATCGTCCAGCCCGCGGAGAGCTCCGCGTCGTACACGCCGGGTTCGTCGGCGCGTTCGGTGATGCGGGTGTCACGGTCGAACTCACTGTCGCCGATGGATGCCTGGGCGGCTGCATATGACATGGAAACGACGGTACACCCGCTTCCTACTAAGCGGTAGCTTTCTTTTGTTACGGCTCTTCGGCCACCGCCGAGCGGCGGTTCCAGGCCAGCGGGGCGCGCCAGTGGTAGCGCATCGCGAGGAGCCTCAGGACGAAGGTCGTGACGATCGCCAGGGCCGTGGTGACGGCGTTCAGGGCGTCGAGTCCGATGAAGACGGCGACCATCGCGGCACCGATGACGGCCGGCACCGCGTACATCTCTCGGTCGCGCAGCAGCGAGGGCACCTCGTTGGCCAGCACGTCGCGCAGCACGCCGCCGCCGACGGCGGTGGCCAGGCCCAGGGCGGCCGACGCGGTCAGGCCGAGGCCGTACTCGTAGGCCTTGGTGGTGCCGGTCACGCAGAACAGCCCGAGGCCCGCCGCGTCGAAGACGTTGATGGCCCGGTTGATCCGCTGGACCTCGGGGTGCAGGAAGAAGACGAGGGCGGCGGCGATCAGCGGGGTGACGAAGAAGCTGAGCTCGCCGAAGGCGGCCGGGGGGACCGCGCCGATGACCAGGTCCCGGAAGAGACCGCCACCGAGGGCGGTGACCAGGGCGAGCACGGCGATGCCGAAGACGTCGAAGTTCTTGCGGACGGCGAGCAGGGCGCCCGCGGTGGCGAAGACGAAGATGCCGGCGAGATCCAGGGCATGCTGGATCCCGGGCGGGAAGAGATCGTGGAGCACCGGCCCATTGTCACCTGCCGGGGCGCCTGCGGCGGGCTTGGCGGAATCGGGGGCTCCGGCCCGGGACCGCCGGTGCCGCGCCGTTGCGGGGGCGCTGCCCCCGCGCCTCAGACGCCGGCGGGGCTGGACACGGGGCGGGCCCTCTCGGGCCCGCCCCGTTCGCGCTACGGCGTCTCGGCGCCCGGGAGCGGCTTGTCGTCCGGGGCCTGGTCCGGGGCGTTCTCCGGATGGTGGCACGCCACCTGGTGGCCCGGCTTCAGCGCCAGCAGCGGCGGCTCCGTCGTCGCGCAGATCTGCGTGGCCTTCCAGCACCGCGTGTGGAAGCGGCAGCCGCTCGGCGGCGAGATCGGGGACGGCACGTCGCCCTTGAGCAGGATGCGGCCGCTCTTCGCGCCGCGCCGCCGCGGGTCCGGCACCGGCACGGCCGACATCAGGGCCGTGGTGTAGGGGTGCATGGGCTCCCCGTACAGCGCCTTGTTGTCGGCGAGCTCGACGATCTTGCCCAGGTACATCACCGCGATGCGGTCCGAGACGTGCCGGATGACCGACAGGTCGTGCGCGATGATCACGTAGGTGAGGCCCAGCTCCTGCTGGAGGTCGTCCAGCAGGTTGACCACCTGCGCCTGGATCGACACGTCCAGCGCCGAGACGGGCTCGTCGGCGACCACCAGCTTCGGCTTCAGCGCGAGGGCCCGCGCGATGCCGATGCGCTGGCGCTGACCGCCGGAGAACTCGTGCGGATAGCGGTTGTAGTGCTCCGGGTTGAGGCCGACCAGCGACAGCAGCCGCTGGACCTCCGCCTTGAGCCCGCCCTCCGGGTTGACGTTCTGCAGCTTGAAGGGGGCGCTGACGATGGTGCCCACGGTGTGGCGGGGGTTCAGCGAGCCGTAGGGGTCCTGGAAGATCATCTGCACGTCGCGGCGCAGCGGGCGCATGCCCGCCACTCCCAGGTGCGTGATGTCCTTGCCCTCGAACTCGATGGTGCCGCCGGACGGTTCGAGCAGCCGGGTGATCAGCCGGCCCATGGTCGACTTGCCGCAGCCGGACTCCCCGACGATGCCGAGGGTCTCACCGCGCCGGACGTCGAAGTCGAGGCCGTCGACGGCCTTGACCGCACCGGCCTGGCGCCGCAGCAGTCCCTTGGTGATGGGGAAGTGCTTGGTCAGGCCGGTGACCTTGAGCAGCGGCTCGGGCGAGTCCGTGGCCTGCGCCGGAAGGGTGACGGCCGGATCCGTCTTCGTGGTGTCGGTCACAGCTTCGGCGCAATCTCTTCGGTCCAGATCCGGGTCCGCTCCTCCTGCGACATGTGGCAGGCGGACCAGTGGCGGCCGCCGTCCTGCCCCGCGCCGTCCGCCGCCGTGAGCTCGGGGCGCACCGTGCGGGTCACGTCGCCCTTGGGCACGTCGGCGTACGGGCAGCGCGGGTTGAAGGCGCAGCCGCTCGGGATGTTGATGAGGCTGGGCGGCGAGCCCTTCACCGGGATGAGGCGCTCGGTCTGCTCGCGGTCGATGCGCGGCATGGAGCCCAGCAGGCCCCAGGTGTAGGGGTGCCGCGGCTCGTAGAAGACCTTCTCGGCGGAGCCGCGCTCGACGCAACGGCCGCCGTACATCACCAGGAGCTCGTCGGCCATCTCGGCGACGACGCCGAGGTCGTGCGTGATCATGATGACCGCGGAGCCGAACTCCTTCTGCAGGTCCCGGATGAGGTCCAGGATCTGCGCCTGGACGGTGACGTCCAGGGCGGTGGTCGGCTCGTCGGCGATCAGCAGTTCGGGGTTGTTGACCAGTGCCATCGCGATCATCGCGCGCTGGCGCATGCCGCCGGAGAACTCGTGCGGGTAGCTGTCGACCCGCTTGTGCGGCTCGGGGATGCCCACCCGGTCCAGAAGCTCCACGGCCCGCGTGCGGGCGGTCTTCTTGTCGACCTTGTGGTGGACCCGGTACGCCTCGGCGATCTGCTTGCCGACGGTGAAGTACGGGTGCATCGCCGAGAGCGGGTCCTGGAAGATCATGGCGATCTCCCGGCCGCGCAGTCGGCGCACCTCGTCCTCGTCGGCGGTGAGCAGCTCCTTGCCGTCGAGCCAGATCTCGCCGGAGATCTGCGCCCGCTGCCGGCCGTACTGGCCGACGCGGTGCAGGCCCATGATGCCCAGGGAGGTGACGGACTTGCCGGACCCGGACTCGCCGACGATGCCGAGGGTCTTGCCCTTCTCCAGGGTGAAGGAGAGGCCGTCGACCGACTTGACCAGCCCGTCCTCGGTCGGGAAGTGCACCTTGAGGTCCCGGACCTCGAGGAACGCGGTGGGCGCCGCCGACCCGTCGTAGGGCTGGTTGAGGGCTGCGGTCTTGGTCGTGTCGCTCATGACAGCCTCACTCGGGGGTCGATCACCGCGTACAGGAGGTCGACGACGAGGTTCGCCGCGACCACGAAGAAGGCGGAGATCAGGGTGATGCCCAGGATGACCGGGAGGTCGTGCTCGCTGATGGCGCGGACGGCGCTGTAGCCGAGGCCGTGCAGCGAGAACGTGTACTCGGTCAGGACGGCGCCGCCCATCAGGGCGCCGAGGTCCAGGCCCAGGACGGTCAGGATCGGGGTCATCGTGGAGCGCATGGCGTGCTTGCCGATGACGACGGGTTCCGTCAGGCCCTTGGCGCGGGCGGTGCGGATGTAGTCCTCGTTGAGGACCTCGAGCATGGTCGCGCGGGTGAGGCGGGCGTACATCGCCGCGTAGAGGAAGGCCAGGGAGACCCACGGCAGGATCATGCCGTTGAACCACTTGGCCGGGTCGTCGGCGAAGGTCGCCTCGGGGCGCGAGAACCAGCCGAGCTGGTCGGAGAAGAGGGCGATGGCGAGCATGCCCGTGAAGTAGATGGGGAGCGAGACGCCGGCGAGGGCGACGCCCATGGCCGAGCGGTCCACGACCGTGCCGCGCTTGAGGGCGGAGACGACACCGGTGGCGACACCTCCGGCGACCCAGAGCACGACCGCGCCGAGGGCGAGGGAGAGGGTGACCGGGAACCAGTCGAGGAGCAGCGGCCACACCTCCTGCTCGGTCTTGAAGGAGTATCCGAAGCAGGGCGCGGCGCATTGCGTGACGTCGGTGCCGTTGGCGTACGTACGACCCGCCACCAGCCCGACGACGAACTTGCCGAACTGGACGAGGATCGGGTCGTCGAGCCCCATCTTCTGCCGGATGCCCTCGATGGCGATGGGGTCGGACTGCTTGCCGACGAAGTACAGGGCAGGGTCCGTCCCGATCAGCTTCGGGAAGAGGAAGAAGATTCCGAAGGTCACCAGCGAGATGACCAGCAGCATGACGATGACGGCGAAGATCCGTCGGATGAGGTATGCAAGCACTGCGCTCGGCCTGGCCGCGGCCCGGGGACGCCCTCTTCTGGAGGGCGCCCCCACGCCGTGGCCGCGGCCATCACCTGCCCTTCGTGCCTAGCGGGTGTGGCACTGGAACACTGGAACCGGACTGACGGACTATTACTTCATGACACCCAGGGACGCGTAGTCGTAGCGGCCGTTGTAGGCGTCGGTGGTGTAGGCGTTCGTCAGCCGGCTGCTGCGCCAGGTGATCGTCTTGTCGTAGACGAAGGGGAGGTAGACGGCGGCCTCGGAGACCTTCTCGTTCATCTTCTTGTAGATGTCGCCGGCCTTGACCGGGTCCGTCTCCGCGATGGCGTCGTCGAACAGCTTGTTGATCGCCGGGTCGTTCAGCTCGGCGTAGTTGTTGTTGCCGCTCTGCAGGATGAAGCGACCGTCGACCAGCGGCTGCGAGAAGCCCTGACCGGTCGGGAAGTCGGCGCCCCAGCCCATGATGATGATGCCGTAGTTCTTCTCCTTGACGACCTTCGGCGAACCGATGATCCCGGAGTGCTGGGCACCGTCGAACTGGTCGACGTCGGCCTCGATGCCGACCTGCTTGAGGGCGTTCTGCAGCGAGACCGCGGTGGCGACCTCGACCGGCTTGTTGTTGCGGACCGCGATGGTGGTCTTGAAGCCCGACTCCTTGCCGCAGGCCTTGAGGGCGGCCTTGGCCTTCTCCAGGTCCGGCTTGCCGTCGTTCTTCAGGACCTCGAACGGGTCGTACTTGGCGTCGGAGCCCTTGATGCCCAGCGGAAGCATGTTGGGGGCGATGTCGCCACCGGCCTGCGGGCCGCCGCGGGCGGTCTGCAGGGACTTCTTGTCGGCGGCGTAGATGACGGCCTTGCGGCACTCGATGTTGTCGAACGGCGCCACGGTCTGCGGCATCACCGCGTAGCGGATGAAGCCGGTCTGGCCGTTGTCCAGGTTGCCCTTGTGCTCCTTCAGGGCGGTGGCGCGGGCGGCCTGGCCGATGCCGGTCGCGTTGATGTCGACGTCGAACTCGCCGTTCATCAGGCGCTTGTCCATGTCGTCGGCGTTCGCCATGAACGTGACGGAGATGGTGTCGGGCAGCGCCTTGCGGATGGTGTCCGACTCGGGCTTGTAGTTCTCGTTGCGCGAGAGCTTCATGCTCTTGTTCGGCTCGTACGAGTCGATCTTGTACGGGCCGTTGGAGAAGGGCTTCAGGCCGTACTTGGCCGCGGTGTCCTTGTCCTGCTTGACCGGGCTGGCCGCCGGCATCGCCAGCATCTGCTCGAAGTCGCCGTTCGGCGCGGGGAGCTTGAAGATGATGGTCTTCGCGTCCGGGGTCTCGATCGCCTTCAGGCCGAGCTTGTCCGGGCTGGTGTCCTTGTACGGGCCGGGGTACTCGGCCTTCGGGTCCAGGACCTGCTGGATGTAGACCGGGCCGCCGGAGATGACGTCCTGGGCCCAGGTGCGCTGGATGCCGTACTTGATCTCCTGGGCGGTGACGGGCGAGCCGTCCTCCCAGGTGACGTTGTCCTTGAGGGTGTACTTGTAGGTCTTGCCGCCGTCGCTGATCTCGGCCTTGGCCGTGGCGAGGTCCGGGACCAGCTCGGTGCTCTGCTGACCGGGCGCGGGCTTGAAGCTGACCAGCTGGCGGGCGTAGTAGCGGGAGAAGTCCCACATGAAGCCGTAGTAGCCGCGCTGCGGGTCCCACGAGTCGGCGTCCTGGGTGCCGACGAACTTCAGCTCGCCGCCCTTCTTGTCCGAAGGGTTGGAGACCTTGTCGATGCCGCCGTTGAAGGTGCCGCCGGAGGCGGCCGGCTTCTCGTCGTCCTTGGCGTTGCCGCCACAGGCGGTCGCGGTCAGCATGGCCGCGAGCCCGACGGCCGTGCCGGCAGCAAGTCGTCGCTTCGACGTGCGATGGGTAGTCACGATGCTCGCAACCCTCCGTTGTAGTTCCGGTGTACGTACGGCACGAGGCCGGGTCCTGGTTTGCCCTGCGGTGGCTAGCGGGAGCCCTTCGGGTCGAGGGCGTCGCGGACGCCGTCGCCGAAGAGGTTGAAGGCCAGCACGGTGATGAAGATCGCCACGCCGGGGAAGATCATGAAGAGCGGATTGTCCTCGTAGGTCCGCACGGCCGTGGAGAGCGTCTCGCCCCAGGACGGTGTGGGCGGCTTGACGCCGACTCCGAGGAAGCTCAGGGCGGCCTCGGTCAGCACGTTGGTGGGGATCATCAGCGTCGCGTAGACGGTGATGGGCGCCACCAGGTTCGGGAGCAGTTCGCGGAAGAGGATGTAGGCCCGGCCGGCTCCGAGGCTGCGCGCGGCCTCCACGTACTCGCGCTCGCGCAGCGAGAGGGTCTGTCCGCGCACGATGCGGCCGATGTAGGGCCAGCCGAAGAATCCGATGACCAGGACCAGGACGGCGATGCGCAGACCCGAACCCTCGAACCCCCAGAGCTTGTTGGGGATGACGGAGATCAGCGCGATGATGAACAGCAGCTGCGGGAAGGCGAGCAGCAGGTCCATGACCCGGCTGATGGCCGCGTCGACCCAGCCGCCGAAGTAGCCGGCGACGATGCCGAAGAAGGTGCCCAGCGAGACCGCCACGAAGGCGGACAGGAAGGCCACCAGCAGCGAGATCCGGGCGCCGTAGACGATGCGGCTGAAGACGTCGCGCCCGTTGACGGGCTCGACGCCGAGCAGGAAGTCCCCGCTCATGCCGCCCCAGTCGCCGAGCGGCAGGCCGAGCAGCGGGTCGAGCATGTCCTCGTGCAGCTCGTCCGGCGGATGTCCGAACGCCTTGACGATCAGCGGGGCGAAGAGCGCCACGAGGATCAGCAGGAGCACGATGAAGCCGCCGGCCAGTGCGACCTTGTCGCGCTTGAGGCGCGTCCAGGCGATCTTCCAGGGGGAGCGCCCTTCGATCGCCTTCTGCGGGACTTCGGGGGCGGCCACGGCCGCGGGCTCGGCCGCGCCGGTGTCGTGCAGTGGTGCCGTCATCGTGGTGGGGACCCCTCTCGGCCGACGGTGGCCGGCCCATGCCCGCCGCTGTGGCGGCTTGGTTCAATCGGCGTCGCTGGTGGTGCGATTGGCGAGAAAATGTGCCGGAAGTGCACGTGAAGAGCTGGTGATCGGGAGTTGGACCGGCCTTCGGTGGGGGGAGTCTTCAACGCCCTCTCAACCGCCCGCCAGACCCCCCGGGGATGTGATGCGCAACCGTGATCTGTGCCTACACCTTCCGTTATCCGAACCGCCAGAGCTGTTGAGCGGTGAAAGACCACCCGTTCGTCGCGGATCGGACATCCCGCCCAACTGCCTTTTCGGACAGGGATCTTGGACGGATTCGGTGGATATGGCGAAGGCCGCACCGATGCGCGGGGTGCGGCCTTCGAGAGGGTTGCCCCACTGTGCACGGGGCATGACGAAGGCCCCCCGCCGACGGGCGGGGGGCCTTCGCGGGACGGCTCAGTACGCGGGCGCCTGGCCCTCGCGGTCGTAGAACGGGCGGGTCTGCGCGCGCAGCCACATCGCCACGGGGTCGTGCTCGTCGGCGAGCGCGACCGTGCACACCGGGACCCCCTCGGGGACGGCTCCGACCGACTGGCGCATCATCTCCCGTACGGATTCCAGCGCGGGCGCCGAGGCGTCGTAGAGGTCGAGCCCGACCGCGAGGTACGGGGAGCCCAGCGCGGGCTGCACCCAGGCGCGGCGCAGCGAGCGGACGGCCGGGGTGCGGTGCGCGTGCTGGGTCAGCAGGCCGTAGAACTGCGGCAGCTCGATGGAGGGCTCGGACAGCCGCAGCGGGCCGGCCGGCATCCGGTCCAGGCCGGTCGCGATCCGGCGCAGGTCGGCCCAGGGCACGCCGAGGCCGCCGCCCTGGGCGTGCGGGTTGAGCCACAGGCCCCAGCGGTCGGGGTAGAGGGCGCGGGCGATGTCCCGCCCGGTGACCACCTCGTAGCCCCGGTTCCAGCCACTGGCCGCCAGCTCCTGCGGGGAGGTGACGCAGGGCGCGTACCCGAGGCCGTCGACCTCCATGCCGCCGTACTGGGCGTCCGGGGAGCCCGGCTGCCCCTGCCAGAGCAGCATCCACAGCCGCCCCTCGGACAGGGCGTGCAGAAGCGACTCGTAGCTCTCGTAGCGCCCGGGGGTCACCTGGCGCATCATGTGCTCGACCTGCCCGGCCGCGGCCGTGCCTGACGCACTCACCCGGTACCCCTCCTCGTCCGCCCGTCATCCACGCGTGCTCTCCGAACCCGCGCTGGTGCGGCCGGGAGATGTAACCAGCTTAAGCGGCGCTACGCGAGGTAGAAGGGGCGTACGCGCTCACGAATCCAGTCCGTGACCGGGTCCTCGGCCGCGTCCAGGAGGATCAACTGCACCGGCCACGGCGGCTCGACGCGCGCCAGGGCCCGCCCGAGCGCCTGCATCGGGGCCTCGCGCGTCTCCGGCTCCCATCCCACCAGGCGGACACCGACGAACAGCTGCGGGGCGCCCCCCTCCACGCTGGCGAGGCAGCGGTGCGCGGCGCTGACCACTCCGGAGGCCCGGAACTCCTCGGACGCGGCCGACAGGAAGTCCACCGGGTCGTCCTGCCAGTCCGGCTCGTAGAGCCGGACGCGGCCGCCGGTGGCGGGCCCGTCGAGCGGGGTCCGCCCGGTGCGGCAGAGCTCGGCGACGGCCGCCGGCGGCAGCGGCACGCCCACGGCGCCCTCGGGGTTCACGGCGATGCCCAGCTGCGGGGGCAGGCCGCGGGCGAACTCGGCCGCGGGGGCCACCGCGAAGTCCGTGCCCGTGCCGACGCAGGCCAGGAACTGGGACTGGGAGCTGTAGACCGGCACGTAGGCCGCCCCGCCGATGTCCATGGTGGGCAGGGTCAGCCCCTCGGCCCCGCCCTGCTCGGGCCCGCCGCCCGCGGGCAGGGGCACCCAGAGCCGGCTGCGGCCGAGCACCTCCAGGATCCGGCCGCCGGCGTCGGGCTGCCCGAGGGCCGCCCCGAGCACCTGCTCCAGCTCATTCTCCGGCCAGCCGCTGCCCTGCATCCGCCCCTGCCTCTGTATGGATCCCGCGCGTGTCGCCCCGCAGGCTACCGGCCCCGGCCCGGCGCCGCCGAAGGGGCTCCGCCCGGAGCGCGCCGTCGGCCGCGGTCATCCGGGGAGGCGGTCGTGGAAGGCGATGCGGGTCACCGCGGCGGCCGAGCGGCGGTCCAGGAGCGTCACGGAGGCGCAGCCCGCCGGAGGGTGCCCCGCCTCGGCGGCGCGCAGCAGCCGCCCCACGGCGTGCCGGTGACGGGCGAAGGCGTACGCGGACACCCGGCGGCCCCGGGCGGCCTGCCCGGAGAGGGCCTCCTCGGGGCTGCTGTCCAGGAGCAGCAGGTGCAGGGCGCGGCCGCGGCGGCGGGCGGCCGCGGCGAGGAGGCCACGCACCCAGCTCTGCGTACCGCAGTCGTGGACGACCACGGAGTCCCCGGAGCGCAGGATCCGCCACAGCCCCCAGTAGTGGGCGACGCGGACCAGCGGCCGGTAGACGGCGTACGGCAGCGGGGCCGGCATCCGGTGTTCCCAGCGCTCGCGGGTGTTCTGGGAGTCCACGGCCCCGCCCTCGGGCGCGGCCCGCTCGATCAGGGTGCTCTTGCCCCCTCCGGGGAGGCCGGAGACCACGACGATGTCGCCGCGGGCGAAACCCAGCCCGCGCGGTCCGGGCACCGCCGCGCCGCGCAGGTCCCGCACGCGGCCGGCCCCGGCCGCGCCGCCGCGCCCGCGCGCGCCGCGCCGCTGCGGCGGCACCGCGTCCACGGTCCCTGTCGTCGTCGCCACTCCGAATCTCCGCACAGTGTTCGCCTTCCCCCCCGGATCGGGTCACCAGGACCCTTCCCCACCGAGTGTAAAGAGACGGTAATCCGGCATCTACGGTTCCGGACGAACCGTTCGGAGGGGCGTACGAACTTTCGGACCCCCACCCCCGATCACGGACATGCCGTGCAATGATGTGCGCCATCTGGACCAACTGCATACCGGCCGCTTGAATCCGCGCGGGAGAGTCCCGGCACGCCGCAAGGCCGTGCGCGGGCGCCGAAGGAGCAAGAACCTCCCTTGAATCTCTCAGGCCCCGTACCGCGTGGATGAGGCAGATCTGAAAAGCGAGCTGCGCGGCAGCTCCACCCAAGGTGCAAGTCGGGGAGACCGGCGATCGGACGATCGGCGGAACTCTCGGCGAACCTCTCAGGTTCCGATGACAGATGGGGAGGAACGTCCTCGTCATGTCATGTCGATGCCCTGGGACCCGGGAGCCACACCCATGAGCACTGCCCCCCGCCTGACCGCCCTCGATGCGCTGCACCGCTCGCTCGGTGCGACCATGACCGACTTCGCGGGCTGGGACATGCCGCTGCGGTACGCCAGCGAGCGCGACGAGCACAACGCCGTGCGCACCAAGGCCGGCCTCTTCGACCTGTCCCACATGGGCGAGATCACCCTGACCGGCCCGGAGGCCGTCAAGGCCCTCGACTACGCGCTGGTCGGCAACATCTCCACGGTCGGCGTCGGCCGGGCCCGCTACACGCACATCTGCCGGGAGGACGGCGGGATCGTCGACGACCTGATCGTCTACCGCCTCGGCGAGACCGAGTACATGGTCGTCGCCAACGCCTCCAACGCCCAGGTGGTCCTCGACGCCCTGACCGAGCGCGCCGCCGGCTTCGACACCGAGGTCCGCGACGACCGCGACGCCTACGCGCTGATCGCGGTCCAGGGGCCGGAGTCCCCCGGCATCCTGGCCTCCCTGACCGACGCCGACCTGGACGGCCTCAAGTACTACGCGGGCCTGCCGGGCACCGTCGCGGGCGTGCCCGCGCTGATCGCGCGTACGGGCTACACCGGCGAGGACGGCTTCGAGCTGTTCGTGGCCCCCGAGCACGCCGTGGAGCTGTGGCAGGCGCTCACCAAGGCCGGCGAGGGCGTCGGCCTGGTTCCGGCCGGCCTGTCCTGCCGCGACACCCTGCGCCTGGAAGCGGGCATGCCGCTGTACGGCCACGAGCTGACCACCTCCCTCACCCCGTTCGACGCGGGTCTGGGCCGGGTCGTGAAGTTCGAGAAGGAGGGCGACTTCGTCGGCCGCGCCGCCCTGGAGGCCGCCGCCGAGAAGGCCGCGACGAAGGCGCCGCGCAAGCTGGTCGGCCTGATCGCCGAGGGCCGCCGCGTCCCGCGCGCCGGTTTCGCCGTCACCTTCGGCGGAGAGGTCGTCGGCGAGGTCACCTCGGGAGCCCCGTCCCCGACGCTGGGCAAGCCGATCGCGATGGCCTACGTGGACGCGGAGCACGCCGCGCCCGGAACCTCCGGCGTCGGCGTCGACATTCGCGGTACGCATGAGCCGTACGAGGTCGTGGCGCTGCCGTTCTACAAGCGGCAGAAGTAACCCTCCGCGCACGACGTCCGCCGTCCGGGCAGCCGTACGGCGCCGTCTCAGTACTCAAGACCGCAGTTCACATCCACTCCCCCGCATCCAGGAGAATCAGGCCATGAGCACCCCCGAGAATCTGCGTTACACCAAGGAGCACGAGTGGCTGTCGGACGTCGTGGACGGCGTCGCGACGGTCGGCATCACGGAGTTCGCGGCCAACGCGCTCGGTGACGTCGTCTACGCGCAGCTCCCCGAGGTCGGCGACACCGTGACCGAGGGCGAGACCTGTGGCGAGCTGGAGTCGACCAAGTCGGTCTCCGACCTCTACTCCCCGGTCTCCGGCGAGATCGTCGAGGCCAACCAGGACGTCGTGGACGACCCCGCGCTCGTGAACACCGCACCGTTCGAGGGCGGCTGGCTGTTCAAGGTGCGCCTCTCGGAGGAGCCGAAGGACGTGCTGTCCTTCGAGGAGTACACCAAGCTCACCGCCGGTAACTGACCCCAGGGGACCCTGATGTCTGTACTGAACACCCCTCTCCACGAGCTCGACCCGGACGTCGCCGCCGCCGTCGACGCCGAGCTCGTGCGCCAGCAGTCCACCCTGGAGATGATCGCGTCGGAGAACTTCGCTCCGGTCGCCGTCATGGAGGCCCAGGGCTCGGTCCTGACCAACAAGTACGCCGAGGGCTACCCGGGCCGCCGCTACTACGGCGGCTGCGAGCACGTCGACGTGGTCGAGCAGATCGCGATCGACCGCATCAAGGCGCTGTTCGGCGCCGAGGCCGCGAACGTCCAGCCGCACTCCGGTGCGCAGGCGAACGCCGCCGCCATGTTCGCCCTGCTCAAGCCGGGTGACACGATCATGGGCCTGAACCTGGCCCACGGCGGTCACCTGACCCACGGCATGAAGATCAACTTCTCCGGCAAGCTCTACAACGTGGTCCCGTACCACGTGGACGAGTCCGGCCAGGTGGACATGGCCGAGGTCGAGCGCCTCGCCAAGGAGTCCAAGCCGCAGCTGATCGTCGCCGGCTGGTCCGCCTACCCGCGCCAGCTGGACTTCGCCGCCTTCCGCCGCATCGCGGACGAGGTCGGCGCGTACCTGATGGTCGACATGGCGCACTTCGCCGGCCTGGTCGCCGCGGGCCTGCACCCGAACCCGGTGCCGCACGCCCACGTCGTCACCACCACCACGCACAAGACCCTCGGCGGTCCGCGCGGCGGTGTCATCCTGTCGACGCAGGAGCTGGCCAAGAAGATCAACTCCGCGGTCTTCCCCGGTCAGCAGGGCGGCCCGCTGGAGCACGTGATCGCGGCCAAGGCCGTCTCGTTCAAGGTCGCGGCCTCGCCCGAGTTCAAGGAGCGCCAGGAGCGCACCCTGGAGGGCGCGAAGATCCTCGCCGCCCGCCTGGTCCAGGACGACGTCAAGGCCGTGGGCGTGGACGTCCTCACCGGCGGCACCGACGTGCACCTGGTCCTGGTCGACCTGCGCAACTCCGAGCTGGACGGACAGCAGGCCGAGGACCGCCTCCACGAGGTCGGCATCACGGTCAACCGCAACGCCATCCCGAACGACCCGCGGCCCCCGATGGTCACCTCGGGTCTGCGGATCGGCACGCCGGCGCTGGCCACCCGCGGTTTCGACGCCGAGGCCTTCACCGAGGTCGCCGAGATCATCGCGCAGGCGCTGAAGCCCGCCTACGACGCGGAGGCCCTGAAGGCCCGCGTCACGGCGCTCGCCGCGAAGTTCCCGCTCTACCCGTCGCTCTAGCGATGGCACGGAAGGGCCCGGCTCGTCGGTGCACGGGCCGGGCCCTTCCCCTGTCCGGACCCGCCCCGTGACCGGGCGGGCACGGTCCGTCGGGACCGCGGCCGCCACCCCGGCCCGCCAGGGGCCCGCCCCGGAGGGCCGCCCCTCCCCCCGCGCCGCGGCCCCGGGAGCCCGTGGACACCTGCCCGCCCGCCGGGCGTCATCCATCCCACCTCCTCCGGCCGCCGGGACGTTCACCGCACCGCGCTAAGCTCGTCTGTCGGACATAATCCGAACAATCCACCCCTCCCCCCTCCCACCCCACGAGCAGACAAGGGAGTCCGCCACCGTGGCCATCTCCGTCTTCGACCTCTTCTCCATCGGCATCGGCCCCTCCTCCTCCCACACGGTCGGTCCGATGCGGGCCGCGCGGATGTTCGTGACGCGGCTGAAGAAGGACGGCCTGCTGGCCCAGACCGCCTCCGTCCGCGCCGAGCTCTTCGGCTCGCTCGGGGCGACCGGCCACGGCCACGGCACCCCCAAGGCGGTCCTGCTGGGCCTGGAGGGCCACTCCCCCCGCACGGTGAACGTGGAGACCGCCGACGACGAGGTGGAGCGCATCCGCAAGAGCGGCCGCCTGCGGCTGCTCGGCGCGGAGATAGGGGACGGCCACGAGATCGCCTTCGACGAGCCGAACCAGCTGATCCTGCACCGCCGGCGCTCCCTGCCGTACCACGCGAACGGCATGACGCTCTTCGCCTACGACGCCGCGGGCACCCCGCTGCTGGAGAAGACCTACTACTCGGTCGGCGGCGGCTTCGTGGTGGACGAGGACGCGGTGGGAGAGGACCGCATCAAGCTCGACGACACGGCGCTGAAGTACCCCTTCCGCTCCGGCGACGAGATGCTGCGCCTCGCGAACGAGACCGGCCTGTCGATCTCCTCCCTGATGCTGGAGAACGAGAAGGCCTGGCGCACGGAGGAGGAGATCCGCGAGGGCCTCCTGGAGATCTGGCGCGTCATGCAGTCCTGCGTCTCGCGCGGCATGTCCCGCGAGGGCATCCTCCCCGGCGGCCTGCGGGTCAAGCGCCGCGCCGCCTCCACGGCGCGCCAGCTGCGCACCGAGGGCGACCCGATGATGCACCGCAGCGAGTGGACGACGATCTACGCGATGGCGGTCAACGAGGAGAACGCGGCCGGCGGCCGCGTCGTCACCGCCCCCACCAACGGCGCCGCGGGCGTCCTGCCGGCCGTGCTGCACTACTACATGAACTTCGTGCCGGGCGCGGACGAGGACGGCGTGGTCCGCTTCCTCCTCGCCGCGGGCGCGATCGGCATGCTGTTCAAGGAGAACGCCTCCATCTCCGGCGCCGAGGTCGGCTGCCAGGGCGAGGTGGGCTCCGCCTGCTCGATGGCGGCCGGAGCCCTCGCCGAGGTCCTCGGCGGCACCCCGGAGCAGGTGGAGAACGCGGCCGAGATCGGCATGGAGCACAACCTGGGCCTGACCTGCGACCCGGTCGGCGGCCTGGTCCAGATCCCCTGCATCGAGCGCAACGGCATGGCCGCGGTCAAGGCGGTCACCGCCGCCAAGATGGCCATGCGCGGCGACGGCTCCCACAAGGTCTCCCTCGACAAGGTCATCAAGACCATGAAGGAGACCGGCGCCGACATGAAGATCAAGTACAAGGAGACCGCCCGCGGCGGCCTCGCGGTCAACGTCATCGAGTGCTGACACCGACCGCATGACGCGGTGGGGGCCGGGCGGCGCACGCCCGGCCCCCACCGCGTTGCGCACCCCCGGAACCGCGGGCCGCGGCACGGCGTCCCAGGGAGTGCCATCAGTCCCCGTCTCCCGAGAATCGAGGGGACATCATGATCCACACACGTCTTCGGCGGTTCGTGGCTCTGGCCTCCGGCGCTCTGCTCGCCGCCGGACTCGCGTTCGCCTCACCCGCCTCGGCCTCCTCCCTCTCCTCTGCAGCCGCCGACACCACACAGGCGCAGACCCCGCTCGTCGTCAACGCCCGCTGGGGCGGGCACCCCACCTTCGACCGGATCGTCATCGACCTCCAGGGGAACTCCCCCGAGGTGACCGTCACCCCCGTCGCGCAGCTGCGCTACGACGGGTCCGGGCAGCCCGTGCCGCTGGCCGGGAAGTACTTCCTGGAGATCCGCCTCCACCCGGCCGCCGCCCACGACGACGCGGGCGCGAGCGTATACCGGGGCCCCAAGCTCCAGACGATCGGCCTCCCCAAGCTCAAGGGCCTCGCCATGACCGGGGACTACGAGGGGTACGTGACCTTCGGGGCCGCGTTCGACACCCTGCCCTACTACCGCGCCTACGCCCTGCACTCGCCGGAGCGGTTCGTCGTGGACATCGCCCGCTGAACCGCCGGACCGCTGGACCGCCGTACGCCGGTCCGGCCCGGGGCCACCCGCCCCCGGGCCGGACCGCGCGCGGTCGAGGCCCCGGCTGCCTCCGGGTGCCGTGCGCATGGGCCGGCTCGCGGTGGCTCCCGCCCAGGCGAACAGGGCCCCCGGATCGGCGTCGCCGAACGGCCGCTCCAGGCTCTGGTGCTCCCCCGCCCCGAACCCGTCCCGCGAGACGTTGAAGTTCTGGACCCTCAGCAGCTGCTCCACGGATGCCCCTCTAGCGGTGCTCGGGGTTGGGGAAGTCGAAGCGGCAGCCGGCGTCCCACAGGGAGCGCTGGTTGCCGTGCGCGGGGATGCCGCCCGCGCGCTTGAGCAGGGCGGCCAGGTGCATGAGGTTCCAGGACATGAAGGCGGTGTTGCGGTTGGTGAAGTCGTTCTCCGGGCCGCCGGACCCGGGGTCCAGGTAGGAGGGGCCGGGGCCGGCCTCGCCGATCCAGCCCGCGTCGGCCTGGGGCGGGATGGCGTAGCCGAGGTGCTGGAGGCTGTAGAGGACGTTCATGGCGCAGTGCTTCACGCCGTCCTCGTTGCCGGTGATCAGCGCGCCGCCGACCCGTCCGTAGTAGGCGTACTGGCCCTGTTCGTTCAGCAGCGAGGAGCAGGCGTAGAGCCTCTCGATCACCCGCTTCATCACGGAGCTGTTGTCGCCGAGCCAGATCGGACCGCACAGCACGAGGATGTCGGCGTCCATGATCCGGCTGTAGAGGACCGGCCACTGGTCGCTCTCCCAGCCGTGCTCGGTCATGTCCGGCCAGACGCCGGTCGCGATGTCGTGGTCGACGGCCCGGATCAGGGAGGTCCGCGTGCCGGCCGACTCCATGACGGCACGGCTCCTGTCGATCAGTCCCTCGGTGTTGCTGGTCTCGGGCGAGCGCTTGAGCGTGCAGTTCACGAAGAGGGCCGTGAGGTCGGGGTAGCGCGGCCGGCTCGCGCTGTCGTCGGCGGTCATCCCCTCAGCCTGGGCGGGGCGGCGGGGGCCCGCCAGTGGGCCGCGGCCGTACGGGGCCGGGCAGGCGGAGGTGCGCGCGGGGGCCGCTCGGGCGCAAACCTAGGATGGCGGCATGTCCCTGCCGCACGCCATCCTCACCGCCCTGCTCGAGAAGCCCTCGTCCGGGCTGGAGCTGACCCGGCGGTTCGACAAGTCGATCGGGTACTTCTGGTCGGCCACGCACCAGCAGATCTACCGCGAACTGGGCCGGCTGGAGGAGTCGGGGCTGATCCGGGCGCTCCCCAGCGAAGTGGCCGTGCGGGGGCAGAAGAAGGAGTACGAGGTGCTGCCCGCGGGCGGTGCGGAGCTGGCCCGGTGGGTCGGCGAGAGCCAGGACCCGAAGCCGATGCGCGACCCGCTGCTGCTGCGGATCAGGGCCGCGGGCGTGGTGGGGCCGCAGGGCCTCGGCCCGGAGCTGCGGCGCCACCTGGAGCTGCACCGGCGCCAGCTCGCGCAGTACCAGGCGATCGAGGCGAAGGACTTCCCGCCCGGGCGGGACGCGGTGGAGGACCGGCTGCGGCGGCTCGTCCTGCACGGCGGGATCGCCCTGGAGACCTTCTGGCTGCAGTGGCTGGAGGAGGCCCTCGACGAGGTCGGGGAGGCCTCCGCCACGGAGGACGGCGCCTAGCCGGAGCAGGCACCGGCCGCGGCCGTGCGCGCGCCCCCGGACCCGGGGGTCGGGGGCGCGGGCAGGGGGTGCTACTTGTTCAGGGAGGCCCAGAACTCGTCGAAGCTGAGCAGGCCGTCGTGGTTGGCGTCCTTGGAGGCGACGACGGAGTCCGCGACGGCGGGGCTCACGTGGGCGTCGCCCATGGCGCGCATCGCGGCGCTGTACTCGTCGGCCGTGATGAAGCCGTCACCGTTCACGTCGAACCTGTCGAACGTCGCCCGTGCGCTCTCGATGTCCGCCACTGGGTCCACCCCTTCTTGGTGCTTGTTGACCGGCTCAGGGTAGCGGCACCCGGGGCGGGCGGAGCCCCCGGGTGCCGGAAGGGACCGGGCAGGGCCGGCGGGGCGCCCCTAGCGGAAGATCCCCGTGTGTCCGAGCGAGTACCGGCCGGGCTGCGGGTAGACGGCGAGGCCGTGCGGGCCGCCGCCCACCGGGATCCGGGCGAGCTGCTTGCCGGTGGTGGTGTCGATGGCGTACACCTCTCCGTCGTAGCGGCCGGACAGCCACAGCACCTTGCCGTCGGCGGAGACGCCGCCCATGTCGGGGCTGCCGCCGTCGGGGAGGGTCCACTTCTTGGTGAGCTTCTTCTGCGGGAAGTTGTAGACCGAGACGGTGCCCTCGCCGCGGTTGGAGACGTACATCTCCTTGGAGTCGCGGCTCACGTAGAGGCCGTGGCAGCCCTTCCCGGTGGGCAGCAGCTTGGGCGTCTCGAAGCTGTCCCCGCTGAGCACCCACATGCCGTGCGCCATCATGTCCGCGACGTAGAAGGTCTTGCCGTCCGGGGAGACCTTCACGTCCTGCGGCATCGCGCCCTCGAAGGGCAGCTTCTGCTGGCCGACGACCTCCATCCGCTCGGTGTCGACCTTGAGGAGCTCGCCGGAGAACTCGCAGCTCACGATGAAGTAGCGGCCGTCGGCGGAGAAGTCCGCGTGGTTGACGCCGAAGCAGGAGACGGGGACGGTCTTGACCCGGTCCATGGTGTGCGGGTCGCGGAAGACCAGCTCCTTGTCGAGGGAGGCCATGACGATCGCGTACTTGCCGTTGGGCGTGAAGTACAGGTTGTACGGGTCGTGCACCTCGACGGGCTTGCCGGCCTCGCCGGTGGCCGGGTTGATCGGGGTGAGGGTGTGGCCGCGGTTGTTGTTGACCCACAGGGTCTTGAGGTCCCAGGAGGGGACCACGTGCTGGGGCTGGACGCCGACCGGGATGGTGTCGATGACCTGGTAGGTCGCCGGGTCGATGACGGACACCGTGTTGGAGTTGGTGTTCGGCACGTAGACCCGGGAGGGGAAGTCCTTGACCACCGGGGAGAGTTTGCCTGGCCGATCCGCCGCGTAGACGTCGTTCGGGTCGAGGAGCGGCGGCATGCCAGGCAGTCCGGGCGGCGCGACGGGCGCGGCCTTGACGGGTTTGGCCGGGCCCTTGGACCCGACGGCCCCGGCGGGCCCCTCGGACGATCCGCAGCCGGCCAGGGCGGCGAGGACCAGGCCGGCCAGCAGCACGCCGGCGTTGCGGTGGAGGCGGGTGGTCGTCATGGCGTCAGCAGCTCCGTGGTGGTCACCGCGCGCAGGTCGCGGCGCGCGAGTTCTTCGAGGAGGGAGGGCATCGCGTCGACCGTGTCCGCGTAGCCGAAGTGCAGGCTCACCACGGATCCGGGGCGGATCGTCCCGGTGACGTTGCGGGTGACGGCCGCGGCACCGGGCGAGGTGAAGTCGAGGGAGTCCACGTCGTACGACAGGACGTGCGGGTAGCCGGCCCGCTGGGCCAGCCTCCGCACGAGCGGTGTCGCGTACTGCGTCTGGGAGGGCCGGAACCAGGTGCCGATGGAGCCGGTGAGCCGTTTGAGCCGCTGGGCGCATCCGGTGATCTCGGCGAGGGCCTCCGGCTCGGGCATGTCGTTCACCGCGAGGTGGTGCTGGGTGTGGTTGCCGAGTTCGTGGCCGCCGTCGAGGATCCGGCGGGCCATGTCCGGGTGGGCGTCGAGCCAGCTGCCGATCGCCAGGACGGTGACCCGCGCGCCGCCCTTCTCCGCCGCGGCCAGCACCGCGCGGGCGACGGCGGGGTCTCCGTTGCCATGGAAGGTGAGGGCGACCCGGGGACGGTCTCGGGGGCCGTGGGCGATCTCGACGGGCCGCCCGGGGAACCGGCGCGGCGCCGCGGCCGGGGCCGCCCGTGCGGGCCGGGCCGGGCGCGCCGGTCCGGGGGGCGGGGAGGAGGGGGCGGTGGGACCGGCGGAGGGGCTGCCCGGTCCGCAGCCGCTGGTGAGGCCGGCCACCGCGGCGCCCGCCGCGCCGAGACCGGCCGCGCGCAGGGCCGCGCGGCGGCCTGGATGTGAGAGCACCTGCCCATTTAAGGGGTCGATCGACCGGAAGGTAACGATTGACCCAATTCGAGGCGATCACCGAAGAGGGCCAACCGGGGGGCGCCATCGTCATGTGATCAACGATTTACTCAGAGCAGTCGATAGTTATTCATGGATTGCGAGGTGAGTGGCCCACCTCACCTAGGATTTAGCTAGAAAGTCTTACTATTTGCACACTTATGCCCGAGTAGGGACTTTTGGCGTTCCGGCGCTCGTCTGCCATAGTCGGAACCACGACTTCCCCATTGACCCGAGCGAAGTCCACACGCCGAGGATCACACCCCCTCAGATCCTCGGCGCACCCATGAAGCCCCCCACCGCCCAACCGGCGCCCGGGGGCTTCAGGCGTTCTGGCGGTCGGCGACCCGCATCTCGAACCAGGCGATCTTCCCGCGCGGCAGCAGGTCCGCGCCCCAGCGGTCGGACAGCTTGTCCACGAGGAAGAGGCCGCGGCCCGTGGTGTCCAGCTCGTGCACCGGCATCAGGCAGGGCAGGCCGCGCGAGGGGTCGCGCACCTCCACCCGGATCCAGCCCCGGCGCCGCAGCATGCGCAGGCCGAAGGAGCGGGCGCCGGTGTGACGGACGGCGTTGCCGACGAGCTCCGAGACCAGCAGGACGGTGTGCTCGGCCGTCTGCGGGGAGAGCCCCCAGAGCCGGATCACCACGCACTGGGTGAGCCGGCGCGCCGTGCCCGCCGATTCCGGCATGGACGGCAGCGTCACCTCCGCCTCGGCCGGGTTCCCGTACAACTCCATGGCCTTGAGGCCCTGTTCGTCCTCGACCGCCGCAGTGAGCCGTACCGCCGAAGCACCGCCGCGCTGCCGCGGCTGTTCCACACCCTCCAGGCCCGCCATGCACCCATCATGGACGGCCCGCCCGCCCCTCCGGGCCGTTCCCCGCGAATACGCCCCCCGGACACGACGGCCCCCCGGGGGCTCACCGGGCGCCCCCGGGGGCCTTCCGGAGGGCCTCGCACCGGCCCTGAACTGCGGTGACACAGCGCAGGGAGATGATCACACCGAGTGGATCACCTCCCGCGCTTAAGGCTGCCTTAAGGCCTGGCTAATCCACCCCCAGGGAGGACCGCCCGGCCGGCGCTCAGACGAACTTCGCCTTGCCGGGGCCCTCTTCGACGAAGCTGCGCATGCCGCGCTCACGGTCCTCGGTGGCGAACAGGCCCGCGAACCAGTTGCGTTCGATCGTCAGACCGGTGTCGATGTCGGCCTCCAGGCCCGCGTCGACGCACTCCTTGGCAGCGCGCAGCGCGATGGCCGGGCCCTGGGCCAGTTTCGCCGCCCAGGCGTGCGCCTGCTCGTAGACCTCGGCCGCGGGCACCACCCGGTCCACCAGGCCGAGCGTGAACGCCTCGTCCGCCTTCACCATGCGGCCGGTGAAGATGAGGTCCTTGGCCCGGGACGGCCCGACCAGCCGGGACAGCCGCTGGGTGCCGCCGGCGCCGGGGATGAGGCCGAGCAGGATCTCGGGCTGGCCGAACTTCGCGTTGTCGGCGGCGATCCGGTAGTCGGCGCAGAGCGCGAGCTCGCAACCGCCGCCCAGCGCATAGCCGGTGATCGCCGCGACGACGGGCTTGGGGATGCGGGCGACGGCCGTGAAGGCGTCCTGGAGACCGCGGGACCGGGCGACCATCGCCGCGTGGTCCATCGTCTGCATCTCCTTGATGTCCGCGCCCGCCGCGAACACCTTCTCACCGCCGTAGAGGACGACCGCGCGGACGTCGGCCCGGTCGGTCGCCTCCACCGCGAGCTCGCACAGCCGGTCCTGGGTGGCGACGTCCAGGGCGTTCATGGGCGGCCGGTCCAGGCGGATGGTGCCGACACCTTCGGAGACTTCGAGAGAGATGGTCATACGGGTCAGGTTAGCGCCGGTTAACGCGGAGCGGCCCGGTGCCGTGGGTCACAGCACCGGACCGCTCCGGCCGTTCTCGACACTCCGCGCCGTTACTTGATCCACTCCGCCCACGGCATGTTCCAGCCGTTGAGACCGTTGTCGGGGGCGATCTGCTTGTCCTTGGAGTTCTTCACGACGACCACGTCACCGATGAGTGACTCGTTGAAGAACCAGGCCGCGGGGGCGTTGGGGTCGCCGCCGCCGCGCTGGTCGCGCAGGCCCACGCAGCCGTGGCTGACGTTGGCCGAACCGAAGGTGCCCGCGGAGGCCCAGTAGTTGCCGTGGACGAACGTGCCGGACTGCGACAGGCGCATGGCGTGCGGGACGTCGGCGATGTCGTACTCGCCGCCGAAGCCGACGGTCGCGCCGTTCATCCGCGTGACCTCGTACTTCTCGCTGATGACCATCTGTCCGTTGTACGTGGTCGTCGAGGGGGCGCCGGCGGTGATCGGGACGGTCTTGAGGACCTGGCCGTCGCGCACGACCTGCATCTGCTTCTCGCTCGCGTCGACCGTGGAGACCTGGGAGCGGCCGATGGTGAAGTTGACCGTGCGGGTCTGCTTGCCGTGGACGCCGGGGCGGCCCTCGACGCCGTCCAGCGCCAGCTTCACGGTGACCTTGGTGCCGGCCGCCCAGTAGTTCTCGGGGCGGAAGTCGAGGCGGTCGTTGCCGAACCAGTGGCCCTCGATCGGCACAGCCGGCTCCGCCGTGACGGTGATGGCCTTCTCGACGGCCTCGGGGTTGGTGATGCCCCGGCTGAAGTTGATGGAGACCGGCATGCCGACGCCGACGGTGGAGCCGTCCTCGGGCGTGTAGTGGCCGATGAAGGTGTTGGTCGGGGTGAGGGTGGTGAAGCTGGTGTCCTTCGCGGACTCGCGGCCGGCGTCGTCCTTGGCGACCGCGTGCACCTTGTACTCGGTGGCCGAGGCGAGGTGACGGGCGGGCTCCCAGCTGGAGCCGTCGTCGGCGAGCTTGCCCTCGACCGCGTTGCCCTTGGTGTCGGCGACGGTCACCGTGGTGAGCTTGCCGCCGGTGCTCGTGATCTTCAGGATGCCGCTGGTGGCGACCTCCTTGGCCCCGTCGTCCGGCTTGACGCTGACGACGGCCTTGGACGCCTCGGTGCCGGTCTTGCCACCGCCACCGGCGTTGTCCGCGCCGCCGCTGCCGTTGCCGCCACCACCGCCGCCACCGCTGCACGCCGTGGTGAACAGCAGGGCCGCCCCCAGCAGGAGGGCCGGCAGGCCCGTGCGGGCGCGGCCGCGTATCGGCTGCAGGTTCACTCGTGTTCTCCCCATGTCCCCCGCGCGCGGACAGTGCGCGCATGTCGACAGGTAATCACACGGGAGGATCACGACGAGCCACGGTCTTGTCACCGTTCCGTCCCAACTGCCGGGGAGGAGTGGAACGGCTCCGGCACGGGCGCTGACCTCGGCGCCCGCCGCGGCCCGGACCGTGCGCGGGGCTCAGTCCTCGGTGCCGGGCCTGGTGCCCCAGACGTAGACGGCGTCGCCCTCCGTGAGCAGTTCCCAGAGGCGGGCCGCGTCCGCCTCGGCAAGGTTGACGCAGCCGGCCGAACCGCCGTTCCCGTAGAGGCTGTCGGGCGTGCCGTGCAGGGCCTGGCCGCCGTCGAAGAACTGGGCGTACGGCATCGGGGACCCGTACAGCGTGGACACGTGGTCCTTGCTGCGCCAGTACACCTCGTGCCAGCCGGGGCGGGTCTCCTGGAAGTCGCGGCCGGTGCGGATCGGCACGGGCGGGAAGAGGATCCGGCTGCCCCGCTGCACCCACAGCAGCTGCCGGTCCATGTCGACGCAGGTGACCCGGTGCTCGCGAACGGGGCAGTCGCCCGCTGCGTTGGGGGCGGGGCGCGCGGTCACGACGAGGACGGTGCGGTGGGTGGCCGCGTCCGGGTATCCGTCGGCGGGCGTGATCCCGTTCTCCCGCTGGAAGGCGCGGACCGCCTCGCAGTCCTGCACCGACTGCACCCCGTCGACCGGGCGGCCGAGGTGCTCCTCCAGCTCCCGCTGGTAGGGGCCGGTTCCGGCCGTGCACGGGCTCTCCGGCTCCGGCGCGGCCGCCGCCGCACCGGGAGCGTACGGGCCTGCCAGCGCGAGCAGCACCCCGGCGGCCGCGACGGCCGCCCCGGTGCGGCCCGCCGTGCGGGGTGCGGCCATCGGGGCCTCCTGCGGTCCGGGCGCGGTACGGTCCCGACCAGCCAATCCGCAGGCGGGGCGGACGGCTCGCGCTGATCCGCCGGAGGGGTGAGGGGGTCACCCCCGCGGCGGACCGGGGAGCGGGCGGGCCGCTCCGTCCGGTGCCGCCGCGGCGGCCGGGTCAGCCGCGCGGGCGCCCGGAGTCCTTGCCGTGGTGGTCCTTCCCGTCCTTGTCGCCCTTGCCCTTGCCGCCCTTGCCCTTGCCCTGGTCGTCCCGCTGGTTGTGGAGCGTGACGACCAGGCGTCCGCCGGGCACGGCCCGGTCCACGCGCAGCGGGCCCGTCACCCGGTCGGCCGGCAGGACGTAGCCCTCGGGCACGTCCGTCTCGACGAGGTAGTACCAGCCCTCCGGCAGCCGGGGGAAGTCGCAGACGCCCGCGCGGTCGGTGGCGCAGCCCGGGGCGGCGAGCCGGTCGGGGTTGATGCCGCGGGTCTGCAGGCCCGGGGTGTCGTTGGTCTCGCGCCAGACCTCGAAGACGGCCCCGCGCAGCGGCCGCCGGGTCTTGGAGTCCTGCTTGACGACCCGGATCGAGCCCTCGTACTCCACGGGCGTGCGGCGGTTGGCGACGGTGAGGACGATGCCGTCGGGGAGGTCGGCCTCGGTCGGCTCGAAGCGGGTGACCGGGTCGGCCGGCGGCTGGTAGCCGTCGGGGGTGACGGTCTCGCGCCAGTAGTAGGTCTCCCCGATCGGCACGCGGACCGTGCAGCTGCCGTCGGCGTCGGTCACGCACGTGGTGCGCAGGCGGGTGTCGGCCGGTACGTCGGTGTCGGCGACCTGGAGGCCGCCCCGGCCGTTGGACTCCCGCCACAGCTCGAAGGTCGCGCCGGCGAGCGGGGCTCCGGTCTCGGCGTCGGTCTTGCGCACGGTGACGGAGGTGTCCGGGTCCGGGGGTTCGGGCGTGCGGGTGTTGTCCACCTCGACCCGCACGCCGGCCTGGGCGTTGTCGGTGGTGAGGTCCAGCCGGTGGACGGTGATGGCCGGCAGGTCGAATCCGGGCGGTGCCTGGGTCTCGCGCCAGTAGAGGGTGCCGAGTTCGGTGGTCCGGGCGCAGACGCCGTCCGCGGGGGTCACGCAGTCGTCACCGACCTTGGTGTCCCCGCCCGGCGTGCCCGTCTGGAGCCCCGGGGTGCCGTTGCTCTCCCGCCACAGCTCGAAGGTGGCGCCGGCCAGGGGCCGGCCGGCCTCGTCCCGCTTGAGGACGGACACCCGGCCGGTGACCGGCTGGGGGGTGCCGCCGCAGTCGGGCAGGTCGCCGTTGAAGGGGTAGGCGTGGAACTCCTGGCCGCCGCCCCCGGTCGCCGCGCTGGTGTGGGTGAGCGAACCGGTCGTGAAGAAGCGGCCGTTGATCCCGGGGAGCCGGACGCTGGTCTCGGAGGCCCGGTTGCCGATCAGGAAGCTGCCCTGGAACTGTCCGGTGCCGTTCAGGTCGACCGTGGTGGCGTCCGGGAAGTTCCACAGGAGCCGCTCGCGGTGGGCGTTGAGCGGGTCGAGGTCGTCCTGGATGGCCCCGCTGTAGGTGTTGATGGTGCGGGCGGTGCCGAAGACGTTGACCAGGATCGTCGCGCCCGCGGGGATGCGCTGGAAGACGATGCCCTGCTGGCCGTTGCCGCCGCCGACCAGGTCGGCGTCCACGTTGAAGACCTGTAGCGGCGAGGTGCCGTCCCCGGTGAACGTGGTCTGGTAGCCGAGGTTGGCGACGGTTCCGGTCGGGGTGCGGCGCTGCCCGTCGACGCGGGCGTAGCACTGGCTCGCGGCGCCGAGGCTGTCGCGCCAGCCCGCGTAGGGGGCGGCCGCGGCCGGGTCGCTGCGCAGGGTGCCGGTCACGGTGCCGCTGAGGGTGCCCGCGTGACGCACGACGCCGGTGTCGGCGAGCAGCCGCTGCCCCTGGGCCACGGTCACGTCGCCGCCGGTGGTGAGGAAGTCGGAGCCGGGGGACGGCGGGACGAGGGATCCCGCGCCGACGACGCCGACGTTGTAGCGCAGGTCCTGTCCGGTCTTGTTCTGGTCGAAGGAGCCGAGCACGACCACCCGGCCCTCGGCCTCGGAGACCCGCTCGCGGACCCGGAAGTCGCCGCCGACGAAGATGTTCACGGCGTTGTCGTGGCCCCGGATCACGCCGTCGCTGCCGATGGGCGGGAAGGGGCTGGGGCAGGTCTCCCCGGGGGCCGGCACGCAGGGGCCGAGCCCTTCGGGGAGCGTGGCCCGCCGGACCTCCGCGGGGCGCTCGCCGCCGGGCCCGGCGGCCACTGCGGCGGTGGGCGCCCCGACGGCGGCCAGTACGGCCCCGATCGCGAGCCCGACGGTCCATCTTCTTGCTGCCATGACACTCCGTCCGTCACCGGTGCCTGCACTCCTGTGCCTGCACAGGCTGGGGGCGGCGGCGCGCCGGGAGCGGCAGCACACTCGTCCGCTACGGCATTCCGATCACTCGTGTCACCCGTCCGGGGTCAGGTCACGGCGGAGCCCGCGACCCAGTCCGCCCAGGACATGTTCCAGCCGCCCAGCCCGTTGGAGGGGGCGACCGTCTTGTCCTCGGAGTTGACGACCTCCACCACGTCCCCGACGAGGGTGCGGTCGAAGAACCAGCCGGCCGGGGTGTCGGAGCCGCCCCCCTTGTCGTCGCGCAGGCCGATGCAGCCGTGGCTGACGTTGGTGCTGCCGAAGGTGTCGGGGCTGGACCAGTAGTTCCCGTGCAGGAAGGTCCCGGAGTTGGTGAGCCGCATGGCGTGCGGGACGTCGGGGATGTCGTACTCGCCGCCGAAGCCGACGGTCTGGCCGTTCATCCGGGTGACGTCGAAGAGCTCCATCACCACCATCTTGCCGTTGTAGGTGGTGGTCTTCGGCGCGCCGGCGCTGATCGGCACCGTGGACAGGAGCTCGCCGTCCCGGCGGACCTCCATGGTGTGCGCCGCCGCGTCCACGGTGGAGATCTGGGAGCGGCCGACGGTGAAGGAGACGGTCTTGTCCTGGATGCCGTACGAGCCGGGCGCGCCCTCGACGTCGCGCAGGTCCATCTTCACGGTCACCTTGGTGCCCGGCTTCCAGTACTGCTTGGGCCGGAAGTCGAGGCGGTCCTTGCCGAACCAGTGGCCGGCGACCTGCACGGCGGGGTCGGCGGTGACGGTGATGGCCTTCTCGACCTCGGCCCGGCGCTCGATCTCCCGGCTGAACTTGAAGGAGACGATCATGCCGGTGCCGACCGTCGAGCGGTTCTCGGGCTTGAAGTAGCCGATGAACCGCTCCTCGGGGACGTAGGTGGTGAAGGTGGTGTGCCGGGCCTGGCGGCGGTTGTGCCCGTCGAGGGCGACGGCGTCGACGGTGTACTTGGCGGCGAGGGCGAGCCGGCCGTACTCCGGGGCGGGGCTCCAGCTGAGCCCGTCCGGGGCGATGCTGCCGGGGACCTGCTCGGCCTGGGCGTCCTCCACCTTGGTGACGACGACCCGCTCCAGCCGGCCCTCGGGGACGGTGACGGTCAGCCGCCCGTCGGCCGGCACCCCCTTGGCGTTGTCCTCCGGGGTGATGCGGATGGCCTCGTCCGGCGAGCGGGGTCTGCCGGGCAGCTGGATCTCGACCGGTGCCTTGCCGTCCTCGGTGCAGCCGGTCAGGCCTCCCAGCAGCGCCGCCCACGCCGCCACGGCGGCCAAGCCCGCCCCTGCCCGCCTCGTCAGAAGTGTCACGCTCCCTCCAACGACCGGGCCCCTCCGGGGGAAACGTGAGAGCGGGCGACGTTCCGGGCAGAACTGTCCGGGCAGAACAGTGGGAAGGACCAGACGGGGGCGGGCCCAGGCCGGGACGCCGGGGCCGCACTCTCCCCTACCCCCGCCGGTACCGAAGAGCCGTGGAGGCGGGCAGTGTCGAGCGCAGCCGAGCAGGAGGCGGTGGAAACCGCCAGCGATGCCGTCGGGGCGGTGCGGAGCGGTCAGGCCGCACCCGTACCGCAGGTCGACGGACAACCGGGCGGCCCGCCGGGCGCCCGGGCGGAGGGACGCCCCGCCGTCCGGGCCAACGGGCGGGCCAGGGGGCAGGGTCCGCGGGCCCAGGTGCGCCCGCAGCCGGCCGTGTGGCCGGGGTCCTCCCATCCCCTGGGGGCCCGGTTCCGACCGGCCGCGGGCGGGTCGGGAGGGACGGAGGGGACCAACTTCGCCCTGTGGGCGCAGGGCGCCGAGGCGGTGGAGCTGTGCCTCTTCGACGAGTCCGGGACGGAGACGCGCTGCTCCCTGACGGAGCTCACGCACGAGATCTGGCACGGCTTCGTGCCGGGGGTGCGTCCGGGGCAGCGCTACGGCTTCCGGGTGCACGGGCGGTGGGACCCGTGGACGGGGGTCCGGCACAATCCGGCGAAGCTCCTCCTGGACCCGTACGCGCGGGCCGTGGACGGGGACTTCACCCTCCCCCCGGAGGTGTACGGGCACGTCCGGGACTGGCCCCAGCAGTACATCGCGGACACGGTGCGCGACGACCGCGACTCGGCGCCGTTCGTGCCGAAGGGGGTGGTCGTCCACGATGACGACGACTGGGCGGACGACGTCCGGCCGAAGACCCCGTGGGCCGATTCGGTGATCTACGAGCTGCACGTGCGCGGCTTCACGATGCGCCATCCGGGTGTTCCCGAGGAGCTGCGGGGCACCTACGCGGGCCTCGCGCACCCGGCGGCGGTCGAGCACCTGGTGAAGCTGGGGGTGACGGCGGTGGAGCTGCTGCCCGTCCACCAGTTCGCGCACGAGGACCACCTGCTGCGCAAGGGGCTGCGCAACTACTGGGGCTACAACTCGGTGGGGTACTTCGCGCCGCACGCGGGCTACGCGGCGAGCGGCACGGCCGGGCAGCAGGTCGGGGAGTTCAAGCGGATGGTCCGGGCGCTGCACGCGGCCGGGATCGAGGTCATCCTCGACGTGGTCTACAACCACACCGCGGAGGCGGGCGAGCTGGGCCCCACGCTCTCGCTGCGCGGCATCGACAACCGCGGCTACTACCGGCTCCAGTCCGACCAGCGCCGCTACTCCGACTACACGGGCTGCGGGAACACCCTGCACGCCGGGCGCCCGCACGTGCTGCGCCTCATCACGGACTCGCTGCGCTACTGGGTGACCGAGATGGGCGTGGACGGCTTCCGCTTCGACCTGGCGGCGGCGCTGGCCCGTTCCATGCACGACGTGGACATGCTGTCGCCGTTCCTGGCGGTGATCGCCCAGGATCCGGTGCTGCGGCGGGTCAAGCTCATCGCCGAACCGTGGGACGTGGGCTCGGGCGGCTACCAGGTGGGGGCCTTCCCGCCGCTGTGGACGGAGTGGAACGACCGCTACCGGGACGCCGTGCGGGACTTCTGGCGGGGTGCGCTGCCCGACGTACGGGACCTGGGCTACCGGCTGTCGGGGTCGAGCGACCTGTACGCGTGGGGTGGCAGGCGGCCGTACGCCTCGGTGAACTTCGTGACCGCGCACGACGGCTTCACCCTGCGGGACCTGGTGTCCTACGAGCGCAAGCACAACGACGCCAACGGGGAGGCGGGCCGGGACGGGACGAACGACAACCGGTCGTGGAACTGCGGCGCCGAGGGCGAGACGGACGACGAGTCGGTCGGCGCCCTGCGCCGCCGGCAGCTGCGCAACCTGCTGACCACGCTGCTGCTGTCGACGGGCGTGCCGATGCTGGTGGCGGGCGACGAGTTCGGGCGCACGCAGGGCGGCAACAACAACGCCTACTGCCAGGACAACGAGACGGGGTGGGTGGACTGGTCACTGCTGTCGGATCCGCACTGGCAGTCGCTCCTCGCGCTGGCCTCCCGGCTGATCGGCCTGCGGCAGACCCATCCGGTGCTGCGGCGGCGGGCGTTCTTCTCGGGGCGTGCGCAGGGCGCGGACGGCCTGCGGGACCTGGCCTGGTTCACGCCGGCGGGTGCGGAGATGACGGAGCGGGACTGGTACGCGCCGGCCGCGGCGCTGGGGATGTACCTGTCGGGGCGGGACATCCCGGGCCGGGACGAGCGGGGCCGACAGGTGACGGACGACAGCTTCCTCGTCCTGCTGCACACCGGGGACCGGCCGCTGGCCTGGGCGCTGCCCGGGGCGCCCTGGGCGGAGACCTACGAGCTGGTGCTGGACACGGCGCGGGAGGACCAGGCGCAGGCGCCGCTGACCCGGCACCGGGGCGGGGAGACGCTGACGGTGCCGGCCCGGTCGGTGCTGCTGCTGCGGGTGGTGGACTGAGACCGCCGCGGCCGGGCCGGTCGCGCCGGGCGGCCGCAGCCGGTCTCCCGGCCGGTCGTCCGGCGGGGCGTCCGGCGGGGCGTCCGGCAGGGCGTTCAGCGGGTCTCGACCTGGAGCAGCATCCGCTTGAGGAGGGCGGCGAGCGCGGCGCGGTCGCCGTCGTCGAGGGCTTCGACCATCCCGGCCTCGGCGATCCCGCGCCAGCGCATGGCCTCGGTCCAGCGGCGGTGGCCCTCGTCGGTGAGCTCCACGTCGACCCGGCGCCGGTCGGGCGCCCCGCGCAGGCGGCGTACGAGGCCGGACTTCTCCAGGGTGTCGAGGCGGCCGGTCATCCCGGCCGGGGAGAGCAGCAGTTCGGCGGCGAGCTCCGCGGAGGGGGCCCGCCAGGGAGCTCCGCGGGAGGCGAGCCGGTGCATGGTGTCGAACTCGAAGGCCTGGAGTCCGGTTTCGGCGAGGGCCCGTTCCTTGCCGTGGGCGACGTGCTTGGCCAGGAGCTGGATCCGGGTGATGACGGCCTCGGTGGGCACGTCGAAGGGGACCTTGCCGGTCCAGCGGGCGATGTGCCGGTCGACGGAGTCCTCTGCCGGCGCGGCTCCGGTGCGGCCGACGGCCGATTCTGCTCCCATGCCCGCATTATGTCCGGCCGCCGCGGGGCGAAGAGTAATTCGTTGACGAATAATTCGCTGGCGAAATAATGTCGGCTGTCATGACCCCGACGATCTGGCGGCTGCTCGTCGGCCGCGCCTTCGCCGCATTCGCCACGGCCCTCGTCCCCACCACCCTCACCCTGGCCCTGCTGCGGGCCGGCTCCCCCGGCGACCTCGGCCTCGTGCTCGCCTGCGAGCTGCTGCCCATGCTGCTCCTGCTGCCCGTGGCGGGCGTGACCGCCGACCGCTTCCCCGCGCGGCGGGTGGTGCTCGTCGCCGACCTGGCGCGGGCCGCCGCGCAACTGGCGACCGGGGTCCTGCTGATGGCCGGCCTCGACGGCCGGGTCCCGGAGCTGGCCGCGCTCGCCGCCGTGACCGGGGCCGCGGTGGCCTTCGGCACCCCCGCCGTCCGCACCCTGGTCGCGGCGGCCGTCCCCGAGGAGGGCCGGCTGCGCGTCAACGCACGGCTCGGGGTGGCCACCGGACTCGCGAACGTCGCCGCCCCCGCAGCGGCCGGCTCGCTGACGCTGCTCGTCGGCGGCGGCTGGGCCTCGCTGCTCACCGCCGCGCTCTTCGCCCTCTCGGCCCTCACCCTCGGGGGCCTGCGCACCGCGCCGGCGCCGCGCAGCACACCGCGCGCCGCCTTCACCACCGAACTGCGGGCGGGCTGGACCGAGACCCGGCGCCACCCGTGGTTCCTCGCCAACGTGCTGGCCCACGGCGTCTGGCACCTGGCCGCGGGGCTGCTGCTCACCCTCGGCCCGGTGATCGCGGCCCGGAGCATGGGCGGGGAGAGCTCCTGGGTGATCGTGGCCCAGGCAGGCACCGTCGGCATGCCGGCCGGCGTCTGGGCCGCCGGGCGGCTGCCGCTGCGCCGGCCGCTGTACGGGGTGGCCTTCGGGGCCGCCGCCCAGGCACTGCCGCTCACGGCCTTCGCCCTGCGCCTGCCGCTGCCGGTGACGGCGGCCGCCTTCTGCGCCGCCATGTTCGGCCTGGGGGTGCTGAGCCCCCTGTGGGAGACGGAGATGCAGCGGCGCATCCCGCGGGACACCCTGGGGCGGGTCGGCGCGTTCGACACCCTGATCTCCTTCGCCGCCCGCCCGCTGGGCCTGGCGGTGGCGGCGCCGCTGGCCGCCGCCGTGGGGACGACCGTTCCGCTGCTGGTCGCGGCCGGCCTCAGCGCCGCCGCGAACCTCTCCGTCCTGCTGCTTCCGGACGTCCGCAGGCATCCGGAACCGTCGCCCGCTCCCGCCCTGCGATGATGTGGCCTTCATACGCATATACGAACGACGAACAGAGGCACGCATGGCGAGAGTCGGGACGGCGCTGCGTGAGCTGCGCGGGGCGCAGAAGTCCGCCAAGGGGGTGTCGCTCTACTCGCGGTTCGTCAACCGCCCCGCCGGGCGGTACCTGGCGGCCGGTTCGTACGCCCTGGGGCTCACCCCGAACCAGGTGACGCTGATCAGCGCCGCGTTCAGCTTCGCCGCGGTGGCCGCGGTCGCGCTGACCGGCCCCTCGTGGGCGCTGGGGATCTCCGTGTGGGCGGCGCTCGCGGTCGGCTTCGCCTTCGACTCCGCCGACGGGCAGCTGGCGCGGCTGCGGGGCGGCGGCAGCGCGGCCGGCGAATGGCTGGACCACGTCGTGGACGCCGCCAAGCTCACGGCGCTGCACGCGTGCGTGCTGATCGCGTTCTACCGCTTCCCGGAGGAGTACGGGACGACGTCCGACGGCTGGCTGCTGGTGCCGCTCGGCTTCCAGTTCGCGGCCGTGGTGACCTTCTTCGGCGGGCTGCTGACCGAGAAGCTCAAGCCCCGGCCCGAGCCGGGCAGCCCGGCCGCCGCGCCGTCGACCCTGCGCGCGGTGGCCCTGCTGCCCGTGGACTACGGGGTGTTCTGCCTGGTGTTCCTGATGCTGGGCGGAGGAGAGCTGTTCGCCCGGGCGTACGCCGCGCTGGGCGCGGTCGCCGTGCTGTTCCTGCTGGCCTTCCTGGCCAAGTGGTTCCGGGAGCTCAGCGCCGTTCGCCGGTGACCTGGCCGGGCGCGGCGGCCGGTTCCGCGAGCGCGTCCAGCGCCCGGCGCAGCTGGGTGCTGGAGGTGTGCACGGTGTAGGGGAAGTACACGACGTCGACGCCGTGGGCGGCGAAGTCCTTCTCGAGCTTGTCGCCCTTGGGCGTGCCCCGCCAGTCGTCACCCTTGAAGATCACGTCGAAGCGGACCTGCTTCCAGGTCTCGACCTTGTCGGGCACGGTCTCGACGAAGGCGGCGTCGACGTACTTCACGCTGCGCACGATCTCCAGCCGCTCGACCAGCGGGATCATCGGGCGCCGGCCCTTGGCGAGTTCGGCCATCTCGTCGGAGACCACTCCGGCGACCAGGTAGTCGCACCGACTCCTGGCGTGCCGGAGGATATTGAGATGTCCGATATGGAACAGATCGTAGGCACCCGGCGCGTAGCCGACTCGATACGGCCGGCGCGAAGGCGCACCTATGTCGGACATGTCCCGCTCCGTCATCTCTTTGTCCCCAGCGGCCACACCCCCCGGTGCAGCGGATTAGCAGACAATAGCGTGCACGTTCCGCAGCACGCGGGTGAACGAATAGGGTGACGTGCGCATCATCCAGGGGAAGAGGGGACGCTCGGTGTCCAGATCCGGTCAGCGGCGCATGCTGCTGGTTTCCACCAATTACGCTCCGGAGCACGCGGGAATCGGCCCGTATGCGACCCAGATCGCGGAGCACTGGGCGGATCTCGGCCACGAGACCCACGTCCTCGCCGGCATGCCGCACTACCCGGCCTGGTCGCTCGAGCCGGAGTACAAGGGCGCGTTCCGGCGCACGGAGCAGCGCGCGGGAGTCACCGTGCACCGGCGTGCGCACACCGTGCCGCCGCGCCAGACCGCCGTGAAGCGGGCGCTCTTCGAAGGATCGATTCTGCTGCACGGCGCCGTGGCCCCGCCGCGGATGCCCAGGCCGGACGCGGTCCTCGCCCAGATGCCCAGCCTGGCCGGCGGCGTGCTCGCCGCCCGCCTCGCGGCCCGCTGGAAGGTCCCGTACGTCCCCGTCGTCCAGGACCTGATGGGCGCCGCCGCCGCGCAAAGCGGAATCAGCGGCGGCGACAAGGCCGCCGCGATCGCCGGCCGGGCCGAGGCCTACGCCCTGAAGCGGGCCACCCTCGTCGGCGTCATCCACGAGACCTTCGTGGAGCGGGTCGTCGGCATGGGCGTGGACCCGGGCCGGATCCGCCTCGTGCCCAACTGGTCGCACGTGCCGAAGCCCACCAAGCCGCGCGGCGAGACCCGCCGCCACCTCGGCTGGAGCCCCGGCGAGACCGTCGTCCTGCACTCCGGGAACATGGGCCTCAAGCAGGGCCTCGAAGTCCTCGTGGGCGCCGCCCGGCTGGACCCGAAGGTCCGTTTCGTCCTGATGGGCGACGGAAGCCAGCGCTCCGCGCTCGCGGACCTCTCCTCCGATGTGCCGAACCTGGACATCATCCCCCCTGCCGCTGACGGCGAGTTCCCCGATATCCTCGCGGCGGCGGACGTTCTCGCGGTCACTCAGCACGCCGCCGTGCTGGACATGAGCGTCCCGTCGAAGCTCACCTCCTACTTCCAGACCGGCCGTCCCGTCGTCGCCTCCGTGGCGGCGGAGGGCGGAACCGCGCAGGAAGTGGAACGCTCGGGCGCAGGGGTGCTCGTACCGCCGGAGGACCCCGAGGCCCTGCTGAAGGCCGTACGGGCCCTCGCCGAGGACCCCGAGGGCGCGGACGCACTGGGAGCGGCCGGACCCCGCCACGTGGCGGCCCACCTGAGCCGCGAAGCGGGCCTGGCCCGCATCGACGCACTGATAGACGAAGCACTTGGGGGAACCCGGCCGTGATCGAGACGAACCGCCCGGCAGCGGCACCGGCCGACGACGAACCCGACCTCCTCAGGGACCAGTTCCGCCAGCTCCTGCGCTACCGCAGGCTCATCGGGGCCGGCATCGGGGTCGGCCTGCTGGGCGGCGTCTACCTCGGCATCTCCACCGCCGACACCTACGTCGCGACCGCCGACGTGGTGCTGCGCGCCCCCACCGACGACCCGTTCAACCCGAGCCTCGCCCCCGACAAGGCGATCAACATCGGCTCCGAGCGGCAGGTCGCCCTCAGCTCCTCCATAGCCAACGAGGCGGCGAAGAAGCTCGGCGTGTCCGCCAAGGACTTCGCCGCGCTGCGCGCCGGCCTCCAGGTGACCAACCCGCCGCAGACCATGGTGCTGCGCTTCACCTACACCGCGGACTCCCCCAAGGAGGCCGCCAAGCGCGCCAACGCGATGACCGAGGCCTACCTGCTCAAGCGGCAGGAGTCCCTCGACGCCACGCGCGACAAGATGGTCAAGGGCTACAAGGAGCAGCGCGACCCGGTCGCCAAGCAGCTCGACGAGCTGTCCAAGGAGATCGCCCGGATGCCCGCCGGCGCCGGACGCGACGCCGCCAGCTCCTCCAAGACCGACCTGCAGAGCGAGGTCGGCGGCTACAACGGCAAGATCACCAAGCTGGAGGCCCTGGACATGACCCCGGGCCGGGTCACCAGCGCCGCCACCGCGCCCACCGGGCACGACGGCCCCGGCATCCTGATGTCCCTCGCGCTCGGCGCCGCCGTGGGCCTCGCCCTCGGCCTGCTGGCCGCGTGGGTCCGCCTGGTCTTCGACCCGGCCCCGCGCTCCGAGGGCGACGTGGCGCGCTCGCTGCGCGCACCCGTCCTCGGCTACCTGCCCCGGGACCGCACGGGCGGCGGACCGCTGCTCGCCGCCGGCGAGGCCGATCCCCGGCTCGCCGAGGAATACCGCTCGGTGGCCTTCCGCCTCGCCTACGACTCCCGGTTCGCCGACCGGCGCCGGCTGCTGGTCGTCGCCCCGCGCGGCAGCAGCGAGACCGCCGCCGCCGTCGCCGTGAACCTCGCCGCCTCCTTCGCCGAGACCGGCAAGGACGTGCTGCTCATCGAAGCCGACCTGCGCACCCCGGTGCTGGCCAGCCAGCTGCCGACCGACGCGGGCGGCCGCCCGCGCTGGAGCCAGACCCCGGGCGGCGGCTCCGGCGGCGGACGCCACGCCGACTCCGAGTGGCCCGACGGGCGCCAGCTCGTCGTCGACGCCGGCGAGTCCGGCACCTTCGACCTCATCCCGGGCGACCGGGCGCGCAACGTACCCCGCGCGCTGACCTCCGCCCGCGCCACCCGGCTGATCTCCGAGGCCGACTCCCCCAACGCCACCGTCGTGGTGCTCGCGCCGCCCGTGCTCTCCTACGCCGACGCGCTCGCCCTCGTCGACCGCGTCGACGGGGTCCTGGTCGTCTGTGACCCGCGCGCCGTCCACCGCACCGACCTGTCCCGGATCCGCGAGCTCATCAGCGGCGCCGGCGGCACCGTCCTCGGCGCGGTGCTGCACGCCCCGCTGCCCGGGGAGAAGCGCGGCCGCGGCAAGGGCAAGGACGCCCCGGCGGCCGCCCGGCCCGCACCCCCCGGTGCCTCCGGCCCGGCCACGCCCCAGCCGCTGACCTACGAACGGGCCGAGCCGGAGCAGCACATCCCCGGTGACGGCACCGACACCGTCGCACTGCGCACCGTCCGTACGGGCCGCCGGTGAGCCGACGCGGCCTCGCCGCCGTCGCCTCGGTCCTGGACCAGGCGGCGTCCAGCGCCACCAACATCCTGGTGCTGGTCCTGGCGGCCCGGCTGTCCTCGGCCTCCGGGTTCGCGGACTTCTCGATGGTCTACGTGGCGTTCAGCGTGCTCCTCGGGCTGAACATGGCCTACGTCGGCCAGAGCCTCGTCCTGGAGAAGGGCGAGGGTCTCGGCGCGGCCTGCCGCTCCGCCGCCGGCTTCACCGCGGCCGCGTCGGCCTCCGTGGGCGTGCTGCTCGCGCTGGTCGGGCTGGCGCTGCCCGGCGCCACCGGCCGTGCCTTCCTCGCCCTCGGCCTCGTGCTGCCGCTGGTCCTGCTCCAGGACGGGCTGCGCTACTGCTTCTCCGCGGTGCGCGCCCCCGAACGGGCACTCGCCGCCGACGCGCTGCGGCTGGCGTGCGTGGTCGCCGCGCTGGCCGTGCAGCCCGAGGGGGCCTCTGCGGGGCGGCTGGTGCTGGTGTGGGGCCTGTCCGCGCTGCCCGCGCTCGGGCTGGGGCTGTGGCTGCTGCGCCCGTACGTGCGCGGGGCGCGGGCGGACCTGCGGCCGTACCTGCGGCGCGGGCACCTGGGGCAGCGGTTCGTCGTCGAGTTCGCGGTGGGCAACGGCTCCAGCCAGCTCGCCGTACTGGGCCTCGGCGTCTTCGCGACACCGCTCGCCGTGGGTGCGCTGCGGGGTGCGACCACGCTGTTCGGCCCGCTGAACGTGCTGTTCAACTCGGCGAACGCCTTCGGGCCGCCGGTGCTCGGCCGCTTCGGCGGCAAGCGGGCCACCGTACGGGCGACGGCCGCGCTGGGCCTGGTGCTGGCCGCGCTCGGCGCCGGCTGGGCGACGGCCCTGTACCTGCTGCCGGACCGGCTGGGCCGGGAACTCCTGGGCGACACCTGGGCGGCGGCGTCCGCGCTGCTGCCGGCCACGGGGGCGCAGTACGCGGTGATGGGCCTCGGCACGTGTGCCCTGCTGACCCTGCGGGTGCTGGCCCCGAAGGCCACGCTGTCGTTGCAGGTGGTGTTCTCGCTGCTGTCGGTGGGGCTGCTGCTGGGCGGGTACGCGGTGTGGGGGGTGGCGGGCGCCGCGTGGGGCCTGGCGGCCGGCTCGGCGCTCAAGGCCCTGGCCGCCTGGTGGCGGGTGGCCCGCCTGCCCGCTGCCGTCCCGGCGGCGGCGCAGCCGGCTCCGGCATCCGCCGCCTGACCGCTGCGCGGAGCCCCCTCCCCGTCCCGCCCGGGCTCCGCCCGGACCCGGTCCTCAATCGCCGGACGGGCTCAAGATCTGCGTCAGCGCAGGGTGGTGGACTTGTCCGAGCGGTAGGTCGCCACCAGGGCCAGGCACATCGCGGCGATCGCGACACGGCCCGAGGCCTGGAGGAGCGGGCCGCGCAGCAGGATGAAGGAGTAGCCCGCGACCAGCGGGACCACCACCGAGATGAGGCTGCCGGGCGGTGACCGCCTGGTGGCCCGCTTGGCGTAGCGGCGGTCGACGCGGGCGGACGCGTACCCCATGCCGAGCAGCCCGGCCCCCATGCCCAGCGGCCCGAAGTCCAGCCACAGCTCGGCCCAGATCGGGGAGGAGAGGTTGGTGTTGACCGTGCCCATCCACTGGCCGACCATCACGCCGGTGTCCCGGGGCTTGCCCGGCCACACCGAGCGGGGCACCGCGAAGAAGACCGACCCGGCGAGCTGGCGGCCGTAGAAGTGCCCGGGGCCGGAGTTCGAGAAGGTGATGGTGTTCGCGAACATGCCGACCTGGTCGTAGTCCTTGAGCGCCATCGGCTCCAGGAAGGACGTGGTCTCCACCGGCCGGTAGTTCTTCTCGTCGTAGCGGAAGCGGTCCGCGAACGGGAAGAGGAGGAGCGCGACGACCACGGCCATGGACAGGGCCACCCGGTACATCGCCGCGCTCACCGGGAAGAGCGTGAAGAGCATGGCGAACATGACCGTCAGGAACCAGTAGCGCGGGTTCGAGATCGGGTTGTTGACCACCAGGTTGAGGGCGGCCAGCGCGCCCCAGGTGACGATGACCGACACCTTGCGGCGGGCGTACTTGGAGGTGACCAGCCAGCGCGTGTACAGCAGCATCGCCAGCAGCGCCGGGACGGTGCCGAAGCCGCGCAGCAGTGCCTGGCCGGCCTGGCCGTCGCCGTTGGAGACGCCGGCCTCCTCGATGCCCGCGATGATCTCCTGGCGGCTGGAGAAGAAGACCGCGGGTCCGCCGAGCTTCATGATGAAGACCGCGCTGCACCCGAAGGCCAGGGCGGTGAGCAGCTGCAGGCGCCGCCGGTGCGTCATGACGGGCCGCGACGCGCGCTGCGAGCCCCCCGCACGGCCGGTCGGCCGGTGCCGGGCGAGAAGGACGCCGACGTCGAAGGCGGTGCAGCCGAGCAGGACCAGCCCGATGGCGACGGTCAGGTCGGAGCGGGGGCCCACGACGGGGGTGGGGACCTGGCCGAGGACGGCCTGGGCGAGGGGGGCCACGCCCATGGCCATGTAGACGAAGAGCCAGAACGAGCCCTGGAGCAGCTTGCGGCGGCTGGTGAGCACCATCGCGGAGAGCCGGGCGCCCGAGTACATGGCCAGGAGGAGCTGGAGCCAGAAGGCGGCGTCGCGCTGGCCCGCGCCGGACTGGACGGCGACGAACAGCGGGAGGAAGACGGTGAAGCCGAGGGCGAGGGGCACGGACAGGGCCCGGGAGAGCAGGGTGCGCGGGAGGGTGTCCCGGCCCCACATGCTCTCGTCCTCGAAGGGGGACGGCAGCTGGGGGTTCGCGGGCGGCGCGGAGGGCTTGCGTATGTCCGTCGTCACTGCCGCCCCCACCCGATGTGCCTGGTCCGCGCGCAGTCTAGTCTGAGCGGGCCGCGCCCGGGGAGGCCGCGGCCCAGAGCATGATGGGGGCTTCTGTTGCGCGACCTTCCTTCCTTCACGCTGGCCGGGTACGACAAGGGGCGCGGGCTGCTGACGCAGGCGCTCTGGTTCGCCGTGATGAACACGGTCTTCATGGCCTGGTTCTGTCCGGCGCGGCTGCGGGTGGCCCTGCTGCGCGCCTTCGGCGCGAAGATCGGCGAGGGCGTGCTGATCCGGCACCGGGTGCGGGTGCTGTGGCCGTGGAAGCTGACCGTCGGGGACCACACCTGGATAGGCGAGGGTGCCTGGCTGCTGAACCTGGAGCCGGTCACCCTCGGTGCGCACGTGTGCCTGTCGCAGGAGGCCATGCTGTGCACGGGCTCGCACGACCACCGGGCGGCCGACTTCCGCTACCGCAACGCCCCGATCACCGTCGAGGACGGTGCCTGGGTGGCGGCGCGGGCGACGGTGCTCGCCGGCGTCACGGTGGGCCGCTGCGCGGTCGCCGGCGCGGGGGCCGTGGTGCACAAGGACCTTCCCGCACTGACCCTGCAGACCCAGGACGGTCACCGCCGCCCGGTGGAGGAGCCGAAGTGAGAGTCCTGCACGCCGTCACCCTGCACTCGCCGTCGCACGCCTTCGGCGGGCCCGTGCGGGTCGCGCTGAACCTGGCCAAGGGGCTGCGCGCCCGGGGCCACGAGGCCCGGCTGCTGGCGCTGGGCGAGGGCTTCGAGGAGTGGCCCGTCGCGGTGGAGGGCGTTCCGGCGAAGCTGTTCCCGGCGCGTCGTCTGCTCCCCCTGGGTTTCAGCGGGATGACCTCGCCCGCGCTGCTGGCGTCGGCCGGGCGACTCGTACGGGACGCGGACGTCGTCCATGTCCACCTGGCGCGCGACCTGGTGACCCTGCCGGTGGCGCTGGCCGCGCTGCGGGCCGGCAGGCCGCTGGTGCTCCAGACCCACGGCATGGTGGACCCCAGCGGGAAGCTGCTGGCGAAGGTCCTGGACGCCCTCGCGGTACGCCGGCTGCTGCGCGGCGCGGACGCGCTGCTGTACCTGACCCCGCACGAGCGGGAGGGTCTGGACGCGGTGGTCGGCGGACCGCTGGCGAACACGGTCCGGCTGGTCAACGGCACCCCCGCCCAGGAGGGGCGGCCCGCTCCGGTCGGCGCCCCGCGGATCCTGTACTCGGCGCGGCTCCAGGCCCGCAAGCGGCCGGTGGACTTCGTGGACGCCGCCCCGGCGGTGCTGGCCGCCCACCCGGACGCGCACTTCGTGGTCGCGGGGCCGGACGAGGGCGAGCTGGGCTCCGTACGGGCCCGGATCGGGGAGCTGGGCCTGACGGACCGGTTCACCGTGCCCGGGGCGCTGTCCAGCGAGCAGGTGCAGGCCGAGCTGCGCCGGGCGCACGTGTACGTGCTGCCCTCGGTGGAGGAGCCGTTCCCGATGTCGGTGCTGGAGGCGCTCGCGGTGGGCGTCCCGACGGTGGTGACCCACTCCAACGGGCTGGCGCGGGACATCGCGCGGGCCGGGGCCGGCCGGGCCGTGGACCCGGGCCCCGCGGGAGTGTCCGACGCCGTCCTCGGTCTGCTGGACCCGGCCGCCAACGCCGCGGCCTCGCTCGCGGCGCGCGAGCTGGCCGCCGGGTCCTTCTCGATGGACGCCGTCCTGGACACCCTGCTGCCGGTGTACGAGGGCGCGCTGCGCCGCTGAACCGCCGCGCCGCGGCGTCAGATGACGTCGCGGCGGTGCTCCTCCACCACCGGTATCGCGCCGGCCGTGCGGCGGCGCTTGTAGATGCTGGTGTAGACGGCGAGGCCGATCCCGCCGACCGCCATCATGATGAGGCCGACCAGGTCGAGGTCGACGCTCTCCATCTCCCAGTCGGTGGCGAAGGTGAGGATGGCACCCACCACGATCAGGACGATGCATCCGCCGATGCCCATGGGTCCGCCTTCCGCTGTCATCACGGTGACCGTGACGGTGACTGTGTCCGCGCGGGTACCCGGCTTCGGCGTACGAAAACGCCCCCGGGGACCGGTGGTTGCCGGTCCCCGGGGGCGTCGTCGGTCCGGCTAGGCCGGGATCCAGGCGTAGCAGCCGGAGGAGTTGAACTCCGCCGTGCCCGCGGGCACGGCGGCCGTGATCTTGTCCCCGGCCTTCGGCGGGGCCTCGGGGCCCGAGGCGAGGACGGAGCCGTCCTTGCCCTTGGCCTCCCAGGTGCAGGTGGTGGCCTGGGTCAGCGCCCGGTAGGTGCCGGCCGCGGGCGAGGTGCGGGGCCCCTCGGGAAAGCCCTTCTCCGCCGCCGCGAGGACCGGCTTCTGGTCGGGGCACAGGTGCGTGATCGCGTCCTTGGCGCCCGCGATCTCCCCGGTGATGACGGCGCCGGTCGCGGCGTCCTTGTCGCGCTTGGCCGTGCGCGCGATCCGCTGGCAGGCCTCCTGGCCGGTCTGCAGGACGGCCGCGGGGTCCATCTTCTCCGGGACCCGCCCGCTCAGGTACTTCTTCTCCTCGGCCGTGAAGCTGCCCGTCTTCGGGGTCAGCTTGGCGTCGGGCAGGACGGGGCCCGTCGGCTTCGCGTCGGGCGCGGGCGCCGACGGCGCCGGGGCGTCCGCCGGGTCGGGGGCCGCCGACGAGGCCGGGGGCTTCGCCTTCGCCTGGGCGTCGGAGTCGTCCCCGCCCGAACTGCAGGCGGTCAGCGTCAGGGCGGCGGACAGCAGGACAGCAGCCGCTGCGGAGCGTCGGTACATCGGGTGGCTCCCGTACATGCTCAAGGGGGGTTGCAGGAGTGCGGGGCCCGGCCACGTGAGCCGGGCCCCGCATTGTCCGTCAGGCGGTGTTTTCGGTGTCGCTTACTTCGCGCCGAAGGTGAGGACCAGCTGCGGAGTGCCCTCCGCCGCCGTGGACTCGGCGGACCAGATCCACAGCGGGTCGGTCCCGTTGCTGGTCAGGCCCATGCTGTAGCTGGTGCCCAGGACCGCGGTGACCGCGGCGGTGTCCAGCTCCACGGTGTGCACGGCCGAGCCCTCCGGCACGCCCGCGATGCTGCCGAGCGGGGTGGCACCGAGGGCCGGCTTGGTGTTGAACGAGGTGCTCGCGCCGCTCCAGTTGCCGGTGACCGGGACCACGGAGACGGTGTCGGCGGTGCCGGCGTTCGCCTGGGTGCTGGTCTTGAACTGCAGCACCGCGGACTTCAGGACCTGGCCCGCCGGGGCGGCCGGCACGTCGAAGCGCAGGTACGTCTGGTAGAGCGAACCGCTGCCGCGGACCGCGAGCGAGGTGGAGGTGCCGTAGGCGGTGCTCGGGGCGCCCTGGTTGATGTAGGTGTCCTCGGTCGTCTTGACCGTGGAGACCGTGTCGGTCGGGGCCTTGGCCAGGTCGAAGTGCTTCTTGACCTGGGCCTCGGTGAGCGCCGACGGGTAGACGGCGGTCTCGTCGAGCTGACCGGCGAAGAAGTTGCTCGTCGGGCGGGTCGGCCAACCGGAGAGGTTGTCGCCGCCGGCGTGCCAGTAGCCCGCGTAGGTGCCGTTGCTGGTGGCGTTCAGCGTGTCCTTCTTCTGGCCGTCGACGTAGAGCGTGATGCCGCCGGGGCCCTGGGTGCCGACCACGTGGTGCCACTTGTTGTCGTTGTAGGTGTCGAACAGGCCGGTGGAGACCGTCCGGGTCGAGCCGTTGTAGACGCCGAAGACCAGGCGACCGGTGTTGGTCATGTAGATGTGGCGGTCGTTGGAGCCGCTGTTGCGCGTGGTGTTGTTGCCGAAGCCGATCAGCTTGCCGCCGCGCGTGCTGTTCGTCTTGAACCACGTCTCGATGGTGAAGGTGCTGCCGACCGACTGGCGGCGGTCGCTGTGCAGCTTCTGGCTGGTGCCGTTGAAGCCCATCGCCGAGCTGCCGGGGACGGCGCCGGGCGACTGCTTCAGGGCGGGGGCGTTGACCTGGATGCCGCTGCGGTTGCCGGACACCGAGGAGTCGGCGACGTACGGGCTGACCGCGTCGTCGTAACGCCAGTACAGCTCGGCGCCGTCGGTGCGGACCTGGTTCGGGTACGACTGGACCGAGGTCGGGACGGTCACCGAGGCGGTGGCCGACAGCGCGCTGGTGTTGCCGGCGGCGTCGGTCGCGGTCACCCGGTAGGTGTACGACTGTCCGGCCTTGACCGTGGTGTCGTTCCAGGAGGCCTGCGGGCGCTCCCACTCCAGCGAGCCGGCGGTGACGGTGGCGGCCGGGGTGGCCGAGCCGTTGCGGTAGATGCGGTACGTCAGCTTGCTGTCGTCCGCGTCGTAGCTGGTGCGCCAGCGGACCTGGACCTCACCGGGCTTGACGCTGGAGGCGCTGGCCACCGGGGTGGTCGGGGCGCCGACGTCGCCGGTGGAGGCGAAACGGGTCAGGGCCTGCTGCGGCTTGCCGTTGATGAGGGTGAACTCACCGCCGACCCACATGTACTTGACGTCGTTCTTCTCGGCCACGGCCATCACGCGCGGGCCGATGCCCTCGCCGAGGCCGTCGTTGGCCGTGGGGTGCCAGCCGAGCTTGCCCGGGCCGCGGACGAAGCCGTCCACGGGCGCGGGGGCGGCGCCCTCGTGGTCGGTCGGCTGGGCCAGCAGGAAGTGCCGCTTGCCGTCGGGGAACTCCTGCTCGGTGGAGCAGTCGTGCGCGTGCGAGGAGCTGTAGAGCACGCCCTCGTACGGCAGGACGAACTGGGTGGCGCCGAGGCAGCGGTCGCGCCACTTCTCGGTGAAGTCGCTCAGGCGCAGGCCGATGCGACCGTCGAAGACGCCGCCGCCGGAGCCCTCGTTGCCCGTGTAGAAGCCGGTGGCGTCGGTGGAGATGTCCTTGACGACCGAGTTCGACGGGATGTTGGTGTAGGTCTTCTTCACGGCGCCGGACGTGGCGTCGACGACGGCCAGCGCGTGGCTGTTGGAGTTGTTGACCGTGAAGAAGTCGCCGCCGAGCAGCACGTTCTTGCCGTCGGGGGTGACCTCGACAGCGCGGCCCGGCTCGTCGACGTTGGCGACGAAGGGCTTGAGCGCGCCGGAGGAGGCGTCGACCGCGGCGAACCGCTCGCGGGTCTGGCCCTCGACGGTGGTGAAGTCGCCGCCGACGTACAGGGTGTCGTCGGTGACGGCGAGTGCGCGCACGGTGGCCGGGAAGCCCGGGTGGAAGGCGGCCTTGGGGGTGCAGCTCGCGATGTCGATGGCCGCGAGGCTGGAGACCGGGGTGCCGTTGACGGCGCCGAAGTAGCCGCCCGCGTAGAGGGTCTTCTTGTCCTTCGAGACGACCAGCGTACGGACCGTCGCGGTGCCGTCGCCGATGGTGAAGGCCAGCTTGCAGGAGGTCGGCTTGCCCGTCGCGGCGTCGAGCGCGACGAAGTTGACGGCATCCTGCTCGGCGCCCGCGGTGCCGTCGGGCGGACGGACGGCCGAGAAGGTACCGCCGGCGAAGACGGTGCCCTCCGCCTGGGCCATCGCCCAGACGATGCCGTCGGGCTGCCAGGTGGGCAGCTCGTCGGCGGTGAATGCCACCGGGGCCGTGATGGCCGACGCCTGGGGCATCAGCACCAGGCCTATGCCGGTGCCCGCACCGGCCAGTGACAGGACGAGGGCGGCAGTCAGCCCTCTGGATCTACGCATGAGCCCCCCAGGGCAATCGCCCGGTTTTGATGGCTGGAACTATCCGAACAGCCATATGTATCTGGCGCAGACTAGGGCTCACCCGAGGGCCCGGTCACCTCCCTTGACCCATTGCATACCAACTTGGAATCAAAGGTTCAGCATGGAGGGTGCACTAGGGACATACGGCACGTATGCCCCGGCCACGCTGGCGCAGAACCGCCTGCATGACCGGAACACGGCAAATCGTAGGGGAAATATAAGGCCTCAGCGGTCGATGCGGACCGTCACGCCCGCCAGTTGGTCCTCGACCTGGCGGATGTCGGCGTCCACCATGATCTGCGCCAGCTCTGCCACCAGGACCGACGGCTTCCAGCCAAGCAGGTCGTGGGCCTTGGAAGCGTCGCCGATCAGGGCGTCCACCTCGCTCGGGCGCTCGTACTTGGCGTCGTAGCGGACGTGCTCGGTCCAGTCGAGACCGGCGTGGGAGAAGGAGGACTCGACGAATTCGCGCACGGTCGCGGCGACGCCCGTGGCGACGACGTAGTCGGTGGGCTCGTCCTGCTGGAGCATCCGCCACATGGCGTCCACGTACTCGGGGGCGTAGCCCCAGTCGCGGACCGCGTCGAGGTTGCCCAGGTAGAGGTGGTCCTGCAGGCCCGCCTTGATCCGGGCCACCGCGCGGGTGATCTTGCGGGTCACGAAGGTCTCGCCGCGGCGCGGGGACTCGTGGTTGAAGAGGATCCCGTTGACGGCGAACATGTCGTACGCCTCGCGGTAGTTCACCGTCGTCCAGTACGCGAAGACCTTCGCGGCGCCGTACGGGCTGCGCGGGTGGAAGGGGGTCCCCTCGTTCTGCGGCGGCGGGGTGGCGCCGAACATCTCCGAGGACGAGGCCTGGTAGATGCGGGTGTCGACGCCGCTGGCCCGGATGGCTTCCAGCAGCCGCAGCGCGCCGAGGCCCGTCACGTCGCCCGTGTAGAGCGGGGCGTCGAAGGAGACGCGGACGTGGGACTGCGCACCCAGGTTGTAGACCTCGTCGGGGCGTATGTCGCGCAGCAGGTTCACCAGGGCGACGCCGTCGGAGAGGTCGGCGTGGTGCAGGACGAAGGACCGGTTCGCGGTGTGCGGGTCCTGGTAGATGTGGTCGACCCGCTCCGTGTTGAAGCTGGAGGACCGCCGCACGAGACCGTGCACCGTGTAGCCCTTGGAGAGCAGGAGCTCGGCGAGGTACGAGCCGTCCTGTCCCGTGACTCCGGTGATCAGTGCGGTCTTGCCCATGGGGTCCCCTTGCTGGTGGTGGCTGTCGGTCGTGGTGAGGCGGTGCCTCGGGGTGGCTGCGGAGCGGGCCGTGCCGGGCGGCCGGCCCGGCGTCCGGGCCGCGGCCCGGGGTGTGGATGCGTACCGTACACGGCCGCTCCGGGGCGGCCCCGTCGGGGCGGCCGCCGTTCTGTGCTGCGGACGCGCGCGGGCCCGCGCCCGGTTCCGGCCGTCCCGCGGGCCGGAGCCCGGGGCGTGGACCGTTGCCGCCCCCGCGGGGGCGGACTGGCATCATCGGCGGTATGACAAGTTCGCTGCCGCTCCTGCCCCCGAACGCCCGTGTCTTCGTCGCGGGCCACCGCGGCCTCGTGGGGTCCGCGGTCGCCCGGCGGCTGACCGCCGACGGCCACGAGGTGCTCACCCGGGGCCGTGCCGACCTCGACCTGCGCGACGCCGCGGCCACCGAGGCCTACCTGAAGGACGTCCGCCCGGACGCCGTGGTGCTGGCCGCCGCCAAGGTCGGCGGGATCATGGCCAACAGCACGTACCCGGTGCAGTTTCTGGAGGAGAACCTCCGGATCCAGCTCAGCGTGATCGGCGGCGCCCACGCCGCCGGCGTGGGCCGGCTGCTGTTCCTCGGGTCCTCGTGCATCTACCCGAAGCTGGCCCCGCAGCCGATCCACGAGGATTCGCTGCTGACCGGCCCGCTGGAGCCGACCAACGAGGCCTACGCCCTCGCGAAGATCGCCGGGATCGTCCAGGTCCAGTCGTACCGCAAGCAGTACGGGGCCTCGTACATCTCGGCCATGCCGACGAACCTCTACGGGCCCGGGGACAACTTCGACCTGGAGACCTCGCACGTCCTGCCCGCCCTGATCCGGCGCTTCCACGAGGCCGCCGCGGAGGGCCGCGAGGAGGTCACCCTGTGGGGTTCGGGAACCCCGCGGCGGGAGTTCCTGCACGTGGACGACCTGGCCGCGGCCTGCGCCGTCCTGCTGCGCGACTACGACGGGGACGAGCCGGTGAACATCGGCTGCGGCGAGGACCTGACGATCCGCGAGCTCGCCGAGACCGTCGCCGAGGTGACGGGCTTCCGCGGCCGGCTGGCCTGGGACACCTCCAAGCCGGACGGGACCCCGCGCAAGCTGCTGGACGTCGGCCGCCTGACCTCGCTCGGCTGGAAGCCCGGCATCCCGCTGCGGGACGGCATCGCCTCCACGTACAAGTGGTGGCGCGAGCAGAGCTGATCGCACAGGCGGCCTCGGCCCCTCAGTAGGCTCCGCGACCGTCGACGACGGCGCGGAGCGTACGGCCCATCACGTCGACGTCACTGGTGAAGGACCAGTTGTCGACGTACTGCAGGTCCAGCTGGATGGTCTCGTCCCACGACAGGTCGGAACGGCCGCTGATCTGCCACAGCCCGGTCATGCCGGGGCGCACGGTGAGCCGGCGCAGCTCGACCTCGTCGTACTGGGCCACCTCCTCCGGCAGCGGCGGGCGCGGGCCGACCAGCGACATGTCGCCGACGAGCACGTTGACGAGCTGCGGCAGCTCGTCCAGGGACGTGCGGCGCAGCAGCCGGCCCACCCGGGTGACCCGGGGGTCGCGGCGCATCTTGAACATCAGGCCGTCGTTCTCGTTGGCCCCGGCCAGCTCGGCCTTGCGCGCGTCGGCGTCGACGACCATCGTGCGGAACTTCCACATGACGAACGGGACTCCGTCGCGGCCGATGCGCCGCTGGCGGTAGAAGGCCGGGCCGCGCGAGCCGAAGCGGATCGCGAGGACGATGCCGAGGAAGAACGGGGAGAGCAGCAGCAGGCCCACCGCGGCGCCGACCCGGTCCAGGGCCGACTTCAGCACGGTCTGCACCCCGCGGCTGACCGGCGGCGCGACGCGCAGCACGGCGAGTCCGCCGGCGGAGAGGGTCTCCAGACGCTTGACGGAGACCTCCACCAGGCCGGGGAAGACCGCGAGCTCCAGCCCGGCGTCGTGCAGGGCCCAGGCGACGCGGCGCAGCCGCTCCCCGGTGATCCGCACACCGGGGGCGACGAGGACCAGGTCGGCGTGGTGGCTGCGGACGGCGCCGAGCACGGCCGTGGAGTCGCCGGCCGGGGCGTCGGGGGCGTCGGCTTCGAGCCGTGCGGCGACGGGCACCCCGCTCGCGAGCGGTCCGGTGCCGACCGGGACGACGCCGACGACGACGTACGGGTGGTCGGTGCGGGCGGCGAGGTGCGCGATGACGTCCTCGGCCGCGTCCGGCTCCCCTATCACCAGCACGCGGCTGACGGCCTGCGCCTCCCGGCGGGCCGCCGAGAGATGGCGGTAGGTCAGCTTGTGGCAGGCGACGGTGATCAGCAGGGCGGGCAGCAGGGCACCGAGGGCGGACAGCCGGGGCGTCGCCTCTTCGGTCACCACACGCGCCACGGCCAGCACGCCGATCAGAATGAGCCAGTCGTGGACGACCGGAAGCACGCCCCGGGACTCGCCGAGCGCGCGCGTGGCGTAGCGGCGGCGCAGCGCCTGCACACCGGTCCACGCCAGCGCGGCGGCCAGGGCGCAGTACAGCGGCCGGACCTGCTGGGCCGCGTCGAACACGAGCCCCACGGGGATCGCGGCTCCGAGGAAGTCGGCCGCGACGGCGGCCGGACGGTACCAACGGGCCTTGTCTCCGAGGCGCCGCGCGGGCGCAAGGGACTCATGGGCCGCTATGGCCACACTTTGCGCAGGAAAATGGACATGCCTCATGGGCCCCCCTGGCACGTGGTCTATGACAGTGGCGGGTGTCCGTGCTTCCCCTGGCACCGAACATCTGCCGCACCGGCAAACAGTACGACAAACACCCGTACGGTAAATGCCGTTTCGGTCAAGCCAGCCTCTTGTTGCGCAAGTGTTAGCAACCGGTAGCAGGCGTTCCGAATGTTGGACGTGCTGGCGCGCACACAAAGGTGAATGTTCCGGATACCGGATACGTCGCTTCGAACAACGAACCGTTTCCGGCCAACCTTTTGACGCGGCCCTGACATTCAGGTCCCCAAGTGGCACTCTTCGACCGTTCATCGCACCAGCCCTGTTCTGCCCGGAGGCCCACCCAGCCATCCGGAACCCCCCTTGCAGAAGGAGTCTGCGTTGAGGTCCACCCCCCAGAGGCGTGCCACCGCGGCGGGCGCGCTCGTTGCCGCGGCGGCCCTGCTCGCCGTAGGCATACAGACCGGAACCGCCACCGCCGACGCCACCGCGTCACAGGCACCCAAGGCCGCTCAGGCCAACCCCGGAGCGGCCAACCGCGTACTCAGCGCATCGGAGCGTGCGACGCTCCTCGCGGAGGCCAACTCGACCACCGCGCAGGCCGCCAAGGCGCTCGGCCTCGGCAGCGGCGAGAAGCTCGTCGTCCGCGACGTCGTCCAGGATGCGGACGGCACCACGCACACGACGTACGAGCGGACCTACAACGGGCTGCCCGTCCTCGGCGGTGACCTCACCGTCCACGCCAAGGGCGGCGTCACCAAGAGTGTGACGAAGGCAACCCAGCACGAGATCAAGGTCGCGGACACGGACGCCACCGTCACGCCGGCCGCCGCCGAGAGCCAGGCCGTCGCCGCGGCCAGCGCCGAGGGCTCCAAGGAGGCCAAGCCCTCCAAGAACGCCCGCAAGGTGATCTGGGCCGCCGAAGGCGCCCCCGTCCTCGCGTTCGAGACCGTCGTCGGCGGCCTCCAGCACGACGGCACGCCGAACGAGCTGCACGTGGTGACCAACGCCAAGACCGGCGCCAAGATCACCGAGTGGCAGGCCGTGGAGACCGGCACCGGCAACACCCAGTACAGCGGCCAGGTCACCATCGGCAGCACCCAGTCGGGCAGCACCTGGAACCTGACCGACGCCACGCGCGGCAGCCACAAGACCTACAACCTCAACCGGGGCACCTCCGGCACCGGCACGCTCTTCTCCGGCCCGGACGACATCTGGGGCAACGGCTCGCCCTCCAACCTGGAGACGGCCGGCGCCGACGCCCAGTACGGCGCCCAGCTGACCTGGGACTACTACAAGAACGTGCACGGGCGCAACGGCCTGCGCAACGACGGCGTCGCGCCGTACTCCCGGGTCCACTACGGCAACGCGTACATCAACGCGTTCTGGCAGGACTCCTGCTTCTGCATGACCTACGGCGACGGCGCGGGCAACAACAAGCCGCTCACGTCCATCGACGTGGCCGCGCACGAGATGACCCACGGCCTGACCTCGGTCACCGGCAACATGACCTACAGCGGCGAGTCCGGCGGCCTGAACGAGGCGACCTCCGACATCTTCGCGGCGGCCGTCGAGTTCCACGCCAACAACGCCCAGGACGTCGGCGACTACCTGGTCGGCGAGAAGATCGACATCAACGGCGACGGCACCCCGCTGCGCTACATGGACAAGCCGAGCAAGGACGGCTCGTCCAAGGACGCCTGGTACTCGGGCATCGGCTCCATCGACGTCCACTACTCCTCGGGTCCGGCCAACCACTGGTACTACCTGGCCTCCGAGGGCTCGGGCGCGAAGGTCGTCAACGGCGTCAGCTACGACTCGCCGACCTCCGACGGCCTGCCGGTCACCGCGATCGGCCGGGACGCCGCCTCGAAGATCTGGTTCCGCGCGCTGACCACCGGCCTGTTCAAGTCGAACACCAACTACGCGGCCGCGCGCACCGCCACCCTCCAGGCCGCCGCCGACCTGTACGGGGCCGGCTCGGTCACCTACAACAACGCGGCCAACGCCTGGGCGGCCATCAACGTCGGCCCCCGCATCGTGAACGGCGTCTCGGTCACCAACCCGGGCAACCAGAACACCGTCACGGGCAGCGCCGTCAGCCTCCAGGTCCAGGCGACCAGCACCAACCCGGGCGCGCTGACCTACTCGGCGACCGGTCTCCCGGCCGGCCTGTCGATCAACTCCTCCACCGGTCTGATCACCGGCACCGCGAACACCGCGGGCACGTCCAACGTGACCGTGACCGTGCGCGACGCCCAGAACCAGACCGGCACGGCGTCCTTCACCTGGACGGTCGGCACCTCGCAGCAGACCGTCTTCGAGAACACCACCGACTACGCGATCGCGGACAACGCGACCGTCGAGTCGCCCATCACGGTCAACCGCACGGGCAACGCGTCGAGCGCCCTCAAGGTGGACGTGAACATCCAGCACACCTACGTCGGTGACCTCCGGGTCGACCTGGTCGCCCCCGACGGCACCGTCTACAACCTGCGCAACCGCACCGGCGGCAGCGCGGACAACATCGTCCAGCAGTTCACCGTCAACGCCTCGTCCGAGGTCGCGGCCGGTGTCTGGAAGCTGCGTGTCGCGGACCTCGCGAGCCTCGACACCGGCAAGATCGACAGCTGGAAGCTCACCTTCTGACCCCACCGGGGTCCGGATGAGCACCGGCTGAACCGATGACACGGGGCCGCCCGGGAGGAAACCTCCCCGGGCGGCCCTGTCCCATGGGGCCCGTGGCGGGGCCCCGTTCCGGCCGGGTCAGCCGACGGCGCGCAGGAGGCGGGAGAGGAAGTCCTCTCCCGCCTCCTGTCCGTCCTGCTCGTCCCGCTCGTCCGCCGCCTGGTCCCCGCGGCCCTCTTCGCCGCCTTCGCTCCAGCCGCCGTTGTTGCCGTTCCCACCGTTCCCGCCGTTGGCCCAGTCGCCGCCGTTGCCGCCGTTCCCGCCGTTGCTCCAGTCCCCGCCGTTGCCCCCGTCGCCACCGTTCCCGCCCTGGTCCCCGCGGCCCCCTTCCGCCGACCGGAACAGGGCCGCGACGACCTTGACGCCCCGCACCGACTCGCGCGGGTCCAGGGTGGCGACCGACCGGCCGCTGCAGCCGGTGTCGGCGAAGAGGACCGCCCGCGAACGCGTCCGGTTGGTCAGCTCGACGGCGGGGTGTCTGCGGGAGGTGGCCGTCAGCAGGTAGCAGGTGTCGTTGTCCGCCGGGCGGATCCGGCCCTCGCGGGTGCGGCCGGCGTCGTCGACGTACCGGTACTGGAGCGAGCCGAGGGGGCGGCCGTCCCGGTGCTCGGCCGCGGAGGGGCCGGCGGTGGGCAGGACGAGCACGAGGGCGCCGACGAACACGGCGGCGGTGGTGCGAAGGCGCATGGGTGAGTCCGTTCCTCGGGGTCCGTGGATGTCCGGTCCGGTGACATCCGCGGGCAGCGTAGGAGCGGGAACCACCGCTGAAACGTTTCGGCATGCGGAGCGCGTTCGAAGGTTCACCCGGGAGGTCCCCGCCGCGGCGCCCCGCCGCGGCGGGGGCGGGCGGCCGCCCGGGCCGCCCGCCCCCTCACGCGGAGCCGTCCGCCCGCGTTACCTCAGCAGTACGCCGCCGCCCGCGTCGGAGTCCGCCGGGACGGCGACCAGGCCCAGCTCGGCCGGGGTCGCCAGCAGCGGATGCGTCGGCAGGATGCGCACGGTGTAGCCGAACGGGCCGGTGCGGTCGAGGGCGAGCGGTCCCTCGTACACCCAGCGGCCCTCCATGTCCGGACCCGCCGCCGGCTTCAGCGGGAAGCTGCGGCCGTCCCGGATCACGTCCTGCGGATCCACCCGTCCGGCCAGCACCTGCACCTCGACGTCCTCGGGCGCGAGGGAGTCCAGCGCGACCCGGACCCGCAGGGTGAGCGTCGCGCCCAGCTCGGCCGTCCCGTTCACGGGGGCCGCCGCCAGCGCCTCCACATGCTCCACGGACACCCTCGGCCAGGCCTCCCGTACCCGCCCCTTCCACCAGGCCAGGTCCCGGGCCGCCGCGGCGTCGAGCGACCGGTGGGCGAGCGCGGCCGGGGCGTAGAGCCGCTCCACGTACTCGCGCACCATGCGCCCGGCGAGCACCTTCGGCCCGAGGGAGACCAGGGTGCGCCGGACCATCTCGATCCACCGCACCGGGAGTCCGGCGCGGCCGGCCCGGTCGTAGAAGCGCGGCGCGACCCGGTTCTCGATCAGCTCGTAGAGGGCGTTGGCCTCCAGCTGGTCCCGGCGGTCCTCGTCGGCCCCGAGCCCGTCGGCGGTCGGGATGGCCCACCCGAAGTCCGGCTCGAACCACTCGTCCCACCAGCCGTCCAGCACGGACAGGTTGAGGCAGCCGTTCAGCGCGGCCTTCATCCCGCTCGTCCCGCACGCCTCCAGCGGCCGCAGCGGATTGTTCAGCCAGACGTCGCAGCCCGGGTAGAGGCGCTGCGCCATGGCCATGCCGTAGTCGGGGAGGAACACGATCCGGTGGCGCACCCGGGGGTCGTCCGCGAACCGCACCAGCTCCTGCACCAGCCGCTTCCCGCCGTCGTCGGCCGGATGCGCCTTGCCCGCCACGACGATCTGCACCGGGCGGTCCGGGTCCAGCAGCAGACCGCGCAGCCGGTCCGGGTCACGCAGCATCAGCGTCAGCCGCTTGTACGAGGGCACGCGGCGGGCGAAGCCGATGGTCAGCACGTCCGGGTCGAGCACGGAGTCCACCCAGCCCAGTTCGGCGGCCGCGGCCCCGCGCTGGAGCCACGACGCCCGCAGCCGGTCCCGTACCTCCTGCACCAGCTGTTCCCGCAGCACCCGCCGCAGGTCCCACACGTCCTGGTCCGGGATGTCGGCGACGGCGTCCCAGCGCCGGGAGCCGCCGACCGACAGGGCGTCCTCGGTGCGGCCGGGGCCGATCTGGCGGGCGCCGAGCCGGACCACCTCGGGGGCGACCCAGCTCGGGGCGTGGACCCCGTTGGTCACGGAGGTGATGGGCACGTCGGCCGGGTCGAAGCCCGGCCACAGCCCGGCGAACATCTCCCGGCTGACCGCTCCGTGCAGGGTGGACACCCCGTTGGCCCGCTGCGCCAGGCGCAGTCCCATGACGGCCATGTTGAACACCCCGGGGTCGCCGCCGGGATAGGTCTCGGCGCCCAGCTCCAGGATCCGGTCGACGGGGACGCCGGCCAGTTCCCCGCCCTCCCCGAAGTGCCGGGCGACCAGGCTCCGCTCGAACCGGTCGATCCCGGCGGGGACGGGGGTGTGCGTGGTGAAGACCGTCCCGGCCCGTACAGCCTCCAGGGCGGCGTCGAAGCCGAGGCCCTGCCCGCGCTCCAGTTCCCTTATGCGCTCGAGGCCGAGGAAGCCCGCGTGGCCCTCGTTGGTGTGGAACACCTCGGGCTCGGGGTGGCCGGTGAGGGCGCAGTACAGGCGCACGGCGCGGACGCCGCCGATGCCGAGGAGCATCTCCTGGAGCAGCCGGTGGTCGCTGCCGCCGCCGTAGAGCCGGTCGGTCACCTCGCGGGCCGCGGCGTCGTTGTCCTCCACGTCGGAGTCCAGGAGCAGCAGCGGTACGCGGCCGACGCGCGCCTGCCAGACGTGGGCGTGCAGGGCCCGGCCGCCGGGCAGGGTCAGCGAGACCCGGGCCGGGGTGCCGTCGTCCTGGCGGACGAGGCCGAGCGGGAGTTCGTTGGGGTCGAGGACGGGATAGTGCTCCTGCTGCCAGCCGTCGCGGGAGAGCGACTGGCGGAAGTAGCCGTGCCGGTAGAGGAGTCCCACGCCGATGAGCGGGACGCCGAGGTCACTGGCGGCCTTCAGGTGGTCGCCGGCGAGGATGCCGAGGCCGCCGGAGTACTGCGGGAGGGCGGCGGTGATCCCGAACTCGGGCGAGAAGTAGGCGATGGCGGCAGGCAGTTCCGCGCCGTTCTCGCGGCTCTGGTACCACCTCCCGCCGTTCACGTAGTCATCGAGGTCGGCGGCGGCGACGGCGAGCCGCCGCAGGAAGCGGCGGTCGGACGCCAGCTCCTCGAGGCGGGCGGCGGAGACGGTACCGAGCATCCGCACGGGGTCTCCGCCGGCTGCCTGCCAGCCCTCGGGGTCGACGGATTGGAAGAGTTCGCGGGTCTCCACGTGCCACGACCAGCGCAGGTTGCGCGCGAGGCCGGTGAGCGGCAGGAGGGACTCCGGGAGGACGGGGCGCACGGTGAATCGACGGATAGCCTTCACACGTTCCACCTTCGCAGGGGGTTGCGGATCGGAGCGGTCGCACCACGCTGTGCATCCGCGCATCACCCCGGGAAGGCTAGCGCCGCGCCCGTCCGCCCCGCCACGGCTCCTCGGGGCGTCAGCTCTTCTCCAGGTTCACCTTCGGCAGGATCCGGGCCAGCGGGGCCGGCATCCACCAGGTCCGGCGGCCCATCAGCTGCATGGCCGCCGGCACGATCAGCAGACGGATGACGACCGCGTCCACGAAGATGGCCACCGCCATGCCGAAGCCGGTCTGCTGGAGCAGCCGCTCGGAGCTGAGCATGAAGGCGCCGAACACCGCGACCATGATCGCTCCGGCGGCGCTGATCACCGAGCCGGTGTGGCCGAGGCCCTCACGGACCGACAGGGCGTGGTCCTTGGTCTTCGTCCACTCCTCGTGGATGCGGGAGACCAGGAAGATCTCGTAGTCCATGGAGAGCCCGAAGACGACCGCGAAGATCATCACGGGCAGGTACGCCTCGATCGGCCCGGGCTCCACCCCGAACCAGCCCTCCTGGAAGACCAGGGTGATCGCACCGAGGGCGGCGCCGATGCTCAGCAGGTTGAGGACCGCGGCCTTGAGCGGGATCAGGACCGACCGGAACACCATCATGAGCAGGACGAGGGAGGGCCCGACGACGATCGCCATGAAGAGCGGCATCCGCTCGGCGACCTTCCCGGAGTAGTCCTCGGCCGCGGCGGTGCCGCCGCCGACCAGGTAGCGCGCACCGCTGCGCTCCGACACCTGCGGCAGGACGTCGTCGCGCAGGTCGGTCACCAGCCGGGAGGTCCCCTCGTCCTGCGGCGAGGTGGCGGGGAAGGCGATCACCGTGGCCACGCCGGAGTGCTTCGTCGGGATCGGCGGGGACACGGCCCGGACGCCGGGCGTCTCGCGCAGGACCACGGCGGCGGACTCCGCCGCCTGCTGGGCGTTGCCGCCGTCGAGGTCGTCGACCACCACGATCAGCGGTCCGTTGAAGCCCGGGCCGAAACCGTCGGAGAGCAGGTCGTAGGCCTTGCGACTGGTGGTCTTCGGCGCGTCGCTGCCCGCGTCGGCGAAGCCGAGGCGCATGTCGAAGGCCGGCAGGCACAGGGCCCCCAGGGCGACCCCGGCGACCAGCATCGCGGCGAGGGGGCGGCGCTGCACCCTGGCGGCGAGGTTGCGCCAGACCGTGCCCTCGGGCGCCTTGCCCTTCGCCCGCCGCTTGGCGTCGCGGGCGGTGAACTGCCGGGCGAAGCGCTCGCCGAAGATGCCGAGCAGGGCCGGCAGCAGGGTGAGGGAGGCGGCCATCGTCACGAGGACGGTGAGGGCCACCGACAGGGCCATGCCCTGGAGCGAGCCGAGGCCGAGGGCGACGAGTCCGAGGAGGGCGAGGATGATGGCGCCCAGCGTCGACCCCACCGCGAAGACGGCCGTGATGATCGGCAGGCCCGCCGCGATGACGGTGCCGAACATGAGGACCAGGATGACCAGGGCCGCGAGGATGCCGGCGCCCTCGGCGGCGCCGCCGGCGCCCTTGCCGAGCAACCGGGCCGCCTCTCCGCCCAGTTCGACCTGGAGTCCGTCCCCGGCGGCCTTGCGCGCGGTGTCGAGGATCTTCTGGCTGTCCTCCTTCGGCATCTCCTTTGAGGGCACGTCGAGGGTGACCGTGGCATAGCCGACGGTGCCGTCGGGGGCGATGGCGGCGGCGTCCTCGTAGAGGCTGCGCACCGACTCGACGTGCGGCTGCCCGGCGACCTCGGCGAGCATCCGCCCGACCCGGTCCTGCACCGCGGGGTCCTTCAGACCGCCCTGGTCCTGGAGGACGATCTGCACGGTGTCGCCCGCCCGGGCCGCTCCGTGTTCGGCCAGGAGGTCGGCCGCGGCCTGCGACTGGGTGCCGGGGAGGGAGAAGTCCTCCCGGTAGTCGTCGCCGGCCGTCGTGGCGGCGGCCCAGACCCCGGCCATGACCACCAGCCACAGGACGAGGGCGAGCCGGCGGCGGCGGTGGGAGAAGGCGGCGATGCGGGCGAAGCCGCCCACCGGGCCGGGCTGCCGCCCGGAACCGGGTCCGGGCGAACCGGAACCGGGTCCGGGTGAACCCGACGACCGGGCCGGAGACTTGTCGGTGAGGCTCATCGTCTCGTTTCCTCGCATGGGTCATCGACCGACCGGCGCGCGCAGCGGGGCGCCGGACGGGACGGTGGTGTGCACGGGTGGAGGGACCGGGCCGGCGGGGCCGCCGGCCCGGTCCGGGGAGCGGTGTTCGACCGCGTCCCCACTCTCGCCGCGCGGCCTTCCCCGCGCGTCGGCCACCGGAGGACACCCCTCGTACCCCACGGGTTACGGCCCATGGCACGCCCGTACCCCCGTGGTTGCGGGTCAGGGGTTGCGGACCGTCAGCCGAGCCAGCCCGGAGTGACCATGCCGGTCTGGGCGTCGCGCTCCCGTTCCGCGGCCAGGGCCCGCTGTTCCGCCTCGGCCTGGTAGGCGGCGCGTGCGCGCATGGCGTGCCCGAATGCGATCACGCTGAGGAACCAGCCGCTGAGGAGTGCGATCGCCATGTTGTCGATCTTGCGCTGGTCGCCGACGGCGATGAACTCGCCGTACCCGACGAACACCATGACCGCTGAGGTGAGGGCGACCACGGCGACCGGCCGTCCGGCACGCGCGACGGTGTAGAGGGCCACCATGAAGACGATCATCGGTGCGGGGCCGTCGGCCGTGGTGATCTGGTAGTACCCGACGGCGGCGACGAGGGAGACCGCGGCGACGGCGACCGGGTACGAGGAGCGCAGTCCGAGGGCGAGCCAGCCGACGAGGGCGAGTCCCCAGCCGAGGACCGTGGTCCACGGCGCGGCCGGCTCGGGCCCCAGGCTGCGCAGCGCGCAGTCGGCGACGAGGACGATCCCGCTCGCCAGGACCGCCCGGTCCAGCCGGTAGGCCCCCAACCATTCGGAAGGCATGCCCTTCAGCGTACGGCCCGCCCCCGGCCCGGCCCGGGTGCGATCGTCCGAATCGTTTCGTCCGCCGGGCCGCCGGGCGGTGCGGCCGCGACGGCGGAGGGCGCCGGCGGGGTCCTCGTGGCCCCTCCCGGAACACCGGTCACTCCCGCCTCCCGGGGCCGGGCGCCCTGGCCGCCCTCCCCCGCACGGGTGGTTCCCGAGGGGCTCACGTGACGGGTGCGACGGGCGGTCCGAGCCCGTGCGGGAGCCGGTCCCGGCCGACTTGACGGAGCCCCGGCGGATGTCGGCACGGGGGTTGGTATCGCCGGTTCCACTACGTACGAGTAGTTAACAGAGCGCGCGGATTGGGCCGGGCAGGATGGGGAAGGGCTCCCCGGGTACACGTTCGTACACGCACGGCGCACCCGCCCACAAACCCTCTCCCCGCCACCCGAGTGAACGCGGACAGGAGCGGCCATGCCCGCAGCCCAGCCGTCCACTGAGCGGCTAGAAACAGAGCGAACAGAGCGTGCACTACCAGCCGTGATCCCGGCTGGCCTGTTTCCACCGAGCCCTGCGAACTGCCCCCAGGTGATCCCATCATGATCGGTCGCATTCCCGTGCTGGACGTCCGCCCCGCCGTCGACTGCGGCGCCAGACCCGCCAAGGCGGTGGTCGGCGAGGTCTTCGAGATCTCGGCCACCGTGTTCCGCGAAGGGCACGACGCCGTCGCCGCCCACGTCGTCCTGCGTGATCCGAGCGGGCGGCTGCGGCCCCCCGTACCCCTGCGCGAACTCGCCCCCGGCACCGACCGGTGGGGCGCCCGGGTCTCCGCCGAGACCGAGGGGAGGTGGACCTACACCGTCGAGGCGTGGAGCGACCCGGTCGCCACCTGGCGGGCCCACGCCGCCGTCAAGATCCCCGCCGGCATCGACACCGGACTCGTCCTGCTGGAGGGCGCGGAGCTCTACGAGCGCGCCGGATCCAGGATCCCCAAGCGCGACGGCCGCAAGGCCGTCATGGGCGCCGCCGCGGTCATGCGGGACGAGGACCGGCCCGCCGCGGAGCGGTACACGGCCGCCCTCGACCCCGCCGTGGACGCCGCGTTCGCCCGGCGCCCGTACCGGGAGCTGGTCAGCGCCGCCAAGCCGCTGCCCGTCCTGGTCGAGCGCAAGCGGGCCCTGTTCGGCTCCTGGTACGAGATGTTCCCGCGTTCCGAGGGAGCGGTGCTGGAGCCCGGCGAGGCACCCGTGAGCGGGACCTTCCGCACCGCGGCGGAGCGGCTCCCCGCGATCGCGGGTATGGGCTTCGACGTGGTCTACCTGCCGCCGATCCACCCGATCGGCAGCACCTACCGCAAGGGCCCCAACAACACGTTGTCGGCCGGGAGTTGGGACCCGGGTGTGCCGTGGGCCATCGGGTCCACGGAGGGCGGGCACGACGCCGTCCACCCCGAGCTGGGCACGCTGGAGGACTTCGACGCGTTCGTCGCCCGCGCCCGCGAGCTGGACCTGGAGATCGCGCTCGACTTCGCCCTCCAGTGCTCCCCCGACCACCCCTGGGTGGAGAAGCACCCGGAGTGGTTCCGCCACCGCGCCGACGGCACGATCGCCTACGCGGAGAACCCGCCGAAGAAGTACCAGGACATCTACCCGGTCCACTTCGACACCGACATGGCCGGCATCGTCGAGGAGACCTGCCGGATCCTGCGGCACTGGATGGACCACGGGGTCCGCATCTTCCGGGTCGACAACCCGCACACCAAGCCGGTCGTCTTCTGGCAGAAGGTGATCGCCGACATCAACAAGTCCGACCCGGACGTGATCTTCCTGGCGGAGGCCTTCACCCGGCCCGCGATGATGCGCGCGCTGGCCGCGGTCGGCTTCCAGCAGTCGTACACGTACTTCACCTGGCGCAACACCAAGGCCGAGCTGACCGAGTACGTGACCGAGCTGGCGGGCACCGCGTCGGCGTCCGTGATGCGGCCGAACTTCTTCGTCAACACCCCCGACATCCTGCACGAGTACCTCCAGCGGGGCGGTCGTCCCGCCTTCGAGGTCCGGGCCGTGCTCGCCGCCACCCTGTCCCCGACCTGGGGCGTCTACGCCGGCTACGAGCTCTGCGAGAACACGCCGGTGCGCGAGGGCAGCGAGGAGTACCTGGACTCCGAGAAGTACGAGCTGCGCCCGCGGGACTGGGCCGCCGCCGACCGCGAGGGCCGCACCATCGCCCCGCTGATCACCACGCTGAACCTGCTGCGCCGGCGCAACCCGGCGCTCCAGCAGCTGCGCGACGTCCACTTCCACTCGACCGACAACGAACAGGTGATCGCCTATTCGAAGCACGCGGGCGCCAATTCCGTACTGGTGGTCGTCAACCTCGATCCGCACCACACCCAGGAGGCGACGGTCTCGTTGGACATGCCGGTACTCGGCCTCGACTGGCACGGGTCCCTCGCGGTGCGCGACGAGCTCACCGGCGAGACCTATCACTGGGGCAGAGCGAACTACGTGCGCCTAGAGCCGGGCCGCACGCCCGCGCACGTTCTGGCCGCTCTGCGACCGTCCCCGCCCACCGGAGGGTCACCCACCACATGATGATCAACGATCCCGTCCACGACACCTTCGAGGACACCCCCGCCAAGGACCGCGACCCCGACTGGTTCAAGCGGGCGGTCTTCTACGAGGTCCTCGTCCGCTCCTTCCACGACAGCAACGGCGACGGCGTGGGTGACCTCAAGGGCCTCACCGCCAAGCTGGACTACCTCCAGTGGCTCGGCGTCGACTGCCTCTGGCTCCCGCCCTTCTTCGCCTCACCCCTGCGCGACGGGGGCTACGACGTCTCCGACTACACCTCCGTGCTTCCCGAGTTCGGCGACCTCGCCGACTTCGTGGAGTTCGTGGACGCCGCGCACACCCGGGGCATGCGGGTGATCATCGACTTCGTGATGAACCACACGAGCGACCAGCACGAGTGGTTCCAGCAGTCCCGCAAGGACCCCGACGGCCCCTACGGCGACTACTACATGTGGGCCGACAACGACAAGCAGTACCAGGACGCCCGCATCATCTTCGTCGACACCGAGACCTCCAACTGGACGTACGACCCGCTGCGCAAGCAGTACTACTGGCACCGCTTCTTCTCCCACCAGCCGGACCTCAACTTCGAGAACCCGGCGGTCCAGGAGGAGATCATCTCCGCCCTGCGCTTCTGGCTCGACCTCGGTATCGACGGCTTCCGCCTCGACGCGGTGCCCTACCTGTACGCCGAGGAGGGCACCAACTGCGAGAACCTCCCGCGCACCCACGAGCTCCTCAAGAGGGTGCGGGCGGAGATCGACGCCCACTACCCGGACACGGTGCTCCTCGCGGAGGCCAACCAGTGGCCCGAGGACGTGGTCGACTACTTCGGGGACTTCGCCAAGGGCGGGGACGAGTGCCACATGGCCTTCCACTTCCCCGTCATGCCGCGCATCTTCATGGCCGTGCGAAGAGAGTCCCGCTACCCGGTCTCCGAGATCCTGGCCAAGACCCCGGCCATCCCGAAGAACTGCCAGTGGGGCATCTTCCTGCGCAACCACGACGAGCTCACGCTCGAAATGGTCACCGACGAAGAGCGCGACTACATGTACGCCGAGTACGCCAAGGACCCGCGGATGCGGGCCAACATCGGCATCCGGCGCCGGCTCGCCCCGCTCCTGGACAACGACCGCAACCAGATGGAGCTGTTCACGGCCCTGCTGCTGTCGCTGCCCGGCTCGCCCGTCCTCTACTACGGCGACGAGATCGGCATGGGCGACAACATCTGGCTGGGCGACCGCGACGGCGTCCGCACCCCGATGCAGTGGACCCCGGACCGCAACGCCGGTTTCTCCTCGTGCGATCCGGGCAGGCTGAACCTGCCGGTCATCATGGACCCGGTCCACGGATACCAGGTCACCAACGTCGAGGCGGCCATGGCGTCGCCCTCGTCGCTGCTGCACTGGACCCGCAGGCTGATCGAGATCCGCAAGGCGAACCCGGCCTTCGGCCTCGGCTCGTACACCGAACTGCAGTCGTCGAACCCGGCGGTCCTCGCGTTCCTCCGCGAGTACGGGGACGACCTGGTGCTGTGCGTGCACAACTTCTCGCGCTTCGCGCAGCCCACCGAGCTGGACCTGCAGTCGTTCAACGGGCGGGTCCCGGTGGAGCTCACGGGTGACGTGCGCTTCCCGCCGATCGGCGAGTGGCCGTACCTGCTGACCCTGGCGGGCCACGGCTTCTACTGGTTCCGGCTGCGCGCGGAACAGCGCGGCGGCCGGCGCCGCACCGGCTAGCCGGCCGGCAGCGGGGGCGAACGAGCCGAAGGGGCGCGCCTGGGGAAGCGCCCCTGAGGTGGAACGAACCCTCGAACAAAGAGGGGCGGGCGCCTCGAATGGGTCAATCGCCCGCCCCTGTACGGATCATCCTGACCCGACACTCGCACATGCCGGAGAAGCAACTGCCGCGCATCCGGGACACTCTGCGCATTCTGTGACGGCCCGGGGAAAGGACGCGACGCCATGTCGGAGGCTGCATCCGCCCGGAGCCGGCTCACGGCCGACCGGGCCGCCGGGATCGCCCCACTCGAACCGATGCTGCGGGCCTGGCTGCCCGCGCAGCGCTGGTTCGCGGGCAAGGGGCGCACCATCAGCGGGCTCAGGATCGTGTCGGCGGCCGATCTGCTGCCCCCGGGCTCCACCCCCGGGCTGCTGCACCTGCTCCTCGACGTCGACGGGGACTGCTACCAGCTGCTGCTGGGGGTGCGCCCGTCCCTGCCGCCCGCGCTCGCGCCCACGCTGATCGGGCACCCCGAGGACGGCCCGTACGCCGGGCGCGCGGTCTACGAGGCGCTGGGGGACCCGCGGCTAGCGGCCATGCTGCTGGAGCGGCTGCGCTCCCCCGGGACGCTGGGACCGCTGCGTTTCGACCGGGACCCGCTCACGCCGATCCCGGCGGGGCTCGCTCCGCGCCCGCTGTCCGGGGAGCAGACGAACTCCTCGCTCATCTACGGAGATTCGTTCATCCTCAAGGTGTTCCGGCGGGTCGGTCCGGGCGTCAACCCGGACCTGGAGCTGCCGCGGGCCCTCGCCGCCGCGGGCTGCACCCGGGTCCCGGCGCCCGTCGCCTGGTACGAGGCCGAGCATGCCGGCGGCGAGCCGCTGACCCTGGGCGTGCTCCAGCCGTACCTGCGCGGCTCGGACGACGGCTGGCAGCTGGCGCTGCGCCGGCTGGCCGCCGGGGCGGACTTCACCACCGAGGCGCACGCGCTGGGCCGGGCCACCGCCGAGGTGCACAGCGCGCTCGCCGGTGCGCTGCCCACCGTGGCCCTCGATCCCGACCAGACGGCCCGGCTCGCCGCGGGGATGACGGCGCGGCTGGCCGCCACCGCCCGCGAGGTGCCGGCGCTGCGCCCGTACGAGTCGGGCCTGCGGGGCGCCTTCGACGCCCTGGCCGCCTCCCGCGGGACCGGGGTCTCGGCCCAGCGCATCCACGGGGACCTCCATCTGGGTCAGACCCTGCGCACCCTCGACGGCACCTGGTCGTTGATCGACTTCGAGGGCGAGCCGGCCCGGCCGCTGGCCGACCGGCGCCGTCCCGAACCGGCAGTGCGCGACATCGCCGGGATACTGCGTTCCTTCGACTACGCCGCCCGCTCGCACCGGCCGTTCGCCCCCGCCTGGGCGGACGACTGCCGATCGGCCTTCTGCGAGGGCTACGCCCGCACCACGGGCCGGGACCCGCGCGAGGATCCCGTCCTGCTGCGGGCGTACGAGACCGACAAGGCGGTGTACGAGGCCCGGTACGAGTTCCGGCACCGGCCCGACTGGCTGCACGTGCCGATGGCCGCGGTCCGGCGGCTCTCGGAGCCGGTGCGGCCCGCGCACCGGATGCCGCCGGCCCCGCCCGTCCCCGGTACCGCCCCCCATCCGCACCCCCACCCGAAGCCCCCGAGGAGGCCGCTCGCGTGAGCGCCGCACGACAGCCGTCACCGACCGTCCGCGACGAGTCCGTACCCGCCCCCGCGGCGCCGAAGAAGCCCCGTACCCCACGGGCCCGGCGGGCCGCCCCGCCACACGGGGTCCGGCCGGCGCCGGCGCTCGGGAGCGAGGAACGCGCGCGGCTGCTGGAGGGCCGCCACCACGATCCGCACGCGGTACTGGGGGCCCGGACGCAGCGGGGCGGGGTGTCCTTCCGGGTGCTGCGCCCGTACGCCAAGTCCGTCACGATCGTGGCGAAGGGGCTGCGGGCCGAGCTGTTCGACGAGGGCGACGGGCTGTTCTCGGGGCTGCTGCCGCTGACCGGGGTGCCGGAGTACCGGCTGCTGGTGGCGTACGACAGCGACGAGATCGAGGTGCACGACCCGTACCGCTTCCTGCCCGCCCTCGGCGAGCTGGACCTGCACCTGATCGGCGAGGGCCGGCACGAGCAGCTGTGGACGGCTCTGGGCGCGCGGACGATGGAGCACCAGGGGGTCATGGGGACCCGGTTCACGGTGTGGGCCCCGAACGCCCAGGGCGTCCGGGTCGCGGGCGACTTCTCCTACTGGGACTCCGTCGCCCACCCGATGCGGTCGCTGGGGTCGAGCGGGGTGTGGGAGCTGTTCCTGCCGGGGGTGGGCGCGGGCACCCTGTACAAGTACGACATCACCCGCCCGGACGGCAGCCACACGCTGCGCGCCGACCCGATGGCGCGGGCCGCCGAGGTGCCGCCGGCGAACGCGTCGGTGGTCACGGAGTCCGCCTACACGTGGCAGGACGCCGACTGGATGGCCGCGCGCGGCAGCAGGCCCCCGCACCAGGCTCCCCTCTCGGTGTACGAGCTGCACCTGGCCTCCTGGCGGCCGGGGCTCAGCTACCGGCAGCTGGCGGAGCAGCTGCCCGCGTACGTCAAGGACCTGGGCTTCACGCACGTGGAGTTCATGCCGGTGGCCGAGCACCCCTTCGGCGGTTCCTGGGGCTACCAGGTGACCGGCTTCTACGCGCCGACCTCGCGGATGGGCGGTCCGGACGACTTCCGCTTCCTCGTGGACTCCCTGCACCGGGCCGGGATCGGGGTGATCGTCGACTGGGTGCCGGCACACTTCCCGCGGGACGAGTGGGCGCTGGCGGAGTTCGACGGCCGGCCGCTGTACGAGCACCACGACCCGCGGCGGGCCGCGCACCCGGACTGGGGGACCCTGGAGTTCGACTACGGCCGCAAGGAGGTGCGCAACTTCCTCGTCGCCAATGCGGTGTACTGGTGCGAGGAGTTCCACGTGGACGGGCTGCGCGTGGACGCGGTGGCCTCGATGCTCTACCTCGACTACTCCCGCAACGAGGGCGAGTGGTCGCCGAACGAGCACGGCGGGCGGGAGAACCTGGACGCGGTGGCCCTGCTCCAGGAGATGAACGCGACGGTGTACCGGCGCTGCCCGGGCGTGGTGACGATCGCGGAGGAGTCCACCGCCTGGAACGGGGTGACCCGGCCGACGGACTCGGGCGGGCTGGGCTTCGGCCTGAAGTGGAACATGGGCTGGATGCACGACACGCTGCGCTACATGTCGAAGGACTCGGTGCACCGCAAGTACCACCACCACGACATGACCTTCGGGATGGTGTACGCGTTCAGCGAGAACTACGTGCTGCCGATCTCGCACGACGAGGTGGTGCACGGCAAGCGCTCGCTGGTGTCGAAGATGCCGAGCGGGGACTGGTGGCAGCAGCGGGCCGCGCACCGGGCGTACCTGGGCTTCATGTGGGCCCACCCGGGCAAGCAACTGCTCTTCATGGGGCAGGAGTTCGCGCAGGGTTCGGAGTGGTCGGAGATGTACGGGCCGGACTGGTGGGTGCTGGACGAGTCCTATGCGGCGGCCGGTGACCACCGGGGGGTGCGCGCCCTCGTGCGGGACCTGAACCGGACGTACACGGCGGCGCCCGCCCTGTGGGAGCGCGACAGCGTGCCCGAGGGGTTCGCCTGGGTGGAGGCGGACGCGGCGGAGGACAACGTCTTCGCGTTCCTCCGCTACGCGCAGGACGGCTCCCAGCTGCTGGCGGTCTCGAACTTCTCGCCCGTGGTCCGGCACGGCTACCGGATCGGGGTGCCGGAGGAGGTGCCGCTGTGGCGCGAGGTGCTCAACACCGACCTGGAGGCGTACGGCGGCAGCGGAGTGCACCACGCAAAGCCGCTGCGGCCCGAGCCGGTGCCGGCCCAGGGCCGTCCGGCCAGCCTGCGGATGACCCTGCCGCCGCTGGCGACGATCTGGCTCAGGCCGTAACGGGGAGGTCCGGAGTCCCCGGGGACCGGCGCGCCCCCGGGGACATTTCGTGTGGAGCCTGTGAGGAGTGTTGCGCCGGAGCGGAATGGCTGGAACCGTATACATGAAAGGATCTTCGAGTTCACCGATTACCGGACAGTCGCTGGGAAAACCGGTAATTGCCCGTACTTTTCTCGGATGTTCCTCCGAGGTATGGGCTTGTTTGTTTGGTCTGTAGGCGCCGTGGGCCGGCGACTTCTACGGTGTGCGGTGTGCACTCCAGCCCACCTTTCAATGCCCCCGCCGCGCGCCGTCTGCGCGCGGCCCTGGGCATGGCTCCCGGTCATGTCGCCTACGGCCTGCGTGCCCAGTACGGACTCGTCGTCGCACCCGAGACCGTAATGGCCTGGGAGCGTGGCGAGATATCGCCCTCGTCAGCCGAGCTGACCGCGCTGGCCGGCGTCCTGTGGTGCTCGCCCGGCGAACTCCTCGCCGAACCGGTGACCCTGCGGGAGCACCGGATCGCCCGGGGCCTGGCCGCGGACGAACTGGCCCGGCGCATCGGCCTCGAGACGAACGCCTACCAGAAGATGGAGGACACCGGGCGCTGGAAGGGCAACGAGCGGCAGTCCGCGGCCCTGGCGACGGTGCTCGGCCTGACCCTGGCCCAGTTCGTGACGGCGACCGGCAAGCACGAGGAGCTCGCCGAACTGCTGCGCAGCGCGGTCACCACGCGCTGGCAGGCCTACGTGAAGCCGCTGGGCAAGCTGCTGCCGATCCCCAAGCACCACCTGGAGCAGGTGCTGGAGCGGCTGCACGGGGACTACCAGTCGCGGATGGTGGCGACCCTCAGCTGGGGCGGCGCCGAGGGCGGGGCCGGGAGCGGCGACGCGGGCCGGGAGTTCCTCGCGGGGATCGTCGAGCGTTTCTGGCAGCTCGCGGGCGGGTCGTCGTAGCGCGTGCCCGGCGGACCGGGACCCGGGTCCCGGCCGGCAGGGCCTGCGGGCGCCGGGTCAGAAGACGGACTCGGCCTCGTACATCCGGTCCCCGGGAACGGTCTTCAGCTCGGTGACCGCGTGGGCCAGCGGCGCCATCACGATGTCGGTGCCGCGCAGGGCGGTCATGTTGCCGTAGTCGCCGCGGTGCACGGCCTCGACGGCGTGCCAGCCGAAACGGGTCGCGAGGACCCGGTCGTACGCGGTAGGGGTGCCCCCTCGCTGGACGTGGCCCAGGATGACCGGGCGGGCCTCCTTGCCCAGGCGGTGCTCCAGCTCGATGGCGAGGCGGTTGCCGATGCCGGCGAAGCGCTCGTGGCCGTAGGCGTCGATCGCGCCCTTCTCGTAGGGCATGGAACCGGCGGCCGGGTGGGCGCCCTCCGCCACGCAGACGACGGCGAACTTCTTGCCGCGGGCGAACCGCTCCTCGACCATCTTCACCAGCGCGTCCACCTCGAAGGGGCGTTCCGGCAGGCAGATGCCGTGGGCGCCGCCGGCCATGCCCGACTCCAGGGCGATCCAGCCCGCGTGGCGGCCCATGACCTCGACGACCATCACCCGCTGGTGCGATTCGGCGGTGGTCTTGAGGCGGTCGATGGCCTCGGTGGCGACCGTGACCGCGGTGTCGAAGCCGAAGGTGCGGTCGGTGGAGGAGATGTCGTTGTCGATGGTCTTCGGGACGCCGACGACCGGCATGCCCGCGTCCGAGAGCATCCGGGCGGCGGTGAGGGTGCCCTCGCCGCCGATCGGGATGAGCGCGTCGATGCCGTAGCGCGTCGCCAGCTCGTGCGCGTGCGCGGCGGCCTCGTGCAGCCGGGCCCGCTCCATGCGCGCCGACCCGAGGATGGTGCCGCCGCGGGCGAGGATGCCGCTGACGGCGTTGATGTCGAGGGGGCGGTAGTGGCCGTCGAGGAGGCCCTTGAACCCGTCCTCGAAGCCGATGACCTCGTCCCCGTGTCCGACGACGGCGCGGTGTACGACCGACCGGATGACAGCGTTGAGCCCCGGACAGTCGCCGCCTGCGGTGAGAACTCCGATACGCATCGTGCTGTGTCTCCTGCTCCTGGACGTACCTGGCCGTCCGGGTGCGGGCGGGCGGCCGTACATATGAAGGGGGTATGTGATGAAGCGTGTCCGATTGTTCCACGGGCCGGGGGTGCGGCGCGCCCGGTGCCGGTCGGCCGGGAAGGCCTTCGGCCCCCTCCTCCGGGGCCCTTCGCCCCAGGGGCGCCTTAGCCATCCGTAGAGGTATTGTCAAGAGGGCAAGCCCATCCCAACCGGGTCAATCGATCAGACCAGAGACGGAGAGCACGCGTGACGCGCAGCGTGTACGTGACCGGTATCGAGCGGGGGGACGGCCGCCAGGTCGTCGAATTGGGAATCATGGAACTCCTGACCCGGCAGACCGCCCGGGTCGGCGTCTACCGCCCGCTGCTCCACGACGCACCCGACCACCTCTTCGAGCTGCTCAAGGCCCGCTACCGGATCGACCAGGACGCGTCGACGGCCTACGGGATGGAATACGAGGAGGCCTCGGCGATCCTGGCCGAGAAGGGCACCGACGAGCTGGTGTCGCAGCTGGTCGACCGCTACCACCGGCTGGCCCGCGACTACGAGGTCGTCCTCGTCCTCGGCACCGACTACGCGGACACCAACCTCCCCGACGAGCTGGCGCTCAACGCCCGCCTCGCCAACGAACTGGGCGCGGTCGTCGTCCCCGTCGTGGGCGGTACCAAGCACCCCGCGGAGGCCGTGCGCGCCGAGGCGCGCAACGCCTATCGCGCCTACGAGAGCCTGGGCTGCCACGTCGTCGCGATGGTCGTCAACCGCGTGGCCGCGGAGGACCGCGACTCCATAGCCGAGCGGCTCGCCGCCCGCCTCCCCGTGCCCTGCTACGTCCTGCCGGACGACAAGTCGCTGTCCGCCCCGACCGTCGCCCAGATCACCCGGGCGCTCGACGGCGAGGTGCTCCTCGGCGACGACGCGGGCCTGGCCCGCGACGCCCTGGACTTCGTCTTCGGCGGCGCCATGCTGCCGAACTTCCTGAACGCCCTGACCCCGGGCTGCCTGGTGGTCACCCCCGGCGACCGCTCCGACCTGGTCGTCGGCGCGCTGGCCGCCCACACCTCCGGCACCCCGCCGATCGCCGGCGTGCTGCTCACCCTGAACGAGCGCCCCAGCCCGGAGGTCCTGACGCTGGCCTCCAAGCTGGCGCCGGGCACGCCCGTGGTGTCGGTGGCCGGCAACAGCTTCCCCACCGCCGCCGAACTCTTCTCCCTGCAGAGCCGGTTGAACTCCGCCACCCCGCGCAAGCTGGAGACCGCGCTCGGCCTGTTCGAACGCCACGTGGACACGGTCCGGCTGCGCGACCTGCTCTCGGTGGCCCGGTCCGAGCGCGTCACCCCGATGATGTTCGAGCACGAGCTGCTGGAGCGCGCCCGGTCGGAGCGCCGCCGCGTCGTCCTGCCGGAGGGCGCCGAGGAGCGGGTGCTGCGCGCCGCGGACGTGGTGCTGCGCCGGGGGGTCTGCGACCTGACCCTGCTGGGCGAGGAGCAGGCGATCCTGAAGAAGGCGGCCGACCTCGGCGTCGACATCTCGGGCGCGCAGCTCATCGACCCGGCGACCTCCCCGCTGCGGGAGGGCTTCGCCGAGTACTACGCCGAGGTCCGCGCGCACAAGGGCATGACCGTGGAGCTGGCCCACGACGTGGTCACCGACGTCAACTACTTCGGCACGCTGATGGTCCAGCGGGGCCTGGCCGACGGCATGGTCTCCGGCTCGGTGCACTCCACCGCCGCGACCATCCGTCCGGCCTTCGAGATCATCAAGACCAGGCCCGAGGCGTCGATCGTCTCGTCGGTCTTCTTCATGTGCCTGGCCGACCGGGTCCTCGTGTACGGCGACTGCGCGGTCAACCCGGACCCGAACGCCGAGCAACTCGCCGACATCGCGGTCCAGTCGGCCACCACCGCGGCCTCCTTCGGGGTCGAGCCGCGGATCGCGATGCTCTCGTACTCGACGGGCACCTCCGGCTCGGGCGCGGACGTGGACAAGGTCCGCAAGGCCACCGAGATCGTCCGCGCGCAGCGCCCCGACCTGCAGATCGAGGGCCCGATCCAGTACGACGCGGCCGTGGAGCCCTCGGTGGCGGCGACCAAGCTGCCCGGGTCCGCGGTGGCCGGGCGCGCCACCGTGCTGATCTTCCCGGACCTCAACACCGGCAACAACACGTACAAGGCCGTGCAGCGTTCCGCCGGCGCGGTCGCGGTCGGCCCGGTGCTCCAGGGCCTGCGCAAGCCGGTCAACGACCTCTCGCGCGGCGCCCTGGTTCAGGACATCGTGACCACGGTCGCCATCACCGCGATCCAGTCGCAGGGCGCGCCGGGTCCGGCCGGCCCGGCCTGAGCCCCGAACCTCCCCTCCCCCTCCTTCGCCCCACCGCCCGCGACAAAGGAAAGACCCCACCGTGACCGCATCGCGCGTACTCGTCCTCAACTCCGGTTCCTCGTCCGTCAAGTACCAGCTGCTCGACATGGCGGACGGGTCCCGGCTGGCCTCCGGCCTGGTGGAGCGCATCGGCGAGGAGACCTCCCGGCTGGTGCACGAACCGCTCGCCGGTGCCGCCGCGGCCGGCGGCAGGCGGGAGCGGACGGGCCCGATCGCGGACCACGAGGCGGCGCTGAAGGCGGTGGCGGCCGAACTCGCCGCCGACGGTACGGGGCTGGACTCCCCCGAGCTCGCGGCGGTGGGGCACCGGGTGGTGCACGGCGGGACGCGGTTCACCCGGCCCACGGTGATCGACGAGGAGGTGCTGGCGGAGATCCGGAGCCTGATCCCCCTGGCCCCGCTGCACAACCCGGCGAACATCACCGGCATCGAGGTCGCCCGCTCGCTGCGCGCGGACGTCCCCCAGGTCGCCGTCTTCGACACCGCCTTCCACGCGACCATGCCGGAGCACGTGGCCCGGTACGCGATCGACGCGGCGACGGCCGAGCGGTACTCCGTGCGGCGGTACGGCTTCCACGGCACCTCCCACGCCTACGTGTCGCGGGCGACGGCCGCCCTGCTGGGCCGGCCGGTGGCGGACGTGAACGTGATCGTGCTGCACCTGGGCAACGGCGCCTCCGCCTCGGCCGTGCGGGGCGGGGTCTGCGTGGAGACGTCCATGGGGATGACCCCGCTGGAGGGGCTGGTCATGGGGACCCGTTCGGGCGACCTCGATCCGGCGGTCGTCTTCCACCTGGCGCGGGTGGGCGGCTTCTCGGTGGATGAGATCGATTCGCTCCTGAACAAGAAGAGCGGTCTGCTGGGCATGTGCGGGGACAACGACATGCGAGAGGTGCTGAGGCGGGCGGGCGAGGGCGACGAGACGGCGCGCCTCGCCTTCGACGCGTACGTGCACCGGCTGAAGAAGTACATCGGCGCGTACTCCGCGGTGCTCGGCCGGGTGGACGCGGTGGCCTTCACGGCAGGTGTGGGCGAGAACGCCCACCAGGTCCGGGAGGCCGCGGTGGAGGGCCTGGACGGGCTCGGTCTGGTGCTGGACCCCGAGGCCAATGCGGCGCGCTCCGCGCGTCCGCGGCTGATTTCGGCGGATCATGCCCGGGTGGCCGTGGCGGTGGTTCCGACGGATGAGGAACTGGAGATCGCCACCCAGGCGTACGCGTTGGTTACCCGCTAGTCACTTGGACTTTCCACCAGACGGAATATTCCGCTACGAAACAAACCGGATAGGATCCGCTTCATGCGCCGTTCCAAAATCGTCTGCACGCTGGGCCCCGCCGTCGACTCGTATGAGCAGCTGAAAGCACTCATCGAGGCAGGCATGAACGTGGCCCGATTCAACTTCAGCCACGGATCCCAGGCAGAACACCAGGAGCGGTACGACCGCGTCCGGCAGGTCTCCGAGGACACCGGGCGCGCCGTCGGCGTCCTCGCCGACCTCCAGGGCCCGAAGATCCGCCTGGAGACCTTCGCCGAGGGTCCCGTCGAGCTGGTGCGCGGTGACGAGTTCACCATCACCACCGAGGACGTCCCGGGCGACAAGTCCATCTGCGGCACCACCTACAAGGGCCTGCCGGGCGACGTCGCCAAGGGCGACCAGGTGCTGATCAACGACGGCAACGTCGAGCTCCGGGTGACCGAGGTCGAGGGCCCGCGGGTCCGGACCATCGTCATCGAGGGCGGTGTCATCTCGGACCACAAGGGCATCAACCTGCCGGGTGCCGCCGTGAACGTCCCCGCGCTGTCGGAGAAGGACGTCGACGACCTCCGCTTCGCCCTGCGGATGGGCTGCGACATGGTCGCCCTGTCCTTCGTCCGCGACGCCAACGACGTCAAGGACGTCCACCGGGTCATGGACGAGGAGGGCCGCCGGGTCCCGGTCATCGCCAAGGTGGAGAAGCCCCAGGCCGTCGAGAACATGGAGGCCGTCGTCGCGGCCTTCGACGCGGTGATGGTGGCCCGCGGCGACCTGGCCGTGGAGTACCCGCTCGAGAAGGTCCCGATGGTCCAGAAGCGGCTCATCGAGATGTGCCGCCGCAACGCCAAGCCGGTGATCGTCGCGACCCAGATGATGGAGTCGATGATCACCAACTCCCGCCCGACCCGCGCGGAGGCCTCGGACGTCGCCAACGCGATCCTCGACGGCGCGGACGCGGTCATGCTGTCCGCCGAGTCCTCGGTGGGCCAGTACCCGATCGAGACCGTCAAGACCATGTCGAAGATCGTCACGGCCGCCGAGGAGGAGCTCCTCTCCAAGGGCCTCCAGCCGCTGGTCCAGGGCAAGAAGCCGCGCACCCAGGGCGGCTCCGTGGCCCGTGCGGCCTGCGAGATCGCCGACTTCCTCGACGGGCAGGCGCTCATCGCCTTCACCCAGTCCGGCGACACCGCCCGCCGCCTGTCGCGCTACCGCGCCACCCAGCAGATCCTGGCCTTCACCACGGACGTCAACACCCGCAACCAGCTCACGCTGAGCTGGGGTGTGGAGTCGTACATCGTGCCGCACGTGGACACCACCGACGCGATGGTCGACCTGGTGGACGGCGAGCTGCTCAAGCTGGGCCGCTACAACGAGGGCGACACCATGGTGATCACCGCCGGCTCGCCCCCCGGCGTCCCGGGCACGACCAACATGGTCCGGGTCCACCACCTGGGCGGCGTCGACCGCGCCTGACGCCTCCGCACCGCCGGAGCACTCTGCCGCACAGAGACCGAGGGCGGCACCCCGCATGCGCTGCGGGGTGCCGCCCTCGGTGCGTACGACGCCTCGGGACTACTCCGGCGGGCCGATGTAGTTCTTCAGGCCCGGGACGGTGAGGGTCCCGCCGAACTGCGCCGCCTGGACGACCTTGACGTTCGTGAAGAACGCGAACGGGACGTTCAGGGGCGGCGGGCTGTTCGGGGTGAACTCGATCGGGATCAGTCCGAAGAGGTTCCCCTTGAGGCTCTCGGTGTACATCGTCACCGTGCCGCCGCGGATCTTGGACGTGGAGCCCGGACGGGACTTCAGGTGGGCGACGTTCCCGCCCTTCCCGACCGTCTGGTACAGGTCCTTGATGTCCAGGGAGTCGGCCGTGAACTTCAGTACCTTCTTGGTCTTCCCGCCGGCCGTCTTCACCTCGACGATGCCGTGGTAGTTCAGGCCGTAGAGGGTCAGCAGCGAGCTGTCGAGGTACCAGGGCTCGTCCGGAACGAGGGGGATGCCCTGTTCCAGCTCGGCGTTGGCGAGGGCCTCGGCGTCGTAGGTCGGACAGGGGAAGGGTTCCTTCCCGTCCGGGCCCTTCTCCGGCCCGTCCTCGTCGGCGTCGTCCTCGGCCTTGTCGGCCTTGTCGGCCTTGTCCGCCGTGTCGTCGGCCTCGTCCTCGCCCTTGGGCGTCTCGTCCTTCGGCTTCTTGACGGTGTCCTTGACCTCGTCTGACAGCTCCTCGACCTCGGCGCCGGCCTTCTTCGCCGCGTCGCGGATCGCGTCCGCGACCGGGTCCGGCGCCGGGGTGGCCGTGCCGGTCGGCGTGGGGGTCGGGGTCGCCTTCGGGTCCGCGGCGGGCTTGCCGAGTCCGTCGAAGAAGTCCTTGATCTTGTCACCGACACCCAGCGGGTCCAGCGGGTTCGTGGTCGCGGACGGGGTCGCGGTGGCGGCCGGGGAGGGTGTCGTCCCCTTCTCGGCCGGGGGCTCGGGGGCCTTCGGGGAGGCACCTGGCTTGGCCTTCGCCGCCCCGGACGCCGACGGCGAGGCGGACGGCTTGGGCGTCACCCCGGCCGACGCGCTCGGCGAAGGGGTGGCCGAGGGCTTGGGCGACGGGGACTTCGACTCGTTCTCCGCGGGCTCGTCCGAGCGGGTCACGCACGGACCGGGCGCGAAGGGGATCTCCTTGTCGTCGGCCACGGCGAGCTTGGGCGCCATGCCCATCCCGACGAACACGGCCGTCGGCATCGCCGCGAGCGCCATCGTCTTGCCGACGGGTATCTGGATCTTGTTCAGCAGCGACTTCCTGGGCGCCGCGTGGCGCGGGCCCTTCCTCTCACGGGACTCTGCGCCCGGGGCCACGGCCCGCTGCGTCTCGTCACCCCGCACTGTTCCTCCCGCCATCGGCGTGGGCAGTCGTCTCGGTCGCGTGTGCCGTTTCCGTCTCGCGGGGTCCCGGGATGCCCTGGGTGCCCGCCATCGCCTCCGGCTTGGTCAGGGCGACGGCGGCCGGCGGCTGGTCCGCCGGCTCCTCGTCCACCGGCTGTCCGGGGGCCCACGACAGCGCGAGCGCGCCGCCGATGAGGGAGCAGATGAAGCCCATCCCGAAGCCGCCGAGGTTGGAGACCGGCAGGGACACCAGGGCCAGCAGGATCGAGGCCACGCCGGCGAAGACGCGGATGGTCTGCTGGAACCACAGGGCCAGGCCGAGCGTGATGAGCAGTACACCGATGATCAGTGCGCCGGCGCCGCCGGTGGTGGCCATGGCGAGACTGACGTTGCCCAACCGGAGGTCCGCATACGGGAAGTACGCGATCGGGAAGCCACCGAGGAGCGTGAACAGCCCGGCCCAGAAGGGGCGGCGACCGCGCCAGGCGTGGAAGTGGTAGTACACCACGGTGAGCCAGGCGTCGTCTTCTGCGCGAACGTAAACCGGGGCCTGGGGGTTCATGGACAACAGCTCCCTGGAAACGGTGGTACGGAGAACTCTGTGGAGCCCGGAGGGACGGGCGGCGACGGCCGCCGCCGCCCGTCCGTCCGGTCAGTCACCAGGACCTGTTCAGTCCTTGATGTCCTGGTAGCACGGCTGGTCGCCACCGAGCAGACGCAGCTTCAGGTCGGGCAGCTTGAACGTACCGGCGGTGGTCGCCCACGCCTTCTGGCGCACGTTCGTCAGGATCGCCTTGTCCGCGCGCTGCGAGAACGCGTAGGGGCTGGCGACGGTGCCGGCCTGCGGCTTCGTCTTGTGGCTCGGGTCGCCGACCGCGACACCGATGTCCAGGTTCTTGAACTCGGCGTCCGTGTCGAGCTCCGCAACATCCAGGTAGATGTTGTCGGCGACGGCCGGCTTGCCCTTGTGGCCGGTGCGCAGCTGCAGCGTGATGTTGCCCAGCGGCGTCGGGGTCACCAGCGACTGGCACATGTTGGTGATCTCGGCGTGGCTGAACCCGGAGATGGTCACCGGGTGGTGCTTCGCATTGCCCTTGAGGTCGTGCCCCTCGGCGATGCCGCCGTACTGGATGAGGTTGTCACCGTCGAGCTTGTCGGCCGTGACCTTGAAGTCCTGACCGGAGACGCTGAAGGACGCCGCGAGGGCACCCTGCGCCAGACCCACACCGACCGCGGCGGTGGCCGCGATGCTCGGCACCATGACGAGCGCGAAGCGCTTCCATCTGGTCCCGCCACGAACCTGAGAACTCATTTCGTTCCTCCTTCTCGGACGTACATCTCCGGTCCGGGCAGAGCCCGTCCTGGGATGGGAGAAGTGCTACGTCCTCGGGAAGGAGCGCAGGCGGCCGGGCCGCGGCCGTGCCACGTCCGATACACCGGCGTTCACCCCCGAGCGACAACCACTGGGCCACGCGTTCGCGCAACCTGGAGGACAGGCCCCGCCGGTGCGGCGGAGACCCCCCTGTCCCACGGCCGGTGCCACTGCCACCGGCCGGCCCGGTGGGGACCCTCCACCGCGGCTCCGAGTGAGCGGCTCTGCGGGAAGGACCGAGCGTCGCCGATCGTGGTCCATTCCCGGCCGGGGCACAAGGGGGTTCGTTACTGGCGGGTAACGGCCAGATAACCTGAATGCTGCCTGTAACCGTCCGTCGGCCACACAGGGTGCCGCCCTGGGCCATGACAAAACGGCGGACCGGAGAACACACCGGACACTTCGAAGGATTCGATTTACTGCGAGTAACAGCGGCCGCAATTCCCAAGTTTTGGTAAAGTGCGGCCGCTGTTTATCTACGTGTCAACAAATCGGCGGCGGCCCGCCCGCCTCCGGAGGCCTGCGGGGAGCGGGCTCCGAGCGGTCCCTGGGCGGGGGCGCGCGGTCCGGCTAGAAGAGCACCCGCGCGAGCGCCGTGCGCGCCGCGGTCACCCGCGGGTCGTCCGCGCCGATCACTTCGAAGAGCTCCAGCAGCCGGACCCGTACGGCGTCCCTGTCGTCACCGAACGTGACCTTCACGGTGTCCACGAGGCGTCCGAAGGCGTCCTCGACGTGCCCGCCCACCAGATCCAGGTCGGCCGCGGCGATCTGCGCCGCCGGGTCGCGGGGGTTCTCGGCGGCCGCGGCGCGCACCGCCTGCGGGTTCATGTGCTGGACGCGGGCCAGGAGCTCCGCCTGGGCCAGGCCCAGCTTCGCCTCGGTGTTGCCCGGGTCGTCCGCGAGGACGTTCTTGTACGCCTGGACCGCACCGCCCAGGTCGCCGGCGTCCAGGGCGACGACCGCCGCCTCCAGCAGCGCGTCGTACGGGCCGGCGGGGACCTCGGCGGGGCCGGCCTGAACGGCACCCTCGGCGTTCGGGTCGACCTCGATGCCGATGATCCCGAAGCGCTCCTCGGCGACCTGCACCAGCTGGGCGAAGGTCTCGCGGATCTGCTGCTCGGGGACCGCCCCCTGGAAGAGCGGCAGCACCTGACCCGCGACCACGGCGAAGACGGCCGGGATCCCCTGGATCTGGAACTGCTGCATCAGCATCTGGTTGGCGTCGACGTCCACCTTCGCCAGGACGAGGCGTCCGTTCGCCTCGGTGACCAGGCGCTCCAGGAGCGGGCTGAGCTGCTTGCACGGCTGGCACCACTCGGCCCAGAAGTCCAGGACGACCGGGACCTCGGCGGAGAGCTGGAGCACGTCGCGTTCGAAGCCGGCCTCGTCGACGTCGACGACGAGGGCCGAGGGCGGGACGGCGCCGGCGGCCGGGCCGGCCCCGCCACCCTGAGCGGCCTGCCGCGCCGCATCGGCACGGGCCTGTTCTGCCTTGGCCTTGGCCTCGCCGGCCGCCTTCACCGCGGCGAGGTCTACGACGCCGCTCATGGACATGTTTCTGGGCTGCATGCGTACATCCTCCCCCGTGTGCCCGCGCCGACGAAAAAGATCGCGCGAATTGGCCGTACCACCGTGCCGGCGCGATCGTGTTGCTGTGGGCGGCGCCGGGTCCCCACCTGGCGCCTGTAGCTCATTCGCGTGGTTGTCGCTCTTACGCTACGAGCCGTAGCGTAACTCGCCCGGCGCTCCCCCGGGGCCCCACCCGGACCGTGATCTGAACCACAGCCGCCCGTTCGGCTACCGACGGGTATGGTCTCGGCCATGCGCAACCCCAGCCCCGGCCGGACCGGTCGTCCACGCAGCGCGGCAGCGGACGCCGCCATCCTCGCCGCGACCCGGGACGCACTGGTCGAGCTGGGCTGGTCGAAGCTGACGATGGGCGACGTGTCGGCCCGCGCGGGGGTCGCCAAGACCACCCTGTACCGGCGCTGGGCGAACAAGAACGAGCTGGTGGTGGACGCGGTCGCCGAGCTCTTCGACGCGCTCGAACTCCCGGACCGGGGCTCCCTCGAGGCCGACATCGAGAACGTCGTCCTGCAGTTCGCCCAGCTGCTGCGGCGCCCGGAGGCGCGTACCGCGCTGATGGCGGTGGTCGCCGAGTCGACCCGCGACGAGGCCCTGCGCGACCGGATCCGGTCGGCCATCGTCGACCGGCAGAAACGTCTTGTCGTACTGGGCCGCGAGCGGGCCCAGGCCCGCGGCGAACTCCCCTACGAGGAGGACGCCTTCCTGGCCGGCCGCACCACGGACCTGATCTTCGACGTGATCGCGGGCACGGTCGTGCACCGCGCGCTGGTCAGCTCCGAGCCGGTGGACGAGCTCTGGGTGGCCACCTTCACGGCCCTGCTGATGCACGGCCTGCGGGGCGCGGCCCCGGCCTGAACCCGGCGGCCGCCCGCCTCGCCACGCGGAGCCGGGTACGACAAGGCCGGCCGCACCCCCACGAAGGGAGTGCGACCGGCCTGGAGGACCCGCGGGCCGACGGCCGGCTAGAAGCCGGGCGGCTCGGTGTAGGTGCCCCACTCGTCGCGCAGCGCGTTGCAGATCTCGCCCAGGGTGGCTTCGGCGCGCACCGCGTCCAGCATGGACGGAATCATGTTCGACCCGTCGCGGGCCGCGTCCAGCATGGCCTTCAGGGACGCGGCGACCTTGGCGTCGTCGCGGCGGCCCTTGCGGTCGGCGAGCATGCGGACCTGCTCGCGCTCCACCTCGTGGCTGACCCGCAGGATCTCCAGGTCGCCGGTGACCGAACCGTGGTGGACGTTGACGCCGACGACCCGCTTGTCCCCCTTCTCCAGGGAACGCTGGTACTGGAAGGCCGACTCGGCGATCTCGCCGGTGAACCAGCCGTCCTCGATGCCGCGCAGGATGCCGGAGGTGATCGGCCCGATGGGGTGGCGGCCGTCGGGGTGGGCGCGCAGGCCGCGCTCCTTGATCTGCTCGAAGATCTTCTCGGCGTCGGCCTCGATGCGGTCGGTGAGCTGCTCGACGAACCAGGAGCCGCCGAGGGGGTCCGCCACGTTGGCGACGCCGGTCTCCTCCATCAGCACCTGCTGGGTGCGCAGGGCGATCTCGGCCGCCTGCTCGCTCGGCAGCGCGAGGGTCTCGTCGAGGGCGTTGGTGTGCAGCGAGTTGGTGCCGCCGAGAACGGCCGCGAGGGCCTCCACCGCGGTGCGCACGACGTTGTTGTACGGCTGCTGCGCGGTGAGGGAGACGCCTGCGGTCTGCGTGTGGAAGCGCAGCCACATCGACTTCTCGTTCTTCGCCCCGTAGACCTCCTTCATCCAGCGCGCCCAGATCCGGCGGGCCGCGCGGAACTTGGCGATCTCCTCGAAGAAGTCGAGGTGCGCGTCGAAGAAGAAGGAGAGGCCGGAGGCGAAGTGGTCCACGTCCAGGCCGCGGGAGAGGCCCAGCTCCACGTAGCCGAAGCCGTCGGCGAGGGTGTACGCGAGCTCCTGCGCGGCCGTGGCCCCGGCCTCGCGGATGTGGTAGCCGGAGACGGACAGCGGCTTGTAGGCCGGGATGCCCTTCGCGCAGTACTCCATGAGGTCGCCGATGAGGCGCAGGTGCGGCTCCGGTTCGAAGAGCCACTCCTTCTGGGCGATGTACTCCTTGAAGATGTCCGTCTGGAGCGTGCCGTTGAGGACGGCGGGGTCCACGCCCTGGCGCTCGGCGGCGACGAGGTACATGCAGAAGGCGGGCACGGCCGGGCCCGAGATGGTCATGGAGGTCGTGACGTCGCCGAGCGGGATGTCCTTGAAGAGGACCTCCATGTCGGCGGCGGAGTCGATGGCGACGCCGCAGTGGCCGACCTCGCCGAGGGAGCGGGGGTCGTCGGAGTCACGGCCCATGAGGGTCGGCATGTCGAAGGCGACGGAGAGCCCGCCGCCGCCGGCGGCCAGGATCATCTTGTAGCGCTCGTTCGTCTGCTCGGCGTTGCCGAAGCCGGCGAACTGGCGGATGGTCCAGGTCCGGCCGCGGTAGCCGGTGGCGTGCAGGCCGCGGGTGTACGGGTACTCCCCGGGCCAGCCGATCCGCTCGAAGCCCTCGTAGGCATCGCCGGGGCGGGGCCCGTAGACCGGTTCGACCTCGTCGCCGGAGAGCGTGGTGAAGTCTGCCTCGCGCTTGCGGGCCTTGTCATAACGGGCCTGCCAGCGGCGGCGGCCCTCCTCGATGGCGTCAGCGTCCATACCCACGAATTTACTAGGACGTCCTAGTAAATGTCGATGGCAAACCCCCGGGGACTCGCCCCGGGGGTGGGTGACGCGCGCCGCGCGTCAGGCCTTGGCGGGCTCCACGGCGTCGCTGACCAGCGGCTCGACCTCGGCGCGGATCTTGCGCTCGACGAAGAACGCGGCCAGCGGAATCGTGCCGCTGACCATGACCCAGAGCATCTTCCCGAAGGGCCAGCGGGCCTTGGAGCTCAGGTCGAAGGCGAAGACCAGGTAGATCATGAAGAGCACGCCGTGGGTCTGCGAGACCACGAACGTGAGGTCGGCACCGGTGTCGAAGCCGTACTTCGCCACCATGCAGGCACAGAGGATCAGGAGCATGACCGCGGTCACAAAGGCCATGACGCGGTAGCGGGTCAGCACGCTTCGTTTCATGCGGACGAGCGTAGCCTTCCGTTTTGCTCGATCTTGACGCGGCCCCCGGCCCCGGCCCCCGCCTGAGAGGCCCTAGGACTCGTCGAAGTCGGCCGCCGCCACCCTCAGCGGGCGCAGCAGGGCGAAGATCTCCGCGCACTCCTCGGCGTCGTAGGCGCCCAGGCCGAACTCCACGGCCATCAGGTCCTTCGTGGCGGCCTCGACCACCTCGCGGCCCTTGTCCGTGATGGAGGCGAGGGTGCCGCGGCCGTCGTTCGGGTTGGGCCGCTTCGCGACCAGCCCGGACCGCACCAGCCGGTCGACGGTGTTGGTCACCGACGTCGGGTGGACCATCAGCCTTTCGCCGATCTTCGACATGGGCAGTTCGCCGGCCTTGGAGAAGGTGAGCAGCACCAGGGCCTCGTACCGCGCGAAGGTCAGCCCGTACGGCTTGACGACCGCGTCGACCTCGCCGAGCAGGATCTGGTGGGCGCGCATGATCGAGGTGATCGCGGCCATCGAGGGCACGGGACCCCAGCGCTGCTGCCAGAGCTCGTCGGCTCGGGCGATGGGGTCGAAGGGAAGGCTGAGCGGCTTGGGCACGCCTCCGACACTACCCGGAGGTCACTTCACGGCAGGCCCCGTCTCATCCTTCAGTCGTTCCTCCTCCCGTGCGGCGGCCCGCAGTTCGGCGAGGAGCAGCAGGACGACCGCCGTGCCCAGCACCCCGGCGCCGGTGACGACCCGGTGCACGGGGAAGAACTCGGCGGCGACGCCGGCGAGGGCCATGCCGACGCCCTGGAGGGTCATCAGGCCCGTGCTGAGCAGCGTCATCGCCCGGCCGCGGAGGTCCTCGGGAACGGCGTCGACGTACCACTGGTCCAGCCCGAGGGTGTAGGCGTGGGCCAGTCCGGCGAGCAGCAGCGCGACCAGGGCCAGGACCACGCCGGGGCGTACGGCGTAGAGCAGCAGCGGCAGCAGTCCGGCCGCGGCCAGCGGGGCGACGATCCGCGACCGGGTCCGGGCGCTGAGCGCGGAGCCCGCCCACAGTTCCCCGGCGATGGTGCCGACGGGCAGGGCGCACATCAGCAGCCCGAGGGCGGCGGTGCCGGCCCCCAGGCCGTCGGCGTACGCCGCGAGCAGCGCCTCGGGGACGACCAGGAACACCGACGGCAGCCAGAACAGCAGGGTGAGCGCGCGCAGCCGGCGCCGGCCGAGGACGGCCCGCATCCCGGCGAGCGGCGAGGTGCGCACCCCCGCGCGGGCGGGGCGGTCGCGGGTGCCGAGGGCCAGCAGGAGCGCGGAGCCGAGGAGTCCGGCGGCGGTCAGCGCGATGGCCTGGCGGGGCGCGAGCACGGTGAGCAGCAGCCCGCCGAGGCCGAAGCCCACCAGCTGGGCGCTCTGGGCGACCATGCGCATCAGCGAGCGGCCCAGTACGTAGACCTCGCCGGGGCCGAGGATGTCCGCGAGGGAGGCGTTGCGGGTGCCCTGGAAGAGGGGGGCGACGAAGGCCATCGCGCACCGCAGGGCGAGGAGGACGGCGACGGGGGTGCCGGGCAGGACCATGGCCGCCGCGCAGGCGGCGCAGACGAGGTCGCAGACGACGAGCACCCGCCGGGCCGGATAGCGGTCGGCGATCCCGGCGAGGAGGGTGCCGCCGAGTGCGTACGGGAGGAAGCCGAGGGCGAAGGCGAGCGCGCTCATCAGGGGGGAGCCGGTCACCCGGAAGACGAGGACGGAGAGGGAGATCTCGGCGACGACCAGGCCGAGCACGGACAGCAGGTGCGCGGCGAAGACGGACGGGAATTCCGGGGTGCGGAAGACGGCGGAGTAGCCCGGCGGCGGCGTGGACCGCCCGGACTCCAGGGTGTCGGCTGGCATGGGTCCAGCGTCCCGGCCGCGGGGGCGGGGCCCCAGGGATTCGCCAGTGGCCGAATGTTGGGGCACAGTGGGGCCCGCCGCGGGCAGGGGCCCGGGGCGGGAGGGAGGGGACGCGATGGGGCTGCTCCACCACTTCGGGCACGAGGACCTGCTGCGCTGCCGGTTCGCGCTGTCGCCCGCGTGGGAGACCCAGGAGGCGGTCCGCACCCTCACCCGGCCGGACCGGCAGGGCTACCACCTGCCCTGGCTGCGGGGGATCCGGGCCGCGGCGGCCGGCCTGGACCTGCGGCCGCTGTGGCTGCTGATGCCGCGGCGGGGGCACAGCGCCGACTTCATCAGCCCGCCGCCGAGCGGGCCCGGGGTCTCCTTCGAGGAGGAGCTCGCCCTGATCCGCGGGGCGGACCCGGCCGCGGCGCGCGAGGACATGCGCCGGGCGCTGGTCTGCACGCCGGGCGCGCTGGTGAGCGAGACCGGCCGGGCCCTGCTCGCCGATCCCGCGCGGTCCGTGCAGGAGCTGGCCGATCTGCTGGAGCGGGCCTGGAACGCGCTGGTCGAGCCGCACTGGCCGCGGCTGCGGGCGCTGCTGGAGGCGGACGTCCTCTTCCACTCGCGCCGGCTCGCCGCCGGGGGGCTGGAGGCGCTGTTCGACGGCCTGCACCCGGACCTGTCCTGGGACTCGGCCTCCCTCACCCTGACCATCGAGCGGCCCTCCCACCACGAGCGGGTGCTGGGCGGCCGGGGACTGCTCCTCATGCCGAGCGCCTTCGTCTGGCCGCAGATCGCGGGCGGGTTCGATCCGCCCTGGCAGCCGACCGTCGTCTACCCGGCCCGGGGCATCGGCGCCCTGTGGACCCCAGCGGGCGAGGACACCCCGGCCCCGCTGGCGCGGCTGCTGGGCCGGGGCCGCGCCGACGTGCTGTGCGCGCTGGAGGAGCCCGCCTCCACCACGGCGCTGGCCCACCGGCTCGGCCTGGCCCCGTCCACGGTCTCGGCGCACCTGCGGATCCTTCAGGACGCGGGCCTGCTCCTCTCCGCCCGCCACGGCCACCAGGTGCGTTACGAGCGCACGCCGCTGGCGATCGCCCTGACCTCGGGCGAGCCGGCGGGCTGAACGGACCGGGCCGGGCCGGACGGTCGTGCGGGCCAGCCCCGGCCGGTGGTCAGCCGCGGGTGCCGCGGCGCAGGCCGTGCCGGACCGCGCGCTGGCCGAGCGGCCCGAGGCCCTCCAGGACGGAGGCCAGACCGGCGAGCTGTTCCAGGGCGTCGAGCGCGTGGCCGGCGCCCGCCGGGTCCACCCCTTCGTACAGCTCGATGCCGACGAAGGAGGCGGCCGTGGCCCTGGCCAGTCCCGCGGGGTCGGCGAACCCGGCCAGCGGGGTCGCTTCCAGCAGCCGGGTGAGGACCGCCTCCAGCTCCGCGATCCACAGGCCGATCCCGTCGGCGGTGGCTGCCGCGAGGGTGGGTGAGCTCTGGCCGGCGGCCAGCAGCTGCCCGAGCATGGCGACGTACCCGGCGGCCCGCTCCTCGGCGTGCATCTCGCGGGCGAACTCCAGCAGGGCGCCGAGGCTGCCGACGGCGGCGAGCCGGTCGCGGTGGCGGGCCACCCGCTGCTCGGCGCCGTACCGGCAGGCGGCGGCGAGCAGCTCGTCCACCGAGCCGAAGTGGTAGAAGATCAGCCCCTGCCCCACCCCGGCGGTGGCCGCGATGGTGCGGGCCGAGGTCTTGGCCACGCCCTGCTCGACGAGGGTGCGCAGGGCTCCTTCGAGCAGCTTCTCCCGGGTGGCGGCGCTCATGCGCGGACCTCCTCACGGACGGGCCGCAGGCCGGCGCGGACCCCGTGCGCGCGGACGTCGACGTACTCCGCGGTGAAGGAGCCCTCGTAGCCGAAGAGCGGTCCGAAGCGCCGGTTGACCACCCGTACCCGGATCCGGAAGCGCCCGGTGGTCTCGTCGAAGGACTCGCGCACCTCGGCGTCGCCGCCGATGAGGTGGGGCACGCGGACGTCGACGGGGCCTTCGCGGAAGCGGTGCTCGCCGGAGCGGATGAGCAGTGAGCCGTCGGGCTCGGCACTCATGTGCAGGTCGCTGGCGAGGTGCTGGTGCGTGCCCAGGTAGTCGAGGACGCAGCCGCGTTCGGGGCTGTGGACCATCGTGGCGTCGAACCGGCGCGGGCCGCCGGGCAGCTGGAAGGTGCGCACGAAGGTGACGGTCTCCCGCCCGTAGGAGTCGAGGTAGGGGAGGTTCTCGATGACGAAGGGGATGTCGCGGCCCGCGCGCGGCACGAGGATGTTGCGGGTGCCGCCGAGCCGGAGGAAGGGCTTGACGTAGCCGGGTCCGTGCCAGATCCGGTCCATGGTGCCGCGCCCGACGCAGCCCTCCCCCGCGGCCAGCCCGACCGAGAACCGGCGCTGGAGCTGCGGGTGCAGCCGGTCGAAGTCGGCGCCCATGTGGGCGCGGAAGATGGACGTCACGACGGCTCCAGGGTGGCGAGCAGGCTCGGGGCGGTGGCCGGGGTGCGGCCGGGCGGGGTGCGCAGGCAGCGGCGGGCGGCCGGGGTGCCCGGCAGGGGCGGCAGCAGCAGCGCGCCGGCGAGGACGGCGAGGGCCGCGGCCGGCGGTGCGTACAGCAGGGCGGCCAGGGTCAGCAGGAGGCGCAGGGCGCACTCGCCCGCGGCGCGGGCGAGGGACCGGCCCGGCGGGGTGCCGCGTTCGCACCACAGCCGCAGCCGGTCGAAGGACCAGGCGGTGGCCCAGCCCATGAGCGGCCGGAAGACGAACCGGTCGGCGAGGGCCCCGAAGCGGCCCCAGCGGGGCCGGTAGTCGTAGCCGGTGAGGAAGCGGATGCCGTCGCCGTCGGGGACGTAGCGCCAGTACCCGCTGCCCTCGGCGAGCAGGGAGAGCGGATGGTCCGAGGCGAACCGCAGGGCCGACACCCGCGTCCCGTCGGGCCGGCGGCGCTCCCCCGCGGAGACGCCGGTCCCGTGGACGCGGACGAAGGGCAGCACGCGGGTCGCGTACCGGAACCGCTGCGGTTCGTCCCCGGACCGGGGGAGGTGGTCGATGGAGGTGAATCTGAGGTCCCACCGCTGGTGCAGGGCCGGGTCCTGGCTGCGCTCCCAGAGCTCGTCCATCCCCACCCGGATCACGGCCTCGACGTACAGACCCATCCCACCCCCCACTTCCCCTCTTTGAGCGATCGCTCAACCGGGACCCTAGCCAGATTTGAGCACTCGCTCAACGGTGATCCCGCTCACACGCTCCGGCCCCGGGGACGACAGAAGCGCCCCCGGCCGGTGGGCCGGGGGCGCTTTCTCGGGGCGCGGGCGGGCGGTCAGCCCTGGGCGAGGTGGCGTTCCACCGTGTCGATCTTGGAGGTGATCCCGTCGGTGACGCCGGGACGGATGTCCGCCTTGAGGATGAAGGAGACGCGGGGCGCCCGCTCCTCGACGGCGGCCACCGCGCGCCGGACCACGTCCATGACCTCGCCCCACTCGCCCTCGACGGTGGTGAACATGGCGTCGGTACGGTTGGGCAGCCCGGACTCGCGGACCACGCGGACCGCGTCGGCGACGTACTCGCCGACCTCCTCACCGACCCCGAGCGGGGTGACCGAGAACGCGACGATCACGCCTGGGCCGCCTCACGGGCGCGGGCCGCCACGACGCTGTCGGCCTCCTCGCGCTTGAGCACCTTGTCGCCGTACAGGCCGCCGAAGGGGATCAGCGAGAGCACGAAGAAGAACAGGACCTTCTTGAAGGGCCACTTCGCCTTGACCCACACGTCGAGCAGCATGACCCCGTAGACGGCGAAGAGGATCCCGTGCAGGACACCGAGCGGCATCATCAGGTAGTCGATGTCCGAGACCCGGCTCAGCACCGAACCGAAGAGCAGCAGGGCCGGGAACGACAGCGCCTCCGGGACGGAGATGAGGCGCAGGCGGTGCAGGGCGGAGGCGGTCTTGATGTCCACGTGGAACCTTCGGTGGTGGAGGCCAGGGTCGGGACCCAGTGTCTCAGCCTCTTTGCTCGATCTTGACCCGACCCCTCCTGCGCGGCGGCCGCGGGCCGCACCGGGATCGCGCCCAATCGCCCGGGTGTGTCACATATCCGGCCACGAGACCCTGTTCGCGTCCGCCCGCTGCGGATAACGTCTCCCCGTGGCTCAGTTCCGACTCCAAGGCAGCAAGGTGCTGGCCGTCGACCTGACCGGGGACGCCGTGAAAGCGAAGAACGGCTCCATGGTCGCGTACGACGGGCAGATGGCCTTCAAGAAGATGAGCGGCGGCGGCGAAGGCCTCCGCGGCATGGTGACCCGCCGGCTGACCGGCGAGCAGATGACGGTGATGGAGGTACAGGGGCACGGCACCTGCTTCTTCGCCGACCGCGCGAGTGAGATCAACCTGGTCAGCCTGCAGGGCGAGAAGCTCTACGTCGAGTCCAGCAACCTGCTGTGCACGGACGCCGGCCTGCGGACCGGCACCACCTTCACCGGGCTGCGCGGGGCGTCGACGGGCAACGGCCTGTTCACCACGACGGTCGAGGGCTCGGGCCAGGCCGCGATCATGTCCGACGGCCCGGCCGTGGTGCTGCGGGTGAGCGCCCAGTACCCGCTGTCCGTCGACCCGGGCGCGTACATCGCGCACACCGGCAACCTCCAGCAGTCCTTCCAGTCCGGTGTGACCTTCCGCACGCTGATGGGCGAGGGCTCCGGCGAGGCGTTCCAGATCCGCTTCGAGGGCGAGGGCCTGGTCTACGTGCAGCCGAGCGAGCGCAACACCGTCGGGGGCGACATCTGATGCCGTTCCGCGAGATCAACTCCAAGATGGTCGAGGCCCAGGTGGTCCCCGGCCAGCGGATGTTCAGCCAGCGCGGCGCGATGCTCGCCTACCGCGGCGACGTCTCCTTCACCCCGAGCCTGACGGGCGGTCAGGGCGGGGTCATGGGCATGATCGGGCGCCGGGTGGCGAACGAGCAGACCCCGCTGATGACGGTCGAGGGCAGCGGCACCGTGATGTTCGGCCACGGCGGCCACCACATCCAGGTGATCAACCTGACCGGCGAGACCCTCTACGTCGAGGCGGACCGGCTGCTCGCCTTCGACGGAACCCTCCAGCAGGGCACGATGTTCATGGGCTCCCAGGGCGGGGTCATGGGCATGGTCCGCGGCCAGGTGACCGGCCAGGGCCTGTTCACCACCACCCTCAAGGGCCACGGATCGGTGGCCGTGATGGCGCACGGCGGGGTCATCGAGCTCCCCATCACCCCGAACCGGCCGGTCCACGTGGACCCGCAGGCGTACGTGGCCCACCACGGGGACGTCAGGAACAAGCTCTCCACCGCCCTCGGCTGGCGGGACATGGTGGGGCGCGGCTCCGGCGAGGCGTTCCAGCTGGAACTGTCCGGCCAGGGCGCGGTGTACGTACAGGCCTCCGAGGAGAAGCTGTGAACTTTGGCCCCGTGATGGCCGGGCCCGGCGGCCCGACGGTCTTCGACCCGTACACGCTGCCGTCCGACGACAACGTGAACGCCTACACCTTCTGCGTGGAGCTCAAGGGGAACCAGTGGTTCCTGCAGAAGGGCAAGATGATCTCGTACTACGGGCGCATCGAGTTCAACGGCATCGGCCACGGCCGCTTCGACCGCCTGCTGCGCACCAGCTTCCACTCCCCGCTGCACGCGAGCGACTGGGTGGTCGCCGAGGGCCAGGGCAAGATGCTGCTGGCCGACCGGGCCTTCGACGTGAACTCGTTCGACCTGGACAACGGCAACCTCACGATCCGCTCGGGCAACCTGCTCGCCTACGAGCCCTCCCTCGCACTGAAGCAGTCGATCGTCCCCGGCTTCCTGACCCTGATCGGGACCGGCAAGTTCGTGGCGGCGTCGAACGGCCCGGTGGTCTTCATGGAGCCGCCGCTGCGCGTGGACCCGCAGGCGCTGGTCGGCTGGGCGGACTGCCCGTCCCCCTGCCACCATTACGACCACGGGTACATGTCCGGCGTGATGGGCGGGCTGCGGTCGCTGACGGGCATCGGGGGCAGCTCCGGCGAGGAGCACCAGTTCGAGTTCGTCGGGGCCGGCACGGTGCTGCTGCAGTCCTCGGAGGCGCTCATGGCCGAGCATGCGGTGGGCACGGTGGGCGCCGGCGCGGCCGCGGGCAACAACCAGGGCGTCCCGGGCGCGGGCCAGGGACCCATGGGCCAACTGGGCGTGCCGCGGATGCCGGGGCAGCTGGGCGACCTCCAGCGCCGCCTGGGCCTGTGACCGGCCCGCACCCCGATCTTTGTACGTAATTCAACTTTTTAGGTAGAGTTCATTCATGGAGACCATGGAGACCGAGACGGCCGCAGCTCCCCGGACCCCGTCCGGGGATACCCCCTGGCTGACCGACGCCGAGCAGTGCGCCTGGCGCACCCACCTGGACGTCAGCCGGCTGCTGATGCACCAGCTGGAAAAGGATCTCCAGCCCTTCGGACTCACCAACAACGACTACGAGATCCTCGTGAACCTCTCGGAGTCCCAGGACCACCGGATGCGGATGAGCGATCTCGCGACGGCGACCCTGCAGTCCAAGAGCCGGCTGTCCCACCAGATCACCCGCATGGAGACCTCCGGCCTGGTCCGGCGCGTCAACTGCGAGTCCGACCGCCGCGGCCTCTACGCGGTGCTCACCGACGAGGGCATGGAGACCATGCGCAAGGTCGCCCCGCACCACGTGGCGTCCGTGCGCCGGCACTTCATCGACCTGCTGCCCCCGGAGGCCCTCGCGGACCTGCGCGCCTCCCTGACCCCCGTGGCGGAGCACCTGCGCGGCACCCGCGGCAAGATCTGAGCCCCGCGGGCGCTGGGCGCGCCCCGGACGGCGGGCGGCCGGACAATGGGCGGTGTCCGCCCGCTGCCGGCCGCCGCCGGGCACCCGTGAGCGCAATGGCCGGCCTGAGGAGGTCCAGCCATGAAGCGCACCCGCACCCTGTACGTCTCCGCGGCCACGGCCGTCGTCCTGATGGCCGGAGGTCCGGCGGCGGTCGCGTCCGCGGCCACCGCCGACACGGCGAGGACGGCCGCGGCGGCCGCCGCCGTACCGGCCCAGGTGTCCGCCGAGGAGGCGGCCGCGGCCGCCCTGAAGCACTACCCCGGCGTGATCGAGTCCCTCGACCTGGACGGCGCCGTCTGGCAGGTCGACGTCGTCAGCAAGGACGGCCGGGGCCACGCCGAACTGGAGGTGTCCGCGACCGGCGCGGTCACCGAACAGAACAAGGACACCAACGAGAACGCGGCCGAGAACAAGCCGCTGACCGGCGCGAAGGTCACCGCCGAGCAGGCCGCGAAGGCCGCGCTCGCCGCCCACGCGGGCCAGGTCACCACCGTCGAATGGGACGACGACGACGGCACGGCCTCCTGGCACGTCGAGATCACGGGCAAGGACGGGAAGACCTGGGACGTCCAGGTCGACCACGCCACGGGCAAGGTCACCACGTCCGGCTCGGACTCCGGTGGCTCCGACTCCGACTCGGGCGACGGGAACAACTGACGCGGCACCCGGCGGGAGCGGCTCCCCGCTCCCGCCGGACGCGCGCTGTCAGGCCTCCGTGAGGCTCGCCAGGAGGGCGTCCGCCGCCGCGTAGGGGTCCAGGTCGCCCTCGGCGACCCGGGTGGCCAGTGCGCCCAGCTGCGCGTCGCCGTGGACGTCCGCCATCCGCGCCCGCAGGGCCGTCACCGCGATGGTCTCGACCTCCCGTGCGGCCCGGGCCGCGCGCCGCTCGGCCAGCACCCCGCGCTCGTCCATCCACGCCCGGTGCTTCTCCAGCGCCTCGACGACCTCGTCGATGCCCTGACCGCGGGCCGCGACCGTCTTGACGATCGGCGGCCGCCAGTCGTGCCTGCCGCGGGCCTCGCCCAGCCCCAGCATGTGGTTCAGCTCCCGGGCGGTGGCGTCCGCGCCGTCCCGGTCCGCCTTGTTGACCACGTACACGTCGCCGATCTCCAGGATGCCCGCCTTCGCGGCCTGGATCCCGTCGCCCATCCCGGGGGCCAGCAGCACCACCGAGGTGTCCGCCTGCGAGGCGATCTCCACCTCCGACTGCCCCACCCCGACCGTCTCGACCAGGATCACGTCGCAGCCCGCCGCGTCCAGCACCCGGATCGCCTGCGGGGCAGCCCACGCGAGACCACCCAGATGGCCGCGGGTGGCCATGGAACGGATGTAGACGCCCGGGTCGGAGGCGTGGTCCGACATCCGCACCCGGTCACCGAGCAGCGCCCCGCCCGAGAAGGGCGAGGACGGGTCCACGGCCAGCACGCCGACGCGCTTGCCCGCCTTGCGGTACGCCGAGACCAGCGCCGAGGTCGAGGTGGACTTGCCGACGCCGGGCGAGCCGGTCAGGCCCACCACGTACGCACCGCCGGTCAGCGGGGCCAGCGCGGCCATCACCTCGCGCAGCTGCGGGGACGCCCCCTCGACCAGCGAGATCAGCCGGGCCACCGCTCTCGGTCGGCCCTCCCGCGCCTGGGCCACCAGCTGGGGGACGTCCACCGCCGTCATACGTGCTGCGCTCCTCGGTTCTCGTACGGGATACGTGGGGGCCGCCGGGCCGGTACCCGCCCGGCGGCCGGGCCGCCGCCTACTTCGCGACGCGGACGATCAGCGCGTCGCCCTGGCCGCCGCCACCGCACAGCGCGGCCGCGCCGACACCGCCGCCGCGGCGCTTCAGCTCCAGCGCCAGGTGCAGCACCACGCGGGCGCCGGACATGCCGATCGGGTGGCCCAGGGCGATGGCACCGCCGTTGACGTTCACCTTTTCCGGGGTCACGCCCAGGTCCTTCATCGACTGCACGGCGACCGCGGCGAAGGCCTCGTTGATCTCGATGAGGTCCAGGTCGGAGACCTCCAGGCCCTCCTTCTCCAGGGCGTGCAGGATCGCGTTCGACGGCTGCGACTGGAGCGAGTTGTCCGGGCCGGCCACGTTGCCGTGGGCGCCGATCTCCGCGATCCACTCCAGGCCGAGCTCCTCGGCCTTCGCCTTGCTCATCACGACCACGGCGGCCGCGCCGTCGCTGATCTGCGAGGAGGTGCCGGCGGTGATCGTGCCGTCCTTGGCGAAGGCCGGACGCAGCTTGCCCAGGGACTCCACGGTGGTCTCGGGGCGGATGCCCTCGTCCGCCGAGAAGACCACCGGGTCGCCCTTGCGCTGCGGGATCTCGACCGGGGTGATCTCGGCCTCGAAGACGCCGTTCTTCTGGGCGGCGGCCGCGCGCTGGTGGGAGGCGGCGGCGAACTCGTCCTGCGGAGCGCGCTCGATGCCCAGGCGGGTGTTGTGCTTCTCGGTGGACTCGCCCATCGCGATGTTCTCGAAGGCGTCGGTCAGGCCGTCGTAGGCCATCGCGTCCAGCATCTCGATCGCGCCGTACTTGTAGCCCTCGCGGGACTTCGGCAGCAGGTGAGGGGCGTTGGTCATGGACTCCTGGCCGCCCGCGACCACCACGTCGAACTCGCCCGCGCGGATCAGCTGGTCGGCCAGCGCGATCGCGTCCAGGCCGGAGAGGCACACCTTGTTGATGGTCAGGGCCGGGACGTTCATCGGGATGCCGGCCTTGACCGCCGCCTGGCGGGCGGGGATCTGGCCCGCGCCGGCCTGGAGCACCTGGCCCATGATCACGTACTGGACCTGGTCCCCGGAGATGCCGGCCCGCTCCAGGGCGGACTTGATGGCGAAGCCGCCGAGGTCGGCACCCGAGAAGGACTTCAGCGAGCCGAGCAGCCGCCCCATGGGCGTGCGGGCCCCGGCGACGATCACGGAAGTGGTGTTGTTCGATCCGGACATGAGGCACAGCCCCTTGGATGAGGAGTGAACGAGGGTTTACGTGAATGTACTGGGCGGTACCGCGACGGTCACCGGGCTGCCGGTGTGATCGCGCGCACGTTGCGTGACGACCCCCTTCGGCGGTGCACTGTCACCATGCTGACAAGAATCGACCACATCGGGATCGCCTGCTTCGACCTCGACAAGACCGTCGAGTTCTACCGTGCCACGTACGGCTTCGAGGTGTTCCACTCCGAGGTCAACGAGGAGCAGGGCGTCCGAGAGGCCATGCTGAAGATCAACGGGACCTCCGACGGCGGCGCCTCCTACATCCAGCTCCTGGAGCCCACCCGCGAGGACTCCGCGGTGGGCAAGTGGCTCGCCAAGAACGGCGAGGGCGTGCACCACATCGCCTTCGGCACCGAGGACGTCCTCGGCGACTCGGAGGCCATCCGCGGCAAGGGCGTCCGCGTCCTCTACGACCAGCCGCGAACAGGCTCGATGGGCTCCTCGATCACCTTCCTGCACCCCAAGGACTGCCACGGAGTCCTCACCGAACTCGTCACCGCGAACCCCGACCATTGACGGACCACTGATGGCCCGATTCCCCGGCCGGTAGAGTGGCCATGGCTCGGCCGGGGTTCGGTGCGGAGACGGGGTCGGGGCCTGTGACCCCTGCCCCGGTATCTGACACCATTCCCCGGGGGCGTCGTTCAGCGGGCGAGCGATGCTCATTGGAGTGAGCTTGCGACCAGGGGACGGATGGGACCGCGCTGTGCGGGGCTACGAAAGCCAGGAGAGCCATCAGGCCGAGGCCGACCATCTCTCGCGCTTCGAGGCCGAGATGGAGCGGCTGAAGAAGGAGCGCGGGAAGGCCGTCCAGCACGCTGAGGACCTGGGTTACCAGGTCGAGGTGCTGCGCGCCAAGCTCCACGAGGTACGCCGGGCCCTCGCGTCCCGGCCCGCCTACGACGGCGCCGACATGGGCTACCAGGCGGAGCAGTTGCTGCGCAACGCCCAGATCCAGGCCGACCAGATGCGCTCCGACGCCGAGCGGGAGCTGCGCGACGCCCGGGCACAGACGCAGCGCATCCTCCAGGAGCACGCCGAGCACCAGGCACGCCTCCAGGCCGAACTGCACGCCGAGGCCGTCAACCGCCGCCAGCGGCTGGACCAGGAGCTCAACGAGCGCCGCCAGACCGTCGAGGCGCACGTCAACGAGAACGTGGCCTGGGCCGAGCAGTTGCGCGCCCGCACCGAGGCCCAGGCGCGCCGGCTCATGGAGGAGTCCCGCGCCGAGGCCGAGCAGGCCCTGAACGCGGCCCGCGCCGAGGCCGCCCGGGTCGCCGAGGAGACCCGGCGCCGGCTCGCCGAGGCCTCCGAGGCCGGCCGCGCCGAGGCCGAGGCCACCCTGCTGCGCGCCCGCAAGGAGGCCGAGCGGCTGCTGACCGCGGCCTCCACGCAGGCCCAGGAGGCCAGCGAGCACGCCGAGCGGCTGCGTTCCACCACCTCCGCCGAGGCCGAGCAGACCCGGCAGCAGACCCTGGACCTCGGCCGCATCGCCGAGTCCCGCATGCAGGAGGCCGACTCCGCGCTGCGCGAGGCGCGCGCCGAGGCCGAGAAGGTCCTCGCCGACGCCAAGGAGAGCGCCGCGCGGCAGCTCGCCTCGGCCGAATCGGTCAACGAGCAGCGCACCCGCACCGCCAAGGAGCAGGTCGCCCGGCTGGTCGGGGAGGCCACCAAGGAGGCCGAACTCCTCAAGGCCGAGGCGGAGCAGGCTCTCGCCGACGCCCGCGCGGACGCCGAGCGCCAGCGCACCGAGGCCGGGGAGCAGGCCCGTACGGCCGCGGCCGAGGACATGTCCGCGCAGCTCGCCAAGGCGGCGCGGACGGCGGAGGACATCCTCAACAAGGCCTCGGAGGACGCCCGGGCCACCACCCGCTCGGCGTCCGAGGAGGCCGAGCGGATCCGCCGCGAGGCCGAGGCGGAGGCCGACCGGCTGCGCCTGCAGGCGGCGGCGACCGCCGACGAGCTCAAGGGCGCCGCGAAGGACGACACCGAGGAGTACCGGGCCCGTACGGTCGAGCTCCAGGAGGAGGCCCGCCGGCTGCGCGGCGAGGCCGAGCAGCTGCGCGCGGAGGCCGTCGCCGAGGGCGAGCGGATCCGCGGCGAGGCCCGCCGCGAGGCGGTCCAGCAGATCGAGGAGGCGGCCAAGACCGCCGAGGAGCTGCTCGGCAAGGCCAAGGCCGACGCGGACGAACTGCGCGGCGGCGCCACCACCGAGAGCGAGCGGGTCCGCGCCGAGGCCGTCGAGCGGGCCGGCACCCTGCGCAAGCAGGCCGAGGAGACCCTGGAGCGGACCCGCGCCGAGGCCGAACGGCTGCGCGCGGAGGCCGAGGAGCAGGCCGAGGCCGTACGCGCCGAGGCGGACGCCGCGGCGCTCGCACGGCGCGAGGAGACCGAGCAGGCGCTCGCCGCGAAGCGGGCGGAGGCCGACGAGGAGCTCGTCCGGCTGCACACGGACGCCGAGGGCCGCCTGGCCACCGCCGAGCAGACCCTGCGCGACGCCCGTACGGCCGCGGAGAACATCCGCCGGGAGACCTCCGAGGAGGCCGACCGGCTGCGCGCCGAGTCGGCGGAGCGCATCCGCACCCTGCAGACGCAGGCGGAGGCGGAGGCGGACCAGCTGCGCACGGAGGCGGCCCAGGACGCCGGCCGGGTGCGCGCGGAGGCCGAGCAGGTGGCCGTGCGGCTGCGCGGCGAGGCCGAGGCCGAGGCCGAGCGGGTGCGCTCGGAGGCCCAGGAGACCGCGGACCGGCTGCGCGCCGAGGCGAAGGCCGCCGCCGAGCGGGTCGCCGCGGAGGCCGCGGAGGCGCTGGCCGCCGCCCAGGAGGAGGCCGCCCGCCGCCGCCGGGAGTCCGAGGAGACCCTCGCGTCGGCGCGGACCGACGCCGATCAGGAGCGGGCGCAGGCCCGTGAGCAGAGCGAGGAGCTGCTGGCCGCGGCCCGCCGCCGCTCGGAGGAGGCGCAGGCCGAGGCGGCCCGCCTGACCGAGGAGGCGGAGCGCCGCGCGGCCGAGCTCGTGTCGGCGGCGGAGGCCACCGCCCAGCAGGTCCGCGACTCCGTGGCCGGTCTGCACGAGCAGGCCGAGGAGGAGATCGCCGGGCTGCGCAGCGCCGCCGAGCACGTGGCGGAGCGGACGCGGACGGAGGCCGAGGAGGAGGCCGCGCGCGTCCGCGCGGACGCCCACGAGGAGCGCGAGCGCGCGACCGCGGACGCCGACCGGATCCGCAGCGCGGCGCGCGCGGAGACGGACGCGGCGAAGGCCCTGGCGGAGCGCACGGTCGGCGACGCGATCGCCGAGTCGGAGCAACTGCGCGCGGACACCGCCGAGTACGCGCAGCGGGTGCGCACCGAGGCCACGGACGCGCTCGCCGCGTCCGAGCGGGACGCCGCCCGGACCCGGGCCGACGCCCGTGACGACGCGAACCGCATCCGCGGCGAGGCGGCGGAGTCCCTGGAGTCCTCGCGCGCCGAGGGCGCCCGGATCACGGCCGAGGCACAGGCCGAGGCCGGCCGGCTGGTCGAGGAGACCCGCGCCGCGAACGCGGCCACGGTCGCCGAGGCGCAGGCGGAGGCGGAGCGGATCACCACCGACGCCGCCGAGATCGCGGAGGCGACCCGCATCGAGGCCGCGGGCACGCTGGACGAGGCGCGCGCCGAGGCCAACCGGCTGCGCACCGAGGCGGCCGAGCAGGTCGACCACCTCATCACGGAGGCCGCCGCGGAGGCGGAGCGGCTGACCGAGGAGACCCGCGCCGCGAACGCGGCGACCGTGCGCGAGGCGGCGGCGGAGGCCGAACGCCTCACCACCCAGGCCGCCCGGCTCAAGACGCAGGCCGCCGAGACCCTGGCGAGCGCCGAGCGGGACGCGGCGAAGATCATGGTCGACTCGCGCGCCGAGGGCGACCGGCTGATCGACGAGACCAGGGTGGCCAACGAGGCCACCGTCGGCGAGGCCGCGGCGGAGGCCGACCGGCTGCGCGCCGAGGCGGCGAAGGTCCTGGACGACGCCCGCGCGGAGGGCGGCCGGATCATCGGCGAGGCCACCGCCGAGGCGGACCGCGTCACGGCCGCCGCGGCCGAGACCCTGGCCGGTGCCGAACGGGACGCCGCGCAGACGATGGACGAGGCGCGCGCCGAGGCCAACCGGCTGCGCACCGAGGCGGCCGAGCAGGCGGACCGGCTCGTCACCGAGGCCGCGTCCGAGTGCGACAAGCTCACCGAGCAGACCCGCAAGGACAACGAGCGCACGGTCGGCGAGGCGGCGTCCGAGGCCGAGCGGCTGCGGGCGGAGGCCTCCGAGGCGCTGTCCTCGGCCCAGGAGCACGCGACCCGTACCCGGCAGGAGGCCGAGCGGGTCAAGGCGGAGGCCGCCGCCGCGGCGGAGCGGCTGCGCGCGGAGGCCCGTACGGACTCCGAGCGGCTGCTGGACGAGGCCCGCGAGGAGGCCAACAAGCGCCGCAGCGAGGCCGCGGAGCAGGTCGACCGGCTCATCACGGAAGCGGCGGTGGAGTCGGACAAGCTCACCGCGGACGCCCAGGCCCAGGCCCTCGCCGCCACCACGGCGGCCGAGGAGCAGGCCGACGCGATGGTCGACGCCGCCCGCAAGGAGGCCGCGCGGATCACCTCGGAGGCGACGATAGAGGGCAACTCCATGGTGGAGAAGGCCCGTACGGACGCGAACGAGCTGCTGGTCGGTGCGCGCAGCGACGCCGCCGCCATAAGGGAGCGGGCCGAGGAGCTGCGCGGCCGGGTCGAGGGCGAGGTCGAGGAGCTCCACGAGCGCGCCCGCCGGGAGTCCGCCGAGCAGATGAAGTCGGCCGGCGAGCGCGTGGACAAGCTGGTGCGTGCCGCGACCGAGCAGAGCGTCGAGGCCGAGGCGAAGGCCAAGGAGCTGGTGTCGGACGCGAGCAGCGAGGCGAGCAAGGTCCGCATCGCCGCGGTGCGCAAGGCCGAGGCCCTGCTGAAGGAGGCCGAGCAGAAGAAGGCCGAGCTGGCGCGGGAGGCCGAGAAGGCACTGTCGGAGGCCAAGGCGGAGGCCGAGCGCCTCGTCGAGGAGGGCCGCCGCGAGCTGGAGGTCCTGGTGCGCAGGCGGCAGGACATTCAGGGGGAGATCTCCCGTGTCCAGGACGTTCTTGAGGCGTTGGAATCATTCGAGGCGCCTTCGGGCGGCGGAAAGCCGGCGGTCGGTGGCCAGGGCGCGGGGGGCGTGAAGGCCGGAGCGACAGCGGGATCCACTCGTTCGGGTGGCAAGTCGTCAGAGAGCTAGCCGAGTGCTCGGTGATGTGTGCACCTGATGAAGGTTCAGGCGAACGGGTGACAAGCATTCCGTCGCCTTGCCACTCAAAAGGGGTGTCATTGTCCAGATCAAACGCGGATTGACTCGATGACACGCCGTCTGGGCGCCTAGGATTCCCCTTAACACCTCACGTAGCACCTCATCGGTCTCATTCGACAGGAACCCCATGAGCGACACTTCCTCCCCCTTCGGCTTCGAGCTCGTGCGGCGTGGTTACGACCGCGGTCAGGTGGACGACCGCATTACCAAGCTGGTCTCCGACCGCGACAGCGCCCTTGGACGTATCAACGCTCTGGAAAAGCGGATCGAGGAGCTGCACCTCGAGACGCAGAACGCCCAGGCCCAGGTGAACGACGCGGAGCCGTCGTACGCGGGTCTCGGCGCCCGGGTCGAGAAGATCCTCCGGCTGGCCGAGGAGGAGGCGAAGGACCTGCGCGAGGAGGCCCGTCGCGCGGCCGAGCAGCACCGTGAGCTGGCCGAGTCGGCCGCCCAGCAGGTGCGCAACGACGCCGAGTCGTTCGCGGCCGACCGCAAGTCGAAGGCGGAGGACGAGGGCGTCCGCATCGTCGAGAAGGCCAAGGGCGACGCGGCGACGCTGCGCGCCGAGGCCCAGAAGGACGCGGCGTCCAAGCGCGAGGAGGCCGACGCGCTCTTCGAGGAGACCCGCGCCAAGGCCGCCCAGGCCGCCGCGGACTTCGAGACCAACCTGGCCAAGCGCCGCGAGCAGTCCGAGCGCGACCTGGCCTCGCGCCAGGCCAAGGCCGAGAAGCGCCTCGCGGAGATCGAGCACCGCGCGGAGCAGCTGCGCCTGGAGGCCGAGAAGCTGCGTACGGACGCGGAGCGCCGGGCCCGCCAGACGGTGGAGACCGCGCAGCGCCAGGCCGAGGACATCGTGGCCGACGCCAACGCCAAGGCCGACCGCATCCGCAGCGAGTCCGAGCGCGAGCTGGCGGCGCTCACCAACCGCCGCGACTCGATCAACGCCCAGCTGACCAACGTCCGCGAGATGCTGGCGACGCTCACCGGCGCGGCCGTCGCGGCGGCCAACCCGATCGTCGACGACGAGCCGGTCACCCGCGGCGTCCCGGCGCAGCAGACCCGCTGAGCACACCCGGCTCACGCCGGAGGCGCGGCAGCCCGGTTCGAGGGCCCTATGTCACCCGATCGAGGTGGCGTAGGGCCCTCGGGCGTTCTAGCGTGGCCGCATGATCGAGCTCGAGGGACTCACCAAACGATTCGGTACGACGACCGCCGTGGACAACCTCAGCTTCCGGGTCCGGCCGGGAGTGGTGACCGGTTTCCTCGGCCCCAACGGCGCCGGGAAGTCGACGACGATGCGCATGATGCTCGACCTCGACAACCCCACCGCCGGCAGGGTCCGGATCGACGGCAGGCGCTACCGGGAACTCCCGGAGCCACTGAAATACGTCGGCGCACTACTTGACGCAAAATCGATGCACGGTGGCCGAAGTGCATACAACAACCTTCTCTGTCTGGCCCAGTCGAATCGCATCCCCGAAGCCCGGGTCGCCGAAGTACTGGATCTGGTGGGCCTGACGCCCGTCGCCCAGAAGAAGTCCAAAGGATTTTCGCTGGGCATGGGGCAACGACTGGGAATCGCCGCCGCATTGCTCGGTGATCCGCAGATCCTCATGTTCGACGAGCCGGTGAACGGCCTGGATCCCGAGGGCATTCTGTGGATCCGCAATCTGATGAAGGGCCTGGCCTCGGAGGGCCGGACGATCTTCGTGTCCTCCCACCTGATGAGCGAAATGGCCCTGACCGCGGACCATTTGATCGTCATCGGACGGGGCCGGCTGCTGGCGGACATGTCGATGGCCGACTTCATCCAGGAGAACTCGCGCAGCTACGTCCGGCTGCGCTCGCCGCAGCAGGAGCGGCTGAAGGACCTGCTGCACGAGGCCGGGATCACCGCCGTCGCCGTCCCGGACTCCGGCGCACTGGAGATCGACGGGACGGGTGCGGAGCAGCTCGGCGAGCTGGCGGCCCGGCACGGGATCGTGCTTCACGAACTCAGCCCGCAACGGGCATCACTGGAGGAGGCGTTCATGCGGATGACGGCGGACACCGTCGAGTACCACGCCCACGCGCCGGGCGGCAACCCGGCCCGCCCCGCCGACGTCCCCGCCTGGGGCGCCGGTTTCGAGTCCGGCCGCAAGGGCGGTGAGTGATCGTGGCAGCCTTCCCCGCCGTCCTCCGCTCCGAGTGGACCAAGATCCGTACCGTCGCCTCCACCACCTGGACCCTCGTGGCCGCCCTCGTGGTCACCGTCGGGATCAGCGCCGCGCTGTGCTTGGCCGTGAACGCGACCTTCTCGGACATGCCGCGCGAGCAGCAGCTCACCTTCGACCCGACGCTCGCCAGCTTCGCCGGCATGACCCTCGGCCAGCTGGCGATGATCGTCTTCGGGGTGCTCGTCGTCGGCACCGAGTACAGCACCGGCATGATCCGCAGCTCCCTGGCCGCGGTGCCGTCCCGGCCCACCCTCCTGCTCGGCAAGCTCACCGTCGCCACCGCCCTGGCCCTGGTGGTCGGTCTGGTGACCAGCTTCCTGTCGTTCTTCCTCGGGCAGGCCATCCTGGGCGACCGCAGCATCGGCATCGGGGAGGAGAACGTCCTGCGCGCCGTCGTCGGCGCGGGCCTCTACATGGCGATGATCGCGCTGTTCTCGATGGGCGCGACGGCCATCATGCGCAGCTCGGTCCTGGCGATCTGCATCCTGGTGCCGTTCTTCCTGCTGATCTCCAACATCCTCGGAGCGGTGTCGGCGACCCGGAAGTTCGGCCAGTACCTCCCCGACCAGGCCGGATCCAAGATCATGCAGGTGGTGCCGAACGCCATGGACGGCGCCACCACTCCCTACGGACCCTGGGGCGGCTTCGGGATCATGCTGCTGTGGGTGGCCGCGGCGGTGCTCGGCGGTCTCCTCGTCCTGAACAAGCGCGACGCCTGACGGCCCGGGCCGCCCTCCGGGCAATCCCCGGGGCGGTCTCAGGGATGCCTCAGGGATCCGGCACGGGACGGAACCGCACGACCCTCGTTATCCTCTTAAGCCTTACGCGGGCGAAAGTCGTCCCGGCCTGGTAAGGGGCACACAGATGATCGAGGCAGTCGGCCTGACCAAGCGCTATGGCGCCAAGACCGCCGTCGACCAGCTGTCCTTCCAGGTCAAGCCGGGTCACGTGACCGGATTCCTGGGGCCGAACGGCTCCGGGAAGTCCACCACCATGCGGATGATCCTCGGCCTGGACCGGCCCACGTCCGGTCATGTCACGATCAACGGAGCCCCCTTCCGCGAGCTGCCGAACGCCCAGCGGCACGTCGGAGCCCTCCTCGACGCCAAGGCCGTCCACGGCGGGCGGCGCGCCCGTACGCACCTGCTCTCCATCGCCCAGCTCTCCGGGATCCCGGAGAAGCGGGTGGACGAGGTGCTGGCCGTGGTGGGCCTGCAGGACGCCGCGCGGCAGCGCACGAAGGGCTTCTCCCTCGGCATGGGCCAGCGGCTCGGCATCGCCACCGCCCTGCTCGGCGACCCCCAGGTGCTGCTGTTCGACGAGCCGGTCAACGGACTCGACCCCGAGGGCATCCTCTGGGTGCGCAACCTCATGCGCCGGCTCGCCTCCGAGGGCCGCACCGTCTTCGTCTCCTCCCACCTGATGAGCGAGATGGCGCTGACCGCCGACCACCTGATCGTCATCGGGCGGGGGCGGCTGCTCGCCGACATGGGCACCCAGGAGTTCATCGCCCACAACTCGGCCGGATTCGCTCGGGTGCGTGCGGCCGACACCGGCCCCGATGGCCGGGAAGCGCTGGGTACGGCCCTCGCCCGGGCGGGCGGCCGGGTCCTCCAGGAGCCCGACGGAGCACTGCGCGTGACCGGGCTGGACCTCCCGCGCATCTCCGACCTCGCGCACGCGGCCGGCGTACGGCTCTGGGAGCTGTCGCCGCACCGGGCCTCCCTGGAGGAGGCGTACATGCGGATGACCCAGTCCGCGGTCGAGTACACCTCCACCGAGGACCCGCGGGCCGAGCTCTGGGAACCCGAGCCGCTCACCCTCCCCGCGTGGGAGGAGCCGGCGGCCCCCGAGGTGCCGCAGACGGGCTTCTTCGCTCCCCCGCCGCCCGGCGAGGGCGGGCAGCCCTTCCTGATGCCCAGCAGCCCCGGCGAACTCGCGGGCAGCGCCAAGAACACCCCCGAGGACAGCCGATGACCACGACGACCACGACGCCGGAGCCGCGCAGCTACAGCTCGCCCCTCCCCACGCCGCGGCCGCACCTGGGGCACGCCCTCGCCTCGGAGTGGACCAAGCTGGTCTCCATCCGCTCGACCCTGTTCACGCTGGGCGCCCTGGTGGTGACGGTGGTGGGCGTCGGCCTGGCGGTCGTCTCCCAGACCTCCGACGAGAACTACGTCTCGATCTCCTTCACCACCCCCGCGCTCTTCGGCCTGCTGGTCGGGCAGCTCGCGGTGATGGTGCTCGGCGTGCTCACGATCACCTCGGAGCACGGCACCGGCCTGGTGCGGACCACCTTCACCGCCGCCCCCGACCGCTACCGGGTGCTCACGGCCAAGTACCTGGTCTTCAGCGCCACGGCCTTCGTCGCCACCTCGCTGTCGGTGTTCGTCGTCGGGATCACCGCGGCGCTCGCGCACGGCGGCGCCGCGGCCGGCCCGCACGCGGCCCACGAGTGGTTCGGCGCGCTGATGGGCTGCTTCTACGTCACGCTGCTCGGGGTGCTGGCCCTCGCGATCGGGGCGCTGGTGCGGCACTCGGCCGGAGCGATCGCGGTCATGCTCGGCGTGGTCACGCTGCCGCCGGTGATAGGGGCCATGCTGACCATGTGGGAGGCGGTCGCCCCGCTGAGCCGGTCGATCCTCCAGCGCAACGTGCCCGTGGCGCTGAGCCAGCTGTTCGGCATCGAGGAGGGCGGCGACCTGGGCCAGGCGCCGAGCAACCTCTCGCACCTGCTGCTCATCGTGCTCGTCGCGGGCGGCGCCGTGGCCGCCTCCTACGTCCTGGTGGGCCGCCGGGACGTCTGAACCTCCGCGCCCGCTAGTGGCGGGGCGCGTTGCGGGACCGCTGCACCTTCGTGGTGCGGCGGTCCTTCGCGTTCCAGCAGGCCTTGTGCCAGTGCCGCCGGTCGTCCACTCCGCCGTATTCCGGCCAGGCCACCAGGTGCGGGGTGCCGGAGGGGATCTCCTGGTCGCAGCCCGGGCAGCGGTAGCGCTTGCCCGCCGCGCTCGCGCCGGCGACGTGCCGCACCTTCCAGTCCTCGCCCTGGTACTCCTCGGTGCGCTCCAGGCCGAAGCGGTCCAGACCGATGCCGGGGCGGTCGTCCGGGGTCTCGCCGCCCCTGGGGCGGTTGTTGCGCGGTGACACGTATACCTCACGGAGGGGCGGGCGGCAGTGACTTTCTTCCAGACTACGCGCAGCGAGGCCGGGTACCCGCAGGGTGTCCGAGGGACGGGCGGTCCACCGTCGAGGACTGGCCAGACAATCCCAATAACTTTCGTGTCAGCCCGTGCCTTTGGCACGTGTCAGACGTTGTTGCCATAGGAAGAACCGGTCCACCTGGGGGAGGCCGCGTCAGCCGCGAGGAGGCTAAGGCGATGCGCGTAGGAGCGTTTGTACTGGCGGCCCAGTTCCCGGGCCAGGGACAGGGCGAGGCACTGCACCGGGCGGTGCGGACGGCGGAGGTGGCCGAGGGGGCGGGGCTCGACTCGGTCTGGCTCGCCGAGCACCACTTCGTCCCGTACGGGGTCTGCCCCTCGGCCGTGACCCTCGCGGGGCTGCTGCTGGGCCGCACCGAGAGGCTCCGGGTGGGCACGGCGGTGAGCGTTCTGCCGAGCACGCACCCGGTCGCGCTCGGGGAGCAGGCGGCCCTGCTGCACATGGTCTCGGGCGGCCGTTTCACGCTGGGGGTGGGCCGCGGGGGTCCCTGGGTCGACCTGGAGGTGTTCGGGAGCGGCCTGGACGCCTACGAGAACGGCTTCCCGGAGTCCCTGGACCTGCTGCGGCGCTGGCTGACCGAGGCCCGGGTGGGCGCCGTCGGCGAGCGGTACGCCTTCCGCGAGGTGGCCGTCGTACCGCGGCCGTCGGAGGCCCTGGACGGGGACGGCACCGGCCCGGAGGTCATCGTGGCGTGCACCTCGCCCGGCTCGGTGCGGATGGCGGCCCGCCGGGGCCTGCCGATGCTGCTGGGCATGCACTGCGGGGACGAGAACAAGGCGGAGATGGTCGCGCTGTGGCGGAGCACGGCGCTGGCGGCCGGCCATGCGCCCGAGCTGGTGGCCTCGGCCGGACACGTCTCCGCAGGGGTGTGCCAGATCGCGGACAGCACGGCGGACGCGCGCGAGGTCCTGCTCAAGGCGATGCCGGGCTGGCTCAAGCAGGGCCTGGACGCACACGTGACCGTCGACGGCCGGGTGCGTGCGATGCGGGACCCGGTGGCGTACACGGAACTGCTCTGCGACCTGCACCCGGTGGGCACGCCCGAGCTGGCGGCGGACCGGCTGGCGGCCACGGCCGCGCGTACGGGGATCACGCGGTTCGCCCTCATGACGGAGGGCTCCGGTGATCTCGCCGCGACGGAGGAGAACGTCCGACGGCTCGGCGTCGAGGTCCTGCCCCGTCTCGGCTGAGATCACCGACGACGGCGCCCCCTGCTCAGCAGTCCCGCAGCTCCGGGGACTGGTTGAGCAGCTGGCCGCGGATCGAAGTGAACTTGGCCAACCGGTCGTCCACCGAGGGATCCAGCGGGAAGACCGCCACCCGGTGACAGTTCTGGAACGCCAGGCGCACTCCGAAGTGCCGCTGCAGCGCGCCGCGTATCGCGTCACTCGCGAGCGCGCGCAGCAGCTGCCCGCGCGCCTGCTCGTCCGGCGGCGGCGTCTGGTTGTCGGCGAACTCTCCGCCGTCCACCTTCAGCTGTGCCACCAGCGAGCTGATCATCTCCCATGCGAAGGGCAGGGAGGTCCGGACGCAGTCGACGAAAGCGGCTTCGTCGACCTCGCCTCGCTCGGCCTGTTCGAGTAGGGCCGGTGAGACGTCGAGCGACATGGGTTCTCCTCTCGCGACCCCGGCCGTTCGGGTTGCCGGAGTCTTACGGGCAGGGAAGGAGGTGACGACGCAGCGTGCACGCACCGCAACCTCCCGCTCACCACGGTAGGCGCCCCAAGGGTGACGCACCAGGAGAATGCGCATACAACGCGCCATCGGCGAACGGGGCTTTCAGGGGCGAATCGCGTGGAGGGCCGTGGGTCGAGTAGCGTTGCCGACCATGCGTCTCGTGATTGCCCGCTGCTCCGTCGACTACGCGGGCCGGCTCACCGCCCACCTGCCCTCGGCACCCCGTCTGATCCTCGTGAAGGCCGACGGCAGTGTCTCGATCCACGCGGACGACAGGGCGTACAAACCGCTCAACTGGATGTCGCCCCCGTGCACCCTCAAGGAAGGGAGCGGTGACGACGCGGGCGTGTGGACGGTCGTCAACAAGGCGGGCGAGAAGCTCATCATCACCATGGAAGAAGTCCTCCACGACTCCTCCCACGAGCTCGGCACCGACCCCGGCCTCATCAAGGACGGCGTGGAGGCGCACCTCCAGGAGCTGCTCGCGGACCGCATCGAGACGCTGGGCGAGGGCTACACCCTGATCAGGCGCGAGTACATGACCGCGATCGGCCCCGTGGACATCCTGTGCCGGGACGCCTCGGGCGCGACGGTGGCCGTGGAGATCAAGCGGCGCGGTGAGATCGACGGCGTCGAGCAGCTGACCCGCTACCTGGAGCTGCTCAACCGCGACCCCCATCTGGCCCCGGTCCGCGGTGTGTTCGCCGCACAGGAGATCAAGCCGCAGGCGAGGGTGCTGGCGACGGACCGCGGCATGGACTGCGTGGTGCTGGACTACGACGCGATGCGCGGCATCGAGGACGACAAGCTCCGCCTGTTCTGATCCCGTTCGCGCCGCGTACGACGGCTCCGTCCGCGAGGACGGAGCCGTCGGCGTTTCACGGGGTCGCGGTGGGCAGGGTGGCGGTGGCCGTTCCCGGTCCGGTCGGGGCGGTGGCGGTGGGCGTGGGCTCGCCGGTGTCCGAGGGCGCCGGGGAGGGCCCCGCGGAGGTCGGGCCGGTCGAAGGGGTGCCCGGCTGCGAGGAGTTGGTGGGCGTCGTGGACGGACGGCGGCTCGGGGTGCGCCCCGGCGTCCGGCCGGGCGAGGGCGCGGCGGAGCTCGCCTGCGGGGTGCCGGCGGTGGCGCCGCCGCCGCTCGGTGCCGTCACGGGCGGTTCGGGTGCAGGATCGTTCCCGCTGTTCTGCTGGACGACGGTGGGCGCCGACGACGCCGGGGTGGAGGAGGAGGCGGGCCCCTCCGCGGGCGGCTCGGCGTCCGAGGAGCTCATCGCCAGGCTCACCACGGTGCCCAGCGTGACCACGGCCAGCGCTCCCGCGGCCGCCAGCAGCACCAGCCGGCGGCGGCCCGCGGCCCGGGAGGGCCGACCGGGTGCCGCGGCGGGGACCGGGACGGTGGGCGGGGCCGGCTGCGGCGACATCGGGAAGGCGTCCTCGAAGACCGCGGAGAGCGTCGCGGGCGTCTGCGAACGCTCGGTCACCGGCACCACCGGGGTCATCCGGGTGACCGCTTCGGAGGAGACCGGCACGGCGGGCGTCACGGGGGCCACGCGCGTCACGGCCGTCTCCGGGACGGCAGGCGCCGCCCCGGGGGCCGCGGCGGCGCCGGGACCCGCGCCGAGGGCCGCGACGGGCCCCGTGCCGGACGCCGCCTTCGCCGCCGGGACGGGCTTCGTGACCGCGTCGGGCTTCGTGACCGCGTCGGGGCGGGTGGGCGGAGCCGCCGGGGCAGCGGCACCGGCGGCCGGGAGCGCCGCCGTCACGGCCTCCGGGGCCGTGGGGGTCCCGTCGGGCGCCGCGAGCCGCAGCGGCGGCGACGCGTCCGTCCCCGCCTTCTCGCGGTCCACCACCAGGGCCAGCGCCCGCCGGCCCGCCACCGTGCCCCGCTTGTCGGCCAGCGCGCCGCGCAGTCCGATCGAGGTCTCCAGCTCGGCCCGGGCGCGGTCCACGCGTCCCTCGCACAGGGCCAGCACACCCAGTTCGTGGTGGAAGTAGGCCTGTTCGGCGACCTCCCCCGCCTTGCGGGCGGCCTCCGCGCCCGAGCGCAGCACCCGCTCCCAGGCCTCCCAGTGCAAGGAGGCCGCGAAGGCCGGCGCCGCCGTACGGGCCAGCAGCACCGCGGCGACCACGTCGGCACCCGCGAGGGCCGCGAGGACCGCGTCCGCCTCGGCCGCGACCCGCTCCGGGACCACCGAGGCATGGCCGGTCCACCACGCGTAGTGCCGGGCCGCCGTACGGGCCTCCTCCGCCGCGGTGTCCCCGTACGCGGCCTCCTCCAGCTGCCGGGCGACCCCGGCGGCCAGCCGGTAGCGCGTCCCGACGGGCGTGAGCAGTCCGCAGGCCAGCAGTTCCGCCACCGCCGTGTCGGCGTGGGTGTCCCCCACCAGCGCGGGCAGGTGCGCGTGGTGCGGCAGCTCGCCGCCCAGCGCGCAGGCGGTGCGCAGGGCGGCGCGCGCCGACTCGCTGACCCGTGAGGCCAGCAGCTCGGCGGGGGCCGCACCCTCGGCGAGCGTGGGGAGCGGCACGTGGGCGGCGTCGCGGGGGCGCCCCTCGAAGACGCCGGGCTCCTCGTCGTCGTCCTCGGCGTCCGTGCGGTTGAGTTCGTCGCGCTGCCGCAGCAGGGCGCCGGCCTGGACGAAGCGCAGCGGCAGCCCCTCGGAGGCGAAGACCAGGTCTGCCGCCCAGGCGGCCTCCTCGTCGGTCAGCGGGCGGCCGAGGCCGGACTCCAGCAGTTCCAGGCAGGCGGCCCTGCCCAGTCCGCCGAGGAAGACCTCCTCGATGTGGGAATCGTCGGAGGGGGCCCGGGTGTCGGGGGTGGCCGCCAGCAGGTAGGCGCATTCGGGGGTCGCGTGAAGCAGTTCGTCGAGGGCGGGCCCGCCCATCTCCAGGTCGTCGAGGAGGACGACCGCGCCGATCTCGCGGACGGCGGCGAGCAGCTCGCCCTGTCCGGGCCGCGCCTGCGGGGCCTCGTAGACGGCCGCGTACAGGGCGTGGAGGAGTTCGCCGGGCTGCTGGTGCCCGTGGCCGCTGAGCCGTACGACCCCGTCGGGGGCGAGGCCGGCGCAGCGGGCGGCGACGGCGTCGAGCAGGGCGGTGCGGCCGGAGCCGGAGGGGCCGGTCAGGCGGACGGAGCGGCCGCGGCCGAGCAGCCTGACCAGGCGGTCCCGTTCCTCGTCGCGTTCGAGCAGGGGCCGGCCGGGTATCGCGGCGCCCGGCGGCACCGGCGGCCGGGCGGCGGCGTCACGGGCCGAGCGGTCGGCTGCGGTCCGCCGGGCGGGGCGGGTGCGTTCCGTCCCGGGGCGCGGCGGCTCGATCTCGCTGCCGTCGACCGGATTGACGGTGAGGGTGTAGTCCCCGGCGGTGAGGGTGACGACCCGTGCGGGCTGCGCCGGTGCGGAGCCGCCGCGCGCGGGGCCCGCCGCGGGCGCCGCCGGGGCGGGTGCGGACGGGGCGGCCGCGGGCACCGGGGCCTCGTCGGCGGGCCGCTCCTCCGGTCCGGTCCGCCCGGTCTGCCCTTGTGTACGGTCCATGACCCAGTCCCCCGATCGCGGGCCGCGCGCCTCGCCGTCGTGCCTCCCGGCCGTCGCGCTCCCGCTGTCGCCACTGGTTCCGGTTTCCGCCCGAACCCTAGACCGTGGCCGGTCGTGCGGGAAACCCGCAGCGGCTCGATCACCACCGGACCGTTACGTTTCCGCAGGAAATGCGGAGGCCGGCGGCTTCCGGATCAGACCCGGGGCAGGGACTCCGCCTCCAGGCCGCCCTCGATCGCGAGGATCCGGTGCAGGCGGGTCGCCACGAGCAGGCGCTGCATCTGCGGCGGCACGCCGCGCAGGACGAGGCGTCGTCCCGTCCGGCCGGCCCTCCGGTGCGCACCCATGATCACGCCGAGCCCGGTCGCGTCCCAGGAGTCGAGCGCGGTCAGGTCGAGCACGAGGTCGCCGCTGCCGTCGTCGAGGGCGGTGTGGAGGGCCGTACGGGCGTCCGCCGCGCTGCGCACGTCGAGGCGGCCCCCGACAGCGAGTTCGGCGTGGTCGCCCCTGATGTGCATGTGTACTCCCGGCAGTACTGCGTACGTAGTGGTTCCACTGGTCCGTGGTCGGCAACTCTCACTGCAACTGACTGCCGCGCGGGCAGGGAAGTTGCCGACCGTGAGCGAACCGATACCTAATTCACCCTGACGGGTGAAGGGCGTTCGAACGATGGCGCTCAGTGGCCCGCCCGAGCTCAGTGCTTGTAGAAGCCCTGACCGCTCTTGCGGCCGAAGTCCCCGGCGTCCACCATCCGGCGCATGAGCTCCGGCGGCGCGAACTTCTCGTCCTGGGACTCGGTGTAGATGTTGCTGGTGGCGTGCAGCAGGATGTCCACGCCCGTGAGGTCGGCGGTGGCCAGCGGGCCCATCGCGTGGCCGAAGCCCAGCTTGCAGGCGATGTCGATGTCCTCGGCGGTGGCCACGCCCGACTCGTAGAGCTTGGCGGCCTCGACGACCAGCGCGGAGATCAGACGGGTCGTCACGAAGCCCGCGACGTCGCGGTTGACGACGATGCAGGTCTTGCCGACGGACTCGGCGAACGCGCGGGTGGTGGCGAGGGTCTCGTCGCTCGTCTTGTAGCCGCGGACCAGCTCGCAGAGCTGCATCATCGGGACGGGCGAGAAGAAGTGGGCACCGACGACGCGCTCCGGACGCTCCGTCACGGCCGCGATCTTGGTGATCGGGATGGCGGAGGTGTTGGAGGCGAGGATGGCGTCCTCGCGCACGATCTTGTCGAGGGCACGGAAGATCTCGTGCTTGATCTCGATCTTCTCGAAGACCGCCTCCACCACGATGTCCACGTCGGCCACCGCGTCGAGGTCGGTGGTCGTGGTGATGCGCGCGAGCGCCGCCTCGGCGTCCTCGGCGGTCAGCCTGCCCTTGGAGACGAACTTGTCGTACGAGGCCTTGATCCCGTCCGTGCCCCGGGTCAGCGCGGCGTCGGTGACGTCGCGCAGCACGACGTCCCATCCCGCCTGAGCGGAGACCTGAGCGATCCCGGAACCCATCAGTCCCGCACCGATGACGGCGAGCTTCCCAGCCACTGCACACCCCTCGTTGTTCTCAAATACGGCACGGCTTCGCAGCCACTCCGGCGGAGACTAGCGTCCGGGCGGTGCGGTGTGACCGTGAAGTAACACGCGTCACGTCTCAGATGACGGACATCACACCGGTACGGCCCAGCAGCCCTGCCCGGCCCCCCAGTTCGCCCGGACCCGCCGCGGGAGGGGCCCCGCCGGGTCCGTCTACCCTGGCCGCATGGTGAACCTCACGCGCATCTACACCCGTACCGGCGACAAGGGCACGACCGCCCTGGGCGACATGAGCCGCACGGCCAAGACCGACCTGCGGATCTCCGCGTACGCCGACGCCAACGAGGCCAACGCGGCCATCGGGACCGCCATCGCGCTCGGCAGCCTGCCGGCGGAGGTCGTGAAGGTGCTGGTCCGCGTGCAGAACGACCTCTTCGACGTGGGCGCGGACCTCTGCACGCCGGTGGTGGAGAACCCCGAGTACCCGCCGCTGCGGGTGGAGCAGTTCTACATCGACAAGCTGGAGGCGGACTGCGACCTCTTCCTGGAGCAGGTGGAGAAGCTGCGCAGCTTCATCCTGCCCGGCGGCGCCCCCGGCGCCGCCCTGCTGCACCAGGCCTGCACGGTGGTCCGGCGCGCGGAGCGGTCCACCTGGGCGGCGCTGGAGGTGCACGCGGAGGTGATGAACCCGCTGACCGCCACCTACCTGAACCGCCTCTCCGACCTCCTGTTCATCCTGGCCCGGGTGGCCAACAAGGAGGTCGGGGACGTGCTGTGGGTGCCGGGCGGCGAGCGCTGAGACGGACGCGGGCCCGTACGCGGGTCCGGGCCGGGGTGCGGACCGGGGCCGCGGGACGCGGTCAGCGCCCGGCGTGGGCCGCAGAGGGCTTCTCCCCCGCGCCCCCGGGCTCCTTCGGCGGCCACACGCTGTAGCCGAGCGCGACGAGCGCGTGGATGGCGACCGCCCGCAGGGCGCCGGACTGCCAGGCGCGCAGCGAGCTGATGTCGCCCGCGTCCCCGACGTACCAGATGGCGGCCTGGAGCAGGCCGACGCCGACCGCGGCGGCGAGAACCGTACGGGCCCACAGCTTCCACTCGTGCACGACCCGGGCCCGGCCGTGACCGGCGCCGGCCGGCTTGGGCCCGCCGGCCAGGCGGTGCGCGGCGTGCCCGTCGAGCCACTTGATCGTGTAGTGGCCGTAGGCGACGGTGTAGCCGATGTAGAGGGCGGCCACGCCGTGCTTCCAGTCCGGCGCGGCGCCGTTCTTGAGGTCGATCGTGGTGACGACGAGCAGCACCAGCTCCATCAGCGGCTCGCACAGCAGGACCGCCGCTCCCAGCCGGGGCATCTTCGCGAGGTAGCGCAGGGCCAGCCCGGCCGCCAGCAGGACCCAGAAGCCGATCTCACAGGCGATGATCAGCGCGACGATCACGGGACTCTCCGTCCGTTCGGTTGGTCGTTCCCCTCAAGGCTCCCGTCCGCCACCGCGCGTCGCGTCGTCGCGAATGACCATCCGGACCTGCACCCTTCGATGTAGCCGCACCTCGGCCGCTCCGCCGACGTGCGGGGCGCGTACACACTGTTGGATGGGACCGTGACCCCGAAGAACATGCGCCCCCACCGTGACGACGTCCTCCTCGCGGTGGTCAGCGTCGCCGCGGGCCTCGTCTTCTGGTCGCTCGGCGTCTACAGCAGCCCCGGGCGCGGTTCCCTGCCCGCCTGGGCCGCGCTGGTGCCCCTCGTGGTGCTGGGCGCGATGGAGCTGCTGCGCCGCACGGCGCCGCGGGTGACCCTGAGCGTCGGCACGGTGGGGGTGATCGCCGACCAGTTCACCGTCGGCAGCCTCGCCACCGTCATCATCTTCACCGACCTGATGTACGCCGCCGTGGTCTACGGGAAACCGGCCATGGCCCGGCGGCTCCCGGTCACCACCGGGCTGATCACCGTCGTGATCACCATCGCCTCGCTGGCCTGGCTGCGCACTCCGCAGGCCCTGTTGATCGGCGCGGTCACCGGCATCGTCAGCTTCGCCCCGGCCCTGACCGGTGCCACGCTGCGCAACCACCGGGAGGCGGCCGAGGCCGCCCGGCTGCGCGCCGAGCAGACGGCGCTGCTGGCCGAGATGGACCGCAGCCAGGCCGTGGCCGCAGAGCGCGCCCGGATGGCCCGCGAGCTGCACGACATGGTGGCCAACCACCTCTCCGCGATCGCGATCCACTCCACGGCGGCGCTCTCCATCGACACGGAGGCGACCAGCCGCGACGCGCTCGGGGTGATCCGGGAGAACAGCGTGCAGGGACTGGCCGAAATGCGTCGGTTGATCGGACTGCTGCGGGACGCCGACGGTACGCACGAGCCGGTCGCCGTGCCCTCCCTCGACGGCCTGGACGCGCTCGTCGCGCAGGCGGGGACCAACGGCTCTGCGAGCGGTCTGACCTTCGAGCTCCACGACGACCGGCCGCCCGGGGAGCCCGCGGCGGCGCCGGTGGAGCTGGCGGCGTACCGGATCGTGCAGGAGTCCCTGACCAACGCCCTCAAGCACGCCGTGCCCGGCACGGTCACCGTCCGCGTCGCCCGCGCGGACGGGCTGCTGACCGTCGGGGTGGACTCGCCCTACGGCGACCGGCCCGGGCCCCGCGCCCCGGGCTCCGGGGCCGGCCTGATCGGCATGCGGGAGCGGACGGAGCTGCTGGGCGGGGAGTTCACGGCGGGCCGCGCGGGCGCGGTGTGGCGCGTACGGGCGGCGCTGCCCGCGTGAGGCCGGGCAGGACATGGAAGGAGACGGTGGAGAGATGACCATCCGGGTGGTGGTGGCCGAGGACCAGGGCGCGGTGCGCGCGGGGCTGGTGCTCATCCTGCGCAGTGCGGGCGACATCGAGGTGGTGGGCGAGGCCGGCGACGGGGAGGAGGCGGTGCGCCTGGCCCGTGAGCTGCGGCCGGATCTCGTCCTCATGGACGTGCAGATGCCGCGGCTCGACGGGGTGTCCGCGACCCGGCAGGTGGTCGCGGAGTCGCTCGCGGACGTGCTGGTGCTGACCACCTTCGATCTGGACGAGTACGTCTTCGGGGCGCTGCGGGCCGGGGCCGCCGGGTTCCTGCTGAAGAACGCGGATGCGGCCGAGCTGATCTCGGCGGTCCGCACGGTGGCGCGCGGGGAGGGCCTGATCTCGCCGGCGGTGACCAGGCGGCTGATCGCCGAGTTCGCGGCGCCGCGTCCGGTACGGACCGCCCCGGCGCCGGAGAAGGCGGCGGCGGTCGCCTCCCTGACCCCCCGCGAGCGGGAGGTCCTGAGCGCCCTGGGCGAGGGCCTGTCGAACGCGGAGATCGCCGAGCGGCTGGAGATGGCGGAGGCCACGGCGAAGACCCACGTCAGCAGGCTGCTGGGCAAGCTGGAGCTGCGCAGTCGACTCCAAGCCGCCGTCCTGGCGCAGGAGTTGGGCCTCTGAGGCGAGGTGACGCGCACCGGTCTGGACCTCTTGACGGTTGGTCCAGACCTTTCTACGCTCACCGCAACACTGTGGTGAGCGTGCCATGACAAAGCGTGCTCACGGGCGGCGCAGGTCCCACCCCCATGTCGCAGCCGGCCCCACGGCTGCGACGGACCTACGGAGGAGCACCCTTGAGCACAGCATCCCCACCCCGCACCCGGCGCGGCAGGTTCTTCACCAGGGTCGCGGCGGTCGTCGCCACGCTGGCCCTGCCCGTCACCGGGCTGGTCGCCCTGGCAGGCCCCGCCCAGGCCGCCGCCTCCGCGACCGCGACGTACACCAAGGCCTCCGACTGGGGTTCCGGCTTCGAGGGCAAGTGGGTGGTGAAGAACACCGGCACCACCACCCTGAGCAGCTGGACCGTGGAGTGGGACTACCCGGCGGGCACCTCGGTCACCTCGGCCTGGGACGCCACCGTCACGAGCTCGGGCACCCACTGGACGGCCAAGAACCTCGGGTGGAACGGCACCCTGGCCCCCGGCGCCACCGCCAGCTTCGGCTTCAACGGCGTCGGATCCGGAGCCCCGACCGGCTGCAAGATCAACGGGGCCTCCTGCGACGGCGGCACCCAGCCCGGCGACAATCCCCCCACCGCTCCCGGCGCCCCCACCGCGAGCAACGTCGCCGAGACCTCGCTGACCCTGACCTGGACCCCGGCCACCGACGACAAGGGCGTCAAGAACTACGACGTCTACCGGGGCTCCGCCAAGATCGCCACGGTCACCGGCACCGGCTACGCGGACTCCGGCCTGACCAAGGGCACCACGTACACCTACAGCGTCACCGCCCGCGACACCATCGACCAGACCGGACCCTCCTCGGGCTCCACCACGGTCACCACGACCGGCGGGGTCATCCCGCCGGACCCGGGCGACAAGGTCAAGCTCGGCTACTTCACCAACTGGGGCGTCTACGGACGCAACTACCACGTGAAGAACCTGGTCACCTCGGGTACGGCGAGCAAGATCACGCACATCAACTACGCCTTCGGCAACGTCCAGAACGGACAGTGCACGATCGGCGACGGCTACGCCGACTACGACAAGGCCTACACCGCCGCCCAGAGTGTCGACGGCGTCGCCGACACCTGGGACCAGCCGCTGCGCGGCAACTTCAACCAGCTGCGCAAGCTGAAGAAGGCCTACCCGAACATCAAGATCCTGTGGTCCTTCGGCGGCTGGACCTGGTCCGGCGGCTTCCCGCAGGCCGCGGCCAACCCGACCGCCTTCGCCCAGTCCTGCTACAACCTGGTCGAGGACCCCCGCTGGGCCGACGTCTTCGACGGCATCGACCTCGACTGGGAGTACCCGAACGCCTGCGGGCTGTCCTGCGACAGCAGCGGCCCGGCCGCCTTCAAGAACATGATGCAGGCCATGAAGGCCCGGTTCGGTGCGAACAACCTGGTCACCGCCGCCATCACCGCCGACGCCTCGGACGGCGGCAAGATCGACAAGGCGGACTACGCGGGCGCCGCCCAGTACACCGACTTCTACAACGTCATGACGTACGACTTCTTCGGCGCCTGGGCCGCCCAGGGACCGACGGCCCCGCACTCCCCGCTCACCTCGTACGCGGGCATCCCCCAGGCCGGCTTCAACTCGGCCGACGCCATCGCCAAGCTCAAGGCCAAGGGAGTCCCCGGCTCCAAGCTCAACCTCGGCATCGGCTTCTACGGCCGCGGCTGGACCGGTGTCACCCAGGCCGCCCCCGGCGGCACCGCCACCGGGCCGGCCCCGGGCACGTACGAGCAGGGCATCGAGGACTACAAGGTGCTCAAGAACAGCTGCCCGGCCACCGGCACCGTCGCCGGCACGGCCTACGCCAAGTGCGGCAGCAACTGGTGGAGCTACGACACCCCCGCCACCATCGCCGGGAAGATGACCTGGGCCAAGCAGCAGGGCCTCCGGGGAGCCTTCTACTGGGAGTTCAGCGGCGACACGACGAACGGTGAGCTCGCAGGCGCGGTCCACACCGGGCTGCAGTAGAAAGACCGAAGCCGGGGACACGGGCCCGTCCCCCGTGTCCCCGGCTTCTTCATGCCGTGAGCGACCTACGCCACATTCACCCTCTGTCCGGGCGGAGCCGCCTCCAGCCAGGCCAGGAAGCCGGTCAGCGCGTCCTCGCTCATCGCCAGCTCCAGGCGCGTCCCCCGGTGGAGACAGCCGAGCACCACGGCGTCGGACAGCAGCGCCAGCTCCTCCTCGCCCTCCGGGGCGCGGCGGGCCAGCACCTCGATGGAGGAACGCTCCAGCAGCCGGCGCGGCCGCGGCGAGTACGAGAACACCCGGAACCAGTCGATCCGGTCACCGCTGTAGCGCGCGACCCCGTACACCCAGCCCTTGCCCGAGACGTCGGGCTCCTCCGACACGCCCCAGCGCATGCTGCAGTCGAAGGTCCCGCCGGACCGCTGGATGAGTCTGCGACGCAGACCGAAGACGAACAGGCCGATCACCACCAGGGCGACGACCAGGCCGCTCACAAGCAGAGCGAGGAGCATCTTCACCGACCTCCTCGCTCATCGAATACGCATGAGAAAAAAACAGACCTGCATCGCCTCAGCCGCGACCCGGTCTGGAAAATTCCAGCACGGACCGCGGCTGAGGTCTGCCGCGCCCCGGAGGTCTCCCTCCGCGGCTCAGCGGTTCAAACTCCGACGGGCGTTCAGCCCGTTACGGCGCGCAGCCGGACATCAGCGCGACGCTCGGCGGCGGCGTCCGCCTCCGCCTTCGCGCGCTCCAGTGCCCGCTCCGCACGCTGGACGTCAATCTCGTCCGCGAGCTCGGCGATCTCGGCCAGCAGGGACAGCTTGTTGTCCGCGAACGAGATGAATCCGCCGTGCACCGCTGCGACGACAGTGTTGCCCTCGCTGGTACGGATGGTCACCGGGCCCGATTCCAGCACACCGAGAAGCGGCTGGTGACCGGGCATGACGCCGATGTCGCCGGACGTGGTGCGGGCGACAACAAGGGTGGCCTCGCCGGACCAGACATTGCGGTCCGCCGCGACCATCTCGACGTGCAGCTCAGCAGCCAAGGTGGCTCCTCGGGTCACCACCCGGCGGGTCAGCCGGGTGTTGGGTCAAATTCTAATGGGCGTGGGGAGGGGGACGGGACAGACCCGGCCCCCTCCGACGAGACACCGGCCGGCGAACCGGCGGGCCTGCGAACCGGAGCGCTCCTCGCGGAGCGCGCCGGATCAGGAGACGCCCAGCTCCTTGGCGTTGGCCTTCAGGTCCTCGATGCCACCGCACAGGAAGAACGCCTGCTCGGGGAAGTGGTCGTAGTCACCGTCGCAGATCGCGTTGAACGCGGTGATCGACTCGTCGAGCGGAACGTCCGAACCGTCCACGCCGGTGAACTGCTTGGCGACGTGGGTGTTCTGCGACAGGAAGCGCTCGACACGACGGGCACGGTGGACGACGAGCTTGTCCTCCTCGCCCAGCTCGTCGATACCGAGGATCGCGATGATGTCCTGGAGGTCCTTGTACTTCTGCAGGATCCCCTTGACGCGCATCGCCGTGGCGTAGTGGTCCGCCGCGATGTACCGCGGGTCGAGGATGCGGGACGTCGAGTCCAGCGGGTCCACGGCCGGGTAGATGCCCTTCTCGGAGATCGGACGGGAGAGAACCGTCGTCGCGTCGAGGTGGGCGAAGGTGGTCGCCGGCGCCGGGTCGGTCAGGTCGTCCGCGGGGACGTAGATCGCCTGCATGGAGGTGATCGAGTGACCACGGGTCGAGGTGATGCGCTCCTGGAGGAGACCCATCTCGTCGGCCAGGTTCGGCTGGTAACCCACCGCGGAGGGCATACGGCCGAGCAGGGTCGACACCTCGGAACCGGCCTGGGTGTACCGGAAGATGTTGTCGATGAAGAAGAGCACGTCCTGCTTCTGCACATCGCGGAAGTACTCCGCCATGGTCAGACCGGCCAGGGCGACGCGCAGACGGGTGCCCGGGGGCTCGTCCATCTGGCCGAAGACGAGCGCCGTCTTGTCGATGACGCCGGACTCGGCCATCTCCTCGATGAGGTCGTTGCCCTCACGGGTACGCTCACCGACGCCCGCGAACACCGACACACCGTCGTGGTTGTTGGCGACGCGGTAGATCATTTCCTGGATCAGAACGGTCTTGCCGACACCGGCACCACCGAACAGGCCGATCTTTCCACCCTTGACGTACGGGGTGAGAAGGTCGATGACCTTGACGCCGGTCTCGAACATCTCGGTCTTCGACTCGAGCTCGTCGAAGCGGGGCGCCTTGCGGTGGATCGGCCAGCGCTCGGTGACGTTGGCGTTCTCCTCCGGGTAGTTCAGCACCTCACCGAGGGTGTTGAAGACCTTGCCCTTGGTGAAGTCACCGACGGGGACGGTGATGCCCGTGCCCGTGTCGGTCACCGGGGCCTGGCGGACCAGGCCGTCGGTCGGCTGCATCGAGATGGTACGGACGAGGCCGTCACCCAGGTGCTGCGCGACCTCGAGGGTCAGGGTCTTGAGCGCGCCGTCCTCGGCCGGGTCGGAGACCTGGACCTCGAGCGCGTTGTAGATGTCGGGCATGGCGTCGACGGGGAACTCCACGTCGACGACCGGGCCGATGACCCGGGCGACGCGGCCCGTGGCAGCGGCCGTCTCAACAGAGGTCGTCATTACTTGTCACTCCCCGCGGTCGCGTCAGCCATGGCGCTCGCGCCACCGACGATCTCGCTGATTTCCTGGGTGATTTCGGCCTGGCGGGCCGCGTTGGCAAGCCGGGAGAGGCTCTTGATGAGCTCACCGGCGTTGTCGGTCGCCGATTTCATCGCGCGGCGGCGGGCGGCGTGCTCGGAAGCAGCGGCCTGCAGCAGCGCGTTGTAGACGCGGCTCTCGACGTAGCGCGGCAGAAGGGCGTCGAGGACGTCCTCCGCCGACGGCTCGAACTCGAACAGCGGAAGGATCTCGCCCTTCGCGCTGTCCTCCTCCGCGGCCTTTTCGAGGCTCAGCGGCAGCATCCGGCCGTCCACCGCGTTCTGCGTCATCATCGACACGAATTCCGTGAAGACGATGTGCAGCTCGTCGACGCCGCCCTCGGCCGTCTCGGTCCGGATGGCCTCGATCAGCGGCGCCGCGACGCGCTTGGCGTCGGCGTAGGCCGGGCTGTCGGTGAAGCCGGTCCACGAGTCCGTGACCTTGCGCTCACGGAAGCCGTAGTAGGCGACACCCTTGCGGCCGACGATGTAGCTGTCGACCTCCTTGCCCTCCGAGCGGAGCCGCTCGATGAGCCGGTCGGCCTGCTTGATGGCGTTCGAGGAGTAGCCGCCGGCCAGACCGCGGTCGCTCGTGATGAGCAGGACCGCGGCGCGGGTCGGCGCCTCGACCTCGGTGGTCAGGGCGTGCTTGGTGTTCGAACCGGTCGCCACCGCGGTCACCGCGCGGGTGAGCTCGGTCGCGTACGGCATCGACGCCGCCACCTTGCGCTGCGCCTTGACGATGCGCGAGGCGGCGATCATCTCCATCGCCTTGGTGATCTTCTTGGTCGCCGTGATGGCACGGATGCGACGCTTGTAGACCCGGAGCTGCGCTCCCATGAGTCAGGTCCCTTCCGTCGTCACTTGGAGACGTTGACGGCCGGAACGTCCTCGCCCAGAAGCTTGCCGTCCGAGGTCTCGAACTGGCGCTTGAAGCCGGCGATGGCGTCCGCGATCGAGCCGAGCGTGTCGTCCGACATCTTGCCGCCGTCCGCGATGGAGGTGAGGAGGTCCTTGCGCTCGCGGCGCAGGTGCTCCAGCAGCTCCGACTCGAAGCGACGGATGTCCTCGACCGGGACGTCGTCCATCTTGCCGGTGGTACCGGCCCAGACGGAGACGACCTGCTCCTCGACGGGCATGGGCTGGTACTGGCCCTGCTTCAGCAGCTCGACCATGCGCTTGCCGCGCTCCAGCGAGGCCTTCGACGCGGCGTCCAGGTCGGAACCGAAGGCGGCGAACGCCTCCAGCTCGCGGTACTGGGCCAGGTCGACGCGCAGACGGCCGGAAACCTGCTTCATGGCCTTGTGCTGCGCGGAACCACCGACGCGGGAGACCGAGATACCGACGTTCAGCGCCGGGCGCTGGCCCGCGTTGAACAGGTCGGACTCCAGGAAGCACTGGCCGTCGGTGATGGAGATGACGTTGGTCGGGATGAACGCCGACACGTCGTTGGCCTTGGTCTCGACGATCGGCAGACCGGTCATCGAACCGGCGCCCATGTCGTCGGAGAGCTTGGCGCAACGCTCCAGCAGGCGGGAGTGCAGGTAGAAGACGTCACCCGGGTAGGCCTCACGGCCCGGCGGGCGGCGCAGCAGCAGCGACACGGCGCGGTAGGCGTCGGCCTGCTTCGACAGGTCGTCGAAGATGATCAGGACGTGCTTGCCGGCGTACATCCAGTGCTGACCGATGGCGGAACCGGTGTACGGCGCCAGGTACTTGAAGCCGGCCGGGTCGGACGCCGGGGCGGCGACGATCGTCGTGTACTCGAGCGCGCCGGCCTCTTCCAGGGCGCCGCGAACGGACGCGATGGTCGAGCCCTTCTGGCCGATGGCGACGTAGATGCAGCGGACCTGCTTGTTCACGTCGCCCGAGCGCCAGTTGTCGCGCTGGTTGATGATCGTGTCGACGGCCAGAGCGGTCTTGCCGGTCTGGCGGTCGCCGATGATCAGCTGACGCTGGCCACGGCCGATCGGCACCATCGCGTCGACGGCCTTGTAGCCGGTCTGCATCGGCTCGTGCACCGACTTGCGGACCATGACGCCCGGGGCCTGCAGCTCGAGGGCGCGACGGCCTTCGGTCGCGATCTCGCCGAGACCGTCGATCGGGTTGCCGAGCGGGTCGACGACACGGCCGAGGTAGCCCTCACCGACGCCGACGGAGAGCACCTCACCGGTGCGCTGCACCGGCTGGCCCTCCTCGATACCGCTGAACTCGCCGAGGACGACCGCACCGATCTCGCGCTCCTCGAGGTTGAGGGCGAGACCGAGGGTGCCGTCCTCGAACTTCAGCAGCTCGTTCGCCATGGCGGAGGGCAGGCCCTCCACCTTCGCGATGCCGTCGCCGGCAACGCTGACCGTTCCGACCTCCTCGCGCGAGGCCGCGTCCGGCTGGTACGACTGGACAAAGTTCTCCAGTGCGTCCCGGATCTCCTCCGGCCGGATCGTGAGCTCCGCCATCTGGGTTCCCTGCTCTCCTTGTTGGGCCTGAAGCTTCTTAGGGGTCTGGGGGTGACCCCCAGGAATCTTCTGCAAGTTCTGCACGGCCCAACCGGGCCGCTAGGAATGCTTTGTTCTTTTGGTGGCTGGTCAGCCGGCCATGCGGCGGGACGCCTCGGAAAGGCGCTCCGCGATGGTGCCGTCGATGACCTCGTCGCCGACACGCACCGTGATCCCGCCGAGGACCTCGGGGTCCACGTCGAGGTTCAGGTGCATCTGGCGGCCGTACAGCTTGGCCAGCACCGCACCGAGACGCTGCTTCTGCACGTCGCTGAGCGGAACCGCGCTGGTCACGGTGGCGACCATGCGGTCACGGCGCTCGGCGGCGAGCTTGGAAAGGGACTCGAGTCCCGCTTCCAGGCTACGTCCACGCGGGTGCGTGACGATACGGGTGACCAGACGCTCGGTGACGGCGTTCGCCTTGCCGCCGAGGAGGCTGCGGAGCAGCCCGCCCTTGGCGGAGACGGTGGCCGCGCGGTCGGTCAGCGCGCTGCGCAGCTCGGTGTTCGAGGCGACGATCCGGCCGAAGCGGAAGATCTCGTCCTCGACGTCGTCGAGCGCGCCGCTCCGCTGGGCCGCCGTGAGGTCGGCGGTGGCCGCCAGCTCCTCCAGCGCGTCCACCAGGTCGCGGGACTGCGACCAGCGGGAGCGCGCCATGCCGGACACCAGGTCGAGGGTTTCCCCGCCCACCTGGCCGGACAGCAGCCGGCCGACCAGCTCGGCCTTGGCCTCGCCGGACTGCGCCGGGTCCGTGATGACCCGACGCAGCGAGACCTCACGGTCGAGCAGCGCGGTGACGGCTGCCAGCTCGCCGGCGAGCTTCGCCGCGTCGACGGACGTGTTGTCCGTCAGCGCGTCGAGACGCTCGCGCGCGGAGGCCAGCGCCTCGCGGCTCGCTCCGTTCATCGGGCCGCCTCGGCCTTCTCCTCGAGCTCGCTGAGGAAGCGGTCGATCGTGCGGCTCTGCCGGGCGTGGTCCTCGAGGGACTCACCGACGAGCTTTCCGGCCAGGTCGGTGGCGAGCTTGCCCACGTCCTGACGCAGCGCCTGAGAGGCGGCCTTGCGGTCTGCCGCGATCTGGGCGTGACCGGCAGCGATGATCTCCTCACGCTGCCGCTGGCCCTCTGCGCGCAGTTCTTCCTTGAGCGCAGTGCCCTGCTCCAGCGCTTCCTGGCGCAGGCGCGCGGCCTCGTGCCGGGCTTCGGCGAGCTGGGCCTTGTACTGCTCCAGCACGCTCTGGGCCTCGGTCTGAGCGGCTTCGGCCTTCTCGATACCGCCCTCGATGGCCTCGCGGCGCTCGTCCAGAACCTTGTTGATGTTCGGGAGGAGCTTCTTCGCGAGGAACCCGAAGACGATGACGAAGGCGATCAGACCGATGACGAGCTCGGGGATCGGCGGGATGAGAGGGTTTTCCATCTCAGCCGCGAGAACCATGAGGTTCACATCAGTGCCTTTCGTCTAGTGGGCTGTTCGTCGAGACCGAGGATCAGGAGCTCGGGTAGACGAACGGCATGACCAGACCGATCAGGGCGAGCGCCTCACAGAAGGCGAAGCCGAGGATCTGGTTGGCGCGGATCAGGCCGGCAGCCTCGGGCTGGCGGGCGAGGGCCTGGGTGCCGTTACCGAAGATGATGCCGACGCCGACGCCGGGGCCGATGGCCGCGAGACCGTAACCAACGGAGCTGAGGGAGCCGGTGACGGCGGCAAGGGTCTGGGACATGCCAGTTCTTCCTTCTCTTTCACGGACCGGTGGGGGTTGGCCACCGGACGAATACGGGGGGCTGGGCGGGACGGGGTCCGACTCAGTGGTGCTCGGCGAGCGCGCCCTGGATGAAGCTGCAGGCCAGGAGGACGAAGACGTACGCCTGGACGGCCTGGATGAAGAGCTCGAAGGCGGTCATGACGATGACCATCACGAACGAGACACCCGCGTAGGCGATGCCGATGCCGTTCAGCAGGTACCAGCTGGCGATCGTGAAGAGCAGCAGCAGGGTGTGACCCGCGAACATGTTCGCGAAGAGTCGGACCGCGTGGGTGAAGGGGCGGACCAGGACGTTCGAGAAGAACTCGATGATCATGATCAGCGGGAGCACGCCGCCGAGGCTCTTGTCGTAGCCGGTGAGGTTCTTGAAGCCGCCGACGAAGCCGTGGCGCTTGAAGGTGACCGACATCCAGATCACGTAGACGATCAACGCGAGGATCGCCGGGTACGCGATGATCGAGGTCACCGGGAACTGCGCCACCGGGATGATCGACCAGACGTTCAGGATCCAGACGAAGAAGAACAGCGAGACCATGAAGGGGACGTACTTCTCGCCCTCCTTCTTGCCGAGCGTCTCGTAGACGATGCCGCGGCGCACGAAGTCGTAGCCGGCCTCGGCGACCATCTGGAGCTTGCCCGGGACCATCTTCGGCTTGGCGAAGGCGGCCCAGAAGAAGCCCACGATGATGACGGAGCCCAGGAGGGCCAGCAGCATCGGCTTGTTGAAGTAGACACTCGTGGTGCCGGGTTCGCCCCACAGCGGCTCGAAGAGGAACGAGTGCAGGCCCGGGCCGGGGAAGCCACATCCGTCGAAGATGTGACAGTCGGTCTCGAAGGCGAGGACCTGCGTCGGGTCAGCACTCACCGCGGGCTCCTTCAGCGTGGCGCATAGGTACGGCAACCTCGTTGTGTCGGCGCGGCGCGCAGCCGCGGTTCGGCACTGGACTGGTGTTACGGATGGTGGGGCGGCAGTCAGGCATCGAGCCTCGCGATGGAACAGGCGTCAGCTCAGATGCCCGCGCCCGCAGTGCCGCAGTTTGAACCGGACGATAGCAGCATCTCGAACGCGCACTTATCCCGGCCCTACCCCTCACGACTTCGGCCCCGGATTTTCGGGCTTTTCGCCCTTTGCCGAGTCCGGTTCGACGTAGAGGATCTTGGCTTTCATGTGAGCACGCGTCTGTGCGCCGATCCACACCAGGGTGGTGACGACGAGCGTGATCGCGAACACTCGGGGGTTGAAGAGTGTCGTGTTCTTGAACGCGGCGAGAAACACGAAGAGCAGCAGGATCTGCGTGGCGTAGAGCATGAGGCCCATCGCCTGGAACAGGTGCGGCAGGGATTTCGCGGTGCGCTGCAGGACGACGAATCCGATGCCCATGAACAGGATCACGACCAGCGTCGCGACGATGGCCCCGACGGCTCCCTTGCCACCGGCGACCAACCCGCCGACGACGGCGGCTACAGCGCCGGCGATGGCTGTGGGCACAGCGGTTTGCAGGAGGGATCGGACGTCATCAGACCGCATGGCGGTTTCGCTCCGCGTGGTGGTGGGGGCACTGGACTCGTACAGGACGAGCGTAAGCCCGGACCGAGAGAGGGCCTCGGGCCAAGGGACCGTCGCACTACGGTCCTTCGGCTCTGTCGCCGGGTTTAGTGAACGGTATCACAAACTATTTGATGAGAGCTTTACCTGCCTGGTGTGCCGACTGTCACACATGAGAGTGACCCTGCGCGTGTGTGCGCGACAAGGGGTCCACTTGCATGCTAAAGGGCACCCATGTCCGACATGCTCCCGGCCGGTCAGCGAGCGGATTCAGCCTTACGCCGGTCGGGGAAGCGCGAACGGGGGCCCACGGCGGTCGCTCCGTTGACGCCCGAGACGCCCGCGGCGATCGGCCGGGCGGGCTGGGGTTCCGCACCGGAGGCGTCCTGCGCCGCCGCCTCCGCGGCGGCCTCGGCGGCCCGCGCCGCGTGCCGGTAGCGCGGGGGCACCAGGCCCTCGGCCCAGCGCGGTGCGCGCGGCGTGAAGCGCGGCAGGAGCAGCAGGAACAGCCCGATCGCGCTGAGCACCGCGATCACCAGCACGATCCACATGGCGGTGGAGTGCACCGAGTACGCCACGGTGCCGAAGGCGATCAGCCCGGACCAGAAGTACATGATCAGGACCGCACGGCTGTGCGAGTGGCCGAGCTCCAGCAGGCGGTGGTGCAGGTGGCCGCGGTCCGCCGCGAAGGGCGACTGTCCCTTCCATGTACGGCGCACGATGGCCAGGATCAGGTCCGCCATCGGGATCGCGATGACCGTCAGGGGCAGGATCAGCGGGATGTACGCGGGCAGCATCGCGTGCGTCGCGTTGCGCTCACCACCGGCGAACAGGGCCAGCGTGTCCGGGTCGACCTGCCCGGTCAGGGAGATCGCCGCGGCGGCCAGGACCAGGCCGATCAGCATCGATCCGGAGTCCCCCATGAAGATCCGCGCCGGGTGCATGTTGTGCGGCAGGAAGCCCAGGCACATGCCCATCAGGATCGCGGCGAAGAGGGTCGCGGGGGCCGCGGACTCGATGCCGTAGCCGAACCAGATGCGGTACGCGTACAGGAACAGGGCCGCGGCGGCGATGCAGACCATGCCGGCGGCCAGGCCGTCGAGGCCGTCGACGAAGTTCACCGCGTTGATGGTGATCACCACCAGCGCCACGGTGAGCAGGTTGCCCTGCCACTGGGTGAGCGGCACCGTGCCGATGAACGGCACCGGGATCCACAGGATCGTCAGGCCCTGCATGACCATCACGCCTGCGGAGATCATCTGCGCGCCGAGCTTGATCAGGGCGTCGAGCTCGAACTTGTCGTCGAGGACGCCGATCAGCCAGATCAGCGCGGCACCGGAGAGCAGCGCGCGCGGTTCGTTCGACTTCTCGAAGACCGCGTTCAGGTTCTGCAGGTGGTCGGCGACCAGCAGGCCTGCGCACAGCCCGCCGAACATGGCGATCCCGCCGAGGCGCGGCGTCGGCTCGCGGTGCACGTCGCGGGCGCGGATCTCGGGCATGGCCCCGGCCGCGATCGCGAACTTCCGCACGGGTCCGGTCAGCAGGTAGGTCACCGCGACCGTGACGCAAAGCGTCAGCAGATATTCACGCACGGGCTGCCCCAGATGTATCGCCGGCCATCTCAGCCCCACACATTAGCTGCGATGTCCCCTCCACCGAGGACGCGAGGTGGCCGTATCGCGGTTGCGGTACGACGCTCTTGTCCTGCTTACTCCCCGTACGGGGGAAATCCTGCCGTCAGCTCGCCGACCTCCGTACGTGTACCCGCCGTGTCCCCGCGCAGCGCCGCGATGAGCAACTCGGCGATCCGGCGCATCTGCGGCTCCCCCATCCCCTGGGTGGTCACGGCCGCCGTACCCAGGCGCACGCCCCTCCGGTCCCCGTACGGCAGGACGCAGGTGTCGAGCACGATCCCCGCGGCGGCCAGCCGGCCGCGGGCGGCCGCCCCGTCCACGCCCAGCGCCGAGGGGTCGGCGGTGATCATGTGGGTGTCGGTGCCGCCCGTGGTGATCACGCACCCGTGGTCCTCCAGCTCCGCGGCCAGGGTCCTGGCGTTGGCCACGACCCGGTGGGCGTAGGTCGCGAACGCCGGACGCGCCGCCTCGCCGAAGGCCACGGCCTTGGCGGCGATGGTGTGCATCTGCGCGCCGCCCTGCGTGAAGGGGAACACCGCGCGGTCCACGCGCTCGGCCAGCTCCGCGCCGCACAGGAGCATCCCGCCACGCGGTCCCCGCAGCACCTTGTGCGTGGTCGCGCAGACGATGTCGGCGTAGGGCACCGGGCTGGGCGCGGCTCCCCCGGCGACCAGGCCGATCGGGTGCGCGGCGTCGGCGATCAGGTACGCCCCCACCTCGTCGGCGATCTCGCGGAAGGCCGAGTACTCCGGGTGACGGGGATAGGAGATGGAACCGCACACGATCGCCTTGGGGCGGTGCGCGCGGGCCAGCTCCTGCACCTGCCGGTAGTCGATGAGCCCGGTGTCGGCGTCGACCCCGTAGCCGACGAAGTCGAACCACTGCCCGGAGAAGTTCGCGGGCGAGCCGTGGGTGAGGTGTCCCCCGTACGGCAGCCCCATCGCCAGCACGGTGTCCCCGGGCCGCAGCAGCGCGGCGTAGGCGGCGAGCACGGCGGAGGAGCCGGAGTGCGGCTGCACGTTCGCGTGCTCGGCCCCGAAGAGGGCCTCGGCGCGCTCCACGGCCGTCCGCTCGGCGGTGTCCGCGTACTCGCAGCCCCCGTGGTAGCGGGCGCCGGGGTACCCCTCGGCGTACTTGTTGGCGAGCGGCGAACCGAGCGCGGTGAGCACGGCGGCGGAGGTGAAGTTCTCGGCCGCGCTCAGCTGCAGGGTGGCGGCCTGGCGCCGGCCCTCCCCGTCGAGCACGTCGGCCATCTGCGGGTCCTGCCGGCGCAGCAGGTCCGTGGGCTGGGTGATGACGCTCATGGCGCGGCTCCAGGAGTACCGGGTTACCAGCCACTCTAGGCCCGCGGCCCCGGCGGCGCCCTGCCGGCGGGTCCATGCGGCCCGCGCCCGGCGTCGGCCCGCGACCCCCGTCCGGGCAATGACCACCGGGTCCAGCGCCTGGCCGAGCACCTCCCCGAACCACCCCTCGCACCGCTCGGCCACCGGGGTCAGCGGCGGGTGGTGACCCCCGTCAGGGCCGTGACCACCGGGTCCAGGGCCTGGTTGAACACCTTCCCGACGCGCCCCTCGCACCGCTCGGCCCCAGGGGCCTCCCGGGCCTCGGCCCGCTGCGTCGGCCTCCGGCCACCGGGGTCAGCGGCGGGTGGTGACCCCCGTCAGGGCCGTGACCACCGGGTCCAGGGCCTGGTTGAACACCTTCCCGACGCGCCCCTCGCACCGCTCGGCCCCAGGGGCCTCCCGGGCCTCGGCCCGCTGCGTCGGCCTCCGGCCGCCGGGGTCAGCGGCGGGTGGTGACCCCCGTCAGGGCCGTGACCACCGGGTCCAGGGCCTGGTTGATCTCGTCGCCGATGGAGCGGAAGAAGGTGATCGGCGCCCCGTACGGGTCGTACACCTCGTCGGCGTCGGGCGACGGCGCCAGCAGCCAGCCGCGCAGCGCGGCCGCGGCCCGGACGAGGGCCCGCGCGCGCTCCGCCATGCCGTCGTCGAGCGGCGGCAGGGTGGCCGGATCTATCGCCCGCACCAGCCGGGTGAACTCCTTCAGCGTGAAGGTCCGCAGCCCCGCGGAATGGCCCATAGAGATGACCTGCGCCCGGTGGTCGCGCGTGGCGGTCAGCACCAGGTCGGCCCGGATGACGTGCTCGTCCAGGAGCTCCCGCCCGGTGAAGCCGGAGGCGTCGGCGCCGAAGTCCGCGAGCACGGCGGCCGCGTTCGCCTCCATGGGGGCGCCCTCGTGCCCCCAGGTCCCGGCGCTCTCCACGATGAGCTCGCCGTGGAGCGGACCGCCCAGGCGGTGCGAGAGGGCGTGCCGCGTCAGCCGCTCGGTGATGGGCGAGCGGCACACGTTGCCGGTGCTGACGTGGAGTATGCGGAAACTGCTTCCCCCAGCTATGCCACGCCCCTCAGGGCTCACGGGGCGACCTCGAGGTCGGGTACGACCTCCCGCAGCTGGTCGGCGGTCAGTGCCCCCTCGCGCAGCAGGACGGGCACCTTCCCCGTGACGTCGACGATCGAGGACGGCTGGATTCCGGGGGTCGGGCCGCCGTCGAGGTACACGGACACCGAGTCGCCCAGCATCTCGCGGGCCGCGTCGCAGTCCTCGGGCGCCGGGTGCCCGGTCAGGTTGGCCGAGGACACGGCCATCGGGCCGACCTCGGTGAGCAGCTCGATCGCGACGGGGTGCAGCGGCATGCGCACGGCGACGGTGCCGCCGGTGTCGCCCAGGTCCCACGCCAGGGACGGCTGGTGCTTGGCGACGAGGGTGAGCGCGCCCGGCCAGAAGGCGTCCACGAGCTCCCAGGCCTGCTCGGAGAAGTCCGTGACGAGGCCGTGCAGGGTGTTCGGGGAGCCGATCAGCACCGGGGTGGGCATGCCGCGGCCGCGGCCCTTGGCGGCGAGCAGGTCGTGGACGGCCTCCGGGCTGAAGGCGTCCGCGCCGATCCCGTAGAGGGTGTCGGTGGGCAGCACGACGAGCTCGCCGCGGCGCACGGCGGATGCGGCTTCACGCAGGCCCGTCTTGCGGTCCGTCGCGTCGTTGCAGTCGTATCGCCGGGCCATCAGCGGGCCTCCTCGTGCAGCAGGGGGGTGGCGGGAGTCGTCGCGCCGGTCACGGCAGGGCCTTGCGTGCCGTCGCGAAACGGGGGCGGTTGTTGAGGTCCGGGTGGTCGGCCGCGTCGGCCCAGCCCCGCTCCTCCGCGAAGATCCACGGCACCTGGCCGCCCTGGGTGTCGGCGTGCTCGACGACGACGATCCCGCCGGGCCGCAGCAGACGGTGCGCGGTGCGTTCCAGGCCGCGGATGGTGTCGAGGCCGTCCTCGCCGGAGAAGAGCGCCATCTCCGGGTCGTGGTCGCGGGCCTCGGGCGCCACGTACTCCCACTCGGTGAGCGGGATGTACGGCGGGTTGGAGATGACCAGGTCGACCTGGCCGTCGAGCTCGGGCAGCGCGCTCAGGGCGTCGCCCTGGTGGACGGTGACCCGGGAGCCCTCGGCGTTCTTACGGGTCCACCGCAGGGCGTCCTCGGACAGCTCGACCGCGTGCACGCGCGAGCGCGGCACCTCCTGCGCCATGGCCAGCGCGATCGCGCCGGAGCCGGTGCACAGGTCGACGATCAGGGGCTCGACCACGTCCATGGCCCGGACGGCCTGTATGGCCCAGTCCACGACCGACTCGGTCTCGGGCCGGGGCACGAAGACCCCGGGCCCGACCTGGAGCTCCAGGTAGCGGAAGAAGGCGCGGCCGGTGATGTGCTGGAGCGGCTCGCGCGCCTCGCGGCGGGCGACGGCCTCCCAGTAGCGGGCGTCGAAGTCCGCGTCCTTGACGTGGTGCAGTTCCCCCCGCTTGACGCCGTGGACGAAGGCGGCGAGCTCTTCCGCGTCGAAGCGCGGTGAGGGCACGCCGGCGGCGGCCAGCCGCTGGGTGGCCTGGGCCACCTCGGCAAGCAGCAAGTTCACGCTGGTCCTCCGGGCTGCTGTCGTACGGGGGGTGGTGCGGGGGTTCGGTCAGTGCGCGGCGGCGAGCTTGGCCGCGGAGTCCGTGTCCACGCAGGCCTGGATGACCGCGTCGAGGTCTCCGTCGAGCACCTGGTCCAGGTTGTAGGCCTTGAAGCCGGTGCGGTGGTCGGAGATCCGGTTCTCCGGGAAGTTGTACGTGCGGATCTTCTCGGACCGGTCCACGGAGCGGACCTGGCTGCGGCGCACGTCGGAGGCCTCCTGCTCGGCGGCTTCCTGGGCGGCGGCCAGCAGGCGCGAGCGCAGGATGCGCATGGCCTGCTCCTTGTTCTGGAGCTGGCTCTTCTCGTTCTGGCAGGAGGCGACCACACCGGTCGGGATGTGCGTGATGCGCACGGCCGAGTCGGTGGTGTTGACGGACTGGCCGCCGGGGCCGGAGGAGCGGTACACGTCGATGCGCAGGTCGTTCGCGTTGATCTCGACCTCGACCTCCTCGGCCTCCGGGGTGACGAGCACGCCGGCGGCGGAGGTGTGGATGCGGCCCTGGGACTCGGTGGCCGGAACGCGCTGGACGCGGTGCACGCCGCCCTCGTACTTCAGGCGGGCCCACACGCCCTGGCCGGGCTCGGTGGCGCCGTTGCCGCCCTTGGTGCGGACGGAGACCTGGACGTCCTTGTAGCCGCCGAGCTCGGACTCGGTGGCGTCGATGATCTCGGTCTTCCAGCCCACGCGCTCGGCGTAGCGCAGGTACATGCGCAGCAGGTCGCCCGCGAACAGGGCGGACTCGTCGCCGCCCGCGCCGGCCTTGACCTCGAGGAGCACGTCCTTGTCGTCGCTGGGGTCGCGCGGGACGAGCAGCAGGCGGAGCTTCTCGGTGAGCTCCTCGCGCTGCTGGCCCAGCTCCTTGACCTCGGCGGCGAAGTCGGGATCGTCGGCCGCGAGCTCCTTGGCCGTCTCGATGTCGTCGCCGGTCTGCTTCCAGGCACGGAAGGTCGCGATGATCGGGGTCAGCTCCGCGTAGCGCTTGTTCAGCTTGCGCGCGTTGGCCTGATCGGAGTGGACCGAAGGGTCGGCGAGCTGCTTCTCGAGGTCGGCGTGTTCGCCGACCAGTTCCTCGACCGCCTCGAACATCGGGGGACTCCTGTGGTGAAAGTGCGGGGGGACTGCACGGGTGACGGGCTTCGACGACGACAAAGGCGCCGGTCCGGCCGCCCCCGAGTGGACAGGGGGCGGCCGGAGACCGGCGCCTGGGTCGCGCTACTTCTTGGCCGCGCCCTTGCCGAAGCGCGCCTCGAAGCGGGCCACACGGCCACCGGTGTCGAGGATCTTCTGCTTGCCCGTGTAGAACGGGTGGCACTCGGAGCAGACCTCGGCACGGATGGTGCCCTCGGTCAGGGTGCTACGGGTGGTGAACGACGCGCCGCAGGTGCAGCTGACCGCGGTCTCGACGTACTCGGGGTGAACATCGCGCTTCAAGGTGTCTCCTAGATTCGGGAGGGCGCCGGGTCGCAGGAGCCGAATTGCGTACTGCGTGAACCGGGGCCGACAGACCAGTCTGCCAGGACCGGGCTGCCTGTCAAAATTCTGAGGACGCCTCCTTCAACGGGAGGGGGGCCGCATCTATTCCGGCCGGCGTCCGGACCCCCTGCCGAGGCCCCGGCGGGCGGTGCCTACTGGACGATCGACCCGGCCGTGCCCTTGTCGCCGGCGGAGTTCGCGGTGGCCTCGGCGGGGATGGGCCGGTCCGCCAGCAGGGCCTCCCAGACCAGTGCGGACTCCTTCTGCAGCGGGGCGACGCGGTTGGCGTCGAGCGGGTCGGCCGCCACCGGCAGGGTGATCATCTGCATGTCCTGCGCGTCGATGCCCTGGAGCCCCTGGGCGAACCCGGCTAGGGACTTCACGTCGCCGAGGCCCTTGTCGGTGGTGAGCGCCTTGGTGCCGGCGTCGGCGAGGTCCAGCAGGCGCTTGGGGTTGTCGAACACCCCGACGCTCTTGACCTGCTTGATCAGCGCCTTGATGAAGGCCTGCTGGAGCTGTATTCGGCCCAGGTCGCTGCCGTCCCCGACGCTCTTGCGGGTCCGGACCAGTCCGAGGGCCTGCTCGCCGTTCAGCTTGTTGGGGCCGGCCGCGAGGTCCAGGTGGCTGGCGCCGTCCTTGATCGGCTTGGTCGTGGTGACCTCGACGCCGCCGAGGGTGTCGATGATCTTCTTGAAGCCGGTGAAGTCGACCTCGATGTAGTGGTCCATGCGGATCCCCGACATCTTCTCGACGGTCTTGACCGCACAGGCGGCCCCGCCGACGGTGTACGCCTCGTTGAACTGCCGACGCTTGCCGCCCGGGTCGGTCTTCCCCTTGCCGACGGGGCACTCGGGCCGCGCCGTCATGGTGTCCCGGGGTATGGAGACCACGCTGGCCTTCTGGTGCCCCTCGTAGAGGTGGACGACCATCGCGGTGTCGGAACGGGCGGAGCCGCCGTCGTCCGGGCCGTACTCGCCGTTGGCGCCGCCGCGGGAGTCGGAACCGAGGACGAGGATGTCCATCGAGCCGTTGTCGACGTTCGCCGGGCGGTCGGTGCCCAGGGCCTGGTCGATGTCGACGGTCTTCAGGTTGCCGTTGAGCTTGAAGTAGAACCAGCCCAGCCCCGCGCCGCCGAGGAAGACCACGGCTGCGGCGCTCCAGGCCGCCGTCACGAGGGCTCTGCGACGCCTCGCCGGTTTGCGTCGCCGGCCCGTGGCCCTCCGGCCGCGGCCCTTGGTGTCCTCGGTCATGCTCTCCTCAGTCCTGAGTCCGGTCCCCTGCTCCGTTCAGGCCCGCCGTCCCCTCCCGCGGGTCCCCTGACACAGACGGGCTAATGCCCCGAAGGGTTCCGTAGGGTGCGTGCCGGGCGCGGATGTGGCGAAGCTCGCAGGGGCGTACGGGGGCCCCGCGAGGCTCCCCGCGGGGCTCCTGCCGCGCCCTCGGGCCCGGGGCCCGGGCAGGGGCCGCGACGCGCGGCAGCCCCCGCCGCGGGTGCGGCGGGGGCTGCTGTGACGGGACCGCGGGGCGGACGTCAGTCGTCGTTCTTGCCCGACGGGGTCGTCTTCGCGATCTGCATCAGGAACTCGGCGTTCGACTTGGTCTGCTTCATCTTGTCGAGGAGCAGTTCGATCGCCTGCTGCGAGTCGAGCGCGTGCAGCACCCGGCGCAGCTTCCAGACGATGGCGAGCTCCTCCGCGTTGAGGAGGATCTCCTCCTTGCGGGTGCCCGACGGGTCGACGTCGACGGCCGGGAAGATGCGCTTGTCGGCGAGCTTCCGGTCGAGCTTGAGCTCCATGTTGCCGGTGCCCTTGAACTCCTCGAAGATCACCTCGTCCATGCGCGAGCCGGTGTCGACCAGCGCGGTGGCCAGGATGGTCAGCGAGCCGCCGTCCTCGATGTTGCGCGCGGCACCGAAGAAGCGCTTCGGCGGGTACAGCGCGGTCGAGTCGACACCACCGGACAGGATGCGGCCGGAGGCGGGCGCCGCGAGGTTGTACGCGCGGCCCAGACGGGTGATGGAGTCGAGCAGGACGACCACGTCGTGACCCAGCTCGACGAGACGCTTGGCGCGCTCGATGGCCAGCTCGGCGACGGTGGTGTGGTCCTCGGCCGGACGGTCGAAGGTCGAGGAGATGACCTCGCCCTTGACCGACCGCTGCATGTCGGTGACCTCTTCCGGACGCTCGTCGACCAGGACGACCATCAGGTGGCACTCGGGGTTGTTCGTGGTGATCGCGTTGGCGATCGCCTGCATGATCATGGTCTTGCCGGTCTTCGGCGGGGCCACGATCAGGCCGCGCTGGCCCTTACCGATCGGCGACACGAGGTCGATGATGCGGGTGGTCAGCACGCCCGGGTCGGTCTCCAGGCGCAGCCGGTCCTGCGGGTACAGGGGCGTCAGCTTCTGGAACTCCGGTCGGCCGCGGCCGGATTCGGGCGCCATGCCGTTGACGGAGTCCAGGCGCACGAGGGCGTTGAACTTCTCGCGGCGCTCGCCGTCCTTGGGCTGGCGCACGGCACCGGTGGTGTGGTCGCCCTTGCGCAGGCCGGCCTTGCGGACCTGGGCGAGGGAGACGTACACGTCGTTGGGGCCGGGCAGGTAGCCCGAGGTCCGGATGAACGCGTAGTTGTCCAGGATGTCGAGGATGCCCGCGACGGGGATCAGCACGTCGTCGTCGGCGACCTGCGGCTCGTTCGGCGCGAACTCGTCGCGGCCGCGACGGCCACGGCGGTCGCGGTAGCGGCCGCGGCGGCCACGGCGGCCGCCCTCGTCGTCGAAGTCGTCCTGCGGACCGTTGTCCTGGCGGCCCTGCTGGCCCTGGCCCTGGCCCCGGCCGCCCTGCTGCTGGCGGTCGGCGCGGTCCTGCCGGTCGGCGCGGTCCTGCCGGCCGCCGCCCTGGCCGCCCTGCGCGCCCTGGCCCTGGCCGCCCTGGCCCTGGTCGTCGGCCTTGGCGCCGCGGTCACGGCGGTCGCGCTGGCGGTCGCCGCGCTCACGGCGGTCACGGCGGCTGCGGCCCTCGCCGTCGGTGCCCTGGGCCTGGCCCGCGGAGACCGCGGTGGCGGCCTCGGCCTTGGGCTCGGCGGGAGCGGTGGCCGTGTCGGCCTTCTGCTCGACCTGCACGGAACCGGCGGCCGAGCCCTCCGGGCTGCCGGACGGGGCGGTGGCGCGACGGCGGCGGCGCTCGCCGGCCGGGGCGTCCTCTCCCCCGCTCTCGGCCGCGCTCGAACGGGAGGGGCCCCCGGCCGGCTGGCCCGGGATCTCGATCTGCGTCTGCGCGGCGGGCTTCTCGGCGGGGGCCGCGGGGGCCTCCGCCGGAGCGGCGTCGGCGGCGGTCGTACGGGCCTTGCTGGTGGCGCGGCGCTTCGGCTTGGCCTCTGCGGTGTCCGCGGTGGCGGAGGCCTTGGGGGCACCGCTGCCCCCCTGCGCCTCCTTGATGACCTCGATCAGCTGGCTCTTGCGCATGCGCGCGGTGCCCCTGATGCCGAGGCCCGACGCGACCTGCTGCAGCTCGGCCAGGACCATGCCGTCAAGGCCGGTGCCGGTGCGACGACGCTTGGGTGCGGCGCCCGCGGCGGGGGCACTGGCGTCGACAGAGGTGTCGGCAGCGCCCATCAGATCGGTGGTGTCGCTCACGAAGGGTCCTTCCCTGGAGCGGACGTCGGCCTGTCTGGCTCGGCGACCGGTTGTGCTGTCCGGCTGCGGTCCTAGGTGTGGACCGTGCCGGGGCGGTGGTCCGCCGATAGAGATACGGCGGAAAGAAACGTGCGTGGGTTCCGGCGAGAGCCCCCGAGCTGAAAGCGTGGGAAATTCACGCCGATTCCGGAGCGTGCTCGAAACTGCTGGAAGTGAATCAGAGCAGTCGGGGAGGCTCCCGGAAGAAAGGTGGTCCCGGATGGGGACACTGAGCACCGAGCCACGGCGGCTTCCGATGCGCACTTGAGACTAACACTACCGGATCCAATAGATATTCCCCCTCTCAATCACGGGCAATCGCGGTCCTCCGCGCGGACGCCCTGCCCCGGCCGTCCGCCCCTGACCGGCTGTCCTGCCGACCGGCAGGACTAGCCGCCCTGGGTTCCCAGCGGAAGCACGCTCGCGCCCGCGGCGTCGAGGGTCAGCCGGTTGGCGGCCCATCCCTCGCCCGCGAGCTGCGCGACCTTGTCGGCCGCGCCGTTGTCGACCAGCGCGAGGACCGTGGGGCCCGCGCCGGAGATGACCGCGGGAACGCCGTCCGCCCGCAGTCGGTTGACGAGTGCCACGCTCTCGGGCATCGCCGGGGACCGGTACTCCTGGTGGAGCCGGTCTTCGGTGGCCGGCAGCAGGAGCTCGGGACGCCTGGTCAGGGCTTCCACGAGCAGGCCCGCGCGGCCCGCGTTGACGGCCGCGTCCACGTGCGGGACGGTGCGCGGCAGCAGGCCGCGCGCGGTCTCGGTGAGGACGGGCCGGGACGGTACGAAGACCACCGGAACGATGGATTCGGCGGGCTCCATGCGGATCGCCTTGGCACTGCCCCCGTCCATCCACGCCAGGGTGAACCCGCCCAGCAGGCAGGCGGCGACGTTGTCGGGGTGACCCTCGATCTCGGTGGCGAGTTCCAGCAGCGCCGCGTCGTCGAGCTTCGCCTCGCCGCCTATGGTGACGGCGCGGGCGGCGACGATGCCGGCGCAGATGGCGGCGGAGGAGGAGCCGAGGCCGCGGCCGTGCGGGATGCGGTTGGCGCAGACGACCTCCAGGCCGCGCGGCTGGCCGCCCAGCAGGTCGAAGGCGGTGCGCATGGACCGTACGAGCAGGTGGCTCTCGTCCCGCGGGAGGGTGTCGGCACCCTCGCCCGCGATGTCGATGTTCAGGCCGGAGTCGGCCACCCGGACGACAACGTCGTCGTAGAGCCCCAGGGCCAGGCCCAGGGCGTCGAAGCCCGGGCCGAGGTTGGCACTGCTGGCGGGGACGCGCACCCGTACGGCGGCGGCGCGGAACGCTGGACCGGCCATCGTCCGATGACACTCCTTGTGACTGTGCGAGGACTTCGCTCTTCGCTGGCTCGCTGTGAATGTACTGGAGAACGCACGACACCCGAAGGCCCTCGGGGCAGCACCGCAGTCATATGCGCGGTGGCGGATGTAAGTACAGCGTATCGAAGGAAGGTTCTCTCGCGACATAGGGCGCACAGGAGGCGCACGATGCGTGTCGTCGACTTCGACCGGTTCAGCCGCACTTTTGTCGTCGTACGGGGTGAGTTGCCGGGTTTCGGAGGGCCGGCCGCCCGCCTCGGGAATACCTCGAAGGCGTACGGGAACCCTCCGGAACCCGGCTCACTCGGTCGCTCGGTCAGACCAGTCCGAGCCGCACTGCGGCGGCTTCGGCGTCCACCGGAACGGTGACGGGCTGCGGAGCGCCGGCGACCGCCCAGTCGGGGTCCTTCAGGCCGTTGCCGGTGACGGTGCACACGATCCGCTGGCCCGGGTCGACCAGTCCGAGCTCGGCCGCCTTGAGCAGACCGGCCACGGAGGCGGCCGAGGCGGGCTCGACGAAGACACCCTCCTGGGAGGCCAACAGTCGGTAGGCAGCCAGGATCTGGCGGTCCGTCACCTCATCGATGAAGCCACCCGACTCGTCCCGCGCCTGCAGGGCGTAGTCCCAGGAGGCCGGGTTGCCGATCCGGATCGCGGTGGCGACGGTGTGCGGCTCCTTGACGACCTCGCCGCGCACGATCGGCGCGGAGCCGGAGGCCTGGAAACCCCACACGCGGGGCGTACGGGAGGCCAAGCCGTCGGCCTTGTACTCCTTGAACCCCTTCCAGTACGCGGTGATGTTGCCCGCGTTGCCCACCGGAAGCACGTGCACGTCGGGGGCGTCGCCGAGCGCGTCCACGATCTCGAACGCGGCCGTCTTCTGGCCCTCGATGCGCACCGGGTTGACGGAATTGACCAGAGCCACCGGGTAGTTGTCGGAGAGGGCGCGGGCCAGGTCGAGGCAGTCGTCGAAGTTGCCGTCCACCTGGAGGATCTTGGCGCCGTGCACGAGGGCCTGCCCCATCTTGCCCAGCGCGATCTTGCCGCGGGGCACGAGCACCGCGCAGACCATCCCGGCGCGCACCGCGTAGGCGGCGGCGGAGGCCGAAGTGTTGCCGGTGGAGGCGCAGATGACCGCCTTCGCCCCCTCCTCCTTCGCCCGGGTGATCGCCATGGTCATGCCGCGGTCCTTGAAGGACCCGGTGGGGTTGGCCCCCTCGACCTTCAGGTGCACCTCGCAGCCCGTGCGCTCGGACAGCACCTGCGCGGGGACGAGAGGAGTGCCGCCCTCGCGGAGCGTCACCACGGGAGTCGTGTCCGTCACCGGCAGCCGGTGGCGGTACTCCTCGATGATGCCGCGCCACTGGTGGGTGCGATTGCTGCTCATGGGTCCTTACTCCCCTTCAACACGCATGATGCTGGCGACACCGCGCACGGTGTCCAGCTTCCGCAGCGCCTCGACGGTCCCCGAGAGGGCGGCGTCGGGCGCGCGGTGGGTGACGACGACGAGGGAAGCCTCGCCGTCCTTGCCCTGCTGGCGGACGGTGTCGATCGAGACACCGTGCTCCGCGAAGGTCGTCGCCACCTGGGCGAGGACGCCCGGCTTGTCCGCCACATCGAGGCTGATGTGGTAGCGGGTGACGACGTCCCCCATGGGGCTGACCGGCAGCTGGGTGTACGCCGACTCGCCGGGCCCCGTTGCCTCGGCGAGCTTGTTGCGGGCGACCGCGACGAGGTCGCCGAGGACCGCGGACGCGGTCGGCGCGCCGCCCGCGCCGGGCCCGTAGAACATGAGCCGTCCGGCGGCCTCCGCCTCGACGAAGACGGCGTTGTACGCCTCGCGGACGGAGGCGAGCGGGTGGCTGAGCGGGATCATCGCCGGGTGCACGCGGGCGGTGACGGACTCGCCGTCCGCGGCGCGCTCCAGGATCGCGAGGAGCTTGATCGTGCAGCCCATCCGCTTGGCGGAGGCGAAGTCGGCGGCGCTGACCTCGGTCATGCCCTCGCGGTACACGTCGTCCAGGCGGACGCGGGTGTGGAAGGCGATGCCGGTGAGGATCGCGGCCTTGGCGGCGGCGTCGTAGCCCTCGACGTCGGCGGTCGGGTCGGCCTCGGCGTACCCGAGCGCGGTGGCCTCGTCGAGCGCCTCCTGGTAGCCGGCGCCCGTCGTGTCCATCTTGTCGAGGATGAAGTTCGTGGTGCCGTTGACGATGCCCATCACCCGGTTGATCTTGTCGCCGGCGAGGGACTCGCGCAGCGGGCGGATCAGCGGGATGGCGCCGGCGACGGCGGCCTCGTAGTAGAGGTCCAGCCCGGCCTGCTCGGCGGCGGCGTGCAGCGCGGCGCCGTCCTGGGCCAGCAGCGCCTTGTTCGCGGAGACCACCGAGATGCCGTGCTCGAAGGCGGTGGTGATCAGGGAGCGGGCGGGCTCGATGCCGCCGATGACCTCGATGGCGATGTCGATGTCACCGCGTTTGAGGAGGGCGGTGGCGTCGGTGGTGACCAGGGCCGGGTCGATGCCCTCGCGCACCTTGGAGGGGCGGCGCACGGCCACGCCGGCGAGCTCGACGGGCGCCCCGATCCTCTGCGTGAGGTCGTCGGCGTGCGTCGTCATGATGCGAGCCACCTCTGAGCCGACCACTCCACAGCCCAGCAGCGCCACCTTCAGCGGACGCGTACGCATCATTCGACCTACGCCTTTCGATCTTCCATCAATACCCCGCGCGCGGATTGCGCGCGGGGTCTGAACCAGTCTCACTCAATGGACAGCAGTTTCCATCCTCGGTCCATTGACTGAGATGCCTATTTCATCATCCGAGGTCGAGACGCAGGAGATCTTCCTCCGTCTCGCGGCGAACGATCACCCGGGCCTCCCCGTCACGCACCGCCACGACGGGCGGCCTCAGCGCGTGGTTGTAGTTGCTGGCCATGGAGCGGCAGTACGCGCCGGTCGCGGGCACGGCGAGCAGGTCGCCCGGCGCGAGGTCGGCAGGCAGGAACGCGTCCTTCACCACGATGTCCCCGCTCTCGCAGTGCTTGCCGACGACGCGGACGAGCATGGGCTCGGCGTCGGAGCTGCGGGACACCAGCGCGATGGAGTACTCGGCGTCGTAGAGGGCCGTACGGATGTTGTCCGACATCCCGCCGTCCACGCTCACGTACGTGCGCAGCCCCTCCAGCGGCTTGATCGTCCCCACCTCGTACAGCGTGAACGCGGTCGGGCCGACGATGGCGCGGCCCGGCTCGACGGAGATCCGGGGGGCGCGCAGCCCCGCGCTCTCGCACTCGCGGGCCACGATCTCGGTGAGCGCCTTGGCGATCTCGTGGGGCTCGCGGGGGTCGTCGTTCGAGGTGTAGGCGATGCCGAGGCCGCCGCCGAGGTCGATCTCGGGCAGCTCCACGCCGTGCTCGTCGCGGACGGCGGCCAGCAGCCGCACGACGCGCTTGGCGGAGACCTCGAAGCCGGCCATGTCGAAGATCTGCGAGCCGATGTGCGAGTGGACGCCCAGCAGCTCCAGCGAGTCGTGGCCGAGGGCGCGGCGCACGGCCTCGGCGGCGGACCCGTCCGCGACGGCGATGCCGAACTTCTGGTCCTCGTGCGCGGTGGCGATGAACTCGTGCGTGTGCGCCTCGACGCCGACCGTCACCCGGATCTGCACGGGCTGGCGTACGCCCAGCTCGCGGGCGGTGTGCGCGACGCGGGCGATCTCCTGGAAGGAGTCGAGGACGATCCGGCCCACCCCCGCCTCGACGGCCCGGCTGATCTCGCTCTCGGACTTGTTGTTGCCGTGGAAGGCGATCCGGTCGGCGGGCATGCCCGCGGCGAGCGCGGTCGACAGCTCCCCGCCGGAGCACACGTCCACGTTGAGCCCCTCTTCCTTGAGCCACTTCACGACGGCCTTGGAGAGGAACGCCTTGCCGGCGTAGAAGACGTCGGCGTCCTTGCCGAAGGCGGTGGCCCAGGCCCGGCAGCGCTGCCGGAAGTCCTCCTCGTCGAGGAAGTAGGCGGGGGTGCCGAACTCCTCGGCCAGCCTGGTGACTTCGACACCGCCGACGGAGACGACCCCGTCGTCCCCGCGCCGGACCGTACGGGCCCAGACCTTCTCGTCGAGCGCGTTCAGGTCGGCGGGGGGCGGGGAGTAGTGCCCCTCGGGCAGGACGTCGGCGTGACGGGGACCGGCGGGGTGCGCGGAACGGCTCATCGGTATCTCTCTTCGCGGTTCACAGGCGTTCGGGTGCGTCCGTGCCGAGCAGGGCCAGGCCGCCGGCCAGCACCGTCCCGGCGGCTTCGGCGAGGGCGAGCCGGGCACGGTGGGCGGCCGAGGGTTTCTCGTCCCCCCGGGGCAGTACGCGGTGGTGGAAGTCGAGCAGTGCGTCGGCCAGCTCGACGAGGTACCGGACGAGCCGCTCGGGGGCCCGGTGGTGCGCGGCGGCCTCGAGGACGAGCGGGTGGTCGGCGAGCAGGCGCAGCAGGGCGGGGGCGTCGTCGACCTCGCCCGCCTCCGGGTGGAAGCCCAGCTGCCCGGCGTTGCGCACGAGGGCGCGGCTGCGGGAGTACGCGTACCGCACCCGGAAGAACTCGGAGGCCTCGCCCTGGTGCAGCAGCACGTCGGAGAAGGCGGGGGTCTCGCGGGCGGGCACGGCGAGCATGGCCCAGCACGCGGCGTCGGCCCCGTACCGGCGGACGGCGTCGGCGTCCCGCCGGGCGAGCGGGGCGACGGGCAGGTCGGCGGGAACGTCCTGCTCACTGCCGCCCTGCGCCCGCACGAGCCGCTGCACGCACCGCCGCACGACGCGCTGGCGCAGCCCGGCGGCGGTACCTGCGTCGTCGGGGGCGTCGGCACCGTCGGGGCCGTCGAGGTCGTCGGGGAGGAAGGCGGCCCCGCCGCGCACGTCGCGGATCGCGATGTCGAGGACGATCACCTGGGCGACGAGCGCGGGGGCGGCGGGGGCGGGCAGCACGAAGTTCAGGAACCCGGGTCCGGTGACCTCCACCCGCTCGATGCCCGGCTCGGCTCCGAGCCGGCGGGCGAGCACACCGGCCACGTCCCGGGGCGGGCGTCCGGCACTCCGCGCGACGGCGAGGGCCGCGGGGGTGGCGTACTCCCCCACCCCGCCGGGCCGCGTCCGCTCGACGACGACCCGCTCGGGCACCACCGTCCCGACGCCCAGCTCCCCGTCGGCGACGGCGCGGCGCACGGCACGTACGACGCAGGGCGAGAGGTCGGCGGGGGTCACGGGACCAGCCTAGGGGAGACGCCCCGTCATCCTGCGAAGGGTTTCGCCATGTGAACACCGGGCCGAGACGACGCCCCCACGGGAACGACCGAGGGGCACGCCACAAGCCGCGCAAGAACGACGCCGAGCCGGGACGACAGCCTCGCGAGAACGACGGCGGGGCGGCGTGACAGAAGCCTCCGAACGGGCCGGGGGGCCGACGGACGTCAGCCGCGCCCTCTGCCGGCGGGTGCCCCTCTCCTCCCGTCGCGGCGGCCCTTGCGCTCGACCAGTCGGCGGACGACCCGCACCAGCTCGGCGGGCTCGAAGGGCTTGGCGAGGAAGACGTCGACCCCGGCGGCGTTCCCGCTCTCGACCTCCTGCTGCGTACAGGCACTGACGATCGCGACGGGCAGGTCCCGCGTCTGCGGATCGGCACGCAGCTGGGCGACCGTCCCGAACCCGTCGAGCCGCGGCATGACCACGTCGAGCGTGATCACGTCGGGGCGCACCCGGTGCACGATGTCCAGACACTCGGCACCATCGTTCGCGGTCACCACCTCGAAGCCCTCCAGCTCGAGGTTGACCTTGATCAGCTGCCGGATGACCTTGTTGTCGTCGACAACGAGGACCCGGCCAGAGACGCCTGGCACAACTCGAGAGTAGGTCGAGCCGGGGCCCCGCGTCCGGGTTTTCGCCACTTCCACCCCGCGCGGACGACGCACACCCCTCCGCCCCGCAAAACGGTTCCTGATCACCCCGCGGAAGCTGGTAGTGTTCAACCCGTCGCCGCACGACGGACGACACGCCCCCGTAGCTCAGGGGATAGAGCAACGGCCTCCGGAGCCGTGTGCGCAGGTTCGAATCCTGCCGGGGGCACTTCGCAGGAAGTGCCCAAAGACCCCGCCATCAGCGGCAACGCTGAAGCCGGGGTCTTCGCGTATGTGCAGCCAACTGCCGTGCTGTGCGGGCGTCGGGTCGGTGTGAGGGGATCTTGGAGGATGGCTCCAGTGAATCGAACGACGATCTGGGGGATCTCGTGGATGTGACCACTCTTGCCGTCGCGCTCATCGGCGTCGGAGGGGCGTTGGGTGGAACGCTCGGTGGGGCGGTGCTGAGCGAGCGGGCCGCCCGCGCACAGGCTGCGGAGCAGAACCAGCGTGCCGACCGTGAGCGGGGCGAGGAGCGTTCCGAGCAGGCCTTGCAGGCGAAGCGGGAGCTCTATGCCCAGTTGAACACCGCGGCACGGGCCTACCGGGTCGCCGCCCGTGACGCCGTGGAAGCTGCCGGGCGCGGCGAGGACATGGATCCGGGTCTGCTGGAGGCTGCCAAGGAGGCCTGGGCGGAGCAGTACTCCCAGGCGCAGATGACACTCGCTCAGGATGTGCTGCACGTGGCATCGGCCCTCAACAGGGCGCTCGGGGTGGGGTATTCGGTGGTGAAGCAGCTCCCCGTCGGACCGCGGTCGGACGCGGCGTTCCAGCGGGACCGGCGGTGGTTCTCCGGTCCCCTGTCGGACGGTGTGTACCTCCTGAGGGTCGTGCTCCGCCACGACCTCGGCGTCGAGGTCGATCCCGACTTCGAACGGACCCGCGCGCGGATGCTCTCCGCGCTCGACTCCGAACGTGACGCATTCGCGCACACACTCGCTGCCGAGCGGGGTGACGCGTCCCGTCGGGCGCTGTGAGTCCCGCCCGTCCGAGAGGCCTCGGATGCGGGCGGCGTGGTTCGGTCTGCCAGGTGTTGCACGTCCGTACGAGGCCTGGGGCAGGGAGTCTGTGGGTTCGGCGGATGGGCGGGGAAGAGTGCGCTGCCTAAGGTGGTAGACGAGGCCCGCAGAGCGCCGCCGGCCTGGTGCTTTGTGGGGACGAGCTCGGAGTGGATGGGGCGGCACGGATGCGTGAGCTGGTGGAGACGGCGAAGCGGTGGGTGGCCGAGGGGCGGTCGGCGTATCTCGCCCGGCCCCTGACCGAGGAGGGCTTCGGCCCGCGGGATCCCGGCGGTGCGCTGCTCGTGGACGCGCGCGGGGAGTGTGCGGGGGCGCTGTACCGGGGGGTGTTCGACGCCGAGCTGGTCGCGGAGGCGGGTGCCGTGCCCGCCGGGGCCACGGCGCGGGTCTGCGAGGTGTCGGTGCGGCGGGCCGAGGCGGAGGCCGCGAAGCTGACCTGCGGTGGCCGGGCCGAGGTGCTGCTGCAGCCGCTGGCGGAGATCCCCGCCGAGTGGTGGGAGCTGCTCGGCGAGGGCGTCGGGGTGGCGTTGGTGACGCGGCTGAACGAGGCTGCGGACCGGGCGTCCAGTGTGGTCGTACGGGCTTCCGGGCGCGCGGAGGACGACGCGGCGCGGCGGGCCGGGGAGCTGCTGGCCACGCGGCGGCCCGGGCGGGACGCGCTGTACGGGGAGGCGGGGCTGGTGCTGGTCGAGGCGTACCCGTCGGCCCCGTACGTGGTGATCGGGGGCGGCGGTGAGCTGGCCGAGATCATCGAGCGGCAGGCGCTGCTGCTGGGCTGGGAGGCCGTACGGGTCGAGGCGGCCGAGGAGGCGGGCAAGGCGATCGAGGCGCGGCGGGACGCCGCGTGCGTGGTCGTGCTGAGTCACGACGAGGACTTCGACGTGCCGACGCTGCGGGCGGCGCTGGCGGCCGGGGTTCCGTACGTCGGGGCGCTCGGCTCGCGGCGTACGACGGCGCGGCGGCGGGAGGGGCTGCTGGCGGCCGGGGTCTCCGAGGCCGAGCTGGCCCGGGTGCACGGGCCGATCGGGCTGGACCTCGGCGCCCGTACCCCGGCGGAGACGGCGCTGGCGATCTGTGCCGAGATCCTGGGGGTGCTCGGGACCCGCACGGCCGGCGGTGCGCTGCGGGACAGCGCTGGGCCGATCAACCCCTGAGGCGCCCCCGCGCCCCGCCCCGCCCGCCTTCCTCCGCCCGGCAGCGGCGCGCCTTTCACGGCCCCGTGCGGGCGGGTGGGCGGGGTGCTCGGCAGGCGAGATTTGGTAGGACGTGGGAGAAAATGTCCCTATGGACATGATCCTGAGCGTGGACGCGGTCGCCCTCGACATCGTGTGGTTCCTCGTGGTGGGGATCCTCGTGGCCGGCATGCTGCTGGGCGGCTTCAAGCTGGGCCAGCGGGTCAGGGCCAAGGAGCCGCCGCCGCCCACCGCCGAAGAGCAGCCGCACCTGCCCAGTGGCGGGGCGGTGCACGAGGTCCGCGAGGAGCGGGACCAGGTGGAGATCCCCGAGGGCGGCCTGAGGCCGCACGAGATGCAGGGCTACGGGAACTTCGGGTCGACGACGTCCGCCCACCCGGACGAGGTCCGCGCGGAGCGCGAGTCCGGCTACAAGCAGCCCGAGGGACCCGGTCCGCACCCGCAGCCAGGGGCTCCGCCGGACGCCGGGCGCGGCGCCCACGCCTGACCGGCGCCTGACCCGGCGCCGACCCCGGCCCCCAGGCCTCGGACCTCTGACCCGCGTCCCGCGCGGGTCAGAGGTCCGTTCGCAGTCGGAGCACCTCGGGCGGCGGGTGCCGGGCGGAGGCGTGGCGGACCTCGGCCGTGAGCGGCGGGTCGAGGGTGCGGAAGGGGACCTCGCCGAGGCCGATGGCGGTCACGGTGGCTCCGGGCCGGGTGGCCCGCCGTTCGGCGACGGCCTGGGCCACCTCGGCGCGCAGCGCCGCCGTGAGCGGGCTCGACACCAGCGGGGTCTCGTCCCCCACGGGCAGGACCAGGACGAGGGCGAGCGGCCGGCGGGGGGTGCCGGTGTAGCCGATGACGGCCGCGTCGCGGACGTCGGTGTGCCGCAGTTTGCGCCAGCCGCGGCGGCCGCTCGGGTAGGCCTGGTCGAGGCGTTTGATGACGAGGCCCTCGATGCCGCTGGCGGGCAGGGTCTCGTACCAGGTGGCGGCGAGTTCGGGGTCGGTGGTCATCGGTACGGGCTGCAGGGGCGGGCCGAGCGGCAGCAGCAGGTCGACGAGGAGGGCCCGGCGGCGTTCGTAGGGGCGGGCGCGCACGTCGAGCCCGGCCAGTTCCAGGACGTCGAAGGCGGCGTACGAGGCCGGCAGGCTCTGGGCGAGTACGGCGGCCCGCGCCGGGGTGGCCGCCGCCCGCCGCTGTACCAGGGCGAAGTCGGTGCGTCCGGCGTGCCAGACCACGACCTCGCCGTCGAGGACGGTGCCGGCGGGCAGTTGCAGCGCGGCCGCGGCCAGGTCGGGGAAGGCGCTGGTCACGATCCGCCCGGAGCGGGCCTGGAGGGTGACGTCGGAGGCGGTGCGGACGACGACCATGCGGTGGCCGTCGAACTTCGGCTCGTACGCCAGGCCCGCCCCCTGCGGCAGGGTGCGTACGGCGGTGGCCAGCGCGACGCGGATCACGGCCCGGCACCGGGGAGGGGGCGGGCCCGTGCGGGGTCGGCCGCGGCGGCGAAGAGGTCTCCGTGGCGGTCCAGCCGGGGAGCGATGTCCGCGGCGAGGAACACCAGGCCGGCGGGGGTCCGGCAGGCCTCCACCTCGTCCCAGGTGACGGGCGTGGAGACGGTCGGGGCCCGCCGGGCGCGCAGGGTGTAGGCGGCGGCGGTGGTCTTGGCGGCGGCGTTCTGGCTGTGGTCGACGAAGACCTTGCCCGGGCGCAGGGCCTTGGCCATGCGGTGGACCACCAGGTCGGGGAGTTCGCGCTCGGCCTCCTGGGCGAGCCGCTTGGCGTAGGCGGAGACCCGTTCGGAGGGGGTGGGCTCCAGGGGGACGGCCAGGTGCAGGCCCTTCGAGCCGGAGGTCTTGGCGTGGGCGTCGAGGCCGTCGGCGGCGAGCCGGTCGCGCAGCCAGAGGGCGGCGGCGCAGCACTCGACGATCGTGGCGGGCGGGCCGGGGTCGAGGTCGAGGACCATCCGGTCGGCGACGGCGGGGCTGCCGGCGGGCCACTGGTGGACGTGGAACTCGACGACGAGGTTCGCGGACCACATGAGGGTGGGCAGGTCGGCGACGACCACCTGGGTGGCGGAGGGGTCCTCGGAGCGGGGCACGGGGGTGGTCCTCACCCAGTCGGGCGTGCCGGGGGGCGGGTTCTTGGTGAAGAACAGCTGGCCCTCGGGGCCGTCCGGATAGCGCAGGAAGGACACCGCACGGTCGTGGATCTGGGCGAGCAGGGGCTCCGCGACGGTGGCGTAGTAGTGGAGCACCTCGCCCTTCGTGAAGCCGGTCTCCGGGTAGAGGACCTTGTCGAGGTTGCTGAGCGCGATGCGACGGCCCTCCACCAATGTGATCGGCGTCATACGATGAGACTGCCACGAAACAGGAGGAACCGTGCGATCCATCTGGAACGGAGCGATCTCCTTCGGCCTCGTCAGCATTCCGATCAAACTCGTGAACGCCACCGAGAGCCACTCGATCTCTTTCCGTCAGATCCACCTCGCCGACGGCGGCCGGATCCGCTACCGCAAGGTGTGCGAGCTGGACGGCGAGGAGGTGTCGGGCGCCGAGATCGGCAAGGGGTACGAGGAGGCGGACGGGTCGGTCATCCCGATCACGGACGAGGACCTGGCGCAGCTGCCGCTGGCGACCGCGAAGACGATCGAGATCATGTCGTTCGTACCGGCGGAGGAGATCGATCCGCTGCAGATGGACGCGGCGTACTACCTGGCGGCGAACGGGGCCACGGCGGCCAAGCCGTACACGCTGCTGCGGGAGGCGCTCAAGCGCAGCCGGAAGGTCGCCATCGCCAAGTACGCGCTGCGGGGGCGGGAGCGGCTGGGCATGCTGCGGGTCGTCGACGACGTGATCGCGATGCACGGGCTGCTCTGGCCGGACGAGATCCGGGCGCCGGAGGGGGTGGCGCCGGACGAGAAGGTGTCGGTACGGGACGCCGAACTCGACCTGGCGGACGCACTGATGGCGACGCTGGGCGAGGTGGAGATGGCCTCGCTGCACGACGACTACCGCGATGCGGTGGAGGCGATGATCGCGGCGAAGGCGGGTGGCGCGTTCGAGCCGGTGGAGGCGGCGGGCGAGCCGGCCGGGGGCCAGGTGATCGACCTGATGGCGGCGCTGGAGAAGAGCGTGCGGGCGGCGAAGGCGTCCCGGGGCGAGGCGGAGGACGAGCCGGCGGACGGGGCCGGTGGGACCGGTGGGGCCGACGCCGGGGACGGCGGCGCGGAGGTGACTCCGATCCGTCGGCCCGCGGCGGGCCGCAAGGGCACGGCGGCGCCGAAGGCGGTGGGCGGCAAGAAGTCCACGGCCACCTCGGCCAGGAAGACGGCATCGGCGACGGCATCGGCTCCTGCGAAGCGGGCCACGAAGTCGACGACGAAGACGGCGGGCAGCGCCGCGTCCGCCCGGGCGGGGTCCGGGACAGGCAAGAAGGCCGCCTCCACCAAGTCGACGGCCTCGAAGTCCCGTACGGCGAAGGACAGTCCGGCCGCGGCGGCCAAGAAGACGAAGGCGGCGACCCCGCGCAGGAAGACCTCCGCCTGACGACGTGACGGGCCGGCGGGCGGACGGGCGGTCCGGCGCGCCGCGCGACCCCCGGCCGCCGCCCTCGACCGCCCACCGCGCCGGAGCCTGCTGCGGTGCGTCCGTCGCGGTCCCGGTCCGCCCGGGCCGGGCCCGGGCAGGACGGCGTTCCAGGGCTCCGCTCAGCGCCTTCCGGCGTGGCGGCCCGGGCGGGGCGGGGTGGGGCGGCGGGGGGCGGGGAGCCAGGTTCTGGTGTCGCGGGCCAGCGCGAACAGGGCTTCCACGTCCGGTGGTTCGAGGACGGCCGGGGCCGCCAGCAGGTCCGGGGTCGCCGTCGGGTGCTGCAGGACGCGGATGTCCCTTACGGTCGGGGCGACTTCGAGGCGGGAGGCGTCGACCAGGGCCAGGGCGGGGGTGACCGCGACCTCCAGGGCGCGGCCGACCCCGGCCGCCGCGCGCCGGATCCAGCGGGGGTCCGGGCGCGGTGGCGTGCGGCCGACCGTGAGCAGGAGGTCGCCGACCGCGGCGCGCTGGCGCCGGCCGGGGACCGTACGCACGCAGTACACCCCGGCGGGGCCGATGAGCAGGTGGTCGAGGTGGCCGAGGCCGGGCAGCGGGACGTGGTGCAGGGTGCGCCAGCCGTCCGGTTCGAGTGCGTCGAAGGCGTCGCCCATGCGGGTCTGCGCGGTGAGGTCCTGGCGGAGCCGGTGGCGGGTCCGGGTGCCCGCGGGGCCGTGTTCGAGCTCGCCCAGCAGGGTCTCCCCCGGGCGGTTCGGGGCCAGGTCCGCGTCGGGCGGCATCGCGAGGCGGCACAGGTCGGCGGCGGTGGGCACCGGGGGCGGGCCGATGGTGACGGCGCCGCTCAAGTAGGGCCGCAGCGCGGCCAGGACGGCTTCGCGGTGGTCGTCCGCGAGGACGCTGATCCGGTTGGCCTGACGGTCGTACCAGGCGACCGACCGCCCGTCGGGCAGGTTGACGTACAGCCGGCCGCGGCCGGGCCGGCCGCTCGGCAGTACCTTGAGTCCGCGCATTCGCCTCACCCCCGCGTCCATGGGAGCAGTCGGGGGGCCGCTCGGCAATCCCTCGGTTGTGTAACGACTCCGACGGGTCGTTGCGGCTCCGCTGTTACACGAACGGGGCTCCTCCGCAACGGCGGAGCCCTAGGTTGGTGGCGCCCGGAGACGCCGGGCCCCGACCAGTACCGAAGGACTTCCCGTGAGCCGCGTCCGCCGCCGCACTCTCGTCCGCGCCGCCGCCGTGACCGCGTGTGCCGGCAGCCTGCTGGCGCTGCCGGCCGCGGCCGCGCTGGCGGAGGGGGTCCCGGCGGCCGCCGCCGCGCACTCCGCGGGCCCGCAGCGGACGCTGCTCAAGAGCCTCGCGCTCGCCGACGGCGTCTCCACGGCGAAGGTCTACCGGACGGCCGCGGGCGCCTACCAGGCCGAGATCCTCTCCGCCGACGGCACCCGGGCCGCCGTCCTGAACAGCCGTGACGGGGTGACCGACTTCGGCGGTACGGGCGGCCTGCACGCCGCGCTGGACCCGGCCGGCAGGCTCACCTCGTGGGTGGGCGAGCCGTCGGGACAGGACGGACACGTCGTCGCGGGCGCCGGCCACAAGACGGGGATCCGGGACGGACGCGTCGTGCCCGTGTCCGCCGCGCAGCGGGCGGCCACCGGGGACACCCGCGCCCTGGAGGCCTCGTCCGCGAGCGGGCGGCGACTGAGTACGCTGGCCGACGGCCCGGGCCACGGCGTGCTGCTGCTCGCCGCCGGCGGAGGGATCGCGGCCGTCGGTGCGGCCGGGCTCGGCTTCGCGATGCTGCGCCGGGGGCGCACGGACGGCTGAGCCGCCGGCCACGACCGGTTCCGGCTCGCCGCGGCGCCTGCCGCCGGCTCCGCGCCGGCGCTGACGGTGCCGACACCCGTACCGGCACTGGTACCGGCACCGGATTGGGCAAAAGGGGCGCAGGTCCGCTTAGGGTTGACGTGATCGGCGCGGATCGTGCGCCGTCGGGGTGCGGGCAGAAGGGCACGGGGGCTGTGAACAGGATGCGATCGCCCGGCGCGATGCCGACCCGCCGCCTGCGGACCCCCGGCCCCACGCCTCGCCGCCCGACCCGCCGCCTGCCGGTCCTCGCGCTGTCGGCGCTCCTCGGTGCGCTTCCGCTGCTGGCGGGCTGCGGCGACACCGGCGGGCTCGTGGGCGCCGGTGCCACGGCGACCGCGATCGGTCCGGTGCACCTGTGGCCTGACCGGCGGGGAGCCACCGTGCCGCCGGCCGACCCGGGGGGCGCGCCGCCCGAGTACGTGAAGGGCATCCCGCCGGTCCGGGACGAGAACGTGCACGCCGTCGATCCGGTCGCCCTCGTCCAGGCGGAACTGCAGGCCCATCCGCGGGCCGCTTCGGGCCCCGACGGCATACCGCGCGAGACCGCCGACGCGATCCGGGCGTGCGCATCGCAGGGGGCGGACGGGGCGGACGGGTCCGAGGCCGGGAAGTGCCCGGTGCTGAAGCCGTACTACCGGGACCTCACCGGCAACGGCAAGGACGAGCTGATCGTGGGCATCGAGTTCCCCGACACGATGATGTCCGTACGGGTGTACACGGCGGACGGGGACGGCCGGCTCAACCGGATCATGGCGACCACGGAGACCGTCGTCTCGGTGGAGCTGGCCGGGCGGGACGTGATCCTGCGGGTGCCCAGCGGGAACCACGGCTACGAACTGGTCACCGCCTGGTCCTGGGACGAACGGCAGCTCACCATGCTGCCGACGCGCGAGCAGATCGTACGGGTGCCGGGCGGTCCCCAGGGCCCGAAGGGACCGGGCGGGCCCGAGGGCGGACCCCAGGGGCCCGGCGGGCGCGGCCCCGGTCCCGGCCCTGGTCCCGCCGCGGGCCGGCCGTGACGGGGCGGGGCCCCGACGCCCCGCGGCGGGCAAGGACATGGTCACGACTGCGACTGCGACTGCAACTGCCCGCCCGGACGGCCACGCTGACCTTCAAGTCGGCGTGCTTCATCGCGGTCATGTGCTGCTCGCTCGCGGCCGTCCTGGGGGCGCTCGTGCACGTGGAGGTGACCCGCCAGACGGTCGCCTCGGCCCGGGAGAAGGCGCTCGGCAAACTGCAGGACGTCACGGTCGCGTACGAGGCGGGCGAGGCCCTGCCGCCCGACGCGGGACTGGATCCGGCGGGGCTGCCGCCGGAGCTGCGCGCGCTCGCGCTCGGCGGCCACCGCGGCACGGTGGTGGCGCAGTACCGGGGGCGGCCGACGATGTGGGCGGCCGCACCGGCCGACGGGCGGGCGCTGGCGGCCGCCGTGGACTACGGGCAGAGCGCCCGGACGATCCGCGGCCTGGACAACGCGATCATCGGGTCGTCGGTGCTGGCCATCGGCGGGACCCTGCTGGTGGGGGCCTTCGCCGTGACGCGGGTGACCCGGCGGCTGCACCAGACGGCGCACGTGGCGCGGCGCATCTCCGGCGGTGATCTGGACGCGCGGGTGGACGATCCGCGGACGCGGGACGTGTCGCGGCACCAGGACGAGGTGGCGACGGTGGCCGCGGCGCTGGACACGATGGCGGGCAGCCTGCAGTCGAAGCTGGAGAGCGAGCGGCGGTTCACGGCGGACGTGGCCCACGAACTGCGCACGCCCCTGACGGGGTTGCAGGCGGCGTCGGAGCTGCTGCCCGAGAGCCGGCCGACCGAGCTGGTGCGCGAGCGGGTGCGGACCATGCGGCAGCTGACGGAGGACCTGCTGGAGATCTCCCGGCTGGACTCGGGCCGCGAGGTGGTGGAGTCGGACCTGCACCAGCTGGCGCGGCTGGCCCGGCGCGTGGTGCGGGCGTCCGGTACGGACACCGGGGTGGTGGTCCTGCGGGACGCGCACGTGGAGACGGACCGGCGCAGGCTGGAGCGGGTGCTGGGGAACCTGGTGGCCAACGCGCACCACCACGGGCGGGGGCGCCGGTGGTGGTGACGGTGGACGGGCCGGTGGTGTCCGTACGGGACCACGGGGACGGGTTTCCCGAGTACCTGGTCTCCCACGGCCCGCAGCGCTTCCGCAGCGGCGGCGGTACGGGGCACGGGCTGGGGCTGACCATCGCCGCGGGCCAGGCGCGGGTGATCGGGGCGACCCTGCGGTTCCGCCCGGCGGAAGGGGGCGGAGGGCTGGCCGTCCTGTCCCTGCCGGGCCCTTAGCCGGAGCCCGCCGCCGAGGCCGCCCCGACGGATGCCGCGGCGCCGCCGCCCGGGACGGCACGTACGCCCTGAGCCGGCCGCGGCGCGCGCGGGCCGCAGGCCCCGACGGGAGCAGCGCGCGGCGCGCAGCACCCGACGGACCGGGGCCGCGGCCCCCGAAGGCCGGCCGCGACAGGCAGGCCCCGCGGGCCCGGTGCGTACGCGCCGCGGCGGCCCGGAGCGGCTCCCCGGCGGGAGCGGCCCGGCCGGACCGGGAGGGTCAGGAGGCGGACGCGTCGGGGCGTGGGGGCTTCGACCAGGGCCAGCGGAGCTTCGGCTTGGTGCCCGAGGGCACGTGGCGGTACTTCCAGCCCTTCTGCAGGCCGAGCCGCTTGGTGTACCCGGCGGGGACACGCTCGTAGAGCAGCACCGTCGGGGGGCCGTCCGGGGCAGGGACGGGGATCTCGTACCACTTCGGCGGGTGCCCGGTCGGGCCGGTCAGGATCGGGAGGACCCGGCCGTCCATCGGGCCGCCCTCGAACGGCGTCGGTTCGCTTCTCACCCCACCAGTGTCACAGCAGGTGGGCGGCCTCGGAGACCACGGGGATCACGCGTCGGGCCAGGGAGCCGACGGGGCCGTCCGCCGATTCCAGGGCGAGGGCGGCGCGGGCGGCGGCCGCGGTCTCCGGGTCGGTGGCCGCGGTCGCCGTGAGCAGGGCGATGAACTGGTCGAGCAGCCAGTCCCGGAGCGTGTCGACCCCGGGCTGCTTGCCCTCGTCGATCCAGATCAGGGAGGCGGCCTCGACCGCGGTGATCCACGTCCGGACCATCATGCGCAGCCGGGGGCCGGGCGCGGGGACCCCCAGGTGCAGGAGGATCTGGTCGGCGGCGGCCCGGCGGATGCCGTCCACCGTCGCGGTCGTGCGGGAGGTCTCCACGACGCTGCCGCCCTGGAGGAGGGCGGCGAAGCCGGTGTCGTGCTCGTCGACGAAGGCGAGGTAGCGGTCCAGGGCGCGGGACAGCCGCTGGGTCAGGGGGCCCTGCTGGGGCTCGGCGAAGCACTGCTCCAGCAGGTCGGCCGCCGAGCGCAGGGCGGCCTCGTACAGCTGCTGCTTGCCGCCGGGGAAGTAGCGGTAGACGAGGGGGCGGGAGACGCCGGCCGCCTCCGCGACGTCGTCGAGGGAGACCTCCTCCGGCGCCCGGTGCGCGAACAGCGAGAGGGCGGCGTCGAGGAGTTGGGCCCTGCGCTCCTCGACGCTCAGCCTGCGGTACGCGCGTACGGTCATGCCCGCAGGGTAACCCCGGAGCGGCCGCGGCCGGTCGGCGTCCGCGAACTCCTCCGCGGCGGCACGCCCTACGCCAGCAGTCCCGAGCTGCGCCACAGCTTCCGGCCCACGCCCCGGAGCACGCCGATGTCGTCGAGGAAGTCGGTGAGCCGCTTGGCGCCGGTCTGCATGACCTCGCGGCGGTGTCCGCTCGCCCGGACCTGGGCGACGGCCTCGCGGCGGTCCAGGCCGACGTTGTCGTACACGGCCGGGTTCACGAAGGCGAGGGAGAAGACGCGGGCGGCCTCCCCGCAGCTGATGCGGGTGAGTTCCTGCTCCCAGCGGGGGGCGGTCAGCATCTGGCGGCGCAGTTCCTCGCGGGCGTAGCGGACGTGCCGGGCCTCCTCGATGACGTGGATCCGGGTGACGCCGCGGACCAGCGGCTGGATGCGCTCGTCCGGGAAGGTCAGGCGCTGCATCCAGTCGAGGATCTCCTCGCCGAGGAGGGTGCAGGCGAAGGAGCCGGGGGTGGTGGAGACGGTCTTGAGGATCCGCGCGAGGTTGTGGTTGAGGCGGGAGACCGGGTACGCGGGGGTGCCGCTCTGCGTGATCATGCGGGCGAACATCATGGAGTGCCGGCACTCGTCCGCGATCTCGGTCAGCGCGTACCGGACGTGATTGCTGGTCAGTGACTTGTCGTAGATGTGGCGGACGAGGAGCTGCATGAGGATGATCTCGAACCAGATGCCGAGGGAGCCGAGCGCCGCCGCCTCGTGGCGGGAGAGTTCGATGCGCTGCTCCTCCCCCATCTTCTTCCACAGCGGGGTGTCGTAGAGGGAGAGGAGCTCGGGCGGCCAGTAGTACTTGCCCTCGATCATGGGGGCGTCCCAGTCGAGTTCCTTGTCGGGGTCGAAGGAGTGCTTGGCCGAGGATTCGAGCAGGCGCTCGGCTATCTGCTCCCGATCCTTGAGCAGGCCGAGGGCGTCCCTGAGCGCGGCTCGTTCGGTCACGGTCGTCATGGCTTCGGACACCTCGTCGTCGAGTTACCGGCGGTCACTACTTATGAGACTGGTTGTCAGCAAGGTCGTCAATCCCCCGTGCGCGACTTGTTGACCCCGCGTCTACCAACGTGTGACCCTGCCAACCGTCCGGTCCTGCACGGCAGTACACGAGACGAGGTGGCGTCAGTGTCGACGCACGAGCTCTACACCGAGGACCCGGGCGAGGCCGTCTGGCGGATCCCCGCCGCCGGCTCCGCCCGCTTCACCTGGGAATACGACGACGGCCGCGAACGGCTCCTCGCCCTCTACCAGAAGGGCAAGGACAAGCAGTGGGACGGCGCCAAGCCCATCGACTGGGACATCGAGGTGGACCCGTACGATCCGCTGGGCACCCCCGACGAGGCCCTGCCCCTGTACGGCACCCGGTACTGGGACAAGCTCACCGAGAAGGACCGGGGCGAACTGCGCCGGCACTACACCGCCTGGAACTTCAGCCAGTTCCTGCACGGCGAGCAGGGCGCCATGGTGTGCGCGGCGCGCATCGTGGAGTCCGTCCCCGACCTCGACGCCAAGTTCTACTCGGCCACCCAGACCATGGACGAGGCCCGCCACGCCGAGATCTTCGGCCGCTTCCTGCACGAGAAGGTCGGCCTGCTCTACCCGGTCAACGACAGCCTCCGGGAGCTGCTCGGCGACACCCTGCGCGACTCCCGCTGGGACATGCCCTACCTGGGCATGCAGGTGCTCATCGAGGGACTGGCCCTGGCCTCCTTCGGCCTGCTGCGCGACACGACCACCAAGCCGCTGCCCACACAGCTGCTGGCCTACGTGATGCAGGACGAGGCCCGGCACGTGGCCTTCGGGCGGATGGCGCTGCGCGACCACTACAGGCAGCTCAGCGACGCCGAGCGGCGCGAACGCGAGGAGTTCGTCATCGAGGGCTGCCACCTGATGCACGACCGGCTGCTGGGGACGGAGGTGCTGGAGAACTTCGGCATCCCCGCGGCGGAGGCGCAGCGGCTCAGCGAGGGCTCCGAGTTCCTGCACCTGTTCCGCAGGATGCTCTTCAGCCGGATCGTGCCCTGCGTGAAGGACATCGGCCTGTGGGGCGAACGGCTGCAACGGGCCTACCTGGACCTGGGCGTCTTCCACATGGGCGACTCCAACCTGGACCTGCTGATGACCCAGGACGAGGAGATCGCGGACGCCCTCGACCGCGAACGCTTCGCGGCGGAGGAGGCGGCCCGGGTGGCGGAGGTGGAGGCGACGATCACCCAGGCCACAGCCACCCGGGCCACAGCCACCCGGGCCACGGTCACCCGGACCGCGGCCGGCCAGGCCACGACCGGCCCCCACCCGGAACGCTGACACCCGCTCGCCGGCTCCGCGCCGGGGGCCGTCAGTGCGGGCGCAGGGCCGCCTGCATCACCGCGCGGGCGATGGGTGCGGCCGCGCCGTTGCCGCTGATGTCCCCCCGGTCCGCCGAGGCGTCCTCCACCACCACCGCGACCGCCACCTGCGGCAGGGCCGCCCCCTCGGCGCGGGCCCAGGCGATGAACCACGCGTACGGGGTCCCCGCGTTGCCGACGCCGTGCTGCGCGGTGCCGGTCTTGCCGCCGACCACCGCGCCCGGGATCGCCGCGTTCTTCCCCGTACCGTTCTCCACCACCTTCACCATCAGCTCCTGCAGCCGCAGCGCGGTGGCCGGGTTCATGGCGCGGCCGAGACTGCGCTCGGTGCCGCGCCGGACCGGGGAGCCGTCGTCCTGGGTGGTCCGCTCCACCAGGTAGGGGGACCGGATCTCGCCGCCGTTGGCGACGGCCGCCGCCACCATCGCCATCTGCAGCGGGGTCGCCTTCGTGTTGAACTGCCCGATCGAGGACAGAGCCAGCTGGTCCCGGCTCATGTCGGTGTCGAAGTTCGACCGCGACACCCACGAGGGCACCCGCGGCCCCTCCGTGTTGAAGCCGAAGCGCCGCGCGGCCTCGACCATCCCCCGCAGCCCGACCTGTACGCCGATCTTCGCCATCACCGTGTTGCAGGACCACTGCACCGCCTCCGCCATCGAGGCGTCCTCACAGCCCGTGGCGGCGTTGGGGAGCAGGGTGCTGGTGCCCGGCAGCGGATAGGGGTCGGGGGTGCGGGTCGGGGCGTCCACGTCGGTCACCACGCCCGCGTCCAGGGCGGCCGCCGCCGTCACGATCTTGAAGGTGGAGCCGGGCGGGTACGTCTCGCGCAGGGCCCGGTTCAGCATCGGCCGGGCCGGATCGGCGTTCAGCCGCGCCCAGGCGGCCTTGACCCGGCTGCCCGTGCCGGAGAGTTCGGCGGGATCGTAGGAGGGGCTGCTGACCAGGGCGAGGATCTTCCCGGTGGCGGGCTCGACCGCGGCGACCGCGCCGCGCTTGCCCCCGAGCCCGGTGTACGCGGCGCGCTGCACGGCGGCCCGGACGGTGGTGACGGCGTTGCCGCCGGCGGGACGGCCGCGGGCGAGGTCGTACCAGAGGGGGAAGACGGACAGCCCCGGGTCGGTGCCGGAGAGCACCGCGTCCTCGGCGCGCTCCACGAAGCTGGTCCCGTAGGTCTGGGAGGAGAAGCCGGTGACGGGCGCGTAGAGGGGGCCGTCGGTGTACGTGCGTTCGTAGCGCAGCAGCTGGCGGCTGTCGCGGGAGCCGGTGACGGGCCGTCCGTCGACCAGGATGTCCCCGCGCGGCTCGGCGTAGCGCGCGATGGCGGGACGCTTGTTCGCGGGGTTGGCGCCGTACGAGGCGGACTCCCACACCTGTACCCGGGCCACGTTCACCAGCAGGGCGAGGAGCAGCAGCGCGCAGAACCAGGCGCACCAGCGGATGTAGCGGATCACGCGGGCGCCTCCTGCGCGGGGCGGGGTCTGCGGGCGCTGTCGCTGAGGCGGACCAGCAGGGCGACGATGATCCAGTTGGTGACGACGGAGGAGCCGCCCTGGGCGAGGAAGGGCATGGCCATGCCGGTGAGCGGGATCAGGCCCGTGACGCCGCCCGCGATGACGAACACCTGGAGGGCGACGATCGAGGCGAGGCCGGTGGCGAGCAGCCGGCCGAAGGGGTCGCGCAGGGCGAGCCCGGCGCGGAAGCCGCGGGCGACGAGGAGTCCGTAGAGCAGCAGGATCGCGGTGAGGCCGACAAGGCCGAGCTCCTCTCCGGCGGTCGCGAGGATGAAGTCCGACTTGGCGGCGAAGCCGATCAGGAAGGACTGGCCCTGGCCGAGGCCCGCGCCGAGGAGCCCGCCGGCTCCGAAGGCGAAGAGGGACTGGGCGAGCTGGCCGGGGCCCTCACCGCGCTCGATGGAGGCGAAAGGATTCAGCCAGTCCTCGACACGGCCGTGCACGTGCGGCTCGAAGGTCCCCACGGCGTACGCCCCGACGGCGGCCAGCATCAGTCCGATGGCGATCCAGCCGATCCGGCCGGTGGCCGTGAACAGCATGATGACGAAGAGCCCGAAGAAGAGCAGCGAGGTGCCCAGGTCCCGCTCCAGGACCAGCAGGCCGACGCTGAGCAGCCAGATCGCGAGGATGGGGCCGAGCACCCGGCCGGGCAGGAGGCGCAGCTTCCAGAAGAGCCGGCGGCCGGTCAGGGCCAGGGCCGTGCGGTTGGCGGCGAGGTAGGCCGCGAAGAACACGGCGAGCAGGATCTTGGCGAACTCCCCCGGCTGGAAGGAGAGCCCGGCGAAGCGGATCCAGATGTGGGCGCCGTTGACGGCCGGGAAGAAGACGGGGACCAGCATCAGCGCCAGGGCCGCGGCGACCGAGAGGTAGGCGTAGCGCTGGAGCACCCGGTGGTCGCGCAGCAGGGCGACGACCAGGACGAAGAGCAGCACGCCGAGGGCGGACCAGAGGAGTTGGTCGTCGGCGGTGAGGTGTCCGGGCGTGGTCGCGTCGAGCCGCTGGATGAGGACGAGGCCGAGCCCGTTGAGCAGGACGGCGATCGGCAGCAGGACGGGGTCTGCGTACGGGGCGGCGAAGCGGACGGCCAGGTGGGCGAGGAGGGCGGCCACCGCGAGGCCCGCGGCGTAGCGGTCGGCGGAGCCGGGGACGCGGCCGGCGGTGGCGGCGCCGACGTGGAGGTGACCGAGGACGGAGATGAGGACGGCGCCGGTCAGGAGCATCAGCTCGACGCCCCGGCGCTTGGGCGCGCCCGCGTCGGGGGGCGGGGGCGGGGTGGGCTCCGCCACCTTCGCCGTCAGAGCGGTCATACACCGAAACGTAGCAAGCGGGCAGACGCTATGTCCGCTTATGTCATAGTGTGCCGAAGAGTCGTCATAAACGGTCGGAAACGAGGAGCCGAGGCGCATGGGACCCGTGGAATTCATCGTCCTCGCCTTCCCGGAGGAGCAGTTGCGGGTGCCGGCCGTCGAGGCCGTGATGGGCCTGCGCAAGACCGGGGTGGTCCGCCTGATCGACGGGCTCGTGGCGACGAAGACGGCCTCGGGCGAGGTCCTGGCGGCCGAGTTCGACGAGTTCGTCGAGCTGCACGGCCTGCTCACGGGACGGGACGTGGCCCGCCTGATCGGCCCGGAGGACGTCCACGAGGCGGCGGACCTGCTGGAACGCGGCAGCTGCGCACTGCTCCTCGTCGTCGAGCACGTATGGGCCGAGGACGCCGCGACCGCCGTACGGGCGGCGGGCGGACGGATCGTCGGCTCGGTCCGCATCCCGCCGGACCGGGTCCCGGCGGACCCCCGGGCGGGGGTGGCCTGATGTTCATCCGCCCGATGGGGGTGACGGTCCGCGCGGCGAACCGCCCGGCGGGGCGCCCGCTGCTCCGGGGCCTGCTGGCCCGCGCGTCGGGTACGGGCACCGTGGGCCCGGAGGACCTCCCCCGCCGGGACGTCCGCCCGGCGCCGGCCCCGGACCCCGACGAGGAACGCGACGAGGTGGACTGGGGCGAGTGGTCCGAGCCGGAGGAGGACGCCGAGGACGGGACCTGGCCGCGGGACGAGCAGGATGCCCCGGAGCCCGCCCCCGAGCACCACCCGCACGCGGAACACGGCGGCCTGGCCGCGGAACTGACCCAGCTGGCCGGCCTGGCCCGCGAGGGCCTCCTCACCCCCCACGAGTTCGCCACGGCCAAGGCGAAGCTCCTGCGCGACTAGTGCTGCGACCAGCCGCACCGGACGAGCCCCCAACCGGGTGGCCGGCGCGACGCGGCCGACTCCGTTGGGGGAATTGTCATACCGGCCGTGGCAGCATCGGCGCCTCGGAGGTGATCCCGTGTCACATCGGCTGTTCCGCGCCGCCTGCATCGCCGCGGTGCTCCTCGTCACCGGGCCGGTGCCGCAGGCCGGCGCCGAGCCGGGAGTGCCCGAGGGCGAGAACGTGGGCATGCTGCTCACCCGCCTGCAGGGCCTCTACCAGAAGGCGGAGGAGGCCTCCGAGGCCTTCAACGCCACCGAGGTCGCCCTCAAGGCGGGCGAGGCGGAGGACCGGCGGCGCACCGCCGCCCTCGGCCGGGCCCGTACCGCCCTCGACTCCGAGCGGATCCTCGCCGGACGGCTCGCCCGGGAGCAGTACCAGGGCGGGCTGGGCCTGGCCCCCTACGCCCGGATGCTGCTCGCCGGGAACCCGCGGGCCGCGCTGGAGGAACGGCGGCTGGCCGCCCGCGAGGGCGCCCGGCGGGCCGCCGCGCTGCGCCGGCTCACGCGGAGCGAACGGGAGGCCGACGCGCTCGCCCTGCGGGCCCGTGAGGCGCTGGACACCCGCCAGACGCTGGCCGCCCGGCAGAAGGCCCACAAGGAACAGGTGTCCGCACAGCTGAAGCAGGTGGAGCGGCTGCTGTCCTCGCTGACGCCGGAGCAGCTCGCCCGGCTCGGGGCGCGCGAGGCCGAGGAGACGGCCGCGGCGCAGCGCAGCCTGGTGGACTCGGGCCGGCTGCCCGCCCGTACGGGGACCCCGACGGCCGCGGGCGGCGCCGCCCTCGCCTACGCGGCGGCCCAGATCGGCAAGCCGTACGTGTGGGGCGCCGAGGGGCCGGGGTCCTTCGACTGCTCGGGGCTGACCTCGCAGGCCTGGGCCCACGCGGGGCGGTCCATCCCGCGCACCAGCCAGGAGCAGTGGGCGCGGCTGACCCGGGTGCCCCTGGACCGGCTGCGGCCGGGTGATCTGGTGGTGTACTTCCCCAAGGCCACGCACGTCGGCCTGTACGTCGGGGACGGCAAGGTGATCCAGGCCCCCCGCCCCGGTGCGGTGGTCAAGGTGTCGCCGATCGCCGCGAACCCGCTGCTGGGGGCCGTACGGCCGGACCCGGAGGGGACGCCGCTCGCCGAGTTCACCCCGCCGCGGCTGCCGGAGGCCACCGGCCCGGCCGCGGCGGGGGACGACGCCGGCTACTCCGCGGAGGAGTCCCCCGCGGATGCTCCGGCGGAGGCGCCCGAGCCCGCGGCCGCGGACACCTCGGCAAGGTAGTCGGCCGCGTCCTCGGGGTCGTAGAAGAAGCCGTCGAAGTCGGCCGGGTTGTCGAAGCCGTTGGCGAATCGATCCGCCACCGGCTGGAGCTGCCCGGCGGCGCCGATCAGGTTGAGGACGTGCTCCGGCGGGACGCCCAGCATCGCGTTCGTCCACTGGGTCACCGGCTTGCCGGTGGTGAACCAGAACTTGTCGAACGTCGCCTTCATCCACGCCTCGTCGAACGGCTTGTCGCCGTGCATCAGGATCGACGACAGGTACGAGGCGGCGCACTTGGAGGCGGAGTTCGACCCCTGGCCGGTGATCGGGTCGTTGGCGACGACCACGTCCGCGACACCGAGGACGAGCCCGCCGCCGGGCAGCCGCCCGACGGGGTTGCGGACCACGGGGGCGTAGCGGCCCTGGAGGGTGGCGCCCGCGTCGGTCAGCTCGACCTTCGTCGCCCGGGCGTACTCCCACGGCGTGTACGTCTCCATGAGCCCGAGGGTGAGGGCCAGGTGCTCGGCCGGGTCGGTCACCCCGCGGAAGACGTCCAGCGGACCGCCCGGGAGGCCCTCCCAGAAGAGGACGTCCGCCCTGCCGGAGGTGGTGAGGGTCGGCATGACGAAGAACTCGCCGACGCCCGGGACCAGGTTGCAGCGGACGGCTTCGGTGCCGGGGTGCTCGGGGCGCGGGCCGAGGCCGTGCACGTAGGAGACGGCGAGCGCGCGCTGCGGGCTGTCGTACGGCGAGCGTGCCGCGTCCCGGCCGAACAGCGACACCAGCTCGCCCTTGCCCGCGGCGATCAGCACCAGGTCGTGACTGCGGGTGAAGTAGTCGAGGTCGGCGACGGAGGCGCCGTGGATGACGAGCTGTCCGCCGCGCTGCACGAAGACGTCCAGCCAGCCGGCCATCTTCACGCGCTGGTCGACGGACTGCGCGTAGCCCTTGAGCCGGCCCAGCCAGTCGACGGCGCGGGTGCCGTCGGGTCCCGCGACCGAGACCCCGAGGCCCTCCATCTTCGGGGCCTGCTGTTCCCAGAAGCCGAGCCCGAGGTCGCGTTCGTGCTGGAGCGCGGTGTCGAACATGCACTGCGTGGACATGACCCGCCCGGAGCGGATCTCGTCCGCCGTCCGGTTGGACATGAGCGTGACCTCGTACCCCTTGGCCTGGAGCCCGAGGGCGAGCTGGAGACCGGACTGGCCGGCTCCGACGACGAGTATCCTGCGCATCTCTCAGGTCCTCTCTTCGGGAGTGCTGTCGAGGGCGTGGCCCACGAGCGCCAGCAGGGATTCGACCACCGTGCGGCGCTCCCGCGCATCCATGATCACCACGGGGACGTGCGGCGGAACGCTCAGCGCCTCGCGCACGTCGTCCGGCTCGTAGGACTGCGAGCCGTCGAAGTGGTTGACGGCGACGGCGTACGGCAGCCCGGAACTCTCGAAGTAGTCGAGGGCGGGGAAGCAGTCGCGCAGCCGGCGGGTGTCGGCCATGACCAGCCCGCCGATGGCGCCGCGCACCAGGTCGTCCCACATGAACCAGAAGCGTTCCTGGCCCGGCGTCCCGTACACGTAGAGGACGAGGTCGTCGTCGAGGGTGACGCGGCCGAAGTCCATGGCGACGGTGGTGGTGGCCTTGTCCGGGGTACCGGACAGGTCGTCGGTGGGGACGCTGGCCTGGGTCATCACCGCCTCGGTGCGCAGCGGCGTGATCTCGGAGACGGAGGACACGAAGGTGGTCTTGCCGACGCCGAAGCCGCCCGCGACCAGCACCTTGACGGCGACGGGCGCGCGGGAGCGGTCGTACTGCCAGGGCTGGACGGGCTCGTCGTCGACCACGGACTTGTCAGAGACGGCGAAGACCACCGAGCACCCTTTCGAGCAGCGCGCGTTCGGGCCGGCCGGGGCCGTGGCCCGTGCCGTAGACACGGATCCGTCCCTGGTCGGCGAGATCGCTGACGAGGACGCGGACCACGCCCAGCGGCAGCTTCAGCAGTGCGGAGATCTCGGCGATCGTCCGCATGCGGCGGCAGACCTCGACGATGGCCGGCATCTCGGGCATCCGGTCGGGCTTCTGCGGTTCCGACGCCTTGGTGTCCAGGGCTGCGACGAAGGTCTCGACCTGGAGGACCTGGGTGAAGCGGGTCCGGCCGCCCGTGAGGGAGTACGGGCGGACCCGGGCCGGGCGGCGGTCGGCGCCGCGTATCGGGAGGCGGTCCGAGGCCGGGCTCCTCACGGGGTGTTCTCCATCGACTGGCGCAGCTCGCTGCGGACTTCGGGGGTCAGGACGTGGCCGGCACGGCCGACGAACAGGGCCATGTGGTAGGCGACGACGCCCATGTCGCAGTCGGGCGTGGCGTGCACGCCGAGCAGCGAGCCGTCGCTGATGGCCATGACGAAGACGCTGCCGTGCTCCATCGCCACCATGGTCTGCTTGACGGCGCCCGTCTCCATGAGGGCGGCGGCTCCCGTGGTGAGGCTGCCGAGGCCGGAGACGATGGTGGCGAGGTCGGCGGAGGCGCCGCGCGGCCCCTTCGCCTTGCCCTGCGGTTCGCCCGCGCCGCCCGCTCCGGGGTCGGATGACAGGAGCAGCAGCCCGTCCGAGGAGACCACGGCGACGGAGTTGACGCCGGGCACCTCCTCGACCAGGTCGGTCAGCAGCCACTGCAGGTTGCGGGCCTGGGTGCTCAGTCCGTACGTACTGGGCGCGGTCATGTGCGTGCCTCCTGTGCGCTGTCCCCCTGGTCGGTCTTGCTCTGTCCCTGCCGGCGGTCCCGCCCCTGTTCGGGACCGTTCTCCTGTGCGAGCTCGGCGGCGGCGACGCGCCGTCCGTCCTGGGCTCCCTGGTAGAAGCCCCCGAGGCGGCGCCGCAGGTCCTCGGCGTCGACGCGGCGCGGCGGCTGGGGTCGTGCGGCCTCGGCGCGGGGGGCGGCCACGGCGCGCGGGGTCCGCTTGGGCAGGCCCTTGTCGGTGACGGCTGCCGGGCCGTCGGCGGGGTCTGCGGGGTGACTGCCCTGACGGGGCAGCCAGTTGCCCTCGGCCGGGGTGTGGCTGTGCGGCTCCGCCTCCGGCGCGGCCGGGTGTACGTCGGCCACGGGGGCGGCGTCCGGTTCCGCGTTGGGGGCGGGCTCGGCCGGGGTCTCCGCGGTGGTGCCGGGGACGACGCGGGCGAGCAGCTCCTCGGCGGGGGCCGCCGCGGGGGACGCGACGAACACCTGCTCGGCGGGGGGCAGCTGCGGGTCGGCGGTGGTGTCGGGGACCACCCGGGCGAGGAGTTCCTCGGCGGGGGCGGGCACCTGTTCCGGGGCCGGCTCGGCGGCGGGTGCGGGGACGGTGAACACCTGGTCGGCCGGAGGCACGGCCCCGTCCGCCGGCCCGGAGCCCGGCTGCGGGGCGAAGCCCGGCTCCGGGTCGGCGGCCGGGAACGGCGCGGCGGCCGGACCGGAGTCCTGCGCCGGATCCGTGCCGGGGCCCGCTTCCGCGGCCGGGTGGGCGTCCGGGAGCGGCTCGGCATCCCGGTCCGCGTCCGCGGCCGGGGCGGTGTCGGCGGCGAGCTCACCCGTCTCCGGGGCAGCGTCGGGCGCCGCGCCCGTTTCCGGGCCGGGGCCGGCGGCCGGGTCGGTGACCGGAAGGGCTTCCGCGGCCGGTTCGTCGGCCGGAACGGCTTCCGCGGCCGGGAGGTCGCCGACGTCGGCGCCCGCCTCGGGAGCGGCGTGCGCTCCGCGCCGCCGGGAGTGCAGGGTGTTCTCGTTCGCCTCCGCTATGACGCCCGGCAGTCGCAGCGCGGGCGCGCCGGGCGTGGCCAGGGTGTGGACCGGGGAGACGGGCGGGGTGGCGGGCAGCAGGGCGGCGGGGACGACCACGAGGGCCTCGGTGCCGCCGTGCCGTCCGGCGCGCAGTTCGGCGGTCACGCCGTGCCGTGCGGCGAGGCGTCCGGCGACGTAGAGGCCGAGGCCGAGGCCGTGCTCCTCCTCGGGCTCCTCGTCGTAGGCCTCGGGCGTGGACAGGCGCTCGTTCAGGGCCTGCAGCCGGTCGCCGCTGACACCGATGCCCTCGTCGACGACGGAGATGACCACGTCGCCGGAGTCCAGCGTCCAGCCGGACACCTTGACCTTGACCTCGGGCGGCGAGAACGTCGTGGCGTTCTCCAGCAGTTCGGCGATCACGTGCGAGATGTCGTCGGCGGCGTGCCCGGCGACCTGGGTGTAGGAGGGCAGCGCGGTGAGGTCGACGCGCTCGTAGCGCTCGATCTCGCTGACGGCGGCCCGCATCACGTCGACCAGGGCGACCGGCAGGCCCTGCCCGTGACCGTGTTCCTGGCCGGCGAGCACCAGCAGGTTCTCGTTGTGGCGGCGCATGACCGTCGCGAGGTGGTCCAGCTTGAACAGGGTGGCCAGGCGGTCCGGGTCCTGTTCCCTGGATTCGAGTTCCTCGATGACGGCGAGCTGGCGCTCCACCAGGCCGAGCGTGCGCAGGGAGAGCGAGACGGAGGTCGTCGACATGATGCGGCGCTGTTCGTCCAGCCCCTCGCGCAGCGCGGTGAGTTCTTCTTCCAGCACCTCGCGGCCGGAGGAGAGCGCCTCGTTGCGGCCGATGAGGCGGCGCCGGTCGGCGTCGAGGCCGGCGATCCGGGTGTGCAGGGAGACCGTCTGGTCGCGCACGGCGTTCAGGTGGCGGACGACTTCGGCGAACTCGTCGTTGCGGCCGGTGAACCGCACAGGTTCGACGGAGCCTTCCGGGGTCGCGAGGCGTTCCGCGCCGCGGCGCAGCACCGACAGGGGCCGGGTGAGGGAGCGGGCCACGCCCGTGGAGAAGCCGACGGCGACGAGGAAGAGCAGGCCGAGCGCGCCGACGAGGATTTCGAGCCGGGTCACGTCGTCGTCGCGCAGGGTCGCGAAGGCGGTGGCGCGCTGGCCCGCCAGGGTGGACTCGACGGTGCGCATCCGGTCGATGCGGGCGGTGAGCGCGGCGCCGACGGCGGCTCCGTCGGTCTTGCGGTCGGCGGCGTTCAGGGTGGGCCGGTCGGTGAGCCGCTTGAGGTGGTCCTCGGCGGCCTTGACCTCGGGGCCGGTGACGGTGGCGGTGAGGGTCTGGCGCACGTCGGGCCGGGCGGCCCGCGCGAAGTCGTCGAGGGCGGCCTGTTCGCGGACGCGCGAACGCTGGGCGGCGGTGGTCAGTTCGTCGACGGCGGCGGAGCCGGAGGGCTGGTCCCCGCGGGGGACCGCCAGCGCGCCGAGGAGCAGTCCGCGGGTGGCCGAGGCCTGTTCCACGGCCTGGCCGAGAGGGGCCAGGGGGCGGGTAGTGAGGAGGGCGGCCTCCGCGCGCGGCGGGGTGAGTTCGGCGAGCCGGTCACCGGGGGCGAGGAGGGCGGTGATGAGGCCGGTGTAGGCCTGGTGGGCGGCGAGGGCGGTGCCCTTGCCGCCGACGGCCTCGGTGCGGACGGGCGCGATGCGGGAGAGGACCATGGCGAGCGGCTCGTCGACCTCGGCCGCGGCCTCGGCGGTCTGCCGGTCGGTGCGCAGGATGCGGTCCTGGAGGGTGGCCCGGGCCGCTTCGGGGCGGCCCTTGGCGGCGTACTCGACCACGGCGTCCCGCTCGTCGGCGAGGACGTGCGTGAGGGTGAGGACGTGACGGTTCTGGTCCGCGAGGGTGACCAGCCGCTGGGAGTCGTTCAGTTCCCGCGCGGCGGTGACGACGGCGGGAGTGCCGGCCGCGAGGACGGTGAGTCCTGCGACGGCCACGCCGACGACGAGTCGGCTGCGCACGCGGACGCGGCGTCCTGCGGGGGCCGGGCCGTCGGCGGCGGTGCCGTTCTTCCGAGACCGCTTCTTCTGCACCGGTGCTCGCAATCCTGTACGTGTGCTTGTGCTCGTCTACTCGTGTGGCCGAGGTAACGGCCGGTCAACAAGTAAACGCCCCCTGCCCCCTCGTACCGCCTCAGACCTTTGCAGCGTGTTGGGGAGAGAGCCGCACATCGCCCACCCGGCCACTCGAACGAGTGAACATCACGGATGAGTTGGCCACCAACTCGGGCAGCATGCCCCAGAGCGCCGTCATGGACAGGTGGTTGAAAGATCGCCGGGGCCTTTGGCAGTATGCCCGCCCACATCGGCCGCGCCGCCACCGCGGTCCGCGGGCGGCCGCGTCCGGGCGGGCGGCGGGCAGGAGGCGAAGCCTCCGCCGAGTTGGTACGGACCATGGCCCCTTTTCAGGCCGTCGCGCGGCAGAATGTCCGTATGCGCATCGACCTCGCCACGGCGCCCGGGAATCGGGAACGCCCCAATGAGGACTGGCTGTCGGCGGCGATCCCCGCTTCGGGCGGCGGCGTCCTGGTCGTCCTGGACGGGGTCACGCCACCGGGCGGCGGCGACGGGTGCGTGCACGGCGTCCCGTGGTTCGTGACGCGACTCGGCGGCCGATTGACCGAACTGTCCGGGTCGCGCCGGGACCTGCCGCTGGACCGGATCCTCGCCGAGTCCGTCCGCGCCACGGCCGACGCCCACCGCGACACCTGTGACCTTTCTCACGTCCGCACGCCGCAGGCCACGGTGGTGGTGGTGCGCTGGGACGACGCGTCCGTGGAGCACCTCGTGCTCTCGGACTCCGTCCTGCTCCTCCAGGCGCCCGGGGGCGGCGTGAGCGCGGTCCTCGACGACCGGCTGGACCGGATCCCGCGGGAGGTGCTGCGCTCGACGGCCGCGACGGACGCCCTGCGCAACGCGGAGGGCGGCTTCTTCACGGCGGCGGCGGACCCGGCGGTGGCGGGCCGGGCGGTCACGGGGCGCACACCCCGGGAGCGGGTGCGGGCCGTGGCGGCCCTGACGGACGGCGCGAGCCGCTGGACGGACACGTTCGGGCAGGGCGACTGGGCCGACTGCCTGGGGGTCCTGCGCGAGGAGGGGGCGCGGGCGCTGATCGACCGGGTCCGCGCGATCGAGTCCGAACCGGACCGGCCGCCGGCCCGCCACAAGCGCCATGACGACGCGTCGGCGGTCTACGCGGAGCTCTGACGGCCCCGCGCGGTGCGCCTACTCCGCGCCGGCGTTGAGCTGGTGGAGCAGGCGGGCCAGCTCCGCCACCTCTCCGCGGTCCCAGCCGGCGAGCTTGCGCATGTACTGCTCCCGCCGCGCGCCCCGGACCCGCAGGAACCGTTCGCGGCCCTCCTCCGTCAGCCCGACCAGGAAGGCCCGGCCGTCGGCGGGGTCCGGTTCGCGGGCCACCAGGCCGAGGGTCTCCAGGGCCCGCAGCTGCCGGCTCATGGTGGCCTTGCCGACGCCGAAGTAGGAGGCGAGGTCGGTGGCGCGCTGCCGGCCCGCCGCCTCCAGCCGTACGAGGAGTCCGTAGGCGGCGGGCTCCAGCTCGGGGTGGAGCTCGCGGGCCATCTCGCCGGAGGACGCCCGGGCCCGCCGGAGGAAGACGGACAGCTCCCGCTCCAGGGCAAGGAACTCCTGGTCTTCACTCCCGTGCACGTCCCGCTCCTTCTCCGCCGTCAGGCACCCCGGTGGGTGGGGGCCAGTATTTCGCAGCGGCTGGGCCGGCGGCCCGGGGCCCCGCCGGAGGGGGCACCCGGGCCGCACGGGGGGCCGTCAGGCGGCGGCGCCGACCGGCTCCTGCGCCCGCGCCAGGGCCAGTTCCAGGACCTGGCGCACGTCGGTCACCGGGTGCACCTCCAGGCCCTCCAGCACCTCGGCGGGGACGTCGTCGAGGTCGGCCTCGTTCCGCTTGGGGATGATGACGGTGGTCAGCCCGGCCCGGTGCGCGGCCAGCAGCTTCTGCTTGACCCCGCCGATCGGCAGGACCCGCCCGGTCAGGGAGACCTCGCCGGTCATGGCCACGTCCGTGCGCACCTGCCGTCCCGAGAGCAGGGAGGCGAGCGCGGTGGTCATGGTGATGCCCGCGCTCGGGCCGTCCTTGGGCACCGCACCGGCCGGGAAGTGGATGTGCACGCCCCGGTCCTTCAGGTCGGCGACCGGCAGTTCCAGCTCCGCGCCGTGGGAGCGCAGGAAGCTCAGGGCGATCTGCGCCGACTCCTTCATCACGTCGCCGAGCTGGCCGGTGAGGGTCAGGCCGGCCGCGCCCGTCTCCGGGTCGGCCAGCGAGGCCTCCACGAACAGCACGTCGCCGCCCGCGCCGGTCACCGCGAGGCCGGTGGCCACGCCGGGGACCGAGGTGCGCCGCTCGGCCGGGTCCTGGGCGGACTCCGGCACGTGGTGCGGGCGCCCGATCAGGCCGCGCAGGTCGTCGGCCGCGATGCGCAGGGGCAGGTCCCGCTCGCCCAGCTCGTGCTGTGCGGCGACCTTGCGCAGCAGGCGGGCCAGGGAGCGCTCCAGGGTGCGCACGCCGGCCTCGCGGGTGTACTCCCCCGCCAGCCTGCGCAGGGCGTCGTCCTCCAGGACCACTTCGTCGGCGGCGAGGCCCGCGCGTTCCAGCTGGCGCGGCAGCAGGTGGTCGCGGGCGATGACCACCTTCTCGTCCTCGGTGTAGCCGTCGGGGCGGACCAGCTCCATCCGGTCGGCCAGGGCTTCGGGGATGGCCTCCAGGACGTTCGCGGTGGCCAGGAACACGACGTCGCTGAGGTCCAGTTCCACCTCCAGGTAGTGGTCGCGGAAGGTGTGGTTCTGGGCCGGGTCGAGGACTTCGAGCAGGGCCGCGGCGGGGTCGCCGCGGAAGTCGGAGCCGACCTTGTCGATCTCGTCGAGCAGCACGACCGGGTTCATCGACCCGGCCTCCTTGATCGCCCGGACGATCCGGCCGGGCAGGGCGCCGACGTAGGTGCGGCGGTGGCCGCGCACCTCGGCCTCGTCGCGCACGCCGCCGAGGGCGACGCGGACGAACTTGCGGCCCATCGCGTGCGCCACCGATTCCCCGAGCGAGGTCTTGCCGACGCCGGGAGGTCCGACCAGGGCGAGCACGGCCCCGCCGCGGCGGCCGCCGATGACGCCCATGCCGCGGTCGCCGCGGCGCTTGCGGACGGCGAGGTACTCGGTGATGCGGTCCTTGACGTCGCCGAGGCCCGCGTGTTCCGCGTCGAGCACGGCCCGGGCGCCGCGGATGTCGTACGCGTCCTCGGTGCGCTCGTTCCAGGGCAGTTCGAGGACGGTGTCGAGCCAGGTGCGGATCCAGGAGCCCTCGGGGCTCTGGTCGCTGGCCCGCTCCAGCTTCTCGACCTCCTTCAGGGCCGCCTCCCGCACCTTCTCGGGGAGGTCGGCGGCCTCGACGCGGGCCCGGTAGTCGTCGGACTCCTCGCCGTCGCTCTCGCCGTTCAGCTCGCGCAGCTCCTTGCGCACGGCGTCCAGCTGGCGGCGGAGCAGGAACTCGCGCTGCTGCTTGTCGACGCCCTCCTGGACGTCCTTGGCGATGGACTCGGCGACGTCCTGCTCGGCGAGGTGCTCGCCGAGCCACTGGACGGCGAGCCGGAGGCGGGCGACGGGGTCGGCGGTCTCCAGCAGTTCGACCTTCTGGCCGACCGTCAGGAACGGCGAGTAGCCGGAGTTGTCGGCGAGGGCGGACACGCCCTCGATCTGCTGGACCCGGTCCACGACCTGCCAGGCTCCGCGCTTCTTGAGCCAGCTGGTGGCGAGCGCCTTGTACTCCTTGACCAGCTCGGCGACGGCGCCGGGCAGCGGCTCGGGGTCCGCCTCGTCCACGGTCTCGCCCTCGACCCACAGCGCGGCGCCGGGGCCGGTGGTCCCGGCGCCGATGCGGACGCGCCCGCGGCCGCGGATCAGGGCCCCGGGATCGCCGTCGGAGAGCCGGCCGACCTGCTCGACGGTCCCGAGCACACCGGTGCCCGCGTACGTGCCGTCGACGCGCGGGACGAGGAGGACCCGGGGCTTCCCGCTCCCCGCGGCGGCCTGGGCCGCCTCGACGGCGCCGCGCACCTCGGGGTCGGAGAGGTCCAGCGGGACGACCATCCCGGGCAGCACGACCTCGTCGTCGAGCGGCAGCACGGGCAGAGTGAGCGTTGCGGGCGTCGAAGCCATGATCTTCCCTCCGGCAGTGAAGTTGAGCTATGCCGACTCAATGCATGTGCGCCTCCTGATGTTCCCCGAAGCCTGTTCGCCCGGGGCGAACGGGTTCGGGTGTCTCATCCGGGTAGACGCTGCACTTTCCAGGCCAAAGCTGCATGTGACTTTGCATCGGACTGCGTGACCTTGCATCGGGGTGCTCAGTTAGCAGGTCGTGGATCGCGTGTTGGATGTCGTCCAGGGCGGTACAGCGGGCCCTCCCCCGTACGGATTCGAGGTCGGGTACATCGAGCCGGGCGGTTCGGAGCTACGGCGTCCGCTGGCGGATGTGTGGGCGGTGCGGTTCGAGGACTCGGCGCCGGTACGCGGATTCAAGTCGTACAAGGGTCAGCGCCACCTGCCAGGGCTGTGGTGGTCAGCGACGGTCGGCGGGCACATCGGGTACGAGTCCTGGCTGGAGCGCGATCACGTGATGCTGCTGGATTTCGACCCGACCGTGGTGGGGGTGTCCTCCCAGCCCTTCTGGCTGTTCTGGGCCTCGGAAAAGGGCAAGGGCGTCTCGCACGCACCGGACTACTTCGTACGCCGTGACGACGGCTCGGCAGTGGTGATCGACTGCCGCCCCGCAGACCGCCGCAAACCGAGGGACTGGGCCAAGTTCGCGGCGACACAGGCGGCCTGTGACCAGGCGGGATGGGAATTCCGGCTGGTGGGAGCGCCTGACGCGATCACGGTGCGCAATGTGAGGTGGTTGGCGGGATATCGCCACCCGCGGCACCGGTTGGAGCCGGTCGCCGTGGCCCTACGGGATGTGTTCGCCGAGCCGCGTCCGCTGGTCAGCGGCGCAACAGAAGTGGGAGACCCGGTCTCGGTGCTGCCGGTGCTGTTCCATCTGCTCTGGCTGCACGACCTGGCGGTGGACGTGTCGGTGCCGCTGCATGCGGAATCGCTGGTGTCGTCCGGATCCGCACGGTGACGGCCGGCCGGGGTACCTCGGTGCTACGGCCCGGGGACTGGATCACCTACGACGGCGATGACCATCAGGTGGTGGGCCTGGCGGGGACGTCGGTGCGGCTGCGCTCGGACAGCGGGGCGGAATCGGTGATGTTGGCCTCACACCTGATGTCCTCGCCGGACTTCTCGGTCACCGGCACCGAGCCGCTGCCCGCACTGGAGCCGTCCGGCTTGCTGGCGACGCTGCCGGAGGCCGTTCAGACAGCCGCGCGCGAGTGGGAACGCCACATCGTGGAAGTCGATACCGGACTGCCGCCCAGCGCCGCCCCGGGCACGCCACCGCGGCCCGAGTACGACCCACAGGACCGTGCGCTTCTGGAGCGAGCGCGGGCAAAGGCTGCTGAGTTGGGGGTGAGCCTGCGCACTGTGATGGGCAAGCGGTCGCGCTATTCCCAGCAGGGGTTGTGGGGGCTGGTCGATCAGCGGCTGGTGCGGATGTCACAGGTGACCGGGCAGGCCGATGTCCGGCTGGTCGCGGCGATCCGCGAGGCCCTGGACGCTGAGACGCTCACCTCGACGGGAACCCGCTCCCGGTTGATCCGCCGTGTGGTCAAGATGGTGGAGGTCACCCATGGCGAGGGGGTGGTGCCGCTGCCGGGCAAAAGCACCTTCTACAAGCTGATCGACGCGCTCTCCACGGGCAGGCACACCTTCGGCTCAGCAGTCACACGGCGGCAGACGGCGAACCGACCCGAGGGGCCGTTCACGCCGACTTTCGCGGACCGGCCCGGAGAACAAGTACAGATCGACTCCACTCCGCTGGACGTGATGGTGGTGCTCGATTCGGGGCTCACTGCCCGCGCGGATCTGACGATCGCGATCGATGTCGCGACCCGAACGATCTGCGCCGCGGTGCTGCGGCCGGTGGGCACCAAGGCGGTGGACGCCTCGTTGCTGCTGGCGAAGATGCTGGTGCCCGAACCAATGCGACCGGGCTGGTCCGCCGCACTGCGGATGGCGGCCTCGCGGATGCCGCACCGGCGGCTGCTGGACGTGGACGCGCGAATGGAACAGGCTGCGGCGAAACCGGTGATCGTGCCAGACACCGTCGTCATCGACGGCGGGAAGGTGTTCATCTCCGACACCTTCATTCGGGCCTGCGACCGGCTCGGCATCTCAGTACAACGATCACGCCCTCGCACGCCGACGGACAAAGCGATCGTGGAGGCCACGTTCTCCGCGATCAACACACTGTTCGTCCAGCACCTTCCCGGCTATACCGGGGCGAACGTCTCGCGCCGCGGTGAACGGGTCGAGGAACAGGCGGCCTGGACGATCCCCGAACTCCAGGACCTGCTAGACGAGTGGCTTCTGGCCGGATGGCAGGCCAGGCCACATGATGCTCTGCGCGATCCGTTCCGCCCGAAGAGGGCGATGTCACCGAACGACAAATACACCTCCTTGGTCGCCGCCTGCGGCTACCTGCCGCTGACCCTGCGCGGCGAGGACTACCTCGAACTGCTGCCGGTGGCCTGGCGCGCGATCAACGACTACGGCATCCGGATCAACTACCGCACCTACGAATGCGCCGAGTTGGGACCGCACCGGCGTCAGCATTCCGGCAACGTGGCCAAGCGCGGGCTCTGGGAGGTGCACTACGACCCCTACGACCTGTCCCAGGTGTTCGTCCGCACCCAGCAGGGCTGGATTACCGCCCCCTGGGTTCATCTTCCGCTGGTGAACGCTCCGTTCGCGGATTTCACCTGGCAGCACGCGCGCCGCCTGGCCGCCGCGGCCGGTCTGGACAGCGCCAACGAAGCGGCGGTGGCCAGGGTCCTGGACGCACTCCTCACCCGCGCCGAGCACGGCCCGGACACCCGCACGGCGAAGGTCGCCGCCCGCACCCGAGCCGGTGCCGCCTCCCATCGGCCAGCCGCACCGAGAACGGCCCCCGAACCCGCACCGCTCGACCACGGCACCGAACCGGCCCAGGTGATCCCATTCGGTGTCTTCGACGTCCATGCAGAGGCTGAAAGGTGGCTATGACCAGGCCTTCCCCCACCTCCTTCGTCCCGCAGCAGGCCCCGGAGCCGGAGCTGCCGCCGGACAGCCCGCTGACCACGAAGGAGGGATGGCGTCGCTTCGTAGAGCACGAGTCGTCCCCGCCCTCACTGCTGACCGCAACGCAGCGTGGCGCCCTGTCGCCGAAGAAAAGACTGCGCGACGACGACCTTCGCCGGATTTACCACGCCGACTTGCCGCTGGTAAACACCCCGACCATCCGGAAGGTCATCGCCACCTCACGGCTGCTGGTCCAGCTCAACCGCCAGCAGATCTCAGCGCGTCGGGGCATCATCATCAGCGGCGCCTCCGGCACGGGGAAGACCACCGCTCTCTCCCAGCTCGGGCGGGCCCACGAGATCGCTGTCCGCAAGCGCCACCCACGCGACGGCTCCCGGCTTCCGGTCGTCTATGTCACCGTCCCGCCGGCCGCTACCCCGAAGATGCTGGCGATGGAGTTCGCCCGGTTCTTCGGCCTGGACTTCCCCACTCGCTTCAACATCACCGACGTCGTCAACGCGGTGTGCGCAACTGGTGCTCACGTCCATGTCGACCTGGTCCTGGTAGACGAGCTGCACAACCTGAACTTGGCCACTCGGACAGGTGCCGAAGCCTCTGATCAATTGAAGTACTTCGCCGAACGGCTGCCCGCCACCTTCGCCTACGCGGGCATCGATGTCGAGGACCAGGGCCTGTTCGCCGGCACCCGCGGCCGCCAGATCGCCGGACGATTCACCGTCATCCCCGCCGCCCCGTTCTCCTACGCCTCCGGAACGGACCGGGAATCCTGGCACTCCCTGGTCGGCACCCTGGAGTCCATGCTCCGACTGCACCACCACCAGCCCGGAACGCTGACCGGTCTGAGCGAGTATCTCTACCACCGCTCCGGCGGCATGATCGGCAGCCTGTCGCAGCTCGTCCGGGGCGCTGCCGTCCTCGCTATCGAGGACGGCAGCGAACGCATCACAGAAGACCTTCTGGAGACGGTCCCGGTGGACTACGCCGCCGAACGCTCCCAAGCCCTCACAGCCCCGGAAAAGCCCCGCTCCCGCCGGAAGCGCATCGCCTGATGCTCCTTCCCCGCCTGCCCGACCCCGTCCCGCCCGCACAGCACGAGATCGCCGCCTCCTACATCGGCCGCCTGGCCCGCCTCCACGGTCTCGACATCAACACCCTCTGGCGGTGCGTGACCGAACGCGAAGCCTCCGGCGGCATGCGTCGCGTCGTCGTCCCGGAACGCCTCGCTGCCATCACCGGCCGGACCGTCCATTCCCTCGCCGGAGCTCTGCCCGAACTACGCACCCCACAGCCCGAGTGGGCCATGTTCCGTCACCAGCCACAACGCGGCTGCCACCACTGCAATGCCAAGCACCCCGGCGGCGAGGTCACGAGGATCCTGCCGCACCACCGCTACGTCTGCACCCGACACCGGCTATGGCTCTGCCCGTCCGACGCTGACGGGCACACCACACCCCTCGACGCCCTCCCCGAAATCGTCCAGGCACAACGCCGACACCTGCGTATCCTTCAGCGCCACGGCTGGGCCATCACCTACGACGCCGTCCTCAGCGCCATACTCATCTGCGGCCAGCTCTGGTCACTCCCAGAAAACGAGAACGGCGAAGCGCGGCACGACTGGATCCGCCGGGCCAACATCCTCATCCCTCCCGGCACAGCCGAAACGACCTTCTCCGTCGCCCGCCTCTGCGCCGCGGTCTATCCCGAAGCCGTCGTTCTGGCCACACTCTTAGCATCGCCCTACTGGAGACAACAGGCACAGAGAACAGCCTGGGACCGCCGTCTCTTCAACGCCGAAATCGCCCGACGACTACGACACCCTCGCTATGGCCAGCATGAAAACGACCCCATCAGCCACTGGGCCAACATGACGGCCAAGCGCCCGCCGCTTGCTCCGATCCGTGTCCATGACCCGAAACATCACCTCCGGGAACCAGCCCAGCGCACCGCCACCCAGCGCGCACAGCAACGCCATGCCCACGCCTTCAACCCATCCCACCGAGCTGGCGATGCACTCATCGCGCACCGCCACCTAGCCACGGTGTTCCGGCGCGCCTGGGACCCCTTCCGAACCCACAGCCTTCTTGCGAATGGAGATAGCTACTACAAGCTCTCTTGATGACCATCCCGACGGTGCTCTAGAGTCACGGGCCCTCCTGTTAAGGAGCATCGCCGGAATGGCAGATCCATTTCCCTACCGGGACACCACCTGGTCCATGAACAGCTCGTAGGTTGTTCGGTTGTGTTTGCGTGCCGCCACTACCTGCGAGCGGAAGTTGCGAAGCGCCGTGTCCACCGCCTGCCGGTTACGTAGAGTCGACGTCACCAGGGGGTCCCGAAGTTGCCCCGGGGCGAAGGCCAACAGGGACTCCACGATGGGCTCCCACGCTGCGGCTGCCTCGGACATGGTCACGTTCTTCTTGAACCGCATGACGTAGGCGTCGCTGACAGCTTCTCCGACGAGCGTCTCTCTCGTGGCTCCGATGGCCTCCGCAGCAAGCATGATCGACCCCCGCAGGCCGAACCACTCAAACAGCTCGATCTCGTCCTCGGTCCGTGCCCCTGCCTCGATGCGCCCGAGTCTCGCCTTCTCTAGCTCAACAGCGCGCAGCAGGCTCGCGACGAACACGATGTGTTCGGCGGTGACGCGTTCCGGGAAGACCCGGCTGTAGATGGCATCCTGCTCCCAGATTTTACTCTTCTCGTGGTAGGCCACGCCAGATTCGCCGTGAAAGGCGGCCAGTGCCTGTGCCGCGACCTCTGCCGAGAGATGGTTTTCTCCCGGGCGGCGGATGACATCCTCCGCACCCCCGCGCCGGCCGCCGTTGTAGCCGACGACCCCCAACCTCTGAAACTCTCGTACAAGCCGCCTCTGCACACCGTCGTTGCTACGGAAGTCCGATGCTTGCGTGGGGTTCTGCCGGTTGTTGAAGCGGACGATGCTCTTGACGGTCTCGGGGTCGTTGCAGCGGATGAACCGAGTAAGGACATGGCTCTTCTTACCAATATCCCCCGCCGGGACCGAGCCGATCGCTCCGGTCGTCTGGGCGCCGTTGACGATACCCAGCCCCGTGATCTCAACCGTGCCGTCGATGAAGCTGAAATCGTGCACGAGAGCGGTGATGCCGTTGTTGTAGGCCCACAGGTTCGCCGGCTCCTTCAGGACCGTTTCCTGGATGCCGTTGTTGATGTTGCTCTGCGACCGACGGCTTCCCAGGTAGTCACGAACGTTCGACGAGAAGAGACCTGCTCCGTGCTGCTCGAACCGCTCATGCAGCCAGCTCACCGGCACGCTCGTACACAAGGCAGTCCACTTTTCGCCGCGCTCCTCGAACGCCCCCGGAACCTCAATCGTGAACGTGTCTGACACCAGGATCGGAGTTTGCGAGTTTTCGTAGTGCTCAGACAGCCTTTTGCGCCCCAACTCTTCGCAAGAGACCTCAATTTCACTGCTCGGGTAGCCGTGCCTCAACTGGGCGTAGGCGGCGTCGCGGGCCGCTTCGAGCTCTCCGACGACCTGCTGCGATTCTGGAAGGTTATGGACGTACCAGATCGCTACATGCCCGATGGCGTCTTCTGCCAGTGCATCGTGAAGCTCGCGCCAAGCAACGCGAAGGGTATCCGGCACCCCGTCGGGCTCGCTCTTACTGAACAACCAGTTAACCGCCTGGTGAAGGGAAGCGGCCTTTCTCGCAGGCGCTTGCAACTTCGCGGCGTTCTCGGACTCGTAGCCCTGGGCGAGAACAACGCGGCCAGAACCACGGTCAATGTAGAGCAGATCGCATGACTTATCGTTGGGATGGTCAGTCAGCGACGAGGCGGCGACCGTGCCGATATCCTCGATGTCGAGCATGAGTTGCAGCGCGAGCAGCAACCGCTTGTTGGAGCCGTACTGATCAAGATCAGCACGCTTCTGAAGGGCTGTTTCGAGGCCGTCTGTCACCGCACCAGACTACATGTTCACTCATTTTTCTGTTGATGTTTCTAGCTGCGCGGCAGAGGCGCCCGGCCCCAGTAGCGCCCCCAACTCAGCTCGGCGGTCGACTGAGTTCGTCAGTAGTAGCCGGTGCCGCACACCTGTTGTTGGGGCTCGCGAAGAGAGCCGGGCGCCTCAACCTTTCGAAAGTGCAAGGTTGATCTGCACAACTAAGCAGCCCCCTGTGCAGATAACTCTTCACCCTGCAGGTCACGACCACAGTCTGGTGCAGCCTTCGGCCGCACCAGGCACGGGGGCCGTGGCCGCCGTCAGCCGCGGGCGGTGATCCGTACGTCGCCCGAGGTGGTCCTCGCCGTCAGGTGCGAGGGGGCCGCGGAGTCGTCGGGCAGGTCGATCTCGCGGTCGCCGGAGGTGGTGGAGACCGCCAGGCGGTAGCGGGCCCGGGGCACCTCCAGGGCGAGGTCGCCCGAGGTGGTCTCGGCCCGGACGGAGGCCGGGGCCTGCGCGAAGTCCAGGCGGGCGTCCCCCGAGTCCGAGCGGACGTCCGCCTGCGCGGCAGACAGCCCGGTGGCGGTGATCCCGCCGGAGGAGGTGCGGATCCGCACCGGGCCCGCGATCCGGTCCGCCGTGACGTCGCCGGAGGAGGCACGCAGGTCGGCTCCGGCCACTCCCGTCACCGAGATGCGGCCGCTGGCGCTCTCCAGCCGGACCGTGGCGGCGGCCGGGACCTCCAGCCGGTAGTCGACGCGGCAGTCGCCGGAGCAGCCGTCGGTGAAGGTGAGCACGCCCCCGGACACCCGCTGGCCGGGCACGGGAGCGGTGGCGCCCCGGTAGTGGACCGTACGGCGCACCGTGACGCCGGGCCCGGCGCCCGGCGTCACCTCGATCGAGCCGGACCGCACGCCCGTCAGCTCCACGGCGGCGACGGCCTCGGTGACCGTGGCGTCGGCGGTGGCGGTCCTGCGCGGGCCCCCGCCCACGAAGGAGCAGCCGGCCGTCAGGACCGCGGCCGCGAGGACGGCGGCCGGGACGCGCAGGACCCGTGCCCGGGTGGTGTGAGAGGTCATGCCACGATCCTGGGCGGCGCGGGCGCCCCTGCCGATGGGGCCGGTACCCGGACCGGGGTGGGGTTATCCCCCGGCCGCCGGCCCGGCCGCGGGCCCGGCGGCGCCCCGGCCCGTGGCGACGGGCCGCTGCGAGGGCATGCCCCATTCGCTCCAGGAGCCGTCGTACACGGCCGGGTCCCGGTAGCCGGCGAGCTCGGCGCCGAGGGCCAGCACGCACGCGGTCACCCCCGATCCGCAGCTGAGGTACAGCCGCTCGCGGTCACCGGCCACGGCCCGGAAGGCCTCCCGGAGCTCCCCGGCGGGGCGCATCAGGCCGTCGGGGCCCTGGAGGTCGCCGAACGGCAGGTTCACCGCGCCCGGCATGTGGCCGCCGCGCAGGCCGGGCCGGGGTTCGGGGGCGGTTCCGGCGAACCGGCCCGGGGTGCGGGCGTCGACGACGGCGGCCGCGGGATCGGCGAGCGCGGCGGCGACGGCAGCGGCGTCGGCGAACGCGCCGGCCCGGGGGCGGGCCGTGAAGGAGCCGCGCGGGCCCGCGTACGCCGCGACGGTGGCCTCGACCGGCCGGCCGGCGGCGGTCCAGGCGGGCAGGCCGCCGTCCAGGACGGCGGCGCGGTCGAAGCCGGTGGCGCGCAGCATCCACCAGGCGCGCGGGGCGGAGTACAGGCCGGCGCCGTCGTACACGACGACCGTGTCGGTGTCGTCGATGCCGAGGCGGCGCAGGGCCTCGGTGAACCGCTCGGGCCCCGGCATGGTGTGCGGTGCGGGTGCGTCGTGGTCGGACAGCTCGCCGTCGAGGTCGAAGGGACGGGCCCCGGGAATCCGCCGGGCCGCGCCGCGGTGGGCGCCGACGGAGGCGTCGAGGACGACCAGCCCGGGCGTGCCGAGGTGCTCCGCCAGCCAGTCCGTCCCGACGAGGGGGCCGGGCAGCGGCGCGGCGTGCTGGGACGGGGTCATGGGGCACCTCCGGTGAGTACGGCCGGTCCCGCCCGCCGGGCGGTCCCCACCGCCTGGGCGACGTGGTCCGCCCCATCCTCCAGCCCGCACCGCGAAGGCCCCCCGGCGGGTCGGCGGTAGGTGGCCGGGGCTGGTCGGCGGCCTGCCGGGGCGGGTCGGCGGCCGCAGGCCCCGGCGGGTCAGGCGCGGGCGCCGGGGCGGGGTCGGCCGCGGGCACCGGGGCGGGGTCGGCCGCGGGCACCGGGACAGGGCGGCGGCCTGCCGGGCCGGGCCGGCCGCAGGTGTCGGAGCGGTCGGCGGCAGGCGCCGGAGCGGATCTGCGGCCCCGGCGGGTCGGCCGCAGGCCGGGACGGGGTCGGCCGCAGGCCAGGACGAGGTCGGCCGCAGGCCAGGACGAGGTCGGCCGCAGGCCAGGACGAGGTCGGCCGCAGGCCAGGACGAGGTCGGCCGCAGGCCAGGACGAGGTCGGCCGCAGGCCAGGACGAGGTCGGCCGCAGGCCAGGACGAGGTCGGCCGCAGGCCAGGACGAGGTCGGCCGCAGGCCAGGACGAGGTCGGCCGCAGGCCAGGACGAGGTCGGCCGCAGGCCAGGACGAGGTCGGCCGCAGGCCAGGACGAGGTCGGCCGCAGGCCAGGACGAGGTCGGCCGCAGGCCAGGACGAGGTCGGCCGCAGGCCAGGACGGGGTCGGCCGCAGGCCAGGACGGGGTCGGCCGCAGGCCAGGACGGGGTCGGCCGCAGGCCGGGACGGGGTCGGCCGCAGGCCCCGGCGGGCCGGCGCCGGGCGGGTCGGCCACGGTCGTCGACGGGTCGGCCGCAGGCCGGGACGGGGCGGCGGCGGACTCACGGGGCCGGGGCAGCCGCAGGCCCCGGCGGGTCAGTCGCAGGTGCCGGGGTGGGCGTAGACCGCGACGCGGGCGCCGCGGACCTCGGTGACCGAGCACCGCTCGAAGCGGTCGGCGAGCACCTCGCGCTTGACCGCCTCCCGCGGGTACGGGTCGAGCGGCTGGTCGGCCGGGTCCAGCAGGGCGACGACGCGGGGCGAGGCGAGCAGGGCCGCCCGGATCCGGTCCGGGGGCAGTTCGGTGCCCTGGAGGCTCCGGGAGGCCTCTGGGCTCCGGGAGAGGGCCGCGTCGTGCAGCCCGGCGTACGTGTCGGGCGAGGACAGCAGCCACTCGCGCCTGCGGGCGGGCATGAACACCACCGTGTCCCCCGGTCCGGCCCGTTCGCGGACGGCGGCGGCGACCGCCAGGACATCGTCCTTGCGGGCCTCGGGCGTGCGCAGCCACACCGACCAGACGGCCAGTCCGGCCAGCGCGGCGGCGCCCACCGGCACCCACGGCCACCGCACGGCGCGCACCTCCGCGAGTCGGGCCCCGGCGAGCAGGGCCCACCCGGAGAGGGCGTAGAGCACGTACCGGTCGACGTACCAGGGGTTGATCAGGGACACCGCCATCAGCAGGCCGGGCGGCAGCAGCACCAGCGGCAGCGCCACCCGTACGAGGGACCGGGGCGCGCCGCGGGCGAGCAGCAGGGCGGTGGCGCCGACCAGCGCGTACGCGGCCCAGTCCTGCCAGCTCGGGCGGCCCAGCCAGCCGAGCTGCCGGTGCGCCTGCCGGACGCCGACCACCGCCAGTGGCAGGACGAGGACCACGACGACGACGGCGCTGCGGCGCCAGCCGGGCGAGCGCCGCGCCGTGACGGCGTGGGCGAGCAGGGCCAGCGCGGCGAACTCGTGCAGCCAGCAGCCGAGCGCCAGCACCACGGTGTAGGCGGCCCAGCGCTCGCACAGCATCAGGTACGTCGCCCACACCACCGCGGCGGCGACCAGGGCGTACGAGCGGCCCTCCTGGGCGTACATCTGCACGGGCGGCAGCACCGCGTACACGCATCCGGCGAGGAGGGCGGCCCGTTCCCCGCCGAGCCGGTGGGCGACGGCGGCCACCCCGGCGGCGGCGAGCGCGGTCGCGGCGACGGACGGCAGCCGCAGCGCCCACAGCCCGCCCTCCCACAGCCCGAACACCCCGTGCATCAGCAGGTAGTACAGGCCGTGGACGGCGTCCACCCGGCCCAGCAGCTCCCCGAGGGCGCCGAGCGGCCGGTGGGCGACCTGCCAGGTGACGGACTCGTCGCGCCACATGCTGCCGCCCCGTTCCAGGCCCCACAGGCCGAGGAGCACCGCGAGCAGCGGGGGCGCCAGGCGCCAGGCGGTGCGGCTGATGGCGTCCTCCGGGGCTGTCGGAACGGGTGGGCGGACTCCATACTCGGGGGTGGACCCGGCGGGCTGCGGAGGTGGGTGTGCGCGCGGTACGGACGGTGGTGGCGGCAGTGCTGGGCCTGGCGCTCCTCACGGGGTGCGGACCCTCGGATTCCGATGCTGGCGGGGCCCCGTCGGGGGACTCCGGGCGACCGGGCGCGAGCCCGTCCCCGTCGACGTCCCTGACCACATCCCCGTCCCCGACCCCGACCGAGGGCGGCCCCACCGCGTCGGACGGCGGCCCCTCCCCCACCGCGAGCCCGGCCGACGGGCGCACCCCGGCCCCCGGCGGGACCCTGGTGCGGGTCACCCGTACCGGCGGCTTCGCGGGCCGCACGCACACCCTGGTGGTCAAGGACGACGGCTCGTGGACCCGGCTCGGCGCGAAGGCCGAGCCGCAGGGCACCGGCCGGCTCACCGGGGCGGAACTGGCCGCGCTGCGCACCGCCCTGCGGGAGGCGGACTTCCCCGCCCTGCCGCGGGTCACGACGGGCGGTCCGACGATCTACGACGGCTTCTTCTACGCCTTCGCGCACGCCGGCCGCGAGGTCGCGAGCGACGACGGCTCGCTGCCGCCCGCCCTGGCCGGGGTGCTGGAGGCGATGCCGCCGTTCACGGCGGACTGAACGCGCCCGTCCGCGGACGTGCCCGCTGCGCCGGCGGGCGGATGCGAGGGCTCGCGCCCGATGCGCCGGCCCGCGCCCGATGTGCCGAACGACACCCGCCGACGCGTCCTCCCGCACGGTCACGGACCGGGCCCCCGAGCTCACTCCCCGTCCTCCCGCCGGGTCCGCGGGGCCGTCCCGGACCGGCCCGCCCACCAGCCCGTACGAGGCTGCGCAGCAGGTCAGCACGGTGCCAAGGGTGGACCGCCGCCCGCGCCGGACACCGGTCCCCCAGCGGACCCGACACCCGGTACAACCCGTTCCATTTCCTGCGGTCCAGCGCATATGCCGTGTCCGAACCCCACGTAGCCGCAGGCCGGAGCCTCCTCTACGCTGCACCCCATTCAGCGGGATCTTCAGGGGCGGACATGGAACAGACACACACCACCCACAACGGCGCCGCGGCGACCCCCGGCGCCCAGCGGCGTGTGCTCGTCGTCGAGGACGACCGCACCATCGCCGAGGCCATCGCGGCACGCCTGCGCGCGGAGGGCTTCCAGGTGCAGACGGCCACCGACGGCCCCGCCGCCGTCGCCGCGGCCGAGAGCTGGCTGCCCGAGCTGCTCGTCCTCGACGTCATGCTGCCGGGCTTCGACGGGCTGGAGGTCTGCCGCCGGGTCCAGGCGCAGCGCCCCGTCCCGGTCCTGATGCTCACCGCGCGGGACGACGAGACCGACATGCTGGTCGGGCTGGGCGTGGGCGCCGACGACTACATGACGAAGCCGTTCTCGATGCGCGAGCTGGCCGCCCGGGTCCACGTGCTGCTGCGCCGGGTGGAGCGGGCCACGATCGCCGCCCACACCCCGCGCGGGGCCACCCTGCGCCTGGGCGACCTGGAGATCGACCACGCGCAGCGCCGGGTGCGGGTCCAGGCCGAGGACGTGCACCTGACCCCGACCGAGTTCGACCTGCTGGTGTGCCTGGCCGGGACCCCGCGGGCGGTGCTCTCCCGCGAGCAGCTCCTCGCCGAGGTCTGGGACTGGGCCGACGCCTCCGGGACCCGTACGGTCGACAGCCACATCAAGGCCCTGCGGCGGAAGATCGGAGCGGAGCGGATCCGTACGGTCCACGGCGTCGGGTACGCCCTGGAGACCCCGGCCCAGCCGTGAACGGCACCCCGACGGGGCAGCGGCAGCGGCCTACCGGAGGGCTGCGGCCCTTCTCCCCGTTCTCGATCAAGACCAAGCTGGGCACGCTCGTCGTCGTCTCGGTCTTCATCACCACCGGCCTGCTGCTGGTCGCCCTGCGCACCGACACCGAGCTGCGCTTCATCACGGTGTTCTCGGTGATCGCGTCGATGCTGATCACCCAGTTCGTGGCTCACAGCCTCACCTCGCCCCTGGACGACATGACCCGGGTGGCCCGGGCCATATCCCACGGCGACTACACCCGCCGGGTGCGGGGCGCCGGGCGCCGCGACGAGCTGGGCGACCTCGCCTCCACGATCAATCTGATGGCGGACGACCTGGAGGCCGTCGACCGGCACCGCAAGGAGCTGGTCGCGAACGTCTCGCACGAGCTGCGCACCCCGATCGCCGCCCTGCGCGCGGTGCTGGAGAACGTCGTCGACGGGGTCTCCGCCGCCGACCCCGAGACCATGCGCACCATGCTGAAGCAGACCGAGCGTCTCGGCCGGCTCGTGGAGACCCTGCTGGACCTGTCCCGGGTCGACAACGGCGTGGTCCCGCTGAAGGCCCGCCGCTTCGAGGTCTGGCCGTACCTGTCCGGGGTGCTGAAGGAATCGGGTCTGGCCGCCGCCGGCCGGCCGGGCCTGCTGTCGGGGTCGGGCGGCCACACCCGCAACGACGTGCACCTGCACCTGGACGTCTTCCCGCCCGAGCTGTGCGCGTACGCGGACGCGGAGCGGCTGCACCAGGTGGTCGCGAACCTGATCGACAACGCGGTCAAGCACAGCCCCCCGCACGGCCGGGTCACCGTCCGGGCACGGGCCGGGGACGGCCCCGGCAGCCTGGCGCTGGAGGTCCGCGACGAGGGGCCCGGGATCCCCGAGGACGAGCGCCACCGGGTCTTCGAGCGCTTCAACCGGGGCAGTGCCCGCAGCGGCGACGGCGGCACCGGGCTGGGCCTCGCGATCGCCCGCTGGGCCGTGGAGCTGCACGGAGGCCGGATCGGAGTGGCCGAATCGTCACGCGGCTGCCGCATCCTCGTCACGCTTCCGGGCAGCTCGTAGGCACCACGTTGACGTAGGGTTCGACTGGGAAGGACATGATCTCGGCCACACGTACCCGGGGTCCGTCAGGGGTGCGAAGCCAGGGGGCCGCAACCTCGCTGCCGCCTACCCGAACCACACGTGTTTCCCGCCATTCCAGGTGGCGAAACCCGCCGTTCGATGTGACCTGCGCGACGGATCTCCCGCCCGGTCTGCATCTCACGGTCCAGGAGGCGTAGCCTTTATCCCCGCTGTCCATACCTTGTGAAGCGGAAGAGGGCGGTTGCCGCCGTGTCGCCACAGTCCCCCAGTAACCCGAGCACCACGACCGAAGCAGCAGAGGGCGGGAAGAACCCTGCCTCAGGCTTCGGCGCGAATGAGTGGCTCGTCGACGAGATCTACCAGCAGTACCTCCAGGACCCGCAGTCGGTCGACCGGGCCTGGTGGGACTTCTTCGCCGACTACAAGCCGGGGGGCGCTGCCGCTCCGGTGAAGTCGGACGGTCCCGAGAAGCACCCGACGACGGACGGCGCCTCCGCACAGGCCGCCACCACCGCCGCCGGATCCCCGCAGACCGCCGACGCCGCCACGGGGGCGGCGAGCCCCGGTACGGGCCACGGCCCCGCCGGAGCGGCAGGCGCCGCCTCCGCGCCTGCGCCCGCCGCGCCGACTCCGCCCGCGTCAGCAACCTCCCCTGCTCCTGCCACCCCCTCTGGTGCCCCTGCTGTGACTGTCACCTCCCAGGCCCCGGCCGCGCCCGCCTCCGCCTCCCCCGCCGCAAGCGGCGGCTCCACCGGAGCGGCCAACGCCGCACCCCCTCGTCAGGCCGCGCCCGCCACCGAGGCCCCCGCCGGGCCCGAGCTGGTGACGCTCCGCGGCCCGGCGGCTGCCGTCGCCAAGAACATGAACGCCTCCCTCGACGTCCCGACGGCCACGTCCGTCCGCGCCGTCCCGGTGAAGCTGCTGTTCGACAACCGCATCGTCATCAACAACCACCTCAAGCGCGCCCGGGGCGGGAAGATCTCCTTCACGCACCTCATCGGCTACGCGATGGTGCAGGCGATCAAGGCCATGCCGTCGATGAACTACTCCTTCGCGGAGAAGGACGGCAAGCCCACCCTGGTCAAGCCCGACCACGTGAACTTCGGCCTCGCCATCGACCTGGTCAAGGCCAACGGCGACCGCCAGCTCGTCGTCGCCGGCATCAAGAAGGCCGAGACCCTGAACTTCTTCGAGTTCTGGCAGGCCTACGAGGACATCGTCCGCCGCGCCCGCGTCGGCAAGCTGACGATGGACGACTTCACCGGCGTCACCGTCTCCCTGACCAACCCCGGCGGCCTCGGCACCGTGCACTCCGTGCCCCGCCTGATGCCCGGACAGTCGGTCATCATGGGCGTCGGCTCCATGGACTACCCCGCCGAGTTCCAGGGCACCTCCCAGGACACCCTGAACAAGCTGGGCATCTCCAAGGTCATGACCCTGACCTCGACCTACGACCACCGGGTCATCCAGGGCGCCGCCTCCGGCGAGTTCCTGCGCATCGTCGCGAACCTGCTGCTCGGCGAGAACGGCTTCTACGACTCCGTCTTCGAGTCGCTGCGCATCCCGTACGAGCCCGTCCGCTGGAACCGCGACATCGACGCCAGCCACGACGACGACGTCACGAAGGCCGCCCGCGTCTTCGAGCTGATCCACTCCTACCGGGTCCGCGGCCACGTCATGGCCGACACCGACCCGCTGGAGTACAAGCAGCGCAAGCACCCCGACCTCGACATCACCGAGCACGGCCTCACCCTGTGGGACCTGGAGCGCGAGTTCGCCGTCGGCGGCTTCTCCGGCAAGTCGATGATGAAGCTGCGCGACATCCTCGGCGTCCTGCGCGACTCGTACTGCCGCACCACCGGCGTCGAGTTCATGCACATCCAGGACCCGAAGCAGCGCCGCTGGATCCAGGACCGCATCGAGCGCCCGCACACCAAGCCGGAGCGCGAGGAGCAGCTGCGCATCCTGCGCCGCCTGAACGCCGCAGAGGCCTTCGAGACCTTCCTGCAGACGAAGTACGTCGGCCAGAAGCGCTTCTCCCTGGAGGGCGGCGAGTCCGTCATCCCGCTGCTCGACGCCGTCATCGACTCCGCCGCCGAGGCCCGCCTCGAAGAGGTCGTCATCGGCATGGCCCACCGCGGCCGCCTGAACGTCCTCGCGAACATCGTCGGCAAGTCCTACGCGCAGATCTTCCGCGAGTTCGAGGGCAACCTCGACCCGAAGTCCATGCACGGCTCCGGCGACGTCAAGTACCACCTGGGCGCCGAGGGCACCTTCACCGGCCTCGACGGCGAGCAGATCAAGGTCTCGCTCGTCGCCAACCCCTCCCACCTGGAGGCGGTCGACCCGGTCCTGGAGGGTGTCGCCCGCGCCAAGCAGGACGTCATCAACAAGGGCGGCACGGACTTCACCGTCCTCCCGCTCGCCCTCCACGGCGACGCGGCCTTCGCCGGCCAGGGCGTCGTCGCCGAGACGCTGAACATGTCGCAGCTGCGCGGCTACCGCACCGGCGGCACCGTGCACGTGGTCATCAACAACCAGGTCGGCTTCACCGCCGCCCCGGAGTCCTCGCGTTCCTCGATGTACGCGACCGACGTGGCCCGCATGATCGAGGCGCCGATCTTCCACGTGAACGGCGACGACCCGGAGGCCGTCGTCCGCGTCGCGCGGCTCGCCTTCGAGTTCCGCCAGGCGTTCAACAAGGACGTGGTCATCGACCTCATCTGCTACCGCCGCCGCGGCCACAACGAGTCCGACAACCCGGCCTTCACCCAGCCGCTGATGTACGACCTGATCGACAAGAAGCGCTCGGTGCGCAAGCTCTACACCGAGTCCCTCATCGGTCGTGGCGACATCACCCTGGAAGAGGCCGAGCAGGCGCTCCAGGACTTCCAGGGCCAGCTGGAGAAGGTCTTCGCGGAGGTCCGCGAGGCCGCCACCGCCCCGGCCGCCGGCGCTCCGGTCGCGCCCGCGCAGACCGCGCAGGAGTTCCCCGTCGCGGTCGACACGGCGATCTCCCAGGACGTCGTCAAGCGGATCGCCGAGTCCCAGGTCACCATCCCCGAGGGCGTCACCGTCCACCCGCGCCTGCTGCCCCAGCTGCAGCGCCGCGCGGCGATGATCGACGAGGGCACCATCGACTGGGGCATGGGCGAGACCCTCGCCTTCGGCTCGCTGCTGATGGAGGGCACCCCGGTCCGGCTGTCCGGCCAGGACTCCCGCCGCGGCACCTTCGGCCAGCGCCACGCGGTCCTCATCGACCGGGAGACCGGCGAGGACTACACCCCGCTGCTCTACCTGTCCGAGGACCAGGCCCGCTACAACGTCTACGACTCGCTGCTCTCCGAGTACGCGGCCATGGGCTTCGAGTACGGCTACTCCCTGGCCCGTCCGGACGCGCTGGTCCTCTGGGAGGCCCAGTTCGGTGACTTCGTCAACGGCGCGCAGACCGTCGTCGACGAGTTCATCTCCTCGGCCGAGCAGAAGTGGGGCCAGACCTCCGGCGTCACCCTGCTCCTCCCGCACGGCTACGAGGGCCAGGGCCCGGACCACTCGTCCGCCCGTCCCGAGCGCTTCCTCCAGATGTGCGCACAGGACAACATGACGGTGGCCATGCCCACCCTCCCGTCGAACTACTTCCACCTGCTGCGCTGGCAGGTCCACAACCCGCACCACAAGCCGCTCATCGTCTTCACCCCGAAGTCGATGCTGCGTCTGAAGGCCGCGGCGTCGAAGGCGGAGGAGTTCACGAGCGGTTCGTTCCGTCCGGTCATCGGTGACACCACGGTGGACGCGAACGCCGTCCGCAAGGTCGTCTTCTGCGCCGGCAAGGTCTACTACGACCTGGAGGCCGAGCGCGAGAAGCGCGGCATCACGGACACCGCCATCATCCGCATCGAGCGCCTGTACCCGCTCGCGGGTGCCGAGCTCCAGGCGGAGATCGCCAAGTTCCCGAACGCGGCCAAGTACATCTGGGCGCAGGAGGAGCCGGCGAACCAGGGCGCGTGGCCGTTCATCGCCCTGAACCTGATCGACCACCTCGACCTCGCGGTCGGCGCGGACGTCCCGGCCGGCGAGCGCCTGCGGCGCATCTCCCGCCCGCACGGCTCGTCCCCGGCGGTGGGCTCCGCGAAGCGCCACCAGGCGGAGCAGCAGCAGCTGATCAACGAGGTCTTCGAGGCCTGATCACCCCGCTGAGCCCCGTAGCGGCGGCGGCAGCACACGGAAGGCCCGGCCCCCCTCGGGGGGGCCGGGCCTTCCGGCTGTGGGGGCTTCGGGGAGCTGGAGCCTCCGCGGCGGAATCACAGCAGCCCTGGGGGTTTCCCGTCAGTCCCCTCGTCTCTCCGTGGCGGGCCGGCCCCTCAAGGGCGCTCCTTCGTCGCGTCGCTTCGCGTTCCGGCGAGACAGCGGCCGCCGGCTGACAGGCGCTGACCTCACCTGAAGCGCGGCGAGGGGCGACGACGACCCGACGCGCGTGGTCAGGTGCGCTGATTCGGGTGGAACTCGGCTGACTCGATGTTGCTGAGCGCTGTGGAGAATTCACGGCCGGACGGGCCACGGACGTAGGCGAGTTCGACCCAGCGAGGGCGCGGGGTGGTCGAGACGTCTTCGTTGATCACGGCCATCAACTCGCCCTCGATGCCTGACGCGACATCTCGTACACGGCCGCGGAGCAGGCGATGGGGCAGGTATTCGTACCGGTCAGTCATCGGACGGGTCTCCGAAGGAGGAGATGAAACGCTCCCAGCCGACGCGCGCCCGTTCGAGGAGGGCGCTGCTGGGCCCGGCTGGGGGATCCCCGTCGGCCGGAGGGCACGCGCATGGCCTGGGGCGTTCGACGTGCTCGGTCATGAGCTCTCCCATCTGTTGGTGCGATGTGTGCAGACAGATGGTGAGGCGCTGCGAGTCCGGTAAGGGATACGGGTTGTATCCCCTGCAGAGCTTGATCAGACGGCGCCGATCCACTCGGCGAAGGACGTCAGTGAATCGGCGCTTGCGCGCCTGAGGCGGAGGATCTTCCCGATGTCCTCGCGGACCCAAGGGTGTTCGCGCACGTGTTGGGGTGCGTGCTTGCGCGCTTCCTTGAGGCACTTGAAGGCCCCATCCGGGTTGCCGGACCAAAGTCGTGCACGCGCCACCTCGATCCAGAAGCCGGAGCGACGCTCCGCGGGGATCTCCGGGCCCGGGCTCCAATCACGGGCGATGTCCAGGGCACGGCCGATGTGGCCCTTGCCGAGGCTGACCGATGCGGCCACCTCGTGGATGCGGACACTGGAGGGTCCGAACGAGGTGCCGAGGTAGACACCCTCCGGAAGACCCGAGGCCAGCGTCCGGGCCTCGTTCAGATGGTTGTTCGCGGCGTCCGCGCTGCCTGCTCGCGCAGCGACGACGGCGGTCCTCATGTGGAGAGCGCCTAGGGTCGCCGTCGACTGAGCAGTGTTCGGTGCAGGGCCCGCATCGAGGGCTTGCTCCAGTAAGAGGTGGCCCACCCGGAAGGCACGGGCGGCCAGGAAGGTCTCGGCGCGTACGTAGGCCACGCAAGCGTTCAGGTCCGCGTCCTCGGAGTACGCGGCCGCCCACCGCATCACGTCGATCAGGCGAGCAGAGAGGTCGTGTGCACCGAATTTGTAGGCCACCGCATCGGCGGTCCTCGCTGCCGCGACGACAAGACCTGCCGCTTCCCGGACACGGGCGCCGGGGGCGGAATGCAGGTGTGCCAGCGCGTCGCCGAGGAGGCTGGGAGCACTTTTCGCGATCAGACTGTACTGGGCCGCAAGGCGCCGGCCGACGGCGACATCGATGTCGCTCCGCAACTGGGCCGGTGGCCTGTCGGCTGGGTCCACCGCGCATTCGTACCCGGCGATCGTTGCGGAGATCGCCGGAAGCGCGGCGTGAACGTGGCGGCTGGTACCGACGTAGGACGGATCCAGGCGGGAGGCATCCACACCGAGAGCGGAGGCGATCGCTTCCAGAGTGGACGGGCCAGGTGAACGAACACCTCGTTCGCAGGCCTTGACCATCGGGAGTGAGACGTGTGCTTCGCGAGCGAGGTCGGCTTGCGTCATGCGCCGGGTTCGCCGCAGAGCGGCGACGCGCTGTCCGATGTGTTCGGTCATGCCGGGACCGTACCGGGCCGCCCGTTCCTACTGCTTCACGATGTCGGGGAGTTCCAGGAGGGAACTGATGGACCAGTCGGCGGCCGCCCGGACCTCGGGGTCGTCCGCCCACCAGTGGCCCCAGGGGCCACGCCGGATGTGGGCGGTGCGCAGGCCAGCGGCTCGCGCCGGGTGGATGTCGTTGGCCGGGTGGTCACCGACGTAGAGGGTCTCCTCGGCGAAACAGTCGGCTACTTCCAGCACCTGGTCGAAGAAGGCTCGTGCAGGCTTGGACACACCCCACTCACCCGACGTGACGACGAGGTCGGCAGGCAGGCTCAGCGCGCGCAGCAGGTCACCTGCCAGGGGGCTCTGGTTGCCCGCAACGATGACTCGTACTCCTGACGCGCGGAGAGCGGCCAGCGCCGGCCGGACGTCTTCATAGAGGTCGCTCTCATCGAGCCGCTCCCCGCGCCCCGCGGCTTCGCGCGCGGCGTATTCGGCGGAGATGTCGATGCCCGGGCGTAGGAGGCGAATCGCATCCGCGTTGTCCCGCCCGTCCACGACCACGGCACCCACCAGCGCGGAAAGGGTATGCCGGGGCACGCCCAGCCAGTCCGCCCATGCGGCCCAGTAGCGATCGTCTCGGGTGAGGGTCTCACCGATGTCCAGAACCACGGTCCGAATCATCCCGCCAGCGTACGGCCGTAGTCGGAAAGGGGTGTCTGCCCCGCGTCAGTACCCCAGGGCCTGTTCGGACCCACGGACGGGTGAGCCCCCTCTACCTCGGGGGAACGCATGACGGAGCGTGTCGGGATGTGCGACATCGAGGTCCACCGGTACGCCATGCTGCCCGGCGTACGGTCTGAGAGGTGCTGGAAAAGAGGTGCCGGAACTATGCCTTCGAGGCCCAGGGCAGGGAGATGGTCGCCACCCTCGTCCGGGTGCCCGAGCTCGATGGGACGTTCCTGGAGCTGGAGACCCTGGTTGAGGAGAAGGACGTGCCAAGAGCGCTTGCAGACATCCGCGAAACGCTCGCCGAGCTCGGCATCGGGGAAGCCGATCTGACACGCCAGCTGTACACCGATGCGGTGAAGGCGCGCCGCAATGGCGTTCTGGACGTATGAACTCGATCCAAAAGCAACATGTGATGGGCCGGTTGTGGTGCCGACGGGATTCGAACCCGCGGACAGGTGGGAGCAGGTCCGCCCCGTCCCCGTCAGTCGCCGTGGGGGGACCTCCGCCACGGCGATCGCAATGGACCGCTCTGCCACGGCACCACAACCTGCGGGAGTGCGCACTCCCGCTGCGCCCCAGGGTAGGCAGCCCGCCATCGGGAAACGACTGCTTTTCCCTGACACGGCTCGTGCCTCGCCTCGGGTGAGGTCAGCCCCTGTCAGCCGGCGGCCGCTGTCTCGCAGGAGCGCGTAGCGATCTGGGGCGTGCCTGGGCCGGGCTCGGCCCGGGCAGGACGCTTCCTCGTCTCTCTCTTTCTGTCCCGGCCCGTTCCTTTGGGGGTTTCCCGGCTGTCCTCGTTTTTCCGGGGCGGGACGGTCGGTCAAGGGTGGCCGCAGGCCATCGCGTAGCGACGCGACCGGAGGGAGCGCCCTTGAGGGACCGGCCCGACACGGAGAGACGATGGGACTGACGGGAAACCCCCAGGACAGCCATGACCCTGCCCCGCCGAAGCCCCCGCTCCCCCGCACCACCCCGACGCAGGGAGGTGGGTGGGCAGCCGCCGGCCCGGGGCGATGGGGCCGCGGGGGTGAAGGCACCGGGTGCGGGTGCTGGCGTACCCCCTACGGCTGGGGCTCGAAGTCCCAGTACGGCCTTGACCGTTGTTTCGCCGAGACCGTGTGGACGTGTTGGGGGCCCAGGGTGCGGGTGAGGCCCTTGATGCCCGCGTCCTCGTGTTTGCCCGCCTCCGTGTCCTCCCGTACGGACCGCAGGTCCGCGGCCAGGGCGATCTGCGCGCTCAGGGTCATCGGGTGGTCGGGGCCGAGGACCCGTTCGGCGGTGCGCAGGGTGTCCCGGCTGAGGTCGAGGGCGTCCTCCAGCCGACCGGTGATGTTGCGGTGGCCGGTGGCGTTGAGGGCGCAGCCCAGGGTCCAGGGGTGGCGGCTGCCGAGGGCTCCGCGCATGCCGACGAGGGCCTGTTCGGCGAGGGAGAGGCCTTCGGCGCGTTCGCCCTGGGCGCGCAGGACGAGGCCGAGGTTGCCGACGGTGCCGATGCTGTACGGGTGGGCGAGGCCGAGCTGCGACTGGTAGCCGCGGACGACGTCCTCGGAGATGCGGCGGGCCTCGCCGACGTCGCCGTACTCCCTGAGGTAGGTGGCGTAGTCGGAGGCGACCATGAGGGTCCAGGGGTAGTCGACACCGAAGACGCGGGTGGCGCGTTCCCAGACGGTACGCAGGCGCAGTCCCGCTCCGGGGATGTCGCCGGAGCGGCGCAGGCACAGGCCGAGGTTGTGTTCGGCGCGCAGGGTCTGCGGGTGGCCGAGTCCGAGGACCTGGGTGTTGAGTTTGACGCCTTGTTCCTGCCGGGTCTGGGCCTCGCGGTAGCGGCCCATGAGCCGCAGGCCCATGGCGCAGGCGATGCCGGAGGCGAGGGTGGAGATGTGCAGGGGCATCAGGACGCGTTCGCGGCGGCGCAGGGTGTCGAGGTCGAGGTCGTAGGCGTCCTGGTAGCGGCCGAGGAGGCGGTAGGTGGCGGCGAGGTTGTTCTGGGCGTCGAGGGTGGTGGAGTCGTCCTCGCCGAGGAGTTCGCGGTAGGTGCCCAGACAGTGTTCGAAGATCTCGCGGGCGGGTTCGAACTTGGCGATGCACAGCAGGACGCCGCCGTAGGCGCTGCGGGCGCGCAGGCTCTCCAGGTCCTGGTCGCCGCGTTCGCCGGTGAGCCGGTCGGCGACGGTCCGGGTGAGGGCTTCGGCGCGGCGGAACAGGCCGAGGTTGCGCAGCGAGTTGCCGTACTGGTAGCTGAGCTCGCGCACCTTGGGGTGGTCGTCGCCGAGCCGGGCGCGCCAGATCTGGTCGGTCTCCTCGCAGAGCCGCAGGCAGGTGCGGTATTCGCCGGCGAGGATCAGGTAGCGCAGGCAGTGCAGCAGGAAGTTCTGGATGCGCGGGTTGCTGCTGGTGAGGACGCCGGAGGTGGTGAGGTGGGGGACGAGTTCGGCGTAGCGGGGCCACAGGCGGGAGTCGGCGGGCCGGCCGGGGTCGGCTGCGGCGAGGACCTGGCGGACGGCGCGGGCCAGGGGCTCGGCTTCTTCCTCGGAGAGGTTGTCGCGGACGATGCCGTGGACCATGCGGTGGAGTTGTACGGTCTCCAGTCCGCCTCCGCCTTCCTCCACCGCGAGGTCGGAGTACTCCAGCCGTACGACGGAGAACTGGACGAGTTTGTTGAGGGCGCCGTTCCACCGGATCTGGTCGTTGATGAGCCCGGCGAGCTGTTCGGGTACGTCGTCGGCGGGGAATTCGCGCAGCAGCCGCAGCGGTACGGGGCCGGGCGCGAAGAAGACGAACAGGCGCAACAGGGCGAGGGCGTCGGGGAAGTTCTCGCGGACGTTGTTGAGCAGTATGGCGAGGGCCGTGGGGAAGGGCAGCGGGTAGTCCTCGGAGAGGGTGACGGCCCCGTGGGAGTCCATGCGGCGCTGGAGCAGGGCGAGGTAGTCGCCGACGGGCAGGGGTGAGTCGGCGAGCCAGCCGGCGGTCTGGTCGAGGGCGAGCGGGTAGTCCTCCAGGGCTTCGGCGAGCCGGTCGGCCTCGGCGGCGGTGAGGCGCAGGGCGCGGCGGCGGATGAAGGTGATGGATTCGGGGCGGGCGTAGAGGGGGACCTCGACGAGGCTGGTGTGGCGGGCGGCCCATTCGCGGTTGCGGGAGGTGATGATGACGTCGCCGGCGCCGCCGGAGGGCAGCAGGTCGATGAGGTCGTCGGGGTTGTCGCAGCCGTCGAAGACCATCAGCCAGCGGCCGTACGGGGTGCCGCGGCGCAGCGCTTCGAGGACGGCCCGGATCTGCTCTCCGTAGCTTCCGGCGCCGCGGGGCAGTCCGAGGGCGGGGGCGAGGTCGGCGAGGCGTTCGCGGAGGGTGGGCCGGTCCTCGGCGGGGACCCACCAGACAACGTCGTACTCGGAGGCGAAGCGGTAGGCGTATTCGGTGGCGACCTGGGTCTTGCCGACGCCGGAGAGTCCGAGAAGGGTGACGGTGGAGGCGCCGGACGGGGCTTCGGCGAGGGCCTGGCGCAGGGTGCCGATGACGTCGTTGCGGCCGGTGAAGCGCGGGTTGCGGCGGGGTACGCGGCCCCAGATCTCGGGCGGGTCGTTGGGGAAGCGGGGTCCGCGTCGGCCGGTTTCGGTACCGATGCGGTCGGTGGGGAGTTCGAGGCGGCGCAGGACGCGGTATTCGGCTTCGTAGGCGTCCAGGCCCCACAGGTCGGTCTTCTCCAGTGCGGCGACGGCGCTCGGGAGGGGGGCGTCGGTGAGGCAGACGGCGGCGAAGCGGTCCGGGTGGTCGTCGGTGACGGTGCGCAGGGCGGAGTTCCACTCCTCGTCGGTGTGGGTGCCGGCGGAGAAGAAGCGTTCGCTGAGGACGAGGAGGACCCGGCTGCCGGAGCGGGCGAGGTCGTCGAGGGCGGGGGTGAGGCCGGGGCCGTTCTGCGGGTCCCAGCGCTGGAGGGCGACGCGGTGGCCGTGTTCCTCCAGCCGGTGTGCGATCCAGACGGCCCAGGGGCGGTTGAACCCGGCGAAGCTGATGACGAATCGCTGGGGGTGCTGTGCCTGGTGGGGTGGTTGCGGCTGCTGCGCCGCCGCGTCGCGGTCCTGCCGGCTACCGGTGGTCATGCGGCCGTCTCCCTGGGCTGCGGGCGGTGGACGGGACTGAAAAGGTACCGCAGCGGACGTTCCGTCAGACCTGGGTGAACGGGGCGAGTTCGGGGTGCTTCTCGCACCAGGCGCGGCGCTCCCGGTCGACGGCGCGGCGGGCGGCCGCGTGCTGGTCGCCGGGCGGGGGGAGCTCGTCCATGGCGCGCTCGGCGGCGGCCATGGAGTCGGTGAACTCCCGTCCTGCGGGGGTCAGTCGTTCGTCGGTATGCAGGGCGGGCAGGACGGCCGCGACCTGGGCCCGGATGCGGGCGTGCTGGGCCCAGGCCCCGCGGGCGCCGTAGAGGGCCGCGCGCTGCCAGTAGCCGGCGAGGGCGAGGTGGGCGTAGGTCCCGTGGAGGAGGCCTTCGAGGGGGCGGGGGTCGCTGCGCCAGGGTGCCCAGTGGCGGGCCGTACGGTCGGCGGTGTGCAGGGTGAGCACGTCGGAGAGGGCGGTGAGCTTGCCGTGCTGGACCTCGTGGACGAGGGTCGCGGCGAGGGCGGGCGGGGCCTGGGTGCGGGCGAGTACGGAGCCGGCGGCCGCGGGGAGGGTGGCGCCGTGGGAGCGGGAGGCGCCGCCCAGCGGGACGACGGAGCGCAGGAGTTGGAGGGTCTCCTCGGCGCGGGCGGTGTTGTAGCGCCGGAGCAGGGTGAGGGCGCCGGACCACTGGGTGTCCCACCGCTTGTGTCCCTTGGGGGTGAGTCGACGGGCGGGGCGCAGGGGGGCGGGCCGGGCGGGTCCGGGGGCCCGGTAGGGGTCGAGGTCGTCGAGGGCGGTGCGGCCGCCGGGGAGGGCGTGCAGGGGGAGGGTGGCGGGGTCGTCGGGGTCCCAGGAACGTTCGGTGAGGGCCAGCGGGCCGGGGCGGCCGGGGCGCAGCACGCCGAGGGTGGGCAGGACGAGGCGGCCGTGCAGGGGGCGCAGGGTGTGGGTGAAGGAGATGCCGGCGCGCAGGGCGGCGGCCGCGGCGAGGGCCCCGAGGTGTGCGAGGTCGGCCGGGGGTCCGTAGGGGGCGTGCAGACGGCGCAGGGTCTCCTCGGCCCACACTCCGGTGGCCGGGTAGTGCAGTACGTCGCGGACGGCGCCGGGGTCGTGCCGCTCGGCCTCCTCCAGCAGGGCCCAGTGGTCGGCGGTCGCGCCGGAGCGGCCGCCGGGGGCGGCGTCGAGGACCGCGCGCAGGAGGACCAGGCGTTTGGAGCGGCGTACGTCGCGGACCAGGCGGGTGCCCTCGGCGCAGGGTTCGGTGGTGGCGAGGGCCCGCAGGGTGCGGGTGGGGACGGTGAAGGCGGTGAGGGCGGCGGTCATGAGGCGGCTGCCGGGGGCCGGACGGCGGCGGTGGGCCGGTGGCGGACGTCGGCGGCACGGGGCACGTCGGCGGCGCGCGGGACGTCGGCGGCGCGGCGGAGGGCGGTGGCGACGTGCCGGATGAGGACCTGGAGGTCGGCGCAGTACACGGACGGCTGGCGGAAGCCCTCGCCGGCGCGGTAGCGGTGCGGGTAGTGGCCGCCTCCGCACACCTGGACCAGTTCGCAGCCGCGGCAGGCGGGGGCGAGGGCGTCGCGTCCGAGCTGGCGGGCTGCGAAGCCGGGGTGGTCGAGGAGCTGGTCGAAGCTGTGGGTGTCGAGGGCCATGCCGGTGGCGGCGGCCCCCTCGTACGCGGATTTCAGCGAATCGGCCTGTTCGATGGAGCCGTCGGTCTCGATGACGGCGGTGGCGGCGGGCGCGAGCCCGAGGGTCTCGGTGGTGGTGGGCAGGCCGAGGAGCAGGGCGATGATCTCCTCGAAGAGCCGGATGCGGGTGCGGCGGGCGCCGTCGTGCCACCAGCGTTCGAAGACGGCGAGGAGCCAGTCGGCGTACGGGGTGCGGCCGGGGTGGTGGCCGGGGGGCGGGGCGCTCCAGTTGGCGAGCGGCAGGAGCAGGCCGAGGGCGGGCGGGGCGAAGGCGAGCAGGGACTCGTAGGTCTCCACGGGGTCCTGGTCGAGGTCGACGACGCAGAGGACTCCGGCGTAGCTGTCGGGGTGGCGGGCCAGCAGGCGCAGGCCGCGGGCGGCGGCGCCGAAGCCGGGGCGTCCGGTGTGGTCGACGCGGCGGGCGTTGTGGGCGGGCAGGCCGCCGTCGAGGCTGACGCCGACGCGGATGCCGGCGGAGGCCAGGGCGGTGAGCCGGCCGCGGGTGAGGAGGGTGCCGTTGGTCTGGACGGTGGCGGTGACGCGCGTGTGCGGGGCCGTGGCGGCGAGGGCGGCGCGTACGGCCCGTACGGGGGCGGCGAGGTCGGCGGGGGCGGCGAGGAGGGGTTCGCCGCCGTGCAGGACCAGGTCGACCCGGGTCAGTGCGTGGGCGGCGGCGTGCTCGGCGATGCGCTGGGCGGCGCGGGTGGCGGTGGCGGCGGTCATGGCGGCGGGCTGGCCGCGCCAGCCCTGGTCTGCCATGGCGTAGACGTAGCAGTAGGTGCAGGCGAGGTTGCAGCGGCTGCGGGTCTTGAGCACGAACTGGCGGATGGGGCGCGGCCGGTGCCCGTCCGCCCGCGCGGCGCGGACGTCGAGCCGGGCGTACGGCCACGGCGCGTACCGAACGTGCCGCGCGAGCCCACCGGGGTCCTGCGGGCGCGGGGCGGAGTCCGGGCGGGGGGCGGGCTCCGGGCCGAGGGCCGGTTCCGGGCGGCGCCCGGGCGCAGGGCGCGGTACGGGTTCCTGCCGGGGCCCGGGCGCAAGGCGGGATGCGGGTTCCGGGCTCCGCGCGGAGTCCGGGCGGAGGGCGAGTGCCGGACCTGGGGCCGGTTCCGGGCCCGGGGCGGGGCCTGGCCTGGGCCCGGAGTCCGCCGAGGCCGGGGTGCCGGGGGCAGGCTCGGGTGGTGGTCCGTCGGCGGGGGTGGACCGGGCGGGTTCTTCACGGCTCGTCGTGGTTCGTGGCGGGGGCCCGGGCGAGGGGGGCGGGGCGTCGTCCGTGGGTCGTCCCATCGCCGCGCTCCCTCCCCGCCTCCGCCGGGGGCGCCCCGGCGAACGGTGCATCCCTGCCCCCGGCACCGTCCCGGCTAACGGCGGAAAGTGGTCAACCCGGTTCGGCCGGGCCGGTGTTCGCCGCAGCCCATGGGGCGGCGGGGCGAACCCGTGCGCGGGGGTCAGGCCACGCTGGAGTCGAAGGCGTTGAGGATCTCCGCCGGGTGGGTCACCCGCTCCACCAGGCCCTCGATCACCTCGGCCAATACGGGGTGGTCGATGCCGCGCAGGGCGGCCAGGTCCAGGCCGGAGAGGTCCGGCAGCCGCCCGGAGCAGGCCGGGGCGGCCGGGTCCGCGTCCTGACGTTTGGTCACCATGTGCCGCCGCTCCCCCAGTCGCGTCGCATTCCGGACGGTCCCCTGCCTCTTCCCTCCGGCCGGTACGCGGAAACGGTCCCGCGCGACGGCCGCCGCACCACCCCCGCTCCGCTCACCTTCCCGTCTCCAGCGCCCGTACCCGCGCGCGGAGTCCCGCGGAGCGCCCGTCGGGGTCCGCGCCGATCCGCTTCCACAGCTGGAGGGCCGCGCGGTACTCCTCCAGCGCGGCCCGCGGCCGCGCGAGCCGTTCCAGGACCGCCCCGCGGGACTCCTGCACGCGGGCGGCGAGCCGCAGCGCGGTGTCCTCCCTGCCGGGGAGCCCGCCGTGGCCGCCGGGGCCGGACCGGTCGTCGCGGCCCTCGTGGTCGTCGCGGCCCTCCCGGTCGGCCTCCAGGGCGGCCCGCCAGGCCAGCCGGTAGGACTCCGCGGCCCGGTCGAGCCGGTCCGCGGCACGGGTGTGGCCGTGGATCTCCTGCTGGACGTCCCCGTGGTCGCGCCAGGCGCGGGCCCGCTCCAGGGGGCCGCGGCTGTGCCGGACGGCGAGTTCCAGGAGGTGCTCCGCCTCGCGCAGGTCCACCGCGTCGTGCTCGTAGGCGTGCCGCAGCCGCAGGCCCGCGGCGAGCCGTACGAGCCGGTGGGCGGCCCCGGGGTCGGACTGCGGCACCGCCGCCCGGCTCTCCCGCAGGATGCGCACGGCCGCTCCGGTGAACCGCCGTCCGCCGACGGCCCGCGCCCGTTCCAGGAGCACCTCGCCCCATTCGGGGAGGAGTTCCGCGAAGGCCTCTCCGTCGCGGGGCAGCAGCCTGCGGGCGCGCCCGTAGGCCTCGGCGGCGTCCTCCAGGGCGGCCGGGTCGGCGTCGCGGACGTACCTCTCGCGGTGGGTGCGGCCCAGGCAGACCAGGGCCGCCACCCGCAGCTCGGGGTCCGCGACGGTCTCCTCCAGGGCCGCGTCGAGGTGTCCGGCGGCCTCGTCCAGCCGTGCGGGCAGGTGCCGCAGGGCGTCCGCGAGGTCCACCCGGACCCGCGCGGCCGCGGCGCCGCCGCGACCGGGCCCGGAGTGCGGGGCGGCGGACGGGGTGGAGGCCAGGACCGCCGACAGGCGGGCCGCCGCCTGCTCGGCCAGGGCCGTGCGCTCGGCCGCTTCGGGGGTGCGGGGCAGCAGCGCCAGCAGGACACGGGCCAGCGCCAGTTGCACCTCCGGGTGCGTCTCGGCGGCCGCCCCGTCCGGCGGGCCACCGGGGCCGCCCGCACCGGCGCCGCCCGCACCCTGGCCGCCCGGGCCGGGGTCGGCGGCGGCGGAGTCGGCCCGGCCGGGAGCGGCCGGACCAGGAACACCCCGGCCGGGAGCGGCCGGACCCGGAGCAACAAGACCCGGAGCGGCCGGCCCGGCCTCGGCGGCGTCGGAGTCCGCCGCGTGGTGCGCGGCCGCGCCGGGGACCGCGCCCGCCAGGGGCTCCAGGGCGGCGCGGGCCTCGCGGAGCGCCCCCGTGTCGTCGCGCAGCCCGCTGAGCCGGATCAGGGTCTCGGCCCGCCGGACCGTGCAGTCCCTGCGCAGTCCCGCGTCGCCGGCGGCTGCGGCGGCCGTGGCCGCCGCGGCGAACTCCCGGTCGGCGGCGGCCAGCAGCTCCGGGTCCGGTCCGGAGGCGAGGGCCCGTTCGTACAGCACCCGGCCGCGGACGGCCACGGCCGGGGCGGTCCGCAGCCCGGACACGGCCCGTTCGGCCTCGGCGAGCAGCTCGGGGTCGCGCCGGGCGGTCCACAGCCGCAGCAGTGCCCCCGCCAGTTCGGTCTCGGCCTCCTCCGGCGGGTCGCCGGGGCCCGCGGGGGCGGTGACGACCCTGCGCAGCACGGCCACGGCCTCGTGCAGGGCGCGTGCCCCGGCGTCGCCGTCCGCGTCCGCGTCGGCGTCGGCGAGGCGGTCCCGGGCCGTGCGCAGGGCCCCGGATCTGGCGGGTGCGGCGGCGGGCGGCACGGTGGCGGGCCGCGGCGCCGACGGCTCCTGCGGCATCCCCGGCAGGTAGCGGCGGACGACTTTGGCCGAAACCTGTGCGAAGGCCTGCGGGAGCCGCCCTTCCGGCGCCCCCTCCGGTGCCCCCCGCGCGTCGTCCCCGGGTCCGGCGGCGGGCGGCTGGGCGGCGGGCGGCTGGGCGGCGGCCGTGCCGGTCAGCTGGGCCACGGCGAGCGCGGGGAAGTTGCGTACGCCCGCGCCGAAGTGCGCCCGGACGTATTCCGAGCAGTGCTTGAGGACCAGCGCGGCGTCGTCGCGTCCCAGCGGCCCCAGGAGGACGTCCTGCACCCCGGGGACGAACGCGTACCAGTGCCCGGGGCCGGAGGCGCTGCGCCGCAGCAGCCCGCTGAGCAGCACCTCGGCCAGGTCCGAGGGCTCCGAGTCGGGCAGCATCGTGCGCTGGACCAGACGCATGACGGGCAGGGTCAGCGGGGCCGCCGACAGGTACACGGCGAGCTGTACGGCGCGTGGCGCGGCCGAGGAGCGGAAGCGCGCGACGAGTTCGCGGGGCGGGCGGACCACGCGCGGTGGCGGCAGGGGTGCGGCCGGGTGGTCGGGCAGGACGCGTCCCACCTCGGCCGGGACGGGTCCGGTGCCGAGGCCGGCGACGAGCCGGGCCCAGGTGCCGAGGGCGGCCGGGCTGGGCGGCAGCACGGGCACGGCGATCCCGCCGTCGGGCCGGCCGGGCGGCGGGGGCCGGTCGGGGCGGAAGCGGAGGCGGTGTCCGCCGCCGTCGGGCCGGGCGAGGGTGCCGCGTTCGGTGGGCAGCCAGCTGCGGCCCCACAGCCGCTGCGGCAGGGGCTGGACGACCATGCACGGGGTGCACTCGGCCCAGCGGTGCAGCAGCCGCTGGGCGGTTCCCTCGCGCCACAGCGGGCCGGCGCAGTCGGAGACGACCATGGTCAGGGCCCGGCCGGTGGGGTCCCTCAGCTGGTCCCCGGAACGCGTCCCGGTGGCCGGGTGGGGGCTGCGCCCGAGGGCGACCGTGCCGTCGGCGAGGCGGTGGAGGTAGTGCACCTGGACGTCGCGGAAGGCGCCGAGCCGCTCGCACACGGAGCGCAGTTCCTCGAACATGTCCTGCCAGACGGCCATCGAGGGCGAGGCGTCCATGACGAGCCGTACGGTCGCCTCGCGCCGGTTGTCCGGGCGGAGTACGGGGATGACCAGGCCGAGGGCGCGGGCGCTGGCCTCGGCGGTGGCGGGTTCGTCGAGCACGAGCCGGACGGGCGGGGCCGGCGGGCGGTGCCGCTGGAGGGCGCGCAGGGCCCGCTGGATGTCCAGGATGCGGGGCAGCGCCGTGGCGCCGGGCACCCGTACGGGGACCCCGTACTCCTCGGGCGTCTGCGGCGGGACGCCGTCGCCGGGCCCGTCGGGGTGGTGTTCCCCGGGCGCGTAGAGCCGTACGGGGTCCTCGGCCTCGGCTTCCGGGCGGGCGGGGTCGGCCGGTTCCGCCGCGGGTTCCCCGGGCTGCCCGCCCGGTTCGGGGTCCCGGTCCGCCGGGGCGGGCGGGCCGGGGCCCCGGATGTGGCCGGCGAGCCAGAGCGCGTCGGCGAGTTCCTCGGCGGACGGGTCGAGGCCGGCGCCGCGCAGCAGGGCGGCCAGGTCACGCACGGGGGCGGCGGGCGAGGGCGGTGCGCCGCGGGGCGGTGGCACGGCGGGGGGTGGTGCGGCGGGGTCGGGTACGGCGGGCGGGGTGGCGGGATCGGGCACGGCGGGTCACCTCGGGCGGTCGAGGCGCTGGATGAGCAGGTCCGCGAGGTCCTCCCGGGTCGGCGGGGAGGCGTAGTGGGTGAGGTACACGGCGTTGAGGAGCTGGTCGGCGGCGACCAGCTCGGACTGGGAGCGGCTGAGGAACTCCCGGATCAGGTCGGCGCCGAGGCGGGCGGCCTCCTCGCCGAGGTGGGCGCGGACCATGGTGGCGAGGCGCTTCTCGCCGGGCTGGCCGAGACCCAGCTGGATGCAGCGGCGCAACAGGGCGGCCGGGAAGTCCCGTTCGCCGTTGCTGGTCAGGATGATGAAGGGGAAGGCGCGGCAGCGGATCCGGCCGCCGCGGACGGTCACCTTGGTCCCGTCGTCGGTGAGGACCTGCACCTCGGGTTCGGTGTCGGCGACGCGTTCCAGCTCGGGGAGGGTGAACTCGCCCTCCTCCAGGACGTTCAGGAGGTCGTTGGGCAGGTCGATGTCGCTCTTGTCGAGTTCGTCGACGAGGAGGACGCGGGGGCGGGCGGAGGGCAGCAGGGCGGTGCCGAGCGGCCCGAGCCGGATGTACTTGCCGATGCCGGGCACCCCGCCGGGTGTCGCGGCGGCGGGTCCGGCGCCGCCGGCCGCGAGCTGTACGTCCTGGAGCCGGGCCAGGGCGTCGTAGCGGTACAGGCCGTCCTGGAGGACCGTCCGCGAGACCACGGGCCAGCGCAGGACCCGGCCCAGTCTGAGCTCGTGGGCCACGGAGTGGGCGAGGGTGGACTTGCCGGTGCCGGGGAGGCCGGTGACGAGGAGGGGCCGGCGCAGGTAGAGGGCCGCGTTGATGGCCTCCAGTTCCTCGGGCTCCGGGCGGTGCAGCGCGGCGGCCTGCCGGTGCGCCCCGAGCCGGCGGGCCACGTTCCCCTCGGCGGCGGCCGCGGCGGCGCCCGGTTCGGTCACGGGTCCGCCGTCGAAGTCCCGCCAGGGCGGCGGGTCGGGCAGGGCGTCGATGCCGTCGTGGGGTTCACCGGCCCCGCGGTAGATGAGCCATTCGTCGTTCATGGTGCGTGCTCCCTCCCTCGCCTCGGCCGGCCCGGATCGGCCGGCCGGCGTCCCCCGGGCCGGGCCCGGTCGTGTCCGGCCGCCGGTGTTCGCACCCGGCCCGGCACCCGTTCGCCACGGCCCGTCGGCCCTTGCCCGTCCCGCGGGCCGTCACCCGTCTCCCCTCACCCGCCGTCCGTCACCTGCCACCTGCCACCTGCCACCTGCCACCTGCCACCTGCCACCTGCCAACCGTGACCCATCACCCTTCACCCGTCATCCGCCGCCCGTCCCGGACCCCGTCCCCGGGGGCGCCCGTCACAGGTCCCCGTGCAGCGGCTCGACGTCCGGCAGCGGGCGGGCCGGGTCCTCCCACACCAGCCCGGTGCCGGCGGCCCAGTAGGCGTCGGGGTCCGCCCCGTACGCCCGGCCGCGCAGGGTCTGCAGCCGTACCGGGAGCACCTCCGCCCGCCCCGCGTCGGCCAGTTCCTCCCGGAGGCCGCGGTGGAACGGCGCGCACGAGCCGCCCGGTTCGGGGGGCCTGCGGGTCACGGCCACCCCGTACCCGGCGTCCCGCACCGCGTGCAGGGCGCCCAGGGTCGGTTCCTGGTCGGCCGCCCGGCAGTGCACCGGAACCGTGTTGTCGGGCAGGGCGGCGAGCCATGCGGCGGCGGGGGCCCGGGGGCGTCCGCCCGCGCAGTCGGCCCGTTCGTCCTGGAGCGGTCCCGTCTGGACCCGGGCCCAGCGGGCGGCCGCGGCGGAGGCCTCGTGGTCGGCGGGGTGCGCGCCGGCGAGGCCGGGACGCGTCCCCGGCCCGCCCGGGTGGCGCAGCACCACCGGCCGCTGCACGCCCAGCGGTACGCCGCCGGTCACCACCCACTCGTCGACCCCGAGGCCGAACAGCTCCGGGGCGACCGCGACTTCGAGCAGGGCCGCCGCCTCGTGGGTGTCGCACCGCCTGAAGGCCTCGGCGAGCGGGACCCCGAGGTGTTCCGGCAGGGCCGCCACGGTCGCCCGTACGCCCGAGTCCACCGGGGTCACCCGGCCGGGGTGGGCCGGTCCGGCGAGGACGGAGACCCGCCAGTCGTAGAGGTTCTCCCAGCCGTGCGCCCACACCTCCAGCAGTACCGAGGCCCCGGGCGGCAGGCCGCCGGACCGCCGCGGAGCGCCCTGGAGGATCCGGCCGGCCGAGGCGCGGCGGCGGCGCTCGCGCTCCGCGAGGCCCCGCTCGTGGCGTTCGCCGAGCTCGCGGCGCAGCGGGCGCCACAGCCGTTCGGCGGTGGCCCGTACCCAGTCCCACAGTTCCTCGTCGGCTCCTGGTGCCGGCGGTTCGCGGTGGTCGGCGACGCTGACGTCGGTGGCGTAGCGGAGCATCGCCGCCGCCTCGCCGGTGCCGGCCGGCGGGTCGTGGAGCAGGCCGAGGCCGTCGCGCCAGCTGAGCGGGGCGGGGGGCTGCGGGTCGGGCTCCTCTCCGCGTGCGGCCTCGACCAGGGCGCGGACGACCTCGGAGGAGCCGGGCGGGGGCAGTTCGGCGAGCAGGCCGCACAGGGTGGTGCGTTCGCCGGGGGTGAGCCGGCCGCGGCCGCCGTAGGGGTCGCGTTCCTCGGGCGGGAGTTCGCCGTGCACGTCGGTCCAGGTGCGGCGGTTGTCGAGGTCGCTGAGGTGCTGGTCGTAGTGGTGCAGGTCGTGGGCCTGCATGACCCGCCGGTAGAGGCCCACCTGGCCGCGGGCCGGCATGGGCAGGGTGCGCAGCTGCACGACGGAGACGGCCAGCCCGCCGCCGCCCGTGTGCCGCCGGGCCTTGACCACGCCGACGACCTCGCCGCGGGCCAGGTCCACGACGGGGCCGCCGGACATGCCGGGGTCGATCTCGTCGTCGTGGGCGAGCCGGATGGCGGCGCCCTGGCCCGCGGTGCCGCGCAGCCGGGTGGTGCGTCCGGTGATCTCGGGGGCGCCGAGGTCCTCGGTGCAGCCGAAGTAGGCGACCTCGTCGAAGCGCGGCCGGGAGCGGTCGGTGAGCCAGACGCAGGCGTGGGAGACGGGGGCCAGTACCCGGACGAGGGCGAGGTCGGGCAGGTCCCACAGGGCGTGCCGGGCGGGCCTGCGCTCCTCCAGGCGTTCGGGGAGTACGCATTCCACGCGCCCGGTGACGGTGCCGGTGACGGCTCCGTGTCCGCCGGGTCTGCCGGAGTGGAAGGTGATGCCGACCTCGCGGCCCGTCAGACGCACCGCGGCACCCCCTTCGCCGACCACGTGCGCGCACGTCAGGACCCAGCCGGGGGCGATGAAGAAACCGCTCCCCCACGTGGGACCGGTCCGAAGGCTGCCGGAGGTGTCATACCCGCGGGGCGGGGCGTGAACGCGTACCGTCGCGGCCTGGACGAGGGGTTCGAGGAGCTCGAAGGCGCGCGCCGTCCCGGTCGTGCGCCCGTCGGTCATCGGCACCCCCGCTCGTGAGGCGTCCAGGCTAGCGCCGCGGGTGCCGCGGGCGGGAGGTCGCGAAATCGCCGCGGACTATCCTGGCGGGAAACATTCCCCGCACATCCCCATCACGGCACGGAGCCCGACTTGTACTTCACCGATCGCGGCATCGAGGAGCTGGAGAAGCGGCGCGGCGAGGAGGAGGTCACCTTCGAGTGGCTCGCCGAGCAGCTGCGCACGTTCGTCGACCTGAACCCGGACTTCGAGGTCCCGGTGGAACGTCTGGCCACCTGGCTGGCCCGGCTGGACGACGAGGACGACGAGGACGAGTAGTCCCGTAGGCAAGGCGGCGCGGACGGGAGGCCCGTCCGGCGACGACGGAGGGGCCCGTCCGGCATCGCGGACGGGCCCCTCCGTGCGGGGGACGGGAAGGCTCAGGCGGCCTTGGTCTCCCAGAAGATGCGGTCGATCTCGGCGATGAGGTCGAGGGCCTTCTGGCCGGTCGCCGGGTCGTTCGACGCCTTGGCGGCCGAGAGGGCCTTCAGGGTGTCGTTGACCAGGGTGTGCAGCTGCGGGTACTTCTCGAAGTGCGGGGGCTTGAAGTAGTCGCTCCACAGCACCGAGACGTGGTGCTTGGCGAGCTCGGCGCGCTGCTCCTTGATGGTGATGGCGCGCGCGCGGAAGTCGGCGTCCTCGTTGGCCTGGTACTTCTCCTGGACGGCCTTCACGGACTCGGCCTCGATGCGGGCCTGGGCCGGGTCGTACACGCCGCACGGCAGGTCGCAGTGGGCCGAGACCTTCGCCTTGGGGGCGAAGAGACGGGAAAGCATGGGTCCTCCTCGTGATCGTCTTCTCAAGAGGGGAGATTACTCGCTGAAGGGCAGGTTTTCGCGGGCGCCCCCATGGGCTTGGGACAAAAGTCCAGGGTCGCGGCCGGACCGGTGAGCGAATGTACGGGGCGTTGGGGCAGCATGCGGGGGTGACGAGGAGGACGTGCATGGTGGACGGCGGGCGCCCGGGCAGGCGCTTCGGGCTCGTGGAGGTGACGGGGCCGTCGATGGTCCCGACCCTGCTGGACGGGGACACCCTGGTGGTGCGGTACGGGGGCGCCGTCCGGCCCGGTGACGTGGTGGTGCTGCGCCATCCCCTGCAGCAGGACCTGCTCGTGGTGAAGCGGGCGGTGGAGCGGCGGCCGGGCGGCCGCTGGTGGGTGCTGGGCGACAACCCGTACAACGAGACGGGTGACAGCACCGACTACGGGGCTGTGCCCGGCGAGCTGGTGCTGGCGACGGCCGTGCTGCGGCTGCGGCCGCGCGAGGCGGGTCAGCGTTCGCTGAGGGCCCGGCTGTCCTGGGCGGTGTCGGCGCTGCGGGTGCTGCGGGCGGACTCCTCGGCCTCCAGCCGTTTGCGGGCCCGGTAGGCGGCGACGTTGGCCCGGGTGGCGCAGCGGTCGGAGCAGTAGCGCCGGGAGCGGTTGGTGGAGGTGTCCAGGTAGGCGTTGCGGCAGGGTGCGGCCTGACAGAGGCCGAGGCGGTCGGGGCCGTGCTCGGTGAGGGCGAAGGCGAGGCCCATGGCGGCCATGGCGGCGTAGCCCGCGGACGCGTTCGAGGGGTGCTCGGCGAGGTGGATGTGCCAGTCGGGGCCGCCGTCGTCCTTGAGGGTCTCGTGGCCGGAGACCTGGGGGCTGACGGGGAACTCCATGAGGAGCGAGTTCAGCAGGTCGACGGCGAGGACGTGGTCGCCGCCGTCGGCGGCCTCGAAGACGGCGCGCAGGCGGCCGCGGACGTTGCGGAAGCGGGTGACGTCGCCGTCGTTGACGCGGCGGGCCATCTGCTGGCTGGCGCCGAACAGGGCGCGGACGGCGTCCACCGAGGTGAGCGTGTCCTTGTTGCGGGCCGGCTCCTCGGTGTTGACCAGGCGCACGGCGAAGTCCGAGTAATGGGCCAGTTCCACTTGTAGTCCTTACGGCTGCGGCTTAGTGTCTCTGGTAACGACTGAGACGTCTTCGAGGGTATTACGACTGGAGGGGTTCGGGATGACGGATACGACCGGGGCGACGGGCACGACCGACTGGCAGGCCTGGCAGGACAGCTGGGACCGCCAGCAGGAGTGGTACATGCCCGACCGCGAGGAGCGCTTCCGGGTGATGCTCGACATGGTCGAGGCACTGGTGGGCCCCGCTCCCCGGCTGCTGGACCTCGCGTGCGGTACGGGAAGTATTACGGACCGCGCCCTCAAGCGGTTCCCGGACGCCACGAGCACAGGCGTCGATCTCGACCCGGCCCTGCTCGCCATCGCCGCCGGCCACTTCGCGGGCGACGAGCGGGTCACGCTGGTCACCGCCGACCTCAAGGACCCGCACTGGCGCGCCCGCCTCCCCCACGACTCGTACGACGCGGTGCTGACCGCCACCGCCCTGCACTGGCTGCCGAGCACGGACCTGGCGGTCCTGTACGGGCAGCTCGCCCCGCTGGTCGCCCCGGGCGGGGTGTTCATGAACGCCGACCACATGCCCGACCCGGACACCCCCCGCATCGACGCCGCCGAGCACGCCCACCGGCACGCCGGCATGGACCGGGCGAAGGCGGCCGGGGCACTGGACTGGCGCGAGTGGTGGGCGCTGGCGGCCGCCGACCCGGTACTGGCGGAGCCGACCGCCCGCCGCTTCGCGATCTACGGCGAGCACGCCGACGGCGACACCCCCACCGAGGCCTGGCACGCCGCGACCCTGCGCGCCGCCGGCTTCGCCGAGGCCCGCACGGTCTGGCGTTCGCCCTCCGACGCCCTGGTCCTGGCCGTGAAATGACGCCCCGGTCCGGGCCGGTCGGCAGCCGCCCGGACCGAACGCCCGAGGGGCGGTACGGGGATCCCGTACCGCCCCTCGGGGCTCGCGCCGACTACAGCACCTTGGAGAGGAAGGCCTTCGTCCGGTCGTGCTGGGGGTTGCCCAGCACGTCACGGGGGTGGCCCGACTCGACGACCACGCCGCCGTCCATGAAGACGAGGTTGTCGCCGACCTCGCGGGCGAAGCCCATCTCGTGCGTGACCACGATCATGGTCATGCCCGATTCGGCCAGGTCCCGCATGACGTCCAGGACGTCGCCGACCAGCTCGGGGTCGAGCGCCGACGTGGGCTCGTCGAAGAGCATCAGCTTCGGCTCCATGGCGAGCGCGCGGGCGATCGCCACGCGCTGCTGCTGGCCGCCGGAGAGCTGGGAGGGGTAGTTCCCGCCCTTCTCGCCGAGGCCCACCCGGTCCAGGAGGCGGATGGCGCGCTCGCGCGCCACCGACTTGGACTCGCCCTTCACCATGACCGGGGCTTCCATCACGTTCTCGATGGCCGTCATGTGCGGGAAGAGGTTGAAGCGCTGGAAGACCATGCCGATGTCCCGGCGCTGCGCCGCGACCTCGCTGTCCTTCAGCTCGTAGAGCTTGTCGCCCTTCTGGCGGTAGCCGACGAGGTCCCCGTCGACGTACAGCCGTCCGGCGTTGATCTGCTCCAGGTGGTTGATGCACCGCAGGAAGGTCGACTTGCCGGAGCCGGACGGGCCGACCAGGCAGAAGACCTCACGCGGGGCGACCTCCAGGTCGATGCCCTTGAGGATGTGCGCCGCACCGTAGGACTTGTGGACGCCCTCGGCCTTCACCATGGCCGTCATCAGGCCACCGCCTTGCTGTTCGAGAAGCTGGACAGCTTCGCCTTGATCTTCTGCAGCGGCGTGGGCGGCAGGGTCCGGAGCGCGCCACGGGCGTAGCGGCGCTCCAGGTAGTACTGGCCGACGCTGAACACGCTGGTCAGCGCCAGGTACCAGATCGAGGCGACGAAGAACATCTCCATGACCGCGAACGAGGTGGACGCGATGTCCTGGGCCGCCCGCAGCAGGTCGAAGTACTGCACGGCGACGACGAGCGACGAGGTCTTGAGCATGTTGATGAACTCGTTGCCCGTCGGCGGCACGATCACCCGCATGGCCTGCGGCAGCACGACGCGGCGCATGGTCTGCGTCCGGGTCATGCCGAGTGCGTGCGAGGCCTCGGTCTGGCCCTCGTCGACCGACTGGATGCCGGCGCGGACGATCTCCGCCATGTACGCGCCCTCGTTGAGGCCGAGGCCCAGCAGGGCGGCCAGGAACGGCGTCATGACCTGGGTCATCTCGTCCTTGTAGAACCCGAGGTTCAGGATCGGGAAGATCAGGGCGAGGTTGAACCAGATGAGGAGCTGCACGTACACCGGGGTGCCGCGGAAGAGCCAGATGTAGAACCAGGCGATGGTGCTGGTCACCGGGTTCTTCGAGAGGCGCATGACGGCGAACAGGACGCCGAGCACCAGGCCGAGCGCCATGGCGGTGACGCTGATCCAGATGGTGTTGACGACACCGCGCAGGATCGACGGGTCGAACAGCTTCTCCGGAACGGTCGCCCAGCGCACGTTGCCCTGCGAGAAGGCGACGATCAGGGCCGCGACCAGGCCGATGACGACCACGGCACTGATCCAGCGGCCGTAGTGGCGGACCGGGATGGCACGGATCGCCTCGGGGGGGACGGAACCGGCCGGCGGGGTGTCCGCAGGACCCGGGTCCTTGTCGAGCTTGTCAGTCACAGTGACTGCCCTTCAGTGTGCTGCGGTGGTACGCGGAGGTCAGGAACCGGCGTTGATCTTGGCCTCGGTGACGGCGCCGGAGCCCGCGTTCCACTTGTCGAGGGCGGCCTTGTAGGTGCCGTCCTTGATGATCGCGTCGAGGGCTTCCTTGAGCGCGTCGCGCAGCTCGGTGTTCTTCTTGTCCACCGCGATGCCGAACAGGCCGGCGTCGGTCGGGTTGGCGATGGCCTCGAAGTCGTTGCCGCCACCCGCGGTCTGCGCGATGTACGCGGCGACCGGGGAGTCGTTCAGGTCGGCGGCGGCGCCACCGGCCTTCACACGGGTCTGGGCCTCGGCGTCGGTCGGGAAGGACTCGACCTTGAGCTCGCCCTTGCCGTCCGTCTTGCACTTCTCGGCCTGGGTCTTCGCGGACTCCTCGTACGTGGTGCCGCGCTGGACGGCGACCGTCTTGCCGCACAGGTCGTCGAGGGTCTTGATGCCCTGGGGGTTGCCCTTCTTGACCAGGATGCCGGTCGAGGCGGAGAAGTAGTCGACGAAGTCGACGCCCGCACCGGTCTTGGCGCCCTTGTCGTCCAGGCCCTCCTGGCGGGCCTTGGTGTCGGTGAGGGAGGACATGACCAGGTCGCTGCGGCCGGTCTGCATGCTGCCGATCAGCGTGTCGAAGGTGCCCGACTCGAACTTGAACTGGACGCCGAGCTGCTTGCTCAGGGCCGCCGCGATGTCCGGGTCGACGCCGACGATCTTGCCACCCTCGGTGAACTCCATCGGCGCGTAGGTGGCGTCGGTGCCGACCTTGATCACACCGGCGTCCTGGATCTTCTTCGGGAGCTTGGAGAAGAGCGGCGCGCTGCTGTTGTTCGCCGCACCCGACGGGGTCGAGGACGCCTTGTCGGTCTGGTCGCCACAACCGGTGAGGATCAGGGCGCCGGCGACCGCGATCGCGCCGACCGCGGCGATCCGGGACCGAGCGGCGGTCGTACGACGGGTGGTGCTTGCGGTCATGGCTTCGTTCCTCCGACAGGGGTGGAAAAGCATCGAAAAACGGTCGGACACGCACCATCGAGTGTCGCGACCTTGTGTGATTACGGCATCTTGCCATTCGGACTGAGACATTCAGGCTGCCCGTCAGGTCAAAATCGCATAACGGGCGACCCGGGTAGGCCAACAGGACTGCGGGCAAGGGGGTTCGAGGCCGCAGATACTGCCGTGACCTGGCCTTTTGGGCGCAGTTTCTCCGGGGCGTCTCGCCCACCGGACGGCAAGGTTTGGACTTTTCGCCAAAAGGCGGGCAAGTGACCTACGGTTGAGCCGGAATCGACTCGTCTGAGCGAGTGTTCTTCGGGTAGAACAGATCCTTACACCCCTCATCCGGGGCTCAGGGCGCGCGTGCGGCGCGCCCGCGCGTACGAACCTCCCCTCCGCGGAGACGGGCCAACCGGCGATGCGGAGTACGGACGCGGTGCCCGCCCACCCCTTAACCAGGAGTGGCCACCCTCAACGAACAAAAGGAATTAAGGGGTCACACGAAGTGGCAGCGGAGATCGTCAACCCTCGCAGCGACAGTGCTACGGACAACAACCCGGACGCGGTGTTCGCACTGCACCGGGGCGGCAAGATGGCCATCCAGGCCACCGTTCCGGTGAACGACAAGGACGACCTGTCCCTGGCGTACACCCCGGGCGTGGCGAAGGTGTGCACCGCCATCGCCGAGCAGCCGGAGCTGGTGAACGAGTACACCTGGAAGTCCAACGTGGTCGCCGTCGTCACCGACGGCACGGCCGTGCTCGGCCTCGGTGACATCGGCCCGGAAGCCTCCCTCCCCGTGATGGAGGGCAAGGCCATCCTCTTCAAGCAGTTCGGTGGTGTGGACGCGGTCCCGATCGCGCTCGCCACCAAGGACACGGACGAGATCGTCGAGACGGTCATCCGTCTGGCGCCGTCCTTCGGTGGGGTCAACCTGGAGGACATCTCCGCGCCCCGCTGCTTCGAGATCGAGCGGCGCCTCCAGGAGGCGCTGGACATCCCGATCTTCCACGACGACCAGCACGGCACGGCCATCGTGACGCTGGCCGCCCTGCGCAACGCCGCCAAGCTCACCGGTCGCACCCTCGGCGACCTGCGCGCCGTGATCGCGGGCGCCGGCGCGGCGGGCATCGCCATCGCCAAGATCCTGGTGGACGCGGGCATCGGCGACGTCTGCGTCACCGACCGCAAGGGCGTCGTGTCCGCGGACCGCTCCGACCTGACGGACGTCAAGGCGGAGATCGCGGGCCTGACCAACACGACGGGGCAGACCGGTTCGCTGGAGCAGGCGCTGGTCGGGGCGGACGTGTTCATCGGCGTCTCCGGCGGCTCCGTCGCCGAGGAGGCGGTGGCGACGATGGCGAAGGACTCCTTCGTCTTCGCCATGGCCAACCCGAACCCGGAGGTCCACCCGGACGTCGCGCACAAGTACGCGGCGGTCGTGGCCACCGGCCGTTCGGACTTCCCGAACCAGATCAACAACGTCCTGGCCTTCCCGGGCATCTTCGCCGGTGCCTTCAAGGTGCGCGCCACCCGGATCACCGAGGGCATGAAGATCGCCGCCGCCGACGCCATCGCCGGCGTCGTCGGTGACGAGCTCGCCGCCGACTACGTGATCCCCTCGCCGTTCGACGCGCGCGTGGCGGAGGCCGTGGCCGCGGCCGTCGCCGCCGCCGCCAAGGCCGACGGCGTGGCCCGCCTGGCCTGACCGCGGACCGAGCAGTACGCGAAGGGGCCCGTCCGGACATCTCCGGACGGGCCCCTTCGCGAACGCCGGGCCGGGTGCGGACGCGCGGGGGTGTGACGGGAACGGGGGTGGATGTGGGGGCTACCGAGCGGTAGCGTCGCCGCATGTTCGCTGCCTACGCCGCCCGAATCGACCGTGACCAGCCGCTGAACGGCCTTGAACTGGGCGACCGCCCGGCTCCGGAGGCCAGGCCCGGCTGGGTGACCGTGAACGTCAAGGCCGCCTCCCTCAACCACCACGACCTCTGGTCGCTGCGCGGGGTCGGCATCGGGGAGGAGAGGCTCCCCATGATCCTCGGCTGCGACGCCGCCGGGATCGACCAGGACGGCAACGAGGTCGTCCTGCACTCCGTGATCGGCCAGAGCGGCCACGGGGTCGGCCCGGACGAGCCGCGCTCGATCCTGACCGAGCGCTACCAGGGGACCTTCGCCGAGCAGGTGACCGTCCCCGCCTGGAACGTCCTGCGCAAGCCCGCCGAGCTGTCCTTCGAGGAGGCCGCCTGCCTCCCGACGGCCTGGCTGACCGCGTACCGGATGCTCTTCACCAACGCCGGGGTCCGCCCCGGCGACTCCGTCCTGGTCCAGGGCGCAGGCGGCGGCGTGGCCACCGCGGCGATCGCCCTCGGCAAGGCGGCGGGCCTGCGGGTCTTCGCCACCAGCCGGGACGAGGCCAAGCGCAAGCGGGCCGTGGAGCTGGGCGCCGTGGAGGCGTACGAGCCGGGCGCGCGGCTCCCGCACCGGGTGGACGCGGTGATCGAGACGGTGGGGGCGGCCACCTGGTCGCACTCGGTGAAGTCCCTGCGCCCCGGCGGCACCCTGGTGATCTCCGGGGCGACCAGCGGCGACCGGCCCGCGCACGCGGAGCTGACCCGGATCTTCTTCCTGGAGCTGAAGGTGGTCGGCTCGACCATGGGTTCGAAGGACGAGCTGGAGGACCTGCTGGCCTTCTGCGCCGCGACGGGGCTGCGGCCGGTCATCGACGAGGTGCTGCCGCTGGACCGGGCGCGCGAGGGCTTCGAGAAGCTCGCGTCGGGCGACCTCTTCGGCAAGATCGTCCTCAAGCCGTAGGCGTCAACCGGGGTTGACGACCCTCCCGCGTCAACCTACATTGACATCATGACGGAAGCGACCGATCTCGCCGAACGGGCCGGGGACCGCGACCCGCGCGTGGGCCTGCGTGCCGTCGCGGCACTCCGCAGGCTGCTGGAGCAGCTGGAGGCCGTACAGGTGCGCAGCGCCCGCGCGCAGGGCTGGTCCTGGCAGGAGATCGCGGCCGAGCTGGGCGTCAGCCGGCAGGCCGTGCACAAGAAGTACGGGAGGCTCTGATGTTCGAACGATTCACCCGGGACGCCCGCTCGGCCGTGACGGGCGCCGTGGCCGAGGCCCAGCGGGCCGGCGCCGCCGCGGTCACGGAGGAACACCTGCTCCTGTCCCTGCTGGCCCTGGGAGCCCTGGACCCGCTCGGCGTCGACCGCCCGGCGGTGACCGCCGGGCTGGCGGCGGCCCGCCGCCGGGGCGGGATGTCCCGCGCCGACGAGGAGGCGCTCGCCGGACTCGGCATCGACCTCACCGAGATCGTCTCCCGCGTGGAGGAGACCCACGGCGAGGGGGCCCTCGCGGCCCCGGCGCCGCGCAGGCGGACCGTGGGGTCCTCGCTCCGCTCGGCCCTCGGCCGCGCCACGCCCGACGACCGGGCCGGCAGCCGGCACGTGCCCTTCGCCGAGGGCTCGAAGAAGGTCCTGGAGCAGTCGCTGCGGATCGCCCTGGGCCGCAAGGACCGGCACATCGGCACCCTGCACCTGCTGCTCGCCCTGCTCTCCCGGCCGGGCACGGTCTCCGAGGTCCTGACGGACCACGGCATCACCTACGCGGAGGCCGAGGCCCTGGCCCCGGCGGCGTAGGAACGCCGGTGGGCCGCGGCGGGGCCGAGGGCACGGGCCGGGCCGGGCCGGGCGGGCGGGTCGGGTACGGGCGGAACGTCCCCACGGGGCGCCGGACGGGTCGCCGCCCGGCTCTCGCTCCCGCCCGCTCAGGCCGGGGACCGGGGGCCGGGGGCACCGGCCGGAGCGGGGCCGATCAGGCCCCGGGGCCGAACGTGGTCCCCAGCCGGGCGGCCGCCGCCGCGAGGTGCCGGCGGGCCTCGGCCAGCCGGTCCGCGGTGACCCCGTGGTCGCGCGCGGCGTCCCTCACCTCGTCGCGGAAACGGTCCAGCAGCCGGTCCAGGTCCCAGGCCGGGTCACCGCTGGGCTCCAGGTCCCCCGCCCAGTCCGCGGCCGCACCGGCGGCCTGCGGACCCGCCGCACCGGCGTCGTCACGTACGCCCGCACCGGCACCCGCACCCGGGCTCGCCGCGGCACCCGCACCGGCCGCGGACGGCGGGGTGGTGCCGCCCAGCCAGGCTCCCGCCAGGCTGCCGAGGACCCCGCCCGACTTCGCCAGCTGCTCCTGGAGCTGCCCCGCGATGCGCTGGACCTCCTCGCGGGCCCGGTCCTGGGCCTCCTTCGCCTGGCGCCGCGCGGCCTGCGCCTCCTCGCGGGCCCGGCGGCTCTCGTCCTTCGCCCGGCGCGCCTGTTCCTTCCACTCCTGCCTGGCCTTGCGCAGCTCCTCCTTGGCCGCCTTCCAGGACTCGTCCTCGACCTGCGTCGCCGACGCGCTCGCCGCCTCGCGCATCTCGCGCCGCAGGTCGCCCGCCGCGCCCCGGACGTCGCTGCGGATCTCGGCGGCCAGCTCGCTGACCGAGTCGCGGATCTCCAGCTCCAGGTCGGCCAGCTCGCCGCTGCGGTCGGCCAGTTCGGCGCGGCCCGCGTCGGTGATGGAGTACACCTTCCGCCCGCCCTCGGTGGCGTGCGTGACCAGTCCCTCGGCCTCCAGCTTGGCCAGGCGCGGGTACACGGTGCCCGCGGAGGGCGCGTAGAGGCCCTGGAAGCGCTCCTCCAGCAGGCGGATCACCTCGTACCCGTGACGGGGGGCCTCGTCCAGCAGCTTGAGGAGGTACAGGCGGAGGCGGCCGTGGGCGAAGACGGGCGGCATGTCAGAGCACCTTCTTGTCGAGCGTCGGGGCGGGCGCGAGCGGGGCGGGGGCGGTCTCGTCGTTCTCCGCCGGCGGGCGGCGCAGCAGGGCGATGCCGCCGGAGACGGTGGTCGCCCGCAGGGTGCCGGCGCCGGAGCCGAGGGTGCCGGTGATCCGCTTGGCGCCCAGCTGGCCCGAGACGCGCAGGTCCTCGAAGGCGTTGGAGACCCCGCCGGTGGCGGTGTTGGCCTCGACCCGGGCGTCGGCGGGGTGCGGGAGGCGGATGGCGACCTGCCCGGAGACGGAGTTCAGCGCGATGTCCACGGGGCGTTCGGCGTCCGGACCGGGGTCCAGGTCGATGAGCATGTCCCCGCTGACGGAGTCGGCGCGTACGCTCACGCCGGCGCCGTCGACGACGGTCAGGCCGCCGGAGACCGAGTGGAAGCCGAGGTCGCCGGTGACGGACTGGGCCTCGACCCCGCCGGAGACGGTGTGCGCCTTGACCCGGCCGGACAGCCCGACCAGCGTGGTGTCGCCGGAGACGCCGTTGACGTCGGTGGAGGCCTCGATGCCGGACACGAAGGCGGTGGCGTCGACGGTGGTCACGTGGACCCGGGTGGCGGCGGGCACGGTGAGGGTGACGGCGGCCCGGCGCTCCCAGGCCTTGCGGCCGGAGGCGGAGCCCGCCCAGGCCTTCCACGGCTTGGCCTCGAACCACTGCTTGAGGCCGTGGGACCCGTTCCACGGCAGGTCCTCGTAGGAGACGGTGAGGACGCCGTCGTCGTGGACCACGTACAGCGGCTGGCCCTCCACGTCGGTCACCTCCAGGCGCGCGGCGCCCTCCTCGGCGGCGACGACGTTGACCTCGCCGCTCACCACGCGGACGCGGAGCTCGTTCACCGGCTCCTCGAAGACCAGCTTCCGCGGTCCGTCGACGTGCCACGTCGACTGCGACGGCCGGGACGGCTGAGACGGCTGCTCTGTCATGGTGCTGATCCTCCTCGGACGTACACGGACCGGGCTCGACGCACGCAACATATCGCGTCTTCCGAACAACACGATATATCGCGGTTGGGTGAAGTCAAGGGCGGTGTCGGAATGGGCCGTTTGGGGCTGTTTGCAATAGGGTGTGCGCATGTCAATCTTCCCGGCCGCGACCGGCGGCGTTCTGCTCTGCCGCGCCGAGCCCTCCGCAGTCCGCCGGCCGGCACACCTGCTGCGCGCCCGCCTGCTGCTGGCCCCCGCCGGCGAGTGGAGCGTGCTCGTCCCCGAGGACAAGCCCTGGCGGCAGGGCGAGGAGAGCGTGGCCGAGGTGCTGGCCGGGTGGGGTGCGGCGATCGCCGTCGGCACCGACTGGCCGGTGCTGAGCCTGTGGTGGGAGGCCGGCCGGACCGGTTTCGCGCTGTCGAGCGGCTTCCGGCGCACCGCCGACCACGCCTGGGACGCGGCCGGCGTGCCGGTCGGCTCACCCGACGCGATGCGCTCCCTGGCCGCGCGGCTCGGCCTGGACCCCGTGCTCGACCTGGAGGACCTGGAGCGGCTCGGCCGCCCGGACCCGGACCCGGTCATGGACGGCGAGGGCAGGCTCCGGGCGCTGGTCGCCCTGCTGACCCGGACGGGACTGGCCCTGCCGCCCGGCCTGGGCCCGGGCGAGCCCGCCGACCGGCTGCGGGGCGCGGCCCGGATGGCGCCCGGCGTCGAGACGCTGGAGTGGTCCGGCTGGCGCGACGCCGTCCGCAGCGAACTCGACGCGGTGGAGGAGGGGCCGCTGGGCCCGTGGGTGCGCGGACCGCGGGCCCGCGCCCTGGGGGCGGCGCACCTGGCGGCCGGGGCACCGCTGGTGCTGTGGGGTCTGCGCCGCGGCAGCCCGGCCCGGCTCTCCGCCGGTGCCCTGCTGACCGCCCAGGGCGCCCTGTTCCTGGCCTACGACCGTGCGCGGTCCCGGCCCGTCCGGCGCGCCTGAGAGCTGCGACGACGGCCTGCGGCCGGCTCGCGGCAGGGTGCTCAGGCCGCCAGGAGCGGGCTCGCGTGGTGGTGGAGCCAGGCCCGGTACGGGGGTGTGCGCAGGGCGGCCTCCCGGTAGGCGGCGCGCAGGTCCTCGTAGACGTCGGCGTGCTCGCCCGGCCGGGTGGCCAGGAGCAGGCGGACGGCCAGGGGGTCCCCGCACAGCGGCCGGATCGCCATGTCCTCGCGCGGCCCGGAGGTCGGCTGGCAGGGTGCGACGGCCTCGCCGGAGATGATCAGCGAGGTGGCTGTGTGGTAGTCGGCGTGGAGCACCGGCGGATCGAGGCCCGCCCCGGCGAACACCCGGCGCAGGCCGTCCCACTCCCCATCGACCGAGGGGTCCACCATCCAGCGGTCCTCGGCCAGGTCCCGTAAGGAGACCACCGCCTGTTCGGCGGCCGGATGGTCCCGGGACATCGAGACGAACTGCGGCTCCCGCTCCATGAGCACGTGCACCTGCAACCCGGTCGGCAGGCGCAGCGGGCTGCCCTCCACCTCGTGCACGAAGGCCACGTCGAGCTGCCCGGAGGACACCATCCGCAGCAGGGCGTTCGCGGAGACGTCCACGACGAGGGAGGTCTCCGTGTCGGGCAGCCTCCGGTGCAGCCGGCGCAGCCACCCCGGCAGGGCCCGGCTGGCCGTCGAGCCGATGCGCAGCCGGGGGCCGCGGGCCTGGGCGCGGGCCTCGGCGACCAGCGCGGCCATGTCGGCGAGCAGCGGGCGGGCCCGGCCGAGGACCGTCCGGCCGAAAGGCGTGGGGCGGCATCCGGTCCGTTCGCGCAGGAACAACTCGCCGTCCAGGGCCCGTTCGATGCGCTTCAGCTGGGTGGTCAACGAGGGCTGGCTCACGCCGAGTTGCCGGGCCGCTTTGTGCAGACTCCCGGCGTCGGCGATGGCGCACAGTGCGCGCAGGTGCCTGACCTCAAGCTCCATGTCCCGAGAGTAGGCCGGTCACGGTGGACCGCACCAGCCACTGATAGCCCCCCGAATCCCGCCATTCTCACTCTAGTTGGGCTGCCGAAATCCCCCCGATAGGCCGGCGCTATCGGCTGGTGACATCATCCGCCGGGCACTTCCGCTCCCGCAGACTCCGGTACCGAACCACCACCCCCCACCGCACCGGAAACGAGTAGGAGCTCCCCCACATGCGCCACTCCCGTAACGCCATGCTGGCCACCGCCGTCGGCATCGGCCTCGCCGCCACCCTCGGCGCCGTCCCCACCGCGACCGCCGCTCCCGCCCCCGCCGGGAACGCCGCGAGCTACGCAGCCTACGAGCGTTCGCCGGAGAACGCGGCCGCGAACCAGGCGTTCTTCGAGGCCGTGCAGCGCTCGGTGGCCGAGCAGCGGGCCGCCAACCCCGGCGCCCTGGCCGTGACGGTCACGTACAACACCCGCAGCGCGCCGAGCTTCCGCACCCAGATAGCCCGTTCCACGCAGATCTGGAACAGCTCGGTGACGAACGTGAAGCTGCAGGAGGTGTCCTCCGGCGGAAACTTCTCCTACCGCGAGGGCAACGACTCACGCGGCTCGTACGCCAGCACGGACGGCCACGGCCGCGGCTACATCTTCCTCGACTACCGCCAGAACCAGCAGTACAACTCCACCCGGGTGACCTCGCACGAGACCGGTCACGTGCTGGGCCTGCCGGACCACTACTCGGGCCCGTGCAGCGAGCTGATGTCGGGCGGCGGCCCGGGCACCTCCTGCACGAACGCCGTGCCGAACTCGGCCGAGCGCTCGCGCGTCAACCAGCTCTGGGCCAACGGCTTCGCCTCCGGCCTGGGCGCGAAGGACGTCGCCGCCAAGGGCTGAATCACCGCCCGTCGGGCTGCGTGAAGTCGCGGCAGTCGGGGTTCCGGCAGGGACCCCGGCTCCACACCGGGACGAAGATCCCGAGGGACTTCCGCCGCCCGACCACCGTTTCGACGTGGCGGCCGCACGCCGGACACATCCGCTGTTCGTGTCCGGCGTGCGGGGCCACCGTCGGGTGTGCGCGCTGCTGCTGTTCACCGGCCATACCTCCACGGTAGGCCGGTTTCGCGCGTTCGGCGGGTCAGCGCCGGACGGCGTAGCCGGTGACGGTCTGGCCGCCGCCGAAGGTCCGGGACCCGGTGAGCTCCAGGGGGCGCTGCCCGAAGCCGGCCCGGGACATCGGCATGCCGGTGCCGAGGAAGACCGGGTAGGTCTTGACGACGAACTCGTCGATCTCGTCGATCAGCTGCGTGGCGAGGTCGGCGCCCCCGCAGAGCCAGATGCCGAGGCCGTCGCGTGCCTTCAGCTCGCGGACGGCGGCCACCAGGTCCCCGCCGAGCAGCCGCACCTGCGGGTCCGGGGCGGTGGCCAGGGAGCGGCTGACGACGTACTGCTCGGGCAGGTGGCCGTAGGGGCTGGTCATGCCCACCTTGAGGCCCGGCTCGTAGGTGCGCCGCCCCATGACGACCGCGTCGAAGTGCCGGGGGGCGCGGTCGGCGATGCCGAGGTGCTCGCGGCCCAGGGCGGAGATGGTCTCCGGGTACTCGGTCATGAGGTGGTCGAGGAACTCGGGGTCCACGTGGGAGTTGAAGAACTCGCCGTCGCCGTCGGGGGCCCCGATGAACCCGTCGACGGAGGTGGCGATGAAGTACGTGAGCCTGCGCAAGCGATTCTCTTTCGTCGGACGGCTGCCCCCATCGGAGCACGACGACGAAAGTACTTCAGGTGTAGTGGTTACGCAAGGATTTCCGCGGGCCGGACGCGACGGCCCGCGCCCGGCTCCGCCGCGGATCCGCCGCCGGCCGCCAGCCGTCAGCCGCGCGGCTTGCGCCACATCGGCCACATCAGCGGGCCGTCCGGCAGCCGCACCGCCTCCCCCGTGAACTCCCAGCCGAGCCGCTCGTACAGGCCCTTGCTGCGCTCGCTGCTCGCCTCCAGGTAGGCCGGCACGCCCTCGCGGTCGCACCGTTCCAGCACCGGCCGCATCAGCTCGGTGCCCAGCCCCTCGCCCTGCCGGCCGGGCGCCACCGCGATCATCAGCAGGTACTCGTGCTCCTCGGCCGTCGGGTGCACCGCGCCCGTCAGCCGGCCCACCAGCTCGCACCGCTCGTTGTCCGGGTCGGCCACGGCCCGCATCCTCGCCGGGACCTCGTCCTCACCCTCCGGCTCACCGGCCGGGATCCGCAGCCACAGCGCCGCCGCCGAGCCGTCCGCCGCGTAGTCGATCCGACCCTCGGCCAGCGCCACGTCCACGAAGACGCCGAGGAACTTCCCGTGCACGGCGGCCCGGTGGCCCGGGTCCGGGAACACCCAGCTGCTCACCGGGTCGCTGCGGAAGGCCTCGTCGAGCAGCCGCGCCACCGCGTCCCGGTCCGAGTCGGTCGCCTGACGTATCTCCAGCACCACTGGTCACACCCTTCGCTCACGTGTCAACAACCGTCAGCGATCCTAGAGTTGGCGCCCTCATGCGGTAAGGCCCGTTCCGGCACCGGGCGGTGCCGGAACGGGCCTCCCCCCGCATCCTGGGACGATCACCTCGTCCGGCGCGTCACGAACTCCGCCAGTGCCAGCAGGCCGCCCGCCGCCGCGAGGTCCGGCACGGCCCGGGACAGCTGCTGCACCGCCCGGCCCATCCGGTCCGCCGCGTGCGCCTGCGCCCAGTCGCGCCCGCCGGCCCGGTCCACCGCCTCGGCGGCCCGGCGCACGTCGTCCCCGGTCATGGGACCCGCGTACAGCCCGGCCAGCTCCTCCCCCGCCGCGGTGCCCGAGGTGAGCGCCGCCACGACGGGCAGGGACTTCTTGCGCGCGACCAGGTCGGCCCCGGCGGCCTTGCCGGTGTGCCCGGGGTCCCCCCAGATGCCGATCAGGTCGTCGATCAGCTGGAAGGCCAGCCCGGCCTCCCGGCCGAAGGCGTCCATTGCGTCGACCTCGTCGGGCCCGGCACCCGCGTACAGCGCGCCGAGCGCGCACGCGCATCCGAGCAGCGCCCCGGTCTTGGCCGTCGCCATGGCCAGGCACTCGTCGAGGGTGACGTGCGGACGGCTCTCGAAGGCGCAGTCGGCCTGCTGCCCGGCGCAGAGCTCGATGATGCAGTCGGCCAGCCGCGAGGAGGCGGCCGCCGAGGCCGGGTGCGGGTCCTCCGCGAGCAGCCGCAGTGCGAGCATCATCATGGCGTCGCCCGTGATGATCGCGTCCGGCGTGCCGAAGACGGTCCACGCGGTGGCCCGGCCGCGCCGCCGGTCGTCCTTGTCGACCACGTCGTCGTGCAGCAGCGTGAAGTTGTGGGCCAGCTCCACGGCCGCCGCCGGACGTACGGCGTGCCCGACCGGACCGCCCCCCGGCCCCTGCAGGGCCTGGAGCGCGGCCAGCACCAGCGCCGGACGGATGGCCTTGCCCGCCCCGCCCGCGGCCGGGGTGCCGTCCTCGTCCTCCCAGCCGAAGTGGTACATCGCCACACGCCGCATCGGACCGGGCAGGCTCTCCACCGTGCGGCGCAGTTCCGGGTCGACCGCTTCCCTCGTCCGTTCCAGCAGGGCCGCGGCCTCCTGGCCCTCGCCGGTCGCGATGATCTGCACGCCGCTCAGCGCCAACGGCCGATCTCGACGTTCTCCAGCACACCGAGCGCGTCGGGGACCAGTACCGCCGCGGAGAAGTACGCGGTGACCAGGTAGGAGATGATCGCCTGCTCGCTGATCCCCATGAAGCGGACCGACAGGCTCGGTTCGATCTCGTCCGGGATGCCCGGCTGGTGCAGGCCGATCACGCCCTGGTCGTCCTCGCCGGTGCGCATGCAGAGGATGGACGTGGTGCGGGCGTCACTGATCGGGATCTTGCTGCTCGGGAAGATCGGCACCCCGCGCCAGGCCGGCACCCGGTGGCCGTCGACGTCCACGGTCTCCGGGTAGATGCCGCGCTTGTTGCACTCGCGACCGAAGGCGGCGATGGCCTTGGGGTGTGCCAGGAAGAGCTTGGAGCCGCGCCGCATGCTGAGCAGCTGGTCCATGTCGTCGGGGGTGGGCGCGCCGTCGTGCGGCTGGATGCGCTGGTCGTAGTCGGCGTTGTGGAGCAGCCCGAAGTCGCGGTTGTTGAGCATCTCGTGCTCCTGGCGCTCGCGCAGCGCCTCGACCGTGAGCCTGAGCTGCTGCTCGGTCTGGTTCATCGGCTGGTTGTAGAGGTCGGCGACGCGCGTGTGGACCCGCAGGACGGTCTGGGCGATGGAGAGCTCGTACTCGCGCGGGCGGGCCTCGTAGTCCACGAAGGTGCGCGGCAGGAGGGCCTCGCCGCGGTGGCCGGCGGAGAGCTCGATCTCGGCCTCGCCGAAGGTGTTGGCCGGCCGGGAGGGGGCGGAGCGCACGCGGTCGACGTGCTCGCGCAGGGACTCGACGCGGTCGGCGAGAAGCTGGAAGTCCTGGCGGGAGAGGGACAGCACGGTGCCCGAGGTCGCGGCGCGCGCGGTGTACTCCCAAATCGATTCTTCATCGACGAGGGCGCCCTCGCCGAAGTAGGCGCCGTCGGCGACGGTCCGCAGGACGGCGTCCTCGCCGTACGGGCCGGGGCCGATGTGCTCGATGCGGCCGTGGGCGAGGAGGAAGACCTGGTCCGAGGGGCTGCCGAAGGAGGTGAGCTCCTGGCCGGGCTCGAAGTCGATCTGGCGGCAGCGCTGGGCGAGTTCGCCGAGGACGTCGAGGTCGTCGTAGTCGCGCAGCAGGGGCAGCTCGCCCAGTTCGGCCGGGATCACCTGGACCTGGGACCCCGTCTGGACGAATTCCACGACGCCGTTGCCGACCGAGTAGGTCAGGCGGCGGTTGACGCGGTAGGTGCCGCCCTGCACGGAGACCCAGGGCAGCATCTTCAGCAGCCACCGGGAGGTGATCTCCTGCATCTGCGGCGCGGACTTGGTCGTGGTTGCCAAGTTCCGTGCGGCCGCCGTCCCCAGACTGCTCTGCGGTGCCTGGACCTCGGACTCGGAACCTGCCTGGACCGACATGTCTTTCCCTTTCGATCACTCCATGGATCTGCGGGAGGCAGCCTTGCAGCACGCAACGTGGTGGGACCATTACACAAAAGGGTGGGACTACTCCGTCCGGGTGTGGGAACTCTCTCGGACCGCACTCCACCCGGGCGGCCCGCCCGACGACCCCGGGACCGGCTCTTTTCGGCCAACCACGGAGAGCCCTCGCCGCTTAATTTGTATCTCTGATGCAAGTTTCCTACGGTGGACCCATGCGGCTCACGCGATTCACCGACCTGGCGCTGCGCACCCTGATGCGCCTCGCCGTCGAGGAGACGGACCTCCCGACCACGCGCGAGGTGGCGTCCTCGATGGAGGTCCCCTACACCCACACGGCCAAAGTGGTCGCCAGGCTGCAGCATCTCGGCCTGGTCGAGGCGCGCCGGGGCCGCGGCGGCGGGCTCGCGCTGACCTCCGCCGGCCGGGCCGCCTCGGTGGGCGCGGTGGTCCGCGAACTGGAGGGCGCCGGGGACGTCGTGGACTGCGACGGCATCACCCCCTGCCCCCTGCGCGGCGCCTGCCTGCTGCGCGGCGCGCTGCGCCGGGCCCAGGAGGCCTTCTTCGCCGCACTGGACGACCTGACGGTGAACGACCTGGTGGCAGCCCCGACCGGACCGCTGCTGCTGGGCATTTCCGGCAGGTCACCCGCTGGGGCGGACTGATGGCCGGTTAGCGCCGCTCCCCCACCCGCCCGGATCAAACCCCGGCGAGAGATCGAACAGAAGTCCGCATCACCACGGACCCCTGCACCCAAAAATACGCATCTAAGATGCCGATTTATTGCTCCACCCGCACACGCACACGAGGAGTCCCGCATGCTGTCCGAGACGTCGACCGCGACCGTACGAGCCACCCTCCCCGCCGTCGGGGCGGCCATCGGCGACATAACGGAGCTGTTCTACGCGAAGCTCTTCGCGGCCCACCCGGAGCTGCTCCGGGACCTCTTCAACCGGGGCAACCAGAACGCCGGCCTGCAGAAGCAGGCGCTCGCCGGCTCCATCGCCGCCTTCGCCACCCACCTCCTCGCCCACCCGGACACCCGCCCCGACGTGATGCTGGGCCGGATCGCCCACAAGCACGCCAGCCTCGGTGTCACCCGGGAGCAGTACGAGGTCGTCCACCTCCACCTCTTCGAGGCGATCGCCGAGGTCCTCGGCGAGGCCGTCACCCCGGCGGTCGCCCGCGCCTGGGACGAGGTGTACTGGCTGATGGCGAACGCCCTCATCGCCATCGAGGACCGCCTCTACGCCGAGCGCCGGACCGCCGCCGGGGACGTGTGGCGCGAGTGGACCGTCACCGGACGGGTGGCCGAGACGGCCGACTGCACCACCTTCCGGATGACCCCCGCCGACGGCCGCCCGGCGCCCGCGCACCTGCCCGGCCAGTACGTCTCCGTCCAGGTCGAACTGCCCGACGGGGCACGCCAGATCCGCCAGTACAGCCTGTCCACCGCCCCCGGCTCCCCGGTCCGCGCGATCACCGTCAAGCGGGTCCACGGCCCCGCCGCGGACGGCCCCGACGGCGAGGTCTCCCACCACCTGCACACCCGCGTCCGCGTCGGCGACACCCTGCGGGTCTCCCTCCCCTGCGGCGATCTGACGCTGGAGGACTCCGGGGCGCCGGTCCTGCTCGCCTCGGCCGGCATCGGCTGCACCCCGATGCTGTCGATGCTGGAGCACCTCGCCGAGACCGGGCACGCCGCCCCCGTGACGGTGCTGCACGCCGACCGCTCCCCCGCGGACCACGCCCTGCGGGACGACCACCGCGCCCTGACGCACAAGCTGGCCGACGCCACGGCCCGGTTCTGGTACGAGGAGGGGGCGGAGCCGGGCGACACCACCGGCTTCATGGACCTCTCCGGCGTGACCGTCGCCCCGGGGACCCTCGCGTACCTGTGCGGGCCGCTCCCCTTCATGCGCGCGGTGCGCGAGCAGCTGCTCGCCAAGGGCGTCCCGGCGTCCGCCGTCCGCTACGAGGTGTTCGGCCCCGACCTGTGGCTCGCCTCCACATGACGGCTGTCCGGATCCGCTCGCTCGCCGTACGAAAACACTAGCCGCGGAAGGGCCGCCTCCACTAAACCGGAGCGTGACGATACGGACACATGGGGTGTCCGTCGCGCACCGCACGAAGGGAGGCGGCCATGGCCGCACCCATGTCCGCGGACCGGTTCATCAACGCACTACGGGGCGAAGGCCTGACCGTCGTCGAGGTCGGCGCCTGGCGCACCCACAACCGCAACCACAAGGGCCCCTGGGGCCCCGTGCACGGGGTGATGATCCATCACACCGTCACCCGCGGAACCCCTTTCACCGTCGAACTCTGCCGCAACGGTCACAGCGACCTCCCCGGCCCGCTCTGCCACGGCGTGATCGCCAAGGACGGACGCGTCCACCTGGTCGGCTACGGCCGCGCCAACCACGCGGGCCGGGGCGACTCGGACGTCCTCGCGGCGGTGATCGCGGAGAAGCGCCTCCCTCCCGACAACGAGACCGACACCGACGGCAACCGCCACTTCTACGGCTTCGAGTGCGAGAACCTCGGCGACGGCAAGGACCCGTGGCCCGCGGTCCAGCTCGACGCGATGGCCCGCGCGGCGGCGGCCCTCTGCCGGGTTCACGGCTGGACGGCCCGCTCCGTGATCGGCCACCTCGAATGGCAGCCCGGCAAGATCGACCCGAGAGGCTTCACCATGGCCTCCCTGCGCGACCGCATCGCCGAACGCCTGAAGTGACCCACCCCCGCCGGCCGTCCGCCCACCCCGGCGGACGCCCGGCCCCACGCCGCCCCCTCAGCCGAGGTACGGGGCGGGGCGCCCCTCCAGGAAGTGCCGCAGCCGCAGACGCTGGGTGTGGTGCATGGGCAAGGCCCCCAACTCGGCCGGCTCCACGAAGCGGAGTTCCGTGCTCTCGTCCGAGATCGCCAGCGTGCCCCCGGCGATGCGGGCCGTGAAGCAGACGTTGAACTGGCGGCGGACCTCGCCGTCGCTGTACTCGATGATGTGCTTCGGGTCCGTGTAGGTGCCGACCAGTCCCGTGATCTCCACGTCGAGGCCCGTCTCCTCCTTGACCTCTCGGACGGCCGTTCCGGGGAGGGAGTCCGTGAGGTCCATCCCGCCGCCGGGCAGGGCCCACAGGCCGTTGTCACGGCGCCGTTGCAGCAGGATCCGGCCCCGGTCGTCCGCGACGACGGCGGAGGCCGCCACCACCATGCTGTTCGGCGCAGGCGCGTGGGGATCGTCGTAGTACTCGGTCCGGGCCATCGGGTCACTCCTCCACGGGACGAGCTGTCTCCCACACCGCGTCGAAGCTCTCGGCGTAGGTGTCGAAGATGCCCCCGGCTTCGTGGCGGCGAAGGTGCCACACGGGCGCACCGTACGCATTCACACCCCAGACATGGGCATTGATCAAGGCTTCGTCGTCCGCCCGGTACAGGCTGTTGTAGAGGGTCGTGTCGTGCGTTCGAAGCTCGATGCCGGGAACGTCGGCCAAGGGTCGGTAGTGCATGAGGGCGAGACGGCAGCGGGATTCGATGCCGTGCCCGAATCTCTCTTCCTGTCCACGCTGCCGGACGTTCTCGCTGTCCGCGTCACCGATGGCGATCCGGACCGTACAGCCGTCGGCCGCACGTTCCCGAAGGAGTTCGTTCATGCGGGGATACGCCTCGTGCAGGAACACCGCCGCATAGACCAGCACGTCGATCCGCTCGCGAGCGGACGTCAGCAGGTCCACGAACACGGAAACGGGAAGGTCCGCTCGCTGGTCGTACAGCGCCACCAGTTCGGGACTGACGGCCCGCGCGGCACGGGCCTGTCTCAGCGCCGGCCACAATGCGTGGACGTCCTCGCCCAGCGTCTCGGCAGCCAACAGCGCCGTGCCCGCCGTGGGGTGCGTCCGAGGTTGACCCAGCGTTCCACGCTCTTCGGATCGACGCCCGTGGCGCTCGCCAGCGACTCATGAGTCCAGCCGCCCGATGCCATCAGGGCCCTTAACCGCTCGTTCTGCATAGGGACGTTCTACAGGCCGTGGGACGTCCCGAAGTGGGAAACGTACGAGGTTCCCCCGTCCCGATCACCACGGCGACGATCCCGGTACCAGCGAGGTACGAAGGGATCCGGAATGGTGCGGGGACTGTGGCAGCAGGTCGAACAGCGTGATCCGTTTCCGGTGCCCGATCCCGATCCGACGGACCCGACGTGCGACGTGTGTGCGGCCCTGGTCGTTCAGCGCGCGGAGTGCTACCGGCTGCGGGACCTGTCAGGGGTCGTGGACTGCAACGTCGAGATCCGTCAGCACCCCCACACGAAGGTGAGCCGATGACCCGCGCCGTGCTGCGCTACGTCCCCCACACCATTCGGCACGCCCCAGAGGGCGGGGTGACCTACGAGGCGTTCTGCGTCGCCGAAGGCTGCGGAGCCGAGTCGGGCGCGCACGACGAACAGGAAGGGCCGCAGGACTGGGCGCTCCGGCACGCCGGGCGGACCGGGCACGACCTGTTCCGGCGCGTGTTCACCGATCACGCCCGGGTCAGCCGCGACGCGTAGACCCCGGCCCGCTGGGCGACGGCGAGCAAGGCAGTCCAGCGCGCCGGCTTCGGCCCCGCTCACACGACCCGAACCGTGTGGGCGGGGCTCTGACGTGCGACGGCGAGGACGGGCGCGCCCCACAATGGACGGGTGAACCGCCCCGCGAACCTTGACGTGCTCTTGCAGCCGCGCCCGCCGTCCCCATTGCAGGAGATCCATGACGAGCGGTTCGAGCGGCACGGCGTCCGCCTGCTGCTGAAGCGGGACGACCTGATCCACACCACCATCCCGTGGGACACGGACCTACTTGGACCAGTGGACCTGTACCCTCCCGGCAACAAGTGGCGCAAGCTCGCCCCCAATCTCCTGGCCGCCGTCGCGGGCGGGCACGAGCGGATCGTCACTTTCGGCGGCGCCTACTCCAACCATCTGCGGGCCACCGCGGCCGCGGGCCGGCTGCTCGGGCTGCCGACCACCGGCATCGTGCGCGGCGACGAGCTCGCCGGGCGGCCCCTGAACGACTCCCTCGCCCGCTGCGCGGCGGACGGCATGCGGCTGCACTTCGTCTCCCGGTCGCGCTACCGGGCCAAGGCCGATCCCCAGGAGCTGGCGCGGCTGGTACGGGAGGCCGGCGCCGACGGCGCGTACGTGGTCCCCGAGGGCGGCAGCAACGCGCTCGCCCTCGGCGGCTGCGCCGAACTCGGCCGGGAGCTGCGGGGTGCCGCCGACGTGGTGGCGGTCGCCTGCGGGACCGGCGGCACCCTGGCCGGGCTCGCCGCCGGGCTGGCCCCGGAGCAGCGGGCGCTGGGCGTACCGGTCCTCGCGGGCGGGTTCCTGGAGGGGGAGATACGTTCCCTCCAGCTGGCGGCCTTCGGCGGCCCGGCCGGTTCCTGGTCCCTCGCCGAGGGCTTCCACCACGGCGGCTACGCCCGCGTGCCCGCGGAGCTGGAGGAGTTCGCCGCCGGCTTCGGGGCCCGGCACGGGTTCCCGGTGGAGCGGATCTACGTCGCCAAGCTGCTGTGGGCCCTGGCGGCCCTGGCCGCCGACGACGCCTTCCCCCGCGGCACGACCCTCGCCGCGATCGTCACCGGCCGCCCGTAACCCCCGCCCCCGGGCCCTCCCCGGAGGCGGCGCGGCACGGGGGCACAGGGGCACGGGGGCACGGGGAGGGTCAGGCCTCCTCGCGGAAGGCCGCCGCCTCCTCCAGGTCCAGGCGGCGCAGCAGCACCCGCAGCATCTCGTCGTCGATGCGGCGCTGGTCCCGCAGGGTCACGAAGACCTCCCGCTCCGCCTCGATCATCTCCCGCGCGAGCCGCCGGTAGACGTCGTCCGCCGACTCCCCCGTCAGCGCGTTGACCTCGCCCAGCCGCTCCCACACCGCGTTCCGCCGCCGTTCCAGGACCGTCCTCAGCCGGTCGGCCAGCGGCGGCGGCAGGGTGGAGTTCTCCGGTTCCTCCAGCAGTTCCGCGAGCCGCTCCTCCGCCGCCCGCGAGGCCTCGCTCTGGGCCTGGGCCTCGGCGAGGGTCTCGGCCTGCACGTCCTTCGGCGGCAGCTTCAGCACCTTGATGAGCGGCGGCAGCGTCAGCCCCTGGATCACCAGCGTGCCGATGACCGTCGTGAAGGTGAGGAAGAGGATCAGGTTGCGGTGCGGCACCGTCATCGGCACCGAGAAGGCGATGGCCAGCGAGACCACGCCGCGCATGCCGGCCCATCCGACGATCACCGGCGCCTTCCAGTCCGTCCCGGGCTCCCGCGCGCGGATCCGCGGCGACAGCATGCGCGGCACGAAGGTCGCCGGGAACACCCACACGAAGCGGGCCACCACGACCACGAGGAACACCGCGACCGCGTACCAGGCCGCCGCGGCGCCCTCGTACTCCCCGAGCCCCAGGAGCACCACCGGCAGCTGGAGTCCGATCAGCGCGAAGACCACCGACTCCAGGATGAAGGCCACCATCTTCCAGACGGCCTCCTCCTGGAGCCGGGTGGCGAAGTCGACCTGCCAGTTGCGGTGCCCCAGGTACAGGGCGACGACGACGACCGCCAGCACTCCGGAGGCGTGCACCCGCTCGGCCGCCGCGTACGCCACGAACGGGATGAGCAGCGACAGGGTGTTCTGCAGGAGCGGCTCCTTCAGCCGCTTGCGCAGCTGGTGGATCGGCACCATGAGGAGCAGGCCGACGCCGATGCCGCCCACCGAGGCGAGCAGGAACTCCGCGATCCCGCCCGCCCAGCCCGCGCTGACGCCGACGGCGGCGGCCAGCGCCACCTTGTAGGCGGTGATCGCGGTCGCGTCGTTGACCAGGGATTCCCCCTGGAGGATGGTCGTCATGCGGTTCGGCAGCCCGAGCCGGCGGGCGATGGCGGTGGCGGCGACCGCGTCCGGCGGGGCGATGACCGCGCCCAGCACCAGGGCCACCGGCAGCGACAGCCCGGGCACCACCAGGTAGGCGGCGTAGCCGACCACCAGCGTCGCGAAGAGCACGTAGCCGACGGACAGCATGGCGATGGGCCGGATGTTGGCCCTCATGTCCAGGTACGAGCTGTCCACGGCGGCGGTGTGCAGCAGCGGCGGGAGCAGCAGCGGCAGCACGATGTGCGGGTCGAGGGCGTATTCGGGCACGCCCGGGACGTACGAGGCCGCGAGTCCGGCGGCGACCAGCAGCAGGGGCGCCGGCACCGGGGTGCGGCGCGCGAGGCCCGCGATGGCCGCGCTGAACGCCACCAGCCCCACCAGCGGCAATACCTCCATGGAAGATCCATCCTCATCCGTCGCGCGCCCGCACCCTGGCCGTACGCTGGCCATCATGAGCGAGTGCACTCACGTTGCCGAACTGCCGCGCCCCGAACCGGTCCCGTCTGACCAGACGTGCCCCGAATGTCTGGCCGTCGGCAGTCATCCGGTGCAACTGCGGATGTGTCTGGGATGCGGGTATGTTGCGTGCTGCGACTCCTCGCCCTTCCGGCACGCCACGGCACACCACCAGGAGACCGGCCATCCCGTGATGCGGAGCTTCGAGCCGGGCGAGACCTGGCGATGGTGTTTCGTCGACGGTTCGATCGTCTGAGGCGGGGTAGATCAACCCTCCGCCGGCTCCCCGGATTTGAACCCCGCAGACCCCTAGCCACTGAGCGTACCCATGGGCCTACCATCAGTCACTGGCCGCAAGGCGGGTGCTCCGAGCGGGCGCCAGCAGGGGTGCCGCGACACGATCGACCGGATCGCGGTAGCGTCACCGGCGAACAGAGCTCGTACCACCTTGGAGGTGAGGGTGTCCCAGATCGCAGGCGAGCCCGGGACTCAGGACTTCGTGGAAGTCCGGCTGCCCGCTGCGGGTGCCTACCTGTCGGTGCTGCGAACGGCCACGGCCGGTCTCGCGGCACGTTTGGACTTCACCCTCGACGAGATCGAGGACCTCCGCATCGCGGTGGACGAGGCCTGCGCGATCCTGCTCCAGCAGGCCGTGCCGGGCTCCGTCCTCAGCTGCGTCTTCCGGCTGATCGACGATTCGCTGGAGGTGACCGTCTCGGCTCCGACCACGGACGGGCGCGCGCCGGAGCGTGACACGTTCGCGTGGACGGTCCTGTCGGCGCTCGCCGGCAAGGTGGAGTCCACGGTCGAGGAGGACCGGACGGTGAGCATCAGTCTCTACAAACAGCGCGGCGCGGGACCAGGCCCGGCGTGAGCGGCGGGGAGACCCCAGTACGGGGCGGTGATCGGCCCCGGGTTCGACACGAGGCCGACGGCGGCATCCCGGAACAGCAGCACGCCCGGCCGCACCCTGCCGACGCGGATGCGGAAGACGGCTTTTTGGACTCGGCGGAGCGACGGGCGGGCCCTATGAGCGAGAACCAGCACGACCAGTCACAGCCGGCGCGGCCGGCGGGGCTTCCGGAGGCCGCGGCGCCGGCGGAGGGGCTGCCGGTGTTCCCGGTGTCCCCGCCGCCGGCGGCGCTGCCCGATCCGCGGGACCGCAGCAGTGCGCGGGCCCTCTTCGTCGAGCTGCGGGCCCTGCCCGACGGCTCCCCGGAGAAGGCCGAGCTGCGCAACCGGCTCGTACGGATGCACCTGCCGCTGGTCGAGCACCTGGCGCGGCGCTTCCGCAACCGCGGCGAGCCGCTCGACGACCTGACGCAGGTCGCGACCATCGGCCTGATCAAGTCGGTGGACCGGTTCGACCCCGACCGCGGGGTGGAGTTCTCCACGTACGCCACGCCCACGGTGGTCGGCGAGATCAAGCGCCACTTCCGCGACAAGGGCTGGGCGGTGCGCGTGCCGCGGCGGCTGCAGGAGCTGCGGCTCTCGCTGACGACGGCCACGGCCGAACTGTCCCAGCAGCACGGCCGCTCCCCGACGGTGCACGAGCTGGCCGAGCGGCTGGGCATCTCCGAGGAGGAGGTGCTGGAGGGGCTGGAGTCCGCCAACGCCTACAGCACGCTGTCCCTGGACGTCCCGGACACCGACGACGAGTCGCCGGCGGTCGCGGACACCCTGGGCGCGGAGGACGAGGCGCTGGAGGGCGTCGAGTACCGCGAGTCCCTCAAGCCCCTGCTGGAGGGACTGCCGCCGCGAGAGAAGCGGATCCTGTTGCTCCGGTTCTTCGGCAACATGACGCAGTCGCAGATCGCGCAGGAGGTCGGCATCTCCCAGATGCACGTCTCGCGCCTGCTGGCCCGCACCCTGGCCCAGCTCCGCGAGAAGCTCCTCGTCGAGGAGTAGGCCCCGACCGGGGCCGGGCGCCTCGGCGGGACATCGGCAGGACCTCGGCAGGACCTCAGCGGGAAGGTTCGCCGATGCCGAGTGCCTCGGTCGCCGTCGGGTTCACCAGCAGGACGACGACGGCCACCGCGGCAGCGGCGAGGGCAACGGCGGCGGCGACCATCGCGCCGCCGGTCGTGTACAGGGTCCAGGCCACCGGCATCGCCATCAGCTGGGTGATCAGCGCCGGGCCGCGGCTCCAGCGGCGGCCCAGGCGCAGCCCGCGGGCCGCGACCAGCGGCAGCGCGGCGAGGGCGAGCAGGGTGATCCCGCCCGTCTCGGCCTGCTGCGGGGAGTCGGGGTCGCCGGCGATGCCCACGAACAGCATGTAGACACCGAGGCCGGCCAGCGCCAGGCCCTCCAGGGCGGTGAGCACGGCGGCGGCGGTCAGCCGGCCGGGCAGCGCGGCGCTCGGCACGGCGGCCGGCTCGGCGGCGGGGGCGGGGGTCTTCGCGGGCTGCTTCTTACTCACCCCAGCAGGGTAGCCCCGCCCCCGGAGCACGGAGGGGACGGGCAGTAGGGTCGGCCCGGGACGGGGTGGGTAGTCTGGCGCACATGCGTGCACTTCTCGTGGCCAACCCAGCAGCGACGACCACCAGTGCGCGCACGCGCGACGTCCTGATCCACGCCCTGGCCAGCGAGATGAAGCTGGAGGCGGTCACCACCGAGTACCGCGGGCACGCCCGGGACCTCGGACGCAAGGCCGCCCACGAGGGGCTCGACCTGGTCGTGGCGCTCGGCGGCGACGGCACGGTGAACGAGGTCGTGAACGGCCTCCTCCACAACGGGCCGGACCCCGCGCGGCTGCCCCGGCTGGCGGTGGTGCCCGGCGGGTCCACCAATGTCTTCGCCCGCGCCCTCGGGCTGCCCAACGATTCGGTGCAGGCGACCGGCGCCCTGCTCGACGCGCTGCGCGAGGAGCGCGAGCGGACGGTGGGCCTCGGTCTGGCCGCGGGCGCCCCGGGCACGGAGGACGAAGGGGTGCCGGCGCGCTGGTTCACCTTCTGCGCCGGCTTCGGCTTCGACGCGGGCGTGGTGGGCCGGGTCGAGCAGCAGCGCGAACGGGGCAAGCGTTCGACGCACGCACTGTACGTACGACAGCTGATGCGGCAGTTCTGGGAGGAGCCCAACCGCCGGCACGGCACGGTGACGCTGGAACGCCCCGGCGCGGACCCGGTGACCGACCTGGTGCTGTCGATAGTGTGCAACACCTCACCCTGGACGTATCTGGGGAATCGTCCGCTTTACGCCTCCCCGGAGGCGTCGTTCGATACTGCGCTTGACGTATTGGCACTGAACCGTTTGTCAACTCCGGCGGTCGCTCGGTACGCGACACAGCTCCTGACCTCCACTCCTGAACGGGGTCCACACGGCAAGCACGCGGTGTCTCTGCACGATCTGACCGACTTCACCTTGCATTCGAAGGTTCCGCTTCCGTTCCAGATGGACGGCGATCACCTCGGACTGCGCACCAGCGTTCGGTTCACAGGCGTACGCCGTGCACTGCGTGTGATTGTGTGAGTAGAAGGCCCTCGGGGCCTTTCACTCGAACGTTTACGCGCCGGTCCACCCTCACGATGTAGGGCTGTGACCTAGTAGACACCGACGAATCAAAAAAAACTTTCCGGAAGGGGTTGTATCCCCGTCCGAGGTTTGCGAATCTCTTCATGGCGATCGGGACAGCCCGCAAGACCCGGCACCCACACAGACCGCCAGAACCCCTCCACGAATCTCTGACTGATCACCCGCGTGAAACCGGGCGGTCGCCCTTCCCTCACGGGGGGATTCGTGAAAGCGTTCACATTCACAAGCAACCTGCCCGCAATACAAGGAGATGGAGCAGCCATGGACTGGCGTCACAACGCCGTTTGCCGCGAGGAAGACCCGGAACTCTTCTTCCCCATCGGCAACACCGGTCCCGCGCTGCTGCAGATCGAGGAAGCCAAGGCCGTCTGCCGCCGTTGCCCCGTCATGGAGCAGTGCCTGCAGTGGGCGCTCGAGTCCGGTCAGGACTCCGGTGTCTGGGGCGGTCTCAGCGAGGACGAGCGCCGCGCCATGAAGCGCCGCGCCGCTCGCAACCGGGCGCGCAACGCCAGCGCCTGACAACGACTTTCGAGCCTCGACGCGCAGCGCGTAGTACCGAACAAGCGCTCAGCAACGTGCTCTTGAGCCCCGGACCGGGTCAACCGGTCCGGGGCTCAGTGCTGTGCGGCGGCTACGGTGCGTGAGGGGCCCCGGAGCGGGCCCGATCACGCAAGGTGACGGTCCGGCCGCTCCATCTGCGGGCCGCTACTTCTGCGGGCTGGAGGGCAGGTCGAGGACCACCTTCGTGCCGCGCGGCTCCGCCCGGACCATGTCGAAGGTCCCGCCGAGCTCCCCCTCCACGAGGGTCCGTACGATCTGCAGCCCGAGGTTGCCGGCCCGCTGGGGGTCGAAGCCCTCGGGCAGGCCCTTGCCGTCGTCGACCACGGTGATCAGCAGGCGTCCGTCCGTGCGGCCGGTCCCCGAACGCATCGCGGACACCTCCACCGCGCCCCGCGCACCCTCCTCGGGGAAGGCGTGCTCCAGGGCGTTCTGCAGGATCTCGGTGAGCACCATCGACAGGGGCGTGGCGACCTCGGCGTCCAGGATCCCGAAGCGGCCGGTGCGCCGGCAGTCGACCTTGCCCGGCGAGATCTCCGAGACCATCGCGATCACGCGGTCCGCGATCTCGTCGAACTCGACGCGCTCGTCGAGGTTCTGAGAGAGCGTCTCGTGCACGATCGCGATCGAACCGACCCTGCGCACCGCCTCGTTGAGCGCCTCGCGCCCCTGCGGCGAGTCCATCCGGCGGGCCTGGAGGCGCAGCAGCGCCGCCACCGTCTGGAGGTTGTTCTTCACCCGGTGGTGGATCTCCCGGATGGTGGCGTCCTTGGTGATCAGTTCGCGCTCGCGGCGCCGCAGTTCGGTGACGTCGCGGCAGAGCACCAGGGAGCCGATCCGGGTCCCCTTGGGCTTGAGGGGGATGGCGCGCAGCTGGATGACGCCGCCGTTGCCCTCGACCTCGGTCTCCCGGGGGGCCCAGCCGCTCGCGAGCTTGACCAGTGCCTCGTCCACGGGGCCGCGGGAGGGGGCGAGTTCGGCCGTGGTGGCGCCGAGGTCCTGGCCGACCAGGTCGGAGGCGAGGCCGAGGCGGTGGTAGGCGGACAGCGCGTTCGGGGAGGCGTAGGTGACCACGCCGTCGGCGTCCAGGCGGATGAGGCCGTCCCCGACGCGCGGGGAGGCGTCCATGTCGACCTGCTGCCCGGGGAAGGGGAAGGAGCCCGCGGCGATCATCTGCGCGAGGTCCGAGGCGGACTGCAGGTAGGTCAGCTCCAGCCGGCTCGGTGTACGCACGGTGAGCAGGTTGGTGTTCCGGGCGATCACTCCGAGTACCCGTCCTTCGCGGCGGACGGGGATCGACTCGACGCGGACCGGGACCTCCTCGCGCCACTCCGGGTCGCCCTCGCGCACGATGCGGCCCTCGTCGAGCGCGGCGTCGAGCAGCGGGCGGCGGCCGCGCGGCACCAGGTGGCCGACCATGTCGTCCTGGTAGGAGGTCGGACCGGTGTTCGGGCGCATCTGGGCGACCGAGACGTACCGCGTGCCGTCGAGGGTGGGCACCCACAGCACGAGGTCGGCGAAGGAGAGGTCGGAGAGCAGCTGCCACTCCGAGACCAGCAGGTGCAGCCACTCCAGGTCGGTTTCACCGAGAGCGGTGTGCTGGCGTACGAGGTCGTTCATGGAGGGCACGTGGCGAGCGTACCCCGGGTACGCGTGATGACTTTCCCCACGCCGGTACTCGGGAGTATCCAGGAGGGGTTCACTCCGCGTACTGTTGGAGGAAGTGACGGGTTTCCGTACACCGTCATTGGATGGACAGAACAGAATGGTCTAGTCCAGAATTGACCCACAGTCTCCGCCCTCCCCGCACAGGAGGACGGATCGAGGGAGCGGCGCACTCTGCCCTGACTGCGCAGGCACCTCGCACCGGCCGCCGGGAACCGCACACCTGACGGCCGTAAGTACTCCGGGCTACGGTGCCGGGCGGGTTGAGGGTCCCGTCCTGCACCGTGGCCCAGAGGAACGATCCACGGCGCCGCAGCCGGCCGGGCCCCGCAGGCCGCCGCCTCCGGGCGCCCGCCCCGACGTCAGGGCCAGGCCAGCAGGGCCCGCTCCGCCACCGCCCGCAGTTCTTCCCGGGTCGCCCCGTCGCGCGACTGCTGGGACATCCCCTGGAGCACCGCCCCCGCGTACCGCGCCAGTGCCGACGCGTCCGTGTCGGGGGGCAGCACCCCGGCCGCGACGTCGGCGCGGATCCGGCTCTCGAACAGGGCCAGGTTCGCCGCGCGCCGCTCGCGCAGGGTCTCGGCCACCTCGTCGGAGGTGGTGTTCACGGCCGCGCTGAGCACCATGCAGCCCCGCGGGTGGGCAGGGTCGGTGTAGACCTCGGCGGCCTCGCGCAGCACCCGCTCGACCGCCGCGCGGGCGGTGGGCTCCTCGGCGAGCGCCACGGCGGCGAAGTCCCCGTACCGGCTCCCGTACACCACCACGACCTCGTCGAAGAGCTTTCGCTTGTCACCGAAGGCGGCGTAGAGGCTGGGCGCGCCGATGCCGATCGAGGCGGTGAGGTCCGCGATGGAGGTCGCCTCGTACCCGCGCTCCCAGAAGGCGGTCATGGCCTTGTCGAGGGCGGCGTCGCGGTCGAAGGAGCGGGGCCTGCCGCGCTGTCCGGTCACCATCCCCGGATTCTATAGCGGTCGCTAGTCAATCTGGTACGGTCCCTTCTGTAGCGACCATTACGGAAATGCGGAGGGGGGCGCGTCATGGGCGTGCTCGACGGAAGGACGGCCCTGGTCACGGGCGGCAGCCGGGGCATCGGACGGGCCGTGGCGGAGCGGCTGGCACGGGACGGGGCGCTGGTCGCGGTGCACTACGGGCGCGACGCGGACGCGGCCGCGGAGACGGTGGCGGCGATCGGGGCGGCCGGCGGACGGGCGTTCGCGGTCCGGGCGGAGCTCGGGGTGCCCGGCGACGCACAGGCCCTCTGGGCGGCGTACGCGGCCCACCCCGAGCACACCGAGGAGGTGGACGTCATCGTCAACAACGCGGGGGCGGCCGCCTTCGCCGGGATCGAGGACACCGACGAGGAGGCCTGGGACCGGGCGCACGCGCTCAACGCCAAGGCCCCGTTCTTCGTGATCAAGTACGGGCTGAACCGGCTGCGGGACGGCGGCCGGATCGTGAACGTGACCGGGACGCCCGACCTCGCCCTGCCCGCGATCCTGGCCACCGTGGCGGCCAAGGGCGCGGCGAACGCGATGACGCGCTCACTGGCGGCCGAGCTGGCCCCGCGGGGGATCACCGTGAACTCGGTGGGGCCGGGGATCACCGAGACCGACCTGAACGCCGCCCTCCTCGCGGACCCGGCGACCCGGGCGCACCTGGCCGCCCGCTCGGTCTTCCACCGGGTGGGGACGGCGCAGGAGGTGGCGGACGTGGTGGCCTTCCTGGCCTCGGACGACTCCCGCTGGGTCACCGGCCAGCACCTGGACGCCACGGGCGGGCTGCAGCTCGCCCTGATGTAGCCGCGCCGGCACGGCTCCCGCGCGCGGTCCGGCGGCGCACCCGCCGGGCCGCGCACCGGGCCCGGGAGGCCGGGCCCCCCGTTCCGGACCACCATGGAAAAGACGGCCGGAGCCCCCTCCGCACCCGCCCCGCTCTGCTAGATTGGTCTATACCACATCACCACTCCAGATCGGCAGGCCACGCGTGGAAGTTGTCATCGTCCCGGACGCCAAGGCAGGCGGAGAGCTCATCGCGGAGGCCATGGCCGCCCTGGTACGCCGCAAGCCCGACGCCCTGCTCGGCGTGGCGACCGGCTCTACCCCGCTGCCCGTCTACGAGGCCCTCGCGGCCAAGGTCGCGGCCGGTGAGGTCGACGCCTCCGCGGCCCGCATCTGCCAGCTCGACGAGTACGTCGGCCTGCCCGCCGGACACCCCGAGTCCTACCGGGCCGTCGTCCTGCGCGAGGTCATAGAGCCCCTCGGCCTGTCCGAGGCCTCCTTCATGGGTCCCGACGGCTCCGCCGAGGACATCGTGGCGGCGTGCGAGGACTACGACCGGGCCCTGTCCGAGGCCGGGGGCGTCGACCTCCAGCTGCTGGGCATCGGCACGGACGGGCACATCGGCTTCAACGAGCCCTGCTCCTCGCTCGCCTCCCGCACGCGCATCAAGACCCTCACCCACCAGACCCGCGTGGACAACGCGCGCTTCTTCGGCGACGACATGGACCAGGTGCCGCACCACGTCATCACCCAGGGCATCGGCACCATCCTCGACGCCCGCCACCTGGTCCTCCTGGCCACCGGCGAAGGGAAGGCCGAGGCCGTCGCGCAGACCGTCGAGGGCCCGCTGTCGGCGCTGGTGCCGGCCTCCGCGCTGCAGCTGCACCGGCACGCGACCGTGGTCGTGGACGAGGCCGCCGCCTCGAAGCTGAAGCTGGCCGACTACTTCCGCCAGACCTACGCCGACAAGCCGTCCTGGCAGGGCCTGTAGAGCCGCACGCACGAAGGGCCGGTCCCTCCCCCGCCGCAGGGGGAGGGACCGGCCCTTCGCTGTGCGCCGGCCCCGGTCCGGCCGTACGGGCCGGCGCACGCCTCGCCCTCCGGACCCCTGTCCGGGGGGCGAGGCGGTCCGCTCGCGGGCCGGGGCGGGTCAGACCCCCGCGCCGGCCGCGATGACCTCGGCGGCGGCACGTCCGCACACGCGGGCGGCGCCGTGGGTGGCGATGTGCAGGGCCCCGCGGGGCTCGGCGCGCGGCAGGCCCATCTCGACCACGACCGTGTCCGGGCGGGCCTCGACCAGGGCGTCCAGGGCCTCGGTCATCCACGGGTGGCGGTGGGCGTCGCGGACGACCGCGACGACCGTGCGGTCCCCCGCCGCGGCCAGCACGTCCGCGGCCGTGGCGCCCTGCGGGTAGCGGCCCGACACGGTCCCCGGCACCAGGGCGGCGAGCTCGTCGGCGAGGCCCCACGGGGTCTCGTCGCCGACCGCGATGTTCGCGACCGGGGTGAGGGTAGCGACGTAGGCGCGGGTCAGCGGGCCCGCCGAACCGGTGACGGCCAGGGCCCTGCGGGCGGCGGCGAGGCCGATGCCGGACGCGCGGCCCCCCTCCGGCCGCGCGTCCGGCCGGGCCGCCACGGTCCACGCGGCCAGCGCCCGCACCCGGGCGGCGGCGTCGGCGAGGCGCTCCTGCGGGAGCGTGCCCTCCCGTACGGCCGCGACCAGGGCGTCGCGCAGCCGCAGGACGGTGTCCTCGTCGGCGAGTCCGCCGCCGACGCAGATGGCGTCGGCGCCGGCCGCGATGGCCAGCACCGAGCCGCGCTCGATCCCGTAGGTGCCGGCGATGGCGTTCATCTCCATGCCGTCGGTGACGATGAGGCCCTCGTAGCCGAGTTCCTTGCGCAGCAGTCCGGTCAGGATCTGCGGGCTGAGGGTGGCCGGGCGGGTCGGGTCGAGGGCGGGCACCAGGATGTGCGCGCTCATGACGGCCTTGGTCCCGGCCTCGATGGCGGCGCGGAACGGGACGAGTTCCCGTGCGGAGAGGGTGTCCAGGTCCACGTCGATGCGCGGCAGCGCGTGGTGGGAGTCGACGTTGGTGTCGCCGTGCCCGGGGAAGTGCTTGGTGCAGGCGGCCACGCCGGCGGCCTGGAGTCCTTCGACGTAGGCGGCGGTGTGCCGGGCCGTCAGGTGGGTGTCGGCACCGAAGGAGCGGACGCCGATCACCGGGTTGTCCGGGTTGGAGTTGACGTCCGCGGACGGCGCCCAGTTGAGGTTGACCCCGCACTCGGCGAGGCGGCGGCCCATCTCGTGGGCGACGCCCCGGGTCAGGGCGGTGTCGTCGACGGCGCCCAGGGCGAGGTTGCCGGGGAAGGAGGAGCCGCCCCGCACTTCCAGGCGGGTGACGTCGCCACCCTCCTCGTCGATGGCGACGAGGACGTCCTCCCGCTCCGCGCGCAGCTGCGCGGTCAGGGCGGCGAGCTGCTCGGGGGAGGCGATGTTGCGGCCGAACAGGCCGACGGCGGTGAGTCCTTCGCCGATCCGGCGCAGCAGCCAGGCGGGGGCGGTGGTGCCCTCGAACCCGGGCTGGAGGACGGCGAGGGCGTCGCGGGTGACCTCGTCGGAGGCGGTGGCGCGGTGCGCAAGGACAGTCATGACGGCGTCATCCCTTCACTGCGCCGGAGGTCATGCCCCCGACGGCCTTGCGCTGGAGGAAGATGAAGATGAGCAGGACCGGGACCGCGAAGAGCGAGGACGCGGCCATGGTGGCACCCCAGTCGTTGCCGAAGGCCGTCATGAACTCGGTCAGCCACAGCGGCAGGGTCTGCGCGGTCTTGTCCTTGTTGAGGATCAGGACCATGGCGAACTCGTTCCAGGCGGTGATGAAGCCGAAGAGCGAGGTGGACATCAGGCCGGGAGCCAGCAGGGGGAAGATCACCTTGCGGAAGGCCTGGCCGCGGGTGCAGCCGTCGATCTGGGCGGCCTCCTCCAGGGTCACCGGGACGGCGGCGATGAAGCCGCGCAGGGTCCAGATGGTGAAGGGCAGGATCATGACGAAGTAGATGGCCGTCAGCAGCGGGAGGCTGTTCAGCATCTCGCCGTCGCGGGCGATCATGTACATCGCGATGACCATGACCTCCCAGGGGGCCATCTGGGCCATCATCACGGTCAGGACCAGGCCCTTGCGGCCCCTGAACCTCATGCGGGCGATGGCGAAGCTCGCGGCGAGGGCGACGAGCAGGGCCAGCACGACGGCGCCGACGGTGACCAGGACGCTGTTGGTGACGTACGTCCAGAAGTTCTCGACGCCGGTGGCCTTGGTGAAGTTGTCCAGGGTCGGCGTGAAGACGAAGACGGGGTCCTTCGTGAGCATCTGGTCGGACGGCTTGAGGGCCGACGAGAACATCCAGTACACGGGGAAGACGAAGACCAGGGCCAGCAGGAGCGCGCCGAGGTTCTTGGCCACGGCCGCGGGGCGCACCGGGCGGCGGGTGCGGAGCTGCTGCGCGGGCCGCTCGGGAGCCGCCGGCTTGGGGGCGGTGGTCGTGCTCACTGCTCCTCCTCCTGCTTCAGGATCAGGCGGAAGTAGAAGGACATGACGATGATCAGGATCAGGATCGTCAGGACGGAGATCGCGGCGGCGAGGCCGTAGTGGGCCTGGCTCTGGCCCTCGACGTAGGCGAAGACGGGGAGGATCTCGGAGCCGCGGTCCGGGCCGCCCTTGTTCATCGCGTAGACCTGGGTGAAGGCCTTGAAGACCCAGATCACCTCGAGGAAGGTGGTGATGAGGAAGAAGGGCTTCAGGTTCGGGAAGACGATCTTCCAGAAGGTCTGCCAGCCGTTGGCGCCGTCCATGCGGGCGGCCTCGTACAGCTCGGCGCCGACCGTGGTGAGGCCCGCGTACATGTTGAGGGCCACGAAGGGGATGGAGCCCCAGACCACCAGGATCGTGACGATCACCATGGTGGAGAGGCCGGTCTCCATCCAGTTGTGCTGCTCGTAGCCGGAGAGGCCGGCGGTGCGCATGACCCAGTTCATGACGCCGAACTGCTCGTCGAACAGCCACCGGAAGACCTGGACCGACGCGACGATGGGCATGGCCCAGGCCATCACCAGCGCCATGGAGAGGACCAGGCGCATCTTCGTGCCGAGCCGGTTCAGCAGGATGCCGATGAGGCTTCCCAGCACCATGATCAGCGCGACGTTGGCCAGGGTGAAGGCGAAGCTGCGGACGACCACGGTCCAGAAGGCCGAGTCACCCAGGAGCTCGGTGTAGTTGTCGAGCCCCGCGAAGGGGTACTTCCGCTGGATGAACTCGACCTTGTTGATGTCCTGGAGGGACAGGATCACGTTCTTGATCAGCGGGTACAGCAGGAGCGTCGCGAGGGCGAGCACCGCGGGCGCGACCAGCAGGTAGGGCAGCCACCCGGTGGGGAGCGGCTTTCTGCCTCCGCGAGGCGGCGTACGGCCGGCGCCGGTTGCTGGGGTCGGCGGCTGGGGCCGTCCGGCGGACTTCGGTGGTGCGTCCTGTGGAGCGCTGGTCACCGCTCCCTGGGAGTGCACGGTCATGGCTTGGCTTCCTCGCGGTTGACTGTGGAGTCAAATGCGCGACCGGGGGCGCGGCAGGTGTCCGGGCACCTGCCGCACCCCCCGGTGCGTTCACACTGCTGGGACCTGCGGGTACTGCGAGTACTGCGAGTACTGCGGGCGGGACTACTTGTTGATGCGCTTCGCGATCTCCGCGTCCGCCTCGGCGCCGGCCTTGGCCGCGTCCTCACCCTTCAGGACCTTGGTCATGAACTCCTTGATGGGGTTCGGCTCGGTCTCGACGTTCGCCCAGCCCGCGGTGACCGGGGTGATCTTGCCGTTGACGCCGGCCTTGGCCATGGCCTCGGCGAAGGAGCCCGCGGCCGGGGTGAAGTTGGCACCGGTCTGGTTCGGGAGCAGCGCGCCCTTGGTCTCGGCGGCGTACTTGGTCATCTGGTCCTTGCCTGCGGCGAGGGCCAGCCACTCCTTGGCGAGCTCCTTGTTCTTGGAGCGCTCGGCGACGGCGAGGTTGGAGCCGCCGAGGAAGACGGTGCCGGTCTTGTCAGCGGTCTTGCCCGGGATCGGGAAGTAGCCGAAGTCGGCTTCCTTGCCCGCGTCCTTCAGGGCCTTCTCGGCACCGCCGGCCTCCCAGCCGAGACCGATCCAGGAGGCGACGCCGCCCTTGGGGACGATGTCGGTGGACTGCTGCGGGGTGGCCTCGTCCTTGTCCTTCGGGGCGGTGGAGAAGGACTGGAGCTTCTTGTAGAACTCCATCGCGGCGCCGGCCTGCGGGGTGGCGAGGGAGCCCTTCCACTTGTCGCCGTCCTTGACGGCGAGGTCGCCGCCCTCGTCCCAGATGAGACCGGCGAGGACGTACCAGCTCTGGCCGGGCAGGTAGATGGGCTGGGTGGCCGGGTCGGCCGCCTTCAGCTTCTCCAGGCCGGCGATCCACTCGTCACGGGTGGTGGGCGGGGTGACGCCGGCCTTCGCGAAGGCCTTCTTGTCGTAGACCACCACGCGGTTGGCGGCGTACCAGGGGGCGGAGTAGAGCTTGCCGTCGACCTCGGCCGAGGCGAGCATGCTCTTCTGCCAGGCGTCGGCGCCGAGCGCGGCCTTGTCCTTCGTCAGGTCGGCGAGGCCGCCGGTGACCGCGTAGCCGGCGGTCTGGGTGTTGCCGAGTTCGAGGACGTCCGGAGGGTTGTTCTCGGAGAGGGCCGTGGTGACCTTCTCCTGGATGCCGGTCCACTTCTGCTCCTCGACCTTGACCGTCACACCGGGGTGCTTGGCCGAGAACTCCTTGTTGACCTCGTCGATCCAGGCCTTCGGCGCGGAGCCGTCCATGACCCAGACGGTGATCTCCTTGGGACCCGCGTCGGCCTTGGCCGTGTCGTCGTCCCCATTGCCACACGCCGCGAGACCGACCATCATGCCCGCGACACCGACCGCCGCGATGAGCTTGCGCTTCACGCCACCCTCCTCAGGGATGCCTGCCTGCACTTCCCTTGCCCGCCGCGGTGACATACGCGAAGTACTGCCGTGGGGCTGGGATCTGATCCATATTGGTGTAGACCAGTAGCTGGAGCTTGGCCTAGACCTTTAGGGGTGTCAAGGGTCTAATGAGCGGGTGCCCGGTCCGTTATCGGACCGACACCTGGGGAGAGAGAAGGCCTGTACCCCCACTCGTGTCACCATGTGACCGCACATATCGGAGGAGCCGGTGACGGCAGCGAAACTGGAGTCGGGAAGGCGGGCGGCGATGGCCACCGAAGGGGCACTCACGGAGCCGGACGGCGGGGCCGCCACGCGCACGGCCCGGGTACCCAAGTACTACCGACTCAAGCGGCACTTGCTCGACATGACCGAAACCATGCCGCCCGGGACGCCGGTGCCGCCGGAGCGCACGCTCGCGGCCGAGTTCGACACCTCGCGGACCACCGTCCGCCAGGCCCTCCAGGAACTGGTCGTCGAGGGACGGCTGGAGCGGATCCAGGGCAAGGGCACCTTCGTCGCCAAGCCCAAGGTCTCCCAGGCGCTCCAACTGACCTCCTACACGGAGGACATGCGCGCGCAGGGACTGGAGCCGACCTCCCAGCTCCTCGACATCGGCTACGTGACCGCCGACGACACCCTCGCCGGGCTCCTCAAGATCAACACCGGTGGACGGGTCCTGCGCATCGAACGGCTGCGCCTGGCCAGCGGCGAGCCGATGGCCATCGAGACCACCCACCTGTCGGCCAAGCGCTTCCCCGCGCTGCGCCGCTCCCTCGCCAAGTACACCTCCCTCTACACCGCACTGGCCGAGGTGTACGACGTCCACCTGGCCGAGGCGGAGGAGACCATCGAGACCTCCCTGGCCACCCCGCGCGAGGCCGGACTGCTCGGCACCGACGTCGGACTGCCGATGCTGATGCTCTCCCGGCACTCCCTGGACGCCGACGGCGAACCGGTCGAATGGGTGCGGTCGGTGTACCGCGGCGACCGCTACAAGTTCGTCGCCCGGCTCAAGCGGCCGACCGCCTGACCCCCGCGCCCCCGCCCCGCGTACCGGAATCCGTCGACCGGAATGCGGACGGGGGCTTACGTTCACCAGGCATTCCCCCGTAGATTCCGCCTGCTTACGCAGATGATCGACGAGGGGACGAGGTCATGCCTGAACCGGAAGCAACAGGGACAGAACGGGACGCGGCGCCTCCGGCCGGTACGCCGGGCCCGCTCTCCCCCAAGTCCATCGCCGTGTGGGTGCTCGTCGGACTCGTCGGCGCCATCGGCTGGGGAGTGCTCGCGCTCTCCCGCGGCGAGGAGATCTCCGCGGCCTGGCTGCTCGCCGCCGCACTGGGCTCGTACGCGATCGCCTACCGCTTCTACGCCCGCTTCATCGCGCACCGCGTCCTGAAGGTGGACGCCACCCGGGCCACCCCCGCCGAACGCCTTGACAACGGTGTCGACTTCCATCCCACCGACCGTCGCGTGCTCTTCGGCCACCACTTCGCCGCCGTCGCCGGCGCCGGCCCGCTCGTCGGCCCCGTGCTCGCCGCGCAGATGGGTTACCTGCCCGGGACCATCTGGATCGTCGCGGGCGTGATCTTCGCCGGCGCGGTCCAGGACATGGTCACCCTCTTCTTCTCCACCCGCCGCGACGGGCGTTCCCTCGGGCAGATGGCGCGGGACGAGATCGGACCGGTCGGCGGGGCCGCCGCCCTGATCGCCGTGTTCGCCATCATGATCATCCTGCTGGCGGTTTTGGCACTGGTCATCGTCAACGCCCTGGCGCACTCCCCCTGGGGCGTCTTCTCCATCGGCATGACCATCCCGATCGCCGTCTTCATGGGCTTCTACCTGCGCGTGCTGCGGCCGGGCCGGGTCACCGAGGTCTCCGTCATCGGCGTCGCGCTGCTCCTGCTCGCCATCGTCGCGGGCGGCTGGGTCGCCGAGTCCTCCTTCGCCGGGACCTTCACCCTGGAGAAGGAGACGCTGGTCATCTGGATGGTGGTGTACGGCTTCCTGGCGTCGGTGCTGCCGGTGTGGATGCTGCTCGCCCCCCGCGACTACCTGTCCACCTTCATGAAGATCGGCACCATCGCGCTCCTCGCCCTCGGCGTGGTCATCGCGATGCCCACGCTGAAGATGCCCTCGGTCACCGAGTTCGCGGCCCGCGGCGACGGTCCCGTGTTCGCCGGGTCGATGTTCCCCTTCGTCTTCATCACCATCGCGTGCGGCGCCCTCTCCGGCTTCCACGCCCTGGTCTCCTCGGGCACCACCCCGAAGATGATCCAGAAGGAGACGCAGGTCCGCATGATCGGCTACGGCGCCATGCTGACCGAGTCGTTCGTGGCCGTGATGGCGATCATCGCCGCCTGCATCATCGAGCCCGGCCTCTTCTTCGCGGTCAACTCCCCTCCCGGGATCATCGGCACCACGGTCGAGTCCGCCTCCCAGGCCGTGACGAACTTCGGCTTCGCCATCTCCCCCGAGGCGCTCGCCCAGGCCGCCAAGGACGTCGAGGAAGCCAGCCTGCTGTCCCGTACGGGCGGCGCTCCGACCTTCGCACTCGGAATGTCCGAGATCTTCTCCGCCGTGGTGGGCGGAGCGGGCATGAAGGCCTTCTGGTACCACTTCGCGATCATGTTCGAGGCGCTCTTCATCCTCACCACCCTGGACGCGGGCACCCGCGTGGGCCGGTTCATGCTCCAGGACACCCTCGGCAACGTCCACAAGTCCTTCAAGGACGTCAGCTGGAAGCCCGGCGTGTGGTTCGCGAGCGCGATCGTCGTCGGCGGGTGGGGCTACTTCCTGTGGGTCGGCATCAAGGACCCGCTGGGCGGCATCAACCAGCTCTTCCCGCTCTTCGGCATCGCCAACCAGCTGCTCGCCGCGGTCGCCCTGGCCGTCTGCACCACGCTGCTGGTGAAGTCCGGGCGGCTCAAGTGGGCCTGGGTGACGGGGGTCCCGCTGGTGTGGGACGCCACGGTGACCCTCACCGCGAGCTACCAGAAGATCTTCTCGGAGGACGTGAAGGTCGGCTTCTTCGCCCAGCGCGACAAGTACCAGGCCGGGATCGACGCCGACAAGGTCCTGCCGCCGGCGAAGAACATGGACGACATGCACACCGTGGTCACCAACGCCACGGTCGACGGCGTCCTGTGCGCGCTGTTCGCGGTCCTGATCCTGGTGGTCCTCGCGGACGCGGCCCGGACCTGCTGGAAGGCGGTCCGCGATCCGCAGTCGGCGACCCTCTCCGAGGTCCCCTGGACCGAGTCGAAGATCGTCGCGCCGGCCGGGCTGATCGCGACCCCCGAAGAGCGGGCGCAGCTCGCCGCGGTGGGCCCCGAGACGGGCGGCGGACAGGTCAAGGAGCCGGTGGCGTGAGCGGTGTGCGCGGCGCGCTGGCGAAGGTGCGGTTCTACGTACGGGAGTTCTCCGGGGAGGCGGCGTACGACCGGTACGTGGCCCACGCCCGCTCCCACGACCCGCAGGCGGAGGTCCTCACCCGGCGGGCCTTCGAGCGCGCCCGCACGGACGCCCGCGAGGCGGACCCCCGCGAGGGCTTCCGCTGCTGCTGAGCCGCCCCGCCCCGAAGGCCCCGCCGCTGCCCGCGGCGGGGCCTTCGGGCGTGCCGGGCCCGGCCGGCACACCACGGCGTCCTGCACACTCGGACGCATGGACATGGTGATCAGGAGGGCGCTGCCCGCCGACTACGCGGACCTCGGTGGGATCACGGCGCGGGCCTACCTCGCCGACGGGCATCTGGACTTCGGCGAGGACGACGCCTACCTGAACGTGCTGCGCGACGTCGCCGGCCGGGCCGCCCTGGCCGAGGTGCTCGTCGCCGAGGAGGAGGGGCGCCTGCTGGGCGGGGTGACCTTCGCCGCACCCGGCAGCCCGCTCGCCGACATAGCCGGTCCGGACGAGGCCGAGTTCCGGATGCTGGCGGTGGATCACGCCGCGCGGGGCAGGGGAGCCGGGGAGGCGCTCGTACGGGCCTGTGTCGAGCGCGCACGGGCCCTGCCGGGCGTCACGGGGGTGGTGCTCTCCACCCAGCGCAGCATGGCCGGGGCCCACCGGATCTACGCGCGCCTGGGCTTCGTGCGCACGCCGGAGCGGGACTGGGCGCCCGTCGAGGGCCTGACACTCCTCACGTATCGGCTCAAGCTGTAGCCACGCCGACACTACATGTGGGGGTTGCGGCAACGGGCCGCCCCCACATGTATGCTCATGCCTGCTGTCGCCGCAGGGGAATCCGGTGGGAATCCGGAACTGTCCCGCAACGGTATGAAGTGTCCGGCATCCGGACGCCAAGTCCGATGACCTGCCGACGGTGCGCCCGGGTCGACCGAACCGGGTGCCGACACGTCCGGGTCTCGCGGTTGGGCCGGTGGACGCCGTGCGGTGTGCCCGTTCCTGCCACGCCCGCATGCGCGCCCGCGCCCGCCCGCGCACGACCCGGGCCGAGCGAGGGAGAGCTCCCGCCGTGACCATCGCGCCTTCCGCACCGCGCGCCGAGTCCACTTCTGGCGACAACACCGAGGGCCCGGGGGCCACGCTGCTGCGTACCCTCACCGAACTGACGGCGGACCTCCCCGACACCGACCCCGGCCGGGTGGCCGCCGCCGCGCTCCGCGGCCGCAGCTCCGCCGCCGACGAGGCCGAACTGCGGGGGCTCGCCACCGAGGCCGCCGCCGGCCTGATCTCCGAGGACCCTGCGTACTCCCGGCTCGCCGCCCGCCTGCTGACGCTGGCCGTGCGCGACGAGGCCGCGAGCCAGGGCTCCACCTCGTTCTCCGCCTCCGTCGAGGTCGGCCACCGCGAAGGCCTGATCGCCGACCGCACCGCCGAGTTCGTGCGCGCGCACGCGGCCCGCCTGGACGCGCTCGTCGAGCACACCCTCGCCGAGGGCGCGGACGACCGCTTCGGCTTCTTCGGCCTGCGCACCCTGCACAGCCGCTACCTGCTGCGCCACCCGATCACCCGTCAGGTCATCGAGACCCCGCAGTTCTTCATGCTCCGCGTGGCCTGCGGTCTCGCCGCGGACGAGAGCGTCCAGGCCGTCGAGGAAGTGGCCTCGCTCTACCGGCTGATGAGCCGGCTGGACTACCTGCCGTCCTCCCCGACGCTCTTCAACTCCGGCACCCGGCACCCGCAGATGTCCTCCTGCTACCTGCTGGACTCCCCGCTGGACGAGCTCGACTCGATCTACGACCGCTACCACCAGGTCGCGCGCCTGTCGAAGCACGCGGGCGGCATCGGCCTGTCGTACTCCCGCATCCGCGCCCGCGGTTCGCTGATCCGCGGCACCAACGGCCACTCCAACGGCATCGTGCCGTTCCTGAAGACCCTCGACGCCTCCGTGGCCGCGGTCAACCAGGGCGGCCGCCGCAAGGGCGCCGCCGCGGTCTACCTGGAGACCTGGCACGCGGACATCGAGGAGTTCCTGGAGCTCCGCGACAACACCGGCGAGGACCAGCGCCGCACCCACAACCTCAACCTCGCCCACTGGGTGCCGGACGAGTTCATGCGCCGCGTGAACGCCGACGCCGAGTGGTCGCTGTTCTCCCCCGCCGACGTGCCCGAGCTGGTCGACCTGTGGGGCGACGACTTCGACGCCGCCTACCGCAAGGCCGAGGCCGACGGCCTGGCCCGCAAGACCATGCCCGCCCGCGACCTGTACGGCCGGATGATGCGCACCCTCGCGCAGACCGGCCAGGGCTGGATGACCTTCAAGGACGCCTCCAACCGCACGGCGAACCAGACCGCCGAGCCGGGCACCGTCGTCCACTCCTCGAACCTGTGCACCGAGATCATCGAGGTCACCAACGACGGCGAGACGGCCGTCTGCAACCTCGGTTCGGTCAACCTGGGCGCCTTCGTGCTCACGGAGACGGGCGAGATCGACTGGGAGCGCCTCGACGAGACCGTCCGCACGGCCGTCACCTTCCTCGACCGCGTGGTGGACATCAACTTCTACCCGACCGAGCAGGCCGGCCGCTCCAACGCCCGCTGGCGTCCGGTGGGCCTGGGCGCGATGGGCCTCCAGGACGTCTTCTTCAAGCTGAAGCTGCCCTTCGACTCCCCCGAGGCGAAGGCGCTGTCCACCAAGCTCTCCGAGCGCATCATGCTCGCCGCGTACGAGGCCTCCTGCGACCTCGCCGAGCGCAGCGGCCCGCTGCCCGCCTGGGAGCAGACCCGCACCGCCCGCGGTGTGCTGCACCCTGATCACTTCGAGAGCGCGATCGTCGAGCTGAACTGGCCGGAGCGCTGGGATGCGCTGCGCGCCCGCGTCGCCGAGACCGGCATGCGCAACTCCCTGCTCCTGGCGATCGCCCCGACGGCCACGATCGCCTCGATCGCCGGCGTGTACGAGTGCATCGAGCCGCAGGTCTCCAACCTCTTCAAGCGCGAGACCCTGTCGGGCGAGTTCCTCCAGGTGAACGGCTATCTGGTGGAGGAGCTGAAGCAGCTCGGCGTGTGGGACGCGCAGACCCGCGAGGCGCTGCGCGACTCATCCGGCTCGGTTCAGGGCTTCGGCTGGATCCCGGCCGAGGTGCGCGAGCTGTACCGCACGGCGTGGGAGATCCCGCAGCGCGGTCTGATCGACATGGCGGCGGCCCGTACGCCGTTCCTGGACCAGTCGCAGTCGCTGAACCTGTTCCTGGAGACGCCCACCATCGGCAAGCTCAGCTCGATGTACGCGTACGCCTGGAAGCAGGGCCTGAAGACCACGTACTACCTGCGTTCGCGCCCGGCGACGAAGATCGCCCGCGCCGCCCAGGCAGCCACCGCCGCACCGGTGGCCCTCCCGCAGGCCGTCGACGCCGACGCGCTGGCCTGCTCCCTTGAGAACCCCGAGTCCTGCGAGGCCTGCCAGTAATGAGCTCCAACGACCACAAGAACCTCCTGGACCCGGGCTTCGAGCTCACGCTGCGCCCGATGCGCTACCCGGACTTCTACGAGCGCTACCGGGACGCGATCAAGAACACCTGGACGGTGGAGGAGGTCGACCTCCACTCCGACGTCGCGGACCTGGCGAAGCTGACGCCGGCGGAGCAGCACATGATCGGCCGTCTGGTCGCCTTCTTCGCGACGGGCGACTCGATCGTCTCGAACAACCTGGTGCTGACGCTCTACAAGCACATCAACTCCCCGGAGGCGCGCCTGTACCTGTCGCGCCAGCTGTTCGAGGAGGCCGTGCACGTCCAGTTCTACCTGACGCTGCTCGACACCTACCTGCCCGACCCGGACGACCGCGCGGCCGCCTTCGACGCGGTCGAGGAGATCCCCTCCATCCGCGAGAAGGCGCAGTTCTGCTTCAAGTGGATGGACTCGGTCGAGAAGATCGAGCGCCTGGAGACCCAGGCCGACCGCCGCCGCTTCCTGCTGAACCTGATCTGCTTCGCGGCGTGCATCGAGGGCCTGTTCTTCTACGGCGCCTTCGCGTACGTGTACTGGTTCCGCTCGCGCGGTCTGCTGCACGGCCTGGCCACCGGCACCAACTGGGTGTTCCGTGACGAGACCATGCACATGAACTTCGCCTTCGAGGTCGTGGACACGGTCCGCAAGGAGGAGCCCGAGCTCTTCGACGACGCGCTCCAGCAGCAGGTCACCGACATGCTGAAGGAGGCCGTGGAGGCGGAGCTGCAGTTCGGCCGTGACCTGTGCGGCGACGGCCTGCCGGGCATGAACACCGAGTCGATGCGCGAGTACCTGGAGTGCGTCGCGGACCAGCGTCTGGTCCGCCTCGGGTTCGCGCCGGTGTACGGCTCGCAGAACCCGTTCTCGTTCATGGAGCTCCAGGGCGTCCAGGAGCTGACGAACTTCTTCGAGCGCCGCCCGTCGGCCTACCAGGTGGCGGTCGAGGGCACGGTGGACCTGGACGAGGACTTCTAGGGGACCTTGGGCGGACCTTCCGGGGGAGCTTCGAGGAGCCCCCGGGGGCTCGCCCGGGTCCGGGGAGCCGGGATGCGGACGATCCGTGTCCCGGCTTCTCGCGTTCCCGGCCCGCGGTGGTCCCGGAATCAGTGGATGACGGGGCCGAGGTGCCAGCCGCCGCGGCGGCGCGGGGTGGGCGGCATGCCGCCCGAGCGCTGGCGGGGCAGCCAGACGATGCGGGTGGCGACGGCGCGCATCTGGCGGTCGGAGCGCCGGTCGCGCCAGTTGAGGTAGAGGGCCGGCCCGATGAGGAAGGCGGCGAGGGCGAGGACGACGAGGTAGTTCAGGAAGGTGGTCATGTCTCTACTGTCCGCCTGATCGCCCATGATCGACAGTGGCAGTACTGCCACAGAAGACAGAATTACTGCCACACTGTCTCCATGCTGAAAAACGTGGCCGTGGCCCTCGTCGACGGAGTCGCCCCCTTCGAGCTGGGGATCTTCTGCGAGGTGTTCGGAATCGATCGCAGTGACATGGGACTTCCGGTGTACGACTTCGCCGTGTGCGCGGTGGAGGAGGGACCGCTGTCCGTGGGAGGGGGCGCCTTCGCGATCACCCCCGCGCACGGGCCCGAACGGCTGGAGGAGGCGGACCTGATCTGCCTGCCCGCCGCCAAGGACGCCGACCGACGCATCTACCCCGAGCCCCTGCTCGCCGCCCTGCGCCGGGCCGTGGACCGCGGCGCCCGCGTGCTGAGCGTGTGCAGCGGGGCGTACGTCGTCGGCGCGGCCGGGCTCCTGGACGGCCGCCGCTGCACCACGCACTGGATGCACTCCGCGGCCCTGGCCCGCCGCTTCCCGCGCGCGGTCGTCGACCCGGACGTGCTCTACGTGGACGAGGGGTCGGTGATCACCGCCGCCGGCACCGCCTCGGGCATCGACGCGTGCCTGCACGTGGTCCGCCAGGAGCACGGCGCCGAGGTGGCCAACATCATCGCGCGGCGGATGGTCGTACCGCCCCACCGGGACGGCGGTCAGGCCCAGTTCATCCAGCGGCCGTTGCCGCGCACGGCCTGCGACACGGTGGGCGAGGTGATCGAGTGGATGGCCCGCCACCTGGACGAGGAGATCACCGTCGAGCAGCTCGCGGACCGCGCGCACATGTCCCCGCGGACCTTCGCCCGGCGCTTCCTCCAGGAGACCGGCACCACCCCGTACAAGTGGGTGCTGCGCCAGCGGGTCCTGCTGGCGCAGGAGCTGCTGGAGTCGACGAGCGAGACGGTGGACGCCATCGCCGGCCGCTGCGGCTTCGGCAACGCGGCCGCGCTGCGCCACCACTTCCTGCGGACCCTGGGCACCACGCCGAACTCCTTCCGGCGCGCGTTCCGGGGCCCGCAGGCCGCCTGAGGATCCGGATCAGGCGTTGGGGACGGTCTCGTAGCGGGGGGTGCCCTCCGCCATCTGCCGCAGGGCGTCCTTGCGGTCCCGCTTCGAGAGCCGGTCGATGTACAGGTAGCCGTACAGGTGGTCGGTCTCGTGCTGCAGGCAGCGGGCGAAGTAGCCGGTGCCGCGGACCTTGATCGGGTTGCCCTGGGCGTCCTGGCCCTCGACCTCGGCGTAGTCCGGGCGGGCCAGCGAGGCGTAGGCCGTGGGGACGGACAGGCAGCCCTCGTTGGAGTCGTCCAGCACCCGCGAGCCGGCCGGGAGCTCGACGAGCTTCGGGTTGACCACGACACCGGTGTGGCGGACGCCCTCGTCGTCCGGGCAGTCGTAGACGAAGACCTTGGCGTCCACGCCGATCTGGTTCGCGGCCAGGCCCACGCCCTCGGCCGCCTTCTGGCTGGCGAACATGTCGTCGATCAGCGTGGCCAGCTCGTCGCCGAACTCGGTGACGTCCTTGCACTCGCGGTGCAGGACCGGGTTGCCGACCACGGTGATGGGGCGGGCGGTACCGCGCTCACGGTGGGCGAGCTCGCGCGCCTCACAGTCCTCGGTGTCCACGACGTACCCGTCGTTCACGATCTCGACGACCTCGTTCTCCTGCTGCGCCATGTCTCCGCCGTACGCCTTCCGTAAGTGCTGCCCGTCACCGATGTGCCCGTACAGCCTACGGCCCCGGCTCAGCAGACTTCTTCGAGATCCCGCCACTCACGGGTGTCCGGGCTGTCCGCGACCCAGCCGTCCAGGAGTCCGCGGACGAGCCCGGCCGGGGCGGCGATCCCGCACTCCCGCTCGGGCACCCACAGGGAACCCGAGCCCGCCGTGCGGTGCCCCAGCGGGCCGGGGTGCCCGGGCTCGCTGTGGTCGTGCGGGTCCAGGTGCTCCCCGTCGCCCTCGTCGCTCGGCATCTCGCTCTCCGAACAGGTCCGGCACAGCAGCCGCACCGACGAGGACCAGTCCTCCGCGGCGAACCCCGCGTCCGACGCGAGCTGCTCCAGCGCGTCCCGGTCCGCCTCGGAGGCGGCCTCCAGCAGCACCACCCAGGTCGGCACCGGCGACGGCGCCCACAGCTCGATCTCGTCGAAGACCGGGTACGAGGGGCCGGCCGCGGTCACCCGCTCCCCGTGCGGGACCCCGTCGTGCAGCACGACCTCGCCCCAGCGCCGGCCCGAGGACGGCAGCGGGATCGACAGCACCTCCAGGCGGGCCGGATCCAGCCGTCGGCCCCACACCACCTCGGCCTCGCCCTCCGGCGAGAGCCGCACGGCGGCGCTGCCGAGCTCCATGCCGACCGGTTCGCCGTTCCCGCCGCCGTGCGGGTCCCCGGGGACCTTCAGCCCGTACGCCTGCCAGGCCCGCCGGGCCAGCGGCCAGTCCTGCAGCGCGGTGGCGGCGATGCCGACGTTCCACCAGTCCGGGGCTCCGGCCTCCCGGTCCAGCAGGGCCACGGCGCGCAGGCCGGCGGCCCGCGCCTGCTCCCAGTCGTGCCGGAACTTGTGCAGCAGCGCCAGGTTGAACCAGGACTCGGACAGCCAGGGCTCCAGGTCCGCCGCTCTGGTCAGGAGCGCTCCCGCGTCCTCGTACCGACCGTCGCCGATCAGCGTGAACGCGCGGTCGGTGGCCTGCCGCCACGAGGCGGAGGGCCTGTGCCGTACCTTCCCGAAGATCCTCACGATTCCCGCCTGCCTGGGGGCACCCACCCCGCGGAAGCCGGGGGCCTGTGGTGCAGCCTTGCGGACACTCTTACTCGCATCCAACCATGCCCACTCGGACGGCCGCTCATTACCCATGGGTTACCCAGGTGGAACGGGAACGACTCGGGCCCCTTCGCCCCTGGCCAGAACCCTCGCCAGGCACTCCACCACCTCCGGCTGGAAATCCCGCCCGGTGCCCAGCCGGAGCTGTTCCAGGGCCTCCAGGGAGCCGCCCGGGTGACGGTGTCCGTCGACCGGGCGGGCCGCCAGGTCCTCGTACGCGTTCACCGTCCGCACGATCCGCGCCGAGACGGGCTGCTCCCGGTACGGGTCCGCCTGCCGCTCCACCACCACAGCGACCTCGACCGGCACCCCGGTCCGGCGGGCCACCTCACCGCCCAGCCCGGCGATCCGGCGCGCCTCGGCGGCGGGCAGCCCGGCCGTGGCCCCGTCCGGCACCGGGTCCACCAGCGACAGCTGGCCGATGTCGTGCATCAGGGCGGCGTACTCCAGCACGACGAGCTCGCGCTGCGACAGGCCCAGCTCGCGGCCGACGGCGCAGCTGAGGGCGGCGACCCGGCGGGAGTGCCCGGGGCGGGTGCAGCCGGCGATCTCGGTGGCGCGCGCCAGCGAGGTGATGGTCTGCCGATAGGTGGTGCGGACCGCGGTGATCCGGTGGAAGGACAGCTGGGTGAGCAGCAGCGGCACGCTGAGGACCGGGACCGCCCACAGTCCGGCGACGGCGACGCCGAGCGCCATGACCACGCCGGTGGCGCAGATCGCCGAACCGATGCCGAGCTGGGCGCGCAGTTCGTCGCGCAGCAGCGGACAGTACGGACGTCCCGTGCGCCCGGCGGCGAGGGCGGCGGCGAGCACCGCGTCGCACAGGGCGGTGAGGCCCAGCAGGAGGACCAGGCAGAGCACGAGGGCCGGGCCCTGGCCCAGCGGCTCGGCGAACCCGCCGGGGGTGTGCAGCGGCTGGAAGCAGACCGCCGCGAAGGCGACGGTGAGCACCCGCCGGGCCAGGTGGTCGGCGGCGGGGCCGCGACCGCGGGCCACGTGCGGGACGATCCCGGCGAGGGCGGCCGCGACGACGACCGCGACGGTCTGGAGCACGCCGTGCCGGGTGGGCACGCCGGCGTTCTGGCAGAGCAGGGCGTAGGCGAGGGCGCCGGCCAGGCCGAGCGGGGCGGGCTGCGGTCCGGCCACGCCGCCCGGATCCCGGCGGGCGAGCTCTCCGACGGCGATCAGCGCGGCGAAGGCGAGGGCGGTGCCCGGTTCGGCGACGCCGTGCCACAGGGTGTCGGCGAGGGCGGCGAGGGCGAGCAGGACGGCGGCGGCGCGGACCGCGCCCGGCGCGGCCCCCTTCACCGCACGCCCCGGGCGCCGGGCTCGTCGGGCCCCGGTGCGGCGTCCGCGCCGCGCTCGGGCGGGGCCTTCCCGTCCTGCGCGGGCAGGACGCGCAGCGCGGCGGTCCCGGCGGCCGTCGGCCCGCCCGCGCCGGCCGGGCGGCCGTGCGGTGCGGGGCCGGGACCGTCCGGCCCGCGCCGCCGCGCCGGCGCGCCCGGTCCGGGCCGGGGGCCCGGTGGCTCTCCGGGGGCGGGGTCGGAGATGACCTGGAGGTCCTCGTCGGAGGTGACCACGGGGTGCCAGCCGTGTCGGCCGATAGCGTCCGTGAGGGCCCGCACCATCGCCGGGTCGAAGTGGGAGCCCGCGCACCGCTGCAGTTCGGTCAGGGCGGTGGGCACCGGCCGGGCCCGGCTGTAGGAGCGGGTCGAGGTCATCGCGTCGAAGGCGTCGGCGACGGCCACCACCCGGGCCAGCTCCGGGATCTGCTCGCCCCGCAGCCCGTACGGGTAGCCGGAGCCGTCCACCCGTTCGTGGTGGTGCAGGATCGCCGACCGGGCCTCCCCGAGGAAGCCGATGCCCCGGACCATCTCGTGCCCGTACTCCGGGTGCAGTTCGATGGTGCGGCGTTCCTGCGGGGTGAGCGGGCCGTCCTTGCGCAGCAGCCGGGTGGGGACGCCCAGCTTGCCGACGTCGTGCAGGATCCCGGCGATGCGGACCACTTCCAGCCGGTCCCCGGCCATGCCCAGCTCGCGGGCAATCATCGTGGAGGCCTGGCCGACGCGTTCGCTGTGGCCGCGGGTGTAGCGGTCCTTGATGTCGACGGCCTGTACGAGGGCGCGGATGGTGGCCCGGTGGGCGGCGCTCTCGCGGTGGTACTGGGCGAAGACCCAGCAGGAGACGTACATCGGCAGCAGGACGAGCAGGGCGGCCGGGATCCCGTACGGGCTGCGCCACATGACCGCCATCATCAGGCCGGCGAGTCCGTGGACGCAGTGCGGGGCCAGCCAGCGGACGGGGGGCTCCCGCCAGGCGGCGGAGGCGGTCCGGCCCCCCGCCGCGGCCAGGACGGCCCCGTCGAGCACGGTGGTCACGAGGCCGAAGGCGACGGCGGCGGCGGTCGCGGGGAGCAGGACGGCGGGGAAGTCGGCCAGGGCCGCGGGCGCTCCCGAGCCGGCCGTGGGGCCGCCACCGAGGGCGGCCGGACCGCCGAGCAGCCCGAAGACCTGTGCCGCGGCCCACGCGGCGGTCGCCTGCTGGGCGCCGTGCCAGACCCGGCGCACCGTGGCGGGCGGCTGGGCGACAGCTCCCGCGAACCCGCCGGGCAGCGCCACCAGCGCGGCGGCGGCGGGCGGCAGCAGGCAGACGGCGGCGAGCACCACGGGGAGGAAGGAGCCGAGGCCCTCCGGCACCCGGGTGCCGGGCAGCGGGAGGGCGCGGACGAGTTCGCAGCCGAGGTAGAGCGCGGCGAGCAGGAGGACGGCCGCCCAGGGCGTTGCGGAATCCGTGAGGGCGGGCACCGCGCACACGACGGCCGCGAGGACGGCGCACAGGACGCAGCCGCGGACCGCCGGCGGAAGTTCCCGCATGGGCGTTCTCCTCCCCTGGGCCGTGCAAAGCCTGGCGCCGAATGGAACCGGCACCGTTTCGGGAGAATAGGTGGGGCCCCGAGCGGGGCGGGCCACATTTTCGTATTGCGCCATGCGGACGCCCCCGGATTAGCACATTCGGGTGAACGAACGGCTCTTCCGGGGGCGGTGGTGGAGTGCGCGGCCGGTTACCGGCGCGGTCAGCCGGGAGCGGGGTTGTCCGCGGTGACGTCGTGGTCGGGCACGGCCTGGCCCGAGCGGATCAGTTCGATCCGGCCCATCACCTTCGACCGCAGGTCGCTCGGCACGTCGTCCGACCCGCAGCAGCGCTTGACCAGCTTCTTCACCGCCTGCTCCAGGCCGTACTTCTCCAGACAGGGATTGCACTCGCCGAAGTGGGTCTCGAACTTCGTGCAGTCGCTGTCGGGCATCTCATGGTCGAGGAACTCGTACAGGTGGTCCAGGACCTCAGAGCACTCTGTCTCGTGCGGCTCTCCGCAACTCATGAGCCCGAGCCTTTCCGGTCGTTCGCCTCTCCCGCACCCGCGGGAACCAGCCCGCGCTCGCGGGCGTAGTCCTCCAGCATTCCGCGGAGTTGGCGGCGGCCACGGTGCAGTCGCGACATGACCGTTCCGATGGGTGTACCCATGATGTCCGCGATCTCCTTGTACGCAAAGCCCTCTACGTCGGCAAGATAGACCGCGATGCGGAACTCTTCCGGAATGGCCTGCAGGGCTTCCTTCACGTCCGAGTCGGGCAGGTGGTCGAGCGCCTGCGACTCGGCCGAGCGCAGACCGGTCGACATGTGCGACTCGGCGCGGGCCAGCTGCCAGTCCTCGATCTCCTCCGCGGCGCTGCGCTGGGGCTCGCGCTGCTTCTTGCGGTAGGAGTTGATGAACGTGTTGGTCAGGATGCGGTACAGCCAGGCCTTCAGATTGGTGCCCTCGCGGAACTGGTGGAAGGACGCGTACGCCTTCGCGTACGTCTCCTGGACCAGGTCCTCGGCGTCGGCCGGGTTGCGCGTCATGCGCAGCGCGGCCGAGTACATCTGGTCGAGGTAGCCGAGGGCGTCCCGCTCGAAGCGCGCGTTGCGCTCCTGGGTCGTCTCCTCCGCGTGGCCTTCGTCGGTCCCAGCGACAGGACCCACCTCCTCCGACTGCGTGGCGGCTCCGAAAGCGGATCCGCTCGAATCGGAGAATAGTCGACCTTCCCGGCCCCCCGCCGCCCGAAGCGAGCTGCGCTTGGGGGCGGGCAGCACCGTCCAGTCCAGGTCAGCGGCCTGCGGACGGTTCTGGCTGATGACCTGGGTCATGCGCTCCCTCTCCTCCGACGTTCCCGTACGTACCGACATACGAGACAACAGAGGGGCAGGGCCCGGCATTCCCGCCCGGGAATGCCGGGCCCGGCATTCCCGGGCGAGGGGCGGGTTTTCCGGCCGCGGCGGGCGGCGGCCGGACGGCCCGGCGGGCGCTCACCCCGCCAGCCGCGCGAGCCACTCCCCCGCCGCCCCGGTGATCGTCCGCAGTGCGTCCTCCTGGGTGGTGTCCGCCTTCTTCGGCACCGCGAAGCCGTGGTCGCCGTGGGCGACCTCCACCAGCTCGTACGGGGTGTCCCCGGCCGGGGGCGGGAACTCCTCGGGACGCCCGAAGGGGTCACGGCCGCCCTGCACCACCAGGGTGGGCAGGCCCGTCCCGGTGAGCTCCCCGGCGCGGGACTTCTCGGGGCGGCCCGGCGGGTGGAGCGGGAACGCCAGCGCCAGCACTCCGGCGGCGCCCAGGTCGGCGGCGGTCCGGCAGGCCACCCGGGCGCCGGCGCTGCGCCCCGCGGCGACCACCGGCTGTCCGGGCTTCGCCAGGGCCGGCCACAGCCCGCGCCAGCCCTCGTCGAGCACCTTGGGGGCGGCGGCGACCTTCTTCCCGGCGACCCGCCAGGGCTGTTCGACCAGGGCCACGGTGATCCCGCGGGCGGGCAGGGCGGCGGCCAGTGCCGCGAGGTCCCGGGCCTCGATGCCGCCGCCGGCGCCGTGGCCCACGGCGAGCACCAGCGCGGCCCGGCGGGCGGTGTGCCAGGTGATGCGGGCCTCGCCCGTCGGGGTGTCGACGCTCTCGGTCGTGGTCATGCCCCCATCCTGCACGCGGGCGGCCGTGCCGGGCGCCCGCGAAGGGCCCGTGCCGCGCGGGTCGCAGGCGGGTCGGAGCCGGGTCGCAGCCAGGACCCGAGAGGCTCAGAAGAGGGTCTGCTCCTCCGGGGCGGCCAGCTCCGTGAGCAGTTCCGGCCCGTTGTTGCGCACGCTGCTGACGGCGGTGGAGACCGGGTAGGCGCGCATCAGCCCGCCCGGCGGGGGCGCCAGCAGCTCCCTCAGGGAGCCCTCGGTGTCGGTGTTCGCGGGGTCCAGCCAGGCGTCCCAGCGGTCGGGGGTGAGCATCAGCGGCATCCGCGGGTGGATGTCGGAGAGCGAGCGGGGCCCTTCGGCGGGGGCCACGCCCAGGGGTGTGGTCTCGGCCTCGGTGGTGATCACCGAGCAGGTGACCCACCAGGCGAGCGGGTGCGCGTCGGGCAGGGTCCGGTCGCGCCAGAACTCGTACAGGCCCGCCATGGCGAAGGGGGCGCCGTCGGAGGGCAGCACGAAGTAGGGCTGCTTGCGGCCCGCTTCTTCTTCCCCTCGACCTCCAGCTGCCGTTCGTCGTGGGCGGTGACCCACTCGTAGTAGCCGTCGGCCGGGACGATGCAGCGGCGCTGCGCGAAGGCGCGGCGGAAGGACGGCTTCTCGTGCAGGGTCTCGGACCGGGCGTTGATCATCCGGGCGGCGCCGTCGGGGTTCTGGGCCCAGGAGGGGACCAGTCCCCATTTCAGGACCCGCAGCTGGCGAACCGGACGCGCGTGCGAGGCGTCCTTGAGGGGGCGGTCGAGGACGACGTGGACCTCCTTGGTCGGTGCCACGTTCCAGTCGGGCGCCAGGGCCTCCTCGGGTTCCCACCTCTCGATCCCGAAGGCCTCCACGAGTTCCCCGGCCCCACGACTCGCTGCATACCGTCCGCACATGGCTGCCACACTGCCATGTCACCCGTACACCACCGCAAGGAGTCCGCCACCCCATGGACAGCAGCACGACCGCCGGCCTCTGGGACCGGCTCACGGGCATACAGACCCCGCCCGACCGGTGGCTGGTGATCGTCACCGGTCTGGTCGCGCTGGCCGCCGTGGGGCCGCGGCCGCTGTGGCGGCTCTCCCGCAACGCCATCACCATCGCGCACGAGGGCGGCCACGGCCTGCTCGCCCTGCTCACGGGTCGGCGCCTGAGCGGCATACGGCTGCACTCCGACACCAGCGGGGTGACCGTCAGCCGGGGCAGGCCGACGGGACTGGGCATGATCCTCACCGCCGCCGGCGGGTACACGGCGCCCTCGCTGCTCGGCCTGGGCGGGGCTGCCCTGCTCTCGGCGCACCGGATCACCCTGCTGCTGTGGGCGGCCACCGCCCTGCTGGTGGTCATGCTCGTGATGATCCGCAACGCCTACGGGGCGCTGACGGTGGTCCTGACCGGCGGAACCTTCCTGCTGGTGTCCTGGCTGGCCCCCGCGGAGGTACAGGCGGGCTTCGCGTATCTGGTGGTGTGGTTCCTGCTGCTCGGCGGGGTGCGGCCGGTCTTCGAGCTCGGCGCCAAGCGCAGGAACGGCGGGGCGCCGGACTCCGACGCCGACCAGCTGGGCCGGCTCACCCACCTGCACCCGGTGGTGTGGCTGCTCTTCTTCCACGTGGTCGCGTTGTGCTCGCTGCTCGGTGGCGGCCGCTGGCTGCTCGCCCTGTGATCCGACCACCCTTCGAGACCGGACGGCGATCAAGATCTGGGCCCGGAGGAAGCCACTAAAGTGGGGGCCATGACCGAGACCCCCGCGCTCCCTGCCCTCTGGCCCGCTCCGCTCGCCGAGGGGACCGTCCACGCCACCGTCACGGTGCCGGGTTCCAAATCGGTCACCAACCGTGCCCTGGTCCTGGCCGCGCTCGCCTCGGAGCCCGGCTGGGTGCGCCGCCCGCTGCGCTCGCGCGACTCCCAGCTGATGGCGGACGCGCTGCGCGCGATGGGCGTGGGCATCGAGGAGACCGTCTCCTCCAGCTCGGCCGGGGCGGGTGCGGGCGGCGAGGCCTGGCGCGTCATCCCGGCGGCGCTGCACGGCCCGACCACCGTCGACGTCGGCAACGCGGGGACGGTCATGCGCTTCCTCCCGCCCGTCGCCACCCTGGCCGACGGCGACATCCGCTTCGACGGCGACCCGCGCTCCTACGAGCGCCCGCTCGGCCAGGTCATCACGGCCCTGCGCACGCTCGGCGCCCGGATCGACGACGACGGCCGGGGCGCGCTGCCGATGACCGTCCAGGGCGGCGGGGCCCTGGAGGGCGGCACGGTCGAGATCGACGCCAGCAACTCCTCCCAGTTCGTCTCCGCGCTGCTGCTGTCCGCCCCGCGCTTCAACCAGGGCGTCGAGGTGCGGCACGTGGGCACCAACCTGCCGTCGATGCCGCACATCCGGATGACCGTGGAGATGCTGCGCGCCGCGGGCGCCCAGGTCGACACCCCGGAGGCGGGCGGCGAGAAGGACGTGTGGCGGGTCACCCCGGGCGCCCTGCTCGGCCGCGACATGGTCGTGGAGCCGGACCTGTCCAACGCCCAGCCCTTCCTGGCCGCGGCGCTGATCACCGGCGGGACGGTCACCATCCCCGACTGGCCGCGCCGCACCACGCAGCCCGGCGACGCGCTGCGCCGGATCTTCACGGAGATGGGCGGCTCCTGCGAACTGACCGACGCCGGCCTGGTCTTCACCGGCACCGGCAAGATCCACGGCATCGACGTGGACCTGAGCGAGGTCGGCGAGCTCACCCCCGGCATCGCCGCGGTCGCGGCGCTGGCCGACTCGGAGTCGGTGCTGCGGGGCGTCGCCCACCTGCGGCTGCACGAGACGGACCGGCTGGCCGCGCTGACCAAGGAGATCAACGCCCTCGGCGGCGACGTCACCGAGACCGAGGACGGCCTGCGCATCCGCCCGCGCCGGATGCACGGCGGGGTGTTCCACACGTACGACGACCACCGGATGGCCACCGCGGGCGCGGTCATCGGCCTGGCGGTCGAGGGTGTGCAGATCGAGAACGTGGCGACGACCGCGAAGACCCTGCCCGACTTCCCGAAGATGTGGACGGACATGCTGGCCGGGGACCCGGTGTCCGAAGCGGGTGCGGGAGCGTAGGGCCCGTCATGCGCAGGTACGGCAAGCACACCGACGAGGACGACATCCGCCAGCGTCCGAACCCCAAGGGCAACCGGCCCCGGACGAACATCCGGCCCAAGCACGAGGACGCCTCCGAGGGTTTCGTCCTCACCGTGGACCGCGGCCGGCTGACCTGCCTGGTCGACGGCCGCACGATCACCGCCATGAAGTCCAGGGAACTGGGCCGCAAGGCGGCGGTGGTGGGCGACCGGGTGTGGATCGTCGGTGACCTGTCCGGCAAGAAGGACACCCTGGCCCGCATCGTGCGGATCGAGGAGCGCAAGTCCGTCCTGCGCCGTACCGCGGACGACGACGACCCCTACGAGCGGGTGGTCGTGGCCAACGCCGACCAGCTGGCGATCGTCACCGCGCTGGCCGATCCGGAGCCGCGGCCCCGGATGATCGACCGCTGTCTGGTCGCGGCGTACGACGCCGGGCTGGAGCCGCTGCTGGTGCTCACCAAGTCCGACCTGACCTCCGCGGACAAGATCCTGGAGATCTACGCGACGCTCGGCCTGAACTACGTGGTCACCAACCGCGAGGAGCTCGCCGCGGGCAACGCGGCCGAGCGGGTCCGGGAGCGGCTGACCGGGCGGATCACCGCCTTCGTCGGGCACTCGGGCGTCGGCAAGACCACGCTGGTGAACTCGCTGGTCGCCGAGGGCCGCCAGCGCGCCACCGGCCATGTCAACGCGGTCACCGGCCGCGGCCGGCACACCACCACCTCGGCGCTGGCACTGCCGCTGCCGGGCGGGGACGGCTGGGTGATCGACACCCCGGGCGTGCGTTCGTTCGGCCTGCACCACGTGGACCCGTCCCGGGTGATCCTGGCCTTCCCGGACCTGGTGCCGGGCACGGAGGAGTGCCCGCGCGCGTGCAGCCACGACGAGCAGGACTGCGCGCTCGACCAGTGGGTGGAGGACGGCCACGCGGATCCGGCGCGGCTGTACTCGCTGCGGCGGCTGCTGGAGACGCGGGAGCGCCGGGAGGGCGACTGACCCCTCCGGTGGGTATGCCGTGTTTGTCGGGGAACCGCTCTGGATAAATGCATAATCGCACCAAGTGACGCAATGTCACGTGACGCGGGGAGGCATTCGACATGGCGTGGCTGCTGGTCGTGGTCGCCGGACTCCTGGAGACCGGTTTCGCGGTCTGCCTGAAGCTCTCCCACGGATTCACCCGGCTGTGGCCGACCGTCGCCTTCGCGTGCTTCGCGCTCGGCAGCTTCGGCCTGCTGACGCTTGCGCTGAAGAAGCTCGACGTCGGCCCGGCGTACGCGGTGTGGACGGGCATCGGGGCGGCCGGCACCGCGATCTACGGCATGATCTTCCTCGGCGACCTGGTCTCGACCCTGAAACTCGTCTCGATCACGCTGGTCATCCTCGGGGTCATCGGGCTCCAGCTGTCCGGATCGGCGCACTGAGCAGCCCGAGCAGCTCGCCCTCCCCCGGCCCCTCGCCCGGGGCGACCACGTAGGAGAGCGCCAGCCGTACGGCGAGCTCGCACCGCTGCGGCCCCTCCCCCGGCATGAGCGCGGCGGCCGCCCGGTCCCGGACGTCGCGGGCCAGTTCGCCCGGCCCCGGGGTCCGGCCGCCCGCGGCGGGCAGGCCCGGGTCCCAGCTCCCGGTGAGCAGGGCCCTCAGCAGGGGACGGGCGCGGGCCGCCCGTACGGTCCACTCGGCGAGGGCGGCGAGCCGCTCCGACGGCCGGGCGGGGCCGGACAGGGCCCGTTCCACGCCCTCCAGGTACCGGTCGGCCTCCCGCCGCACCAGGGCCCGGCCCAGGCCCGCCTTTCCGCCGAACTCGTTGTAGAGGGTCTGCCGGGACACCCCGGCCGCGGCCGCCACCTCGACCATCCGCACGGCGGGCCAGGGGTGTGCGCGCAGTGCCGCCGCCGCCGCGTCCAGCAGGCTTTCCCGGGCTGCCGGCATCCGCGCCTCCCCGCTCGGCCCTCCGGCCAGAGTTGACGGGCCGCCAGACCCTGTCAAGGACCCCGATGCCCGCCGGGGGCGGTATCCGGCCGCACTGTGGACCTCGTTCGCCGGGGGCGGCCGGCCCCGATACTGTTCGGACATGCCCGAGTATGACGATGACCTCCGCCTCGCCCTCGCACTCGCCGACGCCGCGGACGCCACCACCATGGAGCGGTACCGCGCCCTCGACCTGAAGGTCGAGACGAAGCCGGACATGACCCCGGTGACCGAGGCGGACAGGGCGGCCGAGGAGGTCGTCCGGGCCGGCATCGAGGCGGCCCGGCCCGAGGACGCCATCCTGGGCGAGGAGTACGGCCTCAAGGGCAGCGGCCCCCGCCGCTGGGTCGTGGACCCGATCGACGGGACGAAGAACTACGTGCGCGGGGTGCCCGTCTGGGCGACCCTGATCTCCCTGATGGCCGAGGACGCGGACGGCACGTTCCGCCCGGTGGTGGGCGTGGTGTCCGCGCCGGCGCTGGGCCGCCGCTGGTGGGCCGCCAAGGGCGGCGGCGCCTTCGCGGGCGGCGCGCTCGGCCGCCCCACCCCGATCGGCGTCTCGAAGGTCGGCGGCCTCGGCGACGCCTCGTTCGCCTACTCCTCGCTGGGGGGCTGGGAGGAGCAGGGGCGGCTGCCCGGCTTCCTGGAGCTCACGCGCGCCTGCTGGCGCACCCGCGGCTACGGCGACTTCTGGCCGTACATGATGGTCGCGGAGGGTTCGCTGGACCTGTGCGCCGAGCCGGAACTGAACCTGTGGGACATGGCGGCCGTCGCGGTCGTGGTCGAGGAGGCCGGCGGCCGCTTCACCAGCCTGGACGGGGTGGACGGGGTCCACGGCGGGAACGCCGCCGCGTCGAACGGCCTGCTCCACGACGAGATGCTCACGCTGCTGCGCCCGCGCGGCTGAGAGCGCCGTACGCGCCGGGCGCGCGGCTCCCGCACACCCGGCGCGCTCCTTTCGCACGCCTCCTTGCTGGCCCTCCCGGTCCGTGGGAATCTGAGAATCCCCACGCTTGTGCGCTTGTGAAGCGTTTCTCTTGAGACGCTCCACGGGTCGCACCCACCCCGGCGCGGGGGCTCACCCCAGGAGGTGGCTCTCTTCATGCTCGTCCGTGACGCCATGAGCACCGTGATCCTCACCCTCGGACCCGCACACACCCTCCGACAGGCGGCCTGCCTGATGTCCGGCCGGCGCATCGGCGCGGCCGTCGTCCTCGACCCCGAACACTGCGGGATCGGCATCCTGACCGAGCGCGACATCCTCAATTCACTGGGCGCGGGCCACGACCCGGACCGCGAGTCCGTGGCCGCGCACACCACCAACAACGTCGTCTTCTGCACCCCGGACGCCACCTTGCAGGAGGCCGCCGAGGCCATGGCGCACGGCGGTTTCCGGCATCTGATCGTCCTGGAGCACGGCGGGCCGGTCGGCATCGTGTCCGTGCGCGACGTCATCCGCTGCTGGGTGCCCGCGCGGCGCAGCAGCGTGGCGGCGTAGGAACCGGGAACGGGCGGAGGGCCGGACCCCCTCGGGGATCCGGCCCTCCAGCCCTCGGCGTGCCGGCCTGGTCAGCCGCGGAGGGCCTGGACCGCAGCCTCCAGCCGCTTGCCGAAGTCACCGTCCGCCTGACGGAAGTTGTTGATCGCGCGCTCGGCGATGTCGTCGCGCGAGACCTTGGCGATGAAGCCGGAGAGGTTCTCGATCAGACGCGCCTTCTCGTCCTCCGAGTACAGCCGGTAGAGGTTGCCGGCCTGCACGAAGTCGTCGTCCTCGGAGTGGACCGGGGCGGCGTGGTTGCCCGTGCCGCCCGTGACCGGGACCGGCTGCCACAGCGGGCGATCGGTCTGGTGCGGGCCGCCGAAGCTGTTCGGCTCGTAGTTCTTCGCACCCTTGTGGCGGCCGTCGTACAGGTAGCCGTCACGGGAGTTGGTGCGCGCCTCGGTGGCGTGCGGACGGTTCACCGGCAGGTGGTCGGCGTTGATGCCGACGCGGTAGCGGTGGGCGTCGCCGTAGCCGAAGAGGCGGCCCTGGAGCATCTTGTCCGGGGAGGGGCCGATGCCGGGGACGAAGTGCGCCGGGCTGAAGATGGACTGCTCGACCTCGGCGAAGACGTTCTCCGGGTTGCGGTTGAGCTCCAGCTTGCCGATCTCGATCGGCGGGTAGTCCTCGTGCGGCCACACCTTGGTGAGGTCGAACGGGTTGAAGCGGTAGGTCGCCGCGTCGGCCGCGGGCATGATCTGGACCTGCACGGTCCAGGTCGGGAAGTCGCCGCGCTCGATGGCCTCGCGCAGGTCGCGCTGGTGGCTGTCGGGGTCCTCGCCGGCGAGGACGTTGGCCTCGGCCTGGGTGAGGTTCTTGATGCCCTGGTCGGTCTTGAAGTGGTACTTGACCCAGAAGACCTCGCCGGCCTCGTTGTTCCACTGGAACGTGTGCGAACCGTAGCCGTTCATGTGGCGGTAGGACGCCGGGATGCCGCGGTCGCCGAAGAGCCAGGTCACCTGGTGGGTCGACTCGGGCGAGAGGCCCCAGAAGTCCCAGACGTTGTCCGCCTCCTGCGAGCCCGTGTACGGGTCGCGCTTCTGGGTGTGGATGAAGTCCGGGAACTTGATGGCGTCCTTGATGAAGAACACCGGGGTGTTGTTGCCGACGAGGTCGTAGTTGCCCTCTTCGGTGTAGAACTTCAGCGCCCAGCCGCGGGGGTCGCGCACGGCGTCGGCGGAGCCGAGGTTGCCGGCGACGGTGGAGAAGCGCAGGAAGGTCTCCGTCTGCTTGCCGACCTCGGAGAGGAACGCGGCACGCGTCCACTGCGAGACGTCACGGGTCAGCGTGAAGGTGCCGTACGCACCGGCGCCGCGGGCGTGCACCACGCGCTCCGGGATGCGCTCGCGGTTGAAGTGGGCGAGCTTCTCCAGCAGGAGCTGGTCCTGGACCAGCACGGGCCCGCCGACGCCGGCCGTCTCGCTGTTCTGGTTGTCGGCGACCGGCGCTCCGGCCTCCGTGGTGAGCGGTCCCTGCGTCACGCGCGCCTCCTGCGTCATGTCCAGCGTGTCCTGTCCTTGGCGTCTGCCGTACTCGATCCTACGATGGACTTTGTCTAAGTCAAGTAAGCATCCAAGTCCACACGGGTTCGGGAGTTGCACCGAATCCCTCACTGTTAGGCTGATGCCCATGAGTGACCTGCTGGAACGACTTCGCGGACGCGGCTGGCGCATGACGGCACAGCGACGCGTCGTGGCCGAGGTGCTCGACGGTGACCACGTGCACCTGACGGCCGACGAGGTGCACGCGCGCGCCGTGGTCAGGCTTCCCGAGATCTCGCGCGCCACCGTGTACAACACGCTGGGCGAGCTCGTCACCCTCGGCGAGGTCCTGGAGGTCTCCACGGACCGCCGCGCCAAGCGGTACGACCCCAACGCCCACCGCCCCCACCAGCACCTGGTCTGCGCCCGGTGCGGGGCCATCCGCGACGTCCACCCGGCGGGCGACCCGCTGGCCGACCTGCCCGCGGCGGAACGCTTCGGCTTCGTGGTGTCGGCGGTCGAGGTCACCTACCGGGGCCTCTGCCCGGGCTGCGCCGCGGCCTGAAACGCAACGACGAAGGGCCCGGCCCCCCGCACACCGCGGGGGTCCGGGCCCTTCGTGCACGGCCGGCTCCGACGGCACGGCCTTGCAGGAGAAAACGACGAAGGGCCCGGATCCCATGGGATCCGGGCCCTTCGTCTTCAGTAGCGGGGACAGGATTTGAACCTGCGACCTCTGGGTTATGAGCCCAGCGAGCTACCGAGCTGCTCCACCCCGCGTCGGTGAACCCCACGTTACGTGAAGGCCCCCGGCAGATGCAAATCCCTTGGCCGGCCCTCAGGCCGAGAGCTCCTCGGCCAGCGCCTCGCGCAGCCGGGCCGCCCGTTCGGAGACCTCCGCCGGGCCCAGCTCCATGGCACGGGCGCACCACTTCTGCCCCTCCGCGAGGTCCCCGTGCCGGGCCGCGAGCAGGCCCAGCCGCAGGGCGGCCCGGCCGTGACCGGCCACCGCGGCCCGGGTCCACCACAGGGCGGCCTCCGGCTCGTTGCCCTCCCGCGCCAGGAGCAGCCCCAGGTTGAACGCCCCGTTACGGGAGCCGGCCTCGGCCGCCTCCCGGTACCAGCGGGCCGCGACCGCCATGTCGCCGCGGGCGGCGGCCAGCATGCCGACCCGCACCTGCGCCCGGCGGTGCCCCAGCTCGGCGGCCCGCTCGTACCACTCCTCGCTCTCCGTACGCGGGGCGCCGCCCACCGGCTCACCCAGGGCCGGCGGCTCCGGCGGCGGGGCCAGCGACTCCAGCAGCGCGGCCAGGCGGAAGGCCGCCTCCGCGCTGCCACCGCCCGCGGCGCACCGCAGGTGCCGCTCGGCGGCCCGCTCCTCGCCGTCCCGGACCAGCGCGATGCCGACCTGGAGGGCCGCGTCGGTGTGCCCGGCCGAGGCGGCCCGCTCGTACCACTTCAGCGCCGTACGGTCCTCGTCGCGGCTGGCGAACAGGATGCCGAGGTTGAACGCGGCGTCCACGCTGCCCGCCTCCGCCGCCTTCGAGAACCACGGCTCGGCGCCCGCCGCGTCGCCGACCTGGAGCAGCATGATGGCCAGCGCGTTGGCCGCCTCGCGGTGCCCGGCGTAGGCCGCGCGCCGGTACCACTGCTCGGCCTGCGCGGTCCGGTCCTGTGCGGCGCACAGCAAAGCAAGGTTGTACGCCCCGTTTTGGTCTCCGGCGTCCATGGCGGTGCGGTACCAGCGCTCGGCGGTCTGGGTCTCGCCGCGGGCCGCGTGCAGCGCACCCAGGGCGTTGGCGGCGTTGCCGTCGCCGTCCTCCGCCGCCCGGTGCCACCAGGCCGCCGCGCTCTCCTCGTCACCGGCGTCGCGCAGCAGGAAGCCGAGGGCGCACGCGGCCCGCGCCTCGCCCTGCTTGGCGGAGGTCAGGTACCAGCGCCCGGCCTCCTTGAGCTCTCCGCGCGCCTCCAGGAGCGCGCCCAGGTGCAGGGCGGCCCGGCGGTGCCCGCGCGCGGCGGCCTGCCGGTACCACTGCTCGGCCTCGGCCGGGTCGCCCTTGCGCAGGTGCCGCGCCAGCCGGTAGGCGGCCTCGCGGTGGCCCTGCTCGGCGGCGGCGCGGAACCACCGCTCGACGCCCTTGTCCCCGCGGTGCTCCAGCAGATCGGCCAGCCCGAACGCGCCCAGGGCGTGGCCGGATTCCGCCGCCTGGCGCAGCCAGTACTCGGCGGCCGGCTCGTCCCCGCGCTCGCGGAAGTGACGGCCCAGGGCGTGCGCGGCCGGCGCGGATCCGGCCACGGCGGCGACGCGCCACCAGCCCGCGGCCTCGTCCGGGTAACCCCTCTGGAGCAGCAGGACGCCCAGGTTGTTGGCGGCGGCCCGGTCACCCTCGGCGGTGGCCCCCCGCAGGTACGGCTCGGCGCCGTCCAGGTCTCCGCGGCGCAGCAGCAGCGCCCCGAGCACGCTCATGGCACCGGGGTCGCCCTTGTCGGCGGCCACCCGGTGCCGGGCCTCCAGCTCGGCGGCGTCGCTCGCCGTGTCGGTCTCGGCGAACATCTCCTCCGCGAAATCCGCATCGGTCAGTGCAGTCTGCGTGTCGGCGCCCCGTGCCGACTCGTTGGCTCCTGTGCCCGCTTCGGCCCGCGCCCTCACAAACCGCCCTGTCTCCAGCAGAGTTGACCTGTCCCCCATATATCCCATCGTCGCATCACCTGCTACCCGCGTACACCTGGTATGTCGCAGTCAGTGAGGTCACTACAGCGTTTTGTCGACATGCCCACAGTGAGGCAAGTCAAACACGCTCCCACCCCAACTCACCCGTCTCGGTTACCGCGTGTCCCGTCCGGACATGACGAAGGCCCGGATCCATCGGATCCGGGCCTTCGTCTTCAGTAGCGGGGACAGGATTTGAACCTGCGACCTCTGGGTTATGAGCCCAGCGAGCTACCGAGCTGCTCCACCCCGCGTCGGTGAAACAACAGTATCACGACGCGGGACGGAGCCCTCACGGATTGATCATCAGCCGCCCGGAGGAGGCGTCGCGGGAGGCGGCGTGGCCTTCGCCTCCGCCTCGATCGCCTTCTTCAGCGCGGCCTTGATGTCGTCCTGGGCCTTGCCGAAGGCCGTCCAGTCGCCGGACTGCCTGGCCTTCTCGGCCTCCTCGATCGCCCTCTGGGCGTCGGCGAGGGCCGCCTTGACCGTCGGGTCCTGGTTGGTCGGGGGCGTGACCGTGCCCTCGCCCGGCGGCTGGGCCGGGGGCACCGGCGTGGTCGGCGCCTCGGCACCGAAGACCACGTTCAGCGCCTTCTCCAGGGTGTCCTCGAAGGCCGTCTGGTTGCCGTAGGTCACCAGGACCTTGCGCAGCAGCGGGTACTTCAGGCCGGAGCTGCGGACGTAGACCGGCTCGACGTAGAGCATCCCGCCGTCGAGCGGCACCGCGAGCAGGTTGCCGTACTCGATCTCGGAGTCGCCACCGCGCAGCAGGCGGATGGACTCTGCGATCTTCGGCTCCGACTGGAACTTGCTCTGCACCTGGCCGGGGCCCTCCGGCGGCTTGCTGGTCGGCATCTTCAGGATGCGGATCTTGCCGTAGTCCTCGGTGCCCGGATCGGCGTTGACCGCCATGAAGGCACTCAGGTTGGGCCGCTCGTTCGGCGTGAACGTCGTGGTGAGCGAGAAGACCTGGTCCTTCTCCTTCTGGTCCGGCATCTTCATCGACAGGTAGTACGGCGGGACCGCCGTGCCGGCCTTGGTCGTCGGGTCGTCCGGGACGGCCCAGGCCTCACTGCCGCTGAGGAAGGTCTGCGGGTCCGTGACGTGGTACCGGGTCAGCAGCTCGCGCTGGACCTTGAAGAGGTCCTGCGGGTACCGCAGGTGGTCCATGAGCGGCTTGGAGATCTCGCCCTTGGGCTTGACCGTCCCCGGGAAGGCCTTCATCCAGGTCTTCAGGACCGGGTCCTGGGTGTCCCACTGGTAGAGGTCCACCGAGCCGTCGTAGGCGTCGACGGTGGCCTTCACCGAGTTGCGGATGTAGTTGACCTGGTTCTCCTGGGCGACCACGGCGCGCTGGCTGTTGGTCAGCGAGTCCGCGGTGCTCTGGCCCAGAGTGGTCCGCGAGGCGTACGGGTAGCCGTTGGTGGTCGTGTAGGCGTCGACGATCCACTTGATCCGGCCGTCGATGACCGCCGGGTACGGCGCGCCGTCGATGGTCAGCCAGGGGGCGACGGCCTCGACGCGCTGCTTGGGCGTGCGGTTGTAGAGGATCCGCGAGCCCTCGCCGATGGCTCCCGAGTAGAGGATCTGCGGCTCGCTGAAGGTCAGCGCGTAGGCGGCCCGGTTGACCGGGTTGTCCAGGTTGACCCCGGAGTCGCCCTCGTAGCTGGTCTCCTTCTCGCCCTTGTCGTCGGAGTAGTCGAGCTCCTTCTGCGGGCCGCCGACGATCGAGTACTGCTTCGTCTGCTCGCCGTAGTAGATGCGCTGCTCGAAGTCCGTGCCGAACATCCCCTTGGAGGGCAGGTCGGACTGGGTGAAGTCGGGGGCGCCGTCCTTGACGGTGGTGCCCTTGGCCGCGACCACGCCGTAGCCGTGCGTGTACTTGAAGTGGTCGTTGATCCAGTTGTTCTTCGGGATGCCGCCGATGTTCAGCTCGCGCAGACCGATCACGGTGTCCTGGCCGCTGTAGCGGTCCACGGCCAGCGTGGAGGGGAAGGCGTAGTAGCCCTTGACCTGCTGGAGCTGCTGGAAGGCCGGCGAGACGATGTTCGGGTCGAGCAGGCGCAGGCTGGCCGTGGTGTCGGCCGCCGACCGCAGCTTGGTGCGGTCCTCGGTCTGCGGGGCCCCGGGGTAGTCCTTGACCTCGGCCCCGGCGATCCCGTAGGCGTCGCGCGTGGCCTTGATGTTCTTCTGGACGTAGGGGGATTCCTTGGCCTGCTCGTTCGGCTGGACCTGGAACTTCTGCACGATCGCCGGGTAGAGCCCGCCGATCAGGATCGCCGAGAGCACCATCAGGCCGAAGCCGATCACCGGCAGCTGCCAGGTGCGCCGCCACAGCGTCGCGAAGAACAGCACCGCGCAGATCGCGGCGATGGCGACGAGGATCGTCTTCGCCGGGAGGTAGGCGTTGGCGTCGACGTAGCGCAGGCCGGTCCAGTTGTCGGAGGCCTTGAAGTCACTGGACTTCACGGCGAGGCCGTAGCGGTCGAGCCAGTAGGCGATGGCCTTGAAGGTCACGAAGAGGCCGAGCAGCACCGACAGGTGCCCCGTCGCGGCGGCGGTGGCACGGGCGCCGGGGCTGGTCACGCGCAGTCCGCCGTACAGGTAGTGCACGACGGCGGCGGCGATCACCGACAGGACGACCGCGGCGAAGCCGAAGCCGAGCAGGAAGCGGTACCAGGGCAGGTCGAAGGTGTAGAAGGACACGTCCATGTTGAACTGGGGGTCCTTCGTGCCGAAGGGCACCCCGTTCACGTACATGAGCCAGGTCTTCCACTGGCCGGCCGCGGAAGCGCCCGCGATCAGGCCGACGAGCACGGAGATGCCGAGGAGCAGCCACTTCTTGTACGGGGCGATGCTCATCCGGTAGCGGTCCAGGCTCTGCTGCTCCAGTGACATCGCGCTGAGCGGCGGCCGCAGCCGGTGGGCCAGCCAGATGTTCAGCCCGACCGCACCGGTCATCAGCAGCCCGAAGACGGCGAAGAGGCCGATCTTGGTCCACAGCGTGGTCGTGAAGACCGTGGAGTACTTCACGGAACGGAACCAGAGCCAGTCCGTCCAGAACCCGGCGAACATGATGAAGAGCATGGCCAGGACGGCGAGCACGCCCAGGGTCATGAGGAGAGTGCGCGCCCGCCGGGAGGGGCGGCCGACTCTCATCCGTGGCCCGGAAGGGCCTCCGCCGCGGTCCGGCATCTGGAAAGCCAAGGTGTGCCACCTCGAAAGTCGCTGAGTCTGGTGATGAACGGGCCCCCGATCGTAGAGCCCACTCATGCAACTTACTGAGGCTTTAGTCAGTTCCCGTTATCAGGTGGAAAGGAGGCAGGATGTTGTCCATGTCCAACGATTCGCCTTCCCCCGGCACCCCCATGGCGGCCTCCCCGCTCACCCGCGCCTGTCTCGAGATCGACGAATACGCGGCGGGCCTCGGCTGGGACAAGCCCGCGCGGCTGTTCGCGCTGGTCGACACCGCCCGGCTCAGGAAGCAGGAGCCGCGCCTGGCCTCCCAGCTCGGCGTCGACCAGGACGACGCCGGCAAGAGCTCCCTCACCCCGATCGAGCAGGACCAGGTCCCCTCGGGGACTCCGCTCGACAAGTTCCTCGGCACCATCGCCTGGCCCGACGCCGTCGTCGGCTGCGCGCTGACGGTGGAGCGGCTGATGCTGCCGCCGTCCGCGGAGGCGTCCGTACCGGAGGGCCTGTCCGACAAGCAGCTGGCGAAGTGGGTCGCCGGGCACCCGGAGCGCCAGGAGGTCCGCCTCACCGTGGCCGTGCTGCGCGACGGCTCGCGCGAGTCGGCCGTACGGCTGCGCGCGAAGGACTCCTCGACGGAGGTCCTCACGGGCGGCGGCCTGGTGCCGGGCCTGGCCGAGGCCCTCTCGGCGACCTTCGCCTGAGGCGCTGCCGGGGGGCCGGTCAGGGCTTGGCCGTGCACTGCGGCAGCCCGGCCGTGTCCCCCTTGCTGATCTTCTGGAGCGATTCCGTGGCGTCGGCGATGGTGGAGACCTTCACCAGGGTCAGCCCGTCCGGGACGTTCGTCGCGGCGGAGGCGCAGTTGTCCGCCGGGGTCAGGAAGTACTCGGCGCCGGCCTTGCGGGCGCCGATGGTCTTCATCTGGATGCCGCCGATCGGGCCGACCTTGCCGGTGTCGTCGATGGTGCCGGTGCCCGCGACGAACTTGCCGCCGGTCAGGTCCGCCGGGGTGAGCTTGTCGACGATGCCGAGGGCGAACATCAGGCCCGCGCTCGGGCCGCCGACGTCGGCGAGCTTGATGTCGATCGTGAACGGGAAGGTGTGGTCGCTCCCGGCCCGGATGCCGACGATGGCGCGGCCGTCGCCCTCCGCCTTGCCCGCGGTGACCGTGACCTTGCTCGTCTCCGTGGCCTCGCGTCCGGCCTTCGCGGCGGCTGCCGCGTCGGCGGCGGGCACGATGGTGAACTCGACCGGTTCGCCGGGCTTGTGCTTGGTGACGAGCTTCGCGACGTCCTCGGGGGCGGTGACCGGGGCGCCGTCCACCGCCTTGACCACGTCACCGGCGTGCAGCTTGCCCTCCGACGGGCTGTCCTTGACCACGGAGGCGACGATCACCCGTGCGGTGACCGGGATGCCGAGCTGCTTCAGGGCCGCCACCTTGGCGCTCTGCTGCGACTGGCTGAACTCCTCGGCGTTCTCCTGGGTGGACTCCGCGTCGGTCTTGCCGTCGGGGTAGAGGTTCTCGTGCGGCACCACGATGTTGTCGCCGGCCAGCCAGCCGTAGACGGCTTCCAGCAGGTTCATGTCATAGTCCGCGCCGGTGACCCGGACCGTCGTCATGTTCAGGTGCCCGCTGGTCGGGTAGGTCTGCCGCCCCGAGATGTTCAGGACGGGCGCACCGTGCGAGTCCCCGAGGGTGTTCACGGTCGGGCCGGGGCTCATCTCGGAGTACGGGACCTTGATGAACACGCCGGCGCAGAGCAGCGCGAACAGCACGAGGGTGGAGGCGAGCATCGTCGCGGTGCGGCGTGGCATGGTTCCGACAGTACGGGACGGGCCCGCCGGGCGGCCCTCGGGGCCGGTCCGTACGGGGGCGTGCGCGGAACTCTCACGAGAATCTCAGGAGGCGGGACGGGGCGGTCGCCCCGTGCCGGTCCGGGCGGTGCCGGAGGGCGTCAGACGGCGTCGGAAGCGGAGTGCGCTTCGGCCGTGGCCCTGGACCGGTCGGCCGGGGCGGTGTGGGCGTTGCCCATGGCTTCGCGGAAGCGTGCGTAGCCAGCGAGCTCGGATATGTCACCCTGCGTGCGGTCGCGCGCCGCCCAGCTGCCCCATATGCCCGCACCGATCGCGGCGCACAGCGGAATCAGCAACCACGCCAGAGACGCCATGGGCGTGCCTCCTTACCCCGGACTACGTTTCGTTGGTGGCTTCAACGCTCGTGCCCGTGGGGGGGTTACGCAAATCGAGGGCGTGTTGCGCGGCCGAACGGGTGCGAGGCTACCCCCTGCCGACGGCCGCTCCCCGACCGGGGGTCAGCAGGCGCCGACCCACTCCTCCGTGCCGTCCGCGAACGTCTGGTGCTTCCAGATCGGGACCTCGTGCTTGAGGTCGTCGATGAGCATCCGGCAGGCCTCGAAGGCCTCCCCGCGGTGCGGGCAGGAGACCGCGACGACGACCGCCAGGTCGCCCACGGCCAGGTCGCCCACGCGGTGCACGGCCGCCAGCGCGCGCACCGGGTACTTGGCCACCACGCGCTCGGCGATCCGGCGCATCTCCGCCTCGGCCGTCGGGTGGCAGGAGTAGCCGAGCGAGTCGACGTCCGCGCCTCCGTCGTGGTTGCGCACCGTGCCGACGAAGAGGGTCGTACCGCCCGTCGCGTCGTCGCCGACGGCCCGGAAGACCTCGTCGATCGACAGCGGGGTCTCACGGATCGCGAGCAGCCGGATCGGGTCCTGAGCGGCCTGCTCACCGGGGTGGTCGAAGTGCGGTGCCATACCGTCCATCCTGCCCCAGCCGCGGACACGGCGAAATAGCTGATTCACCCGGCCTCCGGCGGCCCGCTTGGGAGCCTCCTACAGACCGGGCGCCGGCCCGCGGCCGCCGCCCGGGCGTCCGCGGGCCGGGGCGGGTCAGATGCCGCGCCGCTTGCGCGCCAGCCTTACGGCCGCGGCCGCGCCCAGCAGGGCCACCGTCGCGCCCGCCGCACCGGCGGCCGTGGCGGCGTCCCGGCGGCCGAGCCGGCGCCCGGCGACGGTGTGGCGGCCCGCGACCTCCTGGAGCAGCTCGGCGAGCACCTCCTCGTTGGTCCAGCGCGGCCGCCAGCCCGCGGCGTGCAGCCTGCTGACGCTCACCACCCAGGGGTGCATCGTGTACGCGAGGTCTCCGGCCGGGGACGGGGTCAGGCCGATGCGGTGCAGCCGGGCCGCGGCGCCCAGCGCGACCGCCGAGGGCAGCTCCATGCGGCGGATGCCGCTCAGCTCCTCGACCTCCTCCTGCTCCAGCCAGCCCTCGCAGCCCACGGCCAGCTCGCCCTCGACCTTCTCCAGAGCCGCGTACTCCAGGGCGCTGACCAGGTCCTCGACGTGGCAGAACTGCCACGTGGGGCGGGAGCCCGCCACCACGAGCAGGCGCGGGGACTCGAAGTACCGGGTCAGGGCCGTGTCCGTGCCGCCGACCAGGACGGCGGGGCGGACCACCGTGACGTTCAGACCGGGGTGGGCGCGCGGTGCCCGGCGGCCGAGGCGCTCGATCTCCAGCAGGTCGCCGACGCCGGTCGCCTCGGCGGTGGCCCGCAGCTCGGAGTCCTCCGAGAGCGGGATGTCGTTGTCCGGCAGGGCCCCGTAGACCATCGCCGAGGTGCAGAGCACGACCCGGTGCACGCCGGCCGCCGCGGCCGCCGTGAGGACGGTCTGGGTGCCGCGCACGTTGTACGCGGTACGGGCCGCGGGGTCGGTCTCCAGGTCGAGGTCGAGGGCGAGGTGCACCACGACGTCGGCGCCCCGCAGCTTCTCGGCGATGGCGGGGTCCCGTACGTCCAGGAGGTGCCACTGGGCATCCGCGCACTCCCCGCGCCGCTCGTCGATGGCGACGACCTGCTTGACCTCGTCGGAGGCCGCCAGGCGGCTCACCAGGGCGGCGCCGACGCCCGAGGCGGCGCCGGTCACGGCGATCACCGGGCTGGGCCGGCGCGGGCCCGCCGGGTTTCGCGCCTGGCGAACGCCGAGGGCGCCGTCCCCCTGGTCGGGGCCGTTTTCGTCGTGCGTCGCGTCGTTGCGCTTATCCGAAACGTGCGGATCTGGGGAACTCACCGGGCGTCTCCAGCGGTTGTCTTCAGTGGGGACGCGCCGTGACGCGTACCCACCAGGTGATGTCCATCCTGCCGCAGCCCAGGAGTCGGCGGAGCACCGAGCCCGGATGCGGGTTCCGGTGTCTACGCTGGGTGGTGTTGTCGGACCATTGCCCGTCGGCACCCGCCGACGGCCCTACGAGCCGAGGAAACCCGTGAGCGACACCCCATTCGGATTCGGCCTTCCGCCGGAGGAGCCGGACAACGGCGACGAGGGCAAGAAGGGCGGTCAGGGCGGTCAGGGCGGCCCCGCGAATCCCTTCGGGTTCGGATCGGGCCTGCCCGGCGGCGCGGACAACCCCTTCGCCGCGATGTTCGGCTCGATGAACCCGAACGACCTGGGGGCCGCCTTCCAGCAGCTCGGCCAGATGCTCAGCTACGAGGGCGGTCCCGTGAACTGGGACATGGCCAAGGACATCGCCCGCCAGACGGTCGCGCAGGGCACCGCGGACGGCACGAAGGACACGAGCGTCGGCATCGCCGAGAGGTCGGCCGTCGAGGAGGCCGTGCGCCTCGCCGACCACTGGCTGGACGGCGTGACCTCGCTGCCCTCGGGCGCCACCACGGCGGTGGCGTGGAGCCGCGCCGAGTGGGTCGAGGCGACCCTCCCGGTGTGGAAGGAGCTCGTGGACCCGGTCGCCGAGCGCGTCGGAGCGGCGATGGGCAACGTCCTGCCCGAGGAGATGCAGGCCATGGCGGGCCCGCTGCTCGGCATGATGCGCTCCATGGGCGGCGCCATGTTCGGCCAGCAGATCGGCCAGGCCGTGGGCGTGCTCGCGGGCGAGGTCGTGGGCTCGACCGACATCGGGCTGCCCCTGGGCCCGGCCGGCAAGGCCGCGCTGCTCCCGCTGAACATCGAGGGCTTCGGCAAGGACCTGGGGGTCCCCCCGGACGAGGTGCGCCTGTACCTGGCGCTGCGCGAGGCGGCCCACGCCCGGCTCTTCGCGCACGTCCCGTGGCTGCGCTCGCACCTCTTCGGGGCCGTCGAGGGCTACGCCCGCGGCATCAAGGTGGACACCTCGAAGCTGGAGGACGTGGTCGGACAGCTGGACCCGTCCAACCCGGAGCAGCTGCAGGAAGCGCTGCAGGGCGGCATGTTCCAGCCGCAGGACACCCCCGAGCAGAAGGCCGCCCTGGCCCGCCTGGAGACGGCGCTCGCGCTGGTCGAGGGCTGGGTCGACGCGGTGGTGCACGAGGCCGCCAAGCCGCGGCTGGGCTCGGCGGACGCGATGCGCGAGACCATGCGCCGGCGGCGTGCCTCGGGCGGCCCCGCGGAGCAGACCTTCGCGACGCTGATCGGTCTGGAGCTGCGCCCGCGCCGGCTGCGCGACGCCTCGCGCCTGTGGGCCTCGCTCACCGACGCGCGCGGCGTGGACGGCCGCGACGGGCTGTGGGAGCACCCGGACATGCTGCCGACCGCCTCCGACCTGGACGACCCGGACGGGTTCGTGCACCGCGAGCAGCTCGACTTCTCGGAGATCGACAAGATGCTCGGCGAGGCCGCCGAGCAGCAGGGCAAGGGCACGACCGAGCGCGACGACGAGGGCGACGAGAAGAAGTGAGCCTGCACGAAGAAACGGTCCTCGTCCTCAAGGCGTACGAGGCCCAGCCCGAGCTGCGCGACCTGTACCTGGAGCACCTGGCGGCCCACCCGGACGGGGTCTACAAGCCGTGTTCCGCGGGGCACGTCACGGCGAGCGCGCTGGTCGTGGACCCGGTGCGGGAGCGGGTGCTGCTCACCCTGCACAAGAAGCTGGGCATGTGGCTGCAGATGGGCGGCCACTGCGAGCCCGGGGACGCCACCCCGGAGGAGGCGGCCCTGCGCGAGGCCCGCGAGGAGTCGGGCATCGAGCAGGGGCTGAGGCTGCTGCCCGGCGGTCCGGTGCGGCTCGACCGGCACCCGATCCCGGCGCCCTGCAACTGGCACCTGGACGTGCAGTACGCGGCGCTGGCCCCGGCCGGGGCCGAGGAGGGGATCAGCGACGAGTCCCTGGACCTGCGCTGGTTCCCGTACGCGGAGGTGGCGGCGGTGGCCGACACCTCGGTCGTACGGCTGCTGGAGGACACCCTGGCGCGGCTCGGCCGCTGAGCGGCGGCCCGCGAACGCCCTGAGGGGCGGCCCCGGCGGGGCCGCCCCTCAGGCGTGTGCGGACCGGGAACTAGTTCCAGGCGTTGTTCTGGTTCTGGGCGTGGGAGCCGTGCTGCCCCATGCCGAACTGCGCGGCGGCGCCCTGGCCGAGCTGGGCGTTCTGCGGGGGCAGCACCTCGCTGGGCTGGACCAGCGCGATGCCGGTGCCGAGGAAGCTGAGCTCCCAGCCCTCACCGGTGTTGCCGCGCCGCCGCCAGACACCGCTGGAGTGCGTCTGGGCCTGCATCTGGACCCGCAGCGACGTCGACCAGGCGACGATGGCGTCCGCGTCGACGTTGACGTACTTGTCGGGCGTGACGTGCATCATCAGCGGCTGCCCGGAGGTCATCAGCGCGACCTTGCCGCGGCCGCTGATGTTGAGCTGGTACTTGCCGGATCCGGAGATCCCGTACTGGCTGTCCACCGCGATGACCTCGGTGTGCAGGGTGGAGTCCAGGGCGAGGACGTAGCTGCTGTCGACCGTGAGGCCGTCCGGGTCCACGTCCACGACGTGCACGTACTGCGCCAGGTTGGCCAGGTAGACGGTGCCCTGGCCGGAGCAGCGCATGAGGTCCAGGCCCTCACCGGTGCGCCGGCGGGCGCCGCGCTGGTTGCTGGACTGGTACTCGCCGTCGAAGTCGATGAGGCCCTGGTAGGCGACCATCGCGCCCTTGCGGGCGAGGACGTCGTCGGAGCCCGTCAGCGAGACCCGCAGCAGCTGCGGGTTCTGGATGGCGTAGCGGTCCTGGGACGGGACCTCGGCGTGGGCGAAAAGTGCGCTCTGCATGATGTGTCCGCTCCCCTCAGCCCCGGGCCCGGAGCCGGTCGGTGCTGTCCTCGCTGGGCTGTACGACGACGATCCCCTGGCCGGAGAAGGCCATCTGGTAGGCCTCTCCACTGCCCCGGCCGATCATCGAGGAGGCCTTGAAGCTGCGCTTGCCCTTGACCTTCAGGTTGGGCGACCAGGCGACGAGCGCGTCGGGGTCGACGTACGTCTCGTCCTCGCCGCGACCGCAGTCGACCACGATCGGGGTGCCGCGGGAGGTCAGGGCCACCCAGCCGGTTCCCGAGACCTGGACGTTGAACAGGCCCTGGCCGGCGAACTTGGCGAGGCCCTTGACCCGCTCGACGCCCCACTGGAGGTGTGCGTCGAAGGCGAGCAGGTTGGTGCCGTTGACCGAGAGCGCGTCGTTGTTCAGGTTGACGACGACGACGTCGGCGCCGTAGTCGGCCAGGTAGAGCAGGCCGTCGCCGGTGCACTTCATCACGGGGGCGCCCTCACCCGTGATCCACTGGGAGGCCATCTGGCGGACGGCCGGCGGGTTGGGCTCGTACTGCACGAAGCCCTCGTAGGCGACCATCGACCCGGTGCGGGCGTAGAGGTCCTGGCCGCTCTGCATGGCGACCTTGAGCATGGACCGGCCGTGGTTCTCCATGCGGGCCGTGACCGGGGTCGGGGCGTAGCCCGCGAGCTGCTGGTTCATTGCGTTCATGTCGGGCTCCCTCAGACCTCGTACGGCTGGACGACGATGAAGTTGCCGGGAGCGCCGCGGAACTGGAGGTTCACGGTCTCCCCGCTGTGGCCGGGGTAGGCGGTGCGCCGGAGCCGGACCTGGCTGGAAATGATCACCTGCGAGGCGGCGGACCAGGCGACGATGGCGTTGCTGTCCGCGAACGTGGTGGGCGTGACGGGCAGGACGACGGGCACGCCGTGCGTCTTGACGATCACCGTGCCGGTGCCCTGGAACTGCATGGTGAACAGGGCGCCGCCGGGGATGCCGTGGCCCTCGATGCGGCGGACCTCGTGCTGGAGGGTCTCGTCGAAGGCGAGGACGGCCTCGGCGGAGACGCAGATCGCGTCGCCCTGGAGCTCGATGGCGTGCAGGTGCGCGCCGTTCTCGGCGAGGAACACCTGGCCGCGGCCGGTGCAGCGCATGAGCTGCATCTCCTGGCCGGTGGCGTTGCCGACGATGCGGCCGGCGAAGCCCGCGCCCTTGTAGCTGAAGTCCACCTTGCCCTGGTAGAGGACCATGCTGCCCTGGCGGGCCAGGACGCCCTGGCCGCCCATGGCGAGGTCGACCCGCATGAGCTGCTGGTTCTGCGCGGTCCAGCGGGCGCCGGTGGGCGCCTCCTTGTACGGCTGGAGCGCGGCGGCGAGACCCGCCCCGGGGGCGGCGGACTGCGGCGCGTAACCGGGCTGCTGGCCGGGGAACTGGCCGGGCGGCGTGGTCTGGCCGGGCTGCTGGCCGTAGGGGGCGGGGGCCGGGGCGGGCGGCGGGACCTGGCCCGGGTACTGGCCGGGGACCTGCCCGTAGGAGGGCTGCGGCGGCTGGCCGTACGGGGCGGGGGCCTGCGGGGCGATCGGCGCGGCCATCGTGGGCGCGGCGTGCACCGGCGCGGGGGTCGGCGGCTGCTGCTGGTACTGCTGCGGCTGCGCCTGCGGGGCCTGGGCCGCGGCCGGTACCGGCGCGCCGAAGGACGGGGCGGGGACCGGGGCCTGGGGGGCCTGCGGGGCGGGGGGTGCGGCCGGGGCGCCGAAGGACGGGGCCGGGGCGGCCGCCTGCGGCGGCGGGGCGAAGCCGGGGTTCGCGGCGGCCGGGGCCTGCTGCTGCGGGGCCTCCTCGGCGACCTCGCCGCCGAAGTTCCTCAGCAGGGCCTCCAGTCCGCCGTCGAAGCCCTGGCCCACGGCGGCGAAGCGCCAGACGTCCTTGAGGTAGAAGTCGCCGAGCATGACGGCCCGCTCGGTGGTGAACTCCGAGCCGGTGAACGCGTAGCGGACCACTTCCTCGCCGCCGGCGACGATGCGGATGTAGCCGGGGCCGATCTGCGACATCTGCCCGGCACCGTCGATGGTGGCGGTGAAGGACAGCTTGTGGACGGACGCCGGAATCCGGTCCAGGGTCACCCGGAAGGATTCGGTGTCGCCCGCCTGCGCGCCCAGCAGCTGGATGGACTCCTCCGGCGACTTCGGCTGGTTGAAGAAGACGAAGTAGCGGTCGTCCGAGAGCTGCTCGTTGGCGTCGAGGCCGAAGCAGCTGATGTCGAAGGTGAGTCCGGGCCCGGCGATCTGGACGCCTACGTACAGATCCGTGCCCGCCGTGAGGTCACTGATCTTGGCCTTGTGGCCGCGTTGGAATTCCCTTGCCATGCGAAACGACGTCCCCCATCCCGACTGTGAATTTCGTGCCGCTCAGGCTAACGGCATCCGGCGACATCGGGCCAAGCCGGTACCAAGCCGGTACACATCACGCTGTGTGACATGACGGACGGTCTGTGAGCCGGGCCACGCCGGGTGCCCGCTGGCGCCCGCTCACTCCTCGCGCGCGGCGGGGACCTGCGGGAGCCGCTCGGCCGCGACCACGCCCTCCAGGTATCCGCGGGCCCGCTCGGTCCGCGGGTACGCCTCCAGCAGCTCCCAGAAACGCGGTCCGTGACCGGGCACGAGGAGGTGCGCCAGCTCGTGCAGGAGCACGTAGTCGACGACGTACTCCGGCATGCCCTGGAGGCGGTGCGAGAGGCGGATGCTGCCCTCGGCCGGGGTGCAGGAGCCCCAGCGGGTGTTCTGGTTGGTGACCCAGCGGACCGTCCGGGGGCGGGCCCGGCCGTCGAGGTACTGCTCGGACAGGCGGCCGGCGCGCTCGGCGAGTTCGGCGTCGCCGAGGGTGCGCTTGCTCTCCTGCGCGGCGAGCTTGTCGAGCATGACGCCCACCCAGCGCCGTTCCTCCGCCTCGGACATCCGGGCAGGGATGAGGACGACCGTGCGGTCGCCCTCGCGGTAGGCGGACACGGTCCTGCGGCGGCGCGCGCTCCGGCGCACTTCGACCGGGCGCTGGGATGGGTCGGCGGACACGGCACGACGGTACCCGCTGGCGGCGGCGGAAGTCCCGCGCGTCCGGGGTTCGCACACGGGCGGCGTGGAGCCCGCGTCCGGAGCGGCTCCCGTCGCCCGCCCTTCCGCCCTTCCCCCTCTTCCCCTCCTCCCCTCTTCGGTTTTCATCTCATATGCCCAATACCCCTTGCCTGTGGACAAATCTCCGCACGGATGCCGGCGGACGGGCAGTGTTGCGGAGGAACGGGACGCGGGCGGCGAGGGCCCGCGCGGCAGTCGGAGGGGGACGCGACGTGTATCCGAAGGTGAAGCCCGCGCTGGCGCGGGCGTGGCGGGACCTGCAGACGGTGCAGTTCGGGGTGACGCCCGCCCATGCGGTGGTGCTGGGCCCCGTGGACACCGCGACGGGCGCGCTCCTGGACCGGATCGACGGGACGCGGGGCATGGAGCTGCTGCGGGCGGAGGCCTCGGGGATGGGGCTGCCGGACGGCCGGGCGGACGCGGTGGTGCGGTGGCTGGCAGGGGCGGGTCTGCTCGACGACGCCACCGCCGGCGGGCCGCGCGCGCAGGCGGTGCGCGGGCAGCCGGGGACGGCGGACCGGCTGGAGCCCGACCTGGGGTCGCTCTCGCTGGTCCACCGGGAGCCCGGCGGCGGACTGCGGGGGATCGCCGCCCGCCGGGCGACGAAGGTCCGGGTGCGCGGGAGCGGCCGGGTGGGGACCGTGATCGCGGCCGTCCTGGCGGGGGCGGGCGTGGGGCGCGTCGAGGTGCTCGACGGCGGGCGGGTGGAGCCGGCGGACGTGGCGCCGGGCGGTCTCGGCCCCGAGGCCGTGGGCCGGATGCGGGCAGAGGCGGCCGCGGGCGCGGTGCGCGAGTCGGCGCCGGGGCGGGCCCCGAGGTCCGGGGAGGAGGGCGGGGAACCGGGGCTGGCCCTGGTGGTGGTCGCGCCGCGGGACGGGCTGGACGCCTGGGCCCCCGATCCGGGGCTGGCGTCCGACTGGGTCGCCGCGGGCGTACCCCACCTGTACGCGGGGGTGCTGGAGGGGACGGGGCTGGTCGGGCCCCTGGTGCTGCCGGGCACGACCGCGTGCGCGGGATGCATGGAGCGCGAGCGCGTGGACCGGGATCCGGCCTGGCCGCGGATGCTGGTGCAGTGGCGCTCCTCGCACCGGCGCCGCCCGAACGCCGCCTGCGACCTGGGCCTGTCCACCGCGGTGGCCGGGCTGGCCGCGGCGCACGCGCTCTCCTTCCTCGACGGGCAGGTGCCGGCCTCGGCGGGTGCGCGGTGGGAGGCGGCCCTGCCCGCGCTGCACTGGGAACGCTCCCCCGTACCGACCCACCCCGAATGCCCCTGCGGTGCGCCCGGGGAGCCGTGACAGGATGCGTCGGGACCCACAAGGTCGTGGAGAACCGCCGCTTGCGGCGCAGCTGTCTGGGAAATGGAGGGGCGCATGTCTGATCTTCCCCGGAAGGCGGTCACCCGCACCGTCAAGCTGGCCGCGCTGCCGCTCGGCCTCGCGGGACGGGCGACCTGGGGGCTGGGCAAGCGGATCGGGGGCAAGTCGGCGGAGATCGTGGCGCGCGAGCTCCAGCAGCGCACCGCCGAGCAGTTGTTCCGCACGCTCGGCGAACTGAAGGGCGGCGCCATGAAGTTCGGGCAGGCCCTGTCGGTGTTCGAGTCGGCGCTGCCGGAGGAGGTGGCCGGCCCCTACCGGGCCGCCCTGACCAAGCTCCAGGAGGCGGCCCCGCCGCTGCCCGCGGCGACGGTGCACCAGGTACTGACGGAGCGTCTCGGGGCGGACTGGCGGAATCTGTTCGAGGAGTTCGAGGACACGCCCGCCGCGGCCGCGTCCATAGGCCAGGTGCACCGGGCGGTGTGGCACGACGGCCGGCGGGTGGCGGTCAAGGTCCAGTATCCGGGGGCCGGTGAGGCGCTGCTGTCGGACCTGAAGCAACTGGGGCGCTTCGCGGGACTGCTGGGGCCGCTGATTCCCGGCATGGAGATCAAGCCCCTGATCAGGGAGTTGCGCGAACGGGTCGCGGAGGAGCTCGACTACGAGCTGGAGGCGGAGGCCCAGCGCACGCATGCGGACGCCTTCGCCGACGATCCGGACGTGGTCGTCCCGGACGTGGTGCACCAGGGCGATCAGGTGCTGGTGACCGAGTGGATGGAGGGCACTCCGCTGTCGGAGGTGATAGCCGACGGCACGCAGGAGGACCGCGACCGCGCCGGTCAGCTGCTGGCCGGTTTCCTCTTCTCCGGCCCCGCCCGCACGGGCCTGCTCCACGCCGATCCGCACCCGGGGAACTTCCGCCTGGTGACGGCGGAGGACGGCCGCACGCGGCTGGGCGTACTGGACTTCGGCACGGTCGACCGGCTGCCCGGCGGCTGGCCCCGGCCCATCGGGAGGTCCCTGCGCATGACCCTGGACGGGGACGCCGAGGGGGTCTACGGGCACCTGCGCGCCGAGGGGTTCGTCCGGGATTCCGTCGCGCTGGACCCGGACGCCGTGCTGGACTACCTGAAGCCGATCATCGAACCGGCCGAGGCGGATCAGTTCACCTTCACCCGGCCGTGGCTGCGCGGGCAGGCGGCGCGGATCACCGATCCCCGCTCCCCCGCGCACCAGTTGGGCCGGCAGATCAACCTGCCCCCGTCGTACCTGCTGATCCACCGGGTGACCCTCAGCACGATCGGCGTGCTGTGCCAGCTGGGCGCGACGGTACGACTGCGGGACGAACTGGACACCTGGCTGCCGGGGTTCGCGAACGCGACCTGAGGCGGTGACGGCACCGCGGTGCGGTGCCGGGTGGTGCGGTCACCACCAGGACGAGTCGAGCCTGCCCTCGATCGCGCGGAGGTTGGCGCGGGCGCAGTCCACGCAGAAGTACTGCCGGGCCCCGTTCTCCACGGAGCAGGTCCAGGTGGGCGGGGCGCCGCCGGGTGACCGCGTGCCGCAGCGCGCGCAGACGGCGGTCTGGGCCTCGGATCCCGGCGGTTCGGGTTCGGGCGGGGGTGTCGGCTGGTCCATTTCCGGACGATATCGCCGTCCGGGGCGGAGCGCGGCGCGCAACGCCCCGGGGGGACCGGTCCCTTCGGACCGGTCCCCCCGGATGCTGCCGTCTTCCGGCTCTCAGTGCATGACGGCCATGGCCAGTGCGCGGCGGGCGCGCATGGAGACGCGCTCGGCTCGCCGCTGCATGCGGCGGGCGGCGACCAGGCGCACGGCGTGACGCTCGGCGTCCACCTCGCGCATGCGGTCGTCCATATGGGCGCGGGCCAGGGCTTCTGGGATGAGTTGCATTTCGCGGGTCCTGTTCTGACGCGAGGTGATCGCGCCGGTGGTGATGAAGTCTGCGTGGGCGGCGCCGTGGGGCTGCTCGCTCGTGGTGTAGGCGGTCATGAGGGCCTGCTTCAGGGGGTCGTGCGTCAGGGGGCGGTCGATGGTTCCGGTGGTGGTCATGCCGAGACGACCGGGTTCTTGCGCGGACGGCCACGCGGCCGCTTGCGGGCCACGACGACACCCTGGACGAAGAGCTCGCCACCCCAGACACCCCAGGGCTCGCGGCGCTCGACCGCTCCGGCGAGGCAGGCCTCGACCAGCGGGCAGGTGCGGCAGAGGGACTTCGCGTACTCGACGTCCGCCGGGGACTCGGCGAAGAAGACCTCGGGGTCGAAGGTGCGGCAGGGAACCGGGACGCCGAGGTTCTCGATGGCGTCGTCGAGCGCGGTCAGCGCGGTGAGCGGGGTCAAGGCGTGGTCCTCCGGGACTGCGGGCGGGGAGATCGTTTGGGTCTGCGGTACGGACGGGGCGTGCGCTTCGAGTTGCACGGTGTTTTCTTCCTCGTCTTGTTCGGCTAGTCGTTCCGGCCGGTCGGCCGGGTTCGGCTGGTACCTGGTCCTGCCAGTCCCGAGGCCCCTTCGCTCCGTCGTCCCCGGTCGGGGACAAACAGAAGGGCCGCGGATCCCGGGTGGGGTTCCGCGGCCCTGAAGGCGCCGGCCTGATCATGCGATCAGGCTGGATCACTCCAGGGTTCGAGCCCGCGGAAGGCCCACATCAGGTGGTACTGCTTCGTCTGCTTCGTCTGGTTTCCGGCACCGGCCGCGGCGGCGAATCCGTAGGCGCCATGCGCCTGGGATTCTGCTGCCAGTACTGCCACCGGTGCCCCGGTCGGTCGCTCGATGCGCTCGCTGACGGGGAGGGTCGCCGACAGGGCGGGGGCGCCAGCGGAAATCGCGGACACACCGGTACCCAGGAGGGAGACGGAACCGAGCAGGCAGGAAGCATCGACCGAGCGATCGGTCATTTTGGTGAAGGTCATGAAGCTGGTCACTGGTCTCGCCTCCTCTCGGCGTCTCGGGGACCCGGCCCGAGGGCCTGTCCCATGCGTATTCGGATAAGTACAGCACGGAACCGGGGCTTCGGAGAAGCCACCGTTTCCGTTGCTAAGAACCTATGGGTCTTCGCTGGGCATGTGCAAACTATTTTTCCGACGAGTTTCTACGCGTCGTCAGGATCCTCGGCGCCGGGCTCCTGACCTGCGCAGATGGCCAGGACATCGGCTCCGTACCGGTCGAGCTTGCGACGGCCCACCCCGGAGATCATCGAGAGCTCCCCGGGCTCGGAGGGGGAGGCCTCCGCGATCGCCATCAAGGTCTTGTCCGTGAAGACGCAGTACGCGGGCAGGCCCTGATCCCCTGCCTCGGCCGCGCGCCAGTCCCGCAGCCGCTCGTAGAGGCCCTCGTCCATGTCCGACGGGCAGTCCTCGCAGCGCATGAGCTTCAGCTCGCCGGCCTCGGTCAGCGTCCTGCCGCAGACGCGGCACAGCACAGGGCCGCGTCTGCGGCGCGTCCGCGTGCCCGGCTCGGCCCCGGGGCGGGCGCCGCTCCCCCGGTCCGCCGAGCCCGGCCGCAGGCCGTTCAGGAAGCGGCTGGGGCGCCGGGTGGACCTGCCGCCGGGGGCGCGTGAGAGGGCCCAGGACAGCGTCAGGTGCGCACGCGCCCGGGTGACCCCCACGTAGAGGAGCCGCCGCTCCTCCTCCACCTGCTCGTCGGTCTTGGCGTACGTGATCGGCAGCATGCCGTCCGTGAGGCCGACGAGGAACACGGCGTCCCACTCCAGGCCCTTGGCCGCGTGCAGCGAGGCGAGGGTGACGCCCTGGACGGTCGGGGCGTGCTGGGCGGCCCTGCGCTCGTCCAGCTCGACCACGAGGTCCGCGAGCGTGGCCCCGGGCCGGGCGCGGGCGAAGTCCTCGGCGAGGCGCACCAGCGCCGCCAGCGATTCCCACTGGTCGCGCACGGCGCCGGAGCCTGCGGGCGGCTCCGCGGCCCAGCCGGTGGAGCTGAGCACGGCACGGGCCTGGGAGCCGAGCTCGACGACCTCTTCGAGCAGGGGGTCGTTCCCGGCGGACCGGGAGGCTCCGCGCAGCGCGAGGATCGCCTTCTGCACCTCCTGCCGCTCGAAGAACCGCTCGGCCCCGCGGAGCTGGTACGGGACCCCGGCGTCGGCGAGCGCCTGCTCGTAGACCTCGGACTGGGCGTTGATGCGGAAGAGGACGGCGATCTCGCCGGCGGGGACGCCCGCGGCGATCAGGTCGCGGATGCGGCGGGCGACGCCCTCGGCCTCGGCGGGCTCGTCGGCGTACTCGGCGTAGACCGGGTCGGGGCCGGGCTCCCGCTGGGAGAGCAGCTCCAGCCGGTGCTCGGCGGCCCGCCCCTTGGCCTGCTTCAGCAGTCCGTTGGCGAGGTGCACCACCTGGGGGGTGGAGCGGTAGTCGCGGACCAGCTTGACCACCGTGGCCTGGGGGTAGCGCGTGCGGAAGTTCAGCAGGTGGTCGGGGGTGGCGCCGGTGAAGGAGTAGATGGTCTGGCTGGCGTCGCCGACGACGCAGAGGCTCTCGCGCTCGCCGAGCCACAGCTCCAGCAGGCGCTGCTGGAGCGGGCTGACGTCCTGGTACTCGTCGACGACGAAGTGCTGGTACTGGGCGCGGATCTGTTCGGCGATGTCGTGGCGGTCCTGGAGGATGCCGACGGTCAGGAGCAGCACGTCCTCGAAGTCGATCATGCCGCGGTCGCGCTTGAGCTGCTCGTACGTGCCGTAGATCTGGGCGATCTCGGCCATGTCCCGGGGGGCCTCGCGGCCGGCCTTGACGGCGGCCGCCGGGTAGTCGGCGGGCACGGTCTGGGTGACCTTGGCCCACTCGATCTCGCCGGTGACGTCGCGCAGCTCGTTGCGGTCGAGGCGGATGCGGCAGCGGGCGCCCGCCTCGGCGACGAGCTGGACCTTGCGCTCCAGCAGCCGGGGGACCTCCCCGCCGACGGCCTTGGGCCAGAAGTACTGGAGCTGGCGCAGCGCCGCGGAGTGGAAGGTGCGGGCCTGGACCCCGCCCGCGCCCAGGGCCCGCAGGCGTCCGCGCATCTCCCCGGCGGCGCGGTTGGTGAAGGTGACGGCGAGCACGCTGGCGGGCATGAGCAGGCCGGACCGGACCCCGTAGGCGATCCGGTGGGTGATCGCGCGGGTCTTGCCCGTCCCGGCTCCGGCCAGCACGCACACCGGTCCGCGCAGGGTCGTCGCGACCTCGCGCTGCTCCGGGTCGAGGCCCAGGAGCACCGCGTCGGCCGAGTCCGCGCCGGCGGGGAAAGGAGAGGAGTGCGTTGCTGCTGTCACCCCGCCATGCTGCCAGGTCCGGTGAGCCGGGCGGGAAATCCGTCCACAGGCCGCCGGGATTCGTCGTATCGGTCACACCGGCGGTGCGGTCGGGGACGGGAGGGAATGGCCGTGCGGTCGCGTACGTTCGACTACTCGGACCACCGAGCCCTCACGAAGGAGAGCGCAGGATGCAGGACACGGGCACCGTCACGATGTACAGCACGACCTGGTGCGGCTACTGCCGTCGGCTGAAGACGCAGCTGGACCGCGAGGGCATCGCGTACAACGAGATCAACATCGAGCTCGACCCGGAGTCCGCGGCGTTCGTGGAGAAGGCGAACAACGGCAACCAGACGGTCCCCACCGTGCTCGTGAAGTCGGCCGCCGGCAGCGAGTCCGTGATGACGAACCCGAGCCTGGCCCAGGTCAAGCAGGCTCTCGCCGTCTGAGCCGGCCCTCTCCGGCCGCGCCGTCCGCAGCAGGCCCCCGCCCCGTCGAGGCGGGGGCCTGCCGCGTGTCGCGGGCGGGGTGGCGGACGTTACGCGGCGGCCTTCGGCAGCGGCTCGCCGTACCAGAGCTCGACCAGGCGGGCCGCGATGGAGATGCCCGACGGCGGCAGGACCTCGCCCGAGGCGAACGCCGCGCGCAGCTCGTCGCGGGAGAACCAGCGGGCCTCCTGGATCTCCTCGCCGTCCACGGTGATCTCCGAGGTGGTGGCGCGTGCGGTGAAGCCCAGCATCAGGCTGTACGGGAAGGGCCACGGCTGGCTGGCCACGTACTCGACCCGGCCGACCCGGACGCCCGCCTCCTCCCACACCTCGCGGACCACGGACTGCTCGATCGACTCGCCCGGCTCCACGAACCCGGCGAGCGTGGAGAAGCGGCCCTCCGGCCAGTGCACCTGGCGGCCCAGCAGCGCCCGGTCGTGCTCGTCCGTCACCAGCATGATCACGGCCGGGTCGGTGCGCGGGTAGTGCTCGGCGCCGCAGCCCGGGCAGCGGCGGATGTGCCCGGCGGCGGCGACCACCGTGCGCTCGCCGCAGCGGGAGCAGAAGCGATGCAGCCGCTGCCAGTTCTCCAGGGCGACGGCGTTGACCATCAGGGCGGCGTCGCGGTCGTTCAGCAGCAGCCCGGCCTCGCGCAGCCCGGCCGGGCGGGCCGACTGGTCCATCCGGCCCGGCAGGGAGTCCTTCTGCAGCGCGAAGTACCGTACGCCGTCCTCGTCGGTGCCCAGGAAGTAGCGGTGGGTCTCGGTGACCGGGGCCTCGAAGGCCGGGGTCATCACGATGCCGGTGCCGCCGTCGGGGGTGTCGTCGATCAGGACCTGGCCGCCGGAGACGACGAAGACGCGGGTCGTCGGGTGGCTCCAGGCGGCGGCGAGCCATGCCTCGTCGAGGCGGTGGTGCGCCGCGCGGTCGATCCCGCTGGGCGCGGTGAGCGAGAGAGGGCGCTCGGTATGGATGCTCACAGGTACTTCCAACTCCCCCGGTGGTGGACAGGCAGGCTCGGTACGAAGGTGTGGGCGCCGGTTCAGGCGGGCGTGCGGGGCGGCCGGTGGGCGCGGAGGCCGTCGGCCAGTTCCCCCCAGAGGTAGGCGGAGGTCTCGACGCCCTTGAGCAGGAGGTCGAGCTCGACCTTCTCGTTCGGCGCGTGCCAGCCGTCGGACGGCACCGAGATGCCGAGGAAGAGGACGGGTGCGCCGAGGACGTCCTGGAGGTCGGCCGCCGGACCCGAGCCGCCCTCGCGGGTGAAGCGGATCTTCTGGCCGAAGGCGCGGCCCATGGCCCGTACGACGGACTGCAGCGCCGGGTGGTCCAGCGGGGTCAGGCACGGGCGGGTGGGCGCGCCGAAGGTGATGCTGTGGCGGATGCCGTCCGGGATGCGGGCGGCGGTCCAGTCCCGTACGGCGGCCTCGACCTCGTAGGGGTCCTGGCCCGACACCAGCCGGAACGACAGCTTCACGTGGGCGGAGGCGGGGACGATCGTCTTGCCGCCGGGGCCCTGGTAACCGCCGCCGATGCCGTTGACCTCGGCCGTGGGGCGGGTCCAGACGCGTTCCAGGGTGCTGTAGCCGGCCTCGCCCGCGGCCGCGTGGGACTTGGCGGTGCGCAGCCACTCCGCCTCGTCGAAGGGCAGCTCGGCGATCAGGGCCCGCTCGGCGTCGGTGAGCTCGGCGACGCCGTCGTAGAAGCCGGGGACGGTGACGCGGCCGTCCTCGTCGTGCAGGGCGGCGACCAGGCGGGCGGCGACGGTGGCCGGGTTGGGCACGGCGCCGCCGAAGGCGCCGGAGTGGATGTCCTGGTCCGGGCCGTGCAGGTCGATCTCGCAGTCGGCGACGCCGCGCATGCCGGTGCAGACGGTGGGCGTGGTCTCCGACCACATGCCGGTGTCGGAGACGATCACGGCGTCGGCGGCGAGCTCCGCGGCACGGTCCTCCACCAGGGCGCGGAAGTGCGCCGAACCGGACTCCTCCTCGCCCTCGACGATCAGCTTGAGGTTCACCGCGGGCGCGGCGGCGCCGGTCGCCGCCAGGTGGGCGCGCACCCCCAGGCTGTGGAAGAACACCTGGCCCTTGTCGTCGGCGGCGCCGCGCGCGTACATGCGGCCGTCCCGGACCACCGGCTCGAAGGGGTCGGTGTGCCAGCCGTCGGCGAGCGCCGCGGGCTGCACGTCGTGGTGGCCGTAGACCAGGACGGTGGGGGCCTCGGGGTCCTCGCTGGGCCAGTGCGCGTACACGGCGGGCAGGCCGTCCGTCTCCCAGACCTCGGCGACCGGGAAGCCGGTCTCCTTGAGCTTCGCCGCCAGCCATTCGGCACTGCGGCGCACGTCGTCCGCGTGCTCGGGCCGGGCCGAGACGGACGGGATGCGCAGCCACTCGGCGAGGTCGTCGAGGAAGGCGCCGCGGTGGGTGTCGATGTACGTGCGGACGGCGTTGTCCGGCGAGGTGTCGCTCATGCCCCGAGCCTAGCCGTCCGTCCGCCGGTCACCGGCGGGGCCCGATTCGCCTTGGAGGATCCGCTCAAGGCGGGCCCGTCCGGGCAGGTCACGGGGGCGGATCACCCGTCCGCTGCGGACGTGGAGGAAGGCGGCCGAGACCCGGTCGAGCGGGGTGCCCGTGGCCTCCGCCCAGGCCAGCCGGTAGACGGCGAGCTGGAGGGGATCGGCCTGGGTGGTGCGGCCCGTCTTCCAGTCGACGATCTCGTACGCGTCGCCGTCCTCGCCGGTGGTCCGGTAGACGGCGTCGATCCGGCCGCGGATGACGCGTCCGGCGAGGGTGATCTGCACCGGGGCCTCCATCCGGTACGGGGGCCGGTCGGCGTACGGGCTGCGTTCGAAGGCGGCCTTGAGCGCCTCGAGGTCGGCCTCGTCGGCGATCTCCTGGTCCGAGCCAGCACCGGGGAGGTCGGCGACGGGGTCGAGGACGTCGAGGAAGGGCAGCGGGAGCTCGTCGAAGCGGGACTCGACCCAGGCGTGGAAGCGGGTGCCCAGGCGGGCGGCCGGCTGCGGCGACCTGGGCATGGGGCGGGCGAGGTCGCGTACGAAGCCCTGCTCGTCGGCGGCGAGCCGGAGCAGCTGGCTGGCGGACAGGGCGCCGGGCAGCTCCACGTCGCGGACGGCCGCGCGGGCACGGCGCAGCTCGCCCTCCAGGGCGTCGAGGTCCCGGTCCCAGGAGGCGATCGCGCGGGCGTCCTCGGGCGTGAGCGGTGCGCCCGCGGCGGTCTCTGCGGTACGGGTCCGCGGCGCGGCACCGGGGCCGGCCGGACGGGGCGCCGGCGCCGCCTCGGCGTCGGCCGCCCAGGCCTCGTCGGCCCACGGGTCCCGCGGTGCGGCGGACGCCTCCGCCGCGCGGGCCTCGTCGCGGGCGCCGTCGCGGGCGTCGCGCGGCGGTGGGACGGCGCCGGTCCGTGGGGCGGCGGCGGGCGGCTCCTCGCCGAAGGGGTCCTCCGGGTCCGGGGGCCACGGCTCGTCCTCGTAGGAGGGGTCCTCGCAGTCCGGGGGCCACAGGTAGGCCTCGTCGTCCCCGGCCGGGGCGGGCGCCGGGGCCGGGACGGGGGCCGCCAGGTAGGACTCGACGAGGGCGGCCGCCGCCCTGCGCAGGGCGAGGGAGTGCGGGTCGAGCGGGAGCGGCCAGGAGTGGTCCGGGCCGGATCCGCCGGCCAGCGCCGGATTCTCCGCGGCCGGTTCGGGCTCCTCGGCCCAGGCCTCGATCTCGCCGTGGCCGGCCGCGCAGTGCGCGTACAGGGCCTCCAGGAACTCCGACGGGCCGCGGCGCTTCTTCTGGCTCGGTCCCCACCAGTGGCCGGAGGCCAGCAGGAGGGAGCGCGGGCGGGTGAAGGTCACGTAGCCGAGGCGCAGCTCCTCCAGCGCCTTGTGGTCCTTGAGGGCGGTCTTGAAGGCCTTCAGGCCCGCCGAGGTCAGGGCCGGGTCGGCGGGCAGGGTCGGGGCGTCGCCGCGCAGCGCGTACGGGAGGACCCTGGCGTAGGAGGTCCAGGCCTCCGGCGGCTTCTCCTTGGGGAAGGCCCCGGCGCACAGGTCGGGGACGACGACCACGTCCCACTCCAGGCCCTTGGACTTGTGGGCGGTGAGCACCTTGACGGTGTTCTCGCCGCCCGGCAGCGCGTGGTCCAGCCCCTTCTCGTAGCGGGCGGCCGTCCGCAGGAAGGCCAGGAAGGCCAGGAGCGTGGCCTCGCCGTCGAGGGCGGCGAACCCGGCGGCGACGTCCATGAAGTTCGACAGGGTCTCGCGGCGGCGGGCGGCGAGCGCGTGCGGGGAGGCGGACAGCTCCACCTCCAGGCCGGTGGCGGACAGCACCCGGTGCAGGACGTCCATCAGCGGGTCGGCGAGGGAGCGCCGCAGGTCGCGCAGCTCCTGGGCGAGGTGCGCGAAGCGGACCCGGGCGTCGGCGGAGAACGGCAGCTCGTCGGGCGCCTGCCCGGCGCCGTCGAGGAAGGTCTCCAGGGCGTCGGCGAGGGACACGACCTCGGCGGGGTCCACGCCCTCCACGGCGGCGGCGAGCCGTTCGTCCGGGTCGGCCTCGGCCGGGGTCCGGCCGACCAGGAGCCGGGCCCGGCGGCCCAGCAGGGCCAGGTCGCGCGCGCCGATCCGCCAGCGGGGGCCGATCAGGAGGCGGACCAGGGAGGCGTTGGCACCCGGGTCCTGGAGCACCTCGCAGACGGCGACGAGGTCCGCGACCTCGGGCAGGTGCAGCAGCCCGGACAGGCCGACGACCTCCACCGGGACGTCCCGGTCCACGAGCACGGCCTGGATCTGCGCGAAGTCGCCGGCGGACCGGCACAGGACGGCGATCTCGCGCGGCTCCGTCCCCGTGCGCACGAGGTGCGCGACGGAGTCGGCGAGCCACTCCAGCTCCTGGGCGTGGGTCTCCAGCAGGGCGAGGCGGACCTGCCCGGCGGCCTCCGCCCCGGGCGCGGGGCGCAGCGCCTCCACCCCTTCGTGCAGGGCGCGCAGGGGGGCGGCGAGCCCGTTGGCGAGGTCGAGCAGGCGGCCGCCGCTGCGCCGGTTCTCGCTGAGGGAGAGGCGGGTGGCGGGGGTGCCGTCGGCGTTCGGGAAGTGCTCCGGGAAGTCGTCGAGGTTGGCCACGGAGGCCCCGCGCCAGCCGTAGATGGCCTGGCAGGGGTCGCCGACGGCGGTCACGGCGTGGCCGGTGCCCGCGCCGAAGAGGCCGGACAGCAGCAGCCGCTGCGCGACCGAGGTGTCCTGGTACTCGTCGAGCAGCACCACCCGGAACTCCTCCCGCAGCAGCGCTCCGACCTCGGGCCGGGTGGTGGCCAGCTGGGCGGAGAGGGCTATCTGGTCGGAGAAGTCGAAGAGGTCGCGGGAGCGTTTGGCGGCGCGGTAGCGGCGGACGAGCTCCAGCAGTTCGAGGCGGCCGCGCACGGCGCCGGGGATCTTGCGCAGTTCCTCGTTGGTGAGCCGGGTGCCGGCGAGGGTGTCCAGCAGGGCGGTGTCGTGGGCGCGCAGGGCGTCCGGGTCCACGAGGTGCTCGGAGAGTTCGGCGTCGAGCGCGAGGAGGTCGCCCACGAGGTCGGGGACGGACTTGGTCAGCGAGGGGTAGGGGCCGGGGGCCTCGCGGAGCACTTTCGCGGCGAGCTGGAAGCGGGTGGCGTCGGCGAGCAGCCGGGAGCTGGGCTCCAGGCCGATGCGCAGGCCGTGGTCCTTCAGGAGCTGCCCGGCGAAGGCGTGGTACGTGGAGATGCGCGGCTCGCCGCCGGCCTCCCCGGCGTCGGCCGGGGAGGGGTCGGGGTCGGTGATGCCGGCCCGCGCCAGGGCGCCGCGTACGCGCTCGGCCAGCTCACCGGCGGCCTTGTTGGTGAAGGTGAGGCCGAGCACCTGCTCGGGGGCCACCGCGCCGGTGCCGACGAGCCAGACCACACGGGCGGCCATGACGGTCGTCTTGCCGGATCCGGCTCCGGCGACGACGACCTGAGGGGCGGGCGGGGCGGTGACGCAGGCCATCTGTTCGGGCGTGAAGGGGATCCCGAGGAGCTCTTTCAGCTGCTCGGGGTCGGTGAGGACGGGGGCACGCGCGGACACGTGAAAAGGCTAGCCGCCGTCGCCGACACCCTCCGCCGCCGTCCGCTCCGCGGACCGGCCGCCGCCCGGCCGGACCGGTGCGGGAGGGGAGCGGGAGGCCGCTATTCCACGGTCTGGCGGCCCTCGGGGCGGGCGCTGCACGCGCTGCGGAAGGAGCAGTGGTCGCAGTGTCGGCCGGTGGCGGGGGCGAAACGCTCGTCCAGGACCCGTCCCGCGGCCGTCGCGAGCAGGTCGCCGACCCACTGCCCGTCGAGCGGCTCCTGCGCCTGGACCTTGGGGACCGTGTCCCCGCCGTCGCGCTGCGCGGCGCCCTGGCGGAGCTGGACGAGCTCGGCGCCGCCGGGCGCGGGGCGCAGGCCGTCGAAGACCTCGTCGACGGCGCCTTCGCGCACGGCGAGCTGGTAGACGGCGAGCTGCGGGTGGCGGGCGACCTCGTCCTTGGTGGGGGCCGACTTGCCGGTCTTGAAGTCCACGACGTACGCACGGCCCTGCGGGTCCGCCTCGACGCGGTCCATGGAGCCGCGGATGCGGACGGCGATGTCGCCCGCTTCGAGCGTGACGTCGAACTCGTGCTCCGTGGCGACGGCCTCGCGGCCGCCCCGGTCGGTGTGGTGCCAGCGCAGGAAGCGTTCCAGGGCGGCGCGGGCGTTCTCCTTCTCCTGGCGGGACTTCCAGGGGGCGTCGAAGGCGAGGGCGTCCCACACGGAGTCGAGGCGTTCCATGAGGACGGCCAGGTCGGCGGGGGTCCGGCCGGAGGCGACCTCGTCGGCGAGGACGTGGACCACGTTGCCGAAGCCCTGGGCGGCGGTGGACGGGCTGTCGGCCTTGACCTCGCGGCCGAGGAACCACTGGAGGGAGCAGGTGTTGGCGAGCTGGTCCAGGGCGCTGCCGGAGAGGGCGACGGGCCGGTCCCGGTCGCGGAGCGGGACGCTGCTGCGGGTGGGCTCGTACAGGCCCCACCAGCGCTGCGGGTGCGCGGCCGGGACCAGCGGGCGGTCCTCGTCGTCGGTGAGCGCGGCGAGCCGGGCGAGGCGGCGGGCGGCCGCGTCGCGCAGGGCGGGCGAGGCTTCCGGGTCCACGGTGGTGGCCCGCAGCTCGGCGACGAGCGCCGGCACGGCGAGGGGGCGGCGGGGGCGGCCGCCGACGTCCTTCGGGGTGACGCCGAGCTCGGTGAGCAGGCGGGAGGGCTGGTCGCCGTCCTCGGCGGGGGCCTTGACGGCCGTGACCACGAGCCGGTCGCGGGCGCGGGTGGCGGCGACGTAGAACAGGCGGCGCTCCTCGGCGAGGAGGGCGCCGGGGGTGAGGGGCTCGGCGAGGCCGTCGCGGCCGATCCGGTCGGCCTCCAGCAGGGAGCCGCGGCGGCGCAGGTCGGGCCACAGTCCCTCCTGGACCCCGGCGACCACGACGAGGGACCACTCCAGGCCCTTGGAGCGGTGGGCGGTCATCAGGCGGACCGCGTCGGGGCGGGTGGCACGGGCCGTCAACGTGTCGGCGGCGATGTCCTCCGCCTCCAGTTGTTCGAGGAAGTTGAGGGCGCCGCGGCCGCCGGTGCGCTCCTCGGCGCGGGCGGCGGTGTCGAAGAGGGCGCAGACGGCGTCGAGGTCGCGGTCGGCGTTGCGGCCGGCCGCGCCGCCGCGGCGGGCGTTGCGCTCCAGGCGCTGCGGCCAGGGCGTGCCGTCCCAGAGGACCCACAGGGCCTCCTCGGCGGTGCCGCCGCCCTGGAGCAGCTCGCGGGCCTTGCGCAGGAGCAGGCCGAGGCGCTGGGCGCCGCGGGCGTACGCGGGGTCGTGGGCGGTGAGGCGTTCGGGCTCGGCGAGGGCGCGGGCGAGCAGCACGTCGGAGGGTGCGGGGACCTTGACGCCCGCGGCCCGCTCCTCGTCGCGCAGGGCGCGGCCGAGCCGCCGCAGGTCGGCGGCGTCCATCCCGCCGAGGGGCGAGGTGAGCAGCTCGATGGCGGCCTCGACGCCCTCGGCTCCGGCCGGATGCGCCGGGTGGCCTCCGGCGGGGTCGGCCGGGGCGGCCGGGCCGTCGGCGTCCGGGTCGGCGCGCGGGTCGTCAGCCGGGTCGGCGTCCGCTGCCGGTACGGGGCCGTCGCCGGGGCCCGTCGCGTCCTCGGCGCCGGTGTCCGGGGCGGCGGGGTCCGTCCGGTCGTCGAGGCCGGAGGCGGAGCCGGAGCCGGTCTCGGTCGGCGCCGTGTCGGCGGCGTCGGCGGCATCGTCCGGGGCCTGTTCCGGGTCCTGTTCCGGGCCCGGACCCGCGTCGGCGTCCTCCGGGGACGCGGGCGCCGTCAGGGGGGTCGCCGTCAGGCGCAGGGCGGTCAGCAGCGGGGCCACCGCCGGTTCGTGGCGCAGGGGGGTGTCCGTGCCGTCCGTCTCCACCGGGACGCCCGACGCGATCAGGGCGCGCCGCATCGAGGGGAGGGTGCGGCCGCCCGAGCGGACCAGGACGGCCATGTCCTGCCAGGGCACGCCGTCCTCCAGGTGCGCCCGGCGCAGGATGTCGGCGATGTTGTCCAGCTCGGCGCCGGCCGTCGGGTACGTGAAGACCTCCACCCGGCCCCCGTCCCGTACGGCGCGCAGGTCGCGGTGGGCCCGGACCGCGGCGGCCGGGAGGCGGGGCAGGGGCATCCGGGTGGCCAGCAGCCGGGTGGCGGCGAGCAGGCCGGCTCCGGAGCGGCGGCCGACGGTCAGGGCCTTCACCTGCGCGCCCGGGAAGGAGGAGGCGAAGTCCAGGGTGTTGTTGATGTCGGCGCCGCGGAAGGCGTAGATCGACTGGTCGGGGTCGCCGAAGGCGACGAGCGTGCCTCCGGGGCCGGTCAGGGCGCGCAGCAGCCGCAGCTGCGAGGCGTCCGTGTCCTGGTACTCGTCGACGAAGATCGCGTCGTACGCGGAGGCCAGGGCGGGCGTGCGTTCCGCGAGGAGCACCGCCCGGTGCAGGAGTTCGGCGTAGTCCAGGGTGCCCTGCATGTCCAGGACGTCCAGGTACTCGGAGAGGAAGGCGGCCGCCGCCTTCCAGTCGGGCCGTCCGATGCGGTCGGCGAAGGAGGCGAGGGCCTGCGGGCCGAGGCCCAGCTCGCGGGCGCGGGCCAGGACGGCCCGGACCTCGTCGGCGAAGCCGCGCGTGGTGAGCGCGGCCCGCAGGTCGTCGGGCCAGCGGATGGAGCGGATGCGGCGCTGGCCCTCCAGGAGGGTGCGGACCATGACGTCCTGCTCGGGTCCGGACAGCAGCCGCAGCGGGTCGGCGAACAGGTCGGTGTCCTGGTGGGCGCGGACCAGGCCGTAGCAGAAGGAGTGGAAGGTGGTGGCCTGCGGGGCCCGTGCTCCGCCCAGCCGCAGGGCGGCCCGGTCGCGCAGTTCCACGGCCGCCTTGCGGCTGAAGGTGAGGATGAGGATCCGGGACGGGTCGGTGCCCGCCTCCACCCGGGCCGTCACGGCCTCCACCAGCGTGGTCGTCTTCCCGGTGCCCGGTCCGGCCAGGACCAGCAGCGGTCCGTGCGCGTGGTCAACCACCGCCCGCTGCGCTGCGTCCAGCACAGGGGGATCCACCCGTTCCGGCCCGGTGCGCACGAGGCGGTACGCGTCGGTGGTCCGCGTGTGCCGCCGTTCGGTGCGGTCGGAGGAAGAGGTGATCACGTGAGGTGCCGGTCCTGGTGGGTCTGCGGGGTGGGGCGGTGGTGCCGTGCCGGCTCGCGCGGAAGCCGAAGGGGCAACGCTACGGCAACCGGCCCGTACCGCGCAGTCCCCCCGGGTACCCCGTACGGGCGTTCGCGCCGTCGCCCGATGGCCCGTCCGGGCCGCGCATGGCCGAAGCTGTCAGGTGTGAGCCTCGTCGCGTCCGCCGTCTCCTCCGGGGTCCCCGTCCCAGCGCGCCCGGCGCATGTCCAGCCGGGGCCGGCCCTGCGCGGTCAGGCGCAGCGGGGTGGCCTCCGTGCGGTAGTGCTCCAGGGCGCGCCGCTCGTGGCCGGGCAGCGGCATGCCGTCCGCTCGGACCACGCGCCACCAGGGCACGGCCCCTCCGTAGAGGGCCATGACGCGGCCGACCTGGCGCGGTCCGCCCTCGCCGAGCCATTCGGCGACGTCGCCGTATGTCATCACCCGGCCGGACGGAATACTCTCGACGGCCTCCAGTACGCGCTCCGCGTACGCGGGCAGCTCTTCGCTCATTCGGCACATGGTGCAGTACGCCGGACACCCCCCGGTGGAAGTTGTGGTTCCGGACCGGCGCGCACCCTGATGCCCTCATGGCCGCTCGGTCCGTGCCACCATCTTCCGGGCGGTGACTGGTGATACGTGATCAAGAAGAGACGGATGTGACGACGAAGGAGCAGGGTGTGAGCCCTCCGGAAGGCGCGCCGGCGGACGACGGCGCACGCCCCGACGACGGCCACGCCCGCCGCCCCCAGGACCGTCCCGGCAGCGACCCGGGCGGGCTCCCCCGGCCGCTCCCGGAGCCCCTCCCGGAAACCGCCGCGGAGCCGGGCCCGGACCCCGTCGCCGAGCCTGCCGCGCAACCCGCCGCGCCGCCCCGGGCGAAGCGCCGCCGCAAGGCCCGGCGCTCCGACGACGGCACGGCAGCCGGATCCGGGTCCCCCACCGAGGACGGTGCGGGCGCCGAAGGGCCGCACGGCCACGCCGCCGCGGCCGCCGACCCCGTCGAGGTGGACGAACCGCTCCTCGCCGCCCGCGTGCACCGGCCCTCCGACCTGGTCCGCCTCCTCGTCGGCATCCTCGGGATCGCCGTCCTCCTCGGCATCGCCGCCTTCGCCCACGGCACCACCGTCGGGCTGGAGGAGGACATCACCAAGGGCACCGGCCAGGCGCCCGACCTGCTCATCAAGGTCGCCGCGCTGGTCTCCAGCATCGCGGTGCTGCTGCTCCCCGTGGCCTTCGCCATCGAGCGCCTCATCAAACGCGACGGCCTGCGCATCGCCGACGGCGTGCTCGCCGCGGTCCTCGCGCACGGTGTCACCCTCGCCACCGACCTGTGGGTCTCCCAGGCGGCCCCCGACACCATCCAGGACGCCCTGACCCGTCCCGCGGGCGGCGGGACCCTCACCGACCCGGTGCACGGCTACCTCGCTCCGGTGATCGCGTACATGACCGCGGTCGGCATGACCCGCAGGCCCCACTGGCGCGTCGCCCTGTGGGTGGTCCTGCTGCTCAACGCGCTGACCATGCTGGTCAACGGCTACACCACCCCCTTCTCGATCATCCTCACCGTGCTGATCGGCTGGAGCGTCGCCTACGGGACCCTCTACGCCGTCGGCTCCCCCAACGTCCGCCCCACCGGCCAGAACCTCCTCGCCGGCCTGCGCCGCGTCGGCTTCCAGCCGGTCAGCGCGACCCGCGCCGAGATGCCGGGGGGCCCGGAGGCGGCCGAGGTCGGCGACCGCGGACGGCGCTACCACGTCACCCTGGAGGACGGTCCGCCGCTCGACGTCACCGTCGTCGACCGCGAGCAGCAGGCACAGGGCTTCTTCTACCGGGTCTGGCGCCGGCTCACCCTGCGCGGCATCACCACCGGCCGCAGCATCCAGTCGCTGCGCCAGGCCCTGGAGCAGGAGGCGCTCCTCGCGTACGCGGCCATCGCGGCCGGGGCGAACGCCCCGAAGCTGATCGCCACCTCCGAGCTCGGCCCGGACGCGGTGATGCTGGTCTACGAGCACCTCGGCGGCCGTCCCCTGGACGCCCTGCCCGACGAGGAGATCACCGACGGGCTGATCCGCAACGCGTGGGAACAGGTGCACGCCCTGCAGTCGCGGCGGATCGCCCACCGCAGGCTCACCGGGGACGCGCTGGTGGTGGATCGTTCCGGCAACGTGACGCTCACCGACCTCCGGGGCGGCGAGATCGCCGCGGGCGACCTGGTGCTGCGCATGGACGTGGCCCAGCTGCTGGCCACGCTCGGCCTGCGGGTCGGCGCGGAGCGCTCGGTGACCTCGGCGGTGTCGGTGCTCGGCCCGGACATCGTGGCGGACTGCCTCCCGCTGCTCCAGCCGATCGCGCTGAGCCGTTCCACCCGGGCGACGCTGCGCAGGCTGGCGCGGGAACGGGCGGAGCGCGAACGGGAGGCCGTGCTGGAGTCCTCGCGCGCGGCCAAGGCGGCCCGCGAGGCGGGGGCCGCGGCCCCCTCGGCCCCGACCTCGGCCGCCGCGGAGCGCAAGGCCGAGAAGCGGGCCCTCGACGACGCGCTGGACGAGGCCCGCGAGGAGGACCTGCTGAGCCAGATCCGCCGGCAGGTGCTGCTGATCCGCCCGCAGGCCCCGGTGGAGCCGGCCCGGCTGGAGCGGATCCGGCCGCGCACCCTGGTGTCGTTCATCGCGGGCGCCTTCGGCGCGTACTTCCTGCTGACGCAGCTCGCGCACGTGGACTTCGCGACGATCATCGGCGAGGCGCAGTGGGGCTGGGTCGGCGCGGCCCTGGCCTTCTCGGCGCTGACGTACTTCGCGGCGGCGATGAGCCTGCTGGGCTTCGTGCCGGAACGGGTGCCGTTCCTGCGGACCGTGGTCGCCCAGGTCGCCGGGTCCTTCGTGAAGCTGGTCGCCCCGGCGGCCGTCGGCGGTGTCGCACTGAACACCCGGTTCCTGCAGCGGGCGGGGGTCCGGCCGGGCCTCGCGGTCGCCAGCGTGGGTGCCTCGCAGCTCTTCGGACTGGCGAGCCACATCCTGCTGCTGCTGTCCTTCGGCTATCTGACCGGGACCGAGAAGACTCCCGAGATGACGCCGTCCCGGGCCGTCATCGCGGGCCTCCTGACGGTCGCGGTGCTGGTGCTGGTGGTGACGGCGGTGCCGTTCCTGCGGAAGTTCGTGGTGACCCGGGTGCGGGCGCTGTTCGCGGGCGTGGTGCCGCGCATGCTGGACGTGCTGCAGCGGCCGAAGAAGCTGCTCACCGGCATCGGCGGGATGCTGCTGCTCACCGGCTGCTTCGTGATGTGCCTGGACGCGTCGATCCGCGCGTTCGGCGGCGGCGAGGCGATCAGCTACGCGAGCATCGCGGTGGTCTTCCTGGCGGGCAACGCGCTGGGCTCGGCGGCGCCCACACCCGGCGGTATGGGCGCGGTGGAGACGACTCTGACGCTGGGTCTCATCGCGGCGGGCCTGGAGAAGGAGGTCGCGATCTCGGCCGTGCTGCTGTTCCGCCTGATGACCTTCTGGCTGCCGGTCCTGCCGGGCTGGATCTCGTTCAACTTCCTGACCCGCAAGGAAGCGATCTAGCCTCCGGCCCGGCAGGCGATGGTACGGGGCTCCGCCCGCGGCCCCGGCGCAGACGTCCGGCGGGGGCGCCACCCGAAAGGGTCAGCTCGGGGGCGGGCGGCGGCGGGGGCGCGCAGGATGGGGGCATGTCGAGATACCTCCTGCGGGTCGCCGTCGCCGTTGCTCTCGTCGCCGGGGCAGCCGGTACCAGTGGCTGTTCCGACAGCGGGGAGGAGAAGGCGCCCAAAGCCGGCGGCACCGAGGGAGCACCACCCCTGAAGTGGGGGGACTGCGAGGCCCCGACCGCCGCCGAGGGCGGCGGGCAGGCCCCGCCCAAGGACTGGCAGTGCGCCACGCTCCATGTGCCGCTCGACTACGCGAAGCCCGAGGGAGAAACGATTCCTCTCGCGTTGATCCGGGCCAAGGCGCGGGACCAGGACAACCGGCTGGGCTCGCTCGTGTTCAACTTCGGCGGTCCCGGCGGTTCCGGGATCACCACGCTGCCCGGCGCCGCCGAGGAGTACGAGGCCCTGCGCGAACGCTACGACCTCGTCAGCTTCGACCCCCGAGGCGTGGGCCGCAGCGACCCCGTCCTGTGCCTGGACGACAAGCAGCTCGACTCCTACTACGCCTCCGACTCCTCCCCCAACACCCCCGAGGCGCAGAAGCAGTACATCGACAACACCCGCGCCTACCAGGAGGCCTGCAAGGCGAACTCCGGCAAGGTGCTCCCCTACGTCGGCACCGAGAACGCCGCCCGCGACCTCGACCGGATCCGGCAGGCCCTCGGCGACGACAAGCTGAACTACTTCGGCATCTCCTACGGCACCGAGCTCGGCGGGGTCTACGCCCACCTCTTCCCCGAACGGGTCGGCCGGGCCGTCTTCGACGCCGTCGTCGACCCGACCAAGACCTCGGAGGAGGGGGCCCTCGGCCAGGCGAAGGGATTCCAGCTGGCCCTGGACAACTTCGCGCAGGACTGCGTGGACCGGGGCGACGAGTGCCGGCTCCAGGGCAGCACCGCCAAGGAGATCGAGGACAACGTCGTCCGGCTCCAGAAGCAGCTGGCCGCCAAGCCCGTCCCCGGCATCGGCGACCGGATGCTCACCGAGTCCTCGGCGACGAACGGCATCGCGCAGGCCCTGTACTCCCAGGAGCTGTGGCCGCTGCTGGAGCAGGGCATCGACGAGGCCCAGGGCGGCCAGGGCCAGCTGCTGATGGCCCTGTCGGACTCGCTCAACGGCCGCGACCAGAACGGCAACTACAGCAACATCGGCGCGGCCAACACGGCGATCAACTGCGTGGACTCGAAGGACCGCTACACGCTGGAGCAGACGAAGGCGAAGCTGCCCGCCTTCCGCGCCGCCTCGCCGGTCTTCGGCGACTTCCTCGGCTGGGCCATGATGAGCTGCACCGGCTGGCCCGTCCCCGGGACCTGGGAGACCCCCGACGTCTCGGCCCCCGGAGCCGCCCCGATCGTGGTGATCGGCAACACCGGTGACCCGGCGACCCCGTACGAGGGGGCCCGCAAGATGGTCGAGCGCCTCGGGCCGGGTGTCGGGGTGGAGCTCACCTACAAGGGCCAGGGGCACGGCGCGTACAACAGCGGGGACCCGTGCGTGCAGCAGGCGGTCAACTCCTACCTGCTGGACGGGAAGGTGCCCGCGGACGGCACCGTCTGCACGGCGGCCCCGACCCCGACCCCGGACTCCTCGGCCCCGCCGTCGGAACCGGCGGCCCCCCTGGGCGCCTGAGCCGGGGACGGACGCCGCCCGTACGCCGAAGGGGCGCCCCCGGGCAGGGGCACCCCTTCGTTCGAAGACGGTTCGCGGCCGATGTCCGGACCGCGTCGCCGTACGCGTCCGCTAGTAGACGGGCTTGTCCGGCTCGATCTGGTGGACCCAGCCGATGACGCCGCCGCCGACGTGCACCGCGTCCGAGAAGCCCGCGGACTTCAGGACGGCGAGGACTTCCGCACTGCGGACACCCGTCTTGCAGTGCAAGACGATGCGCTTGTCCTGCGGGAGGTCCTGGAGGGCGGTGCCCATGAGGAACTCGCCCTTGGGGATGAGCTTGGCGCCCGGGATCGAGACGATCTCGTACTCGTTGATCTCGCGGACGTCGATGATCTCGATGTTCTCGCCGTCGTCGATCCACTCCTTGAGCTGCTTGGGAGTGATCGTCGAACCGGCCGCGGCCTCCTGGGCCTCCTCCGACACGACGCCGCAGAAGGCCTCGTAGTCGATGAGCTCGGTGACGGTCGCGTTCGGCCCGCAGACCGCGCAGTCGGGGTCCTTGCGGACCTTCACCTGGCGGTACTGCATCTCCAGGGCGTCGTAGATCATCAGACGGCCGACCAGCGGCTCGCCGACACCCGTGAGGACCTTGATGGCCTCGGTGACCTGGATCGAGCCGATGGACGCGCAGAGCACGCCCAGCACGCCGCCCTCGGCGCAGCTCGGAACCATGCCCGGCGGCGGGGGCTCCGGGTAGAGGCAGCGGTAGCAGGGGCCGTGCTCGGACCAGAAGACCGAGGCCTGGCCGTCGAAGCGGTAGATCGAACCCCACACGTACGGCTTGTTCAGCAGGACGCAGGCGTCGTTGACCAGGTAGCGCGTGGCGAAGTTGTCCGTGCCGTCGACGATGAGGTCGTACTGGCTGAAGATCTCCATCACGTTCTCGGCCTCGAGCCGCTCTTCGTGAAGGACCACGTTCACGTACGGGTTGATGCCCAGCACGCTGTCGCGGGCCGACTCGGCCTTGGAACGGCCGATGTCGGACTGGCTGTGGATGATCTGGCGCTGCAGGTTCGACTCGTCGACCTCGTCGAACTCCACGATGCCCAGCGTGCCCACGCCGGCCGCGGCCAGGTACATGAGGGCGGGAGAACCGAGGCCGCCCGCTCCCACGGCGAGCACCTTGGCGTTCTTCAGGCGCTTCTGGCCGTCCATCCCGACGTCCGGGATGATCAGGTGGCGGGAGTACCGACGGACCTCGTCAACGGTGAGCTCAGCAGCCGGCTCGACCAGGGGTGGCAGCGACACGGGGACTCCGTAGATGGTTACGACTCAAAGGTGGTTCTCCCCGTAACACTGCCACGCCCCTCTTCATTCCAAGACACCCGTCCCGATGCGTGAGACGATTTCGTCCCAGTAGCCGGGCATGGAGGCCCACGGGTCGCGGTCCTGGACCGCACGCCGGTCGGTGAACCAGATCGTGCCGGCGCCCTGCCACCGCGCGACCCGCATCGCCTCCTCCAGGTGGGTGCGCGGAACGCCGTGGACGAGGTGGCAGAACCGCTCCGCCGGATGGTCGGCCGTCCACTCCGCGACCTGCGACCAGCGGTAGTCGGCCCACGCCCCGGAGAAGGTGACCAGCTGGTCGGCGGCCTCGGCGTAGCCCTCGTACGGGTGCGTGCCGTGCCCGAGCACGATCTTCAGGTCGGACCCGAGTCCGCGCAGGGCGTCCACCACCCGGCAGACGGCGGCCAGGTCCTCCTTGTCGGCCGGGGTGCCGGCCAGGTAGAAGCCGCCGACCCCGTACCAGTCGCGGAAGCGGTGGGCGTCGGAGACCAGCTCCCCGAAGGACCGCGAACCGTCCCGCATCGCGAGATGCCCGAGGATGCGGCCGCCCGCGCCGCGCAGCTTCGCGGCGGCTTCCGTGCAGTGCGGGTCGGGCCGCCCGCCCGGGCCGTCCGAGACGTTCAGCACGGCCCAGTGCAGCGGGGTGCCGGGGCGGGTCAGCTCGGCCCATTCCACGGGCGCGAGGAGCGGGTGGGCGTAGCCGGGGATGCCCAGGCCGAGCCGGCCCGCCTCGGTCGCGGCACCGGCCACGGCCCCCGGCGGCGTGGTCAGATGCGGCACGCCGCCTCCATCCAGATGTCGGCGAGCGACTCCTCCAGGCCGATCCGGGGCCGCCAGCCGAGCCGGTCCCGGGCGGTGCGGACGTCCGCCTGCTGCCAGGCACCGCAGCCGTCGGGGTAGGGGTACGACTGGGGGGCGGCGGTGAGCTGTTCGGCCGTGGCCTCGGCGCGCGGCGAGCCGATGGAGCCGAGCCCGGGGCGGCCGGGGTGCCCGTGCCCCTGCTGGGGTCCGTGCGGGCCGCCGTGCGGTACGTCCAGCTCGTGCAGGGCGCCGCCGTACCCGGCGACCCGGGCCAGCACGGAGGCCGCGTCCCGGAGCCGGACCGCGCGGCCGGTGCCGATGTTGACCACGCCCTGGGCGGCCGACAGCGAGGCGGCGTGCACGGCGCGCGCCACGTCCCGTACGTCCACGAAGTCGCGCTGCACGCCGAGTCCGCTGAGCTTGAGCTCGCCGTCGCCGGACTGCATCGCCCGGCGCATGGCCTCGGCGAGCCGGCCGAGGGGGGATCCGGCGGGGGTGCCGGGGCCCACGGGCGAGAAGATCCGCAGGACGACCGCGTCCAGGCCCGAGCCCAGCACCAGTTCGGTGGCGGCCAGTTTGCTGACGCCGTACGGTCCGCCGGGTCTCGGGACGGCGTCCTCGGCCGTGGACGATCCCGGCTGGCTGGGCCCGTACTCCGCGGCGCAGCCGAGCTGCACCAGCCGGGCCCCGCAGCCGCTGCGGCGCAGCGACTCGCAGATCGTGGCGACGGCGACGGTGTTGTGCCGGGTGAGCTCGCGGGCTCCGCCCCTGGTGGCCCCGGCGCAGTTGATGACGACGCCCGGGTGGACGGCGTCGAGGAAGCGGGTGAGCGCTCCCGGGCTGCCGGTGGCGAGGTCGAAGCGGACGTCGGCGTCGTCGCCGCGGCCGAGCGCGGTGAGCTGTACGGCGGGGTCGGCGAGGAGCCGGTCGGCGACGTAGCGGCCGAGGTATCCGTTGGCTCCGATCAGCAGCACCCTCATCGTGTGCCCCCTTGGTCGGTTGGCTGGCCGGTCATGTCGGTGTCTCCTTGCGGACGGGCGGGTGAGTGGGTCGGGGGGAAGGGGACGGGTCGAGTGCCCCGGGCCGGCTCCGAAGGCCGGTGGCGGCCCCGGGAGGTCAGGCCCTGGCGTGCGCGGAGGCGCGGGACAGGGCGAGGACGGCGTGGAGGAGGAGTCCGGCCGCCGCGGCGGCGGCCGCGGCCGGGAGCGGGACGAGGGCGAGCGCGAGGGCCGCGGCGACGGGCTCGCGGCGGGCACCGTGCCGGAGCAGCAGCCGGGTGAGGAAGAGCAGCAGGGCGAGCGGGACGGCCACGGGGAGCGGTGCCTCGGCGAGTGCGGCCGCCCCGGCGGCGGCCGCGGTGAAGGCCACCGCGGCGGCGACCAGCAGCGGCCTCACCCCGAAGGTGAAGTCCTCCAGGACGCGGCTCGCGTGGAGTCGGGACCGCGCCGCGGCGGCGAAGGCGACGGCGGCCAGGTGTCCGGGGGCCACGGCCAGGGCGAGGCCGACCGCGAGGGCCGGACCGTGGCGGTGCGCGGCCCAGCCGCAGACGGCGGCGGCGAGCAGGTGCGCGAGCCACGGGAACCGGGATCCGGCGGCCCGGCCGGGCCGGACCAGCGCGGCGACGGTGGCGGCCACGGCGGCGGGACCGGTCCAGGCCTGCCCGGAGGCGGCCGCGGCCAGCGCGAGCGCCCCGGGGAGCAGGGCGAGGCCGAAGGCCCGGTGGGCGGCCGGCCCGGCGGCGGTGCGGACGGGAGCGGTGGCGGCCGTCTCCGTGCGGGGGGTCCGGGCGTACAGCTCCTCGGCGAGGGAGAAGACGTCCCGGTGCCGGAAGCGCGCGGCGGTGCGGTCGGTGATGCCGTGGGCCTCCAGTCCGGCGGCGATCTCCAGGGGGTCCACGGCGCGTTCGCACAGCTCCCGGTGCCGGTGGAGGAGGGCCTTGACGGGGTCCGCGCCGGCCCTCCGGCGGGCCGGGGGCGCGACGGCGCGGGTGATCCCGCCGTCGCCGGTGCGCGGCGCGGGGGGCACGTCGGCGCCGGCCGTACCGGCCACCGCGGCCTCGTGGCTGCCGTCGGCGGCGACCGGCGCGTCGGACGTGCCGGACGCGTCGGTGCCGGGCCCGGCGGTGCGGTCGTCCGGGGTGGGCGGGCCGGCCTGCGGCTCCGCGCCGGGCGGCGGTCCGGAGGGCGGCAGGACCCGGACGGCGCGGGGACCGGCGGACGGCCCGGGCGTCCGTACGCCACCGGCCGCCGGGGCGGGGACCGCCACGGCCGGTGCGGACGGCGGCGCGGTCGGGCCGGGGAGGTGCGCGGCCCGGTCGGTGGCCGGGGCTGACGGCAGCGGGGACGGCGGGGCGGACTGCGGCGCCGCCGGGGCGGACGGGTCGGCGGTGGTCATACGGCGGCCTCCGAGTTCGCGTCCGGGCCCGGCGCCCAGGTCGGGCTGGTCCAGTGCCCCGGTACCCGCGCCTCGGGCGGCCGGGCGAAGGGGACCGCGCCGTCGGGCCGTTCGGACCCCCGGGCCAGGAGCCTCAGGTAGATCTCCTGGAACGCGGCCACGTTCTGTTCGACGGTGAACAGCTCCAGGGCCCGGGCCCGGGCGGCGGCGCCGAGCCGCCGGGCGCGTTCGGGGTCGCCCAGCAGGGACAGGCAGGCTTCGGCCAGGGCCGACGGATTGCGCGGCGGGACGACGAGGCCGGTGCCTCCGATGACCTCGCGCACGGCGCCCACGTCGGTGGAGACCGTGGCCCTCCCGCAGAACATGGCCTCGGCAAGGGTGAGCGGGAAACCCTCGATCACGGAGGACAGCACGACGGCCCGTCCGGCCCCGTAGGCCTCCGCCGTGGAGGGCACCTCGGGGCCGCCGATCTCCTCGAAGGTCACCGGGTTCTCCCCGGCGGTGACGCGGTCGGCGGCCTCGTCGGGGAACAGCTGCGCGGCGAGCGAGCGGCAGTCCGCGAGGTAGCCCGGGTCGGCGGAGAGGGTGAAGAGCCGCAGCCGGGTGCGGGGTTCGGCCCGACGGACCTCGGCGAAGGCGTGCAGCAGGGCGACGATGTCCTTGGCCGGTTCCATCCGCCCGACCCAGACCAGCGTGTCCGGGTCCCCGCAGTCCGCGCCCTCCCCGACGGCGGCGAATCGGTCCGCCTCCATCCCCGGGTGGACGGTGCGCAGCCGGTCACGGGTGGCTCCGCAGCGCTCCTGCCAGCGGCGGGCGTGCGTGTTGCCGGGGGTGAGGAAGTCGGCCCTGGCGTAGATCTCCGTGGCGAGCCGCAGGTGGAAGGCGCCGAGCAGGGCCCGTACGGCGGGGCGGGGTCCCTGGTCGGGTCCGGCCGCGAGGTGCGTCAGGTAGTGGGTGCGCAGCTGGACTCCGTACTCGGTGACGAGCAGGGGCACCCCGAAGAAGCGTTTGGCCAGCAGGCCGGGGAGGGCCGCGACCCCGCCCGCCGTCGCGTGGCAGATGTCGGCCGCGCCGAGCCCCTCGCCCGGGGCGTCCGCCTCGTACCAGTCGAGGGACAGCGGCCGCAGCATGACCTCGAGCGCATCGGCGAAGTCGAGGAGGTCGGCGACCTGTGCGGCCTGCACGGCACGGTTCGCGCCGGGGGCCCGGCAGGCGGACTCCAGCGCGCGCACCGCCGCCTCGGAGCGCAGGGCGGCGTACAACCCGCCCTGGTCCCGGGCGAGTTCGGCCAGTCCGTAGAGTCCGGCGGCGAAGGGGTCGGGCAGTCCGGCGCAGATCCCGCGGACCAGTTCCCCGAAGCAGTCCGTGAACCGCCGGCGCTCGCGCCGGGAGTAGGTCCGGCCGTCGTCGGCGGGGGCCCACAGGGCGGCGGTGCGGACCTGGGTGACGTGGTCGGGGAGCGGGACCCGGGCGCGTTCCTGTTCGGCGCTGCGGCTCAGCGCGTACAGCTCGAACTCGTGCTGCGGGAGCCCGCGCACGAGCCGGTCGCACCACGGCCCCGACTCCCCCGTCGCATACGGATATCCGCCGTCCGTGAGCAGTCCGATCCGCACGAGTGGCACCCCCGATCTCCCGTTGAGGCGGTCGCGGGCGGTCGGGCGACCAGCCGCGGGAGAACTCAAGCGGATGCGCCGGAGGCGCGACGGACGGTTGTCCGTCGCGCCACCGGAAGGGGTGAAGAGTCGTAACTTTCCCGTACGGTTCGCGTTCGAGCACGCTAGAAGTACGGTCTCAGAAAGCCGGAGGGCGCCGCTGCACGCTGAAGCTCCGCGGTCCCGGCACTAGAGCACTGCCAGGGCCTCCCTGCGCGAGGTGCGGCGGGCCGCGGCGAGCCCCGGATCCAGTGCCGGCACGGCGGCCAGCAGCCGGCGGGTGTAGGGGTGGGCGGGGCGGTTGTAGACCTCGTCCACCGGTCCCTGCTCGACGATCTCGCCGGCCCGCATGACGGCGACCCGGTCGCTGACCTGCCGGACCACGGCGAGGTCGTGGGCGATGAAGACCAGGGCGATGCCGAGCTCCCGCTGGAGTTCGGCGAGGAGCGCGGTGATCTGCGCCTGCGTGGTCACGTCGAGTGCGGAGACGGCCTCGTCGCAGACGATCAGCCTCGGGTTCGGTGCCAGCGCGCGGGCGATGCCGACCCGTTGGCGCTGGCCGCCGCTGAACTCGTGCGGGTAGCGGTCGTAGTGCTCCGGTTCCAGCCCGACCCGCAGCAGGAGTTCACCGACCCGGGCCCGGACCGCGGCGATGTCCCGTTCGCCGGCGGCGCGCAGCGGGTCGGCGATGGAGTGCCCGACGGAGCGGCGCGGGTTGAGGGAGGAGACCGGGTCCTGGAAGACCATCTGTACCCCGCCGGCGATCCCGGTGACGGGGACCCCCGCGTGCCGGACCTCCCCCGCGTCGGGGCGGACCAGGCCGACGAGCATCCGGCCGAGCGTGCTCTTGCCCGAGCCGCTCTCGCCGACGACGCCGAGGGTCTCGCCCGCGCGCACGGCGAGCGACACCCCCGCGACCGCCTCGACCCGGCGCCGGCCCCGGCCGAACCCGCGGCGCAGCGCAACGGCCTCCACGACGGGCGGTTGCGGTCCGGCCGCGCCGTCGCGGACCGCGGGGTCCGGGGACGTGCGCTCCGGGGACGTGCGCTCCGACAACACAACGTCCGGGCCGGTCCGGGTGGCCGCGCGCGGCGCGTCCAGTCGCGGTACGGCCGCCAGCAGGGCCCGGGTGTACGGCTCGGCCGGGGCCGCGAGGACCTCCGCGACCGGCCCGCGCTCGACGGCGCGGCCGTCCCGCATGACCAGCAGTTCGTCCACGCTCTCGGCGGCCACGCCCACGTCGTGCGTGACCAGCAGCAGCGCGAGCCCGCGCTCCTCGCGCAGGCCGTGCAGCAGGTCCAGGATCTGCGCCTGGACGGTGACGTCGAGGGCGGTGGTGGGCTCGTCGGCGATCAGCAGCCGCGGTTCGCAGGCCAGCGCCATCGCGATGAGGGCCCGCTGCCGCATGCCGCCGCTGAACTCGTGGGGCCGGGCGCGGGACCTGCGCGCCGCGTCCGCGATGCCCACACGCTCCAGCACGTCGACGGCCCGGGCGCGGGCGGCCCGGCGGGAGGCCCCGGAGTGGATCCGGTGGACCTCCGCGATCTGGTCGCCGATGGCGTGGTACGGGTCCAGGGAGCTCAGCGGGTCCTGGAAGACCATGGCGGCCGTGCCTCCGCGCAGCCGGCGCAGTGCGGCGGGCGTGGCCGCGGCCACGTCGGTGCCGGCCACCGTGACGGTGCCGGAGAGGCGGGCGCCCGTACCGCGGTGCAGGCCCAGCAGGGCGGCGGCCACAGTGGACTTGCCACTGCCGGACTCCCCCACGATGCCCAGGGCGCGGCCCGCGTCCAGGGTGAAGGAGACCCCGTCCACGGCCCGTACGTGCGCGTCGGCGCCGCCGACGGGGAAGTCGACCACGAGGTCGGTGACGTCGACCAGTGCCGGTGTCATGCGAGGGCCACCCTTCGGTCCGCCGCGGCGTACAACAGGTCGGCGACGGCGCCCGCAAGGACCACGGCGGCGCCGATCGTGAGGACGACGCCCACCACGACGGGCAGGTCCACCGCCCGCACGGCGTCGATGAGGGTCTTCCCGAGGCCGGGGATGCCGAACAGCGACTCGGTCAGCACGGCGCCGCCGATCATCGTGCCGAAGTCCACGGCGCTCAGGGCGATCACGGGGGCGACGGCGCCGCGCGCGGCGTGCCGGGTGACCAGGGCCCGCTCCCCCACGCCGTAGGCGCGGAAGGTGCGGATGTGGTCCTCGGCGAGCGTCTCCAGGGTGGAACTGCGCGTGATCCGGGCGTACTTGGCGCTCTCGAACAGGCCGAGGGTCAGCCAGGGCAGCAGCAGGTTCCAGGCCCACTGCTCGGGGTCCTCGGTCAGCGGCACGTACGTGGGGAAGGGCAGCCACCGCAGGTGGGCGCAGACCGCCATGAGGAGCAGCAGCCCCAGGATGAAGACGGGGGTGCCGGTCCCGGCGAGGGTGAGGACGGTCAGCAGGCGTTCGGTGATCCCGCCGCGGCGCAGCGCGGACAGCAGCCCGGTGCCGACGCCGACCAGCAGCCAGATGACCAGTGCACCGAGCGCGAGGGACAGGGTGGCGGGCAGCCTGCTCAGGATCAGCTCGGTGACCTGCTGGTCCGTCTGGTAGGAGAGGCCGAGGCAGGGCGCCTCGCAGCGGAGGACCAGCCCGGCGCCGGCCGAGTAGTCGCGTCCGGCGACCAGCCCGCCGAGGAAGTGCAGGTACTGGGCGAGGGAGGAGTCGTTCAGTCCGAGCTGCTCGCGGACCTGGGCGATCTGCTGCGGGTTGCAGCGCTCGCCGCAGGCGAGGCGGGCGGGGTCCCCGGGGACGAGGTAGAAGAGGGAGTAGACGATGACGGACAGCGCGAGCAGCACGAACAGTGCGCCGCTGGCGCGTTGGAGTACGAACCGGGTCACCCCTTGCGCTCCTTTCCGGTACCGACCCGCAGGCGGGAGTCTTCGCGCGGGTCGAGGGCCGTGCGCACGGCGTCACCGAGGACGGTGGAGGCGAGCACGGTGACGAAGAGCAGCCCGGCGGGCAGCAGCACGTAGGCCGGGTCGGCGCGGAACCAGGTCTGGGCGCCGGAGAGCATCTGCCCCCAGGAGGGGGTGGGCGGCTTCACGCCGACGCCCAGGAAGGACAGCGAGGCCTCGGCGACGATGGCGGTGGGCACCTTGATCGCGGCATGGGTGATCACGGGTGCGGCGAGCGAGGGCAGCAGTTCGCGGCGGGCGATGCGCAGCTTCCCGCTGCCGGAGAGCCGGGCGGCGTCGACGAAGTCCAGGCCGCGCAGGGCGAGGGCCTGGGCGCGGACCATCCGGGCGGTGGCGCCCCAGTCGAGCAGGCCGATGAGGAGGACGAGCAGCAGCGGCCTGGGGAAGTCGGGCGGCACGACGGCGGTGAGGGCGATGCCGATGACCAGCAGCGGCAGCGCGATCATCACGTCGGTGGTGCGGCCGACGACCTGGTCCGCGACCCGGCCGCCGAGCGCGGCGGCGAGTCCGACGGCGACGCCGACGAGCGTCTGGACGAGGACGGCGCCGACGGCGACGAGCAGGGAGATCCGGGCGCCGTGGACGAGCCGGATGAACAGGTCGCGGCCGGTGCCCGGTTCGACACCGAGCCAGTGCTCGGCGGAGATCCCGCCGAAGGATCCGATCGGGACGCCGCCGCGGGCGGAGTCCACGAGGTCGTCGTGGTAGGTGTTCGGGTCCTGGCCGGTGAGGTGGGAGAGCAGCGGCGCGGCGAGGGCGAGCAGGACGAGCAGGGCCAGGACGGCGGCGGCCAGGACGGCGGAGGGCCGTCGGCGCAGCCGCCGCCACACCCGGCGTCCGGCGCCGGCGCCCGGGGGGACGGCCCCGGGTGCCGGCGCGGACCGTTCGAGGGTGATGCTCACTTGACCGCGACCTGCGAGATGTCGAGGACGCCGGTCCAGTCGCTGATGACGACGTTCTTGACGTCCTTGCCGACGAGCCGCTTGTAGACGGGGTGGAAGAGCGGCACGGTGAGGGCCTGCTCTCCGATCTTCTTGTCGAGGGCTCCCCAGCGCTTGCCGGCCGCGGCGAGGTCGGTCAGCTTGGCGATCTCGTCGATCTCGGCGTTGACGGCCGGGTCGTTCAGCTGGGCGTGGTTGTAGTTGGAGCCGCCGGTCACGATCTGCCGGCCGTCGAAGATCGGGGCGAGGAAGGGGCCTCCGGAGGGCCAGTCGGCGCCCCAGCGGGAGAGGAAGAAGCCGGGGGTGTTCGCGGCGTCCCAGCGCCGCTCGTTGAAGGCGTTGTTCTCCAGGCCCTCCAGTTTGACGGTGATGCCGGCGGCGGCGAGCGCCTGCTGGACGGCGGTGGCGACCTCGGGGCTGGTCTGGCGGTTCTGGGCGGTGGAGTGGGTCAGGGTGACGGTGAGTCCGTCGGGGAAGCCCGCCTCCTTGAGCAGTTCCTTCGCCTTGGCCGGGTCGCCGGTCCTCCCCGCCGGGAAGTGGTCGTAGGGGGTGAAGCCGAAGGCCTCTCGTTCGGGCAGGAAGGTGGTGGCGGGCTCGGCGAGGGCGGAGCCGCCGGCGGCGTTGACCACGCTGGTGCGGTTGACGGCGTGGGAGATCGCCTGGCGGACCTTCGGGTTGTCGAAGGGAGCGACCTTGGGGTTGAAGGCGATGTAGTTGACGTAGCCGAAGTGGCCGGTGCCGACCCGTCCGGCGAGCTCCTTGTCGTCGCCGATCTGCGCGAGCTCCGCGGGGCCGAGGTTGGTGTCGGTGGTGATGGCGGCCGCGTCGGGGCCGGCGCTGGTGGTCAGGCGCTGGTTGATGACGGCGGAGTCGAGTCCGGAGCGGACGTCGATCCGGTCGGGGTAGGCCTTGCGCTCCTCGTCGGTCTTCTCGTCCCAGTGCTCGTTGCGCTCCAGGGTGAGGTGTTCGCCGTCGTTGTCGTTCTTGACGACCTTGTACGGGCCGGAGGAGACGGGGTGCTCCTCGTACGTGGCGCCGGTGTCCTTGGCCTTGGGGACGGGAGCGAACTGGGTCTGGGTGGCGACGAAGGGGAACTCGCCCTCGGGCTTGCGGAGTCTGAAGACGATGGTCTTCGCGTCGGGCACGACGATCGAGTCGAGGCCCTTGCCGCCGTCCTTGTAGGGGCCCTCGTAGGACTCGCCGCCGACCAGCCAGTCCCGCAGGTACGGGGCTCCGCCGGACAGCTCGGCGGCGAAGGACCGCTCGATGCCGTACTTGATGTCGGCGGTGGTGATCGGGGAGCCGTCCTCGTACTTCAGGCCGTCCTTGAGGGTGTACGTCCACTCGGTGGCGTCGGCGTTGGGCCGGCCGGTGTCGGTGGCCAGGTCGGGGACGACCTTGGTGCCGGCCGCGCCGTCCTCGCGGTTGCGGGTGGTCAGCGTGCGGAAGACCAGCGAGGGGACGTTCCCGCCGCCGGAGGTGTAGAGGCGGGCCGGGTCGAAGTCGTTCTGCGGCTCGGAGTTGAGGACGGTCAGGGTGCCGCCCTTCTGCGGGGCGCCGGCGGCTCCGGGCCTGCCGCCCGGGCCTGCCTTGTCCGCGGCGTCCTCGGGACCGCAGGCCGTGGCGCCCCCGGCCAGTGCGAGGCTGACGGCGACCGCGGCGGCGCGGCGCGATATGTGGGACTGACGGGCCATCGGAAAGGCACCTCTCGGCGTGAAGGGAACAGCGGAAGGGCCACGCGAGGGGCAGCGATCGGCGACCGGGGACGGTGCGGGACCGGAACCGGGCAGGGGAAGGCCGCGCCTGCGGGCAGGGAAGTGCCCGGGCGCGCGGCGGCGTCACGGAAGGACGGGAGAAGGGACGCTGCGCGGTCGGGCCGGCGTCAGCGACAGAAGATGTCGGCCACGCTGTGCGCGGTCACACCGAGCAGCGCGCGCTGGATGGCGGCGCTCGCGGTCATGGTGTGGTGGTGCGACATGCGGAGAACCATTGCCGATGATCGGACACGTTGTCAACGCGCTTCCGCGCGCACCGGTCAATTACCGGGGAACGCCCAGGGGTTGGGCTTGCACTGGATTCCGTTGATGTCGAGGGACTTGGTCTGCTGCTGCATGATCGGGGCGAGGGCGCCGGGTGTGCGGCAGTTCACGTGTCCGTGGCCGAGCCGGTGGCCGACCTCGTGGTTGATGAGCATCTGCCGGTAGGCGAACATCTGCTCCGGTCCGTACGTCGCGGAGCCCTGCGCCCAGCGGAAGGCGTTGATCATCACCCGCTCCGTGGACGCGGAGTCGCAGGAGACGTTGTCGACGGTGGTGTCGAGGTCGGACTTGGCGCACCAGACGCCGGTGGTCCCGGGGCTGGCGAGGGTGATGACGAAGTCGGACTCGCCGCCCGGCACCCGCTCGAAGGTCCTGCTGCCGCCGTGGCCCCAGCTGCGGTCGTCGTTGAGCGTGCGGTGGACGGCCTCGGCGAAGAGCTGGGCGTCCAGGCCGAGGCCCTGTTCGACGTCGACCCGGTAGCGCACGACCTTGCCCTTGCCCGGGGCCTTGGCCACGCCGGGCACGGTGTCGAAGGTGCCCGGCCCGGCGAGCTTGGCGTCGATGGGCATCTGCAGCGCCATCTGCTGTTCGTACGTCAGCTCCGGCGCGGGCGCGGGTGCGCTGGCGGAGGGCAGGGGCGCGGCCACGGCACCGTTCGGGGTCGGGCGCCCCTCGGACCGGGAGGCGGCCGAGTCGGAGCGTTCCTTGCCGGTGGCGGCGGGTGCGCCGGCCCGGGCGTCGGCGTCGCCCCCGTCGAGGAAGGTCTGGCCCGCGACGACCACGGCGAGGACCGTGGTGACCGCGGCCGCGGCCATCCCGGTGTACGTCAGGGCCTTCTTGCCGCGTCCGGAGGCGGGCCGGTCCTCGGCGGGCGCCACGGGTTCGGCGGCGGCCGCGGTGGTGGCGGTGCCGGTGGCGGCGGGCACGGGTCCCGGGCCGGCGTCGGCGGGCCTGCGCGGGCCCGGCACGCGGCGGTGCGAACCGGTGGAGGTGAAGGCGTCGAAGTCCGGCACGGGTGCCTGGGGGGCCAGGGTGACCTGCGGGAAGCCGACCGCGGGCGTGCCGAAGGCCGGTGTGTCGCCGTCGCGGGGCTCGGAGGGGGCGGCGGATCTCGGGGCGGGCTCCTCCGCGGGGCGGGGGCGCGGCACCCCGTGCCAGTCCCCGTACACCGAGTCGGGCCGGGCTCCCCAGGCGCCGCCCGGCTCGTACTGCTGCGGGTGACCGGCGGGACGCGCGGCGGAGGGCGGGTCCTGCTGCGCGTACCCCTGGTGGGTGACGGTCGGTTCGGGCCACCCGGCGAACGGGTCGCCGTTGGCGAACACGTCGTCGTACGCGAAGGGGTCACCGGGGGCGAAGGAGTCCGGCTGCGCCGTCGGGCGTGCTGCGGAGGGCGCCGCGACCGGAGCGGACTCCGGAGCGGGCGCCGCGGATTTTCGACTGTGTCGTCCCACTGTGCTCTAGCCCCGCCCGTCCTCGGTGTTCCCGGCTGCCCCGGCCGCCCCTTCGGTGTCCCGCAGCAGCTCCGTGAAGGCCGCGGCCACCACCTCGGGGTACTCCATCATCGCCACGTGCCCGGCCCCGGGCAGACACAGCAGTCGCGAACCCCGGAAGGCCGCTGCGGCCCTGTGGGCCATACGGTACGAGACCAGCTGGTCGCGGCCGCCGTAGACCAGCAGGGTCGGGGCGAGCACCCGCTGGGCCTGGCGCCACAGTCCGTGCTGGCCGCCGAGGGTGTAGGCGTCGACGATGCCCCGCGAGGAGCGCGTCATCACGTCCCAGAAGTACGGCAGGGCCATCCGCCGCTCCATCTCCTCCACGGCGCGCGCGAAGCCCTCGGGCGTCACCCGGGAGGGGTCGCCGTAGCAGAGGGCCGTCACTCCCCGGGTGCGCTGTTCGGCGGTGAGACCCCGGGTCAGCCGGGTGAAGAGACCGGCCACCCCGGGCACGGCGAGCAGGGCGGTCGGCACGGCCGACCGCTGCACGCGCAGCTCGGGCAGGGCGGGCGAGACCAGCGTCAGGGTGCGCACGAGGTCGGGCCGCACGGCGGCGACGCGCGTGGAGACGGCGCCGCCGAGGGAGTTGCCGAAGAGGTGGACGGGGCCGCGGCCGGCCGCGTCGAGGTAGCGGATGACGGCGCGGGCGAAGGCGGTGACGGAGTAGTCCCGGTCGGCCGAGGGCGGGGACCAGCCGAAGCCGGGCAGGTCCAGGGCCTCGCCGTCGACGGTGTCCTCCAGCCGGGCCATCAGCTCGGACCAGTTCTGCGAGGAACCGCCCAGGCCGTGCACGAAGAGCGCCGGCGGCAGGTCCGTGCGCCGCGGTGGGCGCGTCCGGACGGCGACTTCCAGTCCGGGCAGGCGGGCGGTGCGCAGCTGCTCTCCGTCGGCCGGCCGGGCCCCTCCTCCGGCGGAGGAGGGTTCGGAGGGGGACCGCACACCCGGCGGCTCGGTCGAAGACATGCGGGCAATGTTACGAGAGGATCACGCTCCACTTGTTGTGTTCGCGGTCACAGACACATGACGGATCCGCATAGCGGTGCCACCCCGATCCTCCTACGCTCGTAAGTGAGCAAAGGAAGCGAGGGGAGCGGCATGACTGTCGACCCTGCGGAGCCGGACACCTTCCGGCAGCCGTTTCCGGAATCCCTCGATCCTGAGGCGCCCGAGGCCGATGTGGCGGAGCAGCTGGCGGATCTCACGCCGGGCGAGGACGACCCGGCCGACGCCCGGGAGGCGGACGAGGCCGCGGACGGCGATGCCGCCGAGCAGGCGCGGGTGGTGCAGCTCGACGAGGACGACTACCGCTGACCGACCGCTGACCAGCGCCTCCGGGCGGTCCGTACCGCGAGAAAACTCGGCCGGAACCCTCCAGATTCGGTTACCGAAAAGTACGATGGCGGCGCGGCGCAGAGCGCCTGTGTTCCGATGAGAAAGTGGGAGGCGGCGTGACAGCCATCGAGCAGACCGAGGCAGCGCGTCCGCGGGGTACGCGACTGCCGCGCCGCGCCAGGCGCAACCAGCTGCTGGGCGCGGCCCAGGAAGTGTTCGTCGCGCAGGGCTACCACGCCGCCGCGATGGACGACATCGCCGAGCGCGCCGGAGTGAGCAAGCCGGTCCTCTACCAGCACTTCCCCGGGAAGCTGGACCTGTACCTGGCCCTGCTGGACCAGCACTGCGAGGCACTGCTGCACGCCGTGCGGACGGCGCTGGAGTCGACGACGGACAACAAGCTGCGCGTGGCCGCCACGATGGACGCGTACTTCGCGTACGTGGAGGACGAGGGCGGCGCCTTCCGGCTGGTCTTCGAGTCCGACCTGACGAACGAGCCGGCGGTGCGCGAGCGCGTCGACCGCGTCTCGCTGCAGTGCGCCGAGGCCATCTCCGACGTGATCGCCGAGGACACCGGCCTGTCCAAGGACGAGTCGATGCTGCTGGCCGTCGGCCTGGGCGGGGTGTCGCAGGTCGTCGCCCGCTACTGGCTGTCGAGCGAGAGCCCGGTCGCCCGTGAGACGGCCGTCGGTCTGCTGACCTCGCTGGCCTGGCGGGGCATCGCCGGCTTCCCGCTGCACGGCACGGAGGCCTGACGGTCCGCAGGCCCGACGGCGGTGAGACCTGACGGCCCGGCGGGCCGCTGCCGCCGGTGTTCGCTGCGAGCATGTCCGCCACGCGCGATCCGTGTCCCCTCTCCGGGCTAATGTGGACCGCGTACGGCGCGGCTGATCGCGCGAACCGGATCGTCGGAGGGACAAAGCCGTGGAGGTCAAGATCGGCGTGCAGCACGCACCCCGGGAGATCGTGCTGGAGAGCGACCTGAGCGCCGAGGAGCTGGAGAGCATCGTCACCGCCGCGCTGTCCGGCAACGTGCCGCTGCTGAGCCTCACCGACAGCAAGGGCCGCAAGGTCCTGGTGCCGTCCGACCGTCTGTCGTACATCGACCTGGGCGAGCCGGCCGCGCGCAAGGTCGGTTTCGGCGCGCTCTGAGAACTGTCCGAAACGGCCCGGTGGTTGACTCCACCGGGCCGTTTCTCTTTCTTCCGCTTCGGGTAGGACCGCAGTGACCCGGTTTGCCCTGACGTATGGGAGAGACCAGATGGTGCTGTTGGAAGTGTTCGGATCCGCCCTGCTGGGCCTCGGCCTGTCCGCGGCGGCCGTCCGGGCACTCGCGCCCCGGCTCCCCTCTCCGAGAGTGGTGCTGGCCAGCGGGGTGCTGGGGGCGCTGTTCGGCGCCTATCTGACCCACTTCGCGCTGGGCCCGGGGCACTACACGCTGATGGCGACGTTCGTCGGGTCGGTCCTGGTGTCCGCGGTCGTGCTCTCGCTGCTGCTGCGTCCCGCACCCCGGGCGCGCAGGCGGTCCCCGAGGACTCCGATTTCGCTTCCGTCGCGGGGCTGACCCCTGAGGCACGCACGGCTCGGCCCCGGCGCGTCGGACGCGCCGGGGCCGAGGTGTGCCGGAGTCCGGTCAGGCGGCCAGGCCGAGGGCCGCCATCCGCTTGGTGTGCGCCTTGGTGATGCGCGTGAACATCTCCCCGACGGCCGCCAGGTCGAAGCCGGCGGCCATCCCGTCGACTCCGCCGACGAGCATGGTCGAGAGCGCGTCGCGCTCGGCGACCACGCGCTGGGCCTGCGACAGGGCCTCGCCCATCAGGCGGCGGGCCCACAGCGCGAGCCGGCCGCCGCAGCGCGGGTCCGCCTCGATCGCGGCGCGCACCTTTTCGACGGCGAAGTTGCCGTGGCCGGTGTCGTCGAGCACACCGAGCACCAGGGCGCGGGTGTCGGTGTCCAGGTGCGAGGCGACCTCGCGGTAGAAGTCACTGGCGATGGAATCGCCGACGTACGCCTTGACGAGGCCCTCCAGCCAGTCCGACGGCGCGGTCTGGCGGTGGAAGTCGTCGACGCCGCGGGCAAAGGGCTCCATGGCGGCGGTGGGCTCGGCCTCGATCTTCGCGAGACGGTCGCGCAGCTGCTCGAAATGGTGGAATTCGGCGGAGGCCATCGCGGCGAGCTCGGCCTTGTCGTCCAGGGTGGGCGCGAGCTTCGCGTCCTCCGCGAGGCGCTCGAAGGCCGCGAGCTCTCCGTAGGCGAGCGCGCCGAGCAGGTCCACGACGGCGGCCCGGTACTGCGGCGAGGCAGAGGCGGTCGCCCAGTCCTGGGAGGCGATCCCCGTGGATTCGGCGGGGGTGCTGTCGTCGGCGGGCGAGGCGTTTTCTACGGTCGGCATGCACCGCACAATAGCCCGCCGAATGGGGCCATGAACCACCTGCCCTGTCCAGCTAAACCCACCTCCCCGGTGAATTCACCCGACACACCTGCGCGATTCCGAGGTACAGTGGTAATGCGCCTGCCGAATACTCGGCGGGCCATCCGAATGAGGATGCCCGGTCGGTGGCCCGATCGGCTCCAACCGACCGCCCTCGGTGTGGTGCGTACGTCCATGCGTACCGCCTCCCACGAGGGGCCCCCTCAGCGGCAGATGCGCTTGAGCGAAGGCCAGTGGTCCCGCGCAGCTTCGTACGTCGTAGTACTGCAAGCACGGCACGGTAGGACCCCCTTCGCCGCCTCGCGCCGCGTCTCACAGAAGAGGCAGCACCCTGACTACGTTCCGAGACCTCGGGATCTTTCCCGAGACGGCCGAGGCGCTTGAAGCCGTCGGCATCGTGTCCCCCTTCCCGATCCAGGAGATGACCCTCCCCGTCGCCCTCTCCGGCACGGACGTCATCGGCCAGGCCAAGACCGGTACCGGCAAGACGCTCGGTTTCGGCCTTCCCCTGCTGGAGCGGGTCGTCGTCCCCGCGGACGTCGAGGCCGGCCGGGCCCTGCCCGGTCAGCTGACCGACACCCCGCAGGCCCTCGTGGTGGTTCCGACCCGCGAGCTGTGCACCCAGGTCACCAACGACCTGCTGACCGCCGGCAAGGTCCGCAACGTCCGCGTCCTGGCCATATACGGCGGCCGGGCCTACGAGCCCCAGGTCGAGGCCCTGAACAAGGGTGTCGACGTGATCGTCGGCACCCCGGGCCGCCTGCTCGACCTGGCCGGGCAGAAGAAGCTCGACCTGTCGCACGTCAAGGCGCTCGTCCTGGACGAGGCCGACGAGATGCTCGACCTCGGCTTCCTGCCCGACGTCGAGAAGATCATGAACCTGCTTCCGGCGAAGCGCCAGACCATGCTGTTCTCGGCGACCATGCCGGGCGCGGTCATCGGCCTGGCCCGCCGCTACATGACGCAGCCCACGCACATCCGCGCCGTCTCCGAGGACGGCGAGGGCGCGACCGTCGCCAACATCACGCAGCACGTCTTCCGTGCGCACAACATGGACAAGCCGGAGCTCGTCGCCCGCGTACTGCAGGCCGAGGGCCGCGGTCTGGCGATGATCTTCTGCCGTACCAAGCGCACGGCGGCCGACATCGCCGAGCAGCTGGAGAAGCGCGGCTTCGCCTCCGGCGCCGTCCACGGCGACCTGGGCCAGGGCGCCCGCGAGCAGGCGCTGCGCGCGTTCCGCAACGGCAAGGTCGACGTACTGGTCTGCACCGACGTCGCCGCACGCGGCATCGACGTCGAGGGTGTGACCCACGTCATCAACTACCAGACGCCGGAGGACGAGAAGACCTTCCTGCACCGCGTGGGCCGCACCGGCCGCGCGGGCAACAAGGGCACCGCCGTCACCCTGGTCGACTGGGACGACATCCCGCGCTGGCAGCTGATCAACAAGGCGCTGGAGCTGGACTTCCACGACCCGCTGGAGACGTACTCCACCTCGCCGCACCTGTTCGAGCAGCTGAACATCCCGGCCGGCACCAAGGGCATCCTGCCGCGCGCCGAGCGCACGCGGGCCGGCCTGAAGGCCGAGGAGCTGGAGGACCTGGGTGAGACCGGCGGCCGCGGTGGCCGTGGCGCCCGCTCCGCCACCGTGACCGAGGAGCGTCCGGCCCGTACGCGCACGCCGCGCCAGCGGCGCCGTACGCGGGGCGGTGCCGAGGTGGGTGCGGAGGCCGCCGTCACCCCGATCGCCGAGGCTCCGCAGGCGCCGGCCGCCGACGAGCCGCGCAAGCCGCGCCGTCGCCGGACCCGCGTGGGTGCGGTTCCGGCCCAGGCGGCCGTCGCGGCCCCGGTGGCCGAGGCGCCGGCCGCCGCGCCCGCCGCCGCCCCCGTGGCAGCGGCCGTACCGGTCGCCGAGGAGGCCCCGGCCAGGCCGCGGCGCGCCCGCGTCCGCAAGGTCGAGGCCGCCCCGGAGCCGGACTTCCAGATGGCCCCGCCCGTCGAGCCCGTCCGGGCCCGGCGTCCGCGGCGGATCGTGGAGACCACCCCGGAGCCGGACTTCCAGATGGCCCCGCCGGTCGAGCCGGTCCGCGCGCGCCGCACCCGCAAGGCCGCGGCCGCCCCGGTGACCCCGGTCGCCGAGGCCCCGGTCGTGGCCGAGGAGGCCCCGGCCAAGCCCAAGCGGACCCGCACCCGCAAGACCGCGGAGGCCGCGCCGGCCGTCGCCGTCGCCACCGAGGTGGCGGAGGAGGCTCCGGCCAAGCCGAAGCGGACGCGCACCCGCAAGGCCGCCGCGGCTCCGGTCGCCGAGGCCGCCGTCGTGGCGGAGGAGGCTCCGGCCAAGCCGAAGCGGACCCGCACCCGCAAGGCCGCGGCCGCGCCGGAGGCGTAGGGCCGCAGGTACCTGCCACGGCCCCGCACCCCTTTCCGGAGGGTGCGGGGCCGTCGGCGTTCCCCGGCCGCGCCGGGGGCTACGGGCCGGTAACCTCTGGCCATGAGCAAGCCGCCCCGCCTGACGCTGCCGCCTGTCGCCCGCGCGTACCGCCTGTCCACCGACCGCGGCCCCTTCGCCGTGCACGAGGCCGGCGAGCCGGTCCGCGGCACGGCCCTGCTGGTCCCGGGCTTCACGGGCAGCAAGGAGGACTTCATCGCCCTGCTGGAGCCGCTCGCCGCCGCGGGCTTCCGGACGGTCGCCGTCGACGGCCGCGGCCAGTACGAGACCCCCGGCCCGCGCGAGGAGTCGGCGTACGGGCTGGAGGAGCTGGCGCGGGACGTGCTCGCCCAGGTGCGGGCGCTGGGGACGGGTCCCGTGCACCTGGCCGGGCACTCCCTCGGCGGGCTGGTCTCGCGCGCCGCCGTACTGCGCGACGCCTCGCCCTTCGCCTCGCTCACCCTGATGAGCAGCGGCCCGGCCGCCATCGCGGAGGAGCAGCAGGAGCGGACGAAGCTGCTGGTGGCGGCGCTGGAGGCGATGGGCGACGACATGCCGGGGATCTGGGAGGCGATGCGCGCCCACGATCCGCAGGACGCCGTGCCGGACTCCCCCGAGCTGACGCGGTTCCTGCGCGAGCGGTGGCTGGCGACCGTGCCCGAGCAGCTGATCGTCACCGGCAGGGCGCTGATCTGCGAGCCGGACCGGGTGGCGGAGCTGGGACGGGTCCCGCTGCCGAAGCTGGTCCTGTCGGGGGCCGTGGACTACGCCTGGCCGGTTCCGCTGCTGGACGACATGGCCCGGCGCCTGGGGGCGCGCAGGGTCGTGGTGCCGGGCACGGAGCACTCGCCGAACGCCGAGGACCCGCAGACCACGGCCGCCGCGCTGGCCGCGTTCTGGGGCGCGCCCGGGGACCCTGTCGTTAGCCAGTGAAAAAATTTCTTTAGCGTAGGGAATGATTGAGGTCTACACTTCGTTGGACCAGTGCAAGAGAACACTGACGAAGGGAGAAGCCCGTGCGCTTCGAGATTCTGCGCCTGGACGACGTCGACGGGACCGCCGTGGACAGCACCGTCGTGGACGCGTCCTCCGTCAACCGGATCGTGCAGCAGGCCGCGTCGATCGGCCAGCGCATCCTGATCCGACCGGCCGAGAGTGCGTCCTGCTGACGCCCAGCACGAGACGTTCACGCCCCCGCACCGGGACCGGTGCGGGGGCGTCGTCGTAGGCGGGCGGCGCGCCGGGGCGGTCAGGCCCCCTGCACCACCTGGAGCACGCCGTTGATGATCTGCTGGACGGCGATGGCGGAGAGCATCATGCCCGCGAGCCGCGTCACGAGAACCACGCCGCCGTCCTTGATGACCCGGATGATCACCAGCGAGTAGCGCATGGTGATCCACAGCACCACGTGCATGGCGACGATCGCGGCCCAGACGGAGATCTGCCCGGCCGCCCCGTCCGCCTTCTGCACGGCGAGGATGACGGACACGATCGCACCGGGGCCGGCGAGCAGGGGCATGCCGAGCGGGACCAGGGCGACGTTCACGTCCTTGGTCTGCTTGGGCTCGTCGGTCTTGCCGGTGAGCAGGTCGAGCGCGATGAGCAGGAGCAGCAGACCACCGGCGATCATCAGCGCCGGGACCGAGACGTGCAGGTAGTCCAGGATCTGCTGACCGCAGATGCCGAAGACCGCGATGACGCCGAAGGCCACGCAGACGGCCTGCCAGGCCATCCGGCGCTGCACCTTGACGGGGCGTCCGGAGGTCAGGGCCAGGAAGATCGGCGTGATCCCCGGGGGGTCCATAATCACAAAAAGGGTGAGAAAGAGGGATCCGAAGACGGCGAAGTCGAACACAGAGATGCCTTGCAGGAGAGAGGGGTGTCGCGAGAAAGGAGTGGAGAACGGGTGGAGCGGGCCGGGTCGGGGCCGGTCAGCGCTCGCGTCCGCCGGCGCCGGGCACGGGGAAGGCCCCCGTCGCGCGGCGCGTGATCTCGCCGTAGATCTCGGGGTCGGTGGTGTACTCCCCGAGGCGGCAGGTCTTGCGGCTGCCGTGGTAGTCGCTGGATCCGGTGGTCAGCAGGCCGAGTTCCGCCGCGAGGCCGCGCAGCCGCACACGGGTGCCGGCGTCGTGGTCCATGTGGTCCACCTCGATGCCGTCCAGGCCCGCGGCCGCCAGCTCGGCCATCGCGGACTCCGGCACGCACCGGCCGCGCTTGACGGCGGCGGGGTGCGCGAAGACGGTGACGCCGCCGGCCGCCTTCACCAGGCGTACGGCGTCGAGGGCGTCGAGCTCGTGCTTGTCGGCGTAGGCGCGACCGCCGTCGGCGAGCCACTGCGGCGTGAAGGCGTCCGAGACCGTGCGCACGACGCCGAGTTCGACCAGGGCGGTCGCGATGTGCGGCCGGCCGACCGAGCCGTCGCCGGCGATCCGCGCCACCTGTTCCCAGGTGACGTCCACGCCGAGCGCCCGCAGCTTGTCGACCATGGTGCGGGCCCGCGGGACCCGGTCGTCGCGGACGAGTTCGCGCTCGCGGGCGAGCTCGGGCTCCTCCGGGTCGAAGAGGTAGGCGAGCATGTGCACGCCGATCCCGTCGAGCCGGCAGGACAGCTCGGCACCGGTCACCAGCGTCAGGCCGGCCGGAAGGGCGGCGAGCGCCTCGGCGTGCCCGCCCACGGTGTCGTGGTCGGTCAGCGCGACGACGTCCAGCCCGGCCGCGGCGGCGCCCCGCACGAGTTCGGCCGGGGTGTCCGTACCGTCGGAGGCCGTGGAGTGGGTGTGCAGGTCGATGCGCACAGCCGGGCTCCAGGGGTCGTACGTACGGTCGGGGGACGCTCCAGGATAACCGGGCGCAGGCCCTCCGCACCGACGGCCCCGGGCCGGGGAGCTCAGGCCGGGCCGAGGATCCGCGGGCTCAGGGCACCGCACGGGAGGAGCTCGACCTCGGCGCCCGCGTCGCGGAGGTCGGTGAGGACGAGCTCGTCGTAGAGGAGCAGGCCGGACTGCTGCGGCCAGACGATCGCCCACAGCCACAGGCCGCGCGCCTCCCCGGCGAAGACGGCCCGGTCCTCGGGGCCGCCGCTGACGTGCCAGAGCGGGGTCGGGCGGCCCGCCGCGACCACCTTGGCGTGGGGCGGGCCCGCCACGTCGATGGAGGTGCCCGGGTCGGGGCCGTCGATGCCCGCGTAGCGCGCGCCCAGGCCCACGCCCAGTTCCTCCGCGATGAGCAGCAGCTCGCCGATGCCCCCCAGCGGCCCGGGGCCCGAGCAGGCCACCGCCGTGGCCCGGCCGCCGCTGCGGTCGTCACCCGCGGAGGCCACCCCCGTGAACAGCCACCCCACCGGGAGCGGCCAGGGCATCCACACCGGCACCCGCGCCCGGTGGACGACGACGCCGAGGCCCTCCACGCTCGGCGGGATGACGGGCTGCAGGGGGTGGACGGTGCCGTGCGCCGCGCACTGCCAGGAGTCGGAGAAGAGTCCGGGCGCCCTGACCCGGCCACCGCACTTCGGGCAACTCGGTTCACCCCTCATAGGTAGCCACGCTCCTCCCCGCCCGGCCGCCCGTCAAGGCATGGTCACCCGTCCGGGCTGTCAGTCCAGGGCGACGGCGCCGCGCAGCGGATCCCTCAGGTCCGTTCCGCGCGCGAGCCAGCGTTCCTGGAGGGCGGCCGCGCCGTGCACCCGTTTCCAGGCAGCCTCGTTGGGCGTCATGGGAAGGAGGGGGAGGAAGCGCACCGGATCCATCGGCTCGTCGAGGTCGAGGTCCTCGACCAGGCCGCCCGGCTCGGCGACGAGGACGGAGGTGAACGGGGCCCCGTCCCAGAGCGGCCCGCCCACGTCCAGCGAGGCGCCCGGAGCCACGATCAGCCCCTCCACCTGCGGGGACGCCGCCAGCACGGCGAGCGGCCGGAGGAGCTTGTCGGTGGCCGCCAGTCCGGCCCGCACGGTCAGTACGAGCTCGGCGCGCGGGCCCCGTACGGGATCGGCGACCACGGCGGTCGGGTCGGTCATGGGGTGCGCGGACATGCCGAGGGTCGCGTACCGCACGAGGTCCCCCTCGGCGAAACGGAGTACCTCGATGCGGTCGGTGCCCAGGAAGGTGACGGCGGCGCGCGCGTCGGGTTCACCGAACGCGGTGCGCAGCCGGGCTTCGACGAGGGCCAGAATTTCTGCCATGCAGCGAGCATAGAACTCGTATCAGGCGGGTAAAGGGCGGGTCTTGACCATCCGTCGGCTGATAGTGTTGACAGCTGTTCGGGGCCGCACGCAGAAGCGTTGTTTCGGTGCCCCGAAGACAGGACGTCCCCTACGGGGGACCGGCCGGAGGAGGTGGGGCTGCGGTGGACCGAAGTCGATCGTGCAGTACCAATCGCTCTTCCGCTTCTCCGGCGGGCGCTTCCCGCCCTCTGTGATCTTCTGTGATCTTCGTGATCCCTGATCGGTAGAAGAGCGACGGCAGAACGTTGTCCTCCCGTCCTGTTTCCCTCGTGCCGGCCCGGGCCTGCCCGCCCGCGGTACCGAGGGTCTCCCACCCGTACGGTCCGCAGCCGTGCGTGCGAAGGAGCCTGCCATGTCGATGCTGCCCTACCTGCGTGCGGCCGTACGTCCGTCGCTGCGCAAGTCCACCCCCGTCCAGCCCGGCTACGACGCCACCCGCGACCCGTCGGCCAGCAGCGCGGTGGTCGACTGCGCCGTGTACCGCGACGGGCGGCGGGTGCAGGGAACCTCCTGCCTGACCCCCCGTGAGGCGATCCGCCGGGTGCGCGAGGACGGCGGCTTCGCCTGGATCGGCCTGCACGAGCCGACGGAGGCCGAGTTCGCGGGGATCGCCGCGACCTTCGGACTGCACCCGCTGGCCGTGGAGGACGCGGTCCACGCGCACCAGCGGCCGAAGCTGGAGCGGTACGACGACACCCTCTTCACCGTCTTCAAGACGATCCACTACGTCGAGCACGCCGAACTGACCGCCACCAGCGAGGTGGTGGAGACCGGCGAGGTGATGTGCTTCACGGGCCCGGACTTCGTCATCACCGTCCGGCACGGCGGCCAGGGCTCCCTCCGGGGCCTGCGCCACCGCCTCCAGGACGACCCCGACCTGCTGGCCAAGGGCCCCTCCGCCGTCCTGCACTCCCTCGCCGACCACGTGGTCGACGGCTACATCGCGGTCGCCGCGGCGGTGCAGGACGACATCGACGAGGTGGAGAGCGACGTGTTCGCGCCCCCCGCCAAGGGCCGTGCGCGCGGCGGTGACGCGGGCCGCATCTACCAGCTCAAGCGCGAGGTGCTGGAGTTCAAGCGGGCGGTGTCGCCGCTGCTGCGCCCGATGGAGCTGCTGAGCGAGCGGCCGATGCGGCTGGTGGACCCCGACATCCAGAAGTACTTCCGCGACGTCGCCGACCACCTCGCCCGGGTGCACGAGCAGGTGGTGGGCTTCGACGAGCTGCTCAACTCGATCCTCCAGGCCAACCTCGCGCAGGCGACGGTCGCCCAGAACGAGGACATGCGCAAGATCACTTCGTGGGCGGCGATCATCGCCGTGCCGACGATGATCTGCGGGGTGTACGGGATGAACTTCGACCACATGCCGGAGCTCCAGTGGGAGTACGGCTACCCGATGGTGATGGGCACCATCGTCGGCACCTGCTTCACCATCCACCGGGCCCTGCGCCGCCACGGCTGGCTCTAGGTGTTCTGTCAAGGGAGGTTGTGGCCGGGTGATGCAGGTCTCGGCTGAGGGATCTTGAATGGGTGAGGGCCTTCCGGGTTCGGTGTGGATTGCGACGTCTACACCAACCGGCAGAAGGCCCTCATGCCCCACCGTAATGCACCCCTGACCGAGACCGGACGACTGCGCCTGGCCCGCTGCGTGGTCGAAGACGGCTGGCCGCTGCGACGCGCGGCCGACCGGTTCCAGGTCTCGCCCACCACTGCCCAGCGGTGGGCCGCCCGCTACCGGACCCTGGGCGAGGCCGGCATGTACGACCGGTCCTCCCGCCCGCACCACAGCCCGCGCCGCACCCTGACCCGCACCGAACGCCGGATCATCAAGGTCCGCGTCCTGCGCCGGTGGGGACCCGCCCGCATCGCCCACCTGCTCGGCCTGGTGCCCTCCACCGTGCACCGAGTGCTGACCCGGTTCGGCCTGGCCCGCCTGTCTCACCTGGACCGGGCCACCGGCCGGCCCATACGACGCTACGAACGCGACAAGCCCGGCGAACTCGTCCACGTCGACATCAAGAAGCTCGGCAACATCCCCGACGGCGGCGGTCACAAGGCCCTCGGCCGACAGGCCGGCCGCAAGACCAGGTCCGGCACGGGCTACAGCTACATCCACACCGCCGTCGACGACCACTCCCGCCTCGCTTACAGCGAGATCCACACCGACGAGAAGAAGGAGACCGCCACCGCGTTCTGGGCCCGGGCACAGGCCTACTTCACCAGCGTCGGGATCACCGTCGAACGCGTCCTGACGGACAACGGCGCCTGCTACAAGTCCCAGGCCTGGCGCGACACCCTGGCGGCGGCCGGGATCACCCACAAACGAACCCGGCCCTACCGGCCCCAGACCAACGGCAAAGTCGAACGCCTCAACCGCACCCTGCTCGACGAATGGGCCTACGCCCGCCCCTACCAGTCAGAGCAGGAACGACGTGACGCGTTCCCCGGCTGGCTGCACTCCTACAATCACCACCGCGGACACACCGCGCTCGCAGGCAAACCACCCGCCAGCCGCGTCCCCAACCTCACAGGGCAATACATCTAGGGCTCCGCCCGGCCCGCCGTCCTTCCGTGCCCCGGACCCGTCCCCGGCCGGAACGGCGGACCCCCTACCCTGTGCGCATGACTCTCAGCGCGCTCGACCTGGCCCTCGTCGAGGAGGCCACCAAGAAGTCCGGCCTGATCTGGGTCCGCGGCGCCGGGGCCGACCGGGCCCTGTGGCACGCCTGGCTGGACGGCGCCGCGCACGTGCTGGGCGACGGACCGGGCGAGCAGCCGTTCCCGGGCCTGGCGGACGGTTCCTCCGCCGAGGTGACCGTACGGAGCAAGGACAAGGGCGGACGGCTCGTGGCCTGGACGGCGACCGTGCGCGAGCTCCCGCCCCGCGGGGAGGAGTGGCAGGCGGCCGTCGCCGAGCTGAAGGGCAAGCGGCTGAACGCGCCCGACTCGGAGGAGATGACCGAGCGGTGGGCGCGGGAGTGCCGGCTGCTGCGGCTGGAGCCGGAGTCGGTCCGCTCCCTCCCGGACGGGTCCCTGGCCGCGGCCCCGCTCGGGTCCCCGGCGACGACCCGGCGCCCCGTGCCGGCCGGTCTGCCGAAGCTGCTGTTCCGGCGCAAGCGGGCCGGCAGGTCCTGACGGGCGACCGGGCCCCGGACCGCCGACGGCGCTACGGGGTGGTCGGGTTCGCGCCCTGACCGGATCCCTTGGTGGAGCCGGGAGCGGGCTCGCCGCCCTGTTCCTTCGTCGTCGGCAGCTGGCTCCCGTAGTCGACGGTCTGGTCCTGCGCCGGCGGGTCGAGCTGGAACGGCTTGCCCCACTCGGCGAGTTCCACCCGGCCGGCGCCGCCCGCCCGCTCCATCAGCAGCGGGTACGGGGTCCCCTCCAGGGACACCGACAGCTTGCCGCCCTTGCCCTCGTCCGCGGTGACCTGCACGGCTCGGGTGGAGCCGACCTTGGCGTAGGCGCCCTTCGACAGCTTGCCCTCCAGGCCCAGCAGCCCGTCCAGGAGGACGTTCATGTCCGTGAACCCGCGGAACTGCTTGTAGGAGGGGTCGCCCTCGGGCACCTTCACGTACTTGTCGCCGAGCTTGCCGGCCGAGTCGGACTCCCCCCAGAAGGCCGCGCTGGCCTTCAGGTACAGCTGCTCCCCCACCCGCAGCAGTTGGAAGGTGTCCTCCTTGGACTTCACCTCGCCGGAACCGCCGTCCGACTTCAGCCGCATGTCGACGGTGAAGGACTTCCCCCCGCTCACCAGCGTGCCCGACAGGTGCACCGACCCGGCCTCCGTCGCGGCGGCCTTCGCCTTCGCCTCGATCTTGTCCGCGGAGAGCTTGCCGACACCGTTCGTGCCCTCGTCGGGGTCCTCCCCGCACCCCGTACCGGTGACGGAGAGACCCGCGCACAGCACACCGATGAAGGCGGCCCGGCGCAGCCGCGCGGCAGGGAAGTAGGCGGTCACGTGCGGGTGCCTCTCGTCGGTCGTCTGCGGGCAGCAGGCAGCGTACCCGCCCGTGCTCGGCGGCCCGCGACCGCTCCCCGGGCTCCGGGCGGCCCCGGGCGGCCCTCCCCACCAGGACGCTTCGCCGCGGCACGGGCTAGCCTGAGGGGCGGCACGACTGTTGATTGACGCTCTAGGAGGCGCTCGGATGGCTGCAGGCGCCCCGCGGATCTTCGTCTCGCATCTGTCGGGTGTGCCCGTCTTCGATCCCAACGGCGACCAGGTCGGCCGGGTCCGCGACCTCGTCGCGATGCTCCGGGTCGGCGGCCGTCCGCCGCGGCTGCTGGGGCTGGTGGTCGAGGTGGTCAGCCGGCGCCGCATCTTCCTCCCCATGACCCGGGTCACGGGCGTGGAGTCGGGCCAGGTCATCACCACCGGCGTCATCAACATGCGGCGCTTCGAACAGCGCCCCACCGAGCGGCTGGTCCTCGGCGAGCTGCTGGACCGGCGGGTGACGCTGGTCGCCACCGAGGAGGAGGTCACCGTCCTGGACGTGGCCATCCAGCAGCTGCCGGCCCGCCGGGACTGGGAGATCGACAAGATCTTCGTACGGAAGGGCAAGTCGGGTGCGCTGCGCCGGCGCGGCGAGGCCGTGACGGTGGAGTGGTCGGCCGTGACGGGCTTCTCGCTGGAGGAGGACGGGCAGGGCGCCGAGAACCTCGTCGCCACCTTCGAGCAGATGCGGCCCGCGGACGTGGCGAACGTCCTGCACCACCTGACGCCGAAGCGGCGCGCCGAGGTGGCCAACGCCCTCGACGACGACCGGCTCGCCGACGTGCTGGAGGAGCTGCCCGAGGACGAGCAGGTGGAGATCCTCGGCAAGCTGAAGGAGGAGCGCGCCGCCGACGTCCTGGAGGCGATGGACCCCGACGACGCGGCCGACCTGCTCTCCGAGCTGCCCGAGGACGACAAGGAGCGGCTGCTGACGCTGATGCAGCCCGACGACGCCGCCGACGTGCGCCGCCTGCTGTCGTACGAGGAGAACACCGCGGGCGGGCTGATGACCACCGAGCCGATCGTGCTGCGGCCCGACGCGACGGTCGCGGACGCGCTGGCCCGGGTACGGCAGGCGGACCTGTCGCCGGCGCTGGCGGCGCAGGTGTACGTGTGCCGGCCGCCGGACGAGACGCCCACGGGCAAGTACCTGGGCACGGTGCACTTCCAGCGGCTGCTGCGCGACCCGCCGTTCACGCTGGTGAGCTCCATCGTGGACACCGACCTCCCGCCGCTGCGGCCCGATGCCTCGCTGCCCGCCGTCACCACGCACCTCGCCGCGTACAACATGGTGGCCGTGCCGGTGGTCGACGAGAGCGGGTCGCTGCTGGGCGCGGTGACGGTCGACGACGTCCTGGACCACCTGCTGCCGGACGACTGGCGCGAGACGGACTTCCACTCGGAGGAGGCGCTGCGTGGGCACTGAGCGCGGGCGCGGCGAGCAGTCGCGCGAGCGGCGCCGGGAGCAGATCCGGGAGCGGCGGGAGCAGGCCCGGCTGCAGTCGGCGCGCGAGCACGGGCAGCCGCCGGAGGGGGCGGAACGTTCCGCCGAACGGGCGGCCAAGTCCGCGCCGACGGGGTCGAGCGCCCTGAACCGGCCCCGGGTGCGCCTGGACCTGCCGCGGGCGCCGCGGCGCTCACTGCTGCCCGAGTACGACCCGGAGGCCTTCGGCAGGCTGTCGGAGCGGGTGGCGCGCTTCCTGGGCACGGGCCGGTTCATCGTCTGGATGACGCTGGTCATCATCCTCTGGGTGCTGTGGAACGTCTTCGCCCCGGACAACCTGCGCTTCGACGAGTACCCCTTCATCTTCCTGACGCTGATGCTGTCGCTCCAGGCCTCGTACGCGGCCCCGCTGATCCTGCTCGCGCAGAACCGCCAGGACGACCGCGACCGGGTCACGCACGAGCAGGACCGCAAGCAGAACGAGCGGTCGATCGCCGACACCGAGTACCTCACCCGGGAGATCGCGGCACTGCGCATGGGCCTCGGCGAGGTGGCGACGCGCGACTGGATCCGCTCGGAGTTCCAGGACCTGATCAAGGAGATGGACGAGCGCCGGCTATTCCCCGCGGAACGTGATGAAGGCGACCGCTGATCGGCTTACCCGAGCCCTGCTACCGAGCCGTACCATCGGGACATGGCTACCGACACAAGCTCCGCCGCCGTGCCTGAGCAGGACGCGATCCTGGACGCTCTGGCGACGGTGAACGACCCCGAGATCCACCGGCCGATCACCGAGCTCGGCATGGTCAAATCGGTGGAGATCGGCGACGGCGGCGCGGTCGCCGTCACGGTCTACCTGACCGTGTCGGGCTGCCCCATGCGCGAGACGATCACCAAGAACGTGACCGAGGCGGTCGAGAAGGTCGCCGGCGTCACCTCCGTTTCGGTGACGCTGGACGTCATGAGCGACGAGCAGCGCAAGGACCTGGCGGCCACGCTGCGCGGCGGCACCGCCGAGCGCGAGGTCCCCTTCGCCAAGCCGGGTTCGCTGACCCGCGTCTACGCGGTCGCCTCCGGCAAGGGCGGCGTCGGCAAGTCCTCCGTCACGGTCAACCTGGCCGCGGCGATGGCCGCGGACGGCCTGAAGGTCGGCGTGGTCGACGCGGACATCTACGGCCACAGCGTGCCGCGGATGCTGGGTGTCGACGGCCGCCCCACCCAGGTCGAGAACATGATCATGCCGCCCTCCGCCAACGGCGTGAAGGTCATCTCCATCGGCATGTTCACCCCCGGCAACGCGCCGGTCGTGTGGCGCGGCCCGATGCTCCACCGGGCCCTCCAGCAGTTCCTGGCCGACGTGTTCTGGGGCGACCTGGACGTGCTGCTGCTCGACCTCCCGCCGGGCACGGGCGACATCGCGATCTCCGTGGCGCAGCTCGTGCCGAACGCCGAGATCCTCGTGGTCACCACCCCGCAGCAGGCGGCCGCCGAGGTGGCCGAGCGGGCCGGCTCCATCGCCGTGCAGACCCACCAGAAGATCGTCGGTGTCGTCGAGAACATGTCGGGCCTTCCGTGCCCGCACTGCGACGAGATGGTGGACGTCTTCGGCTCGGGCGGCGGCCAGAAGGTCGCGGACGGCCTGACGAAGACGGTCGGCGCGACCGTGCCCGTACTGGGCCAGATCCCGATCGACGTGCGGCTGCGCGAGGGCGGCGACGAGGGCAAGCCCGTCGTCCTGTCCGACCCGGACTCCCCGGCCGGCGCGGCGCTGCGCGCGATCGCGGGCAAGCTGGGCGGCCGGGCCCGCGGCCTGTCGGGCATGTCGCTGGGCATCACCCCGCGCAACAAGTTCTGACCCGGCTTCACCACGAAGGGCGCCGCTCACCGAGCGGCGCCCTTCGCGTTGCGGCGGGCCCGTCGGCCGGGCCCGCAGCGCGGCCTACTCGTACGTGCCGAGGTCGGTGATGGCGGCGAAGCCGAGCCCGTAGGCGCTCATCCCTCGTCCGTAGGCGCCCAGGTGGACGCCGTTGCCGGTGGAGCCGGCCAGCACCCAGCCGAACTCGGACTCGCGGTAGTGGAAGGTCGTCGGCTCGCCGTCCACGGGCAGCGACAGCGTGGACCAGTCCTCGCCGTCGAGGTCGTCGGCGAGCTCCCAGGCCGCCTCGGTCTGCTGGTCGAGCCAGTCGTCGCGCAGGGCGTGGTCCATCTGCCCGGGCCAGCTGTACGCCAGCAGACCGGAGCCGGCCAGCCAGGCCGCCGAGGAGACCGAGGTGGCCTCCAGGACCCCGGTGCCGTCACTGCTGCGGCGCAGCGGGTTGCTCGCGACGGTGATCACCACCGCGAACCGCTCCTTCTCGCCCGTCGCCAGCTCGCCGCGGGCGGAGGGCTCGTCGCCGTGCCCGGTGGAGCCGTGCTCCACGGTGCCGTCGGCGGCGGTGCCGACCTGCATCAGCCGGCGCGGGCCCGTGAAGGCCCCGTCCAGGCCGTACCAGGGGAAGTCGGCAGCCAGGAACCCCTCGGCCGTCCGGCGGGCCGCCGGGACGGGCGCGGAGCCCTCCGGCGGCTGCGTCTCGGCCCCGGGGCCGGTATGCGCTTCGGTGTGCGGGTCCTTGCCCGGTTCTTGATCGGGTGCGGCGGCGGGTGCCTCGGCGGTCTGTGCGCCTACCAGGCTGCTGCGCGTCGTCTCCATTGGGCGGCCTCTCGTTCCGTGGGGTCCGGAACGGCCCTCCCCCTCGTCGTGCTGGGGGGACCCCCTCCCTCGGGCGTCCCGCGATCCGGACAGATGGAGGATAGCCATCCCGTCCCGGATCCCCGGGCAGGCTGCGTCAGGTGGCGTCGGCGTCGAAGCGGGCGCGCGGCTCCACGGCGGGGGCGGCGGGCTTCTTCAGCAGGTCGGGACCGGCCGCCGGGGCGGCCGGGTCGGCGGCGGAGTTCTTCACGGCGTCGCCGACGTCGTTCAGCTCCTTGCGCAGGTCGAAGCTGCCGCGGATGTCCTTGAGGTCCTCGTTCTCGCTGAGCTGCTTGCGGATGAACGTCTTGGGGTTCAGGTCCTCGAACTCGAAGTCCTTGAACTCCGGCCCCAGCTCCGAGCGGATGTCGTGCTTGGCACTGTCGGAGAACGCGCGGATCTTCCGGATGAAGCCGGTGACGTCCTGGATGACCTTGGGGAGCTTCTCGGGCCCGAAGATGAGGATGCCCAGCACCACGATCGTGACGAGTTCGAGTGCGCCTATGTCGTTGAACACCTTGCCGCTCCTCGGCTCTCTGTCACTTCGGGCCCGAAGACACGGTACCCGGCCTTGTCCCCGCGCCCATACCTGCGTACCGGACCGCCGGCGGATTCACCCGGCCGTCATCACGCGCTCACGAGCCGTTCGCCGACCCGAGCACCACCTCCAGTGTGCGGTCCCGGCCGCCGCGCTCGACGGTCAGCGTCAGGCGGTCGCCGGGCCGGTGGGCCCTGATCTTGACGATCAGCTCGTCACCGCCCCGGACGCGCTGCCCGTCCACCTTGGTGATCACGTCGCCGGCCCTGATCCCGGCGCGCGCCGCCGGCCCGTCGGCGACCACGGACGGCTTGCCGTCCTCCCCCTTGTCCCCCACCCGGGCTCCGTCGCCCGTGTAGTCCATGTCGAGGGTGACCCCGATGACAGGGTGCGTGGCACGGCCGGTGGCGATGAGTTCCTCCGCCACGCGCTTGCCCTGGTTGATGGGGATGGCGAAGCCCAGGCCGATGGAGCCGCCCTGCCGGGTGGGGTCGTCCTTGTCCGCCCCGCGGATCGCGCTGTTGATGCCGACGACGTGGGCCCGGGCGTCCAGCAGGGGGCCGCCGGAGTTGCCGGGGTTGATGGGGGCGTCCGTCTGCAGCGCGTCGACGTAGCTGATGTCGCTGCCGTCCCCCTTGTCGCCGCCCGCCGTGACCGGCCGGCCGGTGGCGCTGATGATGCCGGCGGTGACCGTGTTGGAGAGGTCGAAGGGCGCGCCGATGGCCACGACCGGGTCGCCGACCTTCACGTTCTCGGAGTTGCCCAGGCTCAGCGGCCGCAGCCCGCGCACCCCGGCGACCTTGACCACGGCCAGGTCGTAGCCCGAGTCGCGGCCGACCAGCTCGGCGGTGACGCTCTCGCCGGTGCTGAAGGTGACCGCTATCTCCTTGGCCCCGGCGACCACGTGGTGGTTGGTCAGGATGTGTCCCTGCGGGTCGAGGACGAAGCCGGTCCCCGTGCCGCCGCCCTTCTCGCCGCGCACGTGCAGGGTCACCACCCCGGGCAGTGCGGTCGCCGCGATCCCGGCGACGCTCTCGGGCGCCCGGCCCTTGTCCGCGACCGCGGCCTGCGGCAGCTCCAGCCGGGTGCTGCTGCTGCGCTCGGCGAGCACCCCGACGTATCCGCCGATCGCGCCCGCGAGCAGGGCCGCCGCCGCGCCGACCGCCGCGACCTGCCACAGCCGGAAGCCCCGGTCCCGCGCGCCACGGTCCACGATCTGCAGGGGCCGGTCGCCCCAGGGGTCGTAGCGCACGCCGGGCTCCGGGGAGCCGGCGCCGGCTGCGGCATCGGGGGCCGTACCGGCCTCGGCGGTGGCCGCGGGCCCGTCCGCGCCGCCCCCCGGCCCCTCAGCGGTGCCGGGACGCGGGGCGGGCACCCCCGCAGGGGGACCGTCGGCCGTCCCGGTCCCCTCGGGCCGGCTCCACCACTTCGGAGCCGGATCGGTCTGCTGGCTGTCGGCCATGGGCGCTCCCCGCGTACCTGTGCGCTTGCCCGGCCGATTCAACCAGGTCCCGGGTCAGCGCAGCAGGGAGACCGGACGGGCCGGTACGGGCGGGGAGGGCTGGAGCGGCCCCAGCGGGGTCGCCACGGCCGACAGGAGCGTCGGTACGGCCGCGGGGGTGGGGAGCCGGTCGCGGACCGCCGCGTCGGACACGGGCAGGGCCGGGCCGGTTCGGGTGGCGGGGGCCGGGGAGTCACCGCGTACGTTCGGATCGGCGCCCTCCAGCGGAAGCGTCCCGCCCAGGGCGAGCGCGGCCAGGGACACCGCTCCGGCGGCCACGAAGGCGAACCGGCGGCGCGGCCGGCCCACTTCGTGGATGCGGAAGCCCTCCTCCTGGGGGGCGGCGGCCGCCACGGGCAGCCCGTACGCGAACGCGTCGAAGGGGTCGGGACCGGTGGTGCCCGACGGTCCTCCCGGGCCGGGCGGGCCGTCCTGACCACCGCCGGGAAGTCCCTGGAGCCGCGCGAGCAGCCCCGCGGACAGCGGTGGCGGCGCGCTCTCCACGAACATGGTCTTCAGACGGCGCTGGGCGTCGGCCTCGGCCTTGCACTTGGCACAGGTCGCCAGGTGGGCCAGGACCCGCTCGCGGGCGTCGTGCTTCAGCTCCCCGTCCACCAGGGCGGCGAGACGGTCGCCCAGGTGCTGTTCGGCAGGGGACGGACTGGCTCCGCTCACTCGGCTCCGCCCTCTCCCCCGGCGCCGGGGGCGCCCGTCGCGACGCCGGCCAGCGCGCGCTGCTCGGCCCGGGCCGCGGGCGAGCGGTGCTTGAGCGCCTTGCGCAGGTGGGAGCGGCCGCGGTGGATGCGGCTGCGCACCGTGCCCAGCTTGACGCCGAGCGTGGCGGCGATCTCCTCGTAGGACAGGCCCTCGATGTCGCACAGCACCACGGCGGCGCGGAACTCGGGGGCGAGGGTGTCCAGGGCCTGCTGCACGTCCGCGTCGAAGTGGGTGTCGTGCAGGACCTGCTGCGGGGACGGCTCGCGGCTCGGCAGCCGCTCCGCGGCGTCGTCGCCGAGCGCGTCGAAGCGGATGCGCTGCTTGCGCCGGACCATGTCGAGGAAGAGGTTCGTCGTGATGCGGTGCAGCCAGCCCTCGAAGGTGCCGGGCGTGTAGGTGGACAGCGAGCGGAAGACGCGGACGAAGACCTCCTGCGTGAGGTCCTCGGCGTCGTGCTGGTTGCCCGTCAGGCGGTAGGCGAGGCGGTACACCCGCGCGCTGTGCGTGCTGACGATCTCCTCCCACGAGGGAGGGGTCCACGCCTGCGGGCCCGCATCTGCGGCGAAGGTTGCGGTGTCGGCGGTGTGGAAGCGGTCAGCAATGTAGGTCACGGATTTCGGCTCACCCGACGACCAGAGGAGGCGCCTCAGCGCGCCCCTTCGATCCACGGGCGCAGCCGCACCTCCCCTGTCGGCTCTGGTGGTGTCCAGTGGAGTCCCTACCATAGCCACCCCCTCTGTCAGCTCCGGATAAGGGTTTTTGCATTTTCTTTACGCGAGATCTTGATCTTCAAGCGGTCCCGGCCGCCGTTCTGCCCGGCGGCGTCCCTTCTGGCCCCGCTCCCACCCCACACAACGCCCGGTCCCATCTGCGGGTTCCCGACGTCAGCGGATACAGTCACCGTTGCGCCAACTATGGGGACAGGAGAGGGTCATTAGCGGCAACCGGCAGACGAGCTGGGCGTTCGCCGACGCGTTTGTCGCCGAGGACGACGCTCTGCGATGGGCCCGCGACCGGTCCAGGGAGGCGGGCCTGCGCTCCGTCTCCCCCGGCACCGGCGCAGCGCTGCGCCTGCTGGCGGCCACGGCGGACGCCAAGGCCGTCGCCGAGATCGGCACCGGGACCGGCGTCTCCGGGATCCACCTGCTGCACGGCATGCGGCCGGACGGGGTCCTGACCACGGTCGATCCCGAACCCGACCGGCAGGCCTTCGCCCGCCAGGCCTTCCGCGCCGCCGGCTTCGCCGGCAACCGCGCCCGCTTCATCCCCGGCCGCGCCCTCGACGTCCTCCCCCGCCTCGCCGACGGCGGCTACGACCTCGTCTTCTGCGACGGCGACCCCACCGAGTCCCTCGACTACCTCGCCGAATCGTTGCGCCTGCTGCGCCCCGGGGGACTGGTGTGCTTCGAGGGGGTCTTCTCCGACGGCCGTACGGTCGACTCCGCGGCCCAGCCGGTGGAGGTGCTCCGGGTCCGCGAGCTGCTGCGCAGCGTCCGGGAGAGCCCGGCGCTGGAGGCCGCGCTGCTCCCGGTGGGCGACGGGCTGCTCTGCGCCGTACGCCGCTGAGGCTCGGCGCCCCCGCTCAGGCCAGCAGCGCGAAGGTGAGCGCCGACGCGCCGCCCAGCGCGGTGCCGGCGAGCAGCTGCGCCGGGGTGTGCGCCCGCAGCACCAGCCGGGACCAGGCGATCGCCCCGGCGGCCGCGGCGGCCGGGAGCGCCCGCGGGCCGAAGACGAGCAGCAGGATCATCACCGTGCCGCCCGCCACCGACATGTGGACGGAGATCTGCCAGCCGACGGTCACCAGCAGGGAGGACACGAGGCCCACGAGCATGGCGACGACGAGCGCGAAGACCTCGCGCGGGGCGCCGAGGCCGTGCAGCAGGCCGAGTCCGGCGGCCACGGAGACCAGACTGAGCACCATGGGCACGATCCGCTGGCGCCGCACCCGGATGTGCGCGTCGGTCAGGGCACCCCGACGTACGCCCAGGGTGACGACGGCGATCGGGACCAGGCCGCAGAAGAAGGCGGCGAGCAGGCCCCAGCCGAGTCCGTTCCACGATGCGGTGCTGTGCCATCCGACGAGCAGGAGCAGGGCGACCACGGTGTGCGCGGGCGCCAGCGCGTCGGAGAGGACCCGGGCCGCCTTCTGGCGGGGGGTGCAGTCGGCGAATGCCGGCGGCGCGGGCGGGGAGAAGGTCACGGGGGCGGCTCCACGGACGGTTCGGGCCCAGGACACAACGCTGCCCCGGCCGCGGGATCGCGGTCGGGGCAGCGCAGGGAATGCAGAGAAGGTGGAAGTGCTGTCAGCGGGTCAGCCGACGACCTTCTTCAGGGCGTCACCCAGGGCGTCCGCCTCATCGGGGGTCAGCTCGACGACAAGCCGACCGCCGCCCTCGAGCGGTACGCGCATGACGATGCCCCGCCCCTCCTTGGTGACCTCGAGCGGGCCGTCGCCCGTCCGCGGCTTCATGGCCGCCATGCTCGTTCCCCTTCCTGAAACCAGCTCATCGTCAGCCGACGGCCCCATTCAGGCGCCTAGTACCCGGCATCGAACACATTGCTTCCCAGCCATTATCCCGCATGTCAGGACCCGATGACCAACATCGCAAGGGAACGCTTGGGCAACGCGCTCGGCCAAAACCACTCATTTCGGGGACCCGCCTGCGATACTTCGCCGCCGCGCACCGGGAACACCTCCGGCTTTCTTTGACGCACATCACATGTGCGCTCCGCGTCCGGTCCGCCATGCTGGCCCTTGCACCGGCCGGTACCGGCCGGTAGCCAAGCCCGCGACGAAGGGGGACCCCCTGCCATGGCCGACAGCGTGCTCTACGAAGTGACGGACGGACTCGCCACCATCACGATCAACCGCCCCGAGGCGATGAACGCGATGAACACCGAGGCCAAGGTCGCCCTGCGCGACGCGGTCCGGGCCGCCGCCGAGGACACCGCCGTCCGTGCCGTCCTGCTGACCGCGGCCGGCGACCGCGCCTTCTGCGTCGGGCAGGACCTCAAGGAGCACATCGGCAACCTGGCGGCGGACCGCGAGACGGGTTCCTCCCTGAGCATGAACACGGTCCGGGAGCACTACAACCCGATCGTGCGGGCGCTGACGGAGATGCCGAAGCCCGTGGTGGCCGGGGTCAACGGCGTCGCGGCCGGAGCCGGCTTCGGCTTCGCGCTGGCGGCGGACTTCCGCGTCGTCGCCGACACCGCCTCCTTCAACACCTCCTTCGCCGGGGTGGCGCTCACGGCCGACTCCGGGGTCTCCTGGACCCTGCCCCGCCTGATCGGCGCCTCGCGCGCCTCGGACCTGCTGCTCTTCCCGCGGTCCGTGAAGGCCCAGGAGGCCTACGACCTCGGCATCGTCAACCGGCTGGTGCCCTCGGAGTCCCTGCACGCCGAGGCCGAGGCCGTGGCCCGCACGCTGGCCGCCGGACCGACCGTCGCCTACGCCGCGCTGAAGGAGTCCCTCGCGTACGGGGCCTCGCACACCCTCGCCGAGTCCCTGGAGCACGAGGACGTCCTGCAGACGCGGGCCGGCGCCTCCGAGGACCACTCCATCGCCGTCCAGGCCTTCCTGGCGAAGCAGCCGCCCCGCTACCTCGGGCGCTGAGGACGCGCGCCGCGGCCCGGCTCAGGCCGGGTCGCGCAGGGCGCAGTCGGCCAGGTGGTCGTTGACCAGCCCGCAGGCCTGCATGAGGGCGTAGGCCGTGGTGGGGCCGACGAAGCGGAGGCCGGCCTTCTTCAGCGCCTTGGCGAGGTCGGTGGACTCGGTGGTGACGGCCGGGACGTCGGCGGTCGTGAGCGGCGCGGGTCCGGGCTCCTCCGGGGCGTGGGACCAGATGAGGGTCTCCAGCTCGCCCTTCTCCCAGCCGGCCAGCACCCGGGCGTTGGCGAGGGTCGCCTCGACCTTGGCCCGGTTGCGGATGATCCCCTCGTCGGCGAGCAGCCGCTCGGCGTCGGCGGCGTCGAACCGGGCGACGGCCTCGATGGAGAAGTCCGAGAAGGCCTTGCGGAAGCCCTCGCGCCTGCGCAGGATCGTCAGCCAGGACAGGCCGGACTGGAACGCCTCCAGGCACAGCCGTTCGTACAGGGCGTCGTCGCCGCGGACCGGGCGGCCCCACTCCGTGTCGTGGTAGGCGACGTAGTCCTCCGTGGACAGGGCCCAGGGGCAGCGCAGCCGCCCGTCCGGGCCGGCCAGGGGGCCGCTCACCGTTCACCGCCCTTGGTCAGGTCCACCCGGGCGGCCGCGTCCTGCGGGGCCGCGGGCGCGGCCGCGCCGCCGGTCAGCTGCGCGATGCGGGCGTCCCGCTCGGCCAGCTCGGCCGCGAGCCGCTCCAGTACGTCGTCCACCTCGGCCATCCGGTAGCCGCGCGGGGCGACGGGCAGGCGCAGCGCGTCGATGTCCGCGCGCACCACGGGCCGGGACTCCGGCAGTCCGTCGGCCACCCGGTCCGGCTCCGCTTCCGGCAGGACGGCCTCCGAGCCGCCGCCGATCACCGCGAGGGTGACCGCTGCCACGACCACGACCAGCGCGATCATCAAGAAGAAGAACACGATCAACTCCCCTGAGAGACTCCGGCCACCAGGTTAAGGTCGCAGGCGAGGCGCAAGGGCCGCCGAAGGAGGAAAGAGCAGGATGCTGCGACTGGGCAGGCGCGAGTTCGACACCCACAAGCCGGTGATCATGGCCATCGTGAACCGGACGCCGGACTCCTTCTACGACCAGGGCGCGACGTTCCGTGACGAGCCGGCGCTGGACCGGGTGGAGCAGGCGGTCGCCGAGGGCGCGGCGATCATCGACATCGGCGGGGTGAAGGCGGGCCCGGGCGAGCACGTGGACGCGGCCGAGGAGGCGCGGCGCACGGTCGGCTTCGTCGCCGAGGTCCGGCGCCGTCACCCGGACGTGGTGATCAGCGTGGACACCTGGCGGCACGAGGTCGGCGAGGCCGTGTGCGAGGCGGGGGCGGACCTGCTCAACGACGCGTGGGGCGGGGTGGACCCGAAGCTGGCCGAGGTCGCCGCGCGCCACGGCGCGGGTCTGGTCTGCACCCACGCGGGCGGGGTCGAGCCGCGCACCCGTCCGCACCGCACGGCCTACGAGGACGTCATGGAGGACATCCTGCGGGTCACGGTCGGCCTGGCCGAACGGGCCGCGGCCCTCGGGGTCCGCCGGGACGCCATCATGATCGACCCGGGCCACGACTTCGGGAAGAACACCCGCCACTCCCTGGAGGCCACGCGCCGGCTGGAGGAGATGACGGCGACGGGCTGGCCGGTGCTGGTCTCCCTGTCGAACAAGGACTTCGTCGGCGAGACGCTCGACAAGCCGGTCAAGGAGCGTCTCCTGGGCACCCTGGCCACCACGGCCGTGTCGGCCTGGCTGGGGGCCCAGGTCTACCGCGTCCACGAGGTCGCCGAGACCCGTCAGGTGCTGGAGATGGTCCGCTCCATCCAGGGCCACCGGCCCCCGGCGGTCGCCCGCCGCGGCCTGGCCTGAACCGGGGCCGCGTGCGGCGGGCGGTCCCGCCGGGACCGCCCGCGTACGGACGGCCGGCTGCTACTTCCCGACTTCCTTCGTCACCAGCGCGATCGCCTCGTCCACGTCGTCGGTGACGTGGAACAGGTAGAGGTCCTTCTCCGAGGCCTTGCCCTGGGCGATCACCGTGCCGCGCAGCCAGTCGACCAGCCCGCTCCAGTACTCCGTGCCGAACAGCACGATCGGGAAGCGGGTGATCTTCTGGGTCTGGACCAGGGTGAGCGCCTCGAAGAGCTCGTCGAGCGTGCCGAGGCCGCCCGGCAGCACGACGAACCCCTGGCTGTACTTCACGAACATCGTCTTGCGGACGAAGAAGTAGCGGAAGTTCAGCCCGAGGTCGACGTGCTGGTTCAGCCCCTGCTCGAAGGGGAGCTCGATGCCGAGGCCGACCGAGATGCCGTTCGCCTCGCGCGCGCCCTTGTTGGCCGCCTCCATAGCGCCCGGACCGCCGCCGGTGATCACCGCGAATCCGGCGTCCACCAGCGCGCCGCCGATCCGCACGCCGGCCTCGTACTCCGCGGAGCCCGCGGGTGTGCGGGCCGATCCGAAGACGCTGATCGCCGGCGGCAGCTCGGCGAGCGTGCCGAAGCCCTCGATGAACTCCGACTGGATGCGCAGGACCCGCCAGGGATCGGTGTGCACCCACTCGGTGGGACCGGCCGAGTCCAGCAGCCGCTGGTCCGTCGTGCTTCCCGCCTGCACCTGGCCGCGCCTCCTCAGCACGGGCCCGAGCTGCTGCTCCTCGGGCCGGCGGCGAGCAGTCCCGTCGGAGTTGCTGGGGTTGCCCATGTTGTGCTCCCTCCTGCTGATCGTTGGATCAGAGTAGGCGCACGAAGGTGACGGCAAGCGGAATTCAGGAGGTCAGCCAGGCACGGAGTCGTTCCTCGCAGTGCAGGATCGCCTTCGTCTCGACGCGCTCGTCGACCTTGTGGGCCAGCAGGGCGTCACCCGGGCCGTAGTTGACCGCCGGCACGCCGAGCGCGCTGAAGCGCGAGACGTCCGTCCAGCCGAACTTGGGCATGGCGTGCCCGCCGACCGCCTCCATGAAGGCCGCGGCCGCCGGGTGCGACAGACCGGGCAGGGCGCCCGGGGAGGAGTCGTCGACCACGAACTCGGCGATGTCGCAGTCCGCGAAGACCTCGCGCACGTGCGCGAGCGCGTCGGCCTCGGTGCGGTCCGGCGCGTAGCGGAAGTTGACCGTCACGGTGCAGGCGTCGGGGATGACGTTGTTGGCGACGCCCCCCTCGACGCGGACCGCGTTGAGTCCCTCGTGGTACTCCAGGCCGTCGATGACCGGCTTGCGGGGCTCGTAGGACGCGAGCTTCGCGAGGATCGGGCCCGCCGTGTGGATGGCGTTGGAGCCCATCCAGCTGCGGGCGGAGTGGGCGCGCTCGCCGCGGGTGCGCAGCAGGACCCGCAGGGTGCCCTGGCAGCCTCCCTCGACCTCGGCGTTCGAGGGTTCCAGCAGGACGGCGAAGTCGCCCGCGAGCCAGTCGGGGTGGGCCTCGGCGACCTTGCCGAGGCCGTTGAGGTCGGCGGCGACCTCCTCCTGGTCGTAGAAGACGAAGGTGAGGTCGCGGTTGGGCTCGGGCACGGTCGCGGCGATGCGCAGCTGCACGGCGACGCCGGACTTCATGTCGGTGGTGCCGCAGCCCCACAGGACGTCGTTCTCGTCGAGGCGGGACGGCACGTTGTCGGCGATCGGCACCGTGTCGAGATGGCCGGCGAGGACGACGCGCTCGGCGCGGCCGAGGCGGGTGCGTGCGACGACGTTGTTGCCGAAACGTTCCACGGCGAGGTGGGGCAGGCGGCGCAGCGCCTCTTCCACGAGGTCGGCGAGGACCTTCTCGTCGCCGCTCACGGAGGGGATGTCGACGAGCCGGGCGGTCAGCTCGGCGGCGTCCAGGGTGAGGTCCAGCTCGGATTCGGACATGGAACTGACCCTAACGCCCCAGGGTGTGGCGAAGCGTCCCGCGTCCGGCCGCCGGACGCGTCATATGCCTCAAGTACGGTGGGCCGCGTGTCCGAGATCCGTGTTCCCCGTCCTCGCCGCCGCAGGCCGCTGCGTACGGTCGTCGGTCTGCTCGTTCTCCTCGCGGTGATCGGGTACTTCGCCGTGCAGCGCGCCTCCAACGGCGGCGGTGCACCGTACTGCGTGGCCAGTGCGCAGGCGTCCGCTCCGGGCGGTTCCGCCGAAACGTACGAGATGTCCCCGGAGCAGGCGGCGAACGCGGCGACCATAGCCGCCGTCGGCATCGCCAAGGGGCTGCCCGACCGGGCGGTGACCATCGCGCTGGCGACGGCCATGCAGGAGTCCGCGCTGCGCAACCTCGACCACGGCGACCGCGACTCGCTGGGCCTGTTCCAGCAGCGCCCGTCGATGGGCTGGGGCACCCCGGAGCAGATCACGGACCCGGTCTACTCGGCCGCGATCTTCTACGACCACCTGGTCGACGTGCCGGGCTACTCCCGGCTGCCGCTGACCGTGGCGGCGCAGAAGGTCCAGCGCAGCGGCTACCCGCAGGCGTATGCCAAGCACGAGCCGGACGCGACCGTGCTGACGGCCGCGTTCGGCGGGGCAGGCTCGGTGGACTGCGGCGGGCCGGCGCCCACCGAACCCGGCGATCCGCAGCGGGTGCGGGACGGCCTGGACCGGATCTTCGGCAAGGACGCCCTGCACACCGTCCGCCCGCAGGGTGAGCAGGCCGGGCAGGCCGGCCGGAGCACGGGCGGGGGCGGCGCGGAGCCCGAGGTCACCCTGGTGGAGAAGCGGGACGGCGGCGAGAGCGCCGCGCGGCACAGCCGGGCGATGGCCCACTGGGCGGTGGCCAACTCGCGCGAGCTCGGGATCTCCAGGGTCTCCTACGGGCAGCGCGAATGGGTCGCGGGCCAGGACCGCGGCCGCTGGCAGGACCGGGACGGCGCGGACGCGAAGAACGGCGCGGACGACCCGCGCGGAGCCGGGCCGGGCGAGGTCCGCATCTTCCTGTCGCGCGGCACCCGCTGACGCCGTCCGCGGCGGTCCGCGGGCGCCGCGGAGGGCCCGGCAGCGCGTACGAACGATCACCCCTGCGGGGGTGATCACCTCCGCGGGGCCCGGCCCGGGAAACGGGTCGAAGCCCTGGTCGGCGCAGCTTCCACGCCCTCACCGCCCGGACCGATTAAACGATGCGTTACCGATCCTTTACCCGGCGGCGCCGCAACTCCTCCCGCCCCGCGAGCGGTTAGTCAGGCCGTACTCAGCCGCTACCGCTTAGGAGCATCATGTCCCTCCCCCTGACCCGTCGGATCGCCCGTGCCGCGCTGCTCGTCGCAGCCGGGGCAGCGCCCGTGGTCGGTGCCGCCGGCGCTGCCAACGCCGCCGGTCTGGAGTCCGTGCCGCAGCTGGGCGCACTCACCGCCACCGACGCCCCCGCCGCCGCCTCGGACGCGACGGGCTCGGCCACGGACGTCGTGAACACCGCGGGCGAGGCCGCCAAGACCCTGCCCGCGCCCGCCTCCGACGTGGCCGGCGCCGCCGGCGGTCTGCTGGGCGGGCTGCCGACGACCCAGCAGCTGCCCGTCTCCTCGCTGCCCTCCGAGGGCGTCCTGCCGGCGGGTCTGCCCGGCGGCCTGCCGGGCGGGCTGCCCGGGGGCCTGCCGCTCGGCGGCTGATCACCGCGCGTACGCCGAGGGGGCCGGGAGTGCGAACTCCCGGCCCCCTCGGGCCGTTCCGGCCGCGGCCACGGCCGTAGCCGCTCAGCCGAGGCGCTTGACCGCCGCCTCCACGCGCTCGTCGGTGGCGGTGAAGGCGACGCGCACGTGCCGCGCGCCCGCCTCCCCGTAGAAGTCGCCCGGCGCGACCAGGATGCCCCGCTCCGCGAGGTGGGCGACGGTGTCCCAGCAGGGCTCGTCCCGGGTCACCCACAGGTAGAGGCTGGCCTCGCTGTGCTCGACCCGGAAGCCGTGCGCCTCCAGGGCCGTGCGCAGCGCCGCACGGCGCGCCGCGTAGCGCCGGCGCTGCTCCTCGACGTGCAGGTCGTCGCCGAGCGCCGCCACCGTGGCCGCCTGCACCGGGGCGGGGGTCATCATGCCGCCGTGCTTGCGGATCTCCAGCAGCTCCCCGAGGACGGCCGCGTCGCCCGCGACGAACGCGGCGCGGTAGCCCGCCAGATTGGAGCGCTTGGAGAGGGAGTGGACCGCGACGATCCCCTCGTACGAGCCTCCGCACACCTCGTCGTGCAGGACCGAGACGGGCTCCGCCTCCCAGCCCAGCTCCAGGTAGCACTCGTCGCTGAAGACCAGGATCCCGTGCTCACGCGCCCAGGCCACGATCCGGATCAGCTCCTCCTTGGGGAGGACCTGCCCGGTGGGGTTGGACGGGGAGTTGAGCCACAGCAGCTTCACGCCGGCCGGATCGAGCGCGGTCGGGTCGTCGTAGACCACGGCCTGCGCGCCGCACAGCCGGGCGCCCACCTCGTACGTCGGGTAGGCGAGGCGGGGGTAGGCGACCTTGTCGCCGGCACCGAGGCCCAGCTGGGTCGGCAGCCAGGCGACCAGCTCCTTGGAGCCGACGACGGGCAGGACGTTGCGGTGCTCCGCGGCGCTCGCGCCCAGGCGGCCGCGCACCCAGCCGGTGATCGCGTCGCGCAGGGCGGGCGTCCCCCACACCGTCGGGTAGCCCGGGGAGTCCGCCGCGTCGATCAGGGCCTGCCGGATCAGCTGCGGGACCGGGTCCACGGGCGTGCCGACCGACAGGTCGACGATGCCGTCGGCGTGCGCCGCGGCCGTCTTCTTGTACGGCTCCAGCTTGTCCCAGGGGAAGGCGGGAAGACGGTCGGATACTGCGGCCACGGTGGTCTCTGCTCTCTCTGCGGGCTGGGGTGCGGGTCGGAAAACACTTCGGTCCCGTGCGGCGGGAAGGCCGTACGGGACCGAGGGGCGCTGCTGCCGGGAAGGGTCAGTGCTCGCCGTTGATGCCGGCGGGCAGCCCGGCGACGAAGGGGTGGTCGCGCTCGATCAGGCCCAGCTTGGAGGCACCACCGGGCGAACCGAGCTCGTCGAAGAACTCGACGTTCGCCTTGTAGTAGTCCTTCCACTCCTCCGGGGTGTCGTCCTCGTAGAAGATGGCCTCGACCGGGCAGACCGGCTCACACGCGCCGCAGTCGACGCACTCGTCCGGGTGGATGTACAAGGACCGCTGGCCCTCGTAGATGCAGTCGACGGGGCACTCTTCGATGCATGCCTTGTCCTTGACGTCGACACAAGGCTCCGCGATGACGTAGGTCACGCTCTCGTTCCTCCTCGGTAGGGCTTTCCATATCGCGCGGGAGCGCGGCGTCGTCGATGCCCGCACCTAGTATCTCCGTTCCCGGGCACGATCCGAACAGGAGGGGCGGACAGAGCTGTGGAAATCACTGCCGGAGGGCTGCTGGAGGTCCGAATCACCCCGGCTGACGTGGGTAAACGTGTCTCTGTACGACGGGTGGAGGCCGGACTGAGCGGATCACCCGAGTTCACGGACACGATCGGCGTTCTCACATCCTGGGACCAGGGTGTGCTGCTGATCACAAAGAAGGACGGCCGGTCCGTCCGGATCGCGCAGTCCTCGCTGGTCGCGGGCAAGGTCGTGCCCGCGGCGCCGGCCCGCAGACGGGGCCCGGCGGCCTCCTTCGAGGAGCTCTCGCGGGTAGCGGCGCGGTCCTGGCAGCCGCTGGAGAGCGAGCGGCTCGGCGGGTGGACGCTGCGCTCGGCCGCCGGATTCACCCGGCGGGCCAATTCGGTGCTGCCGGAGGGCGAGCCCGGGATACCCCTGGACGACGCACTCGCGCGGGTGACCTCCTGGTACGCCCGCCGGGACCTCCCGGCGTACGTGCAGGCCGCCACGGGGGCCGCCGGTACGCAGGAGCTGCTCTGCGCCGAGCTGGAGCGGCGCGGCTGGGTGTCCGAGGCGTCGGCCGAGGTACGGATCGGGGCGCTGGCCCCGGTGGGCGACGTGGACGCGCCCGCGAGCGGGTCCGTACGTCTGACCCGCGTCCCGGACGAGGAGTGGCTCGGCCGCTACGGGCGGGTGGACGACCCGGAGGTGGCGCGACGGGTCCTCGTGGAGGGGCCGTCGGTGTGGTTCGCCTCGCTGGAGGGCGGCCGCGCCGTGGGACGGTGCGTGGTGGACGGCCGGTGGGCCGGGTTCGCCGCGGTCGCCGTCGATCCCGCGCACCGGCGGCAGGGCCTGGCGACGGCGGTGATGGCGGCGCTGGCGCGGCGGGCGCTGGAGGAGGGTGCCTCGGCCGCCTGGCTGCAGGTCGAGACGGACAACGCGGACGCCCTCGCGCTGTACGACCGCCTGGGCTTCGCCGCGCACCACGCCTACCACCACTACCGGGCGCCCCGGTGAACCCGCAGGAGCGCCGCGAGCGCTTCGCGGCGGAGGCCCGGTCGGAACGGCCCGACCTGGTGCTGCTGTGCCTGCTGCTGGCCGCCGAGGCCGATCCGGAGCTCGACGAACGGGCCCTGGACTGGGCGCAGATCGAGCTGGACCGGATCGCCGGGATGCTGCCCTACGGGCTGCGCGGCGGAGCGGCCTGGGCCTCCGCGGTCACGGAACTCCTCGGCGGGCGCCTGGGCTTCCACGGCACTCCGGCCGACTACGACAAGCTGTCGTCCTCGCTGCTGCACGAGGTGCTCCGGCGGCGGCGCGGCCTGCCGATCCTGCTGTCCGTGGTGTGGCTGGAGGTGGCCCGCCGGGCCGGGGCGCCGGTGTACGGCCTGGGCCTGCCGGGGCACTTCGTGGTCGGCTTCGGAGACCCCGCGGAGGGCCTGGTGGTGGACCCGTTCGCGGGCGGGGCCTCGCTGGGCACCGGCCCCGCCGAGCTGGCGTCGGGACCGCGCACCCCGGCCCGGACGCTGGACATCGTGCTGCGGATCCTGACCAACATCCGCGCCTGGGCGGCCACCCGTCCGGAGCAGTCGGGGGTGGCCCTGTGGGCCCTGGAGCTGTCCCTGCTGCTGCCCTCGCACCCCGCGTCCCTGCGCTACGAGCGGGCCCGCCTGCTGGTGGAGCGGGGGGCCTTCCGGGAGGGTGCGGCGGAACTCGACGCGTACGCGGTGGTGGTGTCGGCGGTGGACGCGGACGCCGCGGCCCGGGTCCGTGCCGAGGCGGCCGCGGCGCGCGCGCTGATGAACTGAGACCGTCCCCCTCCGGATCCGCGCACGCCGCCGCCCGCCCCGTACGGATGCGGGGCGGGCGGCGGTGTGCGGTCCTGACGGGCGGGGCGTCAGCTGGGGTCGGTGTCGATGACCACGGTGCGCTCCGCGGCCGTCTTGCCGCGCAGGGCCTTGCCGAGCGCGCCGGCGACGTCCTGCGGGGTGACCGCCGTCTTCGCCCCGGTGCCGCGGGTGATCTGGACGCCGTCGAAGGTGCTGCCGTAGGCCGCCTTGAGGGCGTCCAGGTCGAACTTCTCCGTCAGCCGGCCGTCGACCGCCTGCATGCTGAGGAACTTCGGCAGGGACAGCTTGCCGAAGGCGATGGACTTGCCGCCGGCCTTGACGGTGGCGTTCGCGGACATCGCGGGCTCGGCGAACTCCTTCATGGCGCGGTCCAGTTCGGCCTGGCCGACGCTCGGCTCCTTGGCCGCCGTCGGCAGCTCGGCCACGCCCGGCTTGCCGGTGGCGACCTGGTCGCGGAAGGCCTTGGTGACCAGGTCGACGGACGCGTCCACGTCCAGGGTGGTGCCCGCCTTGCCGGGGACGGCGACGGCCTTGCCGGTGTCGAAGGTGATCGTCGCCTCGGTGACGGAGCCCGAGGTGCCCGCGAGCTCCTCCAGCGCGTCCCGCAGCTTCTCCTCGTCGACCGGCATGACCGGGTCGGCGACCCGCTCGTTGCCGAGGAGGGAGCCGATGACGGTGACGGGGTTGTAGTCGCTGCCGGCGGCGTTGCGGACCGTGGTCGGACCGTCCAGGCTCAGGCCGGCCTTCTCGGGCTTCAGCTCGACCTGCTTGCCGCCGACGCCGACCTGGATCGGGGCGGCGGCCCGGGTGCCGAAGGCGATCTGCAGCTTGGAGACGGCCTCGTCGCGGCTGCCGCCGATGTCGACGCCGAGGACGGTGGTCCCCTTCGGGACGTCGGAGTGGTTCAGGAGCAGCCCGGCGCCGTAGGCCACACCGACCAGGGCGATGATGCCGCCGCCGACGAGGACCAGCTTGGAGCGGCCCTTCTTCTTGGCGGGCTTGGCATCGGCCTTCGGCTGCGCGGGCGCGGGACGCGGGGCGGCGGGGGCGGGAGCCGGTACGGGCGTCGCCAGCGGGCCGTCCAGGTCGGGGCCGGGCCAGGCGTCGGGCGCGGCGGGCGCGCCGACGGCGCCGGAGCCGAAGCCCGGGCCGCCCGTCGGGCCGGCCGGGCCGGGGTCCTGGCTGCCGAAGGCGGGGAACGCCTCGGTGACGGGTCCGGTGTCCGTGCCGTCGTTGCCGTACGCCGGGAAGCCCTGGGTCGACCCGACACCCGGGCCGCCGACAGCGGGGGCGGGGGCGGGCGGCTGGGCGTAGCCCGCGCCGAAGTCGGCGACCGGCGGCGGCGGGGTGCGCGGCGGCGCGTAGGCGGCGTCGGGACCCTGCGCCTGGGGCTGGGGTGCCTGCGCCTGCGGGCGGGCCGGCGGCGGGAAGCCCGCGGCGGGACCGGCCTGCGGGGCGGGTCCGGGGGTCGGCGTCACGCCGGGCACGCGCCGGGCGAGCGGCGGCGGGGCCGCGGCGGCCTCCGGCATCTGCGCGGGCGCCGCGGACGGCGGCGGCGTCGGGGCGGGCTGCTTGCGCGGGGCGAACCAGTTGTTCGCGGCGGGCTGCTCGCCCTCGGCGCCGGGCGCCCCTTCCGGTTCCGGCGCGGCCTGGATCCGGGTCGGCTGCGGGCGCGGCGGGAGGGCCGGCCTGGTCTCCCGGGCCGGCGCGGCGTCCTGCTGCGGGGCCGGCTCCTGTCCCCCGGTGTCGGACGAGCCGGAGTTGGTGCCCATCGCCTTGCGCACGACCACCGGCGGAATCGGCCGCGAACCGGGGATGTTGATCCGGATCCGGGTCGTCAGGGTGGTCTCGGTCTTGGGCCCGTCGGATTCGGGCGTGGACGGCTTGGAAGTCACAGGGTTCTCCTCCGGGGCGGTCGCCGCGCCAGGCCCGGGTGGCACAGTCGTGGACGGGGACTGGCCGGTTCCGTACGGCGGGGTACCCGAGGGGTAGGCGGCTCCTCCGGACCCCTTGGGCCCGGAGGACGAACTGTCGGTTTCACGACTCAAGGCAGGTTCTCCCGGTTGGCTCCGCCGCCCGTCATACCGTGCGCGGGCAGCTCGGCGGCCCGTCCACCATACTGGCCGCCGCCCGCGGGCAACTGTCCGCCGGGAATCAGGGGTTCCCCGGACCTGCCGCCAAACCCCCCTGAACCGCCCCGCGGGCGGTGCCGCGCACCGGACGGCCGGATCGCCTACGGCGTCCGACATCACGTCACTTGGCAGGCCCCGAGGCCGAAACCGGCCGATCGGCCGGAAGGCGCATCGTGGCACACATCACAGCCAGTACGGTTCCACCCAAAAGGTAGACGTACATACCGATTCCGGACGAACTGAGGATGAAGTCCCCCTCCGGCCGCGGGGCGCCGAGCAGCACGTAGGAGAGGAACCAGCCGGCCGCGGCGCCGCCGACGCCGAAGCCGGTCCCGAGGGAGATCCGGCCGCCGAGGAACAGCCCGAAGAGGGCGAGGAGGGCGAGCAGCAGCCCGCCGGGGAACCACAGGTCCACCACGAGCCAGCCGGCCGCGCCGGTCAGCACTCCGAGGACGAGCAGCGCGAGGGCTCCCGCGACCCGCGCCACCGTGGGCTTCGTGGTCATGCGTCGACCCCCGCGAAGAGGTCGTGCTCGCGCCGGCCCGCCGGGGCGCCCGGCCGACCCGCGACGAGCTCGTAGTACTCGCGGGCGAACAGCGGCTGCGCCAGGTCGTTGGAGAGCGCGAAGAAGGGCCCGTCGACGGCGATCTGGGTGGCGTGGGCCCGCATGGCGGCCGCCTTGGCCGCCACGAGGGCCTCGTCGGCGTCGATCTCGGCGGTGATCCGGGCGTCGTCGACGACGCCCGGCACGTCCCCGGGCGAGGCGACGCCGGGGAAGGCGACCGCGTCGCCCGCGGCGGCCAGCCGGGCGAAGCCCTCCTCGACCACCGAGAGCGGTACCCGGTTCCAGTAGATCTTCCCGACCGTGTGCGGCGCGCCGAGGTCGCGCCGGTAGGCGGTCTCGGCGGCCAGTTCGGCGGCGCGCATGGCCACGCGGTGGGCCTGGATGTGGTCGGGGTGCCCGTACCCGCCGTCCGGGTCGTAGGTGACGAGCACCTGCGGGCGCAGCTCGCGGATCACCGCGACGAGGTGGGCGGCGGCCTCGTCGACGTCGGCGGCCCAGAAGGCCCCGGGGCGGCGGTTCTGCGGGGCGCCCATCATGCCGGAGTCCCGGTAGCGGCCGGGGCCGCCGAGGAACCGGTGGTCGTGGACGCCCAGTTCGGCCATGGCGGCGGCGAGCTCGCCGATCCGGTGCGCGCCGAGGGTGTCCTCGCGGTCGGCCGCCAGATGGGCGAGCCCGGGCGGGATGACCTCGCCCTCCTCGCCCAGGGTGCAGGTCACCAGCGCGACGTGGGCGCCCTCGGCCGCGTACTTGGCCATGGTGACGCCGTTGTTGATCGACTCGTCGTCCGGGTGCGCGTGCACGAAGAGCAGACGACGGGCGGGAAGACCGTTCATGGGCCTAGCGTAGGGGGTGCTCCGCCGCAGGCCGGGCCCGCCCGTCCGGCCCGGCGGGCCGGACGGGAACGCACCCCGCGGCCGCGGGGCCCCGCTAGAACTTCAGGCCGCTGATCATGCTCGCCACGTTCGAGGTGAGCTGGCTGAGGGTCGGGGCGATGGTGGAACTCGCCAGGTAGAAGCCGAGCAGCACACAGACCACCGCGTGCCCTGCCTTCAGGCCCGCCCTGCGGACCAGCAGGAAAACGATGATCGCCAGCAGCACCACGGCTGAGATCGAGAGTGCCACGGCGTTTCACCTCCACGTCGAGCGGACATCGGTCGCGTATTCGTGCTCGGCGAGAGTCATACCCACCGTGCGCTACGGATCATAACTATCCGTGCCAGCGCATCGATCGAAATCCGGCAGCACGAGGGGCGCATGGCGCGCACGGCCGGGGTCACACAGAGGCCGGCCGGGGGGTGATTGCGCCCCCCGGCCGGCTGTCGGCACCCGCACGGCCGCACGGCGTCCAGGCTGCACGCCCCAGATCTCGGGGCAGAAACGGTCAAGTTGCCCGCAGGTAAACCGAGTTGGGCCCTCCCGACCGTCTCGCCATGTGGGACCCCGCGGGTGGCCGGAAATCATCGGTCCACGGGACCCCTTCCCTCACGCGGGGGCCGCTCCCGGCTCCGGCGGCGGCGCGGGCGGAACCACCTGTTTCTCGGCGGCGAAGTGACACGCCGACGGGTGCGCCGCGGGCCCCGAGGCGAAGGCCTGCGGCACCGCGAGCAGCGGGACCTCCGCCGCACAGCGGTCCTCGGCCTTCCAGCAGCGGGTGCGGAAGGGACACCCCGACGGCGGGTTCGCCGGGGAGGGGACGTCACCGGAGAGGATGATCCGTTCGCGGTGGGCGCGCGCCTCCGGGTCGGGGACCGGGACGGCCGAGAGCAGTGCCTGGGTGTACGGGTGGGTGGGGTGCTCGTAGATCTCGGTGTCGGTGCCGATCTCGACGACCCGGCCGAGGTACATGACGCCCACGCGGTCGGAGATGTGCCGCACGATCGACAGGTCGTGGGCGATGAAGACGTAGGACAGGTCGAATTCGCTCTGGAGTTTCTCCAGCAGGTTGACGACCTGCGCCTGGACGGAGACGTCCAGGGCGGAGACGGGCTCGTCGGCGACGATGATCTCGGGGCGCAGGGCGAGGCCGCGGGCGATGCCGATGCGCTGGCGCTGGCCGCCGGAGAACTGGTGCGGGTAGCGGTTGACGTACTCGGGATTGAGGCCGACGACCTCCAGCAGCTCCTGGACCCTGCGCCGCCGGTCGCCCTTCGGGGCCACCTCCGGGTGGATCTCGTACGGCTCGCCGATGATGTCGCCGACGGTCATGCGCGGGTTCAGGGAGGTGTACGGGTCCTGGAACACCATCTGGATGTTGCGGCGCACGGCCTTCAGCGCCCGCCCCGACAGCCGGCTGATGTCCTGGCCCTTGTAGAGGATCGAGCCGGCCGTCGGCCGCTCCAGGTTGACCAGCATCCTGGCGACCGTCGACTTGCCGCAGCCGGACTCGCCCACGATGCCCAGGGTCTCGCCCGCCCGCAGGCCGAAGGAGACCCCGTCGACGGCCTTCACCGCGCCGACCTGCTTCCTGAACAGCACCCCCTGGGTCAGCGGGTAGTGCTTGACCAGGTCCTTGACCTCCAGAAGGGACTCAGCCACGGAGGCACTCCTTCCAGAAGTGGCAGGCGCTGGCCCGCGGCACCGGCGACTGCGTCACCTCGTACAGCGGCGGGACGTCGGTGCGGCAGACCTCCTGCGCCATCGGGCAGCGCGGGTTGAAGGCGCAGCCGGGCGGGATGCGGAGCAGGTTGGGCGGCAGGCCCTTGATCGCGTAGAGCTCCTGGCCCTTCTGGTCCAAGCGCGGGATGGAGTCCAGCAAGCCGCGCGTGTACGGGTGGGCCGGGGCCTTGTAGATCTCGTGGACGGGGGCCGTCTCGACGATCCGGCCGGCGTACATGACCGCGATCTTGTCGGCGACGTCGGCCACCACCCCGAGGTCGTGGGTGATCAGGATGAGGCCCATGTTGAGCTCCCGCCGGAGCTCGGCCAGCAGGTCCATCACCTGCGCCTGGACGGTGACGTCCAGGGCGGTCGTCGGCTCGTCCGCGATGATCAGCGAGGGCTCCAGGGCCAGCGCCATGGCGATCATGATGCGCTGGCGCATGCCTCCGGAGAACTGGTGCGGGTAGTCCCCCACCCGCGCCTTCGCCGCAGGGATCTTCACCCGGTCCATCAGCTCGACGGCCTTGGCCCGGGAGTCCTTGCGGGACATCCCGCGGTGGACCTCGTACATCTCGCCGAGCTGCTTGCCCACGCTGAGCACGGGGTTGAGGGAGGACAGCGCGTCCTGGAAGATCATCGCCATCTCGGCGCCGCGGATCCGGCGCCGCTCCTCCTCCTTCATCTTCAGCAGGTCGCGGCCCTTGAAGAGGATCTCGCCGCCCGCGATCCGGCCCGGCGGCATGTCCAGGATCCCCATCACGGCCTGCGCCGTCACCGACTTGCCGGAGCCGGACTCGCCGAGCACGGCGAGTGTCTGGCCCTCGTCCACCGAGTAGTCGACCCCGTTGACCGCCTTCGCGACGCCGTCGCGCGTCGTGAATTCCACGTGCAGGTCGCGGACTTCGAGCAGCATCTACGGGGCTCCTCAGCGCAGCTTGGGGTCGAGGGCGTCGCGCACCGCGTCGCCGAGCATGATGAAGGCGAGCACGGTCAGGCTCAGGGCTCCGGCCGGCCACAGCAGCATGTGCGGCGCGTTGCGGATCTGCGGGGCCGCGTTGGAGATGTCGATGCCCCAGGAGACGGTGGGCGGGCGCAGGCCGACGCCCAGGAAGGACAGGGTGGCCTCCAGGGCGATGTACGTGCCGAGCGCGATGGTGGCGACGACGATCACCGGGGCGACGGCGTTGGGCGCCACGTGCCGCAGCAGCATCCTGCCGTTGCCGGCGCCCAGGGCTCGGGCGGCCTGGACGTAGTCGTTCTGTTTCGCGGTGATCACCGAACCGCGGGCGATGCGGGCGATCTGCGGCCAGCCCAGGAGCACGATGAAGCCGACCACCGGCCAGACGGTGGTGCTGGTGACGACGGACAGGAAGACCAGGCCGCCGAGGACCACCGGGATGCCGAAGAAGATGTCGGCCACGCGGGAGAGCAGCGAGTCGCTCCAGCCGCCGAAGAAGCCGGCGAGCCCGCCGAGGGCGGAGCCGAGCAGGGCGGCGCCGAGGGTGGCGCAGACGCCGACGGTGATGGAGGCGCGGGCCCCGTAGACGGTGCGGGTGTAGACGTCGCAGCCCTGCCGGTCGAAGCCGAAGGGGTGGCCCGGCTCCGCCCCCTCCTGGGACTTGGACAGGTCGCACTGGAGCGGGTCGCCGGAGGCGATGAGCTGGGGCCAGATCGAGATGACGACGAGGAAGAGGATGAGCAGCGAGGAGAGGACGAAGACGGGGTTGCGGCGTAGCTGGTGCCAGGCGTCGGACCACAGGGAGCGGGCCCGTTCGGCGGGGGCCGGCCCGACGGGTCCGGTGGTCTTCTCGATCCCTTCCACGCTCTCGGCCTCGTCCAGGGCGAGATCCATCGGCCCCCCTTGGCCGGTGGGCGACACGGCTTCCTTCGGGCGGGGTCCCACGGGGTCGTAGCCTCCGGGCTCGGGGCGCTCGGGATCAGGCATAACGGATCCTCGGGTCCAGGACCGCGTAGAGCAGGTCGACGAGCAGGTTCGCCAGCAGGAAGACGATGACGAGGATGGTCACGAAGCCGACGACCGTGGGCGAGTTGTTGCGCAGGATGCCCTGGTAGAGCTGGTAGCCGACGCCGTGGATGTTGAAGATCCGCTCGGTGACGATGGCGCCGCCCATCAGGGCGCCGATGTCGGTGCCGATGAAGGTGACCACCGGGATCAGCGAGTTGCGCAGCAGGTGGCGGGTGACGACCCGGTGGCGGGGCAGGCCCTTGGCGACGGCGGTGCGGACGTAGTCGGCCTTGACGTTCTCGGCGATGGAGGTGCGCGAGAGGCGGGTGACGTACGCCAGGGAGACCAGGGCGAGGACGATGCCGGGCAGGATCAGCTCGTTGAGGGGGGCGTCCGGCGAGACGGTGGGCCGTACCCAGCCCCATTTGACGCCGAAGACGAACTGCAGCAGGTAGCCGGTGACGAAGGTGGGCACCGAGATGACGACCAGGGTGAGCACGAGCACGGAGGTGTCGACGGTCTTGCCGCGGCGCAGGCCGCTGAGCACGCCGAGGGTGATGCCGATGACCACCTCGAAGAAGATCGCGACCAGGGTCAGCCGCAGGGTGACCGGGAAGGCGCTGGCCATCAGCTCGGTGACGGACTGTCCGTTGAAGGCCGTGCCGAAGTCGCCCTGGAAGATCTGCCCCATGTAGTGGAGGTACTGCTTCCACAGGGGCTGGTCGAGGTAGAGGTCCTTGCGGATGCGGGCGGCGGTGGCGGGATCGGGGGCCTTGTCGCCGAAGAGGGCCGCGACCGGGTCACCGAGCGCGTACACCATGAAGAAGATCAGGAACGTGCTGCCGATGAACACCGGGATCATCTGGAGCAGCCGCCGGATCACATAACGTCCCATGGAGTGCTCCATGCTGTTGGCGGGCGCGGCGGGCCCCCCGCACGGCGGGGGGCCCGGATCCGGAAGGGGTCAGGAGACCTTGATCTGGTCGTACACGGGGACGCTGAACTGGTTGAGGGTCACGTCCGAGAGCCGCTCGGAGTAGCCGGCGCTGCCGTTCTGGTACCAGAGCGGGATGGCCGGCATCTGCTCGGCGAGGATCTTCTCCGACTCCTGGAAGGTGGCGGTGGCCTTCGCCGCGTCGCTCTCCCGGTTCGCCTCGTCGACCAGGGTGTCGAACTCCTTGTTGCTGAACTTGCCGTAGTTGGAGGAGGCGCCGGTGTAGTAGAGCGGCTCGAGGAAGTTCTGGATCAGCGGGTAGTCGGCCTGCCAGCCGGAGCGGAAGGGCCCGGTCAGCTTGTAGCTGCTCTGCTGGTTGCGGAAGTCGGCGAAGGTCCCGACCGGGTTGACGGTGCAGACCGGTCCCTCGCCCAGCGCGTTGTTGACGCTGTTGCAGACGGCGTCCATCCAGTCGCGGTGCGATCCGGTGTCCACGTTGGAGGTCAGCGTGACCTTGCCGCCGGGCAGGCCGCCGCCCTCCTGGATGAGCTTCTTGGCCTCGGCCGGGTCGTAGACGCAGGCGTCGCCGCAGGCCGTCGAGGAGAAGCCGCCCTTCTCGCCGAGCGCGGGCGAGGTCCAGTCCTTCGCCGGGGTCCGGGTCTCCTGGAAGATCTGCTGGGTGATCTCGTCGCGGTTGATGGCCCGGGAGATGCCCTGGCGGACCTTCTCCATGCCGGGCTTGCTCCACTGCGGGTCGTACAGCGGGAAGGTGAGGGTCTGGATGATGAGGGCCGGCTGGTTGATGTACCGGTCGCCGAGGTCGTCCTTGACGTTCTTCAGCTGCTGCGCGGGGACGTCGTCGACGAGGTCGAGGTTGCCGGAGATCAGGTCGGTGTAGGCGGTGTTGTTGTCGGTGTAGACCTTCAGGTCCACGCCGCCGTTCTGCGCCTTGTCCGTGCCCGGGTAGGCGTCCCACGCGCGCAGCTTCATCCCGGTGCCCTTGGTGTAGGAGTCCACCAGGTACGGGCCGTTGCCGACGGGCTTGTCCAGCCAGCCGGCGTGGTCGGTGAAGAAGGACCGGGGCAGCGGGGAGAAGGCCTGGTAGCCGAGGGTCTCGGGCCAGGTGGAGAACTTGTCCTTGAGGGCGACGGTGAAGGTCTTGGGATCCTTGACGACCAGCCCGGACATCGTCTTCGCCTTGGGTTCCCCGGACGCCGGGTGGACGTCGTCGTAGCCGACGATGTCGGAGAAGAAGGGCGAGTTGTTCTGCTTGTTGCGCACGTCGGCGCCGTAGTTCCAGGCGTCCACGAAGGACTGGGCGGTGACCGGCTCGTCGTTGCTGAACTTCCAGCCGTCCTTCAGGGTGACGGTGAAGTTCTGGCTGTCGGTGGTCTGGATCGACTCGGCGAGCATGTTCTTCGCCTCGCCGGTCTTGGGGTCGTAGCGCTTGAGGCCCCGGAAGAGCATGTCGAGGACCTTGCCGCCCTGCACCTCGTTGGTGTTCGCGGGCTCCAGCGGGTTCTGCGGGTCACCCCAGGACGAGCTCACGATCCCCGCGTCGCCGCCGCCGCTGTCGCTCCCGCCGCCGCAGGCCGTCGCCGCGAGGGCGACGGCCACCGCACATGCGGCCCACTTGGCGTGGGTGGCTCCGCGCATGGAGTGCCTCCTATGGATCCCAAGATTCACTTAGGGGCCAATGTCACCCCACGTGGGGGTTCCCGCACTCCTCGTTGGACCGATTGCACCCGCGCGTCACGCCCCTGTCACTCCTGCGAGTGCAAAGCCAGCTCCCACGCGTCGACGCCGTAGTGACGGACCATGCCGTGCGCCTCGTAGAGGGCGAGCGCCCCGGTCTCGTTGAGGGTGTCCACGCCCAGGCCGAGGGTGTCCCGGCCGCGGCCCGCGTAGGTGGCGAAGCCGTGGCGCAGCAGGAAGCCGCCGATGCCCCGGCCGCGCAGGTCCCCCCGTACGCCGAGGTGGCTGACCCAGGCCATGCTCGTCCGGTCGTCGCGGGTGAGCAGCACGGCCACGTCGCCCTCCTCGGGGAGGCTCGCGATCCACACCAGGGACCAGTCGAGCCTGCGGCCCTCGACGTGGTCCAGCCAGGTCTCGTACGGGCGGTACACATGGCCGAAGTGCGCGGCGAAGGTCTCCTCCACCAGGGCGTGGGCCCGGCGGCGGTCGGCCTCGTCGTCGCCGCAGTGGCGCAGGGTCAGTCCGGCCGGCGCGGCGGGCGGGCGGTCGGCGGACGCGGACAGGGTGCGGGTCATGACCTGGAAGCGGCGGACGGTGCGGTAGCCGCGGCAGGCCAGGAGGGCCAGGTCGAGGGTGGGTTCCACGTTGAGCTGCAGCTTGAGGGTGCCCTTGCCTCCGGTGATCTCCCGGGCCCGGGTCTCCATCCGCTCCAGCAGCAGGGTGGCGGCCTCGTCGTGGCCGGGGAGCACGTAGTGGTCCCCGTCGACGCGGCCCGGCCCGGAGTCGGCCCAGACGAGGGCGTACGCGACGAGCCGGCCGTCCTCGAAGGCGAGCCAGGAGTCGGTGGCGAGGTCGATGTCGGGGGCGCCCAGGTCCGACTCGACGGTGCCGAGGTCGGTGTCCGGGCGGCCGATCTCGATCATGTCGACGGCGTTGAGCAGGGCGCAGACGTCGGCCGCGTCCCCGGGCCCGGCGGGCCGTACGGTGAGGGTCATCCCGCTACCTTCCGGTCCCCGCTCCCGGGGCCGCAACCGGTTTCCGGGGACGGGGGCGACCCCGCCCGGCGGGGCGCCGGCGCCGCGACGCGGAAACGGCCGGTCCCCGGCGCCGTGCGGCGCCGGGGACCGGCCGTGTGCGTGGAGCGGGCGCGGATCAGACCGCCAGGATCGCCTTCTCCTCGGCGAAGTGGCACGCCGACTCGTGCGCCGCGGGGGTGTTGATCCCCTTGAAGCGCTCCGGGATCGCCAGCAGCGGCTCCTCGGTGGAGCACTTGTCCTGGACCTTCCAGCAGCGGGTGCGGAAGCGGCAGCCCGACGGCGGGTTGGCCGGGGACGGGACGTCACCGGTGAGGATGATGCGCTCGCGGGACTCGCGGACCTCGGGGTCCGGGACCGGGACCGCCGACAGCAGCGCCTGGGTGTAGGGGTGCGTCGGGTGGTCGTAGATCTGCGCGTCGGTGCCGATCTCGGCCATCTTGCCGAGGTACATGACGCCGACGCGGTCCGAGATGTGCCGGACGATCGACAGGTCGTGCGCGATGAAGATGTAGGACAGGTTGAACTCGTCCTGCAGCTTCTCCATCAGGTTGATGACCTGCGCCTGCACCGACACGTCGAGCGCGGAGACCGGCTCGTCGCAGATGATGATCTCCGGGTTGAGCGCGAGGCCGCGGGCGATGCCGATGCGCTGGCGCTGACCGCCGGAGAACTGGTGCGGGTAGCGGTTGATGTACTCCGGGTTCAGACCCACGACGTCCAGGAGCTCCTGGACCTTGCGGCGCCGGTCGCCCTTCGGGGCCACCTCGGGGTGGATCTCGAAGGTCTCCCCGATGATGTCGCCGACCGTCATGCGCGGGTTCAGCGAGGTGTACGGGTCCTGGAACACCATCTGGATGTTGCGGCGGACGGCCTTCAGCGCGCGCCCGGACAGCTTGGTGATGTCCTGGCCCTTGTAGAAGACCTCACCGGCGGTGGCCCGCTCCAGGTTCATCAGGAGCTTGGCGACCGTGGACTTGCCACAGCCGGACTCGCCCACGATGCCCAGGGTCTCGCCCTGGTACAGGTCGAAGGACACGCCGTCGACGGCCTTGACCGCGCCGACCTGCTTCTTGAAGAGGATGCCCTGGGTCAGCGGAAAGTGCTTGACCAGGTTGCGCACCTGGAGGATCGGCTCGCGCTCGGTGGTGTTCTTGCTGAGCTCAGCCATGGATCTGGTCCTTCCAGAAGTGGCACGCGCTCCCGCGGCCGGGCAGTTCGGTGCCGTCCAGCTCGGTGACCGGGTGCAGGACCGGGATCTCCGTACGGCAGATGTCCTGCGCCTTGGGGCACCGGGGGCTGAAGGCACAGCCCGTCGGGATGCGGAGCAGGTTGGGCGGCAGGCCCTTGATCGCGTAGAGCTCCTGGCCCTTCTGGTCCAGGCGCGGGATCGAGTCGAGCAGGCCCCGGGTGTACGGGTGCGAGGGGCGCTTGTAGATCTCGTGGACCGGAGCGGTCTCGACGATCCGGCCCGCGTACATGACCGCGATCTTGTCCGCGACGTCGGCGACGACGCCGAGGTCGTGGGTGATCAGGATCAGGCCCATGTTCATCTCGCGCTGGAGCTCCGCGAGCAGGTCCATGACCTGGGCCTGGACCGTCACGTCGAGGGCCGTGGTGGGCTCGTCGGCGATGATCAGGTCCGGCTCCAGGGCCAGCGCCATGGCGATCATGATGCGCTGGCGCATACCGCCGGAGAACTGGTGCGGGTAGTCCCCCACGCGCGCCTTGGCGGCGGGGATCTTCACGCGGTCCATGAGCTCGATGGCCTTGGCCTTGGCGTCCTTCTTGGACATGCCGCGGTGGACCCGGAACATCTCGCCGAGCTGGTCGCCCACCGAGTAGACCGGGTTCAGCGAGGACAGCGCGTCCTGGAAGATCATCGCCATCTTGTCGCCGCGGAGCTTGCGCCGCTCCTCGTCGGACATCTTGAGGATGTCCTTGCCGTGGAAGCGCACCTCGCCGCCGGCGACCCGTCCGGGCGGGCTGTCGAGGATGCCCATGATCGCCTGCGCGGTGACGGACTTGCCGGAGCCGGACTCGCCGAGCACGGCGAGGGTCTCGCCGGCGCTGACGCTGTAGCTCACGCCGTTGACGGCCTTGGCGACCCCGTCACGGGTCTTGAACTCGACCTGGAGGTTGTCCACCTCCAGCAGCGGCACGGCGGACCCGCCGCGCGTCTCCGCAACGCTGAGAATCTCCGACGTCGTCACGCCGCCACCTTCGTCCTGCTTGCTGATGTTGTCTCGGAGCATCGGGCGGCCCTACCGCAGCTTCGGGTCGAGCGCGTCACGCAGGCCGTCGCCGACGAAGGCGAAGCCGAGCACGGTGACGACGACGAAGAGGCTGGGGTACAGCCACAGGTAGTCGTGGACGCCGATGAAGGCCTGACCGGCCGCCAGCATGTTGCCCCACTCCGGGACGTCGACCGGGACACCGGCGCCGAGGAAGGAGAGGGCCGCGACGCCGATGATCGTGGTGCCGACGTTGAACGTCGCGTAGACCAGGACGGGGGTCAGCGAGTTGGGCAGGATGTGCGTGCGGACGATCCGGCCGCCGCTGGCGCCGAGCGCCTTGGCCGCGTGGACGTAGTCCATCTCGCGCACCGACAGGATCGAGCTGCGCAGCAGTCGGGAGACGGTCGCCCACGAGAACACCGCGAGCGAGATGATCACCGGGGTGATGCCGCGGCCGGTGACCAGGATGATGACGACGGCACCGATCATCAGCGGGAACGCGAGGAAGACGTCCGCGATGCGCATGACGAGGGTGTCGGCGAAGCCGGCGAAGTAACCGGCGATGGCGCCGAGGGCGACACCGATCAGCACGGCGAAGAAGATCGAGGCGAGGCCGACGAACATGGCCACGCGGGTACCGGCTATGAGGCGCGAGAACATGTCGCGGCCCAGGGCGTCGGTGCCCATCCAGTGCGTGCCGTTGGGCGACGCGAGGGTGTTCTCGAGGTCCTGCGCACCGGGGTCGAACGGCGTGAACATGTTGCCGAAGATCGCGGTGATGAACAGCAGGGAGATGATCACGAGACCGACGACGGCCAGCTTGTTCTGGACGAAGCGGTGGCGGATCTCGGCCCACTGGGTGAGCTGCTTGGGGGTTGCTTCGGGGGCGGCCGGGGCGGCCGGCACGGGGCTCTCGTCCCCGATCGCCGGGCTCTTGACGAGCTCAGACATGAGGAAATCCTCCTTGGGGGCGGTCAGCTGAGGCGGATACGCGGGTCGAGGGCCGCGTACAGCAGGTCCACGATGAGGCTGAGGACGACGAAGATGGCGACGCTGTACGTCACCACGCCGATCACGATCGGGTTGTTCTGCTGCTGGATCGCCTGAACCAGTGCCAGACCGACACCGTCCCAGTTGAAGATCGCCTCGGTGATGAGCGCGCCACCGAGAAGCGCGCCGAACGAGATGCCCAGGTAGGTGACGACCGGGATGGACGAGTTGCGCAGCACGTGCTTGAACAGCACGCGACGGCGCGGAAGTCCCTTGGCCACGGCGGTCTTCACGTAGTCCGCGCGCAGCACCTCGAGCATCGTGCCGCGGGTGAGGCGGGCGACGAACGCGATGTCGGTGATGGCGAGGGTGACCGCGGGCAGGATCATGCCTTCGAGCTTGTCTCCGCCGAGCTGCGGGAACCACTGGAGTTCGACCGCGAACCACTTCATGAGCAACATGCCGATCACGAAGGTCGGGAAGCCGACCATCATGGTCGTGAAGAATGTCGTGGCCATGTCCAAGATGCTGTATCTGTACAGGGCGGCGATGATGCCGACGCCCATACCGAACACCGTCACGAGAGCGATGGCCAGCAGGGCCAGCTTCGCGGTGTTCGCCAGCTTGGGGCCGAGGATCTCGGACACCTCGCGGCGCTGGACGAAGTCCTCGCCGAGGTCTCCGGTCGCGACCTTCGACACGTAGTTCACATACTGCTCGGGCAGCGACTTGTCGAGCCCGTACCGCGCCTTGAGCTCCGCGACCACTGCGGGGTCACGAGCCTTGTCGCTGCCTGCGATCGATCCCACGGGGTCACCGGGGAGGACGAACAGACAAGCGAACAGAACCATGGTCGCGCCGATGAGGACTATGACCATCTGCCCGAGGCGACGGGCGACGTACCTTCCCATGTTTGTGCCTCTCTACCTGGCCGCTTCTGGGAGCAGCGGCCTCCGGCCCGACGAAGGGGCCGGCTCTCGGCCGGCGGGGATTGCCCGCGGATGTGAGGGGTGCCGAAGTAAAAACGGCCTGCCGAGCGGGGCCGCGGCCCACCGGTCACCCGGGGGCCGCGGCACGTTCGCTCCTGACGGATATACCGTCCGAACCGATTACTTCTTGAGCGAGATCTTCTCGAGGATCGGGTCCTCGTTGAAGTTGATGTCGTCCAGACCGTTGAACTTGTCGGTCGCCATCAGGCGGAACTGGGAGCGGTTGAAGGTCGGGATGAGGGCCATGTCGTCCATGGCGATCTTCTCGGCCTGCTTGTACATCGCCAGTCGCGCGGCCTCGTCCTTGGTGGCGCGGGCCGTGTCGATCAGCTTGTCGAACTCGGGGTTGTTGTAACGCGCACGGTTGTCACCGGTCACGTTGCCCTCGGCGTCCTTGGACATCGAGGTCGAGTGCAGCAGCGGGTAGAGGAAGTTCTCCGGGGTCGGGTAGTCCGCGCCCCACGCGAAGCGGTAGACACCGGTGGCGCCGGAGCCCTGCTGCTCCTTGAGCATGCCCGGGAAGTCCTTGCCGTCCAGCTTGACCTTCAGGCCGAGGACGTCCTCGAGCTGACGGGCGATGGCCTGGACCCACTCTTCGTGGCCCGCACCGGTGTTGAAGGAGAACTTGATCTCCGTACCCGGCTTCAGGCCCGCCTTCTCGGCGTGCTCCTTGGCCTTGGCGACGTCCTGCTTGATGCAGGAGGTGCACAGGTCCTTCTGGTACGCCTTCGGGAACGCCGGCGGCACGATGGTCGTCGACGGGGTCTGGTAGCCCTGGAAGACACCCTTGGCGATGGCCTGACGGTCGATCGCGTAGGAGATCGCCAGACGGGCGTCCTTGCTGTTGGTCGGACCGTTGTCACCGATCGGCAGAACGAAGTTCATGCCGTTGGTGTCCTTGGCGAACCACTTGTTCTGCGGCTTGTACTTCGCCTCGGCCGTCTTCAGCATCGGCGTCGGGATGTGCGCGTAGTCGAAGGTGCCGGCCTGGAAGCCGTCGTACTCGAGCTGCTGCGCGGTCTTGTCGTTGAGGAGGGTGACCTGGACCTTGTCCAGCTTCGCCTTCTCGAGCGAGTAGTCGTCGTTGCGGACGAGGTTGATCGCCTTGTTGTGCTCCCAGACGCCGTCCATCTTGAACGGACCGTTACCGATGGGGGCCTCGCCGAACGCCTTGTCCTCTTCGCCGACCTTGGCGACCTTCGGGACCGGGCTGTAGGCGTTGTGCGCCGTCTTCAGGACGAACTCGCAGTCCGCCTTGGACAGGTCCACCTTGATGGTGTGCGGGTCCGGGGTGGTGACACCGGAGAAGGTCTTGGCGGAGCCGTCCTGCAGCTCGGCGTAGCCCTTGATGCCGGCGAAGTGGTACGCGACGTCGGACGCGGCCGCCTTGTGCGCGGCACGGGCCCAACCACGGGCGAACGCCTCGGCGTCGACGACCTCGCCGTTGGAGAACTTGGTGTCGGGCTTGATCTTGAAGGTCCAGGAGGTGCAACCCTCGTCGGACGTCGCCGACTCGGCGAGCATCGGCTCGGCCAGGCCGTCCGGCGTGTTGCCGTACAGGCCGGTGAACAGGGCGTTGGCGAGCAGCACGCCCGTGGACTCGTGGGCACGCCCCGGGTCGATGGTGTCCGGCTCGGTGCTGCCCAGGCGGAACGTGCCGCCGCCGGCAGCGTTGCCCTTGTCCTTGCTGTCACCGCTACCGCCGCCACAGGCGGTCGCGGCCAGGGCGACGACAACCGCGCCCACGACCCACTTGGCGCTCTTGGCACCGCGCATGGGTTTCCTCCTCATGAGTCCACTGATCGACTTGAGGGGCACGAAAACCTCGCCGACACCCCTGACGGCGAGTGAGTTCCTGCCCATAGTGTGCTCGTGAGTCGGCGCGATCCCCACATCGCGTGACCCATTGACCCGAGCTCAATGGAGCCATCCTCAAGTACCGCCAGGCCGTAAACCACACTTAAGTGGTCTCGTTTTCACAACATCGATCCGCGGCAGAAACCCGAAATCCGGACAAAGGGATAGGAGACAGACACGTGCGAAACGGACGGTTAGCTCATCTTCCGGAGTGTCACGGTCGGTATGCGGACACCTGAACGCAAAAATCCGCTTGACAGAAGCGAACAGCCCCTCCCGTCACGGACTCCATGACGGAAGGGGCTGCTGTGTTCCCACGGGTCCTGCGGCCCACTATGGCTACCGCGGCCGATGCCCGGGCAAACCCGGGAACGGCGGACCGAACTCGCGTACTACTTGGCGGACTTGGCGCGCGACGCGGTGCGCGAGCGCTCCTTCTGGTCCAGGACGACCTTGCGGATGCGGACGGCCTCGGGGGTCACCTCGACGCACTCGTCGTCGCGGCAGAACTCCAGGGACTGCTCCAGGGACAGCTTCCGCGGCGGGACGATCGCCTCGAAGCTGTCGGCGGAGGAGGAGCGCATGTTGGTGAGCTTCTTCTCCTTGGTGATGTTCACGTCCATGTCGTCGGCGCGGGAGTTCTCGCCGACGATCATGCCCTCGTACACCTCGGTGCCGGGGTCGGTGAACAGCACCCCGCGCTCCTGGAGGTTGGTCATCGCGAACGCGGTGACCGCACCGGCGCGGTCGGCGACCAGGGAGCCGTTGTTACGGGTGACCAGCTGGCCGAACCACGGCTCGTGGCCCTCGTGGATCGAGTGGCCGATGCCGGTGCCGCGGGTCTGCGTCAGGAACTCCGTACGGAAGCCGATGAGGCCGCGGGACGGGACGACGAACTCCATACGGACCCAGCCGGAGCCGTGGTTCGACATGTTGTCCATGCGGCCCTTGCGGACGCCCATGAGCTGCGTGACGGCGCCCATGTGCTCCTCGGGCACGTCGATCGTCATGCGCTCGACCGGCTCGTGCACCTTGCCGTCGATCTCGCGCGTGACGACCTGCGGCTTGCCGATGGTCAGCTCGAAGCCCTCGCGGCGCATCTGCTCGACGAGGATCGCCAGCGCGAGCTCACCGCGGCCCTGGACCTCCCAGGCGTCCGGGCGCTCGGTGTCGAGGACGCGGAGCGAGACGTTGCCGATGAGCTCGCGGTCCAGGCGGTCCTTGACCTGGCGGGCGGTGACCTTGCGGTCCTTGACCGCGGCCTTGGCGTCCGCGCCCTTGCCGGAGCCGCCGCGGCCGACCATCGGGGAGGTGTTGGTGCCGATGACCATGGAGATGGCCGGCTCGTCCACCGTGATCAGCGGCAGGGCGATCGGGTTCTCCGGGTCGGCCAGGGTCTCGCCGATCATGATCTCGGGGATACCGGCGACGGCGCAGATGTCACCGGGGCCGGCGACCTCGGCCGGCTTGCGGGTGAGCGCCTCGGTCATCATCAGCTCGGTGATGCGGACGTTGGAGATCGAGCCGTCGCGCTTGATCCAGGCCACGGTCTGGCCCTTGCGCAGCTCGCCCTGCTCGACGCGGAGCAGCGCGATGCGGCCGAGGAAGTTGTCGGCGTCCAGGTTGGTGACGTGGGCCTGGAGGGGGGCCTCCTCGTCGTACACCGGGGCCGGGACGTGCTCCAGGATGGTGGAGAAGAACGGCTCCAGGTTCTCGCTGTCGGCGGGGACGGTGCCGTCCTCCGGCTTGGTCAGCGAGGCGATGCCGTCACGGCCGCAGGCGTAGACGATCGGGAACTCGATCTGGTCCTCGTCGGCGTCCAGGTCCAGGAACAGGTCGTAGGTCTCGTTGACGACCTCGTCGATCCGGGAGTCCGGGCGGTCCGTCTTGTTGATGCAGAGGATGACCGGCTTGCGCTGCTGGAGCGCCTTGCGGAGCACGAAGCGGGTCTGCGGCAGCGGACCCTCGGAGGCGTCCACCAGCAGGACGACGGCGTCGACCATCGACAGACCGCGCTCGACCTCGCCACCGAAGTCGGCGTGGCCGGGGGTGTCGATGATGTTGATCGTGATCGGGGCCCCGCCGTCCTTGGGGTGATACTTCACCGCCGTGTTCTTGGCGAGGATCGTGATGCCCTTCTCACGCTCCAGGTCGTTCGAGTCCATCATGCGGTCGTCGAGCTGCTGGTGGGCGGCGAAGGCACCGGCCTGCTTGAGCATGGCATCGACGATGGTCGTCTTGCCATGGTCGACGTGGGCGACGATGGCGACGTTACGGATGTCGTGGCGCGTGGGCACTTCGGCGCTTCTCCCGGGATCGTGGATGGCGTCGCGTACGGCCTGGCACGCGAGCCTCTGCCGGGCGGAAAACCTGCCACGGCCTTACCCCATGGTACGTCGAATGACGGGAACTGCCTGCCGGGGGGTCTGTCAAGGGGCCGGACGAATGAGCGCGGCCGAGCAGGAGGTGGGGGGCTCGGACCGCTGCGCCGGCCGGAAAACCTGCGGGTCAACGGGTGTACACGACCTTGCCCGCCGGAGATCCGGCGGGCAAGGGACTTGAGTCACATCTGAGCTTGTGACCGGCGGGTCAACCTGACAGGCACCGCTTTGTCACCACATCTTCTCCTGCCGCTCCCCGCGGCTACTTCTTCGCCTTGTCCTTGGCGGACGCGGCCTTCTTCCAGCCGATGTCCTGGTAGCGCGGAGCACCGAGACCGAAGGCGCCCGCGTTCACCACGCCCGGCTTGACGGCCACCAGCTCGGGGCGCTGGTAGAGCGGGATGGAGCCCGCCGCGGCCCAGATCCGGGCGTCCGCCTTGCGCATCAGCTCGCGGGCCTGCTGCTCGTCCAGCTCGCCGAGCGCCTGGTCGAACAGCTGGTCGATGTGGTCGGTCCCGACCCGGGTGTAGTTCTGCTCGACGAGCAGCGAGCCGTCCGCGGCCGGCTCCGGCTTGGCGAAGATCGGCCGGGCGTCGGTGGCGGGGAACGCCGTCGTCGGCCAGGAGTACAGCGCCAGGTCGTACTGGCCGGAGGCCACGTGGTCCTTGAAGAAGCTGTCGTCGGCCACCTTGGTCGTCTCCGTGGCCACCCCGAGCTTCTTCAGCATCTGCGCGATCCGCTCGCCGACCGTGCGCAGCGACTCCGAGCCGGGTCCGGCCGGGACGACGAAGCGCAGGGTGAGCGGCTTGCCGTCCTTGGCGAGCATCGCCCCCGAGGTACGGGTGGCCTGCTCGGCCGGGGGCTGCGAGGCCTTCGCCGGGTCGGCCCCGTCGCGCTCGCGCGCCGTGCTCTTGCCGTCGTCGTCCGCGGCGCCGTCGGCGGTCCCGACCGCGGCCGCCTGGGCCAGCAGCGAGGCCGACTGCCCCGCGGCGAAGGGTGCCGGGGCGAGCACCGGGGAGGTCCGCTCCGCCGCGTCCGCGTCCCCGCTCCCGGCGGCGCCGACGGCCGGCGCGGCCTCCTGCTCGCCGTTTGCCCCGTCGTCCTGGCCCACGATGTACAGGCCGTCGTTGCCCGTCCCCGGGCCGGACGGGGTCTTCCCGTCGTCCTCGGGCGCGCTCTCCGGGCCGGCCTTGGCGCCCACCGGCTCGGTGATCTTGCCGCCCCGGCGCCAGCCCGCGTCCGTCAGCAGGGCCTGCGCCGCGTTCGTGTCCTGGCCGCCGAGGGCCCCGCTGTTGTCCGCGTACGCCTGCTGGCCGGCCAGGGCCAGGTGGCTGCCGACCGGCTTCGCCGGCAGGCCGAGCGGCTTGAGCACCAGCTCGGCCAGCGCCTGGCGGTCCAGGGCCCGGGCCACCGCCCGGCGCACCCGCTCGTCCGCCAGTGGGCCGGAGGAGCCGTTCATCGCCAGCTGGGTGTAGGCGGGCTCCAGGGACTTGCGGACCGAGAAGCGCCGCAGGGCCGTCTGCTCGTCGGCGTACCGCTTCACGGACTCGACGTGCTTGGTGCGGGTCTCCTGCTCCGCCGCGGCCTTGTCCTCGTCCGCGCCGAACGCGATCGCCCACGACAGCGTCGCCTGCGCCGGGGTCAGCGCCGCGCCCGGACCGTGCGCCGGGGCCCCGCCCGCCCCCGGCCCGCTCTTGCCCGCGGCGTCCCTGCGGGCCAGCGCGATCCGCTCGGCGCCCGCCCGGTCGATCTCCGCCATGTCGAGCTTCCCGGAGGCGAGCGCCGCCGGGCGGTCGGCCCGTGCCACCGCCGTCAGCAGCAGGGTGTCCAGCTTCGCCGGCCGGCCCCACCAACGCGGATTGCGGGTCAGGGCGGCGGTGCCGGCCTTCTTGTCGATCGCCCCGAGCGCGAAGGGTCCCGCGGTGACCTTCAGCGCGCCGCGGGCGCCCTCGTTGAAGGCGTCGGGGGTGCCCATGACCTGCTTCGGGTAGAGCGGCGAGAACAGCGAGCGCCAGTCCGCGTACGGCTTGGCGAAGGTGACCCTGACCTCCAGGTCGGTCTTGCCCCGCTCGATCTTCTCGATGCGGTCGTAGCCGGCGTTGCGCGCCGTCCAGTACGCCGAGTCCTTGCCGTTCAGCGCCCGCCACTGGGCCACGAAGTCGGGAGCTCCGATCTCGCGGCCGTCGCTCCACACCGCCTGCTGGTTCAGCTTGTACAGGACGACCTGCTTCGGCTCCCGCTCGACGACCTCGGCCTTCTCCAGGTAGTCGGGATTGGCCACCGGCCGCCCCTTGGCGTCCAGCACGAACAGGTGGGGCAGGACCGCCCCCGCGATCCTGTTGGTGGTGGTCCCGGCGTCGGCCTGGAAGGCGTTGAGGGTGTCCGGCAGGCCGTCCACCGCCCAGCGCAGCACACCCCCGTCCGCGACCTTCTCGCGGGCGGTCGTGGCGATGTCCTGCCCTGCTGCGGCCGGGCCGCCCTCGTCGTCACCCGCGCCGCAGCCCGCGAGCAGCGGCAGTGCGAGGACTCCCGAGGTCAGGAGCGCCAAGGACCTGCGCCTTCTCTGGGACATGGGTGGTACCTCCGGGGCGGGGCTTGGGGGAGGCGTGATCACGTTCGGCGGTATATGGAGCTGATCACACCGGTTGCCGGAACCCACTGAAATCCACGCCGCTCCGCACCCTCCGCAGCCGACTCTCGCCACGCCGCGAACCCCACCCGTGCGGACCAATCCCCCGTCCGGGGGCCGGACCCGCCCCACCGCGAGGAGCCCGGGAACGGCCTCCCGGGAGGGGCGCACGGATCACGCCTGCGCGCCCGCAATCGCTGCACGCCCCTTCACAACCGGGGACAGGAGGCACGACACTCTCAGGCGCACATGAGCGTTGCCACCGCACCCTGGCGGAAGTGAGGGCAAATCATGTCCCTGCACGACGATCTGACTGCCGTTCGGCGCACCCTGGACGAGCTGACCCGCAAGGTCGAACGGCTGGAGCGGCAGGCCGCTGGCCGGAGCAAGGCCGCGGCGCCGCCGACACCGCACCCGTCGGGGATGGTGACCGTCCCCGACACCCCGTACGACAGCTCCCTGTGGACGGACGCCGACGACGAGGGCCTGGGCGCCCGCGACCGCCGCGCCCCCTGACGGCCCCGGCGGCCTCCGACCGTCCGTCGGGCACCGCAGGCGTCCCCCGGCGGCCGTCGGCAACGCCCGGCGGCCCCGCCCACGCACCCCGCGCACCCTCCGCACCGCCCGTCCACGCCCGCATCCACCGGGCCCGGCCGCCCGCGGCCGGGCCTCCCGGGCCACCCCTCCTCCACTCCTCCCGGAGTCCCCTTTGGCCACAGGCACGGAACGACCCCAGCAGCGGCCCGGCGGCGTCCACGACGCCTCGCGGGCCGCGATCGCGGCCCGGCACCTGCGGACCGACCGGTGGTGGCTCGCCCCCGCCGGCACCGCGGCCGGGCTGCTCGCCTTCATCGTGTACTCGACCTGGCGGGCCTTCGCGAACGCCGACTACTACGCGGCCCCGTACGTCTCCCCGTTCTACTCCCCGTGCCTCGCGGAGAACTGCCAGGAGATGCGCGGCGGCCCCAACTGGGACCTCTTCGGCAGCTGGTGGGGCCTGTCCCCCGCCCTGCTGATCCTCGTCTTCCCGCTCGGCTTCCGGCTGACCTGCTACTACTACCGCAAGGCCTACTACCGGGGCTTCTGGGCCTCACCGCCCGCCTGCGCCGTCGCCGAACCGCACACGAGGTACACCGGCGAGACCCGCTTCCCGCTGATCGTCCAGAACGCCCACCGGTACTTCTTCTACGCGGCCGTGCCCGTCGCCGGCATCCTCACCTACGACACGGTGCTGACCTTCCGCGACGAGCACTACGCGTGGGGCCACATGGGCCTCGGCACCCTGCTGTTCCTCGTCAACATCGCGCTGATCTGGGCGTACACGCTGTCCTGCCACTCCTGTCGGCACGTCATGGGCGGCCGGCTGAAGCACTTCTCCAGGCACCCGGTGCGCTACCGCCTCTGGGGCTGGGTCAGCCGGCTCAACTCCCGCCACATGCAGCTGGCCTGGGCCTCCCTGATCAGCGTGGCCCTCTGCGACTTCTACGTCTACCTGCTCGCGAGCGGCGCCATCACCGACCCGAGGATCTTTTGACATGACCCAAGTGGAACGGCAGCAGTGGGACGTCGTCGTGGTCGGGGCGGGCGGTGCGGGGCTGCGCGCCGCGATCGAGGCCCGCGAGCGGGGCGCCCGTACGGCGGTGATCTGCAAGTCCCTGTTCGGCAAGGCCCACACCGTGATGGCGGAGGGCGGTATCGCGGCCTCCATGGGCAACGTCAACGAGGGCGACAACTGGCAGGTGCACTTCCGCGACACCATGCGCGGGGGCAAGTTCCTCAACCAGTGGCGGATGGCCGAGCTCCACGCCAAGGAGGCCCCGGACCGGGTGTGGGAGCTGGAGACCTGGGGCGCGCTCTTCGACCGCACGCCCGACGGCAGGATCTCGCAGCGCAACTTCGGCGGGCACGAGTACCCCCGGCTCGCGCACGTCGGCGACCGCACCGGCCTGGAGCTGATCCGCACCCTCCAGCAGAAGATCGTCGCCCTCCAGCAGGAGGACTTCAGGGAGCACGGGGACCACGAGGCCCGGCTCAAGGTCTTCCAGGAGTGCACGGTCACCAGGGTTCTGAAGGACCACGGCCCGAAGGACGGGCCGAGGGTCTCGGGCACCTTCTGCTACGAGCGCGAGTCCGGCCGCTTCTTCGTCCTGGAGGCCCCCGCGGTCGTGCTGGCCACCGGCGGGATCGGCAAGTCCTTCAAGACCACCTCGAACTCCTGGGAGTACACCGGCGACGGCCACGCGCTGGCCCTGCTCGCCGGGGCGCCCCTGCTGAACATGGAGTTCGTGCAGTTCCACCCGACGGGCATGGTCTGGCCGCCGTCGGTGAAGGGGATCCTGGTCACGGAGTCCGTGCGCGGCGACGGCGGGGTGCTGCGCAACTCCGAGGGCAGGCGGTTCATGTTCGACTACGTCCCCGACGTCTTCAAGGAGAAGTACGCGGAGACGGAGGAGGAGGGCGACCGCTGGTACGAGGACCCGGACCACAACCGGCGCCCGCCCGAGCTGCTGCCCCGCGACGAGGTGGCGCGCGCTATCAACTCCGAGGTGAAGGCGGGGCGCGGCTCCCCGCACGGCGGGGTCTACCTCGACGTGTCCACCCGGATGCCGGCCGAGCGGATCAGGCGGCGGCTGCCGTCGATGTACCACCAGTTCAAGGAGCTGGCGGACGTGGACATCACGGCGGAGGCGATGGAGGTCGGCCCGACCTGCCACTACGTGATGGGCGGGATCGCCGTCGACTCCGAGACCGCGGCCACGGTCGGGGTGCCCGGCCTGTTCGCGGCGGGCGAGGTGGCGGGCGGCATGCACGGCTCCAACCGGCTGGGCGGCAATTCCCTGTCCGACCTGCTGGTCTTCGGGCGGCGGGCCGGGCTGCACGCGGCCGGCCACGCGGCGGGCCTGCGCGACCGGCCCCCGGTGGTCTCCCAGGCGGAGATCGACGCGGCGGCCGCGGAGGCGCTGGCGCCGTTCCACGCGGCCGAGGGCGCGGAGAACCCGTACACCCTGCACCAGGAGCTCCAGACGACCATGAACGACCTGGTCGGGATCATCCGCCGGGAGGGGGAGATGGCCGAGGCACTGGAGCGGCTGGCGGCTCTGCGGGTACGGGCGTCGCGCGCGGGGGTCGAGGGGCACCGGCAGTTCAACCCGGGCTGGCACCTCGCCCTGGACCTGCGCAACATGCTCCTCGTCAGCGAGTGCGTGGCCCGCGCGGCGCTGGAGCGCACCGAGAGCCGGGGCGGCCACACCCGGGAGGACTGCCCGGCGATGGAGCGCGACTGGCGCCCGGTGAACCTGCTGTGCCGGCCGGTGGACCCGGTCCCGGCGGACCCGGCGGCCGACCGGATCACGCTCGTCCGGACCCGTACCGAACCCATCCGCCCGGACCTGCTCGCGCTGTTCGAGAAGGAAGAGCTGGTCAAGTACCTCGCCGAAGAGGAGCTCCACTGATGAGTGCGTACGAGGCGGGCTTCCGGATCTGGCGGGGCGACGCCGAGGGCGGCGGGCTGCGGGACTTCACCGTCGAGGTGCACGAGGGCGAGGTGGTCCTCGACATCGTGCACCGGCTCCAGGCCACCCAGGCCCCGGACCTGGCGGTGCGCTGGAACTGCAAGGCGGGCAAGTGCGGCTCGTGCAGTGCGGAGGTCAACGGCAGGCCGCGGCTGATGTGCATGACGCGGATGTCGACCTTCGAGCGGTCCGAGACGGTCACGATCACCCCGCTGCGTGCGTTCCCGGTCGTCCGCGACCTGGTCACGGACGTGTCCTTCAACTACGCGAAGGCGCGGGAGGTGCCGGCGTTCGTGCCGCCGGAGGGGGTCGCCCCGGGTGCGTACCGGATGCAGCAGGTGGACGTGGAGCGCTCGCAGGAGTTCCGCAAGTGCATCGAGTGCTTCCTGTGCCAGGACACCTGCCACGTGGTGCGTGACCACGAGGAGAACAAGGGCGCCTTCGCCGGTCCGCGTTTCCTGATGCGGGTGGCGGAGCTGGACATGCACCCGCTGGACGCGGCGCGCGAGGCGGGCCTGGACCGCGGGCGGGCGGCGCAGGAGGAGCACGGGCTGGGCTACTGCAACATCACCAAGTGCTGCACGGAGGTCTGCCCCGAGGGCATCGCGATCACCGACAACGCCCTGATCCCGCTGAAGGAGCGGGCGGTGGACCGCAAGTACGACCCGCTGGTGTGGCTGGGCAGCCGGATCCGGCGGCGCTCCGACGGCCGCTGACCCGGTGCCCGGCCGGCCCCGTGCGCGACGTCCGCGCCGCACGGGGCCGGGCGGCACCGGCCGGAGGGGCCGGGCGGCCGGAGCGGGGGCGGCCACCTCCGGTGACTCCGGATGCGGGAGCCAAGAGCCACCCATACCCTCCCAAATGTGATGCCGCCGAGGAGCAGGACGCAGGGGCGCACCGTCGCCGTGAGGTCCGTACGGGCCGCGCTCGCGCTCGCCGCGGCGCTGCTGGCCGTCGGCGCTCCCCTGGTGGCCGGGGCTCCGGCCGCACGGGCCGAGGATCCCGTGGCCCTGTCGGAGCAGGGGCAGATCACCGACCTGGTCGGGGCGCTCGGCGACCGCAGGCCGTCGGTCACGGCCGCCCTGGACAAGCTGTACGCCGACCGGCGGATCCAGCTCTTCGTGGCGTACGTCCGGGACTTCTCGGGGCGCTCCCCGCAGGGCTGGGCCGACGCCACCGCCCAGCGCAACGGCCTCGGGCAGGACGACGTGCTGCTGGCCGTGGCGACCGGCGAACGCCAGTACGCCTATTCGGCCGACGTGGACTCCGGGTTCACCGAGCGGCAGCTGGCCGAGGTGGCGCGGACCGCCATCGAGCCGGCCCTCCGGCAGAACGACTGGGCGGGCGCGGCGATCGGCGCCGCGAACGGGTACGACGCCGTCCTCGGCGGCGAGCCGGTGCCCGCCCCGACCATCACGCCCGGCCCGGCCGACCCCGGCGGCGGGAGCGGTGAGAGCGGGGCCGGGGACTTCGTCCTGCCGGTGATCGCGGTCGGTGCGGCGGGGGCGCTCGGGGTGTACGCGTACAGCCGCCGCAGGCGCAAGGACGCCGCGGGCGGCGGCCGCGGTACGACGACCGGACCGGGCTGGCCCGAGGGGGCTCCGGACCGGCTCCCGCTGGCGGAGCTGGACGGCAGGGCGAAGGCGCTGCTGGTGGAGACGGACGACGCGGTGCGCACCAGCACGGAGGAACTCGGCTTCGCGTCGGCGCAGTTCGGCGAGGAGGCGGCGGAGCCGTTCACGCAGGCCGTGGCCCATGCCAAGGACGAGCTGACGCACGCCTTCCGGCTGCGCCAGCAGCTCGACGACGCCTACCCGGAGGACGACGCGACGCGGCGGCGGATGCTGGACGAGATCGTCGCCCGCTGCACGGAGGCCAACCGGCGCCTGGACGCGGAGGCGGCGGCCTTCGACCGGCTGCGGGACCTGGAGAAGAACGCCGCGCAGGCGCTGGCGGTCGTGGAGGCGCGCTATCTGGAGCTGACCGGGCGCACCACCACGGCGCGGGCGACGCTGACGGCGCTGGCCGGGCGGTACGCGGACGCCGCTTCCGCGCCCGTGGCCTCCAACGCCGAACAGGCCGAGGACCGGCTGCTGTTCACGGCGACCCGTCTGGGGCAGGCCCATGCGGCCCTGGACGCGGGCGAGAACGGTACGACGGCCGTGCACGTGCGGGCCGCGGAGGGTGCGGTGGACCAGGCGGCGACCCTGATGGACGCGATCGAGCGGCGGGCGCAGGAGCTGGCGGAGGCGGCCGGGAAGCTGCCGGGGTCGCTGACCGAGACGGAGACCGACCTGGCGGACGCCCGCGGCCTGCTGTCGGGCACCCCGGAAGGCACCTCGACGGCGGACCTGCGCGGGCGCATCGGCCGGGCGGAGTCCGTGGTGGCGGACGTACGGCGGGAGGTGGCGGCCGGCCGGTACGACCCGCTGGGCGCGCTGCGCCGGGTGGAGGAGGCCGACGCGGCGCTGGACGAGGCGCTGGCCGGGGCGCGGGAGCGGGAGTCGGGGCGGCAGCGGGCGGCGGCCCTGCTCGACCAGGCCGTGCTGTCGGCACGCAGTGCGATCGACGCGGCGACGGACTACGTCACGACGAGCAGGGGCGCGGTGGGCAGCCAGGCCCGCACCCGGCTCGCGGAGGCGGGCCGGCACCTGGAGCGGGCGGGGGCCCTGGCGGCCTCGGACCCGGCGGGGGCGCTGGCGGAGGCGCAGCAGGCGGACGCGCTGGCCCGGCAGGCCCAGCAGCTGGCGGAGCAGGACGTACGGGGGTACCAGGACCCGTACGCGGGCCGGCGCGGCGGCGGTCAGGGCGGGGCCGTGCTGGGCGGAATCATCCTCGGCGAGATCCTGCGGGGCGGCTTCGGAGGCGGGGGCGGCAGGGGAGGCGGGGGCTTCGGGGGAGGTTTCGGAGGCGGCGGGGGCAGCGGTCCGGGGTCCTTCGGCGGCGGCGGGACCCGCGGCCGGATGGGCGGGGGCGGCCGCTTCTGAACGGTGCCGCGGTCGCGCGGGCACGGACCACCACCATCCCTCACCTGGAGAGACCGATCATGAGCAAGCAGACCATCCTCGGGCGGGTCACCCAGCTGGCCAAGGCCAACATCAACGCGCTGCTGGACCAGGCGGAGGACCCGCAGAAGATGCTGGACCAGCTGATCCGGGACTACACCAACAACATCTCGGAGGCGGAGCAGGCGGTCGCGACCACGATCGGGAACCTGCGGATGCTGGAGGCGGACCACAAGGAGGACGTGGACGCGGCCGCCGAGTGGGGCGCCAAGGCCCTGGCGGCAAGCCGGCGGGCGGACGGGCTGCGGGAGTCGGGGTCGGCGACGGAGGCCGACCGCTTCGACAACCTGGCGAAGGTGGCGCTGGGCCGGCAGCTGCAGTCGGAGAAGGAGGCGAAGACGGCCGAGCCGACGATCGCGGCGCAGACGGAGGTGGTCGACAAGCTGAAGTCGGGGCTGGACTCGATGCGGAACAAGCTGACCGAGCTCCAGGCCAAGCGGGACGAGCTGGTGGCGCGGTCCCGGACCGCCGAGGCGCAGAACACGATGCTGGACGCGGTGAAGAACATCGACGTCATGGACCCGACGAGCGACCTCGGCCGCTTCGAGGAGAAGGTGCGCCGGGAGGAGGCGATGGCGCTGGGCAAGCAGGAGCTCGCGGCCTCCTCGCTGGACGCCCAGTTCGAGTCCCTGGAGGACCTCGGGAAGACCGCGGAGATCGAGTCGCGCCTCGCCGCCCTCAAGTCCGGGAAGGCCGCCTAGCGCACCCACCCGCCTCGCCCCGCCCCCGACCGGCAGGCCGGGGGCGGGTGGGCGGTCAGCCGTACATGTTGAGCAGCTGCTCCGCGGAGAGTTCGACGACGGCGTCCTGCGCCGCGCCGGGGAGCGGGAGCTCGAACCAGACGGTCTTGCCGCGGTGGGTGCGGCGCGTGCCCCAGCCCGCCGAGAGCAGTCCCACCAGCTGCAGGCCGCGGCCGCCCTCGTCGGTGTCCCGGGCGCGGCGGCGGCGCGGCTGGACCAGGTTGGCGTCCCACACCTCGCACACCAGGGTCCGGTCCAGCAGCAGCCGCAGCCGGATCTCGCCCTCCCCGTAGCGCAGGGCGTTGGTGACGAGCTCGCTGACCAGCAGCTCCGTGGTGTCCAGCAGTCCTTCCAGGCCCCATGCGGGGAGTTTGGCGCGGGCCAGTTCGCGGGCGCGGCCCACGGACCGGGCTTCGCGGGGCAGTTGCCAGTCGCCGACGGCGTCGACGGGCAGGCCCTGGACCCGTGCCATCAGCAGGGCGATGTCGTCCTCGCCGTGCCGGGTGTCCAGGGTGTTGAGGACGTGGTCGCAGACGTCCTCCAGGGGGCGGACCGGGTCGGCGAGGGCCGCGCGCAGGCCGCGCAGCCCCTCTTCCAGCGGGTGGTCGCGGGATTCCACGAGCCCGTCGGTGTAGAGGGCGAGCAGGGCGCCTTCGGGGAGTTCGACCTCGACCTCCTCGAAGGGTTCGCCGCCGACCCCGAGCGGCAGGCCGGGCGGCACCTCCAGCAGCAGGGCGGGCATGGGGTCGCGGTCCTCGCCGGAGCCGTCGTCGGGGGTCGGCGAGACCAGCACCGGGGGCATGTGGCCGGCGTTGGCGATGGTGCAGCGGCGGGTCACCGGGTCGTAGACGGCGTACACGCAGGTGGCGAGGTAGACCTCCGAGCGGTCGGAGTCGCGGGAGTGCAGGGCGGCCCGGGAGGCCTGCTGGGCGCCGCCGGGGGCGCCGAGGCCGCGCGCGATCTCGTCGAGCGCGGTGAGCACCTCCGCCGGTTCGAGGTCGAGCAGGGCCAGGGTGCGTACGGCGGTGCGCAGTTCGCCCATGGCGACGGCGGCCCGCAGGCCGCGGCCCATGACGTCGCCGACGACCAGGGCGGTGCGGTGGCCGGGCAGTTCGATCACGTCGAACCAGTCCCCGCCGACCTCGGTGGCCGCGTTGCCCGGGAGGTAGCGGCAGGCGATGTCCAGGCCGGCCGCCTCCGGGTCCCCGGGGGGCAGCAGGCTGCGCTGGAGGATCAGCGCGCGCTCGTGCTCGCGCCGGTAGAGGCGGGCGTTGTCGATGCAGACGGCGGCGCGGGCGGCGAGTTCGACGGCCACGGCCCGGTCGCGTTCGCCGAAGGGTTCGCTGCCCTTCGTGCGGGAGAACTGGGCGAGGCCGACGACGGTGTCGTGCGCGACCATCGGCACCAGCAGGGTGGACTGTACGAGGTCCTCGGGGCTGTCGCCCTCGATCAGCCGGGGCCGTGCGGTGCGCAGGGCGAGGGCGCCCGGGGAGGCCGCCGGGTAGCGGTGGATGTCGCCGACGGCGACCAGGGCGCCGGGGCCGGACAGCGGGGCGTCGGAGACGGCGGACGCGAAGGCGACGCGGCGCAGTGCGGCGGACGGGGTCCGGGCGGGTCCCTGGCCGGGCAGGCTGGGGACGCCGGGGCCCTGCGGGCGGGCGGGGCTGTCGTCGTCGCCGAGGAGCAGTCCCTGGTAGAGGTCGACGGCGGCCAGGTCGCAGAAGCCCGGGACGGTGACGTCGAGGAGTTCGCGTGCGGTGGTCTCCAGGTCGAGGGAGTTGCCGATGCGGTGCCCGGCCTCGTTGAGGAGGGCGAGGTTGCGCCGTACTCCGGCGGCCTCGCGGGCGGCGAGGTGGCGGCGGGTGACGTCGGTGCCGATGCCGGCGACGCCGATGGGGCGTCCGCTGCCGCCGTGGACGCGGTAGAGGTTGATGGACCAGTGGCGGTTCTCGCGGCTGCGCGGGGTGGCCCCGGTGATCCGCAGGTCGGTGACGGAGTCGCCGGTGTCCAGGACGCGGCGCAGGGCCTCGGCCATCCGGTCGGCCTCGTGGGCCGGCAGGTAGTCGTGGACGGTGCGGCCGCGGTGGGTCTCGGCGGGGCCGCCGAAGACGGTGGCGAAGCGGCGGTTCGCGCGCTGCACGGTGAGGTCGGTGCCGAAGAGCAGGAATCCGAAAGGAGATTGGCCGAATATGGCTTGCGAGGCGGCGAGGTCGGATTCGATGCGGCGCAGGGCGCGTACGTCCACGACGACGCACAGCGCGGCCCGCTCCGAGGTCTCGGTCAGGGTGGGCATCACGTAGATCTCGGCCACGCCGTGGGCGCCGTTGCCGCCCGGGATCCGGAAGGGGATCAGGCCGGTCCACTCCTTGCCGTCGAGGATCTCGGCGACCTTGCGGTGCGCGTCGGCGCGCAACTCGGGCGGCATGAAGGCGTCGACCGGGTCCCGGCCGACGGCCTGGGCGGCCGTGAGGCCGAACAGTTCCTCGGCGCGCAGGCTCCACTGATCGATGTACCCGTCGGGGCCGATCGAGAAGGACGCGACCTTTATGTAGTCATATATCGAGCCAGGCGGACTGCTGTGCCACAGGGCGTCGTGCCATGACTCCCGAGGCACATTGGCCTGATGTGCCTGCGCAGGTATTTCGCTCACGCGACCGTCCCCTCCAGCTCACCGCAACCGGACCGGCCATGACGGCAGTATTCAGCACCACGACCCCGGACGGCACGGCGTTCCCGATCACAGCACGGTCTCGATGATTTCGAGCCATGTCACGCGATCGCCCCGGACCCCCTTCCCGGCCGCGGCCGGGAGGCGCCCGCGGGGGTTCCCGCGCCACCGCTCTTCTTGTTACTCACCAGGAAGAGCCAACTCGAACCACACAGTCTTCCCTGTTTTCCCGTGGCGTGTTCCCCAACGCTGCGAGGACGCGGCCACCAGGTGCAGTCCGCGGCCCCCCTCGTCGTCGGGGTGCGCGACCCGCTCACGGGGCGGATCCGGAAGCGGATCGGAGATCTCCACGAGCAGGGCGGGGCCGTCCGCGGGGTGACCGGGATGACCGGGGTGGTCGGCGCTGCGGCCGGCGGCCGGATCCAGCCGCATCAGCCGGACGCCGATGGGGCCGGAGGCGTAGCGCAGCGAGTTGGTGACGAGCTCGCTGACCAGCAGGACGGTCACGTCGCCCACGGCGTCCAGGCCCCATTCGCGCAGGGTGCCGCGCACGGCGTGGCGTGCGGTACGGACGGAACCGGGTTCGGCGGGGAAGGCCCACTCGGCGCGTTCGCCGTCTGTGTCGATCACGCCGATCACTTCCCGGGCCGGCAGCGACCCCAAGTACGTTCGTCGAGGACGAAAAGGGGCGAGATACGGATTAATAGCGACATACCCGATATTCGGGGCGTCGTACCACCCGATCGTCCCTCACCGCGCCCGGTGGCGCGGACGGCCTACTCCCCGGAGGGGGTGTCACCCGCTCCCGCGCTCCGCGCGCAGCCGGCGTCCCGCCTCGGCGACGGCGGGCCGGTCCTGGTCGAGCCAGTCCACCGAATCCAGTTCCTCCGGCGCGAGCCAGCGCAGTTCGTCGTGGTCCTCCAGCGGCGCGGGCTCCCCGGACAGCAGCCGGGCGGTCCACACGTGCAGGACGAGGCCGGGCGCCAGCGGCCACTCACCCGGGATCCGCTCCAGCGGCTCGCTCTCCACCCCGAGCTCCTCGCGCAGTTCGCGCACGAGCGCCTCGGGGACGGATTCGCCGGGCTCCGCCTTTCCTCCCGGCAGCTCCCAGCGTCCGGCGAGCGCCGGCGGGGCGCTGCGGCGGGCGGCGAGCAGGCGCCCCTGATGACAAAGGGCTCCGCCCACGACCACGCGTACCGTCATGGGCGGAGCCTATGCCAGCGCCGTGGGGCGCCGCCCGTCTCAGTTCATCGTGGCGGTCTGGCCGATCCGCTCGACCCAGTAGAGCTGCTTGTGGCCTCGGTCGTCGAGGCTGTCGGCGACCTTCTGGGCCTCGGCCCGGGTGGGGTACCGGCCCACCCGGTAGCGGTTGCCGTTGTCGTCCTGACGTATGACCAGCCACGGGAGCAGGGCACCGCTGTCGTTCATCGCGTTTCACCCTCCGCCGACGTATCTGCCCGGGAAACCGCATTGCGCATATGCCCGAGCTTACGCCCGACCTTTACGGAGCGGATACGGTTTTTCACGAAGAGATACCTGGCAGGCGTACGCATCCGGCCACGCGTACGAGTGCGCCGCGCGCGCCGGTGCGGAACCGGGCGCGAACGGCCTCGGGACGGCCTCCCGCCTGCCCTCCGCGCTCACGCGCCCGGGGAATACCCGCAGGTAGCTTTCGGGGGAACCGGTCGTCCGGGCACTCCACGGGCCCGGGTGAAGGACGGGGTCCGGCCACCGCGAGACCGCCCCGGAGGGCGACTCAGGGGCCGGACGGCCCGAAAAGGGCGGGGAAGGCGGTGACCGGGAGACTCACGATCGCGCCGAAACCCGCCGGGTCGGCTACCGCACCGGGAGGTGGTAGGCGAGGCGGTAGCGGTCCGCGGGGACCACCACGTCGGCCGTCTCGACGGCCCGGCCGGAGGCGAAGTAGGTGCGGCCGATCACCAGGACGACGTGCCCCGGGACCCCGCCGAGCAGGAGGATCTCCTCCGCGAGGCCGGGCCGCGCCCCGACCTCCTCCACCACGTTGTCGACGACGACGTCGATCGCGGCCATCCGGTCGACGACCCCCGAGCCGCCCAGCGGCCCTTCCTCCGGCAGCATCACGGGGGTCCGGCCGGTCAGGGCGAGCGGCTCCCACGAGGTGGACAGCATCATCACCTCGCCGGCGTCCCGGAAGACGTACCGCGTCCGCATGACGCGGTCGCCCGGCTCGATGCCGAGCCGCTCGGCGATCTCCGCGGGCGCCCCGGTCTGCTCGCTGTTCGACTCCCAGGTGCCCCGGGCCGCCGCGTCCGCCTGCTCCTGCCGGAACGGCGTCGAGGCACCGCCCGCGCGGTAGCCGGAGCGGGCGACGCGCCGCGGCACCGGCTGCTCGCGCACGTACGTGCCGGATCCGGAACGGCCCTCGACGAGCCCCTCCGCCATGAGGACCTTGCGCGCCTCCAGGGCCACGGTGTCGGAGACCCCGTACTCCTCGCGGATGCGGGCCTGGGAGGGGAGCCGGGCGTGCGGGGGCAGAGAACCGTCGACGATCTTCCGTCGAAGATCCCCGGCCACGCGCAGATAGGCCGGCTGCTCACCGAAAGTCACTGGCCACTCCCATCAGGTTGACAGACAGCCACACCCTGGCAACCGACGGTTGTAGACCGCAAGCAAGGGCCAGAGTTTCACCCGAAGTGATGAAGCCAGGTCACTCAAACCCATGACGGCGCGTTATCCGCAGGACGTCACACCGACGCGGACGCGGGCTCCCGGCCGGGCTTGTGGGACGGCGTCTGGGTCCCCTCCCCCGGCTCCTCCAGCCACGGCGGCACCTGGGTCGACAGGCCGAACGCGCCGCGGAACGCCTTCTCCGTCTCCACCGACAGCGCGCGCAGGGCCCGGTCCCACTGGCGGTCGAAATCCGCGGCCGTCCGCGCCCGGGCGGCCGCCTGCCACTCCGCGCGCGCAGCCTCCACGGCCTTCAGCTGCACCGCGACGGCCGGGACCGCGTCCGGGCGGGAGGCCTCCTGCTGCAGCACCGTCGCCTCCTCGCCCAGCGCCGCGTTCACCTCCCGCGCCCACGCCTGGTACTTCCCCAGCGCGTCCGCGACGTCCTCCTCCGGGGGCCGGCTCATCACGAACTCCACCGCGTTGGCGGCCCGGAGGAAAGCGGCCTGCCCGGGCTTGAGCATGCCGGCGTCCTGCCGCAGGCTCCCGCTCCACTCCTCCTCGGTCGTGCCGATCACGCAGAGCAGCAGCCGGTCCCCCTCGCTCCAGGATTCGGCGGAGGGCGCGTAGTAGAACATCTCCGCGTACTCGGGCAGGGCCCAGGTGTCCATCGCGTACTCGTCCTGCGCCTTCCAGCACGCGTCCTCCGCGGCGCGGTCGGCCCCGCCCATCAGGGAGGTGTCGGGCGCGCCCGCCGTGCGGGAGGCGGTGACCTCCCCGTGGTGCACCTGGGAGCAGTCCACCTTGTAGGTCAGGGGCCGCTCGTCGAAGAGCTCCCCGCCGGGCACGTTGAAGCAGTCGCCCGCCCGCAGGGCGTCCATGTCGGTGAGGACGCCGTCGACCTCCAGCTCGGGGAGTTCGCCCAGCCCCTCGAACTCCCTGACGACCGCCGAGACGGCCCGGTCGACGGTGAGGACGAGCACGCCGGTCATCACCACCGACACCACCAGTCCGACGATCGCGAGGACCCGCCCCGCCTGGCGCTTCCCTGCCGTCTGCACGAGGGCCACGATGCCGAAGACGATCCCGAGCGGCGGGAAGCACAGCAGGCCGACCAGCAGCGAGGCGAGCGCGAAGCCGTTCAGCGGCGGCGGCTGGGGCGCGAGGCCGGGCGGCGCCCAGCCGGGCTGCGGGCCCCGGCCCGCGTACGGGGGCTGCGGCGGAGGCCAGGAGGGGCCGTCTCCGGGAGGGGGGCTCGGCGGGGTGCTCACGGGATCGGACTCCATCGCAGAGGGCGTCGAGGGCATCACGGCGGCACCACGAAGGGCGCGAACGAATGCGCGAATAGTACGCAGCGGGGGCGACCGTCGCTTCGGTCGCCCCCGCACTTCGTCCCGCGGACCGCTCAGGGTCCGCCGCCAACGCCCGTCAGAACTGCAGGGCCCAGGAGTCGATCTTGCCGGAGTCCCCGGCGGCGTAGTCGTTCACGCGGAGCTTCCAGACGCCGTTCGCGGTCTCGGCCGCGGCGTTGACCGTGAAGGTCCGGACGATGTTGACGTCGCCGCCGTTGGCCCGGTTGTGCAGGTTGTAGACCGTGCCGTCGGGCGCCACCAGGTCGACCCGGAGGTCGCCGATGTAGCTGTGCTTGATGTCGACGGGGACCTTCAGCGTCGCCGGGGCGTTGCCGACGACACCGCTGACGGTGATCGGCGACTCCACCGTGGCGTTGTCGTTGATCGTGACGTCCGCCGTGTTGTCGAACCGCTTGCCGGGCGGGACGGGGCCCTGGGCCGTGACGTGGAGCAGGCGGTTCGGGGAACCGGTGCCGCCGCCGGTGACCAGGTTCGGCGTGGAGGAGCCGATCAGGGCCGTACCCACCTGGGCCGGGGTGCTGGCCGGGTTCTGCGAGAGGTAGACGGCGGCCGCCCCCGCGACGTGCGGCGTGGCCATGGAGGTGCCGTCGATGGTGTTGGTGGCGTAGTCGCCGGTGTTCCACGCCGAGGTGATGGAGGAGCCCGGCGCGAAGAGGTCCAGCGCGGATCCGTAGTTGGAGTAGCCCGCCCGGCCGTCCGCGCTGTTGGTGGCGCCGACGGTGATGGCCTCGGTGACGCGCGCAGGGGACTTGGTGGAGGCGTTGGCCGACTCGTTGCCCGCGGCCACGGCGTAGGTGATGCCGGAGGCTATGGAGTTGCGGACGGCTGCGTCGAGCGCGGAGTCCGCGCCGCCGCCGAGCGACATGTTGGCGACGGCCGGCTTGACGGCGTTGCGGGTCACCCAGTCGATGCCCGCGACGACCTGGGCGGTCGTGCCGTAGCCCTCGTTGTCGAGGACGCGCACGCCGACGATCTTCGCCTTCTTGGCCACGCCGTAGGCGGTGCCGCCGACGGTGCCGGCGACGTGCGTGCCGTGGCCGTGGCCGTCCTGCGCCGTGAAGTCGTTGTCGATGGCGTCGTAGCCGTAGGAGGCACGGCCCCCGAAGTCCTGGTGGCTGATGCGGACACCGGTGTCGAGGACGTAGGCGGTGACGCCCTCGCCCGCCTTGTCCGGGTACGCGTAGCCCTTGTTCAGCGGCAGCGCCCGCTGGTCGACGCGGTCCAGCCCCCAGGACGGCGGGTTCGGCTGGGAGGCGCTGACGGAGAAGGTGCGGTTCTGCACCACGGACTCCACCGCCGGGTCGGCCGCGAGCTTCTTGGCCTGCGCCTCGGACACCTTGACGGAGTACCCGTTGAGCGCGGCGCTGTAGGTCCGGTCGATCTGCGCACCGTAGCGCTTCGCGACGGTCTTGCCGCTGGTGGCGGTCGAGAGCGCGGCGGAGGACTTCAGGGTCACGATGTAGCTGTTCGGCACGGACCCGGGGGCGCCGGCGTTCTGGATCACTCCGCGGGCGCCGGTGTCGGCGGCGGAGGCGGGCAGTGCGGCGGCCGAGCCGAGCGTGAGGGCCGCGACCGCGGTCGCGCTGATGCCGGCGATCTTCCGGCGGGTGTGACGCATCACGGGCATGTGACGGTACTCCTCCTAGTGGTGCGCTGCGAGGGGTGTGACGGATCCGCAAAAACGTGGCCATGACAACGCAGACGGCCCAACAGGCTGCCGCCTCCGAAAGGTTGACCCACCCCTCGGCACGACCCACGAGGGGACACCGGACGCGTAGCATCCGAGCCACACACCGCCCATGATCGAACAAAGGTGCTCGCACATGACTCACGCACCCCCCGGTTACGTCTGCTCAGAGGACGGTACACGCGCGGACGTCCGGACCGCGCCCTGGGGGTGCCCCCTCTGCGGCGGCCCCTGGGACCTCGATTTCACACCGGACCCGGACGCGGTGCTGGAGCCGTCGGCCGGGCCGAACTCCCTGTGGCGCTACGGGTCCGTGCTGCCGCTGCCGGGGGCCTTCTCCGTGTCGCTCGCCGAGGGCCACACCCCGCTGGTGCCGCTGACCGACCGCATCCACGCCAAGCTGGACTTCCTCATGCCGACGCTGTCCTTCAAGGACCGGGGGGCCGTGATGCTCGCCGAACTGGCCCGGCGGCTCGCCCCTGAGCGGGTGGTCGCGGACAGCAGCGGCAACGCCGGGACCTCCGTGGCCGCGTACTGCGCCCGCGCCGGACTGGCCTGCGAGGTCTTCGTGCCGGAGGGCACCTCGGCGAAGAAGACCGAGCAGATGCGGGCGCACGGGGCGGTCGTACGGGTGGTCCCGGGCGGCCGCGAGGCGGCCGCGAAGGCCGCCCGTACGGAGGCGGACGCGCCCGGGGTCTTCTACGCGAGCCACGTCTTCAACCCGTACTTCCTCCACGGGACGAAGACCTACGTGTACGAGGTGTGGGAGGAGATGGGCCGGCGGCTGCCGGAGGCGCTGGTGGTGCCGGTGGGCAACGGCACCCTGCTGCTCGGGGCCGCGCTGGCCGTGGAGGAGCTGGCCCGGCGGGGGGTCAGGCCGCCCGCGCTGATCGCCGTGCAGTCCGAGGCGGTGGCCCCGCTGGCGCAGGCCTTCGCCGCGGGTGCGCAGGACGCCGCGCCGGTGGAGCAGCGCCCGACCCTGGCCGAGGGCATCGCGATCCCGGCGCCGCCGCGCGCCCGGCAGATCCTGGCCGCGGTCCGCGCCTCGGGCGGCACCTTCCTGACGGTCCCGGACTCGCGGCTGCGCGAGGCCCAGCGGGACCTGGCCCGCCGCGGCCTCTTCGTGGAACCGACGGCGGCGGCCTGCTGGGCGGCGGTCGGACCCGACGCCCCGGACGATCCCCTGCAGGGCCGAACGGCGGTGGTCCCGCTGTGCGGGGCGGGCGCGAAGACGGGCCTGGCGGCGGCACCCTGACGCCGGGGGCGGGGGGCTTCGGGGTGGGGGCGGGCCGGCGGACGGCCCGCTTCCCTGTCGCAAAACCGCGAGACCGGGCCCGACCCGTCTGATCAACTGGCCCCATGACCTCGCACTCCGAACTCGTCGCCAGGGCAACCGCGTTCGCGGACCTGCACACCCCCTCCGCCCCCCTCGCCCTCGCCAACGCCTGGGACGTCGCCGGCGCCCGTATCGTCGAGGCGAGCGGCGCCCCGGCCGTCGCGACGACCAGCGCCGGTGTCGCCTGGTCGCTGGGCTCCCCCGACGGCGACGCCCTCGCCCGCGACCGGGCGCTCGACCTGATCGCCCGGGTGACCGCGGCCGTCTCCGTCCCCGTCACCGCCGACATCGAGGGCGGCTTCGGCGCCGATCCGGCCGCCGTCGGGGAGACCGTCGCCGGGGTCGTCGCCGCCGGCGCGGTCGGAATCAACATCGAGGACGGCCTCCGAGAACCCGCCGAGCAGATCGAACGGCTCGCCGCGGCGCGCGCCGCGGCCGACGCGGCCGGGGTGCCCCTCTACGTCAACGCCCGGGTCGACACCTACCTCAAGGGCCTCGGCGACCCCGCGGACCGGCTCGACGAGACCCTCTCCCGGGCCGCCGCCTACCTCCGCGCCGGGGCCACCGGCATCTTCGTGCCCGGCGTCCTCGACCCCTCCACCGTCGCAGAGCTGGCCAAGGGCATCGACGCCCCGCTCAACATCCTCCTGGGGCCCGACGCCCCGTCCGTCGCCGCCCTCGGCGCCCTCGGGGTCTCCCGGGTCAGCCTCGGCTCCTGGGTCGCGGAGGCCGCGTACGCCGTGGTCCGCCGCGCCTCCGAGGAGCTGGCCGCGACCGGTACGTACGGCGCGCTCGCGCAGTCCCTCCCCTACGGCGAGATCAACGCCCTGCTCAAGGACCGGGACGGCCGGTAGGGACGGCTGCCGCGCGGGGCGACGGGTGCTGCCGGTGGCGCGGCGTCGGCCCCCGCGCCCGGGCGGTGGGCGGGGTCAGCCCCGCGCCGCCCGCTCGTAGAGGGCCTTCGCCCGCTCGTCGAACAGCGCCGCCGTGGAGTCCACGTCGGTGTCCCCGCCGCTGAGCACGCCGATGAGCCGGCCGGCGGGCTGCGCTCCGCCGCGGTCGGCGATCCAGGGGCTCCCGCTGGTCCCCGTCCAGAAGCCGGCGCAGCTCATGTAGAGCATGTCGGGGTCGTCCTCGTCGTGGCGGGTCTGCGTCGTGCAGGAGACGGGCTTGTTCTGCGGGTTGTGGTCGGACTCCGGATAGCCGACGACGGTCACGTCCCGGTCGTAGCCGGAGGTCCATTCGGGCTGCGGGGCCTCGGCGCTGCCACCCACAGCCTCCTGGACGCTTCGCCCGTCCTCGTCCGGCTCGATGGTGAGGAAGGCGAAGTCGGCCGTGTCCTCGCCCCACTTCGTCCAGCGGTCGTCGACGTGGATCGAGCTCACCTTCCACACCCCCAGCGGCTGGGTGCCCCTGCCCTCGCCCGAGAAGGCCGGGGCGAAGGAGAGCTCACCGATGGCCAGGCCGTCGTGGGCCACCTCGCCCGGCGCCCCGTCCTCCCCCGCGGGCGCCACGCAGTGCGCGGCGGTGGCGACGACGTTGCCCCGAGGGCTGTCGACGACGCTCGCCGTGCACCAGTGCTCGCCGCCCGCCATGAGGACGCCGACGGTGGGGAAGGGGAGCGTCGGCCGCTCGCCGGGCGCCTTGAGGAAGGTCACGGCGAACACCGCCACGACCCCCGCGGCGGCAGCGGCCGACGCCCCCTTCACCACCGTGCTCATCGCACGCCGGGATCGGGTGTCGGTGCCTTCATCACCTTGCTGATCCACTCCAGGGAGCCCTCCCTCATGCCGCGCACGTAGGACTTTCCGTTGTGCTCACCATCCTGGATCACCTGGAGCGAGGTGTGCACGGGGCCCTTGCCGTACTCCTTCATGAACTTCTCGGCCTGCTCGCGGCCGGTCTCCTTGGTCCCGATCTGGAAGTTGATGTAGACCTCGGGGCCCTTGGTGTCGATCAGCTTCTGGGCGAGCTTCTCCGGGTTGTTCGCGTCCATGGCCTGCGTGTTCCCGTTCCACAGCGGGGAGTCGGGGACGATGTCGGTGCCGCTCGCGATGGCCGCCTTGAAGCGGTCGGGGTACTTCAGGAGCTGCTTGAAGCCGTTGAACCCGCCCGCCGAGGACCCCATGAAGGCCCACCCGTCGCGGGAGGTGAAGGTGCGGAAATTGGCCTTCGCGAAATCCGGTACGTCATCGGCCATCCAGGTGCCCATCTTGGGCTGCCCGGGGATGTCGGAGCCGTCGAAGTGGTGCTTGGTGTCCGCGTTGGTCACCGGCATGATCAGGATGAAGGGCAGGCTCTTGCCCGACCTGGCCCCGTCGGCGACCGCCTGCTGGAGGCCGAGGCCGGGGCCCGTCCCCCAGTAGTTCGTGGGGTAGCCGCGCCCGCCGGGCAGCGAGATCAGGACCGGGAAGCCGCTCCGGGCGTACCTCGGGTCGTCGTACTCCTTGGGCACCCACACCCACACGTCACCCGTGAACCCGGACTTCTTGCCGGTGAGGGTGGCCTTGCCGATCTGGGTGCCGTCGGGCAGCCGGCTGGTGCGCACGAACGAGGCCGCCGGGCCGGTGGGCATGAGCACCTCCGGCAGGACCTCGGTGGCCGCGGCGGGCTTCGCCTGCTTGTCCTGCACCTTCCCGAAGGAGACCGGATCCCCTATGTCCGAGAAGAGGCCGAATGTGTAGGCCGCGCCGCCCCCGGCGAGGGCGAGCGCGAGACCGCCGCCGATCAGAAGCAGGCGCAGGCGGTGGGGGCGACGGCCGCCCTCGGTCATGGGGCTGCCGTCGCCTTGCTGGTCATGCTGCACGGTTGTGTCCCGTTCCTTCTCCGGCGCCCACCCAGGGGCGCGGGCCGGACCGATCGGTCCCCCCTTACACCCATTACAGAGGTATGAACGACGCTACGGGTTGCCTGGGACGGCCGTGACGTGGCGCGCGCCACGCGCGGGGGGGGCGCGCCGGGGCCGGGGTCAGCCCGCTTCGGGCTTCGGGGCCTTCAGGACCTTGCTGATCCACTCCAGGGAGCCTTCCTTCATGCCCCGGACGTAGTGCCAGCCGTTGTGCTCGCCGTTCTGGATGTCGCGGATGGTCGTCTTGACGGGACCCTTGCCGTACTGCTGCTGGAACTTCACCATGCGGTCCTTGCCGCTCTCCTTGGTCCCGACCTGGAAGTTGATGTAGACCTCCGGACCCTTGGTGTCGATCAGCTTCTGGGCGAGCTTCTCCGGGTTGTTCGCGTCCATCTCCGCCTGGCGGCCCTTCCACAGCGGGGAGTCCGGGACGATCTCGCCACCGCTGGCGATGACGGCCTTGAACTTGTCCGGGTGCTGGAGAACCGTCTTCATGCCGACGAAGGCGCCGGAGGAGGAGCCCATGAAGGCCCAGCCGTCACGGGACTTGTACGTACGGAAGTTGGCCTTGGTGAAGGCCGGGACGTCCTCGGCGATCCAGGTGCCCATCTTGGCCTGGCCGGGGATGTCGGAGCCGTCGTAGTAGTACTTGTTGTCCGGGTTGAGCACCGGCATGATCACGATGAACGGCAGGCTGGTACCGGCGCCGACCCCCTCGCTGATGGCCTTCTGGAGGCCGAGGCTGCGGTCGGACCAGTAGTTCGCGGGGAAGCCGTTGCCGCCGGGGAGGGCGATCAGGACCGGGAAGCCGCTCTTGGCGTACTTCGGGTCGTCGTACTCCTTCGGGGCCCACACCCACACGTCGCCCTCGAAACCGGACTTCGCGCCGGTGACGCGGGTCTTGGCGATGATCGTGCCGTCGTCGAGCTTGGTGGTCTGCTTGAAGTCGGACTTCGGTCCGGTCGGCATGAGCACGTCCGGGTCCCCGCTCGGCGTGGCGCCGGCCGAGGCGCCGCCGGCGTCCGGCTTCGCGGCGGCCGGGGGCGGGTTCTTGCCGAAGGTCACGGCCTCGCCGTTGCCGGAGAACCAGTCGAGCTTCCACGCGGCGAAACCGCCGCCGCCCAGCAGGACCGCGAGGGCCACCACCGCGGCGATCCATATTCGGCGCCGGGACCGCCCCGGCCGCTCGGACCCGCCGGGAGGCTCCTCGCTGTAGCGGTACCGCGGACCGCCCTCGTCGTATCCGCGCTGCTCCGGCCGTCCCTGCTGCTCGTACGGGTGCGGGTGCGGCCCGCCGCCCTGCTGCGGCGGGTACGACGGCTGCTCGTACGAGCCGCCGTGCGGCTGCCCGTACGGCTGCGGGTCCTGGTGGGCACCACCCCGGCCCTGGGACGGGTACTCCTCGTACGACGACTGGTCATCAGGCCGCGGGCGCTGCGGGTACTGGTGCACGGACTTCGCTCCGAACGGTCTTGACTGCCCCGGGGGCAGAACGGCTGGGCATCCCTGGGGGTGCCTCGCCGGTCGCGCCGGACCCGCGGGCCCCGGTACCGCACCGCGCCGTCCTCGGTCGGCGACGCTCCGCGCCGCCTCCCTCGTCCGCCTCACGATCCACGCACCGGACCCCACTCCCCGATCCGGCCCGATCGACAAGGCACCCCCCTAGTCCTGATGCGCAAATCCCCCGCACAGTTCCAAATTCGAGCAGAGAACGGAACGCGCACCGCGCCGGGCGGGTCCGGGGCGCATCAGCGCTGGGTGTCGAGGACCTCCGCGCAGCGCCCGAGCAGCCCGACGAGCAGCTCCCGCTCCTGCGGGGTGAACGCGGCGGCGAGGGCGCGCTCCACCCGCACCGCACCCTCGTCCGCGAGCTCCATGGCCGCGCGGCCCTCGTCGGTGAGCCGGGTCTCCAGGACGTTGCGGTGCCACTCGTGCGGGGTCCGCTCGATGAGGCCGCGCTCCTGGAGGTTCTTCAGGACGGTGTTCATGGTCGGCGCCGTCACCCCGCACAGGCGGGCGAGCGCGGCGGCCGAGATCCCCGGCTTCTCCGCCAGCCAGAGCAGGGCGGCGTACTGCGGAACCGTTACTGCCGCCGGCTTGCAGGCCGCGTTCTTCGCCGCGAGGAGGGCTTGCTCGGCGCGCTTGAGGTGAGAGCCGATGCGCTCCTCGGGGGCCATGGAGGTCATGGACGGCATCCTACGACCCTTGCATGCATTAGAGCTCTAATCTACATTCGCCCTCAGTCGATCAGTAGAGGACATCCGATGAAGCGCGACAACACCGACGGCACCACCACGGGTCTGAAGGGCCTCAAGGGTCCGCAGGGCCCGGGCGGCTCGCGGAGCCGGAGGACACCGGCACGCTCGACCGGAGTGGCCGCGGGCACCCTGGCCCTGCTCCTGGCCGGATCCCTGAGTCTCGGCGCGGCCCCCGCCCACGCCCACGCACCGGCCGCAGCAAACGCGCAGGCCGCGAAGGCAGCGCAGGCCGCAGAGGCCTCGCGCGTACGCATCGGCACGGCCTTCGCCCTACCCGGCGCGCGGGTCTACCCGGAGGGCATCGCCGTGGACCCCCGGACGCGCGCGGTGTACGTCGGCTCGTACGCGGACGGGACCGTCTACCGGGCCCGGCCCGGCCGCGCCGAGGCCGAGGTGTTCCTGCCCTCGGGCACCGACGGCCGCCGCACGGCGAACGGCCTGCGCGTCGACGCCCTCGGCCGCCTGTGGGTGACGGACTCCACCACCGGCGTGGCGGTCTACGACACCGCGACGGGGACCCGCCTGGCCCACTTCGAGGTGGCCGCCGGAGCGCCCGCCCGCTTCGTCAACGACCTCACCCTCACCCCGGACGGCACCGCGTACCTGACGGACAGCGTCCGCGGGGTGCTCTACCGGGTGACGCCGCGGCAGCTGGCGGCGGGCGGCGGCGTCCTGACCGTGGCCCACGACCTCACCCCGGCCCTGCGCCCCCGCCCGGCCGGCGGTTTCAGCCTCAACGGGATCACCTCGGACCGTACGGGCCGCTACCTGCTCACCGTCGACATGACGGAGGGCGACCTCTACCGGGTGGACCTGCGCAGCGGCGCCGTCCGCCGGGTCGCGCTCACCGGCGGGGACATGAAGGCCGCCGACGGCCTGGACCTGGCCCCCGACGGCAGCCTGCGGGTCGCGCACAACACCACCAACACGCTGACGCGCTGGCAGGTCTCCGCGGACGGCACCCGCGCGCGGCTGGTGCGCACGGTCACCGACCCGTCCCTGCAGATCCCCACGACCCTCGCGCACACACCGGGTCGGACCCTGGTGGTGCGCTCGCAGTTCGACAAGGGCGGCCCGATGGACACCGGCCCGGGCACTCCGGGCACACCCGGCGTCTTCACGGTGGCCGCGGTGAGCGGCCTCTGAGGGCGGGCCCGCGCTCCCCTGGGCTCGCGGGTCACACCGCGCGGGAGCCGGTACCGGTGTGACCGTCGGCCTCGGCTCCGAGGCCGGCCTGCTCGGCGCCCCGCCTCCTGGCCCGCGCGTCGGCGACGGCGTAGGGCAGTCCCGGCAGCAGCAGGAGCGGCGGCACCCACAACGGCAGCGTGAACAGCGGCGCCTCACCGAACAGCAGGTCGGCGGCGATGGCCACGGGGAGCCCGACGGCGAAGGCGAAGGCCCAGCTCAGGCGGATGCCGAGGCGGCCGCGGCGCAGACCCCAGACCACGCTGACGGTGGCGAGGGCCGCCCAGAAGGCGAGGTTCCCGGGGGCCACGTCCAGCCGGGTGGTCCACCGGGTCAGGTAGGGGAACAGCAGGACACAGCCGGCCAGGAAGCACGCGAGGGACGCGGAGCGCAGCACCCGGCGCGGGAGCGGCGCCCGGGCCCGCGCCCACGCGGCGGCGAAGGCGCGGACGTCACCGCCGACGACGTCCCGCCCGGTGCGTCCTGCCGCCCGCGCGTCCTCCAGGTGGGCGGAGAGCTCGTCGAGCATCTCCCGTACGGAGGCGTCGTCGACGCCGCGGTACTCCCAGTTGGTGCGGCAGGTCGCGAGTATCCGCTCGTCGGTCATGGTGTCTTCGGCCGAGGCGTTTTCGGTCAAGGCGTCTTCTCCCCCGTGTCGGCCGGGTCCTGCGCGGTCCGCGCACCCCGTCCGGCGTCCGTCGCGCCGGTCAGGATGCGGTCCACCGGCCCGGCGAAGGCGCGCCAGTCGGCCCGCCCCCCGTTCAGTTCGGCGTGTCCCGCCCCGGTCAGGCGGTAGTACTTGCGCGGGGCGCCCCCGCTCGGGGACGGGGCCCGGTAGGAGGACACGAGCCCGGCCCGTTCCATCCGCGCGAGCAGCGGGTAGATGCTGCCGTCGCTGACGAGCTCCAGTCCGCCGGCGGCGAGGGCCTCGGCGAACTCGAAGCCGTACCGGGGCCGTTCGGCGATCAGTGCCAGCAGGCACAGGTCGAGCACTCCGCGCAGGAGCTGGCTGCGCCGTTGATCACCGGTCGCGCCCGCATCCTTTGTCATGCGGCACAAGATAGTCAGTGACTACCTTGCGCCGCAAGGCAATGGGCGCCCGCCTCACACCGGGGACACGGGAGGAGCCGGGGGCGCGGGCGGAACCTCCGCCGCGAGCCGGCGGACGGCGGACCGCAGCATGAACGCCATCACCACCTCGGCCACACCGAGCAGCACCAGCCACAGACCCAGCAGCCGGGTCAGGGCCACGGCGGAGTCCACGGGGAAGCACAGCACGACGATCCCCGCGACGGTGCCGAGCGCACCGAGGCCGACGAGCATCCCGCGGTGCACGAGCGCGTGGTCGGCGATCGCGACGTACACGGTGAGCAGGCCGGTCAGGAGCCAGAACACCCCGACGATCAGCGACAGCGCACCGATGGTCTGCATCGGATGCCGCAGCACGAGGACGCCGGCGAGGAAGGCGAGGATCGCGATCAGCACCCCCGCCAGCCGACTGCCGCCGGCCTCGTTGCCGTGCGAGAACGCCGAGACGAACCGGAAGCCGCCGGCCACGAGCAGCTGCAGGCCGATGATGACGGCCAGGATGTGCAGCGTCTCGTCGGGCCAGACGAGCACCAGAATGCCGGGGATCAAGGTCGCGAGGGCGACTCCGAGCGCCCAGTGCCACGAACTCCCGAGCTGCTTCAGCTCGGCCTCGGGGTCACTGTGCCGGTGCTGCGCCGCCGCGTCGGGACGTACGGTCATCACGCCTCCCGGGGGCCGAACGAACGGCTATTCCCTTGCGCCCCACTTTAGGCCGATTCCCACGCCCCGGCCTTCCGCGGGCGCGAGCGACCGCACCCCAGGCAGCACGACCACCCCGCGTGACGGCTGCGATCGCTAGGGTTGACCCATGACCGCACTGCCCGACTGGATGCGCCCGCCGCGCGCGGAGGGCTGGTTCGCGGAGGACCTCGACCACCTCCCCGAGGCCCCCCGGCACACCGAGCTGATCGACGGAGCCCTCGTCTTCATGATGTCCCCCCAGAGGTCCTGGGACGGCCGCCTCGTCACCGCCCTGACCACCACGCTCATGGCGCAGGTGCCGGCCGGCTTCGAGGTCGAGCGGAAGATGACGATCCGTCTCGATGCACGCAACCGCCCGGAGCCGGACCTCCTGCTGACGAACCTGCCCTACGACCCGGACCGCACCTGGTACGCCCCGGAAGACGTGCACCTCGTCGTGGAGGCAGTTTCCCCCGAGTCCGCCCACCGCGACCGCACCGTGAAACTCCGCAAGCACGCGGAGGCGGGCATCCCGCACTACTGGTGCATCGAGGACGAGGACGGGGCGCCGGTCGTCCACGTCTACGAGCTGGACGAACCCACCGGCGCCTACGCGCCCGCCGGAATCTTCCGCAGCACCCTCCACCGCCCGGTGCCCTTCGAGATCACCCTGGACCTCGACACCCTCACACCGCCCCGCAGCGGCTGAAGGCAGCACCGATCACCCTCTGCGGAGGGAACGAGGGCGACCGTACGACACAGCCCCCGCGCACACGGTCCATCCGCGACGAGGACGCCCTGCGGGAACACCGGCGCACGGCACGTGAGCGCAGACCCTGGGACTTCCTCGGTGACATGCGTTGACTCCCGACGACCGTTCACGGGCGTCCGGCGGACTGGCTGCGGACTGCCCGTGCCCCCGAGGCCGAGAAACCCGTGGCGCACCGGCAGTACCGGCAACGAGACTGCGCAGGTGAGCGACTCCTGCCCCTGTCCCTGCTGCGGGCACCGCGTGCTGGACGCGATGCCCGGCTCGTACGAGATCTGCCCCGTCTGCTTCTGGGAGGACGACGGGATCCAGTTCCGCTGGCCGACCATGGACGGCGGCGCGAACAAGGTCTCCCTGATCGAGGCCCAGCGCAACTACCAGGAGTTCGGCGCCTGCGACCCGCACGGCCGGCGGCACGTCCGCCCGCCGGCCGAGGACGAGCCGCTCGACCCCGCCTGGCGCCCCATCGACCTGACCCGCGACTCCTTCGAGGACGGGCAGGCCGAGGACCGCGCCCCGTGGCCCGACGACCGCTCGGTGCTCTGCTGGTGGCTCCCCACCTTCTGGCGCCGAGACCGTACGGCGTCATGACCACCCACATCGAGAGACTCGTCCAGCAGCTCGACGGCGAGTCCGGCGAGTCCTACACGTAGGCGGAAGAGGCAACGGGCAACGCCGCCGAACGCCGATCCCCGCGGCGCGCCGCGTGCCAGACTCGATCTCGGATGCGCGGCGGGAACGGCCATCACGGCTGGTCACCGCCGGACTTCGCATCGACCGACGAACATCGAGCGGAAGCCATGCACGGGGGCGCATCTCCTCCACGGCAACCGCCCAGGGGGAGGTTGATGATGAGCACACCTTTAGGTTTTGGCCCGCAACTTCGCCGCTTACGACAGGAAGCGGGGCTGACTCTGACCGAGTTCTCCGCAGCGCTCAACTACGACAAGGGACACCTGAGCAAGGTCGAACGCGGAGAGCGGTCCGCTTCGCTCGACCTGGCCCGGCGATGTGACGCCTTCCTCGGCGCCAACGGTGAATTGCAGCGCCTGGCCGTCCGCCCCGATGCCGGCTCCGAAGCCGACGCCACGTCGAGCCCCTGGCTCGTCGGGCGCCGGGAAGTCCTCGCGGCAGGCGCGGGGGCACTGATCGACATCGGCCTGAGTCTGGGTGGCCCGTCGCACCCCGCATCCGATCCTCTTCTCCCTTCCTTCCGCGCTCAGTTCGACCTGCTCCGGAAGCTCGGCCAGTCCACCGCACCCGGCGTCCTGCTCCCGCTGCTCCAGACCCAGACACGCATGGTCGTCAGCCTGGCTTCCGACGCCCCGTCCGCCACTCGGGCTGCCGCACTCCTGCTCGCTTCGCGATTCGCCGAGTTCACCGGCTGGATGGCGCAGGAAGCCGGGGACAGCAACACTGCGCTCGGCTGGACGGGTGAGGCCGTCCAGTTGGCCCACGCCGGGGGCGATCCCCACCTCAGCTCCTACGCGCTCGTGCGACGCGCCCTGGTCACCCTTTACGACGGGGACGCCGCGGCCACCATCACCCTTGCCCGCAGGGCTCAGGGCAGCGGACTTCCACCCCGCATCCGCGGACTCGCGGCCCAGCGGGAAGCACAGGGTCACGCACTCGCAGGCGACGAGCACGCGTGCCTCAGCAGCCTCGAAAGGGCACGCGAACTGCTCGACAGCGACGGCGCGCACAGTGGCACCGAGCCCGTGATCGGCACCACCCACGTGAGCGATCCTGCGGCGATGACCACCGGTTGGTGCCTGTACGACCTCGGCCGTCCGGGGGCCGCCGCAGAAGCGCTCGACCGTGAGTGCCGACGCCTTCCGGCGCAGGCACTGCGCACCCGCACCCGGTACGGCTTCCGCAGGGCCCTGGCTCTCGCCGCCTCCGGGGAGGTCGAGCACGCCTGTTCGGTTGCCGGGGAACTCCTGACCGTGATGCCGGCCGTGCCCTCGGCCACGGTGAACAGCGATGTCCGCCGACTGGCACGGGAACTGTCCCGGTTCCAGAGCAGCCCGACCGTACGGGATCTGCAACCGGCGCTGGCCCGGGCGCTCGCCCCCGCACCTGACTGAGCCCGCACCACAACGCCGGCTCGCCGGACCGCCCGGCGGGAAACACCGCCCACCCACGACTCCCGCGGAATCGCCGACACCCGTCAGCCGGAAGGCGCCGTGTCACACGCTCGGCAGCTTCGGCTGCTCGCGAGCGACCGCAGCCCGCGTGGCGCACCCGCTTCCGCACCCACCTCTTCGACGCGCCGTGCCCTCGCACGGCCCGGCACGCCCTGACCCCGGTCCCACCACGCCCGAATTCACCGCGGTCCGGGGCCCGTACGTACAAGCACGCGCCCGCCCACCGCAGTTCTCCTCAAGAAGGGAACCTTCATGCACGAGATCTTCGTCAACTACCGCACAGGCGATGAGGAATCAGCCGCGGCCATGATCGCGTACGAGCTGACGCGACGGTTCGGACCCGATTCGATCTTCTTCGCCAGCACGTCGATCCCCGCCGGACGCCGATTCCCCGCGGAGCTGGTCAAGGCCGCGGAGGAGTGCGAGGCGCTGCTCGCCGTGATCGGCCCGCGGTGGGCAGAGGTGCGCGGGGCCGACGGTCGCCCCGCCCTCGAAGCCGAGCAGGACTGGACCCGTCATGAGATCCGGACCGCGCTCGACCGGGGAGTCCTGGTGATCCCCGTACTCGTCGGAAAGGCCACGCGGATCGACCGCGCAGTCCTCCCCGAGGATCTGCTGGAGCTGGCGGACTGCCAGTACAAGCGGTTTGACCACCGCAACGCCCAGCCGGACCTGAAAGCGCTCGGAGACACCCTCGCCCGGCTGCTGCCCGATCTGGGCCGTGCGGACCGCGACGCCCAGGTGCGGGACGAGCCGCAGAAGGCCGGTGACCGAGAAGAGCCGGCCGGAGGGGCCGGCCACCCCAGGATGCAGGCGCGCGACCTCGAACAGCGTGTCCGCGGCGGTATCGGGAACCTCAACGGAAACCTGTCCGGCACCTTCGTCAACGAGCCGCAGGGGCCGGTGAACACCGGCCCCGGCAACCAGTACAACGCGCCCCATTTCGAGGGCGACAACAGCGGGGTCCAGTTCACGGCGGGCGACAACAGCGGCACGGTCCATCAGCGCTTCGGGCGGGATCGCCGGCGCTCGGACGACGGGCGATGACCGACCGGGACCACACCACGGTCACCGATGCGCGCGGCCCGGTGAACACCGGCTCCGGGGACCAGTACGTCATCTACGCCGCCACCGACCGGCTGATCCGAAGGCGGGCGGAGTCCCTCCGGATCAGCCGCGACGATCGGCTGCACCTCGCGGACAGGTTCGTCCCTCCGGCCCGCTACCGCATCGCCGCCGACCTCCTGGAGGAGCCCGGCTCGGTGGTGCTCGTGAACGGACGGCCCGGCAGTGGCCGCCGCGCCGCCGCGATCATGCTGCTCCACCGGTTCGGTGAGGACCGGAACGTCGACGAGGAGGGGGTCCGTGTCGAGGAGCTCCCCGTCACCGGCAAGGACCGCGACGCGGGCAGCGACGAGGACGAGGTATCCCCCGGCAGGGGGGACCGCTTCCTCTTGGACCTCTCCGGGATCACCGACGAGGCGGAGTACGGCGAGGCCCGACGCCGCCTGGCCAGGCACCGTACGCAGGTACAGGAGGCGGGGGCCCACATGGTCGTCGTCCTGCCGTGGGCCATGAGATACGACCACCCGCCGGACCTCGCACGGCACACGGTGACGCTCGGCCGGCCCCGGGGCCTCGCCGTCCTCACCCGGTACCTCCGCATGGAGGGGATGCAGTTCCGGGCCGCGGACCTGGCGAGCACCGACCTCCAGCGCCTGTGCGACCAGTCCGCCGTACGGGAACTGGTACGACTCGCCGGGTTGGTGAGGGAAGCCCACGACAGCGGCCGGTTCGGAGACGGCTTCTCGGCGTGGCTAGGGCAGGCGTTGCACGCGGTGACCAACCGCGCCGACGAGGTGGAACGGCAGGTGGCCGAGGTCCGCGACACCCCCGAGCGGGCCCTGTTCCTCGCGGCCGCGCTGTTCGAGAAGATGCACGCCGACATCGTCTACGCGGCGTGGCAGCGCCTGATGGGAACGGTGAGGCACGAGGAGGAGGCGACGTCCGAACTCGGGCGGACCGACTTCGGAGCGCGCTTGAAGGTCCTCGGGATCGGGCGTGACGCGGACGGTCGGCTCCGCTTCGAGCGCCTCGCCTATGCCGACGCGGTAAGGACGTATTTCTGGGCGAACTTCCCCGGCGTGCGGGACGACCTCAGGGACTGGATCGACACGTCCTCCGAACTGCGCGGCCTGACCACCGACGAGCGGGTGGACGTCGTCGTCCGCTTCTGCGAGCGGTCTCTGGCCGCCGGACGCCCCGACCACCTGTTCGACCTGGCCGCACGCTGGGCGGACCGCGCGCCCGGAGCGCAGTGCGATCCGCGAGCGGTGGCCGCCCTCGAGCTCGGACTCGGCCACGAGCGGCTGGGTGGATGGTTCCGCCGGCGAATGTACGAGTACGTGAGATCGCCCGCCTTGTCGGACGGGCTCGCTCGGGTCCTGACCGTCGTCTGCCGCCGCAGCCTCGCCGCAACCCACCCGGACCAGGCAGTGGTGCGGCTCCGCTACCTCGCCGTACGGGAGACGGAGGCCTCGCAGGAGGCCAAGGAGGCCCTTCTCGAACTCGCGAGCCGCGACCGCAGGCTCTACCGGCTGCTCATCGACCGCCTGCGGCCCGGGGCAGGCAGGGACACCGACCGGGGGAATCCCCACCTCGACCTGCTCACGGCGCTGCTGGGGAGTGACCGGGCACCGGATCCTCCACGCTGGCCGGACCTGTTCCTGGGCTGGGAGGCCGTGTTCGCCCAGCCTCCGACGGAGCTCTGGCACCCACTGGCGGGCAGTTGGCTGAGCGCCGTGGCGGACGACGGGACCCGCGAGATGGCGCTGGAGGTGATGGTGGGGGCCACGCACGGCCGTGCAGCCACCCTCCACCGCCTCTACGTCATCGCCTACGACTGGGCGGGACCCACGCCCAGCGCTTCCCGCGCGGCCGTCGCGAATCGCTTCTGGCAGCACATCGACCACGCGCGGTACGCCCGTACACCGGTTACGGAGCAGTCGGGCGCCGGACCACGAACCATGGAAGAGGCACGATGAAACACCGTTCTGCCGGTCTGCTGTTCGTCGCCCTCTGCGGCATCGCACCGGCCGCGCTCGGAAACCTCCTGCACTGGTCGGCATGGCTGTGGGGGTTCCTGTCCATGGTCACCACCTCGGGGTCCCTGCTGCTCATGATGACGCTCCTCAGCGGCGATCCGGCATCGAGGCAGCCCGCGGAAGCCGAACCTCCTGCGCCTCCGACGGAGCTGCCGTACCAGGAGACCCGGGTGGTCGACGCGGTACTGCCGAGCGCGACGGACGGCTACGACTTCCTCTTCTCGGCCACGGTGTGGTGGCAGCCGACACCCGAACACCCCCGTCCGTCCGAAGGCGCCTCCCCCGCCGTCGCCGTGTCCTCGGTCGTCAGCCGCGCCCTGGAGGTCGTACGTCACGAGGAGCCGGGCCGGGCGAGCTTCGCGCGGTACCGCCTGGAGGGCGAGCTGGGCGTCCCGGCTCTGGACCGGAGCCGCCGCGTCAAAGCACTCGCAGCCGATGTGACACTCACGCTCTCCCCCGCCGACCGCGAGCGCCTGCGGAAACTGAACGACCTCCGCAAGGACGAGGAGATCTGGGAGTACGAGCGGCAGCACGAACGCAACAAGAGGCGCTACCTCGGCGACGACGTGCTCAAGAGCGCGGGGAGCGCGGTGGTGTGGTGGCTCGCCCGCCACGAGGACGAGATCGAAACGGCGGTCGACATGATCGGCCCGCTCGCCCGGATCTCGGCGGCGGCCAACGACACGGAAGTCCCCGAGCTCTTCCGCCACCTCCTCGTTCCGCCTGTGGGCACGCCCGCGGACGTGGCTGCCGGACAGCCCTCGAGGGGTCGGGGTGATGGGAGCGAGGAGATGTCCGACCCCGAGCAGGGTCTGGGTGTCTCTGATCGGCTGCGTCTGCTGCTCGCCGTGGCGGGCCTGAAGCCGGACATGGACGGCCACACGGTGTTCGTGCACCGTGTGATGCGGAGCTTCCAGGAGGCAGGGCTGGAGGAGGCAGCCGAGGAGATCAGGCACAGCTTCCTCATGAGTTCCGAAGAAGGCGAGGCCCAAGGGGTGGAGAACGCGGGCGCGCCTCAGGACGCAGGAAGTACGGAGGGGCCCTGGCCTCCGCGCTTCCCGGACCACGACGACCTCGCACCCGTGGGCACGCCCGCTCGCCCGGATGCCGAAGCGGGTGCGAACACGTTCGCGACCGCCGCCACGGACGGCCCCACGGGCGAGCCGAACGGGAACACCGTCCGGAGCTGGCGGCAGACGGCCGAACCCGACACGGCAGCACCGCACCTCTGGGACCCCTCGTACACGGTCCGCCGACCCGCGGCGTCTCGGCCCTGGGACAGCACCGACGAGCACGGCGACTGACACCCGAAACGCCCGCTCACGGGGGCCGACCTTCCCAGTCGGCCCCCGGAAGGCGCCGAGAGGGGCCGGCAAGCCCCGCGGGCTGAGAAGGACCCACCGAGACCGCGACGCCCTCAGACCGCCCCGCAGCAGCCCAGAGCCCAGCCGTTGTGTACACATGGGGCACTCGGTACACTTGAGCCATGACGCAGCCGCTGCCCATAGAGTCCATCCGGGATGTCCGCGCGCACCTCGCCGAGGTCGTGGAGCGCGCGGACCGCGACGACGTCCCCACAGTGATCACACGCCGCGGCAAGGAAGTCGCCGCCGTGGTGTCCATCGAGGTGTTGCGCAAGTACCAGGAATGGGAAGAGCGCGAGATCAACCGGATCATCGACGAGCGCATGGCGAGCCCGGCACCCGGCATCCCGATCGAGGACGTCATGAGGGAGACGCTGGCGCGCGGTGAGTGAGTACCGGACCGTTTTCCGACCTGAGGCCCAGGCCGAACTCCGGAAGATCCCGCGCGACATGGCGCTGCGCATCCTGGCGAAGCTGACCGAGCTGGAGAGCGACCCCTTCGGCTTCAACACCACGGCCCTCGTATCACAGCCGGAACGCCGTCGACTCCGGGTCGGCGACTACCGCGTCGTCTACACGATCGACAACGGAGAGCTCGTGGTGTGGGTCGTCCACGTCGGACACCGCTCCACCATTTACGACACCTGACCAGACCGACCAGGCACCCAAAGCATCCGGCACCCCGGCCGGGCACGGTGACGACGAAGGGGCCGGCTCCCGATGGAGCCGACCCCTTCCGATCTGCAGGCCCGCCACATCAGAGATGTGGGGCCGTGCCGTCCGCTCAGACGTTGAAGCGGAACTCCACCACAACGACTCTGACCTGCGGTTATGCGGGCGCATCCCAGCACCATCCCAGCACGGGATTCTTGGCAAAGTACAAGAAGATCCAGAACGCCAAGACTATGCGCCAGGGGGGCAGCCGTACAGAACCTCGGCGCTGTAATAGTTTCTGTACTAGACTTGCGACCATGAAGTCACCTCGCCCCGGCGGCACGGAGAACATCTCCGTCTCGATGCCCTCGGAACTCCTCGGTGCTCTGCGCACCCGTACCGGTAAGCGCGGCGTGTCCGCGTACGTGACGGCGGCGGTCCGGCATCAGCTCGCCATGGACGGCCTCGCCGAAATCGTGGCCGCCTACGAAGCCGAGCACGAGCCACTGAGCGAGGCCGAAGTCCAGGTCGCGCAGAGCGAACTGTTCGGAGACGCACCGGCGCCCTACGCGTCGAACGACAGCGCCGCATGAAGGAGCCCGCGGCCAGGTCCCTGGTGCTCGACTCCCAGGCGCTGTCGCTGCTGCTGCGCAACGACCGCCAGATGATCACCCGAATCGAGGCGGCTCGGCGCGTAGGGGTGCCCGTCCTCGTGTCGGCGCTGACAGTGGTGGAGGCCGTCCACGGGAAGACGGATACCGCCCGGCTGCGATGGCTGCTCTCCCGCCTTCAGGTCCAGGACGTCACCCAGGCAGACAGCCTCACCGCCGTGCAGCTGCTGAGCGACGCAGGCGGCCTGCACGGCCACAAGTACGCCATCGACGCCCTCGTCGTCGCGATGGCGCTCCGCTCCCCGGGACCCGTCCTCGTACTGACCTCGGACCGCGACGATTGGTCGAAACTGTGCGGCGACCGCGTACAGATCAAGGACGTCTGACCTTTCGGCGCTTACTCAGGTTGCATCCACCTGCTGATCGACTGCTGCTTCGTAGAAGGCATCCGCGAGGGCAACGATGATCGCGTTGATGGCCGGCCCGTCGGTGAAGAAGTAGTCAGCCATCGTGTTGTGGGCGTCCTGGTTGTCTGCGACTGCCTCCGTGACGGCGGCTTGGAAGTCCTGTGACTCCAGGAACTGCTTCTTGGAGTTCACCTTGGTTTGCTGGACCAGGTTCGGGTCAGCGAGCAACCGCTGCACGAGGCCCTGTACGAACTCCCGAATCTGGGAGGCAGCGAACGTTTCGGCGCCGAAAAGGTCGTTCATCTTGTCTATGACGACCTGAAGCGCGACGTACTTCGGGTCCTTCTTCGCCCCCGTGCCGGCGGCGCTGATGCCCTTCAGTTGTCCGTCACCCACGAGTGAGATGTCGACCGGGATCGCCTTGTTGTGCTTGACCCCGACCAGCACAACATCGGAGAGATCCACGTCGGCCGCCCAAGAAGACTCGGCAATCACCTTCTCCAGCAGGCGCAAGAAGATCGAAAGCATCTCCATGTAGGGATCGCCATAGTCGACGATCTGGGACATGAAGTCGTAGAGCCGTACGTAGGTGGAGACGTCCTTGCGGAACAGGTCAAGCTCCTGGAGCTTGACCTTGTCTTCCTCCTCGATCGCCCGCGCGTAGCGGCGCCGGAAGTCGTGCTGTGCTGGGCTGATCGCTGCCGAGAGCGCGTTGTTGCCCTTCCGGGTCACCCACAGCTCGGCGACCCTACGGACGTCGTCCTCGGTGTAGATGCCGGCCTGGGCCAGCTTGTTGGCCAGGTGGACGACGACGTACGGGTCGGTCTCGGTCTCCAGGGTCGCATTCTTGAAGTACGGCTCGAAGGCTGTCTTGATGTCCTCGGGCTTGTTTGCAAAGTCGATGACGAACGTCTTGCGCTTCAGCTCCCCGCCTGCGGTGCGGTGGGTGCGGTTGAGCCGTGAGAGCGTCTGCACGGCGGTGACCCCTGGCAGCTTCTTGTCGATGTACATCGCTGAGAGCAGGGGCTGGTCGAAGCCGGTCTGGAACTTGTTGGCGACCAGCATGATCTTGTAGGTGTCGCCCTTGAACGCGGCTGCCAGGTCAGCCCCGGCGCCCGGGTTCATGTTGGCCTCGGTGAACTCGTCGTCCTTCGATGGCTGCGGGCCCCAGTCGCTGTGCCAGGTCTCGTCCTCGGGCATGGTGACCCCACCCGAGAAGGCGACGAGAGTGCGGTAGTTGTACGAGGCGTCCTCGGCGCGGCGTTTGGCGATGTAGGCATCTATCGCCAGCTTGTACTTCACCGCGGACTTTCGTGAGCCGGTGACCACCATCGCCTTCGCCTTGCCTTCGAGGAGGTAGGCGACGTTGGCGTGGAAGTGCTCGACGATGATCTGTACCTTCTGGCTGATGTTCGTCGGGTGGAGCTGCACCCACCTCATCAGCCCCTTGCGGGCTGTAGCCTCCTCGACCTCCTTGTTCCCGTCACCGCTCTCGGCCTTACCGGCGATCTTCAACGCGGTGTCGTAGTGCTGGTAGCCCTTGAGGACATCGAGGATGTAGCCCTCCTCGATCGCCTGCTTCATCGAGTACAGGTGGAACTCGCGCGGCTTGCCGTCGGGGCCCTTGCGGCCGAACAGCTCGAGGGTCTTACTCTTCGGCGTCGCGGTGAAGGCGAGGTAGGAGATGTTCTCCGACTCGGCACGCTCGGTCATCTCCGAGGCCAGCACCGACTCCACATCGACCTCGCCGCCCTCCTCGATCTCCTTGATCTCCTCGGCCGTCAGCACCTGCTTCAGCTTCGAGGAGATCTGCCCCGACTGTGAGGAGTGCGCCTCATCAGCGATCACGGCGAACCGCTTGCCCTTCAGGCCGGTGTCGGTCCGGATCTCCTCCAGCGCATATGGAAAGGTCTGCACCGTCACCGCGATGATGAGCTCGCCGCTTTTCAACGCCTGCGCCAGTAGACCCGACTTCGACTTCGCGCCGGCCTTACGGACGTCCTCGGGACTGATCGTCGCAACAATCTTCTTGTTCCCGTCGATCTGCCGGATCGCATCTTGCAGCTGGGAGTCGAGCACCGTACGGTCGACGACCACGATTACGGAGTCGAAGACCTTCTTGTCGTCGGCATCATGAAGTCGGGCCAGCCCGTGGGCGGTCCAGGCGATGGTGTTCGTCTTGCCTGACCCGGCCGAGTGCTCGATCAGGTACCGGCACCCGACACCCTCCTCCTTCACTGCTGCGATGATGCTCGTGACGGCCTCCCACTGGTGGAAGCGCGGGAAAAGCATGCTCGTACGCCGCACCGAGGTGCCGGTGGTGACATCCCACTCTTCTTTGGTCTGCACGATCATCAGCCGCCCGATGATGTTCAGCCAAGCGTGCTTCTCCCAGACGCGTTCCCATAGATATGACGTCGCCGACCCACCGTCCGCGCCAGGCGGGTTGCCAGCACCGCTGTCGAAACCAATGTTGAACGGAAGGAAGTGGGTCTTCTCCCCCTCCAGCTTCGTGGTCATGGCCGCCAGGCCGTTGGAGACCGCGAAGTGCACCAACGCCCGGTGACCGAACGACAGTAGCGGCTCTGAACGCCCGTTCGTCAGCGGTTTACGGTCGTGCTTGTACTGGTTGATCGCCTCGTCCAGCGACTGGGTGAAGTCGGTCTTCAACTCCACCGTGGCCACCGGGAGCCCGTTGATGAAGAACACCAGATCGATAGTGCGCTGGTCGGCAGTCGAGAAGTGCACCTGCCGCACCACCCGCACCCGCATCGCCTCGTAATGCGACACGGTGGTCGCGTTGAGAGCGGTTTCAGGGCGGAACTGCGCCATCTTCAACCGGCCGCCACCGATGTACTGAACCCCATTGCGGAGGATGTTCAGCGTCCCGCCACCGTGCTCAAGCGGCTTGTCTAGCGCCGCGGTCAACACGTCAAGGAACTTCGCCTGCGAGCCCGCCGCCTTCAGTGCCTTCTCGTACGCCGTCTTCTGCGTCGCCTCCAGCCAGGCGAACAAATCCGCCGGGAACAGCGCCCGCTCGCGATCGTACTCACCACCGTCGTGGTCGTTCACCGAGTACAGCCAGCCCCGGGCCTCGAGGTACTCGCAGATCTCTTTCTCGAAGACCGCCTCGTTGTGGTCGGCCATTACGCGGCCTCTCGTACATCGATCTGTCCTGTCACGGCCGCCGTGATCAATGCATCCCGCCGTTCCTTAGAGAGCTCAATGAGCCGCTCCGATTCGACGATGAGCCTGCTAATCTTCGCTGCCTCCTCGTCGAGATAGGCAGCGATCCGGAGCTGTTCATCGATAGGCGGCAACGCGACCCTCATCTGAGCGAGGTGGGTTGGGCCGAAGTGCTGGATCGTCGATCCTGTCTTGAGTGAATTGACCTGGTCAATAAACTCGCCCGAGACTACGAACCACCGAATGAATTCCTTACACATGCGCCCAGGCCTGATCCGAATGATCCCTGTGTAGGGGACCGCCCCCGCAGTTTCCTCAGTAACTTCGGAAACCGTCCCCATACTTGCGCTTGCGCTGATGAGCAGATCGCCAAGTTCGACCCGGAAATGTGACCACCGCCGATCGACTTCGTTGGGGTCGAGGTAGTTGCAGCCCTCAAGCGTCGATCGAGCCGTGCGCACTGAGCTGACCCTCAGGAGCGGGATGCCGTCATCGCGGAAGTCTGCAGCCATAATGCCTGGCCCCTCCTGAAACGTGATCGTGTAGCGGAGGGGCACAACGTCCCAGTGCCCTGGCACTGGTCCAGCTCCGGGAAGTCCGGAATCCTTGAGCGCAACGCCCTCATTAAGGCCTCGCGCCACTGCGCCCGAGATCGCCGCCGCTTGCCGCTCTCTAAGCATCTCGATCAGTCGCTGCTGCTCTTCGATGAGGATGTCGATGCGGGACGTCTCGCGGTCGAGGTAGTCGGCGATGGCGCGCTGTTCTTCCAGCGGCGGCACTGGGATCGCCATGCTGAGGAAGACGTCGGGGTAGATACGAAGGCGCGATGACCAGATGCCGCGAGAGAGGCGAGTCATCTCCATCACGTACGGGGTCGATCGGTAGAGGTAGTCGTAAAATCCAGGGCAGAAGGCTGCGTTCGGACGCGGCCTGTAAACACCGTACGCAGGGCTCACGATGCCAGCCTGCTTCGAGACGCCGAGCGCCCCCATCCACGCCCACATCGTGTTGATTACGAGATCGCCCGCGTCCACAAGGCGGTAGCCGTCGAGGCTCTCCGCTGCAGTCATTGTCACGTTCTTCTCTGACCTCGGGGTGATCCCGGTCAGATGCGACACGCTGAGAAGTTCCTCTGTACCTTCGGGCGAGACAGACAGCGACTCCGCCAGGAGTTCTTTGTTTCTGCTCCAGCGCCAGTGGGATGGGACGTTGCCGACCCAAGCCTGCTCAAGATCAAAATGCGCTCGTGTCATCCCTCAACCTCCCGCAGCAGATCGAGAATCTTGGCGACTTGCTTCTCTAGGTCGGCATCGATCTCCGCGAGCGGACGAGGCGGAACGTACTTGTAGAAGTGCCGCGCGAAGGGGATCTCGTACCCAGTCTTGGTCTTAGCCCAGTCGATCCAGGCATCGGGAACGTGCGGCTTCACCTCCGCGTCGAAGTACGCCTGAATGACTTCGCGCTCCGCGGCCGCGCCGGCGGTGGAGCCGCCATAGGTGAACGGCACGTTCTCGGTGTCACGCTTCTTCGAATCGGGCTTCGCCTCGCCCCTGCGGTTGACGACAGGGTTTCCGTCCTCGTCCAGCAGAGGGCGCTCGACGGTGACCGCCCAGTAGCCGAACTCGTCGTTGCGCAGCACCTTGGAGAGCTCGGGATCGGCGTCCTCAAAGTCGTCGTACAGCCGCAGGATCTCGGCGCGGTCGGCGTCGCTGATCTCGCGTCCCTTGGCTCCGAGGTTCTTGCGCATCTTGGTCCAGAACGACGTGCCGTCGATCAGCTGCACCTTGCCCTGGCGGTCGGGGTGCTTGGTGTTGTCCAGGATCCAGATGTAGGTGGCGATGCCGGTGTTGAAGAACATGTTGGTCGGTAGGGCGACGATTGCCTCGACGAGGTCGTTCTCAAGCAGCCACCGGCGGATGTTGGACGGTCCGGATTCGGCGGCGCCATTGAAGAGCGGAGAGCCGTTCATAACGATGCCAACGCGGCCGCCGCCGTCCTCGGGTGCGCGCATCTTGTGGGCAAGGTGGAGCAGGAAGAGCATCTGCCCGTCGGACGTCGCGGGGAGGCCCGGTGCGAAGCGGCCGTAGGGGCCGGCGGAGTCTCGCTCCTCCTTGATCGCCTTGGCGTACTGCTTCCAGTCCACGCCATACGGTGGGTTGGACATGCAGTAGTCGAACTGGCGGCCCTTGAAGGCGTCGTCGGTGAGCGTGTTGCCGAAGGCGATGTTGGTCGCGTCGTGGCCCTTGGCGAGCAGGTCGGACTTGCAGATGGCGTACGACTGCGGGTTGTACTCCTGGCCGTACAGGCCGAGCTTCGCGTCGGGGTTCCCTGCGAGCAGGTGCTCCTCTGCCAGGGAAAGCATGCCGCCGGTGCCGGCGGTGGGGTCGTACAGCGATCGGATGATGCCGCCCTCGGTGAGGTCGACGTCCTTCTCCGCGAAGAGCAGGTCGACCAGCAGCCGGATCGCGTCGCGCGGCGTGTAGTGGTCGCCGGAGGTCTCGTTCGCTGCCTCGTTGAACTTGCGGATGATGTATTCGAAGGCGTCGCCCATATCGGAGTTCGACACCACATCAGGATGGAGGTCGACCTTGCCGAAGGACTTGACGATCTCGCGTAGGAGCCCGGCCTTCTCCAGAGCCAGGATCTCGTTCTTGAAGTCAAAATACTCGAACACGTCCACGTCGGCGGAGAACCGGTCGACGTAGTCGGCCAGGTTGTCCGCCAGCCCGTCCGCGTCGGCCAGCAAGTTCGCGAACGAGTATTTCGAGGTGTTGTAGAAGGTCCGGCCTGTGGCCTTTTTAACCTCGACCTTGAGCCGGTTCGGGTTCTCGAACTTCGCTGCCAGCTCTCGCACCGCCGCCTGATCGGGCTCAAGGATGCAGTCGAGCCGCCGCAGGATCGTGAACGGGAGGATCACTGTCCCGTACTGGTTGGGGCGATAGGGGCCCCGAAGCTGGTCAGCGATGGACCAGATGAAGCTACCGAGCGTGCTCACAAGTTCCTCACGAGAATCGTCTAGCAGTGCCGATCACTTTGCCAGAGCCAGCAGCCGCCGTCCCACGGTTCGGCCACTCACCAGAGCAGAACCCAGCATCGGGACCACATCCACGCCCCAGCACAATCCCAGCACAGTACGGGTGACCAGGGATGACGACAGGTGACAAGGGGTCAGCTATCCCAGCACCATCCCAGCACGGGAAAGAGCAAAGGGTCCGACCCCGAAGAGCCGGACCCTCTCCGACCTGCACGTTTGCCAGATCAGTGACGTGGTGGTATATCACCCGCTACACATTGAAGCGGAACTCGACCACGTCGCCGTCCTGCATCACGTAGTCCTTGCCCTCCATGCGGGCCTTGCCCTTGGCGCGGGCTTCGGTCACCGAGCCGCATTCGACCAGGTCCGCGAAGGAGATGACCTCGGCCTTGATGAAGCCGCGCTGGAAGTCGGTGTGGATCACGCCGGCGGCCTCCGGGGCCGTCGCGCCCTTCTTGATCGTCCAGGCGCGGGTCTCCTTCGGGCCCGCCGTCAGGTAGGTCTGCAGGCCCAGGGTGTCGAAGCCGACGCGGCCGAGGGTGGCGAGGCCGGGCTCGTCCTGGCCGACCGACTGGAGGAGCTCGAGGGCTTCCTCGTCGTCCAGCTCGGAGAGGTCCTGCTCCAGCTTGGCGTTGAGGAAGATGGCCTCCGCCGGGGCGACCAGGGCCGACTGCTCCGCCTTGAAGGCGTCGTCCGTCAGCTCGTCCTCGTCCACGTTGAAGACGTAGAGGAAGGGCTTCGTGGTGAGCAGGTGCAGCTCGTGGAGGAGGTCGCCCTGCTCCGTGCCCTTGGTGATGCCCTTCGAGAAGAGGGTGTCGCCGGCTTCGAGGATCTTCTTCGCCTCGACGACCGCGGCCAGGACCGCGACCTTGTCCTTCTGGAGGCGGGACTCCTTCGTCAGGCGCGGTTCGGCCTTCTCGATGGACTGGAGGTCGGCGAGGATCAGCTCGGTGTTGATCGTCTCGATGTCGTCCTTCGGCGAGACCTTGCCGTCGACGTGGACGACGTTCTCGTCCTTGAAGGCGCGGATGACCTGGCAGATGGCGTCCGACTCGCGGATGTTCGCGAGGAACTTGTTGCCCAGGCCCTCGCCCTCCGAGGCGCCGCGCACGATGCCCGCGATGTCGACGAAGTCGACGGTCGCCGGGAGGACCTTCGCCGAGCCGAAGATGCCCGCGAGGACGGCGAGGCGCGGGTCCGGGACGCCGACGACGCCGACGTTCGGCTCGATGGTGGCGAACGGGTAGTTGGCCGCCAGCACGTCGTTCTTGGTCAGGGCGTTGAACAGGGTCGACTTGCCGACATTCGGCAGGCCGACGATTCCGATCGTGAGCGACACGTTGGCGACTTCCCGTAGCTGGAGGGGGCGGCGGCCCGGGAGTGGGCCACCGGACAGTTTACTTTCCGATGAGTGGCGGTCGATGTACGCGTGTCCAGGACCGGATCCGGTGGCCTCCGCGCCTAATTTGGTCGGGTGGAGCAATACAGGACGCGTCCGGCCCCTCACCCGCAGCGACCCCCGGCCCAGCGTCGGCGGCCGCCCACCGGCGTGCCCGCGCAGAGCGGTGGGGCCCCGCGGCGGCCGGCGGTCGCCCGGCGGCTGCCCCGGCCCCGGCTGACGGGGCTCGGCGGCGGACTGTTCGCGTGCACGGCGATGGTGCTGGTCGGCGGGGTCTGCTGGCTGCTCTTCAGCTCCTCGCTGTTCGTGTACGGGCTGCTCTTCCCGCCCGTCGCGGCCGCCACGGCGCTCTGGGTGCGGCCCGCCGACCTGATCACGGCCCCGATCGGCGTGCCCATCGCGTTCGCCGCCGGGGTGTGGCCGATCTCCGGGGGCTCCGGCGGGTTCGGCGGTCAGCTGATGGGGCTGGTGTCCGCGCTGTCGCTGCACGCCGGCTGGCTGTACGCGGGGACCCTGGTCGCGGCGCTGATCGCGCTGGTGCGCAAGGCCGTGCTGATCGGCCGCCGGCGGCTCCCCCGCCGCGCCGCCTAGCCCTTCCACCCCCGTCCGACCGTACCCGTACGGGCCGGCCCGGCGGCGTCGTGCCGCCGGGCCGGAGTGCGGGCCCGCCCCGCCGTGCCTACGCCCCGCCGCCCTTCGACGACGACGCCTTGGCCGCCATGCCCGCCCCCACGATCCCCGCGTTGTTCTGCAGCTTCGCCGGGACGATCTCCGCGCGGACCCCCTCGATCAGCGGCAGGAACTTCTCCGGCTTGCGGCTCACGCCGCCGCCCAGGATGAACAGGTCCGGCGAGAAGAGCATCTCCACGTGCGCCATGTACTTGCCGAGCCGGTGCGCCCACCGCTCCCACGTGAGGTCGCCGTCCTCCTTGGCCTTGAACGACGCCCGCTTCTCCGCGTCGTGGCCCTTCAGCTCCAGGTGCCCCAGCTCCGAGTTCGGCACCAGCCGCCCGTCCGTGAACAGGGCGCTGCCGATGCCCGTCCCCAGGGTCAGCAGGATGACCGTGCCGTCCCGCCCGCGCCCGGCCCCGTAGGTCATCTCCGCGACGCCCGCCGCGTCCGCGTCGTTCAGCACCGTGACCGGCTGCCCGTCCAGTGCCCGCGACAGCAGCGAGGCCGTGTCGACGTCGATCCAGGACGGGTCCATGTTGGCCGCCGTACGGGTGACGCCGCCCGTGACCACGCCCGGGAAGGTGACGCCGAGCGGGCCGTCCCAGCCGAAGTGGCGCACCACCTCGACGACGCATCCGGCCACCCCGTCGGGGGTGGCCGGATGTGGTGTGGGTACTTTGTGGCGCTCCTGCGCCAGGTCGCCGCGCTCCAGGTCCACGGGAGCGCCCTTGATCCCGGTTCCGCCGATGTCCACGCCGAAGATCTGCATGGGCATACCGTACGAAACGAGTTACTTGTCGGCGACCAGTTCCGCGGCCTCGGACCGCAGGTCGCGGCGGAGCTCCTTGGGCAGGGAGAAGGTGATGGACTCCTCCGCCGTCTTGACGATCTCCACGTCGGCGTAGCCGCGCGCGGCCAGCCACTCCAGGACCTCCTCGACCAGGACCTCCGGCACCGAGGCGCCCGAGGTGAGGCCGACGGTGGTGACGCCCTCCAGCCAGGCCTCGTCGATCTCGCTCGCGAAGTCGACGAGGTACGCGGCCTTGGCGCCGGCGTCCTTGGCGACCTCGACCAGCCGGATGGAGTTCGAGGAGTTCTTCGAGCCGACGACGATGACCAGGTCGGAGTCGGCGCCCATCACCTTGACGGCGGCCTGGCGGTTGGAGGTGGCGTAGCAGATGTCGTCGCTCGGCGGCGAGACGAGCAGCGGGAACTTCGTCTTCAGCGCGTCGACCGTCTCCATGGTCTCGTCGACCGACAGCGTGGTCTGCGAGAGCCAGACGACCTTGGACTCGTCACGGACGGTGACCTTCTCCACGTCGTGCGGGCCGTCGACGATGGTGATGTGCTCGGGGGCCTCGCCGGAGGTGCCGATGACCTCCTCGTGGCCCTCGTGGCCGATGAGGAGGATGTCGAAGTCCTCCTTGGCGTACCGGATGGCCTCCTTGTGCACCTTGGTGACCAGCGGGCACGTCGCGTCGATGGTCGCGAGCTTGCCGCGGGCGGCCTCCTCGTGCACGACGGGGGCCACGCCGTGCGCGGAGAACATCACGATGTTCCCCTCGGGGACCTCCTCCGTCCGCTCGACGAAGATGGCGCCCTTCTTCTCCAGGGTCTGCACGACGTACTTGTTGTGCACGATCTCGTGGCGGACGTACACGGGCGCCCCGTACTGCTCGAGGGCTTTCTCGACGGCGATCACGGCTCGGTCCACGCCCGCGCAGTAACCGCGGGGCGCGGCGAGCAGGACACGGCGGGAAGCGGGGGCAGGGGCGGGAGCAGTCATGGGCTCCATCGTACGGGGGTCTCCAGCAGGCCGAACGTCGCCCGTTCGGCACAGACTGGCCCCGAGTCACCGAAGGAACGTTCCACCCGCCCCTCGGAGGAGTGATGGCGTCCGCTGCGGATTCCGGCAGGGAGGCACCCGCGGCGCTGCGGCGCAGTCTCGGCTTCCGGGACCTGGTGGTCTACGGGCTGCTCTTCATCGCCCCGATGGCCCCGGTCGGGGTCTTCGGCACGCTCGACGCGGCCTCGCACGGGGCGGTCGCCCTCGTCTACGTCGTCGCGACCGTGGCGATGGCCCTGACGGCCTTCAGTTACGCGCAGATGGTGCGGGTCGCGCCGCAGGCCGGCTCGGTGTTCACGTACGCGCGCAAGGGGCTGGGCGAGGGGCCGGGGCTGATCGCCGGGTGGATGGCGATGCTGGACTACCTGCTGATCCCGGCCGTCGCGTACCTCTTCTCGGGGATCGCGCTGAACGCCCTGGTCCCGGAGGTCTCCCGGTGGGTGTGGACGGCCCTGGCGGTGGCGGTGACCACCGCGCTCAACCTGTGGGGCGTACGGGCGGCCGCGCGGGTGGGGTTCGCCGTGCTGGCCCTGGAGGTCGTGGTCCTGCTGGTCTTCGTGGCGGCCGCGGTGACCGTACTGGTCCAGGACGGGCCGCGGCGCGGCTGGCTCTCCCCGCTGACCGGCGACGGCTCGCCCGGCTTCGGCACCGCGGCGGTGCTCGGCGCGGTGTCGGTCGCGGTCCTGTCCTACCTGGGCTTCGACGCGATCGCCTCCTTCGCCGAGGAGGCGACGGGCGGGTCGCGGCGGGTGGCGCGGGCGGTGCTGTTCTGCCTGGCGCTGGCGGGGACGCTGTTCGTCGTGCAGAGCTATCTGGCGGCGCTGCTCATGCCGGTGTCCGCGGCGGAGCTGGCGGCGGCCCCGGAACGGCAGGGGCCGGCCTTCTACGACGCGGTGGAGTCCTCGGTGGGGCCATGGCTGCACGACCTGGTGGCGGCCGGGAAGGCGGTCGGGGCCGCCTTCGCCGCGCTGGCCGGACAGGCGGCGGCCGGCCGGCTGCTGTTCGCGATGGCCCGGGAGGGGCGGCTGCCGCGGGCGCTCGCGCGGACGTCGGGCGGGACCCCGCGGGCCGCGCTGCTGGCGGCCGCGGCCGTCACGACGGTCGCGGCGGTGTGGGCGGCCCGGCGCGACGACGGCCTGGAGCACCTGGTGTCGGTGGTGGACGTCGGTGCGCTGGTGGCGTTCACCCTGCTGCACGCCTCGGTGGTGGGCTGGTTCGTGGTGCGGCGGCGGGAGGGCCCGCCGAACTGGTGGAAGCACCTGGTGGCGCCGGTGCTCGGGGCTGCCGTGACGGTGGCGGTGATCGTCGAGGCCTCGCCGGTGGCGCAGCTGCTGGGGGCGGTGTGGCTGGCCGCGGGCCTGCTGGTCCTCGCCGTCCAGCGCGGGCGCCGCGGGGCGGGCGGGGGCAGCGGGACCGGCGGGAGGTGAGGCGGCGTCCGCGGGACGGGCGGGGGTGAGGGCGAGCGGGTCGAGGCGGGGCGCAGGCGGGGCCCGCGGGGGGGCCGGGGGCAAACCCATGCGGGACCGGCCGAGGCCCACGCGAAGCCGGACGGGCAGGCGCCGGACGGGGTGACTCCGGACGGAGTGGCGCCGGACGGGCTGGTGCCAGAGGGTCCGGCGACGGATGGGTCGGCCCCGGGCGAGCCGGCGCCGGACAGGTCGGCACCGGATGGGTCGGCACCGGACGGGGTGACTCCGGACGGAGTGGCGCCGGGTGCGGTCGGTCCGCTCGCGGGGGGGCGCGACGGCGCGGCCGGAGGTTGCGGAGCCTGAGACGCTGTCAGCGGAGCCGGATAACCTGCGCACATGGGTCTGAATACGTCGGCCGAGGCGCCGCTGCCCGTGGGCCAGGTGTCCCGGCTCATCGGAGGCTGGATCGAGCGGCTCGGCCAGGTGTGGGTGGAGGGGCAGATCACGCAGCTCTCGCGGCGGCCGGGGGCGGGGGTGGTCTTCCTGACGCTGCGCGACCCGTCGCACGACATCTCGGTCAGCGTGACCTGCTTCCGCCAGGTCTACGACGAGGTGGCGGACGTGGTCGCGGAGGGCGCCCGGGTCGTCCTGCTCGCGAAGCCGGAGTGGTACGCCCCGCGCGGGCAGCTGTCCCTGCGGGCGACGGAGATACGGCCGGTCGGCATCGGCGAGCTGCTCGCCCGGCTGGAGCGGCTCAAGCGCTCCCTGGCCTCCGAGGGGCTCTTCGCCGCGGACCGCAAGAAGCCGCTGCCGTTCCTGCCGCAGCTGGTGGGGCTGGTGGTGGGACGCGCCTCGGCCGCCGAGCGGGACGTACTGGAGAACGCCCGGCGCCGCTGGCCCGCGGTCCGCTTCGAGGTGCGCAACGTCGCCGTGCAGGGCGTGCACGCGGTGCCCCAGGTGGTCCGGGCCGTCAAGGAGCTCGACGCCATGGACGACGTCGACGTGATCATCGTGGCGCGCGGCGGCGGCAGCGTGGAGGACCTGCTGCCGTTCTCCGACGAGGAGGTGGTGCGGACGGTCGCGGCGGCCCGTACGCCGGTGGTGTCCGCCATCGGGCACGAACCGGACTCCCCGCTGCTGGACCTGGTCGCCGACCTGCGCGCCTCGACGCCGACCGACGCCGCGAAGAAGGTCGTCCCGGACGTGGGCGAGGAGCTGGAGCGCGTACGCCAGCTACAGGGCCGGGGGCTGCGAGCGGTCGGCGCCCTGCTCGACCGCGAGGAGCGCGGGCTCGCGCACGCCCTGGGCCGGCCGGTCTTCGTCCACCCGCAGCGGATGGTGGAGATGCGCGAGGACGAGGTGGACGCGCTGCTGGCGCGCAGTCGGCGCACGCTGGGGCACCTGCTGGACCGGGCCGATTCCGAGCTCGCGCACACGCGCGCCCGGGTGGTGGCGCTGTCCCCGGCGGCGACGCTGGAGCGCGGGTACGCGGTTTTGCAGCGGGCCGACGGGCACGTGGTGCGCTCGCCGCGGGAGGTCGCGCCGGGTGAGGTGCTGCGGGCACGGGTGGCGGAGGGCGGCTTCAGCGTGGAGGTCGGCGCCCGGGAGGACGCCGAGGATCCGGACGCCGAGGACCAGGGCCCGGAGGGCGCCGGGACCGCGGACCGCGCCGCCGAACCCGCCCCGGCCCCCGCCGAGGACGCGACGGTGGCCGACGGGGGCTCCGGCGGCGTTCCCGAGTGACGGCACACGCCCCGGGGCAATGACACACGGCCGCAACGGCGGCTTCGCACTACAGGCAGAGGATGGGACCGGGAATGGCAGAGGCCGAAACGGCGCTGGGCTACGAGCAGGCACGCGACGAACTGATCGAGGTGGTCCGCAGGCTGGAGGCCGGCGGGACCTCGCTGGAGGAGTCGCTGGCCCTGTGGGAACGCGGCGAGGAGCTGGCGAAGGTGTGCCGGCACTGGCTGGAGGGGGCCCGGGCACGGCTGGACTCCGCGCTGGCGGCCCGGGAGGCGGCCGGGGAGGAGTGACGGCGGGCGCCGGTACGGCCGGGCGGCCCGGGGACGAGCGGCCCGGACGGCCGGGCGCCCGAGGCCGGAGGCACCCGGGGTGGCCCGGGTGGGGTGATCCCTCTCACGGAGCGAGGGCTTTAGTTGAAAATTCATCTACTTGCGCCGTACAGTGGTTCCACCGCTTCACCTCCCCTTGGAAGAAGGCTTTCCGATGTCTCTCGTTCTCGACCCGGCCGCCCAGGACCTGCTGTTCCGCGAGGCCCGCACCGCCAACGCGTTCTCCGACGAGCCGGTGACCGAGGCGCAGGTCCAGGCGATCTACGACCTGGTGAAGTTCGGCCCCACCGCCTTCAACGGCACCCCGCTGCGCATCACCCTGGTCCGCTCCCCCGAGGCCCGCGAGCGCCTCGTGCAGCACATGGCCGAGGGCAACCAGGCGAAGACCGCCGCCGCGCCGCTGGTGGCGATCCTCTCCGCCGACAACGAGTTCCACGAGGAGCTCCCGCAGCTCCTCCCCCACTTCCCCCAGGCCAAGGACCTCTTCTTCTCCGAGCGCCCGGCCCGCGAGCAGTCCTCGCTGGTCAACGCCGCGCTGCAGGCCGCGTACTTCATCGTGGGCGTCCGCGCCGCCGGCCTGGCCGCGGGCCCGATGACGGGCGCCGACTTCGCCGGCATACAGAAGGAGTTCCTGGACGACGACCACACCCCGATCATGGTCGTCAACATCGGCAAGCCGGCCGAGGGCGCCTGGTTCGACCGCTCCCCGCGCCTGGCCTTCGACGAGGTCGTCACCACCGTCTGAGCGGATGCCGCGCGCCCCGGGCCGCGGCGCAGCGAAGGGCCGTGCACCGGATCGTCCGGGCCACGGCCCTTCGGTGTTCCGCGGGGCCGCGCCCGTCCGCACCGACGCGGCGCGGCCGGGCTGGTCCGTACCGACGGATCAGGGCACGGCGCCGGGCGTGGGGCGGCCGCGGGCGCCGCGGGTCCGGCACCCTCGTCGCCCATGGACGTCAGCACCTTCTACGCCCTGTTCTCCGCCACCTGCTTCACCCTCGTGGGCCTGTGGTGGAACGTCGTGCAGGGCCACCAGGACTGGATGCGCGAGGCCGCCCTGCGCCGGATCGTCGGCGGGATCTGCCTGTCGTTCCTGCTGCCCGCGCTGATGGGCCTGTTCGCCCAGGTCGGCGGGACCGAGCAGCCGCAGGTCTGGCGGGCGGCGTTCGTCGTGCTCGCCCTCATCGGCTGCGCCTGCACCCTGCGGCTGCTCGCGCGGGCGCGCGGCAACCGCTTCCTGACCTGGCAGCAGGCCGCCGCGACGCTGCTCTACCTGCTGATCGCCGTGGTCGGCGCCTTCCCCGAGGCCGCCCGGCCGCTGGGGCTGCGGCCCATCCAGGCCGAGGCGCTGATGCTGATCGGCCTGATCGTCCTGGGGCACGCCCTGGTCTGGCGCTTCATGGCCGGCGAGGGGCGGGTGTCCGGGGACCGGGACCTGTCCTTCGGACCGGGAGACCCCGGCGCACCGGGGACACCGGGCACGGGCACCTCATCCACACCGGGAACACCGGAAACACCCGGAACACCGGGAACACCCGGAACGCCATGAAGGCCTGGGGCCCCGTGCAGCCCTGGGGCCCCGTGCAGCCCTGGGGGCCCACGAGGCTCCGGGGGCCCTACTTGCCCTGCTTGAACTCCAGCGACGCCGCCAGCTTGGCGAGCTGTTCGAAGGAGGCCGTTCCGGTCACGACGGTGACGTGGCCCTGCTCCTGCCGCACGAGGGCGTCGTACTTCTCGCCGTCCCAGCGCTCCCAGGCCGTGTCCCCGACCTGCTGGGTCTGCCCAGTGGCCGCCGCCTGCTGGGTGACGCGCGCGAGGTACTTGGCGGAGGTGTCCGTGGACTGCTCGACGGCCGCGTACTGCTGCTCCGGGTCGAGGAAGCCCAGGTGCCAGGCGTCGGCGTTCTTGCGCTCGTACGTCACCGAGGTCGCCCGCCACTCGTCCGGGAGGCCCACGGGGGCGGCCACCGGGTACGGGGCCGCGCGCCGGGCCGTGATGGTCTCCACCCGGTAGTCGACCCTGCGCGTGGGGTCGGCGTCCTCGTCGTGCGGGACGAAGATGTAGATCCCGGCGACGACGATGCCGATCACCGCCAGCGACCGGACCATGTCCCAGATCGTCTGCTTGCCTTTCATACCTGCCACGGCACCATCGTCCCGCATCTCCCGGGGGCGATCACCGCCGGGGTCGCGCGGGCGCCCGGGGCGGCGCACCCTTGAGTCCCCCGCCGGGGACGGCAAGACGTCCGCTCAGGACAATCGGCTGACCGATATTCCGCTCATACGTGACCCGCCCTGCTCAATATGTCGACGTACCGATAGAGTTCCAGCACCCTCACTTCCCGGCCGTCGCCGTACAGAAAGGTGCGCTCCGATGACCGAGCACAACCTGCCGCCCCAGCTCGAAGTCTCTCCGGAGGCTCCCGACCGCAACCTCGCCCTGGAACTCGTACGGGTCACCGAGGCAGCGGCCATGGCCGCCGGCCGGTGGGTCGGACGCGGCGACAAGATCGGCGCCGACGGCGCCGCGGTCAACGCGATGAGGACCCTGATCTCCACCGTCTCGATGAACGGCGTCGTCGTCATCGGCGAGGGCGAGAAGGACGAAGCCCCGATGCTCTTCAACGGGGAGCAGGTCGGCGACGGCACCGGTGCCGAGGTCGACATCGCCGTGGACCCGATCGACGGCACCACCCTGAACGCCAAGGGGATGCCGAACGCCATCGCCGTCCTGGCCGCCGCGGACCGCGGCACCATGTTCGACCCGTCCGCGGTCTTCTACATGGACAAGCTGGTCACCGGCCCGGAGGCCGCCGACTTCGTCGACATCAACGCCCCGGTCTCGGTGAACATCCGCCGGGTCGCCAAGGCCAAGGGCATGGCCGCCGAGGACGTCACCGTGGTCATCCTGGACCGCCCCCGCCACGAGGGCATCGTCAAGGAGATCCGGGAGACCGGCGCCCGCATCAAGTTCATCTCCGACGGCGACGTCGCCGGCTCCATCATGGCCGCCCGCGAGGGCACCGGCGTGGACCTGCTGCTCGGCATCGGCGGCACCCCCGAGGGCATCATCTCGGCCTGCGCGATCAAGTGCCTGGGCGGTGTCATCCAGGGCAAGCTGTGGCCGAAGGACGACGCCGAGCGGCAGAAGGCCCTGGACGCCGGCCACGACCTGGACCGCGTCCTGACCACCACCGACCTGGTGTCGGGCGAGAACGTCTTCTTCGTCGCCACCGGCATCACCGACGGCGAGCTGCTGCGGGGCGTGCACTACCGCTCCGAGACCGCGACGACCTCCTCGCTCGTCATGCGCTCGAAGTCGGGCACCATCCGCAAGATCGACTCCACGCACCGCCTGTCGAAGCTGCGCGCGTACAGCGCCATCGACTTCGACCGCGCCCAGTAGCGGGCGGGGACGCACGACGCGAGAGGGGCGGTCACCCTGTGCGGGGGTGACCGCCCCTCTCGCGTGTCCGCGTACGGGGCGTGCGCGGACCAAGAGGTGCGGGGGGCGAGCGGCGGGCCCTGGGGGCGACGGGGGTACGGGCGGGCGTACGTACGGCGCGCGGGCGGGCAGGCGGCGCGGACAGGCATCCGGCCCGGCAGAGGACCCCGGACCTCGGCCGATGGCGGGTCCCGGACCTCAGCCGGCGGCGGGTCCCGGCCCCAGGCCGGCGGCGGGTCCCGGCCCCAGGACCGCAGTGGATCCCGGACCTCGGTCGGCGGTGGGTCCCGGTCCTCAGCCGGCGGCGGCGATCGGTCCGGCGCCCGGCGCCTGGCGCAGCTCGGCCGAGCGGCGGCGCATGCGCGCCAGCACCACCCGGCGCTCGGCGGCGGTCAGCCCGCCCCAGACGCCGTACGGCTCGGGCTGGAGCAGTGCGTGTTCACGGCAGGCGACCATCACGGGGCAGCGCGCGCAGACGCGCTTCGCCGCCTCCTCGCGGGAGAGCCGGGCCGCCGTCGGCTCCTTGGACGGGGCGAAGAAGAGTCCCGCCTCGTCCCGGCGGCACACCGCCTCCGCGTGCCATGGGCCGTCCTCCGTCCTGGCCGGCACCCGCGGCTGGGGCACGGCCGAAGAGCGCCCTGCGAGACCCTGGAGGCTCTTCACGGGGGCTACCTGCAGGGACTGATGCGGCGGCTGGGGCACGGTCTACTCCTGACGACGTATACGTGAGCGAGAGACGACGCACCTGTCCCTACCCGCTGTACGCGCCCCTATGCACTGTGTGCGACGGGGCGGCCGGGGTTCGGCCGAAACCTGACCCTCCGGATCCGCTCCCGGTCCACTCCCACTCCGCTCCCGGTCCGCACCCGCGTGCGCCCCCGTTCCTCAGCCGTCGATGTGCTTGCGCATCCTGCGGGCCAGGTCCACCAGCCGGGCGCCGAGCCGGGGCCTCGCCTCGATGTTGCCCAGCAGGGAGAAGCCGCGGACGATCACCACCGGAGCCTGCGGGTCCGTCTGCCCGCGGCCCTCGCCGCGCACCTCGAAGTTGCCGAGGACGCCGCTGCCGTAGCCGCGCAGGGTGACGTTCTCCGGGACCAGCACCTCGACGTTGCCGAGGACGCAGGTCACGTTGATCTCGGTGACCTGCTGCTCGAACACCGCCTCCGTGAGGTCGAGGGTCACGTCGCCCATGACGGAGACCGCGCGGGTGTGCGCGCCGGGCCGCCAGCGGCCCTTGCGGCTGGCGCTGCTGCACACGGCGACGATGGTCTCGGCGCCGTCGGCTCCCGCGCTCCCGCCCGGGTACGCGGGGGCGGCATGGGCGTCGCCGGGTGCGGGAAGGTCCCGTACGAGCGTCTCCAGCTCGCCGACCGTCTTGACGGCGTACAGCGAGTCCAGGCGTTCGGAGTGCTCCTCGGCGGTCAGCCGGCCCTCGGCGACGGCGTCTCCGAGGATCCGGGCGATCCGGTCCCGGTCGGCGTCGGAGGCGCGCAGCCCGGCGGTGGGAGGGGTTGCGGGGGCGGAGGCGTGCTTTTCCAGGTCCACGGCGCCAGCATAGCGAGACACGATAGATCGCGATACTCCCGACTGAGCCTTACCTCACAAACACACGCCGGGCGGGAGGTTCTACGCTGGAGGACTGCGCTGCCAAATTGGTCGTCAGTGCTGTCTGCCGAGTGAGGAATGGCCCCAATGCCGGAGTTCGCGTACACCGACCTGCTGCCCCTGGGCGAGGACACCACCCCCTACCGGCTGGTGACCGCCGAGGGCGTGTCCACCTTCGAGGCGGACGGCCGTACGTTCCTCAAGGTCGAGCCGGAGGCGCTGCGCAAGCTCGCCGAGGAGGCCATCCACGACATCCAGCACTTCCTGCGCCCCGCGCACCTCGCGCAGCTGCGCCGCATCATCGACGACCCCGAGGCCTCCTCGAACGACAAGTTCGTCGCGCTGGACCTGCTGAAGAACGCGAACATCGCGGCGGCCGGCGTCCTGCCGATGTGCCAGGACACCGGCACGGCGATCGTCATGGGCAAGCGCGGCCAGAACGTGCTGACCGAGGGCGGCGACGAGGCGGCGCTCTCGCGCGGCATCTACGACGCCTACACCCGCCTGAACCTGCGCTACTCGCAGATGGCCCCCCTCACCATGTGGGAGGAGAAGAACACCGGCTCGAACCTGCCCGCGCAGATCGAGCTGTACGCGACCGACGGCGGCGCGTACAAGTTCCTCTTCATGGCCAAGGGCGGCGGCTCGGCGAACAAGTCCTTCCTCTACCAGGAGACCAAGGCCGTCCTGAACGAGGCCTCCATGATGAAGTTCCTGGAGGAGAAGATCCGCTCGCTCGGTACGGCGGCCTGCCCGCCCTACCACCTGGCGATCGTGGTCGGCGGCACCTCCGCCGAGCACGCGCTGAAGACCGCCAAGTACGCGTCCGCGCACTACCTGGACGAGCTGCCCACCGAGGGCTCGGCACTGGGCCACGGCTTCCGTGACCTCGACCTGGAGCAGCAGGTCTTCGAGCTGACGCAGAAGATCGGCATCGGCGCGCAGTTCGGCGGCAAGTACTTCTGCCACGACGTCCGCGTGGTGCGCCTGCCCCGCCACGGCGCCTCGCTGCCCGTGGCCATCGCCGTCTCCTGCTCGGCGGACCGCCAGGCCACCGCGAAGATCACCGCCGAGGGCGTCTTCCTGGAGCAGCTGGAGCGCGACCCGGCCCGCTTCCTGCCGGACACCACGGACGAGCACCTGTCCGCGTCCTCGGACGTCGTCTCCATCGACCTGAACCAGCCGATGGACGACATCCTGGCGACCCTGACCAAGCACCCCGTCAAGACCCGCCTGTCGCTGACCGGCCCGCTGGTCGTGGCCCGCGACATCGCGCACGCCAAGATCAAGGAGCTGCTGGACTCGGGCGCGGACATGCCGCAGTACCTGAAGGACCACCCGGTCTACTACGCGGGCCCCGCGAAGACCCCCGAGGGCTACGCCTCGGGCTCCTTCGGCCCGACCACGGCCGGCCGCATGGACTCCTACGTGGAGCAGTTCCAGGCGGCGGGCGGCTCCAAGGTCATGCTGGCCAAGGGCAACCGCTCCCAGCAGGTGACGGACGCGTGCGCGGCACACGGCGGCTTCTACCTGGGCTCGATCGGCGGCCCGGCGGCGCGCCTGGCCCAGGACTGCATCAAGAAGGTCGAGGTCCTGGAGTACGAGGAGCTCGGCATGGAGGCGGTCTGGAAGATCGAGGTCGAGGACTTCCCGGCGTTCATCGTCGTCGACGACAAGGGCAACGACTTCTTCCAGAACCCGGCCCCGGAGCCGACGTTCACCCACATTCCGGTGCGGGGTCCGGGCCTGTAGGCCGACCGGATCTCGCGACGAGGGGCCCTCCGCCGATCGGCGGAGGGCCCCTCGGGCGTTCCTGCCGATCGGCGGAGGGAGCCGGGGGCGCCGGGCGGCGAGGCTTCTCCCGTACCCGAACAGCCCGATGGAACAAGGGAGTCCACGATGAAGAACCGCACGCGCGCCCTCGCCCTCGCCGGATCCGCGGCCCTCCTGGGCACCCTGATGGCGGCCGCTCCCGCCCCGGCGGCCCCGGCCGCGCCGAAGACCGCCTCGGTGCACGGGGGCGGCACGGTGCGCTACCCGTACGCACCCGCCTCGGACGACATCCGCTTCACGGTCGACGCGGAGTCGGTGCCGTGGAGCAGGCCGCTGAAGGGCCAGAACCTGGAGCAGGGCCTGCCGACGGACGCGCGCGGCCGGGTGACCGTCTACCACGCGATGCCGGACCGGGACTTCACCGCCGTCGCCGAGGCCGAGGTGGACTGCACGGTCACGGGCGGCAGGACGGCCACGGTCACCGCGGTGGTCACGAGCTCGAACATCGGCCTGGTGGGGCAGCGGATCGGCCTCAGCGTCCAGGACGGCGAGCGCGGTGCGCCCGAGCGCGTCGGCTTCTCGTGGGGCATCGCGAACGTCGACGCGAAGCCGGACGGCACGGTCGCCGAACCGACGGTGGGCACCTGCATGGCCCCGGCGCCGTTCACCGAGGTCACCAGGGGCGGCTTCAGGGTCACCCCGGCCCCGCTGGCACCGCGGCCCACGCCGCAGCCGTAGTCACGGCACCGCAACCGAAGCGGTGGTCACGGCGTCGAAGACTTCAGGTACCGGGCCTCAACGGGGGTGGCCCGGTACCCCGTGCCCCGCGCCGCCACCACCTCGGCGATGCTCAGCCCGTACACCCGGCGCAGCAGCGCGATCGGCACCCCGTCGGGCCCGCCGACCGCGAGGTGGACGCTGCCCTCCCGGGCGAGGATCCGCTCCCGGATCCAGGGCGGGGGTACGCCCCGGCCCCGGTCGCACGCCTGGAAGACGTAGCGCGTACAGGCGTCGTACGCCTCCCAGCGCAGCTCGCCGTCCGCGACGAACTGCCATTCCTCCCGGACGCACTCCTCGCAGGGTTCGCAGTGCGTGACTCCGTACATCTGCTGTTCCGCCATCCGGGCAGCATGCGGTAACCGGCGTGGGTGGCGCATGCGGATAACGTCGGGGCATGACGCACACGCAGCTCCGCACCGACCGCGCCGTCCGGGTGGTCGCCCACCGGGGGGCCTCCCACGAGCACCCCGAGCACACGCTGGCCGCCTACCGGCAGGCCATCGCCGACGGGGCCGACGCCCTGGAGTGCGACGTGCGGCTGACCGCCGACCACCGGCTGGTGTGCGTGCACGACCGGCGCGTGGAGCGGACCTCCGACGGGCGCGGGGCGGTCTCCGCCATGACCTACGAGGAGCTGTCCGCCCTCGACTTCGGCCGCTGGAAGGGCGCCGGGCACCGGGGGGCGCAGGTGCTGCTGTTCGAGGACCTGCTGAAGGAGGCGCTGGGCGCGGGGCGGCCCGTCGGGCTGGCCGTGGAGACCAAGCACCCCACGCGGGCCGGCGGCCGGCTGGAGGCCGAGCTCGTGCGGGTCCTGAAGGAGCACGGGCTGGCCGACGGCCGGGCGGGCCTGGTCGAGGTGATGAGCTTCTCGCGCAACGCCCTGGTCAGACTGAACCGGCTCGCCCCAGGCCTGCCCGCCGTCTACCTGATCGAGCGGCGCGTGCGGCCGCCGCGGCCGCCGTTCGCGGGGCACGCCGGTCCGGGGATCGACCTGGTGCGCAAGGATCCGGGGCTGGTGGGACGGCTGCGGGCGAAGGGGCTGCGGGTGCGGGTGTGGACCGTGGACGAGCCCGAGGACGTGGAGCTGTGCGTCCGGCTCGGAGTGGACACCCTGATCACCAACCGGCCGCGCGAGGTGCGGGAGTACCTGGGGTCCTTCTGAGCCCGTCCCGGCCCCGGCCGGGTGCGCGCCATGGGCGCCTCCCCGAATACCGCTGTGGCCCAGGGTACTTACTGGCAGGTGGGCAGTGGGGAACACGTGCACCGAGAGAATTGCTCAGCTTTTCGAGGAGGCCGACACCATGACCGATGACCGGCAGACCGATGACCAGCAGGCCGACGACCGGCAGGCCGGCGCGTTCCGTATCGAGCACGACTCCATGGGCGACGTACGGGTCCCCGCGCACGCCAAGTGGCGGGCGCAGACCCAGCGCGCGGTGGAGAACTTCCCCGTCTCCGGGCAGCGGCTGGAGCGCGCCCACATCGAGGCCCTCGCCCGGATCAAGGCCGCCGCCGCCGTGGTGAACGCGCGGCTGGGCGTGGTGGAGCAGGACGTGGCCGACGCGATCGGCTCCGCCGCGGCCGAGGTCGCCGAGGGCCGCTGGGACGACCACTTCCCCGTGGACGTCTTCCAGACCGGGTCGGGGACCTCGTCCAACATGAACACCAACGAGGTGATCGCCACGCTCGCCACCGAGCGCCTCGGCCGCCCCGTCCACCCCAACGACCACGTCAACGCCTCGCAGAGCTCGAACGACGTCTTCCCGTCCTCCATCCACATCGCGGCCACCGCGGCCGTCACCGGCGAGCTGATCCCGGCCCTGGAACACCTGGCCGCGGCGCTGGAGCGCAAGGCCGCCGAGTTCGCCCACGTGGTCAAGGCGGGGCGGACCCACCTGATGGACGCCACTCCGGTGACCCTCGGTCAGGAGTTCGGCGGGTACGCCGCGCAGATCCGCTACGGGGTCGAGCGGCTGCGCGCCTCGCTGCCGCGCCTGGCCGAACTGCCCCTCGGCGGAACCGCGGTGGGCACCGGCATCAACACCCCGGCGGGCTTCTCCGCGGCGGTGATCGCGCAGGTCGCGGTCGCCACGGGGCTGCCGCTGACCGAGGCCCGCGACCACTTCGAGGCCCAGGGGGCCCGGGACGCGCTGGTGGAGACCTCGGGGATGCTGCGCACCGTCGCGGTCTCCCTCACGAAGATCGCGAACGATCTGCGCTGGATGGCTTCCGGGCCGCGCACCGGATTGGCCGAAATCAATCTGCCGGACCTTCAGCCGGGCTCCTCGATCATGCCGGGCAAGGTCAATCCGGTGGTGCCGGAAGCCGTTCTGATGGTCGCCGCACAGGTGATGGGCAACGACGCCACGGTCGCCGTGGCGGGCGCCGCCGGGAACTTCGAACTGAACGTGATGCTCCCGGTGATGGCAAGGAACCTCCTGGAGTCGATCCGGCTGCTGGGCAGCGCGAGCCGCCTGCTGGCCGACCGCACGGTCGACGGAATCACCGCCAACGAGGCGCGGGCCAGGGAGTACGCCGAGTCCTCCCCCTCCGTGGTGACCCCGCTCAACCGCTACATCGGCTACGAGGAGGCCGCCAAGGTGGCCAAGCGGTCCCTCGCCGAACGCCGGACCATCCGCGAGGTGGTCCTGGATTCCGGCTACGTCGAGCGCGGCGACCTCACCCTGGAGCAGCTCGACGAGGCCCTCGACGTCCTGCGGATGACGCACCCCTGACCGCGGCCGGACCCCCGCGGTCCGGCCCGCGAGCACCCTCGCAAGGCGTCGGACAGGGGCGGGATCCGGACGTTTCCCGCGCCCGGATCCGCCCCTCGGACCCACCCCGGACACCCCCAGTGACCTGCACCGCAGCGGGCTCGACGGCCCCCGCCCTAAGATCTGCGCATGACAGGTACCTTCAAGCCCGGGAACGGCCCGGCGCGGAGCGCGGACGTGCCGCCCGGCGACGGCGACGGCAGGCGCTGGACGCCCGGGGAACAGATCCTCTGGCGCTACCGCGACCACGCCCCGGGGCTGGAGGGCGCCGTCCACATCTGCCGCCCCGTGACGGTGGTGCAGGACACCGACGAGCTGCTCGCCGTCTGGATGGCCCCGGGGACCGAATGCGTCAAGCCGGTCCTCGCGGACGGCACGCCCGTGCACGAGGAGCCGCTCCCCACCCGCTACACCGCGCCGCGCACCACCGCGCGGTCGCGCTGGTTCGGCGGCGGCGTGCTGAAGCTGGCCCGGCCCGGGGACCCCTGGTCGGTGTGGCTGTTCTGGGGTCCGGGCTGGCAGTTCAAGAACTGGTACGTGAACCTGGAGGAGCCGCGGGCCAGATGGGCCGGCGGGGTGGACTCCGTGGACCACTTCCTCGACATCGCCGTGTATCCGGACCGCACCTGGAAGTGGCTGGACGAGGACGAGTTCGACCAGGCCCAGCGGTCCGGCCTGATGGACGCCCGGCAGGCCCGGCGGGTGCGGGAGGCGGGGCGCGCGGCGGTCTCGGCGATCGAGGAGTGGGGCGCTCCGTTCTCCGCGGGATGGCAGGACTGGCGGCCGGATCCGGCCTGGAGGATTCCGGCCCTTCCGGACGACTGGGACCGCACCCCGGCGCATATGAGCTCATGAGACCCTTGATGCGCCCCTGGGGTCGAAACGTAGGATCGTCATCCGCGGAAAGCACGCGGATGAGTGCGGTCGGGCCGCACATCTGCAAGTGTCGTGCCGCACGCCGAATGTGACCGGAGGTCAGCACACGACGAGAGGCGACGAGGGGCGGGGGTCCGCCCGGGGCACTTCCGGCCGCGGGCCGGTGGAGAAGTTTGGGCGAGGAACCTCGGGCCGATGGTGCCCGGGCCGCTGAGCGGGTATACCGCGACTGACCGAGTTGAGTGCAGCGCACATCGAGCGCAAACGGACGGAATTCCACGCGTGACGGAGTACCCCACCTCCCAGGAGGGCCCACAGCCCGTCGCCTCCGGCGGAGGTACGGACGAGGCCGGCCACGGCAAGGCGCCCATCGCGGCCACCGAGGCCGTGCGCACGCATGCCCCGGGCACGGCCGCGGAGCCGGGCGGCACGGCCGCCGACGTGCGGGCGGCACGGTCCGCGGCGGGTCCGCCGGCCGGGCTCCCCCGGCCGCGCGCCGCGGCCGCGCCGGACGTGCCGGCCGCCGCGGACCCCGGTCCGGGCCAGGGCCCGGGCCTGGAACAGAGCCACGACACCGCACGACCCCGGACGGGCACCGAGGCCGACGGTCCGGTGATCGGCGCTCCCCGGACGCAGACCGGGTCCGGCGGAGCGGGTCGCCACGGCGGCGGGGCCGCGGGAACACCGGGCCAGGGCTCCGCCGACTCGGCCGCGCGCCGCGAGGCGGACCGGCTGCGGTTCGTGGGAGCCGCCACCCGGCGGATCGCCCGCGGCATCGACCTCGACGAGATCGTTCTCGGGCTGTGCCGGGCGACCGTCCCCACGTTCTCCGACGCCATCCTGGTCTACCTGCGCGACCCGCTGCCCGTCGGGGACGAACGCCCCGTCGGCCCGGTCGTTTTAAGGCTGCGCCGTACCGACCGGCTCCGGCCGATCGACGATCTCACCGACATCAGCAGCACGATCGGCGCGGGGATGGACCTCGCCGGGGCCGCGGGGGCCACCGGCGAGCTCGACTTCAGCCAGTTGCCGCTGGTCGGACCGCAGGGCGACCTGCCCGCGGCCGAGCTGTGCGAGATCCGCTCGGGCGGCGCGCTCGCCGAGGTGCTGCGCGGCGTACGGCCCGTGTTCGGCTCCTCCGCCGCCGCCCGGGCCGCCCTGCCCGAGCTGCTCGGCCTGGACCATCCGCTGCCGCGCGGCAACCGGGCCGTCCTCGCGCCGCTGCGCGGCCGCCGGCGGGTGATCGGCGCCGCCGTCTTCCTGCGCAGCCCGGAACGGCCCGCCTTCGAGCAGAACGACCTGCTGGTCGCCGCCCAGCTGGCCACCCACACCGCCCTCGGCATCGACAAGGCCGTCCTGTACGGCCGCGAGGCGTACATCGCCGACGAGCTCCAGCGCACCATGCTGCCCGACGGCCTGCCCCAGCCCACCGGGGTGCGGCTCGCCTCGCGCTACCTGCCGGCGGCCGAGACCGCGCGGGTCGGCGGCGACTGGTACGACGCCATACCGCTGCCCGGCAGCCGGGTGGCGCTCGTCGTCGGCGACGTCATGGGCCACTCCATGACCTCCGCGGCGATCATGGGACAGCTGCGCACCACCGCGCAGACCCTCGCCCAGTTGGACCTGCCGCCCGCCGAGGTGCTGCACCACCTGGACGAGCAGGCGCAGCGGCTGGGCTCCGACCGCATGGCCACCTGCCTGTACGCCGTCTACGACCCGGTGGCGCACCGCATCACCATCGCCAACGCCGGGCACCCGCCGCCGGTGCTGCTGCACCTGGGCGGCCGGGCCGAGGTGCTGCGCGTACCGCCCGGCGCCCCGATCGGGGTCGGCGGCGTGGACTTCGAGGCCGTGGAGCTGGACGCGCCCGCCGGGGCGACGCTGCTGCTGTACACCGACGGGCTGGTCGAGTCGCGGCTGCGGGACGTGTGGACCGGCATCGACCAGCTGCGCGAGCGGCTCGCCAGCACCGCGCAGCTGACCGGGCTGGACCACCCGCCGCCGCTGGAGGCGCTCTGCGACGACGTGCTGGACATGCTCGGACCCGGTGACCGGGACGACGACATCGCGCTGCTCGCGGCCCGCTTCGACGGGATCGCGCCCAGCGACGTCGCGTACTGGTTCCTGGACCCGGAGGAGACCGCCCCGGGCCGGGCCCGCCGCTTCGCGCGCCGTGCGCTGACCCGGTGGGGCCTGGAGGAGCTGAGCGACTCGCTGGAGCTGCTGGTGAGCGAGGTGGTCACCAACGCGGTCCGCTACGCGGAGCGGCCCGTGACCCTGCGTCTGCTGCGTACGGACGTCCTGCGCTGCGAGGTCGGCGACGACTCCCCGCAGCTGCCCCGGCAGCGGCGTGCGAGGGACACCGACGAGGGCGGCCGCGGCCTGTTCCTGGTCAACCGGCTGGCGCGGCGCTGGGGTGCGACCCGGCTCAGCAGCGGCAAGGTCGTCTGGTTCGAGCTGCCGCTGCCGCCGTCGGCCGATCGGCGCTGACGCCCGCGCCAGGTGGGAGAACGGAACCGCCCCGCAGCCTTTCCGGCTGCGGGGCGGTCTGCGTTCACCGTCCGTCGTTCTCGGACAGGATCGGCGGGTCCGGCGGCTTGGGGCCGCCGGTCTTGGTGTTGGTCGGCGACGGGGAGGTCGACGTGGTCGGCGAGGTGCCCGTCTTCGTCGGCGTCGGGGACGTGGTCGGCGGCGTCGGGGACGTCGTCGGCGAGGTGGTCGCGGCCGGGGCGCTGGAGGACGGGCTGGTCGACGGCGTCGGCGAGGCGCTGCGGGACGGCGTCTGGACGGCGCCCATCTCGGCCTCGGTCAGCTGGAACTTGCCGGTGTCCACGCCCTTGAGGGCGGCCAGGGTGTATGCCCGCCAGATGGAGGCGGGGAAGCTGGAACCGCCCGCGCGCCCGAGACCGGCGGTGCCGGTCAGGGTGACCTGGTTGTGGGTGGTGGGGTCCTCGCCGAACATCGCGACGACCGTGACCAGCTCGGGCGTGTACCCGGTGAACCAGGCGGCCACGTTGGACTCGGTGGTGCCGGTCTTGCCGCCGGCCTCGTAGGCGCTGCTGCGGACCTTGTTGCCGGAACCGCCCTCGTCCTCCACGACGCCCTGGAGCACCTTGGTGACGGTGTCGGCGGTCTTGCGGCTGACGGCCTGGCTGCCCACGCCCTGCTGCGGGGTGAACTCGCGGTCCTTGTGCTCGGCCTTCTGGATGATGGTCGGCGTGACCTTCTTGCCGTGGTTGTCGAGGGTGGCGTAGACGGCGGCCATCTCCAGGGTGTTGGCGCTCATCGTGCCGAGCGCCATGGCCGGCTTGTCCTCGGGCCAGCCCTTGCGGTCCTTCATGCCCAGGGCCAGGGCCGTCTTCTTCACGTTCTGCGGCTTCACGTCCACGATCATCTGGGCGTAGACGGAGTTCACCGAGTAGTTGGTCGCTTCCTGGACCGTCATCATCGGGGTGCCGAAGTTGCGGTTGTCCTGGTTCTGCGGGTTGAAGGGGATCTTGCTGCCGACGACGGGGCGCTTGCTCGTGCCGTCGTAGAGCGCGTTCGGCGTGATCGGCTTGCCGTCCTGGGTGTTCGATCCGTTCTCCAGGCCGGAGGCGAGCACGATCGGCTTGAAGGTCGAGCCCGGCTGGTAGTCGGTGCGCAGGGCGTTGCTCTCGGACTTCTCCTCCAGGCCCACGCCGCCGTACATGGCGACGATGGCACCGGTCTTGGGGTCCACGGAGGTGGCGCCGGCCTGGACGCTCTGGTCCTGGGGGCGGTTCTTGGTGTCCTTGCGGTCGAGCTTGGACTCCAGCTCGTCGTGGACGGCCTTCTCCAGCGCCGACTGCTTGTCCTTGTCGACGTTGAGCGTGATGTTCCAGCCGCCCGCGGCGATCTGGGCGTCTTCGATGTGCTGCTTGTTCAGCTCGTCGTTGGCGGCCTGGACCAGGTAGCCCTTCTGCCCGTCCATGCCCGGCCGGGGCTTGGGCTTGATGGGCGGCGGGAGGGTCATGGTCTTGCGCTTCTCCGGGTCCAGCTTGCCCATCTCGACCATGTTGTCGAGGACGGCGTTGAACCGGATGTTGACCAGGCGGGTGCCGTTCGGGCCGGCCGTGGCCAGGTCGTACTGGCTGGGGGCCTGGATGACGGAGGCCAGGTAGGCACCCTGTTCCAGGGTGAGCTGACCGGCGTCGACGCCGTAGAAGGCCTGCGCGGCGGCCTGGATGCCGTAGGCGTTGCGGCCGTAGAAGTTGGTGTTCAGGTAGCCGGCGAGGATGTCGTCCTTCTCCATGCGCTGGTCGACCTTGAGGGAGATGACGAGCTCCCGCAGCTTCCGGGTCGCCGACTGGTCCTGCGTCAGGTAGTAGTTCTTGACGTACTGCTGGGTGATCGTCGAGCCACCGGCCGTGCCCTTGCCGCGGACCGTGTTGAACAGACCCCGGGCCACGCCCATCAGGTCGATGCCGCGGTCCTGGTAGAAGGACTTGTTCTCGATGGCGATGAACGCCGTGCGGACGTCCTGCGGGATCTTGTCGAGGGAGACGATCTCGCGGTTCATCGTGCCGGTGTTGGCCATGATGGAGCCGTCGGACCACCGGTAGGTGTTGCTCTGGAGCGTCGCCTGCTTGTTGGGGTCGGTGGGTTCGTTCACCGAGAAGTACAGGACGACCGCCGCGGCCATCATGAGCAGGATCATCCCGAAGAACGCGCCGAGGATCTTCTTCCAGGTGAAGAAGCGGCGTATACCGGTGCGCTTCCCGGAGCCCCCGCCTCCCTCGGCGCCCTTCGCGCGTCCGCTCGGCGCCCGCCGCGCACCGCGCTGCTGCTGCGCCTTACGCGCTTCTGCTCGGCCCATCGCTCCCGCTCCGCTCGATTACCCCCCGACGTCAACTCAGAAAGCTAACACCGTGAGCTGTGACTAAGGTCGGCCAATCCCGACTAATTCCGTTCAATTCGGACGTGAGAATCAGCACCCACATCACAGGAACCGACGCTCACATAAGCGGATGGGTTGCCATTACGCAAAAAAGTGATATCACTTTGATAGGCGATCCGACCGGTCGCCGGGAGAGAAACGGGGCGAACCATGACGAACCAGGCGGCCGAACCCGCAGGCACAGAGGAGTTCACCGCGCACAGCGTGGGCGGCGGGCTGGCTCTACTCCTGGGCCTGGCAGGCCTGTTGGCGGGCGGAGGGCTGGCCGCGGCCGGCGCCGTGACGTCGGGCCTCGCGGTCAAGCTCACCCTCATCGCGCTCGGCGTCCTGGTGGGCATCGGCTCCCTGTTCGCCATGGGCGGGCTGAACATGGTGGCGCCGGGCGAGGCCCGCGTCGTACAGCTCTTCGGCCGCTACCGGGGCACCATCCGCACCGACGGGCTGCGCTGGACCAACCCGCTGACCTCCCGCGAGAAGATCTCCACCCGCGTGCGCAACCACGAGACGGCCGTCCTGAAGGTCAACGACGCCTACGGCAACCCGATCGAGCTGGCCGCGGTCGTGGTCTGGCGGGTCAGGGACACGGCGCGGGCCGTCTTCGAGGTCGAGGACTTCACGGAGTTCGTGGAGACCCAGACCGAGGCCGCGGTGCGGCACATCGCGATCGAGTACCCGTACGACGCCCACGAGGAGGGCGGCCTGTCCCTCCGGGGCAACGCCGAGGAGATCACCGAGAAGCTCGCCGCCGAGCTGCAGGCGCGCGTCGACGCGGCCGGTGTGCAGATCATCGAGTCCCGCTTCACCCACCTCGCGTACGCTCCTGAGATCGCCTCGGCGATGCTCCAGCGCCAGCAGGCCGGCGCCGTGGTGGCGGCCCGCAAGCAGATCGTCGAGGGCGCGGTGGGCATGGTCGAGCTCGCCCTGACCCGCCTGGCGGAGGAGGACATCGTGGACCTGGACCCGGAGCGCAAGGCGGCGATGGTCTCCAACCTGATGGTCGTCCTGTGCGGCGACCGCGCCGCCCAGCCGGTGGTGAACACGGGGACGCTGTACCAGTGACCCCCGCCGGCGAGGAGAAACCGGCGGGGCGCCCGGCCCGCAAGCAGGTACTGCTGCGACTCGACCCGCAGGTGCACGACGCGCTGGCGCGCTGGGCGGGCGAGGAGCTGCGCAGCGCCAACGCGCAGATCGAGTTCCTGTTGCGCCGGGCCCTCGCCGAAGCCGGACGGCTCCCCTCCGCGCCGGGTCCCCTCCCGCGCCGGGGACGCCCCCCGAAGCCCACGAACTGACCGCCGCTCCCGTGCCCCGCACGGGAGCGGCTCCGTCTTTCCCACGAGGCCACGCCCCCATCGAGGTCTATACACCGTGCGTATACACCCCGTGTATAGTCGCCGCCATGTCCATCGGTCACACCCTCCTAGGCCTCCTGGAGGCCGGCCCGCGCCACGGTTACGACCTCAAGCGGGCCTTCGACGAGAAGTTCGGCCACGACCGCCCCCTCGCCTACGGGCAGGTCTACTCGACCATGTCCCGCCTCCTGAAGAACGGCCTCGTCGAGGTCGAGGGCATAGAGGCGGGCGGCGGTCCCGACCGCAAGCGGTACGCCATCACCGACGCCGGTGTCACCGACGTCGAGACCTGGCTCTCCCAGCCCGAGAAGCCGGAGCCGTACCTCCACTCGACCCTCTACACGAAGGTCGTCCTCGCCCTGCTCACCGGACGGCGGGCGGACGAACTGCTCGACGGCCAGCGGGCCGAGCACCTGCGCCTGATGCGCATCCTGACCCAGCGCAAGCGCAAGGGCGACATCGCCGACCAGCTGATCTGCGACCACGCCCTGTTCCACCTGGAGGCGGACCTGCGGTGGCTCGAACTGACCGCGGCCCGTCTCGACCAGCTCGCACGGGAGGTGCGCCGATGATGCCCCCGGCCGGCTCGCTCCTCGCCGCCACCGACCTGCGCAAAGCGTACGGGCCCACCCACGCCCTCGACGGCGCCGAGTTCTCCATCCATCCCGGCGAGGTCGTCGCCGTCATGGGCCCCTCCGGCTCCGGCAAGTCGACCCTGCTGCACTGCCTCGCCGGGATCGTCCCCCCGGACTCGGGCTCCATCACCTACGCCGGCCGCGAGCTCACCGCGATGAGCGACGCCGCGCGCAGCGAACTGCGCCGCACCGAGTTCGGGTTCGTCTTCCAGTTCGGACAGCTCGTACCGGAGCTGACCTGCGTGGAGAACGTCGCCCTCCCGCTGCGGCTGTCCGGTGTCCGGCGCAAGGAGGCCGAACGCACCGCCCTGGCCTGGATGGAACGGCTCCAGGTGGAGGACCTCGCCGTGAAGCGCCCCGGGGAGGTGTCCGGCGGCCAGGGACAGCGCGTGGCCGTCGCCCGCGCACTCGTCACCGGGCCGCGGGTGATCTTCGCCGACGAGCCCACCGGGGCGCTGGACTCCCTCAACGGCGAGCTCGTCATGCAACTGCTCACCGAGGCCGCCCGGTCCGCGAACGCCGCCGTCGTGCTCGTCACGCACGAGACGCGCGTGGCCGCCTACTCCGACCGCGAGATCGTCGTGCGCGACGGCAAGTCCCGCGACATGGAGCGGATCATATGAGCCGGCTCCAGATCTGGACCCGCGACCTCGCCATGGGGGCCCGCTTCGCCTTCGGCGGCGGCCGTGAGGGCTGGATCCGCACGGCGCTCACCGGCGTCGGCGTCGGTCTCGGCGTCGCACTGCTGCTGATCAGCACGGCCATCCCGGGCGCCCTCGCCGCACGCTACGAGCGCGGCGACGCCCGCTCGACGATGAGCTCCGAACGCGCCGACGCCCCCGGGCCGGACACCCTGCTCATCACCCGCATCAGCCAGACCTACCACCACAAGGACATCGAGGGGTACGCGCTGCGGGCCGAGGGCCCGCAGGCCCCGCTGCCCCCCGGCCTGCGGAAGGTCCCCGGCCCGGGCGAACTAGCCGTCTCCCCCGCCCTGGGCGAGCTGCTGAACTCCTCCGAGGGCGCCCTGCTGCGCGAACGGCTGGCCGGTCCCGTCAGCGAGACCATCGGCGCGCCGGGGCTGGTCGGGCCGGGTGAGCTGTTCTTCTACCTGGGCAGCGACACCCTCGCCAAGAGCGGCCCCGAGGACCACCGCGTCGAGCGCGTCACCAGCTTCGGCTACGAGGCGGACCGCGACGGTCTCGACCCCGTCCTGATGCTGATGGTCGTCCTCACCTTCGTCGCCCTGCTGATGCCCGTCGCCGTGTTCATCGCCACCGCCGTCCGCTTCGGCGGGGAACGCCGCGACCGCAGGCTCGCCGCGCTGCGGCTGGTCGGCGCCGACAGCAGGGCGGTACGGCGCATCGCGGCCGGCGAGGCGCTGGCCGGCTCCCTGGTCGGACTGGTGCTGGGCGCCGGCTTCTTCGCCGTCGGCCGCTCCCTCGTCGGCAGCTTCAGCCTCCGCCAGCGCAGCGTCTTCCCCGCCGACCTCGACCCGGCGCCGTGGCTGGCCGCCCTGGTCGCCGTGGCGGTGCCCGCGGCGGCGGTCGCCGTGACCCTGTTCGCGCTGCGCGGCGTGGTCATCGAGCCGCTGGGGGTCGTCCGTACGGCCAGGCCCGCCCGCCGCCGCATCTGGTGGCGGCTGCTGCTCCCGCTGGTCGGACTCGGCCTGCTCGTCCCGCTGGGCGGCCGCGGCAACGACCACGGTCGGTTCAACCAGTACCAGGTCGCAGCCGGCGTGGTGCTGCTGCTGGTCGGGGTCACGGTGCTGCTCCCCTGGCTGCTGGAACGCCTCGTGGCCCGGATGTCGGGCGGACCGGTCTCCTGGCAGCTGGCCGTGCGCCGGCTCCAGGTCGACAGCGGCACCGCCGCCCGCCTGGTCAACGGCATCGCCGTGGCCGTCGCCGGAGCCATCGCCCTGCAGATGCTGTTCACGGGCATCGAGGGCGACTACACCCGCTCGACCGGCCAGGACCCCGCCAGGGCCGCCGTCGCCGTCCTGGTGCAGGACGGCGACCAGGACCGGATGGACGGCCTCGCCCAGCGGATCGCCGCCGTACCGGGCGTCACCCGGACGGTCCCGCTGACCTCCACGCAGGCCTCCCACCGGATGCCGGCCGAGGAGGAGACCGTCCGGGTGACCATCGGCACCTGCGACGCGCTCGCCGAGGTGGCCGCGCTCGACTCGTGCGCGGAGGGCGACGCCTTCGTCCTGACCGGCTCCACCACGCAGGACTTCTACGGGGGCACGGCCCGCCCCGGCGACGAGCTGTTCGTGGGCGACGTGAGGGGCTACGGCTACGGCTCCGGGCCCGACGCCGCTCCCGCACAGGTGAAGTGGCAGGTCCCGGCGGGCGCCCGTACGGTCCCCAGCCGGGAGGACCCCACCGGGGACCTGCGCGGCGGCCTGCTGGTCACCCCGTCGGCCGCGCCGAAGGAGCTCGGCAGCTTCCCGGACGCGCGGATCTTCGTGCAGGTCGACGAGTCGCTCCCGGACGCGCTGGAGCGGGCGCGCAACGCCGTGTTCGGGGCGGACCCGTTCGTGACGGCGATGACGCTGCGGGAGACCGCGCAGACCGCGGGCTTCTCCTCGATCCGCACCGGGCTGTTCTTCGGCGCGGCCGCCGTGCTGGTCCTGATCGGCGGGAGCCTGTTCGTCTCGCAGCTGGAGCAACTGCGCGAACGCCGCAGGCTGCTGTCCGCCCTGGTCGCCTTCGGCACCAGGCGCTCCACGCTCAGCCTGTCGGTGCTGTGGCAGACGGCCGTGCCGATCACGCTCGGGCTGCTGCTGGCCGCGGCGGCGGGCGTGGGCCTGGGGGCGGTCCTGATGTCGATGGCCGCCCAGCCCGTCCGGATCGACTGGGCCTCGGTGCTCGGGATGACCGGGGTCGGCGCGGCCGTGGTCGCCGCGGTGACCGTGTGCAGCCTGCCGCCGCTGCTGCGGATGATGCGCCCGGACGGCCTGCGCACGGAGTGACCAGGCACGCCCCGGCCCCGTACGCCCGCTCCCCGCACCCGCCCGTGCCGGCTCCCTAGTCGGTGGGCCAGACGGGGAGCGGGCGCACGGCTTCGCGCAGGGCCGCCGCGATCGACCGGAACTCGTCCAGGCGGGCGGTGCCGGTACGCATGGCCAGGGCGATCCGCCGCGACGGGGCCGGCTCGGCGAAGTACCCGGTGGACAGGTACTCGTTGCGCGCGGTCTCCAGCCGCAGCGCGGTGCGCGGCAGCAGGGTGACGCCCAGGCCTCCCGCGACCAGCTGCACGAGCGTGGACAGGCCCGCGGCGGTCGTGGTGACGTCGGCTCCGGTCGTGCGCCCGGCCTCCCGGCAGATGTCCAGGGCCTGGTCGCGCAGGCAGTGCCCCTCGTCCAGCAGGAGCAGCTGCAGGTCGCGCAGTTCGTCGAGGGGGATGTCCCGGCGCCCGGCCAGCGCGTGCTCGCGCGGCGCGAGCAGGACGAAGTCCTCGTCGAAGAGGGGGAGTTCCGTCACGCCCGGGACCCCGAGCGGCACCGCGAGCAGGAGCAGGTCCAGGCGCCCGGCGGCCAGCCCGTCCAGCAGTGAGGCGGTCTGCTCCTCGTGCACCTGGAGGTCCATGCGCGGGTAGCGCCGGTGGAACAGCCCGAGGACGGTGGGCAGCAGGTAGGGGGCCACCGTGGGGATCACCCCGAGCCGCAGGACCCCGGTGAAGGGGGCACGGACCGCCTCGGCCTCCTCCAGCAGCCCGCCGACGGCGTCGAGCACCACCTGCGCACGGCCGGCGATCCGCTCGCCCGCCGGGGAGAGCAGCACCTTGCGCGTGGTGCGCTCCAGCAGCTGCACGCCGAGCGCCTCCTCCAGGGCGGAGACGGCGCCGGACAGCGCGGGCTGGCTCATGCCGATGGCCGCGGCGGCGTCCCGGAAGTGCAGGTGCTCGGCGACCGCCGCGAACGCACGCAGCTGCGCGAGCGTCGGCTGCTTCGCTCCCCTATTACCGACAGCCACTGATAGGTACCTCCGATCACCCACGACAAGACTAGCTATTTCCGCAATCAATGCAGGCTGTGCCAGCATGTGAGACACGTCCAACCCATCGGAAAGCCCCCAAAAGGGGTCTCTTCCCCTCCCTCAAGGAGAGCGCGTGCTCACTGTTGGTGACAAGTTCCCCGCCTTCGACCTGACCGCCTGTGTCTCGCTCGAGGCCGGATCCGAGTTCGCGCAGATCGACCACAAGACCTACGAGGGCAAGTGGAAGGTCGTCTTCGCGTGGCCGCTCGACTTCACCTTCGTGTGCCCGACCGAGATCGCCGCCTTCGGCAAGCTGAACGACGAGTTCGCCGACCGTGACGCCCAGGTCCTCGGCTTCTCCCTCGACTCCGAGTACGTGCACCACGCCTGGCGCAAGGACCACGCCGACCTGCGTGACCTGCCTTTCCCGATGATGTCGGACATCAAGCGCGAGCTCTCCGCCGAGCTGGGCATCCTGGGCGAGGACGGCCTGCCGATGCGCGCCGTCTTCATCGTGGACCCGAACAACGAGATCCAGTTCTCGATGGTGACCGCCGGTTCCGTGGGCCGTAACCCCAAGGAGGTCCTGCGGGTCCTCGACGCCCTGCAGACCGACGAGCTGTGCCCCTGCAACTGGAACAAGGGCGAGGCCACCATCGACGCCGGCGCGCTGCTGGCCGGTGAGTGACGGATGTCCCTCGACTCCCTGAAGTCGCAGGTCCCGGACTTCGCCAAGGACCTGAAGCTGAACCTCGGTTCGGTCATCGGCAACAGCGACCTGCCGCAGCAGCAGCTGTGGGGCACCGTCCTGTCCTGCGCGATCGCCGCCCGCTCCCCGCGCGTCCTGCGTGAGCTGGAGCCCGAGGCGAAGGCGAACCTGTCGGCCGAGGCGTACACCGCCGCCAAGTCCGCCGCCGCGGTCATGGCGATGAACAACGTCTTCTACCGCACCCGGCACCTGCTCTCCGACCCGGAGTACGGCACGCTGCGCGCGGGCCTGCGGATGAACGTCATCGGCAACCCGGGCGTGGAGAAGGTGGACTTCGAGCTGTGGTCGCTCGCGGTCTCCGCGATCAACGGCTGCGGCCAGTGCCTGGACTCGCACGAGCAGGTCCTGCGCAAGGCGGGCGTCGACCGCGAGGTCATCCAGGAGGCCTTCAAGATCGCTTCGGTGATCCAGGCCGTGGCCGTCACCCTCGACGCCGAGGCGGCCATCGCGGGCGAGTGACACCGCCCCGCGTGCACGCGCTCCAGGGCCCCGCGACCGTAACCGGTCGCGGGGCCCCGGTCGTTCAGTCCGTGCGCAGGTCGGCCATCAGGGCCCGCGCGTCCTCGGCCACCGCCGCGATCAGGGTCTCCCGGTCGGGCCGCGCCGAGGGCTTCGCCTCCGGATCGGAGGCGTCCGAGGCCTCGTCGTAGAACATCACCTCGAAGGTGAACACCGCGCCGCCGTCCCGCACCCGCAGGTGGACCCCGTCATCGGCGCCGGCCGCGTTGACCAGGGCCTCCTCCCCCAGCCCGGGCACCGACTCCCACGGCTCCAAGACGCCGCCGAGCAGGCGGTCGTACGAGGAGCCGACGGCGAACTCGGGCCCCGGGTCGCTCTTGCGGTGCAGCTCCACCAGGGCCGCGACGAAGAACCCGCCGGACCCGTCCGGTCCCTCGCCGTCGCGGCTGCACGACGCCCAGTCCAGGGCGGGGTGCCGGTCGCCCTTCACCGGGGCGGCGTCGGAGAAACCGCCCAGGGCCTCGGACAGGGCCACGGCCGGAAAGCGTGCGCACAGGTCGTCGACGACCCGGTAGCGGACCTCGGGGTCCCCGCCCCGGTCCCCGAAGGCCTGGAGCCCGCCCGCCCAGAGCGCGGACGTGACCACGACGGCTCCCGCCACCCACCACCAGGGCGGACGGTGCGCGCGGGGCCGTTCCCCGGCACCCCCGGTCTCCCCTGTCTCCCCGGTCTCCTCGTCCTCCCCCGCGGCCCGTGCGGCCCCGGCCGGGCGCGCCGGCTGCCACTCGCCGTCGAGCTCGGGCTCGCTGATCACCGCGTCCGCTCCTTCAGGTCCGCCATCAGTCTGCGGGTGTCGTCGATCAGGGCCTTGCGCAGCACCGCGGGGTCCGCAGCGGGCACGCCGTCGTTGTTGACGAAGCCGGACGCCCGGACGGTGAACACCGCGCCGCCGTCCAGCACCTTGAGCATCGAGGCCGCGCCGTGGGCCTCCCGGGTGACGAAGGCGCGTTCTCCCAGCCCCGGCACCGGTTCGGAGTCCGGGGCGGCGCCGCCGATCCCCTCCCCGAGGGCCGGTACGTCGAACTCGGCCTCGGGATCGGTCTTCTTGTGCAGGTCGACGTGGGCCCGTACGACGAGGGTCGAGACCTCCTGGCCGCTCTGCAGGAGGCACACGGCCCCGTCCACGGCGTGGTGGCCGCTCTCCTGGTTCACCTTCGGGTTGCGGTGCAGGTCCCCCGCGATCCGGCCGAGCGCCTCGGCCTTGAAGTCCTGGCACAGGTTCTTCGTCGCGCGGTACGACAGCGGCGGCGCGGCCAGCCGGTCGCCGAAGGCGTACAGGCCGACCGCCCAGAGCACCGAGACGGCCGCGGCCGTCAGCAGGACCCACACCCACGGCGGACGTGCGCCGCGGGAGCGCTCGGCCTCCTCGTGGCCGGCCCCGTGCGGGCCGGCCCGTTCCCCCTCCCACCCCTGTTCCCCGTCGAGCTCGGGTTCTCCGATCACTCTCCGCCCCCCCTTTTCCCCTGTCGTGGGCGCCCGTCGGGCCCCGTCCTCTCCTACGGCTCCCGGTCCGGGACCTGGCTCAGCGGCGTCGACCCGTGCGGGCCCGGGCCGATCATGCCGACGCCGAGGTGGTGCTGGTCGCGCGAGTACGCCTTCAGGTAGCCCACCACCGTGTTGGTGACGGCCACCAGCGGTACGGCCACCACGGCACCGCCGATGCCCGCGATCATCCCGCCGGCGGCGACCGACAGCACCACCGCGAGCGGGTGCACCCGGACGGCCCGGCCGAGGATGAAGGGCTGGAGCACGTGGCCCTCGATCTGCTGCACCGCCAGGACCACCAGCAGGGTCATCAGGGCGGTGAACACCCCCTGTGTCACGAGCGCCACCACCACGGCGAGGGCGCCCGAGATCACCGCGCCGACCAGCGGGATGAAGGCGAAGAGGAAGATGAAGACGGCCAGCGGGACCGCCATCGGGACGTCCAGGAAGTACAGCCCGAGGCCGATGAAGATGGCGTCGATGAGCGCGACGATGACCGTGCCGCGGACGTACGCGGTCAGCGTGCGCCAGGCGCGCGGGCCGGCCCCGGCGACTCCGGCGCGGGCGGCGGCCGGGACCAGGCCGAGGGCCCAGGTCCAGATGCGCTTTCCGTCGTAGAGCAGGAACAGCGTCGAGAACATCGCGAGCAGAATGCCCGTCAGCACCTCGACGAGCACGGTCACGCCCTGCAGACCGGCGGAGGTGATCTGCTCGGTGTTGGTGCCGATGGTCTCGCTGAGGTTCTTCGCGATGTCGTTGATCTGCTTCTCGGTCACGTGGAACGGACTGTCCAGCGCCCAGAGCTTGAGCTCGTTGATGCCGTCGCGGACCCGGTCGGAGAGGTCGTCGAGGTTGTCCATCACCTGCCAGACGACGAACCAGCCCACGAGGCCGATGACCACGAAGCCGAGGATCGCCGTGACGGCCGTGGCCAGCCCGCGCGGCAGCCCCAGCCGGCGCAGCCGGACGACGAAGGGCTGGAGCATCGCGGTGACGAGCATCGCGGCGGCGAAGGCGAGGACGACCAGGCGGACTTCGCTGATCACCTTCATCAGCACCCAGAGCATCCCGGCGAGCAGCAGCAGCCGCCAGCTCGCCTCCGCGGCGACGCGCATCCCCCAGGGGACGACGCTCGCCGGGTCCGGGCGCACGGGGACCGCGGGTGCGGAGACCCGCGGGGGTCCCTGCGGCGGCATGGGGACCGTCTGGGCGGCCTGGGCCTCCTCCACGGCCTGCGGGGTCCCTTCGGACGTCCCGCGGCGCGGCGGCAGGTCGCCGCTGGTCTCGGCCTCCACCTCGGCCCGGCGTTCGTTGAGCCGCGCCTCCACGGCGCTCAGTCTGCTGCCCAGCCGGCCGAGCCAGCCTTCCCGCTTCGTCATTTCTGCTTCCTTCCCCCGTTCCCCCGTTCTACCGGGCACCTCGAAAGACCGTACACGCGGGAAGCCCCGCACCGTCGAACGGTGCGGGGCTTCCCGGAGCCGGGCAGGGGTGCCGCGCGTGGCGCGGCGGGCCCGTCAGTACCAGCCGTTGGCCTGGTGGAAGGTCCACGCGGCGCAGGGGCTGCCGTAGCGGTCCTCCATGTAGTTGAGGCCCCACTTGATCTGCGTGGCCGGGTTGGTGCGCCAGTCGGCACCGGCCGAAGCCATCTTCGAACCGGGGAGCGCCTGGACCAGGCCGTACGCGCCCGAGGACTTGTTGACGGCCAGGTAGTTCCAGGTGGATTCCTGGTTGATGATCTTCGAGAAGCACTGGAACTGGCTCGCCGGGACCATCTGCTGGGCGATGGCCTTGACCTGGGCGACCGTGTAGGACGCCTGGACCGGGAAGTCGCCGGAGTCGCGGGCGGACCGGCTGGCGGCCTGCTCCTTCTCCTCGCGCTCCTTCTTCGCCTTGGCCTCGGCGTCGGCCTTCTCCTTCTCGGCCTCCGCCTTCTTGGACTTGGCGTCCTCGGCGGCCTGGACGCGGGCGGCCTCCTCGGCCGAGCGCTTGGCGTCGGTCTCGGCGGCGTGGGTGATCGCGTCGGCCTGCTGCGTCAGGGAGGCGCTCTGCACCTGCGCCTGGTCGCCGACCGGGATGTCGGCGAGGAGAGTCGCGCCGGACGCGGTCGTTTCGAGATCGTTCGTGGGGTCGCCGGTGGCAACGCCCACGACTGCGCCGACGGTGGTGACCGCGGTGGCCGAAGCCACTGCGAACCCCCGGACCGAGATCCGGCTCACACGGTGTCCTTCCAGCAGCGTCCGCAGTGACCGCGCGGGCGCAAGAGTGCCCTCGACACTGGCCTCCGTGGTTCTACGGTCACTGGAGGCGCGGGCCCGTGGGCAACTCCCCTGCGGGGGCTGCCGCGTGAATCTCCGGGCGACATACGGCCATCGGTTCTGGAGTTGTGGTGCTGCGCGTACCTCACGGGAGATACAGGAGTGCCGTATGCGGGGCCTGACGGAAACCAGACTCTGCCGGACCTCGACGCCGCAAGGCAATTCTCCGTTGCGTGTGAAAGGTCACACCTGGCCTGTCGCCGCCGATTTGGCGAAAGGGCTGTGCAGCGCGACGCCGCCCGGCTAGGCTCTCGGGCCTTTGCCGGGCGGCGTCAACTCACCTTCCCGCTATGAGGTTTTTGACCGTTTGTGTCGCCCTCCGGGTCAGAGGGTCTCCAGCATCTCCGTGACCAGCGCGGCGATCGGGGAGCGCTCGGAACGCGTCAGCGTGATGTGCGCGAAGAGCGGATGCCCCTTCAGCTTCTCGACCACGGCGACCACTCCGTCGTACCGCCCGACCCTGAGGTTGTCCCGCTGGGCGACGTCGTGGGTCAGGACCACCCGGGAGTTCGCGCCGATCCGGGACAGGACCGTCAGCAGGACGTTCCGTTCCAGCGACTGCGCCTCGTCCACGATCACGAAGGCGTCGTGCAGCGAACGGCCCCGGATGTGCGTGAGCGGCAGGACCTCCAGCATCCCGCGGTTCAGGACCTCCTCGATGACCTCGCGCCCGGCGACCGACGAGAGCGTGTCGAAGACCGCCTGCGCCCAGGGGCTCATCTTCTCGGAGGCGTCCCCGGGCAGGTAGCCCAGGTCCTGCCCGCCCACGGCGTACAGCGGCCGGAAGACCATCACCTTCTGGTGCTGCCTGCGCTCCAGCACGGCCTCCAGGCCCGCGCAGAGCGCCAGGGCGGACTTGCCGGTGCCCGCCCGGCCGCCCATCGAGATGATCCCGATCTCGGGGTCGAGCAGCAGGTCCAGCGCGATGCGCTGCTCGGCGCTGCGCCCGTGCAGGCCGAAGGCCTCCCGGTCGCCCCGTACGAGCCGGACGTCGCCGTCCGCCGTGACCCGGCCGAGCGCCTTGCCGCGCTCGGACTGCAGGACCAGTCCGGTGTGCACGGGCAGTTCGGCGGTCTCGGGGACGTGGATCCGCTCCTCCGAGTAGAGGAGGTCCACCTGCTCGCCGGAGAGGGCGACCTCGCTCATGCCGGTCCAGCCGGCATCGGTGATGGCGAGCTCGGCCCGGTACTCCTCGGCGATCAGCCCCACGGAGGAGGCCTTGATGCGCAGCGGGAGATCCTTCGAGACCACCGTGACGTCGTAGCCCTCGGCCTGGAGGTTGCGCGCGACCGCGAGGATCCGCGAGTCGTTGTCCCCCAGTCGGAAGCCGGCGGGCAGGACGCCCGGGTCGGAGTGGTTGAGCTCGACGCGCAGGGTGCCGCCCAGATCGCCCAGCGGGATGGGGGCGTCGAGGCGGCCGTTGCGAACCCGGAAGTCGTCGAGCAGGCGGAGGGCCTGGCGCGCGAAGTAGCCGAGTTCGGGATGGTGCCGCTTGGCCTCCAGCTCGGTGATCACCACGATCGGGAGCACGACCTCGTGCTCGTCGAAGCGGGAGATCGCGTTGGGGTCTGCCAGCAGGACGCTGGTGTCGAGGACGTAGGTCCGCCTGTCTGACAGGCGGCGCTTTGTGCTGGTCACCACGGAAGGACGTACCCCCTCGGAAGAGGTCGGGCCATGAAGACCGGACCGGTCATCGGCACCCATGCCAGGGCCGATTTCCGGCCCTCCACTGCGTCCGTGCGAACCGCACGTGCGTCCTGGTGCAAAGGGCCTCCCGGGCGGACGGCCCCATGCCGTCCGCTGAGACTCGACACCCGTGGATCGGGCATCGACCTGAAAGGGATATTCCCCGATCAGGCCAGGACATGCCATGGCATATGACGGACGCTCGGTGAACCCCTGGTGAAGGCTTCGAGGGGAGGGTGGCGCGGGGCCGGTGGGGTGTCCTTCCGGCCACACGGGAGTGACCGAGGAGGGATCAGGTGCCGTAGCGCCGGTGGCGGGCGGCGTAGTCGCGCAGCGCCCGCAGGAAGTCGACCTTGCGGAAGGCCGGCCAGAAGACCTCGCAGAAGTAGTACTCGGAGTGCGCGCTCTGCCAGAGCATGAAGCCGGACAGCCGCTGCTCGCCGCTGGTGCGGATCACCAGGTCCGGGTCGGGCTGGCCGCGGGTGTAGAGGTGCTCCGCGATGTGGTCGATGTCGAGGATCTCGGCGAGCTCCTCGAAGGAGGTGCCCTTCTGGGCGTGCTCCAGCAGCAGCGAGCGGACCGCGTCGGCGATCTCCTGGCGGCCGCCGTAGCCGACGGCGACGTTGACGAGTATCCCGTCGACGTCGTGGGTGGCCTGCTCGGCCTCCTTGAGGACCGTCTGCGTGCCGGTGGGAAGGATGTCGAGGTTGCCCACGTGGTGGACGCGCCAGCGGCCGTCCGCGGCGAGGCCCCGCACGGTGTTCTCGATGATGTTGAGCAGGGGGCGGAGCTCGACCTCGGGCCGGTCCAGGTTGTCCGTGGAGAGCATCCACAGGGTGACGACCTCGACGTCGGTCTCGGTGCACCAGCCGAGCATCTCGGAGATCTTGTCGGCTCCGGCCTGGTGGCCCTGCTCGGTCGTCCCTCCGGACGCCTTGGCCCAGCGGCGGTTGCCGTCCAGGATCACGCCGATGTGCTTGGGCGCCGCGTCGTGGTCGATGCGGCCCTCCACCCGGCGTGCATAGAGCCTGTACACCAGGTCGCGCAGCTTCACGATCTTCCAGCCCCTCCGTGCCTTGCCCCCGTGCGAATTGCGGTCCCCCGAGAGCGCCACATTACTGCGCGCCGGGATCGGGTACCCAACTCGGTCTGTCACAACTCCGTGATAGGGAGGACAACGTGACTGATACCAATCCCTATCGGGCGGAGCCCTCGCGGTACGACTCCATGGAGTACCGCCGCACCGGCCACAGCGGCCTCAAGCTTCCCGCCATCTCCCTCGGCCTCTGGCACAACTTCGGTGACGACAGGACGCTGGAATCCCAGCGGGCGATCCTGCGCCGCGCCTTCGACCTCGGCGTCACCCACTTCGACCTCGCGAACAACTACGGGCCGCCCCCGGGATCCGCCGAGCTGAATTTCGGCAAGATCTTCGCGCAGGACTTCGCGTCCCACCGGGAGGAGCTCGTCCTCTCGACCAAGGCCGGCTACCTGATGCACCCGGGCCCCTACGGTGAGTGGGGCAGCCGCAAGTACCTGCTCGGCTCGCTCGACGCCTCGCTGAAGCGGATGGGCGTGGACTACGTCGACATCTTCTACTCCCACCGCTTCGACCCGCAGACCCCGCTGGAGGAGACCATGGGCGCGCTCGCGTCCGCGGTCCAGCAGGGCAAGGCGCTGTACGTGGGCGTCTCCTCCTACACGGCGGAGCAGACCGTGGAGGCCGTCCGGATCCTGCGCGGGATGGGCGTGCGCCCGCTGATCCACCAGCCCTCGTACTCCATGATCAACCGCTGGACGGAGGAGGACGGGCTGCTGGACGCCCTGGAGGACGCCGGCATGGGCTGCATCTCCTTCGCCCCGCTCGCGCAGGGCCTGCTGACCGACAAGTACCTCAAGGGCATCCCGGCCGACTCGCGCGCCGCCCAGGGCAAGTCCCTCAACCCGGACCTGCTCTCGGACGACGTGCTCCGGCGGCTCGTCGGACTGAACGAGATCGCCGCCCGGCGCGGCCAGTCCCTCGCCCAGCTGGCGCTCTCCTGGGTCCTGCGCGACGAGCGGATGACCTCCGCCCTGATCGGTGCCTCGAGCGTCCGGCAGCTGGAGCAGAACGTGGCCGCTCTGGCCGGAGCGCCGCTGTCCGAGGCCGAGTTGAAGGAGATCGACTCCTTCGCCGTGTCGACGCCCGGCACCAACATCTGGGCGCAGCGCGGCTGACCTGCGCGTTTACCGCGGAGCCGGTCCGAGGGGCGGGGAAATGAAAAACGGGCCGGTCCGTGGGGGGGATACGGACCGGCCCGAGGGGGGGGTTCCACCATAACCCTTCGTAAAGCATGATGCGTGCATCGGCGCACCATGATTACGCTCCGAAACCACCCAGCAGCACTCCGGTGAGGGCTCCGGCCGCCATGAAGGGGCCGAAGGCGAAGCCCTGGCGCATGCCCCCGGACCTCAGCAGAACCGTCGCGAGGCCGTACAGGGCGCCGTAGACGAGGCCGAGGTAGGCCCCGGCCACCCATACCCCCCACCCGTACCACCCAAGAGCGACCCCCAGGGAGAGCGCCAGCTTGACGTCGCCGCGCCCCATCCCGGCGGGGTTGATCAGGTGGAGTACGGAGTACGCCGCTCCCAGAGCTCCCCCGCCGAGCAGGGCGAGCAGCCAGGACCCGGCCGCACCCGGCAGCAGCGCGGCCGCGCCGAGCAGGGCCGCGACGCCGGCGGCGAGCGGCAGGGTCAGCACGTCCGGCAGCCGGTGCACGTCCCGGTCGACGAGGGCGAGCAGGACCAGGAGCGGCGCGAGCCCCGCGTACGCCACGACCTCGGGCCGGGCCCCGACACCGGCCCCCAGCAGGGCGCAGACCCCGGCGGTGAGGACGGCCGTGGCCGCGGCCCGCCTCCCGTAGCCGTGGGCGGGCGGCGCACCGGGCGGCGGTGCACCGGGCGGCCGACAGCGGGCCGGGCCCAGCCAGCCGCGCAGCACGTGCCCGTCCGGGCAGTGTGCGCGCCAGGCGTTCCCCGGCTCGACGGACAGCCGGTAGGCGGCGCGCGGCAGCAGCATCCCGGCGGCCGCGCCGTACCCGGCGGCGAGGACGATCACGAGCAGACCCATCCGGCGACCGTAGGGCGTCCCCTAGGGTGGCCGCCATGGCCCACTGGCATGACGGTCCCGCGGTGCTGCGGATCGGCGCGGACCCGGGGGTGACCCCGCGGGAGGTCCCGTGCGAGGTCGCGCGCGAGGTCCCGTGCGAGGTCCCGCTGGAGATCGCCGCCTCGTACCGTGCGCGGACGCGCGGACTGCTCGGACGGGACGGCATCGCCGGGGCGATGCTGCTGACCCCGGCCGCGAGCGTGCACACCTTCGGCATGCGCTTCGCGATCGACGTGGCCCACCTGGACCGCGGCCTGCGGGTGCTCTCGGTGGTCACGATGCGCCCGGGCCGGATCGGCCTGCCGAGGCCGCGCGCCCGGCACGTCCTGGAGGCGGCGGCCGGGTCCATGGCGGGCTGGGGGCTGGCGGCGGGGGCCGTGGTGGAAGTGGACCTTTCCGGGCGTCTCACCGGCGGCTAGGAGTTGCCGTGTCCCCGCAGTAGGTTGGGGCGGCTGAGCTGGGGCAACTGGGGAGCGGCATGACGGAGAACGCGCGGATCAAGGCGCTGGAGCAGATCATGCCCGCGACCCACGGCGCCGACGAGGACATCGACTGGCCCGCGGCGGAGGCGTTCTGGGGGACCCGGTTCCCGGCCGACTTCGTCGCCTTCATGGGGCGGTTCGGCGCGGGCTCCATCAACGGCGAGGCGAGCATCCTGCTGCCGCTGCCCAAGCCCGGTCTCCAGTGGGACCCGGCCGGGATGGCGGAGGAGACCGACAACGCCCGCCAGGCTTGGGAGGCGGAGGGCGGCCGGGCCGCCTTCGACGTGGACCCCGAGTCGATCATCGCCTGGGGGGTCACGGGCGGCGCGGACATCCTGTGCTGGCTCACCTCCGACCCCGACCCCGACCGGTGGCCCGTCCTGGTGTGCGGCCGGCACACCGCCGACTCCTTCGCCGTGTACCCGTACGGCATGGCCGAGTTCCTCCACCGGCTCTGCTCCGACGAGTTCGACGTGAGCCCCGTCGGCATCACCTTCTGGGACGGCGGCCACCTCAGCTTCGTGCACTGGCGCAAGGCCCAGCGCCGCTGGCAGGAGGGCCGCAATCCCGAGACGGGCGAGCCCGACCCGTACGCCGGCGAATTCGCCGACTGACCCCCGGCACGCGCGACCGACCCGACCGACCCGACCGAAGCCCGTTCCCCGACCGGAACGGGCTTTTCGGCATGCCGGCGAATCTACGCGCGTCCACATTTCCGTCGCACATCGGAAAACACAATGCGGAAAAGCGCCCTTTGGAGCATTGCCCACAAGTGGCGCCCCCGTGGAACGAACCCGACCCCCCTCGGGAGAGAATTCCGGCCAACGGGCCATCGAGGGACACCTCTGCCCGGAGCAACTCATAAGTAACAACGGGATCCAAAAGAATTTCAGGGGAATACACCCGTGCAACGAAATATCTTCGGCGCGACCTCCACCACGGTCGTGCTCGGTCTGCTCATACCTCTGGCCGGATGTGGCGGCTCCGATGACGGCCCAGGTGGCGAGGGCACGCTGCGGCTGGTCGCCGCCGAATACGGCGACAGCGCGGCCACCAGTTCCAATCCCTACTGGGAGAAGCTGGCGGCCGATTTCAGCGAGCAGAATCCGGGAATCAAGGTCGAGGTCACCCTCCTGCCGTGGGCCGACATCGACAGCGAGGTCACGCGCATGGTGAAGGCCGGCAAGGCCCCCGACGTCGCGCTCATGGGTTCCTACTCGGACTTCGCCGCACGGGGCGAGCTCTATCCCGCGGACGAACTCCTGTCGATCACCGCGGAGGCGAATTTCCTCCAGCCGCTCGCCGATGCCGGTTCGGTCGGCAGCACCCTCTACGGCCTGCCTTTCGTCGCGAGCAGCCGCCTGATGTTCTACAACAAGGGCCTCCTCGACAAGGCGGGCGTCAAGACGCCGCCCAAGACCTGGTCCGAGCTGAAGGCGGCCTCCAAGGCCCTCAAGGACAAGGGCGTGAAGTACCCGTTCGCCCTGCCCCTGGGCCCCGAGGAGGCGCACGCCGAGGCCATGATCTGGGAGCTGAGCAACGGCGGCGGCTACGCCGACAGCAGCGGCAACTACAACCTGGCCTCCGAGCAGAACATCGAGACCTGGCGGTGGGTCAAGGAGAACATGGTCGACACCGGGTTCACCGGCCCGACCGCGCCGTCCCGGACCAACCGCGCGGACGCCTTCGCCGCGTTCCTCCAGGGCGACGTCGGCATGCTCAACGGCTACCCGTCGCTCGCCCACGAGGCCCGCGCCAAGGGGATCGAGGTCGGGACCGTCTCCATGCCCGTCTCGGACGACCTCGGCACCGGGGAGACCCCGCCCGCCGTCGGCGTGGCCGACTGGATGATGGCCTTCCGGCAGAACGGCCGGCGCGCCGAGATCGGCAAGTTCCTGGACTTCGTCTACCAGGACAAGAACCTGTCGGAGTTCGCCAACCGCTACCACCTGCTGCCGTCGACGGTCACCGCTTCGCGCACCCCGGCCGGCGGCGGGCTGGACAAGAACGACCAGCAGTTCCTGAACGCGCTGCGCGGCGCCCAGCTCTACCCGGTCAACGACCCGTCCTGGGTGACCGTCAGCGACACCATCAAGCGCAACATCGGACGGGCCGTCGAACCGGCCGGCGACCCCAAGGCCGTCCTGGAGGACATCGCCTCCCAGGCGGGCCAGGCCGCCAGGAAGCAGCGCTGAAGTCCCCGCCGACACGGGACCTTCGACCCGGGCCGCAGACCACCCCGTGCGGCACCATGGGCCCGACGGCACTTGATCCAAGGCCACGGCCCCGTCGCCCGCCGAGCACTCACGAGGTGCGCGGGGCGACCGGCCCCCGACGGGCCCCCTGCCGCGTCGGCCCTCCCGGCGTCAGCCCTGCCGGCCGTGCTGCGACGAGAACGCCGTCCGGTACTGACCGCAGTCGGAGTTCCAGGGCAGCGAGCCCGTGAGCGTGCCGTAGCCGGTGCGCGTCACCGACCACTCCACCGTGTACTCGCCGGTGTCGCAGGCGATCCGCTTGTCCCCGGCGACCTTCTCCCGCCCCGTCGCGGCCTTGCCCTCCAGCTCCCGGCGGACCTCCGCGACCTTCGCACCGCCGCTGCCGCCCTTGCGCAGGACGGCGTGCACGACGATCGGGTGCGTACCCTCCTTGACCGTCACCGCCCTCTTCAGCACGGTCGAGTCCGAGACCGACCAGGCGAACTCGTACGACGGCAGCCACCGCAGCGTCTCGGGGTCGCCGGACTTCCGCTCGACGTCCGGGGCGGCCGGGTGGCCCGGGCGGGTGACCTTGTCGTACTGCACGCCGGGGTGGAAGCGGAACTGCCCCTCCACCTTGTGCATGTCGTCGGCGGTCCACATCGACTTCATGGTCTTCTCGCCGCCGGCCGGGTCCTGGAGGTACGTCCCCCCGGCGGCGGTGGCCGGCTGGCCGAGGACGGGGGCGAGGGCCGCGGCGGCGAGGGCGAGAGCGGCGGTGCGGGTGCGCTTCATGCCCGGCCCAACGGGGGCCCGCGGCGTGCCGGAACGACGCCGCCCGCCCTTTCACCCGTACGGGAGCGGCGGGGGCGGCCCGGCCGCGGCGGGGCCGCCCTCGCGCGGCTCAGGCCTGGCCGGTCTCGAAACGGCTGATCCGGCCGCCGCCCGGGGCGATGGTGAAACGCCACGCGGTGCGCATCTCGCCCCAGGTGTCGTTGCGGTAGTCGACGACCAGGGCGCGGCCGCCGTCGGACTCGGACACCACGTCCATGTGCCCCCGGGAGTCGAAGATCTCACGGTCGACCCAGTCGTGGAGGTCGCGGTCGGAGCCGTCGTCGGACATGGTCGCGTCGGCGGTCAGCAGCGCCAGGAAGGCGTCCCTGTCGTGCGCGTTGACGGCGGCGACGAGGGCGCCGACGACGGGGTCGGACAGTTTGCCGGGGGCGATGGCCACGGGAGCCTCCTGGTCGGGCGTGTGTTCGTGCCCGACCAGGGAACTACGCGCACGGCGCCCCGTCGTCGACCCTCACCCGTTCGAGCGGCGGACGGCGTGTCCGGGCGGGGCGGTTCACGGGGCGCCGGGGGCGGTGCGGACCGGGAAGCCCGTCGGCCGGCCCTGCTCCTCCAGCCGGTCCAGCACCCGGTCGAGGGCCTCGACCGTCTGGGAGCGGTTGCCCCCGCCGTCGTGGAGGAGGACGGTCGGGCCGTTGCGCGTGCCGCGCTCGACGGCGTCGACGATGGCGGCCACGCCCGGCTTCTCGAAGTCCTTGGTGTCGACGTTCCAGCCCAGCGGGCGCATGCCGTGCGCCGCGGCGATGCGCCGGCTGTCGGGGGTGAAGGCCCCGCCGGGGGCCCGGTAGTACGCGACCTCGGCGCCGCCGGAGGCCGCCTCGATGAGCCTCTTCGCGTCCAGGATCTGCCGCTCCTGGTAGGGGACCGGCTTGCGGTCCATGGCGGTGTCGTGGTCCATGGTGTGGTCGCAGAGCCGGTGTCCGGCCGCGACCACCGCGCGGACCAGATCCGGGTGGGCCTCGGCCTGCGGGCCGACCATGCAGAAGACGGCCTTGGCGCCGTGCCGTGCCAGCACGTCCAGGACCCGGGGCGTCCAGCGGGGGTCGGGACCGTCGTCGATGGTGATGTTGACCGCGTCCGCGCCGTCCTCCGAGGCGTGGGCGATGCCCTCGGGTATCGCCCGGGGCGCGCGCCCCCGGTCCCCCTCGCCGGCGCCGTGCGCACCGGGGACCTGCCGGTCCGCGGCCGCCCCGCCCGGCTCCGCGAGGACGGCCACCCCCCACACCGTCGCCGCCACGGCGACGGCCGAGGCCACGACGGCCGCTCCCGCCCTGAGGCCCTTCTTGTGCGCGCGCGCCGAGAAACCCATGAACCGTCCACTCCCCATCCGCCGTACGAGCGCCTCTGTGGATCAAGACGCCCAAAACCGCACAGAAGTTCCAGTCAAATAACCCCCAAAGCCAACGCATGGGATTCTCCGCCCTGTTGGGACCGAAGGGACTTTTGCCCTTGCGGTCCGGGCCGTCGCCCCTGCCTCGGCCGTGACGACCCGTCGCGCACGAAGGCCCGGCCCCGGCGGACCGATGTGGTCTGCCGAGGCCGGGCCTTGGTACGGAGGGCCGGTGCGCGACGGGTCAGTGCGTGACGGGCTGCTGCGCCGTGGGGGCCGCCGGCCTGCCGACGGACGGCGCCCCGTCCGCGGAGTCGTCGGCCGCGTCGGCGGCGTCGGTGCTCGTCTCGGCGGGCGCCGGACCGGCGCCCCGGAGCGGGACCTCCTTGACGAACCAGGCCGCCAGGAAGCCCAGTACGGCCACGGCCGCGCCGAGCAGGAACGCCGAGTGCGTACCGGCGGCCACCGCGTGCTGGTACGCCTCGCGCACGGCCTCCGGGAGCTTGGCCAGGCTCGCCGCGTCCAACTGGGCGGAGCCCGCGGCGCCGGCAGCTTCCGGGCCCAGGCGCTCGGACATGGTGTCCGTGACGCGGGAGGTGAAGAGGGAGCCCATCAGGGCCACGCCGAAGGAGCCGCCGAGGGTGCGGAAGAGGGTGGCCGAGGAGGACGCGACGCCCATGTCCTTCATGTCGACGCTGTTCTGCGCGACCAGCATGGTGATCTGCATCAGGAAGCCGAGGCCCGCGCCGAGCACCGCCATGTAGAGCCCGGACACCAGGCGGGTGGTGCCGGTGTCCATCGTGGCGAGCAGGAACATGCCGACGACCATCAGGGCGCCGCCGACGATCGGGAAGACCTTGTACTTGCCGCTGCTGGTGGTGACGCGTCCGGCGATGAGCGAGACGAGCATCATCGAGAGCAGCATGGGCAGGAGCAGCAGGCCCGAGTTGGTGGCGGAGGCGCCCTGGACCGACTGCTGGAACAGCGGGAGGTAGAGCACGCCGCCGAACATCGCGAAGCCGACGAGGAATCCGATGACGGACATCAGGGTGAAGTTGCGGCTGCGGAAGATGTGCAGCGGCATGACCGGCTCGGCCGCCCTGGTCTCCACGTAGAGGAACGCGGCGGTCGACAGCACGCCCGTCGCGATCAGGGCGATGATCTCGGCGGAGCCCCAGGCGTACTCGGTGCCGCCCCAGGTGGTGACGAGCACGGTGGAGGTGATGGCGACGGTCAGCAGCGCCGCGCCGAGGTAGTCGATCTTCGGGCGCTGCCGTTCGGCCTGCTTGGGCAGGTGGAGCACCGCGGTGACCATGGCGAGGGCCACGGCGCCGAGGGGCAGGTTGATGTAGAAGGACCAGCGCCAGCCCATGTGGTCGGTGATGGTGCCGCCGACGAGGGGGCCGCCGATCATGGCGAGGGCCATCACGCCGGCCATCATGCCCTGGTACTTGCCGCGTTCGCGGGGCGGGATCAGGTCGCCGATGATCGCCATGACGCCGACCATCAGACCGCCGGCACCGAGGCCCTGGACCGCACGGAAGCCGATGAGCTGGCCCATGTCCTGGGCCATGCCGCTGAGGGCGGAGCCGATCAGGAAGATGACGATCGAGGTGAGGAAGGCGCCCTTGCGGCCGTACATGTCGCCGACCTTGCCCCAGATGGGCGTGGAGGCGGCCGTGGCCAGGGTGTAGGCGGTGACCACCCAGGACAGGTGCTCCAGGCCGCCGAGTTCACCGACGATGGTGGGCATGGCCGTGCCGATGATCATGTTGTCGAGCATCGCCAGCAGCATCGCGATCATGAGCGCCATGAGGACGACCCGCACGCTGCGTGGCTTCACCTCCGACGAGGTCCCCGCAGGCTTGACTGTGTCCACCATGTCCTGTCCACTCCCCTGGTACGCCTTCCGTACCGGCACTTACTTGCCGCCCGGCTAGTTCACTACACTGGGACGGTAGACCCGTAACTTGCCGGGCGTCAAGCAAGCATCCGAGGAGAGTCATGTCCAGCAGCAGTCCGCAGCGGCGCCGTGGCGACACGCGCCAGCGCATCCAGGACGTCGCACTGGAGCTCTTCGTCGAGCAGGGGTACGAGAAGACGTCACTGCGCGAGATCGCGGAACGACTGGACGTCACGAAGGCGGCGCTCTACTACCACTTCAAGACCAAGGAAGACATCATCATCAGCCTCTTCGAGGACGTGACGCGTCCCATCGACGAGCTGATCAAGTGGGCCGAGCAGCAGCCCCGCACCCTGGAGACCAAGCGCGAGGTGCTGCGCCGCTACAGCGAGGCGATGGCCGCCGGCGCCGCCCTGTACCGCTTCATGCAGGAGAACCAGGCGACGACGCGCGAGCTCAGCATCGGGGAGACCGTCAAGAAGCGGCTGTACCGCCTGGTGGAGCTGCTGCGCACGGACGACGGCCCGCTGACCGACCAGGTCCGCTGCGTCAGCGCGCTGTTCACGCTGCACGCCGGGATGATGTTCCTCCAGCACGTGGAGGGCGACCCGGAGGAGACCCGGCTGGCCGCCCTGGAGGTCGCCACGGACCTCATCACCCAGGCCCACGAGGAGTCGTAGGTCACCCCGGCCCCGGATTCCGGGCCCTGGCCGTGCGCTCCGTCAGCGGGAGCGCGTCGCGGACGCGACGAACGCGGCGAGGCCCTCGGCGTAGCGGGCCGGGCCGCTCAGGTGCGGCACGTGCCCCTCGCCCTCGAGGACCACCGCCCGCTCCCGGCCGAGCGCCCGCGCGAGCCGGTCGGCGATCGCGGCGAACCACGGCGCGCTCTCGGTCCCCCGGGTCAGCAGCAGCGGGCCGGTGTAGCCGGCGAGCGCGGCGAGGTCCACGCGGTCCCAGTCCGGGTCGTCCTGCTCGTCGGCGGCGGTCGGCGCGTTGGCGGTGAACGTGGCGCGGACCGCATCGGGCATCCTCTCCCATGCGCCCGGCCCGAAGACGATCTCCTCGACGAACCGGCGCGCACCGCCCTCCTCGTCGCCCGCCCGCACGTCCGCGAGGACTCCGTCCACGCGCGCCTGCGCCTCCCGCATCACCCGGTCGAGCCCGGGGTCGTCGCCCGCGACGACGGCGTTCAGCGGCGGTTCGTGCGCGGCGAGGCTGAGGAAGAGCTCGGGGCGGCGGGCGGCCAGGCCCAGCGCTACCGACGCGCCGAAGGAACTCGCGGCCACGTGCACCGGGGCGCCGATCATCTCGACGAGCGCGGCGAGATCGTCCTCGTCCTGCACCCGGGTGCCCCGGCCCGGGGGACGTTCGCTCAGGCTGTGGCCGCGCCGGTCGTACACGAGCACCCGGTGGTCGGCGGCGAGCCGGGGCAGGACGGCCTGCCAGGCCGTGTGGTCGGTCCAGGAGCCGTGCACCAGGACGAGGGGCTCGCCCTCACCCCGGATCTCGTGGAAGAGATCGACCCCGTTCACCCGAGCCCGCGCCATCCCGCTCCCCCGCCCCCGTGCCCCGTACCCCGCCGCGTCCGTACGGCCCCCACCCTACGACCTTGATCATCCGCCCGGCGGCCGGGCGGTGGATCAGTGGTCGGCGACGACGCCGGTGTTCTGGCAGGCGGTCAGGAGCCAGCGGCCGTCGTCCTGCCGCGCCATCACGTACAGCGGGGCGCCCTCGCTCTCCGATCCCGGGGACACGTAGCGCTGGCGCACCTTCACCGCGGCGACGTCGGGCCGGACGAACAGCGTGTGGACCACCTCGTAGGTGACCTCGCCGTCCCACTCGGCGGCGGGCAGCACCTTCCGGGTGAACGCGGCGATCGCGTCCAGGCCGATGAGCACCTTGCCGTGGGCCGTCGTCCAGACGGCGTCCGAGTGGAAGAGCGCGAGGAACTCCTCGGGGTCCTTGTGCCGCTGGGAGTGCTCGACGACTGCGACGACGCGTTCGATGGCGGCGAGGTCCGCGGTGCGGGCGGAGTCGGCGTCGCCGTCGGCGGAGTGCGTGGTGGTGGCGGAGTGCGTGGTGGTGGCGGGTTCTGTGGTGGTCATGCGGACCACGGTGCTACCTCAAGCTCGGTCGAGGTCAAGAGCCGCGGGGGAAGGTGATCTCGACTCGGCGGTTCTTCTTGCGGCCCTCCTCGGTGCTGTTGTCCGCGATCGGATAGTCCTCGCTGTATCCGCGCACGTCGAACACGACGCTCGGGTTCGTCACCGTCTTGGCCAGCTCCGCGTGCACGGCGTCGGCGCGCTTCTTCGACAGCTCCTTGCCGTGCTCGTAGCTGCCCTGGTCGTCGGTGAAGCCGAACACCCGGATGCGGGTCGCCTTCGACTGGTTGATCTCGTTGCCGATGGCCTGGATCCGGGCGGCGGCCTGCGCGTTGAACACCGCGCTGTCCTCGGGGAAGAGCACCTCGGACTGCAGCGCCATCATCACGGTCTGGTTGGTCTCCTGACGGCGCTGCTCACCGCCGATGTCCTCGACCACCTCGACCAGGTCCAGCACCTTGGGGGGCGCGAGGGTGCCGCCCTGCGGGAGCTTGAGGCGGGGGGAGTCCTGCTTGACGGGTACGGGAGCGGCGGCGGAGGCCTCCGTCCCGGGCGGGACGGAGGGCGTGACGTCGTCGGCGTGGGCGCTGACGGCCCCGCCGAACTGGACGCCGGCCATGACGAGACCGGCGACGGCCGCGGCTGCGGTGGTGCGATGGCGTGTGGTCATGGCGTCACCCGGAGATTTTGATGGGGGTCGCGGCAAAGGTGGGCAGGCCGAAGACGACCTCGGTGGTGCTGGTGGGGGGTGCGGGGAACTGGGCGAAGAAGGGGACGGATTCGCCGGCCTTGATCACTGTGAGACCGGTAGTGCACGCGCACCTGCCCTCGGTGTCCCTCAGGACGTAGTACCGCTTCTTGCCCGCGTTGTCGACCACGGTGGCACCGGCCACCGAAGCCGGACTCGCCGACTTCTCGTCACCACGCCACGTAGCCGTCTGCGCGAACGGTGTGGAACCCGTGTTCTTGATCTGGCCGTTTACCGTGAGATAGCCATCCTCGTCACGTGTGGCCGCATTGATCTCCATCACGATGCCCGACGGACCCTGCGATGTCGCGATCACCTCGACGGGCTTGGCGTTGCCGCCGGAAGGAGCAGCCGGCTTCTGCGAGGCGCTGCCCTGTGCCTGAGAAGCCGACGGCTTCTGCGAATCCTTCGACTTCTCGTCGCCGCCGCCACACCCGGCCAACACGAGGGTCATCGCCGCCGCAACCGCAACGGCCGCTCCCCCGCGGACCTTCGCCATCTGCCGAATGCTCATGTACGACGCTTCCTTGTCTCTCATTCGTGGTCAGTCGGCCAGCCGCACGCTGAAGAGTTTCCTCGCCAGCTTGGTCAACGACCCCGGCTTCTTGGGGTCGAGCGTGAGTACGACACCACCCTTGCACCGGATGCCGATGGACGCAGGCATTCCCGTACCGGAGGACGCCGAGGGAGAGGACGTGGCCGAGGCCGAGGGGGTGGGCGACGGGGCGGGCATCGATGTGAGCGTGCAGCGCGGTTCGATCACGGCGGTCGCCCTGGCATTGGCGTGCACCGCTTCGGTGCCCGGGATCACCGAGTCCCCGACGGTGCCGTTCGTGACCACGGAGACCCGGAACTCGGGGAGGTCCTCCTCGCAGGTCGCCTGGGCGTCGTTCATGGCAGCGAAGGCGAGCCCCTTCCCACAGGCGCCCTCCGTGTCCAGGCGATCGCCCCGGAGGATCCTCTCCCAGTCGCCCCGCGCGAGGCCGGGAAGGTCCAGGCCCACGAACACGTTGTCCCGCGCCTCCTGGGCGGCGGCCAGAGCGGCCGCGTCCGCCGCGCCCTGAGCGTCGCTGCGTTTGGCCCCGCCCATGCCGATGACGACGAAGGCGAGCGCGGCGAAGAGCAGGCCCGTCACCACGACCACGTAGATCGGGAAGGCCTGCCCTCGGTCCCGTGCCCCTGCCACACCCGTCAGTTGGCGGTGATGTCCGCCAGGGCCTGTGTGATGGCGTTGGCGATGGCCGCGGCCAGTCCCGACCCCACGATCGCGCCGATGATCAGCACGATGATGACGATGATCCCCAGGTACTCGAAGACCGTCTGGCCCTCGTCCCCGCCCCGGCCCGCCGCTCGTGCCCGGTTCTGTCGTTCGACGATCGACTTGAGCAGCTTGAGATTCCGCATCGGGGTCCCCTCCAGGGCCGGCGCCGTTGTCGATTCGCGGACGGTACGGCGAGGCACCAGCAGTTGCAAAGGGTCCCGGGGCCCAAATACGGACCCACTGCGCACTCCGTCTACCCATGTCCCGTCACCCCTGGACGGGCGGTTCCCAGCCATCGGGCCATCGCCTCGCTGCGCGTCGCACTCCGGAGCTTCGCGAAGATCCGGTTGATGTGGTTCTTTACCGTCTTCTCACTGATGAAGCAGGTGGCGGCGATCTGCTGGTTGCTCATCCCGGACGCGATGAGGTCCATGACCTCCTCCTCACGCGAACTCAGCCCGAATGCAATGCGGTTGAGACGGTGATGCTCAGACGACTGTGCCACATTCCCTTGCGGCTGCGAAGAGGCCCTCAGCTCCGCGAGGACCGCGCTGGCCGCCGTCGGGCTGAAGTGCGCCCGCCCGACCCGTACGTCGCGCACGGCCGCGACCAGCTGTTCCGGCGTGAATTCGCCATGGACCAGGTAGCCGCCCGCGCCCAGCAGCAGGGCCTCGCGGACGATCTGCGTCTCCTGGCTGTACGTCAGCATCAGTACGGGCGCCAGCTGTACGAGGTGCGGCAGGGCGGACATGCCGTCCACGCCCGGCATGCGCACGTCCAGCAGGATCACGTCGGGGGTGTGCAGCCGGGTCAGATGGAGGGCCGCGCCGCCGTCCGCGGCGGCGGCCGCCACCTCGATGTCCGGGGCGGCGCCCAGCAGGGCGGCAAGGCCCGCCCGGACGACGGGGTCGCCGTCGGCGATCAGGACGCGCAGGCCCGGTGCGGGCGCCATCATCCGACCCCGAACATCGTGCCGAAGTCGACGTCCGCCCCGTACACGAACCCGCCGATGAGCAGGATCATCGTGCCCGGCAGCATGAACATGGTGACGGCGAGCGTCGCCCGGGGGACGGCCCGTGCGGCCCGGCGCCGGGCGTTCTGGGCGTCCGTGCGCCGCATGTCCTCCGCGATGGCGATCAGGGTCTCCACGATCGGCGAACCGAGCTCCTCGCCCTGCTGGAGGGCGGTCACGAACTGGGCGACCTGCTCGCTGTCGTTGCGCCGGCGCAGCTCGTCGAAGGCCTGGCGGCGGCTGACGCCCATGGCCATCTGCTGGAGGGTGATGCGGATCTCGTCCGACCACGGGCCCTGGTACTTGTCGGCCACCCGCTCCAGTGCCGGCCGGAAGCCGAGTCCGGCGCTCACCACGACGGCGAGGACGTCGAGGAAGTCGGGCAGGGTGCGTTCGATGTGGTCGCGGCGGATGCGGATGGCGGACCAGAGGCCCACCTCGATCCAGAAGAAGCCGAAGGCCACCATGAGCAGGGACAGCACGAGCTGCCCGTTGACCAGCATCGCGAAGGCGCCGAGGCCGCCGAGGAAGGCGTAGACGGCGCGGCGGGCCGCGTAGCGGTCGATGGTGAGGCCGGACGGGTTGCCGGCGGTGTCGATCTGGCGGCGTTTGCGCGCCACCCGGTCGGGGCCCATCAGGCGCAGGACGAGCGGGGCGTAGCGGATGCCGGCGCGGTCGACGACGGAGCCGACGGCGGTGGTGCGGGTGGAGCCGACTTCGAGGGCGAGGGCGAGGTCGCTGGGGAGTTTGACGTCGGCGCGGTAGAGGCGGATGCCGTGGAAGGCGCCGAGGACGGCGAGGGCCACGGCCAGTGCCAGGAGCAGGGCGATCATTCCGTCCCCCTCAGACATCGATCTTGGACAGGCGGCGGATGAGGACGAAGCCGACCGCGAAGAGCCCGAGGGCGACGAGGACGGCGCTCTGGCCGATGACGGATCCGGTCATGCGGTCCAGGGCGCCGGGCATCAGGGTGTCCACGAGGAGCAGCGAGCCGACGCCCATGACCGGTACCAGGTAGGCGGTCACGGTGACCTGGGAGAGCTGGGTGCGGATCTCGCGCCGGGTCTCCTTGCGCTGTTCCAGCGTGACGGTCAGGTTGCGCAGGCTGTCGACGATGGCGCCGCCGGCGCGGGCGGACAGGACGAGTGTGGAGACGAGCACGACGAGTTCCCGCGAGGGGAGGCGTTCGGCGATCTCGCCCAGGGCCTCCTCGATGGAGTGGCCGACGGCGAGCCGGTCGGCGACCCGGGCCAGCTCCTCGCCCGCGGGGGCGTCCAGCTCCTCGGCCGCCATCCCGATGGCGGTGCGCAGGGCCAGTCCGGCCTGGGTGGCGTTGGCGAGGATGCGGGCGAGGTCGGGGAGCTGGTTGACGAACCGTTCGGTGCGGCGGGCGCGCTGCCAGTTGAGGAAGGCGTTGGCCGCCCACAGGCCGATGAGCCCGGCCACGGGCCCGAAGAAGGGTGCCAGGAAGGAGGCCGCGACCATCCACAGTCCGGCGACGGCCGCGCACATGGCGACGAAGAACTCGCCCACCGTCAGGTCGAGTCCGGTGACGGCGAGCTTGGTCTCGATGCGGCGGCCCAGGGCGGTCCGACGCAGCCGCCGGTCGATGGTGCGGAAGCGGCGGGCGCGGCCCGGCGGGCCGGGGACTCCGCTGGCCGAGAGGCGCTCGATGAGGGCGGCCCGCTGGGCGCGGCCGGCGGCGTACGCGTGGAGGCCGACGACGGCGAGCACGCACGCGAGCAGCGTGATGCCGAGGGTGAGGAGGACGAGTGGGTTCACAGGGCGGTCCGTGTGATGTGCGGGGTGGTGAGCGGGTCGTCCGGCAGGGCGATGCCGAAGGCCGGCGGGACGGGCTGGTTGCTCATGTAGAGGCGTTCGGCGAGGCGGCGCGGCAGCGGGTGGTACTCGAAGCGGCCGTGGACGCGGCCGTCGCCGGCCAGGGGCTGGGCGGCGAACCGGCAGACGGTGGTGATCCGGAAGGGGTCGCGGCCGTGGGAGTCGAGTACGGAGATCTCGGTGATGCGGCGGGAGCCGTCGCCGAAGCGGGTCAGCTGGACGATGACGTCGACCGCGCTGTTGATCTGGTCCTGGAGGGCTTCGAAGGGGATCTCGACCTCCGACATGGACGCGAGGGTCTGCAGCCGCATCAGCGCGTCGGCGGAGCTGTTGGCGTGGACGGTGGCCAGGGAGCCGTCGTGGCCGGTGGACATGGCCTGGAGCATGTCGAGGGTCTCGCCGCCGCGGACCTCGCCGACGATGATGCGGTCGGGGCGCATGCGCAGGGAGTTGCGCACGAGGTCGCGGATGGTGATCTGGCCCTTGCCCTCGACGTTGGGCGGGCGGGACTCCAGGCGGATGACGTGGGCCTGCTGGAGCTGGAGCTCGGCGGAGTCCTCGATGGTGATGATGCGCTCGCCCTCCGGGATCAGGCCGGAGAGCGCGTTGAGGAGGGTGGTCTTGCCGGTGCCGGTGGCCCCGGAGACGATCACGTTGGTCTTCGCGGCGACGAGTCCGGACAGCAGCAGGAGCATCTGCTCGTCGAGGGAGCCGAGGGAGATCATCTCGTGCAGGGTGAAGGCCCGCGGGAAGCGCCGGATGGTGAGGGTGGCGCCGGTCAGGGACAGCGGCGGGATGATCACGTTGACGCGTTCGCCGCTGGGCAGGCGGGCGTCCACCATCGGGTTGGCCTCGTCGACGCGCCGGTTGACGGTGGAGACGATGCGCTCGATGGTCTGCATGAGCTGCTCGTGCGAGGCGAAACGCAGCGGGAGCTGCTCGACGCGGCCGGCGCGCTCGACGAAGATCTGGTCGGGGCCGTTGACCATGATCTCGGAGATGGAGGCGTCCTCCAGGAGCGGTTCGAGCACGCCGAGTCCGAGGGCCTCGTCGACGACCCGGCGGATGAGCTGGGAGCGTTCGGCGGTGGAGAGGACGGGGCCCTCGCGGCTGATGATGTGGCCGAGTACGCGTTCCAGGCGCGCCCGGCGTTCGGCGGGCGCGAGCGCGGACATCTCGGCGAGGTCGATCTCCTCCAGCAGCTTGGCGCGGTAGGAGGAGACCAGCCGGCCGTCCTCGCGGGGGCTGTGGCGGTCGTCGGGGGTGTTGACCCGGGAACGCAGGCTCATGGTCGGGGCCCCTCGGGGTCGTCTTCGGGCATGGTGGCGCTGCGCAGGGCCGAGCCGTCGCCGACGCCGGGCACGATGGAGCGGATGGACAGCCGCACGGTGGCCGTCACCGCGCCGCCGTAGGTGCTGACGTCGATCTCGGCGCCGGAGCGCAGGCTCTCCTTGATGGCGGCGCGGCCGGCCGCCGCTCCGGCGCCGGGCTCGCGGGCCTCGACGCGGGCGGCCGTGCGGGCGGCGGTCTCCGCCTGCTGGACGACGTACCCGGCCCAGCCGAGCTGGATGCCGGCCAGGGCGACGAGGAGCAGGAAGGGGAGGAAGCCGAGGTACTCCAGGGCCGCCTGGCCGCGGTCACGCTCGTGAGGGCGGCCGTCACGGAAGGCGCGGTCCGGTAAGGCGCGGAGGGCACCGCTGAGGCGGATGGGGCGCTCCATGTCAGTCCTCCTCTTCCTTCGGGGAGCCGGCCTCGCCCTCGATGGGGACGCCGATGCCGAGGCCGGGGTGCAGGATCGGGAGGTTGAGGCTGACCCTGGCGGTGACGATGCCGCCCGTCTCCGAGCAGGTGACGGTCATGTTCCAGGCGCTGCCGACGTGCCGGCCCGCGGCTTCCTCGCAGGACCGGCCGACGGCCGCGGCCCGCGCCGCCTCGTCGGCCGCGTTGCCGGCCAGGGAGAAGGCGTAGCCGATGAGGACGCACTCCCACACCGCCGCGACGAGGAGCAGGATCAGCGGCACCGTGCCGACGAACTCGATCGCCACCTGGCCCCGGTCCCGGTCCGGGGCGCCCGCCCTTCTCCGCGGCGGCACGGGTCAGCCCTCCCGGCCGCGGCGCAGGCGGGAGACGGTGCCCGCGGCGCGCAGGGTGAGGGCGCCGCCCGGGCCGGCCGGGGCGGTCGCGGTGTCCGGGACGGCGAGCAGGCCGAGTTCGCCGGCGAGGGTCCACAGGGCCTGTTTGACGGTGGAGCGGTTGTCGAGGTCCTGGACCCGGCCGGCGTCGACGACGGCCTGGAGCTCCTTGAAGGCGGCGGGTACGGGGGTGCGCGTGGCGCGGGTCTTGGTGATCTTCTCGATCAGGGCGGGCTGGATCTCGGTGTGCTTGCTCCAGCGGTTGACGACCATGGTGGTGTCCTCGGCCTTGCGTACCTGGAGCCGCTCCCACATGCGGACCATGCGTTTGGCGGCGCGGACGGCGACGACGTCGGGGGTGGTGACGAGGACCGCCACGTCGGCGGCCTCCACCGCGGTGGCGTTGGCGCCGGTGACCTGGGTGCCGCAGTCGACGACGACGAGTTCGTAGCGGCTGCGCAGGGCTCCGACGATGTGCCGGGCGGCGCGTTCGTCGACCTCCTCGCCGCGTTCGCCGTCGGCGGGGGCCAGCAGCAGTGCGAGACCGCTGCTGTCCTCGTAGACGGCGTCCTGGAGGACCCGGGAGGAGATGTCCTGGATCCCGGCGAGGTCGGCGATGGAGCGCCGGAACTGCACGTCGAGGTAGGAGCCGACGTCTCCGGCCTGGAGGTCCAGGTCGACGAGCGCCGTGCGCCGCCCGGAGGCGGCCGCGGCGAGGGCGAACTGTACGGCGGTGAAGGTGGTGCCCACGCCGCCCTTGGCCCCGGTGACGGTGACCACCCGCCCGCCGGGTCCGGCGGGGGTGTCGGCGTGGGCGCCCCCGAGGTGGCGGCGGACGCCGGCGGACCACTGGGCGGCGGCCTGGACCCGGGCGGCGAGTTCGTCGTAGGAGAGCGGGAGGCCGATCAGGCCGCGGGCGCCGGAGTCCATCGCCGCGGAGAAGAGGCCGGGTCCGGCGTCGGAGGAGAGCAGGACGACGCCGACCGCCGGGAAGCGCAGGGCGACCTCCCGGACGAGTTCCAGTGCGGGCACCGGGCCGATCCGCTCGTGGACGAGGACGACCTCGGGCAGTTCGTCGAGGGAGTCGAGGGCGAGCCGGGCGAGGGTGTCCAGCAGGGTGGTGGAGTCGTGGACGGTGGCGGCGGGCTCCGCGGAGGGGAGCTGGCCGAGGAGGGTGGCGAGGGAGCGTGCGGCGTCCGGGTCGCCGCAGGCGGGGAGGATTCGGGTGCTCATCCGGGCCTCACTTGTCCCCGTCGAGGGTGTACGTACGGTCGCCGGGGGCGGGTGCGGAGTCGGTGCCGGGGGCCACCAGGGCCAGGCGTACGTGCTCCGCGAAGGACTCGGCGTAGGCGACGCGCTGGGTGTCCCTGGTGCCGAGGGCGAAGGTGATGGGGACGGCTTCGGCCGGGCCCTTCTTCTCGCTGTTCTTGTCGAGGGGGGTGAGCTTGCCGACGTTGAGGACGCGGGCGTTGGCGACGATGATCACGGAGCGGGCGGGGTCGCCCTCCTTGGCCCCCTTGAAGGTGGCGAGGATGTTGACCTTGGCCCCGGAGGTGATCTTCCCGGCCACGCCGGTCGCCGCGTCGATCATGATGGCGATCTCCTGCTCGCCGGGCTGGAGCTGCGGCCGGTCGACGACCATGTCCGCCTGGAGCAGGGAGCCCTTCTTCAGGGTGGTGAGCACGATCTTGTCCTTGAGGGTGCCGAGGTCGGTGACGGCGGTGTCCGGCAGCCACCGCCGGGGGACCTTGACCTCCTCGAACTGCGCCGCGCCCAGGGGGCTGTACGGGGCTATGTCGCCCTTGGCCCGGTAGGCGACGACCTCGGAGCCCACCTTGGAGTTGACGTCACCGATGACCACGAGGACCCCGGCGAAGGCCCCCAGTGCGCACAGGACCGACAGGATCAGCAGGATGACGCCGCGGCGCTGGCGTGAGTTCATGGGCCTTACCTACCTCGCCGTTCTTCATTCATTCGTGCGTTCGAGTGGTCAGGGTCTGGAGCGGGCGGTGCTCGTCGGCGGCGGGGCGGTGAGCGGGGCGGCGCAGAAGCCGCAGCGGTCACCGATGAGTTCGAGCCCGCACCAGTGGCACCGTTCGCGGCGCACCGAGGCGACGAGCTGGTAGAGCACGGACAGGTCGGGGATGCCGGCGGCGAACTCGACGAGTTTGGGGGTGCCCCACCAGCCGGGTGAGGCGGCCGGGAGCGGGTTCTCCATGACGCCCTGCACCTGCCAGGCGGGGGCGAGTTCGGCCGTGACCCAGTCGGAGCCGAGCTGGCCGCGGGCGAAGGTGAGCTGGGTGGCGAAGCCGGGTCCGGCCGGGACGGCCTGCGTCCCGGAGTGGGCCCCTCCGGAGGAGCCGAGCCGGGCCAGGTGCGGGGTGGGGTGGGCGAGTACGGAGAACTGCGCGCCCGGCGACCAGGACCGGGCGTGCGCGCCGAGTCCGACGGGGACGCGGACCCGGTCGAGCTTGGCGACCGAGCCGAGCAGGGCGCCCGCGTAGACGTAGTGGGAGAGCAGGCGGGCGGCGGAGGCGATGACCCCGGGGCTGAAGTCGCAGACGCTGAGCTGGCGCAGCTGACGGGCCAGCAGGGCCGTTCCCAGCGGCGGGAGGTCGATGCCGAGCAGCGCCATCCGGTCGGTTTCGAGGATGGCCCGTACGGTGTGCAGCCGCTGTACGGTGGCGCGCGGGAGCCACGGCGGTACGAGGGCCACGAGGTGGCCGTGGCGTTCCAGGAGGGCGGCCGTCTCGGCGAGGGCGGAGTCCAGGTCGAGCTGGTCGGGCGGGTGCAGCAGGGCGGCCCCGGGCGTGTGCCGGTCGGGGGCCGGAAGCACCAGATCGGCGCTGGTGACAGCGATGGCGGTCGGCACGCGCATTCCCCCGTTCCCCCACGGTCACGTCGGCGCCCCGGACGCCCGCGGGCACCGGCCGGCCCTCGGCGAGGAGTCGCCGGCGAGCGCGCACGCATGCGCGATCGCGGACGATCGACGCCCTTCCCCCTTGCCTCTGCACCATATCCGCGTGACCCCTGCCTGGTCAGGGGCTTGGTGATTCCCGTGCGTGATCCCGTTGTCACAGGTAGCCGGAAACCCGGACAACAGGGAACGCGCGCTGGGCGGTTTCAAGCCACTTTGCGAAGAGTCTTGACACGGGGATTGGTCTGGACCAACTTGGGCGGCGCATGCCGTGCGCCGGAACCACCCCACGCGGTCCGGCCCTTCACCCACCCCTCCCCTCCCCCCACGGAGCCCACGTGAACCGCATACGCGCCCTCGCCCTGCCGCTCGCCGCCACCCTCGCCGCGGGGGCCCTGACGGCCCTCACGGCCGGTGCCGCACAGGCCGCGGACATCAACGTCGCCCGCAACGGCGGCTTCGAGTCCGGCCTCGCCAATTGGTCCTGCACCGGCGGGAGCGGCTCCGCCGTCTCCTCGCCCGTGTACGCCGGAGCCGGGGCCCTGAAGGCCACCCCGGCAGGGTCCGACAACGCCCGCTGCAGCCAGACCGTCACGGTCAAGCCGAACTCGACGTACACGCTGAGCACCCAGGTGCAGGGCAGCTACGTCTACCTCGGCGCGACGGGTACGGGCACCCAGGACGTCTCCACCTGGACCCCCGGATCGGGTTCCGGCTGGCAGAAGCTGTCCACGACCTTCACCACCGGCCCCTCCACCACCCAGGTCACCGTCTACACCCACGGCTGGTACGGCCAGCCGGCCTACCACGTGGACGAGTTCAGCGTCTTCGGCCCGGACGGCGGCGGGGGCACCGACCCCGGGCCGGGCATCCCGGGCGCACCGGCCGGAGCCGCCGTTTCCGGCCAGAGCGCGAACGGCCTCACCCTTTCGTGGAACAACGTCGGCGGCGCCGCCGGCTACCACGTGTACCAGGACGGCGTCCGCGTCCGGACCGTCACCGCGACCTCCGCCCCGATCACCGGGCTCGCGCCGTCCACCTCGTACTCCTTCCAGGTGAGCGCGTACAACACGGCGGGCGAGGGCCCGAAGTCCGCGCCCGTCACCGGGACCACGACCGGCGGCGGCGACCCGGGCAACCCGGCCGTGCCCAGGCACGCGCTGACCGGCTACTGGCAGAACTTCGACAACGGCGCCACCGTCCAGAGGATCTCCGACGTCTCGGCGCAGTACGACATCATCGCCGTCTCCTTCGCCGACGCCACCGCCACGCCCGGCGCCATCACCTTCAACCTCGACTCGGCGGGCCTCGGCGGCTACACCGTCGCGCAGTTCAAGGCCGACATCGCCGCGAAGAAGGCGGCCGGCAAGTCGGTCATCCTCTCCATCGGCGGCGAGAAGGGCACCATCACGGTCAACGACTCGGCCTCCGCCACCAACCTGGCGAACTCGGCGTACGCCCTGATGCAGGAGTACGGCTTCACCGGCATCGACATCGACCTGGAGAACGGCCTCAACCCGACCTACATGACCCAGGCGCTGCGCGCCCTGTCGGCGAAGGCGGGCCCCTCGCTCGTCATCACCATGGCCCCGCAGACGATCGACATGCAGTCCCCGCAGGGCGGCTACTTCAAGACGGCCCTGAACATCAAGGACATCCTCACCGTGGTCAACATGCAGTACTACAACAGCGGCGCGATGAACGGCTGCGACGGCAAGGTCTACTCCCAGGGCTCGGTGGACTTCCTCACCGCCCTGGCCTGCATCCAGCTGGAGGGCGGCCTCGACCCCTCCCAGGTGGGCATCGGCGTCCCGGCCTCCCCCAGCGGCGCGGGCAGCGGCTACGTCTCCCCGACCGTCGTCAACAACGCGCTGGACTGCCTGACCCGGGGCACGAACTGCGGGTCCTTCAAGCCGTCGAAGACCTACCCGGGGCTGCGCGGTGCGATGACCTGGTCGACCAACTGGGACGCCAAGGCGGGTAGTGCTTGGTCGAACTCGGTGGGTCCCAAGGTCCACGGGCTCCCGTAGGCGGTACGTGTGGGGGGTGGCCGGAACGGCTCGCCCGGGACCTCGGAGTCCTTGACCGGGACATGCCACAAGAGGACGCTGAGCGCGTCCGCACGGCTACCCCCACACTCCCGACCCAGGAGAACGCATGCGGCTCCATACCCGCCGGAGGGCCGCCCTGACGGCGGCCCTGCTGGCGCTCGCACTGGGCGCACCCGCCTACGGCATGAGCGCGACGGCATCCCCTCCGCCCAGCCCCTCGACCGCGACGCAGGACGAGGCCATCGTCCAGTACCGGATCCACGGCCCCTCCACCGTCACCGACCGCACCGCGCTGCTCCAGACGGGCGTGTCCATCGACGAGGTGGACGACCACACGGTCGTGGTGAGCGCCGACACCCTCCAGGCGAAGAAGCTCACGGCCCTCGGCTACAAGCTGACCCCGCTGCCCGGCCCCCCGGACCGCGCCCTGCCCGGCATCGCCGCGAGCCCGATGGACTTCCCCTCGGCCGACTCCAAGTACCACAACTACGCCGAGGCGACCGCGGAGATCAACCAGCTCGTCGCGCAGTACCCGGCCATCGCGAGCAAGCGGGTGATCGGGAAGTCCTACCAGGGCCGGGACCTCCTCGCCATCAAGATCAGCGACAACGTGGCGACGGACGAGTCCGAGCCCGAGGTGCTCTTCACCGCCCACCAGCACGCCCGCGAGCACCTGACCGTCGAGATGGCGCTCTACCTGCTCAAGGAGTTCACCTCCAAGTACGGCAGCGACTCCCGCGTCACCAACGCCGTCAACGGCCGCGAGATCTGGATCGTCCCCGACCTCAACCCCGACGGCGGCGAGTACGACATCGCCACCGGCTCCTACCGCTCCTGGCGCAAGAACCGGCAGCCGAACTCGGGCTCCTCCTACGTCGGCACCGACGAGAACCGCAACTGGGGCTACAAGTGGGGCTGCTGCGGCGGCTCCAGCAGCAGCAAGAGCTCCGAGACCTACCGCGGCCCGGCGGCCGAGTCCGCCCCCGAGGTGAAGGCCGTCTCCGACTTCGTCCGCAGCAGGGTGATCGGCGGCAAGCAGCAGATCAAGGCCGCCATCGACTTCCACACCTACAGCGAGCTCGTGCTGTGGCCCTTCGGCTACACCTACAACGACACCGCACCGGGGCTGACCGCCGACGACCTCGCCGTCTACAAGAAGATCGGCACCTCGATGGCGGCGAGCAACGGCTACACGCCGGAGCAGGCGAGCGACCTCTACATCACCGACGGCACCATCGACGACTGGCTGTGGGGCAACCAGAAGATCTTCTCCTACACCTTCGAGATGTACCCGGAGAGCGGCGGGGGCGGCTTCTACCCGCCGGACGAGGTGATCGACCGCGAGACCGCACGCAACAAGGACGCGGTGCTCCAGCTCCTGGAGAACGCCGACTGCATGTACCGCTCCATCGGCAAGGAAGCCCAGTACTGCTCCTAGGCCGTGCCGTGGAAGCAGCGTCGGCCGCACGCCGAGCGGGGCGTCCCCACCGGGGGCGCCCCGCTCCGCCGTCCCGGCTCAGCCCAGCACGGCCAGGGCGTCGATCTCGATCAGCAGCCCGGCGGGCAGGCCCACGTAGACCGTGGTGCGCGCGGCCGGCGCCTGCTTCAGGCCCTGCTCGTCGAAGTAGGCGTCGTACAGCTCGTTCATCTCGGCGAAGTGGGCGGTGTCGGTGAGGTAGACGCGGATCATCACCGCGTCGTCCCAGCCCGCGCCGCCCGCCTCCAGGACGGAACGGACGTTCTCCAGCGTCTGCAGGGTCTGCTCGCGCAGCGTCGGTCCCGCCACCGTCGGCGGCCGGCCCGGGGCGTGCGGGAGGAACCCGACCTGGCCCGCGACCTGGAGGATGTTCCCCTTGCGCACCCCGTGCGAGAACCTCGCGGGCGGAACGGTGTGGGTGGCGGGGGTGACGGCCGTCTTCTCGGTCACGCTCTCTCCTGTACTCCGGAATAGTCCTGACTGATGGCTTCGGCGGTGCGCAGCACCTGCGGCAGCAGGCCGAGCAGCCCGTCGGCCGGTACGACCACCCCGGGCGCGGAGACCGACAGTGCGGCCACGACCCGCCCGTCCGGCCCGCGCACGGGCGCGCCCAGGCAGTTCACGGACTCCTCGTGCCCGCCGAAGTCGGCGGCCCAGCCCTGCTCCCGTACGAGGTCCAGCTCGCGCAGGAAGGCGGCGGCGTCCGGGGTGGAGCGGGCGGTGTAGCGGGGGTAGTCGATCCGGTGGGCCAGGGCCCGGCGCTCGGCCTCGGGCAGGTCGGCCAGGATCAGCTTGGCGACGGCGGCGACGGTGAGGGCCACCGGCCTGCCGATGCGGGAGTACATGCGGACCGGGTAGCGGCTGTCGACCTTGTCCACGTAGACGACCTCGCCGTCCTGGTGGAGGGCGAGGTGGACGGTGTGCCCGGTGGCCCGGTTGAGCTCCACCAGGTGGGGGTGCGCGACCTCGCGCACGTCGAGGTTCTCGATGGCCTCGGCGGCCAGGGCGAAGAGCCGCGCGCCGAGCCGGTAACGGCCGTCGGGGCGGCGGTAGACCAGCCCGTGTTCGTGCAGGGTGCGCAGGAGGCGCAGCGCGGTGCTCTTGTGGACGCCCAGCTCGTCGGCGACCTCGCCGAGGCCGGCGGGGCCCCGCGCGAGCAGCGGCAGGATGCCGAGCGCCCTCTCGACCGACTGGCTCATCGCTCGCCCTCTCCCGCGGCCACCGCACGACCGGACCGGCCGGCGCACCGGGCTCCGGCGGGGATCCGGGGCCGGAGCCCCCGCGGCGGAGCCGCACGTTGACCCGCCGTCACCCGGGATGTTAGACACGATGCAGCGGTACACGCAACGACCGTTGCACACCACGCAACTCCCGGGAGGCACCCGCATGGCCACCGCCAGCGACCCCGCCAGCGACCCCGTCAAGGACCTCGCCGACGAGCCGGTCGACCACCGGTTCAAGGGACTCCCCCCGGACGCCCAGGGCCTCACCGTCGGGCAGCTCGCCGCGCAGCGCCGGGACCTGCACACCGGCGGGTTCACCACCCCCGTCCTCACCCTCGACGCGGACGCCCTGGAGCACAACCTCACCGCCCTCGGCCACTACGCCGCCCGCCACCGCCTCGCCTTCGCCCCGCACGGCAAGACCTGCATGGCCCCGCAGCTCTTCCGCCGCCAGCTGGACCACGGCGCCTGGGGCATCACCGCCGCCGTCCCGCACCAGGCCCGCGTCTACCGCGCCTTCGGCATCTCGCGGATCTTCCTCGCGAACGAGCTCGTCGACCCCGCCGCCCTGCGCTGGGTCGCCGCCGAACTCGCCGCCGACCCCGGCTTCCGCTTCATCTGCTACGTCGACTCCGTCCGCGGGGTCGAGCTCATGGACCGCGCCCTCACCGGCCACGCGCCGCGCCCCCTCGACGTGGTCGTCGAACTCGGCGCCGGCGAGGGGGCCCGTACCGGCGCCCGCACCGAGGAGGACTGCCGGGCCGTCGCCGACGCGGTGGCCGCCACCACCACCCTGCGGCTCGTCGGCACCGGCGGCTACGAGGCCGAGGTCCCCGGCGCCGACCCGGAGAGCGTCCACGCCTACCTCGGCCGGCTGACCGCCCTCGCCGTCGAGTTCGACCGGGCGGGCCGGTTCGCGGCCGACCTCGACGAGATCGTCGTCAGCGCCGGTGGCTCCGCCTGGTTCGACGCCGTCGCCGACGTCTTCGCCGAACTGCCCGCACTCTCCCGCCCCGTGCTCAAGCTGCTCCGCTCGGGCGCCTACGTCTCGCACGACCACGGCTGGTACACCCGCCTGACCCCCTTCAACCGTCACCCCGACGAAGGCGGGCTGCGCCCCGCGTTCCGCCTGTGGACCCAGGTCGTCTCACGCCCCTCCCCCACCCAGGCGTTCGTCAACGCCGGCAAGCGCGACATCGCCTACGACCTCGGCCTGCCCGAGGCCGAACTGGTCCGCGACGCCCTCACCGGCGAGGAGCGCCCCGCCACCGGCGTCCGCGTGGTCAAGCTGTCCGACCAGCACGCCTGGCTGGAGACCGACACCGCCGACGACGTCCGGGTGGGCGACTGGGTGGCCCTCGGCATGTCCCACCCCTGCACGATCTTCGAGAAGTGGCCGCTGATCCCCGTGGTGGAGGCCGACGGCACCGTCACCGACTACGTCCGCACCTTCTTCTAGGCCCCGGGCCGTGGACCTCGTCATACGGGGCGCCCGTGTCGTCGACGGCACGGGCGGCCCCTCGTACACCGCCGACGTCGGCGTCCACGAGGGCCGCGTCGCCGCCGTCGGCCGGCTCTCCGGCGGCCGCAGGACCCTCGACGCCCACGGGCTGGCCCTCGCCCCCGGCTTCGTCGACATGCACGCCCACAGCGACCTCGCCCTGCTGCGCGACCCGGACCACAGCGCCAAGGCCGCCCAGGGCGTGACCCTCGAAGTGCTCGGCCAGGACGGACTGTCGTACGCACCCGTCGACGACCGCACCCTCGCCGCCGTCCGCGCCGCCGTCACCGGCTGGAACGGGCCCGGCGACGACATCGACTTCGACTGGCGGACGGTCGGCGGCTACCTCGACCGGCTGGACCGCGGCTTCGGCGGCGAGGGCATCGCCGTCAACGCCGCCTACCTCGTCCCCCAGGGCACCGTCCGCGCCCTCGTCCTCGGCTGGGACGACCGCCCCGCGACCCCCGCCGAACTCGACCGGATGCGCCGGCTCGTCGCCGACGGCCTCGCCCAGGGCGCCGTCGGCATGTCCTCCGGCCTCACCTACACCCCCGGCATGTACGCCACCGGCGCCGAACTCACCGAGCTGTGCCGGGTCGTCGCCCGCTACGACGGCTACTACTGCCCCCACCACCGCAGTTACGGCCGCGGCGCGCTCGCCGCCTACGCCGAGATGACGGACCTGGCCCGGGAGGCCGGCTGCGCCCTGCACCTCGCCCACGCCACCATGAACTTCGCCGAGAACGCCGGCCGGGCCGCCGACCTCCTCGCCCTGCTCGACGCGGCCCTCGCCGACGGAGCCGACATCACCCTCGACTCCTACCCGTACACCCCGGGCTGCACCACCCTGGCCGCCCTCCTGCCCGGCTGGGCGCACGAGGGCGGCCCCGACGCCCTCCTGGCCCGCCTCCGCGACGACGACCACGCCGAGCGGATCCGCCACGCCCTGGAGACCGAGGGTTCGGACGGCTGCCACGGCGTCCCCGTCGACTGGTCCACCGTGGAGATCTCCGGCGTCACCGACCCCGCGTACGCCCCGTACGTCGGCAGGCGCCTGGACGGCTGGGACGCCGCCCGCCGGCTCCTGCTCGGCGACCGGCTCGGACCGACCGTCCTCCAGCACGTCGGCCACGAGGACAACGTCCGCGCGATCATGCGCCACCGCGTCCACACCGGCGGGTCCGACGGCATCCTCCAGGGCGCGAAGCCGCACCCGCGGGCCTACGGCACCTTCCCGCACTACCTCGGCCACTACGTCCGCGAACTCGGCCTGCTCACCCTGGAGGAGTGCGTCGCCCACCTGGCCGGGCGGCCCGCCGCCCGGCTGCGCCTGCCCGACCGGGGGCTGGTCCGCGTCGGGTACCGCGCCGACCTCGTCCTCTTCGACCCGGCCACGGTCGCGGCCGGCGCCACGTACGAGCGGCCCCGCACCCAGCCCACCGGAATCCCGCACGTCCTGATCGACGGCCGGTTCGTCGTCCGCGACGGCCGCCGCACCCCCGTGCTCGCCGGGCGGTCCGTGCGCCGAACCGGCCACGTCCCGGGGTAGATCAGCCGCCTACGATGGCGCCATGGTCGCCTTCGCCCTCGCCGCCCTGCTCTTCACAGCGTTCTGCATAAGCGTCAGACAGGACCGGCGGCGCTTCAGCAACGCCGTACTCCTCGGGCTGACCTTCCTCAGCGCCTTCTCCGCCCTCTTCCTCCAGGTGGCCAAGCTCCCCTTCTGGGCGGCCGTCACCGTCGTCGTGCTCACCTTCGCCTCACCGGCGTTCGGCGTCCTGGCGCTGGGCGTGCTCCTCGTCCGCAACGGCATGACGATGGTCCGCAAGGAGGGCTTCCGCCCGGCCACCATGCTGTCGCTGCTGGCCGGCCTGTCGATCTTCGCGCTGATCGCGCTGCTGGTCCTCGTCGCCGTGGTGGGCTCCCCCCTCCTCGGCGGCATCGCCGGAACCCTCACCGTGGTCGCCGGCTACGTCTCCTTCGTCTTCTTCTGCTTCCTCGGCTACGCCTTCCTCTACGGCCGGATCAAGGTGCGCGGCGACGTCGGACACGTGGTCATGCTGGGCTCCGGCCTGGTCGGCGGGGACCGCGTGCCGCCGCTGCTGGCCTCCCGGCTGCGCAAGGGGCAGCAGATCTACGACCGCCAGCTGGCCCGGGGCGGCCCGCCGCCGCTGCTGCTGGTGTCCGGCGGCAAGGGCACGGACGAGAAGGTCTCCGAGGCCCGGGCCATGGCGGACTGGCTGATCGCGGAGGGCGTCCCGGCGGAGCACGTCGTACTGGAGGACCGCTCCACGACCACCGAGGAGAACATGCGCTTCAGCCGCGAGATCATGGAGGCTCACGACCCGGCCTACCGGTGCGTCATCGTCACCAACAACTTCCACGCCTTCCGCGCCGCGATGCTGGCCCGCAAGACGGGGGTGAACGGGCAGGTGCTGGGTTCCCCCACCGCCAAGTACTACTGGCCGAGCGCCACCATCCGCGAGTTCGTCGCCGTGTTCTGGGAGCACCGGACGGTCAACCTGTCCATCTGCGGCCTGCTGACCGTCTTCGGCGCCCTCGGCACCCTGGCCGCGGTCCTCGTCTGAGGCCCGGCCCCGGACGGGGAAGGTGCCGTGACTCCCCCCTTGGCAGTCACGGCACCGGATCCCGTCCTCGCGCGCCGGCTCAGACCCGCTGCCAGAGCGCCGGAACGTTCGGCGGCTCCCAGCCCGTCTGCGCCTGGTGCCCCTGGATGCAGCGGTAGGTCCCGCCCCCGTACGTGACGGTGGCGCCGGCCGCGTAGACCGTGCCCGCCTTCCAGGTGCCGCCCGGCTCGGGCTCACCGGGACCGGGGCCCGGACCCGGGTCCGACCCGGCGACCTTGAGGGTCAGCCCGTACGCGGACAGGATCGGGTTCAGCGGCTGGAAGAAGGTGGTGCCGCCGCTGGAGCAGTTCCCGGAACCGCCCGAGGTCACGCCCTGTGCCTGGCTCCCGGAGATGTAGGAGCCCCCGGAGTCGCCGGGCTCGGCGCAGACCGTCGTACGGGTCACGCCGGAGATGGTGCCCTCGGGGTAGGTGACGCTGGTGTTGTGCTGCTGGATCGTGCCGCAGTGCCAGCCGGTCGTCGAGCCCGAACGGCACACCGAGGCCCCGACCGGCTGCAGGACCGAGCCCGTGACCTGCACGTTCGCCCCGCCGCTGCCCTTCACGTACGGGGTCGCCGTCCAGTTGCCGTTCGCCGCGACCCACGCCATGTCGCTGCCGGGGAAGACCGAGGCCTGGAAGGAGCCCTGGGCGACCCGGTTGAAGCCGGTGGTGCTGGTGCCCGCGCGCCCGCAGTGCCCGGCGGTCGCGAAGCCGTGCACGGTCCCCTTGGTCACGGGGAAACCGACCGAGCAGCGGCCGGAGCCGTTCATGTAGTACGCGTCGCCGCCGCGCAGGTCGTACAGCGGACGCGGGGCCTCGGCCGTGCGGACCACCGTGACCAGGGAGGAGTCCGTGCCGGTGGCGGCGAGCAGCCGGGCCGCGGCCCCCGCCTCGGTCTCCTCGACGACGAGCGTGTTCGTGCGCGGGTCCACGTAGCGGACGGGCGTGCGCGGGTCCGCGGCCCGGTCCAGGGCGGCCTTGGCGGAGTCCAGGTCGGCGAGGGCCCGTACGACGACCCTCGCCTCGGCGCCGGCGGCGCGTATCGCGGCGGTGTCGGCGGGCCGGGTGGTGGCCACGGTGAGGGTGCCGGCGTCGGCGCCCTCCACCCAGGCACCGGCGAAGGCGGCACCCAGCCGGTCCCGCAGCCGGGCCGCGGTGGCACCGGCCTCGGCCTCGTGGACCAGCCGTGCCTTGGCCTGCGTGGGGGTCAGGCCGAGGTCGCGCTGCAGGGCGGCGAGCAGCTCGGGCGGGGCGTCGGCGGTGCGCAGGGAGGTCGCCGCCGAGGGGGCGGCCGGAGCGGGGTCGGCGGTGGCGCCGCCCGTCCCGGCCAGCAGCAGCCCGGCGGCGGCCAGGGCGGTACACGCCGCGCGGGCGTGTCGCTTGAGCATGGGGGATCTCCTCGGTTTCCGGTGGGGGGTCTGCGGAAACCGTAGAAATCCGAACCGCCGTGCGGGAGCTGCCGGTTGGCCCCTCCCCCGGTGTTATGGCCGGGCCCTCGCAGCGGCCGAAGTGCGTTCATGGGGCGTCGGCCGGAGTATGGGGCCAGGGGAAAACCGTAGGAGGTACGCGATGGTCAGTGAACCCGACGAGCAGCCCACCCGGTCGGACCGGCTCTTCACGGGCGGGGAGCGACCGTACGACCCCGAGGACCTCGTGATGGCGACCGGCCACGACCCGACTCCGGAGCGGGTCGAGAAGGCGCGCAAGATGATCGAGAAGGAAGGCCCCCAGGTCATCGAGCGCTACCTGCCGTAGCCGAGCACGAAGCCCCCGAAGAGGGTCACCACCCCGCCCCCGGCCCGCCCCTGCCGGGGGCATCTCGTCTGCGCACGGCCACCGTGGGCCCCGTCCCGGGGAGGTGCCCGGCCGGCGCGTCAGCCCGCCGGCCGCTGCGGCGCCGCGACCGCCCTGGCCAGCGCCTCGGCGTGCGCGGCCCGCGCCCGCTCCAGCACGTCCGGGGCGCGCGCCGCGGCCCGCGCCGCCGGATGCCAGCCCAACAGGTGCCGCCAGAGCAGCGGGGTCCCGGCGAGCGGCCGGGTCACCACCCCGGGGGTCGCCGGGAACGTGGCCCGGCACAGCCCGACCGCCCGCCCCACCTGCACGAGGTGCACGCACGAGGCGGTGTCGGCCTCGTAGACGGACGCGGGCGTGAACCCGGCCCGCACGCACGCCGCGGCGAAGCAGTCGCCGAAACACCCGTCACCCGGTACGTCGGCCCACGCCTCGGCCGCCAGCTCGGCCAGCTCGACCTCCCGGGACGGGGCCAGCGCGAGCGGATGGCCCTCGGCGAGCATCACGTGCACCGGATCGCGCGCGACCTCCATCCACGCCAGCCGCCCGGGCTCCGGCGGCGCGCTCTCCCCGCACACCCCGACCAGCGCGAAGTCCAGGCGGCCGTCGGCGACGCTTCCGGCGACCTCCTTCTCGGACCAGGAGGTGTAGGTGGTCACCGGCACGCCCGGCTCGTCCCGTGCGATGCGGTCGACGAGCCCGCCCAGCAGCGGCCCGTGGGTCGCGCCCAGCCGGTATCCCTGCGCCCCCTGCCGGGCGAGCCGCACGGCGTCCTCCTGGAGCTCGCACACGGCGGGCAGCAGGACCCGCGCCCGCTCCAGCACCAGCTCCCCGAGCGCGGTGGGCCGCACGCCCTCCCGCCCCCGCACGAAGAGCATCCCGCCCAGCACCCGCTCGACCCGCTTCAGCTGCGTGCTGAGCGCCGGTTGCGCGAGCCCCAGGACGGTTGCGGCGCGGGTGAGGCTTCCCGCGTCGGCGACGGCCCTGACGATCTTGAGGTGTCTCAGCTCCAGATCCATGCGTCGAGCTTGGTCCAGACCTATAGTCGTGCGCTACGGGTCCAACGCATCCAGAATCGTTAATGCTCGTTAGCCGCCAGAGGGCCGCAACCCTAAGGACAGGTAAATGCACACGATCGACATCGACTGGGACCACCCCACGGACCCCCGCCCCGGCCCGAGGCTCGACCACGTCCGCGCCTACGTCAGCACGGCGGGCGCCGACGGACACCTCTGGCACGGAGTCCCCACCCTCCTGCTCACCACGCTCGACCGCGCCACCGGCCGCACCGCACGCGTCCCGCTGATCTACGCCGAGGACGCGGGCCGCCACATCGTCCTCGCCTCGGCCGACGGCGCCACCGAGCACCCGCGCTGGTACCGCAACCTCACCGCGCACCCGGAGGTCCGCCTCCAGGTCGGCGCCGCGGCCTTCGAGGCCGTCGCCCGCACGGCCACGCCCGAGGAGCGCGAGACGTACTGGGAGATGATGACGGCGCTCTGGCCCGCCTTCGAGGACGACCAGGCCGCCGCCCGCCCCCGCGAGATCCCCCTGGTGATCCTGGAACACCGGGCACGGTGACCGCCGAGGCCCGCGCGCCCGCGGCCGCGCGGGCCGGCGGCCGCGGCCTCAGCCGTGGTCGTAGACGGTCACCTCGACGTCACGCGCGCACAACGCCTCGGTGATCAGCGGTTCCACCCGCGACCACCTGCCGCCGGCGAGCCCGCACCCGATGCGGGGCATGTGGACGCTCGCGCCCAGCTCGACGGCGTGCCCCGCCAACGCCACGAGGCAGCGCTCCAGGGCGTCGTAGCGGATCGGCGGACCGGAACTGCCGGTCCGCATCCCGCGCTGCCCAACCATGTTCGCCACCCACACGTCGGGCTTCACCCGCACCAACTGCACGGCGCCCAGCCCGAAATCGTTCCCACTGCGCCCCCGGTGCCACGCCCGGTAGGCGGCCTCTGGCTCGGCCCAGCGCCGCGAAACGGCCACCACGAAGCCCTTCCCCCACCCCCCGAGATCGTTGCAGACATGAGCGACGATCTTGACCCCCTTGGCCTGCGGACTCGTCGCATCCCCGGCCACCACCCTCAACGCCTTCACACCCCGACCTTAGGCGCCACCTCGGACAACGGGGGGGCGGGGCGGGGGCTTCGGCTGGTCGGGGGCAGGGGGCGGGAGCCGCTGGGGCGGGATCAGAGTTGTCCTGGGGGTTTCCCGTCAGTCCCATCGTCTCTCCGTGTCGGGCCGGTCCCTCAAGGGCGCTCCCTCCGGTCGCGTCGCTACGCGATGGCCTGCGGCCACCCTTGACCGACCGTCCCGCCCCGGAAAAACGAGGACAGCCGGGAAACCCCCAAAGGAACGGGCCGGGACAGAAGGAGCGAGACGAGGGAGCGTCCTGTCCGGGCGGAGCCCGGCCCAGGAACGCCCCAGATCGCTACGCGCTTCTCCAGCAGAGCGACTGCGAGCCCCTGTGGTCGGGCATAGGCCGCCACCCATCGCTACGCACTCCTCTGCGATGGCGACCGCGAGCCTCTTGGGTCCCCGTTCCCGGGTGATGGAGGTAAGTCGCGGGGATTGTTCGTGTCAGCCGAGCTCAATCCAGGTCAGCGCGAGTACGGCACCCCATCTCTGGCTCAAATGGACACGAATGGTGCACGCGAAGGGCCCTCTCTGCTGTCGTCGTTGCGCCGACCTGGATTGAGCTCGGTGTGAGCGTCATCCGACCCGCTTCCAACCCCCATTCGACTTCCGCGGCCAGCCTGCACGCGCCCAAAGGGGGTTTCGGGAATTGCTGGGCTCCTGACTGCCCGCAGTCGCCATCCCTGCGCCCACCCGACACTCATTGGCGGCCTGTACCTCATCGCCAACGAGGTCAGCCCCCGACAACGACCGTGCGCACCTGGCGCCTACGTCTGTCGACCCACGACCGCCGGCGGTCGCAGTCCTTGAGGAGCGCGTAGCGATAGTGGGCGGCTTATGCCCGACCACAGGGGCTCGCAGTCGCACAAGGAGGGCGACCCTGCGAGTGAGAGGGCGTCCACCCGCCACGGACGGGGGGCGGACGCTGAGACGTGAGGAGCGCGTAGCGATCTGGGGCGCCCCGGGCCGGGCGCCGCCCGGCCCTCTCCGACTCCCCGTCTTTGGTCCTGTCGCCCGGCCCGTTCCTTTGGGGGGTTCCCGGCAGTCTTTCGGATTTCCGGGGCGGGACGGTCGGTCAAGGGTGGCCGCAGGCCATCGCGCAGCGACGCGACGAAGGAGCGCCCTTGAGGGACCGGCCCGACACGGAGAGACGATGGGACTGCCGGGAACCCCCCAACACTGCTCTGATCCCGCCCCGCCGAAGCCCCCCACCCCCCTCAGAGGTACTCCCGGGCGAATTCCACCGCCCAGGCCACCGCCGCCACCGGGACGGCTCCCGAGTCCGGGGAGATGGCGAGGCGGGCAGACTCCCAGTCGTGGTCGTGCTCGCAGAAGATCGCGAAGTGGCCTTCCGGCGCGCCTCCCTGCGGCCTGACGAGGAACTCGATCGCCCGGTCGTCCCCGTCCGTGCCGACCGTGGTGATCGCCATGTCACCCACTACGAACTCCACTGCCCCGTGCCCCTTAACCGCCGCCGCCGCGGCACCTCTCGCCTGGAGTCCCAGCTTCCCCAACACGGCCGACGGCCCGCATGAGTGCGCGTACTCAGCCCGCGTACTCACTCACCTCGCCCTCCCGGGGGGTGACGAGCGCAACACGCGTCGCCCCGGGCAGGTCCGGGGCGGGTCGGGCCCACCCCATTCCGCAGGCCGGGAGACGGCTCGGCCCCGGATTCCAAGGGAAGGGCGCGCTCCCACCCACCCATCGCATCAAACCGGGCAAATCGACCTTCGATCCTCTCTTCGAAAACGCAGGTCAAGCGCCCACCCGGCGCCGTAAGCTCCCGTCATGCAGGTGATCCAGTCAACCAAACTCGCCAATGTCTGCTACGAGATCCGCGGCCCCGTGCTCGAAGAGGCCATGCGGCTCGAAGCAGCAGGTCATCGCATCCTCAAGCTCAACACCGGCAACCCCGCGGCCTTCGGCTTCGAGTGCCCGCCGGAGATCCTTGAGGACATGCTCCGCAACCTGGGCTCCGCCCACGGTTACGGCGACGCGAAGGGTCTGCTGTCCGCGCGCCGCGCGGTCATGCAGCACTACCAGACCAAGGGCATCGACCTGGACGTCGAGGACATCTACCTCGGCAACGGCGTCTCCGAGCTGATCACGATGTCGATGCAGGCACTGCTCGACGACGGCGACGAGGTACTGGTCCCGGCCCCGGACTACCCGCTGTGGACGGCGTCCGTCTCCCTGGCCGGCGGCACGGCCGTGCACTACCGCTGCGACGAGCAGTCCGACTGGATGCCGGACCTCGCCGACATCGAGCGCAAGGTCACCGACCGCACCAAGGCGATCGTGATCATCAACCCGAACAACCCGACCGGCGCCGTCTACGACGAGGAGATGCTGCGCGGGCTGACGGACATCGCGCGCCGCCACAACCTGGTCGTCTGCTCCGACGAGATCTACGACCGGATCCTGTACGACGGCGCCCAGCACTTCAACACCGCCGCCATCGCCCCCGACGTCCTGACCCTCACCTTCAACGGCCTGTCCAAGAACTACCGGGTCGCCGGCTACCGGGCCGGCTGGATGGCCGTGTGCGGCCCGAAGAAGCACGCCACCTGCTACATCGAGGGCCTCACGATCCTCGCGAACATGCGCCTGTGTGCGAACATGCCCTCGCAGTACGCGGTGGCCACCGCACTCGGCGGCCGGCAGTCGATCGAGGACCTGGTCCTGCCCGGCGGGCGGATCCTGGAGCAGCGCAACGTCGCCTACGACCTGCTGACCCAGATCCCCGGCGTCACCTGCGTGAAGCCGAAGGGCGCGCTGTACGCCTTCCCGAAGCTGGACCCGGCGGTCTACAAGATCAAGGACGACCGGCAGATGGTCCTGGACCTGCTGCGGGCGGAGAAGATCATGGTCGTGCACGGCACCGGCTTCAACTGGCCGGAGCCCGACCACTTCCGCATCGTGACCCTGCCGAACGCCAAGGACCTGGCGGACGCGGTGACGCGGATCGGGAACTTCCTCGACGGGTACGGCCAGCTCTAACCGCCGCGCGGCCCGGTCGGCCGGCCCCGTCGGCCGACCCACAACAGGATCCAGCTCAACTTTAGAACCAATCCAATGTAGGATGGTCTCCTGACCACGCAGGAGGCCTCCTCATGTACGAGCCGATCCGCACGAAGCCGGTCGTCCATCGCATGGGCGGCGACCCCGACGACTACCCGCACAGCAGCCGGGCCGAGGCGCTGGACATCCAGCTCGGCGGCCACCTCGCCGCCCTGCTCGCCGTCACCGACGAGCTCGGGCTCGACGAGGCCGCCGCCGAGATCTCCGTCCAGGTGGCCCGGCTGCGCCGGGCGCAGCCCGTCCGCGCTCCGCGGGAGACCGCCACGGACACGGCCGCCCTCCACCGGCGTGCGCACGACCTCGCCGCCCGCGCGCTCCTCGTCGCCGCGTCCCGCGCCGACACCACCGTCGCGATCCTCGCCGCCGAACGCATGGACGCGCACGCCGCCGCCCTGAAGTCCCCGGACCTGGCCGGCGCCCTCTAGACGGCCCCGGTCCGGGGCCGCGGAGGCTCCGGACCGGGTGCCATGCTCCCTCCGGGAGGCCGGCGCGGCGCGTCCCGCGGCCGCCCGGAACAGCTCGCGAACGCCTCGCGAATCCCCCGCAATCGACTCTCGAGCGCCTCTCACCGCGCGTCGCCGCGCGCATTGAATTGGACAGATCACCGGGCTCCGAACAACGATGTCGGCTGAAACACGGCGGCAGCACGGGGGAGGCCGCTCCTCGGGTTCCATCTCCTCCACTCCGCTTCGTCCCCATCGAGCAGCCTGGAGAGACTCGCCCATGAGCTTCGGCGATCCGAACAATCCGTACGGCCAGCAGCCCCCGCAGGGCCAGCCCGGCTACCCGCAGCAGGCCCCGCAGGGCGTTCCGCCCCAGTACGGCTACCCCCAGCAGCCCCCGCAGGGCACGGCGCCGCAGTACGGCTACCCGCAGCAGCAGACCCCGCCGCCGGCGTACGGCGCGTACCCGCCGCCGGGCATGCCGGGCATGGGGATGCCGGCCGGCATGCCTCCGCTGGCGCACTGGGGCCTGCGCGCCGGCGGCTACCTGCTCGACATGCTGATCATCGCCGGTCCGATGTACGCGCTGATCGGCATCGGCGCGGCGGTCTCCGGCGATGAGTCGGGCGACACGGTCGCCGGGATCCTCAGCCTGGTCGGCATGCTGTACGCGGTCGGCATGCTCATCTACCAGCTGTACCGCGAGGGCACCACCGGTCAGACGATCGGCAAGAAGGTCGTCGGCATCAGCGTGCGCCGCGAGGCCGACGGCGCCGTCCTCGGCTTCGGCATGGCGTTCGTCCGCAAGCTGGCGCACATCCTGGACGGCCTGCCGTGCTACATCGGCTGGCTGTGGCCGCTGTGGGACGCCAAGAAGCAGACCTTCGCCGACAAGGTGTGCAGCACGGTCGTCATCAAGGTCAACGGCTGAGACCGTCGCCGAGGGCCGGTGACGACGACGGCCCGTCCGTGGGGGCCGGCGTGAACTCCGCGCCGGCGACCCCGCACCAGGGCACCGTCGCCACCGGCCACACCGGTCCGACCGCCTCCGCGTACTCGGTCGCGCCCGGGGCCACGCCCGGCACCTTCACCAGTGCCTGGGCGGCCCGCCGGGCCGGATCGGCCTCGGCGCGGTCACGGAACTCCACCGTGACCACGTAGGTACCGGTGCCCTCGGCGCGTCCGCGCGCCTCCACCGTGGCACTCACCCGCCGGCTGGCCGGATCGACGCGGCACCCGGTGACCCGTACGTCCTGGGTTGCCGGCCGCGGTGGTTCCTCCTGGGGTGTCCCGCCGCCGCTCGCCCACACGTACAGGCCCAGCGGGGCGAACACCAGCAGCCCGGACACCGCCACCAGGGCGACCAGCCAGCCCTGCCACTTCAACGCGCTCACGCCCATGCCCCGATCCTCCCGGCCCACCGCTCCGCCCACCAGCACCCGCAGGCTCACACAGCATTTCGAAGTGGGACCGCCTGGACACCCGGCGTTCACCCGACCCGGCGTGGAATGTGGGTTTCCGCGAGCACGCTGCCCCCGTGAGACGCATCCTGGGTATCGTCCTGGGTCTCCTCCTGATCGGCGGCGTCCTCTACGTCGCGTTCCAGGGGCAGAGCCGGGAATCCACGGCAACGAAGACCGTGCGTGGCGTCATCGGTTCGGAGAAGTCCGAGTTCTTCCGCGACCCTGACGTCGTCAAGGCCCTTGCAGCCAAGGGCTACACCGTGAAGACGGAGACCTCGGGCTCCTGGGCGATGGACCAACTCGCCCTGAAGGAGTACGACTTCGCATTCCCCGGCAGCAGTGAACCCGCCAGGGAGGTCGCGGCCGCGGCCGGCCTGAAGGGGGTGCAGGAGACCAAGCCCTTCTACTCCCCGCTCGTCGTCGTCGCCCGTCCGAACGCGGCGGGGGTGCTGGCCGCCAACGGTCTGGCCACCCTGACCGGCAAGAGCACCGGGACCCTGCTCATGGGCCCGTTCCTGAAGGCCGCCGCCGAGGACCGGACCTGGCAGCAGCTGTCCGGGGCCTCCGCCCACGCCGAGCTGACCGGCACGGTGTTCGTGAAGACCACCGACCCGGCCTCCTCCAACTCCGGCGCGCTCTTCCTCGCCGCCGCCTCGAACGTCGCGAACGGCAACAGCGTGGTCGCGGACGAAGCGGGCGTCGAGCGGACCGCGCCCCTGATGCGCAAGCTGATCTCCGTCCAGGGGGCCCTGGAGAGCAGCAGCGACGACCCGTTCCGGGCGTTCATCAGCGGCAGCGGCGAACCGCTGATCCTGGTGTACGAGTCCCAGGTGGCCTCGCTGCTCCTGCAGAAGCAGGATCCGGGCGCGATGGTGGTGCTCTACCCGGACACCACCGTGAACACGGCGCACACCTTCGTGCCGCTCAGCGACGCCGCGAGGGAGCTGGGCGCGCTCCTGGCCACCGATCCGCGGCTGCGCGAGCTGGCCGTGCTCCGCGGGTTCCGCCCGCAGGACGGCGTGGCCGAGTTCACCGCCGCTACCGCCCCGCACGCCGACCACCTCAACCCGGGGCTCACCGGGATCCGGCAGGTCGGCACACCCACCGTCAAGATCCTGATGGCGCTCGCCCAGCGCGCCAAGGGCTAGGGGGACTGCACACATGACGTTGACACCTCCCGAGGACACCCCGCTGGTCCTCAGCGCACCCGAGCCCGTCGCCCCCGTCCGCCGGGAGCAGGCCGCGGGACTCGTACCGCTCCCGGACGGCGTCCACGACGAGATGGCCCGCCGGGCCGCGGAGTACGTCGGTTCGCTCGCCGGGACCGACGCCCGCTCCCCCGAGTTCGCGCAGCGTGTCGGTGAGATCGCCGCGCTGGGCTCGGCCGACGTCCGCACCGCCGCCCGGCAGTCCAACCGGATGCTGGAGCGGGCCGTACGCTCCCTCGGCTCCGACGGCGGCGGAGACGCGCAGGCGCGCGTCGCGGGCTCCCTGGTCGAGCTGCGGCGCACGGTCGAGGACCTCGGCCCGCGGGACACGCCCGCCTCGGGCGCCCGCAGGCTGCTGGCGAAGCTGCCGGGCGGCAACCGCTTCCGCGACCACGTGGCGAAGTACGCCTCCTCGCAGGCCACCCTGAACCGGATCGTGGGGGCGCTGCGCAGCGGTCAGGACGAGCTGCGCCGCGACAACGCGGCCCTGCACACCGAGCGTTCCCGGCTGTGGGAGACGATGGGCAGGCTCCAGGAGTACGCGGTCCTCACCGAGGCCTTGGACGACGCCGTCGCCCGGCGGGTCGCGGAGGCCGAGCAGACCGACCCGCGGGAGGCCGACGCGCTGCGCGCGGACGTGCTCTTCCCGGTCCGGCAGAAGCACCAGGACCTGCTGACGCAGCTGGCCGTCTGCGCCCAGGGCTACCTGGCGATGGACCTGGTCCGGCGCACCAACGACGAGCTGGTCAAGGGCGTCGACCGGGCGGCCACGACCACCGTCTCGGCGCTGCGCATCGCGGTGATGCTGGCCTCGGCGCTGGACCGCCAGCGCGCGGTGATCGAGCAGGTCGACGCCCTGAAGGGGACGACGGAGGAGCTGATCCGCGGCAACGCGGACATGCTGGCCGCGCAGAGCGGCGAGATCCAGCGGATCGCGGCGGATCCGGCGGTGGGCGCGGAGACCCTGCGGGCGGCCTTCGCGCAGATCTACAGGACGCTGGACGCGATCGACGCGTTCAAGGCGCAGGCCGCGCAGAACATGGCGGCGACGGTGGAGTCCCTGGCCGGTGAGCTGGAGAACGCGTCGGCGTACCTGGCGCGGACGCGGACCGCCGGTGCCGTCGAGGGCGGTGCCCTGTGAGCGCGTCCGGGCGGTTCCCGGCCGCGGCGGGGGCTCCGCCCCGGCCCGCGGGCCCGCGGCGCCGGCGGGCCGCGACGGGCATCGCGCTGGCTCTGGCCGTGCTCGCCGCGGCGACGGCCTGTACCTCCGACGGGCCCGAAGGGCCTGCGGAGACGGCCTACAAGGAGGGCACCCTGCGGGTGCTGGCCTCCAGTGAGCTCGCGGACATGGAGCCGGTGCTGGAGCGGGCCCGGAAGGCGACCGGGATCACCGTGAGGTTCACGTGGTCCGGGACGCTGGACGCCGTCGAGCAGGTCGCCTCCGGGCAGGCCGACGGCAGGTACGACGCGATCTGGCTCTCCTCCAACGACTACCTGCGGCTGCGGCCGGAGGCCGCCGGGAAGCTGTCCAGCGAGACCCCGGTGATGTCCTCGCCCGTCGCCCTCGGCGTGAAGCCGGAGGCGATGGCCCGGCTGGGCTGGAAGCCCGGGGAGGTGACCTGGCCGACGGTGCACGAGGCCGTCGCCGCGGGGAGGCTGACGTACGGGATGACCGACCCGGTGCGTTCGAACTCCGGCTTCTCCGCGCTGGTGTCGGTGGCGTCGGGGCTGTCGGGGGCGCAGGCGGCGCTGACGGACGCGGACGTGAAGGCGGCGACGCCCCGGCTGAAGGAGTTCTTCGCCGGGCAGAAGCTGACGTCGGGTTCCTCGGGCTGGCTGGCCACCGCGTACGGCAGGCGCGGGGACGTGGACGCGCTGGTGAACTACGAGTCGGTGCTGCTGTCGATGAACCGGGACGCGAAGGGCGGCGGGGCGCCGCTGACGGTGGTCCGGCCGCGCGACGGGGTGGTCACGGCCCACTACCCGCTGACCCTGCTGACCTCGGCCCCGGCCGGGGCGCGCGACGCCGGGCGGGCGCTGACGGACTGGCTGCGCGGCCCGGACGCGCAGCGGGCGATCACCGGGCAGACCTTCCGCCGCCCGGTCGCGCCCGGCGTGGCGCCGGCCGACGGGCTGGACCGGGACCAGCGGCGCGAGCTGCCCTTCCCGGGGACGCGCGCCGTCGCCGACGGGCTGCTGGCCGGCTACGAGAACGAGCTGCGCCGTCCCTCGCGGACGGTGTACGTGCTGGACACCTCGGGGTCGATGAGCGAGGAGGACCGCATCGGGCGGCTGAGGTCGGCGCTCACCGACCTGACGGGCACGGGCAGTTCCGGGCCGGGGCGGCGCTTCCGGGACCGTGAGGAGGTCACGCTGCTGTCCTTCGGGTCGAAGGTGAAGAAGGTGACCACGCACGTGGTGGAGCCGGGCGATCCGGGGCCGGCCCTGGACGCGATCCGCCGGGACGTGAAGTCGCTGGAGCCGGACGGGGGTACGGCGGTCTACGGCAGCCTGGAGGCGGCGTACGAGCAGATCGGCCGGGGCGGCGGGGACGCGTTCACCTCGATCGTGCTGATGACGGACGGCGAGAACACCGAGGGCGTCGGGGCCGGGCACTTCGGCTCGTTCTACGCGAAGCTGCCCGAGGCGCAGAAGCGGACGCCGGTGTTCGCGGTGCTGTTCGGCGACTCGGACCGCAAGGAGCTCACCCGCATCACCGAGCTGACCGGCGGCAGGCTCTTCGACGCCACCGGCGGGAGCGGCGCGCTGGCCGGAGCCTTCGAGGAGATCCGTGGCTACCAGTAGGCGGGCGGGCCGGGCCCGGGTCCTGGCGTACCTGGAGTCGCGCAAGAACCTGGCCGGTTCGGCCTGCGGGGTGGCCGGGCTGGGCCTGACGCTGGCCGGGGCGGCGGGTGCGTACTGGCCGCTGGTGGTCGCGGGGCTGTACGGGGCGGGCGCGCTGATCGCACCGCCGGAGCGGACGGCTCCGCCGCCCTTCGACCCGCGCGAGGAGCTCGGTGTCCTGCGTGGGGACTTCGGGCGGCTGCGGGAGTACGCGGACGCGGTGGAGCTGCCGGCGCAGGCCCGGGACACGCTGGAGGAGCTGCTGGGGCTGTACGCGGCGCTGTTGGAGCCGGGTTGGGTGGCCGATGTGCTGGCGGCCGATCCGGAGGCGGTGCACGCGGTGTCGCGGGCGGTGCGGCAGGACGTGCCGGAGAGCGTGGACGCCTACCAGCGGACCCGCTGGTGGGACCGGATGGTGCCGGGCGGGGAGTCGCCCGAGCGGCATCTGGGGCGGCAGCTGGGGATGCTGCGGGAGGAGGCGCGACGCGTGACGGCGGACCTCCACGAGGTGGAGGCCCGCCGTCAGCAGACGCACACGGCCTATCTGGAGGAGCGCGGACGCTCTTCCTGACAGGCCGGTGCTGCGGTGGGCGCCGCTTGGTCGGGGGCTCCCACAGCGGTGGGCGCCGCTTGGTCGGGGGCTCCCACGTTCATAGGCCCTTCTTCAGGGCGTGCTACGGCTCAGGCGCTCAGCCGAGGCGCTCGACGAGCGCGTGGTACTGGTCCCACAGCTCCTTCGGCGTGTGGTCGCCGTAGGTGTTGAGGTGCTCGGGGACCAGGGCGGCCTCCTCGCGCCAGACCTCCTTGTCCACGGTGAGGAGGAAGTCGAGGTCCTCGGCCGGGAGGTCGAGGCCGTCGAGGTCGAGGGAGTCCTTGGTCGGCAGGATGCCGATGGGGGTCTCGGTGCCCTCGGCGGTGCCGTCGAGGCGGCCGACGATCCACTTCAGGACGCGGCTGTTCTCACCGAAGCCGGGCCACACGAACTTGCCCGCGTCGTTCTTGCGGAACCAGTTCACGTAGTAGATCTTCGGGAGCTTGGACTGGTCCTTGTCCGCGGCGACCTTGACCCAGTGGGCCATGTAGTCGCCCATGTTGTAGCCGCAGAACGGCAGCATGGCGAAGGGGTCGCGGCGCAGTTCGCCGACCTTGCCCTCGGCGGCGGCGGTCTTCTCGGAGGCGATGTTCGAGCCGATGAAGACGCCGTGGTTCCAGTCGAAGGACTCGGTGACCAGCGGGACGGCGGAGGCGCGGCGGCCGCCGAAGAGGATCGCGGAGACCGGGACGCCCTTGGGGTCCTCCCACTCGGGGGCGATCGTCGGGCACTGGGACGCCGGGACGGCGAAGCGGGCGTTGGGGTGGGCGGCGGGGGTCTCCGAGTCCGGAGTCCAGTCGTTGCCCTTCCAGTCGACCAGGTGGGCGGGCGCCTCTTCGGTCATGCCCTCCCACCAGACGTCGCCGTCGTCGGTGAGCGCGACGTTGGTGAAGACGGTGTTCGCGTACATGGTCTTCATGGCGTTGGCGTTGGTGTGCTCGCCGGTGCCGGGGGCGACGCCGAAGAAGCCGGCCTCGGGGTTGATCGCGTAGAGGCGGCCGTCCTCGCCGAAGCGCATCCAGGCGATGTCGTCGCCGATGGTCTCGACCGTCCAGCCGGGGATCGTGGGCTCCAGCATGGCGAGGTTGGTCTTGCCGCACGCGGACGGGAAGGCGGCCGCGACGTACTTCGTCTCGCCCTCGCCGGCCGGCGGGGTGAGCTTGAGGATCAGCATGTGCTCGGCGAGCCAGCCCTCGTCGCGGGCCATGACGGACGCGATGCGCAGGGCGTAGCACTTCTTGCCGAGGAGGGCGTTGCCGCCGTAGCCGGATCCGAAGGACCAGATCTCGCGGGTCTCCGGGAAGTGCGAGATGTACTTGGTGGTGTTGCAGGGCCACGGCACGTCGGCCTGGCCGTCGGCGAGCGGGGCGCCGAGGGTGTGGACGGCCTTGACGAAGAACCCGTCGGTGCCGAGCTCGTCGAGGACGGCCTGGCCCATGCGGGTCATGGTGCGCATGGCGACCGCGACGTAGGCGGAGTCGGTGATCTCGACGCCGATCGCGGAGAGCTCGGAGCCGAGGGGGCCCATGCAGAAGGGCACGACGTACATCGTGCGGCCCTTCATGGAGCCGCGGAAGATCCCCTGCTCGCCGGCGAAGATCTCCTTCATCTCGGCCGGGGCCTTCCAGTGGTTCGTGGGGCCCGCGTCCTCCTCCTTCTCGGAGCAGATGAAGGTCCGGTCCTCGACGCGCGCGACGTCGGAGGGGTCGGAGGCGGCGTAGTACGAGTTCGGGCGCTTGCTCTCGTCGAGCTTCTTGAACGTTCCCTTCGCGACGAGCTCCTCGCACAGGAGCTCGTACTCGGCCTCGGAGCCGTCGCACCAGACGACACGGTCCGGCTGGGTGAGGGCTGCGATCTCGTCCACCCAGGAGATCAGGGCGTCGTGCTTGGTCGGAAGGGTCGTGCTGGTGGGAGCCGCGTTCTCGCGCGCCACGATTGCTCCTTGTTGAGGGGTTTGTTTGGTGTTGGCCCCGTGGGGGCTGCGACCCGGACGCTTCGCGCTCCGCTCATCCGGTGTCGACCGCACTCATCTGATCATCCGGTGGATGTGCGCATATGTCCAGAGGGCCTCTCACGTGAGCATTGCCACGTCCGTCAATCTTCCGTAAAGAGCACCACCGGCTACCTACGGACCCGTAGGTAGCATGGCGCGCATGACTTCTGACGCCGCCGCCGTCCCCGCCGCCGAGGCCGCAGCGGCCTCCGGCACCTCCCCGGTCGTCCAGGCCGCGGAGGCCGTCGAGTCCGCCATCGAGGCCAAGCCGCTGCTGCGCGGCTGGCTCCACCTCGGCATGTTCCCCGCCGTGATCGTCGCCGGGCTGGCCCTGATGGCCTTCACCGACTCGACCCGGGCCCGGGTGGCCTGCGGGGTCTACATCCTCACGGCCTGCCTGCTCTTCGGAGTGAGCGCCGTCTACCACCGCGGTACGTGGGGTCCGCGCGGCGAGGCCGTCCTGCGGCGCCTCGACCACGCCAACATCTTCCTGATCATCGCGGGCACCTACACCCCGCTGACCGTGCTGCTGCTCCCGCCCTCCACCGGCCGGACCCTGCTGTGGGCGGTGTGGCTCGCCGCGGCGGCCGGGATCGCCTTCCGCGTCTTCTGGGTCGGCGCCCCGCGCTGGCTCTACACGCCCTGCTACATCGCGATGGGGTGGGCGGCCGTCTTCTTCCTCCCCGACTTCATGCGCACCGGCGGCATCGCCGTCCTGGTGCTGGTGATCGTCGGCGGTCTGCTCTACAGCGTCGGCGGGGTCATCTACGGCATGAAGCGGCCGAACCCCTCACCGCGGTTCTTCGGCTTCCACGAGGTCTTCCACTCCCTGACCCTCGTGGCCTTCGTGGCCCACTACGTCGGCATCTCGATCGCCGCCTACCAGCACTGACGCGGCACGGGGCCGAACACGGAGCGGTCCGTCCGCACCCAGGGGGCCCGTACGCACCGGGGAGCCTGTCCGCCGCGAGGAGCCCCTCCGCACCGCGCGGACGGGCCCCTCGGTCGCTGTCGGGGCGGGCCGGCTCAGGCGCGGGCCGTCCCGAGCTCGTCCGCCAGCGCGGCCGGATCCGTCGTGGGACGCGCGCACACGAAGTGCCGGCACACGTACGCCGCCGGCCGGTCCTCCACCAGCGTGCGCCCGGCCAGCAGCGGGAACTCCCCGCCGTCCGCGGCCCCCGGCGGACCGACCGCCACCACCGCGCCGGGGGCGGTCCCCAGCAGCGCCGTACGGTGCAGCGCGGCCAGCGCCGGATCCCCGGGACTGCCGACGACCGCGACCTCGCGCGGCCCGTCGAGGAGCGCCTCCGCGACCGCCAGCCCGTGCCCGATGAACCGCGGCACCCGCGGACCGAGCGCGTGCACCACCCCGAGGGCCCGCTCCGCAGCCGTCCGGTGGGCCTCGGAGCCGGTGTGCGCCGCGTACGAGAGCAGCGCGCCCGCGGCGGCCGTCCACCCCGACGGGGCGGCGGTGTCCGTCGGGTCCTGCGGCCGGCGGATCAACCGCTCCGCGTCGTGCGCCGTGTCGTACAGCGTCCCGTCCTCGGCCGTGAAGCGGTCCAGGACCAGGTCCAGGAGGAAACCGGCGAACTCCAGCCAGACGCCCTCGCCGGTGACGGCGGCCAGCGCGAGGAAGCCCTCCGCGACGTCCCCGTAATCCTCCAGGACCCCGGCGTTCGCCCCGGCCCGGCCGTCCTTGCTGGTCCGGGCGAGCCGCACCCGGCCGCCGGTCGCGTCGAAGTGCACGCGCACCAGCAGGTCCGCGGCCTCCGTCGCCCGCTCCACCAGGTCGGGGCGCTCGAAGTACGCCCCGCACTCGGCGAGCGCGGCCACCGCCAGGCCGTTCCAGGCGGCGACGACCTTGTCGTCCCGGCCCGGCGCCGGACGGCGATCGCGAGCGGCCAGCAGCCGGGCCCTGACCTCGGCGAACTTCCCGGCCTCGGCCACGGGACCGTCCTGGGGCAGCCGCAGCACGGACGTGCCGTGCTCGAAGGTGCCCTCCTCGGTCACCCCGAACCAGCCGGCGGCGAGGTCCCCGTCGGCCTCCCCGAGCACCTCCCGCAACTGCGCCGGGGTCCAGGCGTAGTAGGCACCCTCCACATGCTCCCCGGTCAGCGGGTCCTCGCTGTCGGCGTCCAGCGCGGAGGCGAACCCGCCCTGCGCGGTGCGCAGCTCCCGCACCATGAAGTCGGCGGTCTCCAGCGCCACCCGCCGCGCCAGATCGGACCCGGTGGCCCGCCAGAGGTGGGCGTAGACCCGGCAGAGCAGGGCGTTGTCGTACAGCATCTTCTCGAAGTGCGGGACGACCCACTCGCGGTCCACGGAGTAGCGTGCGAAACCGCCCCCGAGCTGGTCGTAGATCCCGCCGCGGGCCATCGCCTCGCAGGTGTCGGCGGCCATCTGCAGGGCGCCCTCGGCCCCGGTGCGGGCGTGGTGGCGCAGCAGGAACTCCAGCACCATGGACGGCGGGAACTTGGGCGCGCCGCCGAAGCCGCCGTGCGTGGCGTCGTACTCCCGCGTCAGCCCGAGCAGCGCCTGCGCGAGCTCCTCGGGCCCGGGGGTTCCGGCCTTGCCGTAGTCGAGCTGGCGCCCGGCGAGGTCCCGCACGATCTTCTGCGCGACCTCGGCCACCTCCTCGGGCCGGTCCACCCAGGCCGCGCGCACGCCTTCGAGGACCTGCGTGAAGGAGGGCATGCCGTGCCGGGGCTCCGGCGGGAAGTAGGTGCCGAAGTAGAAGGGTTCGGCGTCGGCGGTGAGGAAGACGGTCATCGGCCAGCCGCCCTGCCCGGTGGCCGCCTGCACGGCTTCCATGTAGACGGCGTCGACGTCGGGGCGCTCCTCGCGGTCCACCTTCACGTTGACGAAGTGTTCGTTCATGTAGGCGGCGACCCGCTCGTCCTCGAAGGACTCGCCGGCGAGGACGTGGCACCAGTGGCAGGACGAATACCCCACGCTCAGCAGCACGGGCACCCCCCGCTCCCGCGCCTCCGCGAAGGCCTCCGGCGACCAGGGCCACCAGTCGACGGGGTTGTCGGCGTGCTGGAGCAGGTACGGCGAGGTCTCGTTCGCGAGGCGATTCGGCATGCGGCCAATCTATGCGGTGCCCCTGCCCCTCCGCGGGCCCGGCACGGCCCCGGCCCCCGTTCCGGTTGCGGTTCCGGGGCCCGATGCGGCCGCGGACAGTACGCTGGGGCCGGCAGTACCGAACGGCCGAGGCCCTCGAAGGAGGCTCACCCTGACCGCCCACATGGTGGCGCCCGCGTGGATGCACACGCAGATCAGCACGGAGCAGTACGAGTCCTGGTCCGAGGAGCAGTGCGCCGGCATCGAGATCGTGGACGGGATGGTCGTCGTGAGCCCGCGCGCCTCCAAGCGGCACAACAGGCTGACTCGCCTCCTGGCCAACGCCCTGGACGCCGCCGCGGGCGCGGACTGGAACGCCGACACGGACTTCGACGTCCGTCTGCAGGACGTTCCGCTCACCAACCGCCGTCCCGACGTCATCGTCTACCGCGCGCAGACCATCGACACCACGCCCACCCGCCCCGAGCACGTGCTCCTGGTCGTCGAGGTCGTGGCGCCCGGTTCGGAGACCACCGACCGGATCGTGAAGGTGGACCAGTACGCCAAGGCCGGCATCCCCTTCTACTGGCGGGTCGAGCAGGCCGCCACCGGTGTCCCGATCGTCTACACGTACGTCCTCGACCCGGCCACCAAGGCGTACAGGGACGGCGAGTTGTTCACCGGCACGGTGAAGGCCACCGCACCGTTCTCCGTCACGGTCGATCTCGCGACCTCGTAGGGGACGGGAAGGCGTACCCGTTGGCGCGTCATGAGGACTGTAGCCAAGGCGAGTTGGCGGTTCGGTCCGGCCTGCTGTGGAGGCGGCGGCTTCCTCTGAAGTAGCTCAGATTCCCTCGCGTCCGGGGCGGTGCCGCAGGACACTTGGGGCACGTTGCCGGAGCTCTCTGAGGGGATGCCGATGCGGGACAGCCATCGCGGTGAGGCCGAGCGCCTGTTGGTGCGGGCTGTGGACGAGGCCGTCCGGCGCGGGTCGGGCGGGCCGGACGCCACCGGCACCGGGGTGGAGAGGGCGGTGCTCCTGGCGCGCGGCCGGGAGCTGCTGGACTCGCTCGCGGCGGGCGCGGCCCCGGAGTACGAGGCGTACGTGCGGGCCCTGGACGAGGCCGCGGCCGGGGAGCAGTCGCTCGGGGAGGCCTTCCGGCGCGGGAACACCTCCACGGCGGCCCTGGTCACGGCGGTCGCGGCGGCGGCCGCCGTGGGCGCGGACCTGTCGCTCGGTGTCGCGGCCGGTACGGCACTGACCGCCGGGGCGGTGGTGGGAATCGCCGGGGCCGTGGCCACGGTGGTGAAGGTGACGGCGACGCACCTGCCGGCGGCGAACCGGCGGGCCGGGGAGCTGGGCAGGCCGGGCGGTGCCGAGCAGTTGAAGCTGCAGTGGCTGACGGCGCTGGAGGTGCGGGGGATACGCCCGTTCCTGGAGCAGCAGCGTGCGGTGGCGGCCGCGGCGCGGGCGCCGCGCGCGGGGGTGTCCGTCTCCCTCGCGCGGACGCCGCCGCAGTTGCGCGGCGCGGACCGCAGCGCGGAGGCGCGGCGGCGCAGTGCGCTGGAGCAGTCGTTCGGGCAACTGCCGGACTCGGCGGGCCGGTTCGCGGGGCGGCGGGCGGAGCTGACGCGGATCGCGCAGTGGGTGCAGGCGGCGCGGGCGAGTACGGAGACCCGCCCGGTGGTCGTGGTGCTGTACGGCGAGCCGGGGGTGGGGCGGACGGCGCTGGCGCTGCGGGCGGCGCACGCGCTGCGGGACCAGTTCCGGGGCGCGTGCGTGGTGGACCTGCGGGGCGGCTCGACCGTGCCGGAGACGGGCGAGGCCGGGGAGGCGCCGCTGTCGACGCGGGAGGCCCTGCTGCACCTGATGAACCGGCTGGGCGCACCCCGGGAGCAGTTGCTGTTCCGGGAGGGCGCGACGGCGGAGCAGCAGGTGCGGCGGCTCGGCGAGTTGTACCACCAGCACCTGCGGGGGCTGCCGGTGACGGTGCTGCTGGACGACGCGGTGGACGCGGAGCAGGTGCGGACGCTGGTGCCGGAGCGTTCCGAGAGCCTGGTGCTGGTGACGGCGCGCGAGCCGCTGGAGCTCCCGGCGGACCTGCCGGCGTGGGTGCACCAGCTGCCGGTGGAGCGGCTGGACGCGGCGGAGTCGGCGGAGCTGCTGCGGGTGGCCGGCCCGGGGGCGGCGGCCGGTGCGGCGTCCGGCACCGGCGCGGGCCCGGAGGACTCCCCCGCCGTGGCCTCGGTGGTGCAGCTGAGCGGCGGGCTGCCGCTCGCCCTGCGGATGCTGGCGCCGCTGGTGCCGGACGGCGGCGTGCCCGGCGGGGGTTACGTCGCCGGCGGGGCCGCGCATCCGGTGGAGGCGGCGCTGCGGGCCGCCTCCACCCGGCTGGCCGAGCCGGCGCGGCTGCTGCTGCGGCGGCTGCCGCTGGCCGGGCGGGCCTCCCTGGGCGGGGCCGCCGCGGCCGCGCTGGCGGACGTACCGGAGCAGGCGGCGCTGCGGACGCTGGAGGAGCTGTGGGAGGCGGGACTGATCGAGCGGGTCCGGGGGCAGCGCTTCCGGATGCACGACGAGGTGCGGGCGTACGCGGCGGCCCGGCTCGCGGCGGACGGGGACCGGGCGGAGTCGGCGGCGGCGCTGGAGCGGCTGATCCGGACCTACGCGCAGCTCGCGGACTCGGTGATCCGGATGGTCGACGGGAAGATGTCGACGCGCGCGAACCAGTTCGGGGGCCACGGCTTCACCTCGCTGGACGCCGCGCTGCGCTGGCTGGACGACGAGTCGAGCTTCATCACGGCGGCGCTGCGGCACGCGGAGGACGTGGACCAGCAGGCGGTGCTGGACCTGCTGGGGGCGCTGTGCGACTTCTGCCTGCTGCGCGGCGACCTGTACCGGCTCGGGGAGATCGACGAGCTCACCCGCGCCGTGGAGGCCGGACGCCAGGGGCAGGCGGGGCCGAAGGGGAGGCTGGCGCGTTCGGTGCAGTGGCGTACGGGTATCGCCGCGCGTCAGCTGGGCGAGCTGGACAAGGCGCGCACCACGCTGACCTCGGTGGTGGACCAGTACATGGAGGCGCGCCAGGAGGCGGGGGCGGCGATGGCCCTGGTCTCGCTCGGCATCACGCTGCACCACCAGGGCAACCTCCCCGAGGCGGCCGTCCGCATCCGGGAGGCGCTGGTGCTGCAGGAGCCGCCGGAGCTGGCGGGCGACCGGGCCTGGGGGCTGCACGCGCTGGCGGCGGTGGAACGGGACCTGGCGCACCTGGCGGAGGCGGCGCGGCTGCTGGAGACCTCGCTGGCGCTGCACCGGGAGAACGAGAGCGTGCACGGCGAGGCGTGGGCGCACTTCCAGCTGGGCCAGGTGCACCTGCGTTTCGGGGACGTGGCGCGGGCGGAGGAGGAGCTGGAGCAGGCCCTGCACCTGTACGGGCGCACCCGTGACGACCGCGGGGAGGCGTGGGCCCTGACGCAGCTGGGCCGCGCCCGGGTGGTGGACGGGGACGCGGGGCCGGCGGTGGAACGGCTGCGGGAGGCCCTGTTGCGGCACCGGGAGGCGGAGGACGCGCGGGGCGAGGCGTGGACGCAGTACTACCTGGGTCAGGCGCTGGAGGTGAGCGGGGAGCGTGACGAGGCCGTCCGGGAGCTGGAGCGGGCGCGGACGATGTTCTCGCGGATGCGGGACGTGTACGGGCTGGCGCACGCGCGGCACCACTCGGGCCGGGTGACGCGCGACCAGCGGGCGGCCCGGACGGGGAACCTGCGCAACTCCGGCTTCGCCCGGCAGCTGCTGGTGGACGCCCGGGCCGACTTCCAGCGGATCGGGCTGGCGCACGGCGAGGCGTGGACCTGCCTGGAGCTGGCGGTGGTGGACGCGGGCAACGGGCGGCTCTCGCAGGCGCTCGGCCTGTGCGAGGAGGCGGTCCGGCTGTTCGTGTCGTACGGGGACCGGCGCGGGGAGGACTGGGCGCGCTTCCTGCGGTGCACGCTGCTGCCGTACGCGGGGCCGGGCGGGCCGGGGGTCACGGAGGAGGCGCGGGCGGAGCTGGCGCGGCTCGCGCAGGCGCGGCACCCGGCGCGCGACCGCAGGCTGGAGGACTGCCTGGAGACGTACGGGGTGGTGCTGGGGCGGGGCGTGGACCCGGTCGAGGGCTGGCAGGCCTGGCGTCTGGGCCTGGTGCCGGACCTCCACTCCCGTGAGGTCATGGGGGTCCCCCGCCCCTGACGCGGGACCCGGCCCCGGCGCGGGACCCGGCCCGGTGACGGGCCGGGCATGCGCAGCCGGCCTCCCCGCCGCGGTCGGCGGGGAGGCGGTGAGCGGGAGCCGGTGAGGCGGCCGGGGGCCGCCCCGGCGCTACGGGGTCCGGTCCGCCGCGGGGGCGGCGCCGGCCGGGCCGGGCTCCGGGGCCTCCTCGAAGTTCACCCGTCCCATGTGGCGGTTCATGGACTTCATCAGGGCCCACACGCCGATGGCGAGGACCGCGAACACGATGAAGCCCAGGACGCCGGGCGTCACCTTGTTCTTGTCGAAGGTGTCACCCGCCAGCGGGAGGAGCTGGGTCAGTGCTGCCTGCGTAGCGCTCATAGCTACGCATTCTCCCGGATGCCCGCGAAGAGGTCGGACTCGGGGAGGGAGGTGTCGACGAGCGACTTCGCGAGCTCGTACTCCTCGGTGGGCCAGACCTCCTTCTGGAGGTCCATCGGGACGCGGAACCAGCCGCCGTCCGGGTCGATCTGCGTGGCGTGCGCGATGAGCGCCTTGTCACGGATCTCGAAGAAGTCCGCGCACGGGATGTGCGTGGTGAGGGTCCGCTCCTTGCGCTCGAACTCCTTCCACCGCTCCAGCCACTCGCCGTAGGGCGACTCCATGCCGCGCGAGAGCATCGCCTCGTGCAGGGCGATGGTCCGCGGCTTGTTGAAGCCCTGGTTGTAGTAGAGCTTCTGCGGCTGGTGGGCGGGGCCGAACTCGGCCTCGGGGAACTTCTCGGTGTCGGCCGCGCCGTCGAAGGCCACCATCGTGATCTTGTGGGTCATGATGTGGTCGGGGTGCGGGTACCCGCCGTTCTCGTCGTAGGTGGTGACCACCTGCGGCTTGAAGGCGCGGATCTTCTTGACGAGCTCGCCGGCCGCCTCGTGGACGTCCGCGAGGGCGAAGCAGCCCTCGGGCAGCGGCGGCAGCGGGTCGCCCTCCGGGAGGCCGGAGTCGACGTAGCCCAGCCACTCCTGCTCGACGCCGAGGATCTCGCGCGCCTCGTCCATCTCGCGGGCGCGGACCTCGTGGATGTTCTCCTCGATGTACTTGTCGCCCTGGAGCTTGGGGTTCAGCACCGAGCCCCGCTCGCCACCGGTGCAGGTGACGACCATCACCGGGATCCCCTCGGACACGTACTTGGCCATCGTGGCCGCGCCCTTGCTCGACTCGTCGTCGGGGTGGGCGTGGACGGCCATCAGTCGAAGCTGCTCGGTCAAAACAGGATCCTCTGCGAATCGGCGCGACACTCGGCTTCTATAGTGACCGAACTGGGGGACGGAAAATTCCAGGGGTGACCCGACCTCCCCAGCGAGAGGAAACGATCATGAGCGCGGTACGCGAGGGACTGCCCGAGGGCCGGTACGGCCGGTCGGCGGACGAGCGTACGGACCGGAAGCTCAAGATCATCGGATCCGTGCTGGGTGCGGGCATGCTGGGGCTGATCGGCTGGATCGGCTGGGACTACGTCGCGGGCCAGAGCGTGAGTGCCGAAGTGATCAAGTTCCAGGTGATTTCGGACACCGAGGTGAAGGTGCACCTGGAGGTCCGCAAGGACGCCTCGGTCACCGGCGTCTGCACCATGAGCTCGCAGGACGAGGAACACGCCGAGGTGGGCCGCGCCGACTTCACCTTCCCCCAGGCGGAGTCGCGGGTGGACGAGGTCGTGTCGCTGAGGACCACCGGCCGCGCCACCATGATCGAGCTGGTGGGATGCCAGCCGGCGGCCTCTTCGCGCTGACGCTTGGACGCGTGCGCCGCGGGGCATTGAGACTCAGGGGTCCTCCCCCTTTTCTTCCCGAATTGTTAGGCTCGTGGTTTCGTCCGCCGCAGGCGGGCATGTAGTCCCATGTACCGACGAGGAGCACCCGTGACCCAGACGAGCGAAAGCGTCACCTGGCTGACCCAGGCGGCGTACGACCAGCTGAAGGCGGAGCTGGACTACCTCTCTGGTCCCGCCCGCACGGAGATCGCCACCAAGATCGCAGCCGCCCGCGAGGAGGGCGACCTGCGCGAGAACGGCGGGTACCACGCGGCGAAGGAGGAGCAGGGCAAGCAGGAGCTGCGGGTCCGCCAGCTCACGCAGCTCCTGGAGAACGCCAAGGTCGGGACGGCTCCCGCCTCGGACGGCGTGGTGGCCCCCGGCACGCTCATCACGATCGCCTTCGACGGCGACGAGGACGACACCATGGAGTTCCTCCTGGCGTCCCGCGAGTACGCGTCCGGTGACTTCGAGACCTACTCGCCGCAGTCGCCGCTGGGCGCCGGCGTGCTGGGCAAGGCGATCGGCGAGGACGCCGAGTACGAGCTGCCGAACGGCAAGACCGCCTCGGTCAAGATCCTCGACGTCAAGCCCTTCACCGGCTGATCACCACCGATCACCCCCTGTTCACCACCGATGCCCGGCCGGATCCTCCGGCCGGGCATCGCGCGTTCCCGGAGGACCGGGGCCGGACCCGGGGCCGCGCCCCGGGCCGCCGGGGTCAGGCCGTCGCCGAGCGGTACTTGCGCACCGACAGGGTCCGGAAGACCACGATGATCACCAGCGACCAGAGGATCGACGCGATCACCGGGTGCTGCATCGGCCAGGCGTCCGGGACCGGATAGCCGGGCGGGAGGTTCCCGAACAGCTCCCGGCAGGCCTGGACGGTGGCGCTGAACGGGTTCCACTCCGCGATCGTCCGCAGGAAGGTCGGCATGTTCTCGGAGGGGACGAAGGCGTTCGAGATGAACGTCAGCGGGAAGAGCCAGATCAGCCCGCCCGAGGTCGCCGCCTCCGGGGTGCGCACCGACAGGCCGATCAGCGCGCCGATCCAGGAGAAGGCGTAGCCGAGCAGGAGCAGCAGGCCGAAGCCCGCGAGGACCTCCCCGAAGCTCGTGTGGGTGCGCCAGCCCACCAGGAGGGCCACGATCGCGAGGACGATGACGGTCAGGGTGGTCTGGACGAGGTCGGCCAGGGTCCGGCCGGTCAGCACCGCGCCGCGGGCCATGGGCAGTGAGCGGAAGCGGTCGATCAGGCCCTTGTGCATGTCGTCCGCGATGCCCGCGCCGGCGCCCGCGGTGGCGAAGGTGACGGTCTGGGCGAAGATGCCGGCCATCAGGAACTCGCGGTAGGCGGCGGGCGAGGTGCTGCCGCCTACGCTGATGGAGCCGCCGAAGACGTAGCTGAACAGGACGACGAACATCACCGGCTGGATGACCCCGAAAATGATCATTTCGGGGATCCGGGACATCCGGATCAGGTTCCTCTTGGCGATCACCAGGGAGTCGCTGACGCTTTGGACGACGCCGCCGCGCGGGCTCGGTGCGGCGAGGTCTCGGGTCGGGGTCGTGAGGGTCACTTCACCGCCTCCTTCCCGGCCGCCCTGCGGCCCTTCGTCCCGCCGGCGCCGGCCTCCTCCTCGGTCCCCAGCTCCGCCGCGTGCCCGGTCAGGGAGATGAACACGTCGTCGAGGGTGGGCCGGCGCAGGCCGATGTCGTCGATCTCGATGCCCCGGCCGTCCAGTTCGCGGATGACCTCGGCGAGCAGCTTGGCCCCGCCCGCGACGGGCACGGTCAGCTTGCGGGTGTGCTCCTCGACGGTGGTCTCGCCCTTGCCGAAGCCGGCGAGCACCTCACGGGCGGAGGCGATCCGGTCGCGCTCGTGGACCACCACCTCGACCCGCTCTCCCCCGGTGCGGGCCTTGAGCTCGTCGGAGGTGCCGCGGGCGATGACCCGGCCCTGGTCGACCACGCAGATGTCGTGCGCGAGGTGGTCGGCCTCCTCCAGGTACTGGGTGGTCAGCAACAGGGTGGTGCCGCCGGCGACGAGCTCCTGGATGATGCCCCACAACTGCTGGCGGTTGCGCGGGTCGAGGCCGGTGGTCGGCTCGTCCATGAACATCACGGGCGGGCTGACGACGAGTGCGGCCGCGAGGTCGAGGCGTCTGCGCATGCCGCCGGAGTAGGTCTTGGCGGTGCGGTCGGCCGCGTCGGAGAGGTTGAAGCGTTCGAGCAGCTCGGTGGCCCGGGCCTTCGCCGCCCTGCCCTTCATCTGGTAGAGCTGGCCGACCATCTGGAGGTTCTCCCGGCCGGTCAGGTATTCGTCGACGGCCGCGAACTGGCCGGACAGGCCTATGGAGCGGCGGACTTCGTTGGGGTTCTTCAGGACGTCGATGCCCGCGACGACGGCCTTGCCGCTGTCGGGTCGCAGGAGGGTGGTCAGGACGCGCACGGTCGTGGTCTTGCCCGCGCCGTTGGGGCCGAGCAGACCGAGGACGGTGCCTTCGGGGACATCGAGGTCCACGCCGTCCAGAGCCCGTACGTCGCCGAAGGTCTTCACCAGACCTTCGGCGTGGATAGCGCCTGGCATGTGGATTCTCCCAGGGTGAAGGGGGCCGGTTGAATCGAGCTGTTCGGGGCTTTTCTCCGCAAATCCTAGGGGCGCCGGGCGGGCAGCGCTCGGCCGGACGGGTGACACGGCGGGGCCGGTCCGCGCAGCGGTCCGATCCGTCGGACCGGTCTAGCTCATCACCTTGTAACCCGCGCCGTGCAGGGAACGCGCGACTTCCGCGCAGTGCTCCGGCCCCTTGGTCTCCAGCTGCAGCTCCACCTCCACCTCCGTGAGCCCCAGGCGCGGGTCCGTGCGCACATGGCTCACGTCCAGCACGTTCGCATCCACCACCGACAACACCCCCAGGAGTCCGGCCAGGGCGCCCGGGCGGTCGGCCACCCGCAGCCGCAGCGACAGGTACCGGCCCGCGGCCGCCATGCCGTGGCGCAGGATCCGCTGCAGCAGCAGCGGATCGACGTTCCCGCCGGACAGGACGGCGACCACCGGGCCGGCGCCGTACCGCTCGGGTTCACTCAGCAGCGCCGCCACCGTGCTGCACCCGGCCGGCTCGACGACCAGCTTGGCCCGCTCCAGGCACAGCAGCAGCGCGCTGGAGAGGGCGTCCTCCGACACCGTACGGACGTCGTCGACAAGATCGCCGATGATTCTGAAGGGAACGTCGCCGGGCCGGCCGACCTTGATGCCGTCGGCCATCGTGGCGGGCTCGTCGATGGACACCGGGTGCCCCACGAGCAGGGACGGCGGGTACGCGGCCGCGCCGGCCGCCTGCACGCCGACGATCCGCACGTCGGGGCGCAGGGCCTTGACGGCGACCGCGATGCCGGCGGCCAGGCCGCCGCCGCCGATGCCCACGAGGATCGTGCGCACCTCGGGGCACTGCTCCAGGATCTCCAGGCCCACCGTGCCCTGGCCCGCGATGATGTCGCGGTGGTCGAAGGGGTGGATGAACACCGCCCCGGTGCGGTCGGCGTACTCCTCGGCGGCGGCGAGGGTCTCGTCGACGACCTGGCCGTGCAGCCGCACCTCGGCGCCGTACTCCTGGGTGGCGGCGACCTTCGGCAGCGGGGCGCCGACGGGCATGAACACGGTGGAGCGGACGCCGAGGAGCGAGGAGGCCAGCGCCACGCCCTGGGCGTGGTTGCCGGCGCTGGCCGCCACCACACCGGCGGCGCGCTGCTCGGGGCGCAGGCCGGCGATGCGCACGTACGCGCCGCGGAGCTTGAAGGAGCCGGTCCGCTGGAGGTTCTCGCACTTGAAGTGCACCGGGGCGCCGGTGAGCGCGGAGAGGTGCCGGCTGCCCTCCATGGGCGTGACCCGGGCGACGCCGGAGAGCATCTTCTGGGCTCCCCGGACGTCGTCGAGGATGACCTGCGGGACGGGCACGGGCACGCGGTAGTTCATGCCGCCAGTCTCGCAGCCCGGCGCGCGCCCGGCCCCGGACGCCGGCGGCGGCCCCCGCGCCCGGCAACGGCGTCGGCGTCGGACGCGGGCCCGGACACGGACGCGGGCTCCCGAGGGGCGAGATCTCGCCATCCGGGACGCCCGCCGGGCGGCCGTCCGCGCGGGCCGTACCAGTTCTCGTACGCGGCGGACGGGGCGCGGCGGGGCCGCGTACTCTGTCCCCCATCCTGTCGGACCCACGCGAAGAGAGCCCATGGCCATGCCTTCCTCCCCGGCCAGTTCCGACCTGCCCACGGTGGCCGAATCGCCCGCCGGTGCCGGTCTCCTCGACGCGCTCCAGCACCAGGTGGCGGTCTTCGCCCGTCGCGCCGAGCAGACCCGTCTGGGCGGCGTGGGCCAGGCCCGCAACTCGATGGACCGCGCGGCCTACCTCCTGCTGAACCGGCTCGACCTGGAGGGACCGATGGGCGTCAAGGCGCTCGCGGGCGGCATGGGCATCGACTCCTCCACCGTGACCCGGCAGGTCGCGCCGCTGGTCGACAGCGGTCTGGTCAAGCGGACCTCGCACCCGGAGGACGGGCGGGCCGTGGTCCTCGCGCTGTCCCCGCGGGGCCTCGCGCGGCTGGAGGAGGTGCGTTCCTCGCGGCGCGAGCTGATGGCCCGGGTGACGGAGGGCTGGAGCGAGGACGAGCGCGAGTCCTTCACCGGGCTGCTGACCCGCTTCAACCTGTCGCTGTCGGAGCTGATGGCCTCGGTGGCCGAAGCCGATCCGGCCTCCTGAGCGGAGTACGTCCGTCCTCTTGACCGGAGCGGTCCCGCTGCCCGCACTATGTGGGCTATGCGGGCGGTTGATCAACAGGCTGGCTCCTACGCGGAGTTCGAGGCCTTCGTCGCGGGGGCGGCGGGGCGGCTCCTGCACGTCGCGGTCCTGCTCACCGGGGAACCGGACGCGGCGCGGCGGCTGCTCGCGGGCGCACTGGCCCGCGCGTACGCGAACTGGCAGCGCCTGCGCCGCGACGACCCCTACGACTACACCCGCCACGAGCTGTGCGCGGCGTTCGCCCGCACCGGCTGGCGCCACCACGGCGGGAGCGGGGTGCTGGCCCGGCTGAACCCGGCCGAACGGCTCGTCCTCGTCCTGCGGCTCTACGAGGGCGTCGCGGAGGAGGTCGTGGCCGCCCAGCTGGGGATGCCGGTGGAGCGGGTCCGTGTGCTGTGCAACCGGGCCGTGCACGTGCTGCGGTCCCGGGAGGCGGCGTGAGCGGGATCCCGGACCGGAAGGAAGCGCAGGTCAGACAGTTACTGGAGGGCCCGTACCCGGTGGTTCCGGCCGGGCTGGCGGCGGGCGCCGCGGCCCGCGGCGGCCGGTTGCTGCGCCGCCGCCGGGCCCTGCGCCGGCTCGGCTGGGCCGTGCTCTTCGCCGCCGCGGTGGCCTTCGTGGTCTGGGCGTCGCTGACCCGCCCCTGGGTGGGGCCGCCGAGCGGCATCTCCCCACCGCTGGAAGGCTGGTAGCCCCGCCGGACCCGGCTCACACCGGGCCCGGCGGGGTCCGGGGCTACTGGCCCAGCGCCTGCGTCAGGTCCGCGATCAGGTCGTCGGCGTTCTCGATGCCGACGGAGACGCGGATCAGGTCCGCGGGGACCTCCAGCGCCGAACCGGCCACCGAGGCGTGCGTCATGCGGCCCGGGTGCTCGATGAGGGACTCGACGCCGCCCAGGGACTCGGCCAGGGTGAAGATCCTGGTGCGGGCGCAGACCGCCACGGCCTCCTCCTCGCCGCCGGCGACCTGGAAGGACACCATGCCGCCGAAGTTGCGCATCTGCTTGGCGGCGACCTCGTGACCGGGGTGCTCGGGCAGGCCCGGGTAGAGGACCTTGGTGACCTTCGGGTGCCGCTTGAGCACCTCCACGATCTTCGCGGCGTTCTCCGCGTGCCGGTCCATGCGCACGGCCAGGGTCTTGATGCCGCGCAGCACCACCCACGAGTCGAACGGCCCGGCCACCGCGCCCATGGCGTTCTGGTGGTAGGCGAGCTCCTCGCCCAGGGCGGCGTCCGCGGTGACCAGCGCGCCGCCGACCACGTCGGAGTGCCCGCCCATGTACTTCGTCAGCGAGTGCACGACCACGTCCGCGCCCAGCGCCAGCGGCTGCTGGAGGTACGGCGAGGCGAAGGTGTTGTCCACGACGAGCCGGGCGCCGGCCGAGCGCGCGATGTCGGCGACGACGGCGATGTCGGTGATGCCGAGCAGCGGGTTGGAGGGCGTCTCGACCCAGATGACCTTCGTCTTCGGGGTGAGGGCCGCCCGTACGGACTCGGCGTCGGAGGTGTCGGCCACCGACCACTCCACGCCCCAGCGGGAGACGACCTTGGCGAAGAGGCGGAAGGTGCCGCCGTAGGCGTCGTTGGGGATGACCACGTGGTCGCCCGGGGAGAGCAGCGTGCGCAGCAGGCAGTCCTCGGCGGCCAGGCCGGAGGCGAAGGCGAGGCCGCGCCGGCCGCCCTCCAGCGCCGCGAGGTTCTCCTCCAGGGCGGTGCGGGTCGGGTTGGCGCTGCGGCTGTACTCGTAACCGCCGCGCAGGCCGCCGACGCCGTCCTGCTTGTAGGTGGAGACCTGGTAGATCGGGGGCACGACCGCGCCGGTCAGCGGGTCGGCGGTGTTGCCCGCGTGGATCGCGCGGGTCTCGAAGCTCTGGTGCTCGTGGCTGTCGTCGCTCATGGTCAGATGCTATGCCCCGGTCCGGTGTGCACCCCCCTGTTGGCCTGTCGGCCCTTGCGTCTGGTTCGCTGGAGGCATGGAGATTCTGTGGATCCTGTTCGCGATGCTCATGATCGTGTTCGTCGTCGGTCCGTACCTCAGGCGCAGGCGCGGCGGCATCCGCCTCGTCGCCCCGGGCAGCCCCGACGCGGCCGATCCCGCGAACTACGGGTTCGAGCGGCAGGAGGACCTCGACATCCGGGTCCCCGGCCCCGACCAGGACCTGATGGACGCCCTCGACAACGTGCAGCGCACCGGGCAGTGGCAGGCCGCCTCCCAGCTGCTCGCGGGGACCCCGCGGGAGGGTGAGCAGCGCTGGCAGCGCGTGCAGGCGTTCGGCGGCTCGGCGGCGCTGGAGCTCGTGGCCCGGCCCGGGGTGGGCGCGGCGTGGCTGAAGGCGTGGCGGCTGGAGGCCGACCAGGACGCGGGCGGCGCGCAGGTGCACGCGGAGCTGCTGGTGCAGCAGGCCTGGCGGCACTCGGGCGGCGTCGGCTCCGAGGACCACCGGATCATCCTGGAGGAGGCGCGGGAGGCCTGCCGCAAGGCCGCGCTGCTGTCGCCGCAGGATCCCGTCCCGTACATCACGCTGCTGGCGATCGCGCGGGGGCTCGCGTACCCGGAGGCCGACTTCGACCGTCTGTGGGCGGAGGTCATCGACCGGGCACCGGACCACATGGGTGCGCACCTGGCCGCCCTGCACTACTGGGGCGCGAAGTGGCACGGCTCGCGCGAGAAGGCCGACGCCTTCGCCCACGCGGCGGCGGCGCGCGCGCCGCAGGGTTCGCTGCTGGCGGCGCTGCCGCTGTTCGCCCTGTACGAGAACCTGCCCGACCTGGTCCTGAGCAGCGGCTTCCACCGGAGCGAGGCCGTGACGCGCGCGGTGGGCGGGGCGCTGTACGCGGTGAACTCGGCGCGCGCCGACGACCCGATGGTGGCGCACGTACGGCACCTGCTGCTGATGTTCCTGGTGAACATGGAGCGCTGGGCGGAGGCGATGGAGCAGGTGCGGCACGTGGACGGCTACGTGGGCGCGCTGCCGTGGTCGGCCGCCGAGGACCCGGCGGCGCAGTACGCCGTGTACCGGGCGCTGGCGGTGGCGGGGTACGAGGCGAACGGCGGCTCGCCGGCGACGCTCCCGCACTGACCCCGGCCGGGACCGCCCCGGGGGAAGCCCTGGGGGCAGCCCCGGGGGAGCCCCGGGGCAAGGGGGCGGGACCTGCGGGAATAAGGTTGCTGTGAGTGATCACAGGCCGCATCATGCGGCGGTGGCGGCGGGCGGTCCCGCGCCACCCGCTCCAGCACCTTTTTCCATCCCGTGGGGGGATCTGTCCATATGGGCGCATCACTGCGCGCCGTGCGCGCGCTCGTCCTGCTCGCAGGGTTCTACCTGCTCGGCGTCATCCTGCTGGCGGTGCTCGCCGGCATCGACTACGCCGTGATCGGCACACTGCACGGGCCGGCCCTCGTCAAGGTCCTGCTCGTCTCCGTCGTCCTCGCGGTCCCGATCGTGCGCGGCCTGTTCATGCTGCGCTCCCCGAGGGACGAGCCGCCGGCCGGCATCACCGTCACGGACGCGCAGGAGCCGCTCCTGTGGCAGGCCGTCCGCGAGACCGCGGCGCAGGTCGGCACCCGCGCCCCCGACGAGATCGTCCTCGTCGCCGAGGTGAACGCGGGCGTTTCCGAGGACGCCCGCCTCCTCGGCCTGCTGCCCGGCACCCGTCGCCTGTGCATCGGCCTGCCGGTGCTGACGGGCCTCGACGAGGCGCAGCTGCGGGCCGTGCTCGCCCACGAGATGGGCCACTACGCGAACTTCGACACCCGCCTCACCCCGCTGATCGCCCGCGGGCGCGCCCAGCTGATCCGTACGGTCGGCCACTTCCAGGAACGCGCCGCCAAGAAGGTCGCCAAGGAGGTCGCGCGGCAGGAGAAGCGCGACGAGAAGCGGATCTCCAAGGGCAAAAAGGCCAAGGGCGTCGACACCACGGGCGAGGGTGTGATGTACCGGGCCATGGCCCGGGTCTACATGGCCTACGGCAACTTCTACCTGCGGGCCACCTGGTCCACCGCCCGCCGCCAGGAGCTGGAGGCGGACCTCGCCTCCGTCCGCGTCGCCGGGCGCGACGCGGCCGCCTCCGCGCTGCGCGAGCTGAACGCCCTGGGCGAGGCGCACGCGTTCTACATGGACGCCTACGCCACCCTCGGTGTCCGGGCCGGTCTGCTGCCCCGGCCGGGCGAGGTCTTCGGCGGGCTGCGGCACTTCCTGGAGGCGCGCACGCCCGAGCTGGAGGCGCTGCGCCGGGAGCTGCCCACGCAGCCGGTCTCGCCCTACGACTCCCACCCCCCGCTCGCCGAGCGCGTGGCCCGCATCGAGGCCCTGCCCGACGACGGGCGCGCCGACCTGCCCGCCCGCCCGGCGCTGGACCTGCTGTCCGACGCCGCGGCGACGCTGGCCGCGCTGGAAGGGGCCGTCCTCACCCCGGACGCGCTCGCGCTGGCCCGGGTCGACTGGGACGACCTGGTGCACGCCGCCCTGAGCCTGGACGCGGGCCGGGAGGCGGAGGAGATCCGTGCGGCCTTCGCCGCGGAGGGCGCCGTCGCCGCTCCCGGCCTGGCCGCCCTGCTGGACGCGATCGACGCCGATCCGGCGGTGCGCTGGCGCGTCGCCGACCGCTTCCCGAAGTCCGAGGAGGCGGCGGCCGCCACCGGCCGCGCGGCCCGCGAGTTCGTCCGTCCCGTGCTGCGTGGCGCCCTGGACCGGCTGGTCACCGCCGAGCTGACGGCCGACGGCGCGGCCCGCTGGCGGATGTCCTGGACGGACTCGCCCGAACTGCTCTACCCGGTCGCGGACTTCGAGGACCGGCTGGGGCCCGCCCTGGACGCGGCCGTCGCCGACCGGCCCGACACCGAACCCCTCCGAAAGCTGGTGCTCGCCCCGTGATGATCGCCCTCGCCGTGTTCGGCGTCCTCCTCCTCGCCGGTGCCGTCTGGTTCCTGCGGGGCGTCTACTACATCCGCAAGGCCCGGGCCCTGGAGGCCGAGATCGGGACCCTGAACGCCCGTACGACGGCCGTCGAGGCCGAGACCGAAGCCAGGGAGGAGGCCGAGAAGGCGGCGGCCGTCGTCGCCCTGGGCTTCGTCGCCGAGGCCGATCTCGACACCGAGAACGCGGCACCGGTGCCCGCGGAGCGCGCCGCCGTGCTGGAGGCCGCCCGGGCCGGCGACTGGCAGACCGCGGCCGCCTACGTCGAGGCGGCCGGGCAGGACTGGCAGGAGCGCATGGAGCGGGTGCGCCCGCTGGCCGAGGCGGCCGCCGAGGACGACGCCTGGCTGCTGGCCTGGCTGACGGCCCGGCCCGGGGACCCGACGGCCGCGCTGGTCAACGCCGACACCGGGGTGCAGGTCGCCTGGAACGTCCGCGGTTCGAAGGGGTCGCGCCACACCACGCAGGAGCAGTTCCGGATCTTCCACGAGCTGCTGGCGAAGGCCCAGGCGGACACCCATGAGGCGCAGCGGCTGGCAGACCCCGCCGACCCGACGCCGTACATGGTGGAGCAGCCCATCGCCTTCGGCCTGGGCTACTCCCACGAGCGCTACCGGGAGCTGTGGGAGGAGATCACCCGGCGCGCGCCGCGGGTCCTGTGGGCGCACTACTCGGCCCTGCAGTACTGGTGCCGCAAGTGGCACGGCTCGCACGACCTGGCGCTCGGCTTCGCCCGCGCGTCGGCGGCCGCGGGCCGGCCCGGGGAGCTGCTGTCGCTGCTGCCGCTGGTGGCGTACTTCGAGCGGCAGACGTACGAGGAGGACCTGTCGGTCGACACGTACTTCAAGGAGCCGGAGATCCTGGCGGCCGTGGACGCCGCCCTCGCGGACCTGGCGGCGGCCGGCGCCGACCACCCGCAGGCGCCGCTGATGCGGCACATGCTGGCGTTCCTGCTGTTCTGGCAGGACCGGGACGCCGAGGCCGTCGAGCAGTTCCGGTACATCGACGGGTACATCGGGGCCATGCCGTGGTCGTACTCGGGCAACCCGAAGCAGCGGTACCTGTACGCGCGTGACTTCGCCGTGGGGCTGGTCACCGCGGACGACTGAGCCCGTACGACGGGTAGGGCGTGCGCGGTCCGGGGCCGGGTCGGGGAATCCCGGCCCGGCCGCCGCCGTTGAGGGGGTACCGAAGGAGGCGAACCATGTTCTCGTACCGCCGCACGCCCGAGCTGCCCACCCGCGAGGAGGCCCTCACGGGCCGCGCGGAGCCGCTGTTCCCCGTCCCGGAGAAGCACACCGTCCTGGGCAACCCGCTGTCCGGCCCGTACCCCGCCCACCTGGAGGTGGCGGACTTCGGCCTCGGCTGTTTCTGGGGCGCGGAGCGCAAGTTCTGGCAGACCCCGGGGGTGTGGACCACGCTGGCGGGCTACCAGGGCGGGTACACCGAGAATCCGACGTACGACGAGGTCTGCTCGGGGCTGACCGGGCACACCGAGGTGGTCCGGGTGGTCTTCGACCCGGCCCTGGTGTCCTACGAGGCGCTGCTGAAGCTGTTCTGGGAGTCCCATGACCCCACGCAGGGCTTCCGGCAGGGCAACGACGTCGGCACCCAGTACCGCTCGGCCGTCTACACCCACTCCGCCGCCCACCAGGCCGCGGCGGAGGCCTCGCGCGCGGCCTACCAGCAGGTCCTGGACGCCTCGGGCTTCGGGAAGATCACCACGGCGGTCCTGCCGGCCGCCGAGCGCCCCTTCTGGCCTGCGGAGGCGTACCACCAGCAGTACCTGGACAAGAACCCCGGCGGCTACTGCGGCATCGGCGGCACGGGCGTGTCCTGCCCCATCGGTGTGGCCCCGGCGGCCGGGGAGTAGCCGGGGCCGGAGCGGAGCCGCCGGGGCCGCTCCCGCGCCGGGGGGCCGCCGGGTCAGAGCTTGAGCTGGAAGTAGCCCGTCCCGCGCTCCCTGCGGTAGCCGAGGGACTCGTTCACGGTGCGCATGGGCGTGTTCTCGTCGGCCACGGTCGTGGCGATGTGGCGCAGCTCCGGGTGGCGGCGGGCGGCGTCCGCCGCCATGTGGAGCTTGACGGCCCGGCCGAGGCCTCGGCCGCGGTGGCGGGGCAGGACCACGGTGTCGTACTGGAGGGCGCGCGCCCCGGAGGGGTCCGGGAGGACGAGCTCCGTGTACGCGGCCACCTCGCCCGCCGGGGTGACGGCCGCGACGGTGGTCATCTCGCCGCCGCGGTCGAGGATGATCTGCTGCATGGCGTGCAGGCGCTGCGGGGTCCAGGGTTCGATGTGCTGGTCCATCTCGCCGCTGGGCGCGTCCTCCATGGCCGTGTGGGCGTCCGCCGCGGCCTGGGCCCAGGCGTCGGGCACCAGGCCGCGCCAGACGAGGATCTCGTAGCCGGACGTGGCCGGGGCCGGGACGGCGCCGTCGGCCGGGAGCTCCAGCGTGTACCAGCCCATCGGCAGGACGTTCTCGAAGCCGAGGGACTCGGCGAAGGCCTGGCCCGGGCCGCCGAGGTCCACCATGGCCGCGACGGAGGTCCGGCCGTCCGCCACCAGCTCCTCGCGGACCCGCTCCCACAGGGCCGTGCCGACGCCCCTGCGGCGGTCCCGCGGGCGGACGGTGAGCGCGTCCACGAAGGCCGCGTGCCGGTTGCTCTCGTCCGAGAACAGGATCAGGCAGGCCACGCCCTCGTCGCCCTCCGCAGTCCAGAGCACGGCCCGGCCGCGGGCGGTCGGCAGGCGCAGGCGTCCGCGGACCTCGGCCCCGGAGGGGGCGGGCAGGCGGGGCAGGTCCGCGGCGGCGGCCTCGGTCAGCACCGCGTGCCAGGAGTCCTCCTGCGGACCGGACAGGGGCAGCGCAAGGGTGTTGATCTTCATGGGTCCGACCCTAGACCGGCTCCCGGCCGGCTGCCCGGGCGTTTTCGGCCACGTGGCCGCGACACGCCGCTGCTGCCGGGCGGCCGCCCGCAACGCCGACGGCGGGGAACCCCGGGAGGGTTCCCCGCCGTCGGTGCGGGTCCTGCGGGAGCGGCCCGGGGGCCGCGCGTGGGTTACGCGGCCGAGCCGGCCTTCCACTCCGCCCAGTTCATGTTCCAGCCGTTGAGGCCGTTGTCCGGCTTGATGGTCTTGTCCGGGGAGTTGACCACGGTGACGACGTCGCCGATGAGCGAGTTGTCGTAGAACCAGGCGGCCGGCTGGTTCGGGTCGCCCGCGCCCTTGACGTCGTTCAGGCCGATACAGCCGTGGCTGGTGTTGGCGCTGCCGAAGATCGAGTCCGCGCCCCAGTAGTTGCCGTGGAGGAAGGTGCCGGAGGTCGACAGCCGCATGGCGTGCGGGACGTCCTTGATGTCGTACTCGCCCTTGCCGTCGGCGTCGGTGAAGCCGACGGTGGCGCCGTTCATCCGGGTCTCCTTGAACTTCTCGGAGATCACCATCTGGCCGTTGTACGTCGGGTTGGCCGGGGCGCCCGCGGAGATCGGGATGGTCTTGAGGACCGCCCCGTCACGGGTGACCGTCATCTTCTTCGTCTTCGCGTCGACCGTCGAGACCTGGCTGCGGCCGATCTTGAAGGTGACGGTCTTGCTCTGGACCCCCTGGACGCCCGGGGCGCCCTGGACGCCCTCCAGCGCCAGCTTCAGCGTGACGGTGGAGCCGGCCTGCCAGTACTGCTCGGGGCGGAAGTCCAGGCGCTGGGCGCTGAACCAGTGGCCGACGACCTCCTGGCCGCTGCTGGAGGAGACCGTGATGCCCGCCTGGACGGCCTTCTTGTCCTTGATCGCCTTGTTGAAGGTGATCGAGACCGGCATGCCGACGCCGACGGTCTGCCCGTCCTCGGGCACGAACGAGGCCACGAAGCTGTTCTCGGGGGAGACGGTCGTGAAGGAGGCGTTCTCGTGCGCCTCCTTGCCGTCGGCGTCCTTCGCGGTCGCCGAGAGGGCGTACTTCGTGGAGCGCTTCAGGGCCCCCTTGGGCTTCCAGCTCTTGCCGTCGGCGGCCAGGTCGCCGGCCACGGCCGTGCCCTCGCTGCTCTTCAGTTCGACCTGGGTGAGCGTGCCGTCGGTGACGGTCACGTTCGCCGCATCGTTGAGGCCGACGTTGGTCGCGCCGTCCTTCGGCGTGATGGTTATCTTGGCCTTCGACGTGTCCTTGGCCGCTGCCGCGTCCACGTCCGCCTGGGACTTGCTGGCCTCCCCGTTGCCCTTCGGGTCCCCGCCGCCCTCGTCGCTGCACGCCGAGAGCACCAGTACGCCGCCGAGCACGACGGATATGGCCGCCAGGGACCTTCTCCGCCGCTTGCTGTCCGTCCTCACACGCCACTCCATCGTTGCCGGGAACCCCGGGGCTGCCGTCCCCGGGGTTGGCCCGGGAGGGGGCCGGCCCCCTCCCTGGTCCTGACAACGCGATAACGGCGCGGGCCGGTTCCACATTCCGTCGGGATGTGGGCGACCACACGGTCAGGCGTTGCCGGGTTCTTCTTCGTCGAACTCCCCATCTTCCTCGTCGAGGTCCCACTCCATCGACTCGGGGTCGTATTCGACGGGCTCGCTGCTCCAGGAGGCCTGTGCGAGCTCCACTCCGGGGATCTCCGCGACCAGGTCGGTGGGGTCGACCAGATAGGCCAGGGCCTCGGACTCGTCCTCGCGGACGGCGGCCTCGGCGTGGCTGCGCTCCTCGTCCGGCATGAACTCGTCGGCCTTGATGTGGGCGAGGGCGGCTCCGGTCAGTGCCCGGGCGTCGGGCACCTCCAGCACCAGATCCACCCGAAGCCGTACATACCGTGATGTCTCAGAAGGGTTCATACGACGGAGAGTAAGCCCGCGGGAGCCTCGACTTTCCCACGACCCGCCCCTTTCCGTAGCATCACCGCACACGGCCAATTCGCTGCTGCCACAAGGGGGATCGCACCGTGTCCGCACGCCGACCGCTGCTCACCGCTCTCGGAGCGACCACCCTCCTCGCCGCCCTGTGGTTCGTGCCCTCGGCGGGGGCCACCTCGCCCGGGGCCGAGGAGGGACCGTCCGGTGTACCCGCCGGCGCGAACGCCTCCGGCCCGGGCACCGGGACGGTCGCCCTGCAGGCGGGCACCCGCGCCGAGCCGCTGCTGCTGGCCGACACCGGCTCCGTCGACACCACGCCCTACGTCCTGGGCGGCACGCTCTTCCTCGGCGTCGGGGCCGCCGCCGTGGCCTTCTCGGTACGCCGCTCCCCCTCCGCGTAGGCGGAGCCGCCGAAGGCCGAAGGGCCGCCCCGGGAGCGGATCCCGGGGCGGCCCTTCGGCGTGCGCGGTGCGCGGGGTCAGGCCAGCGGGCCCGTCACCTGCTCCACGGCGGCGACGAGGCCGCCGCTGCGGACGTACGCGTCCGCGGCCGCCAGGTCGGGGGCGAGGAAACGATCCGGCCCGGGACCCTGCACGCCGGCCTCACGGGCCGCGGCGATCGCGGCGAGGCTGGCGGGCGCCGCGGTCAGGCCGTGGCGCAGCTCGATGGCGCGGGTGGCCGCGTACAGCTCGACGGCGATGATCCGGGTCAGGTTGTCGACGGCGGTCCGCAGCTTGCGGGCGGCCGACCAGCCCATCGAGACGTGGTCCTCCTGCATGGCGGAGGAGGGGATGGAGTCGGCCGAGGCCGGGACGGCGAGCCGCTTCATCTCGCTGACCAGGGCGGCCTGCGTGTACTGGGCGATCATCAGGCCCGAGTCGACGCCGGCGTCGTCCGCGAGGAAGGGCGGCAGGCCGTGGCTGCGGTTCTTGTCGAGCAGGCGGTCGGTGCGGCGCTCGGCGATGGAGCCGAGGTCGGCGGCGGCGATGGCGAGGAAGTCCAGGACGTAGGCCACGGGTGCGCCGTGGAAGTTGCCGTTGGACTCCACGCGCCCGTCGGGCAGCACGACCGGGTTGTCCACGGCGGCCGCCAGTTCGCGGGAGGCCACCAGGGCGGCGTGCGCCATGGTGTCGCGGCCGGCGCCGGCGACCTGCGGGGCGCAGCGCACGGAGTAGGCGTCCTGGACGCGCGGGGCGGACTCCTCCTGGAAGTGCCCGGTCAGCCCGGAGCCCTTCAGGACGGCGGCCATGTTGGCGGCGGAGGCGCTCTGGCCGGGGTGCGGGCGAATGGCGTGCAGCTCGGGCTGGAGGACCTTCTCGGTGCCGAGGAGGGCTTCCAGGGTGAGGGCGGCGGTGATGTCGGCCGACTTGTAGAGCCTGTCGAGGTCGGCGAGGGCCATGACCAGCATGCCGAGCATGCCGTCGGTGCCGTTGAGGAGGGCGAGGCCCTCCTTCTCGCGGAGCTCGACCGGCTCGATGCCGTGCTCGGCGAGCAGCTCGCCGGCGGGGCGCACGGTGCCGTCGGGGCCCTCGGCGTCGCCCTCGCCCATGAGCGCGAGCGCGCAGTGGGACAGCGGGGCGAGGTCGCCGGAGCAGCCGAGGGAGCCGTACTCGTGGACGACGGGGGTGATCCCGGCGTTGAGCACGTCGGCCATGGTCTGCGCGACGGAGGGGCGCACACCGGTGTGGCCGGAGGCGACGGTCTTGAGGCGGAGGAACATCAGCGCGCGGACGACCTCCCGCTCCACGCGCGGGCCCATGCCGGCGGCGTGCGAGCGGACGATGTTGCGCTGGAGCTGGGCGCGCAGCTCGGGACTGATGTGCCGGGAGGCGAGGGCGCCGAACCCGGTGGACACCCCGTAGACGGGTTCGGGCTTGGCGGCCAGCGCGTCGACGATCCCGCGGGCGCGGGCGAGCGCTTCGAGCGCCTCGCCGGACAGCTCGACCCGTGCGTTGCCGCGGGCAACGGCGATGACGTCCTCTGCGGTGGTCCCGGACGTCCCCACCACGACAGTGTGCATATCCATATTCAGCACCCTACGGATTGAATCGCTTCATGTCACTAGCTGGTTCCGTCACGATCGCGCCGCTACGGGACCCCTTACGGACGCAGGCCGGGGACGGGGATCACCGACGGCCGCGGAAGCGCCGCCGCTCCCCGTGCGCCTCCTGCGCGGCGGCGTCGGCGAGCGGGACCACGGCGGTGTCCCGCCCGGCCACCACCGGCCGGGCCGAACGGGCGGCCTTGGCCTTGTACTGGGCGGCGTCCGCGAGCCGGAACAGCCGCCGCGAGGACTTCACCGGCCCGATCGGGTCCCCGGTGGAGGCCACCCCGCAGGCCACTCCTTCGCCGAGCTCCAGCTCGGCCGCACGGCTGCACAGCTCCTCGCTGACCCGGACGACCTCGTCGGCGGGCGGGCCGACCCCGACCAGACAGAACTCGTCCCCGCCCAGACGGGCCACCAGGGCGCCGGGGAGCATGGCCCCGCACAGGCTCAGCACCGACCCGAAGCGCTCCAGCAGCCGGTCCCCCATGGCGTGCCCGAGGGTGTCGTTGACCTTCTTGAGGCCGTTGAGGTCGCAGACGACCAGACTGACGACCACGCCGGTGCGCCGGTGCTCCTCCAGCGCCCCGTCGAGCCGCATGTCCACGGCCCGGCGGTTCGCGAGGCCGGTCAGCGGGTCGGTGAAGGCGAGCCGGCGCGCCTCCTCCAGCCGTTCGTTCTGGGCGAGCCCCGCCGCCACCACGGCGGCGAGGACGGCGGCGAACTCCGCGTCGTCCTCGTCGAAGTCGGGCAGGCCCTCGTCCCGGGCGACGTACAGCTCGCCCCACGCCCGCCCGCTGAGCACCACGGGCGCGACCACGCACGTACCGCGGCCGCGGCGGCGCAGGGCCTCCCCGCGCCGCCCGGGGCGGTCGCCGACGGCACTCTCGACCCAGGCGTGCGGACCACAGCCGCCCGCCCACCGCTCGTGCAGGAACTCGGTGATCTCGGGGAAGTCGTGCACCGGGTAGGACTCGTCCTCGGGGAACTCCTCCTCCCCCGCGCGCCGCTCGCCCTCGTTGACCAGCACGCGCAGGCAGCCCCGCTCCCGCTCCCAGGCGGAGATCGCGGCGAACGAGCCGTCCATCGCCAGGCGCGCGCCCCGCGCCGCGGCCCGCACGCTGTCGCGCGGCGTGCCCGCCGCGGCCATCGCCTGTGCCAGGCCCACCACGGCTCGCAACCGCCCGTCGACTCCCATCACCCCAGATTAGGGACTTTCGTCCGATTTAGGGATAATCGGCGCGACTTTCGGTGCCGACCGGACCACCCGAGGTAGCGGGGAGGCCGCCGGTCTACTCACCCGGCCAGTTCGGCCTGCGCTTCTCGTTGAACGCCGCCACGCCCTCCGCACGGTCGCCGGAGAAGGCCACCGTGCGCCAGGCCGCGTCCTCGATCTCCAGGCCGGCCGCCAGGTCCATGCCGTGCCCCAGCCGCAGCGCCCGCTTGGCCGCCCGCAGGCCCACCGGGGAGTTAGCCGCCATCCGGGCCGCCAGGGCGAGGGCCTCGGAGGTGTCCCGGCCCGTCGGCACCACGGAGTCCACCAGGCCCAGGGAGAGCGCCTCGGCCGCCTCCACCCGGCGGGCCGTGAAGATCAGCTCGGCCGCGCGGGCCGCGCCCACGCGGCGGGGCAGCAGCTGCGTGCCGCCACCGCCCGGGATCACGCCCACCGAGACCTCGGGCAGACCGACCACGGCGGTCTCGTCGGCGACGATCACGTCGCAGGCGAGGGCCAGCTCGAAGCCGCCGCCGAGGGCGAAGCCGTGCACGGCCGCGACCGTCGGCATCGGCAGCTCCAGCACCCCGCCGTACGCCCCGCGCGTGGTCGGCCGCTGGCGCACCAGCTCGGCGTCCGACAGCGCGTTGCGCTCCTTGAGGTCGGCCCCCACGCAGAAGGCCCGCTCCGCGGCGGAGGAGAGCACGACCACCCGCGCGGAACGGTCCGCGGCGAGGGCCGCGCAGGCCGCGCCGATGTCGCGGGCCATCGCGGTGGACACCGCGTTCATCGCCTTGGGGCGGTCCAGGACCAGCTCCGCGACCCCGCCCTCGTGGCGGCGCACCGTCACGAAATCCGACTCGAACTCGGACGCCATAGGACCCTCACCCTCCCGGTTAACGAACGTTACCCCGGGATCTTAGGGTCAGGCGGGCCGCCCGGGCACCGGGCGGAGCCGCATCGCACCCTGCTCGTGACCTGCCCGCCGGGCCCGCCCCCGCCGCGGGGCGGGGCAGGGCGGCGCAGGGCGGCACGAGGCGGCGCGGGGGCGCATCGGCGCGCGGCCGGTCCGGCGCGGTCAGCGGCGCTTGCGGCGCGTCAGCGACCAGGGCTCCACGACGCCCAGTCCGCGCACGGGCCGCTGCCACATCGGCTGGAGGGCGAAGCGGTAGGCCGCGCCCTCGTCGGGCTCCGCCTCCGCCTCCTTCTCCGACTTCGGCGCGGCACCGGTGCGGGACAGCTCCTCGGCCATCGCCCCGTCGACGAGCACCGCGTCCTTCGGCGCTATCGAGGTCAGCCGACTGGCGAGGTTCACCGTGGTGCCGAAGACGTCGCCCATGCGCGTCGTCACCGTGCCGAAGGCGATCCCGACCCGCAGCTCGGGCATCTGCGCGTCGGCCTCCATCGTCTCGATGAGCCGCAGCGCGATCTCGGCCGCCGTCGCCGCGTCGTCGGCGCAGTACAGCACCTCGTCGCCGAGGGTCTTGATCAGCCGGCCGCCGTGCGCGGCGACCAGGTCGGCCGCGGTGGTCTCGAAGGACTCGACCAGCTCGCCGAGCTCCTCCTCCTCCAGCCGGCGGGTGAGCCGGGTGAAGCCCACCAGGTCGGCGAAGCCCACGGCGAGCCGCCGGTCGACCATCTCCTCGTCGTCCGCGACCTGCACGACCCGCCCGGTCGCGGCAGCCAGCTGGCGGCGCCACACGTAGACGAGGAACTCCTCCAGCTCCGGCAGGAGCAGCTCCACCAGCGGGTACGTGACCTCCGTACGGGTCATGCCCGGCTCCGGCGGCTCCGTCAGCCCTTCCAGGAAGGAGTCGATCTGCCACTCCGCGAGCCGCGCGGTGGTCTGCCCCGTGGACCGGGCCACCTGCACGGCCATCGGCTCGGAGAGCAGCCCGGCCTCCACCAGGCCGGCAAGCCGGCGCAGGGCCAGGACGTCGGCCTCGGTGAGGGCCCTGGCCTGGCCGATGTCGGCGAAGCCCATGGCCCGCCAGAAGCGGGAGGCCAGCTCCATCGACACCCCGGCGCTGCGGGCGGCCTGGAACGGCGTGTAGCGGCGCTCCGCGCCCAGGATCAGCTGCTCCAGCCGGATGGCGAGCGGGTCGGCCGTGGGGTGGGCGGTGTGGTCCACCTCGTGGTGCGGAGTGTGCTGGTCGCGCCCGATCGGGGTCCCCGGACCGCTGGGGCCCGCGGCGGACGCGCCGGAAGTAGAGTCGTCGACGGTCAAGGGCCGCCTCCTGTCCATTCCGTGCGCAGTGCCCTGCCGAACCGGTTGATCACCACGAGCACCGGGATCGCCTAAACCATACGGCAGGTGTGCCGTAGCTCACTCCCCTCCCCGCCCCCGGAGACGGGCCACCCGGGGCGCCGCCGGCAGCGCCCTACGGGGCCGTTCGCGGGCGAAACGGCACCTTCCGCTCATTTCGCCGGACGTCCGGCCTCCGCAGGCCCCGCAGGGGGTTCAGTGCACCGAACGCAGGTGGACCACGTCGCCCGCGCCCACCGCCTCGTGGGTCCCCTCGGCGGTACGGATGACCAGGCGGCCATCGCTGTCGACCGCTTCGGCCGTTCCGGTGAGGGTGCGCCCGCCGGGCAGCTCGGCGCGCACGTGCCGGCCGAGGGTCGCGCAGCCTGCCGCGTAGGTCTCCTGGAGACCGCTGGCGGCGGGGTCGCCGCCGGCCGCGCGCCAGTTCCCGTACCACTCCTCCAGGGAGCGCAGCACGGCCCGCAACAGCGGGTCGCGGTCGGTGACGGCGGCCTTGGCCAGGATGAGCGAGCCGGCGGTGGGGACCGGCAGCTCGTCCTCGGTCAGGCTGACGTTGAGCCCGATGCCGACGACGACGCCGTCCGCGACGCGCTCGGCGAGGATGCCGCCCGTCTTGCGCTCCTCGCCGTCCACGGTGACCAGGAGGTCGTTGGGCCACTTGAGGGCGGTGTCGACCCCCGCGGCCCGGGACAGCCCGGTCGCGGTGGCCACGCCCGCGAGGAGGGTCAGCCATCCCCAGTGCTCCTGCGGGACGCTCTCGCCGGGCTTGAACAGCACGGAGAAGAACAGCCCGGACCGGGCGGGCGCGACCCAGCTGCGGTCGAGCCGGCCGCGGCCGGCGTTCTGCTCCTCGGCGACGAGCACGGCCCCTTCGGGGAGCTGCGGCGCCCGCGCGGCGAGGTCCGTGTTGGTGGACCCGGTGGCGGCCACCACCTCGACCGAGCTCCACAGCCCGTCCCCGGTGACGAGGGCCCGCTGCAGCGCGGCCGCGTTGAGGGGAGGCCGGTCCAGGCTCGACCAGCGACCGGAGGAGGCACCTGCTGAGGCATCTGATGGCATGACCGGATCCTTCTGTCGCCGTGTGTGATCTTCCGACCCGGGCGGCCCGGGTGCGGGTGCCGACCGACCCTAGCCGCCCGGCCCCCGGGAAATTCTGCGGTAAAGGGGGCATTCGGCTTCCGTTGACGCCCCGACGACGCGCGGACGAGCCGAACGGGCTTTCCGCCGCCCGTGCCGCCGCCCGCGCCGCGGCCCGGTCCGCGGCACATACTGGGAGGGGCGGGACCCCCGGCCGCGGCGCCGCGCGACACGGCACGCAGCCCGCCCGGCGAGGGCGGCCGCCCCTTCCCCTTAGGGAAGGCGGCGAGGCCAGGCAACCCAATGCAGGTGTGTCAAACGCCGCACTGCCGAGCGCCATGGCCGCCGATACGCTACGCACCAGTAGCCAGCAGTAGTCAATCAATTGACCAGGCAGTTGACACCACGCAGGGAGCCGCGACCCCGATGTCACATCCGTCAGAGCCGATCGACATGCACACCACCGCGGGCAAGATCGCGGATCTGCAGCGCCGCATCGACGAGGCCACCCACGCCGGTTCCGCCCGGGCCGTGGAGAAGCAGCACGCCAAGGGCAAGCTGACGGCTCGTGAGCGGGTGGCCCTGCTGCTGGACGAGGGTTCCTTCGTCGAGCTGGACGAGTTCGCCCGGCACCGGTCCACCAACTTCGGTCTGGAGAAGACCCGCCCGTACGGCGACGGCGTCGTCACCGGCTACGGAACGGTCGACGGCCGCCCGGTCGCCGTGTTCTCCCAGGACTTCACCGTCTTCGGCGGCGCCCTCGGCGAGACCTTCGGCCAGAAGATCATGAAGGTCATGGACTTCGCGCTGAAGACCGGCTGCCCGCTCGTCGGCATCAACGACTCCGGCGGCGCGCGCATCCAGGAGGGCGTCAACGCCCTGGGCATGTACGGCGAGATCTTCCGCCGCAACGTCCACGCGTCGGGCGTGATCCCGCAGATCAGCCTGGTCGTCGGACCCTGTGCGGGCGGCGCCGTCTACTCCCCCGCCATCACCGACTTCACGGTGATGGTCGACCAGACCTCGCACATGTTCATCACCGGCCCGGACGTCATCAAGACGGTCACCGGCGAGGACGTCGGCTTCGAGGAGCTCGGCGGTGCGCGCACGCACAACAGCACGTCCGGCGTCGCGCACCACATGGCGGGCGACGAGAAGGACGCCATCGAGTACGTGAAGTCGCTCCTGTCGTACCTGCCGTCGAACAACCTCTCCGAGCCGCCGTCCTTCCCGGAGGACGCCGACACCGAGGTCTCCGCGTACGACCGCGAGCTCGACGTCCTCATCCCGGACAGCGCGAACCAGCCGTACGACATGCACACGGTGATCGAGCACGTGCTGGACGACGGGGAGTTCCTGGAGACCCAGTCGCTGTTCGCCCCGAACATCCTCACCGGCTTCGGCCGGGTCGAGGGCCACCCGGTGGGCATCGTCGCCAACCAGCCGATGCAGTTCGCCGGCTGCCTGGACATCGACGCCTCGGAGAAGGCGGCGCGGTTCGTCCGCACCTGCGACGCCTTCAACGTCCCGGTGCTGACCTTCGTCGACGTCCCGGGCTTCCTCCCCGGCACCGACCAGGAGTACAACGGGATCATCCGACGCGGCGCGAAGCTCATCTACGCGTACGCCGAGGCCACCGTGCCGCTGATCACCGTCATCACCCGCAAGGCCTTCGGCGGCGCCTACGACGTCATGGGCTCCAAGCACCTCGGCGCGGACCTCAACCTGGCCTGGCCGACCGCGCAGATCGCCGTCATGGGCGCGCAGGGCGCGGTGAACATCCTGCACCGGCGCACCCTCGCCGAGGCGGAGGCCGCGGGCGAGGACCTGGAGGCCGTCCGGGCCCGCCTGATCACCGAGTACGAGGACGCGCTCCTCAACCCGTACACGGCCGCCGAGCGGGGCTACATCGACGCCGTGACCATGCCGTCCGAGACCCGTGCCCACGTGGTCAAGGGGCTGCGCCAGCTGCGCACCAAGCGGGAGTCCCTGCCGCCGAAGAAGCACGGCAACATCCCCCTCTAGCCCCTCCAGGAGGTCTCTGTGGTGATCAAGGTCGTCAAGGGGAACCCGACCCCGGAGGAGCTGGCCGCCGCCCTGGCGGTGGTCCAGGCGCGCGCCGCGGCGCTGGCCGCGGCGGCGCCGGGCGCCCCGCGGGTCGCGGACGAGTGGTCGGTTCCGGCCCGGGTGGCCCGGCGCCGCCTGCCGCGGCCGGGGCCGCGGGCCTGGGGCCGTACGTACTGGCCCGGCTAGGGAGTCTCGTCGAAGTGGCGTCGGCCGCCCGTAGGGCGGGGTCGGCGGGGTCTGGTGCGTGCGATCGCAAGGCGGAGGAGGGAGTCGACGCGGAGCGTCGGTGACCGACGACAACGCCGCGAGCGTGCGTGCCAGACCCCGCCGACCAGACGGGACTTCGACGACACGACCAAGCCGCCCTGGTGTGAACGGAACGCGGCGCCTGAGTACCCGTACTCAGGCGCCGCGGCCGTCTCCGGGGCCAGGATCGGAGCATGCTCTGGTCCGACCCGAAGAACGAGCCGCCGAAGGACATGCGCGACGCGCAGGCGATGATCCGGCGGCTGAGCCTGGTGCTCGCCCTCGCCATGCTCGTGGTGGTCTACGTACTGGGCGTGGGCCACTTCTAGCACTGTGCCCCGCGCGGTCGTGCCGCCGGTTCCGGGGCCGTCCGCCGGGGCGGCGACGGCGCCCCTACGATGGCCCCCATGACTGCCACACCTCAGCCCTCGGACGTGCGCAGGCTCGTCCTCGCCTCCGCCTCCCCCGCCCGGCTGAACCTGCTGCGGCAGGCCGGGCTCGCCCCGCACGTGATCGTGAGCGGCTTCGACGAGGACACCCTGGAGCACGAGGAGCCGGCCGGGCTCGCCCTGGCGCTGGCCGAGGCGAAGGCGGCCGTCGTGGCGGCCCTGGACGAGGCCGCGGGCGCCCTGGTCATCGGCTGCGACTCGGTGCTGGAGCTGGACGGCGAGGCGCTCGGCAAGCCGGCCGACGCCGACGAGGCCACGGCCCGCTGGAAGGCGATGCGCGGCCGGGCGGGCGTGCTGCGCACGGGGCACTGCGTGATCGACACGGTGACGGGCCGCCAGGTCTCGGCGACGGCGTCGACGACGGTCCGCTTCGGCGAGCCGACGGACGCGGAGGTCGCGGCGTACGTGGCGAGCGGCGAACCGCTGCACGTGGCGGGCGCGTTCACCCTGGACGGGCTGTCGTCGCCGTTCATCGACGGCATCGACGGGGACCACGGGAACGTGATCGGCCTGTCCATGCCGCTGCTGCGCTCGCTGCTGGGCGAACTGGGAGTGTCCATCACGGACTTGTGGGCTTGAGCCCTCCGTGGGGCGGTGGCGGCGGCTGCGGGGCGTCCCCGCTCCCGCCGCCGTCCCGGCCGGCGCGCCCGTCGGCGTAGAGCGTCAGGGTCAGCACCAGCAGGCAGAGGATCAGCATCGTCGCCGCGAAGGCGGGCCAGCCGACCAGGGCGACGGTGACGACGCCGAGGACCGCGTGGACGACGGCGGCGATGACGAGCAGGACGCGGGCGGGGCGGCCCGGGGGCCGGTCGCCGAGCGCGGCCACGGCGGTGAGCACGGCGCACAGGACCAGGAAGGCGCCCATGCCCGCGCCCATGGCGTAGGTCGCCTTGGACATGACGTCCGGATCGCTGCCCGCGATGGACATCGACTGGTTCGCCGTCGTCCGGCCCAGCACGAGGTGGACGAGCACGAGCACGGCCGCTTCCGCGACGAGCACGATCGCGGCCAGTCCGGCCACGAGTCTTCGCAGCACGACGTCCCACCCCCCGAAAGTCATACGCCCGTTCGACGCCTGGAGGCTACTAACGGGTAGCGCGGCGGGCAAGACATCGCGCACACCCCTCGTCGCACGGCCATACGAAGGACACGCCCGGCGCGCTGCCCCCCGCAGGGGCGGCCGCGCGCCGCATGGCTGTGGGTACGGTGTTCTCCCGGTTCGCCCTGCGGGACGACGCAGCTACCAATCAGTAAACAAGGGGACAACTCCTCGCACGGCGGCAAAGAATCCGCGAGCCGTTCGTAGGGACTCGACAAAGAATCACCCGGGGCCGCTGACCCGGGAGACAGAGACCTCGGATGTGCCACGGGGTTACTGTGCAGTCGGGGATCCCCCTGACCTGGGGCGCCACAAGGGTTTCTCCGGTGGAGAAGGCCTCGCATCACACTCTGTGTGGGCAAGGTCACCACTGGAGAAGGGTCGAAAGGCCGTGTGGGCTGTCCCTAAACTCAGCTTGTTTCAAGGAGGGAGCCATCGTGCGCAAGGTGCTCATCGCCAACCGTGGCGAAATCGCTGTCCGCGTTGCTCGGGCCTGCCGGGACGCCGGGATCGCGAGCGTAGCCGTCTACGCCGACCCGGACCGGGACGCTCTGCACGTCCGCGCGGCCGACGAAGCGTTCGCGTTGGGCGGTGACACCCCGGCCGCCAGCTACCTGGACATCTCCAAGGTCCTCCAGGCCGCCGCCGACTCGGGTGCGGACGCCATCCACCCCGGCTACGGATTCCTGTCCGAGAACGCCGACTTCGCCCAGGCCGTGCTCGACGCGGGCCTGACCTGGATCGGCCCGCCGCCGCAGGCCATCCGCGACCTCGGCGACAAGGTGGCCGCCCGTCACATCGCCCAGCGCGCCGGTGCCCCGCTGGTCGCCGGCACGCCGGACCCGGTCTCCGGGGCCGACGAGGTCGTCGCCTTCGCCAAGGAGCACGGGCTGCCGATCGCCATCAAGGCGGCGTTCGGTGGCGGCGGTCGCGGCCTGAAGGTCGCGCGCACCCTCGAAGAGGTCCCGGAGCTCTACGACTCCGCCGTCCGCGAGGCCGTCGCCGCCTTCGGCCGGGGCGAGTGCTTCGTCGAGCGCTACCTCGACAAGCCGCGCCACGTCGAGACCCAGTGCCTGGCCGACTCCCACGGTAACGTGGTCGTCGTCTCCACCCGTGACTGCTCCCTGCAGCGCCGCCACCAGAAGCTCGTGGAGGAGGCCCCCGCGCCCTTCCTGACCGAGGCTCAGAACGCGGAGCTGTACGCCGCCTCCAAGGCCATCCTGAAGGAGGCCGGATACGTCGGCGCCGGAACCGTCGAGTTCCTCGTCTCCGCCGACGGCATGATCTCCTTCCTGGAGGTCAACACCCGCCTCCAGGTCGAGCACCCGGTCACCGAAGAGGTCGCCGGCATCGACCTGGTCCGCGAGATGTTCCGCATCGCCGACGGCGAGGAGCTCGGCTACGGCGACCCGGTCCTGCGCGGCCACTCCATCGAGTTCCGCATCAACGGCGAGGACCCGGGCCGCGGCTTCCTGCCCGCGCCCGGCACCGTGACCAAGTTCGTCGCGCCGACCGGCCCCGGCGTCCGGCTGGACGCGGGCGTCGAGTCCGGTTCGGTCATCGGCCCCGCCTGGGACTCCCTCCTGGCCAAGCTGATCGTCACCGGCGCCACCCGTGAGCAGGCGCTGCAGCGCGCCGCCCGCGCGCTCGCCGAGTTCGAGGTCGAGGGCATGGCCACGGCCATCCCCTTCCACCGTGCGGTCGTCGCCGACCCGGCGTTCGCCCCCACCGACGGCAGCCCGTTCACGGTCTACACCCGCTGGATCGAGACCGAGTTCGTCAACGAGATCCCGGCCTTCACGGCCCCGGCCGCCGAGGACACCGAGGACGAGCCGGGCCGTGAGACGGTCGTCGTCGAGGTCGGCGGCAAGCGCCTGGAGGTCTCGCTGCCGTCCTCCCTCGGCATGACCCTGGCCCGCACGGCCGCCGCGGGCGGCGCGAAGCCGAAGCGCCGCGCGGCCAAGAAGTCCGGCCCGGCCGCCTCCGGCGACACGCTCGCCTCCCCGATGCAGGGCACGATCGTCAAGGTCGCGGTCGAGGAGGGCCAGCAGGTCAACGAGGGCGACCTGGTCGTCGTCCTGGAGGCCATGAAGATGGAGCAGCCGCTCAACGCGCACCGCTCCGGCACGGTGGTCGGCCTCACCGCCGAGGTCGGCGCCTCGATCACCTCGGGCGCCACCATCTGCGAGATCAAGGACTGACGCCCCTCCCGCACACGACGAGGCCCCGCCCGGTCCGACCGGGCGGGGCCTCGCGGCGTTCCGGGGCGGCCGCCGGAGCCGGCCGTCCCGGCCGGTACGAATCGGCACCAACGCCCCCACCTGCGACGTCACCCCCCACCGGTCGCCGGGCGCGGAGCCCGTCAGGCTAAGCTCCCGCTGCCCGAAGCACTGTGAAGACCACGGACCGGGCCGGCTCGACTGGGGGGTCCATGAGCGTGATGCCGACGCGCGGAAGAAGACGCGGGAGACGTACCGGAGGCCGTGGCCTGGCCGCGGGGGCCCTGCTGCTCGCGCTCGTCGCCTCCCTGACGGGCCAGTCCGCGACCGCGCTCGCGGCCCCGCCCGGACAGACCGCGCCGCCCGCACCGGCAGCCGCGGCCGCGCCCGCCGCCGAACCGGGCCCGGCGCCGGCCGCGAAGGCCGGGCCGCAGGCGCCGGCCGCGCCGGACCCCGAGGCCGCCGCCCGGGCGGCCGGTGCCCGCGCGCTGGAGGCCGCCGACGTGCCCGGGGCCTGCCCCGCGACCGTCGCACCGCACACCGTGGTGACCTGTTCCCTCGACAAGGGCGCGACCGCGTCGCTGGCGCTCTCGCCGGCGCTGCGGGCCGATCTCGTCCTGCTGCGGTTCGTCGCGGCCGAGAACGGGACGACGGTCCGGCTGGTCGCCCCGGACGGCACCACGGTGAACTGCCGGTCCGGCGCCGTCGGGGAGTGCCCCACCACCAAGGCCGGCACCTACACCCTGGTCGTCAGGAACGACGGCGAACGGCGGGGCGAGGTATCGCTGTCGTACGTCCCGCTGCTCTCCACCTCCGCCTGCCGGACCGTGGGCGCGGGTGACCGCACGCTCGGCGCACCCACCCGCTTCCGGGCGACGGTCGCGCCCCTCGCCGTCGGCGAGTGCTTCACGCTGGACCTGGCGTCCGGCGACGTGCTCCGCATGCACACGAACGGCATCTTCTCCACGGCGGTCTACGACGGCGTCGGCACCGCGGTGCCGTGCGCACCGCAGACCGGCACCAGCCACGTCGACTGCACGCTCACCGGACCGGCGCCCTTCCGGGCCGCCGTCACCAACCTCTCGGGCCCCTCCTACGACCTCTCCTTCGCGCGGCTCTCCCGCCCCGAGGGCTGCACGGTCGTGGAGCCGCTGGCCTTCGGTACGTCACCCGGCCTGGACTCCACCGTGCCCTGCCGCATCCTGCGGGCCCCGCAGTCCACCCGCTACACCTTCGGCCCCGTCACGTCCGCGTCCCACTACCCGCCGATGGGACAGCTCCTGTCGTCCGCCGGGCAGTGGGTGAACAACGACTGTGCGTTCGGCTCGTGCGAACTGGCCGCCGGCGACTACACGTGGACCAAGACCAACCAGATCCTGGACGCCACCCCGTTCGGCATGGAGTTCCACTCCTCCAGGGAGACCCGCGGGTGCACCCCCACCCACGACAACGGCATGGCCGCCGGGCCGGCCTCCGGCACGTTCGCGGGAGAGGGCCAGCAGCTCTGCCTGACCCTGCCGACCGCGACCGGCCAGGGCATCCACCTGCTCAACCAGAACCCCAGGGACGGCCTCCTGGCCGTGGTCAGGGACGCGACCGGCGCCGAGCAGTGCCGTATGAACGGCCCCTACGGCGACCGGTACGCGCTCTGCAGGCTGACCGGCACCGCGCCGTTCCGGGTCGTCCTCGACGGCACCCCGGCCTCGACCTACCGGCTCGTCGTCCACCGCACCGGTGAGCACACCGGGTGCGCCGCGTGGCCGCGGACCGGCTTCGACGGGACCTGGGGAGCCCAGGTCACCGCGGCCCCGCAGGCGTGCCTGAGCCTCCCCGCCGACCAGCACTCCACCGCCGAGATGATCGACTTCGTCGACGGGAGCAACGACCGGCTCGGCACGGTCCAGGTCGTCGACGCGACCGGCGCCGCCGCCTGCAGCGGCGGCGTACCCCTCAGCTGCCGGCTCACCCCCGGCGTCCCCTACGTCGCGATGGTCCTCCCCCATCAGGCCGCGACCCTCAAGATGGTCCGTCGCGACCTCTCGCCGACGGCCGCGTGCACCCCCGTGCCCGCGGGCACGGTCGGCGGCCCGTCGACCCCGGTCGAACTGCGCTCCACCCTGGACGCACGGTGCCTGCGGATCAGCGGCGCCGCGACGGACCGGTTCTGGCTGAACGACCGCATGCCCGGGCGCTACTCCAGCACCGACACGTCCACGTGGCTGACCGTCGTCGACGCCGAGGGCAGGGTCCTGTGCGCGCAGCTGCGCAGCGTCGCCTGCCGGGTGACGGGCTCGACCTCCTACGCGGCGGTCCTGTCCCCCTTCGCCTACGAGGACCGGCCCGTCCGCAGCGACCTGGACGTGTGGCGCGTGGGCACGGCCGCCGGCTGGGCCCCCGAGTGCACCGCCAACCGCGTCCCGGTGGGCGGGTTCCCCTTGCGCAACGGCGTGTTCTCGCAGACGAACACGGCACTGTGCGCCGTGGTCGACATGAAGCCCGACGAGTCCTTCTACGTCACGGGCATCACCGACACCACCAACCGCGAGGTCCCGGCGGTGAGCCTGCACAGTGCGCCGGAGTGGAACAGTGCGACGCCCACGTACCGGTGCGGCCAGAGGTGGAACGAGTTCAGCGCGGAGTGCGGCGTGGACCGTGAGGGGCAGGCCGCCGAGGCCGTCCTCATCCTGAGCCCCGCGCGGGTCGCCACCCCGGCCGTCTACAGCGTGCGCGCCGTCTGCGGCACGTGCTGGGCCCCCGGCATCGAGACGTTCACCTCGATCGGCCCGGCCACCAGCCCGGCCGGGACGCAGACCCAGGCCGTCCTGCGCGGCACCTCGCTCCGCATGGAGACGAAGGTGAAGCTGGCCCGCAGCGGCAGCGACAGGCAGCCGGTCCTGACCCCGGTCTCCGTCAGCGACGACCGCACCGCGCTGACGGTGCGGGTGGACACCGCCGGCCTGGAGCCCGGCGCGTACGACGTGGTGCTCGACGGGGTGGGCCACACCGACGGGGTGCCCTCCCAGGGCTACCTCCCCAAGGCGTACACCGTGACCGCCGAGGACACCACGGGCAAGGGCCGCTTCGTGCCGATCGCCCCCTCCCGCTTCCTGGACACCCGGGACGGCACCGGCGCCCCGAAGGGGCGGGTCGGGCCGGGCGGCGTCGTCACCCTCCAGGTCGGCGGCGTGAAGGGGATCCCGGCCTCCGGGGTCACCGCCGTGGTCATGAACGTCACCGCGGTCCAGCCCACCGAGGCGGGGCACGTGATGGTCTACCCGAACGGCCAGGCGCGGCCGTCGGTGTCGAACCTCAACTTCACGGCCGGGCAGATCGTGCCCAACCTGGTCACCGTCGCGGTGGTCAACGGCAAGGTGGACCTGCGCAACAACGCCGGGTCCGTCGATCTCATCGCCGACGTGACGGGCTACTACACCGACAAGGGCCCCGGGTCCGCGCTGAACCCGATCACACCCTCCCGGTTCCTGGACACCCGGGACGGCACCGGCGCGAAGCAGCAGCGCGTCGGGCCGGGCGGCGTCGTCACCCTCCAGGTCGCCGGCGTGAAGGGGATCCCGGCCAGCGGGGTCACCGCCGTGGTCATGAACGTCACTGCGGTCATGCCGACCGAGGCGGGGCACGTCAGCGTCTACCCCAACGGCCAGGCGGCCCCGGGCGTGTCGAACCTCAACTTCACCGCGGGGCAGATCGTCCCCAACCTGGTCACCGTCCCGGTGGTCAACGGCAAGGTGGACCTGCGCAACAACTCCGGATCGGTCGACCTCGTCGCCGACGTCACCGGCTACTACGCGGCGACCGGATCCACCTTCTCGGCGGCCGCACCGACCCGGCTCCTCGACACCCGGACCGGCCTCGGCGGCCACCCGGGCTCCCTGGGGAGCGGCGGCACGCTCCACCTCAAGGTGGCGGGCGTGGCCGGCGTACCGGCGACCGGTGTGACGGCCGTGGTCCTGAACGTCACGGTCACCGCACCCACCGAGGACAGCCACCTCGTGGTCTGGCCGCACGGAGTGGCCCGACCGGGTGCGTCGAACCTCAACTACCTTCGCGGGCAGACCGTTTCCAACCTGGTCATCGTCCCGGTGGTCGACGGTCAGGTGAGCTTCTACGGAGCGGCCGGCTCGCTCGACCTCATCGCCGACCTGAACGGCTACTTCGTGGGCTGATCCGGCCCCGTCCGCAAGGAGTCTGCCGCGCCGCCCGATGACGGGCGGCGCGGCAGACTCCTTCCGGCTCCGGCTCCGGCTCCCGGCTCAGCGGCGGCGCATGTCCGCCACGCGGGCGCGTTCGCCCTGCTGGGGTTCCGGCATCATGCCCGCGGCCCGCAGCTGGGCCGTAGGGCCGCCGCGGCGCTGGACCGGCAGGGGGGATTCGCGGCGCGGGCGCCGACCCTGCATCCCGTCCACCCCTCCTGCCGCGTTCCCGCCCGCCACGGTGATCTGCACTCCCTGGTCGGCCAGCGCCTGGAGCTCCGTGGCCGCCCGGTCGTCGTGCGGCGGGGGCTCGTCCGTGACGAGGCGGGTCATCACGTCCGTCGGCACGGTCTGGAACATGGTGTCCGTGCCGAGCTTCGTGTGGTCCGCCAGGACCACCACCTCGGCCGCGGCCTGCACCAGCGCCCGGTCGACGCTCGCCGACAGCATGTTGGACGTGGACAGCCCGCGCTCCGCGGTCAGGCCGCTGCCGGAGAGGAAGGCGCGCGAGACGCGCAGCCCCTGGAGGGACTGTTCGGCACCGCTCCCCACGAGGGCGTAGTTGGAGCCCCGCAGGGTGCCGCCGGTCATCACGACCTCGACCCGGTTGGCATGGGCCAGGGCCTGGGCGACGAGCAGCGAGTTGGTGACGACGGTCAGCCCGGGCACGCGGGCGAGCCGACGGGCCAGCTCCTGCGTCGTGGTGCCCGCGCCGACGACGACGGCCTCGCCCTCTTCGACGAGGCCGGCCGCGACATCGGCAATGGCGGTCTTCTCCGCCGTCGCGAGATGGGACTTTTGCGGAAAGCCGGACTCCCGCGTGAAACCGCCCGGCAAGACCGCACCGCCGTGTCGGCGGTCCAGGAGTCCTTCTGCCTCCAGCGCCCGCACGTCCCGCCGTACGGTCACTTCGGAGGTCTGGACGACGCGGGCGAGCTCCCGGAGCGACACCGCTCCGTTGGCCCGCACCATTTCGAGGATCAATTGGCGACGTTCTGCAGCGAACACGAAACTGACAGTAACCCCAACGACCATCTGCTTTCAGCTCTTTGCGCCGGAATTCCGAAGTTGTCCATACGGCGGGGCGACTAGTGGTATACGCAGCCCGAGGGTTGCGTGAACTTCTCACCACCGAGTGGCGCCCCGCCCCAAACCCCTTGCAGAGTAAGGCGGTTGGCCGAGCCTACGCCTCTTCGCCGGCCTTGCGGGTGTGGAGCTGGCGGGCGACTTCCGCGATCGAACCCGACAGCGAGGGGTACACGGTGAACGCTTTTGCGATCTGCTCGACCGTCAGGTTGTTGTCGACCGCGATCGAGATGGGATGGATCAGCTCGCTCGCCCGCGGGGAGACGACCACGCCGCCGACGACGATGCCGGTGCCCGGGCGGCAGAACAGCTTCACGAAGCCGTCCCGGATGCCCTGCATCTTGGCCCGCGGGTTGCGCAGCAGCGGGAGCTTCACCACACGGGCGTCGATCCTGCCCGCGTCCACGTCCGCCTGCGTGTAGCCGACGGTGGCGATCTCGGGGTCGGTGAAGACGTTGGAGGACACCGTCTTGAGGTTGAGCGGGGCCACCGCGTCGCCCAGGAAGTGGTACATCGCGATACGGCCCTGCATGGCCGCGACGGAGGCGAGCGCGAAGACGCCCGTGACGTCGCCCGCGGCGTACACGCCCGGGGCGGAGGTGCGCGAGACCTTGTCGGTCCAGATGTGCCCGGAGTCCTTGAGTCGGACCCCGGACTCCTCCAGGTTCATGTTCGCGGTGTTCGGGATCGCGCCGACGGCCATCAGGCAGTGGCTGCCCGTGAGGACCCGGCCGTCCGAGAGGGTGACCTCGACCCGGTCGCCCACCCGCTTGGCGGACTCGGCGCGCGAGCGGCCCACGACGTTCATGCCGCGGCGGCGGAAGACGTCCTCCAGGACGGCGGCGGCGTCGGGGTCCTCGCCCGGCAGCACCCGGTCGCGGGAGGACACGAGGGTCACCCGGGAACCGAGGGCCTGGTAGGCGCCGGCGAACTCGGCGCCGGTGACACCGGAGCCGACCACGATGAGCTCCTCGGGGAGCTCCTCCAGGTCGTAGACCTGCGTCCAGTTCAGGATGCGCTCGCCGTCGGGCTGGGCGTCGGGGATCTCGCGCGGGGTGCCGCCGGTGGCGATGAGGACGGCGTCCGCCGTCAGGATCGTCTCGGTGCCGTCGGCCGCGGTGACGATGACGTCCCGGGTGCCGTCGATGCCCTGCGGGCCGCCCAGCTTGCCGCGGCCGCGCATGACCTTGGCGCCGGCTCGCGTGACGGAGGCGGTGATGTCGTGCGACTGGGCGAGCGCGAGGCGCTTCACGCGCCGGTTCACCTTGCCGAGGTCCACGCCGACCACGCGCGCCGCCTGCTCGACGTGCGGGGTGTCGTCGGCGACGATGATCCCCAGCTCCTCGTAGGAGGAGTCGAAGGTGGTCATCACCTCGGCGGTCGCGATCAGGGTCTTGGAGGGCACGCAGTCGGTGAGGACCGAGGCCCCGCCGAGGCCGTCGCAGTCCACGACGGTCACCTCCGCGCCGAGCTGGGCGCCTACCAGCGCCGCCTCATACCCGCCGGGTCCGCCGCCGATGATCACGATCCGGGTCACGAAAAGTCCGCCTCACGTCTACCCGGCCGGCTGCCGCCCCGGCCGGCGTCCGGGGGGTCTCCCCGGGGGATGCATTCCGTGCTCCATTGTCCCGCACGCTTCAAGGTGCTTCGCGCCCGGTCCCCGCGCCGGGGCTCCGTCCGGGTGCACCCCCGCCTGGCACACCTCCACGGCCGCCCCTCCCGTACCCTCGACCTCATGTCGCTCTACGCCGCGTACGCCGGCAACCTCGACCCGCGGCTGATGACGCGCCGCGCCCCGCATTCGCCGCTGCGCGGCACGGGCTGGATCAACGACTGGCGGCTGACCTTCGGCGGCGAGCAGATGGGCTGGGAGGGCTCCCTCGCCACGATCGTCGAGGCGCCCCGGCACCAGGTCTTCGTCGCCCTCTACGACATCGCCCCGCTGGACGAGGACTCGATGGACCGCTGGGAGGGCGTGGGCCTCGACATCTACCGGCGCATGCGGATCCGGGTGCACACGCTGGACGGCGAGGAAGCCGCCTGGTGCTACGTGCTGAACGGTTACGAGGGCGGCCTGCCCTCGGCGCGCTACCTGGGCGAGATCGCGGACGCCGCCGAGTCCGCCGGGGCGCCGCACGACTACGTGATGGAGCTCCGCAAGCGCCCCTGCTGACCTCCCGCGGGGCGGTCCGGCCTTCGGGGACGACCACATCGCCGCAGGTCACGGCCGGTCCCGCCGGACATTTGGGCAGAACCGACAAGGCAACGATCCGAACACCGTGAGCTGTGCCATCTACGCGCGTAGGCAATGAGCGGCTACGCTCGTCTGCGTGAACGCATCTGTTACCGATCCCACCGCCGCCGCCGACGCCGCCGCAGCCCGCCTGCGGGAGCTCACCGGCGCCGAGACCCACGATGTCGCCCTCGTCATGGGCTCCGGCTGGGCCCCCGCCGCCGAGGCCCTGGGCGCCCCCGAGGCCGAGTTCCTCGTCACCGAGCTGCCCGGCTTCCCGCCGGCCGCCGTCGAAGGACACGGCGGCAAGGTCCGCTCGTACAAGATCGGCGACAAGCGCGCGCTGGTCTTCCTCGGCCGCACCCACTACTACGAGGGCCGCGGCGTCGCCGCCGTCGCCCACGGTGTCCGCACCGCCGTCGCCGCCGGCTGCAAGACCGTCGTGCTGACCAACGGCTGCGGCGGTCTGCGCCAGGGCATGCAGCCCGGCCAGCCGGTCCTGATCAGCGACCACATCAACATGACGGCCACCTCGCCGATCATCGGCGCGAACTTCGTGGACCTGACGAACCTGTACTCGCCGAAGCTGCGCGCGATGTGCAAGGACATCGACCCCTCCCTGGAGGAGGGCGTCTACGTCCAGTTCCCCGGCCCGCACTACGAGACCCCGGCCGAGATCAACATGATCCGCGTCATGGGCGCCGACCTGGTCGGCATGTCCACCGTGCTGGAGGCCATCGCCGCCCGCGAGGCCGGCGCCGAGGTGCTCGGCATCTCCCTGGTCACCAACCTGGCGGCCGGCATCTCCGGCGAGCCGCTGAACCACGAAGAGGTCCTCCAGGCCGGCCGTGACTCGGCCGCACGCATGGGCAAGCTGCTGACCCAGGTCCTCGCCCGCATCTGAGGCCCCGGGACCGTACGAGAGGTAAGGCGGAAGTAGTGCAGGAACAGGACGACCTGATCACCCGGGCGCAGGCCTGGCTGGCGGAGGACCCCGACCCGGAGACCGCGGCCGAGCTCGCCGCGCTCCTCGACGCGGGCGACACGGCGGAGCTCGCCGACCGGTTCTCCGGCACCCTGCAGTTCGGCACCGCCGGACTGCGCGGTGAGATCGGCGCGGGCCCGATGCGGATGAACCGCAGCGTGGTCATCCGGGCCGCGGCGGGCCTCGCGGCCTACCTGAAGGCCCAGGGCCACGCCGGCGGCCTGGTCGTCGTCGGCTACGACGCCCGCTACAAGTCGGCGGACTTCGCCCGCGACACCGCGGCCGTCATGACCGGCGCCGGGCTGCGCGCGGCCGTCCTGCCCCGCCCGCTGCCCACGCCCGTCCTCGCGTACGCCATAAGGCACCTGGGCGCCGTGGCCGGCGTCGAGGTGACCGCGAGCCACAACCCGCCCCGGGACAACGGCTACAAGGTCTACCTCGGCGACGGCTCGCAGATCGTCTCCCCGGCCGACACCGAGATCGCCGCGGAGATCGCCCGCGTCGGCGCGCTCGCCTCGGTCCCCCGCCCGGAATCCGGCTGGGAGGACCTCGGCGACGAGGTGCTGGAGGCCTACCTGGCCCGCACGGACGCCGTCCTGACCCCCGGCGGGCCGCGCGGCGTGCGGACCGTCTACACGGCGATGCACGGCGTCGGCAAGGACGTCGTGCTGGCGGCCTTCGCCCGGCACGGCTTCCCCGAGCCGGTCCTGGTCGCCGAGCAGGCCGAGCCCGACCCGGCCTTCCCGACCGTGGCGTTCCCGAACCCGGAGGAGCCGGGCGCGATGGACCTGGCCTTCGCGAAGGCCGCCGAGGCCGGCCCGGACATCGTCATCGCGAACGACCCGGACGCCGACCGCTGCGCGGTGGCCGTCCCCACCGCCGACGGCTGGCGGATGCTGCGCGGCGACGAGGTCGGCGCGCTGCTGGCGGCGCACCTCGTCCGCAAGGGCGCGACCGGTGTCTTCGCCGAGTCGATCGTGTCCTCCAGCCTGCTGGGCCGGATCGCGGAGGCCGCGGGCGTCGGCTACGAGGAGACCCTGACGGGCTTCAAGTGGATCGCCCGCGTCGAGGGCCTGCGCTACGGCTACGAGGAGGCGCTCGGCTACTGCGTGGACCCCGAGGGCGTCCGCGACAAGGACGGCGTCACCGCCGCCCTGCTGGTGGCCGAGCTGGCCTCGGAGCTGAAGGAGCAGGGCCGCACACTGAGCGACCTGCTGGACGACCTGGCGGTCGCCCACGGCCTGCACGCCACCGACCAGCTGTCGGTCCGCGTCTCCGACCTGTCGGTGATCGCCTCGGCGATGGCCGCGCTGCGCGCGGAGCCCCCGGCGTCGCTGGCGGGCCTGCGGGTGGTCTCCGCGGAGGACCTGGCCGAGGGCACGGAGTCGCTGCCGCCCACGGACGGCCTGCGCTACTACCTCGACGGTGCGTACAAGGCCCGGGTGATCTGCCGCCCGTCGGGCACGGAGCCCAAGCTGAAGTGCTACCTGGAGGTCGTCGTCCCGGTGGCCGGCGCCTCCGACCTGGCGGCGGCCCGGGTGACCGGCCAGGAGGTCCTGGACGCGATCAAGAAGGACCTCGCGGCGGCGATGGGCCTGTAACCCTTCGGCACGGACCGGCCTGACCCGCCCCGTCCGGCGAGTCCGGCCCCGACGGCCCCCGAGCCCCTGGCTCGGGGGCCGTCGACATGTCCCGGGCTCTGCCCGGACCCGCGCCTCAATCGCCGGCGAGGCTGAATGTTCAGCCGCGCCGGGTCAGCTCGGCGAGGCGGAGGGGCGGACGATCTCGCCCAGCGTCGGCACCGACTCCGGCCGTGAGCGGACCGCGTCGGTGCACTCCCAGGCCCGCGGCGGATCGGCGTCCGGCCCGCCCAGGACCACCGGCCCCGGCCCGGCCGACACCGCGTCGCTGCCGGCCATCGTGCACACGATCTGCGACAGCGCGACCGGCGGCAGGTCCTCGGGCTTGCGGCTGAGCCGCACCGTGCCCGCCGGGTCGCCGGGCCGCGGCACGCCCGCCGTCAGTCCGGCCGGGACCCCGGTCGAGAAGCCCGCGTCCCGTTCCTCCGCCGACACCGGCCGCTCCAGCGCCTCCAGCAGCGCCTGCGCGGCCTGCACGGCGGGGTCCCGTACGGCGCCCTTCTCGGGCATCGGGACCACCCGCTCGACCCCGACCAGCTGCGAGCCGCAGACCAGCTCCACCGTGGCCCGGAAGCCCGCGGCCGTCTGGCCGCCCGGCACCGCCGGGGTGTCGCACGAGACCCGGGAGGGCGCCGCGCCCACGTCCACCGGCACGGTCGTCGCCCGGATCCCGCAGCCGGAGGCCGCGAGCAGCGCGACGCCGACGAGGGGGACCAGCACGGCCGGAGCCGTCCGCCGGGACCTACGCATCCTGCTCACCCGCGATCACCCTCCCCACGTCCACCGGCAGCCGCAGGGTGAACAGCGCACCGCCGCCCTCCACGTTCGCCGCGGTGATGTCGCCGCCGTGGATGTGCGCGTTCTCCACGGCGATCGACAGGCCGAGCCCGCTGCCGTCCGACTTCGGGCGGGACGCGCTGGCCTTGTAGAAGCGGTCGAAGACGTGCGGCAGGACCTCCTCGGGGATGCCCGGGCCGTTGTCCTGGACCGCGATGACCAGCCACTCGCCCTCGACGGACACCGACACCCGCACCGGCGAGCCGCCGTGCTTGAGGGCGTTGCCGATCAGGTTGGCGAGGATGACGTCGAGCCGGCGCGGGTCCAGGCGCGCCATGATGTCGCGCTCGGCGTCGAGTTCGACGGCGTCGAGCCAGGCGCGCGCGTCGATGCAGGCGGTGACCTGGTCGGCCACGTTGACGTCGTCCAGCACCAGCTTGGCCGTGCCCGCGTCGAAGCGGGTGACCTCCATCAGGTTCTCCACCAGGTCGTTCAGTCGCCGGGTCTCGCTGACGACCAGGCCGACGGCCGGCGCGATCATCGGGTCGAGGTCGTCGACCTCCTCCTCCAGCACCTCGGCGACGGCTGTCAGGGCGGTGAGCGGCGTGCGCAGTTCGTGCGACATGTCGGCGACGAAGCGGCGGCTGGACTCCTCCCGGGCGCTCATGTCCGCGACCTTCTTCTCCAGCGCCTCGGCCGTCTTGTTGAAGGTGTGCGACAGGTCGGCGAGCTCGTCGGTGCCGGACACCTCCAGCCGGTGGTCGAGTTCGCCCTCGCCGAGCCGGCGGGCGGCGTCGCCCAGCCGCTGGACGGGCTTGAGGACCGTACGGGCGGCGGCCTGCGCCAGCAGCGCCGAACCGAGCAGGGCGAGGCCGGTGGCGATGGTCAGCGACCAGGCCAGCGCGTTCAGGTCGTCCCGCTCCTGGGCGAGGGACTTGTACATGTAGCCGGTCGGCCCGCCGCCCACGATCCGGGTCCCGCCGACGAGGTAGGGGTTGCCGCGCGGCTTCGTGCGCTGCCAGTACATGTGGTACTCGGCGTCGTTGGCGGCGGTGGTCTTCTGACGGTCGTTCACCGCGTGCTGCAGGGACTTCGGCACGTCGGTCAGCCGGAAGTTGTCCGGCCCGGCCGCGCCGTACATCAGGCGGTTGTCCTTGCCGGTGTCGACGAGCAGCACGCTGTAGCCGGGGCTGCTGCCCGCCATCAGCTCGGCGGTGCGCTGCAGCTCCTCGGGCGTCGGGTCGGCGGGCAGTGCGGCGGCGCGGTTCTGCATCTCCTGCCGGAAGTCGCCGAGGGCGGCTTCCTGGACACGGGTGAGCACCGCCTCGCGGTTGAGCCAGTAGGCGATCGCGGAGGCGGAGACGGCGGCGGTCAGCGCGACCAGCGCGAAGACGACGAGGAGCCGCAGCCGCAGGCTGGTCCAGCGCCGGCCCGCGAGCAACGAGCGGATCACTGCGGGGAGTCCAGGCGGTATCCGACGCCCCGGACCGTGCGGATCAGGGTGGGCGAGGAGGGGACGTCCTCGACCTTGGCGCGCAGGCGCTGGACGCAGGCGTCGACGAGCCGCGAGTCGCCGAGGTAGTCGTGCTCCCAGACCAGGCGCAGCAGTTGCTGGCGTGACAGGGCCTGCCCGGGCCGGCGGCTCAGTTCGAGCAGCAGCCGCAGCTCGGTCGGGGTGAGCTGGAGGTCCTCGCCGTTCTTCGTCACCGTCATGGCGGCCCGGTCGATGACCAGGGAGCCGAAGCTCGCGGAGTCGCTGGACTCGCGCTCGCCGCGGCGCAGCACGGCGCGGATGCGCGCGTCGAGGACCCGGCCCTGCACGGGCTTGACGACGTAGTCGTCGGCCCCGGACTCCAGGCCGACGACGACATCGATGTCGTCGCTGCGCGCGGTGAGCAGGATGATCGGCAGCTGGTCGGTGCGCCGGATCCGCCGGCACACCTCGAAGCCGTCGATCCCGGGCAGCATCACGTCCAGCACGATCAGATCCGGCCGCTGCTCGCGCAGCAGTTTCAGGCCGTCCTCGCCCGTCGCCGCGGTGGCCACACGGTGGCCCTGGCGGGACAGGGAGAGTTCGAGGGCCGTGCGGATGGCGTCGTCGTCCTCGATCAGCAACAGGAAAGGCACGGGCTCATTCTGACCCATCGGCCGTCGGGAGTTCGACCGTCGGGGGGAGGGGATCGCCACCACGTCGGAGCGTGGGCCGCGCGGGGCCGCTGTGACAGTGCTGTGACAGTCGACGGACACCCCGGTTATGTCGGCGCGGCAGTCTTCTAGGCAACGCACAGCGAACCGAAGCAGACACACTCCACGACGGGGGGCGCGAGATGAACACGCTGCACAGCACCAGCACCGGCGCGGTTGTCACGCGGCTGCACGATGTGAACCGCCGGGCGGGTGTCCGTTCGGTGGCGGTCTCCCGGCCCCGGCCGGCCCACGTCGTAGCCATTGACGCACACCAGTACCAGGCGGTTCCCGCCCAGCCGACCCCGTCCTCCACGTCCGAGGCCGAGTTCACGGCGTACGTCCAGGAGCGACGGGCCGCGCTGTACGCGACGGCCTTCCACCTCACGGGCGACCGCTACGAGGCCGAGGACCTGCTGCAGAGCGCGCTGTTCTCCACGTACCGCGCCTGGGACCGGATCAGCGACAAGGCGGCCGTCGGCGGCTACCTGCGCCGCACGATGACGAACCTGCACATCAGCGCCTGGCGCCGGCGGAAGCTGAACGAGTACCCGACCGAGGAGCTGCCGGAGACGGCCTCCGACACGGACGCGATGCGCGGTACGGAGCTGCGCGCGGTGCTGTGGCAGGCGCTGACCCGGATCCCGGAGCCGCAGCGCACGATGCTGGTGCTGCGCTACTACGAGGGCCGCACGGACCCGGAGATCGCGGAGATCCTCGGGATCAGCGTCGGCACCGTGAAGTCGAGCATCTGGCGCTCGCTGCGCCGCCTGCGGGAGGACGAGGCGCTGAGCTTCGGCCGTGACGAGGCGGAGTCGTTCGAGGAGCTCGTCGCCTGACGGCGGCGGATGGACCACCCCGGCCACGGGGGACCGTCTTGCGGGGGTGAGACGGCGGCCAACAGGGGTAGACGCGCGGGGTCGGTCGGCCGGGGGTCCGACCGACCCCGCGCACCTTTTTCAGGTACGGGGGGACGACGTCACGCGGCGGCGGTGCTCGCCGAGCGGTGACGGCCGGCGGCGGCCGCCGCGAGACGGCCGAGGGCCTCGTCGCGGCCGCAGGCGTGGGCGCCCAGCGCGACGTGCCGGGCGACGATCCCGCGCTCGGCGCGCATCAGGCGCCAGCCGCGGCGGATCAGGAACAGGACGGACTTGCGGCCTTCGCGCAGGTCGCGTGCCAGCCGGCGGCGGAAGGTCGTGGACGGCCGCCCCCGCAGGCAGATCGCGTCGGCGAGCAGCCCCAGTTCCTGGCAGCGGGCGGCTATGTCCGCGGCGAAGATGCCCTCCGCGATGAACAGCGGGGTGCGGGCGATGTCGAGAGTGTCCCAGCCGGTGCGGGAGCTGGTGGAGATGTTGTAGACCGGCACGTCGGTCCGCCCCGCGGCGCAGAGCTGCGCGATGGCGGCGACCGCGGCGTCGGCGTCCCACGACAGCGGGGAGTCCCAGTCGATGTCGGAGCTGCCCTCCACCAGCGGGAGGGTCGGGTCCTCGCACTCCTTGTAGAAGTCGTCGAGGCGCAGGACGGGCAGCCCTGAGCGGGCGGCCAGCGAGGATTTTCCGGAGCCCGACGGACCGGTCAGCAGGACGACACGGGTCGGCGAAGGAGAGGAGGAGCTCACGGGACACCAGTCTGAACCATTCCCCCGGGTAGGGGATCCTCCCGGTGGCCGGTTGGTGTCCAGGAACACACCTCCACTACGCTGCGTGCGCACGCGAACACGACCTCAGGCGGGATCCTCATGGCACGTCACGCAAGCCCTTCGACACCGAACCGGCTCCGCAGCGCGGGCCTGACCCTCTCGATGGCCGGCGCGGCCCTGGCGATGGCCGCGGGGGGTGCGCAGGCCGGGGAGCTGGACGTCCCGGCGGCCCTGGCGGGGGTCACGGACCCGATCGCGAACCTCAAGGTGAACCCGCTCGCGCACACCGGGGTGGACCCGCTGGACAACGGCGTCGCGACGAAGGTCGCGGACTTCCCGGCGGTGGGCACGACGGCGGTGACGGGGATCCTCACGCAGGGCCCGTCGGTGGGCGAGCTCCCGACGGCGGCGGCCTCCTCACTGCTGGGCCCCCTGACCGCCCGCTGAGGCCCCGCCCGGCGAGTGAGCCGAAGGCGGCGCGTCGGCGAAGGCGGCATCGGCGCCGCCGGAGGCGAACCGAGCCGGCGAAAGAGAAGGGCCCCGGCAGCGCGGGGGACGCTGCCGGGGCCGTTCCTTGCGGCGGGGGTCCTAGTAGGACGAGCCGCCCGCGCCCAGCGACCCGGTGGGGTGCCAGACCGTCTTGGTCTCCAGGAACGCCGTCATGCGGGACGTGCCCGGGTCCGCGCTCCAGTCGTCCACAGGCTGTGGACGCAGGACGCGCTTGAGGTTGTCGGCGGCCGCGATCTCCAGCTCCTTGGCGAGCGCCGTGTCGGCGCCGGCCAGGTCGATGGCGTTGACGTCCTGGTGCGAGGCCAGGTGCGGGCCCATCTCGGAGGCCTTGCCCGACAGGATGTTGACGACGCCGCCCGGCAGGTCGGAGGTGGCCAGCACCTCGCCGAGGGAGAGCGCCGGCAGCGGCGACTTCTCGGAGGCGATGACGACGGCGGTGTTGCCCGTCGCGATGACCGGGGCGATCACCGACACCAGGCCCAGGAACGAGGAGTCCTGCGGGGCCACGACGGTGACGACACCGGTCGGCTCGGGGGTGGAGAGGTTGAAGAACGGGCCCGCGACCGGGTTGGCCCCGCCCACGATCTGGCCGATCTTGTCGGTCCAGCCCGCGTACCAGACCCAGCGGTCGATGGCCGCGTCGACGACGGCGGCCGCCTTCGACTTGGACAGGCCCTCGGCCTCGCCGACCTCGCGGACGAACTGCTCGCGGCGGCCCTCCAGCATCTCGGCGATGCGGTAGAGGATCTGGCCGCGGTTGTAGGCGGTGGCGCCGGACCAGCCGCCGAAGGCCTTGCGGGCCGCGACGACGGCGTCACGCGCGTCCTTGCGGGACGACAGCGGGGCGTTGGCCAGCCACTTGCCCTTGGAGTCGCTCACCTCGTACACCCGGCCGCTCTCGGAGCGGGGGAACTTGCCCCCGACGTACAGCTTGTAGGTCTTGAAGACGGTCAGGCGTGCAGGCGCCGCCGAGGAATCAGACATCGAGGTAGGCCTCCAGACCGTGGCGGCCGCCCTCGCGGCCGAAGCCCGACTCCTTGTAGCCGCCGAAGGGCGAGGTCGGGTCGAACTTGTTGAAGGTGTTGGCCCACACCACTCCGGCGCGGAGCTGGTTCGCGACGGCGAGGATGCGCGAGCCCTTCTCCGTCCAGATGCCGGCGGACAGGCCGTACTGGCTGTTGTTGGCCTTGGCTACGGCCTCGCCGGGCGTGCGGAAGGTCAGCACGGACAGCACCGGGCCGAAGATCTCGTCGCGGGCGACGGTGTGCGCCTGGGTGACGTTCGTGAAGAGCGTCGGGGCGAACCAGTAGCCGGAGGACGGCAGCTCGCACGCCGGGGACCAGCGCTCGGCGCCCTCGGCCTCGCCGGTCTCGGCGAGCGCGGTGATCCGGGCGAGCTGCTCGGCGGAGTTGATCGCGCCGATGTCGGTGTTCTTGTCGAGCGGGTCGCCCAGGCGCAACGTGGACAGCCGGCGCTTGAGGGAGTCCAGCAGCTCGTCGTGGATCGACTCCTGGACCAGGAGGCGGGAGCCCGCGCAGCAGACCTGGCCCTGGTTGAAGAAGATGCCGGTGACGATGCCCTCGACGGCCTGGTCGATGGGGGCGTCGTCGAAGACGATGTTGGCGCCCTTGCCGCCGAGCTCCAGGGTGACCTTCTTGTCGGTGCCGGCGATCGAACGGGCGATGGCCTTGCCGACGGCGGTGGAGCCGGTGAAGGCCACCTTGTCGACGTCCGGGTGCTCGACGAGGGCCGCGCCCGCGTCGCCGTAGCCGGTGAGGATGTTGACGACGCCCTTGGGCAGCCCGGCCTGGCGGCAGATGTCCGCGAAGAACAGCGCGGACAGCGGGGTGGTCTCGGCCGGCTTCAGCACGACGGTGTTGCCGGCGGCGAGGGCCGGGGCGATCTTCCACGCGAGCATGAGCAGCGGGAAGTTCCAGGGGATGACCTGGCCGGCGACGCCCAGCGGGCGCGGGTTCGGGCCGTAGCCCGCGTGGTCGAGCTTGTCGGCCCAGCCCGCGTAGTAGAAGAAGTGGGCGGCGACCAGGGGGAGGTCCGCGTCGCGGGTCTCCTTGATCGGCTTGCCGTTGTCCAGGGTCTCCAGGACGGCGAGCTCGCGGCTGCGCTCCTGGATGATCCGGGCGATGCGGAAGAGGTACTTGGCGCGCTCGGAGCCGGGCAGCGCGGACCACTTCTCGAAGGCCTTGCGGGCGGCCTTCACGGCGCGGTCCACATCGGCGGCGCCCGCCTGGGCGACCTCGGAGAGGACCTCCTCCGAGGAGGGGGAGACGGTCTTGAAGACCTTGCCGTCGGCGGCGTCGGTGAACTCGCCGTCGATGAAGAGCCCGTAGGAGGGGGCGATGTCGACGACCGAGCGGGACTCGGGGGCCGGTGCGTACTCGAAGAGGGATGCCATGGTGATCAGTCCACCGTCACGTAGTCGGGACCGGAGTAACGGCCGGTGCTCAGCTTCTGGCGCTGCATCAGCAGGTCGTTGAGCAGGCTGGAGGCGCCGAAGCGGAACCACTCGTTGGTCAGCCAGTCCTCGCCCACGGTCTCGTTGACCAGGACCAGGAACTTGAGGGCGTCCTTGGTGGTGCGGATGCCGCCGGCCGGCTTCACGCCGATCTGGATCCCGGTCTGCGCCCTGAAGTCGCGGACGGCTTCCAGCATGAGCAGGGTGTTCGCGGGCGTGGCGTTGACGCCGACCTTGCCCGTCGAGGTCTTGATGAAGTCGGCGCCCGCGAGCATGCCGATCCAGGAGGCGCGGCGGATGTTGTCGTAGGTCGACAGCTCGCCGGTCTCGAAGATGACCTTGAGGCGGGCGGAGGTGCCGTCGGCGCGGACGCAGGCCTCCTTGACGGCCTTGATCAGCTCGTACGTCTCCAGGTAGCGGCCGGCGAGGAAGGCGCCACGGTCGATGACCATGTCGATCTCGTCGGCACCGGCGGCGACGGCGTCGCGGGTGTCCGCGAGCTTGACCGGGAGGGCGGCGCGGCCGGCCGGGAAGGCGGTGGCCACGGAGGCGACCTTGACGTCGGCGCCGTTCAGGGCGGCCTTGGCGGTCGCCACCATGTCGGGGTAGACGCAGACGGCGGCCGTCATCGGGGTGGTGCGGTCGGTCGGATCGGGATGGACGGCCTTGGCGGAGAGCGCCCGGACCTTGCCCGGGGTGTCCGCGCCTTCCAGCGTCGTCAGGTCGATCATCGAGATGGCCAGGTCGATGGCGTACGCCTTGGCCGTCGTCTTGATCGAACGGGTGCCGAGCGAGGCCGCGCGGGCCTCCAGACCGACAGTGTCGACGCCGGGCAGCCCGTGCAGGAAGCGGCGCAGCGCACTGTCGGACGTCGTCACGTCAGCGAATGCGGTGAGGGTGGTGGGCATGGTCACCAGATGAGCATATCTACGCGCGTAGCGACCTGTCACCCCCCGCCGGTGCACATCTGTGCGGGGCGGGTCACATCCGGGCGGAGCGGGGCGTCGGCGCGGCACCGCGTCGCGGACCGCTGACCTCCGCTTTTCCCGTCGCACGGTGGTGACGGGCACCCGGTCCCCCACTCGCACACGTTTTCCGGATTTTTCCGCAGCGGCCCCGCCTCCCCACCGGTGACCTCGCACACTCCGATCTCGTCGGGTGAGACGGCGTGGGGCAGAATCGACCCCATGAGCAGCCAGCAGCAGCCGACCGGCGAGCCGGTCTACCACGACCGGGTCTACCGCTCCTCCATGGGCGTCGTCTCGGGGGTTCTGCTGCTCGCGCTGACGGCGTGGCTGTGCGGCGACGCCGTCCTGCGCGGCACCGGCGCCACGCCCTGGATCTCGCTGGCGGTCGCCCTGTGCGTCGTACCGCTCATCGTGGCCTTCACGATCCGCCCGGCCGTCTTCGCCAACGACGACCGGATGCGCGTGCGCAATCCGTTCCGGATCATCGAGCTCCCCTGGGCGGCGGTGGACGCCGTACGCGCCGGGTACTCGGCCGAGGTGCTGGCCGAGGGGTCGAAGTACCAGCTGTGGTCGGTGCCCGTGTCCCTGCGCGAGCGCAAGAAGGCCAACCGCCAGCGGCTGCGCCAGGAGGGCCTGCGCGACCGGGAGCAGCGCGAGCCGGGCCAGCGGGTCCGGGTGCCGGCGGAGCCGATGCGGGCGAACGCGGACAAGGTCGTGGACCAGCTCCAGGAGCTGGCCGAGCGCGGTGCGGAGCGCCCCGGCGCCCAGGGCGGCGTACGGGTCCGGTGGTCGTACGAGATCATCGCGCCCGCGGTGGCCGGCGCGGCACTGCTGATCGTCCTGCTGGCGACGCGCTGACGGAGCGGCCGCCCGCCCGGCCCCTGCCGTGGCTCCCGCCACACGACCCTCCCGAACGGAACCGGCGCCGCCGACGCGTGCGTCCTCGCAGGTGTGCAGCGTCATGAGGCCGGCGGGAGCACCGCCAACGCCACCGCGATCGATCTCCGTCTCCGACTCACCGCCGGGGTCCTGCTCGCCGCCCACCTCCTGGTCGTCGGCTGGTTGACCCTGAGCCCCCTGGACCTCCCCTGGGCCGCCGCGAGCAATCTGACCCCGCTGGCGGGGATCAGGGCGGACCTGGCCCTCGGGCCCCTGGAGGCCGCCCGGCGGATCGGTGAGGGACTCGCGCTGCTGGCCCCGCTCGGGGTGCTGGTGCCGCTGGTCAGCGGACGGCTCTGGATGTCGCGGCTGGCCGAGTGGTCCTCGCTGGTGCGGACCACCGCCGCGGGCGCGCTGGTCTCGCTCAGCATCGAGATGCTGCAGAGCGGTGTCCCGGGCCGGGTCGTCGACGTGGACGCGGTGCTGCTGAACACCCTCGGCGTGCTGATCGCGCACGCGGCCGTCGTACCGGCGCTGCGGGCCCGGCTGCGGCGCTCACACACCGCTTATCAGGGGGACACCCCGAGGATTCCCAGGGTCGGCCTCGGCCCCTGGACCGACGTTCTGTCGGCGGTCCAGCGGGAGTATTGAGGCATCGCAAGGAAAGCGATCCCGACGAAGGAGAATCTCATGAGCGCCATGGTCCGCCCCCGTGACGGCCGCTGGATCGGTGGAGTCTGCGCCGGACTGGCGCGGCGTTTCGGAATTTCCGCGAACACGATGCGCGCCATTTTCGCCGTCTCGTGCCTGCTGCCCGGCCCGCAGTTCCTCGTCTACATCGCGCTGTGGGTGCTGCTGCCGAACGAGAAGTCCACCTCGGCCGCCTGGTGACGGGCCGGGCGGCGGCCCGTCGGCCGCCGCTCAGCCGGCCTTGCGGACCTTCTCCAGCTGCTTGTCCGTCACTTCCTGGGGCACCTGGGCCTTCTGGTCGGCGGCCGCCACGTTGAGGGCCATGAGCCGTACGACGGTGTCGCCCTGGCGTACGACGACCAGGTGGACCTGGGCCGAGACGCCCTGGGCGGCGGCGGTCATCGTCCAGCTGACGCTCTCGTCGCCGACCGCGCGGTAGTCGGCGGCGCGGACCTCGCGGTAGCTGCCGGTCTGCTTCTCGACGGTGGCGGAGAAGCCCGTGCCGCAGGCGGGGATCGCGGCCTTCAGGCGGGCGACCAGGGCCTTGGCGTCGCTCTCGGAGTAGGAGCTGACGGAGGCGGAGACGGCGAGTCCGACCTGCTTCTGCGATCCGATGCCGCGGTTGACGGTCTCGCGCGCCTTCGGATCCGGCTTGTCGCCCATGATGTCGGCCAGCGGCTGGCAGGCCTTCTTGTCGGCCTGCGGCTGGCCGTCCGGGGCGCCCGGGTTCTTGCCCTGGGCGGAGACCTGGTAGCCGGGCAGATCGCCCTGGGCGAGGGCGGCCCGCTCCGGCCGGCTCGCGCCGGCCGACGGCGCGGAGGATCCGGCGGAGGGTGCGGGGGCGCCGGGCGCGCCGGAGGCCGCGCCCGAGGAGCCCTTGGGGTCGGGGGCCTTGCCCGTCGCGGGGGTGTTCGTACTGCTGCACCCCACGGCCGCCATCAGCAGGGCGGGAACCAGCGCGACCATCGTCGCTCGTACCTTCATGCGCATGACCGAGAACCTCATACCCCGTACGTCGGCGGGCAGTTGGTGGTGATCGTGGCACACGGCACGACGTGGCGCCCACCCGCTCGAACGGGCGTGCGCCACGTGTGCGCGCGTACGGGTCCCGCAGGGATCAGGCGCCCAGGCCGCTCGTCGGCAGGCCGCCCAGGAGACCGGTCACCGGGGCGAGCGCGGCGGCCGGGTCGCTGGCCTGCTGGCCACCCTCGGCGCCCATCTGCTGCTGGCTGGTGACGCTCTGGAGCGCGCCGGTGGCGGTGCCCAGCGCGTCGGTCACGCCGATGGCGGGAACGGCGGCGGAGGCGGTGCCGGCGGCGACGGCGGCGAAGGCGGCACCGAGGGCGGCGACACCGAGGGTCTTGGCAGCTGACTGCTTCATGAAAGGGTTTCCTTGCGACGGGGAATTGAGCAGCTCCGCAAGTTAGTCACTGCGATCCCCCGCCCGCAAACATCCTTTAATACGAGGAAGCGCCCGGGAATTGTGTTTCCCGGGCGCTTCCCCTGTGTCACGCCATGGCCTACGCCGTGATGGAACCGCTGGTGGAAGCGGTCTGGCGGAACAGCCATTCCGACTTCAGCTCCGCATACCCGGGCTTGATGACCTCATTGATCATCGCCAGTCGTTCATCGAAAGGAATGAACGCGGACTTCATCGCATTGACGGTGAACCACTGCATGTCGTCGAGCGTGTAGCCGAAGGTGTCCACCAGGTGCTCGAACTCGCGGCTCATGCTGGTGCCGCTCATCAGGCGGTTGTCGGTGTTCACCGTCAGCCTGAAGTGCAGCTTCCGCAGCAGGCCGATCGGGTGCTCGGCGTACGAGGCGGCCGCGGCCGTCTGCAGGTTCGAGGTCGGGCACATCTCCAGGGGGATGCGCTTGTCCCGGACGTAGCTGGCCAGGCGGCCCAGCGTGACCGAGCCGTCCTCGGCGACCTCGATGTCGTCGATGATCTTCACGCCGTGACCGAGGCGGTCGGCGCCGCACCACTGCAGCGCCTGCCAGATCGACGGCAGGCCGAAGGCCTCGCCCGCGTGGATGGTGAAGTGGTTGTTCTCGCGCTTGAGGTACTCGAAGGCGTCGAGGTGGCGGGTGGGAGGGAACCCGGCCTCGGCGCCGGCGATGTCGAAGCCGACCACGCCGTTGTCGCGGTAGCGGTTGGCCAGCTCCGCGATCTCCAGCGCGCGGGCCGCGTGGCGCATCGCGGTCAGCAGGGCGCCGACCCGGATGCGGTGCCCATTGGCCTTGGCGCGGCGCTCACCCTCGCGGAAGCCGTCGTTCACGGCCTCGACGACCTCTTCGAGGGTCAGGCCGGCTTCCAGGTGCTGCTCGGGGGCGTAGCGGATCTCGGCGTACACGACGCCGTCCTCGGCCAGGTCCTCGGCGCACTCGGCGGCGACCCGGAAGAGGGCCTCCTTCGTCTGCATGACCGCGCAGGTGTGCGCGAAGGTCTCCAGGTAGCGCGGGAGGGAGCCGGAGTCGGCGGCTTCGCGGAACCAGACGCCGAGCTTGTCGGCGTCGGTCTCGGGGAGGTTCTCGTAGCCGACCTCGCGGGCCAGCTCGATGATGGTCCCGGGCCGCAGCCCGCCGTCCAGGTGGTCGTGCAGCAGCACCTTCGGGGAACGGCGGATCTGATCCGGGGTCGGCAGGTTGGGGGTGTCGCTCGTCATCTGCGCACTCTAACTCCTACGCGCGTAGAGCGGGGGGTCCGCGACGGCCGTCGATATGTAACAGAGACCGCGCGGACGGATGGCGTACACCTCCGCGTCTGAGACTGTTCCGCCATGGCACAGCATGCGCCGCCGGCGCGCGGGGCCCGCCTGGGGCGGGCGGCCGGCGCGAGAACCGGCTCGGGTACGACGGAAAGCCCGGTCAACGGGGTGGTGCTCCTGCTTCCCGGGGCCCTGAGATTCTCCCCCGGCCCGGTCCGTCCGCTCGCGCGGGCGCTGGCCCGGGCGGGCGCGGCGGAAGGGCTGGTCACGCACACCGTCATCCACGGCGGGGACTCCCCCCGGGAGGACCAGGCGCGCTGGGCGGCGGACGAGGCCGTACGGCGCTACGGCGACGTGGCGGTCTGCCTGGCCGGCTACGGGGCGGGCGGGCTGGCCGCGCTGCGCGCGGCGGGCCACGAGGCCGTCAACTCGGTGCTGGCGATGGCCCCCTGTCTGGAGGGGGCGTCCGCGTCGGACCCCCCTGAACCGGTGAAGCAGCTGTCGGGGCGGCACGTGCTGATCGTGCACGGCACCAACGACGCGCGCAGCGACCCGGAGCGGTCCTACCGGCTGGCGGAGCGGGCGAAGAAGGCGAACCGCACGACGTGCCGCTTCGAGGTGCACTCGGACGGGCACGGGCTGCGCGAGCACCAGGCGGAAGTGGTCGCCCTGGGCGTCGACTTCGTCCTGGGGGCGGTCTTCTCGGGGAGGTATTCGCGCCCGGTGACCGACGCCCTCGCCGCACCGCCGCCCCTCGGCCTGCGCATGCCCCTGGCCTCGGGCTTCGGGAGGTCACTGCGCGGCTGAGGCGGCGGACGCCGCGCGTAGAGTGAGGAGAGCGGGGGCTTCACTCCGGAGGCGATGGATCATGGCCGGACTGGTGTCCAGGAACTTCGACGTGGCCGACGAGACCCGGCCGTTCACGGACGGCAAGGGCAGGCTGGACCTGCTGGAGACGGGCGGCGCCGCCGTGGGGCGCGCCGTCTTCGAGCCGGGCTGGAAGTGGTCGGAGCACGTCAGGCCGCTGGCCGGGACGGACAGCTGCCGGGCGGACCACACGGGGTACGTGGTGAGCGGCCGCATGCACGTGGTCATGGACGACGGGGAGAGCGCCGACTTCGGTCCCGGCGACTACATGCGGGTGCCGCCGGGGCACGACGCGTGGGTCCTCGGCGACGAGCCCTGCGTGACGCTGGACTGGACCGGCTTCGCGGACTACGCGAAGCCCTCCGGCTGACGCGCCGGGCAGGGCGGGGCCGCGGCGCGGGCCTGCGGGCGGTGGTCGCGCCGGGGCGGTCGGGCCTGCCGCTCCGCCCCCTCACGGTCGGATGGCACCGATCGATCCGGCGCGACCACCACGGTGTGCGCGCCCGCACGGCGGGCGTCCCCCGTCCGCGTACCGCGCTCCCCCTCCACGCCGTCCCGCCACTCTGCCTCGCGGGCGGGTGCCGGATGCGCCCGATCAGGCGTCGTCTTGCCGCCTTGCGGGAACACGAGGGGTTTACGAACGGTGACGAACCGGGACCAATATGGCTATGCCAGCCGAGGAAGCCGGAGCGTCGCCCGGAGCCTCCGGGACGCCCGGGGTGTCCGCGGAGCTGAGCCCCGCCGCCCGTCGCCTGTACGCGTACGCGGTCGAGCGGCACGCCTTCGACGCGGCGGAGGCCACCGGGGCCCTCGGGGCGCGCGCGGCCGCCGCCATCACCGAGCTGGCCGCCGCGCACCTGCTCCAGCGGGCGCCGGGCGGCGGCCCGGACCGGTGGAGCGCGGTGGCCCCCCGGGCCGCGGCGGCCCGGGCCCTGGCCCCGCTGGCCCTGCTCGTACGGGAGACCCACGACGAGATGGACCGGCTGCGGGGGCGCCTGGAGGCCCTGGTGCCGGCTTACGAGGCCGGGGCGGCGCACCGGGACCTCGCCGGGTCGGGGCGGCTGGAGCTGGTCACCGACCTGGGCGCGGTCCGGGGGCTGATCGCCGAGCTGGTCGCGGCGTGCGAGCGGGAGCTGCTGACCTCGCAGCCCGGCGGCGGCCGGCCGCTGGAGAGCCTGGAGGAGTCGATCGGGCGGGACGAGTCGCTGCTGACCCGCGGGGTCCGGATGCGGACGATCTACCAGCACACGGCCCGCTACTCGCGGCCGACGGCCGCGTACGTGGAGCGGGTGACGGCACTGGGCGCCCAGGTGCGGACGCTGGGCGACGGGCTGATGCGGATGCTGGTCTTCGACGGGCACACGGGCCTGATGTCCGTGCCCGACCGCACCGGGGCGGCCCTGGTGGTGCGGGAGCCGAGCGTCGTGCACTTCATGACGTCGGCCTTCGAGCGGTCCTGGCCGGGCGCGGAGCCCTTCCCCACGTCGGTGAGCCCGGACGCGGCGCGCTCCCTCTCGGACGAACTGCGCCGCACCATCGTGCGGTTGCTGTCCGAGGGGCTGGAGGACAAGGTCATCGCCCGCCGCCTGGGCATGTCGGAGCGGACCTGCCAGCGCCACATCGCGGAGATCATGCGGGCGGTCGGCGCGAAGTCCCGCTTCCAGGCCGGGTGCCTGCTCTCGGGGCATCCCCCGCGCGACGGTGCCGGGGGTGCGTGCGCGACGTAGCCCCGTCAGGCGGCGGGCGGTTCCAGTTCCGGGATCAGGCGGCCGCGGTGGGAGAGGAGGAAGCGCTTGAACTCCGCGACCGGCGGGGTGTCCGGATGGCCGTCGAGCCAGGCGACACCGATCTCGCGGACGGCGCGCGGCGCGGTGACGTTCAGCTCGACCACCCCGGGCCGGGCCACGGCCGGGGGCGGCAGCAGGGCCACGCCGAGGCCGGCGGCGACCAGCCCGCGCAGGGTCTCGGCCTCCTCGCCCTCGAAGGCGACGCGCGGGGTGAAGCCGGCTTCCGCGCACAGGTCGTCGGTGATGCGGCGCAGTCCGTAGCCGGCCTCCAGGGTGACGAAGGTTTCCTCCGCGGCCTCGGCGAGGCGGATGCGCTTGCGGCCGGCGAGGCGGTGGTCGTCGGGGACGACGAGGCGCAGCCGCTGTTCGTCGAGCCGGCGGGTGACGAGGTCGGGGGCGTCGGGCAGCGGCGAGGTGAGGCACAGGTCCAGTTCGCCGGCGCGCAGCTTCTCCAGCATGGCCTCGCCGTAGTTCTGGACGAGGGAGAACCGGATGCGGGGGTGGTCGGCGCGGAAGGCGCGGATCAGGCCGGGCACGGTCTCGGAGCCGAGGGTGTGCAGGAAGCCGAAGGCGACCTTGCCGTAGGCCGCGTCGGCGTCCTGCTGGACGGACTCGGCGGCGCGGGCGATCCCTTCGAGGGCCTGCTCGGCGGAGGCGAGGAAGGTGCGGCCCGCGGTGGTGAGGGCGACCGTGCGGCCCTTGCGGGCGAACAGGGAGACGCCCAGGTCCTGTTCGAGGCGGACCATCGACCGTGACAGCGTGGACTGCGGGACGCCCAGCTCGTGGGCGGCGCGGGTGACGTGCTCGTGCCGGGCGACCGCCACGAAATGGGCCAGCCGGGGCGCCAGCAAGGTTGTCACCGGCATGTCTTCTACGTAACGGTTCGTCGACACCCGCGCTCCTGACCTCTACTGATGCGGCTGTGGATCGATTATCGCGATTCTGTGCATTGGACGCATGAAAAACACGGGCCTACCGTCGAAGGCATGCCTCCCGTTCATACCGGGGCACCCGTCATCCCGGGTGCCTCCACCGCGTCGTCCCCCGCACCGGAACCCCTCTCCCCCGGCCGCCCCGGCTACCGCCGGATGAGCCTCGCGCTCTTCGCCGCCGGACTGGCGATCTTCGCCCTCCTCTACTCGACCCAGGCGCTGCTGCCCGCGATCTCCGCCGACTTCGGCGTGACGGCGGGGCAGGCCAGCTGGACGGTCTCCGCCGCCACCGGTGCCCTCGCCCTCTTCGTGCTCCCGCTCAGCGCGCTGTCGGAGCGGTTCGGCCGCACCCGGATGATGACCTGCTCGATGGTGGTGGCCGTGGGCGTCGGCCTGCTGGTGCCGTTCGCCCCGAACCTGGAGTGGATGGTCGTCCTGCGCGCCGTCCAGGGCGCGGCGATCGCCGGCGTCCCGGCGTCCGCGATGGCGTACCTGGCCGAGGAGGTCCGGCCCCGGGCGCTGGTCGGCGCCATCGGCCTGTTCGTGGCGGGCAACTCCATCGGCGGGATGAGCGGCCGCCTCGTCACCGGCTGGGCGGCGCAGCTGTGGGGCTGGCGGGCCGGGCTGGCGGCCGTCGCCCTGATGGCGTTCGCGTGCGCGGTCGCCTTCCTCGTACTGCTGCCCCGGGCGCGGTTCTTCCGCCCCGCCTCGCTGAACCCGCGCGCGGTGGGCCGTACCGTCGCCGGACACCTGCGCGACCCGCTGCTGCTGCGGCTGTACGGCATCGGCGCGCTGTTCATGACGGTGTTCGGCGCGGTGTACACCGTCATCGGCTACCGCCTGGTCGACGAGCCGTTCTCGCTCGGGCAGGGCGTGATCGGCTCCGTGTTCCTGATCTACCTGGTCGGCACCGTCTCCTCCGCGGCCGCCGGGAAGCTCGTCGCCCGGACGGGCCGCCGCGGAGCCCTGTACCTGGCCGTGACCACCACGGCGCTGGGACTGCTGCTGTCGCTGTCGGACTCCCTCACGGCGGTCGTGCTCGGACTCGTCCTGATCACCGCCGGCTTCTTCGCCGGACACGCCGTCGCCTCCGCCGCGGTCAGCCGGACCGCGAAGACCGGCCGCGCGCAGGCCTCCGCGCTCTACCAGTCCGCGTACTACCTGGGCTCCAGCGCGGGCGGCACCCTCGGCGCGCTCGCCTACCACGAGGCCGGGTGGGCGGCCACGGTCGGGATCGCGCTGCTCGCGGTGCTGGGCGTCGTGTCCATCACCCTCTACGGGACGCACGCGGCCCGCGCACAGCGGCGCATACCGGCGTCCGTGGCGGGCGCGCGCTGACGGAAGGTTCGCTTCCGTCCGAGGCGACTCCTGCTCGTTTTCCGGGCATTGAACCGGGAGAACGAAGTGCGGTGAGCAGGGGAGGACCGGATGGGGACGCGAACGGCGCGCGGGCGCGGGCGGATTCGGACGCCGGCGGGGACGCGAATGCGGATGCGGCAGCGGATGGCGGTTCTGGGCGGGGCGGCGGCCCTGGCGCTGCCGATGGCGGTGGCCGGGGCCGGCGGGACGGCGCAGGCCGCCTCCTGCAACCTGTCCACCGGCCCGCACCAGAGGCAGGTGGAACGGTTCCTGGGCCGTCCCGTCGACGGGAAGCAGTCCGCGGCCGACTGCACGGCCGTGAGGTCGTTCCAGACCACCCACGGCATCACGCCGGCCCAGGGGTACGCGGGCCCGCTGACCTGGCAGACGATGAACACGATGCTGGCCCAGCGGGCCGCCGGCCGCACCCCGAACAAGGCCGGCGCCTGCCCGGTGGACCGCGGGCGGATCGCCTGCGTCGACCTCACCCGCCAGCTCAGCTGGATCCAGGACGGCGCCACCCTGAAGTACGGCCCCGTGCCGGTGCGCACCGGCAAGAACGGCACGGAGACCCGGACCGGCCTCAAGAAGATCTACCAGCGCAGCATCGACCACTGGTCGACGCTCTACGGCGTGCGGATGCCGTACGCGCAGTTCTTCGACGGGGGCATCGCCTTCCACTCGACCACCAAGAGCATGTGGAACCCGCCCGGTTCGGCAGGCTGCGTGAACATGCGCTCCGCCGACGCGAAGGCGTACTGGAACCTGCTGGGCAAGGGCGAGGACGTCTACGTGTACGGCCGCAAGCCGGGTACGTGAGGCAGCGGCCGCCGTCCGGGCGCCCGTGCCCGGACGGCGGTCAGCCGAAGGCGGCGGGCACCGGCGGCGTGCGCTCCAGCCGCTCCAGCCGGTCCAACCTGCGCAGGCTGGAACGGCGTTGCACGAGGGAGAGGCCCGCGACCGCCGTGCCGAGGGCCAGCCAGCCCGCCGGGCCGGCGGCCATCACCACGCCCGTCAGCAGCAGCGGCCCGGCGGACTTCTGCACGGACTGCGCCATGCCCGCCACGCCCAGGTACGAGGCGCGCGCCTCCTTCGGCGCGAGACGGACCGCCAGTTCCCACGAGCTCACCGACCGGACCAGCTCGGCCGCGGTGGCGAGCACCGCGGCCGCGAGCAGGGCGGCCGAAGCCCCCCACACTCCGCCCGCCCCGGCGCCGGCGAGCAGGGCGCAGCACGCGAACGTCGCCACCCCGTACAGGGCGACGGCCCCGGCGGCCTGGCGGGCCGTTTCGACCCGCGCGGAGACCTGCAGCTGGAGGAGGACGACGAGCACGGTGTTGACGACGAGGAAGGCGGGGATCAGCTCGTGCGGGGCCTCGGTGCGGCCGACCAGCCACAGCGGGATGCCGATGCCCAGGATCGAGTCGTCCAGGTGCATCGGGATGTCGAGCAGGACGAAGCGCAGGTAGCCGCGGTCCCGCCACGGGCCGCGCCCGGCGGGGGCCGCGGCGGCGGCCGGTCCGGTGGCGTCGGCCGGTCCGGCGGGCGGGACGACGAGGCCGTGGCCCCGCGGCTCCTTCGTCCGCCACACCAGGGCCGCCACGACGAGGAAGGACAGGGCGTCGGCGAGGATCAGCACCTGGTAGGCGCCGCGGGTGCCGACGGCGAGGCCGATCGCGGCGAGGCCGGCGCCGAGCGCGTAGCCGGCGTTCGCCGAGCTGCGGGACAGCGCCTGGTAGGTGGCGCGCCGGTCGCCCGCGACCCGGGTGGCGAAGAGCATCTCCAGGGTCTTCGCGCCGCGGTCGCCGAGGTGGGTGACGGCCACCACGAGCAGCAGCAGCGCGAAGTCGGTGACGACGAGCATCAGGCAGAGCGTGCCGAGGCGGAGCAGGTGGGCCCCGATCAGCAGGGAGCGCACCGGGAAGCGGTCGGCCAGGTGGCCGGCCAGGGGCGACCCGGCGATGCCGGCGACCCCGGACGCTCCCAGCAGCAGGCCGACCTGTCCTGCGTCGAGGCCGATGACGAAGGTGAAGTACAGGACGCAGGCCGCGGCCCACACCCCCGTGCCCGCGCGGTCCAGCAGCTGGGCGAGGAGCATGATCCGCGCGTCGCGGCCGCCCGGGGGGCGGCGCAGCTGAGCCCACAGACCGGACCGCCCCCGTCGCTCGGTCCCGTCCCTCGGCCCCTTCCGGATCCCGCCGCCGCGCCGCACCCCGTACCCCCCGTCATGTATCTCGATGTCGAGATACAAGGGAGCCTGCCGGAGGTTCATCTCGACGTCAAGATACTTGACGTCGACAGACCTGCCGGGATCTGCCGGGGAGGGCGCTTCCGGCTGCCGTTGTCGGACCCCTCGGGTAGGTTCCGAAGGAGCCACGACGACCAGGGGGACCGATCGACATGAGCGACCTCGCCACCACCACCGAGCTCGACGCGGCGATGGACCGCTACCGGGTCGAGCTCACCGGCTACTGCTACCGGATGCTCGGCTCTTCCTTCGACGCCGAGGACGCGGTGCAGGACACCTACATCCGCGCCTGGCGCAGCCACGAGAAGTTCGAGGGCCGCTCCTCGCTGCGCTCGTGGCTGTACCGGATCGCCACCAACGTCTGCATCGACCTCCTCAACGCCGGCAACAGGCGGGCCCGTCCGATGGACCTCACCGCACCGCAGCACCAGGCCTCCGCCGTGCTCAACGAGCGCCCCGAGGTGACCTGGCTGGAGCCCGTCCCGGACGGACGGGTGCTGCCGCAGAGCGCCGACCCGGCCGAGGCGGCCCTCGCCAAGGAGTCCGTACGGCTGGCGTTCGTGGCGGCCCTCCAGCACCTGCCGGCCAAGCAGCGGGCGGTGCTCATCCTGCGCGAGGTGCTCGCCTGGAAGGCGGACGAGGTCGCGCAGCTGCTGGACACCACGGTGGCCTCCGTCAACAGCGCGCTGCAGCGGGCCCGCGCCACCCTCTCCGGGCAGCGGCTGCGCGCGAGCGAGCCCGCCGACCCGCTGGACGCCGAGCAGAAGAAGCTGCTGGAGCAGTACCTCTCCGCCTTCGAGGCCTACGACATCGGCCGGCTCACCACGCTCCTGCACGAGGACGCGGTCCTGTCGATGCCGCCGTACGACCTGTGGTTGCAGGGCAAGGAGGACATCGCCGCCTGGCACCTCCACCAGGGCATCGGCTGCAAGGGCTCCCGCCTCGTCCCGACCACGGCGAACGGCATGCCGGCCTTCGGCCAGTACCGGCCGCGCGAGGACGGACTGCCCGGGCACACCCCGTGGGCGCTCCAGGTGCTGGAGGTCTCAGAGGGCCGGATCGTCGGGCTCAACGCCTTCCTGGACACCGCGCGGTGGTTCCCGCTCTTCGGGCTCCCCGAGCAGCTCGACGAGGCCCACGAGGTCCAGCAGGAGGCGTAGCGGGGGCGCGGCCCCGGTCACCCGGAACGGCCTCCCCCCGGCGGCGAGCCGCAGCCGGGCCAGCACCTCGACGGCGCCGAGGCCCGGCGCGGTGACGGCGCGCACGTCGCACTCCACCGCGCGGGCCCCGTCGGCGTAGAGCCGGGCCAGGCGTGCGCAGAGCGCGGCGGCGTCGCGCGCGTTCGGGGCGGGTCCGGACAGGACGAGTCGGGTGGTCTCCACGAGGGGCTGACTCCCCCGCCCGCCGGAACTCATCGCCGCGGTCGGGCGAGGCCCTGCCGCGGCTCTGCACTCAGGGGCGGGGGAAGCCGAAGGTGTCGAGGGCGAGGTCGAACGGCGCCGGGATGGGGACGGCCTCCCCGAACTTGCCCGCCCACAGGACGCGGTACGCGCCGTCACCGGGCTCGCCGTACAGGTGGATCGTGGGGCTGCCGGTCGCATGCGGGTCGATGAGCAGATAGAGCGGGATTCCGGCTGCGGCGTAGCCGTTGAGCTTGGCGATGCGGTCGTGGACAGCGTTCGACCGGGAGGTGATCTCCACGACGAGTTCGGCGACGTCCGCAGGAGTGAAGTTCTCCCCCCGGGGAACGGCCTTCCTGGGGACGACCACGAGGTCCGGGATGTAGAGGCCGTCGCGACTCGGAATCGCGACGTTGAGGGTCTGGAAGACACCCCAGCCGTCCGGGACCACCGAGTACAGCCGTTGCTGTACCAGGTCCGCGATCAGGTTGTGGTCGTTGACGGGCGGTGGTGCCACGGTGACGATCCCCTCGATGATCTCCACCTTGCAGCCCTTCGGCGCGCCCGTCCCCTTCCAGAGGCCGACCGCCGAGTCCCAGTCGTCACCGCTCAAGGGCGGGTGCTCGACCGCGAGTGCGCTCATGGTGTGCTCCTCAATCGTTCGTCACCGGTCCCAGCATGCCGAACGGGACCGGTGGGGGGCCACCGGTCCCGTTCACTCGTACGGGAAGCCGCAGGTCAGGCGATGCGGTCCAGGACGATCGGCGTGGCGGAGAAGGCCGTGCCGGCCGCGGCGATGTCGAAGGAGCCGTCCAGCGCCGCCAGGGCGTAGTCGAACTTCTCCGGGGTGTCCGTGTGCAGGGTCATCAGCGGCTGGCCGGCCGTGACGGTGTCGCCGGGCTTCGCGTGCAGCTCGATGCCGGCGCCCGCCTGCACCGGGTCCTCCTTGCGGGCGCGGCCCGCGCCGAGGCGCCAGGCGCCGACGCCCACGCCGTACGCGTCCAGGCGGGTCAGGACGCCCGACTCGGGGGCAGCGACCACGTGCTGCTCGCGGGCGATCGGGAGGGCCGCGTCCGGGTCGCCGCCCTGGGCCGCGATCATCCGGCGCCAGTGGTCCATCGCGGAGCCGTCGGCCAGGGCCTTCGCCGGGTCGGCGTCCTTGATGCCCGCCGCGTCCAGCATCTCCTTGGCGAGCGCGATGGTCAGCTCGACGACGTCCGCGGGGCCGCCGCCGGCGAGGACCTCGACCGACTCGCGGACTTCCAGGGCGTTGCCTGCGGTCAGGCCGAGCGGGGTGGACATGTCGGTGAGGAGCGCGACGGTCCTGACGCCCGAGTCGGTGCCGAGGCCGACCATGGTGCGGGCCAGTTCGCGCGCGTCCTCGATGTTCTTCATGAAGGCGCCGCTGCCGACCTTGACGTCCAGGACGAGCGAGCCCGTGCCCTCGGCGATCTTCTTGGACATGATCGAGGAGGCGATGAGCGGGATGGCCTCGACGGTGCCGGTGACGTCGCGCAGCGCGTACAGCTTCTTGTCGGCCGGGGCCAGGCCGTCGCCGGCCGCGCAGATGACCGCGCCGGTGGTGTCGAGGACGTGCATCATCTCCTCGTTGGAGAGCAGTGCGCGCCAGCCGGGGATGGACTCCAGCTTGTCGAGGGTGCCGCCGGTGTGGCCGAGGCCGCGGCCGGACAGCTGCGGAACGGCCGCGCCGCACGCGGCGACGAGCGGGGCCAGCGGGAGGGTGATCTTGTCGCCGACGCCGCCGGTGGAGTGCTTGTCGGCGGTCGGGCGGGAGAGGGCGTCGAAGTTCATGCGCTCGCCCGAGGCGATCATCGCCGCGGTCCAGCGGGCGATCTCGGTCCGGTTCATGCCGTTGAGCAGGATGGCCATGGCCAGCGCGGACATCTGCTCGTCGGCCACGACGCCGCGGGTGTAGGCGTCGATGACCCAGTCGATCTGCTCGGGGCTCAGCTCACCGCGGTCCCGCTTGGTCCGGATGACGGAGATGACGTCCATGAGGTGCTTCCTTCTACGCGCATAGAGAGGGGGAGGAGAGGGGATCAGGGAACGGCAAGTGCGACGGCCCTCCGCCCGGCAGGGCGAAGGGCCGTCGGCACGGCTATCTCAGGTGACCGGGCCCGAAGGCCTGGGGCAGCATCGCGGCCAGCGGCAGGACCCCGTCCGGAGTGTCCACCAGCAGCTCGTCGCCGCCGAATTCGTACAGCAGCTGGCGGCAGCGCCCGCACGGGACGAGGATCTCGCCCTTGCCGTCCACACACGTGAAGTGCGTGAGGCGGCCGCCGCCCGTGGCCTGGAGGGAGGAGACCAGTCCGCACTCGGCGCACAGGCCCAGCCCGTAGCTCGCGTTCTCGACGTTGCAGCCGGTCACGACGCGGCCGTCGTCCACGAGGGCCGCGACCCCGACCGGGAAGCCCGAGTACGGGGCGTACGCCCGGGTCATCGCGTCCCGGGCGTGCGTCCGCAGGGCTTCCCAGTCCACGGTCTGCTCCGGGGTCACTTGCCTTGACCCTTTTGGTACGGCATGCCGTCCGCCTTGGGCATCCGCAGGCGCTGCGCCGACAGGGCGAGCACGAGCAGCGTCGTCAGGTACGGGGCCGCGTCGACGAACTGGCTCGGCACCGCGTCGGTCACCGCGTACCAGACAAACAGCAGCGCGGCGAAGGCCGCCGAGATGCCGGCCTGGATGTACTTCTTCTTGTAGAGCTGCCAGACGCAGACGATGACCAGCAGGATCGCGATCAGCAGCAGCATCGCGTGGACGTTCTCGGCACCGCCGCGCAGCTTGAGGCTGTCGATGAAGCCGAAGAGGCCGGCGCCGAGCGCCATGCCGCCCGGCATCCAGTTACCGAAGATCATCGCGGCGAGACCGATGTAGCCGCGGCCGCCGGTCTGGCCCTCCTGGTAGATGGGGCTGGCGACCTCGGACAGGTACACGCCGCCGAGGCCCGCGAGGGCGCCCGAGACGATCACGGCGATGTACTTGTACTTGTAGACGTTGACGCCGAGGGACTCGGCGGCGATCGGGTTCTCACCGCAGGAGCGCAGGCGCAGACCGAAGGAGGTCCGCCACAGCACCCACCAGGTGGCGGGGATCAGCAGCAGGGCCACGATGGTCAGCAGCGAGATCTCGGTGATGAGGCCGCCGATGACGCCGGCGAGGTCCGAGACGAAGAACCAGTGCTTGGCCTGGAGGTCGGCCATCCAGTCCGAGAGCCCCGGAATGGTGATCTTGGCGATCGGTTCGACCTGCGGGGACTGCTTGGAGGAGCCGCCCGGGGCCTCGGCGAACGTGAAGTTCGACAGGTACTGGGTGAAGCCCAGCGCCAGGATGTTGATGGCCACACCGGAGACGATGTGGTTGACGTTGAAGGTGACCGTGATGATCGCGTGCAGCAGGCCGCCGACGGCGCCGCCGGCGATGCCGACGAGCACACCGGTCCACGGGCCCCACTGGTAGCCGGCCCAGGCACCGAACCAGGTGCCGAGGATCATCATGCCTTCGAGGCCGATGTTGACCACGCCCGCGCGCTCGGCCCACAGACCGCCGAGACCGGCGAGGCCGATCGGCACGGCGAGGGAGAGGGCACCGGAGACCTGGCCGATGGAGGTCAGGTCCTGGGCGCCGCTGATCAGGCGGACCAGCGAGACCAGCGCGAGACCACCCGCGATGATCAGCAGGATCCACGGCAGGGTGAGCTTCTTGCGGCCGCCCGGGGCGGGCGCCGCCTTCTTCGTGGAAACGGTGCTGGCGCTCACGCCGCGACCTCCTTCTCGGTCTTCATGGCGTGGCCCGCGGCCAGCTCCTCGCCGACCTTCTGCTGCTGCCGGCGGATGCCGTAGCGGCGGATCAGCTCGTAGGAGACGACCACCGCGATCACGATCAGGCCCTTCATGATCGTGCCGATCTCCTTGGCGTAGCCCTCCGTGTCGAGACCGGCGGACGCCTTGTCGATGAAGGCCATCAGGAGGGCGGCGAAGAAGATGCCGATGGGGCTGTTGCGGCCGAGCAGCGCGATGGTGATGCCGGTGAAGCCGACGCCGACCGGGAAGCCCAGGTTGTACGTGTGCGTCTCGCCCAGGAGCTGGGGCATGCCGGAGAGGCCGGCGACGGCGCCCGAGATGAGCATCGCGGTGATGATCATCTTCTTGGAGTCGACACCGGAGGCCGCGGCGGCGGACTCGCTCGCGCCGCTGGCGCGCAGGTCGAAGCCGAAGCGGGTGCGGTTGAGCACGAACCAGTAGACGACACCGAGGGCGAAGGCGATGAAGGTGAAGCCGTAGATCTCGCCCGAGTCGCCCATGGAGAGGGCCGGGAACCAGCCGGACTCGGCGATCTCACCGGTGGTGAGGTCGTTGGAGCCCTCCACCTGCACGCCGAGGTTCTTCGGCAGGATCAGCCAGGCGATGAGGCTGGTCGCGATGGCGTTCAGCATGATCGTGGAGACGACCTCGCTGACGCCCCGCTTGGCCTTGAGGACACCGGCGATGCCGGCCCAGAAGGCACCGGTCAGCATCGCCACGAGCACGATCACCAGGATGTGCAGCGGGCCGGGCAGCGTGACCGCCGTGCCGACGAGCGCGGAGATCATCGCGGCGAGGCGGTACTGGCCGTCGACGCCGATGTTGAAGAGGTTCATCCGGAAGCCGATGGCGACGGCCAGGGCTGCCAGGTAGTACGTGCCGGCCTGGTTGACGATGAGGATCTGGACGTCCTCGTAGCCGCCGTTCTCGACCATGATGCGCAGCGGCTCGATCGGGTTGATGCCCGTCGCCGCCAGCACGATCATGGTCAGTACGAAGGCGCTGACCAGCGCGAGCAGGGGCCCGGCGATGGCGAGCAGCAGCCGGTCCTTGTCGAATTTCTTCATCGGGCCTCGTCCTCCGTCGTGTCACCGTCGGCAGCGGCGGAGTGGTTGTCGGTTGCTTCCAGGTGACCCGAGGCGGCGCCCGTCATGGCGGTGCCGAGCTCCTCGGGCGTGACGGTCGCGGGGTCGGCGTCAGCGACCAGGCGGCCGCGGTAGATCACGCGGAGCGTGTCGGACAGGCCGATCAGCTCGTCCAGGTCGGCGGAGATCAGCAGCACGGCCAGGCCCTCGCGGCGGGCCTCGCGGATCGCGTCCCAGATCTGCGCCTGCGCGCCGACGTCCACACCGCGGGTGGGGTGGGCGGCGATGAGGAACTTCGGGTTGTGGCTCATCTCGCGGCCGACGATCAGCTTCTGCTGGTTGCCGCCGGAGAGCGAGGCCGCGGTGACGTCGATGCCGGGGGTGCGCACGTCGTACTCGCGCACGATCCGCTCGGTGTCCTTGCGGGCCGCCTTCGGGTCGAGGATGCCCTTCTTGGAGTTGGGCGCCTCGGTGACGTGGCCGAGGATGCGGTTCTCCCAGAGCGGGGACTCCAGCAGCAGGCCGTGGCGGTGGCGGTCCTCGGGGATGTAGCCGATGCCGCCCTCGCGGCGCTTGCGCACCGGGAGCTTGGTGATGTCCTTGCCGTCGAGGCTGATGACGCCCGCGTCGGGGGCCATCATGCCCATGAGGGCCTCGATCAGCTCGGTCTGGCCGTTGCCCTCGACACCGGCGATGCCGAGGATCTCGCCCTTGTGGATCGTGAAGTTCACGTCGTCCAGCAGCAGGCGGCCGGCCTCGGCCTTCTCCAGGGTCGAGGAGTCCGGGGCGCCCGCGGGAACCAGGACCTCCGGCTCGGCGACGACGGCGTCGCCCGCGGCCAGGGTCAGGCCCTGGACCTGGAGCATCGGGACGGTCGTGACGGTCGACTCGCGGGTCTCCGGCGACGGCAGCTCCGCACCGACCATCAGCTCGGCGAGCTGCTTGGGGGTGGCGGTCTTCGGGTCGGCGGTGCCGACCGTGGTGCCGCGGCGGATGACGGTGATGTCGTCGGCGACCTTCAGGACCTCGCCCAGCTTGTGCGAGATGAAGATGACGGTCAGGCCCTCGGCCTTGAGCTCGCGCAGGTTGTCGAAGAGGGCGTCCACCTCCTGCGGCACGAGCACGGCGGTCGGCTCGTCGAGGATGAGGATCTTCGCGCCGCGGTAGAGGACCTTGAGGATCTCCACGCGCTGGCGGTCGGCGACGCCGAGGTCCTCGACGAGCGCGTCCGGGCGAACGCCCAGGCCGTACGCGTCCGAAATCTCCTTGATCTTCTTCCGGGCCTTGGCGCCGATGCCGTAGAGCTTCTCGCCGCCGAGGACCACGTTCTCCAGGACGGTGAGGTTGTCGGCGAGCATGAAGTGCTGGTGCACCATGCCGATGCCGCGGGCGATGGCGTCACCCGGGCTGGTGAAGGCGACCTGCTCCCCGTCGATGGCGATGGTGCCCTCGTCCGGCTTCTGCATGCCGTAGAGGATCTTCATCAGAGTCGACTTGCCGGCGCCGTTCTCACCGATCAAGGCATGGACCGTGCCCTTGCGGACGGTGATCGCGATGTCCTTGTTGGCGACGACGCCGGGGAAGCGCTTTGTGATGCCGTGCAGTTCTACGGCGGGGGGCGGGCTGGACGCGTTGATGACGCACTCTCCTTGGCGCGAAAGGAGCGGAAGGCAGGGAGGACAGGGCGGGGAGTGAAAGTATCGCGTCCACGATGCTTCTACGCGCGTAGCACTGTCGGAAGTGAAAACTCGCGGCCACGAAGGCTGCTTGGTCACAGACTAGTGATCACAGAATGAGGCTCGGGGCCCGGGAGCGACATCGATCGCTTCCCGGGCCCCGGAGACCCAGGACTACATGTCGCAGACTGCCTTACGGGGCGGTCTTGACAGTGATCTTCTTGGCGATGATGTCGGCCTTGGCCTTCTCCACCGCGGCGATGACGTCGGTCATCTCCTTGTACTTCGGGTTGGAGTCGGCCAGGCCGACGCCGTCCTTGTCCAGGCCGTAGCGGATCTCACCGGTGGTGGGCTTGCCGTCCTCGACCGACTTGATCAGGTCGAAGACGGAGTCCGAGACGTCCTTGGTGACCGAGGTCAGGATGGAGTCCTTGTACTTCGCCAGACCGGCCTGGTTGTACTGGTCGGAGTCGACGCCGATGGCCCACTTGCCCTTGGTGGAAGCGGCCTCGATCGCACCGGAACCGGCGAGACCGGCGGCGGCGTAGATCACGTCGGCGCCCGCGTCGAGCTGGCCCTGCGCGGCGGCCTTGCCCAGGTCGGGCTTGGCGAAGCCGTCGAAGTTCGGCGGCTGGGTCAGGTACGCGGAGAGCACCTTGGCGTTCGGGTTGGTGTCCTTGACGCCCTGCGCGAAGCCCGCCTCGAACTTCTTGATCAGCGGAACCTCGACACCGCCGATGAAGCCGACCGTGCCGGTCTTGGACGCCTTGGCGGCGGCGACGCCGGCCAGGTAGGAGCCCTGCTCCTCGTTGAAGACCATGTTGGCGACGTTCGGGCCGGTCACCGAGGTGTCGTCGATGATGCCGAACGTGGTGTTCGGGAACTTCGGCGCGACCTTCTTGATGGCCGGGGCGTAGGCGAAGCCGACGCCGATGACCGGGTTGTTGCCCTTGCGGGCGAGCTCGGTCAGGCGCTGGACCTTGTCGGCCTCGCCCTCACCGTCGGTGGGCTCCGCCTCGGCGCCCTTGATCTTGAGGTCCGTCTCGGCCTTCTTCAGACCGGCGTAGGCGGCGTCGTTGAACGACTGGTCGCCGCGGCCACCGATGTCGTACGCGATGGCTGCGGACTTCTGACCCGCCTCGGAGGGGGAGGCAGAGGCGTCAGAGGACTTCTTACCGCCACAGGCGGTGGCCGAGAGGGCCAGCGCCGCGGACGCGATGCCCACGGTGGCGATCCTGGTGATCCGGCGCAAGGGGAGGCTCCTTCAAAACCTGACCGAAGCGCCACGACCGGCGCTGGTTTCGCGGCGATCGTAACGCGCGTAGATGTCAGTTAAAGGCCCGTTCATGAGTCGTTATCGGATCGTCGCGAACCGGACAGTGACCGATCGGTAACTGCCAAAGCGTCCAGCCCTTGTGTACCAAGGGCTGGACGGCTCCGCCGGAAGGCCCGCCGATGTTGTAGGGACACCGGCCGGATCCCTACCGGGACGGCAGCACCCGGCGCCCGTCGATCAGTGCCGCGGCCGTGAAGAACTCCACCCCGACGGCGATGGCGTCCTCGTCCACGTCGAAGTCCCCGCGGTGCAGGTCCCGCTTGGCGGTGTCGCCGGGAGTGCGGACGCCCAGGCGCGCCATGGCCCCGGGGACGTGCTCCAGGTACCAGGAGAAGTCCTCGCCGCCGAGGCTCTGCTCGGTGTCCTCGACCGACTCGGCGCCGCGGCGGGCCGCCATCGACTCCCGCAGCAGCTCGGTGATCACCGGGTCGTTGACCACCGGCGGCACCCCGCGCACGTGGTTGATCTCGAACTTGGCCCCGTGCATGCTCGCGATCTCGTCGATCGCCGCGTGGATCATGTCCGGTGCCTCGTGCCAGGCGTTCAGGTCCAGGCACCGCACGGTTCCGGACAGCTCCGCCTGCATCGGGATCACGTTGCAGGCGTGCCCGGCCTCGATCCGGCCCCAGGTGACGGACATGCCCGAGCGGGCGTCCATCCGGCGGGCCAGCAGGGCGGGAGCGTCCACGGCCACGCGGGCGGCGGCCGTCACCAGGTCGGTGGTCAGGTGCGGGCGGGCGGTGTGGCCGCCCGGGCCGGACAGGCTGACCTCCAGCCGGTCGCACGCGGAGGTGATCGGTCCGGGGCGCAGCCCGATCCGCCCGGCGTCGACCCGGGGGTCGCAGTGCAGGGCGACGATCCGGCCCACGCCGTCCAGGACGCCGGACTCGATGGCCTCGGTGGCGCCGCCCGGGAGCACTTCCTCGGCCGGCTGGAAGAGCAGCCGCACGGGGCGGGGCAGCAGGCCCTGGCGGTCGAGTTCGGCGAGGACAAGGCCGGCGCCGAGGACGACCGTGGTGTGCACGTCGTGCCCGCAGGCGTGGGCGCGGTCGGGGACGGTGGAGCGGTAGGACACGTGGGTCTTGGCGTCCGGGATGGGGAGGGCGTCGATGTCCGCGCGCAGGGCCAGCATCGGCCGGCCGCCGTCCCAGGTGCCCACGTCACAGATCAGGCCGGTGCCGGACTTCAGTACGCGTGGTCGCAGCCCGGCTTCTTCGAGCCTGGCCTTGATCGCGGCGGTCGTACGGAATTCCTGGTGGCCGAGTTCCGGGTGCATGTGCAAGTCACGGCGGAAGGCGATGAGTTCGGTGCGCAGGTGGTCCGGAAGTTTGCCGGGCAGCTCGGGCCGGTCGGACGCGACGGGCAGGAGGGTCTGGGACTCGCGGGACATCAACTGGTTCACCCGTTGAAGGGTAGGCCCACGGACGGGTCAACTGGCCGGGGATCACGAAAAGTTCATGCCGTTAGGGGAAAGAAACCCGGCCTCCGGACGCATGACCGGGTGGGCCCGGGGGTAAACTCGCGCGCTCATCCGGCCGTGGAGGCGGTCCGTGCGGGCAGTCTGCGCACATCACGGGCGGTGTCGCTGACCCCGGCGAGGAAGCTGCGGGCGCGCGGGGAGGCGGACCCCGTGAGCCAGGACGGATCGACGTCGCACACGGCGACCGTGACGCCCGTACCGGCCAGGGCGTAGGGCAGCGTGTGGACGACGGTGGACGGAAAGCTGAGGATCGTCCGCCCGACCGGTCCCCGACGGGCGATCAGCTCCAGTGGCAGGTCGGGCCGTACGATCTCCAGCCCGGTCTCCCGGCCGAGGGTGCGCAGCTTCTCCGCGGATTCCCTGCGGTGCGCGAAGTAGCGGGTGGCGCCGTGCTCCGCGGTGAGCGCCCGGACCGCGTCCAGGTAGCGGCCGGGGTCCACCACTCCGGTCTCGACGAGCGAGGTCCCCACCAGGTCGGTGCCCCGGGTGAGACGGGGCGGGCCGAAGCGGGCGCGGGTCCAGGCGAAGTCGTTGGCCCGCAGGGCGGTCGTGCCGTGGGGGACGACCGGCATCGAGGTGAACACCTCGACGCGGCGGGCCCCGCCGGCGGCGGCGGGGCCGGGTGTGAAGCGGCGCCGCGCGGTCGCCGAGACGGGCGCGTAGGCCAGCTCGCGGACGCGGCCGGGCAGTCCTCCCCCGCCGGCCCGGTGCCAGCGGACGAGGCGTTCGCCGCGGGCGGTCTGCGCCACGAACTCCATGGTGGCGGTGCCGTCGTCGACCACCACCAGCTCCTCCGCCCGGACCAGGGTCAGCAGGAGCTGGACGTAGCGCGAGAAGGGGTCGCCGACGACGACGGTGCGTGCGGCCCGGACGTCGCGCGCGAGGGCGGCGAGCGCCCTGAGCGGGGCGAGCCGGCTGCCGCGCGCCTCCTGCCAGCACACGTCGTGGCCCTCGTCCCGGGCCAGTGCGGCCATCCGGCGCAGCTGGCCCCGTGACATGGGGTCGGTGGGCGGCAGGACGACGATCCGTACGGGGGCCGCCGGGCCCGGCCCCTCCCCCGGCGCCGGGCCGGAGCGCGCCCGCTGCGGCGGGATCCCGTCCAGCGGCAGGGGGCCGGCCGGGGTGGCGCGGGCGTACGCCCACTCCAGCACGTTCAGGAGTTGGACCGGGCTCTCGACGAACGCCAGGGTGGGGGCGGAGGGGGTCACCACGTGCTCCTTGTCGGGGGCGGGACTCGTGCGTGCTCGCCGGACCGGGTGCTCCCGGACGGCTCAGACGGCCACCGGCTCGCCCATGACGCGTCGGAGCTTCCTCATGGGGCCGAGCTCGGACTCGTAGACCCGCTTGACCCCGTCGCCGAGGGCGGTCTCGATGGTGCGGATGTCGCGGACGAGGCGGGCCAGGCCGCCGGGCTCGACCGAGGCGGCCTGGTCGGAGCCCCACATGGCGCGGTCGAGGGTGATGTGCCGCTCGACGAAGGTGGCGCCGAGCGCGACGGCGGCGAGGGTGGTCTGCAGGCCCGTCTCGTGGCCGGAGTAGCCGATCGGGACGTTGGGGTACTCGTCGCGCAGGGTGTCGATGACGCGCAGGTTCAGCTCCTCGGCCTTGGCCGGGTACGTCGAAGTGGCGTGGCAGAGGAGGATGTTCGCACTGCCGAGCACCTCGACGGCGTGCCGGATCTGCCGGGGCGTGGACATGCCGGTGGAGAGGACGACGGTGCGGCCGGTGGCGCGCAGGGCGCGCAGGAGCTCGTCGTCCGTGAGGGAGGCGGAGGCGACCTTGTGGGCGGGGACGTCGAACTTCTCCAGGAAGGCGACGGCCTCGGTGTCCCACGGGGAGGCGAACCAGTCGATGCCGCGCCGGGCGCAGTGCTCGTCGATGGCGCGGTACTCCTCCTCGCCGAACTCGACGCGGTGGCGGTAGTCGATGTAGGTCATCCGGCCCCAGGGGGTGTCGCGTTCGATGTCCCACTGGTCGCGCGGGGTGCAGATCTCGGGGGTGCGCTTCTGGAACTTGACGGCGTCGCAGCCCGCTTCGGCGGCGGCGTCGATCAGGGCGAAGGCGTTGCCGAGGTCGCCGTTGTGGTTGATGCCGATCTCGCCGACGACGTAGACGGGCCGGCCGGGGCCCGCGGTGCGGGATCCGAAGGTGCGCAGGCGGGGGTCGGGCTGGGAGCTCATGGCAGGGGTGTTCCTTCGGGGCTGGGGAGTACGGAGGGTGCGGGGCGGGGGCGGCGCCTGGTCGGCGGCGGGGCGCGGGTCGAGCAGCGGTGCCAGCAGGCGGGCGCGGGCCAGGTCGTGCGGGTCGTCGATCTCCAGGACCCGGGCGGGGTCGGTGGGGACGGGGAGGACGCGGCCGAAGAAGCGGTGACGGGCGGTGCGGAAGCCGGCGGCGTCCATGGCATAGGCGGCGCCGGTCTCCAGCAGGTCCTCGGGCCGGTCCTGGCGGCGGGGCCGGTGCGCGGGGTCGTGGTTGACCCCGGTGCCGGGCCCGTCGGCGGCGGCGCGCCAGAGGAAGCCGTGGAAGGGGGCGACGGTCAGGGCCGAGTCCGCCGCCCCGGAGGCGACGGCGACGGCGACGGACTCGACGTCGGAGGTGGCGAGGAAGGGGCTGGTGCACTGGACGAGGAGGACCACGTCGACGGTGAGGGAGTGCAGTTCCTCGAAGGAGGCGAGCGCGTGCAGGACGGCGGCCTCGCTGCTCGCGGTGTCGCCGGAGAGGGCGGTGGGGCGGGCGATGACGTCGGCCCCCGCGGCGCGGGCCGCCGCGGCGATCTCCCGGGCGTCGGTGGAGACGACCACGTCGGTGACGGTCGGCGCGGCGCGGCAGGCGGCGACGGCGCGGGCGACGAGCGGTACGCCCGCGACCTCGGCGAGGTTCTTGCCGGGGACCCCCTTGGAGCCGCCGCGGGCGGGGATGACGGCGAGGACCCTCACAGCTCCCCCAGCCTGCGGATCACCGGGGCGACCCGCTGCACGCCGTGCCGGTAGGCGCCGCGGGCGGCGTCCCGCAGGTGCCCGCGGAGCCTGCGGCGCAGCCGGGACTCCCCGGCGGTGGCGCGTACGGCTCCGGGCAGCGGGGTGCCGTCGGGTGCGAGGTGGTGGCGGGCGAGGATCCCGGGGAGGTAGCGGGGGGCGGTGGTGGCCGTGTAGTAGGGAGCGGGTGCGGGCAGCCGGGCGGCGGCCAGCAGTCCGGCGACCCTGGCCCGGGCGACGGCGTACGGGTCGTGGGCGGTGTCCTCGCCCGCGGCCGCGTCCCGGCGGGCGGCGTCCGCCGGGCGGGCCGGGACGGGCGGCGCGGTCCGGGCGTCGGGGCCCGGCCGGGCCGGCAGGACGCCGTGCGCGGCCAGCCAGACGGGGTCGCCCTCCGGGAGCAGGCCGGAGTCCAGCTGGTCCCAGGAGGCCAGGCAGCCGGAGCCGAGGAAGTGGTGGTTTCCGAGGGCCTCGCGGATGCCGAGGTCGGTGAGGACGGCCGTCGGGACGCCGCGGTGGAGGGATTCCAGGGCGGCCGTCGAGGAGACGGTGACCAGCAGGTCGGTGCCGTCCAGGACCTCGCTCATGTTCCCGTACACCAGGCGGCAGTTGGGCGGGAGCCCGCCCGGGATCCGTTCGGCGAGCCGCTGGTAGGGCTGCTCCTCCAGGTGCGTGGTGTGCTCCCCGGGCTTGCTGCGCAGCTTGATGAGGACCTCGCGGCCGGGGTGTCGGCGGGCGTGCCCGGCGGCCCGTTCCAGCAGGTAGGCCCGGTCGGCGCGGCTGTCGGGCACGGACGGCTGGACGGCGAAGACCACCGTGTGGGCCCGGCTGCCCGCCGGTGCGTACGGCGCCCCGCCGAGGAAGGGCAGCGCGGTCTCGGTGACGGCCCCGGCGTCCGCGCCGACGCCTTCGTACACGGCCCGGAAGCGCTGCGCGTCGTGGCGGGAGTTGGCCAGGACGAGGTCGGCGCCGTGGCGCAGCAGGAGTCCGTCGGCGAGCTTCTCGTACACGACGCCCACGTATCCGGTGACGAGCACGGGGCGGCGGGCCGGCGTGGGCCACAGGGCGCGGGCCCCGTGCAGGACGGCCTGGACGGCGCCTCCGACGAGGGCGAGGACGACCACGTCGTAGTGCTCGCCCTCGATCTCCGCGAGGAACTCGGCGCAGGTCACCTCGGTGAGCCGGTCGGCCCGCACGCCCACCTCGCCGAGCTGGCGCGCGGTCGGTGTGGCGCGGCCGCGCAGCAGGAAACCGGTGAGCTGGTGGTCGGGCACGAGACGGCGGGCGGTGAGTGCGCCCCATTTCCATCGCGTGTCGGAATCGGCGAGTACGGCGACGCGTTTGCGTTCTGGCACGCGGCAGAAGCTATTCCGTGATTTCGGTGATCGGCCCAACGAGCGCACAACAGCCGGTTAACAACGCGTCGACGAAATGCGAAAGCGTACGGGTTCACCCGTCCGACCGGCGCCGTTCACATGGAATCCGCATCCGGGCCACGGTGAATGCCGGGCGGCGTCCTAATGTCTCGCGGGTGCCCAAGCTCTCTGTTGTCGTGCCGTTCTACAACGTGCAGACGTACGCACCGGACGCCCTGAAGAGTCTCGAACTGAACGCCCGGGAGGATTTCGAGTTCCTGCTCGTCGACGACTGCTCGACGGACGGGACCGCCGGCCTGCTGGAGCGGGCGGCGCGCGAGCTGCCGGGGGCGGTGCACCTCAGACACGAACGCAACGGGGGCCTGGCCACCGCCCGGAACACCGGGCTGGACGCGGCGCGCGGCGAGTACCTGGCCTTCCTGGACGGCGACGACTGGCTGGCCCCCGGGCACCTGTCCCGCACGCTGGCCGCCATAGAGGCCCTGGGCTGCGATTTCGTCCGTACCGACCATGTGCGGTGCACCGGCCGTACGCGGAGCGTGCAGCGCGTCCCGCACGGTCCCGAGTCGGTGGTGGCGGATCCGCGGACCGCGATCCTGCCCGCCGACCGCGCCACCTCGGTGGACTACCCGTACGCCTGGGCCGGCATGTACCACCGGCGGCTGCTGGACCGCGGGCTGCTGCGCTTCACCGACGGGCTGCGGACGGCGGAGGACCGGCCGTGGATCTGGCGGCTGCACCGGGAGGCGGCGTCCTTCGCGGCGGTGGGGCTCCCGGGGGTCTTCTACCGGCGCGGAGTTCCGACCTCTTTGACGCAGATCGGCGACGAACGACAGCTCGATTTCATCCGGGCATTCGACCAGGTGCTCGCCGAGGTCGCCGAAGATCGCGATTCCGCGCTGTTGCTCCCCAAATCCGTACGAACATACTGCGCGATTATCGCGCACCATTTCGGATCCGTCGAAAGGTTCGAACCGGCCGTGGCCAGGAAACTCCGCTCGATGAGCACGGCCGCGCTCGGCCGCATGCCCCAGGACGTGCTCGACCGCGTCCTGGACGCGATGGACGCCGAACGCGCCGGCCTGCTGCGCCGGCTGCGCCCGGGCCGCCGCACCCCGTCGGGGGCCGTCGTCCGATGACCACCCAGATCTTCCTGGCCTCCACCCTCTACGGCGCGGCCACCCTCGCCGCGGGCGTGGACGCGGGCGGCTTCCCGCCCGCGGGCCGCCGGATCCTCCTGACCAGCAACCACGCGGTGGCCGCCGAGGTGACCCCGGGGATCGCGGACGCGCCGGGCTTCGCCGCACTGCGCACGCGCTTCGACGAGGTCCTCGACTGGAACGCCGTCATCGCGCCGCAGCACCCGAGCACCTGGGCCCCGCGCGCCGAGGACGTACCCCTCTGGGAGCGGCAGCTGCGCTCCCTGTGGGGCCTCGGCGACGACCGTGTCGAGCTGGTCGTGGAGTCCCTCCAGGTGCCGCCCGCCCAGACCCTGTGCCGGCTCTTCCCGGGCGCGGCCGTCGACGTCTACGCCGACGGGCTGATGAGCTACGGGCCCACCCGCTTCCGGCTCGACCCGCAGATCGGGATGCGGGTGCGGCGGGTGCTCCACCCGGACCTGGTGCCCGGCCTGGAGCCGCTGCTGCTGACCGAGTTCGGGGCGCGGGTGGAGGTGGTGCCCGCCCGGTCCCTGCTCAAGGTCCTCGCCGAGCTGCCGCCGCCGGGCCCGGAGCTGGAGGGCGTCGGGGACTCCCCCGCCCTGCTGCTGGGCCAGTACCTGTCGGCGCTCGACCTGATGTCGGCGGACGAGGAGGAGGAGCTGCACGCCTCGATGGTCCGGGGCGCGCACGCGCTCGGCCACCGCGAGCTGGTCTTCAAGCCCCATCCCGGCGCGCCGGCCGCGTACGCCCGCCGGGCCGTGGAGGAGGCCGGCCGGCTCGGGGTGCGGCTCACCGTGACGAGCGCCCCGGCCCTGGCCGAGACCCTCTACGAGCGGCTGCGTCCGGCGCTGGTCGTCGGCTGCTTCTCCACCGGGCTGCTGACCGCCGCCACGCTGTACGGGCTTCCGGTGGCGCGGACCGGCACCGATGCCGTGCTGGCCCGCCTGACCCCCTACCAGAACAGCAACCGGGTGCCGCTGGTGCTGGTGGACGCCCTGCTGCCCGATCTCGCCGACGCGGACGCGGTCCTGTCCTGGACCCCGCCGCCGCCCGAGCGGGTCCGCGGGGAGACCGCCGGCCTGCTGACCGCCGTCGGCTTCAGCATGCAGCCGCAGATCCTGTCCGCGCGCCGCCCCTCGGCCGAGGCCTGGCTGGCCGCGCACCTGACGCCGCACACCCGGAGGTACTTCACCCGGCGCCGGCTGACCTCGCTCGGGCTGCCGGGCGGCATCCCCGCCCGGCTGTCCTTCCTGCCGCGCAGCCGGACCGCGAGGCGGGTGGCCCGCAGGCTGCGCCGGGTGCTCAGCTGACGGCGAGCTTGGCCGCGAAGCCCAGGAAGAGCACCCCCGCCGCCGAGGTCGCCCCGGCCGACAGCCGCTTGCGGCGGCGGAATGCCTCCGCCAGCCGGGTGCCGCCGAAGATCAGCAGCGTCAGGTAGAGGAAGCTGCCGGCCTGCAGGAGACCGCCGAGGAGCAGGAACGACAGGGCCGGGTAGGCGTAGGACGGGTCGACGAACTGCACGAAGAAGGACATCAGGAACAGGATGGCCTTCGGGTTGAGGAGGCTGATCAGCAGCGCCCGCCGGTAGGGACGCTCGCTCTCGCCGGAGTCGGCCGGAGCCGCGGCGGCCGTCTCGTCCCGCTCCCGCCGCGTGCGCCACAGCGCCCAGGCGCCGCGCATCATGCCGACGGCCAGCCAGGCCAGGTACCCGGCGCCGAGGAACTTGACCACGGTGAACACCAGCGGGCTGGCCCGGAGCAGCGCGCCGGCCCCCACGGCGGTCAGCGCCATGAGCACCGCGTCACCGGTGAACACCCCGGCGGCGGCCCGGTAGCCGGTGCGCACCCCGCGGCGGGCCGCGACGGACAGCACGTAGAGCGAGTTCGGTCCCGGCAGGAGAATGATCAGGACGAGGCCGGCCAGGTAGGTCGGCAGTTCGATGACACCCAGCATGTGCAGGAGTGTCGCATGGGTACGCACCTGTCGCGCCAGGGCATTTCACCATGTGGACCCGGGGGGCTCGTACGTGCCCCAGACCTCCCGCAGCGCGCCGCACACCTCCCCCACCGTGGCCCGCGCCCGCAGCGCCTCGCGCATCGGGGGGAGCACGTTCTCCGTGCCCGCCGCCGCCTCCCGCAGCGCCGCGAGCGCGGCGGTCACGGCCGCCCCGTCTCGCTCCGCCCGCAGCCGGACCAGGGCCGCGCACTGCCGGACCTCGATCTCCGGGTCCACGCGCAGCGGCTCGTACGGCTCCTCGCGGTCCAGGGCGAAGCGGTTGACCCCGACCACCACCCGCTCCCCGGCGTCGGTCTCGCGCGCGATGCGGTAGGCGTTGCGCTCGATCTCCGCCTTCTGGAAGCCGGCCTCGATGGCGGCCACCGCCCCGCCCCGTTCCTCCACCCGCGCCATCAGGTCGAGCACCGCCCGTTCCAGGTCGTCCGTCATCCGCTCCACCGCGTAGGAGCCGGCGAAGGGGTCCGAGGTGTGCGGGACGTCCGTCTCGTGGGCGAGGACCTGCTGCGTGCGCAGCGCGAGGCGGGCCGACTTCTCCGTCGGCAGGGCGATCGCCTCGTCGAAGGAGTTGGTGTGCAGCGACTGGGTGCCGCCGAGCACGGCGGCGAGGGCCTGGACGGCGACCCGTACGAGGTTCAGCTCGGGCTGCTGCGCGGTCAGCTGGACGCCCGCGGTCTGGGTGTGGAAGCGCAGCATCATCGACTTCGGGTCCCGCGCACCGAACTCCTCGCGCATGACGCGGGCCCAGATCCGCCGGGCCGCGCGGAACTTCGCGACCTCCTCCAGCAGGGTGGTGCGGGCGACGAAGAAGAAGGACAGGCGGGGCGCGAACTCGTCCACCGTCATCCCGGCGGCGAGGGCGGTGCGGACGTAGGCGACGGCGTCGGAGAGGGTGAAGGCCACCTCCTGCGCGGGGGAGGCTCCGGCCTCGGCCATGTGGTAGCCGGAGATGGAGATGGTGTTCCACCGGGGGATCTCCGCCCGGCAGTAGCGGAAGGTGTCGGCGGTCAGCCGGAGCGAGGGGCCGGGCGGGAAGATGTAGGTGCCCCGCGCGATGTACTCCTTCAGGACGTCGTTCTGGATCGTCCCCGTCAGCTGCGCGCCCGAGATGCCCCGTTCCTCCGCCACCAGTTGGTACAGCAGCAGGAGCAGGGCGGCGGGCGCGTTGATCGTCATGGACGTGGAGACCCGGTCGAGGGGGATCCCCTCGAAGAGGGTCCGCATGTCGTCGAGCGAGTCGACGGCGACCCCGACCTTGCCCACCTCCCCCCGCGCGAGCGGGGCGTCCGAGTCGTGGCCCATCTGGGTCGGCAGGTCGAAGGCGACGGACAGCCCGGTGCCGCCGCCCTCGATGAGCTGCCGGTAGCGGGCGTTGGACTCGGCGGCCGTGCCGAAGCCGGCGTACTGCCGCATCGTCCACGGCCTGCCGGTGTACATGTTCGGATAAATCCCCCGAGTGTAGGGGAAGTCGCCAGGTGCCCCGAGCCGGGTGTCCGGGTCAAAGCCCGTCAGGTCGCCCGAACCGTAGACCGGTTCGATCGGGATCCCGCTCTCGGTGCGTGCCATGTGACGAAGACCTCCGTAGAGCGACCGGGTCCGGGGCTGGTACAACCGTCCCCGCGCACCGCTTCGCAAGGCCGCGGACGACTGCTGGTCACAATGGCGCAACATCCCGGGACCCAGCGCAACTGTCCACGCACGCGGAGCATCACCTAGATACACGACGTAGAAACCGGGGGACCGCAATGCAGCGCCAGAGATTCATAATCCGCACGATCGGGGTGGCCACCGCCGTCGCGCTCGCCGCGACCGCCTGCGGTCCGCAGAAGTCGGAGTCGGCCGGCTCCGCCTCCGCGGCACCGTCGGCGTCCGCGGCGGGTGCCACCCCGGAAGTCTCCGCCTCCACCGACGACAAGCCCTCGGCCTCGCCGTCGGCCTCCGCGTCCGCCTCCGCCTCCCCGTCCGCCTCGGCCTCGCCCTCCCCCTCGGTGAAGCAGATCATGGCCAACGGCGACGAGAGCGAGCAGGTGCGCGAGCTCCAGGCCCGCCTGAAGCAGCTCAAGCTGATGACCGTGGCGCCGACCGGTTTCTACGGTTCGAAGACCACCGCCGCGGTCAAGACCTTCCAGTCGAAGAACGGCCTGACGGCGACCGGCGGCGTCGACGACGCCACCTGGAAGAAGATCCAGGGCGCCAGCAAGAAGCCCACCGCCGACGAGCTGCGCCCGCCGACCGTCAACGAGGTCGACGCGCCGGACCCGCGCTGCATGCAGGGCCGCGTGATGTGCATCAGCAAGGAGAGCCGCACCCTCGCCTGGATGATCGACGGCAAGGTCGTCTCCACGATGGACGTCCGCTTCGGCTCCGAGAACACCCCCACCCGCGAGGGCGTGTTCAACGTGGGCTGGAAGGCCAAGGACTGGACGTCGACGATCTACCACACGCCCATGCCGTACGCGATGTTCTTCAGCGGCGGCCAGGCGGTGCACTACTCGGCCGACTTCGCGGCCCGCGGCTACAACGGCGCCTCCCACGGCTGCGTGAACGTCCGCGACAAGGGCAAGCTGTCCGCCCTCTTCGACCAGGTGCAGGTCGGCGACAAGGTCGTCGTCTACTGGTGAGCCCGGCAGGACACCCGCACATGACGATGGGCCGCCCTCACGGGCGGCCCATCGTCATGTGGCGGCCCGTACGGGCCGGACGCAAAGGGCGCGGGCAGGGCCGGGGGAACGTGCCCCGCCCGCGCCGGGTGCGCAGAGCCCAGGGGTACGGGGGGAACCCCGGCTCATGCGCGGCCGATGACCAGTCGGCTCACTAGGTACTGCGCCACCGCTCCGAAAAGTGTTACAGCCAGGTCAGCACATGAATCAGCGACCGGACCGCAGACTCTCCGACCCCATCGGAACGGCAGGTTCCAGGGTCGACGAGCGGAGCGTCCCGCCCAGCGGCGAGTCGCGGTGCTTGGGCCCGTCGGTGTCCCCGCCCAGCACCGAGGCGCAGTACGCCGGGATCCGGGTGAGGCCGTCGGCCAGGCGCGAGAGCCGCTCGCGGCGGGCCTCGTCGAGCCGGTTCCTGCGGTAGTCCTCGCACAGGTCCGTCTTGAGCCGGCCGTCCAGCTCGCGGTCCCGGTCCTTGCCCGCGGTGCCTCCGGCCGCGGGGGTCTCCCGGCCGCCGTCCTGTCCGCCCAGGGTGCTCTGGTCGTCGCGGCTGTCCTTGCCCGCGCCGCCGCCGCCCGTGACCGACGCACCCGCCGTGGCGCCGCCGATGCCCCCGAACTCGGGGGTCGTACGGCCGGTCCCCGCCGTCGGCCGCGCCGGCTCGGGAGGAACGGGCGGGAGCGAGCCGTCCGGCAGCGGGGTGGGCCGCAGCTTCGGGGTGAAGGTCGGGGCTCCGCTGCCGACGCCCTCGATCCGGTCCGCCTCGGCACTGACGGACAGCGCCGGACCGGGGCCCGCGGCGGTGCGCCGGGGGCCGTCGAGCAGTCCCGCGCCCGCCGCGGCGGCCAGTCCGCCCGCGGCGACGCTCGCCAGGGCGGCGGCCAGCCCGAAGCTCACGGTCCGTCCGCGGCGGCGCGCGGGCGCGGGCTCGGGACGGCCGAGGTCGATCAGCGGTTCATGGGCCCCGCGGCCGCGGGGCCTGGCGCCGGCGGCCGCCGGCGCGGCGCCGCGGGCGGTGCGGAAGGCGGCCACGGCCGCTTCCTCCCCGGGCAGTTCCACCCCTGCGGGTGGCGGCTCGGCCACGGCGGCCAGGGCGTCCAGGGCGGCCCGCAGCCGGGCAGCCTCCGTCCGGGCAGGAGCGTTCGCGGCGGGCCCCACAGGTTCCGCCGGTCCGCCGCGCAGCAGTTCGTCCGCTGCGGCCCTGTCCAGCCACCTGTCGCGCTCGTCGGCCATCACATGTCCTTCTGCGTCCGCCAACGTGAATGCGTCACACCGGTTTTCTCCACGAAGCCCCCGCCTCGGCCGCGCTGCGCGGGTACGGCGTCGAGATCCCTCCCGGCCCTGCCGTCCCATGCGCGGCCCTCGGCATTATGACCGACGGGCGTTCCCTGCCCCGCGGCGGTGTCCGGGCCCGGCCCCGCTCCGCCGTCGGGACCCTGCGCCGCCAGCAGTTCCGCGAGCTTCTTCAGGCCGCGGTGGGCGGCGGTGCGCACGGCCCCGGGCCGCTTGCCGAGGGTCTCGGCCGCGCTCTTGGCGTCGAGTCCGACCACCACCCGCAGGACGACTGCCTCGGCCTGGTCCTGCGGGAGCTGGGCTATGAGCGCCATGGTCCGACCGGTGTCCAGGGACTCCATGGCCGCGCCCGCGGTGTCGCACTCGGCGGCCCAGCCGGTCAGCTCCGTGTCGTCGCCGCCGATGGCCGGGCGGCGGCCGCGCATGCGGATGTGGTCGAGGGCGCGGTTGCGGGCGATGCGGGCCGCCCAGCCGCGGAAGCGGTCGGCGTCACCGGTGAAGGAGTCGAGGTCGCGGGCGATCTGCAGCCAGGCCTCGGAGGTCACGTCCTCGGCGTCGCCGTCCCCGACGAGCGTGCGTACGTAGCCGAGCAGGCGTGGGTGCACGGCGCGGTACACAGCACGGAACGCGTTCTCGTCGCCGTCCTGTGCCGCGAGCACCGCGGTGGTCAGCTCCGCGTCGTCCCCCAGCAAAGTCCCCAACCCGTTCACTGTCCTGTACGTGTGGCGCAAATCAGCACGTTACGGCGTTCAAGCACCTCTCGTCCACGAGTGATACAACGTGCAACCAATCCTGCGCGGAGCGAGGTGTGACACAAAACGCACTCCCGGCGCTGACAGGGATACGGGCTTGTCGCACGAGCCCGTGACGGATGGCGGCCGGGGCCTCTCCTGTGGGGGGTGGCGGCCTCGGTCGCCCTCCCCCTTCCGGGCATTCCACCATGCCCGCCCGTCACGCTCACGTCATCCTTTCGGATCACTTCCGGGTGAAATCCCCGCACGGGTACGACACACCCGGCTCCGCGTCGATAGCGTTGCGGCACACCCGCGCCACGCCCCGAGGAGCCCCCCGCTGTCCAGCCACCTTCCGGCACAGGCCGCCGGCGGCATTTCCCGGAAGGGCTCCGGGGCGCACCCCGGACCCTCCCACGGTCCCGGACTGGCACGGTTCAACGCCCTGTCCCCGGACGAGGCCAGGGCCGCCCTCCTGGAATGCTGCGGGAGCCGTCGCTGGGCCCACCGGATGACCGCGCACCGCCCCTACCCGGACGCCGGGGCCCTGCTGGCCGGCGCGGACGAGGCCTCGTACGACCTCTCGCAGGCCGACCTGACCGAGGCGCTGGCCGCCGAGCGCTCGGCCGAGCTGGCCCACGGGGCCCCGTACGCGGCGCTGCTGGCGCTCGGCGCCGCCCGCGCGGAGTACGAGCGGAAGTTCGGCCATGCCTTCGTGATCTGCCTGGACGGGCATCCGCCGGAGGAGCACGCGGACCGGCTGCTGGGCGGGATCCGCAGGCGGATGGGGCACGAGGTGGACGAGGAGCGCTCGATCTCCGCGGACGAGCTCCGGCGCGTCGCGCAGGGCCGACTGCTGGACCTGACGCGCCGACTGGGTGCGCCGACGGGGTCGTCTGCTGTGGAAATCGGGCTATTCGCCCCTGTGGGATAGTCCGTACGTGGCTGTTTGATCACACCGCGGGACCCCGCGCGAGGGAACCGACAAGTCGTCGCTACGATGTCCGGGGCCGGTGGACCGTACCCGGCCGGGCCCGACCGACAAAGAAGCCGGCTGGCCCCCGCCCCGCTTCCGGAGGGTTTTCCGTGCCGGCTGGAACGTTGTACCGCGGCCGGGAAGGAATGTGGTCCTGGGTGGCTCATCGAGTCACCGGCGTCCTCATCTTCTTCTTCCTGTTCGTACACGTCCTCGACACCGCTCTCGTCCGCGTCTCCCCCGAGGCGTACGACGATGTCGTGGCTACCTACAAGACTCCGATCGTCGCGCTGCTGGAGTACGGCCTCGTGGCCGCCATCCTGTTCCACGCGCTCAACGGTCTCCGTGTCATCGCCGTGGACTTCTGGTCCAAGGGCCCGCGCTACCAGAAGCAGATGCTCTGGACCGTCGTGGGCATCTGGGTCGTGCTGATGGTCGGGGCCCTGTACCCCGTGCTCGGCCACGCAGCCGCTGAACTGTTCGGGAAGTGACGCGCATGTCCTCTGACACTTCTTCTGCCAAGGTCATCGGTGACGTGGAGGGCGTGACCCTCTACGACGTCGACAACCCGGCGCCGTACATCGAGGCCCCGCGCAAGCGCACGGGCAAGACGCCCCGCTCGACCCGCGGCAACTTCGAGATGGTCGCGTGGCTCTTCATGCGCCTCTCGGGCATCGTCCTCGTCGTCCTCGTCATCGGCCACCTGGTGATCCAGCTGGTGCTCGACGGCGGCGTCTCCAAGATCGGCTTCGCCTTCGTGGCCGGCCGCTGGGCGTCCCCGTTCTGGCAGGTCTGGGACCTGCTGATGCTGTGGCTGGCGATGCTGCACGGCGCGAACGGCCTGCGTACCGTCATCAACGACTACGCGGAGCGCGCCAACACGCGGCTGTGGCTGAAGGGCCTGCTCTACACCGCCACGGTGTTCACCATCCTTCTGGGCACGCTGGTGATCTTCACCTTCGACCCGAACATCCGCTAGGCAACGGGGCTGAGGCGAAACCAATGAAGATCCACAAGTACGACACCGTCATCGTCGGCGCCGGCGGCGCGGGCATGCGCGCCGCCATCGAGGCGACGAAGCGCAGCCGTACCGCCGTGCTGACGAAGCTGTACCCCACCCGCTCCCACACGGGCGCCGCGCAGGGCGGCATGGCCGCCGCGCTGGCGAACGTGGAGGAGGACAACTGGGAGTGGCACACCTTCGACACGGTCAAGGGCGGTGACTACCTGGTCGACCAGGACGCCGCCGAGATCCTGGCGAAGGAGGCCATCGACGCCGTCCTCGACCTGGAGAAGATGGGCCTGCCGTTCAACCGCACCCCGGACGGCACCATCGACCAGCGCCGCTTCGGCGGCCACTCGCGCAACCACGGCGAGGCCCCGGTCCGCCGGTCCTGCTACGCCGCGGACCGCACCGGCCACATGATCCTCCAGACGCTGTACCAGAACTGCGTCAAGGAGGGCGTGGAGTTCTTCAACGAGTTCTACGTCCTGGACCAGCTCCTGGTCGAGGAGGACGGCGTCAAGAAGTCGGCCGGTGTGGTCGCGTACGAGCTCGCCACCGGCGAGATCCACGTGTTCCAGGCCAAGGCCGTCATCTACGCCTCCGGCGGCACCGGCAAGTTCTTCAAGGTGACCTCCAACGCGCACACCCTCACGGGTGACGGCCAGGCGGCCTGCTACCGCCGCGGCCTGCCGCTGGAGGACATGGAGTTCTTCCAGTTCCACCCGACGGGCATCTGGCGCATGGGCATCCTGCTGACGGAGGGCGCCCGCGGTGAGGGCGGCATCCTGCGCAACAAGGACGGCGAGCGCTTCATGGAGAAGTACGCGCCGGTCATGAAGGACCTCGCGTCCCGTGACGTCGTCTCGCGCTCCATCTACACCGAGATCCGTGAGGGCCGCGGCTGCGGTCCGGCCGGTGACCACGTGTACCTGGACCTCACGCACCTGCCGCCGGAGCAGCTCGACGCGAAGCTCCCGGACATCACCGAGTTCGCGCGCACCTACCTGGGCATCGAGCCGTACACGGACCCGATCCCGATCCAGCCCACCGCGCACTACGCCATGGGCGGCATCCCGACCAACGTCGAGGGTGAGGTCCTCAGCGACAACACCACCGTCGTCCCGGGCCTGTACGCGGCCGGCGAGGTCGCGTGCGTGTCGGTGCACGGCGCCAACCGCCTGGGCACCAACTCGCTGCTGGACATCAACGTCTTCGGCAAGCGCTCGGGCATCGCCGCGGCGGAGTACGCCCACGGCCACGACTTCGTCGAGCTGCCGGAGAACCCGGGCGCGCTCGTCGAGGAGCAGGTCGAGCGCCTGCGCAACTCCACGGGCCACGAGCGGGTCGCCGACCTGCGTCTGGAGCTCCAGGAGACGATGGACGCGAACGTGATGGTGTTCCGTACGGAGCAGACCATCAAGACCGCGGTCGAGAAGATCGCGGAGCTGCGCGAGCGCTACAAGAACGTGTCCGTCCAGGACAAGGGCAAGCGCTTCAACACGGACCTGCTGGAGGCCATCGAGCTGGGCAACCTGCTCGACCTGGCCGAGGTCATGGCCGTGTCCGCGCTGGCGCGCAAGGAGTCCCGCGGTGGTCACTACCGCGAGGACTACCCCAACCGCGACGACGTCAACTTCATGCGCCACACCATGGCGTACCGCGAGGTCGGAGCCGACGGCTCGGACTCGGTCCGGCTCGACTACAAGCCGGTCGTCACGACCCGCTACCAGCCGATGGAGCGTAAGTACTGATGGCAACCCCGACCCTGGACAAGATGGAGGCGGCGGCCGCGGCCTCGCCCTACATCACGGTCACCTTCCGGATCCGCCGCTTCAACCCCGAGGTCTCCGACCAGTCGGAGTGGCAGGACTTCCAGATCGAGATCGACCCGAAGGAGCGCGTGCTCGACGGTCTCCACAAGATCAAGTGGGACCTGGACGGCACGCTGACCTTCCGCCGCTCGTGCGCGCACGGCATCTGCGGCTCCGACGCGATGCGGATCAACGGCAAGAACAGGCTCGCCTGCAAGACGCTGATCAAGGACATCAACCCGGAGAAGCCGATCACCGTCGAGGCCATCAAGGGCCTCACGGTGATGAAGGACCTCGTGGTCGACATGGAGCCCTTCTTCCAGGCGTACCGCGACGTCATGCCGTTCCTGGTCACCAAGGGCAACGAGCCGACGCGCGAGCGCCTGCAGTCCGCCGAGGACCGCGAGCGCTTCGACGACACCACCAAGTGCATCCTGTGCGCCGCGTGCACGTCCTCGTGCCCGGTGTTCTGGAACGACGGCCAGTACTTCGGCCCGGCGGCGATCGTCAACGCGCACCGCTTCATCTTCGACTCGCGTGACGAGGCCGGCGAGCAGCGCCTGGAGATCCTGAACGACAAGGACGGCGTGTGGCGCTGCCGCACGACCTTCAACTGCACCGACGCGTGCCCGCGCGGCATCGAGGTCACGAAGGCGATCCAGGAAGTCAAGCGTGCGCTGATCACGCGCCGCTTCTGACCTTCCGGTCCCTTGCGCACGAGGGCCCCGCTCCCCGGTTCGTCCGGGGGCGGGGCCCTCGTCCGTGGGCGGGGTCAGCGGCGGATCTGGCCGGCGATCGCCGGGTCGGTGATCGCCGTGTCGTGCGCGAGGAGCACGGCCTTGGACAGGACGACCGCGAGGGTGCGGTCGCCCTCGAAGGGCAGGTAGTCCGGTGCGGCGCCGGCGGCGGTGTCCGTTCCGCCGGGGACGATGCACAGGTACTGGTCGTTGGGCGACATCAGGACGTTCCCAGAGCCCAGGTGGATCTTGTACGTGCGCAGGTCCCCGCGGACGTGCAGGAACCGGCCCTCGACCGTGCACCGGTCGGCGATGGCGAGGCGGGGCACCAGCCGCTCCAGCAGGGCCCGCCGGGTCTCGGCGCTCTGGCCCAGCTCGCCGAAGGCGCAGGAGTGCCAGTACGTGCGGAAGCGGCCCGCGGGCCCGCCGTCGGACCAGGTCGGATCGTTGCCCACGCCGGCCACGCCGACGAACAGGTCGACGTCGCGCAGGACCTCGCTGAGCACCAGCTCCGGTATCCGGTCGAGCCGCAGCGGGCGGACCCGCCGGCCCAGGTGCGGCCACATCGTGTACCCGCCGCCGTAGGTGCTCGCGCGGTTCTGCGGGGCGTCGGCCGGATAGAAGCGGACCTGGTCGGTCCGCAGCCGGAGGTAGGTGCCCGCGTCGTTGGTGTCGGTGCCGTACTCGTGGCCGTCGCCCTCGACCCAGAACTCGGCGCGCAGACCCCACTGGGGCAGCTCGCGCACGGCGGGCGGCGCCGAGCTGTCGACGCAGAGGCGCAGCGTGTCGTTCCAGCCCCGGACCGCGGCCAGCGAGTGGAACTGGTGCTGGCGCAGGATGTGCGCGGCGAAGCGGTTGGAGTACCGCTTCGTCCGCCGTTCGGCGTCGGTCAGCAGGTAGACCTCGCGGTGGGCCTGCTTGAAGGGCTGGGTCACGCCGTGGCGCTCCAGCCAGTCCCGCCAGGCGACGACCTCGGCGGGCTGGCGGCCTGCGGGGTGCCACAGTCCGACGGTGCCGCCCCCGGTCAGGGGCGTGCCCGCGAGGGTGCGCAGGGCGCCCTCGGCGAAGGCGACGGCGGTGCCGTCCACGGTCCAGATCAGCCGTCGGGCCAGGGTGCCCACCAGCGGGTGGTCGAGGTAGTGCGCCCGCCACCGGTCGTACGTCCAGCCGCGGCGGGCCAGGAACATCCGGTCCAGCCGCTCCGCCTGCGCGGACAGGGTGGTGTCGACGTCCTTGGCCAGGCCCCTGAGGTCCTTCAGCGCTTCGGCGTGGTCCCGGCGGACGGCGGCCGGAACGGTCGTGACCTGTCGGCCGGCGGCGTTGCGCCACCGGAGGACGGCGCGGCTGCCGCGGACCTCCAGCAGCGCCGTGGCCTCCCCCAGGGGGAACGCGGCCGTTCCGGTCCCGGTCAGGCCGTACCCGGGCACGGCGAGCTCCTCGATCTCCTCGCGGCTCAGCCCGAGGGCGGCGGACCGGGCCTCCAGCGCGGCGTCGACGAGCTTGCGGGTGCCCTTGTACGTCACCCGGGTGCCCAGCCGGGCCAGTTCGGCCAGGGCGGCCTCGCCGTCGGTCCGGGCGAGGGCTCCGACCGCGGCGTTGGCGACCTTCGGGGCGCGGGGCCCGAGCCCGGCCGCCTTCCGCAGCGAGGTCTCTGCCAGCGTGCCGAGTGCGCGCGCGGTGGCGGGGTGCGGCGGGAGGAGGGCCAGCAGCCAGGTGAGACCGCGCAGGGCGTTGGCGTTGTACGGGTCGAAGGAGGCGTTCACGTCCGGTTCGTGGGTCTCACGCCGCAGTGCGAAGGTGCGGGGGCGGCCGACCAGCGCGAGCCAGCCGAGCACGGCCGTGCGCACGGCCTCGGCGCCGAGGCCGTCGACGAGGGTCCGGGCGGTCCTCTCCCAGGCCGCGGAGGGTCTGGCGGACCGGGCGGTGACCGCGTGGGCCAGCAGCCCCCGCCACCGCCCGTCCTCCAGGGCCGCCTCCGCCCACTCCTCGCCCACGTTGAGCACGGGCTCGGTGAACCGCTTCGCGAAGGAGACCAGACCGGTGTCGTGGGCGAGGACCAGGGCGCTGCGCCGGAGGGTCGCGATCACGGGCGCGGACAGGGGGCGGCCCTCGTCCGTCTCGGCGCGGCAGAGCAGCTCCCGGCCCTCCGCTCCCCAGAGGCAGTGGCTGAGGGAGAACCCCTCGACGTACGCGGCCCGTTGCGCGGCGAGCGGGAGCCCGTCCAGGCCCCGGCCGACGCGGGCCATCAGGACCAGCAGCCCGGAGCGCGCCGGCTCGGTCTCGGTGCCGTGCAGGTAGCGCTCCGCGAGCGCCTCGGCCAGGCGGCGGCGTTCTTCGCCGGGGAGCTCCCGCACCCGGGTCAGGAGGCGTTCCAGGCCGTGGTGGGGGAAGGCGCTGCGGGCGGCCTCGCGGGCCAGTTCGGCGGCCGTCGGCGCGTGGTCGTGCGCCATCAGCCGCCCACCAGCGCGACGAGCCGGAGGAAGGTGACCTCGGCGCCGAGGCGCAGGTCGATCTCCTCGTCCAGGGAGGTGATCTGACGGTCCCCCACCAGCACCAGGAAGCCGTTGCGTTCGAAGGCGCGCAGTGCCAGGGCGGTCTGCGTCTCCGGGTCGATGCGGCGCGGGGTGCGCAGCGCGTAGCCGTTGAGGAGCCGCTCGGCGCCCTCCGGCCGGACCAAGCCCTGGAAGACCTCGGGCCGCCGCGCGTGGTACTCCGCGACCTCCTGGAACACCCTGCGACGGATCAGTTCGCGCAGCGGGAGCCGCTCCTCGGCCAGGTCGAGGCTCCAGCCGTCACCGCGGCTCCCGGCGGTCGTCTCGTCGACGAAGGTCACCCTTGCCATGTCCCCGACGGTAGGGGCGTCCACTGACAACCGCCCCCGGCGGCAGCCGCTGTGGAAGGATCTGCGGCATGAGCGAGCAGCAGCCGAATCCGTACGCGAGCGGCCCCGGCGGGCAGGGCGGGCCCTCCTACGGGGCCGGGCAGGGCGACTACAGGTGGGGGCCCGGGGAGCCGAGTTACGGCTACCCGCAGCCCTGGCCGGCGGCTCCGGCGTACCAGCCGACCATCGGCGCGGGCCTGCCCGCGCCCGGCGGGTATCCGGCCGCGCCGATGGGCGGCGCCGGGCTGCTCCTCGGGGACATCACCGTCGCGGGCGACCAGATCATCACCCCTTCCGGCACGATGCCGCTGCGGGGCGCGATCTGGAACGCGAGCGACTTCTCGCGCACCGAGGAGAGGATGCCGGCGCACGCGATCGTGCTGGCGATCGTCTTCTTCCTCTTCTGCCTGCTCGGCCTGCTCTTCCTCCTGATGAAGGAGAAGACCACCACCGGCTACATCCAGGTGACCGTCACCAGTGGCGGACGCCACCACTCCACGATGATCCCGGCGGTCGACCAGGGCACCTTCCACTGGGTGATGTCCCAGGTCAACCACGCCCGCTCGCTGAGCGTCTGAGCCTTCCCCCACCGAGCGCCCGGGCCACGGCCCGGGCGCTTCCGTATGCCCGCGAGCCTCCCGGCCACTTCGCTTGAACTTGTTCAAAAAAGCTTCTAGAGTCATCGACGTCAGAGCATTTGAACACGTTCAAGGGGGCTGAGGGCTATGGACCTCACCGTGGTCGCATACGTCGTCTACCTGCTCATCAGCATCGGGCTGACCGTCTGGGTGGCCCGCACGCTCAGCCGCAACGGCCGCGTCTTCATCGGAGACGTCCTCCACGGCAACGAGAAGCTCGCGGACGCCGTCAACCAGCTCCTGGTCGTCGGCTTCTACCTGGTGAACATCGGCTTCGTCACCCTCTTCCTGCGGTCGGACAACGAGATCGCCACCGCCCGCGAGCTCTTCGAGGCGCTGTCGGTCAAGCTCGGCGTCGTCCTGCTCGTCCTCGGCGTCATGCACCTCGGCAACGTCTGGGCGCTCAACAAGATGCGCCGGCGCGGCATCATGGAGCGCCAGCAGATCCCGCCGGTCGCCCCTCAGGGGTGGACCGCACCCGCGGGGGCCTGAACCGTGGCGACCGCCGCAGCGCCGGCCGCAGCTCCCTCCGGGGCGCCCGGCTGGCCGGTGCGCAGGCTGACCGTCCTCTACGACGCGCACTGCCCGCTCTGCGTCCACATCCGGCACTGGCTGCTGGTGCAGCCCCGGCTGGTCCCGCTCGACCTGGTCCCGGCGGCCTCCCACGAGGCACGCAGGCGCTTCCCGCAGCTCGACCACGCGGAGACCCTGCGGGACATCACCGTCGTCGGGGACTCGGGACAGCTCTGGCGGGGCACGGACGCCTTCATCGTGTGCCTGTGGGCGCTGACGGGGCACCGGCCGCGGGCCAACTGGCTGGCCACCCCGGCCGGCCGGCCCTTCGCCCGGGCCGCCATGTACACCGCCTCCGCCTGGCGGCAGGCGGTGCGCACCGGGGACGCCCGGGAGGGCGCCGAGGAGGGGGTGGGGAGACCGGCCTGTGACGACCACTGCCCGGCCCCCCGATAGGCTCATACACCGTGACTGATCAGAAGGCTCCCAAGAGCGAGCAGACCCGCACGCTCATCCTCGAAACCGCGCTCCGGCTCTTCCAGGAGCGCGGCTTCGACAAGACGACCATGCGGGCCATCGCCAAGGAGGCCGGTGTCTCGGTCGGCAACGCCTACTACTACTTCGAGTCGAAGGAACACCTGGTCCAGGGGTTCTACGACCGGATCGGCGCCGCCCACCAGGCAGCGGTCCGGCCCATCCTGGACAACGAGACCGACCTGCAGAAGCGTCTCGCGGGCGTCCTGACGAGCTGGCTCGACATCGCGGCTCCCTATCACGAGTTCGCGTACCAGTTCTTCAAGAACGCCGCCGACCCGGAGAGCCCGCTCAGCCCCTTCTCCGCGGAGTCCGAGCCGGCCCGCCAGGCCGCGATCGACATCCACCGCGAGACGCTGGCGGGGGCGAAGACCAAGGTGCCGGCCGAACTGGCCGACGTACTGCCCGAGCTGATGTGGCTCTCGCAGATGGGTCTGGTCCTGTACTGGGTCTTCGACCGCTCCCCGGACAGCGAGAAGACCCGGCGGCTCGCCGAGCGCGGCGCGCAGCTCACCACCCGGGGCATCGTCCTGGCCCGGTTCCGCGTGCTGCGGCCGCTGGTGCGGGAAGTCCACGAGCTCTTCGCGGACTTCCTGCCGGGGATGGCGCAGGCGGCCTCCGCGAAGGGCCGGCGCCGGGCCTCGGACCCCGACCCGCAGCCGGAGCCGGACAAGGACTGAGGGCCCGGACCGGGGCCGGGGGGCTCGGGCCGGGGGGCGGGGGCTACAGCCAGTCGAGTTCCCACAGGCGCCAGACGCCCGTGCCGTCGGAGAGGTTCTGGGCTCCGGTCACGGCCTCGCGGGACATCACGTAGTCCTTCTTCTGCCAGATCGGCAGCATCGGCACCTGCTGGGCGACCAGCTTCTGCAGGTCGCGGAAGTCCGAGGAGGCCGCGGCCCGCTCCGAGTGGGACTGGGTGCGGGTGATCAGCTCGTCGACGTGCTTGTCGGAGAAGCCGTTGTTCATGGAGGAGTCGGCGCCGACGAGCGGGGCGAGGAAGTTGTCGGCGTCCGGGAAGTCCGCGATCCAGCCGATGGTGTAGGCGTCGAACTCACCGGCCGCGTAGCCCTTCTGGAAGTCGTTCCACTCCTCGACGGGCTTGAGCGTCACCTGGAACAGGCCGGTGCCCTCCAGCTGCCGCTTGATCTCCTCCGCCTCGGGCACGTTCGCGCCGCGTACGTTCACCCCGAGCCGGAGGGCGACGGGCGTGCTGACGCCGGCGTCCTTGAGGAGCTTCTTGGCGGTGGCCGCGCTGGGCGAGGGCCAGGCGTCGAAGAAGGGCGTGCTGTGGCCCGCGATGCCCGCGGGGACCAGGGAGTACAGCGGGGTGACGGTGCCCCGGTAGACCTCGCCGGCCACCCTGCCGCGGTCGAGGACGGCGGCGACGGCCTGCCGGACGGCCTGCGGGGCCGCGGCGGAGCCGGGACGCACGTTGAAGACGACGGAGCGGGTCTCGCTGCCGCCGGAGGCCTGGTAGCGGGTGTCCTTCATCCCCGGGTTGAGGCCGGCCAGCACGGCCGGCGGCATCTCGCGGTGGGCGACCTCGATCCGGCGGGCGTTCCAGGCCTGGTCGAGGTGGGCGGAGTCCTTGAAGTACTTGACCGTGACGGCCGCGTGGGCCGGCCGGGCCTGTCCCTTGTACGAGGCGTTGGGCTTGAGCTCGGCGCTCGCGTCGGCCTGGTAGGAGCTCAGGGTGTAGGGGCCCGAGCCGTCCACCGCGGCGTCCTCGCGCAGGGACTTCGCCGGGTACTTCTCCCGGTCGACGATCGAGGCCGCACCGGTGGCGATCTTGAAGGGGAAGGTGGCGTCCCGGGCGGACAGGCTGAAGGTGACGGTCAGGCCCTCGGCCTTCACCGATTCCAGGGTGTTGAACAGCGGCGCCGGCCCCTGGTCGGAGTTGATCGCCTTGATCCGGTCGAAGGAGTGCTTGACGTCCTCCGCGGTGACCGCCCGGCCGCCGGAGAACTTCAGGTCGGGGCGGAGCTCGCACTGGTACGTGGTGAGCTTCTGGCCGACGAAGGCGCAGGACGACGCGGCGTCCGGGACGGGCGCGTCGGACCCGGGCCGGATGGTCATCAGCGCCTGGTAGACGTTGCTGAACAGGGCCCAGGACCCCGCGTCGTACGCGCCGGCCGGGTCGAGGGAGGAGACGACGTCACTCGTCCCCACCCGGATCGCCCCGAGGTCGCTGCCGTCCTCCGGCAGCAGCTGCCAGGCCCCCACGCCGGCCACGGCGAGCACCAGCCCGGCCGCAATGATCTTCGAGCGGACAGACCGCATCCGTGAACCCCACCCCTGTGTACCGCTGACAGCTCCCCGCTGTCCGATTAACGGTCATCCCATCACGGAATATCAGCCGCCGGAAGGCCGAATCCACCGCGTTCCAAGGGCAGTTGAAGGGGTTCAGGCCTGATATGAGGCGAGTTCGACGACGGTGATGTCGGACGGTGCGCCCACCCGGACCGGCGGGCCCCAGGCACCGGCGCCGCGGGACACGTACAGCTGGGTGTCTCCGTAGCGTTCCAGACCGGCGACGGTGGGGTTGGCGAGTTCGGCGAGGTACTCGCCGGGCCAGAGCTGACCGCCGTGGGTGTGGCCGGACAGCTGGAGGTCGACGCCGTGCTTGACGGCGTCGTGGATGACCACCGGCTGGTGGGCGAGGAGCACCGCGGCCCGCGAGCGGTCGCGGTCCCCGAGGGCCGCCACGAAGTCCGGGCCGCTGCCCTCCTGCTCCCCCTGGACGTCGTTGACACCGGCGAGGTCGAAGTGGGGCAGGGCCCTGCGGGCGTTCTCCAGCGGGGTCAGGCCGAGCTCGCGCACGTGCTCCACCCACTGCTCGGCGCCGGAGAAGTACTCGTGGTTGCCGGTGACGAAGAAGGACCCGTGGCGGGCGGTCAGCTCGCGCAGCGGCTCGGCGGCGGGCCCGAGGTCGGGGACGCTGCCGTCGACCAGGTCGCCGACGATCGCGATGAGGTCGGGCTGGGTGCGGTTGACCGTGTCGACGATGCGCTGGGCGTGGGCGCGGCCCAGCACCGGGCCGAGGTGCACGTCGCTGACCACGGCGATGCGGAAGCCGTGCGCGGCGCGGGGCAGCTTGGCCAGGGGCACCTGCACCCGCCGCACGCTCGGCCCGCGCAGCACACCGTACGTCCCGGCGCCCACGGTCGTGAGGGCCACGGCGGCGGCCGTGCCGCCCACCGTCCGCGTGACGAAGGTACGGCGGCTGAGCCCGCCGCCCGGGGCGGGCCGCGCGGGCGCGGTTGCCCCGGGCTCCTCCGGCGGGGCCTCGGCGACCACCTCGCCGGGCGCGGCGGTGACGGCACCGCCCGCGGCGGCACCGCCCGTGACGGCCGGGGCGGCCGCGGTGGCCGGTCCGGTCGCGGGTGCGCTGCCCGGCCCGGGGGACACGGCTACCGCCCCCGGGGGTGTGCGGTGGGCCAGACGGCGGAGCAACAGCGCGCGGATCGGCTCCGCTACCAGCATCGTCAGGGTCAGGTACAGGAGCACCGCGAGCCACATGTACCCCGGCCAGGACACCGTCTGCTGCAGCCAGAAGGGGGCGCCGGCCCGGCCCGCGGTCAGGGCGGCCACGGAGAGGAGGGGCAGGGCGATGGCCAGAGCCGTGCCGATCCTGCGGGGCAGGCCCCCGGGGGCCGTGGTGTCGCGGACCAGGCGGATCCACAGCCAGCGGTGCACGCCGGCCAGCAGGGCGCAGACGGCCAGCGCGACCAGGGCGAAGATCAGGACGGTCATGCCGGGGTGCCCTCCGCGTCCGCGCCGTCGCCGCGTGACCCTCGCCGCAGCGCGAGGACCCCGCGCAACCCGATCACACCGACCGCCGTCCCCAGGAGAAAGGACGAGACCGCGAGCGTCAGGTGCACCCAGAAGTAGGCCGTGGGATCACCCGCCGCGTCGAAGGCCAGGCCGCTGCCGTTCTTCCACAGGTTCCGGACGAAAGACACCCAGATGAACCAGCTCCACACTCCGAACGCGAGCAGGAACCAGGAGGCGGTACGGCTGAGTCTCATGCCCCCAGTATCGGATCGGTCCCCGGGGCGGATGCTCCGGGGTGGGCTGTCCCGGGGGTGGTTGCCGCGAAATGGCCGGTCAGCGACGCCATCCAGCTCATCGGGATGTACTTTCACCTGCGTGTCTGCCAAGAAGACCGCCCTGACGGTCCTTTCCGCCGCGCTGCTGCTCCCCGCCGTCCTCGGGGCTCCGGCACACGCCGCGCCGTCCCCGCCGGCCGACGGGAAGGGGCAGCCCGCCAAGGCCCCCGCGGCGCCCGCGCCGCCCGTGTCGATGTCCACCATCGGCGGGTCGCGGCTCGGCCAGCCCGGCACCCAGGTGAACCTGCTGCCCGGCGCGCCCGCCCTGCCCACGAACCTCAGCGGCCGGTCGTGGATCGTGGCGGACGCCGAGTCGGGCGAGGTCCTGGCGGCGCACAACGCCCACTGGCGGCTGCCGCCCGCCTCCACCATGAAGATGCTCTTCGCGGACACCCTGCTGCCGAGCCTGCCCAAGGAGCAGATCCACAAGGTCACCGACCAGGACATGGAGGGCGTGGGCCCGGGCAGCAGCCTGGTCGGGGTCAAGGAGGACCACGAGTACTCCGTCCACGACCTGTGGCTGGGGGTGTTCCTGCGGTCGGGGAACGACGCCGTGCACGTGCTTTCGGCCATGAACGGCGGCGTGGAGAAGACCGTCAGGGACATGCAGGCGCATGCCGAGGAGCTCCAGGCCCTGGACACCCACGTCGTCTCCCCGGACGGCTACGACGCCCCGGACCAGGTGTCCAGCGCGTACGACCTCACGCTCATCGCCCGTTCCGGACTGCAGAAGCAGGACTTCCGGGAGTACTGCGGCACGGCGAGCGCGAAGTTCCCCGGCCTCCAGGAGCCGGGCAAGCCGCGGGACTACTTCGAGATCTCGAACACCAACCGGCTGATGACGGGCGCGGCCGGGCTCTCCCCCTACAAGGGGATCGCCGGCGTGAAGAACGGCAACACGACCATGGCCGGCTCCACCTTCACCGGCGCCGCGCAGCAGGGCTCGAAGAAGCTGCTGGTCACCGTGATGAACCCGGACACGGCGGGTGTGAACTCGGTCTACGAGGAGACCGCCGCGCTCTTCGACTGGGGCTTCTCGGCGGCCGGCAAGGTCAAGCCCGTCGGTGAGCTGGTGCCCCCGAAGAGCGCGGACACCTCCTCGCTGGGCTCGCCCGCCCAGTCGCACGAGAACAACGCCTCCGCCGCCGGAGCCGGGGCGGGCGGCGGGTTCGGCACCGCCCTGGGCGTCGCCGGCGGCGCCCTGGCCGTCCTGGCCGGCGGTGCCTTCGTGGTCAACCGGCGCTGGCCGCGCGGCCGCCGCAGCCGGGGCGAGGACCTGGTCTAGCCCGCGTCCGCCGGGCGGTCGGCGATCCGGGGTGACGGGGCCGGGGACGGGGGTTCCCCGGCCCCGTTCCCGTCGCTCCCGTGGTCCCCGTCGTGCGCGTCGCCCGCGTCGCCCCTGTCGTCCCCGTCGTCGCGGGTGGCCGTCCAGGACGAGACGAACAGCAGCAGCTTCGCCATGAAGTTGATCCAGAGCAGCAGGGCGATCGGCACGCCGAAGGCCCCGTACATGCTCTTCGTGGCGACCCCCTGCATATAGCCGCTGAGCAGTAGCTTCAGCAGTTCGAAGCCTGCGGCGCCGATCAGGGCCGCCTGGATGAGGCGGCCGCGCGGCGGCTCGACGCCGGGCAGCAGCGTCAGCACGTAGAGCAGCAGCAGGAACGCGGCGACGACCCCCACGAGGAAAGCCAGGGAGCGCAGCAGCACCCCGCCGGCCCCGTCGCGGGCGATGCCGAGCCAGTCGGCGGACCGGCCCACCGCGCTGGCCCCGAGGATCGACGCGGCGGCGGAGGCCAGGCCCACCCCACCGAGGCCGAGCAGGACGAGGGTGTCCTTGCCCTTGCGGACGATCGGGTTCCCGTCGTCCTCGTCGTCCTTCTCCCAGACGGCGCGCAGGCAGTCCCGCATGGATCCCACCCAGCCGATGCCGGTGAAGAGCAGGACGGCGCCGGCGATGAGCCCGACCGTGGCGGCGTTGTCGACGAGCCCTTCGATGTTCAGCTGGTCGGAGATGCCGGGCACCTGCTCGGCGAGGTTCTTCTCCAGCCTGTCGAGCTGCTCGGGGCTGAGCAGGGCCGCGCCGACGGCCGCGGCCACGGTGATCAGCGGGAAGAGGGCGAGGAAGCTGATGAAGGTGATCGCGGCGGCGAGCCGGGTCCAGTGGACGCGGTCGAGGCGTTCGTAGGAGCGCCACGCGTGCGTCCGCATCAGACGGGCCGCCAGTGGCCCGATCACCGGGAGTTTCGTCAGCCAGTCCATGGAGTCACCGTAAATGAGCCGCCGGAAATAGCCGGGATTGCCACTTTCAGGGACTACGGTCCTCCATTGTGACTTTTCGCCCTGTGCCCCCGAAGGGACACCCGTTCCACGCCCTGGTCCTGCGGAGGCTGAGGTTCCGCGCCCGGCGCACCGCCCGGCTGACGCTGCGCCCGCTCCGTCAGGAGGGGCGTGCGCTCGCCGATCCGGCCGCCTGGTCGACGGGCGAGCCGGGCTGTGCCGGCACCCCGGTCACGCCGGTGCCGAAGGGGTACTCGCGCAGCTTGCGCCAGACCCCGTCCGAGCCCTGCTCGTAGAGGGCGAAGCCGTCGCAGACCCACTCGGCGGCGTAGCCGGACAGGGTCGAGAACGCCAGGTCCATCGCCTCCTCGGAGATCCCGTGGGCGACGGTGACGTGGGGGTGGTACGGGAAGGCCAGCTCGCGGTTGATCGGCCCCTGCGGGTCGCGGACCTCGCCCTGGAGGCGGGTACAGCCCTCGGCCCCCTCGACGATCCGGACGAACACGACCGGCGAGAGGGGACGGAAGGTGCCCGTCCCTTCGAGCCGCATCGGGAAGGCTCGGAAGGCCTCCGCCACCGCGGCCAGGTGGGCCCGGATCCCCGGGAGCCGCTCGGCCTCGACCTCGGTGGGCGGGACGAGGGTGACGTGCGTGGGGATGCCGTGCGCGGCAGTGTCCCCGAAGCCCGCGCGCAGCTCCTGGAGTCGGCTGCCGTACGGCTCCGGGACCGCGATCGAAACGCCGAGCGTTACGGTCCCCACGTGTGTCTCCTCCGCTAGTCCCTGTGGACCCTTGCCGCCCCAGTGTGCGGCCAGGACCCCTGTTCGTGCCAGAGCCGTCTGTCCGTAGTTGCGTTCGTCAGTGCTTGGCGGGCAGCAGACCCAGCCGGTCGTAGGCCTGGGCCAGGGTCTCGGCGGCGACCGCGCGGGCCTTCTCCGCGCCCTTGGCCAGGAGGGAGTCCAGCGTCTCCGGGTCGTCCAGGTACTCCTGGGTGCGCTGCTTGAACGGTGTGACGAAATCGACCATCACACCGGCCAGGTCGGTCTTCAGCGCGCCGTAGCCCTTGCCCTCGTACTTCTCCTCCAGGGCGGTGATCGACTCGCCCGTGAGGGTGGAGTAGATCGTGAGCAGGTTGCTGACGCCGGGCTTCTTCTCGGTGTCGAAGCGGATCTCGGCCTCGGTGTCGGTGACCGCGCTCTTGATCTTCTTCTCGGTGACCTTGGGCTCGTCGAGGAGGTTGATCAGGCCCTTGGGGGACGACGCGGACTTCGACATCTTGATCGCCGGGTCCTGGAGGTCGTAGATCTTCGCGACCTCCTTGACGATGTGCGCGGCGGGCAGGGTGAAGGTCTGGCCGAACCGGCCGTTGAAGCGCTCCGCGAGGTCGCGGGTCAGCTCGATGTGCTGGCGCTGGTCCTCGCCGACGGGGACGGCGTCGGCCTGGTAGAGCAGGATGTCGGCGACCTGGAGGATCGGGTAGGTGAACAGGCCGACGCTGGCGCTGTTGACCCCGCCCTTCGCGGACTTGTCCTTGAACTGGGTCATCCGGCTGGCCTCGCCGAAGCCGGTGATGCAGTTCATCACCCAGCCGAGCTGCGCGTGCTCGGGCACGTGGCTCTGGACGAAGAGCGTGCACCGCTCGGGGTCCAGGCCGGCCGCCAGCAGCTGGGCGGCGGAGAGGCGGGTGTTCGCGCGCAGGTCCTTCGGGTCCTGGGGCACGGTGATCGCGTGCAGGTCGACGACCATGTAGAACGCGTCGTGCGTCTCCTGCAGGGCCACGTACTGGCGGATGGCTCCGAGGTAGTTCCCGAGGTGGAACGAACCGGAGGTGGGCTGGATGCCGGAGAGCGCGCGAGGACGATCAGAAGCCATGGCCTCATTGTCTCAGGTACGGAAGCAGGCTCGGGCACCCCGGCGGGGCCGCACGTCCAGCCCCGCCGGCGTCTGAGGCGCGGGCGTGCGGGGGCAGCGCCCCCGGCACGGCGCCGCAGGTTCACGACAGCGGAAGCCCGGGGGCCGGGAAGGCGGCCATGAGGTCGGTGACCTCGGCGCGGATCACCCCGAGGGCCTGCTCGTCCCCCTTCGCGGCGGCGTCCACCGCGCGCGCGATCCAGTCCGCCACCAGCGGCATGTGCTCCGCGGTCAGCCCCCGCGAGGTCAGCGACGGCGTGCCGATCCGGATCCCCGAGGGGTCGAACGGCTTGCGCGGGTCGAACGGCACGGTGTTGTGGTTCACGACGATCCCGGCCCGGTCCAGGGCCTTGGCCGCCACCTTGCCCGGCACGTCCTTGCCGGTCAGGTCGATCAGGATCAGGTGGTTGTCCGTACCGCCCGAGACCAGGTCGAAGCCCCGCTCCAGCAGAACCGCGGCCAGCGCCTTCGCGTTGGCGACGACGGCGTGCGCGTACCGGACGAAGGACGGCTGCGCCGCCTCGTGCAGGGCCACCGCGATGCCCGCCGTCGTCTGGTTGTGCGGGCCGCCCTGGAGCCCGGGGAAGACCGCCTTGTCGATCGCCTTCGCGTGCTCCTCGCGGCACATCAGCATCGCGCCGCGCGGACCGCGCAGGGTCTTGTGCGTGGTGGTGGAGACGACGTCCACGTGCCCCGCCGGGGAGGGGTGCGCGCCGCCCGCGATCAGGCCGGCGATGTGGGCGACGTCCGCGACGAGCACCGCGCCCGCCTCCTGGGCGATCGAGGCGAAGGCGGCGAAGTCGATCGTGCGCGGCAGGGCGGTGCCGCCGCAGAAGATCAGCCTGGGCCGTTCGGCGAGGGCCTGCTCGCGCACCGCGTCGTAGTCGATCAGCCCGGTGTCGGCCCGTACGCCGTACTGCACGCCGCGGAACCACGAGCCGGTCGCCGAGACGCCCCAGCCGTGCGTCAGGTGGCCGCCCATCGGCAGGGCCATGCCCATCACGGTGTCGCCGGGCTGCGCGAAGGCCAGGTAAACGGCCAGGTTCGCCGGGGACCCGGAGTACGGCTGCACGTTGGCGTGGTCCACGCCGAACAGGCCCTTGGCCCGCTCGACCGCGAGGGCCTCGATCCGGTCGATGTTCTGCTGGCCCTCGTAGTAGCGGCGGCCGGGGTAGCCCTCGCTGTACTTGTTCTGCAGCACGGTGCCGGAGGCTTCGAGCACGGCCGCGGACACGTAGTTCTCGCTGGGGATCAGGCGCAGGGTCTGCGCCTGGAGCACTTCTTCGGCCGCGACGAAGGACGCCAGTTCGGGGTCGGTCGCGGACAGGGCGGGATGGCGGCTCGCGTTCATGCGGGCTCCTCCGGGGTCGATGTGATCGGTACCCCGCGAGGCCCAGGCGAGCGGCCCTGTGTGCGGTCGAACGCGCACGACTCCCCCGGAGTCGGTTCTCCGTGCGCCAGTCGCCGTGCGTACCGAACACCTTAGCGGGCGCGCCGCGGTGGAGGTTTCTGCGTCCGGGATCCGAGCGACGATAAGAAGGTGACGCCACCCTCGTCACCGCTTCAACGGCCAGACGGACGATCGGAGACCCCGTGTCGACAACAGCTGACGCCATCCGCTCCGCCGACGCGCACAGCGCGCACACCTACCACCCGCTGCCCGTCGTGGTCGCGTCCGCCGAAGGCGCGTGGATGACCGACGTCGAGGGCCGCAGATACCTCGACATGCTCGCCGGGTACTCGGCGCTCAACTTCGGGCACGGCAACCGGCGGCTGATCGACGCCGCGCGGGCCCAGCTGGAGCGGGTCACCCTCACCTCCCGGGCCTTCTACCACGACCGGTTCGCCGACTTCTGCGCCGAACTCGCCGCGCTGTGCGGCAAGGAGATGGTGCTGCCGATGAACACGGGCGCGGAGGCGGTGGAGACGGCCGTGAAGACCGCCCGCAAGTGGGGCTACGAGGTCAAGGGCGTCCCGGACGGGCACGCCAAGATCGTGGTGGCCGCCGACAACTTCCACGGCCGGACCACGACCATCGTGTCCTTCTCCACCGACCACGACGCCCGCGACCACTTCGGCCCGTACACGCCGGGCTTCGAGATCGTCCCGTACGGGGACCTCACCGCGCTCTCCCACGCCGTCACCGAGAACACCGTGGCCGTGCTGCTGGAGCCGATCCAGGGCGAGGCGGGGGTGCTGGTGCCGCCCGCCGGGTACCTCGCCGGCGTCCGGGAGCTGACCCGCGAGCGCAGCGTCCTCTTCATCGCCGACGAGATCCAGTCGGGCCTCGGGCGCACCGGCGCCACCTTCGCCTGCGAGCACGAGGGCGTCGTCCCGGACATGTACGTCCTCGGCAAGGCGCTCGGCGGCGGGGTCGTCCCGGTCTCCGCCGTCGTCGCCGACCGCGACGTGCTCGGCGTGTTCCGGCCCGGCGAGCACGGCTCCACCTTCGGGGGGAACCCGCTCGCCTGCGCCGTCGCCCTGGAGGTCATCGCCATGCTGCGGACCGGCGAGTTCCAGCAGCGGGCCGCCGAGCTGGGCGACCACCTCCACCAGGAGCTGGGCCTGCTGGTCGGCGGGGGCGCCGTGACCGCCGTACGGGGGCGCGGCCTGTGGGCGGGCGTCGACATCGACCCGTCCCACGGCACCGGCCGGGAGATCTCCGAGAAGCTGATGGAGCGGGGCGTGCTCGTCAAGGACACCCACGGCTCCACCATCCGGCTCGCCCCGCCGCTGGTCATCGGCAAGGAGGACCTGGACTGGGGGCTGGACCAGCTCCGGGCGGTGCTGTCGGCCTGAGGACCGGAGGCCGCCGCCCGGAAGCCCGGGGCCGGGTGTCCCGGGCCCGGGCCGCGGGACTCAGAGGATGACGTGGGGCAGGAAGCGGGCGTACTCGTCCGTGACCGGCCCCGCCGATTCGCGGATGCCGAGCCCGGCCGCCTCGTCCTCGACCACCCACGCGCCGAGGACCACCCGGTTGCCGTCGAAGTCGGGCAGCGGGGCCAGGCCCTGGAAGCAGTACCGCTCCCCCGGCTGCGCCTCGAACGGCTCGGTGTCCTCACCCGCCGGGTGCAGGGTGACCCCCGCGCCCTCGCGGCCGAGGAGCGGCTTGGCCACGTAGCCGGCCGACTCGGGACCGGCCAGTTCGCGCGGGCCGTCGAGGTAGGCGGGCAGCAGGTTCGGGTGCTCGGGGAAGAGCTCCCAGAGGATCGCGAGCAGCGCCTTGTTCGAGAGCAGCATCTTCCACAGGGGCTCGATCCAGCAGGTGGTGCCGGAGCCGCCGCCGTGGTCGTAGGTGCCGAGGACCTGCGGGCCGAAGATGTCCGTGGCCAGCCACTCCCACGGGTAGAGCTTGAAGCAGCTGCGGATGAAGCGGAGCTTCTCGTCCACGAACCGGCCGGAGAGGCTGTCCCAGCCGATCTGCTCGACGGACAGCGCCTGGGTGTCCAGGCCGGCCTGCTCGGCGGTCTCCTGGAGGTAGGCGACCGTCATCAGGTCCTCGCCGAGCTCGTCGGTCTCGGAGTGGGCGAAGTGCAGCGGTCCGGGCGGCAGCAGCTCCGCCTGGCGGCGCCAGGCGTCCACGAGGCGCTCGTGGAGGGAGTTCCACTGGTCGGCGCCGGGGAAGCGTTCCTCCATCCAGAACCACTGCGGGCTGGCCGCCTCCACGAGGGAGGTGGGGGTGTCCGCGTTGTACTCCAGCATCTTGGCCGGGCCGGTGCCGTCGTAGCGCAGGTCGAAGCGGCCGTAGAGGGAGGGCTGTTCCGCCCGCCGGTGCCAGGACCGCGCGATCAGCGCGGCCAGCTCCGGATCGGTGATGCCGAGGTCGGCGAAGCGGTCGTGCTCGACGATGTGCGCGGCGGCGGCCAGGCACATCGCGTGCAGTTCCTCGACGACGTTCTCCAGCGCCTCCACCTCGGGCAGGGTGAAGGAGTAGTAGGCGCTCTCGTCCCAGTAGGGGCGCAGCGTGTCGTCCGGGTACCGGGTGAGGGGGTAGATCAGCCCCTGCTCCTCGACCGTCTTCTGCCAGCCGGGCCGCGGCTCGATGGTGTGGCGCTGCATGGTCGGGTCAGCCGCCGCTGGAGCCGGAGCCGGAGTGGCCGCCGATGCCGCCGCGGGTGACGGCGGACTTGTCGAAGCTGCCGCCCGTGACCTTGCCGGCGCTCACGTGGCCGCCGTAGTAGTAGGAGCCGGTGCCGCCGCTCTTGCACTCCTTGTTGTTCAGGTGCTGCAGCGTGGAGCGGGACGCACAGCGCCGGTCCGGTTCGTCGCTGCTGCCGCAGGCCACGAGGGTGGCCGCGAGCAGGCCCATCCCTCCGAGGGCGACGGCGCCGGAGCGCATGCGGCGCTGGTTGGTGCTGCTGCTGTCCATGTCTGCTGCTCCCCCTGGGGCCTCGCGTACTGCCGACAGAGTAGAGCGGGCATACCGGCCGATGGAATCCGGCCGCCGTGAGATCCGTGACCTAGAGTCAGTTCGTGCTGATTGGGATGATTTGCGCGCTCGGTGCGGCGGTGTGCTTCGGCACGGCGTCCGTCCTCCAGGCGGTCGCGACGCGGTCCGTGGAGCCGGGCAGCGGGTCCGGGGTGGACGCCGCGCTGCTGCTGCGGGCCGCGCGGCAGTGGCGCTACGTGCTGGGCCTCGGCCTGGACGCCGCCGGATTCGTGCTGCAGATCGTCGCGCTGCGGCACGTGCCGATCTACGTGGTCGGCGCGGCGCTGGCGGCCAGTCTGGCCGTGACGGCGGTGGTCGCCTCGCGGCTGATGGCGGTGCGGCTGTCGCGGGCGGAGTGGACCGCGGTGGGCGTGGTGTGCGCGGGACTGCTGATGCTGGGGCTCGCCGCCGGGAGGGAGGGCACCGGGACGGGCTCGCTCGCGCTGGAGCTGGGCCTGCTGGGAGTGGCGGCCCTGGTGCTGCTGGTCGGGGCGGTCGCGGGCGGGCTGCCGGACGGGCCGCGCGCGCTGGTCCTCGGCCTCGGGTCGGGCACGGGCTTCGGCGTGGTGGAGGTCTCCGTGCGGCTCGTCGACTCGCTGTGGGACGTCACGAACCCCGCCCTGTACGCGCTCCTGCTGGGCGGGGCGGCCGGCTTCCTGCTCCTCACCTCGGCGCTGGCCCGCGGCTCGGTGACGGTGGCGACGGCCGGCCTGGTGCTCGGGGAGACGGTCGGCCCCGCGGTGGTGGGCGTGGTCTGGCTCGGCGACCGCACCCGGGAGGGCCTGACCTGGCTGGCGGTGACGGGCTTCGCGGTGGCGGTGGCCGGCTCCCTGGCCCTGTCCCGCTTCGGCGAACCGGAGGCTCCACCGGCCCCGGCTCCACCCGCGGCGCCGCCCCCGCCGTGATGCCCGCACCCGGCGGACGGGCCCGGGGCGCCGGCACGGCGCCGCCGGGTCAGGGCAGCGCGGCGGCGAGCGCCGCGAGCGTCGGCGACCAGGCGCTGTCCGACGGGGTCCCGTAGCCGACGACCAGCGCGTCCCGCGGGGCGAGCTCGGCCTGCGGGTGCCGGAAGGCGGAGAGGCCGTGCACCGCGAGGTCCTGCCACGCGGCCGACTGCACCACGGACCGCTCCGTGCCCGCCGGCAGGTCCAGCACCGCGTGCAGGCCCGCCGCGATCCCGGAGACCGCCACCCGGTCCCCCACCGCCGCCACCAGCTCGTCGCGCCGCCGCCGGTAGCGCAGCCGCATCCCGCGCACGTGCCGGTCGTACGCCCCCGACGTGATGAACGCCGCCAGCGTGAGCTGCTCCAGCGCGCTGGACGTCCAGTCCGTGGCCCCCTTGACCGCCAGGACCTCGTCCACCATGCCCGGCGGGACCACCATCCATCCGATCCGCAGGCCGGGGGCGAGGGACTTGCTGGCCGTGCCGAGGTACACCACCCGCTCCGGGTCCAGGCCCTGGAGGGCGCCCACCGCCTGCCGGTCGTAGCGGAACTCCCCGTCGTAGTCGTCCTCCAGGACCAGCCCGCCGGTGGACCGCGCCCAGTCGACGACGGCCGCCCGGCGGGCCGGGGCCAGTGCCGCACCCGTCGGGAACTGGTGCGCCGGGGTCAGCAGCACCGCCCCCGGGCCGGCCGTCAGCTCCCCGGTACGGGCCCCCTCGCCGTCCACCCCCAACGGCCGGGTCCGCAGCCCCGCCCGCGTCAGCAGGTCCCGGTGGAAGTGCAGCCCGTACCCCTCGACGGCCACCTCCCGGACCTTCCGCGCCCGCAGCACCCCCGCCAGCAGGGTGAGCCCGTGCAGGAACCCGGCACACAGCACGATCCGCCCGGGGTCGGCGTACACCCCGCGCGCCCGCGTCAGGTATCCGGCGAGCGCCTCCCGCAGCTCGATCCGGCCGCGCGCCTCCTCCGCGTACCCGAAGGCGTCGTTCGGCGCGTCGGTCAGCGCCCGCCGGGCGGCCGACAGCCAGGCCGCGCGCGGGAAGGCGCCCAGGTCCGGGGAGCCGGGCACCAGGCTGTACGCCGGCCCCCTGCGCACGGGACGCCGTACGGGCGCGGGCGCCCCGGGCCGGCGCGGCCGGGCCCGTTCGGCCACCCGGGTCCCCGAGCCCTGGCGGGCCGTCAGCCAGCCCTCGGCGACGAGCTCGGCGTAGGCCTCGGCGACCGTGTTCCGGGCGACGCCCAGGTCCGCCGCGAGGCTCCGGGAGGACGGCAGCCGCGTCCCGGGCGCGAGCCGCCCGCTGCGCGCGGCCTCCCGCAGCGCCTCCGTGAGGCCGGCCCGCAGGCCCCGCCCGGCCGTCAGGTCCAGATGCAGGTCGGCGCCGAAAGTGGCCCACGAATCCGTCATGGATATGGACCATACCGGTGGGCCGCCTCCCGCCTACGGTGGATCGCATGACGAACGAAGCGAACACCGAGGGCACCCGCTACGGACACGAGCACACCCCCCGCATGCAGTGGGCCAAGGCCGCGCCGGAGCTCTACAAGGCCGTCCTGGCCCTGGAGATGACCGCGAAGAAGGGCCTGGACCCGGCCCTGGTCGAGCTCGTGAAGCTGCGCGCCTCGCAGATCAACCACTGCGCCTTCTGCATCGACATGCACACCAAGGACGCCATCGCCGCGGGCGAGAGCGTCGAACGGCTCGTCCTGCTGCCCGCGTGGGAGGAGGCGCGGCACTTCTACACGGAGAGGGAACTCGCCGCGATCGAGCTGACCGAGGCGGTCACCGTCCTGACGGACGGCTTCGTGCCGGACGAGGTCTACGAGCGGGCGGCGCAGCAGTTCGAGGAGCGCGAACTGGCCCAGCTGATCGGCGTCATCGCGACGATCAACGTGTGGAACCGCTTCGGGGTCGGCACCCGCATGGTGCCCGGCCACTACAAGGCCGGCATGTACGACAAGTAGCCGCGCACCGGAACGCGCAGAGCCCCGGCGCCTGGTGGCGCCGGGGCTCTGCGGTGGGACCCGCCGGCCGCCCCGGTCCGGTCGGCCGGGGCGGCGGGTGGTCAGATCAGGCCGAGCTCGCGGACCGCGTCGCGCTCCTCCGACAGCTCCTGGACGGAGGCGTCGATGCGGGAGCGGGAGAACTCGTTGACGTCCAGGCCCTGGACGATCTCGTACGTGCCGTCCTTGCAGGTGACGGGGAAGGAGGAGATCAGACCGGCCGGCACGCCGTAGGAGCCGTCCGACGGGATGCCCATCGAGGTCCAGTCGCCCTCGGCGGTGCCGTTGACCCAGGTGTGCACGTGGTCGATGGCGGCGTTGGCGGCCGAGGCGGCCGAGGAGGCCCCACGGGCGTCGATGATCGCGGCGCCGCGCTTGGCGACGGTCGGGATGAAGGTGTCGGCGAGCCACGCCTGGTCGTTCACGACCTCGGCGGCGTTCTTGCCGGCGATCTCCGCGTGGAAGATGTCCGGGTACTGGGTCGCCGAGTGGTTGCCCCAGATCGTCAGGCGCTTGATGTCGGAGACGGGGGCGCCGGTCTTGGCGGCCAGCTGCGAGATCGCGCGGTTGTGGTCCAGGCGGGTCATCGCGGTGAAGCGCTCGGCCGGGACGTCCGGGGCGGCGGCCTGCGCGATGAGCGCGTTGGTGTTGGCCGGGTTGCCCACGACGAGGACCTTGATGTCGTCGGCGGCGTGCGCGTTGATGGCCTGGCCCTGCGGCTTGAAGATGCCGCCGTTGGCGGCGAGCAGGTCACCGCGCTCCATGCCCTTGGTGCGCGGGCGGGCGCCCACGAGCAGCGCGACGTTCGCACCGTCGAAGCCCTGGTTCGGGTCGTCGAAGATGTCGATGCCGGCGAGCAGCGGGAAGGCGCAGTCGTCGAGCTCCATGGCGGTGCCCTCGGCGGCCTTCATGCCCTGGGGGATCTCCAGGAGCCGGAGCTTGACCGGCACGTCCGCGCCGAGGAGGTGGCCGGACGCGATGCGGAAGAGCAGCGCGTAGCCGATCTGGCCGGCGGCGCCGGTGACGGTGACATTCACGGGAGTGCGGGTCATGGCCTTCTCCGTTAGACAGCTGGCGGTGGGGCGTCCCTGCCCCATGTGCTGGAGGACGCCGCTCCCCTGTGAATCTTGACGTGAAGAGACATCCGCGGTCAGGCTATCCGACCCGGGAGCGCCCCAACCCCCGGGTCCCTGTGGTGCACGGCACACGGAGCACGCCGTTCGAAGGCGGGGCCGCGCCGCGGACCTTCATTCGACCAGGAAGACCTGCCCGGTCCGGTGGCCCTCGATCGACTTCACGTAGGCGTGCGCCGCGCGGCGCACCGGCACGGCGTCGTGTCCCGCGAAGGTGTCCCCGTACGCGCCGAGGGACTCCTCGAAGACGGTGGGGCTGACGGCGTTGATCCGCTGGCGGCCGGGCAGTTCGAGGGCCGCGGCCCGCACGAAGGACTCGACGGCGCCGTTCGCCAGCGCGGCCACCGAGCCGGTGCGCAACGGCTCGCGGGCCAGGATGCCGGTGACCAGGGTGTACGAGGCGTGGGCGGGCAGCCGGGCGGCGCCCTGGCGGACCAGTTCGATCTGGCTGACGACCTTGCCCTCGAGGCCCGCCCGGACGTCCTCGGTGGTCAGTTCGGCCAGGGGGCGCCAGGGCACGCTGCCGGCCGCGCAGGCGACGGCATCCACGGGGCCGTGGCGGTCGGCGAGCTGCTCGTAGAGGGAGCGGACGGACGCGGGGTCGGTGATGTCGACGTGGAGGTCGGCGCCCGTGCGGGAGGCGGTGACGACCTGGTGTCCGCGCTCGTCCAGGAGCGCGTGGACCGCTCGGCCGAGGGTTCCACCGGCTCCGACCAGGAGGATCTTCTGCGACTCGTTCATGCCGTCGAGCATCCGCCCCGGGGCACGCTGAAGTCCAGCTACCTCTTCTACAGCGTTCTTTAAGATGAACTCATGCTTGATGTGAAGCGCCTGGTGATCCTGCGGGACCTCGCGGAGCACGGCCGGGTCACCGCCGTCGCCGACCTGCACGGAGTGACCCCCTCCGCCGTCTCCCAGCAGCTGCGCGCCCTGGAGGGCGAGGCGGGGGCGAGCCTCGTCGAACGGGAGGGACGCGGGCTGCGGCTCACCCCGGCCGGCACGGCCCTGGCGGCGGCCTGCGAACCGGTCCTGGCCGCCCTGGAACGCGCCGAGGGCGCGGTACGGGCCCTCGACGCCGGCCTCGGCGGGGACTTGGCCGTCGGCTGCGCCCCCAGCGCCCTGGCCACGGTGGCCGCGCCGCTCGTCGCCGAGCTGGCCGTCCGCCACCCCCGGCTGCGGCCGCGCATCGTGCAGGCCGACCCGGAGGACGCGGTGCCGCTGCTGCGCGGACGCCGCCTGGACCTGGCGGTGACGTACACCTACCCGCTGCTCGGCGCCCCGCCCGCGCCCGGGACCACGGCCGTGCCGCTCTTCGACGACCCGCTGTGCCTGGCCCTGCCGCGGGAGCTGCTCCCCACGTACGAACGCAGCGGGCTCGCGGCGCTGCGGGACGCCGACTGGGTGTCCGCCCCGGCCCCGGGCAGCTGCCGCGAGATGCTCCTGCACGCCTGCCGGAACGCCGGGTTCACCCCGCGCATCGCGCACGAGTGCGCGGACCTGCGCGCCGGGCTCTGGCTGGTCGGCACGGGCCGGGCCGTTTCGATCCTGCCGAAGCTGATGTGCGACGCCCCGCCGCCCGGCGCCGTAGTACGGGAACTGCCGGGCCCGGGGCGGACCCTGCACGCACTGGTGCGGACGGGCACCGAGACCCGTCCGGCCGTCGCGGCCGCGCTGGCGGTGCTCAGCGCACGGTGAAGCGGACCGCGCCCTCCACGAAGGGCAGGTCCAGCCACGGCTTCGGGGCCATCACCAGCGCCAGCAGCGTGATCGCCACACCCAGCAGCCCGTACGTGATCATGTCCGTGAAGCGGGAGCGCACCGCGAGCATCCCCACCGAGGGCAGCACCCGCCGCAGCACCGACGCGGCGATCAGGGCCACGCCGATCACCAGGCACCCGATCTTCGCCTGCCCCAGGGCCGTGATCAGCAGGCCCACCGCGGTCGCGGCGAGCACGCTGAGCATCGGCCACTGGCGGGCGGGCGTGGACACCGCGCCGGGGACGGCCCGGCCGCTGCCCTCCGGGCGGGCCGTGTCACGGGTGACGGACGGGAAGCGGCGGGACTTGGCGGCCGCGCTCCCGTTGACGTGCTCCGCGCCCGGGCCGCCGACGTGCTCCGCGCCCGGTTCAGCCCGCACTGCCGGCCCGTTCCGCCGCCTCGACGACGTTGACGAGCAGCTGGGCGCGGGTCATCGGACCGACGCCGCCCGGGTTAGGGGAGATCCAGCGGGCCACCGCGGCGACGCCGGGGTGCACGTCGCCGACGATCTTGCCGTTCTCGTCGCGGCTGACGCCGACGTCGAGGACGGCCGCGCCGGGCTTCACGTCCTCGGGCTTGACCAGGTGCGGCACACCGGCCGCCGCGACGACGATGTCCGCCTGGCGCAGCAGCCCGGACAGGTCCCGGGTGCCGGTGTGGCACAGGGTCACGGTGGCGTTCTCGGACTTGCGGGTCAGCAGCAGGCCGATGGAGCGGCCGACGGTGATGCCGCGGCCGAGGACGACGACGTGCGCGCCGGCGATCTCGACGTCGTGGTGGCGCAGCAGTTCGACGATCCCGTACGGGGTGCAGGGCAGCGGACCCGGCTCGTTGAGGACCAGCCGGCCCAGCGACATGGGGTGCAGGCCGTCGGCGTCCTTCAGCGGATCCATCAGCTCCAGGACCCGGTTGGTGTCGATGCCCTTGGGGAGCGGGAGTTGCACGATGTAGCCGGTGCAGTCCGGGTTGTCGTTCAGTTCCCGCACGACCTGCTCGATGTCCTCCTGGGAGGCCGTCGCGGGGAGTTCGCGCTGGATGGAGGCGATGCCGACCTCGGCGCAGTCCTTGTGCTTGCCGTTGACGTACCAGCGGCTGCCCGGGTCGTCGCCGACCAGCAGGGTGCCGAGGCCGGGGGTGATGCCCCGCGCCTTCAGGGCCGCCACGCGGGCGGTCAGTTCGGACTTGATCGCGGCGGCGGTGGCCTTGCCATCGAGAATCTGGGCGGTCATGCCCCCATCCTCCCGGATGAGGCGGCCCCTGTTCCAGTCACGGTGTTCGCGGGTGCACGGTGTTCATTGCACTTGCACAACAAGTCACACCCCGTGGCGCAACCCGCTGGACAAGCCCGTGCGGATCGGACCACGATGAATCGACTGAGTGCCGCGGGCAGTGCCGGGGGGCGGACCGCACCGTGAAGGATCCTCCGTGCTCATGCCGTGCGTCCCCGCACTTCCACGGAGGAACACCCCAAGATGAGCTTCGGCGACCCGCACAATCCGTACGGACAGCAGCCGTCCCAGCCCCCGCAGGGCCAGCCCGGCTACGGCTACCCGCAGCAGGCCCCGCCCGGCGTCCCGCCGCAGGGCGGCTACGCCTACCCGCAGCAGACCCCGATGGGCTACCCGGGCGCGCCGGGCGGCTACCCGGGAGGCTTCGCGGAGGTGCCGGGCGGCGCCAAGGCCGCCCGCGTCATCCTGTGGATCCTCGGCATCCTGCAGCTGCTGGGCGGCCTGTTCTTCATCATCGGCGGCGCCCTGTTCGCCGCGGCGCTCTCGGACTCCTCCAGCTCCTCCGCGAACGAGGCGGGGGCCCTCGCCGGCACGGCGGGCGTGGTCATCGGCGTCATCGTCATCGGCCTGTCCCTGTGGCCCATCCTGACCGCGGCCAAGATGGGCAAGGGCCGCGGCGGGGTCCGCGTCTCCGGCATCATCTACGGATCCGTCCAGACCCTGTTCGCCGTCCTCGGCATCCTGGTCAACCTGGTGGCGCTGGGCGCCGACGAGCACTCCGCGGCCGGCGTCACCGCCATCAGCATCGTGCCGTCGCTGATCTCCCTCGCGCTCGGTCTCACGATCGTCATCGGCCTGGCGAAGGCCGGCGCCTACTTCAACCGCCCGCGGTACTGAGCGGAGCGCACCACCCGGCCGCCGAAGCCGGCGTACACGGCGAGGGCCGCGACCCGCAGTGCGGGTCGCGGCCCTCGCCGTGTACGGACCGGTTCAGTGGAAGAAGTGGCGGGTGCCGGTGAAGTACATGGTCACGCCGGCCTTCTGCGCGGCCTCGACCACCTGCTCGTCACGGACCGAACCGCCCGGCTGGACCACGGCCTTGATGCCCGCGGCCGTCAGGATCTCCAGCCCGTCCGGGAAGGGGAAGAAGGCGTCGGACGCGGCGTACGCGCCCTGCGCGCGCTCGGCACCGGCCCGCTCGACGGCGAGCTTCGCGGAGTCGACGCGGTTGACCTGGCCCATGCCGACGCCGACCGAGGCGCCGTCCTTGGCGAGCAGGATCGCGTTGGACTTGACGGCCCGGCAGGCCCGCCACGCGAAGGCCAGCTCGGCGAGGTCCGCCGGGGACAGGGCCTCGCCGGTGGCGAGGGTCCAGTGGGCCGGGTCGTCGCCCTGCGCCTGGAAGACGTCGGACTGCTGGAGCAGCACGCCGCCGGAGATCGGCTTCAGGTCGCCGGGCTGGGCCGGGGAACCGTCCACCTTCAGGACGCGGATGTTCTTCTTCTTCGCGAGGATCTCGACCGCGCCGTCCTCGTAGCCGGGTGCGGCGATGACCTCGGTGAAGATCTCCGCGACCTGCTCGGCCAGCTCGACGGTCACCGGGCGGTTGACGGCGATGACCCCGCCGAACGCCGACAGCGGGTCGCAGGCGTGCGCCTTGCGGTGCGCGGCGGCGACGTCCGCGCCGACGGCGATGCCGCACGGGTTGGCGTGCTTGATGATCGCGACGCACGGCTCGTCGTGGTCGTACGCGGCACGGCGCGCGGCCTCGGTGTCCACGTAGTTGTTGAAGGACATCTCCTTGCCGTGCAGCTGCTCGGCGTTGGCGAGCCCGCCCGGCATGCCGTCCGTGTAGAGCGCGGCGGCCTGGTGGGGGTTCTCGCCGTAGCGCAGGGTCGACTTGCGCTCCCAGGCGCCGGCGAGGAACTCGGGCAGCGCGCCCTCGGTGTTCTCCGGGTCCTCCGGCGCGTACGCGTTCGTGAACCAGGAGGCCACGGCCACGTCGTAGGCGGCGGTGTGCTGGAAGGCCTCGGCCGCCAGCCGCTTGCGGGCGGTGAGGTCGAAGCCGCCGCCCTGGGCCGCCGCGATGACGTCGGCGTAGCGGGCGGGGCTGGTGACGACGGCCACCGACGGGTGGTTCTTGGCGGCGGCGCGGACCATCGAGGGGCCGCCGATGTCGATCTGCTCGACGCACTCGTCCGGGGTGGCGCCCGACTGGACGGTCGCCAGGAAGGGGTAGAGGTTGACGACCACGAGGTCGAACGGCTCCACTCCCAGCTCGGCGAGCTGGTTGCGGTGGTCCTCCAGGCGCAGGTCGGCGAGGATGCCGGCGTGCACGCGCGGGTGCAGGGTCTTGACCCGGCCGTCCAGACACTCGGGGAAGCCGGTCAGCTCCTCGACCTTGGTGACGGGCACCCCGGCGGCGGCGATCTTCGAGGCGGTGGAGCCGGTGGAGACCAGCGCGACACCTGCCTCGTGCAGGCCGCGGGCCAGCTCTTCCAGTCCCGTCTTGTCGTAGACGCTGATGAGCGCACGCCGGATCGGCCGCTGGTTCGTGGTCGGGTCGTTGCTCGCTGCGGTGTCTGCGGCGGTCACTGGATTGTTACCTTTCGTCCCTCAATGCGGTAGCCGTGCCGGGCCAGGCGCCCCACGACATCGACGAGCAGCTGTCGCTCGACTTCCTTGATGCGCTCATGGAGAGCGGCTTCGTCGTCCTCGTCCCGGACCTCGACCACACCCTGGGCGATGATCGGACCCGTGTCCACGCCGCTGTCCACGAAGTGGACCGTGCAGCCGGTGACCTTCGCGCCGTAGGCGAGCGCGTCGCGCACGCCGTGCGCGCCGGGGAAGGAGGGGAGGAGGGCGGGATGGGTGTTGACGAACCGGCCGCCGAAGCGGTCGATGAACGCCTTGCCCACGATCTTCATGAACCCGGCCGACACGACGAGGTCGGGCGCATGCGCCGCCGTCGCCTCCGTGAGGGCCGCGTCCCACTCCGCCCGGTCGGCGAAGTCCTTCACCGAGCAGACGAAGGTGGGGATCCCCGCCTTCTCCGCCCGCTCCAGGCCGGCGATGTCCGTCCGGTCCGCCCCCACCGCGACGACTTCGGCACCGAAGCCCTCCGGTCCGCCGGGGTGGGCGTCGATGGCGTCGAGCAGGGCCTGGAGGTTGGTGCCGGAACCAGAGACCAGCACGACCAGGCGGGAGGCGGCCATGGGAGGCCCTTTCTCACGGAATTGCGGCGTTCGTCTTTGTGTGGTCATACGAAACTTCGGGGTACCGATATACGGGGAACCATACGAAGCCACCGACCGCCTGCAACGATACCGGCACACCGGGCGGCCCCCGAGGGACGGGGGGACGGGCGGGCGGTAGCGTCGGGCCCACAAGGCTCAAACTGGCCCACCTCGCCACGATGTCCTCGCGACGTCCATGACACAGGGGATGAAACACACCCGATGCCGGACCGCCGTCAGCCCGACTCCCCCACCGACGACAACCCCTTCGCGGCGCCGCCGGAAGGCCGGCCCGACCAGCCGTGGGAGCCGCGCAGCGGTACCGGCGGCGGGAACGGCGACGGCGACGGCCCGAAGGACTCGGACGACCGGCGGGGACCGGCACGCTGGGACCCCACGGACCCGATCCAGCGCCGCGCCCGCTACGCGCTGCTGGCGGGCATGTGGGGCTTCTTCTTCGGGATCTTCGGGGTCCCGTCGGTCGGACTCCTGCTGGGCGCGCTCGCCCTGTACTGGGGCATCAGCGCGCTGCGCGGCAAGCCGGCGTCGACCACCGACCCGGAGGCCCCGACGGGCCTCCAGGCCCTCGGCCCGGCGGCCCGCCCCCAGCGCACGGCGGCCATCAGCGGGCTGGTCACAGCCTCGCTGGCGATCCTGCTGGCGATGGCCTCGTACGGGGTGCAGCTCGCGTACAAGGACTTCTACGTCTGCCGCGACGACGCCCTGACGAACGCTGCGGAACTCCAGTGCAACACGCTCCTGCCGGACAACGTCCTGGGCGACGTCATGAAGGTCCGCTGACCCACCCCAGCCCCACCGCCGCACCCCCCAGCCCCGCCGGCGCTTGAGGCGCGGGGCCCGGGGCGGCGCCCCGCTCATTCAGCCGCGCCGACACGTTCGAGGCCCGGGACACCGAGCGGCGCCCCACACCCCAGCCCCGCCGGCGTTTGAGGCGCGGGGGTGCGGGGGCGGCGCCCCCGGAGGCCGGGCCGCAGCCGGCCCTCAGACCGGGGGCCGCCGCCGCGCCAGCACCCTGGCCCCGAGCACCGGCGGAGCCAGCCCCGCACCGTCGGGCCGCACCACACCCGCGTCCGGCGGCGCCGGCGCCACCGGAGTCCCGCCCGCCCCCGGAACACCCCGCACCGGCAGCGCCCCCAGCTCCGCCCCGAGCCCCGCCACCACGGTCACCGCCCGGTGCGCCCGCACACCCGGCCCAGCCGGCGCAACGGCCGACGAACCGGCCGCCGGCCCGGCCGGCTCCACCACCGGCGGCCCGAGCACCGGCTCCGCCGCCATGTCCGGCACCAGCGCGCCCGCGACCTTCCGCATCGCCTCCCAGCGGATCTCCCGGACCCCGCTGTCGTGCCACCGGTCGGTGACCACCCCGCCCAGGTCCGGGGCGGCGGCCGGCCCGCCGGCCGGCCGGTTGCGCCAGGCGTGCACCCCCACGGCCACCGGCACGGCGAGCGCCAGCGTCCACGCGAGGGCCGCCGTGCCCACCGCCCACCACACCGGCCCCACCTCGGCCAGCCGCTGCGATCCCAGCGACCCCGCCGACGCGGCCGCCAGCCCGGCCATCGCCAGTGCGCACACCACCGCGCCGAGGGCGGCGGTGAGCGCCGTCTCCCCGTACGAGACCTCACGCGCCCGGCGTACGGCGAACCAGCCCACGGCCAGTCCCGCCACCACCGGCACCGCGGCCGACGCCCAGGTCAGCGGCGTGCCGGGGCCCGCGGGGGGCAGCGCCTCCAGCAGCGGGAACCTGGGCAGCGCGGACACCCCGGTGAACCCCATCGGCGTGGCCGTCGCCTCGGCGCCGAGGGCGAAACCGGGCCCGAGGGCGTAGGAGGCGGCCCAGACCATGGCGTTCGGAATGAGGGTCACGGCGAGCAGCAGGACCGCGAACCGGCCCGACCACACCCCGGTCAGTGACAGGAAGGAGCCCTGGACCTGTGCGCCGTGCCAGGCGAGCGAGGCTCCGACGAGCAGCGCTCCGCCGCCCAGGAGCACCATGGCTCCGCCCGCGCCCGCCCGGAGCGCAAGCGCGTACCGGGGGCGCGCGAAGGCTCTCCGTACGCCCTCCGGGAGGCGGTCCGGCAAGGGCCCGAGCGGGCGGCCCTTCGCGCTCCACACCCCTCCGGCGGCGGCCGCCACCGCGACCAGCGGGACGTGCCAGGCGGCGCTGATCGGGTCGGCCGGCATGGGGCCACCGGCCGCGTAGACCGTGGCGAGGGCCCCGACGCCGAGGTACCCGCAGAGCACGGCCGAGAACACCGCCGCCGCGGGCAGCACCTCCTCGTCGTCCTCCTCCGAGGCGACCCCGAGCCGGGCGGCGCGCCGCATCAGCAGGACGGGCAGCGCGACGAGCAGCAGGGGGGTCACCCCGACGGGTGCCGGGACGCCGGAGAGGGTCTCGTAGCGCACCAGTTCCGTCCCGTGGGCGAGCAGCCACAGCCCGGCGGCCAGGTGCAGGGCCCCGCCGGGGCCGCTGTCGGGATAGGGGGAGCTGATCCACAGCACGATGACGAGCACGGCGAGGAAGCCGAGCCCGAGTCCTGCCGCCACGGCGCCGCCCACCACGCACGCGGCGGCGGCCGGGGAGCGGCGGCGCACGCCGGCTCGCGGGGCCGTCCGCAACGGGGTCCCGCGTTCGGTCACTTGGGTCACCCCGCCATGGTGCCAACGACACGCGCTATGGGCGGGTAACAGGCGAATGCCCGTGGTGTCGCCCAATATACGTTTATGTACTTTATTGCCCAGTGCTGCCGGAACGCGGGGAGCGTGGCATGACACGAAGCGCCGATCCGGCCTCCTCACCCGCCCCGGATCCGAGCCTGCCCACCCCCAAGGAACGCCGCGGACTGCGCGAGGAGGCGGGCCTGACGCTCGAACAGGCCGCGGTGGCGGTGGGGGTCACCACGAGCACGGTCCGCTCCTGGGAGGCGGGCCGCACGGCACCGCGCGGACGCAAGCGCCTGGTGTACGCGCAGTTCCTGGCCCGGCTCGGCGCCCCGGCCGAGCCCGTCCCGGACGCCGCGTCAGACCCGGTCGCCGCAACGGCGGAAGCGGCGCGCCCCGCTCACCCGCCCCGGACGGCCGAACCGGCCCCACCGGATCCGCGGACCGACCCGCCGGACCCGCGCGCCGGTCCCGTACGGCCCCCCGGGGCGACGGAGCCGGAGGCCGCGGCGGCGCCCGACGGCCCGCCGCCACCGCGGACCCGGGCGGCGCCGGAGGGGCCGGAGGCACTGGAGGCACCGGGGGCGGCCGAGGCCTTCGACGAGCTCTACACCCGGGCCGCACCCGGGCTGGTGCGGCAGACCTACCTCCTCACCGGACGCAGGCTGCTCGCCCTGGAGGCCGTCGACAAGGCGTTCACGCGCGCCTGGGACCAGTGGCCCGAGGTGGCCACCGACCCGGACCCGGTGGGCTGGGTGCGCGCGCTCGCCTACGAGTACGCCCTCTCCCCCTGGAACAGGCTGCGGCGCACCCACCGGCATCCGGACCAGCCGCCCGCCGACCCCGCGGACCGGATCCTGCTCGACGCCCTGCTCGCGCTGTCCTCGGTCCACCGGCGGACCGTCATGCTCTACGACGGCGTGGGCCTCGACCTCCCGGACACGGCCGCCGAGACGGAGGCCACCACCCCGGCCACCGGCAACCGCCTCCTGCACGCGCACGCGGACCTGGCCGACCGCGTCCCCGAACTGGCCGACGTACCGCCGGAGAAGCACTCCGCGGTCCTGCGCGAGCTGCTCGGCTCGCTCAGGCCGCCCTTCGGGCTCGAACCGCGCCCGGCGGCGGCGGTGCGCGGCGGCGGCGAGCGGCGCGTGCGCATGTGGACCCGCGCCACCCTGAGCCTCACCGCGATGATCACCATGGCCACGGCCTACACGGCCACGACCGCGCCGACCCGTTACGAACCCCCGATGTGGCCCGGGGAGAGCGTCTCCGGGGTGCCTCCGCTCAGCGGCCCCCAGCGGCTCACCGAGCGGAGCCAGGAGCTGAGGGACCGGCTGCGCGCGGACCCGGAGGCCGGACCGGCCCGCGTCGCCCCCCGGATCGAATGACGGGGGTACGGAGACGCGGAACGGGCGTGGCCCGCACCCCGAGGGGTGCGGGCCACGCCCGTTCGGCCGTACGGCCTCTGCCTACTGAGCGGCGTTCAGGATCGCGCGCGCGAGCTCGGCGGTCTCGGTCGGCGTCTTGCCGACCTTGACGCCGGCGGCCTCGAGGGCCTCCTTCTTGGCCTGCGCGGTGCCGGAGGAGCCGGAGACGATGGCGCCGGCGTGGCCCATGGTCTTGCCCTCGGGGGCGGTGAAGCCCGCGACGTAGCCGACGACCGGCTTGGTGACGTTCTTCGCGATGAAGTCCGCCGCACGCTCCTCGGCGTCGCCGCCGATCTCGCCGATCATGACGATCAGCTCGGTCTCCGGGTCGGCCTCGAAGGCCTCCAGGGCGTCGATGTGCGTGGTGCCGATGACCGGGTCGCCACCGATGCCGACGGCGGAGGTGAAACCGATGTCGCGCAGCTCGTACATCATCTGGTAGGTCAGCGTGCCGGACTTGGACACGAGACCGATCTTGCCGGGCTTGGTGATGTCGCCCGGGATGATGCCGGCGTTGGACTGGCCGGGGGTGATCAGACCCGGGCAGTTCGGGCCGATGATGCGGGTCTTGTTGCCCTTGGCGGTCGCGTACGCCCAGAAGGCGGCGGAGTCGTGCACCGCGATGCCCTCGGTGATGACGACGGCGAGGGGGATCTCCGCGTCGATGGCCTCGACGACGGCGGCCTTGGCGAAGGCCGGCGGGACGAAGAGGACGGAGACGTTGGCGCCCGTCTTCTCCATCGCCTCGGCGACGGAACCGAAGACCGGGACCTCGGTGCCGTCGAAGTCGACGGTCGTGCCGGCCTTGCGCGGGTTCACGCCGCCGACGATGTTGGTGCCGTCAGCCAGCATCAGCTTGGTGTGCTTCATGCCCGTGGCACCGGTCATGCCCTGGACGATGACCTTGCTGTCCTTGTTGAGGAAGATAGCCATGTGAGTCTGTGACCTCTGCCCTTACTTCGCAGCCGCGAGCTCGGCGGCCTTGTCGGCCGCGCCGTCCATGGTGTCCACGCGCTGCACCAGCGGGTGGTTGGCGTCCGAGAGGATCTTGCGACCCAGCTCGGCGTTGTTGCCGTCGAGACGGACGACGAGCGGCTTGGTGACCGCCTCGCCCTTCTCCTCCAGCAGGGCCAGCGCCTGGACGATGCCGTTGGCGACCTCGTCGCACGCGGTGATGCCACCGAAGACGTTGACGAAGACGGACTTGACGTCCGGGTCCCCGAGGATGATCTCGAGACCGTTGGCCATGACGGCGGCGGAGGCGCCACCGCCGATGTCCAGGAAGTTGGCGGGCTTGACGCCACCGTGGTTCTCACCGGCGTAGGCGACGACGTCCAGGGTGCTCATGACGAGACCCGCGCCGTTGCCGATGATGCCGACCTCACCGTCGAGCTTGACGTAGTTGAGGTTCTTCGCCTTGGCGGCGGCCTCGAGCGGGTTCGCGGCCGCGTGGTCGACGAACTCCTCGTGACCCGGCTGGCGGAACTCGGCGTTCTCATCGAGGGAGACCTTGCCGTCGAGGGCGATGACCTCGCCGGAGGCGACCTTCGCGAGCGGGTTGACCTCGACGAGGAGCGCGTCCTCGGCGATGAAGGTGTCCCACAGGGTCACGAGGACCTCGGCGACCTTCTCGGCGACCTCGGCCGGGAACTTCGCCAGGGCGACGATCTCGCGGGCCTTCTCGATGGTCACGCCCTCGTTGGCGTTCACCGGGACCTTGGCGAGCTTCTCCGGGGTCTCCTCGGCGACCTGCTCGATGTCCATGCCGCCCGCGACCGAGGCCATGGCCAGGAAGGTGCGGTTGGTGCGGTCGAGGAGGTACGAGACGTAGTACTCCTCGACGATCTCGGGAGCGGTCTCCGCGATCATCACCTTGTGGACCGTGTGGCCCTTGATGTCCATGCCCAGGATGTCCGTCGCGCGGGCGACGGCCTCGTCCGGGGTGGCGGCCAGCTTCACGCCGCCGGCCTTGCCGCGGCCGCCGACCTTCACCTGCGCCTTGACGACCGACTTGCCGCCCAGCCGCTCGGTGGCCTCGCGAGCCGCCTCAGGCGTGTCGATGACTTCACCGGCCAGCACCGGTACACCGTGCTTGGCGAAGAGGTCCCTCGCCTGGTACTCGAACAGGTCCACGCGCGTCCGTCCCTTGTCTTTTTAAAGATTCGCAGTGATTCGCGGTTGTCTGCTATCTGCGTGGGCGTGCCGCGGAGGGCAACGTGACGGTGCTGTCACAAGGAAGGCGCACACGGTGACCGTGGACGCGGCATGTCCGTCCGGCAGGTTATCCCCGTGGGGCGTGCGACCCTAAATCGCAGATCACACCTGAGCGGTGATACCTGTCACAGAACGCCTCACGGTTGAACTGGAAATTCGTGCGATCCACCGATTCACACGAGCTGCCGGGACGGGCGTGTCGGAGGAACCTCAGGGGGTCGGCAGGGGGCGCTTCTCCAGCGCCGCGGCCATCACCTCCGGGAACAGGTCGGGCGTGCAGGCGAAGGCGGGCGCGCCGAGCGCGGCCAGGGCGGCGGCGTGTTCGTGGTCGTAGGCCGGGGCGCCCTCGTCCGACAGGGCCAGCAGGGTCACGAACTCCACGCCCGACGCCTTCATGGCGGCGACCCGCTTCAGCATCTCGTTGCGGATGCCGCCCTCGTAGAGGTCGCTGATGAGGACCACGACCGTGTCGGAGGGCCGAGTGATCTTCGACTGGCAGTACGCGAGGGCCCGGTTGATGTCGGTACCGCCGCCCAGCTGGGTGCCGAAGAGGACGTCGACCGGGTCGTCAAGCTGGTCGGTGAGGTCGACGACGGCGGTGTCGAAGACGACCAGGCGGGTGGCGATCGAGCGCATGGAGGCGAGAACCGCGCCGAAGACGGAGGCGTAGACGACGGAGGCCGCCATCGAACCCGACTGGTCGATGCAGAGGATCACCTCCTTCTTCACCGACTGCGCCGCCCGGCCGTAGCCGATCAGCCGCTCGGGGACGACGGTGCCGTACTCGGGCAGGTAGTTCTTCAGGTTGGCCCGGATCGTGCGGTCCCAGTCGATGTCGCGGTGGCGGGGACGGCTGACGCGGGCGGAGCGGTCGAGGGCGCCGGTGAGGGTGGCCCGGGTGCGCGCCGCGAGCCGCTGCTCCAGCTGTTCGACCACCCTGCGGACCACCGCCCGCGCGGTCTCCTTCGTCGCCTCCGGCATCGCCTTGTTCAGGGAGAGCAGGGTGCCGACCAGGTGCACGTCCGGTTCGACGGCCTCCAGCATCTCCGGCTCCAGCAGCAGCGCGGACAGGCCCAGCCGGTCGATCGCGTCGCGCTGCATCACCTGGACCACCGGGCTGGGGAAGTACGTACGGATGTCCCCCAGCCAGCGGGCCACGTTCGGCGCGGAACCGCCGAGCCCGGCCGACCGCGCCGTGCCCGTGGCCCGGCGCGCCCCCGCCTCGCCGCTCCCCCCGTACAGCGCGCCCAGCGCGGCGTCCATCGCCGCGTCCCGCCCGGTCAGCGCGTGCCCGGTGCCGTCGGCCTCGCCCCCGCCGAGGACCATCCGCCACCGCCGCAGCCGCTCTGCCCCGGCGTGGTCCGCGCCGTCCCGGCCCGCCGCCGTGCCCGTCCCGTCACCGCTCATCCGTCCGTCCCCCTGCATTCGTCGTGGTCGTCCTTGTCCGTTCGGCCCCGCCCCCGCGGCGGCTCCGCCCCTCAGGCGGCCTCCGCCCCGTCGGAGGACGCAAGCAGCATCAGGACCAGCTCCGTCACCGCGTCCGCCCGCTCCGGGTCCAGGCCGGGGGCGAAGCCCTCGGGGGCGTCTCCCGCCGGCCGCGCCGCGGAGGACCCTCCTGGGCCGCGGCGGACCAGCTCGCCCAGGGTCCGCCGCACCCCCGGCTCGTACGCCCCGAAGGTCCGTCTCAGCAGGGGCAGCACGTCGGTGAAGGCCTGCTCCGGCACCCCCGAAAGCCAGGTGTCGATCAGCCGCAGCAGGTCCTCGTCGTGGACCAGCAGCGTGCCGCCGCCGGAGGAGCCGCCGGCGAACCCCTCGATCCATCCCGCCGCGTCCGCCGGCGGGGCCGCCGGGGACAGGGCCAGCCCCATCAGCCGGGCCGTCTCCGCGGCCTCCAGCCGTCCGTCGTCCCGCAGCAGCCGGGCCGCCCGGCCGCGGATCACGCCGGGCACGGTGTCCCGGCCGGCCAGCGTCCGCAGCACCGCGGACCAGCGCTCCCGCAGCCCTCCGTCCCCGTCCGCCAGCAGGCCGACGGCTGCGTGCACCCCGTCCACGTGGCCCCGGAGCCCCGCCGCCGCGTCGGCGTCCAGGCCGGCCGCGCAGGCCGGCGGCAGCGCGACGCAGATCCGCTCCGCGAGGCCGGAGGCGACCGCACCGAGCGCCGACGCGTCGGTGCCGCGCACGTCCCCGTACCGCAGCGAACGGGCCAGGGCCGGCAGGGCCTCGGCGAGCCGCGCCACGTCGGTGTCCAGCGCGGCCAGGTCCGCGAGGGCCCGCAGCACGGCCGGCAGCGCGTCGGACAGCCCGGCCAGCAGGCACCGCTCGGCCAGCGCCGTGACCTCGCCGAGCTCTCCGGCGCCGGCGGCGTCCGCCTCCGCCTTGGCGGTGGCCGCCGCGAGGACGGTCGTGCCCCAGATGCCGGCCTCGGCGACCCGCACGGACAGCTCCGGGTCCCACCGCAGCCGCCAGGTCTCGCGGAAGGTGCCGGTGCTGCCGCGGGAGGCGGTCGGGGTGCCCCAGCCGATGCCGAGCAGCCGCAGCCGGTGCAGCAGCAGGGACTTGGCGGTGTCGGTGTCCTTGCGCAGGTCGAGCTCCAGCTCGCGTTCCTGCGCCTCCGCCTTGAGCCGCAGCGAGCGCTGCCGGCGCGTCAGGTCCCGCTGGAGCGGGACGACGGGCGCCCCGTCCGGGACCTCCCCGAGGACGTCCCCGACCACCAGGCGGTCCTCGATCAGGGCGAGCGGCACGTCTGACCCGTCGCACATGACGGCCCGGACCGCCTCCAGGGTCTCCGCCAGCCCCGGCAGGGGCCGCCCCCGCATCGCGGCCAGGGTCTCGGCGAGCCGGACCGCCTCGATGACGTGCGCCGAGGAGACCGGCAGGCCCTCCTCGCGGAGCAGGCCGGCGACCGTGGTCAGCCACCGCTCGACGGGCCGGTCGGCGGACGCGAAGAGGTGGGCGTACCAGCCGGGTGAGGTGATCCCCGCGCCGTACCCGCCGGCCCGGGCGAGCCGGCGGTGGGTCCAGGGCACCCAGGTGGTCTCCACCTTGGTCCGGGGCAGGCCGCTCAGCAGTGCCCGGTCGGCCGCGACGGTCGTCCTGGCGCGCAGCGCCGGGACGTGCCAGGCGCCGCACACGACGGCGTACCCGTCGCCGAACTCGCGGCGGGCGGCCCGCATCCGCTGCCGCATGTACGCCTCACGGACGAGGTCGCGCCGGTGTCCCCCGTCGCCGTACGCCTCGCGCAGGACGCCCATGGCCTCGCCCAGGACCTCGAACGCGCGCAGCGGCTCGGCCGCGGCGCCGGCGGTGCCGCGGTGCTCGACCACGTCCTCCCACCAGCGCTCCGGGTCCTCGTACCCGGCGGTCTCGGCCAGCACCGCGAGCGGGTCCACCCGCACCGCGTCGGTGTCGTCCTCCTCCGGCTGCGGGGCGGCGGCGAGCGAGTGGGCGGCGGGCAGGTCCATGAAGCGGACCGGTACGCCCGCCTCCAGCGCCCAGCGGATCGCCACCCACTCGGGGGAGAACTCGGCCAGCGGCCAGAAGGCGGCCCGGCCCGGGTCGTCCGCGGCGTGCGCGAGCAGTGCCACGGGCGGGCGCATGCCGGGGTCCGCGGCGAGGGCGAGCAGCCCGTCCCCCTCGGGCGGCCCCTCGACCAGGACGGCGGCCGGCCGGGCCGCGTCCAGGGCGGCCCGCACTGCGCGGGCCGAACCGGGCCCGTGGTGCCGCACGCCGAGGAGGAGCGGGCCCTCCGGGCCGGGGCTCATGCCGTCACCTCCCGGCAGGCGCGGTAGAAGTCCTTCCAGCCGTCGCGCTCGCGGACCACCGCTTCCAGGTACTCCCGCCAGACCACCGTGTCGGCCGCCGGGTCGCGGACGACGGCGCCGAGGATCCCGGCGGCCACGTCCGACGGGCGCAGCACGCCGTCCCCGAAGTGGGCGGCGAGGGCCAGTCCGTTGGTGACGACGGAGATGGCCTCCGCGGTGGACAGGGTGCCGCTGGGCGACTTCACCTTGGTCCGGCCGTCGGCGGTGACCCCGTCGCGCAGCTCCCGGAAGACCGTGACGACGCGGCGGATCTCCTCCAGGCCCTCCGGCGCGCCGGGCAGGTCGAGGGCGCGGCCCATCTGGTCGACGCGCCGGGCGACGATGTCGACCTCGGCCTCGGGGGTGGCGGGCAGCGGCAGGACGACGGTGTTGAAGCGCCGGCGCAGCGCGCTGGAGAGCTCGTTGACCCCGCGGTCGCGGTCGTTGGCGGTGGCGATGAGGTTGAAGCCGCGGACGGCCTGCACCTCCTCGCCGAGCTCCGGTATCGGCAGGGTCTTCTCGGACAGGACGGTGATCAGGGTGTCCTGGACGTCGGCGGGGATGCGGGTGAGCTCCTCGACGCGGGCGGTCATGCCGTCGGCCATGGCGCGCATGACGGGGCTGGGGACGAGGGCCTCGCGGCTGGGGCCGTGGGCGAGGAGCCGGGCGTAGTTCCAGCCGTACCGGATGGCTTCCTCGGGGGTGCCGGCGGTGCCCTGGACGAGGAGGGTGGAGTCCCCGCTGACGGCGGCCGCGAGGTGTTCGGAGACCCAGGTCTTGGCGGTGCCCGGGACCCCGAGCAGGAGCAGGGCGCGGTCGGTCGCGAGGGTGGTGACGGCGACCTCCACGATGCGCCGCGGGCCGACGTACTTGGGCGTGATGACCGTGCCGTCGTCGAGCGTGCCGCCCAGGAGGTAGGTGGCGACGGCCCACGGGGAGAGCTTCCAACGGGCCGGGCGGGGCCGGTCGTCGGCGGCCGACAGGGCTTTCAGTTCGTGTGCGAAGGCGTCTTCGGCGTGCGGTCGCAGCGCCTGCGCGCCGGTGCCGTTCTCGGACGTGCTCATGGTCCCCCTCCAAGGCTCCGCAGCCGCTCCCGACTGCTGCTCCCACGGTGCACCACGCCACTGACAACGCCCGCCCCTCGGGGCGTTGTTGCAGGTCAGACGGATTGTCAGTGGGGGTCTCTACGGTGGTTGACATGACTGAGCAGGGGGTCCGCTGGACGGCGGAACAGGTATTGGCCCTGGCTCCCGACGAGGCCTCGCGCAAGGCGGGCGGGCGACTCGGCGGGGCGGGGCCGTGGTCACAGATCGGAGGTTCCGCTTCCGGTTCTGTGTGGGGGTCGTGCAAGGGCAGCGGCAGCACTCCGTACCGCACGGTGGTCGACCTGACGGGACCGGCGTACAAGTGCTCCTGCCCGAGCCGGAAGTTCCCGTGCAAGCACGCGCTGGGGCTGCTCCTGCTCTGGTCCGCCGAGGGGGTCGGCGAGCCCGGGGAGGCGCCCGAGTGGGCCGCGCAATGGCTGGCCGACCGGGCCGCGAGGGCGGCCCGTCCGGCCGCCGGGGCGGGGCCGGCCGACGAGGAGGCGGCCCGGCGGCGGGCCGGGCGGCGGGCGGCGCGCGTCGGGGCGGGGGTCACCGAGCTGGAGCGGCGGCTGACCGACCTGGTCCGCGACGGCCTCGCGGGCCAGGAGCGGACGGGCTACGCGGGATGGGAGGAGACGGCGGCCCGGATGGTCGACGCCCAGGCTCCCGGACTGGCGGGCCGTGTAAGGGAGTTGGGGACGATACCCAGTTGCGGGCCGGGCTGGCCCGCCCGGATGCTGGAGGAGGCGGCGCTGCTGCACCTGCTGGACCGGTCCTGGATGGGGGTTTCAGGACTGCCGGATCCACTGGCGGCGACGGTGCGCAGCCGGGTGGGACTGCCGGCCTCCGGGGAGGGGGAGGCCGTACGGGACCGCTGGCTGGTGCTGTCCCAGTACGACACGGCGTCACCCGACGGCCGTCTCACCACCCGCCGGATATGGCTGCGGGGGCTGGACGGCGGGCGTCCGGCGCTGGTGCTGGACTTCGGGCCGCCCGGGCGGCCGCCGGCGCTGGCGCTGCCCGTGGGGCTGGTGCTGGAGGCGGAGGTGCGCTTCCGGCCCGGGTCCGCGGGGCTGCGGGCGGACCTCGGGGAGAGATCCGTGGCGGCGGTGCCGTGCGCGGAGGTTCCCGTCGGGGTGAGCACGCGGGCGGCCCTGGAGGCGTACGGGGCGGCGCTGCGGGAGGACCCGTGGCTGGAGTCCTGGCCCGTCGTGCTCGGCCCGGTGGTTCCGATCCCGGGCGAGCTCGGCTGGCAGCTCGCGGACGCGGAGGGCGACACCGCCCTGCCGGTCCCCCTGACCGGGGCCGGCAGCCGCTCCCGCGGGGGGCTGTGGCAGCTGGCCGCGTTGTCGGGCGGGGGCCCGGTGACGGTCTTCGGCGAGTGCGGCCACCGCGGCTTCACCCCGCTGACGGCCTGGCAGCCGGACGTGCCGGAGCCCGTCGCCCTGTCCTGAACGGGGGCGAACGGGTCCCGGGGGGCCTGTGCCGTCACGGGGGCGGCACAGGAGAGGTGCGGCGCCGGGGGGCGCCGCACAGGGAACGACGAGAAGCCGGGGGGCTTTCATGAACGACAACCACGCGAGCTGAGACGCCGGTTGAAGGGGGCATCCGCAGAAGCGGGCCCTGAGAGCCGCCCCGGTCCCGCGGAGGGGGCGGGACCGGGGCGGCACACGGCGGCACGAGGGCCGAGGGACGAGGGAGGGGCACCGATGGGCAAGGGTGACGAGGGGTACGGGGAGTGGCAGGAGCTGGTCGGCACCGCCCTGCTGGGCACCGACCGGCGCCGGGGCGGGGGCCCGGCCGGTTCTCCGGAGGCATTGCTGGACGCGGCGGCCGTGCACACCGTGCGGCGCCGGGCCGGGCTGCGGCCCGGCCCGGCGGCCGACCGGCCGCGGCCGGCCGCCCACGACCCGCGGCCGGCCCCGCCGGACGCGGCCGGCCGGCGGCTGGCCCAGCTGCTGGCCGGGCGGACCGGCGCGGGCAGCGGCGGCGGGCGGCGCGGGTCCGCCCCGGACCTGACGGAGCTGCTCCCCCAGTGGCTGGCGGCCGCCGCCCGCCACGGCTACCGCGCGCCGGCCGCGCTCGTACCGGCGCTGCTGGACGCCGCCCGCGCCCGCACGGACCTGAGACCGCAGGCGCTGGCCCTCGCGGGAACGCGGGGGCTGTGGCTGGCCCGGCTGAATCCGGACTGGCGCTTCGCCCTGCGGGGCGGGGCGGGCGGCGGCGAGCTGCCCGACGTGACGGATCAGGCCGCGGTCGAACGGCTGTGGCAGGAGGGCCTGTTCGCGGAACGGGTGGCCCTGCTGGGCGCCGTACGGGCGCACGAGGCGGCGGCCGCGCCCCGGTTGCTCGCGACGACCTGGGCGAGCGAACGGGCCGAGGACAGGCTGATGTTCCTCGACTCGCTGAGGGCGGGACTGTCGGAAGGGGACGAGCCGTTCCTGGAGGCCGCGCTCGGGGACCGCAGCCGGAACGTCCGTGCGACCGCCGCCGAGCTGCTCTCGGCCCTGCCGCGGTCGGCGCTGGCGGGACGGATGGCCGAGCGGGCGCTGGCCTGTGTGGGCCCGGAGGGGGTGACCCCGCCGGACGACTGCGACGCCGGGATGCTCCGCGACGGGGTGGTGAAGCGGCCGCCCGCCGGACGGGGGGAACGGGCCTGGTGGCTCGGCCAGCTCGTGGAGGCGGCGCCGCTGTCCTGCTGGCACGAGCGGTTCGGGGGGCTCGGCCCGGCGGAGATCGTCGCGCTGCCGGTGGCGGCGGCCGACGGCTGGACGGAGGAACTGCACGCGGCGTGGTGCCGGGCGGCGGTGCGCCAGCGCGACGCGCAGTGGTCGCGCGCCCTGCTCGGGCCGGCGTCGGCGCCGCCGGCGGCAGGTCCGGGCACGGCCTCGCTCGCGGAGCGGGCCAAGCTGCTGGAGACCCTGCCGGACGGGGAACGGGCCGAGTGGGTGGCGCAGTTCGTCCGCGCCCACGGACTGTCCGAGGCCTTCCAGCTGCTCGGCGTGTGCGTGGTGCCGTGGGCGGGGACCCTGGGCCACGCGGTCGTGGACGCTCTGGACACCGCCCGCGAGGCCGGCAGCTACCCGTGGAGCTTCAGCGGGGTGATGGGGCTGGCCGAGCGCTGCCTCGACCCGGCGGAGGCGGGCCGCCTGGAATCCCTGACGGCGTTCGAGGCGGATCCCGCGGACGCCTCGCCGGGCGCCGCGTCCTACTGGGCGGAGGCCTTCCAGCGCCTGGCGGCCACCCTGCGCCTGCGCGCGACGATGCTGTCGGAGCTGACCCCGGCCTGATCCCGGCCTGATCCCTGCGGGGCACCCGGCCACCCGGATCCGCGCCGCGCCGAAGCCCGCCGCGCGGGGCGGGACCGGCCGGTCCCGCCGCGCTGCCGGAACGCCGGAGGCTACTGGCGGACGTGGGCGTTGACCCAGTCCACGATCGCCGTCGTCGTCGCGCCCGGGGTGAAGATCTCCGCCACGCCCTTCTCCTTCAGGGGGGCGATGTCGTCCTCCGGGATGATGCCGCCGCCGAAGACCTTGATGTCCTCCGCGTCGCGCTCCTTGAGGAGTTCCAGCACGCGCACGAAGAGCGTGTTGTGGGCGCCGGAGAGGATCGACAGGCCGATCGCGTCGGCGTCCTCCTGGATCGCGGTGTCCACGATCTGCTCGGGGGTCTGGTGGAGGCCGGTGTAGATGACCTCCATGCCAGCGTCCCGCAGCGCCCGCGCGATCACCTTGGCCCCGCGGTCGTGGCCGTCGAGACCCGGCTTGGCCACCACCACACGGATCGGACCGGTCACACCCATCGCACTGCCTCCCGAGTGAACGAACGTTAAGTACAGCATCGCGCACGCTGCCGTTTCGCGGTCAATCACGAGGGGGAAATCACACGTGGGACGGCATTGCGCCACCGTGCCGCCAGCCGCACGGCACGGTGGCGCGGCGTCCGCAGTCCCACGAGGCTCAGGGGAGGCCGTCGATGGGGCTGCTCATACCCATGTCCATGCCCTTGTCCGGCGCCGCGCTGCGGGCGGGCGCGCTGGAGATCGTGGTGCTCGGCGGGCATCTCCTCCTCTATCCCACCGGGGTGCGCCAGGAGAAGCCGGCGGTGGCCCCGCGCCGGCCCGCCGACCGTCCGCCCGTCCTCCTCCTCCACGGTTTCACCGACAACCGCTCGGTCTTCGTCCTGCTGCGCCGCGCCCTCGGGGCGGACGGGCTGCGGCACGTGGAGGCGTACAACTACTCCCCCTTCACCGTGGACCTGCGGGTCACGGCCCGCCATCTCGCCCGGCGCGTCGAGGAACTGTGCGCGCGCACCGGGCATGACCGGGTGGACCTGGTCGGCCACAGCCTGGGCGGACTGGTCGGCCGGTACTACGTGCAGCGGCTGGGCGGCGACGCCCGGGTCCGCACCCTCGTCACGCTCGGCACCCCGCATTCCGGCACCCGGGTCGCCCCCTTCATGGACGCGCACCCGCTGGTGCGGCAGATGCGGCCCGACTCCGAGGTGCTCGCCGAGCTGGCCGCGCCGGCGCCCGGCTGCGCCACCCGGTGCGTGGCGTTCTGGAGCGAGTTCGACGCGCTGCTGTCCCCGGCCGGCTCCGCCCGGATCGAACACGCGGACTTACGTGTGGAGAACGTGCAGGTCACCGGGATCGGACACCTGGCACTGCCCGCGCACCCCGCCGTCATCGCGGCGGTCCGGCGCGCCCTCGACGGGCCCGGACCGGTCGCCGTACCGGACGCGGGCGCCGCTTCCGTCGCCTAGCCGACCGACGACCGTCAGTCGAACTAATTTCGAACTCAAGGCCAAGGCTGCGTCTTTCGGCGACCGAAAGGCGGCCGAATGCCCGGTTCCGGAGATCTGGGGACCCGGCGAAGATTGTCGAGGCGAGTAACCGCCGGGTACAGTCACGCCACTGCTCTCCTCCGGTGAACTTCGAGTTCCCGGCCACCCAGGCCCCCACTGCCGAGGCGAAAGAGAAGTTGGTGAACGACCGCCCCACGTCGGGCCAGTACCCGGAAACCGGGTATGACGGCCTTTCCACCACCGCTTTCGCAGGTGACTCGCCCTATGTTTCCCATGAAACACAGGGACATGGGGTCAACTACGCGGCCTACGGCTCCTACGAGACCGGCACGTACGACACCACTTCCTGGCTCCCCCAGGACACCTACCCGGGCACGATCCCCTCCCAGTCGCTCCCCGAGGACACCACCGGGACCTGGGACGCGAGCGCCTGGAACACCGCGGGCACCGACCACTCCGGCTACCCCGCCTACGGGACCGCCTCCTTCGGCTACGACGCCTCCGCCACGCAGACCGGCCACTGGGCCGTGCCCGGCTACGGCGCGACCGGCACCGAGACCGGCGCCTACGACGCGACCGCCTGGAACACCGCCACCCCGGCGCCCGCCCCGGCCGAGACGCCCGGCCTGCACGAGGGCACCGACTACGGGTACGGCTACCAGCCCGCGCAGCAGCAGCAGGAGTACGCGTACGAGGCCACCACCGTCGGGGGCATCGAGGCCGTCGACCTCGCGGCCGACCACGCAACCGCCGCGTACAGCGAGACCGCCGTCTTCGAGGTGCTGACCGACGGCACGCCCGGACCGGACGCCGACACCCACGGCGCGGCCGAGGCCTACGAACTGCCCGAGGTCCACGAACTGCACGGCGTCCACGACATGCCGACGCAGGCCATGCCCGTGACGCCCTCCGTCCCGCGCTCCGCGCGCCGCACCGCCGGCAAGGGCAACGCCAAGTCCGCCGCCGCCAAGTCCGGTGCCGCGAAGGCGGCGGGCAACCGCCGACGCAGCCCGGCGAAGCGTTCCGCCCTGCTGACGGTGGCCGTTCCCTCGGCCTGTGTGATGGGTGTGGCGGGTGTGGCCGCAGCCTCCGTCGGCGGCCTCACCGGCACGGACAAGCCCGCCGAGGACACCACCACGATGGCCGCGCCCGACCCGGCCTCCGTGAAGCCGGTCGCGGCGAACACCAAGCTGGACACCCAGCTGGTCGCGCTCAGCGCCGACGCCGGCGACTTCGCCGACCGCGCGAGCCGCACGCAGGAACGCATCGACCTGCGCGAACGCCAGGAAGAGGAAAAGAAGAAGAAGGCCGAGGAGGCCGCGGCCAAGGAGGCCGCCCGCCCCAAGTTCGCCGTCCCGGTCGCGCAGCACGGCCTCAGTGCCAGCTTCGGCCAGGCCGGCGGCATGTGGATGTCGGTCCACACCGGCATCGACTTCCCGGTCTCCTACGGCACCCCCGTGATGGCGGCCACCGACGGCACCGTGCGCACGCAGTACAACAGCGCCTACGGGAACATGGCCATAGTGACCGCCCCCGACGGCACCGAGACCTGGTACTGCCACCTCAGCTCCACCAAGATCCGCGGCGGCAAGGTCAAGGCGGGCGATGTCATCGCCTACTCCGGCAACTCGGGCAACTCCACCGGTCCGCACCTGCACTTCGAGGTCCGGCCGGGCGGGGGTTCCGCGATCGACCCCCTGTCCTGGCTGCGCAGCAAGGGCCTGGACCCGAGGTAGTCGCCCCGGTCCCACGGACTCCACGCAGGAGCCCGGCAGCGTTCACGCTGCCGGGCTCCTGCGTGTGCGGGGGCCGTACGCCCCGGACCTCAGAGCTTCTGGACCGGCGCGTACCGCAGCAGCAGCCGCTTGGGCTTGTCGTCCCCGAAGTCGATGGTGGCCTGCGCGTCCGCACCGGCCCCCTTGACCTCCGTCACCGTGCCGAGCCCGAACTGGTCGTGGGTGACCCGGTCCCCGACCAGCAGGGCGATCACCGGCTTGTCGGCGGCCCGGCGCGTCGCGAACCCGGACGGCCCGGACTTCGTGCGCGACGACGACAGGAACGCCTCGGGCGAGGTGCCGAAGGAGGCCCGACCGCCCGCGGACCCCGAGCCGTATCCGGAGCTGCGCATCGGACCGGCCGGCTTCTGGGCCGCGCCCGTGCGCTTCCAGTGCAGGTACTGGTCGGGGATCTCCTCGAGGAACCGCGACGGCGGGTTGTACGAGGGCGTGCCCCAGGCGCTGCGCATGCTCGACCGGGTCAGGTAGAGCCGCTCGCGCGCCCGGGTGATGCCGACGTACGCGAGGCGGCGCTCCTCCTCCAGCTCCTTCGTCTGGCCCAGCGCGCGCATGTGCGGGAAGACCCCGTCCTCCATGCCGGTCAGGAAGACCACCGGGAACTCCAGGCCCTTGGCGGTGTGCAGGGTCATCAGCGTGATGACCCCGGAGCCGTCCTCGTCCTCGTCGGGGATCTGGTCGGAGTCCGCCACGAGGGCGACCTGCTCCAGGAACTCGGCGAGCGTGCCCGGTCCGGCCGGGGCGGCGCCCTCCGGCGCCTCGGCGGCCGCGGCCTCGCGCGCCTGCTCGAACTCCAGGGCGACCGCGGCGAGTTCCTGGAGGTTCTCGATGCGGGTCTCGTCCTGCGGGTCGGTGGAGGCCTGCAGCTCGGCGAGGTAGCCGGTGCGCTCCAGGACCGCCTCCAGCACGACCGCCGGGCCGGCTCCGGAGTCGACGATCGTGCGGAGCTCCTCCATCAGCACGTTGAAGCGCTTCACCGCGTTGGTCGAGCGGGCGGCCATCCCGAAGGCCTCGTCGACGCGCCGCAGCGCCTGCGGGAAGGTGATCTTCTCGCGCAGCGCGAGGGCGTCGATCATTGCCTCGGCGCGCTCGCCGATGCCGCGCTTGGGCACGTTCAGGATGCGGCGCAGCGGGACGTTGTCCTCCGGGTTGGCGAGGACGCGCAGGTACGCGAGGACGTCGCGGACCTCCTTGCGCTCGTAGAAGCGGACGCCGCCGACGACCTTGTACGGCAGTCCGACCCGGATGAAGATCTCCTCGAACACACGCGACTGGGCGTTGGTCCGGTAGAAGATCGCCACGTCGCCGGCCTTGGCGTCCCCTGCGTCGGTGAGCCGGTCGATCTCGTCGGCGACGAACTGGGCCTCGTCGTGCTCGGTGTCCGCGACGTAGCCGGTGATGACCGCGCCGGTGCCGGCCTCGGTCCAGAGGTTCTTGGCGCGGCGGTTCTCGTTGCGCTCGATGACGGCGTTGGCCGCGGAGAGGATCGTCTGCGTGGAGCGGTAGTTCTGCTCCAGCAGGATCGTCGTCGCGTCCTTGTAGTCCTCCTCGAACTGGAGGATGTTGCGGATGGTCGCGCCGCGGAAGGCGTAGATCGACTGGTCGGCGTCGCCCACCACGCACAGCTCGGCGGGCGGCAGGTCCGGGTAGCCGGTGCCGACCAGCTCGCGCACCAGGGTGTACTGGGCGTGGTTGGTGTCCTGGTACTCGTCCACCAGGACGTGCCGGAAGCGGCGCCGGTAGTGCTCGGCGACGTCCGGGAACGCCTGGAGCAGGTGGACGGTGGTCATGATGATGTCGTCGAAGTCGAGCGCGTTGGCCTCGCGCAGCCGCCCCTGGTACATCGCGTACGCCTGGGCGAGCGTCTTCTCGAAACCGTCGGCAGCCTGGCCGGCGAAGGCGTCCTCGTCGATGAGCTCGTTCTTCAGGTTCGAGATCTTGGCGCTGAAGGACTTGGGCGGGAACTTCTTCGGGTCCAGGTCCAGGTCCCGGCAGACCAGGGCCATCAGGCGCTTGGAGTCGGCCGCGTCGTAGATCGAGAACGAGGAGGTGAAGCCGAGCCTCTTGGACTCGCGGCGCAGGATGCGGACGCACGCGCTGTGGAAGGTGGAGACCCACATGGCGTTCGCGCGCGGGCCGACCAGGCCCTCGACGCGTTCCTTCATCTCACCGGCGGCCTTGTTGGTGAAGGTGATCGCCAGGATCTGGCCGGGGTGGACGTTGCGCGCGGCCAGGAGGTGGCCGATGCGGTGGGTGAGCACCCTGGTCTTGCCGGAGCCGGCACCGGCCACGATGAGCAGCGGGCTGCCCGCGTGCACCACGGCGGCGGCCTGCTGCTCGTTGAGCCCGTCGAGGAGCGTCGCCGGGTCGATGACGGGCTTGGGGGCGCCGTCCCTGTAGTACGCGTCCCCGGTCATGGGCACGTCGAAGTGGCCCCCGAAGAGATCGTCCGCGCCCGCCTCCGGGGCGGGGTGCTCCTCGGGTGGCGGCGGGACCTCGTCGGAGGGGGTGAGGTCCGCCAGGAAGCTGTCGTCAAAGAGGCTGCTCATCGCAAATCCGAGTCTAGGGGGCGGGACCGACAGGCCAGGACGAGTTCCAGGAGACCGGGGAAGCGGAGGTCCAGTTCCTCGCGGCGCAGCGCGAGGTACTGCCTGCGGCCCCGGGGGCTGCGGCGGATCACTCCGCTCTCGCACAGCGTCCTGAGGTGGTGCGTCACGCTCGACCTGGGCAGGTCGGGCACCACCTCGCCGCAGAAGGCCTCCGCTCCGGAGGCGAGCCTGTGGACGATCTCCAGCCGGACGGGGTGCCCGAGGGCCGCCAGGACCTCGGCGAGCTCGATCCGGTCCGCGGCGGGGTGGGTCGGGTCGGCGGCGGGCATGCCCCCACTGTACGCAGATCTCGTAAGGACCCGGCCGGACGGTCCGCGGATCCGTACCGCCGCGACCGCTCCCGGAGCCCGGGAACGATCACCCCGGGGCGCCGCTCGGGCCCGCGGGACGTCCCCGTACGCTCGACGCCATGGACGTACTCATCAATGTCTTCGTCGGCCTGCACATCATCGGGATCGCCTCGCTCCTCGGCGGGTTCCTGACCCAGACGAAGGCGATGAGCGCGGGCACCGCGCGCTTCACGCCCGCCATGCTGCACGGCGCGCTCACCATGCTCCTCACCGGCGTGCTGCTCGTCGGCTTCAACGAGATGGACGGTTCGCCCGTCAACAACGTCAAGGTCGGCGTGAAGCTCGCGATCCTCTTCGTGATCCTCTGCCTGGTCTACGTCAAGCGCGACGAGGAGCGGGTGGACAAGGCGCTGTTCGGCGCGGTCGGCGGGCTGACCGTGATCAACATCTTCATCGCCGTTCTCTGGCACTGACCCGCACCGGAACGATCCGTTCCGGCCTCGGGCGGCCAGCTCCGGTCGCATCGGGGCACTTGCGGTCATCTCGTCATCCCCCCGTTACCTCCGGGTCTAGCGTCCTCCTCCAAGCACCGGCCGAGCACCGGCAGAGGAAAGGACGTGAGGCCCTCGTGGCCAGTCATCGAAAGCCCAGGCAGCGCCCGCTCTCCGGCGGCACCGTACGCACCGCCGCCACCATCGCCCTCGCGGGCGCTGCCACCGCCACTGCCCTCGAAGGCACCTCCCAGGCCGATCCCCGGCCCACCACCGGGCAGATCACCGCCGAGGTGGACCGGCTCTACGAGGAGGCCGAGGCCGCGACCGAGCGGTACAACGGGGCGAAGGAACGGGCCGACGAGGCCGAGCGCGAGCTGACCGGCCTGCGCGAGGAGACCGCCCGCAGGACCGAACAGCTCAACACCGCCCGCGGCGCGCTCGGCACCCTCGCCGCCTCCCAGTACCGCAGCGGTTCCCTGGGCACCGCCGTACAGCTGGCCCTGGCCGACGACCCCCAGGAGTACCTCGCGCAGGCCTCCTTCATCTCCCGGGCCGGGGAACGCAACGCCGCCGGGATCACCAGCGTCCGCCGCAAGCTCGACGAGGTCGGCGCCCTGCGCGAGCGGGCCTCCGGCCGCCTCGCCGACCTCCGCGCCCGCCGGGACGAACTCGCCGGCCACAAGGCGGAGATCGAGGGCAAGCTCGCCGCCGCCAAGCAGCTGCTGGCCAAACTCACCGCCGAGGAACGCGCCGCCTACGAGGCCCAGGCGCCCGGCAACGCCTCCCCCTCCACCGCCGCCCCGGCGGCCGCCCCTCCCCCGGCCCCCGCCGACGGCTCGCGCGCGGCCCGCGCCGTGGCCTTCGCGTACGGGGCCATCGGCAAGCCCTACGTCTGGGGCGCGACCGGCCCCGGCTCCTACGACTGCTCCGGCCTGACCCAGGCGGCCTGGCGCTCGGCCGGTGTCACCCTGCCCCGGACCACCTACACGCAGATCAACGCCGGCCGTCGCGTCGCCCGCGACCAGCTGGCCCCGGGCGACCTGGTGTTCTTCTACTCCGGGGTGACCCACGTCGGCCTCTACGTCGGCAACGGCCAGATGATCCACGCCCCGCGCCCCGGTTCGACGGTCCGCCTGGCCCCGATCGACTCGATGCCCTGGGCCGGCGCGTCCCGTCCCGCGTGAGCCCCGGCCCGGCCCCCTGTGCCGCTACGGCGCCTTGACCACGCCGCTCAGCCAGCCGAAGGTCTGCGGCAGCTGCTTGGACCACGACTCGAGGTTGTGCCCGCCGACGACCTTCTCCGCGTGCACGGTGGTCGGCTTCTGCGCGAGGCCCTTGAGGTCCAGGCCGGACAGGTAGCCGTCCTGCTCCGCGCCCGACAGCCACAGGGAGACGGCGGGCGGGGCCGGCTGCGCCTTGAGGATGTTCTTCAGGTTGTGGGCGGTCCGCGTCTGCGGGTCCTGCGCCACGAGCGAAGTCGGCTCCTGGCCCGGGTCGTTGTAGCCGGACAGCGAGACGGCCGCGCTGTAGCGGTCGGGGTGGGAGATGGCCAGCTTGGCCGCGCAGTAGGCGCCGGCCGAGTAGCCGGCCACGCCCCAGGTGCGGGCCTCGTCCGAGGCGCGGAAGTTGTCGACGACCATCTTGCGGACGTCGACGCTGAACCAGCTGTCCGCGTTGACCTTGCCGGGGAGGTTGGCGCAGCCGGTGTCGCCGTTGCCGAGCAGCATCGCGCGCGGTGAGACCAGGATGAACGGCTGCACCTTGCCGCTCTTCATCAGCGGCTCCAGCACCTCGTGCGCCTTGAGCCCCTGGAACCAGGACTTGCCCGTGCCGGGGATGCCCGGGATCAGCTCGACCACCGGGAACTTCTTGTCCTTGAAGGCGGGGTCGTCGTACTGCGGCGGCAGCCACACCAGGACGTCTCCCCTGACGCCGGATATCTTCCCGTCGAGCTCGGTCTTGCGGACCCGCCCGCCGAGTCCCTCGACGGGCTCGAAGACCTGCTTCACCTTCGGCGCCTCTTCGGCCTTCTTGCCGCCGAGTCCGTCCGGGCCGAGGTCGGGGGCCGCCGTGACGTACGTGCCCGTGCCGAGCAGGTCGCCCCACGAGTTGTAGAAGTGCTCGGCCCTGTTGACCCCGACGAACACCACGGCGACCGCTGTGACCTGCGCGAACGCCAGCATCAGGAAGCGCTGGGCGGTCCGCGCGGCGGCAGGGCCGCGCACCTTGCTCCACACGGCCAGGGGCAGGATGACGGCGATCGCGGTCAGCGCGATCACCGTGGCGAAGAAGGGGGTCCCGGTCAGGCTCATCACGCCACCGTAGAGGGCGGCTCGCCGGGCCCCGGTTGCCGGGTCGACCTGCGGTTTTCGTCACACCGCAGGTCAACGGCGCCCGGTGCGCGACGGGCGGCGGGCCTCAGGTGTCGGATGTCACCCGCACCACGTGCGTCACACCAGCCTGCGGGCGGTCGCCCAGCGGGTCAGCTCGTGCCGGTTCGACAGCTGGAGCTTGCGCAGGACCGCCGAGACGTGCGACTCCACCGTCTTCACCGAGATGAAGAGCTGCTTGGCGATCTCCTTGTACGCGTACCCGCGGGCGATCAGCCGGAGCACCTCGCGCTCGCGCTGGGTGAGCCGGTCCAGGTCCTCGTCCACCGGCGGGGCGTCCGTCGAGGCGAACGCGTCGAGCACGAAGCCCGCCAGCCGCGGCGAGAACACCGCGTCCCCGTCCTGGACCCGGAAGATCGAGTCCACCAGGTCCGTGCCCGTGATCGTCTTCGTGACGTAGCCGCGGGCGCCGCCGCGGATCACCCCGATGACGTCCTCCGCCGCGTCGGACACCGACAGTGCCAGGAACCGCACCGGCCGCTCCGCCGCCGCCATCAGCGGGGCGCAGCGCCGCAGCACCTCGACCCCGCCGCCGCCGGGCAGGTGAACGTCCAGCAGGACCACCTCGGGACGGGTGGCCGTGATGACGGTGACGGCCTGGTCGACGTCGGCGGCCTCGCCGACGACCTCCACGCCGGTGCGACCGGTCTCGCCGATCTCGGCCTGCACGCCCGTACGGAACATCCTGTGGTCGTCCACGAGCACCACCCGGACCTGCCTGGTGGCCCCCGTGCCCGTGTTCTCTCCGGCCTCGGTCATGCCGTGTTCGCCGCCCTCTCCATCTCCAGCTCGACTTCCGTGCCGCCGTCGGGCGCGGACCGCAGTCGTGCCGTCCCGCCGTTGCGCTGCATCCGGCCGATGATCGATTCTCGTACGCCCATGCGGTCGTCGGGTACCGCGTCGATGTCGAAGCCCGGTCCCCGGTCCCGTACGGACACGAAGACGGTCTGCCCCTCCACCTCCGCGTACACCTGCACCGGCCCTCCCTCGCCACCGTACTTGGCGGCGTTGACCATCGCCTCGCGCGCGGCCTGGATCTGCGCCCCCAGCCTCTCGTCGAGCGCGCAGTCGCCGACCACGACGACCTCGATGGGCACTCCGTGGTGGTCCTCCACCTCGGCCGCGGTCTTCTTCACCGCCTCGGCCAGGCTGTCCGGTTCCTCCGCCTCGTCCTTGCCGGTGCCCTCGGGCTTGTAGAGCCAGTTGCGCAGCTCGCGCTCCTGGGCGCGGGCGAGCCGGCGGACCTCGCCGGCGTCCTCCGCGTTGCGCTGGATCAGGGTGAGGGTGTGCAGCACCGAGTCGTGGACGTGGGCGGCGACCTCGGCGCGCTCCTGGGCGCGGATGCGCATGAGCCGCTCCTCGGAGAGGTCCTGGGTCATCCGGATCAGCCAGGGTCCGGCGAGCAGGGCGACGCCGACGAGGACGGCGAGGGTGGCGGTCAGGACGTTGCCGAGCTGGGCCGCGGAGCCCCGGACGACGATGAAGACGGTGAGGCCCACCCCGACCAGGACGACCCCGGCGAGCGCGCGGGCCGCCTGGAAGAGCCGTCCGTACCGCCCGGGCGAGGACTTCCAGTGGTCCCGGCGGGCGTTGTCCGCCTGCCGCCACACGAGCACGACCCCGGCGCCGACCAGCAGCGTCGGCCACACGTACCGGCCGGACGCGCCGCCGACCTGCACCTTGGAGATGAAGATGCCCGCGCCGACGAACAGCGCGATCAGCGCGGTGATCTGGCCGCGGTCCGGCTTGCGCAGGCGGCGGGTGCCGTCGGGGAGGACCTCGAAGTAGGAGCGGTGCCCGGCCCGGCCGCCGACGCCGAGCGGGACGAACACCCAGAACGCGGCGTACAGCAGCACGCCCAGCCCGTCGCCCCACATGAACAGCAGCAGGAACGCCAGCCGTACCCAGCCCACGGGGAGCCCGAGGTGCCCGGCGAGCCCGCGCGCGACACCGCCGAGCATGCGGCCGTCGACGCTCCGGTAGAGCTTGCGCTGCGGCGGGTCGTCGGTGTCCGGGGCGTGCGGGGCGCGGGGCGCGGCGGCTACGGGCATGTCACCAAGGTTCACACGCGCGGCCGTGGTGCGGCATCAGGGCATCCCCCCAGTTCCGGCCCGCGGATATCAGGGTTGTCCCAGGGTCGGGCCGGATACGGGCCGCGGCCGCGGCCCGTCACCATGGACGCATGACCGAAGTACACGACGCCCCGCCGGCCGGCCCCGGGGCACCGCAGGCCGCCGCAGCGGCCCGGCCGCCCCTGCGGCGCAGCAAGCGCGACAAGGTCCTCGCGGGCGTGTGCGGAGGCCTCGGCCGGTACTTCGACCTGGACCCCGTGGTCTTCCGGGTCGTCCTCGGTGTCCTCGCGGTCACCGGCGGCGTCGGCCTGATCTTCTACGGGTTCGCCTGGCTGCTGCTGGCGCAGGACGGCGAGGAGGACAGCGAGGCGAAGAGGCTGCTGACGGGCCGGGTCGAGGGGGCGACGCTGGCCGCGGTGTTCACCGCCCTGGTGGGCTGCGCGCTGTTCCTGTCGATGCTGGACAACGGCGCGCTGGCGGTGTTCTCGGTCCTGGTGGTCCTCGCGCTCGGCGGCGCCTCCTACTGGTCGCAGCGGCGGCGGCTGGCCTCCGGCCCGGACGCGGAGGCCGAGGCCCCGGCCGGCGGCACGCAGCGCGCGGCGCACCCGCCGGCCCCGCCGGAGACCCAGGCCCCGCCCTCCCCGGGGGGCCCGTCCTGGTGGCGGGACCCGCTGGTCAAGGACGGTACGACGGGCCCGGTCGGGTCCACGGGCTATCTGTGGGGTCCCGAGGAGGCCGCCGTACCGGAGGCCGGGGGCGGCCCGCGGAAGACCGAGCGGCGGCCGGACGGGCCGGTGCGGCAGCGGGGCGGCGGCATCGGGGGCCGGGTGTTCGTGCTGGCGCTGCTCGCCGGCGCGGCGGGCACGGCCGCCGACTGGGAGGGCAGCCCGCTGGGCGAGGCCCTGCAGACGGGGCTGGCCGCCGCGCTGGTCGTCTTCGGTCTGGGCCTCGCGGTGAGCTCGCTGATGGGCCGTACCGGTTTCGGCACGGTGGTGCTGGCCGTGTTCACGTCGGGGCTGCTCGCGGGCGCCGCGGTGCTGCCGCGGGAGATCGGGACGGACTGGCGGGAGGTCGAGTGGCGGCCGGCCGCGGTGGCCCAGGTGCGGCCGGTGTACGAGGCGGGCACCGGGCTCGCGACCCTGGACCTGAGCGGTCTGGACGTGCCGAAGGGGACCACGGTGCCCGTCGGGGCCTCCATCGAGGCGGGCCGGCTCAAGGTGATCCTGCCGCGGGAGGTCACCGCGCGGGCCGACATCACCATCCGGCGGCTGGGCGACGTACAGCTGCCCGGGGATTACGCCGGCCGGATCGAGCAGCCCGGCCGGCAGCACCGCACGGCGACCCTCGCGCCGGACGCCGGCGTGGAGGCGGGCGGCACGATCGAACTGGACCTGAGCGCGGGTCTCGGACAGGTGGAGGTGGCCCGTGCGGCGTCATGAGTTCCAGCCGGGACGGCTGATCGCGGGGCTGGTCCTGCTGCTGGCGGGCGTGCTCTACCTGCTCGACACCACCGGTGAGGCGGACGTGCCGTGGTACGCGGTCGTCCCGATCACCATGGGCGGGCTCTCCCTGGCGGCGCTGGTGGGCCTGGTCACCTACGCCGTGCGGCGCGACCGGCGCGACCGGATCGCGGAGTCCAGCGACAGGTAGGGCGCACCGGCGAGGACCAGCGGGGTCCAGGCCATCAGGTAGATGAGGTCGTTGCCGTAGTAGTACGGGGTCACCGCCCACGAGACCGTGAGCCAGAGGCTGAGCGAGATCAGGGCTCCGCCGAGGGCCGCGGTCCGGGAGAGCAGCCCGGCCAGGGTGCCCAGGCCCACCAGGACCTCGGCGACGGCGAGGAACACGGCGAAGCCGACGGGGGACGCCAGGGAGAGGTCCACCAGGGCGGGGACGGCGGAGGTGTCGCGCACCCCGCGCATCAGGTCGCCGATGGAGCCCTCGCCGGAGGAGGAGAGGAACGCGGGGTCGAAGAGCTTGTCCAGGCCCGCGTAGACGAAGGTCACGCCGAGGAAGAGCCGCAGGGGGAGCAGGTGGTACCGGGCAGCCTGGTCACGCAGCCCGCGCGGTACGTCGGTCCGGGGAGGTGCTTCGGTTCTGGTCACGGACCATGTCTACCCCGATCATTCGGCAACGTCGATGGTGCATCTGTTGGATTCCACTCCGGCGGCCGTGACCACCTGGACCTCCACGCGGCCCGGTTCCACTTCGGCCGGGACCGGCACCGTCAGCACGGCGTCGGAGGGGTTGCTGAAGCCTCCGGGCACCGGCACCAGCGGGACGTGCACGTGCACCGCGCCGATCCGCACCACGATCCGGGCGAGCATCTCGGGCGTCTGCGCTCCCGGCGGGACGAAGCCGACGCCGCGGATCTCGATGTCGTCCCCGGGCCGGACGGCGGAGTCCAGGCCGCCGGGCTCCCGCCTGCGGACCACCGACAGCACCAGCGGGCGGTTCCCCTCGGCGTACTTGGCCGCCAGGTACACCGCCGCGGACAGCGCCACCAGCAGGGCCAGCGCCCACGGCAGCTGCGGCAGCCGGGCCGGGAAGCGGGCCAGCGAGGCCGCCGCGTAGACCAGCACGGCGGTGGAGACGAGGACGTACTGCGCGTCGGGGAAGCTGCCGCGGCCCGCGTCGTCGGTGAGCAGGTCCGCTCCGCGCGGCCGGTCGGCGGGGAGCTTCTGCAGCCGCTGCCCCATGATCCGTACGGAGACCACGCGGCGGACGAGCACCGCCACGGCCGAGGTGAGCGCGACCACCGCCAGCAGGGGCAGCGCCCGCTCCAGGGCGAGGCCCGCGTACAGGGCCTGCCGCTCGGGCCCGGGCGTCGAGGCCGCCAGCCGCAGCGCGGGCAGCAGCGTCGCGAAGGCCGTCAGCAGCACCCAGGTGCCGGGCACGGCCTTGGAGGTGGACAGCCGGTTGTCCTCGCCGATCAGCGGGGCCAGGAGACCGCCGCGCACCGACTGGGCCCGGGCGGCGAAGGTGAGCAGTCCGGCGAGGAGCAGGGCCGCCAGCAGTCCCGCGGTGCGCGCGGTGGACCAGCCGGTGCCCAGGGCCGCGGCGACCTGGATCACGAGGAGGACCCCGGCGGCGATCCACACCGCGAGGACGGCCCGCCGGGAGAACACGTACAGCCAGGTGTTGCCGGCCTCCCGGCCGCGGTCGGCGACGTGGCGCGCGGACAGGGTCAGCTCGTCGGACACCCACTGGCGGGAGGCGCCGAGGGAGTGGGCGACGGCGGAGGGCACGCCCTGGCCGGAAGCGAACTCGTCGCGCTTCTCCAGGAAGGCGGCGACCGCTCGGCGGTGCCCTTCGCGCGCGCACTCCTCGCAGGCACAGGCAGTGGTGTGCGTGCCGCGGGACATCTCTTGGACAGCCACGTACGTGCCGCCTCTCTGAACTACGGGGCAATGCCAGCGAATTGTGCACCACTGCGGCAGTGCTCCGGATTGCGCACGATGTCAGAGCAGGTGATTAACGGTTCATGATGTTGACGCCACCGTCTGCCACAGGGGCTGGAAGCTCACCCAGGCGGCCAGGTCGCCGCCGAACCGCTCGCGCGCGGCCACGGCAGCTCGGTGGTCGATGAGCACGGGCTTCCCGGCCGCCCGGGCGATCAGCTGGACCTGCGCCGCGCGCTCGGCCGCGACGAACCACCAGGCGGCCGCGTCGACCGAGGCTCCCACCGTCAGCAGTCCGCGGTTGCGCAGGAGCAGCGCCTTGTACGGGCCGAGCGCGCGGCCGATCCGCTCACCGTCCTCCGCACCGGTGTACTCGTCGAGCAGCGCGTGGTCCTCGTAGAAGGCGCACGCCTCGTGGGTGACGGGTGCCAGCAGCTCGCCGAGGCAGGACAGGGCCCGCCCGTACGGCGCGTGCGTGCGGACGACGGCGACCGTCTCGGGGCGGGCCCGGTGCACGGCCGCGTGCACGGCGAAGGCCAGCTCGTTGACCCGCCGTCCGCCGCGGAGCACCCGACCGTCGCCGTCGACGAGCAGGAGGTCCTCGGGGCCGAGGCCGGCGAAGGCGCGGCCGAAGGGGTTCACCCAGTAGCAGTCCTCGAACTCCGGGTCGCGGGCGCTGATGTGTCCGGCGACCCCGTCCTCGTAGCCGAGGCGCGCGAACAGCCGCAGCGCGCCGGCGAGCCGCTCCTTGCGGTGCGCGCGCTCCTCCCCGGCGGTGCCGTGCACGGGCGGCAGCTCCAGGCGCAGCCGGTCCACCGGCACCGGGCCGGGCCGTGCGCCCGGCGTCCCCGTCTCCTCGGACATCGCCCGCCCTCCTCCGGTCCGGCTCCGCCGCCGTCGGCGCACGGTACTCGGCGCCGCGCGAGGAGAACAGGGCCGCGCACGGGGCGAAGACGACGGCGCCGCCGCCCGGAAGGACCGGGCGGCGGCACCGTCACCGGGGCGGGGCCCCTGTCACTCCCATTCGATGGTGCCCGGGGGCTTGCTCGTGCAGTCCAGGACCACACGGTTCACCTCCGGCACCTCGTTGGTGATGCGGGTGGAGATCCGCGCGAGGACCTCGTACGGCATGCGCGTCCAGTCCGCGGTCATCGCGTCCTCGGAGGAGACGGGGCGCAGCACGATGGGGTGGCCGTAGGTGCGGCCGTCGCCCTGGACGCCGACGCTGCGGACGTCGGCGAGGAGCACCACCGGGCACTGCCAGATCTCACGGTCGAGACCGGCGGCGCTCAGCTCGTGGCGGGCGATGGCGTCGGCCTCGCGCAGCAGGTCCAGGCGCTCCTTGGTGACCTCGCCGACGATGCGGATGCCGAGGCCGGGGCCGGGGAACGGCTGGCGCTGGACGATCTCCTCGGGCAGGCCGAGCTCCTGGCCGACCATCCGGACCTCGTCCTTGAACAGCTGGCGCAGCGGCTCGACGAGCTCGAACTCGATGTCGTCGGGGAGCCCGCCCACGTTGTGGTGGGACTTGATGTTCGCGGTGCCGGTGCCGCCGCCGGACTCGACGACGTCCGGGTACAGGGTGCCCTGCACCAGGAAGGCCACGTCCGCGCCGCCCTCGGCGATGATCTCCGCCTGCGCCTGCTCGAAGACGCGGATGAACTCACGGCCGATGATCTTGCGCTTGGTCTCCGGGTCGGAGACCCCGGCGAGCGCGGTCAGGAAGCGCTCCTCGGCGTCGACGACCTTCAACTGCACGCCGGTCGCGGCCACGAAGTCCTTCTCGACCTGCTCGGTCTCGCCCTTGCGCATCAGACCGTGGTCGACGTACACGCAGGTGAGCTGGGAGCCGATGGCCTTCTGGACGAGGGCCGCGGCGACCGCGGAGTCGACGCCACCGGACAGGCCGCAGATGGCGCGCTTGTCGCCGACCTGCGCCTTGATGGCCGCGACCTGCTCCTCGACGATGTTGCCGGTGGTCCAGGTGGGGGCCAGTCCGGCACCGCGGTAGAGGAAGTGCTCCAGGATCTGCTGGCCGTGCGTGGAGTGCATCACCTCGGGGTGGTACTGCACGCCGTACAGCTTCTTCTCGTCGTTCTCGAAGGCCGCCACGGGAACGACGTTCGTCGACGCGGTGACGGTGAAGCCCTCCGGGGCGGCGGAGCAGGCGTCGCCGTGGGACATCCACACCGACTGGTTCTCCGGGGTGCCCTCGAAGAGGGTGGAGCCGACCTTGGAGACGTGCAGCGGGGTGCGGCCGTACTCGCGGGCGCCGGTGTTGTCGACGGTGCCGCCGAGGGTGACGGCCATCAGCTGGAAGCCGTAGCACATGCCGAAGACGGGGACGCCGGCCTCGAAGATCGCACGGTCCAGCTGCGGGGCACCCTCCTCGTAGACGGAGGACGGACCGCCGGAGAGGATGATCGCCTTGGGGCTCTTGGCCAGCATCTCGTCGACGGGCATCGAGCTCGGCACGATCTCGCTGTAGACCCGTGCCTCGCGGACGCGGCGGGCGATGAGCTGGGCGTACTGGGCGCCGAAGTCGACGACGAGAACCGTGTCCGGGGCGCTGTCGTGGGCGGCGGAGGGTGCTTCTGGCACGGGGCGGCCTTCCGGCGGAAGAGGTGGCTGTTTTGTCGATTCTAACGGGGGACGCCGGGGCCCTTTCGTCTCACCATCCGAATCGGGTTGGCACGGACGGGGACGTACGGACATAATCCGTTCCGTGCGCAAGCAGCTGAGCTTCCTCTTTACCTATGGCACCGGCCGGTCCGGTCGCCATGGGTCATCGTGATGCTCGCCTGAGCCGCTGACTTCCCAGAGCGCCCCGGTCCGACAGGACCGGGGCGCTCTGCGTCTTCCCGGACCTGCGGGCCCACCCCCGACAGGAGAGAAGACCATGAGCACGACCACCACCACCGCGCCCGAGCAGCTGATCGCCGAGTCCCGCACGCGCATCGACGCCATCGACGACCGGATCATCGGACTGATCCAGGAGCGGATGGCCGTCTCGACGGTCATCCAGGACGCGCGCATCGCCTCCGGCGGGCGCCGGGTGCACCTCTCACGGGAGATGGAGGTGCTGTCCCATTGGAGCGACGCGCTCGGCAAGCCGGGCACCTCGCTCGCCATGACCCTGCTGGAGCTGTGCCGGGGCCGGGTGTGACGGCTGTTCGTCACTCGTCCGGACCGTGACCGGCCCCGGGGCCCTTCGTTGGTGAGGATGTCCGCGACAGCCAGCCGCGGGACCGCAACACCACGCGTGGCTCCGCCGGAGCGATGAGACGCACGCCCCTCGTGGCGCGCGCGTCGTGGGACCTCGCTCCCTCGCGTGACCGGACGGCAGGGGACAGCAGCCCGGTCACCCCGTAAGGACGGCCGGCCCCGGGGACGCCCCGGGCCGGCCGTTCTGCGTTCTGCGTTCTGCGTTCTGCGTTCTGCCACCGCGTACGGGGCGCGTGCGCACGCCCCGTACACCGTCAGGCGTGGCTGCCGTTCCTGCGGCGGAAGGCCAGCACGAGCCCGCCGCCGGCGGCCACCAGCAGCACCGCGCCGCCGAGCGCCAGCGGTCCGACCGAGGAGCCGGTGGAGGCCAGGTCGCCGCCCTGCCCGGTGCCGGAGGAGGAGGCGGTGGGCGTGGCCGCGGCCGTCGAGGCGGAGGCGCTGGGCGACGCGGAGACCGTGGCGGTCGGGGTCGCCGTCGCGGTCGCGGTCGGCGTGGGACCGGTCTTGCCGTTGATCACGACCTGCGCCTTGTCGTTGGAGTGGTTCGGGTCCCACTCCTGACCCCGGGTGCCCTGCGGCGTCCACTGGCCCACCGAGACCGAGCCCGCGGCGTCCGTCACCGCCTCCTCGATCTTCAGCTCGAACGGGTAGCCGACCTTCTCCTTCTCCCCCACCACATGGCCGGTGGAGCAGAAGTAGCGCGGGGCGCCCAGGCTCTGCTCGCGGGTGCTGCCGTCGGCGTTGACCCCGCGGCAGCCCGCCGGCACCTTGGTGACCCGCGCACCGGGCGGGACGACGAAGTCCGTGCGGGCGACGGACTCGCCGGAACGCAGGTAGGCCACCCACGCCGGGCCGTTGTTGCGGAAGCCGAGGTCGGCCTTGACCGTGTCGCCGACCTTGCCGCCGAGGGACAGCGCACCGGCCACGAGGTCGGCGCTGTTCCTGGTCCTGAAGTCGAACTCCTGGAGGTTGTTCCACGGGTCGAGGTCCACCGACCGCGCCCCGGCCTTGGCCGGGCGGGCCTGCGTGGTCAGCATCCTGCCGCCGGCCGGCTTGCGCGTCTTCTCCGTCTTCGGCTGGTGGCCGCTCGCGTAGACCGCGTACGTCAGCGAGTCGATGAAGGCGTGCGGGGCCGCCTTCAGGGTCAGCGAACCGTCGAGGCCGTACACGGCCCCGGCCAGGTACTCGCCCTCCAGCAGGCACTGCACGGTGCTCCAGCCGGCGTTCCACGGCTGGTCCTGGACCGGGTCCTCGGAGTAGGAGCAGTTGTCGTACTGCTCGACCAGGCCGATGCCGTGGGTGGTGCGGATCTCCAGCACGACGCCGTGGACGGACTGCGTGCCCTCGTTCGCGAAGACGACCGACAGCGCCTGCTTGTCGCCCGGCTTCTGCTCCGTCGTGAGCCGGGCGCGCTCCATCACCAGGTCGGGGCCGCCGACCCGCACCGTGGTGGTCACCGGCCTGAAGGTGGCTCCCTGCGCCGTGCCGGTCAGTGTCAGGGCCGCGGTCGCGCCGACCGTGCTGCCCTTGGCCGCGCTGAGGTCCAGGTCCACGACCGTGGTCTCGCCCCGCCACAGCGCCGGGCGCTTGCAGGTGACGGTGGCCGCGGTGAGCGCGCAGTCCGAGCCCTGGTGCTCGCCGAGCGCGACGTCGGCGACGCCCTTGAGGGGCGCGAGGTCGATCGTGAAGGTGCTCTCCCGGTCGAACGCCGCCGCCGATTCGTTGACCAGGCGGAACTCGACCGAGGTCTTCTGCGGTTCGGCGCCCTGGCCCGGGTGCGGGCGCAGTCCGGTCTCGGCCGGTCCGGCCAGGGTGAAGACGGGGTCCGCGGCGTGCGCGGGAGCGGCGGCGAGCCCCAGGGCGACGAGGCCGCAGGCAGCCAGCAAGGAGATGCGCTTTCTCATACAGCGTTGACGGCCCAGCGCCGGTCGCAGTTGCACACTTCGCCGTGTGATCGACACCACAGCCCGGCCTGGCGGATTCCGGTACAACCATCAAGGCTGAACATCTGTCACGTATGTACCGCGGCGGGTACCGCGCTCGGAGGGGGAGCGCGGTACCCGCCGCTGTCAGCCGGTCGGCTCCGCATGCCGCGGGGGGACCTCCGGCACCGCGAGGAACGGCAGCCGCAGTGCGCCGAAGGCCTCCTTCGGCACCGCCGGACGAACCGGTTCCACCGCGTCCAGGCGGACGTACCCCGCCCCCTGCACGGGACGCGGGTCCCGCTCCCCCTTGTTCGGCCAGTACGACATCGCCCGCTCCGCCTGCGCGGTGATCGTCAGCGACGGGTTGACCCCGAGGTTCGCCGAGACGGCCGCGCCGTCCACCACCGAGATGCCCGGGTGCCCGTACAGCCGGTGGTACGGGTCCACCACGCCCTCCTCCGCCGACGCCCCGATCGGGCAGCCGCCGAGGAAGTGCGCGGTGAGCGGGGTCCCCATGAGCTCGCCGACGTTGCTGCCGGGGAAGCCGTTGATCTCCTCGGCCAGCAGGGTCGCCGCCCGCGTGGCCTCCGCGATCTGCACCGGGTTCGGGGCGCCGTGGCCCTGGCGGGCGGTGAGCAGCCCCTTGCCGATGCCGCCCGGCTTGCGGTACGTCGTCAGCGAGTTGTCCAGGGACTGCATCACCAGGCCGATGATGGTCCGCTCCGACCAGCGCCGGTTCGACAGCGAACGGGCCAGCTGCAGCGGGTGCCTCGCGGTCCTGGCCAGCCAGCCGCGGACCCGGTGGGCGCCGTAGGGGACCTGGAGGACGGTCATGAACCCCATGGCGTTGGAGCCCTTGCCGTAGCGGACCGGCTCGATGTGGGTGTCGGCGTTGGGGTGCACGGAGGAGGTGATCGCCACGCCGCGGGTGAAGTCGGCCCGCTCCTGCCCGCCGGGGCCCGCCCCGCGGCGCCTGCGGTAGCGGCGGTCGTCGGTCTGGGCGCCCACGATGCCCTCGGAGTTGGTACGGGTCAGCGCGCCGAGCCGCTCGGACAGGCGCGGCAGCTCGCCGCGGTCCTTCATGGTGTGCAGCAGGGTCTGCGTGCCGTACGTGCCGGCGGCGAGGACGACGTGCCGGGCCCGCAGCACCTTCGCCTTCCCGCGGCGGCGGCCGTCGGTGGGCACGGTGCGGACGCGGTGGCCGCCGTCCGGGTGCTCCGACAGGGCGGTGACGGTCGTCATGGGGTGGATCACCGCGCCGGCCTTCTCGGCGAGGTGCAGGTAGTTCTCGTTCAGGGTGTTCTTCGCCCCGTGCCGGCAGCCCGTCATGCACTCGCCGCACTCGGTGCACGCCCTGCGGGCCGGTCCGGCGCCCCCGAAGTACGGGTCGGCGACCTCCTCGCCGGGCCGGGCCCGGACCTCGCCCCCGGCGTCGTCCCCGTCGCCGAAGAAGACGCCGACCGGGGCCATGTGGAAGGAGTCCTCCACGCCCATCCGCGCGGCCGCGGCCTTCAGATGGACGTCCGAGGGGGTCATGGTCGGGTTCAGCCGCACCCCGAGCATGCGCCTGGCCTGGTCGTAGTACGGGGCGAGCTCCTCCCGCCAGTCGGTGACGGACGCCCACTGCCGGTCCTGGAAGAAGGCGTCCGGCGGCACGTACAGGGTGTTGGCGTAGTTGAGCGAGCCGCCGCCCACGCCCGCGCCGGCGAGCACCATCACGTTGCCGAGCAGGTGGATCCGCTGGATCCCGTACAGGCCGAGCGCCGGCGCCCACAGGTAGTTGCGCAGGTCCCAGCTGTTCTTCGGCAGGCTCTCGCGCGTGAAGCGGCGCCCCGCCTCCAGGACACCGACCCGGTACCCCTTCTCGGTGAGGCGCAGGGCCGAGACCGCCCCGCCGAAGCCCGACCCGACGACGATGACGTCGTAGTCGTAGGCCTCGTCGTCCGACACGTCGTGCGACACGGATACCTCCTCAGCGCAGTCGGAGAGCCTTCATGACCTTGAGGCTGCGGGTCATGAACGCCGCGTACTTCTCGTCGTCCATGCCCAGCGAGGGCGCCATCGGGACCAGCCGCTGGTGGGCGACGGTCTGCGCCTCGGTGTACTTGAGGATGCCCTCGGAGCCGTGCCGCCGACCGAGGCCGGAGTCCTTCATGCCGCCCATGGGCGCCTGGGCACTGCCGTAGGCGGGGGCGTAGCCCTCGTTGATGTTGACGGTGCCGGTCCGCAGCCGGGCGGCGACGGAGTGACCGCGGCGGGCGTCCCTGGTCCAGACGCTCGAGTTCAGGCCGTAGGCGGTGGCGTTGGCCTCGGCGATCGCCTGCTCCTCGTCGGTGAAGCGGTAGATCGACACGACCGGGCCGAAGGTCTCCTCGCCGCACACCGCCATCGGCGCCTCGACGCCGTCGAGGATCGTGGGCTCGTAGAACAGCGGGCCTATGTCGGGGCGGGCGGTGCCGCCGGCGACGAGGGTGGCGCCCTTGGCGACGGCCTCGTCCACGTGCCGCTGCACGGTCTCGAGCTGGCGCTCGCCGACCAGCGAGCCCATGTCGGCGCCGTAGGAGAGGGAGGCCCCGAGCCGCATGGCCCGGGTGCGGGCCGCGAACCGCTCGACGAAGGCGTCGGCGATCGAGGCGTGGACGTAGAGCCGCTCGATGGAGATGCACAGCTGCCCGGCGGAGGAGAAGCAGGCACGGACGGCGCCCGCGGCGGCCTTCTCCACGTCGGCGTCGTGCAGCACGAGCATGGCGTTCTTGCCGCCGAGTTCGAGGGAGACCCCGACGAGGCGGGCCGCCGCACCCTGGGCGACCTCCCGGCCGGTGCGGGTGGAGCCGGTGAAGGAGACGTAGTCGGCGTGGCGGACCACCTCGGGGCCGACGACGGGGCCCTCGCCGAGCACGATCTGGAACACCTCGGCGGGCAGTCCGGCCTCGATCAGCAGGTCGCGGGCCCACAGGGCGGTCAGCGCGGTCTCGGTGTCGGGCTTCATGACCAGCGCGTTGCCCGCGACGAAGGCCGGCAGGGCGTCGCCGACCGACAGCTCCAGGGGGTAGTTCCAGGGCGCGATCTGGCCGACGACCCCGCGCGGCTGGCGCAGCTCGGTGACCTTCGTGAGGGTGGGCATGGCGCCCGTGTGGCCCTTGGGACGCAGGTACGAGGGGGCCTTGCGGCCGTAGTGGCGGGCCGAGACGGCGACCGCCTGGACCTCCTCGTGGGCGTGCAGGCGGGCCTTGCCGGTCTCCAGCTGGATCAGGTCGAGGATCTCGGCCTGCCGGGCCAGCACCAGGTCGTGGAAGCGGAGCATGACCGCCGCCCGCTTGCGGACCGGGACCGCCGCCCAGGCGGGCTGGGCGGCGCGGGCACGCTCGAAGGCCTCCGCCACGTCCGCGGGGGTGGCCTCGGGGAGCTCCGCCAGCCGGTCCCCGGTGAAGGGGGTGTGGTTGGCGGTGCGACCGGAGCCGATCACCCCGCGGGTCAGCCGGGCGACCAGGTCGGGGGTCACCACGTCGGCGGCGGTGCGGGCACCGGCCGGTGCCGGGGCGACCGGGTTGGTGGGCTGCGGTGCGGTCCGGAGGGGGGCGGCGGGGGCCTGCGAGTCCGTCATGCCGGTGAGCGTATTGCGCCCGGCAGGCTTTGGGTACCCGCCGGTAACCGGATTTTCCCTTTTCCGCCAGTGAACACTGGCGGAATGGCGGCGCCGGCCCGGTCAGCCCGTCTTCGCGGGCGGCTCCCAGCCGCTCAGCACGACGTCGAACTGCTGGCTGGTCGTCGCCCAGCCGGCCACGGGACCCGACATGTAGATCGCGTACTCGGTGCCGTCCGGCGCGATGTACATCTGCTCCTTCGCCCGCCGGGGACCGGCGTGCGTGCCCTTCTCCGTCCAGGTGAACTCCCAGATCGCGGACCGGGTGCTGTCCCGGAAGGTGTTCTGGTTGAGCTTCAGCCGCTTGTAGTCCGTCCGCTTCTGCACCTGCTGTTCCAGGTCGAGGACGTGCGCGTACGGATCCCGGAAGTCGGGGGTGGGATCGGCGGCGATCCGGATGAAGTGCTTGCCGTTGTCCGGGGTGTAGTCGATCTGGTCGCCGTCCATCTGACGGGTCCAGCCGTCCGGGACGAAGAGGGTGAAGCCGGTGGGGTCGGTGACCTTCTGCCAGCCGGCCGGCGGGGTAGCCGCCTTCGGCTTCCCGTCGTCGTCGCCCTGCCCGTCCGGTGCGCTCACCGCCCGGTCCGAGCCGGAGCCCGCGTCACCGGTGTACTTGAGCACGGCGAACACTCCGCCGCCGCCGACCAGCGCCGCCACCAGGGCCACGGCCACGGCCCGCCCCTTCCAGCCGCGGGCCGGGTCCGCCGCCACCGCGGGCACGGTCACGGGCCCGGCCGGGCGGGGAGCCGACTCCGGCATCGGGGCCGTCTGCGAGGCGGTGGGCTCCACCGGAGGGGACGTTTCCTCGGGTCTGTCCTGCGCCGGAGCGAGCTCCTCGGAGCGGACGGCGCGCGTCGGCACGAACGCCTGCGCCGCCTTCGGCTCGCGCCCCTCCATCGCCTCCAGCAGCATCCGCTCGGCCTCCTCGGCCGAGGGGCGCTGCATCGGGTCCTTGCGCAGCAGGGCCGTGATCACCGGGCCGAGCACCCCGGACTGGCGCAGCGCCGGCGGCTCCTCGTTCACCACGGCCTGCAGGCTGGAGATGGGCGAGGTACGGCGGAACGGGGAGCGCGCCTCGACCGCCGTGTACAGGGTCGCGCCCAGCGACCACAGGTCCGAGGACGGATCCGGGATCCCGCCGGTCACCCGCTCGGGCGCCAGGTAGTCGATGGAACCGACGATCTCACCCGTCCGGGTGATCGAGGAGTCGCCCTCGATGGCGGCGATGCCGAAGTCCGTGAGCAGCACCCGTCCGTCCTTGGCCAGCAGCACGTTGCCGGGCTTCACGTCCCGGTGCAGTACGCCGACCGCGTGCGCGGCGCGCAGCGCGCCCAGCACGTGCAGCCCGATCCGGGCCGCCTCGCGGGGTTCGATCCGCCCGGCCGCCTTGGCCGCCTCCGCGAGGGAGGGCCCGTCGATGTACTCCATGACGATCCACGGCCGGTCGTCGTGCTCCAGCACGTCGTGGACGGTGACGACCGCCGGGTGCTGGATGCGGGCCGCGGCCCGCGCCTCCTTCTGGGTCCGGGCGTGCATGACGTCCCGGTCGGCCTGCGCGACGTACAGACCCGCCGTCAGTTCCTTGACGGCAACGGTCCTGTGGAGCAGCTCGTCATGCGCGCGCCACACCTTGCCCATGCCGCCCCGGCCGATCGGCTCGACGAGCCGGTACCGGCCCGCCAGCACGGCGCCCCCACCTGTCTGCTGTTCCACGAATTCCCGCCGCTCTCTGCACTTCAGGCCAGATTACGGAGCCCACGGGGGCTGCTGGAACCGCCGGGGCGCCGAAAGACGGCACTGTGACGCAATCGCCGTACTGATCCGTCGTCAGTATCCGTTCAACCGCCCGCCTTGTAACTCGCCGTGGCCTTCTCGAAGACCTCGGTGACCTTGGACTGTTCGTCCTCCGGTCCGGTGACGAGGACGACGTGGTAGCTGCCCGCCAGCGCGACGACGAAGTTGCGGGCGTAGACGTTGCGGCCGGTCCCGTCGATCCACGTGTACCGTCCCGTGGCCCGCAGTTGCTGACCGACAGTGGTCGTCTTCACCTCCCCGACGGTCGACCAGGTGGACGTCCGGTACGGCGTCAGCTCCGGCTCCTTGTCCTTCTGGTAGGCCGCCGGATCCGGATTCCCCTGCACCTTGTCCCGGCCGGGGACCACGGTCAGCACGAACTGCCCGTCGGTGTACCGGACCTGGCCGGCCTCGTTGATCCCGCGGCGCTCCCAGCCGTCGGGCACGGCGATCTCGAAGTGCTCGGGGTCCTGCTGGGTGGTGTAGCCGGGCGGAGCGGGCGCGGGTGCGGGCTGCGACGCGGCGGGGGCGGTCGTCTGCGGCGCCGGCCGGGAGGTGGGGCTGCCGGCCGTGGCCGACGGCGAGGGCCGGGCCTCGGCACCGGGCCGCTCGTCCCCGGCCCCGCCCACATCGGCGCGCGGCAGGAACAGCACGGCGTACGCGACGCCCGCGGCGAGCAGGGCGAGGACTCCGAGGAGCAGGGTCCGGCCCAGGGCGAGCGGCTTGCGGGGGCCCGCGGGGTTGCGGTGGCGCCCGTGGACCTCGCCGCGGCGGCGGACCACGGGCAGGCGCGCCGGGTCCGGCTCCGGCATCGGGAGCACGCCCAGACCGGCGTCGGGCTCCGGCGCGGACCGGACGAGCGAGCGCAGCCAGCCGCGCAGCTCCTCGAAGTCGGGCCGCTCGGTGGGGTCCTGGCGCAGCAGCGACTCCACCACGGGGCGCAGCGCACCGCAGTCCTCCGCGAAGGCGGGGGGCTCCGCGCACACCATCTCGACCAGCTCGGCGACGCTGTCCTCCGGGTAGGGGGCGTGGCCCTGCACGGCCCGGTAGAGCAGCGCGCCCAGCGCCCAGAGGTCGGTGGCGGGCCCGACGGGAGCCGCGAGCTGCCAGTGGCCGTGCACGGGACCGGCCTGTTCGGGCGCCCAGCGCTCGGTGACCGCACCGACGACGGCCATGCGCGTCTGGCGGGCCCGTTCGGCGTCCAGCCCGGTACGGGGGCCGGTCCGCGGGGCGGACCACCCGCTGCCGCCGTTCCCGGCGCCGGCGGCGGGCTCGGCCGGTCCGGCGGCCGGAACGGGGACGGGCACGGCCGCGGCGTCGGCCTGCCGGTAGCCCTGGGGCAGCGGGATGCGGGCGGGCAGGACGGCCGGGTCCGGCTGGGGGCGGCCCGGGGCCGGTACGGGGGCTGCCGGTGAAGCGCCCGGTCGCGGGGCCGGTGCGTGGAGGGAATCCGGCTCCGGGGCCCGTTCGGGCGCCTGCTCCGGGGCGGGGAGCCGTGCCGGGGCGGGACGGGGTGCCGGTCCGGCCTCGGGCAGCGCGGGCCGTCGCGGGGTCGCACCGTGCCAGGCGCCGGTGCCCGCGGCCTCCGGACCTCCGTACGGGTAGGCGTAGCCCTGCGGGACCGTCGATCCGGCGGGCCTGCGCTCGGGCGCCTGGGCCGGTTCGAGCCCGGTGCCCGGGGCGGCACCGTTCTGCGCGTCGGCGCCGGTCTCCGTGCCGGTCCCGCCGTCGGTTCCGGATTCCGGCGCGGCCGGGCCCGGGGCGACGCCGGCCCTGCGCTGGGCGGTGATCCGGGCGGCGGCCTGCGCCCCGGCCCGGTAGGCGGCGATGGCCCCGGCCCGGGCCGCGGCCTGCGGGTCGGGCCGCTCCTGCGGACGGTCGGGGGTGATGTGGTCGTTGTAGCGGGGCCCGGTGTCGTAACCGGGCGCGACGAGCGGGGCGTACCGGGGGCCGGGGTCCGGTGCCGTCGCGGGGTCCGGGCCCGGCGGCGGGCTCGGTCGCTCCGGGGGAACGGCGGCAGAGGCGGCCCGGGGCGCGGGCGGTCCCTGCGGGATCCGGGGTGCCTGAGGGGTCTGCGGTGCCCGTGGGGTCCGGGGCGTGGGCGCGGCACCCCATCCCGTGCCGGGTTCCGCGTCGGCGGACTCGGGCAGCGGGTCGTACCCGCACAGGGCCTCTTCCGCCGCCCCGGCCGCGAGGCCGGTCAGCACGACCCTGCCGTCCTCGCACACCAGCACCGTGCGGACGGTGATGTTGCGGTGGGTCCAGCCGTGCGCGTGGAGCACGCGCAGCGCCGTCAGCACGTCCGACGCGACCTCGGCCGCGCGGTAGGGGCTGAGCGGTTCGTCGGCGATGAGCGCCGCGAGCGGCCTGGCCGGGACCAGTTCGCTCACTATCCACAACGAGCCGCCTTCGGCGAACACGTCGAAGACCTGGTCGAGCCGCGGATGGTCGGGGATCGAGGCCGCCGCCTGAGCCGCCTCGATCGCCCGCCGCACGGCGGGCAGATCGGCCGGGCCGCGGCCCGGAGCGGCCGGGACGGCGCGGGTCCCCTCGACCAGCTCGGCGTCCACCACCTCCGGCAACGGCACCTGCCGGACCAGGACTTCCTGCCCGCTGCGGGTGTCGAACGCGCGGGTCTCGACGAGTTCGTACTCGTCGGACGGCGGCAGCGGCAGGCGGTAGCGGCCGGCCAGTATCCGGCCCGCGTACTCCTCCACATCGCCTCCCCCGAGTGCGGCAGGTCCCCCATGGCCCCGCTGACACGATACGTCGCCGGGGGCACCCGCGTCCCGGGGTCAGCCGAGAGGCTGGAAGGTCCGGAAGGCGACGTCGCGGATCTGGGTGCACTCCGGACCGTCCCACTGGTCGGCCGGGCAGCTGATCATGATGGCGTAGCCGTGGGTGGCGTCCACCTTGAAGCCGCGGTTGAGGACGCGGACCTTGATGCCCTTCTGCTCCCGCTCGAACTCCCAGTCCGCGACGGTCGGATAGCCGCGGTACTCCACCGCGTCGATCCGGATCGTCCGGTAGTCCTTGCTGCTGCCGGCCACGCCGCTCACGGCCTTGCTCCAGGCGAGACGGGCGTCGTTGCCCGGCGTGCCGGTGTAGTCGACCTGGATCCGCGGGAATCCGCCGTCGCGGTTGTATATGGCCCCGGAGTTCTCGCCCGCTATGGCGTCCATCGTGAAGCCCTCGGGCATCGCCATGGAGAAGCGGAAGGCGAAGTCCTGCACCGTGGCGTACCCCGCGGGCAGTTCACCGCCGCCGGCGCCGCCGGTCGTGTTCCCCTGCCCCTGCCCCTGGCCGGCGCCCGGGGTCTGCTGGCCCTGACCGCCGCCCGGCTGGCCGCCGTCGCCCGTACCGGTGCCGGCGTTGGCGTTGCCGGCCGTCCCGACGCCGTTGGGGGCGGGCTGCGGGGAGGACGGCTTGTCGCCGCCCGGGTTCTGCGGGGCGGACGCGGCCGGGGTGGCCTTGCCGTCCTTGCCCTCGTTCTTCCCGGCCTTGTCGTCGTCGCCGCTGAAGGCGTAGACGATGAGCGAGCCGACCACCGCGAGGACCACGACGAAGGCCGCTATGGCGAGCGCGATGGTGCGGCGCGGCATGACGTCGGTGAGCGGTGCGGGGACGCGGCCCGGCCTGGGCCTGGGCGCCTCGGCGGCCGAGGCGGCCGTCGCGGTGGCGGCGGCCGCGGGGGCTGCCGACGCCGCCTTGCGGGCGGCCTTCAGCGCGGCGCGGGCGCGCTCGCGCTGCTCGCGTTCCCGCCGGTCCCGCTCCTTCTTCGCGGCCTTCTCGGCCGCCTTCTCGGCGGTGGCCTTCTCCGCCGCCTCCTTGGCGTCCGCGAGGGAGATCTGCCGGGTCTCCTCGGCGGCCGCCACCGGAGGGGCGGGTGCGGGCTCGGGCGCGGCGAGGACGGCCGTCAGCAGGTCCCGGGCGCGGCCCTCGTCGAGTCGGCGGTCAGGGTCCTTGACGAGCAGTCCGTAGATGACCTCGGTGAGCGGGCCGGCGTTCTTCGGCGGCTCCACGGGCTCGGTCATGACGGCGGTGAGCGTCGCGAGGGCCGATCCCTTGTCGTACGGGGGGACTCCCTCGACGGACGCGTACAGCAGACCGCCGAGCGACCACATGTCGGCCGGCGGGCCGGGCTTCTGGCCGCGGGCGCGCTCGGGGGAGATGTAGGAGGGGGCGCCGACGAGCATGCCGGTGGAGGTGACGGAGGGGTCGCCCTCGACCTGGGCGATGCCGAAGTCCGTCAGGACGACACGGCCGTTGCCGGCGATGAGCACGTTGGAGGGTTTGACGTCACGGTGCAGGATGCCCTGGCCGTGGGCGGCCCGGAGCACGTCGAGCACGGCGAGGCCGACCTCGGCGGCGCGGTGCGGGGTGAGGGGGCCGTTCTCCCGGATGAACTCGGCGAGCGACGGGCCCTCGATGAGCTCCATGACGATCCACGGCCGGCCGTCCTCGTCGACGACGTCGTAGACGGTGACGGCGCCGCCGCTGCGGATCCGGGCGATGGCCTTGGCCTCGCGGAGGGTACGGGTGATGAGGCGGCGCTTCTCGTCCTCGTCCACGCCGTTGCCGAAGCGGAGTTCCTTGACGGCGACGGTGCGGCCGAGGGTCTCGTCCTGGGCCCGCCACACGGTGCCCATGCCGCCCTTGCCGAGCACGGACCGCAGCCGGTAGCGGCCGGCCAGCAGCCGGCCCTCGTCCTGGCCGTCGTCGGCGGCCTTGGCGGCCGCGGCCTTCACGGCGGCGGCCATGGCGTCGGCCTTCTCCACGACGGGGTTGACCCCGGTGCCGCCGGGCACGGCCTTCGGCTTGGAGGCCGCGGCCTTCGCTGCGGGCCGCTCCTCGACGCCTGCCGCCTCGTCACCGCCCTTGCCCGAGCGAGACTTCGCGGAGACAGGCTCCGCGGCAGCGGACTTGTCCAACCGCAGCCCCCCGGACACGGGCTTCGCCCCGCCCTCGGACTCCACGGCGGCAGCCTTCTCCGAGCCGGGCTCGGCGGACGCAGGCTCAGCCCCGCCCTGGGCCTCGGTGGCCCCGGTCTTCTCCGGACCAGGCTCCGCGGACGCAGGCGCAGCCCCGCCCTGGGCCTCCGCGGCAGCGGACTTGTCCAACCGCAGCCCCGCGGACGCGGACTTCGCCCCGCCCTCGGACTCCGCGGCCCCGGCCTTCTCCGGACCGGGCTCCGCGGACGCGGGCTCCGCCCCGTCCCCCGACTCTGCGGCAGCAGCCTCGTCCGGGCGCGGCTTCGCGGAGGCGGGCTTCGCCCCGTCAGCAGCCGCCGCGGACACGGGCGCAGCCCCGGACCCGGACTCGGACTCGGCCGAATCCTTACCCTCGGGCGACGCCGCAGGCGAAGCGGCAGCGGACTTGTCCCGGCCGGGCTTCGCCCCCTCGGCATCCCCCGCGGACGCAGGCGCAGCCGCGGACCCGGCCCCGGCCGAATCCGTACCCTCGAGCGACGCCGCAGGCGCAACGGCAGGTGACTCGGTGTGCTCCGGCTTCGACATGCGTCCCCTCTGCGATCGCGCCGCTGCTCCGCCTGCCCCAGCGGCTGAGCGACCCGGCGGCCGGGGCTCACGGTAACCCGCCCCGGCAGAGCCCTCATTGTTCCTCACTCCGCAACGGACGGGCCCCCCGGGTCTGCGGTTCCCCCTTCCGCATTCCGGAGTTACAACGGAACGATGTCGGGCGCCCCCAGCCGTGCTGCGTCCGCCGTCTGGTCGTCGGGCTGGCGCTGGGATTCGCGCTCCGCCTGGACCCGCTTCTCGTAGTGTTCCACTTCCTTCTCGATCTGCTGCTTGTCCCAGCCCAGCACCGGCGCCATCAACTCGGCGCACTCCCGCGCCGACCGCGTCCCCCGGTCGAACGTCTCGATCGAGATCCTCGTACGGCGCGTCAGCACGTCGTCCAGGTGCCGCGCCCCCTCGTGCGACGCCGCGTACACGATCTCCGCCCGCAGGTAGTCGTCCGCGCCGGTCAGCCCCTTGCCGAGCCCCGGATCGGCGGCGATCAGGTCCAGCAGCTCCTCCGTGAGCGCCCCGTAGCGGTTCAACAGGTGTTCCACCCGCACCACGTGAAGACCCGTCCGGGCGGCGATCCGCGCCCGCGCGTTCCACAGGGCCCGGTAGCCCTCGGCGCCCACCAGCGGCACGTCCTCCGTCACGCACGGCGCCACCCGCTGGTCCAGCCCGTGCACCGCCTCGTCGACCGCGTCCTTCGCCATGACCCGGTACGTCGTGTACTTGCCGCCCGCGACGACCACCAGCCCCGGCACCGGGTGGGCGACGGTGTGCTCGCGCGACAGCTTGCTCGTCGCGTCCGACTCGCCGGCCAGCAGCGGCCGCAGGCCCGCGTACACGCCCTGCACGTCGTCGCGCGTCAGCGGGACCGCCAGCACCGAGTTCACGTGCTCCAGCAGGTAGTCGATGTCGGCGCTCGACGCCGCCGGATGCGCCTTGTCCAGGTCCCAGTCGGTGTCGGTGGTCCCCACGATCCAGTGCCGCCCCCACGGGATGACGAACAGCACCGACTTCTCGGTCCGCAGGATCAGCCCGGTGCTCGAATGGATCCGGTCCTTGGGCACGACCAGGTGGATCCCCTTCGACGCGCGCACGTGGAACTGCCCGCGCTCCCCGATCAGCGCCTGGGTGTCGTCCGTCCACACCCCGGTGGCGTTCACGATCTGCTTGGCGCGGATCTCGTACTCGACGCCGCCCTCGACGTCCCGCACCCGCGCGCCGACGACCCGCTCACCCTCGCGCAGGAAGCCGACGACCCTCGCCCGGTTGGCGCAGTGCGCCCCGTACGCCGCGGCCGTCCGCACGAGCGTGGCGACGTACCTCGCGTCGTCCATCTGGGCGTCGTAGTACTGCAGGGCACCCACCAGCGCGTCCTTGCGCAGCGCCGGCGCCACCCGCAGGGCGCGCGTCCGCGACAGGTGCCGGTGCACCGGCAGCCCGCGCCCGTGCCCGCTGGAGACGGACATCGCGTCGTACAGCGCGACGCCCGAGCCCGCGTAGAACCGCTCCCAGCCCTTGTGCTGCAGGGGGTACAGGAACGGCACCGGCTTGACGAGGTGCGGCGCGAGGCGCTCCAGCAGCAGGCCGCGCTCCTTCAGGGCCTCGCGCACCAGGGCGAAGTCGAGCATCTCCAGATAGCGCAGGCCGCCGTGGATCAGCTTGCTGGAGCGGCTGGAGGTGCCCGAGGCCCAGTCCCGGGCCTCGACCAGTCCGGTGGAGAGGCCGCGGGTGACGGCGTCCAGCGCGGTGCCGGCGCCCACCACTCCGGCGCCCACGACCAGCACGTCCACCTCTCGCTCGGCCATCCGGGTGAGGGCCTCGGCCCGCTGCGCCGGCCCCAGTGTCGCTGTCCTCACGGCTGCCTCCCGTTGGTGCGGGTGAGATCCCGCTCACATGCCCCGTTTCATGATTCTGACCCCCCGGACCCACATCAGCCACCGCCTGTGGACAACACAACGGTGGCGTTCGCTCCAGAATGCGACATATCTGTCATATATAAGCCTAGTCTGACATTGCGCCAGCTCCCCTGCCCCACGGAGGACTTGCGCGGCATCCCCCTCACGTCAGGGAAGGGACGGCACCCCCATGCCCGCAGACCTCGCCGTCATCGGACTCGGCCACCTCGGCCTGCCGCTCGCCCAGGCGGCCGTCGCCGCCGGCATCGAGACGGTCGGCTACGACAGCGGTCCGGTCACGGACTCCACTCTCACCGCTGCCGAGATCCGCCGCATGTCGGCGGCCGGCTTCCGGGTCACCACCAACCCCGCCGAGCTCGGCCGGGTCCGCACGGCCGTCATCTGCGCCCCCACCCAGCTCGGGGCCGACCGCGCGCTGGACCTCTCCGCCGTCGGCGAGGCCGGCCGGGTCCTCGCGGCCCGCCTGCGCCCGCACACCACCGTGATCCTCGAATCCGCCGCCCATCCGGGTGTCACCGAGGACTACCTGCGCCCCGTCCTGGAAGCGGGCTCCGGGCTGCGGGCCGGCCGCGACTTCCACCTGGCCTACTCCCCCAGCCGCCACGACCCGGGCAACCGGACCCACGGCATCTCCAACACGCCCAAGGTGATCGGCGGTCTCACCCCCGCCTGCACCGAGTCCGCGCACGCCTTCTACGCCCGCCTCACCGAGAAGGTGGTCCGCGCCCGCGGGCTGCGCGAGGCCGAGACCGTGCAGCTCCTCGAAACGAACTACCGGCACGTCAACATCGCCCTCATGAACGAGATGGCCGTGCTCTGCCACGACCTCGGCGTCGACCTGTGGGACGTCATCCGCTGCGCCGAGACCAAGCCGTACGGCTTCCAGGCCTTCCGCCCCGGCCCGGGCGTCGGGGGCCACGGCGTCCCCCTGGACCCGAACTACCTCCCCCACACCACCCGCACCCCCGGTCACCCGCTGCGCATGGTCGGGCTGGCCCAGGAGATCAACAACCGGATGCCGCAGTACGTCATCCAGCGCTCCGCCACCCTGCTGAACGAGCACGGCAAATCCGCCCGCGGGGCCCGCGTCCTGCTGCTCGGCGTCACGTACAAGCCCGACCTCGCCGACCAGGAGGGCTCCCCGGCCCGGGAGATCGCCAGCCGCCTCATCGACCTGGGCGCACTGATCAGCTACCACGACCCGTACATCACCGGCTGGCGGGTGCGCGACCGGCCGGTCCCCCGGGCCGAGTCCCTGTACGAGGCGGCCGCGAACGCCGATCTGACGATCCTGCTCCAGCACCACCGCACCTACGACCTCCAGGGTCTCGCGGTGAAGGCCCAGCTCCTCCTGGACACCCGCGGCGCCAGCCCCGCCGGCGCGGCCCACCGCCTCTGACCCCCCGGAAATCCCCCTGGCGATGTCCGACGAGGCTGCTAGCCTTCGGCGTCACTTATCTCGCACTTATGTCCCGAGGGCAGGCGTGCGATCTTCATCCCTGGGGGGACCTCCGCATGACCCAGAACTTCCAGCCGCCCGCGCCCGCGTCCTACACCCCGGCCCCCGCGCCGGCGCCGGCCCGCAGCGGCAACCTCGGACTGGGCATCGCCGCGACGGTGGGTTCCGCGCTGGTCCTCGCCGGGGTGTACGGCGCGATCATCGGTGCGACCAAGTACGAGATCGGCTACGCGGCCGTCGCCGTCGGCGCCCTGATCGGCGTCGTCGCCGGCAAGGTCGGCGGCCGCAACCCGGTCCTGCCGGTCCTGAGCGTCCTCCTCGCCCTCGCCGCCGTGCTCGCGGGCCAGATCCTCGGCATGGCGATGATCGTCGCCGACCAGAACGCCCTCTCCCTCCCCGATGTCCTCGGCCTCGGCGTCACCGTGCTGTTCGACGGCTGGAAGGAGGAGGCCAACCCGATGACCTTCCTCTTCTTCGCCATCGGCGGCTACGCGGCCTTCCAGACCGCCCGCAAGACGGCGGCCTGACCCCGACGCACCGGAGGGCCGGCACCCGCTCGGGGTGCCGGCCCTCCGGCGTTGCGCCTGCGGCGCGGGGTCAGCGGCGGTGCTGGGAGTCCGCGACGGTGACCTCGACGCGCTGGAACTCCTTCAGCTCGCTGTAGCCCGTGGTGGCCATCGAGCGGCGCAGCGCGCCGAAGATGTTCATCGAGCCGTCGGGGCTGTGCGAGGGGCCGGTGAGGATCTCCTCGGTGGTGCCCACCGTGCCGAGGTCGACCTTCTTGCCGCGCGGCACGTCCTCGTGCACGGCCTCCATGCCCCAGTGGTTGCCCTTGCCCGGCGCGTCGGTGGCGCGGGCCAGCGGGGAGCCCATCATCACGGCGTCGGCGCCGCAGGCCACGGCCTTCGGGATGTCACCCGACCAGCCCACGCCGCCGTCGGCGATGACGTGCACGTAGCGGCCACCGGACTCGTCCATGTAGTCGCGGCGGGCGGCGGCCACGTCGGCCACGGCGGTCGCCATCGGGACCTGGATGCCGAGGACGTTGCGCGTGGTGTGCGCGGCGCCGCCGCCGAAGCCGACCAGCACGCCCGCCGCGCCGGTGCGCATCAGGTGCAGGGCCGCGGTGTAGGTGGCGCAGCCGCCCACGATGACCGGGACGTCGAGCTCGTAGATGAACTGCTTGAGGTTCAGCGGCTCGGCGGCGCCGGAGACGTGCTCGGCGGAGACGGTCGTGCCGCGGATGACGAAGATGTCCACGCCCGCGTCGACGACGGCCTTGGAGAACTCGGCGGTGCGCTGCGGGGAGAGCGCGGCGGCGGTGACGACACCGGAGTCGCGCACCTCCTTGATGCGCTGCCGGATCAGGTCGGCCTGGATCGGCGCGGAGTAGATCTCCTGGAGGCGGCGGGTGGCCGACTCCTCGTCCAGCTCCGTGATCTCGTCGAGCAGCGGCTGCGGGTCCTCGTAGCGGGTCCACAGGCCTTCGAGGTTCAGCACGCCCAGGCCGCCGAGCTCGCCGATGCGGATGGCGGTCTGCGGGGAGACGACCGAGTCCATGGGGGCGGCCAGGAAGGGGAGCTCGAAGCGGTACGCGTCGATCTGCCAGGCGATCGAGACCTCCTTCGGGTCCCGGGTACGCCGGCTCGGGACGATGGCGATGTCGTCGAACGCGTACGCCCTGCGGCCGCGCTTGCCGCGCCCGATCTCGATCTCAGTCACGTGTGGTGGCCTTTCCTCTGGGTCTGCCCGTCCAGTATCCCCGAACGCCGGAGAGCCGCGTTCCCGTGCCCGCCGTACGGACGCCCGCGGCCCGGCTGCCGACGTCCGCGCACGCCACGCGCGAGGGGCGGACCCGGTGACCCGGGTCCGCCCCTCGCGCGTTCTGCCTGCTCAGCCCTTGCGGGAGTAGTTCGGTGCCTCGACCGTCATCTGGATGTCGTGCGGGTGGCTCTCCTTGAGGCCCGCCGAGGTGATCCGGACGAAGCGGCCGTTGTCCTGGAGCTCGGGCACCGTGCGCCCGCCGACGTAGAACATCGACTGGCGCAGGCCGCCGACGAGCTGGTGGACGACCGCGGACAGCGGGCCGCGGTAGGGCACCTGGCCCTCGATGCCCTCGGGGATGAGCTTGTCGTCGCCGCCCACGCCCTCCTGGAAGTAGCGGTCCTTGGAGAAGGAGCGCTGGTCGCCGCGGGACTGCATCGCGCCGAGCGAGCCCATGCCGCGGTAGGACTTGAACTGCTTGCCGTTGATGAAGAGCAGCTCGCCCGGGGACTCCTCGCAGCCCGCGAGCAGCGAGCCGAGCATCACCGTGTCGGCGCCCGCGACCAGGGCCTTGGCGATGTCGCCCGAGTACTGCAGGCCGCCGTCGCCGATGACCGGCACGCCGGCCGCCTTCGCGGCGAGCGAGGCCTCGTAGATGGCGGTGACCTGCGGGACGCCGATGCCGGCGACGACGCGGGTCGTGCAGATGGAGCCGGGGCCGACGCCGACCTTGATGCCGTCGCAGCCGGCGTCGATCAGGGACTGGGCGCCGTCGCGGGTGGCGACGTTGCCGCCGATGACGTCCACCGAGGAGTTCGACTTGATCTTGGCGACCATGTCGCCGACCAGCCGGGAGTGACCGTGGGCGGTGTCGACGACGATGAAGTCGGCGCCGGCCTCGATCAGGGCCTGGGCGCGCTCGTACGCGTCGCCGGCGACGCCGACGGCCGCGCCGACGAGGAGACGCCCTTCCTTGTCCTTGGCCGCGTTCGGGTACTTCTCGGCCTTGACGAAGTCCTTGACCGTGATGAGGCCCTTGAGGATGCCCGCCTCGTCGACCAGCGGAAGCTTCTCGATCTTGTGGCGGCGCAGCAGGTCCATGGCGTCCACGCCCGAGATGCCGACCTTGCCCGTGACCAGCGGCATCGGGGTCATGACCTCGCGCACCTGGCGGCTGCGGTCCGACTCGAAGGCCATGTCGCGGTTGGTGACGATGCCGAGGAGCTTGCCCGCGGGGTCGGTGACCGGGACGCCGGAGATGCGGAACTTCGCGCAGAGCTCGTCGGCCTCGCGCAGGGTCGCGTCCGGGTGCACCGTGATCGGGTCGGTGACCATGCCGGACTCGGAGCGCTTGACCAGGTCGACCTGGTTGGCCTGGTCGGCGATGGAGAGGTTGCGGTGGAGCACGCCGACGCCGCCCTGGCGGGCCATCGCGATGGCCATGCGGGCCTCGGTGACCTTGTCCATGGCCGCAGAGAGCAGCGGGATGTTCACGCGCACGTTGCGCGAGATGAGGGAAGAGGTGTCGATGTCGTCCGGGGCCATGTCCGACGCACCCGGCAGCAGCAGCACGTCGTCGTAGGTCAGTCCGAGCGTGGCGAATTTGTCGGGCACTCCGTCGGCGGTCATGACACCTTCCCAAATGGTCTTGCTCAGCGCGGATGTCCATGCTAACGGGATCCCGACGCGTCTCATTCCACGACCAAGGTCAACCGCAAGATTCGTAGGTTCCTACGTCCGGCCTACTGCTCGGCGAGCGCGCGGAGCCTGCTGAGGGCCCGGTGCTGGGCCACCCGGACGGCTCCCGGGGACATCCCGAGCATCTGCCCGGTCTCCTCCGCGGTCAGCCCGACGGCCACCCGCAGGACGAGCAGCTCGCGCTGATTCTCCGGGAGGTTGGCCAGCAGCTTCTTGGCCCAGGCCGCGTCACTGCTGAGCAGCGCGCGCTCCTCCGGGCCCAGCGAGTCGTCGGGCCGCTCGGGCATCTCGTCCGAGGGCACGGCCGTGCTGCCCGGGTGCCGCATCGCGGCCCGTTGCAGGTCGGCGACCTTGTGCGCGGCGATGGCGAAGACGAAGGCCTCGAAGGGCCGGCCGGTGTCCCGGTAGCGCGGGAGCGCCATCAGCACCGCGACGCAGACCTCCTGCGCCAAGTCCTCCACGAAGTGGCGGGCATCACCCGGGAGTCGCGACAGCCGGGTGCGGCAGTAGCGGATCGCGAGGGGGTGGACGAAGGCGAGCAGGTCGTGCGTGGCCTGCTCGTCACCTTCCACCGCCCGGCGTACGAGCGCGCTGACGCCCCCGGTACCGCCGCCTCCGGCGGCGCCGGTGGGGCCTGTGGCCGCGGGGGACCCCAGGGCCTCGTCGTCACGCATCCGTCCATGGTGCCTTGACGCCGGAGCATCCGCGGCACCGTGGCCCTTGTTGTGCGTCGAAGCGTTATGAGCGGGTGCGCCGGAACTCTTCATCTGCGCCCTCCCCTTCCCGCTCGGCCGATTGGTCCCCGAGAGACTCCACACCCTCAAGGATGCGGCATCGCGCACGAAGCGAGACGTTTCCCGGATTGTGCCCCGCCAACCCTCGGGTGCGCACCGGGTACGGCGGGACGGGAAAGGCCCGGCGACCCGGGGCGGCGCGGCGACCCGAGACGTACGGGGCGCCGGGGCGGCACGGGGCGCCGGAGGAGGACCGGGGCGGCGCGCCGCCCCGTCCGTCGGCGGCGGACGGGACCGCTCGCGACGATGCGCGGTCCGCGGCGGACCCGGCCGGGCCCGGCCGCATCGGGGGTCAGCGGACGAGACCCCAGCGGAAGCCGAGCGCCACGGCGTGCGCGCGGTCCGATGCGCCGAGCTTCTTGAACAGCCGGCGGGCGTGCGTCTTGACCGTGTCCTCCGAGAGGAAGAGCTCGCGCCCGATCTCCGCGTTGGACCGGCCGTGGCTCATGCCCTCCAGCACCTGGATCTCCCGCGCGGTGAGGGTGGGCGCGGCGCCCATCTCCGCCGAGCGGAGCCGGCGCGGGGCCAGTCGCCAGGTCGGGTCGGCGAGGGCCTGGGTGACCGTGGCCCGCAGCTCGGCGCGCGAGGCGTCCTTGTGCAGGTAACCGCGGGCGCCGGCGGCGACCGCGAGGGCCACGCCGTCCAGGTCCTCGGCGACCGTCAGCATGATGATGCGGGCGCCGGGGTCGGCCGAGAGGAGGCGGCGGACCGTCTCCACACCGCCGAGCCCGGGCATCCGTACATCCATCAGGATCAGGTCGGAGCGGTCGGCGCCCCAGCGGCGGAGGACTTCCTCGCCGTTGGCAGCCGTCGTCACACGCTCGACGCCGGGCACGGTGGCAACCGCGCGACGGAGCGCCTCTCGGGCAAGCGGGGAGTCGTCGCAGACGAGGACGGAAGTCATGACCGCCCTCCGCAGCTGCTGATGCGCGTCACCTTGAGCCTCCAGGCTGGTACGTATCGTCACCTGTGCGGTCGATGCCCCCGGACACCTGTCCGAGAACTTGTCGGTTCAACCGCCTTCGCACTCTCAACGATGGTCACTCGAAAGAGTTACGGGTCGGACGGACACCTTCGGCACTCTACGTGAGGAAGCGAACACGGCGGTGGAGGCGCAAGCCGCCTGTCCTCCATCTGGAGCTATGCCCTATTTGGCGGCTTTCCTTCCGTTTGGCACGTGTCTGAGGCTAGATTCCCAATGAGTCATATTTACATCTACTCGGACAGTAGGTGTGGAGACATGGACCGTATCCGCCTCAGTACCGGCACCAAGAGGACTACCAATGGCAGATTTCTCCCGCCTCCCCGGACCCAACGCCGACCTCTGGGACTGGCAGCTGCTCGCAGCCTGCCGCGGGGTCGACAGCTCCCTCTTCTTCCACCCGGAAGGCGAGCGGGGTGCGGCCAGGAGCGCGCGCGAGGCCTCGGCTAAAGAGGTCTGCATGCGCTGCCCGGTTCGCTCGGAATGCGCCGCACACGCACTCGCCGTCCGTGAGCCCTACGGGGTGTGGGGGGGCCTCACCGAGGACGAGCGCGAGGAACTGATGGGCCGCGCCCGGCACCGACTCATCCCCGCGTCGAGCGCGATCGGACGGATCACTCCGGACTGAGAACCGACGGAACCACGACCGGCACGACAAGAAGGAACGTTTCCTCCGAACCCTCCGCACACAGCACGCCCGGGCGTGTCGCCCCCCGGCCCGGTTTCACGCGTTCGGCCGTACGCACCCCCGTGCGTACGGTCAGCGCGTGGCCGCCCGCTCCAGCTGGGCCATGGTCGCGGCCACGGCCGGCACCCGCGCCAGGTCCGGCAGGGTCAGCGCCACCACCTCGCGCTCGACGGCCGGCTCCACCACGAGCGTGCTCACACCCTTGGCCCGTACGGACTCCACGGCCAGCTCCGGCAGCACCGCCACACCCAGACCCGCGCCGACCAGGCCGACCACCGCCGGATAGTCGTCGGTGGCGAAGTCGATGCGCGGGGTGAAGCCCACCTCCTCGCACACCTCCACCAGGTGCCGGCGGCAGCGCGGACAGCCCGCGATCCAGGGCTCGCCGGCCAGTTCGGCCATGCCCACCCGCTCCGCCCCGGCCAGCCGGTGCCCCTCCGGCACCAGCCCCACCAGCCGGTCGGTCAGCAGCGGCCGCACGACCAGGTCCTCCCACTCCGCAACGGACGCCGCGGACCCCGCGGACCCGCCCGCCCCGGCCGGACCGCCGTCCGCGCCGTAGCGGAAGGCCAGCGCGACGTCGCAGTCGCCCTCGCGCAGCATCTCCACCGACCGCGGCGGCTCCGCCTCCACCAGGGAGACGCGGGTCCCCGGGTGCTCGGCGCGCATCGCCGCGAGCGCGGTCGGCACCAGGGTGGAGCTGCCGCTCGGGAACGAGACCAGGCGGACCCGCCCCGCGCGCAGACCGGCGATGGCGGCGACCTCCTCCTCGGCCGCCGTCAGCCCGGCCAGGATCCCGGCGGCGTGCCGCACCAGCGCCTCGCCGGCCTGGGTCAGCCGCATCTCGCGGCCGGTGCGGATGAGCAGCGGGGTGCCGGCCGACTGCTCCAGCGCCTTCATCTGCTGGGAGACGGCCGGCTGGGTGCAGCCGAGTTCGCGGGCGGCGGCGGAGAAGGAACCGGTACCGGCGACGGCGCGCAGTACGCGGAGATGACGTGCCTCGATCACCCTTCGAGCATAAGGCCCGCTTTCATCGATGCGCGAATAATCCCGGGACCCTTTGGGATGCCTGGGCTAGCGTGGTCCCATGGGCCCCATGCATCTGATCTCCGTGAACATCGGCCGCGCCGAGCCGGACGAGCACACCGACCACGAGGGCGGGGTGACGGGCATCGGCAAGCGCCCGGTCCCCGGGCCGGTCCGCGTCTTCGCCCCCGGCTCCAAGGCCGAGGGCCTCGGCAGCGGCCTGGAGGGCGACGCCGTCTGCAACCGGCGCCACCACGGCGGCGACCACCAGGCCGTCTACGCCTACGCCCGCGAGGACCTGGACCTGTGGGAGCGCGAGCTCGGCCGCGAGCTGCCCGGCGGACTCTTCGGCGAGAACTTCACCACCTCCGGCATCGACCTGAACACCGCGCGGCTCGGCGACCGCTGGCGGGTGGGCTCGGACCTCGTCCTCGAAGTGGCCTCCGCCCGCATCCCGTGCCGGACCTTCCAGGGGGTCCTCGGCGAGCCGGGCTGGGTCAGGCGGTTCACCCGGGAGGCCCGCCCGGGCGCGTACCTGCGGGTGGTCCGGGAGGGATCGGTCTCCCCCGGCGACCCGATCGAGATCGTCCACCGGGCGGACCACGAGGTGACCGTGCAGTTCTGGTTCCGGGCCTTCACCACCGAACGGGCGCTGCTGCCGCGGACCCTGGCCGCGGGCGCCGCGATGGAGCCGGCGGCCCACGAGACGGTGCGCCAGTACGTCGAGAAGTACGGGGACGGGGCCGGGGCGCGATAGCGCCGTCGGACGGGGCGGCTAGGTTGCGCCTATGACGACTGCGCTGATTACGGGATCCACGGCGGGCATCGGCGCCGCCTTCGCACGCAAACTCGCCGCCCAGGGGCACAACCTGGTGCTGGTGGCGCGTGACACGAAGCGGCTCGGCGAACAGGCCACCGAGCTGCACGACCGGCACGGCATCGAGGCCGAGGTGCTCGCGGCCGACCTCGCCACGGAGGAGGGCATCGCGGCCGTCGAGCACCGGCTCGGCGACCGTACGCACCCGGTCGACCTGCTGGTCAACAACGCGGGCTTCGGCAACAAGGGCCGCTACCTGGAAGTCTCCATGGCCGACGAGCTGACCATGCTGAAGGTGCACGTCGAGGCGGTGCTGCGGCTGACCTCGGCCGCCTCGGAGTCGATGCGCTCGCGCGGCCGCGGCGGCGTGATCAACGTGGCATCGGTGGCCGCCTTCGTACCCCGCGGTACGTACGGGGCCAGCAAGGCGTGGGTCGTGCAGTTCACCCAGGGCGCGGCGCGGGACATGGCGGGCTCGGGGGTGCGGCTGATGGCGCTCTGCCCCGGCTTCGTGCGGACGGAGTTCCACCAGCGGGCCGGCATGGGCACGGACAACATCCCCGGCTGGATGTGGCTGGACGCGGACAAGCTGGTGGCCGCGGCCCTGGCCGACCTGGCGCGAGGGAAGACGGTGTCGATCCCGGATCCGCGGTACAAGGCGCTGATGGGCGTGGTGAAGCTGACGCCGCGCGGTCTGCTGGGCGGGATGTCCTCGCGGACGGGGCGGAAGTACGGCCCCCAGTAGCCGTGGCGGCCGCCCCGAGATGCGGCCGATCGGGTGAAATCTCCCTAAAATGGACCTGTCCCATCCATTGCGGGAGGCGGCGCGATGACATTCGTACAAGTGATCGATTACGAGACGACGCGGTTCGACGAGATGAACGCGCTCATAGACCGCTGGGCGGAACAGAGCAGCGGCAGGCGCACCGCCACGCACACGATGATCGGTCAGGACCGCGAGGCCCGGAACCACTACGTGGACATGGTGGAGTTCGCCTCGTACGAGGAGGCGATGAGGAACTCTCAGCTCCCCGAGACGGACCGGATGTTCCAGGAGATGGTGTCCCTCTGCGAGGGGATGCCGAAGTTCATGAACCTCGACGTCGTCCGCGACGAGCACCTCAACAAGCAGCTCGCGAACCGGGTGTTCCAGGAAGCCGCCATGGCCGGCGACATGAGCGTCCTCGACGAGTGCTTCGCGGTGAACTACATCGACCACGACGCCGGCAAGGAGGAGTCCACCGTCATCGGGCGCGAGGGCATGCGCTCGGACCTGGAGATGTGGCGCGCGGCCTTCGACATGACCTTCGAGCCGACGGCCCAGGTGGCCGAGGGCGACATGGTCACGACGGTGTGGAACTGGCGCGGCACCCACAAGGGAGAGTTCATGGGGGTCGCACCGACCGGGAAGACGTACGAGATGTCCGGGACCACCACCTTCCGGTGCCTGGACGGAGAGATCACCGAAGGCTGGTGGCACTACGACACCGGAGCCCTGCAACGCCAGATGGGCGGGACCGGAACGCCCTACGGAACCTGAGCCCCGAACACGGGGAAGGCCCCGCTCCGCGACTGCGGAACGGGGCCTTCGACGTGGAGCGCGATCAGTGGCTGTGGCCGTGACCGTGGCCGTGACCGGCGTCGCCCTCTTCCTCCGCCGGCTTCTCGACGACGAGGGTCTCGGTCGTCAGCAGCAGGGAGGCGATGGAGGCGGCGTTCTCCAGCGCGGAGCGGGTCACCTTCACCGGGTCGATGACGCCGGCCTTGACCAGGTCGCCGTACTCGCCGGAGGCGGCGTTGAAGCCCTGGCCCTTGTCGAGCTCGGAGACCTTCGAGGTGATGACGTAGCCCTCGAGGCCCGCGTTCTCGGCGATCCAGCGCAGCGGCTCGACGGCGGCGCGGCGCACGACCGCGACACCGGTGGCCTCGTCGCCCGACAGACCGAGGTTGCCCTCCAGGACCTTCACGGCGTGGACGAGCGCGGAGCCACCGCCGGAGACGATGCCCTCCTCGACCGCGGCGCGGGTCGCGGAGATCGCGTCCTCGAGACGGTGCTTCTTCTCCTTGAGCTCCACCTCGGTGGCGGCGCCGACCTTGATGACGCAGACGCCGCCGGCGAGCTTCGCCAGGCGCTCCTGCAGCTTCTCGCGGTCCCAGTCCGAGTCCGTGGCCTCGATCTCGGCCTTGATCTGGTTCACGCGGCCGAGGACCTCGTCGGAGCTGCCCGCGCCGTCGACGATGGTGGTGTCGTCCTTGGAGATCGTGACGCGGCGGGCGGAGCCCAGTACGTCCAGACCGGCCTGGTCGAGCTTGAGGCCGACCTCCTCGGCGATGACGGTGGCACCGGTGAGGGTGGCCATGTCCTGCAGCATCGCCTTGCGACGGTCACCGAAGCCCGGGGCCTTGACGGCCACCGCGTTGAAGGTGCCGCGGATCTTGTTGACGACGAGGGTGGAGAGCGCCTCGCCCTCGACGTCCTCGGCGATGATCAGCAGCGGCTTCGAGCCACCCGCCTGGATGACCTTCTCCAGCAGCGGCAGGAGGTCCTGGATCGAGGAGATCTTGCCCTGGTTGATCAGGATGTACGGGTCGTCGAGGACGGCCTCCATACGCTCCTGGTCGGAGACCATGTACGGGGAGAGGTAGCCCTTGTCGAAGGCCATGCCCTCGGTGAACTCCAGCTCCAGGCCGAAGGTGTTGGACTCCTCGACGGTGATGACACCGTCCTTGCCGACCTTGTCCATCGCCTCGGCGATGAGCTCGCCGACCTGCGAGTCCTGCGCGGAGAGCGCGGCCACGGCGGCGATGTCGGACTTGTCCTCGATCGGACGGGCGGTCGCGAGGAGGTCCTCGGAGACGGCCTTGACCGCGGCGTCGATGCCCTTCTTCAGGGCGGCCGGGGAAGCACCCGCGGCGACGTTGCGCAGACCCTCGCGGACCAGCGCCTGGGCCAGCACGGTGGCGGTGGTGGTGCCGTCACCCGCGATGTCGTTGGTCTTGGTCGCCACCTCCTTCACGAGCTGCGCGCCCAGGTTCTCGTACGGGTCGTCCAGCTCGACCTCGCGGGCGATGGTGACACCGTCGTTGGTGATGGTGGGGGCGCCGAACTTCTTGTCGATGACGACGTTGCGGCCCTTGGGGCCGATCGTCACCTTGACCGTGTCGGCAAGCTTGTTGACGCCGCGCTCGAGGGCGCGACGGGCGTCCTCGTCGAACTTCAGGATCTTCGCCATGGGAGCGGTTCAGCCCTCTCGAAAACTCGGTTTAACGGGCTGCGCCCCTCGCCGCCCGGCAATCAGCGGGGTGACCAGGGGCGCAGCTCAAAGCAGTGCGTGAAGCGAATTACTTCTCGACGATCGCGAGCACGTCGCGAGCCGAGAGGACGAGGTACTCCTCGCCGCTGTACTTCACTTCGGTGCCGCCGTACTTGCTGTACAGCACGATGTCGCCCACGGTGACGTCCAGCGGGAGACGCTGGCCGTCCTCGAAGCGACCCGGACCGACCGCGAGGACGACGCCCTCCTGGGGCTTCTCCTTCGCGGTGTCCGGGATGACCAGGCCGGAGGCCGTGGTCTGCTCGGCGTCGAGCGGCTGGACCACAATGCGGTCCTCAAGCGGCTTGATGGCAACCTTGGAGCTGGCGGTCGTCACTGTCCGACCTCCCCCTTCGGAGATCCGGGGTTAACTGTCTGAGGTGGCGACCAGGTCGATCCGTCGTCGCGGGTGCCGGACCTGCCTGTCGCTGTGTTGGCACTCACCGGGGGTGAGTGCCAGGTGCGAGACTATTCCGGCGATTAGCACTCGGTCAAGCGGAGTGCCAATTCCCGCTGCCGGGGTGTTGCGGATCGCCCTGCGGGCCCGCTCGGCCGACTCCCCCTGCGGGGTGGCTTCGCGGGTGACGGCCGGGCCTGTGGGGCGGGCCCGTTGCGGGGCGGCTGCGCGGGTGGCGGCGGTTGCTGTGACGGGGGTGCGCGGTTCCCCTGCGGGGTGGCTTCGCGGGTGACGGCGGGATTCGACGGCGGGGGCGGCGGGGTGTGGGGCGGGGACCCGGAGGAGGGTCTCCTCGGCTCGGCGCGTGCGGGTGTGTCGCGGCCAGGCGGCCTGGGTCGCGCGCTCGTCCTGCGGGGACCCTCCTCCGTGTCCCCACCCCACGGGCCGACTCCGCCCAGCCCGCACCCACCGCCCAGTTGCCCCGCCGAGGCCCACACGACCAAGGCCCACCGCCTCACCGACCGGCCGGGCGAACGCGGCACGGTCCCACCGCCTCGCCACCCGACCGGGCGGGAGCGCGTCCGGGGCCCCGTGGCTCGCCGGTCGGCCGGGCTGCAAGCCAGCCGGGCCACTGGCTCTCCGACCGGCCTGGCGGGAACGCAGCCGGGCCCACTGGCCCGCCGGCCGGCCGGGGAACGGCCAGGGGGCGCTGTGCCGGGGGCCGGGGTCCGCGGCCGAGGGGGGCGGGGACGTGCCGGGGTGTCCCCGCAGGACGAGGCGCGACCACCGGGTACAACCGCGACATGCCCGCACGCGCCGAGCCGAGGAGACACCCCGGCACGGCACCGACCCCCGCCCCCCGACCACCACCGCCCCGCCGACCAGGCCCGCAGAACACCGCCCAGCAGGTCGACGCCCGGACCGCCGAAGCCGCCCCGACCAGCCAAGCAAGCCCGCAGGGCACCCGGCACCGACCCCCGCCCCCCGACCACCACCGCCCCGCCGACCAGGGCCGCAGGACACCGCCCAGCAGGTCGACGCCCGGACCGCCGAAGCCGCCCCGGCCAGCCGAGCAGGCCCACAGGGCACCCGTTATGGGGGATATGCAACGCTTGGGCCCGTGCGCATTCTCGTGGTCGAAGACGAAGAAGGCCTCGCCGAGTCCCTGCGGCGCGGCCTGTCCGCCGACGGGCACCACGTCGACATCGCCCACGACGGCCACCGCGGCCTGGAGCTCGCCCTCGCCGGCGGCCCGTACGACGTCGTGCTGCTCGACCTGATGCTCCCGGGTCCCGGCGGCCACGCGATCTGCACGCGGATGCGCGCCCACGGCGACACCACCCCGGTCCTGATGCTCACCGCCCGCGACGGCGAGCACGACGAGGCGGACGGCCTGGACGCCGGCGCGGACGACTACCTCACCAAGCCGTTCTCCCGCGTGGTCCTCGCCGCCCGGATCCGCGCACTGGCCCGCCGCGCCGGAGCCCCCGACCGCGGCACCCTCCGGGCCGGCGACCTCCTCCTGGACCCCCGCGGCCGCCGCTGCCGCCGGGGCGAGCGGGACATCGAGCTCACCGCCCGCGAACTCGGCGTGCTCGCCTGCCTCATGGAGCAGCCCGGCCGGGCGGTGTCCAAGCAGGACATCCTGGACGAGGTCTGGGACGCCCCGCACGACATCGACCCGAACATCGTCGAGGTGTACGTCTCCTCGCTGCGCCGGAAGATCGACGCCCCCTTCGGCCGCCGCTCGATCCTCACCGTCCACGGGACCGGCTACCGGATGGCCCCCGACGGTGGCTAGGCCCCGGCCCGGCGCGGTCCGCCCGGCGCGCCGCAGGCGCCCCGGCATCCGGGCGCGCACCGCCGCGGCCGCCGCGCTCGCCATGGCCTGCGTCCTGGCCGCCGGCGGGCTGTGGCTGCACGCCCTGCTGCGGGCCAACCTGCTCGACAACACCACCGGCCGCACCGAGCTGGCCGCCCGCAAGGTCGCCGCGCAGCTCGACGTCCGGACCCCGCCGCCCGGCAGCCGGCTGCCGGCGCCGGAGAACGGCGTGGACCTGGTCCTCGTACGGGACGCGGCCGGCCGCACCGTCGCGAGCACCGGCGGTACGGGCCCGGGCGCGGCCGCGCCCGGCCTGGACGGCGCGCCGCGCCCCGCCCACGGCGAGGACTCCGTCTCGGCCGTCCTGCCGCCCGCGCACCCCGGCGGGCACCGGCGTGCCGTCGTCGTGGTGCAGGCTCCGGGGGCGCACACGGTGTACGCGATGACGGTGCTCGGCGACGTCGACGACGCGACCCGGGCCGTCGCCGTCGGGCTGCTCGCGGGCGCTCCCCCGCTGACCGGTTTCGCGGCGGCGCTCGCCTGGTGGGTGACGGGCCGTGCGCTGCGCCCGGTGGACGCGATCCGGACGGGGCTGGCGGCGGTCACCTCCAGCGAGCTGGACCGGCGCGTCCCCGACCCGGGCGGGGCGGACGAGATCGCCCGGCTGGCCCGCACCGTCAACGACACCCTGGACCGGCTGGAGCACGCCGACGCCCGGCAGCGGCAGTTCACCGCGGACGCCTCGCACGAGCTGCGCAATCCGCTGGCCGCCGTCCGTTCCCGGCTGGAGGTGGCGCTCGCCGCGGACCGCCCCGACCGCGAGTCCGTCGAGGCCGCACTGGCCGAAACCGATCGGCTCCAGCGGATCGCCGCCGACCTGCTCCTGCTGGCCCGCCTCGACGGCGGCCCGCTGCCGCGCACCGAACCGGTGGACCTGGCCCTGCTGGCCGCCGAGGACGTGGCCCGCCGGGGCCGCGCCCGGGTGGCTACCCGGCTGGACGCGCCCGCGCCCGTACCGGCCGCCGGGGACCCCGCCCGGCTGGAACGGGCCCTGGCCAACCTGGTGGACAACGCGGTGCAGCACGCCCGTACGGAGGTCGTCGTACGGGCGGCCGACGCCGACGGCTGGGTGCTGCTGGAGGTGACCGACGACGGGCCGGGGATCCCGGAGGCCGACCGGGAGCGGGTCTTCGAGCGGTTCGTACGGCTGGACGCGGACCGGGGCCGGGCCGCGGGCGGCACCGGGCTGGGCCTCGCCATCGCACGGGAGATCGCCCGGGCGCACGGGGGCGACGTCCGCGCACTGCCCGCACCGGCCGGCGGCGCACGGCTGGTGCTGAGGGTCCCGCGCCGACCCCCGGGGCAGCTACTGCCGTCCTGAAGGCGATTTCAGGACACTCAGGATTCCTTCAGCACGCCTGCGCCAGCATCGAGAGGCATGAGCGCGCACCGGAGGACGAACAGGACGAGGAAGACGAGCACCCGACGCCGCCCCGTGTCACGACGGCGCAGGTTGGTCCGCACGCTGCTGGTCGGGGGCTGCGCCCTCACGGTCATGGCGGGCGGCGGCGCCTGGTACCTCTACCGGGACCTCGCCGCCGGCATCGGCAGTTCCCGGGCCCTGGAGGGCGCGGAGAAGTCCCGGTCCGGCGACACCAACATCCTGCTCATGGGCCTGGACAGCCGCCGCGACCAGAACGGCGAGGAGCTCCCGGAGGAGGTCCTGGACGCGCTGCACGCGGGCAGCTCGGACATCGGCGGCTACAACGCGAACACCCTGATCCTGCTGCACGTGCCCGGGGACGGGAGCCAGGCGCAGGGCTTCTCGGTTCCGCGGGACGACTTCGTCGACATACCCGGCCACGGCAAGGACAAGATCAAGAAGGCGTACGGGCTGGCGAAGGCGAAGGAGCAGGCGCGCCTGTCCGGGCAGGGCGTCACGGACCGCCGGCAGCTGGAGCAGGCCGGGCGGGAGGCCGGGCGCAAGGCGCAGATCGAGACGGTGCGCGCGTTCCTGGGCGTCCCGGTGGACCATTTCGCCGAGCTGAACCTGGCCGGTTTCTACCACCTCGCGGACGCGCTGGGCGGCGTACCCGTGTGCCTGAACAAGGCGGTGAAGGACCGGTACTCGGGGGCGGACTTCCCCGCGGGCCCGCAGACCCTCGACGGCCGCCAGTCGCTCGCCTTCGTACGGCAGCGGCACGGTCTGGACGGGGGCGACCTGGACCGGACGAAGCGGCAGCAGGCGTTCCTGGCGGGCGCGACGAAGAAGCTGAACTCGGCCGGGACCTTCACCGATCCGGCCAAGCTGCTCAAGCTCGTGGAGGCCGCGAAGAAGGACCTGGTGACGGACGCGGGGTGGGACCTGTCGGCCTTCGTGAAGCAGGCGAAGAACCTGTCGGGAGGGCGGGTGCGGTTCACGACACTGCCCATCGAGGGCTTCGGACGGAACCACGGGGAGGACATAAACGTCGTAGACGATATGAAGATAAAGCGCCTCATTGCCGATCAGATCGGACCCAAGGCCGCCATCAGCCCGAACGCCCCGGCCACGCCGGGTGCGCCCGGCGCCACGGCCGGCCCCACGGCGAGCGCGCCCTCGTCCTCGTCGCCGGCACCCTCCTCCATACCCAAGGACGGTGGCGGCATCCCGTGCGTGGACTGAAACCTCTGACGCCGGCGGGCGCCCGCCGGCGCACCGAGGCGCTGCTCCTCGCCTTCGTCATCGTCATCGCCGTGTTCGGGCACGCGGCCGCCGGACTCGCCATGAACGACCGGCTGCCGCCCAACCTGGCCGGATTCACCCTCAGCCTGACCCTGCTGTCGCTGGTGGCCCACCTGGGCGTGCGCCGCTTCGCGGCCTACGCGGATCCGCTCGTCCTGCCGCTGGCCATGCTGCTGACCGGGCTCGGGCTGGTGCTGCTCCACCGCCTCGACCAGGGCTACATCGAGCGCTACAACTCCGACGCGAACGCCCCCGGCCAGCTGATGTGGACGGTGGTCGGAGTCGCCGCCTGCCTGCTGGTGCTGGCCCTGCTGCGCGACCACCGGCTGCTGCAGCGCTTCATCTACATCACCATGGCCGTCGCACTGGTGCTGCTGATCGCACCGGCCTTCTTCGGCGCGGACACCTACGGCGCGAAGCGGTGGATCAAACTCTTCGGCTTCTCGCTCCAGCCCGGCGAGTTCGTGAAGATCATGATCGCGATCTTCTTCGCCGGCTACCTGGTCGTGCACCGCGACTCGCTTGCCCTGACGGGCCGCAAGTTCCTCGGCATGCGCCTGCCCCCGATGCGGCAGCTCGGACCGATCGTCACCGTGTGGATCGTCTCCATGCTGGTGCTCGTCTTCGAACGCGACCTGGGTACGTCCCTGATCTTCTTCGGCGTCTTCGTGGTGATGCTCTACGTCGCCACCGAGCGCACCAGCTGGATCGTCTGCGGGGTCCTCATGGCCGCCGCGGGCGCCTTCGTCGTCGGCTCCACCGAGCCGCACGTCAAGGCGCGCGTCGCCGCCTGGCTCAACCCGCTGTCGTACTACTGGGAGAACCGGCCACCGGGCGTCACCTCCGACCAGTCGGCCCAGGCGCTCTTCAGCTTCGGCACCGGCGGCGTGTCCGGCACCGGCCTGGGCATGGGCCACCCCGATCTCATCGCGTTCGCCGGGCGCAGCGACTTCATCCTGACGACCGTGGGCGAGGAACTCGGCCTGGCCGGGGTCATGGCCGTCCTGATCCTCTACGCGCTCCTCGTGCAGCGGGGGCTGCGCATGGCCCTCGGCGCCCGCGACCCGTTCGGGAAACTGCTGGCGGTGGGCCTCGCCTCGGCACTCGCCCTGCAGGTCTTCGTGGTCGCGGGCGGCGTGACGGGCCTGATCCCGCTGACGGGCAAGGCCCTGCCCTTCCTGGCCAAGGGCGGCTCCTCCCTCCTGGCCAACTGGATCATGATCGCCCTCCTCCTCCGCATCAGCGACAGCGCGGAACGCCAGCGCGAGGCGGACGCCCAGGGCCCGGTGGAAACGACGATCACGCCGGTGGTGCGGGTGTAGGGGGAGCGGGGGCTTCGGCGGGGCGGGGTAGGGGCGGGAGCCACCGGAACGGCATCACAGCAGTCCTGGGGGTTTCCCGTCAGTCCCATCGTCTCTCCGTGTCGGGCCGGCCCCTCAAGGGCGCTCCCTCCGGTCGCGTCGCTACGCGATGGCCTACGGCCACCCTTGACCGACCGCCCCGCCCCGGAAAAACGAGGACAGCCGGGAAACCCCCAAAGGAACGGGCCGGGACAATCCATCACGAGACGAGGGAGCGTCCTGCCCGGGCGGAGCCCGGCCCAGGGAACGCCCCAGATCGCTACGCGCTTCTCACGTCTCAGCGTCCGCAGGCCGTCCGTGGCCGATGGACGCCCTCTCACCCGCGGGGTCGCCCCGGCTTGGGCGGCTGCGAGCCCCTGCGGCCGGGCATAGGCCGCCCACGATCGCTACGTGCTCCTCTGCGAGGGCGACTGTCGGCTGACAGGGGCTGACCTCACCTGAGGTGAAGCACGGGGCCGGCAGAGGGAGGTGGGCGCGTTCAGGGACGGCGACCGGGAGTTGTCGAGGCGGGTGCATCCGATTGCGGGCTGCGGCGGGAAGAGCGTCCGATGGCACCCTTATCGCGCTGCATCCCCGCCCGGCACGGCGGCCCGTCTCGGGCTGCCGGTTCGGTGGGGCGAGCGGCAGATGAACTCTCAGCCGGCGGGCTCGACGTTCGAGACCGCGGTGGTGAACTCTCGGCCGGACGAGGTGCGGATGTAGGCCAGTTCGATCCAGTGCTCCACCTCGGTGGCCGAGACGTTCTCGTTGACGACGGCCATCAACTCCCCCTCGACCCCGGAGGCGATGTCGCGAACCCGGCGCCGCAGGAGCCGGTGCGGCACGTACTCAAATCCATCGCTCATCCGACGCCTCTCGCAGAGTGCCCAGAAATCGCTCCCACCCGACCTGGGCCCGGTCCAGAAGGTCCGAGCCCGGCTCACCCCTGACCTCGAAGCCGGCCGAGGAGATCTCTTCGGTGTCGATGGCGAAGAGATCGCGGGGCTGCCGCATCACAAACACTCCTTAGCACAACATCTCTAGAGATATCCCACTACAGCCGACCGAGCCCCACATGGTCAATACATCTCTAGAGATCCGCGCGCAAATACGCCCGATGGAGGTGAGTGCGGTGGCCACCCTCCCGATCTAGGGTGTCTAGAGAGGAGAGGGAGTGATCGGTTTCGTGAGCAGCCAGCAGCCGAAGTACCAGCGGATCGCCGATGCGCTGAGGACGGCTATCCAGTCGGGTGAGTACGGCCCGGGTGACCGGCTGCCGGGCGAGAACGACCTCATGGCCACCTACGAAGTCGCCCGGATGACCGCGCGCCAGGCCCTCGGGGTGCTGCAGAACGAAGGTCTCACCGAGGCCCGCAAGGGCGCCGGGGTGTTCGTGCGCGCGTTCCGTCCGCTGCGCAGGCGCGGCATTCAGCGGTTGGCCCAGGAGCAGTGGGGCTCAGGACGGTCCGTCTGGTCCGTCGATTCGGAGGACCGCGAGCTCGTCGTCGATCAGATCGTCGTGCACGAAGAAGGTGCGAACGATCGGATCGCCCTCGCTCTCGACATCGTTCCCGGGGACCGGGTCTGGTCCCGCAGCCGCCGCTTCGTCCTCGATGGGAAGCCCGTCCTGTTCGCGACGTCCCACCTGCCGTCGGACATCGTCGCCGGCTCCCCCATCACCCAGACCGATACGGGCCCGGGTGGGACGTACGCGCGCCTGGCGGAACTGGGGCACGTCCCCGTGCACTTCCGTGAGGAAGTGCGGTCCCGGATGCCGTCCGCAGACGAAGCCGACCTGCTGACCCTCGGCACGGGAACACCCGTCATCGAGATCGTCCGTACCGCCTTCACGGAGGGCGGGCGCGCGGTCGAGGTCAACGAGATGATCCTCGACTCCGCTTCCTACGTCCTCGAATACGACTTCGACGCCTAGCACCGACCCGTCCCTCCCTCCACGATGCCCGCAGGAGATCTGACCCGGCCCGTGCTTCACCTCGGGTGAGGTCAGCCCCCGTCAGCCGGCGGTCGCTGTCCTGGAGGAGCGCGTAGCGATCGGTGGCGGCTTGTGCCCGGCCATCGGAGGTCGCAGCCGCCCAAGCGGGGTGCCCCTGCGGATGAGAGGGCGTCCACCCGCCACGGACGAGGGGCGGACGCCGAGAGGTGAGGAGCGCGTAGCGATCCGGGGCGTCCCCTGGGCTCGGCCCGGCCTTCTCCGACTCCCCGTCTCTGGTCCTGTCGCCCGGCCCGTTCCTTTGGGGGTTTCCCGGCTGTCCTCGTATGTCCGGGGCGGGACGGTCGGTCAAGGGTGGCCGAAGGCCATCGCGAAGCGACGCGACGAAGGAGCGCCCTTGACGGGCCGGCCCGACACGGAGAGACGATGGGACTGACGGGAAACCCCCAAGCCCCCTCCGACACCGCCCCGCCGAAGCCCCCGTCTCCCCGAACCCCCGCCCCCCCCTACAGATAGTCCTCCAGCCGCGCGATCCGGTAGCCCTGTTCCTGGATGCGCTGGAGCATGCGGGTGGTCATCTGGGTTTCCGTCGCGCCCTTGAGTTCTGCAGGGCCGCGGAAGTGGGCGAGGACGATGTCACCGGGCTGGAGGGCGGAGCCCTGGGCGTACTGGAAGTTGTTGATCTGCATCGACACCCGCCACAGGAGGACCGCCTGGACACCGCACTCCGAGGCCGCTCGGAGGGTGTCGTCGTTGTAGTTGCCGAAGGGCGGGCGGAAGTAGGGCGGGCGCTTCCCGAAACGTTTCTCCAGCGTGTCCTGCTGCCCGCAGATCTCTTTCTTCTGGGCCTCGAAGGACAGGGTGCGCAGGTTCGGGTGGGTCAGCGTGTGGTTGTTTATCGTGCTCGCCGAGCCGTTGTCGCGGAGCTTCTCGAAGTGGCCGTAGTCGGACGAGGCCACGCTGTCCGTCAGGAACATGCTGATCGGCAGCTTGAGGTCCGCGGCCATCTTCAGGAACTCGGGGTCCTTCTCTGCGCCGTCGTCGAAGGTCAGGAAGACGACCTTCTCCCCGGCCGGGACGGGTATTCGGTCCACGACCGGGACCTTGCCCGGGGCCGCCTTCGGGATCTGCGGCTTCTGCGCCGGCTTCGGGGCGTACTGGACGGGGGCCGTCAGGCCCCACTTCCGGTACGCCTCGTCGGCCGGACCCGAGGGCGAGGCGGGGGCCGACGGTGTCGCCCCGGCCGCGCCCTTCGGGTCCTTGGACTCCTGCGGTTCCTGCGTCGTCTTGCGTCCCAGCCGTTCGATGGGGTCCACGCTGTCCCCGCACCCCGTAAGTGACAGCGCGAGCGCGCCGGCCGCCAGCGTTCCGGCTACCAACCGGCGCGCGTACCTCACAAGTAGTCCTCCAGGCGGGCCACGGCGTAGCCCTTCTCCGTGACGGTCTTCATGACCTGACGGATCATGTCAGGCATCGTGCCCTTCCAGTCCTCCTTGCCCCGGAAGTGCGTGAGGATGATGTCGCCGGGGTGCAGGTCCCGGTCCCACTCCCGGTAGTCCATCCGGTTCGTGAACGCCTCGGCGTTCCAGAGCGGGACGGCCTTGATACCGCAGGACTTCGCGGCGCGCAGGGTGTCCTGGTTGTAGTTTCCGTACGGCGGCCGGAAGAGGGTCGGCCGCTTGCCGAACCGCTTCTGGATGGTGTCCTGCTGGCCGCAGATCTCCTCGCGCTGCTGCTCGTAGGACAGACCGGGCATGTAGCGGTGGTTGATGGTGTGGTTGTTGATGGTGACGCCGGCGGCCTGCATCTGCTTGAAGTACGGGTAGTTGTCCCGCACCAGGTAGTCGCTGAGGAAGGCCGTGTACGGGATCTTCAGCTCCTGCATCATCTTCAGGAACTCGGGGTCCTTCTCCGAGCCGTCGTCGATGGTGAGGAAGACGACCTTGTCCTCGGTCGGGACGGTGGTGAAGACCGGAGGCAGCTCGTCCTCCTCGTGGTCGTACACCTCGAAGCCGTCCCGCGTGGTGATCTCGGGCTTCTCCTTGGGGGCGGGCGGCGCGGCGAGGGGCGTCGCGCGCAGGCCCCACTTCTTCGCCGCCGCGACGCGCGCCTGCTGCAGCGCCTTGGCCTTCTCGGCGGCGCTGAGCGCTCCCGCGGCGCCCGCCGCCTTGGCCTTCTCGGCCGCGGCCTTGGCCTTCTCGGCCTGGTCCGGGGCTCCCGACTGCCCCGAACCGCAGGCCGTTCCCAGTGCGGCCACCAGAAGGGCGGCCACGGCCACCCCGAACCGGCCGCGCGGACCCGCCGCGTGCCGGTGACCCTGTTGCGCCTTATTTCCCTTTTGTCCGACTAGCTGCATAGCAGCGCATCCTGGCACCCGGCGCGCGGCGTTCCCGGAAGACACCGCGCGCCGGGGCGCGACGTTCCTCCGACCGGCCCACACCCCGCGTCGCCGACAATGGAGCCGTGACCCCCGAAGACTTCGCCGCCCTCCTCACCGACGAGGGCCGTGCCCTCCTCGACTCGCTCCGCGACCACGACCCGGCCCAGGAGCTGGCCGTGGCGACCCGGCTGCGCCGCGAGCACCCGACCGGGCTGGTCTCCGCGGCGCTCGGACAGGCCCGGCTGCGGCAGCGCGCGGTGGCGAAGTTCGGCGCCGAGGACGCCCACCGGATGTTCTTCACGCCCGGGGGCGGCGAGATGGCCACCCGCGCGTCCGTGGCCGCGTACCGGGCGGAGCGGCTCGCGGCCCTCGGCGTGCGCAGCGTCGCGGACCTGTGCTGCGGGATCGGCGGGGACGCCCTCGCCCTGGCCCGGCTGGGGATCCGGGTGCTCGCGGTGGACCACGACCCGCTGACGGCCGCCGTCGCGCGCGCCAACGCCGAGGCGCTGGGCCTGGCCGATCTGATCGAGGTGCGCGAGGCGGACGTCACGGAGGTGGACACCGCCGGCTTCGACGCCGTCTTCATCGACCCGGCCCGGCGCGGCGGGCGCGGCCGGATCTTCGATCCGGAGTCCTACTCCCCGCCCCTGTCGTGGGCGGTGGGGGCGGCCCGTGCGGCGAAGTACGCGGCCATCAAGATCGCCCCCGGCATCCCGCACGAGGCGGTGCCCGCGGAGGCCGAGGCGGAGTGGATCTCCGACCAGGGTGACGTCAAGGAGGCCGTGCTGTGGTTCGGCACCGAGCCCGGGACGGTGCGCGCCACGCTGCTCCCCGGGCCGCGGGCGCTGCACACCGCCGATCCGCTGCCGGATCCGGAGGCCGGGCAGGTCGGTCGCTGGCTGTACGAGCCGGACGGGGCCGTCATCCGCGCCCACCTGGTCGCCGAGGTGGCGGCGCAGCTGGACGGCCGGCTCATCGACCCGACCATCGCCTACGTCACCGCGGACGAGCTGCGTGCGACGCCGTACGCGACGGCGTACGAGATCACGGACGTGCTGCCCTTCGGGCTGAAGAAGCTGAAGGCGCTGCTGCGCGAGCGCGGGGTGGGGGTGCTGACGGTGAAGAAGCGGGGTTCGGCGATCGAGCCCGAGGAGCTGCGCAAGAAGGTCAAGCCGCAGGGGCCGAACGCGGCCACCGTGTTCCTGACGCGGGTGGCGGGGGCTCCCTCGATGCTGATCGGCGCGCCCGCCGTGCCGCCTGCGGCGACGCCCGGCCGGTGACGCAGCGGGCACTGGCGCGGCGGGCGGCGCAAGGGCGGGAGGCCGCCACGCCGGGCTGATCGCCCCGAGCGGCCCGGCCGGCTAGTCCCCGTCGACCTCCACCGACTCGAAGCGCCAGCGGTGCACCGCCCGCGTGATCAGGTCGGCGGGCGGCTCGGGGAGCTCGGGCAGGTCCGCCGCGACTCCTTCGGCCGCCTCCCACCAGGTGATGACGAGGACCCGGTCCTGCGGGGCCCGGAAGACCTCGCGGCGCACCGGGTCCCGGGCGAGGACCCGGGACCGTGCCCACTCCAGCAGCTCGTTCCCGCGGCCGTCGGCGGCGCGGGCCTCCCACATCAGCGCGACGGTGCTCACGAGTAGAGGTTGTCCTTGCTCAGCTCGTGCACGTGGTCGTGGTCGTGACCGTGGCCGTGCGCATGGCCGTGGCCTTGGTCGTGGCCGTGGGTGTGCGACGTACCCGGCACGTGCGGGTCGGTCACCGGCAGCGAGGAGTCCGCCGACAGGTCCCAGTCGGACGGCGGTCTGTTCCGCTTGACCATCTCCGCGCCCAGGGCGGCGACCATCGCGCCGTTGTCCGTGCACAGCTTGGGGCGCGGCACGCGCAGGGTGATCCCGGCCGCGTCGCAGCGTTCCTGCGCGAGGGAGCGCAGCCGGGAGTTGGCGGCCACGCCACCGCCGATCATCAGGTGGTCGACGCCCTCGTCCTTGCACGCCCGGATCGCCTTGCGGGTCAGGACGTCCACCACGGCCTCCTGGAAGGAGGCGGCGACGTCGCGCACGGGCACCTCCTCGCCCGCGTTCCGCTTGGCCTCGATCCAGCGGGCGACGGCCGTCTTCAGGCCGGAGAAGGAGAAGTCGTAGGCGGGGTCGCGCGAGCCGGTCAGGCCGCGCGGGAAGTTGATCGCCTTCGGGTCGCCCTCCTTCGCGAGCCGGTCGATGACCGGGCCGCCGGGGAAGCCCAGCTGGAGCACGCGCGCGATCTTGTCGAAGGCCTCGCCCGCGGCGTCGTCGATGGTCGCGCCGAGCGGCCGTACGTCGGAGGTGATGTCGGGCGCGAGGAGCAGCGAGGAGTGCCCGCCGGAGACCAGGAGCGCCATGGTCGGCTCGGGCAGCGGTCCGTGTTCCAGCTGGTCGACGCAGATGTGCGAGGCCAGGTGGTTGACGCCGTAGAGGGGCTTGCCGAGGGCGTAGGCGTAGGCCTTGGCGGCGGAGGTGCCCACCAGGAGGGCGCCGGCGAGGCCGGGTCCGGCGGTGACGGCGATGCCGTCGAGGTCGCGGGCGCTGACCCCGGCTTCTTTCAGGGCGCGTTCGATGGTGGGGACCATCGCCTCCAGGTGGGCGCGCGAGGCCACCTCGGGCACGACGCCGCCGAAGCGGGCGTGTTCGTCGACGCTCGACGCGATGGCGTCCGCGAGCAGGGTGGTGCCGCGGACGACGCCGACGCCGGTCTCGTCGCAGGACGTCTCGATGCCGAGGACGAGCGGTTCGTCAGCCATTGCTCTCACTGCTCTCAGTTCGTGCTTGTGCGGGGTCGGTCAGTCGCATGACGAGGGCGTCGACGTTGCCCGGCTGGTAGTAGCCGCGGCGGAAGCCGATGGGCTCGAAGCCGAAGCGCTCGTAGAGCTTCTGGGCGCGGGTGTTGTCCACGCGCACTTCCAGCAGGACCTCGGCGCACTCGAAGGCGGTGGCGGCGCGCAGCAGGTCGGTGAGGAGCCGGGCGCCGAGTCCGGTGCCCCACTGGTCGCGTGAGGCGGCGATGGTCTGTACGTCGGCGAGGTCGCCGGCGGAGGCCAGCCCGGCGTAGCCGACGAGCCGGCCGGTGTCGTCCTCGGCCACCACGTAGTGGCGGGTGGCGTGCGGGCCGCGGGCGTGGGCGAGTTCGGACCAGAACATGCCGGCGGACCAGGCGTCCTCGGGGAACAGGTCGTGCTCCAGCTCCAGCACGGGCGGGATGTCCCACCAGCGCATCTCGCGGAGCCTGTGGGCCGTCACTGCGGGGTGACCACCTTGTAGTTCTTGGGCACCTGCGCGTCGGGGCGGCGCAGGTAGAGGGGGGTCGGGGGGAGGAACCCGGCGCCGGACGCGAGGCGTTCCGCGGCGAGGGAGGCGAGCGCGGCGGCCGACTGGTGCTCGGGGTCGCGGGCGTCGGGGAACACCTCGGGGTAGAGGCGGGCGCCCTGGCCGACGGCGGGCAGGCCGGCGACCTGCTCGGCGATGTCGGCGGGGCGGTCGACCGCGGGTTCGCCGACGCGCGTGCGCGGGTCCTCGTAGCGCGCCCAGTAGACCTCCTTGCGCCGTGCGTCGGTGGCGACGGTGAAGGGGCCTTCGATGCCGGCGGTCCCCGCGGCGTGGGCGAGGCCGTCGAGGGTGCACAGGCCGTGGACGGGCACGCCCAGGACGGCGGCGAAGGTGGAGGCGGTGACGAGGCCCACGCGCAGCCCGGTGTAGGGGCCGGGGCCGACTCCGACGACGATGCCGGTGACGGCGTCGAGCTTCAGTCCGGCCTCGGCGAGGATCCGGTCCACGGAGGGGAGCAGGAGCTCCCCGTGGCGGCGGGCGTCGACCTGGCTGGACTCGGCGACGACGGACTCGCCGTCGTGCAGGGCGACGGTGACGGCGGGCGTGGCGGTATCTACGGCAAGCAAGAGCACGCAAACAGCGTACGACTCCTGCGGCCGGGCCCCTCGCGCCCGGTCGTGGAGCGGGGTGGCTGCTACCTTTCGACCGAGGGATCACCGGGATCACCAGGGATCACGTCGGCGCGGAGAGGTGGAGCAAGGTGGCACGCAGCAGCTCGGGAATCGTGGCCGGGCTCACCGCCGCGGCACTGGTCGCGATCGCCTTCCTCGGCTACCAGGCTTCCGCGTCCGCTCCGGCGGTCCCGCCGAAGGCCGCGGCTCCCCAGCCGGCTCCCGTGGAGAGCGCGGCGGCGGGCAAGCAGGACCCGACGAAGCCGGTGCCGGTGCCGGAGGGTTCCGGGACCGGGGTGCGGGTCGTGTACTCGGTGGGCCAGAAGCGGGCGTGGCTGGTCGGGGACCCGTCGCAGCCGCCGAAGTCGTTCACGGTGGTGCCGAGCACGGTGCATCCGAAGCCGGGCACCTATGTCGTCGGTTCGCGTTCGGGTGCCGTGACGGGTTCGGACGGGGTCCCGATCGAGCACGTCGTGCGGTTCGCGACGGCGGAGGGCGTGGCGGTCGGTTTCAGCGCCCGGGTGGACGGCGCGACCCCGGAGCCGGACCTGTCGAAGAAGACCGGCGGCATCCGGATGTCGCGCGCGGACGGCGATGCGATGTGGGCGTTCGCCACGATCAACTCGAAGGTCGTCGTCGTTCCCTGACGGAACACCCGCTTTCACCCGTACGAGTGAGTGCTCAGGCCGCTTCGGATTCCGGAGCGGCCTGTTCGCGCGTGCGGGCCGCCGCCTCGTTCTCGCCCGGTGCGCGGTCGCGCGCGGGCGGTGTGGACACGGCGATCGCGGCCTCTCCGGCGGCCAGCAGCGCATGCATGGAGACGACGTGCGGGCGGGGTTCGCGCTGTGCTCCTGCTGGTGCCGACATGGCTGCCTCCTGGACCCGGGGACACCGCACTTAGGTATACCTAAGAAACTCTCGGTACCATGTGACCACGAGCGCCGCCACCAGCGCAATATGTTGCCGACGAGTTGTCGGCACGTTTACCCCGCGAGCGCCCCGGCCAGTACGGCCTGCCCGGCGCCCGAGGCCCAGCGCGCCCCGATGCCGCGCACGGATACCTCCCGTACGTCGTCCAGGACCTCCTCGTGGCCGACCGCGCGGGCGATCACCACGTGCAGCCGGTCGTCGGACAGCTCCTCCACCTTGCCGTCGCCCCACTCCACGACGACCACGGACTCGGGCAGCGAGACGTCGAGGTCCAGGTCCTCCATCTCGTCCAGGCCGCCGCCCAGCCGGTACGCGTCCACGTGCACCAGCGCCGGCCCGCCGGTCAGCGAGGGGTGCACCCGGGCGATCACGAAGGTCGGGGAGGTCACGGCCCCGCGCACGCCGAGCCCCTCGCCCAGGCCCCGGGTCAGCGTGGTCTTGCCGGCGCCCAGCTCACCGGTGAGCAGGACGAGGTCGCCAGGGCGCAGCAGACCGGCGATCCTGCGGCCGAGGTCCTGCATGGCGTCCGGGGAGCCGACGGTGATCCGGGCCTCCACGGCCTCCAGGACCTCCGCGGCCGCGGGCCCGGCGGTTCCCACGGCTCCCGCGGTCTCAGGTGCCGGTGCCTGGCTGTGCTGCGCTTCGAGCGGTGCTTCTTCCATGCGTCCCAACGGTAGTCCCTGCCGGGACCGCCACCGCCCCGGTGCGGGCGAGCAGCTCGGTGAGCAGCCGGGTCACCGTCTCCGGGCGTTCCAGCATCATCAGGTGCCCGGTGGACTCCAGGACCACGAGCTCGGCGGAGGGCAGGGCCTCCTTGATGGCGATGCTGTGGGCGGCCGGGGTGATCATGTCCTTGTCCCCGGCGACGACGGTCACGGGGATGTCGGTGAACCGCTGGAGCGCGGCGGTCTTGTCGTGGACCTGGAAGGCCGGGTAGAACTCGGCGACCACGTCGATCGGCGTGGCCTCGATGAGCCGCTCCGCGAAGCGCGCGACGCCCGGGTCGACGTCCCGGGAGCCGAACGAGTACATCTTGATCATCCCGGCGAAGAGGTCGGCGGTGGCCCTGCGGCCCTTCTCCACCAGTTCCACCTGCGAGCCGAGGGCCTTCAGGACCCCGGGCAGGATCCGCCGCACGGCGCCCATGCCTACGGCGGGGAGCCCGTACGTCACCTCGTCGAGCCGGCCGCTGGAGGTGCCGACCAGGGCCACGCCCACGACGCGGTCGCGGACGAGTTCGGGGAACTGCTCGGCGAATCCCATGACGGTCATACCGCCCATCGAGTGGCCCACGAGGATCAGCGGGCCCTCGGGGGCCGCGGCGTCGATGACGGCCTTCAGGTCCCGGCCGAGCTGCTCCATCGTCACCGGTTCGCCGTCCGCCTGGGCCAGGCCGCGCGCGCTGCGGCCGTGGCTGCGCTGGTCCCAGTAGAGGGCGCGGGCCACGCCGCGCAGGGCGGCCCGCTGGAAGTGCCAGGAGTCCTGGCCGAGGCAGTAGCCGTGGCAGAAGACGACGGTGGCCCGTTCCTCGCCCTTGCGCCGCAGGCGGCGCCGCTTGCCGTCCTCGGGGAGTTCGTCGACCTCGTAGTAGAGCTCGGTGCCGTCGTCGGCGCGGCAGCTGCCCTCGGTGCCGCGCAGGGAGCCGTAGTCGCCGGCGGCGTCGAGGGCCAGGCGTGCCTTGCGGCGCACGCCCCGGCCGACGGTGATCCGTTCGACGGCGACACCGGCCGCCGCACCCGCGGCCAGCACGCCGATCGCGGCCCCGGCCCAGCCCGCCCTGCGCCAGTTCTCGCTCACGCCGCCGCCCTCTCTGCGTTCAGCCGCCCAGGTACACCCGGGGCACGCGTCCACCGATACGGGTGACGATCTCATACGCGATGGTCCCCGCGGCCTGTGCCCAGTCCTCGGCGGTGGGCTCGCCGCGCTCCGCGTCACCGAAGATGACGGCCTCGTCACCGGCCCGGGCCTCGTCGCCCTCCAGGTCGACCACGAACTGGTCCATGGCGACGCGCCCGGCGACCCGGCGGATCCTGCCGCCGACGAGGACCGGCCCGGCGCCCGACGCGTGGCGCGGGATCCCGTCGGCGTATCCGGCCGGGACCAGGGCGAGGGTGGTCTCGGTGCCGGTGACGTAGTGGTGGCCGTAGCTGACCCCGTGGCCGGCGGGCACGGTCTTCACCAGGGCGAGGGAGGCCTTGAGGGTCATGGCGGGGCGCAGGCCCAGCTGGGCGGGGGTGCCCAGTTCGGGCGCGGGTGAGACGCCGTAGACGGCCAGGCCGGGGCGGACGAGGTCGAAGTGGGACTCGGGGAGGGTGAGGGTGGCCGGCGAGTTGGCCATGTGCCGGACCTCGGGGTCGAGTCCCTCCTTCTCGGCGTACGCGAGCATGTCGCGGAAGGCGTCGAGCTGGATGCGGATGGAGGGGTGGCCGGGCTCGTCGGCGCACGCGAAGTGCGACCAGAGGCCGGTGACCTTTACGGTGCCCTCGGCCTGTGCGGCGACGGCCGCGCCGACCAGCGCCTCCCAGTCGGCGGGCTGGCAGCCGTTGCGGCCGAGGCCGGTGTCGGCCTTGAGCTGGATCCGTGCGGTGCGGCCGACGGCGCGGGCGGCCGCGCGGACCTCGTCGAGCGCCCACATGCCGCTGACGGAGACGTCGAGGTCGGCCTCGACGGCCTCCCGCCACGGTCCGCCGGGGGTCCACAGCCAGCACATGATCCGGCCCTCGACCCCCGCCGCCCGCAGGGCCAGGGCCTCGTCGGGGGTGGCGGTGCCGAGCCAGCCGGCACCGGCCTGCCGGGCGGCCCGGGCGCACTCGACGGCGCCGTGGCCGTAGGCGTTGGCCTTGACCACGGCCATCAGCTGGGAGCGGGGGGCCCGCTCGCGCAGGGCGCGCACGTTCTCCCGTACGGCGTCAAGATCGATCTCGGCGTACACGCGCGTCGCTGTCTCGTTCATCGCGGACAGTCTCTCAGAGTCCCCGCACGGGGCGGGAGAACGGGCCCGCGGCGGCGCGGGCGTCAGGTGCGGGTGGTGTCCTGCCAGGCCGCGGGCAGGGCCTCGGCGACCTGGTGGGCCACCAGCGGGCCGCCGGCCCGGCGGGCCGCCAGGCCGTGCAGGTACGCGCCCACCGCGCCGGCGTCCGCGCCGGACAGCCCGCCCGCCAGGAGGGAGCCGGCCAGGCCGGACAGGACGTCGCCGCTGCCCGCGGTGGCCAGCCACGGCGTCCCCGTCGGGTTGACCCGGACGGCGCGCACGCCGGCGGAGGCGACCAGCGTCGTCGATCCCTTCAGCAGGACCGTCGCCCCGTACCGCTCCGCGAGCCGCCGTACGGCGGACAGCCGGCCGGCCTCCACCGCCTCCCGTGCCACGCCGAGCAGTGCCGCCGCCTCGCCCGCGTGCGGGGTCAGCAGGGTCGGGGCGGTCCGCGCGCGCAGCACCGCCGGGTCCAGGCCACGCAGCCCGTCCGCGTCGACCAGTACCGCCGCGTCCCCGGCGAGGAGGTCCGCGACCTCCCCGGCGCGGCCCTCGCCCAGGCCGGGCCCGACCACCCAGGCCTGGACCCGTCCGGGCCCGACGAGGGTCTCCGGGTAGCGCGCCAGGACGGCGTCGGCGGCCGGGCCGACGTAGCGCACGGCGCCCGCGCCGCCACGCAGGGCGCCCGCCACGGCCAGCACCGCCGCGCCCGGGTACTGCGCCGAACCGGCGACGACGCCGACGACCCCGCGCCGGTACTTGTCGCTGGACGCCGTCGGCTGCGGCAGGAGCGCCGCGACGTCCGTGTGCTGGAGCGCCTCCAGTTCCGGTTCGGGCAGCTCCAGCCCGATGTCGACGAGGTGCACCGCGCCGGCGTGCGAGGCGCCCGGGTCGATGAGCAGGCCGGGCTTGTACGCCCCGAAGGTCACCGTCACGTCGGCGGTCACGGCGGGTCCGGTCACCTCACCGGTGTCGGCGTCCACGCCGCTCGGCAGGTCGACGGCGAGCACCGGGGCCCCCGCCGGGATCCGCTCGACCAGGGCCGCGGCGGCGGGCCGCAGGCCGCCCCGGCCGCCGATCCCGAGCAGCCCGTCCACGACGAGGTCCGCCCGCTGCGGCACGGTGGGCTCCACGCGTCCGCCGGCGGCCCGCAGCGCGGCCAGGCCTCCCGGGTGCATCCGCTCCGGGTCCATCGGGACGGCCGTCACCGCGGCCCCGCGGCGCGCCAGCCGGGCGCCCGCGTACAGGGCGTCGCCGCCGTTGTCCCCGGGGCCGACGAGCAGCACGACCCGCGCCCCGTACACCCGGCGGTGCCGGGCCAGGAGCCGCGCGCACACGGCGGCGAGCCCGGCCGCGGCCCGCTGCATGAGGGCGCCCTCCGGCAGCCGGGCCATCAGTTCCCGCTCGGCCGTCCGGACGGTCTCCACTCCGTAAGCAGTTCGCACGGACTGCCCCTACCCTTCTGCGATCACCACGGCGGACGCCACACCCGCGTCGTGGCTGAGCGAGATGTGCCAGGACTTCACTCCCAGCGCCAGCGCCCGCGCCTCCACCGTCCCCGACACCCGCAGCCGCGGCTGCCCGCTGTCCTCCACGTACACCTCGGCGTCGGTCCACAGCAGCCCGGCGGGCGCGCCGAGCGCCTTGGCCAGCGCCTCCTTCGCCGCGAACCGGGCGGCGAGCGAGGCGACCCCGCGCCGTTCGCCGCTCGGCAGCATCAGCTCGGCCTCGACGAACAACCGCCCGGCAAGGTTCGGCGTGCGCTCCAGCGCCGCGCCGAACCGTTCGATCTCCGCCACATCGATCCCGACGCCGACAATCACAACGACTACCCCACTGCCCGACTACTCCACGGTCACCGACTTCGCGAGATTACGCGGCTGGTCCACCTCGTTGCCCCGCGCCGTCGCCAGTTCGCACGCGAACACCTGGAGGGGGACCGTCGCGACGAGCGGCTGCAGCAGCGTGGGCGTCGCCGGGATCCGGATCAGGTGGTCGGCGTACGGGACGACCGCCTCGTCGCCCTGCTCCGCGATCACGATGGTCCGCGCGCCGCGGGCCCGGATCTCCTGGATGTTCGACACGATCTTGTCGTGGAGCACGGAGCGGCCGCGCGGCGACGGCACCACGACGACCACCGGCAGGTCCTTCTCGATGAGGGCGATGGGCCCGTGCTTGAGCTCCCCCGCGGCGAAGCCCTCGGCGTGCATGTACGCCAGCTCCTTCAGCTTCAGCGCGCCCTCCAGGGCCACCGGGTAGCCGACGTGCCGGCCGAGGAAGAGCACGGTGTCCTTGTCGGCGAGGGACCGCGCCAGCGCCCGTACGGGCTCCATCGTCTCCAGGACGGTGTCGACGGCCGCCGCGATGTCGGACAGTTCGCGGACCACGGCCCGGATCTCGTCCCCCCACTTCGTGCCGCGCACCTGTCCGAGGTAGAGGGCGACGAGGTAGCAGGCCACCAGCTGCGTCAGGAAGGCCTTGGTAGAGGCGACGGCGACCTCGGGACCGGCGTGCGTGTAGAGCACGGCGTCCGATTCGCGGGGGATGGTCGAGCCGTTGGTGTTGCAGATGGCCAGCACCCTGGCGCCCTGCTCGCGGGCGTGGCGCAGCGCCATCAGGGTGTCCATGGTCTCGCCGGACTGGGAGATCGCGACGACGAGCGTCCGCTGGTCGAGGATCGGGTCGCGGTAGCGGAACTCGCTGGCCAGTTCCGTCTCGCAGGGGATGCGGGTCCAGTGCTCGATGGCCAGCTTCGCGATCATGCCCGCGTGGTAGGCGGTGCCGCAGGCCACGATGACGACCTTGTCGACCTCGCGGAGCACGGAGACGGGGATGCGCACCTCGTCCAGGCTGAGCGAGCCGCTGCCGTCGACGCGGCCCAGGAGGGTGTCGGCGACGGCCTTCGGCTGCTCGGCGATCTCCTTGAGCATGAAGTAGTCGTAGCCGCCCTTCTCGGCGGCCGAGGCGTCCCAGTCCACGTTGTAGGCGCGCACGTCGGCGGCCGCCCCGTGGAAGTCGGTGACGGTGACGCCCTCGCGGCGCAGTTCGACGACCTGGTCCTGGCCCAGCTCGATGGCGGAGCGGGTGTGGGCGATGAACGCGGCCACGTCGGAGGCGAGGAAGTTCTCGCCCTCGCCGACGCCCACCACGAGGGGCGAGTTGCGGCGGGCGCCGACCACGACGTCGGGGTCGTCGGCGTGCACCGCGACGAGCGTGAAGGCGCCCTGGAGGCGCCGGCACACCTGCCGCATGGCCTCGGCGAGGTCGCCGGTCGCCGAGAACTGTTCGGCGAGCAGGTGCGCCACGACCTCGGTGTCCGTCTCGGAGTCCAGCCGGTGCCCGCGCTCGGCGAGCTCGGCGCGCAGGGCTGCGAAGTTCTCGATGATGCCGTTGTGGACGACGGCCACGCGCCCCGAATTGTCGAGGTGGGGGTGGGCGTTGACGTCGGTGGGCCCGCCGTGGGTCGCCCACCGGGTGTGCCCGAGCCCCGTGGAACCGGCCGGCAGCGGATGCCCGACCAGCTCCTTCTCCAGATTGACGAGTTTTCCGGCCTTCTTGGCGGTGGCCAGGCTCCCGTCGGCGAGCACGGCGACTCCCGCCGAGTCGTAGCCGCGGTACTCCAGCCGCTTCAGTCCGGCGATGACCACATCGAGCGCAGACTGCGCTCCCACGTAACCCACAATTCCGCACATAGGGCGCAGCGTACGCCTCGCCCGGCCGTCTGCCCCGTAGCCGAACAAGACGAAAACCCCGCCCCGGCACGGCGGCCGGGGCGGGGTTGACGGTGCGTCGGCCGGAGCCTCAGCCGAGCTTCTTCGCCTGGGCGTCGATGATGTCCTTCGGGAGCGCGGGCTTGCCGCCGAGGTTCTGCACGGAGAACGTGGCCAGGGTGTTGCCCTTGCGCACCACGATGATCTGCGCGGCCATGGAGGCCTCGGCGTCGCTGAAGTCGGCGATGAGGGAGACGGCCTCGTCGCCGGCGGTGACGGCCTCGCCCGGCGTCACCTTGTTGATCTTCACGGCCTCGCCGTCCTGGGTCATCGTGTACCCGCCGGCGCAGGCGGTGCCGGCCGTCTTGAAGGCGGCGAACGCCTCCTCGGCGCCCTTGCCGTCGTAGGACGTCAGGGTCACGGCGGTGCCGGTGACACCGGTGAGCATCTCCAGGCCGGCCTTGACCTTGTCCGCTTCCGAGGCGTTCGGGTCGGCGGGCTTGCCGGAGGTGCCGGCGACGTTGGTGCGGGCCACACCGGTGGAGGTGCCCTGCGGCGCCATGGAGGCCGCCTGGACGATCGGCTTGCACTCGGCCTTGTCCGAGGTGCCCGCGAGGCCCGCGACCTGGGCCGCGGAGGGCGCCTTCACCAGGGTGTCCTTGGGGGCTTCCGCCTGGGTGAGCAGGAGGGGAGCCAGCTCGGCGTCCGTCTTGCCCTTCGCCGCGGCGGGGGCCGAGGCGGGGGCGGACGGCTTGGCGTCGGCCTTGGTGTCGGCCTTGTCCGACGAGCCGCAGGCGGTGGCCAGCACGGCCAGGGACACCGCGGAAGCGGTCATGACGGAACGACGGACGAATGCGGTACGCACGGAAGGACTCCCCCAGGAACAGCGAAGAAAACGGCATGCAGGAGCGGCCCCCGCGGACGCGGGGAGCGGCTCGGACTGCTGTATGCGCAATCTACAGAGGCAAACGATCAGCGGCTCGCGAATTCCCGGCACAGCCGCAACATCGTGATCAGCACGAGACCGTCACGGCCGGACCGGGGGGAACGCAACAGAGGAAGCGGAACGGCCGGACGGACAGCTTCCGGGTCAGCCGAGCTTCTTCAGCTGCGCGTCGATGAAGGCCTGCGGCACGTCGGGCTTGGTATCGAACCGGAAGGTGTGGATGACGACGAGGTTGTTGCCCTTGCGGAAGGCGACCATCCGGCTGTGCAGGTCCTCGCCCTCGTCCTCTCCGGTGATGGCCCAGCCCGCGGCGTCGTCGCCGGCCGTCACGGGGGCCGGCGCGACCGCCTTGATCCGGGTCTTCTCGCCCTTCACGGTGGTCACGAACCCGCCGGCGCAGGCCTCGCCGGCGGCCTTCAGCGAGGCGAGGGCCTCCTCGGCACCCTTGCCGTCGTACGAGGCGAGCTGCACCGAGGTCACGGACATGCTCTTGAGCCCGGCCTCGTCGGCCGGCACGGTGGCGGCGATGCGCTCGGTGGTGGTGACGGCCTTGCCCACCGGGGCCAGGCCGCCGGCCTGCGCGATCGGCTGGCACGCCGCCTTGTCGGTGGTGACCTCGGCGGTCCTGGCGACGTCGTCGGCGCCGGCCTTCTCGGTCTTGACGCCCGGGACGTCGCCGTCGGCGAGGGTCAGCTTCTCCAGCTCGGCGGCGCCGAGGGCCTTGGCCTCGGGGGTGGGAGAGGGCGAGGGGGCGGCGGCCGACGGCTTGCTCCCGGCCGCGCCGTCGGCGTCGCCGGACGGGCCGCAGGCGGTGGCCAGCAGGCTGAAGGACAGCGCGGACGCGGTCAGGACGGCACGACGGACGAGTGCGGTGCGCACGTGAGGGCTCCCCCGGGAAGAGTGTCGTTCGGGCAGCCGGGAACGCGCCCCGGCCCCGAGGGCGGACGATGATCCGGACTGCGATGTTCCGCACTGTACGGCCGCCCGGGCCGGGCGTTCCGCCGTTCGCGACCCGGAACGCGGATCGTGATGCAGGCGAGACCGGCGGCACCCCGGATCGAGACCGTCGCGGCCTGCGCGCCGTTGGTCACGTGACCGACCCCACCACCCACAACCGGCCCCGAGCCCCGACAATGGCGGTGTGATCACTTCGCCGCCACGAAGCAGCACGCCCGAGGGTGCAACGGAGCACACCGGCCGGGAGGGGCACCCCTCGCGCACCACGCACCGCCGGGGCCCCGAGGCCTCGCCGTACGTCGACCTCTCCCGCGCCGAGTGGAGCGCCCTGCGCGAGCGGACCCCCCTGCCGCTGACCGCCGACGAGGTGGAGCGGCTGCGGGGCCTCGGCGACGTCATCGACCTCGACGAGGTCCGCGACGTCTACCTGCCGCTCTCCCGCCTGCTGAACCTCTACGTGGGCGCCACCAGCAACCTCCGCGGGACCCTCAACACCTTCCTCGGCGACGCGGGCAACGGCCACGGCGCCCAGTCCGGCACGCCCTTCGTCATAGGGGTCGCCGGATCGGTCGCCGTCGGCAAGTCGACGGTGGCGCGTCTGCTGCAGGCCCTCCTCGCCCGCTGGCCCGAGCACCCGCGGGTGGAGCTGGTCACCACCGACGGTTTCCTGTATCCGATGAAGGAGCTCCAGCGCCGCGGACTCACCTCCCGCAAGGGCTTCCCGGAGTCCTACGACCGCCGCGCGCTGACCCGCTTCGTCGCCGACATCAAGGCCGGCAAGGACGAGGTGCGGGCACCCGTCTACTCGCACCTGATCTACGACATCGTGCCGGGCGAGGAGCTCGTCGTACGCCGCCCGGACATCCTCATCGTCGAGGGCCTCAACGTCCTCCAGCCGGCCCTGCCCGGCACGGACGGCCGCACGCGGGTGGCGCTGGCCGACTACTTCGACTTCAGCGTGTACGTGGACGCCCGCCCCGAGGACATCGAGCGCTGGTACCTCAACCGCTTCCGCAAGCTGCGCGCGACCGCCTTCCAGAACCCGTTCTCCTACTTCCGCAAGTACACGCAGGTCTCCGAGGAGGAGGCGATGGAGTACGCGCAGACCATGTGGCGGACGATCAACCGGCCCAACCTCCTGGAGAACGTGGCGCCCACCCGCGGCCGGGCCACCCTCGTCGTCCGCAAGGGCCCGGACCACAAGGTGCAGAAACTGAGCCTGCGCAAGCTCTGACCCCGTCGTGCGTAGGGTGCGCACATGATGCATCTGAGGCTGATCGTCCCGGCGGAGCGGACGGAGGCCGTGGTCGGGCTCATCACGTCGACCGTGGGCACGACCCACCTGGCGGTGCTCCCCGGCGCCGCTCTGGACCCGCGGGGCGACCTGGTGATGTGCGACGTCGCCCGCGAGGCCGGGGACCAGCTGCTGCACGGGCTCCGGGAGCTGCGCATCGACCGGGACGGCTCCGTCGCGGTGGAGAACATCGACCTCTCCCTGTCGGCGCGCGCCGATGCGGCCGAGGAGGAGGCACCCGGCGAGCCCGCGGACGCGGTGATCTGGGAGCAGCTGGCCGAGGCCACCCACGAGGAGTCCACCCTCACCATCACCTACGCCGCGTTCATGATCGTCGCGACGATGATCGCTGCCTGCGGTGTGGTGCTCGACAACGCGATCCTGATCGTGGGCGCCATGGCCGTCGGCCCGGAGTTCGGGCCGCTGGCGGGGGTGTGCACCGGTATGGTGCAGCGCAGGCCGCGACTGGCCTGGCGTTCGCTGACGGCCCTGCTGATCGGTTTCGGCGCGGCGATCGCGGCCACCACCGTGTTCAGCCTGGTGATGGACGCCTTCGGCCTGTTCGAGGCGAGCATGCTGGAGGACCCGCGGCCGAACACGGCCTTCATCTGGAACCCGGACCCGTTCTCGCTGGTGGTGGCCGTGCTCGCGGGGGTGGTCGGGATGCTGTCGCTGACCTCGGCGAAGTCCGGGGCGCTGGTGGGCGTCGCGATCTCGGTGACGACCGTCCCCGCGGGCGCGAACGCCGCGGTGGCCCTCAGCTACGGGGACTTCGCCCAGATGTGGGGCTCGATGGAGCAGCTCCTGCTGAACCTGGGCGGGATCATGGTCGCCGGAACGCTGACGCTCTACGGCTGGAAGCTGCTGTGGTCCACCCAGCGGGGCCGCTGGAAGCGGCTGGCGCCGCCCGCGTCCCGGATCTGAGCGGGGCGCGGTACGGGGTCCCCGGGACGGGGGACCCGGGTTGTGCCGGGCCCGCGGGCCCGGCACGACCGGAAAGACGGCCTAGCCGAGGGCGGACTTCACGGCGTCGGCCAGGCGGCCGGCGACCGCGCGGGCCTGCTCGATGTCCGCGGCCTCGACCATCACCCGGACCAGCGGCTCGGTGCCGGACGGACGGAGCAGGACCCGGCCGGTGGCGCCCAGCTCGCGCTCGGCGTCGGCGACGGCCACGGCCAGCTCGGCGGAGGTGGCGACGCGGGACTTGTCCACGTCGGGAACGTTGATCAGCACCTGCGGCAGCCGCTCCATGACGCCCGCCAGCTCGGCCAGGGACCTGCCGGTGGCGGCGACCCGGGCCGCGAGCAGCAGGCCGGTCAGGGTGCCGTCGCCGGTGGTCGCGTGGTCGAGGATGATCACGTGGCCGGACTGCTCGCCGCCGAGGGCGTAGCCGTGCTCCTTCATCGCCTCCAGCACGTAGCGGTCGCCGACGCCGGTCTGCACGACCTGGATGCCCTCGGTCTCCATGGCGAGCTTGAAGCCCAGGTTCGACATGACCGTGCCGACGACGGTGTTCTCGCGCAGCTGCCCCGCCTCGCGCATGGCCAGCGCCAGCACGGCGAGGATCTGGTCGCCGTCGACCTCGGCGCCGGTGTGGTCCACGGCCAGGCAACGGTCCGCGTCGCCGTCGTGCGCGATGCCGAAGTCGGCGCCGTGCTCGACCACGGCGGCCTTGAGCAGGCCGAGGTGGGTGGAGCCGCAGCCGTCGTTGATGTTCAGGCCGTCCGGCTCGGCGCCGATGGTGACGATCTCGGCGCCGGCGCGGGCGAAGGCCTCGGGCGAGACGAAGGCGGCGGCACCGTGGGCCTCGTCGAGGACGACCTTCAGGCCGTCGAGACGGTTGGGGAGGACGCCGATCAGGTGGGCGACGTACTTGTCGAAGCCCTCGGTGTAGTCGGAGACGCGGCCGACGCCGGAGCCGGTGGGCCGGTCCCAGGGGGCTCCGGTGCGGTGCTCCTCATAGACGGACTCGATGCGGTCCTCCAGCTCGTCGGCGAGCTTGTGGCCGCCGCGGGCGAAGAACTTGATGCCGTTGTCCGGCATGGCGTTGTGGCTGGCGGAGAGCATCACGCCGAGGTCGGCACCCAGCGCACCGGTGAGATACGCCACCGCCGGGGTGGGCAGCACACCGACGCGCAGGACGTCCACGCCCGCGCTCGCGAGGCCGGCCACGACGGCGGCCTCCAGGAATTCGCCGGAGGCACGGGGGTCCCGCCCGACCACGGCGGTCGGCCGGTGGCCCTCGAAGGTGCCCGCCTCGGCCAGTACGTGGGCAGCCGCCACGGAGAGGCCGAGCGCGAGCTCCGCCGTCAGATCCGCGTTGGCGACGCCGCGTACACCGTCCGTCCCGAAGAGTCGTCCCACTGTTGTCCTCCCGAGTTTGCGCTTCGCGTATGACCGCTTGTGACAGGTATTTGCCGCTTGTGGCGGTAAACGAACCGCCCCGGCAGCACAGAGAGTGCTGCCGGGGCGGTTTCGTTGCAGAACAGCAGGCGCAGATTAACGCTTGCTGTACTGCGGAGCCTTACGGGCCTTCTTGAGACCGGCCTTCTTGCGCTCGACCGCACGGTCGTCGCGGGAGAGGAAGCCGGCCTTCTTCAGCGCCGGGCGGTTGTTGTCCACGTCCGCCTCGTTCAGCGCGCGGGCCACGCCGAGGCGCAGGGCGCCGGCCTGACCGGAGACGCCGCCACCCGAGATGCGGGCGATGACGTCGTAGCGGCCGTCAAGCTCGAGGAGCTTGAAGGGCTCGTTGACTTCCTGCTGGTGCACCTTGTTGGGGAAGTAGTCCTCAAGGGTGCGACCGTTGATCTTCCACTTGCCGGTGCCCGGGATGATCCGGACGCGGGCGATGGCGTTCTTGCGACGGCCCAGGCCGGCGGCCGGCTGGGGGTCGCCGAAGCGACCGGCAAGGGACTCGGAGGTGTAGTCGCCCTCGACGACGACCTCAGACTCGCTGGTGTACTCCTCGACGTTGCCCTCGAACTCTTCGACGGTCGTCTCGGCGGTGGTCTCGGCCACGATGCTCCTCAGAATTTTCTACGTCTTAGGGGGTGGCCGGAACTACTGCGCGACCTGGGTGATCTCGAACGGCACCGGCTGCTGGGCAGCGTGGGGGTGCTGGTCGCCCGAGTAGACCTTCAGCTTCGAGAGCATCTGACGGCCCAGGGTGTTCTTGGGGAGCATGCCCTTGATGGCCTTCTCGACGGCCTTCTCCGGGTTGTTCGCCAGCAGGTCGTCGTAACGCACGGCGCGCAGACCACCCGGGAAGCCGGAGTGGCGGTAGGCCATCTTCTGGGAGGCCTTGTTGCCGGACAGGTGCACCTTGTCGGCGTTGATGATGACGACGAAGTCGCCCATGTCCATGTGAGGGGCATAGGTCGGCTTGTGCTTGCCCTTCAGGAGGGCAGCGGCCTGGGTCGCCAGACGGCCGAGGACGACGTCCTGGGCGTCGATGACGAGCCACTGGCGCGAGATGTCGCCGGGCTTGGGGCTGAACGTACGCACGCGTATGCCTTCGCTTCTTCAGTGGTGGTATCCCACGGGCGCAAGCCCGGCGGGAAGGTCCTGACAGGGTCACCACGGACGATCACGACAGCCCTCGTTCACTTCGGGGACGCAACCCGTGTGAACGGCCACTGCTGGTCATCGGTCCGGTGGACCGGCGTAAGGCCCTTTCACGTGAGAATGAGAAAGCCAATACGCATAACAAACCAGCAGGATACCCAAGCAGACCCGTACGGGTCAAAACGCGGTCCGCGATGCCGATGCTGCTGGCGTCGCGGCGCACTCCGGTTCGGTCCTGGGTGGGGACCCCGCAGTTGTTACGGGCTCCAGAATAACCCGACCGGAGCGCAGTGCACGACGCGTCAGCAGGATCGCCAGTCCGCAGAGGGTGGCGCAGTCCTTGAAGGCGCGCCTCTTGTGGGCCAGCTCCGAGGGCCACGGAAGGAGCGCCATCTGCGGGGTCAGGGCCAGCCAGAACCAGGGCGAGCGGGGCATCGAGCCCGGTCGCGGGGCCGAGGCCAGCAGCAGCGGAAGCACCACGAGCAGGTAGTGGTCGAAGGACGGCCGGGACACCAGGAATGCGGCGAGCATCACCATGCAGGCGGTCTCCGCGAGCCGCAGCGCCCCGTCGTCACCCTCCGGATCCGGCCGCCGCCAGCGCACCAGGGCCGCCCACAGCCCGGCCCCGGCCCCGGCGAAGGCCACCAGCACCGCCAGGGCCTGGGGCACCCCCAGCCGGGGCAGCACCGCGATGGGCGAGGCGTCCCAGGGCAGCGCGTACGCGTCCTGCCCCTGGAGCAGGAACGGCAGGGTCTTGGTGAAGAACAGCGAGGGGCTCGGCATCAGCAGCGCCCCGGCCAGCGAGAGCCCCAGCGGCACCAGGACGGCCGCCGCCAGCGCCCGCCACCGCCGGGCCAGCAGGAAGAGCAGCCCGATCGGCACCAGCATGGGCTTGCAGGCGATGGCCAGCCCGACCACCAGCCCGGCCCTGCCCCAGGACCCGCGGTGCGCGAGCAGCAGCGCGGCGGGCAGCGCCGCCGCCGAGATCGCCGTCCAGTTGCCGATGAGCACGAGGTTCTCGAAGGGCTTGTACGCCAGCGCGAGGACCGCGAGCCCGCCGACGGCGAAGCGGGAGCGCAGCGGCACCGCGAACAGCCGCAGGGCGGCCGCCCAGCCCCCGGCGAGCAGTGCCGCCATCCCGACCGGCAGGATCCACCGCAGCACCCCGCGCGGCACCAGCGCCTCCGGCACCGCCATCAGCACCGCGCTGGGCAGGTAGAGGAAGCGCTTGTCCTCGTACGGGGACCCGCCGGCCAGGAGCGTGTCGGCCGCCTTGACCACGAAGGCGTTGTCCGAGCCCCAGTTCTCCCGCAGGCTCGCCGAGACGCAGATCCCGAGGAGCACGGCGAGGGAGAGGACCTGCCAGGTCCGGGGCGCCGGCGCGAGCAGCAGCCCGGCCGGCCGTCCCCCCGCCCCCGCGACCCGCTCCCGCCACTTCACGAGCCGTCTACCAGGCCTCAGGCCCACGGTGCCCCTCCCCCGTTCCTAGCGCTTGCGCTCGACCCTGCGTTCGTCCCAGACGGGCTCCTGAGTCTCCCGCACCACACCGTCCGAACCGAAGACCAGAAAACGGTCGAATGTGCGCGCGAACCACCGGTCGTGCGTGACGCAGAGCACGGTCCCGTCGTAGGACTCCAGACCGTCCTGGAGGGCTTCCGCCGACTCCAGGTCCAGGTTGTCCGTCGGCTCGTCCAGGAGCAGCGCCGTGGTGCCCGCCAGCTCCAGCAGCAGGATCTGGAAACGCGCCTGCTGGCCGCCGGAGAGCTTCTCGAAGGGCTGCTCGGCCTGGCGCTCCAGCTCGTAGCGGCGCAGCGCCCCCATGGCCTGTCCCAGGGGCTTGGCCGCCTCCGTCCACAGGATGTCGACGAGGGTGCGGCCGAACAGCTCGGGGTGGGCGTGGGTCTGTGCGAAGTGGCCGGGAACCACCCGTGCCCCCAGCTTCCAGACGCCGGTGTGCTTGACGTCCTCGCCCGCCAGCAGCCGCAGGAAGTGCGACTTGCCGGAGCCGTTCGAGCCGAGCACCGCGACCCGCTCCCCGTAGAAGACCTCCAGGGAGAAGGGCTTCATCAGCCCGGTGAGCTCCAGGTTCTCCACGGTCAGCGCGCGCACGCCGGTCCGGCCGCCCTTGAGCCGCATCTTGATGTCCTGCTCGCGCGGCGGCTCCGGCGGCGGCCCGGCCTCCTCGAACTTCTTGAAGCGGGTCTGCATCGCGTGGTACCGCGAGGCCATGTCGGGGCTGATCGCGGCCTGGTTGCGCAGCCGCAGCACGAGGGCCTTCAGCCGGGCGTGCTCCTCGTCCCAGCGCCGCCTGAGCTCCTCGAAGCGGGCGAAGCGCTCCTTGCGGGCCTCGTGGTAGGTGCCGAAGCCGGCGCCGTGCACCCAGACGTCGGAGCCCATCGGGCTCGCCTCCAGGCTGATGATCTTCTCGGCGGCCTGGGTCAGCAGCTCCCGGTCGTGGGAGACGAAGAGGACCGTCTTGCGGGTCGCCCTCAGCTGCTCCTCCAGCCACCGCTTGCCGGGGACGTCGAGGTAGTTGTCCGGCTCGTCGAGCAGCAGCACCTCGTCGGGGCCGCGCAGCAGCGCCTCCAGCACCAGCCGCTTCTGCTCACCGCCCGAGAGCGTGCGCACTTCGCGGAACTGCGCGGAGTCGTACGGGATGGCCAGCGCGGCCATCGTGCAGACGTCCCACAGGGTCTCCGCCTCGTAGCCCTGCACGTCGGCCCAGTCGCTGAGGGCCTGCGCGTACGCCATCTGCGCGGCCTCGTCGTCCACCGTCATGATCAGGTGCTCGGCGCGGTCGACGGCCTTCGCGGCCTCCCGGATCCGCGGCTGGGACACCGAGACCAGCAGGTCCCGTACGGTCGTCTCGTCGCGCACGGAGCCCACGAACTGGGACATCACGCCGAGGCCGCCGCTGATGGACACCCCGCCGCCGTGCGGCTGCAGCTCGCCGGAGATCAGCTTCAGCAGGGTGGTCTTGCCGGCCCCGTTCGCCCCCACCAGGGCGACCACCGCCCCCTCCCCCACGCGGAAGGAGACGTCGGGGAGCAGGACCCGCCCGTCGGGAAGGTAGTACTCCAGGTGGCTGGCTTCGAGATGTCCCATGCCGGGCATTGTCCAGGTCGGCGCGCGTTCCGCCCAAACGATTTCGCTGCGGCTCAGCAGCAGCCGGCCGCCGGGAGGGTCCGCATGTTGCGCGCCTCCTTGCTGCGGGCGGCCAGCAGCTCGTCCGCCGGGTAGCCGACCTCCTCCAGGGTCAGCCCGTGCGGCTTGACCACGTGCACCGAGGAGTCCCGTACGGCGGCCGCCAGCACCTTGCCGGGCCAGTCGACGGGCCGGTGGCCGTCGCCGACGTGCAGCAGGGCGCCCACCAGGGAGCGGACCATGTTGTGGCAGAAGGCGTCGGCGCGGACGGTCCCGGTGACGATCCCGTCCTCGGCACGCTCCCAGCCGAGCTGCTGGAGCGTACGGATCGTCGTGGCCCCCTCGCGCTTCTTGCAGTACGCGGCGAAGTCGTGCTCCCCCAGCAGCGCGGCGGAGGCCTCGTTCATCGCGTCCACGTCCAGCGGCCACTGGTGCCACAGCACATGCCCGCGGCGCAGCGGGTCCACCCCGCCCTGGTGGTCGCCCACGCGGTAGGCGTAGCGGCGCCAGATCGCCGAGAAGCGGGCGTTGAAGCCCTCGGGGGCCTCGGCGACCTTCCACACCCGTACGTCGTGCGGCAGCCGCCCCGCGAGGCGGCGCAGCAGCTTGTCGTGGTGCTCGGCCCACACCTCCTCGGCCAGGTCGAACTGCGCGACCTGCCCGCGGGCGTGCACACCCGCGTCCGTGCGGCCCGCCACGGTCAGCTCGACGGGCTCCTTCAGCCGCATCACGGTCTGCAGGGCGCTCTCCAGCTCGCCCTGGACGGTCCGCAGCGTGCGCTGCTTCGCCCAGCCGGAGAAGTCCTTGCCGTCGTAGCTCAGGTCCAGCCGTACCCGGACGTGCCCGGGCTCCACCTCGTCACTCACGTGACCGATCCTCTCAGAAGGACGCACATGCAGAACGGGCCCGCCCCGTGCAGGGGCGGGCCCGTTCAGAGCCGATCAAGCAAGCTCGATCCCGTGTCGGGATCAGGCCTCCTTGGTCTCCTCCGCGGCCTCGGTCTCGGTGGCCTCGGCCTTGGCCTCCGCCTCCTTGACCGCGCGCTTCGTGGCGGCCTCGGCCTCGCCGGTGGCCTGCTGGGCGACCGTGAGGGCCTCGACCAGCTCGATCACGGCCATCGGGGCGTTGTCGCCACGACGGTTGCCGATCTTGGTGATGCGCGTGTAACCACCGGGGCGGTTCTCGTAGCGCGGGGCGATCTCGGTGAAGAGCGTGTGGACGATGCTCTTGTCCGTGATCGTCTGCAGCACCAGGCGACGGTTGTGGATGTCGCCCTTCTTGGCCTTGGTGACCAGACGCTCGGCGTAGGGACGCAGGCGGCGGGCCTTGGCCTCGGTGGTGGTGATGCGGCCGTGCTCGAAGAGCGCCTTCGCGAGGTTCGCGAGCAGGTGCTTCTCGTGCGCGGCGGAGCCGCCCAGGCGGGCACCCTTAGCGGGACGCGGCATTGTTACTCCTTCATATCTGCACCGGCCGTGTCAGGTACCGGTGTCAGTTCCCTCAAGCGGTCGCGAGAGGGTGGGTGCGGGGGGCGCGAGCCCCCCGCAAGCTTTCTCAGTACTGCTCGGTCTCGACGAAACCGGCGTCCGCGTCGTCGTCGGCGCCGAAGGCGTCGGCGGCGGCGGTCGGGTCGAACCCGGGCGGGCTGTCCTTGAGGGCCAGGCCCATGCCGGCCAGCTTCGCCTTGACCTCGTCGATCGACTTCGCACCGAAGTTGCGGATGTCGAGCAGGTCGGCCTCGGAGCGGGCGACGAGCTCACCCACGGAGTGGATGCCCTCGCGCTTGAGGCAGTTGTACGACCGAACGGTGAGCTCCAGCTCCTCGATCGGCAGCGCCAGGTCGGCGGCCAGGGCGGCGTCCGTGGGGGACGGGCCCATGTCGATGCCCTCGGCGTCGATGTTGAGCTCGCGCGCCAGACCGAACAGCTCGACCAGGGTCTTGCCGGCGGACGCCATGGCGTCGCGCGGGCGCATGGCCTGCTTGGTCTCGACGTCGACGATCAGCTTGTCGAAGTCGGTGCGCTGCTCGACTCGGGTCGCCTCGACCTTGTAGGTGACCTTGAGGACCGGGCTGTAGATGGAGTCGACCGGGATGCGGCCGATCTCCTGGCCCAGCTGCTTGTTCTGGACGGCGGAGACGTAGCCGCGACCGCGCTCGACGGTCAGCTCCATCTCCAGCTTGCCCTTGCCGTTGAGCGTGGCGAGGACCAGGTCCGGGTTGTGCACCTCGACACCGGCCGGGGGCGCGATGTCGGCAGCGGTGACCAGGCCGGGACCCTGCTTGCGCAGGTACATCACGACCGGCTCGTCGTGCTCCGAGGAGACGACCAGCTGCTTGATGTTGAGGATGATGTCCGTGACGTCTTCCTTGACGCCCGGCACGGTGGTGAACTCGTGCAGGACGCCGTCCACGCGGATGCTGGTGACAGCGGCACCCGGGATGGAGGACAGGAGGGTACGGCGCAGGGAGTTGCCGAGGGTGTAACCGAAGCCCGGCTCCAGCGGCTCGATCACGAACCGCGAGCGGTACTCGTCGACGACCTCTTCGGTCAGCGAAGGACGCTGAGCGATAAGCATGTCTGTGTTCCTTCAGTCGTGGACGCCCACTATTTGACGCCCGACATGTACTGCTGGGTACTGCAAGGGTACGGGCGGCACGCCCCCCGGAGGGGCCGTACCGCCCGGACACTCAAGGACGCACGGGCGTCGCTGCGTCAGACGCGGCGGCGCTTCGGCGGACGGCAGCCGTTGTGCGGGGTGGGGGTGACGTCCTGGATCGAGCCGACCTCGAGGCCGGTGGCCTGGAGGGAGCGGATCGCGGTCTCACGGCCGGAGCCGGGACCCTTGACGAAGACGTCGACCTTGCGCATGCCGTGCTCCTGCGCGCGGCGGGCGGCCGACTCGGCGGCCATCTGCGCGGCGAAGGGGGTGGACTTGCGCGAGCCCTTGAAGCCGACGTGGCCGGCGGAGGCCCAGGAGATCACGTTGCCCGAGGGGTCGGTGATCGAGACGATCGTGTTGTTGAACGTGCTCTTGATGTGGGCGTGCCCGTGAGCGACGTTCTTCTTTTCCTTGCGGCGCACCTTCTTGGCAGCGCCCTGACGACCCTTGGGGGGCATCTCTTACTCCTACGGGAGGTGGTCGGTCCTACAGCGCAAGACCGCTGAACAGGACTACTTCTTGCCCGGCTTCTTCTTACCGGCGATCGCGCGACGCGGGCCCTTGCGGGTACGCGCGTTCGTGCTGGTGCGCTGACCGTGCACCGGCAGGCCACGACGGTGACGGATGCCCTGGTAGCACTGGATCTCGATCTTGCGGCGGATGTCGCCCTGGATCTCGCGGCGGAGGTCACCCTCGGTACGGAGGTTGGCGTCCACGTACTCGCGGATCTTGACGAGATCCTCTTCGGCCAGGTCACGAACGCGGGTGTTCGGGTTCACGCCGGTGGAGGCGAGGATCTCCTTGGACCGGGTGCGCCCGATACCGAAGACGTAGGTGAGTGCGATCTCCACACGCTTTTCGCGCGGGATGTCAACACCGGAAACGCGTGCCATTCAATGGCTCCTGTGTGATTCGGGGGTCTTCCACAGAACCGTTCCCGACCGCCGACCACCCCGGGTGGAGTGGTGGTACGTCCGGGTCCCCGGCCCCCGCCGGAGGTGCCGCCGGCCCTTCACAGGGCTGGGCGGGTTCTGCGTATGTACGTTTTCTTACGTCGCGCGAAGAACTGCGGAGTGCAGGTCGGTCGGCGTGCGTCAGCCCTGGCGCTGCTTGTGGCGCAGGTTGTCGCAGATGACCATGACCCGACCGTGACGGCGGATCACCTTGCACTTGTCGCAGATCTTCTTGACGCTCGGCTTGACCTTCATGTTGGTGAGGTTCTCCGGGTCAGTGCCACCACCCGCACCGGGACGGACGCCCAGGCAGGAGTGAGAGCAAGATCTACTTGTATCGGTAGACGATCCGGCCACGCGTCAGGTCGTAGGGAGAGAGCTCCACGACGACCCGGTCATCGGGCAGGATGCGGATGTAGTGCATACGCATCTTGCCGCTGATGTGCGCGAGGACCTTGTGACCGTTCTGGAGTTCCACCTTGAACATGGCGTTCGGGAGGGACTCGATCACGGTGCCCTCGATTTCGATGGCACCTTGCTTCTTGGCCACGCTTCGCCTTTCGAATCGGCTACCTTGATCGGCTCCGCGCTCCATACGGACATGGAAGTGCACGAGAGCCGACGAGTCAGTCTACGTCAGGGCACCCAGAAAGACGAATCCGGAAAGTTTGCCCACGAGTCTAGATCATTAACCGAGGGGGTCCGGGGCCGTCGTCACCCCGGCCCCTCCTTCTCCACGCCGCGCTCGCGGGCTCGGCGCTGGCGCGCCTCACATGCTTCGCACGGCTGCGCCGGACTCCGTCCGTCGGCCGCACACCCGTCGGCACCGCCGGGGGCACGACCGCGGCGCCGACCCGGCCACGGAGCGGCCCGGGGTCAGCCCAGGGGGTCCGGGGCGGTGGTGACCCCGTACTCCGCCAGCTTCGCCTTGCCGCAGTCCGGGCTGGTGAGGACGATCGGGCCGTCCTCCGTCAGCGCGATGGAGTGCTCCCAGTGCGAGGACCAGGTGCCGTCCGTCGTGATGACCGTCCAGTCGTCCGCGAGTACCTCCGTCTGGGCGGTGCCCAGGGAGACCATCGGCTCGATCGCCAGGCAGAGGCCCGGGACGAGCTTGATCCCCTTGCCCCGCTTGCGCGAGACGTAGTTCAGCAGGTGCGGGTCCATGTGCATCTCGGACCCGATGCCGTGGCCGCCGTAGTCCTCGATGATCCCGAACTTCCCGAGGCTGTGGTCACCCGTCGCGGGGCGGGGCTGGCGCTTGATGTACGTCTCGATCGCCTTCGAGATGTCCACGAGGCGGTTGCCGAGCTTCATCGCGGCGATACCGGCCCACATGGACTCCTCGGTGACCCGGGAGAGCTCCACCAGCTCCGGAGCGTGACCGGTGCCCACGAAGGCCGTGTACGCGGCGTCTCCGTGCCAGCCGTCCACGATCGCGCCGGCGTCGATCGAGATGATGTCGCCGTCCTTGAGGACCGTCTTGTCGTCCGGGATGCCGTGGACGACGACCTCGTTCACCGAGGTGCAGATCGTCGCGGGGAAGCCGCCGTAGCCGAGGAAGTTCGACTTGGCCCCGGCGTCCGCGATGACCTTGCGGGCCACCATGTCCAGGTCCCGTGTCGTGGCGCCCGGCACGGCCGCCTCACGGGTCGCCGCGTGGATCGCCGCGACGACCAGCCCCGCCTCGCGCATCTTCGCGATCTGCTCGGGGGTCTTGATCTGGACCATGGAACTGCCTTCCACCTCTGATGCGGGTCTTCTCAACAGTACGGCCGCGATGCCCTGGGGACACCGCGGCCGTACCTGTACTGCTGGGGACTACTTCTGCAGGGCGTCCATGGCGCGCTTGGTGACGTCCGCGACCTCACCGAGGGCCGGGATGGTCACCAGCAGGCCCTGGGCCTTGTAGTAGTCGATGATCGGCTCGGTCTGCGTGTGGTAGACCTCCAGCCGGTTGCGGACCGTCGCCTCGGAGTCGTCACCGCGCTGGTACAGCTCCCCGCCGCACTGGTCGCAGACGCCCTCGGTCTTCGGGGCGGCGTACACGACGTGGAAGACGTGCGCGGACTCGTTGCGGCAGACCCGGCGGCCGGCGATGCGCTTGACGACCTCGTCCTCCTCGACCTCCAGGTCGAGGACGGCGTCGAGCTTCATGCCCGACTCCTGGAGCATCACGTCGAGGGCCTCGGCCTGGGAGACGTTGCGCGGGAAGCCGTCGAGCAGGAAGCCGCCGGCGGCGTCGGGCTGCTCCATCCGGTCCTTCGCCATGCCGATGGTGATCTCGTCGGGGACGAGGTCGCCGGCGTCCATGAACGCCTTGGCGCGCAGGCCCAGCTCGGTGCCCTGGCTGATGTTGGCCCGGAACAGGTCACCCGTGGAGATGTGCGGGATCGACAGGTTCTTGGCAAGGAACGCGGCCTGCGTTCCCTTGCCCGCACCGGGCGGTCCGACGAGGACGATTCGCATCAGCGGAGGAACCCTTCGTAATTACGCTGCTGGAGCTGGCTCTCGATCTGCTTCACGGTTTCCAGACCCACACCCACGATGATCAGGATGCTCGTCCCGCCGAACGGGAAGTTCTGGTTCGCTCCGAAGCCTGCCAACGCCATCGTCGGCACAAGAGCGATGAGACCCAGGTACAGCGACCCCGGCCAGGTGATCCGGTTGAGCACGTAGCTCAGGTACTCGGCGGTGGGCCGGCCGGCGCGGATGCCCGGGATGAACCCACCATACTTCTTCATGTTGTCTGCAACTTCCTCGGGGTTGAACGAGATCGCCACGTAGAAGAACGCGAAGAAGACGATCAGGAGGAAGTAGACGGCGATGTAGTACGGGTGGTCGCCCTTGACGAAGTGCTTCTGGATCCAGGTGGCCCAGCCCGCGGTGGACCCGCTGAACTGCACGACCAGGGCCGGGATGTAGAGCAGCGACGAGGCGAAGATGACGGGGATGATGCCCGCCTGGTTCACCTTGAGCGGGATGTAGGTCGACGTACCGCCGTAGGCACGGCGACCGATCATGCGCTTCGCGTACTGGACCGGGATCCGTCGCTGCGCCTGCTCGACGAAGACCACGAGGCCCACCATCGCGAGGCCGACCAGCATGACGACGCCGAACTCGACCCAGCCGTCCGCGATCTTGCCCTGGAGCTTGATCTGCCAGAGGGCGCCGATGAAGCCGGCGGCGATCGAGATGAACATCAGGATCGACATGCCGTTGCCGATGCCGCGGTCGGTGATGAGCTCGCCGAGCCACATGACGACGCAGGTACCGGCGGTCATGGTGATGACCATGACGACGGTGGTGAAGATCGACCGGTCGGGGACGATCTGGCTGGCGACCTGGCAGCCCTGGAAGAGGGCGCCGGTACGGGCCGTGGCGACGAGGCCGGTGCCCTGGAGGATCGCGAGCGCGACCGTCAGATAGCGCGTGTACTGAGTGATCTTCGCCGTGCCGGACTGGCCCTCTTTCTTGAGGGTCTCCAGCTTCGGGATGACCACGGTCAGCAGCTGCAGAATGATGCTCGCCGTGATGTACGGCATGATGCCGAGCGCAAAGATCGTGATCTGCAGCAGCGCACCGCCGCTGAACATGTTGACGAGACCGAAGAGCCCGTTGCTGCTCCCCGCCTGGTCCACACAGATCTGGACGTTCTTGTAGCTCACGCCGGGTACCGGGATGTGGGACCCGAGCCGGAACAGCACGATGATGCCGAGCGTGAAGAGCAGCTTCTTGCGCAGGTCGGGCGTCTTGAACGCCCGGGCGAACGCGGTGAGCACGGTGCCTCCTGCGACCCCCGCGCTACTGCGTCAGAGGTGACGGTCTGAGGGATCGACGTATACGACAAAGCAAAGGTGCACGCCACCTTACCGGCGAGTGTGCCTCCCGTGGAACGACCAACCGGGGATGCCCCATATGTGAGGCATCCCCGGTCGGGTTTCGAGCTATTCAGCCACAGAAATCGTCTTAGACGAGCTCGGTGACGGTGCCGCCGGCAGCGGCAATCTTCTCCTTGGCGGAGGCGGAAACGGCGTCAACCGAAACCTGCAGCGCCACGGAGAGCTCGCCCTGGCCCAGGACCTTGACGAGGCTGTTCTTGCGAACCGCGCCCTTGGCGACCAGGTCGGCCACCGTGACCTCTCCACCCTCGGGGTAGAGGGCACCGAGCTTGTCCAGGTTGACAACCTGGAACTCGGTGCGGAACGGGTTCTTGAAGCCCTTCAGCTTCGGCAGGCGCATGTGGAGGGGCATCTGGCCACCCTCGAAGCGCTGCGGAACCTGGTAGCGGGCCTTCGTACCCTTGGTACCACGACCAGCCGTCTTACCCTTCGACGCCTCACCACGACCGACACGGGTCTTCGCGGTCTTGGCGCCGGGGGCGGGACGGAGGTTGTGAGCCTTCAGCGGGCTGTTCTCAGCCATGATTAGTCAACCTCCTCAACCGTCACGAGGTGGCGGACGGTGTGCACCATTCCGCGGAACTCGGGGCGGTCCTCCTTGACGACGACGTCGTTCAGGCGCTTGAGCCCGAGCGAACGCAGCGTGTCGCGGTGGTTCTGCTTGCTGCCGATGTACGACTTCGTCTGCGTGATCTTGAGGCGGGCCATCAGACACCCGCCCCGGCACGTGCACGAAGGAGAGCCGCGGGGGCGACGTCCTCGAGCGGCAGACCACGGCGAGCCGCGATCTCCTCGGGACGCTGCAGGCCCTTCAGGGCCTCCACGGTCGCGTGCACGATGTTGATCGCGTTGTCGGAGCCGAGCGACTTCGACAGGATGTCGTGAACGCCGGCGCACTCCAGAACGGCGCGCACCGGGCCACCGGCGATAACACCGGTACCGGGGGAAGCAGGCTTCAGCAGGACAACGCCGGCCGCCTTCTCGCCCTGGATCGGGTGCGGGATGGTGCCCTGGATGCGGGGAACCTTGAAGAAGTTCTTCTTGGCTTCCTCGACGCCCTTGGCGATGGCCGCGGGAACTTCCTTGGCCTTGCCGTAACCGACACCTACGGTGCCGTCACCGTCACCCACCACGACGAGCGCGGTGAAGCTGAAGCGACGACCACCCTTGACAACCTTGGCGACACGGTTGATCGCGACAACGCGCTCAACGTAAGCGGTCTTCTCGGCGGCAGCGCCACCGTCGCGACCCTTCCGGTCCCGCCGCTCGCCGCCACCGGCACCGCTTCCGCGGCGCTGGGGTCCAGCCATTGGATTACCTCTCTCTGTTACGTCCGTGAGTCCCGGAACCGGGGCTTAGAACTTCAGCCCGGCTTCGCGGGCGGCGTCAGCCAGAGCGGCAATGCGCCCGGCGTATCGGTTGCCACCGCGGTCGAACACGACGGTCTCGACACCCGCGGCCTTGGCACGCTCGGCGACGAGCGCGCCGACGGCCTGGGCCTGGGAGCTCTTGTCGCCTTCGCCACCGCGGATCGAAGCGTCCAGGGTCGACGCGGACGCCAGGGTGTGGCCCTGGAGGTCGTCGATGACCTGAGCAACGATGTTGCGGTTGGAACGCGTCACGACGAGGCGCGGACGCTCCGCCGTACCCGAGACGTTCTTGCGGATGCGGATGTGGCGGCGAGCCTTGGCAGCGCGCTTGTACGCGTCGCCCTTGGCGATCTTCACACCGTATGCCATGGCTACTTACCAGCCTTTCCGACCTTGCGGCGGATGACCTCGCCGGCGTACTTGACACCCTTGGCCTTGTACGGGTCGGGCTTCCGCAGCTTGCGGATGTTGGCGGCGACCTCGCCGACCTTCTGCTTGTCGATGCCCTCGACCGAGAACTTGGTCGGCGACTCGACCTTGAAGGAGATGCCCTCGGGCGCCTCCACCAGGATCGGGTGGCTGTAGCCGAGCTGGAACTCCAGGTCGGAGCCCTTCGCGGCCACGCGGTAACCGACACCGCTGATCTCGAGAGCCTTGACGTATCCCGTGGTCACACCGGTGATCATGTTCGCCACCAGCGTGCGGGACAGGCCGTGCAGGGCCTTGTTCTGACGCTCGTCGTTCGGACGGGTGACGTTCAGAACGCCGTCCTCGTCCTTGACAACTGCGATGGGCGCCTTAACGGTGTGCGCGAGGGAACCCTTGGGGCCCTTCACGTTGACCGTCTGGCCATCGATGGTGACGTCCACACCGGCGGGAACCTGGATGGGGAGCTTGCCGATTCGCGACATTGCTTTTCCTCCGTTCCCGACTACCAGACGTAGGCGAGGACTTCCCCACCTACGCCCTTCTTGCCTGCCTGCTGACCGGTCAGGAGACCGTGCGACGTGGAGATGATCGCCACGCCCAGGCCGCCGAGGACCTTCGGCAGGTTGGTGGACTTCGCGTACACGCGCAGACCGGGCTTCGAGATCCGCTTGATGCCCGCGATGGAGCGCTCACGGTTCGGCCCGAACTTCAGCTCGAGGACGAGGTTCTTGCCGACCTCGGCGTCCTCGACCTTCCAGCCGGTGATGAAACCCTCCTGCTTGAGGATCTCCGCGATGTGCGACTTGATCTTGCTGTGCGGCATCACGACGGTGTCGTGGTACGCCGAGTTAGCGTTACGCAGACGCGTGAGCATGTCTGCGATGGGGTCAGTCATGGTCATGAAGTGGCCTTCGGCCTCTCTCGCCGGGGTTTCCTGTATGCGCCATCCCTCTCCCCACTCAGTGGCGGGACGGGTGCGGCACGGGGACCTACGGCGTAGTAAGTCGGTAGGGCGGCGGACGCCCAACCCCACAAGCCTACGGCATGCGGGAAGGACGGTCCGCCGACCTGATGCTTACCGAGAGCGTCTGGAATACCTCAACACCCAAAGGGCGCGGGGTCTACCAGGAGCTCTTGGTCACGCCCGGCAGCTCGCCACGGTGAGCCATCTCACGGAGGCACACGCGGCAGAGGCCGAACTTGCGGTACACGGAGTGGGGGCGACCGCAGCGCTGGCAGCGGGTGTACGCACGCACACCGAACTTGGGCTTACGGGCAGCCTTCGCGATGAGAGCCTTCTTCGCCATCTCGCTTACGCCTCCTTGAAGGGGAAGCCGAGGTGACGAAGGAGCGCGCGGCCCTCAGCGTCGTTGGTCGCCGTGGTGACCACGGTGATGTCCATACCCCGGGTACGGTCGATCTTGTCCTGGTCGATCTCGTGGAACATGACCTGCTCCGTGAGACCGAAGGTGTAGTTGCCACGGCCGTCGAACTGCTTCGGCGACAGACCACGGAAGTCACGGATACGCGGCAGCGCGAGCGACAGCGTACGGTCCAGGAACTCCCACATGCGGTCACCGCGGAGGGTGACGTGGCAGCCGATCGGCTGACCCTCACGCAGCTTGAACTGCGCGATGGACTTGCGGGCCTTCGTGACGGCCGGCTTCTGACCGGTGATCGTCGTCAGGTCGCGGATGGCACCGTCGATCAGCTTCGAGTCACGGGCGGCGTCGCCGACACCCATGTTCACGACGATCTTGACGAGGCCGGGGATCTGCATGACGTTCTCGTAGGAGAACTCCTCACGCAGCTTGCCCGCGATCTCCTCGCGGTACTTCGTCTTCAGACGCGGAGTGGTAGCCATCAGATGTCCTCACCCGTGCGCTTGGCAACGCGGATCTTGTTGCCCTCGTCGTCGAAGCGGTAACCGACGCGGGTGACGACCTTCTTGCCGTCCTTCTCCACGACCAGCTGGACGTTGGACACGTGCACCGGAGCCTCGGTGATCACGATGCCGCCCGCCTGGTTCTGGCCGGCCTTGGTGTGCTTCTTGACCCGGTTGACACCCTCGACGAGGACGCGGTTCTCGGCGGGGAAGGCGACGATGACCTTGCCCTGCTTGCCCTTGTCCTTACCGGTGATGACCTGGACCAGGTCGCCCTTCTTGATCTTCATGCTTACAGCACCTCCGGCGCGAGCGAGATGATCTTCATGAACTTCTTCTCGCGCAGCTCACGGCCGACGGGGCCGAAGATACGGGTGCCGCGAGGGTCGCCGTCGTTCTTCAGAATGACGGCGGCGTTCTCGTCGAAGCGGATGTACGAGCCGTCCTGGCGGCGGCGCTCCTTGACGGTGCGAACGATGACCGCCTTGACGACGTCACCCTTCTTCACGTTGCCACCGGGGATCGCGTCCTTGACGGTGGCGACGATGACGTCACCGATGCCCGCGTAGCGGCGACCGGAGCCACCGAGAACACGGATGCAAAGGATCTCCTTGGCACCAGTGTTGTCGGCGACACGCAGTCGCGACTCCTGCTGGATCACGTCTATCTCCTGTTTGTCTGCCGGTTCCCGGCCGGGGCCCCGCTCTGTGAGCGGAGGGCCCCGGCCGAGCCTGGCGGAACGAACCTAAGGGAAACCCCTCAGGTGCTTACTTGGCCTTCTCGAGGATCTCGACGATGCGCCAGCGCTTGCTCGCCGACAGCGGACGCGTCTCCATGATGAGGACGCGGTCGCCGACGCCGGCAGCGTTCTGCTCGTCGTGAGCCTTGAGCTTGTTGGTACGGCGGATGACCTTGCCGTACAGCGCGTGCTTGACGCGGTCCTCGACGGCGACGACGACGGTCTTGTCCATCTTGTCGCTGACGACCAGACCCTCACGGGTCTTGCGGAAGCCGCGCTCGGTCTTCTCAGTCACGTTGTTCTCGCTCATCAGGCGTTCTCCACCGTCTCGATACCGAGCTCACGCTCGTGCATCAGGGTGTAGATGCGAGCGATGTCCTTACGGACGGACTTGAGCCGGCCGTTGTTCTCCAGCTGGCCGGTGGCCGCCTGGAAACGGAGCTTGAACAGCTCCTCCTTGGCCTCGCGCAGCTTGGCAACGAGCTCCTCGTTGCCGAGCTCGCGGAGCTCGGACGCCTTGGTTCCCGTCGCCATCACGACTCACCTGCCTCGCGCTTGACGATGCGGCACTTCATCGGCAGCTTGTGGGCCGCACGAGTGAGAGCCTCACGCGCAATCTTTTCGTTCGGGTAGGACAGCTCGAACATGACCCGGCCCGGGTGCACGTTCGCGATCCACCACTCCGGGGAACCCTTACCGGAACCCATGCGGGTCTCGGCAGGCTTCTTCGTGAGCGGGCGGTCCGGGTAGATGTTGATCCAGACCTTGCCGCCACGCTTGATGTGGCGGGTCATCGCGATACGAGCCGCCTCGATCTGGCGGTTCGTCACGTAGGCGGGGGTGAGCGCCTGGATGCCGTACTCGCCGAACGAGACCTCAGTACCGCCCTTGGCCATACCGCTGCGCTTCGGGTGGTGCTGCTTGCGGTGCTTGACCCTACGAGGGATCAGCATGTCGGTCAGGCCTCCGTTCCGGTGCTCTCGGCCGGAGCGGCGGCGGGAGCGTCGGCCTTGGGGGCCTCGGCACCAGCAGCCTGCTGCGGCTTGCGGCCACCACGGCCGCCGCGCTCGCCACCACGGCCACCACGGCCGGCGGGACGGTCGCCAGCGCCGGCGCCACGGGCCGGGCGGTTACCCGCACGGGCCGCAGCGTTCTCGGCGCGAACCTCGGCGATGTTCTTGACGTCGCCCTTGTAGATCCAGACCTTCACGCCGATGCGGCCGAAGGTGGTCTTGGCCTCGAAGAAGCCGTAGTCCACGTTCGCGCGCAGCGTGTGCAGCGGCACACGACCCTCGCGGTAGAACTCGGACCGGGACATCTCGGCGCCGCCGAGACGGCCACCACACTGGATCTTGATGCCCTTGGCGCCGGCCTTCATGGTGCCCTGCATGCTCTTGCGCATGGCACGGCGGAAGGAGACGCGGGAGGAGAGCTGCTCGGCGACGGCCTGGGCCACCAGCTGAGCGTCGAGCTCCGGGTTCTTGACCTCGAGGATGTTCAGCTGGACCTGCTTGCCGGTCAGCTTCTCCAGGTCACCGCGGATGCGGTCGGCCTCGGCGCCGCGGCGGCCGATGACGATGCCGGGACGAGCGGTGTGGATGTCCACACGCACGCGGTCACGGGTGCGCTCGATCTCAACCTTCGAGATGCCGGCGCGCTCCATGCCGGACGTCATCATCCGACGGATGGCGACGTCTTCCTTGACGTAGTCCTTGTACAGCTTGTCGGCGTACCAGCGGGACTTGAAGTCCGTGGTGATGCCGAGTCGGAACCCGTGCGGGTTTACCTTCTGGCCCATTACCGGGAACCTTCCTTGCTGCTGACGACCACGGTGATGTGGCTGGTCCGCTTGCGGATCCGGTAGGCACGGCCCTGGGCACGCGGACGGAACCGCTTCAGGGTCGGGCCCTCGTCCACGTACGCCTCGCTGATGACCAGCGTGGAGGCGTCCGGGTGGTTGTAGTTGTGTGCGGCGTTGGCAATGGCGCTGTCCAGCACCTTGCCGACCGGCACGCTCGCGGCCTGCGGGGCGAAACGCAGGACCGCCTGAGCCTCCGTGGCATCCATGCCACGGATGAGGTCCACCACGCGGCGGGCCTTCATGGGCGTGACGCGGATGTACCGCGCCTGGGCCCTGGCTTCCATGGTTGTCCCTTCGGTGTAAGTCATAGTCGTAACCACCCCGCCTTTAGCGGCGCTTCGACTTCCGGTCGTCCTTGACGTGGCCGCGGAAGGTGCGAGTCGGCGAGAACTCGCCGAGCTTGTGGCCGACCATCGACTCGGTGACGAACACCGGGACGTGGGTCTTGCCGTTGTGCACCGCGATGGTGTGACCCAGCATGCTGGGGATGATCATCGAGCGACGGGACCAGGTCTTGATGACGTTCTTGGTGCCGGCTTCGTTCTGGGCGTCCACCTTCTTTACGAGGTGGTCGTCGACGAAGGGCCCCTTCTTGAGACTGCGCGGCATCTAAACCCGCTCCTAGCGCTTCTTGTTCGTCTTGCGGCGGCGGACGATGTACTTGCTCGAAGCCTTCTTCGGCGAGCGAGTACGACCCTCCTTCTGACCCCACGGGCTGACCGGGTGACGACCACCGGAGGTCTTGCCCTCACCACCACCGTGCGGGTGGTCAACCGGGTTCATCGCGACACCGCGGACGGTCGGGCGGACGCCCTTCCAGCGCATGCGGCCGGCCTTGCCCCAGTTGATGTTCGACTGCTCGGCGTTGCCGACCTCGCCGACCGTGGCGCGGCAGCGCGCGTCGACGAGACGGATCTCGCCGGACGGCATGCGGAGGTGGGCCATCACGCCCTCCTTCGCGAGCAGCTGCACGGAGGCACCAGCGGAACGCGCGAACTTGGCGCCGCCACCGGGGCGGAGCTCGATCGCGTGGATCGTGGTACCGACCGGGATGTTGCGGAGCGCGAGGTTGTTGCCCGGCTTGATGTCGGCCGTCGGGCCGTTCTCGATCCGGTCACCCTGCTGCAGACCGCGCGGCGCGATGATGTAGCGCTTCTCGCCGTCGGCGTAGTGCAGCAGCGCGATGCGCGCGGTGCGGTTGGGGTCGTACTCGATGTGCGCGACCTTGGCCGGCACGCCGTCCTTGTCGTGACGACGGAAGTCGATCACGCGGTAGGCGCGCTTGTGGCCACCACCCTGGTGGCGAACGGTCACACGACCGGTGTTGTTACGGCCGCCCTTGCTGTGCAGGGGGCGGACCAGCGACTTCTCCGGCGTGGACCGCGTGATCTCGACAAAGTCGGCGACGCTGGAGCCACGACGGCCCGGGGTCGTCGGCTTGTACTTGCGGATACCCATTTCTCAGTCCTCGTCCGATTCCGGACGACTAGACCTCCGTTAGGAGGCCTGGCCGCCGAAGATGTCGATACGGTTGCCCTCGGCAAGGGTCACGATGGCGCGCTTGGTGTTGGCGCGCTTGCCGAAACCGGTCTTGGTGCGCTTGCGCTTACCCTGACGGTTGATCGTGTTGACCCCGGTGACCTTGACCGAGAAGACCGCCTCGACGGCCTGCTTGATCTGGGTCTTGTTGGCGCCGGGCGCGACGATGAACGTGTACTTGTTCTCGTCCAGCAGCGCGTAGCTCTTCTCCGAGACGACCGGCTTGATCAGCAGGTCGCGCGGGTCGGTGAAGGTCTTGCTGGTAACGGTCGCCTCAGACATCAGGCGTCGCTCCCTTCGGTCTCATCGGCCTTGGGGCCAGACACGAAGGACTCGAGCGCGGCCTGGGTGAAGACCACGTCGTCAGAGACGATCACGTCGTACGTGTTCAGCTGGCCCGGCTCCAGGATGTGAACCTGGGGCAGGTTGCGGGCGGACAGCCACGCGGCCTCGTCGGCACGCTCGACGACCAGGAGCAGGTTCTTGCGCTCCGAGATCTTGCCGAACAGCGTCTTGGCGGCCTTCGTGGAGGCGGCACCCTCGACCACGCCGGTGACGACGTGGATGCGGGAGTGACGCGCGCGGTCCGAGAGGGCACCGCGGAGGGCGGCGGCCTTCATCTTCTTCGGGGTCCGCTGCGAGTAGTCACGCGGCTGCGGGCCGTGGACGACGCCACCGCCGGCGAACTGCGGAGCGCGGGTCGAACCCTGACGGGCGCGGCCGGTGCCCTTCTGGCGGTAAGGCTTCTTGCCACCACCACGGACTTCGCCGCGGGTCTTGGTCTTGTGCGTGCCCTGACGGGCAGCGGCCAGCTGCGCGACGACGACCTGGTGGATCAGCGGAACGCTGGTCTTCGCGTCGAAGATCTCCGCGGGGAGCTCGACGGTACCGGCCTTGTCGCCTGCCGGCGAAAGGATGTCAATGGTGCTCATTAACCTCAAGCCCCCTTGGCCGCGGTACGGACCAGGACGAGGCCGCCGTTCGGACCGGGAACTGCGCCCTTGATGAGGAGCAGGCCCTTCTCCGCGTCTACCGCGTGGATGGTCAGGTTCTGGGTGGTGACGCGCTCGTTACCCATGCGACCGGCCATGCGCATGCCCTTGAAGACACGCCCAGGGGTGGCGCAGCCACCGATCGAACCGGGGGAGCGGTGCTTGCGCTGCACACCGTGACCGGCGCCGAGGCCCCGGAAGTTGTGCCGCTTCATGACACCGGCGAAGCCCTTGCCCTTGCTGTTGCCCGTGACGTCGACCTTGACGCCGGACTCGAACACCTCAGCAGTGATCTCCTGGCCGAGCGTGTACTCGCTGGCGTCGGAGGTGCGGAGCTCCACCAGGTGGCGGCGGGGGGTCACGTCGGCCTTGGCGAAGTGGCCCTTGAGGGGCTTGTTCACCTTGCGCGGGTCGATCTCGCCGAAGGCGATCTGGACCGACTCGTAGCCGTCGATGTCGTTCGTACGGACCTGGGTAACGACGCAGGGTCCGGCCTTGACCACGGTCACCGGGACGACACGGTTGTTCTCGTCCCAGACCTGGGTCATGCCGAGCTTCTCGCCCAGGACGCCCTTGATCTGCTTTGCCATCTTCTCGACGCCTCTCAGAGCTTGATCTCGATGTCGACGCCGGCCGGAAGGTCCAGGCGCATCAGCGAGTCAACGGTCTTGGGCGTCGGGTCGAGGATGTCGATCAGGCGCTTGTGCGTGCGCATCTCGAAGTGCTCGCGCGAGTCCTTGTACTTGTGCGGCGACTTGATGACGCAGTACACGTTCTTCTCAGTGGGCAGCGGCACCGGGCCCGCGACCGACGCACCAGTGCGGGTCACCGTCTCGACGATCTTCTTCGCCGAGGAGTCGATGACCTCGTGGTCGTAGGCCTTGAGCCGGATGCGGATCTTCTGTCCCGCCATGGCTACTCCGTAGTCCTGTCTCTGTGTGGAAACGCTCTGGCCCTCGGTCGGCTGCGGGACGGATCCCGCCGCTTCTCTCCGACCCACGCGGTCGGGCGTGTCGCACTCCCTCCACAGAAAATTCCCATACGGAAATTCCCTCGTCCAAGGGGGTGCGGTCCCATGACCGCGGTTCGGGGGAGAAACACCCACCGAGTGCCTGGTGGGCACCGTGCTGACACTTCCCAGAAGATTCCCGTACGTCCGTCCCCATTGCTGCCCCGAGGGGCAGATTAAGGACGACGAGTACTGTGGGACTCGCTTCCGGTCCTCCCGGCGGGAGGCGCGCAGCATCGGCACTCAGCCGAGCAACTTGAGTAGTCTGCCATACGAGACACGTACCTGGCCAATCGGGCCGAAGAGAATACCCCGCCACGCTGAGTGGTCAAACCGCGGCGCGCCCGTCGCGCGGCGGGGCCCCTCCGGTCAGGACCGGGTGACCGTCCCGCACCCTTCTTCGCCCCTGATCTCCCTGCTCCGGTCGTACGGGTCCACCGCGGGCCCGGTGGGCTGCGGGCCCGGGAGCGCGTCCCCGGCGAACTGCGGGTGGAGGAAGCCGTCGGCCGCCTCGCACCCCACGTTGGACCACTCGGAGCTGTAGGTGTGCAGCTGCAGTCGGCCGCGGGTGGTCTCCCAGCGCGCCGGGTCCAGCAGCGAGAGGGTGACCTGCCGGCGCACGATGGTCCGCTGGACGTCGGTGCCGCCCTTCGTGGGGGTCACGGGGTGCACGAAGGTGTAGTCGGTGACCACGCGCAGCTCCCCGGGCTCCCCCGGCTCAGCGCGCATGCTGCCGCGGACCTTGACCACCTCGCCGACCGGCTTGACCTCGGCCGGGTCGAAGCGGGTGAACAGCATCACCGGGGTGTCCTGGGCGGTCGGCGCGCTCAGGTACCGCTCGACGTCCTTCATCAGACCGGGCTGGCGGGGGTCGAGGAGCTCGATGGCGGCGGCCGGCCGCTCCCCCCGCAGGGTCGCCGGGTCCAGGTTGGCCGCGACGAGGAACTGCTTGGCCTTCTGCAGCGCGTCCGCGACCTTCTCCGCGGACATCCCGGCCATGGGCGTCGCCGCGGGCACCTCGATGCCGGCGGCCCCGTCGGCCCACTGGAGCGCCGGGGAGCCGCGGAAGGGCTCCGACAGCGTCGGCTGGTCGGGGGCCAGGGAGGGCGGGGGCGCGAGCGGGCGTGCGGTCTCGGCGGGGAGCGGTGCGGCGTTGCGCGCCTCCTGCCGGGCCTCGGCCTCGCCGGTGATCCGGTCGATGAGCAGCTCGGGCCGCACCGCGATGAGGGCCAGGCCGGCGATGGCGGCGACGGCCAGGGTGGCCTTGAGCGTGCGCCCCGGGCGGCGGCGCTGCTGCCACGCCGGCCCGGTGCGCCAGCCCGGCGGTTCCTGCCCCTGGGTGGCCCGCAGCCGTGCGGTGACCTCCCGGGCCCGTGCGGAGGGCTCGCGCGGAGCCGCCGCGCCGCCCGCGGCCGCCTGCTGCTGGAAGCGGGCCCAGTCCTCGTCGGACATGCCCGGCCTGCCGTTGTCCCTGTCGTTCGCCATCGTCCGGTCCCGTCCTGTGTGTGCGTGCTTCGTTCGTGTGTGTGTGGGGGGGCGGGGTGCGTGCGGCCGCGTCGTCCGCGGGCGACGCGAGGGGCCCCGCACCATCCGGTGCGGGGCCCCTCACCTGCGGGTGCTGCGGTCGGTCAGGAGCTGAACCAGCCGGTGATGTCGGCGAGCAGGTCCACGGATCCGGAGTTGTTGTAGAAGCTGACCTTGCCGTCCACGACCGGGACGACGACCAGGTTGGGGATGGTGAGCCCGGCGGTGAAGTTCAGGTTCGACGCGCTCGTACGGGGCGTGCCGCTCGGGTAGACGGACACGTAGCTGGCCTCGGTCGGGTTGGTCGCGGTCACGTTGAGGACCACGGCCTTCACGCCGGTGGCCGGGATCCCGCCGACGCCCGCCACGGGCAGGGTGACGACGCCGCCCCCGGTGACGGGGCCCTGGCGCACGCCCTGGCCCGTACGGGTGTCCATCAGGCGCTTCGGGCCGAAGTTCGCCTGGAGGGCGCCCTCGGGTGCGTCCGAGAAGTAGCCGGTGATGTCGGCGAGCAGGTCCACGGTGCCCTGGTTGTTGTAGAAGCTGATCTTCCCGTCCACGACCGGGACGATCACCAGGTTGGGGATGGTCTGGCCGGGGGTGAAGTTCAGGTTCGACGCGCCGGAGCGGGTCGTGCCGCTGGGGTAGACCGACACGAAGCTGGGCTGGGTCGGGTTGGTCGCGGTCACGTTGAGGACCACGGCCTTCACGCCGGTGGCGGGGATGCCGTCGAGGCCGGCCACGGGCAGGGTGACGACGCCGCCCGCGCCGAGGGCGCCGGCCGGGACACCGAGGCCCGTGCGGGTGTCCATCAGCCGCTTCGGGCCGAAGTTGGTCTGCGTGGCCCCGCCGCCGGTCGAGGTGAAGTAGCCGGTGATGTCGGCGATCAGGTCGACGCTGCCCTGGTTGTTGTAGAAGCTGACCTTCCCGTCCAGGACGGGCACGACCACCAGGTTGGGGATGGTGCGGCCGGGGGTGAAGTTCAGGTTCGAGGCGCTGGGGCGGGTCGTGCCGCTGGGGTAGACCGACACGAAGCTCGCCTCGGTCGGGTTGGTCGCGGTCACGTTGAGGACCACTGCGGTGGGCGTGCCGCCGGTGGCGGCGGCCACCGGGAGGGTGACGACCTTGCCGGCGCCGACGGCCCCGGCCGGGACACCGAGGCCCGTACGGGTGTCCATCAGGCGCTTGGGGGCGAGCGGGACGAACTTGGCGCCCTTGACGTCCGCGGCGACGGTGACCGCGAGGGCGGTGGAGACCTTGCCGTTGGTGGTGGTCGCGCGGACCTGCACCTGGTGGCTGCCGTCGGTGAGTGCGGCGCTCGCCCGGCGGGCCGTGCCGTCGGTGACGGCCACGGATTCGCCGTCGACGAGCAGCTCGAACTTGTTCAGCCGGGCGTTCGGCGTGCTGGTGGACCAGTCGACCGTCAGGAAGGCTCCGCTGGGAAGGGTGGCGCCGGGGGTGGCCGCCGCGCCGTTCACCGAGGAGATCTTCAGCTGGGCCGCGGGGCCCGAGGTCCGGACCGAGTCCAGCTGGGGGTAGAGGGCGTTGCCCGGGCACTGGGTGTTGAAGCCGTCCCGGTGGCCCGAGAGCGACTTGAAGGTGTACTGCTGCCCCTTGGTGAAGGAGGTGCCGAAGTAGTTCTTCTGCGTGTCGCCCGCGGTCAGCGTCGTCGTGCCGTTGATGTCGCCGTCGTACTGGCCGAGCTTGTAGGCCGCGACCCTGTTGACGGCGTCGAGCGCGGCGCCCGAGGCACCGGCGTTGGTGTAGTCGCCGAGGACGGAGACGCTGGTGGACTCGGCGTTCCAGCCGTAGGTGTGGGCGCCCTGGACGGGCTGGTCCACACCGCCCTGGCGGCCCTCGAAGACGGTGCCGCACTTGTCGACGAGGAAGTTGTAGCCGAGGTCGCGCCAGCCGTTGCCCTGTACGTGGTAGACGTGCAGGCTGCGGACGATGGCCGCGGACTCGGAGCACTCGTACGGCGTGGTGGCCGCGGTGTGGTGGACGAAGACGGCCTTGATCCGCCCGCCGGGCAGGTAGATCGGTCCCTCGTTGTTCAGGGACTCGTCGGCGCCCCACTGCACGCGGGAGACCACGTCCGGCCGGGGCGCGGTCGAGGCCGGTGCCGGGGTCGGCACCGGCGGCACGGGGTCGTCGGCGGGGAGGGCGGCGGCGACCGGGGCCAGGCCCAGGTCGTTCTTCTTCTTGGTCTTCGCGGCTCCCGCGCCGGGGTCGACGAGGGTCAGCTCCATCCCGGCGGGCAGCGCGGCGCCGCCACCGCCGATGACGCGTACCTCGGCGCCGTCGGACGGGCCGACCCACACGGGCTCGGTGGCGCCGCGCAGGCCGGGCCGCTTGCCGTCGAGGCCGGACTCGGCCTGCTCCAGCTGGACCCACTTGGACCACTTGCCGGTGTCGGCGTCCCGCGTGCGGGCCTCGATCCGGCCCTTGACCTCGGCCTCGGGGTCGCTCCAGGAGACGCCGAGGAGCCCGAAGGGCTCGGTGTCCTGCTGGGAGAGCACGGCCTCTCCCCTGCCCTTCGGCTTCAGGGCGAGCTTGTGCAGCTCCCCCTCGACCGGCCCCTTCTCCCGGGCCCGGGCGCTGTACGGGGAGACCTCTCCCCCGTCGGACGCTCCGATGCCGTTCGCGACGCCCTGGATGCCCAGCACCGCGACGACGCCGAGCGCGGCGGCGATTGCCGTACCGCGCAGACGACCTGCTCTCAACTTGTCCCCCGCCACTGTTCCGACCGCGTCGGAAAACATGCCTGATGGGGCGGATGCTACTGGCCGGCGATCACCGTCGGGACAGGGGGGTGACCCCGGCTCGAACGAAGGTGCGGACACAGCGGGACCCCCGGCCGCAGCGGACTGCGCGGGGGTCCCGTAGGGGGGCGAGGGCTACTTCTTGGCCTTCTCCTGCGCCTTCTTGTCCTTCGACTCCTCTTCCTGCTTCTCCTTCTCGGCCCGCTCCAGCTCCTCCTGCGGGGCCTTGATGCCGCAGACGACGGGCCAGTCCACGGGGTCGATGCCACCGCACCAGAAGCCCTTGTCCGGAGCCTGCTTCCAGTTCTTGTTGCGGATCTTCTGGCACTCGCCGTCCGCGGCGTAGCGCGGGCAGGTGCCGTCGGACGTCCGCACGTTGTGGGCCCGGTAGGCGTCGATCCCCATCGAGGTGGTGTCGGACTGCGGCATGTACCGGTTGACCGACCAGGAGGCGCCCATGGTGGCGAAGAGCGCGATGGCGCACACCATGCCGGCGGCGAGCTGCGCGACGGCCCGCCGGGGGACGACGCGGGTGCCCTCCGCGCCGGCGCCGGGCCGCCGCAGCGTGCGCTCGGCCCATCCGGATCCGCGGTGGACCACGGCCATCATGCCGAACACCGCCATGATCATCAGGCAGTACATGATGATCCAGGTGGTGCGCGGGTAGAGCTGGACGGTCTGGCTCTGCTCCATGTTCCCGGCGAACCAGAAGCGGAGCAGCCAGGCGCCCGCCAGGGTGGCGGCGGCGGTCAGGACCATCGCGTTGCGCAGGGCCAGGCCGACGCCCAGGCCCACGGCGAACAGCAGGAGCAGCGCGAAGCCGGTCTGGCCCGCCATCTCGCCGGCCACCGGCCAGTCCTGGTACTCCACCGACCCCGACCGGTCGGACGTCCAGCCCAGGACGTACGCGGGGTCGGTGTAGACGGTGAGGAAGGCGTAGCGGTCCGGGTGCTGGGAGCCGAGCCGGGCCATCTGGTAGAGCAGCGGGGCACCGACGATCCCGGCGGCCAGCAGGGTGGCGCCGACGAAGGCGCCGGCCCGCTTGCGGGCCTGCGCTCCGCCCCGCCACGGGAAGAGGACCAGCGCCAGCAGCCCCACGCCCGGGGCGGCCCAGACGTACCAGCCGGAGTACCAGAGGAACACCAGGCCGAAGACCACGCCGAGGGCCGCGCCGCGCACCAGCGAGCCGCGCAGCGGACGGTGGCCGGCGCGGCGGAGCTCGCGCATGCAGTAGCCGAGCAGCGGCAGCGTCACGAGCATGCTGGCGTGGCTGTAGGGGCGGATCGGGTCGATGAAGAGCACCGCCGAGGGCACGGCGATCAGCAGCGCCCAGAAGGGCCGCAGCAGCATGCGCCAGGCCAGGTACGTCATCGGGCCGGCGACGGCCGTGAAGAAGATCTGGAAGTCCTTCAGGGCGTAGCCGGTGCCGCCGGGCACGTCGTGGCGCAGCTTCGCCCAGACGGCCATCAGGCCGGGGAAGAGCGGCGGGTAGATGCCCGAGACACCCTCCCCGTGCAGGAAGGAGTTGGCCATGTTGATGAGCGCGCCCGGGTCGCCGTCCTGGCCGCCGAGCCCCCAGGGGGTGCCCTGCAGGGCGACGACCACGCCGCCGGCCACCACGCCGGTGGCGAGGCCCGCCAGTGCCGCGCAGACCAGCCGCTTGGCCAGCTGGTGCCGGGCCGGCGTGCTGCGGTACGCCGTGTACAGCAGGACCGCGAGCAGCGGGAGGCCGAGCAGGGCCGCGTACTGCTGGAGCTGGGCGAGGCCGCTGACCTGCCCGATGCGCACGACGGGGTTGATGCCGATCCGGGTGCTCAGCAGGGTGACCATGAGGGCCGCCACGACGCTGACCACGGCCTCGGCCAGCCGCGGCACCCACCGGTTGGACAGCCACGCCCGTCTCCCCGAGGGGGACGGACTGGTCTTCCTCTCTGCCGCCTCGGCGGAGGCGGGCACGGAGGTGCCCGCCTCACCGGCCTGTTCGGGAGCGAGGTGTGTCATCTCAGTCCGTTTCGTGGGATACGGGAGGAGGCTCAGCCCTGCCCGGAAGTGAAGGCGTGCTTGGCGAGCGTACGGGCGCCCTCGCGGTGCCCGCGGCGCAGTGCGCCAGGGAGCATCGTCAGGGCGTGCAGGCGGGAGGCGCTGTGGAAGCGCGCCGCGCGGGCCGCCTTGGGCCAGCCGCGGGCGTCCATGCGTGCGGCCACCGCGGAGAAGTAGCGCTCCGCCTCGGCGAAGCGGGTGCCGGAGAAGGCCTGGACCGACGATTCGCTGACGGCGTGCCGGCGGTACTGGAAGACGGTGGTGGAGTTGTCGACGACCATCTGCTCGCCGCCCTCCAGCAGGTCCACCACGAGGGCGAGGTCCTGGATCACCGAGTAGTCGTCGCGGAAGTTCACGGCGCGCAGCACCTCGCCGCGCCAGGCGATGGAGGGGAAGTAGAGCCAGTTGCCGCGCAGCACGCTGGCGGCGAGCTCCTCGCCGCCCATCAGGCGGCTGCCCTTCACCTGGGGCGCGTACAGCCGCTTCTTGGTGTTGTCGGCGAGTCCGGCCGTGACCCGGCCCGCGCCGTCGATGACCTCGACGCCGGGCTGGACCATGCCGATGCCGGGCCGGCCCTCGACGATGCCGCGGACGGTCTCCAGGTAGTGCGGGTGCAGCAGGTCGTCGCAGCCCATGATGACCACGTAGTCGGCCTCGGAGAGCCGGACGCACTTCTGGAAGTTCTTGGTGATGCCGAGGTTCTGCTCGTTGCGCGTGTAGTGCACGCGGTCGTCGCCGAGCGCCGCGAACCAGCCGGGTACGTCGGGCTCCCGGCCGTCGTCGATGACGACGAGGCGGAAGTCGCGGTCGGTCTGTGCCAGGACGCTGCGGACGGCGTCCTGCATCAGCTGCACGTCCCCGTAGTAGGGAAGCATGAAGTCGAAGGTCACCACGGGGCGTCAGGCCTTCACGGAGTCGGAGGCGGGCTCGGGGGCGGACTCGGCGGCGGCCGCGGCGGGTGCCGGGACCTCGCCGTTCAGCCGCTCGTCGTTGTGCCGGACGCCCTCGTTGATGGCGACGGTGCGCGCCAGGTCGGTGATCTTCTTCTCCAGCGAGCGGAACCGCAGGAAGGTGTTGAGCGTGAGGAAGCCCATGCCGAGGACCATCACGTAGAGCACCAGGTCGGTGCCGCGGCCGACGCCGAGCTGCTGGGCGAGCCAGGTGACGTCGGTGGGCCGGAGCACGGCGTAGACGTTGACGATGACGAAGAGCGAGAAGGCGATGCGCTTCCAGGCCCGGTTCTTCGCCTGGCTCCACGTCCGGATGAAGATCAGGGCCATCGACACGGAGCCGGCGATGAGGACGAGCTGGATCCAGAAGTACTTCATCGACGCCCACGCTCCCGCAGCGAAATGTCAAAGATGATGTTCACGCCGTTGATGAGGGACTGTCCCTTGGAGCGCGAGTATTCGGTGTAGAGGATGTCCACCGGGACCTCGGTGACGCGCAGGTCGGAGCCCGCCAGGAATCCGACGAGCTCGGAGGCGTGCGCCATGCCGTTCATCGTGATGTTCAGCTGCTCGGCGGCCTTGCGGCTCAGGACGCGCAGACCGTTGTGGGCGTCCGTGAGCTTGAGCTTGCGGGCGGTGGGGCTGACGGCGGCGGCCGTGCGCAGGACCACCTGCTTGATCCACGGCACCTGGCCGTTCTGCTCGATGAAGCGGGAGCCGAGCACCACATCGGCCTCGTCGCGCCGCAGCACGCCGACCATCGTCTCGACGTCCTTGGTCTGGTGCTGGCCGTCGGCGTCGAAGGTCGCGAACCAGCGCGAACCGGGCTGGGCGAGCGCGTACTTCAGACCGGTCTGGAGGGCCGCGCCCTGCCCGAGGTTGACCGGGTGGCGGACCAGGTGGGCGCCCGTGGCCGCGATGTGCTCGGCGGAGTCGTCGGTGCTGCCGTCGTCGACGACGACGATGTTGGGGAACGTCTTGCGGGCCCCCTCGACCACGTCGGCGATCACCTGGCCCTCGTTGAAGGCCGGTATGACCAGCCAGACATCGTCGTATTGGGACACGGTAGCTCCAGCGGAATGTGGCACGTGCGAGTGCTCGGTGATCGGTGTGACGTCTTGGGGCGGCATGTTCACTTCCCGACGGCGCCCACGCCCGGGCCGTGCGCCTCGGCCATCGGCCGGGAGGTTCCGCCGGCCGCGCCCGAGGCTCCGGGGAAGCTCAGCCTGAGGGACGCCAGCATAGCGAGCACGGTTGCGGTGGATCCCAGGGCGTAGGCCACGATCACGCGCACCGACACGTCGCCCGGGAGCAGGGTGACGCCCACCAGGACGGCCGTGCCCAGGGCCCAGCAGAGCAGCTGCAGGTTGTGCCGCCTGAAGACCATGAGCGCCTGTCCGAGGACCATCGCGAACATGTACGCCACGGTGCCGGCGGACAGCAGGAAGAAGTCGAAGCGGCCCAGCACCGGATCCTCGGCGCCGAAGAGCACCTCGATGAGCCACGGGCCGAGGGCCGTGGCCGGCAGGCCGCCGAGCAGGCCGAGCGCGCCGACGACCAGGGCGATGCGGCGCAGCATCGCCCAGAAGGCGGCCCGGTCCCCGGCGGTGAAGGCAGCCGTCAGCCCGCTGAGCAGCGAGGCCTGGAGCGAGCCGAAGACGAAGAGCGGCACCCGGGCCAGGACCAGGGCGCTCATCAGCGCGGCGATCAGCGCGCTGTCGGCGGGGGCCAGCAGCTTGGTGCTCATCACGGCCGCGTTCACGACCAGCTGGGACAGCAGGGTCGCGCAGACCAGCAGGCCGAGCCCGCCCCACAGTTCCCGCCAGGCGATCGGCTCGCCGGGACCCACCGCGCGCAGCAGCGCCGGCAGGGTGACGGCCGTCGCCACGACCGGCGCGACGGCGAGGACGAGGCTGAAGGCGAGCGCGGAGTCCGAGCCGAGCAGCGCGCAGCCGAAGGCGAGGACGATCCGCAGGCCGCCGTCGACGGCGAGCTGGGTGCCGTACGCCCCGAACCGGCCGAGTCCGGCCAGCACCCCGCGGGTGAGGTAGCACACGGCCATGCCCGTGAAGGCCCCGCCGAGGGCCGCCACCAGGGACCGGTCACCGTGGAAGAGGAGGTCCGCGATCGGGCCCGCGGCGAGCGCCAGGAGCAGCAGGGTCGTGCCGAGTATCCCCGCGGTCAGCAGCGTGGCCCGGCGCAGCACCGGGGTCGTGCCGGCGCCGAGGACGACGCGCGCGGAGACGATCCGGGTCAGTTCCTGCTCGATGGGGAAGAAGACGCCGATGCCGATGGACATCACGATCGTCCACAGCACCGACACGTTCGCCATGGCCTCGGTGGACAGGCTGTGCCCGGCCACGCCCAGGTGGACGTACGAGGCCGCGCCGAGCACGACGGTGCCGCCGGCCACCGCGACGGTGCCCGGCGGCAGCGCCGCGCTCAACTTGTTCAGCAGGGCCTTCATCCCGCTCGGCCGCCCCGGGCCTGTTCGGCCAGGGCCGCGAAGCCCGGGGTGGCGAGGGCCTCGGCCAGCTGCTCGCGCCAGTCGGCGAGCGGGGCCAGCCCGGCCCGCGCCCACCGATCGTGCGCGAGCACGCTGAACGCGGGACGGACGGCGGGGCGCACGAACGCCTCGGAGGTGGTGGGACGGATCCGCTCGGGGTCCAGGCCGCTCAGCCGGTAGGTCTCGCGGGCCAGCCCCATCCAGGTGGTCCGGCCGCTCGCGGTGCCGTGGTAGACCCCGCCGGGAGCGCGGCCCGCCGACGCGGCCAGGCCGAGGTCGACCAGGTGGCGGGCGAGCGCGTGGGACCAGGTGGGCTGGCCGTGCTGGTCGTCGACCACGTCGAGGCTGTCGCGCTGGGCGGCCAGCTTGAGCATGGTGGCGACGAAGTTCGGCCCGTGCTCGCCGTACAGCCAGGCGGTCCGTACGACGTACCCGTCCTGCGGCAGCAGTTCGGCGACGGCCTGCTCGCCGACCAGCTTGGAGCGCCCGTAGGCGTTGACCGGTCCGGTCGCGGCGTCCTCGGCGTACGGCTCGGCGGCGTCGCCGGGGAGCACGTAGTCGGTGGAGACGTGGACCAGCCGCGCCCGCGCGGCGGCGCAGGCCGCGGCGAGGACCCGTACACCGGTGCCGTTGACGGCCGTTGCCGCCTCCTCGGCGGTCTCGGCGCCGTCGACGTCGGTCCAGGCCGCGCAGTTCACGACGACGTCGGCACCCTCGACCGCGGCGCGCACGGCGTCCGGGTCGGTGATGTCGAGGTCGCCGCGGCGCAGGCCCACGGCGTCGATGCCGGCGCTCTTCAGGACCGCCAGGACGTCCTGGCCGAGCATCCCGGCGGCGCCGGTGACGAGCCAGCGGCCGGCGGGCGAGTCGGTACTCACTTCTGCAGGGCCGCCTTCGCCTTCAGCGGCTCCCACCAGGCCCGGTTCTCGCGGTACCAGTCGATGGTGGCCTTGATGCCGTCCTCGAAGGTGACCTGCGGGGTGTAGCCCAGCTCGGAGCCGATCTTGCTGATGTCGATGGAGTAGCGCAGGTCGTGGCCCTTGCGGTCCTCGACGTGCTCGACCATGTCCCAGCCGAGGCCCGCGGCCTCCAGCAGGACGCCGGTGAGCTCCTTGTTGGTGAGCTCGGTGCCGCCGCCGATGTTGTAGACCTCGCCGGCCCGGCCCTTGCGCATGGCCAGGTCGATGCCGCGGCAGTGGTCGGAGACGTGCAGCCAGTCGCGGACGTTGCCGCCGTTGCCGTACAGCGGGACCTTCCGGCCGTCCATCAGGTTGGAGACGAACAGCGGGATGACCTTCTCCGGGAACTGGTAGTGCCCGTAGTTGTTGGAGCAGCGGGTGACCACCACGTCCATGCCGTGGGTACGGGCGTAGGCCAGGGCCAGCAGGTCCGACGAGGCCTTGGACGCGGAGTAGGGGGAGTTGGGCACCAGCGGCCACTCCTCCGTCCAGGAGCCCTCGGTGATCGAGCCGTAGACCTCGTCGGTGGAGATGTGGACGAAGCGGCCGACCCCGTGCTTGCGCGCGGCGTCCAGCAGGACCTGGGTGCCGACGACGTTCGTCATGACGAACGGGCCCGCACCGGCGATCGAACGGTCCACGTGCGACTCGGCCGCGAAGTGCACGACGACGTCGTGACCGGGCATCACCTGGTCGACGGCGTCCGCGTCGCAGATGTCGCCCTTGACGAAGGCGTATCCCGAGTGACCCGCGACCGGTGCGAGGTTCGCCTCGACGCCCGAGTAGGTCAGCTTGTCGAAGACAGTGATCTGCGCCGTGGCATCTGCGCCGAGCTGCTGGCGAACGAATTCTGAACCGATGAAGCCGGCGCCGCCGGTCACGAGGATGCGCATAATACGAAGAGTCTAGCGGGCCGCCGAACGTCACATGCCCTGAGCTCCGCTCCCCCACGGGCTCTCGCATAGGGTTCTCCCCATGCGTGGAATCCTCTTGGCCGGTGGTACCGGATCCCGACTCTGGCCGCTGACCCGGGCAGTCTCGAAGCAGCTGCTCCCCGTCTTCGACAAGCCGATGATCTACTACCCCCTCTCCACCCTGGTGATGGCGGGTATCAGCGAGATCCTGATCATCACGACCCCGGAAGACCGCGACCAGTTCGAGCGTCTGCTCGGCGACGGTTCGCAGTTCGGTCTGCGGCTGGAGTACGCCGTCCAGGAGCGCCCGGAGGGCATCGCCCAGGCGTTCGTCCTCGGCGCCGACTTCATCGGTGACGAGTCCGTCGCGCTGATCCTCGGCGACAACATCTTCCACGGCAGCGGCCTCGGCACGCGCCTCGCCGAGCACACCGGCGCCAAGGGCGGCCGCGTGTTCGCGTACCCGGTCGCCGACCCGACGGCCTACGGCGTCGTGGAGTTCGACGAGAAGGGGCAGGCCATCTCCATCGAGGAGAAGCCGGTCAGCCCCAAGTCCCGCTACGCGGTGCCCGGTCTGTACTTCTACGACAACCAGGTCGTGGAGATAGCCAAGGGCCTCAAGCCCAGCGCCCGCGGCGAACTGGAGATCACCGCCGTCAACGACGCGTACCTCCAGGCCGGCGAGCTCAACGTCACCATCCTCGACCGCGGCACCGCCTGGCTCGACACCGGCACCTTCGTGTCGATGGTCCAGGCCTCCGAGTTCGTCCGCGTCATCGAGGAGCGCCAGGGCTTCAAGATCGGCTGCATCGAGGAGGCGGCCTGGCGGGCCGGCCTGATCGACTCCGCGCAGCTGCGCGCCCTCGCCGAGCCCCTCACCAAGAGCGGCTACGGCACCTACCTGCTGACCCTCCTCGACGAGGAGGCGGCCAAGTGAAGTTCCGCGAACTCTCCCTCGAGGGCGTCTTCGAGGTCACCCCGCAGCTGCACGGCGACCCGCGCGGCCTGTTCACCGAGTGGTACCGCTTCGACCGTCTCGCCGAGGTCGTCGGCCACCCGCTGAACCTGGCGCAGGCGAACCTCTCCGTCTCCTCCGCCGGCGTGGTCCGCGGCATCCACTTCGCCGACGTCCCGCGAGGCCAGGCCAAGTACGTGACCTGCGTGCGCGGTGCCGTCCTCGACGTCATCGTCGACCTGCGGGTCGGCTCCCCCACCTTCGGCCAGTGGGAGGGCGTCCGCCTCGACGACGTCGACCGCCGCGCGGTCTACATCCCCGAGGGCATGGGCCACGGCTTCTGCGCGCTGTCCGACGACGCGACGCTGTCGTACCTCTGCTCGGAGACGTACAACCCGACCGGTGAGCACTCCGTCCATCCCCTCGACGCCGACCTCGGCATCGAGTGGCCGGCCGAGGTGCCGCAGCTGTCCGCCCGCGACGAGGCCGCGCCCTCGCTGGCCGAGGCCCTCGCGACCGGTCTGCTGCCGGACCACGCCGCCTGCGTGGAGTTCACGGAGTCCCTGCGCGTGCGCTGACGCGACGCCACCGCCGTACGTACGAGAAGGGCCGCACCCCGTCCAGGGGTGCGGCCCTTCTCGTACGTACGGGGCCGCAGCCGGCCCTCCGGCACCGCGGAGCGCGGCCGTGCTCCGCACACGCCGAAGGGCCCCGCCCCACCGCCGAGGCGATGGGCCGGGGCCCTCCAGTGCAACTTGGTGCTCGTCGAACGAGCTACCAGGTCAGAACACGAATTACTTCGTGATCTTGGTGACCTGGCCGGCGCCCACGGTACGACCACCCTCACGGATGGCGAACTTCAGGCCCTCCTCCATGGCGACCGGCTGGATCAGCGCGACCGACATCTCGGTGTTGTCGCCCGGCATGACCATCTCCGTGCCGGCCGGCAGGGTGACGACACCCGTGACGTCCGTGGTACGGAAGTAGAACTGCGGACGGTAGTTGTTGAAGAACGGGGTGTGACGGCCACCCTCGTCCTTCGACAGGATGTAGGCCTGGGCCTCGAACTCGGTGTGCGGGGTGACCGAACCGGGCTTGATGATGACCTGGCCGCGCTCGACGTCCTCGCGCTTGATGCCACGGAGGAGCAGACCGACGTTCTCACCGGCCTGGCCCTCGTCGAGCAGCTTGCGGAACATCTCGATACCGGTGACCGTGGTGGTGGTCTTCTCTTCCTTGATACCGATGATGTCGACGGTCTCGTTGACCTTCAGGACACCACGCTCGATACGGCCGGTGACGACCGTACCGCGACCGGTGATCGTGAAGACGTCCTCGACGGGCATGAGGAACGGCTTCTCGGTGTCACGCGGCGGGGTCGGGATGGCCTCGTCGACGGCGGACATGAGGCCGAGGAGCTTCTCGCCCCACTCCTTGTCGCCCTCGAGCGCCTTCAGCGCGGAGACGCGGACGACCGGCAGGTCGTCGCCCGGGAACTCGTACTCGGAGAGGAGCTCACGGACCTCGAGCTCGACGAGCTCCAGGATCTCCTCGTCGTCCACCATGTCGGCCTTGTTCAGGGCGACGACGATGTAGGGGACGCCGACCTGGCGGGCCAGGAGCACGTGCTCCTTGGTCTGCGGCATCGGGCCGTCGGTGGCGGCGACCACGAGGATCGCGCCGTCCATCTGCGCGGCACCGGTGATCATGTTCTTGATGTAGTCCGCGTGACCCGGGCAGTCGACGTGGGCGTAGTGACGCGCCTCGGTCTGGTACTCGACGTGCGCGATGGAGATGGTGATACCGCGCTGGCGCTCCTCAGGAGCCTTGTCGATCTGGTCGAAGGCCGAGGCCTCGTTCAGGTCCGGGTACGCGTCGTGCAGCACCTTGGTAATGGCGGCCGTGAGGGTCGTCTTACCGTGGTCAATGTGACCGATGGTGCCGATGTTGACGTGCGGCTTAGTCCGCTCGAACTTCGCCTTCGCCACGGGGGTCCTCCTGGAGAGTGGTTCTGTACGCCTTACTCATCGGCGCCAGGTGATCTTTGCTGGAAAGCCAGTCCCCCCGGGGCAACGGGAGCGGTTGCTCCTGTTGCCCCCGAGGTTCTGGTGACAAGCCTAAAGCGTGTACTCGGAAGAGTTACTCGCCCTTGGCCTTCGCGATGATCTCCTCGGCGACGTTCCGGGGAACCTCGGCGTAGGAGTCGAACTGCATCGAGTAGCTGGCGCGACCCGAGGTCTTGCTGCGGAGGTCGCCGACGTAGCCGAACATCTCCGACAGGGGCACGAGGCCCTTGACGATCTTGGCTCCGTGACGGTCCTCCATGGCCTGGATCTGGCCACGGCGGGAGTTGATGTCGCCGATGACGTCACCCATGGACTCCTCCGGCGTGGTGACCTCGACGGCCATCATCGGCTCGAGGAGCACGGGAGAAGCCTTGCGCGCGGCCTCCTTGAAGGCCTGCGAACCGGCGATCTTGAAGGCGAGCTCGGAAGAGTCGACCTCGTGGTAGCCACCGTCGAGAAGCGTGACGCGGACGCCCGTCATCTCGTAGCCGGCCAGGATGCCGAACTGCATGGCCTCCTGCGCACCCGCGTCCACCGAAGGGATGTACTCCTTCGGCACACGACCGCCGGTGACCTTGTTCACGAACTCGTACGCCGGGCCGTCGGCCTCGGTGATGGGCTCGATCGCGATCTGCACCTTGGCGAACTGACCGGTACCACCGGTCTGCTTCTTGTGGGTGTAGTCGTGACGCTCGACGGCCTTGCGGATCGTCTCGCGGTACGCGACCTGCGGCTTGCCGACGTTGGCCTCGACCTTGAACTCGCGCTTCATACGGTCGACCAGCACCTCGAGGTGCAGCTCGCCCATACCGCCGAGGATGGTCTGGCCCGTCTCCTCGTCCGAGTGAACGTGGAAGGAGGGGTCCTCCTCCGCGAGACGCTGGATGGCGACACCCAGCTTCTCCTGGTCACCCTTGGACTTGGGCTCGATGGCGACCTGGATGACCGGAGCCGGGAAGTCCATGGACTCCAGGATCACGGGCTGCTTGTCGTCGCACAGCGTCTCACCGGTGGTGGTCTGCTTCAGGCCCATGACGGCGACGATGTCGCCGGCGCCCACCGAGTCGATCTCCTCACGCTTGTTCGCGTGCATGCGGTAGATCTTGCCGATGCGCTCCTTCTTGCCCTTGACGGAGTTCAGCACCGCGGTGCCGGCCTCCAGGCGGCCCGAGTAAACCCGGACGAAGGTGAGCTTGCCGAGGTGCGGGTCGCTCATGATCTTGAACGCGAGCGCGGCGAGGGGCTCCTCGTCCGACGGCTTGCGCTTCACGGCGACCTCGGCGTCGCGGACGTCGTGGCCCTCGATGGCCTCGATGTCCAGCGGCGACGGCAGGTAGCGGACGACGGCGTCGAGCAGGGGCTGAACGCCCTTGTTCTTGAACGCCGTGCCACAGAACACCGCGGTGATCGTGGGCTCGCCCTTGCCCTTGCCGGAGCCGAGGATGATGCGGCGGACGGCCGCGTGCAGCTGCTCCTCGGTGGGCTCTTCGCCCTCGAGGAAGAGCTCCATCATCGTCTCGTCGTTCTCGGCGACCGTCTCCACGAGCTTGGCGCGCCATTCCTCGGCGGCCTCGGTGTGGGTGGCCGGGATGTCGACGACGTCGTACATCTCGCCCTTGGTGGCCTCGGCGGACCAGACGAGCGCCTTCATGCGGACGAGGTCGACGACACCCTGGAAGTCGGCCTCGGCACCGATGGGGAGCTGCATGACGATCGGGACGGCGCCGAGGCGGTCCTTGATCATGTCGACGCAGCGGTGGAACTCGGCACCGGTACGGTCGAGCTTGTTGACGAAGCAGATGCGCGGGACGCCGTAGCGGTCCGCCTGACGCCAAACGGTCTCGGACTGCGGCTCCACACCGGCGACACCGTCGAACACGGTGACGGCACCGTCGAGGACGCGGAGCGAACGCTCCACCTCGACCGTGAAGTCGACGTGACCCGGGGTGTCGATGATGTTGATGGTGTGGTCGACGTCCTCGAGCGGCCAGTGACAGGTCGTCGCGGCGGACGTGATCGTGATGCCGCGCTCCTGCTCCTGCTCCATCCAGTCCATCGTGGCAGCGCCGTCGTGGACTTCACCGATCTTGTACGAGACACCGGTGTAGAACAGGATGCGCTCGGTGGTGGTCGTCTTGCCCGCGTCGATGTGGGCCATGATGCCGATGTTGCGCACCTTGGCCAGGTCAAGCGAAGTGGTAGCCATGTCGGCTCAGTCTTCTCTCGGTCTCGATGTGGGTTGGGACTACCAGCGGTAGTGCGCGAAGGCCTTGTTGGACTCGGCCATCTTGTGCGTGTCCTCGCGCTTCTTGACGGCAGCGCCAAGACCGTTGGAGGCGTCGAGCAGCTCGTTCATGAGGCGCTCGGTCATGGTCTTCTCACGGCGGGCGCGGGAGTAACCCACGAGCCAGCGGAGGGCCAGGGTCGACTGGCGACCCGGCTTGACCTCGACGGGGACCTGGTAGGTCGCGCCACCGACACGGCGGGACTTGACCTCGAGGGACGGCTTGACGTTCTCCAGCGCGCGCTTCAGCGTGATGACCGGGTCGTTGCCGGTCTTCTCGCGGAGGCCTTCCATGGCGCCGTAGACGATGCGCTCGGCGGTGGAGCGCTTGCCGTTCAGGAGGATCTTGTTGATGAGCGAGGTCACCAGAGGAGATGCGTAGACCGGGTCGATGATGACCGGGCGCTTCGGGGCGGGGCCCTTACGAGGCATTCTTACTTCTCCTTCTTGGCGCCGTAGCGGCTGCGGGCCTGCTTGCGGTTCTTGACAGCCTGGGTGTCAAGCGCACCGCGGATGATCTTGTAACGAACACCCGGCAGGTCCTTCACACGGCCACCACGCACGAGCACGATGGAGTGCTCCTGCAGGTTGTGTCCCTCACCCGGAATGTAAGCGGTGACCTCGATGCCGGAGGTCAGACGCACACGCGCGACCTTACGGAGCGCCGAGTTCGGCTTCTTCGGGGTGGTCGTGAACACACGCGTGCAGACACCACGACGCTGGGGCGAAGCCTCGAGCGCGGGAGTCTTTGTCTTCTCGACCTTGTCCTGCCGGCCCTTACGGACCAGCTGCTGGATCGTAGGCACTACTTCTCCGGTTTCTGTGTGCCGTGTAGTGAAGCTAACCTGGAACTTTGCCGACCCACGCGGTCGGGTGTGTCGGATCCTGCACACCTTCGCCGAAGCGAGGGAAGCGCGGGTTCGCGGTGTGGTCTTCTCGGCTCACCGCGGGTCTAAGCGCACGCGGGAGCCCAGGGCACACCCCAGGCACAAGGTCAGAGCGTACCTACCTCACAGAGGTAGGTCAAAACAAATGCCCAGCACGAAAATCCGCCGCGCGCAAGCGGGGCGCGGCCCGCTGGGCCGGCCGGCCCGCCGTCTCGCCCTAAACTGACAGCTTGCCCGGGCGCTGGGCGCCCGGGAGCCGATCAGCAGGGAGCAGCACATTGGGCACCGTGGCACCCGAGCCGACCGCCGTCGACCCCGGGCCCGCCGCCCCGGGCCGGGTGCCGGCCGCCCGCAGAGCCGCCCTCGGCGTCACCCGCCGCCTCCCCCGCGCCCGCGGCCCGCTGCTCGCCTTCCTGATCACCGCGGCCGCGTTCTGCGCCGCCTGGGTGGCGCGCGGCGCCTTCCCCTTCGGCAACACCGGGCGGGCCCTGAACGACCAGGCCAACCAGTACGTGCCCTTCCACCGGGCCCTGTGGGACCTGGTCCACGGGCAGGCCGCCGGGGACCTGCTCTTCACCTGGCGGGGCGGCTTCGGACAGCAGTTCCTGTCCGACTTCCACACCTACCTCGGCAATCCCTTCTCCTGGCTGGCCGTCCTCGTCCCGCGCGCCCACGTCGACCTCGTCGTCTTCGCCGTCACGCCGCTCACCATGGGCACGGCGGCCGCCGTGATGACGGTGTACCTCGGCCGGCTGAACCCCGGGCCCTGGTGGCAGCGGGGCGTGCTCGGCGCGGTGTACGGCCTGTGCGGCTGGGCGCTCAGCGACGCCTCGTACATCCCGATGTGGCTGTGGGGCCTGGTCGCCCTGCCGATGCTGGGCATCGCCGTCGAGTGGTGCCTGGAGGGGCGCCGCTGGCCGGGTGCCGCCCTGCTCGTGGCCCTCGCCTGGTTCGGGAACTTCTACACGGCGATGATGGCCACGATGGCCGCCTGCGTCCTGCTCGCCGTACGGATGGCCACCCGGGGCATGACCGCCCGCGAACGGCTGCGCGCCCTGTGGCGGGCGGCCGGCGCCGCCGCCACCGGCATCCTGCTGACCCTGCCGCTGCTGCTGCCGTCCTTCCTGTCCAGCGGCGCCGCGCAGCCCACCCGGGCCGCGGCCTTCCAGCCCGTGGGGCTCGACGTCTTCCTCGCGGGCATGCTCCCCGCCACCCACCTGTGGGGCGGCCGCCCCCGGCTGTACGTGGCCTCGCTCGGCCTGGTCCTGGCCCTGAGTTTCGTCCTGAACGGCCGGATCGCCCGCCGCACCCGCCTGGTGTGGGCCGCGGCGACCGTGCTGGTGGCGGCCTCCTTCCAGTTCCCGCCCACCCAGTACGTGTGGCACGGACTGGCGGTGCCGAACGGCAACCCCTACCGCGAGGCCTTCGTCTTCAGCGGGATGGTGGTGGTGCTCGCCTGGCTGGCGCTGGCCCACCGGCCCCGCCCGCTGCACCTGGCCGCCGGCGCGGGGGCACTGGCCGTCGCGGCCTTCGCCCTGCGGCACACCGACGACTTCGGCGGCTGGACCTGGCACGCGGTGCTCGGCGGCGGCGCCGTCTCCGTCCTGGCCCTGGTCCTGCTGCGGCTCGGCGAGAAGCGCCGGTACCTGATCCCGGTCGCGGCCGTGCTCATGGTGGGCGTGGTCCTCGCCGAGTCCACGGCCGCGGCGGCCGGCGCGGACGCCCGCCGGGCCCGTGAGCGCTGGGCCAAGCCGATCCCCACCTCCAACCGGTCGATCGCCGACCACTTCGACGCGGTCCGCCGGGTCGAGGGCTGGCCCGGCCACCGCACCGACCCGGGCGCGCCGCAGACCGCGTACAACGACGCCCTGGCGCTGCGGGCGGAGGGGCCGCAGTACTACAGCAGCTACCTCCCGGAGGTCACCTACCGGGCCCTGGAGCCCCTCGGGTACGGCTTCAAGAACGACGGCCGGACCTTCTTCGGCGCCGACAACCCGGTGCTCGACGCGATCTTCTCGATCGGCGCGCGGGTCCGCCCGGGGCAGGCCGAGGACACCTGGACGGCCGACCGGTTCCCCGCTCCCCCGCTGGTCACCGTACGCAGCGGCCCGTACGCCTCCCCGAACCCGGCGGACAGCGTCTACGCCCGCCAGGAGACCGTGCTGGGCGCCACCGTGTACGCGGTCCCCGAGGTCACCCGCGGCGGCACGGCATCCGAGCGCACGTACACCGCCCGCTGCACCCCCGGCGCCGAGGCCTACTGGTACTCCCCCACCCTCTACGGCACCCTCGCGGCCGGCGACGGCCCGGAGACGGCCCTCGAAGACGCGAGGACCGGCGTGACCCCGCTCGGCCGCGTCCCGGCCTCCGGCACCCTCGACATCACCGTCCGCACCCACAAGGACAAGGCCGACGCGGGCACCCACCCCGTGGGCTGCCTGGACCGCCCGGCGCTCGACGCGGCCGTCGCCCGCCTCACCGCCACGGGCGCCACGACGGTCCGCCCGAGCGGCCACGGCATCGAGGCCACCCTCCCGCGCGGCGCCTCGGGAACGGCGGTCGTCGCCACCACCGCGGTCCCCGGCTGGAGCTGCTCGGCCCCCACCACCGACTTCCACGGCCTCCTGGCCGTCCGGATCCCGCCGGGCACGGACCGGATCTCCTGCACCTTCACCCCGAAGGGCCTCACCCCGGGCCTCGCAGGCGCCGCCCTGGCCCTCCTCGCCCTCCTGACCCCGGCGACGACGTCCTTCCTCCGCAGGCGGCGCCGGCCGGACGCGGGCTGCTGACCCCGCAGCCGCCGGGTCAGCGGGCGGCGCGCTCCTCCAGGCGGGCGATCCTGGCCCGTGCGGCGTCCAGGTGCGAGGTGTCGAAACCCTCGGGGGCGGCGAGGACCCAGAGGGCGACCAGGTCCCGGCCCATGGCGATGGCCTCGACGGGTTCGGCCACCTTCGCCCATGCGGCGGCCGCGTTGTGGACACTCTGCAGGGCCAGCGGATCCTGCCGGCTGGAGCGGATCCGGGCGATTTCCAGCGAGCTGTTGAAGGAGCGCCGCACGTCGCCGGCCACGAAGGCGACGTACGCGTTCAGCTCCCGAAGGCGGAGCACTCCGGGGTCGTCCCATCCGAGGCTCTCGGCAGCGGTGGCCGTGCTCTCCCGTGCGTGCCCGGCCGCCCACTCGATCCAGCCGCGCTGAATGGCCTCGTTGATGCGTGCGACGGGCCCGTCGATGAGGTCCGGCGACGTGGGGGGCGGCGATGCGACACCGGCGGGCTCCGGAGCAGGGACCGCACCGGCTGCCACAGGGGTCACGGCCTTCGCATCGGGCTCGGGTGCCATGACGGGTGCCGGTCCGGGTTGCGGGGCGGAAGCCGGCGCGGGCTCCGCCACCGCGGGCACGGTCGCGGGCGCGGGCGCTTCGCTCGCGGCCTGAGGACGCGGCATGTGCTCCGGCAGGGGTATCGGCTCCGCGGCGAACCGGCTGGAACCGTCCGCGTGGACCTGGATCGGCGTGATCCACCCGATCCGCTCGTCCCGCACCGTCGCGAGCACGGGTACCCCCGTGGAGAGCACCTGCCGGTGGAGATAGTCGAGCACCGCGTCCTGCACCGGTTCCCCCACCCCCGGAACGACCGGCCGGCCGGCCACGTCCACCCGGCCGTCCGCGGTGACGTGCACTTCCACACGGACCGGCTCGGCCGGCAGCGGCTGCGGCACGGGCTCCGGCGTGCGACCCCGTCGACTGAAAAGGGACATGCTTCCTCGGCTCTGCTCAGCGTGCGGTGGTGGAGGGGGAGGCGGACCGCGGCGCGGACGTGGCCACGGAACCGGGCGGCGTGGCCGCCGGGATCACCGTGGCACCCGCGACCTTCCAGGTCCCGGGACCGGTCATGACCAGCTTCACGACGGCGGTCAGCTGGGGGCCTGTGCCCGTCCAGCCGTCGCGGCCGTGCGCCTTGCCGTCCACGGCGAACGTCCGGTACGAGGCACCCGGCGTGTCGCCCGGTCCTTGCCCCTCGTCGTCCGCCGTGATCTCCACGGTGGTCCACGCCTTGTGCTCCGCCCAGGTCGCCCAGGCCGCACCGCTTGCCGCGCCGGGCCGGTAGGAACGCTCGGCCTCGGCCTGCTGGTCCGTGAGGTACACGAGCGCGCGCAGGTTGGCGTCCTGGGGGCTGCTGTCGTAAGCCGTGTCGTAGGTGTAGGCCGTCGTCAGCCAGGCGTGGGCGACAGCGACCGGGTCGGCGGGATCAGGGGCGGGTACGGGCTGCACCTTCGCCTGGGCGTCGAGCGGCTTCCCCGCGGGCGGCGGAGCCTTCAGCGGGAAGGTCTCGGAGACGCCGGGCAGCGGCGAGGCCGCGGAGCCCTTGTCGTCTCCGAGATCGCGCAGACCGCACCCCGTCAGCAGCGAGGTGGCGACGATCGCGGTCACGGCCAGGACGAGTCCTCTGCGCACGTCGGCCTTCTCCTTCCTGTTCCGGTTCGGCCCGCTCATCTGCCGATCCAGGGTGCGGGGTTCACGTACTGGCCGTTCTGCTGGACCTCGAAGTGGAGATGGGCGCCGGTGGAGTAGCCCGTCGATCCGACCAGCCCGACCACGGTGCCGACGCCGACCCGCTGGCCGGTGCCGACGTTCAGCGCGGACATGTGGTTGTAAGTGGTCGCGACCTGTGCGCCGCCGATGGTGCCGTGCGAGATGATGACGCGATTCCCGTAGGCGGCGTTCCAGCCGGCGAAGGTGACGGTGCCCTCCTGGGCCGCCAGGACGGGGTGGCCCGCGGGGACACCGAAGTCCATGCCCGTGTGGAGCTTGTAGACGCCGGTTGTGGGGTGTACCCGCATGCCGTAGGGCGAGGTCACCGGGAAGTTGCCGCGCAGCGGCATCGCCATCTTCTGTCCGGCGGGGACGGTACCGCCGCCACCGGGTTCCGCTATGGCCGTGTACTTGGCCATCGCGTTCTTGATCGCGACGACGTAGCCCTGGGTCTCCTTGTACGGGGGGATGCCGCCGTATTCCTCGACGGCACCGGGTCCCGCGTTGTAGGCGGCGAGGGTGAGGTCGAGGGTGGGGCCGGCGGCTATGCCGCGGGCCTTGTACCGCTCGACGTCCCGGGCGAGGGCGCAGTCGTAGCGACCCTGGGCCATGATGGCGTCGCCGGGGTCGAAGGGGTTTATCTGGCCGTTGCCGTCGTCGTCGCGGCCCCAACCGGCCCAGGTTCCGGGCATGAACTGGGACAGGCCCTGCGCGCCGACGGGCGAGGTACGGCCGTTGATCCAGCCGGACTCGGCCTCGATCTGCGCGGCGATGACCGGTGGGGTGATCTGCGGGCACATCGAGCCCGCCTTCAACACCCACGGCAGGTACTGCGCGGGCACGTTCTTCGGATTGAGCGCGCCGCCCGCGACGACGTCCATGTTCGGGTCCGCCCCGCTGCCGCTGACGCCGACGAACATGACGAACGGCATCATGACGGCCGCCACTCCGGCGCCGACCACCCACATGGCCGCGCCGCCCCCCGCTTCCGACATCACTCCCCCGTCGACGTGTTCCAATGCCACTGCCGCTGCGAGTCTCCTGGGGGGCTCCCGGCGCCAGCGTCACGACACTGTCACAAACAATCCCCAGAGATTCGCACTAAGTTGTCGATGCTGGACGCTACGCGAGGTTGCCGACATGCGTCGACGCGGGGGGAGACGTAGCCATGACTCAAACGACGCCCGGCGGGCCGGAGATCTGGATCCGGGGTCCGGTGGGGGCCGCCGACACATCCGACAACATCTCCACCGAACCGTCACAGACCTTTACGCAAAGGGAAGTTCACGCGACCGCCACCGCGTCCGGAGAGGCTGCCTTCAGCTGGATGAACGCCCATGGCGGAGCGGGCGCGAGCACGTTGACGGCGGTCTTCGGCGGCTTCGACTGCGGGGGACGCTGGCCCGAAACGGCGACCGGAGAGTCCGGAAAAATCCTTCTGGTCGCCCGCACCCACGCTTCCGGGCTCCAGGCGGTGTCACAGGTACTGGATATGATCAGACGAGATGAGCAGCCCTCAGGAGTCACCCTCCAGGCCGTGGTTCTCGTGGCGGACGCTCCGGGCCGCCTCCCTCCCGAGCTGGCCCGCCGCATCAAAGTGATCGGCTCGGTCACGGCGGTCCACCGCATCCCGTGGATGCCGGACTGGCGGATGGGCAACCTGTCGGGCCCGGCACCCCGGGGCGCCTCGGCTCTGTCCAAACTGCTCACCAGTCAGTGACACCCGTAGAGAGGGGCAGCGCAATGGAATGGATGCTCGCCGTCGGCTCCACCGTCACCGAACCCCTCGACCGCGTCCTCGGCTGGATGGCGTGGCTCGTGTCCGCCGCCGGGGTCTTCGGTGTCCTGATCGTGGGTTCGCGCATGGCCATCGCCCTGCGCACCGGCAACGCGGACGAACACCTCACCCAGCTGGCGACGGTGCTGGGCGCGTGCATCATCGGTGTGACGGCAGGCCCGATCGTCGCCTTCCTGCTGAACGGCTGAATGGCGGAACGGCGGAACCACGAGCCTTCGGCACGGAACGCGTTCCGGACCGGTCACCAGCCGAACTCATCCGATCAACCAGTCGGCGATACCTGCCATGATGCCGCCGGCAAACGAATGTAAACACCGCAGTTCTTTCGGCTATCCGGCCGATGCGGACACCACTATGGGGGAGTTGTCATGTTCAGCAAGGTCCGAGACGCCGCCGTCATTCTTGCGGCCGATGTCCCGAAGCCCGGAATGAACGCCCCGCCGGAGCTCACCAGCAAGGTGAACAACGTTCTCGGCATCGTGGCGTGGGCGGGTACCGCCGCCGGCGTGGCAGGCGTCCTCATCACCGGCGCCATGATGGCGATATCGATGCGCCGCGGCGAGGGCTCCGAGCACATGGGCCGCCTCGGCATGGTCCTCGGCGGCTGCGTCCTCGTCGCGACGGCCGGTCCCCTCGTGTCGTTCGTCTTCAACTGACCCGGGAGGCTGACCGATGGCTTTCCGAGGATCCCGCGGGAACAGCGGCGAATGGGAGAAGCCGTTCTGGCAACAGCGCGGCTGGCTGGTCTCGGCCATGTTCCTGTTGGCGATTGTGCTGATCGGCGGCTACGTCGCGTTGACGGGCGACGACACGAACACCAACGCCGGAGCACCGCAGGGCCCGGCCACCACGCCCAAGGCCGCGGACACACCGTCGAGCGCACCTCCTTCGGGTGCGGCCGAGGCGCGCCCGGCCGGGTGCAGCACGAACGACAGCGATCAGAGCGTCCCGCAGCAGAGCCCGTCGGACATCAAGTGGAAGGTCTACCAAACCGACCTCCTTCCGGTGTCCGCATCCGCGGGCCCGCTCAAGTTCGACGGAGCCGTCTGGTCCTGCTACGCCCGCACCCCGATGGGGGCCACCCTGGCGATGCAGGCGATCTCCGCCAAGCTGGGCGGAGCAGACTGGAAGACGGTCAGCGAGAAGCAGATGGCGAAGGGGCCGGGCAAGGAGCGGTTCATCGCCGACCACTCCAAGGACGCCAAGGCGCAGCCGACCGGTGCGCCGGGCAGCCGGGGAACCTACGTCGGCTTCCGGGTCCTGACCTTCAGCAAGGACCAGGCCACAGGAATGATCCTGATGCGCCTGTCCGACGGAACCTACGGCGTCGCGACCATGTCCACGGTCTGGGAGGAAGGCGACTGGAAGCTGCGCCCCACACTCGACGGATCGGTGACGGAAGGGTTGTCGGTCGTAGGCGGCCCCGACGGGTTCGTTCCCTGGGGGAGTGGCAGTGCCTCTTAGCGACATCCCCAGCCCCGGCGAGATCATCGACGCGGCCAAAAAGTGCGGCGGCGACCCCATGGCATGCCTCGGCGCCGGGGTCAAGAAAGTCGGCAGCACCGTCGCCGACGGTGCCGTCGGCGCGTTCGCCAATGCCATCGGCAAGGCCGTCGAGGAGATCCTCAAGAGCCTCAACGGCGTATGGCTATCCGTCGGCAGCGGCTCCAACCTGAATCCCGGCGAGGGCACCGGGCTCAACGCCATCATGGCCGAGACCAACTGGATCGTCGGCTACATCGCCGTCGCATGCCTTCTCCTCGCCGCGTTCCGCATGGCCTATGAGCGCAAGGGCCAGTCCATGCAGCAGGCGTTCATGGGCATGTGGAAGGTCATCCTCGTCAGCGCCATGGCCCCCGTCATCGCCCAGGCCCTTTACACGGCCTCCGACGCCTACGCGAAGGAGATCTACGCGAAGGCCGATCTCGGGAAGACCGCCGAACAGCTGACCGGCGCGATCATGATGAGAAGCCCGGGCATCATCATCATCTTCGGCATCCTCATCATGTTGTCCAGCTTCATCCAGATCATCCTGATGTACGTCAGGCTGGGTGTGCTCATCATGCTGATCGGCACGCTTCCGATCGCCGCGGCCTCGTCGATGACCGGCTGGGGCGACGGCTGGTGGAAGAAGCACATCGGTTGGATCACGGCGTGGCTCCTCTATAAACCGGCCGCCGCTTTGATCATCTACTCCGCGGCGTCGATGACCAAGGGCAAAGCGGATCTGGACAGCGTCATCGCCGGCATGGGCCTGCTGATCCTCTCGGTCTTCGCTCTGCCCGCGCTGCTCAAGCTGGTCGTCCCCGCGACGGCGGCCCTCGGCAGCACTTCCGGCGGAACCGTCGCGATGAACTTCGCGAGCAACGTCGCCTCCGGTGCCGTCAGCATCGCCTCCGGTGCCGGCGGCGGTGGTGGCGGTGGTGGCGGCGGAGGTGGCGGTGGCGGCAAGGGCCCCGAGGGCTCCCCGTCCGCCGGCGCCGGAGCCTCTTCCGGTGGCGCCGGCGGCGCCGCAGGTGGCGCGGCCGGCGGTGCGGCGGCAGCGGCAGGCCCCGCAGGCGTCGCGGTTCAGGCCGCCGCGGTGGTCGCCCAGGCTGGTATCGCCGCGGCGCAGGAAGTCGCCGGCTCGCTGGACGACAACGACGGTATGAAGGGCCACAACCAGTAGTCGCGCGGGCGGGGGTCCGTGCCCGCAAGCCGTGCACGGACCCCCGGCCCCGGCCCCGGCCCACCGTCGTACGAAAGGAACTGTGATGACCGAAGAGTCCTCCCTGCGCGCCTACTTCAAGCGCTACGCGCAGGGCGGCATCTCGCGCGAGGAGATGCTGGACACCGTCGCCGCATGGGACTTCGAGGAAGAGGTCTGGGACGAGCTCGTCGTCGAGCCCATCCGTCAGGACAACACCTTCGAGATCGTCTACACGGCCCAGGTACTGGGCCAGATCACCGAGGAAGACGTCCGGGACATCGAACGACGGACGGACACGCGTGGCTGATCTCGCCGGGACCAGCACCCTGCCCGGGGAGTACGCCGAGCTCTACGCCACCTTGCAGGAACGGATGAAGCGGGGCGGGGACCTCTCCCCCGGCCCCACCGACACGGCGGCCCGGTTCCGGCCCGCCCGGCGCTGGGAGCCCGAGCGCCGCGCCATGCACACCGAGATCGTGGAGGCGTTCAAAGCCGGCCAGGCGGGTCGTCCGCGCGGAGGTCGTGCCGTCCTGATGACGGCCGGGGCCCCCGGTGCGGGCAAGGGCAGCATTCAGGAGAGCCTCCAGCGCTGGCAGCACGAGGACTCGGAGCTCGGCCGACGGCTCTCGGCCGTTCACGGACTGGACCTCCGGGACTACGTCGTCCTGAACCCGGACGACTTCAAGGAAGAGCTGTTCAAAGCGGGGGGCCTGCCGCCGATTGCCCCGGAGGACATGGCACTGCCCTTCGGACGGGAACTCACACCCGCTGAAATGTCCGGCCTGCTGCACACCGAGGCGTCCATCCTCCGCGACCGCTGTGAGGCGTGGGCTCTTCAGGAGGGTTACAACCTGCTGTACGACGCGACCCTGGCGAACGAAGCGGCGGCCACCTCCCTCCTCTCGAGCCTCCAGGAGAGCCGCTACGAGCAGCGCGTGATCCTTTCGGTGGAGGTTCCCCACGCCGTGTCCGTTGCCCAGAACGCCGGCCGCTGGCACACGGGCCGCGTCGCCTTCGAGCAGGGCGGCAACGCGTACGGCGGCCGGATGTCCCCGGAAGGCATGATCGACGCCCTGTACGGGAAGGCCACGACGGGCCAGGGCCATTCGATCAGCCGTGAGAACGCCGTGCAGCTCGCCGACCGCGGGCTGGCCACCGGGCTGATCACCGCCGATCGCGGGAACTTCACCCGCACCGCGCCGGGCCCCGCCGCACCGGCTGCGGCCACCTACCAGCGCGAGCGGACCACCCTCGGCATCGCCGAGGCCGGACGCCTCCGTTCGCCGCGCGCAGGTGCCGCTCCCCTCACTTCCTCCCCCCGGAGCGCCGCCCCGCAGGCTCCGGACCGGACTCCTCCCGCCGCAGGCCGCACCCATTGACACGTAAGGAAAGACCGATGACCGAAAAGCCCTCTCTGCACGCCTACCTCAAGCACTACGCGGCAGGCGGCGTCCCCCGCGAGGAGATGCTCGACACCGTCGCCGCATGGGACTTCGAGGAAGAGATCTGGGACGAGCTGGTCATCGAGCCCATCCACCAGGACAACACGTTCAGCGTGCTCAGAGGTGGCGTGCTCCAGCACCGCATCACCCAGGACGATTACGAGGAGATCATGCGCCGCCGGGGAGCGTACGGGGAGTGAACGACGAGTACCGCCGGCTCTACGCCGAGATCCAGGAGCGGATGAAGCGAGGGGGCGACCTCTCCCCCGGACCTGGGGACACGCTCGCCGCGTTCGGCCGCAACGCCGACTGGGACCGTGCGCGCATGGCCATACAAGGCGAGATCGTTGAGCGGTTCAAGGCGGACAGTGCCCACAAACCCCAAGGCGGTCGCGCCGTCCTGATGACGGCCGGCGCTCCGGGAGCGGGCAAGGGGTTCACCCAGGGGCAGCTCGTCGGATGGCAGCGGGAGGACTCGGACCTCGGCCGCCGACTGGCAGCCGTGCACGGCCTGGACCTCGACGACTACGTCGTCCTCAATCCCGACGACTTCAAGGAGCGACTCTTCGAAGTCGGCGGTGCGCCCAGGCTGGCCCCCGAGGCGATGGCCCTGTCACATGGCCGGGAGCTCACCCCCGCCGAGCTCTCCGGGCTCCTCCACAGGGAGGCCCTGGATCTGCGTACACAGTGCGAGGAGTGGGCGCGGGAGCGCGGCTACAACCTGCTCTACGACGCCACACTCGCCAATCACAAGGAAGCGGCCGGTCTGCTCCACGGGCTCAGCGAGCAGAAGTACGGCCAGCGCATCATCCTCTCTGTCGAGGTCACCCGCGAACAGTCGCTCGCCCAGAACGCAGACCGCTGGCTCAAGGGCCGACTCGCCTACGAGCGGGGTGAGGACCCCTACGGCGGCCGGATGTCCCCCGATCAGATGATCAAGGCCCTCTACGACAAGAACACCACCGGTTCCGGCCACTCCATCGGGCGCGAGAATGCCGAGAAGCTCGCCGAGGCGGGCCTGGCCACCGGCCTGATCACCACCGACCGGGGCACCTTCGCCCCCACCGTGTCCGCAGCCACCGGTCCGTACCGGGCCGTCACGTTCCAGCGTGGCGAGACCACCCTCGGCATCGCCGAGGCCGGACGCCTCCGTTCGCCGCGCGCAGGTGCCGCTCCCCTCACTTCCTCCCCCCGGAGCGCCGCCCCGCAGGCTCCGGACCGGACTCCTCCCGCCGCAGGCCGCACCCGTTGACACGTAAGGAAAGACAGATGACCGAAAAGCCTTCTCTGCGCGCCTACCTCAAGCGCTACGCCGCCGGCGAGATCCCCCGCGAGGAGATGCTCGACACCGTCGCGGCGTGGGACTTCGAGGAGGACGACTGGGATCCCGCGCACAGCGAGCCCACCCACCAGGACAACACCTTCAAGGTGCTCTCCGGCGCGGCCCTGCTCGGGGACATCACCGACGACGACTACGACGAGATTCACCTGCGGCGTAGGCGGCACTCGGCATGAACGAGGAGTACCGGCAGCTCTACCAGGTGCTCCAGAGCCGTATGGGGCAAGGAGGTGACCTGTCCCCGGGTAGCCCGAACGCCACCTACGCACTGCACACGACGGATCACCAGTGGAGCCGCGAGCGGCGCCAGCTGCACCGGGCAGTGCTGGAGGAGTTCCAGGCGAAGTACGCCGACCGTCCTCGCGACGGACGGGCCGTCCTCCTGACCGCCGGTGCCCCGGGCGTCGGCAAGGGCACCGCACAGACGAACCTCGACGCATGGCAGGGCCAGGACTCCGAGCTCGGCCGGGCCCTCGCCGACGCGCACGGCGTGAACCTCGGGCACTACGTCCCTCTGGACCCGGACGAGTTCAAGGTCGCCATCTTCCGGCACGGCGGCCTGCCCACCCTGCAGTCCGAGCAGATGGCCCTCCCCTTCGGCCGTGAACTCTCACCGTCCGAGATGGCCTCGCTCATCCACCAGGAATCCGCCTACCTCCAGGACACCTTCGAGGCATGGGCCCGCGGCCAGGGTTACAACCTCCTGTACGACGCGACGCTGAAGAACCTGGACAAGAACGTCGTCCTGCTGGACCAGCTCGACAAGGACGGGTACGGACAGCGCGTCATCCTCTCCGTCGAGGTCCCCCTCGAACAGTGCATCGCCCAGAACGCGGAGCGGTGGATGAAGGGCCGGGAGAAGTACGAACGGGGCGACGAGGCCTACGGAGGTCGCATGGCCCCCGAGGGCATGATCAGGGATCTCTATGCCCAGAGCTCCACCGGTCGGGGCGTCTCCATCGGCCGGGACAACGCCGAGAAGCTCGCGGAGAAGGGCCTCGCCACCGGTCTGATCACCACCGACCGGGGGGCCTTCCCGCAGAACCGGGCGAAGAGCACCACTCAGCCTCCGGTCTTCCAGCAGGGCGAGACCCGTGTCAGCGTCGCCGCCGCCGGGCGTCTTCGCTCCGCCCGGGCCGTCGCAGCTCCCACCGCTCCGCCGGCACAGGGTCCCGCCCCGCAGCTGCCGCGCCAGACGTCACCGGCCCCCGGCCGGACCCGCTGACGCAGACACAACCCGAAAGGAAAAGCATGGCCACCGAATCCATGGCGCGGCCTACCTACGGCAACTGGCGGCGCCCGCGCCGGCCCGGGCTCGGGCCACTGGGCCTGCTCGGGACCGTCGTCGCGTTCGGCGGGCTCGTGGTCGTACTGCTCGCCTCGCTGGTTTCGCTCGGCGCGGCCATAGGGGTACTGATACCCCTGGCGCTGCTCGTCGGGCCTCTCGCGCTGCGCACGGCCGACGGACGCAACGTCTACCAGATGGCGGCCGTGCGCATCGGCTGGATGAAGCGCAAGGCGAACGGTTCGCACACGTACGTTTCCGGCCCGCTCTCCCGCCGGCCGGGCGGGCACTTCTCCCCGCCCGGGATGCTCGCCCGCGTGAAGATGCTGGAGGGCAACGACGCGTACGGGCGGTCGTTCGGCGTGCTGCACCACCCGGGCCGCAACCTGTTCACGATCGTCCTGTCCTGCGAGCCGGACGGCGGCTCCCTCGTCGACCCGCAGCAGGTGGACATCTGGGTGGCCTCCTGGGGCGACTGGCTGGCGCGCCTTTCGCACGAGCCGGGCCTGCGCGGCGCGCAGGTGGTCGTGGAGACAGCCCCTGACACCGGGACGCGACTCGCCGCCGAGGTACTGCCGCGCATCGTGTCCGACGCCCCGCCGGCGGCACGCGCGGTGATGGAGGAGGTCGTGGCACGCTACCCCTCCGCGTCCTCCGAGATGCACACGTACATCGCGCTGACCTACGGAGCCGTGCCCGGTCCGCGCCGCAAGACCGACGACGTGATCACCGACCTGTCCATGCGGCTGCCGTCCCTGCTGTCCGGGCTGGTGGCGGCGGGCGGAGGTTCGGCCTCACCGCTGTCCGCGGAGCAGATCTCGGAGATCGTCCGGGTTGCGTACGACCCCGCGATCGCCCCGGACATCCTCAACGTGCGGGCGGAGCACGGTGTCACCGGAATGCAGTGGCACGACTCGGGTCCCGCCAGCGCCGTCGAGACCGTCGACGGCTACAAGCACGATTCGGGCGTGTCGCGCACCTGGATGCTGACGCTCGCTCCCCGCGGCACCGTGCGCTCCAGCGTGCTCCGCGGCCTGCTGGAGCCGGCACAGGGTACGCGTCGCAAGCGGGTCAGTCTCGTCTACCGGCCCATCGACCCCGCGACGTCCGCGCGGATCGTGGAAGCAGACCGCCGAGCCGCCCACTTCATGGCCGGTTCGCAGCGTGGTCTCGTCCAGGCGCGCGCCGCGTCCGAGATGCGGGCCGCGGAGCAGACCGCGGCCGAGGAGGCGTCCGGGGCGGGTCTGGTGGAGTTCTCGATGATGGTGACGGTCACGGTCGCCAACGAGGAGCAGCTCGCGGACGCGTCGATCACCGTGAGGAACCTGCAGGCCTCCTCGCGCATCCTGATGCGCCCCGCCGACCGCATGCAGGCAGCCGCCTTCACCTGCACGCTGCCCGTCGGCCTGCTGCCGTGGGAGCACACCCTCATCCCGTACCAGCTCAGGGAGACCCTGTGAGCAAGAAGCAGCCGCGGCCTCCTCGTCCCCCGCGCGAACCGGTCGTGCCGTCGCGTGGCTGGGCCGGTCCCGGTGGCGGGCAGGTCGCACACATGGACCCGCCTGCGATGTGGCGGGCCACGACCGTGCAGGCGTGCGGCCTGTGGCCGTTCGCGGCCGGGTCGGGCGCTCCGATGACGGGCGTGCCGCTCGGCCAGCACCTGCACACCGGGGCGACGGTGTGCGGGGACCCGATCTCGTGGTTCACCCGGGCCAGATACATCTCGAACCCGTCGCTGTTCATGCTCGGCATGCCCGGCCTGGGCAAGTCGACGCTGGTCAACCGGATGCTGATCGGGATGACAGCGACAGGCGTGGTCCCGCTGGTCCTCGGCGACCTGAAACCGGACTACGCGGACACCGTACGGGCCCTCGGCGGCCAGGTGATCTCCATCGGGCGCGGCGTGGGCGGCATCAACGTCCTCGACCCGGGCGCGATGGGGGAAGCGGCGGAACGCATCGGCGGGGAGGCCGGCCGGGTTCTCCAGGCGGAGGCGCACGGCCGCGTCCTGAACATGGTGGCGGCCTTGATCACCATCATGCGCGGGCGCCCCATGGACGACCACGAGCAGTCGGTGCTGTCAGCGTGCCTGCACCACCTCAAGGAACGGGCCACGCCGGGCAAGCCCCCGCTCCTGCCCGACCTGCTGCGGGTTCTCGACGAGGGTCCGGACCGGGTGCGCGCGGTCACCCTGGACCGCGGCAACCAGGAGCGCTACCAGGAGGCCGTCGATCCGCTGCACCGTTCGCTCATCGGCATCCTGGACGGCCCGCTCGGCGACACCTTCGCCACGGAGACCTCCACCCGCATCAATCCGAGCGCTCCCGCCGTGTGCGTGGACATCTCCCGCATCGGTGAGGCGGACACCCAGCTGACCGCCGCCGCGATGCTCGCCGCCTGGTCGGACGGGCTCGGTACGGTCGCGGCAGCGCACGCGCTCGCGGACGCGGGGCTGGCCCCGCAGCGCTGGTTCTTCACCGTGCTCGACGAGCTGTGGCGCCCGCTGCGCGCGGCATCGGGCATCGTGGAGCGCATCGACGCCCTGACCCGTCTGAACCGTTCCCTCGGGCTCGGCGACGCGAAGATCACCCACACTCTGAAGGACGCCGAGGCACTCGGCAGCGAGGCCGACCGGGCCAAGGCCCGGGGCTTCGTGGAGCGCGCGGGAATGGTGGTGTGCGCCGGGCTGCCCCGCACGGAGATGGAGGAGCTGGGCAAGGTCATCGGCATGTCGGAGCGGGAGATCGACCTGGTGTCCTCCTGGTCCTCGCCGCCCGGCTGGGCCAACCCGACCGCCAATGCCGAGCCGCCCGGCCGGGGCCGCTTCCTGATCAAGGTGGGTGGCCGCCCGGGCATTCCGATCAAGGTGGCGATCACGGAGACCGAGAAGACCCTGCACAACACGAACAACCGCTGGACCGAGAGCGCCGGCGTTCCGCTGTCGAAGTCCGGGGAGGGCCGGTGAAGGCGGGTGGCCCGCGCAAGCAGGGCGGCGGCTCGGCCGAGGAGCTCCTGCCGTGGCTGATCGTGGCGGTCGCCGCCACCGTGTTCCTGGGGTTCGTATCGGCCTGGCTCGGCGGCACGCTCGGCGCTGCGGCCGCGGGCGCGGGCTGGAATCCGCCCCCGTTCGCTCTGAGCACCCTCGCCACGCTGGTGCAGGACGGGCCGGGTGCCCTGTGGCCCCGCGTGTCCGCAGGCGCGTCGGGTGCCGGGATCGCGGTCACCTTCGGGGGGCTTCTGGGGCTCATGGTGGCCTTGGTGCTGGTGGTACGCAAGGGCTTCGGCAGTGGGTCGGACGGCCTCGCCGGGCGCAAGGAGCTGGCCCCGCTGCTTCCCAAGGGCGCCGCCGCCCGCGCTCTTGAGCTCCGTCCGGTTCTGAAGAAGCTGACGAACGGGAAACTCACCCCCGACGACACCGGCAACCTGCTGGGCAATCTGGAGCCGGGCGGCCCCGAACTGCGCTCCAGCTACGAGGACGTGGAACTGGACCTGATGGCCCCCCGCGCCGGAAAGTCCACCGGCATCGCCGTCCCCCGCGTGCTGCGCGCCCGCGGCAGCGTACTGCTGACCTCGAACAAGTCCGACGTGTACAGCGTGACCCGCGCCGAGCGGGAACGCGTGGGCCAGGTATGGACGTTCGACCCGCAGGGCATCGCACACACGCCTCGCGCCCTGTGGTGGGACATGCTCGCGGATGCGGCCGACATCGAGGGCGCCCGCAGACTCGCCGGGCACTTCGTCAGCGCGGTCAACGACGACGCCTCCAAGCGGGACTTCTGGATCTCCGCCGCGCAGAACACCCTGACGGCGCTCTTCCACGCCGCCAGCAAGGGCGGCAAGGGCATCGACGAGGTGCTGGGCTGGCTGGCGGACCCCGCCGACCGCACCCCGATCGACCTGCTGCGCGACGCCGGCATGACGGCTCTCGCCGAGCAGCTGCGCGGCACGATCCAGGGCGCCGTGGAAACCCGCGACGGCATCTACGAGACGGCCCGCCAGTGCGTGGCCTGTCTGCTCGACCCACGCATCGCCGCCTGGGTGAGCCCGGACCCGGCACGCCCCGAGTTCCGGCCCGACCGGCACGTCCTGAGCAGCGACACCCTCTACCTGCTGTCGAAGGACGGCGGCGGCTCCGCCGCCGGGGTGATCGCAGCCGTCGCCGACTCCGTACTCCGGGCCGGAGTACGGGCAGCCGAACGCATGGGCGGGCGCCTGGAGCCCCCCATGACCGCCGTCCTCGACGAAGCCGCGAACGTCTGCCGGATCTCCGACCTGCCCGACCTGTACTCACACCTCGGCTCGCGCGGCATCAACATCGTCACGCTGCTCCAGAGCTACCGGCAGGGAGCACGGGTGTGGGGCGAGGCCGGTATGGACGCCCTCTGGGGCGCTGCGACGATCAAGCTGCTCGGTGCGGGCCTCGACGACGCCGACTTCGTGGAGAAGATCTCCCGCCTGGTCGGCGAACAGGACGTGAAGACGGTCAGCTACTCGCGCAGCAAGGACGGCCGCAGCCGCTCGACCTCCTACCGGCTGGAACGGATCCTTCCGGCGGACCGGATCCGCGCCCTGCCCAAGGGCACCGCGCTCCTCATGGCCACCGGGGTCCGGCCCGCACTGATCCGGCTGCGGCCCTGGTACAAGGAACCCGGTGCCGGCCGCATCTCTGCGGCGGCGCAGGCGGAGGTGCGGGCCATCACGGCCCGCGCGGCGAAGGAGATTCACCGATGACCGTCCCCGCCGAGGAGGCAGCACCCCCGCTGTTCATCCTCTACCTCGACGGCGACGAGTACGACGAGGAGCTGCGCCTGCTGGTCACCTGGGTGCACGCCCTCCTGCTGCCCGTCTACGGCCGCGAGGTCGGCTCGGCCTCCCCCTGGTGCCCCCGCTGGTGGGAGCACCTGGAGGCGGTGGCACGGCTCCACGGTCTGTGGCTGGCCTGGCAGGAGCTGACGGACCCGGCTGCCGGCCCGAGCGGCCCGGCGCTGTGGCACCGCGACCACCTCGGCGCCGTCATGGGCGAACTGCGCAGCCCGTCCGGGCCGTTCGCCGGGTGCAAGGAAGGCTCCCACCGGGCCAAGCCGGCGCCGGTGGTCGACCCCTTCTGACCCAACGGCACCACCAGCCCGCCGTACGCGGCGTTCTGCCCGATCTCACGGAAGGAATCGAACTGTGCGGAGGAATGCGGCCGCGGCCGTGCTCTGCTGTGCGCTACTCGCCGGATGCAGCGCCGGAGGCGACGGCCCGTCGGCCGGCGCCTCGGGCGGAGCGGAGCGAAGCGGTAACCCGTCGGCAGCGGCGACGCCCACGGCCCCGACCGTGCTGCTGTCCGTTCCCCCGGCCTACGCGGCCGACCGGGGCTGGCAGCAGGCGCTGAGCTGGATGCCCGCGAAGTATTCGTCGAAGCCACCGGTGGCCGTCGGCGCCCGCTCCGACGTCGTGGCCTACGTGACGGTCACCGAGGACGGCTACGCCACTCAGGTGCGGCAGGCGTCGACCGGCCGGACGTTGTTCACCGGGAAGCCGTGGCAGCCGCCGACACCGATGTCCGAGGCCGGGAAATCCGGCTACGACGGCGACCGGGTGGAGCTGCCGTCGGTGTCGACCGCGTACCAGGACGGCCGTGAGTATGTCGTCCTCTGGGCCCACGGCATGACCGGAGGCGACGCCCTCACCGAGGGCAAGGAGATCGTCCGCCTCGCGGTCTACCCCGCGGACGCCTCCGGCGACGCCGTGGCCCCGCTGCGGGAGATCGACGTCCCCGTGCGTACGTACGGCCCGAACACCGGCAGCCACGACGACGACCTCCAGGTGGAGGATCTCGGCGGCGGCCTCCAGGTCCGCTGGAACGGGCCGCCCCTCACCGGGAACAACTCCCACGGGGCCGTGGCCGTCGACCTCGCGAGCGGCACTCTGGAGGTGTGCGCGGACGCCTGCGCGAAGGGCATCGGCCGCGTCAGGTCCGGCAAGGGCTGGATCGTCACGGAGTTCGTGCCCAAGGGCTTCGGTGTCTCCGGTGCCTGGTCGGTCCTCACGGCACCGCCCCCCGGAACCGCCCCCGACCGCCACAGCGAGGATGGCGTCTTCCAGTCCGCCGCGCGCGGTCACGTCCTGTCGCGCTGGCACGGCGCCGACGGCACCGCGCTCCGCTACCCGACCACGGCCGTGCACGACGCGGCGACCGGCCGACTCGAAGCGAGCATCCCCTGCGAGCTGATCCCGTACGGCGTCGTGACCTCTGCGAACGGCCGCTTCATCGCCGACGGCACCGTGGCCTTCGACCTCCAGCGCGCCCACGGCACCTGCCTGGGGGCCGGCACGGAACGCAAGGCGGACATCCGGCTGAAGGCCGTCAACGACGAGGGCATCGCATACGGCGACGTCTCCGGCGCGCAGGACGGAGCCACCGCCGAGGTCGACCTGGCGAGTGGTACCGGCTCTCCCAAGCTCCTCCCGCCGGGCACCGTGGTGCCCCGCTGGGCGCTGAAGGACACCGCCGTGTTCCTGACCTCAGGCCCCGCCGGCGGGCTGCTGGTCTCCACGCTCAAGCACAACTGACCGCCTACCCAGGGAGTACCTCATGGAGCTTCCCCAGATCACCCAGCTGTTCCGGTGGCACCACCCGCTCGCCGGCGAGGCCCGTTCCCTGCTGCGGGCGGTGTACGACCCCGCCACCCGCCGGGCCGTCGCCGTGGTCTCCGAGCTCGCCGACAACCCGGACGACCGCGGGATCACGTACGACTTCTCCTGCGTCGCGGAAGCAGCCCTTCCGCTGCTCCGCGCGAACCTCAGCCCACAGCTCGGCTCCGTCCTGTGGATCGCCCACTTCGGCGACTTCTCGTACCACTACCTCCCCGCACCCGAGACCTTCACCGCCGTCTCCCTCGACGTGATCGCGAACGCGTACACGGACGACCATGAGGGCGACCGGGAACTGACCGCCGACGAGGTGAACCGGCTGTTCGGCGGGCGTCCGCTGGCACCCGTCCCCGAGGTGCTGGCCGTGCTCGGTCCCCTGGCATGACGGAACGGGTATCGGGCCGGGACGTCCTGCGCCAGGCGCGCGAGCTGTACGCCCCGTACGCGGAGATCCTCCGGCCCCGGGACCAGAAGATCGCCATCATCCGGTTCACCCCGGCCGCGAACGATCCGGCGGACTGGCGGATACGGCTGGAGGCATCCCGCGTGTCCGCCGAGCAGAAGGTGAAGGCCTTCGAGCACCTGGGCCTCCGAGCCGACCACGTCGTCCTGCCGCCCGGGATCGACCGTGCCGGCTTCCGGCGGGTCCTGGAGGGCTACAACAAGGACTCCGCCACCCGCGCGATCATTGTGCAGTTCCCGCCGCCCCTGCCGCTGATGCCGGTCGTCGACCGCATGGACCCCGGGAAGGACATCGACGCCCTCCTCAAGGGCCGCTCGCCCTACCGGGCCTGCGCCACCGCCGAGGGCATCTACCGGGTCGCCGAACCCTTCGCGCGGGACAGTCCCGCAATCGCCGTGGTCGGCAGCAAGGGCTTCGTCGGCCAAGGCGTCGTCGGACTGCTCCGGGAGAACGGGCACGACCCGATCACCCTCGACTACGGGGACGACCTGCGCCACGTCCGCGAGGCCGACATCGTGATCTCCGTGACCGGCAACCCGGGCATCCTCGGCACCGACCACATCCGGCCCCACCACCGGGTCGTGATCGACTCCGGATTCGTACCGCAGGCCGACGGCACCGTCCTGGGCGATGTCCGCCAAGAGGCGTACGGGGTGCCGCAGAACCTCACCCCCGTGCCGGGCGGCATCGGCCCCGTCGAGATGGCCACCCTGATGGAGCGCGTCGTCCGGCGGGAGGTGGACCCGCAGGCCCCCGCCTGGCAGGTCACCCCGGGCCCGTACCAGCCCCGTGAGGCATTTGCTGCCGGTGCCGTACGGACTGCGGGCGCGCAGTCGGCCGGCCCGGCACAGACCACGGCCGCGCCGTTGTCACCCCGGGCCCAAGCGGCCCGGTTGCGCAGTGGTTCCGGTACCGCCCAGGTTCCCGGCCCCGCTTCCCCCACCACCGGCACGCCCGCGGTGCCCCGCCCCCAGGTTCCCGTCCGGCGGAGCAGCGGCCCGACCCGCTGACCCCCGCCCCGGCCGTCGCCCGCGCCCGAGAGTCCCCGACAACGCCGCAGGGCGGCCCCCCTCTCGGGGGACCGCCCTGCGGTTACTGCTCGTGTGCGACTCAGCCGTTGTACGGGCCGTAGTCGTAGTCCTCCAGCGGGACCGCCTGGCCGGAGCCGGTGCCGAAGGGCGAGTAGTCGATGTCGTCGTAGCCGACGGCCGAGTACATCGCGGCCTTCGCCTCCTCGGTGGGCTCCACCCGGATGTTGCGGTAGCGGGCGAGGCCCGTACCGGCCGGGATGAGCTTACCGATGATGACGTTCTCCTTGAGGCCGATGAGGCTGTCGGACTTGGCGTTGATCGCCGCGTCCGTCAGGACTCGGGTCGTCTCCTGGAAGGAGGCGGCCGACAGCCAGGATTCCGTCGCCAGCGAGGCCTTGGTGATACCCATCAGCTGCGGACGGCCGGAGGCGGGGTGACCGCCCTCGGTGACCACGCGACGGTTCTCGGTCTCGAACTTCGACCGCTCGACCAGCTCGCCCGGCAGGAGCTCCGCGTCGCCGGACTCGATGATCGTCACGCGGCGCAGCATCTGCCGGATGATGATCTCGATGTGCTTGTCGTGGATCGACACGCCCTGCGAGTTGTAGACCTTCTGGACTTCGCCGACCAGGTGGACCTGGACGGCACGCTGGCCGAGGATGCGCAGCACGTCGTGCGGGTTGGTGGCACCCATGGTGAGCTTCTGGCCCACCTCGACGTGGTCGCCCTCGTGCACGATGACCTTGGCGCGCTTCGAGATCGGGAACGCCGTCTCGTCGCTGCCGTCGTCGGGCGTGATGACGATCTTCTTCGTCTTCTCGGTCTCCTCGATCCGCACGCGGCCGGCGGCCTCGGAGATCGGGGCGACACCCTTCGGGGTACGGGCCTCGAAGAGCTCGACGACACGCGGCAGACCCTGCGTGATGTCGTCACCGGCCACACCACCGGTGTGGAAGGTACGCATCGTCAGCTGGGTACCGGGCTCACCGATGGACTGGGCGGCGATGATGCCGACCGCCTCACCGATGTCGACCAGCTTGCCGGTGGCGAGCGAGCGTCCGTAGCAGAAGGCACAGGTGCCGACCGCGGACTCGCAGGTCAGGACCGAGCGGGTCTTGACCTCCTCGACGCCGTTGGCGACCAGGGCGTCGATGAGGACGTCACCGAGGTCGACGTTGGCCGGCGCGATGACCTTGCCGTCGATGACGACGTCCTCGGCCAGCATGCGGGCGTAGACCGAGGTCTCGACGTCGTCGGCCTTGCGCAGCACGCCGTCCTCGCCGCGGACGGCGATCTTCAGCTTCAGGCCGCGCTCGGTGCCGCAGTCCTCCTCGCGGATGATCACGTCCTGCGAGACGTCCACCAGACGACGGGTCAGGTAACCCGAGTCGGCGGTACGCAGGGCGGTGTCCGCCAGACCCTTACGGGCACCGTGCGTGGAGATGAAGTACTCCAGAACGGTGAGGCCCTCACGGAAGGACGCCTTGATGGGACGCGGGATGGTCTCGTTCTTCGCGTTCGACACCAGACCACGCATACCGGCGATCTGCCTCATCTGCATCATGTTTCCTCGGGCACCCGAGTCAACCATCATGAAGATGGGGTTCGTCTTGGGGAAGTTCGCGTTCATCGCCTCGGCGACCTCGTTGGTCGCCTTGGTCCAGATGTTGATGAGCTCCTGCGTGCGCTCGTCCTTGGTGATCAGACCGCGCTCGTACTGCTTCTGGACCTTCTCGTCCTGCGCCTCGTAGCCCGCGACGATCTCCTTCTTCGCCTCGGGAACGACGACGTCGGAGATGGCGACGGTGACACCGGAACGAGTCGCCCAGTGGAAGCCGGCCGCCTTCAGGTTGTCGAGCGTCGCCGCCACGATGACCTTGGGGTAGCGCTCCGCCAGGTCGTTGACGATCTCGGAGAGCTGCTTCTTGCCCACCGAGTAGTCGACGAACGGGTAGTCCTCGGGCAGCAGCTCGTTGAAGAGCGCGCGGCCCAGGGTCGTCTTCAGACGGAAGCTGTCGCCCGGCTGGAACTCCTGCTCGCCCTCCTCGGCGACCGGCGCCACCCAGCCACGCGGCGGGATGGTGCCCACCGGGAAGCGGATGTCGACGGACGACTGCAGCGCGAGCTCACCGGCGTCGAACGCCATGATCGCCTCGGCGGTGGAGCCGAACGCGCGGCCCTCGCCCTTGACGTCACGGAGCTCACCGTCGGTGGTCAGGAAGAACAGACCCAGGACCATGTCCTGCGTCGGCATCGTGACCGGACGGCCGTCGGCCGGCTTGAGGATGTTGTTCGAGGACAGCATCAGGATGCGGGCCTCGGCCTGCGCCTCCGCGGAGAGCGGCAGGTGCACGGCCATCTGGTCACCGTCGAAGTCCGCGTTGAACGCGGTGCAGACGAGCGGGTGGATCTGGATGGCCTTGCCTTCGACCAGCTGGGGCTCGAAGGCCTGGATGCCGAGACGGTGCAGCGTGGGCGCACGGTTCAGCAGCACCGGGTGCTCGGCGATGACCTCTTCGAGCACGTCGTACACGACCGTGCGGCCGCGCTCGACCATGCGCTTCGCCGACTTGATGTTCTGCGCGTGGTTCAGGTCGACCAGGCGCTTCATCACGAACGGCTTGAAGAGCTCCAGCGCCATCGCCTTCGGCAGACCGCACTGGTGCAGCTTGAGCTGCGGACCGACGACGATCACGGAACGCGCGGAGTAGTCCACGCGCTTGCCGAGGAGGTTCTGGCGGAAGCGACCCTGCTTGCCCTTCAGCATGTCGCTGAGGGACTTCAGGGGGCGGTTGCCGGGACCGGTGACCGGGCGACCACGACGACCGTTGTCGAAGAGGGCGTCCACGGCCTCCTGGAGCATGCGCTTCTCGTTGTTCACGATGATCTCGGGGGCACCGAGGTCGAGAAGGCGCTTCAGGCGGTTGTTGCGGTTGATCACGCGGCGGTACAGGTCGTTCAGGTCGGAGGTCGCGAAGCGGCCACCGTCCAGCTGCACCATCGGACGCAGGTCCGGCGGGATGACCGGGACGCAGTCCAGGACCATGCCCTTGGGCTTGTTGCTGGTCTGCAGGAACGCGGAGACGACCTTGAGGCGCTTGAGCGCACGGGTCTTCTTCTGGCCCTTGCCGGTGCGGATGATCTCGCGGAGGCGCTCGGCCTCCTCCTCGAGGTCGAAGGACTCCAGGCGCTTCTGCAGCGCGGCGGCGCCCATGCAGCCGTCGAAGTACGTGCCGAAGCGGTCACGCAGCTCGCGGTAGAGCAGCTCGTCGCCCTCGAGGTCCTGGACCTTGAGGTTCTTGAAGCGGGCCCACACCTCGTCGAGGCGGTCGATCTCGCGCTGGGCGCGGTCGCGGAGCTGCTTCATCTCGCGCTCGGCACCCTCGCGCACCTTGCGGCGCACGTCGGCCTTCGCACCCTCGGCCTCGAGCTCGGCCAGGTCGCTCTCGAGCTTCTTGGCGCGGCCTTCGAGGTCGGCGTCGCGGCGGTTCTCGATCTGCTGGCGCTCGACGGAGACGTGGGCCTCCAGCGACGGCAGGTCGCGCTGACGGCGCTCGTCGTCGACGAACGTGATCATGTACGCGGCGAAGTAGATGACCTTCTCGAGGTCCTTCGGCGCGAGGTCCAGCAGGTAGCCCAGGCGCGACGGGACGCCCTTGAAGTACCAGATGTGGGTAACGGGAGCGGCAAGCTCGATGTGGCCCATGCGCTCACGGCGCACCTTGGCGCGCGTGACCTCGACGCCACAGCGCTCACAGATGATGCCCTTGAAGCGGACACGCTTGTACTTGCCGCAGTAGCACTCCCAGTCCCGGGTCGGACCGAAGATCTTCTCGCAGAAGAGTCCGTCCTTCTCGGGCTTCAGGGTGCGGTAGTTGATGGTCTCCGGCTTCTTTACCTCGCCGTGCGACCAGGTTCGGATGTCGTCCGCGGTGGCAAGGCCGATCCGCAGCTCGTCGAAGAAGTTGACGTCGAGCACTGTGCGTCAATCCCTCTTTCGGGGTCGTGTCTCTTGATCAGTGGTCTGAACGGTCCCGGGGATGACGGGGGGCTCAGGGTGTGAGCCCCCCGTCAGGCCCGTCAGACCTCTTCGACGCTGCTCGGCTCGCGCCGGGACAGGTCGATACCGAGCTCCTCCGCCGCGCGGAAGACGTCCTCGTCGGTGTCGCGCATCTCGATGGACATGCCGTCCGAGGACAGCACCTCCACGTTGAGGCAGAGCGACTGCATTTCCTTGATGAGCACCTTGAAGGACTCGGGAATGCCCGGCTCGGGGATGTTCTCGCCCTTGACGATGGCCTCGTAGACCTTCACGCGGCCGGTGACGTCGTCGGACTTGATGGTCAGCAGCTCCTGGAGGGCGTAGGCGGCGCCGTACGCCTCGAGCGCCCACACCTCCATCTCACCGAATCGCTGGCCACCGAACTGTGCCTTACCACCCAGCGGCTGCTGCGTGATCATCGAGTACGGACCGGTCGAACGGGCGTGGAGCTTGTCGTCGACCAGGTGGTGGAGCTTGAGGATGTACATGTACCCGACCGAGATCGGGTCCGGGAACGGCTCACCGGAGCGGCCGTCGAACAGGCGCGCCTTGCCGGACGGGAGGACCAGGCGGTCACCGTCGCGGTTCGGGATGGTGTGCTCGAACAGGCCGGCGAGCTCGTCCTCGCGGGCGCCGTCGAACACCGGGGTGGCGACGTTGGTGCCGGGCTCGACGCGGTCGGCGCCGATGGCCTTCAGTCGCTCGGCCCACTCCTCACCCAGACCGGAGACGTCCCAGCCGCGGCTGGCGAGCCAGCCGAGGTGGATCTCCAGGACCTGTCCCGGGTTCATTCGGGACGGGACACCCAGCGGGTTCAGGATGATGTCGACCGGGGTGCCGTCCTCGAGGAACGGCATGTCCTCGATCGGGAGGATCTTGGAGATGACACCCTTGTTGCCGTGACGGCCGGCGAGCTTGTCACCGTCGGTGATCTTGCGCTTCTGGGCGACGTAGACGCGGACCAGCTGGTTCACGCCCGGGGGAAGCTCGTCGCCCTCCTCGCGGTCGAAGACGCGGACGCCGATGACCTTGCCGATCTCACCGTGGGGGACCTTGAGCGAGGTGTCACGCACCTCGCGGGCCTTCTCACCGAAGATCGCGCGGAGCAGACGCTCCTCCGGGGTCAGCTCGGTCTCACCCTTGGGCGTGACCTTGCCGACCAGGATGTCGCCGGCGACGACGTCCGCACCGATGCGGATGATGCCGCGCTCGTCGAGGTCCGCGAGGACCTCCTCGGAGACGTTCGGGATGTCCCGGGTGATCTCCTCGGGGCCGAGCTTGGTGTCACGGGCGTCGACCTCGTGCTCCTCGATGTGGATCGAGGAGAGGACGTCGTCCTGCACGAGGCGCTGCGACAGGATGATCGCGTCCTCGTAGTTGTGGCCTTCCCACGGCATGAACGCGACGAGCAGGTTCTTGCCGAGGGCCATCTCGCCCTCTTCGGTCGCCGGTCCGTCGGCGAGGACCTGGGACTCGACGATCCGGTCACCCTCGTTGACGATGACCTTCTGGTTGACCGAGGTGCCCTGGTTCGACCGGGAGAACTTGGCGACGCGGTACGTGGTGTACGTGCCGTCGTCGTTGGCGACGGTGATGTAGTCGGCCGAGACCTCCTGGACGACACCGTCCTTCTCCGCGCGGATCGAGTCGCCGGCGTCGACCGCACAGCGGTACTCCATGCCGGTGCCGACGAGCGGGGCCTCCGCCTTGATGAGCGGAACGGCCTGGCGCATCATGTTCGCGCCCATGAGGGCACGGTTGGCGTCGTCGTGCTCGAGGAAGGGGATCATCGCGGTCGCGACGGACACCATCTGGCGCGGGGAGACGTCCATGTAGTCGACGTCGTCGCCGGCGATGTAGTCGATCTCGCCGCCACGACGGCGGACCAGGACGCGGTTCTCCGTGAAGCGCATGTCGTCGGACAGGGCCGCGTTGGCCTGCGCGATGACGAAGCGGTCTTCCTCGTCGGCCGTCAGGTAGTCGACCTCGTCGGTGACGACACCGTCGATGACCTTGCGGTACGGGGTCTCGACGAAACCGAACGCGTTGACGCGGCCGTAGGACGCGAGCGAGCCGATCAGACCGATGTTCGGGCCTTCGGGGGTCTCGATCGGGCACATGCGGCCGTAGTGCGACGGGTGGACGTCTCGGACCTCGAAGCCGGCCCGCTCACGGGACAGACCGCCGGGGCCCAGCGCCGACAGGCGGCGCTTGTGGGTCAGGCCCGAGAGCGGGTTGTTCTGGTCCATGAACTGCGACAGCTGGCTGGTGCCGAAGAACTCCTTGATGGAGGCGACGACCGGCCGGATGTTGATCAGGGTCTGCGGCGTGATCGCCTCGACGTCCTGGGTGGTCATGCGCTCGCGCACGACGCGCTCCATACGAGCCAGACCCGTGCGGACCTGGTTCTGGATGAGCTCGCCGACGTTGCGCAGACGACGGTTGCCGAAGTGGTCGATGTCGTCGGTCTCGACCACGATCGAACGGCCGGACTCGCCGATCGTCTCGGTCTCGCCGGCGTGCAGCTTGACCAGGTACTTGATCGTGGCGATGACGTCGTCGGTGGTGAGCACCCCGGCGTCGAGCGGCTCGTCGGCGCCGAGCTTCTTGTTCACCTTGTAGCGGCCGACCTTCGCGAGGTCGTAGCGCTTCGGGTTGAAGTAGAGGTTCTCGAGCAGCGTCTGAGCGGCCTCGCGGGTCGGCGGCTCGCCCGGGCGCAGCTTGCGGTAGATGTCGAGCAGCGCGTCGTCCTGGCCCTGGGTGTGGTCCTTCTCCAGGGTGGCGCGCATGGACTCGTACTCGCCGAACTCCTCGAGGATCTGCTCGGTGGTCCAGCCGAGAGCCTTCAGGAGGACGGTGACGGACTGCTTGCGCTTGCGGTCGATGCGGACGCCGACCATGTCGCGCTTGTCGATCTCCATCTCCAGCCAGGCACCCCGGGACGGGATGATCTTGGCGGAGAAGATGTCCTTGTCGGACGTCTTGTCGATGGAGGAGTCGAAGTAGACACCGGGGGAACGGACGAGCTGCGACACCACGACACGCTCGGTGCCGTTGATGACGAAGGTGCCCTTGTTGGTCATGAGCGGGAAGTCGCCCATGAAGACCGTCTGAGACTTGATCTCTCCGGTCTCGTTGTTCGTGAACTCGGCGGTGACGAACAGCGGAGCCGCGTACGTGAAGTCGCGCTCCTTGCACTCGTCGACGGAGTTCTTCGCCGGCTCGAAGCGGTGGTCGCGGAAGGTCAGCGACATCGACCCGGAGAAGTCCTCGATCGGCGAGATCTCCTCGAAGATCTCTTCCAGACCGGACTTGGTGGGGACGTCCTGTCCACTCTCAAGCGCCGACTCGACGCGAGACTTCCAGGCGGCGTTGCCGAGCAGCCAGTCAAAGCTCTCGGTCTGCAGCGCCAGGAGGTTCGGAACCTCGAGCGGCTCCTTGATCTTTGCAAAGGAGATGCGCAGCGGGGCGGTGCTGGCACCGTTGTTCGTATTGGTCGAGGCGTTGCGCGAGGCGGCCAAGAGGGGGTCCTTCCGAGGGCTCGGACTCACTACGCGCGTACCGGTCCCAGCAGACACAGAAGACGGGGCCCCCCGATTCCGGCCAAAACACCAGGTCAGGGTGGATCAATCAAGTGTGCTCAAGCGTGGGCATGTCCCTGGCGACGGGCAGGGGACAGCTAACAGGCAGCGCAAAGGGTCAGTGTAGCCACTTGGCTCACTGATGTCCAGACCGCGTTTCCGGAAACCGGCAACAGGCCTTCCCCATGTCGTTCGATCCTGCGTCCAACGCTGCGGCTCTCGTGTACAGAGCGCGTATCAGTACTGCCCTCTTCGTAGTCGATCCATGCCTCGGATCTCGGATCGAGGCGATCGACCTCTCGACGGGTCTGAGAATTGCGCGCCGCGACCCGTTCGTCAAGGCCCCCTGCTCCGAGCGGATCATCTCCGGACCCTGCGTCGGGGCAACGATGATCACCCTACTCCCCAACGGGACCAGGGCAAGTCAGGCACTGCGGGTACGCCAAAGGGCGACCACCCTTACGGGTGATCGCCCCTTGGGGAGGCCGTCAGGCGGCCTCGGAGGTGTTACTTGACCTCGACGGAGGCGCCGGCACCCTTGAGGGCCTCGGCGGCCTTGTCAGCGGCCTCCTTGTTGACCTTCTCGAGGACGGGCTTCGGCGCACCGTCGACGAGGTCCTTGGCCTCCTTGAGGCCCAGGGAGGTCAGCTCGCGCACGACCTTGATGACCTGGATCTTCTTGTCGCCGGCGCCCGCGAGGATGACGTCGAACTCGTCCTTCTCCTCAGCGACCTCGGCAACGGCACCCGGGCCGGCCGGACCGGCAACGGCGACGGCCGCGGCGGCGGTGACGTCGAACTTCTCCTCGAAGGCCTTCACGAACTCGGAGAGCTCGATGAGGGTCATCTCCTCGAACTGGGCGAGGAGGTCGTCCTGAGAGAGCTTCGCCATGATGGGCGATCCTTCCACTAATTCGGCAGGTGCCGATGTGTCTATAGAGGCGGGCGTAACGGCCCGCTACGACCCGCGCACTAGGCGGCGCGGATCAATGCGCGAGCCGAATTACTCGGCACCGCCCTGCTCGGCGAGCTTGACGCGAAGCGCTTCCGCGGTGCGGACGAACTTCGACGGCAGCGCCTGGAAGAGCGAGGCAGCCTGGGACTGCTTGCCCTTGAACGCGCCGGCCAGCTTGCTGAGCAGAACCTCGCGGGACTCGAGGTCCGCAAGCTTCTTGATGTCGTCGGCGGAGAGAGCCTTACCGTCAAGGACACCGGCCTTGATGATGAGGTTCGGGTTCTCCTTGGCGAAGTCACGCAGAGCCTTCGCCGACTCCACCGGGTCACCGGTGATGAAGGCGACCGCGGTCGGACCAGCGAAGTGCTCGTCCAGCGCGGTGATCCCGGCCTGGTTGGCCGCGATCTTGGTCAGCGTGTTCTTCACCACGGCGTACTGGGCGTTCTCACCGAGGGAGCGACGCAGCGTCTTGAGCTGCGCGACGGTGAGACCCCGGTACTCGGTCAGCACGGCGGCGTTGGAGCTCTGGAACGCGTCCGTGAGCTCGGCCACCGATGCAGCCTTGTTGGGCGTCGGCATGGTGCGTTCGCCTCCTTCCGGGTGATGAGGACCGCTCAGAAGGGGCTGACATACAAAACGCCCCGGCGCAGGCGCCAGGGCGTAGCTCGACCGGAACGTGTTCCGGGAACTCTCCACAGTCACCTGCGCGGGTCGTCCGACGTAAGCGGATCCTTCGGCCACCGCGCCCTCACGGGCACAGCAACGACCAGCGGTCTTTGGCTTCTGGTGAAGAGTACGCGAAGGGCTCCGGGCGAGGCAAATCGCCCTCTCAGGAGCCGCCGAGACCGCCGAGTCCGCCCAGTCCGGCGTCGCGCAGCGTCTTGTCGGCCTCCTTGAGGTCCTCCCCCGCCTCCTTGAGCTTCTTGTCGGTTTCCAACAGCGTGGCGTCGACGCCCTGCATCACTTCGCGGAAGTCGGCGACCTGGTCGGCCGGCGGGGGCTGGACCGCGGGGGCGGTGCCGTAGCCGGAGAACTTCGCCGTGGTCCTGACGGTGCCCTTGGCGTCGGTCTGCACGCTGTCGACGCGGACGGGGAGGCCGTCCTTGCCGATCCACAGGTCCACCTCGAAGGCGGTGAGGTGCCGGACCGCCTCGTGCAGGTACTGGCGGTGCTGCTCCTCCATGACCTTGGTGGAGTCGTCCGCCGTGACCAGCTCGGCATTGGTCAGGACGGCCTTGTAGTGCTGGGCCTCGACCCCGTCGGTGGTCCCGGCCCCCACGTGGGTGGCCTTCTGCTGGCCGAGCAGCATCCCCAGGTACTCGGCCGGGTCCCCGTTCAGCCGGACTCCGGGCTTGCCGTCCTTGGAGAGGTCCATCTTCATCCAGGTCTTGCCGCCCTGGAGGGGCTTGTCGAGCTGGGTGTAGACGGTGTCGCCGAGCATGATCGAGCGGGTGTCGGGCTCGTCACCGCCCTTGAGGACCACGTCGTGACCGGCGGGGTACCAGGCCTTCGTGCCGGACTCGCCGCTGCTCTTGCCGTCGGCGGCGACCGTGGTGATCTCGGCGTGGGCGGTCTTGGCCGCCACGGCCTTCTGGTACGCGGCCTTCAGGGCCGTGGCGGGCTCGTGCGCCGTGGCGTCGGCCGAGGTGCCCCCGTCCCCCGCGGCGGCCCCCTCGCCACAGGCCGTGAGGCCGCCCATGAGCAGTGCGGCCCCCGCCAGCGCGATGCCGGCGCGGGTCCGGACAGCCGTGTTCATCTGTTTCTCCCCCGTGGATGGTTCTGCGTACTGCGCGCCGTGCCGCCGCGGTCGGGCGGCGGCACGGCGGTGGTGCGTGGCGCGGCGGTCAGGCCGGGCCCTCGCCGTCCTTCATCATCTCGGCGAGGTCGATGACCTGCTCGGCCGGCGGCGCGGCGATCTCGACCGGCTTGTTGACGTCCAGGAACTTGATGGTGACGTCCATCGGGCCGGAGGTGCCGGCGCCGCGGGTACGGACCTGCTTGGGCTGGTCGTTCTCGTCGATCCAGATGTCCATGGTCAGGGACTTGATGCCCTGGGACTCCAGCGTCGCGATGTTCTTCTGCTGGCGCTCCTTGGCCTCCGGGGTGGAGGCGGTGCTGCCGGAGCGCAGGTCGTCGACCGAGACGGTGCCGCTCAGGTGCGTCGTCTTCTGGCCGTCGATCGTCTCCTCGCCGACCTTCTTGAGGTCCTTGGAGGCGCTCAGGCTGTCGGCGGAGTCGGCCGGGTTCTGCCCCTGCTGGGCCGAGCCCAGCGAGTCCAGCTGCTTGGCCTGGTCCGGCGCGAGGGTCGTGAGGTCGAACTTCAGCCACTTGCCCTCGGCGCCCATGTACATGGCGCTGTCGATGAGCCGGATCTCGACCTTCTCGCCCGGCTTCTCCGGCGAGTCCATCGTCATATGCATGGCCACCGTGGGCTTGATCCGCATGGCGGCCTCGGCGGTGATCTTCTGCCCCGCTGCTTCACCGGACATGCTGTACCGGAGGGAGGTGATCTCCGCGGACTTCTTCTTCGTCTTCTCCAGGTACGCGGCCGGCGTGACCTCGACCGGCTTCTCCGCGGCCTTGGCCGGAGCGGACGCCCCGGTGTCCTTCTTCGCGTCGCTGCCGTTCTCGCACGCCGTGACCCCACCGGCGAGCAGGAGGGCGGCCAGTACGGCCCCTGCGGTCTTCCTGCGGTATGCGTTCATGCGTTCCCCACCCCGTGTCGTCGTGGCAGCGCATGAACTCCGGCGGTTCCGCCTACGGGCGCTGCCAGTAGTGACTGTACGTCTCGATGCCGACAGTAATCGCACAGGGTTCGCACAGGGAAACGGAAAACGGGCCCCTCGCCGCCCGTGAAGGGGGCGAGGGGCCCGTTCAGCCACTCGATGAGCCGTCAGGCTCAGACAGCAGCCGGGTCTTCCTCGACGAGGAGGTTCCGGGTGCGGTTCGGGTCCAGCTGGATGCCGGGGCCCATGGTGGTGCTCAGGGCGGCCTTCTTCAGGTAGCGGCCCTTGGCGGCGGACGGCTTCAGACGCAGGATCTCGTCCAGGGCCGCGCCGTAGTTCTCGACGAGCTGCTCATCGGAGAAGGAGACCTTGCCGATGATGAAGTGCAGGTTCGAGTGCTTGTCGACGCGGAACTCGATCTTGCCACCCTTGATGTCGGTGACAGCCTTCGCGACGTCCATGGTGACGGTGCCGGTCTTCGGGTTCGGCATGAGGCCACGGGGACCGAGCACGCGGCCGAGGCGGCCGACCTTGCCCATGAGGTCCGGGGTCGCGACCACGGCGTCGAACTCGTTCAGGCGGTTGCCCTTGGCGATCTCGTTGATCAGCTCGTCGTCGCCGACGATGTCGGCGCCGGCGGCCTCCGCGGCTGCTGCACGGTCACCGGTCGCGAAGACCAGGACCCGGGCGGTCTTGCCGGTGCCGTGCGGGAGGTTCACGGTGCCGCGGACCATCTGGTCGGCCTTGCGCGGGTCGACACCCAGGCGGAAGGCGACCTCGACGGTGCTGTCGAACTTGGTCGAGGAGATCTCCTTGGCGAGACGGACGGCCTCGAGCGGGGCGTACTGCTTCTCCCGGTCGATCTTGGCGTCCGCAGCGCGGAGAGTCTTGCTGCGCTTCACTTCAGCTCCTGTATTTCGGATTCAGGCATGGAGTCGTGGTGCGGGCCAGCGCTTGGCCCTACCACTGGTGGTGCTGGGGGGTGGCTGGATCAGCCCTCGACCGTGACGCCCATCGAACGCGCGGTGCCGGAAATGATCTTCACGGCGGCGTCGATGTCGTTGGCGTTCAGGTCGGGCATCTTCAGCTCGGCGATCTCGCGGACCTGGGCGGCCGTCAGCTTGGCGACCTTGGTCTTGTGGGGCTCGCCGGAGCCCTTCTCGATGCCCGCGTGCTTCAGGATGAGGCGCGCAGCCGGCGGCGTCTTGGTGATGAAGGTGAAGGTGCGGTCCTCGTAGACCGTGATCTCCACCGGCACGACCATGCCACGCTGCGACTCGGTCGCGGCGTTGTAGGCCTTGCAGAACTCCATGATGTTGACGCCGTGCTGACCGAGCGCGGGGCCGACCGGCGGAGCCGGGTTGGCCGCACCGGCCTTGATCTGGAGCTTGATAAGCCCCGTGACCTTCTTCTTCTTGGGAGGCATTGCTCTCTCCGGGTCCTAGTGAGAGTTTTCAGCCGCCGATCCGGTCATCCGGATGGAGGCATACCGCACCACGATAACGGGTATCGGTGCGGGGCTAAAAACCGAGCAGGTCAGACCGCCCGCGAGGGGTGGTCTGACCTGTCCGGAAGCTGTGGCTCAGAAGCCGTGGCCCACGAGGCGTGGATCAGTTCTTCTGGATCTGGTCGAAGCTGAGCTCGACCGGGGTCTCGCGGCCGAAGATCTCGACGAGGCCCTTGACCTTCTTCGAGTCCGGGTTGATCTCGTTGATGGTCGCCTGCAGCGTGGCGAACGGGCCGTCGGTGACGGTGACCGAGTCGCCGACCTCGAAGTCCAGGACCTCGATGGGGCGCTTGACGGCGGGCGCGGGCAGGCCGGCCTCTTCCGCGGCGGCCTTGGCGGCCTTCTCCTGCGCCTCGGGGGCGAGCATCTTGACGATCTCGTCCAGCGTCAGCGGGTACGGGTCGTAGGCGTTGCCGACGAAGCCGGTGACACCGGGGGTGTTGCGGACGACGCCCCAGGACTCGTTCGTCAGATCCATGCGGACGAGAACGTAGCCGGGCAGCTTGTTCTGCCGGACGTTCTTGCGCTCGCCGTTCTTGATCTGGACGATCTCTTCCTCGGGCACCTCGGCCTGGTAGATGAACTCCTCGACGTTCAGCGAGACGGCACGCTGCTCGAGGTTGGCCTTCACGCGCTTCTCGTAGCCGGCGTAGGTGTGGATCACGTACCACTCGCCGGGGAGCAGGCGCAGCTCCTCGCGCAGGGCCTGGATCGGGTCGACGGGCTCGGCCTCTTCGGGCTCCTCGCCGGCCTCGGCCTCGACCTCGACATCGTCGGCGGCCTCTGCGAGCTCGGCGTCAGCCTCGTCCTCGTCCTCGACGTGCAGCGCGGCCTCTTCGGCAGCGACATCCGCCTCGGCCTCGGCGAGCTCGGCCTCGTCGGGGTCCACAGCGTCCGCCGCCTCGACGATGTCGAGCTCGTCCTCGACGGACTCGACGGAGTCGTGGCTCACGTTCAGGTTCGGGTCAGACACGGTGGCTGCTTCTTCCTGGATACAAAAGGTGGTGGAACATGCGAAAACGGGCGGCACCCATCAAGGCGCCGCCCTCCGCGGGGATCAGCCGAAGACGAACTTGATGGCTTCCTGGAACCCATAGTCAATCACGGTCACCAGAGCGATCATGATGACCACGAAGACAATCACCACGGTGGTGTACGTCGTGAGCTGCTTGCGAGTGGGCCAGACAACCTTGCGGAGTTCCGCGACGATCTGGCGGTAGAAAAGCGCGAGCCGGCCCAGAGGACCCTTCTTGCCGCGCTTACCGCCCTTGCGGGCCTTCTTCTCGCGCGTCTCGTCCTCGGCATCAGGCATGTCGATGGAGCCCAGGGCGTCCGTCACGTCTCTCACCTGAATCCGGGTCGTGGCCGTACCGCGCCCGGTTGCGCCGCACGGCGTTGCATCAAAGTACGTACCTGCGCACACACATCCGAGAAGGAGTGTGGAGCAGGGCCGGAGGGACTCGAACCCCCAACCGCTGGTTTTGGAGACCAGTGCTCTACCAATTGAGCTACGACCCTTTGCGTCCCCCAACCTACCGCATCCGGGCGAGTGCACGGAGTGCTCACGCTCTGCAGCGGTTGGCGAGGTCCAACGACAGGTGAGTGTACGTGAACCCGGCCCTGACGTCGAACAGCACGGTTCCGGGCACGCTCCGGTCCGTTCCCTGAAACGGTGTGCGGCGCTTCTTCGGGGTCTGGGACGATTGCTCGCATGACCTCTGCAACGCCTTCTTCCGAGCGCCGCGTGTCCGCCCGTATCGGCGCAATCTCCGAGTCCGCCACCCTCGCCGTGGACGCCAAGGCCAAGGCCCTCAAGGCCGCCGGGCGCCCGGTGATCGGCTTCGGCGCCGGCGAGCCCGACTTCCCGACCCCGGACTACATCGTCGAGGCCGCGGTCGAGGCCTGCCGCAACCCCAAGTACCACCGCTACACGCCGGCCGGCGGCCTGCCCGAGCTCAAGGCCGCGATCGCCGCCAAGACGCTGCGCGACTCCGGCTACGAGGTCGAGGCCTCGCAGGTCCTGGTGACCAACGGCGGCAAGCAGGCCATCTACGAGGCCTTCGCGGCCATCCTGGACCCGGGTGACGAGGTCATCGTCCCGGCCCCCTACTGGACCACCTACCCCGAGTCCATCCGTCTCGCCGGCGGTGTCCCGGTCGAGGTCGTCGCCGACGAGACCACCGGCTACCGCGTCTCCGTCGAGCAGCTGGAGGCCGCGCGCACCGAGCGCACCAAGGTCGTCCTGTTCGTCTCCCCCTCCAACCCGACCGGCGCGGTCTACAGCGAGGACGACGCCCGCGCGATCGGCGAGTGGGCCGCCGAGCACGGCCTGTGGGTGCTGACGGACGAGATCTACGAGCACCTGGTCTACGGCGACGCGAAGTTCACCTCGCTCCCGGTCCTGGTCCCGGCCCTGCGCGACAAGTGCATCATCGTCAACGGCGTCGCCAAGACGTACGCGATGACCGGCTGGCGCGTGGGCTGGGTCATCGCCCCGCAGGACGTGATCAAGGCCGCGACCAACCTGCAGTCGCACGCCACCTCCAACGTCTCCAACGTGGCCCAGGTCGCCGCGCTGGCCGCCGTCTCGGGCAACCTGGACGCGGTCGCCGAGATGCGCAAGGCCTTCGACCGCCGCCGCCAGACGATGGTGAAGATGCTGAACGAGATCGACGGCGTCTTCTGCCCGACCCCCGAGGGCGCGTTCTACGCGTACCCGTCGGTCAAGGAGCTGCTCGGCAAGGAGATCCGCGGCAAGCGCCCGCAGAGCTCCGTCGAGCTGGCCGCGCTGATCCTCGACGAGGCCGAGGTCGCCGTCGTCCCGGGCGAGGCCTTCGGCACCCCCGGCTACCTGCGCCTGTCCTACGCCCTGGGCGACGAGGACCTGGTGGAGGGCGTGTCCCGCATCCAGAAGCTCCTGGCCGAGGCCAAGGCCTAGTCCCCGGCTTCACGCGGTCCGCAGCGGCGTCTCCCCGACCGGGGCGGCGCCGCTCGCCTTTCCGGCCCCGCCACCGCTCAGGCGTTCGCGCAAGCCCCCGATCGGTAAAACCCCCTCCCGCCGGGCGCGGCGGTACGGCAGGATCACCGGATGGAGCACGTACGCGACCTCACGCTTCTCCCGAAGGCCCACCTCCACCTGCACTTCACCGGTTCGATGCGACCATCGACCCTGCTGGAGCTGGCCGACAAGTACGGCGTGCGCCTGCCCGACGCCCTCACCGCCGGTGAGCCGCCCAAGCTGCGCGCCACCGACGAGCGCGGCTGGTTCCGCTTCCAGCGCCTCTACGACGCCGCCCGCTCCTGCCTGCGCGAGCCCGAGGACATCCAGCGCCTGGTGCGCGAGGCCGCGGAGGAGGACGTACGGGACGGCAGCGGCTGGCTGGAGATCCAGGTGGATCCCACCTCGTACGCCCCGCTGCTCGGCGGGATGATCCCGGCGGTCGAGATCATCCTGGACGCCGTGGACGCGGCCTCCCGCGAGACGGGCCTCGGCATGCGGGTGCTCATCGCCGCCAACCGCATGAAGCACCCGCTCGACGCCCGCACGCTGGCCCGTCTCGCGGTGCGCTACGCCGACCGCGGCGTCGTCGGCTTCGGGCTCTCCAACGACGAGCGCCGCGGCATGGCCCGCGACTTCGACCGCGCCTTCGCCATCGCCCGGGACGGCGGTCTCCTCGCCGCCCCGCACGGCGGCGAGCTCACCGGGCCGTCCTCGGTCCGCGACTGCCTGGACGACCTGCACGCCGCCCGGATCGGCCACGGTGTGCGGGCGGCGGAGGACCCGCGGCTGCTGAAGCGGCTCGCCGACCGGCAGGTCACCTGCGAGGTCTGCCCGGCGTCCAACGTGGCCCTCGGGGTGTACGAGCGCCCGGAGGACGTCCCGCTGCGCACGTTGTTCGAGGCCGGGGTGCCGATGGCGCTGGGCGCGGACGACCCGCTGCTGTTCGGCTCCCGGCTGGCGGCGCAGTACGAGGTCGCCCGCCGCCACCACGGTTTCACGGACGCGGAGCTGGCGGAGCTGGCCCGTCAGTCGGTCCGGGGCAGCGCCGCGCCCGAGGAGGTCCAGGCCAAGCTGCTGGCGGGGATCGACCACTGGCTCACCGGGTGAGCCGGAGGTCCCCCTCGTAGCAGTCGGCGCGCACCCGGCGGCCGTCGGGGAAGCCGATCTCCAGGTGGGTGCGGCCCTGTTCGGGCAGGGCGAACTCGGCGACCGAGGCGACCGTCTCGCCGAGGTGGCGCAGGAAGGGATGGTCGCCGAGGTCCTCGCCGACCTCGATGCTGCCCCACTCCCCCATGTCGTACGGCTTGTGCGGGGTCGAGGACTCGACGATGAGGCACTGGTCGGACCCGGTGGTGATCCGGATGGAGTCGCCGACGCTGTCGATCAGCCACACGTCCAGCGGGGACTCGGAGCGCTCGCCGTCGCTGATGTGCCAGGACGCGACGACCCTGCTGAGCGTGCGGCCCACGAGGCGGGTGGGGTCCGTACCGGCGCCGTGCAGTGGACAGAGCATGGGCGGCCGGGGCTCCTCAGATGCTGACGCCGACCGTCACCGGCTCGTTGACGAGGGTGACGCCGAAGGCGGCGTGGACGCCCGCGACGACCTCGCGGGCCAGGGCGAGGAGGTCCTCGGTGGTGGCTTCGCCGCGGTTGGTGAGGGCGAGGGTGTGCTTGGTCGAGATGCGCGCGGGGCCGGTGCCGTAGCCCTTGGTGAAACCGGCCTTGTCGATCAGCCAGGCCGCGCTGGTCTTCGTACGGCCCTCTCCGGCGGGGTAGGCCGGCGGCGCGGTGTCGGCGCCGAGGCGGTCGCGGACGCGGCCGAGGAAGTCGGCGTAGGCCTCGTCGGTGAGGATCGGGTTGTGGAAGAAGGACCCGGCGGACCAGGTGTCGTGGTCGGCGGGGTCGAGGACCATGCCCTTGCCCGCGCGCAGCCGCAGTACGGTCTCGCGCGCGGTGGCGGCGGGGACCCGGTCGCCGGCCTCGACGCCGAGGGCGCGGGCGGTCTCGGGGTACTTGATCGGGGCGGAGAGCCCGCCGGCGTCCTCCAGGGCGAAGCGGACGCGCAGGACGACGTAGCGGTCGGGCTGGTCCTTGAAGGTGCTGTGGCGGTAGCGGAAGGCGCAGTCGGCGGCGGTGAGGGTGACCGTCTCGCCGGTGATGCGGTCGTAGGCGACGACCTCGGTGATGGTGTCGCAGACTTCCTGGCCGTAGGCGCCGACGTTCTGGATGGGCGTGGCGCCGGCCGAGCCGGGGATCCCGGCGAGGCACTCGATGCCGGCGAGGCCGGCCTCGACGGTGCGGGCGACGGCGTCGCTCCAGTTCTCGCCGGCGGCCAGCTCCAGCGTGCTGCCGTCGAGGGTGAAGCCGGTGGTCGCGATGCGCAGGGCGGTGCCCTCGAAGCCCTGGTCCCCGATGACCAGGTTGCTGCCGCCGCCGATGATCAGGAGGGGCGTGCCGCTCTCGTCCGCGGCGCGGACGGCGGCCACCACCTCGGCGTCGGTGGTCGCGGTGACCAGGCGGGCGGCGGGACCACCGAGACGGAAGGTGGTCAGCGGGGCGAGGGGGGCGTCGTGGAGTTCCTGCACGTGGACAAGAGTACGGTCCGTGCCCCTCGCATCCCTGCGGGGCCACGGACCGCGTCTCAGGAGGCCGTCCGCTGCTCGGTGAGGCGGCGCTCGGCCTCCTCCCAGCCGATGGGGAGTGCGGCGGCGGGCACGGTCCAGAAGGTGAAGGCGGATTCCTTCGTGTACGCGGCGGCGGCGCGGGAGCTGGTGCGGTGGGGCTCGCTGCGGGCGAAGCGGTACAGGGCGTCCCGGTCCTCCCAGGCGGACAGGGTGAGGAAGGTCCGGCCGAGGACGCGGGCCCGCAGGGCAGCGCCGTGGGCTCCGGGCGCCCTGCGGACCTGCCGGACGATGCCGGGCGCCTTGAGGAGGAACCGGACGGCGCCGGTGAGGGTCGCGGTCTCGAAGCGGGAGGCCATGACGTACACCTCGGCTCCGGGTGCGGGCGGGTGCGGTATGGACCAGGGGATGTCGGGCATGACGGGCTCTCCTTCCGTACGGTGACGGCTGCTGCGGGGGCGGGGCTCCCGGCGGGGCGGGGGCGGGGCGGCGGGCCCGCGGGTCAGCCGGCGGCCGGGACCTTGTCCACCGCGGCGGGGGCGTCCGGGGCGCGCCCGGCCGGGGACGACGGGGCCGCGGGGGCCGTCTTCGGGGTCCGGCGCGGCACCAGCAGGGCCAGCGCGGCGGCGACGGCGACGGCCCCTGCGCCGATCCACAGGGCGGGGACGGTGCCGTCGGTGAAGGCCTGCGGGGTCTCGTAGCCGCCCTGGGCGGAGAAGACGGAGGCCAGGACGGCCACGCCGAGGGCTCCGCCGACCTCGCGGAGGGCGTTGTTGGTGCCGGAGGCCTTGCCCTGGTCGGCGACGGCCACGGTGGACATCAGGACGTTCGCGGCGGGCGCGAAGTAGAGGGCCATGCCGATCCCGCTGAGGATCAGCGGCGGGAGCTGCGCCGCGTAGGAGACGTCGGCGCTCAGGATCGCCGCGAACCAGCCGAGGCCGAGCGCCTGGAAGGCCAGTCCGGCGGCGACGACCGGCCGGCCCCCGATGCGGTCGGAGAGGATGCCGGCGAGCGGGGCGACGATCATCGGCATGCCGGTCCAGGGCAGCATGCGCAGCCCGGCCTCGGTGGGCGAGTAGCCCGCGACGCCCTGGAGGAACTGGCTGAGCAGGAAGATCGAGCCGAACATGCCGAGGAACATCAGCAAGCCGGCCAGGTTGATGCCGAGGAAGCCGCGGTCCCGGAAGAGCCGCATGGGGAGCATCGGGTCGGGGTGGACGAAGCCGTGCCGGACGAACGCCGCGACGAGCGCGGTGCCGGCGATGAGGCCGGTGAGGACGGGGGCGCTGGTCCAGCCCTCGGAGTTGGCGTTGACGAGGGCGTAGACGATGCCGAAGAGGCCGCCGCTGACGAGGAGGGTGCCGGTGACGTCCAGGCGTGCGCCGGGGACGGTGGACTCGGCGAGGCGCAGGCGGGCCAGCGGGATCACGGCGAGGCCGATGGGGACGTTCAGCCAGAAGATCCACTGCCAGGAGATGTGCTCGGTGAGGCTGCCGCCGATGAGGGGGCCGCTGGCGACGGCGAGTCCGGTGACGGCGCCGTAGATACCGAGGGCCATGCCGCGGCGCGCGGCCGGGACGGCGGCGGTGAGGAGGGTGAGGGTGAGCGGCATCATCACGGCCGCGCCGACGCCCTGTACGGCGCGGGCGGCGATGAGCGCGTCGATGCCTGGCGAGAGGGCGGCCGCGGCGGAGGCTGCGGTGAAGACGGCGAGGCCGACGGTGAACAGCCGGCGCCGGCCGAAGCGGTCGCCGAGCGCGGAGCCGAACAGGAGGAGGACGGCGAAGGTGAGCGTGTACGCGTTCACCGTCCACTCCAGGTCCTCCAGTCGTCCGCCGAGGTCCTCGCGGATGGCGGGCAGGGCCGTGGTGACGACGAGGTTGTCGAGTGCGGCCATGAAGCTGGCCACGCCGGTGAGGACGAGGGCCCAGACGGCGGGCCCGCGGAGTCTGGTGTCGGTGTCGGTGTCCTGCGCGTGCATGGTGTCCCCCTGCGGTTCGCGGTTAGCTAGTTATTACTTACTAACTTTCGTGATCATGACAAAGCCTGAGGCGGGAGCGGCTGGTGCGCCGCTCCGCGCCAGGGCCCGCCCGGCCTCACTTCTCCAGGCGGCCGGTGGTGCGGGCCGCCGGGTAGAAGCCCTCCCAGACCCGGTGCTCGAACGGGAAGCCCATGGCGGCCAGGACGTTGATCAGCATCCCGTAGGCCATGAAGGTCGTGGTCTCGCCCGGATCCCCGCCGAGGGGCAGGTGGACGGTGTCCCACAGCTCCATCCAGCCGCTCCGGACGGCCTCGCCGAACTCGTGGTCGCCGGCCGCCTCGGCCGCGGCCACGGCGACGTACATCTGGAGCTGCATCTGCAGCTTGTCCGGATCCTCGGTGATCAGACGGGTGTAGGCATTGGCGATGGCCTGCTGGGCCTCCTCGCCGTGCAGCCCTTCGACGGCGTCGGCGAAGAGCTCGCGGGTGTCCTTCAGGCAGCGTTCGGAGGCGGCCTGGAAGATCGCCTGCTTGTTGGGGAAGAGCCGGAAGAGGTACGGCTGGGAGACCCCGACCCGCTTGGCGATCGCCTCGGTGGACGTCCCGTGGTAGCCACCCCGGGCGAACTCGTGCATCGCCGCGCGGACGACGCTCTCGCGCCGCTCCTCTGCGCTCATCCTTGCCATGTTCGTAAGTTAGTGCTCAATCACTAACTTCGTCAAGGCCGGCCGTACGCAGCGAGGGAGCAGCGACCCGAGGGGGCGGCAACGCCACCCCCTCGGACACCCGTACACCCGGACGCTCAGGCGCTCAGGCGCTCAGGCCAGGGCGACCACGGCGCGGGACATGCCGAGGACCTTCTGGCCCGCGCTCATGGCCGTCAGGTCGACCCGTACGCGGTTGTCGTCGAGCTTCGCCGCGACCTTCGCGGTGACCTCGATCAGCCCGCCCCGGTCGTCGTTCGGCACCACGACGGGCTTGGTGAAGCGCACCCCGTACTCGACGACCGCGCCCGGGTCGCCGGCCCAGTCGGTGACGACGCGGATCGCCTCGGCCATCGTGAACATGCCGTGCGCGATCACGTCCGGCAGGCCGACCTCCTTGGCGAACTTCTCGTTCCAGTGGATCGGGTTGAAGTCGCCGGAGGCTCCCGCGTACTGGACCAGCGTGGCGCGCGTCACGGGGAAGGACGCCGCCGGCAGCTCGGTGCCGACCTCGACGTCGGCGTACTTGATCTGCGCTGCCATGTCAGGCCTCCTCGGGGGCGCGGGAGACGAGCTTCGTCCAGGCCGTCACCACGTGCTCGCCGGTCTCGTCGTGGACCTCGCCGCGGATGTCGATGATGTCGTTGCCGGCGAGCGACTTCACGGCCTCGATGGTGGAGGTCACGGAGAGGCGGTCACCCGCGCGCACCGGGCGGGAGTAGGCGAACTTCTGGTCGCCGTGCACGACGCGGCTGTAGTCCAGTCCCAGCTGCGGGTCCTGGACGACCTGGCCGGCCGCCTTGAAGGTGATCGCGAACACGAAGGTCGGCGGGGCGATCACATCGGGGTGCCCGAAGGCCTTGGCGGCCTCGGGGTCGGTGTAGACGGGATTGGTGTCACCCACCGCCACCGCGAATTCGCGGATCTTCTCCCGGCCGACCTCGTACGGATCGGTGGGCGGGTAGCTCCGCCCCACGAAGGACTGGTCGAGAGCCATGACTCACTACCTCCTGATGAAGAGACACGAAACACACGGGAACAAAGACAGGCGTGATGAACGGGCACGGAAACGACACGAGGCCGCCCCCAATGAAGGGGACGACCTCATGACGGTGCCTGTATTCGAGACTTCGCTGGGGTCAGCGGGTCTCGCGGTGCGCGGTGTGCGAGTTGCAGCGCGGGCAGTGCTTCTTCATCTCCATGCGGTCCGGGTTGTTACGCCGGTTCTTCTTGGTGATGTAGTTCCGCTCCTTGCACTCCACGCAGGCCAGCGTGATCTTCGGGCGGACGTCGGTGGCAGCCACGTGAGTGCTCCTTGACGGACTATGGGACGGATGAACGCATAAAAGAGTAGCCGATCGGGAGACCGACCCCGCAATCGGCTACTGTGGGTAGCGGCGACCGGACTTGAACCGGTGACACAGCGATTATGAGCCGCTTGCTCTACCGACTGAGCTACGCCGCTTTGGTGTGATCAGTTCCCCACCCGAGGGTGGGGAACCTCTCTCACCAGAGCCCCAATGCGGAATCGAACCGCAGACCTTCTCCTTACCATGGAGACGCTCTACCGACTGAGCTATTGGGGCGAGCGATGAAGACATTACACGGTTGCCCGCCCATCGCCCAAATCCTTTGCGGCAGCAGGGCTCCGAGGGGGTTCCGGGGGCCTTCCCGATCAAGCGGTCCACCGCGTCGCGCCCCCTTCACGGTCCCTTCGGGCCCTTTTTGTGTGCGGGCTCACAGCAGCGGCTCCGCGGAGCGGGGCACCACACCGGTACGACTATTGCGCTCTTCCGCGAAGCGGAGTGCGCCGCGCCCTACGCTCTGAGCACGCTGCGTGATCTTGGGCCGTGGCCGCGGCCACGGCCCCAGGAACCGCCCGAGCCACCGCAGGAGCGCGATGTCCGACAGCCAGCCGCAGCAGCCGTTCCAGTCCCCGCGCGGCGGCAACGGCAACGCGGCCGCCGCCGAGGCCACCACCCTGCTGCTCGCCGGGGCCCGCCTCACCGACGGCCGCACCGTCGACGTCCGGCTCGGCGGCGGCCGGATCCAGGCCGTCGGCACCGCCGGAAGCCTCCCCTCCATGACGTCGGCCCGGGTGGACCTCAGCGGCTACCTGCTCCTCCCCGCGCCCGCCGAGCCGCACGCCCACGGGGACACCGCACTGACCGCCGACGGCGACGGGCCCGTCTCGTACGCGCCCGACGAGGTCCAGCGGCGGGCCACCGAGGCGGCCCTGCTCCAGCTCGGGCACGGCGCCACCGCGATGCGCTCCCACGTGCGCATCGGCGACGTGCACGGCCTCGGCCCCCTGGAAGCCGTGCTCCAGGCCCGCCGGTCGCTGCGCGGGCTCGCCGACCTGACCACCGTGGCCGTGCCCCGGCTGCTGACGGGGGTGGCCGGCGCCGACGGGCTCGCCATGCTGCGCGACGCCGTCAAGATGGGCGCCTCCGTGATCGGCGGCTGCCCCGACCTGGACCCGGACCCGACGGGCTTCCTCGAAGCCGTGCTGGAGCTGGCCGGCGAGCACGGCTGCCCCGTCGACCTGCACACGGACGGTGACGATCCCGCGCGCCTCTCACGGCTCGCAGCGATGGCCGGCGGGCTGCGCCCCGGGGTGACCGTCGGCCCCTGCGGCGGCCTGTCCCGGCTCCCCCTGGACGCGGCGACCCGCGCCGCCGACCAGCTCGCGGCGGCCGGCGTACGGGTGACCTGTCTGCCCCAGGGGGACTGCGCGGCCCTGGAGCGCCGCGGGCTGCGCACCGCGCCCGTACGGCTGCTGCGCTCCGCCGGTGTGCTGGTGGCCGCGGGCAGCGGGGCGCTGCGGGACGCCGGCAACCCCGTCGGCCGGGGCGACCCGCTGGAGGCCGCCTACCTGCTCGCGTCCCAGGGCGGGCTGCGGGCGGCCGAGGCCTACGACTGCGTCAGCGCCTGCGCCCGCGCCGCCATGGGCCTGCCGGAGGTGCGGCTGGAGGCGGGCTTCCCGGCGGAGCTGGTCGCCGTGCGCGGGGAGCGGCTCTCGGGTGTGCTGTCCCTGGCGTACAGCCGGATCGTGATCCACCGCGGGCGGGTGGTAGCCCGTACGAGTGCCGTGCGGGAGTACTGCGACTCGGCCGTCGCGGTCGCCCTGGACCTGCCCCGGCAGGGCCGCACGGAGCCGGGCCCCTGACGTTCGCCGTGCGTTCGCGGGCATGAGCGCCCGGCTCGTCGTACGGTCGGGACATGCGCATCGTCATCGCGGGTGGACACGGTCGGATCGCGCTGCGGCTGGAGCGCCTGCTCGCCGCGCGCGGGTACGAGGTCGCGGGCATCATCCGCGACCCGGCACAGGGCGACGACCTCAGGGCGGCCGGTGCCGAGCCGGTGCTGTGCGACCTGGAGTCGGCGTCGGTCGAGCACGTGGCGGGGATCCTGCAGGGCGCGGACGTGGCGGTGTTCGCCGCGGGAGCCGGCCCCGGCAGCGGCGCCGGACGCAAGGACACCGTGGACCGGGGAGCGGCGGTGCTGCTCGCCGACGCGGCCGAACGGGCCCGGGTGAGCCGCTTCCTGATGGTCTCTTCGATGGGCGCCGACGCGCACCACGACGGTGACGAGGTCTTCGACGCCTACCTGCGGGCGAAGGGCGAGGCCGACGACCACGTCCGGACCCGGCTGGGGCTGGAGTGGACCGTCCTGCGTCCGGGCGCGCTGATCGACGACGCGGGGACGGGGATGGTGCGGCTGGAGGCGCGCACGGGCCGCGGGCCCGTCCCGCGCGACGACGTGGCCGCCGTACTGGCCGAGCTGGTGGAGACCCCGGCAACGGCCGGGCTGACCCTGGAGCTGGTCTCCGGCTCGACGCCGGTGCAGGTGGCCGTGAAGGACGTGGCGGGCAACTGACGCCCCGTCGGGCGGGCCGCGGCGGCCGGAGGCCGTCCGCCCGCCGGCCCGCGGCTCGGGCCGGGAGCCGTGACGGTGGCGGGCGGGGCGGGGGCGGGCGCGGGCTAGAAGCCGACGTCGACCTTGTCGTCCGACCGGCCGACCGAGTCCTGCTGGTAACGGTCCTCATAGGCGTCGCGGATCCGCTCGATGCGCCTGCTGCGCTCGTCGGCCTCCTTCTCCGGGTAGAGCAGGACCACCTCGTAGGAGTCCTCGCGGACGAGCTTCCCGTCCCGGCCGCGCCACTGCCCGTACCCCTCGTGCAGGGTGAGCCCCTCCGGGAAGGCGGGGGTGATCTCCCGGTCCAGGAAGCGCATGAACTCCCCCTCGGCGACCGGTCCTCCGCCGCCGGTGCGCTCGGTGCCGAAGTACAGGCGGGTCTCCGTGTAGGGCTCCCCCACGTCCGTGTGCAGCGCGGCCCCCATCAGGGCCGGGATCCCGGCGCCGAGCAGCGCGACGAGCACCCCGCCGCCGACCTTCCCCCGTGTGTCAGATGTCCATTTCACGCCCGGTGAACGAACGGGAGCCGCCGACGATGCGGGCGGGTGCGGCATGTGCGGCGGTCATACTCCGCGGCACATGCGATACGAAAGAACCCCCTTTCTCTGCGATTCCGCAGAGAAAGGGGGTTCCACTCGCGTGGCGGCGCCAGGATTCGAACCTGGGTAGGCTAAGCCGACGGATTTACAGTCCGCTCCCATTGGCCACTCGGGCACACCGCCATGGGATGTCGCCTGTGAGGCCGCTTTGTGGCGGTGCTCCCTGGCAACGACGTAAACGATACCTGATGACCGGGGGTGCTCCGCCACCGGATTGATCAGCGCCGCGACCCGGTGCGGTGGCTAGGCTTTGCCGAGCGGTCCGGGCACGTCCGGCCGCGCCCCCCGGGGCGATCACCATCGACTTCAAGGAGCCACAGCACATGGCCGACTCCAGTTTCGACATCGTCTCGAAGGTCGAGCGGCAGGAGGTCGACAACGCCCTCAACCAGGCCGCCAAGGAGCTCTCGCAGCGCTACGACTTCAAGGGCACCGGCGCGACCATCGCGTGGTCGGGCGAGAAGATCCTCATGGAGGCGAACTCCGAGGAGCGCGTCAAGGCCGTCCTCGACGTCTTCGAGACCAAGCTGGTCAAGCGCGGCATCTCGCTCAAGGCGCTGGACGCGGGCGAGCCGCAGCTGTCCGGCAAGGAGTACAAGATCTTCGCCAACATCGAGGAAGGCATCTCCCAGGAGAACGCCAAGAAGGTGGCGAAGATCATCCGGGACGAGGGTCCCAAGGGCGTCAAGGCCCAGGTCCAGGGCGACGAGCTGCGCGTCAGCTCGAAGAGCCGTGACGACCTGCAGGCCGTGCAGGCGCTCCTCAAGGGCAAGGACCTGGACTTCGCGATCCAGTTCGTGAACTACCGCTGACCGAGGTCCCCGACCTCTACGAAGCGTCCGGCCGGCGCCGTTCGCAGTGAGCCCGTCCGCCCCCGGCGGACGGGCTCAGGTGCTTGTGGGCCCCGCACCCGCCGCGGCCCGTGGTCCGGTGGCGGGGGCGTGTGTGCGGGGCGTGAGCGGCGCGTGCGCTGTCGTGGGCTTCCGTGGGCACTTGGGGGGCGGCCGGTGCGCCCAGCACGGTGGTGGCATCACATCACCGCGTGGCAGGGGGTTCTCGCATGCCTGGGGCCGGCACGTTCCGGGACGACTTCTGGGCGTCCGTCGTCGTCGCACTCGTCGCCATCCCCCTGTGCGTGGGGGTGGCGGTCGCCTCCGGGGTACCGGCCGAGCTGGGGATCGTCACCGGCGTGGTGGGCGGGCTGGTCACCGGCTGGTTCCGCGGGAGCTCGTTGCAGGTGAGCGGGCCCGCCGCCGGGCTCACCGTGCTCGTCTACGAGGCGGTGCAGGCCTACGGCCCGGCGGCGCTCGGGGTGCTGGTGCTCGGGGCCGGGGTGGTGCAGCTGGGCCTGGGCGCGCTGCGGCTCGGGCGGTGGTTCCGGGCGATCTCCGTCGCGGTGGTGCAGGGGATGCTGGCCGGCATCGGGCTCGTGCTGATCTCCGGGCAGCTGTACGCCTTGAGTGACGCGGAGGCTCCCGGGCACACCCTGGCGAAGCTCGGCGGGGTGCACGGGCTCGCCACGCGGGCCGATGGGGAGGCCGTGCTGCTGGGCGTCGGGACCATCGTGCTCATGGTGCTCTGGCGCCGGGCCCCCGCGCGCCTGCGGCTGCTGCCGGGGGCGCTCGTGGGGGTGGCCGCCGCCACCGCCGTGGCGGCCCTGCTGGAACTGCCCGTCGAGAAGGTGCGGGTGACGGGGGTGCTGGAGGCGGTGTCCCCGCCCGCCTGGGACCAGTTCGGCGCGCTGGCCACCGTGGGCGCGGCGGGAACCGTGATCGCACTGGCGCTGATCGCCTCCGCCGAGACGCTGTTCAGCGCCGCCGCCGTGGACCGGATGCACGACGGGCCGCGGACCGAGTACGACAAGGAGCTCATCGCCCAGGGCGTCGGCAACAGCGTCTGCGGGCTGCTCGGCGCGCTGCCGATGACCGCGGTCATCGTCCGCAGCGCCGCCAACGTGGAGGCCGGCGCGCGCACCCGGGCGTCCCGGGTGATGCACGGCGTCTGGCTGCTGCTCTTCGCCGTGGCCTTCCCCCAGGTGCTGGAGAGCGTGCCGCTCGCCGCGCTGGCGGGGGTGCTGCTGTACGCGGGCTGGAAGCTGCTGCCGGTCCGGGCGGTGGCCTCGCTGTGGCGCACGCACCGGGGCGAGGCGGTGGTGCTGGTGGCCACGGCCTCGGCGATCGTCGTCACCAACCTCTTCGAGGGGGTGCTGGTGGGGCTGGGGCTCGCCATCGCCAAGGCGGCCTGGGAGACCTCCCACGTGCACATCGAGGAGGTGTGGGAGGGCGAGGAGCTGTGCGTGCGGGTCCTGGGCAACGCCAGCTTCCTGCGGCTGCCGAAACTGCTCGACGCCCTGGACGCCCTGCCGCACGACCGGCCCGTCCGGCTCGACCTGAGCGGGCTGCGGCACCTGGACCACGCCTGTCTGACCGCCCTGGAGGGCTGGGAGCGCACCCGGGCGCCACTCGCCGGCCGGGAGGGCGTCATCTAGGCCCGTTACCCTCCGCCCGTGACGGATGAGCTGAAGCGGACCCTGGGCGTCTCCGACGCGGTGGTCGTCGGGCTGGGCGCGATGGTCGGCGCGGGTGTCTTCGCGGTGCTGGCGCCGGCGGCGCGGGCGGCGGGCGGCGCCCTCCTGGCCGCGCTGGCGGTGGCGGCCCTCGTGGCCTACTGCAACGCGCACTCCTCGGCGCGGCTGGCCGCCCGGTACCCGGCCTCCGGCGGCACCTACGTCTACGGGCGGGAGCGGCTCGGCCCGTTCTGGGGATACCTGGCCGGCTGGGGCTTCGTGATCGGCAAGACGGCCTCCTGCGCGGCGATGGCGCTCACCGTGGGGGCGTACGTCTGGCCCGGGCAGCAGCACGCGGTGGCCGTGGCCGCCGTGGTGGCGCTCACCGCCGCGAGCTACGGCGGGGCGCAGAAGTCCGCCCGGATCGCCCGGCTGATCGTGGCGGTGGTGCTGGCGGTGCTCGCCGCGGTGGTCGTGGTGTGCCTGTCGTCGGACGCGGCGGTGGCCGTGCTCCCGGGCGGGGCGGACCGGGGCGTCCACGGGCTGTTGCAGGGGGCCGGGCTGCTGTTCTTCGCCTTCGCGGGATATGCCCGGATCACCACCCTGGGCGAGGAGGTGCGCGATCCGGGACGGACGATCCCGCGGGCGGTGCCGATCGCCCTCGGCATCGCGCTGCTGGTGTACGCCGCGGTCGCGCTCGCGGCGCTGTCGGTCCTCGGCGTCGGGGGCCTGGCGTCGTCGTCGGCCCCACTGGCCGACGCGGTCCGGGCGGCCGGCCGGCCCGAACTGGTCCCGGTCGTCCGGGTGGGCGCGGCCCTGGCCGCGCTGGGCTCGCTGCTGGCCCTGATCCTGGGGGTGTCGAGGACCACCCTGGCGATGGCCCGCGACGGACATCTGCCGCGCGTGCTGGCCGCGGTCCATCCGCGGCACCGGGTCCCCCACCATGCCGAACTGGCGGTGGGCGCGGTCGTGGCGGTGCTCGCGGCCACCGCCGATCTGCGGGGCGCGATCGCCTTCTCCTCCTTCGGAGTGCTGGCCTACTACGCGATCGCGAACGCCTCCGCGTGGACTCTCGATTCAGCTGTCAAGGGCCGGGCCGTGGCAGCGGTGGGGCTGTCCGGCTGTGTGGTGCTGGGGTGCGCGCTGCCCCTCGCGTCGGCGGTGACCGGGGCGGTCGTGCTGGCGCTGGGCGCACTGGTCTACGGGGTGCGGCGCGGGCGGGTCAGATCCGGGACCTGAACTCCGTCCAGGGGACCTGTTCCAGGTCGTAGGCCTCCCCGGCGTCGGAGTCCTCGCAGAACCAGGCGGTGCCGTCGAGCCAGCCGCGCAGCCAGCCGGCCAGGCTCGGGGTGTCCACGGACCAGGCGAGGTCCGGCTCGCCGGGGTTGGGGTCGAAGAGGAGGACCTGGGCGGTGGCGGAGCGGCAGTCGACACAGGCGTACACGGCGCAGCCGAGGTCGGCCACGGGCAGGACGCCCCCTGGCCACCGCCACCCGGAGCGGAGCTGGGCCCGATGGGCCTCCACGGCCCGGCGCAGCGGCAACAGGCACTGCTCGGGGCCGAATCCGCCGTCCCCCACGCGGGTGTAGAGCCGGGCGAGCAGGGGCGGAAGCGGGAAGCCGAGTATGTCCTCGGCGCGGACGATCTCCCCGGTGCCCAGCGGCGTGGGCAGGGGCTTTCCCTGGGCCCGCGCGGAGGTGCGCGCACGGTCTGCGACTTGCTCCAGCAACTGCTCGGTCTCGTTCATGCGTTCATGGTGGCGCACCCCACCGACACTCCGCCCGGCCTGTGGACAACTCCTGACCGGACCCCGTCAGAACCGTGTCAGCGGCTGGCGAACGGGGCGTCCGTCGGGACGATTTCGCGGCCCAGCGGGAGCAGCGAGAGCGGGACCATCTTGAAGTTGGCGATGCCGAAGGGGATGCCGATGATCGTGACGCACAGCGCGATGCCCGTGACGATGTGGCCCAGGGCGAGCCACCAGCCCGCGAGGACGAGCCACAGGACGTTGCCTATGCAGGATCCGGCGCCGGCGTCGTGGCGCTCGACCGTGGTGTAGCCGAACGGCCAGAGGGCGTAGACGGCGATGCGGAAGGCGGCGATGCCGAACGGGATGCCGATGATCGTGATGCACAGCAGCACACCCGCCAGGATGTAGCCCAGGAACAGCCACACACCGCTGAGTACGAGCCAGATGATGTTGAGGATGGTCTTCACTGCGTGCGGCCTGCCATCTGTTCGAGCCGGGCGATGCGCTCGGCCATCGGGGGGTGGGTCGAGAACATCTTGGTCAATCCCTGACCGGGGCGGAAGGGATTGGCGATCATCATGTGGCTCGCCGTCTCCAGCCGCGGTTCGGGGGGCAGCGGGAGCTGCTTGGTGCCCGCGTCGAGCTTGCGCAGCGCGCTGGCCAGGGCCAAGGGGTCCCCGGTGAGCTGGGCTCCGGAGGCGTCCGCCTCGTACTCGCGCGAGCGGCTGATGGCCAGCTGGATCACCGAGGCGGCCAGCGGGCCGAGGATCATGATCAGCAACATGCCCAGGAGGCCGGGGCCCTCGTCGTCGTTCGACCGGCCGACCGGGATCAGCCAGGCGAAGTTGACCAGGAACATGATCACCGAGGCGAGTGCTCCGGCGACCGACGAGATCAGGATGTCGCGGTTGTAGACGTGGCTGAGCTCGTGCCCGATGACCCCGCGCAGCTCGCGTTCGTCGAGGATGCGCAGGATGCCCTCGGTGCAGCAGACCGCGGCGTTGCGCGGGTTGCGGCCGGTGGCGAAGGCGTTGGGCGCCTCGGTGGGCGAGATGTAGAGGCGTGGCATGGGCTGGCGCGCGGACGTGGAGAGCTCGCGCACCATGCGGTAGAGCTGCGGGGCCTCGAACTCGCTCACGGGGCGGGCGCGCATCGCGCGTAGAGCCAGCTTGTCGCTGTTCCAGTACGCGTAGGCGTTCGTCCCGAGGGCGATGACGACGGCGACGATCAGTCCGCCGCGTCCGAAGAAGCTGCCGATGAGGATGATGAGTGCGGACAGCCCGCCGAGGAGTACGGCGGTCTTGAGCCCGTTGTGCCGGCGGTGCACGGTACGCCCTCCAAGTGGTGCGGCTGGGGAGCCCCGTCATGGGTCCGAGGGTCTACGGTCCAGTGGACCCTCCCTTCCTGGTCAACGCGAGGTGAGGGCGGCTGGTTCCCAGGGCGTGCCGGGGCGGCGGCCCGCCGCGGCCCCTCCGGTGGGGCCGGCGGGGCCGCCGGGGGCGTTACTCCGTCCGGGGCAACCGCCCCGCTCCGGGCTACTGCGCGAAGAGGCTCCCCGAGGCGACGCGCAGGACGAGCTGCGGGGCGCCCGAGAGGACGACCGCGGTGACCGCGGTCGCGACGATGGCCGCGGCCACCGGCCAGGGGGCCTTCGTACGGGCCTGTGCGCCCTCCGCGCCCTCGGGGGCGCGGAAGAGCACGGCCGTCCAGCGCAGGTAGTAGTACAGGGCGATGACGACGTTGACCGCCATGAGCACGGCCAGCCAGCCCAGGCCCGCGTCGACGGCGGACCGGAAGACGGTGACCTTGGCGAAGAGCCCGATGATGCCGGGCGGCAGGCCGGCCAGGCAGAGCAGGAAGAAGGCCAGGGACAGCGCGGCGAGCGGGCGCTCGGCGTAGAGGCCGCGGTAGTCGCTGATGCGGTGCAGGGGCTTCGTCCGGGCGACGAGGGCGGCCACGGCGAAGGCGCCGAGGTTCACGGCGGCGTACATGAGGGCGTAGGCGAGGGTGGAGCCGATCTGGTCGCGCTCGGTGTAGGCGGCGGCCGCGATGGGGACCAGCAGGTAGCCGGCCTGGCCGACCGAGGACCAGGCGAGCAGGCGTACGGCGCTGTGCGGGCGGACCGGGGACTGGCGCAGCGCGGCGGCGTTGCCGAGGGTCATGGTGAGCGCGGCGAGGACGGCGAGGGCCGGGCCCCAGATCTGCGAGTACGCCGGGAAGGCGATCACCGTGACGAGGACGAGGCCGGTGAAGCCCACGGCCTTGCCGACGACGGAGAGGTATCCGGCGATGGGCAGGGGGGCGCCGACGTAGGTGTCGGGGACCCAGAAGTGGAAGGGGACGGCCGCGGTCTTGAAGGCGAAGCCGACGAGGGTGAGGGCGACGCCGGCCATGGCGAGGGTGTCGAGCTGTCCGGGGACGTCTTCGAGCCCGTCCGCGACCTGCGTGAGGTGCATGGATCCGGTGGCGGCGTAGACGAAGCTGACGCCCATCAGCGACACGGCGGTGGCGGTGACGGAGGACAGGAAGAACTTCAGGGCCGCCTCGGAGGAGAGCCGGTCTCCGCGGCGCATGCCGACGAGCGCGAAGGCGGGCAGGGAGGCGACCTCCAGCGCGACGATCAGGGTGGCGAGGTCGCGGGAGGCGGGCAGCAGGGCGGCGCCGGCGGCGGAGGAGAGCAGCAGGAACCAGTACTCGCCGGCGGGCATGCGGGTGTCGCGCACGGCGGTGACCGACAGCAGGGCGGTGAGCAGGGCGCCGGCCAGCACCAGGAACTGGACGACCACCGTGAAGTGGTCGGCGACGTAGCTGCAGGCCTCCGGGTCGGCGGTGAGGCAGAAGGTGGAGCGGTCGCCGGCGCGCAGCGGGATCAGGGCGGCGGTCGCGGCGGCGAGGCCGGCCACCGAGATCCAGCCGAGGACCGGCTTGTGCCGCTCGGCGGTGAAGAGGTCGGCGACGAGGACGGCCAGGCCGACGACGGCGGTGATCACCACGGGGGCGATGGCGGTCCAGTCGACGGACTGGACCAGGCTGGGGGTCTCGGCCGCGAGGGCGGTCAGGGCCGTCATGAGTTGCCTCCTGCGAGGAGCTGCTGAACGGCCGGGTCGGTCAGGCCGAGGAGGAGCGCGGGCCACAGGCCGGCGAGGACGGTGAGGGCGACGAGCGGGGTCCAGGCGGCGAACTCGTAGTGCTGGACGTCGGCGACGGCGAGTTCGGGGCCTGCCTTCGGGTCGCCCATGCAGACGCGCCGTACGACGACCAGCAGGTAGGCCGCGGTGAGCAGGGTGCCGAACGCGCCGATGGCGGTGTACGTGAGGAACGCCGGGCGGGAGAGGCCCTCGGCCGGGTCGAAGGCGCCGAAGAGGGCCAGCATCTCGCCCCAGAAGCCGGCGAGGCCGGGCAGGCCGAGGGAGGCGACGGCGGCGAAGGCGAGGAGGGCGCCGAGGCGGGGGGCGCGGCCGTAGAGGGCGGCGCCGGTGGCGCCGGCGAGGGTGTCGAGGTCGGCGGTGCCGTAGCGGTCCTTGAGGGCGCCGACCAGGAAGAAGAGCAGGCCGGTGATCAGGCCGTGGGCGATGTTGGCGAAGAGGGCGCCGTTGACCCCGGTGGGGCTCATGGAGGCGATGCCGAGGAGGACGAAGCCCATGTGGCCGACGGAGGAGTAGGCGATGAGGCGCTTGAGGTCGCCCTTGTTGCCCTTGCGGGCCAGCGCGAGGCAGGCGAGCGATCCGTAGACGATCCCGACGACGGCGAAGGCGCCCAGGTAGGGGGCGACGGTCTGCATGCCGTCGGGGGTGACGGGCAGCAGGATGCGCACGAACCCGTACGTGCCCATCTTGAGCAGGACGCCGGCCAGCAGGACGGATCCGACGGTGGGGGCGGCGGTGTGGGCGTCGGGCAGCCAGCTGTGCAGCGGCCACATGGGGGTCTTCACGGCGAGCCCGATGCCGATGGCGAGGACCGCCAGGAGCTGGGTGGTGCGGGACAGTTCGCGGCCGTTGTCAGAGGCGAGTGCCACCATGTCGAATGTGTCCGCCGTCACACCGATGAGGAGGAGGCCGAGCAGCATCACGACGGAGCCGAGGAGCGTGTAGAGGATGAACTTCCAGGCGGCGGCCTGCCGCTGGGCGCCGCCCCAGCGGGCGATGAGGAAGTACATCGGGATGAGGACCGTCTCGAAGGCGAGGAAGAAGAGCAGCAGGTCGAGGACGGCGAAGGTCGCCAGGGTGCCGCATTCGAGGACGAGCAGCAGGGCGACGAAGGCCTTGGGGGAAGGGCCCGCGGGGAGCTTGAAGTAGCTGTAGAGCGCGCAGAGGAAGAACAGCAGCGCGGTCATCACGAGGAGGGGGAGCGAGATGCCGTCGACACCGAGGTGGATCCGCACGTCCAGTGCCGGGATCCAGCTGATGTCCGTCGTCGCCTGGAAGCGGGACGGGGCGTTGTGGTCGAAGCCCAGGGCGAGGGCGATCGCCGCGGCGAGGATCACGCCGGTCACGGTCACGCCGTGGCGGAGCACGGCCTGTTCGGGGCTGCGGCCCTTGAGCCCGGGCGGGGCGGGCAGGAGGGCCGCGACGGCGCCGAGGAGCGGTGCGGCCACGACGAACGCCAGAAGGAACTGCATCACGGACGGGCTGATATCAATCACGGCTGACTCACGGCTCACGATCCGGCGTTGACGTTGGCGAGGACGGCGGTGGCGATCGCCAGGACCACGGCGCCGGCGAGCAGGGCGCTCAGGTAGCTCTGCACGTTGCCGGTCTGGGCGCGGCGGACGAGGCCGCCGAGCAGCCGGGTGCCGGTGCCCGCGCCGCGGACGTACGTGTCGACGACCTCGCGGTCGAGGAACGTGACGAGCCGGGCGGCCGCCCGGACGGGGCGCACGAACAGCCGGTCGTAGACGGCGTCGAGGTGGAAGCCGTCGGCGGCGTGGCGGTGGAGGGGGCCGAGGAGGGCCTTGCCGGGGTCGGCGGCGGGGCTGGCCGGGACGGCGGGGTGGTCGTGGGTCACCTCGGCGACCTCGGGGGTCTCGGCCGCGGACTCGGCGGCCGCGGTGGCGGCGGACACCGCGGCGGCCACGGCGGGCGGCTCCTCGGCTGCGGCCGCGGCGCGGGCGGGTCCGGCCGCGGGTGCCGCGGCGGCCTTGACCGTGGCGCGCTGCCAGAGGGCGTAGGTGAGCATCACGCCGATGACCGCGGCGCCCGTGCCGAGGACGGAGGTGACCAGGGTCGGGCTGAGCTCCTGGCCGTCGAACCAGTCGCCGACGGGGCCGGCGGCGAGGCCGAGGCCGAGCGTGGGGACGGCGAGGAGCCACAGCACGCCGGTCATGGCGAGGGGTTCCCTGCCGTGGTCGGGGGCGGAGGCACCCCGGCCGCGGAAGGCCATCAGCCACAGGCGGGTGGCGTAGGCGGCGGTGAGCAGGGCGGTCAGCACACCGGCGACGAGCACCAGCCAGCCCGCGGCGGCGGGGGCGAAGTCGGAGTGGCCGGTCGCGGTCTGCTCGGCGGCGACGAGGACGGCTTCCTTGGAGAAGAAGCCGGCGAAGGGCGGGATCGCGGCGAGCGCGAGCAGCGCGACGGTCATCGTCCAGAAGGCGTCGGGGATGCGCTTGGACAGGCCGTCCATGCGGGACATGGCGGCCAGGGAGTTCGTCCCCGCGGCGTGAATGATCACGCCGGCGCCCAGGAAGAGGAGCGCCTTGAAGGCGCCGTGGGAGATGAGGTGGAAGACGGCGGCGGCGCGGTCGCCGACGGCCAGGGCGCCGGTCATGTAGGCGAGCTGACCGATCGTGGAGTAGGCGAGGACCCGTTTGATGTCGTCCTGGGCGAGGGCGGCGAGGGCGGATCCGACCATCGTGACGGCCGCCATGACGGCCATGACCACCAGTGCGGCGGAGGAGGCCGCGAAGACGGGGGGGAGGCGGGCGATGAAGTAGACGCCGGCGGCGACCATCGTCGCGGCGTGGATCAGCGCGGAGACCGGGGTGGGGCCCGCCATGGCGTCGGGGAGCCAGGTGTGCAGCGGGAACTGCGCGGACTTGCCGGCGACGCCGGCGAGCAGGAGCAGCGCGATGACGGTCGGGTGGTCGAGCCCGCCGGCGGCGACGGTGTCGAGGATCTTCGTGATCCGGAAGGAGCCGGCGTCGGTGGCGAGTGCGAACAGGCCGATGAGGAAGGGGACGTCGCCGAGCTTGGTGACGAGGAAGGCCTTCAGGGAGGCGGAGCGGGCCGCTTCGGTCTCCCAGTAGTGGCCGACGAGGAAGTACGAGCAGATGCCCATGACTTCCCAGCCGACCAGCAGCACCATCAGGTCGCCGGAGTAGACGACGAGCAGCATGGCGGAGGTGAAGAGTGAGACGAGGGCGGCGTACGACGGGTAGCGCGGGTCCTCGCGGAGGTAGGCCGTCGAGTACACCTGCACGCAGGTGGCCACGACCCCGACCAGGACCGCGACCAGCGCGGCGAAGCCGTCGACGTAGAGCGACAGGTCGATGGGGACGGAGCCGGTCGGTGTCAGCTCGGTGGCGGTGCTGATGGCCGGGCCGCCGCCCTGGCGGACGGCGACGAGAACGGCCAGTACGGCGGCGCCCAGCGTCGGCAGGATGGCGAGCGGCCGGACGAAGCCGGGCGCGTTGCGGCCGGTCAGCAGTCCCGCCACGGCGCCCAGGAAGGGGAGCAGCGGGACGAGGACGGCGAGGGTCGTGGTGCTCACGCGGAGACCTCCGGCCGGGCGGTTCCGGTGTGGGCGCCGGTGCTGGTGCCCGCGTCGGGCTCGTGGCCCTCCGCGGTGTCGCGCAGCCGGTCGACGTCCGCGGTGCCGCGGTTGCGGTACACCATCAGCACGATCGCGAGACCGATGCCGATCTCGGCGGCGGCGATGGCGATGGTGAAGAGGGTGAGGGCCTGGCCGGCGTGCAGGGCGTCGCGCAGCCAGACGTCGAAGGCCACCAGGTTGAGGTTGACCGCGTTGAGCATGAGCTCGACGGACATCAGGACGAGGATGGCGTTGCGGCGGGCCAGTACGCCGTACAGGCCCGTGCAGAAGAGGAGCGCCGCGAGCACGGCGGGGTAGGCGAGGTGCATCAGCGCGGGCCCTTCTGTCCGCCGCCGGGGCCGGCCGGGGCGGCGGCGTCGGGGGCCTCGTTCTTGCGGGACAGCACGATGGCGCCGATCAGGGCGGCGAGGAGGAGCACGGAGAGCGCTTCGAAGGGCAGCACCCAGTGCTGGAAGAGGATCTCGCCGGAGACCTTCGTGGAGCCCTGGACGGGTCCGTCGAGGTCGATCCAGGTGGTGCGGAAGGCGTCGACGACGACCCAGACCAGGGCGACGGCGGCGACGACCGCCACGCCGAGCGCGATCAGCCGGTTGCCGGAATCGGCGTCCGGGGAGCGGCCGATGGGTGCCTTGGTGAGCATCAGTCCGAAGAGGAGGAGGACGACCACGGAACCGAGGTAGATGAGGACCTGGACCCAGGCGATGAACTCCGCGGTCAGCAGCAGGTACTCGACGGCGATGCCGCCGAGTGCGACGACCAGCCAGAGGGCGGCGTGCACCAGCTGGCGGGTGGTGACCGTGACGAGGGCCGCGCCGAAGGTGACGAGTCCGACGAGGAGGAAGGTGATCTCGACGCCCGTCGGGGACAGGAATCCGGGCCCGGGGGTGGCGGCTGCGGCCAGGGTGGCGGCGGGGGTCACGCGTCTCCCTCCGGGTTCGGGGTGGTCGGGGGTTCGTTCTCGGCGGCCCGGGCGGCGGCGTCGGCGGCCACCGCGGCGGCGGCCGCGGCTTCGGCCTTCTCCACCGCCTTGCGGGCGGCGGCGATCTCCTTGGGTTCCTCGGCGGCCGGGTCGAGGGCGGGCGGGGCCGGGACGGTCCACATCCACTCGCGGAGTTTGTCGCGCTCGTGGGTCAGCTCGTGGATGTCGGTCTCCGCGTACTCGAACTCCGGCGACCAGAAGAGGGCGTCGAAGGGGCACACCTCGATGCAGATCCCGCAGTACATGCAGAGGGAGAAGTCGATGGCGAACCGGTCGAGGACGTTGCGGCTGCGCTCGCGGCCACCGGGGGTGGACGCGGGGACCGTCTCCTTGTGGGAGTCGATGTAGATGCACCAGTCGGGGCACTCGCGGGCGCAGAGCATGCAGACCGTGCAGTTCTCCTCGAACAGGCCGATGACCCCGCGGGAGCGGGGCGGGAGTTCGGGCTGGACGTCGGGGTACTGGGCGGTGTGCGAGCGCTTCGTCATGGTGCGCAGCGTGACGGCGAGGCCCTTGGCGAGGCCGGATCCGGGGATGGGCATTACTGGATCGCCACCTTCACGATGCCGGTGAGCGCGATCTGGGCGAGCGCGAGCGGGATGAGTACGGTCCAGGCGAGCTTCTGGAGCTGGTCCTCGCGCAGGCGCGGGTAGCTCACGCGCAGCCAGATCACCACGAAGGCGAGGACCGCGGTCTTGAGCAGGGTCCAGACCCAGCCGAGGCCGTCGCCGCCGAAGGGGCCGTGCCAGCCGCCGAGGAAGAGGACGGTGGTGAGGAAGCAGAGAACGACGATGCCGGCGTACTCGGCGAGCAGGAACAGCGCGAAGCGCAGGCCGGTGTACTCGGTGTACGCGCCGAAGATGATCTCGGAGTCGGCGACGGGCATGTCGAAGGGGGGCCGCTGGAGCTCGGCGAGGCCGGCGGTGAAGAAGACGAGCGCGCCGGCGATCTGCCAGGGCAGCCACCACCACTCGAAGGCCTCGACGATGCCGGGGAGGGAGACCGTCCCGGCGGCCATCGCCACGGAGGCGGCGGCCAGCAGCATGGGGAGTTCGTAGGCGAGCAGCTGCGCGGCGGTGCGCAGACCGCCGAGCAGGGAGAACTTGTTCGCGGAGGCCCAGCCGGCCATGAGCGAGCCGAGGACTCCGACGCCCATGACGGCGAGGACGAAGAACAGCCCGGCGTCGATGACCTGGCCGACCGCGCCCTCGCCCGGGCCGATGGGGATGGCGAGGAGGACGAGGAGGTACGGCAGCAGGGCGACGGCGGGGGCGAGCTGGAAGATGCGGCGGTCGGCGTTGGCCGGGACGACGTCTTCCTTCTGCGCGAACTTCACGCCGTCGGCGACGAGCTGGGCCCACCCGTGGAAGCCGCCGGCGTACATGGGGCCGAGGCGGCCCTGCATGTGGGCCATCACCTTGTGCTCGGTCTGCCCGACGACGAGCGGGAGCACGAGGAAGACGGCGAAGACGACGATCAGCCGCAGGGCGACGTCGAGGACGTCGTTCACGCGTCGCCTCCGTTGTCGGTGGTGGGGTCGGTCTCGGTCTCGGTCTTGCGCTGGGTGGTCTCGGTGGTGTCCGTGGCCCCGGTCGCCGGCGGCTCGCCGGGTCCGGCCTCCGGAGCCGGCCGGGATGCCGTTTCGTCGTAGGCGGGCTTCGGGTCGTGCCACGGGGCGTCGGAGCTGCGGGGTGCCGGGCGGCGCGGGGCACGCGCCGCGGGGTCCGCGTCCGGGGCGGCGGGCTCGGCCGACTCGGCCGCACCCTGACTGGCGGAGCCGTCGGACGCCGAGCGGGTACGGCGCACCGGACGGGCCGGAGCCTCGGAGGTCTCGGCACCCGGCGCGACCGACTCGGCTGCGGCGGCCTGGCTCGCGGAGCCGTCGGACGCCGAGCGGGTACGGCGGACCGGACGGGCCGGGGTCTCCGGGGTGGCGGCGGTACCGGCGGACTCGGCGGTCTGGGTGGCGGAGCCGTCGGCCACCGAGCGGGTACGGCGTACGGGTGCCCCCTCGCGGGGGGTGCGGGCCGCGGCCCCGGCCGCGCGGGGGGTGCGGGCCGGGCGGGCGGGGGCCGGCGGGAGCTGGCCCTTCATCGGGCCCCAGTCGTTCGGGTCCGGCACGCCGGGCGGGAGCATCTGGCGGCGCTTCGGGGCGTCCGGGTCGTGGGTCTCGCCCGGCTCCTTCGCGCCCGGCCAGGCCTTGGCGACGCGCGCCGCCAGCACGAAGTCCTTGCGCAGGGGGTGTCCCTCGAAGTTCTCCGGGAGCAGGAGGTGGACCAGGTTCGGGTGGTCGGTGAAGCGGATCCCGAACATCTCGAACGTCTCGCGTTCGTGCCATTCCGCTCCCGCGTAGACGGCGACCGCCGACGGCAGGGAGGGGGCGCTGTGCGGGACGGTCGTGCGCAGCAGGAGGCGGCGGACGCGGTGGTTCTCCAGCGAGGCGACGTGTGCGCAGATCCGGAAGCCGGTGCCGGGCTCGTCGACGGCGCTCAGCCAGTCGAAGTAGGTGCAGCCCAGCTTGTCCCGGGCGATTTCGAGGGAGGGGATCCAGCTGCCGACGGGCACGTCGACCGTGAGGACGTCGTAGGAGAGCTCGGCGAGGGCCTCGGCTCCGAAGACGGTGGCCGCGGCGTCGGGGAGGGAGTCGTAGAGGTTCACGCGCCGGCCCCCTGACCGGGTGCGGGCGGGGGCGTGACCAGGCCGCTGGTGAGCTGGGAGACGGACGGGCCGGCGGCGTAGCGTTCGGCCAGCGACTCGCGGGCGATCTTCTCCTGGAGCTTGAGGATGCCCTGGAGGAGCGCTTCCGGCCGGGGCGGGCAGCCGGGGACGTAGACGTCGACGGGGATGATCTGGTCGACGCCCTTGGTGACCGAGTAGGAGTCCCAGTAGGGGCCGCCGCAGTTGGAGCAGGCGCCGAAGGAGATGACGTACTTCGGCTCGGGCATCTGCTCGTAGAGCCGCTTGACGGCCGGGGCCATCTTGTCGGTGACGGTGCCCGAGACGATCATCAGGTCGGCCTGGCGGGGTCCGGGCGCGAAGGGGATCACGCCGAGACGGATGAAGTCGTGCCGGGCCATGGAGGCGGCGATGAACTCGATCGCGCAGCAGGCGAGGCCGAAGTTGAAGACCCACAGGCTGTAGCGGCGGCCCCAGTTCAGGACCACCTTCATGGGTTCCGGTGCCAGGCGGGAGAGGACTCCCAGGCGCTTGGGCTCCGGGAGCGGCACGCTCCCGCCCGCACCCCCGGTCGCGCCGTCCGCCGCGGTGGCGTCCGTCGCGGCGGCGTCTGTCGGCGTCACAGCCGGTGTCACGTCCATTCGAGGACGCCCTTCTTGTACGCATAGAGCAGGCCGACGGCCAGGAAGCCCAGGAAGATGAACATCTCCACGAGCGTGGTGGCGCCGTAACCGGCGGCGGCGAACACCGTCGCCCACGGGAACAGGAAGATCGAGTCGACGGCGAAGATCACGTAGAGGAACGCGTAGACGTAATAGCGGACCTGGGTGTGCGCCCAGCCGTCGCCGACCGGGTCCACGCCGCACTCGTACGTGAGCAGCTTCTCGTGGGTCGGGACCACCGGCCGCAGCAGGCGCCCGGCGCCGAAGGCGACGGCCACGAAAAGCACACCGAGGGCGGCCAGCAGACCGACGACCGAATAACTCCGGAAGTAGTCCGCCGCGAGCACGGTTACGGTCGATACCGTTGGTTCGGGCACGTCCGTTCCTCGCTCCTCGTGCACTGTCGACGATCTCGTACGGACGGGAGTCTAGGGCCTGCCTCACACGGGGTGGGGTTATCCCCCGTTCACAGCACCCCGGCCACCCCATGGCACCGGCGGGCCGTGCTTGACAGGGTGTGGCGCATGACCACGAGCCATGCCCTCCCCGACCACGACGGACCTCCTCCCGTACGGCCCGCATTCAGCGCCGTCACGTGGAAGGAAATCGCCCATCTGGTGATCAATCTGCCGGAGGGGATCATCGGATTCGTTTACGCGGTCGTCATGGTTTCCACCGCGGGCGGTCTTTCCGTGACCGCGATCGGACTTCCTTTGCTTGCGGTCGGTCTCTTTCTGTCCCGGCAATGGGGACGGCTCGAACGGGCCCGCGCCCGGTCGCTGCTGGGAGTCCGGATCGAGGAACCGAGTCCGCTTCCCGGTCCGCGGCGGTCCGGCGGTTTCTTCCCCTGGCTGTGGACGGGCATCAAGGATCCGGTCGGCTGGCGGACGGTGCTCTACCAGTTGATCCGGCTGCCCTGGGGCGTTCTCACCTTCACGGTAGTCCTGACGGGTCTGTTCGTGCTGTGGCCGGTGCTGCCCTACCTGGTGCGGCTGCTGGCGAACGTGGACCGCGCGATGGTGCGGGGTCTGCTGTCGCCCTCCGTCGACCTGGAGCGGCGGATAGCGGAGCTGGAGTCGGACCGCGGCGTGGTCGTCGACACGGCCGCGGCCGACCTGCGGCGCATCGAACGGGACCTGCACGACGGGGCGCAGGCCCGGCTGGTGGCCCTGGCGATGGGGCTGGGCCTGGCGAAGGAGAAGCTGCTGGAGGATCCGGAGGGCGCGGCGGCGATGGTCGACGAGGCCCACGGGGAGGTCAAGCTCGCGCTCCAGGAGCTGCGGGACCTCGCGCGGGGCATCCACCCGGCGGTGCTGACGGACCGCGGGCTGGACGCGGCGCTGTCGTCGGTGGCGGCGCGGTGCACGGTGCCGGTGAAGGTGGTGGTGGACCTGCCGGCGCAACGGCCGGCGGAGGCGATCGAGGGGATCGCGTACTTCGTGGTGTCGGAGCTGCTGCAGAACGTCAGCAAGCACGCGGGCTCGCAGGCGCGCGGCGCGAGCGTGGAGGTGTGGCGGGCGGACGCGCGGCTGGTGCTGCGGGTCTCCGACGACGGGCGCGGCGGCGCCGACGTCTCCCGCGGGAGCGGGCTGGCGGGACTGGCGGAGCGGCTGGACGCGGTGGACGGGGTGCTGGTCGTGGACTCCCCCGAGGGCGCGGGCACGGTGGTGACGGCGCAGCTGCCGTGGCGGGACCGCGGGGGTGCGGGGCGGGGGTGACCCCCGCGCCCTCGGGCGGCTCGCGCAGGGGCTCCCGGCCGGACCGGCCGGGAGCCCCTGCGCGTATCGGAGCCGGTACGGGGCCCCGTACGGGCACGCGTGGCCGTACGAGGAGCCGGCGCGGGGAAGCGGGTGCGGGGAAGCGGGTGCGGGGAAGCGGGTGCGGGGAAGCGGGTGCGGGGAAGCGGGTGCGGGGAAGCGGGTGCGCGGTGCCGTCGGAGGGGCCGGAGGGCCGGGGTGGGGATAACCCCCCGGCCGGTACGCCGACCCGCCGGATGGTTCAGGAATGGGGCCCGGCGCGAGGGTGGAGGAGTCACGGAGGAGCGGGAAGGGCGGGTCGGGGACATGGGCAACGGCGGCGGCGGCGGCGGGCTCCGCACGGTACTGGGTGCGCCGGTGACGGCGCGGACCTGGCGGGAGTTGGCCTACCTGCTGATCGGGCTGCCGCTGAGCACGCTGTACTTCTCGCTCGCGATCACCGGCGTGAGCCTCGGCGCCGGGCTGCTCGTCACCTTCCTCGGTGTCCCGGTGTTCGCCGTGCTGCTGGCGGTGGGCCGGGGGATCGGCGTACTGGAGCGGGCCCGGGTGCGGGGGCTGCTCGGGGTCCGCGTCGCCGCCCCGGCACCGATCCGGGCGGCGAAGCCCGGTGCGCTCGCCGCCATGGGGGCGCTGCTCAAGAACGGGAGTGCCTGGCGGCACGTGCTGTACTGCCTGATCCACTTCCCGTGGGCGGTGTTCGGTTTCTGTGTGGCACTGACGTTCTGGGCGTCGGGCTGGGCGTACCTCCTGTACCCGCTCTGGTACTGGGTCTTCCCCACGTTCACCGACCAGCCCGGGCTCCAGCTCTTCCAGAACGACGACTACACCTTCCACCTCGACGCCCCGGCCGAGATCGTGCTGACCAGTCTGGTCGGACTGGCCCTCACCCTCGCCACCCCTTGGGTGATCCGCGCCCTGACCACCGTCGACCGGGTGCTGGTCGTCGGACTGCTGGGGGCGTCCCGGCTGGCCGGCCGCGTCACCGAGCTGGAGTCGGACCGCGGGGTGGTGGTCGACACGGCCGCCGCCGACCTGCGGCGCATCGAGCGGGACCTGCACGACGGGGCGCAGGCCCGGCTGGCCTCGCTGGCCATGGAGCTGGGGTCGGCCAGGGAGCGGCTGGTCGAGGACCCGCAGGCCGCCGCGCGGCTGGTGGACGAGGCCCACGGAGAGGTGAAGGTCGCCCTCCAGGAGCTGCGGGACCTGGCCCGCGGGATCCACCCGGCCGTGCTGACGGACCGCGGGCTGGACGCGGCGCTGTCGTCGGTGGCCTCGCGGTGCGCGGTGCCGGTGAGGGTGGCCGTGGACCTGCCGGAGCGGCCTTCGGCGGCGGTCGAGGGGATCGCGTACTTCACGGTCTCGGAGCTGCTGCGGAACGTCAGTAGTCATGCCGGGGCCCGGTCCGCCTCGGTGGACGTGTGGAAGTCCGGGGAACGGCTGCTGCTGCAGGTCGGCGACGACGGCCGGGGCGGGGCGGCCGTACGGGCCGGGGCGGGGCTGGCGGGGCTGACCGAGCGGCTGGACGCGGTGGACGGCGTGCTCGTCGTCGACTCCCCGGCCGGCGGGGGGACGACGGTCACCGCCGAGCTGCCGTGGCGGACGTAGGCCCGCGGGACCCCCGTCCGATCGGCTGGGCGGGCCCCCGCCCGGGCGGACGGGGGCCCGCCCCACGCCCCCGCCCCACGCCCCCGCCCCACGCCCCCGCTCCGCGGCATGCACCCGACCGTCGCCGGTCCGTCAGGCGCCGCCCGACCGGCGAGGCCCCACGCCCCTGCCCGGCTCCTGGGCTCCCGCCCGGACCGGGGAGTGGCCTACGCCGGATGGACGCAGGGGCTGCGCGGGGCGGCTCGCCCCGGCAGCACCCCGCCCGCACCGCCCGGACCCGGAGCCGACCCGTCCGGACGTATCGGCATGTGAAAACTCCCCCCGTACGCCCACGTGTTGTCCCGGCTCTGCCTTCACCGGGGCTTGAGGCTGGGATGCTTGGCTGAGCCGGTCAGTACGGGAAATCGAGTGGACGCGGGAGCTGCTGAGTCGTGGACGACAGGGTGCGGGTGGTCATCGCCGAGGATTCAGTGCTGCTGCGCGAGGGCCTGACCCGGTTGCTGACCGACCGGGGGCATGACGTCGTGGCGGGCGTCGGGGACGCGGAGGCCCTGATCAAGACGGTGGCGGACCTCGCCGCCGAGGGCGCCCTGCCGGACGTGGTGGTGGCGGACGTGCGGATGCCGCCGACGCACACGGACGAGGGCGTGCGGGCGGCGGTGCAGCTGCGCCGCGACCATCCCGGGATAGGCGTGCTCGTGCTGTCGCAGTACGTGGAGGAGCAGTACGCGACGGAGCTGCTGGCCGGTTCCAGTACCGGAGTGGGGTATCTGCTGAAGGACCGGGTGGCCGAGGTCAGGGAGTTCCTGGACGCGGTGGTCCGGGTGGCCCGGGGCGGCACGGCCCTGGATCCGGAGGTGGTCGCGCAGCTGCTCGGCCGCAGCCGGAAGCAGGACGTGCTGGCGGGGCTGACCCCGCGCGAGCGCGAGGTGCTCGGGCTGATGGCCGAGGGCCGCACCAATTCCGCCGTGGCGAAGCAGCTGGTCGTCAGTGACGGCGCGGTGGAGAAGCACGTCAGCAACATCTTCATGAAGCTGGGCCTGTCGCCGAGTGACGGGGATCACCGGCGCGTACTGGCCGTGCTCACCTATCTGAAATCTTGATCGACTGACACTCTGTCAGATACGGCATACCGGTCGGGCCGTCTCGAAGGGCGGTCCTACGGTCCAGAATGTGGTCGCTCCTGGGGGCCCGATCCCTACCGACGTAGGGTGGGTTCTGGGGGTGCTCACGCCTCGAAGGAGGTCCAGTTCAGTGACCAGCCAGGTCAGCAGCCCAGAACAGGCCGACGGGGCCGGGGGTGCGGTTGTCGGCGGACAGCGCGCTCCGGAGAGTCCTGGCGGCAAGGAAGTGCGCCGTCTCGACCGTGTGATCATCCGCTTCGCGGGTGACTCCGGTGACGGCATGCAGCTCACCGGGGACCGCTTCACGTCGGAGACGGCGTCGTTCGGGAACGACCTGTCGACGCTGCCGAACTTCCCCGCCGAGATCCGCGCCCCCGCCGGCACCCTGCCGGGCGTCTCCTCCTTCCAGCTCCACTTCGCCGACCACGACATCCTCACCCCCGGCGACGCGCCGAACGTGCTCGTGGCCATGAACCCCGCCGCCCTGAAGGCGAACATCGGGGACGTGCCGCGCGGCGCGGAGATCATCGTCAACACGGACGAGTTCACCAAGCGCCCCATGGCCAAGGTCGGCTACGAGACCTCGCCGCTGGAGGACGGCTCGCTGGCGGCCTACAACCTCCACCCGGTGCCGCTGACGACCCTGACCGTCGAGGCGCTGAAGGACTTCGGGCTCTCCCGCAAGGAGGCCGAACGCAGCAAGAACATGTTCGCGCTGGGCCTGCTGTCGTGGATGTACCACCGGCCGACCGAGGCCACCGAGGCCTTCCTGCGGCAGAAGTTCGCGAAGAAGCCCCACATCGCCGAGGCGAACATCGTCGCCTTCCGCGCCGGCTGGAACTTCGGCGAGACGACCGAGGACTTCGCGGTCTCCTACGAGGTCGCGCCCGCCACCAAGGCCTTCCCCACCGGCACCTACCGCAACATCTCGGGGAACCTGGCCCTCTCCTACGGACTCATCGCCGCGGGCCAGCAGGCCGACCTGCCGCTCTACCTGGGCTCGTACCCGATCACCCCGGCCTCGGACATCCTGCACGAGCTGTCGAAGCACAAGAACTTCGGCGTGCGGACCTTCCAGGCCGAGGACGAGATCGCCGGCATCGGCGCGGCCCTGGGGGCCGCCTTCGGCGGGGCGCTGGCGGTGACGACGACCTCCGGGCCCGGTGTGGCGCTCAAGTCGGAGACGATCGGCCTCGCGGTCTCGCTGGAGCTCCCGCTGCTGATCGTGGACATCCAGCGCGGCGGCCCGTCCACGGGACTTCCGACGAAAACCGAGCAGGCGGACCTCCTCCAGGCCATGTTCGGCCGCAACGGCGAGGCTCCCGTGCCGATCGTGGCGCCGCGCACGCCCGCGGACTGCTTCGACGCCGCCCTCGACGCGGCCCGGATTGCGCTGGCCTACCGGACCCCGGTCTTCCTGCTCTCCGACGGCTACCTGGCCAACGGCTCCGAGCCGTGGCGGATCCCGGAGGTCACGGACCTGCCGGACCTGAAGGTCAAGTTCGCCACCGGCACGAACCACGTGCTCGATGACGGCACCGAGGTCTTCTGGCCGTACAAGCGCGACCCCGAGACGCTGGCCCGGCCCTGGGCGGTGCCCGGCACCCCCGGCCTGGAACACCGCATCGGCGGCATCGAGAAGCAGGACGGCACGGGCAACATCTCCTACGACCCCGCCAACCACGACTTCATGGTCCGCACCCGCCAGGCCAAGATCGACGGCATCCGGGTGCCCGACCTCGACGTCGACGACCCGGACGGCGCGAGCACCCTGGTCCTCGGCTGGGGTTCCACCTACGGGCCCATCACCGCCGCCGTCCGCCGGCTCCGGATCGCCGGACTCCCCGTCGCCCAGGCCCATCTGCGCCACCTCAACCCCTTCCCGAGGAATCTCGGCGAGGTCCTGGAGCGTTACGAGAAGGTAGTGGTGCCGGAGATGAACCTCGGGCAGCTCGCCACCCTGATCCGGGCGAAATACCTGGTGGACGCCCGGTCGTACCACCAGGTCAACGGAATGCCGTTCAAGGCGGAGCAGCTCGCGACGGTTCTCAAGGAGGCCATCGATGACTGAGGTGACCGAAGAGGCGACCGACGGCGCGGCACCCGGGCGGGCAGGCACCGCCCGCACCCTGCTCTCGTTGGTGCCGAAGGCCGAGGGCAAGCAGTCGATGAAGGACTTCAAGTCGGACCAGGAGGTCCGCTGGTGTCCCGGCTGCGGCGACTACGCCGTGCTGGCGGCCGTCCAGGGCTTCATGCCCGAGCTCGGGCTGGCGAAGGAGAACATCGTCTTCGTCTCCGGGATCGGCTGCTCCTCCCGCTTCCCGTACTACATGAACACCTACGGGATGCACTCCATCCACGGGCGCGCCCCGGCCATCGCCACCGGGCTCGCCACCTCCCGCCGGGACCTGTCCGTGTGGGTGGTCACGGGCGACGGCGACGCGCTCTCCATCGGCGGGAACCACCTGATCCACGCCCTGCGCCGCAACGTCAACCTCAAGATCCTGCTCTTCAACAACCGGATCTACGGGCTGACGAAGGGCCAGTACTCCCCCACCTCCGAGGTCGGCAAGATCACCAAGTCCACGCCGATGGGCTCGCTGGACGCGCCCTTCAACCCGGTGTCGCTGGCGATCGGCGCCGAGGCCTCGTTCGTCGCCCGCACCGTGGACTCCGACCGCAAGCACCTCACCGAGGTCCTGCGGCGGGCGGCCGACCACCAGGGCACAGCGCTCGTCGAGATCTACCAGAACTGCAACATCTTCAACGACGGCGCCTTCGAGGTCCTCAAGGACCAGGAGCAGGCCCGGGAGGCGGTGATCCGCCTGGAGGACGGCCGGCCGATCCGCTTCGGCGCGGACGGCGGCAAGGGCGTCGTCCGCAACCACGCGACCGGCGACCTGGAGGTCGTCGACGTCACCCCGGCGAACGAGTCGCAGGTCCTGGTGCACGACGCGGGCAACGCCAGCCCCACCACGGCGTTCGCCCTGTCCAGACTCGCCGACCCGGACACCCTGCACCGCACCCCGATCGGAGTCTTCCGCAGCGTCGAGCGGCCGGTCTACGACACCCTGATGGCCGACCAGCTCGACGCGGCCGTCGAGCGCAACGGCAAGGGAGACCTCGGTGCGCTGCTGAGCGGCAACGACACCTGGACCGTGGTCGGCTGACCTCGGCGCGCGGTGGCCGTCCCGGAGCCCGGATCCCCTCGGGGGGATCCGGGCTCCGCGGCATTCCACACCACCCCACAGAGAGCGCTTTCTAAAAGTTAGCGCTTACCTTACGATGGTGCTGTCGTCCCCCACGAGGAGAGAGCAGTCATGAGCATCGTCGTCACCGCAGCCACCGGAGCACTCGGCCGTCTCGTGGTCGGGGAACTCCTCGAACGGGTCCCCGCCGACCGGGTCGCCGTCGTCGTCCGGGACGTCGGCAAGGCGGCCGACCTGGCCGCACGCGGGGTGGAGGTGCGCGTCGCCGACTACGACGACCCCACCGCCCTGGCCACCGCCTTCCGGCCCGGGGACCGCGTCCTGCTGATCTCGGGCAACGAGTTCGGGCGGCGCGTCGCGCAGCACACCGCCGTGCTGGAGGCCGCACGGGCGGCCGGCGTGGCGCAGCTGGCCTACACGGGCATCCTCGGCGGCCCGGAGGCCGACTTCGACCTGGCCGCGGAGCACACCGCCACCGAGCGGGCCGTCCTGGCCTCCGGGGTCCCCTACACCTTCCTGCGCAACGGCTGGTACCACGAGAACTACACCCGCGAGCTGCCGGCCGTCCTCGGCCGGGGCACGGTCGTGGGCAGTGCGGGCGCGGGCCGGATCGCCTCCGCGGCGCGGGCCGACTACGCGGCCGCCGCGGCCGCGGTGCTCACCGGCGAGGGGCACCTGGGGCAGGTCTACGAGCTGTCCGGGGACACCGCGTGGAGCCTCGCGGAGTACGCGGCGGAGGTGTCGGCGCAGTCCGGCAAGGAGATCGCGTACACCGACCTGACGGCCGAGGAGCACCTGTCGGTCCTGACCGGGGCCGGGGTGCCGGCGGAGTTCGCCGCCGTCTTCGTGGACGTGGACGCGGCGATCGCCCGCGGCCGGCTGGCGGGCACCGGCGGGGACCTGGCCCGGCTGATCGGACGCCCGACGACGCCGGTGGCCGAGGCGATCGGCGCGGCGCTGGCCTGACGGCGGGTTCCCGGGCGGCGGCCGCGCGCCGCCCCCGGGAAGATGTCATGAGTATCTCGCGATTACGGGCATGACATCCGAGCCGTCCGGCGATACCGTCGTGAAGTTGGCTGGAAGTCGTACAGGAGGCCCCGTGAAAGCGGAGAACGAGCAGCGCACGGGTTTGCTCTACGGATTCGGCGCGTACGGGATCTGGGGGCTGGTCCCGCTCTTCTGGCCCCTGCTGGTGCCCGCGGGCGCCGTCGAGATCCTCGCCCACCGGATGACCTGGTCCCTGGCCGTGGTCGGGATCGCCCTGCTCTTCGTGCGCCGCTGGAGCTGGATGCGCGAGCTGCTGCGGCAGCCGCGCAAGCTGGCGCTGACCGCGCTGGCCGCCTCGGTGATCAGCGTGAACTGGGGCCTGTACATCTGGTCGGTCAACAACGGCCACGTCGTCGAATCGAGCCTCGGCTACTTCATCAACCCGCTGGTCAGCATCGCGATGGGCGTGCTCGTCCTCGGCGAGCGGCTGCGCCGCGCCCAGTGGGTGGCGGTCGGCCTCAGCTTCGTCGCCGTGCTGGTGCTCGCCGTGGGCTACGGGCGGCCGCCGTGGATCTCGCTGGTCCTGGCCTGTTCCTTCGCGACCTACGGGCTGATCAAGAAGAAGCTCAACATGGGCGGGCTGGAGTCCCTGGCGGCCGAGACCGCCCTGCTGTTCCTGCCGGCGCTGGGCTACCTGCTCTGGTTGGGCGCGCAGGGCCGGTCCACCTTCGCCTCGGAGGGCCTCGGCCACGGCCTGCTGCTGGCCGCGACGGGCCTGGTCACGGCGGTGCCGCTGGTGCTGTTCGGGGCGGCCGCGATCCGGGTCCCGCTGTCCACCCTCGGGCTGCTGCAGTACCTGGCGCCCGTCTTCCAGTTCGGGCTCGGCGTCCTGTACTTCCACGAGGCCATGCCCCCGGAGCGCTGGGTGGGCTTCTCCCTCGTGTGGGCCGCGCTCGCACTCCTCACCTGGGATGCCCTGCGTACCGCGCGCCGCTCCCGGGTGCGGCTGGAGGCGGCGCCCGCCGCCGCCCCGGCACCGGCCCGGGAGCCCGCATAGCGGAGCGCCGCGGGCCCGCCACGGGCGTACATCCCCACCTCACGATCCCCGGTACGGACCACCCGTACCGGGGATCGTCCGTTCAGCGAACGACCCTGACCGGATTATGGTCTTGACGGACAGTCATACTCTCGCTGAACATCAGGCTCGCACTGACGCACTAACGCTCACCCGCTCTCTCGCTCGTTCCGTCATATCCCCAGCGGAATCCCGGAGCCCCCACATGAGCCTGTCCGTCTCCCGGCGCCTCGCCGCCGTGACCGCGTTCGCGGTCGCCGGCCTGTTCGCCTCCACCGCCCCCGCCGCACTCGCCGCCCCCACGGCGGCGACCGCGGCGCCGACCCCGCCCGACATCCCGCTGGCCAACGTCAAGGCCCACCTGTCGCAGTTCTCGACGATCGCCGCCAACAACGGCGGCAACCGCGCCCACGGCCGGGCCGGCTACAAGGCGTCGATCGACTACGTGAAGGCCAAGCTCGACGCGGCGGGCTTCACCACCACCCTGCAGACCTTCACCTCCAGCGGCGCCACCGGCTACAACCTGATCGCCGACTGGCCGGGCGGCGACCCGAACTCGGTCCTGATGGCCGGCGCCCACCTCGACTCCGTCACCTCGGGCGCGGGCATCAACGACAACGGCTCCGGCAGCGCGGCCGTCCTGGAGACGGCCCTCGCGGTCTCCCGGGCCGGGCTGCAGCCCACCAAGCACCTGCGCTTCGGCTGGTGGGGCGCGGAGGAGCTCGGTCTGATCGGGTCGAAGTACTACGTCAACAACCTGCCGTCGGCCGAGCGGGCCAAGTTCGCCGGGTACCTGAACTTCGACATGATCGGCTCGCCCAACCCGGGCTACTTCGTCTACGACGACGACCCGACGATCGAGCAGACCTTCAAGAACTACTACGCGGGCATCGGCGTCCCGACCGAGATCGAGACCGAGGGCGACGGCCGCTCCGACCACGCCTCGTTCAAGAACGTGGGCATACCGGTCGGCGGCCTGTTCACCGGCGCCAGCAACACCAAGACCTCCGCGCAGGCACAGAAGTGGGGCGGCACCGCCGGCCAGTCCTTCGACCGCTGCTACCACTCCTCCTGCGACAACACCGCGAACATCAACGACACCGCGCTGGACCGCAACGCGGACGCCGTCGCCTACGCGATCTGGCACCTGGGCGCCTCCACCCCGGTCCCGCCCGGCCCGTCCTTCGAGAACACGGCGGACGTGAACATCCCGGACTCCCCCGGTGCGGCCGTCAACTCGCCGATCGCGGTCTCGGGCGTCGCGGGCAACGCCCCGGCCACCACGAAGGTGGACGTGAACATCGTCCACACCTACCGCGGTGACCTGGTGGTCGACCTGGTCGCCCCGGACGGCACGGTCTACAACCTGCACAACCGCAGCGGCGGCAGCGCCGACAACATCGTGGGGTCGTACACCGTGAACGCCTCCAGCGAGGTCGCGAACGGGACCTGGAACCTCCGGGTCAGGGACGCGGCCGCCCAGGACGTCGGCTACATCAACAGCTGGAAGATCACCTTCTAGCCGGCCGGCGCTCCCGCTCTCCTCGGGCTCCGGCACGGTCCGCCCGGATCGTGCCGGAGCTCAGCCGTCCTCGGCACGGGCCGCCGGGGACGAGGCCTCCAGCGGCTCGTTCATCCGGGCCCGCAGCTCCTCGGCCACGGCCGCCACGTCCGCGCGGCCCAGCTTCGCCGCCTCGACCAGGTCGCCGAGCTCCTCCGGCGTGGGCAGCTTCGCGGCCCCGGCCACGCGCAGGTACGAGCGCGTCGCCGCGGCCGCGTAGAACTCGTTCATCGGCGATTCCAGTGCCGGGCAGACCGCGAGGGTGTGCAGAAACGCGGCGGCCCGCCACGCGGTGTCCGGGGCGGGCTGTTCGGGCACCAGGACGAGGTCGTTCTGGTGCCTGGCGACGGCGGCGGCCACCCCGGAGGGGTCCCACACCGCGGGATCCGAAGGGAGATGGTGGGCCAGAGCGGTCCAGGCCCACTCCATGGTGATCTTCAATTGCCGAACCGCTCCTGGAAGTAGCCCCAGTGATCGGCGAACTCCTCTATGCCGGAGAGGAAGTTCTTCCGGTCCTCGTCGAGCTCGCGCTCGGTCACCTCGGTGATCAGCGCGGTGACCGTCGTCCCCAGCGCCGCCGCGCGCGCCTTCAGGCGCTCGTGGAACTCCTCGTCCAGGCGGATGGTGACGTGTCTCGACATGCCCAACACCGTACAGCGGCCGCGCTGTACGGGCAGCACCCATGACACAAAGGGTGGGCGGGGACACAGTCCCCGCCCACCCTTGGGTCCGTCGCCGCCGGGACGGCTACTTGTTGGCGTCGGCCGCCTTCACCAGCGCGTCCTTGGTGACGGCGCCGGCGTAGACCTTGCCGTCGTCCGTGAGCAGGACGTTGAACAGGCGGGTGGACAGGACCCGGCCCTCACCGAAGCTGCCGCCCACCTTGTCCCCGAGGGAGTCGAGGAACTGCTTGGCCTCCTTCGGGGCGTTCTTGTCGTTCTCCAGCTCCTTGAGCCCCTTGCCCGCGCCCGTGTCCATCCGCGCGATCGTCGCCCAGCCCTCGCCGAGCACCTTCACGTCGCCCTTGCCGTTCTGGCCGCCGGCCAGCGCGTCCAGGCCGGGGATGGACTCCAGCGCCTTGAACGCGCCGTCCTTGTCGCCCTTGCCGTGGTCGTCCGTGCCCTCGGTCACCTTGGCGCCCTTGGGCGGGGTGAAGGCGAAGGTGTCGGCGGCGGGCTTGGCGAAGTCCACCTTGGTGAAGCCGGCGTCCACGATGGGCTTGCCGCCCTGGGCGGAGAGCAGCTGCACGCGCAGCGGCACGCCGTTCCTGGCGTCCACCGCGATCTGCACCGATCCGACGGTCGAGCCGGCCTGCTTGGGCTTGAGCACCAGCTGGTAGGCGTCGCGCCCGGCCACCTGCGCGGTCTCGCCGACGCTGACGTCCGTGGTGGGGCCGGCGGCCGCGAGGATCTCCTCGGCCATCTTCTGCGGGGTGGCGTTCAGCCGGTCGCCGGTCTTGTGCTCCTTGCCCGCACCCTTGCCGGCCGCCTTCTCCGACGGGGTCGCCTTCTCGTGGAAGACCTCGTTGGACTTGGAGTCGTAGCCCCACACGTCGTCGCCGTTGTGGATGAGGCTGTACTCGTCCTTGCCGTCCAGGAAGGTCAGCTTCTGGCGGTCCTCGCCGTCGGCCGCGACCCGGAGGGTGTGCGTGCCGTTCGCGAGCTGCGCGACCTTGTCCTGCGGGTCGGCGGAGCCGCCCGTGACGCCGCCGCCCCCGAGCAGGCCGGACGCGAGCTTCGGCAGGCCCAGGTCGGTGCTGATCTTCGCCGTGCCCGACAGCTGCTCCACGTCCGAGGCGGCGATCTTCTCGATCAGCTGCTGCGCCGTCACCTTGGGCAGGTCGGGCCCTCCGGCGTTGGCGAAGGCCGGGACCATCGCCACGGTCGCCGCGGCGACGCCCGCCACCGCGACCGGTACGGCGTACCGGGCGACCTTGCGAGAAGTCTTCGTGTTCGCTGCCATGTCAGTGCCCTGCCCTCTGTGTCGACGGCGGCGACATCCGTTTCGCCGCGCTCACCCGATCCGGTGGGGTTGATAACTCCATCTGACCAAAAAGACGGGCCGGGGGCGTCAGCCCCCGGACGCAACCGGACGTAATACCGAGGGATGACACGCGGCGGGCCCTCCTCCCCCGACCCGTAGGGGTCGGCGGGGAGGAGGGCCCGTCGCACGACGGGGCGGCGGACCACCCCTGCGCGGTGTCAGCCGGCGCGGTGCACCACCGCGTCGCAGAGCTCCTCCAGGGCCGCCTTCGCGAAGCACTCGGGCAGCGGCGCGAGCGTGGCCCGCGCGTCCTCCGCGTAGCGGATGGTGTCGCGGCGGGCCTGTTCCAGGGCGGGGTGCGCCCGCAGCCGGGTGAGGACCTCGGCGTGGCGGGCGTCGTCCGTCAGGTCGCCGTCCAGCAGCTCCACGAGCTCCAGGTCCTCCGGGCGGCCGTCGCGCGCGGCCATCTCGCGCAGCCGCAGCACGGGCAGCGTCGGGATGCCCTCGCGCAGGTCCGTGCCCGGCGTCTTGCCGGACTCGTGCGCGTCGGAGGCGATGTCGAGGACGTCGTCGGCGAGCTGGAAGGCGGTGCCGAGGCGCTCCCCGTACTGGGTGAGGATGTCGACGACCGACTCGTCGGCTCCGGACATGAGCGCGCCGAACCGGCCGGAGACGGCGATCAGCGAGCCGGTCTTGCCGGCGATGACGTCGAGGTAGTGGGCGACGGGGTCGCGGCCGTCGCGCGGTCCGGCGGTCTCCAGGATCTGGCCCGTCACGAGCCGCTCGAAGGCCTCCGCCTGGATGCGCACGGCCTCGGGACCGAGGTCGGCCAGGATGTGCGAGGCACGGGCGAAGAGGAAGTCACCCGTGAGGACGGCCACCGAATTGCCCCAGCGGGCGTTGGCGCTCTCCACCCCGCGGCGCACGTCGGCCTCGTCCATGACGTCGTCGTGGTAGAGCGTCGCGAGGTGCGTGAGCTCGACCACCACGGCCGACGGGACGATCCCGGGCGCGTAGGGGTCGCCGAACCGGGACGCGAGCATGACGAGCAGCGGCCGGAACCGCTTGCCGCCGGCCCGGACCAGGTGCTGTGCGGCCTCGGTGATGAAGGGGACTTCGCTCTTGGTGGCTTCCAGCAGACCCGCCTCGACGGCGGCCAGTCCGGCCTGGACATCGGTCTCAAGAGCCTGGTCCCGCACGCTCAGTCCGAACGGCCCGACGACGGTCACGAGGGGTACTCCTGTCTGCTGACGATCACGCTGACGATCACATGGATTGTCGATGTGTCGCTGCCATCACTCAAGCCAGCGTATCGGGTCCCTTTTCGATCACCGAGAGGGCCTTCCCGGCCACCCGCCACGCACCGCCCGATGAGCCCCGGTATGTTCGTGAGGAGCCGAATCAACCGGAGAGTGCGTTTTGCCCACATCTGCAACCGATCGGGACGAGCCCGCGGATCCGGAGGCCGAACAGCCGCCGCCCGGTGACGAGCATGCCTTCCTCGGGCACCCTCGGGGCCTCGCCACGCTCTCCGGACTGGAGGTGTGGGAGCGCTTCTCCTTCCTCGGCATGCAGGCCATCCTCGTCCTCTACTTCGCGGACACGGTGGCCCACGGCGGCCTGGGCATGGACCCGGGCACCGCCGCCTCGGTGGCGGCCGCCTACGGAACCATGGTCTACCTCGTCTCCGTCGCCGGCGGATGGCTCGCCGACCGCATCCTCGGCTCGTACCGCGCCGTGCTCTGGGGCGGCATCCTCATCGCCTGCGGCCACTACGCCATGGCCGTGCCCACCACCGCCATGACCTGGACCGGCCTCGGCCTGATCAGCGCGGGCACCGGCCTGCTCAAGCCGAACGTGGCCACCATGGTGGGCAAGCTCTACCGCACGGACGACGACCGGCGCGACGCCGGCTTCGCCCTCTACTACATGGCCATCAACATCGGCGCCTTCGCCGGACCGCTGGTCACCGGCTGGCTCGGCGAGCACCAGGGCTGGCACTGGGGCTTCTCCGCCGCCGCGATCGGCATGACCGCGGGCCTGGTCCAGTACGTGCTGGGCCGCCGTCACCTGGCCGGGCGCAGGCACTCCGCCGAGTACGCGCTCGCGCCCGCCGCCCTGGGGCGCGCCGTACGGCTGATCATCGGCGGGGGTCTCGCCGCCGCCGCGCTCGCCACCCTTCTGGCCGTCATCGGCTGGTTGACGATGGACCGGTTCGTCGACCTGCTGACGCTCGTCTCGGTCCTCGCGCCCGTCGTCTATTTCGCGGTCATGTTCCGCAGCCCCCGGGTGACGGCCGCGGAGCGCGGCCGGCTGCGCCCGTACGTGGTGCTCTTCCTGGCCTCGGTCGCCTTCAACTTCATCCTCTTCCAGGCCTACTCCACGATGATGCTGCTGGCCTCGACCAACGCCCGCACCACGATCCTCGGCTTCGACTTCCCGTCGAGCTGGTACGCCTCCGCCCTCGGCGCCTTCGAGGTCGCGCTGGCCCCGGTGGTCGCCGCCGTCTGGGCCAGGATGGGCCCCCGCCAGCCGCACGCCTCCAACAAGATCGCCATCGGGGTGATCCTCGGCGGCCTGTCCTTCCTGCTCATGGTGATCCCCACCTCGGGGCACGACGGGGACTCCTACCGGATGGCCGCCTGGTGGATCGTCGGGTCGTACCTGCTGCTCGGCCTCGGCGACGTCCTGCTGGAGACCTCGGGCATGTCGGCCACCAGCAAGCTCGCCCCCCGGGCCTTCGGCAGCCAGACGATGGCCCTCTGGTTCCTCTCCCTCGCCCTGGCCAACGGCATCCAGGCGCAGGTGGTCAAGGCCTACGGCCAGGTGTCCCACCCCGTGTACTTCGGCGTCAACGGCGCCGTAGCGGTGGCGGCCGGCCTGGCCGTGATCGCACTGGCGCCGTGGCTGCGCCGCACCATGCACCCCGTCCACTGAGGCGATTGGCGGCCGAACCCGATGATCATCCGCACCGAGTTCCCGTACCGGACCACGCACGAGGACGTCCGGATCCCGCTCCCCGACGGCGTCGCGCTGTACGCCCGCGTCTGGCGGCCCGTGACGGACGAACCGGTCCCCGCCCTGCTGGAGTACCTCCCCTACCGGCTCACCGACTGGACCGCGCCCCGCGACGCCCAGCGCCACCCCTGGTACGCGGGCCACGGATACGCCTCCGTACGCGTCGACGTGCGCGGCCACGGCTGCAGCGGCGGGCGGCCGGGCGACGAGTACGACCCGCGCGAGCTGGCCGACGGGGTCGCGGTCGTGGAGTGGCTGGCGGCGCAGCCGTGGTGCACGGGCGCGGTGGGGATGTTCGGGATCTCGTGGGGCGGATTCAACTCCCTCCAGATCGCCGCCCTGGCCCCCGAGCCCCTCAAGGCGGTCGTCACCGTCTGCTCCACCGACGACCGCTACGACAACGACGTCCACTACATGGGCGGCTCCGTGCTCGCCGTCGACATGCACGCGTGGGCGGCCACCATGCTGGCCTTCACCGCCCGGCCGCCGGACCCGCTCTTCGCCGGCGACGGCTGGCGCGCGCAGTGGCTGGAGCGTCTGGAGGCGATGGAGCCGCTGGTCCACACCTGGCTGTCCCACCAGACCCGCGACGACTACTGGCGCCACGGGAGCGTCTGCGAGGACTACACGGCGGTCGGCGCGGCCGTCCTCGCCGTCGGCGGCTGGCACGACCCCTACCGGGACACCGTGCTGCGCCTGGTGGAGCACCTGGACCCGCGGCGGGTCCGCGGGCTGATCGGGCCCTGGTCGCACCAGTACCCGGACCGCGGGCTGCCGCCCGGACCCGCGATCGGCTTCCTCCAGGAGACCCTGCGCTGGTGGGACCACTGGCTGAAGGGGGTGGACAACGACGTGATGGACGAGCCGCTGCTGCGGGCCTGGATCAGCGACGCGCACCCGCCGGCCACCGTGTACGAGGAGCTGCCGGGCCGCTGGGTCGCCGAGCGGAGCTGGCCCTCGGCGACGGTGGTCCCCGTCCCGTACGTGTTCGCGGGCGCGCCGGTGGCCGTGGCCTCGCCGCAGCACACGGGGCTCGACGCGGGCCGTTTCTTCCCCTTCGGCAACGAGGCCGACCTGCCGCCGGACCAGCGCGAGGAGGACGCCAAGTCGGCCTGCTTCGAGTTCCCGGTCGAGGGCGACGAGCCGGTGGAGATCCTGGGGCGCGCGTCGGTGACCCTGCGGCTGCGCCTCGACGTCCCGTACGGGCAGGTCGTGGCCCGGCTCTGCGACGTCGCCCCGGACGGCTCCTCGACGCTCGTCACCCGGGGCGCGCTGAACCTGTCCGCCCGGCAGGGCCGCCACCGGGCCGTCCCGTGGCCGGTGGGCTCGTACGAGGACGTCTCCTTCGAGCTGGGCGGCATCGGGCACGCCTTCCCGCCGGGGCACCGGATCCGCCTGGCGGTGTCCTCCGCGTACTGGCCGTGGATCTGGCCGCGGGCCGGCTCCGAGGCCGGCTGGACCCTGGACCCGGCGGGCAGCGCGCTGACCCTGCCCGTGCGGGTGGCCGGGCCGGCCGAGGACGGGATCGTGTTCGAGCCGCCGGAGCAGGCGGAGCCGCTGGGGGTGACGGTCCCGGCCACCCTGGACGAACCCCGCCCGGAACGGCTCGTCGTACGGGACGTCGCGCGCGGCACCTGGCGGCTGGAGGTCGACCCGCGCTACGGGGGCACCCGCGTGTACCCGGACGGCCTGGAGTACGGCGAGGAGGCGGAGGAGACCTACGAGATCCAGGACGCGGACCCGCTGTCGGCGCGGACCCGCTCGCGGTGGCGGATCCGGCTGCACCGGCCGGACCTGGGCTGGGACGCCCGGGTGGAGACCCGCTCGGAGATCACCTGCGACGAGGGCGGCTTCCTCACGTCGAACGAGGTGGTGTGCCGGGAGGGCGACGAGGTGGTCTTCCACCGCACCTGGGAACGCCGCCTCCCGCGCAGCGCGGGCTGACCGCCCGCCCGGCCCCGACCGGCCCGGGGCAGCAGGGCCGGTCAGGCGTAGAGGCGCTCCAGGACCACCGCGACGCCGTCCTCGTCGTTCGACAGGGTCACCTCGTCCGCCACGGCGACCAGCTCGCGGTGCGAGTTCGCCATCGCCACCCCCCATGCCGCCCACGCGAACATGGGGATGTCGTTCGGCATGTCGCCGAAGGCGATCGTCCCCGCCGGGGACGCCCCCAGGACCTCGGCGGCGCGGGCGAGCCCGCCCGCCTTGTCGATGCCGAGCGGCTGGAGCTCCACGGTGTGCTCCCCCGCCATGGTGACGTTCACCAGGTCCCCGACCACCGCCCGGGCCACCCGCGTCAGCTCGTCGTCGTCGAGCTCCGGGTGCTGGAGCAGCACCTTGTTGATCGGCGCCGACCACAGGCCCGAACGCCGCGGGACCCGGACCGTCGGCAGGTGGGGGTGCCACATCCGGTAGCCCGGCCCCATCAGCATCTCCGCGTCCAGGCCCTCCTGGTTCACGGCCGCGTAGACCTCGCCGATCTCGGCCTCGATCTTGCCGAGGGCCACCTCGGCGAGCTCGCGGTCCATGGCGACGGAGTGCAGCATCCGGCCGCGCGCCGCGTCGTACACCTGGGCGCCCTGCGCGCACACCGCGAGCCCCGTATAACCGAGGTCGTCCAGGACGTGCCGGACCTGTGGCACCGGGCGTCCGGTGACGACGATGTGCTGGGCGCCGACGGCGCGGGCCTTCGCGAGAGCCCCGTAGGAACGGGCGGAAACGGTGTCCCCCGCGCGCAGCAGGGTCCCGTCAAGGTCGGTCGCGATCAAAGCAGGGGGGAGGGCCGGAAGAGGCGCGGAAGTCACGGCGCCAAGGATACGGACCCCTGCGGACAAGTCCTACAAATAGAGCCCGAATCCGGCCTCCCCTAGGCCCCTTCAGCCACGTAACGTGTCAACCAGCCCCCGGGACACCCCCGGACCGCGTCGAAAGCGAGGCAGCACCCCATGCCCCAGCAGAGCCCCCTCGATGTCCCCGAGGGCGACCCGTTCGGGCCGCACAACCTCCCCTACGGCGTCTTCTCGACCGCCGGGGAGGAGCACCGCCGGATCGGCGTGCGCATCGGCGGGCACGTGCTCGACGCGGGGGCGGCCGCGGTCGCGCTCGGCTCCCCGTACGCCGGACTGCTCGGGCAGCCCTCCCTCAACCCGCTGCTGGCCGCCGGCCGCACCGCCTGGCGCGACGTGCGCCGTGCGCTGACCGCCTGGGTGACCGACCCCGGCCACCGCCCCACCGTCGAGCCGCACCTGCTGCCGCTGGACGCGGTCACGCTGCACCTGCCGTACGAGGTCGCCGACTACGTCGACTTCTACGCGAGCGAGCACCACGCCACCAACGTCGGCCGCATGTTCCGCCCCGACGGCGACGCGCTGACCCCCAACTGGAAGCACCTGCCGATCGGTTACCACGGCCGCTCCGGCACGATCGTGGTCTCCGGGACCGACGTCGTACGGCCCTCCGGGCAGCGCAAGGCCCCCACCGACCCGGCGCCCGTCTTCGGCCCGTCCGTCAAGCTCGACATCGAGGCCGAGGTCGGCTTCGTCGTGGGTGCGCCCTCGGAGCTGGGCAGCCCGGTGCCGCTGGGCGCGTTCGAGGACCACGTCTTCGGTCTGTTCCTGCTCAACGACTGGTCGGCGCGCGACATCCAGGCCTGGGAGTACGTGCCGCTCGGCCCCTTCCTCGGCAAGTCCTTCGCCACCTCCGTCTCCGCCTGGGTGACCCCCCTGGAGGCCCTGGACGCCGCCCGGGTGGCCCCGCCGGCCCGGGACTTCCCGCTCCTGCCCTACCTGGACGACGCGGCCGTCGACCGTCCGGGCGGCTTCGACCTGCACATCACCGTGTCCGTCAACGGGCAGGAGGTGGCGCGGCCGCCGTTCGCGACGATGTACTGGACCGCCGCCCAGCAGCTCGCCCACATGACCGTCAACGGCGCCTCCCTGCGCACCGGCGACGTCTTCGGCTCGGGCACGGTCAGCGGCCCGGAGGTCGCCCAGCGCGGCTCGCTGCTGGAACTCACCTGGAACGGCCGCGACGCCATCGAGCTGGCCGACGGCAAGCGGACCTTCCTGGAGGACGGGGACACCGTCACCCTGACCGCGTGGGCCCCCGGCCCGGACGGCACCCGCGTCGGCCTCGGCGAGGTCACCGGGCGCATCGTGCCGGCGGCGCCCGCGGCGCAGTAGTCCTCGGCGCCTCCGGACGGGGCCTGCCCGGCCCCCGTTCGGAGGCGCGCCGCGTGCGGCGCGCGCGGCGGCCCGGGATGGTGGACGGACGACCGGGAGCGGGAACCCGTACCCGGTACCCCCACCGCGAGGAGCCGCGCCATGACCGTACGCAGCCTGAGGACCCTCGTCACCTGCGCGGCCGCCGTGACGCTCGGCCTGACCGCCGTGGCCCCGGCCGCCGGGGTCGAGGGCCCGGCGCCCGACCCGCGCAACGCGAAGGCCATGCGGGACATGGCGACGGCGATGGCGGCGACCGCCAAGTACGCGGACGAGCGGCAGGCCCTCAAGGACGGGTACGTCCCGATGGGCGAGGAGTGCATGACGAACCCGTTCGGGGCGGGCGCCATGAACTACCACTACGTCAAGCAGGCCAACTGGGGCTCGAAGGACCCGGCGAGGCCCACGGCGCTCCTCTACAGCCGGGAGAAGGACAAGAACGGCCGGCGCCGGCTGGAGACGGTGGAGTGGATGTCCACCGACCGCGACCAGGACCTGAAGACGGCCGACGACCGGCCGAGCATGTTCGGGCTGCCCTTCGACGGGCCGATGCCGGGCCACTGGGCGGGCATGCCCAAGCACTACGACCTGCACATGTGGGCCTACAAGGAGAACCCGGCGGGCCGCTTCCACAACTGGAACACCGCTCTGACCTGCCCGAAGAAGGCTCCGACCCCGGGCAAGCCGGCCACCTCCCACGGCCACTAGCCGCGGCCGCGACCGGGTTCGTCAAGTGGCAACGGCATATGACTCACTCGTCAGTGTGAGCTCGCGCGAGAACTCCGGCGATACGCTGAGCGGACTCGCGAGACTCTGCCCCATGGGAGCACTGATGAGCGTCGGACCCGCAGCGCCGCAGCCCGAACCGGAGCCGGAGCCGGGGCCCCGCTGGCCCATCCCGCCCGCGGGCGGCTGGACCGCGGACGACCTGGACACGCTTCCGAATCTGCCTCCGCACACGGAGCTGATCGACGGGAGCCTGATCTTCGTGAGTCCGCAGAGCATCTTCCACGAGCGAGCCGTCGACTTGTTCAAGTGGCAGCTGCGGTCGGCGGCACCCGCCGACTTCGAGATCTTTCGCGAGTTCACGATCGACATCGACGCACACAACCGGCCCGAGCCGGACGTGGTGGTCGTCCGCACCGATGTCGTGGACGACCTGGAACAGACCCGTTTCCCCGCCGGGGCGGTGGAGCTCGCCATCGAGGTGGTCTCCCCCGACTCGGTCGGACGCGACCGCGAGACCAAGCCGTTGAAGTACGCCAGGGCCGGGATCGTGCACTTCTGGCGGGTCGAGAACAAGGACGGACGCGCCGTGGTCTACGTCTACGAGTTGGATCCCGCCACGGGCTCCTACGTGGCGACGGGCATCTTCCACGACCGCCTGAAGCTCTCCGTACCGTTCACCATCGACGTGGACCTCACGGCGATCACGCCCCGCCACCGTCCGAAGAAGTAGCCCCGCGCACGGCCGTGGGCCCGGCCCCCGAGGAAGGGGGCCGGGCCCACGGCCGTGTGGTGGAGCGGTGGAGCGGTCAGCGGACGAAGGTGCTCGCCTGCCCCGCCAGGTCCAGGAAGTACTGCGGCGCCAGGCCCAGGACCAGGGTGACCGCGACGCCCACCGCGATGGTGGTCATCGTCAGCGGCGAGGGCACGGCCACGGTCGGACCGTCGGCCTTCGGCTCGCTGAAGAACATCAGGACGATCACCCGGATGTAGAAGAACGCGGCGATCGCGGAGGAGAGGACGCCGATCACGACCAGCGCCCCGGCGCCGCCCTCGGCCGCGGCCGAGAACACGGCGAACTTCCCGGTGAAGCCCGACGTCAGCGGAATGCCGGCGAAGGCGAGCAGGAAGACCGCGAAGACGGCTGCCGTCAGCGGCGAACGCCGTCCCAGACCGGCCCACTTGGACAGGTGGGTGGCCTCGCCGCCCGCGTCGCGGACCAGCGTGACCACGGCGAACGCGCCGATCGTGACGAAGGAGTACGCGGCCAGGTAGAAGAGGACGGCCCGCACGCCCTCCGCCGAGGTCGCGATGACACCGGCCAGGATGAAGCCGGCGTGGGCGATGGACGAGTAGGCCAGCAGGCGCTTGACGTCCGTCTGGGTCACGGCGATCACCGCGCCCGCCAGCATGGTGACGATGGCGATGCCCCACATCACCGGGCGCCAGTCCCAGCGCAGCCCCGGCAGGACCACGTAGAGCAGGCGCAGCAGGGCGCCGAAGGCGGCCACCTTCGTCGCGGCGGCCATGAAGCCGGTGATCGGGGTCGGGGCGCCCTGGTAGACGTCCGGGGTCCACATGTGGAACGGGACGGCGCCGACCTTGAAGAGCAGGCCCGTCAGGATGAGCGCGCCGCCGATCAGCAGCAGCGCGTCGTTGCCCATGGTCCCCGCGAGGGCCGGGTCGATCGTGGTGACGGTCCCGTCGACCACGTCGGCGATCACCGCGTACGAGACCGAGCCCGCGTACCCGTAGAGCAGGGCGATGCCGAAGAGGAGGAAGGCCGAGGAGAAGGCGCCGAGCAGGAAGTACTTCACCGCGGCCTCCTGGGACATCAGCCGCTGGCGGCGGGCGACGGCGCACAGGAGGTACAGCGGGAGGGAGAAGACCTCCAGGGCGATGAACAGCGTCAGCAGGTCGTTGGCCGCCGGGAAGATGAGCATTCCGGCGATCGCGAACAGGGCCAGCGGGAAGACCTCGGTGGTGGTGAAGCCCGCCTTGACCGCGGCCTTCTCGCTGTCGCTGCCGGGCACCGACGCCGCCTGGGCGGCGAAGGAGTCCACGCGGTTGCCGTGCGCGGCCGGGTCCAGGCGCCGCTCGGCGAAGGTGAAGACCGCGACGACCGAGGCCAGCAGGACGGTGCCCTGCAGGAAGAGCGCCGGGCCGTCCACGGCGATGGCGCCCATCGCCGCGACGTGCGCCTTCGTGGAGCCGTACCCGCCGGCGGCGAGGCCGACGACCGCCGCGAAGGCGGAGGCCAGCGCGGCCAGGGCCAGGAAGACCTGGACGTGGTAGCGGGCCTTGCGGGGCACGAAGGCCTCGACCAGGATCCCGATGATCGCCGCGCCGACCACGATCAGCGTGGGTGCGAGCTGGGCGTACTCGATGGTCGGGGCCGGAATCCGGCCGGCCGGCCCGTCCGCCGCCATTGTCCACAGGCTGTGGGCGGAGTTCAGTGCGCTCACTTCGCCGCCTCTCCGTTCTTGGCGTCGACGACGACCTCGGGCTTCGGGTCGGTCTGCCGGACGTCCGACATGGTGTGCTCCACCGCCGGGTTGACGATGTCGGTGAGCACCTTCGGGTAGACGCCGAGGCCGATCAGCAGGGCGATCAGCGGGGCGACCACCAGCACCTCCCGCAGGCGCAGGTCCGGCATGCTGCGGACCTCCTCCTTCACGGGCCCGGTCATCGTGCGCTGGTAGAGCACCAGCGTGTAGAGCGCGGCGAGCACGATGCCGGTGGTGGCGATGATGCCGACGACCGGGTACCGGGCGAAGGTGCCGACCAGGACGAGGAACTCGCTGACGAAGGGTGCGAGGCCCGGCAGCGAGAGGGTGGCGAGGCCGCCGATCAGGAAGGTGCCGGCCAGGACCGGGGCCACCTTCTGGACGCCTCCGTAGTCGGCGATGAGCCGCGAGCCGCGCCGCGAGATCAGGAAGCCGGCCACCAGCATCAGCGCCGCCGTCGACAGGCCGTGGTTGACCATGTAGAGGGTGGCGCCGGACTGGCCCTGGGAGGTCATCGCGAAGATGCCCAGGACGATGAAGCCGAAGTGCGAGATCGAGGCGTAGGCGACCAGCCGCTTGATGTCCCGCTGGCCGACCGCGACCAGCGCGCCGTAGACGATGCTGATCAGGGCCAGGACGAGGATCACCGGGGTGGCCCACTTGCTGGCGTCCGGGAAGAGGCCGAGGCAGAAGCGGAGCATCGCGAAGGTGCCGACCTTGTCGACGACCGCGGTGATCAGCACGGCGACCGGCGCGGTGGACTCCCCCATCGCGTTCGGCAGCCAGGTGTGCAGCGGCCACAGCGGGGCCTTCACCGCGAAGGCGAAGAAGAAGCCCAGGAACAGCAGCCGTTCGGTGTTGGTGGCCATGTCGAGCGTGCCCGCCGCGCGCGCGGCGGCGATCTCCTGGAGCGAGAAGTTCCCCGCGACCACGTACAGGCCGATGACCGCGGCCAGCATGATGAGGCCGCCGACCAGGTTGTAGAGGAGGAACTTGACCGCCGCGTAGCTGCGCTGCGCGGCCGCGTTCTCGTCGGACCCGGCGTGCGCCCGGTCCCCGAAGCCGCCGATGAGGAAGTACATCGGGATGAGCATGGCTTCGAAGAAGACGTAGAAGAGGAAGACGTCGGTGGCCTCGAAGGAGATGATCACCATCGCCTCGACCAGCAGGATCAGGGCGAAGAAGCCCTGGGTGGGCCGCCAGCGCTTCGAGCTGGTCTCCAGCGGGTCGGCGTCGTGCCAGCCCGCAGCGATCACGAAGGGGATCAGGAGCGCGGTGAGTCCGATGAGGACCACGCCGATCCCGTCCACGCCCAGTTCGTAGCGGACGCCGAAGTCGGGGATCCAGGCGTGGGACTCGGTGAGCTGGTAGCGGTCTCCGCCGGGTTCGAAGCGGACGGCGACGAGCACGGCCAGGGCCAGGGTCGCCAGTGAGACCAGCAGCGCGAGCCACTTGGCGGCGGCCCTGCGGCCGGCCGGGACGGCCGCCGTGAGGATCGCGCCGACCGCGGGGACCGCGGCCGTGACCGTCAGAAGCGGGAAGTTCATGTCACACCGCCCTCATCAGCAGGGTCGCGGCGATCAGGATCGCCGTGCCCCCGAACATCGAGACCGCGTAGCTGCGGGCGTAGCCGTTCTGCAGCTTGCGCAGGCGGCCCGAGAGACCGCCGACCGAGGCGGCCGTCCCGTTCACCACCCCGTCGACCAGGCTGTGGTCGACGTACACGAGGGAGCGGGTGAGGTGCTCCCCGCCCCGCACCAGCACGACGTGGTTGAAGTCGTCCTGGTAGAGGTCCCGTCGGGCGGCCCGGGTGAGGAAGGAGCCGCGCGGGGCGACGACCGGGACGGGCCGCTTGCCGTACATCGCCCAGGCGATGCCGACGCCGACGAGGAGCATCACCATGGTGGCCGCGGTGACGGTCATGGCGCTGACCGGCGGGTTCCCGTGGGAGTAGCCCGTGACGGGCTCCAGCCACTTCAGGAAGCGCTCGCCGATCTCGAAGAAGGCGCCGGCGAAGACCGAGCCGAAGGCCAGGATGACCATGGGGATGGTCATGGACTTCGGGGACTCGTGGGGGTGCGGCGCGTGGCCGTCGGCGTCCGGCTGCCAGCGCTTCTCGCCGAAGAAGGTGAGGAGCATGACGCGGGTCATGTAGAAGGCGGTGATGCCGGCGCCCAGCAGGGTGACCCCGCCGAGGATCCAGCCCTCGGTGCCGCCCTTGGCGAAGGCCGCCTCGATGATCATGTCCTTGGAGAAGAAGCCGGACAGGCCCGGGAAGCCGATGATCGCCAGGTAGCCGAGGCCGAAGGTGACGAAGGTGACCGGCATGTACTTCCGCAGCCCCCCGTACTTGCGCATGTCGACCTCGTCGTTCATCCCGTGCATCACGGATCCGGCGCCGAGGAAGAGGCCGGCCTTGAAGAAGCCGTGCGTCACCAGGTGCATGATCGCGAAGACGTAGCCGATGGGGCCGAGGCCGGCGGCCAGGATCATGTAGCCGATCTGCGACATCGTCGAGCCCGCCAGGGCCTTCTTGATGTCGTCCTTCGCGCAACCGACGATCGCACCGAAGAGGAGCGTGACGGCGCCCACGACGGTGACCACCAGCTGGGCGTCGGGCGCCGCGTTGAAGATGGCCCCGGAGCGGACGATCAGGTAGACGCCGGCGGTCACCATCGTCGCCGCGTGGATGAGGGCCGAGACCGGGGTCGGGCCCTCCATCGCGTCGCCGAGCCAGGACTGCAGCGGCACCTGGGCGGACTTGCCGCACGCGGCCAGCAGCAGCATCAGGCCGATGGCCGTGAGGGTGTCCTCGGAGGTCTCGCCCACCGCGCCGAGCACCGGACCGAAGGCGAAGGTCCCGAACGTGGTGAACATCAGCATGATCGCGATGGAGAGGCCGATGTCGCCGACGCGGTTGACCAGGAAGGCCTTCTTGGCGGCGGTGGCCGCGCTGGGCTTGTGCTGCCAGAAGCCGATCAGGAGGTACGAGGCGAGGCCGACGCCCTCCCAGCCGAAGTACAGCAGCAGGTAGTTGTCGGCGAGGACCAGCAGCAGCATGGCCGCGACGAACAGGTTGAGGTAGCCGAAGAAGCGGCGGCGGCGCTCGTCGTGCTCCATGTACCCGATGGAGTACACGTGGATGAGCGTGCCCACCCCGGAGATCAGCAGGACGAACGTCATCGACAGCTGGTCGAGCTGGAAGGCCATGTCCGCCTGGAAGCCCTCGACGGGGATCCAGGTGTACAGGTTCTGGGTGAGGGTGCGGTCGTCCGACGGCCGGCCCAGCATGTCCGCGAACAGGGCCACGCCGATGCCGAACGAGGCGGCCGCGAGCAGGGTGCCGAGCCAGTGGCCGGCCTTGTCGAGGCGGCGGCCGCCGCAGAGCAGCACCACCGCTCCGAGCAGGGGCGCCGCGATCAGCAGCGCAATCAGGTTCTCCACAGCGACCCCTTACAGCTTCATCAGGCTGGCGTCGTCGACCGAGGCCGAGTGGCGGGTACGGAACAGCGACACGATGATCGCCAGGCCGACCACGACCTCCGCGGCGGCGACGACCATCGTGAAGAACGCGATGATCTGGCCGTCGAGGTTGCCGTGCATCCGCGAGAACGCGACGAAGGCGAGGTTGCAGGCGTTGAGCATCAGCTCGACGCACATGAACAGCACGATCGCGTTCTTGCGGATGAGCACGCCGACGGCACCGATGGTGAAGAGCAGCGCCGCCAGGTACAGGTAGTTGACCGGATTCACTTCGAGGCCTCCTCACGGCCGAGGCGCTCCGCGGAACGCTGCTCCAGGGCCTTGAGGTCGTCGAGCGCCTGGCCGGAGACGTCCCGGACCTGGCCGCGGGCGCGCAGCGTCTTGCTGACGGTCAGCTCGGACGGGGTGCCGTCCGGGAGCAGGCCGGGAACGTCCACCGCGTTGTGCCGGGCGTAGACACCGGGCGCGGGCAGCGGCGGGAGCTGGACGCCCTCGCGGACGCGGCGCTCGGCCAGCTCGCGCTGGGTGGCGGCGCGTTCGGTGCGCTCGCGGTGGGTGAGGACCATGGCGCCGACCGTGGCGGTGATCAGCAGCGCGCCGGTGAGCTCGAAGGCGAAGACGTACTTGGTGAAGATCAGCTGGGCCAGTCCCTCGACGTGCCCGGCGGAGTTGACCTTGCCGAGTCCGTTGAAGTGGCTGATCCCGGCGTTGCCGATGCCGCCGATCAGCAGGATGCCGAAGCCGAGCCCGCACAGGGCCGCGAGCCAGCGCTGGCCCTTGATGGTCTCCTTCAGGGAGTCGGCGGCGGTGACGCCGACGAGCATGACCACGAAGAGGAAGAGCATCATGATCGCGCCGGTGTAGACGATCACCTGGACGACGCCCAGGAAGTACGCCCCGTTGGCGAGGTAGAAGACGGCCAGGATGATCATCGTCCCGGCCAGGCTGAGCGCGCTGTGCACGGCCTTCTTCATCAGGATCGTGGCCAGCGCGCCGATGACGGCGACCGTGCCGAGGATCCAGAACTGCACGGCCTCGCCGGTGGAGGTGACGGTGGCGGCGATGGCGCTCATGCCCCCACCTCCGCGTTCCCGTCGGCCCCCTCGGCCGGCTCCTCCCCCTTGGAGACCGCCACCTGGCGGACCGTGCCCGGGGCGGCGCCCGTCACCAGTCCGCGGTAGTAGTCCTGCTCGTCGGTGCCGGGGAAGACCGAGTGCGGGGCCTCGACCATGCCCTCGGTCAGCCCGGCGAGCAGCTGGTCCTTGGTGTAGATGAGCGACTCGCGGCTTGCGTCGGCCAGTTCGAACTCGTTCGTCATGGTCAGCGCCCGGGTGGGGCAGGCCTCGACGCACAGCCCGCACAGGATGCAGCGGGCGTAGTTGATCTGGTAGACGCGGCCGTAGCGTTCACCCGGGGAGTAGCGCTCCTCCTCGGTGTTGTCCGCGCCCTCCACGTAGATGGCGTCGGCGGGACAGGCCCAGGCGCACAGCTCGCACCCGATGCACTTCTCCAGACCGTCGGGGTGCCGGTTGAGCTGGTGGCGTCCGTGGAAGCGCGGGGCGGTGGTCTTCTGCTGCTCCGGGTACTGCTCGGTGAGGCGCTTCTTGAACATGGCCTTGAAGGTCACGCCGAAGCCGGCCACCGGGTTCTGCCACTTCTCGTCAGACATTCTCAGCACCCTCCTCTCGGTCACTGTCGGAATTCGTCCCGCCACTGACGATCAGCTCCCGCTCGCTGCGGGACCGCCTGCGCGGTACGGGTGCCAGGTGCTGGCCGGGCTTCGGCGGCACGGGGAACCCGCCCGCCATCGGGTCGAACGGCTCGGCCGCCGCGGCCTTCCCGGCCCGCTCCGCCGTGGCCTTCTCCCGCTTGTCGCGGAAGACGTCGGCGACGAAGGACAACAGGAGGATCGCGATGACGGCACTGCCCACGTAGAGGGCGATCTCGCTGAAGTCGTAGGCCTCGTTGCGCAGGGCCCGGACGGTGGCGACGAGCATCAGCCAGACCACGGAGACCGGGATGAGCACCTTCCAGCCGAGCTTCATCAGCTGGTCGTAGCGCACGCGCGGCAGCGTGCCGCGCAGCCAGATGAAGAAGAACAGCAGCAGCTGGACCTTGAGGACGAACCAGAGCAGCGGCCACCAGCCGTGGTTCGCGCCCTCCCAGAAGGTGCTGATCGGGTACGGGGCCCGCCAGCCGCCGAGGAAGAGGGTCACGGAGACCGCCGAGACGGTGACCATGTTGACGTACTCGGCGAGCATGAACAGCGCGAACTTGATGGAGGAGTACTCGGTGTTGAAGCCGCCGACCAGGTCGCCCTCGGACTCCGGCATGTCGAAGGGGGCGCGGTTCGTCTCGCCGACCATCGTGATGACGTAGATGATGAAGGAGACCGGCAGGAGCACGATGTACCAGCGGTCGGCCTGCGCCTCCACGATCGCCGAGGTCGACATCGACCCGGAGTAGAGGAAGACGGAGGCGAAGGCCGCGCCCATCGCGATCTCGTAGGAGATCATCTGCGCGCACGAGCGGAGGCCGCCCAGGAGCGGGTAGGTCGAGCCGGAGGACCAGCCGGCGAGGACGATGCCGTAGATGCCGACGGAGGCCACCGCGAGGATGTAGAGCATCGCGATGGGCAGGTCGGTCAGCTGCATCGTGGTGCGCTGGCCGAAGATGGAGATCTCGTCACCGGGCGGGCCGAAGGGGATCACGGCGATGGCCATGAAGGCCGGGATCGCCGCGATGATCGGGGCCAGGACGTACACCACCTTGTCGGCCCGCTTGACGATGATGTCTTCCTTGAGCATCAGCTTCACGCCGTCGGCGAGCGACTGGAGCATGCCCCAGGGACCGTGCCGGTTGGGGCCGATGCGCAGCTGCATCCAGGCGACGACCTTGCGCTCCCACACGATGGAGAAGAGCACGGTGACCATCAGGAAGGCGAAGCAGAACACCGCCTTGATGACGACGAGCCACCAGACGTCCTTCCCGAACAGGGAGAGGTCCTCGGCAGCGAGTTGAACGGTGTTCACGCGTCCACCTCCGCGGTGGTGTCGCCGGCGGCGGCCGGGGTCGCCGGGCCGATGCGTACGAGGGTGCCCGGCCGGGCTCCGGCGTCGGCGAGCACGCCGGAGCCGGTGGAGTTCAGCGGGAGCCAGACCACTCGGTCGGGCATCTCGGTGATCCGGAGCGGGAGTTCCACGGAGCCGGCCGGACCGGTGACCGCGAGGACGTCGCCGTCCTTGACGCCCGTCTCGGCGGCCGTGGCGGCCGAGAGCCGGGCGCTCGCCTCGTGCCGGGTGCCGGCCAGGGCGTCGTCGCCCTCCTGGAGCCGGCCCAGGTCGAGCAGGAGCCGGTGGCCGGCGAGGAGCGCCTCGCCCGCGGCCGGGCGCGGCAGCGGCGCGGTGTCGGTGGCGGCCTCGGCGGCGAGTCCGCCCTCCCACGGGCCGAGCCGTTCCAGTTCCCGGCGTACGGCGTGCACGTCGGGCAGGGCGATCGGCCGGTCGGCGGCGTCCGCGAGCATGTGCAGCACGCGGGCGTCGGCGGGGGCGAGCCGGCGGGTCATCTGGTCGGGCTTGAGCGCGGCCTCGAAGGGGCGCACGCGGCCTTCCCAGTTGATGAACGCGCCGGTCTTCTCGACGACGGCCGCGACCGGGAACACCACGTCGGCGTGGTCGGTGACCTCGCCGGGGCGCAGTTCGAGGGAGACCACGAAGGCCTCCTTCAGCGCCGTGCGGGCCCGTCGCGGGTCCGGCAGGTCGGTGACCTCGACGCCCGCGACGAGCAGGGCCGACAGTTCACCGGTGGCGGCGGCCTCGACGATCTGGCCGGTGTCGCGTCCGTAGCGGTGCGGGAGTTCGTCCAGGCCCCAGACGGTGGCGACCTCGTCGCGCGCCCGCGGGTCGGTGGCCGGACGGCCGCCCGGCAGCAGGGAGGGCAGTGCGCCCGCCTCGACGGCGGCCCGCTCGCCGGCCCGGCGGGGGATCCACACCAGCCGGGCGCCGGTGGCGGCGGCGGTGCGCACGACGGCGGTCAGCGCGCCGGGCACTCCGGCGAGGCGCTCGCCGACGACGATGACGGCGCCGGGGGCGCGCAGAGCGTCCGCGGCCTCGGTGCCGCCGGCTTCCAGGCCGGTGCGGGAGGCCAGTGCGTCGAGCCACTCGGGCTCGGTGCCGGGTGCGGCGGCCAGCAGGGTGCCGCCCGCCTTCTCCAGGCCGCGGGTGGCGAAGGGCGCGAGGGCGAACGTCCGCTGCTTGCGCTTGCGGTGGGCCTTGCGCAGCCGCAGGAAGACCCCGGGGGCCTCCTCCTCGGCCTCGATGCCGGCGAGCAGCACGGCGGGAGCGGCCTCCAGCGAGGAGTACGTGACCCCCTCGCCGTCGAGGTCCTTGCCGGTGCCGGCGACGGTGGCGGCCAGGAACTCGGCCTCCTCCGCGCTGTGCACGCGGGCCCGGAAGTCGATGTCGTTGGTGTCGAGCACGACCCGGGCGAACTTGGCGTACGCGTAGGCGTCCTCGACGGTGAGCCGGCCGCCGGTGAGCACTCCGGCGCGGCCGCGCGCGGCGGCGAGTCCGTCGGCGGCGGCCTGGAGGGCCTCGGGCCAGCTCGCCGGCTCCAGGGTCCCGGCCGCGTTGCGCACGAGCGGGGTGGTCAGCCGGTCCGGGCGCTGCGCGTAGCGGAACCCGAAGCGGCCCTTGTCGCAGATCCACTCCTCGTTGACCTCGGGGTCCTCGGCGGCCATCCGGCGCAGCACCTTGCCGCGGCGGTGGTCGGTGCGGGTGGCGCAGCCGCCGGCGCAGTGCTCGCACACGCTCGGGGAGGAGACGAGGTCGAAGGGCCGGGAGCGGAACCGGTAGGCGGCGGAGGTGAGGGCGCCGACCGGGCAGATCTGGATGGTGTTGCCGGAGAAGTACGACTCGAAGGGGTCGTCCTCGCCGGTGCCGACCTGCTGGAGCGCGCCGCGTTCGAGCAGCTCGATCATCGGGTCGCCGGCGATCTCGTTGGAGAAGCGGGTGCAGCGGGCGCAGAGCACGCAGCGCTCCCGGTCCAGCAGGACCTGCGTGGAGATCGGGACGGGCTTCTCGTAGGTGCGCTTCTTCCCCTCGAACCGGGATTCGGCGTTGCCGTGGGACATCGCCTGGTTCTGCAGGGGGCACTCGCCGCCCTTGTCGCAGACGGGGCAGTCCAGCGGGTGGTTGATGAGCAGCAGCTCCATCACCCCGCGCTGGGCCTTGTCGGCGACCTCGGAGGTGAGCTGCGTCTTGACGACCATGCCGTCGGTGCAGGTGATGGTGCAGGAGGCCATCGGCTTGCGCTGGCCCTCGACCTCGACGATGCACTGGCGGCAGGCGCCGGCCGGGGAGAGGAGGGGGTGGTCGCAGAACCGGGGGATCTCGATGCCGAGCTGTTCGGCGGCCCGGATGACGAGGGTGCCCTTGGGCACGGAGAGGGCGACCCCGTCGATGGTGAGCGAGATCAGGTCCTCCGGCGGGACGGCGGGTTCGCCCCCGGAGGCGGACGTAGTGGTGACGGTCATGCGTTCACCTCCGTGTCGGCCCAGAGGGTCGACTTCCTGGGGTCGAAGGGGCAGCCCTTGCCCGTGATGTGCTGCTCGTACTCCGCGCGGAAGTACGTGAGCGAGGAGAAGATCGGGCTGGCCGCGCCGTCGCCGAGCGCGCAGAAGGACTTGCCGTTGATGTTGTCGGCGATGTCGTTCAGCTTGTCGAGGTCGGACATGACGCCCTTGCCCGCCTCGATGTCGCGGAGCAACTGGACCAGCCAGTAGGTGCCTTCGCGGCAGGGCGTGCACTTGCCGCAGGACTCGTGGGCGTAGAACTCCGTCCACCGGGTCACGGCGCGCACCACGCAGGTGGTCTCGTCGAAGCACTGGAGCGCCTTGGTGCCGAGCATCGAGCCGGCGGCGCCCACCCCCTCGTAGTCCAGGGGGACGTCGAGGTGTTCGTCGGTGAACATGGGGGTGGAGGAGCCGCCCGGGGTCCAGAACTTCAGCCGGTGGCCGGGCCGCATGCCGCCGCTCATGTCGAGGAGCTGGCGCAGGGTGATGCCGAGCGGCGCCTCGTACTGGCCGGGGCCGGCGACGTGGCCGGAGAGCGAGTACAGGGTGAAGCCGGGGGACTTCTCGGTCCCCATGGACTTGAACCAGTCCTTGCCCTTGTTCAGGATCGCGGGAACCGAGGCGATGGACTCGACGTTGTTGACGACAGTGGGGCAGGCGTAGAGCCCCTCGACCGCCGGGAAGGGGGGACGCAGCCGGGGCTGGCCGCGCCGGCCTTCGAGGGAGTCGAGCAGTGCCGTCTCCTCGCCGCAGATGTACGCGCCCGCGCCCGCGTGCACCGTGATGTCGAGGTTGCGCCCGGTGCCGTCGATGTCCTTGCCGAGGTATCCGGCCGCGTACGCCTCGCGCACGGCCTCGTGCAGGCGCCGCAGGACGGGCACCGTCTCGCCGCGCAGGTAGATGAACGCGTGCTCGGAGCGGATCGCGTAGCAGGCGATGATCATTCCCTCGATGAGGGAGTGCGGGTTGGCGAAGAGGAGGGGGATGTCCTTGCAGGTCCCCGGCTCCGACTCGTCGGCGTTGACGACGAGGTAGTGCGGCTTTCCGTCGCCCTGCGGGATGAACTGCCACTTCATCCCGGTGGGGAAGCCGGCGCCGCCGCGTCCGCGCAGGCCCGAGTCCTTCACGTAGGCGATGAGGTCGTCCGGGGTCATCGCGAGCGCCTTGCGCAGGCCCTCGTAGCCCTCGTGGCGCCGGTAGGTCTCCAGCGTCCACGACGCGGGTTCGTCCCAGAAGGCCGACAGGACGGGCGCGAGCAGCTTCTCCGGGCTGGTCCCTCCCCCGGCCTCCGGCCGGGAGGCACCCCCGTTGCTCAGTTCGGAGGACACGGACATCACTCCCCTCCCTCGGTGGTGGTCTCGCCGCGCGGGTGGACGATCGGGGTGTGCGGGGACTCGCCGCGGGCGATCCGCAGTCCGATCAGGGAGGCGGGGCCGGCACCGCCGGTGGCCTCGACGGCTCCCGCGCGCTCGTCCGGGAAGCCGGCGAGGATCCGGGCGGTCTCCTTGAAGGTGCACAGCGGCGCGCCCCGGGTGGGGGCGACCTCGCGGCCGGCCAGCAGGTCGTCGACCATGGCCTTGGCGGACGCGGGGGTCTGGTTGTCGAAGAACTCCCAGTTGACCATCACCACGGGGGCGTAGTCGCAGGCCGCGTTGCACTCGATGTGCTCGAGGGTGACCTTGCCGTCGGGGGTGGTCCCGTTGTTGCCGACCCCGAGGTGCTGCTGGAGCTCCTCGAAGATGGCGTCGCCGCCCATGACCGCGCACAGGGTGTTGGTGCAGACGCCGACCTGGTAGTCGCCGGAGGGCTTGCGCCGGTACATCGTGTAGAAGGTCGCGACGGCGGTGACCTCGGCGGTGGTCAGCCCCAGCGTCTCGGCGCAGAAGCGGATGCCGGTCTTGGAGACGTATCCCTCCTCCGACTGGCACAGGTGCAGCAAGGGGAGAAGCGCGGAGCGGCTGTCGGGGTAGCGCGCGACGACGTCCGCCGCGTCCGCCGCGAGGCGTGCGCGCACCTCCGCCGGGAAGTCGGGGGCGGGCAGCTGGGGCATGCCCAGCGAGACCCCTCGGTTCTGAGGACTGGCGGTCATCGGTCGACGCCTCCCATCACGGGGTCGATGGAGGCGACGGCGACGATGACGTCGGCGACCTGGCCGCCCTCGCACATCGCGGCCATGGCCTGCAGGTTGGTGAAGGACGGGTCGCGGAAGTGGACCCGGTAGGGGCGGGTCCCGCCGTCGGAGACGACGTGGACGCCGAGCTCGCCCTTGGGGGACTCGACGGCCGCGTACGCCTGGCCGGCCGGTACCCGGAAGCCCTCGGTCACCAGCTTGAAGTGGTGGATGAGGGCCTCCATGGAGGTGCCCATGATGTTCCTGATGTGGTCGAGCGAGTTGCCTAGGCCGTCGGGGCCCATGGCCAGCTGCGCCGGCCAGGCGATCTTCTTGTCGGCGACCATCACCGGGCCCGGCTCCAAGCGCTCCAGGCACTGCTCGACGATCCGCAGCGACTGGCGCATCTCCTCCAGGCGGATCAGGAAGCGCCCGTAGGAGTCGCAGGTCTCGGTGGTCGGCACGTCGAACTCGTAGGTCTCGTAGCCGCAGTACGGGTCGGACTTGCGCAGGTCGTGCGGCAGGCCGGCGGAGCGCAGGATCGGGCCGGTGGCGCCGAGGGCCATGCAGCCGGCGAGGTCGAGGTGGCCGACGTCCTGCATGCGGGCCTTGAAGATGGGGTTGCCGGTGGCGAGCTTGTCGTACTCCGGCAGGTTCTTCTTCATGGTCTTCACGAACTCGCGCAGCTGGTCGACGGCGCCCGGGGGCAGGTCCTGCGCGAGGCCGCCGGGGCGGATGAACGCGTGGTTCATCCGCAGGCCGGTGATCAGCTCGTAGATGTCGAGGATCAGCTCGCGGTCGCGGAAGCCGTAGATCATGATCGTGGTGGCGCCCAGCTCCATGCCGCCGGTGGCGATGCACACCAGGTGGGAGGAGAGCCGGTTGAGCTCCATCAGCAGGACGCGGATCACGGTGGCCCGGTCCGGGACCTGGTCGGTGATGCCGAGGAGCTTCTCGACGCCGAGGCAGTAGGCCGCCTCGTTGAAGAAGGGCGTCAGGTAGTCCATGCGCGTGACGAAGGTGGTGCCCTGCGTCCAGTTCCGGAATTCGAGGTTCTTCTCGATGCCGGTGTGCAGGTAGCCGATGCCGCAGCGGGCCTCGGTGACCGTCTCGCCGTCGATCTCCAGGATCAGCCGGAGCACGCCGTGGGTGGACGGGTGCTGGGGCCCCATGTTGACGACGATCCGCTCGTCGTCGGCCTTGGCGGCGGACTGGACGATCTCGTCCCAGTCGCCGCCGGTGACGGTGTAGACGGTGCCCTCGGTGGTCTCGCGGGAGGACGCGTGGTGTGACGTGGACATCAGCTGTACGACCTCCGCTGGTCGGGAGCCGGGATCTGGGCGCCCTTGTACTCGACGGGAATGCCGCCGAGGGGGTAGTCCTTGCGCTGCGGGAAGCCCTGCCAGTCGTCCGGCATCATGATCCGGGTGAGGGCCGGGTGCCCGTCGAAGACCAGGCCGAAGAAGTCGTAGGTCTCGCGCTCGTGCCAGTCGTTGGTCGGGTAGACGGTGACGAGCGAGGGGACGTGCGGGTCGTCGTCCGGGACCGACACCTCCAGCCGCAGGATCCGGCCGTGCGTCAGGGAGCGCAGGTGGTACACGGCGTGCAGTTCGCGGCCCTTGTCGCCGGGGAAGTGCACTCCGGAGACGCCGGTGCAGAGCTCGAAGCGCAGGGCCGGGTCGTCGCGCAGGGTGCGGGCGACGCGCACGAGGTGCTCGCGGGCGATGTGGAAGGTGAGCTCGCCCCGGTCGACGACCGTCTTCTCGATGGCGTTCTCCGGGAGCAGGTCCTGCTCCTCCAGGGCGCCTTCGAGCTCGTCGGCCACCTCGTCGAAGTAGGAGCCGTACGGGCGGCTGCTCGCGCCGGGAAGGGCGACGGTGCGGACGAGGCCGCCGTAGCCGCTGGTGTCGGCGCCGCCCCGGGCTCCGAACATGCCCTTGCGGACGCCGATGACCTCGGGGCCCTGGGCGCGCGGGGCGGGCAGGCCGCCTTCGGTGCCGTTGTCGTCGCCGGTGGCGCCGTTCTCCGGCTCGTGGGTCTCGCTCACCGGAGCAGCCCCTTCATCTCAATGGTGGGGAGGGCCTTGAGGGCGGCCTCTTCCGCTTCGCGGGCCGCCTCCTCCCGGTTCACGCCGAGCTTTCCGCCCTGGATCTTCTGGTGGAGCTTGAGGATCGCGTCCATCAGCATCTCGGGGCGGGGCGGGCAGCCGGGGAGGTAGATGTCCACCGGGACGATGTGGTCGACGCCCTGGACGATCGCGTAGTTGTTGAACATTCCGCCCGAGGATGCACAAACCCCCATGGAGATCACCCATTTGGGAGCGGGCATCTGGTCGTAGACCTGGCGCAGCACCGGCGCCATCTTCTGGCTGACCCGGCCGGCGACGATCATCAGGTCGGCCTGGCGCGGGGAGCCGCGGAAGACCTCCATGCCGAAGCGGGCCAGGTCGTAGCGGCCGGCTCCGGTCGTCATCATCTCGATGGCGCAACAGGCGAGGCCGAACGTCGCCGGGAAGACGGACGACTTGCGCACCCATCCCGCGGCCTGTTCGACGGTGGTGAGCAGGAAGCCGCTCGGCAGCTTCTCTTCCAGTCCCATGGGAATTCAGCCCCTCAGTCCCATTCCAGGCCGCCGCGGCGCCAGACGTAGGCGTAGGCGACGAAGACGGTGAGCACGAAGAGCAGCATCTCGACGAGCCCGAAGATCCCCAGGGAGTCGAAGGTGACGGCCCAGGGGTAGAGGAAGACAACCTCGATGTCGAAGACGATGAAGAGCATCGCCGTCAGGTAGTACTTGATGGGGAAGCGACCGCCGCCGGCCGGCATCGGTGTCGGTTCGATGCCGCACTCGTAGGCTTCCAGCTTTGCCCGGTTGTAGCGTTTTGGGCCGATCAGCGTGGCCATGACCACGGAGAAGATCGCAAACCCTGCGCCGAGGGCGCCGAGCACGAGGATGGGCGCGTACGCATTCACGCTCCTCGCTCCTTCCAGTCGTCCTTGACCGTTGGACCGCTGCCGGCGACGCGTGCCCCGCCTCGCGAAGATCGTGCACATGTGAGGCAGTTCACAAGCCGGACTGCTGCGCATCTTATGCCCGCTCGTCTGTGATCTGCGACACGGGTAACAACACCGAGTTTGTGATCTCCACCACCTGACGAACGATCATGAAGTCCGATGAGTGGTGATCTTCGTACGCGAAGCATCCGCATGATCACCAAAGGTGACATTCGAGCCCGTCTTCGCAGGTCGAAGGCGGGTTGCTCTATCAAACGATGGCGGGTGCAGGCAAATTGGCACGGGAGGCCGTCAGGTGATAAGGGGATCCGGGTCGCCCGGTCGGGGGAGCCCGTGCGTACGGAGGTGGACGCGGGGCAGACGCCGACGGAGCGGCCGGCGAGCACGTGCATCCGTTCACGAACCCTCTCGGCACCTTCACAGGAAGGTCACGGGCGGGCCACAGCGTCCACGACACGTGATGTTCCTGTGACCTGCGCCACTCTGAATCCGGCCTTCCGAAAGAGGGCTTGGCCATCTGTGCGGAGGGGTGGTAGTCCGTGGATCATTTCGGACTTAATTCTGAAACCCCATGATCACAGCCCTGTGAGGGCGTGTCCGTTTAGCCCGTTACGGCGTCAATAAGAAGCGCGGAGCGCCCGGTTCGCGCCGTTCGGACGCAACTGTGGCGCACCCCACGTTTCTTGAAGGGAACCCTGGCGCCCTGATACCGGTTGTCCTCATGTCCCACACCGCTCACATACCCAGCCACCGGAAGCCCCGCCGCAGCGCCTCGAAGCTCGCGGTCCGCGCCGGAGTTGCCGGTGGCGTCCTCAGCACCCTGGCCATGGCCGGCACGGCGAGCGCGTCCCCCGCCGAGCCCAAGACCGAGTCGACCCTCGAAATGCCGGTCCTCGACATGGACCTGGCCGCCGAGGTGTCCTCCGCCGTCACCACGGCCGCCGAGAACACCCGACTGGCGGCCGTCGAGGGCGAACTGACCGCCCAGGAGGAGAGCGCCCGCACGGGCGCCGCCGCCGAGGCCAAGCAGGCCAAGGAAGAGGCCCAGAAGGCCGCCGAGAAGAAGGCGAAGGAGGAGGCGGACCGCAAGGCCGAGGCCGAGCGCGCCACCCGCGACTCCGAGCGCACCTCGCTGAAGACCACCTCGGGCTCCGGCTCCGGTTCCGCCACGGCGCCGCAGGGCACGGGCACGGTCACCGCCCCGGCGACCGGCTCCGCCGCCGCCATCGTCAACTTCGCCCGCGCGCAGGTCGGCAAGGCGTACGTCATGGGCGGCACCGGCCCGTCCTCGTTCGACTGCTCCGGTCTCGTCCAGGCCGCCTACCGCCAGGCCGGCATCTCCCTGCCGCGCATGTCCCAGGCGCAGTCCTCCGCCGGCAAGTCCGTTTCCCTGAGCGCCCTGCAGCCGGGCGACATCCTCTACTGGGGCTCCAAGGGCAGCGCGTACCACGTCGCCGTCTACGTCGGCGGCGGCAAGTTCGTCGGCGCGCAGAACCCCAGCACCGGCATCGTCGAGCGCTCCCTGAGCTACGACAAGCCGACGGGCGCCGTCCGCGTCCTCTGACTGCTCCCCTGAGCCCCGCTCAGGCCGCGGCAGCACACACGGCCGAGGGCCGGTACTCCCCCGCTCGGGGGTGGAGTACCGGCCCTGGACCCGTTTCCCGGGCCCTGCCCGTCCTCCGGAGGCCCGCGCCGCCCGCCGGCGCCCTTCCCCCGCCCCCGGCCGCCGGCGCGGCCCTCAGCGGCCCCCTGCCGTTCGCGAGCGGGCCCGGCGCCCTGAGAGGATGGCGCCGCAGTCCGTCGAGCGTCCGACCCTGGAGGTAGTGGTCTCGTGGGCACACCGCCGTACGAACACCGCGGCGCCGGCGACCCGACCGCGGTCCGGGGCGCCCTCGGGCTCGCGCTGCTCGCCGTCGGCGGCTGGGTGCTGACCACCGTCCGGCCCTGGCAGAAGCCGGGCAGCGCCCTGGTGCTGGGGGCCGGCTGGACCGTCTCGGCCGTGCTCCTGCTGGGCGGGCTGGCGCTGCTCGCCCGCTGCGTGCGCACGGTGCACGGCGACGGCCCCGGCCCGCGGGACTGAGCACGGGGCCGGGGCCGCCGTCCGCGGACCGGGTGGTGGAGGCCCGTCAGGCCTTCGGGGCCACCTTGGAGAGGCCGTTGATGATGCGGTCCATCGCGTCGCCGCCCGTCGGGTCGGTCAGGTTCGCCAGCATCTTCAGCGTGAACTTCATCAGTAGCGGGTGCGTCAGGCCGCGCTGCGTCGCCACCTTCATGACCTTCGGGTTGCCGATCAGCTTCACGAAGGCGCGGCCCAGCGTGTAGTAGCCGCCGTAGGTCTCCTTGAGCACCTTCGGGTAGTTGTGCAGGGCCAGCTCGCGCTGCGCCGGGGTGGATCGGGCCTGCGCCTGCACGATGACGTCGGCCGCGATCTGGCCCGACTCCATCGCGTACGCGATGCCCTCGCCGTTGAACGGGTTGACGAGACCGCCCGCGTCGCCGACCAGCAGCAGGCCCTTGGTGTAGTGCGGCTGCCGGTTGAAGGCCATCGGCAGGGCCGCGCCGCGGATCGGCTGCGTCATGTTCTCCGGGGTGTAGCCCCAGTCCTCCGGCATCGAGGCGCACCAGGCCTTGAGGACCTCGCGCCAGTCCAGCTCCTTGAAGGCGGACGAGGAGTTGAGGATGCCGAGGCCGACGTTGGAGGTGCCGTCGCCCATGCCGAAGATCCAGCCGTAGCCGGGCAGCAGCCGGTCCTCCTGGCCTCGCCGGTCCCACAGCTCCAGCCAGGACTCCAGGTAGTCGTCGTCGTGGCGCGGGGAGGTGAAGTACGTGCGCACGGCGACGCCCATCGGGCGGTCCTCGCGGCGGTGCAGGCCCATCGCCAGCGACAGCCGGGAGGAGTTGCCGTCGGCGGCGACGACCAGCGGGGCGTGGAAGGTGACCGGGGTCTTCTCCTCGCCCAGCTTCGCCTGCACGCCGGTGATGCGGCCGGTACGGGCGTCGCGGACGGGCTCGCCGACGTTGCAGCGCTCGTACAGGCGGGCGCCGGCCTTCTGCGCCTGGCGGGCCAGGATCTCGTCGAAGTCGTCACGCTTGCGGACGAGTCCGTACTCCGGGTAGGAGGCGAGTTCCGGCCAGTCCAGCTGCAGGCGCTGTCCGCCGCCGATGATCCGCAGGCCCTTGTTGCGCAGCCAGCCGGCCTCTTCGGAGATGTCGATGCCCATCGCGACCAGCTGCTTGGTGGCGCGCGGGGTCAGTCCGTCGCCGCAGACCTTCTCGCGGGGGAACGCCGTCTTCTCCAGGAGCAGGACGTCCAATCCGGCCTTGGCGAGGTAGTAGGCGGTGGTCGAGCCGGCAGGCCCTGCCCCGACGACGATCACGTCCGCGGAGTGTTCGGAAAGGAGCTCGGTCACTGCGGGGTCTCCCGAAGGCTCGATATAGGGTGCCAGGCGGCACCGGACATGTGCAGTCTATGCAGCGAGAGAGATCGCGATCCGAAGGGTGCCTCCGATGACCACCTCGCCGACCCGGCCGCTCCCCGCCGCGCAGCTGCGCGTACCGACGGACGAGGACGCCCACGCCTGGCACCGGGCCTTCGACGACCCGGACGTCATGGAGTTCCTGGGCGGCCCGGCCGAACTGTCCCTGTACGAGGAGTTCACCGCGCGCCAGCGCCTGCACGACGCCCGGCTCGGCTACTGCCTGTGGACCGTGCTGGACGAGGAGGGCGCCGTGATCGGCTTCACCGGCGCCCAGCCGTGGCCGCGGGAGGACTGGGGTCCGGTCGGGGAGATCGAGATCGGCTGGCGGCTGGCCCGCCCCGCCTGGGGCCGCGGGTACGCCCACGCCGCCGCCCTGGCCACGCTGGAGCGGGTCAGGGAGGCCGGGGTCCCGCACGTGGTGGCGATGATCGACGCCCGGAACGCGCGTTCGGTGGCGGTGGCCGAGCGCCTGGGAATGACCCTGGCCGAGGAGTTCACCTCGCCGCGCGGCAACCCGGGGCTGCGCTACGCCCTGGACCTGCGCACCCGCTGACGGCCGCGGGCGCGCCGTGCGGGGTCCGGGGTCCGGGCCGGGAACTCCCCGGCCCGCACGCCCCGTACGGCGCGTCAGAAGACGGACAGGCCCGTCAGGGTGGTGAAGCGGTCGAGGGCGGCCACGCCCGCCACCGAGTTGCCCCGGGCGTCCAGGCCGGGACTCCACACGGCCAGGGTGCACTGGCCGGGCACGACGGCGACGATGCCGCCGCCCACCCCGCTCTTGCCGGGCAGCCCGACGCGGTAGGCGAACTCGCCCGCCGCGTCGTACGTCCCGCAGGTCAGCATCACGGCGTTGATCTGCTTCGCCTCGCTGCGGGTCAGCAGCCGCGAGCCGTCGGCCCGCAGCCCGTGGCGGGCGAGGAAGCGCCCGGCACGGGCCAGGTCCGCGCAGGTCATCTCGATCGAGCACTGCCAGAAGTAGTGCTCCAGCAGCGCGGGCACCGGGTTGTCGATGTTCCCGTACGAGGCCATGAAGTGGGCGACGGCCGCGTTGCGGTCGCCGTGCTCCTGCTCGGACGCGGCGACCTCGGCGTCGAAGCCTATGTCCGGGTTCTGGCTCTCCTGCCGCAGGAACTCCAGCAGTTCGCTGCTCGCGTCGCCGGTCAGGGTCTGCAGCCGGTCGGTGACGACCAGGGCGCCCGCGTTGATGAACGGATTGCGCGGGATGCCGTTTTCGTACTCCAGCTGCACGAGCGAGTTGAACGGGTTGCCGGAGGGCTCCCGGCCGACCCGCTCCCACAGGCTGTCGCCGCCCTCGGCCAGCGCCAGGGCGAGCGCGAACACCTTGGTGATCGACTGGGCGGAGAAGGGCACCTGCCAGTCGCCCACCCCGAAGACGTTGCCTTCGAGGTCGGCGACGGCCATGCCGAACCGGCGCCGGTCCACGGCGGCGAGTGCCGGGATGTACTCGGCCGGGGTGCCGCTGCCGATCAGCGGGGCGATGTCGGCCGCGATCTGCTTCAGCAGGGGCCCGTAGTCCGTGGGAGCGACGTCAGGCACGGTGGTCAGTCCTTGATGCCCCGGTGCAGGGCGACGATGCCGCCGCTCAGGTTGCGCCACGCGACCCGGGACCAGCCGGCCTTCTGCAGCAGCGCGGCCAGGGCGGGCTGGTCGGGCCAGGCGCGGATGGACTCGGCGAGGTACACGTACGCGTCGGGGTTCGAGGAGACGGCGCGGGCCACGGGCGGCAGGGCGCGCATCAGGTACTCGGTGTAGACGGTCCGGAAGGGCGCCCAGGTGGGCTGGGAGAACTCGGAGATGACGACCTGGCCGCCCGGCTTGGTCACCCGGTACATCTCGCGCAGTGCCGCTTCGGTGTCCTGGACGTTGCGCAGCCCGAAGGAGATCGTGACGGTGTCGAAGACGTCGTCGCGGAACGGCAGCCGGGTCGCGTCGCCGGCGGTCAGCGGCAGCCAGGAGTGCTTCTTCTTGCCCTCCGCGAGCATGCCGAGGGAGAAGTCGCAGGGGACCACGTACGCACCGGTCGCGGCGTAGGGCAGCGAGGAGGTCGCGGTGCCCGCGGCCAGGTCGAGGACCTTCTGCCCGGGACGGGCGTCGACCGCCCTGGCCGCTGCCTTGCGCCAGACCCGGTCCTGGCCGAGGGAGAGCACGTCGTTGGTGAGGTCGTAGTTGGCCGCGACCCTGTCGAACATGGAGGCGACTTCGTGCGGCTGCTTGTCCAGGGAGGCCCTTGTCACTGGCGTTCGCCCCTCGGTGTGCGTGCGTTCCGGCGGATGGGTCCCCATCCTCTCAGGCCGTCCGGCCCGTCCCGTCGCGGGCTCCGCGGTGCCGCGCCGTGGCGGAGCCGTACCGGAGCGTAGAACTGTTCCGAAGGCCAGTTACGGCCCGTGCCCGCCGACGCGTTGACTGCCAGGGTGCGGCCCGGTGAGGGTCACCCTCCGGATCAGCACCCGAGTCGTGGCGGTTCCGGCAGTGGCCGCCGCGAACAGAGGGCTTCTTGATGCCGGCAGGCCATTCCACCGGTCGTTCCCGCAGCACCGGCCCGCGCGCCAGACGCAGGGCCGAGCGGCGCAGACGGCTGCGGCGCACCATCCTCCTGGGCTCGGCCGCGCTGGTCGCGGCCTCGGCGACCGCCTACGCCCTGCTGCCCGAGGACGGCACGACCACGACGGCCAAGGCCCGGAAGACGGCCTCGCCCGAGCCCGGCGACGGCGACACCGACGCCGCGGGGAACCCGGTCCCGCAGGGCGGCGCGAAGTCCCCCGAGGCCCAGAAGTCCGCGGCCGCCCCCTCCCCGCAGCCCTCCGGCTCCCCCAGCTCCTCCCCCGCGGCGCCGGCGACGCCCGCCCGGCCCGGGGTGTTCACGGCGTCGACCGTCGCCGGCGGCCCGCAGGGCAAGGGGCCCGCGCGGCGGTGGCGGATCGAGGTCGAGGAGGGCAGCGGCGTCGATCCCGAGTCGGCCGCCCGCTCGGTCGAGGCGATCCTCGGGGACCCGCGCGGCTGGACCAGGGACCCTGCGTACGGCTTCCAGCTGGTGGGGGCGGGCCAGCCCGTGGACTTCACCGTGAAGATCGCGACGCCCGCGACGACGGACCGGCTGTGCGAGGTCGTCACCCCCGAGCTGATCGGCGAGACCAACTGCCGGGCCGGCCACACCGTCGTGGTGAACCTCAAGCGCTGGAAAGAGGGGTCGCCCCAGTTCAACGGCACCCCGGAGGAGTACCGGGCACTGATCGTCAACCACGAGGTCGGGCACGAACTGGGCCGCAACCACGAGAGCTGCCCGGGCCCCGGAAAGCCGGCTCCTGCGATGATGCAGCAGATCAAGGGTCTGCTCGGCTGCAAGTCCAACGCCTGGCCGTTCGACGAGAACGGAACCTATCTGTCGGGTCCACCCGTCCTCTAGGGAAAGGCCGGCCCCCGCAGGGGCCGACCGGGGGGCATCGAGGAGTGGAAACCGTGCGCGTCGTCAGCTTCAGCGTCCCTGCGTGGTTCCCCGCCTACGACGACGAGGACGGCCCGCCGGGACCGGGCGGGGAGCACCCGGCCGAGGCCCTGCTGACCGAGCAGGAGTCCGCGGTGTTCCTGTGTCTGGCCACCGGGGCCTCCAACCGGGAACTCGCCCTGGAGCTCCAGCTGTCCGTCAGCACGGTCAAGTTCCACGTCGTGAACATACGCGCCAAGCTGGGCGGGATCAGCCGCCTCCAGGCCTGCCTGCTGGCCGCCCTGGCCCGCGAGAGCGCCCGGCCGGGCGGAGGCGCCACCGGGGCCTGGATCCCCGGCCCCCGGACCCCGGGCGACGGGACCCCGGACGCCGCCCCGGCACCGGACGACCGGACCTGCGGGGATCCGACGGCGCCGGACCTCAGCGACGGCGGTGCAGCAGCCGTCCCCCGATGACCGTGGCCACGCAGGTGGCCGATCCCCGCTCCAGCAGCTCGGCCTCGTCGGCCGCCGCGAACACCGCGAAGCGGGCGAGCGCGCCCGGCTCCAGGATCCCGTGGAAGGCCTCCGCGGCCGTCTTCCGCCCGGCGAGGGGATCCAGGTCCGGCCGCCCCTCGTAGGGAGCGGGCGGCAGGATGGTCAGGCCCGAACGGGAGACGGCCGTGCGCACCGCCCCGACCGTGAAGCGCCCGCACACGGCCACCACCCCGCGCGCCAGCAGCCGCTGCGTACCGCGCCGGGCGCTGTGCCCCCAGCGCGGCTCGGTCATCTTCAGCGCCTCCAGCGCCTCCGGCCCGCTGATCGGGTCCGCGCCGAGCTCGGTGGTCTCGTACGGGTCGTCCGGGTAGTACGTCCGCTCCAGCAGCTCGTCCGCGCCGCGCACCAGCAGCCCCGGCGTGAGCACGCCGGGCCAGCGCCGGACCCGGGCGTGCGGGTACGCCGAGAAGACCTCCTCGTACGGGCCGGTGCGGGCGATCCGGTCCCCCTCGACGAGGACGGCGCCGCCGGGCAGCGCGGCGGCTCCCGGCCCGGGGACGAGGAGTTCGGCCGTGTGCAGCGTGAGCATCGCGGGGCGCGGTCAGTTGGCGGAGATGAGCTTCAGCTCGGGGTGCGCCGTGCCGCCTTCGAGCGCGGTGGAGGAGATGTGCGAGACCACGCGCTCGTCGACCGGGTCGTTCGCCGGGTCGTCGTGCACCAGCAGGTGCTCGTACGTCGTGGCGCGCTGCGCCGGGGTGCGGCCCGCCTTGCGGATCAGGTCGATGATCTCCTGGCGGTTGGAGCGGTGCTTGGCACCGGCCGAGGAGACGACGTTCTCCTCCAGCATGATCGAGCCGAGGTCGTCCGCGCCGTAGTGCAGCGAGAGCTGGCCCGCCTCCTTGCCCACGGTCAGCCAGGAGCCCTGGATGTGGGCGATGTTGTCGAGGAACAGGCGCGCGATGGCGATCATGCGCAGGTACTCGAAGATCGTCGCCTGGGTGCGGCCCTTGAGGTGGTTGTTCTCGGGCTGGTAGGTGTACGGGATGAACGCGCGGAAGCCGCCCGTGCGGTCCTGCGTGTCCCGGATCATCGCGATGTGCTCGATGCGCTCGGCGTTGGTCTCGCCGGTGCCCATCAGCATGGTGGAGGTGGACTCCACGCCCAGCTCGTGGGCGATCTCCATGATCTCCAGCCAGCGCTCGCCGGACTCCTTCAGCGGGGCGATGGCCTTGCGCGGCCGGGCCGGCAGCAGCTCGGCGCCGGCGCCCGCGAAGGAGTCGAGGCCGGCGGCGTGGATGCGCTGGATGGCCTCCTCCGCGCTCACTCCGGAGATGCGGGCCATGTGCTCGACCTCGGACGCGCCGAGGGAGTGGATGACCAGCTGCGGGAAGGCCTTCTTGATGGCGGAGAAGTGGTGCTCGTAGTACTCGACGCCGTAGTCCGGGTGGTGCCCGCCCTGGAACATGATCTGCGTGCCGCCGAGCTCGACGGTCTCCGCGCAGCGGCGCAGGATGTCGTCGAGGTCGCGGGACCAGCCCTTCTTGGCGTCCTTGGGGGCCGCGTAGAAGGCGCAGAACTTGCACGCCGTGACACAGACGTTGGTGTAGTTGATGTTGCGCTCGATGATGTACGTCGCGATGTGCTCGGTGCCGGCGTAGCGGCGGCGGCGCACCGCGTCGGCCGCCTGGCCGAGCGCGTGCAGCGGCGCGTGGCGGTAGAGGTCGAGCGCCTCTTCCTGGGTGATCCGGCCCCCCGCTGCGGCGCGGTCGAGGACAGACTGGAGAACGGCCTGGTCGGTCACCGGGAGTCACCTTTCGGCGGTGTGTCTGTGTCAAGGTCCGGACCGAGCCAGCCTACGCCAGGGGCCGGCGGCGGGTTTCAGGGGCTGCGGGTGAGGTCTCCCTCGGGGTTCCCGGCCGGGCCGTCACCCGACTTGTAGTGCAGCGTCCCGTCGGCGTTGAGGGTGAAGCGCTCGTCGGCGGAGCCGTTCGAGCAGATCCCGGGAGCCGGGTTGGTGCCGCCCGCGGTGTCCAGAACCACGGAACGGTCGGTGGCCGAGGCCAGCTTCCAGTCGCCGCTGCAGTCGGCGCCGAGGACGGCCGCCACGGGCGCGTCGCGGCCGACGACCTCACCGACCCGGCCGGCCTTGATGGTGATCTCGAACTCCATGGAGAGCCCGAACCGGGCGGTGGTGACCGTGCCCTTCCACGTGCCGATGAGCTCCTTGGGCACCTCGCCGCGGGTGCCCTGGGGCGCCGCGGAACCGGAGGCGTTACCGCCGGGGGTGGCGGCCGGGGCCGACGAGGCCGATCCGGCCGCGGCGGGCGCCGAGGCGGAGGGCCGTCCCCCGGAGTCGGCCAGGTCTCGTTGCCCGCCGCGCTGCCCGGGCAGCAGGTCCAGCCAGTAGATCCCGCCGGACACCACGGCGAGCACGGCGGCCGCGGCCAGGACGAGGGTGCAGCTGAACCGGCGGCCCGCGGCCCGCAGGCTCACCTGCCGTCCTCCGGGGGCGGTCCGGGGCTGCGGCACCCCGCCGCCGCCGGCGGGGCCGGGGCCGCCCTCGTCGTGCGTCGGCGGGCCGTAGGGGCCGCCGGTGCCCGGCTGCCCGTACGAGGGGTCCGGTGCGCCGAAGCCGCCCGCGGCGGGGGCGTACGACCCGGCGGTGAACGGGACCGGGCCCGAGGCCGCCTCCGGAGCGGCCGCGGCGGGGGCCGGGGCCGCGGCGGGGGCCGGTCCGGCCGCGGGGGCGTCGGCGTCCAGGTCCAGCAGGGCGACCGCGGCCCGGCTGGCCTCCTCGACCAGGGGCGCGGGAAGCCAGCCGGGGGCGCCGAGCGCCCGGCCGAGGGCTGCCGCGACCTCCCCGGGGGCCGGCCGGTCGGCGGCGGTCTTGGCCAGGCAGGACTCGATGAGCCCGCGCAGCTCCCCGGCGGGGAGCGCCCCGAGCTCGGGGGGTTCGTGCACCACCTTGTAGAGGAGGGTGGCCGAGTTGTCCCCGGTGAAGGGGGGCTGCCCGGTGGCCGCGAAGGCCAGTACCGCGCCCAGCGAGAACACGTCGGCCGCCTCGGTGACGCCCTTGCCGAGGATCTGCTCGGGCGCCATGTAGCCGGGGGAGCCGACGGAGACACCGGTGGAGGTGAGCGAGGCGGTGCTGTCCGAGGCCCGGGCGATCCCGAAGTCGATCAGCCGCGGCCCGTCGAGGGTGAGCATCACGTTGGACGGCTTCACGTCCCGGTGCACGAGGCCGAGGCCGTGCACGGCCACCAGGGCGCGCGCCAGGCCCGCGCCGACGGCCCGCACCGAGACCTCGGGCAGCGGCCCGTACGAGGCGACCGCGCGGTCCAGGGAGGGCCCGGCCACATACCCGGTGGCCACCCACGGCACCGGGGCGTCGGGGTCGGCGTCCAGCACCGGCGCGGTCCACTCCCCGCCGACCCGGCGGGCCGCCGCCACCTCGCGGCGGAAACGGGCCCGGAATTCCTCGTCGGAGGCGAAGTGCGGGTGGACGATCTTGACGGCGACGGTCCGGCCGCCCGCGCTGCGCCCGAGGTAGACCCGCCCCATGCCACCCGCGCCGAGCCGGCCGAGCAGCCGGTACGCGCCGATCGTCCGCGGCTCACCGGCTTCCAGCGGATGCATGGTGTCCCCCAATTCCCCGTGCTCCCGGGCACCTTGTGACACCCGTCCGAACAGCACCCTAGGGGCAGGAGGGTGACGGGAGGCGCTCCGTACCCCTTTTACATTTTCCGTTCCAGGGCGGAGGAATGCGGAATCATCGGGAATTCCCGGGAAACCGGTCATTCACCGTGCGGGCCCTTTGGATCCACCTCCCGGTAAACCGATCACCCCTCCAGCACCGCGGCCCCCAGCAGCTCCACGGCCACATCCGCGGGATAGCCCGTCGTCGGTCCGGTACGGCGCGCGAATTCCCGTACGCCGGCCAGCTGATCGGGTCCGAAGCGGAAGTCGAGCGTCGTGAAGTACCGCTCCAGCAGCGCGGCGTCGAAGGCCTCCCAGCGGGCCGCCTGTTCGGCGACCTTGGTGACCTCCTCCAGAGAGAGGTCGCGGGAGGCGAGGAAGGCCTCGTGGACCTTCTGCACGACGGCCGGCTCACGGGCGAGGTAGTCCTTGCGGGCGGCCCAGACGGCGAAGACGAACGGCAGCCCGGTCCACTCCTTCCACATCTGCCCGAGGTCGTACACGGTGAGCCCGAGCCGGGGCGCGTCGTGCAGCGAGGCGCGCAGCGCGGCGTCGCCGATGAGCACGGCCGCGTCGGCCTCCTGCATCATCACGCCCAGGTCGGGCGGGCAGGTGTAGTAGTCGGGCCGGACGCCGTACTGCTCGGCGAGCAGCAGCTGGGCCAGGCGCACGGACGTGCGGGAGGTCGAGCCGAGGGCGACGCGGGCTCCGTCGAGCCGGTCCAGCGGGACCTGCGAGACGATCACGCAGGACATGACGGGGCCGTCGCAGCCGACCGCGAGATCGGGGAAGGCGACGAGCCGGTCGGCGTTGCGGAGGAATTCCACGAGCGTGATCGGGGCGATGTCGAGCTCGCCGTCGACCAGTCTCCGGCTGAGCTTCTCCGGGGTGTCCTTGGTCAGCTCCAGGTCCAGCAGCGTGCCGGTTCTGGCGAGCCCCCAGTAGAGGGGCAGGCAGTTCAGGAACTGAATGTGGCCGACGCGGGGCCGGCTGCGGTAGACGTCCACATCGCGAGACTAGTCCCCGGGTCGGCGTCAGCCTTGCGGCGGGTCTCAAACGTCCGGGTGACGTGATCTTTCCCTCTGGTCTCCGCCGCGGGGTGCGTGCTAGGCTCGACGCAAGTTGCAGTTTGGTTTCCCTTGCAGTACGAGGCCTGCGGAGAATGTGACCCGCAGGCTTTTGTAGTTTTCAGACTTCTTAGCAGGTTCTGGAGCAGGGCGACCCTTTGGCCCATAGGAGGGCTCATGGCTACCGGAACCGTGAAGTGGTTCAACGCTGAAAAGGGCTTCGGCTTCATCGCCCAGGACGGCGGCGGCCCGGATGTCTTCGTCCACTACTCCGCGATCAACGCCTCTGGCTTCCGCTCCCTGGAGGAGAACCAGACGGTGAACTTCGACGTCACGCAGGGTCCGAAGGGCCCGCAGGCGGAGAACGTCACCCCGGCCTAATCGCCTGGGCCAACCTCATCGCGGTTGGATAGCAGTACCCAAGGAGCCCCGTCCCCTCTGCGCGAGCAGAGCGGCGGGGCTCCTGCCTTTCCCCTCCCGGGCCGGCTCCCGGCGGGGGGGGCGCATACGCCCGGGGCCCGCACCGTCACACGGTGCGGGCCCCGGGCGTATGCGTGTCGGGCTACTTCGGGGTGTCCGTCTCCGGGGCCGGGGTGGCGGCCGGAGCGGTCACCTCGACCTTCAGGATCAGGGTCACGCCGTCCGGGGTGACGAGACGGAAGGTGTACGGGCCGGGGGCGAGGCCGGTGTCCGTGAACAGCTCCGGCAGGATGATCCGGCCGTCGGCCGCGGTCTCGGCCAGCTTCAGGCCGAAGACCTTCTTCCCGGCCGCGTCCTTGAAGTACGGGCCCTTCGCGGTCGCGGGGTCGGCCGGCACCCAGATGCTGCCCCGCTCCTCGCCGAGGCCGATGGAGGCACCGGTCACCGCGACCGGCTTGCCCTTGGCCGTGGCACGGACCTCGACGTCCTTCAGGCTGCCGCCGGCGACGACGGTGAGCGGCTTGGAGCCCTCGGGCCGGGACAGCAGGTCGGCGACCGGCGCGGTGACCTTGCCCGTGAAGTTCACGGAGAGCCGGCTGGTGGTGTCGTAGGCGGCGGCGCGCAGCGTGAACGTGCCCGCCCGGCTGCCCGCCTTCAGCCCGGGGGCGGCGGCGGTGCCGTCGGCGGCCGTCTTGACGACCAGGGACTTCTCCGTGCCGAAGAGGGTTCCGGTGGTGTCCTCCTCGACCGCGAAGACGACCTCCTGGCCGACCGCGGGCTTGCCGTCGCTGAGGACCACCTTGACCCGCGGGACCTCGGTGAAGGCCGCCCCGGCCTCGGCCGTGAGACCCGGGCCGCCGAGCACGGTGAGCTCGGCCAGGTGCGGCGTCGCCGGCTTGGACGGGGTGGGCGTCGGCGTGGGGGTCGGAGTCGGCGTGGGCGTCGGCGTGGGCGTCGGCTTCGGCTTCGGCTTCGGCGTGTGGGTCGGCGTGCCCGCCTGCCCGCCCACCGGGGTGGGCGACGGGCTGGGCAGGGTGCCCGTCTGCTGCGGCGGGTAGTTCCCGACGGGCGGGTTCGCCACCTCGACGGCGCCGCCGTGCTGGTACTGGCGCATGTAGCCGAGCACGGTGTTCACGTACTCGCGGGAGTTGTTGTAGCTGAGGATCGCCGCGTCCAGCTTGGCGGGGTTCGACAGGTCCCGGTCGCCCGCGCACAGGTAGAGGCCGGCGCCCAGGGCCGCGTCGTAGATGTTGTTCGGGTCGCGCTTGGAGTCGCCGTTGCCGTCGGCGCCCCACGTGGCCCACGTGGAGGGGATGAACTGCATCGGGCCCACGGCGCGGTCGTAGACGACGTCCGCGTCGAACTCGCCGCGGTCGGTGTCGCGGATCTCCGCGAAGCCGTTGCCGTCGAGGCGGGGGCCGCGGATCGGCTTCTCGGTGTACCCGTCGGCCTTGAGCCCGTAGCCGGACGCGTGGACGGACTCCACGCGGCCGATGCCCGCGAGGAGCTGCCAGGGCAGCTTGCAGCCGGGGAGGGCCGCGGCCACCGACACCTCGGCCCGGTTGTAGGCGTCGAGGGCGGTCGCGGGTATGCCGCTGGCCCCCTCCGGGGCGCCCGCGCCGGCGGCCGGCGGCGGGTCCGCCACGATGTCGGGCAGGTCCAGCCGGGCGTCACCGCGGTCGGTGGCCTGCGGGCTGTCCGGGGTCGGTTCGGACTCCCCCGCGTCGGCGGTCCCCGGAGTGGACACGACCGCGGCAGTGGTCAGGCTGGCCGCGAGCGCGGCCGTGCACAGGACCTTGCGCGAGGTGTTGACGATGTGGCGGTGAAGCGGCTTCACAGTGCGGCGATCCCCCCAAGGAGCCGTTCAGGTCGTACGGCCGGTCCGGCCGTGAATATCCACTGTCTATCAGGTATTCGGACCCGACTCGCCGTCCCCCCGGCAGTTGTGACGCACCATTCGTCTCGGCTTCACCGCGTCCCCACGACCGAACGCACAACGGGCCCTGCGGTGCGCCCCGTTTGCCCCGCTGCCGCCCTCTTTCGTCCGTACCGGAGCCCGATCGTCGAACGGCCGGAGCCCCGGCCGCCGTCGTGTGCGGCGTCCGGGGCTCCGGTACGGGTGCGGGTTCCGCGGCGGGTGCTAGCCGTTGACGAAGTAGCCCGACAGGTCGGTGATCACGTGGTTGCTGCCGCCCCAGCTGTTCCAGATGCTCACCTTGCCGTCGCCGACGGGGGTGATGACGTGGTTCGGGACGGTTTCACCGGGACGGGTGTTGAGGCTGCTCGCCTCCGGGCGCAGCGCGCCGGATCCGTACACCGTCAGGAATCCCGGCGCGGTGGTGTCGGTCGCGGTGACGTTCAGCGCCGCGCCGATGGCGTCCGCGGGCAGGCCGGTGACGGTGGCCGTGGCGCCGGGGTCCAGCTTGCCCGTGGTGCGGGTGTCGGCGAGCCGCTGGGGCACCGAGGGGACGAAGCGGCCGTCGGCCAGGCTCCGGTAGTAGCCGACGGTGTCCACGACGAGGTGGGTGGATCCGGCGTTGTTGTAGAGGGTGATGGTGCCGTCCGGGCCGACCGGCACGATGACCTGGTTGGACTTGTCCTTGCCGGGCTCCGGGTTGAGGTGGGAGCTGCCGGGCCGGCGGTCCGCCTGGGGGTAGGCGATGACGTGCGTGTCGGTCGTGGCGCCGGTGGAGGTCAGGTTGAGCGCGACCGCGGTGGCGTCCGGGGGGACCAGGCCCACGCCCGCGACCTTCACGGTCCGGGTCTGGCCGGCGCCCAGCGCGCCGCCCGTGGTGCGGGTGTCGACGGCCCGCCTCGGCGGGGTCGGGCTGAACCGCTCGCCGGCGTTGGGCTGGTAGTAGCCGACGAAGTCGACGACGAGGTGCCCGCGGCCGGAGTTGAGCTGGGCGGAGACCTTGCCGTCGGCCCCGACGGGGACGGTGACGGTGTTGGAGGAGGTGGCGCCCGCGCGGACGTTCACGTTCGAGGTCGCCGGACGCTGCTGGCCGGTGGGCCAGACGTTGAGGTGGGTGTCCTCGGTGGTGCCGGTGACGGTCACGTTCAGCACGACCGCGCTCGCCCCGGCGGTGTGGCTGACGCCCGAGCTGTAGTAGTGGACCGGCAGGTTCAGCAGGGCGGGGGTGCCGGCCTGCACGGGGGCGTTGCCGGTGCGGGTGTCGAGGACGCGCTGCGGCGCGACGGGCAGGTAGCCCGCCGGGGTGTAGGCCGCCCGCACCGTCCCGGTGGTGGTGGAGGTGGCTCCCTTGACGTCCTTGAGGGTCACCGTCACCTTGTGGTCGCCCGGCTGCCGGTAGGTGTGCCGGACGGGCTCCAGCGCGGAGAAGGTCTCCTTGGTGCCGTCGCCGAAGTCCACGTCCAGCTGCCGGACCGGCCACGGGGCGGCGGTGGTGCGCGGGTCGACCTCGACCGTCAGCGGGAGCACGAGCGCCTTCGGGTCCTGGGCGCTCGGCAGGAACGGCCGGGAGGTGAAGGCGGCGGCGAGCGGGCCGGCCGCGGCCGCCCGGGCCGTCTGCTGGGTGGTGAGCGTCTGGCCGGCCTCGTTCTGCGCGGACACCTTGACCGTGCACTCGCACGGCGAGCGGTAGGCGTGCGTCGCGGTGCGCTCCTTGGTGACGACCGGGGCGGACCCGTCACCGAAGTCGTAGGTGTAGGTGAGGGGGCCGGCCCAGGCGCTGACCGCCGTGGCGGTCGCCTTCACCGGGGTGCCGACCGGCGCCCAGGGCTGATCCAGTTCGGCCGTGATGCTCTCCAGCCAGTTCTGGCCCTCGCGGGCGCCCCGGTCGAGGTACCCGCCGTCCTTGCCGGTGTTGGGCACGCGCAGGTCGTCGACGACCGGGTAGCCCCGCGAGTCGGTGGGGAGCACGCCCGGCGCGGTCGCGTCGGCCGAGTCGACGGACTGCGCGGCGACCGTGGCGGTGGAGGCGAGGACGATGTCCCGGGCACCCTGCCCGGTCGCGGCGTGGAAGGCGTCCCGGTCCGCGTGGGCGGTGCCGGCCCAGTCGTAGGCGACGTGGTCGGCGCGGCCGGTGCCGGCGATCAGGTTGTGGTCGGCGCGGGTGCCGGGGGTGGCGCTCGACGCCACGGACAGGCCGACGCGCCGTCCGGGCGTGGTGCACTTGGTGGGCGCCAGGTCGCTGATCACGTTGTTGAACAGCGCTGAACCGGCCGAGCCGCCGGCGAGCGAGACCGCCGCGACGCAGTTGAGGTAGACCGAGTTGTTGGTGACGACCGTGCCGGGGGCGTCCACGGCGGCGACGGCCGCGTCCTGGTCCCCGTAGATCACGTTGTGGCTGACCACCGTGCGGGCGGCGCCTCCCTCGACGCGTACGCCGTAGAGCGTGCTGCGGCTGACGCGCACGTCCTCGGCCCCCGCGCCGACGACGAGGGAATCGCTGTCACGGGCCACGGAAATGCGGTCGAGTTCCACGTGGGAGGAGCGGGTGACGCGGGCCGCGCCGTCGGTGCTCAGGCCGCGGATCACCACGTGCGAGGCGCCGTCGACGACGAGGTCCTTGTCCGGGCCCAACCGCCACGTGGCGTTCGCGGGCCCGTCGGCCATGAAGGTGATGGGCTTGCCCGGCTCGCCGGAGCGGTTGACCGTCAGCCCCTCCTTGTACGGGATGCCCGACACGACCCGTACGGTCTGACCGGGCGCGACGACCGCGGCGGCGGCCGCGATCGTGCAGTAGGGAACGGCCTGCGTGCCGGGTCCGGCGTCGGAGCAGCCGGTCCGGTTGTTCACGAACAGGGTGTCGGCACTGCCGGCGGCCGCAGCCGCCGGGGCGCCGAGAAGGGTGACGAGACCTGCGGTCAGCAGGGCCGTCGCACGGGTGGGACGCACCAGAAGGGTTTCCTTCAAGCCAGAGGTGAGGTGAAGCCGCGAAGGCCGCGGCGCCGCACGACTGGTAGACGTTCTGTTCCCCCAGCGTCAGTCGGGCGCACGCGCACCGCGCGGACACGGTCATCATCCATCGACTTCCGGCCGATGTCATCCGCCTTTGAGGGCGAGAAGCGGAGGGCGAACCTCCACCAGAGGGCCGGTCGGAGGACCGGGTCAGAAGACCATGAGGGCGGCGCCCACCAGGAGTCCGGCCAGTGCGGCCAGCACCATGACGGCCACCAGTCCGGCGAGGGCCGCCAGGAAGTACCCGTCTCCGCTCACGGCCCGGCCGCGGCGGACGCAGGCGGAGAGCCAGGCCGCCAGCGTCAGGAACGGCACCAGCAGCAGGCCGATGCCGGTGCCGGAGTCGAACACCGCGGTGCCGGACAGTTCGTAGGCCCTGCCGCGCGCCGTCCTGACCTCCACCTCCGTACCGGGACGGTAGGTGTCGGCGGCGGTGTCCAGCACGATGTCGCGCGACGGCCCGCCGCCCGTTCTCGGGAGGTAGGAGCCCTCGCAGTCGGTGCCGGTCGTGTAGCCCTCGACGTCGACGGCCTCGTAGCACCGGCCGACCCGGATGACCCCGTCGACGGGCCCCACGCCGAGCATCGCGGCCGTCTGCGGCCCGGCGACCGCCCAGACGAGCCAGCCCGCCACGGCCAGGGTGACCAGCGCCCCGGCTCCGGCCGCGCCCCGCACCGCCGTGCGTACGACACCGCTCATCGCACCCCCTCTCCCCTTGCAGGGTCCCCCCTCGCCCCCCGGGCAACCCCACCGGGGGGCGCCTCGGGCCGCGGCGGGCGGCCGGGAGCCGGTGGCCGGGGCGGGCGGTCAGCCCTCGCGGGGGCCGCGGTACAGCTCGTCGATGCGGTCGGCGTAGTCGCGGGCGATCGCTCCCCGCCGCAGCTTCAACGAGGGCGTCAGATGACCCCGGGCCTGCGTGAAGTCCCCCGGCAGGACGGCGAACCGGCGGATCGACTCGGCCCGCGACACCAGCCGGTTCGCCTCGTCCACCGCCCGCTGGAGGTCGGCCCGCAGCTCCTCGTCCCGGATCAGCTCGCGGATCGGCACGCCCTGCTTCTTGTGCATCTGGCGCCAGTGCATCAGGCCGTCCGGCTCCAGGGTGATCAGCGCGGCGACGTAGGGCCGGTTGTCGCCGACCACCATGCACTGCCCGACCAGGGGATGGGCCCGCAGCCAGTCCTCCAGCGGGGCCGGCGCGACGTTCTTGCCGCCGGAGGTGATGATCACGTCCTTCTTGCGGCCGGTGATGGTGAGGTACCCGTCGGCGTCGAGCTCCCCGAGGTCCCCGGTCGGCAGCCAGCTCCCGTACGGGACGGCCTGCCCGCTGTTCCAGTACCCGGCGAAGACGTGCCGCCCGCCCAGCAGCACCTCGCCGTCCGGAGCGATCCGTACCGCCGTGCCCGGCAGCGGCCAGCCGACCGTCCCGAGCCGCGGCCGCAGCGGCGGGGTCACGGTGCTGGCCCCGGTCGTCTCCGTGAGCCCGTACCCCTCGAAGACCTCGACACCGGCACCGGTGTAGAAGGCGGCGAGGCGGCGCCCGAGGGGGGAACCGCCGCTCAGGATGTAGCGGACGCGGCCGCCGAGCGCGGCCCGGATGCGCCGGTAGACGAGGGGCTCGTAGAGGGCCCGCGCGGCGCGCAGTCCGATGCCGGGCGTCTTGCCCTCGACGCTCTCGCCGATGCTGCGCGCGATGCGCGCGGCCCGGTCGAAGGAGGCGGCCCGGCCCATCTTCTCGGCGGTGGCGCGGGCGGTGTTGAAGACCTTCTCCAGGACGTAGGGGATGGCGAGGAGGAAGGTCGGACGGAAGCCCGCGAGGTCGGCGAGGAGGTCCTCGGTGTCGATGCTGGGCGCGTGTCCGAGCTTGACGCGGGCCCGCAGGCAGCCGATGGCGACCATCCGGCCGAAGACGTGACTGAGCGGCAGGAAGAGGAGGGTGGAGGCGGGATCTCTGCTGACGGATCTGAAGACGGGGTGCAGGAGCTCCACCGCGTTGTCCACCTCGGCGAAGAAGTTGGCGTGCGTGATGACGCAGCCCTTGGGCCGTCCGGTGGTGCCCGAGGTGTAGATGAGGGTGGCGACGGAGTCGGGGGTGCGGGCGCCGCGCCGGGCGTGCACCAGCGCGTCCGGGATGTGCCGGCCCGCATGGACCAGCCGCCCGATCGCCCCGGTGTCGAACTCCCAGAGGTGGGCCAGCCAGGGCAGGTTGCCCCGTTCGGCACTGATGATGCGGGCCTGGGCGGTGTCCTCGACGGCGCAGGCGACGGCTCCGGAGTCCTGGATGATCCAGCGGGCCTGGAGGGCGGAGGAGGTGGGGTAGATCGGTACGGTGACCAGGCCCGCGGCCCATCCGGCGAAGTCCAGGAGGGTCCACTCGTAGGTCGTGCGGGCCATGATGGCGAGCCGGTCGCCCTCGCGCAGCCCTTCGGCGATCAGCCCCTTGGCGACGGCGAGCACCTCCGCGGCGAACTCGGCGGCGGTGACGTCACGCCAGGTCCCGTCGGACTCCTTGCGCGCGAGCACCGCCTCGGCCGGGGCCTGTGCCGCGTTCTCGAAGGGGATGTCCCCGAGGGAACCGTGCGCGGGGACGGCCGCCAGCGCGGGGACCCGCACCTCGCGCACCACCCCGTCGACGACGGTCCTGACGGGCTCCACCAGCTTCGGTACGGTTTCCACGGCGGCGCTCCTCGGCTCGGCACGAGTTGTTACCGCCGGTAATTTACGGAGGGGTAACCCCTTCCGACCAGCCCTCGGACCCCTTCTTCACGGACGCTCCACGCCGCCGCCGCAGCCCCGCCCCGGGGGCTCCTCAGGCCGCGACCTGCGGACAGTCGCCGCAGCGGCCCGGCTCGGGTGCGCGGAATCCGCGGTCGCAGCCGTCGCAGTTCTGCATCGGGTACGTGATCCGGTCGGGGTGGGGCCGGGCGGCCGGCCCGGGGAGCGGGGGCAGGCGCGGCGGGAGCAGCGCGCCGAGCCGGTACGCGAGCACGCCCGCGGGATTCCGCAGCGGTTCGGGCAGGTCCCGGGACAGGGCCCGGGCGACCGCCTCAGCGTCCAGCCCGCGCTCCAGCCAGGCCGCGACGCCCCGGGCGAGCCGCGCCACGTCCCGTTCGGCCAGCAGCAGCCGCGGGTCGCGGCGGCGCAGCCCGGCGAGGAGCTCGGCGGCGGGGTGCGGCGGCGCCGCTTCCGGCGCGGCGAGCGGGAACGCGGGCGCCGGCGGAACGGGACCCGGGGCGAACTGCGGCTCCGGCGGCGGGCGGTGGACACGCGGGGCACCGGCGACACCGGGGGTGCCCGGGCCGTCGAGCACCGGCACACCGGACGCCGCGGCATCGCCCACCGCGCCCACGAGCACCGCGCCGTCGGGCGCCGGGCCATCGGGCCGGCCGACCGCGCGGTGGTCCGGGACACCGGCCTCGGGCCCGCCCCGGGGCGGGCGTCCCGGGCCCTCGTCCGGGGTCGCGGCCCCCGGCTTGTTGTGGAAGTAGGTGCGGGTCACCACCCGCCCGGACGCCAGCCGTTCGCGGCGCCGCTCCAGATAGCCGTGCCGCTCCAGCTCGCGCAGGGCGGCGGCGATCCGGATCTCCCCCTCCGGGAAGCGGCCCGCGAGGACCTTGACGCCGACCGGGGCGCCCTCCGGGAGCGACTGGATGTGGGCGGCGAGACCGATCGCCATCGCCGACAGGCCGGGGTGCTGGAGCAGGTGGTTGCCGACCACCGTGAACCGGCGGGTGTGCCACGTGTTGACGTGGATGACACCGGATCGGGCGGTCCCGGAGCGAAGCCGGGGCGTTTCGCGCGTGGCCGCGCTAGGGTTCTGAGAAGCCATGGGGAAGGTTAGTTCCTTGTTGGTCAGGCCCTCGCCGGGATTGCCGTCCCGTCGGGGGCCGCTTTGGTTCCTGCGGCTGTCGGGGCGAGCATATGCCCGTCAACCCGGCACGAATCCAGCCGAGTTGCCGCCATTCACCCGACCGAGCGACGCGGCCTCCGGTGGGGTGGGGTGGGTCGGTCCTTCCTGATGGTTCCGGGGGTCTTCTGATGTCCGGGCGGGCCGGGTCGCCGCGCGCCGCGACCCGGCCGGCGTCCCGGATCCCCCCTGCGGGACCGCCTTGCCGCTCCCCCGCCGCGTCGCGGTTCCACGGGACCCGGCGGGCCCGGGCACGGGCACGAGCACGGGCACGGCGGAACCGTCCCGGCGCCCGCGGACGTCTCCGTTCCAGATCGCCCTGTACATGACCACCGGCCGTCCGGTCGTCCGGTGGACCGGGCGCGCGACCACCGGGGGGCACATGTCGTTCGACGCGGAATGGGCAGCACACAAACGGGCCGTCCTCGCCCGCCCGTCGCCCGTCGCCCGGCTGGAGCACGAGGCACCCGCGGCCCACGGCGGCCAGGGCGGCCCCGCCGGGAGCCTGCTGGTCGGCGCCCCCTCCCTCAACGGCAACGCCAACCTCCTCGTCGAGATCGCCGCCCTCCTCCACGAGGGCCGCCCCGACGGCGACGCGAGCACCATGGCACGCGCCCCGCGCGCCCACGCCGAGGTCTCCGCCCAGGTGCTGCGCTTCGCCGCCTCCGCCGACGAGCGGCTGAAGGACACGGCCGCCCTCTTCGCCGGTCTCGCCACCCGCCTGCGGACCACCGGCACCGACTTCGCACGGGTCGACGACGACACCGCCGCGGCCTTCCTCGCCCGCGTCGTCGACGAGGGGACCTACGTGAGACCCGAGGCCGGATGAACGGCCAAGCCCACCACGAGGACGTCGCGTTCCTGGCGGAGTGCAGCCCCGCGCTGGTCGAGCGCAACGCGGACGAGTTCCGCAGGCTGCGCGACCTGCTCGTCGAGGTCGCGGAGCCCGCCCGCCGCGCGGAGACCCGTACGCAGTGGCAGAGCGAGGGCAGCCGCACCTACACCGGCCGGCTCGCCGAGGCCCGGCAGCTGGTGACCCACCTGGCCGAGGGCTTCGACCGGGCGGCCGCCGCCCTGTACGCCTACGCCATGGCCCTCACCACCGCGCGGTCCCACTACGACAACGGCAGGCGCTCGGAGCGGGCGCTCGCCGCGCTGATCGCCGCGAAGGGCACCGCCGTCACCCGTACGGCGCAGGCCGCCGAGCCGATGCGCCGGTGGGAGGACATGCGGGCCACCACCGGCCTCCTCGACGGCCTGGCCGAACTCACCCTGGACGTGGACGACATCCGGGAGGAGGCGGACCGGCTCCACGACTGCGCGGGCGACGACTTCCACCGGGCGAGGACCGTCGAGGAGGAGGCCCGCGCCGTGTGCGTGCACGCGCTGCGGCGGGCGCGCGCCCTGCTGCCGGACTACCGGACCGGGGCCGCCGGGCGCCGTCCGGACCTGTACGCGGCGATGGCCGCGCTGCGCGCCGAGGGGGCGGAGGCACGCGGCGGCCCGCTGACCCGCCTGCCGGGCTCCGCCCCCGGACCCGGGACGTACGGCGCGGCCGGCCCCGACGTGCTGGTCTCGCCGCAGTTGCGCGACGTCCGGATGCGGGTGGCGGCGCTGCCGGACGCCGCCGACACCTACTGGACCCCCGTGGTCACCGACGCCATGCAGGCGGACTGGATAGCGCGGAACAAGGAGCTCCTGCGGGCGGCCGCCCTGCACGCGGGCCTCCCCGAGGACCTCCTCGCGGGCGTGGCCTGGCAGGAGATCGGCGGATACCAGCCCGGCTTCCTCGACGACGTGACCGGGGCCCTGCGCGAACAGGCCGCGGCGCCCTGGGGGCTGAGCCCGGTCGCCCCCGAGAACCTCCCCTGGCGGCTCGGCGGCCGCCCCGAGGAGACCTCGTACGGGCCCCTCGCGGTGCAGCTGCGGCGCGGCGCCGAGGTGCTCGGCTACGATCCGGCCCACCTCACCGACCGCCAGCGGGCCGTGGTGGAGGAGGCGCTCCAGGACCCCCGGCAGAACGCCTTCGTCGCGGCCGGTTTCCTGGCCCGGATCAAGGCGGAGTGCGGTCTCGCCGACGTGCCGGCCGACCTGATGACGCCGGCCCAGATGCGCGAGGTCGCCGCGCGCTACAACGGCGGACCCTACTGGGACCTGCCGAAGGCCCAGGGGTACGGCGACCGCTTCGCACACGACCTCGACCGGGCAAGGGACGCCATGCGATGACCGGACTCCGCGCACACACCGACCCGGCCGGAGGGCCACCCGTACGGCCGGCCGGTCCGGGCGGGGACGGCGGCTGCCTCCGCGCGGTCCTCGTCCTCCCGCTGCTCCTCCTCTACACCCCGGCGGTCCTGCTCTGCTGGGCGGCGCTGGCGCTGGAGCCGGAGGCCCCGTACGACGGGATCCGGGAGGACGTCCGGTTCCTGGCCGGGAGCTCGGTGGTCCTGTGCCTGCTGGGGCTGCTCGTCACCATCACCCCGCTGTTCCGCCGCGTCCTGAGCCGCTGGTGGTTCGCCCTGCCCCTGCTCCTGGCGACGGTCGCCCACTTCCGCGGGCAGACGGTCTGACGTCCCGGCGGGCCTTCGGACCGCGTACGCGCCGCAGCCCCCGCCCGGACGGGGGCGGGGGCTGCGGCGCGTGCGGTGGGGCGGCCCGGGTCAGGCGGCGACGGCGACCGGCTCGGGCGTGCGGGCGTCCTCGTCGAGCGGGGAGGCCGAGGCGTTCGCGTAGGCCTCCTTGTCCAGGATCCCCTCGCGGGCCGAGACGATGACCGGCACGAGGGCCTGGCCCGCGACGTTGGTGGCCGTGCGCATCATGTCCAGGATCGGGTCGATCGCCAGCAGCAGGCCGACGCCCGCGAGCGGGAGGCCCAGGGTGGAGAGGGTCAGCGTCAGCATGACGGTGGCACCCGTGAGGCCGGCCGTCGCGGCGGAGCCGATGACCGAGACGAAGACGATGAGCAGGTACTCCTTGATGCCCAGCTGCACGTCGAAGATCTGCGCGATGAAGATCGCGGCGAGTGCCGGGTAGATCGCGGCGCAGCCGTCCATCTTGGTGGTGGCGCCGAACGGGACGGCGAAGGAGGCGTACTCCTTCGGGACGCCGAGGCGCTCGGTGACCTTCTGGGTGACCGGCATGGTGCCGACGGAGGAGCGGGAGACGAAGGCCAGCTGGATGGCGGGCCAGGCGCCCTTGAAGAACTGGACCGGGCTGACCTTGGCGACCGTCGCGAGCAGCAGCGGGTAGACGACGAACATCACCAGGGCGCAGCCGATGTAGACGTCGGCGGTGAAGGTGGCGTACTTGCCGATCAGGTCCCAGCCGTAGGTGGCGATCGCGGTGCCGATCAGGCCGATGGTGCCGATCGGGGCGAGGCGGATGACCCACCACAGGGCCTTCTGGAGGAGCTCCAGGGCGGACTCGGCGAGGTCGAGGACCGGCTTGGCCTTGGCGCCGAGCTGGAGGGCGGCGATGCCGGCGACGACGGCGAGGAAGACGATCTGGAGGACCTTCAGCTCGGTGAACGGCGTGACGATGTCCGTCGGGACGATGCCGGTGAGGAAGTCGATCCAGGAGCCGGTCTTCTTGGGCTCCTTGCCGTCGGCCGCGGTGAGGCCGGTGCCCGCGCCGGGGTCGGTCAGCAGGCCGATGGCGATGCCGATGCCGACCGCGATCAGCGAGGTGATCATGAACCAGAGGAGGGTGCGGGAGGCGAGGCGGGCGGCGTTGTTCACCTTCCGCAGGTTGGTGATCGACACCAGGATCGCGAAGAAGACGAGCGGGGCGATCGCCAGCTTGAGCAGCTGGACGAAGAGGTCGCCGGTCTTCTCCAGGGTGGTGGCGAGCCAGCTGATGTCCTGGCTGCGCGCTATCCAGCCGAAGAGGACACCGAGGGCGAGACCGGCGACGATCTGGGCCCAGAACGGGAAGGTGAAGGAGGCCTTGGCGGGGGCCTGGGGGGACGCGGACACGGACACTCTCCGGAGGTGGCGCACGAAGACAGTGGGGGTGGTTCTGCGGGGTGTTGCGGTGCGGTGGCAGCCAGGGAGGCCCGGCCGGGACCGCTGCTGTATCGATTCAGCTCAACAGCAACAGGCCGCGGACGCGCGGCGGCAGAGGTCGACGTGCAGGCGCGTCACGAGCGGGACGCTCGTGATCATCGGGTGCGCAGCTGTGGTCAACATGTTGAGCACGCTAACACTTCTGCTTTGGGAATCTCAAAGGGGCGCTTTGAGACAGCGGCGCACCACGCCCCCTTGCGCACGCCCGGAAAACGCGACCGCCCCAGCGCTACGGGCGGTTTACCCGGTGCTGGGGCGGTTCGATGTGTGATGAACCCAACTGGTGCGTTACGAGGCGGAGCGGGCCGCGTCGTCCGCCCGGTCCTCCTGGCTGCGGTTCGCAGCGAGCCGCTCCTTCGCACCCGCGACGCGCCCGGAGATCTGCTCGGACATCCGGTCGCGCTCCTTGCGCAGCAGGACGAAGGAGAGCGGGGCGGAGATGACGAGCGCGAGCAGCACGACCCAGGCGGCGTTGGCGTCGCCGAGCCCGGAGGGCACCCAGCCGATCCGGACGAGGACGGCGACGACGACGAGGCATGCGACGAAGATGCCCAGGCGCATCGCGGTGTAGCGGATCGTTGCGCTCGGCTTGAGGGACACGGTGACCCCTTCTCTCTCGTCGTGGTCGTTCGTCGGGGGCGCCCGCCGTCGGGCGGTGCCCGTCCAGTGAAGCACGCCGGTCACCCTGCTCGCCCCGCCGGGGTGCGGGGGCGGGCGGCGCGGCGGGGCCGTCAGTGCAGAGGCAGGAGCATCGTGACGTCGTCCCGGTCGTCGCCGGGGGCCACCCGGATGGCGCCGGGGACCCGGCCGACCTCCTTGTAGCCGCAGGAGGCGTAGAAGCGTTCCAGGCCGAGGCCGCCGCGGCAGCCGAGCCGGATCGCGTCGATGCCGTCGAGGGAGCGGGCGGCGGCCTCGGTCGCGGCCATCAGCTCGCGCCCGTGGCCCTCGCCCTGGAGGCGCGGGTGGACCATCACCGTGGAGGCCCACAGCCAGTGCAGCTGGAGCCGGTGGGTGTTGCGGGCGAGGAAGGCGGTCGCGGCGACCGCGCCGTCCCGGTCGCGTCCGACGACGAGCCGGGTGCCCCCGCCGGCGACGGCGGCGAGCTGCGCGTCGAGCGCGGGGCGGACGTCGTCGGGGGTGACAGGCGCCACGAAGCCCACCGCGCCGCCGCGTTGGTGACGTCGGTCCAGAGCTGCAGGAGTTCCTCGCGCAGGGAGGGGGCGAGGACCGGGTCCACGGTGAAGGTAAGGGCCATAGAGCAAGACTAACCATTACCCGATCTGCGGGTCCAGAAAAAACGGACCCCGGCCCATCGGGGCCGGGGTCCGAAACCGCGTACGGGGCCGGCCGGAGCCGGCGCCGCGTCAGACGCGCATCGCCTGCGGCGTCTCGCGCAGGCCCGCGTCCGGGCCCGGGTACTCGCGGATGATCTCGTAGCGGGTGTTGCGCTCGACCGGGCGGAAGCCCGCCTCGCGGATCAGCTCCAGCAGGTCCTCGCGCCCCAGCTTGTTCGGGGTGCCGTAGTTGTCCGCGTCGTGCGTGATCTTGTACTCGACGACCGAGCCGTCCATGTCGTCCGCGCCGTGCTGCAGGGCGAGCTGGGCCGTCTGCACGCCGTGCATCACCCAGAACACCTTGACGTGCGGCACGTTGTCGAAGAGCAGCCGGGAGACGGCGAAGGTCTTCAGCGCCTCGGCGCCGGTCGCCATCGTGGTGCGCGCCTGGAGCTTGTTGCGCACCTTGCCGTCCTGCATGTCCACGAAGTCGTGCTGGTAGCGCAGCGGGATGAAGACCTGGAAGCCGCCGGTCTCGTCCTGGAGCTCGCGCAGCCGCAGCACGTGGTCCACGCGGTGGCGCGGCTCCTCGATGTGCCCGTAGAGCATCGTCGACGGGGTCTTGAGGCCCTTCGCGTGCGCCAGCCGGTGGATGCGCGACCAGTCCTCCCAGTGGGTGCGGTGGTCGACGATGTGCTGACGGACCTCCCAGTCGAAGATCTCCGCACCGCCGCCCGTGAGGGACTCCAGACCGGCGTCGATCAGCTCGTCCAGGATGTCGGAGGCCGACATGCCGGAGATCGTCTCGAAGTGGTGGATCTCCGTCGCGGTGAACGCCTTCAGCGAGACGTTCGGCAGCGCCTTCTTCAGCTCGGAGAGCGAGCGCGGGTAGTAGCGCCACGGCAGGTTCGGGTGCAGGCCGTTGACGATGTGCAGCTCGGTGAGGTTGTCCGTCTCCATGGCCTTGGCCAGGCGCACGGCCTCCTCGATGCGCATCGTGTACGCGTCCTTCTCGCCCGGCTTGCGCTGGAACGAGCAGTACGCGCACGACGCGGTGCACACGTTCGTCATGTTGAGGTGCCGGTTGACGTTGAAGTGGACGACGTCACCGTTCTTGCGCGTGCGCACCTCGTGGGCGAGGCCACCGAGCCAGGCCAGGTCGTCCGACTCGTAGAGGGCGATGCCGTCCTCCCGGGTCAGCCGCTCGCCGGAGCGGACCTTCTCCTCCAGCTCACGCTTGAGCCCAGCGTCCATGTGCCGGTCGCCTCCTCTGTGCCTTGCCTGTCCTTGTGAACCCTGACCAACCGTACTCTCAGGCTTCCTCGGGCAGCTCGCCGACCCGGTTCTCCCACTTCGTGGAGAGCACGATCGTGGTGCGGGTGCGCGAGACGCCCTTGGTCCCGGAGAGCTTGCGGATGATCCTCTCCAGGCCGTCGACGTCGCTGGCACGCACCTTGAGCATGTAGGAGTCGTCGCCCGCGATGAACCAGCAGTCCTCGATCTCCGCGAGGTCGCGCAGCCGTCGTGCCACGTCCTCGTGGTCGGCGGCGTCGGAGAGGGAGATGCCGATCAGCGCGGTCACGCCGAGGCCGAGCGAGGCGGAGTCGACCGTCGCGCGGTAGCCGGTGATGACGCCGGCCGTCTCCAGCCGGTTGATGCGGTCGGTGACGCTGGGGCCGGAGAGGCCCACGAGACGGCCCAGCTCCGCGTACGAGGCGCGACCGTTTTCGCGGAGTGCCTGGATGAGCTGCCTGTCCACCGTGTCCATTACGTGGAGCCTTCCATTATTCGGCGATCCTGCAAGTCTAGGTATAGAATCTAAGGCACACAGGGGTCAACACCCTGCGATTTCTTTCATCAGATCACTGACGATCTTCAGGAGTGATACACCGTGTTCACGATCGAGATGGCGCACGCACACATGCGACAGCTCCAGGAGCTGGCCAACCGATCCCGAGCCCACCAGCCCGCCGCGGCCGTCCGCGTCGACCGGGCCCGCAAGCCGCTGGGCCGCAAGAAGGCCTAGCCACCGCGGTTCTCCCCCCGGGGAGCGCGGGAGCCTCCCAGCTCCCCCTCCCAGCGGCGGTACAGCCGGTGCGGCACCCCTGCCGCGTCCAGCACCCGCCCCGCGACGAAGTCCACGAGGTCCTGGATGTGCGTCGCGCCCGCGTAGAACGCCGGAGAGGCGGGCAGCACGACCGCGCCCGCCTCGTCCAGCGCCACCAGATGCTTCAGCGTCTGTCCGTTCAGCGGGGTCTCCCGCACCGCGACCACCAGCCGGCGGCGCTCCTTGAGCGTCACGCTCGCCACGCGCTGGAGCAGGTCCTTCGACAGTCCGAGCGCCACCCCCGCCACGCACGCCGTGGACGCCGGGACGATCAGCATCCCCTTCACCGGGTACGAGCCCGAACTCGGGCCGGCGGCCAGGTCCCCGGCACCCCAGTACCGCAGGTCGGCCTCGGCCGTCGGCGCCTCGAAGGTCCCCGGCTTGCCGTCGGCGCCGCGCGCCAGCCACTCCGCGAGGTCCTCGCGCCAGTGCGCGTCCCGGAAGGCGATCCCGGTCTCGTCCAGGAGGGTGAGCCGCGAGGCCCGGCTGACCACCAGGTCGACGCTCTCCCCCGCCGCGATCAGCCCGCGGACCACCGCCGCCGCGTACGGCGTCCCGGACGCCCCGGAAACCCCGACCACCCACGGGGTGCGCTTGCGCTCTGTCATACCTCCGAGACTATCCGGCCACCCCGGGCGGGCACTCGGTAAGGTGTCCGGACGTTCCGGGGAGGGGCGCTTCAAGGTGCTTCAGGGGGAGCGAAGATGAGCACGACGGCGGAGCAGCGCTGGACACGGACCGACCGGGCCAAGGCCGCAGCCCAGCTGATGGTGGGCTGGGTGGCCCTGCTGTGGCTGCTCGAACTGGTGGACCAGCTGACCGGTAACGCACTGGACGGGTACGGCATCACGCCCCGCGACCCGGACCACCTGATCGGCGTGGTGGCCCACCCGTTCCTGCACTTCGGCTTCGGCCACGTGGCCTCCAACACCTGGCCCCTGCTGGTGTTCGGCTTCATCGCCGCGCTCAGCGGCATCCGCCGGCTCCTGGCCGTCAGCACCCTGATCACCCTGGCCGTCGGCGCCGGCGCCTGGCTGGTCGCCCCGTCCGGCACCCTCGGCGACGGTGCCTCCGGACTCGTCTTCGGCCTCTTCGGCTACGTGGTGGTCCGCGGCTTCGTCGAACGCAAGCCGCTGAACGCGCTGACCGGTGTCGCGGTCGCCGCGGTCTGGGGCTCCACCATCTTCTTCGGCGTGCTGCCCACGGACTCCGGGGTCGGCTGGTACGCCCACCTCATCGGACTGGTCGCGGGCGTCGTGACCGCCCTGCGCCTGCCCCGCCCGGCCGCCGGGCCGCAGCAGGCCCTGCCGGCCTGACCGGCGCGGACGCCCGCGGCGGCAGGACCCGCGACGGACTCAGAGGGACAGGCCCCGCAGCAGCAGGTCCGTCAGCGCGCACACGAACAGCGCGATGCCGATGAAGCCGTTGACGGTGAAGAAGGCACGGTTCAGGCGGGACAGGTCGTGCGGCGTGACGATGGTGTGCTCGTAGAGGAAGGCACCGGCGACGACCGCCAGACCGACCCAGAACGGCGCGCCCGCGTCCGTGGCGAGGGCGTACCAGACCAGCAGCGCGGTGGTCACGACGTGCGCACCGCGCGCCCCCCACAGCGCGGCGGGGACCCCGAAGCGGGCCGGGACGGACTTCACGCCCTCCGCGCGGTCGGCCGCGACGTCCTGGCAGGCGAAGATCAGGTCGAAGCCGCCGATCCACACGCCGACCGCGAGGCCGAGGATCACCGCGTCCCAGGACCAGGTGCCGGTGACGGCCAGCCAGGCGCCGACCGGGCCGATCGCCTGGGCCAGTCCGAGGATGGCGTGCGGGTAGTTCGTGAACCGCTTGCCGTACGGGTAGACCACCATCGGGATCACCGCGACGGGGGCGAGGGCCAGGCAGAGCGGGTTGAGCAGGGCGGCCGAGCCGAGGAAGACGACGAGCGCGATGCCGGCGCCGGTCCAGGCGGACCGCACCGAGACGGCTCCGGTGACCAGTTCGCGCCCGGCGGTGCGCGGATTGCGCGCGTCGATCTCGCGGTCGATGATCCGGTTCGCGGCCATCGCGAAGGTCCGCAGCCCCACCATGCACAGCGTGACGAGCAGCAGCGTGCCCCAGTGCACGGTCCCGTCGAGACGGAACATGGCGGTGAGCGCGGCGATGTAGGCGAAGGGCAGCGCGAAGACCGAGTGCTCGATCATCACGAGCCGCAGGAAGGCCTTCACCTTCCCGCCGACCTGCGGAGCCGGTCCGGGCCCGAGGACTCCCTCGGCGGCCGATGTCATCCGAGGGACCTCCGGAACTGTTCGAGTTCGACGCGCAGGTCGCTCGCGGACGACGGTCCGATCTCGACCTCCAGCGGGAGCGTGCCCTCGGCGGGCGGCGGGACCACCGTGGCCAGGAAGGCGAAGCCCTCGCCCGCCGGCCGGCTGTCGAGGCGCAGGACGTCGTGCGCGCCGACGGTGAGCAGCACGGTGGACTCGGCGTCGGGGTCGGCGAGCGCGGCCGCGAGCCGCTCCGCGAAGTCCGCGGCGGCGGCGTCGGTCAGGTCGTCGAGGGCGATCTCCCGGCCCTCGCCGTCCGTGCGGTCGGCGATCAGCTGCCACAGGTCGGACGGGCCGGCGAACTCCTCCGGGGTCACGCCGGCGCGCTCGGCGGCCTCGCGCACCTCGGGCTGCGCCGGGTCGATCGAGGGGCGCACCAGCGCCACGCAGGGGGTGTCGGTACCGATGAACAGGGCGGGGCCGCCCACGGCGATGGGGCTCACAGTCCGTACTCCTTCCAGCGGCGGTCCACGAGGGCCGCCGTCGCGGGGTCGGACTCCACCATGTCGGGCCAGCCGCCGTCGCGCGTGTAACCCTCCTCCGGCAGCTTCTTCGTGGCGTCGATGCCGGCCTTGCCTCCCCAGAACTGCTGGTAAGAGGCGTGGTCGAGGTGGTCGACGGGGCCCTCGACCACGGTGAGGTCGCGGGAGTAGTCGGTGTTGCCGAGCGCCCGCCAGGAGACCTCGTGCAGGTCGTGGACGTCGCAGTCCTTGTCCACCACGATGATCAGCTTGGTCAGCGACATCATGTGCGCGCCCCAGATGGCGTGCATGACCTTCTGCGCGTGCTTGGGGTACTTCTTGTCGATCGAGACGATGGCGCAGTTGTGGAAGCCGCCGGACTCCGGCAGGTGGTAGTCCACGATGTCCGGCACGATGATCTTCAGCAGCGGCAGGAAGAAGCGCTCGGTGGCGCGGCCCAGCGGGCCGTCCTCGGTCGGCGGACGGCCCACCACGATCGACTGGAGCAGCGGACGCCTGCGCATCGTGATGCAGTCGATCTTCAGGGCCGGGAAGGGCTCCTGCGGGGTGTAGAAGCCGGTGTGGTCGCCGAAGGGGCCCTCGGGGAGCATCTCGCCGGGCTCCAGCCAGCCCTCGATCACGACCTCGGCGTTGGCGGGGACCTGGAGCGGGACGGTCTTGCAGTCGACCATCTCGATCCGCTTGCCCGCGACGAAGCCGGCGAAGAGGTACTCGTCGATGTCGCCGGGCAGCGGCGCGGTCGACGCGTAGGTGACGGCGGGCGGGCAGCCGAAGGCGATCGCGACCGGCAGCCGCTCGCCCTTGGCGGCGGCGACGGCGTAGTGGTTGCGGCTGTCCTTGTGGATCTGCCAGTGCATGCCGATGGTGCGCTTGTCGTGGCGCTGGAGGCGGTAGAGGCCGAGGTTGCGCACGCCGGTCTCGGGGTGCTTGGTGTGGGTCAGCCCGAGGTTGAAGAAGGAGCCGCCGTCCTTCGGCCAGGTGAAGAGGGCCGGCAGCAGGTCCAGGTCGACGTCGTCACCGGTGAGGACGACCTCCTGGACGGGCGCGGAGTCGCCCTTCACCTTCTTCGGCGGGACGTGGACCATCGAGCCGAGCTTGCCGAAGGCCTCGCGGACGCCGATGAAGCCCTGCGGGAGTTCCGGCTTGAGCAGACCGCCGATCTTCTCGCTGATCTCGGCGTAGGACTTCAGGCCGAGGGCCTTGAGGAGGCGGCGGTCGGTGCCGAAGACGTTCATGGCCAGCGGCATCGCCGAGCCCTTGACGTTCTCGAAGAGCAGGGCCGGTCCCCCGGCTTTGTTCACTCGGTCGACGATCTCCCCGACCTCCAGGTACGGGTCGACTTCGGCCTTGATGCGCTTGAGGTCGCCCTCCCGCTCCAGAGCCCGGAGCAGCGAGCGGAGATCGTCGTAAGCCATAGGGGTCAGTATCCGTCACCAACTACCCTGGAGGCGTCACCGGGGCCCCCGCGGGCCCGCCGTCACTGCCCGGGAGTCGGTCCCACACCGTGCTGCGCTATCTGCCGTTCCTGCTGATCATCGCGCTGACCATCTACGCCTTCATCGACTGCCTGAACACGCCCGAGGAGGAGGTCAAGCACCTGCCGAAGACGGTGTGGGTGCTGATCATCCTGCTGTTCTCCGTCGTGGGCCCGGTGGTGTGGCTGTTCGCGGGCAAGAAGCGGTCGGTCGTGGGCGGCGGCGCTGCGGGCCCCGGCCGCCGGGGCCGCCGGGCGCAGTGGGTGGCGCCCGACGACAATCCGGAGTTCCTGAAGTCCCTGCGCGACGAGCAGGAGAAGAAGGACAAGGACAAGGACGCCGACCCGGACAAGGACTGACCGGACGACGCCCCTAGCGGGTCCACGGCAGTTCCCGGGGGTGCTCCTCCCCCGGCACGGACACCACGCCGTCCGCGCGCATGGCCACGTACGCCCGGAAGTCCTCGGGGGCGGCGATCCGGCGGAGCGCGCCGGCGGGCAGGACGAGGGTCCGGCCCGCGGCGACCCGTTCGGTGCGGCCGCCGGAGGTGACCTCCAGGGATCCGGCGAGGAGCAGCCAGACCTGTTCGCGGTCGGCGGAGTGCTCGGGGCCGGTGGCGCCGGCGGACATCGCGACGTCCCAGGTGCTCAGTTCGGCGCTGCCGCGACTGGGGGCGGCGAGGCCGGTCATGGTCGCGTTGGGGGTGGCGGTGATGTTCTCGGGGGCGGGGTCGATCACGTGCACGACGGGTTCGCGGCCGCCGCAAACTCGTCGTCCTGACCGCCGCCGCCCGCGAACACCTCGCCGTCGCCGGCCGGATCCTGCACGAGCTGGAGGCGGAACTCGGCCACGGTACCGACCTCGCCGCCCTGCGCCGGGAGCTGGGCTCCGTCGTGCGCACCCTCCACGGCGAGGACGGGCTGCCACCGCTGCGCCCGGTGTGGTGAGCCGGCGCGTCCCCCGGGGACGCGCCGGCACCGGCCCGCGGCGTCCGGTCAGACGCCCGCGTAGGAGTGCTTGCCGCTGAGCAGGATGTTGACGCCGTAGTAGTTCCAGATCCAGCAGGCGAACGCGAACAGCGCCAGGTAGGCGGCCTTGCGGCCCTTCCAGCCGGCGGTGGCCCGGGCGTGCAGGTAGCAGGCGTACGCCACCCAGGTCACGAAGGACCAGACCTCCTTGGGGTCCCAGCCCCAGTAGCGGCCCCAGGCGTCGCCCGCCCAGATCGCGCCCGCGATGATCGTGAACGTCCACAGGGGGAAGACGGCCGCGTTGATGCGGTAGGCGAACTTGTCGAGGGAGCCCGCCGAGGGCAGCCGCTCCAGGACGGACGAGGCGAACCGGCCCGGCGTGCCGCCGCCCGCGATCTTGGCCTCGTAGGAGTCGCGGAAGAGGTAGAGGACCGTGCCGGCCGCGCCGAGGTAGAAGACCGCACCGCAGAAGATCGCCGTGGAGACGTGGATCCACAGCCAGTACGAGTGCAGCGCCGGGACGAGCTGGTCGCTCTCGGTGTAGAGCCAGGTGACCGCGATGCCGAGGTCCAGCAGGACGGTCGTGACCAGGATCAGGCCGAGCCAGCGGACGTTCTTCTTCAGGGCCAGGAGGACCAGGTACGCGCCGACGGCCACCGTGGAGAAGGTGATCGAGAACTCGTACATGTTGCCCCAGGGGGCGCGCTCCACCGACATCGCGCGGGTGACCACGCCCGCCGCCTCGACGAGGAAGGCGAGCGCCGTCAGCGAGACCGCGATCCGCCCGTACAGGTCGCCCTGCACGGTGCCGCCGGCCGCACCGGGGCCGTCGGGCACGTCACGGGTGCCGGCCCCGGAGCGGGTGGTGACCTTGGGCCGGTCCAGTACGGCGGTGGCCCCGCCCTTCCCGCGGACCTGCACGGCCGGGGCCGCGGCCTGCGCGCCGCCCGTCAGCGCGGCGGCCGTGCGGCCCACCTTGCTGCGGCTGCCGAAGGTCCACTCGGCGATGTGCGCGAAGAAGGCGAGCGTGTAGACCGCCATCGACGAATAGATCAGATAGTTGCTGATCTCGGCCAGGTTCTCGTTGGCTGCGGCTGCGAGCGGCGTCATCCGCGCTCTCCTTCAGGGGTTTCTTCGACGGGTTCGGCGGGCGTCGCGGTCGGCGCCTGTTGGTGCAGCGTGGCGGCGAGGTCCGCCAGTTCCTGGGGGAGCCGGGCGGACTCGCTGCGCCCGAGGCCCGCCATCTCCACGACGGTCACGCCGTCCTTGCCCTCCACCGCGCGCACCCAGATCCGGCGGCGCTGGATGAACAGCGATCCGGCCAGGCCCGCGATGGCGGCGATCGCACCCGCGAGGGCGAGGCCGCTGCCGGGCTGCTGGGTGACGGAGAAGGTGGCCCACCGTTCGATGCCCTCGAACTTCACGGTGCCCGCGCCGTTGGGCAGGGTCATCGTGTCGCCCGGCGCCATCTTCTGCTTGAACTGCTGGCCCGACTCGTCCTTGAACATCTCCATCTTGGAGGTGTCGAGCCGGTAGACGTTCTGCGGCAGGCCCGAGTCCACGCCGAGGCTGCCGTGCCAGGCGTTGAGCATGAGCTGCGGGTTCAGCAGGGCGGGGAACTGCGAGAACATCGTCCCCTTGCCCTCGCCGGCGAAGGTCGGCACGAAGACGGCGTTGAAGCCGAGCTGCTCCTGCTTGCCGTCCTTGTCCTTGTAGCCGTCGGTGACCTTGATGGCTCCGGTGGAGGTGAGGTTGCCGTCCTGCGGGAGGACCGGGACGGCGTCCTTGTAGATCACCTTCCCGGTGGGGTCGGTCACCGAGATGACCGGCGCGTAGCCGTGCCCGAGCAGGTAGACCTTGGACCCCTCGATCTCCAGGGGCTCGTTGACCTGGATCTCACGCTTCTCCGGCGTGCCGTGGGCGCCCTCGGTGAGGGTGACGTACGCCTTGAAGTCGCGCGGGGTGCCCCGCTGCGGGCCGCCCATCTCGTAGGTGGCGTCGAAGCGGTCCAGCGTGAAGCTGAAGGGCGGCAGGTCGTCCGGGTGGAAGAGCGTGCCGGGCTTGAAGTCGTCGTACTGGGTGAGCGTGTTCGAGAAGCCGCTGCCGCGCAGGACCAGCTTGCCGCCCTCGGACTTGAAGTACTGCCCCCAGGCGAAGGCCACCAGCATCACGATCAGCGCGACGTGGAAGAGCAGGTTCCCCGCCTCGCGGAGGTAGCCCTTCTCCGCGGCGACGTGGCCGGTACCCGGCTCGGTGCGGAAGCGCTTCGAGGAGAGCAGCGCGTTCGCGTACGAGAGGACCTCGTCGGGGGTCTTCGCGGTGCGCCAGGTGGTGTGGGCGGGGAGCCGGTCGAGCCGCCGGGGGGCGGCCGGCGGGCGGCCGCGGAGCTGGCCGACGAACTGCCAGGCGCGCGGGACGATGCAGCCGATCAGCGAGACGAACAGCAGCAGGTAGATCGCGGAGAACCACACCGAGCTGTAGACGTCGAAGAGCTGGAGCGCCTCGGCGGCGCCGACGAAGGAGGGGTTGTCCTTCTTCCACTGGGCGACCTTCAGCGCGTCCACGTTGGTCTGCGGGACGAGGGAACCGGGGATGGCGCCCAGGGACAGCAGGAACAGCAGGATCAGCGCCACCCGCATGGAGGTGAGCTGCCGCCAGAACCAGCGGGCCCAGCCGGTCACGCCGATGCCGACGGGACCGCTGTCCTCGACGGGGGCGGTGGAGAGCTGGGCTCCGGCGTCGCCGAGCGCCGACTCGCCGGACGCGGGGGGCCCGGCCTGCTCGACGGGCTCGTGCGGCGTCCCGGTGGACGCCTTGTCTGTCGTACTCATTCCGTCAGTTCCTCAGATCCCCACCGTGAAGCTTTGGGTCCAGCTCTGCATGTCGGTGACGATGCTGTCCCACAAACCTGTGACGAGCAGCAGGCCCGTGAGGATCAGCATGCCTCCGCCGATCCGCATCACCCATGCATAGTGCTGCTTCACCCAGCCGAATGCACCGAGCGCCTTGCGGAAGGCGATCGCGGCGAGGATGAAGGGCACGCCGAGACCCAGGCAGTAGACGACCGTGAGCAGCGCGCCGCGGCCGGCGCTCGCCTGATCGATGGAGAGGGTGTTCACGGCCGCGAGGGTCGGGCCCATGCAGGGGGTCCAGCCCACACCGAAGAGCACCCCGAGCAGGGGCGCACCCAGCAGGCCCGCCGTCGGCTTCTTGTGGAAGCGGAACTCCCGCATCGTCAGGCCCGGGATCGCCCCCATAAAGAACAGGCCGAGGACGATCACCAGGGCGCCCAGCACCCGGGAGATGATCGCCTTGTTCTCCTGGAGCTCGGAGCCGAAGTAGCCGAAGAGGGCGCCGGTGGAGACGAAGACCGCGGTGAACCCGGCCACGAACAGCCCGGCCCCGGCCAGCATCCGCCCGCGGCGGGCCTCGGCGAGGTCGGCGCCGCTGACGCCGGTCACGTAGGAGAGGTAGCCGGGGACCAGCGGCAGGACGCAGGGCGAGAAGAAGGAGACCAGTCCCGCGAGGAGCGCGATCGGCAGCGCCAGCAGCAGCGCCCCGTTCAGGACCGTCTGGTTCACACCGGTGGCCTCGGCGGCCAGGACGTACTCGACCACGAGGTCACTGCTCCGCGAGGACGGGGTCGATCATCGAGCGCAGCTGCTCCTCGCCGAGGGGGGCCAGGGTGCGCGCGGCGATCCTGCCCTCCTTGTCCAGGACGAGCGTGGAGGGGATGGCGTTCGGGTTGAGGCTGCCCTTGGGGAAGCGGAGCAGGAGCTTGCCGTCCGGGTCGTAGAGGCTCGGGTAGGTGATCCCGAAGGTCTCCTCGAAGGAGGCGGCGTTCTGCTTGCTGTTGTCGCGGACGTTGATCCCGACGAAGACGACGTCCTTGCCGGCGTCGGCGAACTCCTTGGAGACCTTCGCGAAGGAGGGGGCCTCGGCTCGGCACGGGGGACACCAGGAGCCCCACACGTTGAGGACGACGACCTTGCCCTTGAGGGCCGTGGTGTCGAGGGTCTTGCCGTCGACCGTCTCGCCGTCGAGCTTGGGGGCCTCGGTGCGCTCGCCCTTGGCGGAGGTCGAGACGCCGCTCGCGCCCGTCACGTAGTTGCCGCCGGTGCCGGTCGGCTTGCCGCTGTCCGCACCGCCGCACGCCGTGAGGACGAGGGCGCCGGTGACGGTCACCGCGGTCAGCAGGAGGGCACGTCCGCCGGTCGAGCGGCGTCGGGGGGCGCGGCTAAGGCTCATGTGAAAAGTTTCGCATGACCGGTTCCGCGATCTACCGCGCCCCCCGCCCACCTGTCAATGCCCTGGTCAGGGGATGGGCAGCTCCGTCAGGCCGCGGTGAGGTACGACATCCAGCCGCCAACGGGTGCCTCTCCGGGGCCCAGTCGGCGGAGCCGGGCGAGCACCGCCGGGTCCTGGACGTCCAGCCAGTCGGCGAACTGCCGGAAGGATACGAGCCGTACATCCTTTTTGTCCGACATGCTCTTCAGGGCCTCCTCGGCGGCGTCCATGTAGATGCCGCCGTTCCACTCCTCGAAGTGGTTGCCGATGAACAGCGGCGCCCGGTTCGTCTCGTACGCCCGCCGGAAGCCCCCCAGGTAGGTCTCCGTGGCCTGGGTGCGCCAGGCCGGGTAGTGGGCGGGCACGCCCTTCGTGGTGTTCTTCGACTGGTTCGCGAGGATGTTGTAGTCCATCGAGAGCACCTCGAAGGAGTGCCCGGGAAAGGGCAGGGACTGCAACGGCAGGTCCCAGAGCCCCTCGGTGCGCTCCGGCCAGACCTGCCGGCCGCCGGGCGAGCCGGCGTCGTAGCGCCAGCCCAGCTTCCGCGCGGTCGGCAACAGACGGTCCCGGCCGAGCAGGCACGGGGTGCGGGAGCCGGTCAGCTCCTTGCGGTAGTCGAAGGGCAGCGGCGGGAGATCGGTGAAGCCGGTGTTCGTCCGCCAGCCGGTGACGAAGGACACGGCCTGGTCCGCCTCGCTCTGCCAGTCGGCCGGGCTCCAGCGGCCCACGGAGCCGGCGCCCCCGCAGAAATGGCCGTTGAAGTGGGTGCCTATCTCATGGCCGTCGAGCCAGGCCTCACGCAGGTGGACGAGGGTGGCGCGGACGTTCTCGTCCTTGAGGTAGCCGATGTCCGAGGCGCCGACCGGGTTGTTCGGCGGCCGGTACAGGCTCTTCTTCGCCTCGGGCAGCAGGTAGATGCCGGAGAGGAAGAAGGTCATGGCCGCGCCGTGGTCCCGGGCGAGCCGGAGGAAACGCGGGAAGAGGCCGTTCCCGACCTCCCCCGCGCCGTCCCAGCTGAAGACCACGAACTGCGGCGGCGTCTCGCCCGGCTGGAGCGGCACGGGCGCGGGCGGCTGGTGCGGCTGCGGCCCGGTGTCCGCGGTGGACCCGTCACCGATCGGCCGGGCCTGCGGGGTCGCACCCGGCTTCGGATTCCTCATCGCGCCCGGCGCCCCCGAGCCGCCGACCAGGCCGCAGCCCGCCAGCCCCGCCCCGGCCGCGGCCCCGAGCCCCAGCCCCAACAGGCCCCTCCGGCCCACTCCCCTGATGTCGCGCACATCACCCTCCCGGCGTCACCACCGCACCCCGGCACGAGGTCCGCTTCGGCGGAGGATGCGGCCGGACGCGTGTGCTGGAAGGCTGATTCCCGCGCATCTCGTCTTCAGTTGGGATGATCTGTAACGCTTCGTAACAGACCCTCGAAGGCCTCAGGCGCCGAACGCCTTCGACTTCCCCTTCACCGGCTTGGCACCGGCCAGCAGATGGGCCGGGACCAGATCCCGGGCCGGCTCGCCGTACCCCACCGACACCAGGGCGTCCCCCTGGAACGTGAAGGACGTCACCGAGGCGAGCGTGCACTGGCGGCGGCGCGGGTCGTGCCACAGCCGGCGCTTCTCCGCGAAACTCCGCACGATCCAGATCGGCAGCTGGTGGCTGACCGCGACCGCCTCCCGGCCCCGGGCCGCGTCGCGCGCCGCCTCCAGCGCGCTCATCATCCGGACCACCTGCTCCACGTAGGGCTCGCCCCACGACGGCTTGAACGGGTTCGTCAGGTGCTTCCAGTTGCCCGGCTTGCGCAGCGCGCCGTCCCCCACACCGAAGGTCTTGCCCTCGAAGACGTTCTCCGCCTCCAGCAGGCGCGAGTCCGTCGCCAGGTCCAGGCCGTGGACCTTCGCGATCGGCTCCGCCGTCTCCTGCGCCCGCTCCAGGGGCGAGGACACCACGTAGGCGATGTCCCGGCTCTTCAGGTGCTCGGCGACCCGGTCCGCCATCTGCCGGCCCAGCTCCGAGAGGTGGTAGCCCTGGCGGCGCCCGTACAGGACCCCGTCCGGGTTGTGCACCTCGCCGTGGCGCACCAGGTGCACGACGGTCAGGTCGGACGCCGTGCCACGGACGTCGTTGCTCATGCGGTGGCCTCCGCGGCGGCCCGGGCGGCGGCCGGCAGCGCCGCCGCGACACGCTCGATCGCCTTCTCGTCGTGGGCGGTGGAAACGAACCAGGACTCGAAGGCCGACGGCGGCAGGTAGACGCCCTGCGCCAGCATCGAGTGGAAGAACGCATTGAAGCGGAAGCTCTCCTGCCGCTTCGCGTCGTCGTAGTTCCGCACCGCGTCCGCGGTGAAGAAGACGGAGAACATGTTGGACGCGGTCTGCAGCCGGTGCGCCACGCCCTCCTTCGCGAGCGCCGCGGTGACCAGACCCTGGATCTCCGCCGACACCGCGTCGACCTTCTCGTACGCCGCCGCGTCCAGCAGACGCAGCTGCGCCAGGCCCGCCGCGGTCGCGATCGGGTTCCCGGACAGCGTGCCCGCCTGGTAGACCGGACCGGCCGGAGCCAGGTGGCCCATCACGTCGGCACGGCCGCCGAAGGCCGCCGCCGGGAAGCCGCCGCCCATGACCTTGCCGAAGGTCATCAGGTCGGGCTTCACACCGTCGACCCCGTACCAGCCCGCCCGCGAGGTGCGGAAACCGGTCATCACCTCGTCCGAGACGTACAGCGCGCCGTTCTCCCGGCACAGGTCCGCGAGCCCCTGGTTGAAGCCCTCCGCCGGAGTGACCACGCCCATGTTGCCGGGCGCCGCCTCCGTGATCACGCACGCGATCTCGCCCGGGTGCGCGGCGAAGGCCGCCCGCACCGCTTCCAGGTCGTTGTACGGCAACACGATCGTGTCGCCGGCCTGCGCCCCCGTCACGCCCGGGGTGTCCGGCAGGGCGAAGGTGGCCAGTCCGGAACCGGCAGCGGCCAGCAGCGCGTCCACGTGACCGTGGTAGCAGCCGGCGAACTTCACGACCTTGGCGCGACCGGTGAAGCCGCGCGCCAGCCGGATCGCCGACATGGTCGCCTCCGTCCCGGAGGACACGAGCCGCACCTGCTCCACGGGCTCGATGCGCGCCACGATCTCCTCGGCGAGCGCCACCTCGCCCTCACCGGGCGTACCGAAGGACGTGCCGCGGGCGACCGCCGCCTGGACCGCCTCGATCACCTCGGGGTGGGAATGGCCGAGGATCATCGGTCCCCACGAGCACACGAGGTCCACGTACTCCCGGCCGTCGGCATCGGTGAGGTACGGACCGGTGCCGGACACCATGAACCGGGGCGTACCGCCCACGGCGCGGAAGGCGCGCACAGGAGAGTTCACGCCGCCGGGGGTCACGAGGGAGGCGCGCTCGAAGAGCGTCTGCGAAACTGGGGCTTCATACGGGTACGGGTAGCTCACACCAGCCATGGTCTCAGAGGCCGCGACAGACTTGCGGGCGGGCGTTTCACCGCGTCGCCGCGGGGGAGGTCACTGCCATGATGATCAGGCTGCGTGGCGGGGTCCGCGGGGCCGGGGCCAGCAAGACCAGTCGGGTGGAGATATGCAACGCGGTGGTGGACCGGGCGAGGGTAAGGACGGCCTCGATCCGCAGCGCGCCCGCGAGGCCCGCCGCAGGGGCAAGCACCGCCGCCGCGCCACGGAGGCGGCCGACGCCGTCCCCGAGCCCACGACGCCACCGGAGGACCTGCCCCGGGGCCGCGGCATGGGAGTGACGTACAAGTACTTCGGAGCCCCGGACGGCGCCACCGCGGCGCGGGTCCCGGTGACCATGCGGCCCGAGGAGCTCGGCGGCGACGAGCTCGGCATGGGCGGCCTCTTCACCAAGATCAAGCCGGAGACGATGGCCGCCATGGTCCTCACCGGCATCGAAGGCATACCCCTCCACAAGGTGCCCCCGCTGGAGCTGGTCGTCCTCCACCCCGACTACGCGGTGGTCAAGCTGCCCACGACCGTGGTCGACCCGCTGCGCGGCATCGGCGAGGAATCGGTCGGCGCCGCCGCCTTCATCTGGTCCACGGTCCCCGACCGCGGCGGCCCCAGCGACGCCTTCAACGTCTACCAGCTCCTCCACGAATGGCAGGACTTCAGCCACCGCCTCCACGAGGCGGGCCACCAGCCCTACTGTCTGGTGTGGCCCTGACCGGCTCCCGTTTCCACGGCGGACCACCCCGCCCGCGCCCCTTCCGTAGGGTGGGCCCATGGAAGGACGGGTACGCCTGCTGCCGTGGTCCGAGAGCGACTTCTGGCTGCTGGAGCGCGCGAACGAACCGGCGATGACCGAGCACCTCGGCGGCCCCGAGTCCCCCGCGAAACTCCTCGACCGACAGCGCCGCTACGAAGCCCTCGGCGCCCGGGAGCCCGCCGCAGGACGGATGTTCCGCATCGAATGGCTCACCCCGGACCACGGGTCCGGCCACCCCGGCCCCGACGCCCCCGCCCGCCCCGCCGGCCCCTCCCCCGCACCGGCCGTGCCCGTCGGCTCGATCGGGTTCTGGGAACGCGAGTGGCGGGGCGAGGCCGTCTACGAGACCGGCTGGGCCGTCCTGCCCGAGTTCCGGGGCCGCGGCCTGGCCGCGGCCGCCCTCACCGAACTCCTCGCCCACATCGGCGCCCACGGCACCCGCGACAGCGTCCACGCCTTCCCCGGAACCGACCACCCGGCCTCCAACGCCGTCTGCCGGCGCGCCGGCTTCACCTACCTGGGCGACGTCGACTTCGAATACCCGCCCGGCGTCCCCCACCCGTCCTGCGACTGGCGCCACCGCGTGACACCGCGCACCGGGATCACACCGTCAGGATGATCCGGCCCCGCACCCCGGGCACACCCAGCCTGGCGTGCGCCGCGGCCGCCTCGGCGAGCGGGAAGGTCTCCGCGACCCGCAGGGTGAGCACGCCCTCGTCCACCAGGGACACCAGCCGGCCCAGCAGCTCCCCGTCCGCGGCGACCTGCTGCTCCTCGACCCGGATGCCGCGCTCCGCCGCCGGCGCGTGGTGCGGGATCAGGCCCACGTAGACCCCGCCGTCGCGGACGAACGCCAGGGCCTGCCCGCCCAGCACCGCCGCGTCCAGCACCCCGTCCACCGGCGCAGCCGGCGCCCCGCCGCGCGGGACGAACACGGCCGCGCCCAGCGACCGTACGAGCTCCTCGTCGCCCGGGCCCGCCAGGGCCGTCACCACCAGCCCGGCCCGCGCCGCGAGCTGGACCGCGAGACCGCCGACGATCCCCGCGGCGCCCGTGATCAGCACCGAGGACCCGGGAGCCAGCCCCAGCTGGTCCAGGGCCCGGGCCGCGGTCAGACCCGGCAGCGGCAGCGCCGCCGCCTCCACGGTGCCCACGGCGGCCGGCGCGGCCGCCACCGCGCCGGCGTCGAGCACCACGTACTCGGCGTGCGTCCCCAGCGGCTTCACCGTCCCGTGGTGCAGGCCCACCACCCGGTCGCCCGGACTCCAGCCCGCCACCCCCGGGCCGGTCCCGTCGACCACCCCGGCGACGTCCCAGCCCAGCCCGATCCGCTGCCCGGCCCCGCCGAAGACCCCGGCCCGGACCGCGCCGTCCACCGGGTTGAGGCCGGCCGCCCCGACCCGGACCCTGACCTGCCCGGCCGCCGGCCGCGGCACCGCCACCTCGGCGATCCCGACCCGCTCCGGCCCGCCGAACTCCGTCACCACGGCCGCCGCCATCGTCCGCTCGCCCATCGCTCTCCCCGTCCCAAGTCCGTTCCGCCGGGCGCTCGTTCACCCGTTCCCGATGAGCACTAACCTAGGGAGAGGTACTCTCCATCCGTAAGTAGGCACCCCAAGGTGCGTACCCGACCCGGAAGTGGGCACCCATGGCCACCACCACCGCCGCAGCCCGCCGCGAGGAAGCCCGCGCCGCCTACGACGCCTTCCTCAGGGAATGCCCCACCGGCCAACTCCTCGCCCGCATCAGCGACAAGTGGGTCGGACTCGTCGTCAGCGCCCTCGCCCAGGCCGACGACCGCTCCCTGCGCTACAGCGACCTCGGCCGCAAGATCCCCGGCGTCAGCCAGAAGATGCTCACCCAGACCCTGCGCTCCCTCGAACGCGACGGACTCGTCACCCGCCACGTCACCCCCACCGTCCCCGTCCGCGTCGACTACCGCCTCACCGACCTCGGCAGCAGCCTCGCCGCCCTCCTCTCCTCCGTGAAGCTCTGGGCCGAGAACCACTTCGACGAGGTCAGCACCCATCGCGAGGCCTACGACCGGGCCGCGGCCGCCTCCTGAAAATCAGCCGCGACCACCCCCCGGCAATGGCATGCTGACAGGGTGAACGGACCCGGCATTCAGCTCACCCTCGCCCCCGAACTGCGCCTCTTCGCCCCGCCCAGCCGGCGCGCCGACCGCGTACCGACCCCCACCGACGGCGCCTCCAGCCTCGGCCACGTCGTCGAGTCCGCCGGAGTCCCGCTCACCGAGGTCGGCCGACTCCTCGTCGACGGCCACGAGGTCCCCACCTCGTACGTGCCCCAGGACGGCCAGGACGTGGAAGTCCTCGGCGTCGCACGGCCCCAGCGCATCGAGGGCGCACCCCTGCGCTTCCTCCTCGACGTCCACCTCGGCACCCTCGCCCGCCGCCTGCGCCTGCTCGGCGTCGACGCCGCGTACGAGAACGAGGACATCGGCGACCCCGCACTCGCCACCCGCTCCGCCGCCGAACGGCGCGTCCTGCTCTCCCGGGACCGCGGCCTGCTCCGCCGCCGCGAGATCTTCGCCGGCGCCTACGTCTACAGCGACAACCCCGACGAGCAACTGCGCGACGTACTAGGCCGGTTCGCGCCCGCCCTCGCCCCGTGGACCCGCTGCACCGCCTGCAACGGGCAGCTGCACGAGGCCGACAAGGACAGCGTCGGCGACCGCCTCGAACACGGCACGCAGCGCACCTACGACGTGTTCGCGCAGTGCGGCGCCTGCGAGCGCGTCTACTGGCGCGGCGCCCACCACGCCCGGCTGGAACAGATCGTCGACGAGGCCCTCGTCGAATTCGGCACCGCCTGAGGGCTTCGGCCGCCCGAGGTCCGCGGCCGGGCGGACGCTCCGCCCGGCCGCGGACCCGACAGGTGACGGCCCTCAGGGCCCCGGCCCCCGACTCCCCGGGCCTAGAAGGCGTAGGTGTCGCCCGTGTCCAGGGCGAGCACCACGTGCTCGTTGTTGGCCCGGTTCCGGTCCGTGGCTCCCCCGTTCCACCAGGTGTCCACGCGCACCAGCACCTCCGGGGCACGCTCCCGCATCTCCAGCACCAGCCCCACGTGCCGGCCCCGCCCGTGCAGCGGCAGCGGCCCCGTCTCGCACACCACCTCGCGCAGCCCCGCCCGCGCGCAGCCCTCCGCGAGCCGCTGCCGGTCCGCGAGGTCCCCCGAGAGCCGCACCCGCAGCGTCGCGTTCGGCAGCGCCGCCGGCCCGTCGTTCTCGGGGACGAGCCAGACCCTCAGCTGCGTCCCGGCCAGGGCGACCCGGCCGTGGTACGCCACATCGGCCTCCGGCCCGGCCCATCCGGACCCCACCGCCTGGACCGACCCCGGCGCCACCGCGCCGAGCGCCAGCAACCCGGCCACCACCACACTCCGTACGGCGCCACGGCGCACCGCCACCACCTCCTGCTCGGCTCTCGCGCGGAGGCTAGCCCCGGCCGGCCCCCGCCAGTCGGACCATCACACGAACGAGGGCGCGCCCACGCCCATCCGGACTGCGTACCTTTGAGCCATGCCGATCGCCCGCTCCGTCGCCCTCTTCGCCCTTGCCGCCCTCCTGGAGATCGGCGGCGCCTGGCTCGTCTGGCAGGGCGTGCGCGAACACAAGGGCTGGGCCTGGATCGGCGCCGGCGTGATCGCCCTCGGCCTCTACGGCTTCGTCGCCACCCTCCAGCCCCAGGGGGACTTCGCCCGCGTCCTCGCCGCCTACGGCGGGGTCTTCGTGGCCGGCTCCCTGGCCTGGGGCGCCGTCGCCGACGGCTACCGGCCCGACCGCTGGGACATCGTCGGCGCCCTCGTCTGCCTCGCCGGAATGGCCCTGATCATGTACGCCCCGCGCAGCCGCTGACCCGGCCGGCCGTGCCTATGCTGGCGGGTAATCGTCCGTACGAACGACCGAGGAGCCCGCACATGAGCACGGCCGCCACCCGAACCGCCGTAGTCACCGGCGCGAGCAGCGGCATCGGCGCGGCCACCGCCCGGCAGCTCGCCGCCGCCGGCTACCACGTCGTCCTCACCGCCCGCCGCAAGGACCGCATCGAGGCCCTCGCCGCCGAGCTCACCGCGGCCGGCCACTCCGCCGCCGCGCACCCCCTCGACGTCACCGACCGCGCCGCCGTGGACGCCCTCGCCGCCTCCCTCGACCGCTGTGACGTCCTGGTCAACAACGCGGGCGGGGCCATCGGCGCCGAGCCCGTCGCGACCGGCGACGCCGCCGACTGGCGAACCATGTACGAGGTCAACGTCATCGGCACGCTCAACGTCACCCAGGCCCTGCTGCCCGCCCTCACCGCCTCCGGCGACGGCACCGTCGTGATCCTCTCCTCCACGGCCGGCCACGCCACCTACGAGGGCGGCGCAGGCTACGTCGCCGCCAAGAACGGCGCCCGCGTCCTCGCCGAGACCCTCCGCCTGGAGATCGTCGGCCAGCCCGTGCGCGTCATCGAGATCGCCCCCGGCATGGTCAAGACCGAGGAGTTCGCGAAGACCCGCTTCCGCGGCGACGCCGAGAAGGCCGAGAAGGTCTACGCGGGCGTCGCGCAGCCCCTGTCCGCCGACGACGTCGCCGACACCGTCACCTGGGCGGTGACCCGCCCCAGCCACGTCAACATCGACCTCCTGGTGGTCCGCCCCCGCGCCCAGGCCTCGAACACGAAGGTCCACCGCGAGCTCTAGGGGAACCCCGGCGGATCCGGTCCGTACGGGTGAATCCGCGCGAATCGCCAACGGGCCCGGCTACGCTCCGAAAGCGTGGGTCACGAAGGGGAGGAAGCTATGGCCGTGATACAGCACGAGATCACGATCGCGGCGGCCGCCCATCGACTGTCCAAGGAGCTTCCCAGGCACCGAGTGGAGATTCTCCACGGGAGGCTCACCGTGACACCACCGGCCGACGGGCGCCACGCACGCACGCTGACCCGGCTGGTCGTGGCCTTCCACGAGGCCGGGGCGGCGCAGGCCGGGCTCGACTTCCTGCAGGGCATCGGCATCTGGCTGCCGACCGGCCCGGACGACTACGCCATCCCGGACTTCTCCCTGGTCGAAGCGGACTTCCTGGGGGCGAAGGGAAGGAACAACTGCTACGCGCCGGACGTGTTCCGCCTGGTCGTCGAGGTGACCTCGTCGAACTGGTCGGACGACCTCGGCACCAAGGCGGAGAGCTACGCCGCGGCCGGCGTCCCCGTCTACGTCATCGCCGATCGGCACCACGACGAGGTCGTCGTCTGCCGGGACCCACGCGGAGGCACGTACAGGCTCCGCACCTCGCACAAGCGGGGCACCTCCGTCAGCATCCCGGAGGACATCGGCGTGTCCCTCGAACTGTCCGTCGACCTCCTCCTCGACGGCGCCACCGACTGAAGCGCGCGAAGGGCCCGCACCGGTCGCCGTGACCGGTGCGGGCCCTTCGCGTCCCCCGACGTCCGCGTGGGGCCTCAGCCCTTGACGCAGATGACCTGCTTGAGGTTGGTCACGAGAAACGGAAGTTCACCCTCGGGCGACGCTCAGCACCGGACCCCGGCATTCCGCCATGCGTTCGAGTGAACGGCATCCGTTCGTCCCGGCACACGCAGGGCCCACACCTAGGTTCAGCGTCGACGCGAAACGGCCCCCGGACGGAATGGCAGTCCCGGCCGGGGGCCTCACCCACCAGGAAGAAAGAGCTTCCTCATGGCCGACCAGGACCCTAACGCCCCCGCGCGCTTCATGGACCTCCAGGCCCCCCGCTACGCCTACATGTTCGGCTTCCTCCAGGCCGACGGGCACCTCTCGGAACAGAGCCGACAGCGCGGACGCCTCACCGTGGAACTCAACGTCCGGGACGTCGCCCTGCTGCACGAGTTCCGGCGCCTCACTCCGTACAACAGCTCCGTCGTCGAACGCGCCCGGAGTACGAACTTCAGCTCCTCGTCACGCACTGCCGTCTGGGCGGTCTCCGCGCACGAAGCCCGCACCGTCATCAACGAGCTCGGCGTTCCCTACGGACGCAAGTCCAGAATCATCGCGCCGCCCCGCACCGAATTCTCACGCCGGGACTATGTACGCGGCCTGATCGATGCGGACGGATCGGTCGGGTACACCGGGAAGGGCCATCCCTTCGTCTCCCTGACCACCGCGAGCACCGCGATCGGGGCCTACCTGTGCGACTTCGCCAGGAAGGTCACCGGAGCGGAACGCACCATCAAGCGCAACGCCCGAGACGGCGTCTACAACATCCTCTACACCAACGAAACCGCCGTCCAGCTGGCCTCACACCTGTACTACGACGGCTGTCTGGCCCTGGAGCGCAAGATGTTCTCGGCGGCGTCCCTGAGCACGTGGGTCCGGCCTGCGGACATGCCCAGGGCGGCGCCCCGCCGGCGCTGGACCACGGCGGAGGACCTCAGACTCCTCGAGCTCGGCGACCCCGTCGCCGCGGCCGCCCCCTTGGGCCGCACGGAGTCCGCATGCAGGCAGCGCCTCACACGCCTTCGCACCGGCCGCGGCCCCTGGCTCCAGCACTGAGCGACACACGAAGGCCCGGGACCCTCAGGGTTCCGGGCCTTTCGCTGCCCGCCCGGAGACAGGTCAGCCCTTGACGCAGATGATCTGCTTGAGCTTGGCCACGACCTGCACCAGGTCGGTCTGCTGGTCGATGACCTGCTCGATGGACTTGTACGCACCCGGGATCTCGTCCACGACGCCCGAGTCCTTGCGGCACTCGACGCCCTTGGTCTGCTCCGCCAGGTCCCGGGCCGAGAAGCGCTTCTTCGCGGCGGTCCGGCTCATCTTCCGGCCCGCGCCGTGCGAGGCCGAGTTGAAGGACTTCTCGTTGCCGAGGCCCTTCACGATGTACGAACCCGTCCCCATCGAGCCGGGGATGATCCCGTAGTCGCCGCTGCCGGCCCGGATCGCGCCCTTACGCGTGACCAGCAGGTCCATGCCGTCGTACCGCTCCTCCGCCACGTAGTTGTGGTGGCAGCTGATCTCGCGGTCGAAGGACACCTTGGCCTTGCGGAACTCCCTACGGACGACCTCCTTGAAGAGGCTCATCATCGCCGCGCGGTTGTACTTCGCGTACTCCTGGGCCCAGAAGAGGTCGTTGCGGTACGCCTCCATCTCGGGCGTCGCCGCGAGGAAGACCGCCAGGTCCCGGTCGACCAGGTTCTGGTTGTGCGCGAGGCCCCGGGCCACGTCGATGTGGTGCGCGGCGAGCTCGTTGCCGATGCCCCGGGAGCCGGAGTGCAGCATCAGCCAGACCGAACCTGACTCATCGAGACAGAACTCGATGAAGTGATTCCCGGATCCGAGCGTTCCGATCTGCTTCGTGGCACGTTCCTGACGGAACTTGACCGCATCGGTGATGTAGTCGAACCGCTTCCACAGGTCCGCGTACCCCTCGACCGAGAACCCGTACAGCCGCTCCGGGTCCACCGCCTCCCGATGCATCCCCGCGCCCACCGGGATCGCCCGCTCGATCTTCGAGCGGAGTCCGGACAGGTCCCCCGGCAGGTCGTTCGCCGTCAGGGAGGTCTTCACCGCCGACATTCCGCAGCCGATGTCCACGCCCACCGCCGCCGGGCAGACCGCGTCCTTCATCGCGATCACCGAGCCGACGGTGGCCCCCTTGCCGTAGTGGACGTCCGGCATCACGGCCAGCCCCTTGATCCACGGAAGCGCGGCGGTGTTGTGCAGCTGCCGCATCGCGCTGTCCTCGACCGACGCCGGGTCGGTCCACATCCGGATCGGGACCTGCGCCCCCGGTACCTCTACATACGACATAAGGAATCAATCCCCCGAAAACATCAGAAAAGTCAGAATGCGCAAAAGCCTCGCTCTTGATCCCAAATACGACAGGGGACCGGCGCCAGCACCAGCGTGTGCGATAGACATTGTGTCCATCCGCGCCCAAGTCGCGGCAACGCAATTTCCGGACCGGCGGAGGGCCGCGGGTCGAAGGGAGCCAGTGGACGTGCAGCGCAAGGCAGCGGTACGGCGAGTCCTGCCCGGCATCGCGATGCTCACCGCGCTCGCGGCCGGTGCGGTCGGCCTGACCGGGTGCACCGACGGCGGCGACGAGGGGGGCCCCAGCGACTCCAAGGCCGGCGGCAGCTCCGCCGCGCCCGCCCAGCCCGGCAAGTACCGCAGCCTGCCGGCGCCCTGCAAGGCCGGTCTCGACAGCAAGAAGCTCAAGGCGATGCTCCCGGTGCCGGAGTCCTTCACCCCCGAGCAGCGCGACCAGCTCTACGCGGGCGTCGCCGACTCCTCCTACGACGGCGACCGGCACGTCGGCTGCCGCTGGACCTCGCAGACGCCCGAGGAGACGCGGCTGCTGTCGGTCGGCTTCGAGCGCGTGGTCTCCTACGACCGGGCCGTGGCCAGCGACGACGACAAGGCCAAGCAGGTGTACGTGCGCCGGCTCACCGACGCGCGCCTGCCCTTCCCCGGCCCCGCCACCACCCCGAGCCCGGGGGCTCCCGGCGCCACGGCCTCCACGCCGCCGCCCGCCGGGCAGTCGGCCGCGACCCCTCCCCCCGCCGGGGCGCCCTCCTCGGGCACGCCCTCCTCCGGGGCGCCCTCCGCGGGCACCCCGGCCACCGGCACCCCGGCTCCCGGCACCAGCCCGTCCCCGCAGCCCGAGCTCGGCTCGCGCGTGCTGGAGGGCCTGGGCACCGAGGCGTTCCTGGAGGACAAGCTGAGCCCCGCGGGGGCCACGGCGGCGCAGTCGCGGACCGTGCGGATTGTGTTCCGTACCTCGAACGTCCTCGTCACCGTCGAGTACAGCGTGCAGCCGGCGGCGCCCGGCACGATCCCGCCGAGCGCCGAAACCCAGGACAGGACAAGGCAGTTGGCCCAGGCGCTCGTCGAGCGCTTCAACGAATGAGCGGTGCGTGCCGCACCCCGGCGTGACGGCGCGCACAGCAGGCGGGCACCCGGTCGGGCTACGGTTGCACGGGTCCCGTGTCCGAAGAAGACCCCCAACGCACTGAAGGAAACATGCACCGATCAGCCTCGCGCCTCACCCGCGTTCTCGCCTGCGCAGCCGTCCCGGTGATCCTCACCGTGGCCGGGTGTTCCTCCGACTCGGGCAAGGACTCGGCCGGGAAGGACGGCGACAAGAAGTCCGGTTCGTCCGCGTCTTCGAAGCCCGGCGAGAAGTCCAAGCCGGAGCTGGAGAAGGCCGCCTTCGCCACCCTGCCGGATCCCTGCAAGGCGATCCAGACGGCGACGATAGGCACCCTCGTCCCGGAGGCGAAGGACAAGAACGGCACGGCGACGAAGTCGAACGACCTGGCCAGCCGTGCCAGCTGCTCCTGGAACGGCCTGGACGAGGACGGTCTGAAGGGATCGCAGTACCGCTGGCTGTCCCTCTCCTACTTCCGCAACGACTCGCACGCCTCGCTCGGCAGCGCCAACAAGCGGGCCGAGGAGCAGTACAAGAAGCAGGTCGAGACGGCGAAGACCTCCGAGGGCGCGCAGAACGTCAAGGCGGAGGAGGTCGGCGGCATCGGCGACCAGGGCACCTCGGTCGTCTACACGGTGAAGAAGGACGTCGACTTCTTCAACACGACGATCGTGGCGCGCACGCAGAACGTGGTGGTCACGCTCGACTACAACGGTGCGGCCTACGAGGGTGCGGGCGCCCCGGACCAGGCGAAGCTGCTCCAGGACGCGATCGCGGCCGCCAAGGAGGCCGTCGCGTCGGTGGAGACCGCGAACAAGCAGCCGGCCCAGCAGCCGGAGCAGCAGCCGCAGTCGCAGTCGCCCCAGCCCCAGTAGGCGGCGGGGGCCGGGCGGGGCCTCCTGGGGCGCTGACATCCGGTCACCCGTACGCTGTGCCTGCCGCAGCTCGGTAAAGGCTCGGTAAGGACACAGCGCTCGGTTTGTGCTCGACAAGGGGAGGGGATCGCGGGTGGCCGCGATGCAGCTGACTCGTACGCACCGAATACTCATCGGTGTCGTCGTCGCCGGAGCCGTCGTTATCGCGGGCATCGGCTTCGCGGGCTCGTACGCCGCGGTGCGCGAGCTCGCGGAGAAGAAGGGCTTCGGCAGCTTCTCCCTGGTGTTCCCCATCGGCATCGACGCGGGTATCTGCGTGCTGCTGGCGCTGGACCTGCTGCTGACCTGGATGCGGATCCCGTTCCCGCTGCTGCGGCAGACGGCGTGGCTGCTCACCGCGGCGACGATCGCCTTCAACGGTGCGGCGTCGTGGCCGGATCCGCTCGGTGTGGGCATGCACGCGGTGATCCCGATCCTGTTCGTGGTGACGGTGGAGGCGGCCCGGCACGCGGTGGGCCGGATCGCGGACATCACCGCGGACCGGCACATGGAGGGCGTGCGGATCACGCGCTGGCTGCTTTCACCGATCCCCACCTTCAAGCTGTGGCGGCGGATGAAGCTGTGGGAGCTGCGCTCCTACGAGCAGGCCGTGACGATGGAGCAGGACCGGTTGATCTACCAGGCGCGGCTGCAGGCGCGGTACGGGCGGTTCTGGCGGCGGAAGGCGCCGGTGGAGGCGCTGATGCCGTTGAAGCTGGCGCGGATCGGTGTGCCGCTGTCGGAGACGGCGCCGGAGGCGCTGGCGATGACGGGCATCGACCCGGCGGTGCTGCCGCCGTTGGAGGACTCGCTCGCGGCGGCCGCCCCGGCGCTGGAGGCGGGCGGGCCGGTGCGGGAGGCGTCGTCCCCGCAGCAGGTCACCGTGGCGGCGCAGGCCGGGGAACAGGCCGGGGAACAGGCCGGGCCCGCGCAGCAGGCGCAGCACGATCCGCGGATGCAGCAGGAGCTGCGGGCGCAGCAGGAGCTGCAGTTGCAGCAGCTGCAGGCGATGCAGCAGATGCAGGCCGGTGCGGGGCACGTCCCGCCGGCGTTCGCCGTGGACCCGACGGCCATGCCCGCGGCCCACAACAGCGCCTGGTTCGCCGCGCCGAAGGCGCCGCAGGCCGCGTACGAGGGCGGCTACAACCCGCAGTACGTGGAGGGCCTGGAGCCGACCCCGGTGCTGCCGCCGATGGGCCCGGAGGAGGAGCACTCGCAGCAGGCGCCCGTACCGCAGCCCCGCCAGGAGGCGGCGCCGGCGGTGGAGGCCGAGGCCGACGGGGACGCGGAGAAGTTCGCCGAGGCGGCGTACGAGGTGTTCCGCACCCACCTGGCGGAGAGCGGCGAGCTCCTGACCGCGGAGCAGCTCGACATACTGCTGGCGGACCGCTACGGGGTGGTGCATCCGCGCAGTGCCTCGCTGATCCGCAAGATCTACCCGCAGCTCAAGCAGCGCTACCACAGCGAGCTGGAGAACGAGCACATCGCCTAGTGCCCGTCGTCCGGCGGATCAGAGCCGCGCGCGACGTGAAGGGCCCGCACACCCCGGGGGTGTGCGGGCCCGTGCCGGTGGTGCGGTGCCTCAGGCGGCCAGGAGCTTGCGCACCCGGTCGGCGCCCACGGCGAGGAGCAGCGTGGGCAGGCGCGGCCCGGTCTCGCGGGTCACGAGGAGGCGGTAGAGCAGGGCGAAGAAGGTGCGCTGCGCGACCTTGAGCTCGGGGGTGGGCTTGGCGTCGGGCTCCAGGCCGGCCATGACCTTGGGGACGCCGTAGACGAGGGTGGTCAGTCCGTCGAGCGACCAGTGCGAGTCGAGGCCTTCGAGGAGGAGGCGCAGGGACTCGCGGCCTTCGTCGTCGAGGGAGGACAGCAGCTCGGTGTCGGCGTCCTCGCGTACGAGGGTGCGCTGGTCGGCCGGGACCTGGGTGGTGATCCAGTTCTCGGCGCGGTCCAGGCGCGGCCGTACCTCGTCGAGGGAGGTGAGCGGCTGCGACGGGTCGAGGTCGGCCAGGATGCGCAGGGTCTGCTCGTCGTGGCCGGCGGTGATGTCGACGACGGAGGCGAGGGTGCGGTACGGGAGCGGGCGCGGGGTGCGCGGCAGCTCGTGGGAGGCGACGCGGACGGCGCGGGCGTGGGCGGCGGCGTCGGCGGGCAGCACGGTGCCGTCGGCGACCTTGCCCTCCAGCTTGTCCCACTCGTCGTAGAGCCGCTGGATCTCCTGGTCGAAGGCGATCTTGAAGGACTGGTTCGGGCGGCGGCGGGCGTAGAGCCAGCGCAGGAGCTGCGGCTCCATGATCTTCAGGGCGTCGCCGGGGGTGAAGACGCCGCCCTTGCTGGAGGACATCTTGGCCATGCCGCTGATGCCGACGAAGGCGTACATCGGGCCGATCGGCTGTTCGCCGCCGAAGATGTGGACGATCTGGCCGCCGACCTGGAAGGAGGAGCCGGGCGAGGAGTGGTCGACGCCGGAGGGCTCGAAGATGACGCCCTCGAAGGCCCAGCGCATCGGCCAGTCGACCTTCCAGACGAGCTTGCCGCGGTTGAACTCGCTGAGCTTGACCGTCTCGGTGAACTCGTCCTCGGTGCAGACGTAGGTCATCTCGGTGGTCGTGTCGTCGTACGAGGTGACCTTGGTGAAGTCCTTGCCGCACCGGCCGCAGTACGGCTTGTACGGGAAGTAGCCCGCCTCGCCGGCGCTGCCGTCGTCCTCGGCGGCCGCGCCGGAGCCCTCGGCGGCTTCCAGCTCGGCCTCGTCGACGGGCTTCTGCTGGGGCTTCTTGCCGCCCGGCTTGGCCTTGGTGCGGTACTGGGCGAGGACGGCGTCGATGTCGCCGCGGTGCTTCATCGCGTGCAGGATCTGCTCGCGGTAGACACCGGTGGTGTACTGCTCGGTCTGGCTGATCGGGTCGTACTCGACGCCGAGCTCGGCCAGCGACTCGGCCATCGCGGCCTTGAAGTGCTCGGCCCAGTTCGGGTACGCGGAGCCCTCGGGGGCGGGGACGGCGGTCAGCGGGCGCCCGATGTGCTGGGCGTGCGACTCCTCGGTGACGCCGGGGATGCCCTTGGGGACCTTGCGGAAGCGGTCGAAGTCGTCCCAGGAGATCAGGTGGCGGACCTCGTGGCCGCGGCGGCGGATCTCGTCGGCGACCAGGTGCGGGGTCATGACCTCGCGGAGGTTGCCCAGGTGGACCGGGCCCGAGGGGGAGAGTCCGGACGCGACGACGACGGTTTTGCCCGGGGCTCGGCGCTCCGCCTCGGCGATGACCTCGTCCGCGAAACGGGAGACCCAGTCGGTCTCGGTGCTGCTCTGCGCGCTCTGAGCCACGACACGTCCTTCTACTCGAATGCTGGCTTCGGCCATTCTCCCAGACGGAACAGGCCGGTCCGCGGTTGCTCGGGGCGGTGGATCTCGCGGTGGATATCCCGGGAACCGGGTGCCCGTCGCGTGGGATACTCGGCACTTGTCGGAAGACCCAAGAACAGAACCTCACAGGAACGGCAGCTCATGGCCTCGGTCCCTTCGCTCGCTTCGTCCGTCAACCAGCGCGTCGCCGACGCCCTCGCCTCCGCGCTGCCGGAGGCCGGTGGCGCCGACCCGCTGCTGCGACGAAGCGACCGGGCCGACTTCCAGGCCAACGGCATCCTGGCGCTCGCGAAGAAGGCCAAGGCCAATCCGCGCGAGCTGGCGGCGACCGTGGTCGAGGGCATCCCGACCGGTGACCTGATCGAGGAGATCGAGGTCTCGGGCCCGGGCTTCCTGAACATCACCGTCAGCGACGCGGCGATCGTCTCGACGCTGGCGGCGCGTGCCGCGGACGACCGGCTCGGCGTGCCGCTGAACGCGTCCGCCGGCACGACGGTGATCGACTACGCGCAGCCGAACGTCGCCAAGGAGATGCACGTCGGCCACCTGCGGTCCGCCGTGATCGGTGCGGCCATGGTGGAGATCCTGGAGTTCACGGGCGAGAAGGTGGTCCGTCGCCACCACATCGGCGACTGGGGCACCCAGTTCGGCATGCTCATCCAGTACCTGCTGGAGCACCCGCACGAGCTGGACCACAAGTCGGACTCGGAGGTCTCCGGCGAGGAGGCCATGTCCAACCTCAACCGCCTCTACAAGGCCTCGCGCGCGCTGTTCGACTCGGACGAGGAGTTCAAGACGCGGGCCCGGGCGCGGGTGGTGGACCTCCAGGCGGGCGAGCCGGAGACGCTGGCCCTGTGGCAGCGGTTCGTGGACGAGTCGAAGATCTACTTCTACTCCGTCTTCAACAAGCTGGACATGGACATCCAGGACCCGGACGTGGTCGGCGAGTCCGGCTACAACGACATGCTCGTGGAGACGTGCAAGCTGCTGGAGGAGTCGGGCGTCGCCGTCCGCTCCAACGGTGCGCTGTGCGTGTTCTTCGAGGACGTCAAGGGTCCGGACGGCAACCCGACCCCGCTGATCGTGCAGAAGTCGGACGGCGGCTTCGGCTACGCGGCCACCGACCTGTCGGCGATCCGCGACCGCGTGACCAACCTCGGCGCGACCGAGCTGATCTACGTGGTCGACGCGCGGCAGTCGCTGCACTTCAAGATGGTCTTCGAGACGGCGCGCCGGGCGGGCTGGCTGAACGACGAGGTCAAGGCCGTGCAGCTGGCCTTCGGCACGGTGCTGGGCAAGGACGGCAAGCCGTTCAAGACCCGTGAGGGCGAGACGGTCCGGCTGGTGGACCTGCTGGACGAGGCGATCGACCGTGCCTCGGCCGTGGTGCGGGAGAAGGCCCAGGACCTGACGGAGGCCGAGATCGCCGAGCGCGGTGCCCAGGTCGGCATCGGCGCGGTGAAGTACGCCGACCTGTCGACGTCCGCCGCCCGGGACTACAAGTTCGACCTGGACCAGATGGTCTCGCTGAACGGCGACACGTCCGTGTACCTGCAGTACGCGTACGCCCGTATCCAGTCGATCCTGCGCAAGGCGGGCGACGCCAGGCCGGTCGCGCACCCGGAGGTGGCGCTGGCCCCGACCGAGCGCGCGCTGGGCCTGCACCTGGACGGCTTCGGCGAGCTGATCGCGGAGGCCGCCGCGGAGCACGCCCCGCACAAGCTGGCGGCGTACCTGTACCAGCTGGCGTCGCTGTTCACGTCGTTCTACTCGGAGTGCCCGGTCCTCAAGGCGGACACGGCGGAGCAGGTGGAGAACCGCCTGTTCCTGTCCGAGCTGACGGCCCGGACCCTGAGCAAGGGCATGTCCCTCCTCGGGATCCGCACCCCCGAGAAGCTCTGACGCCGCGACACGGCACGGCACGCGACCGGCACGACACGTACGGCCCCGGCGGTGACCGCCGGGGCCGTACGGCGTTCCCGGGGGTGCCGGCGGACGGTGGTGCGCGGGCGTTCGTTCACCCGTACGGCCCGATTCCGGGCGGGTGGGCCGGGTAGGGGACGGCGCGTCCTTCCCCCGCAACGAGCGACGCCAACCGGAGGCATCCGTGCCCGACATGAACGGCCCCTACAAGCCCGGCACCCCGTGCTGGATCGACCTGATGGTTCCCGACCAGCAGGCCGCCCTCGACTTCTACTGTGACCTCTTCGGCTGGCAGGGCGAGGTCGGCCCGGCCGAGCAGGGCGGCTACTCCGTCTGCACGCTCAAGGGCCGGCCGGTCGCCGGCATCATGAAGGCGATGAACCCGGACGGCACCGTCCCGGACCCGCTGCCGCCGACCGCTTGGACGACGTACCTGTCCACCGACTCCATCGACTCCGCCGTCAAGTCGGTGACCGACGCCGGCGGCTCGGTGATCGTGGGGGCGTCGGACGTCATGGACCTCGGCCGGATGGCGGTGATCTCCGACCCCACGGGTGCGGTCGTCGGCCTGTGGCAGCCGGGCACCTTCGACGGCGCGGGCATCGTCAACGAGCACGGCGCGCTCATCTGGAGCGAGCTGACCACCCCCGACCTGCCGGCCGCGGCCGCGTTCTACTCGGCCGTCCTGCCCGTCACCACGGCCCGCTCGGAGATGCCGGGGGCCGAGGAGTACATCGAGTTCAAGGTCGGCGACCGGGCCGTGGGCGGAATGATGGACATGAGCAAGATGCCGCCGGGGGTGCCCCCGCACTGGCAGGCGTACTTCCAGGTGGACGACGTCGACGAGATCCAGGCGGCGGTCGTCCGCGCCGGCGGCACGGTCCTGGCGCCCGCCTTCGACATGGTCGCCGGCCGCATGGCCGTACTCGCCGACCCGCAGGGCGGCGCCTTCTCGGTGATCACCGCAACCACCCCGGAACAGCCGGCCTGACCCCACACCGGACCCGCCGAGGGGGCCGGGGCCCTCTCGGCGGATCGGCGAAACCAGCTGCTCCTGCTCAGCGCCTGCTCACTGGTGGAGCGGGTAGGAATGGCGGCCCGTCGCCTCGTCGATCTCCGAGTGGGCCTTCTGCAACATCTGTGACGCCAGATCCATGAGCGCGCGAGCGCCCGCGATCTCTTCCCCGACCCTCAACTGCTCGGGGTCGGAGGGGTGACGCAAGGCATACCCTCGCGCCTTCATCTCGGAGCCGTCCCCGAGCCTGACCAGGGCCGCCGCACTGGTGCGGTGGCCGTCCTCGGTGAATTCGAGCTCCACATGCCACCCGACGAGCGTGGACACGGTGCATCACCTCCAGGGGGTCACCTTTCCCTCCAGGGTGCGCCTACGGGGAGCGAGGCGCGAGCGGGGGGCGGGGGCGGGAACGAGCGGTGCCCCACCGCATGCGGTGGGGCACTGAGGGTCCGCGGTCAGCGGACGACGATGTCCGGCGGCGGGGCCGGGGATTCGGGAGCGGGCGGGGCCGGCTGCTCGGGGGCGGGCGGCTGCTCGGGAACGGAGGGGACGTCGTCCTTGGGGGCGGGGGTCTCCGGGGTGGTCGGGTAGCCGCCGTCGTCCTTGGGGGTTTCCGGGGTGCTCGGCTTGTCGGGGCAGGGGGGACCGTCGTTGCCGTTGGTGCCGGTGCCGTTCGTGCCGTTGCCGTTGCGGCCACCACAGCGGCCGTTGCCGCCGCGGCCGGTGCCGCCGGTGCCCGTGCCACCCGGGGCCGTACAGACGGGGGCGTCTCCGCCCGTGCCGTTGCCACCGGTGCCGTTGCCGCCGTTGCCGGGAGCGCAGTAGTCGTCGTGGTGCTTCTTGTGACCACCGTGCTTCTTGTGGCTGTCACGCTTCTTGTGACCGTCGTGCTTCTTGTGGCCACGGTCGCCGTCGTGCTTCCGGTGGTCTCCGCCGACCACCTGGAGCGTCGGGGCCGCCATCGCCGTCCCTGCCGGGATCAGCACGCCTGCGCTGAGGAGTACAGAGGCTGCGGCTACGAAGAGACGGCTCTTCCGCGGACTGCTCGCCATGACAATTCCCATTCCTTTTCTGCCCGCTCCCGGCCTGCGAGAACGAAAGGTCTTGATGTGTGAGGGGGTGGTTTCGCCCGGCCGGGCGGCCTGGTGGCCGCCCGGCCGTATTGCGTGGTGACGGATTGCGTCAGCTGTCAGTCGCCGGCGTTGCCGCCGGTGCCGTTACCGCCGGTGTTGTTACCGCCACCGGACGCGTTGCCGCCGGTGCCATTGCCGCCGGTGTTGTTACCGCCACCGGACGCGTTACCGCCCTGGCCATCGCCGCCCGTGTTGTTGCCGGGACCGGTCGCGTCACCACCCGTGCCGTTACCGCCGGTGTTGTTGCCGGGACCCGTGGCGTCGCCGCCGGTGCCGTTACCGCCGGTGTTGTTACCGCCACCGGAGGCGTTACCGCCCTGGCCGTCACCGCCGGTGTTGTTACCGCCACCGGACGCGTTTCCACCCGTGCCGTCACCGCCGGTGTTGTTACCGGGACCGGTCGCGTCACCACCCGTGCCATTGCCGCCCGTGTTGGTGCCGGTACCGGTGGCGTCGCCGCCCGTGCCGTTACCACCCGTGTTGGTGCCAGAGCCGGATGCGTTACCGCCCGTACCGTTGCCGCCGGTGTTCGTACCGCTGCCGGAGGCGTTGCCGCCCGTACCGTTGCCGCCGGTGTTGTGGCCGTGCTTCTGGCACTTGGGGTGGTTCGGGTGCTTCTTGCAGAACTTGTGCTTGTGCTTGTTGACAAGCTCCACGTGCGAGACGGAGCCGGTGGTCGCCGTCGCGGCGGAGGCCGGGAGAGCGACACCGCCGGCTATCACGGCGGCTGCGGCGACGACCGTCGCGAGACGGTAGCCCCGGCGCTTCGAACGGGCGTTGTCGTTGGTCGGAACGATGCTGCTCATGATGTTTCTCCTATGCTGGAAATCTCTTTCCCGTCCGGTTCTCCGGCCGAGTGGTGCGGGCCTTGCCGCACTTCCAGTAGGCCCCACGAGCCACCCCCTGACAGGTTCCGAAAGCTCGGGACTTGTCAGGGCTTCCGACATCGGGTAAAAGCCCGGAGAAAAGCACATTTCCCCAGCTCAGAGCACGTCATGGCATTTCACCCCCGCCCATCGGAGCTCACAGCCGCACAAGCGGACAGTGCATCGGGGGAAAGGCGCATCGCCCTCGTGGGCGGCCTATGTCCAGCAATTAACAGCCCGCAGTCGCCGTCCCTGAGGAGCGCGTAGCGATTGTGGGCGGCTTATGCCCGGCCACCGGGGCTCGCAGCCGCGCAACGAGGGCAGCGCGTAGCGCTCTGGGGCGTTCCCTGGGCCGGGCTCCGCCCGGACAGGACGCTCCCTCGTCTCTTGATGGATTGTCCCGCCCCGGAGAGACGAGGGGACTGACGGGAAACCCCCAAGCCCCCTCCGACACCGCCCCGCCGAAGCCCCGCTACTCCCGCACCAGCCCCCGCGCAACTGAGTACGCGCACTCATGTCCCGGCTTCCGCAGGCCCGTTGACTGGGTCCCATGAACACGTCTCAGCCCGTCGCCCCCGAACCCGCCCGGCACGCGCGTGCTTTCGTCGCCCCGCTCGTCTCGACGTTGCTGACGCTGCCCATGGCGGCCGTCGCGTTCTTCTTCGTCGGGCTGTCGCCGATGGCGTGCGACTCCTGCAACGGTGCCGCGAGCGACCGGTTCGACGCCTCGTACGAGGTCGCCTTCCCCGTGTTCGGGTTCGGTCTGCTGGTGGTGCTGGTGTTGCTGCTCGCCTCCTGGGCGCTCCCCTGGCAGCGGCGCAACGCCGCTGCCAGGGTGTGGCTGGCCGTGGCCGCCCCGGCCGTCGTGGTCCTCGCCTCCGTGGTCTTCCACGGGCTCGTCGACTGGCCGTAGGGCCGTGGCCGGCGGACGAGGACCGGGCCGGAGGCCGGGTCAGCGGGTCTCGCGGATCCAGCCGGCGACCTCGGTCGCCCAGTAGGTGAGGATCGTGTCCGCGCCCGCCCGCTTGATGCCGAGCAGGGTCTCCATGATGGCCCGGTCCCGCTCGATCCAGCCCTTCTCGGCGGCCGCCTCGACCATCGCGAACTCGCCGCTGATCTGGTACGCCGCGACCGGTACGTCCACTGCCTGCGCGACCCGGTGGAGGATGTCGAGGTAGGGCCCGGCGGGCTTGACCATCACCATGTCCGCGCCCTCCTCCAGGTCGAGGGCCAGCTCGCGCAGGGACTCGCGGGCGTTCGCCGGGTCCTGCTGGTACGTCTTGCGGTCGCCCTGGAGGGAGGAGGCGACGGCCTCGCGGAAGGGGCCGTAGAAGGCGGAGGTGTACTTCGCCGTGTAGGCGAGGATCGACACGTCCTCGTGCCCGGTCTCGTCGAGGGCGTCACGGATGACGCCGACCTGGCCGTCCATCATGCCGCTGGGGCCGACGACGTGGACGCCCGCGTCGGCCTGGACCTGCGCCATCTCGGCGTAGCGCTCCAGCGTCGCGTCGTTGTCGACCCGGCCGTGCTCGTCGAGGACGCCGCAGTGGCCGTGGTCGGTGTACTCGTCCAGACAGAGGTCCGACATGATCACCAGGTCGTCCCCGACCTCGGCCTTCACGTCGCGGATCGCGACCTGGAGGATGCCGTCGGGCTCGGTGCCGGCGGTGCCGAGCGCGTCCTTGTTCTCGTCCGCGGGGACGCCGAAGAGCATGATGCCCGCGACCCCGGCCTCGACCGCCTCGACCGCGGCCTTCCGCAGGGTGTCCCGGGTGTGCTGGACCACGCCGGGCATGGCCGAGATGGGGAGCGGGGCGCTGATGCCCTCGCGCACGAAGGCCGGGAGGATCAGGTCCGAGGGGTGCAGCCGGTTCTCCGCGACCATCCGCCGCATCGCCGGGGTGGTGCGCAGCCGGCGGGGCCGCGAACCGGGGAAGGATCCGTACGCGCTCATCTTCAGTCGCCTCTTCGAGCTTCGACAGCAGTCGCAACAAGCGTAGAGCCCGTGCCGGGGCCCGCCCTACGCGCCCGGTCCGAGCGCGAACTCGCACCACACCGCCTTGCCGGGCCGGCGCTCCGCGGTTCCCCACCGGTCGGCGACCGCCGCCACCAGCAGCAGTCCGCGCCCGCCGTCCGCCCCGGGGTCCCGGTCCGCGACGCGGGGCCAGCCGCCGCCGCTGTCGGCCACCTCGACGCGGACCGTGCCGTCGAAGAGCAGCATCCGCAGGCGGTAGTGGCGGCCGGGCGGTACGCCGTGCAGCAGGGCGTTGGTCGCCAGCTCGCTCACGCAGAGCGACACGTCGTCCTGGCGGCAGGTGACACCCCACGCGTGCAGTGTTTCTGCGGCGAACGCACGTGCGGCCCGCACGGTCTGCCGTGACCTGAGAAAGAACCGGTCCCGCACCAGGGCGGGTTGAATGTCGACGCTCACCCGTCGATCGTCGCGGTCCGTCACTAGCGTGGTGCAGTGCGCGAACCCGTACACGCTTTCAGTACGGGTTGGTACGGGTAGTTCGTGTACGAGGCCGGGGAGTTCACGTTCATGCCACCAAGGAAGAGGGCTCGGCCCAACGCGACGGCGATGCGGATGGTCGGCGAGCAGGTAGCCGTCTGCCGGATCGCCAAGGGATTGACCCAGAGGGAACTCGGCAGGCTGGTCGGTCTCACGGAGGAGAGCATCGCCTCCATAGAGCAGGGGCGACGCCCCCTGATGCCGGACGTCGCGGAGGCGATGGACCGGGTGCTGGAACTCCCGGGCGTCCTCGCGGTCGCGGCGCAGAGGATGCCGCAGGTCGACGTGATCCCGCAGTGGGCGGAACCACTGATCAACCTGGAACAGCACGCGCAGGCCCTGTCGTCCTACGAGAACCAGGTCGTGCCCGGCCTGCTCCAGACTCCGGCGTACGCGGAAGCAGTGTTCCGCAGCCGGATACCGCTGTACACGGACTCCGAGGTAGCGGCCCAGACCGGAGCACGTATCGACCGACAACCCGCCCTGCGGCGTGAGCAGCCCATGCTGGCCAGCTTCGTCGTCTGGGAGCCCGTGCTCCGCTGCCCGATCGGCGGACCGGAGGTTCTCGACGAACAGCTGCGGCACCTGCTGACCTGTACCCGGCTTCCTGGCGTCTCCATCCAGGTACTCCCCCTGGGCCGCCGGGCCCACCCGGCCCTGGACGGGCCGTTCGTCCTGCTGGAAACCCCGGACCACCAGCACATCGCGTACGTCGAGAGTCAACGCGGCAGCCTGGTCGTCTCCCACCTCGACGAGGTCAGCATCCTCGCCCAGAGGTATGCGATGCTGCGGACCCAGGCCCTCAACCCCGATGAAACCAGGGACCTGTTGAAGCAGCTGCTAGGAGACCCATGAGCACCGAACTCGCGTGGTTCAAGTCCAGCTACAGCGGGAGCGACGGCGGCAACTGCCTGGAAGCCTGCGTCGAGATCGCCCCCCGCGCCACCGCGCAGGTGCACGTCCGGGACTCCAAGGTCGCCGACGGACCCGTCCTCACCCTCGCTCCCGCCGCCTGGGACGCGCTCACCCGCTGGGTGCGTTCCTGAGCTTCCGGCGTCACGGGGCGGGCCCGCGCGAGCGCGAGGGGCCCGGGTGCGTGTGCACCCGGGCCCCTCGCCGGTTCCGTCGGGCCGTGTCCGGCCGCCTAAGCCACTCACGTCGTACGGCGACGACGCGCGCCCGGCCGGCGCTCGCTCGGGCGGAAGACCGTCTCGCCGGCCTCCTTGGCCGCCTCGCGGCGGGCCGCGCCGTACTCGGCGAGGGCCTCGGCCAGCTTGGACACCGACGGCTCCGGGGAGAGGACGTCGACGCGCAGGCCGTGTTCCTCCGCGGTCTTGGCCGTCGCCGGGCCGATGCAGGCGATGACGGTGACGTTGTGCGGCTTGCCGGCGATGCCGACGAGGTTGCGCACGGTGGAGGAGGACGTGAAGAGAACGGCGTCGAAGCCGCCGCCCTTGATCGCCTCACGCGTGTCCGCCGGCGGCGGCGACGCGCGCACGGTGCGGTAGGCGGTGACGTCGTCGACCTCCCACCCGAGCTCGATCAGCCCGGCGACCAGCGTCTCCGTGGCGATGTCGGCCCGCGGCAGGAAGACGCGGTCGATCGGGTCGAAGACCGGGTCGTACGGCGGCCAGTCCTCCAGGAGGCCCGCCGCGGACTGCTCGCCGCTCGGCACCAGGTCCGGCTTCACGCCGAACTCCACCAGGGAGGCGGCGGTCTGCTCGCCCACCGCGGCGACCTTGATGCCGGCGAAGGCGCGCGCGTCGAGTCCGTACTCCTCGAACTTCTCCCGCACCGCCTTGACGGCGTTGACGGAGGTGAAGGCGATCCACTCGTAGCGGCCCGTCACCAGGCCCTTGACCGCGCGCTCCATCTGCTGCGGGGTGCGCGGCGGCTCGACGGCGATGGTGGGCACCTCGTGGGGCACCGCGCCGTAGGAGCGCAGCTGGTCGGAGAGCGATGCGGCCTGCTCCTTGGTGCGGGGTACGAGGACCCGCCAGCCGAACAGCGGCTTGGACTCGAACCAGGACAGGTCCTCGCGGCGCGCGGTGGCACCGTGCTCGCCGACCACGCATATGACCGGCCGGCCGCCCTCGGGCGAGGGCAGCACCTTGCCCTGCTTGAAGACCTGGGCGATCGTGCCCAGGGTCGCGCTCCAGGTCCGCTGCCGGGTCGTCGTGCCGGAGACCGTGACGGTCAGCGGGGTGTCGGGCTTGCGCCCGGCGCCGACCAGTTCGGCGGCGGCCGCCGAGACGGTCTCCAGGGTGGCGGAGACGACGAGGGTGCCGTCGCTGGTGCCGACCTCGCTCCAGCAGCGGGCGGAGGCGGTCCGGGCGTCGACGAAGCGGACGTCCGCGCCCTGCTTGTCGCGGAGCGGGACACCGGCGTACGCGGGCACGCCGACGGCGGTCGCGACGCCGGGCACCACCTCGAAGGGGATGCCCTCGTTGGCGCATGCGAGCATCTCCTCGGCGGCGTTGCCGTCGAGTCCGGGGTCACCGGTGACGGCACGCACGACCCGCCTGCCGGAGCGTGCGGCCTCCATGACAAGATTGGCCGCGTCCCGGATCACCGGGACACCGGCGGCTGCTGACGCTTCGTCAGCCACCGTCAGCTGCGGCGTGTCGACACCCGCGCGCGCATGCGTCCGTACGACCTCGAGCACCTCGGGCTCCGCGATCAGTACGTCCGCGGCGGCGAGCGCCTCGACGGCGCGCAGCGTCAGCAGACCCGGGTCGCCGGGGCCGGCACCGAGGAAGGTGACGCGTCCGTGGGCGGCGACGGCCGGAAAAGCGGAGGTGGTCGGACTTGAGGGGTTCAAAGCGATCGCTCCCCCATCAGACCGGCCGCGCCCTTGGCCAGCATCTCGTCCGCGAGTTCGCGGCCGAGCGCCATGGCCTCGTCGTACGACTGGGGCACGGGACCGGTGGTGGACAGCTGCACCAGCGTCGAGCCGTCGAGGGTGCCGACGACGCCGCGCAGGCGCATTTCATTGACAATCCGTCCGTCGCCCAGAAGGTCGGCGAACGCGCCCACGGGAGCGCTGCAGCCGGCTTCCAGTGCGGCGAGCAGGGAACGCTCCGCGGTCACGGCGGCCCGGGTGTGCGGGTCGTCGAGCCGGCCGAGCGCGGCGATGAGGTCCGTGGAGGACGCAGGGCACTCCACGGCCAGGGCTCCCTGGCCGGGAGCGGGCAGGACGCTGTCGACGGCCAGCAGGTCGGTGGCTTCGCCGCCGCGGCCGATCCGGTTGAGTCCGGCGGCGGCGAGGACGACGGCGTCGAGTTCGCCGTCGCGGACGAAGCCGATGCGGGTGTCGACGTTGCCGCGGATCGGGACGGTCTCGATCCGCTTGCCGAGCGAGCGCGCCAGGTGGTTGAGCTGGGCGGTGCGCCGGGGGGATCCGGTGCCGATGCGGGCGCCGTCGGGCAGCTGCTCGAAGGTCAGGCCGTCGCGGGCGACGAGCGCGTCGCGGGCGTCCTCGCGGCGCGGCATGGCCGCGATCACGAGGTCGTCGGGCTGGGCGGTCGGCAGGTCCTTGAGCGAGTGCACGGCGAAGTCGACCTCGCCGCGCAGCAGCGCGTCGCGCAGGGCGGTGACGAACACGCCGGTCCCGCCGATCTGCGAGAGGTGCTCGCGCGAGACGTCGCCGTAGGTCGTGATCTCCACGAGCTCGACGGGCCGGCCGGTGAGCTCCCGGACGGCGTCGGCGACGTGCCCCGACTGGGACATGGCCAGCTTGCTCCGCCGCGTACCGAGCCGCAGCGGCTGGTCGGGACGTGTGTTCATGATGCCCGTCCTGGGTCGTCGTCGTTCATCGGATCGGCCGCGTCCGCCCGGCTGACGGAGGCAACCGTCTGAGGGTCGAGGTCGAAGAGTTCGCGCAGCGCTTCCGCGTACCCGGCGCCGCCGGGCTCGCTGGCGAGCTGCTTGACGCGCACGGTCGGCGCGTGGAGGAGCTTGTCCACGACGCGGCGCACGGTCTGGGTGACCTCGGCGCGCTGACGCTCGTCGAGGTCGGGGACCCGTCCGTCGAGGCGTGCCACTTCCATGGCCACGACCTCGGCCGCCATGGCGCGCAGGGCGACGACGGTGGGCGTGATGTGCGCGGCCCGCTGGGCCGCGCCGAAGGCGGCGACCTCCTGGGCGACGATCGTGCGTACGGCGTCCACGTCGGCCGCCATGGGGGCGTCGGCGGAGGCTTCGGCGAGGGACTCGATGTCCACGAGGCGTACACCGGGGATCCGGTGGACGGCCCCGTCGATGTCGCGGGGCATGGCGAGGTCGAGCAGCGCGAGCCGTACGGCGGTCGCCTGGGCCTGCATACGGGCGGTCCGGCGGGGCTGGCGCTGTGCGGCGGCCTCGCCCTGGTCGGCCCAGGTCCCGTGCAGTTCGAGGGAGTTGGCGTCGACCCCGGTGAGGGCGGAGCGGCCGTCGGGTCCGACGGGGCAGCCGTCGGCCTCCGCGGGGGAGGTGATGGTCCGGGCGGCGCCGGCGTCGGCCAGCCGGCCGTGCGTCTGCGCGGCGGCGGCGAGGCGGGCCACCACTTCGGCGTCGGGTGCGGCCGCGGCGGACCGCGCCGGGGTGTGGGGGGCGGGGATCTTCGGGCGCGGCACCGGGAGGGCTTCGAGTTCGCCGCCGGCCACGGCGGCGAGCACGTCGTCCGCGGTCAGGACCAGCCCGGTGGCCCCGGTACAGGACACCACGACGTCGACCCGGGCCAGCTCGTCCGCGACCTCGGCCATGGGCAGGGCCGAGGCCCGCACCCCGGTGCCCGAGGCAACCAGAATCTCCGCGAGGCGTTCGGCGCGCTCCGCGGTCCGGTTGGCCACGACGATCTCGGCGACGCCGACGCGCGCCAGGGTGGCGGCGGCCAGGGAGGACATCGAGCCGGCGCCGATCACGAGGGCGCGCTTGCCGGCGGCCCATTCGGTGACGGTCGTGCGGACGGCGAGCTGCTCCAGGCCGAAGGTGACCAGGGACTGGCCGGCGCGGTCGATCCCGGTCTCCGAGTGGGCCCGCTTGCCGACGCGCAGGGCCTGCTGGAACAGGTCGTTGATCAGCCGTCCCGCGGTGTGCAGGTCCTGCCCGAGCGCGAGCGCGTCCTTGATCTGGCCGAGGATCTGGCCCTCGCCGACGACCATCGAGTCCAGGCCGCACGCCACGGAGAACAGGTGGTGCACCGCCCGGTCCTCGTAGTGGACGTACAGGTAGGGGGTGAGCTCCTCCAGGGCGACGCCGCTGTGCTGGGCGAGCAGCGTGGACAGCTCGGCGACACCGGCGTGGAACTTGTCCACGTCGGCGTACAGCTCGATGCGGTTGCACGTGGCCAGGACGGCGGCCTCCGCCGCCGGCTCGGCGGCGAGGGTGTCGTGCAGCAGCTTGGCCTTGGCGTCGGTGGACAGCGAGGCGCGCTCCAGCACGCTCACGGGGGCGCTGCGGTGACTCAGGCCTACGACGAGCAGACTCATGCCGGCATCACCGCCGGGACGTCTCCGTCGGGGCCGTTCTTGCGCGCTTCGGCGGCCGTGCGTCCGGCGGGCGGCACGACGGCGGCCGCGGGGGCGGCGCCGCCCACGGCGGAGCCGGGCTCGACGGAGGCCGCGGCGGCCTCCTCGCCGGCCTTGCGCTGCTCGTGGAAGGCGAGGATCTGCAGCTCGATGGAGAGGTCGACCTTGCGCACGTCGACGCCGTCGGGGACGGACAGCACGGTCGGCGCGAAGTTCAGAATGGAGGTGACCCCGGCGGCGATCAGCCTCTCGCTGACCTGCTGGGCGGCGCCGGCGGGCGTCGCGATGACGCCGATCGAGACACCGTTCTCCTCGATGATCTTCTCGAGGTCGTCGGTGTGCTGGACGGCCATGCCGGCGACGGGCTTGCCGGCCATCGCCGGGTCGGCGTCGATGAGGGCCGCGACGCGGAAGCCTCGCGCGGAGAAGCCGCCGTAGTTCGCGAGGGCGGCGCCGAGGTTGCCGATGCCGACGATGACGACCGGCCAGTCCTGGGTCAGGCCGAGCTCGCGGGAGATCTGGTAGACGAGGTACTCGACGTCGTAGCCCACACCGCGGGTGCCGTAGGAGCCGAGGTAGGAGAAGTCCTTGCGCAGCTTGGCGGAATTGACTCCGGCGGCGGCCGCGAGTTCCTCGGAGGACACCGTGGGGACCGATCGCTCGGAGAGCGCGGTCAGGGCGCGCAAGTACAGCGGAAGCCGGGCGACAGTGGCCTCGGGAATACCTCGGCTGCGGGTCGCCGGTCGGTGAGTTCGGCCAGTTGCCACGATGCTCCTGCGGGATGAGCGGGGCTGCAGGCGGCCTCGTGTCCCAGGACCGCCCCGTCGACAGCAGGCTATGCCTTTGTGAACGCGTGCACAAAGATTGTGTCCGGTTTGTCCGACCAAAGTGACCGGGGTCACGCAACTTCGGCAGACAAACCCGGAACCGGTGACACGCCGAACCCGTTCAAATACCAAAGGGGGCAAAACCGTGCACACTCCTCACAGATACACCCCCAGACCCCACAAATCGCCCATGATGCTACCGGGAAGGCACTCAGCCGCCCAACGCCCGCCGCAGCCGGTCGGGGTTCACCCTCCAGAAGGTGTGCTGCTCGCCGTCGACCAGGACCACCGGGATCTGCTCCCAGTGCCGCCGGTAGAGCTCCTCGTCCTGGGAGATGTCCTTCTTCTCCCACCGCGCGCCGGTCTCCGCGCACACCGCCGCCACGACCTCCTCGGCCGCGTCGCACAGGTGGCAGCCGGGCTTGCCGATGAGCGTCACCATCCGCTCACCGGGGCTCTTCTTCTCTTTACGGCGCAACAAAGGGCTCATGCGCCCCATTCTCCCGCGCCCGCCCCGGGCCACGGCCGCCCCGGCCACGTAGCGAAGAGTTAACGCCTCCGTTTCCCTCCGGTTCGGGAACTCCCGAACACAGTGGCTATGCTCGCGTCATGGCCGCTCCCGGATGGCTCACCCCTCGCAGGCGCTCCGCCACAGCACGCAGCGTGCTGGCGGGAGAGGCCTCGGCCGAAGCAGCCCGCAAGACCGCGCTGGCCGGGGCTCCCGTAGCCACCGAACCCGAGGACGAGGACGAGATCCTCGCGGTGCAGGAGCGGGCCGAAGAGCCCGCGGAGCCCGCCTTCCCGGTCGCCGGCGACGACCTCGCCGCCGCGTTCTTCGACCTCGACAACACCGTCATGCAGGGCGCCGCGATCTTCCACTTCGGCCGCGGCCTCTACAAGCGCGAATTCTTCCGCCGCCGCGAACTCGCCCGCTTCGCCTGGCAGCAGGCCTGGTTCCGGCTCGCCGGCGTCGAGGACCCCGAGCACATGCAGGACGCCCGCGACAGCGCCCTGTCCATCGTCAAGGGCCACAAGGTCTCCGAGCTGATGACCATCGGCGAGGAGATCTACGACGAGTACATGGCCGAGCGGATCTGGCCGGGCACCCGCGCCCTGGCCCAGGCCCACCTCGACGCGGGCCAGAAGGTCTGGCTGGTCACCGCCGCCCCGGTGGAGACGGCCACGATCATCGCCCGCCGGCTCGGCCTCACCGGCGCCCTGGGCACCGTCGCGGAATCGGTCGACGGGATCTACACCGGCCGCCTGGTCGGCGAGCCCCTGCACGGCCCCGCCAAGGCCGAGGCGGTCCGCGCCCTGGCCGCCGCCGAGGGCCTCGACCTCGAACGCTGCGCCGCGTACAGCGATTCGCACAACGACATCCCGATGCTGTCACTGGTCGGACATCCGTACGCGATCAATCCGGACACAAAACTGCGCAAGCATGCCCGGATCAACGACTGGCGGCTGCGCGACTATCGGACCGGCCGGAAGGCCGTGAAGGTCGGCGTCCCGGCGGCGGCCGGGGTCGGCGCGATCGCGGGCGGCGCCGCCGCGGCGATCGCCCTGCACCGGCGCCGCAAGTAGCCCTCCCGGGTCCCGTCCCAGGCCACGGGCACCCGCGCCCACCAGCACCGACCCCGAGGCCGGCCACGGACATTCGCTCACCTCTACCCGCGCCCGGGGCGCGGCACTCCGGCACGTCCGCACTCGGTCGCGGGCTCCGTGGAAGCTTCCATTCCGCGCCTCGAAGCGATCAAGAATCGATCACCAACTGCGACTGAATATGCCCTCGTCAGGCAACAGAAGTGTCGGAACCGGTGATTTGAGCAACTGGGTGTAGCGCTGCCTGTACGAAGCGTTATTCTCCTCAGACGCATGCCACCGGTCATCTGTCGCCACGACGGGTGAACGGTCCCGCACTGCACGTGATGGAAGCTCTGCCTCTGGGAGTCCCGTGTACCCACCTGTCGGGGTTGACGCCTCGGGCCTGGCTCAGCTGCGCGCAACGGTCCTCGACCACCTGCGCGGCTTCGTCCCCACCGCGTACACCGCCCCCGCCTTCGCCACCGCGGTTCCTGCCGGCCTCGGCCCGGCCGGTCCCTGCTATGCCCTGACCGACGGCGGCGCGACGGTGGGCAGACGAGGCCGCGCGACCGGCTCCGGGGGCACGAGCACCCAAACCACCCCCCGCCGCCCCCTGGCGGACAGCGACCAGGCCCGCATGATGGACCTGGTCGAGCGCGCCCAGGCCGGCGAGGCCGAGGCCTTCGGCCGCCTGTACGACCAGTACAGCGACACGGTGTACCGGTACATCTACTACCGCGTGGGCGGCAAGGCGACGGCGGAGGACCTCACCAGCGAGACCTTCCTGCGCGCCCTGCGCCGCATCTCCACCTTCACCTGGCAGGGCCGCGACTTCGGCGCCTGGCTCGTGACGATCGCCCGGAACCTGGTGGCGGACCACTTCAAGTCCAGCCGCTTCCGGCTGGAGGTCACCACCGGCGAGATGCTCGACGCGAACGAGGTCGAGCGCAGCCCCGAGGACTCCGTCCTGGAGTCCCTCTCCAACGCGGCCCTGCTGGAGGCCGTGCGCAAACTCAACCCGCAGCAGCAGGAGTGCGTGACTCTGCGCTTCCTGCAGGGCCTCTCGGTCGCCGAGACGGCCCGGGTCATGGGGAAGAACGAGGGCGCCATCAAGACGCTCCAGTACCGGGCGGTCCGCACCCTGGCCCGCCTCCTCCCCGAAGACGCCCGCTGACGGTCCGACCCGACGACACAACACATTCGGTGACCCCTCGATGACGCTGTGGTCCGATCATCCTTCGTCCGTAACCCAAGTGCCGCGACGCTCGTTGTGCGGAATGCAGGCTCCCTGTGGACACGCCCTGCCCGAAGCCGCTCACTCGAAAGTGTGGATGCGCTCAAGGCAGGCAACCTTCCGGACACCTTGGGGAGTCGATCGTCATGACGAGAGGAGGTGCCGCCAGTGATCGCGAACGTGACCCCGCACCGGCGGGCGAACGCCTTCGCCCAGGCCCTGGAGGATCGGAACCCATCCGACCTTTCGGAACCGGACCCGGCGGCCGAGCAGTCCGAGGCACCTGCCGAACCTGCCGACCACGACCGGTTGCTGGCCCTGGCGAGCGTGCTCGGCGAACGAATGCCGCGCCCAGTGCTGGACCCCGAGGTCAAAGTGGTGCAACGAGCCCGGCTCGTTGCCGCCATGGAGGCCATGGTGCTGGAGGAGAGGGCCGGGGGCGGTGCCGCCTCGGACCCTCAGGTGCCCGAGCAGCGGACCGGCCGCGGCGCCCACCGGGCGACCCCGCTCCGGAAATTGCGGCCCCGCTCCCGCTGGTCCAAGGGCATCGCGGCGGGCGGCCTCACCGTGGGTGTGGCCGCGGGGGCCTTCAGCGGAGTGGCCGCTGCCAGTTCCGACGCCCTGCCCGGTGACCACCTCTACCCCGTCAAGCGGGGCATGGAGGACCTGAAGCTGGGCATGGCCGACGACGACGCGGAGCGCGGAGAGCTCTATCTCGACCGCGCCTCCAACCGTCTGTCGGAGGCCCGCCGGCTGATGGAACGGGGCCGCACCGGCACCCTGGACCACGAGTCCCTCGGTGCGATCCGCCGCGCCCTCTCCGGGGTGAAGCACGACGCCGAGGAGGGTCACCGGCTGCTCCAGGCCGCGTTCGACCGGGACGGCTCGCTCGGCCCGATCCAGACGCTGTCCTCGTTCTCCCGCTCCCACCGCGACGCCTGGGGCAAGCTGCGCGAGAAGCTCCCCGTGCAGCTCACGGACGTCGGCGGCGAGGTGGAGTCGGTCTTCCAGGCCATAGACGATGACGTGGCGCCGCTGCAGAGCCTGCTCCCCAAGCCCCCGGAGCAGACCCGCGGTTCCGGAGCGTCCGGTTCGCCCGCCAAGCCGGACGCACCCACCGGTGGTGCGAAGCAGTCCGCGCCCGCCGCGGGCACGCCCTCGGGCAGCAGCCCGGCGCCGACGCCCTCGGGCAGCGCCCGGCCGCCGGCCGGCGGCCTCCTGGGCGGTACGGGCGACCTGCTCAACCCGCCCGCGGGGCAGTCCGCGCCGCCCTCCTCGGGCACCACCGAGGACGCCAAGCCGGACATCACCATCCCGCCCCTGCTCCCGGGGCTCCTGCCCGGCCTCGGCCTCGGCGCGGAGGACGCGGAGTAGGAGCACGGACGGACCGAGGGTGGTGGGCCGGGCCGGTGGGCCCGGCCCATCACCCGGCCCGCCCCCGGGACCGTCAACGTCAGAAGAAGACCGACCTGCGCTGCACCAGCAGCTTGTAGAGCGTGTGCTGGATCTGCTCCCGCACCTGGTCCGTCAGGTTGAACATCAGCATCGGGTCCTCCGCCGCCTCCGGCGCGTACCCGTCCGTCGGAATCGGCTCGCCGAACTGGATCGTCCACTTCGTCGGCAGCGGCACCGCCCCGAGCGGCCCCAGCCACGGGAAGGTGGGCGTGATCGGGAAGTACGGCACCCCCAGCAGGCGTGCCAGGGTCTTCGCGTTGCCGACCATGGGGTAGATCTCCTCGGCCCCCACGATCGAGCAGGGCACGATCGGCGTGCCCGCCCGGAGCGCAGTCGACACGAACCCGCCGCGCCCGAACCGCTGGAGCCGGTACCGGTCCCCGAACGGCTTCCCTATCCCCTTGAAGCCCTCCGGCATGACCCCGACCAGCTCCCCGGCCTCCAGGAGCCGCTGGGCGTCCTCCGCACACGCCAGGGTGTGCCCCGCCTTCCGGGCGATCTCGTTCACCACCGGCAACATGAACACCAGGTCCGCCGCCAGCAGCCGCACGTGCCGCTCCGCGGGGTGCCGGTCGTGGACGGCCACCTGCAGCATCAGCCCGTCCAGCGGGAGCGTCCCGGAGTGGTTCGCGACGATCAGCGCGCCGCCCTCCGCCGGGATGTTCTCGATGCCCTTCACCTCGACCCGGAAGTACGTGTCGTACACCGGCCGCAGCAGGGACATCAGGACCTGGTCCGTCAGCTCCTTGTCGTAGCCGAACTCGTCGACCTCGTACTCACCCGTGATCCGCCGGCGCAGGAACGCCAGCCCGCCCGCGATCCTGCGGTCCCAGCCGCCTGCCTGCCCCGCCTTCTCGGGCCCGGGCGCGGCCTCGGGGGCCTGCGACGGCTCGGGCGCCTCCGCGGGCGCGGGAACGGCCCGTACCCGGCGGGGGGCCCGCCGGCGCGGCCGGTCCTCGTCGAACGGAATGACCTTGGCGTCCGCCACTATCGCTTCGCTCCTTCAGCCGTGTCGGCGTCGTCCCGTGTGCCGTCAGCGTCCAGCATGGCCGCCACCCGGTCCACGGCCCGCCCGACCCGCTCGGGAGGCAGCAGGCCGTTCCCGCGGCTCCGGGCGAAGTCCGCGAAGGTCTCGGCGGTCGTGTACAGCGGGTCGAAGCCGAGGACCTCGCGCATCTGCGTGGTCTCCACGACCCGCCCGTGGGTGAGCAGCCTCATCTGCTCCGGCGAGAAGTCGGTGACCCCCACCGCCCGCAGCGCGGACCCCACCCAGGTGAGCGCGGGCAGCAGCAGCGGCAGCGTGGGCCGCCCCAGCCGCCGCGAGCACTGCGACAGCAGCAGCACCCCGTCCCCCGCGATGTTGAAGGTCCCGCTGTTCAGGGTGCCGCGCCGCGGCTCCAGGGACGCCAGTCTGAGCACTTCGAGCACGTCGTCCTCGTGGACGAACTGCAGGCGCGGGTCGTAGCCGAGCACGGTCGGCATCACCGGCATCGAGAAGTACTCGGCCAGCGCCGAGTCCGCGAAGGGTCCCAGGATGTTCGCGAAGCGCAGGACGCACACCGCCACGTCCGGCCGCCGGCGCGCGAAGCCCCGTACGTACCCCTCGACCTCGGCGGCGTCCTTGGCGAAACCGCCCGCCGGCAGCGACTTGGGCGGCGTGGTCTCGGTGAAGACGGCCGGATCCCGCGGGGTGCCCCCGTACACGCTCGTACTGGACTTCACCACGAGCCGCCGGACCGTCGGGGACTTCTGACAGGCCCCGAGGAGCTGCATCGTCCCGATCACGTTCGTCTCCTTGACGGCGCTGTGCGCGCCGCCCGGCCCCGCCCGGCCCCCGGTGACCGCCAGATGGACCACCGTGTCCACGGCGTGCTCGGCCAGGACGCGGACGATGGACGACTGCCTGATGTCCGTACGGACGAACTGCGCCGATCCCAGCCGGTGCGGTGGCGGCACGGCGTCCACCGCGATCACCCGCTCGACGTCCGGGTCACGCTGGATCCGGCGCACGAAGCGGCCGCCCAGCTGCCGGGCCGCCCCGGTGACGAGTACGACCTTCCCCACGAGTTCAGCGCCTCCCTAGAAAAAGTCCCCGGCTGCACCGCAGCCCCTCCACCAAGGATGGTGGAGGGGCTGCGGAGAACACGTACAGCTGCCGTTTACTTCTTGTTACGGCGCTGGACGCGGGTGCGCTTGAGCAGCTTGCGGTGCTTCTTCTTGGCCATCCGCTTGCGCCGCTTCTTGATAACAGAGCCCACGACTACCCTCGCTCACTTCTCTTCACTGGTGCGGGGCGTCTGGGCCCACACGACCTACGTCGGCCTAGCCTACCCGCCCGAGCTCCGAGCCCGTAATCCGAGTGCTTCCCGGGGGTCACGAGGGGGCCGGGAACCGTCATTCTCAGGCCGACTCCACCCCCACATAGGACTCTCGGAGGTACTCGTGGACCGCGTTCTCGGGGACCCGGAAGGACCGGCCCACCCGGATCGCGGGCAGATGACCGTTGTGCACCAGGCGGTACACGGTCATCTTCGACACTCGCATCACCGAGGCGACCTCCGCCACGGTCAGGAACTGAACCTCACTGAGAGGCCTCTCGCCAGCAGCCATGACACACCTTGACCTTCCGCGCATGACGGGCACCGGCTTCCCCTCCGGTTACTCCTCGTCGTCGCACGCTCACTCCCCAGAGTAGGGGCGCGTGATACGAGTGGGGAAGAGGAGCTACGGCCACTCCTGTCGCCCCGTCAGACTCGCCCGGCCCAACACGTACCGGGCAAGCGGATGGTAGTAGTCCGATCGCACCGCGTCATCAAGCGGAACGGCCACCGAGACCCGCCCCTCCGCCTCGCCGACGAACAGCGCGGGATCGTCCGTGTCCGCCAGCCCGATCGCCTCCACACCCAGCTGACCTGCGCCGCAGACCCACCCGTGGTCCCCGACCACCAGGTCCGGAAGCGGCCCGCCGGCCTCCGCGAGGGCCCCCAGGACCGTCCGAACCGGCAGGGGTGAATGGCTGTGCACGCCGGTCGCACTTCCCGGCACCCGCACGCCGGGTTCCCGCACCAGTGCGACCCCCCGTACGTATTCGATGCTGTGCGTACGTACGCCGAACCGGGTCGCCATGTCGACACGCGCCCCCTGCGCCGGGGTGAGGACAACACATCCCGCCGCCGACACCGCCTCGGCCAAACCGGCGTAGAAACCCAGGAGCCGATGCGGGTGCCCCGTCCCGAACAGCACCGGCGACCCCGCCCGCACCGCCTCCCCCAGCCTCCCGGCGAAGGCGTCCAGCGCGGCCACCGTCCGCTCCGGATCGATCACGTCCGGCCCTGTGACGTGCGCCGGATCCGAGGAGACACCGCACTTCCGCGCCATCAGCCCCAGCAGGTCCCGCTCGCCCCAGCCCCGTTCCGGATCCAGCCCCAGCATCACCCGCGGATCGCGCGCCGCGAACAGCCGGTAGCTGCGCAGGCTCTCCTCCCGGGAGGTCGCGACGGGCCCGGCCAACCGGGCGGCCAGCAGATGCGCACGCAACGCGCCGGTGCTCAACACCTGTCCGATGCTGCCCCAACACATCTGCCGGGGCATCAATTCCGGCGAACAGCACCACAGTTGGCGTAACGATGCTTCAGGTCAGCATCCCGCGCAGCGGGAACACCGCCCGCCGGGTGGCGAGTACGGCCTGATCCGTCCGGTCCGCCGGGTCGTACCCCTCGTCCCAGCCCCGCCACGACGGCGTCCGGCCGTCCGTCATCCGCCCCGGCGCCCACTGCCGGGTCCGCGCGTACACCTCGTCCCGCCAGGAGGCCGGGACGGCCGCCTCCGGGTCCACCGGCCGGTGTGCCGCGATCCCCACGAGGTGCGTCCACGACCGGGGGACGACGTCCACGATCGCGTAGCCGCCCCCGCCGAGCGCCAGCCAGCGCCCGTCCGCGAACTCGTGCGCCAGCTCGTGGCAGGCCTCCTGGACGGCCCGCTGGGCGTCCAGGGACACCGCCAGGTGCGCGAGGGGGTCCTCGAAGTGCGTGTCGGCCCCGTGCTGGGTCACCAGCACCTGTGGCCGGAAGTCCGCCAACAGCTCCGGCACGGTCGCGTGGAAGGCCCTCAGCCACCCCTCGTCCCCGGTGCCCGCGGGCAGTGCCACGTTCACCGCCGATCCCTCGGCCGCCGGCCCCCCGGTCTCCTCGGGCCAGCCCGTCTGCGGGAACAGCGTCCTCGGATGCTCGTGCAGGGAGACCGTGAGCACCCGCGGGTCGTCCCAGAAGGCCGCCTGCACACCGTCCCCGTGGTGGACGTCCACGTCCACGTACGCCACCCGCTCGGCCCCTAGCTCCAGCAGCCTGGCGATCGCCAGCGCCGCGTCGTTGTACACGCAGAAGCCCGCGGCCCCGCCCGGCATGGCGTGGTGCAGCCCGCCGGCGAAGTTCACCGCGTGCTCGGCCTCCCCGCGCCACACCGCCTCGGCACCCGCCACGGACTGGCCGGCGATCAGCGCGGACGCCTCGTGCATCCCGTGGAAGGCCGGGTCGTCGACGGTGCCCAGCCCGTACGAGCCGTCCGCGGACCCCGGGTCGGCGGACACCTCGCGCACCGCGGCGACGTACTCCTCCCGGTGCACGAGCCTCAGCGTCGAGTCCCCGGCTGTACGGGCCGCCCGTACCTCCACGGCCCGGTCCAGCCCGAAGGCGCGCACCAGCCCCATGGTCAGCGCCAGGCGCACCGGGTCCATCGGATGGCCCGGCCCGAAGTCATACCTCGTGACCGCCTCGTCCCACATCAACAACCCGGTCACCGACTCGCCGCTCATGCCCGACACCGTATCGGGCGCCTTCCGGGCCGAACGAACGGGCGTGGAACAGCGTCACCAGGACCAGCAGCATCGGCACCAGCATCGCGCCCCGGTAGCTCCACGCGTCCCCCAGCGCCCCGACGAGCGGCGACCCGACCAGGAATCCCACGTAGTTGAAGATGTTCAGCCGCGCGACGGCCGTGTCCGACGCCCCGGGGAACAGCCGCCCGGCCGCCGCGAAGGTCTGCGGCACGATCACGCACAGCCCGATCCCGAGCAGCGTGAAGCCGAGCATCCCCGCTCCGGGCCCGGGAGCGGCCGCGACGACGGCGAACCCGCCGGCGGCGACCAGCGCCCCGCAGCGCACCACGGCGACGGCCCCGAAGCGGCGCACGCCCAGGTCCCCGACGGCCCGCCCGGCGAGCGTCGTCACCATGTACACGTTGTAGGGGACGGTCGCCGTCTGCTCGGAGCTCCCCAGCACGTCCTGGAGGTACTTGGCACTCCAGTTCGCGACGGTCGAGTCCCCGATGTACGCGCACGCCATCACCAGGCACAGCGGGAGCAGCAGCCCGAACCCGCCGCTGCCCAGCCCCCCGCCTTCCCCGCCGGGCCCGGCCGCCCGGCCGCGCCGGTCGACGTAGTGCCGGCTGCCCAGCAGCGCGAGCGGCAGCAGCACGGCGACGGCCGGCAGATAGCCGACGAAGAGGTCCAGGCGCCAGTGGGCGCCGGCCCACGCGGCCGACGCGCCGAGGATCCCGCCCAGGCTGTAGGCGGCGTGGAAGCCGAGCATGATGCTGCGCCCGTACGCCTGCTGGAGGCTGACGCCGAGCATGTTCATCGAGGCGTCCAGCGCGCCCACCGACAGCCCGAAAGCCCCCAGGGCCAGGGCGACCTGCCAGAGCCGGTCACCGGCCCCGACGCCCAGCAGGGACAGGAGCACCAGGGGCTGCGCCCACCGCAGTACGGCGCTGGGCGCGACCCGCTTCACGAGGTGCTCGGTGGCGACGCTCGCCACACCGGCGAGGACCGGGACGGCGGCGAGGAAGACGGGCAGCAGCCCGTCGGATATCCCGTAGCGGTCCTGGATCGCCGGGATCCGGGTGACGAGCAGGGCGAACGTGACGCCCTGCACGAAGAAGCTGAACCCCAGCGCGCCACGGCCGCGCCGCAGCCGCACATCATCGGTCATGGCGGGTCAGCGTAGGCCCACGGGCTACCCGTGGGTAGAGAGATCACACGGGCAGTTGGAGGAGCAGCGGGAGCTGCAGCATGTCCCCGAAGTACCCGGTGGCCCTGGGGAGCTGTTCGGCCGGCATCACGGCGGTGAACCCGTAGACGTCCATGCCCGCGGCGACGGCCGCCTCGACCCCCCGGGGGCTGTCCTCGATGACGACGCAGCGGGAGGGCTCGACGCCCATCTGCCGTGCCGCGTGCAGGTAGAGGTCGGGGGCGGGCTTGCCCTGGCCGACGTCGTCCGCGCTGAAGATCCACTCCTCCTCGAACCATCCGTCGAGGCCGGCCACCCGGTGCCCGACCCGGATGCGCTCGTGACTGCCGGAGGAGGCCAGGCAGTAGCCCATCCCGTGGGCGGTCAGTGCACCGAGGACGTCCTCGACGCCGGGGACGGGCTTCAGCTCCTGCTCGAAGGCGGCGACGGTCCGGGTGTGGAGCGTCTCGTCGAAGTCCGCGGGGAGCTGCTGCCCCGTCCGCTCCCGGACGAGGTCGTGCACGTGGTGGACGGCGGCTCCCATGTAGTCGCGGACCGATTCCTCGTAGGTGGTCGGGTGCCCCAGCTCGGTCAGGTAGCCGGCGAGGACGCTGTTGGCGATCGGCTCGCTGTCCACCAGCACGCCGTCGTTGTCGAAGATGACGAGGTCGTAGCCCATACCCCCACATTACGGAGCAAAGGGAGGCCCGACGGTTCCGCCGTGCCCGCCCCGGTGCCGGGTCACCCGACCGGCCCGTGAACGCGGAACACGGAAACGCCCCCGGAACGCAGAAAAGCCCCGCACCGAACCCTTGAAAGGGTTGGTGCGGGGCTTTCCCACAATGATTGTTCGGCGGCGTCCTACTCTCCCACAGGGTCCCCCCTGCAGTACCATCGGCGCTGAAAGGCTTAGCTTCCGGGTTCGGAATGTAACCGGGCGTTTCCCTAACGCTATGACCACCGAAACACTATGAAATTTGAACGCTGGTGTTTTCACAGCCGTTCGTTATTTCAGAACTAACACAGTGGACGCGAGCAACTGAGGACAAGCCCTCGGCCTATTAGTACCAGTCAGCTTCACCCGTTACCGGGCTTCCACATCTGGCCTATCAACCCAGTCGTCTACTGGGAGCCTTACCCTCTCAAGGAGGTGGGAATACTCATCTTGAAGCAGGCTTCCCGCTTAGATGCTTTCAGCGGTTATCCCTCCCGAACGTAGCCAACCAGCCATGCCCTTGGCAGGACAACTGGCACACCAGAGGTTCGTCCGTCCCGGTCCTCTCGTACTAGGGACAGCCCTTCTCAATATTCCTACGCGCACAGCGGATAGGGACCGAACTGTCTCACGACGTTCTAAACCCAGCTCGCGTACCGCTTTAATGGGCGAACAGCCCAACCCTTGGGACCGACTCCAGCCCCAGGATGCGACGAGCCGACATCGAGGTGCCAAACCATCCCGTCGATATGGACTCTTGGGGAAGATCAGCCTGTTATCCCCGGGGTACCTTTTATCCGTTGAGCGACGGCGCTTCCACAAGCCACCGCCGGATCACTAGTCCCGACTTTCGTCCCTGCTCGACCCGTCGGTCTCACAGTCAAGCTCCCTTGTGCACTTACACTCAACACCTGATTGCCAACCAGGCTGAGGGAACCTTTGGGCGCCTCCGTTACCCTTTGGGAGGCAACCGCCCCAGTTAAACTACCCATCAGACACTGTCCCTGATCCGGATCACGGACCGAGGTTAGACATCCAGCACGACCAGAGTGGTATTTCAACGGCGACTCCACAACCACTGGCGTGGCTGCTTCAAAGTCTCCCACCTATCCTACACAAGCCGAACCGAACACCAATATCAAACTGTAGTAAAGGTCCCGGGGTCTTTCCGTCCTGCTGCGCGAAACGAGCATCTTTACTCGTAGTGCAATTTCACCGGGCCTATGGTTGAGACAGTCGAGAAGTCGTTACGCCATTCGTGCAGGTCGGAACTTACCCGACAAGGAATTTCGCTACCTTAGGATGGTTATAGTTACCACCGCCGTTTACTGGCGCTTAAGTTCTCAGCTTCGCAACCCCGAAAGGTCACTAACCGGTCCCCTTAACGTTCCAGCACCGGGCAGGCGTCAGTCCGTATACATCGCCTTACGGCTTCGCACGGACCTGTGTTTTTAGTAAACAGTCGCTTCTCGCTGGTCTCTGCGGCCACCCCCAGCTCACGGAGCAAGTCCGATCACCAGTGATGGCCCCCCTTCTCCCGAAGTTACGGGGGCATTTTGCCGAGTTCCTTAACCATAGTTCACCCGAACGCCTCGGTATTCTCTACCTGACCACCTGAGTCGGTTTAGGGTACGGGCCGCCATGAAACTCGCTAGAGGCTTTTCTCGACAGCATAGGATCATCCACTTCACCACAATCGGCTCGGCATCAGGTCTCAGCCTTAATGAGGGACGGATTTGCCTACCCCTCGGCCTACACCCTTACCCCGGGACAACCACCGCCCGGGCTGGACTACCTTCCTGCGTCACCCCATCGCTTACCTACTACAAGTCTGGTTCGTCGGCTCCACCACTTTCCTTTCCCCGAAGGGTCCGGAACGGCTTCACGGACTTAGCATCGCCTGATTCGATATTGGGCGTTTCAAAGCGGGTACCGGAATATCAACCGGTTGTCCATCGACTACGCCTGTCGGCCTCGCCTTAGGTCCCGACTTACCCTGGGCAGATCAGCTTGACCCAGGAACCCTTAGTCAATCGGCGCACACGTTTCTCACGTGTGTATCGCTACTCATGCCTGCATTCTCACTCGTGAACCGTCCACAACTAGCTTCCGCTGCTGCTTCACCCGGCACACGACGCTCCCCTACCCATCACAGCCTCCGTTGGGAGTATTGCTGCAATGACACGACTTCGGCGGTACGCTTGAGCCCCGCTACATTGTCGGCGCGGAATCACTTGACCAGTGAGCTATTACGCACTCTTTCAAGGGTGGCTGCTTCTAAGCCAACCTCCTGGTTGTCTCTGCGACTCCACATCCTTTCCCACTTAGCGTACGCTTAGGGGCCTTAGTCGATGCTCTGGGCTGTTTCCCTCTCGACCATGGAGCTTATCCCCCACAGTCTCACTGCCGTGCTCTCACTTACCGGCATTCGGAGTTTGGCTAAGGTCAGTAACCCGGTAGGGCCCATCGCCTATCCAGTGCTCTACCTCCGGCAAGAAACACACGACGCTGCACCTAAATGCATTTCGGGGAGAACCAGCTATCACGGAGTTTGATTGGCCTTTCACCCCTAACCACAGGTCATCCCCCAGGTTTTCAACCCTGGTGGGTTCGGTCCTCCACGAAGTCTTACCTCCGCTTCAACCTGCCCATGGCTAGATCACTCCGCTTCGGGTCTAGAGCGTGCAACTCAATCGCCCTGTTCGGACTCGCTTTCGCTACGGCTTCCCCACACGGGTTAACCTCGCTACACACCGCTAACTCGCAGGCTCATTCTTCAAAAGGCACGCAGTCACGAGATACAGCAAGCTGTATCCGACGCTCCCACGGCTTGTAGGCACACGGTTTCAGGTACTATTTCACTCCGCTCCCGCGGTACTTTTCACCATTCCCTCACGGTACTATCCGCTATCGGTCACCAGGGAATATTTAGGCTTAGCGGGTGGTCCCGCCAGATTCACACGGGATTTCTCGGGCCCCGTGCTACTTGGGAGATGAGCAAGCAAGCCGCTGATGTTTCGTCTACGGGGGTCTTACCCTCTACGCCGGACCTTTCGCATGTCCTTCGACTACATCAACGGTTTCTGACTCGCCCAGCCGCCGGCAGACGACTGAAGCTCATTCCCACAACCCCGCATGCGCAACCCCTGCCGGGTATCACACGCATACGGTTTGGCCTCATCCGGTTTCGCTCGCCACTACTCCCGGAATCACGGTTGTTTTCTCTTCCTGAGGGTACTGAGATGTTTCACTTCCCCTCGTTCCCTCCACACTGCCTATGTGTTCAGCAGTGGGTGACAGCCCATGACGACTGCCGGGTTTCCCCATTCGGACACCCCCGGATCAAAGCTCAGTTGGCAGCTCCCCGGGGCCTATCGCGGCCTCTCACGTCCTTCATCGGTTCCTGGTGCCAAGGCATCCACCGTGCGCCCTTAAAAACTTGGCCACAGATGCTCGCGTCCACTGTGTAGTTCTCAAACAACGACCAACCACCCATCACCCTGCGCTCCGAAGAGCCCAAGTTCACTGGGGCCGGCACTGAAGAACAGCCATACGGCCGTACCTTCAGGACCCAACAACGTGCCAAGCACGATTCCGTCGACTTTCGCTGCGTTCCACGCCGAAGCAGTACTTGCAGGAAGTGTCAGAAACCGTGCCAACTAATCAACGTTCCACCCATGAGCTGACCGTGCAGAACGTTTGTCTGCAATCGGTACTGTGCTCCTTAGAAAGGAGGTGATCCAGCCGCACCTTCCGGTACGGCTACCTTGTTACGACTTCGTCCCAATCGCCAGTCCCACCTTCGACAGCTCCCTCCACAAGGGTTGGGCCACCGGCTTCGGGTGTTACCGACTTTCGTGACGTGACGGGCGGTGTGTACAAGGCCCGGGAACGTATTCACCGCAGCAATGCTGATCTGCGATTACTAGCGACTCCGACTTCATGGGGTCGAGTTGCAGACCCCAATCCGAACTGAGACCGGCTTTTTGAGATTCGCTCCACCTCACGGTATCGCAGCTCATTGTACCGGCCATTGTAGCACGTGTGCAGCCCAAGACATAAGGGGCATGATGACTTGACGTCGTCCCCACCTTCCTCCGAGTTGACCCCGGCGGTCTCCTGTGAGTCCCCATCACCCCGAAGGGCATGCTGGCAACACAGGACAAGGGTTGCGCTCGTTGCGGGACTTAACCCAACATCTCACGACACGAGCTGACGACAGCCATGCACCACCTGTATACCGACCACAAGGGGGGCACTATCTCTAATGCTTTCCGGTATATGTCAAGCCTTGGTAAGGTTCTTCGCGTTGCGTCGAATTAAGCCACATGCTCCGCCGCTTGTGCGGGCCCCCGTCAATTCCTTTGAGTTTTAGCCTTGCGGCCGTACTCCCCAGGCGGGGAACTTAATGCGTTAGCTGCGGCACCGACGACGTGGAATGTCGCCAACACCTAGTTCCCAACGTTTACGGCGTGGACTACCAGGGTATCTAATCCTGTTCGCTCCCCACGCTTTCGCTCCTCAGCGTCAGTAATGGCCCAGAGATCCGCCTTCGCCACCGGTGTTCCTCCTGATATCTGCGCATTTCACCGCTACACCAGGAATTCCGATCTCCCCTACCACACTCTAGCTAGCCCGTATCGAATGCAGACCCGAGGTTAAGCCTCGGGCTTTCACATCCGACGTGACAAGCCGCCTACGAGCTCTTTACGCCCAATAATTCCGGACAACGCTTGCGCCCTACGTATTACCGCGGCTGCTGGCACGTAGTTAGCCGGCGCTTCTTCTGCAGGTACCGTCACTTTCGCTTCTTCCCTGCTGAAAGAGGTTTACAACCCGAAGGCCGTCATCCCTCACGCGGCGTCGCTGCATCAGGCTTTCGCCCATTGTGCAATATTCCCCACTGCTGCCTCCCGTAGGAGTCTGGGCCGTGTCTCAGTCCCAGTGTGGCCGGTCGCCCTCTCAGGCCGGCTACCCGTCGTCGCCTTGGTGGGCCGTTACCCCACCAACAAGCTGATAGGCCGCGGGCTCATCCTTCACCGCCGGAGCTTTCAACCCCTGCCCATGCGGACAGGAGTGGTATCCGGTATTAGACCCCGTTTCCAGGGCTTGTCCCAGAGTGAAGGGCAGATTGCCCACGTGTTACTCACCCGTTCGCCACTAATCCACCCCGAAGGGCTTCATCGTTCGACTTGCATGTGTTAAGCACGCCGCCAGCGTTCGTCCTGAGCCAGGATCAAACTCTCCATGAATGTTTACCCGTAATCGGGTCCACACATCACGTTGAGCGGGCACGTCATGTCGGAATATGACCGACGTACCACTGCGTCCTCGCTGTGTTTGGTTGCCTGCAAGCATCACCCGAAGGCGACCTCACAGGTCTTTTTCAAAGGAACCTCATCCACCGAAGTGGACGGGGTATCAACTTCTGGCGTTGATTTTTGGCACGCTGTTGAGTTCTCAAGGAACGGACGCTTCCTTCGTACTCACCCTCAGCAACACTGGCTGGGGCTTTCCTCCGGGCTTTCGTTCTGTTGTCCTGCTGTGTTCTTGCGTTTCCGACTCTATCAGACTCTTTCGTGTCCGACTTCCTCGATGCTTTCAAGGTTTCCGCTTTCGCGTTTCCCTTTCCGGCGATTCCGACTCTATCAGGTCCTCGCGGTCCTGACTGCCAGTCAGCGGCTTGGTGCTTCCGGGCTTTCGGCCCTTCGGCGAGTGAGACAGTAGCGGATTCCTCGCCTCCGAACCTAATCGGCGGCGGCGCCCTCGGACGCGGATTCCTCATTCGCAAATACGCATGAAAACGAGACGACACAGCGCGTCGTTCGTTCGATTTGAGTAGTGCGGAATGGCTGTCCGGGGACCGACCGGGGTCGGCGCTCACGTCGGACAACTCGAAGAACCTTACGGACCGGGCACACCCGTGTCAACCCCCACCGGCCGTGATCCGGACGATGCGACCGGGCCGGCCGCGTCGCTGCCGGAAACCCCCTCCGCACCGGCTCCCCGCCCTCTACGCTGGGGCCATGACCACGCACGTGCTCACACCCGACCTTCGCTGGTGGGCCGCCTGACGGCGGCCGCCCCCCCACGCGAGCACGCACGCGTTCACGGCCGCCGCTTCGGCGGCCGTTTCTGTTTCCCCTCCCTCCCGGGAGTGGCCCGGCCGCCGGCACCGCGGCCCCGACACCACTCACCGCACCTCCAGGGAGAGCAGACATGAAGCGGATCTTCAGCGGGATCAAGCCCAGCGGCCACATGACGCTGGGGAACTACCTCGGCGCCGTACGGCAGTGGGTCGCCTCCGAGCAGGAACCGGACGCGGCGCTGTTCTGCGTCGTCGACCTGCACGCGCTGACCGTCGAGCACGAACCCGCGCGCGTCCGCCGGCTGAGCCGGCAGGCCGCGACCCTGCTGCTCGCCGCCGGCCTGGACCCGGCGCGCTGCACCCTCTTCGTCCAGAGCCATGTCGACGAGCACACGCGCCTGGCCTACCTGCTGGAGTGCACGGCGAGTGACGGGGAGCTGCGGCGGATGATCCAGTACCGGGAGAAGGCGGCGAAGGCGCAGGCCTCCGGGGAGGGGGTCCGGTTGTCGCTGCTCACCTATCCGGTGCTGATGGCCGCGGACATCCTGGCGTACGGGACCCACGAGGTGCCGGTCGGGGAGGACCAGCGCCAGCACGTGGAGCTGACCCGGGACCTGGCGGTGCGCTTCAACCAGCGGTACGGGCACACCTTCACCGTCCCGAAGGCCACGCACCCGGTGGTGGCGGCGCGGGTCATGGACCTCCAGGACCCGACGTCGAAGATGGGGAAGTCCCATGAGAACGGGGCTGGGATCGTCTATCTGCTGGACGAGCCGCACGTGGTGCGGAAGAAGGTGATGCGGGCGGTCACCGACAGCGGGGACGGCGGTGTCGTCCACGACCGGGAGACCCGGCCGGGGGTGGCGAACCTGCTGGACATCCTGGCGGCCTGTACCGGGGGCGACCCGGCCGTCCTCGCCGAGGGGTACAGCGGGTACGGGGCCCTGAAGCGGGACGTCGCCGATGCCGTGGTCGAGCTGCTGCGCCCGTTGCAGGAGCGGCACGCCGAGCTGGCGGCCGATCCGGCGGGGGTGGACAAGGCGCTGCGCGAGGGTGCCGAGCGGGCCCGGGGGCTGGCGCGGCCGGTGGTGGACCGGGCGTACGAGGCGATCGGGCTGCTGGCTCCGTAGGGCGGCGGCGCACGGGCAGGTGCGGTGTGGGCCCCGTCCCGGCGGGGCCCACACCGCACCGGGGGGTCAGCTGTTGCCGGAGGCGAGTTCGCGGCTGCGGTCGCGGGCTGCTTCCAGAGCGGCGATCAGGGCGGCGCGTACGCCGTGCCGTTCCAGCTCGACGATGGCGTTGATCGTCGTGCCGGCCGGGGAGGTGACGGCCTCGCGGAGCTTGACCGGGTGTTCGCCGCTGTCGCGGAGCATGACGGCCGCGCCGATGGCGGCCTGGACGATCAGGTCGTGGGCCTGGGCGCGGGGCAGGCCGAGGAGGATGCCGGCGTCGGTCATGGCCTCGACGAGGAAGTAGAAGTAGGCGGGGCCGGAGCCGGAGAGGGCGGTGGCCGCGTCCTGCTGGGACTCCGGGACGCGCAGGGTCTTGCCGACGCCGCCGAAGATCTCCTCGGTGTGGGCGAGGTGCCCGGCGGTGGCGTGGCTGCCGGCGGAGATGACGGACATGGCCTCGTCCACGAGGGCCGGGGTGTTCGTCATGACGCGGACGACGGGGGTGCCGGGGGCGAGGCGTTCCTCGAAGAAGGCGGTGGGGACGCCGGCGGCTCCGCTGATGACCAGGCGGTCGGCCGGGACGTGGGGGGCGAGCTCGTCGAGGAGCTTGGCCATGTCCTGGGGCTTCACGGTGAGGATCAGGGTGTCGGCTCGCTTGGCGGCCTCGGCGTTGGAGACCGCCTCGACGCCGTAGCGGGTGCGGAGCTCCTCGGCCCGCTCGGGGCGGCGGGCGGTGACGAGGAGCTTGGAGGCGGGCCGGCCGCCGCGGATCATTCCGCTGAGCAGGGCCTCGCCGATCTTTCCGGTACCGAGGACTGCGACTGTCTGGGTCATGCCCGATTCACCTCGCCGAACTGTTCTTGCGCCGTTGCTGCGCATGCGTCTGCACAGGGCGTGCGCCTTCATCCTTGCACCCGGGCGGCGGGCGGGACCGTGGTGTCCGGAGTGCGGTCAGGGGGTGCGGCGGCGGAGGGTGGCTGCGCCGAGGCCGAGGACGAGGAGGGCGCAGGCGGCCACGATGACGGCGTCGCGGACGAAGTCGGCGGTCATGTCGGTGTGGGTGAGGACCTGGGTCATGCCGTCGACGGCGTAGGACATGGGCAGGACGTCGGAGAGGCCTTCGAGGACCGGGTGCATGGTGTCGCGGGCGGCGAAGAGGCCGCAGAGCAGCAGCTGGGGGAAGATCACCGCCGGCATGAACTGGACGGCCTGGAACTCGGAGGCGGCGAAGGCGGAGACGAACAGGCCGAGCGCCGTGCCGAGGAGGGCGTCGAGGAGGGCGACGAGCAGGAGCAGCCAGGGGGAGCCGACGGCGTCGAGGCCGAGGGCCCAGAGCGCGAGGCCGGTGGCGAGGAGGGACTGGACGACGGCGACGGCGCCGAAGGCGAGGGCGTAGCCGGCGATGAGGTCGCCCTTGCCGAGCGGCATGGCGAGGAGGCGTTCGAGGGTGCCGGAGGTGCGTTCGCGCAGGGTCGCGATGGAGGTCACCAGGAACATCGTGATGAGGGGGAAGATCCCGAGGAGCGATGCGCCGATGGTGTCGAAGGTGCGCGGGCTGCCGTCGAAGACGAAGCGCAGCAGGGTGAGCATCAGGACGGGGACCAGGACCATCAGGGCGATGGAGCGCGGGTCGTGGCGGAGCTGGCGCAGGACGCGGGCGGCGGTGGCGGCGGTGCGGGCGGCGTTCATCGGGTCGGCTCCTGGGCGGCGAGGGTGTTGGCCTCGTCGACGAGGCGGAGGAAGCCCTCTTCGACGGTGGTGGAGTGGGTGCGGGTGCGCAGGGCGTCGGGGGTGTCCTGGGCGAGGATGCGGCCTTCGCGCATGAGGAGGAGGTCGTGGCAGCGCTCGGCCTCGTCCATGACGTGGGAGGAGACGAGGATCGTCGTGCCGCGGGTGGCGGTGAGGTCGTGGAAGAGGTTCCACAGGTCGCGGCGCAGGACGGGGTCGAGGCCGACGGTGGGTTCGTCCAGGACGAGGAGCTCGGGGGTGCCGAGGAGGGCTACGGCGAGGGAGACGCGGCTGCGCTGGCCTCCGGAGAGGTTGCCGGCGAGGGCGCCGGCGCGGGTGGTGAGGTCGACGTCGGTGATGGCGCGGTCCACGGCGGCGGCGCGGCGGTCGGCGGCGGCCCGGCCGGGGTCGAGGATCGCGGCGAAGTAGTCGAGGTTCTGCCGGACGGTGAGGTCGTCGTAGACGGAGGGGGCCTGGGTGACGTAGCCGATGCGGGAGCGGAGCTCGGGGTGTCCGGCGGGGCGGCCGAGGACGTCGAGGGTGCCGGTGACGTGGGCCTGGGTGCCGACGACGGCGCGCATGAGGGTGGATTTGCCGCAGCCGGAGGGGCCGAGGAGGCCGGTGATGCGGCCGCGGGGGACGTCGAAGGCGATGGCGTCGATGACGGTGCGGGGGGTGCGGCCGGTGCCGCGGCGGACGGTGAGTCCGCGGGCGTGGACGGCGGCCGGGGCTTCCCCGGGCTGCTTATTCATCATGTGATGAATAATGCTCCCGGCTGTGCCCGGACGTCAATCGCCGGGCTTTCGGACCAGGGCTCCGGCCCCGTGGAACGCTCAGTGGGACGGCGCCGCGGGGGCCCGCTACTTCTTGCGCTTGGGGCGGCGGGCCGCCGGGTTCCCCGTACGGGCGCTGCGGCGGCGGGCGAACTCGGCCTGCGCGCGCTCGTACTCGGCGCGGCGCAGCTGCTCCCCCGGGGCCTCGGTCAGGCAGCGCAGGGAGTAGGCGATCAGCGAACCGACGAACCCGATGGTCTTCAGTCCCTTGAGCGCGGCCTCGTCGGAGGAGGGCGCCGGGCGCCGGACGTAGGACTCCCACGTCTTGAAGAACGCGATCGCGCTGGCGACCGCGAAGAGGACGACCACCGAGATGCTGAGGAAGGGACCGACGTCCCCGATCTGCAGGCCCTCGTAGGAGAGGCGCAGCAGGAGGGCGGCGGAGACCGCGGTGACCATCGAACCGATGCCGACCGCGGCGCGCCGCAGACCGTAGCCGTTCTCGTGGTGCACCCATGTGGTGCCGAAGTACCGGATCGGCTCGGGCTGCGGGCCGGTGGGGACCGCGTCCCCGGCCGTCCGGGCGGCGTGCTCGGCGGGGGTCTGGTCTCGCTGGTCGTCGCTCACACCGGCGATTATCCCCCGCCGGACCCGCCCGGCCGGGTGTGTCTCACGTGGCAGATGGGTCGGCGGGCGGAGACCCCCGGGGGACGTCAGCCGCAGCGGGTGACCACGTAGCCGTCGCTGCCGGTCCGCACGTACGCGTCCGAGACGAAGCGGCCGTTCCCGATGCAGTCCCAGATGTCGGTCGTGCCGTAGGGCCCCGAGACCGTGGTGCCGTCGCACTGGCAGCGCAGCGTGACCGTCGCGCCGTACGGCAGGACGTCGACGACGGAGTAGTTGGTGCCGGGCCCGCTGCGGACGTTCACCCGGTAGCCGGGCGCGACCGGATACGACGGGTAGCCGGAGCCTGCGGCCATGCTCTGCACTTGGCTCGAATCGTTCTCCACCGACATGCGAAATCCCCCCATGGGCGTTGCCGGGCGCAACTCGCGCAGGGTAGCAGGACCTTGGAGACTGCTCCGGGTCATCGACTAGGCTCCGGCGGGGGTGGTGAGCGGTGCATTCGCTGCGCGCGGACTACGCGGGCTTTCCGGAGTACGCCGGGCAGTACCGGCTCGAATCGGTGCTCGGCTCCGGAGGGATGGGCGTCGTCCATCTGGCCACGTCCGGCTCGGGGCTGAAACTCGCCGTGAAGATCGTGCACGCCGAGCACGCGGTGGACCCGGAGTTCCGGGCCCGGTTCCGCCAGGAGGTGGCCGCCGCCCGCCGGGTCAGCGGAGCGTTCACCGCACCCGTCGTCGACGCCGACCCCGAAGCCGAACGGCCGTGGATGGCCACCCTGTTCATCGACGCGCCCACGCTCGCGGCGCGGGTCAAGGAGCGGGTCCTGGACCGGGCGGAGCTGACCCGGCTCGCCGCCGGGCTCGCCGAGGCGCTGCGCGACATCCACCGCGCCGGAGTGGTGCACCGCGACCTCAAGCCCGGCAACGTGCTGATGGCCCCCGACGGCGTGCGCGTCATCGACTTCGGGATCTCCCGGCCCGCGGACAGCGACCTGCGGACCGAGACGGGGAAGCTCATCGGGACACCGCCCTTCATGGCTCCCGAGCAGTTCCAGCGCCCGCGCGAGGTCGGCACGGCCGCCGACGTCTTCGCGCTCGGCGCGGTGCTCGTGCACGCGGCGACCGGACGCGGCCCCTTCGACTCCGACAGCCACTACCTCGTGGCGTACCAGGTCGTGCACAGCGAGCCCGACCTGACCGGGCTGCCCCGGCAGCTCGTCCCGCTCGTCGCCCGCTGCCTGGCGAAGGACCCGCAGGAGCGGCCCACCGCCGAGTCGTTGATCGCCGAGATGCGGGCGCTGGCCTACCCCACCGCCGAGGACACCCAGTCCTTCATCCCCCGGCCGCGGGAGCCCGCCCCGGCCGAGCAGATCACCCACCGCAGGGACCGGATCGCGACCGGGTCCGAACCCGCGGCGGAGCGGGCCCCGCGCGGCCGGTGGCTGCGGACGGCCGTCGCGGCCGGGGCCGGACTGCTGCTGGCCGGCGGGGCCGTCGGCGGATACCTGCAGTTCGGGCAGGCATCCGGCGCACCCGCGCGGATCGCCGCCACCGCCGACCCGGCCGCCCGCAAGACCTTCGCCCCGTGGGCCGTCCCCCTGGGCGCGCCCGGCAGCGGCAGCCGGATCGGAGCCTGCTCCTGGCAGGCCCCGGCCCTCTACTGCGCCGGGCCGGGCGTCGCGGCGGCCCGGCTCGACCCCGCGGACGGCTCCACCGTGTGGTCGGTGGACACGGCCGCGCCAGCGAAGGGCACCACGGGCGTCGGCGCACCGCTGCACGCGGGCGGGGTGGTGCTCGTCGTCGCTCCGGGCAGCGAGACCCTCCGGGCGCTCGACCCCGCCACCGGCGCCGAACGCTGGCAGCGCAGGCTCCCCGGCGGCGCCCAGGCCGTCGTCGCCGGCGGGCACGCCCTCCTGGTGGGGACCGGCGGCAGCGTCACGGCACTGGACGCGTCGAGCGGCGCCCCGCGCTGGACCCGGCAGATCGGCGGGACCGGCACCGTGTGGTGGGGCGCGCCCGCCTCGGACGGGGCCGCCGCCGAGCTGTACGCGGTGACGCCCGAGAGCGACGGCGCGTCCACGCAGCTCGCCGTGGTGGACCCGGCGGACGGGACGCAGCGCACGCAGTTCAAGGCGGCCGGCCGGCTGCGGCCCGTCGGCACGGCACAGGGCTTCCTGTACCTGATGGACGTCGACACCTCCGGCCGGACCACCGCCGTCGTACGCGCCGAACCGGTCGGCCGTGCCGTGCACCGGGTGCGGCTGACGGCGCCGCTCTTCGACGCGGAGGCGGCCGTGGACCCGGCCGGGGTCACGTACCTGTTCGGCACGTCCGGGGCGCTGGCCGCGGTGGGCGCCGCCAAGGAGGAATGGCGGCTGGAGACGGGCCTCAGCGTCGCCTCCCGGCCGGTGTTCGCCGACGGCCGCGTCCTGCTGACGGCCGCGGACGGACGGCTCCTCGCCGTCGACGCGGCGACCGGCCGCCAGGCCGGACAGACCGGGCCGCGGATGGCCGACGGCAGGAACACCTACGCCGCGACCCTGCCCGCGCCGGCCGTCGGCGACGGGCGGGTGTTCGGGGTAGCGCCCGACGGATCGGTGTTCGCGGTGGACGCGGCGGCCCCGGCCGGGTGGTGAACGTACGGCGCCCCCGCACCGTCCGGTGCGGGGGCGCCTCCCCGTGTGACGGGGCCGGAGCGGGAGCGGGCCGGGCGGCGGCCCGCCGGGCCGTCAGCCCAGGCGCGAGACGTCGCGGACCGCGCCCTTGTCGGCACTGGTGGCCATCGCGGCGTAGGCGCGCAGGGCCGCCGAGACCTTGCGCTCGCGGTCCTTGGGGGCGTAGACGCCGCCGAGGGCCTCGTGGCGGGCAGCCAGCGTGGCCCCGTCGACGAGGAGCTCGATGGACCGGTTCGGGATGTCGATGCGGATCAGGTCGCCGTCCTCGACCACCGCGATGTCGCCGCCGGAGGCCGCCTCGGGGGAGGCGTGGCCGATGGACAGGCCCGAGGTGCCGCCGGAGAAGCGGCCGTCCGTCACCAGGGCGCAGACCTTGCCGAGGCCGCGGCCCTTGAGGAAGGACGTCGGGTAGAGCATCTCCTGCATGCCGGGGCCGCCGCGGGGGCCCTCGTAGCGGATCACGACCACGTCGCCGGCCTTGACCTGCTTGCGGAGGATCTTGTCGACGGCCTCGTCCTGGGACTCGCAGACGACGGCCGGGCCCTCGAAGGTCCAGATCGACTCGTCGACGCCGGCGGTCTTCACCACGCAGCCGTCGACGGCGATGTTGCCGCGGAGCACGGCGAGACCGCCGTCCTTGGAGTACGCGTGCTGCACGGAGCGGATGCAGCCGCCCTCGGCGTCCAGGTCGAGGGTCTCCCAGCGCTCCGACTGCGAGAAGGCCGTCGCGGAGCGCTTGCAGCCGGGGGCCGCGTGCCACAGCTCCATGGCCTCCTCCGAGGCGGTGCCGGAGCGGGCGTCCCAGGCGGCGAGCCAGTCCTCCAGGCCGTCGGAGTGGACCGTGGTGACGTCCTTGTTGAGGAGGCCGCCGCGGTGCAGCTCGCCGAGGATCGCGGGGATGCCGCCGGCCCGGTGGACGTCCTCCATGTAGTACGTACCGCCGGGGGCGACGTTCGGCGCGACCTTGGCCAGGCAGGGGACGCGGCGCGAGACCGCGTCGATGTCCTTGAGGTCGTAGTCCAGGCCGGCCTCCTGCGCCGCCGCCAGCAGGTGCAGGATCGTGTTGGTCGAGCCGCCCATGGCGATGTCGAGGGCCATGGCGTTCTCGAAGGCCTCGCGGGTGGCGATGTTGCGCGGCAGGACGGACTCGTCGCCGCCCTCGTAGTACCGCTTGGTGATCTCCACGACCGTGCGGCCGGCGTTCTCGTAGAGGGCGCGGCGGGCGGTGTGGGTGGCGAGGACCGAGCCGTTGCCGGGGAGGGCCAGGCCGATGGCCTCGGCGAGGCAGTTCATGGAGTTGGCGGTGAACATGCCGGAACAGGAACCACAGGTCGGACAGGCGTTCTCCTCGATGCGGAGGACGTCCTCGTCGGAGACGTTCTCGTTGGAGGCGTCGACCATGGCGTCGATCAGGTCCAGCTTCCGGACCGTGCCGTCCACCAGCGTGGCCTGGCCGGCCTCCATCGGGCCGCCGGACACGAACACGACGGGGATGTTGAGGCGCATCGCGGCCATCAGCATGCCCGGGGTGATCTTGTCGCAGTTGGAGATGCAGATCAGCGCGTCGGCGCAGTGCGCCTCGACCATGTACTCGACGCTGTCCGCGATCAGGTCGCGGGAGGGCAGGGAGTACAGCATGCCGGCGTGGCCCATCGCGATGCCGTCGTCGACGGCGATCGTGTTGAACTCGCGCGGGATCGCGCCCGCGGCCCGGATGGCGTCGGAGACGATCCGGCCGACGGGGGCCAGGTGGGTGTGGCCGGGGACGAACTCGGTGAAGGAGTTGGCCACCGCGACGATCGGCTTGCCGATGTCCTCGCTCGCTACGCCCGACGCGCGCATCAGGGCGCGGGCGCCCGCCATGTTGCGGCCGTGGGTGACGGTGCGGGACCTCAGCTCGGGCATCATTCACTCCCCATGCGTGCGGCTGTACGGTCAGCCGCGACTGCGGATATGGCTCAGTACGAGGCTACGCCCACTGACCGCGATCCGGACGGGATGTCCGTATGTCGGGACGGGCGGCTCAGCCCTCGGTCAGGTACCGCTGCAGGGTGGGGGCCACCAGCTCCACGATCCGCTCCGGGTCCGCGGACGCCAGCGGCTCCACCTGGAGCACGTAGCGCAGGATCGCGATGCCGACCATGTGCGAGGCGGCCAGCTCGGCCCGGAACGTCGGATCGGGCACGTCCAGGTCCGCGGCGACCTTCTCCAGGACCCGCCGCAGCACCAACCCGCGCAGCACCTTCGCGGCCGCCTCGTGCGTCAGCGCCGACCGGATCACCGCCAGCAGCGGCGCCCGGGTCACCGGGTTCTCCCAGACGCCGAGGAAATAGCGCGCCAGCCGCTCCCCGATGCCGTCCGGCCCCGCACCGATGACGGCGGGGACCACCAGGGCCGGCTCCATGCTGATCTCGATGGCCGCGGCGAACAGGTCGTCCTTGCTGCCGAAGTAGTGGTGCACCAGTGCCGGGTCCACACCGGCGACCTTCGCGATTCCGCGCACGGACGTCTTGTCGTACCCGCGCTCCGCGAACACCTCGCGGGCCGCGAGCCGGATCCGCTCCTGGGTGCCCGGACCGTCCTCGGCCTCGTCCTGGCGCGGACGGCCGGGACCCCTGCGGCGCGGCTTCCCCTCGCCGGTCACGGGCGCCGCACCCGGTCGTCGCCGAGGCCCGTGGTGGCGAGGTGCAGGCGGGTGAAGGCCAGCGCCTCGGCGAGATCGGCCTCGCGCTCGGCCGAGGACATCGCCCGGCGCGTGTTCACCTCGATCACCACGTGGCCGTCGAAGGAGCTGCGGGCGAGCCGTTCCAGCAGCTCGGCGCAGGGCTGCGTACCGCGCCCCGGGACGAGATGCTCGTCCTTCGCCGATCCGTTGCCGTCGGCGAGGTGGACGTGCGCCAGCCGGTCGCCCATCCGGTCGATCATCGCGGTCGCGTCCGCGCGGGCGGTCGCGGTGTGCGAGAGGTCGACGGTGAAGTGCCGGTAGTCGTCCTTGGTGACGTCCCACTCGGGGGCGTACGCCAGCATCTCGCGGTCGCGGTAGCGCCACGGGTACATGTTCTCGACGGCGAAGCGGACGTCGGTCTCCTCGCCCATCCGCCAGATGCCGCTGACGAACTCCCGCGCGTACTGGCGCTGCCACCGGAACGGCGGGTGCACGACGACCGTCGACGCCCCGAGCCGCTCCGCCGCCGAACGCGCCCGCTGGAGCTTGACCCACGGGTCGGTCGACCAGACCCGCTGGGTGATCAGGAGACAGGGGGCGTGCACGGCGAGGATGGGCACCTGGTGGTGGTCCGACAGCCGGCGCAGCGCGTCGATGTCCTGGCTCACCGGGTCCGTCCAGACCATCACCTCGACGCCGTCGTAACCGAGGCGCGCGGCGATCTCGAAGGCGGTCGCCGTGGACTCCGGATAGACGGAGGCGGTGGAAAGGGCGACTTTCGCGGTCGGGACACGGACGGGTTCTGCCACGGGGACAGGGTACGGGGCCCGCGCCCGCCCGGTACGTGACGGGCACCACGCAGGCCGGGTTCCGGCCGTCGCACGAGGCCGGAGAAGACGTGCGGGCTCCGGCGCGAGGAGTTGGAGGGCTCCGCACGCGACGGCCCGGGTACGTTCCCGGACAAGCTCCGTCTGCGCCCCGTGAACAGCCGCCGGCGGTCCGCGGACGCGTGACCGAGGAGCGCCAGCGCCCGATGACGGCTCTGCCCCGCCCACGAGGCCTGCTGACGCCACCGGACAGGAGCGCGTGGCGATATGGGGCGCTCCGTACTCGGCCCGGACAGGGCAGCGCCCCGGAAGACCATCGGACGGACGGGAAAACCCCGGAACCTCACCGACCACCGGCTGCGCGGACAGCGCTCACCCCCACCACCCCGACGCAGAGCGGCGGCGGAGCCGCAGGGTGAAGACGAAGCCCGTGCGCCCCGTACGCCCTACACCGGCATCGGGCCCGGGGTCGGGAGGTGGTCCAGTCTGCGGAGGATCACGCCTTCGCGCAGGGCCCACGGGCAGATCTCCAGCTCCTCCACCCCGAAGAGGTCCATCGCGCCCTCCGCGACGAGCGCGCCCGCCAGCAGCTGGTTCGCGCGGCCCTCCGACACGCCCGGCAGCGCCGAGCGCTGGGCCGTGGTCATCGCGGCCAGCCGCGGGACCCACTCCTCCAGCGCCTTGCGGCTGAGGTCGCGCTGTACGTAGAGGCCGTCGGCCGAGCGGGCCGCGCCCGCGATGCGGGCCAGCTGCTTGAAGGTCTTGGAGGTGGCCACCACGTGGTCCGGTGCTCCGAAGCGGCGGAACTCGCCGACGGTGCGGGCGATCTCCGCCCGCACGTGCCGGCGCAGCGCCCGTACGTCGAGGGCGTCCGGCGGGTCCCCGGGCAGCCATCCCGAGGTCAGCCGGCCCGCGCCCAGCGGCAGGGAGACGGCGGCGTCGGGGTCCTCGTCGATGCCGTAGGCGATCTCCAGGGAGCCGCCGCCGATGTCCAGCACCAGCAGTTTGCCGGCCGACCAGCCGAACCAGCGGCGCGCTGCCAGGAACGTGAGCCGGGCCTCGTCCTCGCCGCTCAGCACGGGCAGGTCGACGCCCGTCTCGGCCCTGACCCTGGCCAGGACCTCGTCGGCGTTGGTGGCTTCGCGGACCGCGCTGGTCGCGAAGGGGAGGACGTCCTCGCAGCCCTTGTCCTCGGCTGCCTGGACGGCGTCGCCGATGACCGAAACGAGCCGTTCGACGCCCTGGGGGGTGACGGCGCCGGCGTCGTCGAGGAGCTCCGCCAGCCTTATCTCCACCTTGTGCGAGTGCGCCGGCTGCGGGCGCGCACCGGGGTGCGCGTCCACCACCAGCAGATGGACGGTATTCGAACCCACATCCAGGACACCGAGTCTCATAGGGGGAAACGCTACTGCGAGGAACGCTCGGGGGTTGTGTAAGGGGCGCTTACGCTTGTGTTTGTGCCAAATACGAAGAAGGCCAACAAGACCCGGTCGCAGAAGGACGCGGGCAAGAGCACGGCGAAAGACGGAGCCCGCGGCGGAAAGGCCGGAAAGGCCGGGAAGGGAAAGGCGGCGGTGGCCGACGAGAAGGGTCTGGACTTCCCCCGGGCCTGGGTGGAGTTCCCGGACCCCGCGGACGACGAGCAGGTCTTCCGCTGCGACCTGACCTGGCTGACCTCCCGCTGGACCTGCATCTTCGGCAGCGGCTGCCAGGGGATCCAGGCGGGCCGGGCGTCGGACGGCTGCTGCACGCTCGGCGCGCACTTCTCCGACGAGGACGACGAGCAGCGCGTGGCGGAGCACGTGGCCCGGCTGACGCCGGAGCTGTGGCAGTTCCACGACGTGGGCAGCGAGAGCGGGTGGACGCAGCACGACGACGACGGGGAGAAGCAGACCCGCCGCTGGGACGGCGCGTGCATCTTCCTGAACCGGCCGGGTTTCCCCGCCGGGTCGGGGTGTTCGCTGCACATCCTCGCGCTGAAGGAGGGCCGCGAGCCGCTGGAGACCAAGCCCGACGTGTGCTGGCAGCTGCCGATCCGCAGGACGTACGACTGGATCGACCGGCCCGACGACACCCGGGTGCTGCAGGTGTCCATCGGCGAGTACGACCGGCGGGGCTGGGGCCCGGGCGGCCACGACCTGCACTGGTGGTGCACGTCGGCGACGTCCGCGCACGGTGCCGGCGACCCGGTGTACGTGTCGTACCGCGCCGAGCTGACGGAGCTGATGGGCAAGGAGGGGTACGAGGAGCTGGTGCGGCTCTGTGAGGCGCGGCTCGCCTCGCTGCTGCCGATGGCCCCGCATCCCGCCGACCCGACTCCGTAGCAGGTCCGGCCCCGCAGCGGGCGCGGCCCTGCCGGCGCCCGCCCGTACCGTCAGCCGCCGTCCGGCCCGGTCGGGGCCGGGTCGGGGGCCGGGGTGGACGTGGCGCCCGTACCGTCCGATTGGGTCGGTGCGGGGGTCGGGTCCGGGGGCGGGATCGTCGGGTCCGTGGGGGTGGGGGTCGGGGTGGGCCCGTGGGTCTGGTCCGGGCTGGGCGTGGGGCTCGGGGGCCGGGTGGGGTCCGGGGCGGACGGTGCCGGGGTCGGCGCGGTACGGCCGCGGCCCCGGATGGAGACCACCGCGCCGCTCGGGTCCACGCCGACCCGGGCGCTCCAGGCGCCCACGGGCTGGGCGTCGGGGTCGACCGCGATGTGCAGGGTGACCGATTCTCCGGGTGCGAGCGTGCCGGCGGTCCGGCTGGCGCGGAGCCAGGGCGCGTCGGACCAGAGCCGCCAGTCGACCGGGGCGCCGCCGGAGGCGGTGAGGGTGAGCAGGGTGAGGGCGCCGCGGGAGGAGGCGGCCACGGCGAGGTGGCCGGTGCCGGCGTGGTCGGGGGTGGCCGGGGGCCCGCTGCTGATCACCTCCACGGACACGTCGGAGGAGCCGGCGCTGTCGCCGAAGCCCGGTTCGCCGGTGGTGGTGGCGGTGTTGCCGGTGTTCTCGTAGGCGGTCAGCGGGCGGCCGTCGGCGCGGAGGTCGGGCAGTTCGGTCCCGCTCGCGGAGATCCGGGTGGAGCCGTTGCCCGCCGGTTCGCCGGTGCCGGACTCGCCGCGGTACGAGGCCCACAGGGCGAGCACGGGCGCCGCGACGACGGTGGCGACGACGGTGGTGGTGACGGCGCGGGCCCGCAGCCGGTCGCGGCGGGCGGCGCGGTCCTTGGGGTCCATGGGGAAGCCGGTGCGGTCGAAGCGCGGGCCGGGTCCCCGGCCGCGGCCCCGGCCGGAGCGGAGCATGGCGGCGTGGACGGCGGTGCGGGGGGCCGGGACGAGCGGGAGGGCGGCGGTGTCGACTCCGCCGGATCCGGGCCAGGGGGCCGCGGCGCCGACGCGTTCGGCGACGCGCCGGCAGCGGGGGCAGTCGTCGACGTGGCGGACGAGTTCGGCGCGCAGGGTGCTGGACAGCAGGACGTTGCCGTCGCCGTTGCCGTCCTCGTCGCCGCCGGTGAGCTGGGACACGGAGGGGCAGTTGCCGGTCTCGACGACGGCGAGTGCGGCGCGGGTGCGTTCCACCTCGCAGGCGGCTCCGGTGAGGAGCTCGCGGGCGGCGGCGGGCGGGGTGCCGAGCACGGCGGCGAGTTCGGGGAGGCCGAGGCGGTGGCGGACGGCGAGTTCGAGGGCCTCGCGCTGGGCGGGAGTGGTACCGGCGGCCTCCGGCCAGGCGAGCCGGGCGAGTTCGGTGCGGCGGTAGGCGTAGACGTCGAGGGTCCGGTGGGCGGGCGGAGCGGATGCGGTGTCCGTTCTGTCCCCCGGCGCACCCTCGTGCGTACCGTGCTCCGGCGCGCGCCGGGCGGAATGCGCGCCCTGCCGTGTGCGCCGCCGGTCCGCGAGCCTGCGCAGGCAGCCCCAGCGGGCGAGCGCGTACAGCCAGGCCCGCCGGTCGCCCTCGTCGGGGCAGCGGCCGGGGTGCCGCTCGGCCACGGCCAGGACCTCTCCCAGCACGTCGGTGGCGCTGTCGTGGTCGCACAGGACCGACAAGCAGTACGTGAACAGGCCGTCCAGGTAGGGCTCGTGGCGGAAGGGGGGCGGCTGTTCCTCGTCACGGGGGGTTCGCCCGTGCGCCCGGTGTGCGCCGGTGCGCGGTGAGGGATGCGCCTGGTGGCTGCTGTTCACCTGGTGACCGTAGGCGGCACGCCGGGGCCGCCTTGGAAGCCTTCCCCGGTTTTAGCCCTTACGGGTGAACAGATCGGTGGCACCCTGACGCGGGCCCTGACGCGGGCCGCCACTCACGTGCCGGGTTGTCGGTGGGGCCGGATACCGTGAACGGCATGGCTGCCCGTACCTCTCGTTCATCCGCCAAGGACCGACCGTCCTTCCGCTGCTCCGAATGCGGCTGGACGACCGCGAAGTGGCTCGGCCGCTGCCCCGAGTGCCAGGCCTGGGGCACGGTCGAGGAGATGGGCGCGCCCGCCGTGCGGACCACGGCCGCCGGCCGGGTGTCGACGGCCGCGCTGCCGATCGCCCAGGTCGACGGGCGCACGGCGACCGCGCGCAGCACGGGCGTGGACGAGCTGGACCGGGTGCTCGGCGGCGGCCTGGTGCCCGGCGCCGTGGTGCTGCTGGCCGGCGAGCCCGGTGTGGGCAAGTCGACGCTGCTGCTGGACGTCGCGGCGAAGGCGGCCAGTGACGAGCACCGCACGCTGTACGTGACGGGGGAGGAGTCGGCGAGCCAGGTCCGGCTGCGGGCCGACCGCATCAACGCCCTGAGCGACCACCTCTACCTCGCCGCCGAGACCGACCTGTCCGCCGTGCTCGGGCACCTCGACGCCGTGAAGCCCTCCCTGCTGATCCTGGACTCCGTACAGACCGTCGCCTCCCCCGAGATCGACGGTGCGCCCGGCGGCATGGCCCAGGTGCGCGAGGTGGCCGGGGCGCTGATCCGGGCCTCGAAGGAGCGGGGGATGTCGACCCTGCTCGTCGGTCACGTGACCAAGGATGGGGCGATCGCCGGTCCGCGTCTGCTGGAGCACCTGGTGGACGTGGTGCTGAGCTTCGAGGGCGACCGGCACGCGCGGCTGCGGCTGGTGCGCGGTGTGAAGAACCGCTACGGCGCGACGGACGAGGTCGGCTGTTTCGAGCTGCACGACGAGGGGATCACCGGCCTCGCGGATCCGAGCGGGCTCTTCCTGACCCGGCGGGCCGAGGCGGTCCCGGGGACCTGTCTGACGGTGACCCTGGAGGGGAAGCGTCCGCTGGTCGCCGAGGTGCAGGCGCTGACGGTGGACTCGCAGATCCCCTCCCCCCGCCGGACCACCTCCGGTCTGGAGACCTCGCGCGTGTCGATGATGCTGGCGGTGCTGGAGCAGCGCGGCCGGATCACCGCGCTCGGCAAGCGCGACATCTACAGCGCCACGGTGGGCGGTGTGAAGCTCACCGAGCCGGCCGCGGACCTGGCGATCGCGCTGGCGCTGGCCTCCGCCGCGAGCGACGTGCCGCTCCCGAAGAACCTGGTGGCCATCGGCGAGGTCGGGCTGGCCGGGGAGGTGCGGCGGGTGACGGGTGTCCAGCGGCGGCTGGCCGAGGCGCACCGGCTGGGCTTCACGCACGCGCTGGTGCCGGCGGACCCGGGCAAGGTGCCGCCGGGGATGAAGGTCACCGAGGTCGCCGACATGGGGGACGCGCTGCGGGTGCTGCCGCGCGGCCGGTCCCGTACGCCGGCGAAGGAGCGGGCCGCGGAGTAGCTGGCGGCGCCCGTCCCCCTCTCTCCCCCCTCTCTCCTTCTCCTCTTCTTCCTCTCCTCCACGGCCGGACCGCACCGCGCGGACCATGATCGACCGGGTCGGGGCGGCCGGTCGCGCCGCTGGTCAGCGGGTCGGTACGGGGCCCGGCCGCTCCCTACCTGGCCAAGCCACGGCGGGGCCGCAGCGCGCGCCGGTAGACTTTGTGCTGGTCCGCCCGGCCGCCGCCACGTCCACGTGCCCGCGGCGCGGGGCGGCGCAACCCGCGACCGGAGGAGTGCAGTGGCAGCCAAGGACGGGGCATCCGCCCCCGGAAAGTCCGGCGCGAGCTCCAAGCACGACGCACTGATGCGGGCCTCGCTGAGCGCCGTCGCACCCGGTCAGCCCCTGCGCGACGGCCTGGAGCGGATCGTCCGCGGCAACACCGGCGGCCTCATCGTCCTCGGCATGGACAAGGCCGTCGAGGCGATGTGCACGGGCGGTTTCGTCCTGGACGTGGAGTTCACCGCGACCCGGCTGCGCGAGCTGTGCAAGCTCGACGGCGCGCTCATCCTCGACAAGGACCTCACCAAGATCCTCCGTGCGGGTGTGCAGCTGGTGCCGGACGCGTCGATCCCCACGGAGGAGACGGGCACCCGCCACCGCACCGCCGACCGCGTCTCGAAGCAGTGCGGCTTCCCGGTGGTGTCGGTTTCGCAGTCGATGCGGCTGATCGCGCTGTACGTGGACGGGGAGCGCCGGGTTCTGGAGGAGTCCGGGGCGATCCTGTCGCGGGCGAACCAGGCGCTGGCCACGCTGGAGCGGTACAAGCTGCGCCTCGACGAGGTGGCGGGCACGCTGTCCGCGCTGGAGATCGAGGACCTGGTGACGGTCCGCGACGTGACGGCGGTGGCGCAGCGGCTGGAAATGGTGCGCCGCATCGCGACGGAGATCGCCGAGTACGTCGTCGAACTGGGCACGGACGGGCGACTGCTGTCGCTGCAGCTGGACGAGCTGACGGTGGGCATCGAGCAGGAGCGGGAGCTGGTCATCCGCGACTACGTGCCGGAGCCGACGGCGAAGCGTTCCCGCACGGTGGACGAGGCGCTGGCGGAGCTGGACGCGCTGACCCACCCGGAGCTGCTGGAACTGCCGATCGTGGCGCGGGCGCTGGGCTACACGGGTTCGCCGGAGACCCTGGACTCGGCGGTGTCGCCGCGCGGCTACCGGCTGCTGGCGAAGGTTCCGCGGCTGCCGGGGGCGATCATCGAGCGGCTCGTGGAGCACTTCGGCGGCCTGCAGAAGCTGCTGGCGGCGAGCGTCGACGACCTGCAGACGGTGGACGGCGTCGGGGAGGCCCGTGCGCGCAGCGTCCGCGAGGGCCTGTCGCGCCTGGCCGAGTCCTCGATCCTGGAGCGCTACGTCTGAGCCGAGCGCTCCATCCGAGCCGAGCGCTCCGGCCGCCCGGAGCGCTCGGGCCGGACGCGCCCGCTATTCGGGCTTGAGGACGAACGAGGTGCGGGCCACCGGCATGCCGGGTGCCTTGACCTCGACCACGTAGGTGTCCGGGGCGGCCGCACCGGCCGGGGGTGTCTGGCACTGCCCGGCCGCGCTGAACTTGCGGTCCCACTCCAGCGCTTGCCGGGTCTCGCTCTGTGCGGGGACCCGGTAGAAGGCGTTGCCCGCGCCGGTCGGGCAGTCCGCCGAGGACCACACGGCCTTGCTGACGCTCGCCTGAAGGATGGTCAGGACGGCCTGCTTGGGGCCGAGGTCGACCTTGCAGGTGGTCCCGGAGGTGTTGCGCGCGACCAGTTCGAGGCGGGGCTTCTCGTTCGCCTCGTACTCGTTCTTCGCGCTCTTGACCTCCCACTGCAGGGCGGTCGGCGCGCAGGTGGGGAGCGGGGAGTCGGCGGGGAGCACCGCGGCGCCGCCCGCGCCGCCCGCGCCGCCGGACGCCGAACCGCCGCCCGTGCCCGCGCCGTTGCCCGGTTCACCGTTCTTGCCGCCGCCTCCGGAGGCACCGCCGGAGCCGGATGCGGCGCCGCCGCCCGACTCGGGCCGGCCGCCGGGGGCCGCGCTGATGGCCGGGCCCGTGCCGGCCGGGCCCGGGGTGATCGAGGTGACGGGATCGGGGCCGTTCTCGCCCTTTCCGTTCGTACTCGTCTTTCCTCCGCCGGAACTGACGGTCCATACGGCGAGGAGCGCGAGGAGCGCGACGACGGACGCCAGCACAGCCCTCCGTCGCCAGTAGATGGAGGAGGGGAGCGGCCCGACCGGATTGCGCAGAGATCCCACGGAGGGAACTGTACGAGAACTCGGAGCCCGATCCGTGCCCCACATGCCGCGCGGTGGAATCGATTTGCCGATGATCATCCTGCGGGCGCAGTGCGGGGCGGCGAGAACCGGCCAGGACGGGACCGGAGCCCTGAATCGGCGATTGATCCGGTTTCGGTACGTTTGAACACCATGGACACCTCCGACCTGTACCGCGACGTCACCGGCCTCGCCCAGTCCTCCCCCGCATGGGTGCGGGCGGCGTTCGAGGTCTGGACGGTGTACGGGCTGTGGCTCTTCGGAGTGCTCTTCGCCGTGGTCTGGTGGCGGGCCCGCCGGCGCGACGCCGACCGTCCGGTGGCGCTCGCCCTGCTCGCGCCGGCCGCCACCGCCCTCGCCCACGTCGTCTCCACGGGGGTGAAGTACGCCGTGTCCGAGGAGCGGCCCTGCCGGGGCGTCGCCGGGGCGGCGGTCCCGCTGGTGGCGTGCCCGCCGCCCGGTGACTGGTCGTTCCCGAGCAACCACTCCGCCCTCGCGGGCGCCGCCGCCGTGGCGCTGGTCGCGGCGGCGCCGCGGCTCGCCCCGGTGGTCGTGCCGGCGGCGCTGCTGATGGCCTTCTCCCGGGTGTTCGCCGGGGTGCACTACCCGCACGACGTGGCGCTGGGGCTGCTGCTGGGCGGCTCGGTCGCGGCGCTCGCCGTCATCGCCGCCGCCCGGCCGGCGACCGCGGCCGTACGGGCCGCGCGGGCCGGCGGGATCCGTCCGGCGCTGCGCCTGACCGGCCCCGGCGCGCCGGGCGCGGCCTCCGGGGCGGCCCGAAACGTGCCAGGATGCCGTCTGCCATGACTGCATCCTCCGCGCCCTCCGCCGCCGCCGACGTGCCCGCCGGCTCCTGCCACCCGCTGCACTCCCCCGTCATCGCGTGGTTCGAGGAGCATGCCCGCGATCTCCCCTGGCGCCGCCCCGAGGCGGGCGCCTGGGGGGTCATGATCAGCGAGTTCATGCTCCAGCAGACCCCCGTCAGCCGGGTCCGGCCGGTCTACGAGCAGTGGATCGCCCGCTGGCCGCGCCCCGCCGACCTGGCCGCCGAGGCCCCCGGCGAGGCCGTCCGGGCCTGGGGGCGGCTCGGCTACCCGCGGCGGGCGCTGCGGCTGCACGGCGCGGCCGCCGCGATAACGGAGCGGCACGGGGGCGACGTACCGCGGGAGCACGCGCAGCTCCTCGCGCTGCCGGGAGTGGGCGAGTACACCGCCGCCGCGGTGGCCTCCTTCGCGTACGGGCAGCGGCACGCCGTCCTCGACACGAACGTCCGGCGCGTGTTCGCCCGGACGACCACGGGCGTGGAGTACCCGCCGAACGCGACGACGGCGGCCGAGCGGCGCCTGGCCCGCGAGCTGCTGCCGCAGGACGAGGACACCGCGGCGCGGTGGGCGGCGGCCTCCATGGAGCTGGGTGCGCTGGTGTGCACCGCCAAGAGCCCGGACTGCGTGCGCTGCCCGGTGGCGGGTCTGTGCGCGTGGCGGCTCGCCGGGAAGCCGCCGTACGAGGGTCCGCCGCGGCGCGGCCAGACGTACGCGGGCACGGACCGGCAGGTGCGCGGGAAGCTGCTCGCGGTGCTGCGGGAGGCGGTGGGGCCCGTGCCGCAGGCGGTGCTGGACACGGTGTGGAACGAGCCGGTGCAGCGGGCCCGGGCGCTCGACGGGCTGGTGTCGGACGGGCTGGTGGAGCCCCTCGACGGCGGCCTGTACCGGCTTCCGCAGACCTGAGCGGCGGCCGGCCCGGCGGCCATCCCCGCGGCCGGTCCTCGACCGGCCCGGCAGCCCGTCGGCAGCCGGGTGACCGTGGCTGAAACTGAGTCACCGATTCCGCTTGCGGCCCGTAAACCCCAGCTCACGACCGCTGTTACACAACCTATGGGTGTCCGTGCTCCCACCGAAGGCTGGCCCGCACAGGCCCGTGACAACCCCTCCGTACCTTCAAACCCGTAAGACGGCGGTGGAGCGGTTGGACGGAACGGAGGCGGTCTGAGATGGCGCAGGCGCATGGCGAGGTGCTCGGGTTCGAGGAGTACGTGCGCACCCGGCAGGACGCGCTCCTGCGCAGTGCCCGGCGCCTGGTCCCGGACCCGACGGACGCCCAGGACCTGCTGCAGACCGCGCTCGTGCGCACGTACGGCCGCTGGGACGGCATCGCCGACAAGTCGCTGGCCGACGCCTACCTCCGCCGGGTGATGATCAACACCCGTACCGAGTGGTGGCGCGCCCGCAAGCTCGAAGAGGTCCCCACCGAGCAGCTCCCCGACGCCTCCGTCGAGGACGGCTCCGACCAGCGCGCCGACCGCGCCCTGCTGATGGACATCCTCAAGGTGCTCGCGCCCAAGCAGCGCAGTGTGGTCGTGCTGCGACACTGGGAACAGATGAGCACCGAGGAGACGGCCGCGGCGCTCGGGATGTCGGCGGGAACCGTGAAGAGCACCCTGCACCGCGCACTGGCCCGGCTCCGCCAGGAGCTGGAGAGCCGGGACCTGGACATGCGCGCGCTGGAGCGCGGCGACCACACGACGCGGTACGAGGGGCGTGAGCGGTGCGCGGCCTGAAAGGCCCAGATCTGAACGGCAAGAGCTCTTCCCCCGCCTCGGCGGGGAGAACCAATCTGGTGCTGATGTCGGCGGGGACGGTCGTCCTCGTCGGCATCGCCGTGTTCGCCGTCGGGTGCGCCACGGGCGGCACCGGCCTGCGCGACGGGGGCCCCGCCCGCACCGAGACGGCGACCCGGCCCGCGCCGTCGGGTTCGTCCACCGACCCGGCCCTGGCCTCGGCCCCGTCGTCCGGACGACCCCTGAAGAAGGTGGACCCGGTCGCCCTGCTGATCAACGACCCCAAGGTCAGCAAGGAGATCAAGCGGGAGCTCAAGCCCTGCACGGGCAAGGAGTACCCGATCGACGTGAGCTACGGGAAGGTCACCGGCAACACGGTCGTGGACATCGTCGTGAACGTCCTGTCCTGCGCGGACGCCCTGGGCCGCGGCTCGTACGTGTACCGGGCCGAGGGGGGCTCGTACGAGAATGTGTTCGCCGACGAGCAGCCGCCCGTCTACGCGGAGATCGACCGGGGCGACCTGGTGGTCACCAAGCAGGTCTACGGGAAGAGCGACGCGCTCGCCTATCCGTCGGGCGAGGACGTGATCACGTACCGGTGGAACGGGGAGAAGTTCACCGAGCAGGACCGGGTGCACTCGGAGTACAGCAACGTGGTGGACGGCGCCGACCAGCCCGCGCCGGCCACGAGTCAGAAGAACTGAGCAAGAAGGAACCGAGGCGAGGCTTGCGCATGGCCGAGACCCATGTCCTGTTCGTGGAGGACGACGACGTCATCCGTGAGGCCACCACCCTGGCGCTGGAGCGCGACGGGTTCGTGGTCACGGCCATGCCCGACGGCCTGTCCGGCCTGGAGTCCTTCCGCGCCCGGCGCCCCGACATCGCCCTGCTGGACGTGATGGTCCCGGGCATGGACGGCGTGAGCCTGTGCCGGCGCATCCGTGACGAGTCCACCGTTCCGGTGATCATGCTGTCGGCGCGCGCCGACTCCATCGACGTGGTGCTGGGCCTGGAGGCCGGCGCCGACGACTACGTCACCAAGCCCTTCGACGGCTCCGTGCTCGTCGCCCGGATCCGCGCGGTGCTGCGCCGCTTCGACCACTCGGGCGGGGCGCAGAACGGCGGCAACGGCGCCTCCGACGACGGCGCCGACGGGGAGCGCGGGGTGCTCTCCTTCGGTGACCTGGAGGTGGACACCGAGGGCATGGAGGTGCACCGGGCGGGCAACCCCGTGGCGCTGACGCCGACCGAGATGCGGCTGCTGCTGGAGTTCTCCTCCGCGCCCGGCACCGTGCTCTCGCGCGACCGGCTGCTGGAGCGGGTCTGGGACTACGACTGGGGCGGCGACACCCGCGTCGTCGACGTCCACGTGCAGCGCCTGCGGACGAAGATCGGCCAGGACCGGATCGAGACGGTCCGGGGCTTCGGATACAAGCTGAAAGCATGAGACGGTTCACCCTCCGTACGGGGATCCGCTGGAAGATCGCACTCGCCATCGCGGCGGTGGGCGCCCTCGTCACGATCGCGCTGAGCCTCGTGGTGCACAGTGCTGCCCGCGTGTCGATGCTGGAGAGCGCCCGCGAAGTCCAGCTGGAACGCGTGCAGTTCATCTCCCGCAACGCCGACGCCGGTCGCAAGCCGCCCATGGGCGCCAAGCTCAACGACCCCGAACTCCCCTCCGAGCTGCGGCAGAAGGCGCAGTCCGGGCGGCGCGGCACCTACATCCAGGAGCGGCCGGGCGGGCTGCCCGAGGTCTGGGCGGCCGTACCGCTCGGGAACGGGCAGGTGCTCTCGCTGCACACGCAGTTCCGGGAGAGCGACAACCTGCTCCCCGACCTGGACCGGGCGCTGGTCATCGGCGGCCTGGCCGCCGTGATCGCCGGTTCGGCGCTCGGCGTGCTGATCGGCGGGCAGATCTCCCGCAGGCTGCGCAAGGCCGCCGCGGCCGCCCAGCGGGTGGCGCACGGCGATCCCGACGTCCGGGTCCGGGACGCGGTCGGCGGGGTCGTCCGGGACGAGACCGACGACCTCGCGCGGGCCGTGGACGCCATGGCCGACGCCCTCCAGCAGCGCCTGGAGGCCGAGCGGCGGGTGACCGCGGACATCGCGCACGAGCTCCGTACGCCGGTGACCGGTCTGCTGACCGCCGCGGAACTCCTGCCCCCGGGACGCCCGACCGAGCTGGTCCGGGACCGGGCGCAGGCGCTGCGGGCCCTGGTCGAGGACGTGCTGGAGGTGGCACGGCTGGACAGCGCCTCGGAGCGGGCGGAGCTCCAGGACGTGGCGCTGGGCGAGTTCGTCAGCCGGAGGGTGCGGTCGCTGATGCCGGAGGCGACCGTACGGGTCGTCGCGGACGAGATCGTCAGCACCGACCCGCGGCGCCTGGAGCGGATCCTCGGCAATCTGCTGGCCAACGCCGCGCGGTACGGGCAGCCGCCCGTGCAGGTCGACGTAGAGGGGCGGGTCGTACGGGTCCGCGACCACGGGCCGGGCTTCCCCGAGGCGCTGCTGCGCGAGGGGCCGAGCCGGTTCCGTACCGGTTCGACGGACCGCGCGGGCGTCGGGCACGGGCTGGGGCTGACCATCGCCGAGGGCCAGGCCCGGGTGCTGGGCGCCCGGCTGACCTTCCGCAACGTGGCGGCGCCCGGCGGCCTGGACCGCACGGCCCCGTCGGCGGGCGGGCCCGGGGCGGCGGCCGGCGCGGTGGCGGTGCTGTGGCTTCCCGAGCACGCGCCCACGGCGACGGGGAGCTTCCCGGTGCTGCAGCTGCCGCCGGGCTGACGGGGCTTCAGGAGGACGGGACGGGGACCGGGCCGTACCCGCCCACGGGTGCGTGACTTAGCATCCGTGGCATGACCGACGGCACGAATCCTCCGAGCAGCCCGCAGCCCGAGCCCGCCCCCGGGAGCGGCGGATACGGGTTCCCGCCGGGACCGCCCGCCCAGGGCGGCTACGGCTACCCGTCCGCGAGCGGTGGCTACGGCTTCCCGCCGGCCGGGCAGCAGCCGAACCCGTACCAGCAGGACGCGCCCGGTCAGCAGTGGCCGCCGTCGGGACTGCCCGGCCAGTACGGACCGGAGCAGTACGGACCCGACCAGCACGGAACCGACCCGTACGGGCCTCCCGGCCGGCCCGGTCAGCCCGAGGGCCGGATATTCGGCGCGTCGGAGCAGCCCGACTGGGAGGCGATGGCCGACCGGTCCGAGGCGGCACGGCGCAAGAAGAAGCTGTGGATGCTGGGCGGCGGGGTGACCGTCCTGGCGCTGCTGGCCGGCGGGGGAACGTTCTTCCTGCTGGGCGACGACGGTGCGGACGGGCCGAACGCCCAGCCCTCGACCTCGGCCTCCCCCGAGCCGGAGGACTCCAAGTCCCCGGCGGCCTACACCGCCACCGTGGCGGGTGACGACACCCTGCTGCGCGACAGCTACGGGCAGACCGGCATCCGGCTGGGCCCCGACCTGAAGGTGGGCCCGCTGGGCAAGCGCTTCCAGGTCGTCGGCAGGGGCACCGGGAACTCCTGGGCCCAGTCCGCCGAGCCGGTCGTGGACGTCACCAAGAGCTTCACGGTCACGGCCCGCGTCTACAGCTCGGCGACCAAGGGCTCGCGGATCGTGATGAGCCAGGGGGACGGGGAGTCCTTCTCCTTCGAGCTCGGTGTGAACGAGGTCAAGGACAAGCAGGCCTGGATCTTCCGCGTGCAGACGGGCGACAAGGGCGCGGCCGCGACCACGCGGACCGTCACGGCCGAGGGGATGAACATCCTCAAGACGCCGACGCTGCTCATGGCCACGTACGACGCCGAGAAGAAGGCGATCGCCCTCTACGTCGACGGCAAGAAGGCCGGCGAGACCGTGGTGCCGCCCATCTGGCAGGCCCCCGGTCCCCTCCAGCTCGGCCGGTCCAAGCACCACAACATCTGGACCGGCCCGTGGCAGGGCGCGCTGCACAACATCAAGATCTACGACATGGCCTTCACGCAGGAGCAGGCGGCCGGCTACAAGGAGGGCAAGCTCGACCCGGCGCCGAAGCCGGCCCACGCCTGGCTGCTCACCTGACGAGCGGCGCCGGAACCGCGGGCGCCGCCGGTACTGCGGGTGGTACGGGTACTGCGGGTTGCGCTGCGGGTCAGAGGGAGACGCCGTTGGTGCGCAGGAAGGCCATCGGGTTGACGGCGGAACCGTAGTTCGGGGTGGTGCGGATCTCGAAGTGCAGGTGCGGACCGCTGGAGTTGCCGGTGTTGCCGGACAGGGCGATGCGCTGCTTGACGGCGACCTTCTGGCCGATCTTGACCTGGATCTTCGACAGGTGCGCGTACTGGGAGTACGTGTTGTTCGCGTGCTTGATCACGATGGCGTTGCCGTAGGCGGGGCCGTCACCGCCGCCGTTCGGGCCGGCCTTGACGACGACGCCGGCGGCAGCGGCCTTGACCGGGGTGCCGACCGGGACGGCGAAGTCCTGGCCCGAGTGCTTGTGGGACCACATGGTGCCGCCCTTGCCGAAGGTCGCGGACAGCGTGTACTTCTCCAGCGGCTTGTCCCACAGGCCGGTCTTCTTCGCCGCGGCGGCGACGTCGGCGGTGGCGGCCGGGGCCGTCTGCGGGGATGCGGCGAAGGCGGCGGTCGTCCCGGCCCCGAGTGCGAGAACGGCACCGAGAGCGGTTGCGCCGACGGCGATACGGGTAGAACGGTTGCTGACGCGCTTCGCGGACATGAAGCAGACCTCCGGGGTCGGGAACAAGGACGGATCACGCCCGTCAGGGGCATGAAGTGACCCGGCACGTTTGGCGTGTGCCGGGTTGGCTCATCTTTGGTAACCCGTGTCCCCGGACTTCCCCAAACGTCCCGGTTTACTACCGCGACTCGTAGCGCCCCGGGCGTGACGCGCCCCGTTGACGGGATCCCCCAGGGGCGAAACCCCTCCGGACACCCCTGTTTGATCTACGAAACCCCCTAGTATGTCCGATTCGTCCTGTGCGGCTTGTCACCGGGCCCCACCGTGATCGCCGCGTTCGGATCCGCCCGGATGTGACCGGCGCTACGCTCCGGGCTCGTGGACGCATCCGTGGTGGGGATCCGGCTGGCCTCGGGGGTCGTGGCGCCCCTGATCAAGAAGCTCTTACGGACGGAGGGCGCGGGCGCGGGACTGGTGGACCGCCCGCAGCGCATCTCCGCCTACGTGGCCCTGCGCGAAAAACGCGGCCTCGACGCCGCCGACCTGCGCGGGCTCGCCGACAACCTGGTGCGGGAGGCCCTGCGGGCCCCCGGCGAGCGGCCCCTCCCGCCGGGCGAGGAGGCCGGGGTGGCCGCAGCCCTCGCCGCCACCCTGCACGCCCTCGGCGACCTCGACCTCTCCGACCTGGAGGCCGTCCGCCTCGGCCCCGCCGCCTTCGCCCGCCGGCTGCGGGCCGCCGCCCCGGACCCGGGCCTCTCCCGGGACGCCGCCCTCTTCCACAACCGCCTGGTCGACCTCGCCTGCCTGCACGTCCTGAACTTCTTCACCCAGCGCTCCACCTTCGTGGCGGCCACCCTGGTCGAGCAGAGCCGGCTGCACGCCGAGACCATCGCCAAGGTGGACGAACTCCTGACCCGCCTGCCCCGTCAGGACGCCCGGGACACCTCCTTCGAGGAGCGCTACGTCACCTACCTCGCCCTCCGGCACGGCGCCCTCACCATCTTCGGCCTGGACCTCCCGCCGGACTCCGCCAGCTGGCCGCTCGACGCCGCGTACGTGAGCCTGGAGGCCGCCGCGCCCGCCCCGGCCACCGGCCCGGCCGGCATGGCCGCCACGCCCACCGCGTACTCCCTGCCCGCCGACCGGCTCCTGGCCGACCACCCCCGCACCCTGCTGCGCGGCGAGGCAGGATCGGGCAAGACCACCCTGATCCAGTGGCTGGCCGTCACCGCCGCCCGGGGCGCCGGCGGCCCCGTCCCCTACGTCCTGCCCCTGCGCACCCTCACCCGGCACGGGGAACGGCTGCCCGCCCCCGGGGCCTTCCTCGCCTCGACCGGCTCCCCGCTCGCCGGAGAGGCTCCCGAGGGCTGGGAGGGCCGGGTGCTGCGCGACGGGCGCGCCCTGCTGCTGGTCGACGGCATCGACGAGGTCCCCGAGGCCGAACGGGCCGCCGCCCGGGACTGGCTCGTCGGCCTGATCACCGCGTTCCCCGGCAACCGCTGGCTGGTGACCTCCCGTCCCTCGGCCGTCCGCCACGACTGGCTGGCCGGCGAGGGCTTCGCCGAGGTCACCCTGACCCCGATGAACCGGGAGAGCGTACGGACCTTCGTCGAGCGCTGGCACACCGCCGCCGAAGCCCCGCCGGACCACGCCCGGCGGCTGCTGGACTCCCTGCGGTCCAAGCCCGACCTGGCCCGCCTCGCCGGCAACCCGCTGCTCTGCGGCATGATCTGCGCCCTGCACCGCGAGCGCCGGGGATTCCTGCCCACCGGCCGCAAGGAGCTGTACGCGGCCGCCCTCACCATGCTGCTGGACCGCCGCGACCGGGAACGCGGCCTGCGCCTGCCGTCCCTGGCCGAGGAGCCCCAGCTCCAGCTGCTCCAGCGCCTCGCCCACTGGCTCAACCGCAACGGGCGCACCGAGATGGACCGCTCCCGGGCCGAGTCCCTCATCGACAACGCGCTGCCCGCCGTACCGGCCGCGCGCGTACTGGGCGGGGCCCGCGAGGTGTACCAGCACTTCCTGGAGCGCACCGGCCTGCTGCGGGCCCCCACGGTCGGGACCGTCGAGTTCGTCCACCGCACCTTCCAGGACTACCTGGGAGCACGCTCCGCCCTGGACGAGGGCGGCCTCGGCGAGCTGACCCGGCACGCGGACGACGACCAGTGGGAGGACGTCATCCGCATGGCGGTGGCCCTGGGCCGGCCCCGCGAACGCACCGCGATCCTCGGCGACCTGCTGGTGCGGGGCTCCCACCGCTCCCTGCTGCTCGCCTACGCCTGCCTGGAGGAGGCGGCCGAGCTGGAGCCGGAGCTGCGCGAGGACGTGCTGGCGGCCGCGCGCACCCTCGTCCCGCCGACCAGGGGGCCGGCCGCCACGGCCCTGGGCCGGGTGGGCCCGCTGATCCTGGAGGTACTGCCCGGTCCCGGTGACGTCACCTCCCACGAACAGGCCCGGCTCACGGTGATCGCCGCCGGAGGCGTCGGCTCCGACCGGGCGATCCCCTTCCTCGCCCGGTACGCGAACCACCCCTCGCCCGCCGTCCAGGAGGAGCTGTGCCACCTGTGGCCGCGTTTCGCCGCCGGGGAGTACGCGCAGGAGGTGCTCGCCCGCATGACCCCGCCGCCCCGGTGGCTGGCCGTCGAGTCCGACGAGCGGCTGGCCGCGCTGGCCGCCTTCACCGGCCCTCCGGGGCTGGTCGTCCGCCACGGCGTGTCCCGTACGGCGCTGGCGTCCTTCCTGCGCCGGCAGCCGGTGGCGGAGCTGCTCCTGGACGGCTTCGACGGCGGGGGCGACGTCGGGTTCCTGCGCGACCACACCACGCTGCGGCGGCTCACGCTCCGCAGCTGGCCGGGCCTGCGCGACCTGGACGCGCTGCACGGACTCCCGCTGGAGGAGGTGCACCTCTCCCCCGGGGACGGCATGGACGTGGGTGCGGCCACCGTGACCTGGGCCCGACTGCGCACCCTGACGCTGACGGAGGGCGCCGGCCCGTGGTCCTTCCACCGGCTGCACCCGGACGCCCGGCTCCGGGAGCTCGCGGTGGAGGACGCCCCCGGGGACCTGGCGGGGCTGGGCCGGCAATGCGCCCTGGTCCGGCTCGAACTGGGCCACGACTGGCGTCCCGCGGGCCCACAGGCCTGGGAGGAGCTGACCCGGCTGGAGCGGCTGGAAGAGCTCGCCGTCCACGACGCGGCACTGGAGGGCCTCCTCGCGCACACCCGGCTCCCGGCCCTGCGGACCCTGCGGCTGCACGGGGAGGACGAGCTGACGCCCGAGCTGGAGGAGCGGCTGTCGCTGCGCTTCCCCGGCGCCGGGATCGAGCCCTACGTGACGGTGTTCGAGCAGTGAGCCCGTGAGCCGCGCAAAAGGGGCGGCCCCGGAACCGTGAGGTTCCGGGGCCGCCCCTGTGCGGTGCGCGGTGGCACCTACGCGTCACGCGCCCTTCGACAGGTCCGGGCCGGAGCCCGTTGCCTCGATCGGGGGGAGGTCGGGCAGGGCCGACTTCTCCTCGCCGCGGAAGGTGAACTTGGCTTCCTCGCCCTCACCCTCCTTGCCGACGACCACGATGTGACCGGGACGCAGCTCGCCGAAGAGGATCTTCTCCGACAGGACGTCCTCGATCTCGCGCTGGATGGTCCGGCGCAGCGGCCGGGCACCCAGGATCGGGTCGTAGCCGCGCTTGGCGAGCAGGAGCTTGGCGTCGCCGCTCAGCTCGATGCCCATGTCGCGGTCCTTCAGGCGCTCGTCGACCTTCGCGATCATCAGGTCGACGATCTGGATGATGTCTTCCTCGGTGAGCTGGTGGAAGACGACCGTGTCGTCGACACGGTTCAGGAACTCGGGCCGGAAGTGCTGCTTGAGCTCTTCGTTGACCTTCGCCTTCATCCGCTCGTAGCCGGTCTTCGTGTCGCCCTGCGCCGCGAAGCCCAGGTTGAAGCCCTTCGAGATGTCCCGGGTACCCAGGTTGGTCGTCATGATGATGACCGTGTTCTTGAAGTCCACGACCCGGCCCTGGGAGTCGGTCAGGCGACCGTCCTCCAGGATCTGGAGAAGGGAATTGAAGATATCCGGGTGGGCCTTCTCGACCTCGTCGAAGAGGACGACGGAGAACGGCTTCCGGCGCACCTTCTCGGTGAGCTGGCCGCCCTCTTCGTAGCCCACGTAGCCGGGGGGCGAACCGAAGAGGCGGGAAACCGTGTGCTTCTCGCTGAACTCCGACATGTCGAGGGAGATCAGCGCGTCCTCGTCGCCGAAGAGGAATTCGGCGAGCGTCTTGGAGAGCTCGGTCTTACCGACACCGGACGGGCCGGCGAAGATGAACGAGCCACCCGGGCGCTTCGGGTCCTTCAGACCCGCACGGGTACGGCGGATCGCCTGGGAGAGCGCCTTGATGGCGTCCTTCTGGCCGATGACCCGACGGTGGAGCTCGTCCTCCATGCGGAGCAGTCGCGAGGACTCCTCCTCGGTGAGCTTGAAGACGGGAATGCCGGTCGCGGTCGCGAGGACCTCGGCGATGAGCTCGCCGTCGACCTCGGCGACGACGTCCATGTCGCCGGCCTTCCATTCCTTCTCGCGCTTGGTCTTCGCCGCGAGCAGCTGCTTCTCCTTGTCGCGGAGGGAAGCGGCCTTCTCGAAGTCCTGGGAGTCGATGGCCGACTCCTTGTCCCGGCGCACGCCCGCGATCTTCTCGTCGAACTCGCGGAGGTCCGGCGGCGCGGTCATCCGGCGGATGCGCATCCGGGAGCCGGCCTCGTCGATCAGGTCGATCGCCTTGTCCGGGAGGAAGCGGTCCGAGATGTAGCGGTCCGCCAGCGTCGCCGCCTGGACGAGGGCCTCGTCCGTGATGGAGACGCGGTGGTGGGCCTCGTAGCGGTCGCGCAGCCCCTTGAGGATCTCGATCGTGTGGGGGAGGGAAGGCTCCGCCACCTGGATCGGCTGGAAGCGGCGCTCGAGGGCCGCGTCCTTCTCGAGGTGCTTGCGGTACTCGTCGAGCGTCGTGGCACCGATGGTCTGCAGCTCACCACGGGCCAGCATCGGCTTGAGGATGCTCGCGGCGTCGATCGCGCCCTCGGCGGCGCCGGCACCCACGAGGGTGTGGAGCTCGTCGATGAACAGGATGATGTCGCCGCGGGTGCGGATCTCCTTGAGGACCTTCTTCAGGCGCTCCTCGAAGTCACCGCGGTAGCGGGAACCGGCGACCAGGGCACCCAGGTCGAGGGTGTAGAGGTGCTTGTCCTTGAGGGTCTCGGGCACCTCGCCCTTGACGATCGCCTGCGCCAGGCCCTCGACGACGGCGGTCTTGCCGACGCCGGGCTCGCCGATGAGGACCGGGTTGTTCTTCGTACGGCGGGACAGCACCTGCATGACCCGCTCGATCTCCTTCTCGCGCCCGATGACCGGGTCGAGCTTGGATTCGCGGGCCGCCTGGGTGAGGTTGCGGCCGAACTGGTCCAGGACGAGCGAGGTCGAGGGCGTGCCCTCGGCCGGCCCGCCGGCCGTGGCCGACTCCTTGCCCCCGCCGGTGTAGCCGGAGAGCAGCTGGATGACCTGCTGCCGGACTCGGTTGAGATCGGCGCCCAGCTTCACGAGGACCTGGGCCGCGACGCCCTCGCCCTCGCGGATCAGGCCGAGCAGGATGTGCTCGGTGCCGATGTAGTTGTGGCCGAGCTGGAGGGCCTCGCGGAGCGAAAGCTCCAGGACCTTCTTCGCCCGCGGGGTGAAGGGGATGTGGCCGGACGGGGCCTGCTGCCCCTGGCCGATGATCTCCTCAACCTGCTGGCGAACGGCCTCGAGCGAAATCCCGAGGCTCTCCAGGGCCTTAGCGGCGACACCCTCACCCTCGTGGATCAAGCCCAGGAGGATGTGCTCGGTGCCGATGTAGTTGTGGTTGAGCATCCGGGCTTCTTCCTGAGCCAGGACGACAACCCGCCGCGCGCGGTCGGTGAACCTCTCGAACATCGTTTATCGCTCCTCAGAGCGGTCGGGCAGTTCGGGGTCGGTCCCCGCCCTGTCCTTCCGCATGCTAGTCCCGTGGGGCGGGACAGCTCATTCCAACTGCCGACATCCGTCCACGGCTCACCCCTGCATCAGTCGGGGAAAACCGGCTTGAACAGCCGACAACTGCTCCAACTCGATGGTGCGAGACGATGTTCCCGCAGGCCAGGCAGATACCCGTCATGCGTGTACGCCGACGGCGAACGGAAGCCCGTCAAATCAGCGTGTCGCCCCGATCCACTAGGAATGTCTTACCCGTAAGGGCTGACACTCCATGCCGGTTTCACCGGATCCCTCAGCTAAGGGCGAACACGGTTCCGTCCCGAATGTGGGACGGCACCCTCGCGGAGGTTCACGTTCCGCACGCGGACGGATGCGGAACGTCACGTCCACCGTAACCCGGGGGCGATTCGGCAGTTGCTCCGGACATGGCCGCAACCGTCCCGCCGACCGTCCCGCAGCCCCGCGTCGCGCCCGAGGAGGACCTGTACGCCGCCTGGTACGGAAGGGTGCTCGGCTGGACCGTCACGGGCGGGCCGCCCGTGCAGCTCGCGACCGGGATCCGCTTCGACGTGCTGGACCTGCCCTCCGACGCGGGAGCGGCGGTACTGCGCGGGCCGGCCGCCACGGGCCCGGTGGCCCTGGCGGGGCGCCGGATGCGGTTCCTGGTGGCCGCGGGCGGCGCCGACGAGCTCGACGGGCTGCTCGACTGGCTGGAGTGGGGCGGGATCGCCCTCGACCTGGCCGCCCTGGGTGCGGGGGGCCGGATCACCGCCCCGGCTCCTCCGGGGCTGCCCCCGCGGGAGGCCGCCGTGTGGCTGCGGCCCCCCGAGCGGGGGTGCGAGGCACTGCTGCCGGCCCTGCCCGGTCCCGGGCGGGCCGCCGGACCCGGTCGCGGGCCCGATCTCGTACGCCTGGTGGCGGCCGCGGCGACGGAATGCCACCGGGCGCGCCTGGCGCGGCGTACGAACGGGGTCCGTCAGCCCTTGGCCTTTTCGTAGGCCTCACGGATCTCGGCCGGGACGCGGCCGCGGTCGTTGACGTTGTAGCCGTTCACCTTGGCCCAGGCGCGGATCTCGGCCGTGTCCGGGTTGCCGGTCGTCGCCGCGGCGCGGCCCTTGGCGCGGGCGGCGGTGGCACGGCCACCGGTGCGGCGGCCGCCCTTGGTGTACGGGTCGAGCAGACCGCGGAGCTTTTCAGCGTTGGCGGTGGTGAGGTCGATCTCGTAGGTCTTGCCATCCAGAGCGAACGTCACCGTCTCGTCCGCCTCGCCACCGTCGAGGTCGTCGACAAGAAGGACCTGAACCTTCTGTGCCACCGGGATTTCCTTTCATCGAAAAGCAGTACGCGGAAAGGAAACCGCTTTTGCCTGGAAAACACAAACCCCCCGGGAGAGGTTCAGGACCGCAACGAGGCGGGAAACGTGCGCGATTCGGACATAGGCCACAGGTGCGCTGAGCGCCGGAAAAGCTGGGGCCATCGATCAGAGGTGCAGAAGCATCCGACTGTTGCCCAAGGTGTTCGGCTTCACTCGTTCGAGACCGAGGAACTCCGCGACGCCCTCGTCATAGGAACGCAGGAGCTCCATGTACACATCGGTGTCGACGGGGGTCTCGCCGATCTCGACGAAGCCGTGCTTCGCGAAGAACTCGACTTCGAAGGTGAGGCAGAAAACCCGGCTCACCCCGAGCGTACGAGCCGTGCGCAACAACTGCGCCAGCACCTGATGCCCGACGCCGGCGCCCTTCAAGTCGCGGTCGACGGCGAGAGTGCGCACTTCGGCCAGGTCCTCCCACATCACGTGGAGAGCGCCGCAGCCCACCACCTGTGCGTCGGAGTCGCGTTCCGCGACCCAGAACTCCTGGATGTCCTCGTAAAGGACGACCGGTGCTTTGTCGAGCAGGATCCGCTGCTGCACGTACTGGTCGAGGAGGCGGCGCAGCGCGGGAACATCGCCTGTGCGGGCACGACGGATCGTCACTGTTTCTGCATGTGCAGAGGAAAACTCTCCCATGGCTGCGGACGCTATCGCCCCGGCTGCCCCGGGTGCTCGCCGGAGTCCTCTTCCGGCGCGGCCGGAGGGCCGGCGGCCTCGCCGGGTTCGGATCCGGGGTCCGGACCGGCAGCCGACGCGGGCGCGGATTCGGCTGCGGACGCGGCGGCGGAACCGGCGGCGGATTCGGCTGCGGACTCGTCGTCGTGCTGGACGATCCGGACGGCGTCGCGCAGTGCCTCGCGCTGTTCCGCGGACATCATGCCGAAGAAGGCCACGAGGGCGGCGGCGGGGTTGTCGCTCGTCGACCAGGCTTCGTTCATCAGTGCGGCCGAGTAGGCGGCGCGGGTGGAGACCGCCGTATATCGATAGGCGCGGCCTTCGGCTTCCCGGCGGACCCAGCCCTTCTGATGGAGATTGTCCATAACGGTCATGACCGTGGTGTACGCGATGGACCGTTCCTGCTGGAGGTCTTCCAGGACTTCGCGAACGGTGACCGGGCGGTTCCACTGCCACACCCGCGTCATCACGGCGTCTTCGAGTTCTCCCAAGGGGCGAGGCACGAACAGCACGATAGTGCGGGTTGTACGGAATTGCCCGGCCATTCACCCGGCAACGCGCAACAAAATCGGGCGCACGGCCGATGGGCCGTGCGCCCGTCCCGGAGGGGCAGGCGGAGCTGCTAGGCCTGGCGGTCGGTCTGGCGGGCCGACTCGGCGCGGGCGAGGACGGCGTCGACCGCCTCGTCCTCCTTGGCCTTGTTGGCGCCGCCCTGGCTCTTCACGATCGTCACGACGAGGGCGATGAAGAACGCGGCCATCACGAAGGGGGGCACGAGCGCGGAGACGTAGTCCATGGCACCCAGCCTAGCTATCCGGCGGCGCGCCCGGCCGCCGGGGGCGGGGTGGGCTTGCGGCGGGGCGGGAAGACCTCCCCGGGCGTCGGTACCGGCCGCTCGGGCCTGGGCGGCTGCTCGGGCGCCGGCGCGGGCTTGCGCGGCTCCTCGCGGCCGCCCGCGAGGGCCATCAGCCGGGTGCGGGGCGCGGGGGTGGTCGTCAGCCTGCGGCGCACGGAGCGCCCGGCGACCTCGCGGGCCCGCTCCAGCAGCGCGGCGGCGGCGCGGTTCGCCCGCAGCGCGCGCAGGGCGGCGAGGTCGTCGGGCGTCGGCTCGTAGCCCGCGGCGAGGGCGTCGCGCAGGAGCTCCAGATAGCCGGTGAGGCTGCCCGGGAGGGCGGCCCGGTAGCGGGCGAGATCGTCGAGGAGGAAGGCTCTGAGGCGGCCCGCCTCCCGGACCGCGTCGTCCACCGACTGCGCGAGGCGCAGGCAGTCCTGGACCTCCTCGGCCGCCAGGGGGGCCGAGGAGGACTGAAGGGCGTGGGCGAGCGAACGCCTGAGCACGTGCAGCTCAGCAGCGCTGAACGCCATGCCGCCGCGGGATCCGTAGGGCGTGGGCATGGGGCCGAAGATACGCGCTAATCGGACAAAACACCCTTAAGGTGCGTGGCCGTGGCGCGCCGCGGCGCCCGGCTCAGCCGCTCTCCTTGACCGCGCGCAGGAAGTCGGCCCAGGCCGCCTGGGTCGTGGCGAGGACGAGGTGGGCCGGGTCGACGCGGTCGGCGACCTTCACCAGGGCGCCGGGGGCGCTGGCGACGTAGACGCAGGCGTCGCCCTCGCCACAGAACGAGGACTTCTGCCACGCGGGCTGAGCGGTCATGGTGTCTCCTGTGGGCCTGTGGCCGGTACTGGCTGTCAAGGGACGGTAACGCCGTGGCCGTTCCGCGCCGGTCGCTTTCCCGCAATTCGGCGTTTCCTCCCTGCTCCCCGGAAGACGTCCGGCCGGACGCCCGGGGTTGCTAGAGGCGGGCGACAAAGGCCGAAACCGCATCCTTCACGTCCGTTTCCGTCCAGGACAGGCCCGGCTCGGTGACGTCCACCTCGGTCATCGCCAGTCCCGGCGGACCGTCCGCGGACCAGCGGCGGAAGAGGACCGTGCCCGTCTCCTCGGCCTGGCGCAGCCCCGCGTCCGTCAGCCGCTCCGCCCCGTACGGCAGCCACACCTGGAACTGGTGGGTGTGCGGCACCTCCGGATGGACCCGGAACCACGGCAGTCCCGCCTCCTCGAAGCCCGCGTGCAGGCCCGCCGCCACCCGGCGCGCCTGCTCCACGTACGCGGGCAGCCGGGGCAGCCGCCGGTCCAGCCCGGCCAGCGCGGACAGGGCCTGGGGGAACTGCCGGAAGACCTGGCCGCCGTAGCGGTGGCGCCAGACCCGGGTCTCCTCCACGAACTCCCGCGGACCGGCCAGGGCCGCCCCGCTGAGGCCGCCGAGGGACTTGTAGAACGAGACGTACACGGAGTCGGCGAGCGCGGCGATCTCCGGCAGGCCGCGGCCGAAGTGGACGGTGGACTCCCACAGCCGGGCGCCGTCGAAGTGGACCACCGCCTCCCGCTCGCGGGCCGCGCCGACCAGGGCCTCCAGCTCCTCCCAGCCGGGCAGCAGGAAGCCCGCGTCGCGCAGTGGCAGCTCCAGCATCAGCGTGCCGAAGGGCTCCCCCACCGCCTCGACCTCCTCGGGGGTGGGCTGGCGCGGCTCCGTCGTCGGGTGCACCACCCGCAGCCCGGAGACCGTGGACAGGGCCCCGCCCTCCCACCTCTCGGGGTGGCTCATCGGGTGCAGGGCGACCACCGGGTTGCCGGTGCGGCCCGCCCAGCAGCGCAGCGCGATCTGCTGGGCCATCGTGCCGCTGGGGAAGAACGCCGCGTCCTGGGTGCCGAGCAGACCGGCGACCCGCCGCTCCAGCTCGGCGACGATCCCGTCGCCGTAGACGTCGGCCGGCCCGTCCGGGTCGTACGGGGCGTCGGACAGCCCGGCGAGCAGCTCGCCGAGCGTGGGTTCGCGCAGGCTGCGGGTCAGGGTCCGGTCCGCCGCGCGCCAGGCCTCCACCAGCCGTGCGGTGCGTTCTGCTTCGTCGTCGCTGTCGCTCATGGTGTCCGATCCTCGCCCCCTGCTCCCCGGCCGGCCAAGAGCCCAGGAGCTAGCATGACGGCGTATCGTCCGGTACCCCCGCGGACTGGAACGGAAGGCATTCCCCGCGTGAATCCATCACAGCAGCCCCGCCCTGCCCGGCTCGCCGTCGGTGTCGTCGGTGCCGGCCGGGTCGGCCCCGCACTGGCCCGCGCGCTCCAGCAGGCCGGGCACCGGCCGGTCGCCGTGTCCGGAGTCTCCGACGCGTCCGTTCGGCGGGCCGCGCGCATGCTGCCCGACGTGCCGCTGGTGCCGCCCGGGCAGGTGCTGGAGCTCGCCGACCTGGTACTGCTCACCGTCCCCGACGACGCGCTGCCGTCCCTGGTGGAGGGGCTCGCCGAGACCGGCGCGGTCCGGCCCGGGCAGCTGCTGGTGCACACCTCCGGCCGGTACGGGACGGCCGTGCTCGACCCGGCGCGCCGCGCGGGCGCCCTGCCGCTGGCCCTGCACCCGGCGATGACGTTCACCGGGACCGAGGTCGACGTGCAGCGGCTCGCCGGCTGCTCCTTCGGCGTCACCGCCCCGGACGAACTGCGGCTGGCCGCGGAGGCGCTGGTCATCGAGATGGGCGGGGAGCCCGAGTGGATCGCCGAGGAGAACCGCGCGCTCTACCACGCGGCCCTCGCCCTCGGCGCGAACCACCTGGTCACGCTGGTGGCGCAGTCCCTGGAGCTGCTGCGCAAGGCCGGAGTGGGGCACCCGGACCGGATGCTCGGCCCGCTGCTCGGCGCGGCCCTCGACAACGCCCTGCGCTCCGGTGACGCCGCGCTGACCGGGCCGGTGGCCCGCGGGGACGCCGGCACGGTCGCCGCGCACGTGGCGGAGCTGCGCAAGCACGCGCCCGGCACCGTCTCCGGCTACCTGGCCATGGCCCGCACCACCGCCGACCGGGCCCTCGCGCACGGTCTGCTCAAGCCCGAACTCGCCGAGGACCTGCTCGGTGTCCTGGCCGACACGGATCCCGACGGGGGCGACCGGTGACCGAGCTGCTGCACACCGCCGACGCACTGCACCGGCTGGAGCGGGCCGGCCGCCGGGCCGTGGTGATGACCATGGGCGCGCTCCACGAGGGCCACGCCACGCTGGTCCGCACCGCCCGCGAACTGGCCGGGCCCGCGGGGCAGGTCGTCGTCACCGTCTTCGTCAACCCGCTGCAGTTCGGGGCAGGCGAGGACCTCGACCGCTACCCGCGCACCCTCGACGCCGACCTGGTGATCGCCCGTGACGCGGGCGCCGACGTGGTGTTCGCCCCCGCCGTGGACGAGGTCTACCCGGGCGGGGACCCGCAGGTGCGCGTCAGCGCCGGGCCCATGGGCGGGCGCCTCGAAGGGGCCACCCGGCCCGGGCACTTCGACGGAATGCTGACCGTCGTCGCCAAGCTGCTCCACCTCACCCGCCCCGACCTGGCCCTCTTCGGCCAGAAGGACGCGCAGCAACTGGCGCTGATCCGGCGGATGGTGACCGACCTGAACTTCCCGGTGGAGGTGGTCGGCGTACCGACCGTCCGCGAGGAGGACGGCCTGGCGCTGTCCTCCCGCAACCGCTACCTCTCCGCCGCGGAGCGCACCACCGCCCTGGCCCTGTCGCGGGCGCTGTTCGCCGGACGCGACCGGCTCGCCGCCCAAGCGGCGCTGCGCGCCCGCGCCGAGGCCGCCCCCGCCACGGACGAGCGGGCCACCGCCCTGGCCCGGCTGGGCGAGATCCGCGCCTCGGCCGACGCCCATGCCGTCTCGGTGGCGTGCGGGGGCCTGCCGGACGCCGTCCGGGCCGCCGCGCGCCATGTGCTGGACGACGCGGCCCGCTCGGAGCCGCCGCTCGTGCTGGACTACCTGGCGCTGGTGGACCCGCAGAACTTCACCGAGGCCGGTCCCGAGTTCACCGGGCAGGCCGTGCTGGCCGTCGCCGCGAAGGTGGGCACGACCCGGCTGATCGACAACATCCCATTGGAATTCGGAGCACACTCGTGAGCACACCGGGCAGAGGCATCCCGTCGGGCGGTACCGGCATACGGCTGCACGCGCCGGCCCCCGGCTGGTCCCTCGACGCCGATGTCGTGGTCGTCGGCTCCGGCGTGGCAGGGCTGACCGCCGCGCTGCGCTGCGCCGCCGCGGGCCGCCGTACCGTCGTGGTCACCAAGGCTCGGCTCGACGACGGGTCCACCCGCTGGGCGCAGGGCGGCATCGCCGCGGCGCTCGGCGAGGGCGACAGCCCCGAGCAGCACCTCGACGACACCCTGGTCGCGGGCGCGGGCCTGTGCGACGAGGAGGCCGTGCGGCTGCTCGTCACCGAGGGGCCCGACGCGGTGCGCCGGCTGATCGCGACCGGCGCCGTGTTCGACACCTCGGCGGAGACCGGGGAGATCGAGCTGACCCGCGAGGGCGGACACCACCGCCGACGGATCGCGCACGCGGGCGGTGACGCCACCGGCGCCGAGATCTCCCGCGCGCTCGTCGAGGCCGTACACGCCGCGGGCATCGAGACCGTGGAGAACGCGCTCGTCCTGGACCTGCTCCAGGACGCTCAGGGCCGTACGGCCGGGGTCACCCTGCACGTCATGGGCGAGGGCCAGCACGACGGGGTGGGCGCCGTGCACGCGCCCGCCGTGATCCTCGCGACCGGCGGCATGGGCCAGGTGTTCTCCGCGACGACCAACCCGTCGGTGTCCACCGGTGACGGGGTGGCGCTCGCGCTGCGCGCCGGCGCGGAGGTCTCCGACCTGGAGTTCGTGCAGTTCCACCCGACGGTGCTGTTCCTCGGCCCGGACGCCGAGGGCCAGCAGCCGCTGGTGTCGGAGGCCGTCCGCGGCGAGGGCGCCCACCTCGTCGACGCCGACGGCGTGCGCTTCATGGTCGGCCAGCACGAGCTGGCCGAGCTGGCACCGCGCGACATCGTCGCCAAGGGCATCATGCGCCGCATGCAGGAGCAGGACGCGCAGCACATGTACCTGGACGCGCGGCACTTCGGCGCCGAGATGTGGGAGCAGCGCTTCCCCACGATCCTGGCGGCCTGCCGTTCCCACGGCATCGACCCGGTGACCGAGCCGATCCCGGTGGCGCCCGCCGCGCACTACGCCTCCGGCGGCGTCCGCACCGACCTGCACGGCCGGACCACCGTGCCCGGCCTGTACGCGTGCGGCGAGGTCGCCTGCACCGGCGTGCACGGCGCGAACCGGCTGGCCTCCAACTCCCTGCTGGAGGGGCTGGTGTTCGCGGAGCGGATCGCCGACGACATCACGGCGCAGGCCCGTACCGGCGGCGGGCCCGGCATACCGGTGCCCTCGACCGGCCCGCTGCAGCCCGCCGGGGCCCGGTACGAGGTCCAGCGGATCATGACGGACGGCGCGGGCGTGCTGCGCTCGGCCGCGTCGCTGGCCGCGGCGGCCGAGGCCCTCGAAGGCCTGTACGCCACCGCCCTGAACGACCTCGAAGCGCACGGCAAGACCGCCGAACCGGGTGTGGACACCTGGGAGGCCACCAACCTGCTGTGCGTGGCGCGGGTCCTGGTCGCCGCGGCGCAGCGGCGGGAGGAGACCCGCGGCTGCCACTGGCGCGAGGACCACCCGGACCGGGACGATGCCCGGTGGCGCCGCCATCTCGTCGTCCGGCTCTCGGCCACCGAGAAGCGGGCGCTGGTCGTCGTACCGACCGATTCCGCGGACTTCCCGTCCGTGCACCCCCTGAGCACCCCGAGCCTGGAGCAGTGACCGTGAGCACCCCCGAACTTCCCCTGATCGACCAGAACGACGGCGGCTGCGGCGACGACTGCGCATGCGGCGACGGCGAGGAGACCGGACTGGACCCGGCGCTCGCGCAGCTCCTGGAGGAGGCGGGCCTGGACCCGATCGAGGTCGAGGACATCGCCCACATGGCGCTCTCCGAGGACCTGGACGGCGGGGTCGACGTGACCACCGTGGCCACGGTGGCCGAGGACGCCGAGGCCGTCGCGGACTTCGTGGCCCGCGAGGACGGGGTCGTGGCGGGCCTGCGCATCGCCGAGGCGGTGTTCTCCGTGGTGTGCACGGAGGCCTTCGAGGTGGAGCGGCACGCGGAGGACGGCGACTCCGTCAAGGCCGGCGACCTGCTGCTGTCGGTGCGCTCCCGCACCCGTGACCTGCTGACGGCCGAGCGCAGCGCCCTGAACATCCTGTGCCGCCTGTCCGGCATCGCGACGGCCACCCGCCGCTGGGCGGACGTGCTGGAGGGCACGAAGGCGAAGGTCCGCGACACCCGCAAGACCACGCCGGGCCTGCGCTCGCTGGAGAAGTACGCGGTGCGCTGCGGCGGCGGCGTCAACCACCGGATGTCGCTGTCGGACGCGGCCCTGGTCAAGGACAACCACGTGGTGGCGGCGGGCGGTGTCGCGCAGGCCTTCACGGCGGTGCGCGAGGCCTTCCCCGAGGTCCCGATCGAGGTCGAGGTCGACACCGTGGACCAGGTCCGCGAGGTCCTGGAGGCGGGGGCCGACCTGATCCTGCTGGACAACTTCACCGTGCCGGAGACCGAGCAGGCCGTGGCCCTGGTGGCCGGGCGCGCGGTGCTGGAGTCCTCGGGCCGGCTGACGCTGGAGACCGCCCGGGCGTACGCCGAGACCGGTGTGGACTACCTGGCGGTCGGCGCGCTGACGCACTCCTCGCCGATCCTCGACATCGGTCTCGACCTGCGCGAGGCGGTGTAACGCCGTGCTCCTCACCATCGACGTGGGCAACACCCACACGGTCCTGGGCCTGTTCGACGGGGACGAGATCGTCGAGCACTGGCGCATCTCGACCGATCCGCGGCGCACGGCCGACGAGATGGCCGTGCTGATGCAGGGCCTGATGGGCACGCACCCGATGCTGGGGAGCGAGCTCGGCGACGGCATCCACGGCATCGCGATCTGCTCGACGGTGCCGTCCGTCCTGCACGAGCTGCGCGAGGTCACCCGGCGCTACTACGGCGACGTGCCGGCGGTGCTGGTCGAGCCCGGCATCAGGACGGGCGTGCCGATCCTGATGGACAACCCCAAGGAGGTCGGCGCGGACCGCATCATCAACGCGGTCGCGGCGGTCGAGCTCTACGGCGGCCCGGCGATCGTGGTCGACTTCGGGACGGCGACCACCTTCGACGCGGTGTCCGCGAAGGGCGAGTACGTGGGCGGGGTGATCTCCCCCGGGATCGAGATCTCGATGGAGGCCCTCGGGGTGCGGGGCGCCCAGCTCCGCAAGATCGAACTGGCCCGGCCGCGCCACGTGATCGGCAAGTCCACGGTCGAGGCCATGCAGTCCGGCGTGATCTACGGCTTCGCGGGCCAGGTCGACGGGGTCGTGGCCCGGATGGCCAAGGAGCTGGCGGGGCCGGCCGGCGATCCGGACGACGTGCGCGTCATCGCGACGGGCGGACTCGCGCCGATGGTGCTCGGCGAGTCGTCGGTGATCGACGACCACGAGCCGTGGCTGACCCTGATCGGTCTGCGACTGGTGTACGAGCGCAACGCGCCGAACTTCGCGTAGGGAGTGTCGTCAAAAAAGTGGCGTCGGCCGCCCGAAGGGCGGGGTCGGGGCACCTCCCAGCGGTAGCTGGGGGAGGGACTTCGACGACACGACCTGAGCGGCGGCCCGGTCCCCGTACCCGCTCTCAGCGGCGGGACGGGGGCCGCGCCGCACCCCCGGAGGCGGCCCGCGGCCGGGCCGTCAGCACGGGCGGGGGCGGTGGAACATCCGGCGCAGGGCCGCCCGCCAGGGGTGGCGGGCCTCGCCGCCGTCCAGGACGGCCCGGAACTGCTGGTCGGAGCGGACCTCGCGCAGGACGGCGACGTCGTCGCGGCCGGGCGGCGGAGGCATCGGGTCCCCGTGCTGGGAGGCCCTCCAGGTGTCGATGAGGTACTGCTCGATCGCTGTCATGCCTTCACCCTCACCCCGTCGGCGGCATCCCGCACGACGGTTGACGTTCTCCGTCAATCGACCCGCTCCGCGTCGCCCCCGGAGCCCTCCCGATCACCCGCTCGGCCGCCCTCGCGCGGCCTCCCGCGGCACCCGTACGGCAGGCGTCCGGCGACCGGGCCGTACGCCCTCGACGTGCGGGAACGGACAGAATGGCCCGATGAGCGTCACCATCGACATCGCCGGGCTGCCCCACGAACGGATCGTTTTCGCGCCCTCCCCGCTCGCCGAGCTCTGCATGGCCCTGCACGCGCTCTCCCAGCCCGCGCACCACCCGCGGCTCGCCTCCTGGACCGCCGCCACCTCGGCCGCGCTCGACCCGTGCCTCGCGGACCGGCTGCTGGAGGCCGAGTTCATGTGGCGCAGCTCGTTCTCCGACGTCTTCATGGCCTTCGCCGGGGTGCCCGGCGGGACCGGGCGGCCCGCCGCGACGCTGGCCGAGGAGCTCGACGTCCTCGACCGGATGGACGACGAACGCTTCGTGGCGGCCGCGCTGGAGCACTGCTGGCTCGCCCTCTATGACCAGGGTGGCTACCCCTCGCCGCTGCGCGACGCGGGGGCGCGGTCCCGGGCCCTGGAGGCGGCCGCCGCGCGCGGGCCGCGGCAGCTGGAGTTCTCGCTGCGGCTGCTGGACGACACCGCCGCGGTGCGGACGTGGCTGCGGCGGCTGCTGGAGGACTGCGAGGAGGCGTTCTTCGCGGAGACCTGGAAGCGGCTGGAGCCGGGGCAGAGCGCCGACGCCCGGCACAAGGGCGAGCTGCTGCGCCGCAAGGGCCTTCCGGCCGCGCTGAAGGACGTCTCGGCGGCGCTGGCGGTCGACGAGGGCCTCACCACCATCACGGCCGACAAGATGCTCCACGGGACGACGACGGCCACCGACCACCGAATAGGCGACGGCCTCGTCTTCGTGCCGACCGACTTCGGCTGGCCGCATCTGCTGGTGCTGCACGCGCCGGGCTGGCGTCCGGTGGTCCACTATCCGCTCGGCACCCCCGGCCCGGCCTCCTCGCCGGGCTCGGTGGAGCTGCTGCAGCGGCGGATGGAGGCGCTGGCGCACCCGATGCGGATGATGCTGTGCCGGAGCCTGGCCCGGGCCCCCTACACGACGGGCGAACTGGCGACCGTCCACGGGATCACCGCGCCGGAGGTGTCGCGGCATCTGTCCGTGCTGAAAAAGGCGGGTCTGATGCATACGCGAAGGCAAGGCCGTTATGCGCAGCACCAGTTGGATCTGGGAGCGGTGGCGCGCATCGGGTCGGACTTCATCGAAGGGGTCCTCCGGTAGGACGGATCCGCAGGTGGACGGCTCGTTCCCGCCGGCGTGGCTTCTCCGATATACGGAATTCATAAACCGGAATCAGCGAAAACTCTGGCCATCATGGCCACTTGCTGTCTAACGTGCGTCCACCGTTCCCCCACGTAACGCGCACCGCTTCCGCAAGACCGACGGGCCGCCTCCCGCCGTACCGCGCCCCGTCGTGCCCGCTCCGCCCAGCCCTGCTCGCCTTTGTCGTGGAAGGACCTTCATGCCCTCACGCCGTATAGCCGCAGCAACCGCCGCCCTGGCAGCCGCGGCCCTCGTCTCCCCCCTGCTGCTCGCCGGGCCGGCCGGTGCCACCGGCAGCCCGCAGAGCGACGCCGCCCGGGGCGACGCCCTGGCCCGCAAACTGGTCAAGGACGCGACCGGCAAGGGAGCCTTCAGCCACCTCAAGGTCCTGCAGTCGATCGCCGACTACAACAACGGCAACCGGGCGGCCGGTTCGAAGGGCCACGAGCAGTCGGCCAAGTACGTCGAGGCCGTGATGAAGGCGGCCGGGTACACGGTCACCCGCAACGAGTTCGACTTCGTCTACGTCGAGACCCTCGAGGAGAAGCTCACGGTCAACGGCGCGAACGGGCGTGACGTCCCGATCCACCTGATGACCTATACGGCGAACTCCCCCGAGGGCGGTGTGACGGCCCCGGTCGCCGTCGCCCCGGTGGACGCGGACGGGACCAACGGCTGCGAGCCAGGCGACTTCGCCGCCGGCGCCTTCACCGGCAAGATCGCCCTGGTCAAGCGCGGCGGCTGCACCTTCGCGGTCAAGCAGCAGAACGCGGCGGCGGCCGGCGCGGTCGGCGCGGTCATCTACAACAACACCGCGGGCGCCCTGAACGGCACCATCGGCGACCCGACCGCGGGCAAGGTCCCGACGGGCGGCATCACCCAGGCGGACGGCGAGAAGCTGGCCGCCGAGGCCGCCGCCGGACCGGTCGAACTCACCCTCGACATCCGCGAACTGCGGGAGAACCGCAAGACCTTCAACGTCATCGCCGAGACCAGGGGCGGCGACGCGGACAACACCGTCTTCCTCGGCGCGCACCTCGACTCGGTCGCAGCCGGCCCGGGCATCAACGACAACGGATCCGGTTCCGCCGGCATCCTCCAGGTCGCCCAGCGGCTCGCGAGCGAGCAGAAGAAGATCAAGAACAAGGTCAAGTTCGCCTGGTGGTCGGCGGAGGAGTTCGGCCTGCTCGGATCGGAGGCGTACGTCGGCGGGCTGACGGACGCCCAGAAGAAGCAGATCAAGCTCTACCTCAACTTCGACATGATCGCCTCGCCGAACGCCGCGTACTTCGTCTACGACGGCGACGACTCCGACGGCGTCGGTTCGGGCCCCGGCCCGGAGGGCTCCGCCCAGATCGAGAAGGGGATCACCGACTTCCTCGACTCGAAGAAGATCCCGCACGCGGGCACGGACTTCTCCGGCCGTTCGGACTACGGCCCGTTCATCGAGGTCGGCATCCCCTCCGGCGGCACCTTCACGGGCGCCGAGGGCATCAAGACGGCCGACGAGGCCGTGAAGTTCGGCGGCCAGGCCGGCGTCGCCTACGACGTGAACTACCACGGCGCGGGTGACGACATCACCAACATCGACCAGAAGGCGCTCGACATCAACGTCGACGTCATCGCGGACGCGGTCGGCCACTACGCCTGGGACCTCGCGCCGCTGGCCAAGCCGGTGGTCTCCACGCCGACCCCCGGTGGCAGCGGTGGCGGCGGCGGCCTGCACCAGGGCCACGACGAGGTCACGCAGTAGCCTGCGGCACCCGCCGCTCGCGCAGGGCCGGATCCCCGACCGGGGGTCCGGCCCCGCGCCGTCAGACGGGATCCGGAGCCGGCTCCGGATCCGATTCCGGGTCCGGGTCCGGGTCCGGCCACGGGCGGATGCCCACCGGCTGGACCAGCCAGCCGAAGGCCCCCAGGCCGGACCGCGCGGTCAGCTCCGCGGCCTCGCCCGCCGCCGCCAGCGCCCGGACGTAGGCCACCGGGTCCGAGGAGGCCAGGGCCAGCGGGGGCCGGGCCCCCGAGACCCCGAGGACGCCCAGCGCCCGGGCCTGCGTCAGCAGGACCGCGCCCGGCCCCGCGCACGCGTCCAGGGCCACGTGGGCGGTGACGTCGCAGCTGCCGTCCGGCACCGGCGGCACCTCCCGGCCGGCGCGGAAGCCCGTCAGGGTGCCGTACGGCGGCCGCGCCGCGCGCGTGTGGGCGTAGTCCACCGCGACGGCCAGGCCCCGCTCCACGGTGGCGGTGGCGGCCGCCCAGGCCTCGTCGCGCGGCCGCCCGATCTCGGCGCGCCCGCCGCCGGGCCACCACCGCTCCAGCCAGGCCGCGTCGGCCTGCTCCAGGGGGCCGCCCGGGCTCTCCGTGCCGTCGGGCGCGACCAGGACGTACCGCCCGTCCTCGGCGATCTCCAGGGGCACGTTGTCCAGCCACTCGTTCGCGAAGAGCAGGCCGGTGGTCCCGGCCGGCGCTTCCGGGACCCAGCGGATCCGCGGGTCCAGGCCGGCGGGCCGCTCCGCGCGCTCCACCGCGTACGGGCGCACCCGCGCCGCCGTCCCCGGGTCCAGCGCCCCGAGGACCCCGGTCAGCAGCTCCCCGCGGCCGGCCCCCACGTCGACGAGGTCGAGCCGGTCCGGGTGCCCGAGCCGGGCGTCCACCTGCTCCAGCAGACGGGCCACGGCCGCCGCGTAGAGCCCCGAGGCGTGCACGGAGGTACGGAAGTGGCCGGCGGGGCCGGGGCCGCCCGGGCGCACGTAGAAGCCGCCGGGCCCGTACAGCGCGTTCTCCATCGCGGCGCGCCACCGGACCGGGTCGGGCGAACCGCCGTCAGTGCTCATCACCGAAGGCTATGCTCACCCTCCACCTTGGGGAGTACGCCCCGGGGGCCAGGTTCGGCCCTCTGGTTGACTCCAGCACCTATCTCCGTTCCCTACGCTGGGTGACGTGCAGCGCCTCTACGACTTCCTCCGCAGACACCCGACGGGCGTCGACAGCTTCTGGGCTGTCCTCTTCTTCGGTGTGTCGATGCTGAACGTCTCCGAGGAGTCCGCCCTCAGCACCGGCCTGAAGTTCGCGGCGGTCCCCGTGGTCCTCGCGCTCAGCACGGCCGTGGCCCTGCGCCGCAAGTGGACCCAGGCGATGTTCTGGCTCACCCTGGGCGCCGGCGTCTACCAGCTGGCCCTCGGCATCACGGCCGGGTTCTGGGACATCGCGATGTTCGTGATCCTCTTCACGGTCGCCGCGAGCGACGTCCCGCGCTGGGTGTCGCGCACCGCGCTGGGCTGGGGTCTCGCCGCCGCACCGCTGTACTTCCTGCGCTACGGCGTGGACAAGGGCGCCAACACGGTCGACAACGTCCTGTTCGCCGTGTTCATGATCGTCCCCTTCGCCCTCGCCTGGGTGCTGGGCGACTCCCTGCGCACCCGGCGCGCCTACTACGCCCAGCTGGTCGAACGCAACCAGCGGCTGGAGAAGGAGCGCGAGGCGCAGTCGAAGGTGGCGGTGGCGGCCGAGCGCGCCCGCATCGCCCGCGAGCTGCACGACGTCGTCGCGCACAACGTCTCGGTGATGGTGGTCCAGGCGGACGGCGCCGCCTACGTCATGGACGTGGCCCCCGAGCAGGCCAAGGAGGCCCTCCAGACCATCTCCGGCACCGGCCGCCAGGCCCTCGCCGAGATGCGCCGGCTGCTGGGCGTCCTGCGCACCGGCGAGCCCCAGGAGTCCGAGGACTACGTGCCGCAGCCGGACGTCGAGCAGATCGAGGTCCTGGTCGAGCAGGTGCGGGCGGCGGGGCTGACGGTGGACTTCGAGGTCGAGGGCGCACCGCGCCGCCTGCCCACCGGCGTCGAGCTCACGGCGTACCGGATCGTGCAGGAGGCGCTGACCAACACCCGCAAGCACGGCGGCCCCGAAGCGCGGGCCAGCGTGCGGCTGGTCTACTTCGACGACGGGCTCGGCCTGCTGGTGGAGGACGACGGCCGGGGCGCGGCCCACGAGTTGTACGAGGACGGCGGCGCGGACGGGGCCGGGCACGGACTGATCGGCATGCGCGAGCGGATCGGTATGGTCGGCGGGACCCTGGACGCGGGGCCGCGGCCCGGCGGCGGCTTCCGGATCAGCGCACTGCTCCCCCTGAAGAAGAAATGACGAGGACGAGGTAACCGATGTCCATCCGAGTGATGCTGGTCGACGACCAGGTGCTGCTGCGCACCGGCTTCCGGATGGTGCTCGCCGCCCAGCCGGACATGGAGGTCGTCGCCGAGGCGGGCGACGGCCTGGAGGCGCTGGAGGTGCTGCGGGCCACGAAGGTGGACGTGGTGCTGATGGACGTCCGCATGCCGCGGCTCGACGGCGTCGAGGCGACGCGGCGGATCTGCGAGCCGGAGGAGCACCCGAAGGTGATCATCCTGACCACCTTCGACCTGGACGAGTACGCCTTCTCCGGCCTGAAGGCGGGGGCCAGCGGGTTCATGCTGAAGGACGTGCCGCCGGGCGAGCTGCTGGCGGCCATCCGCTCGGTGCACAGCGGCGACGCGGTGGTCGCCCCCTCCACCACGCGGCGCCTGCTGGACCGTTTCGCGCCGATGCTCCCGACGACCACGCAGGAGCCGCAGAACAAGGAGATCGAGCGGCTCACGGACCGCGAGCGCGAGGTCATGATGCTCGTGGCCCAGGGTCTGTCGAACGGCGAGATCGCGGGCCGGCTGGTCCTGTCGGAGGCGACGGTGAAGACCCACGTGGGCCGCATCCTGACCAAGCTGGGCCTGCGCGACCGGGTCCAGGTGGTGGTCCTGGCGTACGAGACGGGCCTGGTGCGCGCGGGCGGCGGCGCAGGCTAGCCCCACCGCCCGGGCCCCGGCCGCGCCGGGGTCCGGGCGCCCGCGTCAGGGCTGCGGGTCCGCTTCCGTCATCCAGCGGTCGGGCCGGGCCGACTTGCGCGAGGTGTGCGAGCGGGCCGCCTGCTCGTACAGCAGCTCCGCGGCCCCGGACGCCGGCCGCAGCCGGGCCGTGACCGTGGCGTTCGCCCCGGTGTCCACGTGGACGTCGGCCACCCGGCGGGCACGGGCCCACGGGCCCTGCGTGAGCCGGACGCTCTGCACCTTGGCGTGCGGGACCACCTCCGTACGGCGGCACAGCCGGCCGTGCCGGGCCGCGAACACCTGCGGGGACACCGCCAGGGCGTAGCCCTTCCACCACACCGGCACCACCCAGCGCGCGCCGCGGCCCGGGGAGCCCGAGAAGGACAGCGCGTCCAGGTCCACCCCGGGCAGGACCCGGGCGATCACCGCGTGGGCGGCGGCCCGGGAGGCCACGGGGACCAGCACGTCGTTCTTCGATCCGGCCACGGCCAGTTCCACCCGGACCAGGCCGCGCCCCCGCCACAGCAGCGGCTCCACGATCCGTACGGTCTGCACGCGCCCCGGCGGCACGGTCTCGTGGGCGCGGTCCAGCATGCCGTGGTCCAGGCGCAGCCCGTCCGGGGAGTCGGCGACCCGCCAGTCGTACTCGGCGAGGAAGCGCCCGACGGTGCCGGCCCACACCGCGCCCAGCATGGGCAGCAGGGTCACGACCGCGACCCAGGGGCTGGAGCTGAACCACCACACCACTGCCGGTGCCACCAGGCCCCCGGCCAGGGCCGCCCAGACGCCGAGGCTGAGCAGCAGGGACGCGGCGAGCTCGCGCGGGCCCACCCGGAGCAGTTCCTGCTGCGGGGCCTCGCCGAGCCGCACCGCCTCCTCCGGCGCGAAGCCGGCCGCCCGGGCGAGCAGCTCGGCGCGCAGGGCGACGGCCTCCTTCTCGCCCAGGAAGGACAGCTGGTCCCTCTCCTCGGTGCCGATCACGTCGAGCCGCAGGCTGGCGACGCCGGTCAGCCGGGCCAGCAGGGGCCGGGACACGTCCACCGCCTGGAGCCGGTCGAGCCGGATGTGGGCGGTGCGGCGGAAGAGCAGGCCGGTGCGGATGCGCAGTTCGGTGTCGGTCACGGCGTAGTGGGTGAACCACCAGCTCAGGAAGCCGTACACGCCGAAGAGGACGATCACTCCCGCCAGGGTCGCCACCCGCAGGAGCGCGGACAGGTCCACCACCCACCGCACCGCCCGGTCGCCCTGCTGGGCGAGGATGCCGACGGTCGCGGCGATCGGCACCCAGGCGCGGCGCAGCGGGGTGAAGGGGTGCAGCCGGCGCTCGGCCGCCGCGGAACCGGGAGCGGGCGCGGGCGCGGCAGCGGGAGCCGGAGCCGGATCGGGAGCCACCGGGTCCTCGCCCGCCGGGGCGGGGGTCACAGGCCCGCCGACCTTGCCTCGCCGAGGGCGGTGAGCCGGTCGCGCAGCCGCTCGGCCTCGGCCGGTGCCAGCCCGGGGATCCGGGCGTCGGTGGCGGCCGCCGCGGTGTGCAGCTGGAGCGAGGCCAGCCCGAAGCGGCGTTCCACCGGGCCGGAGGTGACCTCGACCAGCTGCATCCGCCCGTACGGGACCACCGTCTGCTCCCGCCACAGCACCCCGCGGCTGATCAGCAGGTCGTCGGCGCGCTCCGCGTAGCGCCAGGACCGCCAGTTCCGGCCGAGGAGCACCCAGCCCCACCCGAGGGCGGCCGGCCAGAACGCGGCCGCGGCCGCCCACGGCGGACCCACCAGCAGACCGAGCAGCAGCCCGGTCGCGACCGTCAGCAGGCCCGCCCAGAACGCCAGCAGCGTCCGCCGCATGGTGAGCAGGCCGCCCGGCAGCCCCACCCACTGCGGGGCCCCCGTCTCACCCTTCGTCCCCGTATCCATGCCCCCACCCTAGGGTGGGAGAATGCCCGCATGACGGAGACCACGGTCGGTATCGGCGGAGCGGCGGAGAGCACCGACATGGTGCTCAACATCGGGCCCCAGCACCCCTCCACGCACGGTGTGCTGCGCCTTCGCCTCGTCCTGGACGGCGAGCGGATCGCCAGCGCCGAGCCGGTGGTCGGCTACATGCACCGGGGTGCCGAGAAGCTCTTCGAGGCCCGCGACTACCGCCAGATCGTGATGCTCGCGAACCGCCACGACTGGCTGTCGGCGTTCTCGAACGAGCTGGGCGTGGTCATGGCGGTCGAGCGGATGCTCGGCATGGAGGTCCCCGAGCGGGCCGTGTGGATGCGGACGCTGCTGGCCGAGCTGAACCGGGTGCTGAACCACCTGATGTTCCTCGGGTCGTACCCGCTCGAACTGGGTGGCATCACCCCGATCTTCCACGCGTTCCGGGAGCGCGAGGAGCTCCAGGCCGTCATGGAGGAGATCTCCGGCGGCCGCATGCACTACATGTTCAACCGCGTGGGCGGCCTCAAGGAGGACCTCCCGGCCGGCTGGCTCGGCCGGGCCCGCGCCGCGATCGCGGACGTCCGCACCCGGATGGACGTCTACGACAAGCTGGTCCACGGCAACGAGATCTTCCGCGGCCGCACCCGCGGCGTCGGGGTGTTGTCCGCCGAGGCGGTGCACGCGTACGGGGTCTCCGGCCCGATCGCCCGCGCCTCCGGCGTCGACTTCGACCTGCGCCGCGACGAGCCGTACCTGGCCTACGGCGAGCTCCAGGACGTCCTGAAGGTGGTCACCCGCACCGAGGGCGACTGCCTGGCCCGCTTCGAGTGCCTGCTGGACCAGACCCACAACGCCCTCGACCTGGCCGTGGCCTGCCTGGACCGGATGGCCGAGCTGCCGCCCGGCCCGGTCAACCAGCGGCTGCCCAAGGTCCTCAAGGCGCCCGAGGGCCACACCTACGCCTGGACCGAGAACCCGCTGGGGATCAACGGCTACTACCTGGTCTCCAAGGGCGAGAAGACCCCGTACCGGCTGAAGCTGCGCAGCGCCTCCTACAACAACATCCAGGCGCTGGCCGTGCTGCTGCCCGGGCAGCTGGTCGCGGACATGGTCTCGATCCTGGGCTCGCTGTTCTTCGTGGTCGGGGACATCGACAAATAACCCCGCTCCGGGGGGAGTCGGGGCGGCTTAGGGTGGCCCGATGAACCCTGATCCGTTCGACGGCTACCTGCGCCGGCTCGGTGTGACCGCCCCGGGCGGACCGAGCGTCGAGGGGCTGTTCGCGCTGCAGCGCGCGCACCTGGAGCGCGTCCCGTACGAGAACGTGGACATCCGGCTCGGCCGGCCGCCGGGGATCGATCCCGCGCTGTCGGTGAGCCGGTTCACCGACGGGCGGGGCGGCTACTGCTTCCACCTGAACGGCGCCTTCGCGGCGCTCCTGGAGTCCCTCGGCTACGAGGTCACCCGGCACCTCGGGGGCGTGAGCGCGGACGCGGAGTCGCGCGGGGTCCGGGGCGACCACCTCGTCCTGACCGTCCGGGCCGGGGGCGAGGAGTTCTGGGTGGACGCCGGGCTCGGGGACATGGGCCCGCACGAGCCGCTGCCGCTGCGCGCGGGCACGTACGAGCGGAACGGTTTCACCTACCGCCTGGAACGGCTCGATCCGCTGGAGGGCGAGGGGCCGGGCTGGGCCTTCTTCCCCTCCGCCGGGGGTGCCCGGCGGATGAACTTCCGCGACGCCCCGGCGCGGACGGCCGACTTCGAGGACATGCACGCGTGGCTGTCCACGGACGAGGAGTCGCCCTTCGTGCGGACCTTCGCGGTGTTCCGGCGCGACGCGGAGGGTACGGACGGCCTGCGCGGCAGGGTCCTGACCCGCACCGAGCGCGGGGAGCGGACGCAGGAGCGGGTGCTGTCCGGGCCGGAGGAGCTGTTCGCCGTCCTGGGCGGGCTCTTCGGGCGGAACCTCGACGACCTGGGCCCCGCGGACCGCGCCGCGCTGTGGGCCGGTGTGGAGCGCACGCACGAGGCCTGGCTGGAGCGGCAGCGGGCCGACGCGGAGCCGGCCCGGGACTGAATGTCGGCGCGGCAGGGCAGACTTGGCGGCATGTCCCACTCCCCCCGCCGGGCCTGCCCCTCCTGCGGCCGCGACTGCGCCGTCACCGCGGGCCGCATCGCCCGCCACGACCCGCCCGCCACCCGCGGGGACCTGGTGTCCTGTCCGGGCTCCCGGGCCCGGGTGGTGCTCGGCGCCGCCGCGCCCACCCTGGACGGTTTTGTCCTGCCCGACATGCCGGGGCAGCTGCCGCTGTTCTGAGGCGTGGGACCGGCCGCCTCGGATTGGAACGAGCGCTCTATCCATTCTCCGGGTAGGATCCGGCCATGGCAGCAGCGACAGGCACGAAGACCGCCCAGGGGACCCGCGAGCGGCTGGTCCGCACCGCCTCCCGCCTCATGCAGCACGGCGGCTACGAGAACACCCCGGTCAAGCAGCTCGTCCGCGAGGCGGAAGCCACCCTCGGCTCGCTGTACCACTTCTTCCCGGGCGGCAAGCAGGAACTCGCGGTGGCCGCGATCCACTACGGCGACGAGGAGTTCGCCGCGCTCCTGCGCACCGGACTCGCCGCCCGCCAGGACCCGGCCGAGGCGCTGGAGGCCGTCACCGCTCTGCTGGCCGAGGCCCTGGAGGCCTCCGACTGGCGGGACGGCTGCCCGGTGACGGCCACCGCCCTGGAGACCGTCGGCCGCCTGCCCGATCTGCAGGCCGCCTGCGCCCTCGCCTTCGCGCACTGGCAGCAGCTGGTGGCCGCTAAGCTCCTGGACTCCGGCTACCCGGAGGAGGAGGCCCACGATCTGGCGATCACCGTGGTCAACACCCTGGAGGGCGCGGAGATGACCTCGCAGGTCACCCAGAGCCGCACTCCCCTGCTGGTGGCGGGCCGCCACCTGGCCCGGCTCGTCGCCTCGTACGCCCCCCGCTAGGAGCGGGCCGCCAGGAGCGGGCCGCTAGGAGATCGCGGTCCGCAGCCGGACCACGTCGATCGGCTCGGTCTCGTCGTGCTCGGTCAGGTCGATGACCTGACCCACCGCGCGGGTCTCGTCGGTCGCCGGCTTGAACTCCGGGTCGGCGCCCTCCGGCGCGGGCTCCCCCGCCGGCTCCTGCGCGGACTCCTGGGCCACCTCGGCCTTGTGCACGGCGAGGGCCTCGGCGCCCACCACGTCGGCCAGGTCCTCGTTCTGGACCGCCTCGATCGCCGCACGGGCCTGCGCCGCGTTCTTCGTGCCGAAGAAGTCGAAGCCGCCCTCGACCCGGGACGCCGTACGCCGCTGGGCCGCGTACGGGGCGACCGCGGCGGCCGGACGGCGCGCGGGCACCGACGGGGCGGGCACGGACGGAGCGGGGGGCACCGGCGCGGACGCCGGAGTCGCGGCGGTCGCGGGCAGCGCGGCGCCACCACCGGGGGCGGCCGCCGGAAGCGAACGCGCCTGCGGGGCCGCGGGCAGCTCCCGCTCCTGCGCCTTGCGCGCCAGCGCGGCCATCGCCGCGTGCGCCCGGGCGTACCCGACCGCGGTGGGCGCGCCCGCCGAGGTGCGCTCCTCGGACACGGCCGGGAGCTCCTTCGGCGCGGACCCCGGGGTCGCCGAGGCCTCGATGGCCAGCAGCCGGCGGCCCTCCAGGGCGCTGGCGCGCTCCGTCTCGGCGGTCGCGTACCGGCGCAGCAGAGCGGCGTGCTCGCCCCGCAGGCCCGCCAGTTCGACCCGCTTGGCCCGCAGCTTGGCGTCGAGGCGGGCGCGCAGCACGCGCGCCTCCTCGAGGTCGGACTCCAGCTCGGCGATCCGCTCGTCCGTGCGCCACTCGTCCTTGACCCGCTCGCGGGCGAGCTCCGCGACCCGGCGGCCCGCCGCCCGGTCCCAGGCCCGCATCACCACGGCGCCGGCGATCCCGGCGGCGGCGGCGAGCGTGACGAGCAGTCTCAGGGCGGTGCCGTCGGGGCCCGCGGGCAGCCAGGCCGCGCCGGCGCTCGCGACGGACACACCGGCGACGGCCGTCGGCGTGAGCAGCCGGTGCAGGGGTTCGGGATTGCGGTGGCGTCCACGAGGCATGGCCTGAAATTTACAGGGCGTCGAGGTCGTGCGGGATACCCACCCGGCAATCTGTTCCCGGGCAGTTACCCCGCAATTCGCCTCCGGCCGCCGCTCCCTACTTCTTCAGAAGGCCCTTGGACTCCAGGTAGGCCTTCGCCGCGTCCGCCGGCTTCGCCCGCTCCGCGTCCACCTTGCGGTTCAGTTCGATCAGGTCGGCCGTGGTGAGCACCTTGGTCAGCCGGTCGAGCGCGGCCGCGATCTCGGGGGCCCCGGCGTCCTTGGCGTTGACCACGGGCAGGACGTTGTCGGCGTTCTGGAGCTTCTTGTCGTCCTCCAGCAGCACCAGGTCGAAGGTGTCGAGGGTGGCGTCAGTGGTGGTCGTGAGGACCAGCTGGTCGACCCCGTCCTTGACCGCCTGCTTGGCCTGGGGCGTGCCGACGCCCTTCGGGTCCACACCGGAAACCTGAATTCCGTACGTCCCGGTCAACCCCGGTGCGCAGAAGGGACGGACGGAGCATTCGTCACCCGCCGCGATCTTCACCTTCAGCCCCGACTTACCAAGATCGGAAAGCGTCTTGAGGTTGTTCTTCCGGGCGAATTCCTTGGTCACCGCGAATGCGTTCTGGTCCACGGCCGCGCCCGCGGGCAGCACCTTCAGACCCAGCGGCCCCGCGAGCCGCTCCAGCCCCGCGACCGTCGCCGCGACGTCGCTCGACGCCACCGGCTTCTCCTCCGGCGCCTTCGGGCCGTTCACCTTGGCGTTGAGGAACTCCGCCAGCGTCGCCGCGTACTCGGGGACGACGTCGATCTCGCCCTTCTCCAGCGACGGTTCGTACAGCTCGCGGTTGTTGACCGTCTTGACCGAGGTGCCGTAGCCGGCGTCCCCGAGGATCTGCGCGTACAGCTCCGCCAGGACGTTGGACTCGGTGAAGCCGGCCGCTCCGATCACCAGGGTGCCCTTGCCGCCGGAGCCCGGCTCGGCGGAGCCGCCGGCCTCCTTGCTCTGCTCCAGGCTGTCGCCGCCGCACGCGGCCAGCGACACGGTGAGGGCGAGGGCGCCCAGGGACGCGCCGAGGACGCGCGTGGTCTTGGTCATGGGGGTACTCCGATCGAGGCGGTGGACGGGGACGGGGGGAGGGACGGGGTCAGCGCTCCGCGGCGGGCCGGGGCAGCAGCCGGTCCGCCGCCACCAGGACCCCCTCGACCAGCAGGGCGAGCGCGGCCACCAGCAGGGCCCCGGCGACGACCTGCGGGGTGTCGTACGTGTTGAAACCGGCGGTGATGATCCGGCCGAGGCCGCCCTGGCCGACCATCGCGGCGATCGTGGCCGTCGCCACGACCTGGACGGCGCCCGAGCGCAGCCCGGTCATCAGCAGACCGCGCGCGAGCGGGAGCTCGACCCGCCAGAAGAGCTGCGCGCCGGACATGCCCATCCCGCGGGCGGCCTCCACCACGGAGCGGTCCACCTCCCGCATGCCGACGTACGCGTTGGTCAGCAGCGGCGGTACGGCGAACAGCACGAGGGCGGCCACGGTGGGCAGGTAGCCCGCGTTGCGCAGCGGGGAGACCATGAACAACGCCAGCACCGCGAAGACCGGCACGGCCCGCCCGATGTTGGACAGGTTGACGGCGAGGGCGCCGCCCCGGCCGAGGTGGCCCAGGTACAGGCCGACCGGCAGCGCCACCGCGCAGGCGATCGCGAGCGCGAGCCCGCTGACGTAGACGTGTTCGGCGAGCCGGTGCCACACACCGCTCTCCCCGGACCAGTTGGCGCCGTCCGCGAGCCAGTCCCAGGCCCCTCCCAGCACGCCCACGGCCTCAGGCCCCCTTTCCGGGGACGGCGGGCCGGGTCGCGGACCGGTCCGCACCCCGGGTCCACGGGGTGAGCAGCCGCTGCAGGCCGAGCAGCAGCAGGTCGGCGGCGAGCGCGAGCAGCACGCACAGCAGCGAGGCGGTGAACACCTGGGCCTTGAACGAACTGTTCACCGCGGGGGCGATGAGGTTGCCGAGGCCGCCCTTGCCGACGATCGAACCGACGGTGGTCAGCGCGACCGTGGAGACGGTGGCGATCCGCACGCCGGCGAGCAGCGCGGGCAGCGCCAGGGGCAGTTCGACCTGCCACAGCAGCCGGACGGGCCCGTAGCCCAGGCCGCGCGCGGCCTCCCGTACCTCCTCGGGAACGGCCTCCAGGCCGGCCAGCGCGTTGCGGACCAGGATGGTCAGCGAGTAGAGCACGAGCCCGGTCACCACCAGGGCCGCCGACAGGCCGAAGAAGGGCAGCAGCAGCGAGAACATCGCCAGCGAGGGGACCGTGTAGAGCAGGGTGGTGAAGGTCAGCACGGGTGCGGCCCAGTGCCGGCCGCGACGGGCGAGCAGGGCCAGCGGCAGGGCCACGGCGAGTCCGATCAGCACGGACGAGCCGGTGATCCAGACGTGTTCGAGGGTGGCGTCGGTGAGCTCCTGGGACCGGGAGGTGACGTACTCCCAGCAGATCCAGTCGTTCGCCACCAGGCAGCCCTGCCCGGACAAGCCCCTCACCCCCCGTCGCGAAAACGTACGCATGCCCGATCGCACGCCCCTGAAACGACCCTAACCCGCAAGGCCGCCGGTGGCCGGAATCCTTCGCACGGGAGCAACACCGCCTTCACATTCGGGCGGCGGGCATGGGGAAGGATGGACGGATGATCCGATTCGAGCAGGTGACCAAGCGCTACCCCGACGGGACGACGGCCGTCGAGGATCTGTCCTTCGAGGTGGCGGAGGGCGAGCTGGTCGCACTCGTGGGACCGTCCGGCTGCGGCAAGACGACCACCATGAAGATGGTCAACCGGCTGATCGACCCGACCTCGGGCCGCGTCCTGGTGAACGGCGAGGACATCGCCGGGGCCGATCCCGTCGCACTGCGCCGCCGGATCGGCTACGTCATCCAGCAGGTGGGACTGTTCCCGCACCGGACGGTCCTGGAGAACACCGCGACCGTGCCGCAGCTGGTCGGCACCCCGAAGGCCGCGGCCCGCGCACGGGCCGCCGAACTGCTCGAACTGGTCGGCCTGGACCCGGCCGTGCACGGGAGCCGCTATCCGCACCAGCTCTCGGGCGGCCAGCGCCAGCGCGTCGGCGTGGCCCGCGCCCTGGCCGCCGATCCGCCGGTGCTGCTGATGGACGAACCCTTCGGGGCGGTGGACCCGGTGGTGCGCGAGCGGCTGCAGAACGAGTTCCTGACGCTCCAGAAGACGGTGCGCAAGACCATCCTGCTGGTCACCCACGACCTGGAGGAGGCGATCCGGCTCGGCGACCGCATCGCGGTGTACGGCACCGGCACCATCGAGCAGTTCGCCCGCCCGGCGGCGCTGCTGAGCGCCCCGGCCACCCCGTACGTGGCCTCCTTCGTCGGCTCCGACCGGGGGCTGAAACGGCTCGCGGTCACGGCCGTCACCGAGGCCGACCTGGAGCCGGCCGGGGACCCCGCCCCGGGGGTCTCGGTGGAGCTGGGCGCGTCGCTGCGCGAGGCCCTGGCCGCGCTGCTGCAGGAGGACTCGGGCCGGATCGCGGTGACGGACCCGGAGACGGGGACCCCGGCCGGTGTCCTGACCCCGCAGGGCGTGCACCGGGCGCTGCGGCGGGCCGAGCTGCAGGAGGCATGAAAACAGGAGGCATGAAAAAGGGGCCCGACCTCTCGGTCGGGCCCCTGCTCCCGGCGTCCCACCGCACGGCCGTCAGGCCTGGATGCGTCCGCTCATCCACACCAGCATGGGCGGGATCTCGCGCCGCCACGTGTTGAAGTTGTGGCCGCCGCTGTCGAGGATGATCGACGAGACCCGGTCCGGACCCTGCACCTTCTTGATGAACTTGCGGGTGTCGACGAGGTTCGGCTCGCCCTTCTCGCTGCTGGTGACGAGGTAGGACGTACCGGTCGGCTTCTTGTTCGCGATGCTGTGCAGGACGTCCGCGCGCTTCTTCAGCTTCTCGTCGCCGTGGAAGAGGTCACCGGTCGTCGGGTCGTCCGGCGCCTCGTAGTACGCGGACAGACCCGCGGCGGCACCGAAGGTCTGCGGGTAGTGCGTGGCGATCTTCAGGGCGCAGTAGCCGCCCGTGGAGTTGCCGATGAAGCCCATGTTCTCGGGCTTCTTGCCCACCCGGAAGGTGTCGGTGATGGCCTGCGGGAGGTCCACGCCGAAGAAGGTCTCGGTCTGCGGACCGTCGGGGACGTCCACGCACTCGGTGTCACGCGGCGGTGCGACCGTCGGCCGGAGCATGACCAGGATCATCGGCTTCATCTTGCCCGCCTTGGACAGGCTGAAGGCCTTCATGGGGTAGTCGAGCCCTTTGATCAGGTTCTCGGCCGTGCCCGGGTAGCCGGTCAGGACGATGGACGCCGGGAAGTTCTCGTCCTTGTGCTGCGGCTGGAAGTACTCCGGCGGGAGCCACACGTAGCCCGGGCTCGTTATCTTCGACTTCTGCCCGGATATGGCCACCTTCAGGATCTGACCGCCCACCTGGGGCTTCGCGCCGCCGGGCACGTCCAGCTTCTGCTTGTCGACGACCTTGATGTCCTTACTGCTCATCGAGTGGTCGACGACCTTGCCCATGGAGGTCTCCCGGCCCAGCAGGTCGGCCCAGGAACCGTAGAACAGGAAGGACTTGTTGGCCGCGAGCCCCACAGCGGAGAACAGCGCCAGCTGCGTCGCCAGCAGCAGACCGATCCGGCCGGTGAACGCGCGCCAGGTGCGGCCCGACAGCTTCGGCCAGAACCACACCGTGGCTGCGAACAGCAGCACACCGGCGAGGACGGCCAGCGCCAGAACCGTATTACTGGTGAGACCCATGAGCAGTCAGTCGACTTTCTGATGGCAGGACTGGAAATTTCCGACGGAAGAGTGAACCCGCTTCGCGTCGATGTCGTCCTAAGGGACGCACCACACACCGGAGGCTGTCGCGGCCTTCGGCCACATGATCTCTCGCGGAGCAACGGGAAGCGATGTCTAGCAGGATAGATGGCGATAAGTCGGGACAGGTTCCGAGCAGGGTCCGCCGAATCCTCCGAGGTCCACAGCCGGAGTCGGTGCCCGGCCTGGTAGGTACGGCCGTCATGATCGTCGGCCTTCTGGACATCGCGGCGGGGGTGTTCCCGCGCTTCCGGCACAGCCGGATCCACGCGGTCACCGAGGTGCTGCCCGGCTCGCTGGGCCCCTTCGCCGCGGCCCTCTCCATCAGCGCCGGCGTACTGCTGCTGCTGCTCGCCCACGGTCTCAAGCGCCACAAGCGCCGCGCCTGGCGTGCCGCCGTCGTGCTGCTGCCCGCGGGCGCCGCCGCCCAGTTCATCTACCGCCACTCGGTCATCGGCGTGATCATCGCGGCGGTGCTGCTCACCCTGCTCCTCGTCCACCACAAGGAGTTCCGGGCGCTGCCCGACCCGCGCAGCCGCTGGAAGGCGCTCGCGAACTTCGTCCTGATGAGCGCCGGCTCCATCGGCCTCGGCCTGGTCATCGTGAACGTGCACCCGGGCAAGGTCGTCGGCAACCCGAGCCTCTACGAGCAGATCACCCACGTCGTCTACGGCCTCTTCGGCTTCGAGGGCCCCGTCGACTACGCGGGCCGGGTGTCCTGGACCGTCGGCTACTCCCTCGGCGCCCTCGGCATGCTGACCGCCCTCACCACCATCTACCTCGCCTTCCGCCCCGAGCACCCCGCCGCCCGGCTCACCGCCGACGACGAGGGCCGGCTGCGCGAGCTGCTCGCCCGGCACGGCGGCCGCGACTCCCTCGGCCACTTCGCGCTCCGCCGCGACAAGGCCGTCGTCTTCTCCCCCAGCGGCAAGGCGGCCGTCACCTACCGCGTCGTCTCCGGCGTGATGCTCGCCTCCGGCGACCCGATCGGCGACGTCGAGGCGTGGCCCGGCGCGATCGAGCGCTTCATGGAGGAGGCCAAGGCCCACTCCTGGACCCCGGCCGTCATGGGCTGCAGCGAGACCGGCGGCGAGGTCTGGACCCGCGAGACCGGCCTGGACGCCCTGGAGCTGGGTGACGAGGCGATTGTCGATGTCAAAGACTTCTCCCTTTCCGGCCGGGCCATGCGCAACGTCCGCCAGATGGTGAAGCGCATCGAGCGCAACGGCTACACCACCAAGGTCCGCCGGGTCAGCGAGCTGACCCAGGAGGAGCTGGAGCAGGTCCGCGGCGCCGCCGAGGCCTGGCGCGGCACCGACACCGAGCGCGGCTTCTCGATGGCGCTGGGCCGGGTCGGCGACCCGGGCGACGGCGACTGCTTCATCGCCACGGCCCACCGCGTCGAGGAGGGCGACACCAGCCCCTTCGGCGACCTGAAGGCCATCCAGCACTTCGTGCCGTGGGGCAAGGACGGCATGTCGCTCGAACTGATGCGACGCGACCGCGGCGCCGACCCGGGCATGAACGAGCTGCTGATCGTCGCCTCCCTGGAGGCCGCCCCGTCGCTGGGCATCGAGCGCGTCTCGCTGAACTTCGCGATGTTCCGCTCGGCCCTGGCCCGCGGTGAGAAGATCGGCGCCGGCCCGGTCCTGCGGATGTGGCGCAACCTGCTGGTCTTCCTCTCCCGCTGGTTCCAGATCGAGTCGCTCTACAAGTTCAACGCCAAGTTCCGGCCCCGCTGGGAGCCCCGCTTCGTGGTCTTCCGCACCACCCGGGACCTGCCCCGCATCGGCTTCGCCGCGATGCAGGCCGAGGGCTTCGTCACCCTGGCCCTGCCCCGGCTGTTCGCCAGCCGCCGCCGTCCCAAGCCGGTCCGCACCTGCACCCACAACCTGGTGGCGACCGTGCCCCAGCAGCGCGAGCGCGAGGTCCAGGCGGCCTGAGCCCGGACAGCGACACCGCACCAGGGCGCACACCGCTCCTCCGAAGGCCCGGCCGGCACCCCCGGCCGGGCCTTCGCGCTGCCACGGGCCGGCCCGCCCTCCCCGGCGCCCGTCACCCCGTACCGCCACGGCCCGGACCCTGCCGTGTCCAGGTCAGGCCTACCCTGGACCCATGAACACGAAGCGTGGAGCCACCGGCCGGGGCCGGGTCGAAGGTCTGCCGGAGTGGGACCGCTGCGCGGTCATGGGCGTCGTGAACGTCACCCCCGACTCCTTCTCCGACGGCGGCCGCTGGTTCGACACCACCGCGGCCGTCAAGCGGGGCCTCGACCTCGTCGCGCAGGGCGCCGACCTCGTCGACGTCGGCGGCGAGTCCACCCGGCCCGGAGCCTCCCGCGTCGACGAGGACGAGGAACTGCGCCGGGTCATACCCGTGGTCCGCGGCCTGGCCTCCGAGGGCGTCACCGTCTCCGTGGACACCATGCGCGCCGCCGTCGCCGCCCGCGCCGTCGAGGCCGGCGCCACCCTGGTCAACGACGTCAGCGGCGGACTGGCCGACCCCGGCATGATCCCGGCCGTCGCCGCGGCCGAGGTGCCCTTCGTCGTCATGCACTGGCGCGGCTTCAGCGCCGGCATGAACGGCCTCGCCGTCTACGAGGACGTCCTCGCCGAGGTCACCTCCGAACTGCGCACCAGGATCGACGCGGTCGTGGGCGGCGGCATCGCCCCCGAACGCCTCCTCGTCGACCCCGGCCTCGGCTTCGCCAAGAACGCCGAGCACGACCTGGCCCTCGTCGCGCACCTCGCCGAGCTGCGCGCCCTGGGCTTCCCGCTGCTGGTCGCCGCCTCCCGCAAGCGCTTTCTCGGCCGGGTGCTGGCCGGCAGCGGCGAGGGCACCCCGCCCCCCGCCCGCGAACGCGACGCCGCCACGGCCGCCGTCTCCGCGATCGCCGCCCACCACGGCGCCTGGGCCGTACGGGTCCACGAGGTACGGGCGAGCGCGGACGCGGTTCGGGTGGCCCGTGCCGTGGAAGGGGCACTCTGAACCTCGACGCCCGCGACCGCCAAGGAGCACTGTGAGCAGAACCGACATCGAAGCGGTCGAAGAGGTCAACACGGCCTTCTACGAGGCAATGGAGCGGGGGGACTTCGACGCTCTGTCGGCGCTGTGGCTCGAGGACGAGATCTCCTGCGTGCACCCCGGCTGGCCGGTGCTGTCGGGCCGCGGCGAGGTGCTCCGCTCGTACGCGCTGATCATGTCCCACACCGAGTACATCCAGTTCTTCCTCACCGACACCAAAGTGGCCGTCGTGGGCGACTCGGCACTGGTCACCTGCACGGAGAACATCCTCAGCGGCGGGCCCGCCGAGGACGGCGGGGAGCTCGGCCCGCTCGTCGGCCAGCTGGTCGTCGCCACGAATGTGTTCCGACGCACATCGGAGGGCTGGCGCCTGTGGTCCCACCACGGTTCTCCGGTGCTCACGGAGTCCGAGGACGAGGACGAGGAGGACGCCTCCTGACCCCGACGGCGGGGGCCGGAGTATTTCGCAGGTAAATTCGAAGACGGACGACGCCGACCGCACTCGGCGTAGGCCCATGGCCCCGGGAAGCCCCCGGGACCGGAAGAACCTACGAAAGCAGGAGTGATTCGCGTGGATCGTGTCGCACTGCGCGGCCTCAAGGCCCGCGGGCACCACGGCGTCTTCCCCCGGGAACGCGAGGAGGGCCAGACCTTCATCGTCGACCTCGTGCTGCACCTCGACACCCGCCCCGCGGCGGCCGGGGACGACCTGGCGAAGACCGTGCACTACGGGGTCGTCGCCGAGGAGGTCGTCGACGTGGTCCAGGGCGAGCCCGTGGACCTGATCGAAACCCTCGCGGAGCGAATCGCCCAGCAGTGCCTCAAGCACGAAGCGGTGGCGCAGGTGGAGGTCGTCGTCCACAAGCCGGACGCACCCATCACCGTCCCCTTCGACGACGTGACCATCACGATCACCCGGAGCCGCGCATGAACCACGGACTGAACGCCCCGAGCGACCCCACCGTCCAGCCGGTGCCCGCCTCCGTCGTGGAGACGGTCGACGCGGCGGACGTGACCCTGTCCAACCCCAAATGGGCCGTGCTCGCGCTCGGCGCGAACCTGGGCAACCGCCTGGAGACCCTCCAGGGCGCCGTCGACGCCCTCGGAGACACCCCGGGCATGCGGGTCAAGGCCGTCTCCCCCGTGTACGAGACGGAGCCGTGGGGCGTCGAGCCGGGCTCGCAGCCCTCGTACCTCAACGCGGTCGTCGCCGTGAAGACCACCCTGCCCCCGTCCTCCCTGCTGGAGCGCGGCCACGCCATCGAAGAGGCCTTCGACCGCGTCCGCGAGGAGCGTTGGGGCCCCCGCACCATCGACGTCGACATCGTCGCCTACGCGGACACCGTCTCCGACGACCCGGCCCTCACCCTCCCGCACCCGCGCGCCCACCAGCGCGCGTTCGTCCTGGCGCCCTGGAACGACATCGACCCCGAGGCCCAGCTGCCGGGCCACGGAGCGGTCTCGGCGCTGCTGGCCGGAATCGGCCTCACCGGTGTGACGCCGCGCCCCGATCTGGAACTCCACCTCCCCGAATAGCCGTTAGTTTGTGGACTGCCGGGGACGGCGCAGCAAGCAGAGAGCGGGGAACGGGCACGTGAAGCAACTGAGGCCGGCGGTCCTGGCGGGGATCTTCGCCGTCGCCGGGATCCTGTCCTGGGCCGGGGCCCGGCTGTGGAACGCCTACGGCACCCTGCCCGGGGTCCCGCTGGCCGCCCCGATCGTCCTCGGCGTCATCGCCGTCGTGCTGCTGGCCACCGCCCTGTCCCTGCGGGCCCGCCTGAAGGCCCAGCGGGAGCGGCGGCCGGGCGCCAAGGGCGTGGAGCCGCTGATGGCGGCCCGGGCACTGGTCTTCGGGCAGGCCAGCGCCCTCGTGGCGGCCCTGGTGGCGGGCATGTACGGCGGGGTCGGCGTCTTCCTGCTGACCGACGCCCTGGACGTCCCGGCCCGCCGCGACCAGGCCTGGTACGCCGGCTTCTCCGTCCTGGCGGGCATCGCGGTCATCGCCGCGGCCCTCTTCCTGGAGCACGTCCTGAAACTCCCGGAGGACGACGACGACACCCCGACCCCGGAATCCCCGGCCCGGGCCTGAGCCTCAGCCTGGGGCCCGCACGAGGTGCCCGTTCACCAGGAAGCCGGGGTGCGGTGCGAGCCGGAAGCCGTACACCGTGGACGGCTTGGTGCTCGGTGCCCGTGCTGTGACGGCCCTGACCTCGACCCAGTTCGACTCGTCGAGGTCGAGGGCGTGCTCCTCCGCCCGGAACGTCCCGCGCGTCGGCCAGCTGTCGGCGACGACGAGCCGCGACGCCAGGCCCTTCGCCCGTGGCGTGAACCGCGCGCCCACGATCGTGGCGAGCTCAGCCAGGAACGGCACGTTCGAGCTGATGAGCACCCTGGCCGGCCATCGGGTGACCCTGTACCCGTCACCGTCCTCGTATCCGTCCAGGAACCCGTCGAAGGTCGCCGCGTCCCTGAGTACGACGCGGGGAAAGCGCTGGCGCAGGTGGTGGGGGTCACCGCCCACGTACTGCCGCATGAGGTCGGCGAGGTAGGAAGAGACGACACGGACCCGAAAGCCGGGTACGTCCCGGCCGAGGTAGCCGGAGGGTCTCGTCACGGCTTCCAGCCGCGCGGCCAGGCCTGTGACGAGAGTCAGCGAATCCGCGTACTTCGCGGCGAACGCCTCGTCGTTGACCACGAGGGACACGTAGTTCTTGCCCACCGTGCCGTCGGAGCAGGTAGCCCCCACCAGGTAGCCGAACTCATAGCCGGGCTGGACCGAAAACCTTCCCCGCCGCAGTTTGCGAGCCTGCGACCAGGCCACCACGGTGCCGACGGCGTCCCGCGCGTGCGTCCATCCGTCGGGAGTCCACAGCAGCTGGTCGGGGGCCACGGTGAAGGTCGCGTGGTCCGTGGTGACGTCGACGAGCGCACGCGTCCTGGCCACGCGTACGTCGGTGACCTCGGTCGGTTCGGTTCGGCCTCCCCGCAAGGTCCACAAGCGGTCTCCCGGGCGGACGTCTCGCGCCCGCAGCCGCCCGCCGACCGCATTCACCGTCTGCCTGCTCGGCACGCCCCACACCATCGGTGCCCCTCCGCGCACTGGAGTCACGGAGGGGCACCGTAGCGGACAGCACCGACAACGCGGCTAGCGCGCCATGATCAGGCTCATCGCCTCGGCGCGGGTGGCCGTGGCGCGGAGCTGGCCGCGGACGGCGGACGTGGTGGTCTTGGCGCCCGGCTTGCGGATGCCGCGGACCGACATGCACATGTGCTCGGCCTCGACCACGACGATGGCGCCGCGCGCGTCGAGGATCTCCATCAGGGAGTCCGCTATCTGGGTCGTGAGGCGTTCCTGCACCTGCGGGCGGCGGGCGTAGACCTCCACGAGGCGGGCGAGCTTCGACAGGCCCGTGATCTTGCCGTTCTCCGCCGGGATGTAGCCGACGTGCGCGACACCGTGGAATGGCAAAAGATGATGTTCACACAGGGAAACGATCTCGATGTCCTTCACCAGGACCATCTCGTCGTGGCCGAGGTCGAACACGGTCGTCAGCACGTCCTCCGGCTTCTGCCACAGCCCGGCCAGGATCTCCCGGTAGGCGCGCGCCACGCGCGCCGGGGTTTCCAGGAGGCCTTCGCGGTCCGGGTCCTCGCCGACCGCGATCAGGAGTTCGCGGACCGCTGCCTCCGCGCGCTTCTCGTCGAACTCGCCGATCCTGCCCTCGTCACCGGTCAGGGTCACTGGGTCGGTCATCTCATCCTCGTTCCTGTCCGCACACGCGGTCGTACAAATGTGCCGCGCCCCCCAGGCTAGAACCTGGGGGGCGCGGCTTCCATTCCGGGTGGGGCGAGCCCCTGGCTACTCGGGGCGGTCCTCCGGAGCCACCTCGATGCCCTTCTCCGTGGAGACCGGCGTGGCGGCGGAGGTGCCGTTCGCCGCGTTCGTCAGCTGGAGCTCCTTGGGAGAGAGCACCGGCGGACGGGTGGAGGGGGTGCGGCGGGAGGAGCCGGTCCACGCGGGGCGGGCCGGGCGCTTGACAATGGTCGAGAAGATCTCGGCGATCTCCTCCTTGCCCAGCGTCTCCTTCTCCAGCAGCGCGAGGACGAGGTTGTCGAGGACGTCGCGGTTCTCGACGAGGATCTCCCAGGCCTCGTTGTGCGCGGTCTCGATGAGCTTCTTGACCTCTTCGTCGACCAGCGCCGCGACCTCTTCCGAGTAGTCCCGCGGGTGCGACATCTCGCGGCCCAGGAACGGCTCGGTGTTGTCGCCGCCGAACTTGATCGCGCCGAGACGCTCGGTCATGCCGTACTGCGTGACCATGGCTCGCGCCGTGGCCGTGGCCTTCTCGATGTCGTTCGCCGCGCCCGTGGTCGGGTCGTGGAAGACGAGCTCCTCTGCCGCGCGCCCGCCCAGCATGTAGGCGAGCTGGTCGAGCATCTCGTTGCGCGTGGTGGAGTACTTGTCCTCGTCGGGCAGGACCATCGTGTAGCCCAGGGCCCGGCCGCGGGACAGGATCGTGATCTTGTGGACCGGGTCGGAGTTCGGCGAGGCCGCCGCGACCAGGGCGTGTCCGCCCTCGTGGTACGCGGTGATCTTCTTCTCGCGGTCCGACATGATCCGGGTCCGCTTCTGCGGGCCCGCCACGACGCGGTCGATCGCCTCGTCCAGCATGTGGTTGTCGATCAGCTTCTTGTCCGAGCGGGCCGTGAGGAGCGCGGCCTCGTTCAGGACGTTGGAGAGATCGGCACCGGTGAAGCCGGGGGTGCGACGGGCGACGGCCGAGAGGTCGACGTCCGGAGCGACCGGCTTGCCCTTCTGGTGGACCTTGAGGATCTCCAGACGGCCCTGCATGTCGGGACGGTCGACCGCGATCTGCCGGTCGAAACGGCCCGGGCGCAGCAGCGCCGGGTCGAGGATGTCGGGGCGGTTCGTGGCGGCGATCAGGATGACGCCGCCCTTCACGTCGAAGCCGTCCATCTCGACGAGCAGCTGGTTGAGGGTCTGCTCGCGCTCGTCGTGGCCGCCGCCGAGGCCCGCACCGCGGTGCCGGCCGACGGCGTCGATCTCGTCGACGAAGACGATCGCCGGGGCGTTGGCCTTGGCCTGTTCGAACAGGTCGCGGACACGCGAGGCACCGACACCGACGAACATCTCGACGAAGTCGGATCCGGAGATCGAGTAGAAGGGAACGCCGGCCTCGCCCGCGACGGCGCGCGCCAGCAGGGTCTTGCCGGTGCCGGGCGGGCCGTACAGCAGCACGCCCTTGGGGATCTTGGCGCCGACGGCCTGGAACTTCGCCGGCTCCTGGAGGAACTCCTTGATCTCGTGGAGCTCCTCGACGGCCTCGTCCGAGCCCGCGACATCGGCGAACGTCGTCTTCGGGGTGTCCTTGGTGATGAGCTTGGCCTTGGACTTCCCGAAGTTCATGACCCGGGAGCCGCCGCCCTGCATCTGGTTCATCAGGAACAGGAAGACAACGACGATGAGGACGAAGGGCAGGAGCGAGAGCAGCACGCTCAGGAACGGGCTGGTCTTGTCCGGCGTGACGGAGTAGCCGTCCGGGATCTGACCGGCGTCGTACTTGGTCTGGAGGGTCTGGGCGAGCTGGACGCCCTGATCCCCGATGTAGTTGGCCTGGAACTTGGTGCCGTCGTGCTTGCCGAGCTTCTGGCCTTGCTTGAGCTCAATCTTGATCATCTGGCTGTCGCCGGTGGTCAGCTTGGCTGTCTCCACCTGACCAGTGTTGATCGCCTTGATGACCTCGCTGGTGTCCACCGACTTGTAGCCGCCGCCGGAGCCGACGACATTCATCAACACGACCACGGCGAGGACGGCCAGCACGATCCACATGACCGGCCCACGGAAGTATCGCTTCACGTCCATCCATACGGGGTGCCGGGCACCCCGTCCCTCCTGCCCGTAGGTAAATGCTGCTGTGAGTAAAGACTGTTCTTCGGAATGTACCCCTGAATTGTCGCCCGCGGTCCCGTGGGACGGCTGACAGACCCGCCTTCCCCTGCTTCAACGGGGGGAATCGCCCCCAGGTTCCCCGGAGCGGGTGTGCTCCTCGCGGGGACCCCGGGGGGACGGAGGGGTGATCAGCCGCCGTAGACGTGCGGGGCGAGCGTGCCGACGAAGGGCAGGTTGCGGTACTTCTCGGCGTAGTCGAGGCCGTAGCCGACGACGAACTCGTTGGGGATGTCGAAGCCGACCCACTTGACGTCGATCGCGACCTTCGCCGCCTCGGGCTTGCGCAGCAGCGTGACGACCTCCAGGGAGGCCGGCTGGCGGGAGCCCAGGTTCGACAGGAGCCAGGACAGGGTCAGGCCCGAGTCGATGATGTCCTCGACGATCAGGACGTGCTTGTCCTTGATGTCCGTGTCCAGGTCCTTGAGGATCCGCACCACACCGGAGGACTGGGTCCCGGCGCCGTACGAGGACACCGCCATCCAGTCCATCGTGAGCGGGGTGGACAAGGCGCGCGCCAGGTCCGCCATCACCATCACGGCGCCCTTGAGCACACCGACGATGAGCAGGTCCTTGCCCGCGTACTCCGCGTCGATCTTCGCGGCCAGCTCGGCCAGCTTCGCGTCGATCTCTTCCTTGGTGATGAGCACCGACTGGAGGTCGCTGCCCATGTCCTTCTCGTCCACCCGCATCACTTTCGTTGTCGGCCGGGGCTCCGGGGTGTCCCCCGGAGGACTCAGCCGTGTTTCAGCACCAATCAGCCCTGCCGGATGACAAGTCTGCCACCCTGCCGCTGGGCCTCGACCCGGCCGGGCAGGTTGATGGCGCCCTGACCGCGCCATCCGGTGATGAGCCGGTCGACTTCCTCGATGTGGCGGGCGAAGAGGGAGCCGGCCGGGGAACCCGCGGCGACCACGGCCCTGCGCAGTACGCGGCGGCGGACGGCGGGGGGCAGGGCGTAGAGCTTGGCGCACTCCAGGCGGCCGTCCTCGTCGCGGACTCCGTGCTCCGCCTCGGCGGCCCAGGAGTCCAGGGCGTCGGCGTCGTCACGGGAGAGCTGGGCGGTGCGGGCGAGGGCCTCGACGACGCCCTTGCCGAGCGCCTTCTCCAGGGCGGGGAGTCCTTCGTGGCGCAGGCGCGAGCGGGTGTAGGCGGGGTCCATGTTGTGCGGGTCGTCCCAGACGGCCAGGGACTGGACCATGCACGCCTTGCGGGCGGTCTGCCGGTCGACCTGGAGGAAGGGGCGCCGGTAGCGGTGGCTGCGGCCGGGACGGCCGGGGCCGCCGGGGCCTCCCGAGACCTCGGGCATGCCGGAGAGCGAGCGGATGCCGGAGCCTCGGGCCAGTCCCAGCAGGACGGTTTCCGCTTGATCGTCCCGGGTGTGGCCGAGCAGGACGGCGGCCGCGCCGAGGCGGTCGGCGGCCTCGTCCAGGGCTCCGTAGCGGGCGTCGCGGGCGGCGGCCTCGGGGCCGCCGTCGCGGCCGACGCGCACGGCGACGGACTCCACCGGGTCGAGGCCGAGGGCGGTCATGCGGCTGACGACCTCGGCGGCGCGCAGGTCGGAGCCGGCCTGGAGGCCGTGGTCGACGGTGATGCCGCCGGCCCGGATGCCGAGTTTGGGGGCCTCGAAGGCGAGGGCGGAGGCGAGCGCCATGGAGTCGGCGCCGCCGGAACAGGCGACGAGGACGAGCGGCGGTGCGCCCGCCCCGGTGCGGCGGGCCGCGCGCGGGACCGTGCCGGACGGGGTCCGGGGGACGGTCAGCTCGGTGAGGACGTCGTGGAGTACGCGGCGGACCGCCAGGCGTATCGCCGCGACCGCAGGATGGGGACCCATGTCCGGTGCCCTTCGGTGGAGTTCGGATGCCTCGGAGGCTTCGGGGTGGTGCGATGGGGGTGTGCTGCCCGGCTGCCCCCGCGGACGGGAGGATGTCACTCAGAGTGCGTCGATGGTGACAGAGTCGAACCGTTCCCCGAGCATTGCACGCCCTTCTCGGCCTCACGGTCCCTCGGACGGGTGACGCTGCTTCCCCCGGTGAGACATGTTTAGGCCTCTACGGCACATGTGACGCGAGTGAACCAGTGGGGCCCGCGGTGGCCGTCCCGGGCGGGCGGGACGGCTCGCGCGCCCGTGCGTCACGCTTCGTGGCTCCCTTCGCCGGCCTTGCGGTGGACGCGGGCCACCCAGTCGGCGGGCCGGTCGATCTCCGCCTTGGTGGGCAGCGTGTTCGGCGAGGTCCAGACCCGGTTGAAGCCGTCCATGCCGACCTGGCCGACGACGGCGCGGACGAAGCGCTCGCCGTCGCGGTACTGGCGCAGTTTGGCGTCGAGGCCGAGCAGCTTGCGCAGGGCGGCGTCGAGGCGGCCGGCCCCGCTGGCGCGGCGTTGCTGGAACTTCTCGCGGATCTCGGCGACGGAGGGCACCACCTGGGGGCCGACGCCGTCCATGACGAAGTCGGCGTGGCCCTCCAGCAGGGACATGACGGCCGTGAGGCGGCCGAGGATCTCGCGCTGTTCGGGGGTCTGCACCAGTTCGACCAGGGAGCGGCCCTCTTCGCCGCGCTCGGCGTCCGGGCGGGCCCCGGAGAAGGACTGGGCGGCTTCCCGGACGCGTTCCAGCACGGTCATCGGGTCCATCTCGGTGGCGCCCAGGAACGTCTGGATTTCGCCTTCGAGGTGGTCGCGCAGCCAGGGGACGGCGGTGAACTGGGTACGGTGCGTCTCCTCGTGCAGGCAGACCCAGAGCCGGAAGTCGTGCGGGTTCACCTCCAGCTCGCGCTCGACGTGCACGATGTTCGGGGCGACGAGCAGCAGCCTGCCGCCCGCCGGGGAGGCCGGGAGGTCGCGGGAGACCGGGGCGAAGGTCTCGTACTGCCCCAGCACCCGGGAGGCCAGGAAGCTCAGCAGCATCCCGAGCTCGACGCCGGTCACCTTGCCGCCGACCGCGCCGAGGACGGCTCCGCCCGGGGCGCCGGCGCGGCGGTCCTGCATCTTGCCGAGGAGGGGCGTCAGCAGGGCCCGGAAGCCCGCGACGTTCGCCTTGACCCAGCCGGCCCGGTCGACGACCAGGACGGGCGTGTCGGGGACGGCCACCCCTTCGGGGAGCAGGGTGGCCATCCGCGTGAACTCGCGCACGTGCCGTTCCGAGGTCCTGGCGTGCCCGCGCAGCTCGGCGACGACGGCCCGCGCCTCGCCCCGGGTGACCTCCGGCCCGGGGCGTACCAGTCGGGTCGCGGTCGCCACCGCGAGATTCCAGTCGACCATCTCCGCACCACTGATGCTCGTCATGCGTCAACGGTACGTGGACGAGCCTTCCGGCGGACCCCCTACGAAGCGGCGGCGACGGCCGCGGCGAGCTTGTCGAGGGCCTTCTCGGCGCCCTCGGGGCCCGGGGTGTTCCCCGCGAGGAAGGCGAAGGCGAGGAGGCGGCCGGAGGAGTCGACCACGGTCCCGGAGAGGGAGTTGACGCCGCTGAGGGTGCCGGTCTTGGCGCGGAGCAGGCCGGCGGCCGGGGAGGTGCCGGCGTTGCGGGCGCGCAGGGTCCCGGTGAAGCCGGCGACGGGCAGGCCGGTGAGGACCGGCTTCAGCTCGGGGTGGCGCGGGTCGGCCGCCTTGGCGAGGAGGCCGGTGAGCAGCCCGGCGGTGACCCGGTCGGCGCGGTTGAGGCCGCTGCCGTCGGCGAAGCGGGAGCCGCTGACGTCGAGGCCGAGGCCGGCGAGCCGGGCGGTGACGGCCTTCTCGGCGCCCTCGAAGCCGGCGGGCTGCCCGGAGGCGAGGGCGGTCTGGCGGGCGAGGGCCTCGGCGATGTCGTTGTCGCTGTTGGTCAGCATCCGCTCGACGAGTCCGGAGACGGGGGTGGAGAGGGTGACGGCCAGCGGCTGGACTCCCGCGGCGGGCTTGGTCCGTGCGGGTTCGCCGGTGACGGTGATGCCGCGGTCGGCCAGCAGGTCGCGGAAGGCGAGGGCGGCGTCCCGGGCCGGGTCGTCGGAGCGGTCCACGGGCCCGGAGGCGGAGTCGTCGGGGCGGCCCTCGTCGGCCGCCAGGGCGGTCACGGGCGCGATGTTGGGGTTGACGCCGATCGGGTGGCGGGCGGGTCCGGTGTAGAGCGAGTCGTCGTAGCCGAGGGTCACGGTGGCGGTGCCGGCGGCCTTGAGGGCCTGTGCGGCGTCGGCGGCCAGCGCGACGAGGCTGCCGCCGGATCCGGCCGGGCTCTTGCGCTTGGCGGTGAGGGAGGGGTCCCCGCCGCCGACCAGGACGACCTGTCCGGGGGTGGCGCCGGGCACCACGGTGGTCCTGATCCGGTGCTCGGGTCCGAGGGCGGCCAGTGCGGCCGCCGCCGTGGCGATCTTGACGGTGGAGGCGGGGGTCATCGCGTTGCGCGCCCCGGACTCGAACAGCACCTGCCCGGTGGCGGTGTCGACGACGGAGGCGGAACGGGCGGTGCCGAGGGCGGGATCGGCCAGCAGGGGGCCGAGCGTGGCGGCGAGTCCCGCGCCGCCCGCGGCGGCGGGCGCCTGGCCCGGCGCGGCGCCGGGGCCGGTGGCGTCCAGCACGCCGGGGGCGCTGGGCGCGGCCTGCGGGAGGGGGCCCGAGCCGGGGTCTGCGCCGTGATCTGCGCCACCCGTGAGGCCCCAGGAGGCAGCCCTGTCCCGCTCGGCCTTACGCTGGCCGGAGTCCCAGGGACCGGCGGCGGCCACCGTTGCCACCGACAGGGCGAGGCCGGCGGCGGCCGCACCCGCGATGAGCTGCCAGGTCTTGACCGAAGGCACCTCGGACCAGCCCCTTTCGCGATCACACATATGCGTGAGGGACACTTAACCACTGCGTCTTGCCGCGAGCATGGCACCCCACCCGGCTGGGGGTACCTCCCAGCGGTACCCGGGAGGGCTTGGCCGGACGCGCTACCACTCGGAGCACATCAAGCCCCGGCACAGGGCCGGGGCTGATCATGGAGGAGCAGGACGTGGAGTTCGACGTCACCATCGAGATCCCCAAGGGTTCGCGGAACAAGTACGAGGTGGACCACGAGACCGGCCGGATCCGCCTGGACCGTCGCCTCTTCACCTCGACCAGCTACCCGACGGACTACGGCTTCGTCGAGAACACCCTCGGCGAGGACGGCGACCCGCTGGACGCGCTGGTCATCCTGGACGAGCCCACCTTCCCGGGCTGCCTGATCAAGTGCCGCGCCATCGGCATGTTCCGCATGACCGACGAGGCGGGCGGCGACGACAAGCTGCTGTGCGTCCCGGCCTCGGACCCGCGTGTCGAGCACCTGCGCGACATCCACCACATCTCGGAGTTCGACCGCCTCGAGATCCAGCACTTCTTCGAGGTCTACAAGGACCTGGAGCCGGGCAAGTCGGTCGAGGGCGCGAACTGGGTCGGCCGCACCGAGGCCGAGGCCGAGATCGAGGCCTCCTACAAGCGCCTGCAGGCGCAGGGCGGCCACCACTGAGCTCGCGCTCGGCGGTGACGGGCCGGGGGACTCCCCCGGCCCGTCGTGACACAGCGGGCGGCATCCCTCCGGGGGTGCCGCCCGTTCGCGCGTCCGCCGCCGGGCGCCGGTGCGGGTGGCGGGTCCGGGCGTGCGCGGGGACGAAACGATTCCGCATACTGATACTCCGGGTGATCACGAACGGGAGGACGCGTGGCGGAGGCCGACGGGGCGGAGGACAAGAAGCCCCAGTCCGACGAAGCGCACAGCGCCTTCACGGTTCCGCCCGGCATGGAACCGGAGGTCCTCGACGAGGACCAGCCCACCTCCGAATTCGCCCTTCCGGCGGGCACCGAGCCGGCCCAGCCCGAGCCCGAGGGCTCGGCGTTCGCCACCCCTGCCACCTACAGCGCCGCGCACTCCCCGCCCGCCTACACGCCCGGCCACGGCTTCCCCGTCGCCCGGATCACGGAGTCGCCCTGGCAGGACCGGATGCGGACGATGCTGCGCATGCCGGCGGACGTGCGGCCCGTACCGGAGCTCGTGCAGCGGCCCAGCGAGCACGCTCCCGCCGTGGGCCGCGTGCTGGACCTGACCCTGCGCATCGGCGAGCTGCTGCTGGCCGGCGGCGAGGGCTCCGAGGACGTGGAGGCCGCGATGTTCGCGGTGGCCCACTCCTACGGGCTGGACCGCTGCGAACCGACGGTCACCTTCACCCTGCTGTCGATCAGCCACCAGCCGTCCCTCGTCGACCACCCGGTGTCGGTGAACCGGACCGTGCGCCGCCGGGGCACGGACTACACGCGGCTGGCGGCCGTGTTCAAGCTGGTGGCGGACATCAGCACGCCCGAGGTGGACGTCTCCCTGGAGGAGGCCTACCGCCGGCTGGCCGAGATCCGGCGCAACCGGCACCCGTACCCCACCTGGGTGCTCACGGCGGCCGCCGGGCTGCTCGCCGGGGCCGCCTCGGTGCTCGTCGGCGGCGGTGTGCTGGTGTTCTTCGCAGCCGCACTCGGCGCGGTCCTCGGTGACCGGCTGGCGTGGCTGTGCGCCGGGCGCGGACTGCCCGAGTTCTATCAGTTCGTGGTGGCGGCGATGCCGCCCGCGGCCTTCGGGGTGGCGCTCAAGCTCGCGGAGATCGAGGACATCAAGGCCTCCGCCGTCATCACCGGCGGGCTGTTCGCGCTGCTGCCCGGACGGGCCCTGGTCGCGGCCGTGCAGGACGGCCTGACCGGCTACTACATCACCGCTTCGGCCCGCCTGCTGGAGGTCATGTACCTCTTCATCGGCATCATCATGGGCGTGCTCGTGGTGCTCTACCTCGGGCTCCAGCTGGGTGCCTCGCCCAAACCGGAAGAGGTCCTCCAGATCACCCAGCGGCCGCTGGTGCAGATCGCCGCCTCGATGGCGCTGGTGTTCACGTTCGCGATCCTGCTCCAGCAGGAACGCGCGACGGTGTGGATCGTGACCCTCAACGGGGCCGTCGCCTGGGTGACCTTCGGGGCCCTGCACTACGCGGGCGGCATCCCGCCCGTGCCCTCCACCGCCGTCGCGGCCGGGCTGGTGGGCCTCTTCGGCCAGCTGTTCTCCCGCTACCGCTTCGCCTCCGCCCTGCCGTACGTGACGGCCGCGATCGGCCCGCTGCTGCCCGGCTCGGCGACGTACTACGGGCTGCTGCTGATCGCCGAGAACCGGCTCAACGAGGGGCTGGGCTCCCTGGTCAACGCGGCGGCCATCGCCCTCGCCATCGCCATCGGCGTCAACCTGGGGTCGGAGACCTCCCGGCTGTTCATGCGCATCCCGGGGGCCGCGAGCGCCGCCAAACGCTCGGCGGCGAAGCGGACCCGCGGCTACTAGGACCCGTACGGCGCAGACCGCGCCCGGAGCCGGACACGGCGAAGGGCCGCTCTGCCGGCCTCTGGAGGCGGGCGGCGGCCCTTCGGGGAGGGGGCCGGTCAGCGCTTGGCGTGGCGGCCGCGCTGGCCCTGCGTCTGGGGGGCGGAGCCGTCGGCGGGGAACTCCGCCGGCGCCTGGGCGGCGGCCGCCTTGCCCTCCTTGCGGGCCTTGAGGACCTCGAAGACGACCGGGATCACCGACACCAGGACGATGCCGACCAGGATGGGCTCGACGTTCGCCTTGATGAACTCGATCTGGCCGAGCCAGTAGCCCGCGACGGTGACGCCCGCGCCCCAGCTGATGCCGCCGATGACGTTGTAGGTGAGGAAGGTGCGGTACTTCATCGAACCGGCGCCCGCGACCATCGGGGCGAAGGTGCGGATGATCGGCACGAAGCGGGCGAGCACGATGGCCTTGGGGCCGTGCTTGTCCATGAACTCGTGCGCCTTGTCCAGGTTCTCCCGCTTGAAGAGCTTGGAGTTCGGCCGGTTGAAGAGCTTCGGCCCGAAGTACTTGCCGATCATGTAACCGACCTGGTCACCGATGATCGCCGCGGCGACGATCAGGGTGCAGACCAGCCACAGCGGCTGCTTGATGTACTGCCCGTCCGCGACCAGCAGACCCGCCGTGAACAGCAGGGAGTCGCCGGGGAGGAAGGCGAAGAGACCCGATTCGGCGAAGACGATGACCAGGATGCCGATCAAGCCGAAGTGCGAGATCAGGTAGTCCGGGGACAGCCACTCAGGGCCGAGCGCAAGCGTATACACGGGTTCCGGGCTCTCCTGGAATCGGGGGACGTACTGTGGCGGGAGCAGCTTCAATTATCAACGCACACGACCCCCGCCCGGTTCCAGGTACCGGAGGGGGCCGTACGGGTGTTCATCGGCTCACACCGCGCGGACCGCGTTCGCCAGGATGGCGTCCCGGACGAAGACGGCCAGACCGGGCCGAACCGCGTCGTAGAAGGCCTTGAACCGCTCGTCCGCGACGTACATCTCACCGAGACAGGTGTGCATCTCGTGGCCGCAGGAGTAGTAGCTGCCGTCGATCCAGCCGCGGTGCTCCTCGGCCAGGTCCATGGCCGCCTCGCCGTCCGCGGGTGCGCCGGAGTCCATCAGTGCGGCGAACCGCTGGTTGATGCCCTCGGCCAGGTCCTGGATCCGCTTCCAGTCCTCCTTGGTGTACGAGGCGGTCCGGCGGGCCGATTCCCGGTACGCGTCCGTATCGCCCCATCGCTGCTCCACCTCCTCGGCGTGCTCGTCGGGGTCGAAGTCCCCGAACACCTCGAACTTCTCTTCGGGCGTGAGGTTGATTCCCATCTTCTTCGCCTCCAAGGCGTGCTCGACGGCCTTGGCCATCTGCTGGAGCCGGTCGATCCGGTCGGTCAGCAGGGTGTGCTGCCGGCGCAGATGCTCCCGTGGATCCGTCTCCGGGTCGTCCAGCAGGACCGCGACCTCGTCGAGGGGGAAGCCGAGCTCCCGGTAGAACAGGATCCGCTGCAGCCGGTCGAGGTCACCGTCGTCGTAACGCCGGTGCCCCGCGGTGCTGCGGCCGCTCGGGGAGAGCAGGCCGATGCCGTCGTAGTGGTGCAGCGCGCGCACCGTGACTCCGGCGAAACCGGCGACCTGGCCCACGGAGTAGCTCATCTCTTCCGCCCTCTGGTTGGGTACGCCCTTCACTGTGGTCCCTCACGCGGCGTGAGGTGCAAGTCCTCCGAGCCGGTTACCTGTCGAGACCCCGGAACCGGGCCACCGCCAGCGGGAAGAAGACCGCCAGCAGCGCGAGCGGCCACACGACGGCGAGCAGCCCGGCGTGGTCGGCGGCCCAGGAGGGACCCGCGTTGCCGAACAGCTCGCGGACCGCCGTCGCCGTCGCCGACATCGGGTTCCATTCCACCACCGCGCCCAGCCAGCCCGGCATCGACTCCGGTGAGGCGAAGGCGTTGGAGAGGAAGCCGACCGGCCACACCAGGATCTGCACCGCCTGCACCATCTCCGGCCGCCCGGCGAGCATGCCGAGGTGGATCCCGATCCACAGCATGGCCAGCCGCAGCAGCAGGAGCAGCCCGAAGGCGAGGAGCGCCGAGGCCGCGGAACCGTGCCAGCGCCAGCCGAGCAGCAGGCCGACGCCCGCCAGGACCGCGAGCCCGACCGCCGACTGGAGCATGTCCGCCGCGCAGCGGCCGACCAGGACCGCCGAGGAGGACATCGGCATGGCGCGGAAGCGGTCGATCACCCCCTTGCCGAGGTCCTGGGTGACCGCGGTCATCGTCGACTCCAGCCCGAAGGCCATGGTCAGCGTCAGCATCCCGGGCACCAGGAACTCGACGTACTCCCCGTCGACGCCGCGTCCGCCGCCGACCAGGAAGCCGAACATCAGCAGCAGCATCACCGGGAAGACCAGGCCGACGACCACCTGGACCGGCTGCCTCGCCCAGTGCGCGAGCTCGCGCCGGGTCATGGTCCAGGCGTCCACCAGGGCCCAGGGGACGCGCGGACCCGCCGAGGGGCCCGCGGCCCCGCCCGTCGTGGCCGTCCCGGCGGCCGTTCCCGTGCCGCCGCCCGTGCCCGTACTCGTGCGCGTACCCGTGCTCATGCGGCGGTCCCCTCGGTGTCCTTGCCGTCGGTCAGGTGCAGGAAGACCTCGTCGAGCGTGGGCCGGCGGACGGAGACGTCCGCCGCCCCGATGCCCGCCTCCTCCAGCACCCGCAGGGTCCGGGCGAGGCCCGCCATGCGGTCCTCCACCGGGAAGCTCAGGGTCGCGGCGTCCGGGTCCACGGCGGGCCCGGGCAGCAGCGCCGCCGCGTGCGCGAGCCGCGCCGGGTCCCGCAGGACGACGACGATCCGGTCCGCCCCGACGCGGGCCTTCAGTTCGTCGGCGGTCCCCTCCGCCGACACCCGGCCCGCGTCGACCAGGGCGATGCGGTCGGCCAGTTGGTCGGCCTCCTCCAGGTACTGGGTGGTGAGCAGGACGGTCGTGCCGCCGCCCACCAGCGAGCGGACCGCGGTCCACACCTCGGTCCGGCCGCGCGGGTCGAGGCCGGTGGTCGGCTCGTCGAGGAAGAGCACCTCCGGGTCGGTGATCAGGGACGCGGCGAGGTCGAGCCGGCGGCGCATGCCGCCGCTGTACTGCTTCACCGGCTTGCGGCCGGTGTCCGCGAGGCCGAAGCGCTCCAGCAGTTCGTCCGCCCGCAGGCCGGCGCGCCGGGCGCCCAGGTGGTGCAGGCGGCCGAACATCTCCAGGTTCTGCCGTCCGCCCAGCTCCTCGTCGAGCGCCGCGTGCTGGCCGAGCAGCCCGATGCGGGCGCGGACGGCCGCCGGGTCCGCGCGGACGTCGTGGCCCGCGACCCGGACCACGCCCTCGTCGTGCCGCAGCAGCGTGCTCATGATGCGGACCGCCGTGGTCTTGCCGGCGCCGTTGGGGCCGAGCACGGCGTGCACCGTGCCGGGTGCCACCTCCAGATCGAGGCCCGCCAGGGCCTGTTTGCCGCCGTAGCGCTTGTGGACACCTTCGACGGAGATCGCCAAGACTCCTCCTTATTAGTCAAACTTGAATACTGCGGCCGGTCACGGTCATGCCCGGTCTCGGGCTAGTCAAACTTGATTAGGCGTAGGGGTTCTCCTGGCCCTCCGCCAGCACCCCCACGAACGGTGCGCCGCCCTCGCCCGCGAAGGAGTACGCGCCCCCCTCGATCCGGGCGATCAGCCCGCGCGTCCACTCCGCCTCCGCGTCCGCGGAGTGGACCCACCGGTGCATGATCTCGCCGATGTGGCCCAGCGCTTCCGGGCCGCCCTCCGGCGTGTAGTGGTCGGTCACCGCGGACCGCCAGCCCGCGAGCCCCGCCAGCCGCTGCCGCAGCAGCCCGAGGACCTCCTCGCGCGGCAGGTCGACCATGAAACCGATCGCCGCCGACAGCAGGTCCGCCTTCTGGTCGTGCGCCGCGAGCGCCTGGCGCAGCAGCCGGAAGTACTCCTCACGGCCGGCGTCCGTCACCTCGTACTCGGTGCGCGGCGGCCCGCCCGCCGCACTCGGAGCCACCTCGTGGGCGTGCAGGACGCCCTGCTTCGCCATCTGCTTCAGGGCGTGGTAGATCGACCCCGGCTTGGTGTTCGACCACTCGTGGGCGCCCCAGTACTCCAGGTCGTTGCGCACCTGGTAGCCGTGGGCCCGCCCGTGCTGGCGGACGGCGCCGAGGACAAGAAGCCGGATCGCAGACATGGGGCCAGGCTAGGCCCTGGCCCCCGGCCGTCCGGCCCCCGCCCGGCCCCGGCCCTCGCGGACCGGCACGGTCCGGAAGAGCGGCCGCCCTAACCCATCGCCTTGGTGCCGTCGATGGTCTCGCGCACGATGTCCGCGTGGCCCGCGTGCCGGGCGAACTCCTCCACCAGGTGCAGCAGCATCCAGCGGACCGACACCTGCGCGTCCTGCGGGAACCACGGCGCCGGCGGCAGCGGGAAGGTCTGGTCCAGGCTCGGGACCTCGGCGACGAAGGCCTCCGTCTCCTTGCGCACCCCGTCCCAGAAGGCCAGCACCGACGGGATCGACTCGCCCTCGACGAGCCGGAAGCTGTCCCCGTAGGAGGTCTCGTCGCGCAGCCGCTCGTTGGGCCGCTGCTGGGCCATGCGCAGCCAGCCCAGCTCGCACTCGGCCACGTGCTTGAGCAGTCCGGACAGGCTCAGCTCGCTGGCGCTGGGCCGGCTCGCCGCCCGCTCCTCGTCGAGCCCGTCCAGCGTCTCGCGGATCGCCGCGCGCTGGGACTCGACGAAGGCCAGGAGCGTGCCGCGCTCGTCGCCGGGAACCTCGGTGGAAATCTGGACCATGACCAACCGCCTCTGCGTGGACCGTGCCGGGGGTTCCTCCCTCCGACACGCCCCACGCTACGGAGCATTGCGGTCAGCTGCTGTCCGCAATGCCGCCTCAGTTCGCGGGGGTCTCCGCGTCCGGGCGGATCGCCGGCAGTCCGGTGGCCGGCTTGGGCAGCAGGGCCTTGGAGAGGTCCTGCCTGCCCGTCGGGTCGAGCCCGTACATCGCCTCGTAGATCTTGCGGACGGCCGGTCCCGAGGCCCCGGAGCCGGTGCCGCCCTGGGAGATCGTCATCACGATCGCGTAGTCCTCGGTGTAGGAGGCGAACCACGAGGTGGTCTGCTTGCCCTGGACCTCGGCCGTACCGGTCTTTGCGTGCATCGGGATCTGCTTCTGCGGCCAGCCGCCGAAGCGCCAGGCGGCGCTGCCGTCGGTGGCCACGCCGGCGAGGGCCGCGTCGATGTTGTCGCGGGTCTTCGCGTCCATCGGGAGCCGGCCCGTCTCCTTGGGGGCGATCTCCTTCACCGAGGTGCCGTCGGCGCTGACGATCGCCTTGCCGACGCTCGGCTGGTGCAGGGTGCCGCCGTTGGCGATGGCCGCGTACACGGACGCCATCTGGAGCGGGGTGACGAGCGTGTCGCCCTGGCCGATGGAGTAGTTGATCGCGTCGCCCTCACGCAGCTGGTTGCCCTGGCGGCAGTTCTCGTAGGCGATCTTCTCGGCGAAGCTGCCGTTCTTCTTGCCGTCCCGGCACCAGGCGTCCTTGTTCGCGTCGAAGAAGTCCTGCTTCCACTTGCGGTCGGGGACCCGGCCGGGGACCTCGTTGGGCAGGTCGATCCCGGTCCGCTTGCCCAGGCCGAACTCGTGGGCGGTCTTGAAGAACCAGTCCTTCGGGTCCTTCTTGGGCTTGATGCCCCCGTCCTTCTTCCACTCCTGGTCGGCGAGCAGGTAGTAGACCGTGTCGCAGGAGACCTCCAGGGCCCGGCCGATGGTGATGTCGCCGTGGCCCTGCGACTCGAAGTTGGTGAAGGTCTGGTTGCCCACCGAGTAGGAGCTGGGGCAGGGGTAGCGGCTGTTGAACGGGTAGCCGGCGTTGACCGCGGCGGTCGAGGTGACCACCTTGAAGACCGAGCCGGGGGCCGCCTGGCCCTGGATCGCCCGGTTCAGCAGGGGGTAGTTGGAGTCCTTGTCGGTGAGGGAGGCGTAGTCCTTGGCGGAGATGCCGCCCACCCAGGCGTTCGGGTCGTAGGTCGGGTTCGAGGCCATGGCCACGATCCGCCCCGTCTTGGTCTCCATCACGACGACCGCGCCCGAGTCGGCCTCGTAGTTGCGGCCGGTGTTCCTGTCGTGGACCTTGCGGGCGTCGATCATCGCGTTGTTCAGCTCGCGCTCGGCCACGGCCTGCACCCGGGCGTCGATCGAGGTCACGACGTTCGCCCCGGGCTGCGCCGGGTCCGTCACACCCTGGCCGATGACCCGGCCGAGGTTGTCCACCTCGTAGCGGGTGACGCCCGCCTTGCCGCGCAGCTCCTTGTCGTACGTGCGCTCCAGGCCGGAGCGGCCCACCTGGTCGGAGCGCAGGTACGGCGAGTCGGACTTCTTCGCCTTGGCGATCTCCTCGTCGGTGACCGGCGAGAGGTAGCCGAGGACCTGCGAGGTGTTGGCCTGGTCCGGGGCGGCGTAGCGGCGCAGCGCGGTCGCCTCGGCGGTGATGCCCGGGAAGTCCTCGGGGTGCTCGCGGATCTGCAGGGCCTGCTCGGTGGTGGCCTCGTTGCTGACCGGGATCGGCTGGTAGGGCGAGCCGTTCCAGCAGGGCTGCTTGGTCTTGGAGTCGCAGAGCCGGACCTTGTCGATGACCTCCTGGGGGTCCGTGCCCAGGACTCCGGCGAGCCGGGTCAGGACGGACCTGCCCTTGTCCTTCATCTTCAGCAGCTCGGTGCGGCTCGCGGAGACCACGAGGTGGGTGGCGTTGTCGGCGAGCGGCACACCGCGCGAGTCGAGGATCGACCCGCGCACGGCGGGCTGGACCACCTGCTGGACGTGGTTGTTCTTCGCCTCGTCCGTGTACTCCTGGCCATTGCGTATCTGGAGGTACCAGAGCCGTCCGCCGAGCGTGAGCAGGAGTGAGAAGACCACGACCTGGATGACGACGAGCCGGTTCTGGACCCGAGGGGTCCGGCCGGTCTCCGGAATGTTGCTCAACAGGATCTCCCCCGGGCGGCTGCCTACGCCCGGCCGAGTCTAGTGACCTAGAAGGGGAACGCCGTCCGCCCGTGCTGAACGGAGATCCACTTCTGCGTCGTGAACGCCTCCACCGTGGCCTCGCCGTTCAGCCTGCCCAGGCCGGAGGCCTTCTCCCCTCCGAATGCGGCGAGCGGCTCGTCCCCGATCGTGGAGTCGTTGACGTGGATCATCCCCGTCTCGATCCGCTGCGCGAAGCGGACGCCCCGCTCCACGTCCCGGGTGTGCACGGCGCCGCTGAGCCCGTAGGGGGTCGCGTTGGTCAGCCGTACGGCCTCGTCCTCGCCGTCGAAGACCACCAGCAGGGCCACGGGGCCGAAGATCTCCTGGCCCAGCAGCGGGGAGTCCTCGGGGATCCCGGCGAGCACGGTCGGCTCGACCAGGTTGCCGCGCGTGGAACCCCGCACGAGGGCCTGCGCGCCGGACTCCACGGCCTGGTCCACGAGCGCGGTCAGCGCGTCGGCCTGGAAGGAGTTGATCAGCGGGCCGATGTGGGTGTCGGCCTCGTGCGGGTCGCCGGTCCTCAGGCCCCGCACGCGGGCGGTGAACTTCTCGGTGAACTCCTCCGCGACGGAGGCGTCGACGAGGATGCGGTTGGCGGCCATGCAGACCTGGCCCTGGTAGACGAAGCGGCTGAAGACGGCCGCGTCCACCGCGTAGTCGAGGTCGGCGTCGTCGAGGACGACGAGCGCGCTGTTGCCGCTGAGCTCCAGGACGGTCCGCTTGAAGTGGCGGGCCGCGACCGCTCCGACGTGCCGGCCGACCCGGTCGGACCCCGCGAAGGAGATCACCTTGGGGACGGGGTGGGTCAGGAGCGCGTCGCCTATCTCGGCGATGTCGGTGACCAGGACGTTCAGCAGGCCGGCGGGCAGCCCCGCGTCCTCGAAGATCTTGGCGATGACCCCGCCGCCCACGACCGGGGCGTTCTGGTTGGGCTTGATGACCACCGCGTTGCCCAGGGCCAGGGCCGGGGCGACCGACTTCAGGGCCACCAGGAAGGGGAAGTTGAAGGGGCTGATCACGGTGACGACACCGACGGGCAGCCGCTGGACCCGGTTCTCCTTGCCCTCGACCGGCGAGGCCAGGATCCGTCCCTCGGGGCGGACGGCGAGCTGGAGGGACTCGCGGAGGAACTCCTTGGCGAGGTGGACCTCGTACTCGGCCTTGGGACGGGTCCCACCGAGCTCGTCGATCATCGCCTCGACGATCTCCTTCTCGCGCTCCTCGGTGACCCGCAGGGCGCGTTCCAGGACGGTGCGTCTGACGTACGGGCTGGTGGCGGCCCATTCGCGCTGGGCGCGCTCGGCGCCGCGGTAGGCCTGGTCCACCTGCTCGACGGTGGCGACCGTGATGGCCGCGAGCTTCTCGCCGTTGTACGGGTTGACGTCGATGATGTCCCAGGAACCGTTGCCGGCCAGCCATTCGCCGTCGATGTACTGGTGAGCGAGGTCGCTGAATATGGACATGCCATCCCTTACTGCGAGCGCGCACCCTTGCGCTGCACCGGAGACCGATCGGTCATCATGCACTGATCAGACGTCATACTACGTGCGAATCAAGACAGTTGGAGGAGGCCGCGAAGAAGATCCCGGGTCCGGTCGGGATCGGGGCAATCCGCCTGGAGCCGCTCCATCGCCCGCTCGTACTGCCCCACTTCCTCGTCCTTGTCCAGGTAGAGGGCGCTGGTGAGCTGTTCCAGATAGACGATGTCCTGGAGGTCGGACTCGGGGAAGCGCAGCAGGGTGAAGGCCCCGCTCTCGCCCGCGTGGCCGCCGAAGGAGAAGGGCATGACCTGGAGCTGCACGTTGGGCCGCTCGGAAATCTCGATGAGGTGCTCCAGCTGGCCGCGCATGACGTCGCGGTCCCCGTACGGGCGGCGCAGCGCGGCCTCGTCGAGCACGGCGTGGAAGACGGGGGCGCTCTCGGAGACCAGGACCTTCTGGCGCTCCAGGCGCAGCGCGACGCGGCGGTCGATCTCGGCGGCGGTGGCGTCGGGCATGCCGCGGCTGACGACGGCGTGGGCGTAGGCCTCGGTCTGCAGGAGGCCGTGCACGAACTGCACCTCGTAGATGCGGATGAGCGAGGCGGCGCCCTCCAGGCCGATGTACGTCTGGAACCACCCGGGCAGCACGTCGCCGTAACTGTGCCACCAGCCGGTCGCGTTGGCCTCGCGGACCAGCCCCAGCAGGGACTCGCGCTCGGTGCTGTCCGTGACTCCGTAGAGCGTGAGGAGGTCCTCCACGTCCCTGGCCTTGAAGCTCACCCTTCCCAACTCCAAGCGGCTGATCTTCGATTCGGATGCGCGGATCGAGTAGCCGGCCGCCTCACGGGTGATGCCGCGGGATTCTCGGAGTCGCCTGAGTTGTGAGCCCAGGAGGATGCGGCGCACCACAGAACCGCTGGTTTCTGCGGTCACTAGTACTGCCCTCCCCATCGCATTGGCGTGCGCGTGGTGTGCGCGGCGTCTCGGGGCCCCCGTACCCCAGAGGCCGCAGTCTGCCACCAAAACGCATCGGCCCGTACTCGTTCTGTAACGGAATCCCTGGCGCAGCAGAAGAAGTCCGTAAGTATGCGTAGGAAGAAATGAGCAAGAACCATCACGGGAGTGGACAGGTCCGGCGCGTGCACGTGCATCTGCCCTTGCATCCGGCCCGAGCATTCGGAACGATGGTCCCCGCGCACCTGCGTGCTCTTCGCGCCGGCGCGGGACCCACCCCGCAGTTCTCTTTGGACAGAGCCACCGCTTCGTCCGCGAATCCCGGGAGTGCCTCGCATGGGGACGAATGGATCGACCATGCTCGAGCCGTTACGGCAGGGGCTTCCCCCGGTCGACCCCACGGCTGTCTCCGGGTCCGCCTCGTGCGCTCTGCCCGCTCGGTTCGACGCGGTGCGGGGCGCACGCACTTTCACCCGCTCGACGCTGTCCCAGTGGGGCCTCGACGACCGCTTCGACGACGTGTCGCTGGTCGTGTCCGAACTCGTCACCAACGCGCTGCGCCATGCCCTGCCGGACGAGTCGCGGTGTACGGGCGCCGAGCCGGAGCCTCCGGTGCGCCTGCACCTGATGCGGTGGAGCACCCGGCTGGTGTGCGCGGTGCGCGACCCCAGCGAGGACCGGCCCGGCGGCGCCTTCTCACCGGAGCGGACCGAGGAGAACTTCGACCTGGAGTCCGGCCGCGGACTGTTCCTGGTGGACTCCTACAGCGACAGCTGGGGCTGGCACCCGCTCGCGGGGCGGCTGACGGGCAAGGTGGTCTGGGCGCTGTTCCTGCTCCACGACTGAGCGGCGGAGCGCCCGAAACCGGACGACTGGCCGGGACCGATCACTGCGATCGGTCCCGGCCAGTGCACGTGCATGGCGTGATCATGACGCCCGGTGCGCCGTTCCGTCAGCCGATCAGATGATCGAACTCGCCGTCCTTGACGCCCAGCAGCAGGGCCTGGATCTCGGCCGGTGTGTAGACGAGCGCAGGCCCGTCCGGGAAACGCGAATTGCGCATGGCGACGTCGCCTCCGGGCAGCTTCGCGAACTCCACGCAGGAACCCTGCGAGTTGCTGTGTCTGCTCTTCTGCCACGTCAGCTCAAACAGGGAAGCGAGTTCTGCAGCTGCCATCCCGTTGTACGCGTGGTCCACAGGAAGCCCCCGATAGTGCAGATGTCAACTCCACCGGATCATAGCTGTGTTCAGCAGCAGTATGCATGCGCAGATGCACGTGCACGCGGGGTGGTGCGTTGATCACTGACAGGTCCGCGTTCAGGGGCGCAGCGCCGCACCGCCCGGGCCCCTTCCTCGGTCGCGTCGCGCAGCGCCCGTGCCAGCGCGAGCACGGGCCGGGGACGCCAGCTCTGCTGGAAGGTGGCGACGGCGGCCATGAAGGCCCCGAAGGCGGCGATGGCGATCGCCAGGCCGGCGGTGGCGCGCAGGGCGACGAGGGGTTCCAGGCGGGTCCGCTCGATCGCCATGCCGGAGCGGGCGGCTTCCTTCACTGCCCGCGACCAGCTCACGGCGCCGAGCGTAACGGCTCACGGCTTTCAGGATTTCTTCAGATTTGTCCTTCTCGTGCCCCGGCCTGTTCCATGGCCCGGTCGTCCGTAGGACCCGCAAGACAAGCCGGCTCGTCCGAAAGGGGAACGCCCGTGTTCCGCAACGCCGTCCAGCCGTGGCACCTGCTCATCGTCCTGGTGGTCTGCCTGCTCGTGTTCGGCTCCAAGAGGCTGCCCGACATGGCCCGCTCGCTGGGCCGGTCGATGCGCATCCTGAAGTCCGAGGCGCAGGCGCTGCGCGCGGACGACGGCGGCCGGCCGCAGGGCGGCGGGCCGGCGGCCTGACCCCGGCGGTCCGGCGGACCGCCTGGGTCAGCGGCCCGGCAGGCCCGGGCGGCGGCCGCCCATGTGGGCGCGGTCGGCGGCGGCCGTGCCGTCCTCCCAGCCCGCGTGGTCGGTGGCCCCGCGCAGCCGGGTCGTGGTCGTGCGCGGGAACATCTCCTCGGCGCGGGAGGTGACGGCGACGTCGCGCGCCACCAGGGCCGGCAGGTTGTCCGCGGCCTCCGCGGCCGTGTGCTCGGCGGTCTCGGCGAGGCGCCGGCCCAGGCGGCTGGCGTAGGCGAGGAGGAACGACTGCCGGAAGGTCTTGGTGCGCTTGCGGCCCCCGGAGCGCTGGGCGGCCTCCGCCCGGGTCATGGCGGCCATGCCCTGCACCAGGAGCGAGGTGTGGAGCAGCTCCACCGCCTCCAGGTCGCTCTCGAAACCCACCACGGTGGAGAACCCGAAGGCGCCGTTCCACACGGCCCGGCAGCGGTTCGCGGTGGCCACCGCGTCCAGCAGGACCGCCTTGGCCTCCTCGTACGGCGGCTCCACGCCGATCCGGCAGGCGCCGGGGACCTGCCGCGGGCCCTTGCCGCTCGCGGCCAGCAGCGCCTCGTCCACGGTGTGGCGGACCATCAGCTCCTGCGCCTTGGCACTGAGCGCCTCCGCCTCGTCGGGGTAGGTGGTCGCCTCGGCCTTGGCCAGCAGCGCCCGGATGCGGGCCAGCATGCGCGGCTCGATGTGGGCGTGGTCGGCGAGGGCGTCGACCGGGTCACCGGGCAGCGGACCCACCGGTTCGATCGAGGGCAGCCGGACCAGCAGCCGCAGGACCTCCAGGAAGGCGGTGGCGAGGGTGAAGCGGTCGGCGCGTTCCCGCGCGGCGAGTGCCTCGGCGTACGCGTCGTCGCCCTTCCACCACACCTCGCCCGCGTCCCAGCGGGCCGGGAGGCGGGCGTAGCGGCGCGCCTCGGCCGCGATCAGGTCCCCGGCGATCCGCACGTGCCGTTCGTCGAGGTCGCGGCGGACGAGCCGCAGGAGGTCGGCGGGACGCCAGCCGCGCTCCCAGCTCCGGCGGAGGTGGTCCTCCCCGCGCGCGAGCAGCTCCCGGCCCACCCCGGCCCACTGCCCGTGCTCCGCGACGAGCAGCGACGCCCCGGTGTCCAGCCCGGCGTCGTCCTGGGCGTGGAGGGCGGCGGCGAAGGCCCGGTCGACGGTCTCGGGAAGGTCTCTCACGTCCTTCAGCTTGGCACGCCCCGGAGGCGGCCCCGCCGCGGGCCGGCTGTCGGACCCCGGTGGGACACTCGCACCCATGAGCGACCGCACGTCCCGGTGGGCCCTCGCCGAGGACGGCGACGGCTGGTGGCAGGCAGCGCCCGTGGACCCCGCCGACGGAGTCCGGCTGCGCGTCCGCGACCCCGCCGAGGCCGTCCGCGCGGCCCCGCCCGGCACCCGCTGGGTGTGGGCGTCGACCGCCGCCGTGTACCCGCGCCTCCTCGCCGCCGGGGTCCGTGTCGAGCGGTGCCACGACATCGAGGCCTCCGAGCTGCTGCTCCTCGGGCACGAGGGCCGGGCCGGCGAGCCCCGCTCGGCCGCCGCCGCGTGGGCCCGGCTCACCGGCGGCCCCGTGCCGCCCGATCCTCGGCAGCGCGCCGCGGGACCCCGTGCCCAGGACCCGCTGTTCGAGCCGCAGACCGTGCCCGTGCCGCTGGAGGCCCTGCTCGCCGTCCACGCCGACCAGGCCGCCCGGATCGGGGCCACCGCCCACCCGGACCGGATGCGGCTGCTGACGGCCACCGAGTCCGCGGCCTTCCTCGTCGCCGCCGAGATGAACCGCGCCGGGCTGCCCTGGCGGGCCGACGTGCACCGGGCCCTGCTGACCGAACTGCTCGGCGAGCGCTACGGGGGCGGCGGGGAGCCCCGGCGCCTGGCCGAGCTGGCCGACCGGGTCTCGGCGGCCTTCGGCAGACGCGTGCGTCCCGACCTGCCCGCCGACGTCGTCAAGGCCTTCGCCAAGGACGGGATCAGGCTGCGGTCCACCCGCCGGTGGGAGATCCAGGAGCTGGACCATCCCGCGGTGGAGCCGTTGATCGAGTACAAGAAGCTCTACCGGATCTACACCGCCCACGGCTGGTCCTGGCTCGCCGACTGGGTCCACGACGGCCGCTTCCGCCCGGAGTTCGTCCCCGGCGGCACCCTGACCGGCCGCTGGGTGAGCAACGGCGGCGGTGCCCTGCAGATCCCCAAGGTGATCCGCCGGGCCGTGGTGGCCGACCCCGGCTGGCGGCTCGTCGTCGCCGACGCCGACCAGATGGAACCGCGCGTGCTCGCCGCCATCTCCCGCGACCCGGCCTTCATGGAGGTGGCCGGGCGGCCCGAGGACCTCTACACGGCCGTCTCCCGCCACGGTTTTTCCGGCGACCGGGAGAAGGCGAAGCTGGCCGTCCTCGGTGCCGTCTACGGCCAGACCTCCGGCGACGGCCTGAAGAACCTGGCGGCGCTGCGCCGCCGCTTCCCCCGGGCCGTGGCCTACGTGGACGACGCGGCGAAGGCCGGCGAGGAGGGGCGCCTGGTGCGGACCTGGCTGGGCCGCACCTGCCCGCCGGCCGCGGGCTCCGGCGAGGGGTACGAGGCCGGCGACGGCGGGGTGGACCCCGGCGAGGGGGACGGCGGGTCCGGTGACGGGCCGGAGCGCGAGGACGGCCGGACCCCGGGGCACGGCTCGGCCGACACCCGGGCGCGCGGCCGGTTCACCCGGAACTTCGTCGTCCAGGGCAGCGCCGCCGACTGGGCGCTGCTGCTGCTCGCGGCGCTGCGGCAGGCCACCGCCGGGATGCGCGCGGAGCTGGTCTTCTTCCAGCACGACGAGGTGATCGTGCACTGTCCCGCCGAGGAGGCCGAGGCGGTCGCCGAGGCCGTCCGCGCCGCCGGCGACCTGGCCGGCCGGATCGCCTTCGGCGACACCCCCGTCCGGTTCCCCTTCACCACGGCGGTGGTGGAGTGCTACGCGGACGCCAAGTGAGCGGCCGGAGCCGGACCGCCGGGGCGGGCCCGGCCGGGCCGGTCAGCGGCGGCTCCAGTCCGGCGCCAGGGCCAGTTCCTTCAGCTGCTCGACGGTCAGCGCGGGCGCCGTGCGCGTGGCCGGACCGTACTGGCCCGCGGCGCCGAAGGCGGAGACCGTCACCCGGACACCGTTCGCGCGCCGGGTCTCCACGGTCCACCGGACCACGCCCGGGTCCTTCTCCCCGGGGCCCTGCCGGATCCTCATGCGGGTGCCGTCGGGCAGGGTGATGACCTCGTCGCCCGTGAGCTCCGTACCGGGCCCGGCCCGCTCGGCGTTGACCTGGACCAGGGACCGGCCCCGGCCGTCGTCGAGCACGGCGTAGCCGTAGTCGTCCTCCCCGCCGCTGGAGGCGACCGGGATCCCGTACCCGGCGAGGAGGCCCACCAGGACCGGGCCGGCCGGGCGGCCGGGTGTCCCCTCCCCGGGGTGCGGCTCCTCCGGCGCGGCGGGCGGCAGGTCGTTCAGCGCCGGGAGCCAGGTCGGCGAGGTCACCAGGTCCTTCAACTGCGCGGTGGTCAGCGGCGGGACGGCCCGGGTGACCGGTGCCCCCTTCTCCGCGGGGGAGTTCCACTCGGCCGCGGAGACCATGAAGCCCTGCGGCGTCACGAGCACGGCCCGCCAGGTCCTGGTGTCCGCGCGCCGGTCCGGGTACTCGTAGCCCTGGTACAGCATCAGCCGGGAGCCGTCGGCGAGCTGCTCGGTGCGGCAGTCGTCGTAGCCCTGGAGCTCCTTGTCCCCGCACCCGGTCTGGTCGCGGGCGGTGGCGCCCTGCGGGTCGACGCGGGCGAGCACGAGGGAGAGGGCCGCCGCGCCCTTCCCGTCGTCGTACACGGCGTGGACCAGCGGGCCGAGCTCGTGCTCGGTGCCGCGCGCCGTGGTGTCGCCCAGACTTCCGCCCGGCAGGAGTGCCTGCAGCTTGGCGACCATCAGGTCGGCGCCGACGGCGCCGGTGCCGGTCGGCACGGTCTTCTCGCCGCCGTCCCCCGCGCCGCTCCCGCTCCTCCCGGCCGCGGGGGTCGGCGGTCCGGCGGCGGCGGCGCCCGCCGCCGGACCGCCGAGCAGCCCGCCGGACCAGGCGCCCGCCAGCGCGACCAGGGCCAGGGCCAGTACGGAACCGCCGGTCAGGGTGGCCCGGCGGCGCGCCAGCAGCCGCCGGCCCCGGAGCTCCCCGGCGTCGACGAGGGACGGCCGGTCGGGGGTGAACCCGTCACCGGCGCGCCGCAGGGCCGCGCCGAGTTCGTCTTCGAAGGACATGGGGCACGAGGCCTTCCGTTCGGAGGGGTGCGGAGGGGGCACGGACAGCGGGAAGGGCAGCGGAGGACCACAGGCGCGGGGGCGGGCGCGGGGAGGCCGGGGGCCGAGCCTCAGAGCTCCGCGAAGGCGGCCGGGCTGCCGCCCAGTTGCTCGCGCAGCCGGGCGAGCGCCCGGGTGGTCCGGGTGCGGACCGCCGCCGGGCTGACGTTCATCGCGTCGGCGGTCTCCTCGACGCTGCGGTCCTCCCAGTACCGCAGCACCAGCACCGCACGGTCCTTCGGCGGCAGCCTGCCCAGCGCCTGGAGCAGGGTCAGCCGCAGCTCGGGATCGGTGGCGGCGCCGCCCGCCGCGGCGGTGCCCGGCTCGGGGAACCCCCCGACCGGGCGCTCCCCCGCCGAGCGGCGCCGCCGGTGCGTGAGGAAGGCCCGTACCAGCACGGCCTGCGCGTACGCGGCCGGATTGTCGATACGGGAGATCCGCCCCCACTTCACGTACATCCGCCCCAGGGTCTCCTGGACGAGGTCCTCCGCGAGGTGGGTGTCCCCGCTGGTCAGGAGGCACGCCGACCGGTACAGAGGGCCGGCGCGGCCCTCCGCGAACTCGCGGAACCCGTCCCCGCGCCCCTGCCGCATCCGCTCCCCCTCGCGTCCTTCCCCCTCCACAGACGCGCCGGGGGGCCGGAAGTGTTTCACTCCCCTGCGGAATCCTCTGCGCCCAGGTCGTGGAAGTACACGTGGAACTCCTCGCGGACGAACCCCTCGCTCTCGTACAGCGACTGGGCGACCGCGTTGTCGTACGCCGTCTCCAGCTGAACGCCCGCCACACCCGCCTCACGGGCCCGGCGCAGCACCTCGTGCAGCAGGGCGCGCCCGGCGCCGGTGCGGCGGCCGGAGGGCGCCACGTACAGGTCGTTGAGGACCCAGCCCGCCTTCAGCGACAGGGAGGAGAAGGTGCGGTAGACCTGCGCGAAGCCGACCGTCCCGGCGCCGGGCACGTCGGCGAGCAGGACCAGCGACTCGTCCTTGGCGATGCGCTCCGCGAGGAAGGCGCGCGGGGCGTCCGGGTCCGCGGGCGCCACCTCGTAGAAGTCCAGGTAGCCGCGGAAGAGCGCGGCCGCCGTGTCGACGTCCGCCTCGCCCGCGACGCGGACCGCCACCGCGGAGTGCGGACCCTCGTGTGCCGACCGACCGTTCATGTGCGTCTCCCCTGGTCCTCGTACGCGGCGGATCTCACCGCGAAGGGCCAACGCTACGACGGGAATTCGCGGCCGTGGCGGTCACTGTCCGGAAACGGGCTGGGCGGGCAGGTCGAAGACGTGGCCGGGGGAGACGATCTCGGTGACGGCCCGGCCGAAGAGGGTGCTGGGCTCGTTGCCCTCGTAGCCGATGTCGGTGTTCAGCAGGACGACCATCGTGGCCCGGGCCTGCGGCAGGTAGACGGTCAGCGAGCCGTAGCCGGGCAGCGAGCCGTTGTGTCCGATCCAGCCCTGGACGTTGAAGATGCCCAGTCCGTAGCCGGCGCCCGGAACGGTCGACGGGTACACCTTGAGCCGTTCCGCCTGGGTGGCCGGCTCCAGCAGGGTTCCGGTCGCCAGCGTCCTGGCCCAGCTGCGCAGGTCGGTCAGGTCGGAGATCATCGCGCCCGCCGCCCAGGCCCAGGAGGGGTTCCAGTTGGTGGAGACCTCCGTGCGCCCCGTGGCCGTCTGGTCCGTGTAGCCCTGCGCGTGCGGGCTGGGGAACTCGGCGCCCCGGGGGAACAGGGTGTGCTTCAGCCCGGCCTCGGCGACGACCCGGTCGTTGACGTAGTCGTCGAGGGGCCGGCCGGTGACCTTCTCCACCACCAGGCCGAGGAGGATCAGGTTGGTGTTGCAGTAGGAGAACTCCTCACCGGGCGGGAACAGCACCGGGTGCTTGAAGGAGTAGTCGAGCAACTGCCGCGGGGTGAAGGGCCGCTGGGGATCGCTCGTCAGCGCCTTGAAGAAGTCCTCGTCCTCGGAGTAGTTGAAGAGGCCGCTGCGCATGGCGGCCAGCTCGCGCAGGGTGATCCGGTCGCCGCCCGGCACCCCGTCGACGTACTTTCCGATCGGGTCGTCCAGGCGCACCAGCCCGTCGTCGACCAGCTGGAGCAGCGCCGTCACCGTGAAGGTCTTCGTCTCGCTGCCGATGCGCATGTACAGCCCGGGTGTCATGGGCGCGCCCGTCGCCTTGTCGGCGACGCCGAACGAGCGCACGTACTCGCCCTTGCCGGGCGCCGACAGGGCCACGGTCACCCCGGGCACCTTCGCCTCGGCCATCACCTTCCGGATCGCGGCGTCCAGCTCCCGCGCCACGGCCGGGGTCAGCTCCGCGAACCCGTCGGACGCCGGGGTGGGGGCGGGGTCGGGGGCCTGCGCGGCCGCGCGGGCGGGGGCCGCCGCGTCCGACGCGTACGCCGCCCCGGCCGCCGGGGGCGAGGCGAGGAGCAGGAGGATCGCGGCGGCCACGGCCGCACCGCGCCGGTGTGTCGTCATGTCCGGCCTCCTTGCGCACCGGGACGGGGCCCGGAATTCCAAGCTAACGCCGCACTCCGGGCCCGGCGACCCGGCCCGGAACGCGGGTCAGCCCTCGAGGAGGCGGGCCCGCGCCGCCTCGTCGAGGAGGCGGGGTTCGCTCTCCGGGAGGACCCTCCGCCGGGGAAGCCATGGGGTCGGCCACCCCGCCCCGCGTGGACCGGGCGGCGACTACGGCAGCGCGCTGCTCACACCGTCCACGATCATCATCCACATGGGCTGGCCGCCGGTGCCGAACGCCGAGGCCAGCGCGTAGCCGACCGACGCGTCCAGCGGCCGGACCTCCGCGCCCTCCCGCCACTCCGCGAGGACCAGCTCGTCGCCGTCGGAGGAGAAGTCACCGATGTGCGCGCCGTCGCGGGTCAGCCTGCTGCTGGGGACGGAGTCCGGGACGAGCCGGTAGCGCACCCCCTCGAACTCCACGTCCACCCGGTACGACCGCCTGCTCAGACCGGCCTTGGCCGGCTTCAGCTCCGCCTCCCGGCCGTCGATCCGGAGGGTGAGGAAGGCGGCGTCGCGGGTGCCGATGGCGATCTGCGCGTCCGCCTCGGAGGCCGGGTCCCGCTCCAGAAGCACGGCGGGGATCCCCTCGCCGTCGACCTCCAGACGGAGCTGGCCGTCCTGGCGGACGGTGATGCCGCCGAAGCGGGTGTCCTCGATCGGGGTCGGGTTCCGGTCTGCGTCGTTCAAGGTCAGGTCCTTCGGTACGGGTGGGGCCGGCGTTCTCGGCGGACTGCTCGGCCGTCCTGCGCGGGGCGATCCCGCCGGGCCCGTCCGGATGGGCCGTGACCTCGTCCGGCAGCAGCGCCCTGGCGTTGGCGCGGCGTCGGCGCTCGCTGCCGGAGAGGGCGAGGCCGCGGTTGCCCGCCTCGGTGTCGGGCCCGTCCGGGAGCCCTGTGGGACGGATGCTGCCCACGTCGCTCTCGCCGCAGCACCGGATCAGAGAGAACACCGTGGTCTTTCCCGGTCCGGAGGAGCCGCCGATCGCGGTCACCGCACCGGCGGGCGCGGTGGAACTGGTTCCCCTTCAGGGTAGGCGAACGGCCCTGCCAGGCTAACTCCAGCCCCTCCGCGACCACTTCCGGCAGAGCCCGGCGGCCGTGGTACGCCACCGCAGGATGCGCCATCTCCGCCAGCCCGTAGGCGGATGCGGGTGCTTTCCCCCCCGGGACTCACTTCCGAGTTCCTGCCGGCCGGGTCCTTTCCGGGCGCGCATCGGTCGGGGGCGGAACCGTGGCGTGAAAAGGCTGGCCGAAAGCCGAGAGCATAGCCGTGGAACGATCACCGCACTATCATCCGATTTTGCCTGGGCTTGACCAGAAGCCCAGGTGAAAGCGATGCGGGGGGATCACATGCATCACCATTTGGGTCGGCTCGGAGTAGAGGAAAAGCAAGAGCAGGCATACAGAGGCCTGTTGCGCTGTACACGGGCCACGCCCCACACCCTGGCGGTACACCTCGGCCGTGACGACGCCGAGGCCGTGGAATCCGTGTTGAACACGCTCGTGGCCATGGGCATGGCCACCGCGGACGGGACGGACGCCTACCGGCCGGTCGCGCCGAGCACGGTGGTCGCCCGGCTCGTCGAGCGGCGACTCAAGGCCCTCCACGAAGAAATGCGGCACGTCTCGGAGACCCGGGACCTGCTCGAATCCCTGCTGCGCGAACAGGAATTCGACAACGGGGGCCCGTACGGCGACGCCCAGACCGACGCGCCGCTCATCGAACGGCTCGAAGGCCTGGTCAAAGTCCGCGAGAAACTCGACGAGCTGTCGTTCTTCTGCCGGACGGAACTGCTCGCCACCCAGCCGGGCGGCCCCATGACGAAGGACAACATCGCCGCCGCCCGGCCGCTGACCGAGCAGCTGCTGCGGCGCGGGGTCGCGATGCGCACCATCGTGGAGAGCGGCGCCGTCGCGGACCTGGCCACCGCCGCCTACCTGCAGGAGCTCACGACCAAGGGGGTACGGATCCGGGTCGTGGAACGGACCGCCGAACGGCTGCTGATCTTCGACCGGCAGACCGCACTGGCGCCCATCGACCCGAACGACTCGACGCTGGGCGCGGTCGCCGTCCGCGAGCCGGGTCTCGTCGGCGGCATGATCTCGCTCTTCGACCGGATCTGGGCCGAGAGCCGCGAACTCGACGAGGTCGTCGGCAGCCCTGCGGAGGGCGAGGGCCTCGAGGGCGGACTGTCCGAGCTGGAACGGCAGATCCTCGCCACCATGCAGATGGTCGACAAGGACGAGATCGGCGCGCGCGAGGTCGGCGTGTCCGTCCGCACCTACCGCAAGTACGTGGCCGCGCTCATGGGCCGGCTGGACGCTGCCAACCGCTTCCAGGCGGCGCTGCTGGCCCGCGACCGCGGCTGGATCTGACCGGCCCCGGACCCCGTGGGGCAGGGACCCCCGGCCGCGTCAGCGGCCCGGGGCGTCCTCGGGGTCGAGCAGCCACTCCCAGCCGGCCAGCCCCGGGTCCTGCCACAGCCTTCGCAGCTCCTCGGTGACGGCCTCGGCGGCCGTCGCCCGCGGCAGGACGACCGCGAGCGAGAAGCCGACGGCGAAGAACTGCACCGTTCCTCGCCATCCCGACGGCAGCAGGGACGACACCCGCACCGCCGTGGTCTCCGGCGCCCCGGGCCGCTCGTGGCCCGGGGCGCCGGAGAACGCCGCCGGGGACGGCATCACCAGGACGCGCAGGAAGGTCAGCGCACCGGTGTCCCGCGGGGCGGGCCGGTGAGAACCGTCGGTCATGCCGCCCGCCCGCCCGGCAGGGCCCGCGCCGCCTCGTCCGTGTCCGCCGGGTCGGCCGTCCCCGTCAGGTCCGTCGCGTCCGTCTGCACGGCCAGGGCCGTCAGCGGGCGCTCCGCGAACATCCGTACAGCGGCCCGGGAGACATCGGCGAGCGGGGCCTCGCGCAGCGCCCGGGGCAGGCGCATGAGCCAGGTCGCGTCGTGCCCGTAGGCGGCGGTCTGACAGAGCATGTCCGCAAGGGTCTCCTGTGTGTCGAACACGCTCAGCACCTGGCCCGCGCAGAACATCCGCGTGGCGTCCGTCTCGGCCGCCGTGAACGGCTCGCGCACCATCCGGCGCACCCGCTCGCGCAACTCCCTTACTGTATGCGGCCGGTGCGGGCCCTCGTACCAGGCCCGGAGGTAGGCCCGGTGGCCCGCGGCGACCGCGTCGCGGCCGATGACCACGGTCAGGCCCGGGGTGCGGTCGACGGCCAGCCGGGAGCCGAACCAGCCGCCCAGCGCGGCCGTGGCCAGGTAGTCCGCGGCCTCGGTCGCGGTGCTCATCGCCGCGGGCGTGCAGAGGGTCACGTGCGCCTCGGCGGCACCCGGCCGTCGCAGCGTCAGCACGGTGTCCTCCCCGTAGGCGTCTCCGGGCCCCGGAGCCGCTCCCTCGGGGGTGACGGCGTCGGCGGCGCTCCACCCGGCGAGGGTACGGGTCACGAGGGCGACCGTGGCGTCCGGGTCGCCGGGACCCGTCACCACGACGACGGCGCCCGCGGGTCCGGGCAGTGCGGCGGCGTCGCCCGCCGCCGGGAGCAGCCGCGAACGCAGTGCGGCGTCGGCGGCCCGCTGGAGCGCGGTCGCGGCCGGAGCGGCCGGCAGAGCCGCCTGCGCGGACCCGTGCGGGGCGCCCGCCCCGCCCGTACCGGCGGCCAGGACCGTTTTGACGACCGTACGCAGCCAGTCCCCGGCCCGCTCGGCCGGCGCGTGACCGCTCACTTCCAGCCACTGGTCGTCCGTGGTCACCTGGACGGTGCCGAAGTGTCCCGTGGCCCGCCAGGCGGCGCCCGCCCGCAGCTGGGCCTCGTACGCCAGCCGCCGGACCCGGCCCGGGGCCCGCCAGCCGTCCGGACCGAGCGGTGCCTTGATCCGCAGCTCGGCGAGCGGGGTCCGCCCGTCCCGGTAGCAGAGCACGCGGGTGCCGGCCGGGGTGAGGGTCTCGGCCCACGCGGGCACCACCGGCTCGCCGGTGGCGCGCGCGGACCGGACCGGGACGGCCGGGGCCTCGTACGGCGCCGGGCGCGTGCGCTCCGGGCCCGGCGTCAGCACCAGCACGGCCCGCGCGGACCCGAGCAATGCCCTTGCCGCCCCGGCCACTTCGGCGGGGCCGACATCGGCCAGCAGGTCCGGCAGCTCGGCGAGGAGCCCGGGGCGGCCGAAGAGCAGCTCCAGCCGGCCCAGCGCGCGGGCCCGGGTCTGCAGGTCGTCGTGGCGGCGCACGTGGTCCAGGGCCAGGTCGCGGACGGCCGTGCGGACCGCCTCGCCGTGGCCCGGCGACCCCGGCTCCGCCCAGTGCGCCAGCCCCGCGTCGACCCGTTCCACGAACCGCTCGGGCGGGGTGTCCGGCGGCAGCAGACCGGTGACCACCAGGGTTTCGGGGGCCAGGGCGTCGAGCGGCCCGAAGAAGCCGCAGCTCGTCTCCACGGGACCGCCAGCGCCCTGCGCGCCGGTGGAGCGCAGCAGCCGGGCCAGCACGGTGTGCGCGAGGTACCCGGCCAGGTCGCGGGCGGGGTCCGGCAGCCGGTGGCCGAGCGCCACGGCGGTCGCGGACACGCCCGGTTCGGTGCCGTACGCCCACCGGTCCGCCTCCGGTGCCCGCTCGTGCAGGTCCGGGCGGGCGGGCACGGGCCGCCCCGGGATGTCCCCGAAGTGCCGCTCGACCAGAGCGCGGGCCTCGGCCGCGTCGAACCCGCCGACGAGCGTCAGCACGGCGTTGCCGGGCGCGTAGTGCTCGGCGAAGAAGGCCCGACAGTCGGCGACGGTCGCCGCGCGCAGCCGCTCCGCGTCCCCGTACCCGTCGTGCGCGTTGGCGTACGAGCGGTAGAGCACGGCGGGCAGCAGCGGCCAGGGGAAGCCGCCGTACGGGCGCTCCACGGTCGTCCCGCGGATCTCCAGGGCGACTCCCTCCAGCTGCTCCGCGAGGGCCTCCTCGGTGAAGAGCGGCGCCCGCATCCGGTCGGCTTCGGCGAACAGCGCCCCGTCGAGGGCGGAGGCGGGCACGGCCTGGTAGTAGTCCGTGTAGTCCTGGTGCGTGGTGCCGTTCGCGGATCCGCCGAGCCGGTGGATCCGGTCGTAGAACTCGCCCCCGGCCAGCTGGGCGCTGCCCTGGAACATGAGGTGCTCGAAGAGGTGCGCGAAGCCCTCGCGGCCGGGGGGTTCGGACCGGAATCCGACCCCGTAGTGCACGGCCACCGCCACCCGGGGATGGCCGTGGGAGGGGGCGAGCACCACCCGGAGCCCGTTGGGCAGGGTGAACCGGTGCATCAGTGGTCTCCTGGTGCGGTGGGACCGCCGAAGCCGGTGAGGTAGCCGAGGAAGCCGGCGAAGCGTTCGACGGTCTCCGGCTGCCAGCCGACGTAGGCGGTGTAGTCGTGCAGGTGCAGGGCGATGCGCAGGGCCGCCAGCCGCGGGCGCAGCGGGCCGAGGGGGCGCCCGTACCCCTCCTCGACGGCGTCGACGAGGGACTGCCAGGCGTGGCTGTCGCCGCCGAGCTGCCAGGCGAGCTCGGTGAGCTCGCCGACGGCCCAGCCCACGTCGGAGTACCAGGGGGCGAGGCACAGGTCCTCGCCGGCCAGCAGCTCCACGGGGCCGTCGGCGGCGGGGTCGGACGCGGGGGCGGCGACGAGCGAGCCGAGGCCGGGCGCGCCGTGGGAGACGACGAGGGCCGGGTCGGCGGCGAGTTCGGCGGTCCAGTCGCGCAGCCGGTGCCAGCGCTCGGGGCCGAGCCGCTCGCGCAGTACGGACGCGGCCTGCGCGGCCCAGACCTCCGGCGCGCGGCCGGCGAGCCACGCGTCGAGCCGGGCCCAGCCGCGCGAGGCGGCGGCCGCGGCCGGCCCGCGGGCCGGGACGGGCGCCGGGACCGGGGCGGTGTGCAGGGCGGCGAGGGCGCGGCCGAGGGCGTGCAGGGCCGGGCGCAGCCCGGGGTGCGGGCCGTGCCGCAGCAGGTGGCCGGCCACGGACTCGTCCCCGGACAGGCCGCGGTAGGCGCGCGCGCCGCCGGGCAGCTCCTCCCCGTAGACCAGGCGCACGCCCGGGGTCCGGGGGGTTTCGGGAAGCCGGGTCGGGAGCGGGTGGAAGCCGGCGGGGGCGAGCGGTCCGGGCTCGCGGATCCACAGGCCGCCGTGGACGGTCGTGCGCAGCAGCCCGGTCCCGAAGCGGACCGGACCGCCGCCGACGTCCTCGGCGACCTCCCTGACGGCGGTGGCGGTGGCGGTGGCGGTGGTCACAGCGTGCTCACCGACGGCGGGAGGGGCACGGACACGGCGGCGGCCAGTTCGCGGCGGCGCTGCTCGACCATCGCGAGCGCGTCCGGCAGCGGCGCGGGCGCCCAGGCGTCCTCGCGGCCCGTGGTCATGGAGAGCCCGGGCCGCGGCGGCAGCACGGCCACGTTGGGCCGGGCGGCCAGCGCCGCGTGATGGGCCCGGTAGGCGGCGCTGTGCAGCCCGCCCGGCGGCAGCGCGGGCAGCAGCACCACCGGGGCGGTGGTGCACTGCGCGGCCAGCAGCGCGGGGCTGTCGGCCAGCCCGAGGGCCAGGCGCGCCATGAAGTGCAGGGTGGCGGGGGCGACGACCACGGCCTCGGCCCACTCGGTCCACAGCACGTGCCGCGCGTGCACCTCGTCCTCGGCCCAGCGGTCCGGCAGGACCTCGGCGCCGCTGTGCCCGGCGAGCGTGACCCGGCTGACGAACCGTTCGGCGCTCGCCGTCACCCCGATCCGCAGCTCCAGATTCGGATACGTGCTGCGCAACCAGCCCAGCCAGTAAGGCAGTTCGGCGGCAGCCACGGCCCCGGTCACCACGAGCAGCAGCCGCGAGATCCCCAGCGCGGGCTCCGGTGCGGCGGCCGCGGACCCGGGGGCGGCCTGCGCGGCGCCCGCCGCCGTAACAGCCGCCGTAACGGCCGCCGGGGCCGGCGCGACCGGGGTCGCGACGGCCTGCGTACCCGCGCTCACCGCGTCAGCTCCGGCAGCATCGCCCGCAGGTCCGCCAGCGCGGAGGGCAGCCCCTCCACCTGGCACACACCGGTCAGGTTCAGCGCGATCTCGTCGACGCCCACCGCCGCGTACTCCACGAGCCGGTCCCGCACCTCGCTGATGTCACCGTGGACGAACGCGCCGCCCTCGATCACGGCCTTCGCGACGGACATCGGGTCGGGCTGGTCGACGTCGATGCCCGAGCGGCGCAGCATGTCCTGGTAGTGCGGCATCGACAGGTGGCCGGTGTTGCCGGCCAGGACCAGCTTCGCCGGGTCCCGGTCGGGCGCGGTCAGCGCCACCGGCACCATCGCCACCAGGCGCGGCATCGGCCGGCCCGCGGCCTCGGCCCCGGCCCGGAGCTCGGGAACGATGACGTCCCGCAGGTACTTCGGCGGGGTCAGCCACGTGATGGCCACGTCCGCCACCTCGCCGGCCAGCCGGGCCATCTTCGGCCGCAGCACGCCGGCGCCGAGCTCGACGCGCGGTCCCGGGAGGGACGGCAGCCCGATGCGGCAGTCGAAGTACTCGCCCCGCAGTTCGACCTCGCGGCCGGCCAGCAGGCCGCCCATGATGGTGAAGTACTCGCGCACCGCGCCCAGCTGGCTGCGGTAGGGCGCGCCCAGCACGTTCTTCTGGAGGATCGCCGCGCCCGGTCCGATGCCCGCGACCACCGGGTGGCCGGTGGTCACCGCGAGGGACTTGGCCTGGAGCGCGGCCTCGATCGGGTGCCGGAAGGGCATCAGCGTGACCGCCGTGCCGACCGGGATCCGGAATCCGGAGGCCGCCGCGTACGTGAAGGTCTGGTACGGCTCGGCCATCAGGGCCTGGCCCTGCCACAGCCGGTCCGCGGCGCCGGAGGCGACCAGCGCGGCCAGCGGGAGCGCCTGCTCGTGCCGGGTCGGCATGAACGGCATCATGATCGAGTACTTGGTCATGCCGTGACTTCCTTCGTGGACCGGGCCGCCGGGGTGGCGGCGCCGCTGAGCAACTGGGCGCTGACCAGTTCGATGTAGGCGGGGCTGGAGTCGAGCAGTTCGTCGTGCGTGCCCTCGGCGATGACCCGGCCGCGGTCCATGACGACGACCTTCGCCGCGTGCCGGACGGTGGACAGGCGGTGCGCCACCACCAGGACCGCACGGTCCTCGGCGAGGGTGTCGACGATCTGCCGCAGCCGCTGCTCGTTGACGCTGTCGAGTTGCGAGGACGGCTCGTCGAGGAGGACCAGGCTGCTGTCCGCCAGCACCGCGCGGGCCAGGGCGACCCGCTGACGCTGACCGCCGGAGAGGTCGTTGGCGCCGCCGAGGACGGTGTCCAGGCCGTCGGGCAGCGCCCGGACGGGGGCGTCGAGGCCGACCGCGGCGAGTGCCGCGTACAGCTCCTCGTCGGTCGGTACGGCGGCCAGGCCCAGGCTCAGGTTGGCCCGTACGGTGTCGCCGAGCAGGGTGAACGCCTGGTCGACGAAGGCGATCCGGCCGCGCAGCTCGTTCAGCGGCAGGCTCGCGGCCTCCTCGCCGAACAGGTGAACACGGCCCGACTGCGGCTCCATGAACCGTTCGATGAGGGCGAGCGCGGTGGACTTGCCGGCGCCGGAGAGACCGACGACGGCCGTCAGACCCTGGGCGGGCACCTCGAAGTCCACGCCACGCAGGACGGGTTCGTCGCCGTAGCCGAAGGTCACGTCCTCGAAGCGGACGGCGGGGGCCGGACCGGGGGTGTTCCGGCCTCCCGCGGTCCGGGCCCGCTCCGCCGTGCCGGGCGCCAGGTCCTCCACCGGCAGGGCGAAGACGTCGTTGAACCGCTGCCGGGAGGTGAGCCCGGCCTGGATCTGCGCGGCACCGGAGGCCGCCATGATCAGCGGAGCGGTGAGCTGGAGCAGGTAGAGGAGGAAGGCGACGAAGTCGGGGAGGGCGAGGTCACCGGAGACGAGCCGGGCGCCGCCGCCGAGCAGCACGGTCAGCAGGGCGATCTGCTGGCCCAGGTTGATCACGGGGACGACCAGCGACTCCATGCGCGCCGCGTCGACGCCGAGCTTCTCCAGCCGCCGGGCGTGACCGTCCAGGGTGCGGCCGACCCGCTCCTCCGCCCGGTACGCCTTGATGACGACGAGGGCGTCGAGCGCGGTGATGAACTGGTGGGTCAGCGTGCCGATGTCGTCCTGCATGTTCTGGTACGTGCGCCGCAGCCCGCGGATCACGACGGCGACGATGGCCAGGGCGCACACGAATCCGGCGAGGGTGATCAGCAGCAGCACCCAGTCCAGGACGCCCATGATGACGATGGTGCCGAGCAGGGTGATCGCGGCCATCGGGAGCTGGATCGGCCCGATGTTGATGGCCCCCTTGAGCTGCATGGCGTCGGCGGTCAGCCGGGTGGCGAGGTCGCCGCTGCCCACCGTCTTGGCGTCGGACAGCCGCATGGCCAGGCCGCGCCGCATCGTGGTGATGCGCAGCCGGCGGACGAGCTGCTCGCCGAGGCGGGACAGCAGGAACGCGGCGAGCGCGCCCGCCAGGGCGGAGCCCAGTCCGGTGCCGATCATCAGCAGGGCGGCCCGGGTGAGTCCCCGGCCCTGCTGGACCTGCTGGACCAGCTCGGCGACGACCAGCGGCAGGGCGAGGGTGGCGGCGGCGGAGACCGCCGCGAGCAGGGCGATCACGGCCATCTGGAGCCGGTTGCCGGGCCGGAACAGCTCGCGCAGGATGCGCAGTTCGCCGTCCCAGGAGTCGGCGGCGCGTTCGTCGGCCGCCTCGGTCGTGGTGGTGACGGTCATGACATTCCCCCCAGTCGGGCGTTGCGCAGGGCGGTCCGGGCCTTGACGATGCCTCCGTGCTGGAGCAGGCCGCCGATGTAGATCCGGCCGCCGACGCGCAGCAGCGCGGCGATCGAACCGAGCAGCAGGACGGCGGCCAGGGCGACCTCCCACCACGGCACGTTCTCGCTCGCCATCCGGACCGGCATGACGGCCGAGGACAGGCCCGGCACGAGGGAGAGCACCCGGGTGAGGGTGTCGCTGATCCCGGTGAAGGGGGCCAGCGCGGCCATCAGGCTCAGGGTCTGGAGCATGCTGACCGGGCCGGCCGCGTGCTGGAGGTCCTCGGCCCGGGAGGCCAGGGCCCCCGCGACGGCCCACAGGGCGGCGAAGCCCAGGAAGCCGGGGATGAACCAGAGCACCACGGACACGCTGGTACCGATCGCGTCGGCCGGCGCGTCCACCAGGTCGGCGGCGATGGCGACCGTGACACCGCCCGCCGCCATGGCGCTGATCTGCACGAACGCCACGAGCCCGATGCCGAGCACCTTGCCGGCCAGCAGCTGCCAGGCGTGCACCTTGGCCAGCAGCACTTCCACGATGCGGCTGGACTTCTCCTCCAGGACGCCCTGGGCGATGCCCTGGCCGAACATGAAGGTCAGGAAGAACAGGGCCATCACGCCGATCGCGGCGGTCATCGTCCGCTCGGTCGTACGGTCCGCGTCCGGGTCGAGCGCGGACACGGTCAGCGGCTGTACGGCCAGGGCCCGGGCGATGGCGGGGTCGGTCAGTCCGCCGTCCCGCAGCCGTTCGGTGGTCTGCGCCGTGCGGTGGGCCTCGTACAGCGGGCCGGCCAGCGGCTCGGGCAGCTTCTCGCGGACCAGGACCCGGCCGTCGCCGACCAGCGCGGCGTCGGCCTTCTCCGCCCGTACGGCGGCCTCCGCGTCCGCCTCGTTCTCGTAGGAGACGACCTCCACGCCGCGCGCGCCACCGTCGCCGGATGCCCCGGCGGTCTGCGCGCGCAGCGATTCGGTCAGGTCCCGGTGTTCACCGACGACGGCGAGGACCGGACGGTCCGCGGCGCCGGTGAAGACCTTCTGCAGCCCGAGGGCACCGCAGAACACCAGGATCATCATGACGAGGGAGGCCCACAGTTCCTTGCGCTGGAACTGCGTGACGATCTCGCGCCATGCGACGAGGCCGACGAGGGTGAGCGGCCCGTGCGGGGTGTTCCGGTTCATGCTGCCACCGCCTCGCGGAAGATTTCGGTCAGGGACGACTCGCGCCAGGCGAAGTGGACGATGTCGCCGTGGGTCTGGGCGGCCGAGAGGATCTCCCGTACGGGGACCTGCTCCTCGACCTCCAGCGTGTAGCGGTCGTGGCGCGTCTCGACGACGCGGGTGCCGGCAACGGCCGACGCCCACCCGGCCGGGGCGCCCTCCAGGGCGATCTCCAGGCGACGGGTGTTCCTGCCGCGCAGTTCCTCCACCGTCCCCTCGGCGACCAGGGCGCCGTCGCGGACGATGCCCACCCGGTCGCACAGCCGCTCCACCAGGTCGAGCTGGTGGCTGGAGAAGACGACGGGGACGCCGTCGCGGGTGAACTCGGTCAGCGCCTGCGCCATCGCGTCGGAGGCGACCGGGTCGAGGCCGGAGAACGGCTCGTCCAGGATCAGCACACCCGGGCGGTGGATCAGGGCGGCGATCAGCTGGACCTTCTGCTGATTGCCCAGCGACAGCTTGTCCAGCACGTCCTTGGGGCCCATCTTGACCCCGAGGCGCTCGATCCACTCGTCGGCCCGGGTCCTGGCCTCACGGGCCCCCATGCCGCTGAGCCGGGCGAAGTAGACGAGCTGGTCGCGGGGGCGCATCTTGCCGTACAGGCCCCGCTCCTCGGGCATGTAGCCGATGAGGCGGCGGCCTGCGCTGTCGACGGGGCGGCCCTCGAAGCGGACCTCGCCGGTGTCGGCGGCCAGCATGCCGAGCGCGATGCGCATGGCGGTGGTCTTGCCGGCGCCGTTGGCTCCGCAGAACCCGTACAGCTCACCGGGGCGGACCTGGAAGGACAGTCCGCGCAGGACCTTCTTGTCGCCGAACCCCTTGGTGAGAGCGTCGAACTCAAGCACTGGCCACCTCCAGGACGCGGTCCCCGGCGACGGCCGGGGAGAACTCGATGACGGACCGCACCGGGGTGACCGGACCCTGCCAGGTCGGGGTGAGACCGGCCCGCTCGGCCAGGTCCTTGACGGCCTCCACGGTCCGGGCGGGGACCGGGACGGTGGCGGCGACGCGCAGCGCGGCGTCGGCGGCGGCCAGGCCCGTGCCCATCTCCGGCAGGTTGATCTCGGCGAGGAGCACCCGCCCGTCGGGGCCGGCGGCCTCGGCGACGCGGCGCAGGATGGCCACGGACTTCTCGTCGCTCCAGTCGGCGAGGATCCCCGACAGCAGGTAGACGTCGTGTCCCCCGGGCAGTTCCTCGAAGAAGCTGGCGGCGACGGCGGTGCCGCGGTCGGCCAGGCCCGCCTCCTCGATGCGGCGGGCGGCGATCCCCGCGACGTTGGGCAGGTCGATGACGGTGCCCCGCAGGTGCGGGTGGGCGCGCAGCAGCTCGATGAGCAGGGTGCCGTTGTTGCCGCCGACGTCGGCGACGCTGCGGACCGCCGACCAGTCGTACGCGCGGATGACGGCGTCGGCGTCCCAGCCGGCCTCGGTCGGCCCCTCGGCCTCCAGGGCTCTGACGTAGACCGGGTCGGTGTTGATCTCGTCCCAGTAGTCGCGGCCGAACACGGCTGCGTGGGAGGCCTCGCCGGTCCGCACGGTGTGCAGCAGCCCCACCAGTCCGAGGGAGACCCGACCGAACAGGCCCTCCATGCTGAGGTACTGGGCGAGGCTCGGCTCGTTGGTGCGCAGCAGGGGGCGGGAGAGGTCGGTGAGGGCGTGGACGCCGTCGGCGTCGACCGTGAACAGCCCCAGTTCCACGAGGTAGCGCAGGAGCTTCGCGAACACCTCGGGGTGCGCGCCGGCCCGTTTGGCCAGCGCCGCGGCGGTGCCGCCTCCCTCAGCCACCAGGTCGGCGATGCCGAGGGTGGCGGCCACGCGGACGGCGTTGGGCTTGAGGAGGTCGGACATGTCGAGGAGGGTCTGGGTGTGTGCGCTGTTGTCGGTCATTCGCCTGGGCTTCCCGTTGTGGAGGTGAGGGGGTCGATGGGCACGGGGCCCGGAAGTGGGGCGGGCACGGTGCCCGGAAGTCAGGTGCGGGCGCGGGGGCCCGGGGTGGGCGCGGGGCCGTGGGGCCCCGGGGGGCGGCGGGTGCCCGGAGTCGGGCACCCGCCGCGGGCTTTCTAGCCCGGCCCGTTGGTGGTGACGTAGCTGAGCGCGAAGCTCGCGACGGCGCCGCAGAACGGGGTGGTGGCCGGGGCGCCGGTCACCGCGTCGACCTCGATCTCGTCGGCCTCGGCGTAGGACTCGTAGCCCGTCACCAGGTCCTCGAGCGTGCTCTGGTCGTTGCGCATGGTGTTCGCCTCCTTTCACGTGGTGTGTATGGATGGTGAGTTGGGGTGAGGCTCCGGCTTAGCCGGGTCCGTTGGTGGTGACGTAGCTGAGCATGAAGCTCGCGGCGGCACCGCAGAACGGGGTGGTGGCCGGGGCGCCGGTCACCGCGTCGACCTCGATCTCGTCGGCGTCGGCGTAGGACTCGTAACCCGTCACCAGCTCCTCGAGGGTGTTCTGGTCGTGGGACATGTGGTTCACCTCCCTTCGTCGGCTCGTTGCGTACGGGGGGACGGCGGCTGCGGGAATCCCGCGGGGATCAGCAGCCGAGCTTGTAGGTGGCACCACCGGCGGCGGAGGCGGCGGCCGAGGCGCACCAGCCGGAGGACGCGGCGGACGCGGCGATGGTCGCGGCGCAGACCGGGGTGGTGGCGGGGGCGTCGGCGACCGCCTGGATGCCCAGCTCCGAGGCCTCGGCGTAGGTGTTGTAGCCGGCGACGAGGTCCATCATCGAAGCGTTGTCCATGGTTCTTCTCCTTGTGGATGGGTGCCCGGCGGGCACCTGAGAGGTGTGCCGTACGTGGTGCACGTGCGGTACGTACTGAGGTGGAAGCAGGGAGCAGGTGCGCGGGCACTCACGCCCTGCAGCCCCCTCAGGCCGCGGCAGCCGCCGGGACGGTGCCGGTCGCGCCCGGGGTCGCGGGTGCGGGGAGTTCCGGCGAGGTGAGGTTGCGCGCCGGACGGTGCGGGTCGATGCCGGCCTGGGTGAAGCGGGCGGTGAGCGCCTCTGCCAGCGGGGTGCCGTGCCGGGCCCGGTCGAGCAGGGCTTCGGCGACGGCTCCGGCGCGGTGCTGCCCGAAGCTGAGGCCGCGCATGGCCGGCCGGTGGTCCGCGGGCTCGAAGGCCACGCCGACGCCGGGAGCGACGCGGTGGACGAAGTGCGAGGTCTCGCCGCCCAGTCCGGGCAGGGACGGCGCCAGTTCGGCGAGGACCGGAACGGCGTGCCAGGCGTCGGGCTGGAGGTAGACGACGAGGGCGTCGCGCCGCGGGTAGAGCGGCAGGCAGGAGAGGACCTTGGCCTGGTAGGCGATCTCCAGCTCGTTGAGCCGGGTCAGGACGGCCCGCCAGGCGTGCGGGGCGGCCTGGGGGTCGCTCAGGTTCAGGTAGACGCGCAGCAGTTCGGCCGAGGCGCCCCGGTTGACCGGGCCGGTGACCACGAAGAAACCGGGGGAGAGCGCGGGCCGCGCGGCGGGCACGCCGAGTTCGACGACGGTGCCGGGTGCCGGATCGGTGACGCTCATGGTCCGCCGGGGGGCCCAGGTCCGGACGCCGTCCCGCAGGACGAGCACGTCGGCGGCGTCGGCGGGGGTGCCGGCCGGCTGGGGAAGCACCACGGCCGAGGCGGTCACGGTGCGGTGCGGTACGGCCTCGCCGAGGCGCCGCTCGAAGTCGGTGTCGCGCAGGATCCGCGGCAGCTTGGAGGCCGACTCGTCCTGGCCGGAGTGCAGGGTCTCGTACAGGGCGGTGCCCAGGAGGGTCTTGAGTTCGCCGGGGCTGTCCGCGGTCAGTTCGCGGCCCGCGACGGTCGCGGAGAGGCGGTCGTCGGCGATGCGGACGCGTTCCAGGGCCTGGAGCAGCGCGGCGGGCGGGGCCTCGGTGACGGCGCTGGTGCCGATGCACGTGCTGGTGCTGGTGCTCGTTCTTGTTCTCGTTCCCGTGCTCACGGGGTTACCTCCAATCCGAGTGCGGTGACGAACTTCTGGGGGTGGAGCAGGATGTTGCGGCCGATGCCGGCGGCCGCCCGCTCGATGCCGGACAGGCGCATCCGCTGCGCGCTGCCTGCGATCAGGCGGTCGAGCATGTGCCAGCCGGCGAAGGCTGCGGCCCGCTCGGGGAGTCCGGGGTCCATGTCGGGGCGTACGGCGGCGTACTCCCGCCAGAAGTGCCGGATCTTGGGCCTCAGGCGTTCGATCTTGGCCACGCCGCGGCTGAGGATCGCCTCGTGGGTGAGCTCGTACTCCTCGGGCCCGCTGCCCTCTTCGTCGCCACGGGTGGTGACCACGTCGAGGATGGAGCGGTAGAGCCACTCGCCGGCGAAGCTGCCCACGTCGCGGGCGGGGTCGGCGAGCCGGAACTCCTCCCAGTCCGCCACGTACAGGCCCTCGTCGGTGAGCAGGAGCTGGTCGACGCGGAAGTCGCAGTGGGAGGGGACCTTGGGCGCGGCGGCCTCGGCGGCGCGCAGTCGCGTCAGTGCCTCGACCAGCTGTGCGTCGCTCTGCATCAGGCGCCATGCCTGGAGTTCGGCGAAGCCCAGGTTGTCGAACATGCCCGGAGGCAGACCCTGGAGGAAGCCCAGGGAGGGCAGCGCCGGCGGAGTGGTGTCCAGCTCCTCGGGGCCGGGGTGCTCCGCGCCGTGCAGGAGCCCGATGGCGCGGCCGACCTGGCCGGCCAGCTCGTCGTCGAAGCTCTCGTCCACCATCAGCTCGGCACCGCTGCGGGCGCCGTCGAGGTAGGTGAAGGCGACCAGCCGTTCAGGGGTGTCGTTGCCCAGGAAGACCGGGCCGCGCAGTGCGTGGGGCGGGAGGGTGACGGCGAACCGCTCGAAGGCGAGCAGGCGCCGCATCCGGTCGCGGACGTCGTCGCCGGTTCCGACGAGCCGTTTGACGAAGACCTCGCGGCCGCTTTCCGTGCTGCCGGCCCATATTTCGTTGCGGCCTATCGGCGCGGAGACCGAATTCCTGTCGAAGCGGCCGAATCCCATGCGGCCGAGAAAGGATTCCACCGCCGGAACTCCGTCGAGATCGACGGGAGCGAATGTGGTCGACATCGGGTGGCCGGCCTCAGATGCTCTGCGTCGCGGGACCGGAGACCGCCGACGGGCTCTGCCAGCCCGGGATCTCCGGAGTGGGGCTCTGCCAGCCCGGGATCTCGGGGGTGGGGCTCTGCCAGCCCGGGATCGAAACGAGCGTGACCTGCGACTCCGTCGGCCCGCCGGACGTCTCGTCGGCCACCGTGAGGGCGGTCGCGGCGACCTGGTGAACACCGGCCGGCGCGGCGGAACGGTCGTCCGAGTCACCCGAATTGGTCAGGGTCGCGACAGCGATTCCGGCGACCAGCCCCAGTGCGGTGAATGCGTAGACCGAGCGCTTCTTCGAACGTTCCTTGGCAGTGGCAGACTTCGTCATTTCGTTTCCCCCTGGTCGGTGTCGTTTCCTTCTCGACGAGGACAACTCTGCCGTCCCGGAGAGCCCCTCAGCGGGGAAAAGGCGTTCAGCTTCCTGTATGCGCGGTTCAGCTTCCTGCACCCACTTCCGGGCCGCTGAAGGAACCACGGCAACGCCCCAGGCCCAGGCCGCTGACCTGCGACTTCTTCAAGAGGCGGCCTCGCCCGCGCGGAGGGCGCGGCGCAGGTGGACCGGCCCGCCGGTACGGGGTCCCGCGCCGTGCGGCCGGCCCGGGACCGCAGCGCGACGATCGAGAGCCACGCAGGACCGTGCAGGAGCCCCTCGGGGCCCGGATCCCTCACGGACGGCCCGTTCCCGCGGAGTACGGCGCGACGACGGCGGTAGCGGCCGCGGCGGTGCCGTGCCGCGCCGGCAGGCCGAGGAAACGACCGCCGACCGCCGAGTGACGCCGCATGCCCCGGGCAACAGAAAACCCCAGGCCGGATTCCTCCGACCTGGGGTTCTTCTGAGCCGCCTTCGGGATTCGAACCCGAGACCTACGCATTACGAGTGCGTTGCTCTGGCCAACTGAGCTAAGGCGGCACCGCTGGTCCGACAAGAATTCCCTCGTGAGGGAGCGCTCATCAGCAGCGGCGCCAAGTCTACAGGGTGTCCGAGGGTGCCCCGAACCAGGTTGTCCGAGGCCGGGCCGCGGGCCCCGGGAGCGGGGTCCGGGCGGTCAGCACTTCGTGCCGTCCTGCGGGGGCTTGCCCTCCAGCAGGTAGCGGTTGATCGCGCTGTCGATGCAGTCGCTGCCCCGCCCGTACGCGGTGTGGCCGTCGCCGTCGTAGGTGAGGAGGGTGCCCGAGTCCAGCTGGCCCGCCAGGGCCTGCGCCCACTTGTACGGGGTCGCCGGGTCCCGGGTGGTGCCCACCACCACGATCGGCGGGGCGCCCTTCGCCACCAGCTCCTTCGCCGTGCCGGTGGCCTTCACCGGCCAGTACGCGCAGTTCAGCGCGGCCCAGGCCAGCCCGGCGCCGAAGACCGGGGAGGCCTTCTCGAAGGAGGGCAGGGCGGAGTCGACCGCGTCCGGACCGCTGAAGGCCGGCGGCTGGTCCAGGCAGTTGACGGCGGCGTTCGCGAACATCAGGTTCGCGTACTTGCCGTCCGCGCCGCGCTCGTAGTAGCTGTCCGCGAGGGCCAGCAGGCCCGCCCCGTCGCCGTTCATCGCCGACCTCAGGGCCTCGCGCAGCTGCGGCCAGGCGCTCTCGTCGTACAGCGCGGCGATCACCCCGGTCGTGGCCAGGGCCTCGCCCAGCGGGCGGGCCGGGTCACCGGAGGCCACGGGCTGGGCGTCGAGCTTGCGGAAGAAGTCCTTCAGGCGTTCGCCCACCTCCTCCGGGCTGCCGTTGCCGAGCGGGCAGTCGGGCTGCTTGGCGCAGTCCTTGGCGAAGGAGGTGAAGGCGGTGTCGAAGCCCGCCGTCTGGTCCCGGTTGAGGTCGAGGGAGGGCCGGGCCGGGTCCATGGCCCCGTCCAGGACCAGCCGGCCGACCCGGCCGGGGAAGAGGTCTGCGTAGGTGGCGCCCAGGAAGGTGCCGTACGAGGCGCCGACGTAGTTGAGCTTCTCGTCGCCGAGGACACCGCGCAGCAGGTCCATGTCGCGGGCCGCGTCGACGGTGGAGACGTGCGGCAGCACCCGCTCCGAGCGGGCCCGGCAGCCCGCCGCGAACTCCTTGAACGCCGCCACCAGCTCGGCCCGCTCCGCAGCGTCGTCCGGCGTCTGGTCCACCTGGGTGTACTTGTCCATCTCGGGGCCGGTCAGGCATTCGACGGGGCTGCTGCGCTGCACGCCGCGCGGGTCGAAGGAGACCATGTCGTAGCGGGCGCGCACGGGCGCCGGGTAGCCGATGCCCGCGTACGCCTGGAGGTAGCCGATGCCGGAACCACCGGGGCCGCCCGGGTTGACCACGAGCGAGCCGAGCTTCTTGCCGGGGCCGGTGGCCACGCGCCGCGAGACGGCGATGTCCACGTCCTGGCCGGAGCCGGGGTTCGCGTAGTCCAGCGGGGCCTTCATGGTGGAGCACTGGAAGCCCGGGACACCGCACTCGCGCCAGGTCAGCTTCTGCTCGTAGTACGGGCGCAGCGCCGCGGGATCGGGTGACGGCTGCGCCGAGGAGGCGGCGGTCTGGAGCTTCCCCGACCCACCGGTGGTGCACCCGGTCAGCAGCAGCCCGGCGGCTGCGATCACGGTCGTGGTGGTTCGCAGCAGGCGACTGGTGTCCATCCTCGGAGCCTACGTCGTACCGGAGCGGTGCAGGGCGGTCGTCCGCACGGGACGGCCGCACGCCTTCCGTGGCCCGGACCGGGCACGACGGGGTCCGGGGCGCCTCCGGGGGCCCCGCGGCCGGTTCGCCCGCACGGGTGAGCCCCGTCAAGCGGACGCGCATCCGGTCACCCGTGCGCGGCGGCGTCACGTGCCAGGGAGCGGCCCGGGAGGACCCGGGACGCAGCCCGGGGCCGTCCGGCCCCCGGTCAGCCCGCGCGGAGCGCCATCGTCATCGCCTCCACCGCCAGCAGCGGGGCGACGTTGCGGTCGAGGGCCTCCCGGCAGGCGATGATCGCCTCGATCCGGCGCAGGGTCCGCTCGGGGCTCGAGGCCCGGGCGATCCGGTCGAGGTCCGGCCGTATCTCCTCGTTCGCGATGGCCACGGACGAGCCCAGCTGCAGGGCCAGGACGTCGCGGTAGAAGCCGGTCAGGTCGGTGAGCGCGAGGTCGAGGGTGTCGCGCTGGGTCCGGGTGCGGCGGCGCTTCTGCCGGTCCTCCAGCTCCTTCATCACGCCCGCCGTGCCGCGCGGCATCCTGCTGCCCGCGCCCGCCCCGGCGCCGAGCGCGGCCCGCAGCTCCTCGGTCTCCTTGGTGTCGACCTCCTCGGCGACCTGCTTGGCGTCGTCCGCGGCGGCGTCGACCAGCTCCTGCGCGGCCTTGAGGCAGCCGCCCACGTCGTCCACGCGCAGCGGGAGCTTGAGGACGGAGGCCCGGCGGGCCCGGGCGGTGGGGTCGGTGGCGAGCCGGCGGGCCCGGTCGATGTGCCCCTGGGTGGCGCGGGCGGCCGCCTCGGCGACCTCGGGCTCGATGCCGTCGCGCCGGACCAGCAGGTCGGCGACGGCGGCGACGGCCGGGGTGCGCAGGGTCAGGTGGCGGCAGCGGGAGCGGATCGTCGGCAGCACGTCCTCCAGGGAAGGCGCGCACAGCAGCCACACCGTCCGGGGGGCGGGCTCCTCGACGGCCTTGAGCAGGACGTTGCCGGCGCCTTCGGTGAGGCGGTCGGCGTCCTCCAGGACGATGACCTGCCAGCGGCCGACGGCCGGGGAGAGCTGGGCACGGCGGACCAGGTCCCGGGTCTCCTTCACACCGATCGACAGGAGGTCGGTGCGGACGATCTCCACGTCGGCGTGGGTGCCGACCATGGTGGTGTGGCAGCCCTCGCAGAAGCCGCAGCCGGGCTCACCGCCCAGCGCGCGGTCGGGGCTGGTGCACTGCAGGGCGGCGGCGAAGGCCCGGGCGGCGGTGGCCCGCCCGGATCCCGGCGGGCCGGTGAAGAGCCAGGCGTGGGTCATCTTCGACGCGGCGGGCGGCTCGCCGCCGCCGGCCGCCGCCGTGACCAGCGCGTCGGCGTCGCGGGCGGCGGCAGCCAGCTGCGTGTGGACCCGCTCCTGTCCCACCAGGTCGTCCCATACGGGCATCCCACCCACCACCTCTCACTCTCCGTGCACCCATTGTGGCGGGCGCCACCGACAATCCCGTACGCCGCCCGGCGGCGGAGCCCCGTCAGCGGCGGCGGCGCGGCCGCCGCTCGCCCTCGTCGTCGCCGTCCTGGCCGTCCTCGTCGTCGCGGTGGCGGCCCAGGAGCTCGTCCGCCAGCGTGGGCAGGTCGTCCAGCGGGGTCTCCTCGGCCCAGTCCGGCCGGGGCCGGCGCGGCCGGCCGTCCTCGTCGAGGACGGGCAGCTCCCTGGTCCGGTCGTTGCCGGAGTCCCGGAAGATGCCCGACGGCACCCGCTCGGCCGGGTCCTCCTCGGTGCGGCGGGCCGTCGGCCGCGTGGCGGACCGGTACCCGCTGCCGCTGCCGCTGCCCGCACCGCTGCCGGAGTCCGCGTCCTGCGGGCCGTCCGGGCGCACGGGCGGGAGCACCGCCGTCTCGTCGACGGAGCGGACCGGCGGCAGTACCGCGGTCTCCTCCACCGACGCCGGGTCAACCTTCGGCACCGGCACGGTCTCGGTGACGTCGTCCGGCCGGAGCACCCGCTTGACCACGGGCGTCTCGACCGTGACCGCGTCGTCCGGGTACGGCTCCTTGGTCATCGGGACCTTCGGAGCCGAAGGCGTGGCGCCGGATGTCTCCGAAGCCCGGGACGGCGCGGCTGCGGGTGCCGGCGGAGCAGCGGGCGTGGCCGCGGCCGCCGCAGCAGCCGCCTCTGCCGCCGCGGCGGCGGCCGCCGCCTTCGCCGCGGCCTCGGCCGCCTGGGCCTCGACCAGCCGGCGCGCCTCCTCGGCCTTCACCAGGGCCTCCTCGGCCCGCCGCTGCTTCTCCCGCCGGCGTTCCTCGGCCTCGGCGCGCAGCCGGGCCTCCTCCTCCGCCTGCTTGCGCAGCCGCTCGGCCTCCGCGGCGCGCGCCTTCTCCTCGGCCTCCGCGCGCAACCGTTCGGCCTCGGCCCGGGCGCGGGCCTCCTCCTCGGCGCGCAGCCGCTCCTCCTCCGCCCGGCGGGCGGCCTCGGCCTCGGCCTTGACCCGGGCCTCCTCGGCCTCGCGGGCCTTGCGGGCCTCCTCCTCGGCACGCAGCCGTGCTTCCTCCGCCTTGCGCGCGGCCTCTTCCTCGGCCTTGCGGCGGGCCTCCTCCTCGGCGAGGCGCCGGGCCTCCGCCTGGGCGGCCACCTCCGCCTCGGAGAGCGGGAGCATCCGGTCCAGCCGGTGCCGTACGACGGTGGTCACCGAATCGGGGTCCTGCCCGGCGTCGACCACCAGGTAGCGGCCGGGGTCGGCCGCCGCGAGGGTCAGGAAGCCCGAGCGCACCCGCTGGTGGAATTCCGCCGGCTCCGACTCCAGCCGGTCCGGTGCCTCCGTGAACCGCTCCCGCGCCGCCTCCGGCGACACGTCGAGGAGCACGGTCAGGTTCGGCACGAGGCCGTCGGTGGCCCAGCGCGAGATCCGGGCGATCTCCGTCGGGGACAGGTCACGGCCGGCGCCCTGGTAGGCGACCGAGGAGTCGATGTAGCGGTCGGAGATGACGACGGCGCCGCGCTCCAGGGCGGGGCGGACGACCGTGTCGACGTGTTCCGCCCGGTCGGCGGCGTACAGCAGGGCCTCGGCGCGGTTCGACAGTCCCGCCGAGGAGACGTCGAGGAGGATCGAGCGGAGCCGCTTGCCGACGGGGGTGGCCCCGGGCTCGCGGGTGACGACGACCTCGTGGCCCTTGCCCCGTATCCAGTCGGCGAGCGCCTTGACCTGGGTGGACTTGCCGGCGCCGTCGCCGCCCTCCAGGGCGATGAAGAACCCGGTCGTGGAGGGCGCCTGGTCGGGCTCGCCGCCGCGCAGCGCGTCGCGCAGGTCGCGGCGCAGCGGTACGCCGCTGCGGTCGTCGGCCTTGGTGAGCACCAGGACGGCGACGGGCAGCAGCAGCGCGCCGACCAGCATCAGGGTGAACGCGGCCCCGCCGTGCGAGAGGACGACCTCGGCACCGGTGAGCCGGTGCGGGCCGATCGCCGCGGCCAGGAGCGGGGCGGCGACGGCGCCGATGGCGATGGCCACTCGGACGACGGCCTGGAGGTGCTCGGTGACCCGGGCCCGGCGGAACTCCTCGGTCTCCTGGTCCAGCAGGGTGTGCCCGGTGTTGGCGGCGACGCCCGCGGCGGTGCCGGCGATCAGCGAGAGGAAGAGGACGGTCGCCGTGTCGGGCACCAGACCGGCCAGCAGCAGCGCGAGGCCGGTCACGGCGATGGCGAGGGCCAGCAGCCGGCGCCGGGACAGGCCGGGCAGCACCTTTCCGGCCTGGTTGGCGCGGATCCCGACGGCGGTGCCGCCGACGAGCGCGAGAACGAGCAGCGCGAAGGACGCCGGGCCGCCGCCGAGGTCGAAGGCGTGCAGGACGGACACGGCGACGGCGCAGGCCACCGCTCCGGCGACCGCGGCGCAGCTCAGGACCAGCACCGGAATGGCACCCGTACGGCCCTTGTCCGGGCGGTCACCGGTCTTGGGGGTGCGCAGCCCCTCCAGCGGGGAGCGGGGGCGCGGGGTCGTCCCGGTGGGCAGCACCAGCGGCAGCAGCAGGGAGACCGAGGCGGCGAAGAGGCCGGCGGCCACGTACGAGCCGAGGGCGGCCTGGTTCGCAGCGAACCAGTCCACGCCAAGGCCGAGGGCCTTGCCGACCAGGGTCGCGGCGAGCAGCGCGGTGGCGGCCGCGGGGAGCGCGGCGAAGGAGGTGCGCAGGGTCAGCCGCCGCAGGGCGTCCATGTGGTCCGGCAGGGGCCGTACGGTCGCCCCCTCCGGCGGCGGCGCGGGCAGCAGGGTGGGCGCCGCGCTCTCCTTGGCCAGCGTCCACAGCCGCTCGGCGGCGCCGGCGACGAAGACGGTGGCCAGCAGGGCGGTGAGCGCATGGGCCGGGATCCAGTCCAGCCACAGCGGCGCGACGACGAAGAGCGCCATGCGGATGCCGTCCGCGCCGACCATGGTCCAGCGGCGGTCCAGCTTGCCGCCGGCGCCGACGAGCCCGGCGAGCGGCCCGAGGAGGACGGCGCCGAAGAGGAGGGTGGCGAGGATCCGGACGCCGAAGACGACGGCGACGGCGACGGCCGCGCCGCGGTACCCGCCGCCGAAGGCCCCTTCGGACACGGCGGCCTGAAGGGCCAGCAGCACCAGCACCAGCAGCGCGAGGGCGTCACCGATGCCGCTCACCAACTGGGCGCTCCACAGCCGCCGCAGCCTGGGGGTGCGCAGCAGCGCGCGCACCGCTCGCTCGCGGGAATCCGCGGCTAGGGCTTCGTCGTAGGTGGGGTTCGCCGGGGCGGTCACGACCGCCGGCTGCTCGGCTCGCGTCATCCGCCCAGCCTATCCGTTGCGCCTGACGGGCGCGGAGGCCTGTGGACGAGCCCGGGTGTGACCCGGGACCCACTTGTCCGCCGACCCCGCCCCCGGTCCCGCGCGAGCCCCGCCGCGCGAAAACCCGTGCCGGGCACGAGCCCGGACGCACGTGAGCCCCGCGCCGGTCCGGCACGGGGCTCACGCAAGCGGGTGTTACTCGTCCGCCGGAGCGGCCGCCGCCTTCTTCGCGACCGTCTTCTTGGCCGTCGTCGTCTTCTTCGCGGCCGTCGTCTTGGCGGCCGTCGTCTTCTTCGCAGCGGTGGTCTTCTTCGCCGTCGTGGTCTTCTTCGCGGCCGTGGCCTTCTTCGCCGGTGCCTTCTTGACGGCCTTCTTGGCCGTCTTCTTGGCCGGGCCCTTGGCCCGCTTCTCGGCGAGCAGCTCGTAGCCCCGCTCCGGCGTGATCGTCTCGACGTCGTCGTCCCGCCGCAGCGTCGCGTTCGTCTCGCCGTCCGTCACGTACGGGCCGAAGCGGCCGTCCTTGACCACCACCGGCTTCTCGCTGACCGGGTCGGTGCCCAGCTCCTTCAGCGGCGGCTTGGCCGCGGCCCGGCCCCGCTGCTTGGGCTGCGCGTAGATCGCGAGCGCCTCGTCCAGCGTGATCGAGAAGAGCTGGTCCTCGGTCTCCAGGGACCGCGAGTCCGTGCCCTTCTTCAGGTACGGGCCGTAGCGACCGTTCTGGGCGGTGATCTCCACGCCCTCGGCGTCCGCGCCGACGACGCGCGGCAGCGACATCAGCTTCAGGGCCTCGTCGAGGGTGACCGTGTCCAGGCTCATCGTCTTGAACAGCGAGGCGGTGCGCGCCTTGACCGCGTTCTTGCCGGTCTTCGGCGTGCCCTCGGGCAGGATCTCCGTCACGTACGGCCCGTAGCGGCCGTCCTTGGCGACGATCTCGTTGCCACTGACGGGGTCCTTGCCGAGCTGGAACTCGCCGCTCGGCTTCGCGAAGAGCTCCTCCGCGTAGGCGACCGTCAGCTCGTCCGGCGCCATGTCGTCGGGGATGTCGGCGCGCTGGTGGCCCTCGGAGTCCTTCTCGCCCCGTTCGACGTACGGCCCGTAGCGGCCGACGCGCAGCACGATGCCGTCGCCGACCGGGAAGGAGGAGATCTCCCGGGCGTCGATCGCGCCGAGGTCCGTGACCAGCTCCTTCAGGCCGCCGAGGTGGTCGCCGTCGGCCGGCACGACCTCGGTGGCGTCCTCGGAGCCGAAGTAGAAGCGCTTCAGCCACGGCACGGACTGGGCCTCGCCGCGCGCGATGCGGTCGAGGTCGTCCTCCATCTTCGCGGTGAAGTCGTAGTCGACGAGCCGCCCGAAGTGCTTCTCCAGGAGGTTCACCACGGCGAACGACAGGAAGGAGGGGACGAGCGCCGTGCCCTTCTTGAAGACGTAGCCGCGGTCGAGGATCGTGCCGATGATCGACGCGTACGTCGACGGGCGGCCGATCTCGCGCTCTTCGAGCTCCTTGACCAGCGAGGCCTCGGTGTACCGGGCCGGCGGCTTGGTCGCGTGCCCGTCCGCCGTGATCTCCTCGGCGGCGAGGGCGTCGCCCTCGGCGACCTGCGGCAGGCGCCGCTCGCGGTCGTCGAGCTCGGCGTTCGGGTCGTCCGCGCCCTCGACGTACGCCTTCATGAAGCCGTGGAAGGTGATCGTCTTGCCGGAGGCGCTGAACTCGGCGTCGCGTCCGTCCGCGGCGCGGCCGCCGATCTTCACGGTGACGCTGTTGCCGGTCGCGTCCTTCATCTGGGAGGCGACGGTCCGCTTCCAGATCAGCTCGTAGAGACGGAACTGGTCGCCGGTCAGACCGGTCTCCGCCGGGGTGCGGAAACGATCACCCGAGGGGCGGATCGCCTCGTGCGCCTCCTGCGCGTTCTTGACCTTGCCCGCGTAGACGCGCGGCTTCTCCGGCAGGTAGTCGGCCCCGTACAGCTGGGTGACCTGGGCGCGGGCGGCCGTGACGGCGGTGTCGGACAGCGTGGTGGAGTCCGTACGCATGTAGGTGATGAAGCCGTTCTCGTACAGCTTCTGCGCCACCTGCATGGTCGCCTTCGCACCGAAGCCGAGCTTGCGCGAGGCCTCCTGCTGGAGCGTCGTCGTACGGAAGGGCGCGTACGGGGAGCGGCGGTACGGCTTGGACTCGACCGACCGGACGGCGAAGGCCGTGTCCGCGAGCGCGGCGGCCAGGGCCCTGGCGTTCGCCTCGTCGAGGTGCAGCACCTCGCTCTTGAGCTGCCCGTTCGCACCGAAGTCGCGGCCCTGCGCGACGCGCTTGCCGTCCACCGTGTTCAGGCGGGCGACCAGCGAGGACGGGTCGGACGGGTCCCCGGCGCGGCCGGTGGAGAAGGTGCCGGTCAGGTCCCAGTACTCGGCGGAGCGGAAGGCGATGCGCTCGCGCTCCCGCTCGACGACGAGGCGGGTGGCCACCGACTGGACGCGGCCGGCCGACAGGCGCGGCATGACCTTCTTCCACAGGACCGGCGAGACCTCGTAGCCGTAGAGGCGGTCGAGGATGCGGCGGGTCTCCTGGGCGTCGACCATGCGCTGGTTCAGCTCGCGCGGGTTGGCGACGGCGTCGCGGATCGCGTCCTTGGTGATCTCGTGGAAGACCATCCGGTGGACGGGGACCTTGGGCTTGAGGACTTCCTGCAGGTGCCACGCGATGGCTTCGCCCTCGCGGTCCTCATCGGTGGCGAGGAAGAGTTCGTCGGACTCGGCCAGCAGCTCCTTGAGCTTGCGGACCTGGGCCTTCTTGTCGGCGTTGACGACGTAGATCGGCTGGAAGTCGTGCTCGACGTCCACGCCGAGGCGGCGGACCTCGCCGGTGTACTTGTCGGGAACCTCGGCCGCGCCGTTCGGGAGGTCGCGGATGTGCCCGACGCTCGCCTCGACGACGTATCCCGGGCCGAGGTAGCCCTTGATCGTCTTCGCCTTGGCAGGGGACTCGACGATGACGAGTCGGCGGCCGCCCTTTGCGGTCTCGCTAGTCGGGGACAACTTGGCTCTTCTCTCCGGTCGGCACTCGGTCGCAGTACGTGGCGACGCTGCGGAGTGTGACGGTACAACCCGCCCCCGTGTCAAACGGCACAAGCCCGCAACGGCCACTCGAACGGTAACCCGACAAGTGCCGTTTCTGCCGCCCGGATGCCGCGCCGGACCCTTCCCGGTCACCGGGCCGAGTGGTGCGGGGGCCGTCTGGCCCCGCCCCCGCACCCCGTCCCACGTCGTGTTTTCACCGCCGGGCCGACCGGCCGTCCGACGGCTCGCCCGGGCGCGGCACGCGGCCGTGCGGGGCGCCGCACCCGGCGGTCCCGGGCCGGACCCGCCCCAGGACGGAGCGCACGTGTGGCCTCGACGGGGCGCGCGCCCTGTGCCACCGGCGCGCGGTGGCCGGCGCGCGCTCCCGTCCAGGCGTGCGGAGCGGCCCCGAGCAGCAGGAACACGGCCGCCGCGAAGATCGCCGGACCCTTCCCGTGCCGCTCACCCGACCCCCGGGCCGCTCGCGGGCTCCCCCCGGATCCCCGCTGCGCAGAAGACTGCCGGACCCCGGGATACGGCGGGCGAACCACGGGTTACATCCTGGCGCCGGCCTACTGCGCCGGCCGGGCCACGGGCTCCAGGAAGCCCTGCTCCACGAGCATGCGGATGGCCTCCGGCGTACGGTCGCGCAGCACGACGGCGTCCTCCTGCATCAGCTGGGCGATCGCGTCGAGGATCCGGCCCGCGCTGAGTGAGCCGTCACACACCCCGGCGAAGCCGGCGCCGACCGTGTCGACCTTGGTGGCGCGCATCATCCCGCGGTTCTGGCGGAGCACGACGTGCTCCGGGTCCTCCGCGCCGGGCGCGCCGACCTGCTCCTGGACCACTTCCGCCGCGAGGACGAAGTGCGCCTCCAGCAGCGCGGCGTCGTCGTGTTCGCGCAGGTAGTCCTGGCGGGCGAAGTGGGCCAGGACCGCGTCGCCGAGCGGCTGTTCCACCGTGTGCGGCCACTCCTCGATCACGATCGACGGCTCGGCGGCGTCCGTCCTGCGCAGGGTGATCCACCCGAAGCCGACGGACTTGGTCCCCCGCGCCTCGAACTCGTCGAGCCACTCCTCGTACCGGCGGGCGTACTCGGCGGGGTCGGTGCGGTGGTCCCCCGCGTCGCGCAGCCACAGCTCCGCGTACTGGGTGACGTCCTGCACGTCGCGCTGGACGATCCAGGCGTCGCAGCCGCGGGGCACCCAGGAGCGGAGGCGGTCGCGCCAGTCCTCGCCCTCCACGTGCTGCCAGTTGCCCAGGAACTGCGCGTACCCGCCGGGGTTCAGCCGGTCCCCGGCCTGCTGCACCAGCGTCCGGCACAGGTCGTCGCCGCCCATGCCGCCGTCCCGGTACGTCAGCCGGGCGCCGGGGGAGATCACGAAGGGCGGGTTCGACACGATCAGGTCGTACGTCGCCGCGCCGACCGGCTCGAAGAGGGAGCCGGTGAGCAGCTCGGCCTGCTGGGCCCCGGAGAGCGCAAGCGTCAGACGGGTGAACTCCAGCGCCCTGGGGTTGACGTCGGTCGCGGTGACCCGCGTCGCGTGCTGGGCGGCGTGCAGCGCCTGGATGCCGGATCCGGTGCCGACGTCGAGGGCGGAGCCGACCGGGGTGCGGACGGTGATCCCGGCCAGGGTGGTGGAGGCGCCCCCGACACCGAGGACCACCCCTTCCTCCCGGCTGCCGATCCCGCCGGCCCCGCCGACGGCGCAGCCGAGGTCGGAGACGATGAACCAGTCCTCGCCGTCCGGGCCGCCGTACGGGCGGACGTCCACGGTGGCGCGCAGCTCGTCGCCGTCGCGCCGAAGCCAGCCGTCGGCGAGGGCCGCCTCGACGGGCAGCGCCCGCTCGGCGTGCGCGTACGGCACGGGCTGCTGGAGCAGGAACAGCCGGACCAGGCTCGCGAGCGGGCCGTCACCGCCCGCGCGGGTGGCGCGCAGGGCGGGCACCGTCTCACTGCGGGCCAGGGCGGCGTAGGCGGGGGCGCCGAGCAGGTCGAGCAGGCCGTCGGCGGTGAAACCGGCGGCGAGCAGGGCGCTGCGGAGTTCGGCGGCGTGTGCGGGCGTGGGGAGGCTGGTGGTACTCACCGGTCCATTGTGTCCGCTGGGGCCCGTCCTGCCGCTCAACCCCGGGCCCGGATGCGCCGAAGGGCGGCCCCGGCCCCCTCGCGGGAGCCCGGCCGCCCGGTCGGCGTACGGCCTACGGCCTGTGGCGCCCGGCGTTCGGCGTCACTGGGCCGAAGCCGTGGGCGCGGCGATCTGGCAACCCTTCTGGCTGTTGATGGCCTTGTCCAGGCCGCCCGAGTTGAGCGTCGTCAGCGCGTCCTGACCGCCCTTCGTCGCCGTCTGCAGGCCGCCGGCGACCTCCTTCAGGCCGTCGGCGAACTTGGTCTTGTCCGCGGGGTCGAGGGCGTCCATCTTCGCCTTCAGGTCGGCGTAGCCCTTCGAGGTCTCCTCGAAGCCCTTGACCGCCGCCGCCTGGGTCGCGGCCCCGTCCTTGACCGGCGGGACGCCCGCCTGCTGGAGGGCCGAACCCATCGTCTTGTAGGACTCGGACATCGTGGCGAAGGCCGCCGCGTCCGTCTGCTTGACCTCGTCGGACTTGACGCTCTCCGTCGCCACCCGCTTGATGTCGGCGTTGGCCGCCTCGATCTTCTTCAGTTCGGGCTGCCACTGGTCGCAGACCTTCTTGGCCCAGGCGTTCGCCTTCTCCTGGCCGTCGTCCCCGCCGCAGCCGGACAGGACGAGCATCAGCACCGCACCGCCCGACAACGCGGCCGCAAGCTTCTTGTTCACCGGATTGGTCCCTTCGAAGGCTCTCGGCCCGGAAGATACACGGCTCCCCCGGGGGCATGCGCAAAGGCGGACGGACGGCGCGTCAGTCCGCGCCGCCCGTCCGCCGTTCGGGCGCACCGCCGACCCTGCCCGGCCCGCCCGCCCTGCCCCGCGGGACCTCGGTCAGGTGACCGTCGCGGGATCGGCCGGTCCCGCCACCCGCTCGGCGGCTCCGCCGTCGGTGTCGTCGCCGACGGCGATGCCGCGACGCTTGGAGATGTACACCGCGCCGATGATCACACCGATCGCGAGGACGGCGACGATCGCGCGCACCGTCGCGCTGCTGTCCGGGCCGTAGCTGAACTGCACGACGGCCGGGGCGATCAGCAGCGCCACCAGGTTCATGACCTTGAGCAGCGGGTTGATCGCGGGACCGGCGGTGTCCTTGAAGGGGTCGCCGACCGTGTCCCCGATCACGACCGCCTCGTGGGCCTCGCTGCCCTTGCCGCCGTGGTGACCGTCCTCCACCAGCTTCTTCGCGTTGTCCCACGCGCCACCGGAGTTGGCGAGGAACACCGCCATCAGCGTGCCGGTGCCGATGGCTCCGGCCAGGAAGGAGCCGAGCGCGCCCACGCCGAGGGTGAAGCCCACGGCGATCGGCGTCAGCACCGCGAGCAGGCCGGGCGTGGCGAGCTCGCGCAGCGCGTCCTTGGTGCAGATGTCGACGACGCGCCCGTACTCGGGCTTCTCCGTGTAGTCCATGATCCCGGGGTGCTCCCGGAACTGCCGGCGCACCTCGTAGACCACGGCGCCCGCCGAACGGGACACCGCGTTGATCGCGAGGCCGGAGAACAGGAACACCACGGCCGCGCCGAGGATCAGCCCGACCAGGTTGTTCGGCTGCGCGATGTCCAGGCTGAGGTTCATCTCCCCGGCCTTGGCGCCGACCTCCTTGACCGCGGTGGCGATCGCGTCGCTGTACGAGCCGAACAGCGCGGCCGCGGCGAGCACGGCCGTGGCGATGGCGATGCCCTTGGTGATGGCCTTGGTGGTGTTGCCGACGGCGTCCAGGTCGGTCAGGACCTGCGCGCCCGCGCCCTCGACGTCGCCGGACATCTCGGCGATGCCCTGGGCGTTGTCGGAGACGGGACCGAAGGTGTCCATGGCCACGATGACGCCGACCGTGGTGAGCAGGCCGGTGCCGGCCAGTGCCACCGCGAACAGGGCCAGCATGATCGACGTACCGCCGAGGAGGAACGCCCCGTACACGCCGAGGCCGATGAGAAGCGCCGTGTAGACAGCGGACTCCAGGCCGATGGAGATGCCGGCGAGGACGACGGTGGCGGCGCCGGTCAGGGAGGACTTGCCGATGTCCCGGACGGGGCGGCGGTTGGTCTCGGTGAAGTAGCCGGTCAGCTGCTGGATCAGGGCCGCCAGCACGATGCCGATGGCCACGGCGACGACGGCCAGGACGCGCGGGTCGCCGGAGTGGTTGCTGATCGCCGGGTTCTCGACGCCGACGAGCTCCTTGTAGGTGGCCGGGAGGTAGGCGTAGACGGCGATGCCGACCAGCACCAGGGAGATCACCGCGGAGATGAAGAAGCCGCGGTTGATGGCGGTCATCCCGCTGCGGTCGCTGCGCCGCGGGGACACGGCGAAGATGCCGATCATCGCGGTGACCACGCCGATCGCGGGGACGATCAGCGGGAAGGCGAGGCCGAGGTCGCCGAAGGCGGCCTTGCCGAGGATGAGTGCGGCCACCAGGGTGACGGCGTAGGACTCGAAGAGGTCGGCCGCCATTCCGGCGCAGTCTCCGACGTTGTCGCCCACGTTGTCGGCGATGGTCGCGGCATTGCGCGGGTCGTCCTCCGGAATGCCCTGTTCGACCTTGCCGACCAGGTCGGCGCCGACGTCGGCGGCCTTGGTGAAGATTCCGCCGCCCACGCGCATGAACATCGCGATCAGGGCGGCGCCGAGGCCGAAGCCCTCCAGGACCTTGGGCGCGTCGGCGGCGTAGACCAGCACGACGCAGGAGGCGCCGAGCAGGCCGAGGCCGACGGTGAACATGCCGACGACGCCGCCCGTGCGGAAGGCGATCCGCATCGCCTTGTGGGCGACCTCGGTCAGGTCCTTGGCGGGCTCCCCCTCGGCCGGGGTGGCCTCGCGCGCGGCGGCGGCGACGCGGACGTTGGCGCGGACCGCGAGACGCATGCCGATGTAGCCGGTGGCGGCCGAGAAGAGCGCGCCGACGAGGAAGAAGGCGGAGCGGCCCGCCCGCTGCGACCAGTCGTCGGCCGGGAGCAGGAAGAGCAGGAAGAACACCACGACGGCGAAGATGCCGAGCGTGCGCAGCTGACGGCCGAGGTAGGCGTTGGCGCCTTCCTGGACGGCCGCGGCGATCTTCTTCATGCCGTCGGTGCCCTCGTCGGCGGCGAGGACCTGGCGGACCAGGATCTGCGCGACGACGAGTGCGGCGATTGCCACGGCCGCGATGACCATCACGATGAGCCGATTGTCATCGGTGAGTACTGCGGATGCCAGATCGGCAGAGCGACCCGGCGCCATAGGGGTGAAGAGCCCCGTCATTCGTCCTCCTTGACGTGATGAGCTCAAGATGTGGACGGATTGTAGGGAGCGCACCCCGATCAAAACAGTGCGCATGAAACGCAATTGGCGTGCTCTTGCTCCCCAGCAATAGATCGCGTCACTCCATTACCCTCGAAAGTGGTAATGGGGCAAAGGCATTGACGCCCGGTCATTGCTCCGGGGAAACGAAAAAGGCCCTGCTCAGCAGGGCCTTGATAAAGATCGGAAGATACGAGGGAATCTTCCTCGGTGATCCCTAAGGGAGATCGGAGGAGCCGGACACGGGCCAGCTCATCCGGATGGTCCCGCCCGATTCACCACTGGTCACCTCGAGGTCGTCGACGAGCCCGCTGATCACGGCCAGGCCCATCTCGTCCTCGGTGTCCACGTCGGAGTCCGCGGCCGCGCCACCGCCGGCCGCGGCGTCGCCCGCGGCGGTGCCCGCCACGGGCACCTCGTCGCCGACCTCGATGGAGAACGTCTTGTCCTCCTCGGTCAGCACCACCCGGACGGGCGCGGTCAGCCCGATGCCGCGGTGGAGCCCGACGGCACGCGAACAGGCTTCGCCCACGGCGAGGCGGACCTCGTCGAGGACAGCCTCCTCCACACCGGCCCGTCGCGCCACCGCGGCCGCGACCAGGCGGGCCGTCCGGACGTGTTCGGGCTGGGCGCTGAAGCGCAGTTCAACGGTGGCCATGCGCGTCCCCCTCGGACTACGGGCGTGCCTTGCCAGGGGCCCGGGCCTCGACGGCCCGGGTACCCCTGCTGTCCTCGCCTGCTCCCGCCCGCCGGAGGCTGCCGGGAGCCATGCCAGGAGCCGTCAGTCGGTGGCGTTGACGGCGTCTTCCACCGTGGTGTGGATCGGGAAGACCTTGGTCAGACCGGTGATGCGGAAGATCTTCAGAATGCGCTCCTGGTTGCAGACCAGGCGGAGCGATCCCTCGTGCGCGCGGACGCGCTTGAGACCTCCCACCAGCACACCGAGTCCGGTGGAGTCGAGAAAGTCCACTCGCTCCATGTCGACGACCAGGTGGTAGCTGCCGTCGTTCACCAACTCGACCAACTGCTCGCGCAGCTTGGGCGCGGTATACACATCAATCTCGCCACCGACCTCCACGACCGTACGGTCGCCGACAGTGCGAGTCGACAGGGACAGGTCCACGGATCCTCCAGCACCTTGCTATCGAGCGGCGCCCCCCAGGGGCCTCCCCACCCGAAGGTAGGTGAGGGATTGGCTGCCGCGATGGCATTCAATCACTTACCGGCAGGCGCGCACGACGCCTTCGGACCATTGTCCCGCACGCCGGTGACACACTCGGTTCCGATGGCCAACACTCAAGGTCCCGGTCGGCCCACGGCACCCGCGGACCCACGACCCACCCCCGGAACGGTCCTGGACCGCCTGTCACGGGGGCCTTTCCGGTCTGCGCGCATCACCCATACGGAGCACTTGCCCCCTCGGGCGGGTCGTCATGCAGTCTGGCCCGATCGCATCCGAGCGGATGTAGTAGCCGCGATCCGGGACGCCGGGATCGACCATCCGTGGGAACACCAGGCCGCGGCCGCCGAGCACGCCCTGGACGGCGAGTCCGTGGTCGTCGCCACCGGCACCGCCTCGGGCAAGTCCCTGGCCTACCTGGCACCCGTCCTCTCGGCCCTCGCCGACGGCTCCCGGGCACCCAACGGCAGGGGCGCGACCGCCCTGTACATGGCTCCCACCAAGGCGCTGGCCGCCGACCAGCGGCGCTCCGTACGGGACCTGGCCGCCCCGCTGGGCAACGCCGTGCGCGCCGCCGTCTACGACGGGGACACCCCCGTCGAGGAGCGCGAATGGGTGCGCCAGTACGCGAACTACGTCCTGACCAACCCCGACATGCTCCACCGCGGGATCCTGCCCGCCCACCCGCGCTGGTCCTCCTTCCTGCGGGCGCTGCGCTACGTCGTCGTCGACGAGTGCCACACCTACCGCGGCGTCTTCGGCTCGCACGTGGCCCAGGTACTGCGCCGGCTGCGGCGGCTGTGCGCCCGCTACGGCGCGCAGCCGGTCTTCCTGCTGGCCTCCGCCACCGCGAGCGATCCGGCGGCCGCCGCGTCCCGGCTGACGGGCGTACGGGTGACGGAGATCACCGACGACGCCTCCCCGCGCGGCGAGGTGGTGTTCGCGCTGTGGGAGCCGCCCCTGCTCACCGAACTGCGGGGCGAGCGGGGCGCCCCCGTGCGCCGGACGGCCACGGCCGAGACCGCCGACCTGCTGACCGACCTGGTCGTCCAGGGGGTCCGTACGGTGGCCTTCGTGCGCTCCCGGCGCGGCGCCGAGCTGATCTCCGTGATCACCCAGGAGCGGCTCGCCGAGGTGGACCGCTCCCTGCCCCGGCGGGTCGCGGCCTACCGGGGCGGCTATCTCCCCGAGGAGCGCCGCGCCCTGGAACGGGCCCTGCACTCGGGCGAGCTGCTGGGGCTGGCCGCCACCACCGCCCTGGAGCTGGGCGTGGACGTCTCGGGCCTGGACGCCGTGCTGATCACCGGCTATCCGGGCACCCGGGCGTCCCTGTGGCAGCAGGCGGGCCGGGCCGGGCGCTCCGGGCAGGGCGCCCTCGCCGTGCTGGTCGCCCGCGACGATCCGCTGGACACGTATCTCGTCCACCATCCCGAGGCCCTGTTCCGCCAGCCGGTGGAAGCCACCGTCCTGGACCCCGACAACCCGTACGTCCTCGCCCCCCACCTGTGCGCGGCGGCCGAGGAGCTCCCGCTGACCGAGGCGGACCTGGAGCTCTTCGGGCCCGCGACCGGAGAGCTCCTGCCCCAGCTGGAAGCGGCCCGGCTGCTGCGCCGCCGGGCGGCGGGCTGGCACTGGACCCGCCGGGAACGGGCCTCGGACCTGGCCGACATCCGGGGCGGCGGCGGGCGGCCGGTGCAGATCGTGGAGGCCTCCACCGGCCGGCTGCTGGGCACGGTCGACGAGTCGGCCGCCCACACCGCCGTCCACGAGGGTGCCGTCCACCTCCACCAGGGCCGCACCTACCTGGTCCGCCACCTGGACCTGGAGGGCTCGGCGGCCCTGGTCGAGGCCGCGGACCCGCCCTTCTCCACCACCGCCCGGGACACCACCTCCATCTCCGTCCTGGAGACCGAGACCGAGATCCCGTGGGGCTCGGCCCGGCTCTGCTTCGGCTCCGTCGAGGTCACCAACCAGGTCGTCTCCTACCTGCGCCGCAAGCTGATCACGGGCGAGGTGCTGGGCGAGGCGAAGCTGGACCTGCCGCCCCGCACCCTGCGCACCAGGGCCGTGTGGTGGACGGTGACCGAGGACCAGCTCGACGAGGCCCGGATCACCCCGGAGATCCTCGGCGGCGCCCTGCACGCCGCCGAGCACGCCTCCATCGGCATGCTGCCGCTGTTCGCCACGTGCGACCGCTGGGACATCGGCGGCGTCTCCGTGCCGCTGCATCCCGACACCCTCCTCCCCACGGTCTTCGTCTACGACGGCCACCCGGGCGGCGCCGGCTTCGCGGAGCGCGCCTTCCACACGGCCCGCGCCTGGCTGGCGGCCACCCGCGACGCCATCGCCGCCTGCGAGTGCGACGCCGGCTGCCCGTCCTGCATCCAGTCCCCCAAGTGCGGCAACGGCAACGACCCCCTGCACAAGCGCGGCGCCGTCCGCCTGCTCACCCGTCTGCTGTCCGAGGCCCCGCCGCAGCCCTGACCGGCTCCGGGACGCCGCCCTGGCCGCCGCGCGGGCGTCCCCGGCCCTCAGGGGGCCGGCCTGCGGTGCCACGGCCCCGTGTCCGCCAGACGCCGCGTGCGGGCCCCGGGCGGCCCCGCCCTCCCCGGGTGCCGGTCCGGACGGGCGGGGATCCTCCCGGGGGCGCGGCGGCCCCGCACGGGCCCTTACCGCGGGGGCGAAGGGACCCGCCGCGACCCGCGCACCGACCTCGGCGATCTCTCCGCCCAGCCTGCATCCGGTGAGCTCGGCCCCCTGCGCCCGGGCCACGCGCAGCGCCGTGGCACAGGCCGTCTCGGGCCCGTGCGCCCAGGTCGCCGCCGCCGCGAGGGCCGCCAGGTCGGCGGCGGCCGCCGCCCGGTGCCGGGTCACGACGGCCTGTCCGAGCAGCAGCACCCCGGCGAACACCGCGCCCAGCACCGTCGCCGTCAGGGCCGCCCAGACCGTGGCGGAGCCCCGGTCCCGGCTCATGGCGGCGGCCCCACACTGTCCTCGGCGAGGGCCACCGCCCGGGCACCGAGCCGTACCGGCAGTCCCGCGGGGCCCGGTGCCGGCGCCTCCACGCGGACCCGCCAGAGGTCGCCCTCCCGCTCCAGCTCGACCCGGGCTCCCTGTGGTGCGGCCTCGCGAGCCGCTGCCCGCGCCACCTCCACCGCTTCCGAGCGGGCGGCGGCCCGCGCGCCCGCCCGGGCCGCGTCCACGCACCGGATCTGCGCCGCGGCCGCCATGAGCGCCCACACCAGCAGCGCCGCGAAGAGCACCAGGGCCGGAATGACCAGGGCGGCCTCCGCCGTCACATATCCGCGGTCTCCGTTCGCGCGGGAGCCTGCGGACCGACCGTCAGAAAGGCACATCGAGAGCCTTCCCGATGGTCGACTGAAGGGCCGTCGCGACGACTTCGCTCGTCACCACCTTGTAGAGGACGGCCGCGAATGCGCAGGCCGCGATCGTGCCCATGGCGTATTCCGAGGTGGACATCCCCGCATCACTCCCGCGGGCCACCAGCGCCGCCCGCACACGAAACCAGATGATCCTCATGGCAACCTCCTGTGAATTTGCGTTCTTGATGTGTTGTCAATGCGACTTCAGGTGCCGGAGAGAAGTCCTGAGGCCATGCCGATCACCACCGGAGCGACCCCGATCGAAAGAAAGGCCGGGAGGAAACACAGCCCCACCGGTGCGGTGACGAGCACCGCCGCCCGCTGCGCCCGCGCACCCGCCAGGCGGGCCCGGTCCTCGCGAAGGCCCGAGGCGAGCCGGGACACCGGCTCCGCTGCGGGCGCGCCCGTCCGCGCGGCCCGTTCCAGGCACGCGGCGAGCCCCCTGGCACCCGGTATCTCCGCGAGCCTCCCCCACCCGGCGCCCGGGTCGCCGCCGAGCCGCAGCTCCGCCGCCGCGCTCGCGAGCCGCTCCCCCACGGGGCCGCCGAGCGACTCGCCCACCACCTCCGCAGCCTCCACGGGGCCGGCACCGGCCGCCAGACACGCGGCCAGCAGGTCCGCCGCGAACGGCAGTTGGCGCTCGGCCTCCTTCTCGTCCACACCGGCCGGCGGCCGGGGCCGGGACTGCCACCTCCACACCCCGAACGCGGCCGCACAGCCGACGGCCGCACCGGTCACCCCGCCGAGCAACACCCACCCCGCCAGCACCGCCCCCGCGGGCCCCGCCCACTGCACCGACACAGCCCGCGTCCTCGCGCCGAGCACCGCCCGGCGCGGCCCGGGCGACGCCCGCCCGAGCACCGCGGCCGTCCGGCGCCGGGCCGCCCGTACGCGGGCTCGCGAGGCCAGCGCCGGCACCGTCCACAGCACGGCCGCCGCGAGGCACACGACGATCCCCAGCCTGTGGACGACGGAGCCGCCCATCACCGCTCCCCCGCCCCGACGATCCGCCGGCACCACAGCAGCCCCAGCGCTTCCAGCACCAGGCCCGCCACCAGACAGCCCCAGCCCAACGGGGTGTGCAGCAGGACCCGCAGCGGATCCGCGCCCAGACCCGTACCGATGAGCAGCCCCACGAGGGGCAGCAGGGCCAGCACCACCACCGTCGACCGCGCGCCCGCAAGCTGGGCCCGCAGCGACTCCCGCCGGTCCCGGTCGGCCCGCAGCGCGCCCTCCAGCCGGTCCAGCCCCGCGGCGAGCCCCGCGCCGCCACCCACGGACACCCGCCAGCAGGCGGCCATCCCGGCCAGCCCCTCCGCTCCGGACTCCCGGGCGGCCTGGCGCAGCGCCCCGGGCACGTCACCGCCGAACGCGGCGGCGGCCAGGATCCCCGCGGCCTCCGCTCCCGGCCCGCCCGGGCCGGCGACCGTCCGCCGCATCGCCGCCGTGAGCGCCTGACCGGGCTGGGCCCCGGCCCGCAACTCCCCCACCACGGCGCCGCACAGCGCCACCACCTCCGCCTCCCTGGCCGTGCGGGCCCGCTCGCGGGCCCGCCCCCGCAGCCAGCGCCGCACCAGAGGCAGCGCGGCCGCTCCCGCCAGCAGGGGGAGCACCGAACCGCCCAGCAGCGCGAGCGCGATCCCGGCGCCCGGGCAGGCCCACTCCCGCCACCGTGCCGCCCGCACCCGCAGGGCGGCCGCCAGCCGCTCCCTGCCGGACGGGGTGCGGACGGCCAACGGCCCGCCGCCGGCGAGCACCAGGCGTACCCGCCGGGAGGCCCGGTCGCCGCCGGACAGTCCCCATGCGGCGGTGGCCGCGCACAACATCCCCGCGAACAGCGGGAGCGGCAGCGCCGCCACCCCGTTCACCGGGCACCCCGCAGCAGCGGACGCAGCCGGTCCCAGCCCTGCTCCCGTACGAAGCCCCGGGCCGCCCAGCGCAGCGCCGGAACGGTGACCACCAGCCCGGCGGCGTCGCGCTCCAGCACATGCACCTCGGCGACCCGGCGCCTGCCCTCCCGGTCCCGCACCAGGTGCAGCACCACGGTCAGCGCCGCGGCCAACTGGCTGTGCAGAGCGCCCCGGTCGAGCCCGGCGGCCGTCCCCAGCGCCTCCAGCCGGGCCGGGACATGGGCGGCGGCGTTCGCGTGGACGGTGCCACATCCCCCCTCGTGGCCGGTGTTCAGCGCCGCGAGCAGATCGGCCACCTCCGCACCCCGCACCTCCCCGACGACCAGCCGGTCGGGCCGCATCCGCAGGGCCTGCCGGACGAGGTCGGCCAGGGTGACCAGGCCCGCCCCCTCCTGGTTGGCCGGGCGGGTCTCCAGCCGCACCACGTGCGGATGGTCGGGCCGCAGCTCGGCCGAGTCCTCGGCCAGGACGATCCGCTCGCCCGGTCCGACCAGCCCCAGCAGGGCGCTGAGCAAGGTCGTCTTCCCGGTTCCCGTACCGCCGGAGACGAGGAAGGACAGCCGGGCCTCGACCAGGTCGCGCAGCAGCCGGTGCCCTCCGGGAGGGAGCGTGCCCGCCGCGACGAGTTCCTCCAGCGTGAAGGCCCGCGGACGGACCACCCGCAGGGAGAGACAGGCCGAGCCGACCGCGACCGGGGGCAGCACGGCGTGCAGCCGGGTGCCGTCGGGCAGGCGGGCGTCCACCCAGGGCCTCGCGTCGTCCAGGCGCCGCCCGGCGACGGCGGCCAGGCGCTGCGCGAGCCTGCGCACGGCCTCGGCGTCGGCGAAGGTCACCCCTGTCAGCTCCAGGCCGCCGCCACGGTCCACCCACACCCGGTCCGGCGCCGCCACGAGCACATCGGTGACCCCGGGATCGGAGAGCAACGCCTCCAGCGGTCCCGCGCCAACCAGTTCGGAGCGCAACTCCGCAGCCACGCCCAGCACTTCCGCGTCACCCAGCAACCGCCCCTGGGCGCGCAGGGCCGCCGCCACCCGCGCCGGGGTCGGTTCCGCGCCGCTCTCGGCGAGACGCCGCCGCACCGCGTCCAGCAGGACCGCACTCATGCCGGCACCCCCTGGGCGGGTCCGAGGGCCCGCTGCCAGAAGCCGTCGCAGAAGCGGGCCAGCGGGCTGCGGCCCTGCGCACCCGGCGCCTCCCCCTCGGCAACCCGGCCGGGGAGCCCCACCTCGAACGGCACCTCACCGGCGAGCGGAGCGCCCAACAGGTCCGCCACCGAGTCCGGTTCGAGACCGCCCGGGTACCGGCCCCGTACGACGACGCGCACGTCCCGCGCCACCATCCGCACACCGGCGGCGACCCGGCCGGCGGCGGCCACGGAACGCAGCTCTCCCGGGACCACCATCAGCACCAGGTCGAGCTGCGCCAGCACCTCGGCCACGGCTTCGTCCACCCTGCGCGGAAGGTCGACCACCACGACGCCGCCCCGGCGGCGTGCCGCGGCCAGCACCGACCGGGTCGCAGCGGGCGGCACGACAGTCCGGTCGCCCCGGTCCCAGCTGAGCACCCGCAGCGCGTGCAGCTCGGGCAGCGCCTCCTCCAGGGCCCCGGCTCCGACCCGGCCCCTGGAGGCCGCGAAGTCGGGCCAGCGCAGGCCTTCGGCACCCTCGCCGCCGAGCAGGACGTCCATGCCCCCGCCCAGCGGGTCTCCGTCGATGAGGATCGTCCGCTCACCGGCCCGGGCGGCCCGGACGGCGAGCGCGCAGGCGAGGGTCGACGCCCCGGCGCCGCCGCTGCCGCCGATCACGCCGACGGCGAGGGCGGGCCGCCCGACCCCTTCCACGACGTCGGCGATGCGGTCCACCAGGCGGTGTTCGGCGTCGGGCAGGCGCAACACCTCCTCGGCGCCGATCTCCACCGCGCGTTGCCAGACGAGGGGGTCGTCCAGGTCCCGGCCGACGAGGAGGACTCCGGGGCGGCGGCGCGGTGCGCCGCGCACCCGTCCGGCGGCGTCGTCCCCGACAAGGACGAGCGGCGCCGAATCCCAGCCAACTTCGCTTTGAGCAAGGCTAGTTGATGCATCGAATCCGGCTGCGGCGGCGGCACCGGGGCCTGCCTCCGCTTCCTCGCCGCCCCCGCCGGGCTCCGGTACCGCGTGATGCACGTGCGGCTCGTCGCCCGCCGCCGCGCACAGCCGCAGCAGGTCGTCGAGCAGCACGGGATCCTCGGTGACGATCAGCGGGCGCCCGCCGGCCGGCGGCGCTCCGGACGGGCCCGCGGCGCCCGCACCCGTTCCGGCCGGCCTTCCGGTCGCCGCGGCCTTCGGCGTTTCGCACGACTTCGATCGAGCCACGATCTCCGCCCCCTTCTCACTGCAAATCCAGCACCGCGGACTTCGCGGCTGGAATCACCGTGCAGCGATCGGGAAAAACAAGTGGATCTTGCTCGATAACTGTGGACAACCCATCGATTGTGAATAACCCGGTCACCCTCACAGGTGAGTTCCGGAGCGCGGCGAAACCGCTACGCTGAGTGACGGAACCGAGCTCGCCGCGGCCTGCGCCGCACGGGCGCCGCACAAGAGGAAGGAGCCGAGAGATGGTCGCGCTGCAACCGATCCGGGGACGCGAACCGCGTCCGGACATGCGACGACCCCCGCCGGGGGGGAGAGCGGGGGTCGTCCCCACGGTCCGACTCGGGGGGGGAGGAGCCAGACCGGGTTAGCACGGTCGCGAACGATCCGTGACTTCCATGGTGTACCCGAGAGCCTTCTCAAGCAAACCCACGCGCCACACCTTACGCCGAATGGTGGGCGCATATGCTCGGAGAGTGGAAAATCAGCCCTTGCCGCACTCCTCGCCTCGCACCGCAGCCTTCTTCGACCTGGACAAGACGGTCATTGCGAAGTCGAGCACCTTGACGTTCAGCAAGTCCTTCTACCAAGGCGGCCTGATCAACCGGCGAGCCGTGTTGCGCACCGCGTACACCCAGTTCATCTTCCTGGCCGGCGGCGCCGACCACGACCAGATGGAACGGATGCGGGAGTACCTGTCCGCCCTGTGCAAGGGGTGGAACGTCCAGCAGGTGCGCGAGATCGTCGCGGAGACCCTGCACGACCTCATCGACCCGATCATCTACGACGAGGCCGCGTCCCTGATCGAGGCCCACCACACGGCCGGCCGCGATGTGGTCATCGTGTCCACCTCCGGAGCCGAGGTGGTCGAGCCGATCGGGGACATGCTCGGCGCCGACCGCGTCGTCGCCACGCGCATGGTCGTGGGCGAGGACGGCTGCTTCACCGGCGAGATCGAGTACTACGCGTACGGTCCCACCAAGGCGGAAGCGGTCCGCGAGCTGGCCGAGTCCGAGGGCTACGACCTGAGCCGCTGCTACGCGTACAGCGACTCGGTGACCGACATCCCGATGCTCGAGGCGGTCGGACACCCGCACGCGGTCAACCCCGACCGCGCGCTGCGCCGGGAGGCCGTGGCGCGCGAGTGGCCGGTCCTTGTCTTCAACCGTCCGGTGCGGCTGAAGCAGCGGCTGCCCGGGCTGTCGATGCCCGCCCGCCCCGCACTGGTCGCCGCCGCGGCGGTGGGCGCCGCGGCGGCCACGGCGGGACTGGTCTGGTACGCGAGCCGCCGCCGGGCCCACGCACTGACGGCTTCATCCGCCTGAATGTCCCGGCCTGGCTCATTTCAGGGTGTCCGGTTCGGCCTCACTCATCCCGGAAAGTAAAAAGTGGAGCCAGGGGTTTCGCATGGCAGCGGAGCGGAGTACAAATAAAGCAACGGCCCGCGAGACCGAAGAACATCCGAGAGGATCATCTTTAAAACGCAGTAAGGCCCACGGACCGAAGCATGAACGCCGAGCACCCACGCGACGTCGACCCGTCGATTACGGGCCAGCCGCACCAGGTGACGGGCAAAGAACCCGACCTGATGGGCAACATTTCGAGGACGCTTGGTAACTGGGCGTGAATGCCAGCGGCGACACCACAGCAAGACGGTGTCGCCGCAACCCATGTCGGGGCGCCGCCCGGTGGCAGCCGCACCCCGATCCTCGCCCGGTCAGGCAGCGCCCCGCTGCAGGGCCTCGCAGACCGCCGTCGACTCGCGCACGCCGAGCTCGACCGAGCGGCCGCAGTGGGCGATCCAGGCGGACATGCCCTCGGCGGTGCCGGAGACGTAGCCCGCGAAGGCCTCCAGATAGGCCGCGGACCCCGCTTCCGCGTGGCCCACCTCCGCCGGGCAGATCGCCTTCGGGTCCAGGCCGCTGTTGATCAGGACGATGCGCTCGGCCGCCCGCGCGACCAGTCCGTTGTACGAGGCGAAGGGCCGCAGGGCCAGCAGCTCGCCGTGCACCACGGCGGCCGTGACCAGGGCCGGGGCGGAGCCGCCCGCGATGATCAGCCGGGAGAGCCCGTCGAGCCGTCCCGCGACCTCGTCCGCGTCCGGCAGGGGCGCGTCCACCAGCGGCTCGTCCACCGGCTCGCCGGCCAGCCGCGGACGGCCCACCACGTCACCGGCCGCCGTCGACCCGACCGCCACGAGGTGCAGGCGGGCGAGGACGCGCAGGGGCGACTGGCGCCAGATGCTCAGCAGCTGACCGGCCTCCGCGGTGAGCCGGAGCGCCGCACCGACCGTCAGCGCCTCCGGCTCCGAGCCGAAGTCGGTCCGCCGGCGGACCTCCTCCAGCGCCCAGTCCGCACCGGACAGTGCCGCGCTGGCGCGGGCCCCGCGCAGGGCGGCCTCCGAGGTGATCTCACCGCTGCGGCGGCGCATCACCCGGTGCCCGTAGACCCGGTCCACGGCCTTGCGTACGGACTCCACGGACTCGGCGACACCCGGCAGCCCGGCCAGTGCGACCAGCGGGTCAGAAGCGCTACTCATAAGTAGGGAGCCTACGCACTGCGCACCCCCGTCTCCGACCCCTCCTTGGAGTGGTCTTCTTCACGCACTTTGACAACTCCAAGCTATCGACCCACTACGCTTGGTGAACATGAAGATCGCTTTCGTGGGAAAGGGCGGCAGCGGCAAGACGACCCTGTCCTCCCTCTTCATCCGCCACCTCGCGTCCAATGAGGCCCCCGTCGTCGCGGTGGACGCCGACATCAACCAGCACCTCGGCGCGGCCCTGGGGCTCGGCGAGGACGAGGCCGCCGCGCTGCCCGCACTGGGCTCGCACCTGCCCCTGATCAAGGAGTACCTGCGGGGCTCCAACCCCCGCATCGCCTCGGCCGATTCGATGATCAAGACCACCCCGCCCGGCCGCGGATCGCGCCTCCTGCGGGTCACCGAGGACAACCCCGTGTACGAGGCCTGCGCGCGCACGCTCCTGCTCGACGGGGAGCCCGTACGCCTCATGGCCACCGGGCCGTTCACCGAGGCCGACCTGGGCGTGGCCTGCTACCACTCCAAGGTCGGCGCCGTCGAGCTGTGCCTGAACCACCTCGTCGACGGCCCGGAGGAGTACGTGGTCGTCGACATGACCGCGGGCTCCGACTCCTTCGCCTCGGGGATGTTCACGCGCTTCGACGTGACCTTCCTGGTCGCCGAACCGACCCGCAAGGGCGTGTCCGTCTACCGCCAGTACAAGGAGTACGCGCGGGACTTCGGGGTCACGCTGAAGGTGGTCGGCAACAAGGTGCAGGGGCCCGAGGACATCGAGTTCCTCCAGGACGAGGTGGGCGAGGACCTCCTGGTCACCGTCGGGCACTCCGACTGGGTGCGGGCGATGGAGAAGGGCCGTCCGGCGGCCTTCGAGCTACTGGAGGCGACCAACCGGTTCGCCCTCCAGACCCTCCAGGACGCCGCCGACGACTCCTACGCCCACCGCGACTGGGACCGGTACACCGAGCAGATGGTGCGCTTCCACCTCAAGAACGCCGCGAGCTGGGGCAACGCCAAGACCGGGACCGACCTGGCGGAGCAGGTCGATCCCGGCTTCGTCCTGCGCGAGGGGGCGGACGACGCGGACGCTCCCGGCCCCGAGGGGACCGGCGGCGACGAGGCGCTGGTCAGCCCTCGTCAGCAGCCCCATCGGCCTGCCCCGCAGCCGGCTTGACGCCCGCGGGGGCGGTCGGCGGCGCCGGCGGCCCCGCGGTCAGGAACTTCGCCCAGCCCTCCTTCGGCGCCTCGCCGACGTCGAGGGTGCGCATCCACTCCAGGGCCTTCGGGTCCTGGACGTCCAGCCAGTCCACCAGCTCCCGGAAGGGCACGCAGCGGACCTCGGGCTTGGTGCACATGGTCTTGATGGAGTCCTCGACGGCGCGCATGTAGGTGCCGCCGTTCCACGACTCGAAGTGGTTGCCGATGATCAGCGGAGCGCGGTTGCCCTGGTAGACCCGGTCGAAGGCCTGCCGGAGGCCGTCGCGCATCTGCTCGCCCCAGTACGCGTGCTGCGAGGGGTCGCCCTGCGAGGTCGTCCCGGACTGGTTGACCATGTAGTTGTAGTCCATGCTCAGCGTGTCGAAGGCACGTCCGGGCATGGGCACCAGCTGCAGCGGGATGTCCCAGAGGCCGTCCGTCTTCTTGGGCCAGATCTGCTTGCTGATCCCGCTGGAGTCGTAGCGGAAGCCCATCCCCTTGGCCGCCAGCATGAAGTTCTTCTGGCCCTCGAGGCAGGGGGTGCGGGCGCCGATGAGCTCCTTGTCGTAGTCGAAGGGGAGCGCCTGGACGTCCTTCAGGCCAGCGTTGGTCCGCCAGCTCTTGACGAAGGACTTGGCCTGGTCGATCTCGCTCTTCCACTCCTCCACGGACCAGGTGCCGACGCCGCCCTCGGGTCCGCAGAAGTGCCCGTTGAAGTGGGTGCCGATCTCGTTGCCCTCCAGCCAGGCGAGACGGACCTGGTCGGCGGTGTCCCTGATCCCCTTGAGGTCTCCGAAGCCGATGTCGGACCGGCCGGGACCGTGCTGGGGAGCGGTGTAGAGGGAACGCTTCTCCTCCGGGAGCATGTACACGCCGCTGAGGAAGTACGTCATGCGGGCGTTGTACTGCTTGCCGACCTCACGGAAGTGGGAGAACAGCTTCTGGCTGTCCTCGCCGGCGCCGTCCCAGGAGAACACCACGAACTGCGGCGGCTTCTCGCCCGGCTTGAGCTTCTGCGGCTTCTGTACGTTCGGCTGCGGGCCGGTGTACGCGGTCGAGCCGTCGCCGATGGGCCGGTTGACGCTGCCGGGCGCCTCGACGGCCCCCTTGCGCGCGTTCGGGCCTCCGGCGGCCGGGGACGTGGCCGTCTCCGAGGAGCTGCAGCCCGCCGCCCCCAGCACCAGCGCAGTGGCGACCAGGCCGCCGGCGATCTTCTTCGTGGCGGCGATCATCCGCCCCACCTCTCCCTCGCAGTTCCGTCGCAGTGCTTCCGCGCCGCAACGTCCCATGCGGTCCGCCGAGAGGGAGGTATGACAAGCCGGACAAAATGCTTAATCACCCGCCAGTGCTAATTCATAGACCATTTGCCCGAATTGTCTACCGTTCAGCTTTACCCTCCATTACCGTTCGTTTACTGACTGTTGAGAATCCCGCCGCTTCGACCCTCACTCCAGAGGAGACGGGAACCCATGACGACCTCTTCCCCCACCCGCAGGACCGAGAAGATCCGCAAGGACCTCCCCGCGGACCTCTCCGCCTCCATCACCGTCTTCCTCATCGCCATCCCGCTCTCCCTCGGCATCGCCCTGGCCACGGGAGCCCCCCTCCAGGCCGGCCTGGTGGCCGCCGCCGTCGGCGGAATCGTCGCCGGGCGGCTCGGCGGCGCCCCGCTCCAGGTGAGCGGTCCGGCCGCCGGACTCACCGTCGTCACGGCCGAGCTGATCCAGCGCTACGGATGGCGCACCACGTGCGCCATCACCGTGCTCGCCGGCATCTGCCAGCTCGGCCTGGCCGCGCTGCGCACCGCCCGGTCGGCGCTCATGGTCAGCCCGGCGATCGTGCACGGCATGCTCGCGGGCATCGGCGTGACGATCGCGCTGGCCCAGCTGCACATCGTGCTCGGCGGCATGCCGCAGAGCTCCGCCGTCGCCAACGTGCTGGGTCTGCCCGCGCAGTTGGCCAATCTGCACCCCGTGGCGCTGGGGGTCAGCGCCCTGACCCTCGTGGTCCTGCTGGGCTGGCCGCGGCTGCCCGGCCGGGTGGGCACCGCCCTGCGCAAGGTCCCGGCGGCCCTCGCCTCCGTGGCCCTCGCCACCGCCGTCGCCGCGCTGGCCGGGCTCAGCCTGCCCCGGGTGGACCTGCCCTCCTGGCGCAGCCACGCCCTGCCGGAGATGCCCGAGGGGCCGGTGCTGGGCCTCATCGCCGCCGTACTGACCATCACCCTCGTCGGCAGCGTGGAGTCCCTGCTCTCGGCCGTCGCGACCGACAAGCTGATCGCCTCCGAGCGGGGCACCGACAACCGCCCGCCCCGGGCCGACCTCGACCGCGAGCTGCGCGGGCAGGGCGCGGCGAACATCGTCTCCGGCGCGCTGGGCGGACTGCCCATCACGGGCGTGGCCGTCCGCAGCGTGGCGAACGTCAAGTCCGGTGCGGCCAGCCGGAAGTCGTCCATGATGCACGGACTGTGGGTGCTGCTCGCCGCGTTCCTGCTGGTCCCGCTCCTCGACCTGATCCCGCTGGCCACACTGGCCGCCCTGGTGATGGCCGTGGGCGTGCAGATGGTCAGCATCACCCACATGCGCAACATCACGCGGCACCGGGAGATCCTCGTCTACGGCACCACCATCGTGGCCGTGGTCCTCGGCGGGGTGCTGGAGGGCGTGGCGATCGGCATCGCGGTGGCCGTCGCCCTGGCCCTGCACCGGCTCGCCCGGACCCGGATCACCCTGGAGCGGCTGGACAGCGGCGTCCACCGGGTGCGGGCCCGCGGTCAGTTGACCTTCCTCGCGGTGCCGCGGCTGAGCCGCGTGCTGAACCAGATCCCGCACGACGCTCCCGCCGTGATCGAGCTCGACGGCTCGTTCATGGACCACGCCGCCTACGAGACGCTCCACGACTGGCGGCAGTCCCACCTCGCGCACGGGGGTTCCGTGGAGATCGCCGGCCGCTCGGGCCAGGCGGCACGCTTCACGGACGCCGACGGGGAACCCGCCGGGCAGGACGGGGAGGGCGGGACGCCCGGTACCGCCGCGGACCCGGCACCGGCCGGCACGCGTTCGGGCCGCCCGGGCGACGGAGGCCACCACGCCGAACGGTCGCGGCGGGACCGGCGCGGCACCCACCAGTGCTGCCGCCCCTGGACGCCCTGGCAGAACCACTGCGACCACCGCAGCACCACCTCCCGTACGGCCACCACGGCGTCGGCGGCGGCAGCCGCGGCCGCGGAGTCCGGGACCGTGGCCACGGGCGACACCGGCGGGGAGCCGGCCCGGCGGCGTGGCGCGGGCCAGCTGGCCAGCGGCATCACCGCCTTCCAGCGCGACACGGCCCCGCATGTGCGGGAGGAACTGGCCCGGCTGGCCCGGGAGGGCCAGCGGCCCTCGCAGCTCTTCCTCACCTGCGCGGACTCCCGCCTGGTCACCAGCATGATCACGGCGAGCGGCCCCGGTGACCTGTTCACCGTCCGCAATGTCGGCAACCTGGTCCCGCTGCCCGGCGCCGAGTCCACGGACGATTCCGTGGCGGCCGCCATCGAGTACGCGGTGGACGTGCTGGAGGTGGACAGCATCACGGTCTGCGGGCACTCCGGCTGCGGCGCGATGCAGGCCCTGCTCACTTCGTCCCCCGCGGCCCCGGTGACCCCGCTGCGCCGGTGGCTGCGGCACGGGCTGCCCAGTCTGGAGCGGATGGCCAGCCGCCACCACGCCTGGGCCAGGATCGCGGGCCGGCTCCCGGCGGACGCCGTGGAGCAGCTGTGCCTGACCAACGTGGTGCAGCAGCTGGAGCACCTGAAGGCCCACGAGTCGGTGGCCAGGCGGCTCGCCGAGGGCACGCTGGAGCTGCACGGGATGTACTTCCACGTGGGCGAGGCCCAGGCCTACCTGCTCTCCGAGGGCGAGGACTTCTTCGACTGCCGGGTCTTCGACACCGTGGGACAGCACGCCTGAACCGATACCCTCCCGTATCCGTGCCCATGTTCGGCCCCTTACCGCCCGCCGCGGCGGAGAGGGGCCGTTCGCACGCCGTTCTTCCGCGGGCCAGGCCGTGATATAGGTCTAAACCAATTCTCGGCTACCCCTTGTCACCTGGGCCGCTGACTGATGAGCTATGCCCGGGGACACAACGGACACCCTGGGAAAGGGAGATGTCGTGAGCAATGAGAGCCTGGCCAATCTGCTCAAGGAGGAGCGGCGGTTCGCACCGCCTGCCGATCTGGCCGCCGCCGCCAATGTGAAAGAGGCTGCGTACGCACAGGCCGACGCGGACCGGCTGGGCTTCTGGGCCGAGCAGGCCCGGCGGCTGACCTGGGAGACCGAGCCGGCCGAGACGCTCGACTGGACGAACCCGCCCTTCGCGAAGTGGTTCGCGGACGGCCGGCTGAACGTCGCCTACAACTGCGTGGACCGCCACGTCGAGGCGGGCAACGGCGAGCGCGTCGCCCTCCACTTCGAGGGCGAGCCCGGTGACAGCCGGGCGATCACCTACGCCGAGCTCAAGGACGAGGTGTCCCGGGCGGCCAACGCCCTGACCGAGCTGGGCGTCCGGGCGGGCGACCGCGTGGCCGTCTACCTGCCGATGATCCCCGAGGCCGTCGTCGCGATGCTCGCCTGCGCGCGCATCGGCGCCGCCCACTCCGTGGTCTTCGGCGGTTTCTCCGCGGACGCCGTCGCCTCCCGCATCCAGGACGCCGACGCCAAGCTGGTCATCACCGCCGACGGCGGCTACCGGCGCGGCAAGCCCAGCGCCCTGAAGCCCGCGATCGACGAGGCCGTCGCCAAGTGTCCGCAGGTGGAGCACGTGCTCGTCGTGCGCCGCACGGGCCAGGACACGGCCTTCACCGAGGGCCGCGACGTGTGGTGGCACGAGCTGGTCGGCCGCCAGTCCGCCGAGCACGCGCCGCAGGCCTTCGACGCCGAGCACCCGCTGTTCATCCTCTACACCTCGGGGACCACGGGGAAGCCGAAGGGCATCCTGCACACCTCCGGCGGCTACCTCACGCAGGCCGCGTACACCCACCACGCGGTGTTCGACCTGAAGCCGGAGTCCGACGTCTACTGGTGCACCGCCGACATCGGCTGGGTGACCGGGCACTCCTACATCGTCTACGGCCCGCTCGCCAACGGCGCCACACAGGTCATGTACGAGGGCACCCCGGACACCCCGCACCAGGGCCGCTTCTGGGAGGTCGTGCAGAAGTACGGCGTCACCATCCTCTACACGGCGCCCACGGCCATCCGCACCTTCATGAAGTGGGGCGACGACATCCCCGCGAAGTTCGACCTGTCGAGCCTGCGCGTGCTGGGATCCGTCGGCGAGCCGATCAACCCCGAGGCCTGGGTCTGGTACCGCAAGCACATCGGCGGCGACCGCTGCCCGATCGTGGACACCTGGTGGCAGACCGAGACCGGCGCGATGATGATCTCCCCACTGCCGGGCGTCACGCACACCAAGCCGGGCTCCGCCCAGCGCGCCCTGCCCGGAATCTCCGCCACCGTCGTGGACGACGAGGCGCACGAGGTCCCGAACGGCGGAGGCGGCTACCTGGTCCTCACCGAGCCGTGGCCGTCGATGCTGCGCACCATCTGGGGCGACGACCAGCGCTTCATCGACACCTACTGGTCCCGCTTCGAGGGCAAGTACTTCGCGGGCGACGGCGCCAAGAAGGACGACGACGGCGACATCTGGCTGCTCGGCCGCGTGGACGACGTGATGCTGGTGTCCGGCCACAACATCTCCACCACCGAGGTGGAGTCGGCCCTCGTCTCGCACCCCGCGGTCGCCGAGGCCGCCGTGGTCGGCGCCAACGACGAGACCACCGGCCAGGCCATCGTGGCCTTCGTCATCCTGCGCGGCAGCGCCTCCGAGAGCGCGGACCTCGTCGCGGACCTGCGCAACCACGTGGGCGGCACCCTCGGCCCGATCGCCAAGCCCAAGCGGATCCTGCCGGTCCAGGAGCTGCCGAAGACCCGTTCCGGCAAGATCATGCGCCGTCTGCTGCGCGACGTGGCGGAGAACCGCGCCGTCGGCGACGTGACCACGCTCGCCGACTCCTCGGTCATGGACCTGATCCAGACCAAGCTGCCGTCCGCCGGCAGCGAGGACTGAGCAGAGGACTGGGAAGGCGACACGGGAGAGGGGCATCCGGCGCGGCGCGCCGGGTGCCCCTTTCGCACATAAAGTGATGATCGCCGGATACGCCCCTGCGCACACCCTGTAAAGTCTTGAAAGCGTAAAGAAAGACCACAGGGTGCGCCGGGAAGTCTGGTCGGCAAATCGTTCCGCCATGCCGTCCAACCGCCCCCCGGAGGTCTCCCTCGTGGCCGCGCCCAGCCCCACCGACCGTTCGCGCCGCAAGCTGCTCGGCCGCCTCTCGCTGCCCGAGAGCCGCTACATCGCCGACGCCCTGCGCACCGAGACGGTCGGTGGCGTCCTGCTCCTCGTGGCCGCGATCGCCGCCCTGCTGTGGGCGAACATCCCCGCCCTCTCGGCGAGCTACGACACCGTCCGCAGCTTCCACATCGGCCCGGCCTCCCTCGGCCTGGACCTCTCGCTCCAGCACTGGGCCGCCGACGGCCTCCTGGCGATCTTCTTCTTCGTCGCCGGCATCGAACTCAAGCGTGAGCTCGTCGCGGGCGATCTGCGCGACCCCAAGGCGGCCGCGCTCCCGGTGATCGCCGCCCTCTGCGGCATGGCCGTGCCGGCCGTCGTCTACGCGGTGGTCAACACCGTCGGCGGCGGCTCGCTCGACGGCTGGGCGGTCCCGACGGCCACCGACATCGCCTTCGCCCTGGCCGTCCTCGCCGTGATCGGCACCTCGCTGCCCTCGGCGCTGCGCGCCTTCCTGCTGACCCTCGCCGTCGTCGACGACCTCTTCGCCATCCTGATCATCGCCGTCTTCTTCACCAGCGAGATCGACTTCCTGGCGCTCGGCGGCGCACTCGTGGGACTGGTCCTCTTCTGGTTCATGCTCCGCCGGGGCGTCCGCGGCTGGTACGTCTACGTCCCGCTCGCCCTGGTGATCTGGGGCCTGATGTACAACAGCGGCGTCCACGCCACCATCGCCGGTGTCGCCATGGGCCTGATGCTCCGCTGCACCCGCGCCGAGGGCGAGGACTCCTCCCCCGGCGAGCACATCGAACACCTGGTCCGCCCGATCTCGGCCGGCCTGGCCGTGCCCCTCTTCGCCCTGCTCTCCGCGGGCGTCTCCCTCTCCGACGAGGCCATCGCACAGGTCTTCACCCGCCCCGAGACCCTCGGTGTGGTGCTCGGCCTCGTCGTCGGCAAGACGGTGGGCATCTTCGGCGGCACCTGGCTGGCGGCCCGCTTCACCAGGGCCGAACTGAACGAGGACCTCGCCTGGCCCGACGTCCTGGCCGTGGCCTCCCTCGCCGGCATCGGCTTCACCGTCTCCCTGCTCATCGGCGAACTCGCCTTCGCGGGCGACGCCGTCCTCACCGACGAGATCAAGGCCGCCGTCCTCTTCGGCTCCTTCATCGCCGCCGTGATCGCGTGCGTCATGCTCAAGCTCCGCGACCGCAGGTACCGGGCCCTCATCCAGGCGGAGGAACGCGACGACGACCTCGACGGCATCCCCGACGTCTACGAGGAGGACAATCCCGAGTTCCACCTGCGGATGGCCCGGATCTACGAGGAGCGGGCCGCGGAGCACCGCCGCAAGGCCGACGAGGCGGCCGCCGCCGCGCTCCAAAGCCCGGCCGGGTCCACCACCGAGCCCGACCGTCCGGCATGATCTGACTGACGACGCGGGGACAGACGCACGACAGCCGCACGACAGCCGCCAGGCGGCGGCGGACGACAGAGGGAGAGAGCGATGAGCGCAGTGGACCAAGAGGCGCAGGGAGCCGAGCGCACACTCGGCCAGCTGGTCGCCTCGGCCACCGCCGAGATGTCCGCCCTGGTTCACGACGAGATCGCCCTGGCCAAGGCGGAGCTGCGCGAGGACGTCAGGCGCGTGGGCAGCGGCAGCGCCTCGCTCATCGCGGCGGGTGTGCTCGCCGTCTTCTCCCTGCCGGTGCTGACCTTCGCCGCGGCCTACGGGATCCACAACCTGGGGCTCGGGCTCGCCTGGTCCTTCCTGATCGTCGGCAGCGCCTTCCTGCTGATCGCGGGTGTGCTCGTGCTGATCGCCGTACGGAAGTTCAAGAAGGTCAAGCCGCCGGAGAAGTCGATCGCCTCGGTGAAGCAGACCGCCGCAGTGGTCGGGACCGTCAAGCCGCACCCGCGGCCCGTCAGTGACAAGGCCGTGGGTGTGGCACGCTCGTCCTCATGACAGCGCCCACGCCGGACCCCAGCATTCCGCCCACGGCCGCCACAGCCGTACGGCTCGGCCTCCCCGGCGGGGAAGCGGTGACGCACCGGGACGTGGCCGCCAACGGCGCCCGCTTTCACGTCGCCGAGCTCGGTGACGGACCGCTGGTGCTGCTGCTGCACGGCTTCCCGCAGTTCTGGTGGACGTGGCGGCACCAGCTGACCGCGCTCGCCGACGCCGGGTACCGGGCCGTCGCGATGGACCTGCGCGGGGTCGGCGGCAGCGACCGCACCCCGCGCGGCTACAACCCCGCCAACCTGGCCCTCGACATCACCGGCGTCGTACGCTCCCTCGGCGAGCCGGACGCCGCCCTCGTCGGGCACGACCTCGGCGGGTACCTCGCGTGGACGGCGGCCGTGATGCGGCCGAAGCTGGTGCGGCGCCTCGTCGTCTCGTCCATGCCGCACCCGAGGCGCTGGCGCTCGGCCATGCTCTCGGACTTCGGTCAGACCCGGGCGAGTTCACACATCTGGGGCTTCCAGCGGCCCTTCGTCCCCGAACGGCAGCTCGTCGCCGACGACGGCGCCCTCGTGGGCGACCTGATCCGCGACTGGTCCGGGCCCCGGCCGCCGGAGGAGGAGGACCTCGCCGTGTACCGGCGGGCCATGTGCATCCCGTCCACCGCGCACTGCTCGATCGAGCCGTACCGCTGGATGATGCGGTCGATGGCCCGCCCCGACGGGCTGCAGTTCAACCGGCGGATGAAGCGGCCGGTCCGCGTCCCCACCCTGCACCTGCACGGATCGCTCGACCCGGTGATGCGCACGCGCAGCGCCGCCGGATCCGGCGAGTACGTCGAAGCGCCCTACCGGTGGCGGCTGTTCGACGGGCTCGGGCACTTCCCGCATGAGGAGGACCCCGTCGCCTTCTCGACCGAGCTGGTCAACTGGCTGAAGGACCCCGAGCCCGACCGCTGAGCAGGGCCCGGCCCCCGCGAAGCCGTCCGGTGTAGCGGCTTCCCTCCGGGCCTCGCGGAGAGGGCAGTTGGACGGTCCGATCATCCGACGGTCGTTCAATTGCCCGGCGCATAGGCCAATTGGCGGCCCGGGACGGGGTTACCGACCTTGGGGGCCGGGCACAGCTCGGAGTATGAGCTGGACGCACGACTACGGTGACACCGCACACGAACACGGCTCGGCAACGGCGCCGGGCACGCACGGCAGGGCCGGCCGGCACGGCCACGACCCACGCCTCGGGATCTCCCTCATCCTGCGCCGCCGGGCCCGCTGGGTCTCCGCGCGCCTGCGGCATCCACGGACGTAGGGACCCGGCGGGCGGGCGGTCTCAGAGGGCGCAGCCCTGGCTGTGCACCCGCTGCTCGGCGGTCCTTCCGATCCGGATGTCCTCGCGGATCTCGTCCACGGTCAGCGCGTACCCGGTGTTCGGGTCGTCGAGGGACTTCGCGAAGACCACCCCGTAGACCTTGCCGTCGGGCGTCAGGAGCGGACCTCCGGAGTTGCCCTGGCGCACCGTCGCGAAGAGCGAGTACACGTCTCGCCGGACGGTGCCGCGGTGGTAGATGTCCGGCCCGTTGGCGTTGATCCGGCCGCGGACGCGGGCCGAGCGGACGTCGTACGCGCCGTTCTCCGGGAAGCCGGCGACGATCGCGTCACTGCCGCTCACCGCGTCCTTGTCGGTGAACTCCAGCGGCGGGGCCTTCAGCTTGGGCACGTCCAGGACGGCGATGTCGCGCTCCCAGTCGTAGAGCACCACCTTGCCGTCGTACAGCTTGCCCTCGCCGCCGACCTGCACGGTCGGCTCGCCGACGCCGCCGACCACGTGCGCGTTGGTCATCACCTTGCCGGGCGCGAACACGAAGCCCGTGCCCTCCAGCACCTTGCTGCAGCTGGGAGCCGTCCCGACGACCTTCACGATCGAGGCCTTGGCCCGGTCGGCGACCGGGCTCGTGGCGAGCGCCGGATCGGGCGCCTTGACCTCGGTGATGGGCTCGTTGGAGAACGGGCTGAACACCTGCGGGAAGCCGTTGCGCTCCAGGGAGGAGGTGAAGTCCGAGAACCAGCCCTCGGCCTGGTCGGGCAGCACCCGCGAGACCCCCAGGAGCACCCGGGAGTTACGGACCTCCTTGGCCACCGAGGGCAACGAGGTCTGGGCGAGCAGGAGTCCGATCATCCAGGCGACCAGCAGCATCGCGACCACGTTCACCAGGGCGCCGCCGGTGGCGTCGAGCGCGCGCGCCGGCGACCAGGTGATCTGGCGCCTGAGTCTGCTCCCGAGATGGGTGGTCAGCGCCTGGCCGATCGAGGCGCAGACGATGATCGCGACGACGGTGATGACGACCACCGTGGTGGACACCTTGGTGCCGTCGTCGGTCATCCGGTCCCAGACCAGTGGGAGCAGGGACACCGCGACGAGGCCACCGCCGAGGAAGCCGATCACCGACAGGATGCCGACGACGAAGCCCTGGCGGTAGCCGACGATCGCGAACCACACGGCCGCGAGCAACAACAGGATGTCCAGCACGTTCACGTGGGCCACCGTCTCATGCGTGCCAGTCGAGCGGGACCTCGCGTGATCGGTCCCACGGCCGTTCCCATCCGGAGAAGTGCAGGATCCGGTCGATGACCCCGGCCGTGAAGCCCCAGACGAGCGCGGATTCGACGGTGAATCCGGGGCCGAGGTGGCCGCGGGGGTGGACCGTCGTGACCCGGTGCGCGGGATCCGCGAGGTCGGCCACCGGGACCGTGAAGACCCGGGCCGTCTCGGCCGGGTCCACGGCGCCGACGGGGGTGGGGGTGTGCCACCAGCCGAGGACCGGGGTGACGACGAACTCGCTGACCGGGATGTAGAGCCGGGGCAGCACCCCGAAGAGCTGGACACCGGAGGGGTCCAGGCCGGTCTCCTCCTCGGCCTCGCGCAGCGCGGCCCGCAGCGGGCCGTGAGTCTGCGGGTCGCCGTCCTCGGGGTCCAGCGCGCCGCCGGGGAAGGAGGGCTGGCCGGCGTGCGACCTCAGGGTGCCCGCCCGCTCCATCAGCAGCAGCTCGGGGCCGCGGGCCCCCTCGCCGAAGAGGATCAGCACGGCCGACTGCCGCCCGCGGCCGTCCTCGGGCGGCAGGAACCGGCTCAGCTGCCGCGGCTCGACGGACCGGGAGGCCCTGACGACCGGATCGAGCCACTCGGGCAGCCCGGCGCTGGACACCACCGGTCCACGGTCCTCGCGGACCCCCGTCGTGGTCTCGGTCTCGTCCCGTGTACCGCGCGTCATTGGCACCCCTGTCCGTCCTTCCCGTACCGCGAACGCGGCACGGGTACCGATTCGTTCCTACGGTTGCCGCGCGGCGGCGTCCGGGGCCGCTCCGCCCAGGGGCGCCGCGGGCAGGCCCGGGTAGTCCGGGGGCGGGCTGAGCCGCTGGCCCGGCTGTCCGCCCTTCTCGTACTTGAGCAGCTTGCGGGCCTTGTCCGGGTCCGTCTCGCCCTCCCCGTACGCCGGGCAGAGGGGGGCGATCGGGCAGGCCCCGCAGGCCGGCTTGCGGGCGTGGCAGATGCGGCGCCCGTGGAAGACGACCCGGTGCGAGAGCATCGTCCACTCGCTCTTGGGGAAGATCGCGCAGATCTCCGCCTCGACCTTCTCCGGGTCCTCCTGCTCGGTCCACTTCCAGCGGCGCACCAGCCGGCCGAAGTGGGTGTCCACGGTGATCCCGGGGACCCCGAAGGCGTTCCCGAGGACGACGTTGGCGGTCTTGCGGCCCACTCCGGGCAGCGTGACCAGGTCCTCGATCCGGCCCGGCACCTCCCCGTCGAAGCGGTCCCGCAGGGCCTGGGAGAGTCCGAGCAGCGACCGGGACTTGGCCCGGAAGAACCCGGTCGGGCGGATCAGCTCCTCCAGGTCCTCCGGGGCGGCCGCCGCCATGTCCTCGGGGGTCGGGTAGGCGGCGAACAGGGCCGGGGTCGTCTGGTTCACGCGCAGGTCGGTGGTCTGCGCGGACAGCACCGTGGCGACCAGCAGCTCGAAGGGGTTGCGGAAGTCGAGCTCCGGATGGGCGTACGGATAGATCTCGGCCAGCTCGCGGTTGATGCGGCGCGCCCGGCGCACCATGGCCAGCCGCGATTCCGGCTTGGCCGCCTTCGGTTTCTTGGCCGAAACTTTGCCCTGAGGGGCGGCGTCGGCCTTCGCAGGCGGCTTCGCGCGAGCTTGTTCGCCCACGGCTGAATTCTGCCTCTTCGTCACTCCTACGGACCCCTTGGCCTGTGCTCTCACCGGCTTATTGGACACCCGGCCAGCCTAAGGCCGGGCGCCGACACCCGTCCGGACCTCAGGTAACACCACCCCGATTGGCCTCTCGCCGCACAGCACGCCCGTCCGTCCGGCATCCTTGTGATTGATCGCACTGTTTGAGCCGTCCGGCAGAATGGGGACACGGTCCCCTGAGCTGGTCGACATAGGAGAGAGACTCGTGGACGACGTTCTGCGGCGCGCCCCGCTGTTCGCGGCGCTCGATGACGAGCAGGCCGCGGAGCTCCGCGCCTCCATGGGCGAGGTGACCCTCGCACGCGGCGACGCCCTGTTCCACGAGGGCGACCCCGGTGACCGGCTGTATGTCGTGACCGAGGGCAAGGTGAAGCTGCACCGCACCTCCCCCGACGGCCGCGAGAACATGCTGGCCGTCCTCGGCCCCGGCGAGCTGATCGGCGAGCTGTCGCTCTTCGACCCGGGCCCGCGCACCGCCACCGCCACCGCGCTGACCGAGGTCAAGCTGCTCGGCCTCGGCCACGGCGACCTGCAGCCCTGGCTCAACGCCCGGCCCGAGGTCGCGACCGCGCTGCTGCGCGCCGTGGCCCGCCGCCTGCGCAAGACCAACGACCAGATGTCCGACCTGGTCTTCTCCGACGTTCCCGGCCGCGTGGCCCGCGCCCTCCTCGACCTGTCGCGCCGCTTCGGCGTGCAGTCGGAGGAAGGCATCCACGTGGTGCACGACCTCACGCAGGAGGAGCTCGCACAGCTCGTCGGCGCCTCGCGCGAGACCGTGAACAAGGCCCTGGCCGACTTCGCGGGCCGCGGCTGGCTCCGCCTGGAGGCCCGCGCGGTGATCCTGCTGGACGTGGAGCGCCTCGCGAAGCGCTCCCGCTGACGCCGCCTTCCCGGCCCGTACGGACGAAGGGTCCTGCCCGCGTGGCAGGGCCCTTCGCGTTTCCCGCCGCGCCGCCGCCCGGCCCCTCCCGCACACCCGCCGCCCGCGCCTCGCACACCGGCGGGGCGGACGTGTGCACAGTGGAGGCATGGAGCACAGAGGCCTCGACGCGTACGGGTACTTCGAGCGGGAGGGCTCGCTCGGGCTCGTCCAGGACGAGTTCAGGGCCGTCGTCGCGGCGGCCCGCGAGCGGACCGCCGAGGCGTACGGACGCCGCCTGCACAGCGCCTACCTGCACGGCTCCGTGCCGCGCGGCACCGCCCGCCCCGGACACTCCGACCTCGGCCTGCTCCTCGTCCTCCACCACCCGCCCGCCCCCGAGGACCACGACACCGCCGAGGTCCTCGCCCGCGGCCTCGACGATGACTTCGACCGGATCGACGGCGTGGACCTCCTGCTCCACGACAAGCACGCCGTGCTCAGCGAGGCGGAACGATTCGACCTGGGCTGGTTCCTGGCCTGCCTGAGCACCCCGCTGCTCGGCGCCGACCTGGCCGAGCACCTGCCGCGCTACCGGCCGGACAGCCTGCTGGCCCGGGAGACCCACGGAGACCTCGCCGCGCTCCTGCCGCAGTGGCGCGGCAGGATCCGGGAGGCGTCCGCCCCGGACGAGTACCGCCGGCTGGGCCGCGCCTTCGCGCGGCACCTCGTCCGTACCGGTTTCACGCTGGTGATGCCCCGCTGGGGCGGCTGGACCGGCGACCTCACCGAGGCCGCCGAGGTCTTCGGCACGTACTACCCGGAGCGCGCCACGCAGATGCGGGCGGCCGCCGCCGTGGCCCTGGACCCCGTCGCGGACCCGGAGGTGCTGCGCTCGTACGTCGAGGACCTCGGACCGTGGCTCGCCGACGAGTACACCGCCCGGCACGGCACCAGGGCGCCGCGCGGATCCGCGGCCCGGCCGACGGCGCCCTGCGTCTAGTCCGACGGCAGCCGTCCGGCCCCCGCCTCTAGTCCGACCGCGGCCGGTCCGCGGCCCGTCCGGCGGCGGCCGCCAGCTCGTCCACGGCCAGCTTCGCCTCGGCCGGCCCGGCCCCGGTGATCCGGCGGTAGGCCTTGACCGCCGAGATCAGCCGGTCCTCACGGATCAGCGCCCGCACCTCGTCCATGCCGGCGGGCTCCGGCTCCTCGATCCCGAAGTGGTCCAGCACCAGTGCCAGACGGCGCTCCATCCGGTCCGCCTTCAGCTGCAGGCCCTGCACCCGCAGCGTCACGGTCGAGGTGATCCACCCGGCCGTGGCGACGAGCACGACCAGCAGGAAGACGGTGTTCACTCGGGACCCCCGGGGATCAGTCCGTGGTCCCGGAGGTACTCCAGCTGCGCCCGCACGGACCACGCCGCAGCCGGCCACAGCGAGCGGTCCACGTCCGCGTAGACGTGGGCGACGACCGCCTCCGGGGTGGTGAAGCCGTCCTCGACGGCCGTCTCGACCTGGGCGAGCCGGTGGGCCCGGTGCGCCAGGTAGTACTCGACGGCGCCCTGCGCGTCCTCCAGCACCGGCCCGTGGCCCGGCAGGACCGTGTGCACGCCGTCGTCCACCGTCAGCGACCGCAGCCGGCGCAGGGAGTCCAGGTAGTCGCCGAGCCGGCCGTCGGGATGCGCGACCACCGTGGTGCCGCGCCCGAGGATGGTGTCGCCGGTCAGCACGGCCCGGTCGGCAGGCAGGTGGAAGCAGAGCGAGTCACTGGTGTGGCCGGGCGTGGGGACCACGCGCAGCTCCAGCCCGCCGGTCCGGATCACGTCACCGGCGGCCAGGCCCTCGTCGCCGAGGCGCAGGGCCGGGTCCAGTGCGCGCACCTTCGTACCGGTGAGCTCGGCGAAGCGGCCGGCGCCCTCGGCGTGGTCGGGGTGGCCGTGCGTGAGCAGGGTGAGGGCGATGCGCTTGCCGGCCCGCTCGGCGGTGGCCACGACCTCCCGGAGGTGTCCCTCGTCCAGGGGCCCGGGGTCGATGACGACGGCGAGGTCGGAGTCGGGCTCGGCCACCAGCCAGGTGTTGGTGCCGTCCAGCGTCATGGCGGAGGGGTTGGGGGCGAGGACGTTCACCGCGCGCGCGGTCGCCCGCCCCGAGGCCACCACGCCGCGGGGCTGTCCGGGAAGTGCCGCGGCGTCGGTCACGAGGGGCCTCCGGGGCGGACCCGCTTGGTGAACTCGTCGTGGCCCGGCCAGCTGAGCACCAGCTCGCCGTCCTCCAGGACGGCCTGGGCGAGCACCGGGGCGAGGTCCTGGCCGCCGGCGGCGGCGAGCGCGTCGGCGGCACTGCCGTAGGGCTCCAGGGAGCGCAGCGTGGAGATGGTCGGCGGCATCATCAGCAGCTCGCCCTTGTCGTAGCCGTCGGCGGCGTCGGACGGGCGGATCCACACGGTCCGGTCGGCCTCGGTGGAGGCGTTGCGGGTGCGCTGCCCCTCGGGCAGGGCGGCCACGAAGAACCAGGTGTCGTAGCGCCGGGGCTCGAACTCGGGGGTGATCCAGCGCGCCCACGCGCCGAGGAGGTCGGAGCGCAGCAGAAGGCCGCGACGGTCGAGGAAGTCCGCGAAGGACGTCTCCCGCGCGACGAGGGCCTGCCGGTCGGCCTCCCAGTCGTCGCCGGTGGTGTCCCCGACGACGGTGTCCGCGGTCCGTCCCGCGAGCAGGACGCCCGCCTCCTCGAAGGTCTCCCGTACGGCGCCGCAGACGATGGCCTGCGCGGTAAGGGCGTCGGTCCCGAGCCGGGCCGCCCACTCCGCCTGCGAGGGGCCCGCCCAGCCGACCCGGTGCTCCTCGTCCCGGGGATCGACGCCGCCCCCGGGGTAGGCGTACGCGCCGCCCGCGAAGGCCATGGAGGCCTTGCGGCGCAGCATGTGCACCACCGGTCCGGTGTCGGTGTCCCGCAGGAGCATCACCGTGGCGGCGAGCCGCGGCGCGACCGGGGTGAGGGAGCCGTCCGCGAGGGCGCGGATGCGGTCCGGCCATTCGGGCGGGTACCACTGGCCTCCGGCGGAGGGCTGTTGCTGACCATTCGGCATGGCCGGATGCTACGACCATCCGGCCCGATGTTCGAGGGCCACCTGCGCGGCGGCCGGCGCGCGCCGGGGCGGGACCGGGGCCGGGCACGGAAAAGGAGCCCGGGCAAGGGCCCCGGGGACGGGCCACGAGCAAAGGGCCGCACGGCGATCCGTACGGCCCTCCCTGCGGCTCTGCGGCCCGGCGGAAATCAGGCTCCGGCGACCAGCTCGACCTGGATCTCGACCTCGACGGGCGCGTCCAGCGGCAGGACCGCCACACCGACGGCGCTGCGGGCGTGGACGCCCTTGTCGCCGAGGACGGCGCCGAGCAGCTCGCTCGCGCCGTTCAGCACGCCCGGCTGGCCCGTGAAGTCGGGGGCCGAGGCGACGAAGCCGACGACCTTCACGACACGCGCGATCTTGTCCAGGTCGCCGACCAGGGACTTCACGGCGGCCAGGGCGTTCAGCGCGCAGGTCGCGGCCAGTTCCTTGGCCTGCTCGGGCGAGACCTCGGCACCGACCTTGCCGGTGACGGGCAGGCTGCCCTTGACCATCGGGAGCTGGCCGGCGGTGTAGACGTACACGCCCGACCGCACGGCCGGCTGGTAGGTGGCCAGCGGCGGGACGACCTCGGGCAGGGTCAGGCCGAGCTCGGCCAGCTTCGCGTCGACGACGCCGCTCATGCCTTCTCCCGCTTGAGGTAGGCCACCAGCTGCTCGGGGTTGTTCGGGCCGGGCACGACCTGGACGAGCTCCCAGCCGTCCTCGCCCCAGGTGTCCAGGATCTGCTTGGTGGCGTGGACCAGCAGGGGGACCGTCGCGTATTCGAACTTCTTGGTCATGGGAGCGAGGGTAGTGCCTGCCGTGCGGGGCTCATGCGCGCGCCCGGGGCCGACCGGCCGTGCGGCACCGGCGGGGGAGGAATTAGGCTCGGGCGATGTGAGCAGGCTCCAGGTGGTCAGCGGCAAGGGCGGCACCGGCAAGACCACGGTCGCCGCGGCACTCGCGCTCGCCCTCGCGCGCGAGGGCGGACGGACTCTTCTCGTGGAGGTCGAGGGCAGGCAGGGACTCGCGCAGCTCTTCGGCGCCGAGGCGCTCCCGTACGAGGAGCGGAAGATCGCCGTGGCCCCGGGCGGCGGCGAGGTCTTCGCGCTCGCCATCGACGCGGAGCGGGCGCTCCTGGACTACCTCCAGATGTTCTACAAGCTCGGCTCGGCCGGGCGCGCCCTCAAGAAGCTCGGCGCGATCGACTTCGCGACGACGATCGCCCCCGGGCTGCGCGACGTGCTGCTGACCGGCAAGGCGTGCGAGGCGGTGCGGCGCAAGGACCGGTCCGGCCGGTACGTCTACGACCACGTGATCATGGACGCTCCCCCGACCGGGCGGATCACCCGCTTCCTGAACGTCAACGACGAGGTGGCGGGCCTGGCCCGGTTCGGGCCGATCCACAACCAGGCGCAGGCCGTCATGAAGGTGCTCAAGTCCCCCGAGACCGCGGTGCACCTGGTCACGCTGCTGGAGGAGATGCCCGTCCAGGAGACCGCGGACGGCATCGCGGAGCTGCGGGAGGCCGGGCTGCCCGTCGGGCGCGTCGTCGTCAACATGGTCCGGCCGCACCACCTCGACGAGGACACGCTGCGCGCCGCGGCCGCCGAGCACCGTGCCGAGGTGGCCCGGGCGCTGTCCCGGGCGGGCCTCGGCGGCGCCCGCCGCGGCGGACTGGCCGAGCGGCTGGTGGACCCCCTGCTGGAGCAGGCCGCCGAGCACGCCGGCCGGGTGGAGCTGGAGCGCGCCCAGCGCGCCGTCCTGGCGGAACTGGACCTGCCCGCGTACGAACTCCCGCTGCTGGGCGCGGGGATGGATCTGGCCGGGCTGTACGAGCTGGCCAAGGAACTGCGCAAGCAGTCGGTGGCCGAATGAGCGAGGGGGTGGACACCGTGGGCCTGGACACTCCGCCGCGGCTGGCGGTCGACCGGCTGCTGGACGACCGGCAGACCCGGATCATCGTGTGCTGCGGGGCGGGCGGGGTCGGCAAGACCACCACGGCCGCGGCACTCGGCGTACGGGCGGCCGCGCGCGGCCGGAAGGCGGTCGTGCTGACCATCGACCCGGCCCGGCGGCTCGCGCAGTCGATGGGCATCGACTCGCTGGACAACACCCCGCGCAAGGTGGCGTCCGCCGGGGAGGGCGGCGGCGAACTGCACGCCATGATGCTGGACATGAAGCGGACCTTCGACGAGATCGTCGAGGCGCACGCGGACGCCGAGCGGGCCCGGGCCATCCTCGCCAACCCCTTCTACCAGTCGCTGTCGGCCGGCTTCGCGGGCACGCAGGAGTACATGGCGATGGAGAAGCTGGGGCAGCTGCGGGCCCGGGACGACTGGGACCTGATCATCGTGGACACCCCGCCGAGCCGGTCCGCGCTGGACTTCCTGGACGCCCCGAAGCGCCTCGGGTCCTTCCTGGACGGGAAGTTCATCCGGGTGCTGATGGCCCCCGCGAAGGTCGGCGGGCGGGCCGGGATGAAGTTCCTCAACGTCGGCATGTCGATGATGACCGGCACCCTCAGCAAGCTGATGGGGGCATCGCTGCTGAAGGACGTGCAGACCTTCGTGGCGGCCATGGACACCATGTTCGGCGGGTTCCGCACGCGCGCCGACGCGACCTTCCGGCTGCTGCAGGCCCCCGGTACGGCCTTCCTGGTGGTCGCGGCACCCGAACCGGACGCCCTGCGCGAGGCGGCGTACTTCGTGGAGCGGCTGGCCGCGGAGAAGATGCCGCTGGCCGGGCTGGTGCTGAACCGGGTGCACGGCAGCGGCGCCGACCGGCTGTCCGCGGAACGGGCGTTGGCCGCCGCAGAGAATCTTGAAGAAGGCGGCATTGTCGATCAGGAGTCCGGGAAAGCTGGACTTCGTGACGCGGCCGCCGAACCCCCCGGCGCCGAGGACCGAGCCGAACGCAACGCCGAGTGCAAGGCCGGACGCAAGATCGCCCGGAAGGCCGAAGGCACCGCGGGAACCACGGAAGCCACACCGACCGCGGAGAGCACGCCCCCGCACGACACCGCGAGCGGCGGCGACACCGCTGTCGTCGACCGGATCACGGCAGGACTGCTGCGCCTGCACGCCGAACGCATGCAGGTGATCGCGCGCGAACGACGCACGCGTGACCGCTTCACCTCACTGCATCCCGAGGTGGCGGTGGCCGAAGTGGCCGCCCTGCCCGGCGATGTGCACGACCTCGCCGGGCTTCGGGCCGTCGGAGAACGACTCGCGGCCGGGGTGCCGGCCGGAGCGTAGGCGTTCGTACGTCGTGGTGGCCGCGTGTTACCCGGCCGCCGCGTACGTCTCGTACGGAACGTCGATCTCCGCGTCTGCATCCATGGTGAGGATGCCCGTGCTGCGCTCGTACTCCGTGCGGGCGGTCTCGAGCAGCCGTCGCCACGAGGTGACGGTGGGACGCCGGCGCAACAGCGCACGTCGTTCCCGCTCGGTCATTCCGCCCCACACGCCGAATTCGACGCGATTGTCGAGCGCATCGGCCAGGCATTCGGTCCGCACCGGGCATCCGGTGCACACCGCCTTGGCCCTGTTCTGTGCCGCTCCTTGTACGAACAGTTCATCCGGATCGGTAGTGCGGCAGGCTGCCTGCGCACTCCAGTCGGTAACCCAGCCCATCCCGGCGCCGTCCTCTCCCGAATCGAGGCTCCCCCACGGCGGTAGCGGCATATTCACCGCTGCCAGTTGAGGACGTTACGGAAGGCGAGCACGGCGCAACACCCCCGACGGGCCCAATCTTGAATGGTCCGAACGGACTATGGGTAAGCGGCAGATCACCCGACGGAGTGATCGAACGACATGCGTGATCATTCCGACTATTCGGGGCCAATCGGCGGATCGGCGTCAACAGGGGGGCGATATTCGGACATCAGTCCACCCCATTCGGGAAGGGTGAAAATCAAGCCGAGGGGTTGATGTCGCACCGGACTGCTGTGACAGTTGAGGACAGCTTAGGCCAAGGCATTCGTGTGTGTCCGGCGAATGAGAACGTAGGCACTCCCTTTGTCGCGCCGCCGTCGTGCCGTCAGGTCCGGCAGCCGGACCCGCGGGCAGGCCGTGATCACGAAAAGCGCCGGGGCCATGGGTTTGCGCCAGACGCGGGCCCGCGCGAGAGCGCCGGATCAAGGCTCGGGTGCCGTGCGGTGCGGCGGGTCCAGGCCATCCGGCCGCCGGGAGCGCCCCGGGCAGGCCGGCCGCGGATGTCACGGTCTCGTACGCGAACCTCCCGAGAGGCCCCCGCTCCCGCAGAATGCCACCGGCGACGGATTAGGCTTCCGTCCATGGGAAAGAAGCGCTCGGGCGGCGGGCTCACGGGGAGCCAGCAGGCCGCCAAGTTCCTCGGTGTGTCCGTACTCTCCGGAGTTGTGCTCGCCGGCATGGCGATTCCGGCCGCAGGAGCTCTGGGGCTGGCGGCCAAGGGCACGGTCGAGGGGTTCGACGAGATCCCAGCCAACCTCAAGACGCCACCGCTGAGCCAGCGGACCACGATCCTCGACGCCGAGGGCGGTCTGATCGCCACCGTGTACTCGCGCGACCGGCAGGTGGTCCCGCTCACGGCGATCTCCCCGTACATGCAGAAGGCCATCGTCGCCATCGAGGACTCGCGCTTCTACGAGCACGGCGCCGTCGACCTCAAGGGCATCCTGCGCGCGGTCAACCGCAACGCGCAGGAGGGCGGCGCGGCGCAGGGCGCCTCCACCCTCACCCAGCAGTACGTGAAGAACGTCTTCGTCGAAGAGGCCGGCGACGACGAGACCAAGGTGCGCGAGGCCCAGGAGAAGAGCCTCGGCCGCAAGATCCGCGAGCTCAAGTACGCGATCCAGGTCGAGGAGGAGCTCGGGAAGAAGAAGATCCTCGAGAACTACCTCAACATCACCTACTTCGGCCAGCAGGCCTACGGGATCGAGTCCGCGGCCCAGCGCTACTTCAGCAAGCCGGCCAAGGACCTCGCCCTGGAGGAGTCCGCACTGCTGGCGGGCGTCGTGCAGTCGCCCAGCCGGTACGACCCGGTGAACGACGCGCAGGAGGCCATGAAGCGGCGCAACATCGTGCTGCAGCGGATGGCCGACACCCGCGACATCTCGCAGGCCGAGGCCGACGCGGCGAAGGCCAAGCCGGTCACCCTGAAGGTCACCAAGCCCAAGAACGGCTGCATCACCGCCGTGAAGGGCGCGGGCTTCTTCTGCGACTACGTGCGCAACTCCTTCCTGACCGACCCCGTCTTCGGCAAGACGCGCGAGGACCGGGCGAAGGTCTGGAACCAGGGCGGCCTGACCGTGCGCACCACCCTGGACCCCCAGTCCCAGGACGCGGCCAACGAGTCGATCAAGGACCACGTCTACCAGGAGGACTCGATCGCGACGGCTGTGACCATGGTCCAGCCGGGCACCGGCCGGGTGCTGGCGATGGGCCAGTCCAAGCCGTACGGCTTCGGGAAGAACGAGACGCAGATCAACTACTCCGTGGACAAGCGGATGGGCGGCTCGAACTTCGGCTTCCAGGTCGGCTCCACCTTCAAGCCCTTCATCGCGGCCGCGGCCCTGGAGCGCGGCATGCCGCCGACGAAGGTCTACCAGGCCCCGAACAAGATGGACTACCCGAGCCCGATCTCCCGCTGTGACGGCTCGCAGTACGTCAACACCCGCAGCGAGGCGGCGGAGAACGAGACCGAGGACGAGATCGGCCCCTACGCGCTGCGGACCGCGATGGAGAAGTCGATCAACACCTACTTCGTCGAGATGATCTCCGAGATCGGCCTGTGCCCGGTCACCGAGATGGCGCAGAAGCTCGGCGTCGTCCCGGCGAGCGGCGCGAAGCTGGCCGACGGCCCCGCCATCGCGCTCGGCTCGGAGGAGATGTCCCCGCTGACGATGGCGAACGCGTACGCGACCTTCGCCAACCGCGGCGTCTACTGCACCCCCGTGGCCATCGAGTCGATCACCGACGCGCACGGCAAGGCGCTCTCGGTGCCGAAGAGCAAGTGCGAGCGGGCGATGTCGCAGACCACCGCCGACACCGTCAACACCCTGCTCCTCGGCGTGGTCGACTCCGGCACCGGTGAGCGGGCCGGCCTGTCCAACCGCGACAGCGCGGGCAAGACCGGTACCACCGACAACCGCTACAACGCCTGGTTCGTGGGCTACACCCCGAACATCTCCGGCGCGGTGTGGGTCGGCTCGGGCGGCGCCAAGAAGATCACGATGGAGAACATCACCATCGGCGGCCGGGGCTACGACAAGGTCTTCGGCGGCGGGCTGCCCGGCCCGATCTGGAAGGACGCCGTCTCCGGCGCGCTGTCCGGCCGTGAGGTCCTGAACTTCAACACGGTCCACATCGCGGAGCCGAACGTCCCTGCCGCGGGCGGCCCCCGCGGCAACAAGCCCCCCACCACCACCCCGAACCGGCCCGGCAAGCCCGGCGGCGACAACAAGCCCGGCGGGCGTCCCGGCGGCCAGAACGCCGGCCAGACGGCCGGTCAGACCGGCGGCGCCGACGGCGGAACGGGCGGCGTCACCGGAGGAGCCACGGGCGGCGGCGACTCCGGCACCCCGATCCCGGGCTTCCCCGGCGGCGTGATCGGCGGCCGCGACGACCAGTAGCGGGACGTCATCGAACGGGGGAGGGCCCCGGCCGTGTCCACGGCCGGGGCCCTCCCCCGTTCACGTCCTCCGCGTGTGCGTGCGCGTGCTCCGCGCCCGCGGGCCTACGAGAGCCGGCGCTTGACGGCGGCGGCGACGCGCCCGCCCTCGGCCAGCCCGGCGACCTTCGGGTTCACGATCTTCATGACGGCGCCCATGGCCCGCGGGCCCTCGGCGCCGGCCGCCCGGGCCTCCTCGACGGCCTCCGCCACGATCCCGTCGAGCTCCTCGTCACTGAGCTGCTTGGGCAGGTAGGTGTCGAGGAACTCGCCCTCCGCGGTCTCGCGCGCGGCCTGCTCGGCACGGCCGCCCTGGGCGAAGGCGTCCGCCGCCTCGCGGCGCTTCTTCGCCTCCTTCGCGATCACCTTGAGGACCTCGTCGTCGGAGAGCACACGGGCTTCCTTGCCCGCGACCTCCTCCTTGGTGATGGCGGCGAGGGTCAGTCGCAGCGTGGACGAGTGCAGCTCGTCGCGCGCCTTGATGGCGGTCGTGAGGTCTTCCTGGAGCTTGGCCTTGAGCGTGGTCATGCAGGTGAGTGTGCCAGGTGCGGGGACGGTGGCGCCCACCCGTTTTCCGGTCTGCGACGATGGGTCCATGCGTGCGCGTTACGGAGTACCCCTGAAAGCGGCTGCCGGAATCGCTGCGGTGGGGGCCGCAGGTGTGGCTTATGCCGCCGGTTTCGAGGCGCGGTCCTTCCGCCTGCGCCGGGTGACGGTTCCGGTCCTCCCCCCGGGGATGCGGCCGCTGCGCGTGCTCCAGGTCTCCGACATCCACATGGTCGGCGGACAGCGCAAGAAGCGGGCCTGGCTCCAGTCCCTCGCCGGGCTGCGCCCCGACTTCGTCGTGAACACCGGCGACAACCTCTCCGACACCGAGGGCGTCCCCGAGGTCCTGGACGCCCTGGGACCGCTGATGTCCTTCCCCGGCGTGTACGTCTTCGGGTCGAACGACTACTACGGGCCGCGGCTGCGCAACCCCGGGCGCTACCTGATCGAGAAGGTCCAGGGCCGCCACGGGCTGAACGGCAACAAGCCGGTCGTCGGCGCCGTGCACAACCCGTGGGAGGAGCTGCGGGACGGCTTCGACGCCGCGGGCTGGCTGAACCTCACCAACACCAGGGCCCGGATGAAGCTGGACGGCCTGGAGCTGGCCTTCACCGGCCTCGACGACCCGCACATCAAGCGGGACCGCTACGACGCCGTCGCCGGCGGCCCGGAGACGGACGCGGACTTCTCGCTGGCGGTGGTGCACGCCCCCTACCTGCGCGTCCTCGAATCCTTCACCGCCGACCGCTACCCGCTGATCCTCGCGGGCCACACCCACGGCGGACAGCTGTGCATCCCCTTCTACGGGGCACTGGTCACCAACTGTGACCTGGACACCGAGCGGGTGAAGGGCCTGTCGACCCACGAGAGCGCCGGCCACCGCTCGTACCTCCACGTCTCGGCGGGCTGCGGCACCAACCGCTACACCCCGGTCCGCTTCGCCTGCCCCCCGGAGGCGACCCTCCTGACCCTGACCCCGAAGGCCTAGGGCCCGCCCCGCGAAAACCGGATTTCGTCTCCGGCGAGAGGTCCGCTAAAGTAATCGATGTCGCCAGGACAGCAACTGCTGCGGGGCGACGATCGGGGTGTAGCGCAGCTTGGCAGCGCGCTTCGTTCGGGACGAAGAGGTCGTGGGTTCAAATCCCGCCACCCCGACTTCGTAAGACCAGGTCAAGGGCTTGATCCGCATCGCGGGTCAGGCCCTTGAGTGGTTTACGGGCCTGTCTTGGGAGCCATCGGGGAGCCGACCTCGGAATCCGGCTCCCCTGGGGAGCCGGGCCGAGCGCCCGCCCGCTTGGAAAGCTCACCGCATGGCTTGTGCCGGCCCGAGCCCCGACGGTACGACGATCACATGCACCGTTGGTCACCCCTCAACGATCGCCAGCTCGCCCTCCTGACCCGGATCGGCGAGGGCGTCGAACTTGTCACGTCGGACACCCCCGAACTCGCCCTCACCGCCAGAGCCCTGAAGGAGCGGGGCCACATCACCATGCCCAAGGAGGGCGGGAGATGGCAGGCAGAGATCACCGAGGTCGGGCGCTTCTACCTCCAGCACGGCCATCACCCCGACCGGCCTGATCCGGCACCACGGAAGGCCCGCCCGGCTACAAGACCCGGACCCGAGAAGCAGGAGTCCGACCGCGCCACCGAGCAGAAGGCCGCTGCCGAGCAGAAGCCCCCGGTACAGCGCGTCGCTAGGACTCCACGGCCTTCTCCGGCCGATATCGGACGGGCTCTGATCACCGAGGTGGAGCAGGCCGGCCGTTTCCTCCGAGTCCCCGACCCGGACGAGGCGGAGCGAGCCCGCTACCGCAGGGCATTCGACGCGGCTCGCCAGTGTGCGCCGGCCGGGTACCACCTGAAGTACAGCGGGCGGACCAAGGGCGACTTCTTCCTGGGGCTGCTCCGGGTGACCGGCGAGGACGACACGGAGTGGAACCGGATTCGCCTGGCTCGCAGTCGTGTGATCACCGACGTGAACGACGTCCTCGCTGCCGTGACCGCGGACCACAGCGCCTTCGAGATCTCCGACGGGGTACTTCCCCGCGTGCTGTCCCTGCTCCGCCTCATCGCTGAGCAGGCCCTCCCTCTCCACGGAGAGGTCGCGGTGTCCAAGAAGCGCAGGCAGGCGAGGCCACTGCTCACGATCCATGGCCGGACGTACGAGATCACCTTCAAGGAACGGCAGAAGCAGGTCCGGTACGTGCCGAAGCCTGAGGGCCGCCGCACATACGACTGGCAGCGGGTCGTGCCAGCACAGCGGTTCGAGCCGTCCGGGGAACTGGAGATGGTCCTCGCCCAGCAACAGGGCTACCAGTACGGCTGGAAGAAGGAGTGGGCCGACACCGAGAAGAAGCCTCTTGAGGATCAGATCGGTTCGGTACTTCGGGCGCTGAGAGCCCGGGCCGATGAGCAGGAGCGGGCCCGGCTGGAGCAAGAGGCCGAACAGCGCCGGCAGCAGGACGAGCGGGAACGGCAGGCAGCTGAGAACCGCCGGCTGGAGGCCGAGCGGCAGGAACGCGCCCAGCGGGAGTGGGAGGCCGCAGTCGGCGTGGCTTCGATCAAGGCGGTGGACGCCGCTCGGGCCGAGCGTTTCGGCACCGCGCTAGAACAGTGGCGAGCCGCAGGAGAGATCCGAACCTTCTGCGACGCGCTGGACGAGGCCGCCGCCCAGACGGAGGACCCCTTCGAGACCGAGCGTCTCCGGGAGTGGTCAGCGTGGGGCAGGACGGAGGCCGACCGCCTGGACCCCACCTTGAACGGGCAGGGTCTCGGTGCCCGCAACTTCCACGCGGAGCCGACGGGGGACGACTTGCGGCCGTTCCTCGACGGCTGGCACCCGCACCGCCCGGAGAAGGTGAAGCCACCGGCGGAGCCCACACCGCCCAAGCCGGAGCCCGAGCGGTGGCGGGACGGCTTCAACGACGTACGTCAGGACCAAGGCTGGAGATATGGACCCCAAGGCCGCGCTCAATGGTGGAGGCGATGACGCCGTGCCCACGGTCCCGGAGCGCCTTCACGGCCTGCTCCACCAGTTCACCGAGGCGCAGTACCTCGGCGCGTAGGGCGACGAGCTCGTCGTAGCGCTCGGCCTTCTCCTCCCCGCACCACTCCCGGACCGTGCGCAGGGCGGCCGCTTCCGCGTCCAGCTTGCGGTCGTCCCGACGGTGGTACGAGTGCCAGGAGGGCCGGGCGCGCTCCTCGTCCACGGCCTGCTGACGGCGGTCCACCTCCGGCAGGACCTCCTCGGCCAGGCGCTGGGCCACCTGCCGCGCGATCCGCTGGGCGACCGGCCAGCCGGCCAGGCAAAGGCCGCTGCGGTCCTCGTGGACCATGGCGTCACCCCGCAGATCGGCAGGCTCCATGCCAACCATCGGCGCCGTCTCGTCGAGCTGGCCGAGCTCCAGTACGCCCGCGTCGGCAACCGCCTTGCGCAGCCGGAGCCGTCCCTTGGGGCGGACGAAGCCGAGGATCATCCGGGCCGCCTCGAACTCGGCACTCCCCCGGACCTCCCTCGATGCCTCGGCCAGGGCGAGCTCCGCTGTGTCATCCGCGCGGAAGGCGTCGGCGTCAGCCCAGAGTGCGAGCAGACTGCCGGCGCTGACCCACTCCTGCAGTCCGGCCTCATCACCGTCGAGGAACCGCACGTGGATTCCTGACCTGCCGGAGGCGCCCACTCGGACGATCTCCACCTGGCGCAGGGCGCCGCCCAGTTCCTTCGGCTTGGCCCGATAGGCCCAGCACTCCCCGATCTCCATGTCCCCATTGAGCCAGGTCGACGGCGCCGCCGGATGCCCATCAACAAGATCTCGCCGGGGAGCCGACTTCGGAATCGGCCCCCAGCCCTTCCGTGATCTACCGCAAGCAACGGCCCCAGGGCACAACCCGCACGTAGGCTCAGGGCAGTCGGCGTGCGGGTACCTAGCCGGCGGACTGGGGCAGGGGAACGGTGGCGTTTGCCCCTGCCTTGGGAGCCAACGGGGATCCGATCTCGGAATCCGGCTCCCGAGTGTGTGGACTCGTACCTATCGTGCTGCCATGCAAGGAGACGAGTCCGAGGCTGTTTGGGAGGCGCTGCGCGCCACCCGCTCCAATCCCCCAGGCGCGGCCTCCGAGAGGGGACGTCGGCGAAGGACTTACGTGTCCGCGCTCGAACAGGCGGAGCAACTCTTCCGATCAGCCACCGCGGTGGGCCCCGCGACACGACCACTGATCCTCTTCTACGGGCTGAGCCAGGCCGGCCGGGCGATTGCGGCCGCCGCGCAGAACGCGCCAGGGGACGCGTGGCGGCTCGAGGGCCACGGCATCTCCGCTCGCAACGAGTACGGACCGATGCCAGAGGTCGGTCTCGTCACGGACCGGGCCGACAACAAGGGCAGCTTCACCCGGCTCTCGCAGATCCTGGGCTCTGCGGTGTGGGAGAAGAACCCGGTCACACTCAACAAGCTGTGGGACATGATCCCCGAAAATGCCGAGTCGCCCCTTCGCGACGCTGGAACAGATCGACGGGTGCCGCTCCAAGTCGAGTACCGCAACCTCGAAGACGGCGAACCGAACGGCCTGCTGAAGGTGCCGGCCTACCGGTTCCCCGACTGGCTGATCGCTGCGGAAAAGCCCGCACAGGCGCTGGCCACCTACCTCCACGACTACCCGGGGGCGAGGGGAGTCCGATTCGAATGCACCACCTTCGGCGGATCAGTGCCTGCCTACACCCGCCACAAGGGCGGTGGGGGTGAAATCGAGCTGGTCTGGGAGTTCCCGGCCGACCTTCCTGACGATGCGGAACACCGGCTGGGACACCTTGCTTCCGCCACTCGTGTATCCCGCCGAGGCTGGTACCTCTTCCCCCAGGTCGCGGGTGCCCAGCAGACCATGCATCCGATCATGGCCTGGTGGGCAGTGCTGCACGCGCTGTCCGTGCTTGTGCGATATCAACCGGCCGAATGGGCCCAGCACATCGATGTAGACAGCAGTACCTTCGCCGTCCCCATCGAGAAGCTCCTCAAGAATGCGGTCCAGATCGTCCCGGAGCTGGCCCTCCAGGCCATCAAGGAGGTCACCCGCTGAGCTGCGCCCGCTAGCTCTTGGCGGCGAGCCGTGCCTGCAGCAGTTCATCAAGGGCCTGCACCGGTGAGCACCGGTACATCTCCAAGCGGGCGTCGAGCGCTGCCTCCCATTGCTGAGTGAGGCCGGCCATGAGGCGTTGGCGCATGCCCGGGGTGACATGGGCGTAGCGCGCGGAGACCGATCCGTCGATGTGCCCCATCCGCTCGTCCATGAGGACCTTCTCCGTGCCGAGGTCCTCCATGTGCGTGCGGTGGGAATGGCGCAGGCCATGCGGGGTGAGGCCCCTGGCGATAGCCGTCCAGCAGGCGTCGGCGCGACCCTGGGCGTTGCGACCCCGGACAGGTATGCCCGGGAACGGGTCCCCGAGGAGCGGAACGGGACGGGGCTCCTGCGGCGCCTTCTTCGGATACCAACCCGTCGTCGCCGGGTGGAAGAGCCAGGTGGCGAAGCCGTTGCGGCGCCAGTGGGCGGCATGTTCCGAGGGTGCGCCGCCTCGTACGAAGCCCAGCTCGGTGATGGCGAGTTCGACGCGGGTACGGGTGGCCTCGCGCACGCGGTCGGGGTGGTTCAGGACGTTGGACACCGTGCCCGTGGAGACACCGGCGCGGCGGGCTACGTCGACCAGCTTCGCGCCTTGGTGGCCTCCGGTGCGGGCGGTGCCCTGGCCTTGGAAGACGTACGTCCTGCCGTGGCATGGGCACGGCGTCGGCTTGGTGCGGGCGACGTGGTCGGCCACGAGGGCCGAGAGCCAGTCGGGGGCGTCGATGGTGCGGTAGCTGTCGTCCTTGGGCGGGCAGCGGACCATCACACCCGAGTCGAGCTCGTACAGCTGCCACTCGACACGTACCGAGCCCCGGCGGGCGAACTCGGTCTCCAGACCGACGACTTCACCCCAGCGCATGCCGGTGTACGCCTTGAGGACCACGGCCACGAACTCGTCGTCCCGGCCGGACAGCAGGGCAGCCCGCTCGGCGATCAGCAGGGCTCCGAGCGCGTCGGTGACGACCTTCTCCGGGCCGCGGTCGGCGGAGCGGCCAGCCCGCTTGCCCCTACCTCGGCGTTTGGCGGCGGGGTTCGCGTCGATGAGCCCCTCGTCCACGGCGTCAGCGAGGATGAGGTGGAGCGTGGCCCGCCAGGTCTTGACGCTGGAGGCGGCGTAGGAGGCCCGTTCCTTCTTCTCCCACAGCGCGACGTCGGTGCGGAGGATACCGGCGAGGGCCTTGTCCTCGAAGTCAGGGAGCAGGTGCTCCTCGATGTGGCGACGGTAGTTCTGCATCGTGGACGCGGCCAGGTCCTGGGCCTCGTACCAGCGGCTCGCGTACTCCGCGAAGGTCTCCTTCCCCAGTGACGGATCGCGTACGTCGCCGCGGCGGAAGCCGACTTCCGCTTCGTCCGCTGCCCGCTTGGCCTCGCGCTTGGTGGCGAACTTGATCGTCGCGCCGGTGTGGTCGACGACCGTGTTGTGCTTGCCGGGCTCGGTCTTGTACCGACCGCGCCAGTAGTTTCCGCGCTTCTCCGCGAAACCCAACTTTCCCTCCCCCTTCGGATCCCTCTACTACGCGGTGGTGTCGAACTCGTCCTGCCGGGTCCTGCGCGGCGGGCGGGCGCGGAGGCGGGCCACCGTCGGGACCGGCCTGGTACGTGGGGCGGCAGGAGCGGCGGCTGATCCGATGGGTTCTGCGCGCTGGGCCGGCCGTACTTCGTGCAGACGGACGATCTCGGCGAGGTGCTCGGCGGTGAAGCGATACGAGCGGCCGACTCGCGAGCAGGGGATGAGCGTCCGACTGGCCCGGTCCTTGACCCACCAGACGGAGCAGCCGAGAGCTGCGGCGATCTCCTCGGGGCGGTACAGGCGGGGCAGGTCAGGACTGATTTTCGCGGGGTGTTTGGGCATGCGTCTGTTGTAACTCCGATTCCCCGGTTTGGGTGACCGGGGATCGTGGGGTATAAAGCCCCGCCGCTTCATTTCGCGCAGGACTTAATGAGGGTCCATGACTTTGCGGAGGAGGTCGGCGACCGACTGCGTCCAGGTGATTCGGACATCCGGCGCCATGCGCCCAGACGGACAACATGTACAGGCCGCACGGTGTCTGACGTGGGAGCGGGCGGCAACATAGACGGCACTAGCGGCAGCGGTCAAGGATTTCGCGGTGCGATCTTTCCCGCTCCGCATTCGGCGCCGGCTTTTTGGTCAACCGGGGATCCAGCCCTACCGTTATGGCATTCCCCCTGCGCCATTTCGACTGGTGCTGCTTCGTAACCGGAATCGCTGGACTTGTCCGAAGTGGGTGTGGCTATGTTGTCCACGCGCCCGGTTCGGGAATTGATTCGGCCTCCGGTGCAATGCACTGCGGACCATCCGAGCCCCCACCGAACTGCCGCTCCCCGCTGGACGATCGAGAGGAACATCTGTGCCCCACCGCACGGCCCAAGTGGCCGTCCGCGCCCCCCTGCCGGTCCCCAGGACCTCATCCACCTTCAGCTCGAAGGCGGGGCGATAGGCATGGCGCGCATCCGCACCATCAAGCCGGAGGCGTTCATCTCCGAGTCGCTCGCCAAGGTCGGCATCGCCGCCGAGCGGACCTTCTTCGGCCTGCTCACCCAAGCCGACGACCACGGGCGCTTTCGCGACCAGGCCGCCGTCATCGCCGGAGCCCTGTGGTCGCTGCGCCCGGAGCACGGCGCGCTGGAGGTCGAGGACGACCTCAACCAGCTCGACACTGCCGAGCTCATCTGCCGGTACGAGGGCGACGACGGCAAGCGGTACCTGCACATCGTCACCTTCTCCATGCACCAGAAGGTCAACCGGCCGAGCGGTAGCCGCCATCCGGCCTGCCCCCGCCACGAAGGCGGTCGAGTCCCTGCGAATTCACTGCCGACGCACGGAGGTCTCCGTGAGGGCACCATGCAGGATCACGCACCCCTCGCCGAGCCCTCCCCCGAACGGAACGAACCCTCACCGATCCATATATCCGCAGGTCAGAGCGGATTCAGTGATCCCTCCGGGAGCACGCAGGGAGGCGTCCGGGAGCCCGCGGTGAGCCCTCACGGTCCGGATCTAGGACCTAGGAACGTGGATCTAGGATCAACTCCGTTGGGGGGCGCGAGCGCCCCAGCACACGACACCGTCTCCCCCTCCCAACTCGTCGCCGAGTACGCCTCCGCGTGCCCCAACCGACCGCCCGCCGCCGTACTGGGCCAGCTCGGCAAGACCGTCGACAAGCTGCTCTCCGAGGGCATCGACCCGGCCCACATCCGCACCGGGCTGGCGCGACTTCGGGAGAGGGCCCTGCACCCCAGCGTGCTGCCCAGCCTGGTCAACGAGGCCATGAACCCGCCGCAGACCACCACCGCGCTCCGGGGCCACCGGCCCTACGCCAACCCCGCCAACGCCGAAGCCGCCTACGGAGGTGCCCTGTGACCACAGCGACCCGTGAACCGCAGCGCGCCGGGCTTCTGGCTGCCCGTCTGAACGCGATCCTCGCCGCCAAGGGCATCGACCCCGACGCGGCCCCCGCCCAGCCGGTAGCGGAGCCGGTGACCGCACTGGAACTGGCCGACCGGCGGATCCCGCCCCGCTACCGGGAGGCCACCGCCACGGACTCCGGCGTACGCACCTGGGCCGAGGAGGTCACCGGCATGGGCCGGGTGGGCCCCGGCGGCACGCGGGGCATCTCGTACGGGCCCTCACTGCTGATCGCCGGCCCCACCGGCAGCGGCAAGACCCACCAGGCGTACGGAGCACTCCGCTCCCTGCTCATGGCAGGTGTCCGGCTCCGCTGGCAGGCGGTCACCTCCGCAGACCTGCACGCCCAGTTCCGCCCGCGCCCCAACCACGACCCCGAGCGGGAGATCCAGGAACTCGGCAGATGCCCGCTGCTGATCCTCGACGACCTCGGCGCGGCCAAGCAGTCCGAGTGGACCGAGGAACTGACGTACCGGCTGATCAACCGCCGCTACACCGAGATGCTCCCGACGCTCATCACCACCAACCTCCCCATCGCCGAGCTACGCGGAGCCGTCGGGGACCGCGTCGCATCCCGGCTGGCGGAGATGACCACCCGCGTCATCCTCACCGGCCCAGACCGCCGCCGCACCCAGCCGTCGGACTCCTGACCTCCACGGTCCCCTACGCATCGGGGACCGAGCCACCAACCCGGAACATTCGGGGACCGTCCCCAAAACCACACCCCGGTCCCCGGTCCCCGCTGAGAGGGGACCGTCCCCAAGACACACCCCTCGGTCCCGTACGGAACGGGACCGTCCCCAAACACACAGTCGATCGGGGACCGTCGCGGATCGCCGCTTGCAAACGGGGACCGTCCCCGCAACCAGCACCTGCCCCGGAGAACGGCGCGGGGACCGATCTCTGCATCGAGACGGTCCCGAATCCTTTCCGCAGGTCAAACGGCCGATAAGCAGACTCGGTCCTGGTGACCGCCCGGCATCACCGCGTAGGGGACCGTCGGGACGTCCCGCCATCTGGGGACCGTCCCCAGATTCCATTGGGGACCGTCAGGTCATCGGATCTCGGGACCGAAGGGGACCGGTCCCCTCACCAGTGACCACGGGGACCGTCCCATTCGGTCCCCGAGCTTCCCCGCCGCGCCCCGCACACAGCTCGCCCGAGTCCCCAACGCGCCGATCCCCGCCGCCCCCCTGTTCCGGACGGTCCCCGATTCGCCTTGCTGCAGTGATCCCCAATTCCCTGACCCCTTCCCCAAACGCCTTCGGGGGACCACGCCCGCCACCACGCGATCCGGGGACCGGGGACCGGACAGCCTCCCGCATCCCGTCCCGGCACATGCCTGCTCGGAACCGCGAGGCGATCGCCCTCTCACCTCACCCTGCAGGAGAACCACCCGTGACACCCGCCTCGCAGCACGTCGGCGACACACCCTCGCCGTCATCAAAGTCGTCTACGCTGACCGACCGTTGGCGGCGCGCGTTCGGTAGGACGGCTCCTGGCGGAGCCAGTAGTACCCCGAGTCCGACTCAAGGTCGGCCTTCGGGGAGCTCCGCCCCGGGGGTGGCGGAGACGGCCCCGCGCCAGGGGGCGCCGGACCAGGAAGTCGGGTCCGAAGGCGGCCCCGACCAGGAGACGCTCCTCGCCGTCCAGCGCGAGATCCTCCACGCCGTACGCAGCGCCGAGCCTGCCGCCGGCGAGCCGACGGTGAAGAGCGTCCAGCCCACGATCCGCCGCTTCACCGGCAACAAGCGGTCCGATCGTGTCGGCCCCCTGCGCTTCACCGACGACGAACATCCTCGCCTCCAAGAGGCCGCAGCCGAGCACGGCTACAAGGGCGTATCCGGCTTCGCCGCCGACATCGTCCTCGCCTTCATCTACGGGCGGTTCACCGCCAACCTCCCGCTATCCGAGGACCGGCGCCGTACGCACGTGTTCCGCGCCCAGGTCCTGCGCCAGTGCAACCGCATCGGCGTCAACATCAACCAGATCGCCCGCGCCCTGAACACTGACCTCACCCCGCCAGACATACGCCAACGCCTCGACGAGCTCCACGACCTGCTCGTCCTGATCGCCGAGGCCCTGCTAGAGCCCGCCGACCCGAGGGAGGTCTGACCCTCGTGATCGCCGCCATCAAGCCCTCCGGCGCCAACACCCGTGGCCTGCTCGCCTACCTCTACGGCCCCGGCCGCCACGACGAGCACACCGACCCGCACATCGTGGCCGGCTTCGCCATGCTCGCCATGCCTGACCCCGGCCGCGACGAGAACGCCACCCTCACTCAGCTCGCCCGCTATCTCGACGAACCCGTCCGGCTCCGCAATAGCGAGTTCGGCAAGAAGATCACCGACCACGTCTGGCACTGCCCCGTCCGCGCAGCCCCCGAGGACCGCCACCTCTCCGACGCCGAGTGGAGCGAGATCGCCCAGCGCATCGTCGCCGCGGCCGGCATCGCCCCCGAAGGCGACGACCTGGCCTGCCGCTGGATCGCCGTACGCCACGCCGACGACCACATCCACATCCTCGCCACCACCGTCCGCGAGGACGGCCGCCGCCCCAAGCTCCACGACAGCGGCATCCGCGTCGGCGACGCCTGCCGCCAGATCGAGAAGGACTACGGCCTACGCCGCCTCAAGAAGGGCGACCGCACCGGCACCCGCGCCCCCACCCAGGCCGAGATGCACAAGGCCCAGCGCCTCGGCTGGGAACAGACGAGCCGCGAATGGCTCCAGGACCGCATCCGCGCCGCCATCCCCCACGCCCGCACGGCCGAGGAACTCCTCGCCTACCTCGAAGCCGACGGCATCGCGGTCAAGGCCCGACGCGGCCCCTCCGGAGACCTCCTCGGCTACGCCGCAGGCCGCCCCGGCGACCTCGACAAGGACGGCGAACAGGTCTTCCACCCCGGCGGGAAGATCGCCCCCGACCTCACCCTCCCCAAACTCCAAGCCCGCCTCGAAGCCGGCCAGCCCGAGGAACATCCCACCGCCCGCCGCAACCAGCCCACCACCCCCTGGCACAGGGCCACCGAAGCCCTCGACGCCTTCCGCACAGACCTCGCCGACGACACCCACGCCCAGGCACACATCACCGCCCTCGGTGAACTCCTCGAAGCCACCGCACAGAAAGCTCCTACCCACCTCCGAGCCGAACTCCAGACCGCAGCGAAGGCGTTCGCACGCGCCCAGCGCTCACAGATCCGGGCGGAAGACCGCGCGGCCCACACCATGCGGAACGCAGCCCGCGACATCGTGCACACAACCACCGGCCCCGACGGCAGCGCCCTCGCCGCCCTCATCGCAGCCCTCCTGTGGGCCGGGCTCATCGCTGGCCGTTGGCATGAGGCCAAGGGTCACGCCCACCAGGCCGACGCCGCCCGCCAAGCCCTCCACCACCTGCAGGCAGCCGCCGAGCAGGCCCTCACACCCACGCTCGTCGTACTCGAACAGCGTCAGCCGAGGGAGGAAACCCGCCGCACCCTCGCCCATGACGTACGCGCCGCCATCCCTGACCAGGCCGACCGGGTCCTCACCGACCCCAGCTGGCCCGCCCTCGCCGCTCTCTTGGCCGACGCGGAGGCTCGAGGTCACCAACCCCACCAAATCCTCAAGGAGGCCGCAGCCCAGCGCGAACTGGGCACAGCCCGCCAACCCGCCCGCGTCCTGATCGCCCGCCTCCAGCACACCAGCCGCAACCCCAGCCCCAACCCCCGCGCCGAAGCCGCCCGCCGACGCACAACGGCATCGTGGACTAGCCAGCCGGGACACGGCACGCAGCCGCCTGCGGCACCGCCGAAGCGCCCACGACGCTGACCTCCAGGGCGCCGTCCTCGATGCCCCGCACCCTGTCCTTCGGCAGGGTCCCGCACCGAAAGGACAGCCCTGCCAGCCGTTGTGGTGCACCGCTACCAGGCCGTCCGCCGGGACGAAGCACGCATGCGAACCCGCTCGTGCGAGCACGAGTGCCTACGGCGCTGCGGGAGCTCTAGACACGCGTTGGCGCAGAGCCGTCGAGCGACTCACAGACGATCCAGAGCCCGATACTGGCGTGATTGGGTCTTCCGCCCCCGTGATCAAGTCCATACTGTGAGTCACACTTTTGCCGTCGACCCGGCGTTGCGCGCTCCTGCGCCGCGTCAGGGTGCGATGGGGGAACGGGGGAGGGGCGCATCATGGATCCGCTGGGGTTTCCAATGCTTGTCGGAGCGGTCTTAACCGAAGCAGTCAAGTTCCTGTTCGATCGTGCGAGTGCCGTGCTCGACAGGCGGGCCGGGCGTGTACCGATCGACGAACCGGACCGCGTGGCGGGACGGTCCGACACTCTCCGGGTGCGCACCGCGGAACTCACAGACGTCCGCGTCGAGCGCATCAGCCAGGCCCAAGGTGCCCTCCGGGTCTATCTGTCCCGCCCGGATCTGCTCCAGGGCGATGACGAGGGGGTTCGTGAGCTCCTCGGTCAGTTACGGCGAGACCTCGAAGAGGTGTACGGCTGCGGCCTCCCGTTCGGAGATGAGCAGCGCCCTCGCCCAGGTGCGGAGGTGTCCCAGCACGCCGACGAGATTTCAGGTCAGCGGGTGGGCATCCGCGCGCAGGGAATGACAGCTCAGGGTCGAGCCCGGGTTGTGCAGACCGCCAAGACCATCACGGAGACGGGCGAACAGGTCGGGCTGCACTTCGATGGACCGATCGGCTGAGGCTAGACATCCATGAGCTTCGAGAACGACAACTCCCGGCCGGGCGCACAAGGAGCCGATCCCTACGGACGACTCGGTGGACAGCCGCCAACGCCCTATACAGCCGAAGACTCGCCTACTCCCTCGCCAGAGGGCCCGACGGTGGATCCAGCAGATCGTCACTGGGGTTCCGCAGTGGAGTCGCCAGACCACATAGATCACCCGGTGCCGTCGGGTGACGAGCCAACCGCACAGGTCACCGACAGGCCCACAGATTTACCTGGCGCTATTCGGCCAGCCCAAGACGGGGCAACCTTAGCCTCCGGGCCGTTACCGCACGAGGATCCGCGGACGGATATCCCGGCGCCACGGGGCGACTCCGGCGACGAGGCGGAGGAGACCCCAGCCCCGGCCTCTCCAAGCGTGGAGACAGAGGCCATCGAGGGCTCAGAGCTACCGTCGCAGGCATTACACGAAAGCCGCAGCGTCCACCGGGATGAGCGCGATGCAGCAACGGTGGATTGGGATCCGAACCGTGGCCCTTCCCCCACCGAGTCATCCGGTGTCGAAGGCTCGGCTCCGCCGAACACGCCCTCTACCGCCGCCATGCCGCCAGAGGACCCGTCAGATGGCGCGTCCCTGCGACACACGCCAGACCCCGCCACGGTCGAAGCCTTCCGCCAGGCCTCACTCCTTCAGCGCGCTCTGATCAACAACGGCGAGATGATCGCCGTGAAGAACGTCTTCGAGCAGACGCTCGATACCCACGCACCAATTTCTGCTGAGTACCTTGACGTCGTCCGCGAGGTATACGCCGAGCTTCACGTAAAGCAGGCCGGCGACTACTTCACAGGAGCCGAGCGCAGTACCTTCAGCGATGCCTACTCACTTCTGGAACCGGCGGGGGCTGTCCTGGTCCTCAGCAGGCCGCCTGGTACGAGTCGAAACATCACTGCCTACGCGCTCATGTCCCGCCTCATGGAGGACGGGCTCATCAAGGAAGTCTGGCCGCTCTCCTTCGGAAGTGCTTCGATCTTTCCTGCCAAGCGGCTGCCTCGTGAACACCACCGTGGCTACGTGCTCGAACTGCCCTCTGATGAGGACGACTTCGAGATCCACGACTCGTTCGGCGCGAACCTGAAGGTCGTCCGAGAGCACCTCGGCCCCCGCCACAGTCGTCTCATTGTGATCACTTCTCCAGACCAGTGGCGTCGCATAGGTCGCGGCGCTCCGGAAGGTGTAGCCCCTGACCTTGGTGCGGCGCGGCCCGCTGACGTCGCGGAGCGATGGCTGCACGCCGAGGATCGGGACTTTCCGGTGGCTGGCTGGCTCAGGCAGCCGACGATGAAAGCCCTCCTGGAGGGACAGAGCCCGACCGAGGTTCTGCGCATCGTGGAACTCATGCGGGAGGCCCGACGGAGTGCCTTGCGGGACATCGCTGAAGCCTCCGTGGGTCTCGATGCATTGCAGCGTCGTCGCGCCGAAGCTGCGGCCGATTCCGATGCGGCCATTGCCGAGCAAGTAGCCGATGTCGCAGCCGCTCGCGCCAACTGGGAGGACGACCTCCATCAGTGGCACGAGAAGCCGGGTCGAACCAGTTTCCAACGCAATTTCCTGGTGACCGCCGCCGTGCTACGCGGAGCACCTGCCGGCCACATCTACGCCAAGTCGGCCGATCTCACCAAGATGCTTGAAGGCGACGAGGTCGAGGTCACAGGGCAGAAGGCACCCGGAGTGATCGCTATGACCCGGGAAATCCACGCGGACCGCACAAAGGAAGGCGTACTCAACTTCCGGCGTCCACACTGGGACGACGCCGCTTTGGAATACTTCTGGACCGACCGTCCGCTGGCCCGAGTACGGTTCCTGCAGTGGTTGGCGCAGGCTCCCCTAGACGAACCGAAGCTGGCCATGGAGAGCGTCGGCCTTGACTCGCGGCGAGCGCTAGCCGAGAGGGTCGGAGATTTTGCTGTCCGCTGGGCAGTCCGCCACCGCCGCCAGGAGCCCCTGGAGGAGATCGTCACGGCGTGGCACAAGGCTTCCAAGAAGGGGCTGTGGCCCATGGCTACAACACTCTTGGACGAAGCGGCCGTTCACCCAGCCAGCGCTCCGTACATCCACACCATGCTGCTGGCTTGGGCGAGCCGCAAAACCGACGCTGCCCTGCCGTTGGCAGTCGTTTCTGTCTGCGCCGGGAAATTCGGCCGCACTCACACAGGCAAGGCGCTCCGGCGCCTGCGGCACGCCGCAGAGTCGGAGTTTCCCGAAGTAGCCAACGCGTTGCAAGACGCCGTGCGCACTCTCTGGGCAGATGTTTCCGTGCGGCCGCTGCTGTTCAAGGACATCGTCGACTGGTGTGGAAACGACAAGATCAAGGACACCGTGGGTCGCCAGACGTTCGCCGCTCTGGCGACAATCGCAGGGCCGGGCAGCCTCGACATTCCACTCATCCTCGACAATTCCGACGGTGGAGACGAGGAGGAGTTCCGACCATCGTCAGAGGATCTGGTTCAAGGCTGGCGAACCTTGCTACGGGAAGGACCCGGGCCAACCGGGACCAGGCAGGTAGACACGGCGGTGTTCCTTTGGCTGGACGCCGCCCTGCGGCACGGCCCCCTGAAGGACCTCATCCTCCATTCCCTGCGGAAGGCCGTTGACGTACGTGGTACGGAGGAAGGGCGAGTTCTGCGCGAGACGTTACGCGCCTGCGCGCACGGCTGGGTTCAAGGCAAAGACCGCCCGTTCTCCGAAGAAAGGGAGGCCGTGCGTCAGGAACTGGGCTCCCTCCTCGATGAGGACCTGTACACCGCAGTGCAGGAGCATGAGGACCCTAGCGGGGACGGCACCAGCTTCAAGGGGACCGGCACCACGTGAGGCGAATCCTTCCCTGGCCGCGACGGAGCACACCAGCAGAAGAACCACCGGCCCCGCCGCCCACTTGGACTTATACATTCACCGACCGGCCGGCCAGCGGTGATCCCACCCTGCGGTTCACCGCGCAGGTACACACGACCTGGCGAGCGGAGCAGAGTGGCACCGCCGGCAGCCCGCATGACGCAGCGCGTCTCGTCCGGGACGTCGTGGACAAGGCCGCAGAATCATGTGAGGTATTACGACGTGACGCTGCCGAGCAAGACATCAACGCGGCCTTGCGAGCGCAACTGCCGCTGATCGGGTACGGCGTCGAGGTCCTGGACAGCCAGGTCCGCCTGACGATCGATGACTCTACTCAGAGGGCTGCTCTTCTGGCGGAGCGAATGCGCCAGGGCTACGCCCTCGAGGAGACTCGCCGACGCCAGGAACAGGAGCGGGAAGAGGCCCAACAGCGTGAGGAACATGCTCGTGTGGAAGGGCAGCTTCGCCTCGAGTACGAGCTGGACGCGCTGGCCCGCAGACAAGCACGAGCGCGTGCGGACTTCCTCCGCACCGAGATACTCGCCGACCCTGCCTCCGCCCGCCTTTACACGCTGCTGGAGCGCTATTCGGAGCACTGGCCGCGGCTAGGTGGTCCTCCTGCTGGCACGAGCCTTCCGGACTTGGTACGCGAAGTTCAGCAATGGGAACCGCAGGCACGATGGGTGGTCGTCGCCCAATTGCTCCACGACTTCGTGGCTGGCCTCACGGAGGAGGGCCGCAAGGAACTCCTGACCATCCTGGCCAAGGCCGTCAAGGTGCACGGTGACGAGAAGACAGCACAAGCACTCATCAATGCCACAGGGGAGCAGGAGTGAGATTATCCCTGTGGCGATGCGCCCTGGACCCAGCCACAAGCCTCCTTGCTCTGCGCCTGCGAGCTCAAGCCCACGGTCGCATGCCGTACGACGCTGCATGGCGACTGGCCCGCGTTACCCGCCACCCCGATGAATTGATCTACCGACTCCGCAGCCATGGTCAGGAAGTCATCCCTTGGGGCGACCCAGACGAGCCATCTCAAGGAAGAGGGCGACCGCTTCGATAGAGGCGACCTCTGATGCGACTCACGCCTCTCTTTGCTGCGGGCAGCCCAGGCGGGCCAGGCCCGGCGCCGTGCCGTTGCGGGCGTTCGTGGCCCCTCGACCCGCTACTGAGCACACCCCGATGCCGCTGTCCCCGCCGCCAGGTCCGCGGGGACAGCGGTACGTAACGCGGTGATCAGGGGGTGAGGTGGTTCGGGCTGCGGACACCTCTCCGTACTGGGCCGTCGGCCGGGCGGGGTACGATGAACATCGGCCGCACGGGCGTGTTCTTGGTCACACTTGAATCTCATCCGTGCGGCCACCTTTGTGTCCCGGTGACAGCCCGCTCGCCCGGGGAAAGTCAGGCGAAGCCAGAGGTGCCACGGGCCTAGAATGACCGTCGTGACCGACAACACTCCACAGAGCCCCAACAGTGGGCCGACGCCTACCCATGAGCTGCCGACCCAGTACGCGCCGGCTGAGGTAGAGGGGGCGCTGTACGAGCGTTGGGTAGAGCGCGGGTACTTCGAGGCCGACGCGAAGAGCGAGAAGCCGGCGTACACGATCGTCATCCCGCCGCCGAACGTCACAGGCTCGCTTCACCTGGGCCACGCCTTCGAGCACACGCTGATCGACGCCCTCACCCGCCGCAAGCGCATGCAGGGCTACGAGACGCTGTGGCAGCCCGGCATGGACCACGCTGGCATCGCCACCCAGAACGTCGTCGAGCGCGAGCTCGCCAAGGAGGGCAAGTCCCGCCACGACCTGGGCCGCGAAGCCTTCGTCGAGCGCGTGTGGGAGTGGAAGGCCGAATCCGGCGGGCAGATCGCCGGCCAGATGCAGCGCCTCGGCGAGGGGCTGGCCTGGAGCCGGGACCGCTTCACCATGGACGAGGGTCTGTCCCGGGCCGTCCAGACCGTCTTCAAGAAGATGTTCGACGACGGGCTGATCTACCGCGCCGAGCGCATCATCAACTGGTGCCCCCGCTGTCTGACGGCCATCTCCGACATCGAGGTCGATTACCAGGACGACGACGGCGAGCTCGTCTCCATGAAGTACGGCGAGGGCGAGGACACCATCGTCGTCGCCACCACCCGCGCGGAGACGATGCTCGGCGACACCGCCGTCGCCGTCCACCCCGACGACGAGCGATACGCCCGCTTGATCGGGAAGCAGATCAAGCTGCCGCTGACCGACCGGTCCATTCCGGTCGTCGCTGACACGCACGTCGACCCGGAGTTCGGCACCGGCGCCGTCAAGGTGACCCCGGCGCACGACCCGAACGACTTCGCCATCGGCCAGCGCCACAACCTCGAATCCATCGAGGTCCTCGACGAGCGCGGCATCATCACCGTCCACGGCCCCTTCCAGGGCCTGGACCGCTTCGAGGCGCGCTCCGCGATCGTCGCCGCCCTGCGCGCCGAGGGCCGGATCGTCGCTGAGAAGCGCCCCTACGTCCACTCCGTGGGCCACTGCTCACGCTGCAAGACGACGCTGGAACCCCGCCTGTCGCTGCAGTGGTGGGTCAAGGTCGAGACCCTCGCCAAGGCCGCCGGCGACGCGGTCCGCGACGGCCGGGTCGACATCCACCCCGCCGACATGTCGCAGCGGTACTTCGACTGGGTCGACAACCTCAACGACTGGTGCATCTCGCGCCAGCTGTGGTGGGGCCACCGCATCCCGGTCTGGCACGGCCCGAACGGCGAACTGGTCTGCGTCGGCCCCGAAGACGAGCCGCCGACCGGCGAAGGCTGGACGCAGGACACCGACGTCCTCGACACGTGGTTCTCGTCCGGTCTGTGGCCGTTCTCCACGCTCGGCTGGCCCGAGCAGACGCCGGACCTGGAGAAGTTCTACCCGAACTCCGTCCTGGTCACCGGCTACGACCTGATGTTCTTCTGGGTCGCCCGGATGATGATGTTCGGTCTGTACGCGATGGACGGCCAGCCGCCGTTCCGCACGATCGCGTTCCACGGCATGGTCCGCGACGAGTTCGGCAAGAAGATGTCGAAGTCGTTCGGGAACACGGTCAACCCGCTGGACTGGATGGACAAGTACGGCTCCGACGCCCTGCGCTTCACCCTCGCCAAGGGCGCCAACCCGGGCGTCGACGTGCCGATCGGCGAGGACTGGGTCCAGGCGTCCCGCAACTTCGCCAACAAGATCTGGAACGCGACGCGCTTCGCGCTCATGAACGGCGCCACGGTCGAGGGCGACCTGCCGCCGGTCGAGCAGCTGTCGGCGACTGACCGCTGGATCCTGTCGCGGCTGAACAAGGTCGTCGCCGAGGCGGATGCGTACTACGAGGACTACCAGTTCGCCAAGCTCGCGGACGCCCTGTACCACTTCGCGTGGGACGAGGTCTTCGACTGGTACGTCGAGCTGTCGAAGACGACGTTCTTCGAGGAGGGCGACCAGGCCAAGGTCTCTGCGCGCGTCCTGGGCGAAGTCCTCGACGTCACCTTGCGGCTGCTCCACCCGATCGTGCCGTTCGTCACGGACACCCTGTGGACCACGCTCACGGGCGGCGAGTCGGTCGTCATCGCCGAGTGGCCGAAGGACTCCGGGTTCCGCGACGAGGCCGCGGAGCAGGAGATCGAGCTGGTCCAGCAGGTCGTTACGGAGGTCCGTCGCTTCCGCTCGGACCAGGGCCTGCAGCCGGGCCAGAAGGTCCCGGCCCGCCTGGAGCTCGACGGCACGGCGCTGGCCCCGCACGAGGCGGCCATCCGCCAGGTGCTGCGCCTCCAGCCGGAGGGCGAGGGCTTCGCCGCCACCGCCTCCCTGCCGGTGGCCGGCGCCACGGTCTCGCTCGACCTGTCGGGCACCATCGATGTGGCGGCCGAGCGCAAGCGGCTGAGCAAGGACCTGGCCGCCGCCGAGAAGGAGAAGCAGCAGGCCGAGGCCAAGCTCGGGAACGAGGCGTTCATCGCCAAGGCCCCCGACAACGTCGTGGACAAGATCAAGGGCCGGCTCGCCAAGGCCGAGTCGGACATCGCCCGGCTCCAGGCCCAGCTGGACAAGCTGCCGCCGCAGTAGGAGTCGGAACACGCCGAGGGGGCCCAGACCACGTGGTCTGGGCCCCCTTCGGGTTCTTCGGCCTCGGACACCCTCTGACTCGGGCTCTCGGCGGTGAAGCCTACGGAATGCGCAGCGTCTCGTACGGGCTCGACAGAGAGAACTCGCGTTGCTCGGCGACGATCTGGGCCTGGTGGAGATCGAACTTCGCCATGTGCAGGAGGTCGTCGAGGCGCGTCGGCTTCTGACCCAGCAGGTCGAGGGCGATCTCGGCAGCCCCGTCTCTCCGGTCCAGTCGGTCCTGGAAGAAGTCCAGGTTCTTCTGGACGACGAGGAGAGTCATGTCGAGCTCCGAGATCTCGGCATCGGACACTCGATCGCACCGAGAGTGCACTCGGTACTCGTAGAAGGGACCGGCGACGCAGTGGATGTTGTTGCCCGCCCCTCGCCTGTACCGGCTGGCCAGCAGGTTGACCGCGAAAGCCCAGTCACCCCACTTGAGCACCTTCGGGTCGTACAGCCCGCATTCGAGAGCGTCTGTCCGCCGGCAGACTATCGACGTCGGAACGTGGTGCTTGCGCGCCACCAGATCCTCGCGGCACGGGTACGAGGAGATGGTGAACCCCTCGAAGGCACCGATCATCCACGACATCGTGTGAACGAAGGCCGTATCGGCATCGGACTCGAGGGCCTCCACCGCCCTGTCCGGGTAGGACCCTTCCCTGAGGAGATGCGGGTCGGTGGCCAGCCGGTCATCGGCGTCCACCTGCATCACGTACTCCATCCGCGCGGCTGCCACACCGGCGTTCCTGGCCACGTGGTGCCCTTGGCGCTGTTCGAGCCGGACGACGCGTACGCCGGGCAGATCGGCGCAGGTGTCGATGGCCTTGAGGGTCGTGTCGTCATCCGACCCGTCGTCCACGATCACTACTTCGTGCGGACGCCGAAGCGGCTGCTCGACGACGGACTTCACGGCCTCGATGAGATAGTCGCCCGCGTTGTGGCAGGGGACAACGAAGCTGATGCCTCCAGAATCCGCGATGGTCACGCTGCCTCCCTTCCGCTCATGGCCGCGGTGCCGACTGGAGCCGGGCACCTGCGCGCCGCTATGACGGTCGCGCGAGCCGCTTTGAAGTAGGTGCGCCGTGAGCGCGTGTCCTGCTCGGTGTGGTCGTCCCAGCTCACGGTGACGTCCCAGCCCTCGTAGATCTGCTCCAGCGCGCGGCTGAATGACTCCCGCGTGTACCGGGCCTCGCCCTCGATGTGGATCTGAACGCCGTGGGCGTCTATCCGGAAGATCTCGGTGAAGACCTCCAGATAGTGCAGGTTGACCGAACGGGAACTCCGCACAGCCTGGGTGAGCAGAGCTTCGACGTCGTGCTGTGACAGGTAGTGGAGAACGTCCTTGGCGACGAGCGCGCCGAAGTCCTCCTGGACGGCGTACTGCTCGATGAGGGACTCCACCACCGTGACCCGCTCCGCCAGGTCCTCGTACTCCGAGAGCCGCTGAAGCAGCAGCTCGGCCGGGGCCTGGTCCACCGCGACAACGGTGAACCCGGCCTCGGCCAGGGCGATGGTGTACGCCCCGGCGCCGTACCCGAGGTCCAGAGCGCGACGCGGAGTGTCGGCGGGGACGGAAGCCAGCAGGGTGAGGAATCGCGCCGGAACGGGTGCGCGCAGCTTTTCGCCGGTGCTCCGGCCGTTCCGTAACGCGTCTGCGTAGAAGGCGTGGAGGGACGCCTTCGAGTGCTGTACAGGCAAGGGGCACCACCTGGGGCTGGAGGGATGAGCGAGGACAGGTACCTAGAACTCGGCGATCTCGACGGCCCGGCCAGGCGTGCGCAGAGAGGACGCCAACGCCTCGGTGACCTTCATCGGCAGCAGGTGGGCCGAGAGCGAGCTCCTGTTCTCGGTCCCCCGCAGCCAGTTCTCCATGAGCTGCCTGTTGCTGTCGCTGTGGAACAACCCGTCGAACATCTTGACCGACGTGTACCGCTCCTCCGGCAGCAAAGAGGCGTTCGCCCTCGTGGTCAGCCGAGCGAAGGCGTCGATCTTGTCCGCGTTGTGCCCGCGGGGCACGTCGTAGCAGTGGACGTGTGCGGAGTAGAGGGTCGACAGCTGCGCTTCGAGGTCGACGCTGGAAGTGCGCCCGTTCTTGTTGTAGACGTCATCCGGGAGGTCCTGCCAGCTGCGGATGGACGGCGTCGTCTGCTCGAAGGACAGCGTTCCGACGGTCAGTGTCCGATCCGACTCGACGTCGACCAGCCGGAACGTGGCGGTGATGTCCGTCTCGCCGAAGGAATGCGCCAGGCTCTCGGCGTCCGGCCAGCGCGAGTGGCCGTCCTCGAACCGGCTGGCGGCCGGATTCGGGATCCGGAGGTGCTGGTCGGTCGGGAAGGCACCGAACGAGCTGACTTCGAGCCTGAAGCGGCGGTCGGGAAACACGAGCTTGTTGAGGGACAGGCACTGCACGGCGAGATCGATGTAGTGGTAGGCGCCGTGCATCACCATCCCGTAGCCGTACCGGTAGGGGTGATCGTCCCGCGACTCGTACTCGTGCTGGAGGTTCCACACGCCGCCGGCGGCTCGCAGGTGGAAGGACGTGACGGGGGCCTGCCAGTCCCGCACCCGCTCTTCGAGCGAGCGGAGTAACTCCCCGTTGTAGATGCGGTGATACCGGCTCAGCGTCATCACGGAGTGCTTGGCGCCGGTACGGCCGGCCTGACCGATGAGCTCCTGCATCACCTCGGTGATCCGGGACGGTGCGAACTGGCCGTCCACCAGCGGAGCCAAGACCGGCTTCTCCACCAGCGAATCGATGCCGTTCTCGACGCAGTAGCGCAGATAGGCTTCGTGCGCCCGCACCTCGGTCGCGATGTACACCTTCATCGGCAGGTCGGGCAGACGGAGCTGCCTGAGGGCGGCTCCGATCAGCTCCGGCTGTGTCTGCTGTGTGGCCGCGCCGCTGCCCGGAAGGTAGACGACCTCCCGAGGCTTCAGGGCGACACCCTGTATGCGTTCCTCGATCGTCGACCTCTCCGATTCCAGATCGATGACGGAATACGAGTCGACGTGGCCGGCTTCGATGGCCTCCCTGATGCAGGGCAGGTACTTGTTGGCGACGATCTCGTCGAAACCGACCACGACGAGGTTGCGCCGACGAGCACCAGGGCGGACATCACGAGCGGAAGCCCGCCCCAGCGGATCCTCGACACAGCGGAGGGTCGGCGGCCTGGGGACCGAGACCGTTGTTGTCCGAGACGTTCGAGAGTCGGTTTTCATCCGCGTCACTCCCACTCGTGCTGTCACTGTTCGGAGCCGTTCCGAAGTAGACCGGACGTCGATCGCCGCAGTGGTGATCGCCTCTTGCTGAACTGCCTGCTGCATGCACCGATCGACGGACATGCCCTCTTCCGACCTCACTGATGAGGTGGCCTCTCACGGGTGCGGCGAACGTGCGTCATTGGCCAAAGCCGGGTTTTGCAAGCCGAGTTGCTTGCATCTCCCGGCGGCTTTCTCGGTCTGTTGCGACAGTAGCCAGGGCGCCCCACGACACCCCGGAAAATCCTTCCGGGGTCCACTTCGGCCACGAGGTGATGATCAGGACATGCGAGGGATGACAGAGAACCTGACCATCGGCGAGCGCGTCGCCTGGTACCGGCGGCGGCGCGGCCTCTCCCAAGAGGTGCTGGCCGGCCTTGTCGGCCGCACCACTGACTGGCTGAGCAAAGCGGAGAACAATCGGATCGAGCTTGATCGCCTCTCGGTGATCACCTCACTCGCCGAGGCCCTCGATGTCTCCCTTGGAGACCTGCTCGCCGAGCCGACACTCATGGAGTGGTCGGCCGACAGCGGCCACCGCACAGTCCCAGCGTTGCGCGAAGCGCTCATGGACTACAAGCAGCTCACGCCCCTGCTGGGGCCTGCACCCGATGACGAGCCACCTGCCCTACAGGACCTTCGTTCCAACGTGAGGGAGGTCCTCGACGCCTATCAGGCGTCCCGCTACGGATTCGCCACTCGACGTCTTCCCCTCCTCCTGACAGACGCCCTCGCCGCATCTCGCGCTTACTCGGGGCATGAGAGGGAGGAATCCCATGCGCTACTCGCCCTGGCCTACCACGGCGCAGCCATGGTGCTGGGCAAGGTTGGTGAGTCCGAGCTGGCATGGATCGCAGCTGACCGCGGTCTGGCAGCCGCGCAGCACAGCGGCCGAAGCCAGGTCACAGGTTCGCTCTTCCGCGCGGTCACGCACTGTCTCCTGGCCACCGGCCGCTTCACGGCAGCGGTCCAGCTCGTGAACGACGCGGCAGCCGTCATGCAGCCGGAACTGGGCACTGCAGACGACGAGTACCTCTCGGTGTACGGCACGTTGTTCCTCACCGGCGCAATGGCCGCTGCACGAGCAGAGGACCGGGCAGCTACGCAGACTTTCCTCCGAGAGGCCGACGAGACCGCGCAGCGACTCGGCGCCGATGCCAATCACATGTGGACAGCCTTCGGTCCGACGAACGTGGCGATCCACTGCGTAGCCACCGCCGGCGAACTCGGTGACATTCAGATTGCTGCGGACCTCGGCGCGCGCATCGACACCAGCGGTATGCCAGTGGAACGGCGTGTGCGGCACAGCCTCGAAGTCGCCAGGGCGCTGAGTGCCTGGAACCGGACCGACGAAGCCCTGGCCGTCCTGCTGGCAGCCGAACAGGCCGCCCCCGAACAGGTCCGCCACCACTACATGAGTCGAGAGCTGGTCATCGGCTGGATACGCGGTACCAGAGGCCGGCCGTCCCATCCCGTGGCAGACCTGGCCCGAAGGCTCCACATCGTGGCAGGCGGCTAGAGTCGAATCCGTGAGCGAGAACGAGCATGAAGCGAAGATGGCCCACCCCCGCATGGCGGCTGGCGCCCTCTTCTTCGACGAAGCTGATCGAGTCCTGCTCGTCGAGCCGTCGTACAAGGACTATCGAGATATCCCCGGAGGCTACGTCGAGGAAGGTGAGTCGCCTCGACAAGCCTGTGTGCGTGAGGTCCAGGAGGAATTGGGCATCGAGCCGCACATCGGCCGCCTCCTCGTCGTCGACTGGGCACCGAACCCAGGAGAGGGCGACAAGGTCCTCTACCTCTTCGACGGCGGCCGTCTTAGCGCAGACCACCGCCAGCAGATCGCACTGCAAGCGGACGAGCTCCGTGGCTACGACTTCCACGGCGCCGAACAGGTGCCAGACCTCACCATCCCCCGCCTCGCACGCCGAATCGTCGCTGGCATCCAGGCCCGAACGAACGGCCTGACCGCCTACCTGGAACACGGACAGTCGCCGGAAACAGGGGCCTGACCGCACCTGCCTTCGAGGAGCGCGTCGGCCGATCTGGGCCGCCGCTCGGCCCTGGCATTCCGACGAGGAGGAGACCGGCGTATATGGGCAGGACTGAGATCCTGATGCCGCCGGCCAGCAGTGCCGACGGTAGGTCCCTGGAGCGTGTGGCGCTTGGTTTTTGGGGCCTCTGGTGCCCACCGGAGTATGCATAGAGTCGTGGGCGACATTGAAGGCGCAGTTATGACCTGCGCCTTCGGGACCCGCTGGGCTTGATGGCAGACAGTGGGTGGCTGCTGTACGGGTGTGCAGAGGCAACGGCCGCGACAGGGAGGTGGTGGAACATGGTATCGATGGCGTCGAGATCGGCCTCAGAGAACGTCACAGTGACGCCTTTCCTTGAGTGAGGAAGCTGCTTGATGTTGTCGCGGAGCCACCGTTCCTTGACCCGGAGGACCTCGGCCGCCTCGGGGTAGGTGTAGCGCCGATTCGGGCCGCGTTCCGGCACGTCCCTCTCCTTTTCACTTCCCACTGGTCGTCCTCCTGGCGCGTCTGGCTTGCGCGGACAGAAGTGCGAGCCTCGCGAAGTGCGCCTTGCGCAGCGACTGGGCGGCGTCTTCGATCTGCTTGGACGTACCCGTGGGGTGGAGCTTTCGAGCGTCGCTTAGAAATCGGGACTCACTCGCTTTGCGTGCCGCCTTGGTGCGGGCGGGGCGGTCCGCCGTGTTTGCCCAGCTGATGTGGGCAGCGAGGCGACTGCGAAGCGAACGTTCCGTGGGGTCCACCGTTGGGCCTCCTTCACCGATGTTCTGTGGTGGATGGTTCTCTGCGAGGTCGCAGTACGGGCCTGATGGGCAGTCGGATCACGCTTTAGGGTGAAGGGCCAAGCGTTGCGTCCCGGGTTGCGCCGTCGGTCCTGTAGCTTCCCCGTCGGCCGCGTAGGCGCACCAGCTTTGCAGCCCCCGTACGCTTCTGATCCTCCGAGGGGAATCGATGGCCAAGCTCACTGAGGAGCAGAAGGCGAAGCGTGCAGCCGCGCGAGCCCGCCGTGAGGCCCTTGCCGCAGAGGAGAAGGATCGCCGGGACACGGAGCGGCGTGAAGCATGGGCACGTGAAGGTACACGGCTCACCTGGGACGAGTACAACGTCGGGGTGCCATGTCGGGGCTGTGGCGAACCCATGTATGACGGCTTGGGCAGCTGGCCGGGGCTCATGTACCTCACCGAAGAGGAGAAGCGCGACTACGAGGCCATGGAAGCGCGGTTCCGGCAGCTGCACCCAGACTGCAAGAGCGGCCGCTGGGGCACAGGCGGGTCGCGCGTGAGGCACTGCTGTCTGTGCTGTCCGCCACCACCGGTGGGGCCGGCGCAGATCGAGAAACTAACTCGGCTTTTTCAGACCTTTCCCTCTGCTGAGGAACGCAAGAAGGACCTGGACGCCTGGGAGCTGATCCTCACCTGCGATCACGTGACCACTTTCATCCAGCACCGGGAGAACACCTACGTCCGGCGAGTGGTCGACTGTCCTGAGTGTCAGACGCGACGCGGGGTTGTCGAGAGCAAGCGGCTCGGGCCCGCATATACGGACGGTGGCGTGGAGGCCGCCCGGAGTGAGATTGAGCAGGCACGTCTCGCTGCCGAGTTGACCAAGGCGAAGGAGCAGTTCCGGCGCCAGCAGCAGCGTGCTGCTGCCACGAGCAGCCGGATCGAGGAGCTCCAGAAGCAGCTCAGCCCGACTGTACGGGGCGACGGCATTGCGTGAGCGGACGGGGTGGATTGGGTGGCACGCGGGGGCGGAGCCGCACCTCCCCTGACAGCCGGGGTTACAGAGTCTTGACGTACGCGTCGATGATCGTGGGCGCCTGCCCGTAGTCCATACGGAAGAACTCGCGATCGCCCCGAAGCCGATACTCGGCAAGTAGCGCGTGAAGATCGCCTTCCACGCGGCGAGCGTGTGGAACCATCCACGCGCCTCGTGCCCCGTAGGGGATAGGGACGCCTGTCGAGGAGCTGATCTCCCTCGCCCGTGTCGCCACGTCTCGGTCCGTGTAGCCCACCTTGAGGATGCCCGGCATCTCCCGTGTCGACAGGACGTAGATGAAGCCGTGGTCCGCCTTGCGCAGGGGCGTGCCTTCGATGAACCGCTGGAGAGTCGCAACCAGATCACGAGTGGCGAGCGCAGCGATCAGGCGAGACGTGGCTGTGGTGTCGCAGTCCTGTATCGCCCTGCGCAGGGCCAGTAGGTCGCCGGAGACACCCCTGGCTGGCCGGTAGGGCGGAAAGCCGAGCTGACTCCACACCGTGAACCAGTCCCATTGGTCCTTCTTGTAGGTCCGGGTGAACAAGCCTTTGATCACGGAGAGATCATCGAGTCGCCCCAGGGCAGCCGTACGACCATCCACCAGGGTTGCAAGCACGGTATGGGCTGCCCGGATGCGCTCTGCCTGCACATTCGGCTTGATCGGAGCCATGCCAAAGCCCCACTTCTGCTCGACGCGGGCCGCTGGCTTGGGTGCTGCTGTCATCCGTTGATCTTACGAAGCCCCCTACGGCATCCCAGACCCAGCTCCAGCCTTGCCACCTGGTCTCAGTTCGGGTCTCATTCGGGATCGTCCAACCTCGTCCGTAGCCCAGTCGGTGATCCCACTGCCGCAGGTCAGGACGCCTGTCGGTCAGTACTCATCCAGCTTCAACCAGGGCTCGACGCCAAGCTCTTCGGCCTCTTCATCCATCCTCTTCGCACTGAGCCGGACATTCAGCATTGCCGCGGTCGATGTGGCCTCCGGCGCTCGCCCGATAATCGCTGCACGTGAGGTCGCCACGGCCGCGGCCCAGGTCTGCGCGGCATCCGCGAACTCCTGGGTTTCGGCGGGGGCACGAGATGCGTACTTCTTGAGGTTCTCCGCTTCGAGCTGCGCCACGAGCTGCACGCTCTCAACCTCAGTCCTCGCGTCACGGGCAGCGACCGCCTTGGACTCCAGTTTCATCTCGTCCTGGATTCGGTCCACCGATGTCCGGACGTCGGCGATGGACTTCTCCGCCTCGGCGCTGGTTCCACACCCTGCCAAAAGCGAAACCAGCCCCAGCAGCGCAGTGGCGGCAATGCGTGATGACCTCATCATCCCCCCTGGCAGCAATCTCTAGCACCAGGCCCCCCTGACACGTGATCATGATTGCAGAGGCCGCCACACACCGAACCGCTCCGAGTCAGCCATTCGTTTGACGCCGATGCGTCGGTGGATATGGATCAGTGGTTCGCCCCTGAGCCGGCGCCGACATCACGCAGCACATCCCTCGGGTGGCGGCCAGGTGGGAGCAGAATCACGTTGTCGAGTACCAGCGCCTGTGACAGCAGATGTCCGTTAGGGCTGTCGGCACGTACGAGCCGCAGCCCCCGCCGCTCGGCGAAGAGGTAGAGCTCGGCGGCGGCCTGGATCCGCTCGTACTCCGACGACGAGATGGTGACGAGGCCGCGCCCGTCCTCGGTGTCCGTGGGAATTGCGGGAGGTGCAGGCACCGCCTGAACGCTCTCCTCTTCTGTCTCCCTGGAGCCTGTGGTTCCGATCTCGATCGTCATGTGAAGTCCTCGTCCGTGGGGGAGATGATGCAAACCGGGAACCGCTGCCCAACACAGCCTGTGTCGGCCCACAACACGTCTTGGGCCGCTCCGCCGGTTCACGGCAGGGCCGAAGATCACCCCTCTGGGGGACCCGGGCAAGCCGCGCTGCGGGGAGCCAGCTGGGAGCCGTTCTGCTCCCCGAGGCCCCTTGAGGCTCCCCCAGACCGTTCGAGGCCACGGCGTTGACCAGGGGAAACGTCGTTCGCGCAGGTGGGGATCTTGGATGGACCTCATTCGGGACGAAGAGGTCGTGGGTTCAAATCCCGCCACCCCGACAGAGTAGGACCAGGTCGGCCAGGTACTGAATTCAGTACCTGGCCGACCTGTTTCTGTTGAGTGACTACGGTCTCGGATCGACCCTCAAGATCTCGTCCGTGGCAGTCGCCCCCGCCTGGATCACGGGCCGGATCTGCTTCCGGTAGGCCGCTTCGGTCACGGCCGTACCGGAGTGCACGACGAGTCGGAAGATCTTCTGGTTGGGGCCGTCGGAGCCGGCCCGGCCGACGAGGCCGGCCGTGCTGACCGGTGGTCAGGCAGATTGCCCCGGGGGCGGGTTCGGGCGGGTCAGAGGCTGTGGGCGGTGATGTCGCCGTACCCCGTGGTCGCCCGGAGGCTGAGGTCGGGGGACGGGCCCGCGGTGTTGTTCAGGGAGTTGCGGACCCGGCCGTGGCCAGTGCCCGCGTCCAGGGAGGCCGAAACCCCGCGGGCGACGCCCACCACGATCTCCCCGTACCCGGTCTCCAGGGCGACCTCGCCGCCCACCGCCTCGGCGATCCGTACGTCGCCCTTCTGCGTGCCGATCCGCGCCGGGCCGCCCAGGCGTCCCACCGCCACGTCGCCCGCCTGGAGCGTCAGCCGCGCGCCCTCCGCCTCGTCCAGCTTCACCGCCGCACGGGCCGCCTCCAGGACGACCTCGCCCAGCCGGCCGACCCCCCGGAACTCGGCATCCGCCACGACCGCCTCCACGCGGGAACCCGCCGGCGTCCGCACCGTCACCTCCACCGCACCGGCCGACCCGCCGATCAGCCCGCTCCGCTTCCCCTCAGGGATCTCCACCCGCAGGACCCCCGCCTCGTACGAGACCAGCGCCCTGCGGGCCGCCTCCGCGTCGCGGCCCTTGGACCGGTCCGCCGGGAGCACCTCCACCACCGTGTCCTCCCGGTCCGCCGCGATCAGGCGGATCCGGCCCGCCGGGACACCCAGGACCACGGCGATCGGGGCCGGCGTGGCGAACTGCTCCATCGTGAACTCCTGCATCGTGAACTCCCGCGTTCCCTCGCTGCCGTCGGTGTTTCCGACAAGAGAAACGCTAAGTTGCGTTTTCGAGAGAGGCAACATGCTTGTTGCGCGATGGATGCATTTTCGCAGGTGGGAGTGGATAAATCGTTGCAACTGGGCTGCGGGGAACGCAATGAATCGGCAGCCTGCGTTGCAATGGATTGGAGGTGAACGCTCCGTCGCTCAGTACGGGCGCGGCGACATGATGTGCGGCTGCGTCGACGGGGTCTCGAAGACGCAGCGCGGGAGGCCCGGACCGGGGGTCGCGCGGACCGAGGCCTCGGTCGGCGGGTCGGTCGGCAGTTCGACGTGGACCGTCACCGGGTGGTCGTGGTGCGTCGTGGCGAAGCCCGTCTCCTTGCCGTCGACCAGGACCGCCACGACCGCGGTGCGGCCGGTCTCGACGGTGGCGCTGACCGAGTGCCCGGCGTGGTCGATGTGGAAGTGGTGCCGCCGCCTCATGAGATCGCCTCCCGGAACGCCCCTCCGGCCGTGCCCCTCCGTCCAGCGTAGCCACCGCGACGCCGCGGCGCCGGGCGGGCCTCAGGCTCCGGGCCCGGCCAGGGAGGCCAGTTCCGTGCGGGTCAGGTCCAGGAGGGCGGTGGACGGTCCGTCCGTCGGCGCGCGGCCGGCGGCGAGCGCGTCGAGGTGGGCGAGGAGCGCCCCGACCGTGGTGAAGGGGCCGACCGGGCGGAGCAGCCAGAGCCGGCCGCCGGGCCGGGGCGGGAGCCCGAGGGCGGCCAGGACCTCGTCCGCCTCGCGGTCCAGGCCCCGTACGTCGCGCTCGGGAAGCGGGGCGCACTCCACCCCGGTGATGTGGCCGTGGCCGTCGAGCGCGGTGTCCACCGCCCAGTGGGTGGAGCGGTCGGGGATCCAGGTGCGGGCCGCCGGGGGCCAGACGTACGGGAGGAACACCCAGCGCAGGTCCTCGGGGGCCGGCTCCCAGCCGAGCACCTCCAGCTCCCTGATCTCGGGCAGCCGGTCCGGTTCCAGTTCGCTGCGGCCGGTGCGGCGCAGTGCGAGCGGGTGCGGTGTTCCGTCCTCGTCCCACGACATGCGGGCACGCTATCCGAAGCGGCGGCGGATCCCCGTGACGTCAGACGGCGTCCAGCGGGTTGGCGGCGATGCGGGAGGCGGCGCCGCCGGCCACGTAGGCCGCCGCGGCGCAGTGCGGCTTGCGGACCGCCTGGTCCTCCATCAGGGCGAGGAACCCGGCGCCGAAGCCGCCGCGCGGGTGTGCGGCGAGCAGAGCGGCGGTGAAGGAGGGGTCGAACTCCGCGACGCGCAGCCCCGACACGTCGGCGCTGGTGCCGACCTGCAGCAGGTGGCTCTCCACGTCCTCGGCCGCCGTCACGTCGTCCCGCATGTGCAGGACGATCACCTCCGCGGCGCGGGCCCGCCGGGCGGCGGGCCAGCCGAGTCCGGCCGTCAGGACGCGGGCGACGTGGCCGCCCGCCTCCTCGAAGGGAAGGGTGTGGCTGTCGAACGGGGCGGTCAGGCCCAGGTCGTGCAGCAGGGCCGCGACGTAGAACAGCTCCCGGTCGTACTCCAGGCCGTGCCGGTCCGCGTACGCGGCTCCGAAGGCGTAGGAGCGTACGGAGTGGTGGAGCAGTTCCGCGTCCGCGTACTCGGATGCGATCTCCAGGGCGGCACGGGCCGATGCGGTGTCGAGCGTCCACGTCATGGCACGTCAGCCTAGGCGGCGGCGGAAGTCGACGTCCGAGGGGGCCTCCCCCGGCCAGGACAGCCGGGTGGGGGCGGGCGGGGTCTCGGCGAGGACGGAGCCGCGCGAGACCACGTACCGCGGGCGCACCTGGCGGCGGATCGCCTCCTCGGGCGAGGGCGCGGGCAGCAGGACGAAGGAGGCGGGCGCGCCGGGGGTGATGCCGTACTCGTCGGCGCCGAGGCCGAGGACCCGCGCCGCACGGTCCGTCACCATCGAGAAGGCCACCGGGATGTCGTCGGCGCCGGTGAGCTGGGCGGCGTACAGGCCGACGAGGGCGGTCTGGAGCGGGTTGGCGGTGCCCAGCGCGTTCCACGGGTCCATCACGTCGTCGTGGCCGAAGGCGACGTTCACCCCGGCCGCCAGCATCTCCTTGACTTGGGTGAGGCCGCGGCGCTTGGGGTAGGCGTCGAAGCGTCCCTGGAGGTTGAGGTTGGCGAAGGGGTTGGCGACCAGGTTGATGCCGGAGCGGGACAGCAGCCGCTGGAGCTTGAAGCTGTAGGCGCCGTTGTAGGAGCCCATGGCGGTGGTGTGCGAGGCCGTGGCGCGCTCACGCAGGCCCGTCCGCAGGGCGAGGGTGGCGAGGACCTCCACGAAGCGGGACTGCTCGTCGTCGATCTCGTCGCAGTGCGCGTCCACGCGCAGGCCGTGTTCCTCGGCGAGCGCGAAGGCGGTCCGCAGCGAGGCGACGCCGTCCTCGCGGGTGTCCTCGAAGTGCGGGATCGCGCCGACCACGTCCGCACCGCGGGCGACCGCCTCGCGCAGCAGTGCCTCGCCGTCGGGGAAGGAGGCGATGCCCTCCTGCGGGAAGGCGACGATCTGCAGGCTCATGACGTCCCGCACCCGGTCGCGGACTTCGAGGAGCGCGTCGAGCGCGGTGAGCGCCGGGTCGGTGGTGTCGCAGTGGGTGCGCACGTGCAGCACGCCCTGGGCGGCCTGCCAGCGCAGCACCTCGGTGGCGCGGGCGATGACGTCCTCGCGGGTCAGGGTCCGCTTGCGTTCGCTCCAGCAGGCGATGCCCTCCCACAGGGTGCCGGAGGTGTTGGGGCGCGGCTCGCCCGCGGTCAACGCGGTGTCGAGGTGGATGTGCGGTTCGACGAAGGGCGCGATGAGCAGGTCGCCGTGCGCCTCGATCAGGACGCCCGTGGCCGGCGGCTCCTTCTGGTCGTCGTACGGGACGACCCGCGCGATGCGGCCGTCCTCCCCGACCTCCACGTCGGACAGGCCTGAGACGTGCAGCAGCCGGGCGCCCCGGACGATCATCCGCATGGCGCCAGCGTACGTCCGGCGGGCGCCGCGCGGCCCTCCGGACGGCCCCGACGTCCGCGCGTCAGCCGCGCTTGGCCTGGGCCTTCTGCTGCATGCCGCGCGTCTTCGCGGAGATCGAGTGGATGTCCTTGACGGCGGCCTTGGCGCGGGCCTCGGCAGCCGTGTTCTTCGCCAGGGCGCGTTCGGAGTCCTGGTGCCGGTGGTGGCCGGTGCGGGCCTTCCTGGCCATGATCGTCCTCCTTGGGCTACGGCTTCCACTGTGCGCCCGTTCGGAGCAGTCGGCATCCCGGCGGCCGCTGCGGCAACAATGGGCGCATGACCAGCGACAGCGAGACCACCACCGACGGGATGCCCGACTGGGAGAAGCGGTTCAGGGCGCCCCGCGTCGGGCTGCCCGACTGGGCCGAGGACGCCCCGGACCGTTCGCTCTTCGTCTCCAACGCGACCGGGACCTTCGAGATCTACGCCTGGGACCGCGCCACCGGCACGCAGCGGCAGGCGACCGACCGTCCCAACGGCACCACCGACGGCACCCTCTCCCCCGACGGCGAGTGGATCTGGTGGTTCTCGGACACCGACGGCGACGAGTTCGGCACCTGGGTGCGCCAGCCCTTCGCGGGCGGCCCCGACGAGCCGGCCACCCCGGGCCTGGAGCCCTCGTACCCGGCCGGGCTCGCCATCGGGCGCGACGGCACCGCGGTCGTCGGCCGCTCCACCGACGAGGACGGCTCGACGGTGCACGTGGTCCGCCCGGACGGCTCCGCGCCGACCGTGATCTACCGGCACCGGGAGTCGGCGGGCGTCGGCGACCTGTCCCGCGACGGCACCCTGGTGGCGATCGAGCACACCGAGCACGGCGACGCGATGCACTCCGCGCTGCGCGTCCTCACCCTCGACGGCACCGCGGTCGCCGACCTGGACGACTCGCGCGGCGGGACCGAGGAGCTGGGCCTGGAGGTGCTGGGCTTCGCCCCGGTCGAGGGCGACACCCGGCTGCTGATCGGCCACCAGCGGCGCGGCCGCTGGGAGCCCCTGGTGTGGGACGTGGTGGCCGGCACCGAGGAGGAGCTCGCGATCGACCTGCCCGGCGACGTGAGCGCCGAGTGGTATCCGGACGGCTCCGCGCTGCTGCTCGCGCACAGCTTCGAGGCCCGCAGCGAGCTGTGGCGCTACGACCTGGCCGCGCGGGAGCTCGTCCGCGTGGACACGCCCCCGGGGTCGGTGTCGGGGGCCACGGCGCGCCCCGACGGGACCGTGGAGTACCTGTGGTCCTCGGCCGCCGAGCCCGCCACCGTACGGTCCACCGCGGGCGGGATCGTCCTGGACCCGCCGGGCCTGCGGCCCCCGGGCTCCGTGCCGGTGGAGGACGCCTGGGTGGAGGGTCCGGGCGGCCGGATCCACGCGCTCGTGCAGCGCCCGGTGGGCCACGGCGCCGGCCCCTTCCCGACGGTCTTCGAGATCCACGGCGGGCCGACCTGGCACGACAGCGACGCCTTCGCGGCGGCCCCGGCGGCCTGGCTGGACCACGGTTTCGCCGTGGTGCGGGTCAACTACCGCGGCTCGACCGGGTACGGCCGCGCGTGGACGGACGCCCTGAAGCACCGGGTCGGCCTGATCGAGCTGGAGGACATCGCGGCGGTCCGCGAGTGGGCGGTGTCCTCGGGCGTCGCCGACCCGGCGCGCCTGGTGCTGTCGGGCGGATCCTGGGGCGGCTACCTGACCCTGCTGGGCCTGGGCACGCAGCCTGAGGCCTGGGCGGTGGGCCTGGCGGCCGTGCCGGTCGCCGACTACGTGACGGCCTACCACGACGAGATGGAGGCCCTGAAGGCGCTGGACCGGACCCTCTTCGGCGGTACTCCCGAGGAGGTTCCCGAGCGCTTCGAGGCGTCCTCGCCGCTGACCCACGTGGACCGGGTGACGGCACCCGTCCACATCGCGGCGGGCGTCAACGACCCGCGCTGCCCGATCCGGCAGATCGACAACTATGTGGACCGGCTCGCCGCGCGCGGCGCCGTGCACGAGGTGTACCGCTATGACGCGGGGCACGGTTCGCTGGTGGTGGAGGAACGGATCAAGCAGGTCAGGATGGAGCTGGAGTTCGCCCTGAAGCACCTGCCGCGCTGACCGGCCGGAGGTAAAGGACGCCCCAAGAGACGTCGCCCGGTGCACCCCCCGTACGGTGGTGGGGTGCACCGGTTTCTCCTGACCCCGCGGTGGTGGGGGATCAACGTCTTCGTCGTGCTCGGCGTCCCCTTCTGCCTGTTCATGGGGACCTGGCAGCTCGGCCGGTTCGAGGACCGTGTCGACACCCACCGGGAGGCGAAGGCCGAACGGCCCGCCGACCTGGCGGCCGAGCCGCTGGACGCGCTGCTCCCGGTCGACAAGAGGACCTCCGGACGGCTCGCCTCCACGGCCGGCGAGTACGCCGAGCAGATGCTGGTGCCCGAGCGGCGGCTCGACGGCGCGTCCGGTTTCTACGTGCTGACCCTGCTGAAGACCGACTCCGGCAAGGTCGTCCCCGTGGTCCGGGGCTGGCTGCCGGGCCCGGCGGACCCCGCGAAGGCCCCGGCACCGCCGACGGGCCGGGTCGAGGTCACGGGGGCCCTGCAGTCCTCCGAGAACTCGGGCACGAAGGGGGTCCACTCCCAGGGCGGGCTGCCCGCGGGTCAGCTCGGGATGATCGGCGCGGCCTCGCTGGTCAACCTGGTCCCGTACGACCTGTACGACGCCTGGCTGACCGTCCAGACCCCGGCCGACGGGATGAAGCCCGTCCCCGCCCAGGCGCCGAGCAACACAGGGCTCGACCTGAAGGCCTTCCAGAACCTCGGCTACACCGGCGAGTGGTTCGTCTTCGCCGCCTTCGTGCTCTTCATGTGGTTCCGGCTCTACCGCCGCGAGGTGGAGACCCTGCGCGACGCCGAGGCGGGGCTGCTGGAGGCCCCCGCCCCGCAGGACGATCAGTCGGCGAGCGGGATCGCGCCCGTCCGGTAGACCGTTCCCCCGCACGCGTCGAGGATCGTCGCCCGGGTGGTCGGCCCGCCCGCGGTCTGGGGCGTGTGGGACACCTCGACGTTCGTGGGCGCCGGACCGGCCCCGCTCTGCGGGTCGGAGGCCACCCCGCTGCCCAGGGCTCCCGAGGTCCCCTCGGACCCGTTCTGCGGAGGCTTGCCGCCGGTGTCGGCGGCCGCCGTGCACGGCTCGCCCGGCGGCACCCAGGCGAAGCGGACCTCGTAGGACTTGTTCGGCGGGAGGACCACCACCGGGGACTCGGAGGAGGTGTCGCCGAGCAGTCCGCTCGCGGGGTCCCCGCTCGTGTGGCCGACCACGGCCACGGACGGGCCCGGGGCCAGCGACGCGCTCGACGCGGAGGCGGCGGTGACGGCGTCCCGGCCGGCCACGGCGCAGCCCTGGCCCGAGACGTTGGTGACCCGGAAGCCCCCGTACACCTTGCCGTCGGTCTCGGGAGCGCGGGCGAAGCCCACCACTCCGAGCTGTTCTGCCCCGCACCCGGGCACGCCCGGCGCGGCCACGGGCGGCAGGGGCCCCACCACGGAGCCGCCGGTGGCGGCGGAGGTGCCGGGGATGCCGGCCGACGGGCCGACGGTCAGGCCGCCGCTCGGGAGTCCGCCCGGCGGGGTGTCCGGCTGCCCGGTGGCGCCTCCCGCCGTCGGAGGCGCCGGGGAGCCGGTGGCCTTGGGGTAGGCCCCGAATCCGTTCTGGTGCGGGTCCGAGGAGCCGGGGCCGGCCTCGTCACCGGCGTGCGTGCCGTGCCCGGCCATCGCCGGACGGTCCGCGTCCGGGTCCCCGCCGTCCGCCAGGTGCAGGCCGGCCGGGACGGCCCCGCCGGCGATCAGCACCGCCGCGGCGGCGCCGATCAGGGCCCGGCGCCTGCGGGCCCGGCGCGCGGGGACGGCGCAGCGCAGCCGCTCCAGCGCACCCTCGGAAGGCTCCAGGCCCTCCACGGCCCCGCGCAGGAGGATGCGCAGTTCGTCCTCGCCGCCGGCTCCGGCGGACGGTGTGGTCTGGTCCCTCATGACTGCGCAGCCTCCATCGCCACCCTCAGCGCGGCAATGCCCCGCGATCCGTACGCCTTGACCGAGCCGAGCGATATTCCGAGCGTCTCCGCGACCTGGGATTCCGTCATGTCCGCGAAGTAGCGCAGCACCAGCACCTCGCGCTGGCGGCGCTGGAGCCCCCGCATCGCCTTGATCAGGTCGTCGCGCTCCAGCTGGTCGTACGCGCCCTCTTCGGCGCTGGCCATGTCGGGCATCGGCTTCGACAGCAGCTTGAGGCCGAGGATGCGCCGGCGCAGGGCCGACCGGGAGAGGTTGACGACGGTCTGACGCAGGTAGGCCAGGGTCTTCTCGCGGTCCCGGACCCGGTTGCGGGCCGAGTGCACGCGGATGAAGGCTTCCTGGACCACGTCCTCGCAGGAGGCGGTGTCGTCCAGGAGCAGGGCCGCCAGGCCGAGGAGCGAGCGGTAGTGGGCCTGGTAGGTCGCCGTGAGGTGGTCGACGGTGGTGCCGGCGACGACCTCGGGCACGGCGTCCGGCACCGCCTCGGCGACGAGCTCGGGCGCCGCCGCGACAGCGGCCTCGGTGGCTGCCTCCGCGACGGTCTCGACGGCGGTCTCGGCGGCCGCCTGCGCGTCGGCCTCGGGCGGCGCTTCCACGGAGGCCTCGGACACCGCCTCCGCGCCGGGCGGCGTTCCGGCCGCCCCGGACGTCTCGTCCGTGCCGCTCCCGTCCGCCTCAGCGCCGTCGCGCTGCGCGGGCACGAGGCCGCTCCGGATCGGTACGGCGGGCCGCGCGGGCGCCCGCGTGGGCTCCGTCGGCGGGGGGACCGGAACGATCACGGGAAGACCGCCGCCGGACGCACGGAAGCCCCGCTGCGACGGGATGGTCCCGGTGCGCACCGGTGGGACGGCGAGTTCGAGGAGTGCCTCTGCCACGCCTGTAGGACACGCGTCCCCCCGTCAGGGTTGTACGCGTGCGGCAGCCCCCCATGCAGAATCCCTCTTGCGCTCATGCGTACCCGCTCTTCCCGATTGCCCCGTCCTGTCGAGACGGCATTCGGGCCATCACCTTGATCAAGGGATCGGCACCGATCCTACAAAGCGAATTACGCAGTTTCACCTGCGATCAGTTCCGCGATCTGCGTGGCATTCAGAGCGGCACCCTTGCGCAGGTTGTCGGCGCACACGAAGAACTCCAGCGCGTACGGGTCGTCCAGGGAGGCCCGCACCCGTCCCACCCAGGCAGGATCCGTTCCCGCGGCGTCCACCGGGGTGGGGAACTCGCCCGCCGCCGGGTCGTCCACGAGCACCACGCCGGGCGCGGCCTCCAGGACCTCGCGGGCCTGCGCGGCCTTCACGGGATTCGCAAAACGGGCCCGTACGGTCAGGGACTCCCCCGTCAGCACCGGCACCTGCACGCAGGTCACCGAGACCGGGAGCCGCTCCAGTTGCAGGATGCGGCGGGTCTGCGCCCGTACGGCCAGCTCCTGCGAGGACCAGCCGTCCTCGCGCAGCTCTCCGCACCAGGGCACGACGTTGAGGGCGAGCGGGCCCGCGAAGGGGCCCGTGTCCTCGCCGACGGCGCGGCGGACGTCGCCGGGCTGCTCGCCCAGCGAGGTCCCGGCGACCAGCGACAGTTGGCGGCGCAGGGTCTCGGAGCCGGCCCGTCCGGCGGCGCTCGCCGCCTGGTACGTGGAGACGGCCAGCTCGGTCAGGCCGTACTCGGCGTGCAGCGCGCCGAGCGAGGTGATCATGGCCGCGGTGACGGTGTCCGGGGCGGCGACGATCCCGCGCGGCCGGTTCCGTACGGCGTGGGCGTTGATCTCGGGCACCACCAGCGGCACCCCGGGGTCCTCCCGGAAGGCGGCCGACTGGTCGACGACGACCGCGCCGCGCGCGGTGACGACGGGGGCCCATCGGGCGGAGACCTCCGCCGGGGTGAGGAAGAGCGCGACGTCGCCCGGCCCGAGGCCGTCGAAGGCGTCCTCGGTGAGCGCGAGCACCTCGCACTCCTGCGCGCGCACGGCCAGCATGCGGCCGGCCGAGCGCGCGGAGGCGATCAGGCGGATGTCGCCCCAGACGTCGGCCCGCTCGGACAGCATCCGGAGCAGGACCGAACCGACCGCCCCGGTCGCCCCGACGACGGCGAGTGCCGGAGCCGGGGTCGACCGGGCGGGCGTCATCGTCCGGTGCCTCCGTAGACGACGGCCTCGTCGCTGTCGGAGTCGAGGCCGAAGGCCGTGTGCACGGCGCGGACCGCTTCGTTGACGTCGTCCTGGCGGGTCACGACCGAGATGCGGATCTCCGAGGTGGAGATCAGCTCGATGTTGACGCCCGCGTCGGACAGGGCCTGGAAGAAGGAGGCGGTGACGCCCGGGTTCGTCTTCATGCCGGCGCCGACCAGGGAGATCTTGCCGATCTGGTCGTCGTAGCGCAGGGAGTCGAAGCCGATCGCGCCCTTCGCCTTCTCCAGGGCGTCGATGGCCTTGTGGCCCTCGGCCTTGGGGAGGGTGAAGGAGATGTCGGTGAGGCCCGTGGAGGCCGCGGAGACGTTCTGCACGATCATGTCGATGTTGATCTCGGCGTCCGCGATGGCGCGGAAGATCGCCGCGGCCTCGCCCGGCTTGTCCGGGACGCCGACGACCGTGATCTTTGCTTCGGAGACGTCGTGGGCGACTCCGGAGATGATGGCGTGCTCCACCTGCTGGTCCCCTTGCGGATTCTCGTTGCTGACCCAGGTGCCCGGCAGTCCCGAGAAGGACGAGCGGACGTGGATCGGGATGTTGTATCGGCGTGCGTACTCGACACAGCGGTGCAGCAGCACCTTGGAGCCGGAAGCCGCCAGTTCCAGCATGTCCTCGGAGGAGATCCAGTCGATCTTACGGGCCTTCTTCACGACGCGGGGGTCCGCGGTGAAGACGCCGTCGACGTCGGTGTAGATCTCGCAGACCTCGGCGTCCAGCGCCGCGGCGAGCGCCACGGCGGTGGTGTCCGAGCCGCCTCGGCCGAGGGTGGTGATGTCCTTGGAGTCCGCGGACACCCCCTGGAAGCCCGCGACGATGGCGATGTTGCCCTCGTCCAGCGCGGTGCGGATTCGGCCCGGCGTGACATCGATGATGCGCGCTTTGTTGTGGACCGAGTCGGTGATGACGCCTGCCTGGCTGCCGGTGAACGACTGGGCCTCGTGGCCCAGGTTTTTGATCGCCATGGCCAGCAGGGCCATGGAGATCCGCTCTCCGGCGGTCAGCAGCATGTCGAATTCGCGCCCGGCAGGCATCGGGGAAACCTGCTCGGCGAGATCGATCAGCTCGTCCGTCGTGTCGCCCATCGCGGACACCACGACGACCACTTGGTGGCCGTTCTTCTTGGCGTCCACGATCCGCTTGGCGACGCGCTTGATGCCCTCGGCATCGGCTACGGAGGAGCCTCCGTACTTCTGCACGACAAGGCCCACGTGCGCTCCTCGCTCAGTCCGTCTCATTGCGGGTGCAGTCTAACGAGCGACCGGGATCCGACCGCCTCGTGCCACATCATGAGACGAAAAGATGAGATCCCGGGTTCCCTCGGCGGGCGCGCTCAGGCGCGGCCGAGACCTCCGAGCTCCTGCGCCATCACCTGTCCGGCCTGCTCCGCGAGGTCCTCCTCGGTCAGGTCCTCGTCCGTGTCGAGGCCGTCCAGGGCGGCCAGCGGCTGGTCCAGGCGCACGTGCGAGATCAGCGACTGGAGGGCCCGCAGGGTCGCCGAGGCCGTCGGACCCCAGTTGGTGAAGTACGAGAACTGCCACCACCACAGCGCCTCGGTGACCCGGCCGGCCTGGTGGTGGATGAGCCCGTGCCGCAGGTCGGCGACGACGTCCGCCAGGTCGTCGGAGATCCGGTGCGCCACCGGGGCCTTGCGCGGCTCGTAGGGGTCGAAGACCTCGGAGTAGACGTCGACCGGCTCCAGCATGATCGCGAAGCGCTCGCGCAGCTCGTCGACGTCCGGCTCCGGGCCGAGGTCCGGCTCGTAACGCTCGTCGGGCAGCACGTCCTGGTACGCGCCCAGCCGGCCGCCCGCGAGCAGCAGCTGGGACACCTCCAGGAGGAGGAAGGGCACCGCGCTGTCCGGGTCCTCTCCCTTGGCCACCTCGGTGACCGCGACGATGAACGACTCGATCTGGTCCGCGATCGAGGCGGCGAAGTCGTCCGGATCCTGGCCGAGAGCGTGCAGCGTTGCGTCAGACATCGAGAAGTCGCCTTCCTTCAAAGGCCCGCCCCAGCGTGACCTCGTCCGCGTACTCCAGATCTCCCCCGACGGGGAGCCCGCTGGCCAGGCGGGTGACCTTCAGGCCCATGGGCTTGATCATGCGGGCGAGGTAGGTGGCGGTGGCCTCGCCCTCCAGGTTCGGGTCGGTGGCGAGGATCAGCTCGGTCACCTCGCCGTCCGCCAGGCGTGCGAGCAGCTCGCGGATGCGCAGGTCGTCCGGGCCGACGCCCTCGATCGGACTGATCGCACCGCCGAGGACGTGGTACTTCCCCCGGAACTCGCGGGTGCGCTCGATCGCGACGACGTCCTTCGGTTCCTCGACGACACAGATGACCGCGGCGTCCCGGCGCGGGTCGCGGCAGATGCCGCACCGCTCCTCCTGCGCCACGTTCCCGCACACGGCGCAGAAGCGGACCTTGTCCTTGACCTCCAGCAGCGCGTGGGCGAGCCGCCGGACGTCGGTGGGCTCGGCCTGCAGGATGTGGAAGGCGATCCGCTGCGCGCTCTTGGGCCCGACGCCGGGCAGCCTGCCCAGTTCGTCGATCAGGTCCTGGACCACGCCTTCGTACAACGGACTGCCTTCTTTCGTCGGATGGGGATCGGGTGCGGCGGGAACCGCGTGCGTGCGCGGAAGCGTACGCACGCACCCGCGCGCGCACTAGAACGGCAGGCCGGGAATTCCGCTGCCGCCGCCCAGGCCCTGGGCGAGGGGGCCCAGCTTCTGCTGCTGGAGCGCCTGGGCATTCTCGTTGGCGGCCTGGACGGCCGCCACCACGAGGTCGGCGAGGGTCTCCGTGTCCTCGGGGTCCACGGCCTTCGGGTCGATCACCAGGGCGCGCAGGTCTCCGGAGCCGGTGACGGTCGCCCTGACCAGGCCGCCGCCCGCCTGCCCCTCGACCTCGGTCCGCGCCAGCTCCTCCTGCGCGGCCGCGAGATCCTGCTGCATCTTCTGGGCCTGCTGGAGCAGCTGCTGCATGTTGGGCTGGCCACCACCGGGAATCACTGGGCACTCACTCCTGTGTCGATGCCGTCGCGGTCCGGAGCCCGCCGGCCCTGGAAGTCCGGCGCGATCTCCGCGACCTTCGGAACGCTTGGTCAATCCGAGCCTACGTGCTCCCCGGGCGCCGCGCCCTACGCCGAGAGGACCAACTCTTTCGAGTGAGAGGCGGGGCGTGCGCGTACCTGATGGAGCCCTCCTTGCGAGCGGAAAAGGCGGGATTCGTTGTCCATCGCCCGTCATTCGAAGGTAGGAAGGGCATGCGCATCATTGCGCACACGCGCACCACCACACGTCAGCGCAGGCAGAGGGAGTGCCGGGTGAGCCAGCCGGAGATGCAGCCCGAGGGGCCGGCCCGGGACCCCCGGGATGCCCGGGAGGAAGGCGGCGTACCGATGGCGGCGGGGGATCTGACCGGCCGGCCGTTCCCCCTCGGCGACTGGGGCGAGCCCGCCGAGCGGCTCGACGAGCTCTACCGGCGGGTCGAGGCGGACGCCCTGCGCACCGCCGAGTGGTACCTGTCCGACCGGGCGTGGAAGCGCCGCGGGGCCCGCATCCTGCGCGTCGGCGCCGCCCTGGGGGCCGTCACGGGCGCCGCGATGCCGGTGCTGGAGCTGACGGGCTCGGCGCCGGGCGGGTCCACGTACGGCTACCTGGCGCTGCTGCTGGGCGCGGCGGCGCTGGCCTGCGACCGCTTCTTCGGGCTGACGTCCGGGTGGATGCGCGACGTGGCGACGGCGCAGGCGGTGCAGAGGCGGCTCCAGACGCTGCAGTTCGACTGGGCCTCGGAGAACGTGCGCGAGGTGCTCGGCCCCACCGAGGGCACCGCCAGCGAGGCCGCCGAACGCTGCCTGACGGTGCTGCGCCGCTTCTCGGAGGACATCACGGAGCTGGTGCGGTCCGAGACGGCGGACTGGATGGTGGAGTTCCGCGCCGGGCCGGCGCCGCTGGTGATGCAGTCGCTGGGTGCCTCCGCGGCGCGGCCGGACGCGTACGTCCCGCCGGCCCGCTTCCCGATGCCGCCGGGCACCCGCCCGAACATGCCCCGCCAGCGCCCTCCGGAGCAGCCCCGCTGAGCGGCGCGTCCCGGCCTGCCGACGGGGGCGGGCCGGGGCGTCCGCGGCCCGTCAGCTGAAGATGATCATCGATCCCTGGCCCAGGCTCCGCGTGGCCGCGGCGTGCAGCCCGAGCCACACGTGCCGCTCCCGCGCGAAGGGGCTGTCGTCGTGCGGAATGGGCCCCGCGGACTCCTCCAGCGAGGTGGGCCGCCCCGGCGGCGCAGGGGCCGCGGGCGGGTTCCCCGGGTCTATCCCGATGGTCGGGGCGACGAACACCAGCTCCCGCAGCAGCCCCTGGGCGGACCCCAGCGGCCCGCCGCCGGCCAGCAGCTCCTCGTTCGCCAGCGGCGCCGGGAAGTCCACCGGGACGTAGGCCCCCGCATGGTCGTAGTGCCACACCAGGTGCGACTGCTGCGCCGTCGGCTCGAACATCTCCAGCAGCTGCTCGTAGTCCCCGCCCAGCTCGTCCACCGGGGTCACCGGCAGCCCGCAGATCTGGAGCAGGTACGCCCGCCGCAGGAAATGCAGGGCGTCGTAGTCGAAACCGGCGACCGGGGCGACGTCCCCGCTCAGACCCGGCATGTACGGGAACACGGGCACGGACGGCAGCCCGGCCGCGCCCAGCACCTTGTCGTACGAGGCGATCTCTTCCGCGAAGGGGTTGTCGGGGCTGTGGCACAGCACGTCGACAAGGGGGACCAGCCACAGGTCACAGGCCACACGGCCTCCGATCAGTCGTTGCCGCCGATCCGGCCAGGGTAGTGGGCCGGACACCCTCCGCGAAGGGGTGCGCAGAACCTCGGCGGCTCCCCCACCCCTCAGAGGCGGGCGGCCCAGGCCAGGGCGTGCTCGTTGCAGCCATGGACGATGCGGCGGACCGATTCGGCGTCGGCCAGGGTCACGGCGTCGACCAGCTCGCTGTGGCCGTCCCACAGGGCGTCCCGCAGCTGCGGTTCGCGCTGGAGGTGCGGGACGGCGAACACCCAGCACTGCACGCGGATGCGGTGCAGGAACTCGGTGATGTAGGAGTTGGCGACCAGACCGCTCAGCTCCCGCCAGAAGCGCAGGTCGTAGCCGATCAGCACCTCCAGCGAACCGCTCTCGGCGGCCCGCCGCGCCTCCTCGGCGCGGCGGCGCACGGAAACCAGCATCTCGCCGGATCCGGGGGCGACCCCGCACTCGGCGAGCCTGCGGAAGAGGCCGTCGACGACGAGGGCGCGGGCCTCGATCATTCCGCGGAAGTCGTCGACGGACAGGACGCGGACCCGGAAGCCGCGGTGCTGGACGAGTTCGAGCAGCCCCTGCGCGGAGAGGTCGACGAGGGCCTCGCGCACGGGGGTGGCGGACACCTCGTACTGCTCGGCGATCTGCTTGACGGTGAACTCGGTCCCCGGCGGCAGGCGTCCCGCGAGCACCTCGTCCCGCAGCGCGTCCGCGATCTGCTGGCGAAGTGTGTTGCGGGTGACAGCTCCGCTGCCTGGCATAGGGGTCCGTCTCCTGTCGTAGAGCTCCGGACACCATACGGCCAGACAGCGAGGCTGAAACCGAGCGGTTTGTGATCGTTATGCGGACGTCCGGGCCGTCGGGCGGCTCGGGCGGCTCAGGCGGTGGTGTGGCGGTCGGCGACCGTCAGCGCCTCGTCGAGCAGGGCCAGGCCCTCCTTGGCCTCCGCCTCCGTGACCGTGCACGGCGGGACCACGTGGGTGCGGTTCATGTTCACGAAGGGCCACAGGCCGGACGCCTTGCAGGCCGCCGCGAACTCGGCCATCGGCGCGTTCGCCTCGCCGGCCGCGTTGTACGGGACGAGCGGCTCGCGCGTCTCCTTGTCCCGTACGAGCTCCAGGGCCCAGAAGGCGCCGAGGCCGCGGACCTCGCCGACCGAGGGGTGGCGCTCGGCGAGTTCGGCCAGGCCGGGGCCCAGCACGTGCTCGCCGAGGCGGGCGGCGTGCCCGACGACGTCCTCCTCCTCCATCGCGTTGATCGTGGCGACGGCGGCCGCACAGGCCAGGGGGTGGCCGGAGTACGTCAGGCCGCCCGGGTAGGGGCGGGTCGCGAACGTCTCGGCGATGGCTCCCGAGATCGCCACGCCGCCGAGCGGCACGTAGCCGCTGTTCACACCCTTGGCGAAGGTGATCAGGTCGGGGGTGACGCCCCAGTGCTCGGCGGCGAACCACGTGCCCGTGCGGCCGAAGCCGGCCATGACCTCGTCGAGGATGAAGACGATGCCGTGGCGGTCGCAGAGCTCGCGGACGCCCGCGAGGTAGCCGGCGGGCGGGACCATGATCCCCGCGGTGCCGGGCACGGTCTCCAGGATGATCGCGGCGATGGACTGCGGGCCCTCGAAGGCGATGGTGTCGGCGAGGTGGGCGAGCGCGCGCTCGCACTCCTCGGCCTCGGTGGTGGCATGGAAGGCGGAGCGGTAGAGGTACGGGCCCCAGAAGTGCACGACGCCCGCGGCGGCGGTGTCGGAGGGCCAGCGGCGCGGGTCGCCGGTCAGGTTGATCGCGGCGGCGGTGGCCCCGTGGTACGAGCGGTAGGTGGAGAGCACCTTGGCGCGGCCCGTGTGCAGACGGGCCATGCGGACGGCGTTCTCGACAGCCTCCGCGCCGCCGTTGGTGAAGAAGATCTTGTCCAGGTCGCCGGGGGTGCGCTCCGCGATGAGGCGCGCGGCCTCGGAGCGCACGTCGACGGCGAAGCCGGGCGCGAGGGTGCAGAGCCGGGCGGCCTGCTCCTGGATCGCGGCGACGACCTTGGGGTGCTGGTGGCCGATGTTGGTGTTCACCAGCTGGGAGGAGAAGTCGAGGTAGCGCTTGCCGTCGTAGTCCCAGAAGTACGAGCCCTCGGCCCCCGCCACGGCGAGCGGGTCGATCAGGGCCTGGGCCGACCACGAGTGGAAGACATGCTTCCGGTCTGCGTCCTTCACGGCGGCGAGGGTGTGCGGGGTGACATGAGGGGTCATGTCGACACGCTAGAAGTGCGCAGGTGGGGAGGGATATCGGCGGACTGTATGGGGGTGGCGGGCCGGTCTCGGCAGTCTGTCTGCGCCACCGCGCGCGACGCGTCCCCACCTTGACAGCATCCTGTCGATATGACAGTCTCTTGTCATAGAGCTTTTCGTGGAATCCCCGTCCCCGACGGGGTGGCCCCGGCCCCCGGAAAGCCGACCGGCCCGATTCGTCGCTGGAGGCGAAGCACCATGAGCGAGACCCCGCGCAAGCCCGTCCACCTCGCCGTCTACGACACGTACGCGGACTGGGAGACGGGCCACACGACCGCTCACCTCACCCAGCGCGGCCACGTCGTCCGGACGGTCGGCCTCACCGCCGGCACACCCGTCACCACCATGGGCGGCCTGCGCATCCAGCCTGACCTGAGCCTCGCCGACCTGCGACCCGAGGACTCCTCACTGCTGATCCTCACCGGCGCCGCACTGTGGGACGAGGGCGACGCGCTGGCGCCGTTCGCGGCGAAGGCGAGGGAATTCCTGGCGGCCGGGGTCCCGGTCGCGGCGATCTGCGGAGCCACCGCCGGCCTGGCCCGCGAAGGCCTGCTGGACGGGCGGGCCCACACCAGCGCCGTCTCCTTCTACCTGGCCGAGCAGCCCGGCTACGGCGGGGCCGCGCACTACGTCGAGACCGACGCGGTGACCGACGGCGACCTGATCACGGCGGGGCCGACCGAGCCGGTCGCCTTCGCCCGCGAGGTCTTCGCCCGCCTCGACGTCTACAAGCCGGACGTCCTCGACGCCTGGTACGGGCTCTTCCACGACTCCGACCCGGAGGCCTACCCGGTCCTGATGGCGGCCTCGGCGGCGGGCGATGCGTGAGCGGGCCGGGGCAGCGGGCGGGGGTGGCCTGGTGATAGACGGCGGCGCGGGTGACGGGGCGGCGGCCGGCACCGGTTTCGGCGGCGGCCCGGCGGCCGCCGGGATCCTGCCGGACCCGGCGATCCGGCAGGACCTGCTGAGCCGGACGGCGCTCGGGGTGTTCCGGCTGAACGGCCAGTTCCTCTCGCTCTCCGAGGAGCTGGCCCGGCCCGCGGGGCTGACCGCGGCCTGGTGGCAGGTGCTCGGCGCGGTCCTGCGGGAGCCGCTGCCCGTCGCGGGGATAGCCCGCACCATGGGCATCACCCGGCAGAGCGTCCAGCGCATCGCGGACCTGCTGGTGGAGAAGGACCTCGCGGAGTACGTCCCGAACCCGGCCCACCGCAGGGCGAAGCTGCTGCGGCCGACGGAGGAGGGCCGCTCGGCGGTGGACCGCATCGGCCCCGGCCACGCGGCCATGGCGGCCCGGCTCGCGGCGGAACTGGGCGACAGCGCCTTCGCCGAAACGGTCCGCGTACTGGAACGCCTGGCCGAGGCCCTGGACACCCTCCCGCACCCGGAGGGCCCCACGGGAACCCCGGCGGCCTGAGGCGGGCGGGCCGGTCCGGACGGGGCCCGGTGACGGTCCCCGGCCGGACCGGGAGCTCCTCGGCACCGCCCGCCGGGCGCCCTCGCACCCGCGTCCGGCGGGCGGCCGCGATCCGTCACCCCGCCGGGAGGCAACCGGCCCGGGACGCCTCCCGTCTTCCCCTGCGGAGCTGTTCGGCAGCAGGGGGAGGGATCACCCGGCCATGGAGCGACTGCACCCGTACGACCCGCACCGCATAGGCACCTACCGCCTGTTGTCCCGTCTCGGGGCGGGCAGCACGGGCCAGGTCTACCTCGCCCGCGGCGACCGGGGCCGTACCGTCGCGGTGAAGCTGGTGCACCACGGCCTGGGCGCCCGCGAGGAGTTCCGCGCCCGCCTCCGCCAGGAGGTGGCCGCGGTCCGCCGCGCAGGCGGCGCGTGGACCGCACCGGTCCTCGCCGCGGACACCGAGACCGCCGCCCCCTGGGTGGCGACCGCGCACGTCGCCGGGCCGAGCCTGCATCAGGTCGTGGCCCACGACTTCGGCCCGCTGCCGGCCCCCTCCGTACGGGTCCTGGCCGCGGGCCTCGCGTACGCCCTGCGGGACGTCCACCGCGCGGGACTCGTGCACCGGGCCCTGCGGCCCTCGCACGTGCTGCTCTCCCTCGACGGCCCGCGCGTCGTCGACTTCGGCATCTCCCGCGCCGCCACCGACTCGCCCGCCCTCCCGTCCCCCGGGTTCACGGCCCCCGAGCAGCTCCGCGGTGGGCCGGCGACCGCCGCGGGCGACGTGTTCCGGCTCGGCGCGGTCCTCGCGTACGCCGCCACCGGGCGACTGCCCTCCGGCGAGGTGCCGGAGCCCGGGAGCCCGCCCGCCCTCCTGCTCCGCGGCACGGAAACGGAACGGGACCTGGCCCGCTTGCCTCCGGACCTGTACGCCCTCGTACGGGACTGCCTGGACCTGGATCCCGGAGCGCGGCCGCAGCCCGAAGAGGTGCTGGAACGGATCGGTGCTTCGAAGGCCGTGGCCGACGGACGGGCCCTGGAGCCCTGGCTTCCACCGCCTCTGGTGGCGCAGCTCGGCCGCCACGCCGTGCGGCTGCTCGACCGCGAGGACGCCGGCCCGGACCGCCCCGCACCGCCGCAGCCACCGGCCGTACCGCCCTCGTACTCCGTATCCCCCGCACCGGAAGCGGAATCTACCGCCGGGCCTTCGCGGACGGCGTCCACGGCGGTGCTGCTGGCGGTGGCCGCGGTGGTCGCCGTCCTCTCGGCCGGCACGGTGGACGCGGTGATGAACGGGTCCCAGGATCCCCGGCCTCCCGAGAGCAGCGCGCGCAAGCCGACCACGTCGCCGACCTCGTCGCCGGGCGTGGCCGCCCCGTCCGTGGCAGCCGTCCCGGCGGACCCGAGCGGCCCGGCCGGCACGCTGCCCGGCGCGTACCTCGGCAGTTGGCAGGCCGTCCGGGGCACCCAGACCTGGCGGCTCACCCTCACCCCGGGCTCGCCCGGCGAGCGGGTGATGGCACTCACCGTCGAGGACCCCGGGTTCACCTGTGCCTGGACCGCACCGCTGCTCAGCGCCTCCGGCCCCGTGGAGCTCGACGCCTCGACCGTCACCTCCGGCGCCCCGCCGACCTGCACGCCCGGGGTGCGGAGCCGGCTGCTGCTGCGGCCCGACGGAACCCTGCGGAGGGAGCCGGTGAGCGGTGGCGCACCGGCGCTCGACTACACCAGAGCGTGACGCGCAACCGATTGTGTCGAAGTCAATAAGCCTGCAAGGAGAGGTTGTTGCGAATTGCGGCGCTGTCCGACACTGCGGCACATGGAGCCGGTGGAGGTAGTGGCACGACTGTGGGAGCGGATCGGGGCACGCGACTGGGACGGCGTGGCCGGGCTGGTCGCCGAGGACGCCGTCATCGAATGGCCCGTGAGCGGTGAACGCATCGTGGGGCGCGCCAACTTCATCGCCGTGAACAGCGACGACGACTACTCCGACGAACGGCCCGTGGAGGTGCTGCGGGTCCTGACGGACGGGGAGCACGTCGTCACGGAGGTGGAGATGTCCCAGGACCACGTCGTCTACCGGGCGGTCTCCCTGTGGACGGTGCGCGACGGGGAGGTCGTGGGGGCGAGGGAGTACTGGACCAGCCCCGGCCAGGACCCCGCACCCCGCTGGCGGGCCGGCTTCGTCGAGCCCCTGGTGGCCGACTGAACCTGTCCTGACCTGGGGCGGGGCGGGACTGCAACCAGCGGTGGCGGGCGGGCCGGGCTGCCGCTCAGGCCGTCGCGGCGAGCCGGTCCAGTTCGCGGCCGATGGCGGCCCGGAGGGGGTCGTGGCGGGTGCCGAGCGCGTGACGCTCGCCGCGCCAGTACTCCTCCTCGTACAGCCAGACGGGACGGCGGACCCGGTCGGCCGGCTCCCAGTCGTAGCGGGGCCAGACGTGGGTGTGGAGGTAGGGGTCCGTGTTGCCGAGGATCTCGATGTTGACCCGGCGGAAGGCCGGGTCCAGCTCGGCGCAGGCGCGCTCGACGGCCTCGGCGAGCCGTTCCGCGTCCGCGAGGTACGCCGTCCTGCGGGCGCGCGGCAGGTCGGAGAGCCTGGTGACGGCCGGGTCGTCGGTCAGGAGGACGCAGTAGCCGGGCAGGAACTGCCGGTCCCCGATGGCCGCGAAGCCCGCTCCGAGGCGGCGGAGCACGGTGGGGTTGGTCCCGCGGTGCGCGCTGCCGATGCGGTCGCTGCGCCAGTCGTCTTCGATGTCGGGCATCCGTGGACTGTAACCGGGCTGTGGAGAAGGGGTGTCGGGGCCGTGGCGTGGCTCTCAGGTATGACGCCGCATACCTGAGAGCTACGCGCGGACACCGCTCCCGGGCGGGACGCCGACCATGGACCCGGATTCCTAACTTCGGTGGAGGAGAAGGGCGCTGAGGGTCCTTCGTGGCAGAACCGGGGGACGGACAGTGGCGACAAGGACGGCAGAAGCGACGAGGACGGCAGAAGCGACGGCAGGGGCTGGGGCGGGGGCCGCGGCGGGGGCAAGGGTGGGGGCTGCCGACTCCGGGGGCGGTGGCGGCCGGCTGCGGCGGACGCTGCTGGCCTCTCTGGTGGCCGCGTCGGTGGTGTTCCCCGTCTCGGCGGCGGCCTCCGCGGAGGTCCAGGCGCCGGCCCCCGTGGCCTTCGCGGACGGCGCCGCGCCCCGGGAGCGGTACGCCGCCAACCGGACCGCGATGGTGCCGGCGGCCGACGCGGCCGAGGAGGCCGGCCGGACCGGGCGGGCGGACCGGCTGCGGGCCCTGGCCGCCGACGGCAGCGCGCAGTTCCTCGGCTTCGACGGCCGGGGCGGCGGCCGGGCGGTGGAGGTGTTCGGCGAGCTGGAGAGCGCCGACCGGGTCGCCGTCCTGGTGCCCGGCTCGGACACCACCCTCGACACCTACGCCAGGTTCCGCGCCGGGGCCGTCGCACTGCAGGAGCGCCTGCGCGCCGAGTACGGCCGATCCGCCGTGGTGGCCTGGCTCGGGTACGACACTCCGGGCACGGTCAGTACGACCGTCCTGACCGCCGGCCGTGCCGACGAGGCCGCCGCCGAACTGGGGCCGTTCCTGGAGCGGTTGCGGAGCATGGCAGGGCCGGACGCCCGGCTCTCCCTCCTGTGCCATTCGTACGGTTCCGTGGTCTGCGCCCGGACCGCGACGGGCCCGGGCGTCAGCGATGTGGTGCTCTACGGAAGTCCGGGCACGGGGGCCGGTTCCGTCCGGGAGCTGGCATCCGGCGCCCGGGTGTGGGCCGGGCGCGGCAGCGCCGACTGGATAGCGAGGGTGCCGCACGTCCGTCTCGCAGGAGTCGGCTTCGGCACCGATCCGGTCGACCCCGCCTTCGGGGCGCGGCCCTTCGCGGCAGGGGACGCCGGCCACAGCGGCTATCTCGCGCCGGGCAGCCGGTCCCTGGACAGCCTGGCGGCCATCGTCCTCGGCGCCGCCGGCGCGGCGGGGGCCTCCCATGGCTGAGCGGCCCGACCGCCGGTCCGCGCCGGCATCGGGCCTGGACGCGGCCCTACCGCCCGGCCGGGACCTGGCGGTGGACGCCCTGCGGGCCCTGGCGGTCCTCGGCGTGGTGCTCGGACACTGGCTGGTCACCGCGCTGACCTGGCACGACGGCGGCCTGAGCGCGGTGAGCCCGCTGGCCCACCTGCCCTGGCTGACGCCGGTCTCCTGGGTGTTCCAGACCTTGGCCGTCTTCTTCCTGGTCGGCGGCCGGGTCGCCGCCACCGGGTACGCGTCGGCGCGGCGGCGCGGCGTCCCGTACCGCACCTGGGTGGGGCTGCGGCTGCGGCGGCTGTTCGGTCCGGTCGCCGCGGTGCTGGCCCTGTGGACCGTGGTCGCGGGCGGGATGCTCGTGGGCGGCGCCGAGTGGGACACCGTCCGGACCCTGGTCCGTCTGGTCCTGTCGCCCTTGTGGTTCCTGCTGGTGTTCGCGGCCCTCACCGCCGCGACCCCGCTGGTGGCGCGGATGTCACCGCTGTGGCCGCTGGCCGTCGTGGCCGGCGTCGATCTGTGGCGGTTCGGCCTCGGAGGGCCCGAGTGGCTCGGCTGGGTCAACGTGGCTGCCGGCTGGCTCGTGCCCTTCGCCCTCGGCGCCGCCCGGGCCCGCGGGGGCTTCGTCCGGCGCGGCCGCCTCGTGGTCCTGGCGGTGACGGCCGCGGCGGCCACCGTCGCGCTGGTCCTGGTCGGCGGGTACCCGGCGTCCATGGTGGGTGTCCCGGGAGCCGCCGTCTCGAATCTGAACCCGCCCACGCTCGCCGCCGTCACCTTCGGGCTCGCCCAGTGCGCTCTGGCCCTGCTGGCTGTGCCGCGGCTGGAGTGGGCCATGCGCCGACAGGCCGTCCGGACCCCGGTGACGCTGGTGAACCTCTCCGCCATGACCCTGTTCCTGTGGCACCAGACGGCTCTGATGGCCGTGACCGCGCTCGGGCTGCTGGTGTCGGCCGACCTGCCCGGGCTCCACACGGCGCCGGTCTCGGCCGGCTGGGTGGCGGCCCGGCTGCTGTGGCTGCCGGTGTTCGCGGCCGTACTGGGGCTCTGCTGGGCAGCGTTCCGCTTCCACGAGCAGTCGGGTGTGCGTCGCCGCGGGTCCTCGATCGTGCCGAACTCCGCAGTCCCTCACCGCACTTCCGCCAAGGAGAGCACCCATGCATAGGCTGACCGGCGTGAACGAGCAGCGTCCGCCCCTGACCGAGTCGGCGCCGGAGCCCGCCGGACCGGAGGTGGCCCGGTTCTGGCGCCGCTCGCTGGTCCTGGAGCTGTGCTCCCCTCGACGGGACCCGCTGCCGCCGCTGGCCCGGCCCCGGTGGCTGGCCCGGCTGCCGCACGTGGCCGTGCTCTACGCGGCCGTGTTCTTCGGCTTCCTGACCACGGAACAGCTCCAGGACCACTACCACGTCACGGGTGGCGGGCCGCTGGTCCTGGCGCTGATGACCGGCATCTCCATCGGCCTCGGGATGTTCCGTCCGGTCCTCGCGTGGTGGCTCGGCCTGCTGACCGCCGCCCTGGTCGCCTTGTCGATCCACGCCGACGTGGGGCAGGGCCAGACCTGGCCCTGGACACCCGGCGGGATGTTCGCGTTCGCGCCGCTGGTCCTCCTCGTCGCCCTCCGGGTGCCGCCCCGGGTGACCGTCTGGGTCGTGGGCATCTCCGTCGCCTGCACCGGGCTGGCAGAGCTGGGATTCCGGCCCGCCGGCAGTTCGACCACGGTCCTGGAGGTGGCGCTCCTCTTCGGCTTCGTGGGGCTGCTCGGGTACGCCCTGCGCGCGCTGCGGCTGGCCCGCGGCGAGCTGGTGGAGCAGGAGACGCTCACCGCGGAGGAGCGGGCCCGGCGCACCGTGCTGGAGGAACGCAGCCGGATCGCCCGGGAACTGCACGACGTCGTCGCCCACCACATGTCGGTGATCTCCATCCAGGCGCAGGTGGCGCCGCACCTCGTGGAGAACCCTTCCGAGGAGCTCAGGGAGAACCTGGCCGGCATCAGGGAGAACGCCCTGGAGGCCCTGACCGAGCTCCGGCGCGTGCTCGGGGTGCTGCGCTCCGAGCACCCCGACGATCCCGCCGCGCCCCAGCACCCCCAGCCGACCCTGTCCGAGCTGGACGCGCTGGTGGCCAACGTCCGGGGTGCGGGCCTGGAGGTGACCACCGCGGTCTCGGGGATCCGGCGGACGCTGTCGCCGGGCGCGGAGCTCACCGCGTACCGGATCGTGCAGGAGGCCCTGAGCAACTGCCTGCGCCACGCGCCCGGTTCCCGCGTCGAGGTCGGCATCGCGTACGGCCCTCGCGACCTGCACCTGTGCATCGCGAACTCGGCGCCGACCCGGCCGGTGCCGGGCTCGCCCGGAGCGGGGCACGGGCTGCTGGGGATGCGGGAGCGGGCGGGCATGCTGGGGGGTGAGCTGGCCGCCGGTCCGCGTCCCGACGGCGGTTACGAGGTCAGTGCCGTGCTCCCGCTGGGCCCGCAGGACCTGTCGGCCGGCCCTGCTCCCGAGACGAAGAAGGTCTGATGAACACCCCGATCAAGGTGATGATCGCCGACGACCAGATGATGGTCCGGCAGGGCTTCACCGTGCTCCTCGACACCCAGCCCGACATCGAGGTCGTGGGACAGGCGGTGGACGGGGCCGACGCGGTGGCGAAGGTGGCCGAACTGGACCCGGACGTGGTGCTGATGGACATCCGCATGCCGGGGATGGGCGGCATCGAGGCGACATCCCTCATCACGGCCGCCCCGGACTGCTCGGCGAAGGTGCTGGTGCTGACCACCTTCGACCTTGACGAGTACGTGTACGAGGCGCTGCGGGCCGGGGCCTCCGGCTTCCTGCTCAAGGACGCGTCCGCGGAACAGCTGGCGGAGGCGGTGCGGGTGGTGGCGGCGGGCGAGGCGCTGCTGTCGCCGAACATCACGAAGCGTCTGATCACGGAGTTCTCCCGGCTGGGGGCGCCCCGGGCGCCGTCGCGGGCCCGGATCGACGCACTGACCGAGCGGGAGACGGAGGTGCTGTCCCTGATCGCGCAGGGGCTGTCGAACGCGGAGATCTCCGCGCACCTGGTTCTCGCCGAGCAGACGGTGAAGACCCATGTGAGCCGGATCCTGGTCAAGCTGGGCCTGCGGGACCGGACCCAGGCCGCAGTGTTCGCGTACGAGACGGGCCTGGTCCGTCCGGCGGGCTACTGAGGGGCGCGTGTAGTACCTGAGAGGGACCCCGGGAAATCCCCATCGGTGCCGACGCGGACCACGAGGGCGCAGACCTACGGTGTGTGTATGACCGAGACCACCACCGGGGGGACAGCCCGGGCTCCTGAGTTCCGATTGGCGTCGGATGTGATCGCGACCCTTCGCGAGGACCTCCTGACCGATGCGTTCGCCTACCGGCCGCTGCCACTGGAGCAGACACCCGGCCGCTTCGCGCGGCTGCTGCCCAAGGCGATACGCCCGTACTCCCCGTGGCGGCGGCACGCGGCGGTGGGTGTGCTGGCCTTCGTGGCGGTGCTGTACGCGACCCAGATGAACGCGGGGTACCTCGGTGACGTCGGTCAGCTCATCATGGGGCTCGTCGCCGCGGCGCCGATCCTGATGACGCTGGTGCGGCCGGTGGGCGCGTGGTGGGCGTCCGTCGCGATGACGGTGGTGCTGATGGCGTTCGGCGGGGGCGACTACTGGCCCTGGCCGCCGGCGGCCTTCTTCGCGCACATCGCGGTGATGGTCCTCGTCACCCTGCGGACCGGCCCCCGGGTGGCGGCCTGGATGTGGGCCCTCACGCTCGCGCTGGGCTCCGCGATCTCCCTGGTGTTCAACGGCCAGTGGGGCTCCAACCTGCCGGAGATGGCGGTGACCTCGGCCTTCGCCCTGGTGATCGCCGGCAGCGTCCAGATACGGCGGGCCGCGAAGGCGGAGGTGACCGCGCAGCAGGAGGTCACGGCCGTGGAGCGGGACAAGCGGACCCTCCTGGAGGAGCGGACCACGATCGCCCGGGAGCTGCACGACGTGGTGGCGCACCACATGTCGGTGGTGGCCATCCAGGCCGAGGCCGCCCCCTACCGGGTGAAGAACCCGCCGCCGGAGCTGGAGGCGGCGTTCGCCACCATCCGGGAGAACGCGGTGGCGGCCCTGACCGAGCTGCGCCGGGTGCTGGGTGTGGTGCGCTCCGCGGACTACGAGGCCCCGGACGCCCCGCAGCCGACGCTCGCCTCGCTGGACGGTCTGCTGGCCAATGTCCGCGGGACCGGGCTGAGCGTGGAGAAGACGGTCACGGGTGCCGTGCGCGAGCTGCCCCAGGGGGTGGAGCTGTCGGCGTACCGGATCATCCAGGAGGCGCTGAGCAACACCCTGCGGCACGCGCCGGGTGCGGCGGCCGGGGTGGAGGTGTCGTACGTGCTGGGCGGCCTGGGGATCCGCGTCGTCAACGAGGCCCCCACCGGGGACGTGCGCCCCTCGCCCGGCGCCGGTCACGGGATCACCGGGATGCGGGAGCGGGTGGCGATGCTGGAGGGGGAGATGACGGCAGCCGAGACGGAGTCGGGCGGGTACGAGGTGGCGGTGTTCATCCCGGTGCGCGGGCGCACGGAGCCGGAGGCGAGGGAGGCGGCGGTATGACGATCAGAGTGCTGATCGTCGACGACCAGATGATGGTGCGCGAGGGCTTCTCGGTCCTGCTGAACGCCATGGACGGCATCGAGGTGGTGGGCGAGGCGGTCGACGGCCGGCAGGCCGTCGCGCAGGTCGCGGCGCTGCGGCCGGACGTGGTCCTGATGGACATCCGGATGCCGCAGATGAACGGCCTGGAGGCGACACGGGAGATCGTGGCCGCGGACACGGACGCGAAGGTGCTGGTCCTGACGACCTTCGACCTCGACGAGTACGTGTACCAGGCACTGCGGGCCGGGGCCTCCGGGTTCCTGCTGAAGGACGCGTCGGCCCGTCAGCTGGCCGACGGGGTAAGGGTGGTGGCGGCGGGCGAGGCCCTGCTGGCGCCGTCGGTGACGAAGCGGCTGATCGCCGAGTTCTCGAAGATATCCGAGGCGCGCAAGCTCGCGGATCCGGCGGGGGTGGGCGAGTTGACCGAGCGGGAGACGGAGGTGCTGATCCTGATCGCGCAGGGACTCTCCAACGGGGAGATAGCGACCCGGCTGATCGTCGCGGAGTCCACGATCAAGACCCATGTGAGCCGGATCCTGGTGAAGCTGGGGCTGCGGGACCGGACCCAGGCCGCGGTGTTCGCCTGGGAGACCCGGCTGGTGACGCCGGCCTGACCGGAACCGGCCGCACTGCCCGCTTTACCGGCTCGGCGTCGGGAGACGGCCTAGGGTGCGGGAATGGGCTTTGATCCGTGGGATGCCGAGTTCGTCGCCGATCCGTATCCGGCGTACCGGGAGTTGCGCGAGCAGGGGCGGGCCGTGTGGTGGGAGGCCACCGGGCAGTGGCTGGTGCCGCACTACGCCGATGTGAGTGCGCTGCTGCGGGACCGGCGGCTGGGGCGGACCTACCTCCACCGCTTCTCGCACGAGGAGTTCGGGCGGGAGGCCCCACCGCCGGAGCACGAGCCGTTCCACGTGCTCAACGGCAACGGCCTGCTCGACCTGGAGGATCCGGCGCACGCGCGGGTGCGGCGGCTGGTGGCTAAGGCGTTCACCCCGCGGACGGTGGAGCGGCTGGTGCCGGCCGTGCAGCGGATGGCCGGGGAGCTCGTGGACCGGCTGCTCGCGGACGGCGGCGGGGATCTGCTGTCCACCGTCGCGGAGCCGCTGCCGGTGGCCGTGATCGCGGAGCTGCTGGGTGTTCCGGAGTCGGACCGGGGGCCGCTGCGGCCGTGGTCGGCGGACATCTGCGGGATGTTCGAGCTCCGGCCGGACGAGGAGACGGCGCGGCGCGCCGTGCGGGCGAGCGTGGAGTTCAGCGCCTACCTGCGGGGGCTGATCGAGGAGCGGCGCACCAGCCCCGGCGACGATCTGATCTCCGGCCTGATCGCCGCCCACGACGAGGAGGGGCGGCTCAGCGAGCAGGAGATGATCTCCACCTGCGTGCTGCTGCTGAACGCCGGCCACGAGGCGACCGTCAACACCACCGTCAACGGCTGGTGGGCGCTGTTCCGCAATCCCGGACAGCTCGCGGCGCTCCGGGCAAGCCGCGATCCGGAAAAGTTGTCCACAGCTGTGGACGAACTGATGCGGTACGACACGCCTCTGCAGATGTTCGAGCGCTGGGTGCTGGACGACATCCAGGTCGGGGACACGACCGTCCCCCGCGGGGCCGAGGTGGCGCTGCTGTTCGGCTCCGCGAACCGGGACCCCGCGCGCTTCGCGGATCCCGACACGCTGGATCTGGGGCGGACGGACAATCCGCACCTGAGTTTCGGGGCCGGGATCCACTACTGCCTGGGTGCCCCGCTGGCCCGGCGGGAGCTGGAGGCATCGTTCGGCGCGCTGCTGGCGGACGGGGTCCCGCCGATGCGGCTCGTCGAGGAGCCGCAGTGGCAGGAGGGCTATGTCATCCGGGGGCTGAAAAGCCTCCTGGTGGAGTTCTAGCCGGAGCCCCCCGGCCCCGGCCGGCGGCCCGTCCCCCGCCGGCGCACCGGCCGGGCAAGAGCCAGCCGGCCCGCGTCGGGCACCCACAGCACCCCGCCCGCGGCCGGATCCCCGGCCAGCAGGAGGGTCCGCACCTCCGGGGAGGGGACCGGGCCGGTACGGGGCCACGGGCACGGCGGCAGGGCCCGGCGGCCCAGCACTCCCAGGGTCAGGCGCCGGGGCGGCCGCCCGACGAGCACAGCCGGCGGACTCAGCCGGGGCCGCACCACCTCGGCCTCGTACGGGACCCAGCGCAGCGCCGGGTCCCGCAGCACGCACCGCGCCCGGCGTACGGCCCGCAGCTCGCGCACCCCGAGCACCACCGGGCTCAGCAGAACGGCCAGCATCACCGGCAGGGTCAGCACGGCCGCGACCAGCGCCGGCCAGCAGAACACCGGGAGCAGGCACAGCAGCAGCCCGTCACGCCGCCAGTCCTCCAGCGCGCACCGCACCGCCCCCGCCCCAGGCGGCTCCGTCACCGCGGCAGTACGAGCGTCCAGGCCCCGGGGCGCAGGGTCCACGTACGGCGGCGGACGGGACCGCTCATCGCACCGTCGGCGCGGTAGCGGAAGTCCGTGCCCGACACCGTGACCGTCTCGGCGCGGGCCGTGACCGTCGTCGCGGCGAAGCCGCCGCCCGTCCGCACGACGACCTCCATCGGGTCGCCGTCACCGCCCGCGGACACCGAGACGTCCGCGACGGGCCGGTCCACATCGGCCAGCAGCACCCCGTCGGCCTCCACCCGCAGCCGGTGGTGCTGCCCGCCCGCGCCGCCCACCCCTCCCGCCGCGGCGGCCGGGCGGACGAGCGTGCGCACCAGCGAGCGGTACGCGCTCCACACCGACGGCCCCACCTGCCGTACCGAGCCCCGTCCGGGCCCGCGCACCGGCGGGATCCGCAGCGCGCCCAGCACCACCCCGTCGCTGTCGTCGACCAGCAGGTCGTACGTGCGCGCCGTGCCGTCGAGCACCGCCCGGGCCGCGGCGACGGCCGTCTGCGGAACACCGAGGGACCTCGCCAGTCCCAGAGACCCCACCGGCCCCACCGGGACGAGCGCCAGGGCACCGTCGCCCAGCCCCCGCTCCCGGTGCAGCAGCCCCACCGCGCGGACCAGCGCCCGGTCGTCCCCCACGATCACCGGCTGCCGATGGCCCCTGCGGGCGAGCGCCCGCGCGAACTCCTCCGCCGAGTCCGGGAGGCAGATTTTCGCCACCGCGCCCGCTGACAGAACATCCTTCGCGATCCGCACGGACTCGCCGTCAAGACGGCGGGCGACCGGGTCGACCAGGACGAGCAGGCCGCCGACCGGCGCGCCCGCGTGGCTCATGGTGGGCTCTGGAGCCGACACCTCGGTCCTTCCTCGGGTAGCATCTTTGTGCAAGAGGCCCTTGCGCTATTGCGCCAGGGCCTTCGTCTATTCCGGGGCAACCGGTCCGACGGCTCAGCCCGCGTACATCGTCGTACGCCCCCCTGACCTTGGACATGCCCCATCCGGAAGAGGTGTACGCCTGTGCCCGCTCTTGTGCTGCTCGGAGCTCAGTGGGGTGACGAGGGCAAGGGAAAGGCCACCGACCTGCTCGGTGGATCCGTTGACTATGTGGTGCGCTACCAGGGCGGCAACAACGCCGGCCACACGGTCGTCGTAGGCGACCAGAAGTACGCGCTCCACCTTCTCCCTTCCGGCATCCTCTCCCCCGGATGCACCCCGGTGATCGGTAACGGCGTCGTCGTCGACCCGGCCGTCCTGCTTTCCGAGCTGCGCGGGCTCAACGAGCGCGGCATCGACACCTCCAAGCTGCTCATCAGCGGCAACGCGCACCTGATCACGCCGTACAACGTCACCCTCGACAAGGTCGGCGAGCGTTTCCTCGGCAAGCGCAAGATCGGCACCACCGGCCGCGGCATCGGCCCGACGTACGCGGACAAGATCAACCGCGTCGGCATCCGCGTCCAGGACCTCTACGACGAGTCGATCCTCACCCAGAAGGTCGAGGCGGCGCTGGAGGGCAAGAACCAGCTCCTCGCGAAGCTGTACAACCGCCGCGCCATCGAGTCCGCGGCGATCGTCGAGGAGATGCTCCAGTACGCGGAGCAGATCAAGCCGTACGTCGCCGACACCACCCTGATCCTCAACAACGCGCTGGACGAGGACAAGGTGGTGCTGTTCGAGGGCGGCCAGGGCACCCTGCTCGACGTCGACCACGGCACGTACCCCTTCGTCACCTCGTCGAACCCGACCGCGGGCGGCGCCTGCACCGGTACCGGCGTCGGCCCGACGAAGATCAGCCGCGTCATCGGCATCCTCAAGGCCTACACCACGCGCGTCGGAGCGGGCCCGTTCCCGACCGAGCTGTTCGACGAGGACGGCGAGGCGCTGCGCCGCATCGGCGGCGAGCGCGGCGTGACCACCGGCCGTGACCGCCGCTGCGGCTGGTTCGACGCCCCGATCGCCCGCTACGCCACCCGCGTGAACGGCCTCACCGACTTCTTCCTCACCAAGCTGGACGTGCTGACCGGCTGGGAGGAGATCCCGGTCTGCGTCGCGTACGAGATCGACGGCAAGCGCGTCGAGGAGCTGCCCTACTCGCAGACCGACTTCCACCACGCGAAGCCGATCTACGAAACCCTCCCCGGCTGGTCCGAGGACATCACCAAGGCCAAGACCTTCGCCGACCTGCCGAAGAACGCGCAGAACTACGTGAAGGCGCTGGAGGAGATGTCGGGCGCGCCGATCTCCGCGATCGGCGTCGGCCCCGGCCGCACCGAGACCATCGAGATCAACTCCTTCCTCTAGGACTGAGGACCGGGGGCTGAGGACTCGCGGCCCGGAGGGGGCGGCGCGCCGGACGGCGCACCGCCCCCTCCTGCGTACCCGCCCCGGGATCCCGGCCGACCGCGGGTAGCGGGCCGCGGGCCGCGGGCCGCGGAAAAAGATTTGCCACACGCGGTCACATCCGCGCGGGCCCGTCCGTCAGTGCTGTGCAGACACCGATTCCGAGGAGACAGCAGCCATGACGAACACCCCGATCTCCCGCATGCCGAACCCGTCCGACCTCGTCCCCGAGCTGAACGACGTCAGCGCCGCCCTCTTCCGGGCGACCGGGAACCGCTCCGTCCCGCGCACCACGATCAGCCTGGTCCACCTGCGCGCCGGGCAGATCGCCGGCAACACCTACCTGACCGTCCTGAACACCGGCTTCCTGCGCAAGGCCGGCGAGACCGAGGAGCGCATCACCGCCGTGTCCTCGTGGCAGGACGCCCACTGCTTCACCGACGCCGAGCGCGCCGCGCTCGCCCTGGCGGAGGCCACCCTCCAGCCGGCCCCGTACGGCCGCGAGCGGGTCACCGACGCGCTGTACGCCGAGGTGGCGGAGCACTACGACGAGAAGGCCCTCGCGACCCTCACCATCGCGATCGGGCAGATCTCCTTCTTCATGGCGCTGGCGGTGATCGGCAAGCCGCAGCCGGTCGCCTCCCTGGCCGACGAGCAGTGGGCCTGACGGACGCGGAGCGGCTGGGGGGCGGCTCGGAGGCGGCTCGGGGGGCGGCTTGCGGGGCCCGGAAATATGATGTCCACGGGCCTTCGCGGAGCGGGAGCAGAGACGGATGGACGATCATCGGAGGTTTCCGTGACCCCCCGTCGCCATCCGCGGGCGGACAGCGCCGACCTGCTGAGCATGCTCGGACGGCTGACCGCCCAGGCACGCCAGGGGGTGGAGCTGCAGCAGGCCAGGGTGGAGCTGGCCGAGGCCCTGCAGCGCGAGATGCTGCCCGCCGCCCTGCCCATGCTGCCGGGCCTGCGCTCCGCGGCCCGGTACGCGCCCGCCCGGCACGGCCTCGACATCGGCGGTGACTGGTACGACGGCTTCGCGCTGGCCGAGGGCGGTCTGGCCTTCTGCATAGGCGACGTCCAGGGACACGACGTGGAGGCGGCGTCCTTCATGGGGCAGGTCCGGATCTGCCTGCGGGCCGTCGCCGCCGTGGTCCGGGACCCCGGTGAGGTCCTGAGCAGGGCCAACGAGGTGCTGCTCTCCATGGACCGGGAGCTCTTCGCGACGTGCAGCCTGCTGCGCTTCGACCCGCGGACCCAGGAGCTGGAGACCGCCCGGGCCGGTCACGTGCCCTCCGTCTGGGCCACCGTCGACGGGGAGTACGGCATCACCGACGACGACGGCGGCCCGCCGCTGAACGTGCGCCCCGGCGCGGCGTACGCGGTGACCCGCCGCCGGCTCACCAAGGCGGGGTCGATCGTGCTGCTCACGGACGGGGTGGTGGAGGGGCCCCGGTTCCCGATCGAGACGGGACTGGAGCGGGTGGCCGCCGTCGTCCGGGAGGGCGCGGGCACCGACCCGGACGAGCTGGCCGCCGAGGTGATGAAGGTGGCGGACTCCACCGGTCATGCCGACGACGCCGCGGTGCTCGTCCTCAGCCACGAGGCGACCGTCTCCCCGCCCCAGGGCCCGCCGAACGCACCGCACGCGGGCCGGGAGCACGCGGATCCGGCGCGCGACGGACCGCGGGAGCACGCGGACCCGGCGTGACCGGCAGGGCGCACCCGGGCCCGGCTCGCGCGTGTCATGCCCCGGCCGGGCACTCGCCTGTTGTCTGATGCTGTGGTGCGCATCGAGGAATGGCGACGTCTGCCCGCGGCCCTTGCCGCGATCCTCGGCGTCGCCTTCGCCTACTACCTCGCCGGATGGATCGGCCTGCACCAGCGCGTGGTCGTCGAGGGCGCCGAGGTCACGCCGCTGTGGCTGCCCACCGGGATCGCCCTCGCCGCGCTGCTCTGGCTGGGCCTGCCGGCCTGGCCCGGGATCGCCCTCGGCACCTTCCTCGCGATCGAGCACATCAGCACGTTCGACCTGGCCGACCTGGGGATCGCCGCGGGCAACACCCTGGCGCCGGTGTGCGCGTACCTGATGCTGCGCAAGGTCGGTTTCCGCACGGAGGTGGACCGGCTGCGGGACGGGCTGGCGCTGGTGTTCCTCGGCGGCCTGCTGCCGATGCTGATCAGCGCGACGGCCGGCACCTGGACGCTCGTCCTCACCGGGGACCTGCCCTCGTCCGAGTTCTGGCCGGTGTGGGCGGCCTGGTGGGCGGGGGACGCGATGGGCGTGCTGGTGGGGACGCCGGTGCTGCTGGTCCTGCCCCGGTTCCACGTGTCCCGGGACATCTACCGGGCCGCGGAGGCGGCGGCCCTCATGGCCACGTGCATCATCGTCTCGCTCGTCGTGACGCGCAGCACCCTCTCGCTGCTCTTCCTCGTCTTCCCGGTGCTGATCTGGGCGGCCGTGCGCTTCCAGCTCGCCGGGAGCGCGCCGTGCACCCTGATCGTGTCCGTGCTGGCGATCTCGGCGGCGACGGACCAGGCCGGCCGGTTCGCCGACCACAGCCTGCTGGAGGTCATGGTCAACCTCCAGGCCCTCAACGGAGCGGCCGCGCTGACCGGACTGCTGCTGTCCGCCCTCGTCACCGAGCACAACAACATCCGCATCAAGATCGAGCAGGTCTGTGAGGACCTGGCCGAACTCGTGGAGCACCTCTCCCCGGGCCGCAGCGGCCCGGACCTGTGAGCCGCGCCGTCGCGGACGGGCCGTGAGCAGGGCCGCCGCACCAGGGCCGCGGCCCTGAGCGAGGCCGCAGCACCAGGGCCGCGGCGGCTACCAGGCCAGCTGTGAGATCTCCTCGGCGACCACCGCGCACGCGTCCGCCGCCGGGTCGATCAGCGGGAAGTGGCCGACGCCGTCCAGGAGGGTGAGCCCCACCATCTCGCCCGCCTTCGCGGCCGCCGCCACGTACGCCTCGGCGACCTGCTGCGGGACCACGATGTCGTCGCGGCCCTGGACCACCGCGGTGGCGATCCCCGTCGGCAGCAGCGACGCCGGATCCGCCGACGGGAGCCGCTCGTCCCAGTGCTCGGGGCCGCCGAGCAGCTGGGCGCTCGCGCCGCCGCACACCTCCAGCTCCTCGGCCACCGCGAAGTCGGCGATGGGGGCGAGCGCCACCACGCCGCGCAGTTCCGGCGGGGCGGGCAGCCGCCACGGGGAACCGTACGGGAGGACGTGCCGGGCAGCGGCCCACAGCGCGAGGTGGCCGCCGGCGGAGTGGCCGGTGACGACGGTGCGGCGGAGGTCGGCCTGCGGGAGGGCCGTCGCGGCGAGCGAGGGGAGGGCGTCCATGGCGGCGGCGACGTCGTCGAAGGTCTCCGGCCAGCGGCCGGCGACCGGGCCGCCGGAGTTCTGGTGCGGCAGCGAACTCCCGCGCCGGTATTCGACGTTGGCCACGGCAAAACCGCGCCGGGCGAGGAAGTCCGCGAAGGGGGTGACGTGCTGCCGGTCGTACGGGGCCCGCCACGCGCCGCCGTGCAGGACGACCACCAGCGGCACCGGGCCGCGGGGTTCGCCGCGCGGGGCGTAGAAGTCGACGACGTGGTCGGGGTGTTCGCCGTAGGCGGCCGTCACGTCCGGCGCGACCGCCGGGTGGGCGAAGGCCGAGGCGGCCTCGGCGGCGTCCCGTTCCACGGCGGCGGGGTCCGTCATCGGGTCAACCTTTCGGTAACGCGTGGGACAGCGGGGACAGGTGTTCCGGTGTCTCGGCAGAGCGGGACCGTATCAGTCCGGAAGGGGAACTTCCGTGCGGAGCCCGAAATATGCCGGGGCGGACGGAGCCACTGCCCCGTCCGCCCCGCGATGTGACGTTTCGCTACCGGGTCACCCGAAAACGTGACCCAGGGTGCGCGCCGCGCGCTCGGCGTCGGCGAAACCGACGTAGAGCGGGGTGAAGCCGAAGCGCAGGACGTCGGGCGCGCGGAAGTCCCCGATCACGCCCCGGGACACGAGCTCGCGCATGACCTCGCGGGCGTCGTCGGTCCGCAGCGAGACCTGGCTGCCGCGGTGGTCGTGCTCGACCGGGGTGACCGACTCGACCCGGCCCTGCGGGACGTACGCCGCCACGCAGTCGAGGAAGAAGTCGGTCAGGTCCAGGGACTTGGCCCGTACGTCCTCGACGGCGACCCCGTCCCAGGCGTCGAGCGCCGCCTCCAGGGCCAGCATGGACAGGATGTCCGGGGTGCCGACGCGGCCGCGGCGCACGTCCTCGGCCGCCTCGTACTCGGGGGTCATCGCGAAGGGGTCCGCGTGACCGTTCCAGCCGGGCAGCGGGGAGTCGAACGCGGCCTGGTGGCGGGCGGCGATGTAGAGGTACGCGGGGGCGCCGGGGCCCCCGTTGAGGTACTTGTACGTGCAGCCGACCGCCAGGTCCACCGCGTGCGCGTCAAGGCCCACGGGGAGGGCTCCGGCGGAGTGGCAGAGGTCCCAGACGACGACGGCACCGGCGGCGCGGGCCGCCGCCGTGAGCCCGGGCAGGTCGTGGAGCCGGCCGCTGCGGTAGTCGACGTGGTTGAGCAGGACGACGGCGGTGTCGTCGTCCATCGCCGCGGCGGCGTCCGACGGGTCCACGGGGACGACCGTCAGACCCGCCATCCGGGCCGCCGAGCGGGCTATGTACCCGTCGGTGGGGAAGGTGGCGGAGTCGACCAGCAGCCTGGTCCGGCCCGGCGCCGAGAGGCGGGCGGCGCCGACCAGGGCCTTGAAGAGGTTGACGCTGGTGGAGTCACCGACGACCACCTGGCCGGGGGAGGCGCCGACGATCGGGGCGATCTTGTCGCCGATCCGCTCGGGCGCGGTCCACCAGCCGCTCTCGTCCCAGGAGCGGATCAGCAGCTCGCCCCACTGGCGGGTGACGACGTCGGCGGTGGTCCCGGCGACGTTGGCGGGGAGGGCTCCCAGCGAGTTGCCGTCCAGGTAGACCACCCCGTCGGGCAGGGTGAAGCGCTCGCGCAGCGTGGCGAGTTTGTCGGCGGCGTCGAGTTCGGCAGCGCGTGCGCGCAGGTCGGCCGTGGTGTCAGACATGGCTGCGGGCCGTCCAGAGCTCGGGGAAGACGTTCTTCGTGGCGCGCTTCTCCAGCCAGGTCACCCCGGCGGAACCGCCGGTGCCGGTCTTGGCGCCCATCGCGCGGCGGGTGGCCGTGAGGTGGTCGTTGCGCCAGCGCCAGACCAGTTCGGCGACGTCGGTGAGCACCTCGCCGAGGCGGTGCAGGTCGTGGTGCTCGTCCGGGGCGGCGTACAGGCCGGTCCAGACGGCCTCGACCTCGGGGGAGGCCTCGTAGCGCAGCGACAGGTCGCGCTGGAGGACGGATTCGGGGACGGGCAGGCCGCGGCGGGCCAGCAGCCGCAGCACCTCGTCGTAGAGGCTGGGCTCGTGCAGGGCCTTCTCCAGCTCCGCGTGGACGCGCGGGGCGCCGCGGTGCGGGACGAGCATGGAGGAGGACTTCTCGCCGAGCAGGAACTCCATCCGGCGGTACATCGCCGACTGGAAGCCGGAGCCCTCGCCGAGGGCGCCGCGGTAGGCGTTGAACTGTGCCGGGGTGAGCTGCGCCAGCGGGCGCCAGGAGGCGTTGAGGGCCTCCAGCTCGCGGAGTGAACGTTTCAGCGCGTCCATGGCCACCGGGATGCGGTCCTCGCTGAGGGCGTTGGCCGCCGTCTCCCACTCGTGGACGATGACGGTGAACCACAGCTCCATGACCTGGGTCGTGACCAGGAAGACCATCTCGCCCGGGTCGTCCGAGCGCAGCTGCTGGAGGTGGGTGAGGACGTCCGCCTGGACGTAGTCCTCGTAGGGGGTGGTGCCGTCGAAGTCGAGGTTCGGGGTGTCCGACCCGCCGACTCCGGAGGCATCAAGGGCGTTCGACATTTCTGTCTCCTCGACGCGTGCTTCCGGGTAGCGGTCCGCTCCTTCCGTGAGGTGAGTGGAGCCCCGGTCCCCTGCCCGCATCATAGGACGCCCCCGCGCATCCGCTCCAGCGGGGAGTGACGCAGACCACACGTGGTGTCGGTGCGCCGCTCCCCGCCGTACGGGGTCAGGCGCCCAGCGTGTCGGCCGCCGTCGGGGAGGAGTCCCGCAGGAAGGTCGTGCAGCGCTCGAACTCCTCCTTCTCGCCGATCGCCCCGGCCGCCCGGGCCAGGGCGTTCAGGGCGCGCAGGAAGCCGCGGTTCGGCTCGTGCTCCCACGGCACCGGGCCGTGGCCCTTCCAGCCGGCCCGGCGCAGCGCGTCGAGACCGCGGTGGTAGCCGGTGCGGGCGTAGGCGTACGACTCCACCGTGCGGTCGGCGGCGAAGGCCTCGTCGGCGAGGACCGCCCAGGCGAGGGAGGAGGTGGGGTGCGCGGCGGCCACCTCGACGGCGGGGGTGCCGGCGGCGATGGCCGCCCGGCCCGGCTCGTCGGGGAGGTGGGTGGGGGCGGGACCCCCGAGCAGGTTCTGGTGAATGGACATGCACCCAGTGTGCCGGGAGCGGCGCGGTGCTCCGTCGATCACCTCCCGGCCGCGGCCCCGAGGACGGCCCGGCGGGAACGCCGGAGGGCCCGGCCCACCGTCAGAGGACGGCGGGCCGGGCCCTCCGGGGCCGACCGGCTACTTCAGCCGGGTGCCGGTGGAGCGCAGGTTCGCGCAGGCCTCGGCGACGCGCGCGGCCATGCCGGCCTCGGCGGCCTTGCCCCAGGTGCGCGGGTCGTACTTCGACTTGATGCCGACCTCGCCGTCGACCTTCAGCACACCGGCGTAGTTGCTGAACATGTGGTCCACGACCGGGCGGGTGAAGGCGTACTGGGTGTCGGTGTCCAGGTTCATCTTGACGACGCCGTTGTCGAGCGCGGTCGCGATCTCCTCGGCGGTGGAGCCGGAGCCGCCGTGGAAGACGAAGTCGAACGGCGAGGCCTTGCCGTACTTCTCGCCGACGCCCGCCTGGAGGTCCTTGAGCAGCTCGGGACGCAGGACGACGTTGCCCGGCTTGTAGACACCGTGCACGTTGCCGAAGGACGCGGCCAGCAGGTAGCGGCCCTTCTCGCCCAGGCCCAGGGCCTCGGCGGTGCGGATGGCGTCCTCGACGGTGGTGTACAGCTCGTCGTTGATCTCGTGGCTGACGCCGTCCTCCTCGCCGCCGGTCGGGGTGATCTCGACCTCGAGGATGATCTTCGCCGCGACGGCCTTGGCGAGCAGCTCCTGACCGATGGCCAGGTTGTCGGCCAGGGTCTCGGCGGAGCCGTCCCACATGTGCGACTGGAAGAGGGGGTTCAGGCCGCGGGACACGCGCTCGGCGGAGATGTCCAGGAGCGGACGGACGTAGCCGTCCAGCTTGTCCTTGGGGCAGTGGTCCGTGTGCAGCGCGACGGTGATGTCGTACTTGGCCGCGACGATGTGGGCGAACTCGGCCAGGGCGACGGCGCCGGTGACCATGTCCTTGTTGTGCTGGCCACCCAGGAACTCCGCACCGCCGGTGGAGATCTGGATGATGCCGTCGCTCTCGGCCTCCGCGAAGCCGCGCAGTGCAGCGTGCAGGGTCTGGGACGAGGTCACGTTGATGGCCGGGTAGGCGAACTTGCCTGCCTTCGCCCGGTCGAGCATCTCGTTGTAGACCTCGGGGGTTGCGATGGGCATCTGTCCGCTCCTTGGTTGTGCGGGGAGTGTGCTTCTTGCGGGCCCTGACCTGGGGGCGACGTCATCGTCGCGCCTATCTTTCCAGACTCCGCGCGAGGGTCCAGCCCACCGGTCTCACGTCGTGGGCGAACGGCCCGGGACGTTTCACGTGGAACATCCCGGGCGTTCGGGAAAGGGCAGGTCAGGCCGCTCCTCAGGGGTGTGCGGGACCGTTCGTCCCCCGTTGTCGCACTGGCCGGTAGCCGGTGGACGCCCCCGCGGACAGGGCCTGCGAACAGTGCCTAGGACAGGCCGAGGTCCCCGAGGCGGTAGCCGGTGAGGTACGGCAGGCCGGCCTCGGCGATCGCGTCGGCCGCACCGCGGTCGACGATCGTGGCGACGGCGACGACCTCGCCGCCCGCCTCGCGGACCGCCTCGACGGCGGTCAGCGGGGAACCGCCGGTCGTCGAGGTGTCCTCGACGACCAGGCAGCGCTTGCCCTTCACGTCGGTGCCCTCGATACGGCGCTGCATGCCGTGGGCCTTCTGGGCCTTGCGGACGACGAAGGCGTCGAGGCGCTCACCGCGCGCGGCGGAGGCGTGCAGCATCGAGGTCGCGACCGGGTCGGCGCCCAGGGTCAGACCGCCGACGCACTCGTAGTCGAGCTCGGCGGTGAGGTCGAGCATGACCTGGCCGACCAGCGGGGCCGCCTCGCCGTCGAGGGTGATCCGGCGGAGGTCGATGTAGTAGTCGGCCTCGCGGCCGGAGGAGAGGATCACCTTGCCGTGCACGACGGCCTTGTCCTTGATCTGCTGCAGAAGCTCATCGCGTACGTCACTCATACCGACGAGCTTAGGGCCCCGGCCGGACCCCGGCGGAACGGCCCGGCGGGTGTCCGGCCGGGCCGACCGGGCGGGCCCGGCACGATCCGCAAGAGACGGCCTAGCCGAGCCGCCGCCAGGTCCAGGTGGTGGAGACCTCCAGCGGGTCCACGGGCGTGACCAGGCGCGGGAGGGTGTTGAGGCCGTTCGGCGGGCCGGACTGCGGCTCCACGCAGACGGCTTCGGCCTCCTCGTCGTAGACGACCACCCACTCGGCGCGGCTGGTCACGCGCAGTTCGAGCTCGCCCGGCCAGGTGAGCCTGGCGTCGACCCCGTCGGGCATGCCGAAGCAGTCGTCCCAGGGCCCGGGCTTCGGGTCGATCCGCCGTCCGTTCGGAAGGTGGTCCTCGCCCCGTTCCTCCTGCCACGCGGGGGAGAAGTCGAGCCGGGCGTCCTCGCCCCCGGCGCCGAGGTTGCGCCGGAACCAGGGGTGCCAGCCGACCTGCGCCGGGAAGGAGTCCTCGTACGTCTCGACGCCCATGGTGAGGGTCAGCGCGTCGGGGGAGAGCTCGAAGACCTGGGTGACCCGGCCCGGGTAGGGCCACGGGTCGACCAGGTCGTAGGTGAAGGCCGCCTGGGTGGCGGTGGATCCGGCGGGCCGCCAGGGCGCGTCGCGGCCGAACCCGTGCAGCGCGTGCGGCGGGTGGTTGAGCGGCATCTGGTGGACGGTCCCGCCGTCGCGGAAGCGGCCGTTCTCCATCCGGCCGCACCAGGGGACCATCGGGAAGGCCCCGAACCGGGGTCCCTGCCGCAGCAGTTCCGTCCCGTCGATCCTCAGGCTGCCGATCCGGCAGCCGTTCTCCTGGTCGACCGTCACCTCGGCGCCGCCGGCGCTCAGTTGCGTACTCATGCGGTCGACCCTAAGGGCTGCCCGGCCGGTGGGCCGGGGTGTACTCGCGCAGGTGGCGGCACCGGCCGGACCGTCCGGCCGGGCGGACACCCGGGCCGGTCCCGGCGGCGGCGGTCAGCGACGGCGGCGCAGGGCCCGCCCGATGACGACGGCCGACGCGATGGCGAGGGCCGCGGCCGGGGCGATCCACCGCATGCTGTCGCCGGAGACCGCCGCGGCCGGGGCGGGGACGGGCGCGTAGCGGCCGCGCGGGGGCGCGTGGTCCACCTCCTCCGCGCTGCGGCCGATCATCGTCCGGCGGGCGTGGGCCGCCTCGGCCGGAGGCCGCGGGGTGGTGCCGCCGCTGCCGGCACCGGCCCGGTCGAGCTCCTCGAACCCGCCGGCCAGGAAGGGGTCGACGGAGGGGTCCAGGGACGGGGGCGGCACCTCGGTCTCGAAGAGGGAGGCGCCGGCCTCGGGACGGCCGCCGTCCTCCTCGCCCCCGGCGGGCCCCTCGGTGCCCCGCCCGTCCTCCGCGCGCTCGGCCTCCTCGGCCGCCTCGCCCTCCGCCACCGGGTCGTCGACCCCGGACGCGGAGCCGGCGGCAGGTGAGGCGGATCCGGCGGTGGCCCCGGCGGCCAGCCGGTCGGCGGCCCGGTCGAGGAGCCGCTGCACGGCGGTGGCCGCGGCCTCGGGGGTGAAGGCGGCGGCGCGGCCGTCCGCGGTGGCCGCGCCGGTGAAGTCCAGCCGGGTCCCGCCCTCGGCCGGGGTCAGCCGCAGTTCCAGGGAGAACTTCACGGTCCCGCTGCCCCGCACCTCCGTGCCCTCACCCTCAAGGGTGAAGTGCTCCGGGTCCTGTTCGGTGACGTCCGCGGTGCCCCGGTAGGTCACGGTGCTCGCGCCGACCCGCACCTTGAGCCGGCCGGCGAACGGCCCGCTCCCGGCGTCGGCGTCCTGCTGGATCCCGGGCACGCACCGGGCGGCCCGGGCGGGGTCGCGCAGCACGGCGCGGAGGTCTTCTGCCGGTACCGGAACGAACACCTGATGCTCCATGCGGTCGAGCCTACGGCCTGGAGCGCACGGGGTCACGAATACCGCGGGTGCGGCAGCGTCGAGGGGGGAAGTCCCCCGAGGCGGGTGCGTTCCGCGTCGCGCGCCGCGTCCTGGAGGGATCCGGTCGACAGCGAAAGCAGTACGGGAGCGGCGCGGTCGACGCGCAGCGGGGGGACGGCGTCGCGGGCGGCCAGGACGAAGCCCCAGTCCTGCGGCGGTGTGGCGATCGCCCCGAGGGGGCTGCGGTCGGGTCCGGCGGCGAAGCCGGTGAGCCGGCCGCCCGCGCTGTAGGGGGCGGTGTGCAGACCGGCGGCGCGGAGGGTGGAGTCGACGGTCCAGTACGTGCGCGGGCGCGTGGTCAGAGGTCCGGCGTGCACGGCCATCCGGCCCCCGGGGGCCAGGGCCCGCGCGGCCAGCCCGTAGAACTCCTGCGAGTACAGCTTGGTGCTGGGGGTGATGCCCGGGTCGGGGAGGTCGGAGACGATGACGTCGTACCGCTCGCGGGCGGCCGGGCCCCGCAGCCAGTGGAAGGCGTCCTCGGTGACGACGGCCAGCCGCGGGTCCTCGTAGGCGCGGGCGTTGAGCGCGGAGAGCATCGGGTCGGTGCGGGCGACGCGGACCACGCCGGGGTCGAGCTCCACGACGGTGACGTCGGCGACGTCCCGGTAGCGGAGCACCTCGCGGGCGGCGAGCCCGTCGCCGCCGCCGAGGACCAGGACCCGGGTGCGCCGTCCGGTCATGGCCGGATGGACCAGCGCCTCGTGGTAGCGGTACTCGTTGTAGCCGCTGACCCGCAGGCGCCCGTCGAGGTAGAGGTCGAGCGAGCGCGGGGAGCCGGTCGCGGGACCGGTGAGGACCAGCTCCTGCACGCCGGTCCGGACGGCGACCCGCACCTCCCCGCCGTAGACGGCGCGCCGGGCCATCCGCTCGAAGTCGTCGGCGAGGACGGTCGCGGAGGCCAGGACGGCGAGGACGGCGAGGTTCACCACGATCAGCAGCCGGCGGCAGCGGCGGCTCAGGTCGCCGTGGAAGAGCCACAGGACCAGCCCGCCCCCGGCGATCGCGTTGACGGTGCCGGTCAGCATGGCGCCGGTGAGCTGCCCGAGCACCGGCAGCAGCAGGAACGGGAAGGCGAGGCCGCCGATGAGGGCGCCGACGTAGTCGGCGGCGAACAGGTCGGCGACCGCGCCGCCCGCGTCCTGCCTGCGGATGCGCTGGATGAGGGACATCAGCAGCGGGATCTCCGCCCCGATGAGCACCCCGATGGCGAACGAGAACGCGATGAGGACCGGGCGGGACTCCCCCAGCCAGGCGAAGCTCGCGTACAGCGCCATGGCGGACAGGCCGCCGAGCAGGGCGAGCCCGGCCTCGACGGCGGCGAATCCGAAGGCGGGCCGGTGCCGCAGGCGCTTGGCGAGCAGCGACCCGACGCCCATGGCGAAGACCATGACGGACAGCACGACCGACGACTGGGTGACGGAGTCCCCGACGAGGTACGCGCCGAGGGCGAGGAGCTCCAGCTCGTACACGAGCCCGCAGGCGGCACAGACGAACACGGTGGCCAGGACCAGGAGCCGGCCGGTCCGGGGCCGTACGGGCAGGGCGGCCGGGACGGTCGCGGCGCCCCGCGGCTCGGGGGACGGGAGCACCCGGCGCGGGACGGAACGGTCGATCATGCAGCGAACCGTACGTCACCGCCCACGTACATCCGGTCACCCACATGGGTGCAACTGACGTACCGATCCCACCAGTTGGAGTAACCGCACCGCAGGTCCGCGCCCCGCGCGGACCCCCGGGACACCACCCGCCTCCTACAGCAGCGCGGGCGTCTCCCGCGCCGCCGGGGCCACCGCGTCCGCCCGCGCCGCCCCCACCCGGGTCCGGGTGGCCACCAGCTGGCCCTCCTGCGGGTACGCGTGCCAGGTGCGCCAGCGCACCTGGCCCTCGTGGCGCTGCGCGAGCATGGCCGTGAAGGCGTGCGGGCTCCCGGGAAAGGTGCCCGCCAGCCCGTTCGGGTGGTCCGCGACCAGGGCGAGCAGCTCCTGCGCCCGTCCCGCGAAGGACCCGCGCGACAGCGTCTCCACCCGCGCGGCGAACTCGTACTCCCAGTCGCCCACCTGCTTCGCGACGCCGAGCGGCAGCGGCGTGCTGCTCCCCGGCATACAGGCGACCGTCTCCGAGCAGAGCACGTCCCGTTCCTCCAGCAGCACCTGGTGGGAGGCCCCGAGCAGGCGCAGCTCGACCTTCGCACCCGAGAGTTCGAGGTTCAGTACGGCCAGGGCGGGCAGCCGGTCCCGACCCAGGGCCCAGGCGAGGTCGGCTGCACGCGTGTCGGTGTAGGAGGTCTGGAGGGTCGTGAGCATGAGTCGGCTCCGCAAACGCGCGAGGGAGAGGGGCCGGGCCCGCCAGCGGTAGCAAGCACGGGTGGGGGGAATCCGGCACGGGTCCACAGGAAGTCCCGGGAGGTCCGGGGACTGGTCTACTCAACCGAGGGAATCATGAAATGCACGGCGCTCCCCTCGTTTTTACCCAACTTGACGGGGTTTACATCCCCCCGGGGGCTCGGCAGTTCACGTGTTCAACACGGCGCTTCCCGCGCGTCGGGATGCACGGGCAGAAGAGAGGGCGCCGGACGGCGCAACGGCCGTCGGGCGCCCCGGTCGGCGGCGGCTCCCGCCGCCGACGTGTCAGCTGGAACCGCCGCACCCTCCGCCGCCCCCGCAGGAGGAGGACGACCCGCAGGACGACGAGGAGCCGCAGCCCCCCGAGGATCCCCCGTCGCCCGCCCACCAGCTGGAGCCGGAGCCGGAGCTGCGCCTGCGCGAACGGTGCGGACGCGAGCCCGCCCGGCCGGCCCGGGACCGGACCAGCCGGCTCAGGGCGAAGACGGCCAGCAGGCCCACCGGAACCACGACGAGTGCCACCAAGACGAACGTCATGTCCGCCCCTCTCTCACGCCCCGGTCCTCCCGGGGAGCGGGATCCCCGCGTCCCGCGTGGAGTGGGGATTCCCGGGGCCCGCACGGCCCAAAGCACACTTGAGCAAGTCCAGAGGTTGCCCGCAGGATGACGCCCATGAGCGCACCTGTGAGCAGCGACCGCCCCTTCCTCAACCGCCGTCTGGCGTCCTTCGGCACGACGATCTTCGCGGAGATGTCGGCGCTGGCCGCACGCACCGGTTCGATCAACCTCGGCCAGGGGTTCCCCGACACCGACGGCCCCGCGCAGATCGCCGAGGCGGCCTCCCGCGCGGTCCTGACGGGCCTCGGCAACCAGTACCCGCCCGGCCCGGGCGTCCCGGAGCTGCGCACCGCGATCGCCGCGCACCAGCAGCGCTTCTACGGCCTGGAGCACGACCCCGACACCGAGGTCCTGGTCACCGCGGGCGCCACGGAGGCCATCGCCGCCTCCCTGCTGGCCCTCCTGGAACCGGGCGACGAGGTCATCGCCCTGGAGCCGTACTACGACTCCTACGCCGCCTGCATCGCGATGGCCGGCGCCACCCGCGTGCCCGTCACCCTGCGCCCCGACGGCGGGCGCTTCGTCCTCGACCTGGACGAGCTGCGGGCCGCCGTCACCCCGCGCACCCGGCTGCTCCTGCTGAACACCCCGCACAACCCGACGGGCACCGTCCTGACCGCGGACGAGCTGACGGCCATCGCCGCCCTCGCGGTGGAGCGCGACCTGCTGGTGGTCACGGACGAGGTGTACGAGCACCTGGTCTTCGAGGGCTCCCACCTGCCCCTGGCCGGCTTCCCGGGCATGCGCGACCGCACGGTCACCATCTCCTCGGCCGGCAAGACCTTCTCGTTCACCGGCTGGAAGGTCGGCTGGATCACCGCCCCGGCGGAGCTCGTCGCGGCGGTCCGCTCCGCGAAGCAGTTCCTCACCTACGTCTCCTCCGGCCCCTTCCAGTACGCCATCGCCGAGGCCCTGCGGCTGCCCGACGACTACTACGACGCCTTCCGCGCCGACCTGGCCGCCAAGCGCGACGTCCTCGCGGACGGCCTGGCCGCGGCCGGGTTCGAGGTCTACCGCCCCCAGGGCACGTACTTCATCACCACCGACATCACCCCGCTCGGCGAGAAGGACGGGCTCGCCTTCTGCCGCGCCCTGCCGGAGCGCTGCGGGGTGGTCGCCATTCCCAACCAGGTCTTCTACGACGACAAGTCCGCCGGCGCCACCCAGGTCCGCTGGGCGTTCTGCAAGAAGGCGGAGGTCCTCCAGGAGGCCGCGGACCGGCTGCAGCGGCTCTGAGGTGCAGCCGCGCGTGCCCGCCCGCTCACCCGGAGTGTTCGATTTCACCGGAGGTTCCGGGGTCATTCACCCCCGGCGGGACGCCCGGCGATCTATGGTGCCCGGGGTGCTCCGGATCCGGACGGGTGTTCATGGACAGCGCGGGAAAGTCGGGGGAGATGACGGCGACGGGCAGTGCACCGGTTTCCGTGCGGCCGCGGCCGCAGTACCTCCGGACCGCCGGCGTGCCCGCCGCCGTGATCGCGCTCGGGGTGTTCGCGGCCGTCCGGCTGGCCGGGGCGGTGGTGCTGGCCGGCGCCGCGCTCTGGGCCGGCCGCAGCCCCGTGCGGGTGCTGGGGCACTCCTGGGACTCCGTCTGGTACCTCGCCATCGCCCGGCATGGCTACGGCCGCACGCAGATGTGGCCGGTCACCGGGCTGGTGCAGAGCGACTACGCCTTCTTCCCGCTCTATCCGCTGCTGGTGCGGCTGACCGGCGGCGGCGAGTGGGGGGCGCTGTTCGTCTCCTGGACCGCCGCCGCCGTGGCCGCGGTCGGCGTGTACCGGGTCGGCGAGCTGGTGGCCGGGCGGAGGGTGGGGGTGCTGCTGGTCGCCCTGTGGTCGGTGGTCCCGCACGCGGTGGTGCTCACCCTGGCCTACACGGAGCCGCTGCTCGTCGCTCTCGCCGCCTGGTCGCTGTACGCGCTGCTGCGCGAGCGCTGGACGGTGGCGGCCCTGCTGGCCTCCGTCGCCGGGCTGACCCGCCCGACCGGGATCGCCGTGGCCGCGGCCGTGTCCGTCACCGCCCTGCACGCCCTCCTCACCCGAAGATCCCGGGGGCCCGCCGTGTGGGCGGCCGGGGTGCTCGCCCCGGCGGGCTGGCTTGCGTACGTGGCGGCCGTCGGGGTGCACCGCCGCGACCCGGCCGGCTACTTCGACGTCCAGCGCCAGTGGGGCTCCCGCTTCGACGGGGGCGGCTACGTGCTGAACCAGGTCTGGCGGGTGCTGAGCGGCGGCCCCGTCGCGCTCGCCACCGCCGTCACCGCGGCACTGCTCGGGGCGGCCCTGCTGCTCGCGGTGCTGCTGCTGGTGCGGCGGCCCGCTCTGCCGCTGCCGCTGCTCGTCTACACCGCCGTACTGCTGGTGATCGGCATCGGCGGGGCGGGCTACTTCGAGTCCAAGCCGCGCTTCCTGCTCCCGGCGTTCCCGCTGCTGCTGCCGCTGGCGGCCGTCATGGCAAGAGCCCGGCCCCGCTCCGCGGTCGTGGTGACCGCGGGGCTGGCCGGGCTCTCGTACGCCTACGGGGTGTACCTCCTGGTCATCGCCAAGATGCCCCTGTGACGGCGGCGCGGGCGGGGGTCAGTTGTCCCCGCCGTCCTTGTCCTCGCCGTCGCCCGAGTCGATGTCCTGCTCGAGGCCGAGCTGCTCCGTGAGCCACTTGTCGAACTCGATGGAGGCACGGACCCAGCTGACCGTGGAGGACACGAAGTGCTCCAGGTTCACGCCGGTGCCGATCAGCATCTGCGCCTCGCCGATCAGGCGGACCGAGCCGTCGTCGTGGGTGTGGCTGTAGACCTTGGGCCACAGGGTGCGGCGGTTCCAGTCGTCGATCGACTCGAGGAGCTGGGGCTTCTCCTCGATCTTGTGCGGACGGTCATAGAAGGTCCGCACCGAGAAGACCTGCTGCTCCGCCTCACCGCGGAACATGAAGTACGTACGGAACTCCTCCCACGGCGCCGCGAGGTCACCCTCGTCGTCGACGACGTACTTGAGCTCCATCTGCTCGAGCAGCTGCTTGACCAGATCCTGGTCGGGGACGACGGGGCCCGCCGGTCCTGTGGCCTGCGGATCGGGCTGCTGCCCTCCGAAGTTCGGAATCGAGGCCGGGTCGATGCTCACCGTGTATTTCCCTTCGTGCGGATACCTGCATCCTCCCCCATCCCGCCCACCCCGTGTCCAGCCCGACGGCCCCGGATCCGCTCCGGGCGGACAGGGGTGCACCCCGCGCACGTTCCTGTACGCGGGGTGCACCGGCGGCGCCCTGCCGCGGGGATGCTCAGAGGGCCTTGCCGACCAGCAGGTCCCCGTCCGCCACGTCGACCCGGACGGTGTCCCCGTCGCGGACCTCGCCGGAGAGGATCTCCTTCGCCAGGCGGTCCCCGATGGCCGTCTGGATCAGGCGGCGCAGCGGGCGCGCTCCGTACGCCGGGTCGTTGCCCTGCTCGGCCAGCCAGGCCAGGGCGGCCGGGGTGACGTCCAGGGTGAGGCGCCGGTCGGCGAGCCGGCGGGCCAGGCGGCCGATCTGCAGCTCGGCGATGTGCGCCAGCTCGTCCCCGCTCAGGGCGGAGAAGACCACCAGGTCGTCCAGGCGGTTGAGGAACTCCGGCTTGAAGCTCGCCCGGACCACGTCCAGGACCTGCTGCTTCTTCCGTTCGGCGGGGGTGGCCGGGTCCATCAGGAACTGGCTGCCCAGGTTGGAGGTCAGGATGAGGATGGTGTTGCGGAAGTCGACCGTACGGCCCTGGCCGTCCGTGAGGCGGCCGTCGTCGAGGACCTGGAGCAGGATGTCGAAGACCTCCGGGTGGGCCTTCTCCACCTCGTCCAGGAGCACCACGCTGTACGGGCGGCGGCGGACGGCCTCGGTGAGCTGGCCGCCCTCCTCGTAGCCGACGTAGCCGGGCGGGGCGCCGACGAGCCGGGCCACGCTGTGCTTCTCGGAGTACTCCGACATGTCGATGCGGACCATGGCCCGCTCGTCGTCGAAGAGGAAGTCGGCGAGCGCCTTGGCCAGCTCGGTCTTGCCGACGCCCGTCGGGCCGAGGAAGAGGAACGAGCCGGTCGGCCGGTCCGGGTCGGCGATGCCGGCGCGGGTGCGGCGCACGGCGTCGGAGACGGCCCGCACGGCCTCGGTCTGGCCGATCAGGCGGCGGCCCAGCTCGTCCTCCATGCGGAGCAGCTTCTGGGTCTCGCCCTCCAGCAGCCGGCCGGCGGGGATGCCGGTCCAGGCGCCCACCACGTCCGCGATGTCGTCCGGTCCGACCTCGTCCTTGACCATGGTGTCCTTCGAGCTGCCGGCCTTGGAGGCCTCGGCCTCCTCCTCCGTGGCCTCGGCGAGCTCGCGCTCCAGGGCCGGGATCTCCCCGTAGAGCAGCTTGGAGGCGGAGTCGAAGTCGCCGTCGCGCTGGGCGCGCTCGGCCTGGCCGCGCAGGTCGTCCAGGCGCTCCTTGAGCTCGCCGACCCGGTTGAGGGACTGCTTCTCCTTCTCCCAGCGGGCGGTCAGGCCGCGCAGGTCCTCCTCGCGGTCGGCGAGGTCCTTGCGCAGCTTCTCCAGCCGCTCGCGGGAGGCCGGGTCGGACTCGTTCTTGAGCGCGAGCTCCTCCATGCGCAGCCGGTCCACGGAGCGCTGGAGCTCGTCGATCTCGACGGGCGAGGAGTCGATCTCCATGCGGAGCCGGGACGCGGCCTCGTCGACGAGGTCGATGGCCTTGTCGGGCAGGAAGCGGGAGGTGATGTAGCGGTCGGAGAGGGTCGCCGCCGCCACCAGCGCGCTGTCGTTGATGACGACCTTGTGGTGGGCCTCGTAGCGGCCCTTGAGTCCGCGCAGGATGGCGATGGTGTCCTCGACGGAGGGCTCGGCGACCAGCACCTGCTGGAAGCGCCGCTCCAGCGCCGGGTCCTTCTCGATGCGCTCGCGGTACTCGTCGAGGGTGGTCGCGCCGACCATGCGCAGTTCGCCGCGGGCGAGCATGGGCTTGAGCATGTTGCCCGCGTCCATGGCGGAGTCGCCGCCGGCGCCCGCGCCGACGACCGTGTGCAGCTCGTCGATGAAGGTGATGATCTGGCCGTCGCTGGACTTGATCTCTGCGAGGACGGTCTTCAGGCGCTCCTCGAACTCGCCGCGGTACTTGGCGCCCGCGACCATCGCGCCGAGGTCGAGGGAGACCAGCCGCTTGTTCTTGAGGGACTCGGGGACGTCGCCCTTGACGATGCGCTGGGCGAGCCCCTCGACGACGGCGGTCTTGCCGACGCCGGGCTCGCCGATCAGCACCGGGTTGTTCTTGGTGCGCCGCGAGAGCACCTGCACGACGCGGCGGATCTCGTGGTCGCGGCCGATGACGGGGTCGAGCTTGCCGTCGCGCGCGGCGGCCGTGAAATCGGTGCCGAACTTCTCCAGGGCCTTGTACTGGCCCTCGGGGTCGGGGGTGGTCACCCGCCGTGCTCCTCGTGCGTTCTGGAAGGCGTCCAGCAGCTTCTTCGCCGTCGCGCCCTGGGCGGAAAGGACCTCACCGGCCGCGCCGCCCTTGGCGGCGATGGCGATGAGGAGGTGTTCGGTGGACAGGTACTCGTCGCCGAGCTTGCCCGCCTCGGCGTCGGCCTCGGCGAGTACGGCGAGCAGCTCGCGGGTGGGCTGCGGGGGCGCGACCGTGGAGCCGGTGACGCTGGGCAGCGCGGCGAGGATGCGCTCGGCGCCGGCCCGGACGGCGGCCTGGTCGGCGTCCGTGGCGATCAGGAGGTCGACGACGTTCTCGTTGTCCTCGCCGGCGAGCAGGGCCAGCAGCAGGTGCGCGGGGGTCAGGTCCGCGTGGCCGTCCTTCACGGCCCTGCCGGTGGCCGCGTTCAGCGCGTCCCGGCTCTTGTTGGTCAGCTCGGCGTCCACTGCCGTATCTCCTCTCCCGGAGGGTTGTGCACAGTCTGACAGAGTCAGCGTATGCAAAGTTGAGTCTATTCCACTCAAGACATCTGAGGGGCCAACTCCGGCGAAACATTCCGGCCCGGCGCCGTACGCTTCGGCCATGTCCCATGACGTACTCAACCCGACGCCCGAGTACCTCGCCTTCTGGCGGGAGCGGCACGTCTGCACGCTGACCACCCCGCGGCCCGACGGGACCCCGCACGTGGTGCCGGTGGGCGTGACCTACGACCCGGAGGCCGGCCTGGCCCGGGTGATCAGCAATCGGCACAGCAAGAAGGTCCGCAACGTCCTGGCGGCGCAGTCCGGCCCGGAGGGCGGGGCGCGGGTGGCGGTGTGCCAGATGGAGGGGCGGCGCTGGGCCACGCTGGAGGGCCGCGCGGTGATCCGCACGGACGAGGCGTCGGTCGCCGACGCGGTGGCGCGTTACGCCGAGCGGTACGGGCGGACGCCCTCGCCCAATCCCGACCGGGTCGTCATGGAGATCGCCGTGGACCGGACCATGGGGTCCCGCGCGATCCGTTGATCCTTCATCTTGTCCGGATCAGGCACTGGACGCGCACATCACAACGGCGCCATCGTGGTCAGGTCCACGATGGCGCCGTTGTGTGGGGGTAGCACCTGAGCGATCTGCAACGACGGGGGAATCGCTTCAGGCACTGCGGGGGGTGGCGGTGGTGATGTCGGGTTCGAAGAGCTGGTGGTCGCGCTGGTCGAGATTGACGAAGACCATCCCGTAGCGCACCTCGCAGCGGACGGGCTGCGGTGCGCCGCGCGGGCGGCGCAGGCACCGGTAGGCACGTACGTCCTCGTCCTCCTCGCGCACGATGACGATCGGCTGGCCGAACAGGGTGACCATCAGCGAGTCGCCGGGGTGGGGGACGGCGGTCGCGAGGTCGATGAACTGCCAGCCGGAGCGGTAGGCCGACGCCATCTCGCGGCGGAAGCCGCGGTCGTCGGGGGTCATGCGGACACCGTCACAGGAGCCTCGGTCCAGCCGGTATCGCCCTTGCCGCCCAGCTCGGCACTGGTCCAGCCGGTGTCCGCGTACTTGCCCACGGGTGCCGTGGTCCAGCCGGTGTCGAACTCCGTGCTCGTCAGGGTCGTACCCCGACCGTCCCTAGCGCTCCCCGCGTCACTTTCGACGGCGCTGACTGCCCCAAAAACCGCAACGGCGGAGAAACCTATGGCAAGCACCGAGCGAAGCATTCTCTTGTACATGGTCGGCTTCGTCCTCACTTGATGGAATCCTCTCCCCCGCGTGTCAGACGATGGCTCATTCAGGCACGTCAATGCCATGGGGACGATGCATCATGTTCTTGCATGTTCAGGACCCTGGGGGGTGGAGATTTGACGCATAACCGGACAATGGCGACACATCCCCACCCCGTCACGTCCATGTGCGCCGAGGGGACGCGGCTCTACGCGGCCGCGCTGAGCACCGGCCGGATCGCCCGGGGCGAGATCAAAAACGCCCCCTGCCTGCTGGAACTCGCTCTTCTGCAGCCCGACCCGGACGACGCGAACCAGCTGCGACCGGTTCCCCCGTCCGTCGCACTGGCCCAGCGGCTCCATCCGATTGAACGCGAGATCCAGGACCGCCGACGCAGCGCTGTAGATCTCACCGACACTTTCGAGCCTTTCCTCGCCATCAGCGCGCAGAGCCCGGCCGACACCCATGCCATCACGGTGCTGGAGGGTTTCGAAAGGATCAACGCCGCACTCAACCTGGCGACGGCCGAATGTCATACGGAGGTCCTGACGGTCCAGCCCGGCGGAGCGCGGCCCTCCGAGGCCCTCACCCAGGCCCTGGAACGCGACCAGCCGTTGATCGACCGTGGGGTCAGCATACGGACCCTGTACCAGCACACCGCACGGCACAGTCAGGGCACGCTCGCCTACGTGGACCGGATATCCACCGGGAAGGTGGAGATCCGCACCCTCGAGGAGCTGATAGAGCGCCTCATCATCTTCGACCGCACCGTGGCCTTCATCCCGGTCAGCGACGACCGCCGGGTCGCCCTGGAGCTGCGCCACCCGGGCCTGGTCGACTACCTCATCAAGGTGTTCGAGCAGCTGTGGCACCGCGCCGTGCCCCTCCAGGAGGAAGTGACCTACCGCAGCACCCCCGGCGGCATCACCGGCGTGCAGCGCAGCATCGCCCAGCTCCTCATCGAGGGCCACGTCGACGAGGCCATCGCCCGCCGCCTCGGCATGAACGTGCGCACCTGCCGGGCCCACATCGCCAAGCTCGCGACGACACTCGGCAGCGGCAGCCGGGCCCAGCTCGGCTACCTCATCGCCCAGTCGGGCATCCTGGGCCGCCCCTCTGCCCCGTCGCTGTGCGAACCGGAGCACGGGCCCCACGCGTCCGGCCCCGGCCCCGAGGACCTCTAGGACGCCCTCAGGCCCCGCCCCGGGAGGGGCGGGGCCTGAGGGCGTCACGAACGGGGCGCGAGGGCCGGCCGGTCAGTCCAGCGGGCGCTTGGGGCTCGGCCGCCAGACCACCAGGGCGCTGCCCGGCTGCGGCGGCTGGTACGGGACCAGGTCGCGCCGGTACGAGGCGTGCACCTGGGCCTCGCGGGCCCGCAGGGTGGCGGCAGCACCGTCCACCGCGGCGGAGAGCTCGGCGACGCGCTGCTGGAGCGCGGCCACCTGGTTCTCCAGTTCGATGATCCGCTTGATGCCGGCCAGGTTGATGCCCTCGTCCTGCGACAGCGCCTGCACCGTGCGGAGCAGCTCGATGTCGCGGGCCGAGTAGCGCCGGCCGCGGCCGGCCGTACGGTCCGGGGAGACCAGGCCGAGGCGGTCGTACTGACGCAGGGTCTGCGGATGCAGACCGGAGAGCTGGGCGGCCACCGAGATCACGTAGACCGGGGTCTCGTCGGTCAGTGGGTAGGCACCAGTGCCGGAACGGGACTGTCGTCGGCGGCCGTCCATGTCATGCTCCCTTCGCGGACTCGAACAGCGCGGAGCGCGGGTCCTGCGACTCCGTCGCCTCGCGGTACATCTCCAGCGCCTCGCGGGCCTTGTCCGACAGCTCCGTCGGAACCGCCACCTCCACGGTGACCAGCAGGTCGCCGCGGGTGCCGTCCTTGCGGACCGCCCCCTTGCCGCGAGCCCGCATCGTACGCCCGTTCGGGGTACCCGGGGGAAGTTTCAGCGTGACGGACGGGCCGTTCAGGGTCGGGACCCTGATGTCGGCACCGAGGGCGGCCTCCGCGAAGGTGACCGGGACGGTCACCGTCAGGTTGTCGTCCTTGCGGCCGAACACCGGGTGCGAGTCGACGTGCACGACCACGTAGAGGTCGCCGGCCGGACCGCCGCGCTCGCCCGGAGCGCCCTTGCCGCGCAGCCGGATCCGCTGGCCGTCGGAGACGCCCGCCGGGATCCTGACCTGCATGGTGCGGGAGCTGCGGGCCCGGCCGCTTCCCTTGCAGATGTCGCAGGGGGTCTCCGCGATCAGCCCGCGGCCCTTGCAGTCCGCGCAGGGGTCGGTCAGCGAGAAGCCGCCGCCGCTGCCGCGCGAGACCTGGCCGGTGCCGACGCAGGTCGGGCACACCCGGGGGGTGCCGTTCTTGTCGCCGGTGCCCGAACAGGCCTTGCAGGGGGCCTGCGAGGACATCCGCAGCGGGACGGTGGCACCGTCCACCGCCTCCGTGAAGGAGAGGGTGACCTCCGACTCGACGTCCTGGCCGCGGCGCGGCTGGGCGCGGGTGCCCGCACCGGGGCCGGCGCCGCGGTTGAAGAGGCCGCCGAAGACGTCGCCCAGGCCGCCGCCGAAGCCGCCGGCCTGACCGCCCTGCTGGGTGCCGCCGAAGAGGTCGCCCAGGTCGAAGTTGAACGAGCCGCCGCCGCCCGGCCCGGGGCGGAAGCCACCGTTGCCGAACAGCGCGCGCGCCTCGTCGTACTCCTTGCGCCGCTTGGGGTCGCCGAGGACGTCGTTCGCCTCGGAGATCTCCTTGAAGCGCTCCTCGGCGGAGGCGTCGCCCTTGTTGGCGTCCGGGTGGAACTCGCGCGCGAGCTTCCGGTACGCCTTCTTGATCTCGGCCTCGGTGGCGTCCTTCGGGACACCGAGGACCTTGTAGTAGTCCTTCTCGACGAAGTCCTTCGTGCTCATCCCCGGTGTCCCTCCTCCCGTGCCTCTACGTGTGGTGCATCAGCCCTTGTCGGGGGCATCCGCGTCCTTGTCCGACGGCGTCTCGCCCTCCGCGGACTCGGACTTGGGGGCCGCGCCCGGCTGGGGCTCGGCCACCGCGACCCGCGCGGGACGGATCGTACGCTCGCCGATCCGGTACCCGGGCTGCAGGATCGCCACGCAGGTCGTCTCGGTGACGTCCGGCGCGTACGAGTGCATCAGGGCCTCGTGGACCGTCGGGTCGAAGGGCTCGCCCTCCTTGCCGAACTGCTGCAGGCCCATCTTGGCGGCGACGGTCTCCAGCGATTCGGCCACCGACTTGAAGCCGCCGACCAGCTCGCCGTGCTCCCGCGCCCGGCCGATGTCGTCGAGCGTCGGCAGCAGCTCCGTCAGGAGGGACGCGACCGCGATCTCCTTGACGGTGATCCGGTCCCGCTCCACCCGGCGGCGGTAGTTCTGGTACTCCGCCTGGAGCCGCTGGAGGTCCGCGGTGCGCTCGTTGAGCGCGGTGCGGGCCTGGTCCAGCTGCGCCAGGAGGGCCGTGTCCTGTGCGTCCCCGGCCGGGGCCGCCTCACCCTCCGTGGAGGAGTCGGCGGCCTTCGGCTCGGCGTCGTCCGAAGCGGCGTCGGCGGGGACTTCGGGCTTCTCGTCGAAGCCCGGGGTCTCCTCCGGCATCAGGCAGCGCCGCCCTTCGGCTTCTCGTCGTCGACGATCTCGGCGTCGACGACGTCGTCGTCGGCCTTGGCCTGGCCCGCGTCACCCGCGGCGCCGGCGGCACCCTGGGCGGCCTGGGCGTCGGCGTAGATCGCCTGGCCGAGCTTCTGGCTGACCGCGGCGAGCTTCTCGGTCGCGGTGCGGATCTCGGCCGTGTCCTCGCCCTTGAGCTTCTCCTTCAGCTCGGCGACGGCCGTCTCGACCTCGGTCTTGACCTCGGCCGGGACCTTGTCCTCGTTGTCCTTGACGAACTTCTCCGTCTGGTAGACGAGCTGCTCGCCCTGGTTGCGGGACTCGGCGGCCTCCTTGCGGCGCAGGTCCTCGTCCGCGTACTGCTCCGCCTCCTGGCGCATGCGGTCGACCTCGTCCTTGCCGAGCGAAGAGCCGCCGGTGACGGTCATCTTCTGCTCCTTGCCCGTGCCGAGGTCCTTCGCGGTCACGTGCATGATGCCGTTCGCGTCGATGTCGAAGGAGACCTCGATCTGCGGGACGCCACGCGGGGCCGGCGGCAGGCCGGTCAGCTCGAACATGCCGAGCTTCTTGTTGTACGCCGCGATCTCGCGCTCACCCTGGTAGACCTGGATCTGCACGGACGGCTGGTTGTCCTCGGCCGTCGTGAAGATCTCCGACCGCTTGGTCGGGATCGTGGTGTTGCGCTCGATGAGCTTGGTCATGATGCCGCCCTTGGTCTCGATGCCGAGGGACAGCGGGGTCACGTCGAGGAGCAGGACGTCCTTGACCTCACCCTTGAGGACACCGGCCTGGAGGGTGGCGCCGATGGCGACGACCTCGTCCGGGTTGACGCCCTTGTTGGCGTCCTGACCGCCGGTGAGCTCCTTGACGAGCTCGGCGACGGCCGGCATGCGGGTGGAGCCGCCGACCAGGACCACGTGGTCGATCTCGGACAGCGCGATGCCGGCGTCCTTGATGACGTTGTGGAACGGGGTCTTGCAGCGCTCCAGGAGGTCCGCGGTCAGCTGCTGGAACTGGGCGCGGGTGAGCTTCTCGTCCAGGTGCAGCGGGCCCTCGGCGGAAGCCGTGATGTAGGGCAGGTTGATCGTGGTCTCCGTCGAGGAGGACAGCTCGATCTTCGCCTTCTCGGCGGCCTCGCGCAGACGCTGGAGCGCCATCTTGTCCTTGGACAGGTCGACGCCGTGGCCGTTGGCGAACTGCTTCACCAGGTAGTCGACGACGCGCTGGTCCCAGTCGTCACCACCGAGGTGGTTGTCACCGTTGGTGGCCTTCACCTCGACGACGCCGTCGCCGATCTCCAGGAGCGACACGTCGAAGGTGCCGCCACCGAGGTCGAAGACGAGAATGGTCTGGTCGTCCTTGTCGAGACCGTAGGCCAGGGCCGCGGCGGTGGGCTCGTTGACGATGCGCAGGACGTTCAGACCCGCGATCTCACCGGCCTCCTTCGTCGCCTGACGCTCGGAGTCGTTGAAGTAGGCCGGGACGGTGATGACCGCGTCCGTGACCTTCTCACCCAGGTAGGCCTCGGCGTCGCGCTTCAGCTTCTGCAGGATGAAGGCGCTCATCTGCTGCGGGTTGAAGTCCTTGCCGTCCAGGTTGATCTTCCAGTCAGTGCCCATGTGGCGCTTGACGGAGCGGATCGTCCGGTCGACGTTGGTGACCGCCTGGCGCTTGGCGACCTCGCCGACGAGGACCTCGCCGTTCTTGGCGAAGGCGACGACGGACGGCGTGGTCCTGGCGCCCTCGGCGTTGGTGATGACGGTGGGCTCGCCGCCTTCCAGAACGCTGACGACGGAGTTAGTGGTGCCCAGGTCGATGCCGACCGCACGTGCCATTTCGATTCCTCCAGCTGACTTGAGTGGAACAGACTCAACCATGCCCCATCGCCGCGCTTCCGTCAACAGAGCTGAGTCGAGTCGACTCAACCTTTAGGTGGCTCTTACGCGCAACCCGGACGGCTCCCGCGCAGCGCCGGCCGCGGGGGCCCGGGCCGCGGACGGCCCACGCGGCCGGGGACGGCCGAACGGGGCACCCGGCCGCGCGGCGCCACGGCACCGCCCCGGGCATGGGGCAGCGTGCTGACATGCCCCTCACGCCCCTCACTCTCACCGCTCCGCGGGTACGGGTACCGGCCGCCCCGCCGGCCAAACGGGTGCTCGACCTCCTCGGGGCCGTCCTCCTGCTGGCCCTCTGTGCCGCCCCGCTCGCCCTGGCCGCCGGGCTGCTCTGCGCGACGCCGCGGGCGCGGGTCCTCGTACGGCAGCCGGCGGCCGGCCTGGGCGGGCGGCCGTTCCGGACCTGGCGCTTCGACACGGCCGGGGCCGGATGGGCCGGCGCCGCGGTGGAGCGCTGCGCCCTCGACGGGCTCCCGCAGCTGCTGAACGTGGTCCGCGGCGAGATGTCGCTGGTGGGGCCGCGACCCCAGGCCCGCACCGACCACCCCGAACGACTTCTCGTACGTCCCGGTATGACCGGGTTGTGGCAGGTCAGCGCGCGCTCGGACCTCCCCTGGGAGGAGATGGCCCTGCTCGACCGGCATTATGTGGAGAACCACTGGCTCGGGATGGACCTCGCGATCCTTGCTCAGACCCCGCGGGCGGCCTACCGACAAAGGCTCGCCTGAGCGACACAGATCACCGCACGCTCGGCTACATTGCGGCGTCGGGAATGGGTAACCTCAAGCCTTGACTTCATAAGTTACCGCTTAGTAAGTGCCGCCCGAGGAGCCCTCCCATGCAACTCGCCGCGATCATCGTGTCGCTGGTCCTGACCGTGGTCGGCGTCGCGCTGCTCGCACGAGCCGTGGCGCAGATCTACCGTTTCGTGAAGATCGGGCAGCCCGTGCCGGCGGGCAGCCGCACGGACGACCCGAAGGCCCGGACGGTGACCCTCGTCCGGGAGTTCCTCGGCCACAGCCGCATGAACCGCTGGGGCATCGTCGGCTTCGCGCACTGGTTCGTCGCGATCGGCTTCCTGACGCTGCCGCCGACGCTGGCGCAGGCCTACGGCCAGCTCTTCCAGGCCGACTGGACGCTGCCCGTCCTGGGCGGCTTCCTGCCGTTCGAGCTCTACATCGAGTTCATCGGCCTGATGACGGTCCTCGGCATCCTGGTGCTGATCGCGATCCGCCTGCTCAGCCTGCCCTCGCGGGCCGGCCGCAAGTCGCGCTTCGCCGGCTCCAAGGCCTGGCAGGCCTACTTCGTCGAGTACATCATCCTGACCATCGGCCTCGCGATCCTGTGCCTGCGCGGCCTCGAGGGCGCCATCCACCACGTGGACGGCTGGGAGCCGGCGTACTTCATCTCGTACCCGCTGGTCATGGCCTTCGACGGGCTCTCGGCGAGCGCGCTGCAGAACGCCATCTACTTCACCGCGATGATCAAGATCGGCACCTCGCTGATCTGGATGATCGTGGTCTCACTGAACACCAACATGGGTGTCGCCTGGCACCGCTTCCTCGGCTTCCCGAACATCTGGTTCAAGCGCAACGCCGACGGCGCCACCGCGCTCGGCGCGCTCCAGCCGATGACGAGCGGCGGCAAGGAGATCGACTTCGAGGACCCGGGCGAGGACGACAACTTCGGCGTCTCCCAGGTCGAGCAGTTCTCCTGGAAGGGCATCCTCGACTTCTCCACGTGCACCGAGTGCGGCCGCTGCCAGTCGCAGTGCCCCGCCTGGAACACCGGCAAGCCGCTCTCCCCGAAGCTGCTGATCATGTCGCTGCGCGACCACGCGCACGCCAAGGCCCCGTACCTGCTGGCCGGCGGCGGCAAGACCATGGAGGGCGAGGAGAAGGCCTCCGAGGAGCAGCTCGCCGGCGTGCCGGCCGCCGCTCTCGCGGAGGCCGAGCGCCCGCTGATCGGCACCGCCGAGGAGAACGGCGTCATCGACCCGGACGTGCTGTGGTCCTGCACCACCTGCGGTGCGTGCGTGGAGCAGTGCCCGGTCGACATCGAGCACATCGACCACATCGTCGACATGCGCCGCTACCAGGTGATGATCGAGTCCGCGTTCCCGTCCGAGGCGGGCACGATGCTCAAGAACCTGGAGAAGAAGGGCAACCCCTGGGGCCTGGCGAAGAAGCAGCGCGTCGAGTGGACGAAGGAGGTCGACTTCGAGGTCCCGATCATCGGCAAGGACGCGGAGGACCTCTCCGAGTTCGACTACCTCTACTGGGTCGGCTGCGCCGGCGCGCTGGAGGACCGGGCCAAGAAGACCACCAAGGCCTTCGCGGAGCTGCTGAACATGGCGGGCGTCAAGTTCGCGATCATGGGCGGCGACGAGAAGTGCACCGGTGACTCGCCGCGCCGCCTGGGCAACGAGCCGCTGTTCCAGCAGCTGGGCCAGGAGAACGTGGCCATGCTGAACATGGCCTTCGGCGAGGACGACGACGACCCGGAGACGAAGAAGCCGAAGTCGGCGAAGCGGATCGTCTCGACCTGCCCGCACTGCTTCAACACCATCGCGAACGAGTACCCGCAGCTGGGCGGCGAGTACGAGGTCATCCACCACACGCAGCTGCTCCAGCACCTGATCGACGAGGGCCGGCTGACGCCGGTGACGCCGGTCGACGGTCTGATCACGTACCACGACCCGTGCTACCTGGGTCGGCACAACAAGGTCTACACGCCGCCGCGCGAGATCATGTCGGCCGTTCCGGGCCTGCGGCAGCAGGAGATGCACCGCCACAAGGAGCGGGGCTTCTGCTGCGGCGCCGGTGGCGCGCGGATGTGGATGGAGGAGCGGATCGGCAAGCGCATCAACAACGAGCGCGTCGACGAGGCCCTCTCGCTGAACCCGGACATCGTCTCGACCGCCTGCCCGTTCTGCCTCGTCATGCTGACCGACTCGGTCAACGGCAAGAAGAACGACGGCAAGGCGAAGGAGTCCGTCCAGGTCGTGGACGTGGCCCAGCTGCTGCTGGAGTCGGTGAAGACCCCGGGCCCGACGGAGGCGGAACTCGCGGCCGCCGCGGCGGAGGCGGAGGCGGCTGCCGCCGCTGAGGCGGAGGCGAAGGCCAAGGCTGAGGCCGAGGCTGCTGCGAAGGCGGAGGCGGAAGCTGCTGCGAAGGCGGAGGCCGAGGCCGAGGCGGCCGCAGAGGCGGAGGCCGCGACCGAGGCGGAGGCCGAGGTGACGGCCGACGCCGAGCCCGAGGTCGAGGCCCCCGAGGCCGAGAAGGCCGAGGAGCCCGAGGCCAAGACGGCGGACGACGCGACCAAGGCCAAGGCGGCGGACGACGCAGCCGAGCCCAAGGCCGAGGCCGAGGACGCCAAGTAGGCGGGCAGCACGACCACGGAGCGGCCGGTCCCCGAGAGGGGGCCGGCCGCTCCGCCGTTCCCGGGGCCTACCGCCCGGCGACCGCGTACATCTCGATCAGCTTGCCGCCGAAGTCGTACACCCGGCTCGCGCCGCCGCCCTTGCCGTCGACCACGACGAACTTCACGCTCCCGCCGTCCCGCACGAGCTCGTACGTCCAGCCCGCGTGCTGCACGCGCGGGTGCTTCAGGTCGATCCTGCCGAGGACCTTGCCGCCGGGCAGCAGGATCTCGGCGCTCTTGCCGTTCCGGCCGTCCGCGAGCCGGGCGACGTGCCCGTCCGGCAGGACGATCCGCGCCGTGACGTCGGACTCCGGCCGGGACTCGGGCTTCGGCGCGGGCTTCGGCGCGCCCTCCGTCCACGAGGTGACGGTGCCGTTCGTGTGCAGGACCACGTGCAGGCCGTTGTCCCGGCCGTACGCCACCCCGCCGCCCGCGCTGACCAGGGTGTCCAGCCTGGTCGCGCCGGAGAATATGTCCGCCTCGAAGCGGTGGGAGCCGGTCCGGTAGACCTTCGCGACGGATCCGTCGGCCAGCTTCACGTCGGTGACGTGGACGCGCACCGCGCGCTCGGGCCTCGCCTCCGCCCCCGGCGCTCCCGGGGAGGCCGCGAAGGCAGTGCCGATGGGCAGGGCCAGGACGGTGGCCGCCCCGGCGAGGACGGCGGCGGTGCGGAGGGTACGGCGAGTGCTGCGCATGATGGGGCTCTTCCTCGTGCTCGTTCGCTCGGTCGAACACGAAGCTACGTGTCCGATATGTGAGTAATCCATAGGTAATGTAACGAACACCCACAGAAGCCCACGCAGCCGAGTAAAACGCGCACGGAACGGGCGTGGAACGGGCGCGATTCCGGCCCGGCACGGACCTCGCGCGGGGGTGGGGGCAGCCCCACCGGGATCCCCTAGGGGATGTCACAGGTCAGCCGCAAAGGACGCTTCTTCCGGCCGCCCGGTCACCGGAGCCCGCCGGACCAGGTACGTTCGATCACGTGGCTGGATTCAGGATCGGACGCGGCCGGGACAACAACCGTCCTCCGCAACAACCCCCGCAGCAGCAGCAGTCGTACGGTCAGCAGCATCAACCGCCGCCGTACGGCCAGCAGCCCTACCCGCCCGCCGGCGGCCCGCCCCCGCAGCAGCAGTGGCCGCAGCAGGGCGCCGGGGGCCACGGCGAGCCGGAGTACTTCGACCCGTACGGGCATCAGCACCCGCAGGCCCACCCGCCGCAGCAGCCGCCGTACGGCCACGGCGGCGGCGCCGGGGGCTCCACGAACGACAACCCTGGCCACACCCAGGTCTTCGCCGTCGGCGAGGACCCCTACGGTCACGGCGCGACCTATCAGGCGGGTGCCGCGGCGGCGCCGGCCGGCCCGCGGCTGCCGTGGAAGGAACTGCTCCGCGGCATCGTGACGCGGCCGGGGCAGACCTTCCTGCAGATGCGCGACTACCCCGTGTGGGGCCCCGCGCTGATCGTGACCTTCCTCTACGGCCTCCTCGCGGTCTTCGGCCTCGACGACGCCCGCAAGGACGTGATCAACGCGACCGTGCCGAAGGCGATCCCGATCGTCCTCTCGGCCGGTGTGGCGTTCGTCATCTGCGGCCTGCTGCTCGGCGCGGTCACCCACACCCTGGCCCGCCAGATGGGCGGCGACGGCACCTGGCAGCCGACCATCGGCCTGTCGATGCTGGTCATGTCCATCACGGACGCGCCGCGCCTGGTGTTCGCCGTGTTCCTCGGCGGCGACAACATGTTCGTCCAGATCCTCGGCTGGGCCACCTGGGTGGCCGCCGGCGCCCTCTTCACCTCGCTGATCAGCAAGTCGCACGACCTGCCGTGGCCGAAGGCCCTCGGCGCGTCCGCGATCCAGCTGATCGCGCTGCTGTCGATCATCAAGCTGGGCACCATCTAGGCGCCGGCACCGCGGACGACGTACGTGAAGGGGCCCCCGGCTGCTGCCGGGGGCCCCTTCACGTCGCGCAGCGCGCCGCACGCGGCGGCTCGCGCAATGGTCAGGCGTCGAGGATCTGGCCCTCGCGCACGACGACCGGCGGTTCGGTGGACCAGGGGAACTCGATCCAGTCGTCGGTCTTCTTCCACACGTACTCGCACTTCACGAGGGAGTGGGACTTCTCGTAGATGACCGCGGAACGGACCTCGGCGACGTGCCCGAGGCAGAAGTCGTGGACCAGCTTCAGCGTCTTGCCGGTGTCGGCGACGTCGTCCGCGATCAGCACCTTCTTGTCGGTGAAGTCGATCGCCTCGGGAACGGGCGCCAGCATGACGGGCATCTCCAGCGTGGTGCCGACGCCGGTGTAGAACTCCACGTTCACGAGGTGGATGTTCTTGCAGTCCAGGGCGTAGGCCAGACCGCCCGCGACGAAGACGCCGCCGCGCGCGATGCTCAGGATGATGTCCGGCTCGTAGCCGTCGTCGGCGATCGTCTGCGCCAGCTCCCGCACGGCGCTGCCGAAGGCCTCGTAAGTCAGGTTCTCGCGTACTGCGCTCATGCCTCGTGCCTCACCTGGGTGCGGTGGAAGTTCTGGAAGGAGCGCGAGGCGGTCGGCCCGCGCTGCCCCTGATACCTGGAGCCGTACCGTTCGCTGCCGTACGGGAACTCCGCGGGCGAGCTGAGCCGGAACATGCACAGCTGCCCGATCTTCATCCCCGGCCACAGCTTGATCGGCAGCGTGGCGAGGTTCGACAGCTCGAGGGTCACGTGCCCGGAGAACCCGGGGTCGATGAACCCGGCGGTCGAATGGGTCACGAGACCGAGGCGGCCCAGGCTGGACTTCCCCTCCAGGCGGGAGGCGATGTCGTCGGGCAGCGAAACGACCTCGTAGGTCGAGGCGAGGACGAACTCGCCCGGGTGCAGGATGAACGCCTCGTCCCCCTCCGGCTCGACCATCCGGGTCAGATCCGGCTGCTCGATCGCGGGGTCGATATGGGCGTAGCGGTGGTTCTCGAAGACCCGGAAGTACCGGTCGAGCCGCACATCGATGCTGGAGGGCTGCACCATCGATTCCTCGAACGGGTCGATGCGAACCCGTCCGCTGTCGATCTCGGCCCGGATGTCTTTGTCTGAGAGAAGCACGTCCCGAGGATACGCAGAGCGCGCGGGCCTCCCCCAATCGAGAGGGGGTGGCCCGCGCGCCCGGCCGTACGTCTAGCGCTTGACCGCACCACCGACGGGCACCGCCTGGCGCAGGCGCGCGCACCGCGGACACCGCAGCAGCCGCCCGGGCCCGATCCGGCCGGCACCGAGGTGCTGCAGCGGGAAGGAGGCGGTGCTGAATACGTGCCCTTCGGCACAACGGACGACGGTGTGCTCCATCGAGTCCCTTTCCCCACGAACCGTACTGCGACGAATCGCCACATTAGGGGATGAGCCCGACTCGCTCCAGCCGCCGCTCCGCATCACACGGTACGCCCCAACTCCCGCCCCCACACGCCTCGGTGCACACCCCACACGACGACGACCCCGCGACGCATGCACCGGGGGTCGATCATGAGGTAGAGTGTGCCACGGTAGGGATTCAGGCAGCTGATCCCCTGCGCGGATGTAGTTTAATGGTAGAACATGAGCTTCCCAAGCTTATAGCGCGGGTTCGATTCCCGTCATCCGCTCCATAGCAAAGCCCCAGGTCAGAGACCTGGGGCTTGTTTGTTGTCTAGACCCATCTGGGCCCGCGTGCCATTCGCGTGCCATAACGGCTCTAACGGGGCGTCAGATGGAGGGCCTTCCGCGAACAGCCCACGACGCGGCCCTGCCACGGGATGCGCATTCACCCCCTGACGCCGCCTCTGCACGGCAGACGGTCCGGGGGAGGGCGCCATGACGAGTGGTCCATCGCGCTGTGAACTTGTAGCGCAGCAGGCGGACGCGTATGAGACGGCGGTTGCCGTCCCACTGGACCTCTTGAACCCCGAAGTGCTCCGCGTTGACGGGGCAGGGGGCGACGGTGGGCGGGACACACTGTGAAGACGTTCCCCGGCGCCACCTGGCAAGACCGCTGGCTGACCCGCCCAGCACCGCGGCAGCAGGCCGGCTCGGGCTGGCTGGACGAGATCACCGGGTGGAGCCGGACCGGGATGAGCCGGGTCAGCCGGAAGCAGGAGCTCTTGGCGGGGATGCTCACCCTCCTCAGTCTGGACGTGATCAGGCCGGACCTGGACTGGCTGATCGCGCGCCGGTCCCGGCGGCTGCGCGAGATGATGGCCGAACTCCGCGACCCGAGCGGGTACGCCGAGCTCGCCGCGGCCGCCGGCCCTGAAGTCTGGGATTCGCGTCCCGGCTGCGACGCCCGGGGCGCCATCGCCCGCATCCTCGCCGCCAAAGGCGGCACCGTCCGCGAGATCACGGTCGGCGATTGCCTGGAGTTCCGCGACGCACAGAAGAACTGCAAGTCGTCCGCCAGGACCGGCTCGCTGTTCTACAGCTGGCTCCCAGCGGCAGCGACTGGTCGAGATCCGGGACAACCTCCTCGACCGCATCGCGGAGGCGGAACGGGAGAGCTGGCTCGGCGAACTGGAAGGGCTCCAGATCAGCCTCTCGGGCGCCGACGGCAAACTCCCAGCTCGACGCGGAAGAGGCCCGCAGGACGGCGGTGGTCGACCTCGGCATGCCCGCCTTCGGCAAGACGGCCGTCCGCCCCGGCGGCGCGGGGAGCCCCACCGCGTGATCCGCGAGACCCCCGAGGGCGAAGTGACTTGCGTCACACATTGATGCTGCCGGTGAAGCGGGTGCCCCTGCGGCTCGACCTGCCGCCGGAGGCGATGCCACGCCATGCGCATTCGCCCGCTGTCGTGTCACGGCCACCCCCACGTAACTATGACTCACTCACAGGTTCTTCCAGGTAACTCGCATCCGGAACTATCAGGCTCTCTCATATACCCGCTGGCGAGTACGGACACGTCCGACCAAGTCAGTTGAGGATCGAGGGCTGACATCGCTATACCTGACGACATGGAAGATACGAACCCGGAAGAGGCAACCGTGCCTCCGAAGACCAACACCCGCGACGCCCGACTGGCGCTGTTCAAGCGGGTGAAGCGGACCTTCGTGCCGATCAGGAAGACCTTCGTCCAGGCGGAGCGGGGCAAGGAGTGCCGGCACGCGCCCCTCAAGGACTTCATCGTCAAGCGCAACAGGCGCGGCCTGGATGCCTACTTGATGACGCTGGCCTCCTACGCCGACGACGGGCAGCCCACCCGGCTGCACAGCGCGGCATGGGCCCGCCTGATCGGCATCCCGGACTCGAACAAGTCGCCGGGCACCGCGGTCACCCGCACCTTCGAGTGGCTTGAGGCCCGCCGTCTCCTCACCGTCGACCGGGCTCGCGGGAGCCAGTACATCTCGGTGACCCTGCTGCGGGAGGACGGCAGCGGGGAGCCCTACACCCGACCCAAGGGCGCCTCGGAAGCCGAGCGCTTCCTGAAGCTGCCCCACGCCTTCTGGGACGAGGGCTTCGACCAGAAGGTCGACCTGCCGGGGTTGGCGATGCTTCTCGCCGTCGCCCGCGAGAAGCCGTGGAAGGACTTCCCCGCGGAGAAGGCGCCGGACTGGTACGGCTGGTCCGCGGACACCACCGAGCGGGGCCTGCAGCAGATCCTCGCCCTCGGCCTGGTGGCGCGCGAGGAGACCTTCAGGTCGGAGCCACTCTCCCCGCTGGGATACACCCGAGTCCACAAGTACGACCTCGTGGACTGGATGCGGCCGGCCCCCGGGCAGAACCCGGGAGCCGCCGCGTGACCACACCTGGTGGGCCGATCGTGTCCCTGCGAGCCGCCCTCATCCTCTTCGGCGGCGTGATCGTCGCGGCTGCGGCCGGCATCTGGACCTGGCGCTTCGATCCCGGCGTCGCTGCCGGTACTGCAGTGGTCTCCTTCGCCGGAACCGTCATGTTCCTCAACAGCATCATCGAGTCTTGAGACAGCTCGAACCCCAGCAGCCCGCCCTTCACCTGGCCCCGGAATCCCGGGGCCAGGCCCGGACGGTCGACCTTCTGCACGTCAACGCCGGCGGCCTGATCGCGGGGCTAACCTCCGGCCATGAACATGGACCTGGATGAACGCTGGGCGCGCTGGTGCGAGCGCTTCGACGCCGCGGAACGCGACATTCGCACGCTGTTCCTCAACCGCCACATCTGGCTCTCGATCACCGAGATGTGGGAGAAGAACGCCGACGCCATCGAGCTCAACACCCTCACCCTGAACTGGCACATCAACCTCTACGTCACCACGCAGTGCACAGGCATCCGGCGCGAATGCGACGCCGACACCAGCACCTCCAGCCTGCAGAACTGCCTGCAGGAACTGATCAAGTTCCCCGAGATGGCGAACCGCAGCAGGTTCGACGCCAGCGTGGAGGCACACCCCGCAATCCCCGCCGCGGCCAAGAGCATCCAGAAGTCGAAGTTCGACGAGTTCGCTGCCTCCGGGCAGTCTCCGGAGATCGATCGTGACAAGGTCCAGAAGGACGTCGACAGGCTGCGGGACGCAGCGAAGACGACCCGGCACTACACCAACAAGATCGTCGCCCACAGAGACCACAAGCACGAAAAGATCACCTTGCCGTGGGTCGACCTGGACACCGCACTGAACACCGTGGGCGACGTCCTGAAGCGCTACTTCACCTTGCGGAACCCGCCCGAGATCAAGGGCAATCTCACGCCGGAGCTGCCTCTCGGCTGGGAACGCCCGTATCAGGCTGCCTGGTGCCCGCCGGGCTACATGCCCCCACAGGCCAAGTCACTCGACGACTACGTTCACCCGACCGCGCCGCCGGCGGGGACGTGACAGAACCTAGCCAGCCGAGGCGAGAGCATCCCGCCGGATCTCCTCGGTGACATCCACGAAGGTCTCTGGGACTTGCCCGTGCTGCGTCTGAAAGGCCATTAGCTCACGGGCAAGAGCGGCGCAGGACGCGTAGTTCAGAGAAGGATCCTTGCAGACGTTCAAGTCAGACTTCCCGCTGAACAAGACCGAGGACCCGATCGACGTGTTCGAGACCCTCCGAGAACGGGCACTTGGAGGGATCGAAGCGCTCCGGACCGCAGCGATCGACGCCCCCAAACACCTCTACGCTCTCCGCAACGGGCTGGGCCACGGGAAGCAAGACCTGATCCTGAACGACCTCGGGCCCAGCGTGGACGCGGTGGCCGCCGACCTACCCGTGGTCAAGCTCCTCGCCCGCATGGCTGTGGAAAAGGCGCGGTGACCTGGCCAGGCCTCGGGGTGGATATCCGCCGGAACTTGGCGAGCTCCTCTGGATCCCCTGCTTGTCCCGCGCCATCCGGCATCGCATCTCGCCGCCTTGGCGAGGCACGTAGGCACGCCCAGCAATCGTGAGTCTCGCTCCTTTGCTCAGTGCCGGGACAAGGCACGCTCAACCGGCAAGATCCGAAGGAGGCGGCTTGGCAGACAAAGGCGACCTGTTCGAGGCAACGCTCCCGGCTCCTCCAATAGCCCCTCTCGCTCTCTCGCTGCGGACGGTGGCATCGATGTCGGCGGCGAGCCTGCGCTGGTGCTCCTTGGTGGAGTGCTGATAGATCAGCTGGGCCCGCTCCGAGGACTGGCCCGCACGGACCATGAGGTCCTTCAGCTTGGCGCCAGTGTCGGCGGCGAGGGTGTTTCCGGTGTGGCGCAGGTCGTAGAAGCGGAACTCCTTCGGCATGGCGACCGCATCGCGGGCCTTGCGCCACTTGCGGCCGAAGGACGTACCTCGCAGGGGTGCGCCCTTCTCCCCCACGAAGACGAGACCCTCGGGTCCGTCCTGCGCGAACCACTCCAGATGCCGGCGGACGTCCAGGAGGACGAAGCTGGGCAGCATGATCTCCCGCTTGCCCGCACGGGACTTGGGATCCCCGATCACCCTGCGGCCCGTGTTCAGCTCCGGGGCGGCCCTGCGTACGCGAACCGAGCCCGCGTCGAGATCGACGTCGGCGCGTCGCAACTCGGCCAGTTCCTCCGGCCGCATGGAGGCGAAGGCCCCCAGCAGGACCATCAGCCGCCAGCGGATCCCGATGGCCTCGGCGAGCGCGAAGACCTGCTCGACGGTGGCCACGGGCCGTTCGTCGGCGTCTTCGCGCCCCGCACCGCGGATCGAACACGGGTTGCGCCGGATCAGCTCGTCCTCGACCGCCGTCTGCATGATCGCCTTCAACAGCCGGTAGGACTTGGCCGTCGTGGTCTTGCCAGTCGCCTTCAGCCGTTCCGCGCGCCAGGTCCTGACCTTGGCGGGGCTGATGGCGTTGACGTACGCCTCTCCGAAGGACGGCTCCAGGTGGAGGCGCAGGAGCCGTCGGTACAGCTCCTCGGTGGTGGCCGCGATGCCCCGCTCCTCGATCCAACGCAGGGCGTACTCGGCGAACAGCACCTCGCCGGCGGTCGGGTCGATCCAGTCGCCACGGGCCTGGTCGGCCTGAATCTGGGCGAGGAACAGCTCCGCTTCCCGCTTGCTCTCGTACGTCTGCGGGGCGGGTCGCAGCACGCCGTCCGTGCCGGGGTAGCGGGCTTGGTAGCGGCCCGAGGGGAGGGTGCGGATCGCGCCGAAGCTGCGGCGCGGGGCCCTTCTGCGGGAGCGCGCCACTCAGACCACCAGCCCATAGCCGGCGCGGACGGGCCCGACGGTCCGCTCGGCGATGTAGGCGGCCAGCACGCTGTCAGCGATGCGGACGTGCTTGCCGAGCTTGACGTAGCGGATGCGCCGCTCGGCGATGAGGCGGCGGATAAAGCGCACGCCGGTACCCAGGCGCTCTGCGGCTTCTTCGACCGTGAGCAGACGGTCGTTTGTCGTCACCTCCTTCACGGCACTGAATTCCTCGGCAATTGATGTCCGACTCTTCCCGCCCGCTCCATCGGCGGCGAGGATTTTTCGGGCAGGGGTTATCGACGATCGACGCAAGAGTGTCCTCTCGTGAAATGGGCAGGGGTGTGGCTAGGAACGGGACGACAGGCGTACCGGGAACACCAATGGTCTGGAGAATCCCCGGTTTGGGAAACCGGGGATCGTCGGCTATATTTCGCCCACTCCGGCCGCAGGCAGGTTCCCGAGGAGGGTCTGGGGCGGGGTTCCGAGGGCGGCGGCGATGGCGACGAGATCGTCGACATCGCAGCGCCGGACGGTGCGTTCCAGGTGCGAGAGCGCGGTGAAGGTCATGGGCCGGCCGAGGGCGCGGACGCGGGCGGCGAGCTGGCGCTGGGAGTAGCCGAGGGCGACACGGGTGCGCTCGATTGCCTGGTCGGCGGCGCGGCCTGCGGGTCCGATTTCAAGAGATCGCGGTGGCATTGCTGTGTTGTAGCTTCCGCTGCGGACCTTGGGGAACCCTTTCCCTGTCTGCCGTGAGCGATGCACCGACCATCGGCGGCGATTTCGGCGACCGGGATTCCGGGTCTACGGTTATGGGGCCGAAAAAGTTTTCAGGAGTGTTAGAGCAATCCCTGGACTTTTGGACCTGGGGTGTGGCTGTCTTGTCCACGCACCCCGGCCCAGCCGGATTTCCCGCCCAATTTCCGAGAGGCGGCCGCCGACCCGGCCGCCAGCAAAGGAGCCGCCCCCTTGATGCCCAACACCCCCGACCCCGCCGCCGCGCCCACGAAGGCGCTCTGGCCGCCGGTGGCGGTCCCTGGCCAGCCTGATGCCGTCCGCACGGCCCAGGAGGACGCAGTAGCCGAGCCGCAGACCTCCCCCTCCCAGCCCGGCTCCACGCCGATCGGCCCCCGTTCGCAAGGAGACCAGGCGCTGGTCGACCTGGCCGCGCAGATCCAGCAGTACGTGGTGCTGCCGAGCCCCGAGGCGCTCACTGCCGTGACCCTGTGGGTGGCAGCCACGCACCTGCAGACGGTCTGGCAGCACGCGCCTCGCCTGGCAGTGGTGGGTCCGGCGAAGCGGTGCGGCAAGTCGCGCCTCCTGGACGTGATCACCGAGACCGTCCACGATCCGCTGATCACCGTGAACGCCTCGGCTGCGGCGATCTTCCGGTCGATCGGCGAGTCGGATCCGCCGACCCTACTGGTGGACGAGGTCGACACGATCTTCGGCTCGGCGAAGGTCGCGGAAAAGAACGAGGAGCTTCGAGGCCTGCTCAACGCAGGCTTCCAGAAGAGCCGTTACACGCTGCGCGTCGCCGGACCGAACCACGAGGTGGTGCGCTTCCACACCTTCGCGATGGCCGCCCTCGCCGGCATCGGCGATCTGCCCGACACGATCATGGACCGGTCCGTGGTCATGCGGATGCGGCGTCGCAGGAACGGCGAGACCGTCTCGGAGTTCCGCGCCTTCCGCGACACCCCCGCCCTGCACGCCGTACGCAACCGCCTCGCCGCGTGGCTGCGCCCGCGCGGGAAGGAGGCCACCGGGCTCATGCCCGTTTCCATGCCGGTGGAGGACCGGGCTGCGGACACTTGGGAGGCGCTGGTCATCGTCGCGGACCTCGCCGGAGGGGACTGGCCTGAGCGGGCCCGCACCGCATGCCGGGTGATGACCGCACACGAGGCGGCCCGCGATCAGGACAACTCCCTGCACACCCGCATCCTGGTCGACATCCGCCGCGTCTTCGCCACCTGCGGCAATCCGGCTGCCCTGCCCACCAGGACGATCCTCGCCATGCTCAACCGCGACGAGGAAGCGCCGTGGGCCGACGACGGCGCCAAGGGCCTGGGCCCGCGTCGTCTGCAGGTGCTGCTGAAGCCCTACGACATCGGCTCCTCCACGCGCCGCTTCCCCGAGGGAACCCAGGCCAAGGGCTTCACCCGCGCCCAGTTCACCGACGCCTGGGACCGGTACTGCCCGCCGGAAACCCCATCGGAGCCCTCCGGGACCTGACCGTCCCCACTCGTCCCACCCGTCCCAGGGCGACAAGGGTCGCAGCGCGCAGACGGCCGTTATGGCCGCACGGCGTCGCTCCGGGCCCCGGGGCTTGATCCGCATAGACCCGTCCCACTCGTATCAGTGCAGGTCAGGGCGGGTACGGCTCGCGAGGTCGGGACGGATCAATCCGTACCAGCGCCTACGCCAAGCCGCCCTGCGCCTGAGGACCCGCTGCCGCGCCGGACGCTCGTTGACCCGTCCCACTCGTACCGGACGAGGTCAGCACGGGTACCGGTCGCCGGACCGGGACGAGTCCAACCCGTATCCCCACGTCACCCGTACCTGCCCTGACCAGGCACGAGACGAGTGGGACGAGTTCCCACCCATCCACGGCGGCCCCAGTCGGCCGCCGCCTTCCCACCCATGGAGTGCACCCGCTTTGCCCGCACCTGCCGCCCCCGCATCCGGCAGCCGTACCGCCGACCAGTACGTGCTGGCCGTCGCCGGATGCGTGATTGTCGCCCTGACCGCCACAGGGTTCTGGCTCTCCTACGCCCACCTCGCCGAGGTCGCCGGACAACACGGCCTGGACGCCTCGCCTGCCAGGAAGTGGGCATGGCCCGCCACGCTCGACGCGTTCATCGTCTCCGGCGAGCTACTGATGCTGCGGGCCGGCCTGCGCCGGACCACGGACTGGTGGGCCATCGTGCTGACCGCCGCCGGCTCCCTCGGCTCGATCGCCCTGAACGTCGCAGGCGTGAGCGGCGCACACGGCACCGGCAGTGTCCCGACACTGGACTACGTGGTCGCCGCGATACCCCCGGCAGCCGCCCTTGTCGCCTTCGGCGCCCTCATGCGCCAGATCCACCAGCGCCTCGTCGACCCCGAACACGCACACCGGTGCACGCCCAACACCGGAGAAGGCCAACCCACTTCGGTCGCCGCATCTCGCCCTCAGGACGACGCTCCGGTCCGCGGACCTCACCCCGACCCTGGACTCCAGCAGCTGGTGGATCCCCCGAACCACGACGCCCCACGCGTGCCTGCCGCCGACGGTCCCCGAGAGCCGGAATCCCCGCTGGCACCCACACGCAAGGTCGGCCGACCGAAAACCGGTGAGGAGGACGAACTCCTGGCCGTCGTGGCCACGCTCGACGGGAAGCCATCGCTGAGCACCATGCGCAAGGCCCTCAAGGAAGCGGACCACACCGTAAGCAACGAGCGCCTCGGGATACTGCAGAAGCGCCTCATCGAGCACCGCGCACAGTCCCCCACCGAAACCTCAACCGGACAATGACCGATAATCACCGCAGGTCAACGCGCTGTTGTCCCGGACAACGGCAGCCGCGACCCGGTCCCCGAAACCTGACGGTCCCGGACCAGACCGCCGACACGGTCCCGGTCCACGTCCCCGCTCCCAGTCGGACATAGCCCCGACCCGCCGGTCCCCATCTCGCCCCTGGCGCGGTCCCCTCGCCGGACCTCCATGGGGACCGCGCCCACCTGCCGACCGGGACCGGGACCGGACAGTCCCCCTCGCCTGCCAGCAGCCGCCCGCCTCGGGACCGTCAGGCAGCCAATTCATACTTCACCCCGCAGGAGTCGTCATGCCCTTCGAAACTCAGCACACAAGCACCTCGGCGGCGATCTCGACCCCGTCGAACCCCGCCGACAACAGCCTGAAGGGGCAGACCACTTCGGCTCCAGACCAGGCAGCAAGGTATGGCGTTGGACCGTCCAAGGGCCGGTCCAACGCAGCCTCCGCCCCGGGGGTGGCGGAGGTAGAACCCCGGCGCGAGGGCGCACCGGGGCAGGAAGCGGCCGGTACCGCCGACCCCGGGCTGCCCGTCGTCGTGCGGGCCGCCGACGAGGCCGCGCTGTACCGGGTCGCCCACCGTCGCGCCCGCAAAAGGGTGCAGCGCAAGGAGCGCGTCGACGTCCGCTACAGCGTCGCCGAGAAGCAGGCGATCCTCGCCGAGGCCCACCGCCTGAACCTGGCCGGCGCACACCTCATCGGCGCCATCGTCGCGGCCCACCTGAACGGCGACCTTGCGCTGCCTGGCCAACGGACCTCCCACGATGACCTGATCGACGAGCTCGCCGCCCTGCGGACCGAAGTCGCCAGGATCGGCACCAACGTCAACCAGATCGCCCGCAAGCTGAACTCCGGCGGCCATCCACAGCTTGGGGACACAGCCCTCCTCGCGGAAGCAGGACGTGTCCTGGTCGTGGCCCGTGATGCCGTCACGTCGATCGATGTGGCGTCGGACAACGCCGCCACATCGAAGGCGGCGGCCTGATTGATCACGAACATCGGCAAGGCCGGCGCCAACACGCACGGCGTCCTGCGCTACCTCTACGGGTCCGGTCGCGCCAACGAGCACTCCGACCCCCACCTGGTCGCCTCCTGGGACGGCTTCGCCCCCGACCCCGGCCGCGACGAGACCGCCACCCTCGCCCAGCTCGCCACCGTCCTCGACCTGCGCGTGAAACAGGCCGGCGACCGCGCACCCAAGGCCCACGTGTGGCACTGCTCGGTCCGAGCCGCACCCGAGGACCGGATCCTGACGGATGACGAGTGGGCGACGATCGCCCGCCGGATCCTGAACGCCACCGGCATCGCTCCCGCCGGCGACCCGGACGCATGCCGCTGGGTCGCGGTCCGCCACGCCGACGATCACATCCACATCGTCGCCACCAAGGTCCGCGGCGACCTCACCCCACCCCGTAACTGGAACGACTACCCGCGCGCCGACAAAGAGTGCGCCGCGATCGAGAAGCAGTACGGACTGCGCCAGGTCGTACGCGGCGACCACACCGCCGCCAAACGCCCCACCCGCGCCGAGAAGGAGAAGGCCCTGCGCGCCGGGCACACCGCCACGCCCAGGGAGAGGCTGCGCACCACCGTCCGCACGACCGTGGCCGCTGCCACGGACACCGAGGAGTTCTTCACCATCCTCCGCAACGCGGGCGTGCTGGTGGACATCCAGCACTTCCCCTCCGGCGACATCCGCAGCTACAAAGTCGCCCTCCCCGGCGACACGAACGCCAAGGGCGAGCCGGTGTGGTTCTCAGGCTCCGCCCTCGGCCCCGACCTGTCCTACCCCAAGATCAGCGAGCGCCTCGCACCCACCGAACCCGCCCCCATGGGCCAGCACTCTGGCCGTCCGCTTACGGCATGGCAGCAGGTCACCGATGGCGTCGAACGGATCCCCGATGTTCTCGAGCAGGCCGACGACGTCGTGGGCCAGGCGCACATCACCGTGCTCGCCGAGACCCTCGACGCCCTCCCCCTCATCGCCCCCGCCAGCCACCGGCCCCAGCTGGCCCAGGCAGCGGCCGCATTCGAGCGGGCCAGCCGCTCCCGCATCCGCGCCCACCACCAGCAGGCCCAGGCCACACGGCGCGCCATCAAGGCGATTGTGCGTGAACCCGCGCCCAAGGACGGAGCACTCCTCGCGATCCTCCTCGACGCCGTGCTCCTGGCCGTCGTCGCAGCCCAGCACTGGCACCACACCCGGCACCACGACCAGCAAGCCGAAGCCGCCCGCCAAGCAGCCGAACACCTGCACGCTACCTACGAGGCCGCCGCCATCCAGCCCCTGACCGTGATCCACCAGCGCGGCCTGCGCCTGACCGTCACGGTCCAGCAGCGACAGGCCGCACTCGTCCGCCAAGCACTACCGGACCTGGCCGAGCAGATCCTCACCGAGCCCGCCTGGCCTGCCCTCGCCGCCAGCCTCGCCGACGCCGAAGGCGCCGGTCGTGACGCAGTTGCCGCACTCGCCGAGGCGGCCGCCCAAAGGGAGCTGGGCACCGCCACGTCCGTCAGCGAAGTACTGGTGTGGCGCCTACGCCGCCTCGCGAACCTTCCGCTACAACCCGCCCCGAGGAAGCCGGCACCCACTCCGCCGCCAGCCCAGTCAGCCCGACCCACCCAGCAGCGCCGCACTCGCTGAGCGCGAACACCCCACCCCAGTGAAGCCCTACGGGGCCAACGCATCACGGTTTTGGCCCCGTTGCTGCGCCGTAGCCGTCGAAGAGAACGTTGCCGAGTCGACCCCTGCGCGACGAACACGCCGAACACCGAAGCAGTTGTGCAAAATCTTCGACATCAACTAAAGTCAGCAGCGCACTGGAATGCTTCGATGCGTAGTCCGACCCGAGGAGTCGTCCGCATGAGTATGCCTTCGTCGTCGTGGACGACCGACGTGTTCGGCAACCAAGCAGCAGCTGTACGCCTCGCCGTCGGGCAGGGCCTTCGCAACATGCAGGCCAACGCACAGGCCGCACAGGAGCAAACGGCGTCCCGCACCACACGCAGCTACGGCACCAGCCGGTACGAGAACCAGTACGAGCGACTGCAGGACGAACTCAAGGGCCTCCCCGGCGCCCGCGCGATCCAGCCGTTCGGGTTCTCCTACGAGCTGATGCTCATCGGCAACGGGCTGCTCTACCCGTTCCGGTACTCCAAGACGAAGTCGGACGTACGCAGCGCACGCATCCCCAGCCAGTCCCGGCTGGTGCAGGAACTCTTCACCTTCGCCCCGGCTCCGAAGCACACCCAGGACCCGTTCGACCTCGACTTCGGGCCGACCGTTCCGACCGCCGAACCGCGCGGCGCTCTGGCGACCGTCCCGCAGGGCACCCAGTTGATCCTGGTGCCCTTCGCCTGCAACGCCTCAGAGCTCCTCGAGGCGTACTGGGGCATCGCGGCCCTCGGGATGAACCGGCGGCTGGAATGGACCACCGATCCCGAGCCGCTCCACCTGCCGCACTCGGTCACCTCGTACACGCTGCAGCCAGTCAGCATTCCGAACCCGACCACGGCACACACCAGCTTCGCCGACGGAACCGAGCCCACCCTTACGCTGTCCTCTCGTACCGCCTCGGACCAGGCCCTGCACGTGCCCGTGCAGACCGAGGCAGAACCTGTCGAGGACCAGACCAGCGAAGACGATGCGACCCATTAAGCAAGACCTCATTCCCGGTACGGAAGAACGAGGCGCCACGCCACGTGCTGTCTCCGACGCCTTCGATCCCACCCGGCTGACACAAGCCCGTCGGCTGGCGGAGATGACGAAGAAGGACGTGGCGGCGCAGCTCGGGGTGACGCCTGCCGCGGTGGGTCAGTACGAGACTGGGGTGTCGAAGCCACGACCTGACTTGATCCCCCGGCTCGCCGAGATCCTCGGGGTTCCTGCGACGTTCTTCCTGCTGGGAAGACCCGCCAATCGGCTGGACGCATCCATGGCGCACTTTCGGAGCCTGCGCAGCACTCCGAAGTCCCAACGGGAGCGTGCGCTCGCCTTTGCCGAGCAAGTCTGGGAGCTCACGTACGCACTGGAGCAGCGGATCCAGTTGCCTCTGGTCGATCTCCCCGGTTTCGCCGGCGGCGAGGTCCACCCCGGCGAGGAGCTGTCCACCGACCCCGCATCCGCCGCCCGCGAGTTGCGTAGGCGCTGGGGCCTCGGTGACGGACCTGTCACGCATCTGGTGAGGCGGATGGAATCCCACGGGATCGTGGTGGTCATGCCGCCTGCCAGTGATCCTTCCGCTGCCAGTGTGGATGCTTTCTCCACCCGGGCAGCGCGTCCACTCGTCGTACTAACGGCCAACCGGGCCGACGACATCTACCGGCACCGGTTCACTGCCGCCCATGAACTGGGCCACCTGGTGCTTCACGGCGATGCCACCGGTGACAGCCGCCAGGAAAAGGAGGCCGACGCCTTCGCGGCCGAGTTCCTGACCCCTCAGGACAGCATCCTGCCGCTCCTGCCACGGCGAATGGATTTTGCACGACTGGCCGAGCTCCGAGGGGTCTGGGGAGTCTCCCTACACTCGCTCGTCTACCGCTGCCGCGAGCTGGGACTGATCTCCGACGCCACGGCCAGCAGGACCTACCAGCGCCTACGCGCTCTCGATGGTCAGCCGGGGTTCACCGCGGAATCGGTATCGAGCTTCCCGGGTGAACAGCCTTCGCTGCTCGGACAGGCCTTCGACCTGGCTGCGAAGGAAGCGGGACTCTCTGTCGCTCAACTGGCTCATGAACTGGCCTGGACGAGCAAGAGGGTGCGGGACCTGCTGGGCGTCCAGGAACAGAGGCCGGTGCTCCGGCTGGTTCAGTAGCGGCCGCCGCTCGGTGTCAGAAACCGCGGGCGAGGCCAGCAACGAGGGGCAGGCCACCAGGGCCGGCTCATCTCAGTGCCGGCCCTGGCGATGTGTTGACGCGTCGAAGGCTCAGTGCGTTGCCTCGCCTGCGAGGCCTCCGGCGCTGATAGCGCCCCGCAGGACATGGGCGATCTCCTCGGGCTGGAGGTCGATGCGGTCGAGCCCTTCCGCGGTCAGCGGGATCTCCTCCAGCGCGTATTCGCTGCGACCCTCGGCGCTGAACTCGGGACCGGTGCGGTCGTCGAAGGACCAGGTCGCGATGCGGGCGAGATAGAAGAGCTGACGCTCCTCTTCTGACTCCATCGTGTGGAGGAGACGGACGATGTCGGCCTTCCCAGCGATCTCCTCGTGGATCTCCCGGTGGAGGGCAGCCTCCCGGGACTCGTCGCTGGCCTCGACGCCTCCGCCAGGAAGCACCCAGTACTTAGGGATGCCGGGCTTGGTGCGGCGGATGACCAACATCGTGTCGTCAGCGGTGACGAGGACGGCGCGGACTCGTTCGATCATGTCTCTCCACCTCCTTGCTTGCTGCCGGTCTCAGTGCAGCAGCCAGTCCTTGGCGACGCTACTCACCTCGACGGCCTTCGTCAGCGGTGCAGGGCCGCATCGAGGTGCTCTTGCACCGGCTCGAACAGGCCGTAGGGGACGTACTGCGGGATCTCTGCGTGGGTGACCCATTCAAGCTCGGCCAGTTCTTCGGTGTCCGCGACGTGTGCGTGGCCGCCGATCACCTCGCAGGCGGTGTAGGACATCAGTCGGCCGGTGGCCGGGTGGACCCGTTCGCCGAGGAGCTTGACGGCCTTCACGGTCAGGCCTGTCTCCTCCTGGGTTTCGCGAACGGCGGCGTCCTCGCGGGACTCGCCGGGCTCGACCTCACCGGCAGGGAACTGCCAGGAGAGCTGGCCCTCGCTGACCCGGCGCCGCACCATGAGTACGCGTCCCTCTTGGACCACGATGGCTGCAGCGATGCCCGGTCGCTCCTCAGCGTTCTGCTGCGTCACGTCTACTCCTCCAGGACTGCCAGGATGGGTGGGAAGATCGTATCGACGGGGATGAATCGGGTGAGGAAGTTTTTCGGAACCCACATGACGTCCGCGTTCTCCTCGGCGTCGGCGTTGGCTGCCTCGCCTGCCAGGTACTCGCATAGGAAGTAGTCGCAGAGCACTCCGGTCACCGGGTGTAGGCGGCTGCCGAGGTTCTCACGTACGGCGCAGTGGACCCCTGTCTCGTCCAGGGTTTCCCGCACCGTGGTGGTCTCGGCCTTGCCGCCCGGCTTGATCACGCCAGCGGGGAACTGCCAGGTGATCCCGGACGTGTCGTCATGCCGCCGGCACACCAACAGGACCTGATCGTCGCGAGCGACGACGGCGATGGCGACCCGGAGAGCCTGGGCGCCAGCTGGACCGGCCACCTCAGGGCGGCGCTCATTCGCCACCAGCAGGTCGAACCGCTGGCGGGCCGTGCGCGGAGCCTGCTCGTGTGCTGCGTCGAGGAGCTGCTGCATCTCCTTGCGCGGCACGACGGCGGGGTCGGCGTGCCAGGCCGCGACGGTTCGGACGGCGATGCCGAGCTGGGCAGCGAACTGCTCGTTAGTGAGCCTGAGCGCGGACTGGAGGATGCACGCGTACCGCCCGCTCCAGAGCTCGATGACCTCCACACGCCGCCCCTTCGTCCTCGCCGCTCTCGATGCAGGAACCCGCGTGCCGAAGGTGCACTCCAAGTGCACTGGCGCTTCATGGTCGCGCGGCGCGCGCCCCGGAAGAATCAGAGTCACCAGGGCAAGGAATCACCTGATCGACGTTCCGGATCCGGGGCCCTATCGAGAGGCGCAGAGGCGCCGGACGACCACAGGGAGATTTTAGATGTGCGCTCGCTTCGGATAGGAGGGACAGGGAAGTTGGCTGAATTCGATTCCTTGATCCAGTCTCCGCAGAGGCCACATCCACCTCCGATCGACACGAGACACTGCTGCTCGTCCTGGCCCCTTCGCCGACGCCGGTAACCTCAGCAGGTGACGGCTGATTGCCCGTCATCTCCGGTTGTCAGCAAGGCGAAAGGGAGACAATGCCCGAGGATCAGGCACACACCGTGGAGCGCACGCTCGTCCTGCTGAAGCCCGATGCGCTGGCGCGTGGCCTGGCAGGCAGGATCATCACGCGATTCGAGGACGCCGCGCTGAAGATCGTCGGAACGAAGATGAAGTGGATGGACGCCGAATTCACTCGCCGCCACTACTTCGACCTGGAAGAGCGTCTCGGGGCGGAGGTCTACAACGTCACCTCCACTTTCATGCAGCAGGGGCCGGTAATCGCCCTGGTGCTGGAGGGCTACGACGCCATCGCCACGGTCCGCAAGATCGTGGGAAGCACCTACCCGAACCAGGCGCCCGCCGGCACCGTGCGAGGCGATCTCTCGCACTACAGCGCCGCGGCCAGCATCGCCTCCGGCAAGGCGGTCGCCAACCTCGTGCACGCCTCCGGCAACGCGGAGGAGGCCAAGCAGGAGGTGGAGCTGTGGTTCGACAAGGACGAGCTGCAGGACTACAAGACGCTGGCCGAGATCTTCACGTACTGACGGCGGGGTGCGGCGTCACCGGTGGGACGCCGACGCGTTGAACACCACTGGGGTACGACCGTCTGATCTGAGAGGGCACCATGACCAACCAGACCCGCTTGGCCTCCACCGACGAGCTGGAGTCGATCTTCCAGCGTGAGCTGGTGAGCGACCGCTGGGCGGCGACCGAGACCTCCTACGCCCTGGCAGTACGCCACCGCGACCTGGGCAACTGGCCCGCGTCCCGGGAGTGGGTCCAGCAGTGCCTGCGTCTCCTGGAGGGCTTCCCCAGCGAGACGGAGGAGCAGGTCGCCACGAGCCGCCCGTCGGTGGGTGGCGTCCAGCTGCCCACGTACCTGCACTCCGGTGTGGTCCAGGCCCGCTTCGGCGACCTGGGCTGACGCATCAGAGCTCCACGAACGGTGCGGCGGGGCCCCGGCCCGGCCGCACCGCTCGCCCCACCCCCATTCCGAGCACCAATTCCATAGCGCCTGGCCAACCGGACAGGGCCCCACGCCAGGGTCCGGCTGGCTTCGCCATGCCTGAAACGAGGAGACACCACCCCGTGCCCATCGAGATCGAGATGCGGGCCCGCTTCCCCAAGGACGCCCACGACCAGCTGGTCGCCCGCCTCAAGGCGGACGGCGAGGACCTGGGCAACGACGACAAGCACATCTACTTCTACGTGCTGCCCGACCAGCTGCTGAAGGTCACCGACAACACCACCGCCGGCACCGCCAAGGTCACCCTCAAGGGGAGCAAGATCGGACAGGGCTCCGCCTTCGCGGAGACGGAGTTCGCGATCGCCCCCGCCGACGTGCCTGCCGCGGTGAAGGTGTTCAACGGCCTCGGCTTCGAGGCCGCCATGCACAAGGCGTTCAACTTCCGGCACAACTACCGGTTCGACGGCGTCGAGATCGCGGTCAAGTGGAGCGAGGCGTGGGGCTACCACGCCGAGTTCGAGCTGCTGCTCGACGACGCCGCCTCGGACGCCGCCCGCGACGAGGCAACGGCCAAGATCATGGATGTGGCGGCGGAGCTGGGCGTCACGCTGATGACCGAGCAGGAGCTGGCCGACTTCACCGCAGCCTTCGAGACCGCCGAGCAGGAGCGCAAGGAGCGCGAGCAGGAGGCCGCGCCGCTCAGGTAGGAGCACGTCACCGCGGAGACCACCAAGGGGGTGGGCACAGATGAGCACGACCCCAGCAACCGCAACCCTGATCGACCAGGCTGCCCGTCGGCAGCTGCCGCTTCACCAGTACATGGACCGGGCCACCGTCGAGTGGATCGATGAGAACCGGCCCGACCTCACGCCGACAGCGCAACCGGTCTTGGCTTCGGCTGCGCGGAGTCTGCTGAAGCAGTCCGCGTTGCCGGCCGCCTGGATGGCGACGCCTCGTCTGTACACCTCGATCCACGGCGTCCGTCACAGCATGCGTACGGCCGCGCTGGCTGCCGTCCTCGCTGGCAGCCACGAGCTCGACGACGCCAACACGGCCACGGTGGTCGTGGCCGCGGCCGTCCACGACTGCCAGCGCCGTCACGACAAGGAAGACCAGGGGCACGGCGCCCGGGCGGCCATCTGGCTCGCCGCGAACGCAGACACCGTGTGGAGCCACTTCGGCCTCATGGCCACCCCCCGCCGGATCGTGCAGGCGGCGACCGCCGTCCGCCTGCACGACGTCCCGTACGACGCCTTCACTGCGGACGACTGGCACGACCACGCGAAGGCGGAGTCGCTGGCGGACATCTTGAAGGCCGCCGACGCCCTCGACCGGTACCGGCTCCCGAAGGCCACGTGGTGGCCGGACGCCCGGCACGTCCGCGAGCCGGCCTTCGACCGGTACCGCGGCCTGGCCTTCGACCTGGTCCTCACCTCCGAGAAGGCCCACCTGGCGGGGGCCAGCAGCCCTGAGGCCGTCCGCTTCGCGCTGGCCGAGGCGGGGCTGGTGTGACCATGGACTTCCTGGACGCCTACCACCTGTGGGCCGATGCCCATGCCTTCTACGGCAGCGGCCTGATCCCCAGCCCCGCCGATCCCGTCGACCCGCTCACGGCCCAGGCCGCCGCATGGGACCAGCGCCTTGCGGAGGGCACCCCGAACGGCCGGCTGCTGCGCCGCAACGCCCTCTTCGACGCCCTGAGCGGCGAAGGCAAGCTCCACCTCCTCCACGTCACCCACGCACTGGAGGAGATCAGCCAGGAGGGCATGCTCTACCCCTCCGGCGGCTGCCTCGTCGGAAGCATCTACTGCGCACCGCTCACCCCCACCGAGCAGGGCTTCCGCATGCACAACCTGGCCTCGTACGTCCTGACCAGAGAGGCGCCGGCCTTCCTGGCCAAGCTCGGCATCACCGACCGCAGGCCCACCCCACTGATCATCGAGATCGACACACCGCCGGAGTCGTACCGGGGGCTGGCCGGCATCGACTACCTCAGGCTGGGCCTCATCCATCTGCAGATCTACAGCCACCTCGAGTACCTGCTCAGCAAGAACGAGCGGCACCAGCTCCGCGAGACCGTCGTGGCCCGCGTCAAGAACTCGGCCGCCTTCCTCGCCACCGCCGCCACCGTGGCCTACCAGGGCACCGTTATCGCCCCGAAGGCGTTCCTCCAACAGCTCGACGAGACGATCCCCCGCCTGCCGATCCTCGGCTACCTCTACTTCGAGACCGTGGCGGAGTACCTGATGCTCCACTCCACCTCGCGCCACACCCGCCGCCTGGCGGAACTGGGGGAGCTGAACAACTGGCTCTACAAAGAGCTGCTGTTCGCCTCCTTCCCGGCCCTGTCCGGCAAGTTCGACCTCGCGAAGTTCCGCCCCCGGCCCGACGAGCTGGCCGCGCTCCTCCGCCGTGTCGATCCCGCCATCGACCCCGAGCACGCCGCCACGTACCTCGTCGACCGCATCAGCCACCTCGTGGCCGCGCGGCTCTTCACCCCCGGCGAGGTCCCCGAAGCCTGGCACCACACCCGCTGGGAGTTCGACGCCCTCGCCACCCAGCTCGGCCCGCTCCTGGGCCACCTCATCCACCGGGAACTGCGCACCTTCGGCCGCTATCCCGACTTCTACTTCTACTTCGACCAGTACAAGGCGCTGCAAGCCTGGAACTACTGGAACCACATGGACATCGTCGCCCCGTTCAACGGCACGATGCCCAAGGGCGAGATCGGCATCAACCCGGCCTACCCCAACCTGGCCTACCGCATCTGGCGCGCCGAGCAGGACGACACCGGCCACCTCCACCCGGCCGAGGAGCTCTCCCTCACCATCGCCCCGCGCCTGGTGGACATCAAGTACACGCTGATGCGCAACAAGCAGTGGACCGCTCCGGCACCCAGCGCCGCATAACCCACCACCTCCCCCACAGCACCACCTCACCTCACCCCCTTCATGATCAGGAGTCCTGTCATGAGCACCTCCGGCATGCCCTCGGCCGACCTCCTAGGCGAGCAGATCGCCTCCCTCCTCGGCGACCCGGCCACCACCCACGGGCTGGCCCGCGGCCTCCGCGCCGCCGCCCGCGAGATCGAACTCCACCGCTACCACCACACCAGCCGGCGTGCCTGGCCCAACGGCCGCATCGACGACACGCCCGCCAAGGTCCAGATCGGCGGCGGAGCCCACCGGATCGACGGCTTCTTCAATATCGACGCCGTCCCGCCGGCCGACCTCCTGTGGGACGTCCGCGAGGGCATCCCCCTGCACGACAACACCGTCCAGACGCTGTTCTCCGAGCACTTCCTGGAGCACATCGACTACCCCCGCTCGGCCAAGCAGTACGTCATCGAGGCCCACCGCGTCCTCGTCCCCGGCGGCCAGATCATTACGGGCGTTCCCGACGCCGCCTTCGCCCTCAGCCGCTACCCCGGCTCCCTCGACACCTCCGCCGAGATGATCGAGCGTTGGTACGCCAAGCGGACCTGCCTCGACGACATCAACACCCAGCTCGACCTCGTCAACCTCGTCTTCCGCGACCAGGACGACGACCCCACGTACACCCAGCACCTGTGGGCCTACGACCACGAGAAGCTCGTCCAGCTCTTCACCGAGGCCGGCTTCACCACCGCCGAGCCGTGGACCTTCGACTCCGCCATGGCCAACCCGAAGCGCCGCTGGGGCAGCGTCTACGTGATCGCAACGAAGTAGCCCACGAGAGCCGGCGAGCCCCTGGGAGGCACCCCTCCCGCCGCCCGGGGGCCGCCTCCTCAGCCACGGCACACCGCCTGCCACCTGGCCACGCCGCCGAGGAAGCCACCCGCATGAGCCAGCCCGTCCCTCTCGTAAGCGACCTCTCACTCGCAGCCATCCCGAGCGCCGCCTTCTGGGCCCGCTGCCACACCGTCGACGTACTCCGCCGCTGGGACTTCCCCGCCGAAGGCACCGAAGTGGCCCGCCTTCTCGTCTCGGAGCTCGCCACCAACGCGATCGAGCACGCACGTCCGCTGGGGTCGCCAGAGGCCACACAGCCCGCTCCGGGCGTGATCCTTCTGCGGCTCTGGCCGACCCCGACGGGCGTCGTCCTGCAGGTCGGCGACAACGACCCTCGCCCGCCCACGCCCCAGTCGCCCAGTGACAGCGCCCTGGGTGGCCGCGGACTCCTGCTCACCGCCACCATGGCCACCCGCTGGGGCTACCACCCCCGTCGTCCACACCCTGGCAAGTTCGTCTGGGCCGAGGTGCCGGCACGGCCCTCGTGCGGTGTCAGCGAATCATCTGGTGGTCGACATACGACCCCACTCCTACTGGGGCAGGTTCTGACTGCGCTTCGGGAGCTGTAGCTGGTGTTCCTCGACACTTTCCTCGTGCCGCCGAGCCCCCGGTCGCCGGGATACTTGCCGAGCGTGCCGACGCCAGCGTTCGCGTACGCCTGCACCTCGGCGGCCCGGGCGGCCAGGCCGTCGGGCGCTCGTGAGGCCCCCCACCGACTCAACCCCAAAACCCATGGAGCCACCCAGCGATCGGCGGAGTGAGCAGTGCGCCGAGGCCCGTCGCTACCCCCCGCAGGAGGCCGAAGCCGATGGTCTGTGCCACGCGCCGGACCATCCGATGCCATCGTGCTGTCGCCGGCTTGTAGCTCGCCTGGTTTTCCATGCCGTCCCCTTCGTAGAGGCCCCGTGACCGAGGCCTGTTTCGTGGAGGCACGGAACCTCGTCCGAGGGGTATCCGGCGATCGGTCTGGCCTGCGTCGTCTTAAACGACGCAGGTCAGGAGGATGGGAGTGGCATCCGAGTATCGTCCGAATCGGACGGGGAAGACGAGTTCCTGGCCAGCCAGTCACGGGCGTTGGTGTCGCCCATGCTCGCCGCCAAGAGGTTCAGCCGCCGGGCCTCGTCCTGGCAGCCTGCGCCGAGCCGAAGGTGGGCCAGGCCGTGAAGTGCATGAGCGTTGCCGAGCCGTGCCGCGGAGTGTGCCAGCTCCTCCGCACGAAGATGCTCACCTCTGCCTTCGTGGTGCCACGACAGCCACTGAAGGGCAAGAGGGTCGCCCGCTCGGGCTGCAACCCGGTACAGGTGGAGCGCCGTCCTGTGTTGCCGATAGCGTGAGACTTCCTCAGCTTCCCGCCGGAGCGCGCCGACGTGGCCAAGTTCAGCGACCTTCCGATAGAGGTGGTCGGCTTCGGCGGCATCGTCGCTCGATAGGTAGTCGTGCGCCACCTGCATCAGGGACGCGGGGAAACCGAGCGAGAGTGCCGCTTCCGCAAAGCGCCTTGCCTCTTGGCGGCGTCCCTGAGCTAGCCGGCGGCGCGTAAGCCAGCTAATGGCGACCATGTCGTTAGATGCGGCACCCCAGTTGTACAAGCGCTCTGCAGTCTCTTCTTGGCCTGAGGCTGCGAAGTCGTAGGCAAGGCGACGCAATCCAGTTGGGTCACTAAGAAGAAAAGCCCTCTTGGCGAAACGCTCTGCATCGAGAACCAAACCACTAGTAGACGCCGCAGCGGAAAGTTCTGCAAAGAGGCGCCCCGAAGGAGCGTGGTCATCAATCAAAGTTTCCGCGCGCACAAGTCGCCTTCGACCGATTTTGGTACGAATTAGCCAGTGGATTCCTGCGGCGTCTCCACACTCGGATGCTCGCACATAGAGGTCGACACAATGTTCGTTCTTCAGCTTTTGCGCAGACCTGGCAAGCTGAATCAGGTCCGTAGGGTGCAGCGAATATCGCGCCGAGGCAACCCAGAGGGACTGTTCGGGTGGAATCTTTTGACGTTCGATTCGACCCTTTTCCTCTAGGTAGTCCGCGAGATAATAGAGGGAGTCGCCGGTGACGGGCTGCTCGTCGGGTCGCACCCTATATCGAATCAATGGCCCAGGGAGTCGCCTGTAATTCCTCGCGAGCTTATTCAGCGAGAGCTCGAACCAATTATCCGAGAGGCTGTCCCAGATGTTTTTGCAGTATCCGGAAGCGGCCTCCTTGAGGAACCCCTCAGTGAGTAGACGGCCATGCCCAAAGCGTCGAGCATCAATGGCTGCGTGGAGAATCGCTTGCGAGGGCGCATCCGCCTGTTCGTAGCGACGCCAGAGAGTGGGTGCGCCTGCCAGGAACTGTGTGATCTGCCCATTGCTGGCCCGCTGCCGCGCGAGAGCGAGTCTGGGATCTTCTCTGACCAGGTGGGCAACAGCGTCCAGCTCTGTCGGCGTAAAGGCCTCCGGCACGGTGATCGTGATGGCCTGTTCCAGGAGCTGCCCAACCGCTCCGTTGGCTACAGCAAGCTCCAGCCCACCCTCGCCATCGGCTCCGGGGGCCAAAAGCTCCCAGTAGTCTGGCCACATTGTTCCGAGTAGGAGGATCGGGCCCTCGGATATATCGGCTAGGAGGTTTTGAAGTGCAGCGGCCGCCTTCGGCCCGTCTGGCTGCGGAAGCAGGTATTGCTGCATTTCATTGAGCCAAACAATGCTGTAGGGCTTCAGGTGCTTGTTGCGTAGTGCTTCGATTACAGCCTGGGGGCGATCGGGAGCAAGCGGGTGCCATATCTTCCAATCCGGCAAGACTGCATGCACTGCTTCCCAGCATGCTCGCGTCTTTCCCGTGGAAGATCCCCCTACGAGGATGACTAGCTGATTGGACTGGGTGGCGCTAGCAATTGCCTCGCGCAGTGGACCGTCGAGAGTGACTGGTCGGGGTAGATAGGCCGTGAGGTCCGACGCGTGTGACTCGCTTGTATCGACCTTGAACGACGCGTGCACCTCGTACCTAAGTGCATCGACTGGCCTCAGTGCGCCGATGGCCTCTGTTCGTAGAACCTCATCCGCATGCCAAGTCGCACTTGAAGGCTTTCGATGCACCCTATTGAGGGCTTTCTCTCGGCGTGCTGCTGCGCGAAGGTCCTCCCATGGGATGGGGGCAACCGTTCGGCCTCGATCCACTGCCATCTTCTGTAGGCAGGCTACGAGGCAGGTAAAGGCTTTACTGTCGGCAGGTACCGTGTGACCGCTGAGCCAATCGCCGAGGGAGGACTTATTCAGCGTGATCTGGGGGTGCCGCCTTTTGCCCAGGGACACCAACTCTGGGTAGGCGGGCTTGCCGGCCTGCGTGTAAAGGCCCAGCAGGGCATTGTGAAACCGCTTGGCGGCCGTCTCTGCCCCTGGTCCCACGCTGCCGGCCCCCTTGATCCCCTGCTGCCCATACCTTAGTGGTGTGCACAGCGGGGGCTGAGCGTTAGGCGCTACGGATCCGAATGCAACCGGCGGCCCGCACCTGGCGTGTCCCCGGGTATGCCGAAGAGAGAGGACCACGGCCTTGACCGCGCCGACCGCCACTGAGGCCCCGCCCACGCTTTCGATACCGCCAACGGCCATACCCCAGCCCGGCTACCGTGACCGCCTGCGTGCCCGCTACGCCACAGCTGCCGAGGAACGCATCGACAGAGCACGGATCGCCGCCACCGAGCTTGGGTACACCGGCCCCGTGCCGTGGGACGACATGCGGGCCGTCTACACACGGCCACCCCGGTCGCCCAGGAAGTCGTACACGACGGTGATCGGCGGCATCGTGGGCAACGCGATCGGTGCAGCGTTCGTCATTGGATTCCTCGGCTTCATGCTGTTGACAGCGGGGCTGTCCATCGACAAGGACAATCGGGCAAAAGCCGCCAAGACGGCACCCTCGGCACAGAAGACGGCAGCGGCCACCGCAGCGGATGCCGGACTTACACACCAGGAAAAGAAGGAGTTGGCCTTCTTCGGCGTCGGGCTTGCGGGCACCGTCCTCCTCGTGTCCAGCTGGCGTGGCATAAGTGATCACTGGCGCAAGATGGTGAAGGGGTACGCCGAAGAGGGCGAAGAAGTCGTGACGGAAGCACTTGAAGTGTTGCCGGCACTCGCCGCCGTGGTGGGAGCCCCAGTCGGGAGGCAGCGTGCCGAGGCACTCGCAACCGCCCATGAGAAGACTTCGGCGCTCATGACGGCCGTGACGGACAGCTCGAAGTCGGCGGCCGGAATCCCCGGGTATGCAGGTGACAGGGGCCGTCTAAAAGAACACGGCCAGAAGGTTCGGACGGCGTTCGCCGACAAGCTCGGCGGGCTGGTCGAGGACCGGGAAGCCACTGCACGTGCCCTCGGCGCGATGGCGTTGAGCGTGGCCACCCGGCAGGCCCAGTCCGCGTACGGGGCCTTGCTGGACGCGGAGGCATTGCCAGCGGAGCCGGGACCGGAGGTGCCAGACCTTCGCGGGGTGCGAAAGGTCTTCGTCGGCGCGGGCCTTGCTGCGCTCGGCGTATTCACGGTCGGGACGATGGGCGGCGCGGACCTGATGGCCGCCATCCCCCTTGCTTTCGCCGTGTTCGGCCTCGCCGCTTTCCTCGGTGCTCTGTTCACCGGGAAGCTCCATGCGATCGGCCAGGCGTACGCAGCCTTCAGGCAGAACAGCGGCGGAGCTCCGTAGACCCAGACTGATAGCGCTCGACTCCTACTCGTCAAGCGCCCTCAGGGGGCGCCAGGCCCGTTCGCCAGCCCCAGGCGCACGGCGTCGCCTCCTGCGTCAGCGGGGCGTTCCCGGCGTGCCATAACGTGCCAGTAGGGGCGGTAAACAGCAGTCAAAAGGGGTTCGCACCGGAGCGGATGGAACGTCTCCATCAGGGAGCATTCCCGCAGGTCAGAGGCCATTTCGCTACGCAAGTACCGGGTGATTCCCAAGCTTATAGCGCGGGTTCGATTCCCGTCATCCGCTCTTACAAGAAGGCCCAGGTCAGCGACCTGGGCCTTCTTCGTCGTCTAGACCTATTCGGGAGTCCCGCGCCACTTGCGCACCACCTCGACGGCGACAAGGTCACGCGCGCTCGGCCGGCCTCACGTCACGCAGGCGGAGACAAGAATGCGTACATGGCCTGGCCGTCAGCCTTCCCGCCCTCGTCGGGTAGTTGACGCCACGCGGCATGCTGCGGATCGTGCAGAGCTTTCGCGAACGCGAGCTTCTTGCGGTCGCCCTTGTCGAGCTGATCTCTGAGTTGCAGCGGATTGGCGGGCAACGAGAGCAAGAACGCCAGATCGCGGTAGTGCCGCTCCGGTGAAGCGGTCTTGATGCTCACCGCTGCAGCCTTCGCCACGATCGCCCCCAACAGGCTGGGGCGACGGATCCGGCCGGTCCGCAGCCCCAGTTGCACACTCACGGACTCGGTTCTCTGCGCAGCCTGTCGGCCGCCCGGCACCTCCAGCGTGCGGCCGGGCGGCGTCGTTGTGAGGTCTGCACGGGGGCCGAGGTTGTCGGGCGCCAACAGATCCACCACCAACCGCTGCGGCTCCACACCGCGCTGATAGCGGTGCAGCAGGTTGCCCTGCGGCGACATGCCGGCGGGGGAGAATCCGAGCCGTTCCAGCGCCGCAACCAAACGGCGCAAGCTCTGCTGGTCCGACACGTCAGCCAGGACATCAAGGTCGGCGCTCGCCGCCGGCGGGGTCCGACCGTGCTCCAGACCGTGCAGGAGCACCATCTGCCCACCGATCAGCGACCAGGCATCCGGCACCTGCTCCGAAAGGTCGAACAGCACGCCCCACAACTCCACCAGCGGCCCGGTGAACAGGTCCGACTCCAGTCGCACGTCGGGCAATTCAGCCGCCATGATCACACCCTCCGAGGCTGTGCGTAGCGAGTCAGCAGAGGCTCAAGCAACCCGGCTGCGGCAGCGTCGGCTCGGCCCTCGTGGCGGTCCAGCAAGTCGGCCGCCACCACTGACGCGGGGGCGTGGCGGCCCTGCCCAGGCGCTTCAGACCTTGAGGTCAGGAACGACCACATCTCCGCCGGGGGAATTCGGACCGCGACATTGCCCCGCTCTTCATCACGGACCATGCCGAACTCGGCTTCCAGCTTGTCGACCCTGTCGGGATGTACGTAGATCTCCGCACGACCGAGAGCGATGTAGTCCGCCCCCGCCTGCGACGCGGCGCTCACTCCCCCCCTCACCACATCCTGAGCAGCGAGCAGGACCGGCAGTACGCCTGAATGAACGCGGTACGAGCGAACCTCGGCGCGGGCGGCAAGAAGCTCCTGGAGCAGAGCCGGAGCCAGCTGCCCGTGGGCAAGGAGATTCCGCAACCGCATCCTCACCCGGGACTTCTCGGCATCGGACAGACTCACCGGCTGATGGCCGTCCAGCACCGCCAGAACGCCCCATGCATTGCGGGCCGACAGCGGTCTCCGCGAACGAGGGCCCCGGTCCTTGCGATCCCGGACACTGTCCCCGGCAACCAGCCAACGACCACCGACTCGCTGCCCTTGGAGCTTCCCGTCATGCAGCAACTGACGGACCCGGGAATCATCCACCCCGAGCAGGGCCGCAGCCTCTTTCACCGACAGCAGTTCCATGACCATCTCCTTGCGCCTCCCCTCATGAAATCAGGAGGGAACACGCAAGCAGTCTCCTACCCAGATCGCCTTGCGTCAAGCCTCACGAAACCAGGAGGCAAGACGCAACTATCGAGGCAGGGACGTGCCGCACGACCCAGACCAACGGACGCGTGCCCCATCCGTGCCCTTCGGAGCGGCGAACAGCGGTCAATACGGGTACGGGCGAACCCTCGAGACAGCTCTTTCGGCAGACTGTTTCCGCAGGTCAGATGCCATATGGGCGGCCTGCGCACCATAGATTCCCAAGCTTGTAGCGCGGGTTCGATTCCCGTCATCCGCTCCATGACAAAGCCCCAGGTCAACGACCTGGGGCTTTTGTGTTGCCTAGGCCTCTCAAGGCCGCAGATGCTTCAGGGTGAACTCCGGCGTGGCATAGGGGCCGGCCTGTGGCGCCGAGGGGTCGGCAGGAGTGCCGGCGCCTGGGATGTGTACAGCGCGCGTTTCGGCGTCGTCGACGGGCGTGTAGTCCAGCTCTGCCTGCGCGGGCAACTCCCAGAAGCGGCGGGCGTTGGCGGAGACGGCGTACACCGTGGTGAAGCGGGTGGTGGTCGGGGCCGTGAGCGCGGCTTTGACGTAGCCGATGGTGTCGCGTGGACTCAGCCACGTCGCGAGGTGTCGGGGCTCGGTGGGTGTCTGCTCGAAGCTGCCGATGCGCAGGCAGATGACCGACAGCCCGAACTTGTCCGCGTACAACTGCCCAAGGGCCTCGACTGCCACCTTGCTGACCCCGTACAGGCCGTCCGGTCGCACTGGCTCCTGTGGGCCGGTGAGGTGCCCGGTGGGGTAGAAGCCGGTCACGCGGTTGCTGCTGGCCAGCACGACCCGCTCGATCCCGTTGCACCTGGCGGCCTCCAGGACGTTGTGGGTGCCCAGTACGTTCGCTTCCAGCAGCTCGCCGAGGGGCGCCTCATCCGGCAGGCCGCCCAGGTGGAGCACGCAGTCCACCCCCGAGAGGGCCGACTCCACGGCCACCGCATCGCGCAGGTCGACGGTGTGCACTTCCTCGTTGGCCGCCTCCTGCCGTAGTGGAACACGGTCGAGCAGAACCAGGCGGGTCGCCTCGTGCCGCAGCGCTGCCCGCACCACGGAGCCGATGTTTCCTGCCGCACCGGTGACAGCCACTGTTCCCAGGACCACTGTGTCTCCCCCTCCAGAACGCGAAATCTTCTGACCTCGCAGCCATGATCGTCCCACCGCGAGGGTGAGGTCCGGCTGGTCGGACCGTTTGCCCTGCTGATGCGCTACGCGACAGCCGCTGCGAGCGGTGAGCGGGGTTCGCGTCCCAGCAGCTGACGCAGATCGCCACCGGTACCCGCCATGAAGCCGGCAGCGATGGCTGAGCAGGTGCCGATCACCATCGGCACCTGGAACGGCTCGGCACCGGAGGCGGCGATGCGCGTGCGGGCCTGGGCGAGTGTCTCCGGCTCGTAGGTGGCGTGGGCTCCGTGTGCTCGCGCCAGGTCGGCGCCGCCGATGGTCTGCTCGCCGACGAGTTCGTAGACGCGCCCCGCATGGGCGGGGGCCTCCACTGCCACCCGTGCTGCGGCTTCGGCGAGATCCGCGCGCGCGACGGCGGCCAGCCTGCCGTCACCGAACGGGGCGGTGATCCGCCCGTCCGCCGACGGCGCCGCGAGTCCGGCCAGCAGCTCCGCGTAGAGGCCGTTGCGCAGGATCGACCAGTCCATGCCGCTCTCCCGGAGCCGGCGCTCGGTCCAGCGGTGCGGCAGGGCGTACGGGAGGTGATCACCGGCGGCGGTCAGGCTCGTATAGACGACATGGCCGACACCGGCCTTCTGGGCGGCGTCGACGGCGGCGCCGTGCCGGGCCATGACGGTGTCGTCCTCGCCATGGCCCGCGGAGATCATCAGCAGCACGTCCACGCCCGCGAAACCCTGGGAGAGGCCGTCGGGATCGTCGAAGTCGATGCGGCGGACGGGCAATGGAGCCTGGATCTGCCGGGGATCGCGAGTGCCGAGGACAGTGTCGCCGCGGTCCGCCAGCCGCTCGGCGACAAGCGTGCCCAGAGCGCCGGCGGCGCCAGTGACCAGGATCATCAGGTTCTCCCTGTTCGGATAGGTTCTCTTCGGCAACCGGGATCAGCCTGCGGTGTGGCGCCGGGGGGCGTAAGGAGGCACTTCGATGTGGGTGAGGCACACGGAAGTAACCACGGACGGAGACGTCGAACCCGTCGTCAGTTGCGGGGAGAAGCACGAGGACTGCGGGATCCGCGAGGTGCTCGACCGGATCGGGGACAAATGGTCGGTCCTGGTCGTTGTCGAACTGGCCCAAGGGATACGCCGTTTCCGGCAACTCCAGCGCGCCGTCCCCGGCATCTCACAGCGGATGCTGACACTGACGGTGCGCCGATTGGAGCGCGATGGACTGGTCTCCCGGACCATCTACCCCACGGTGCCACCCCAGGTCGAATACGCGCTCACACCGATGGGCCGCAGCCTGACGCATCTCGTGAAAGCGCTCGCCGACTGGTCAGCGCAACACCGTGACCCCATTGCCCAGGCGCGCCGGGAATGGGATGCCGAACATCCCGACTCCGGAATCCGCTGACCGAACATGCTCCCGCACGCCGCCGGTCACCTCTCGGCCGCAACCCTGCACCAGCCCTTCCCTCGCGGTGCGCAGGCCATGTGATGGGTGCGGTGCCGGCGGCGCGTGCCCCTACGTGCCAGTCAGGGCGGTGAGCAGCGGTCAACAGCGGACCACCCGACATCCCCGCCGGCACCCCGAGAAGCCACGTTTACTCAGGTCAACCGCCTACCGTGCTCTCAGTGCCGAGTGATTCCCAAGCTTATAGCGCGGGTTCGATTCCCGTCGTCCGCTCTTCGACGAAGGCACAGGTCACAGACCTGGGCCTTCGTCATTGTCTAGACCTCACACGAGCCCCCGCCGATCTCGCGTCGCGAGACACGTCCTCGACGACCTGCGTCACACCGCTGTCTCCGTCGCGTGAATTCGCTTTCCAAAAGGGGCGGTTGGTCGGAGGGGTTGACTCAGACCCTCGACGGGTCTGCCTAGTCCTCCCTTCCCGCCAACACGCGATCGGCGGCGTAGTGCGGGCAGGAAGGAAGGTGCCACGTCACCGTCACCCGGCACCGGTCGGCGGCGATGGTACGAGCCTGCCCAGTGGCCGGGCAGGCCGCGCAGTGCGGGCACGCGACGGTTTCGAACTTCAGCTCAGCCATCACCTTCCCCGCCAACGGTGCTCGCGACGAGAGTGCCACGCCTCTCAGCGGGACGGGCTCCACACACCGGCGAGCGGCGCACCGGGGCTCGGGGGCGGCCTGGTCCAGCCGTGCCAGTGAGATCACCGTTGAGCCGACCATCTCGTCAGGAGGTTCCCACGGGTGCCGGTGGATGACGCCAGTGACCCTGAGCGGGATACTCCGGCAGAGCGTCCGGACACGGCTGGTCCTTCCGTTCATGTGTGGGCCACGGCCAGTCCACCATGCCTTCCCGCAGAAGCGGCCGCCACCGTCGAGGCCATCGTGCGGGCCGTGCACCATGGCGATGACGTTCGTATCCGGATCCTGTGGGCAGCCTTGGTCGACATCACCGACACCGAGGTCCTCCTCCACCTGCGGGAGCGGCTTCGCGAACGACCGCAGTGACCGTCAGGCGCTGCGGAACAGACGTGTAGCGAGAGCGGGGCTGGCCGCGCCGCCCTGCCGTGGACGCCCCCGAGGCCGCCATGGAGCCCTGCGAGCTGCTGATCCCTTCGGAGGGCGCTGCGGACCCACCCCGCAGGCTCACGTCCCCTGGACTGCACGTCGCAACTGGCGGACGCCCTTGCTCGCGAAACGCTGCACCCGGGGGGAATCAATATCTATCCCCGCGGTCAGAGAGTTTAATGGACCCCGCAGGGAGAGTTTTTCCGCACCGCACACGATGGAGATATTTAACGCACACGAACCGCTGCAGCGTGCTACTGTCGGTCTCGGTTGCAGTTTTGGTACCCAAAAACTTCAAGCGCTCCAGTCGCCTCCGCGCCACATTCGAGTGCTTCATATTTCCGGTCATTTTCCGGCGGGGCATCATCGCGGCGACACGGTGTCCGTATGGTGCGGATGCTGGTGTACTGCCCCAAAGGAGATATGACATGGCATCTGGCACCGTGAAGTGGTTCAACGCGGCCAAGGGCTTCGGCTTCATCGAGCAGGACGGTGGCGGCGACGACGTATTCGCCCACTTCTCGAACATCGCCACCCAGGGCTTCCGCGAGCTGCTGGAAGGCCAGAAGGTCACCTTCGACATCGCGCAGGGCCAGAAGGGCCCGACGGCCGAGAACATCGTTCCCGCCTGACGCTGACGCGCATTTCGTAGCTGGGGCCCGCATCCCTCGGGGTGCGGGCCCCAGCTGCACGCATTTCCCGCAGTGGTGTCACCTGCGGGATGAAGTATTTCAGGGTTACAGCCTGCTCGGCGCTTCACCCCACTCGACTTCTTGATTTCGCGTCCCCGTGACGCCACCTCATCTCAGCGCATGCGCCCGTACAGAATCTCTGTCGGCCAAAGCCGCTTTCGCATTCCATTCGGCCCGTTCTTGTGATTCCCTGCGCTGCGTTTCGCAGCGGGAATTCCTTGATACGCGCCGCATCAAGGAAGGTTCTGCATGAACCGCACACGTACGAACGACCGTTCCTCTCGCACCCGCAGCCGCACCGGCAGCCCCGCTTTCGGCGCTGCCGCCGGTTCGGAGCGGGGCAGCCGCTTCAGCTCGTCGGCCCCGAGCCGTTCCGGAGGTCCGCGCCGCTCGGGCGGCTACGGCCGCCGACCCGCAGCGGTACAGGGCGAGTTCGCTCCGCCGAAGACCATCACTCCCGCGCTGCCCGCCGTCGAGGCCTTCGCCGACCTCGACATGCCGGCGGAGCTGCTTGCTGCCCTCGGCGCGCAGGGCCTGAGCGTGCCGTTCCCGATCCAGGGAGCCACCCTGCCCAACACCCTCGCAGGCCGCGACGTCCTCGGCCGCGGACGGACCGGCTCCGGTAAGACCCTCGCCTTCGGCCTCGCCCTGCTGGCCCGCACCGCCGGGCAGCGCGCCGAGCCCCGCCAGCCCCTCGCCCTGATCCTCGTCCCCACCCGCGAGCTGGCACAGCAGGTGACCGACGCCCTCACCCCGTACGCCCGCGCCGTGAAGCTGCGCCTGACCACGGTCGTCGGCGGCATGTCGATCGGCAAGCAGGCCGGAGTGCTGCGCGGAGGCGCCGAGGTCGTCGTGGCTACGCCCGGCCGGTTGAAGGACCTCATTGACCGTGGCGAATGCCGGCTTAACCAGGTCGCGATCACCGTCCTGGACGAGGCCGACCAGATGGCCGACATGGGCTTCATGCCGCAGGTCACCGCCCTCCTGGACCAGGTGCGTCCCGAGGGGCAGCGGATGCTTTTCTCCGCCACCCTCGACCGCAACGTCGACCTGCTGGTGCGCCGCTACCTGACCGACCCCGTCGTGCACTCGGTGGACCCCTCGGCCGGTGCGGTGACGACGATGGAGCACCACGTGTTGCACGTCCACGGCGCCGACAAGCACCGGACGACGACGGAGATCGCGGCGCGCGAGGGCCGGGTGATGATGTTCCTGGACACCAAGCACGCCGTCGACCGGCTGACCCAGGACCTGCTGAACAGCGGTGTCCGGGCCGCCGCCCTGCACGGCGGGAAGTCGCAGCCCCAGCGCACGCGCACCCTCGCCCAGTTCAAGACCGGACACGTGACCGTACTGGTCGCGACGAACGTGGCGGCGCGCGGCATCCACGTCGACCACCTCGACCTCGTCGTCAACGTCGACCCGCCCACCGACCACAAGGACTACCTCCACCGCGGCGGCCGCACCGCCCGCGCCGGCGAGTCCGGCAGCGTCGTCACCCTCGTCACTCCCAACCAGCGCCGCGACATGACCCGCCTCATGCAGGCCGCCGGCATCACACCGCGGACCACCCAGGTCCGCTCCGGCGAAGAGGCACTGAACCGGATCACCGGCGCCCAAGCCCCCTCCGGCATCCCCGTCGTCATCACCGCACCCGTCGTCGAACGCGCCAAGCGCAGCACGGCCTCCCGCGGCAGGCGACGGCCCGCTTCGACGGTCCGGCGCGTGAGCGTGCGGCAGTCCGCCTTCGATGCGGCGGCCTGAGAAGCACGTGATCAGGAAACTGACCCATCTCTGTAGGAGGCACGTTTTGACGCTGGTCCAGATGCAGCCCCGCTCGACGCACGCCAACCCTGTGCACCGGACGGTGGATGACGCGATGGAGGCGGCCGGTCCACAGGTCTGTGACGACATGACGGTCGAGGTGGCCCTGGCCGTCATGGCCAGTGCCCGCGCGGGTCATCTGCTCGTCTGCGACGAGGACGGCCTGTGCACCGGGCTGGTCACGCAGGCCCAGCTCACCGCTGTCCACGACAGCGCGGCGTACACCGACCGGGTCCGTCTCCGCGACCTGCTGGGGGACCGCGGGCCGGTTGCCTCACCCGCAACCACGATGGCCGAAGCCGAGCACGCGATGCGCTATCGCCGGCTCGATGCCCTGCCGGTCGTCGACGAGCAGGGCAGTGCTCTGGGCGTCCTCGCCCTTGCCCGCTGAACCGCCTCACCACGGCACGACCGTCCCCCTTTCTTCTTCCTGTGAGGCAACATGCGCTGTGTCATCGCCCGTTTCCCGTTCGACCTGACCAAGAGCGGTGTCCTGGAGTCGATGAAGGGCGTCAAGCCCGAGCAGGTCGTCGGCGAGTCCGTGATCATCGGGCGCCGTACCTACCCCGTCAAGCAGGTCGGTCAGGTCATCACGCGCCAGGACCGCCGCGACTTCAGCGCCGGTGAAGTCCTCCGGGCCATGACCCAGCTCGGGTTCACCTGCCGCGGCCTCCCGAGGGCCGCCGCGCCCAGGCGCGTCCTCAGCCCGCTCCAGCAGGCTTCCGCGATGCTCGGCATCCCGGTGACCGTCTGACGGACAGGACCGGCGCGAGCCGACACCCGAACAGCGAGGAGGGCCCGACCGGCACACGCCGGTCGGGCCCTCCCGCGTACCCAGGGGTTCTTACGCGATGTCGGTCAGTGGTCGGAGTAGCTGAAGTCGCCCATGGTCCAGGCGCTGACATCCGCGATCGAGACGCGGTACATCCCACCCGTCTCCGGGATCCCCACCGTGCCCTGAAGGATGCGGGCCACATGGAAGTGCAGATGAGTGGGCGGCCCCTCGTGGGGTGTCGTGGCGGTGAAGATGGCGGCGAACTCGCCCAGGCGGGCGGAATCCGTCAGGACCTCCGACACCCGCTGCCTCCACACGGCTTCGGGTGCCAGCCGACCGGTGATGACAGTGCCACCGGTGACAACGGTCAGGGACATCTGATTGCTCTGCCCGGACTCCACCAGGGTGGCAACGTCAACGAGCAGCTCGTCAGGCTTCGACATGGGAGCCGAGTCTATGCACCGGTCGTCCCGTTCTCTCGACGGGGAGGACTACCGGTCGAGAAGAGCACTCACCGTCTTCCCGCCGGAGGGACGACGGGTGACACCGGTTGCTCGGGCGCTGCGGTGGCCATGGGCCAGCCGAATCCACCGGTACGGCGGCCGTACAGGACAGGGCGTCCGAGCCCCTGACCTGCTGTGCAGGATGCTCTGCACATCTGGTCCCACCGCAGAGGTCTAGCTCTCCTCGACGGGCGCGAAAATCTATGCCGGCCGGAGTAGACATTGGGCTGTGGCGTGGTTATGGTTTCTCTCGTAGCCCAGAGAGACAGCAGGGCCTGGCAGAGACGAACTGCCGGGCAGCAGTACCCGCAGTTGCAGTGCGCAGGACGGTGCGGTGGTGGAGTTCCGAAGCCAGGGTTGTCGCAGGACGGCGACGGGACTGACTACCGGACCGGGTGGCCCGCAGTCATCAGGGGCCGCCGTGAGCAGTACCAGCAGTTAACGCAGTGGCAGTACCTGTAAGTGCAGTTCGAAGTACCCAGCAGTGAAGTAAGTGAGCAGCACCTCGGTGAAGGCGTCGGCTGCGGACGCGCGCACCGGGAAGTTCGGCAGTGGGGTTCTAAGCCAGAGCAGACGCAAGATGGGCAACGGGGCTGGCTGCCGAAGAGTGGCGCTGACACAGGCCACTGAGCAGTACGCAGTACCAGCAGTATCAGCAGTAAGCAGTTGATCACCGAGGGAAGAACGGAGGAGCCGAGCACCATCAGGATCGCCCGGGCGGAAGCCTTGAGCCCGGGTACCGCAGGACATCGATAGTGAGGTGGTCTCCGGTCAAGCAACCGCGATCCCCGCACTCCCGGCAGCGTGTCGGCCGGGTCGGCGGAAACACAGGGTCGGCGCAGTATCAGGGCCGACAGATGGTGTAGTAGTTCCTTCGGGGCCCTGGTGCCGTACGGCACCAGGGCCCCTCCACGCGTTCCAGAGAGAGGTTCAATGACAGCAGACGACTCGTTCGGCCGTCTCGACGATGACGACTACCCCGCCTACACGATGGGCCGGGCCGCCGAGATGATCGGCACCACCCAGGGCTTCCTCCGCGCCATCGGCGAAGCCCGCCTCATCACCCCGCTCCGCTCCGAGGGCGGCCACCGCCGCTACTCCCGCTACCAACTGCGCATCGCCGCCCGCGCCCGCGAACTCGTCGACCAGGGCACCCCCATCGAGGCCGCCTGCCGCATCATCATCCTCGAAGACCAGCTCGAAGAGGCCCAGCGCATCAACGCCGAATACCGCCGCGCCGCCGAATCATCCGCGTCGCCGTCCTCAACCTGACCCGACTGTGCCCGTCGGGATCGGCGGCCTCGGTCGTCGAAGGAGTGCCACTCGGGTGCGGACGCCTCCGCCAGGTCCGCCCCGGCGTCAGCGCTGCGTGTGACCTGGTGGGTACCGTGCCAGTCCAGGCACATGACCGCCGCCTCGTCCTGGAGACGGCCGCCATGCGCGCGCAGGATCTCGGCGACCAGAGCGCGGGAGGCCTCGCGGAGGTGGAGATCGCCCCTGCGCACGACCGGGGAGGGCAGATCGACCTCTACAGCGCGGCGCTCGAGCATGCCGTCGGTGAGCATCACGAGGCGGTCACCCGGCTGCAGGTCCAGCCGCTGCACCCGATAGGCGGTACGTGGCTGGATACCGAAGGGGAGATCGACCTCGGGAACCATCTGCTCGACCCTTTCCCGCCTGAGGCGCAGCGGCCAGGGATGCCCGGCGTTGACGAACTGGGTGGTCCCGTCGAGCAGGCTGATGCGCAGCAGCTGCCCGGTGACGAAGCCCCGCCTGCCATGGTCGATGACGGCCCGGTCGGCCTCCAAGGCCCGTACTTCGAGCTCGGCGCCGGCACGCCTAGGCCTGCGAAGGGCGCACACTGCGAGGGTGGCGAGTAGCGCGGCTTCCACGTCGTGGCCCATGGCATCGGTGACGGAGAGTTGCATGGTGTCGCGGTCGACGACGTAGTCGAAGGTGTCACCGCCGACGTGCGTGGCCGGTTCCAGCGCTCCGGCGACCGTGAACTGGGCTGCCTCACACGCCAGTGAGGTGGGCAGGAGTCGGTGCTGGATCTCGGCGGCCAGGTTCAGCGCGCCGATCTGCCTCATCGCGAAGTCGTCGGGGTGCTCCGGCAGGAAGAGTTCGAGCAGGCCGATGGCGTCGCCGCGGTCGGTGACGGGCGCCACGACCCTGACCCAGCTGTTGCCCTCTCGCTGGAGGGCCGGCCGCTGTGTGCGCAACGCGTCCGCGTAGAGGGTGCCGGGCAGGGTGACGCGCTCAGGGGGCTCGTCGGACTCGACGCTGTCGGCTGCCCCGAGCCGCACCACTGACGACCCGGTGAAGTCGACGATCAGGAACGAGACCACAGCAGCGTTCAGGCGGTCCCTGAGCATCCGTGCGACGACGTCCAGTGACTCCACAGGGGAGGCGGATTCCGCTTCGGCCTCGACGACGCCCGCAAGGACGTGATCAACGCGACCGTGCCGAAGGCGATCCCGATCGTCCTCTCGGCCGAGCGGCTGCCGGACCCGGCTTCGCGGGCTTTGCCGGCTGCGGAGTTCGGCGTACCGGAGGAGGAACTGCGCCGGGCCGTGGCTCTCGCACGGCGCCTTCGCCGACAGGAGCAGCTCGCCGGCTGGGCGGCCTACGACGCGGGGAACTACGACGAGGCCCGCGGTCATTACACGACCGCCTCAGCCGCGTCACGCGCCGCCGAGGACAGCTCCCTGGAAGGCAACTCGCTGGCCTTCCAGGCATACCTGGAGTGGACGGTGGGCGGCGGCTCCGGCATCAGGTTCGCCACGGCCGCGTACGAGGCACTCGGGTCGGGGACGGCACCCGTCGTGCGGGCATTGCCGGCGGGCAGGCTGGCATGGCAGCAAGCCACCTGGGGAAACGCGCGGGAGGCGGACTCCGCCCTGGGCATCGCCGAGGAGGCCATCCACGAGCACGCCGACGAGCCGGGCCCGGACTGGGCGTACTTGGTGGACAGCGACGAGATCACGATCATGACGGGCAGATGCCGGGCGGAGCTGCACCGGCCACTACTCCCCCGGCCGCTGGGCCCACGAATCCGACATGATCCTCTCCCGCCTCGGTGATCTCGACACTGCCGAAGGGCACCTCCACCTCGCCCTCGACATCCACGGTCTCGACCGCCGACACACCCACGCCATCGTCCTCGCCGACCTCGGCGGCGTCCGCCTGCGCCACGGCGCCATGCCCACCTGGCGCGACTTCCTGGATTGCGCCGAGGGCATCCGCTCTGTGAAGGTCCAGGCCGCCCTCCAGGACATGCGCGTGCGCCTGCGCCGCTACAGCGGAGTCCCGGAGGCCCAAGATCTCCGCGAGCGGGCGGCCCGGTTTGCCGCCTGATCCTGCCTCGCTGCCGCCGAGGAACGGCCCCCGGCGTCGACCACGGCTTGGGCCAGGATCCCTGCCTCCCGACCGTCCATACACATGATGTGGACAGTGAAGGGCAGGGCCTCCCGGTCGGCGTCGACGACCCGCTCACGGCCGATTGACCACCACAGGCGTCCCGCTCACCCAAGCGGGTAAGGGGTGACGCCTTGCTTGTTTCCCTGGCCGGTCCGATCCCGAATGCACCCCACAGCGCTGCCAGAGCCAAGCGGATAGGAGATGAACCGGCCGCCACGCCCGCCCCTGCGGGTTCGCTGGATCACCTGACCGGCGGCACATCTCCGTGTGCGGCGGTTGGATTTATTTGGGCAAGTGTGCGGCGCTACCTCTTGCGAGTTAATCGACCTCTGCCCATTCGGGGGGAATGTCGAATGATCGACAATGCGAGTCTGAGTATTTTCAGCACAATTACCGCCGTGGAATGTGTTTGTATTAATCCTCCTCCGCACCTTACTCATTGTAGGTGCGCGAAATTTCCTGCGTAATATGCGGCAGCGACACACCAGGGCTTCCCGGGCGAACGGTAGGGCCCGGTACGCCACGGCCCCCCACAGGAAATGGCCTCTTGATGAAGCTGAAAATCCAGGCGGCTCGGCGCCGCACTCTGTCCGGCTGGCTGTCCTCGGCCGTCGCCGTAACGGTTGCCGCTGTCATGGTCGCCGGATCGCCGACGCAGGCAATGGCCATCGCGACACCCGTGCCTCTGGCCACGGCCGCCAGCTTTCCGTTCTGGCAGGTCAGGGCGTTACCAACACCGGCCCCTCCGTGATCAGTCACGACCTTGGGACACACCCGAACCCTGCCATCTCCGGATTCCCGCCCGGCTTGGTGCTCGGCGCCGTGCACGCTGCCGACGCTGTGGCGCTTCAGGCCAAGTCCGACCTGGTCCAGGCGTACAACAACGCTGCGGGGCAGGCCACGGACTTCGCGCTCGCTGCGGGAATCGGCGCCGGCCAGACGCTGCTTCCGGGCGTCCACACCGCTGTCGCCGGTGTCGGGCTCACCGGTGACCTGATCCTGGACGCCGGAGGAGACCCCAATGCCGTCTGGGTGTTCCAGATCCCTGAAGCCCTGACGACGGCATCCAATAGCCGGGTGCTCCTCACGAACGGCGCTTCGGCGTGCAACGTGTACTGGCAGATCGGGAGTTCTGCCACCCTCGGCACCACCTCCACCTTCGTGGGCACCATCATGGCTCTGACCTCGATCAGCGCTACCACGGGGACGAACATCGAGGGCCGGGCGCTGGCCCGTAACGGTGCCGTGACGCTCGACACCAACAGGATCTTCCTGGGCGGGTGCGCCACCGGCGGAACGACCACCGGCACGACCACGGGCACGACCACGGGCACGACGACCGGCACGACCACGGGCACGACTGCCGGAACGCCGACCGGCGGGTCGACGACCGGTACGACCGTGGGTCTGATCGGTGGTGGCCTCCTGGGCGGACCGATCGTCGACCTCGTGTCGGGCGGAACCTCGGGGAACATCTCCGGCAACACCTCCGGAAACACCGCGGGCAACACGGCCGGGAACACGACCGGCGGCAACACGACCGGTGGCAACACGACTGGCGGGACCATCACCGGGGGCAACGTCACCGGCGGGCACGGCGGTCTGCCCGGCGGACCGGACCACGGCGGACCGGACAATGGCGGCCCGGAGCACGGCGGGCCGGAGCACGGCGGGCCGGGCAACGGACACGACGAGGGACCCGGTAAGCCGGACCACGGCCACGGCCACGGCCACGACGGGAAGCACGGCGACCACTACGGCTACGGCAACAAGCCCGCGGGCCACGAGGGCTAGGCAGCAGGCGGCACGGAGCCCGTTCATCGGATGACGGCGCGCGGCGGAATCCTCATCGAATCCGCCGCGCGCCGTCGGTGAGTCGCAGACCTCAGGCGAACAGCAGACATGAGAAGGACCGGGTGGGCGGTGTCGAGCAGAATTGAATCTGCGGACGTGAAGGAACTTCATCAGTCCGATTCCGGTCCTGCCCCCCAGGAGTGCCGTGACGAAGCGGTCGGACCGGGTAAGCGGCCCGCGGGTGTTCGTACGCTGAGAGCAGCGCTGCGCACCGCCGTGGCCCTCTGCCTGGTGACGGCTCTGGTCCATGTCGTGCTGGTGTTCCTTCATGTGGCACCGTCCAACCCTGTATCGAAGCGATACGCCTCACAGGTCAACGGATGGGTGTACCCGCTCTTCGAACAGAACTGGCGGCTCTTCGCCCCGGACCCCGACTCCTTCAACCGAAAGATCCTGGCGAGGACCGCACACACCGACTCCAAGGGTTCGGTGCAGGTGACCCCCTGGTTCGACCTGGCTGCCGTCGACCATTCCGCGGTCGACCACAATGTATTTCCGAGCCATACGTCCCAGAACCTCCTGCGCCGCGCCTGGACCTCTTATGTCGAGACACACGGAGGAAGCGACACGGCACGCTCGGAACGCGCCGTGATGCTGCAGACGTACCTGCGCAACATCGCCGCGGACCGCGTCGCCGCCCACAACGACGGCGGCACTTTCGACTTCATTCAGCTCCGGGTCGTCACACTGCCCGTCGCCGCGGCCGGCGCACCGGCCGGTAACCAACCGCCGGCACCCACCGAGGACCGGCTCCTGCCCTGGTGGAAGGTGACCTCCCATGGGAAATGAGCAGATTCCCCAGCCCCCTTCCGTGGCAGCGACGCCGCACCCGCCTCCGGTCCAGGAGACTTCGATCGCCGACGCGGCCCACCGGTGGCTCCTCGACCGGATCAGCGCTCTGTGGGCGCTTCTCACCGACCGGCCGATCTCCCTGTACGCCGCGTCGGTTCTGCGCATCGGCTACGGGCTGCTCTACCTGGTCTTCCTGCTGCGCGAGTTCCCGCACCGTGACGAGATCTGGGGCCCCGGCTCCCCCTGGACACCGGCACTGGCACAGCAGCTCTTCGGCCAGACGGGCTGGAACAGCATCCTGATCCTGTCCGACAGCCGTGCCTACTTCGAACTCTGCTACATGGCGGCCCTCGTCACGTCCACGCTGTTCATGCTGGGCTGGCGGACCCGGGCCATGTCCGTCCTCTTCGCCGTCGTGGTGACCTCGTTCCATGCCAGATCGATCTTCATGACGGACGGGGGCGACAACCTGATCCTGCTGATGGCCCTCTACCTCGTCCTCACCGCGTGCGGCCGGCGCTGGTCCCTGGACGCACGCAGGAACCGACTCAAGACAGCCCGTGCATGCGACGGGCCGAAGCCGGTGAGGAGCTTCTCCGCACAACAACTCCACGATGCCCGTGCCACCTTGACCACGGTGGTGCACAACTGCGGCATCCTCGTCATCGCGGCGCAAGTCTGCATCCTCTACGGATCGGCCGGCCTGTACAAGATCCAGGGCCCGACCTGGGGCGGCGGCACCGCTCTCCACTACGCACTGAACCTCGAGCTGTTCCAGCCCTGGCCCGCGCTCTCCCACCTCGTGGACGAGTACCCGATGGTGATCGCGATCGCCAGCTACCTGACGGTACTCCTGCAGGTCGCCTTCCCGTTCGTGCTCTTCGGCAGGCTCAAGTACCCCGTCCTGACGGTGCTGCTGGGCATGCACATCGGTATCGCAGTGCTCCTGGGACTGCCCCTGTTCTCCGGGGCGATGATCGTGGCGGACGCCGTGTTCCTTCCCGACCGCTTCTACACCTTCCTGCCTCGCCTGTGGCGACGCGCAACACAGCGCACAGGGATGCGGCGACCGGCACCCGGTCGAGCAGCGGGATTCGGAACCGTACCTCCACAGGGCAGGTCCTGCGTACCCGGCACCAAGCATCGAGCCGCCCCTGCACAGAAGGACACCACGCTGGCCACCGGGCTCGCGTCCGAGCAGAGCTGAGCAGCCACGCGGACCACAAAGGATGGGTATGCCAGGCAGCATCTGGCCTGCGCGGGCGACAGCGGCCCCTGGCCCCAAGCCCGGAATGAGGGGCCGTCACCGGTCCATCACGTGTGCAGACGGCTGTTGGGGCCGTCCTTATCTCCGGTGCTCTCGTCGTTGAACCAGTAGTCACCGGCGGCCAGGTACCGGAAGGAATGCGTGCTCCCGCTCGGCAGCTCGACCGTGACGGCCCGCTTCCCGTCCTTGCGCGGCCGCAGGGTGTGGGCACCCGGCTGCCAGTCGTTGAAGTCGCCCACCACGCTGACCGCGCCGAGCGGGGTGTCGGCGGGCAGTACGAAGGTGACTTCCATGCGGTCCTCGTGCAGCGTGCGCTCCAGCATGAAACGGGCTCCTGACAGCAGGGGGCAGGTGGGAATCGCGCCCATCCTCGGCACCGATCAGCCGGCCCGCCTCCCGACGCCGCCACATCGGGGACAGGCATCACCCGCGTGCCTCGCTTCGCAGTCGAAATGATGCAGACCGTAACGGTGCATGTCAGCGTCGTCCGAGAGGAATCCGTACCCATCAAGAGGAGTCACCGTCATGGGCGGTACGCAGGACAAGCGCAAGGAACCGGGCAGGGGCAGCAAGGCGCAGGAGCACCATCGCTCCGGAGACCCCGCTCACCCCCAGCCGGGCAAGTCATCCCGCAAGCAGGGCCAGAAGCAGAACCAGAAGGAGGCCCCGCGCCGCCGCGAGGACGACCTGCTGCGCGAAGAGGACCTGCACGACGAGAACCTCTGACCAGAAGACCACGCGCACACTCCCAGGGCCCGGCCGCCGGTCCGCAGTCACCCGGCCGGGCCCTGTCACATACCGCCCGACAAGGGCCTGCCCATGACAGGCAGGGGCTGAAGCTCGATCAACCACACAGGCCGTCCGGTCCGCGTTCGGCGGCTGAGCCCCACGACACATCGTCCGGGGGTTCAGTGGCGCTCGCGAGTGGTCACGGACCCACCCGCCAGCGGGTCCGGCTTGCACGGGGGCAGCCGACCCGGCACCCGGAGGGGCTTGTATCGCACGGCGCTCACCGGCTCGGCAGGGTCAGCGCGTGGGCATCGGGCGACGATTCTGGGCCGGCGTACGCCTTGATGGCCTCCTCGATGAAACTCCGGGTACCGTCCGGGCTCAGCGCCTGGGCCTGCAAGTGCGCGTACATGTCGCTGTAGCGTCGCACGTCGGATCGTTTCTCCAGATAGAGGTCGCTGGTGAACCTCTCCAGATACACCACGCTGCCATCGGTGGCCTCGGCGAACTCGAGCAGCGTGAACTGTCCCGAGACACCCGGGTGCGCACCCACATCGTGAGGGAGAACCTGCACGGTGATATGCGGCTGGGCGCTGAGGTGGGTCAGATGCTCCAGCTGGTCGCGCATGACCTCGCGGCTGCCCACGACGCGCCACAGCGCCGATGCGTCCAGCACGACCCATAAGCGCAGGAGGTTGCCCGGGGCACGCAGCCGGTCCTGGCGCCGCATCCGCACCTCGCGGTGTGTGGCCGCCTGTTCGGCAGTGGCATGAGGGATCGTTCCTGCGATGACCGCCCGTGCGTAGGCGGAGGTCTGCAGCAGGCCGGGAATCACCAGGGGCTCGTAGCACCGGACCGCAGCCGCCTCGGTCTCCAGGCCGATGTAGGCGCCGTACGGGATGTCGTCGTAGGCGTTCCACCAGCCCTGCCCGCCCGATTCCCTGGCCATCTGCATCAAATCGTCAACCCGCCGCTGATCCCGGACTCCGTACAGCCCGCAGAGATCTCGCACATCGCGTGGCTTGATGATGCGGCGGCCGTTCTCCAGCAGACTGATCTTGGGCTGGGAAATCAACAGGCGTGCCGCCACCTGCTGCGTCGTCATACCGCTGATCTCCCGGAGCCGACGTAGCTCCGACCCCAGTCGGCGCCTGCTGACGGTGGGATTGACAGTGACACTCACGGGGCGCATACCTCCACTCCAAGAACCTTGCGCTGACGAGAAGACTGCCACGGCCAGGGCGGCTGGATCCGCCTGCTCCACGTCATGCACGGTGATTCGCGCCGGGCGCAGAGCGACCCGAACTTCTTTTCGCATCTCACCTGGCTGACCATATTTTCCGGTTGCAATAAATAAACGACGGAAATCGCCCGGCCGGAGCGCGGTATTCAGTGCATCGCGGTGCGCCTTCAGCTGGATTTCGCTGCCGGTCCAGGGCTCGTGTCTGTTGCATCTGGTGTGGTGGTGATGAGGATCTGAGCGGCCTGGGTGATGTTGTCGGCGCGGACGGCGCGGGCCATCGCTTCGCGAGCGGCGTCGGCGGCGGTGTCCGGGGGGACCACCAGCAGGGCGAAGTGGTCGTTGTGGCCGCGCGTGATGAGGACGGTGTCGTCGCCGACCGGGTCGGAGTCCAAGTGCACGATCCGATCGTCGATGACCAGGCGGGTGGGGAGGACGTTCCAGGCGGATGCGTCCACGCCGACCCGGGTGATGGGCCCGAGGTGCTCGGTCAACGCGCTGATCAGCGCGGGCAGCTCGGTCTCGATGTCGCGTGTGCGCGGCCACCACGCGCCGTCCAGGAGCCCCTCCCGGGACTGCGTGGTCTCCAGCCGCAACAGGGCCGCACCCGGTTTGATCGCCTGGTGGATCGCATTCGGCAGGAGCAGCGGGGGTGTGCGGGGGATGTCGGGGTCAGCCATGGGGGTCCGCCCGTCTACTGGGTGCGGCCGTGCCTGAACGCAGGTCGGCACCGGTACCGACTGCGACGTACACGAGCCCGCCGTCGTTTCACGGTACTCCCGCCGTTCGCACCACCGCTCTGCACAGAGCCTCCGCCGGAAAATGCCTGGTCAGGCCGACCATAATCCATCGAACAGACGTACGGTTAAAGCACCGGAATTACTGCCGACGGGCAGTCCGGGGGCAGGTCCGCATCATGACCACCACCCTCGACCGGACCGCGCCCCCCGACCTCGCAGCAGAGCTCCCGCCGCTCGCCAGCGCCCTGGGGCCGCGTCACCCGCGTCAGCGTGAACCCCACCCGTCGGCCCGTCGTACCGCACACCGTGCCCATGGCCGGGCGCGCGCTGCACGTGGGCTGGTTCACCGAACAGGACCCCGACAAGCTGATCCTGCTCTCCTGCACCGTGGGGCGCCGGGACTCCGAGGGCGCCGGCGAGGTAGGCCCAACCGGCCCCCTGGCCGCGGGCGTTCTCGATCAGGCCGGCTTCCCAGCCGGCGAGCTGTTCGCGGACCTCGCGGAGCATCAACAGCGCAGCCAGGGCCGGGCGCGGGCCCGCGGCCGGTGCGGACGAGGCTGTCGGCGTGCCCGTGGGAGCTTTCCACGCGTCCTTGACGGCCTGGTTGACGGTCTCCAGTGCCGCGGCGGCGGCGAGGAAGGGGACGGGTGCGGTCGGCTCTGCGGCCTCGGCCATGGCGGTCTCCGCGTTCTGTCGTCCTCCGGATGACTTCTTGCTTGTCATCGTTTGGATGACATGTTACAACGGAGGCACGTTGAAGCGCATTGGCAGTTTCTGCCTGAACCAGCTGGAGGTGTTTCGCGATGTTGATGCGCACCGACCCGTTCCGCGAGATGGACCGCATCGTCCAGCAGCTCTCCGGCACGTCCGGTACGTGGTCGAAGCCGTCCGTGATGCCGATGGACGCCTACAGGCAGGGCGGCGCATACGTCGTCGCCTTCGACCTCCCCGGAGTGAGCCCCGAGGCGATCGACATCGACGTCGAACGGAACATGCTCACCGTCAAGGCCGAGCGCCGGCCCGCGGCCAGGGGCGACGACGTGCAGATGGAGCTCTCCGAGCGGCCCCTCGGGGTCTTCTCCCGGCAGGTCATGCTGGCCGACACCCTCGACACCGAGCACATCGAAGCCGACTACGAAGCCGGTGTGCTGACTCTGCGGATCCCGATCTCCGAGCGCGCCAAGCCGCGGAAGATCACCATCGGCGGCAACGCCGACCGCAAGCAGATCTCCGGCTGACCCGGCCGGCACCAGCGGCGGAGGACGCGGAACCCGATCCCCCTCCGGCACCCCGTCCTCCGCCACCCTCTCTCCGCCCCTCCCCCTCCCGCGGAGGTGACGAGCGATGCCGATGCGCCGGGACAACCTCGCAAGGCAACGGCTCCCCGGCCGGCCACACCCCGACCAGGTCGCGTTCGAACCCGATTACCTCCCCACTGAACACACGAAAATCTATCGCGGCCGAAGTAGACATTCGATGCCGGGACAGCTATGGTTTCTCACGTAGCCGAGATCGAGCAAGGCCCGGAGGGACGAACTGCCGGGCAGCAGTACACGCAGTGCGCAGGCAGGACGGTGACGGGGCTGGCCGGCGGACCGGGTGGCCGCAGTACAGGGGCCGCCGTCGGCAGTAACGCAGTACCAGTCCAGCAAGTGCAGTTCGCAGCGACAGCAGTGCAGTCAGTGAGCGGTACCTCGGTAAAGGCGTCGGCTGCGGGCGCGCGTACCGAGCAGTTCGGCAGTGGCGCTCCGAGCCACAACAGGTGCAGGACGTGCAACAGGGCCGGCTGCCGGCGGTGGTGCTGTCACAGGCCACAGTGCAGTTCGTATGACCAGCAGTACGAAGTCCCCCGCTTGGCAAGTGATCGATTCAGAGGGAAGAACGGAGGAGTTGACCGCCATCAGGATCGCCCGGGGCGAAGGACGGAACCCGGGTACCGCAGGACATCGATAGTGAGGTGGTCTCCGGTCAAGCAACCGCGATCCCCGCGACCCCGGCCGAGTTCAGGCAGGGTCCGCGGAAACAGAAGGCCGACGCAGTACTAGGGTCGGCGGATGGTGTAGCAGTTCCTTCGGGGCCCTGGTGCCGTTCGGCACCAGGGCCCCTCCACGCGTTCCAGAGAGAGGTGCAGATGACAGCACACGACTCGTTCGACGATCGCCTCGACGACGACGACTACCCCGCCTACACCATGGGCCGGGCCGCCGCCATGCTCGGCACCACCCAGGGCTTCCTCCGCGCCATCGGCGAAGCCCGCCTCATCACCCCGCTCCGCTCCGAGGGCGGCCACCGCCGCTACTCCCGCTACCAACTGCGCATCGCCGCCCGCGCCCGCGAACTCGTCGACCAGGGCACCCCCATCGAGGCCGCCTGCCGCATCATCATCCTCGAAGACCAGCTCGAAGAGGCCCAGCGCATCAACGCCGAATACCGCCGCGCCGCCGAGGCGTCCGATCCACCAGCTGCAACGTGACGACCACCCAGTGGGCGGTACTGCCGACCGGCAGGCTCCACTGCACCCGCGACCGTCAACCACCGAGCCTTCTCCGACCTGCTTCCGGGGTTCGTCATTTGGGCTGACAACGTGGCGAAGCCTCTGGTAGATGGGTTTTCAACCAGGGAACCGTCTCCACCAGAGGCCTGACGCGCCTGCCTGCCTCCAGGCGTCGACGGCCGCCTGCAGCCGACCGCCCCTTCCGGACCACCCCATTCAAAGTGCATGAATACCTGTGCTCGCGGTCTGAGATTTTAACTGTTGCCACAGAGAGGGTTTTTACCGGCGGCACCCAGGGGAAATGTTCGACGCACAAATACTGCGGGGACGTGCTATCGTCTATCCCAGTTGCAGTTTTGGTACCCGAAAACTTCGAGCGCTCCCGCCGGCACCCGTGCCGCACGGAAGCGCTCTGTATTTCCGGTCATTTCCGGGCAGGGCATCATCGCGGCGACACGGCTTCCGTACGGTACGGGTGCCGGCGTACTGCCCCAAGGAGATATGACATGGCCAGTGGCACCGTGAAGTGGTTCAACGCGGAAAAGGGTTTCGGCTTCATCGAGCAGGACGGTGGCGGCGCTGACGTGTTCGCCCACTTCTCGAACATCGCCGCCTCGGGCTTCCGCGAGCTGCAGGAGGGCCAGAAGGTCACCTTCGACATCGCGCAGGGCCAGAAGGGCCCGACGGCCGAGAACATCGTCACCGTCTGACGCTGACGCGCATCTTGCAGCTGGGGCCCGCATCCCTCGGGGTGCGGGCCCCAGCTGCATTCATTTCCGCAGCGATTTCTCCTGCCGGGACACAGCCTCAAGGTACGCAACCCCCATCGGGAGCCGTACCCCTCGACGCCTCGGATTCGCTTTTTCGCGCATTCTTTTTCCGCATGCGTCGCATCGAATTTATCGGGCATCCCGTTCGCTGCCGCTTCTCTCATTCCATTCGGTCCGTACCTGTGATTCCGCATGCTGCTCCCATGGTGCGGAACTCCTCGATGCGTGCCGTATCAAGGAAGGTTCTTCATGAACCCCACACGTACGAGCAGCCGCTCTTCCCGCACCCGCCGCACCGGCGCTCCCGCCTTCGGCTCCCCCTCCGGTTCGACCCGGGGCAGCCGCTTCGGTGCGTCGTCCGCCCCGAGCCGTTCTGGTGCTCCCCGCCTCTCGGGAGGTCAGGGCCGACGGCCCGCACCGGTGCAGGGCGAGTTCGCCCCGCCGAAGACGATCACTCCGGCGCTGCCCGCCGTCGAGGCGTTCGCCGATCTCGACATGCCGAAGACCCTGCTGGCCGCGCTCGGCGCGCAGGGCGTGACCGTGCCGTTCCCCATCCAGGGGGCGACGCTGCCCAACTCCCTGGCCGGCCGTGACGTCCTCGGCCGCGGCCGGACCGGCTCCGGAAAGACCCTCGCCTTCGGCTTGGCGCTGCTCGCCCGCACCTCTGGACAGTTCGCCGAGCCCCGTCAGCCGCTGGCCCTGGTCCTGGTCCCGACACGGGAGCTCGCCCAGCAGGTCACGGATGCCCTCACCCCGTACGCCCGCGCCGTGAAGCTGCGCCTGGCCACGGTCGTCGGGGGCATGCCGATCGGCCGGCAGGCGAACGCGCTGCGCAGCGGCGTCGAGGTCGTCGTGGCCACCCCCGGGCGCCTCAAGGACCTCATCGAGCGCGGCGACTGCCGGCTGAACCAGGTCGGGATCACCGTCCTGGACGAGGCCGACCAGATGGCCGACATGGGCTTCATGCCGCAGGTCACCGCACTGCTCAACCAGGTCAGGCCCGAGGGCCAGCGGATGCTGTTCTCCGCGACCCTGGACCGCAACGTCGACCTCCTGGTCCGCCGCTACCTCACCGACCCCGTCGTCCACTCCGTGGACCCCTCCCGGGGCGCGGTCACGACGATGGCGCACCACGTCCTGCACGTGCACGGCGCCGACAAGCAGCGGCTGACCACGGAGATCGCGGCGCGCGACGGCCGGGTGATCATGTTCCTGGACACCAAGCACGCCGTGGACCGCCTCACCGAAGAGCTCCTCGGCAGCGGCGTGCGGGCCGCCGCCCTGCACGGCGGGAAGACGCAACCGCAGCGGGCACGCACCCTGGGCTGGTTCAAGACCGGACACGTCACCGTGCTGGTCGCCACGAACGTCGCGGCCCGCGGCATCCACGTCGACAACCTCGACCTCGTCGTCAACGTGGATCCGCCGACCGACCACAAGGACTACCTCCACCGCGGCGGCCGCACCGCCCGGGCCGGCGAGTCCGGCAGCGTCGTCACCCTCGTCACGCCCCAGCAGCGCCGCGGCATGAACCGTCTCCTGCAGGACGCAGGCATCGTGCCCGAGACCAACCCGGTCCGCCCGGGTGAGGCAGAGCTGATCCGGATCACCGGTGCCCAGGCCCCCTCTGGCATCCCGGTCACCATCAAGGCTCCGGCGCCCGAGCGCCCCAAGCGCAGCACATCCTCCTCCCGCGGCCGCCGCGGCCCCGCCCCGGACGCCCGGCGCACCGGTTCCCGTCGGCCCGCCTCCGCCGCGGCGGCGGCCTGAGAACCACGTGATCCGGAGACTCGCCCATCTGTGCAGGAGGCAAATTGTGACGCTGGTCCGGATGCAGCCCGACTCGACGAGCACCAGTACGGGACCCCAGACGGTCAACGAGGTCATGGAGGTGGCCGGGCCACAGGTCTGCGATGACATGACCGTCGAAGTGGCCCTGGCCGTCATGGCCGGTGCGCGCACCGACCGTCTCCTCGTCTGCGACGAGCACGGCCTGTGCACCGGGCTCGTCACTCGGGCCCAGCTCATCGCCGTCCGCGACGGCGCCGCCTACAGCGACCGGATCCGGTTGCGTGCCGTACCCGGCGACCGCGGGTTCTTCACCTCGCCCCTGACCACGACGGCCGAAGCCGAACGCGCGATGCGCCACCGCCGGCTCGACGTGCTGCCCGTCATCGACGAACAAGGCAGCGCCCTGGGCGTCCTCGACCTGACCCGCTGAACCGCCTCACCACGGCAGTACCCACCCTCCTCCTTCCTGTGAGGCACCATGCGCTGCGTCATCGCCCGCTTCCCCTTCGACCTCACCAAGAACGGCGTCCTGCAGTCCATGCAGGGCGTCAAGCCCGAGCCGGCCGTCGGCGAGACCGTGGTCATCGGCCGCCGCACCTACCCCGCCAAGCAGGTCGGCCAGGTCATCACCCGCCAGGACCGCCGTGACTTCAGCACCGGTGAAGTCCTGCGCGCCATGGCCAAGCTCGGCTTCACCTGCCGCAGCCTCCCGCGGAACACCGAGCCCGCCCGCGGCCTCGACCCCCTCCAGCACGCTTCCGCGTTGCTCGGCTCCCCGACCGTCTGACCGGGGGTCGGCAGCCGGCGGACGTGAACGCCATGGCGGAGGCGCGTGGGCGCATACTGGCAGCAATGACAAAGCACAGTGCACCGAAGCGCTATTTGCCCACCAGCCCCTTCAAAGTCCCGGTCGCGCTGCCTCCCAAGCAGTTCGCCGTAGGCGACCAGGTCACACACGACGTGCACGGCCTCGGCCGGGTCACCGGTATCGAGGACGGAATAGCGGCGGTCGTGGATTTCGGCTCGACGCAGGAGCGGATCGTGAGTCCTTACGCCAAGATGAGCAAGCTGTAGGACCACCGTGCCCGGTCACGGCACGCCGGACCCGTTCACGGACACGGGCGTCCCGGGATCGGCGAGAAACGCCGCCCCGAGTAGGTTTCCGCGGTTCAGACTCAGATGATCGAGAGGGGAAGCCGTGCTGCCCGCGACGGGCGGGGACAACCCGAAGGTCGTCCCCGCCCGTCGGCGTGTTTCCGTCAGGCTTCCCGTGCGGGGCGCGGCCTCCGTTCGGCTCCCGCCTCCTCGCCCGCGCGGACCCGCGCGTCGACGCCTCCCGCGACCTCCTGGCCCGGGTGCGCCACTCACGGACGTCCGCCGTCCGAATCATGTCGGCTCCCCCCGCTCGGAACCACCAGGAGGGCGAAGTGGCCCCTGTCGCCGCGGGTGACGAGGACGGTGTCGTCGCCGACGGGGTCGGAGTCGAGGTGGACGACACGGCCGTCGGCGACCAGGCGGTCGGCAGGCCGTTCCAGGCGGAGGCGTCCAGACCTACCAGTCGGGCGGGCATGCGCCCAGATACGGAAAAATGCCTGGTAGCGGCGGGTCAGAGTCCGTCGGACAGGCGTACGGTGGAAGTACCGGGAGCACTTCGCACACCGGCTCCCACGCGGGTGTCGTTTCCGGCGAACACGACAAACCGGGCCACCGACGGGTGGCCCGGGGGCAGGTCCGCACCATGACCACCACCACCGACCGGACCGCACCCCGCGACCTCGCCACGGACTTCCCGGCACGTCTCTCGCTCACCCCGAAGACCACCCTCGCAGGCCAGCTGGACGGGGCCTGGTGGCCCTACTCCCGTGACCTGACCGTCGAACTCCCGCCCCTCGCGGCCGCACTCGACGAGCCCTGGGGGCGCATCACCCGGGTCACTGTGAACCCCACCCGCTGGCCCGTCATCCCGCACCGGGTGCCCGTCGCCGGGCACACCGTCCACGTGGGATGGTTCACCGAGCAGCACGCCGACAAGCTCATCCTGCTCTCCTACACCGTCGGGCGCTGGGACCTCCTGGTCATCCCGCCGGAGACAGAGCCCGCAGCCGCGGCCCGCCTGATGGCCGCCGCCGCGATACCGGGCAGCGACCTGACGGCAGGCGTCCTCATGGCCAACGAGACCGTCATAGGGCGCGGTATCCGCGACACCAGGCGCCAGGAAGCCACCTGGGACGGCGAAGGCGGGGCCTGCATGTCCCCCTTCGGGCATCTGATGGGCCGGAGCACCCTGCCGCTGCCCGGAAACGGCTGGAGGTGAGCTCCGTGGAGACCACCGTCCTCATCGCAGTGATCATCGTTGCGATCGCCGTCGGAATGCGCTGGATCCATCTGCTGAACGCCCAGCACGACGCCCGGATCGAGGCCTACCGCTTCAGCGACCCCCTGCCGCGACCTCCCGGCCTGCCGGACGACACCGGCCGCCGGGCCCACCGCCCGCACCCCCACCGGTGAGCAGCAGACCTTTCCTCCGGCCCGGGGCAGCGGGTGGGGCGCCACGGCGCCCCACCCGTCGGCTTCCCGCCCACTCCGACAAGGGACACGCCCACGTGAAGTACATCGAGACCCAGACCCTGCCGTCGCCCGGACACGCCGAGGTACGGATCATCGCGCACACCCCCGAAGCCGCACGGGCGGTCGCGGAATCCCTCCGCGGCTGCTTCGCCGCAACGGAACAGCGCAGCTACCCCGGCCTCGACGGCGACACCCGCCTCCACCTCACCGTGGACACGGCCACACCCGCCGGCCCCGCCCGCTCCTGGCTGGCCGCAAGCCGGAGCTCCGTCGGCACCGGCGCCCACCCCGACGAGACCTGAGAGCCCCGACGGGCCCAGGAGCCCGCACACGAAAGGACGCGGTCATGGCCACCCTGCGCGAACGCCGGACCTACCGCGCACAGGTGCTCCGGGTCCTGTACGAAGCCGTCGAGGGCAACCGCCTCCTCGGCATCACCGGAACACAGCTGCGGCGCGACCTCCACGTACCGGAACAGGACCTCGCCGCCGCCTGCACCTACCTGGCCGGCGAAGGACTGATCACCGTCGACTGGGAACCCGGCAACACCCCCGCGATGGTCACCCTCACCCACGAGGGCATCCGGCACATGGAGGCCGAGGAGGAAGAACACGGCTGACGCCCCTCGCACGCGTGAAGGACGTGCAGCCGGGGGCCGGGACGGCGGCACCGGACTCCACCTCGTCCTGGATACCGAGCGCCGTCGGCCCCGCCCTGCGGGATCCGCTCGTGTGGCGTGCCCGGCCGCCCGAGGGGATCCTGTAGGCCACACCGCCCGTGCGGCCGGACCTCGCGCCCGGCCCGGTTGGAGGCACCAGGATGGCCGTCGGAGGTCGCGCGGCCCCGGACCGCTCCGAGAGCTTCGGGGAGGGACTGCTCGGGATGCTCCTTGACCGGGCGCACGGGCTGCCTCCGCACCAGGTCGCCCCGCTCGTCGCGGAGACGGTCGCCCGGCTGGGCGGTCGCGATCTCCAGATCCTGCTCCAGGACTACGGCCAGCAGAACCTGGTCTCCCTGCCCGGCACGGGAGCCGGGGCCGGGGGGCCGCAGCCCATCGACCGGTCCGATGCCGGCCGGTGCTTCCTGGAGTCCTGCCCCCTGGAAATCCCGGCGGCCGACGGCGTACGGGTCCACCTGCCCCTGCTGGACGGCGGCGACCAGGTGGGGGTCCTCTCCGTCACCCTCGACAGCGTCGGCCGCGACGAGCGCCGCATCCTGCGCAGGATCGCGGGCCTCACGGCCGACATGATGCAGACCAAGAACGGCTACACCGACCTCTTCTTCCGGACGCGGCGCAGCGAACCGATGAGCGTGGCCGCGGAGATCCAGTGGTCCCTGCTGCCCCCGCTGTCGATGGTGATGCCGCACGTCGCGGTGGCCGGAGTCCTGGAGCCCGCCTACGACGTGGCCGGGGACAGCTTCGACTACGCCCTGAACGGCGACGTCCTGCACCTCGCCATGATCGACGCCATGGGGCACGGTCTGGACGCGGCCACCATGGCCACGGTGGCCATCGGCGCGTACCGCCACGCCCGCCGGATCAGCATCGAGCTGTCGGAGATCTACCTCTTCATGGACCGGGCCGTCGCCGAGCAGTTCGATCCGGACCATTTCGTGACCGCCCAGATGATGCGCCTGGACACGGACACCGGCCGCCTCCAGTGGGTCAACGCGGGACACCCGGCACCGATGCTGGTCCGCGCGCACCGCGTCGTCGGCCGCCTGGAGAGCCCCACGACCCTCCCCGTCGGCTTCGGAGGGGACCAGCCACAGGTCAGCTCGGTGACACTGGAGCCGGGCGACCGCGTCCTCTGCTTCACCGACGGCCTCGTCGAGGAACACACCGACGGGCAGCAGCAGTTCGGCGAGGAGCAGCTGATCGACTGGGTGAACCGGCTGGAAGAGGCCGACCACGGGATCCGCACCGTGGCCCGGGAGCTGTCCCACACCCTCAAACGGGCCCGCGGCGACACCACCTCGGACGACGCCACGCTCGTCCTGTGCGAGTGGCGCGGCTGACGGAGGTCGGTGCCACACCTTCCCTGATGGAGCGTCAGGTTGTTGTGGCGCCCCCGCGTGAAGATCGTCTCTCCCGAGAGGTCCGCGGCCTGCGACGAGGGGCATGCCGGCCGGGCCGGGCCGGATCGTCCGGTGCCGGCCCCGGCGACGTGTTCACGCGTCGAAGGCTCAGTGCGTTGCCTCGCCTGCGAGGCTTCCGGCGCTGATGGCGCCCCGCAGGACATGGGCGATCTCCTCGGGCTTGAGGTCGATGCCGTCGAGCCCCTCCGCGGTCAGCGGGATCTCCTCCAGCGCGTATTCGCCGCAGCCCTCGGCGCTGAACTCGGGACCGGTGCGGTCGTCGAAGGACCAGGTCGTGATGCGGGCGAGGTAGAAGAGCTGACGCTCCTCGTCGGACTCCGTCGTGTGGAGGAGGCGGATGATGTCGGCCTTCCCCGCGATCTCCTCGTGGATCTCCCTGTGGAGGGCGGCCTCCCGGGACTCGTCGCCGGGCTCGACGCCGCCTCCGGGAAGCACCCAGTACGCGGGGACGCCGGGCTTCGTGCGGCGGATGACCAGCATCGTGTCGTCAGCGGTGACGAGGACGGCGCGGACTCGTTCCTTCATTCCGGTCTGTCTCCTTGCTCGTCGGCGTCCCGGTAGGACGTGCCCCAACCATGCCCTCGAAGAGGGTCGACAGCGGTCCCTTGCGGACCCCGAAGGGCTCCCCAGAGGGGTCTGGCAACGCTTGTTCACGCAGTTCAGGTCCGGTGCAAGGCGTGCTCCGCGCGATGGATTCCCAAGCTTATGGCGCCGGTTCCCTTCCCGTCCTCCGTTCTGCCTCCGCTCTCCGTGCGTGGGCGGGGTCGGTAGGGTCGCGCGCATGTGGGCGGGATGGGATGCGGTCGACTGGGCGGGGCTGGAGCACAACTACGGTTCCGCCGAGGATGTGCCGGGACTGCTTGGGCGGTGTGCCGGTCCGGATCGGGACGATGCCTACGAGGCCTCGTCCGAGTTGCTCAACGTGCTGTTTCACCAGGGTGGTTGGATCTGTTCCGCCGCATCGGCCGCGCTGCCCTTCGTACTGCGCCTGGCAGCGACACCGCAGGTGCCGAGTCGCTGCGCGATGCTGGAACTGGTCGCCTCGCTGGCGGCGGAAGCCGGACGCGTCGAGGACCGGCTCCTCGATCCGGCCTGGGTGCCGGCGTGGGAGCGGGCCCTGCCCGAGGTGCTGAGGCTGCTGGACGCTCCCGAGCCGGAGATCCGGCGAGCGGCAGTCGATGTGCTCGGGGTCTGCGGCAGCCCCGGTGAGCTGGTCCTTCCCGGGCTGCTCCGATCCTGGGAGGCGGAGGCCGATCCGGCGACCCGCCTGGATCTGGTCCTCGCCCTGGGGCGTGCCGTCCTGCGTGCCCCGGCAGGCGTGCACGGTACCGAGGCCTTCGGCCTTCTTCACGGACTGCTCGGCTCCCCTCAGCCGCAGGTCCGCCTGGCGGCGGTGCACGCGCTGGCCCCGAGCGACCCCGGTCTTCCCGCCCGTCGGCTGGCCGACGTGCTCGAAGCGGTGCGGGACCCGGGTGTCGAGCTGTGGAGCCGCACCGGTTCGGTGCATGCCGGGGTGCGGGGTGTGCACCGCTGGACCTCGGGACTTTTCGACGGGCCGGACCCCGGTTTCACGCTCGGCGTGCTGGCGGACCACGACGACGCCGAACAGCGGATCGCCGCCCTGGCCCAGGCGGGCGGACTGCTGTCCCGGTGGCGCTCACCGGCCGCGACCCTGCTGCCGCGTCTCCTCGGGCGGCTGGACGATCCCGCCACCGAGGCCCGGTTCCGGGCCGTCGAGCTGCTGGCCTGCCTCGGCCCGGCGGCCGCTGTCCACGCGGACGAGGCCGCCTCCCTGCTGACCGATGGTGCGGCCCGCGCCACGCGAGTGGGGCAGCGTGTGAAGGAGGCCGCCCTGTGGGCGCTGGTCCGGATGAACGATCCACGCTGCCTGCCGGGCCTGACCGAACTCATCGCCGGAGAACGGTCCGGCTTCGCTTCGCTCTCCGGCCACTACCCTGCCGCCGACTGGCACCACGTCGTCCTCCCCTCGCTCCCCGAGATGCTGCGTCGGCTCCCGGACCACGCTGCCCCGCTCCTCCCCGCGGTCTGCGACCGGATCGGCACCCTCGCGGACGACCGCAGGCTCCACCAGCTCTGCGAGGTGCTCGCCGCGTGGGGACCGGCGGCGGAGGAGGCCGTTCCACGGCTGCTCGGCCTGCTGGAGGACGACCGGACCTGGAACGCGGCGGCGACGGCCCTGGCCGGGATCGGAAGGGGCGGGGCCGACGCAGGGGATCTGTTGCTGTCCCGAGCGGGCGCGGGCGGACCGCACGGAGAGCTCGCGGCGTGGGCGTACTGGAGGGTCTGCGACGACCCAGGACCGGTCCTGGAGCTTCTCGGCCGCAGCCTCGCCGAGCAGCGGATCCGGCATCCGGAGCTGCGCAGGCTCGCCGGTCTGGGCTCGCATGCCGCACCCCATGCGGACCGGCTGAGAGCGATGACCTCGGACATCGACCCCTGGATCCGCGTCGAGGCGGCACACGCGCTGTGGGCCGCCACCGGCGACACGGAGAACACCGTTCCCGTGCTGACAGCGGTCGTACGCGAGCTGCCCGAGGGAACGCACGTGCCGGTCATGCTCCCCGCGGTGCGGCACCTGGCCCGGATCGGGCACGCTGCCGGACCTGCCGCGGAGCTCCTGCGCGTCATACCCGCCTGCGACCGGCGGTTGCGGTCCGACGGCAGCTGGCGGGCCTTCACCCAGGACGAGGACATCCGCTCCGCGGTGCAGGAGCTGCTCAGCGCGTGATCCGCTCGTGAACGAGGGCCCGGTGCCTGACCGGGCCGTCGTCGGTTTACGGAGCGGGTGGGCTAGGCCCGGGTCCTGGCGGCGGTGCGGCGGTGGGCTGCGTAGCGGAGCAGGGCCCAGATGGCCGTGGCGTTGACCAGGGCGCCGGCGAGGACCGCGCCGTAGAAGCCGAACTCGGACAGCATGTCGAACTTGGAGTCGGTGGAGGTGTCCGCGACCCAGTCCGAGGGACGCGGGGCGGACTCCGGTATGAACTCCGTGGGCGGCTCCGGAGGCGGCACCGGGCCTTCGTGGATCGGGCCGTCGGCCGGGGACGGCTCGTCCGGGGCGGCCGCCGCGGGGCCGAAGGTGCTCAGCAGCAGGACGCTGACCGGTGCGGTGGCCAGGATCGGCCAGACCCCGAAGAAGCCGATGTCCCCGGTGCGGCTGCCGACGGCGACGTAGACCAGCATCGCGGCCACCAGCGCCAGGTATCCACCGGGCACCCACATCTCAGGCTTCGACCAGCGCCGCACCATGCCGTTCCCCGTTCCCTTCCGTTCCGCTTCGTTCGACCTGCGCCGAGTCTCGAAGCTGCCGGGGATCGCCGCCTGAGTACGCCTACTCATCCTGTGCGGCCGCGCGTACTCGGGCGGAGCCCCGCCCGGGGGTCAGTCGCGGTAGGCGCCGGGGATGAGGCGGTGGGCGGCGTGCGGGGAGACGGCGAGGGCGAAGCCGTGGTTCGCGGCCACCGCGCGGGTGTGGTCCGCCGAGAGGGAACCGTGCCGCTCCAGGGTGAGCGCGGGCAGGCCCGAGCGGCCGTTGCCGGCGCTGTGGTGGAAGGAGAGCACCGTGGTCGGGACCGGCGCGTGGTGGGGGTGGCGCAGGCGGGCCGCGGCCTCGTCGTCGTGGGCGAGGATGCGGACGTCGTCCTCGTGCCCGAAGTCGGCGGCGGCGCCCTCGGCGCGCCAGTGCGCCGGTTCGTGGTCGGCGCCGGTCAGGTGCCGCGAGCGGTTGACCGAGGTGATCGACAGGAAGGTGCCGGCGGTACGGTCCAGGGCCTCGGCGAGAAAGGCGTTGGACGGGCAGCGGTAGCCCGGTCCGATCAGCTGGACCGTGGAGACCCCGTCCTGGACGGAGGTCAGGTGCGGGGGCAGGTGCGCGGCGGCCGGCCCGCGGAAGCCGAACGGGCCGAGCAGGAAGAGCTCTTCGACCAGTTCCTCGATCTGCCGGCGCGGCATGCGCTCCGGGAGCCGGCTCCAGTCGAAGAGCGAGGCCACCCGGCCGCGGACCGTGGTGACGCTGCCGGCCTGGGCCGGAGGGCGGCCCTTCATCCGGTTCACCCGCTCGACGGCGGCCCGGTCGGCGCGCGCGGTGACGGCGTACAGGTTGCCGAAACCGTGCACCACCGGGCAGCCGTCCGCGAGGGCCTCGGCCGCGGCCCGTACGTCCTCGGCGTCCCCCAGGACCGGCTGCTCCTTGGTCCTGCTCGTCTGCTGTCCGCCCACTGCCGGCCTCCACATCGTGATCGCTTACGACAGCCAACGAGGGGTCCCGGCACCGGTCACCTGACGTCCCCCGGGCGGCAGGGGGGCTGCCGCCGTCGGACGGGCGTAGCGGGGCGGAGCGGCGGATCAGGCGCCGGGGGCCGGCGCGGGCGGCGGGAGGCGGCGGCCGTGGGCGAGCAGCAGGAGCTCCTGGGCGGTGGCGTGCAGGGGGCGGCCGGTGCCGTAGGACCAGTCGAGGTCGGTGGCGTGCAGGGAGACCCCGTCGAGGCCGGCACGGAAGAAGCGCAGGGTCATGGGGCGGACGGTGTCCAGGAGGATCCGCAGGCGGTCCTCGGGCACCCGGCGGCCGAGGCCGAGCGCGACGGTGATGTCCAGGCCGTGCACGACGTCGTGGGCGAGGGCAGCGGCGGCGCCGCCGACGGGCGGTGTCCACGGGTGGTGGGCGTGGTCGCGCAGGAACGCGGCGAGTGCGCGCTCGGGGTGGCGGGCCGCGTCCCGGCGGGCGCACCGGTCGGTCATCCGGTGGAGGCGGCCGCCGGCACGGAGGAGTTCGAGGGCGGTACGGGCCGTCGAGTACCGGAATCCCAGGGTCATGTGGGCGGCGACCTCGCGGACCCGCCAGCCCCGGCACAGGCTGGGGGCGTCCCAGCTCTCCGCGGGGAGGGTGTCCAACAGGTCGGCCAGCTCGCGGCGTTCGGCGGCGATCGCCGCGGTGACCTCCTGCGCGGACGCGGTGGGGCGGTACGTGCTGTTTCCCATGCGGTCGCCCTGACCGAGGGGTCCTCGGACCGCATGCTGGCCGCGCTGCAGGAGGGGGAGACATCGCCCTGGTGGGGCCGGCGCAGGAGGATCCCGTACCCGGTGTCTCCTTCCGGGTCCTGGTCGACGAGCCGCTGGTGGCGGCCGTGGCGCCGGACCATCCCCTGGCCGGCGGTACGGGGGCCGCCGCCGCGGGAGCCGGTACGGGGGCGGCGTCCGGTGTGGGCGGCCTGCCGCTGGAGGCGCTGCGCGGGCTCCCCCTGATCAGCCTGCCGCGCGGCACGGGCACCCGGGGAGTGCTGGAACGCGCGTGCGCGCGGGCGGGATTCCGTCCGCGCGTGGTCTTCGAGGCGGCCGACCCGCGCTTCCTGGCCCAGCTCGCCGGGCGGGGACTGGGGGTGGCGGTGGTGCCGCGGCCGGCGGAGTCCGTCACCGCCGGGTCCGGCCTGCTCGTGCTGCCCTTCGCCGCACCGGTCCCGCGGGCCCGCATCGTGCCGGCCTGGCGCACGGCCGGGCCGACCGGGCCGGCGGCCGCCGCGCTGCTGGCCCGGCTGCGGACCGGCCTCGCGACCGCCCCGGCCTGACTCCCGCCGGCACCTGACGCGCGCCGCCGCCCGAGGCCCGGCCCCGCCCGACGCCCGCCGCCGTCCGACGTCCGGCGACGGCCCCGCCCGGGCTGGGCGGGGCCGTCGCCGGTGGCCGTCAGGCCAGGATCCGGGCCTTGGCGCGCTCGAACTCCTCCTGGCTGATATCGCCCTTGTCCTTCAGCGCGGCGAGTTTGCTGAGCTCCTCCGCCGAGCCTCCACCGGTACCGGCCGCCTGCTGGACGTACGACCGGAATGCCTCCTGGTTCTCCTTGTACTGCTTCGCGTCCCGTTCGTGCATGCTGTGGCCGCGCACGATGACGTAGATGAACACGCCGAGGAACGGCAGCAGCAGAACGAGGATGAGCCATCCCGCCTTCCCCCAGCCGTGCAAGGTGTGGTCACGGAAGATATCCGTGATGATCTTGAAAAGGAGGAAGAACCACATGACCCACAGGAAGAACCACAGCATCGTCCAGAAGAGGTTGAGGAGTGGATAGTCGTCCATGCTCGACTCCGATCATGCACCTGGTAATCCATTGATACAGGCGCCGGTGGAAGTCCGCATGCCGAGCCGGTGACGCCCCCGCGCGAACAGAGCTCCGCTCGCCGGATGCGCCCGGGACCGTTCTCCTGAAGACATGGAACGCACCGGCCGCTGGCACCACCGACGCGTCCTGGCGGGGCACCTGCTGCGCTCGGCGGCCGCGGTGGCCCTGATCACGACGGCGTACTATCGGGCGCCCCTGGACCACGGGTTCGGCGCGCTGACCGTCCTGACGCTCCTGCTCGGCCTGGTCGCCTTCGGCCTCCTGGCGCTCTGGCAGGCCGGGGCCATCACCCGTGCGGAGTACCCGCGGCTGCGCGCCCTGGAAGCCCTGTGCACGGCCGTGCCGCTGTTCCTGGTCCTGTTCTCCTCGACGTACTACGTGCTCGCCGCCAACGTGCCGTCCTCGTTCAACGAGCCGCTGAACCGCACCGACGCCATGTACTTCACGATGACCGTGTTCGCCACTGTCGGCTTCGGCGACATCGCCGCGACCTCCGAGACGGGGCGGGTGCTGGTCACCCTGCAGATGGGCGCCGACCTGGTCGTGGTGGGCGTGATCGCCAAGGCTCTCTTCGGCGCCATGAAGGTCGGAATGCGCAGGCGGGCGGGGGTCTCCCGGCTCCCCGAGGACGATCCCTGAGCGGCGGCCCGGCGGCGGAGCGGGCCGACCGGGTGGAACATCGAGGGAGCGGAAAGGAAGTGAGCCATGCCGCAGTCGCGACCCGGCCCCGAGGCATCCGCGGGCCAGGAGCAGCCGCAGGAGGCGAACGTCCTGCGGCAGCTGCTCCGCAGCCCCGGCTACCTCAAACTGCTCTGCCTGAGCGCCCTCCTCGGCATCCCGGTCTCCCTCGCCGCGTTCTGGTTCCTCGTCCTGATCCGCCGGATGGAGACCTCGCTGTGGACGGACCTGCCCAAGTCCCTCGGGTGGGACGTCCCGCCCTGGTGGTGGCCCCTTCCGCTGCTGCTGGTCGGCGGCATCGTGGTCGGGCTGGTCGTCACGCACCTGCGCGGCGCCGGCGGCCACATCCCCGCGGGCGGCATGCAGACCGGGGGTGCCTCCTCCGCCGCGCTCCCCGGAGTGATCATCGCGGCCGCGGCCAGCCTGCCGCTGGGCGCCGTGCTGGGACCCGAGGCGCCGCTGATCGCCCTGGGCGGCGGACTGGCCCTGCTGCTGCGGGACATCGCACAGATCCCGGCCACCCCGCAGAGCACCGCGCTCGTCGGCGCGGCCGGCGCCGGAGCGGCCATCGCCGTCATCTTCGGCAGCCCCCTGATCGCCGCGGTCCTGCTGATCGAGGTCGCGGGGGTGGGCGGGCCGCAGCTGTTCGCGGTCATGCTGCCGGCGCTGCTGTCCACCGGCGTCGGATCGCTGGTGTTCACGGGCCTGGGGCGGTGGACGGGGCTGCACACGGGGGAGCTCACCATGAAGGTCTCCGCCCCCGTGCCGCATCTGGACGCCGCCGACGTCGGCTGGGCCCTGCTCATCGGGGCGGCCGTGGCCCTCGCCCTGCACCCCGTCATGCACGGCGCGCGGGTCGTCGCCCGGTACGTCCTCGCGCGGCCGCTCGTGCGGACCGTGCAGTGCGCCCTGGCGGCGGCCGTCTGCATCTCCCTGTACGCGCTGATCACCGGCCGGAACCCGGCCGAGGCCGCCGGCTCCGGGCAGGAGACCCTCGCCGAGCTGACGAAGGACCCGGGCGCCTGGGGCGTGGGCGCGCTGATCGCCGTGCTGCTCTTCAAGGGGGCCGCCTACGCCCTCTGCCTGGGCAGCATGCGGGGCGGACCGATCTTCCCCGCGCTGTGCCTCGGCGGCATGGCGGGCGTGCTCCTCGCCCCGCTGCCGGGCCTCGGACTCGTCCCGTCGCTCGCGGCGTGCATGGCGGCGACCGCGGCGGCCGCGATGCGGCTCCCGGTGAGCTCGGTGGTGCTCGTGGTGGTGGTGCTCGGCGGTTCCGCGATGGTCCCGGTGGTGATCCTGGCCGCCGTGGTGTCGTTCGTGGTGACCGAACTGCTGCCCGGCGGCCCGACGGTGCCGGCGGTGTCCGGCGCGCCGCCGGCGCCCGCCGCGCCGGCCGCGCGCCCCTGAGGGGACGCGCGGCGCCGCCGCGACGGGCGCCGGATGGCGGTCCGTCAGTCCATGGGCCGGGGCGTCCGGGTCCAGGTCAGCACTTGAGCCCGGTGGACGCGGTCGTCGTGGCGTCCTCCAGCTGCTGGATCTGCGGCTGGAGCTGGGTGAGCGCGTCCTTGCCGGTGGTGTCGCCGGGCAGGCCCTCGTAACCCTTCTTCAGGTTCTCCGCGGCCTGCTGGACCGCCTCGCGCTCGGCGTCCTTCATCTTGCCGGTGTTCTCCTTGACGTTCTCCCAGTCCTGCTGGACTGCGTCGACGGCGTCCTTGATCTGGTCCTTCGTCGCGTTGGCGGGGTTGAGGGCCTTCAGCTTGGCGTTGTCGGCCTTGAGGGAGTTCAGGTCGGTGCAGAGGTCGGCCGCGGCCTCGGTGGCCTCCTCGGCGGGGGACGTGCTGTCGTCGGAGCAGGCGCCGAGGGCGAACACCGCACTGACGCAGAGCACACCGATCACCGGCAAACGCTTCATGGGGACCTTCCTCGTTCAGACAGGAACAGACGTACGGGATCTTCCGGTACTACAACCCAAAATATGCAGATACAGGAACATTCCGCATCCGCATGGTCGCGGCCCGTGACCCCGCGCCGGAACGCGCCGGAGCCGGCTGCCGCACGGCAGCCGGCTCCGGTCCGCCCGGTCAGGCGGCGGGCTTGACGTTCTGGTTCATGTGGAAGAGGTTGCCGGGGTCGTACGTCCGCTTGACCTGCGCCAGACGGTCGTAGTTGCCCTTGTAGTTGGCCCGGATGCGGCTCTGGTCGTCCTCGGCCATGAAGTTGATGTAGCCGCCCTCCTCCGAATGCGGGGCGACCGCCTCGTAGTAGTCGCGGACCCAGGCGGTGTTCGCCTCGTTGTCGGCGGCGTCGGGCCACATCCCGGCGAGGACCGTCGCGAACGAGGCGTCCCGGTAGGCGAAGGCCGTCGCGTCCGGTGCGACCCGGTGGCAGGCCCCGTTGATCGGGTAGATGTGCACCGTGGAGTTGACCACGGGCAGCCGGGGTCCGTGCACCAGGTGCGCCTCGATCGCGGCGTCGCTCAGCTCCGTCACGAAGTTGGCCTTCCAGTAGTGCTGGAGGCCCGGCGGGACGAGCGCGTCGAAGGCGCTGTTGAGTGCCGGGTACGGCATCGGCCCCACGTGCTCGGCGACCACCGGGGCGAAGTCGTGGAAGGCCCGGAAGGCCTCCTCGCCCTGCTCCAGCGGCCCGGACCAGCAGCCCACGACGAGGGCGAAGGGCTGGCCGTGGCGGTCCTCGGGGATGAAGGGGAGCGGCGGGGCCAGCTGGAAGGCCGGGAAGCCGCCCAGCTGCTCCGGGGCGTCGGCGATGTACTCCGCGAAGGAGCGCAGGACCGTGGCGGCGTCCTCCAGCTCGAAGAGCATCGGTCCGCCGTAGACGTCCTTGACCGGGCTGAGCCGGAACTCGAACGAGGTCACCGCGCCGAAGTTGCCCCCGCCTCCGCGCAGCGCCCAGAAGAGGTCGGCGTTCTCCTCCTCGCTCGCGACCACCATCCGGCCGTCCGCGGTCACCACGTCGGCCGAGACCAGGTTGTCGCAGCTCAGGCCCAGGCCGCGGCACAGGTATCCGATGCCGCCGCCGAGGGTGAGCCCGCCGACGCCGGTCGTGGAGATGATGCCGCCGGTGGTGGCCAGGCCGAAGGCGTACGTCGCCGCGTTGAAGTCTCCCCAGGTGGCGCCGCCCTCGGCCCGCGCCGTCCGGCCCGCGGGGTCGACGCGGACCCCGCGCATCCCGGAGAGGTCGGCCACCACGCCGTCGTCGCAGGTGCCGAAGCCGGGCACGCTGTGGCCGCCGCCCCGCACCGCCAGGTCCAGTCCGTTCTCCCGGGCGAAGTCGACCGTGGCCATCACGTCGCCGGCGTTGGCGCAGCGCACGACGGCGGCCGGCTTCTTGTCGATCATGGCGTTGTGGACCGAGCGGGCCTCGTCGTAGGAGTCGTCCCCGGGCGTGACGACCGCCCCGCGTACCCGTTCGCGCAACCCGTCGATCGCGAGCTTGCCCATGGCCATCGCTCCTCGTACTCGTACCGGTCCCCCCGCCCCCGCTAGGGCGCGAGGTGGCTGAAGCCGACCTCGAATCGCTCGACCGAGACGATGCTCTGCCCCTCCCGCCGGGCCGTCTCCTCGCGGATCCGGGTCCCCTCCTCCTCGCTCGCCAGCATGGCCGCCTCGTCCTCCCACAGGGTCAGTGACCTGGCCTCTCCCGTGGCCCGGTCGACGAGGTAGTAGACGCCCCGGAAGCCGGGCACGTCCTGCACCTGCCGGACGATCTCCTGCGAGTGCGTGCTCAGGTCCCCCTCGGCGGGGACCGGGGATCCCTGGTAGGTGCTCAGCCGTGCGAACATCGGCGGCCTTCCTTCCCTCGGCCGGGCCGCCGGTCGGGGGACGGGCGGCTTCACGACCAGCGTCCTCCGGCAGGCCGCGCGGCGCATGCCGGGACGGCGCGACAATGGTGGCGGGGACGCGTCTGCCGTTGCGGAGAGGCGGTACGTCGAGGTGCCGTACATAGCTGTGACCGCGCTGAGCCACGTCGGGCTGGTCCGCGCGCACAACGAGGACAGCCTCGCCGTGGGGCCGTGGACGCTGTGCGGGACGGTGACCCAGAATCCGCAGACGCTGGTGTTCCCCTTCGGCCGGCCGCTGCTGGTCGCGGTCGCGGACGGGCTCGGCGGCCAGCCGGCCGGGGAGGTGGCCAGTGAGCTCGTGGTGCGTCAGCTGTCCTCGCTCGGCCCCTCGCTGGACGGCGCGGACGCCGTGGGCGACGCGCTGAACCTCTGCAACGACGCCGTCTACTCGGCCGCCGAGGGCCGGCCCGACCTGGCCACGATGGGGACCACCGTCGCGGGGGCCCTCGTGCTCGCGCAGTCGCTGCTGGCCTTCAACGTCGGCGACAGCAAGGTGTTCCACGCGGCGCGGGACGGGCTGCGGCAGCTGAGCGTGGACGACAGCCCGCCGCCGGCGCCCGGGCACCGTACGACGTCGGCCGTCACCCAGACCCTGGGCGGCAGCCGCGGCCACCGCCCGATCACCCCGCACGTCGAGGCCTTCGCGCTGTCCGAGGGCGACCGCTACCTGGTGTGCAGCGACGGGCTGACCGATCCGGTGCCCGACGGGGTGATCGCGGACCTGCTGCGGACCCACGACGACGGCAGGGCCGCCTTCGAGCTGTGGAAGGCGGCGATCGACGCGGGCGGACCGGACAACATCACCCTGGCGCTGGTGCGCATCGGCAGCTGAATTTCCGGACCCCGACACTGCCGTTCATATGATTTCCCACTCGGATATACCCATTACCCGAGAGGCCATTATCGGCACGGAAAGAGTTCCACGAACGCCGCTTTCCCCTGTGCTACGGTGACGCCCGTTGCAGTTGTGGTCCCAGAAAACTTACAGGTGCTCTCACCGAATGAGCCGGTGGGCGCACTTTTCATTTCCGGTGTATTTCCGGTCGGGCCATCATCTCGGCGACACCGGGCCGCACAGTGCGGCCCGGGCACTGCCCCAAAGGAGAACACGCATGGCATCCGGAACCGTGAAGTGGTTCAACGCGGAAAAGGGCTTCGGCTTCATCGAGCAGGAGGGCGGCGGCGCTGACGTCTTCGCCCACTACTCCAACATCGCCACTTCCGGCTACCGCGAGCTCCAGGAGGGCCAGAAGGTCACCTTCGACGTGACGCAGGGCCACAAGGGCCCGCAGGCCGAGAACATCGTTCCCGCCTGACGGTCCGCAGCCCGACCGTCGACGGCCCGGGGCCGGACCGCCCCGACCGCCCGACCGCCCGACGCCCGGCGCCGACGACCCGGCGCCGTCCGCGCACGGCACGGGGCCGGGGCCCGCACCCACGCGTGCGGGCCCCGGCCCCTCGCGCGTCGCGGTGGGGAAGAACCCCGGCCGTCGTACGCGCAACCACCGCCGGGGCCCGACCCTGCTTGCTAGAGTCCCTGCCCATGTCGATCCCTGACGACCTGCTCGTCGATCTCGCCACCACGGTCGAGTCGGAGCAGACCAATCAGATGTCCCTGACCGTCGTCGTCCACGGCGCCGTCATCACCGGCCGGCTCGCCCCCGAGAGCGTGTGGCGCCAGCGGGTGGCCGAGGTCCTGCGGGACTCGGACCGGCTCGGGCCGTTCGCCAAGGTGTTCAGCTCCCCGGAGCACGGCACCAGACCGCCCACCGGACCCCCCTCCCACCTGCACTTCCACGTGGCGCGCATCCTCCAGGGCACCCTGGGCATCCCCGAGACCGGCGGGATGTACCGGATCGCGCTGGCGGACGTGGACGCCTGGACCGTCGGGGACTTCAGCTACTCCGACAAATGAGCCCCGCCCGCCGGCCGCACCCCCTGCGGGACGGCCGGCGGGACCGCCCCGCCCGGCGGGAACCCCGTGGCAGTCGTCCGGGGCGCCCGCGCACAATGGCGCCATGCAGATCTCGGTGCTGGGGGCCCTGGACGTACGGGCCGACGACGGAAGCGGCATCGGGATCGGGGGCGCGCGGCTGCGGACCCTGCTGATCCTGCTGGCCCTCGAACCGGGGCGGGTCGTCGCCTCCGAGCTGCTGGTGGACGGGATCTGGGCGCAGGACCCGCCCGCGGGCGCCGCCAACGCGCTCCAGGCACTGGTCTCCCGGCTGCGGCGGGCCCTGCCCGGCGACGCGGTCGCCTCGCACCCGGCCGGCTACCGCCTCGACGTCGCCCCGGACGCGGTGGACGCGGTCCGCTTCGCCCGGCTGGCCTCCGCGGGCCGCGCCGCCCTCGACCGCGACCCCGCGACGGCCGCCCGCACCCTGCGCGATGCGCTGGAGCTGTGGCGCGGCCCGGCCCTGCTCGACGTGGCGGGCTCCGCGTCCTTCCGGGCGCCGGTCACCCGGCTGACCGAACTGCGCATGGCGGCCCTGGAGGACCGGATCGAGGCCGACCTGCGACTGGGGCGCGGCCGGGAGATGGCCGGCGAGCTGGCCTCCCTCGTGGCCGAACACCCCTTGCGCGAAGGGCTCGTCGGCGCCCTGATGCGGGCCCTGGTCGCCGCCGGCCGGCCCGCCGAGGCCCTCACCGCGTACGCGGACGCGCGCGAGGCCCTCGCCGAGGAGCTCGGGGCCGATCCCTCGCCGGAACTGTCCGACCTGCACACCGCCGTACTGCGCGGGGAGGTGGCCTCCGCGCCGCTTGCACCGCCCGCTCCCTCCGCTCCCTCCGCGCCTCCCGCGCAACCGCCCGCCCCGCGCGCCCCGGACAGTCCGGCGCCCACCAACCTCCGGGCGGAGCTGGCCAGTTTTGTCGGACGCGACGAGGACCTCGCCCATGTCGCCTCCCTCATAGGCGAGTTCCGGCTCACCACGCTCACCGGACCCGGCGGCGCCGGGAAGACCCGGCTGGCCGTCCGGAGCGCCGCACCCCTGCTGGAACGCTTCCCCGACGGCGTGTGGCTGGTGGAACTGGCGCCGCTCGGCGCAGACGCCGACGTGGCGTCGGCCGTCCTGAACGCCCTGAACCTGCGCGAGAACGGAGCAGCCGCGGAGGACCCGACGGACCGCCTCACCGCCGCGCTGCGCACCCGTACCGCCCTGCTCGTCCTCGACAACTGCGAGCACCTGATCGACAGCGTCGCCGCGACGGCGGACCGGCTGCTCGGCGCGTGCCCGGGACTGCGCGTCCTCGCGACCAGCCGGGAACCGCTAGGTCTGACCGGCGAGGCCCTGTGGCCCGTCCGCCCCCTCGGCCTGCCGCCGCTCGACGCCGACCCCGCGCGGGCCCTGTCGTACTCCGCGGTGCGCCTGCTCGCCGACCGCGCCGCGGCGGCCCGCCCCGGCTTCGCCGTCACCGGGGAGAGCGCCGGGGCGGTGATCCGGATCTGCCGGGCCCTGGACGGGATGCCGCTGGCCATCGAACTGGCCGCGGCCCGGCTGCGCACGATGACCGCCGAGCAGCTCGCGGCCCGGCTCGACGACCGCTTCCGGCTGCTGACGAGCGGCGCCCGCTCGGCCCCGCGCCAGCACCGGACCCTGCGCGCGGTCGTCGACTGGAGCTGGGAGCTGCTGACCGGGCCCGAACGCGCACTGCTGCGCCGGCTGGCCGCCTTCCCCGGCGGCGCCACCGTGGAGGCCGCCGAGGCCGTCTGCGCGGGCGGCCCCGTCGAGGCGTACGACGTGCTGGACCTCGTCACGTCGCTGGCCGACAAGTCCCTGCTGGTGGCGGCCGGGGACGGGCGCTACCGGATGCTGGAGACGATCCGGGCCTACGGTCTGGAGAGGCTCGACGAGGCCGGTGAGCGGGAGGCGGTCCGCCGGGCGCACGCCGCGTACTTCACCGCACTGGCCCGGACGGCCGACCCGTACCTGCGCCGGGCCGAACAGCTGGACTGGCTGGGGCGGCTGGGCGCCGAGCACGACAACCTGTCGGCGGCGCTGCGGGGCGCGATCGCCGCGGGCGACGGGCCGGCGGCCGTGGGCCTGGTGGCGGCCGCGGGCTGGTACTGGTGGCTGAGCGGGCACAAGGCCGAGGGCGCCGAACTGGCGGCGCGGGCCCTGGCCCTGCCGGGGCCCGACGGCGGCACACCTCCCGGGGACGAGGACCGGGCCGTGGCCTGCGCGCTGGCGGTGCTGTTCGCCACCGCCGGCCTCGGCGACGACCGGCAGACCGCGGAGCTGCTCCGGGAGGGGGTGGCGCTCGCCGCACGGACGGGCAGCCGCCACCCCGTGGTCCGCTTCCTGGAACCCCTCGACCGGATCCTGCGCGGCGCGGGCCGGGGCGGAGCCGCACCGGTGGACGCCTGGGACGGGCTGCGCGCCGACGAGGACCCGTGGGTACGGGCGCAGGCCCTGCTGGAGGGGGCCAAGACGCTGCTCGGGGCCGGCGGGCCACCGGAGCGGGCGGAGGCCGCGATCGGGACGGCCCTGGCCGGGTTCCGCGGGCTGGGGGAGCGCTGGGGGACCTCCTTCGCGCTGATCCTGCTGGCCGACCTGGTGGCCCGGCGCGGCGATCACGCGGCGGCCGTCGGCCACTACGAGGAGGCCGTCGCCGTCGTCGGGGAACTGGGTGGCACCGAGGACAGGCTCTACGCGTGGGTCCGCCGGGCCCAGCTGCTGCTGCGCTCCGGGGACCCGGAGGCCGGCGCCGCGGCGATGGCGCTGGCCGAGCGGCACGCGCGGGCGTCGGGCCTGCCCGAGGCGCTGGCGATGGTGGCGCACGGCAAGGCGGACCTGGCGCGCTGGGCCGGCGAGCCGGACCTCGCCCGGGCGGAACTGGCGCGCTCCCGGGAGGCGGTCCGCGGGGTGGCCGTGCATCCGGTGTTCCGCGCGGCGCTGCTGGACTCGATCGGCCACCTGGACGCGGCCGGCGGCGCGCTGGAGAGCGCCCGCGCACACCGGGCCGAGGCCCTCGGCCTGGCCCTGGACTGCGCGCACGCGCCGACGCTGGCCCAGGTGCTGGTCGGGGTCGCGGACCACGCGCTGCGGCTGGACCGGCCGCGGGAGGCGGCCGGGCTGCTGGCCGCGGCCACGGCCGTGCGCGGCGGCCCGGACCACGCACACGAGGACGCGGCACGGGTGACGGACGCGGTGCGGGCGGCCCTCGGGACACGAGAGGCCGACGGGACACCGGAGGCGGCCGCGTACGGCCCGGAGGCCGTACGGGAGCTCGCGCGGGCCGTGCTGGGCGGCTGACCGGGCGAGGCACGGGGCCGGACCCGGGGTGGAAGGGGGCGGGGATCCGGGTCCGGATCAGGGGCGTCCGCACCCCGGCCGTGTCCACATGCCGGACGACTACTCTCGTTTCATGAACGCAGAAGCCGACGCCCTCGCCGCCGTGAAAGACGCTGACCGGAAGCACGTCTTCCACTCCTGGTCGGCGCAGGAGCTCATCGACCCGCTCGCCGTGGCCGGCGCCGAGGGATCGTACTTCTGGGACTACCAGGGCAACCGCTACCTCGACTTCTCCAGCGCCCTCGTCTACACCAACATCGGCTACCAGCACCCCAAGGTCACCGCGGCCGTCCAGGAGCAGGCTGCCCGGCTGAACACCGTCGCGCCCGGCTTCGCCGTCGACGTGCGGTCCGAGGCCGCCCGGCTGATCGCCGAGCGCACCCCCGGTGACCTCGACAAGATCTTCTTCACCAACGCCGGCGCCGAGGCCGTGGAGAACGCGGTCCGCATGGCGCGGCTGCACACCGGCCGCCCGAAGGTCCTGTCCGCCTACCGCTCGTACCACGGCGCCACCTCCACCGCGATCAACCTGACCGGTGACGCCCGCCGCTTCGGCAACGACTCCGCGACCGCCGGCGTCGTCCACTTCTGGGGCCCGTTCGCCTACCGGTCGCCCTTCTACGCGGCGAACGAGGCCGAGGAGTGCGAGCGGGCGCTGCGCCACCTCGAGGACACCATCGTCTTCGAGGGCCCGCAGTCCATCGCGGCGGTCATCCTGGAGACCGTGGGCGGGGCCCCCGGCGTGCTCGTGCACCCGGACGGCTACCTGCCCGGCGTCCGGGAGATCTGCGACCGCCACGGCATCGTCCTGATCTTCGACGAGGTGATGGTCGGCTTCGGCCGCACCGGCAGGTGGTTCGCGGCCGAGCACTGGGACGTCACCCCCGACCTGCTCTGCTTCGCCAAGGGCGTGACCAGCGGCTACGTGCCGCTCGGCGGTGTCGCCATCTCCGCCGCCATCGCGGCGACCTTCGCCCGCCGGCCCTACCCCGGCGGTCTGACGTACTCCGGGCACGTGCTGGCCTGCGCCGCCGCCGTCGCCACGATCAACGTGATGGAGGAGGAGGGCGTCGTCGAGCAGTCGGCCCGCACCGGCACCGAGCTCCTCGGCCCCGGGCTGCGCGCGCTCGCCGAGCGGCACCCCTCCGTCGGCGAGGTCCGCGGCCTCGGCACGTTCTGGGCCCTGGAGCTCGTGCGGGACCGGCGGACCCGCGAGCCGCTGGTCCCGTACAACGCCTCCGGCGCCGACAACGCCCCGATGGCGGAGTTCGGCTCGGCGTGCCGCAAGGGCGGGCTGTGGCCGCTCCTCGCGGGCAACCGGATCCACGTCGCGCCGCCCTGCAACATCGCGGCGCAGGACGTGGCCAAGGGTCTCGCGATCCTCGACGAGGCCCTGACGGTGGCGGACGCACACACCGTCTGACCTGCTGATCTGTGGGGTCGCCCAAGACGTGGGTGCCGGTGTTCGGATGATCGGTGCCGTGGTCAACCCGGCGTGCGCGTGCTGCAATCCGTGCAGGCCGTGGCACCGATCAGGCCAAGCACCTACGGACCGGGATGCACGTCAGTCCCGGGGCGGCCCTTCGGGGTCGAACGGCGGGGGGCGGGCTCCACTCGACGGAGCGGACCGCTGGACGCCGGGCGTACGGGATCCAGACGACCGGACTCCGTGTTCCCGAGTACCCGAAGGAAGACAGCATGAGCAAGCACGTCCTGGCGCAGAACCAGTACGGCAAGGCCGAGAACCGCATCGTGAAGGTGACCCGCAAGGGCAGCGACGGCTCCTGGCACGAGATCCGCGACCTCAACGTCTCGGTCGCGCTCCGCGGTGAGTTCCGCGACGTCCACCTGACCGGCGACAACGCCAACTGCCTGCCGACCGACACCACCAAGAACACGGTCTACGCCTTCGGCAAGGAGCACGGCATCGAGTCGCCGGAGGCCTTCGGCATCCTCCTCGCCAAGCACTTCGTCTCCTCGCAGGCGCCCATCCGCGAGGCGCAGATCCGCATCGAGGAGTTCGCCTGGGAGCGGATCCCCGTCCCGACCCGCAAGGAGCAGCACTCCTTCGTCCGCAAGGGCCAGGAGGTGCGCACCGCGCAGATCACCTACAGCGAGACCACCGGGCTCCAGGTCGTCTCGGGCCTGAAGGACCTGACGGTGATGAACTCGACCAACTCCGAGTTCCACGGGTACATCAAGGACACGTACACGACGCTCAAGGAGGCGTACGACCGCATCCTGGCGACCAAGGTCACGGCGCGCTGGGCGCACTCCGCGCTCGCTGCGGACGATAGCTCACACGACTGGGACCAGTCGTACAAGAAGGTCCGCAAGCACATGCTGGAGGCCTTCGCCGAGACGTACTCCTACTCGCTGCAGCAGACCCTGAACCAGATGGCCGAGCGCGTGCTCGACCACTGCCCCCGGGTCAACGAGGTGCGCCTCAACCTCCCCAACAAGCACCATTTCCTCGTCGACCTGGAGCCCTTCGGCCTCAAGAACGACAACGAGGTCTACTTCGCCGCGGACCGCATGTACGGCCTGATCGAGGGCACCGTCCACCGGGACGGCGTGCAGCCGGTGATCGCGACGTCCGACTGGATCACGGCCTGACCCGAGGGCGCCGGACGTGCGCCGGGCCCGGACCTCGTCGCGGGGTCCGGGCCCGGCGGCCGCGCCCCTAGGTCGTGGGCTCCTCCTCGGGGCGGCCCACCAGCAGGTTCCAGCGGCCGGAGCGCCCGGTGAGGGTGGTCACCGACCCGGGGCGCACGTCGAGCCGCCAGAACGCGGCCGCCGGAAGCTCCAGGGCGTGCACCACCGCGGCCCGTACGACGGCCTGCTCGACCACGAGCCGGTGGGTGCCGGCGGGCAGCCCGGCCAGCTCCGCCCCGACCCGGTCGATCAGCGCCGCCACCGACTCCCCGCCCGGCGGGACGTGGGCGGGATCGGTCAGCCAGGCGTGCAGCCCCTCCGGGTCCTGCGCCGCCACCTCCTCCAGGGTCCGCCCCGTCCACGCGCCGTGGTCCGGGCCGCGCAGCCCGTCGTGGTCCGGGCAGGGCCTCACGGGGCCGAATCGGCCCTGGCGGGCGGCTGCGTCCAGTGGGGGCCGGACGAGGTGGACACGTACCAACGGGGTCTGCATGAGGGGAGCGTAAGCGCGGTACGGTCACGGCGAGACAACTGCATGACGACGGCACGACGGAAGCCCGGTGCAACTCCGGCACGGTCGCGCCACTGTGAGACCTCCCCCGCGGGGGAGGCGAGTCAGACCCGCCACCGTCGTCGCGAGCACCACTGACCGGGACGCGTGTTCCCTCTGGAGCCGCCGCGCCCACGACGGCCGCACCCGCCGCGGTCGGCAACGGGAGCGCGTCGGCCGCCGCCGGTGCCGCCTTCGTCGCCGCCCTCACCGTCGCGTCCGCCCTGCTGCCCGGCATCGACGAGGTCCCGGCGGGCTTCCCGGCCTCGCTGCTCTGGGAGTTCCGCCTCGCGTCCCTGGCCGTCCAGACCGTCCTGTGGGCGACTTTCGGCCTGGTCTTCGGTTTTCTAGCCGAACGGGCCCTTGTGCCCCATCCCGCACCCAAGGAGGCTGTGCAGCCCACCAGTTGAGACAGAGGGGGCCGGTAGTCCATGGCGACGGCGATCAGGGAATGGCGGGGCTGGACGGGTGCCGCCCCGTTCTGGCTGAACTCGTTCCTGCTGCTCCTGGCCCCCTGCTGCGCCGTCACCCTGTTCGGCCAGATCGGCGTCATCGCCGCCCTCGCCGCCCTGGGCGGGCTGGCCCGCCACCTCTGGTACGGCGACTACGGCCACCCGGCCGTACACCTCGCCGCCGTCCTGATGGGGGCGGGCACGGCCGCCGTCGTCATGTGAGCCCGCCCGCCTCACCCGTTCGGGCGTATCGGGGCGGCCGCTGAGCGGCGCCCCGCGGACCCGCCGCGAGCTGGGAAGACGCCCCGATCGTGCGAGCACGTCCCCCGTGTCCCGGGGGCCCTCCCCCGTGTTTCACGGGATGCCGATGGGCAGAGGAGGTGTCCACTGCTCACATGAACCGGCCGCCCGGGCCGGACAGGAGGGAATCCCATGCCCCGCGCCCCGTGGGTCGTCGCCTCGCTGACGGTGGCTCTGCTGGCCACCACCGTCGTGGCGTTGCAGCGGACGGAAGGGGCCGGGCCCGCCGCCGCGACCACCGACGACGCGCTCCCCTCCCGGGCCCTGGGCCTGTCGGGGCACCGCCGGCTGGTCCGGGAGCTGGAGCTGGGCGAGCAGGAGCGGGCCCGGGCCGCCCGTTCGCCGCGCGGTGCCGCGGGCCCGCTGCGGACGGTCAGCGGGCCGCTGCGGTCCGCGCGGCCGCTGCGGCTGCGCATCCCCAGCCTCGGGGTCGACGTACCCCTGGGCGGCGCGGACGAGGAGGTGTCGTGGGACTCCTCCGGCCCCGCACCGGGCGCGGCGGGGACGGCGGTGCTCACCGGGGACGGCCTTCCGCTCGGCGCGCTGCGGCGGGGCCGGACGATCGAGGTCCCCCGCGCGGACCACCGGACGGCCGTGTTCACGGTCGTACGGGTGGCCCCCGGGCCGGCGGCGGCCCACGAGGAGTCCGCCGGACGGGCCCACCTGCGGCTGATCGGCGGGGAGAGCGCCGTACTGGCCCGGCTGACCGGGCACCGCGTGACCGGCTGACGCGGCCGGGCGGGCGTCCCCCGGACGCCGTGACGGGCTGTCAGCCGTCGGGGGTGTCTTCGTCCGCCGGTCGGGGGCTTCTCGCGGTCCGCCGGAGAGTCGCGCGGCACGGCGGGGCACACCCCCCGCATGACCTGGAGGCGATCCGCACGCACGGCACTGACCAGGGCGCTCACCGCGGCCTGCGTCGTGCTGCTGTGCGTGTTCGGCGCCGGTCCGGCCGGCGCCGCCGCCGCCGAGCACCGGCCCGCCCCCGTCTCTCCCGCGGTGCCGCAGGGACCGGCCGCGCCGACCGCGCCCGCCGAACCGGCGGAGCCCGCCGAAGGACCGGCCGACCCGGCGACCGACCCCGAGGCCCGGGCGGCCGTACGGGCGGCCCGCGCGACGGCCTCCGTACGACGTGTCCCGCGCGCGGCGTGCCGCACGGTGCACGAGGACGGCCCGCGGCACGGGCGTCCCGCGGAGGCGGGCGCCCCGGCGGCGTCCCCGCGGGCGGTACGGAGTGTGGTCCTGCGCTGCTGAGCGGCCCCGGGACCCGGCCCGGAGAACGGGGGCCGGTCCCTCCCGCGCAGCCCCCACACCCCCTTGAGCACCCGTGAGGTTCCGTCATGCCCATCGACCCGTACGCCGCACTGAACGCCATGCTCCGCGCCGAGGCCGCCCGCTTCGCCCCGCCCGTCCGCCAGCCCGAGCCCGCCGCCACGGCCAAGATCCCCGATGCGTCCGCAGAGGACGACGGCGAACCCCAGCACGGCGCGGCCGCGGCGCAGCCGGTCCGCGCCCGGTCCGCGGCCGCCCGCACCTCCGCGGACTCGGCGGCCTGACGGCCGGAGGCCCGCCCCTCGCGGGGCGGGCCTCCACGGCGCCGGGCCGGTTTCCGTCGGCCGCTCACTCCTCGTGGGTGTAGTAGCGGTAGAAGGCGACGGCGCCGACGCCCACGGCCACCGCCAGACCGATCACGACGGACCTGAGGACGGACTCGTTCGTCAGGCTGTGCAGGTAGCCGACGGCGATGCCGCCGAAGGCTCCGTAGGCCGCGGCGTGGACCTCGCGCATCATCCGCGGGCCGATCCGGGCCAGGGCGAACATGATCCCGGCGAAGACCAGGCCGCACAGGATGCCGTAGAAGACGTTGGCCGCGTCGACCGGGCCCATCTGGCGTTCGAGGAAGGCGGCCCAGACCCCGTAGACCAGCCCGAGGAGCAGTGGCCTGACGTAGGCGCCCTTGCTCAGGTGGGTCATGTCCGCCGACTGCCGGTGCCGCCCGGGGGCAGCGGGTGCCGCATGTGCCATGGCGGGCTCCTCTCTCCCATCATCCAGGGCACACCCGCCGCCCCCGGGCGGCAAGTGGATCAGCCGTGGCCGGGGGCGCGGACCGCCACGGCGTCGATCTCGAAGAGCATTCCGGGCAGGGCGAGCGCGGCCACCCCGATCAGGGTCTGCGCCGGGAGTTCGGTGCCCCAGGTGGCGTGCAGGTGCTTCAGGAGCACCTCCAGCCTCGCCTGGTCGTGGTCCACGACGTAGGTGCCGATGCGGACCACGTCGGCGGGGGAGAGGCCGGCCGCGCCGAGGGCGGTGCGGAGGTTGGCGAAGGCCTGCGCGACCTGGTCCGCGAACTCCTCCGAGACGACGTGGCCGCTCTCGTCGGAGCCGTACTGCCCGGCTATGAAGACCTGCTCGCCGGGGGCGGAGACGACGTGGCTGTAGCCGTAGTCGGTCGGGGTGTGGAGACCTGCCGGGTTGATGATGCTGCGCGTCATGCCGAGCTCCCTGTTTCCGTGTCCGTGCGGTGTCGTGTGCGTCCGTGCGCTACTGCGCGGCGAGCCAGGCGCGCAGCCGGTCCGGGGCCCCGGGGGCCTGCCGTTCGGCCTGCTGCCTGATCCCGTCGAGGTCCTGCTCCGCCAGCGCCCGGCGCCAGGCCAGCTCCGCCCGGGTCATGGCGTGGGCGATGGCGCAGTCCGCCGCGCCGGCGCCCGCGGCGTCCGTCTCCCGGTCGCCCGCGCCGGGTCCCTGCCGGCGGATCTCCGTGCACCGGAAGGCCTCTTCGGGCCCCTCGACGGCGGCGACCACGTCCATGAGCGAGATGGCAGCGAGCGGGCGGGCCAGCCGGAAGCCCCCGCGCGGGCCGGGGCTGGAGGTGAGGATGCCCGCCCGGGCCAGGGCCTGGAGCTGCTTGTTGAGGTACGCCGCGGGCAGGTCGTGCCAGGCGGCGAGCCGTGCCGCGGAGACGGCCCGGTCCGGCCCGCTCCAGGCCAGGTTGACGCAGCTGTGCAGCGCCCACTCGACGCCCTCGCTCATCCTCATAATCTGGATATTAGATATCCAGATTATGGAAGGCAAGGGAATTCGGGACGGCACGGGCCGGCGCGCGCCCTCCGCACGGCCTCCGTCCAGGCACCGTCCCGGCTCCCCCCTTCGGACGCGTCACCCACCCGCCCGCAGCAACACCGCTCGCGCCCGCGCCCCCGCCCGCTTCCCCTGGTGACGTGCGCACCTTCCTGTCGGCGGTACTCATCGTGCTCGTGACCCTGCTCGTGCCCGCGAGCGCCGTCGCGTACTGGGCCGACCGCGAGCTGGGAGACGCCGACCGCTACACGGCGGCCATGGCCCCCCTCGCCGACGACCCGGCCGTCCAGCAGGTCGTCGTCACCCAGACCACCCGCGCCCTCGCCGGCCAGATCGACGCGGGCCCCTTCCAGCCCGGCGTGGACGCCCTGCTCGGCGAGGCCCTGCACTCCTTCGCCGGCACCCCCGCCTACCGGACCGCCTGGGAGGCCGCCAACCGGGCCGCCCACGCCGCCTTCCTCGACGCCCTCACCACCGGCCACGGCAACGCCGTCACCGTCGACCTGGCCCCCGTCGTGGCCAGCATCAAGAGCGAGCTCGTCGCCGACGAGGTGCCCTTCGCGGACCGCATCCCGGTGACCCGGGTGTCCGTGGAGGTCATGGAGTACGACAACCTCGGCGCCCTCCGGAAAGGCTTCCGCATGCTCCAGATCGCCGGCGCCTGGCTCCCCGCACTGGCCCTGCTGCTGGCCGTGGCGGCCATCGCGACCGCCGTCCACCGGCGGCGCGCGGTCCTGGCCACGGGGCTCGGACTCGCCGTCGGGGCCGCCCTGTTGTGGATCACCGTGGCGGTCTGCCGCAGGCTGACCCTGGACGACCTGCCCCCCGACATCGACCGGGCCGCGGCCGGCGCCGTCTACGACGCCCTCACCGCGTTCCTGCGCACCACCGCCTGGGTGGTGCTGGTGGCCGGGCTCGCCGTCGCCCTGGCCGCGTGGGTGACGGGGCGGGTGCGCCGCACCCCGGGAAGCGGCACCCCATAAGCTCGGACCGTACGAACACGCGCAGAACGACGCAGAAGAGCCCAGAAGAACCGATACGCGAGCGGCCGCACGGAAGCGGGAATGAGCACCGAACGCACCGAACACCCGGCGTCGCGGCGAGCCCGGCACCACCCGCTGGCGCCGCCCGCCTGGCTGTTGCAGGGACTGAAGCCGACCACCGCACCGGTCCCCTGGGCCGCCGCGGGACGCGCGGCCGTCGCACTGGCCGTGCCGCTCGCCGTCGGCTTCGCCCTGGACGAGCCCGAGTACGGCGCCCTCGCCTCCATGGGCGCCCTGTCCGGGGTCATCGGCGACACCGCCGACGCCTACCGGATGCGCGTCCTCAACATCGCCGTCCCGCAGTTCTTCGGCGCGGTCGGGGTGGCCCTCGGCACCCTGGTCTACGGCCACGGCTGGCTGGCCGTCGGCGTCCTCACCCTCATCGCCCTCGTCTCCGGGATGATCTCCTCCATCGGCACGGTCGCCTCCGTGTCCGGACTGCTGCTCCTGCTCAACGCCGTCGTCGGCGCCGGACTCCCCATGCCGCAGCCCTGGTGGACGGCACCGCTGCTGCTGAGCGCGGGCGGTCTGTTCGTCCTCGCCCTGTCACTGCTGGCCTGGCCCCTGCGCGGCCGGCAGCCCGAACGCGCCGCCGTCGCCGCCACCTACCGGGCCCTCGCCGCCGCCTACGAGGCCGCCGGGGGCCCCGCCGACGTCTACGACGAACGCCGCCGGCAGGTCACCCAGGCCCTGAACCAGGCCTACGACCTGATCCTGGGCCGCCGGGCCCGCGTGCACGGCCGCAGCCCCTCCCTGGTGCGGATGCTGTCCCAGCTCAACGTGGTGATCCCGCTCGTCGAGGCCGCACCCGCCGCCCACCTGCGCGGCCGGCCGCTGCCACCCGCCGTCCCGGCCGCCGTCCGGGAGCTGGCCGCCGCCGTCGAGGACGGCCGCACCACCGCCCCCGAGCTGGACCTGCCGCCCCCGCACACCCCCGCCGAACGGGCCGTCGACGCCGCCCTGCGCCACGCCGCCAGGATCGTTCCGCTCGCCGCACCGGACCCGTACAACGTCGACGACCGCCTCGGCCGGCCCGCCGCCCTGCGCGTGCGGACCCGGCGGGCCGTGCGCGGCATGGTGCTGTCCGAGGCCTCCTGGCGGTACGGGCTGCGGCTCGCGCTGTGCATCGGACTCGCGCAGGCCCTCGTATCGGTCGTCGAGCTCGAACGCTCCTACTGGATCGCGCTCACCGTCACCTTCGTCCTCAAGCCCGACTTCGGCTCGGTGTTCTCCCGGGCCGTGCTGCGCGCCGTCGGCACCGCGCTCGGCCTGGTCGTCGCGGCCGCCGTGCTCGCCGAGGTGCCCCGCGGCTGGTGGGACGTACCGGTGATCATGGTGCTCGGCGCGCTCATCCCGGTGTTCTCCGCCAAGGGGTACGCCTTCCAGACCGCAGCGATCACCCCGGTGATCCTGCTGCTCTCGGACCTCCTCAACCACCAGGGCTTCGACCTGATCCGCCCCCGGCTGATCGACAGCCTCATCGGCTGCGCCATCACCCTCGTCGCCGGCTACCTTCTCTGGCCCGAGAGCTGGCACACCCGCATCGGGGACCGGCTCGCCGACACCGTGGACGACACCGCCCGCTACCTGGAGCGTGCCTTCGCCCCCGTCGTGGACGAGGCCGCGCACGCCGCCGCCCGGACCGCCCGCCTCCAGGCCCGGCGGCGCATCTACCGCGACCTGTCCGGTGTGCGCAGCGAGTTCCAGCGGGCCCTGACCGAACCGCCGCCCACCGGCACCCGGGCAGCCGCCTGGTGGCCGCTGGTCGTCGCCGTGGAGCGCATCGTGGACGCCACCACGGCGGCCCGGGTCAAGGTCAACCACGGCGCGGCGCCGCCCGCCGCCGACGAGGTCGAGTCCCTCGCCCGGCAGCTGCACGAACTGGCCGGCCGGGTGCGCAGCAGCACCGTCCCCGTGCGGGTCGAGGGGGAGCCGGAGGGAGACGCGGCAAGTGTGCTCGCGCCCGTACGGCAGGAGGTCGCGGCGGCCCGCTGCATGACCCGGCCCGAGGAGACCTGACCCGGCCGGCCCGCCCCGCCGCCCGCCGGTCCCCCGAATGGGCCGCCGCCCGGGCCGGGCCGGGCCGGAGGGGAGAGCATCGGAGCATGCACCGCGCCCGGGCCGTCACCGCCCTCGCCGTCCTCCTGGCGGCGACGGGGTGCGCCGACGTGGAAGGGCTCCAGAGCGAGGGCGACCGCGGCACCGTGCACGCCCCGCGGACCCTGTGGGAGCACATCCGCCCGTCCCCGCCCGCCCCGGACCAGGAACCGGGCACGGCCGCCGTGGTCCCCGGCCTGCCCAAGGTGCCGCAGCTGAGCATGGGCGAGGTGAACCCCGTCGACGTCGTGCGCGCCGACGTCACCTCCGCCGCCGCCCAGGACGGCGGCACCGGGCGGCTCGTCGACCCCCGGGCCCCGCAGCGGGTCGCCCTGTGCACGGAGGCAGCGGGCGGCGGCCCCGACTGCCCGGTGCGCCCCCCGGTCCTGCACGACCTCACCGGCAACGGCCGCGACGAGCTCATCACCGCCGTCGACCTCGACGGCCGGCTCAGCGAACTGCGCGTCTACACCGTCCAGGACGACGGGCGCATCGCCCGGATCCTGTCCCGGCGCGCGGTCCTGGAGGGCGTGGAGGTGGCCGCCGAGCACCTGGCCGTCCGGGAACCGACCACCAACCCCGAGTACGTCGCCGTCTCCGACTACGTGTGGGACCCGAAGGCCCGGATCATGAACCTGGCCCAGCTCACCCTCGACGAATGCCCGAACAGCACCGCGGCCCCGTCGAGCGGGAACGGCACCCGATGCACGCGCTGAGCAGCCTGCGCTGGAAGATCGCCCTGACCACCACGGCCGTGTGCTGCGCCGTCGCCGCCGTGCTGGGCATCCTGGTGCACAACGTGGTCGCCCGGCAGATCGTCGGCGAGGTCCGCAAGGCCGCCGACGCGGAACTGGACCACGCCCTCGGCCACTACGAGTACGGCACCGCGCACGGCGACGTGAACTCCTCCGTCGACCCACCCGGCCTGCCCGGCGCCCTGCGCGCCCTCGTCGGCCGCGGGCAGACCGGCAGCATGGTCGGCGAGCAGGACGGCAAACCGGTCATGTGGGCGGCGGGCCCGGCCGACGGCAAGGCCCTGGCGGTCTGGATCCCCTTCGGCAGCACCCGTGACCGGCTGCGGGACATCGACACGGCGATCCTCGCCTCGGCCGGACTCGCCGCCGGAGCGGTGGCCCTCGCCGGGCTCTTCCTCGCCGACCGGATCAGCCGTCGGCTCGCGACCACCGCCGCCGTCGCCCGCCGGATCAGCGCCGGCGACCTCGACGCCCGGGTCGGCTTCCCCGCCGGGGACGCCGAGGGGCCGGGCCGCTCCCGGGACGAGGTACGGGACGTGGCGCGGGCCCTGGACACCATGGCGGCCTCGCTCCAGGAGCGCCTGGAGGCGGAGAAGCGGTTCACGGCCGACGTGGCGCACGAGCTGCGCACCCCGCTCACGGGCTCCCTGGCCGCGGCGGCGCTGCTGCCCGAGGGCCGCCCCAAGGAGATGATCAACAACCGGCTGAAGGCCATGCACCTGCTGACCGAGGACCTCCTGGAGATCTCCCGGCTCGACTCGGGCGTCGAGCGGGCCGACCTCGCCATGGTGGAGCTCGGCCGGGCCGTGGAGCGGGCCGTCGAAGCGGCCGGAACCACCGCGACGGTACGGGTGGTCCGCGACACCATGGTGCTCACGGACCGCCGACGCCTCGACCGGATCCTGGCGAACCTGCTGGTCAACGCACACAAGCACGGGCTCCCACCGGTGGAGGTCACGGTGGAGGGGCCGGTGGTCACCGTCCGCGACCACGGGCCGGGCTACCCGCCCGAGTTGATCGAGCACGGCCCGCAGCCGTTCCGCACCGGGGACCCGGGGCGCGGCCGCGGCCACGGGCTGGGCCTGACGATCGCGGCGGGACAGGCGGCGGTCCTGGAGATCCGGCTCAGCTTCTCCAACGCCCCTGAGGGGGGCGCGCTGACGACCCTCCGGCTGCCCGTCGGGCGGCTGCCGGAGGGAAGTTGACCGCGGGCGGGCCGCCGCGGTCGCGGCGGCCCGCCGGGCCCGTCAGACGCCGATGTTCTTGCCGTCCTTGCGCCAGACCGAGACGACGGCCGGGCGGACGATCCTGCCGGGGCCGTCGGGCCACACCGACTGCGGCTTCTCGACGGACGCGCCGTCGATCTCGCCCGGGTGCTGCACGGCCACCAGGACGCGCTTGTCCTGGATCAGCGGACCGCAGGTCTCGGCGCCGCGCGGCACGGTGAGGAACTGCTTCAGCTCACCGCGGCGCTCGCCCGCGGTCGCGACGCCGAACAGGCCGTCGTGGGAGCCGAGCTGGTTGCCGTCGGTGGAGATCCACAGGTTGCCGTGCGGGTCGAAGGCCACGTTGTCCGGGCAGGAGATCGGGCTGACCTTGTCCTTGGGGAAGCCCGCGAAGTACGTCGCCGGGTCGTTCGGGTCGCCGGCGACCAGGAACAGCCGCCAGGCGAAGCCGTCGCCGGCCGGGTCGTCGAAGTTCTCGGCGAGCTCCAGGATCTGCCCGTGCTTGTTCAGATTGCGCGGGTTCGCCTCGGTGGCGCCCTCCTTGCCGGGCTTGCCACGGTCGGTGTTGTTCGTCAGCGCGACGTAGACGCGGCCGGTGCGCGGGGAGGGCTCGACGTCCTCGGGGCGGTCCATCTTGGTGGCGCCCACCTTGTCGGCGGCCTGCCGCGTGAAGACGTACACCTCCTCGGCGGTCATGCCCTCGACGTGCGAGACGTTGCCGGTGGCGAGCTTGATCCAGACGCCGGAGCCGTCGAACTCGCCGTCGGAGGGCAGCTTGCCGGTGCCGTCGAGCTCGGCGGCCGGGGAGTCGCCGGTGAGCTTGGCGACGTAGAGGGTGCCCTCGTCGAGCAGCGTGAGGTTGTGTTCCTTCGCGGCGCGCGAATTGCCCTTCTTCATCTGCTTCGAGGAGACGAACTTGTAGAAGTAGTCGAAGCGCTCGTCGTCGCCCATGTAGACGACCGGACGGCCGTCCTCGGTCAGCCGGGGCTGCGCGGCCTCGTGCTTGAAGCGGCCCAGCGCGGTGCGCTTGCGCGGCACGGAGTGCGGGTCGTACGGGTCAAGCTCGACGACCCAGCCGAAGCGGTGCGACTCGTTGGGCTCCTGGGCGACGTCGAAGCGCTTGTCGAAGCGCTCCCACTTGCGCTCGGTCGCGCCGGTGGTCACGCCGTAGCGCTTCAGGCGGGCCGCGGCGGTGGGATCGGTGACCTGGCCGGCGTTGCCGAAGTACTGGTTGAAGTTCTCCTCGCCGTGCAGGGTGGTGCCCCACGGGGTGGTGCCGCCCGCGCAGTTGTTGAGGGTGCCGAGCACCTTGGTGCCGGTGGGGTCGACGGAGGTCCGCAGCAGGGCCCCGCCGGCGGCCGGACCGGTCATCCGGAACTCGCTGGTGGCGGTGAGGCGGCGGTTGAGCTGGTGGCGCGTGACCGCGGTCAGCTTGCCGCTGCGGTGGTCCTCCTGCACGACGACCACGGACAGGCCGTGCGCGGCCCAGGCGATCTCGACCTGCTCGCGGGTCGGGTTGGCCGGGTCGTAGCCCTTGAACATCAGGACTTCGTCCGTGTACTCGTGGTTGGCCACGAGCAGCTGCTGGCGCTCGTAGTCCCCGCCGAGCGGCAGGAGGCTGAGGAAGTCGTTGTTGTAGCCGAACTGGCCTGCCTGCGCCGCGGCCGTCTGCTTGTCGGCGTTGAAGCCCGGGGCGCCCTTGACGATCGGGTCGCCCCAGCGGATCACGACGTTCTGCTCGTGGCCCTCGGGGATGGTGACCTTGTCGTCGGTGTTCGGCGCGACGGGCTTGAAGCGCAGGCCGCGGGCGGCCTCGCCGCCCTTGCCCGCACCGGCGGCCGTGGCGCCTTCGGCGGGGGCGGCGTTGGCGGTCTGCCCCGGGGCGCTGAGCGCCACGGCGGAGCCGGCGGCGGTGGCGACCGTCACGACGGCGGCGGAGCGCAGCATCGAGCGGCGGGAGTAGGCGCGGGCTATGACGTCGCCCGCGTACTCGTTGTCGCTCGTGTTCGGCACCTCGTGGAAGCAGGCGTCACCACAGCGGTAACGACAGGTGAGAGCGGACCGGCCGCTCCCATGCGGGTTGCCGATGAACGGCAGAAGCTTGCGCACGAGTGTCCTCCGAGGCTGCGTGGGCGCCGACAACGTGTCGGAACGAATCCAGCCGCGACGGTAGGCCCGGGTTGCGCCGAAGCGGCGGCGCGGGGATGAACGGTCGGTGAACCCGGCACGTCGGAGCGGCAGTTCAGGAGCGATGTGGGTGCCTTTGGGAGCCGGACGCCACGAAAGGCGCCCCTGCCGAAGATCCAGCCGGGCGGCCGATAACCTTACGTGTCCACTCTGGGCAGGGATCAACCGCGCAGCACGGACATATGACGCACGCACTCATGCGAAAGGCCTGGCCCATGGGTATTCGGAGCTTGTTGCGCAAGGTGTTCGGACGGTCTGCGGAACCGGTTCCGGAGACTCCTGACTCCCCTTCGGCGGCTGTCCCGAATCAGACGGAACGCACCCCTATGGATGCGGCCGCCGATCTCGTGGCGGCGTCGTTCGACAACCCGACCGTGCCGCCGCAGTCCCCTCCCCGGGACCGCGATGCGGCTGCGGTCCTGGCGGCGCCGGCACAGTCCTCGGACCCCACGGTCCCGGAGGCCCGCCGCCCTCTGCCGACCCCGCCCCCGGCGGCTCCGGCCGCCGCTGCCACGGGTCCCGCCGATACGCACACCCCTCCCGCCGAGCAGCCCGAAGCCGAAGCGAAGGCCCCGCAGGCCGAAGCCGAGGCCGAGGCGCCGCAGGCCGATGCCACCGCCGCCGAGCCGGAATCCCCGGCGCAGGCCGAAGCCCCTGAGGCCGAGCCCCCCGCCCCGGCCGAGACCCCTGCTGCCTCCGCCGAGCCGGAGAACCCGGCGCAGGCCGAGGCCGACACAGTCGCGCCGCAGGCGCAGGACGACGCAGTCGTCACGGGGGCTGCCCCGCAGCCCGACGCTCCGGCCGCCGTGGTTCAGGCCGAGGCCGACGCAGTGGCGCCGCAGGCGCAGGACGAGGCCCCTCAGGCCCAGGAGCCGCAGGCTCCGGCCGAGCCCGAAGCGGCCGCCGAGCCGCAGGCGCAGGACGACGCAGTCGTCACGGCAGCGGACACCGTCGCCCCGCAGGACGCGGCCCCCGCCGAGGTGCAGGCCCCGGCCGAGGCCGAAGCAGTCGCGCCACAGGCGCAGGACGACGCCCCGGAGGCCGCGGAGCCGCAGGCTCCGGCCGAGCCCGTCGCAGCCGCCGCGCCGCAGGCCGACGTACCCGCCGAGCCCGACGCAGTCGCCCGGCCCGCGTACAGCGCCGCCGTCGTGCGGCGGCGGGCCGCCGGGGTGTCCGCGGCGTACAAGGCCGCCGGCCCGGTGCTCCGCGCCAAGGGGAAGGCCGGCGCCCGCGCCAAGGTCTACCTCGTCCTGGACCGCTCCGGTTCGATGCGGCCGTTCTACAAGGACGGCAGCGCCCAGCACCTCGCCGACCACGCGCTCGCCCTCGCCGCGCACCTCGACGAGGAGGCGACCGTGCACACCGTGTTCTTCTCCACGGAGGTGGACGGCACGGCCGAGCTGACCCTCGACACCCACTACGGCTCCTGGGTCGAGGGCCGCCACGCCGAGCTCGGCCGGATGGGCCGCACCAGCTACCACGCGGCCGTGGAGGCCGTCCTCGCGCAGTACGGCAAGGACGGCGGCGAGGGCCCGGCCCTGGTCGTCTTCCAGACCGACGGCGCCCCGGACAACCGCCAGCCCGCCCGGCAGGCGCTGGCCGACGCCGCGGCCACGGCCCCCGGCGTCCACTGGCAGTTCGTCGCCTTCGGCGACCACGACTCCAAGGCCTTCGACTTCCTGCGCAAGCTGGACGCCGAGAACGCCGGCTTCTTCCACGCCGGCCCGGCCCCCGCCGAACTGTCCTCCTCCGCCCTCCTCAAGGGCGTCCTGGGCGACTTCTAGCCGCAGCATGAGGAAGGGCCCGGGGTCGTCGACCCCGGGCCCTTCCTCATGCCTGCTGCCTGCCGCCTAGCGCGCGGCGTCCGGGTGCACGGACTCCGCGACCGGCTTGGCGTCGGCCGCCTTCGTCTCGACCGGCTTGCGCAGCGCGATGTTCAGCTCGCGCAGGCGGGCCTCCTCCAGCACCGTCGGCGCGCCCATCATCAGGTCCTGGGCGTTGCCGTTGAGCGGGAAGGCGATGGTCTCGCGGATGTTCGGCTCGTCGGCGAGGAGCATCACGATGCGGTCCACGCCCGGGGCGATGCCACCGTGCGGCGGGGCGCCGAGGCGGAACGCGCGCAGCATGCCCGCGAACTCCCGCTCGACCGTCTCGGCCTCGTAGCCGGCGATCTCGAAGGCCTTCAGCATGACCTCGGGCTCGTGGTTGCGGATGGCGCCGGAGGACAGCTCGATGCCGTTGCAGACGATGTCGTACTGCCAGGCCAGGATGTCGAGCGGGTCCTTCTCCTCCAGGTCCTTCATGCCGCCCTGGGGCATGGAGAAGGGGTTGTGGGAGAAGTCGATCTTGCCGGTCTCCTCGTCCTTCTCGTACATCGGGAAGTCGACGATCCAGCAGAAGCGGAAGACGTTCTCCTCGAAGTGGCCGGCGCGCTTGGCGGCCTCGACCCGGACCGGGCCCATGATCTTGGAGACCTCGTCGAACTCGCCGGCGCCGAAGAACACGGCGTGGCCGGGGACCAGGCCCAGGCGCTCGGTGAGGACCTTGACGTTCTCCTCGGTGAGGAACTTGGCGATCGGGCCGGACAGCGAGCCGTCCTCGCCCACGCGCACCCAGGCCAGGCCCTTCGCGCCGAGCGAGACCGCGTAGTCGCCGAGGCCGTCGAAGAACTTGCGCGGCTGGGCGGCGGTGTCCGGGACGGCCAGGGCGCGCACGTGCTTGCCGGCGAACGCCTTGAACTCCGAGCTCTCGAAGACGTCGGTGATGTCGACGAGCTCCAGCTTGGCGCGCAGGTCGGGCTTGTCGTTGCCGTACTTCAGCATCGACTCGCGGAACGGGATCCGCGGGAAGGGGGAGGTGACCTCGCGGCCGTTGCCGAACTCGGTGAAGAGCTCGGTCATCAGGCGCTCGATCGGCTGGAAGACGTCCTCCTGCTCGACGAAGGACATCTCGACGTCGAGCTGGTAGAACTCGCCGGGCGAGCGGTCGGCGCGGGCGTCCTCGTCGCGGAAGCAGGGCGCGATCTGGAAGTACCGGTCGAAGCCGGAGATCATCAGCAGCTGCTTGAACTGCTGCGGGGCCTGCGGCAGGGCGTAGAACTTGCCCGGGTTCAGGCGGGAGGGCACCACGAAGTCACGGGCGCCCTCGGGGGAGGTCGCGGTGAGGATCGGGGTCGCCATCTCGTTGAAGCCGAGGGCCACCATCTTGGAGCGGATCGAGGCGATGACCGCCGAGCGCAGCATGATGTTGCGGTGCATGCGCTCGCGGCGCAGGTCGAGGAAGCGGTACTCCAGGCGCCGCTCCTCGTTCACACCGTCGTCGGTGTTGATGGTGAAGGGCAGCGGGGCGGCCGCGCCGAGCACCTCGACCTCGGAGACCTCGATCTCGATCTCGCCGGTGGGCAGCTCGGGGTTGACGTTGTCGGCGCCGCGGGAGACGACCTTGCCGTCGATGCGGACGACGGTCTCCTTGGAGACGCTGCTCAGGGCCTCGTTCGCGGCGGTGCCGGGGCGCGCGACGAGCTGCGTGATGCCGTAGTGGTCCCGCAGATCGATGAAGAGGATGCCGCCCAGGTCTCGACGGTTGTGCAGCCAGCCGCTCAGTCGGACGTCGGCGGCGACGTCAGAGGCGCGGAGCTCGCCGCAGGTGTGGGACCTGTACCGATGCATCAGTCATCCAGTTCTACGCGATACCAGGGTGGATTCAACCGTCCCAAGGTTACCGTCCGGGAGGGTGACGGGGCGGGCACTCCCTTCTGCCTGCGGAAATGCGCCCGGCAACCCGGCGAACGGGCACGTAACGGATATGACCTGTAAAGATGACCGGGTGCGCACCGAGGATGTCCTGGCCGCCGTCGCGACCGGTCTGTGGAGATGGGACAACGCCTCCGGGACGGTCTCCCTCGACGGCGAGGCCGCCCGGCTGCTCGGGCTGCCCGCGGAACCGGCGGTGCTGCCCGAGGCGGCCGTCCGCTCCCGCTTCCACCCGGTGGACTGGAACGAGGTCAACGGGATCGTGAGCCTGGCCGTCGCCGAGGGGACCCTCGCCGAGGCCCGGCTGCGGATCATGGACGTGGACGGCCGGGTCCTGCGGACGGTGCGCAGCCGCTCCAAGCCGGTGGAGAGCCGGTCGTACGACGGCCGCGTCGACTACGAGCTGATCGGCACCATCCAGGAGATCGCCGAGCCGCAGCCGGGCACCACGGCCGCGCACACCCCGATCACCGGCGACTGGCGCCGCTCCCGCGAGGCGTTCCTGCTGGACGCCGGGCGGGCGCTGGCGGAGGCCCGGTCCACCGCGGAGGTGCTGCGGGTCGCGGCCTCGCTGTCCATGCCCGGGTTCAGCCCCGACGGGCTGGCCGTCTTCGGAGTGGCCGGGGACCGGCTGTCGGTGATCGGGCACCACGGGCACGACGCCGGGGACGAGGGCCCGTTCACGGAGATGCTGCTGGAGACGGACTACCCGGCCGCGGAGGTGGTCCGTACCGGCCGGGCGATCTATCTGGCCTCCCCCGAGGACTACAAGCGGCGCTTCCCGGCCACCTGGCCGCTCGCGCAGCGCTTCGACCGGGTGTCCTGGGCGTTCCTGCCCCTGATCGTGGCCGGCCGGACCATGGGCGCGTGGATGGCCGCCTTCAAACGGCCGGCGTCCTTCTCCCCCGACGAGCGGTCCGTCCTGACGACGGTGGCCCGGATGCTCGCCCAGGCGCTCCAGCGCGCGGGCGTGGCCGAGTCCGAGCGGGAGCTCACCACGGGCCTGCAGCGCTCGATGATGCCGCAGCTCGGCCCCGAGATCCCCGGCATGCAGATCGCCGCCCGCTACGTGCCCACGGGCGGCGGGCTCCAGGTCGGCGGCGACTGGTACGACATGATCCCGCTGCCGTCGGGCCGGTTCGCCCTGGTCATCGGCGACGTGCAGGGCCACGACGTCCGGGCGGCCGGGCTGATGGGCCAGCTGCGGATCGCCGTACGGGCCTACGCCTCGGAGGGGCACCGGCCCGACGCGGTCCTCTCGCGCGCCTCCCGCTTCCTCGCCGGGCTGGGCGCCTCCCAGGAGTCCCCGGGGGACGGGGACCCGGACGCGCAGAGCCCGCGCTTCGCGACCTGCCTGTACGTGGAGTGCGACCCGCGGACCGGCATGCTGGAGGTGGCCCGCGCCGGCCACCCCGACCCGGCGGTGCGGATGACGGACGGCACGGTCCTGATGCGGCCCACCGCGGGCGGTCTCCCCCTCGGGATCGTCCCCGACACCGACTACCCGACCACACGGTTCACGCTGGAGCCGGGCGAGACGATGATGCTCTGCACCGACGGGCTGATCGAGACCGGCGGGCACGACCTGGACACCGGCTGGGCGCGGCTGCGCGCGGTCCTGGAGGCCGACGCCCCCGCGTCCGGCGGCCATGCGCCCGGGCACCTGGAGGCCCTGGCCGACCTGCTGGTCCAGGCCGTGCACGGACCGTCCTCGCACCACACGACCGGTCCGCTGGCCGACCGGCGCGAGGACGACATAGCCGTCGTCCTGCTGTGCCGCGAGGGCGGGCTCTGCGACTGCGGCACCCCGCTGGAGCACCCGGCCCGGCCGGCCCGGCGCACCATGCTGACCGTGGCCCAGGCCGAGCCGGAACGGATCAAGGGCGCCCGGCAGCAGATCCGCGAGCTGCTGCACGACTGGGCCGACGAGGAGCAGGTGGACTCGGTGGTGCTGATGGTCTCCGAGATGGTGACGAACGTGCTGGTGCACACCGACGGCGACGCGGTGCTGGTGGCGGAGGCGGTGGGCGAACTCGGCGGGCGCCGGCTGCGGGTGGAGGTCGCGGACGCGAGCGACGAGCTGCCGCACAAGCGGCATCCGGGCGAGATGGCGTCCAGTGGGCGCGGGGTGCTGCTGATGGAGTTGCTGGCCGACGCGTGGGGCGTGGACCCGCGCGGCGAGGGCAAGTCGATCTGGTTCGAGCTGCGCGAGCAGTCGAAGCGGCCGGACGCGTGACGGGTCCCTGAGCCGTACCCGGAGCCGGGCCGTCGGCGGGGCCCGGAGCAGGAGCCCGCGCAGCGGTGCCCGGGACCCCGTTGGGCCGCATGGTTGGATGACGGCGTGCCGAACACCCTGCTCCCGGATCCCGTACGCCGGCTCGCCGCCTGGTGCGCCGTCGTCCTGCTGGCCACCGCGGTCCTCGCCGTCGGCGTGTGGCTGTGCACCGTCCTCCAGACCGTGGTCACGCCCGTCCTGCTGGCCGTGCTCGGCACGGCCCTGCTCGGGCCGATGCACCGGCGCCTGGTCGGGATGGGGGTGAACCGGTCGCTGGCCGCGGCGCTGACCTGCCTCGCCGTCGTGGCCGTCGTGGGCGGGGCCACGTACATCGTCGTCGCCGCGCTGATGGAGACCGGCAACCAGATCATCGACGCGCTGCGCCGGGCCGGCACCTCGCTCGCGGAGCACTTCGGGGCCGTCGGCACCTCGCTGGAGGACCTCACCGCCAACTCCAAGGACCTGCTGGCGAAGTTCGGCGGCACGGCCGCGTCGGGCGTCGTCACCGGCATCAGCGTGGTCGGGTCGATGCTCGCGATGGTCCTGCTCGCGATGGTGCTGATCTTCTTCTTCCTGCGGGACTCCGACCGGGCCGTGGGCACCCTGCGCTCGCTGGTGCCGGAGCGCTCCGGCGACCTGATGGAGGCCATGGGCCGGCGGGCCTTCGAGGCTGTCGAGGGCTTCATGCGCGGGACCACCTTCGTGGCCCTGGTCGACGGCGTGCTGATCGGTGTGGGCCTGCTGATCCTGGACGTCCCGGGCGCCCTGGGGCTGGCCGCGCTGGTCTTCGTGACCGCCTACATCCCCTACCTCGGCGCCATCCTGTCGGGCGCCGTCGCCGTCCTCGTGGCCTTCGCCGACCGGGGCTGGGTGATCGGCCTGTGGGCGCTCGGCCTGGTGCTGCTGGTGCAGATGATCGAGGGGTACGTGCTCCAGCCGGTCGTCCAGAGCCGCACCGTGCAGATGCACCCGGCCGTGGTGATGCTGGCCATCACCGCCGGCGCGAGCGTCGCCGGGATCCTGGGCATGCTGCTGGCCGTGCCGCTGACCGCGGCGGTGTTCGGCGTGATCTCGGAGCTCCGGGCCCGCTACACGGCCGACGCGCCGCCCGGGCCCGCGGACACCGCCCCGCAGCCGTCCGCGAAGTAGCGCGTCCGCCCGGGGAGGCCGGACGGCCTCCCCGGGCGGACGGCGCGCTCAGTCCTCCGCCGCCTCGCCCGTGCCGCGGTGGCCGAGGCCGGTGCGCTCGGTGGTGGGGATGCGGCCCAGCCGGCCGGCCTGGAAGTCGTCGAAGGCCTGCTGGAGCTCGTGCTTGCTGTTCATGACGAACGGCCCGTAGTGCGCCATCGGCTCCCGGATCGGGCGCCCGCCGAGGAGGACGACGTCCAGCCCCTGGGCGTTGGAGTCCTGGGACTCGTCCGCACGCACGGTGATCGATCCGCCCTCGCCGAAGACGGCCGTCTGCCCGGTGTGCAGCGGGCGGCGGTCCTCGCCGACCGAGCCGCGCCCGGCCATCACATACGCGAGGGCGTTGAAGTCCTCGCGCCACGGCAGGGTGATCTGCGCTCCCGGCGCGACGGTCGCGTGGATCATCGTGATGGGCGTGTGGGTGATGCCGGGGCCGTCGTGGCCGTCGATCTCACCCGCGATGACGCGGAGCAGCGCACCGCCGTCCGGCGTGGTCAGCAGGGTGACCTTGCCGCCGCCGATGTCCTGGTAGCGCGGGGGCATCATCTTGTCCGCGGCGGGGAGGTTCACCCACAGCTGGAGGCCGTGGAAGAGCCCGCCGGACACGACGAGGGCCTCCGGCGGCGCCTCGATGTGCAGGAGGCCCGAACCGGCGGTCATCCACTGGGTGTCGCCGCCGTTGATGACTCCGCCGCCGCCGTTGGTGTCCTGGTGGACGAAGGTTCCGTCGATCAGGTACGTGACGGTCTCGAAGCCGCGGTGCGGGTGCCAGGGGGTTCCCTTGGGCTCGCCGGGCGCGTACTCCACCTCGCCCATCTGGTCCATCATGATGAACGGGTCCAGGTACTGGTAGTTGATCCCGGCGAACGCGCGGCGCACCGGGAATCCCTCACCCTCGAACCCACTCGGTGCCGTGACGACGGCCAGCACCTTGCGCGGGACGGCCGCCTGGGGCTGGGCCACGCGCGGAAGCGTCAACGGGTTCTCAACAGTCACTGCGGGCATGGTCAGGACCTCCTTCTACGTCCGAGTTTAGTTGAAACTCGAACTTTCTGCCACACCCGCAAGGAACAGCGGGCCCCCGGAAACCATTCCCGGGAGCCCGCCGGCCGCTCACCCGCAGGTCAGCACGGGTCGATGTACAGGACGGAGTTCCAGTCGACACCCCCCGCCACGGCGGAGTACGCCCCGTACGTGTAGGCGTCGGGCCGTCCGCCGGTCAGGACGAACCGCGCCCGCGTGCCCGGCGTCTGGTTGTTGATCCACGACCCGTTGCCCCCGGTCCAGGGGACGTAGCGGACGTCGTTGCAGTTCCGGACCATGATGGGCGTGCCCCCGTATCCGGGCTGCGGGTACGCGCAGAAGTACTCGTACGGGCAGGCGACCGCCGCCTCGGCCGGAGACGCCGCCAGGACCCCCGTACCCAGCGCCATCACCCCCGTTGCCCCCAGTGCCGCCAGCTTCGTCCGCAAGGACCTGCGTGCCATCACGCTCTCCCTTCCGTCGGTGCGGGACTCCCCCCGCCGCACCGATGCTCGGGCAGCGGGGGCGCGGCCCGCGATCCTTTCGGGCAGGGCCGAAGCGTGCCTCAGGCGCCGCTGCGCAGGAGGTCCGCACCCAGGCCCGTCACCGCGTGCAGGACCGCCCGCCCGTCCCGTTCCGTGGTGATCAGACCGGCCGCGCGCAGGGTCCGGGTGTGCTCCGAGACGGAGGGGAGGCTGATGTCGAGGTCCCGGGCCAGCTCGCTCGTCGTACGCCGCTGCACCAGCTGCTGCAGGACGGCCGCCCGCGTCCGGCCCAGCAGCGCGTCCAGCGCGCCCGCCGCGGGACCGGGGCCGACCAGCGGCAGCGGGGTCATCGCGGGATAGAGCAGGACGTACGGCCCCTCCGGGTGCTCGGCCACCAGCGGGCGCCCCGTCCAGAACGGCGAGGGCATCAGCAGCAGCCCGCGCCCGCCGAGCCGGACCTCGTAGTGCGGCGGCCGGTCGATCTCCAGGACGGTGCCCGACCAGGCCGCCGCCGGGTGCGTACTGGCCAGGCAGGTCCTGATCCCGTGCGAGGCCAGCAGCCGGGTGCGCCAGGCGACGTCGGCCTGGAAGGACTGCCGGATCCGGGCCCAGTGCGGCGCCACCACGCTCGCGTGGGCGGCGGTCAGCGCCGCCTCCAGCTGGTCCCAGGCCCCACGGTCGCGGCGCCACAGCGCCCGCAGCCAGGAATCCGGCCCGGGCGCCCGGGCGGCGGCCCGCGCCAGCTGCTCGCCGGTCAGCCCCGGCGCCGCCTCCCGGACGGCGGCAAGGCCCTCCTCCAGGGTGGCCGCGTACGGCTCCACGAACGGCGGGTTGTCACCGTCGGGGCGCAGCAGGTCCAGCAGGGGGCGCACCCGGCCCGGAAGTTCGCGGCCCACGCGGCCCCGCCAGGGGCCGAAGACGGCCGCCTCGTCGGTGCGCTGCCAGGCGACCACCGCCATGGCCAGCTCGACCATCGGCAGCGGGCCGTCCGCGAAGGTGACGTGGAACAGGTCCTCCGCCGTGAAGTGCACCCTCAGCATGGCCCCCGCCCCCCGTGCGGCTACGGCGTACGGCGTCTAGCCGTACATGCGGCGCATGGCGAAGTCGACCATCTGCTCGACCGCCTTCGCGTCGAAGACCATCCGGTGGTCGCCCTCCATGTCGAGGACGAAGCCGTAGCCGGTCGGCAGCAGGTCGATCACCTCGGCACCGGTGATGACGAAGTACTTGGACTCCTTGCCGGCGTACCGGCGCAGCTCCTTGAGCGTGGTGAACATCGGGATCACCGGCTGTTGCGTGTTGTGCAGCGCCAGGAACCCGGGGGTGTCACCGCGCGGGCAGTAGACCTTCGAGGTGGCGAAGACCTGCTGGAAGTCCTCGGCCGACAGCGACCCGGTGGTGAAGGCCCGCACGGCGTCGGCGAGGGACGGAGGGGACGGCTCCGGGTACAGCGGCGCCTGCCCGTACCCCTGCGGGGGCTGCTGGGGGGCGTACTGCTGCTGGGCACCCGGGTTCTGGTCATAGCCGTACATGGGCCGAAGCCTACCGAGCGCCTGCGGCCGTACCGGCCGGTACCGGCCACCGATCCCCTGCGGCTCCCCTGCGGGGTGCGGTCAGCAGCCCTTCAGCGCGGCCACGAAGGGCCCCCAGGCCGCGGCACCGACCACGACCACCCCACCGTCGGGCCGCTTGGAATCCCGCACGGGCACGAGTCCTGCTACGCCGTCAGCCACCTCGACGCAGGTACCCCCGTCGCTGTTGGTGTAGCTGCTGGTGCGCCACCGCGCTGCGTTCAAGTCAGTTCGGCTGCTTGCCATTTCGGTAGTCCTCTACGGCCGCCTCGATCATGGCGAGGGTCGCCTTCGGCGGTAGCGCGGCGGCCCTCAGCAGATCGTACGACCTTCGGTAACGCTTCACGAGGGCTGGATCGTCGATGGTGACACCGCTGTGCAGGGACTCCGTGTAGACCAGGGGCGGCGCGTTGCCGAACGTCAGGATGAGGACGGTTCCCGCCGCCATGAACGGGTGCGCTCCGGCGTTCCACGGGACGATCTGTGGAACGATCCGCTTGCGCCGTACCAGGGCCGCGACATGGTCGAACTGGTCCGCCATCTGCTGGGGCGGAAGGATCGGCAGCCGCAGCAACGACTCGTGCAGGATCACCCAGTACTCGGGCGCCGCCTGCGCGCCCTCGAAGAGGGCGGCAGCCCTCGCCAGCCTGGCCTCGATCTTGACGTCGGTCTCCTCCCTCGGCTCCAAAGGGCGTTCGGCCGCGGCGAGGGCCCGTGCGTACGCTTCCGTCTGCAGCAGGCCGGGAAGCGCCGTCGGGCTCCACTCCTCGATGGTTTCCGCGAGCCTCTCCGCCTCGAGAATCCGCTCGGCGTACCTGGCGTGACCGACGCTCCGGGCCTTGCGAACATCCTCGCAACGCCGCTCGAAGAAGCCGTCGGTCCTGAGCACCCGGTCGACATGACAGGCCAGGTCCACCGGCATGCGCCGCTGGCCGCGCTCGATCTCGCTCAGGTAGGTAGCCGCGTAGAAGCTCCCCTCCACCGTCTCCTGAAGCGTGCGGCCCGCTTCCTCCCGCCTCCAGCGCAGCTCCTTGCCGTAGAAGGCGGGAACGCTCTCAGAGCCGTCAATGTCCTTACGCGCAGCCACGATCGGCCTGCCTTCCACACTCCGCACTGTGGACCGGAAACCCTTCCCACGGTACGCAGCCAGGCGCCAGCCTGTGAGGGCTTCGTCACACTCCGCACAGGAACGGCCCCCCCATGAGCGACCACGTCAACGACCGCGTCTCGATCGAGGCCCTCACCGCACTGCGCGCCGCGCTCGCCGCGCACGGGATCACCCTGCCCTCGCTGGACCTGCACCTGCCCTCCTACGCCGGGCACCACGGCTCCCCGCCGCTGATCACGCTCGGCAACTGCAGCGCCGCCACCGCGCAGCGGATCGCCGCCGCGCTGGCGCAGCCGTGAACGCGCTCACGATCCGGCTGCTCGCCACCCCGCAGGCGGCCCCGATGCTGCGGCACGCCGTGCGGGAGCACCTCGGCCCGGGATCCGGCGACGCCGAGCTGTGCGTCACCGAGCTGCTGGCCAACGTCGTCCGGCACGTCGGTGAGGGCACGCCCGTCACCCTGCGCGTCACCGGGACCGGAAGGGCAGCCCGCACGCGGGTCGAGCTCACCGATCCCGCGCCGGGCGTCCGGCCCGTACGGCGGGAGGCGGCCGGGGGCGAGGAGTCCGGGCGGGGGCTGGCCCTGGTGGACGCGCTGGCCGCCAGGTGGGGGGTCACGCGGGGCGCCCGGACGAAGACGATCTGGTGCGAGCTTTGACCCTGGTCACAGTCGGCGCGCAAGGGTTGCTGTTATTACCGGCGGGTAGCATCATGTTGTTACCGATTGGTATGTACGAGGAACCTGTCTCCCCGAGCCTTAACGGAGCCGTCGCCATGGGGCACTACAAGTCGAATCTCCGCGACATCGAGTTCAACCTCTTCGAGGTGCTCGGCCGCGACCAGCAGTACGGCACCGGTCCGTTCGAGGAGATGGACGCGGAGACCGCGAAGAACATCCTGTCCGAGATCGCCCGCCTCGCCGAGAACGAGCTGGCCGAGTCCTTCGCGGACGCCGACCGCAACCCGCCGGTCTTCGACCCGGAGACCAACACCGCCCCGGTCCCGGCCTCCTTCAAGAAGAGCTACAAGGCCTTCATGGACTCGGAGTACTGGCGCCTCGGCATCCCGGAGGAGATCGGCGGCACCGTCTCCCCGCGCTCGCTCGTCTGGTCCTACGCGGAGCTCCTGCTCGGCTCGAACCCGGCCGTGTGGATGTACTCCTCCGGCCCGGCCTTCGCCGGCGTCCTCCACGAGGAGGGCAACGAGGCGCAGAAGAAGATCGCGCAGATAGCCGTCGAGAAGCGCTGGGGCTCCACCATGGTCCTCACCGAGCCGGACGCCGGCTCGGACGTGGGCGCCGGCCGCACCAAGGCGATCCAGCAGGAGGACGGCTCCTGGCACATCGAGGGCGTGAAGCGCTTCATCACGTCCGGCGAGCACGACATGGAGGAGAACATCCTCCACTACGTCCTCGCGCGCCCCGAGGGCCACGGCCCGGGCACCAAGGGCCTGTCGCTCTTCCTCGTCCCGAAGTTCCACTTCGACTGGGAGACCGGCGAGCTGGGCGAGCGCAACGGCGTCTACGCCACGAACGTCGAGCACAAGATGGGCCTTAAGGCCTCCAACACGTGCGAGATGACCTTCGGCGACCAGCACCCCGCCAAGGGCTGGCTGATCGGTGACAAGCACGACGGCATCCGCCAGATGTTCATGATCATCGAGTTCGCGCGCATGATGGTCGGCACGAAGGCCATCGCCACCCTCTCCACCGGCTACCTGAACGCGCTGGAGTACGCCAAGGAGCGCGTGCAGGGCCCGGACCTCGCGAACTTCATGGACAAGACCGCGCCCAAGGTCACCATCACGCACCACCCGGACGTGCGCCGCTCGCTGATGACGCAGAAGGCGTACGCCGAGGGCATGCGCGCGCTCGTCCTGTACACCGCGACCGTCCAGGACGAGATCCAGGTCAAGCAGGCCGCGGGCGAGGACGCTTCAGCCCTCGTCGGCCTGAACGACCTGCTCCTGCCGATCGTGAAGGGCTACGGCTCGGAGAAGTCCTACGAGCAGCTCGCCCAGTCCCTGCAGACCTTCGGCGGCTCCGGCTACCTGCAGGAGTACCCGATCGAGCAGTACATCCGCGACGCCAAGATCGACACCCTCTACGAGGGCACCACGGCCATCCAGGGCCAGGACTTCTTCTTCCGGAAGATCGTCCGCGACCAGGGCGCCTCGCTGAACATCCTCTCCGAGACGATCAAGAAGTTCCTGGCCGAGGCCGACGGCGGAGAAGAGCTGGCCGGCGCCCGCGACGCGCTCGCCAAGGCCGCCGTGGACCTGGAGGCCATCGTCGGCCAGATGATCGTCGACCTCACCGCCACCGGCGAGGACGTCAAGAACATCTACAAGGTCGGCCAGAACACCACTCGCCTGCTGATGGCCTCCGGCGACGTGGTCGTCGGATACCTGCTGCTCAAGGGTGCCGCCGTGGCCGCCCGGAAGCTGCCGACGGCCTCCGCGAAGGACGTCCCCTTCTACACCGGCAAGATCGCCGCCGCGAAGTTCTTCGCCGCGGAGGTCCTCCCGGGCGTCGCGGTCCAGCGCCAGCTGGCCGAGGCCGTCGACAACTCCCTCATGGAGCTCGACGAGGCCGCCTTCTAAGGCGCCCGCCCCTCCCGCGGCAAGCGCCGCGCCGCACCACCCGCACAGCGGCCGGGCCCCCCGCACAGGGACCCGGCCGCTGCCGCGTGCACGGACCCCGGAACGGCCGACACCGGGGCCCTGTACTGCGGCTTTCCCCGATGTCAGTCGTTCATGGGACGCTCGTAGGCATGAGCCCACAGGATCAGCACGGCAGCAGGGGGTACTCCGTCCCCACCGGGCGCCCGTACGCCCTCAAGGAGCTGCAGGCGACCCTGGGCAGCCTCGGCGACCACCTGCGCGAGCTCTACGAAGGCGCCCACCCCGCCGAGTACGAGACCGTCGCCGACGCCCTGTACGTGGCCTTCCGGACGGCCGCCGGGCTCGCCCCCGCCAAGAGCTACACCGGCTGCCCCGAGCACCCCAACGGCGCCCTCGACCCCGAGGCCCCCGAAGGCTGGGGCCGCTGCCTGATCTGCAACGACCGCCGCCGCCTCGGAAGCCGCCGGCACGGCGGACCGGCCGCTGCCCCCGCCGGCGAACAGCGCCGCCTCGGCTACCCGGTCCCCGACGGCCCGTACAGCCTGCAGATGCTCCACCGCTACCTGCGGACCATCGAGGACCAGCGCTTCCACCTGAGCCTCTCCTCGGCCGCGGAGGACTACGTCCGCATCGCCGACGACCTCCACCGCGCCTTCATCGTGGCCCGCGAACTGTCCCGCCCGCGCAACGCCTCGGGCTGCTCCGAACACCCCGGCGCACCGATCGACCCCGACGCGCCTCCCGGTGAGGCCTGTATCTTCTGCGCCGGACGCAGAAGACGCGCGCAGCGCTCCCCGCAGACCCCGGAGATGCTCCCGCGCATCCGCCGGGGCGAGCGCAGACAACTGCAACGCCGATTCGAGCGTCCGCCGGGCTGAGAACCAACGGGACCGCGGACCCGCGCGGACTCACCACCGCCTGCCCGGCGACGACCCGCCTGCTCCGGCCATGACGAACGGGAATCCTGCCCTCGTTAAGGTGAACCACTTGGCCTCCTCCCCTCCTCAGCGGGAGGGGATTCCCACACTCACGTGTGGGAATTCCTGTTTCGCCACGGACCGCCCCGCCCGAGAGGAGGACTCCCGATGAGGTCTCACATCCGCTCCACAGGCAACGACCGCCGGCCCGGCGGTCGGCGGATTCAGCGCGGCGTTCCCGTCCCGGTCGTGGACGCTGCCGCACCCCTCACAGGTCCACTCCCGCAGGCTCAGCAGCATCGCGCCCGCGAGCTCGCCGCAGACCGAGCACAGCTTGGAACCGGGGAACCACCGGTCGACCACCACCAGCTCCCGGCCGTACCGGGCCGCCTTGTACTCCAGCATCGACCGCAGCTCCCGCCACCCGGCATCACTGATCGCGCGCGCCGGGCCGCGGTGGCACAGCATGTGGGAGACCGCAGGATCCTCGGTCACGAGCGTTGGGTTCTCGCGCGCGAGTCGAGTGGTCAGCCGGTGCAGGACGTCACGGCGCCGCCAGGCATCCGTACGGGCGGCGAGGGCGAGGTTGTACACCTTCCGCACGCAGCCGAACGTCCGGGACAGTTCCACGGCCTGCGCGTGCGTCGGATAGAAACGGTACTTGAACGACCGCTTCACAGAAGGAATCCCCACTCCCCGGACGCTAGGGTCGGGCACGATCCGAACACAAGCACAGGTCACAGCCTCACGCTGCGGCAGACCGCCGCAGCGAGGCTCCGAGCCGGAACTACGTTTCCTCACCCGGCTGCAGCCGGGGGCTTCCACACAAGGGAAATACGATGAGCTCTCCCGCCCGCTTCGATCGCGGCCACACCGACGATCTGATGACCTTCCTGACGGCCAGTCCGTCGCCGTACCACGCCGTGGCCAACGCGGCCGAGCGGCTGGAGAAGGCAGGTTTCAGGCAGTTGTCGGAGACGGACGCCTGGGATGCGGGCACCGGGGGCAGGTTCGTGCTCCGCGGCGGCGCGCTCATCGCCTGGTACGTCCCCGAAGGCGCCGCGGCGCACACCCCGTTCCGCATCGTCGGAGCCCACACCGACTCGCCCAACCTCCGGGTCAAGCCGCTCCCCGACACGGGCTCACAGGGCTGGCGGCAGATCGCGGTCGAGATCTACGGCGGGACCCTGCTCAACACCTGGCTCGACCGCGACCTGGGCCTGGCCGGCCGGCTGACCCTGCGCGACGGCACCGACCGCCTCGTCAACATCGACCGCGCGCTGCTGCGCGTGCCCCAACTCGCCGTGCACCTGGACCGGTCGGTGAACACCGACGGCCTCAAGCTCGACAAGCAGCGCCACATGCAGCCGATCTGGGGCCTCGGCGACCCCCACGAGGGCGACCTCATCGCCTTCCTGGAGGAGGAAGAGGGCCTGCCCCAGGGCTCGGTGGCCGGCTGGGACCTGATGGTGCACTCCATCGAGCCGCCCTCCTACCTCGGCCGCGACCGCGAACTCGTCGCCGGGCCCCGGATGGACAACCTGCTGTCCGTGCACGCCGGCGTCGCGGCGCTCGCGGCCGTCTCCGGTGCCGAGAAGCTCGATCACATCCCCGTGCTGGCCGCCTTCGACCACGAGGAGAACGGCTCCCAGTCGGACACCGGCGCGGACGGCCCGCTCCTCGGCAACGTGCTGGAACGTTCAGTCTTCGCCCGCGGCGGCAGCTACGAGGACCGCGCCCGCGCCTTCGCCGGCACCATCTGCCTGTCCTCGGACACCGGGCACGCCGTCCACCCCAACTACGGCGAACGGCACGACCCCACGCACCACCCGCGGGCCAACGGCGGCCCCATCCTGAAGGTCAACGTCAACCAGCGCTACGCCACCGACGGCAGCGGCCGCGCGGTGTTCGCCGCCGCCTGCGAGCGCGCCGGCGTGCCCTGGCAGACCTTCGTCTCCAACAACGCGATGCCGTGCGGTACGACGATCGGCCCGATCACCGCCGCCCGGCACGGCATCCAGACCGTGGACATCGGCGTGGCGATCCTGTCCATGCACAGCGCCCGCGAACTGTGCGGCGCGGAGGACCCGTACCTCCTCGCCAACGCCCTGGTGGCCTTCCTGGAGGGCTGACCCGCCAGGAAGGCCCGCGGGCCGGCTACCCCTCGTCGTCCATGCCCGCGAGGACGAGGGGCAGGCGGGCGGCGCCGTCGGCGGTGACGCGGACGGGCACGCCCCAGTCCTGCTGGTGGACGTGGCAGGCCGGGTACTCGTTGGCCGGGTCGTCGTCGCAGGACGCCGCCATCGCCGAGACGTGCAGCACCCCTTCGGTGACGTCCGGGTTCAGCGCCAGCTCCCGGAAGAGGTCCGTCCCGGCCCCCTCGCCGCCCGCCAGCAGCTCCGGCGGGGTGGAGGAGACCAGCAGCCGGGTGGAGGGCCCGTAGCGGGTGTCCAGCTTCTGCCCGCTCGGGGCCCGGAAGACCACGTCGAGCCGGAGCGTGCCGGGGGCGACCTCGGTCGCGGCCCGCTGGGTGCGGTGCGCGACCGCGTCCACCCGTACCGCCTCCTCCGGCAGCCGCAGCCGGGTCAGCCGGTGCCGGGCCGACTCGACCACCACGATGTCGTCACCGGCCAGCACGGCGTCGCTGGGCTCGCGCAGGTCGGTCGCCAGGGTCGTGACCTGCCCGGTGGCGGGGTCGTAGCGGCGCAGCGCGTGGTTGTACGTGTCGCACACCGCGACCGAGCCGTCGGGCAGGGCCGTGACGCCGAGCGGGTGCTGGAGCAGGGCCTGACCGGCGTCGCCGTCCCGGTGCCCGAAGTCGAACAGGCCGGTGCCGACGGCGGACTCGACCACGTACCCCTCGGGGGTGGCCAGCACGTACCGCAGGGCGCTGGTCTCGGAGTCGGCGATCCACAGGCGGTCCCCGGCGGCGGCGAGGCCGGACGGCTGGGCGAACCACGCCTCCGCGGCGGGCCCGTCCACCAGGCCCTCGTTGGTGGTGCCGGCCGCGACCTCGACCGTGCCCGTCTCCGGGTCCCAGGTCCACAGCTGGTGCACACCGGCCATGGCGATCCAGACCCGGCCCTCCCACCAGGCCACGTCCCACGGCGAGGACAGGTCCGTCTCCAGCGCGGGGCCGGAGGTCGGCGAGCCCTGCCACCACTGCCGGCCGGTGCCGGCGACGGTCTCCACCAGGCCCGTGGCCGGGTCGTACGTGCGCAGGGCGTGGTTGACGCTGTCGGCGACGACCACCCGGCCGTCGGGGAGCAGCGCCAGCCCCTGCGGCTCGCTGAACGCGTCCGGGCCGAAGCCGCGCTCGCCGCTGCCGATGCGGCGCACCACGCTCTCGCCGTCGGCGGCCAGCTCCACGAGCTGGTGGCGGGTGGTGTCGGACACCAGGAAGGTCCCGCCGGGCAGCTGCAGCGCCTTGCCCGGGAAGCGCAGGTCGGTGGCGACGGGCTCGGGCGCCACGTACGGGCCGTCCCCGCGCCGCAGGGTCCCCTTGGCCTCGTGCTCGGCCTCCAGCTCCTCGACGAGCCGGGCGATGGCGTGCGCGTGCCCCTCGCCCGCGTGCTGGGCGACGACGTACCCCTCGGGGTCGATCACCACGAGCGTGGGCCAGGCGCGGACGGCGTACTGCTTCCAGGTGGCCAGCTCGGGGTCGTCCAGGACGGGGTGTTGGACCTCGTAGCGCTCGACGGCGTCGACCACGGCGGCGTGCTCGGCCTCGTGCACGAACTTCGGCGAGTGCACGCCGATGATCACGACGGTGTCGCGGTGCTTCTCCTCCAGCTCGCGCAGCTCGTCGAGGACGTGCAGGCAGTTGATGCAGCAGAAGGTCCAAAAATCAACAACAACGCACTTACCTCGCAGGTCGGCGAGGGTGAGCTCCTTCCCGCCGGTGTTGAGCCAGCCGCCCTTGCCGATCAGCTCGGGGGCACGGACACGGGCACGCTTGCGGGGTGCGGGCGCGGGGGTGGGCGCAGGGGCAGCATCGTTCATGTTTCAAGCTTGCCATTGGCCCATGAACACCGGATCACCATCCTGCCGGGGCTCTCGCTCCGGAAGTCCGCCTACCCGCCGGAGTTGCACGCCCTGGTGGACACGGCGACGCGGCTGGCCCGGTCCCATCCGGACGAGTACATCCGCCACCGTGTGGAGCACCAGGTCGGCGACTTCCCCTCACCGGGTACGGCCCGGGGCGCGGGCCCCGTCACGGCAGGGCGAAGAGGGTGGTCAGGCGGGGCAGGCGGGGGCGGAGGCGGTCGGTGTCGTCGAAGTCGAAGTCCCAGGACGGGTCCAGCGGCGGGTAGCGGATCGTGAAGGAGTCCGACGGGAGCTCCCGTCCGGTCGCCGTGCCGTAGGCGGTCCAGGCGATCGACAGGGCCTCCTCGTCCCACAGCTCCAGGCCCTCCCGGGCCGCCTCGCGGACCGCGGTGTTGTCCGCGAGGGAGTCCGGGTCGGCCAGGGCTCCCTCGAAGGTCTCCCGGCCCTGGGTGAGGAGCCAGCCCCGGAAGTAGTCGAAGCCGTCGTCCGAGCAGCCGCCGTTGATCACGTAGGCCGCGGCCCAGAGCGGGCTGCGGTAGGAGTCGGCCAGCAGGTCCCACAGCACCTGCTGCGCCGCGGCCACCTCCGCCTCCGGCAGGCCCGAGAGCAGCTCCGCGGCGCGGCGCGCCACCGCGTCCGGCTCCACCTGCTCGCGGGCCGTCCCGATCAGCTTCCAGAAGGTCTGCTTGTCCATGCGCAGAGCCTGACAGCCGGGTCTGACATCGGGCCTCAGCCGAGGAAGGAGCGCAGGGAGGCCACGAACGCGTCCACGAAGCCGTCCCGGACGGCGGCCGGCAGGAGGTCGAGGGAGAGGTAGGGGTTGAGGTCCTCCAGCTCCACCAGCAGGAGTTCGCCCGACGGGGCCCGGCAGGCGTCCACCCGCTGGATGCCGTGGTCGAGGGTGTTCCACTCGATGAAGGTGCGGGCGAAGGCCAGGTCCGCGGCGGTCGGTTCGTAGGGGCTCAGCTCCCAGCGGCGGGCCGGGTCGGGGGCGTGGAGGGCGTACTGGAAGGCGTCGTCCACGAAGTAGAAGGACACCTCGTACGCGAAGTCGATGCGGGGCTGGATCAGCACCCCCCCGGCGGGGCCGTCCGGGGTCGCGGTGAAGGTGAGGCCGATGGAGTCGGCGCCCTGCTTCGGTTTGACCGCGTACTGCGGCACCTGGGGGAGCTCGGCGAGGCGGGCCGGGTCGTCGATCGTCGGGATGACGGGGAGGCCGGCCGCGGTGAGGTCGAGGAGGTACTGCTTGCCGGCCATGTCGGCGCGGCCGGTGAGGGGGTTGTACACGCGGGTGCCGGCGGCGAGGGCGGCGGCGCGGAAGGCGTCGTAGGACGCCTGGTAGTGCAGGACGGGGCCGCTGTTGCGGACGATCACGGCGTCGAAGGCGGGCATCAGGGCGCGGGCGTCGGCCGGGTGGCACAGCGCGAGCTCGAAGTGCTCCCGCAGGCGGGAGGTGAGGAATATGTCCTCGTCGCAGTAGCGGCGGCCGCGCGCCGGGTAGGCCAGGTCGGTCACGTAGAGGAGGGGCATGGCGGAAACCTATCGCGGGCACTGATCAGCGCATGAAATACCTCGTTCGGGACAAAATGCTGGCCATCGGCGACGACAGCGTGATCGAGGACGAGGACGGGCGGCACGCCTTCCTCGCCTACGGGAAGGCCCTGCGCTTCCGGGACACCCTGGAGCTGAAGGACCCCGACGGACGCATCCGCATCACCCTGCGGGAGAAGCTGTTCGGCTTCCGCGACGCCATGACGCTGGAACGGGACGAGCGGCAGCTCGCGGTGATCCGCAGGAAGCGCTTCTCGCTGCTGCGCAACCACTTCCGCGTGACGCTGGTCGAGGGCACGGAGCTCGACGTGAGCGGGCGGATCCTGGACCGCGAGTTCAAGGTCGAGTACGACGGCGAGCTGCTCGCGCTGGTCTCGCGGCAGTGGTACCGGGTGCGCGAGACGTACGCGGTGGACGTGGTCCGGGAGGACGCGGACGCGGCCCTGCTGGTCGCGGTGGCGGTGTGCGTGATCAGGATGGCGGAGAAGGAGCGGGAGGACTCCGCCCCGGACTGAGTACGCGGCCCGGGGGAGGCTGGGCACGGGTGCTCATGCCGGGCCGCGGACCGCAGCCGAGGATGGGCTCGTCCCCCTCTCGCACGCGACGGAAGGAAGCCCGCCGTGAACCCCGACGCCCCCACCGCCCCGTACGGACCGTTGTGGCCCGCGACCGCGAGCAGGGCGACGGCGGCCGCCCGCGCGGAGCGGCCCGCCGTCGTCCTGCTCGCGGTCCTCGTCTGGGCGGTCACCGCCCTCTCGGTGTCCTTCGTCGGAGGCCTCGGCTGCGTCGCGCTGTTCTGGACCGCCGGGGCCGGCGGGCCGGTCGGCGGGATCCTCCTGCTGCTCCTGCCGATCCCGGCGGGCGCGGCCGCGCTCGTGGCCCTGGCCCGCGCCCCCCGGGTGCGCGCCCTGGCCGGGTCGGCCCGGATGCTCCTCCTCGGCACGCTCGCCTGCCCGGTCCCGGCCGGGCTCGCGGTCTGGCTCTGGGGGGTGTCGGGGGCGTGACGGCGGGGCCGGGGGCGTCAGTGGCGGAGGCGGCGGTCCTTGAGGGCGGGGAACTGGTCGCGGGTCTCCTGGACCTTGTCCGGGTCGAGGTCCACCGTGAGGACCTCCTCGCCGGGGCCGGCCTCCGCCAGGACCTCGCCCCACGGGTCCACCACCAGGCTGTGCCCGGCCTGCTCGACGCCCGCGTGGGTGCCGGCCAGGCCGCATCCGAGGACGTAGGACTGGTCCTCCACGGCGCGCGCCCGGTTCAGCAGCGTCCAGTGCGCGCGGCGGCGCGCGGGCCAGCCGGCGACGACGACCATGGTGGTGGATCCGGCGTCGACCAGGCCGCGGAACAGCTCGGGGAAGCGCAGGTCGTAGCAGGTGGCGATGCCCAGGGTCTGCTCGGGCAGGGTCACGGTGGTGAGGGAGTCGCCGGGCGACATCAGGACGGCCTCGCCCTGGTCGAAGCCGAAGCGGTGGATCTTGCGGTAGGTCGCGGCCAGTTCGCCCTCGGGGGAGAGGACGAGCGCGGTGTTGTAGAGGGAGCCGTCGCCGGCCCGCTCGACGACCGAGCCCGCGTGCAGCCACACCCCGGCGTCGCGCGCGGCCTTCGACATGACCTCGTAGGTCGGGCCGTCCAGGGGTTCGGCCTCGGTCTCGAACTGCTCGTAGGCGAAGGCCCCGACCGTCCACAGCTCGGGCAGCACGACGAGGTCGGACTCGTCCTGCTCCCGTACGAGATCGGCCACGCGGGCGCGTCGGGAAGACACCGACTCGCCCTCGTTCACTGCGATTTGGATCAGCGAGGCGCGCACATTACCACCGTCCTGGCGTTCAAGCCGTCAACTCGGGCCCATGAATCGTCACACGAAAGCACTGCCGGGGTGCTCACCGGCAGCGTAGTTTTGGAAACTGAGTCCACCGCTTCCGAAACGCGCCACTGAACGACGCCACTGAACAGCACCGCGAGGGGTCCCGTTGACCGTCCATCCGCATCCCAGTCTTCAGCCCTATGCCGACGCGTGGACCCACTCCATCGAGGCCATATCCGAGCTGGTCCTGCCCTTGACGGAGGGCGAGTGGAACAGGGCGACCCCGTGCCCGGGCTGGTCGGTCCGCGACGTGGTCTCCCACATCATCGGCATCGAGTGCGAGCAGCTCGGCGATCCGCGGCCGATCCACACCGTGGCACGGGACCTGCGGCACGTGGTGGACGAGTTCAGCCGGTACATGGAGGTGCAGGTCGACGTCCGGCGGCACCACACCGCGCCGGAGATGACCTCGGAGCTGGAGTACACGGTCATCCGCCGGGCGCGGCAGCTGCGCAACGAGAAGCGGGACCCGCAGACCATGGTGCGCGGGCCGCTCGGCGACCAGGTGACGCTGGAGCAGGCGCTGCGGCTGCGGGCGTTCGACGTGTGGGTCCACGAGCAGGACCTGCGGGCGGCGCTGGGCGTGCCGGGCAACTGGGACTCGCCGGGCGCCCATGTGGCGCAGGACGTGCTGCTGTCCGGGCTGGCGAAGGTGGTGGCGAAGCGGGCGGGCGCGCCGGCGAACTCGGCGGTGGTTCTCGACGTGCACGGGCAGCTGGAGTTCATGCGGACGGTCCGGGTGGACGCGGACGGCCGCGGGACGGTGGAGAAGTCGCCTTCGCTGGGCCCGGCGGTGACGCTGACGCTGGACTGGGAGACGTACGTACGGCTGGCGGCGGGTCGGGTACGGGCGCACGCGGTCGCCGACCGCGTGAAGGTGGAGGGCGACGCGCAGCTGGCGGAGGCGATCCTGACGCAGTTCTCGGTGACCCCGTAGGTCCCTGCCCCGGCGGCGGCGATCCGGCGGCAGGACCTAGCGGGTCTCGCGGTCGGCCGCGCCGGGCAGCGGGCACGCCCCGGACGCCGCCGGCGGCTCCGGGGCGGTCGCGGGCGGCGGGACGGCGGGCGTGGTCGTCACGGGCGGCGGGACGGCGGGGGCCGGGATCGTGATCCGGGTGCGGGCCGCCTCGCGGGCCAGGGCGCGGGGGCGCAGGCGCAGGATCTGTACGACGCCCAGCGCCTCCAGGACGAAGACCGTCGAGAGGGCGATGCGGTAGTCGTCACCGGTGGCGTCGAGGAGCACGCCGACCGCGAGCAGCGTGGTCATGGAGGCGAGGAAGCCGCCCATGTTCGTGATGCCGGAGGCGGTGCCCTGGCGTTCGGGCGGGTTGGCGGGGCGGGAGAAGTCGAAGCCGATCATCGAGGCGGGTCCGCAGCCGCCGAGGACCAGGCACAGGGTGACCAGCAGCCACATCGGGGCCCGGCCGGGGTGGGCGAGCACGGCGCCCCAGAGCAGGGCCGTGGCGGCGACGGTGCCGAGGGCGAGCGGAATCCGCGAGGACTGGCGGCGCCCGACGATCTGGCCGTAGACCAGCCCGAGCACCATGTTGGAGGCGACGACCAGCGTCAGCAGGGTGCCGGCGGTGCCCCGCGTCAGCCCCTGCGCCTCGATCAGGAAGGGCATGCCCCACAGGAGCAGGAACACCATCGCGGGGAACTGGGTGGTGAAGTGCACCCACAGGCCGAGCCGGGTGCCCGGTTCGCTCCAGGACTCGCGGATCTGGCGGCGTACGAAGCGGACGAAGCCGCCGGGGGCCGCGGGGGGTGAGGGTTCCCCGGAGGGCTCGTGGCCCTCCGGGTTGTCGCGCAGGAACAGCACCAGCGGGACCAGCACGACCAGTCCGGCCACCGCGCTCCCGGCGAAGGCGGCCGTCCAGCCGATGCCGTGCAGGACGGGGGCGAGGACGAGCGTGGAGACGAGGTTCCCGGCCATGCCGACCAGTCCGGCGAGCTGTGCCATGAGGGGTCCGCGCCGGGCCGGGAACCAGCGGGTGCCCAGGCGCAGGACCGAGATGAAGGTCATCGCGTCGCCGCAGCCGAGCAGGGCGCGGGCGGCGAGGGCCATCCCGTAGGAGGGGGAGAGGGCGAAGCCGAGCTGTCCGGCGGTGAAGAGCACGGCGCCCAGGGTGAGGACCTTCTTGGTGCCGAGCCGGTCGACCATGAGGCCCACCGGTATCTGCATGCCGGCGTAGACGAGGAGCTGGAGGAGGGAGAAGGTGGCGAGCGCGGAGGCGCCCACGTGGAAGCGGTCGGCGGCGTCGAGTCCGGCGACGCCCAGGCTGGTGCGGAAGATCACCGCGACGAAGTAGACGGCGACGCCGATGCCCCAGACGGCGAAGGCCCTTGCTCCGCCCAGCGGTTCCTGCGGGGCTCGGGCCGCACCGACCGCGGTCCCGCTCTCCTTGCCGCTCCCGGTTCCGGTTCCGCTCCCGCCGGGTGTGGTCGCGGCGGTCACCGGCCCGGTCCCCGCAGCAGCGCGTCGACGCGTCCGATGTGGCCGCGGACGGCGGCCGCGGCGGTCTCCGCGTCCCCGGCACGCAGCGCGGCCAGGATCTCGGCGTGCTCGGCCAGGGTGCGTTCCAGCCGGTCGGGGTGGGCGTGCAGCAGGGCGACGCCCATCCGCAGCTGCCGGTCGCGGAGTTGGTCGTAGAGGCGGCAGAGGATCTGGTTGCCGGCGTTGCGCACGATCTCGGCGTGGAAACAGCGGTCGGCGGCCATCATCGCGGCGAGGTCGCCCGCGCGGGCGTGGGCGCGCTGCTCCTCCAGCAGGGCGGCGAGCCGGTCCAGCAGTCCGGGCGGTGCCGGTACGGACCGGCGGACGGTGAACTCCTCGACCAGCAGCCGGGTTTCGAGGACGTCGTCGATCTCCTGCGCGGAGACGGGCAGGACCAGTGCGCCCTTCTTCGGGTACAGCTTGAGCAGTCCCTCGGTCTCCAGCCGCAGCAGCGCCTCGCGCACCGGCGTCCTGGACACCCCGACGGCGTCGGCGAGTTCGCCCTCGGTGAGGAGGGTGCCGCCCTCGTAGCGGCGGTCGAGGACACCGTCCTTGACGTGCCGGTAGACGCGGTCGGCGGCGGTGGCGACGGGGGTGGCGGCTGGCATGGGCACAGCATAGATACAACAGGGGTGCATGCCTCGCCCCCGTCCGGAATGTGGACCCCGCCCGCCCCGCCCACTCCCCACCCCCGCAGGCGTGCCCGCCGAGCGCCATCCTCCTCGCGGCCGCCCCTGCGGCCGCCCGCTCCTCCCCCCAGCCGCCGGCCCTGCATCGAAGGATGTAGCGGGGCTTCGTCCACCGGCAGGACGTACCCGGCCGCGCCCGCCGGAAGGCTGGAGGCATGGCCGACACCCTCGCCCCGGTGGCCCGTACGACCACCCGGCTCCCCCTCCTGGACGTGCTGCGCGGTGCCGCGATCCTCGGCACCCTCATGACCAACGTGTGGATCTTCGCCTCCCCCGGCTCCGAGTGGAGCGTGCTCCAGGGCGGCATGGCGGTGCCCGACGTGCTCTCCGACCCGTCCGCCGCCCACCTCGCCGAGAGCGTCTTCCGCTTCCTCGCGGACGGCAAGTTCCTGTCCCTGCTGACGGTCCTGTTCGGTGTCGGCCTGGCCATCCAGTTCGACTCCGCCGCCCGCCGCGGCGAGCCCTGGCCCGGCCGCTACCCCCGCCGCGCCGCCTTCCTCTTCCTGGAGGGCACCGTCCACTTCGTGCTCGTCTTCGCCTGGGACGTGCTCATGGGGTACGCCGTGACCGCCCTGCTCGTCGCCTGGCTGCTGGCCCGCTCCGAGAGGGTGCGGCGCGTGGCCATGTGGGCGGCCGGCGGGCTGCACCTGGCCCTGGTCGGCCTGCTGACCCTGGACGCGGTGTCCCGGCCGGAGGGGGCGCCGAAGGCCCCCGACCCGGCGGCGGTGGAGCTCTACGCCCGCGGGAGCTGGCCCGAGCAGATCGCCTTCCGCCTGGAGAACTTCGCGGCCCTGCGGATCGAGCCGGTCTTCTCCTTCGGGCTGCTCGTCCTCCTCTTCCTCCTCGGGGTCCGGCTGCACCGCGCGGGTGCCTTCACCGACACCGCGGAGGGCCGCCGCATCCGCACCCGGCTGGCCGTCTGGGGCCTGGGCCTCGGACTGCCCCTCAACGCCGCGACGACGCTCGGCGGCGGCGACTTCTACCTGCTGGGCCGCTACGGCGCGGCGCCGCTGGTCGCCCTCGGCTACATCGGCCTGGTCGGGATCGTCCTGGACCGGCGGTGGATGCCCGCGTCCGCGACCACCGCCCTCGGCTCCGTCGGCCGCACGGCCCTGTCCTGCTACGTCGCCCAGAACCTGCTCTGCATGCTGCTCTGCTACGGCATCGGCCTGGGCCTCGCCGAGCGACTGGGCGGCAGCGGCCCCTGGTGGGTGATGGGGCTGTGGGCGGGCGTCAGCGCGGTCCTGGCCGCCGGGTCGGTGCTGTGGCTGCGCCGCTTCGACCGCGGCCCCCTGGAGGCCCTGCAGCACGCCGCGCTCAGCCCCCGCCGCCGGTGACCTCCACGTCGAGCACGAACTCGTCGTACGGGGCCTCCTCCGGGTAGGGCTGCCTGACCTGCGCGAACCGGATCCTGGCCCGGCCCCCGCCCGGGGGCCGGGCCCGTACGACGTACACCAGCTCCACCGCGGCCCCCGGCGGGCCGGCCCCCGCGGCGGACGGGCCCGGCGTCACCGACACCACGTCCTCGTCGCCCGTCACCCGCCAGGTCCACACGTACCCGCGCGCCCCGCGCCCGGTGAGCCGCAGCTCGTACGGCTCACCGGGTCTCAGCACGACACTCCGTACCTCCACGCCCGTCCGGTCCTCTCAGACGGGGCCGATCACCGGCCCCTCGTGCCAGCCCGCCCCGTCCCGCCAGTAGTGCTGCAGACGGCGGTCGGTGCGCAGGACGACGACTTCCAGGTTGAACCCGAAGCTGCCCTGGAGCATCCCGGTGACCGCGGCGACGTCGTGGCCGAAGACCGCTCCGCGCCGCCAGGGGGTGCCGCCCGCGTTCCCGCGCCACCAGTGCTCGACCTGCCCGCCGGCGACGGCCACGCACAGTTCGTAGTTCCCGGCGGTGTCCTCGTCGGCGGCCCCGTTCTGGCCCTCGACCATGCAGGGCGCGGAGGTGGCCGGGGTACCGCTGCCGAAGACCTCCCCCGCGCGCCAGACGAAGCCGTTCGGGTCGTCGCGCCACCACAGCTGCATGCGGCCGTCGGTACGGGCGGCGACGAGGTCGAGGTGGCGGGAGCGGGTCTGCACCAGCGCCGGCCCGTAGTGGGCGATGCCGGAGCCGAAGCGGCCCCCGTCGTTCCAGGTCCAGGGGGCGCCGTTGATCCGCCACCAGTGGTTGAGGCGGCCGTCGGCGGTGCGCACGACCACCTCGAAGTTGCCGGGCTTGCCGTAGTCGCTCTGGATGAACGCCGGGGTCGCTCCGACGGCCGCGTCGCCGGGCCCGAAGACGCCGCCGTCGCGCCACACCGCGGCGGACTGTTCGTAGTACCAGTGGCGCAGCCGGCCGCCCGTGGTGACGTGCAGGGACTCCATGTTGCGGTTGTAGGTGGTCCCGGTGAAAGCGGGCTGGCCGGAGGCGTCGGCGGCGAAGACGCCCGCGCGGGACCACGCGAAGGGTGCGTCGCCCTCGCGCCACCAGTGCTGGAGGCGGCCGCCGGTGGTGGTGGCGAGGAGCTCGAAGTTGCGGTGGGCGCGGCCGTTGCCGCTCTCGTAGACGTTCCCGGTGTGCAGGCGGCGCTTGGTCCACGGGTCCGGATTGGTGCCGCGCAGGCCGCACTTGGCCCAGTGGTCGATGTTCACCTCGCCGTAGGCGATCCGGCCGTAGCCGCCGACGTGGTAGCCCGTCCCCCAGGAGTTCTTGAACAGCCAGCAGCCCGCCGCGTCGTCGTAGCCGACCACGAGCACGCAGTGGCCGCCCGCCGGCCGGTCGCTGGTGCGGTGGTAGACGCCCGCCCCCAGGCCGAAGAAGTCCTCGTACACGTCGAAGCAGGCGGTGAGCGGGCCGACGGTGTCCAGCCAAACCTTCTGCTGCTCCACGTCGCCGAGCGGGACGTGGGCGGGGATCCGGACCGTACGGCCGGACCGGTCCCAGCTCGGCGTGTACTCGGCGCGCCAGGCGTCGCGGCGGGCGGCCGGCAGCCCGGCGGGCGGGATGCTGTACGGCCAGCAGTCCGGGTCGGCGAGACCGCCGTTGGCCCGGATCCAGTCCAGGGCGGTCTCGGGGTTGCTGCCCTGCCCGCAGCTGAAGCGCAGGCCGTCGTGGACGTCCCCCTCGGAGCGTTCCGCCCAGACGTCGTGCTCGATGCGGGTCATGGACTCCACCAGCCCGGCCGCGCCGAACGCCCAGCAGGACCCGCACGGGTTCTGGTCCTTCACCTTGGTGATCCACGGCCGGCCCCAGCGGTTGCGCCAGTCCACCGCGGCGGGGCGGGCACCGGCCGTCACCGGCGCCGTCCCGGCGGCCAGCAGGCCGTGGGCGGCCCGGCGGCGGGTGAGGTGGGGGTTGCCGCTGGCGTGCCCGACGATCTCCCGCAGGTCGACCTCGCCCGCCTCCGCGGCCGTCGTCAGGTTCGTCCCCGGCTCCAGGCCGAGCGAGGGCCGCGGCAGCGGCTCCTCGTCGGCCAGGTGCTCCAGTACCGACCACCGGGCCCCCCGCGCGCGCAGCCGCGCGCGCAACTCCCCGGCCGACTGAAAGGATTCCTGCGGCATAGCGGCCCCCCGGCTGCAACCGTGCGGATTCGAGCGAGACCCGCGAGCGTCCCCCCGGTCCCAGGGGGCGTCAAGGGGGTCCGCACGGTCGCGCGGGGGCACGAGGGGGCGCCGGGGCGACCGGCCCGGGCGGGGCGGCACGCCGCGCCCGTATTAGGGTCGCCCGTATGGGGACCGGGACCTGGATCGCGCCGAGCGTCATCGAGAGAGAGCTGTACGGGGCGAAGAACGCCGGTGACTGGGCCGCGTACTTCGACGTGCTCGCCCGTGTCCCGCTCTACCTGGTGCAGCACCGCGCCCAGTCCGACGCCCACCCCGACTCGGTCTTCTTCCACGCCACCCCGGACCGCATGCTCGTCGTGCACACCGCCGGCATGCTGCCCGCCCCCACGCCCGAGACGGTCTTCGAGTCCCGGAGCCTGGGCTGGTTCTCCACCGTGTGGGCCGCCGACGATCCGGCGTTCCTCGCGGTGAACCCGGGCTCCCCCGCCGAGGCGTACCTCACCACCACCCCCGCCGACCTGGCCCGCTGGCGGGCGCACGCCGACGCGGCGCCCTCCTACGGCCTGCCCGACGGCAGGGTCCACGCCCTGTTCACCGGCGGCCCGCTGCACGGGGACATCGCCCACGGCCTCGCCGTGGGCGGGCATCTCGCCGTCACGAACGGCGAGTTCTGGAACGCGCTCGCCTACCACGGCGGCGGCTACCAGCACGAGCGCCGCCGCGTGGCGAAGAGCTGGAGCATCACCGACCGCGGCGACTGGCTCTCCACCCTGGAGACCCTCCTGAGCGCCGAAATGGTCAGCCCCGTCTGGGAGTTCGCGCTGCGCGTACGCCGGGCGCTGGCCTCCGACTTCGCGGGCCCCGTGGAGGTGGAGCACTGGCGGCACACCGCCGAGGCCACCCTGCGCCGCAACGCCGAGCGTGCCGCGGAGCCGCAGCTCACCCCCGACGGGGTCACCGCGGCCCGGCCCCGGCCCGCCGCCGAGGTGGAGGGCGAGATCGCCGGTGTCGGGCGGCTCATCGGCCGGATCGCCCGCTACGAGCAGCGCTTCCGGGCCGACGGGCTGCTCCCCGAGGACGGCTGGGTGCGTTCCGTGGAGGCCTGGGACATCGGCCGGGCCTCCCAGATGGCCCGGTGGGGCGTCGGCTGCCGCTACGGCACCCTCCAGGAGGCGGAGCAGGCCGTCCTGCGCGCCGGGGAGGCGGCCCGGGGGACGTACCGGTCGTGGGCGGAGTTCTCCGCCGGGTACGTCCTGGGCCGGTGCCTGCACTTCGACGAGGAGGAGTTCGGCACCTGGTACACCGGCGCCCTCGCCGCCCACGTCACGCTGACCACCGACCCGGCCAGCCCCTGGCTGAACATCCCCTGGAAGTGACCGGCCCGGGCCCTACGGGAGCAGGTTCCTGACCCGCGTCCACGCGTCGACCCGGGTCGCCTGCGGCGAGCCGGCCGCCAGGTGGGGGCGCAGGGCCGCCAGCCACGGGATGAGGCCCTTGATGCGGCGCAGGTGGCGGATGCGGTGGTGCGGCAGGTCGCGCCAGGCCCCGCCCTGGGCGGCGGCCTGTTCCGGGCTGAGGTCGATCAGGGCCAGCAGCGTGCCGCACAGCTCCGCCGGGTCGCCGCCCGGGCCGGGCCCGAATTGCTGGATCAAGTACACCTGTACGCAGGCCAGTTCGGGCGCCCGCACCAGATCGGGCAGGGCTTCGGCGCGTGCGCAGCGGTGGGTGGCGGCGAGCGCCACCCGTCCCCAGCGCAGGCGGACGGCGTCCGGGAGCCGGTCGTCGCGCATCCGCACCCCCGCCAGCACGCGCAGGGTCCGCGGCTGCGGTTCGTCGTCCAGTGGCGGCCCGGTGGCCAGCCAGGCCTCCAGGTCCGCCAGCGCGTGCCCGGCGGGAGGCACCGCCGTCAGCACCTGCCCCCGGGAGAGCAGCGCGACCATGGCCCCCGTGAAGTGCACCCTCGCGGTGTGCCCGGCACCGAAGGAGCCGACGGGCCGGCCGTGTCTCTCGATGCGGCGCAGGCCCAGCCGGGACTCGCCGACGGCGTAGACCTGCCCGGCCCGGGCAGTCCCGCCGACGCAGCGGACCACGCACACCCCGCCCGTGACATCGGCCTCCTCCACGGAGTACACCTGCAGCTCGGCGATGGACACCCGACCCCCTTCCCCGGGCGGCAGGTTACCTCCCGGGGGCGGCGCCGGTCCGGTCTCGGCGGCCGGGGGCCTCCGGCACGAGGCGGATCTCCGTGACCTCGTGGCCGGCGCGGTCGAAGGCCGCGGCCATCGGGACGTTGAGGGTGTCGGTGGTCGCGGTGATCCGCTCGGCGCCCTCGGCCGCGTGGAAGCGCGGGTGATCTCGGCGAGGATCTCGTCGATCAGTCCCCGGCCGCGCTGCTCCGGGACGACGCCCAGGTAGCCGACGTTGCGGTCCGCGGTGGCGGGGCGAAAGAGCATCCGCAGATGAACACACGGGTCGCGCGGCGTGGACCACGGGTTTCCCGCCGCGCCCGGAAGGCCGACGGCCGGCCTCCACGGGGGAGACCGGCCGCCGGTTTCGTACGGGATTCCGCTACGACCAGGTGACCAGACGGCGCGGGTGTTCCAGGACCGCCGCGATGTCGGCGAGGAACTTGGAGCCGAGCTCACCGTCGATGAGGCGGTGGTCGAACGACAGCGCCAGCGTGGTGACCTGACGCGGCTTCACCTTGCCCTTGTGGACCCACGGCTGGAGCTTGATCGCGCCGACCGCGAGGATCGCGGACTCGCCCGGGTTCAGGATGGGCGTACCGGTGTCGACGCCGAAGACGCCGACGTTGGTGATGGTGATGGTGCCGTTCTGCATGTCGGCCGGGGAGGTCTTGCCGTCGCGGGCCGTGGCGACCAGCGAGGACAGCGACTCCGACAGCTCGCCCAGGGTCTTGGCGTGCGCGTCCTTGATGTTCGGGACGATCAGCCCGCGCGGGGTGGCCGCCGCGATGCCCAGGTTGACGTAGTGCTTGAGCACGATCTCCTGGGCCGCCTCGTCCCAGGACGCGTTGACGTCCGGGTTGCGGCGGATGGCCACCAGGACGGCCTTGGCGATCAGGAGCAGCGGGTTGATCCGCAGACCGGCGAGGTCCGGGTCGTCCTTGAGCTCCTGGACCAGCTTCATCGTGCGCGTCACGTCGAGGGTGATGAACTCGGTGACGTGCGGGGCGGTGAAGGCCGAGCCGACCATGGCCTGGGCGGTGACCTTGCGGACGCCCTTGACCGGGATACGGGTCTCGCGCGCCGACGGCTCGCCCGCCGGGACCGCGGACACCGCGGCGGCCTCGGCGACCGGTGCCGGGGCGGCCGGAACGGCGGCGGGCACCGTCTGCGGGGCGATGGCCGCGGCGGCCGCCGCGTGGACGTCCTCCCGGGTCACGACCCCGCCGTCACCGGTGGGGACCACCGAGGCCAGGTCGATGCCGAGGTCCTTGGCCAGCTTGCGCACCGGCGGCTTGGCCAGCGGCCGCTCGCCGGCCGGCTGCGCCGGGACCGCGGGCAGCACCGGCGCGGCCGGGGCGGGAGCCGCCACCGGGGCCGCGGTGCCGTTCTGCGCGGCCACGGCGGGCGCGGGAGCGGCCTTGCGGGGGCGGCGCTTGGTGGAGGACTCGGAGACGCCGTAGCCGACCAGGACGGGCTGGCGGGCCGGGGCGGCCTCCTCGGCGGCGGGCGCGGCCGGCGCGGCGGCAGCGGCCTCGGCGACGGCCGGGGCCGCGGCGCCGGCGTCACCGGTCTGCACCGAGATGATCACCTGGCCGACGTCGACCGTGGTGCCCTCGTCGAAGAGCAGGGCGTGCACGACGCCGTCGAACGGGATCGGCAGCTCCACGGCGGCCTTGGCCGTCTCGACCTCGCAGACGACCTGGCCGTCGGTGACGGTGTCACCGGGCTGGACGTACCACTTGAGGATCTCGGCCTCGGTGAGGCCCTCGCCCACGTCGGGCATCTTGAATTCGCGGATGGTCATGGAACGTGGCTCCTCAGTACGCCAGCGAGCGGTCGACGGCGTCGAGCACCCGGTCCAGGCCCGGCAGGTACTCGTCCTCCAGGCGGGCCGGCGGGTAGGGGGCGTGGAAGCCGCCCACGCGCAGCACCGGCGCCTCCAGGTGGTAGAAGCACCGTTCCGTGATGCGGGCGGCGATCTCGGAGCCCACGCCGAGGAAGACGGGCGCCTCGTGGACGACCACGAGCCGGCGGGTCCTCTCCACCGACGCCTGGATCCCGTCGAAGTCGACCGGGGACATCGAGCGCAGGTCCAGGACCTCGACCGACTTGCCCTCCTCGGCGGCCGCGGCGGCCGCCTCCAGGCAGACCTTCACCATCGGGCCGTAGGCGGCCAGGGTGAGGTCGGAGCCCTCGCGCACCACGCGCGCCTTGTGCAGCTCGCCGGGGATGGCCTCGGTGTCGACCTCGCCCTTGTCCCAGTAGCGGCGCTTCGGCTCGAAGAAGATCACCGGGTCGTCGCTGAGGATGGCCTGCTGGAGCATCCAGTAGGCGTCGGTGGCGTTCGACGGGGAGACAACCTTCAGGCCCGGGACGTGCGCGAAGAGCGCCTCCGGGGACTCCGAGTGGTGCTCGACCGCGCCGATGGCGCCGCCGTAGGGGATGCGCACGACGACGGGCATCTTGACCTTGCCCAGGGCGCGCGCGTGCATCTTCGCGAGCTGCGTGACGATCTGGTCGTACGCGGGGAAGACGAACCCGTCGAACTGGATCTCCACGACCGGCCGGTAGCCGCGCAGTGCCAGACCGATCGCGGTGCCGACGATGCCGGACTCGGCGAGCGGGGTGTCGATGACCCGCTCCTCGCCGAAGTCCTTCTGCAGGCCGTCGGTGATCCGGAAGACACCGCCCAGCTTGCCGACGTCCTCACCCATGATCAGGACCTTGGGGTCCTGCTCCAGGGCCTTGCGCAGCGACTCGTTGAGCGCCTTCGCGATCGACATCTTCTCGACAGCCATCAGTGACCCTCCTCGGCCGACTCGAAGGACGCGAGGTAGGCGGCGAACTGTGCGCGCTCCTCGTCGACGAGCGCGTGCCCGTCCGCGTAGACGTTCTCGAAGATCGCCATGGTGTCCGGGTCGGGCATGGCGCGCACGGCCTCGCGCACGCGCTTGCCCATGGCCTCGCTCTCGGCCTCCAGCTCCGCGAAGAACGCCTCGTCGGCGCCCCCGGTGGCCAGCAGGTGGGCCTTCAGGCGCTGGATCGGGTCCTTGGACTCCCAGGCCGCCGTCTCCTCGTCCCGCCGGTACTTCGTCGGGTCGTCGGAGGTGGTGTGCGCGCCCATGCGGTACGTGAACGCCTCGACCAGGGTCGGGCCCTCGCCGCGGCGGGCGCGGTCCAGCGCCCAGCGGGTCACGGCCAGGCAGGCCAGGACGTCGTTGCCGTCGACGCGGACGCCGGGGAAGCCGAAGCCCTGGGCGCGCTGGTAGAGCGGCACGCGCATCTGGCGCTCGGTCGGCTCGGAGATCGCCCACTGGTTGTTCTGGCAGAAGAACACCACGGGGGAGTTGTAGACGGCGGAGAAGTTGAAGGCCTCCATCACGTCGCCCTGGCTGGACGCGCCGTCGCCGAAGTAGGCGATGACGGCCGCGTCGGCGCCGTCCTTGGCCACGCCCATCGCGTAACCGGTCGCGTGCAGCGTCTGCGAGCCGATGACGATCGTGTAGAGGTGGAAGTTGTTGCTGTTGGGGTCCCAGCCGCCGTGGTTCACGCCGCGGAACATGCCGAGCAGGTTGGTCGGGTCGACGCCGCGGCACCAGGCCACGCCGTGCTCGCGGTAGGTCGGGAAGACGTAGTCCGCGTCGTTCAGCGCCCGGCCGGAGCCGATCTGCGCGGCCTCCTGCCCGAGGAGCGAGGCCCACAGGCCCAGCTCGCCCTGGCGCTGCAGGGCGGTCGCCTCGCCGTCGAACCGGCGGGTCATGACCATGTCGCGGTACAGCCCGCGCAGGTCATCGGTGGTGATGTCTGCGACGAAGGGGGCGAACTCCGCGTTCTCCGCGTTGTCGACCCGGTCCCCTTCGGGCGTCAGCAGCTGTACGAGCTGAGGTTCAGCGTCCTGCGTCTGCGCGGTGGCAGCGGCGGGCTTGGCGGCGCTCGCCGCACCTGCCGCCCGCTTGGTGCCGCTGCTGCGTCGCGGCTTGCGCGCGGCAGTGCTCTCCACGGTCACTTGTGCTCCTCCGTCGGTCCGGCACCCGGGTTCTCCGGGGTCCAGTGCGGCTCACCTGCGTCCGTGACGAGCGCACGGGGTGGGTGCGCGTCGCAGTCGGGATTCAGGCGTGACAGGCGTCCCGGCGAGTGCCCTGCGCAATGCACGTTACCCAGTGCGCCGCATAACTGCGAAACCCCGTTTGACCTGCGTTTTTGCTTGGATTTCCAAGTAAATCCGCCGGGACGGGAACAACCACTGGTCACAGCCTTGCAGGGGCCGGGAACAACGGCACGTTATCCCGGGTAACTCCGGCAGGGAAGGGGTGAGTGTGTGAAACTGACTTCGTGCGCGAAGACGGAAAAATCAAGGTATTCCTCCTGGACGATCACGAAGTGGTGCGTCGGGGCGTCCACGAGCTCTTGTCGGTCGAAGAGGACATCGAGATCGTGGGCGAGGCGGGTACCGCGGCGGACGCCCTCGTGCGCATTCCGGCCACGCGCCCCGACGTCGCGGTGCTGGACGTACGCCTGCCGGACGGCAGCGGCGTGGAGGTGTGCCGCGAGGTCCGGTCGCAGGACGAGGACGTCAAGTGCCTGATGCTGACCTCGTTCGCGGACGACGAGGCCCTGTTCGACGCGATCATGGCCGGCGCCTCGGGGTACGTGCTCAAGGCCATCCGCGGGAACGAGCTGCTCGGCGCCGTACGGGACGTGGCCGCCGGGAAGTCCCTGCTGGACCCGGTCGCCACCGCCCGCGTGCTGGAGCGGCTGCGGGACGGCAAGAGGGGCCGGGGCGACGACCGCCTCGCCCACCTCACCGAGCAGGAGCGCAAGATCCTCGACCTGATCGGCGAGGGTCTGACCAACCGCGTCATCGGCGAGCGGCTGCACCTGGCCGAAAAGACGATCAAGAACTACGTGTCCAGCCTGCTCTCGAAGCTGGGCATGGAGCGCCGGTCGCAGGCCGCCGCCTACGTGGCCCGGCTGCAGGCCGAGAAGCGCTAGGTGTATTGCCCTGTGAGGTTGGGGACGCGGCTGGCGGGTGGTTTGCCTGCGAGCGCGGTGTGTCCGCGGTGGTGATTGTAGGAGTGCAGCCAGCCGGGGAACGCGTCACGTCGTTCCTGCTCTGACTGGTAGGGGCGGGCGTAGGCCCATTCGTCGAGCAGGGTGCGGTTGAGGCGTTCGACTTTGCCGTTGGTCTGGGGCCGGTAGGGCCGGGTTCGTTTGTGGGTGATCCCGGCCGCCGCCAGGGTGTCGCGCCAGGCGTGGGACTTGTAGCAGGCGCCGTTGTCCGTCAGGACGCGTTCGACGGTGATCCCGACGCTGGTGAAGTAGGCCTGTGCCCGGGCCCAGAACGCGGTGGCGGTCTCCTTCTTCTCGTCGGTGTGGATCTCGCTGTAAGCGAGGCGGGAGTGGTCGTCGACGGCGGTGTGGATGTAGCTGTAGCCCGTGCCGGACCTGGTCTTGCGGCCGGCCTGTCGGCCGAGGGCCTTGTGACCGCCGCCGTCGGGGATGTTGCCGAGCTTCTTGATGTCGACGTGGACGAGTTCGCCGGGCTTGTCGCGTTCGTAGCGTCGTATGGGCCGGCCGGTGGCCCGGTCCAGGTGAGACAGGCGGGCCAGGCCGAACCGGGTCAGCACTCGGTGCACGGTGGAGGGCACCAGGCCGAGCAGGTGGGCGATGCGGGCGGGTCCCCACCGGCGCAGGACGCGGACCTTGATGATCCGGCGTTCGGTGCGGGTCAGGGTGCGGCGCGGGCTGTGGTGCGGGCGGGAGGACCGGTCGTACATGCCGGCCTCGCCCAGGGTCCGGTAGCGGGCGGCCCACCGCTGGGCAGTGGTGGGCGAGACCTGGAACCGGTCGGCCGCGCGTCGCAGCGGCCAGCCGTCTTCGACCACGCAGCGGGCCAGGCGCAGTCGTCCGGTCTCGGTCAGGGGTGCATTACGGTGGGGCATGAGGGCCTTCTGCCGGTTGGTGTAGACGTCGCAATCCACACCGAACCCGGAAGGCCCTCACCCATTCAAGATCCCTCAGCCGAGACCTGCATCACCCGGCCACAACCTCCCTGGACAGAACAGCTAGGCCCGCCGGGACCGTATGCGCGGAAGTCTTCGTTCCGCCTCCCGATTCCCCGGCCCGCCCGCGCCGCGCGAATCGAACTCCAGTCCCGAACGGAACTCCGGTCCGGCGTTTGCGCGACCGGTCGCGCACACGGGACGGGCCCGGCGGAATTGTCTCCGCCGGGCCCGTCCGCGCGCGTCGTGATCACTCCTCGAAGCTGCTGGTGCCCGTGTCGCCCGACTTCGTCGGCGCCGGCGTGGACGACGTGGGCGGCTGCGACTTCGTCGGCGGCGCCGACTGGGACTTCGTCGCCGTCGGGCTGGTCGTCGCGGTCGGGGAGTGCGTCGCCGTCGCGGTCGGCGACGGGCTGCTGCTCTGCGTCCGGCTACGGGTCGCCGTCGGCTGGCTGTCGTTGTTCGACGGGGTGTTGTCCTGGGTCTGCTGCGACTGCTGCGGGTTCGGCGAGTCGGCCGAGCTCGGCTTGGCGCTGGCCGGGCTCTGGCTGACGCCCGGCGTCTGCTTCTGGTCGCCGCCGCCCCCGCCGCCCACGCTGCTGACGGCGTAGGCCACGCCGCCGGCGATCGCGACGATCGCGAGCACCGCGAACAGCCACATCTTCCAGCGGCTCCCGCCGCGGTCGTCATAACCGTCGTAGCCGTTGTAGCCCCCGTTGCGGCCCGCCGGACCGCCGGGGAAGGCCGAGCCGTCGTCCGGGTTCAGCGCCGGCACCATCGGCGCCTGGAACTGCGAGGTCGACGCGTGCGCCGGGTAGCCCTGCTGCCCGCCGGTGCCGCCCACCGGCATGGCCGTGGTCGCCGCGACCCCGCCCCGGCCGTGCGGGAGGGCCATGGTGACCGGGCCGGTGTTCCAGGTGCCGGTGTTCGGCCCCTGGTCGTGCAGCATCTGGAGCGCGTACTGGACCAGCCCGCGCATCTCCTCGGCGCTCTGGAAACGGTCGTCCGGGTCCTTGGCCAGGGCCCGCATGACGAGACCGTCGAGCTCCTGCGGGATGTGGTGGCCCTCGGGCAGCTGGGAGGGCGGGACGGGAGCGTCCTGGACGTGCTGGTAGACCACCGAGAGCGGGGTCTCGCCGGTGAACGGGGGTCGCAGCGCGAGCAGTTCGTAGAGCAGGCAGCCGGTGGCGTACAGGTCGGAGCGGTGGTCCACGGCCTTGCCGAGGGCCTGCTCGGGCGACAGGTACTGCGGGGTGCCCATGACCATGCCGGTCTGGGTCATCGTCGACTGCGCGCCGTGCAGGGCGCGGGCGATGCCGAAGTCCATCACCTTCACGGCGCCGGCGTCCGTGATGATGACGTTCGCCGGCTTGATGTCGCGGTGCACGATGCCGTGCTGGTGCGAGTACGCGAGGGCCTCGAGCACGCCCGAGGTGATGATGAGCGCCTGCTCGGGACCGGGGGCCTCGGCACTGATCAGCAGGTCGCGGATGGTGCGTCCCTCGACCAGCTCCATGACGATGTACGGGACCGTGTTCGGGCCGACCCGGTCCTCGCCCGAGTCGTACACGGCGACGACGGCGTGGTGGTTGAGCCCGGCGACGGACTGCGCCTCGCGGGTGAAGCGGGCCTTGGACACCGGGTCCTCGGCCAGGTCCGCGCGCAGCAGCTTCACGGCGACGGTGCGGCCGAGCCGCACGTCCTCGGCGGCGAAGACCTCCGCCATGCCGCCGCGGCCCAGCCGGTGCGTCAGCCGGTAACGGCCGTCGCCCACCAGGCCACCGTCGCCCCAGTGCTCAGGACCGTCGGTCATCCCGGCGCCGTTTCCCTCGGGTTCGGGTGCCATCAGTCCTCGCCGTCGTCTCTCTCGGCCGCCGCTCAGCGGTAGTCCTTTTTCTTTGTGCTCCGGTGAACGCTACAGCCTCGGAACCGGTCACCGTTCGGACAAGGCCACCCTGTGCACGTGTGGTCACGGAACGGGCACCTGGCTTGACGTGTGCTTGCCCTGGGGCAGACTGGGCGCCACATGCGCCCGGCCGGAGGCGCCTGGACACAGCCCGAGGGGAAGCAACAGTCATGAGCCAGGACGGCACTCAGGGCCAGTACGCAGGCGGCTCTCTGGCCGGTGGCCGTTACCAGCTAAGGGACTTGCTGGGGGCCGGCGGCATGGCCTCCGTGTACCTGGCGTACGACTCCGCGCTCGACCGGCAGGTCGCCATCAAGACCCTCCACAGCGACCTCGGCCGGGAACAGTCCTTCCGCGAGCGGTTCCGCCGTGAGGCGCAGGCTGTTGCCAAACTGTCGCACACGAACATCGTCTCGGTCTTCGACACCGGTGAGGGCGAGGTCGCCTTCGACGGCCGCGCGGGCGACGGCGCGGTCATGCCGTACATCGTCATGGAGTACGTGGAGGGCAAGCCGCTCGGCTCGGTCCTCGAAGCGGACATCCGGCAGTTCGGGGCGATGCCGGCGGACAAGGCGCTGAAGGTGACGGCCGACGTGCTGGCCGCCCTGGAGACCAGCCACGAGATGGGGCTCGTCCACCGCGACATCAAGCCCGGCAACGTGATGGTGAACAAGCGCGGCGTCGTGAAGGTGATGGACTTCGGCATCGCCCGCGCCATGCAGTCGGGGGTCACCTCGATGACGCAGACCGGCATGGTCGTGGGCACCCCGCAGTACCTGTCGCCCGAGCAGGCCCTGGGCCGCGGCGTCGACGCCCGGTCCGACCTGTACTCGGTCGGCATCATGCTCTTCCAGCTGCTGACCGGGCGGATCCCCTTCGACGCGGACTCGCCGCTGGCCATCGCGTACGCCCACGTGCAGGAGGAGCCGGTGGCTCCGTCCTCCATCAACCGCGCGGTGACCCCTGCGATGGACGCCCTGGTGGCCCGGGCGCTGAAGAAGAACCCGAACGAGCGCTTCCCCACGGCCGCCGCCATGGGCGACGAGGTCGCGCGGGTGCTCGGCTCCGGGCAGACCGGCGCGCCGGTCATCGTGCAGGGCCACGGGCCCCTGAGCAGCGGCGCGGGCGTGGCGTCGGCCGTGTTCCCGCCGGTGGACTCCGGCTTCCAGGCGCCGCCGCAGTCACTGCAGCAGCCGTACGCCTCCCCGCACACCCCGACGCCGGCCCCGTACGCGCCGACGCCGGCCCCCCAGCAGCACGGGCAGGGCGGCTACGCCTACCCGCAGACGCCCCCGCCGCAGCAGTACGCGCCGCCGACCCCGCCGCCGTACACCATCTCCCCGACGGGCTCGTCGGGCGGCTCCGGCCCCTCCGGCGGCAAGCGGAACCCGGTGGTGATCGGCGCGATCGTGGTGGCCCTGCTGGCCGTCGGCGGCCTGATCGCGGCGATCGCGTCGAACGGCGACAAGGGCAAGGACGAGGCGGCCGACCCGGGGGCCTCCACGGCCGCCACCGCGTCCGCCAAGCCCGGCTTCAAGGGCCCCGACGTGACGCGCACGATCGACCCGAAGAAGTGCACCGAGCCGGTCAAGCACTACAGCGAGGCCGGCAAGTACTCGGCGCCGGACTTCAAGTACAAGAACCTGCTGTCGGTCAAGGAGTGCATCCAGGCCTCGGGCGGCAAGTACACGATCGTCACCAAGGACGAGGCGGTGTACGGCAAGGACACCGTGCTCACCCAGTCCCCGGCGGCGGGCGAGAAGGTCGGCAAGGAAGGCGTGGAGTACACGCTGACCGTGTCGACCGGCAACCCCGAGTAGGGGCGCCGGACAGCAGCGTCCGGACGGGGCCGCGGCGGGTTCCGCGGCCCGGGGCCGAGGCGGTCCCCGGCGGGTCCGAACGGCGCACGCACGACACACCGGCATCCCGGGCACCCCCAGCGGGCGCCCGGGATGCCGCTTTTGCCCCACTATGTGATTCTGGGCGCACCTCACCGACGCGCGTGCGGCTCGACACCCCCGGACCCCGTCCGGGGCATCCCCAGGGACGGGAGGGGCACCCCGTGATCCGAGGCTTCCGACCGTCGCACTGGTCGGCCTGTGCCGTCCTCGCCGCCACCGCGCTCGCCCCCGCCGCCTCCGCGTACGCGGGCCCCCTCACCCCCGTCACCGCCCACCGCTCCGGGCCTCCCGCCTCGGCCCCGTACGCGGCCCGCGCGGGCGGCGCCGGCCACGACGGCGGGGACCTGGCCGGCAGCGCCGCAGGGGCGGGCCGGGAGCGGCCCGGACGGCCCGCCGGGGAGCCCGCCGACCCGGAGCTGGTGATCGCCTCCCGGCCCCTTCCCGTCCGCCCGCGCACCGAGCCCACGCCGCCCCCGCCGACCGTGGCGGCGCCGGTGCCCACGCCGACCGAGGAGGGCACCTCGCTCGGCACCGCCCCGAACGACCGGGCCGCCGATCTCGCCGCGCACATACTGCCGCTGGGCACGGGATTCGCCCTGATGGGGCTCGGGCTGGGCTACATGGGCGTACGGCTGCGCCGCGGCGCCTGAGCGTCCCGGCCGGCGGCCGCGGCCCCGGGATCCCCCTTCCGGCGTAGGCCCGAGGATGGTTGCCCTGCGTGAACATACTCGGTATACATACTCGGTATGTCGATCCGCCACGGCCTGCTCGCCCTGCTGGAACGGGGTCCTCGGTACGGCTCCCAGCTCCGCACCGAATTCGAATCCCGCACGGGCTCCACCTGGCCGCTCAACGTCGGGCAGGTCTACACGACCCTCGCCCGCCTCGAACGCGACGGCCTCGTCGCCCCCGACGGCGAGGACGCCGCCGGCCACACCCTGTACGCGATCACCGACACCGGACGCACCGAACTGCACGAGTGGTACGAGCGCCCGGTCGACCGTGCCAACCCGCCCCGCGACGAGCTGTCCATCAAGCTCGCCATGGCCGTGGGCGCCCCCGGCGTGGACATCCGCGCCGTCATCCAGTCCCAGCGGCACGCCACCATCCGCGCGATGCAGGACTACACCCGCCTCAAGGCCACCGCACTCGCCGCGGTCGAGAGCGGACGGTCCGGTGAACGCGACGACATCGCCTGGCTGCTGGTCCTGGAACAGCTCATCTTCCAGACCGAGGCCGAGGCCCGGTGGCTCGACCACTGCGAAGCCCGGCTCGTCCGGCTCTCCCTGCCGGCCGACCGGAGAGCCGACGCGCCCGAACCGCCCCAGGCCTCCGCCGGCACGCCGGCCCCGACCACCACCGACCGACCCCGTACCGCCCGCATACGGCGGAGCTGAAGCACCGTTCCAGGGGGGACCCCTCATGCCTGATCAGCGCCGGCCCCAGACCCGGCAACCCGTCCTGCAGCTGGAGCGGCTCGTCCGCACCCACGGCAGCGGCGCCACCGAGGTGCACGCCCTGCGCGGAATCGACCTCTCCGTGCACCCCGGCGAACTCGTCGCCGTCATGGGGCCCTCGGGCTCCGGCAAGTCCACGCTGCTCACCCTCGCCGGAGGCCTCGACACGCCCAGCAGCGGCCGGGTGCTCGTCGAGGGCACCGACATCACCACCGCGAGCCGCAAGCAGCTGGCCGCGCTGCGCCGCCGCAGCATCGGCTACGTCTTCCAGGACTACAACCTGATCCCGGCCCTCACCGCCGCCGAGAACGTGGCCCTGCCGCTCGAACTGGACGGGACCTCCGCCCGCAAGGCCCGCGTCGCGGCCCTCGCCGCCCTGACCGAGATGAACCTCGGCGTCCTCGCCGACCGCTTCCCCGACGAGATGTCAGGCGGCCAGCAGCAGCGCGTCGCCATCGCCCGCGCCCTGGTCGGCGACCGGCGCCTCGTCCTCGCCGACGAGCCCACCGGCGCCCTCGACTCCGAGACCGGCGAGTCCGTCCTGGCCCTGCTGCGCTCCCGCTGCGACGCGGGAGCGGCCGGGGTCCTGGTCACGCACGAACCGCGGTTCGCCGCCTGGGCCGACCGCGTGGTCTTCCTACGCGACGGCAGCGTGGTCGACGAGACCCTGCGCAGCCACGCCGACTCACTGCTCTCCGGGCAGGCGGCCGCACAGTGACCCCCTCGCTCCACGGCTGGTACCACTCCTGGGTCGCGGCCCTGCGCATCGCCCGCCGCGACGCCTGGCGCGCCAAGGGCAGGAGCACCCTGGTCCTCGCCATGATCGCGCTGCCCATCGTCGGCGTCAGCGCCGCCGACCTGACCCTGCGCAGCGCCGAGCTCTCGCCCGACCAGGCCGTCAGCCGCAAGGTGGGGGCCGCCGACGCCCGGATCAGCGTCTCGCCCCTGAACGGCCCGCTGTTCCAGGTGCCCGACGGCTCCTCCTACGTCCCCGCCGGCGGCTACGACAACCTGGTCGCCCCGCCCAGGTCCACGCCGGAGACCGACCCCGCGGCCGTCGCCGCCGCCGCGCTGCCCGCCGGTGCGCAGCTCCTGAAGGACACCACCGGCTACGGCAAGGTCCGCACCCAGCACGGACTGCTCGAGACCGAACTGCGCGAGATCGACCTGCGCAGCCCACTGGCGAAGGGCCTGGTCACGCTCGACCGGGGACGGCTGCCGGAGCGGGCGGGCGAGATCGTCGCCACCACCGCCTTCCTGGAGAACTCCGGCCTGTTCGTCGGCTCTTCCGTCACCCCGCGCGGCAGCTCCTCGTCCTACCGGATCGTGGGCGCGTACGAGCTGCCGGACCACCTGGGCAAGGATCAGATCACCGCTCATCCCGGAAGCCTGATCGCCCCGCTCGACAAGGCGCTGCAGGCCGCCGGAAGCACCGGGGTGCACCCCGACGAGACCTACCTGGTCACGATCGGCGGTGACGGTTTCACGTGGAACATGGTCAAGGCGGCCAACGCCAAGTCCATGGTTGTCGTCTCCCGGGCCGTCGCCGTCGACCCGCCCGCCGACGCTGACGTGCCGCTCTACCGGCAGGAGCCCAAGGCCCAGTTCGAGCAGAACGCCGGCAGCACCACCCAGATGGCCATCCTGGCCACCGTCGTGGGCCTCGCCATGCTGGAGATCTGCCTGCTGGCCGGACCGGCCTTCGCGGTCGGCGCCCGCCGCTCCCGCCGCCAGCTCGGCCTGGTCGGCGCCAACGGCGGCGATCGCCGCCACATCCGCTCGATCGTGCTCTCCGGCGGTCTGGTCATCGGCGCCGTGGCCGCCGTCGTGGGCACCGCGCTCGGCATCACGCTGACCGTCGCGCTCCGGCCGGTGCTGGAGGGCCAGCTCGGCAGCCGGTTCGGCAGCCTCGACTTCCGGCCGCTGGAACTGGCCGGGATCGCCCTGCTCGCCGTCGTGACCGGACTGCTGTCCGCCATCGTCCCGGCCGTCACCGCCTCCCGGCAGACGGTCCTGGCCTCGCTGACCGGCCGCCGCGGCGTGCGCCGCGCCAGCCGGGTGCTGCCCGTCGTCGGCCTCGTCGCGATCGCGGCCGGCGCCGCGATCGCCCTGTACGGCACCGCGTCGGACATGGGCTCCGCCGTCGTGGCGGGCGGCAGCGCCCTCGCCGAGCTCGGCATCGTCGCCCTCACCCCGGTCCTCGTCGGCTTCTTCGGACGGCTGGGACGCTGGCTTCCCCTGTCCCCGCGGCTCGCGCTGCGCGACGCCGTGCGCAACCGGGGCCGTACGGCCCCCGCCGTGGCGGCCGTCCTGGCCGCCGTCGCCGGCACCGTCGCGGTGGCCACCTACCAGCACAGCAGCGAGCTCCAGAGCCGGCACGAGTACATCGCCGACCTGCCGCACGGCACCGGCCTGCTGGCGACCGAGGAGAACAGCGCCTACAAGGAGGTGCCCGCCCTGCGCGAGAACCTCGCCAGGCAACTCCCGCTGGACCGGCGCGCGGACGTGGACCGGCTGGTCGTCGGCAAGCCCGGCTGCGACACCTACTCCGAGGACCCCGCCTGCGGCCGCGCCGAGATCATCACGCCCAAGGACCAGCGCTGCCCCCTGTACGAGTCCCCGCAGGGCCCGGACGCCTTCACCGAGGCGCAGGCCCGTGAACTGCGCCGGGACTGGCGCTGCACGGGCCCCACGCGCGGCACGCAGCACTCCACGGTCGTCGCCGACGAGAAGCTGCTGGCCGTGCTCGCCGTGACCGACCCGGGCTCCGTGGCGGCCCTCAAGGGCGGCCGCGCGGTCGCCTTCGACAAGCGCCAGGTCAAGGACGGCAAGCTCACCCTGCGGCTCGTCTCCGGCCCGGACGGCGCCTCCGGGCCCGTCGGACCGTCGGCGGATCCGGTCGGGGTGGACAAGACCGTTCCCGTCCACGTGGCCCCCGAGGGCACCGAGAGCTGGGGTCTGGACCTGGTCCTGCCGCCCGCGGCCGTCAAGGCCGCGGGGCTGACCACGGCCCCGCTCGGCTCGTACTTCTCCCTCGACGGGAAGGCGACGTCCGAGCAACGGCAGCGGATCGCCGGGGACATCGACCGGATGGGCGTGGAGGTGTCCCTGCGGATCGAGGAGGGCTACCAGGGCAACGACAGCCTGGCCCTGCTCGCCCTGACCGTCTTCGCCGGGCTCGTCACCATCGGCGCCGCCGGCATCGCCACCGGGCTCGCCCAGGCCGACGCCGAGGCCGACCTGAAGACCCTGGCGGCGGTGGGCGCCGCACCGCGGGTGCGGCGGACGCTGAGCGGCTTCCAGTGCGGGGTGGTGGCCCTGATGGGCGTCGTCCTGGGCTCGGCGGCCGGGATCCTGCCCGCGGTCGGCCTGCGGCTGGCGGAGCGGCGGGAGCTGGACGAGCTGTCCCGGCGCGCGCTGGCGGAGGGGTACGAGAGGGTCGGGGACGCCGTGCCGTACGTGCCGATCGACGTGCCGTGGGCGACCCTGCTCCAGCTCCTCGTCGTGGTGCCGCTGGGCGCGGCCCTGCTGGCGGCCCTCGTGACCCGCTCCAGCGGCGCGCTGGCCCGCCGGGCCGCGGGCTGAGCCGGTGCCCCCGTACAGGGTGGATCACGCCTGTACGGGGGCACACCGAGTGAGAGCGAAGGTGTGCGAGAGAATGACGGCATGGAGATGCCGAGGAGTGAACGGTCGCAGGACAGTCCCCCGCACGTCCTGATCGTGGGACAGGACGGGTCGGCGGTCGGCGACGCCGATGACGAGTCGCGCGAGGTCCCGGTGACGGAAATGGTCGAACAGCCCGCCAAGGTCATGCGGATCGGCAGCATGATCAAGCAACTCCTGGAAGAGGTACGCGCCGCGCCTCTCGACGAGGCGAGCAGGGTCAGGCTCAAGGACATCCACGCGGCCTCGGTGAAGGAGCTGGAGGACGGCCTGGCTCCCGAGCTCGTGGAGGAACTGGAGCGCCTGTCCCTCCCGTTCACCGAGGAGGCCATTCCCTCCGAGGCCGAACTGCGGATCGCGCAGGCCCAGTTGGTGGGCTGGCTCGAAGGCCTCTTCCACGGCATCCAGACGGCCCTGTTCGCCCAGCAGATGGCAGCGCGGGCCCAGTTGGAGCAGATGCGCCGCGCCCTCCCGCCGGGCGGGCCGCACGACGACGACGAGGACGGCGGCCACGGCCCGGTCCGCTCGGGCCCCTACCTCTAGGTTCCCCCCTCCGCCGTTCCTCTTCAGGGGCCCGTCCCGCGCCGACCGCGCGGGACGGGCCCACCGCATTTCCCCGCCCCGCGAGGCCCGTCCCGGCCCTCGGGGAACGCGCCTCCCCCGCGGGCACACGGGCCGCGCATACTCATGGGCATGAGCTACGACGCGATCGTGCTGGCCGGCGGCGCCGCGCGGCGACTGGGCGGGGCGGACAAGCCCGCGCTGAGCGTCGGCGGGCGCGCCCTCCTCGACCGCGTCCTCGACGCCTGCCCGGACGCCCGCACCACGGTCGTGGTGGGCGCCCGCCGGCCCACCGCCCGCCCGGTCCGCTGGACCCGCGAGGAACCGCCCGGAGGCGGACCGGTGGCCGCGCTGGACGCCGGACTGCGGGCGACCGCCGCCGGGCTGGTCCTCGTCCTCTCCGCCGACCTGCCCTTCCTCGACCGGGACACCGTGCGGTCGCTGCTGGACACCGCCGCCGAGGACGGCACGGAGGGGGCCCTGCTGCGCGACGGGGCCGGCCGGGACCAGCCGCTGGTCGCCGCGTACCGGGCCGAACCCCTGCGCCGCGAGATCGCCCTGCTCGCCGCCGAACACGGCGGCCTCGCGGGGCTCCCGCTCCGCGCCCTCACCGCCGAACTGCGCCTCACCCCCGTCGGGGCCGGGGCCCTGGCCGCCTTCGACTGCGACACCTGGGAGGATCTCGCAGCCGCCCGCGCCCGGATCAGGGAGCATGGAACCGTGCTGGACCAATGGATCACCGCCGCCAAGAACGAGCTGGGCATCGACCTCGACGTCGACACCACGACCCTGCTCGACCTCGCCCGGGACGCCGCCCACGGCGTCGCCCGGCCCGCCGCGCCCCTGACCACCTTCCTGGTCGGCTACGCGGCCGCCCAGGCCGCCGCCGCGGGTGCCGACCCCGCCCGGGCCGTCTCCGAAGCCTCCCGCAAGGCCGCCGACCTGGCCCTGCGCTGGGCCGCGGAAGCGGACGGCGACGCCGACACGGGACGGAACGGCGCGGCATGACCCCCACGAACTCCGCCGAGCAGGACCTGGAAGAGGCCCTGGCCCTGGTCAGCCGCACCCCGGCGGGCGACGGCGCGACAGGTGACGGCACGGGCGGCCACCGGGCCGCCGCCTGGCACAGGGCCCGCGAACTCGCCCTCCACGCGGGAGCCGGCGCCAAGGCCCGTACCCACCGCGTGCCCCTCGCCGACGCCCTCGGCGAGGTGCTGGACGAACCGCTCGACGCCCTGACCGACCTGCCGTCCTTCGACACCTCGGCCATGGACGGCTGGGCCGTCGCCGGGCCGGGGCCGTGGAGCGTACGGGACGGGGACGGGGTGCTGGCGGGGGCAGAGCCCCCAGGGCCGCTCACGGACGGCGAGGCCGTACGGATCGCGACGGGGGCACGGATCCCCGCGGACACCACCGCCGTCATCCGCAGCGAGCACTGCCGCGAGAGCGGCGGCCAGCTCTACGCGGACCGGCCCGTCCTGACCGGTCAGGACATCCGGCCGCGCGGCCAGGAGTGCCGCTCGGGCGACCTCCTGCTGCCCCCCGGCTCCCTGGTCACCCCGGCCGTCCTCGGACTGGCCGCGGCCGCCGGGTACGACGAGCTGAGCACCCGGCCCCGCCCCCGCGTGGAGATCCTGGTGCTCGGCGACGAACTGCTCACCGAGGGCCGCCCCCACGACGGTCTGATCCGTGACGCCCTCAGCCCCATGCTCGGCCCCTGGCTGACCCGGCTGGGCGCCGAGGTCATCGGCACCCGGCGGCTCGGCGACGACCCGGCCGGCGCGAAGGCACTGCTGGACGCGGTCACCACCTCCACCGCCGACGTCCTCGTCACCACCGGCGGCACCGCCTCCGGCCCCGTGGACCACGTCCGCCCCGTGCTGGAACAGGCGGGGGCCGGACTGCTGGTCGACGGCGTGGCGGTACGGCCGGGCCACCCGATGCTGCTGGCCCGCGTCGGAGACCGGGCGGACGGGCGGCACGTCGTCGGACTGCCCGGCAACCCCCTCGCCGCGGTGTCCGGGCTGCTGACCCTCGCCGAACCCCTGCTGCGCGCCCTCGCCGGGCGCCGGCCCCGGCCCCGGTACACCGCGCCGGTGCAGTCGGACGTCCCGGGCCATCCGTACGACACCCGGCTCGTCCCCGTCGTGCTCGACGACGAGCACGCGGTACCGCTGCGCTACCACGGCCCGGCGATGCTGCGGGGCGTGGCGGCCGCCGACGCCCTGGCCGTCGTACCGCCCCGGGGTGCCCGGTCGGGGCAGGAGCTGGAGATCCTCGATCTGCCGTGGGTCTCGGGAGGATGTTTCACGTGAAACTGCCCGGACAGGACGCCATGGCCCGCGCGGCCGACGAGAAGCTCGTCTCGCGGCGCATCAAGCTGCCCAAACGCATCGTCGAGCATCCCCTGCGGCAGGTCGCCAAGCGCCTGCTGATGGCCTTGTTCGTGCTCTTCCTGACGGTGTTCATCGTGTGGCTGGACCGCGACGGCTACCACGACAACGCCAACGAGCAGGTCGACCTGCTCGACTGCTTCTACTACGCCACCGTGACGCTGTCGACGACCGGATACGGCGACATCGTCCCGTACAGCGACAGCGCACGACTGATCAACATCCTGCTGATCACGCCGCTGCGCGTGCTGTTCCTGATCATCCTGGTCGGCACCACCCTCGAAGTCCTCACGGAGCGCACGAGGGAAGAGTGGCGGCTGAAGCGCTGGAGGAAGAACTTGCGCGAGCACACGGTCGTCGTCGGCTTCGGGACGAAGGGCCGCTCCGCCCTCCAGACCCTGCTGGCCAGGGGCCTCTCCAGGGAACAGGTCGTCATCGTGGACCCCAGCACCAAGGTGATCGACACGGCCAACTCCGAAGGGTTCACCGGCGTGGTCGGTGACGCCACCCGGTCCGACGTCCTGCTGCGCGCGGAGGTGCAGAAGGCCCGTCAGATCATCATCGCCACCCAGCGCGACGACACCGCGGTCCTGGTCACGCTGACGGCCCGCCAGCTCAACCGCGGGGCGAAGATCGTCGCCGCGGTCCGCGAGGAGGAGAACGCCCCGCTGCTGCGTCAGTCCGGCGCCGACGCGGTCATCACCAGCGCGAGCGCCGCGGGCCGGCTGCTGGGCCTCTCGGTGCTCAGCCCGAGCGCCGGCACCGTGATGGAGGACCTGATCCAGCAGGGCAGCGGCCTGGACCTCATCGAACGGCCCGTCCGCAAGGCCGAGGTGGGCAAGTCGGTGCGCGATGCCGACGACCTGGTGGTGAACGTGCTGCGCGGCCACCGGCTGCTCCCCTACGACGACCCGCACGCGAGCCCGCTCCAGCTGACGGACCGTCTCATCACCATCGTCCGGGCGAACCCGCCCGCCTCGAAGGTCACGCTGGGTCCTGCCGAGTAGCCGCGCCGTGCCGTAGCCTCCGGGCCATGCATGCGATCACCATCGAGCAGCCCGGCGGCCCCGAGGCCCTGGTCTGGACGGACGCGCCCGATCCCGTACCGGGCGAGGGCGAGGTCCTCGTCGAGGTCGCGGCGAGCGCCGTGAACCGCGCCGACGTCCTCCAGCGCCAGGGGTTCTACGATCCGCCGCCCGGCGCCTCGCCCCACCCCGGGCTGGAGTGCTCCGGACGGATCACGGCCCTCGGCCCCGGGGTCTCCGGCTGGTCGGTGGGCGACGAGGTGTGCGCCCTGCTCGCCGGAGGCGGCTACGCGGAACGGGTGGCGGTGCCGGCCGGCCAGCTGCTGCCGGTGCCGGACGGCCTGGACCTGGTGACGGCTGCCGCGCTACCGGAGGTCGCCACGACGGTGTGGTCCAACGTGTTCATGGTGGCCGGGCTCCGCCCCGGCGAGACCCTGCTGGTGCACGGCGGTTCCAGCGGGATCGGGACCATGGCCGTCCAGCTGGGCAAGGCGGTGGGGGCGACGGTGGCCGTCACGGCCGGCGGCCCGGAGAAGCTGGCGCGCTGCAAGGAGCTGGGCGCGGACATCCTGATCGACTACCGCGAGCAGGACTTCGTCGCCGCGCTGCGCGAGGCGACGGGCGGGGCCGGCGCGGACGTGATCCTGGACATCATGGGAGCCAAGTACCTCTCCCGGAACGTGGACGCCCTGGCCGTGAACGGCCGGCTCGCGGTGATCGGGCTCCAGGGCGGGGTGAAGGCCGAACTGAACCTCGGCGCGCTGCTGGCCAAGCGCGCGGCGATCACCGCCACGTCCCTGCGGGCCCGCCCCCTGGAGGAGAAGGCCGCGATCGTCGCGGCCGTGCGGGAGCACGTGTGGCCGCTCGTGGCCACGGGCCGGGTCCGGCCGGTGGTCCACGCGACGTTCCCGATGGCGCGGGCCGCCGAGGCCCACCGCGTCCTGGAGTCCGGTGCGCACGTGGGCAAACTGCTGCTCACGGTGTGAGCGCGGGCTTCCCGGGGCCGGGGCAGGGCCCCGGGAAGCCGTGCCGGCTACAGCGTGCGGAGCAGGACCGCCGGGGACTCCACGCAGTCCGCGACGTAGCGCAGGAAGCCGCCCGCCGTGCCGCCGTCGCAGACCCGGTGGTCGAAGGTCAGCGACAGCTGGACGACCTTGCGGACCGCCAGCTGCCCCTCGTGGACCCACGGCTTGTCGATGATCCGGCCGACGCCGAGCATCGCCGCCTCGGGGTGGTTGACGATCGGCGTGGAGCCGTCGACCCCGAACACCCCGTAGTTGTTCAGGGTGAAGGTGCCGCCCGTCAGGTCCGACGGGGCCAGCTTCCCGGAGCGGGCGAGCTCGGTCAGCCGGGCGAACTCCGCCGACAGGGACTCCGGGTTCATCCCCTGGGCGTCCCGGACCACCGGGACCACCAGGCCCCGCTCGGTCTGGGCGGCGAAGCCCAGGTGCACCGACGGGAGCCGGACGATCTCCTTGGCCGCGAGGTCCACGGTGGAGTTCAGCTCCGGGTACCGGGCCAGGGCGGCCGTGCAGATCCGGGCCAGCAGCGCGAGCACCGAGATCTTCGGTCCGCCCACGGCGTTCATCGCGGCCCGGGCGGCCATCAGCTCGGTGGCGTCGGCGTCGACCCAGCAGGTGGCGTCCGGGATCTCCCGGCGGCTGCGCGACAGCTTCTCCGCGACCGCCCCGCGCAGTCCCTTGAGGGGGATCCGCTCGCCCTGCACGGCCACCGCCGGGGCGGCGGGGACGGCCGGGGCCGCCTCGGGCGCCCGCAGGGCCGCCAGGGCCGCCTCGACGTCGGCCCGCAGGATCAGGCCCTCGGGCCCGGACCCGTGCAGCGCGCGCATGTCGACCCCGTTGTCCCTGGCGAGCTTGCGCACCAGCGGCGAGATCACCGGAACGGGACCGGCCGGGACGGCGACGGGCACGGGGGCAGGGGCAGGAGCCGCCACGGGCGCCGGAGCGGCGGCGGCCGGTGCCACGGGAGCCGAGACCGCGGCGGTGACGGGTCGCACCCGCCGCCGACGCGCAGGGCGCGAGTGGTCCGAGCCGTAGCCGATCAGGGGCCGGGGCGCGGCGGCGGCGCCCTCGGCCTCGGCCGCCGGGGCCTCGGCGGCCTCCGGGACCGACTGCGCGCCCACCGCCACGGTGATCAGCGGCGCGCCCACCGGCAGCTCCTGTCCCTCCTCGCCGAACCGCGCGGTGACCACGCCGCCGTACGGGCAGGGGACCTCCACCATCGCCTTGGCCGTCTCGACCTCGACGACCGGCTGGTCGATGGCGACGACGTCGCCCACCGCCACCAGCCACCGCACGATCTCCGCCTCGGTGAGGCCCTCACCGAGGTCCGGCAGCTTGAATTCCATGACCTGCGGCATCAGTTCTCCCACTGCAGGCGCGCCACGGCGTCCAGGATGCGTTCCACCCCGGGCAGGTGGTACTTCTCCAGCATCGGCGGCGGGTAGGGGATGTCGAAGCCCGTCACGCGCAACACCGGGGCCTCCAGGTGGTGGAAGCAGCGCTCCGTGACGCGGGCCGCGATCTCCGCGCCCGGCCCGCCGAAGCCGCCGGCCTCGTGGACGACCACGGCGCGACCGGTGCGGCGTACGGACTCCACGACGGTGTCCTCGTCGAAGGGGACCAGCGAGCGCAGGTCCACGACCTCCAGGTCCCAGCCCTCCTCGCGCGCGGCCTCGGCGGCCTCCAGGCAGACCGGGAGCGACGGGCCGTAGGTGATCAGGGTGGCGCTGGTGCCCGTCCGGCGGACCAGCGCCCTGCCGATGCCGGGCACGGCCGCCGGCGCCTCCGCCGACCAGTCGGCCTTCGACCAGTACAGCCGCTTGGGCTCCAGGAAGACCACCGGGTCGTCGCTGGCGATCGACTCGCGCAGCAGCCCGTAGGCGTCCTCGACCGTCGCCGGGGTGACCACCGTCAGGCCCGGGGTCGCCACGTAGTACGCCTCGGAGGAGTCGCAGTGGTGCTCGACGCCGCCGATGCCGCCGCCGTACGGCACCCGGATGGTGATCGGGAGCGGCATCGCGCCGCGGGTGCGGTTGCGCATCTTGGCCACGTGCGAGATGAGCTGCTCGAACGCCGGGTAGGCGAAGGCGTCGAACTGCATCTCCACCACCGGGCGCAGGCCGTACATGGCCATGCCGACGGCGGCGCCCAGGATGCCGGCCTCCGCGAGCGGGGTGTCCGTGCAGCGGTCCTCGCCGAACTCCTTCGCGAGCCCGTCGGTGATCCGGAAGACACCGCCCAGGGTGCCGACGTCCTCGCCCATGACGTGGACCGTCGGGTCCTCGGCCATGGCGTCGCGCATCGCGCGCGTCAGGGCCTGGGCCATCGTCGCGGGCTTGGCCCCCGTCTTCGCGGACTTCGCCGCCACCGTCGTCACGCCTGGTCCTCGGCTTCCAGCTCGGCCCGGAGCACGGCGGCCTGCTCGCGCAGTCGGCCGGTCTGCTCCGCGTACACGTGCGCGAACAGGTCCATCGGGTCCAGGACCGGGTCCGCGTTCATTCCTTCGCGCAGGGCCGCCGCCATCTCCTCGGCCTCCTCGCGGGCGGCCGCGACGGCCTCCTCGTCGAGGATGCCGCGGGCGGTCAGCTCGCGCTCCAGCAGGTCGATCGGGTCGTGCGCCTTCCACGCCTCGACCTCGGCGTCCCCGCGGTAGCGGGTCGCGTCGTCGGCGTTGGTGTGGGCCTCCATGCGGTACGTGACGGCCTCGATCAGGGTCGGGCCGCCGCCGGAGCGGGCCCTGCGCATCGCCTCGGCCAGCACCTCGTGGACGGCGGCGATGTCGTTGCCGTCGACCAGCCGGCCGGGCATGCCGTAGCCGACGGCCTTGTGGGCCAGACTCGGGGCGGCGGTCTGCTTGGCGAGCGGGACGGAGATGGCGAAGCCGTTGTTCTGCACCAGGAAGACCACCGGGGCCTGCCAGACGGCGGCGAAGTTCAGGGCCTCGTGGAAGTCGCCCTCGCTGGTGCCGCCGTCGCCGATCATCGCCAGGGCGACGACGTCGTCGCCGCGCAGCCGGGCCGCGTGCGCCAGGCCCACCGCGTGCGGCAGCTGGGTGGCCAGCGGGGTGCACAGCGGCGCTATGCGGTGTTCGCGGGGGTCGTACCCGGTGTGCCAGTCGCCGCGCAGCAGGGTGAGCGCCTGCACCGGGTCCAGTCCGCGGGCCACGGCCGCCAGGGTGTCGCGGTAGCTGGGGAAGAGCCAGTCCTGCTCCTCCAGCACCAGCGCGGCCGCGATCTCGCAGGCCTCCTGGCCGACGGTGGAGGGGTAGACGGCGAGCCTGCCCTGCTTGGTCAGCGCGGTGGCCTGGGCGTTGTAGCGACGGCCGCGCACCAGTTCGGCGTAGCAGCGGCGCATCAGCGCGGGGTCGAGGCGGTCGGCCGCCTCGGTGCCCAGCACCCGGTAGGGCTCGGCGTCCGGGAGCAGCGGAGCGGCGTCCGTACGGGGCCTCCAGGCGGGCGGCGGGGTGGATCGGTGGGACGCACCGGCACCGGGCAGCTCTTGGACCGTCATGGCGGCGTACACCTCCTCGTGGGAAGCGGGCAGGGGGTGCCCCGGGTGTGAGGCCCCTCACCTACCGATTGTTCGGTTGTCCGCGCAATTTGGCTACAGGCGGCTCCAGGCTGTGGACAAACGGGCGCCGGGGACTTGGGATGGACGCAGGACGTCCAGGAGAGGGAGGCATCGGCCAATGCCGGATGAACAAATGGCCGGACCGGGTTCCGCACCGGCTGCACCGGCGGGCGCACCAGGGGCCCCTGCGGCCCCACCCGCCGCACCGCGGCCCCTGGACCCGATCGACCGCTCGATCATGCGGCTGCTCCAGGCGGACGGCCGGGCGTCCATACGCTCGGTGGCGGAGCAGGTGCACGTCTCCCGCGCGAACGCCTACGCGCGCATCAACCGGCTGATCGACGACGGGGTGATCCGCGGGTTCACGGCCCGGGTCAACCACGAGCGCGCCGGACAGGGGGCGTCCGCCTACATCACCCTGAAGATCGTCCAGAACTCCTGGCGCACGGTCCGCGAACAGCTCCGCGAGCTCCCGGGCGCCGCGCACATCGCGCTGGTCAGCGGAGATTTCGACGTCCTGCTGCTGGTCCACACCCCGGACAACCGGACCCTGCGCGAGCTGGTCCTGACCCGCCTCCAGGCCATCCCGGAGGTCCTCTCGACCCGCACCCTGCTCGTCTTCGAGGAGACGGACCTCCTGGACCCCGGCCCCGGACCCGGCCCGGGAGCCCTCGGAACCCTCCCGGAGATCACCGAGGAGTAGGCCGCCCCTTCCCGAGGCGGCCCGGGGCCCGTCCGGCGGACCGGACCCCGTCCCGGCGGCGGGGTCGCCGGGACCGGCTCAGCGGGTCGTGCGCAGGCCGTCGAAGGCCATGTGGACGACCGCGTCCGCGAGCTGCTCCGGGGCCGTGCCCGAGTGCGGGCGGTACCACTCGACGAGGGAGTTCACCATCCCGAAGAGCAGCCGGGTGGCGAGCCGGATGTCCACGTCCGCCCGCAGGTCGCCGTCCGCGGCCGCCGCCTTGAGCAGCTCCGCGACCTGGTGGTCGAACTCGCGGCGGCGCTCCAGCGCCCACCGCTCGGTCCGGGTGTTGCCCCGCACGCGCAGCAGCAGCGTCACGTACGGCAGCTCGCCGACCAGCACCTCGACCGTGCGGCGCGTGACGTACTCGACGCGCTCGACGGCCCGGCCGCGGACCGCTCCGGGCTCCTCCAGCACCGCGAAGAGACCGTCGAGGGCACGGCTGACGGCCCGGCGCAGCAGTTCCTCCTTGCCGGTGACGTGGTGGTAGATCGAGGACTTGGAGATGCCCGCGGCCTTGGACAGGTGCTCCATCGAGGTGCCGTCGTAGCCGCGCTCGTTGAAGACCTGCACGGCCACGGACAGCAGCGTCTCCGGGGTGTAGGTGTCCCGCTTGACGGTGGTCATTCCGTGTCCTCCTCGGCGTCCGCGGCGTAGCCCAGCCTGAACAGCGCCAGCGAGGGCGCGTAGCGGCCGCCGGGACAGCGTTCGTCGAGGTGGTGCAGGAGGTCGTAGGCCCAGTCCCGGCCGAGGCGCTCGTGCCATTCGAGCGGCCCGAGGGGGTAGTTGGTGCCCAGGCGCATCGCGGTGTCGACGTCCTCGGCGGTGGCCGCGCCGCGGGCGACGGCGTCGGCGGCGAGGTCGATCAGCATGGCCACGGTGCGGGCGACGATCATGCCGGGGACGTCGCCGATCACGGAGACCTGCTTGCCCAGCTTCTGGAACAGCCCGATCGCCTCGGAGAGGGTCCGCTCGCTGGTGTCCTCGCTGGCGGAGAGCGCGATCCGAGTCGCCCCCCGGTAGTCCAGGGCGAGGTCGAAGTAGACGACGTCGGAGAACTCGACGGAGGTCTTCCCGTCCGCGAGGACCAGCTGGCCCTCGCCGGGCAGCTGGATGTACGGGCCCCCGTGCCCGGTGGCCGAGACCGCGATCCCGGCCTCCTCCAGGAGGTCGACGAGGTCCGCCGCGGGCCCGAGGTCGCCGACGACGGTGACCTTGGCCGGGGCCTCCTCGGGGCCGGCGGTGTGCGGCTGCGCGACGACCGCGTCCGGGCCGTACGGGAACCAGCCGTGGCCCGACTTGCGGCCCAGGCGGCCCGACTGGACCAGCCGGCGCTGCGCGAGGGACGGGGTGAACTTGGGGCTGTGGAAGAAGGACTCCCAGACGGAGCGCGTCACGGCCTCGTTCACGTCCTGGCCGATCAGGTCGGTCAGCGCGAAGGGGCCCATCTTGAAGCCGCCGCTCTCGCGGAGCACGGCGTCGACGGTGGCCGGGTCGGCGCCCTGCTCCTCGTACACCGCGAAGGCCTCGGCGTAGAAGGGGCGGGCGATCCGGTTGACGATGAAGCCGGGGGTGTCGGCGCAGCGCACCGGCGTCTTGCCCCAGTCCAGGACCGTGCGGTACGCGCGCTCGGCGGCGGCCGGGTCGGTCGCGAACCCGCTGACCACCTCGACCAGCGGGAGCAGCGGCGCGGGGTTGAAGAAGTGCAGGCCGAGGAAGCGGCCGGGGTGCGCGAGCCCGGCGGCGAGCTCGGTCACGGAGAGGGAGGAGGTGTTGGTGGCGAGCAGGGCGTCCGGCGCGACCACCTCCTCGAGGGCGGTGAAAAGGGCCTGCTTGACGGCGACGTTCTCGACCACGGCCTCGATCACGAGCGCGGCCGGGGCGAGGTCCGCGAGGGCGGCCGCCGCGGAGATCCGGCCGACCGCGTCCTCGGCGTCGGCGCGCTCGATGCGGCTCTTCGCGGCCATGCGCTCGACGCGGTCCTGCACGATGCCGACGCCGTCGGCGGCGAGGGTGGCGTCGATGTCGTAGAGGAGCACGCTGTGACCTGCGAGAAGGGCGACCTGGGCGATTCCCTGGCCCATGGTGCCCGCGCCGACGACCGCCACAGTGCGGGACCGCTCGATTGCTGTCATGTACTGATCCTCCCGCACCGACTTGTCCACAGGTCCGCCGGGCCCTCTTGTCCCGACCGATCGTTCGGTTACTCTAACTCCAGTCTGCTCTCCTTCGCCCGGCTCAACGAGGAGTTGGTCCCTGATGGCCGCCGAGCTCACCGTCCCCCAGCTGTCCGCCAAGCACCGGCCCACCCTGGACCAGGCCCTGTCGGCGATCCGCAGCCGTGCCTACTGGTCCCCGCACCCCGAACACCCCAAGGCGTACGGCGAGACGGCCCCGGCCGACGGCCTGGCCGCCTTCGAGGCGGTCCGCGGCACGCGGCTGGACCTGGGACAGCCCGGCACCGACGGCTGGACGGGCTCCGAGGTCTCGCCGTACGGTCCCGCGCTGAACGTCGAGTACCCCCACGTGGACGCGGACGTGCTGCTGCCCGCCATGAAGGCCGGCATGGGCGCCTGGCGCGACGCCGGACCGGAGGCGCGCGCCCTGGTCTGCATCGAGATCCTGGCCCGGATCTCCGCCCGCACCCACGAGTTCGCGCACGCGGTCATGCACACCAGCGGCCAGGCCTTCATGATGGCGTTCCAGGCGGGCGGCCCCCACGCGCAGGACCGCGGCCTGGAGGCCGTCGCCTACGCCTACGAGGAGCAGACCCGCGTCCCCGGGCAGGCCGACTGGTCGAAGCCGCAGGGCAAGAAGGACCCGCTGGAGCTCGACAAGACCTTCACGGCGGTCCCGCGCGGCATCGCCCTCATGATCGGCTGCAACACCTTCCCCACCTGGAACGGCTACCCGGGCCTCTTCGCGTCCCTGGCCACCGGCAACGCCGTGCTGGTCAAGCCGCACCCGCGGGCCGTGCTGCCGCTCGCGCTGACCGTGCAGGTGGCGCGCGAGGTGCTCACGGAGGCGGGCTTCGACCCGAACCTGGTGGCGCTCGCCGTCGAGCGTCCGGGCGAGGGCATCGCCAAGGACCTCGCCGTCCGCCCCGAGATCAAGCTGATCGACTACACCGGGTCCACCGAGTTCGGCGACTGGCTGGAGGCCAACGCCCGCCAGGCGCAGGTCTACACGGAGAAGGCGGGCGTCAACACCGTCGTCCTGGACTCCACCGACAACTACAAGGGGATGCTGGCGAACCTGGCCTTCTCCCTGTCGCTGTACAGCGGCCAGATGTGCACCACCCCGCAGAACCTGCTGATCCCGCGCGACGGCATCGCCACGGACGCCGGCCACAAGACCTACGACGAGGTCGTCGCCGACCTCGCGGCCTCGGTCGGCGGTCTGCTCGGCGACGACGCCCGGGCCAACGCCCTGCTCGGCGCCCTGGTCAACCCGGACGTGAAGACCCGCCTGGAGGCGGCGGCCTCGCTCGGCGAGGTCGCGCTGGCCTCCCGCGAGGTCGCGAACCCGGAGTTCCCGGACGCGGTGGTCCGCACCCCGGTGATGGTCAAGCTGGACGCCGCCAAGCCGGACGACTCCGCGCCCTACCTCTCGGAGTGCTTCGGCCCGGTCTCCTTCGCCGTGGCCGTGGACTCCACCGCCGACGCCCTGGAGCTGCTGCGCCGTACCGTCCGGGAGAAGGGCGCCATGACGGTGGGCGCCTACACCACCTCCCCGGACACCGAGCGGGCCCTCGAGGAGGTCTGCCTGGAGGAGTCCGCGCAGCTCTCCCTCAACCTGACGGGCGGGGTGTACGTCAACCAGACCGCGGCGTTCTCGGACTTCCACGGCTCCGGCGGCAACCCGGCCGCCAATGCCGCGCTGTGCGACGGCGCGTTCGTCTCCCACCGCTTCCGGGTGGTGGAGGTCCGCCGCCAGGCGTGACCCCGCACGGCGCCGCGGACGCCGGGCCTACGGGCTCCAAAGGTCCCCGGCGCCGGGCCCGTCCGCCGGGGGACCGCCCCAGTGGAAGAGGGTCATGGCGACGCTGGTCGCCAGGTTGTAGCTGGAGACCTGCGGGCGCATAGGCAGCGACACCAGGTGGTCCGCCCGGGCGCGCAGCTCGGGGGAGATCCCGTGGCGCTCCGAGCCGAAGGCCAGCAGGGCGTCGTCCGGGAGGGTGAGGGCACGGATGTCCTCGCCCTCCGGGTCGAGCGCGTACAGCGGGCCGGGCGGCAGCTCGTCGAGCCCGAGACGTTCGACGGTGGTGGCGTAGTGCAGGCCCGCCCCGGCCCGGACCACGTTCGGATGCCAGGGGTCGAGGTCGCCGCGGGTCACCACCCCGGTGGCGCCGAAGCCGGCGGCGAGACGGACGACCGCTCCGACGTTGCCGAGGTTGCGGGGGTTGTCGAGGACCACGACCGGAGCGGGCCGGGGCAGTCGCCCGAGCCCGGCGACGCCCGCCGCCCGGTCGGGGCGTACGGCGAGGGCCGCGACCCCGGTGGGGTGGACGCGGGGCAGCAGCTCCCGCAGGACGGCCGGCCGCGCCAGCCGGGCCACCTGGGCCTCCACGTCCGGTGCCAGCTCGCGTGCCAGGGCCCGCAGGGCGTCCGGATCGTCGGCGACGGCCATGCGCACGTCGGCCCCGAACCGCAGGGCGTGCTTCAGCGCGTGGAACCCGTCGAGCAGGGCGAGGTCCCCGCGCTCCGAGGCCGCACGCCACTCCTGCGCGATCCGTCCCGCGCCCCGCTCCTCGTCCTCGTTCATGCCCCGACCCTACGTGCCCCGGCCCTGCGCCCCCGTGCCGGCCGGTCCCCCGGGCAGCGGCTCGGAACGGGCGCCCGGCACCGAGCGGGCGCCCGGCACGGCGGCGCCCGGTACGGCGTCGTCCACCGCTTCGGTGTCCTTCGCCCCGGTGTCCTGCGCCCCGGTGTCCGGGCGGGAGGAGCCGGCCCCCCGCCCCGTCACCTGTCGCCGGGCCGCCCGCACCCGGGCGCCGGTCCACACCAGGAACGCCGTCGGCAGGAACACCGCGTCCGCGGCGATCATCGCCATGGAGAAGAACGGCAGCCCCAGCAGCACCGCGATCCCCACGTGCTCCAGCATCATCACGCCCAGCAGCACGTTCTTGATCCGCCGGTTGAACAGCGTGAACGGGAACGCCACCTGGACCGCCACCGTCCCGTACGACAGCAGCATGACCAGCGTCCCGCTGCCCGCGACCAGCGCCGAGAGGGCCGGCCAGGGGGTGAAGTAGTCCAGCGCCAGCGGGTAGTACAGGGCCGTGCCGTCCTGCCACCGGGACCCCTGGATCTTGTACCAGCCGGCCGTCGCGTAGATCAGGCAGACCTCCGCCATGATCACCAGCAGTCCCGCGTTGTGCAGCAGGTTCGCCAGGACGTCGAGCACGGCCCGGCCCTCGCCCTCCGGTTCGTGGCGGTCGGCCAGCCACCACAGCCCGCAGCCCACCCACACCGCACCGAAGGCCGTCAGCCAGCCGAAGCCGAAGCGGTCCGTCGCTGCGCCGAAGACGAGCACGGCGCCGAGCACTGCCCACAGCACCGGTCCGGCCGCCCCGGCCGCCGCCGAGCCGAGCCTGCGCGCCCGGTGCGCGTCCAGCGACCAGACCTGGGCGCACCGGGTGAGGACCAGGTAGATCGCCACGAGGTGGATGACGTTGTCCCCGCCGTCGCCCATGAAGACGCTGCGGTTCTGCAGGGAGAGCACGCCGACCATGAACACCACGGACGTCGCCCGGGTCCGCCAGCCCAGCAGCAGGCCCACGCTCGCCAGCACGGACACCGCGTAGACGGTCTCGAACCACCAGGTCGCGTCGGACCACATCAGGACCGTGAACGCGCCGTTCGACGAGGTCAGCCGCTGCGCCAGGTCCCAGCTCCACGGACCGTCCGGGCCGTACAGCTCGGCCCGGTGGGGGAACTCCCGCAGCAGGAAGAAGAGCCAGGTGGCGGCGAAGCCGATGCGGACCACGGCGCTCTGGTGGGGGCCCAGCGCCTGCCCGGTGGCCTGCGCGGCCGCCCGCCCGAACGCCGCCCGGGCCCGCCTCACACCTTCCACCACGGCAGCTCCCGGTAGTAGGTCTCGGTGTCGGTGGTCTCGGTGCTCCACGTCGGCGCGGGCACGGCGGTGGTCGCCGAGCGCAGCTGGACCCGCAGCAGGCGTCCGCCGGGGTGCTCGGGCGCGAGCCGGCCGACGGCGATCCGGCGCAGGTACTCCTCGGACAGCTCGCCGCGCTCGCCCGTCGGCGCGTTGTCCTCGTCGTGGGAACCGGTGAAGAAGTCCCAGGCCCGGCGCAGCTCGTTCTGCTGCGTGTGGCTCGGCAGCAGGTTGTGCCGGATCTCGGCGGCGTCCTGGGCGCTGAGGTCCAGCCAGCCGGTGGTGACGAGCTCGCCCGCGGCGGTCCGCACCTCGGCGCGCGCCTCCACGGCGATGTTCTGCTGGAGCGGGTTGGGCGCGAAGAGCTTCCAGTTCTGTTCGAATTCGGGGTAGATCCAGCCGTCCACGGTCTCCGCGTGCTGCTTGCTCAGCGTGTTGGACGGGGCCACGTGCAGGAAGACGAGCCCGAGGTGGAGGCAGGCCGCGAGGGCCACGACCACCGCCGCGAGGGCGGCCACGACCTTGTACGGGGTGGACAGGCCGGCGATTCCGGGCGCTCTCGGGGGTGGCGGAGCGGCCTCCTCGGCGCGCTCGTGCCCGTTCGAATCCATCCCGCCCCGATCCTCCGGCGTCCACAGGGTTGACCACAGAGGTTGACACCCTACGGGCCGCCGTCTCACCATTGAAGAGGATGAACCGAACGATCGGTCGGTCGGTCGGACGGCAGGACTTTCAGACAAGGGGCCGGCAATGGTGGCAGTGACCCCGGAAACGGGCCCGGGCGCGGCCCCCGGGACGGACGGGACGGACATGACGGCTGACCTGGGCGCACAGCTCGCGGCAGCGTTCGACGCCGCCGTGGCGGCGGACGAGCGCGTGGAGCCGCGCGACTGGATGCCCGAGGAGTACCGCGCCTCCCTGGTCCGCCAGATGGCCCAGCACGCCCACTCCGAGATCATCGGCATGCAGCCCGAGGCCAACTGGATCACCCGCGCGCCCTCGCTGCGCCGCAAGGCGATCCTGATGGCGAAGGTGCAGGACGAGGCCGGCCACGGCCTCTACCTCTACAGCGCCGCGGAGACCCTGGGCACCAGCCGCGACGAGCTGCTCGACAAGCTCCACTCGGGCAAGCAGAAGTACTCCTCGATCTTCAACTACCCGACCCTGACCTGGGCGGACGTCGGCGCCATCGGCTGGCTCGTGGACGGCGCGGCGATCACCAACCAGGTGCCGATCTGCCGCTGCTCCTACGGGCCGTACGCCCGCGCCATGGTCCGTATCTGCAAGGAGGAGTCCTTCCACCAGCGCCAGGGCTTCGAGCTGCTCATGACCCTCTCCAAGGGCACCGCGGAGCAGCACGCCATGGCGCAGGACGCGGTCGACCGCTGGTGGTGGCCCTCGCTGATGATGTTCGGCCCGCCGGACGACGAGTCGGCGCACTCGGCGCAGTCGATGGCCTGGCGCATCAAGCGCCACTCGAACGACGAGCTGCGCCAGCGGTTCGTCGACATCGCCGTACCGCAGGCCGAGGCCCTCGGCCTGACCCTGCCCGACCCGGACCTCAAGTGGAACGAGGAGCGCGGGCACCACGACTTCGGCGCCATCGACTGGGCCGAGTTCTGGAACGTCCTCAAGGGCAACGGCCCCTGCAACGAGCAGCGGATCGCACAGCGGCGCACGGCCCACGAGGAAGGCGCCTGGGTGCGCGACGCGGCCGCCGCGTACGCGCGGAAGCAGGCGGCACAGCAAGCGGCGGAGCTCGCCGGACAGAACGAGGAGGCACGGGTATGACGCAGAACTGGCCCCTGTGGGAGGTGTTCGTGCGCTCGCGCCGCGGCCTCTCGCACACGCACGCGGGAAGCCTGCACGCCCCCGACGCGGAGATGGCCCTGCGCAACGCCCGCGATCTCTACACCCGGCGCAACGAGGGCATCTCGATCTGGGTGGTGCCCTCCGCGGCGATCACCGCGTCCTCGCCGGACGAGCGGGACCCCTTCTTCTCCCCGTCCGCCGACAAGCCCTACCGGCACCCGACCTTCTACGACATCCCGGAGGGGGTGAGCCACCTGTGACCGCCACCGACACCACGGCCGCCGCGGCGGCCCTCGCGCTCGGCGACGACGCGCTGATCCTCTCCCACCGCCTCGGCGAATGGGCCGGGCACGCCCCCGTCCTGGAGGAGGAGGTCGCCCTCGCCAACATCGCGCTCGACCTCCTCGGCCAGGCCCGCATCCTGCTGTCCATGGTGGGCGACGAGGACGAGCTGGCCTTCCTGCGCGAGGAGCGTTCCTTCCGCAACCTCCAGCTGGTGGAGCAGCCGAACGGCGACTTCGCCCACACCATCGCCCGCCAGCTCTACTTCTCGCTGCACCAGCACGCGCTCTACGCGGAGCTCGCCGCCGGTGACGGCCCCTTCGCCCCGCTCGCGGCCAAGGCAGTCAAGGAGACGGCCTACCACCGCGACCACGCCGAGCAGTGGACCCTGCGGCTCGGCGACGGCACCGAGGAGAGCCGGGCCCGCATGCGGACCGCTCTGCAGGCGCTGTGGAAGTTCACCGGCGAGCTGTTCCAGCCGGTGGAGGGCCTGGACGGCGTGGACTGGACGGCCCTGGAGGGCCGCTGGCTGGCCGCGCTGACCGACGTGCTGGAGCGCGCCGGCCTCGCCCTGCCCGAGGGGCCGCGCACCGGCGCCTGGACCGCCGGGGCCGGCCGTCAGGGCCTGCACACCGAGTCCTTCGGCCGGATGCTCGCCGAGATGCAGCACCTGCACCGCAGCCACCCGGGGGCGTCATGGTGAACGACGGCGACACCACCACCCTGACCCGCCTGGAGGCGGAGCTGGCCGAGCTGGCCGGATCCGTGCCGGACCCGGAGCTTCCCGTGCTCACCCTCGGGGAGCTCGGCGTGGTCCGCGGGGTGCGGATGCACGACGACGGGCACGCCGAGGTCACCCTCACGCCCACCTACACCGGCTGCCCCGCCATCGAGGCCATGTCGGCCGACATCGAGCGGGCCCTGACCGGTCACGGCATCCCCGAGGTGCGGGTGACCACGGTGCTGGCCCCGGCCTGGTCGACCGACGACATCAGCGCCGAGGGCCGGCGCAAGCTCGCCGAGTTCGGCATCGCCCCGCCGCGGCCGCACGCCGCGGGCGGGCCGGTCCCGGTGACGCTGTCCGTCCGCTGCCCCCACTGCGGATCGACCGACACCGAACTGCTCAGCCGGTTCTCGTCGACCGCGTGCAAGGCGCTGCGCCGCTGCACGGCCTGCCGCGAACCGTTCGACCACTTCAAGGAGCTGTAGATGGCCGCCCCCCGCCACGGCGCGTTCCACCCGCTGACGGTGGCGGCCGTCGACCGGCTCACCGACGACTCGGTGGCGCTGACCCTCCGGGTCCCCGAGGAGCTGCGCGAGGACTACCGGCACGCCCCCGGACAGCACCTGACCCTGCGCCGTACCGCCCCCGAGGGCGGCACGGAGGTCCGCCGCACCTACTCGATCTGCTCGCCCGCGCCCACGGCCGACGGCCCCGGCCCCGCGCAGCTGCGGGTGGGGGTGCGCCTGGTGGAGGGCGGCGAGTTCTCCACGTTCGCGCACAAGGAGATCGCCGCCGGGGACGTCCTGGACGTGATGGTCCCGGCGGGACGCTTCGTGCTGGAGCCCTCCGCGGCCCCCTCCTCCGGGCACTACGCCGCGATCGTCGGCGGCAGCGGGATCACCCCGGTGCTGTCGATCGCGGCGAGCCTGCTGGCCGCCCGGCCCGACGCCCGCTTCTGCCTGGTGCGCAGCGATCGGACGGCGGCCTCCACGATGTTCCTGGAGGAGGTCGCCGACCTCAAGGACCGCTATCCGTCGCGCTTCCAGCTGGTGACGGTCCTCTCCCGCGAGGAGCAGGAGGCGGGCCTGCCCTCGGGACGGCTCGACGAGGAGCGACTGGTGGCCCTGCTGCCCGCGCTGCTGCCGGTGGCGGAGGTCACGGGCTGGTTCCTGTGCGGCCCGTACGGCCTGGTGCAGGGTGCGGAGCGGGCGCTGGGCTCGCTCGGCGTGGCCCGGACCCGGGTGCACGAGGAGATCTTCCACGTCGAGGACGCCCCCGCCCCGGCCCGCGCGGCCGCGTCGGCGGCCGCCTCGCACGGCCGGGTCACCGCCCGGCTCGACGGGCGCTCCGGCACCTGGCCGGTCCAGGACGGGGAGTCCCTGCTGGACGCGGTGCTCCGCAACCGCGCCGACGCCCCGTACGCCTGCAAGGGCGGCGTCTGCGGCACCTGCCGGGCCTTCGTGGTCTCGGGCGAGGTCCGGATGGACCGCAACTTCGCCCTGGAGGCGGAGGAGACCGACGCCGGATTCGTCCTGGCCTGCCAGTCGCATCCGGTGACGGAGGAAGTCGAGATCGACTTCGACCGCTAGGAGTACGTGCCCCGAGGGGCCGAGGGGCCGGGCCGGCGGGTCCTGCCCAGGTCCCCGGCCCCTCGGGTCCCTGCCCCCGGCTCCCTGCCCGTCCCCGTTCGCTCTCCGCCCCGTTTGCGTACCCGGCCCCGACCGGCCCTGTCCATTTACGGGAACGTGTTCTATCTTGACGCACCGTCAGGTCGGACCGGGAGGACAGGCAGTGGACTTCACCTTCACCGAGGAGCAGCGGGCCGCCGTCGAGGCGGCCCGGGCCGTTTTCGCGGACGTCGCCCCCGACGACGTGCCCAGCCCCGCCCTCACCCCGGGGGCCGTCGCCGACGACTTCGACCGCGCGCTGTGGTCCCGGCTCGCCGCGTCCGACCTCCTCGGCCTCGTCCTCGCCGAGGAGCACGGCGGATCCGGGCTGGACGCCATCGCCCTGTGCCTCGTGCTGCGCGAGGCCTCGAAGGTGCTCGCCCGGGTCCCCCTGCTGGAGCACTGCGCCACCGCCATGGCGGTCCAGGCCCACGGCAGCCCCGAGCTGGCCGCCGACCTGCTGCCCGGCGCGGCGCGCGGCGACCTCGTGCTCACCGCCGCCGCGCACGGCCGCTCCGGCCACGACCCGGCCGAACTGGCCGTCGTGGCCCGCCCGGACGGCGACACCTGGACCCTGGAGGGCACCCAGACCGCGGTGGCCTGGGCGCACGGCGCCGACTGGATCGCCGTACCGGCCCACACCGGCGAGGGGGACGCCGTGCTCGCGCTCGTCCCGCGCGGCGCCGAGGGCCTCGCCCTCGCCGAGCAGGTCTCCACGAACGGCGAGCGCTACGCCGAACTCGCCCTGGACGGGGTCCGGGTGGCCCCGACGCACCTGATCGACGACCCCGCCGCGTGGGAGCGGCTCCGCCAGCTCCTCGCCACCGGGACCTGCGCCCTCGCGCTCGGGGTCGGCGAGGCCGTGCTCACCATGACCGGTCAGTACACCGGCAAGCGCGAGCAGTTCGGCTTCCCGGTGGCCACCTTCCAGGCCGTCGCCGTGCAGGCCGCCGACCGCTACATCGACCTGCGCGCCATGGAGGTCACCCTGTGGCAGGCAGCCTGGCGCCTCGACGCGGCCACGGGCGGCGCCGGCGGGCCGCTGCCGAGCGCGGGGGACGTCGCCGTGGCGAAGATCTGGGCCTCGGAGGGGGTGCGCAGGGTGGTGCAGACCGCCCAGCACCTGCACGGGGGCTTCGGCGCCGACACCGACTACGCGCTGCACCGCTACCACGCCTGGGCCAAGCAGCTGGAGCTCCAGCTCGGCCCCGCGGCCGCGCACGAGGAGGCCCTGGGCGACCTGCTGGCCGCCCATCCCCTCGCCTGAGGCCTCCGAGAACCGCCCGAGCCTCCCGAACCGCCCGGGTCCGGGGGACTAGAGGACGAAGGCCGGGTTCCCGCTGTCCGTCACCATCGGGCGCCCGGCTCCGTCCCAGGCCTGCATCCCGCCGTCGACGTTCACCGCGTCGATGTCCTGGCGCACCAGGTACTGGGTGACCTGTGCGGAACGCCCGCCGACCCGGCACATCACGTACACGCGGCGGCCGTCCTCGACGGCCTCCGTCAGCTCGCCGAAGCGGGCGACGAAGTCGCTCATCGGGATGTGCAGCGCGCCCTCGACGTGACCGGCCGCCCATTCGTCGTCCTCACGGACGTCCAGGACGAAGCCTTCGGAGGGCACCGCGGCGGCGTCGACCGAGGGGAGCGGTCCGAAGTTCATAGCTGTCGCCTTCTCTCTTCACGGGTATGCCGCCAACCTATCCGACCCGGCACGCGCGGCGGCCCGCACGGACCGGGCCCGCCTCACTCGGCGGCGAGTGCCTCGGCCAGCTCCGCCTCACGCTCGGACACCTGCGCGAGCAGCTGCTCCGCGATCTCCTCCAGGAGCCGGTCGGGGTCCTCCGGAGCCATCCGCAGCATGGACCCGATCGCGCTCTCCTCCAGCTCCTTGGCCACCAGCGTCAGCAGCTCCTTGCGCCGGGCCAGGAACTCCAGCCGCTCGTACAGCTCCTCGCTCTCGCTCAGCCGCTCCTGGGCCGGCGCCGGTCCGGCCGCCCACTCCTCGGCGAGCTCGCGGAGCATGCCCTCGTCGCCCCGGCCGTAGGCGGTGTTGACCCGCGCGATGAACGCGTCGCGGCGGGTGCGCTCCTCCTCGTCCTGGGCCAGGTCCGGATGGGCCTGGCGGACCAGTTCGCGGTAGAGGCGGCGGACCTCCTCCGAGGGTCGCACCCGCTCCGGGGGCCGCACGGGCCGGTCGGTGAGCATGGCGCCGGCGTCGTCGGAGATCCCGTCCGAGCCCAGCCAGTCGTGGAAGAGCTCGTCCACGCCCGGCATCGGCATGACCAGCGACCGCGCCTCCCGGGCCCGCCGCAGGTCCTCGGCGTCCCCGCTGCGGGCCGCCTTCGCCTCGGCGATCAGGGCGTCCAGCTCGTCCAGCCTCGTGTACATGGGGCCGAGCTTCTGGTGGTGCAGGCGGGAGAAGTTCTCCACCTCGACGCGGAAGGTCTCCACCGCGATCTCGAACTCGATCAGCGCCTGCTCGGCGGCCTTCACGGCCCGCTCCAGGCGCGCCTCGGGACGCTCCTCACCGGTGACGGAGTCGTCGCCGGGACCACCGGGGACTGTCTGCTCAGGATGCTCGGTCTGCTCGCTCACCCGGCCCAGGGTACGGCCCGTCCGCGCGGGCGGTGTTTCACGTGGAACACCGCCCGCGACGCACCGCCGCGGCGCCGCTGCGCACCGTACGGATCCCCCCGGCGCCCGCGTCGGCGCCGGTCGTCCCCGGCGGGGCTCCGGGGCTATATGCCGAGCTCGGCGGCGATCCGGCCGGCCCGGATCGCCGCGACCAGGTCGGCGTGGTCGGCCTCCGTCCGGTCCGCGTACGCCACGGCGAACGCCGCCATCGCCTCGTCCAGCTCCTCGTTCTTGCCGCAGTAGCCGGCGAGCAGCCGCGGGTCGGCGCTGTGCGCGTGCGCACGGGCCAGCAGGGCTCCGGTCATCCGGCCGTAGTCGTCGATCTGGTCGACGGCCAGGGCCGCCGGGTCGACGCTGCCCTTGCGGTTGCGGAACTGCCGGACCTGGAAGGGCCGCCCCTGCACCGTGGTCCAGCCCAGCATGATGTCCGAGACCACCTGCATCCGCTTCTGCCCGGCCACCACGCGCAGGCCCTCGTGCTCCACCGGCGGCGCGACGAAGCCCAGGGCCGGCAGGTGGGGCAGCAGCACCGAGGGACGCGCCTCCTTCACCTGGAGGACCAGCGGCTCGCCCCGGTGGTCGAGCAGCAGCACCACGTAGGACCGGGTGCCGACGCTCCCGGTGCCCACGACGCGGAAGGCCACGTCCTGGATCGCGTAGCGCGCGAGCAGCGGCAGCCGGTCGCCCTGGAGGGTGTGCAGGTAGGTGCCGAGTGAGGCCGCCACGGCGGCCGCCTCCTCGTCCCCGACCCGGCGCAGCACGGGCAGCGCGTCGACGAACCGGCGCCCGCCGTCGGGTCCTATCTCCGTCGAGCGCGCCGCGAAGCGTGCGGAGGTGTTGTTGCGGGCCTTCTCCGACACCCGCTCCAGCGTGCCCAGCAGGTCGCGGGCGTCGGTGTGGGAGACGAGCTCCTCGTCCGCGATGGCGTTCCAGGCGTCGAGCGCCGGCAGCTTGGCCAGCAGCCGCATCGTGCGCCGGTAGGCGCCCACCGAGTCCAGGGCGGCGGCCCGGCAGGTGTCCTCGTCCGCGCCGGCCACCCGGCCGGCCAGCACCAGCGAGGTCGCGAGCCGCTTCACGTCCCATTCCCAGGGGCCGAACACGGTCTCGTCGAAGTCGTTCAGGTCGATCACCAGCCGGCCGCGCGCGTCCCCGTACAGACCGAAGTTCGCCGCGTGGGCGTCACCGCAGATCTGCGCGCCGACGCCGGTCACCGGGCCGCCGGAGAGGTCGTGCGCCATCAGCCCGGCCGCCCCGCGCAGGAACGCGAAGGGGTTGGCCGCCATCCGGCCCACCCGTATCGGGCTCAGTTCGGGCACCCGCCCCGCGTTGGACTCCTCCACCGCCCGCAGGGCGTCCGGCCGGTCGGCCGGCGCCTCGAAGCCCGCGTGCGCCGCCCGCGGCAGGCGGGCCCGCAAGGCCTTCCCCTGCTCCTTGGGAGAGCCGGCCGGCACGCGCGGGGCGAACCCCGCCACATCAGGAATCCGCTGCTTCGCTACCGCCGCCATCGACGCCGCCCCCACCCGTTCGCTGATCGCTTCCAGAACGGGCTGACCGTACCTACAGCCCGGCGTCCCTGGCCAGCAGTGCCGCCTGCACCCTGTTCTCGCAGTCCAGCTTGGCCAGGATCCGGCTCACGTACGTCTTCACCGTGGCCTCGCTCATGTGCAGCCGGCGGCCCGCGTCCGCGTTGGACAGCCCCTCCCCCAGCAGCGCGAGGACGCCCCGCTCCCGCTCGCTCAGCCCGTCCACGCGGCGGCGGGCCTCCTCACCGCGCGTGGCGGCCCGGCCGGAGGTCAGCTGGTCCACCACGTGCCGGGTCGCGCCCGGCGAGAGGTAGGCGTCCCCGGCCGCGGCCGCCCGGACCGCGCCGATCAGCTCGCCCGGAGCCGAGTCCTTCAGCAGGAAGCCCGCACCGCCCTCGCCCAGCGCGCGCAGGACGTTCTCCTTCTCCCCGAAGGTGGTCAGGATCAGCGCCCGCACCTCCGGTGCGGCCCGCCGCAGTTCCGCCAGCGCGCTCAGCCCGTCCATCAGCGGCATCTGGATGTCCAGCAGCATCACGTCGGGGGCGTGCGAGCGCGCCAGGTCCACGGCCTCCCGCCCGTTCCCCGCCTCGGCGACGACCTCGATGTCCGGCGCGGAGGTCAGGATCATCCTGATCCCGGCCCGGATCAGCGGTTCGTCGTCTGCGATCACCACTCTGATCACTTCGGCTGTCACACCGTGCTCCTACTGCTTGACCTCGTACGCCTGCTTGTCCACGAGCTTGCCGTCCTTGAAGCAGAACCGGAAAACCATGTCCGTGTCCCATGCGCCGGTCTGGTCGTCCGACAGGAGCACCAGGCACTCGGAGTCCTCCGGCCGGGGCGGTCCCTTCCGCTCCGCGCCCGCCGTCATGAAGCTTCCCCCGGCGGGCAGCCGGTCCCGCACGGACTTCTCCGTCTCACCCACGTGCACGGCGTCGTAGTCGTCCCGGTCGATGATCGATTCGCTCGCCGAGTCCATCAGCAGGAGCGCCGCCGCAATGAAGGCGATCAGCAGCAGCACCACGGCGGCGACCGCGATCCCGCAGCCCACCGCGACACCCGTGCTGCGGCTGCGCACCCGCACCGCCAGCTCCCGGTCCACCGCCGCCCAGTCCATGGGCTGCTCGGCCCCCCGGCCGCGCAGCGGCCGGGGCTGCGTGAGCTTCTGCGCCTGCGCCTGCTGCCCGAAGTCGTCGGCCACGTCCGCCACTCCGGCCGGCTCCGTCCCGTACGGCAGGACCCCCGCCACCCGGAAGCCTCCGCCGTCGGCGGGGCCCGCGTGCACCATCCCGCCGACCAGCCGCGCCCGCTCGCGCAGCCCCGTCAGGCCCTGCCCGCCCGAGACGACCTCGTCCGGATCCGGCCCGTTCGACGGCCCGTTGGCGATCTCCACCACCAGCGAGTCGTCCTCGTAGCGCAGCTCCACCGTGATGGGCGCCCCCGGAGCGTGCTTGTACGCGTTCGTCAGGGCCTCCTGCACGATCCGGTAGGCGGCGTGGTCGCAGGCCGCCACCAGCGGCCTCGGCCGCCCCGACGTGGTCAGCCGTACGTCGGTCCCCGCGCCCCGGGCCGCCTGCACGACCGCCGGGATGCCGGCCACCCCGCGCGCCGCGGGCTGGGCCTCCTCCACCGGCGCCGGGGCCTCCACGCCGTCGCGCAGGATGCCCACGACCTCGCGCAGTTCGTGCATCGCGGAGACCGAGGCCTGCCGCAGCACGCCCACCGCCTCGCGCTGACGGTCGGTGAGTTCCGGGTCCACCTCCAGGGCCCCGGTGTGCACGGAGATCAGCGCCAGCTGGTGGCCGAGGCTGTCGTGCATGTCCTGGGCGATGCGCTGCCGCTCGCGCAGCCGCGCCTGGCCGGCGACCATGGCCCGCTCCCGCAGCAGCTGTCCGTTGCGCTCGTGAAGGGCGGCCAGCAGGGTGCGGCGCTGGTACCAGTAGCGGCTGGCGAGGCCCGGCATCACCGTCATCGCCAGGAACATCAGCGTGGAGAACACGATCACCAGCAGCGGCCGCATCTGCGTCCACTGGTCCAGGACGCTGAAGCCGAGCGACGCGACGAAGGCCAGCGTGAAGGCGCCCAGGGCCCGTCCCACCCCGACGATCCGCCGCCCGGCCGACCAGCCGAGCAGGGGCAGGATGAAGATCACCCCGGGCAGGACCGAGCCCAGGGCCGTGCCGACCACCAGGGTGGTGGCGGGCAGCCGCCTGCGCAGCAGGGTGAGCACCAGCACGACCACGGCTCCGCCGAGCATCGCCCGGCCCGACCCGCGGTCCAGCTCCACGACGCCCAGGCCGAGGATGGCCAGCACCGCGGCGACGGCCAGGTCGCCGGCCAGCCTCCGCCGGGTCCACGGCTCGGGCCCCGTCAGCCAGTTCCAGCCCGCCCGCGTCTTCGCCTTCGCATCCACGCGACCGACCCTAGACACTCGCTCCCGCGGCCGCCCTCCCCCTTTCGTCTCGGCCCGCTCGACCAAAGTCGCTGCCGCGGGGACGAGAAGTGACCGGAGGCACGGACGGGGGCGGCGGCGGGGGCGGAACGGGAGGGAAGTGACCGACGCCACACCGTCCGCGGCGGGCCGCCCCGGAGGGAGGTCACGGAGGGGAATCCCACACCGGGTGCGGGGCACAGCGAAACGGCCGGCACCGTGATTACGATGCCGACCGTTTCGTCGATGTGGGCGAGGGGGGATTTGAACCCCCACGTCCCGAAGGACACTGGCACCTGAAGCCAGCGCGTCTGCCGTTCCGCCACTCGCCCGAGCAGCGTCCCAGTGGTCTTCCCTTTCGGGCCGTTCCCCTGGCGACGTCGAAACATTAGCACGTAGAACGGGGTGGGTTCACATCGCTTTCCCGGGGGGCATACGCCCCCGGGCGGACGGCCCCTCCCGCACTCCGCTCCGGGTGCGGGACACTGTTCCCGAAGCGCCCCTACGATCCCCTGTGAGGACCAACACTCGTCCTCACAGGAGCGATGGGGAACCACCCGAATCCGCCACGCGTGGATACGATCAGTAAGCAGTACAGGGCGACAGCGACGGAGGAGGTGCCCCATGGGAGTTCTGAAGCGGTTCGAGCAGCGACTCGAAGGTCTGGTGAACGGCACCTTCGCCAAGGTGTTCAAGTCCGAGGTCCAGCCGGTGGAGATCGCCGGCGCCCTCCAGCGGGAGTGCGACAACAACGCCACCATCTGGAACCGCGAGCGGACCGTCGTCCCCAACGACTTCATCGTGGAGCTCAGCGCCGGCGACTACGACCGCCTGAGCCCCTACTCGGGCCAGCTCGGCGACGAGCTCGCGGGCCTCGTCCGCGACTACGCCAAGCAGCAGCGCTACAGCTTCATGGGGCCCATCAAGGTCCACCTGGAGAAGGCCGAGGACCTGGACACCGGTCTCTACCGCGTCCGCAGCCGCACCCTCGCCTCCAGCACCTCCCAGGCACAGCCGACCCCGCAGGGCGGCTACGGCTACCCGCCGGCCGGCGCCCCTCCCATGCCCAGCGCCCCGCCCCCGGGCGGACCCGGCGCGCGCCGGCCCGCACCGGGTCCCGGCGGAGCGGCCCCCGCGGCCGGCCCGGGCGGAGCCCGGCGCCACTGGATCGAGATCAACGGCACCCGCCACCAGATCTCGCGCCCCACGCTCGTACTCGGCCGCAGCACCGAAGCCGACGTGCGGATCGACGACCCCGGCGTCTCGCGCCGGCACTGTGAGATCCGGACCGGAACGCCCTCGACGATCCAGGATCTCGGGTCCACCAACGGCATCGTGGTGGACGGGCAGCACACCACCCGCGCTACGCTCCGCGACGGCTCGCGGATCGTCGTGGGCAGCACCACCATCATTTACCGGCAAGCCGAAGGGTGAAGCGGGGGCAATGTCAGAGCTGACCCTGACGGTCATGCGGTTGGGTTTCCTGGCCGTTCTGTGGCTGTTCGTCATCGTGGCCGTCCAGGTCATCCGCAGCGATCTCTTCGGCACGAGGGTGACCCAGCGCGGCTCCTCCCGCCGTGGGGGGAACACCGGCGGCACGCCGCAGCAGGGCGGCCGGCAGGCCTCGCCCCCGCAGCAGCGCCAGCGCCGCGGGGCGCCCACCAAGCTCGTGGTCTCCGAGGGCATCCTCACGGGGACCACTGTGGCCCTCGCCGGCCAGACGATCACGCTGGGCCGGGCCCACGACTCCACGATCGTGCTGGACGACGACTACGCGTCCAGCCGCCATGCCAGGATCTACCCCGACCGTGACGGCCAGTGGATCGTCGAGGATCTCGGATCCACCAACGGCACGTACCTCGACCGGACCCGGCTGACCACGCCGACGCCCATTCCGCCGGGCGCGCCGATCCGCATCGGCAAGACCGTCATCGAGCTGCGGAAGTAGTACGAGAATGAGCGAGCGGAGCGAGCGCGCGGCGGCGATCCGTCCCACCGAGGACACGGACCCGAGCGCGCTCCCGACCGGAGGGTGGGCAGTGTGGCTCGAGACCGGTTGTACCCGGAGGAAGCTTCGTCGACAGGGCAGGTGCGCATGAGTCTGTCCCTGCGGTTCGCAGCCGGCTCCCACAAGGGCATGATCCGCGAGGGGAACGAGGACTCCGGCTACGCCGGTCCGCGTCTCCTGGCGATCGCCGACGGCATGGGAGGCCAGGCCGCCGGCGAGGTCGCGAGCTCCGAGGTGATCTCCACCCTGGTGCAGCTCGACGACGACGTCCCGGGCTCCGACATCCTCACCGCCCTGGCCAGCGCCGTGCAGCGGGCCAACGACCAGCTGCGCGTCATGGTCGAGGAGGACCCCCAGCTCGAGGGCATGGGCACCACCCTCACCGCCCTGCTGTGGACCGGCCAGCGCCTCGGTCTCGTCCACGTCGGCGACTCCCGCGCCTACCTGCTCCGCGACGGCGTCCTCACGCAGATCACCCAGGACCACACCTGGGTGCAGCGCCTCGTGGACGAGGGACGCATCACGGAGGAAGAGGCCACCACCCACCCGCAGCGCTCCCTGCTGATGCGCGCGCTGGGCAGCGGCGACATCGTCGAGCCCGACCTCTCCATCCGCGAGGTCCGCGCCGGCGACCGCTACCTGATCTGCTCCGACGGGCTCTCCGGCGTCGTCTCCCACCAGACCCTGGAGGAGACCCTCGCCGACTACCACGGCCCCCGCGAGACCGTGCAGTCGCTGATCCAGCTCGCCCTGCGCGGCGGCGGTCCCGACAACATCACCTGCATCGTCGCCGACGTGCTCGACACCGACAGCGGCGACACCCTCGCCGCCCAGGTCAGCGACACCCCGGTGGTCGTCGGCGCGGTCGCCGAGAACCAGCACCAGCTCTTCGACGGCGGCAACGCCATGCAGTCCGCGGCCGGCCGCGCCTCCGGACTCGGCCGCCAGGCCCCGCCCCCCGCCGGCTCCTTCGGGCCGCCCGGGAGCGGCGACGCGGGTGCCTACGGGTACGGCGACCAGGGCCAGGGCGGCGGCGGTTACGGCTCCTTCGGCGAGGCCGACGGCTACGACGGCGGCTACGAGGACACCTACGACCACCCCCGCAGGCGCCGCGGCAAAGGGCGCAAGTGGGCCACCCGCACCCTGACCCTGCTCATCGTCGCCGGCGTCATCGGCGGCGGGCTCTACGCCGGCTGGCGCTGGACCCAGACCCAGTTCTACGTCGGCGTGAAGGGCGAGCACGTGGCGCTCTTCCGCGGCATCAGCCCGAAGCTCGGACCGCTGGAACTCTCCAAGGTGGAGACCGACCGCCCCGACATCGAACTGAAGTACCTGCCGCCCTTCAAGCGGAAGCTCGTCGAGGCCACCATCAGCGAGGGCACCCTCGACGGGGCCCGCAAGAAGCTGGACGACCTCGGCGTCCAGGTCTCCGCGTGCAAGAAGGACGAGGAGCGCCGGAGCGCCGAGGCCCAGAACAGCCAGACACCCGGCCCCAGCCTGACTGCCGAGGAGCAGCAGCTGGTCGGCCTGTGCGGAAAGTAGCCCGCGGGCGCAGGGGGCCTGCCACACCATGAGCGTTGTCACCAACACGACCACCATCGGCGCCATCGAGCTGCCGAGCCGGCGGAACACCGAGCTGATGCTGCTCGCCTTCGCCGTGGTCATCCCGATGTTCGCCTACGCCAACGTGGGTCTCGCGATCAACGGCTCCCTGCCGCCCGGCATGGTGCTCTACGGCCTCGGCCTGGGCGCCCTGGCCGGGGTCGCGCACTTCGTCGTGCGCCGGTACGCCAAGTACTCGGACCCGCTGCTGCTGCCGCTGGCCACCCTCCTCAACGGGCTGGGCCTCGTGCTGATCTGGCGCCTGGACCAGTCCGAGCGCCTGCAGAACCTGGCCAAGCGGTCGTTCGGCGCGTTCTCCCCCTCCGCGCCCCGGCAGATGATGTACACGGCGCTGGCCATCGCCCTGTTCGCCGCGGTGCTGCTCATCCTCAAGGACCACCGCGTCCTGCAGCGGTTCACGTACATCTCCATGGCGGGCGCCCTGGTCCTGCTGATCCTGCCGGTCGTCCCGGGCCTCGGCGCGGACGTCTTCGGCGCCAAGATCTGGATCAGCGTCGGCGGTTTCTCCATCCAGCCCGGTGAGTTCGCAAAGATCGTCATCGCGATCTTCTTCGCGGGCTACCTGATGGTGAAGCGGGACGCGCTGGCGCTGGCCAGCCGCCGCTTCATGGGGCTCTACCTGCCGCGCGGCCGCGACCTCGGCCCGATCCTGATGATCTGGGCGATGAGCCTGCTCGTCCTGGTCTTCGAGAACGACCTCGGCACCTCGCTGCTGTTCTTCGGCATGTTCGTGATCATGCTGTACGTGGCCACCGAGCGCACCAGCTGGATCGTCATCGGCCTGCTGATGTCGGTCGGCGGCGCCGTGGTCGTGGCCAGCTTCGCCAGCCACGTGCAGGCCCGCGTCAACGCCTGGCTCGACCCCTTCGGCTGCTACGCCACCTCCGGGGCCTGCGAGCAGGTCGGCCAGTCGATCATGAGCTTCGGTTCCGGCGGCGTCCTCGGCGCCGGCTGGGGCCAGGGCAACTCCGACCTGATCGGCTTCGCCGCGAACTCCGACTTCATCTTCTCCACCGTCGGCGAAGAGCTCGGCCTCGCCGGTGTGATGGCCTTCCTGCTGGTCTACGGGCTCATCATCGAGCGGGGCGTCCGCACGGCGCTCGCCGCCCGCGACCCCTTCGGCAAGCTGTTCGCCATCGGCCTCTCCGGCGCCTTCGCGCTCCAGATCTTCGTCGTCGCCGGCGGCGTCATGGGCCTCATCCCCCTCACCGGCATGACGATGCCCTTCCTCGCGTCCGGTGGTTCCTCCGTCCTCGCGAACTGGATCCTCATCGCCGTCCTCATCCGGATCAGCGACACCGCACGCCGCCCCGCGCCGGCCCCCGCCCCGTCCCCCGACTCCGAGATGACCCAGGTGGTCCGCCCGTCATGAACAAGCCCCTGCGCCGCATCTCGCTGTTCTGCGGGCTGCTCGTCCTCGCCCTGCTGGTCCGCACCAACTGGATCCAGTACGTCCAGGCCGAGGAGCTCAGCACGCGCAAGGAGAACCGACGGGTCCAGATCGCCCAGTACGCCACCGAGCGCGGCAACATCATCGTCAAGGGCGAGCCGATCACCGGCTCGGCGGTCACCAACGGCAGCGACTACAAGTTCAAGCGCACCTACAAGGACGGCGAGCTGTGGGCGCCGGTCACCGGATACGCCTCGCAGGCGTTCGGCGCGACCCAGCTCGAGTCGCTGGAGGACGGGATCCTCACCGGCAACGACGACCGGCTGTTCTTCGACCGCACCATCGGCATGTTCACCGGGGAGAAGAAGCAGGGCGGCAACGTCGTCACCACGCTCAACCCGGACGCGCAGCGGGCCGCCTTCGAGAAGCTCGGCACCAAGAAGGGCGCGGTCGCCGCGATCGACCCGCGCACCGGTGCCATCCTCGCCCTGGTCTCCACCCCCTCGTACGACCCGTCCCGCTTCGCGGGCAACTCCAAGGACGACGAGAAGGCCTGGGTCGAGCTGAAGGACAGCGAGGACAAGAAGCTCGTCAACCGCGCCCTGCGCGAGACCTACCCGCCGGGCTCCACCTTCAAGGTGGTCACCGCCGCGGCCGCGCTGGAGCACGGCGTGGTCAAGGAGATCAACGACCCGACGGACACGCCGGAGCCGTACATCCTCCCCGGCACCAAGACGCAGCTGCCGAACTCGCACACGGGCTGTGAGAAGGCCAGCCTGAACGAGGCGCTGCGGATCTCCTGCAACTCCGTCTTCGCGAACCTCGGCGACAAGGTCACCCGCGACAAGATGGTCGAGACGTCGGAGAAGTTCGGCTTCAACAACGACAAGATCGACGTTCCGGTCCGCGCCTTCGCCAGCATCTACGACAAGAAGATGGGCCGGGACGGCAACGCGCAGAGCTCCATCGGCCAGTTCAACACCGCGGCCACCCCGCTGCAGATGGCGATGGTCACCGCGGGCATCGCCAACGACGGCAAGCTGATGAAGCCGTACATGGTCGACCACCTGACCGCCCCGAACCTGGACATCATCGAGAAGCACGAGCCGGCCGAGATGAGCCGGCCGCTCTCTGCCGCCAACGCGCAGAAGGTGCAGGAGATGATGGTCAACGTCGTCGAGAGCGGCACCGGCGAGAAGGCCAAGATCAAGGGCACCAAGGTCGGCGGCAAGACCGGTACCGCCCAGCACGGCGAGGGCAACAAGAAGCGCCCGTACGCCTGGTTCATCTCCTACGCCGAGAACCCGGACGGCAGCTCGCCCGTCGCCGTCGCCGTCGTGATCGAGGACAGCGAGGGGACCGCGCGCGACGACATCAGCGGTGGCGGTCTGGCCGCCCCCGTCGCCAAGGCGGTCATGGAAGCGGTGCTCAAGGGCCAGGGGTGACCGAGGACCACCGGCCGGGAGAGTGATCCACATCACTCCGCACCGGCCGGATCCGCGCGTACGGTACCGGTCCAGTATCAGCCTGTGGCCGCGAACCGATCACGGACGATCGGCCGGTAGCCTTTGCGCGAACAGCACACCGCCGGACCACACACAGGTGCGGTCGGGACCGACGGAGAGGGCTGGAACGTTATGGAAGAGCCGCGTCGCCTCGGCGGCCGGTACGAGCTGAGCCACGTGCTCGGCCGCGGTGGCATGGCCGAGGTGTACCTCGCCCACGACACCCGGCTCGGCCGTACCGTCGCCGTCAAGACCCTGCGTGCCGACCTCGCCCGTGATCCGTCCTTCCAGGCCCGGTTCCGGCGCGAGGCCCAGTCGGCCGCGTCCCTGAACCACCCGGCGATCGTCGCCGTCTACGACACCGGCGAGGACTACGTCGACAACATCTCCATCCCGTACATCGTGATGGAGTACGTCGACGGTTCCACGCTGCGCGAGCTGCTGCACTCGGGCCGCAAGCTGCTGCCCGAGCGGACCCTGGAGATGTGCATCGGCATCCTCCAGGCGCTGGAGTACTCGCACCGCGCCGGCATCGTGCACCGCGACATCAAGCCCGCCAACGTGATGCTGACCCGCACCGGCCAGGTCAAGGTCATGGACTTCGGCATCGCCCGCGCCATGGGCGACTCCGGCATGACCATGACGCAGACGGCCGCCGTCATCGGCACCGCCCAGTACCTCTCCCCGGAGCAGGCCAAGGGCGAGCAGGTCGACGCGCGCTCCGACCTGTACTCCGCGGGCTGCCTGCTCTACGAGCTCCTCTGCGTCCGGCCCCCGTTCGTCGGCGACTCCCCGGTGGCCGTCGCCTACCAGCACGTACGGGAAGAGCCGCAGCCGCCGTCGAACTTCGACCCCGAGATCACGCCCGAGATGGACGCCATCGTCCTCAAGGCCCTGGTCAAGGACCCCGACTACCGCTACCAGTCGGCCGACGAGATGCGCGCCGACATCGAGGCCTGCCTCGACGGCCAACCGGTGGCGGCCGCGGCGACCATGGGCGCGGCCGGCTACGGCTACCCCGACCAGGGTCACGGCTACGGCCCCCAGGGCTACGACCAGCCGACCACCGCCCTGCGCACGGCGGACCCCGGCGCCCAGACGTCGATGATGCCGCCGATGCCCCCGGGCGACGGCGGCTACGGCTACGGCGACCAGGGCCACGGCGGCTACGACCAGGGCCCGCGGCGCCAGCAGAAGAAGAGCAAGGCCTCCACGGTGCTGCTCGTCGCGGCCGGCGTCCTCGTCCTCGTGGGCGCGATCCTGATCGGCCGGGCCCTCCTCGGCGACCAGGCCGACAACCGCCCCTCCGTGCCGAAGCTCGTGGGCCAGACCCTCGAACAGGCGACGAAGAGCGGCGACAACGTCGGGCTCAAGGTCGTCAAGGGCGCCGACGAGCCCTGCGCCGACCAGCCCAAGGGCAACGTCTGCAAGCAGAACCCGGCCGAGGGCGTCAAGGCCGACGAGGGCTCCACGGTCACCGTGACGGTCTCCTCGGGCGCGCCGAAGGAAGCCGTGCCGAACGTCGTCAACCTCAGCTTCGAGGAAGCCGAGAAGGCGCTGAAGGAGAAGGGCTTCCAGGTCGACCGCAAGCAGCAGGAGTCCTCCCGGACGCCCGGCACGGTGCTCGACCAGACCCCCAAGGGCGGTGAGGCCGAGCGGAACTCCACGGTCGTGCTGACCGTCGCCAAGGAGATCGCCAAGGCGGAGGTCCCCGACCTCAAGGGCAAGACCAGGGACGACGCCGAGAAGGCCCTCAAGGCCGTCAACCTCAAGCTCGGCAGCGTGACCGAGACCGAGTCCCCCGGTGCCGTACCGGGCACGGTCGTCTCCCAGCAGATCGCGGCCGGCCAGCAGCTGGAGGTCAACAAGACCGTCAGCATCAGCATCGCGAAGGCCTCGACGCAGTCCGCGGTGCCGAACTTCGCGGGCCGCACCGTGAAGCAGTACAAGGAAGACCTGCAGCGGGCCAACCTGCGGATCGGCATCGTCGCCGGGCCGTCGGACGACAACGCGATCGTGGTCGGTACCAACCCGCCCCCGGGCACGCCCCTCGCCTCCGGGCAGCCCGTCGACCTGATCACCCAGCAGGGCGGTCAACAGGACGGCGGGAACGGGAACGGGAACGGGGGCTTCTTCGGCGGCCTGACCGGCGGACGCCGCTAGGTCGGCGGACCCGGCACGTACACGAGGGCGGGCCCCTCTCTCCACGGAGAGAGGGGCCCGCCCTCGTGCTCTCGGCGTCTCTGTACGCCCCGCTGCGGGCCGTGGACGGCCCCACCGGACTCCGTCGCACCGGCTGCCCCGCAAGAGCTCCACGCGGGCCCTGGGCGGGCCGGACGCGGCAGGGGCTCAGCGCAGCTCGGCGGGGGGCGTGCGCTTCGCGTCCACCTTCTCCGTGCGGACCAGCTCGCCCCACACGATGTAGCGGTACTTGGAGGTGTAGACGGGCGTGCAGGTGGTCAGCGTGATGTACCGGCCCGGAGCTGTCTTCCCCGACTCCTTCGGCACCGGGTTGATCACGTCGGTGTTGTACTTCGACGTCTGGCGCAGCTCCGCGAAGACCTTGTAGACGTACCAGGTGTCGCGGGTCTCGAAGACGATCGCGTCGCCGCTGCGCACCTTGTCGATGTTGTGGAACTTGGCGCCGTGGCCGTCGCGGTGCGCGGCCAGCGTGAAGTTCCCCTTCTCGTCCCACGGCAGGGCCGACTTCACCGGCTCCGTGTAGTAGCCGGCCACGCCGTCGTCGAGGACGTCCGGATCCGTACCCGCCTTGACGAGCACCTCGCCGTTCTTCATCGCCGGCACGTGCAGGAAGCCGACGCCGCCCCGGGTGTCGAGGGCGCCGGGCCCCGCGGCCTGCCCCGGCGCCGGCGCCAGCCACTCCCGGCGGACCGCGTCGCCGCGGGCGGCCGCGTCCCGGTCGGCGAGCACGTTCGTCCACCACAGCGAGTAGGCGACGAAGAGGCCGAGGACCAGGCCCAGGGTGATCAGGAGCTCGCCCAGCAGGCTCAGGAACCCGGCGAGCAGGCTGCGGCTGCCGGCGGGCGGGGCCGCGGCGCGGCGGTGGGCACGTGACACTGCTGATTCGTCCTTAGCTGGTCAGCGCGGGCGGTGGGCCCTGGCTGCGGGGGCGTTCCTCGGTCATCCTGCCCCATACGATCAACCGGTAGGTGCTGGTGAACTCGGGCGTGCAGGTGGTCAGGGTGATGTAGCGGCCCGGTGCGGTGAATCCCGAGCCCTCCGGCACCGGCTTGATGACCGCGACGTTCGTCGGGGGCGTCTGCGCCAGCGAGGAGGTCGTCTCGTACGTGTAGTACGCGTCCCGGGTCTCGACCACGACGGGGTCGCCGGGGACCAGCCGGTTGATGTAGCGGAACGGCTCGCCGTGGGTGTTGCGGTGTCCGGCCACCGCGAAGTTGCCCTGCGGGTCGGACGGCATCGCGCTCTTCAGGGCGCCCTCGGCGTAGTGGCCGACCATGCCCTTGTCCAGCACCTTCGGCTTGCTGATGCCCTCGGCCACCGGGACCTTCACGTCCAGCTTCGGGATGTGCAGGAGGGCGAAGCCCTGGCCCGGTTCGAAGGCCGTCACGGGGGGCGCGGCGGCCGCGCCCGGACCGCCCTGGCCGGACTGGCGTTCCCAGGTCTGCAGCAGCGAGCCCGCGGCACCGTTCGCCGCCCGCTCCGCCAGGAGGTTGGTGTACCAGAGCTGGTAGGCGACGAAGAGCAGCATCACGAGGCCGATCGTGATGAACAGTTCCCCGCCGAGCCGGCTCAGGACGACCACCGGGCCTCCGGACGCGGGCCGTTTGCGGCGCCGTCCGCCCCGCCTCCCGGACCGCCTGGCCGCGCGTTTCGCGGCCTCCTGGGCGGCCCTGCGTCGCGCGGCCCGGCCCTCCGTGGGCGCGGACGGCGCGACCGCGGTCACGCGAGGGCCTTGCCCACCACCGGGGCCAGCCCCGCCGAACGCTCCACCGCGCCCGCGTCGCCGCAGCGGACCAGCCAGTTCGCCAGCATCCGGTGTCCCCACTCGGTCAGCACCGACTCGGGGTGGAACTGCACGCCCTCGACGTCGTGCTCCCGGTGGCGCAGGCCCATGATGATCCCGTCCTCGGTGCGCGCCGTGACCTCCAGGACGTCGGGCAGCGTGCCGGGCTCGGCCGCGAGGGAGTGGTAGCGGGTCGCGGTGAAGGGCGAGGGCAGTCCCTCGAAGACGCCCCGGCCCTCGTGGACCACGGGCGAGGTCTTGCCGTGCAACAGCTCGGGGGCCCGGTCCACGACCCCGCCGTAGGCGACCGCCATCGACTGCATGCCGAGGCAGACGCCGAAGACGGGGACGCCCGTGGAGGCGCAGTGGCGGACCATGTCGACGCAGACGCCCGCCTCCTCCGGCGTGCCCGGCCCGGGGGAGAGCAGGACGCCGTCGAAGCCGTCCTGGGCGTGGGCCAGGGCGACCTCGTCGTTGCGCAGCACCTCGCACTCGGCGCCGAGCTGGTAGAGGTACTGGACCAGGTTGAAGACGAAACTGTCGTAGTTGTCCACCACAAGAATGCGTGCGCTCACGGAGTGGCTCCCGATCCCTCGTCCACCGTCACATCGTTGAACGGAAGGAGGGGCTCGGCCCAGGGGAAGACGTACTGGAAGAGCACGAAGACCACCGCGAGGACCAGTACGAGTGAGATCAGCGCGCGTACCCACGCGTTGCCCGGCAGATGCCGCCAGATCCAGCCGTACATGCCGCCTGATTCCTTTTCGTCCACTTTCGTTCGACGCACCGCGGAGGCGGTACGCGAACAGACTAAAGGCAGCGGCCCCGCCGGGAGGGTCACCCGGACGAACGCCCCCGTCCGCCCTGCGGCACCGGGCGGGTCCCGGTCAGCTCCGCCCAGACGACCAGCCGGTGGCTGTGCCCCCACTCCGGGTCGCAGGTGGTGAGGGTCAGATACCGGCCGGGGACGGTGAACGGCGACTTCGGCGGGACCGGGTCGACCACGGCGACGTCGGTCGGGAGCGTGCGCAGCGGCCCGCCCCGGACCGTGTACGTGTACCGGGCGGCCGCGTCCTGGACGATCACCTCGTCGCCGGCGCGCAGCCGCGGGAAGTCCTTGAAGGGGTCCCCGTACGTGCGCCGGTGGCCGGCCACGGAGAAGTTGCCGACCGCGCCGGGGCGGGCGGTGCCCGCGTAGTGGCCGAGGCCCTTCTTCAGCAGCTCGGCGTCCGTGCCCTCCAGGACGGGCTTGACCCAGTCGGGGCCGAAGCGCGGTACGTACATCTCGGCGAAGGGCCGGCCGGCCGGCAGGGGCGGCGGTTCCTGCGGGGCGGCCCCGGCGGCGGGCGGCGGGGCCGTCGCGGACGGTCCGGCGGCGGGGGCGCCGGGAGCGGGGGCGGCCGGGGTGGCGGCCGCCCAGTCGTCGCGCAGCCGGGCGCGCTCGCCGTCCATGGCCCGGTCGGCCTTGACCCCGGTCCACAGCAGCACGTAGGCGACGAACAGCACGATGAGCGTGCCGACGGTCAGGCACGCCTCGCTGAGCGTCCGCACCAGCAGCCGCAGCACGGCCCCGGGCCGGGCCCGGTCACGGAGTGGAGGTGGCGCCCACCGGCTTCGCATAGTGGAGGTCCACTGTGCCGGAGTAGGCGGGAAGTGTCAGCGCCTTGTGCTCGTCCACTTTCCAGCCGAGCCCGTACGCGTTCACGTACATCTGGTAGTTCTGCAGGGCGGGGGAGGCGGCGAGGGCCTTCTTCAGCGCGGCCGGGTCGCCGACGGCGGAGATCTTGTAGGGCGGGGAGTAGACCCGGCCCTGGAGGATCAGGGTGTTGCCCACGCAGCGCACGGCGCTGGTGGAGATGAGCCGCTGGTCCATGACCTGGATGCCCTGGGCGCCGCCCTGCCAGAGCGCGTTCACCACGGCCTGCAGGTCCTGCTGGTGGATCACCAGGTCGTTGGGCTGGGGCTCGGGCACGTTGGGGATGCGGGCGGTGGCGTTCGGCGGGGCGTCGTTGAGGGTGACCGTCAGCCCCTTGCCGGACAGCTCCTGGGTGCCGGAGGCGGCGCGGAGCGCGGCGAGCGCGGCGTCCTCGGCGCGGGTGCTGCCGTCGTCGCGGTCGGCGAGGGCCTCCACCCGGCGGCGCGCCGCTCCGGTGCTCGCCTCCAGCTCGGCGTTGTCGTCGCTGCGCTCCTTGATGAGGTCGGACAGCTTCAGGAGGGAGGCGTCCGTCCTGATGTTCGTACCCTTGGAGGTGTTGAAACTGGTGACGAAGAGCAGCCCGGCCAGGGCGAAGACGGCCGCCGTCAGCAGCCGGACCGGCCTGGCCCGGCGACGGGGACCCTTGGAGGAGTCGTCGGAATTGCTCAACGTACCCTTCTCCTTCAACGCCACAGGTCCACTACGCTAACGGACGCCCGGGGCAGGCAAGGTCCCCAGCGCATCGACAGGAGAGCCCCTCGTGCCGAAGTCACGTATCCGCAAGAAGGACGACTACACGCCGCCGCCGACGCGGCAGCCGCAGAACATCCGGCTGACGAACCGCAGCTGGGTCGCCCCGGTCATGCTGGCGTTCTTCCTGATCGGCCTCGCGTGGATTGTCGTCTTCTACGTGACCGAAACCCAGCTTCCGATCGAAGCCCTCGGCAATTGGAACATTGTGGTCGGTTTCGGGTTCATCGCGGCGGGATTCGGCGTTTCCACGCAGTGGAAGTAGCACCTGAAAGCCTCTGACGGAAGCTCTCCCCAGGAGTTATCCACAGCGTCATCCACACCTGAGGAAAAGACAGAAGATCTGTGGATAACTCTGTGGAGAGTTGACGCCGGTGTGATCAGGTGAGTTCCGCCGTACGGAGCACGATCAACGCTCCTGCCAGCAGGAACACCACCGCACAGGTACCCCACTGGACGAGCGCGCGATTCCTGGCGGCGGTGGGGGTGAGCAGGCCCACGGCCACCAGCGCGCCCGTGACCAGGCCGCCCACGTGGGCCTGCCAGGAGACGTTCAGCGTGCCGCCGAAGGGCACGAAGGTCAGCACCAGCATCAGCACGACCATGACGATCACGGGCCGCATCTCGTACCGCAGCCGGCGTGCCAGCACCACCGTCGCGCCCAGCAGGCCGAAGACGGCACCGGAGGCGCCCAGGGTCGGGGTGTTCGGCTCGGTCAGCAGGTAGACGAGGGCGCTGCCCCCCAGGCCGGAGAGCAGGTACACGGCCAGGTAGCGGGCGCGGCCCAGGGCCGCCTCCAGCGGGCCGCCGATCACCCACAGGCCGAGCATGTTCCCGGCGATGTGCCACCACTCGGCGTGCAGGAACACCGAGGTCAGCAGGCGGTAGTACTCGCCCGTGGACACGCCCTGGACGGGGCCGCCGAGGTAGTCGACGTAGCGGCCGAGCAGCTCCAGCTGCACCACCAGCGCCGGGGCCAGCAGGCCGACGAGGAAGACCGCGGCGTTGATGCCGATGAGGATCTTGGTGACGAGGTGCGGATCGGCGGCCACCACCCCGCCGGCGACGGTGCGCGGGGCGTTCGCGGCGGGCCGGTGCCCGGTGCCGGAACCGGCCCGGACGCATTCCGGGCACTGGAAGCCGACCGAGGCACTGATCATGCACTCGGGGCAGATGGGGCGCTCGCAGCGGGTGCAGCTGATCCCCGTGTCGCGGTCCGGGTGGCGGTAGCAGCCCGGCAGACGGTCGGTGTCCATCGGGTCCATCGGTCCCCTCGGTCAGCGGCAGGGCGGGCGGGGCACCCCGCCGGTCCGGATACACATCCAGTACGGACGGGCGGGGCGGAAAGGTTCCCGGGCGGGAACGGGCGCGGCCGGGCCGTGGGGGTCCGGCCGCGGTGGTCGGGCCGCGGGGGGCGGTCAGCGGCGCTCGATGACGACCGACTGGATGATCACGTCCTCCAGCGGGCGCTCGGTGCGCGGGTTGGTGGCGCCGCCGGCGATCGCGTCGACGGTCTTCTGGGAAGCCGGGTCGGTGACCTCTCCGAAGATGGTGTGCTTGCGGGTCAGCCAGGCCGTGGGCGCGACGGTGATGAAGAACTGCGACCCGTTGGTGCCCGGCCCGGCGTTGGCCATGGCGAGCAGGTAGGGCTTGGTGAAGGACAGGTCGGGGTGGAACTCGTCCGCGAACCGGTAGCCGGGGCCGCCGGTGCCGTTGCCGAGCGGGTCGCCGCCCTGGATCATGAAGCCGCTGATGACGCGGTGGAAGACGGTGCCGTCGTACAGCGGCTCCGTGGTCTTCTGGCCGTCCGTGGGACGGGTCCACTCGCGGGCGCCCGTGGCGAGCTCGACGAAGTTCCGTACGGTCTTCGGCGCGAAGTTCTCCAGCAGCTCGATCTCGATGTCGCCGTGGGTGGTCTTCAGGGTGGCGTAGAGCTTCTCGGCCACTGGGTCTGCCTTCCATCAGTCATCACTGTCGGTCCAGATGGTCGCACGGAGCGCTCCGCCGCACTGAAATTCGTCCACCCGTATGCCCTGTCACGCATGCCCGGTGGCGAGGCGGCATGCATGATCCGACAAAGGGTGGAAAGGTGAACTGTGTCCGCCACCGAGGAGGAGGATCCCGTGACCGGCAAGGACAGTGCGCGCCTGGCAGCCGAGAGCGCCAGGGAGAGTGTGCGGCACGCGGCGGAAGTGGTGGCGCCGTACGCGGAATCCGCCAGGGACGCCGCGGTGCACTACGCGCACGAGGCCAACGAACGATTCACGCCCCTGGTCTCGAGTGCGGCGCACGGTGCCGCGCGCCAGGCCAGGACGACCTACGACTGCCACCTGCACCCGCGGCTCAAGGCGGCGCGGGCCCACGTTCCCCCGAACGTGGACCGGGCGGCCACGAACGCGGTCAAGCAGACCCGCCACGCGGCCCGGCAGGCCGCCGAGTACACCCAGCCGCGGATCGAGAGCGCCCTCGCCGTCGCCACCCCGGTGGCCGAGGAGGCCGCGTCCCGGTCCGTCGCGGCCCTGGCGGCCCTGCGCGGCCAGGTGACCGCCAAGGAGGTGCAGAAGCTGGTGCGCCGCCACGAGCGGCGCGAGCGCCGCGGCAAGGTGCTGCGCGGCGCCGCCCTGGTGGGCGTGCTGGCGGTCGGTGCCTTCCTGGCCTGGAAGTGGTGGGACCAGCAGTCGAACCCGGACTGGCTGGTGGAGCCGCCGGCCGCCACCGAGCTGCCGGACCGCGAGGCCGCACCGGCGAGCTTCGACGACGAGCTGGCGGCGAAGGAGCGCGAGGCCGAGTCGGGCAACGACCCGATCGCCTAGCGGCCGCCGTCGCGCGCGGGTGAAGGGGCGGGGCCCCGGACCGAGGTCCGGGGCCCCGCCCCTTCACGTGTCCCCGGCGGGTCTCAGGTGGGGAGGGTCAGCACCATGCCCGGGCGGACGAGGTCGGGGCTGTCGCCGACCACCCCCCGGTTCATCGCGTAGAGCTCGCGCCAGCGGGCCTCGTTGCCGAGCTCGCGGCGGGCGATCTCGGCCAGCGAGTCACCGGCGCGGACGGTGTACGTGCGGTTCTTCGCGGACACCGGCGGCCTGGCCACGGGGGCCGCGGGCACGGCCTTGTGCGCGGCCGAGTGCGGCGTGGGGGTGTGCGCGGCCCCGCGCGCCGTCGAGAGCGGCTCCGGCCTGGGCCGCGCGGCCGGCCGGGGAGCGGCCGGTACGGCCTTGTGAGCCGCCGAGTGGGGCGTCGGGGTCGCGGGGGCCGGCCTCGGCGGGGCGGCGGCCGCGCGCTCCGCGGCGGCCCTGGTGGCCGCCGCCGCGTCGGCCGCCGAGCCCGCGGCGGCCGACGGCTCCGGGTCGGGCCGCCCGCCCTGCTCCCGCGCCTTCGCGGCGGCCTCGTCCGCGCCGTGCCTGTCGGACTTCAGGAAGTCGAAGAGTCCCATGTGCATACGCCTCCGGCGTGCTGGTCCCCCCTGGTTCGGTGCCCTTCCCCACTCTCTGCCACCGGGCGCCGGGCGGCCCCGTGGCCGGTCCGTCCGGGGGACGTGGGCCCGTACACCTTCATGGGAACACGCCGGGAAGGGACCGGGAAGGCACGCCGGGAACATCGTGGGACACGATGGAGGAGAATTCTGTGATCATCAGACAGGCCGCGGAGCGGGTAGTGCTGGTCAGGCCCGGACCCGGGCTCCTGGACGCCGCGGTCGTGGCGGGCCTGGACGTCTGGGTGGTGTCGGACACCGGGGCCTGGCCCCCGGGTGCGGAACCCCCCTCCGGCCTGCCGCCGCAACGGCTCCTGCGGGCGGACTTCGACGACCCGGCGGCGCTGCGGTCCCTGCTGACGAGGACGGTCGCCGAGCACGGGATCGGCCACGTCCTGTACCTCGCGGGCGACCTGGAGCGGGGCCTCGCGAGCGGTGTCTCGGCGGCGGCCGAGGACGTGCTGCGGGAGCTCTCGGCGGACCCCGGGCGCCCGGCCGGCCGGCTGCCGGACGCGGTGACCGTGCGGCGCATCCTCAACCAGAGCCGGACCTCCGCGGTGCGCGCCGAGGAGGCCGGGTCCGTCGCCGAGGCGTGCGCCCTGGCCGAGGACTTCCCCCTGCCGGTGGTCATCAAGTCGGCCGACAAGTCGGGGTGTTGGTGGACCGTGCCGGTCCACGACCGCTCCGGCCTCGACCAGTGGGCCGAACAGGCCGTCACCGCACGGCACTCGGCCCCGTACCTCGTCGAAGAGCTCCTGACGGGCGCCAGGTTCCGGGTGGACACCCTGACGGTCGACGGCATGCACCTCGTCGCCGCCATCACCCCCGAGGAGAACGCGGCGCCCCTGGCCGACCGGGAACAGGCGGGCATCCGCGCCACCGTGCGCGCCCTGCTCGACCTGGCCGGGTACGAACGGGGCACGACCAGGACGGACGTGCTGGTCGGAGCCCGGGGATCGCGGATCGCGGCGGCCACCGAACCGGACCGGGAACGGCACGGGAACGGCCGTTCCCGCGCATCCGTCACGAGCGGTATCGAGAGGGGAACGGACCGGTAAGGGACTCGAGGATTCTTTGAGTCGTCGAGAGCGGCCACCGCACCACAGCGGGAACCGCTCACCGGGCACCACACACCAGGGGGTTCAGAACATGCGCAGCAAGCTGGTCGGACTGATCGGAATCATCGCGGCGGCCCTGGTGATCGGAGCCGGTGTGACGGTCCAGACGGCGGACGCCGGTCAGCCCTCCGGGTACCAGGTGCTCGCGGACGACAAGGGCCCCGGCGCCCCCTCCCCGGGTCCGACCGGCAAGTAGCACACCGACCCCGCACGACACGACCGTGCCCGCACCGGAGATCCGGTGCGGGCACGGTCGTGTGCGGTCGGGCCGTGTACGGGTCAGTAGGTCCGGCGGTGCGCCGGCAGCCCCATGAACTCGAACAACGTCTCGGCCTGCGCCCGGTGCCCGGCCGCCGCGGTGAGGTCCCCCAGCGCCTCCGCCGCCCGGGCGAGGCCCAGCAGCGCGGACGCCTCCTCGGCCCGGAAGCTCATGGGCGACGCGATCCGGTGCGCGTGGGTGTGCAGGGCCAGGGCCGCTTCGTGCTCCCCCCGGATCGTGTAGAGCTGCCCGAGCACGTTCTCCACCTTGGCCAGCCGGATCGGGGCCCCGCTCGCCCGCCCGAGGACCAGGGCCCGCTCGGCGAAGGACCGGGCCGCCCCGGCGTCCCCGCGCTCCTGGGCCACCCGGGCGGACAGCGCCAGCACCAGGGCCACGTCGCCCGGGGACCTGGTCTCGTCGCACAGGTCCCGGGCCCGTTTGAGGCTGGCGTCCGCGTCCGCGTACTCGTACAGCCCCACCTGGGCGAAGGCCAGATCGGTGAGCGCCGTGATCTCGTTGCTGCGGTAGCCGAGCTCGCGGTCTATCTCGATGGCCCGGCGGGCCGCGGCCGCCGCCTCCGGATAGCGCCCCCAGCGCTCGTACAGGGTGCTGAGGGTGCTGAGGCTCTCCGCCTCCGCGCGCGGGTTGCCCAGCTCCGTGGCCATGGCCACGGACAGCTCCAGCAGCGGCAGCGCCTCCCCGTACCTGCCCAGCATCGACATCAGCAGACCGATGGTCGACTCGCTGTGCGCCTCGGTGTGCCGGTCCCCGGCGCGCACCGCGGTGTCACGCGCCTCCTTGGCCACCTCCAGCCCCTCCTCGAAGCGGCCGAGCTTCCAGCAGGCGGCCCCCAGGTTGGCCAGGCTGATGCCCAGCAGCGCCGGATCGTCGAGACGGCGGGCGGCGGCCACCGCCAGCCGTCCGATGCTCCAGAACTCGTCGAGCTGGCCCTGCGCGTGCAGGTGGAAGCCGACGTTGCGGCTGAGACAGGCCGCGTACCGGTCGTGCCCGCACCGCTCGGCGAGGGCGGCGGTCGCCAGCAGCCCGGCCTGCTCCCGGTCGAACCAGGCCGCGGCCTGGTCGGCGTCCCGGAAGGCCGGCCGCTCCCCCTCGTACGGGGCGATGCCGGTGGGGCGCTTCTCCCGGCCCGGGAACAGCACCTCGCAGGCCGCGTCGGAGGTGGTCATGTAGTAGCCGAGCAGCCGCTCGACGGCCGCCGCGTCGTCCTCGGCCGTCGCCCGCCCCCGCAGGCTCTGCGCGAAGCTGCGCACCAGGTCGTGGAAGGTGTAGAGGCCGATGTCGGGCTGCTGCACGAGATGGACGTCGAGCAGGAACTCCAGCGCGTCCTCGGCGTCGCGGACCGAGGTGCCGAGGAGCGCGGCCGCCGAGTGCACGTCGATCCCGGCGCACGGGTACAGGCTGAGGATGCGGAACGCCGTCCGGTACTCCTCGTCCATCGCCAGGTACGACAGGCGCAGGGTCGCCGCGACACTGCGCTCGCCGGAACTCAGCTCGTCCATCCGGCGCGTCTCGTCGCGCAGCCGCTCGACGAGGTAACGCACCGTCCAGCGCGGCCTGTTGCGCAGCCGCGCCGTCGCGATGCGCAGGGCGAGCGGCAGATGGCCGCAGAGCTCCGCCAGCTCCGCGGAGGCCTCCGGCTCGGCCGCCACCCTGCTCCCGCCGAGGGTCTCGGTCATCAGGACGGTGCTGTCCTCGGGCTCCATCATCCCGATGGACACCCACTCGACGCCGTCCAGGTCCAGCAGCCGCCCGCGGCTCGTGATCAGCGCGAGGCAGCCCGGCGCGGCCGGCAGCAGCGGCCGGATCTGCGTGGCGTCGACCGCGTTGTCGAGCAGGAGCAGCACCCGGCGCCCGTCCAGCCGGGACCGCCACAGGGCGGTGCGCCCCTCCAGGTCCTCGGGGATGCGGTCGCCCGGTGTGCCGAGGGCCCGCAGCAGGCTGTCGAGCGCGGCGGCCGCCGTGACGGGCCGGCCGCCCGGGGTGAAACCGTGCAGGTCGATGTGGAGCTGCCCGTCGGGGTAACGGTCGGCCAGCTGGTGGGCCGCCCGTACCGCCAGGGTGGTCTTGCCCATGCCGCCCATGCCGTCGATGGCGACGATCCGGGCGTGCCGGTCGCCGCCGCGTCCGGGACCGCGGACGTAGTCGAAGAGCTCCGCCAGCTCCCGGGCGCGGCCGGTGAAGTCCGGCAGGTCGTACGGAAGGGTGCAGGGGACCTCCTGCGAGGTCCCGGCGGAATGCGGTGCCGGTGGCGGCTGCGGCTGTTCGGGAACCCGTGCCGCGGAGCGCGGCGGCGTGGGATCGTCCCGCACGGCCGGGGCCCCTTCGGGCACGGCCGGCACCGCGGTCGCCTCCTCCGCCCCCGGCGGTACGGGTGCCGCGTGCTCCGCGGCGGGCTCGGCGGCCGGCCGTTCGGGCGCGGCCAGTTCGGGGCTGTCCCGCAGGATCGCCTCGTACAGCCTGGACAGCCGCGGGCCCGGGTCGATGCCGAGCTCGTCGACGAGCAGCCCGCGGACCTCCCCGTACTCCTTGAGCGCCTCCGCCTGCCGGCCCGACCGGTACAGGGCCAGCATGAGCTGGCCGCGCAGCGTCTCCCGCAGCGGGTGCTGCGTGATGAGCGCGCGCAGGCCGGAGATGAGGTCCCCGGACTCCCCCAGGACGAGGCTGAGTTCGAAGAACTGCTCCGCCGCGGCGAGCCTGCGCTCCTCCAGAGCGGTGGCCGCCGCCTCGATCACCCGTCCGCCCATGCCGGACAGGACCGAGCCCCGCCACAGCGCGAGGGCGCCGCGCAGCGCCTCGGCGGCCGCCTGGCGCCTGCCCTCGCGCAGGTCCTGGGCCGCCTTCCTGGTCAGTGCGTCGAACTCCAGGAGGTCGACCTGGTCATCCGTCACCACCACCCGGTAGCCGGGCCCGTCGGTCGCGATGACCTCGGTTCCCGCCGGTATGCGCCGGCGCAGGTCCGCGACGGCCTTGCGCACCTGGTGCGCCGCGGTCACCGGCGGATCCTTCTCCCAGGTCGCCTCGACGAGCCGTCCCACCGGCACCACCCGGCCGGATTCCAGCAGCAGCATGCAGAGGACGCGTTCCTGAATCGCTCCCCCCAGCCTCAGCCTCGCCGGTCCGGACCATCCCTCCAGGGACCCCAGCACGTTGAACCGTGGCCGAGCCCCCTCCGACCCCTTCGTACGTCTCTCCCCGGACTCCGCATCCGCCCCCGGCATCGGACATCCACCCCCCATAAACAGACCCCTGGCCAGGCCATGTCAACCGGATCATAGGGGGTCATCCTCGCTGGCGGTAAGCATCCGGTAGCAGATCGGGAAGCACGACACGGACAGTTCATGGGCAGGCCTCACCGGGCCGCGGACAGAGCGAGTGCCTAAGGAGACGGGTGTGGGAAGACTGGAGCGACCGCTGGCCCCCGATGCCGGACCGGTCACCGCGTTCGCCCGGGAATTGCGCAGGCTGCGGACCGCAGCGGGCAGCCCCGGCTACCGCGACATGGCCACGCGGGCCATGTTCTCCGCGTCGGTGCTGTCCGACGCGGCCGCCGGATACCGGCTCCCCACCCTCCAGGTGGCCCTCGCCTTCGCCGAGGCCTGCGGCGGTGACCGCGCCACCTGGGAGCGCCGCTGGCACGAGGCGGCCCGCGCCGAACCCGAGGACGGCACCCCCCGACCTGCGGCCAAGGCCGTACAGCAGCACCAGGAGAACGAACTGCGCGCCGCCGACGTACGAGCCGTACTGCCCCCTCCCGCCCAGCTGCCGATGGAGCCCCGCGCCCTGGTGGGGCGGGCCGCGCTGCTCCGGCTGGCCAGGTCGCTGACCGCGCCGAACAGCGGTGACCAGCGGCCCGCCGCACCCCTGGTGATCAGTGGTCAGGTCGGCGCGGGCAAGTCCGCCCTGGCCCTGCGGCTGGCCCACGAGCTGGCGACGAGCCTGCCCGACGGACAGCTCTACGCGAACCTCGACCCGGCCGCGGACGGCCGCAAGGACGCCGCCGGAATCGCCGGCGGATTCCTGGAGGCCCTGGGCATCCCGGCCGACCGGATCCCGAACGACCCCGGTCAGAGAATTGGCTTGTACAGGTCTCTCCTGAACCGCCGCAGGCTCCTCGTGGTGCTCGACAACGTGCAGCACGAGCGCCAGGTGCGGGAGCTGCTGACGGCCGCGCCCGAGAGCCGCATCGTCATCACCAGCCGCTCCCGGCTGCTCGGCCTCGACGGGGTCTGCCGGCTGCGCGTACCGGCCCTGGACCGCGACGAGTCCATGGAACTGCTCGCCCAGCTGCTGGGCGGCGACCGGGTCGGCACCGAGCCGCGCGCCTGCCTGCTCCTCGCCGACGCCTGCGGGGACCTGCCGCTGGCCCTGAACCTGGCCGGGCGGCGGCTCGCGGCCCGCCCGGAGTGGATGCTCCAGGACGCGGTGGCCGACCTGATCGGCGCAGGACCGCGGGACCCGGGCCGCTTCCTGGGCCGGCTGCAGGTGGGGGACGACGCCCTCGCCGCCCGCCTGGACAGCGCCTACCGGCAGCTGACCCCGTGGGCCCGCCTGGTCCTGCGGCAGTTCGCCGGATCCGACGGCCCGCCGTCGGTGGACAACGTCGTGTACGAGTCCGCGGACGCGCTCGCCGTCCTGGTGGAGCGCTCCGCGCAGCCGGTCGAGGACCTTCTCGAACGCCTCCTGGACGCGGGTCTCCTCGACCACTCGGACGTGCCCGGGCAGTACGGGCTGACGCCGATGGCCCGGGCGTTCGCGCTGACCCAGCCGGACCCGACGGACGAGTCCACGGCCGGGGCGCAGCGGCCGGCCGCCCAGGTGCCCGCGCGGGCGGCGCGCTAGGAAGCGTCCTGCGGGGGAGCCTGCCCGGGCGGGATCCGGGCGCCGTAGGTGATCGTGACGTACAGGTACTCGTCGAGGATCTTGGCCAGGGACACCTCCGGCCTGCCCAGTTCGGCGCAGAGCGCCGCCTCGTGGAGGCCTCCGGCCTCGGCGAGCACGGCGCGCGCCCAGGCTCCCCCGGTCCGCAGGTGGCGGGCGAAGGCGGCGCCGTCGCGGGCGCCGTGGAGCCGGTCGGCGATGGCCGCGTCCCACGGCATGACCGAGGCGGGGCGCAGCGCGTACAGCGCCTTGGAGGCGGCGGTGGGGCCGAGGCTGCGCCGGCCGACCGGCACGGCCGCGAGCTCCGCGTAGGCCTTGGCGAGCCGGGACACCTCGCGGGGGCCGAGCGCGGCCAGCGGGGCGTCGGGCAGCGCGTGGTGGCGTTCCCACCAGGCCGCGAGTCCCGCTCCGAAGGCGTCGGGCTCGCCCTCGCGCGGGTAACGGATGCGGCATCCCCAGGAGTTGAGCCAGCGGTGCAGGGCGTCGCGGTGCGCGGGGACGGAGAGGTCGAGGGTGCCGGTCGCGGCGCGCAGCGCCAGCCAGCTGCGGTCCACTCCCGGGAAGCCGTTGAACACCTCCGCCGTGGCGTGCAGCCCGGCCAGTCCGGGTGCGGGCGGGAGCGGCGGCGGGCCGGCCGGGGTCCCCGCCCGGGTCCCTGACCGGTCGTCCGCCCGGGTGCGCGCCCGGATCGGCGCCGGGGACTGCGCCGCGGGCCCGTCGAGGTGCTCGCGGGCCACCCTCGCCGGCACCACCATCCGCCAGGCCTCGGTGACCAGTTCCGTCAGCTCGTCGAGGTCCAGGGCCGCGAGCCGGGCCTCCGCCCAGTGGAAGCGCAGGTCCGACTCCCGCGGCAGGAAGAACTTCTCCGGCTCCGCGGCCACCAGCGCCGCCCGCTCCTCCTTGGGGAAGGCGAAGCCCAGCTCGCTCTCGTCCCGGGAGAGCGCGAGATAGACGATCTTGCCGATGCGGAACTTCACCCGGTCCCGGACGAGGTGCTCCTCCGTCCGCGGCAGGGCCGTCGCCAGCCTCCGTACGTCGTCCACCGTGACCACTGCCCGCTCCTCCGCCCGCATGCCCGGCCCCCGCTCACAGGCCCGCGAGCTGCGGGGCACGGACGTCCAGCGGCCCGTCGAGCGCGCCGATGCCGATCGGCTCGGGGCTGCGGCCGCCCAGCCGGTCGGCGAGCGACCGCGCGATGAGCGGCGCGAACTTGAAGGATGTCCCACCGCAGGCCGCGTACGCGTATCCCGCACCGCCGAGGGCGACCACGAGCGGACCGCCGGTCGGGGCGAACGCCGAGTAGTAGGCGTCCTTGGCGTCGGTGACCCAGGCCGGGCCGAAGCCGGGCAGGACGTCCCCGAACTCCTTCTCCAGCTTGCGCTGCCAGTAGGGGTCGGTGGCGTGGTCGGTGATCCCGTCCACGACCCGGCAGGCCGTGGCCGAGGTGAGCTTGAGGGCCGTGCCCGCGACGGGCGGGATCAGCCAGGCGCCGCCGCTCGTGCCGAGCGCCGGGACGGCCGGGGTGGCCGCCCACGCGGCCGCCTGCTGCCGGGGCACCCTGCAGTACAGGAGGGACTGCCGGTACAGCGTGAGCCGGTCGGACATGCTCGCCGGGAGCAGGTCCCGGGACCAGGGGCCGACCGCCATGAGCACCGCGTCGCCGTGCAGGACCTGCCCGTCCACCAGCCGTACGGTGCCGCTCTCGGCGTCGACGGCGGTCACGGCCCGGTGCTCGATCAGCTCGGTGCCCCGCTGCCATTTCAGCCATCCGACGCAGGCGGCGAGGACCCGTTCGGCGAGCAGCACGCCCGCCTCGGTCTCCAGCACCGCGCCGAGGCCGCCGTCCACGCGCAGGTGCGGATAGCGGTCGGCGAGGCCGGCCGCGGTCAGCTCCGTGGCCCGGCCCCCGGCCGCGGTGAGCAGGGCCGTGCCCTCCGCGGCCGCCGCGGGCGGCAGGACGGTGAGGGAGCCGACCTGCTCGTAGAAGCGCGTCAGGAAGAGCTCTTCCAGCTCGATCCAGCGCCGGTGCGCCCGCAGCGCCGCCCGGGTGGTCCGCGGATCGGCGGGGTGCAGGGCCCGCAGGATCCGGTGCTGGTCGAAAGAGGTGGCCCGGCTGTGCGGGATGGGCCCCTGGTCGACGACCGTGACCCGGTGTCCGTCGAGCACGCACTCGACCGCCGTCAGCAGCGCGATCACGCCCGCGCCCACTACCGTTACTCTCGCCGACATCATCCGACCTCCTTTCCGTGTGCGGTCCCCGACGCGTCAGCTGTCGAGGACGATCGTGGTCAGCGCCTCGGCCTTGGCGAGGGACTCCTCGCAGGCCAGGAAGGACTCGCCGGCGCAGATCAGGTTGGCGTAGCGGCTGAGGTAGCCGTCCGGCGGCAGCAGCAGCGTGGTGCCGGCGGGCACCATCACGTTGGCCTCCAGCAGCCCCGGGACGTCCGTCGGGGCGGGCACGTCGACCGACCGCACCGTGCCGTTGCGCTCCGGGTAGAGGAAGCGGATGCCGACCGTGCGCGAGAGCGTGGGCTCCGGGCTGGGCAGGGTCCCCGCGGCGATCTCCGCGGCCAGTTCACCCGGTTCCACGCCGGTGGCGAGGCTGCCCAGGTAGGGGATGAGGTCGCCGCCCAGGCGGGCGTTCACCTCGATGATCACGGGGCCGCGGGCGGTCAGCTTCACCTCCGTGTGCGTGATGCCGTGGCCGATCCCCAGCTCCCGGTGGGCGGCCTTGAGGACGCGCAGCAGTTCCGGGTCGGCGAGGAGCGGGTCGGTGGCGCTGACCGTGTGCCCGGTCTCCTCGAAGTAGGGCGCGAGGCCCACCTCCTTGCGGGCCAGGAAGAGCGGGTTCCAGTCGCCGTCGAAGACGGTGCCGTCGATGCTGATCTCGGGGCCCATGACGCATTCCTCGACCAGCACGCCGCCCTCGTAGTCGCTGTTCCCGCCCCGGCTGGCGGCGTCCGCGACCTCGAAGGCCGCGCGCACCCCCTCGGGGCCGTCGACCTTGATGACGCCGATGCTGGCGCCCATGCCGCGGGGCTTGAGGACGACCGGGTAGCCGAAGGAGTCGGCGGTCGCGAGCGCCTCGTCGGCGCCGGTGACGTAGGCGAACTGCGGCTGGGGCAGGCCGGCGGCGGTCAGCAGCCGGCGGGTGTTGTGCTTGTTGCGGCAGTTGTCGGCGCCCCGGAAGGTCAGTCCGGGCAGGCCCAGCCGCTCGGCCATGAGGGCGGTGGTCACCACGAGCGTCTCGTCGTAGCTGAAGACGCCGACCACCCGGTGTGCGGCGGCGACCGCCTCGGCAGCCGCGATCAGCCCTTCGGTGTCGGGCACGAGGCGTTCGCGGTCGAGCAGTTCCACCGTGGTGGAGCCCCGTACGTGGTCGAGCTGCCAGGTCGGTTCGGCCGCGTCCAGGATCCAGATCGGGCGGCGGCGGGCGGCGCCGGCGAGCAGGTACTCGCGGTAGGCGCGCTGTCCGCTGCCGACCAGGATCACCACGCCGTCGTCGGTCGTGTCATCGGTCATGTTCGTCACCTCGCGGAGTTGGTCAGGACCCGGTCCCCGGCCGTCGCGATCGCGGCCAGCCGGGGCTGGGCGATGGCGAGGTAGTCGGAGGTGGACAGGGCCACGGAGCGGTCCAGGCGGGCCGCGTTGAAGTAGATCTCTTCGGTGAGGGCCAGGCCCTCGTCGAAGACGAGTTCCAGGTCCGGGTGGAAACTGAGCGGCATCACGGTGCCGCAGACGCTGCCGGCCAGCCGTTCGGCGATCTCGGGGGTGGCGAAGGCGGTACGGCCCCCGCCGAACAGTGCGGCGACCGCCGCCAGGTCGACCTGGCGGTCTCCGGGCACCACCGCGAGCACGTACTTGCCGACCCGCTTGGTGATGCTGACGCGGACGATGATGCACTTGGCGGCCTGGTCCAGCGGGTGGCCGCGCAGGATGCTGGCGAGGTCCGTGCGGCCCTCCGCCGGGTGGTCGATCAGGCGGTATCGGGCCTGGTGCAGATCGAGCAGGTCGAGCAGCGTCCGGTACATCAGTGAGCCTCCGCCTCTTCCGCGGCCGTGCCGACGTAGTGCCAGTCCTCGGGGTTGATCAGTCCGAAGGGGTTGATCGGGGCGACGCCCCGGAGGTCCTTGGCGACCTCCAGCAGACGGAAGGGGAAGTTGGGCATCCAGATCACCGGGACCTGCTGCGCGATGTAGTCCTGGTAGGCGTACAGGTCCTCCAGGTCGTCGCTGACCACGGTCCGGGCGATCAGCTCGTCCGCCTTCGGGTCGCTGTAGCTGCCGAAGTTGACGGAGGAGCCGCTGGAGTAGAGGGCCTCACCGGTGGGGTAGAAGCCCGGGCCGTAGCCCCAGCCGCCGTTCCAGTCGCTGAACTGCCACAGGCAGGGGCTGTCGGGGCCGGGGGTGCAGGTGGTGTCCTCCAGGACCAGGACGCTGGCCTCCACCTCGGTCAGCTCGATCTCGATGCCGGCCCGGGCGGCGTCGGCGGCGAACTTCCGCATGACCTCGGTCAGCGTCTCGTGTCCCGCGGCGTAGCGCATCGAGAACCGCAGCGGGGTCCCTGCCGGGATGCCCTCGCCCGCCTCACCGGGGCCGGTGCCCTCGCGGACGCAGACGCCCGGCGTGGAGGAGATGTCCCAGCCGTTGTCGGTCAGGTAGGTGCGGGCCGCCTCGACGTCGAAGGGGTACGGGTCCTCGTGCGCGGCGGGGGAGAGCAGCGGGCTGTCGGGCAGGGCCGGGATGGGCCCGGTGGTCGGATAGCCGTAGCCCTTGTAGACGTCGCGGATGGCGCCCCGGGAGTCGAGGCAGGACTGCAGTGCCTGGCGGAAGTAGAGCTGCTTGAAGATCTTTCCGGCAACGGTGGGGTTGTTGAAGTTGATCGGGAAGTAGTGGATTTTGTAAGTGAGCTGGGGCACGAGGTCGTAGTGCTCGCCGAGCGGGTTCGGCCCGCCGGCCATGAGGTCCTCGGCCGGTTCGGTGACCTCGTCGAAGGGCAGGAAGCCGACCTGCACCCCGTCGACGGCCTCGGGGCCGCGCCGCAGCATCTCGTACTGCTCGGTGTCCGAGCCGGTGGGTATCAGCCGGAACTCGTCCAGGTAGGGCTTGTTGGGGCCGGAGTAGCTCTCGTTGGGGGTCAGGACGGCTTCGCCCGAGACCCCGTCGATGGTGTAACTGGTCAGCTTCCAGGGGCCGTTGACAACACTCCAGACGGGGCTGGTGTCCCAGCTCTTGCGTTCGTCGTTGCAGGCCCGCAGGTAGGCGTAGACCGCCGAGGCCTGGGACGGGTCGTGGGTGGCGTCGGCCGGCCGGTCGTCGCCGGTGCGGTCCCAGGCCTTCGGCAGCGGGGTGATGGTGCTGAACTGGTTCATCAGCACCCAGTTGTGGGAGTAGGCGCGGTCGAAGGTGAAGCTCACCTTGTCCTCGGCGACCTTCTCGTAGCCGGTCAGGTTGTCCGGGAAGAAGCCCGGCGTGTAACCGCCGAAGCTGTCCTTCTCCGCCTCCAGCAGGTGCATCCACAGCATCACGTTGTCGGCGTTGACGGTCTCGCCGTTCGACCACCGGTAGGGCTTGACGGTGATCGTCGCCGTGAGCCCGTCCTCGCTCCACACCGGCGGCTCGGCGAGGCTGCGCTCGTAGTCGACCGTCGGCTGGCCGCCGGAGCCGTACCAGTAGAGCGGGCGGTACATCAGGGTCTGGAACTCGTGCAGGTTGGCCACCCCGTAGTACTCGCCGGGGGTGAAGGGGAAGATGAAGACCGGGCTGAACCCGCTGGTGCAGGCCCAGGTCACGCTCCCCCCGCGGAGCGGGGTCGTGGGCGGGGTCATGTCCGTACCTCCTCCAATGCGGATACACCGCTGTCCGAGTGGTCTCCGTAGCGCTCCCAGCGCTCGTTGAGCCGGATCCGTCCGTCGTCGAGGAACTCGGGGGTGCTCCAGCACCTCCCGGCGATCACCTCGCCGCTGGCGAGGACCATCGTGTAGGCGAACTCGAGGTTCCCGTCGGGCTCGACGCGGCCGTTGAGCGAGCCGCGGCGGACGGGGCCCCCGTCGAAGTCGGCCCAGAGCAGGTCGCCTTCCTGGCGGTAGTGGCCGACGGGGGCGTCCTCGCCCTTGGGGTAACCGGTGTTGCGGAAACTCTTGCCGTCGTAGTCGATCACGTGTCTCGTATCTCCTGACTGCAGCATTTGACCGCGCCGCCGGCCTTCAGCAGCTCCGACATGTCCACGCCGTGCGGCTCGAATCCGCGCGCCCGCAGCGCTTCGATCAGGTCGGTCGCGGTCTCCGTCAGGACCACGTTCAGTCCGTCGCTCACCGCGTTCAGGCCGAAGGCCTCGGCGTCCTCCCGGGTGGCGAGGATCGCGTCCGGGTACAGCTCCCGCAGCACGGCCCGGCTCTCGTCGGAGAAGGCAGCGGGGTAGTACATCACCAGGTCGTCGTCGAGGACGCACAGTGCGGTGTCCAGGTGGTAGAAGCGGGGGTCGGTCAGGGTCAGGCCGACCACCGGCAGCCCGAAGAACGCGCGAAGCTCCTCGAACGCGCCGGGGTCGCTGCGGAATCCCGCGCCGGCGAGGATCCGCCGGCCCGCGGGGGCGAAGTCGCCCTCGCCCTCGTTGACGTACTCCGGGACCCTGATGTCGGTGTAGCCGTGCTCCTCGAACCAGGCCCGGTAGGCGTCGGCCTCGGCCGCCCGCTCCCGGTGGCGGAACTTCGCGATCAGGACCTTCCCGTCGACCACGGTGGCGCCGTTGGCCGAGAAGACCATGTCCGGCAGGCCCGGCACCGGGTCGATGTACGAGACCTCGTGGCCGAGGCCGACGAACAGGTCCCGGACCCGCTCCCACTGGGCCAGCGCCAGATCGGCGTCCATCGGCTTGTCCGGGTCCATCCACGGGTTGATCGCGTAGCTCACCTCGAAGTGGGTGGGCCGGCACATCAGGTAGTGGCGCCTGGTGGCGGTGCGCCGGACGGTCTCAGGCATGCTCCGGCCTCATCTCGGTGCGGATGCGGCCGGCGGCGACGTGCGCGGTGGTCAGCGCCTCGGTCAGGGAGGTGCCGGTGGCCCCGATGAAGCCGAGGATGTTGTTGCCGGCGGGCGGGCGCTTGATGACGCTGCCCGGAGTGGCGGTGATCTTGAGGAAGAACAGCGCCGGGTCCTCGGAGACCTCGGTGGGCACCTCGATCGACTCGACCGTGCCGGCCCCGCTGATCAGGCACATCGCCGCGGTGTGCACCTCGGTCGGGGAGTAGTGCGAGACGTCGGGCCGCAGGCCGCGGGCCACGTCCGAGACGCACTGGATGGGGTCGTGGCCGGCGCTGATGCGCGCCATGTGGTCGAGCCCGCCGCCGCCGGGGCGGATCGCGATCTCCAGGATGAACGGCCTGCCCTGGTGGAAGCGGACCTCGGCGTGCAGCACGGACCGGCGCAGTCCCTGCGCGTGGGCCGCGTCCCGGACCACCTCGTGGACGGCGGCGATCTGCTCGGCGGTCAGGGAGCTCGGCGCGTGGTGGACGTCGTCGTCGAAGGTGCCGCTCTCGACGGTGATCCGGTCCACGACGGACCCGAGGTACACCTCCTCGTCCCAGGCCAGCGCCTCGATCAGGTGCTCGTGCCCGTCCAGGTAGCCCTCGACGATGATCCCGTTCGGGCCGAGGTCGAGGCCGTCGGCCTCCATCAGGGCCCAGGTCATGGTCTCGATGCCCGAGGTGGCGTCCGCGAAGCGGGCGCGCATCTCCTGCGGGTCGTCCACCTTGAAGACGAAGTTGCTGGCGGCGCCGAGGGTCGGCTTGAGGATCAGGGGGTAGCCGAGCTCCTCGCCGGCGGCCAGGGCCGCCTCGACGTCGGGGGCGTGGCGGAAGCCGGGGTGGGCCGCGCCGCCCCGCTCGTGCGCCTGGCGCATGAGCAGCTTGTTGCGGCTGGTGCGGGCGGCCTCGAAGCCGATGCTCGGCAGCCCGAGCGCCTCGGCGACGACGGCCACGGTGACGACCCCGGACTCCGAGAAGGTCAGGACCCCCTCGAACTCCTCCTCCGCGTGCCACTGCTTGGCGGCGGTGACGATGTCCTCGATGTGCTTGGAGCCGGCGATCCGGTAGCGGTCCGCGGCCCAGAAGTCCTCGGTGCCGATGCCGTTGAGGACGAAGACCTCGGCGCCGCGCTCCTCGATCTGCTGGTAGCGGGAGATGTAGTAGGTGGCGTTCTGGCTGGCCTCGATGGCGAGCAGCTTCATGTCGGCTTCTCCCCTCAGACCTTGGCCGGGACGGACTCGCGGGCCTCGGTACCGGCCGCGGCGGGCTCGGTGACCTCGGTGGCGGACGCGGCCGGGGCGACGGAGACGGACTGCTCGGCGGCCTCGGCGGCCTCGGCGGCGGCGACCTCACGGTCGTGCTTGCGCAGCGACAGGATGGTGAGGGAGGCGATGACGACGACCAGGGCGGAGAGGGCGTAGAAGCCGTTCTTGACGTTGGTGGAGTCGACCAGGAGCGAGATCAGGACGACGGCGGCGGTGCCGGCCGCGAGGCCGAAGGCGTTGGTGGCACCGAAGACGAAGCCGGTCTTCTCCTCGGGGGCGGCGCTCATGAGGGCGGTACGGGCCGAGATGCGCGCCACGCAGAAGGCGATGGCGGCGAAGGGGATGACGGCCATCATCGCGTAGAGGTGGATCGACTCCAGGGAGAGCAGCACCGCGAAGGCGAGGTAGCCGATCAGGGCCGTCTTCAGCACGGTCGCCTTGGAGCTGATCTTCTTGAAGGCCCAGGCCGCGAAGAGCGCACCGATGCCGAACAGGGCGTCGACGATGCCGAGGTAGCCGGCGTTGGACTTGAAGCCGTCGATGACCAGGACCAGCATGATGCTGTTGCCGACGATGATCACGATGTTGCCGATGATGTAGAGCAGCGCCAGACGGGCCAGCGGCGGACGGGTGCCCGTCGCGGCGACCGCGGCGGCGGCCTTGGCGGCGGCCTCCGGGGCGCTGGTGCCCGTACCGGCCGGGCGGCGGCCCATGAGGAACAGCAGGACGGCGGAGACCAGGAACGTGATCGCGTTGAAGTAGAAGAGCGACGTGGTGCCGACCCAGACGATCACCCAGCCGCCGAGGGCCGCGGAGGCGAGCGTTCCTGCCTGGATCGCGATCTCGGCGTTGCCGTTGAACTGGGCGAGCCGGGACTCCGGGATGCGCTCCTTGATCAGGGCGTTGCTGGCCGGGAAGAAGAGGGCCGCGGAGATCGACAGGATGAAGCTGGCGACGTAGCTGACGGTGGACGGGTCGCCGCCGAGAGCCAGCCAGACCGGCAGGCCGATCGCGGCGGCCGCGCTGGCCAGGTCGGAGATCATCGCCAGGGTGCGGCGGTCGAAACGGTCGGCGAGCTTGCCGAAGAAGAGGGACAGCGCCACCTGCGGGATGGTGACGGCGATCATCAGCCAGCTCACCGCGAGCATGGTGTTGGCCTCGGTGAACACCAGGTACGAGGCGGCGGTCAGCTGGATGCCGTTGCCGAGATTGGTGATGAAGGTGGCGGGGATGAGCAGACGCTCGGCCCGATTGGGGCGGGGCGCGGCAATGGTGGACACGGATGCTCCTCGGGGGGGGGTCAGGCGCGGACGTCGACCGGCACGGACAGGGGCTCGAAGGCCCCCACGGCGGTGGACAGGAGGGGGAGTCGCAGGGGCAGGGTGCTGGTGGCCGTGATCGGACCGGCCGGGAGGCTCAGATCGGCGCCGGCCCGCTCGGCACGGGCCGCGAGGTCGACGAGCAGCGGGGCGCCGCACGCGATGAGGGTCCTGACGGCCAGGACCAGGTCGCCGAGGTCGGTGGGCACGTCCACGGCGACGCGGTCGGCCTGCTTCAGGAGCCGGTCCAGGTGCACGACCAGCAGGTCCGCGGCCCGGTGCAGGCTGAAGCTCTCCAGCTCGTAGTGCGAGCGGAAGCGCTCGACGACGATGGCCGCGTGCTCGGCGCCGGTCGCGGACACCGGGAGGGCCGCGTCGGCCGGTACGCCGGCGAGCATCTCCTCCAGGCGGCCGGCGAGCCGGTTCCACGGCTCGACCAGGCGGTCGGCCGACAGCTGCTCCAGCGCCTCGCGGCTGAAGTTGGTGCGGGAGTGCTCCGGGGCGGTCAGCGCCAGGTAGAAGCGGACCAGGTCGCGCGGGACCTCGGCCACCAGGTCGGCGGCCCAGACCACGTGGCCCTTGCTCGTGGAGAACTTCTGGTTCTCCAGCTCGTAGAACTCGTTCGAGACGATGGCGTGCGGCTCGACGTACCGGTCCCCGTGCGCCATCAGCAGCGCCAGGTGCGTCATTCCCCAGAAGTAGACGTTGTCGAATCCGAGGAAGTAGACGAGTTCGATGCCGTGCTCGGACAGCCAGTGCTCGTCGTAGCGGTCGGCGTGCTCACCGAGCTGCTCGGCGGCCCACCAGGTGCAGTACATCGAGGCGGCCATGCCCTCGGCCCAGGCGTTGAGGACCTGGCCCGGCGTCTCGCTGAACGGGGCCGGGATGCCCCAGCCGGTCGGGTAGGTGATGGGGAAGTCCGGCAGCGGCCGGTCCAGGGCCTCGCGGACGAGCTGCGCGGTGTGCGGGCGCAGGACGTCGCGGTGGCGGACGTAGTAGTCGGCGAGCCGGTCGCGGTACTCCTCCATCGGCAGCACCAGGATCTGCGCCTCGTGGTGGGTGACGACGGCGTCCGGGTCGACGGTGGAGCGCGGGCGCAGCAGCTCGTCGAAGTTGTTGGGGTGGCCGCAGGACTCGCACAGCCCGCCCCGGCTCTCCACCAGGCAGACCGGGCAGTCGCCCGCGACGAGGCCCTCCATGAGGAACTCGCCGGTCGCCTCCACGTAGGGCAGCCGCACGGTCTTCAGCCGGAAGGCGCCGTCGGTGTGGAGGTCGGTGACGAAGTCGATGACGGTCTGCCGGTAGCCCTTGTCGAAGGGCGCGAAGCCGTCGACGGAGATGCCGGCCGCCTCCAGGGTGGCGCGGATCTGGGTCGCCGAGCGCAGCGCCAGCTCCTCCGGGGTCAGGCCGGCGCGGGCGGCGCTGGAGACCACGTAGGTCTGGCTGTCGTCGGTGCCGCTGGTGAAGATCACCGGGCGGCCGGAGGCCCGCAGGTAGCGGGCGTGGACGTCACCCGCGATGTACGGGCCCGCCAGGTGCCCGGTGTGCAGGTCCCCGTTGGGGGTGGGCGGCGGGGCGATGATGACCGTACGGGGTGTCATGCCTGGGCTCCTTCGTGGCGTGCTGCGAACCGCTGCGTCATGTCGAGGTCCCACCAGACCGAATACATCTCGAAGTCCGCGTCGGACTCGTTGATCACGCGGTGGGGGGTGCCGGGGGTGAAGTGGACGATGTCCCCCGTCACGAAGGGCTTGCGGACGCCCTCCGACTCCAGGACCGCGGAGCCGGCGACGGCGATGAAGATCTCGTACTCGTGGTGGGCGTGGGCCGTCGAGGCGGTTCCGGGGCGGATCACGCACCAGGAGCCCTCGAAGGGGGCGTTGAGTTCGGGCCAGGGCAGCAGGCGCTGGGCGTCCAGGCCGTTCTCGTGCGTCAGTCCGTCGCGGTCGAGTTGCTTGGTGAGCATGTGGTTCGGTCTCTCCTCGTCATGCGGTGTCGGCTCGTGGGGGGTGCGGTCCTCAGACCGCGCCGGCGAGGGCGAGCTCACGCTCCTCGGCGGGGAACTCCACCGACCGGGAGCGGCGGTGGGCGAGGATGTCCTGGGTGATCTCGGCGGAGCGGCCGGCAAGCACGCTGAGCAGCGAGTCGGCGATGCCGTGGGTGGCCTCGTTGACGCCCTGCAGGTAGACCGCGGCGGTCGCGGGGCGGCCGAGGTCGAGCCGGTAGTTCCGGCTGACGTTGATCTCGTCGAGCCCGATCGCCGAGGCGAGGGCCTTGACGGCCCACGGCATCGCGCGGACGAAGCCGGTGCCCAGCAGCACCAGGTCGGTGCGCATCTCGCGCTCGGTGCCCGACTTGCGGTCGACGAGGGTCAGGACGACCTCCTCGCCGTCCATCCGCGCGGCGGCCACGTCGGTCATGGGCTGCATGCCCAGGCGCTCCCCGCCGCTGCGGCGGTCCTGGTAGAACTGCCGGTAGAGGCCGTCGAGGGTGGCCGGGGCCAGGCCGCCGTAGTTGGAGCGGTACATCTCGCCGAGCAGCTGCTGGCGGGCCTCGGGCGAGGACTCGTAGAACTCGTCGATGAAGGACGAGTAGTAGAGCTCGTTGGTGAACTTGCTGCTCTCGTAGCCGTTCAGGCCGATGGACCGCATGATCATCGTGGGCTTGCACTCGGGCAGGTCCCGCAGCGCGGCGCCGAACAGCTCGGCCGCGCTCTGCGCGCCGCCGACGACCGCGACCCGGTGCGGCAGGTCCTTGCGCACCTCGCCGATCCGCTGGCTGTACTGCGTGCTGTGGATGACCCGGTCGGCCGGCAGACCGGCGAAGACCTCGGGGACGTGGGCGTCGCGGCCCGCGCCGATGACCAGGTAGCGGCAGCCGATGGTCTCGCCGTCGGCCAGGGTGACCACCCATCCGGAGAGCTCTCCGTCCTCGCCGGTGACCGGCTCGACGGACGTGCATTCACGGCCGTATTCGACCTTCACGGTGTCGAGTTCGTTCGCCACCCATTGCAGGTACTCGGATATCTCACTGCGATAGGGCACGAAACTGGCGAGGTTGACGAAGGCGTCCAGGCGCTCCTGGGAATGGAGGAAGTTGACGAAGGAGAAGCGGCTGGTCGGATTGCGCAGGGTGACCAGGTCCTTGAGGAAGGAGACCTGGCTGAGGGCGTCGGGCAGGAGCATTCCGCGCTGCCACACGATGTCGTGCTCGCGCTCGATGAGCAGGGTGTCGCCGGCCAGCTCGGGGGCGAGCTCCTCGACGGCGATCGCCAGCGCGAGGTTCGCCGGACCTGCACCGACTGCGAGCAGTTCGACGTTGCGATGCGCCATGGAAGTACCTCCAGATGGAACAGGTGGACAGGTTGGTACGGTCGGGCAGGACGGTGCGGGCCGTTGTGCGGCGTCCGTTTCTTGCCTTGCGAAACCGGTTGATGACCTCATTCCACGGGCCGGTGCGATTGCCCGGAACACATCACCGGCACGGACAATCAACTCGGCCGCCCACCTGGCCGGGCGGTTGATTGGCCGGTGCTCCCGGGGCCTTCCGGTCAATGCGGAGCGGCCTTTCCATGGGGGGAAGTGATCAGTTGACCCACGTGATCAGTTGCGTCACCCGCATCCGGCGGGCCGGGCCATCCCCCGGCCGCCGGGCTTCCATCGCCACCCCATGAGAAGGAGCCCTCCGTGCCGCTCACCGAGCCCATCACCCCCGCCGGCGCCCTGCACCGTTCCGAGAGCACCGCCCGCGTCGCCACGCGCCGCCGCCTGCTGATGTGCCGGCCCCGCCACTACGACGTGACGTACTCGATCAACCCGTGGATGAACCCGCAGCACAGCACGGACAACGCGCTCGCCGTCCGGCAGTGGGAGGGCCTGCGCGACCTGTACCTCGAACTCGGCCACGTGGTGGAGGAGATAGACCCACTGGAGGGCCTGCCCGACATGGTGTTCGCGGCCAACGGCGCCACCGTCGTGGACGGCAAGGTCTACGGCGCCCGCTTCCGCCACGCGGAGCGCACCGCCGAGGGGCCCGCGTACCTGCGGTGGCTGGAGGGCCGCGGCTACACGGACACGCTGTGGCCGGAGTTCGTCAACGAGGGCGAGGGCGACATCCTCACCGTCGGCCGGCGCCTGCTGGCCGGAACGGGCTTCCGCACCGACCCGCGGTCGCACGCGGAGGCGCAGGAGTTCTTCGGACTGCCCGTCACCTCGCTGACCCTGGTCAACCCGGACTACTACCACCTGGACACGGCGCTGGCCGTGCTGTCGGACGACGAGGTCATGTACTACCCGGCGGCCTTCTCCCAGGGCAGCCAGGCCGTGCTGCGGACCCTCTTCCCCGACGCGATCCTGGCCTGTGCGGAGGACGCGGCCGTCTTCGGGCTCAACGCCTTCTCCGACGGCCGCCACGTGCTCCTGCCCGCCGCGGCCACCGGCCTGCACGCGAAGCTGCGGGCGCGCGGGTTCGAGCCGATCGGCGTCGAGCTGTCCGAGCTGCTGAAGGCCGGCGGCAGCGTCAAGTGCTGCACGCTGGAGCTGCGTGACCGCTGAGCCGCGCACGACACGGCGAAGACCCCTTCCGGCCCGGTTCGCACGGGCAGGAAGGGGTCTTCCGCGTTCTGCGGCTCGTTCTGTCGCGGTCGCTGCGCCGCGCTCCGTCGCGCGGGAAGATCAGTCGTGGGCGCGGATCAGGTCGAGCAGACCGGGGAAGCGCTCGTCGAGGTCCTCCCGGCGCAGGGTCGCGGCCCTGCTGTTCCCGCGGTCCACCTGGCGCACCAAGCCGGCCTCGCGCAGGATCCGGAAGTGGTGGGTGATCGTCGACTTCGAGACCGGCAGGTTGAAGGAGGCGCAGGTGCGCGCCGTGCCCTCCGGTTCCCTGACCAGCGCGGAGACGACGGAGTAGCGCAAGGGGTCGGAGAGCGCGCTCAGTACGGTCAACAGGCTCATCTCCTCGACCGAGGGGTGGCCATCCTCGTCGGGCATCCTCGCCCTCCTTCCTGAGGTACGGGTTGCATCATACCTCTGTCCTGTGCCAGCTTTAGGTTCGACGGAAACCGTACCTGGTCGCCAGTCGGCCGGACAGAGCCTGGAGTAGTGCCCCCATGAGTACGCAGACCACGTCGTCGGCCGCACCACCTGTGCAGGCGGAAGGGCAGCCGGGCCGCAATCTGACCCTGGCCGCCGTGCTCCTCGCGGTGTTCGTCGTCCCCATGTCGATCTCCGGTACCGCCGTCGCCCTGCCCGACATCGGCGCCGACACCGCCGCCGGCCTCGCCCCCCTCCAGTGGGTGGTCAATGCCTTCAACGTCGCCTTCGCCTGCTTCACCCTCGTCTGGGGCTCGGTCGCCGACATCATCGGCCGCGTCAAGGCCTTCGCGGCCGGCGCCGCCGTCTACGCCGTGGCGTCGCTGGCCAGCGCGATCGCCACCGACGTGCTGTGGCTGGACGCCGCCCGTGCCCTCGCCGGCATCGGCGGAGCGGCGATCTTCTCCTGCGGCGCCGCGATCGTCGCGACGGTCTTCGACGGCCCGGCGCGCGCCAAGGCCTTCGCCCTCTTCGGCACCGTCGCGGGCGTCGGTGTGGCCATCGGCCCCTCCCTGGCAGGCGTGCTCGTCCAGGGCCTCGGCTGGCGCTGGGTGTTCGCGGTCCACGCCGCCGCCCTGCTGCTCGTCCTGCTCGCCGTACCGGCCATCGCCAAGGCCATGCCGTCCGACGCCGGGAGCGGAGCCCGGATCGACGTACCGGGCAGCGCGCTCTTCGTCGTCGCCATGGTGCTCCTGACCACGGCCATCGTGCAGGGATCCCAGTGGGGCTGGGGCAGCGCCGGTGTCCTGGCGCTCTTCGCGGGCGCGGTCGTCGTCCTCGCCCTCTTCGCCGTGGTCGAGAACCGACGCGAACACCCCATGCTGGACCTGAGCGTGCTGCGCAACCGGCGCTTCGTCGGCCTCTGCCTGGTGCCGGTCGCCGCGTCCTTCGGCTTCGTCACCATGCTCACCTACCTGCCCAGCTACCTGACCGCGGTCACCGGGCGCAACAGCGGTACCGCGGGTCTGACCATGCTGCTGCTCACCGCGCCCGTGCTCGTCTGCCCCATGCTCGCCGCGAAGCTGGTCACCCGCGGAATCTCCGCGCTCACCCTCATCTACGTCAGCCTCGCCTGCCTCGTCGTCGGCGACCTGGCCCTCACGCTCTTCTCCCCCGACGTGAAGATCCTCGTCGTCGCCCTCCCGATGCTCGTCACCGGCGCCGGCATGGGCCTGTCGGCAGGACTCGTCGACGGACAGGCCCTGGAGCTGATCGACCCGGCCAAGGCGGGCATGGCGGCCGGCTTCCTCAATACGCTGCGGCTCGGCAGCGAGGCCATCGCCGTCGCCGTGTACGGCTCGGCCCTCGCGACCGTGCTGGGCAACCGGATCGACGACGGCATCGGCGAGCACGCCGGCGCCGCGCACGCCGACCAGGTCGCCGACCAGGCCGCGGGCGGCGACTTCGCCCGGGCCACCGAACTGTCCGGCGCCGTGGACACCGAGGGCTTCACCCACTTCCTCGCGCAGTCCTACGACTCCGCCTTCCACACCGTCCTGTGGGCGCTCGCGGCCGTCTGCGTCGTGCTGTGCGGCGTGGTCGCCGCCCTGCTGCGCGGCGGGGCCGCCAAGCCCGCGGCCTGACGGCCCCGCGGGCCCGGGCCGCACCCACCGTGCACCCCGGCCGGCCCGTGCGACACCACCCGAGACCGGCCCGGCGCCCCCTTCCCCCGTGGCGCCGGGCCACCCGCGTCCCCCCGCGCCGGCACCGCCGCGGCCCCCGCGGCCCGCGCGGCCCGACCGGCCGGGGAGCCCCCTGGAAAGGACCCGCGCCCCATGGACCGCCTCCCCGACGACGGCTCCCGCCCCTCCCACGCCCAGGTACTGGTCGTGGGGGGCGGGCCCGTCGGCATGCTCGTCGCCGCAGAGCTCGGCCACCACGGCATCGACACCGTCGTCCTCGAAGCCGCGCCGCACACCGTGGACCAGCCCAAGGCGGGCACGCTGCACGCCCGCACCGTGCAGGGCCTCGCCCGGCGCGGCCATCTGCAGGCCCGTCCCGCGACCCCGGAACGGCTGCGGCGCAGTTCCGCCGACGCCTTCCACTTCGCGGGCATGCCGGGGCTCGTCATCACCGCCCCCGCGACCGAGCCCGGCCCCATCGTCGGCCGGTCCCAGGCAGACCTGGAAAGGGACTTCGAACGCCTGGCCCGCGCCCGGGGCGTCACCGTTCTGCGCGGACACCGGGTCACCGCCGTCACCCAGGGACCCGAGCGGGTGGAGGTCACCGCTCAGGGGCCCGACGGCACACGGCACTTCACCGCCGAATACGCCGTCGGCGCGGACGGCGCCCGGAGCACCGTCCGCGAACTGCTCGGCTTCGCCGAAGACACCCACCCGGCCACGGTCTCCGCCCTGCTGGGACTCGTCCGGCTGACCGACCCCGACTCCGTGCCCCACGGCTGGCACCGCACACCGCGCGGCTGGACGGTCGCGGGCGTCAACCCGTACGGGCACAGCCGTTTCATCACCATCGACTTCCGCGGCCCGCACCCGGACCGGCACGCCGAACCCACCGTCGGGGAGCTGAGCCGCGAGGGCGAACGCATCCTCGGCCACGCCGTACCGATGACCGACCCCGTCTTCTTCTCCCGCTTCAGCGACTTCGCCCGCCTGGTGCGCGACTACCGCAAGGGCCGGGTGTTCCTCGCCGGCGACGCCGCCCACGTCCACTTCCCGGTGGGCGGGCAGGGGCTCAACCTCGGGCTCCAGGACGCCCTCAACCTCTCCTGGAAGCTCGCCCACGTCCTCGCGGGAACCGCGGGAAAGGACCTGCTCGACACCTACGACACGGAACGGCGCCCCGCCGGACGGCGTGTCATCGACAACACCCGGGCCCAGCTCGCCCTGATGCGGCCGGACCCGGGCCTCGATCCCTTGCGCGACCTCGTCACCGAACTCCTCGGGCTGGAGGAGGTCAACACCCGCCTCGGCCACATGATCAGTGCCCAGGAGACGGCGTACCCGGCCCGCACCGCACCCGGCTCCACCTGGGAGGGCCGGTTCCTGCCGAACCTGCCGCTGACCACGCGGGACGGCCCGACCGACCTCACCCGGCTGCTGCTGCCCGGCCGCCCCCTCCTCCTGCTGCTGGGCGAGGACGCGTCCGGGAACGGGACCGGGGCCGGCCACCGCGCCGACGCCGCCGGCTGGGCCCACGTCCTGCACACGGTGACCGCCGCGTCCGCCACCCCGCTGCCCTGGGAGGCGGTGCTCGTCCGGCCCGACGGCTACGTGGCCTGGGACTCGGACGGGGGCCCGCTGGCCGACGCCCTGCGCCAGTGGTTCGGCGAGGCCCGCTGACGGCCGCCGGCAGAGGCCGGACACACCGGAGGGCGGGCCCGGCAGCACCGGACCCGCCCTTCCCGCATGCGCCGCAGCGCCCGCAGGAGCACGCCCCTCTCCGCTCACCGGCGGCGCGGCACCCCGCGGCGGGACGTCACCAGCGCACGGGCAGCGAGGTGGGCCGGCGCAGCACCGTGCCCTCGTCCCAGGGCACCTCGGCCGGGTCGACGGCCAGCGCCAGACCGGGGAACTCCTGTGCCAGGCGCGTCAGTACGGTCACGATCTCCATGCGGGCGAGCGCCGCCCCCATGCAGTGGTGCATGCCGTAGCCGAACTGCAGGTGCCGCTTGCCCGGCGCGCGGTCGGGATCGATGGACAGCGGGTCCGGGAAGGCCTCGGGGTCGCGGTTCGCGGCGAAGGCGTCCGGGTAGACCACGCTGCCCGCCGGCACGGTCCCCTCGCTGGTCTCCAGGTCACGGCCGGCGATGCGGGGGAACGCCGAGATCGTGCCCAGCGGGATCAGGCGGATCAGCTCCTCGGCGAGGCGCGGGGCGATGCCCGGGTCCTCGGCGAGCCGGCGCCACAGTGCGGGCGCCGCGAGCAGTGCGTAGAGGGACTTCGTCAGGACGGACACCACGTTCTGGTCCGCGCCCAGCAGCGAGCCGAAGAAGATGCCGGTCAGTTCGGCGTCGTCCAGCGGCGGCTCGGCCCGGTCCCGGCCGGCCCGGAAGCGGTCGATCAGCCCGCCGGGCACCACGGGCCGGACGCCGGTCACCAGGTCCTGGACGTAGCCGTACACCTGGTAGAAGTGCTCGACCAGGTCAGGGACGTTCTCGTGGGAGGCGATCTGCACGATCCGCGCCGACGGCCGGAAGTACGGCACATCCTCGACCGGAACCCCGAGGAACTCGCAGTTCACGGCGACCGGAACCCGGTCGACCAGGTCGGTGAAGAGATCGGGGGCGGCGGACGAGCGAAGCCGCGCGATGCCCTCGTCCACCACCCGGTCGAGGAAGGGGCGCAGCCGCTCGGTCCCCGCGGCGCTGTAGTCGGCGGCGACGAAGCCACGGACCCGGGCGTGGTGCGGGGCGTCCAGGTTGAGCAGGAGTTCCTTCGGCATCACGGTCGGCAGGAAGCTCGGCCCGTCCTCGACGTTGGTGTCGGTCCGGCCCGATGCCGGGTCCGTGAGCACCTTGTGCACGTCGGCGTAGCGGGTCAGGCGGGCGACCTTGTGGCCGCTCGGCAGCCGGATCAGCGGGACGCCGCCCGGTCCGCGCTCGTCGAGCAGGGTGAAGGCCGGGACGGGGTCGAGACGGGGTATGTCCGCGACGGTGACGGCCGTGGGTGTGGCGGTGCTGGTCATATGTGCTCCGTTGGGGATGTGAGGTGCGTCAGACGAGGGCGGGCAGCCCGGTCAGGCCGGCCAGGTCGCGTACCGCCTGGGCGTTGTTCCGGAAGTGGACGGCGCGCCATCCGACGGAGCGGGCGGCCTCGCAGTTCTCGGCGAGGTCGTCGACCAGGACGCACTCCGCGGCCGGCACCCCCGCCTCCTTCTCGGCCCGCCGGAAAATGTCCGGATCGGGCTTGCGGACGCCGACCTTGCAGGAGTCGACGATGCAGTCGACCTCGCCGACGGGCGCGACGATCGCGTGCCAGTGGGCCTCCCACTCGACGACGTTGTTGCTGAGGATGCCCACCCGGTAGCCGTGTTCCTTGGCGTGCCGGGCCGTCGAGACCATGACCGGATTGGCCCGGACACCTTCGAACCACTGCTCGCCGAAGCTCTGCAGGCGCGCCCGCGACAGGTCGATGCCGGGGTTGGCCTCCCGCAGGACCCGGGCCATGGCACCGCCCCACTCGGCCTCGGTGAGCAGGGCCAGTTCGAGGGGGGCGAGGGGTTCGTGGCCCAACTCCGCGGCAACGGCGGCGAGGGCGGTCTTCATCTGCCGCGGGCTGATGCCCGCACGCTCGTGGTACGCGTCGAACAGGTCGTCGAGCGGCGGCGAGAGCACACCGCCGAAGTCGAACCAGATCATGGGCTGGGGCACTGCTGCGTCTCCTCGGGTGGCCCGGATGCGGGGGTACGGGTGCTCAGGCACCGGCGTCGGCGAGCGAGAGGCGGTTCAGCAGCGCTCCGCCGATGGGGCTGGTCAGCGCGAGGTGGACCTGCGCGCGGGCGATCGGCTCCTCCTGGCTCATGGAGATCTCGAAGGCCACCGAGTCCGGGGTCGGCGACTCCACCACGCGCACCAGGCAGTCGGTGGGCAGCTCGAACTCGCCGAAGCGCGTGAAGTCCGTCTCGACGCGGGTGAGCAGGAGCCCCTGCGGGGAGAGGCCGAACAGCTCGTGCGCCGCGTGCACCGCGGACTGGCGGAACGCCTCGAAGATCAGGGCGCCCGGGATGTGGTCCAGCGGGTGGTCGAAGAGCGCGGGGTTGGCCTGGTCGACGACGACCTGCGTCAGCACCTCGTGCTCACGGACCTCGGTCTCCGACAGCACGACGTTGTGCGGGGAGATCCGGCCCACGGCTCCGGGGGCGACCCGGCGTCCGCTCTGGTGCGGACGGGCCGCGGCCGGGGGCAGGGCGGCCCGGCCCCTCTCGCGCATCCGGTTCCAGGCACCGCCCGGCATCCACTGGCAGGTGGTGCGCATGGTGGCGGCCTCGCGCCCGTCGACCGTGAGGACCATGTCGAGCGTGCTGCCGGTGACGACCCCGTCGCGGTGCTTCAGCCCCGCCTGCCGGGCATGGATCTGCGCGTGTCCCGGCCGTGCCCCGATCTGCAGCGCGTCCGCGTCGGTGACGAGCATCTCGCCGCTGTTGAAGATGAACTTCTCGTCGACCGCGGCGTCGAGGAAGGTGTGCGCGGTGTAGATCGAGGCCTGGCGGAACACCTCGACGAGGAGCAGCGGGTCGTAGACGGCGGGTGTGGCGATCTGGTCGCTGTAGTAGCTGTGGACGCGCGGGAGCTGGGCGGCGATGAGGTATTCGTCCTCGGCCAGCCGCACGGAGTCGGTGAGGAAGACCTCACAGACCGCCGCGCGGTGGACGAGGGCTCGTGTCACGGTGCTCGAGTAGCTGAGTTCGGTGTCCAGGATCGCGGACATGGCTGAGTTCCCCCTCTTGCATGCAGGTACGCCTCCGAACGGAGGTACGCATGCGACCGTACCTTGATTGAGTGCCCTGCCACCGTGGCGTACGCCACTCCGGCAACGGGCCCACTGTTAACACTTTGTATCGGGAGCGGACGAGACCCATCCGCTCGCACGCCGTTCCGGAATGCCCCGGAAAGACCTTCCGCCCAAGGCCGGGCGCACCGCCCAGGGACTAACGGAACCAACGTCACCGCTCCGCGCGCGGCCCCGCCGGACCTTCCGCGCCGCGCGCGGACCCGGCCGACCAACAGGGCTTCCCCCCGGCCCGGTTGTGGACGTACATCACGGCGCACCCCCCGATGCATAGATGTAGTCACCATACAGATGAGCGCCCCGGAGGCGCACGAAAATACCCCCCGCCCCGCGTTTTCGCAGGTCGGAGGGTATGTGCTGTGGAGCCTAGGAGATTCGAACTCCTGACATCTGCCTTGCAAAGGCAGCGCTCTACCAACTGAGCTAAGGCCCCGTGGAACCGGACGCACCCGTCCCCTGGAGGAGAGGTGGTCGTTCCGCAGAACAGAGTACCGGGTGTACCCCCTCATCTCGCAAAATGATAGGGACTCCCGCCCCGCGACCACTCTCCGTAAGATGCTCGCGAGGTTCGCACCAGCGAAGGGGAGTAGGACGAGTGGACGCAGTCCAGCAAGAGGCCACCGCGAGAGCCAGAGAGCTCCAGCGCAGTTGGTACGGGGAGCCCCTGGGAGCCCTCTTCCGCCGGCTCATAGATGATCTCGGCCTGAACCAGGCCCGTCTCGCTGCCGTCCTCGGACTGTCGGCGCCCATGCTGTCCCAGCTGATGAGCGGCCAGCGCGCCAAGATCGGCAACCCTGCCGTGGTGCAGCGCGTCCAGGCCCTCCAGGACCTCGCGGGCCAGGTGGCCGACGGAAGCGTCAGCGCGGTGGAGGCCACCGACCGGATGGACGAGATCAAGAGGACCCAGGGGGGCTCCGTCCTGAGCAACAGCGGCCAGACCGCCGTCGGTTCCGGCGCACCGACCGTCAAGCGGGTCGTGCGCGAGATCCAGTCCCTGCTGCGTTCGGTCTCGGCGGCCGGCGACATCATCGACGCGGCGAACACGCTCGCCCCCACCCATCCGGAACTGGCAGAGTTCCTCAAGGTGTACGGAGCGGGCCGGACCGCCGACGCGGTCGCCCACTACGAGGCGCACCAGAACTGAGACGCCGGAAGGCGAGCCGAGGGTGACGGGGGACGGGCGCAGCGATGGGTGAGGTCTTCGCCGGCCGGTACGAACTGGTCGATCCGGTCGGACGCGGTGGCGCGGGTGCGGTCTGGCGGGCCTGGGACCACCGCCGCCGCCGCTACGTCGCGGCGAAGGTCCTCCTCCAGGGCGACGCGCACATGCTGCTGCGGTTCGTACGGGAGCAGGCGCTGCGCATCGACCACCCCCACGTCCTGGCTCCCGCCAGCTGGGCGGCCGACGACGACAAGGTCCTGTTCACCATGGACCTGGTCTCCGGCGGCTCGCTCGCCCACGTGATCGGGGACTACGGCCCCCTTCCGCCGCGGTTCGTGTGCACGCTGCTCGACCAGCTCCTGTCGGGACTGGCGGCGGTCCACGCGGAGGGCGTCGTCCACCGCGACATCAAGCCGGCCAACATCCTGATGGAGGCCACCGGAACCGGGCGGCCGCACCTGCGGCTGTCCGACTTCGGCATCTCCATGCGCAAGGACGAGCCCCGGCTGACCGAGACCGACTTCGTGGTCGGCACGCCGGGCTATTTCGCGCCCGAGCAGCTCACCGGTGCCGAACCGGACTTCCCCGCCGACCTGTTCGCCGTCGGACTGGTCGCCCTGTACCTCCTCAGGGGCGCCAAGCCCGACTCCGCGGCGCTGGTGGCCCATTTCCGCGCCCACGGGACCCCGGCCGCCCCCGAGGGCGTGCCCGCCCCGCTGTGGGACGTCGTCGCCACGCTCCTGCAGCCCGACCCCGACAGCCGGTTCCGGACCGCCACAGGGGCGCGCAGGGCCCTTGCCGAGGCGGTGGAGCTGCTGCCGGCACCTCCCGCGGACGAACCCCCGGTGGAGGTCTTCGACCAACTCGGCCCGCTGCCCGCCGGTTACGGCCCGCAGGGGCCCCTCGGCGCGGCGCAGGCGCCCCCGGCCGCGATGCCTCCCGCACGGCCCGCGGCGGCCCCGGAGCCGCCGGCCGCCGCACCGCCGGGCAGCGCACCGACCGCCGCGGCGGCGGCCGCGTCCGTGACCGTGGCCGCGGAGCCCACCCGTACCGATCCGCGCGGGGCGGCGGCGGCCGCGGCGCGCCCCGTCCCGCCGCAGGCGCCCCCGGCGGGCTCCTTCGGGCCCGCTCCCGGGGCCTCGGAGACCGGCAGCTTCCACCTGTCCCCGCCGGCGGCGGCAGGCGCCGCGGCCGGCACGGGCACCTCGGCCACGACGGCCGTCCGGCCCGCCGGGAGGATCGCCCCGCCCCCGCCGAAGGCGGTCGCCGCGCTGCTCGCCGCGGCGTTCGTCTGCTTCGCGGTCGGGGTCTGGGCCCTCACGCGGATGTAGCGCCGCGCCCCCTGCGGCCGAGCGCGATCCAGCCGCCCAGCACGAGCAGCAGCAGCGTCCCGGTGCCGAGGCCCGCGCCCGCCACGATCCTCATCACCGCCCGGGTCCCGGCGGCCTCGGCCGCCTCCGGGGCGGTGAGCCCGTCCCGGGCCGCCGTACGGTCGTCGGCGCCGACGGCGAAGCCGCCCGCGGCCGGGTCCTCCGTGTAGGCGGGCGCCGCGGCCGGTTTCCCCGTGACCTCCAGCCGCAGGGTCAGGGGGACGGGCACGGCGTCCTCGGTGAAGTCGGCGACCTTCCCGCCCATGGTCACGGCGACGTAGTACCAGCCGGCGACGGCCGCCGGCCGGACCTCGCGGTCCCCGGAGAAGCGGTTCTCGTAGCCGACGGGCGGGGTCTTCCCGAGGGTCACGCCCGCCTGCACCCCGTCGTACGAGGTGTCCTCGCCGGAGACCTGGCCCCGGTAGGGGTTGTAGAGGGTGACGGCCAGTCCGCCCGAGGCGGAGGCGTACTTCTTGGTCATCCGGGCGGCGGAGAGCTCGGCGCCCACGCCCAGCTGCTGCCCCCAGTCCAGCGGCACCCGGTACCAGAGGGTCTGGCCGGGCCGCATCGCGTCGCGCCACACCCCGGCGCCGAGGGCGCGGGCGTCGTTGAAGCCCGTTCCGCCGGTCCGGCCCACCGGTTCGGTCCCCGGCAGCACCGGCTTCCCGGAGGGCCAGGCGCTCGGCGCGGTGGTGGGCAGGCCCGGACCGCGCCCGGGTTCGCGCTGCACCCTGAGCTCCAGGGGCCACGGGCTCGCGTCGGAGTCCCTGGCCACCGTCCGGGTCACCTTGGCGTAGTAGACGCCGGCGGGTGCGCACATGGCGTCCTCGTCGCCCCTGCGGACGCCGGCGGCGGCGAGCGGGACGGCGTCGTAGCCGAAGTTCGACCGGCCGAGGCTGCCGTCGCAGGACGTGCCCGCGGTGGTCAGCAGCTCCACCTCGATCCCGTCGCTGCCGGAGACCTTGGCGCCCGCAGGCGGGCGGACGACGGCCGAGACGTAGGCGTTGGAGCCGTCCTTCTCCAGGACGAGGCGGTAGAAGCGGTCCCCGGGACCGATGGTGTCCTCGTAGGTGTGCCCGGCCTCGACCAGCGGGGCGTCCGCGGTGGAGGGCCTGCCCTGCACCGCCCGGGCCCCGTCGGCCGCCCGGTAGGCGGGCGCGGGCTGCGGCGCGTTCCCCTCGGCGTGGGCGGCCGCGGGCAGTCCCGCCACCAGTGCGAGGGCCGCCGCACACGCCGTCGTCCGTACCCGCCCCATCACGCCCACCCCGAGTTGCTAACGCAAGCCAAATCTTTGCATAACGGAATTTATCGCCACAGAACAGCACGAAGCCCCGGCCGCAGCGGCAGCCGGGGCTTCATGAACTCAGCCTTCGGTCTCACACACCGGAACCAGAGGGCACGGAGTCGGTAGCCTCCGTCCACAGGTCCTGCTCGGCGCGGTCCGCCTGGATCTGGCGGTACACGAGGAGCCCGCCGATGGCGGCCAGTGCGACCAGGAGCAGCTTCTTCACCGCGCGACCTCGTCTTTCGTTGACGTAGGGGGACTTCTGTCGCCCAACAATACACACCGACCGATACCGATCGGTGACCTGGCGGTCGCCCGGCCGGCCCAACGGCGGCCGCCCGCGGCCCTTCGCACCGCGGGTCCGCGACACGGGGGGACCAACAGCGGTGGCACCCGCACGGCGCAGCGTCCACCGCCGCCGGAATGCCGAGCCCGGACCCCCGTGCCACGCTGAGGGCGGGGGGCCGCGCCCGTCCGGCACGCCCGGTCGGCCGGATCGTCCCGTCACCACGAGGAGGCCGGAATGGCCAGTGACGCCACCCGCCCCGGATCACCCGCCGCCACGCGCCCGCACCACGGCCCCACGTCGGGCACCACGCTGTTCGCCGCCTGCCTGATGATCTTCGGCGGGCTCATGGCGGTCTTCGAGGGCATCTCGGCCCTCGCCAAGGACGACGTCTTCCTCGCCACGCGGCACTACGTGTTCGAGTTCAGCCTGACCGGCTGGGGCTGGATCCACCTGATCCTGGGCATCGTCATCATCCTGGCCGGCTGCGCCGTGCTCAGCGGGGCCCTGTGGGCCCGCTACTTCGGCATCATGGTCGCGAGCCTGGGCGCCATCGCCAACTTCCTGTGGCTCCCGTACTACCCGCTCTGGGCCCTGACGCTCATCGCCGTCAACATCTTCGTCGTCTGGGCGCTCTGCCACGGCCTGCACCTGGAGGCCGAGGCCGACCCCGGCCACCGCGTCTGACAGCACGTCCGGCGGCGCCGTGCACCGCACGCAGAAGGGCCCCGACCGGTTTCCCGGTCGGGGCCCTTCTCACTGTGGGGCTAACAGGATTTGAACCTGTGGCCTCATCCTTATCAGGGATGCGCTCTAACCAACTGAGCTATAGCCCCTCCGCGCTGCGCGCTGACTCCTGAAGATTAGCGCACAGACCCGGTCAGGCCAAAATCGGTTCCCCGGGGGCGTCTGCGCAGGTCATCCGACCCGTCGCGGACGCCGCCCGGCAGGACCCAGCAGGACCTACTCGTCCTCGGCGAGGGTCAGCTCCACGCCGCCGACGAATCCCGCCGACAGGTTGTAGATGAACGCGCCCAGCGTCGCCAGTGCCGTGGCCAGCACCACGTCGATGACCGCGATGACCGACGTGAAGACGAGCACGCGCGGCAGCGACATGAACGACTGCAGGTCAAAGCCGTTGCCCTCGTTCGACCCGGTGGCCTCGCTGATGGTGCCGCCGACGGTCGAGAAGACGCCCATCGCGTCCATGACCATCCACAGCACCGCCGCGGCGACGACCGTGCAGATGCCGAGCGCGATCGACAGCAGGAAGCTGACCTTCATCACCGACCACGGGTCGGCCTTGGCCACCCGCAGCCGCGCCTTGCGCGTACGGGGGGCCGTACGGACCGGCGTACGCGGCTTGCGCTGCGTACCGCCCGTCCCGGCGCCCCGGGGTGCCGCCGAACCCGCCGGCGCGGCGTAGGCCTGCGGCGGCTGGTACGGCTCGGCGGGACGGTCCTGGGCGGCGTCCGCCTGCGCCGACGCCTTCGCCTTCGGTCCTCGGGTGTCCGTCACGGTTCCCCCCTGGGAGTCCGCGGCGGGGCCACGGGCACCGTTCGCTCCAGTCTTGGCCGGTCCGGCGCCCGTGGCTCCACTCACGACTTACTCCTCGTGCTCCCCGGCCGAAGGCTGCGTGCCCTCGGCGGCCTCGGCGGCCGGTGCGTCGGCCCCCTCGGTCTCGATCTCGTCCGCGTCCACCTCGTCGGCCTCCTGACCGGCTTCGGCGTTGCGGGCGATGCCGACCACGGCATCGCGCTTGCCCAGGTTGATCAGCTGGACGCCCATGGTGTCACGGCCGGTCTCCCTGACTTCATTGACGCGCGTACGAATCACACCACCGCCGAGCGTGATGGCGAGAATCTCGTCCGTTTCGTCCACCACGAGCGCCCCGACGAGGGACCCGCGGTCCTCCACGATCTTGGCGGCCTTGATGCCCAGACCGCCGCGACCCTGGACGCGGTACTCGTCGACCGCCGTCCGCTTGGCGTAGCCGCCGTCGGTCGCGGTGAAGACGAACGTACCGGGCCGGACGACGCTCATCGAGAGCAGCTCGTCCCCTTCACGGAAACTCATGCCCTTCACACCGGAGGTCGCGCGGCCCATCGGGCGCAGCGCGTCGTCGGTCGCCGTGAAGCGGATCGACTGCGCCTTCTTGCTGATCAGCAGCAGGTCGTCCTCGGCGGAGACCAGCTCGGCACCGATCAGCTCGTCGTCGCTGCCGTCCTCGGTCTCCCGGAGGTTGATCGCGATGACGCCGCCGGAGCGGGGCGAGTCGTAGTCCTTGAGCGCCGTCTTCTTCACCAGGCCGCCCTTGGTGGCCAGGATCAGGTAGGGAGCCGCCTCGTAGTCGCGGATCGCGAGGATCTGGGCGATCTTCTCGTCCGGCTGGAAGGCCAGCAGGTTCGCCACGTGCTGCCCGCGCGCGTCCCGGCCGGCGTCCGGCAGCTCGTAGGCCTTGGACCGGTAGACCCGGCCCTTGTTCGTGAAGAACAGCAGCCAGTGGTGCGTGGTGGACACGAAGAAGTGGTCGACCAGGTCGTCCTGCTTCAGCTTCGTGCCGCGCACGCCCTTGCCGCCGCGCTTCTGCGAGCGGTAGTCCTCGGTCTTGGTGCGCTTGACGTAACCGCCGTGCGTGATGGTGACGACGATGTCCTCTTCGGCGATCAGGTCCTCGATGGACATGTCACCGTCGAAGGGCACCAGCTTGGAGCGCCGGTCGTCGCCGAACTTCTCGACGAGCGCGGCCAGTTCCTCGCTGACGATGGACCGCTGGCGGGCCTCGGAGGCCAGGATCGCGTTGTACTCGTTGATCCGGGCCTGGAGCTCGTCGTGCTCGGCGACGATCTTCTGCCGCTCCAGGGCGGCGAGGCGGCGCAGCTGCATCTCCAGGATCGCGTTCGCCTGGATCTCGTCGATCTCCAGCAGGCCCATCAGGCCCTCGCGCGCGATCTCGACCGTGTTGCTGCGCCGGATCAGCGCGATGACCTCGTCGATCGCGTCCAGCGCCTTGAGCAGACCGCGCAGGATGTGGGCGCGCTCCTCCGCCTTGCGCAGGCGGAAGCGCGTGCGCCGGACGATGACCTCGATCTGGTGCGCCACCCAGTGGCGGATGAAGGCGTCGATCGACAGGGTGCGCGGCACCCCGTCCACCAGCGCCAGCATGTTCGCGCCGAAGTTCGTCTGCAGGTCGGTGTGCTTGTAGAGGTTGTTCAGCACGACCTTGGCGACGGCGTCGCGCTTGAGCACGATCACCAGGCGCTGACCGGTCCGCGAGGAGGTCTCGTCGCGGACGTCGGCGATGCCGCCGATCCTGCCGTCCTTGACCAGGTCGGCAATCTTCTGGGCGAGGTTGTCCGGGTTGGTCTGGTACGGAAGCTCCGTGACCACCAGGCACTGGCGGTTCTGGATCTCCTCGACCTCGACCACCGCGCGCATCGTGATGGAGCCGCGCCCGGTGCGGTACGCCTCCTCGATGCCCTTGCGTCCCACGACGAGGGCGCCGGTCGGGAAGTCCGGGCCCTTGATGCGCTCGATGAGCGCGTCCTGAAGCTCCTCGTGCGTCGCGTCCGGGTGCTCCAGCGCCCACTGGGCACCGGCAGCGACCTCGCGCAGGTTGTGCGGCGGGATGTTGGTCGCCATGCCGACCGCGATGCCGGCGCTGCCGTTGACCAGCAGGTTCGGGAAGCGGGCCGGGAGGACCGTCGGCTCCTGGTTGCGGCCGTCGTAGTTGTCCTGGAAGTCGACGGTCTCCTCGTCGATGTCCCGGAGCATCTCCATGGCCAGCGGCATCAGCTTGCACTCGGTGTAGCGCATGGCGGCCGCCGGGTCGTTGCCCGGGGAGCCGAAGTTGCCGTTGGAGTCCACCAGCGGCATGCGCATCGACCACGGCTGGGCCAGGCGGACCAGGGCGTCGTAGATCGAGCTGTCACCGTGCGGGTGGTAGGTGCCCATGACGTCGCCGACGACGCGGGCGCACTTGTAGAAGCCCTTCTCGGGCCGGTAGCCGCCGTCGTACATCGCGTACAGCACACGACGGTGGACCGGCTTGAGGCCGTCCCGTACGTCGGGCAGCGCGCGCGAGACGATGACGGACATCGCGTAGTCGAGGTAGGAGCGCTGCATCTCCGTCTCGAGCCCGACGGGCTCGATGCGCAGCTGCGGCTGCTCCTCTTCCGCGGGGTTCTCGGCGGTGGGGGTGGTTTCGTCGGCCATTGCTGGTCAGAAATCCTTTCAGGCGGCGGTCAGCGTCGGGCCGACTCAGATGTCGAGGAAGCGGACGTCCTTGGCGTTGCGCTGGATGAAGGAGCGCCGGGCCTCGACGTCCTCACCCATCAGCACCGAGAACAGGTCGTCGGCCTGCGCCGCGTCGTCGAGGGTGACCTGGCCGAGCACGCGGTGGTCCACGTCCATGGTCGTGACGCGCAGCTCCTCGGCGTTCATCTCGCCCAGACCCTTGAAGCGCTGGATCGAGTCTTCCTTGATCCGCTTGCCGTTCTGCTTGCCGAGCTCCACCAGGGCGTCGCGCTCGCGGTCCGAGTACGCGTACTCGAAGTCGTCGCGGCCCCACTTGATCTTGTAGAGCGGCGGGCGGGACAGGTACACGTGGCCGGCCTCGACCAGCGGGCGCATGAAGCGGAAGAGGAAGGTGAGCAGCAGGGTGTTGATGTGCTGGCCGTCGACGTCGGCGTCCGCCATCAGGATGATCTTGTGATAGCGCAGCTTCTCGATGTCGAAGTCCTCGTGCACGCCGGTGCCGAAGGCGCTGATCAGCGCCTGGACCTCGGTGTTCTGGAGGATCTTGTCGATGCGCGCCTTCTCGACGTTCAGGATCTTGCCGCGGATGGGCAGGATGGCCTGGTACATCGGGTTGCGGCCGGACTTCGCCGAGCCGCCGGCGGAGTCGCCCTCGACGATGAAGATCTCGCACTTGGTCGGGTCGTTCGACTGGCAGTCGGACAGCTTGCCCGGCAGGGACGCGCTCTCCAGCAGGCCCTTGCGGCGCGTCAGGTCGCGGGCCTTGCGGGCCGCGACGCGCGCGGTGGCCGCCTGGATCGACTTGCGGATGATGTCCGCGGCCTCGACCGGGTTGCGGTCGAACCAGTCGTTCAGGTGCTCGTGGACGACCTTCTGCACGAAGGTCTTGGCCTCCGTGTTGCCCAGCTTGGTCTTCGTCTGGCCCTCGAACTGCGGCTCGCCCAGCTTGACGGAGATGATCGCCGTCAGACCCTCGCGGATGTCCTCGCCGGCGAGGTTGTCGTCCTTCTCCCGGAGCAGCTTCTTGTCCCGCGCGTAGCGGTTGACCAGACCGGTCAGCGCCGCGCGGAAGCCCTCCTCGTGGGTGCCGCCCTCGTGCGTGTGGATCGTGTTCGCGAAGGAGTAGACACCCTCGGTGTACTGCGAGTTCCACTGCATCGCGATCTCGACCGAGAGCATGCGCTCCTTGTCCTCGGCCTCGACGTCGATGACGGTCGGGTGGATCAGCTCGCCCTTGCGCGAGTTGAGGTACTTCACGAAGTCGACGATGCCGCCCTCGTAGTGGTACTTCACCTTGCGCGCCTGGGGCTCGGCCGTGTCCGCGTCCGGGTCGTCCGCGCCCGCCGTCGCCTTCGCCGACTCGCGCTCGTCCGTCAGCGACAGGGTCAGGCCCTTGTTCAGGAAGGCCATCTCCTGGAAGCGCCGCGAGAGCGTCTCGAAGGAGTACTCGGTGGTCTCGAAGATGTCGCCGTCGGCCCAGAAGGTGACCGAGGTGCCGGTCTCGGCCGTCTCCTCGTTCTTGGCCAGCGGAGCCGTCGGCACGCCCAGCTTGTAGTCCTGGGTCCAGCGGTGCCCGTCCGTCTTGACCTCGACCGCGACCTTGGTCGACAGGGCGTTCACGACGGAGACGCCGACGCCGTGCAGACCGCCGGAGACCGCGTAGCCGCCGCCGCCGAACTTGCCTCCGGCGTGCAGGACCGTCAGGACGACCTCGACGGCCGGCTTCCCCTCGGACGGGACGATGCCGACCGGGATGCCTCGCCCGTTGTCGACCACGCGCACCCCGCCGTCGGCGAGGATCGTCACGTCGATGGTGTCCGCGTGCCCGGCCAGCGCCTCGTCGACCGAGTTGTCGACGACCTCGTAGACGAGGTGGTGCAGACCACGCTCGCCCGTCGAGCCGATGTACATACCCGGCCGCTTGCGCACCGCGTCCAGGCCCTCGAGGACCTGGATCGCACTGGCGTCGTAATTCTTCTCGTTGGAGTCGCCGGAATCGGCCACGAAGCGCCCTTTCTGGCACAGCGCAGCCCGTACTCCGGACCAGCAAGTGCACCGGCGGGAGCGGCCGCGTCGATCTGCGTTGTCTGCCTGATCCCCCGAACGGGCGGGATTTGCTTCCAGTCTACCGGTACCACTGACACTCATGGGGGTTTGCCGGTACCTGAGTCCGCATGTGCCGCCCTGAACCTCCTCTCTCCGACTCCCCACATCCGGGGAGGGGCTCAAAGAGGCTCACACGGGCATCCAGCGCTTCGGGCTGTCAACCTCCGGCTACCGTGAGGGACGCCACCCGCCGGCACCCGCCCGCGGGGGCTACTCACCCGTAGGTATCGCCGGGTCCGGTGCTCCCCGGAGCCCGCCAGGGGCCGTAGCCCTTCGGGCGCCCGCCCGGTCCCTGGACCTTGATCAGCCGTACCGTGCCCTGCCCCAGATCCGCGTTCAGCCGTGCCACCAGCTGCGGGGCCAGCAGCTTCAGCTGCGCCGCCCACGCCGAGGAGTCGCACCGCACGACCAGTTCACGGTTCTCGTAGCGCTGCGGTTCACAGTGCGTCGCGATCTCCGGGCCGACGATCTCCGGCCAGCGCTCCATCACGCCCGCCACCGCCATCGGCATCTCCCAGCCGTGCTCGGTGCGCAGCCGGTCCAGCGCCGCCATCAGCGGCATCGGATCCCGGCCGTCCGCGCGGGCGCCCGAGCGCAGCCCCGGCTGCCGGCCCTTGCGCGCGCTCGCCGCGTTGCCGCGGGCCCGTGCCTGCTCCCGGGCCGCCGCGAGGGCCTGGCGGGCCAGGTCCACGCCCGACGCCTCGGGGGCCCTGCGCCCCTGCTGGGGGTCCTTGCCCTGGTCGTTCACAGCCGGGTCACCTCACCGCCGGACACCCCGTACCGTGCTCCCACCAGCACGCCGGGCACGTCGTCGTCCACCGCCGCCGTGACGAGCACCTGCTCGCCCGGCGCCACCAGCTCGGCCAGCCGTTCCCGGCGCCTCGCGTCCAGCTCCGCGAACACGTCGTCCAGGACCAGCACGGGCTCGCTGCCCTCCGAGCGCAGCAGCTCGTAGGAGGCCAGCCGCAGCGCCAGCGCGTACGACCAGGACTCGCCGTGGCTCGCGTACCCCTTCGCCGGGAGCTCCCCCAGCCGCAACAGCACGTCGTCGCGGTGCGGGCCGACCAGCGTGACCCCCCGCTCGATCTCCTGCTTGCGCACCTCGCCGAGGGCGGCCAGCAGCACCTCGTAGAGGGCTTCGCGGGTACGGGCCTCGCCACTGTCCACGCGCTCGCCGGCCGAGCTCTTGTACGCCAGCCCCAGCGGGCCGCCGCCGGGCGCGAGCTGCTCGTACGCCTTGTCCGCGAGCGGCAGCAGCGTCGCGATCAGGTCGAGGCGCTGCGCCAGCAGCTCGGCCCCGGCCCGTGCGAGGTGCTGGTCCCACACGTCGAGCGTGGACAGGTCCATCGAGCGGCCGCCGTGCCGGCGGGCCATGGCCGCGGACTTCAGCAGGGTGTTGCGCTGCTTGAGGACACGCTCGTAGTCCGAGCGCACCCCGGCCATGCGCGGCGAGCGCGCCGTGACCAGCTCGTCGAGGAACGTGCGCCGCTCCCCCGGGTCGCCCTTGACCAGGGCCAGGTCCTCCGGCGCGAACAGCACCGTACGGACGATCCCCAGGACGTCACGGGGCCTGACCTGCGAGGACCTGTTGATCCGGGCCCGGTTGGCGCGTCCGGGGTTCAGCTCCAGCTCGACCAGCTGCCGGCGCTCGCCCTGGGTGACGGCAGCGCGGATCACGGCCCGCTCCGCGCCCATGCGGACGAGCGGGGCGTCCGAGGAGACCCGGTGGCTGCCCAGCGTGGCCAGGTAACCGACCGCCTCGACGAGGTTGGTCTTGCCCTGGCCGTTCGGGCCCACGAAAGCGGTGACGCCCGGGTCGAGGGGAACCTCGGCCCGGGCGTACGAGCGGAAGTCGGCCAACGAGAGATGCGAGACATGCATACGGCGCCGACCTCCCCCGGCTTACCACTGCTCTTTCGTACTGATGTGCTGCTGCCTGCTGCGGATGCTCAGGCCTTCTCGACCGCGTGGCCGCCGAACTGGTTGCGCAGTGCGGCGATCATCTTCATCTGCGGGGAGTCCTCCTGGCGCGAGGCGAACCGCGCGAACAGCGACGCGGTGATCGCGGGCAGCGGTACAGCGTTGTCGATCGCCGCCTCCACCGTCCAGCGTCCCTCGCCGGAGTCCTGCGCGAAGCCCTTGAGCCGCTCCAGGTGCTCGTCCTCGTCGAGGGCGTTCACGGCCAGGTCCAGCAGCCAGGAACGGATGACGGTCCCTTCCTGCCAGGAGCGGAAGACCTCGCGGACGTCGGTGACCGAGTCCACCTTCTCCAGGAGCTCCCAGCCCTCGGCGTAGGCCTGCATCATGGCGTACTCGATGCCGTTGTGGACCATCTTCGCGAAGTGGCCCGCACCGACCTTGCCGGCGTGCACGGCGCCGAACTCGCCCTCGGGCTTGAGGGCGTCGAAGATCGGCTGGACGCGCGTGACGTGGTCCTTGGCGCCGCCGTACATCAGCGCGTAGCCGTTCTCCAGGCCCCAGACGCCGCCGGAGACACCGCAGTCGACGAAGCCGATGCCCTTGGCCGCCAGCTCCTCGGCGTGCTTCTCGTCGTCCGTCCAGCGGGAGTTGCCGCCGTCGACGACGACGTCGCCGATCGAGAGCAGCTCGCCGAGCTCGTCGATGGTGGACTGCGTCGCGGCGCCGGCGGGGACCATGACCCACACGACGCGGGGGGCCGGCAGGCTGTCCACAAGTTCCCGCAGGCTGTGGACATCGGCGAGGTCCGGGTTGCGGTCGTATCCGATGACGGTGTGGCCTGCGCGGCGGATGCGCTCGCGCATGTTGCCGCCCATCTTGCCGAGACCGACGAGACCAAGCTCCATCAGGTGGTTCCTTAAGCGTTGTGGCCGTCTTTGCCTGGGCTCCCGCGGCCGTGTCCCCAGGGACGCGGCGGGGTCGCCCACCGGATCCGAGCCTACGCCGGGCCGCGGCGGCGGGCCTCGCGGGCGCTCCACGGCGGGGCGCCCCGCTTTCGGCGGTTCCCGGGTTTCCCCAGGGCTGTGGACGGCGTCGGGCCCGGCCCCGCAGCGCGCGAGACCGGGCCCGACGTCATGAGGCGACGCGTCAGCCGGACAGCCGAACCGGCATGATCAGGTACTTGTAGGCCTCGTCCGCCTCCGCGTCGACCGCGGGCCGGCCGCTGAGCAGCGCGGGCTTGGTCGACGTGGTGAAGCTCAGCTGGGCGACCGGGGAGGCGATCGCGCTCAGGCCGTCCAGCAGGAAGGTCGGGTTGAAGGCGATGGAGATGTCGTCGCCCTCCAGCTGGGCGTCGACCCTTTCCACAGCCTGTGCGTCGTCGGAGGAGCCGGCCTCCAGGATCAGCACGCCCTGCTCGAAGCTGAGGCGGACCGGGGTGTTGCGCTCGGCCACCAGGGCGACGCGCTTGACGGCCTCGACGAACGGCGCCGTCTCGATCACGGCGACGGAGTTGAACTCGGTCGGGAACAGCGTGCGGTACTTCGGCAGGTCGCCCTCGAGCAGCCGGGTGGTGGTGCGGCGGCCCGCGCCCTCGAAGCCGATCAGGCCCTCGCCGGCACCGGAGCCGGAGAGCGCCAGGGTGACCGTGTCACCGCTGGTCAGCGAGTTGGCGATCTCCTGGAGGGTCTTGGCGGGCACCAGGGCCACGGCCGACGCCTCCGGGTTCTCCGGCTTCCACAGGAACTCGCGGACCGCGAAGCGGTAGCGGTCGGTGGAGGCCAGGGTGACGCGGTCGCCCTCGATCTCGATGCGGACACCGGTCAGCACCGGGAGCGTGTCGTCACGGCCGGCGGCGGTGGCCACCTGCTTGGCGGCGGCGGCGAAGACCTCGCCGGGCACGGTGCCGGTCGCGGTCGGCATCTGCGGCAGGGCCGGGTACTCCTCCACAGGCAGGGTGTGGAGGGTGAACCGGGAGGAGCCGCAGACCACGGTCGCCCGTACACCGTCTGTGGAAATCTCCACCGGGCGGTTGGGGAGGGCGCGGCAGATGTCGGCGAGCAGCCTGCCGGAGACCAGGACGGTGCCGTCCTCCTCCACGTCCGCCTCGACGGAGACCCGTGCGGAGACCTCGTAGTCGAAGCCGGACAGGCTCAGGGTGCCGTCCTCGGCCTTGAGCAGCAGGCCCGCGAGAACGGGCACCGGCGGCCGGGCCGGGAGGCTGCGGGCCGCCCAGGCCACCGCCTCCGCGAGTACGTCGCGCTCCACCCGGATCTTCACCGGAACCGCCTCCTGCTGTTGCTCGCTCGTCTGCCGGCCTTCGTCGTCGGCTCGTCGATGCCTCGACCGATGCCGGGGACCAGTCTGACGTACGGCGCCGACACTCGGTGCGGCCGGCGGTCAAGTCGGGAGCGAGGCGCCGGGGCGGCCGATCGACGAGTTGTGCACAGGACCCGCTTGAAAACCGAAACCGGCCTAACTCTCCATGGGGGTAGTAGTAGGGCCTGTGGAAACGGTGGATAAGCCCGTCGTCGCAGGTCAGGCCGCGTTTTTTATCCACCGACCCTGTGCATGGAGCCCGTGGACAACACGGGGTACCTGTGGAGAAACAAAAGTTCTGCACAGGCTGTCCCCAGGGGACCCCGATTACTCCACAGGTGTGTCCCCAGCTTTCCCCCGGTACTCCACAGCCCAAACGTCTACATCCGTGTGACGGCTTTCACTCCGGGCGGTGAGCGGGGGTGGCGCGTTGCCGAACAGTGGACAAGGGTGTGGAGAACCCTGCAGAACCTGTGCACAGGATGCGGGAACCTGTGGGTCGGCGGTGGACAACGTCGTGGACAGGGGTGTGGACGAAGATTTTGTCCACAGCCTGTGGATAGCGTTTGTGCACAAATCCACAGGGTGCTGACCTGGGCTGATGAGTACTCAACAGGCAGCCCTGTGGACAGATTGTGGGCGACGCGGGCGGTCCCCAGGGTGTGGACGGAAGAAAGTCCCCGAATCTGTGGATGAGTTGCTCCTCAGGGGGCGTATTCGAACAGTGAAGGGGCGCACGAGCAAAAGAGGGCGCCCCCGTTGTGGACCGGGAGCGCCCTCTGAATGCGTTTGAAGGCGTGCGCGAAGGCAGCGCGAAGGGGTGCGCGGAGGCAGCGCCGAGGGCGTTCGGCGGCAGTGCCAAGGCTGCGTGAAGGGGCCCCGGGGCGGGCCTGGGACGGCCCCGGGGCCCCTTCACGCAGCGGGCGCGTCAGCCGTTCTTGATGCGGTTGGTGAGCTCGGTGACCTGGTTGTAGATGGAACGCCGCTCGGCCATCAGCGCGCGGATCTTCCGGTCGGCGTGCATCACCGTCGTGTGGTCGCGGCCGCCGAACTGGGCCCCGATCTTCGGCAGCGACAGGTCGGTGAGCTCCCGGCACAGGTACATCGCGATCTGCCGCGCGGTCACCAGGACCCGGCTGCGCGAGGAGCCGCACAGGTCGTCCACCGTGAGCCCGAAGTAGTCGGCCGTCGCCGCCATGATGTCCGAGGCGGTGATCTCCGGTGCGCTGTCCTCGCCGCCCGGGATCAGGTTCTTCAGGACGTCCTCGGTCAGCCCGAGGTCGACCGGCTGCCGGTTGAGGCTCGCGAAGGCCGTGACCCGGATCAGCGCCCCCTCCAGCTCGCGGATGTTGCGCGAGATCCGGGAGGCGATGAACTCCAGTACCTCCGGGGGGGCGTTGAGCTGCTCCTGGACCGCCTTCTTGCGCAGGATCGCGATACGGGTCTCCAGCTCGGGCGGCTGGACGTCGGTGATCAGGCCCCACTCGAAGCGGTTGCGGAGCCGGTCCTCCAGGGTGACGAGCTGCTTGGGCGGCCGGTCCGAGGAGAGGACGATCTGCTTGTTGGCGTTGTGGAGCGTGTTGAAGGTGTGGAAGAACTCCTCCTGCGTCGACTCCTTGCTCGCGAGGAACTGGATGTCGTCGACGAGCAGGATGTCCATCTCGCGGTAGCGCTTGCGGAAGGCGTCGCCCTTGCCGTCGCGGATCGAGTTGATGAACTCGTTGGTGAACTCCTCCGAGCTCACGTACCGCACGCGGGTGCCCGGGTAGAGGCTGCGCGCGTAGTGCCCGATGGCGTGCAGCAGGTGCGTCTTGCCGAGCCCGGACTCCCCGTAGACGAAGAGCGGGTTGTAGGCCTTCGCCGGCGCCTCCGCCACGGCCACCGCCGCCGCGTGCGCGAAGCGGTTGGAGGCCCCGATGACGAAGGTGTCGAAGAGGTACTTGGGATTCAGCCGGGCGGTCGGCTCCAGCGGGCCCGAGGTGGAACCGCCGGAGGGGACCGGCGGCGCGGCCGCGGGCCGGCCCGGCGCGGGGCGCGGCGCGGACTGCTCGTAGGACTGCTGCTCGTACTGGTGCGGCTGGTGGGACTGCTGCGACTCGTACGGCTTCTGCTCGTACTGCTGCTGGTCGTAGGAGTTCTGCTCGTAGGCCCCCTGGTCGTAGCCCGAGGGCTCGGACTGCTGGAGGTAGCCCGGCTGGGGGGAGGCGTAGGGGTCGCGCTCGGGGAAGCCGCCGAGGCGGGGCTGCTGCCAGCCGTAGTCGTCCTGCTGTCCGCCGCGGGGCCAGGCGCCGGGCTCGGAGCGCGGCTGCTGGTAGTCCGGGTAGGCGGGACGGGCCGCGGGGAGCTGCTCCTCGGACGGGCCGCCGCCGTGGCGCTGGCCGCCGTACGGCTCGTAGCCGCCCGGCTGCGGGGCGGCCGGGGCCGGGGGCGCGGGCTCACCGGCGGAGTCGTCCACGGTGATCGCGATCCTGATGGGGCGGCCGCACTCCCTGCTCAGCGCGTCGCTGATCAGCGGGGCCAGCCGGCCCTCCAGCACGCGCTTGCCCCATTCATTGGGGACGGCGAGCAGGGCGGTGTCGGCGACCAGCGCCAGGGGCTGGCACCGCTCGACCCACTGCTTGTCCTTGGGCTCGATGCCCGGCTGTCCCTCTCCGAGGAGCTTCTCGAGCACCCTTGGCCACACTGCGGCAAGATCGGCAGGTACGTCAGCCACAGGGCACGCTCTCTCACAGGGGTCCCACGAATGTGTGGTTCTTTGGGACGGTCGGGACAAAAAATCCAGGGTCAGGCAACGGTAGTCAGGCCGGAGGCTGCGGTTCAAGTCGTTGTCCACAGCCTGTGCACAGTGTGGGCCGGGTCGGCTCGGTTTGACCGGATGGCGTAGCCGCGCGTACCGTAACGAGGTCGAGTTGTCGATGGCTGCTGCCGCCTGCCTACCGATGGGCGAAGGTCACTGATAGTGATCATTTAGCGGTGCCACTCGGGCGAACACGCGAGTTTCCTCGTGGGCGCACGGTGACAGCCAGGCGATGTCCCGCCACAACGATTCATTCTCTGGAGCCCCCGAGTGAGCAAGCGCACCTTCCAGCCGAACAACCGCCGTCGCGCCAAGACCCACGGCTTCCGCCTGCGGATGCGTACCCGTGCCGGTCGCGCGATCCTGGCGAACCGCCGTTCCAAGGGCCGCGCCGCCCTTTCCGCGTAACAACACGCAGGTCGTGACGTCGTGCTGTCTCCCGAGAATCGGCTGAGGCGGCGCGAGGACTTCGCGGCCGCGGTGCGTCGAGGACGTCGGGCCGGGCGCCCACTCCTCGTCGTCCACCTACGTACAAGCGGTGCAACGGACCCGCACGAGTCGGGGGAGACAGCTCCCTCGTCGCGTGCGGGTTTCGTCGTCAGCAAGGCCGTCGGCAACGCCGTCGTGCGCAACCGGGTCAAGCGCCGCCTGCGCCATCTGGTCCGCGAGCGGCTCGCACAGCTGCCCGCCGGTAGCCTGGTGGTGGTACGCGCGTTGCCCGGAGCGGGCGATGCCGGCCCCGAAGAACTGGCCCGGGACCTGGACGCCGCTCTGGCGCGGCTCCTGGGAGGCGTGGCTCGATGAAGTACCCGCTGCTCGCTTTGATCAAGCTGTACCAGTGGACGATCAGTCCGCTGCTCGGCCCGGTGTGCCGTTACTACCCCTCGTGTTCGCACTACGGGTACACGGCCATCGACCGGCATGGTGCGGTGAAGGGGACAGCACTGACCGCCTGGCGGATCCTGCGGTGCAACCCGTGGTCCCCGGGTGGTGTGGACCATGTCCCACCTCGTAAACGCCCGCGTTGGCACGAGCAGCTGCGCAGTGCGTTGCGTAGATCTCGCAATGCTCAAGGAGCCTGATTAGTGGACACGATTGCCAGTCTGTTCAGCTTTATCACCACACCCGTCTCGTGGATCATCGTCCAGTTCCACAGCCTGTACGGCGCGATCTTCGGTGCGGACAGTGGGTGGGCCTGGGGCCTGTCCATCGTGTCCCTGGTGATCTTGATCCGTATCTGCCTGATCCCGCTCTTCGTGAAGCAGATCAAGGCGACGCGTGGCATGCAGGCGCTCCAGCCGAAGATGAAGGCGATCCAGGAGCGCTACAAGAACGACAAGCAGCGTCAGTCCGAAGAGATGATGAAGCTGTACAAGGAGACGGGTACCAACCCGCTCTCCTCGTGCCTTCCCATCCTGGCGCAGTCCCCGTTCTTCTTCGCGCTGTACCACGTGCTGGCGAACATCGCCGACGGCAAGACCATCGGTGTGCTGAACCAGCAGCTCGTCGACAGCGCCCGTGAAGCCAAGATCTTCGGCGCGCCCATCGCCGCCAAGTTCATGGACAGCTCGGAGAAGGTCGCGGCGCTCGGCGCGTCGATCACCGACGTCCGCGTCGTGACCGCCGTCATGATCGTCCTGATGTCGCTGTCGCAGTTCTACACCCAGCGTCAGCTGATGCAGAAGAACGTCGACCTCTCGGTCAAGACGCCGTTCATGCAGCAGCAGAAGATGCTGATGTACATCTTCCCGGTGATCTTCGCGGTCATGGGCATCAACTTCCCCGTCGGTGTCCTCGTGTACTGGCTCACCACGAACGTCTGGACCATGGGTCAGCAGATGTACGTGATCAACCAGAACCCGACCCCGGGCAGCAAGGCGCAGGACCAGTACCTGACCCGTCTGCTGAAGCACGTCAGCTCGCACGGCGAGGTCAAGGGCCGGGGCAAGAAGAAGGTCGTCGCGGCGATCGTCGCCAAGGGCCCGGACCGCAACGACAACGAGCGCAAGTTCATCGCGGCTCTCACGAAGCAGGGCCTGGCCGCACAGGCCGACGGCTCCGTGATCAAGAGCGCCGAGGCCACGGCAGACTCGGATGCGGCGAGCGGCGGTGCCGCGAAGCGGCAGCAGCCGAAGCGGCAGAGCAAGTCGCAGCGTCAGACGCCCAGCAAGCCCTCTTCCAAGAAGTAAGAAGGAGTCCCTCCCGTGACGGAAGGCACCACCACCGCCGCCGCTGAGAGTGGCGACACCCTGACCCGCCTCGAGCAGGAGGGTGAGATCGCGGCCGACTACCTGGAGGGTCTGCTCGACATCGCAGACCTGGACGGGGACATCGACATGGACGTCGAGGCCGACCGTGCCGCGGTGTCGATCGTCAGTGACTCCGCCGGCCGCGACCTGCAGAAGCTCGTGGGCCGCGACGGTGAGGTCCTGGAGGCCCTGCAGGAGCTGACCCGTCTCGCCGTCCACCGGGAGACCGGGGACCGCAGCCGGCTGATGCTGGACATCGCCGGGTTCCGTGCGAAGAAGCGCGAGGAGCTGGCGGCACTGGGAGCCAAGGCCGCGGCGGACGTGAAGGCGTCGGGCGAGCCCCTGAAGCTCGACCCGATGACCCCGTTCGAGCGGAAGGTCGTCCACGACGCCGTGGCGGCCGCGGGTCTGCGGAGCGAGTCCGAGGGCGAGGAGCCGCAGCGCTTCGTCGTTGTGCTCCCTGCCTGATCGCACGCATGAGTATTCGGCCCCGTCTGTATCGCAGGCGGGGCCGATGTTTGTCAGCCTGGCATGTGAACGACGCGGTACTCCGAGGACCTGTTCCTCGGAGCCACGAGGTACGGAAGGACGGTCCCCGTGACGGAGGCAGCTGAGCTTCCCCCGGCGCCCGAAGAGGCACGCGCGGTGTTCGGTGAGTTTTTCCCCGAGGCGGTGCGGTATGCGGAGCTGCTGGCGGACGCGGGAGTCAAGCGAGGCTTGATCGGCCCGCGCGAGGTGCCCCGGCTGTGGGAGCGGCACCTGTTGAACTGCGCGGTCCTGTCGGAAGTGGTTCCCCAGAACGTCAGCGTCTGCGACGTGGGCTCGGGTGCGGGTCTGCCCGGTATCCCGCTGGCGCTGGTGCGCAGGGACCTGAAGATCACTCTGCTGGAGCCGCTGCTGCGGAGGACGACCTTCCTCCAGGAGGCCGTGGAGCTGCTGGGCCTGGACCACGTCACCGTGGTGCGCGGCCGTGCCGAGGAGGTCCTGGGCAAGATGCAGCCGGTGCACGTGGTGACGGCCCGGGCGGTGGCGCCGCTGGACCGGCTGGCCGGCTGGGGCGTGCCCCTGCTGCGCCCCTACGGGGAGATGCTGGCGCTGAAGGGCGACACCGCGGAGGAAGAGCTGGTCACGGCGAAGACCGCGCTGACGAAGCTGGGCGTGGTGAAGACCTCGGTACTGCAGGTGGGCGAGGGCCTGGTGGACCCGCTGTCGACGGTGGTCCGGGTCGAGGTCGGAGAAAGCCCCGGTGGGGTGAGGTTCGCGGCCAAGCGGGCTAAGGCGGCCAGGGTTGGACGGACCCGCCGCCGTCGTTGACGGGTCCGGTGTCCTGAGGGCCCGACGGGGATTTCGTCCGCGTTGGGCCCTCCAGGTAGGGATTTCGGAGTGTCGAAGAGGGCTGAAGACTCCGTCCGTGCATCGTGTTTCACGTGAAACGTCGCTCTCTGCTGCACGGAATCATCAGCCGCGGCCGCGCGGCTGCGTCCCCCCTCCAGCGCAAGGAAGCAAGGGGGACGGAGTTGTCCACATCGGTGGATTCATCCACAGGAGTACGGGCCCCGCTGGTTCGCGACCCGGGTGACATGGCAGGCTCTGTTCATCGCGAGCCTGATGTCGAGGAGAGTGACACCGTGCGGTCCGACGCCAACCTCGCGGGGCCGATGGCCGACCCGGTCCCCGGTCCCCGCTCTGAATCGGCGGGCGACGATGTTTCACGTGAAACATCGCCCCCACCCCTAGTGGACAACGAGACCCCCATCGAACGAGCCGCCCACCTGGCGGTCGAGGCCCTGGGGCGTTCCGAGGCACTGCCTCGGCCGGAGCAGACCCGCATCATGGTGGTCGCCAACCAGAAGGGCGGCGTGGGCAAGACCACCACGACCGTGAACCTGGCGGCCTCCCTGGCCCTGCACGGGGCACGTGTGCTCGTTGTCGACCTCGACCCGCAGGGCAACGCCTCCACCGCTCTGGGCATCGACCACCACGCCGAGGTGCCGTCGATCTACGACGTGCTCGTGGACAGTCGGCCCCTGATGGAGGTCGTCCAGCCCGTGGTGGACGTGGAAGGCCTCTTCTGCGCCCCTGCCACGATCGACCTGGCGGGTGCGGAGATCGAGTTGGTGTCGCTGGTGGCCAGGGAGAGCCGTCTTCAGCGGGCGATCCAGGCGTACGACCAGCCCCTCGACTACATCCTGATCGACTGCCCGCCCTCGCTCGGTCTCCTGACCGTGAACGCGATGGTGGCGGGCGCCGAGGTGCTGATCCCGATCCAGTGCGAGTACTACGCACTGGAGGGGCTGGGCCAGCTCCTGCGCAACGTCGATCTGGTGCGGGCCCACCTCAACCCGGCGCTCCACGTGTCCACCATCCTGCTGACGATGTACGACGGCAGGACCCGGCTGGCCTCGCAGGTGGCCGAGGAGGTGCGCAGCCACTTCGGCAAGGAGGTGCTGCGCACGAGCATCCCCCGGTCGGTGCGCATCTCCGAGGCTCCGAGCTACGGGCAGACGGTGCTCACCTATGACCCGGGTTCCAGTGGTTCCCTCTCCTATCTGGAGGCGGCGCGAGAGATCGCGTTCCGGGGGGTCGGAATGCAGTACGAGGCCCGGCACGCCCATCTGGGCTCGGGCATGAACAGCACGCAGAGTGTGGCGGAGGGGATCCAGTGAGCGATCGACGTAGAGGTCTGGGGCGGGGGCTCGCTGCGCTGATCCCTGCGGCCGCGCAGGAGAAGGTGCCCCCGGTGGTCAGCGCCGGGTCGGCCTCGCCGGCGGCGGTTCCGGTACTGCCTTCGGAGCGGGGTGTCGCGGCGGCCAAGCTCGCGTCGCTGACGCAGGCCGATGTTTCACGTGAAACGCCGCTGGCGGTGGTTCCGGAGGTCGAGCCGGAGCCGGCTCCGGAGGCCGACGACGTGGCGGGGGCCCGTTTCGCCGAGCTTCCGATGGAAGCGATCACGCCCAACCCGCGGCAGCCCCGCGAGGTGTTCGACGAGGACGCACTTGCCGAGCTGGTGACCTCCATCCAGGAGGTGGGTCTGCTCCAGCCGGTCGTGGTGCGTCAGGTGGCTCCCGGCCGCTATGAGCTGATCATGGGTGAGCGGCGCTGGCGGGCCTGCCGTGAGGCCGGGCTCGACGCCATCCCCGCGATCATCCGCGCGACGGACGACGAGAAGCTGCTGCTGGACGCTCTCCTGGAGAACCTCCACCGGGCGCAGCTCAACCCGCTGGAAGAGGCTGCGGCCTACGACCAGCTCCTCCAGGACTTCAACTGCACCCACGACCAGCTGGCCGACCGGATCGGCCGCTCGCGTCCCCAGGTGTCGAACACCCTGCGCCTGCTGAAGCTGTCGCCGCCGGTGCAGCGCCGGGTGGCCGCCGGGGTGCTCTCGGCGGGGCACGCGCGGGCGCTGCTCTCGGTGGAGGACTCCGCCGAGCAGGACCGGCTGGCCCACCGGATCGTGGCCGAGGGGCTGTCGGTGCGCGCGGTCGAGGAGATCGTGACGCTGATGGCTTCGGAGCCCACGAGCAGCGTGAAGCCGAAGGGGCCGCGTGCGGGAGCGCGGGTCTCGCCGGCGCTGAGCGAGCTGGCGACCAGGCTGTCGGACCGGTTCGAGACCCGTGTGAAGGTCGACCTGGGACAGAAGAAGGGCAAGATCACCGTCGAGTTCGCCTCGATGGAGGATCTGGAGCGCATCCTGGGCACGCTGGCTCCGGGTGAGGGCCGCGTCCTGGAGCAGTGACCGTCCGGGGACTGATCCCCGGGTCTGGCGAGGGGCGGACCGTGCCGGTGCGAAACCGGCACGGTCCGCCCCTTCGCTTTGCTGTCGAAGAACGATGGGGCAGTGGATACGATGCGGTCATGGGTCGTCGGCTGGTACCGCTCACGCTGGACAACCTCCAGGATCTGCCCCGACGTTGCCGGTCCTGCGTCTTCTGGGAACTGGACCCGGTCAGTGGTGAGGCCGCCGTCAAGGCGGGCACCCCGGCGACGGAGAAGGAGGCGTGGATCTCCGCCGTCCTCCTGGAGTGGGGGTCCTGCGGCCGGGTGGTCTACGTCGACGAGGTCCCGGTGGGCTTCGTGCTCTACGCACCGCCGGCCTACGTGCCCCGGGCGACCGCCTTTCCCACCAGTCCCGTGTCCCCCGACGCCGTGCAGCTGATCACGGCGTGGATCACGCCCGGCTATCAGGGGCAGGGCCTGGGGCGGGTCATGGTGCAGACGGTGGCGAAGGACCTGCTGCGGAGGGGTTTCCGCGCGATCGAGGCCTTCGGGGACGCGCGGTGGGAGGGGCCGGCGTGTCTGCTCCCCGCGGACCATCTCCTGGCGGTGGGCTTCAAGACCGTCCGGCCGCATCCGGTGCACCCCCGGCTGCGGCTGGAGCTGCGATCCACCCTGTCGTGGAAGGAAGACGTGGAGCTGGCGCTGGACCGGCTGCTGGGCGGAGCGCGCAAGGAGCCGGCCTTGCGCCCGCTCTGAGCCGACACAGCGAAACGGGCCCGCCCCATGCGGGGGCGGGCCCGTTTCACCTGGAACAGAACTGCCGTCAGGCGGACTTGACCTCGACGAAGTCGGAGAGGTCGCGCAGGATGGCGGCCTTCGGCTTCGCGCCGACGATGGTCTTGGCGACCTCGCCGCCCTGGTAGACGTTCAGCGTCGGAATGGACATGACGCCGTACTTGGCGGCCGTGGCCGGGTTCTCGTCGATGTTGAGCTTGACGATCTCGATCTGGTCGCCGTACTCGGCGGCGATGGCCTCGAGGGACGGCGCGATCTGGCGGCACGGTCCGCACCAGGCGGCCCAGAAGTCCACCAGTACGGGCTTGTCGTTCTTCAGGACCTCGGCCTCGAAGTCGGCGTCGGTCACGTTCTTGAGGGTGCCGGCCACAGCGGCCTCCTTCTTCCTGCGGGGTGGGGTGTAGGGCTGGTGCGGGGGGTCAGACCGGTCAGACCGCTGCGTGGGCCTTCTCGGCGTCCGCGAGGGCGGCGAGGAAGCGCTCGGCGTCCAGAGCGGCCGAGCAGCCGGTGCCGGCGGCGGTGATGGCCTGACGGTACGTGTGGTCCACGACGTCGCCGGCGCCGAAGACACCGGTGACGCTGGTCCGGGTGGAGGGAGCCTCGACCTTGAGGTAGCCCTCGTCGTCGAGGTCCAGCTGGTCCTTGAAGAGCTCGGTGCGCGGGTCGTGGCCGACGGCGATGAAGAGGCCGGTCACGGGCAGCTGGCTGGTCTCACCGGTCTTGGTGTTGCGCAGGGTGAGGCCGGAGAGCTTCTGCTCGCCGTGGATCTCGGAGACCTCGCTGTCCCAGGCGAACGTGATCTTCGGGTCGGCGAAGGCGCGGTCCTGCATCGCCTTGGAGGCGCGCAGGCTGTCACGGCGGTGGACGATCGTGACGGACTTGGCGAAGCGGGAGAGGAAGGTCGCCTCCTCGATCGCGGTGTCGCCGCCACCGACCACGGCGATGTCGTGGTCCTTGAAGAAGAACCCGTCGCAGGTGGCGCACCAGGAGACGCCGCGGCCGGAGAGCGCGTCCTCGTTGGGCAGACCGAGCTTGCGGTGCTGCGAGCCGGTGGTCACGATGACGGCCTTGGCGCGGTGCACGGTCCCGGCGGTGTCGGTGACGGTCTTGATCTCACCGGTGAGGTCCACCGACACGATGTCGTCCGGGACCAGTTCGGCACCGAAGCGCTCGGCCTGCGCACGCATGTTGTCCATGAGGTCCGGGCCCATGATGCCGTCCTGGAAGCCCGGGAAGTTCTCCACGTCGGTGGTGTTCATCAGGGCGCCACCGGCGGTGACGGCACCTTCGAAGACCAGCGGCTTGAGCGAAGCGCGTGCGGTGTACAGGGCGGCCGTGTAACCGGCCGGCCCGGAGCCGATGATGATCACGTTTCGAACGTCGCTCACGGGTTTCTTCCTCGTCTCTGCGGACTGCGTGCTGCCTACCGGGGGCCGGTGCGGACTCTCACCCCACCCAACGGATCCTACGGCGCATGCATTCCCCGCCCGGCCGGGTGCCGCCCCGATCGGGTCAGCTTCGGGGGAAGGTGTTCTTCACGAGCACCTTTCCGGGGGTTGTCGAGCCGGCCTTCTCACACCCGCTGTCGACGACGTACGCGTCGATGCGGGAGGAGTCGTTCGGGTGCGGCAGGACGACGAGGTAGACACCGGTGCTCCGATAGGTGCCGCGCTCGGCGCCGAGCGGTGACTCCGTGCGGCCGGTCGCCTCCCGGACACAGGCGGGGAGGTTCGGCGGAGCGACCTTGTCGCCCGGTACGGCCCCGGGAACGTTGCCGGGGGTGTCGTCCGCGCCGAGGGTGCTGTTCTCCTCACCGGGGACGTTGCGGGCACCAGGAGCGAGGGCCACGAGCCGGTCGACTCCCTCCCGCAGTCCCTGTCCCGTGTAGTCCGGGCCGCCGGCCGCACTGACGGAGGGCTGGTCGGCGGAGGAGGGGGCCTCGGTACGGGCAGCGCTGTCGTGGGCCGGGCTCCCGGAGAAGTCCCCGAACAGGAAGAGGCCCAGGGCACAGGCCCCGGCGCCGATCAGACCGCCGAGCACCGCGATGCGGCGTCGGGCGCGGCGCCGGCCGGGTCCGGTTGGGCCGGTCGGGTGACCCGCGGGCGATGTTTCACGTGAAACGGCGCGCCCCGTCGCGCGGACCGGAGCCTCGGGAGCCGCAGAGGTCTCCGGCTGGGTCGCGTCGAGGAGCGCCTCGGCGGCGAGGGCGGCGTCGATGCGGCCGGCGATGTCGGAGGGCATCCGGGCCGGGCCCGGCAGGGTGCCGAGCAGGCCGCGGATCTCCTCCAGGGAGGTCCGGACGTCGGAGCACAGGGTGCAGTCGTCGAGGTGCCGACGGATTTCGGCGGTCCGGGACGGGGAGAGGAGTCCTTCGGTCAGGTCGGAGATCTCGGAGACGTCCGGGTGCCGGATCGTGCCGTGCGTGCCGGTCGCCGGGGTCATGTGCGTCCACCTCCGCCCTTCACTGCGTCTGGGTCTGGATGTCTGGGGTCTGCCGCTGGTGGGACGGATGTCCCCGGCGTCCGGTTCCTTCCCCGCTCCACGGCGGGGTTATCCCCGGCATTCGAGCGCAGATGAGTGAGCATCGGCGCGAGTTTCGCCCGGCCACGGGCACAGCGGCTCTTCACGGTGCCGGTGGGCACGTCGAGGATCCGGGCGGCCTCGGCCACCGGGTACCCCTGCATGTCGACGAGGACGAGCGCGGCCCGCTGGTCGGCCGGCAGCGTGCTCAGGGCGGCCAGGAGCTGGCGGTGGAGCTCCTCGCGCTCCGCGGGAGCCTCGGCGGACTCATGAGGCTCCAGGAGGGTCTCCAGGCGCTCCGTGTCGTCGAGGGGCGCCGTCCGGCGGGAGGAGGCCTTGCGGGCGCGGTCGAGGCAGGCGTTGACGGTGATGCGGTGCAGCCAGGTGGTGACGGCGGACTCACCGCGGAAGGAGCCCGCGGCCCGGTACGCGGAGACCAGGGCGTCCTGCACCGCATCGGCGGCCTCCTCGCGGTCCCCGAGGGTCCGCAGTGCCACGGCCCACAAGCGGTCCCGGTGGCGCCGCACGATCTCACCGAAGGCCTCGGTGTCCCCGCCGACGTGCCGGGCCAGGAGTTCCCGGTCCGAGGCGGGAGCGGGTTCGTCAGCCGCGGGCCTCATCATTCCCCTCCTGTCGGGAGCCGTGCACAAGTGGTCCCGGGGCCGTCCCGGAAGCGGACCGCACGGCCGGGGCCGCGGGTCCGCGGGGGCGGAGCCCCCGCATGCCACCTGCCCGGCCGGGCGCGACGGGAAGCGTCAGGAGTTCCGGGAGAAGACCACGTTGGAGATGCCCTGCTTGAAGCCGGCCCGGCTGAAATCCGACGGAGGGGCCTTGGGCATGGCGGTGATCCACAGGACCACGTAGCGGGCCTTGACCGGCTTCTCGGCGACGATGTCCAGCTGTTTCTTCGTTGTCGTCCCGTCAGCGATCTTCTGCATGTTCGTGAGCGGGGTCGAGGAGGACAGGCTCGGTGCCGCGTAGAGCGTCACCGTGGTGCGATCGCCGGCGTACGTGAGCGCTATCGAGGCCGCGCTCACGTCCTGTTCCTCGCCGAGGTCGAAGACCAGCCCCAGGCCCTGCTTGTAGGAGCCCATGACCGGACCGTCTTCGAACGAGTAGGTCCGCCAGAACGACTTGGGGTCGTCGTCGTAGCTGTTGGGGACCCCGTCGATGTTCTGGGGGTTGCCGTCCGGGTAGTACTCGGCGGCTCCCTTGATGGACACCGGGGTGCGCTCGGGATCCTTCGGGTTGTCCTCGGGGCCGGGCGTGGTGGTGTTGTTGGTACCGCTGTTGCCCTTCTGGCTGCCGCGGTCCAGCAGGGTGTCGGCCAGCTGCCAGCTGCCCAGTCCGAGAGCGGCGATGAGCAGCGCGGCGACGCCCCACTTCAGGACCCGGCCGGTGCGGCTCTGCAGGGGTGGCGGCGGAGGCGGGACGGGACGGCTCTGCACGGTGGCCGTACCGGGCTGGGCGAGCCGGCCGTAGCTGCCCTGCTGGTAGGTCGTGTGCTGGTACTCCGGAGGGGCCGCGAACGCGGGCTCCGGCGGCCGGATGCGGGGCATCGCCGCCACGGCCTTGGCCAGCTCGTCGGGGGTGGTGCAGGCCGGCTCCTGACGGGACGCGGTGGCCCCGTCGTTGGCGAGCGCGCGCATCGCCAGTTCGCCCAGACCGCGGTGGACACCCGCGCGGACCTGGTCGGGGGCGATCAGGCCCACGCCCTTGGGCAGGCCGGTCAGGCCGTACGCGTCGCTCTCGTACGGCCAGCGCTGGGTGAGGGCGGCGTACAGGAGGGCGCCGATGGCCTCGGTGTCGGCACGCTGCGGGGTCTCGCTGGTGATGCCGCGCAGGGCGGCGTTCACGGCGAGGCCGCGGATCCGGTACTGGCCGGTCGACGTGCGCAGTATGGCGCTGGGTGTCAGTCGCAGATGGGCGAGGCCCTCGCGGTGCGCGGCGGCCATCGCCTGGGAGACCTGGCTGACCAGCTGGTAGGCCTCGTGGGCCTCCAGCGGGCCGAGGGCGAGCAGGGCGGTGAGCTCGGTGGCGTCCGGCAGCCACTCGTGCACCACGTAGACGAGGTCGTTCTCCTCCACGGCGTCGAGCACCTGGACGAAGCGCGGGTCGCCGAGCAGGGCGGAGGAGCGGGCGGCCGCCAGGACGGAGCGGGCCCGTGCGTGGTCCGCGGGCATCAGGTGGACGCCCACGGCCCGGCGCAGCTTCTCGTCCATGGCGCGCCAGCTGCTGAATCCGTCCACACGGGTGACGCACTCTTCCAGCCGGTAGCGCCGGGCGAGCTTGTGCCCGCTGTGGAGTTCGGGCGCGGCCGCGGGGGCCGCGTTCTTGCCTTCGCCGTCCTTGTCGGGCATGGGTCCGTCCGCGGCTCGTCCGTTCTGGGTGTCCACCCCGTCGGACGTGGCCTGTGCCGCCTGTGCGGCCAGCGGCTTGTCGCCGCTGTTGTCGGCCACGTCGACGGCAGCCGTGCTACGTTCCGCCACCGTCGTTCCTGCCTCCCCATCCGTTGCGCGCTCCAGGCCAGTCTGCGAAGCCAAGCCAATTGTGCCCACAGTCCGACGCTATGCACGACACACGAAAGGGGGCGACGGTTGTGCGCATCAGCGCCCCAAACGCCCGCGGACCATCCCGACCATCGCGTTGAGCTCTTCGATCCGCATGCGCTTGGCAGCGATGAGGAACACGGCCGCCAGGGCGATCGCTCCGGCGAGGAGGGCACTGGCGGAACCGAGGACTCCACTGCCGAGCCACTGGGTGACCCCGTAGGCCGCGCCGCCCGCGACGGCGGCGGCGGGGACGCAGGCACCGGTGAGGCGGGCGTAGGTGCGCATCACGTGGGCGCCGTCGAGGTCGCCGCCGAGCCGGGTGCGCAGCCGGCGCCAGGCCACGCCGACACCGACGGCGTAGCCCAGCCCGTAGGCGGCGGCCATGCCGACGACCGCCCAGCGCGCCGGCAGGACGAAGAACGCGGCAACGGAGGCGGAGGCGTTGACCGCGGCCACGATGACGGTGTTGTAGAACGGCGTACGGGTGTCCTCGTAGGCGTAGAAGCCGCGCAGGACGACGTACTGGACGGAGTACGGGATGAGTCCGAGGCCGAAGGCCATCAGGACGTAGCCGATGTTCTGGGCGCCTGCGCCGGAGCCTGCGTAGAGCAGGGTGGCCATCGGGACGCCCAGCGCCAGGAACGCAAAGGCGCACGGCACGATCGCGACGGCCGAGGTGCGCAGCCCGTAGGAGATGTCGTCGCGCACCGCGGCGGCGTCCCCGTCGTGGGCGGAGCGCGAAATGCGGGGCAGGACGGCCGTCATGACGGAGACGGTGATGATGGCCTGCGGCATCTGCCACAGGAGCAGCGCGTAGTTGTAGGCGGTGATGCCCGTACCGGAGTGGCCCTGCTTCTCGGCGACGGCACCGGCCCAGGTGGCGAGCTGGGTGACGATGACCAGACCGACCTGGTTGGCGAGGACGAAGAAGAACGTCCACTTCGCCAGACGGGCGGCCTTGCCGAGGCCGTGACCCTTCCAGTCGAAGCGCAGGCGCGGAGTGAAGCCCGCGTCGCGCAGGTACGGCAGCATGGCCAGGGCCTGGACGGTGAGGCCGAGCAGGGTGCCCAGACCCAGCAGGCGCACGCCCTCGGCGGTGACGGTGCCGGCGTTGACGCCGGAGGTGGTGAAGCCGCCGAAGGCCCAGATGAAGGCGCCGAACGTGGCGATGACCACGATGTTGTTGAGGACGGGGGTCCACATCATCGCGCCGAACCGGCCGCGGGCGTTGAGGATCTGACCGAGCACCACGTGGATGCCCATGAAGAACATCGTGGGCAGGCAGTAGCGGGCGAAGGCGACCGCCACCTCCATCTGCTGCGGGTCGGAGGCGATCTTCGGCGACATCATGGTGATGAACACCGGCGCCGCCAGCACACAGATGGTGGTGATGCCGGCGAGCAGGACGACGACGAGGGTCAGCAGCCGGTTGGCGTAGGCCTCGCCCCCGTCGCTGTCGTTCTTCATGGCCCGGACCAGCTGCGGGATGAAGACGGCGTTCAGGGCGCCGCCGCCGACCAGCACGTAGATCATCGTGGGCAGCGTGTTGGCGATCTGGTAGGTGTCGTTGAAGGTGCCGACACCGATCGCACCGGCGATCACCAGGGTCCTGAGGAAGCCGGTGATGCGGGAGACGATCGTGCCCGCTGCCATGAGCGCGCTGGACTTCAGCAGGCTCGCGGCGCGTCCGGCCGGCTTGGCCGGTGCCGGAGCGGCGACGGGGACGTCCTCGACCGGGGTGCGGGGGGCCGCCTCCTGGTCCCGGTAGAGGTGCGCGAACGCGTCCGGCTCGGGCTCCTCCTCCGAGGCCCGGGTGACGAGCGAGTCCACGCCGACGAACTCGGTGGTCGCCGCGGTGTCGCCGTACGGCAGGTGACGCGACGGACCGTCCGGCTCGGGCGGCGGGGTCTGGGCCCACACGCGAGGGTCGGGGGAGTAGGCGGGCGCGGCCGGCGCCGCGTAGAGCGGACCGGGCTCCTGGTAGGTGCCGGGCGGCGGCGGCGGGTGCGCGGCGCGGTCGTAGAGGACCTCTGCCACGGGGTCCTGCGCCGACAGGTCCTGGGACCGGTACGGGTCGTATTCGTAGGCGTCCTGGACATACGGGTCGTGGTCCGGCGCGGGCGCAGGCGCGGGAACCTGCCCGGGCACCGGGGCGCCCGGGGCAGCGCCCTGGGCGGGCGTGGGCCCGCCAGTGCCCTGCGCGCGGTCACCGTCGTACGGCGCGTTCATCGAAACCCCACCTCATCGTCCCCAGGCCGACCGGCCACGGCATCGCTCAACGGTCCACTGTCTCACTCGTGCCGGACCCCTCGGTGCTTTGCGGTCCGGTGTCCGGGGACTCGTCACTCGGCTGCGTGCTCTCCTCGGCGGCGGCGCGGGCGGCGACGCGCTTGCGGCTCGCGTACATCTTGATCCCCGCCAGCACCAGCAGCAGCACGCCGCCGGCGATGACGAGCATGACCGTGGGGGTGACCTCGGTGGCCTCCACGGTGAAGGTGCGCTTCTTGCCGTAGGGGACGCCGTCCTTGGTGTACAGCTGCGCCGTGACCTCCACGGGGCCGCTCGCCGTGGCGTTGGCCGTGAACTTCACCGTCTGCGTGTGGTCGCCCTGCACGGTGACCGGCTGCTCGCTCTCGCTGAACATCAGGCGCGTCTGGTTGCTGGACTTCACCCGCAGGACCAGCCCGTGGACGTCCTGCACGAGGCTGTTCTGGACGCTGACCGGGATGGTGGCGCTGTGCCCGGACAGGGTCGCGTCGGACTTGGGGACGACCTTGACCTTCTCGGTGAGGCCCGTCAGGTAGTCCTGCACCTCGTCCCGGTAGAGGCGCGCCTCCTCGGGGCGGCCCCGCCACGAGGTCGACATCTCGCGGTTGATCGTGTTCCCGAAGGGGATCTCGACGCGGTCGGGCGCGGCGAGGATGACCTTGAAGCGGTCCAGCGTGTTCTGGGTGGTGCGGATCTTCTCGAAGGCGGCCACCGGCAGCTCCTGCTTGCGCAGGTCCTCGGGGTACTGGCCGGCTCCGGGCACCTGGGTCGCGGCACCGGGGTCGGGCTTCGCCGCGGCGGCGGCCTCGAGGTCCGAGGGCTGCGTCCAGCGGCCCGCCTGGAGGCCGCGCAGGGCGGAGGCCATCGTCCGGGCCTGGCTGACCGTGGGGGTCCGCTGCGGGGTGACGACGAAGCTGCGCTGCTCGTCGGTCTTCTGCAGGTTGAGCGCGAGGGTGTCGGCGAGGAACTTCTGCACGGCGAGCGTGGAGCTGCCGGCGTGCAGCATGTCGCCCTCGAATGCCGTGGACAGGTCCGCGTCCGCCACCACGGCCGTGGTGCCGGCTCCGATGGGCCGGGCGGCCGAGGGCGTGTAGCCGAGGGCTCCGGTCTCCACGAGGCTGTCACTGCGGGTGAGCACGTTGTGCGCACCGGCCGAGGTGGCGACGTTCACGATCGAGGGGTCGATGGCGCCGTCCACGGGCCAGGAGAAGTCGGTGGACGCGGGGACGTGCAGGACCGTCTCGACGGCCTGCCGGGCCTTGTCGGTGGCGGGCCGCAGCTGGCCCAGGGTGCCGGAGACGTCCTTGCCGTGGTGCGCGAGGGAGGCGAGGTCGGGGTCGCCGAAGGGCAGGGCGACGACCTTCTTGCCCTGGACCGCTGCCTCCAGTGAGTTCAGCCACTGCTCGGCGACGGCCTTGTTCTTGCCCTGGACGGTCTTCCCGTTCGGACCGCGGACCCGGTAGCCCTTGGTCATCGCGTCGACCGTGTAGAGCAGGTCGGGATCGATGACCCAGGTGATCGGCAGGTCCCGGCCGAGGGTGACCATCTGCTCCAGGCGACCGCCCGGCGCGAGCTCCTGGGCGAGGGAGTCGTTGAGGAACACGGGGGTCTGCAGCTCGTCGGAGCCGGTCTCCGCCGTGACGCGGGTGCTCGAGATCAGGGGCCAGGCGTACGTCAGCTGGGAGCGCTTGGAGGCGGCCTCGGGCTGCCAGGGCAGGAAGGTCCGCTTGATGCCGAGCACCTGCTCGGACGGGCGGCTCTCGGTGGACCCGGACAGCGAGACACCAAGCTGGTAGACGCCGTCCTTGTCCAGTTCGAGCTTGTTCACCGGGACGGAGAGCGTGAAGGGCTTGCTGGCCTTCGACGGCAGGGAGTCGATCTTCACGGCGTAGGCCGGATCGATCTCGCCGGGGTCCGCGCCGGCCCGGAAGCCGCTGCGTTCCGCCGCCTCGTCGATGGATGAGCGGTCGGCGAGGGCGGGGCCGACCCGCAGGCCCACGTGGGCGTCGTTGATCGTCTCGGGTCCCGTGTTGCGCACGGTGCCCTCGATGGTGAGGGTGTCGCCCTTCACCGGGGCGGCGGGAGCCATGGAGATCAGCTGGACGTCGGCGGAGGAGGCCGGGGCGGCCTCCGCCTCCGGGGCGGGGGCGTACACGAGACCGGCCAGTACCGGGGTCCCGGCGAGCAGGACGATCGCACGCCTCAGCCACCGGCGCCGGACAGGAGCAGGTGAAGCCCCCTGGATGTCTGCCGCCTCGGCCACGCGCTAGCCCGTCCCTAGAAGTGTCAGTGGTCGTCTTTTCTGCGTCCACGCATGGTAACGAGGTGCGCTGTGTGCGAGTGCCGCACCTTGGTCCACATGATCGGCTCCACCCCGGGGCGGCCGTCTCCCGGGGTGGCCGTTAAACGGGGCGGCTCCCGCCGGGCTGGGCACGTACCCTTTTCTGTTGTGCCGAACGCCAACGAAGACAACCCCAGTGCCCTGAGTCAGGTGCAGCTCCGCGCGGTCAGTGACCTGCTGCGGGTGGCTCCTGTCGCCGACGAGCTCGGCCGCCGGTTCCAGGAGGCGGGCTTCAGCCTCGCCCTGGTCGGCGGGTCGGTCCGCGATGCGCTGCTCGGGCGTCTCGGCAACGACCTCGACTTCACCACCGACGCCCGCCCCGAGGACGTCCTGAAGATCGTCCGGCCGTGGGCCGACTCGGTCTGGGACGTCGGCATCGCCTTCGGCACCGTCGGGGCCCAGAAGAGCGCCCGGGTCGGCGACACCGACCGGACCTTCCAGATCGAGGTCACGACGTACCGCTCGGAGGCCTACGACCGCACCTCCCGCAAGCCGGAGGTCTCCTACGGCGACTCGATCGACGAGGACCTCGTGCGGCGTGACTTCACGGTCAACGCCATGGCCCTGGCCCTGCCCGAGCAGCGGTTCATCGATCCGCACGGCGGCCTGGAGGACCTGGACGCCGGCCTGCTGCGCACGCCCGGCACCCCGGAGGAATCCTTCTCGGACGACCCGCTGCGGATGCTGCGGGCCGCGCGGTTCTCGGCGCAGCTGGACTTCGAGGTGGCCCCGGAGGTCGTGGCGGCCATGAAGGCCATGTCCGACCGGATCGAGATCGTCTCGGCGGAGCGGGTGCAGGGTGAGCTGAACAAGCTGATCCTCTCCGCCAACCCGCGCCGCGGTCTGGGCCTGCTCGTGGACACCGGGCTGGCCGACCGGGTGCTGCCGGAGCTGCCGGCGCTGCGGCTGGAGAGTGACGAGCACCACCGCCACAAGGACGTCTACGACCACTCGCTGATCGTGCTGGAGCAGGCGATCGCCCTGGAGCAGGACGGGCCGGACCTCGTGCTGCGGCTCGCCGCCCTGCTGCACGACATCGGCAAGCCCCGCACCCGCCGCTTCGAGAGCGACGGCAGGGTCTCCTTCCACCACCACGAGGTGGTGGGCGCGAAGATGACCAAGAAGCGGCTGACCGCTCTGAAGTACTCCAACGACATGATCAAGGACGTGTCCCGGCTGGTGGAACTGCACCTGCGCTTCCACGGCTACGGAGACGGGGAGTGGACCGACTCCGCGGTGCGTCGCTACGTACGGGACGCCGGTCCCCTGCTGGACCGCCTGCACAAGCTGACCCGGTCCGACTGCACCACGCGCAACAAGCGCAAGGCCAACGCGCTGTCCCGGACCTACGACGGGCTGGAGCTGCGGATCGCGCAGCTCCAGGAGCAGGAGGAGCTGGACGCGATCCGGCCCGACCTCGACGGCAACGAGATCATGCGGGTCCTGGACGTCGGGCCGGGCCCGGTGATCGGCAAGGCCTACGCCTTCCTGCTGGACCAGCGGCTGGAGCACGGGCCGATGGGGCACGAGGCCGCTGTCGCCGCGCTCAAGGAGTGGTGGGCCGCACAGGCCTGAGGTACCGCTCGGCCGGTGCCGCTGTTTCACGTGAAACAGCGGCACCGGCCGAGCGCTCAGGGGCGGTGTTTCACGTGAAACACCCGCCGGTGCCGGCCGAGCAGCACGGCGGTGGCGGCGTAGAGGGCGGAGACGCAGACCAGCAGGACCACGGACCGGCCGTCGGCGGGGAGCACCAGGGCGGCCACCGCGGCCGCACCGACGAAGGCCACGTTGAACAGCACGTCGTAGACGGAGAACACCCGCCCCCGGTAGTCGTCGTCCACCTGGGACTGCACTTCCGTGTCGGTGGAGATCTTGGCGCCCTGGGTGGCCATGCCGAGCACGAAGGCCGCGACCAGCATCGGCCCCGGGGTGAAGAACAGACCGAGCGCCGGGACCAGGACCGCGGCACCTCCGGCGCAGGCGGTGATCCAGCCGAGGGTGCCCAGCCGCCCCGCCATCCAGGGGGTCACGACGGCGGCCGCGAAGAAGCCCGCCCCGGATGCGCCGACGGCGATGCCCAGCAGCGCCAGCCCCTCGGCCTCGTTGTCCGACCAGGAGTAGCGGCAGAGCATCAGCAGCATGACGAACAGGGCCCCGTAGCAGAAGCGCATCATCGTCATCGCGGTGAGCGCCCGGGCCGCCTCGCGCCGGGAGGCCAGGTGGCGCAGGCCCTCGGCCATGCCGCGCACGGTGAGGGCGACGCCTTCGGCGATCGAGGGGCGGTCTCCGCCCGGCGGGTGGTCGGGCCCGAGGAGGCCGATCGCCAGCCGCAGCGAGACGAGGGCGCCCCCCAGGTAGAGCCCGGCGCCGAGCAGCACCACCAGGGCGTTGGAGCCGGAGCCCAGGATCCGGACCAGGAAGGCCAGCCCGCCGCCGGCCACCGCGGCGAGGGTGCCGGCGGTGGGGGACAGCGCGTTGGCGGTGACGAGCTGCCCGGGGCCGACGACGTGCGGCAGTGACGCGGACAGCCCTGCCAGCACGAAGCGGTTGACGGCGGTCACGGACAGCGCCGAGGCGTAGAACAGCCAGTCGGGGACGTGCGCGACGATCAGCATCCCGGTGATGCAGGCGAGGAAGGCCCGCAGCAGATTGCCGTAGAGGAACACCTGCCGGCGCCGCCAGCGGTCGAGCAGCACGCCGGCGAACGGGCCGACCACCGAGTAGGGCAGCAGCAGGACGGCCATGGCGGAGGCGATGGCGGCCGGCGAGGTCTGCTTCTCCGGGGAGAAGACGACATAGGTGGCCAGCGCTACCTGGTAGACGCCGTCGGCGGCCTGGGAGAGCAGCCGTACGGCGAGCAGGTTGCGGAAGTCCCTCAGGCGCAGGAGTACGCGCAGATCACCTACGACAGGCATGAGGGCAAGGGTCACATACGCGGAGGGTCCCCGGGCACATTGCCCGGGGACCCTCCGCGGAAGAACAGCCGAAGTCCAGGTGTTGTCAGGACCCCTGGGTTCCGGTCTAGCGCTCGACCTCGCCCTTGATGAACTTCTCGACGTTGGCCAGGGCCTCGTCGTCGAAGTACTGGACCGGCGGGGACTTCATGAAGTAGCTGGACGCCGACAGGATCGGGCCGCCGATGCCGCGGTCCTTGGCGATCTTCGCCGCGCGCAGGGCGTCGATGATGACACCCGCGGAGTTCGGGGAGTCCCACACCTCGAGCTTGTACTCGAGGTTCAGCGGGACGTCACCGAAGGCGCGGCCCTCGAGGCGTACGTAGGCCCACTTGCGGTCGTCGAGCCACGCGACGTAGTCGGACGGGCCGATGTGGACGTTCTTCTCGCCCAGCTCGCGGTCGGGGATCTGCGAGGTGACGGCCTGGGTCTTCGAGATCTTCTTCGACTCGAGGCGGTCGCGCTCGAGCATGTTCTTGAAGTCCATGTTGCCGCCGACGTTGAGCTGCATGGTGCGCTCGAGACGGACGCCGCGGTCCTCGAACAGCTTCGCCATCACGCGGTGCGTGATGGTGGCGCCGACCTGGGACTTGATGTCGTCGCCGACGATCGGGACACCGGCCTCGGTGAACTTGTCGGCCCACTCCTTGGTGCCGGCGATGAAGACCGGGAGGGCGTTGACGAAGGCGACCTTGGCGTCGATGGCGCACTGGGCGTAGAACTTCGCCGCGTCCTCGGAGCCGACCGGCAGGTAGCAGATCAGGACGTCGACCTCGCGGTCCTTGAGGACCTGGACGATGTCGACCGGGGCCTCGGAGGACTCCTCGATCGTCTGGCGGTAGTACTTGCCCAGACCGTCGTAGGTGTGGCCGCGCTGGACGGTCACACCGGCGTTCGGGACGTCGCAGATCTTGATGGTGTTGTTCTCGCTGGCGCCGATGGCGTCCGAAAGGTCGAGGCCGACCTTCTTCGCGTCGACGTCGAACGCGGCGACGAACTCGATGTCACGCACGTGGTAGTCGCCGAACTGGACGTGCATCAGCCCGGGGACCTTGGACGCCGGGTCGGCGTCCTTGTAGTACTCGACGCCCTGCACCAGCGAGGCGGCGCAGTTGCCCACGCCTACGATGGCTACGCGAACCGAACCCATTCCGGTTGCTCCCTGTTTGTTCTCGGACGAGGTCTGCACGACGCAGCCCTCATTTTTCGGTTTCGTCGGACGGACCGGGTCGTCTCAGATCCCGTCCCGCCCGCTCACTCTCGATGAGCTCGTTCAGCCAGCGGACTTCGCGCTCCACGGACTCCATGCCGTGCCGTTGCAGCTCGAGCGTGTAGTCGTCGAGGCGCTCCCGCGTCCGGGTGAGGGAGGCGCGCATCTTCTCCAGACGCTCCTCCAGCCGGCTGCGGCGGCCCTCCAGCACCCTCATCCGCACCTCTCGCTCGGTCTGGCCGAAGAAGGCGAAGCGGGCGGCGAAGGACTCGTCCTCCCAGGTCTCGGGGCCCGTGTGGGAGAGGAGCTCTTCGAAGTGCTCCTTCCCCGCGGCCGTCAACCGGTAGACGATCTTGGCGCGGCGCCCTGCGAGTGAAGCGGCGAGAGCGTCTTCCGGGGCGCTGCCCGGTTCTTCGATCAACCAGCCGTTGGCGACCAGCGTCTTGAGGCAGGGGTAGAGCGTCCCGTAGCTGAAGGCCCTGAAGACTCCCAGCGAGGTGTTGAGCCGCTTGCGCAGCTCGTAGCCGTGCATGGGGGATTCCCGGAGCAGGCCGAGGACGGCGAACTCGAGGATGCCCGAGCGTCTGCTCATCGCCTGCCTCGCCTCCGCCCCTGGGTCTTTATGCCGAGCTGATGTATCGACTCGATACATCCAGACGATAGAACGGGTGGTCATCATCGACAAGGGGAGACGTGGTGACCGGCGTCACATCACCGATTCGCACCAGGCAGGTTGCCTGATTTGGGGTGAACTTCGGCACTGGGCGGGTTTTGAGCGTGCGTAGTCTGTGCGCCATGACACCGGGGGGAACCGGAATTCATTTGCCGCTTCCAGGCCACTCGCCTGCCCGAGGAGTAGTCGTTCGATGAGCGAGCATCGCCGCAAACCGCCGCAGCCCCAGGACGGCGGGCGGGCATCGGCCCGCCGCGCCGCCCAGCAGCGCCCCCACCGGGGCGCGCCGGCCGGACGTGACGTCCCCACCGCGTCCCACAGCGGCCCCTACACACCGCAGCCCGGCCACGGAAGCCGAGCCGATGCCCGCCGGGCCGCCCAGCGGGGCGCACCGGGCCGTGGCAGGGGGACCGGCCGCCCGGACAAGCGGCTCATCAACTACCCGCGGTCCGACAAGGACGGCTGGCAGCGCTTCGTACCGTCCTGGAAGTTCGTCGCCGGCACGGCGCTCGGCTTCTTCGCGGTGATCATCGCGGGCGCCGGCATCGGCATCGCCATGGTGGGCACGCCGGACCCGAACAAAGCGGCGCAGGCCCAGAACAACGTCTTCTACTGGGCCGACGGCTCGCAGATGGTGGCCACGGGCGGTTCGATGAACCGGCAGATCGTGCCCATCTCCAACATCCCGCGGTCGATGAGGGACGCCGTCATCGCGGCGGAGAACGAGTCCTTCGAGACCGACAAGGGCGTGGACCCGATGGGCATCGCCCGCGCCGTGTGGAATATGGCGACGGGCGGCTCCACCCAGGGCGGCTCGACCATCACCCAGCAGTACGTGAAGAACACCTACCTCGACTCCGACCAGACCCTGAAGCGGAAGGCCACCGAGCTCTTCATCGCGATAAGGCTGGGCGTCTCCGAGGAGAAGGACACCGTCCTCGCGGGCTACCTCAACACCGCCTACTACGGCCGTGACGCCTACGGGATCCAGGCCGCCGCCCGTGCCTACTTCGGCAAGGACAGCCAGGACCTGAACCCCTCCGAATGCGCCTTCCTGGCGGCCGTGCTCAAGGGCCCCAACCTCTACAACCCGGACGGCGGCATCGGCGCCGCGGCCACCCCCGAGCTGAACGAGAAGCGGGCCAAGGAGCGCTGGGCCTGGGTCCTGGACCGCCAGGTCGAGGTCGGCCGCATGACCGAGGCCGAGCGGGCGAAGTACAAGGACACCGACTTCCCGCAGCGGGTCGAGTCGGCGCAGGCCCGCGGTATGACGGGCCAGATCGGCTACCTGGTCGACACGGCCAAGGCGTACGTGATGAAGACCGCGGGCATCACCGTCGAGCAGATGGCGCTCGGCGGCTACCAGATCAGGACCACGTTCCAGAAGCCCCGGGTGGACGCGCTGGCCAAGGCGGTCGAGGACACCCGCGACGGGTTCCTCGACGAGAAGAAGCGCCCCGACACCGACACCTTCGTCCAGTTCGGCGCGGCCTCCGTGGACGTCAAGACCGGCGCGCTCGTCGCCCTGTACGGCGGCCCGGGCTGGGACAAGAAGTACTTCAGCAACAACGCCAACACCAGCGGAGTCCCGGTCGGCTCGACCTGGAAGCCCTACGTCCTGGCGGCGGCGATGGAGTACGGCACGCAGAACTCCAACGGCAAGGGCATCTCGGTCGACAGCAAGTACATGGCGAACGACCTCACCGTGATCAACAACCGGGACGGCAAGCCGCTGCGCGACGCCTCGGGCAAGCCGTTCCAGCAGAAGAACGAGAGCCCCACCCCCTTCGGGTACGTGACCCTCAACGAGGCGATGGAGAAGTCCATCAACGTGCCGTTCGCCCAGCTCGTCTTCGACGTGGGCCACGACAAGGTGCGCACCGTGGCCAAGTCCACGGGCCTGCTGGAGGAGTCCCTGAACCCGAACAACGACGCCTCCTTCGCCCTCGGCACCTCCACCCCCAGCGCCATCCGCATGGCCGACTCCTACGCGACCTTCGCCGCCTCCGGCACGCACCGCGAGCCCTTCTCGGTGACCCAGGTCGCCAAGGACGGGGACAAGCTGCCCGGCTTCGAGCAGCCCAAGGAGCAGCGGGCGATGGACAACGCCGTCGCGGACAACATCACCAAGGTCCTGCAGAACGTCGTTCAGAACGGCACCGCGACCAAGGTCAAGAAGCTGGGCCGGCCGGCCGCCGGCAAGACCGGCACCACGGACGAGAACAAGTCGGCGTGGTACGTCGGCTACACCCCCGAGCTGTCCACCGCCGTGGGTCTCTTCCGCACCGACCCCAACTCGGCGGACAAGAAGCTGATCTCCATGAAGGGCGTGGGCGGCATCCCGTCCATCCACGGTGGTGACATCCCGGCGGAGATCTGGACCGAGTACATGCGCGAGGCGCTCAAGGACGTCCCGGTCTCGAAGTTCCCGGTGCCGGAGGACCTCGGAGTCGTCGCCGACGGCGCCGGCGCCCCCTCCCCCAGCCCCGCGGCGCCCGCCTCCCCGTCCCCGTCCCCGTCGACGCTCCCGCCGACCACCCCTCCGCCGTCGCCGAGCCCCTCGCGGGGCGGCAAGCCGTCCTGCAAGCCGTGGGAGCTCTACTGCGACCCGGAGACCGTGCGCGGGAACACCAACGGCGGCAACGACGGAGGCGCGAACTCGGGCACCATCACCGGCACGACCGGCGGATCCAGCCCCTCGCCGTCCCCGTCCGGCACCGGCCGTCCGGGCCGCCCCGGAGGGATCACCGGAGGGTTCACCGGTTCCGACAGCGAGTGACCCGCCCCCTGGCCCGCTGAACCGAGGAAGGCCGTCGCACACGTCGTGCGGCGGCCTTCCCGCGTGCCGGGCCCCGTACGGCAGGATGACCCCCATGACGAAGGTGCACGAGGACCGCCCCGTACTGCCCACCCAGCAGGACGAGGTCGCCGCAGCGGGCAGTGAGCTCATCGGCGGCCCGCTCGGCCGCTACGCCCGGCTCGGCGGCCACTGGCTCGGGCCGGTCCGTGTCGTGGCCCTCGTCGCCATCGGCATGTTCGCGCTCGGCATGGTGCAGAAGCTGCCCTGCTACGAGTGGGCGTGGTTCCAGGGTGCGACCTCCCAGTACACCCACGCCTGCTACTCCGACATCCCGCACCTGTACGCCGTACGCGGCTTCGCCGACAACCTGACGCCCTACTTCGACCGGATCCCCGGCGACATGGAGTACCTGGAGTACCCGGTGCTCACCGGGCTCTTCATGGAGATCGCCTCCTGGCTCACACCGGGCAGCGGCACCATGCAGCACCGCGAGCAGATGTACTGGATGGTCAACGCCGGCATGCTGATGGCCTGCGCCGCGGTGATCGCCGTGTGCGTCGCGCGCACCCACCGCCGCCGTCCCTGGGACGCCCTGCTCTTCGCCCTCGCCCCGGCCTTCGCCCTGACGGCGACGATCAACTGGGACCTGCTGGCGATCGCCCTGACGGCCGCCGGAATGCTCATGTGGTCCCGCGGCCGGACCGTCCTGTTCGGCGTCCTCATCGGCCTCGCCACCGCCGCGAAGCTCTACCCGGTGCTACTGCTCGGGGTCCTGTTCGTGCTCTGCTGGCGGGCCGGGAAGTGGCGGGCCTTCGGCGGTGCGGTCCTGGGCGCCGCCGGTGCCTGGCTCGTGGCGAACCTGCCGGTCATGGTCCTGGCCTGGGAGGGCTGGTCGAAGTTCTACACCTTCAGCCAGGAGCGGCCGATCGACTTCGGCTCCGTCTGGCTGCTGATCTCCCAGCGCTCCGGCAATCCGCTGCACGACGCCAACACCTACGCGACCGGCCTGACGCTGCTGCTGTGCGGGGCCATCGGCCTGCTGGCCCTGACGGCCCCCCGGCGCCCCCGCTTCGCCCAGCTGGCCTTCCTGGTCGTCGCCGCCTTCATCCTGTGCAACAAGGTCTACTCGCCGCAGTACGTGCTGTGGCTGATCCCGCTCGCCGCGCTCGCCCGGCCGCGCTGGCGGGACTTCCTGATCTGGCAGGCCGGCGAGGTCGTCTACTTCCTCGGGATCTGGTTCTACCTCGCCTACATCAACAGCGGCGACAAGCACCAGGGCCTGCCCGTGGAGGGCTACCAGGTGGCGATCGCCGCCCACCTGCTGACCACCCTGTACCTCTGCGCCGTCGTCGTGCGGGACGTGCTGCTGCCCGAGCACGACGTCGTCCGCCGGGACGGCTCGGACGACCCCTCCGGAGGCGTCCTGGACGGGGCCGAGGACGTGTTCGTGCTGTCGGACGCGGCGAGGGCGCCGCGGGAAGCGGCGCCCTCGGAAGGACAGCGGGTCGACTGGGGCACCGGGCCCCGGGACTGACCGCTCCGGGTCAGGAGTCCAGCAGCCGGTCGAACTGGGTGGTGGTGTGCCGCAGGTGCGCCACGAGCTCGTCGCCCACCTTCGGCTCGGTCGCGTCCGAGGGCACGAACAGGATCGACACCTGCATGTGGGGCGGCTCCGCGAACCAGCGCTGCTTGCCCGCCCACACGAACGGAGAAAGGTTCCGGTTGACCGTGGCCAGGCCGGCCCGGGCGACGCCCTTGGCCCGCGGCATCACGCCGTGGAGCGCCTTGGGAGCCTCCAGGCCCACACCGTGGGAGGTACCGCCCGCGACCACGACCAGCCAGCCGTCGGACGCGGCCTTCTGCTGGCGGTAGCCGAACCGGTCGCCCTTGGCCACGCGGGTGACGTCGAGCACCGAGCCGCGGTACTCGGTCGCCTCGTGGTCGCCCAGCCACAGCCGGGTGCCGATGCGGGCCCGAAACCGGGTCTGCGGGAACTGCTGCTGGAGCCGGGTCAGCTCCTCGGCGCGCAGGTGGCTGACGAACATGGTGTGCAGCGGCAGCCGGGCCGCGCGCAGCCGGTCCATCCAGCCGATGACCTCCTCGACGGCGTCCGAGCCGTCGGGGCGGTCCAGCGGCAGGTGCAGGGCGAAGCCCTCCAGCCGGACGTCCTCGATCGCCCCCTGCAACTGGCCGAGGTCCTGCTCGGAGATCCCGTGGCGGCGCATCGAGCTCATGCACTCGATGACCACGCGCGCGCCGACCAGGCTGCGGACACCCTCCAGCGAGGACACCGAGCGGATCACCCGGTCCGGCAGCGGGACCGGCTCCTCGCCCCGGCGGAACGGGGTGAGGACGAGCAGGTCGCCGCTGAACCAGTCCTTGATGCGCGCGGCCTCGTACGTCGTCCCGACGGCGAGCACGTCGGCGCCCATGCGGGTCGCCTCCTCGCACAGCCGCTCGTGCCCGAAGCCGTAGCCGTTGCCCTTGCAGACCGGGATCATCCCGGGGAACTGGTCCTGAACCTGCTTCTGGTGCGCACGCCAGCGCGCGGAGTCGACGTAGAGCGTGAGCGCCATGCCCGTCCGGAACCTCTCCTGTGGAGCTGCGTGGTGCAGCGGGGCTGTGTGGGGGTGCGGGGTGATCGGTGGGTCAGCGACGCGACATGTAGATGTCGAGCGCCTTGTGCAGCATCTTGTTGAGCGGGAAGTCCCACTCGCCGACGTACTCCACGGCTTCGCCGCCCGTGCCGACCTTGAACTGGATCAGACCGAACAGGTGATCGTTCTCGTCCAGCGTGTCAGAGATTCCGCGGAGGTCGTAGACGCCGGCGCCCAGCGCGTAGGCGTCGCGCAGCATCCGCCACTGCATCGCGTTCGAGGGACGCACCTCGCGCTTGTGGTTGGCGGAGGCGCCGTAGGAGTACCAGACGTGCTGGCCGACGGTGAGCATCGTGGCCGCCGCCAGCGGTTCGCCCTCGTGCGTGGCGATGTAGAGGCGCATCCGGTTCGGGTCCTCGGCGTTGAGGGCCGTCCACTGGCGCTGGAAGTAGCTGAGGGGGCGCGGGCGGAACTTGTCGCGCTCTGCCGTGATCTCGTACAGGTGCTGCCAGGTCGGCAGGTCCTCGTAGCCGCCCTGGACGACCTCGACGCCGGCCTTCTCGGCCTTCTTGATGTTGCGGCGCCACAGCTGGTTGAAGCCCTTGAGGACGTCGTCGAGCGAACGGTTGGCCAGCGGCACCTGGAAGACGTAGCGGGGCTGCACGTCGCCGAAGCCGGCGCCGCCGTCCTCGGCCTGCTGCCAGCCCATGCGGCGCAGCTTGTCGGACACCTCGAACGCGCGGGGCTCGATGACCGAGGCCTCCACGTCGCGCAGGCGCTTGACGTTGGGGTCCTGGATGCCGGCCTTGATGGCGGCCGAGTTCCAGCGCCGGATGACGACGGGCGGACCCATCTTCACGGTGAAGGCACCCTGCTGCTTGAGGTGGGCCAGCATCGGCTGGAGCCATTCCTCGAGGTTGGGGGCGTACCAGTTGATGACCGGGCCCTCGGGGAGGTACGCGAGGTACCGCTTCACCTTGGGCAGCTGCCGGTACAGCACGAGGGCCGCGCCGACCAGTTCGTCGGACTCGTTGAACCATCCGAGGTTCTCGGAGCGCCACTCGTTCTTCACGTCGGCCCACGCCGGGACCTGGCAGTGGCTCGCCGAGGGCAGGCTCTGGAGGTAACCCAGATGCTGCTCTCGGCTGATGGTCCTCAGGGACAGGCTCATGCGGGGCGTCTCCTCCGGCGGCTTCGCTGGCTATGGCGCGAAGCCTACTGCGACAAGGGCGCCACCCTTCTGGGGGACGGGCCGTGGGCCCGGGCCGGTGCGGGACCGGCGCCCTGTCGCGGAGGTGCCCCGGTCAGCCCGCCCAGCCGCCGAAGAGGCCGCCGTGCGCCATGCCGAGGTAGAAGCCGATGGCAGACGCGCCAAGGCCGATGATCAGCGCGAAGCGCTCGCGTGTCGTGACGGAGATGAACTGTCCGTACGCGCCGGTGAGGATCCCGATCAGCCCCGCCCACGAGGTGAGCAGGTGGAGGTTGTGGAAGAAAGCCGTGACGAACGCCACGGCGCCGAGGACGACGGTGGCCACCATCAGGGCGTCCTGCAGCGGATGGGGCTTGCCGTCGGTCGCGAGGAGAGAGATCGAGGCCTGGGACCGCAATGCCTTTGCCTGTGCCATCGGAAGGCACCTCCTGGGTGAAGCGGAGCGGTGCTGCGGGGCCGCCTCCGACGGAGCCGGGGACTTAGCACACCGAGCACACCCGATGGATACAGATTGTGTCCCCCTCCCGTCGGATTTCAACCGGAAGGAGTCGAGCAGGTAGTCTGTACAGCTGCGCGGTGTCTGCTCTGCTGACACCGTGCTCACGCATCACGACCCTCCTGCCACGGAACGACCGTGGCCGCTGAGTCCAAAGGAGGTGGGTTCCACATGCGTCACTACGAAGTGATGGTCATCCTCGACCCCGATCTCGAGGAGCGCGCTGTCTCCCCGCTGATCGAGAACTTCCTCTCCGTCGTCCGTGAGGGCAACGGAAAGGTCGAGAAGGTCGACACCTGGGGCCGTCGTCGTCTCGCTTACGAGATCAAGAAGAAGCCCGAGGGCATCTACTCGGTCATCGACCTGCAGGCCGAGCCCGCGGTCGTCAAGGAGCTTGACCGACAGATGAACCTGAACGAGTCGGTTCTCCGGACCAAGGTCCTTCGCCCCGAGACCCACTGAACTCCGGTTCAGCGGTAATCGGGATCGAGTAGCACAGCAGCCCAGCAGCAATCCCCGCCGAGAGGTTCATCCATGGCAGGCGAGACCGTCATCACGGTCGTCGGCAATCTCGTCGACGACCCCGAGCTGCGTTTCACCCCCTCGGGTGCGGCGGTCGCGAAGTTCCGTGTCGCGTCCACCCCCCGCACCTTCGACCGTCAGACCAACGAGTGGAAGGACGGCGAGAGCCTGTTCCTGACCTGCTCGGTGTGGCGGCAGGCGGCGGAGAACGTCGCCGAGTCCCTTCAGCGGGGCATGCGCGTCATCGTGCAGGGCCGGCTGAGGCAGCGGTCGTACGAGGACCGTGAGGGTGTCAAGCGCACGGTCTACGAGCTGGACGTCGAGGAAGTCGGCCCCAGCCTGAAGAACGCCACGGCCAAGGTCGCCAAGACCACCGGTCGCGGTGGCCAGGGCGGGTACGGCGGCGGCGGTCAGCAGCAGGGCGGCGGCGGTGGCTGGGGCGGAAGCTCCGGCGGCGGCCAGCAGGGCGGCGGAGCTCCCTCCGACGACCCGTGGGCGTCCAGCGCACCGGCCGGCGGCCAGCAGCAGGGCGGCGGCGGGGGCGGCTGGGGCGGAAGCTCCGGCGGCTCCGGCGGTGGCTACTCGGACGAGCCGCCCTTCTAGGGCAGCTCCATCCAAACTTCTTGATCACACAGGAGAGACACAATGGCGAAGCCGCCTGTGCGCAAGCCTAAGAAGAAGGTCTGCGCGTTCTGCAAGGACAAGACCGCGTACGTGGACTACAAGGACACGAACATGCTGCGGAAGTTCATTTCCGACCGCGGCAAGATCCGTGCCCGCCGCGTCACCGGCAACTGCACGCAGCACCAGCGTGACGTCGCCACGGCCGTGAAGAACAGCCGTGAGATGGCGCTGCTGCCCTACACGTCCACCGCGCGATAAGGAAAGGGTGACCGACCAATGAAGATCATCCTGACCCACGAGGTCTCTGGCCTCGGTGCCGCCGGCGATGTCGTCGACGTCAAGGACGGCTACGCTCGCAACTACCTGGTCCCGCGTGGTTTCGCGATCCGCTGGACCAAGGGCGGCGAGAAGGACGTGGCGCAGATCCGCCGCGCCCGCAAGATCCACGAGATCGCGACCATCGAGCAGGCCAATGAGGTCAAGGCCAAGCTCGAGGGCGTGAAGGTCCGTCTGGCCACCCGCGCGGGTGACGCCGGTCGTCTCTTCGGTTCCGTGACCCCGGCCGACATCGCCACGGCGATCGAGGCTTCGGGTGGCCCGAAGGTCGACAAGCGTCGCGTCGAGCTGGGCTCGCCGATCAAGACCCTCGGTTCGTACCAGGTCTCCGTGCGTCTGCACTCCGACGTGGCCGCGAACGTGGGCATCGAGGTCGTCGCCGCCTAAGGGCTGCACTGCGAAGGGCCGCACCCTCCGGGGTGCGGCCCTTCGTCGTTCCCGGGGGCTGTTTCACGTGAAACGCGGCCCAGATACGTGGGGTCTTTCCTGAGCCGCGGGGTGTTTCACGTGAAACGGCTAGCGGGTGGCTCCCGTGACGGCCCACCGGCCCGACCGGGCGCGCAGCTGGAGGGTGACCATCCGGACCAGCATCATCAGCGTCATGGCCCACCACAGGGCCGTCAGGCCTCCGCCCATGGCGGGGACGAGCAGGGCGGCCGGGGTGAAGGCGGCGAGCGTCACGATCATCGCCCGCGCGAGGTAGGGGCCGTCGCCCGCTCCCATGAGGACCCCGTCCAGCACGAAGACGATTCCCGAGACGGGCTGGGAGAGCGCCACGACGAGCAGGGCGGGCAGCAGGGCGTCCTCGACCGCCGGATCGCTGGTGAACAACGGGATGAAGACGGGGCGGGCCAGGACCACGAGCAGACCGAGGACGAGGCCGGTGACGATCCCCCACTGGACCATGCGGCGGCAGACGGCCTTGGCCCCGTCGGTGTCGCCCGACCCGAGGTAGCGGCCGATGATCGCCTGCCCGGCGATCGCGATGGCGTCCAGGGCGAAGGCCAGCAGGCTCCACAGGGAGAGCAGGATCTGGTGGGCGGCGATATCGGCGTCGCCGAGCCGGGCCGCGACGGCGGTCGCGATCATCAGGATGGCCCGCAAGGACAGGGTGCGGACCAGCAGGGGTGCGCCGGCCTGGGCACAGGCCCGGATGCCGGCCGCGTCCGGACGGAGGGAGGCGCCGTGGCGCCGGGCCCCCCGGATGACGACGAAGAGATAGGCGGCCGCCATGGCGCACTGGGCGATGACCGTGCCCCAGGCAGAGCCGGCGATGCCGAAGCCCGCGCCGTAGACGAGGGCGACGTTCAGCGCGCCGTTGAGGGTGAACCCCCCGATGGCCACGTAGAGCGGGGTACGGGTGTCCTGGAGGCCGCGGATGACACCGGTGGCGGCCAGGACCACGAGCATGGCGGGGATGCCGAGCGTCGAGATCCGCAGGTAGGTGATCGCGTGCGAGACCACGGCGTCGGAGGCGCCGAACAGGGAGACCAGCCACGGCGCGGCCGGCAGCACCACCGCGACCACGCCCGCGCCCAGCAGGAGCGCCAGCCAGATGCCGTCCATGCCCTGGCGGATGGCGGCCGGCAGGTCGCCCGCACCGACCCGGCGGGCCACGGCGGCGGTCGTCGCGTAGGCGAGGAAGACGAAGACGCTCACGGCGGTGGTGAGCAGGGCGGCGGCGATGCCGAGTCCGGCCAGCTGCGGGGTCCCGAGGTGCCCCACGATGGCGCTGTCGGCCATGACGAAGAGGGGCTCGGCCACGAGGGCAGCGAAGGCGGGGACGGCGAGGGCGAAGATCTCCCGGTCGTGCCGTCTCGGCCCCGCGGGGGGTGCTGCGAGAGCCTGTGTCATGTGCTCAATCTAATCTTCCACAGGTAAGAGATGCAACCGTGTTTGAATCCTTACCGTCGCGCTGACTTGCGCGTTCTTCCCACCTCGTTGGAGGCGATCTCGGAACCCGGGTGAAGAAATTTCTTCCCCCTCGGTCCTGAATGGTGAAGTCGCAGGTCAGATGGGGTGACGGGGTGGCGCGGGTGATTTTGTCCACAGCGTCGTCCCCCGGTCCGTGCACAGCTTCCGGGGACTTACCCACAGCATTGGCGCCGTCATCCACATCTCATCCACAGACCCTGTGGATAACAAGATTGGCTGACGCCGCCCGCGGCCCTACCGTGGTGCGTTGCCCGACTCGCCGTGAGCCGATTCGGGTGCCCCATATGTCAGAGCCGTGTCGTAGAAAGAGTGACACGGCGAGGTCCGCGTTGCGGACGGGAGGAGGCGGCCCGGTGAGCATGCCCGAGCCCATGGACGACCCCTGGGCCGACAGCGGTCCGAGCGACCGTCTGCCCGCCCGTCCGCGCCGCAACGGCGAGGGCCGCGGCCGCGGCGGGGACGACCAGCGCGACCGCGGCCGTGAAGGCGGCTCCTGGGAGGGCGCCGAGGGAGGCTTCGAGCGCGTTCCCCCGCAGGATCTCGACGCCGAGCAGTCGGTCCTCGGCGGCATGCTGCTCTCGAAGGACGCCATCGCCGACGTCGTCGAGGTCATCAAGGGACACGACTTCTACCGTCCCTCGCACGAGACGATCTACCAGGCCATCCTCGACCTGTACGCCAAGGGGGAGCCGGCCGACCCGATCACGGTGGGCGCCGAGCTCACCCGGCGCGGGGAGATCGGGAAGGTCGGCGGGGCCTCGTACCTGCACACCCTGGTGCAGTCCGTGCCCACCGCCGCGAACGCCGAGTACTACGCGGAGATCGTCCACGAGCGGGCCGTGCTGCGCCGCCTCGTCGCCGCCGGCACGAAGATCACGCAGATGGGATACGCCGCCGACGGCGACGTCGACGAGATCGTCAACAGCGCCCAGGCCGAGATCTACGCCGTCACCGAGCAGCGGACCTCCGAGGACTACCTGCCGCTCGGCGACATCATGGAGGGTGCGCTCGACGAGATCGAGGCGATCGGTTCGCGCAGCGGACAGATGTCCGGCGTCCCGACGGGCTTCACCGACCTCGACTCGCTGACCAACGGCCTGCACCCCGGCCAGATGATCGTCATCGCCGCCCGTCCCGCGATGGGCAAGTCCACACTCGCGCTGGACTTCGCCCGCGCCTGCTCCATCAAGAGCAACCTGCCGAGTGTGATCTTCTCCCTCGAAATGGGGCGCAACGAGATCGCGATGCGCCTGCTCTCGGCGGAGGCCCGGGTGGCGCTGCATCACATGCGCTCCGGCACGATGACCGACGACGACTGGACCCGGCTCGCGCGCCGGATGCCGGACGTGTCCGCCGCCCCCCTCTACATCGACGACTCCCCCAACCTGTCGATGATGGAGATCCGCGCGAAGTGCCGCCGGCTCAAGCAGCGCAACGACCTCTCGCTGGTGGTCATCGACTACCTCCAGCTGATGCAGTCGGGCGGTTCGCGCCGTCCCGAGAGCCGCCAGCAGGAGGTCTCGGACATGTCCCGAAACCTCAAGCTGCTGGCGAAGGAGCTCGAGGTCCCCGTGATCGCGCTCTCCCAGCTGAACCGTGGTCCCGAACAGCGCACCGACAAGAAGCCGATGGTCTCCGACCTGCGTGAGTCCGGCTCCATCGAGCAGGACGCCGACATGGTGATCCTGCTGCACCGCGAGGACGCCTACGAGAAGGAGTCCCCGCGCGCCGGCGAGGCCGACCTGATCGTCGCCAAGCACCGAAACGGCCCCACGGCCACCATCACCGTCGCCTTCCAGGGCCACTACTCGCGGTTCGTGGACATGGCCAACACGTAAGGTCCGGGCGGCCGGCAGAGCACAGACAACTGGAGAACCCACAGCACCATGGACGAGCGTGCCGAGGACCTCGAACTTCTTCCCGCGACCCGGCGTGCCCTCCGGCACCGGCTCGCCGTCGCGCAGAGTGCGGGGCGCGCCCCGTCGGTGGTGGCCGCCGTGCTGCGCGGGGGCGAGGTGGTCTGGGAGGGCTCCCGGACGTCCGTCGAAGGCCACGGCCCGGACGGGGACGTGCAGTACCGGATCGGGTCGATCAGCAAGACGTTCACCGCGGTTCTGGTGATGCGGCTGCGGGACGAGGGGCTGCTGCGCCTCGACGACCCGCTGGAGGACCACCTCCCGGGGACCGGCGCGGGCCGGGTGACCGTCGCCCAGCTGCTCTCCCACACCGGCGGGCTGGCCGCGGAGACCCCCGGACCCTGGTGGGAGCGGACCCCCGGTGCGCTGCGTCCCGAACTCGCCGACGTGCTGGGTGACGAGCCCTTCAAGCTCACTCCGGGCAGCAGGCACCACTACTCCAACCCCGGCTACACCCTGCTGGGTTCACTGGTGGAGGCGCTGCGCGGGAAGCCCTGGGAGGAGGTCCTACGGGCCGAGGTGCTGGAGCCGCTGGGTCTGGGCCGGACGAGCGGTTCGCCCCGGGCCCCCCACGCCGGGGGCTGGGCGGTGCACCCCTGGGCGGACGTGATGATGCCCGAGCCCCTGGAGGACCTGGGGCTCATGGCCCCCGCCGGCCAACTGTGGTCCACGACCAGGGACCTGGCCCGCTTCGCGGACTTCCTGCTGCGCGGCGACGACCGGGTGCTGAGCGCGGAGTCGGTCCGGGAGATGCGGCGGCCGGCCGCACCGCCCGAGCCGGGTTTCGCCGACCTCGGTTACGCCCTGGGCCTGCAGCTGACGGCCCACGGCGAACGTCGGCTCGTGGGGCACAGCGGCTCGCTGCCGGGGTTCGTTGCGGGGCTGTGGCTGAGCGAGGCGGACGACCTGGCGGCCGTCGTGCTGGCGAACTGCACCTCCGGGCTGCCGGCCTCGGCGGTGGCCGTCGACCTCGTCGCGATCGTGGCGGATGCCGAGCCCCGGTTCCCGCAGCCGTGGCGGCCGTTCGCGGAGGCCGACCGGGTGCCGCTGGAGCTGTGCGGGCCCTGGTACTGGGGGACTACGGCCCACGTGGTCCGGCTGATCGCGGACGGGTCGCTGGAACTGGCCCCCGTCGCCGCGATGGGACGCACGGCGCGTTTCCGTGCCGAGCCCGACGGCAGCTGGACCGGGCTCTCCGGCTACTACACGGGCGAGACCCTGCGGGCCGTGCGCCGTGAGGACGGCTCGGTGAGCCACCTGGACCTGGCGTCCTTCGTGTTCACGCGGGAGCCGTACGACGCCCAGGCACCGGTGCCCGGCGGGGTGGACCCCCAGGGCTGGCGCGGCATCGGCTGACCGGCGGGGCGACGGTCCCGGACCCCCGGCCCGGGACCACCGGCTCAGGCGACGAGCTCGCGCTCCAGAGGAGTGCGGAAGCGCGGCGTGATCCGGGTGTCGCCCACCCACGCGGCCAGCCGGGAGGCCTCGGCCGCGACCGCCTCCTCGGCGGCGCGGCCGGAGTCCGCCAGCAGCCGCCACACGATCTCGCCGTCCGGTCGCTGGGCCCAGCCGCCGACGATCTCGCCGTTCCACCACACGGTGGGGCCGATGTTCCCCGCGTAGTCGAAGAGCGCGGGCCGGTGCGCGGGGTCCAGGTGGAAGCCGCGGTCGGCCCAGCCCATGCCCGCGGGGTCCAGGGCGGGCAGCAGGGCGGCCCAGGGCTCCGGCGTCGGTTCCGGCGCGGCATCCCCCGGGGCGACGAGAGCGGCGCCGCCGTCCTCCAGCCGGACCTCCTCGGCGCCGGCCGCCGCGACGGCCTTGCGGACGTCCGTGCGGGTCCAGCCGGTCCACCAGGCGAGGTCGGCCTCGGTGGCCGGCCCGTACGCGTGCAGCCAGCGGCGGGCGATCTCCGCACGGGCCTCGGCGGCGGGAACGGCCGGCCAGGGCGCCGTGTGGACCCAGCGGAACTGGCTGGAGGTCCACGACCCGCGCGGACGGTCCCGCCGGATCCTGCCGTCGGCCGCCAGGAGGCGGATCACCCGGGTGGCCACACCCGTGTGTGTCTCGTACTTCTTGCCCCGACCGATGGTGATCTTCCGGCGCAGGTCCGGCACGGCGGCGGACAACTGGCTCCCGGTGAGCGGTCCTTGCGCGTCCAGGACGGCGAGGGCGGAGGTTTCCGCCCGCTCCAGCCACGCGGCGTCCAGTCCCTGTCCGTCCTCGTCCAGGTGCTTGAGAAAGGTGCGCCGCTCCTTCAGCGCGATTCCGCGTGCGGTCGACGCGTCCACGTACGGGGCGAGTTCGGCCGAGACCGCGAAGAGGGTGTTGCGCATGCTGAGCAGCCGTACGACGCCGACGTCCTCGTAGAGCGCCCGCTCGACCGCCTCGGGCCCGCAGTCGGTGAGCCGGGCGCGCGCGGAGAGGAAGACGGTCGCGGCATCGGTGGCGTGCAGGGCGACGACCGAGTCGGCCGCCTCCGCGACCGTTCCCGCGCGGGCCGAAGGAGCCAGCCGGTGGCGTCGGCCGAGCCGGTTGCGGCGCTCTGCGGTGGTGATGAGGGGCGGGCTGAGGCTCATCTGCCGATCGTAGGCCGGGCCGTGACGGTACGGCCCGGCTTCTGTACGACGGGTCAGAGCTGGAGTTTGAATCCGACGTGTGAGGCGGTGAAACCGAGCCGCTCGTAGAAGCGATGGGCGTCCGTCCGTGTCACGTCCGAGGTCAGCTGGACGAGCGAGCAGTCCTCGCTGCGGGACTTCTCGACCGCCCACTCGACGAACCGGGTCCCCAGGCCGCTGCCACGCTCGTCCGCGTGGACACGGACCCCCTCGATCACGGAGCGGGTGGCCGCCTTGCGGGAGAGTCCCGGAATGATCGTCAGCTGGAGGGTGCCCACGACCCGGCCGGCCCGGACGGCCACGACCAGATGCTGGTTCGGGTCGGCGGCGAGGCGCCGGAGGGCCGCGAGGTAGGGGGTGAGGTCGTCCGGGGACTCACGGGTGGCGCCCAGCGGGTCGTCGGCCAGCAGGGCGACGATGGCGGGCACGTCGGCCTCGGTGGCCGGCCGGATCGTCAGCTCGGTGGTGTCGGTCACGAAGGGGTTCCTCTCTCAGCCCGCGGCCACGGTCAGGGGCGCCCACCGCCGTGTCCAGTCACCGGGAAGGGCGGGGATGCTGCGCGTCATGACGGCGTTGAAAGCCACGGATTCCAGCCCGCGGTCCTTGAGCCAGGCCAGGAGTTCCTCGTGGCGCACGTCGACATCGGTGCGCAGCGGCCGGTCGGTCGTCAGGGCGAGCGCGGTGACGAGCGCCCGGGCGGTCTCGGTGTCGTGGGCGATCAGCGGGCCGATGACGTGGGTGTGCATATTGGGCCACGCCGCGGCGTAGCCGGTCAGCGTGCCGTCTCCGGAAGGATCCTCCGCGACGACCAGCCGGTCGGCGAAAGCGGGCAGCCGAGTGATCATGTGCGTCCGGTCGGCGCCGAAGACCTCGGCGTCCAGGTGCAGGATGCGCGGGATGTCCTCCGCGACGGCGGGCCGGACCCGGACGGCGCCGTGATCGGCCGGGGTGTCCTCCGGCCGGAAGGCGCCCATCAGCATCTCCGCGCGGCCCGTCACCTCGAATCCGAGCTCCTCGTAGAGCGGGCGGCCGAAGGGGGTGGCGTGCAGGGTGAGCGGGAGTCCCTTCAGGACGTCGTCGCACACGTGGGCCATCAGGGCACGGCCCAGGCCCTGGCGCGCGTAGCGGTCGGCCACGAGGACCATCCCGATGGCCGCGAGCTCAGGACCGGCGGAGGCGCTCCCGTAGCGGGTGACGACGCAGGCGGCGGCGAGCCCCCGTCCGTCCGGGGCGTCGACGCCGTATCCGTGCCCGGCGGCGAGCAGCAGCCCCCACTTGTGGTCCTCGCGGAGCCAGCCACGATCTTCGGACAGGTCGGCGCAGTAGTGGAGATCGTCCACGGTCAGCGCTCGGATCGGCAGATCGGTGATGTGTGGTGGTGTCACCGGCCCAGACTGGATCATGGAGCGGGAGTCGTCCAGAGGATTAGGGGCTGGATGTTTCACGTGAAACATGCAGGCCCCGGCCCTGGGCCGTGATCGGTGTTTCACGTGAAACGCGCTGTTTCACGTGAAACCGAACCACTAACCTCCAGGGCTATGCCCCTCCTGCACCTCTTCGATCTCGACGGAACCCTGATGTACGGCTCCTCGTCGCCGGCGGAGATCTCCCGACAGCTCGGCCTGAGCGCCGAACTCGCCGAACTGGAGCGTTCCTTCCTCGCTCAGGAGATCGGCCCGCACCAGTTCTCGGTGGCCGTTCACCAGCTGTGGTCGGGCCTCACCCCCGCACACGTCCGGGCGGCGTTCGACGGAGCGCCCTGGCTCGCGGGCATCCGGGACGTCTGGCAGGAGATCCGTCGGCGCGGGGACTACTGCGCGGTGATCTCCCTGTCGCCGTCCTTCTTCGTGGAACTGCTCCTCGAGTGGGGCGCCGATGCCGCCCACGGCTCGGTCTTCCCCGAGGTGCCCTTCACCCGTCCCGTGGAAGCTGCCGGGATCCTCACCCCCCAGGGCAAGGTCACGGTGGCCGAGCGCCTCCGCGAACGGTTCGGTGTGACCAGGGACGACTGCGTCGCCTACGGGGACTCGGCGACCGACGCGCATCTCTTCGAGGCGGTCGCGGTCTCGGTGGCGGTCAACGCGCGCCCCTACCTGGCGGAGCGGGCGACCCATGTCTACGAAGGGCGGGACCTGCGCGAGGCATACCAGCTCCTGGGGTAGGCGCGCCCGGGAGTTGAGGCATCTTAGGAGGAAAGTGGGTTCGAGTCGCGGATTTTCCCCGTTTCCCCGCAGTCCTCTGGGGCGGCTGGCACGCTGTGAATCCTGGAACCACGGATTCACAGGCCGTGGCGTGTGCAGACCGACGAGATGCTCGAAGCGAGGCACCGCATGGACGCTCCGCCCACCAGACCGGCCAGACGCGACGCGGGCCGGATACCGTCCGAGGCCGGTGCGACCGAGCCCTCACCGGACGCCGTGCTCATCCGCCGGACCCTCGCGGAGATCGCCCCCGTCGCCGACAAGGTGACCTCGTACTTCTACGCCCTGGTGTTCACCGGCCACCCCGAGGTACGGGGCATGTTCCCCGTGGCCATGGACACCCAGCGCGACAGGCTGCTGAAAGCATTGCTCACCGCCGCCGAGCACATCGACGATCCGGACGTGCTCACCCCGTACCTCTGCCGGCTGGGTGCGGGACACCGGAAGTACGGCACCATGGCCGCCCACTACCCGGCGGTCGGCGAGGCCCTGGTCGGCGCGCTCGCCCGGTTCGCCCGCGAGACCTGGGGACCGGAGACCCAGGCCGCCTGGGTCCGCGCGTACACCGCCATCTCCCAGATCATGATCGACGCGGCGGCGCAGGACGAGGCCAGGGCGCCCGCCTGGTGGCACGCCGAGGTCGTCTCCCACGAACTGCGCACTCCGGACATCGCGGTGATCACGGTCCGCCCCGACCAGCCGTACGCTTTCGTGGCGGGCCAGTACACGAGCCTGGAGACCCCGTGGTGGCCCCGGGTGTGGCGGCACTACTCCTTCGCCTCGGCGCCCCGCGCCGACGGCCTGCTCTCCTTCCACGTCAAGGCCGTCCCCGCGGGATGGGTCTCCAACGCGCTCGTGCGCCACGCCCGGCCGGGGGACGTCCTGCGCCTGGGCCCGCCCGCCGGGTCGATGGTGGTGGACCACACGACGGACAACGGGATGCTCTGCCTGGGCGGTGGCACCGGCATCGCACCGATCAAGGCCCTGATCGAGGACGTGGCCGAGCACGGCGAGCGGCGGCCGGTCGAGGTCTTCTTCGGCGCGCGCAGTGACAGCGGCCTGTACGACAAGGACACCCTGCTGGGCCTCCAGCGGTCCCATCCCTGGCTGTCGGTGCGGCCGGTGGTCGGAGACGGGCTGGCCGGGCAGCTGCCGCACGCGGTCGGTGAGCACGGCCCGTGGAGCTCGTACGACGCCTTCGTCTCGGGGCCGCCGGCGATGATCCGCAACGGCGTCGACGAGCTGCTGCGCATCGGCATCCCCGGGGAGCGGATCCGGCACGACGCCGTGGAGGAACTGGCCGGGATCGCGGGCTGAGCAGCCGGCCTCCCCTGCCGGGCCCCTCCTGTGCCGAGCCCCTGTACCGGGCCGAGCCGACCCGAACCTTCCCGCCGGTGCCTGCCCGCGCCGAAAGGCCGGGACTCCCCTCCGCCCGGCCCTGTTCCCGCGCTCCCGCGCCCGGACGGTCCTCAGCCCAGGTCGGGCGCGTGCATGGCGCGCACGCCTTCGATGTTGCCGTCGAGGTAGTGCCGCAGGGAGAGCGGGACGAGATGGACGGCGGCGATGCCCACCCGGCTGAAGGGCACCCGGACGATCTCGTACTCGCCCGCGGGCTCGTCGACCTCGGGCCCGTGCCGCAGGCTCGTGTCCATCGATTCGAGGCGGCAGACGAAGAAGTGCTGCACCTTCACGCCGGTCACCCCCTGGTCGGCGATGTGCTCGATGGTGTCGACGAAGCAGGGCACGACATCGGTGATCTTCGCACCGAGTTCTTCGTGGACCTCTCGGTGGAGGGCGTCGACGACGGTGGCGTCCGAGGACTCCACTCCCCCGCCGGGGGTGACCCAGTACGGGTCGACGCCGGGCTTGGTGCGCTTGATGAGGATCAGGTCGTCACCGTCGAGCAGGATCGCGCGGGCGGTGCGTTTGACCACGGGACGTTCGGTCATGGGAGAAGAGTGGCCCACCGCTCCGCTTCTGAAACGCGACACGGCCCGGAAAGCGGGGGCTCACCAGTGCGCGGCGGCGCTCAGCAGCCGGTCGCGTGCCCGGGCGAGGTGGGCGAGGGCGGGGCTGCCGGTCCGCAGCACGAGGAACCAGGTGCGCAGCGGCGGTACGGGCGGCTCGGCGAGCGCCACGATACGGCCGGCGGCGAGCAGGTCCTGGCACAGGTAGCGGGGCAGTACGGCGATCCCCGCGCCGGCGAGGACGCACTCCAGCACGGCCCGGAGATCGGGTGCGACCACGGTGGCGGCCTGGGACCTCGCGTCCGGCGGGGTGTCGAAGACGGCGCACCAGTACCGGGTCACGAGCGGCAGGGTCTCGTGGACCTCCACGAGCGGGATGCCCTCCAGGGCCGTGGGGCCGCTCTCCCGCAGCCGTTCGGTGTCCACGAGGGCGGCCCAGTAGGGCGCGGCGACCAGGACGTGCTCCTCGTCGCACAGGGCAGTGGCGGTGAACGGGCCGCTACGGGGGCGGGCGGTGGTCACGACCAGGTCGTGGTGGCCGGAGGCGAGCCCGTCGAGGGCCGTGCCGGAGTCGCTCTGCAGGGTCGCCCGCAGGGTGTGCCCCTGGCCCACCAGCGGTGCCAGGGCCGGGAGCACGCGCAGGCTCAGGATCTCGGGCGGACCGGCGATGTGGAGCGAGCGCAGCGCGCCGGCGTCCTCCCGTTCGGCCTCGGTGATCCGCAGCAGGGCGTCGAGGTGGGGCGCCGCCTTGTGCGCCAGCTCGTCCCCGACGGCCGTGGGGGTGACACCGCGGGCCCGGCGGTGGAAGAGGGGGCGTCCCAACTGCCGCTCCAGCGTGCGGATCTGGGAGGTCACGGCGGGCTGGGAGAGCCCGAGCAGGGCGGCGGCACGTGTGAACGAGCCGGCCCGGTGGACCGTGACGAAGGTGCGCAGCAGGGCCAGGTCCATCGAGGCACCTCTCGGTGGGGGCCTACCACTATAAATTTACCGATAGGTCCCTGTCGTTACCGTGATTGGACTCTGACGCAGAGTCAATTAGCCTTGTGGCGTGGTTCTTCGCGCGGAACCCGGGGCGGGCCGAGCCATCTGGGGGGAGGCTCGGACCGCCCCTGCCACACGTCCGGCGGTCGCCCCTGCCCTACTGTCCGGCGGCCGCCGGTGACGGATCAGCCGGCCGTGTCGAGGGCGTGCAGGACGTCCGCCACGAGGTCTTCGGTGTCCTCGGCCCCGGCGGAGAAACGGATGAACCCCTCGGGCACGGCATCGCCGCCCCAGCGCCCGCGCCGCTCGGCGGTGGAGCGCACCCCGCCGAAGCTGGTGGCGTCCTCGACCAGGTGCAGGGCGGCCATGAAGCGCTCCGCGTGGGCGCGGTCGGGCAGGGTGAAGGAGACCACCGAGCCGAATCCCCGCATCTGGCGGGAGGCCGTCTTGTGCGAGGGGTCCGTGGCCAGCCCCGGGTAACGCAGCCCGGTGACCTCCCGGCGGCCCGCGAGCGCCTCGGCGACGGCGAGCGCGTTGGTCCACTGGCGCTCGGCGCGCAGCTGGATCGTGGCCAGCGAACGGTGGGCGAGCCAGGCCTCCATGGGCCCCGGGATCGCACCGACGATCTTGCGCCACCTGCGGACCTGCGCCGCCAGGGCGGGATCGCGGCAGACGACGTACCCGAGCAGCAGGTCGCCGTGGCCGGTGAGGCCCTTGGTGCCGCTCGCCACGGAGAAGTCCGCGCCGAGCTCCAGGGGGCGCTGCCCGAGCGGGGTGGCGAGGGTGTTGTCGACCGCGACGAGGGTCCCGCCCTCGTGCGCGGCGGCCACCAGGCGGCGTACGTCGCACACGTCGAGCCCGGGGTTGGACGGGGTCTCGATCCACAGCAGCCGGGCTCCGTCGAGCCGGGTGAGCTGGGCGTCGTCGCCGGTCGGGGCGGTGCGTACGCGGACCCCGTACGCCTCGAGCTGCTCGCGGACCAGCGGCAGCGCCTGGTAGCCGTCGTCGGGCAGGACGACGGTGTCGCCGCTGCGCGCCTGGGAGAGCAGCACCGCGGAGATCGCCGCCATGCCGGACGCGAAGACGACGGTGTCCACGTCCTGCCCGGGGGCCTCCAGCTCCCCGATCGCCCGCTCCAGGAGGGTCCAGGTCGGGTTGGTGTCGCGGCCGTAGGCGTACGGGCCCTCGACGTCGCCCGGGAGGTGGAAGTGCGCGGCGAAGACCGGTCCGGGCAGCGGTGGTTCGTTCTTGACGGGTTCGGGGAGCCCGGCGCGGACGGCACGGGTGCCTTCGCCCGTGCGGGCGGTGGGTGCGGTCTCGGGCCCGTGGCCGGTACCGGGGGCGTGGTCGTTCACGTGGTGGACTCCTTCACTGCCTCGCGTACGGCCTGCAGCAGGCCGGGGCTCGCCGCCTCGACCAGCTCCAGGCACTCCTCGAAGCCTTCGAGCGACCCGTAGTAGGGGTCCGGTACGTCGGCTTCCGCGGCCGTGGCCGACGGGTCGTAGGACCGCAGCAGCCGCACCTTCGCGGCGTCCTGCAGGGTGGGGGCGAGGGCCCGGAGGTCCCGCAGGTGCCCGGAGTCGAGGGCGATGACGAGGTCCAGGCGCTCGAACCAGGAGGACCGGAACCGCCGGGCCCGGTGGTCCTGCTCGTAGCCCGCGGCCTCCAGGACGGAGACGGCGCGCGGGTCGGCGCCGTCGCCCTCGTGCCAGCCACCGGTCCCGGCGCTGTCCACCTCGACCAGGGCGTCCAGTCCGGCGTCCGACACGTGGGCGCGGAAGACGGACTCGGCCATGGGGGAGCGGCAGATGTTGCCGGTGCAGACGAAGCAGACGCGGTACATGTGCGGCCGCGCTCAGTCGTTGTCGGGAAGGACCAGGTTCACGGCCCAGGAGACGATGGAGATGATCAGGCCGCCGACGAGCGCCGCCCAGAATCCGTCCACGTGGAAGGAGAGGTCGAACTTGTCGGCCAGCCACGAGGTCAGCAACAGCATCAGGGCGTTCACGACGAGGGTGAACAGGCCGAGGGTGAGGATGAACAGCGGCAGGGAGAGCAGCTTCACCACCGGCTTGACGATCAGATTGACCAGACCGAAGAGCAGGGCGACCAGGATCAGGGTCAGCGTCCGGCGGCCCGTACTGCTGCCGTCGTCCAGGGTGATCCCGGAGACCAGCCAGATGGCGACGGCCAGGGCGGCCGCGTTGGCGAGCGTCTTGACTACGAAATTCGTCATGTGTCTGATCGTGGCAGAGAAGATCCCGGTGGGACATCCGCGTACCGGCGGATGTGAGGGCACGATCGAGTACAAGGGGCACAACGACGATGAAAGCGTTCCGGCTTGACGAGCTCGAGGCCGAACGGGCCGCCAACGACGGCGCCTATCTGCAGTTCCTGCGCGAACGGAACATGTCGGTCGGGCTGTACGCGCTCGATGCCGGGCAGACCGATCCGCAGCAGCCCCACCGCCAGGACGAGGTGTACTTCGTCGTCAGCGGCCGGGGCTCCATCACGGTCGGGGAGGAGACCACGACCGTGGCCCGCGGCAGCGTCGTCTACGTGCCGGCAGGCGTCCCGCACAAGTTCCACCACATCACCGAAGACCTCAGGGTGATGGTGGTGTTCTCCCCGCCGGAGGCCTGAGCGGCCCGTCGGATGAGGGTCGTGCCCCTGATCCCCCTAAGGGGCGGATCAGGGGACTCCGGGGGCTCGCGGGACCCCGGACGGTGCCTGCCGGCTCCTAGCATCGGGAGCAGGAAGTCACGGACGGAAAGCCGAGGAAGAGGTCGAGGACATGGACGGGATCCGGAAGATATTCGAGGGAATGCCCTGGTGGGTGAAGTGGGTCGCGGTTCCCCTGCTCGCGCTGTTCGTCTTCGGCGGCGTCATCACCAGCGTCCTGGGCGCACTGATCTCGCTCGCCTTCAAGCTGCTCCTCTTCGTCGCCCTGGTCGGCGGCCTGGTCTTCCTCGTGAAGAAGGTCCGCGGGGACCGGACGAAGTCCTCCTCCGGCGACTGGTAGTCCGGACCGGTCCGGACAGCTCCCTGATCGCCCCGGACCGGTCCGGGGCGGGGCGTCCGGCCGTTGCGCCATGTGAGGGAAGGCCGGACTCCAAACGGCTCACACCCCCCGAACAGGCGGATAGAGTGCCAATCCGTGCCGCTCCCCTGGGCGCCGAAAGCCGGTAGATGTCCGCCCTGAGCTGCGGCGCCGTTGACGACCCGCCGAGTACGACCCCGGGAGCCCGCGGTGCGCGCGGGGGCGGCCCCCGCAGGGCGGGCCTCCCCCGAAGCCCGCCGTCATGCCTGGGGGTGAGCTGTGGCTTCTCTTCACAACGCCGGTGTGCCGACCCTGATCGGTTCGGTGCAGAGAGCGCTGAGACTGCTCGAAGCCGCGGTGGCACACTCCGGGGGAGCCCCGGCGAAGCAGCTGGCACGCGAGGCCGGCCTCCCGCTGCCCACCGCCTACCACCTGCTGCGCACCCTGACCCACGAGGGTTATCTGCGACGCGAGGGCGGAGTCTTCGTCCTGGGGGACGCCGCGGCGAGGCTCGCCCAGGGGGGACTGCAGCAGAAACGTCGCAGCATGATCCTCGAATCGCTCGCGCACTTCCGGGACGCCGTCGGGGCGCCCGTCTATTTCGCGGTCTATCGCGAGGGTGAGATCGAGGTCGTCGGGGTCTCCGACACCACCGCCAGTCCGGCGTGCGAGGAGTGGGCCGACTTCCGCGAGACCGGCCACGCGCACGCCATCGGCCAGTGTCTGCTCGCCCAGCTCGACGAGGAGGCGCGCAAGGACCATCTGGACCGGTACCCGGTCGAGGCGATCACCGCTCACACCGTTCGGGACCTGCACGCCCTGGAAAGCCGGATCAGTGCCCTGGGGCGAATGCAGACGGTGACGGAACGCCAGGAATATGCGCTCGGCACGGTATGTGCCGCCATCCCCATCACCGCCGGGGATGTGGCCGCGACCATGGCCATTTCCCTACCCCTGCATCAAGAAGACCGGTTGCCCTATGTAGTCAATCGACTACGGAGTGAAGTAGGCGCGCTGTTGAGCACCCTCTCCTTCTCTATCAGTATCTGAAAACTCACTCCTTGTGATCTGCTAGCGCTTACACCACTCTTGTCAAGAGGAGCCTGGGGGATCATTCCTGGCCACTTCCACTACAGCGGGGTAGGCAATGCGCGAGTCGGTACAGGCAGAAGTCATGATGAGCTTCCTCGTTTCCGAGGAGCTCTCGTTCCGGATTCCGGTGGAACTCCGGTACGACGCCCGTGATCCCTACGCAGTCCGCCTGACCTTCCACCTTCCCGGAGACGCCCCGGTGACCTGGGCGTTCGGCAGAGAACTCCTCCTCGACGGCATCAACAAGCCGTGCGGCGACGGCGACGTGCACATCGCGCCCACCACGCCCGAGGAGTTGTCCGACGTCCACATCCGGCTCCAGGTCGGCAGCGACCGGGCCCTGTTCCGCGCCGGCGCGGCGCCGCTCGTCGCCTTCCTCGACCGCACCGACCGGATCGTTCCGCTCGGTCAGGAGCGGAACACGGGCGACTTCGAGGAGCACCTCGACGAGGCCCTCGGCAAGATCCTCGCCGAGGCGCAGCAGAACGAGCAGAACGCCGGCTGAGACACCCGCGACGAACGGTCAGCGCTTGCGGCGGCGGCCCCGGCCGCCGCGCACCGGCCCCGACGCCGGAGCGGCGGCCCCGGCGTCCGGCCGGTCGGCCGAGACCACCAGTGCGGCGAGCGCCGTGGTCACCGGGACCGAGGCGACCAGGCCGATCGAGCCCACGAGGGTGCGTACGATCTCGACCGCGACCAGCTCGCTGTTGGCCACCGCGCCCATGCTGCTGTTGGCGATGGTGAACAGCAGGAGCAGGGGCAGGGCGGCGCCCGCGTACGCCAGCACCAGGGTGTTGACCACCGAGGCGATGTGGTCGCGGCCGATCCTGATGGCCGCCCGGTACAGGCCGCGCGGTCCCAGCGTGGAATCGGCCTGGTGCAGCTCCCAGACGGCCGAGGTCTGGGTCACCGTCACGTCGTCGAGCACACCCAGCGATCCGATGATGATGCCCGCGAGCAGCAGGCCGCTCATGTCGATCTCCGGATAGAGCCCGTGGATCAGGCCGGTGTTGTCGTCGGTGTTCCCGGTGAGGAACGCCCAGTCGATGAACACCGAGCCCAACAGCCCGATGAGCAGCAGCGAAACGAGCGTGCCGAGGACCGCCACCGAGGTGCGGGCCGTCAGGCCGTGGCACATGTAGAGCGCGATCAGCATGATGGCGCTCGCCCCGACCACCGCCACCACCAGCGGGTTCGACCCCTGCAGGATGGCGGGGAGGATGAAGAGGGTCAGCACCCCGAAGCTGACGACCAGCGCGATCAGGGCGAACACGCCGCGCATCCGGCCGACGAGTACGACGGCCAGCGCGAAGATCCCGGCGAGGACGGCCAGGGGCAGCTTCCGGTTCACGTCGATGACCGAGTACTGCAGGTCGCGGGGCGCGTCGGGGGCGTAGGCGACCACCACCTCCTGGCCGTTCTCCAACTGCCTCGGTGCGCCGGGCTGGACGATCTCCACGAAGGTGCGGCCCTTGTCCGAGCCGCTGCCGACCTCGACCGTGGCCTTCTTGCACTCGCCGGTCTGTGCCGCCCGGGCCTCGCGGCCGGACGGGGTGGAGACCTCGCCGGTCGGCGGCACCTGGGCGGCGTTCACCGATTTGCAGTCGACCTGCTCCAGGGAGACCACCCTGGCCTGCTGGGTCTCCCGGTCGAAGCCGACCCCCGTGCGCTCGTGGTCGGGGGCGCCCCCCGGCCAGAGCACGGCCATGCCGACGAAGACGGCGGTCGCGAAGGGGATCAGCACGGCCGCGATCACCTTGCGCAGGTGCTTAGAGACGGGGGCCGCGGGGCCGTGGCCGTGCGAGTGGCCGTGACCGTGGCCGTGCGAGTGGCCCGGGGAAGGCCCGTGGCCCGCGTACGCGTGACCGGAGTGGTCGCTGTTTTCCGTGGGCTCGATGGGGGGCTGCGGGGAGGGCGTCACCAGCAGATCATCGCAAGAGATGAGGGGGCCCACTGTTCAGCACGCCATGGATGACGCTAGCGTGGGGGCTACTTTGCACAACGCGGGAGCTCGGAGCACCGGGCTGAGAGGGCGCTGATCACCGTACGAGCATCACGGATGCGTACGGGAGGAGGCTGCGTCGACCGCCGAACCTGTTACCGGGTAATGCCGGCGTAGGGAGATCAGGTCTCATGACCATTCAGGACGCACGCACGCCTGCCGTCAGCCAGGACGCCGACGGCTCGACCGAGCGCAAGCCGGGCTGGCACAAGGGCTACGTGGCGGGCTCCCGCCCCGACCTCCGGGTGCCGGTCCGCCAGGTCCACCTCACCAACGGCAAGGACGTGACGCTCTACGACACGTCCGGTCCGTACACCGATCCGCAGATCGACACCGACGTGCGGCGCGGCCTCGCCCCGCTGCGCGAGAACTGGATCATCAGCCGCGGGGACACCGAGGAGTACGCGGGCCGTCCCGTGCGCCCCGAGGACGACGGCATCAAGCACACCTCGCCGCGCGGTGGCCTCAAGAACCTCGACGCGGTCTTCCCGGGCCGCCCGCGGCTGCCCCGCCGCGGCCGCGACGGCGCCGCCGTCACGCAGCTCGCGTACGCCCGCCGGGGCGAGATCACCCCGGAGATGGAGTACGTCGCGATCCGGGAGAACGTCTCCCCCGAGGTCGTCCGCGAGGAGATCGCCGCAGGCCGCGCGGTGCTCCCGGCGAACGTGAACCACCCGGAGATCGAGCCGATGATCATCGGCAAGAGGTTCCTGGTGAAGGTCAACGCCAACATCGGCAACTCCGCCGTCACCTCCTCCATCGAGGAGGAGGTGGAGAAGATGACCTGGGCGACCCGCTGGGGCGCGGACACGGTCATGGACCTCTCCACGGGCCGCAACATCCACACCACCCGCGAGTGGGTGCTGCGCAACTCCCCCGTCCCGATCGGCACCGTGCCGCTCTACCAGGCGCTGGAGAAGGTCGACGGCCGGGCCGAGGACCTGACCTGGGAGATCTACAAGGACACGGTCATCGAGCAGGCCGAGCAGGGCGTCGACTACATGACGGTCCACGCCGGCGTGCTGCTGCCGTACGTGCCGCTGACCGCCCGCCGCAAGACCGGCATCGTCTCGCGCGGCGGGTCGATCATGGCCGCGTGGTGCCTCGCGCACCACAAGGAGAACTTCCTCTACACGAACTTCGAGGAGCTCTGCGAGATCCTCGCGACGTACGACGTCACGTACTCGCTCGGCGACGGCCTGCGGCCCGGTTCGATCGCGGACGCCAACGACGCGGCGCAGTTCGCCGAGCTGAAGACGCTGGGCGAGCTGAACACCATCGCCAAGCGCCACAACGTCCAGACGATGATCGAGGGCCCGGGCCACGTCCCGATGCACAAGATCAAGGAGAACATCGACCTCCAGCAGGAGATCTGCGAGGAGGCGCCGTTCTACACCCTCGGCCCGCTGACCACGGACGTCGCGCCCGCGTACGACCACATCACCTCGGGCATCGGCGCCGCGATGATCGCCTGGTGGGGCACGGCGATGCTCTGCTACGTCACGCCCAAGGAGCACCTGGGCCTGCCGAACCGGGACGACGTGAAGACCGGCGTGATCACCTACAAGATCGCGGCGCACGCGGCGGACCTGGCCAAGGGCCACCCGGGCGCGCAGGAGTGGGACGACGCGCTGTCGGACGCGCGGTTCGAGTTCCGCTGGGAGGACCAGTTCAACCTGGCCCTCGACCCGGACACGGCGCGCGAGTTCCACGACGAGACCCTCCCGGCCGAGCCGGCCAAGACGGCGCACTTCTGCTCGATGTGCGGCCCGAAGTTCTGCTCGATGAAGATCTCGCAGGACATCCGCCGGGAGCACGGCGGTGACCTGAAGGCGGACGAGATCCAGGCCGGCATGGCCGAGAAGTCCGCGGAGTTCGCGGCCTCCGGCAACCGCGTCTACCTGCCGCTGGCCGACTGAGCCGGACGACGGGAGCCGTGCGGCGGGCCCGCGACCCGAGGGGGAGTCGCGGGCCCGCCGCTCTCGCCTCGGGCGGGAAGCGGCGGCCTGCGGGCCGCCGCCCCCGGGTCACTGCGGTTCGCGCTCCGGGCCGCCGAAGTCCGGGCTGGTGAAGTCCGGCGGCGTGTAGCCGGGCCGGGGCCCCTCGGAGGGCGGTCCGGGGCTGGTGAAGTCGGGCCGGGTGTAGCCCAGGCTCGGGATGCGTCCGGCCCCCGGGGTGCGCGGGGTCGGGAAGCCGGGTCCCGCGCTGGGATCGGCCAGGGCGTCCCGCAGGAACGGGATGATGCCGCGTTCGAGCAGCGCGTGACGCCAGGCCTCGCGGGCCCGCGCCACCTCGTCGGGTATCGCCTCGGTCCCGTCCGCCGCCACCTCGGTCGCACCGTTGCGGACGGCCGTCACCAGCAGTCCGACGACGGCGCAGAGCAGGGCGACGGCGGTGAGCCCGCCGAAGAGCCAACCCGCCGTCAGCATCGTTTCGGCGAAGGCCGGTTCGGGCTCGATCAGCTTCAGGAGGTAGCCGACGAGCAGGAAGATGAGCATGGCGGTGCCGGCGAGCACCGGTGCCAGGACCGCGACCACGGCGCTGACTCCGGCGCCGTTGCCGCCCTCGTGGTCGTCGTCCTCGTCCCCCGTTGCCGCGGGGGCGGACAGCAGCCCGTCACGCCGCTCCTCGCGGACCTTCACGTAGTGCCCGTACTCGGCGGCCGCCGCGGCCACCAGCAGGGCGCTGGCGCCCTGCGCCATGGTGCGCAGCTGTTCGGCGTTCAGCCGCTCGCCGAGGGTGGCGAGCTCGGGCCGTTCGCCCGCCGCGCGCAGTGCCTCGTCGAGGAGCCGGTCGAATTCCGGTCGGTCTTCGGTCAGCAGGTGCGGAGCGCTGGTCATGTGCATCCCCCGATGCTCCGTGGAAGCCGGTACCCGCGTAGACCCGGGCGACCGGCAGAAACGGAGGAGAGCCTGCTATGGACAGAGCGATGGTAGAGCGCCCGCACCACGCCGTGACAGGGGCTTTCCGGAAATACCCCTCTCCGTGAGCCCTCAGTCGCTCAGCGGGAGTTGTACGACGAGAAGCTTGCCGTCCATCGTCACGCCGCCGTCCATCGCGATGGCGAGCCCCTCGGCGTACACGTGGGGGCCGTCCACCGCCTCGCGGCCGCGGGAGTCGTCGCCGTCCTCGGTGCCCACCTCGCCCAGCAGGTAGGGGATGGGGCTGTGGCCGTGCACGACGCGGCTGCCGCCGTAGGTGTCGAGCAGCTCGCGGACGGCCTGCGGGCCCGTCTCCTCGTCGCGGAAGGCGAACCGCTTGGTGAACTTGCGGAACAGGTCCCAGGTGATGTCGACGTCGCCGCGGTTGAGGAGCTCGTGGATGGTGTCGTTGACGTCCTCGACGGAGTCGCCGTAGTCGAGGTAGGCGGTGGTGTCGGAGTGCAGCAGCAGGTGGCCCTCCTCCAGGACCGCCGCGTCCAGGCGGGACATCCACTGCAGGTGCACGTCCTGCAGCCGCTCCATGTCCGTGCGCTGGCCGCCGTTGAGGAGCCAGGCCGCCTGGAAGGTGGCGGTGCCGGCGCCGGAGACGACCGGGGTGTCGCCGAACCGCTTGGCGCCGATGAGCAGCAGCTCGTGATTGCCCATCAGGGCCTTGCAGTAGCCGCCGGCCGCGGCGGCCTCGGCGGACAGCCGCATGACGAGGTCGATGACCCCGATGCCGTCGGGGCCGCGGTCGGTGAAGTCGCCGAGGAACCAGAGCCGGGCGTTGCCGGCGGACCAGCGGCCCTCGGCGTCGATCAGGCCCTGGGCCTGCAGTTCGGTGACGAGCTCGTCGAGATAGCCGTGGACGTCGCCGACGACGTACAGGGGGCCGGGGCCGGAGGCCGCGGTGTCCTGCGGGACGTACTGGACCTGCACGGTGTCGCCGGGACCGCCGAGGGCGCCGCGGCCGATGACGGGCAGGTCGCGGTAGGTCGGCGTGTACCCCTCGGGCTCGTCCTCCTCGGGCGCCTGGGCGGTCGCGTGCGCGGGCGGGCCCTGGGGGTGTCCGTGCACGTGCGGGGCGTGGTCCGGGGCGGGCGGCGGTGCCGCCGGGGGTGCCGCGGGCGCCGGGACGTAGCCGGGCTGCGGCGGGACGGCGGGCGTGGACGCCTCGTAGTAGGCGGGGTACTCGCCGTACACGGGGGCCTCGCCGTACGCGGAGCCCTCGCCGGGAAGTCCGGTGGGCGCGTACGGCGCGGGTTCGCTGACTGGCACCCGGAAGTCCCGCAGCGTCTCCGTCCGCATCGCGGGTCCCTGACCGGCCCCCTGAGTCATCGACCCCTCCACCACCGTCGCGCTGCCGTACACCTGCGGACCCTCCTGACCTCCGGTGAGGAGGGTCCGTGATGTCGTGCGCCCATCATAGGAATGCGGCTCGCGCTGTGTGACGCACCAGGGGTGGTGAATCCTTTGCGGAGCGTATCGTTCCTACCGATTTCTGCCGATATAGACGTACCTGGGTTCCGAGGTCGGTCGGTGCTGCGGCCCGACCGGACGGTCTGCCGGTCAGTCCTTGGCAGGAGATCGGGGCGGGCTGACGGTCGTACGGGGCTGCCGGCGCTGCGAAGAGGTACGGATGATCAGCTCGGTGGGGACCACCTGTTCGACCGGCCGGCCGGTGTCCACGCCCTCGATCGCGTCGATGAGCAGCTGCACGACGGCGGTGCCGATGCGGCGCGGTTTGAGGGACAGGGTGGTGATCGGGGGCTCGGTGTTGGCGTAGACGGTGGACTCGCTGCAGCAGACGAGCAGCAGGTCCTCGGGGACGCGCAGGCCGTAGCGCCGGGCGGCGGCGAGGAGGTCGGTGCCGTTGGGGTCGAAGAGGCCGTAGACGGCGTCCGGGCGGTCGGGGCGGGCGAGCAGCCGGTCGGCGGCGACGGCGCCCGCGCACGGGTCGTGCGCGGGGTAGGACTCGTAGACGGGGTCCTGGCCGACGCGTTCGCACCAGTTGAGGTAGGCGGTGGTGGAGAGCCGGGTGTAGGTGTCCGTGGTCGTGCCGGTGAGCAGCCCGATCCGGCGGGCTCCGGCGGCGGCGAGGTGGTCGAGCAGGCCGAGCACGGCGGCCTCGTGGTCGTTGTCCACCCAGGCGGTGACGGGCAGGGAGCCCGCGGGGCGGCCGTCCGAGACCACGGGCAGGCCCTGGCGGACCAGTTCGGTGACGACGGGGTCGTGGTCGGAGGGGTCGATGACGACGGTGCCGTCGAGGGCCACGTTGGACCACACGTCGTGGCGGGAGGTGGCGGGGAGGATCACGAGGGCGTAGCCGCGGGCGAGCGCGGCCGAGGTGGCGGCCCTCGCCATCTCGGCGAAGTAGGCGAATTCGGTGAAGGTGAAAGGTTCATCCCCGTACGTGGTCACGGTCAGGCCGATGAGGCCGGACTTGCCGGTACGGAGGGTGCGTGCGGCGGCCGACGGACGGTATCCGAGCCGGTCGGCGACTTCGCGAACGTGGCGGCGGGTGGCGTCGGGCAGCCGTCCCTTGCCATTGAGCGCGTCGGAGACGGTTGTGATGGAGACGCCCGCCGCGGCGGCCACGTCCCTGATGCCTGCCCTGCCCTGTCGGCCGGCTGCCCGCCGGGTGGTCTCGGTCCGGCTCACCTGATGCTTCCCTGCTGCTGTCATGGCGAGCCGATAGTAGGGCTCGGTGGGGTGGGTGGTCCGGGTGCATATGCAGGCGTTGACAGGCACGTTTCTGCATGGTTCGCCATCCTCAATGACCTTGGAAATGAAGGCATTTGGTCGGTGGGGCCAGAGGTGGGGCTTGTCGTCGGGACCGGGCATGCCAAAACGAGCCCGCCTCGGAGCGATCTCAACTCACCTGCACGAGGGATGCGCGCCACGGCGCAGGCCACCGGCGCGCGCATATATGCGTGCGCTCCCCCTCATTCCAGGCGCCCCCATTCTCGGAAGAGCGGAATCCTCATAAGGTGAGCAGTATTGAGTCGACGGCGACGTCGGACGGGACGGTCGAGGAGGACCTGCGGTGAGCGAGAAGAGCCCGAAGCTGCGCGCCGAGCTGGACGGCATTCCGACGTACAAGCCCGGCAAGCCGGCCGCCGCGGGCGGGCCCGTCGCGTACAAGCTGTCCTCGAACGAGAACCCGTACCCGCCGCTGCCCGGGGTGCTGGACAGCGCGGTCGCGGCTGCGGGGAGCTTCAACCGGTACCCCGACATGGCCTGCACCGGCCTGGTGAACGAGCTCGCCGAGCGGTTCGGCGTGCCGGTCGAGCACGTGGCCACGGGCACCGGCTCGGTGGGCGTGGCCCAGTCGCTGATCCAGTCCACGGCGGGCCCGGGCGACGAGGTCATGTACGCCTGGCGCTCCTTCGAGGCGTACCCGATCATCACGCAGATCTCCGGTGCGACCTCGGTGAAGGTCCCGCTGACCGACGGGGACGTGCACGACCTGGACGCGATGGCCGCGGCGATCACCGACCGGACCCGGCTGATCTTCGTCTGCAACCCGAACAACCCCACGGGCACGGCGGTGCGCCGGGCCGAGCTGGAGCGCTTCCTGGACCGGGTCCCCACGGACGTCCTGGTGGTGCTCGACGAGGCGTACCGCGAGTTCGTGCGCGACACCGACGTCCCGGACGGCATCGAGCTGTACCGCGATCGCCCCAACGTCGCCGTGCTGCGTACCTTCTCCAAGGCGTACGGGCTCGCCGGCCTGCGGGTCGGCTTCGCGGTGGCCCACGAGCCGGTGGCCGCGGCGCTGCGCAAGACCGCGGTGCCGTTCGGCGTGAGCCAGCTCGCGCAGGACGCGGCGGTGGCCTCGCTGCGAGCCGAGGACGAGCTGATGGGGCGCGTCGGGGCGCTGGTGGGCGAGCGGGCGCGGGTCCACGAGACGCTGCTCGCCCAGGGCTGGACCGTGCCGGACACCCAGGCGAACTTCGTGTGGATGCGGCTGGGGGAGCGGACGGCGGACTTCGCCGCGGCCTGCGAGAAGGCCGGTGTGGTGGTCCGGCCCTTCGCGGGCGAGGGCCTGCGGGTCACGATCGGTGAGCCCGAGGCGAACGACCTCTTCCTGCACACGGCGGGGGCGTTCTTCAAGGAGCTCTGAGGCTCCGGAGGGCCGGCGCGCGCGGCGGGCCGGTCAGACCAGTTCCACGCGGACGGGGTCGCCGTCGCGGACGGTGGACAGCAGGCGGGGGTCGCCGTCGAACGAGCCGAGCACGTTGCACGGGCTCGCGAGGCGGCTCTCGCCCCCGCGTGAGATCGGTGTGGTGCCGTAGGGGAGCGCGAGGGCGTCCCCCTCGGTCCAGAAGGCGACCGTGCCCGGCTCGACGACCTGTCGTGCGTCGTGTTCGAGCGCCACGGAGACGCCGGTGTCGAAGTAGACCTCCTCGCCCCAGGTGTTCGCGGAGGCGGAAATCGGAAGGGCCTCGGCCAGCGCCTTGCTGGTCGGGGTCTCGTCGAGCGTTGCGGTGAGCTGGCCCGCGGGCCAGGAGACACGAATCTTCATGAGCCGAATTCAACAATCTGTTGAATCGATTGGCTAGAGGGGTACCCCGGCTGCGGCTGGCCGAAAGCGGTAGTCCATAATGCTTGTGAATGTGAACGCGTTCACAAGCGCGCCTGCTTCCTCCTGTAATAGGGGGAAGTGTCCGGGCGGGCTGCCGCTGCGACCACGGCGACATGAAGGAGACGAGGACGTGGACCTAGCTTTGGCGCCGGAGACGCTGGCGCGCTGGCAGTTCGGCATCACCACCGTCTATCACTTCCTCTTCGTGCCTCTGACGATCTCCCTCGCCGCACTCACGGCAGGGCTGCAGACCGCATGGGTGCGCACCGAGAAGGAGAAGTACCTCAGGGCCACGAAGTTCTGGGGCAAGCTTTTCTTGATCAATATCGCGATGGGTGTCGTCACCGGCATCGTCCAGGAGTTCCAGTTCGGCATGAACTGGTCCGACTACTCGCGGTTCGTCGGTGACGTCTTCGGGGCGCCGCTGGCCTTCGAGGCGCTGATCGCCTTCTTCTTCGAATCGACCTTCATCGGCCTGTGGATCTTCGGCTGGGACAAGCTGCCGAAGAAGATCCATCTCGCCTGCATCTGGATGGTCTCCCTCGGCACCGTCCTGTCCGCCTATTTCATCCTGGCGGCGAATTCCTGGATGCAGCACCCGGTCGGATACCGGATCAACGAGGAGCGCGGCCGGGCCGAGCTCACCGACTTCTGGCTGGTGCTCACCCAGAACACGGCGCTCACGCAGTTCTTCCACACCATCACGGCCGCCTTCCTGGTCGGCGGCGCGTTCATGACCGGCATCGCGGCCTACCACCTCGCCCGCAAGAAGCACGTCCCCGTGATGCGCAGCTCGCTGCGGCTCGGCCTGGTGGTCATGATCATCGCTGGTCTGGGTACCGCGATCAGCGGTGACATGCTCGGCAAGGTCATGTACAAGCAGCAGCCCATGAAGATGGCGGCTGCCGAGGCGCTCTGGGACGGCGAGGCGCCCGCGCCCTTCTCCGTCTTCGCCTACGGAGACGTCGACAAGGGCCACAACAAGGTCGCGATCGAGATCCCCGGCGTGCTCTCCTTCCTGGCCAACGGCGACTTCACCTCCTTCGTCCCCGGCATCAACGACGTCAACAAGGCGGAGCAGGAGAAGTACGGACCCGGCGACTACCGGCCCAACATCCCGGTGGCCTACTGGGGCTTCCGCTGGATGATCGGCTTCGGCATGGCCTCGCTCTCCATCGGCGTCCTGGGCCTCTGGCTGACCCGCAGGAAGTTCCTGCTGCCGCGCCGGCTGCGCACCGGTGAGGACGAGGTCCCGAACCTGGTGCTCTTCCGCGAGGCGCTGAGCCCGAAGTTCGCCAACCTGTACTGGGTCGTCGCCCTCTGGACCATGTGCTTCCCGCTGATCGCCAGCTCGTGGGGCTGGATCTTCACCGAGATGGGCCGCCAGCCGTGGGTCGTCTACGGGGTCCTGCGCACCCGGGACGCGGTCTCGCCGAACGTCACGCAGGCCGAGGTGCTCACCTCCATGATCGGCTTCACGCTGCTCTACGCGGTGCTGGCCGTCATCGAGGTCAGGCTCATGGTCAAGTACGTCAAGATCGGCCCGCCCGAGCTGACCGAGGCCGACCTCAACCCGCCCACCAGGATCGGCGGGGACGACAAGAACTCCGACCGGCCGATGGCCTTCTCGTACTGAGGCTGAGGAGCGCACAGCATGCAACTCCACGACGTCTGGTTCGTGCTCATCGCGGTCCTGTGGACCGGCTACTTCTTCCTGGAGGGCTTCGACTTCGGGGTCGGCGTCCTGACCAAGCTGCTCGCCCGTGACCGCAGGGAGAAGCGGGTCCTGATCAACACGATCGGACCCGTGTGGGACGGCAACGAGGTCTGGCTGCTGACGGCGGGCGGCGCCACCTTCGCCGCCTTCCCCGACTGGTACGCCACCCTCTTCTCCGGCTTCTACCTGCCGCTCCTGGTCATCCTGATCTGCCTCATCGTCCGGGGCGTCGCCTTCGAGTACCGGCACAAGCGTCCCGAGGACCGCTGGCAGACCAACTGGGAACACGCGATCTTCTGGACCTCGCTGATCCCCGCCTTCCTGTGGGGCGTGGCCTTCGCCAACATCGTGCGCGGCGTGGCGATCGACCGGGACAAGGAGTACGTGGGCAGCTTCCTCGACCTGCTCAACGTCTACTCGCTGCTCGGCGGTCTGGTCACCCTGAGCCTCTTCACCTTCCACGGCGCCGTCTTCGTGTCGCTGAAGACGGTCGGCGACATCCGCGAGCGCTCGCGGAAGCTGGCCAAGGTGCTGGGGCTGCTCACCGCGGTACTGGCACTGGGTTTCCTGGCCTGGACCCAGCTCTCGCGCGGTGACGGCACGAGCCTGATCGCGATGGCCGTCGCGGTGGCGGCGCTGCTCGGGGCACTCGCCTGCAACCAGGTGGGCCGCGAGGGATGGTCGTTCGCACTCTCCGGGGTCACCATCGCCGCGGTGGTGGCGATGTTCTTCCTGACGCTCTTCCCGAACGTCATGCCCTCCTCGCTCGACGACGCCTGGAGCCTCACGGTCACCAACGCCTCGTCCAGCCCGTACACCTTGAAGATCATGACCTGGTGCGCGGCGGTGGCCACTCCGCTCGTGCTGCTCTACCAGGGCTGGACCTACTGGGTGTTCCGCAAGCGGATCGGTACGCAGCACATCGCCGACGCGCACTGAGTCCCGTCCGATGCCCTCCGCTCCGTCCGGCCTGCCCTCCCCAGGGGGATGTTTCACGTGAAACCGATCGACCCGCGTCTGCTCCGGTACGCCCGTTCCACCCGCCTCTTCCTGGGGGCCGTGGTGGCCCTGGGCCTGGCCGGGGCGGCCCTGGTCGTCGGTCAGGCGATGCTGATCGCCGAGATCGTGGTCGGCGCGTTCGAGAAGGGGCTCGACGGCACGGCGCTCCGCACGCCACTGCTGCTGCTCGCGGCGGTGGCGGTGGGGCGGGCACTGATCGCCTGGCTGACCGAGCTCGCCGCGCACCGGGCGGGTGCGGCGGTCAAGTCGGAGCTGCGCGGACGGCTGCTGGCCCGGGCCGCCGAACTGGGCCCCGGCCGTCCGGGCGGCCGCAGCACCGGCTCGATGGTGGCGCTGGCCACCCGGGGAGTGGACGCGCTCGACGACTACTTCTCCCGCTACCTGCCCCAGCTGGGGCTCGCGGTCGTGGTCCCCGTCGCGGTCCTCGCCAGGATCGTCACCGAGGACTGGGTGTCGGCGGCCATCATCGTGGTCACCCTGCCCCTGATCCCGGTGTTCATGGTCCTCATCGGCATGGCCACCCAGTCCCGGATGGACCGCCAGTGGCGTCTGCTGTCCCGGCTGTCGGGACACTTCCTCGACGTGGTGGCCGGGCTCCCCACGCTCAAGGTGTTCGGCCGGGCCAAGGCCCAGGCCGAGTCCATCCGCAAGATCACCGACGACTACCGGCGCGCCACGATGCGCACCCTGCGCATCGCCTTCCTCTCGTCCTTCGCCCTGGAGCTGCTCGCCACCCTGTCGGTCGCGCTGGTGGCAGTGACCATCGGCATGCGGCTGGTCCACGGCGAGCTGGACCTCTACACCGGGCTCGTCATCCTGATCCTGGCGCCCGAGGCGTACCTGCCCCTGCGGCAGGTGGGGGCGCAGTACCACGCGGCCGCGGAGGGCCTGGCGGCAGCGGAGGAGATCTTCGAGGTACTGGAGACACCCGACGCGGGCCCCTCCGGAGCGGCAGAGATCCCGCCCGGAGCACCCCTGCGCATCGAGATCGACGCTCTCGCGGTCCGGCACGAGGGCCGCGACGAGGACTCGCCCCGGCCGGTCTCGCTGACCGCCGGCCCGGGCGAGTGCGTGGCCCTCACCGGTCCGAGCGGGGCCGGCAAGTCCACCCTGCTCCAAGTGCTGCTGGGCTTCGTACCGCCGACCGCGGGACAGGTCCGGATCGCCGGGGTGGACCTGGCCGACCTCTCCCCCGCGCACTGGCGCCGCCAGATCGCCTGGGTGCCCCAGCGCCCGCACCTGTTCGCCGGGACGGTCGCCGAGAACGTACGCCTGGCCCGTCCGCAGGCCGACGACGCCGAGGTGACGGCGGCACTGAAGGACGCCGGCGCCTGGGAGTTCGTCTCGGCCCTGCCGCGCGGGGCCGAAACCCTGCTCGGCGAGGGAGGCGTCGGGCTCTCCGCCGGCCAGCGCCAGCGCCTGGCCCTGGCCCGGGCCTTCCTGGCGGACCGGCCCGTGCTCCTGCTGGACGAGCCCACGGCGGCGCTGGACGGAGAGACCGAGGCGGGGATCGTGGACGCGGTCCGGCGGCTCGCCGCCGGGCGGACCGTCCTGCTGGTCGTGCACCGGCCCGCCCTGCTCGCCGTGGCGGACCGGGTGGTCCGCCTGGAAGCCGGGCCGTCGTCCGCCGAGCCGCTGCCGGGACGCCTCCCCCGGTCCGCCGCCGTCCCGGTCGCCGTACCAGCCGACGGGGCCCCGTCCCCCACCGGGCGCGGCCAGGACGCCGGTGAATGGATCCTGGGCGACGCGCCCGAGCGGGAACTGCCCACCGGCGGCGCCGACTCCGGCGGACCCGACCCGCTGCGCCGGGTGCGGGCTGTGGCCAGGGCCTGGCGAGGGCGCTTCCGGCTGGGACTGCTGCTCGGCGCGCTGGCCGTGGGGTGCAGCGTCGGACTGATGGCGGTGTCCGGCTGGCTGATCTCCCGGGCCTCCGAGCAGCCGCCCGTCCTCCACCTGATGGTGGCGGTCACCGCCACCCGGGCCTTCGGCATGGGCCGGGCCGTCTTCCGGTACGCCGAGCGACTGGTCTCGCACGACGCCGTGCTGCGTATGCTGGCCGATCTGAGGGTGTCCGTCTACCGGCGGCTGGAGCGCATCGCCCCCGCCGGACTGCGCGAGCACCGGCGCGGCGACCTGCTGGCCCGGCTGGTGGCCGACGCCGACGCGCTCCAGGACTACTGGCTGCGCTGGCTGCTCCCGGTCGGCACGGCCGTCCTCGTCGGTACCGGCTCGGTGGCCTTCACCGCCTGGCTGCTGCCGGAGGCCGGCGCCGTACTCGCCGTCGGCCTGCTCGCGAGCGGCATCCTCGTGCCCCTCGTCGGCGGAGCCGTCGCCCGCCGTGCCGAGCGCAGGCTCGCGCCGGCCCGCGGTGAGCTCGCCACCCGGGTGGCCGACCTCCTCACCGGAACCGCCGAGCTGACCGTGGCCGGAGCCCTGGAGGACCGCAAGGACCGGACGCGGGAGAGCGACGGTCTGCTGAAGCGCATCGCCGCGCGGGGCGCGGCCGCGAGCGGCCTCGGCGGCGGACTGTCCGCGCTCGTGTGCGGCATCACGGTCGTGGCCGCCGCGGCGGTCGCCGCGGACGCGGTCCACGACGGCAGGCTTTCGGGGGTGGCCATGGCCGTCGCGGTCCTGACGCCCCTCGCCGCGTTCGAGGCGGTGAACGGCCTTCCGCTCGCCGTCCAGTACCGCCAGCGCGTGCGCCGCAGTGCCCAGCGGGTGTACGAGGTCCTCGACGCTCCCGTCCCGGTCGCCGAGCCGGAGCAGGCAGAAGCGGCGCCCGCCAGTCCCTTCCCGCTGAGGCTGACCGGTCTCGCCGCCCGCCACCCGGGTCAGGAACACGACGCCCTGCACGGACTGGACCTCACCCTGGAGGCCGGCCGGCGCATCGCCGTCGTCGGCCCCTCGGGCTCGGGCAAGACCACACTGGCGCAGGTGCTGCTCCGGTTCCTCGACCCCAGCGAAGGCGGCTACAGCCTGGGCGGCGCCGACGTCCGCCGGCTCGCCGGGGACGACGTCCGCTCCTTCGTGGGCCTGTGCGCCCAGGACGCCCACCTCTTCGACAGCTCCGTCCGGGAGAACCTCCGGCTTGCCCGGCCCGGAGCGGACGAGGAGCAGCTGCACGGCGCGCTGGCCGCGGCGCGACTGCTGGACTGGGCGCAGGCCCTTCCGGACGGCCTGGACACCCTGGTCGGCGAGCACGGCGAGCGGATCTCGGGCGGCCAGCGCCAGCGCCTGGCGCTGGCCCGGGTGTTGCTCGCGGACTTCCCCGTCCTCGTCCTGGACGAGCCGGCCGAGCACCTGGACCTGGCCACGGCGGACGCGCTGACGGCGGACCTGCTGGCGGCGACGGAGGGCCGGACCACCGTGCTGATCACACACCGGCTCGCCGGCCTGGAGGCGGTCGACGAGGTCCTCGTGCTGGACCGCGGAGCGGTCGTGCAGCGCGGCGGGTACGCCGAGCTCGCCGCTGCCGAGGGTCCGCTGCGGGACATGCTGGTGCGGGAGCGCGCAACGGAGGGCACTTTGGCCGACTTTCGCGGCTAATGGGGACTAACTAGGCTCACGCTCATGTCAGCGCAGCCGCCGCAGGAATCACCGGATCCGTCACCGGAATCATCAGGGGGAACACCGGACCCGACGGGGACGGCCGATCTGGCCACCCGGAGCCTGCACGGGCTGTCCACGGAGCTCACCGCCCGCGTGCCGCAGCTGCTGGAGGCCATGCGGTCGGTCGGCACCGGCCTGGAGCTGCACTCCACGCTGGACCGGATCTGCGAGACGGCGGCCGAGCTGGCGGACGCCCGGTACGCCGCGATCGGCGTCGTCGACACCGAGGGCCGCGGGCTCTCCGACTTCGTCACCCACGGCATCAGCACGGAGCAGGCCCACCGGATCGGGCACCGCCCGGACGGGAAGCGGGGCCTGCTCGGAGCCCTGATCTCGCATCCCGACACCGTCCGGCTCGCCGACCTGAGCCAGGATCCGCGCTCGGCGGGGTTCCCGCCGCACCACCCGCCCATGAAGTCCTTCCTCGGCGTCCCCATCCGGGTGCAGGGGGAGATCTTCGGCAACCTGTACCTCGCCGAGAAGAACGGCGGCGGCGAGTTCAACGACTACGACGTCCACATGGTGAGGGTGCTCGCGACCGAGGCGGGCATCGCCATCGGCAACGCCCGCCTGTACGAGGCCGCCACCCAGCGCGAGCGCTGGATCGACGGCTCGGTGGCCGTCACCACCGCCCTGCTGTCCGGAGGGGACGCCGACGACGCCCTCGCGGTCGTGGCCGAACAGGCCCGCCGTCTGGCGGACTCCGCCGCCGGGATCGTCCTGCTGCCGGCCGAGGAGGGCGGGATGGAGATCGTCGCCGTCTCGGCGGAGGACGCGGCCACCTCCCTCGGCGTGGTGATTCCGGCGGAGAGCCCGGTGGTCGACCAGTTGCTGCGGGGCGAGCCGGTCTTCGTGGACGACGCCTCCGCGGACCCCCGTACGAGCGGCAGGCTCACCAGCGCCTACGGCCCCTGCATGATGCTCCCCCTGCACAGCGGTGGGCGGGTGCTGGGCGCCCTGGTCACCCCCCGGGCCCGGGGCGGCCGTCCGTTCAGCGAGGCCGAACGGACGCTGGCCACGCAGTTCGCCTCCCAGGCGGCGCTCGCGCTGATGATGGCCGAGGCACAGCGGGACCGGGAGCGGCTGGCGGTCTTCGAGGACCGCGACCGGATCGCCCGCGACCTCCACGACCTGGTGATCCAGCGGCTGTTCGCCACGGGGATGATGCTGGAGGGCGCGCAGCGCCGGTCCATCGTTCCCGAGGTCAGGGACGGGGTGGGCAAGGCAGTGGACGAGCTGGACGTGACGATCCAGGAGATCCGTACCGCGATCTTCGCCCTGCAGCAGGGGCCGGCGGAGGCTCCGGCCGGCCTGCGGACGCGCGTGCTGCGCGAGATCAACATGGCTGCCGTCCCGCTGGGCTTCAAGCCCGCGCACCGCTTCCTGGGGCCGGTCGACACGGTCGTCGGCGAGCTGGTCGGCAAGAACCTGATTGCCGCGCTGCGCGAAGCGCTGTCCAATGCCTTCCGGCACGCCGACGCGTCGCGGATCGAGGTGGTCCTGGACTGCACGGCCACTCTCGCCGACGGGCGGCCCGGGGTCCGGCTCGAAGTGGCCGACGACGGTGTGGGCATCCCCGACAGCGGCAGGCGCAGCGGGCTGCGCAACCTGCGCCGCCGGGCGGAGTCGCTGGGTGGTACGAGTGCGTACGGGCCGGGCCTCGGGGAGGACGGCGGCGGGACCACCCTGGTGTGGGAGGCCCCGCTGCAGTAGCCGGGGTCCTACACCTGTCGTCCGGCCAGGCGGTCGGCCAGGATGCGCTCGATGACGAGGGCGACGCCGTCCTCGTTGTTGGCGACGGTCCGGCCGGAAGCCGCCGCGATGACGTCAGGGTGGGCGTTGCCCATGGCGTAGGAGGTGCCGGCCCAGCTGAGCATCTCCACGTCGTTCGGCATGTCCCCGAAGGCGACGACCTCGGCCGGCGAGATCCCGCGCTCGGCGCAGCACAGGGCCAGGGTGCTGGCCTTGGAGACGCCGTGCCCGCTGACCTCCAGCAGGGAGGTGGGGCTGGAACGGGTGATCGACGCGTACTCGCCCGCGACGGTGCGGGCCAGCGCCAGGAACTCGTCCGGGGCGATCTCGGCGTGGTGCGCCAGCAACTTGAGCACGGGGGCGGCGCTGTCGTCCATGCCCTCGGCCAGGAGCTTCTCGGCGGTTGCGAGGGTGGCGCCGGGGTCCTTGAAGAACGGCGGGTAGGCGGGCTCGTAGTTGATGCCGGTGGTCAGCTCGACGGCGAAGGAGGTGCCGGGTGCCGCTGCCCGCAGGGCCCGTACGACGGTGAGCGCCGCGTCCCGCGGGAGGGACCTGACCTGCACGAACTCGCGGCCCGCGTGGAGATCGACGACTGCCGCACCGTTCGCGCAGATCGCGAGGCCGTGGCCGTGGACATGATCGGCCACGACGTCCATCCAGCGGGCCGGGCGCCCGGTGACGAAGAAGACCTCGATCCCCGCCTCCTCGGCTGCCGCGAGGGCGGCGACGGTGCGTGGCGACACGGACTTGTCGTCGCGCAGCAGGGTGCCGTCGAGGTCGGTGGCGATCAGTCGAGGCGAGAGGGTTGGCCCGTCCGGGCGCTGAGGAGCCGAGGTCACGGCTCCATCTTCGCCCATGGAGGCCGAGAGCCGGACCATGATCGAGCCAGGTGTGCGGCGTGCGACGTTTCACGTGAAACAGCGCCGTTTCACGTGAAACGGTGTGCCCGCCGTAGGCTCGACGCATGAGTCTGCGTCTGAGCACGGTGATCCTTCCGGTGCGTCGATGGAGCGGAGGCGGCCGTGATCAGTGGCTCCGGGCCGAAGGGCTCGGATTCCACGCCGCCTACACCTACGACCACCTGTCCTGGCGGACCTTCCGCGACGGCCCGTGGTTCGGCGCGGTGCCGACGCTGACCGCGGCGGCCGCCGTCACCGAACGGATGCGCCTGGGCACGCTCGTCACCTCGCCCAACTTCCGCCACCCCGTGACGCTCGCCAAGGACCTGATCACGCTGGACGACGTGTCGGATGGCCGCATCACCCTCGGCATCGGCGCCGGCGGCAACGGGTTCGACGCCACCGCCCTGGGCCAGGACCCCTGGTCGCCGCGCGAGCGCGCGGACCGCCTGGCCGAGTTCGTGCCGCTGCTGGACCGGCTGCTGACCGAGGACGCGGTGACGCACGAGGGCACCTTCTACTCCGCCGACGAGGCCCGCAACATCCCCGGCTGTGTGCAGGGGCCGCGGCTGCCTTTCGCGATCGCCGCCACCGGGCCCCGGGGCCTGCGCCTTGCTGCCCGGCACGGTCAGGCGTGGGTGACCACCGGAGACCCGAAGCTCTTCGAGGAGGGCACCCCGGAGCAGTCGCTGGCCGCTCTGGGCGGCCAGATCGAACGGCTCGGCAAGGCCTTCGCGGAGATCGGCCGGGACCCCGAGCCCGTCGAGAAGATCCTTCTGACCGGTTTCACGCCCGAGGCCAATACCGTCCTGGAGTCCGTGGACCGGTTCGTGGACTTCGCCGGCCGCCACCGCGAGCTCGGCTTCACGGAGCTGGTGATCCACGCTCCCGTCCCCGACTCCGTCTTCGCCACCGACGAGGCCGTCTTCGAACGCATCGCTACCGAAGCCCTGGCCCAGCTCGACGGCTGAGGACCGGTCGTCGCCCCTCCACCAGGAAGCGGCGACGACCAGACCGGCGGGGTCCCGGGGATGTCCGCACCCGATCGGCCGGACATCCCCGCCCCCTAGCCCTCCAGCTGCGCGATCACGCGCTCCGCGGAGGGCAGCAGCCACTCCGGGACCTCGTCCTCGGGCAGGGACCGCGCCTCGTCGATCAGCGCGCGGAAGCGGGCCGCACCCGCCGCCGCGTCGTCGCGCTCGTGCTCGGTCCAGGCCGCGTTGTTCAGGCACTGGAAACGGTCGCGCAGGTGGTCCGGTCCCAGCTCCGCATAGACCCGCGACGCCCGGTCCCACAGGTCGATTTCCTCCAGGCGCAACGCGTCCACGGTCGCGGGGTCCAGCGGGGCCGGCCGCACCCCCCGGCCGGGGGCGGTGTCCGCGCCGTCCTCGGCGTTCTCGCCCTCGCCCTCGTCGCCCTCGTCCTCGTCGTCCTGGTTAGCCGACACGTGCCGGTCCAGCACCTGGGCCAGCTGGTGCCAGGTCTGCGCGAGTTCCGACCGCAGCTCCGGCGCCTCCGGATCGGTGGCCAGCGCTGCCTCCAGCGCGGCTGCCGCGTCGTCCATCCGGCCGCGGGCCTCCTCCACCGTCGCCGCGGTGACCTCCTCGCGCAGCCCGAGCCACGCCAGCGAGCGCAGGACCCGTACCTCGGCCACCGGGGCACCGCCCGTCCGGCGGTGCAGTTCCAGCGCCCGTTCGTAGGCGGCGACCGCCTCCTCGGGCAGCCCCGCGTCGGACAGGGCGTCGGCCGCCGACTGGGCCAGACCGGCCTGTGGGCGGGGGTCGTCCCAGTCCTCCGTCAGCTTTGCGGCCAGCAGGTACTGCTCCGCCGCGGGCCGCGGCTCGTTCAGCCGTCGCAGCAGGTCGCCCAGGAACTCCCGTACGAACACCGCCTGCTGGTCCCCGTGCTCCAGCAGGTCCGGTAGGGCCGACTGGAGCACCTCCGCGGCCTCGGCGGCGCGGCCGTCGGCCGTGTACGCGCGGGCCAGCAGCAACCGCGCCTGCGCACCGCCGTCGGCCGCGAGCCCCGCCCGGTCGAACCAGTGCGTCGCCGCCAGAGCGTGCGACGCCGCCTCGGGCGCCGCGCCGCCCCGGCGCAGCAGGATGTCGGCGAGGGTCAGCCGTACGACGCCCTGGGCCTCGGCGTCGGTGACCTCGGCGGCGTGATCCAGCGCGGAGCGTGCCGCCGCCTCCGCCTCTTCGACGCGGTCCAGGGACATCAGCAGCCCTGCCCGGAGCACGAGAGGGTCCACCGCCTGCCAGGGGCGGCCGGCCCCGATCGCGCGGTCGGCGCAGGTGGCGAGCAGGGCCGTGGCCCGCTCCGGGTCGCCCTGGGCCAGCGCCACCCTGCCCAGCATCTCCTCGGCCTCGGCCACCAGGTCCGCTGCCGTGTCCCCGTGGGACGCGATGAATGCGGTGAGCTCGGCCACGAGCTCACCGTGGCCGTGGTCCTCGCCGGGACCGTGGTGGTCGTGTCCGCCGTGCTCCTCCCCGGCGGCCTCCTCCAGGGAGCGCAGGTACGACTCCACACGGATCGTCGACAGTTCCGCGAGGGCGATCCGCCGGTCCCGCAGCGGTTCGGCCGGGTCCAGCGCCTCGGCGGCGCGGAGGGCAGCCGCGAAGAGGGCCCGGACCTGCGCGGGTGCGGCTCCGGACTGTGCGGCCGCGCCGGCCGTCCGCAGTTCCGCGAGCGCGGCCCGCTCGGCCCGGCCCAGCGCCCGGTAGCGGTCCCGGACCGCTGCCAGGAGTTCCTGTGCGCCGGCCTCGCCGGCGCGCGCGGCGGCCAGCGCCCGCTGGTCCGCGAGGTCGGCGAGGACCAGGGCGTCGGGCTCCTGCGCGGCGGCCGGCCGGGCGTCCACCCGTACGGCGACCTCGGCCCAGAGCGCGTCCGCGCCGGGATGCCCGAGGTCCCGGGCCTTCCTGGCCCGTGCCACCAGCGCGTCGAACCCGTCGGAGGCCGCGTCGGCCGGAGCGTCGTCGGCAGCGCCGACCGCGGCGGCGGTGCCGGCTCCGGTGGGGGCGGCGTCCGGCGGGGGAAGCTGCGCACTGCGCACCCCCAGCGGGAGTCCTGCCACCAGCGGCTGCCGGCCGACACGGTCGAGGAAGCGGTCCGAGGTCCGGGTGGTGCCGTTGCGCGCGTCGAACTGCCGGGCGATGTCGAGGCATCCCGCGTGCAGGACCTCGTACAGCTCGGACACGGTCCGCGGGGTTCCCTCGTAGGCGACGGACGGCAGGGAGCCGTGTCCGAGGTCCCTCAGGCGGCGCAGCAGGACGAGGATGCCGCCGTGGAAGGCCAGGCGGTCGTCGAGGTTCGCGAGCGGGGACACGTGGGCGGCGTGCTCGGCGAGGATCTCCAGCCCGCGGGACTCGTTGCCGGTGAGGGCGCAGAACTCGATGTGCCGGCCGACCGAGGGCAGCAGGCTCTCGTTCCCGCGTGCCATGCGGTAGCCGCGCAGGTGGTTCGCGCGCGCCTCGTCGGCCCGGCCGAGCCGCAGCAACGGCAGGAGCGAGGTGGCGAGGACGCGGTGCGGCTCCTCGGCGCAGGTCAGCTCGCCGGCGAGGACGGGCTGCCACAGCTGCATGGCCTCGGCGTCGTCACCGTGCAGGACGGCGTACTGGCCCTGCCCGCAGAGCTCGCAGGCCTGGCAGTCGCTCATGTCGTCGCGTTCCGCCTCCAGCCAGCGCCGGAAGGCCCGGTCCGCGCGCGCGTCGTCGCCGGTCGCGTGGGCGAGCCACATCTCGGCCTCGCGCACGGGCCGCTCGCTGTATCCGGCGATCCGGTAGCGGCGTTCCATCTCCTCCAGCCAGCCGGTGGCCGAGTCCAGGGGGATTCCGGGGGAGTCCGAGATGGCCGACGCCACCCACTTGAACTGCCAGAACAGCGAGTGGGCGTCCCACTCGGAGAAGGCCGCCGGATCCTTGTCGTACTCCTGCAGCAGCCGGGCGAAGGGAACGAGCATCTTCGAGGACTCGGCGCTGTAGAGGTAGGCGTTGATGAGGTTGTCCAGGGCCTCGCGGAACAGCTCCCGGTCGCCGTGCGCCTCCGCCGCGCCCGCCAGGGCCTCGGCGTGGGCGTTGCGTGCGGCGCCGTTCGGTGCCTCGCGGTTCTCCGTCAGGCCCCGCACGATCTCCTCGCGCGTCAGGGTGGTCACTTCTGCTCCTCCTCGGCGCCGTGGCCGTCGGTGTGCGGGGCCGGGTGCGTCGCCCACTCCAGGAGCCCGAGGAAGGCCCGGTTGAGCAGGGTGGAGTCGGCGGGGCGCAGTGGCCGCTGGGACATCAGCAGGGCCTGCCCGTAGAGGGACTCCACGGCGGTGCCGGTCAGGGTCTCGTCGTGGAGCGCCGCGATCCGGCGCACCAGCGGGTTGTTGTGGTTGAGGACCAGGCGGGCCCGCGGGGCGGATCCGCGCAGCGCGCCGAGGATGCCGGTCCACAGGGAGTCGGCGCTCTCCAGTGCCGCGCTGCGGTCGCGTTCCTGGCGTGCCTGGCGGTCGTCGAGGTAGAGCGCCGGGACCGACACGGGCTGGAAGGCACGCAGCACCACGTCGCAGCCCTGTGCTTCGAGGCGGGTGCGGGCGGTGGCCAGGAAGGGGGCGAGCTGCAGTTCGGCGGTGGTGGGTACCGGGTCGAGCCGTTCGGTGACGGCTCCGGCGTCCAGCTCGGTCACCTTCAGGTCCGGGCGTACGGCGGGCAGCAGGGCCAGCAGGTCCGCGTCGTAGGTGTAGCCGGCGTTGATGACGCCGAGACCGTGGGCCGCGGCGATCGGCGCGATCTGCCGGAACTCCTCGACGGTGCGCGTGAAGTGGATGTCGGTGTGGGCGGCCGCGAACTCCTGGAGGTTCATCGAACCGGCGCTGGTCTCGAACGGCAGCCACGGCAGCATCAGCCCGAGCAGCTCGGGGTCGTGCCGGGCCATGGACTTCACCCCGAGGTGGTGGACGCTCAGGAAGGCGGCCAGCCGCTCCGGGTCGCTCGCCGCGAGCTCGGCGAGCCAGCCGCGGACGCGCGCGCCGAGGGCGTCGCGCACCGCCGAGAGGGTCTCGTCGTCGTAGAGGTTCTCGCGCGAGGCGGTGGGCCGCAGGGTGTCGGTGTCGATGACGGCGCGGACGAAGAACGCCCAGTCCGGCAGCAGGTTGTCGGCGCGGTCGGTCAGCAGCATGCCCTTGAGGTGGACACGGTGTCCGGCCCGGTGGGCGGGGCTGGTCGGCTCGGGCAGGACGTACGCCACCCCGCGGACCCCCGCGACCGGCAGGTCGAGGTCGATGCTGTCGAGGGGGGTGAAGCCGAAGAGCCCGGAGCAGTGCCCGGCGAGTGCGGCGCGGCGCGCGCCGGGGGTTGGGAAGGGGCGCTCCCACACGGCCGGACGGTCGGTGACGGGGCGCGGCGGACCGCCCAGGCCGTCGTCGAAGGTGATGTCGTACGGCAGCAGGGAGCCGTAGTCGCGGGCGAGCTGCTCGACCTTCGCGGGCACGGTCCACTCGGTGGCGCCCGGGCGGGCTTCCAGCACGACGGTGGTGCCGGGTTCCGGGCGTGCCTCGTGGGGCAGTTCGCGCACCGTGTACGAACCGTCGTCCGTGGCGAGCCATTCGACGGGCGCGGCCTGCGGGTCGCGGGCGGAGCGGGTGACGACCCGGATCCGGCGGGCGACGACGAAGCACGCGAGGAGGCCGATGCCGAACTGCCCGAGGAACTCCTGGCGGGTCGCCTCCAGGCCGTGTTCCCCGCCCCGCTTGGAGCTGCGGCCGATGGTGGCGAGGAGGGAGTGGGCCTCGTCCGCGGTGAGGCCGATGCCGCTGTCCTCGATGGTCACCCGGCCGTCGGACGCCGACAGCCGGATGCGGACCGCCGCCTCCGGGGCGAGGGCGTGCCGCGCGGTGACCGCGTCCACCGCGTTCTGCAGGAGCTCGCGGACGTACACGCGGGGGCTGGAGTAGAGGTGATGGGAGAGGAGGTCGACCAGACCGCGCAGGTCGACCTGGAAACTGTGGGGTGTGGACGTCATGGGGCGTCACCTCGCGTGCGTGCTGGGATGGTTCGGCGATCGCGAGGTCCCCCCCTCACGGATCCCGGAGTGGGACACAGATTAAGCGGATGGTCCGACAATCTCCGCGTCAATTCGGACCCTGCGGAAGCCCCGGTCCTTCGTCGGCCGAGGGGCTACGGAAAGCGGAGGAAGGCCGGCGGTACCGCTTTCACCAGCCACACCCCGTTGGCGCTGATCCGGAAGACGTGGCCGGCTGCGCGCATGGCCCCGGCGTCCACGCTGAGGACGACCGGCCGGCCGCGTCGTGCGCCCACCCTTGTTGCGGTCTCCCGGTCGGGGGACAGGTGCACGTGGTGGCGGGCCATCGGGCGCAGCCCCTCGGCGCGGATCGGCCCCAGGGCGGCCGCCACCGTGCCGTGGTAGAGGTACGCGGGCGGCTCGGCCTCCGGCAGGTCCAGGTCGACGGCGACGGTGTGGCCCTGGCTGGCCCGGATCCGGGTGCCGTCGACGGCGAAGCGCTGCTTGTCGTTCGCGGCGACGACGTGGTCGAGCTCGGCCCGGCTGATGGGGAAGCCGTGGGAGGCGGCCGCGTGCAGCAGGTCGTCGATCTCCACCCAGCCGTGGGGGTCGAGCACCAGTCCGATCCGTTCCGGCTGATGTCGCAGGTGTTTCGAGACGTATTTCGACACCTTCACGGTGCGTCTTTCATCCATGGGCCCAGGGTGCCCGCTCGTAGGGACCTCCGACAGCGAATTTCACGGCCCCGGGAGGGGTGGACACCCGGGGGACACGCCCTATCGTTATTCCAAGATGCGGAATGTCTTTTCCGTTGGAACGCCTGCCCAGGGGGAGAAACCATGACATCGCCCACCTCTCTGCCATGCCGTGCGGCCGCCGAGCTGATAGGCACCGGCGCGCTGCTCGTGGTCGTGGTCGGCTCCGGTCTGCAGGCGGCCGCCCTCAGCGCCGACACCGGAGTCGCCCTTGTCGCCAACTCGGCCGCCTCCGCCATCGGCCTCGGGCTGATCATCACCCTCTTCGGCCCGCTGTCGGGCGCCCACCTCAACCCGGTCGTCACCCTCACCTCCTGGTGGGCGGGGCGGACCGTCGGCGACGGGCTCCGCGGCCGGGAGGTGCTCGTCTACGTCGCGGCCCAGGCCGCAGGGGCCGTCGGCGGCGCCGTGCTGGCGGAGGTCATGTTCGGCCGCACCCCGGGGGCCTTCGCCACCCAGGTGCGCGACGGCGGGCACCTGCTCGTCGGCGAGGTGGTCGCGACCGCCGGTCTCGTCCTCCTGATCCAGGGGCTCGGACGGGTCGGGCGCCCCCGGCTGATTCCGGCGGCGGTGGCGGCGTACATCGGCGCCGCGATCTGGTTCACCTCCTCCGGGGCCTTTGCGAACCCGGCCGGAACCCTGGGGCGCAGCTTCACCGACTCCTTCACCGGCATCGCCCCCGCGTCCCTGCCGGGCTTCGTCGCCGCCCAGCTCCTTGGCGGCGTCCTCGGACTCGCCCTGGCGGCGCTCCTGTTCGGGACGGGACGCGGCACCGGGACGAAGCCGACGGGGCAGGCAGCGGTCGAAACCGCCCTCCCGGCGGACGGGGCGAGCCTGGCCAGGGGCGAGTATCGGACCATCGGCTGAGACGCCACCCCGGTTGCCCACAGGGAAACGCCACTTGTCCACAGATGATTGGGTGGGTTTTGGCAGTAAACGCGTGATCCGCCCTGTGGAACCTGTGGACTGCTTCCGGCCTTACGAGCGGTCCGCCCTGCGCGCCAGGTCGTTCATCCTCCGGGCCTGGAGCTCCCGCTCCGTCGCGGCCCGGACGAAGTCCGCCACGTGTTCGGCGCCCACGAGATCCTGAACCGCCCGCACCGTCCCGGCCGGCAGCGCCACCGGGGACGGGGCCTCGGGCCGGCCGTCGCCGACCGCCCCCAGGTGCCGCTGCAGGTGGCGTGTGGCGAAGAGCTGCATCGCGCGCGCCAGCTCCGCGTCCACCGTCTGCTGGGCCAGCGGCCGCAACCGCCGCACCAGCGTCGCCGCCTCCGCCGCGTCCGCGTCCGTGGGCGGCACCTGGCCGAGGTAGCGCGCGAAGACGTGCTCGGTGGTGAACTCCAGGAAGCGCGAGGCGATGTGCTCGACCTGGCCGCGCAGTTCCCGCAGGTGCCCGGTGATGGCCGTCAGCGGCACCCCGGCCGCGTACAGCTCGGCGGCCACCGCCAGCTCCTGCGGGGACGGCACCAGGAACTGGTCCGGGCGCCCCGGAATACGCTCCAGCACGCCCAGTTCGCAGGCCTCCCCCACCGCCGCGTCGTCCGGCAGGCCGCCGAACCGCTCGTCGAGCTCCTCCCGGCTGATCCGGGCCGCCTCCTCGTCGGTCCACGGCCCGTGCACCTCGGCGACCAGGCCCAGGACGCCACCCAGCCCGCGTCCCGCGTCCCAGGCCTCCAGCAGTTCCTTGATGGAGGCCAGCGTGTAGCCCCGGTCGAGCAGGTCGGCGATCTGCCGCAGCCGCGCCAGATGGGTGTCGCGGTAGACGTTGGAGCGGCCCCTGCGCTCGGGCTTCGGCAGCAGACCGCGGTCCTGGTACGCGCGGATGGTGCGCACCGTCGCTCCGCTGTGGTGTGCCAGATCCTCGATCCGGTATTCGGCTACCGACTGATCGGACAATCCCGGCTCCCTACTACGTAGCGGCTCGGCCGACCGTGCCCGCCCCGGCCCGGACGGCCGGTGAGGCCGCAAGGTGCCCGACCGCCCTGCGCAGCGGGCCCTCCTGCGAGGGATGGTACGACCGCCGGAGGGAGCCGGATACGGCCGTGCCGCGCTCTCTGCCCGCGGAGGGCCGGCGCCCGGCGGGCCCCCGCCGGCGTGCCCGGGGGCCGGGGCACGGCCGGTCGCCCGGCGGAGCGCCGTCCTGCGGCGCCCCGCTCACAGCTTCGGCTCCATCCTCGCCAGGCGCCGCAGGGCGCGCGGGGCGTAGCGCGACATCCACAGGGCGCCCTTGGACTCGGGCGTGACCGGCACGACCGCCTCGTTGTGCACGACGGCCCGCAGGATAGCGTCGGCGACCTTCTCGGGCGGGAAGTTGCGCATTCCGTACAGCCGGGAGGAGCGCTCCTGGCGCCGCTTCTCCTCCGCCTCGTCCACCCCTGCGAACCGCGAGGTGGCCGTGATGTTGGTGTTGACGATGCCGGGACAGATCGCGGACACGCCGATCGACTTCGACGCCAGCTCCGCGCGCAGGCATTCCGAGAGCATCAGCACCGCCGCCTTCGAGGTGCTGTAGGCGGGCAGGGTCCTGGACGGCAGATAGGCCGCGGCGGAAGCGGTGTTGACGATGTGCCCGCCCTGGCCGCGCTCCGCCATCTGCTTGCCGAAGATACGGCACCCGTGGATGACCCCCCACAGGTTGACGTCCAGGACCTTCTTCCAGTCCTCGGCCGTGGTGTCGAGGAAGGCTCCGGACAGGCCGATGCCCGCGTTGTTGACGAGGACGTCCACGGTCCCGTACTCGGCGGCGACCTTCACCGCGAGCTTCTCCATCGCCTGCTCGTCGCCGACGTCCACGCACTCCGCCCAGGCCTCGGGGGCCCCGACGAGGCGGGCCATGTCGGCGGTGCGCTCCGCGCCCTCGGCATCGCGGTCCACGGCAACCACCCGCGCCCCGGCCTCGGCGAAGGCGAAGGCCGTGGCCCGGCCGATGCCGCTGGCCGCGCCGGTGACCAGGACCAGCTGGCCGCCGAAGCGGTCGGCGTACTTCGCCGGCGGTCGCTGCTCCGGCGTCCGCAGGGCCGGCTCCTCCCGGGCGGTGACGAACTCGGTGATCCACGCCGACACCTGGTCCGGCCTGGTCCGAGGCAGCCAGTGCTTCGCCGGCAGGGTGCGTCGCACCAGGTCGGGCGCCCAGTGCTCCAGGTCGTCGTAGAGCCGCTCGGACAGGAACACGTCCCCGGTCGCGACGATCAGCTGCACCGGTACGTGCGCGTACGCGTCGGGACGCGGCCTGCGCATCCGCGGGCGCACGTTGTCGCGGTAGAGCCAGGCACCGTTCGCCGCGTCCGAGGCCAGGGAGGCCGCCGGGTGAGGGCCGTCCGGGATCTGCTCGTCGCGCCGGAGCATGTCCGGCCACCGCTTGCCGAGCGGCCCCCGCCAGGCCAGCTCGGGAAGCCTCGGGGTGTGCAGCACGTAGACGTACCAGGACTTCGCGCCCTGACCGAGGAGCTGGGCCACGGCCCGCGGGGTGGGCCGGGCCGTCCGCTTCTTGATCCAGTGGCCGAGGTGGTCCAGGGAGGGACCCGACATCGAGGTGAAGGACGCGATCCTGCCCTCGGTGCGGCCCGTGGTCGCGAACTCCCATCCCTGTACGGAACCCCAGTCATGCCCGACCAGGTGCACGGGCCGGTCCGGGCTGACGGCGTCCGCCACCGCGAGGAAGTCGTCGGTCAGCTTCTCCAGCGTGAAGCCGCCGCGCAGGGGCTCCGGCGCCGTGGAGTGCCCGTGGCCGCGCACGTCGTAGAGCACCACGTGGAAGCGGGCGGCCAGCCGCTCGGCGACGTCCGACCACACCTCCTTGCTGTCCGGGTAGCCGTGCACCAGGACCACGGTCGGGCGGTCGGGGTCGCCCATCTCGACGACACACAGGTCGACACCGCCGGTCCGTACCCGGCGCTCGCGCGCCCCGGCCGGACCCGCCGCCCCCGCTGTCGTTCCCGTCTTCGTGCTCATGCTGCCCTCTCCTCGGCCCAGCGCCGCACATGCGGCAGATCGTCGTCCAGCCAGAACGCCCGCTCCCCGAAGTCACGCGAGTCGGTGACGACGAGGATCTCCTCGAATTTCGCGCCGGTGCCCCGGAACCCCAGGTGCGGTTCCACCGCCCACAGCCCGGGCTGCGGCGGGTGGTCGGAGAAGCGGTACGGACTCCACAGCGGCGACCATCCCTCACGGTGCCCGTGCAGGGCGTCGCCCGCCAGGCCCTTGAGGGACTGCGTACCGAAGCCGAACGCGGTCGGCGACCAGCGCCGCTCCTTCACCCGGTCGATCTTGTGGGCAATGACGCCGAAGGGGTAGGCGCGGTGCCGGTTGGCATACCCCTGCCGGGTCATCAGCCGCTCGACGTTCTCGTAGATCTCCCGCAGGGAACGCCCCTCCCGCACCTGCTCCAGGATCAGCGCCCGGTGCACCTGCAGATCGGACATCAGCCGGTCCTGCACCGGATTGAGACCGAGGCTCCCCGAGTAGCCGATGTCGGCCGAGAACCCCTTGAAGACGGGAGCCATGTCGAGGATGAACGGCATCCCCGGCTCCAGCCTCCGGTTGGTCGGGAAGAACTGCAGGGGGATCCGGAAGCCGGCGAAGGCGGTGCGGTCCCCGAACCAGGCGAAGGGCAGGTGGAACCAGTCCCGCACGCCGCGCTCGCCCAGCCACTCCCGCTGCATGCGGGCCGCCTCGCGTTCGGTCATCCCCGGGCGCAGCTGCGCCGCGACCGCCTCGGCGCACTCGTACGCGAGACGCTGCACCTCTCTGAACCCGCTCAGACCGTCGGAGAGCCGCCCGGGCGCCCTCCCGGAGAGCCGCGCGGTGCGTTGCTCGGTGTCGCCAGCCATCTCAGCCCGTCCATCCGTAGAGCCGTACGCGCCCGTAAGTTGACACTGATGAATGTGACAATGACCGGAGATCACGTCAAGGGCCGTGCACGACCTGTGGACAAACTTGTCCGGGTCACATCAGCCTCCGGTACGGCCGTGTACGCCTGAAGGCGGAGACCGGATCCAGCTCAAGGTCTGACGCTTCCCCCGCGCAGCACCACTAACGTCGGTCCCGTGACTGTCATCGCGACCGAAAGCCTGAGCAAGCGGTACCCCCGAGTGACCGCCCTCGACCGGCTCTCCCTGGACATCGGGCCCGGCGTAACCGGCCTCGTGGGCGCCAACGGAGCCGGCAAGTCCACGCTGATCAAAATCCTGCTGGGACTGTCCCCCGCCACCGAGGGCAGCGCCGCCGTGCTCGGCCTCGACGTCCGTACGCATGGCAGTGCCATCCGCGAACGCGTCGGCTACATGCCCGAGCACGACTGCCTGCCACCCGACGTCTCGGCCACCGAGTTCGTCGTCCACATGGCGCGCATGTCGGGCCTGCCGCCGACCGCCGCCCGGGAACGCACCGCCGACACCCTGCGCCACGTCGGCCTGTACGAGGAGCGCTACCGCCCCATCGGCGGCTACTCCACCGGCATGAAGCAGCGCGTCAAGCTCGCCCAGGCGCTGGTCCACGACCCGCAGCTGGTGCTCCTCGACGAGCCGACCAACGGCCTGGACCCGGTCGGCCGCGACGAGATGCTGGGGCTGATCCGCCGCGTCTACACGGACTTCGGCATCTCCGTCCTGGTCACCTCCCACCTGCTCGGCGAGCTGGAGCGGACCTGCGACCACGTCGTGGTCGTCGACGGCGGCAAGCTGCTGCGCTCCAGTTCCACCAGCGACTTCACCCAGACCACCACGACCCTCGCGGTCGAGGTCACCGACTCCGACGCCCACCCCGACGGCTCCGCCGCCCTGCGCAAGGCGCTCGCCGAGGCGGGCCTCGGCCTGCACCAGGGCACGGAGCAGGGACTGCCCGGCGCCGGCCACATCCTGCTTGTCGAGGCCACCGGCGAGGAGACCTACGACACCATCCGCGACACCGTTGCCGAGCTGGGCCTCGGCCTGGTCCGGATGGAACAGCGCCGCCACCACATCGCGGAGGTCTTCCGCGACAACGACCAGCACGCGCACGCCGCCCAGCAGAAGGGAGCCGGTTCCGATGGCGCATGAATCGTCCACGCAGATCCACAACATCGGCTACCGGTCCTACGACGGACCGCGGCTCGGCCGCGCCTACGCCCGCAAGTCGCTGTTCTCGCAGTCCCTGCGCGGCGCCTACGGCCTGGGCCGCTCCGCCAAGTCCAAGGTCCTCCCGATGATCCTCTTCGCGGTGATGTGCGTTCCGGCGCTGATCATCGTGGCGGTGGCCATCGCGGTGCCCGGCTCCTCGGACCTGCCGATCAAGTACACGACGTACGCGCTGACGACCCAGGTGGTCATCGGCCTGTACCTCGCATCCCAGGCTCCGCAGTCCGTCTCGCGGGACCTGCGCTTCAAGACCGTGCCGCTCTACTTCTCGCGGCCCATCGAACGCGTCGACTACGTCGTGGCCAAGTACGCGGCCATGGCCTCGGCCATGTTCATCCTCACCGCCACCCCGCTGCTGATCATGTGGATCGGCGCGCTCCTGGCCAAGTTCGACTTCTCCGACCAGACCAAGGGATTCGGGCAGGGACTCGTGTCGGTGCTGCTCCTGTCGCTGCTCTTCTCCGGGATCGGCCTGGTGATGGCCGCGCTCACCCCGCGCCGCGGCTTCGGTGTCGCCGCGATCATCGCCGTGCTCCTCATCCCCTTCGGCGCGGTCACCGCGGTGCAGGGCATCGCCTACAGCACGGGCAACGCCGGCGCCATCGAGTGGATGGGCCTGTTCTCGCCGGTCACCCTCATCGACGGCGTGCAGACGGCCTTCCTCGGCGCCACCACCGCCTTCCCCGGCGGTGAGGGTCCCTCTGCCGGTGTCGGCTTCGTCTACCTGCTCGTCGTCCTCGGCCTGATCGCCGGCTCCTACGCCGCCCTGATGGCCCGCTACCGGAAGGCCGGGCTGTGAGCACCATCGAGATCGACCACACGTCCCGCTGGTTCGGGAACGTCGTCGCCGTCAACGACGTGACGATGACCATCGGCCCGGGCGTGACGGGCCTGCTGGGCCCCAACGGCGCGGGCAAGTCCACCCTCATCAACATGATGGGCGGCTTCCTCGCCCCCTCCACGGGCACGGTCACCCTCGACGGCGCCCCGATCTGGCGCAACGAGCAGATTTACAAGCAGGTGGGCGTGGTGCCCGAGCGCGAGGCGATGTACGACTTCCTCACCGGGCGTGAGTTCGTCGTCGCCAACGCCGAGCTGCACGGCCTCGACGACGTGGCCGCCCAGCGCGCGCTCGCCACCGTCGAGATGGAGTACGCGCAGGACCGCAAGATCTCCACGTACTCCAAGGGCATGCGCCAGCGCGTGAAGATGGCCTCGGCCCTCGTCCACGACCCGTCCGTGCTCCTGCTGGACGAGCCCTTCAACGGCATGGACCCGCGGCAGCGCATGCAGCTGATGGACCTCCTGCGGCGCATGGGCGACGAAGGACGCACGGTCCTGTTCTCCTCCCACATCCTGGAGGAGGTCGAGCAGCTCGCCTCGCACATCGAGGTGGTCGTGGCCGGACGGCACGCGGCCTCCGGCGACTTCCGCAAGATCCGGCGCCTGATGACGGACCGCCCGCACCGCTACCTGGTCCGCTCCTCAGACGACCGGGCACTCGCGGCGGCCCTGATCGCCGACCCCTCCACGGCCGGAATCGAGGTCGACCTGAAGGAGGGCGCCCTGCGCATCCAGGCCGTCGACTTCGGCCGGTTCACCGAGCTGCTGCCCGTCGTGGCCCGCCGGCACGGCATCCGACTGCTGACGGTCTCGCCCTCGGACGAGTCCCTCGAGTCGGTCTTCTCCTACCTCGTCACGGCCTGAAAGGAGCTGGCAACCATGTACGAACCCACCGTCGCCCGGCTCACCTACCGGGCCCTGCTGGGCCGGCGCCGCGCGCTGATCCTCTTCATCCTGCCCGCCCTGCTGATCGTCATCTCCCTCACCGTCCGGGCCTTCGTCGGCGTGGACGACAAGGTCGCGGCGGACCTCCTCGGAGGGTTCGCGCTGGCCACTATGGTGCCGCTGATCGGCGTGATCGCGGGTACCGGTGCCATCGGGCCCGAGATCGACGACGGGTCGATCGTCTACCTGCTCGCCAAGCCGGTGAAGCGCCCGAAGATCATCATGACCAAGCTCTTCGTCGCGGTCGCCGTCACCATGGCCTTCTCGGCGATCCCGACGCTGATCGCGGGGTTCATCCTCAACGGCAACGGCCAGCAGATCGCCGTCGCCTACACGATCGCCGCACTCGTGGCCTCCATCGCCTACAGCGCGCTGTTCCTGCTGCTCGGCACCGTCAGCCGCCACGCGGTCGTCTTCGGCCTGGTCTACGCCCTCATCTGGGAGTCGCTCTTCGGCAGCCTGGTCTCCGGCGCCAAGACGCTCAGCGTCCAGCAGTGGGCTCTCGCCCTCGCGGAGAAGGTCGCCGGGGACGGCTACGTCGACGCGACCGTGGGACTGCCCACCGCGGTGATCCTGCTCGTCGCCGTCACCGTCGGCGCGACCGTGTACGCCGGCCAGAAGCTGCGCCGCCTCACCCTGGCGGGCGAGGAGTAGGACCGGCCGCGGCACCGCGGTACGAAGCCCTGAAGACAGTGCCCCGCACGGCCCACCGGCCGGGCGGGGCACTGTCGTGCGGGTCATCATCGGTGCATGATCGAGCAACCCGACCCGGAGCCGTCCAGGCCCCTGAGGTCCTGGATACGTTCTTCGCCCGGGACCCACATCTGGCTGCTGATCATCGCCGTGACGAGCCTCGTCGTCGCCATCGCGCCGGACCAGATCGAACGCGTCCTGCTCCACCGCAACAGCAGCAACATCCACCAGCTCGTGCGGTATCCCGTCCGGGCCCTGGTCAGCAGCGCGTTCTGGATCGTGAACCCGGCTTCGCTCGCCCTCTACGCCGTCCTCTTCGAACTGTTCCACGCCCCCGTGGAACGCTGGCTCGGCACCCTGCGCTGGTTCGTGATCGTGGCGAGCGCCCATGTGGTCGCCACACTGATCAGCCAGAAGGTCCTGCTGACGGCCATCCAGGACCACCGTGCCCCCCGCAGCATGGCGCACGTGGTCGACATCGGGGTCAGCTACGGGCTCGCGGCCTCCATCGGCGTGCTCACCTACCGGATCCCCCGCCCCTGGAGATGGATCTACCTGGCCGGAGCACTGGCCTTCTTCGGGGTCCCTCTCGCCACGGGCGGAACGTTCACCGACCTCGGCCACGCCATCGCGCTGTCCGTCGGACTCCTGGCCTGGCCTCTCACACGCCACGTCGTTTCACGTGAAACGTGAGCCTGTTTCACGTGAAACGTCAGGGGCTGCCCTCCGCCCCGACCACCCCGTGCTCCCAGGCCCATGAGGCGATGCCCACCCGGTTGCGGACCCCGAGCTTGGCCTGCACGTTCGCGATGTGGGTCTTCGCCGTGCCCGCCGTGATGAACAGCTCCGCCCCGATCTCGGCGTGGGTGAGTACGGCCTGCTCCAGCCTGCCGGCCTGGCGCCGCAGGTGACCACCGGCCAGCGCGGCCCCGACCGCGGGCATCACCCAGAACCCGACCACCCCGCAGATCTCCAGCCACGACGAGGACTCCCACACCAGCGGAACCGGCCACGCCGAGACCGCCACCATGCCCAGGGCGCCCGCGACCACGGCCGGGCGCACCGGAGACCAGCGCACCACGAGGGCGAGCAGCAGGAGCAGGACTCCGGCCCAGACCAGCAGCCACTTCGCGGGCGCGCCCAGCAGGGTGCCGAGGATCCCGGCGGTGGAGGCCGCCGCCAGCAACGGGGCATACAGGACACGGTGGTTGACGGTCTGTGGTGAGCCTAGAAGCCGAAATTCGCTGGTACGTGCTCTCCGGCGGGGGCAGAGTGAGTCGTGCGGGGAGCAACAAAAGGTCCGGGGCAGCCACTTCGAGCGCGCCGTCCGGCGCGGGCTGTCCCGGACCTCTCGTACGTCCGTCCTGCGTCCCTATGCGGCGCCCAGCAGACGCTCCAGGACCACGGCGATGCCGTCCTCCTCGTTGGAGGTCGTCACCTCGTCGGCCACCGCCTTGAGTTCGGCATGGGCGTTCGCCATGGCCACCCCGTGCGCGGCCCAGCCGAACATCGGGATGTCGTTCGGCATGTCGCCGAAGGCGATGGTGTCCGCCGCCTTCACGCCCAGTCGGCGGGCGGCCAGCGACAGCCCGGTGGCCTTCGTCAGGCCCAGCGGCAGTATTTCGACGATGCCGGGACCGGCCATGACCACGTCGACCAGGTTGCCCACGGTCCGGCGGGCCACCTCGACGAGGGCGTCGTCTCCCAGCTGCGGGTGCTGGATGTAGAGCTTGTTGAGCGGGGCCGTCCACACGGCCGCGGTGTCCTCCAGGTAGAGGGCCGGGAGCCCCTCCTGAACCTGGTACCCGGGGCCGAAGAGGACCTCGCCGTCCACCCCGTCCCGGCTGGCGGCCAGGGCCAGCGGGCCCACCTCGGCCTCCAGCTTCGACAGGGCCAGACCGGCCAGCTGCCGGTCCAGGGTCACCGAGGTGAGCAGCCGGTGGGCGCCCGCGTCGTAGACCTGGGCGCCCTGTCCGCAGACGGCGATCCCCTTGTACCCGAGATCGTCCAGCACGTGCCGCGTCCACGGCACGGCACGGCCGGTGACGATGATGTGCGCCGCGCCCGCCGCGGTGGCCGCGACGAGCGCTTCACGGGTGCGTTCCGAGACGGTGTCGTCGCCGCGCAGCAGCGTGCCGTCGAGATCGGTGGCGACGAGCTTGAAGGGGAACGGGGCCGGGCTCACTTGGCGATCGGCTCCAGCACCTCGCGGCCGCCGAGGTACGGGCGGAGCGCCTCGGGCACCCGGACCGAACCGTCGGGCAGCTGGTGGTTCTCCAGGAGCGCGACGATCGTGCGGGGCACGGCGCACAGGGTGCCGTTCAGCGTCGCGAGGGGCTGCGTCTTCTTACCGTCGCGGTAGCGGACCGACAGGCGGCGGGCCTGGAAGCTGTCGCAGTTCGAGGCGGAGGTCAGCTCGCGGTACTTGCCCTGGGTCGGGATCCAGGCCTCGCAGTCGAACTTGCGCGAGGCGGAGGCGCCCAGGTCACCGGTGGCGACGTCGATCACCTGGAAGGGCAGCTCCAGGCTGTTGAGCCACTGCTTCTCCCACTCCAGGAGGCGCTGGTGCTCGGCCTCGGCGTCCTCCGGCGCGACGTACGAGAACATCTCGACCTTGTCGAACTGGTGGACGCGGAAGATGCCGCGGGTGTCCTTGCCGTACGTACCGGCCTCGCGGCGGAAGCACGGGGAGAAGCCCGCGTACCGCAGCGGCAGCCGGTCCCCCTCGAGGATCTCGTCCATGTGGTAGGCGGCGAGCGGGACCTCGGAGGTGCCGACCAGGTAGTAGTCGTCCTTCTCCAGGTGGTAGACGTTCTCCGCGGCCTGGCCGAGGAAGCCCGTCCCCTCCATGGCGCGCGGGCGGACCAGCGCCGGGGTCAGCATCGGGATGAAGCCGGCCTCGGTGGCCTGGGCGATCGCGGCGTTGACCAGGGCGAGCTCCAGCAGGGCGCCGACACCGGTCAGGTAGTAGAAGCGCGAGCCCGAGACCTTCGCGCCGCGCTCGACGTCGATGGCGCCGAGCAGCTCGCCGAGTTCCAGGTGGTCCTTGGCCTCGAAGCCCTCCGCCGCGAAGTCGCGGATGGTGCCGTGCGTCTCCAGGACGGTGAAGTCCTCTTCGCCGCCCACGGGCACGTCCTCGTGGACGATGTTGCCCAGCTGGAGGAGGAGCTGCTTGGCGGCCTCGTCGGCCTCGTTCTGCTCCGCCTCGGCGGACTTGACGTCCTGCTTGAGCTGCTCGGCCTTCTTCAGCAGCTCGGCCCGCTCCTCGGGGGAGGCCTTGGGGATGAGCTTGCCGAGCGACTTCTGCTCGTTGCGCAGTTCGTCGAAGCGCATGCCAGAGGACCTGCGGCGCTCGTCTGCGGAGAGCAGGGCGTCGACGAGCTCGACGTCCTCTCCACGGGCGCGCTGCGAGGCGCGGACACGGTCAGGGTCTTCACGGAGCAGCCGGAGGTCAATCACCCCTCCAGGCTACCGGGCTGGGCTTCCTCGGATCACACCGATATCACGCTGCGTGTCGCTATGCCCCAATTGCAACGAATGGATAAGTCTTGATCGTTGACCGGAAGCGACCCTTCTCGGGGCGTCAATAAAAGTGGCCCCATTCCCCGGAAAGGGGCACAATGCCGACGGCCGGGGCCCGCCCTGAGCAGGGCTTGAGGGGCTTCTTGTCCACAGGAATTGTCTTCGTCCCCAGCTTATCCACAGGCTGTGCGGCGCATCTGTGGATACAGGAATAGATCATTCCTGATCGGTGGAAGGCCGGGGCGAATCAGGGTTCAAACCACCCTCACACGCTCATTCGGGTGGGTATGGCTCGCTCCAAAGAGTTGTCGGGCGATGCGGGGGTGACAGCGTTCACCCACCGCTTGCCAGCGCGAAACCTGGGCCGCGCGACCGATTTGTCGACCTTGCCGGGCCACTCTGTCGACTTGTCCCCAGGCCCCTTTCTCGCCCTGTGGATAACTCTGTGGACAAGTCGGTCCGCTACGCCCGGCCGTCGAGGCAGCGCGCCAGCCAGTCGGAGGCCGCCGTGAAATCGCCGTCGGAGGTGCCGGCCCGCGGAGCCCCCACGTCACTCTGCGCGACACCCGCGCGCGGGTAGGAGCCGAGGAAGCGGACCTGGGGACAGGTGCGCTTGAGGCCCATCAGGGCCTCGCTGACCCGCCGGTCCGAGATGTGGCCCTCGGCGTCGACTGCGAAGCAGTAGTTGCCGATGCCCTGGCCGGTGGGGCGGGACTGGATCAGCATCAGGTTCACCCCGCGGACCGCGAACTCCTGGAGGAGCTCCAGCAGCGCGCCGGGGTGGTCGTCGCCCAGCCACAGGACGACGGAGGTCTTGTCCGCCCCGGTGGGCGCCGCCGGCCGGGCCGGCCGTCCGACCAGCACGAACCTGGTCTCGGCGTTCTCCGCGTCGTGGATCTCCGTCACCAGCGGGACCAGCCCGTAGGTGGCGGCCGCGAACTCTCCCGCGAAGGCCGCGTCGAAGCGGCCCTCCTGGACCAGCCGGGCGCCGTCGGCGTTCGAGGCGGCGGACTCCCAGACCGCGTCGGGCAGGTTCGCCCGCAGCCAGTTGCGGACCTGGGGCTGGGCGACCGGGTGCCCGGTGACGGTCTTGACGTCCGACAGGGCGGTCCCGGGACGGACCAGCAGGGCGAACGCGATGGGCAGCAGCACCTCGCGGTAGATCATCAGCGGTTCGCCCGAGGCCAGCTCGTCGAGGGTGGCGGTGACCCCGCCCTCCACGGAGTTCTCGATCGGGACCAGCGCCGCCGCGGCCTCCCCGCACCGCACGGCGTCCAGGGCTGCCGGGACGGACACCATCGGGACGAGCTCGCGGGTCGCGGCTTCCGGCAGCGTGCGCAGGGCGGCCTCGGTGAACGTGCCCTCGGGCCCGAGATACGTGAAGCGGGTGGCTGACATGCGATCAGCCTAATGCCGGGGACCTGCCCCCCGGGTTCCTGTTCACCCTTCGAGCAGCCGCTGCCCCACGTACTCGCCGCTGCGCGGTCCGGGCGGTACCGCGTACAGGCCGCTGGACTCGTGCCGGATGAACGCGGAGAGCGCGTCGCCGCGGTCGAGCTTGCGCTGCACGGGCACGAAGCCGCGCAGCGGGTCGGCCTGCCAGCAGACGAAGAGGAGCCCGGCGTCGGGTGCGCCGTCGGTCCCCATGCCGTCGTGGAAGGAGAAGGGACGCCGCAGCATGGCCGCCCCGCCGTTCTGCTCGGGGGCGGAGATCCGGGCATGGGCATTGGACGCGATGACCGGCTTGCCGTCGGCGCCGAGCTTGTCGAGATCCATCTCGGTGGTCTCGCTGCCGCCGGTCAGCGGGGCGCCGTCGGCCTTGGTCCGTCCGATCACCTGCTCCTGCTGGGCCGTGGACTGCTTGTCCCAGTCGTCGAGGAGCATCCGGATCCGCCGCACGACGGCGTACGAGCCCCCGCCCATCCAGGAGTGCTCCGCCGGCCCGGGACCCGCGTCGGGCACGAAGATCCGCCGGTCGAAGTCCGGCTCCGAGGGCTTCGGATTGCCCGTCCCGTCGACCTGCCCCATCAGATTGCGGGCGGTCATCGGCGTGCTGGTGGCGCCGGGAGACCGGTTGAAGCCGTTCATCTGCCAGCGGATCCGCGCGGCCTCGCCCGCGTCCTTCTGCAGGGCGCGCAGAGCGTGGAACGCGACGAGCCCGTCGTTCGCACCGATCTGGACCCACAGGTCGCCGCTGCTGCGCTGGGCGTCGAGCCGGTCGGAGGAGAAGTCGGGAAGCGGGTCGAGGGCCGCCGGACGGCGGGCCGTGAGGCCGGTGCGTTCGAAGAAGGAGTGCCCGAAGCCGAAGGTGACCGTGAGGGAGGAGGGGCCGGCGTCGAGGGCGATGCCGCTGTCGGCGTGCGGGGCGGTCTCCCCGGCCATCAGCCGCCGGGCGGTGTCGGACCAGCGCCGCATGAGCGCCGCCGCCTCGGTCCGGCCCGCCCCCGCGGCCAGGTCGAAGGCGACCAGATGGCCCTTCGCCTGGAGCGGTGTGGTGATCCCCGCCTGGTGGCTCCCGTCGAAGGCGACCCGGGTGGCGCCGAGGGAGGTCAGGCTGCCGGCCGCGCCGGAGGCCGAGCCGCTGCCGGACCCGGTGAACGCGGACTGCGTGAGCGCGCCGGCCGCGCCGCCGAGGGCGAGCCCGGTGGCGCCCGCCGCGCCGACGGTGCCCAGCAGCCTGCGGCGGGAGATCTCGATGTCGGGGTTGCTCTCGGTCACGCTGGTCAGCCGATCTTCACGTTCTTCTGGACGGTGGTCTGGTCGATGTCGGAGGTGCGGACGGTCACGTCGATGCGCCATTCCCCGGCGAGCGGGAGCTGGACGCCCGAGGCCGTCCAGTGGCCGGGCCCGGCCGGGTCGGGGAGCACCGGCAGCGGGCCGATGTCCTTGGTCGGGAGGGTGAAGGCCACCTTGATCTCCGGGAGGGCGAAGGGGCCGCCGTCGGCCGTCTCGGCCCACAGGTGCAGGGTGTTCGCCCCGACCCTGCCCGGGTCGAGTTCGAGCCGGACGGAACCCTGGCCGTTCGGCCCCTTGGTGTCGAACGGCAGTGTGATCTTGACCGCGCGCGCCGGAACCGCCGTGGAGCCCGCCTGTCCCGCCTCCTTCTCCACCGTGCGCCCGGGCTCCGTGCTCGTGAGCACCGTGGTCACGACCAGCAGGACGACGGCGACGGCGGTCTCCGCGAGGACGGAGCGGCGCAGACCGGCGCGACCGGGGTCCGCATCACGGACCCGCTTCTCCCGGGCGCTCTCGCGTGCTGCGCGCTGGCGCGCGAGCTGCGCGGCGCGCTGGGGGTCCTCGGGGACGGTGACGGCCTCCGTTTCACGTGAAACATCCGAGAGCTCGGAGGAGCCGCCCTCTGTTTCACGTGAAACGTCGCCCGCCTCGGCCAGCCGTGCGGTCCACCGCCGGGACAGGTAGGCGATACCGAGCAGGACCGCGACGAGCGCGATCTTCAGCAGGAGCAGGCGCCCGTACGCGGTCCCGGTGAGTGCAGACCAGGTCCCGACCTGGCGCCAGGCCTGGTAGACGCCGGTGATCGCGAGGACCACGACGCTCACGAAGGCGGCCGTGGAGAACTTCCGGACGGCCGAGCGCTCGATCGAAGGCACCTTGTGGAGGGCGACGAGCAGGGCAGTGAGTCCACCCAGCCAGGTGGCGACGGCCATCAGGTGCAGGATGTCCGCCGGCATGGCGATGCCCGGCTGGATACCGGTCGACGCGTGCTCGGACAGGGCCCAGGTGGCTGCGATGCCACCGGACACGACGGCGCCGCCGATGACCAGGCCGAAGGTGAGGTCGCTGGTCTCGCTGCTCCCCTTTGGAGCCCCGCTCTCCTCCGGCCGCTCCGTCTCTCCGTGGTCCGTGCCGTCCGAGGTGCCCGCGTCCTCCGGCGACTCCTGCACCCGGCGGGCGTACACGCCGAAGAGCACGGCGACGAAGAGCGCGGCAGCACCCAGCAGGAGCAGCCGGGAGACCAGGGAGGCGCCCGTCTTGGTCTCCAGGACCGCCCTGAGCCCGTCCAGGTCGAACATGTCGCCGAACCGGCCGGACCCGGTGTAGGGCGCGCGGAGCACCAGCATCACGAGGGTGGCGGTGGTCAGGGTCACCCAGGCGCGCACGACCAGCTTCTGGAGCGGGCGTTCGGCCGCCCCCCGGCGCCAGCACAGCAGGATGAAGGCGGCACCGCCCACCAGGACGGTGAACCCGGCGTAGGCGGCGTAGCGGGCGATCCCGTACGCGATGCCCACGGGCCCGCCTCCCGCCTGGGCGTTCGGCAGGGTGACGTCGGTGGCCGAGGGAGCGCCGATGGAGAAGGTGAACGCACCGGAGATCGGGTGGCTGTCGGCCGAGACCGCCTGCCAGGCGACGGTGTACGTCCCGTCGGGCAGACCGGCGTGCAGGGCGGTGCCGTAGCGGATGGTGCTCCCGCTGCACATGTCGCGCAGTTCGCCGGTGTCCACCCGCCTGCCCTGCGGGTCGAGGACGCGGATCGAGTCGTCACCCATGGCCACCTGCTCCGAGAAGGAGAGCGTGACCTGGGCGGGCGCCGTGGCGACCACCGCCCCGTCCGAGGGGTCGCTCGCGGTGAGTGCGGCGTGTGCCGTGGCCGGAGCGGCCGTGGCGAACAGGGTTGCCAGCAGGGCTGCGAGGACCAGCGCGAGCCGCGGCAGGAATGCCGTGGCGTGGACGCGGGCCGCGGAAGGGGCGGGGGCGGTGGCCGTCATGGCGTGTCGGTTCCTCGGTCCGTCAGTGGCCGTTGCCAGCCGTGGATGTCGGGGTCTGCGCGTTGTACGTGCGTTCCTTCACGTCCAGCTCGACCTTGACCGGGCCGGCCTTCTTGAACCGGAGCTCGACGGTGACCTTGTCACCGACCTTCGGCGTGTTCTTGAGGCCCATGAACATGATGTGGTTGCCGCCGCGCTCGAGCCGGAGCTCGCCGTTGGCCGGCACGTCCATCGCCGGGACCTGCTGCATCTTCTGGTCCTTGGTCTCGTGGATCTGGAGATCGTCGGAGAGCGGGGACGTGGCACCGGTGAGCTTGTCGGCAGCTCCGGAGCCGTTCTTGATGACCATGAACCCGCCGGCCATCTTGTCGCTGACCGGCTGCGGCATGAAGGCGCCGCTGACGCTCATCGTGGGCTCGCTGTCGCCGGAGCAGCCGGATATGGCGAGCGCTGCCGTCAGGGAGAAGGCGGCGGCGAGGGTACGGGTGGTGCGGGTGTTCACGGGTTCTCCCCCTTGACGAGCTTCGGCAGGTCCTTGGTGTAGTCGTCGACGGTCGTGCCCTCGCCGTAGAGGACGTAGCCCTCGTCGGTCTTGGGCGAGAACGCGATGACCTGCGCGCCGTGCATGGAGACGACGCTGCCGTCCGCCTCCTTCTTCGCGGGGTCGATGCCGATGCCCAGCGAGCGGGCCGCGGCCTGGATCGTGGCGAAGTCCCCGGTGAGACCCACGAAGGCCGGGTCCTGGGCCTTGAGCCACGAGCCGAGGGATTCGGGAGTGTCCCGTTCGGGGTCCGTGGTGACGAAGACGACCTGGAGGTTGTCCCGGTCGGCTGCCGGGAGCGCCTTCTTGGCGACGGCGATGTTGCTCATCGTCAGGGGGCACACGTCGGGGCAGTTGGTGTAGCCGAAGTAGACGAGCGTCGGCTTGCCCTTGGTCTGCTCACGCAGGTTCCACGGCTTGCCGGTGGTGTCCGTCAGGACGAGTTCCGGCTTGTGGAAGGGGCGGTCCAGAACGGTCGCGGCCCGGGTCTTGTCCTGGCCACCCGAGATCTGGGTTACCCCGCTGTCCTTGGCGGGCTCGGTGCCGCAGGCGGTGAGGGTGAGTACGGCCGCGGCGAGGAGCGCGGCGACCGTCACACGTGTGGTGCGCATGGAGGGATGTCCCTGGGATCGGGGATGTGCGGAATGCGACACGGCCGCGCGCGGGCGCGCGGCGCGTCGGCGGTGGTGCGTCAGGCGGAGCGGCGGCGCGAGGCGATGCCGAAGGCGACACCGCCGAGGCCGACGACGATGCCGGCGATGCCGAGCGCCCGGGCGGTGGTGTCGGAGCCGCCGGAGGCGGCCTGGTCGTGTCCGTGCTCGGCGCCCTTGTCGGTGTTCTTCGCCTCGTCGGTCTTGGCGGCGCCGTGGTGGTCGTCGCCCTGCGGAGCGGTCAGCTTCAGCACGGGGGCCGGGTTCTGCGGCTCGGCGGTGCCTGCGACGGGCTCCTCGATCCAGCGGACGACCTCGCCGTTGTCGTACGTCTGGATGGACTTGAAGACCATCTGGTCGGCGTTCTCGGGCAGCTTGCCCACGGAGAGCGGGAACTGCTGGAACTTGCCGGGCTCGATCTTGCCGCCGGTCCAGGTGACCTTGGTGACGGCCTCGTTGATCTGCTTGCCGTGCACGGTGAGCGGCTTGTCGAGCTTGCTCTTCTCGACCGTCACGGTCCAGCCGGGGACGTCCTGCGGCATGACCGAGGTGAGCGGCTGGTCGGTCGGGAAGTTGACCTCCAGCTGGGTCGTCGACGCGTTGTCGCGCTCGTTGGGGACCTTGAAGTTGATCGTCGCGTAGCCGCCCTTGGCGGCTTCGCCGGGCTGGACGCCGACGTGCGCGAACGCGGTGCCCGACAGGACGAGGACGGAGCCGGCGGCGAGGGCGGCGGCGAAGGAGACACGAGAGGTCTTCATGGCGGGAGACTCCACGGAGGCAGGGGTGACGGTGGCTCCGCGCACGGGCGCGCGCGGAGTTCGCGGCACCGGCCGCTCCGGGTGTGTCCCGGGGAGGGGTGCCGCGTCAGGCTGCGAGGGCGAGCGCCGCAGGCGGCCCGCGGCGGATCACCGTGTGCTGGAGTGCTTCCCGGCCCGTGGGGGCGGCGGGGTCGTGCGCGGTCCGGCGGTCCGGCCGCGGGATCCGGACGAGCGTGCCGAGCCCGGCGCGGAGGGCGCGTACGAAGGCCAGCGCGGCGCGCAGCGGACGTACGGCGGTGGCCTCTGCTGCGGACAGCCGGGACAGTTCGACCAGGCGGAAGAGAGCGGCGTCGCCGCGCCCCAGGAGCCAGCCCGCGGCGAGCGCGGCCAGCAGGTGGCCGGCGAGCATCCCGGGGCTGAAGAGGCCGGTCTCGGGCAGGGCGAGCGCGGCCCCGGCTGCGTGGGCGTGCGTGCCGTGGCCCGGTGCCGCCGCCTGACCGGCCTGTGCCGCCTGCTGGGCCAGCGCTGCCGGATCCAGCCCGGCGGCCTCCAGTACGCGGCGGGCGTCGGCCGGGCTCAGCGGTACGGAGTTGCCCCCGCACACCAGCCGGGCGGCCAGATCCGCGAGCGAGCCGTCGGCGGATCCCGAGGGTGCCTGGGCGGCCGCGTCGCTGTGCTGGCCGAGGCCGAACAGCGCGTGCAGCGAGAGCTGACCGGCGGTGAGCGCGGCGGCCAGGCCGGGCAGGGTCCGGCGGCGTCCGGCGAGCGGTGCCGCGACGGCGAAGACCGCCAGGAAGCCGACGCACAGGGACCACCACGGCACGGTGGCGCAGGAAGCGAGGGCGTGCCCGGCTCCGGACAGCACGACGCAGACCGCGGTGAACACCGCGGCCCGGATCAGCCGGAGGCCGGCTCCGGCGTGCGTCGCGTGGGGGTCAGACATGGCCGGGTCATCATCGCACTGCGTTGATGCGGCCCATACGGCAGGTCCGGAAGATCCGTATGAGTCCACTCTGCGAAGACGGTCCGGCCGGAGCGGGGAGGGCCACGTCTACACCGCGCTCCGCGCGGGCCGCGTCCGCCGAAAGGACGGAATGCCATTCCGGACGGTTGCAGCGCGCTTACGGTCGCTCGCGGACGGCAATAGGTATCGGTATGAGCATCTGGTGGTCTCTCCACTTGAGGCGCGAGGCCGCGAGCGTGTCGCTCGCCAGGCGGTTGCTGCTGGGGACGATGGAGACCGCGGGGGTGGACCCGGACATCTCCTTCGATCTCTCGGTGGCGCTGACCGAGGCCTGCGCGAACGCGGTGGAGCACGGAGGGGGCGGCGGGGTCCCGGAGGAGACCGAGGCGTACCACGTCACGGCCTACCTGGACGGGGACTGCTGCCGCATCGAGGTGACCGACTCGGGGCCGGGCTTCCCGCCCGCGACGGTGGCCCGCCGCAGACCCTCCCTGGCCGAACACGGCCGGGGCCTGCACATGATCGCGGAGCTCGCCGACCACGTCCGCTTCCGCAACCGGCCGGGCCGGGGAGCCGTGGTGACCTTCGACAAGGTGCTGAAGTGGCGCGACGACGCCCTGTTGAAGGTGTCGTAGGAGGTGGCGTGAAATGCCGATGGGCAGGACCCCTCCGGGGATCCCGCCCATCCGCACGTGGCGCCGCGGGCGTCAGCCCTTGAGCTGCGCCATCCAGGCCTCGACCTCGGTCGAGCGGCGGGGCAGCCCCGCCGACAGGTTCCGGTTGCCGTCCTCCGTGACGAGGATGTCGTCCTCGATCCGGACGCCGATGCCGCGGTACTCCTCGGGCACGGTCAGGTCGTCGGCCTGGAAGTACAGCCCCGGCTCGACGGTCAGGCACATGCCCGGCTCCAGGGTCCCCTCGACGTACGCCTCGGTGCGCGCGGCGGCGCAGTCGTGGACGTCCATGCCGAGCATGTGACCGGTGCCGTGCAGGGTCCAGCGGCGCTGCAGGCCCAGCTCCAGGACACGTTCGACCGGGCCCTCCAGCAGGCCCCACTCGACGAGCTTCTCGGCCAGCACGTGCTGGGAGGCGTCGTGGAAGTCGCGGAACTTGGCGCCCGGCTTCACCGCGGCGATGCCGGCCTCCTGCGACGCGTAGACGGCGTCGTAGATCTTGCGCTGGATGTCGGTGTACGTGCCGCTGATCGGCAGCGTGCGCGTGACGTCGGCGGTGTAGAGGGAGTGGGTCTCCACACCGGCGTCGAGCAGCAGCAGGTCTCCGGAGCGGACATCCCCGTCGTTGCGCACCCAGTGCAGGGTGCAGGCGTGGGCGCCGGCCGCGCAGATGGAGCCGTAGCCGATGTCGTTGCCCTCGACCCGGGCGCGCAGGAAGAAGGTGCCCTCGATGTAGCGCTCGGAGGTGGCCTCGGCCTTGTCGAGGACCTTCACCACGTCCTCGAAACCGCGGACGGTGGAGTCGACGGCCTTCTGTAGCTCGCCGATCTCGAACTCGTCCTTCACCGCGCGCGCCTCGGAGAGGTAGACGCGCAGCTCCTCGTCCCGCTCCTTGGTCACCTTGTCGGTGAGGGCGGACTCGATCAGCGCGTCGTGGCCGCGCACGGCGCGGACGGGGCCCTCGGCCTCCGTCAGGGCCGCGGCGAGCTCGCGGACGTCCTGGGCGGGCAGGCCCAGGAGCTGCTCGGCCTCGGCGAGCGAGTGGCGGCGGCCCACCCACAGCTCGCCCTGGCCGGACAGCCAGAACTCGCCGTTCTCACGGTCGGAGCGCGGCAGGAGATAGATGGTCGCGGTGTGGCCGGTGTCCCCCGTGGGCTCCAGGACCAGGACGCCGTTCTCGGTCTGGTCGCCGGTGAGGTACGCGTACTCGGTCGAGGCGCGGAAGGGGTACTCGGTGTCGTTGGAGCGGGTCTTCAGGCGGCCCGCGGGGACGACCAGGCGCTCGCCGGGGAAACGCTCGGAGAGCGCGGCACGGCGGGCGGCGGTGTGCGCGGCCTGGGCGATCGGCTCCAGTCCGTGCAGCTCGGTGTCGGCCCAGCCGGTGCGCATGTTCTCGGCGAGTTCGTCGCTGACGCCCGGGTACAGACCGTTCTTCCGCTGCTTGTGCGTCTTCTTGGGCTGCTCTTCTTCCGGGGTCTCCGGGGTGAGCTCGTCAGCCACGTCTTCTCCTCAGCTACGACGGTACGGACCGGGGTGGGGACCGCATCCATCGTATGCGTGTACGGAGCAGGGTGTTCGGAATCGTGGGAGCGGGCCCGAGCCGCCGGCCCGGTGGATCATTCGAACCGCGCCGCCAGCAGCACGATGTCCTCCGGGGCGTCGCCGGGCTTCCCCTCGGGCAGCACGGTGCGCAGGATGTGGTCGCAGAGGGCCGCCGGGTCCTCGCGGGCGCTGCGGGGGGCTCCCGCGGCCGCCGCGTGCAGCCGGGCGTAGGCCCGGTCCATCGGGTCGCCGGTGTGGTGCAGCAGCCCGTCGGTGTAGAGCAGCACCGTTTCTCCGGGCGCGGGTTCGATCTCCATGCTGGGTGCCTCCCAGCAGGACAGCATGCCCAGGGGTGCGGAGAGGGAGGTCTCCACGTACTCGGTGCGGCGTTCGCCGACGAGCAGCGGCGGGGTGTGCCCGGCGCCGGCCAGGACGATCTTGTGGCCCCGGCCGTCGGCCTGCGGCCCCCCTGCGGGCTCGCAGAAGGCGAAGAGAGCGGTGGCCGACCGTGCGGGCTCGGTCAGCCGCAGCAGCAGTTCGAGGTCGGACAGGACCGCCACCGGGTCCTCGCCCTCCATGACGGCGTAGGCGCGCAGCGACGCGCGCAGTCTGCCCATGGCAGCGACGGCGCTCGGCCCCGATCCGGTCACCGATCCGACGGCGAGCCCGAGGGCGCCCTCGGGCAGCGGCAGGGCGTCGTACCAGTCGCCGCCGCCGAGCGGTCCGGCGTGGTGGCGGGCGGCCAGCTGCACCCCGGGGATCCGGGGGAGCCGGCTGGGCAGCAGTTCCTCGGCGACGGTGGCCAGGTGCGCGCGGGACCGTTCCACCTCCAGCATCCGGGCTAGGTGCTCGGCGGCGTGGCGTACGTACAGGCCCACGAGGTCGCGCTGGCGGTCGCTCGGCTCGGCCTGCTCGTCGTAGAGCCAGACGGCCGCGCCGAGCCGGCCGGGGGCCTCGGCGGTCAGCGGGAGGGCGTAGCTGGCGGCGTAGCCGAGGCGGGCGGCGACCTCGCGGTGGCGGGGGTCGACGGGCGCGGCGAAGCCGCCGGTGCCCGGATCCGCGTCCGGTTCGGGGAGGAAGTCGGAGCCGCCCTGGGCGTCGGGCAGCCCGTCGAGGATCCGCCCGTAGGAGGTCGCGCTGCGGGGGACCGTTTCGATGTGCCCGAGTTCGGCGTGCCCGAGGCCGAGGCCGATCGTGGTGGTGGGGCCGAGCCCGTCGGAGGGCTCCAGGACGACCAGGCCGCGGCGGGCGCCGACGAGGGCGGCGCCGGCGCGCAGGAACTCGTGGAGGGAGGAGGCGAGGTCCGAGGCCCGGGCGAGCCGTTCGGTGAGCTCGTGGAGGGTGGTCAGGTCCGAGACCATGCCGGCCAGCCGGTCCTGGATGACGCTGCCCGGGGCGGCCGGAGCGGCCGGAGCGGGGGTGGTGCGGGCAGCCGTGGGCGTCGCAGTGTGCGTCGACGCGTTGACTGCCGGATCGATTCCAGCCACTTTCGGCAGATGCGGCGCGCTCATGGCGTCCGCCTTTCCACCTGGTGCGATTCGCCGAATAGCATCGCAAACCCCCAGATCGTGCTGCGCCGCCATCAAGGAATCCACATCTACACGCACACGTGGATGCATGTCCAGCATTGCCCAGGTGGGAATCCTGGTGTCCGTGAGACGGCAACTCACCGTCGAGCCAAGGCTAGAACTTGGCCGGAAAAAGCTGGAAGCAGTAGGTTTTTGAGGTCGACTGGACGAGCTCCGCAGGGGGGTCGGGTACGTACTCGGTGTTGACCGGGGGCAGTTGGCGTACCGGGAACCACCCGGTCCTGGGTGGTCGTCCTAGGTGGCGGCGACCGGTCCCGGCAGTCGGCGAGGGGTCGCGCTCCGCCCCCGCCGGACGTTGGATGGACCCGTAAGAGAACTGCACGAACCGTGTGAACCTGCCTCTGGCGGCCCCTGTCGCCGGAACCGTACGTGCAGTGAGTCACCGGTTACATGGTGTGATGTGGCCCTCGGCGTTCAACGGAAAGGAACGAGCGCTCATGCGCGAGATCCTCGGAAGGCGTCTCCAGCGGCTCCGCGATCGCTTTCAGTCCCTGCGCCCCGCCCCCGAACGGAACAGCGCCCCCTCCGCCCTCCTCGACGCGGCGCTCACCTGTGCCACCACGTGGCAGTGGCCCGTCCTGCCCGGCGTCGGCCGGTCCGGGACCGACGGCACGCGCTGCGCCTGCCCCGACCCCGACTGCGTCGTTCCCGGCGCACACCCCTTCGATCCCGGTCTGCTCGCGGCCACCACCGACCCCCGCATGGTGGCCTGGTGGTGGACCAACCGCCCCACGGCGCCCGTCCTGATGGCCACCGGAGGGCGGGCCCCGTGCGCGGTGAGCCTCCCGGCCGGCGCCGCCGCACGGGCCCTCGTACGGCTGGACGCGCAGGGCCTGAGGCTCGGGCCGGTCGTGGCCACGCCCACGAGGTGGGCGTTCCTGGTCGCCCCGTACTCGCTGGAGCGGCTCGGCGAACTGCTCTACACCAAGGACCACGTGCCCTCCTCGCTGCGCTTCCACGGCGAGGGCGGCTACCTGCTGATGCCGCCGTCCGCCGCGTCCAGCGGCGGCCTGGTCCGCTGGGAGCGGGAGCCGGGCGCACAGGATCCGGCGCTGTGGCTGCCCGAGGTCGAGGCGGTCGTGCACGCACTGGTCGAGGCGAGCAGTGGTGCACCGGGCGGCGGCAGCCGGCTGGCGTACTGACCCGCGCGGGCGTGGGAACCGCGGGACGCGTACGGCCCCGTGGGGTGCCGCGGGATCACTCGTACGGGTGCCAGCGGGGCCGGATTGCAAGGGAATTGGGCGCGGGGATCTCCGCGCCCCTTTCCCGCGTCGCTATCTTCGGCGAATGAATCTCCGCCTGATCGGTATCGGCGCCGGTGTGCTGGTCATCTTGTCGCTCCCGCTCGCCGGAGCGATCGCCGGGCCGGACTTTGCGGGCCTCGACGACGGAAAAGGCGGCGGCCTGTTCTCGGCGCTCGGCCTTTCGGAGCCGCGGACCTCTCCCGCGGAGCCGCCGGCGCGTCCGGAGTCGGTGGTCGGGCGCGAGCGGCCGGGTCCGGCCGAGCAGCCGCGCACGGACTCCCGCTGCGGGCCGGAACTGTCCGCTCCGTATGGGGTGGAGGCGCAGACCTGTGTGCTGGTCTCCGAAGGCCGGACGTGGGGCCGGAGTTACTACAGAAACACGAGTGGTCGCGCTCTCGACGTCGTGCTGACGACGATGGGTCCGGCCGGTCGCACGGTGCAGATCCGGTGTGCGGTCGGTGAAGGAGACGAGCCGGGTCTGTGCGAGACGCCGAGGGAGGACTCGGTCGGGGATCCGGAGGGTTACTCGGCCGTAGCGGAGTTTGCAGTTCCGGATGATGAAGGGAAGCTCCTCCTCCGGTCCGGGAGCAACTCACCGGCACCGGGTGACGGTTGATCACCGCCTAAATGGAAGGGCCCGGTCGCTGGCGACGGGGGATGCACCAGCGACCGGGCTACAAGAACGGTAACAAGAGATCGCCTGTTCGCAAATTCGATCTCTGATATTCAGACACCGATTTGCAGACGATTAGCGGGAGTTGTGACTCCGGTCACCGGTCCCGCGCGTCCGCTCGTCCCGCCCGGGTCAGCTCAGCGTGACCTGGCGGTTGGTGAGTCCGCCGCGGGCCCGGCGCTCCTCCGTGGTGAGCGGGGCGTCCGTGGCCAGGGCCTTGGCGAGCCGCTCCGCGAACTCCGCGGCGGGCTTCTCGACATCGGCGGCCGTGACCCCGGTCGGCAGGTCCCAGACCGGGACCATCAGGCCGTGGGCGCGGAAGGAGCCGACGAGCTTCGTGCCCTCGCCGAGCGAGGAGGTGCCGGCCGCGTGCAGGCGCGCGAGGGCGTCGAGCAGTTTCTCCTCGGCGTGCGGCATGACCCAGCGCAGGTGGTTCTTGTCCGGGGTCTCGCACCAGTAGGCGGCGTCGACGCCGGTCAGCTTGACGGTGGGGATCGCGGCCGCGTTGGCGCGCTCCAGCGAGGCGGCGATCTCCGGCGAGGCGTTCTGGCCGTTCTCGGATTCCGGAATCCAGAATTCGAAGCCGGTGTGCACAACCGGCTCGAAACCGCCGTCGGCGTCCAGAAGATCCTGAAGTCGGGGACCCTCGGCGGGCACCCGGCGCGCGGCCACCGGATTGCCCGGCTCCGTCGCGAGCGCACGCTCCAGGGTGTCGGCCATGTCGCGGCCCAGGTCGCCCGTGGACGTCTCGTTCTGCAGGCCGAGCAGGACGGAGCCGTCCTCACGGCGCAGCGCCGGCCAGGCCATCGGCAGTACGGTCACCAGCGTGACGGAGGGGACGCCCTCGGGCAGGCCGCCCTTGAGGGTCAGCGGAACGGTGGCCGCGGGCACCAGCTCGCGCAGCGCGACCCAGTCGCACTCGCCCGGCAGGCCTTCGAACGGGCGCTGGACGTGCTGGGTCACCGCGTGCGAGGCGGCCGCGCCGTGGCAGGCCTTGTAGCGGCGCCCGGATCCGCAGGGGCAGGGCTCGCGGGCTCCGACAACGGGGATCTCACCGTTGTTGAGCTGCGGCTTCGCAGACTTGGCTGCGGGGCGCTTCTTGGCCATCGTGCGTGTCTCCCGGTTGCGGCGGTACGGCGTCGTGTCTGGGCGCGAGCCTAGCCGTTCGTACCGCCGGAACCGGTGGGGTGCGGCCGGGAGCACGGTCGGCGTGCGCTCCCGGACGGCCGCCTGTGCGGATGACCGGTACTGCTGTGCTGTGGTGGACCTCCTGTGCGATCAGAAGTCCCGGTGTCCGGGCCTCAGATCGTCGAAGGCCGTGCTGAAGTCGATCGCCGGGGGCGCAACGCGCGTAGCGAAGTCCTCGTGCCGGGGCCCGCAGGCGACGACCACCCACACGGTGACCTCACCCGCCGCTCCGTCCCGGACACCCCAGTCCTGTGCGAGGGCGCTGATGATGTTCAGCCCCCGGCCGCCGCGAGCGGTGACCGAGGGCGTGGAAGGAACAGGGCGCGTGGGCCCGCCCCCGTCCGTGACCTCGACCGTCAGCCGCCCGGTTCCGTCGATGCGCCATGCGGCGCGAATCTCCCCGTCCCCGACCTCCCGAGCGCCCAGTGGCCTGCCGTGTCGACAAGCGTTGCTGAGCAGTTCGGAAAGGATCAGTACGGCATCGTCCACGACCGTTTCGGCCACTCCGCTGATGCGCAATTGTTCACGCATGCGGTGCCTCGCCTCACCCACGCCCGCAGGACCATGGCGTACGTCCATGCACGACGACGTGGGCACTTCTTGTGCCACCACCAACGCCACCCCCGGAACCTCCTTAGCCCCACGCATGGTCTGGATGCCCCAATGGCCTGGACCGGAAACCGACGAAGCGGGCCGCTCTGACGCATTCGCGCCGAACGAATGCGGAGCGGATGCGCCGGGGCACACCCCGTAACGGAAGGGGTGGTGGGGGCGGGTGTGCAAAAGGGGATGTCAGCGCCCGAGTTGGGACAGAACCTGTCGGGGTCTGTTCGTGATGATTGCTTCCACGCCCAGATCGGCGCAGAGCTGAACATCTTCGGGATCGTTCACTGTCCATACGTGAACGGAGTGGCCCGCCCCCTGGAGCTTGCGGATGTAGCCGGGGTGGTTGCGCACGATCCGCATCCCGGGGCCGGCGATCGTCACACCGGCCGGCAGCCGCCCGTCGCGCATCCGTGGCGAGATGAACTGCATCAGGAACACCGTGGGGATCGTCGGGGTGGCCGCCCGCACGCGGTGCAGGGAGCGTGCGGAGAAGCTCATGACCCGGATCGGATGCGGACCCTCCGCGGGCGGCGCGTCCAGGCCGAAGCGCCTGAGGAGCCGGATCAGCCGCTCCTCCACCTGTCCGGCCCAGCGCGTCGGGTGCTTCGTCTCGATCGCCAGCTGCACCGGCCGGCCGGTGTCCGCGACCAGCTCCAGCAGGCGCTCCAGGGTCAGGACGGAGGTCCGTTCGGGATCGGCGTCCCAGTCGGGCGACTCCTCCCGGTCCTTCCAGGAGCCGAAGTCGAGGGCCGCGAGGTCGGCCAGCTCCAGGGCGGAGACGGCGCCGCGTCCGTTCGAGGTGCGGTTCACCCGGCGGTCGTGGACCAGGACCAGATGGCCGTCGGCCGTGAGCCGGACATCGCATTCGAGGGCGTCGGCCCCGTCCTCGATGGCCTTGCGGTAGGCGGCCAGGGTGTGCTCGGGGGCGTCCTCCGAAGCGCCGCGGTGGGCGACGACCTGGATGGTGCGCGGCATTGCGTGGGTCACCGGGTCATGGTGCCACCGAGGGGCCCTCCGGCGTCGGGGTCCGGCCTGCGGGTGCAACCGAAATGTCGGATATAAAGAATGGGGAGAGATGCACAGGTCCGGCTTACAGTGCTCTGACGGGGCATGGGAAAGGCTTTGCCCAGGAACTTGTACGGCACGTCGAACGTTCTGCCGGACCGATCGCCAGATTTTCTGCAGCGTGTGTGACGAGGAGAGAGAGCTGTGAGCACCGAGAACGAGGGCACCGCGGCCCCCACGCCCCCCGCGGCCCCGTCCGTACCCCCTGCTCCGGCCTCCGAGACGCAGGCGGCGGCCGCCGCGCCCGCCCCCCAGCCGGCCGGCGCCCCACAGGACGCCGCTCCGGCCCCGGTGGCCCCGGCCTCCGCGCCTGCTCCGGCGCCCGCCGCCGGTGAGGCCGTGACCCAGCAGATCCCGCCGGCGCCCGGCACCGAGCCCACCCAGCCGATCCCCCCGGCCGCGCCCGCCCCCGGGTACGGGACGGCGCCCGCCCCGGCCGCCCACGGCGCCGAGGGCTGGCCCCCGCCGCCGCCCGCGATGCCCGCGTACGGCGCGGGCGGCCCCGCCGGCCCCGTCTGGGGCGCTCCCCCGGCCGGCGACGGCCATCACGCCCCCAAGCCGAAGGGCAAGGGCGGTCTGATCGCGGCCGTGCTCGTGGCCGCGCTGCTGGCCGGCGGCATCGGCGGCGGCGTCGGCTACTGGGCCGCCGAACGCAGCAACAACGGCAGCGGGTCCACGACCATCAGTGCCACCAACACCCCGAAGGACCTCAAGCGCGAGGCGGGCTCCATCGCGGGTCTGGCCGCGGGCGCCCTGCCCAGCGTGGTCACCATCGAGGCCTCGGCCGGCGACGGCGAGGGCGGTACCGGCACCGGGTTCGTCTACGACCAGCAGGGCCACATCCTGACCAACAACCACGTCGTCGCCTCCGCCGCGAACGGCGGCAAGCTCTTCGCGATCTTCTCCGACGGCAAGAAGTACGACGCGGAGGTGGTCGGCCGGGCCCAGGGCTACGACGTCGCCGTCCTCAAGCTGAAGAACCCTCCGGCCGGCCTCAAGCCGCTGGCGCTCGGCGATTCCGACAAGGTCGCCGTCGGCGACTCGACCATCGCGATCGGCGCCCCCTTCGGCCTGTCGAACACGGTGACCACCGGCATCATCAGTGCCAAGAACCGGCCCGTGGCCTCCGGCGACGGCACCGGCAGCAAGAACTCGTACATGAGCGCGCTCCAGACGGACGCCTCGATCAACCCCGGCAACTCCGGCGGCCCGCTGCTCGACGGCCGCGGCGCGGTCATCGGCATCAACTCCGCCATCCAGTCGGCGGGCAACGGCGGCTTCGGCGGCGGCCAGGCCGGCTCCATCGGCCTCGGCTTCGCCATTCCGATCAACCAGGCCAAGAACGTGGCCGAGTCGCTGATCAAGACGGGCAAGCCGGTCTACCCGGTGATCTCGGTCTCCGTGGACCTCCAGGCCAAGACGGAGGGCGCCAAGATCTCCGAGCAGGGTGCCGCGGCCAACGAGCTCGTCGACCCGAACGGCCCCGCCGGCAAGGCCGGCCTCAAGCCGGGCGACATCATCACCGACTTCGGCGGCAAGCCGGTCGACAGCGGCCCGACGCTGATCAGCCTGATCTGGACGTACAAGCCCGGTGACACCGTGAAGCTCACCTACCTGCGCGCGGGCAAGCCGACCACCGTGGACATCACGCTCGGCTCGCGGGTCGGCGACAAGTAGCCCGGAGGCCACGGCGGTGGCCCGACGGCGAGGGGCCGTAGGCGGATTACGCCTACGGCCCCTCCAACGTCCGCTTATGCTTCGCTCGTGTTCGATTCTCGGCACATACGCACGTTTCACGCGGTCGTCGCCGCCGGGTCGTACTCGGCGGCCGCCCGCGTGCTCGGGTACACCCAGCCCGCCATCACCCAGCAGATGAAGGCGCTCGAACGGGCCGTCGGCACCCCGCTGTTCACCCGCATGGGCCGCAAGATGCAGCTCACCGAGGCGGGTGAGTCCCTCTCGCGGCACGCGGAGACCATCCTGGGCAACCTCTCCGCCGCCGAGGCCCAGCTGAGGGCGTACGCGCGCCTGCGGACCGGCCGGGTCAGACTCTGCGGCTTCCCCAGCGCCAACGTCACGCTCGTCCCGGAAGCCCTCAGCAGCCTGGCCAAGGACCACCCGGGCATACAGGTCGAGCTGCTGGAGGGGGAGCCCCCCGAGTCGCTCCGCCGCCTGGAGCGCGGTGAATGCGACATCACGCTGGCCTTCACCTATCCCGGCCTGCACGAGGAGGTGCCGGAGGAGGTCGCCGAGATCAGGCTGCTGGAGGACCAGCTGACGGTGCTCCTTCCGACCGGCCACCCGCTCGCCCGCCGCCGCGCCGTCCACCTGGCCGATCTCGCCGAGGAGCGGTGGATCGCGGGCTGCCCCCGCTGCCGTGCGAACCTGCTCCACGAATGCGCCGAGCTGGGCTTCGTTCCCGACATCCGCTTCGCGACGGACGACAACCTGGTGGTCCAGAGCCTGGTCGCTCAGGGGTTGGGCGTGGCGATGATGCCCGCGCTGGTCCTGCCCTCCCTCTCGCTGAGCAAGGTGTGCGGGCGGGCCCTCCAGCCCGCCGCCCGGCGCCACATAGCGGCCTACGTCTACCGCGACCACCTGCGCATCCCCGCGACGGCCGTGGTGCTCGACGCGTTGCGGCAGGCCGCGGCGAACCGGGTCGGCTGCTGATCAATCCATAAGCTCTGCTTGGGATTTCGGGTCACAACTGTCGTTGGACGTGATGGGAAGACGGCAGCACGCTGCCGATATGACCACCACCACGCCGGCCCGCACCACCACGAGGATGGCCGCCCTCGTCAGTGAGATCCGCACGGTAGTGGAGCGGGGGCTCGCTCCCGACCTCACGGCCTATCTGGTGGGCGAACGCCTCGCGCCTCACCTGGGCGCCCCGGACCTCCTCACCCCGGCGCAGCAGGAGGGCGACCCAGAGCGCTACCGGCAGCACGTGCTGCACGCGGAGTCCGACGGGAGCTTCTCGGTGGTGGCGCTGGTGTGGCTCCCCGGCCAGGAGACCTGCATCCACGACCACGTCTCCTGGTGCGTGGCCGGGGTGCACCAGGGCGAGGAGAGCGAGCGCCGCTTCCGGCTCGCCCCGGGAGGCCCCGGCATCGGCCCCGCGCGCCTGGTGCCGACCGAGGACGTGGTCAACGCGCAGGGCGAGGTCTGCGGATTCGCCCCGCCCGGAGACATCCACAAGGTGCGCAACTCCTGTCGCGGCACCGCGATATCCATCCACGTGTACGGAGCCGACGTGTCCCGGCTGGGCACCAGCATCCGCCGCGTCTACACGCTCCCCGTCGACTGATGGCGCTCCTCCACCGCCCCCAGAGCACCGCCGTCCGGAATGTTTCACGTGGAACACCGACGTCCTGGCCAGGGCTGGCGATGGCCGCGGGCGGCGCACTGGCGGCGTGGGGCATCCACCAGCTGATACCCGCGGCGCCGATGCTGACGGCATCGGTGGTGCTGGGCATCGCGGTGGCGCACCTGCCGGGCTCCCGGGCCTTCGTGCGCGGAGCCGCCCGCCCGGGCCTCTCCCTGGCCGGCCGACGGCTGATGCGCGTGGGCATCGTCCTGCTGGGCCTCGGCCTGGGCCTGGACCAGGTCCTCCGGCTGGGGTGGGCCACGGTGGCCATGGTGGTCGGTGTGGTCGCGGCCACCTTCTTCGGCACGGTCTGGCTGGGCCGCCGTCTCGGACTGCCCCGGGACCAGCCGCTGTTGATAGCGACCGGCTACTCGATCTGCGGAGCGTCGGCGATCGGCGCGGTGAGCGAGGTGTCGGGCAGCGACGAGGAGGACGTGGCCGCTTCCGTGGCCCTGGTCACCCTCTGCGGAACCCTCGCCATTGCCGTGCTCCCCCTCCTGCAGGGCCCCCTGGGCCTGTCCGACCTCGCTTTCGGGCGGTGGGTCGGGGCCGGAGTCCATGACGTCGGCCAGGTGGTGGCCACGGCCCAGACCGCCGGCCCGGTCGCCCTGGGTGAGGCCGTCCTGGTCAAGCTGATGCGGGTGGCCCTGCTCGCGCCGCTGGTGGCCGCCGTGGCCTTCTCGGTACGGGCCCGCCGGCGCGGGGTGCGTACCGCCTCGGGCCGCCGGCCGGCACCGGTTCCGCTGTTCGTCGCCGGGTTCCTGGCCGCTGCCGCGGTGCGCGCCACCGGGGTGCTGCCGGACGTGGCGCTGGAGTGGGCGCACACCGCGCAGGAGGCGCTGCTGGCCGCCGCCCTCTTCGGGCTGGGAAGCGCGGTGCACCTGCCCTCGCTGGCCCGTACCGGCGGCCGGGCGGCCGTTCTGGGCCTCGGTGCGTGGGTGGTCGTGGCCGGAGCCTCCTACGCGGGCGTGATGCTGACCGTATGACCGGGCAACGGCCGGGAGTTGGCCAATTCCTGGCCGGAACCGACCGAACGTTCATACTGCCCGCTGACATTGACGCAGGGCCGTGCCACTCTGCCCCGGCGAGCGCACCACGCACGACGCGCGACGCACCCTGCACAGCCGATCCGCACCGACCGCTCTTCACCCCCACCCTGCCCGGCTCCGTCCGGTCCGGGCACGGCAGAAGGAGTCATGCGTGAATCGTCATCGCACGGCCTTGTCCGTCCTGCTCTCGGCGGGTGCCCTGGTGGCGGGTGCCCTCACGGCGGCCACCCCCTCGATCGCGGCGGACGCCCCGGCGTCCTTCCGGCAGCAGCAGACCCAGGGCTTCTGGACCGCGGAGCGGATGCGGAGCGCCACCCCGCTCGACGTGACCGCCGCCCCCGGTGCCTCCCGTACCCCGGTGGCCACGACGGCGGCGCCGACCGCCGTCGCCCCCACCGCCGCCGCGTCGCCCACCGCTTTCCCGCAGGCCGGCGGTGCCTGGACGGGCGGCGGTGCGGTGGTGAAGACCTCGGGCCGGGTCTTCTTCACGATGGGCGGCCGGACCGCCTCCTGCTCCGGCAACTCGATCACGAGCGCCAACGGCAGCACGGTCATGACGGCCGGCCACTGCGTGAAGTACCAGGGCGCATGGCACACGAACTGGGTCTTCGTCCCCGCCTACAACAACGGTTCCGCGCCCTACGGCCAGTGGTCGGCCACCAAGACCTTCGCCACCGACCAGTGGGCCGCGAGCGAGGACATGAACCACGACGTCGGCCTCGCCGTGGTCGCCCCGCTGAACGGGCAGACCCTCAGCCAGGCCGTCGGCGCCCAGGGAGTCCTCTTCAACGGCGGCTACAACAAGAAGATGTACTCCTTCGGCTTCCCCGCGGCGGCCCCGTACGACGGCTCGAAGCTGGTCTACTGCAGCGGGAACAGTGGGAAGGACTTCCTCCTGACCAAGGACCACGGCCTGGGCTGCAACATGACGGGCGGCTCCAGCGGCGGCCCCTGGTTCCAGGACTTCAACGAGGCCACCGGCCTGGGCATGCAGGTCTCGGTGAACAGTTTCGGCTACGTCTTCTTCCCGAACCGCATGTTCGGCCCGTACCTCGGCAACGAGGCGAAGGCGGCCTACGACAAGGCCCAGGTGTCCTGACCTCCCAGTCGCCCCGCCACCCCCGCCCGGCCGGTACTCTGTACCGGCCAGGTGGGTTGCCCGAGCGGCCTAAGGGAACGGTCTTGAAAACCGTCGTGGCAGCGATGTCACCGTGGGTTCAAATCCCACACCCACCGCAGTGTGTCGGCCGGTATGCCGACCGGAAGGGTGCCTCTTACCGGGAGGCACCCTTCGTCGTGTGGTCGCCCTCGCCGCAGCAGGCGCTGACACCGCAGCAGGACGCGGACGCCGGCGGCTTGGTGGCGCGGACGACGGCCGCGTGCATGCCGTCGGCGACGGCATGGGTCGGCGTGATCTCGATCTGCGTGAACCCGGCGGTGCCGAGGGCGCCGCGTTCCTGTCCCACCTGGCCGGCGACCGGATCGAGGTCCGGTCCGCCGGGTCGGCCCCGGCGGACCGGGTGAACCCGGCCGTGGGCGAGGCGATGGCCGAGGTCGGCGTCGACATCTCCGCAGAGAGCCCGAAGGTCCTGACCGTGGACGCCGTCCGGGCCTCCGACGTGGTGGTCACCATGGGCTGCGGGGACGCCTGCCCGTACTTCTGCGGCAAGCGCCACCTGGACTGGACGCTCCAGGACCCGGCGGGCCAGGGGGTCGAGGCGGTCCGCCCCATCCGTGACGAGATCCGGCGCCGGATCCGGGACCTGATCGCCGCGTCCCCGCTCGGCTGAGGCGCGCCGCGATTTTTCGGCTTGCGGGCCGGGAGGGGGCGTGCCGGGTCCAGAACCCTTGCGGGGCCTGGGCTCCGGGGCCCTCGGAGGGCGTCGGGAGAGAAGGCGGGAGGGGGCTCCGCACAGCCGCTCTGCTCCGTCCGAGTGGTGTTTGTCGGAAGATCGGCGCGTGTGATGAACGCCGTGCGGTTGCCCCCCACATCATGACGAATGTATTCAGATCCGTCCGTCCGAACATCACGAATCGAGGCGAACCGTCATGGCTCAGCGCACCGTTCTCACGTCGATCTGGACCTCGGTCCTGGCCGCTCTGGTGGCCCTGCTCTCCGTCCTCGGCCTCGGCCGCAAGACGGCTCCGGTCGTCGCGACCGCCGCCGCTCCCGCTGCCCCGGCCGCCGCCCCGGCCCCCGCCGCCCGGCCGTCCGTCGCGGCACGGCGGAGCTGGCGGGCGATGATGCGGGGAGGTGCCCTCCCGCCCACCATCAAGCAGCGGATCCGGGCCGAGGCCCATGGCAAGACCCCCTCCGTGCGCCGTTCGACCACCGCCGCGGCCATGGGTGCCGGATCGGCTTCGGGTACGGGTGCAGCCGGTGGAGCCGTCGTCGTACCGGGCCGTGCGGGACGCATTCCGCACCAGACCGCCGCAGCGCGTCGTGCAGCCACCACCCGCGAGTCGCTCGACCTCGCCGCATAGCGCCGGTACACCTGACGGCTCCCCGGCCTCGTACCCGCGGACGTACGCGTCGTCGGCAGGCATCAGGGCGGCAGTGGGAGCAGGAGCGGACGCGAGATCCGCTCGCGGCGGTGCGCCGCGCACGACGAAGCACGGCAGGCCGGTACGGGACGTCGGACAGCCGGCCAGTACGGCAGGTCGGACAGCAGGCCGGTACCGCAAGTAGGACAGCAGGTCGCGCGCAGGGCGGACCCCGGGTGGGACCGTCGGCAGAGCGGCGAAGAGGGTGCAGGCGCTGGAGCCCGGTCGATCGCGACCGTGGATCGCGCCCGCGCAGTGCCCCCGGAGCGGGCACGGACGGATCACCCCGGCGTGCGCCGGGGGGCGCGCACAGGGCGCGGAGCTTGGCGTTGCAGGGCCGCAGGGCCGGGAGACGGTGGGGTTCCCGGACAGGCGCGGCCCTTTGAGGCATGTCCGCGGCAGGCCGGTCTGGAGGAACGCTTCGCCTCTTGTGCGACCCGGGTTTCAGCAGTGCAGGGGGCGCTGACCTGGGGCTCAGGAGGTGTGAAGCGGGTTTATCCGGTGTTGGTCATGCTTGCGGGGGAAACGGTGGCTCCGGGGTGGTTCGCCGGGGATTCGGTGGGCAACTCTGGTCTCGCGACGTCGTCACCACGACCGAGGTGGTCGGCCAACTGCCTTGGACCGATTCCCACTTCGTTATCCGGAGGACCACAAGACATGGCAAGCATCCGTACCGCCCGCGTCATCGCCGCCGTCTCCGCTCTCCCGCTGGCCGTCGCGCTCTTCGGCGGTGTGGCGTCGGCAGACAACGACGCCTTCGCGAATCGACGGATCGAACGCGACCGTCGCCGGCGTCATCGGCAGCGGCGTGGGCGGCGACAACCTCGGCAACTCCGCCACCTCGCAGCAGGTGGCCACCGGCCCGGGGGCGTCCAATCAGAACAACACCGCGCAGGTGAACGGTTCGGCCTTCACGGCCGTCGACCAGGACACCACCAACGTGGCGGTCAACTTCTTCCCCTGGTGGTAGCGACGGGGTGAACGGCTCGACGCTCTGAGGGTGCCCGTGCGACCGGACCGGCTGGGGTCCGGTAGCGCGGGCGCCCTCGCGCGTGCGCCCGTCTGCGCGAGCCGCCCCGTGCCCCCGCCCCGTGCCCCACCCATCCCTTTCCCGACCTTGACACCGCGGGCGCATCTGACGGACAGTCAGATAGTTCGACGATGCGATGCCGGGAGGCCTGCGCCGTGCACCTCGCCCCGACCGAAGCCCAGCTGCGGCTCCGTGCCGAACTGCGCGCGTACTTCGAGGACCTGCTGCCCGACGGGGTCCCCGACGACCCGGTCCGCCAGCGCGAGCTCCTGCGCCGCATGGGCGCCGACGGACTCCTCGGCCTCGGCTGGCCCGTGGAGTACGGCGGCCGAGGGCGTGGCGCGGACGAGCAGTTCGTCTTCTTCGACGAGGCCTACCGGGCGGGCGCCCCCGTCTCGATGGTCACGCTCAACACCGTGGGCCCCACCCTCATGAAGTACGGCACCGCGGAACAGAAGGACTACTTCCTCCCCCGCATCCTCAGCGGGGAGATCGTCTTCGCCATCGGCTACTCCGAACCGGAGGCCGGCACCGACCTGGCCTCCCTGCGCACCCGAGCGGTGCGCGACGGCACCGACTGGCTCGTCGACGGACAGAAGATCTTCACCTCGAACGCCCAGAACGCAGACTGGATCTGGCTCGCCTGCCGGACCGACCCGCAGGCCCCCAAGCACAAGGGCATCTCGATCATCCTCGTTCCGACGAGCGACCCCGGCTTCTCGTGGACACCGATCGACACCGTGGGCGGACTCACGACCACCGCCACCTACTACGACTCCGTGCGCGTGCCCGCGGGCCACCTGGTCGGCCCGGAACACGGCGGCTGGGGACTGATCACCAACCAGCTCAACCACGAACGCGTGGCACTCGCCGCCATCGGGATGCAGGCCGAGGACTTCTACGAGCACGCCCTCCGCCACGCCCGCACCGCCGACCCGGACACCGGGGAGCGCCCCGCCGACCTGCCCTGGGTGCGCTCCCGGCTCGCCGAGGCCCACGCCCGGCTGGCCGCCGTACGGCTGCTCAACTGGCGCCTCGTCCAGGCCGTGGGCAGTGGGAGCCTCGCCCCCGGTGACGCCAGCGGCGTGAAGTTCCTCGGCACCGAGTCCGCCGTCGAGGTCTACCGGATGTGCCAGGAAGTGGTGGGCGAGGAGGCGTTCGTCCGGGGCCCCGGGGCCTTCGCGGGCGGCGAGCTGGAGCGGATGAACCGGGCCGCGCAGATCAACACCTTCGGCGGCGGGGTCAGCGAGGTCCAACGGGAGATCGTCGCCATGATGCGGCTCGGCATGAAGGGGAGGAAGCGATGACGGCGGACGCCACCGGCACGGCGGCCGAGGAGGAGGCCCGCTTCCACCGGCTGCTGGCAGCCTTCGAAGGACGTCCGGCCGCCACCGGGGGCCGGGGCAAGGACCCGGTCAACGAGCCGATGATCCGCCACTGGTGCGAGGCCATGGGCGACACCCACCCCGCCTACACCGGCCCCGACCCGGTCGCCCCGCCCACCATGCTCCAGGCCTGGACGATGGGCGGACTCTCCGGCCACACGGACCGCTCCTCCGCCTACGACGAACTGCTCTCCCTGCTCGACGGCGCCGGATTCGCCTCCGTCGTGGCCACCGACTGCGAGCAGGAGTACCTGCGCCCCCTGCGGCCCGGTGACACGATCACCTTCGACGCCGTCATCGAGTCCGTGTCGCCGCGCAAGACCACCAAGCTGGGCACCGGTCACTTCGTGACCACCCGCATGGACGTCCGCGCCGACGGCGAGCTCGCCGGGACCCACCGCTTCCGCATCCTCAAGTACGCCCCCGCGACCCGGCGCGAGAAGAAGGACGCCCCGCTGCGTCCCCGCCCCGTGATCAACCGCGACAACCAGGGGTTCTGGGACGGCGTCCGCGACCACCGGCTCCTGATCCAGCGCTGCACCGCCTGCACCACCCTCCGCTTCCCCTGGCTGCCGGGCTGCAACGCCTGTTCCTCGCCCGACTGGGACACCGTCGAGGCCTCCGGAGCCGGCACGGTGTTCAGCTTCGTCGTCATGCACCACCCGCCCTTCCCGGCCTTCGACCCGCCCTATGCCGTCGCCCTCGTCGAGCTCGCCGAAGGCGTCCGCATGATCAGCAACATCACCGGTGTCCCCTACGACAAGGTGCGCATCGGCATGCCCGTCCGGCTGGAGTTCCTGCGCGTCGACGACGGCCTCGAACTCCCCGTCTTCCGCGGGAGCGAGGGCTGATGGACTTCCTTCCCACCGAGGAGCAGGCCGCCGCGGCCGGTCTCGCGGCCCGGATCTTCTCCGATCTCGCCACCCACGAACGCCTCGTCGCCACGGGCACCGGCAGCGACGCCGAACTGTGGAAGGCCCTCACCGAGGCCGGGCTGACCACCGCCGTCGAGGAGATCGGCCTGCTCGGGCTCGTCCTCCTGCTGGAGGAGCAGGGCCGCACCACCGCGCAGGTGCCCTACGCCGCCACCTGCGTGTACGGGATCCTGGCCGTGGCCGCGCACGGCAGCGCCGAGCAGCGCGCCCGTCTGCTTCCGCCCCTGGGTTCGGGTGAGGCCGTGGCCACGGGCGTCTTCCCCGCGCGCGGCCGGATCGGCGCCGCCGGCGGCCGTCTCACCGGGACCGCAGCGGCCGTGCCCTGGCTGCGCGACGCCACCCATGTGCTGGTGCCGGACACGGACCGGGCGTTGTGGCTCGTACGGACGGACGCGCCCGGGGTCCGCACGTCCCCGGTGGAGACCACCGCCCCCTGGTCGGCGGGGCGTCTGGAGCTCACCGGGGCCGAGGCCGAACCACTCGGTTCCGGCGGCGGCTACGAGGAGGTCCTCGCTGCCGCCCGCACCGCCTTTGCCGGTCTCCAGGCCGGGGTCTGCGCGGGCTCCCTCGCCCGGGCGGTGCAGCACACCTCCACCCGGGAGCAGTTCGGCCGTCCCCTCTCCACCAACCAGGGGGTCATGCTGCGGGCGGCCGACGCGTACATGGACACCGAGGCGATCCGGGTGACCGCGTACGAAGCGGCCTGGCGCATCGACCGTGGCCTCCCGGCCCGGGAACACGCGCTCACGGCGGCCTGGTGGGCCTCGGAGGCCGGCAAGCGCGTCGTGCACGCGGGCCAGCACCTGCACGGAGGCACGGGCGCCGACCTGGACCACCCGGTGCACCGGCATTTCCTGTGGGGGCGCCAGCTCGACGCCTACCTGGGCTGCGGCAGCGAGCTGCTGGCCGAGCTCGGATCTTCGATAGCCGAGGGAGAACAGGCATGAACGTCGGCGACACGCTGCCGCCGCTGGAGATCCCCGTCACCCGCACCCTGATCGTCGCGGGCGCGATCGCCTCCCGCGACTACCAGGACGTGCACCACGACGCGGTGCTCGCCCGGGAGAAGGGGTCTCCGGACATCTTCATGAACATCCTGACCACCAACGGTCTGGTCGGCCGCTACGTCACCGACCACCTCGGGCCACGGGCCGTCCTGCGCAAGGTGGCCATCCGTCTGGGCGCCCCCAACCGTCCGGGGGACACCATGACCCTCACGGGCACCGTCACCGCCGTGGCCGCGACCACCGCGCTCGGGACCACGGTCGAGATCCGCGTCGTCGGCGTCAACGGCCTGGGCCACCACGTGTCGGGCACGGTCACCGCGGAGGTCCCGGCATGAGCGTCCGCAACCGCGACGGGCTCGGCGGGCGGGCCGCCGTCGCCGGCATCGGAGCCACCGAGTTCTCCAAGGACTCCGGCCGCAGCGAGCTCAAGCTCGCCGTCGAGGCCGTGCACGCCGCTCTCGACGACGCCGGCCTCACCCCGGCCGACGTGGACGGCATGGTCACCTTCACGATGGACACCAGCCCCGAGATCACCGTCGCGCAGGCGGCGGGCATCGGCGAACTCTCCTTCTTCTCGCGCATCCACTACGGCGGCGGTGCGGCGTGCGCCACCGTCCAGCAGGCGGCCCTGGCCGTGGCCACCGGTGTCGCGGAGGTCGTCGTCTGCTACCGCGCCTTCAACGAGCGGTCCGGCCGGCGCTTCGGATCCGGGGTCCAGCAGCGGGAGCCCTCGGCGGAGGGAGCGGCGCTCGGCTGGGCCCTGCCCTGGGGGCTGCTCACCCCCGCCTCCTGGATGGCCATGGCCGCCCAGCGCTACCTGCACACCCACGGCCTCACGCCGGAGGCCTTCGGACAGGTCGCCGTCACCGGCCGCCGCCATGCCGCGAACAATCCGGCCGCCTACTTCCACGGCAGGCCCATCACCCTCGCCGAACACGCGACCTCGCGCTGGATCGTCGAACCGCTGCGACTGCTGGACTGCTGCCAGGAAACCGACGGCGGCCAGGCCATCGTCGTCACCACGACCGAGCGCGCCCGCGACCTGAGGCAGGCGCCCGCCGTGATCACCGCGGCCGCCCAGGGCGCCGGCCGCCGCCAGGAGGGCATGACCTCCTTCTACCGTGACGACCTGAGCGGCCTGCCGGAGATGGACGTCGTCGCCCGCCAGCTCTGGCGCACCAGCGGACTGCGCCCGTCGGACATCGACGTCGGCATCCTCTACGACCACTTCACCCCCTTCGTGCTGATGCAGCTGGAGGAGTTCGGCTTCTGCGGACCCGGCGAAGCCGCCGACTTCGTCGCCGCGGACGCCCTGCCGCTGAACACCCACGGAGGCCAGCTCGGGGAGGCGTACCTGCACGGCATGAACGGCATCGCCGAGGCCGTCCGCCAGCTGCGCGGCACCTCGGTCAACCAGGTGGCGGGGGCGGCCAGGGCTCTCGTCACGGCCGGTACCGGGGTACCGACCTCCGGGCTGATCCTCGGCGCGGACGGCTGAGAGCGCGGTCCGACCCCTCCACCTTCAGGGGGTGGGGAGAGCCCCACACCTACAACCTGAGACGGATCCCCCATCGGCACCTGCGGCCGATTCCAGGCCGAGCGGGCGCTCCTAGCGTGGAGACATGACCCCGCCTGTGTGCACGCTCGCCTCGAATCCGACGCCGTACCCGTCGTTCTCGGCGTACGTCCGTACCCGCGGCTCGGTCCTCTTGCGTACCGCCCGCTCGCTCACCTCCAACCCGTGCGACGCGGAGGACCTGCTCCAGACCGCCCTCACGAAGACGTACGTGGCCTGGGACCGGATAGAGGATCACCGTGCTCTGGACGGCTACGTCCGGCGGACCCTCGTCAACACCCGAACCTCCCAGTGGCGCAAGCGAAAGGTCGACGAGTTCGTCTGCGACGAGCTGCCCGAGACCGAGGAGTCCCCGGCCGCCGACCCCGCGGAGGCCCAGGCCCTCCGGGACGCGATGTGGCGCGCGGTGACCCGTCTGCCCGACCGGCAGCGGGCCATGGTCGTCCTGCGGTACTACGAGGACCTGAGCGAGGCGCAGACGGCCGAGCTGCTGGGAGTCTCGGTCGGCACGGTCAAGAGCGCCGTCTCCCGTGCTCTCGGCAAGCTCCGTGAAGACCCGGAGCTGACCCCCGTGCGCTGAGATCCACGTTGTTTCACGTGAAACGAGAGCATGTTTCACGTGAAACGCAGTGTGGTTTCTACTCCCGGGTAGTGACATGCCGACCGGTACGTGCGCAGAATCGGCTGCATCCGTAGCCGCCGCAGCGCCGCAGCGCTCACCGGGAGGACGCTTTGCTCAGCACCATGCAGGACGTACCGCTCCTCGTCACCCGCATACTCCGCCACGGGATGACGATCCACGGGAAGTCCCAGGTCACGACCTGGACCGGGGAGGCTGAGCCGCACCGCCGCAGCTTCGCCGAAATCGGCACCCGGGCCACCCGTCTCGCCGGCGCACTGCGCGACGAACTCGGTGTACAGCAGGACGAGCGGGTCGCCACCCTGATGTGGAACAACGCCGAGCACGTCGAGGCCTACTTCGCGATCCCGTCCATGGGCGCGGTCCTGCACACGCTGAACCTTCGGCTCCCCCCGGAGCAGCTGGTCTTCATCGTCAACCACGCCGCCGACCGGGTCGTGCTGGCCAACGGCACCCTGCTGCCCCTGCTCGCCCCGCTGCTGCCGCACCTCCCGACCGTCGAGCACGTCGTGGTCTCCGGGGTCGGCGACCGCTCGCTGCTCGACGGCCTGAACGTGCGCGTGCACGAGTACGAGGAGCTGCTCGAAGGCCGCTCCGACAGCTACGACTGGCCCGAGCTGGACGAGCGCCAGGCCGCGGCGATGTGCTACACCTCCGGCACCACCGGGGACCCGAAGGGCGTCGTCTACTCCCACCGCTCCATCTACCTGCACTCCATGCAGGTCAACATGGCCGAGTCGATGGGGCTGACCGACAAGGACACCACCCTCGTGGTGGTCCCGCAGTTCCATGTGAACGCCTGGGGCCTGCCGCACGCCACCTTCATGACCGGCATCAACATGCTGATGCCGGACCGCTTCCTGCAGCCCGCCCCGCTCGCCGACATGATCGAGCAGGAGAAGCCCTCCCACGCCGCTGCCGTGCCGACCATCTGGCAGGGGCTGCTGGCCGAGGTCACCGCCAACCCCCGCGACCTGACCTCGATGAAGCAGGTCACCATCGGCGGCGCGGCCTGTCCGCCCTCCCTCATGGAGGCCTACGACAAGCTCGGCGTCCGTCTCTGTCACGCCTGGGGCATGACCGAGACCTCCCCGCTGGGCACGATGGCCCACCCGCCCGCCGGCCTCGGCCCCGAGGAGGAGTGGCCGTACCGGATCACCCAGGGCCGTTTCCCGGCCGGTGTCGAGGCCCGTCTGGTCGGAACGGGCGGCGACCTGCTGGCCTGGGACGGGGAGTCGGCCGGTGAGCTGGAGGTGCGCGGGAACTGGATCGCGAGCGCCTACTACGGCGGTGCGTCCGGCGAAGCCTTCACGCCCGAGGACAAGTTCAGCGCCGACGGCTGGCTCAAGACCGGCGACGTGGGTGTCATCAGCCCCGACGGCTACCTCACCCTCACCGACCGGGCGAAGGACGTCATCAAGTCCGGCGGCGAGTGGATCTCCAGCGTCGAGCTGGAGAACGCCCTGATGGCGCACCCGGAGGTCGCCGAGGCGGCGGTCGTCGCCGTCCCGGACGAGAAGTGGGGGGAACGTCCGCTGGCCACCGTCGTGCTCAAGGAGGGCTCGACCGCCGACTACGTGGCTCTGCGCGAGTTCCTCTCGCAGACCATCGCCAAGTGGCAGCTGCCGGAACGCTGGACGATCATCGAGGCCGTCCCGAAGACCAGCGTCGGCAAGTTCGACAAGAAGGTGATCCGCCGGCAGTACGCCGACGGCGCGCTGGACGTGACCACGCTCGACTGACCCGTCATCCCCGGGTGAGCCACGGCCGCAGGAGCCTGCTCACGGCAGGCATGGCCACGTAGGTCATCAGGGTGCTGAAGACGGCGGCGAAGGCCGCCGTCCGGAGCACGAAATGAAGATCCACCAGATACGGCCCGAGCACCGCGTTGCCCACGAGCGAGATCGGGAAGATGGCCAGCCCCGAGCTGATCGCCATCTTCCACCGTGGCGGCGCGGGCCGGGTCGTCCCCGGCTTGGCGAACCAGGTCTCCATGCCGTGCAGTTCCCGCCGGGCTATCTCCGTGTGGTGGTGGCCGAGGCAGTTGGAGAACCACTCCGCGCGCTCCGGGGAGTCCTGCCAGCGCTGGAAGGCCGCCTGGTTGCGGAAGCGGTGCACCAGGAACCAGGGCCCGCCCTCCGTCGCCGGGCGGAAGAGCCCGTAGCCGAGGTGGTCCGGGAAACCCGCGGCCGTCTCCAGGATCCCGTGGGCCCAGGCCTCGAAGGTCTCCTCGTGGCCCGGGTCCACCTGCCGCGCGATGAGCAGGTTCACCTCCCCGTTGTCGGCGGGGACGGTGTGCTCGCTCGTACGGGTGATGGCCATGCGGCCAGGATGACTAGTTGGTTCCGATCTTGGCCAGCAGGTCCACGATGCGGCCCTGCACATCGGCCGTCGTGGCCCGCTCGGCGAGGAAGAGCACGCTCTCGCCCGAGGCCAGCTTCGGCAGTTCGGCGGCTTCGATGCCGGTCGCGGTGTAGACGACCAGCGGGGTGCGGTTCAGCTGCCCGTTGGCGCGCAGCCAGTCCACGATCCCGGCCCGGCGGCGGCGCACCTGCATCAGGTCCATCACCACCAGGTTGGGCCGCATGCGCGTCGCCAGCTCCACCGCGTCGGTGTCCGCGCCCGCCCGGGCCACCTGCATGCCGCGCCGTTCCAGGGCGGCGGTCAGCGCCGTCGCGATCTCGTCGTGTTCCTCGATCAGCAGCACCCGGGAGGGGTGCTGCTCGCTGTCGCGCGGCGCCAGGGCCTTCAGCAGGACCGCCGGGTCGGCTCCGTACGCCGCCTCCCGTGTGGCGTGCCCCAGCCCGGCCGTGACCAGCACCGGCACCTCCGCGGCCACCGCGGCCTGCCGCAGGGACTGGAGCGCGGTCCGGGTGATCGGCCCGGTCAGCGGGTCCACGAACAGCGCGGCGGGGAACGCGGCGATCTGCGCGTCCACTTCCTCACGGGAGTGGACGATCACCGGTCGGTAGCCGCGGTCGCTGAGCGCCTGCTGCGTCTGCACGTCGGGCGCGGGCCACACCAGCAGCCGGCGCGGGTTGTCCAGGGGCTCCGGCGGGAGCTCGTCGTCCACGGGCTGCGGCACGGGCCGGTTGACCACCTCGACCGCGCCGCCCGGACCGTCCAGCGGCTCGGGGCCCTCGTCGGCACCGGCCTCCGGAGCCCCTATGGCGAAGGCCCGGCCCTGCGGCGCCGGTTCGGCGAGCCGCCGGCGACGGCCGGAACCGGAACCGGAAGCGGGGCCCTGGGCGGCCGGGTCCACCGACACGCCCTGACCCAGGGTGCCGAGCGCGCGCACGCTGATCGGCTGTGCCCCCTGCCCCTGCGGGGAGGGGTCCTGCGGCTGTCGCGCACCGGGTACGGCGGGCTGGCCTGTGTCCTCGTCCTCGGTGGCGGTACGGGCCCCCGGCACGGGCCAGGCCGGAGCCCCGGCCAGGGCACGGCGGCGGCCCGTCGGGTTCTCGGCGGGTGCGTCCGGCTGTGCGGCGGCCGGCTCGGGCTCGCCGCCCGGGGCTCCGAGCACGCGGCGGCCCCGCCGCCCGGCCGCGGCCTCGGCGTCGGACTCGTCCCGGGCCTCGGGAGAAGCAGAAGCGGAACCGCCCGTCGGGGGCACCGGCGCGGTTGCGGGAGCCGGAGTCGGCCCCGCGGGAAGCGCGAAGCCGCCCTCGGGCGCGACGGGCCGTGCCGGTACGGGCGTCGGCCCGAGCCCGGTGGCCGGAACGGGACCGCCCGGCTGGGCCGGACCGGCCGCGCCCAGCGCGCGCCGCCGCCCGGCGGGGTGCTCGGTCACCGGTACCGCGGGGACCGGCGGGAGTGCGGGCATGGCGGTGCCCTGCGGCTCCCCGGCACGGCCGGCCGCGCCCCGGCCCTCGGGGTCGCCCTCGCCGCTGCCGTCGCCGGCCCGGCCGCGCCTGCGGCCGGTGCCGAGCCCGGCCGGGTTCACCGGGGACTGCGCGAGTTCGGGGGCTGCGGGAGGCGGGCCGGCTTCGCCCGCGCGCCGCCTTCCGGACGGCAGCGCCAGCGCGCCCCCGCCCTGGCCGGCCCCGGACGCCGGGGCCTCGTCCTCGAGGAAGGCGTCCACGCCGCGGCGGCCCCGGCGGCCGCCGGACACCTTGCCGGGCGCTGCGCCCGCAGCCGTCCCGGCCCCGTCCGCGCCGTCCGGCGCCGGTTCCGGCTCCGGCGTGTCGGGCAGGGTCACCGTCCCCGCGCCCGAGCCGAGCGGCAGCTCCAGCACGTAGGCCCCGCCGGGTGCGCCCGGCACCTCCACCGTCTGCAGCACGCCGCCGTGCGCGGCCACGATGCCCCGTACGACCGGCTCGTGGACCGGGCTGCCGCCCTCGTACGGGCCGCGCACCTCGATCCGTACGACATCGCCGCGCTGCGCGGCGGCCACCACGATCGTGGAGTCGCTGTAGCCGCTGCCCTGCCGGGTCTTGCCGGTGGCGTCCACCCCGGCGACGTCCGCGATCAGGTGCGCGAGGGCGGTCGCGATCCGCTCGGCGTCCACCTCGGCCTCGATGGTGGGCGCGTGGACGGCGAACTGTGCCCGGCCCGGCCCGATCAGCTCGACCGCGCCGTCGACGCCGTCCGCGACCACGCCGTTGATCAGCACCTTCTTCTTGGAGAGCTTGTCGCTGCCGGCGTCCAGCCGCTGGAAGCCGAGCACGTTGTCCACCAGCGCGGTCATCCGCGAGTACCCGGCGGCGAGGTGGTGCAGCAGCTGGTTGGCCTCGGGCCACAGCTGTCCCGCGTCGTCGGCGGCCAGCGTCGCCAGCTCGCCGCGCAGCTCGTCCAGCGGGCCGCGCAGAGATTCGCCGAGGACGGCCAGCAGCTGGGCGTGCCGGGCGGCCAGGGCGTCGTAGGGCCGGCGGTCGGTGAAGGTCATGACGGCGCCGACGAGCTGCTCGCCGTCCCGGACGGGGGAGGTCGTCAGGTCGACGGCCACGGGCCGGCCGGACTTGTGCCACAGCACCTGACTGCGGACGCGGTGCTTGCGTCCGCTGCGCAGGGTGTCGGCGAGCGGGGACTCCTCGAAGGGGAAGGGGGAGCCGTCGGCGCGGGAGTGCTGGACCAGGCCGTGCAGTTCGCGGTTGCCGAGGTCGGTGGCGCGGTAGCCGAGGATCTGGGCGGCGGCCGGGTTGACCAGCACCACGCGGCCGTCGGTGTCGGTGCCCACGACGCCCTCGGCGGCGGCCCGCAGGATCATCTCGGTCTGCCGCTGGGAGCGGGCCAGCTCGGCCTCGGTGTCCACGGTCTGCGAGAGGTCCCGGACCACGAGCATCAGCAGCTCGTCGCCGGTGTAGGCGGGTTGCGGCTCGCGGTAGGCGTCGCGGCCGTCGAGATGGGCGCTGGTGACCTCTACGGGGAACTCGGAGCCGTCGGTGCGGCGCGCGATCATCCGTTTGGGTTTGGTGCGGCCGCCGTCGTCGTCGCCGGGCCGGCGCATGGAGCCGGGGATCAGCTTGGAGTCGAACTCGGGCAGGAGGTCCAGCAGGCCGCGGCCGACGAGGCCGGTGCCGGGGCTCTCCATCACCTCGAGGGCGATCGAATTCGCGTTGACGACCGTGCCGTTGGCGTTGACGAGCAACAGCGCGTCCGGAAGGGCGTCGAGTATTGCTGCGAGGCGAGCAGCGCCTCGGGATGGCCTGCTGCTCACGACGAGCTTCCTCCCTGACCAACGACTACCGGCAAGTCACGGGAGGAGTCTAAGGCCACAGCCCCGCGGCGCAGTGGCCGATGTGGGGCGGATCGCGCTCCTCCCGAGCATCCTCCCAGGTCAGGAACGCCCACTCGGAAGCAGAGGTTCCAACTCGTCCCAGCGCTTGATTTCGCATCCGTCGGTACGGCGGAAGGTGGCGTTCACCTTCTGCCCGTTCCACGTTCCGGTGATGCGCGCGGTCGCCGGCCCTCCGTACTGCTTCGTGCAGATCCGGTCCGCGGGGACGGGGGCGAAGGGGTCCCGGCCCTCCCGGGCGAGCTGGTCCAGCCGGGCGCAGGCGCCCTCCGCCTCGGGGTGGTCGCCGCCGGCCGGGTCGCACTCGAGGCGGTACTCGCGGTCCAGCTGGCGGTTGCCCGTGTCGGCCATGGTCATGGTGAGGCGGTCGGGCGTCGCCAGCAGCCGTCCCAGGGGCAGCGGGGGCAGCGGTCCGACCGCCGCGGTGGCCAGGGCCGAGGTGACGGCGAAGGCGGCGAGACGCAGCATGGGGCACTCCAGGTCGTCCGTACGTCGTACGACTGACCAACGACGCGGGGGCGCCGATGTTGCGTGCGGCGGGGGCTTTAAGGCTTTGCCCTGGGCCCGTCCCGCCTAGTACCGTGGGAGCGGATTGGTGAGGGGCCCTGCGCCTGTGTCATCATCTGCACGCACCTTCGTACGCGGGGGTGTGCTGGAGGCGTCGCCTAGTCCGGTCTATGGCGCCGCACTGCTAATGCGGTTTGGGGCTTACACCCCATCGAGGGTTCAAATCCCTCCGCCTCCGCAGTTCATCGAAGCCCCGGTCCGTCAGGACCGGGGCTTCGATGCGTTCCGGGTCCCGTGTCGTGCCGGAGGGTGTTCCGGGCGCCGGACGTGCGGTCCGCGAGGCCGCCGTTCCGAGGGCGTCCTCATCCGCCCGACCTTTGTGCGAATCCATCCGGACGATCTACGTCCGGAGCGTTTCCGCAGGTCAGCAGGGGTTTGGCTAATGGATTTCGCGTCCCGGCGAGGTCCATGTATTGTTGTTCTCGCAAGGCCAACGGGGCGAAAAACCCCGGGAAGCCCAAGCACTCGTAGCTTAACGGATAGAGCATCTGACTACGGATCAGAAGGTTGCAGGTTCGAATCCTGCCGAGTGCACAGCAGGCCAGAGGCCCCGGACGAAAGTCCGGGGCCTCTGGCGTTTTCCGGTGTGGGCGGATCCTCCTCGGTGGGGAGGGGGTCCCCCGGGAGATGTCAGGGGCGGGATGGCTCCTGCGGGGGACGCCGGCCACACGCCCGCCTCGCTACGGTCCTTGTACATCGACCGAAGCGGGAAAAGGGGGCACTCATGGGACTGTTCGGGAACGCACACACCGTCGACCACGTGTCGGCCCAGCGGGACTACGCGCGGCTGCTCGGGCCGGGGGAGCAGGTGCACGCCGCGTACGTCCTGATCCGCGACACGATCCTGCTCACCGACCGGAGGCTGGTCTTCGTCGACAAGCAGGGGCTCACCGGCAAGAAGGTGGAGTACCACTCCGTGCCGTACCGGAGCATCACGCACTTCTCCGTGGAGACCGCGGGCCACTTCGATCTCGACGCCGAGCTCAAGATCTGGATATCCGGGAACCCGGCGCCGATCGAGAAGACCTTCACCAAGGGGGTCGACATCTACGAGCTGCAGGCGATCCTGACGCAGTTCGTCGCCCGGTAGCGGGGGCTGCGCTCCCTCAGAGCACCCGGGGGAGGCCGGTCACCGACATCACCAGGGAGTAGAGGGAGGTGCTGGCGGTGATGAAGAGCCGGTTGTTCCTGGGGCCGCCGAAGGCGATGTTCGAGACCGGTTCGGGGACCCGGAGGCGGCCGATGAGGGTGCCGTCCGCAGCGTGGCACCGGACGCCGTCCTCCAGGGCGGCCGCCCACAGCCGGCCCTCGTCGTCGAAGCGGATGTTGTCGACGCCGGGGCAGGGGGCGAAGACCCGGTCGCCGGTCAGCGTGCCGTCGTCGCGCACCGTGAAGGCGCGGATGTGGCCGGCTCTGGTGTCCGCCGCGTAGAGCTCGCTCTCGTCGGGGGAGAAGACCAGGCCGTTCGGGCCGAGGAAGCCGTCGGCGACCAGGCGGACCGTGCCGGTCGTGGGGTCGGCCCGGTAGAGGTTGCAGGCGCCGATCTCGCTCGGCGCGCGGTGGCCCTCGTAGTCGCTGGTGATGCCGAAGTCCGGGTCGGAGAACCAGACGGAGCCGTCCGAGCGGACGACGGCATCGTTCGGGCTGTTGAGGCGCTTGCCGTCGAAGCGGTCGGCGATGACGGTGAGGCGGCCGTCCGGTTCGGTGCGGGTCACCCGGCGGGTGCCCTGTTCACAGGTGATCAGGCGGCCCTCCCGGTCCAGGGTGTTGCCGTTGGGGTGGCCTGCCGAGGAGCGGAAGACGGAGACGGCGCCGGTCGCCTCGTCCCAGCGGAGCATCCGGTCGTTGGGGATGTCGCTCCACACGAGCTGCCGCCAGGCCGGCAGGTGCAGCGGGCCCTCGGCCCAGCGGCAGTCGCCGTAGAGGCGGTCGAGCCGGGCATCGCCGTTCGCACAGCGGCCGGTCCGGAAGCGCTCGTCCAGGATCTCGTACAAAGCGAGGTCGGCTATGCCGCACACGATTCTCCCTGAGAGTCTCTTGCCGAATTATCTTCGGTCTGATGGTGAGATTGCAGGATCCGGTACCGTCTTCGCAAGGGTTGTCAGGCCCATGAGAGGAAGATTGCGTGGACGACATCGACCGGGCGCTCGTCCTGCGCCTGCAGCAGGACGCCGGGCAGTCGTACGCGGCTCTCGGCACGGCCGTCGGGCTTTCCGCCGGAGCCACGCACGAGCGCGTACGCAAACTCCGGGAGCGCGGGGTGATCCGCCGGACAACCGTCGACATCGACCCGGCCGCCGTCGGCAGCGGGGTGCTCGCCTTCGTGATGGTCGACTCCAACGCCTGGATGGGAGAGTCCGCCGGGGACTTCGCCGCGATCCCCGAGATCCAGGAGGCGCACATCATCGCGGGCAGCGCGTCCGTGCTGGTCAAGGTGCGCACGGCCTCGACGGAGCAGCTGCAGGACGTGCTGCGCCGCCTCTACGCCATCGACGGCGTCAGCGGGACGCACGCCACCGTCGTCCTGGACACCTTCTTCGAGCGGCCGCTGCCGCTGTGACCTGGTGGTGCACCGGGCTGCGGTGGAAGGACGCCGGGCCCGCCATCGGATGGTGCGGGGACGGGCGGGCGGAGCGGGCGAGCGCGCTCGTCCACGGGCAGCGGCTGGCCTTCGTCGCGCGTGGGGAACGGCACTGCCTCGGCGTGTGGCGGGGCGGCAGGCACACGGCCTGCCCCACCTCCGCCACCGTGCCCGGCCGCGCGGGCAACGCCCAGTGCCCCGCCTGCGCCCGTCTCGACCGTTCCTTCTCCGTGGCGGCCGACACCAACGCGGCCGATCCGCGGACCTATCGGGTCTATCTGGCCTGGTTCGGGCCCGGGATGGTCAAGGTCGGCATCACCGCCGAGGAGCGCGGTGCGGCCCGGCTGCTGGAACAGGGCGCGGTCGCCTGGGCCTGGCTGGGCCGCGGGCCGCTGATGGCCGCGCGGCGCACCGAGGAACTGCTGCGGGCCGCCCTCGGGGTGCCCGACCGGATCGCGTACGCCCGCAAGCGCGCCGTACGGGCGCACCTGCCCGGCGCCCCGGAGCGGGCCCGTGAGGTTACCGAGTTGCACGCCCGGGCGGCGGCGCTGGCCGGGTGGCCGGACTCGCTGGAGCCTCTCGTGTGCGAAGTGACCGACCACGCGAGGGCGTTCGGGATGGACGGCTGGGCGGGGCTGCCCGCTCCGGCGCGGGTGGTCGCGGAGATGGTGGCGGGCGGCGCCGTCGTCGGGCGGTTCGTCGGCGCCGCGGGGCCCGACCTCCACCTCGCGGACGGGCTCGTGGTCGACACCCGGCTGCTGGCCGGCTGGGAGCTCGCGGTCCCCGAGCCGGACGCGGTGACCTCCGTGCCGGTGGTCAGGATCCCCGCCGCGGCCGGTACCGCCACCGAACAGGACGGGCTGTTCTGACGGGACGGCTGCGGAAGGGCGGGCGGTGGGGGCCGCGCGGGGGCGGTTCCCGGCGGTCCATGGTCAAGACTTGGATCCCTTTGGGCTCCCGGGCCCGTTCGCGGTGGACACGGCGGGGTGCTCCACAGAGGGTGGTGGACATGACCACTCAGCCGGTGGCGGCCTTCGAACCGCCCTATGTCATGGCCGTTTTCAGCAATGTCCGGACCGCCGACGCGACCGGATACCCCGAGACCCTCGCGCGGATGGAGGAGATCGTGGGGGCCAATCCCGGGCTGCTCGGCTACGAGTCCGCGCGCACCCCGGGCGGTCTCGGCATCACCGTCGCCTACTTCCGCGACCACGACTCCCTGGCCGCGTGGCGGGAGGACGCCGACCACCGAGCGGCCATGGGCCAGGGCCGTGCCGACTGGTACGAGAGCTACACCCTGCACGTCGCCACCGTCGAGCGGAGCCACGGCTTTGTCCGCAACGGCTGAGGCGGTCCGCGCCTTCCGGGAGCGGCTCGGCATCCCCGGACTGGTCGACGTCCACACGCATTTCATGCCCGAGCGGGTCCTGCACAAGGTCTGGGACTACTTCGACGCGGTCGGTCCGTTGACCGGCGTGGAATGGCCCATCACCTACCGGCACGAGGAGGAGCAGCGCGTCGCGCTCCTGCGGGAGTTCGGCGTCCGCGCCTTCACCTCCATGCTCTACCCGCACAAACCGCAGATGGGTGCCTGGCTCAACGCCTGGGCGGCCGACTTCGCCGGCCGCACGCCCGACTGCCTGCACACGGCGACCTTCTTCCCCGAGGACGGGGCCGTCGACTACGTGGGCCAGGCCGTCGCCGCCGGGGCCCGGGTGTTCAAGGCGCACCTCCAGGTCGGCGGCTACGACCCGAACGACGACCGCCTCGACGCCGTCTGGGGACTGCTCGCGGAGGCCGGCGTACCGACCGTGATCCACTGCGGCTCGGGGCCCACCCCCGGCAAACACACCGGTCCCGCCCCGGTGGCCCGTCTGCTGGCCCGCCATCCGAGGCTGCCGCTGATCGTGGCCCACATGGGCATGCCCGAGTACGCCGACTTCCTCGACCTCGCCGACCACCACCCCGAGGTGCGCCTGGACACCACCATGGCGTTCACGGACTTCTCGGCGCGGCTCGGCGGGGGCTTCCCGCCCGGAGATCTCGGCCGGCTCGCGGACCTCGGCGACCGGATCCTGCTCGGCACCGACTACCCGAACATCCCCTACCCCTACGAGCACCAGCTCGTCGCCCTCGAACGCCTCGGCCTCGGCGACGACTGGCTGCGGGCGGTCTGCCACGACAACGGCGCCCGGCTGTTCGGGCTCGGCACCTGACCGGCGGACGACCCCGTTCCTTTCTCAGGAAATTCACAGAGAGGGACAAGAACGCTCTCAGAGGCCCCGGACACCGTGGTGGGTATGACTGCGACGACCACCTCTCACGCGTCCACGTCCGCCAGCCTCCCCTCCGCCCTGGTCCGGCCCGACGGCGGCCCCTGCCGGGTCCTCGTCGTCGACGACGAGGCCTCGCTCTCCGAGCTGCTGTCCATGGCCCTGCGCTACGAGGGCTGCGAGGTGCGCAGCGCCGGTGACGGCGCCGGGGCCGTCCGGGCGGCGCGCGAGTTCCGGCCCGACGTGGTGGTCCTCGACGTCATGCTCCCCGACATGGACGGCCTGGCCGTCCTCGGGCGGCTGCGCCGGGAGATCCCCCAGGTCCCCGTGCTGTTCCTGACCGCCAAGGACTCCGTGGAGGACCGGATCGCCGGGCTCACGGCCGGTGGCGACGACTACGTCACCAAGCCCTTCAGCCTGGAGGAGGTCGTGGCCCGGCTGCGCGGCCTGGTGCGGCGTTCCGGGGCGGCCCAGGCCGCGCGCGGCGGTTCGGTGCTCGCCGTCGGGGACCTGCAGCTGGACGAGGACAGCCACGAGGTGGTCCGGGGCGGCCGGGACATCCACCTGACCGCCACCGAGTTCGAGCTGCTGCGCTACCTGATGCGCAACCCGCGGCGCGTCCTGAGCAAGGCGCAGATCCTGGACCGCGTGTGGTCCTACGACTTCGGCGGGCAGGCCAACGTGGTGGAGCTCTACATCTCCTACCTGCGCAGGAAGCTGGAGAGCGGTATCGGCATGGCACCGATGATCCACACCCGGCGCGGCGCCGGGTACCTGATCAAGCCGGCCGAGTAGTGGCCCTTCGGGGGAAGCGGCGACCGCGCGCACGCCGCCCCTGGTCCCTGCGGACCCGGCTCGTCGTCTCGGCGGTGGCCCTGATCGCCGTCGTGGGCGCGGCCATCGGAACGGTCACCACCCTCGCCCTGCGCTCGTACCTGGTCACCCAGACCGACGAGCAGCTCACCGGCGCCCTCAAACCGGCCCCCCGGCTCTCCGGCGGCAGCAAGACGGCCAGGGAAGCGAGGGAGGCCAGGGAGAACGCCTCGGGCTTCTTCATGCCCCCCGGCAGCCCGCTGGACGCCGCGGGGATCCACCTGGACGCGGACGGCGCCGTCCTCGGGAGCGCCCTCAACGAGACCGTCGAGGGCTGGGCGTCCGGGCAGCGGCTGCCGCTGCTCACCGAGGCCCAGACCGCGGCGCTCGCCGCGGCGGGCAGGGCGGCGGGCCGGGACGCGTCCCGCCCGGTGGACGCCGATCTCCCGGGTCTCGGGGCCTACCGGGTGCGGGCCTCCCCCGACGGCACCCTCGTCCTCGGCTTCCCCCTCCGGGAGGTCGACTCGACCGTGCGCACCCTGGTGGTCGTGGAGATCTGCGTGACCCTGGCCGGGCTGATCGCCGCCTCCCTCGCGGGGCAGGCCCTCGTCGGGGTGGCCCTGCGGCCGCTGCGCCGGGTGGCCGCGACGGCCACCCGGGTGTCCGAACTGCCCCTGCACAAGGGCGAGCCGGCCCTGCACGAGCGGGTCCCGGACACCGAGGCCGACCCCCGTACCGAGGTGGGTCAGGTCGGCGCGGCCCTCAACCGGATGCTCGGGCACGTCTCCTCCGCCCTCATGGCGCGCCAGCAGAGCGAGACCAGGGTCAGACAGTTCGTCGCCGATGCCAGCCACGAGCTGCGCACCCCCCTGGCCTCCATCCGCGGGTACGCCGAGCTGACCCGCCGCGGGCGGGAGGAGCCCGGGCCCGACACCCGGCACGCGCTGTCCCGCATCGAGTCCGAGGCCACCCGGATGACCGGGCTGGTGGAGGACCTGCTCCTGCTGGCCCGGCTCGACGCGGCGCAGCAGCTCGCGCCCACTACGCCCGGTGCCGGTGCCGGTGCCGGTGCCAGCGCCGTATCCGGTGCTCGGTCGGGGGCCGCTGCCGAGCCCGGTCCGGGATCCGACCTCGTGCCGCTCGTCATCGACGCCGTCAGCGACGCCCGCGCCGCCGGTCCCGGGCACCACTGGCGGCTGAACCTGCCCCAGGAGCCCGCGACCGTAGCCGCCGACCCGGCCCGGATCCAGCAGATCCTGGTCAACCTGCTGGCAAACGCCCGTACGCACACCCCGCCCGGCACCACCGTCACCGCCCATGTTTCACGTGAAACAGACTCCGTCCTGCTGCGCGTCGAGGACGACGGGCCCGGAATCGCCCCCGAGCTGCTCCCCCGGGTCTTCGAACGCTTCGCCCGCGGCGACGCCTCCCGCTCCCGCGCGGCGGGCTCCACCGGCCTCGGGCTGGCCATCGTCCAGGCCCTGGTCACGGCTCACGGCGGGCGGGTGGACGTGACGAGCGAGCCGGGGCAGACCCGTTTCGAGGTCCTCCTGCCGTTCGCCGGGTCCGCCGCGCTGGACTCACAGACGGGCCACAGGATCACCACACTGAGGTGACAGGCCACACCGGGAAGGTCGGAGCATGCCAACCGACACCTCTCCCGGGGCCCTCCCGACACGGGCGCCCCTCGCGCCCGTGCCCGGCGAGCCCGTCCTCGACGTGGTGATCCCGGTCTTCAACGAGGAGAAGGACCTCGGCCCGTGCGTGCAGCGCCTGCACGAACACCTCAGCCGCACCTTCCCCTACTCCTTCCGGATCACGGTCGCCGACAACGCGAGCACCGACCGCACGCCCGAGGTCGCGGCCGGCCTGGCCGCCGCACTGGACTGCGTGCGCAGCACCCGGCTGGAGGAGAAGGGCCGGGGCAGGGCACTGCGCACGGTCTGGTCCCGGTCCGACGCGCCCGTCCTCGCCTACATGGACGTCGACCTCTCCACCGACCTCAACGCCCTGCTGCCACTGGTCGCGCCGCTGATCTCCGGCCACTCCGACCTCGCCATCGGCACCCGCCTGGCACGTTCCTCCCGGGTCGTGCGCGGGGCCAAGCGGGAGTTCGTCTCCCGCGCCTACAACCTCCTGCTGCGTTCCTCCCTCGCCGCCCGCTTCAGTGACGCCCAGTGCGGGTTCAAGGCGATCCGGCGCGAGGTGGCCGAGCGGCTGCTGCCGCTGGTGGAGGACAGCGGATGGTTCTTCGACACCGAGCTGCTCGTGCTCGCGGAGCGGGCCGGACTGCGCATCCACGAAGTACCGGTGGACTGGGTCGACGACCCCGACTCCACGGTGCACATCGTCCGCACGGCCACCGAGGACCTGAAGGGCGTCTGGCGCGTGGGCCGGGCCCTGGCCGTCGGAGCACTCCCCCTCGACCGGCTCGCCCGCCCCTTCGGCGACGACCCGCGCGACCGCACGGCCGTACCCGGCGTGGACGGCGGGCTGGCCCGCCAGCTCATCGGCTTCTGCACCGTCGGAGTCCTGTCCACCCTCCTGTACCTGCTGCTGTACTCCGCGTTCCGCGGCGTGGCCGGCCCACAGCTCGCCAACGGCGCCGCCCTGCTGCTCTCGGCCGTCGCCAACACCGCGGCGAACCGCCGGCTCACCTTCGGGGTGCGTGGCAGGGAGCGGGCCGTACGCCACCAGGCGCAGGGGCTGGTGGTGTTCGGCATCGGGCTGGCGCTCACCAGCGGCTCCCTCGCCGCCCTCGGCGCGGCCACGGCCGATCCCGCGCACAGCACCGAGCTTGCCGTGCTGATCACCGCCAACCTCGCGGCCACCGTGCTGCGCTTCCTGCTGCTGCGCGCCTGGGTCTTCCCCGAGCGGCGCGGCACCCGGGCTGTCCCGACCCCGACCCCTGTCTCCAAGGAGGGCCGATGACCACGGCAGCACTCCCCCTCTTCCCCGCCGCCGCGGCCGGAGCCCGTACCGCGGCCCCCCGCTGGGAGCGGCCCGCCTTCGCCGGTCTGCTGGTCGCCACGGCCGTCCTGCTCCTGTGGGACCTCGGCGCCTCCGGATACGCCAACTCCTTCTACTCCGCGGCCGTCCAGGCGGGCAGCGAGAGCTGGAAGGCCTTCTTCTTCGGCTCCTCGGACGCCGGCAACTCCATCACCGTCGACAAGCCGCCGGCCTCCCTGTGGCCGATGATGCTGTCGGTCCGGCTCTTCGGACTGGGCGCCTGGCAGATCCTCGTCCCCCAGGCCCTCATGGGCGTCGCGACCACGGCCGTGCTGTACGCCTCGGTGCGCCGCCAGTTCGGCCCGGGCGCCGCACTGCTGAGCGGCGGCGCCTTCGCGCTGACGCCCGTCGCCGCGCTGATGTTCCGCTTCAACAACCCGGACGCGCTGCTGACGCTGCTGCTGACCGTCACGGTGTACTGCCTGCTGCGGGCCCTCGAAGGGGCGCACACACGCTGGCTGGTGTGGGCCGGCGCGGCGGTCGGCCTGGCCTTCCTCACCAAGACCCTCCAGGCTTTCGTGATCCTGCCGCCTCTCGCCCTGCTGTACGCGGTCTGCGCGCCCACCGGGCTGCGCAGGCGGCTGGGGCAGCTGCTGCTCGCCGGGGTGGCGATGGTGGTGTCCGGCGGCTGGTGGGTGGCCGTGGTGGAGCTGTGGCCCGCGTCCTCCCGCCCGTACATCGGCGGGTCGCAGAACAACTCCTTCCTGGAACTGACCCTCGGCTACAACGGGCTCGGGCGGATCAACGGCAACGAGACCGGCAGCGTCGGCGGTGGCGGAGGTCCCGGGGGCGGCGGCTGGGGGGAGACCGGCATCGACCGGCTCTTCTCGGGGAACATCGGCGGACAGATCTCCTGGCTGCTGCCGGCCGCCCTGGTCCTGCTCGTCGCCGGACTGGTGATCACCTGGCGGGCCCGCCGGGCCACCGACTCGGTCGAGGGCATGGCGCGCGCGGCCTTCCTGGCCTGGGGCGGATCCCTCCTGATCACCGCGTTGGTCTTCAGCTACATGCAGGGCATCTTCCACGAGTACTACACCGTGGCGCTGGCGCCCTTCGTGGCGGCGCTGATCGGCATGGGCACCGCCGTGCTGTGGGAGGAGCGGGGCTCCGCGGCCGCCGCGGCCGCCCTGTCCGGCACCCTCGCCCTGACCGCGGTGTGGTCGTTCGTCCTGCTGGGCCGGGCCACCGGGTACCTGCCGTGGCTGCGCTGGGCGGTGCTGGTGGGCGGTCTGCTCGCCGCGGTCGCGCTGCCGTTCGCGGCGCGGGCCGGCCGGCAGGCGCTGCGGGCCACCGCGGCCCTGGGCGTGGCCGCGGCTCTCGCCGGGCCGTTCGCTTACTGCATGACCACCGTGAGCACCGCGCACACCGGTTCCATCGTGACCGCCGGGCCCGCGGTGGCCGGAGGCCGGGGCGGCCCCGGCGGCATCGCGGGCGGGCCCGGGGGTCCCGGCGGCGCGGGTGAGATGCGCCAGGGCGGCCCGGACGGCCCGGACGGCCAGGACGGCCAGGGCGGTCAGGGGGCACCGGGCGGCTTCCGGCACGGCTTCGGTCAGCGGGGCACGGGCGGGCAGCAGGGCGGCATGCCCCCGGGCGCGATGCCCCCGGGCGGGATGCCGCAGGGCCGGGGCGAGCGCGGGGCCGGCGGAGGCCCGGGCGGGTTCGGCGGGCTGCTGAACGGTGCCAAGGTCAGTGCCGAGGCCGAGGCGGCCCTCACCGCCGACGCCGACCGGTACACGTGGGCGGCGGCGGCCGTCGGATCGCAGAACGCGGCCGGTTACCAGCTGGCCTCGGGGGCGCCCGTCATGCCGATCGGCGGCTTCAACGGCAGCGACCCCTCGCCGACCCTGGAACAGTTCAAGGAGTACGTGCGGGAGGGGAAGATCCACTGGTTCATCGGCGGGGCCGGCGGCACCGGCGGGCCCGAGGCCACCGACGGCGCCGTACGCGACGGCGGCCAGGGCACGGGAGGCCAGGGCGGTGGCGGTCCGCGCGGTGGCGGGGGCCCCGGCGGAGGCACCAGCTCGGAGATCGAGACCTGGGTCAAGGCCACGTTCATGCCGTCCACGGTCGGCGGGACCACCCTGTACGACCTGACGGCCCCGGTGTCCTGACCGGAGAGCGGGCGCAGACCGCCGCACGCGCCGCGGCCCGGACCTCCGAAGGGGCCCGGGCCGCGGCGCTCTGGCGATGACGGGTGCCGGCGCACAGGCCGTCAGGGGATCGGGCCGTCAGGCCTTCAGGGACGCTCCGGCGGCCGACGGCTCGGCCGGGGCCGCCGCGGTGGCCGAACCGGCGGCGGGTGCGTGGGCCGCGGGCTTCGACTTCAGCGCGACCTCCTTGATGAACACCACCAGCACAAGGCCGAGCAGGGCGAACGGGGCGGCGTAGAGGAAGACGTCGCCGACGCCGTGCCCGTACGCGGACTCGATGACCTCGCGGAAGGGCGCGGGCAGCTTGTCCAGGTCGGGGATCCCGCCCCCGGCGGTGCCGCCGTGGCCCAGTGCCGCGGCCTTCGGGCCCAGGGCGGCGAGCCCCTCCTGGACGTAGTGCGTGACCCGGTGGGCCATGACCGCGCCCAGTGCCGAGACGCCCATGGCGCCGCCGAGCGAGCGGAAGAAGGTGACGACGGAGCTGGCCGCGCCGAGGTCCTCGGGGGCCACCTGGTTCTGGGTGGCGAGGACCAGGTTCTGCATCATCATGCCGAGGCCGAGGCCGGTCAGCGCCATGTAGACGGCGATGTGCCAGTACGGGGTGTCGTAGCGCAGGGTGCCCAGCAGGCCCATGCCGGCGGTCAGCAGCACGCCGCCGGAGACGAGCCAGGCCTTCCACTTGCCGGTCTTGGTGATGACCTGGCCGGAAACGGTGGAGGAGACGAAGAGTCCGCCGATCATCGGGATCGTGAGGACGCCGGACATCGTGGGGGACTCACCGCGGGCGAGCTGGAAGTACTGGCTGAAGAACACGGTCCCCGAGAACATCGCGATGCCCACGAAGAGCGAGGCGGCGGACGCGAGGGTGATGGTCTTGTTGCGGAAGAGGCGCAGCGGGATGATCGGGTCGCTCGCGCGGGACTCGACGAGGACGAAGAGCAGGCCGAGCACGACCGCGCCGCCCGTCATGGCCCAGGTCTGCCAGGAGATCCACTCGTACGAGTCGCCGGCCTGCGTGACCCAGATGAGCAGCAGGGACACGGCACCGCTGATCAGGAAGGCGCCCAGCCAGTCGACCTTGACCTCGCGCCGGACCACCGGCAGGTGCAGGGTCCGCTGGAGCACGATCAGGGCGATGATCGCGAACGGCACGCCGACGTAGAAGCACCAGCGCCAGCCCAGCCATTCGGTGTCGGTGATGACGCCACCCAGCAGCGGGCCGCCGACCGTGGCGACGGCGAAGACGGCGCCGAGGTAGCCGCTGTACCGCCCGCGCTCGCGGGGGGAGATCATCGCGGCCATGACGATCTGGGCGAGGGCCGAGAGGCCGCCGACGCCGATTCCCTGCACCACGCGGCAGGCGATGAGCGTGCCGGTGTTCTGGGACAGGCCCGCGACCACCGAGCCGAGGACGTAGATCACCAGGGATATCTGGACCAGCAGCTTCTTGCTGAAGAGGTCGGACAGCTTGCCCCAGAGCGGGGTGGCGGCCGTCATCGACAGCAGGGCCGCGGTCACCACCCACGTGTAGGACGACTGCGTGCCGCCGAGGTCGCTGATGATCTGGGGCAGCGCGTTCGAGACGATCGTGGACGAGAGGATCGCCACGAACATCCCGAGCATGAGCCCGGACAGCGCCTTCATGATCTGGGGGTGGGTCATGGTCACGGTCCCGTCCGCGGACGGGGGTGCCCCATGGTTCGTCGTCTCCGACTGGGCCATGTCTTTCCTTCCTCTAGAAGCTCGATCGGAGTCGGGCCAGCAGGGTGTTCAGTACGTCCACGTCCTGGGCGGACCAGTCGTGGAGGGCTCTTTCGAGGGCTGCCGTGTAGCGGGCCCCGATCTCGGCGAGCAGCGCCCGCCCGGCCGGGGTGAGCCGCAGGATCCGGCAGCGTCCGTCGACGGGGTCGGGCTCCCGCTCGATCCAGCCGCGTTCCGCGGTGTGCGTGACGTGGCGGCTGGTGACGGAGATGTCGATGGCCATCAGCTCGGTCAGCCGGCTCAGTCGCATCTCACCGTGCCGGTCGAGCACGGTGAGGACGGCGGCGGCGCCGGGCGGGCATTCCGGGGGGAGGTGGCGGGCAAGCTCGCGCTTGACCGCTCCGATCCCGGTCAGCTGGCGGGCCAGCTCCTCGTGCGGAGTGGTCCGAGTCGTCTGCGCGAGCACCACCGGGCAGCCCTCCATGTCGTTGCTTCAGGCAACCATAGAATCCGATGGTTGCTACAGGCAAACGAATCCAGGGGGTGAGGCGGTAAAGGAATCGGAAAACCGGCTAGGGTCCTGCTCCATGGCTGACAACCGCAACGCACAGACCCCCGAGGGCAACCACGACCCCGCGGGCAGCACCCAGATGTTCCGGGCGTTCGTCGAGGAGGCCGCGCCGGCCCGCCAGGCGGGCCCGGGGGCCCGGCAGCAGCGCCGCGCCGAGCGCCAGGCCACGGGATCCGGCTCTGCCGCGAAGATCGGCCTGGCCGTCGCGCTCCTGCTGGTGATCGCCGTGGCGGCCTGGCTCGTCCTGCGCTGACGGCCTGCCCCGGGCCTGCCTGCGATCCGCCTGACGGCCCGCCCCGCGCGGCCTCAACTCCAGGTGGCGGTGACCGCGCGGGTGTCCACGTGCATGCCCAGCGGCACTCGCCAGGCCTCCACGCACACGGTGTAGGTCTGCGTCTTCGAGGCCCTGCCCGCGAGCGGGACCGGGAGCGGCTGCCTCGTGGTGATCGTCGCCCAGTCGATGCCGAGGGCGCCGATGATGTGGGTGGCGAAGCTGACCGTGCCCGAACGGGCCGCGGTGGTACCGGTGTTGGTGAAGGTCACGGTGACCCGCTCGCACCAGCGGTCGGCCGCGGCGGACCGGGTGGGCGCCGACACTGTGAGCCGCGCCGGGGTGGCCGGCGGGGCCGGGGGCTTCGTGCCCGGGCCGGGGCCGGTGGGAGGTCCGGTCGGGTCCACCGGGGCAGTGGGGCCCGTCGGCGGGCCGGACGTGCCCGGTGTGCCGGGAGTGCCGGGAGCGCCAGGGGTTCCGGGTGCTCCCGGGGTGGTACGGCCCGCTCCCGCCGGAGCCCCGGGGGTGTTCGCGGAGCCGCCGGGGGGTGTGCTCGTCGCTCCGCCCGGTGCGGGGCCGCCCGCGGGTGCGGATCCCGGCGGGCCGGCCGACGTACCGGACGAACCTGGTCCGCCCGCCGCGGCCGGGTCGCCGAGCTGCTGGAACTCCACGCCCGCCTGCGGTGCGACGTTGTCGCCCGCGTCCCGTTCGGGCCCGGGCGCCGCCGCTCCCGCGGCCGCGTACCCTTCGCGCGCCGGGCCGCCGCAGCCGACGAGGCCGGCCGTGGCCGTGCAGCACAGGGCGAGCAGAGCGGTGGCCGCGCGCGATCCCTTTCGCATCGCGCCAGTGTTCCTGACGGCCCGTCAATTGGGAAGCGTCCGGCAGCGTCCGGCACCGGATCGCCCCGGCGGGCGACCCGGCGGGCGATCCGGCGGGGCGATCCGGTCTCCGCCTCAGTCCCCGATCAGGCCCACGCGCAGCTGCGCCAGGGTGCGGGTCAGCAGCCGGGAGACGTGCATCTGGGAGATGCCGACCTCCTCGCCGATCTGCGACTGCGTCATGTTCGCGAAGAAGCGCAGCATGATGATCTGCCGCTCCCGGGGCGGGAGTTTGGCGAGCAGCGGCTTCAGGGACTCGCGGTACTCGACGCCCTCCAGCGCGGTGTCCTCGTAGCCGAGGCGGTCCGCCAGTGAGCCCTCGCCGCCCTCGTCCTCGGGGGAGGGCGAGTCGAGCGAGGACGCGGTGTAGGCGTTCCCGACGGCGAGGCCGTCGACGACGTCCTCCTCCGAGACCCCGAGCACGGCGGCGAGCTCCGGTACGGTCGGCGAGCGGTCGAGCTTCTGGGCGAGCTCGTCGCTGGCCTTGGTGAGCGCCAGGCGCAGTTCCTGGAGCCGGCGCGGGACGCGCACGGACCAGGAGGTGTCCCTAAAGAATCGTTTGATCTCGCCCACGACGGTCGGCATGGCGAACGTCGGGAACTCCACGCCGCGTTCGCAGTCGAAGCGGTCGATCGCCTTGATCAGGCCGATGGTTCCGACCTGGACGATGTCCTCCATGGGCTCGTTGCGGCTGCGGAAGCGGGCGGCCGCGTAGCGCACGAGGGGGAGGTTCAGCTCGATCAGGGTGTCGCGTACGTAGGCCCGTTCGGGGCTGTCCGCGTCCAGGGTGGCAAGTCGCTGGAAGAGCGAGCGGGAGAGGGTGCGGGTGTCGATGGCTTCCGAGCGGTCGGACACGGCCGGCGGCGTCACGGGCTTTACGAGCGTGAGCACCTTGGAGCTGCCCTGGTCTACGGACATGCCACCCCCTTGAGGTCGCGGACGGTCGCGTACGGCGCGCCCGTCGGAGGAACGCAGCTTCCACCTGAATACCGGAGGCGGGGCCGCGGCAAACGCGGTTCACGCAGAATGTCACATGTCGGCAACACGCTGTAGCGCCATGTCGACATATAGCTCCGGCGACAGAAGGGGGCAGAACGTGATCAGCCCGTTCTGTCGGGAAACGCGTGATTGATCTACACCCGATCCGGTTACGCCTCGATCCTGTTTGCGGATCTCAGACGGGCGAAGCTCCGGGCGAGGAGTCGCGAGACGTGCATCTGGGAGACCCCCAGCTCGGCGCTGATCTGCGACTGCGTCAGATTGTTGTAGTACCGCAGGAGCAGGATCCGTTGCTCGCGCTCGGGCAGTTGTACGAGGAGATGGCGCACGAGGTCGCGGTGCTCGACCCCGGCCAGCTCCGGGTCCTCGTAGCCGAGGCGGTCCAGCAGTCCGGGCATGCCGTCGCCCTCCTGCGCGGCCTCCAGTGAGGTCGCGTGGTAGCTGCGCCCGGCCTCGATGCAGGACAGCACCTCGTCCTCGGTGATGCGCAGCCGCTCGGCGATCTCGGCGGTGGTCGGGGTGCGGCCGTGGAGGGTGGTCAGGTCCTCGGTGGCGGCGTTGACCTGCACCCACAGCTCGTGCAGGCGGCGCGGCACGTGGACGGTGCGCACGTTGTCGCGGAAGTACCGCTTGATCTCGCCGACGACGGTCGGCATGGCGAAGGTCGGGAACTGCACGCCGCGGTCGGGGTCGAACCGGTCGATCGCGTTGATCAGGCCGATCGTCCCGACCTGGACCACGTCCTCCATCGGCTCGTTCCGGCTGCGGAAGCGGGCGGCCGCGTACCGGACGAGGGGAAGGTTGGCCTCGATGAGGGCGCCGCGCACCCGTGCGTGCTCGCCGGTGCCCGGCTCCAGGTCCTTCAGCTGCCCGAAGAGCACCTGCGTGAGGGCCCGGGTGTCCGCACCCCGGCTCGAGGGTCGCGGGGCGGCGGGGGGCTGCTCGGCGGGCTCCTGATGGGGTGCGGCGGGCGAGGGGTCCGGTAGGGGGGCCTCGCGGGCGGCCGTACCGCCCGCCGGGTGGGACCCGGTGCCGGAGGCACTGTCCGACGCCTCGCGGGCGGCCGGGCCGGAGGTACGGCGGGAGCTCTGGCGCGACTCCTGCTGGGTCGGTACCTGGGGGTCCTGCTGGGGCGGCACTTGAGGTGCAGTACTGGCCGGCACGGTCACGCCACCCCTTCGGTCAACTCATCCGTAAAAAGCGGTCATAGCATCACAAGAGATGCGCACTGTGTGCAAGCACCGTATAGCTCCGTGTTGAGGGCAAGTTGGGCATATCGGGGCATTATGCCTGGCGGTGGGTACGCAAAAAGCCCCCCACCCGTCGGAGTGGAGGGCCGGATGTCCGGAACCGCTTCGGCGTACGGGTCAGCGCACCAGTTCGGTTATGAACTCGCCGATGCCGGAGGCCGCGTCCGATATCCCCTGGAAGCCTATTTCCACGATCTCGGCAGCCCGCTTCGGCTGGGTGATGATCACGAAGAGGGCGAAGACGGTGAGGGCACCCGTGATGAGTTTCTTGGTGTCCACGTGCGGGCGGCCTCCCCAACCGGTCCTTGCAAGTCGGGTGAGTCTAACCGGTCAGGAATGGTCACTCACCTGACCTTTAAGGACCAATGACCCGGTCCTACGGGCCTTTTGCCGCACGGTCGGAGGCCGGGCCGGGGTCAGGATGGAGAGGAGCCCACCGGTTCTGGCAGGAAACCGGTGGGTGAGGGACAGGGCCTCACTGCGGGGTCCGGGCCGCGAGCTTCCCCCTGACTGCGGCGCGGACCGGCGGGTCCGTCCTCGTCGGGGGAAGCGGCCGTGTCCCCCCGTGGTCGCTTCCCCCGCCCCACGCTCGAAGGCTCCGACCCCGGTCGGGGCCTTTCGGCTATTCCAGGCCGCCGGCCAGGTCGGCGATGGGCTGTACGGGCGCGATCACGGGCGCCAGCTGGTTGGGGAGTTCCATCAGCGCGTTGAGCTGGTTCGCGCCCTCGCTGAGCTTCGAGCCGATCTCCTGGACCGAGGTGGGCTGGGCCCCGGCGGGCATTCCGGGCGCGGCCGCCGGCAGGTCGGGGAGGGTGAGCGGGGAGATCGGTGCCGTGTCGGCCGAGGCGGCGGGCGCGGCGAGGCCCGCGGCGGCCCCCGCGAGGGCGAAGGCGGCGAGGATGCGCTGGGTCTTGGTCATGCCGTGACAACGGCCGAGGGGGCGGGCGGTCACGCGGATGTCCTCCGGAGAGGCGAGGGGGAAGCCGAGACCTCCGAGGGGAACGCCGAGAGCCCCGACCCTTGCGGGGCGGGGCTCTCGGTCGAAGCGGTAGTGGAGGGATTTGAACCCCCGATGGGTTGCCCCATACTCGCTTTCGAGGCGAGCTCCTTCGGCCACTCGGACACACTACCGAGATGGATCCTAGCCTAAGGAACCCCATCCGCCGAAATCGGCGCCCGCAGGGGTGTCCCCCAAGGCCCCGCGGCCGTCCGGCGCCTGCTCAGAGATCGCGGAAGAAGTCCGTCAGCTGCCGCGCGCACTCCTCGCCGAGGACGCCGCGCACCACCTCGGGCCGGTGGTTGAGCCGGCGGTCCCGTACGAGGTCCCACAGCGATCCGGCCGCGCCCGCCTTCTCGTCGTCCGCCCCGTAGACGACCCGCGCGACCCGTGACTGCACGAGCGCACCCGCGCACATCACGCACGGCTCCAGGGTGACCACGAGGGTGCACCCCGGGAGCCGCCATTCCCCGAGCCTGGCGGCGGCCCGGCGCAGTGCCACCACCTCGGCGTGCGCGGTGGGGTCGCCGGTCGCCTCGCGTTCGTTGTGCCCGGTGGCGAGGAGCTTCCCGTCCGGGCCCAGCACGACGGCGCCGACCGGCACGTCGCCGGCCGGCACCGCCCGGGCGGCCTCCTGGAGCGCCAGGCGCATGGAGTCCCGCCACGGGTCCCGTACGGGGTCGACGGGATCGCCGGTGTTCGTGGTGAGCACTAGCGGACGGCCTCCAGGACCTCGGTGGCGCCGAGGGACTCGGCGATCTCCGAGAGGGCGTCCCCGTCCAGTGTCATCAGTTGTCGGTTGGGCACCCCGAGGTCGTCCAGCAGCCGGGGGTCACCGAGAGGTCCGGCCGGTGCCGGTTCCGTACCGGTCCCGCCCTCTCCCTCGTCGTCCTCGTCGTGGTAGGCGGATGCGGCCTCCTCCTCGCCGTCCTCGGTGCCGTCCAGGTCCAGCTCGTCGAGTTCGTCGTCCTCCTCGTCGCTGCCGAGCAGCTCTGTGGTCAGCATCGAGCCGTAGGAGCTGCGGGCGGCCGCGGCGGCGTTCGACACGAAGTACCGCGGGTCCTCCTCGCCGTCCACGCGGACGACGCCGAACCAGGCGTCCTCCTGCTCGATGAGGGCGACCACCGTGTCGTCGTCGACAGCGGCGGACCGGGCGAGATCGATCAGATCACTGAGGGACTCGACGTCGTCGAGTTCCATGTCGCTCGCTTCCCACCCGTCTTCGGTGCGCGCGAGCAGTGCGGCGAAATACACCGTGACTCTCCCACTGGTCTTAGGCGTGCCGGTTGGAGGTCCCCCCGGCCGGAGGTCGGGACGGAACGGCCGTGCTGCTGGCCGCCCTGCCCCGCCCAATCGGCATCGTGGCAGAAACAGCGGCTTTGCGAGAGGTCTTCCGCGCTTGCGTCGTGCCGTGCCGTCCTCCGCCGGGGCCGGTACGGGGTTGTGGCGACGGGGCGTTCCGCGGTGGCGGGGGCCGTGCCGGTTGCCCTGCGGGCCGCTCGTGTCGCGGTGGCGGACGGGTGCCGCCGGGGTGGTGGTGCGGGCCGCCGGCGAGGCGCGCGCGGCGCGGTCCGGGCGGCGGAGAGGCGGGGTGCCGCCGGCGGGGAGAGAGGTGTCACCAGCGGAAGGTGCGCATGCGCATCTGCTGGCGCATACGCGCCGCGCGGGCCCGGCGCGGCTGTACGCGGTCGCGCAGCTCGCGCGCCTCCATCAGGTCGCGGAGGAACTGCGCGCGGCGCGCTCGGCGCTGCGCCGCAGTCTCCGGAGCGTCGTCGCTCGGCTGCGTGTCGGGCATCAGCCACCACCCTGGGCTGGTCGGTCGTTCCCCCTGGCACCCACCTTCCCTCGGACGGACCGTTTGATGCCACCCCCTTGCAGGTCAGGCGGGTGCGGTCGGGCGGGGGCGGATGCGGGCGGATGCGAGCGGGGCCGGTCAGTCGTCGTCGCGCAGGGTCGGGACGATCGCCACGGGTCCGTGCGCGTGGTGCAGGACGGCGTGGGCGACGGAGCCGATCTGGAACGACATGGCGGTCCGCCGGGGGTGGTGGCGGCCCACGACGACCAGGGCCGCGGAGGCGGAGGCGGTGACCAGCCGGCCGGCCGCGTCGCCGGGCACCGCCGCCTGCTCGACGGGCACGTCCGGATACCGCCCGCGGAACGGGGCCAGGCGCCGGGTCTGGGCCCGCAGCATCTCCCGTTCGGCGGGCACCCCGTCCCCCTCGTCGGCGAGCCCCTCGGGCGGGATCACCGCGAAGGGGGTGTCGACCATCAGCGCCGGGGCGGGCGGGACGGCGTACGCGGACACCACCTGGACGGTGGTCCCCCGCACGGCCGCCTCGGTGAAGGCGTGGACCACCACGTCGTCGGGGGTCTCGGAGACGTGCAGCCCCAGCACCACGCGCCCGGCGGACTCCTCGGCGGCGTCCGCGCCGGCGCCGCGGTCGGCGTGCGGGACGACGACCACCGGGCAGGGCGCCGTCGCCGTGACGGCCCTGCTGTTCGAGCCGAGCAGCAGGGCCTTGAAGCCGCCGCGGCCCCGTGAGCCCATCACGAGCATCCGGCCGCGCGCGCCGATCACGCGCAGGGCTTCGGGCACCGATCCCTCCAGCGCCTCGTAGACCACGCCCTCGGGCAGTTCCCGGCCGCCGCCGAGCGCGGTCCGGATCCACGCGTGCACGGGGTCGGCGATCTCCTCCGGCTCCGTGCGGTCGTGCAACGAGGCCCGGCGCCCCGCGTACAACTGGGCGTGGTCGGGCAGCACATGCGCGACCAGCAGTCCGGTGCGGTGCCGTGCGGCCTCGGCGCTCGCCCACTCCAGGGCCTTGAGGCTGTGCTCGGACCCGTCGACGGCTGCGATGACCGGTGCGTGGCTCATCCGTCCAGCGTGCTGGGCGTCCGCGCGGGGCGCATCCGCAGGACGGTCGTGGGCGTGGCCGGGTCCGGGGACGCGCGGGGGGTGCTCCAGCGCGTAGCCTTTTGGGTGCAGGTCGCGTCGTGCGGCCGTTTTTGCCGGTCGCAGGCTGAGTTTTGGAGGATGTTGTGCGTTTGCAGGTCGTCGATCACCCCTTGGTGGCGCACAAACTCACCACCCTGCGCGACAAGCGCACCGATTCCGCCACCTTCCGGCGGCTGGCCGACGAGCTGGTGACCCTGCTCGCGTACGAGGCCACCCGGGACGTGCGCACCGAGCAGGCCGACATCGAGACCCCGGTGGCCCCGACCACGGGCGTGAAGCTCTCGGCGCCCCGGCCGCTGATCGTCCCGATCCTGCGGGCCGGCCTCGGCATGCTCGACGGCATGGTGCGGCTGCTGCCGACCGCCGAGGTGGGCTTCATGGGCATGGTCCGCAACGAGGAGACCCTGGAGGCCTCCACGTACGCGACCCGCATGCCGGAGGACCTCTCCGGCCGCCAGGTCTACGTCGTGGACCCGATGCTCGCCACCGGCGGCACGCTGGTCGCGGCGATCCAGGAACTGATCAAGCGCGGCGCCGACGACGTCACGGCCGTGGTGCTGCTGGCCGCGCCCGAGGGCGTCGAGGTCATGGAGCGCGACCTGGCGGGCACGCCCGTGACGGTCGTGACGGCCGCGGTGGACGAGCGGCTCAACGAGCACGGCTACATCGTGCCGGGCCTGGGCGACGCGGGTGACCGGATGTACGGCTCGGCGGAGTAGCCGCCGACGGCCCGGCGCGTCCGCCGGGCCGGGGGCTCAGGCCGGGGGGTTCAGCACTTGCCGGCGGGCGCGGGCGCGGGGTTGGCCAGCAGGGCCAGCGCCTTGTCCGCGTCCTCCTTCGTGCTGAGCTCCTTGAAGGCGTCGCCCAGGATCAGGTCGATGTCCGCGGTCTCGCGGGTGTCGGTCTGCTGGGTGGTGCCGGGGAGCTGGGTGCCGAGCACGGCGTAGGCGGCCTTGTCGGTGGCCGGGGAGCCCAGCAGTATCCCCGTGCCGGGGACCTTCTTGTCGAAGTCCGGCGGCGCGTTGCCGACCTTGCCGACGACGAAGCCGCGTTTGGCGAGCTCGTCGCCGACGGCCTTGGCCAGGCCCGCGCGGGCGGTCGCGTTGTAGACGTTGACCGTGATCGTGCCCGGCGCGGGCAGGACCACGGCCGGTTTGGCGGCCGCGGACGCCGTGGCGGCGGCCGGGGCGCCCTTGGCGGCGGAGTCGGGGGCTTTCGTCGGGCAGTCCTTGGCACCCGCAGCCGTGTTCCGTTTCGGGCCGTCGCCCCGGAACACGTCGATGAGCTGCAGTGCCCCGTAGCCGACCAGGGCCAGGGCGAGGACCGAGCCGAGCACGGCGAGGACGATCCGGGGCCGGCTCCGCTTACGGCTCATGCGGGGGTAGGCCGTCCCCGTGACGCGGTACTTTCCGCCCATGCCGGGGGGAGTGAGCATGCTCATGGGCGCAGCGTAGTGCGACCCGGTGGCGATGCCTACTAAATGATCTGCTGATAGGTCAATGGCGACCCGAAAGGCGCAATCTACGCGAAGCGTCAGTCCATCTCGAGGACGCGGGCGTGCAGCACCTGGCGCTGCTGCAGGGCCGCGCGGACGGCGCGGTGCAGCCCGTCCTCCAGGTAGAGGTCGCCCTGCCACTTCACGACGTGGGCGAAGAGGTCGCCGTAGAAGGTGGAGTCCTCGGCGAGCAGCGTTTCGAGGTCCAGCTGGCCCTTGGTCGTCACGAGCTGGTCGAGCCGGACCGGGCGCGGCGCGACGTCCGCCCACTGCCGGGTGGTTTCCCTGCCGTGGTCGGGGTACGGCCGCCCGCTTCCGATGCGCTTGAAGATCACACGGAAAGCCTACCGGGCCCGTGCCTGCGGGCGCAGCCTCGTACGGGCGGTGCAAAAGTGGCGAACAGTGCTATTTGGGGAGTGATCCATGAGCGAGAGCACGGACCCTGCCGTTCCGCAGACCGGTACGGATGCCGCATTCCGGACGGATACGGTGGGCGAGGTGGCCGCGACGGATGCGGCGGGCGCCACCGCCACCCCGGCCCCGGTCGACCCCGCGGACCCCGCCGGGCAGATCGCCGCCGGGTACGCCTTCACCGGCCCCGCGCTCGATCTGGGAGCCCTGCTCTGGGACGGCAGCTGCCTGCCCGACCGTCAGATCCGCATTCCGCTCGCGATGCTGAACCGGCACGGACTGGTCGCCGGAGCCACCGGCACCGGGAAGACCAAGACGCTCCAGCTGATCGCCGAGCAGCTGTCGGCGAACGGCGTCCCGGTCTTCCTCGCCGACGTCAAGGGGGACGTCTCCGGGATCACCGCCCCCGGCACCCCCGGCGAGAAGACCGCCCAGCGCGCCCGGGACGTGGCCCAGGAGTGGGAGCCGGCCGGATGCCCCGGCGAGTTCTACTCGCTGGGCGGGATCGGCCCCGGCATCCCGGTCCGCTCGACCGTCACCAGCTTCGGCCCGGTGCTGATGTCGAAGGTGCTCCAGCTCAACCAGACGCAGGAGCAGTCCCTCGGCCTGATCTTCCACTACGCCGACACCAAGGGCCTGGAGCTGGTCGACCTCAAGGACCTGCGGGCCGTCGTCGCCTTCCTCGTCTCCGACCGGGGCAAGCCCGAACTCAAGGGCATCGGCGGGCTGTCCACCGTGACCGCCGGGGTGATCCTGCGGGCGCTGACCGCCTTCGAGACCCAGGGGGCCGCGGAGTTCTTCGGCGAGCCCGAATTCGACACCAGCGAGTTCCTGCGGACCGCCGCCGACGGCCGCGGAGTGGTCTCCCTCCTCGAACTGCCCGCCGTGCAGGACAAGCCGCAGCTCTTCTCCACCTTCCTGATGTGGCTGCTGGCCGACCTCTACAACGACCTGCCCGAGGTCGGCGACCTCGACAAGCCCAAGCTCGTCTTCTTCTTCGACGAGGCCCACCTGCTCTTCAACGGCGCCTCCAAGGCCTTCCTCACGTCGATCACCCAGACCGTGCGCCTGATCCGCTCCAAGGGCGTCGGCGTCTTCTTCGTGACGCAGACCCCCAAGGACGTGCCCGCCGACGTGCTCGCCCAGCTCGGCAACCGGGTCCAGCACGCGCTGCGCGCCTACACCCCCGACGACGCCAAGGCGCTGAAGGCCACCGTGAAGACCTTCCCCCGCTCCGCCTACGACCTGGAGGAGCTCCTCACCGGCCTGGGCACCGGAGAGGCCGTCGTCACCGTCCTCAGCGAGAACGGCGCCCCCACCCCCGTCGCGGCGACCCGGCTGCGCGCCCCGCAGTCGCTGATGGGGCCGATCCCGGAGCCCGACCTGGACCGCGCCGTGAAGTCCTCGCTGTTGTACGCGCGCTACGCGGAGCCGGTCGACCGCGAGTCGGCGTACGAGAGGATCAGCGCCGAACAGGCGGCGGCCGAGGCCGAGGCGGAGGCCGCCGCCGCGGCCGCCGAGGAGGAGAAGCGGGCCAAGGCGGAGCAGAAGGAGGCGGAGCGGGCGGCGCGCGGCGCCCCGAAGCCGGATCCGTCGCTGGCGGAGCAGGTGGTGGGCAGCGGGCTGTTCCGCTCGCTGGCCCGGTCGATCGGGACCCAGCTGGGCCGGGAGATCTCCCGCTCGATCTTCGGTACCGCCCGCCGGCGGCGCTGATTCGCGGGACGGTGCCGGGGCGCGGGTCGGTGCCGGGGCGCGGGACCGCGTACGCCGCGCGCTCCAGGCGGAATCCAGCGCACCGGGTGCCCGGACCGGAGGCGGCGCTGACAGACTCGGGCCCATGCGGACCGAACTCACCGACACCACGTCCAGCAAGGTCAACCGGGCCCTGCTGCAAGCCCGCCGGGCCATAGGCAGCCCCACGATGGGGCTCGTCCTGACGCTCGTCGTCGTCACCGACGAGGAGAACGCCTACGACGCCGTGCGCGCCGCCTCCGAGGCCGCGCGCGAGCACCCCTGCCGGATCATCGCGGTCATCAAGCGGGTCTCGCGCGGCCCGCACAAGCTCCGCCAGGACCGGGTGGACGCCGAACTGCGGGTCGGCTCGGACGCCGGGGCCGGCGAGCTCGTGCTGCTGCGCCTGCACGGCGCGCTCACCGAGCAGGCCGGGTCGGTCGTCCTGCCGCTGCTGGTGCCGGACGCCCCCGTCGTGGCGTGGTGGCCGGCCGACGCCCCCGCGGACCTCGCGGGCGACCCGCTGGGCGCCCTCGCGCAGCGCCGGATCACCGACGCGGTCGCCGCCTTCGACCCGATCGGCGTCCTCGACGAGCGGGCGGCGGGCTACCAGCCCGGCGACACCGATCTGGCGTGGACCCGGCTGACGCCGTGGCGCGCGCTGCTGGCCGCGGCCCTCGACCAGCTGCCGCTGCCGGTGACCGGGGCGTCGGTGGAGAGCGAGCCGGAGAACCCCAGCGCCGAACTGCTGGCGCGCTGGCTGGAGGACCGGCTGGGCGTCCCGGTGGCCCGGGTGGCGACCGAGGGCCCCGTGATCACCGGGGTGGGGCTGCAGACCGCGGGCGGGGAGATCCGCGTCGACCGGCCCGGGGGGTCGCTGGCCACCCTGCGCCTGCCGGGCAGCCCCGACCGCAAGGTGGCCCTGAAGATCCGCAGCGGCGTCGAACTGATCGCCGAGGAGCTGCGCCGCCTGGACGCGGACATGGTCTACGGCTCCGCGCTGCGGCGGCGGCCGCTCCAGACGGCGCTCTCGGCGTAGTGGTTGTCGTAGGCCGCCGAGCTGTCCCTGATGTCCCGCACGGTGGCCTCGCCCGCGTGGACCCGGCCGAGCAGGCGGTAGTAGTCGAAGCGGCCCATGCCGGGCGTGAAGCTGACGAACACGCTCGCGGTGTGCCCGGCCGCGGGGGCGAAGGCGTGCGTGACGCCCGGCGGGACGGCGATGAAGTCGCCGGTGCCCAGGGTGTGGATCTCGTCGCCGACGAGGACGTCGAGCCGGCCGGCGGTGACGTGGAAGAACTCGGTGGCCCGGGTGTGGAAGTGCACCGGGGCGCCCGCCGCGCCCTCGTCGAAGGCGGCGGTGTTGCAGGTGAGCTCGGCGGTGTCGGTGAGGAGCGTGATCAGGCTGCCGGGGGCGTCCTGCACGGCTTCGGCGGTGGCGGCGCGGACCGCGATCTCTGTCATGTCCTCCAACCTAGGAGCCCGAAAGACCGGTCGCAGGGGTCAATCGGAGCCCGGTACGGCCGGTCAATCCGCGGTCGGACCGCTGGTCAGGAGCCGCTGCCCGCGGCCTTGGCGGCCTTCGCCGCCGCCTTCATCTCCTGTTTGTGGGCCCGCACCTTGGCCAGGGACTCCGGCCCGGTGATGTCCGCCGCCGAGCGGTAGACGTTCGCCTGGCCGTAGCCGCCCGCGGCCTCCCGCCAGCCCGTCGGCCGCACCCCGAACCGCTTGCCCAGCAGGGCGAGGAAGATCTGGGCCTTCTGCTCGCCGAAGCCGGGCAGTGCCTTGAGGCGCTTCAGCAGCTCCTTCCCGGTCGCGGCGTCGGCCCAGACGGCCTCGGCGTCGCCGTCGTAGTGCTCCACCAGGTAGGCGCACAGCTGCTGGATCCGGGTGGCCATCGACCCCGGATAGCGGTGCACGGCGGGCTTCTCGGAGAGCAGGGCGGCGAAGGCCTCCGGGTCGTACGCGGCGATGGCGTGCGCGTCGAGGTCCTCCGAGCCCAGCCGTTGGGCGATCGTCCACGGCCCGGAGAACGCCCACTCCATCGGCACCTGCTGGTCCAGCAGCATCCCGACCAGCGCGGCGAGCGGGCTCCGGCCGAGGAGAGCGTCGGCCTCCGGCTGCTGGGCCAGCCGGATGGTGATGTCCTTGTCCATGGCTCCAGCCTCCCGCGCGGGTGCGCTCCCCGCGCGGGAGGCACACCGCGCACCTAGCGTGAGTACGAGTACGAGTACGCGTACTCGTGCGAACCGGTCAGCCGTGAGGAGTCGATAGACGATGCAGGAGTTCCCCGAGGGCGCACCGTGCTGGGTGGACGCGATGTTCCGGGACGTGGAGGCGGCCAAGACCTTCTACGGCGACGTGCTGGGCTGGACCTTCGGAGAGTCCAGCAGCGAGTACGGCAACTACACGCAGGCCTACTCGGACGGCAAGGCCGTCGCGGCCGTCGTCCCGCCGATGCCGGGGGCCGACGCCCCCTCGCAGTGGTGCCTGTACTTCGCCTCGCCGGACGCGGCGGCCACGGCGGGCAAGGTCACCGCGCACGGGGGCGAGGTCCTGATGGGCCCGATGCAGGTGGGCTCCTTCGGCACGATGCTGATCGCGAAGGAGCCCAGCGGGGCGGTCTTCGGGGTCTGGCAGCCCGGTGAGCACAAGGGCTTCGAGAAGACGGGCGAGGCCGGCGCGTACGCCTGGGCGGAGGTCTTCACCCGTGACCCGGCGGCGGCGGACTCCTTCCTCCCGCAGGTCTTCCCGTACGGCTCCCGGCAGATGGAGCCGGGCAGCGATCCGGACGCGCCGGACATGGACTTCAAGGTGTTCAGCGTCGGCGGCCCGGACAACCCGGTGCTCGGGCGGATGAAGATGGACGACGACTTCCCGCCGGACCTGCCGCCGTACATCCAGGTCTACTTCGCGGTCCCGGACTGCGACGAGGCGGTCGCCAAGACCCAGCAGCACGGCGGCAAGCTGCACTTCGGCCCGATGGACAGCCCGTTCGGCCGCTTCGCGGCGGTCGCGGACCAGCAGGGCGCGGCGTTCGCGGTGATCGACCTGTCGACGACCACGGGCGAGATGCCGACCTTCGGCTGAGGAACGGCGGCCGCGGCCGCGGCCACGGCCGCGGCGAGGCTGCGGGGCAGAGACCCGGCCCGGATGCCGGGCCGGGTCTCAGCGGTGTGTCAGCGGTGTGTCAGGCCGTGCGGGCATCGTCCTGTCCGTCGAGAGCGACGGCAGGACGACGACCCGAGGAGGGGCCCATGAGCAGCAGCAACGGCAACCGGATCACCCAGGCGGCGCTGGCCGCGTTCGTCGCGGGCAGGGCCGCCGAGCTGGGGATCCCGGGGGTCGCCGTCGGGGTGTGGGCGGGCGGCCGGGAGTTCCACGCCTGCCACGGCGTGACCGGCGGGGCCGACCCGCGGCCGGTGGACCGGGACACGGTGTTCCAGGTGGGGTCCGTCACGAAGACGTACACGGCGACCGCGCTGATGCAGCTGGTCGCGGACGGGCTGGTGGAGCTGGACGCGCCGGTGCGCCGCTACGTGCCGGAACTGGTGCTCGCGGACGAACGGGCCGCGGCCGGGATCACGGTGCTGCAGCTGCTCAACCACACCGCGGGCCTGGACTGGAACGTCATCGCCGACACCGGCGCGGGCGACGACGCCCTGGCGCTCTTCGTGGCGAGGATGGCGGACCTGGCACTGATCGGGGAGCCGGGTGCCCGGGCCTCGTACAGCCAGGCGGGGTTCAACCTGGCCGGGAGGATCGTCGAGAAGGTGACCGGCCTCCCCTACGAGCAGGCGGTGACCGAGCTGGTCCTCGTCCCGCTGGGCCTGACGCGCACCGGCTTCGACCTCGCCGGCCCGGGCGGTGGCGGCCGGGCGACCGGCCACAACCTGGCCGAGGACGGCACGCTGACCGCCGCCGCGGACGACTGGGCGGTCGGCCGCGGGGACCGGCCGGGCGGCGGTCTGCTGTCCTCGGTCCGCGACCAGCTCCGCTGGGCCCGCTTCCACCTCGGGGACGGCCGCGCGCCGGGCGGCGAGCTCGTCCTGCCCGCGGGAGAGCTGGAACGGATGCGCCGGCCGACGGTCCCGCTGCGGGCGAGCGCGCTCGGTGACGCCTTCGGGATCTGCTGGTTCCTGCGCGAGGTGGACGGCGCGGCGACGGTCGGGCACGGCGGTTCGGCGAACGGGCAGTTCGCCGACCTGCTGATCGTGCCGGAGCACGACTTCGCCGTCGTCACACTCGCCAACTCCGCGCCGCACGGCGGCCCCTTCAACCAGGAGGTCGTCCGCTGGGCGCTGGAGCACGGTCCCGGCCTCGTGGACCGGGACCCGGAGCCGCTGCCCCACGACCCGGCCCGGTCCGCCGCGGTCGCCGGCCGGTACGACATCGACGCGCTGACGCTGGTCATCGCCGCCGACGAGGAGCGGATGACGCTGGAGGTCGGGATCAAGCCGGAGATCCGGGCGGCCTCGGACACCGAGATGCCCGCGGACTACCCGGCGGAGTCCATCGGCCTGCTGCCGGGGGACGGGGACGAGTACATCGTGACCAGCGGCGGCCTGCGCGGGCAGCGCGGCTTCTTCACCCGCGACGGCGACGGCGCGGTGACCGGCGTCGACCTGGCCGGCCGCCTCTTCACCCGCGTACCGAGCCCGACCCCGGCAGAGGGGTTGCCCCCAACACGCTTTCCACATGTTCGTACGGGGGTCCGGCGGGGGCCGTAGACGTCCTGAACTGCGGCGGAGCGTTCGCGGTAGCCCCGTCCGGACGGGTCCGGACAGGTGTGAACGAGACCAGAAGTGAGACTACGAACAGAGCAGAGCGCGGCCTCCTCCCGCCTTACTTGCCGGTGTCCGGTCCGTACCACTGAAGGGCCTGGCCGGTGACCGCCGCGATGCATTCGAAGTCGCGGTCGCAGTGCAGGAGCGTCAGCCCTTGCAGTTCCGCCGTAGCGGCCACGACCAGATCCACGGCTCCAGCGCTGCGGTGCTGTCCTCGCTTGGTGAGCGCTTCCTGTACCTGCCAGGCGCGGTCGTAGGCGCGGTCATCGACCGGCACCCATCCGAACAGCAGGCGCATGTCCTCGATGCCTTGGGCGCGGTCTGCCGCGGAGCGGGCGCTGTAGAAGAATTCGAGCTCCGTGATCGGGCACGTCGCGATGAGCCCGGCGGCGGCTGCCTGGTCCCAGCCGAACTGCTCGGCGTCGGTGCGCATGAAGCGTGCCAGGGCGCTGGTGTCGATCAGGAACTGCGCGGCGTTCACCGACGGTAATCGCCCTTCTCCTGGAAGAGCTCCAGGTCGAAGGCGCCGTCGGCGGAGGCCGCGCGCAGTCGGGCGAGTGCGAGCGCCCTCCGCCGGTTTTCGAGTACCTCGCGCAGCGCGGTGTTGACCGTCTCTTTCTTGGTGCTGGTGCCGAGTGCTCGGGCGACATCGGCCAGCAGCTCGTCGTCGAGGTCGATCACGGTCCGACTCATCGGGCATCCCTCCTGATATCACCTGTGCCATCAAATATATCTCGATGGATGACTGGTGTCCCGGCTTTCCTCGGGAAGTGATGCCGCCGCTCCTCGGCGTGGGCGTACGCCAGGTCGTCTGCCTACGCCGGCATGACACTGTGGATACGGGAAAGCGTGAAGACGCGTTCGGCGTCGCGCAGGTGGCACCACGCTTCCAGGTAGGGCGGGTCGAGTTCGAGGCGGCCGAGGGTGCGCACGGTGCGGCTGCCCGAGGCGGCGACGTACTCGACGGCGATGGCCGTGCCCGTGTCGATGGCGTGGGCGAGCTGGCGGACGTCTGTGTACGTCAGCTGCTTTGCGTATCCGGCGACGATCTCCTCGGTGTCCGTGCCGAAGGGGACTCCGTTGCCGGACGGGTCGGGCTTCGGAGCGGTCGGCGGGGTGGCCAGCAGCCGGACCGCCAGGCCGAACGAGCCGACTGCGGCAGGCTCCTTCGCCGTCCGGTGTGCTGAGCGTCCGGTGCCGGCCCTCGTGGTGGCCTTCCGAGGGGCAGGAACGGCGGCGGCCCGTCGAGGCGGCACCTTCTCGATGCGTACGGTTCCGTCCGCGGCCTCGGCGACGGGCGCATAGCCCTGGTTCCGGAGCGCGGCGAGGGTCTTGTCGGGCGGGCTGCCGCTGACGAGCACCGTCGGGGCGAGCTGCCGCAGTCCGAGCGCCGCGAGTGCCTGGTGGGCGGCCAGCTCGGCCAGGAGCGCGGGCTCGGCGCTGTGGATGACGCAGGCGGCGGGGGCGATGCGCATACGGCCGTGACGACGGGCGGCGTCGGCGATGAGATAGGACAGGGGCTGCGGCAGGGGGCCGTCGGCGACGGCGGTCAGCTCGGCCGAGATCTCGTCCGAAGCGCGACCGGTGTCCAGGGCGCGGCGGACACTGTCGGCACTGAAGCGCCATACCGAGGCCGTGCCGCTGGTCTCCCGGTCGGCGGTCGAATCCAGGAGCTCGGCCAGGCGTGCGGAGGGCGTACCGGTGACGATGGCGGTGAGGTCGCCACCGAACCGGGCCGTTCTCGTGGCCTCCGGCAGCAGCCGTCGACATGCGACGGCCAGTTCCTCCCGGTCACCGGTCACCGGTCACCAGGGCCGCACCGAGCCGGGAGAGTGCGCCTCGGGCGAAGACGCCCGTCAGCTCGGCCTCGCGGACCGCTGCGGCGCAGGGCGTCTTGTCGTGGAAGGACAGATGAGCGAGCGGACGGTGCCAGGCGACGAGCGGACCCAGATCGGTGCCGACCTGCACACCCTGACCCTCCGGAAGCGCGGTCGCCGCTGCGAGCAGCCCGCGCCTGGCCTGCAGGCAGGCGCTGCAGCGAGGAGCTCCGGCCACGGCAGGAAGCGACTTGTTGTCCTCGTCGCGGGACTGCGAGGGAGTGAACTGCAGGTTCCACCATGCGTGAAGCAGGTCGGCGAACTGCGCTGCCGGTTCCTGCGCCACCCAGGTGTCGTATACCGCGGTGGGTGCGACGCGGTCGCCGTCGGCGGCCAGCAACCCTACCGAGTGGGCGCTCTCCAGGGTGATGCGTACCACCGCGTCATCGGCCTGCGCGGCTTTGCCGATCCGCCCCAGTTCACGCGCGCCGATCCCGCCGGACTTCAGCCGGGCCGGTGGAGCAGCCGAGCAGGCCGACAGGACCGAGGCGGCGTGGGCGGCGAACGCCGTGGCCGCCGCTGCTGCTTCCCGTTCCACCTCCACCGCGGGGACGGGCACCAGCTCCGCCACCGGCGGTACGGGGTCGAACGGCGCACGCCAGTCCGGCCCGCGCAGCGCGAGCGTCACTTCGGCGGGCATGCGGGCGGGCCCGTATCCGTGGCGGTTGCGGATCAGGAACCCCCTGTCCAGGGCCCATCGCTCACCCGGCTGGACATCGGCCGTGGGGGCTTCGAACACGGCGAATTCCGTGTGGTGTGGTGCGGACTTCGCCCGTCGCTCCAGCAGCTGCCGGGCGGCCGAAGGGGCCTTCGCGATCACTGCGGCGACGCGCTGCGGATCGCCATGGTGTTCCAGGACGGCGGCCGTGCGCTGCTGCCTGGTGCCGGGCGGCTTGGTGCCCAGTGCCACGAGCATGCCGCGCAGCTCCTCGGAGGTCACGCCTTCCAGCAGCTCCTCCAGCGGTGCGTCCAGCCCGAGAGGCGCGTCCCACGCCTGCCGCAAGGGGGCGGCCATGTGGAGGTTCCCGTCGCCGTCCGGCCAGACCAGTGCGTGATCGGCCAGAGCCTCCAGCACGGCGTCCAGTTCCCGAGCGGCAGTGGGCGCCGTCGCTCCCAGTGCCCTCGCCAGAGCGCCGCGCGACTGGGATGCTCCCAAGGCGGCCAGGGCCTCGGCCACTTGGAGGCAGGGCAGCGGCAACTGTGGCAGGACGAGCGCCACCGAGCCGGGCCGCAGAAGACGTTCCGCCGACTCCTCCATGGAACGTGGCTCCGGTGGCGCCACGGCGTCCTTCCGTATCCCGAGTACGCGCGACAGCCGTGGGGCGTCGAGGCCGGCCAGCCAGGCCGTCAGCGTGGATCGGGACGCCATGGGGGAACACCTCGCGAGGCCGGGAGGCACGGCTGGGGACCGGAGCGGCCCCGAGCGGAGCCAAGATTCGCGCATTCGATGGGTCCATCGTCGCCACTCGGTGGGGAGTTCACCCGCAGAGGGCGGGCTGTCGACGCGGCTGGAGTGCGGGCGATCCTGTCGCGCCGTACGAGATGTCGTGAATGCCCGAGATGAACGAGAATGGAACTGAGAGCAGAACATGCCGAAGAACCCGGCCGCTGAAGCGGTCCGGGTTCTTCGTTTCGCCTGTTCAGGCGGCTGCGGAGGATACGAGATTCGAACTCGTGAGGGGTTGCCCCCAACACGCTTTCCAAGCGTGCGCCCTAGGCCTCTAGGCGAATCCTCCGCCGCAAACAATACAAGACGTCGAGGGGTGCTCGCGAACGTGATCGTCCGGAGGGGTTCCGCCGGGGTCCGGAGCGGGAGCCGGGGCGGGGGCGGGGTCGATTCCGGGGGCCGGGATCCGCTAGGGTGGAGCCCAGCCCCTCACGTGGCGCTATCTCACCCAACTCCCCCAGGGCCGGAAGGCAGCAAGGGTAAGTGGGCTCTGGCGGGTGCGTGGGGGGCCCTTTGCGTTCCGGGGTGCTGTGGCGCCGGCGGGCCGCCGTTGTCGGCGGGCCCGGATAACCTCGTAGACGTGTCGTCCCTTGCGCTGTACCGCCGCTACCGCCCCGAGTCGTTCGCCGAGGTCATCGGTCAGGAGCATGTCACTGCACCCCTGATGCAGGCCCTGCGGAACAACCGGGTCAATCACGCGTACCTGTTCAGCGGGCCGCGCGGGTGTGGAAAGACCACCAGCGCGCGCATCCTCGCGCGCTGCCTCAACTGTGAGCAGGGTCCCACTCCCACGCCCTGCGGGGAGTGCCAGTCCTGCCGCGACCTGGCCAGGAACGGCCCGGGGTCCATCGACGTCATCGAGATCGACGCCGCCTCGCACGGTGGTGTGGACGACGCCCGCGACCTGCGCGAGAAGGCCTTCTTCGGCCCCGCGTCCAGCCGCTACAAGATCTACATCATCGACGAGGCCCACATGGTCACCTCGGCGGGCTTCAACGCCCTGCTGAAGGTGGTCGAGGAGCCTCCGGAGCACCTCAAGTTCATCTTCGCCACCACCGAGCCGGAGAAGGTGATCGGGACCATCCGGTCCAGGACCCACCACTACCCCTTCCGGCTGGTTCCGCCCGGCACCCTGCGGGAGTACCTGGGCGAGGTCTGCGGACGCGAGGGCGCCCGGGTCGAGGACGGTGTGCTGCCGCTCGTCGTCCGCGCCGGCGCCGGGTCCGTGCGTGACTCGATGTCCGTCATGGACCAGCTTCTCGCCGGTGCCGGTGAGGAGGGTGTGACGTATGCCATGGCCACCTCCCTGCTCGGCTACACCGACGGTTCGCTGCTCGACTCCGTCGTCGACGCCTTCGCCGCCGGGGACGGCGCGGCCGCCTTCGGGGTCGTCGACCGGGTGGTGGAGGGCGGCAACGACCCCCGCCGGTTCGTCGCCGACCTGCTGGAGCGGCTGCGCGACCTGGTCATCCTGGCCGCCGTCCCGGACGCCGGGGAGAAGGGGCTGATCGACGCCCCCGCCGACGTCGTGGAGCGGATGCAGGCCCAGGCCTCGGTGTTCGGGGCCGCCGAGCTGTCCCGCGCGGCCGACCTGGTCAACGAGGGCCTCACCGAGATGCGCGGCGCGACCTCCCCGAGGCTGCAGCTGGAGCTGATCTGCGCCCGCGTGCTGCTGCCCGCCGCCTTCGACGACGAGCGGTCCGTCCAGGCCCGGCTCGACCGGCTGGAGCGCAGCGGCGCCGCGGCCTTCGCCGCCGTGGCGCAGGCCCCGGCGGGCCCCGCCATGGGCTACGTCCCCGGGCCCGAGGCGCACGCCATGGCGCCGGCCGGTCCCGGCGGGGGCCCCGCCGCCGCGCGGGCCGCCGTGAACGCCCCCTCCGCGCCCCCGGCCCCGGCGCCCTCCGCGCCCGCGCCCTCCGCACCTGCGCCCGCACCCGCGGCGTCCGCTCCGGCGCCCGCCCCGGCCGCGGCCCCCGAGCCCGTCCAGGCGGCGCCCGCCCCCGCCGCGCCCCAGGCCCCGGCCGCCCCGGTGCCCGGCGCCTGGCCCGGAGCCGCCCAGCCCGGCAGCGGTGCCCCCGCGGCCCGGCCCGCCGCCACCGCGCCCGCCCCCGGCGCCTGGCCCAGTGCGGCCGCGCCGGGCCAGGGGGTGCCCGCCCCCGCGGCCCAGCCCGCCGCCCCGGCCCCGGTCTCCGCCCCCGCGTCCGCCGCGGCCCCTGCGCCCGCCCCCTCCCCCGGCATGGCCGCGGGTGCCGGACAGGTCCAGGCCATGTGGCCGAACGTCCTGGAGGCCGTCAAGAACCGCCGCCGCTTCACCTGGATCCTGCTCAGCCAGAACGCGCAGGTCACCGGCTTCGACGGGACCACCCTCCAGCTCGGCTTCCCCAACGTCGGCGCCCGCGACAACTTCGCGAGCAGCGGCAGCGAGGACGTGCTCAAGGCGGTCCTCGCCGAGCAGTTCCAGGTCCACTGGAAGATCGACGCGGTCGTCGGCGCGGGAGCCCCGGCCCCCGTGGCCCCGTACGGCGGTCCCGCCGCGCCCGCCTACACCCCGCCGCCGGCCGCCCCGCCGGCCCCGGCTCCGCAGGCGCCCGCCCCGTCGTACCAGCCGCAGCAGCAGTCCCCGGCGCCCCAGCAGTCCGCGCCCGCCCCGCAGCCGCCGGTGCAGCAGGCGCCCCCGCCGGTCGCCCCCGAGGACGACTTCGCCGAGGACGACGACCCCGATCTGGTCGAGAGCGCCCTGACGGGCCACGACCTGATCGTGAGGGAGCTCGGGGCCACCGTTGTGGAGGAATATACGAACGAGTGAGCGCGCGCAGTTGGGTGGCCGCACGAAGCCGCGCCCGCCGTCCGGGCTAGGCTGAGCAGCGTGAAGGTCCTCGTCATCGGCGGCGGCGCCCGCGAACACGCCCTGTGCCGCTCTCTGTCCCTCGACCCCGACGTCTCCGCGCTCTACTGCGCCCCCGGCAACGCCGGCATCGCCGAGGTGGCCGAGCTCCGCCCGGTCGACGCCCTCGACGGCGAGGCCGTCGCCGCTCTCGCCACGGAACTCGGCGCCGACCTGGTCGTCGTCGGCCCGGAGGCCCCGCTGGTCGCCGGCGTCAGCGACGCCGTGCGCGCCGCGGGCATCCCCGTCTTCGGCCCGTCCGCCGAGGCGGCGCAGCTGGAGGGCTCCAAGGCGTTCGCCAAGGACGTGATGGCCGCGGCCGGCGTCCCGACCGCCCGCAGCTACGTCTGCACCACCCCGGAGGAGGTGGACGCGGCCCTCGACGCCTTCGGCGCCCCGTACGTGGTCAAGGACGACGGGCTGGCGGCGGGCAAGGGCGTCGTGGTCACCGGTGACCTGGCCGAGGCCCGCGCGCACGCGCTGGGCTGCGACCGCGTGGTCATCGAGGAGTACCTGGACGGCCCCGAGGTCTCCCTCTTCGCCATCACCGACGGCGTCACCGTCGTCCCGCTCCAGCCGGCGCAGGACTTCAAGCGCGCCCTGGACGGCGACGAGGGTCCCAACACCGGCGGCATGGGCGCGTACTCCCCGCTGCCCTGGGCCGACCCGAAGCTGGTGGACGAGGTCATGGAGCTCGTGCTCCAGCCGACCGTCGACGAGCTCCGCCGCCGCGGCACCCCCTTCTCCGGACTTCTCTACGCCGGCCTCGCGATCACCGGCCGCGGCACCCGGGTCATCGAGTTCAACGCCCGCTTCGGGGACCCGGAGACCCAGGTGGTCCTGGCCCGGCTGCGGACCCCGCTCGCGAGCGTGCTGCTGAATGCCGCCAGGGGCACCCTGGCCGACGAGCCGCCGCTCGTGTGGCGCGACGATGCGGCCGTGACCGTGGTCATCGCCTCGCACAACTACCCCGGCACCCCCCGCACCGGCGACCCGATCGAGGGCCTCGCCGAGGTGGCCGCCGAGGACGGCCCCGACGCCTACGTGCTGCACGCGGGGACCCGGCGCGAGGGCGACGCGGTCGTCAGCGCGGGCGGTCGCGTGCTGTCGGTGACGGCGACCGGTTCCGATCTGGCGCAGGCCCGCGAGAAGGCGTATAAGGCGGTCGCGCGGATCGCGCTGGACGGTTCGCAGCACCGTACGGACATCGCCGCCAAGGCGGCGGGGCAGGGCTGACCAGCGGCTCCCCCGACCCGCGGGCCCGGTGCGCACCTCGTGCGCCCGGGCCCGCGGGCGTGTTCGCGTGCGAGTGCATCCGGCCTCCTTCGAACGCACCCAGCTTTACCCAAAGCCATTCCATCGGGTGATCGTCAGCTTGTCTGCCTGACGGCCGGGCATGCCCCAACTAGGGTGCGGCGCAAGCATTCCGGCACTTGGCCCACCGACCTTGCGATGTCGGTGGCGGGTGTCACAGTGGGGGAGTGAGCAACGCAGCCGCAGGGCAGAGGGGGTGAGGCCGGTCATGTCCGGAATGGTGTCGATCGCGGAAGCCGGTGTGCCGTCCGCGCGTTCCCGCGCTCTGGCGGTGCTGCGGGTGCGCAGCCGGGCGCTGGCCGTGGTCCTGCTGCCCGCCGCCCTCGCGGTGGTGCTCGTCACCGCCCGCGCCACCGGCCGGCTGGAGGGCGGGCCCTGGGCCGCGGTGACGATCGCCGTGTGCGCACTGGCCGTGCTGGTGCTCCTCGTCGGCGGGGCCTTCGCCGCCGTGGTGCTGCGGGCCGGTCCCGCCGTGACGCCGACCGTGCCGCTGTCGGAGGCCGCCGCTCCCGATCTCTACCGCCTGGTGCGGGACCTGGCCGACCGGATGGACGTCCCCGCGCCCTCCGCGATAGCCCTGACGCCGGACTGCGACAGCTGGCTGGAGGACCGCACCCACGCGGCGCACCGCCGCAGGGGCGCGGCGGGATCCGCCCAGTCCGCCCCCGGGGCGGCGCCCGTGCTGGTGATCGGTTCGCCGTTCCTGTGGTGGATGCGCGTCGCGGAGCTGCGGGCCGTGCTCGCGCCGGTCGTCGCCGGTACGGGCCCCTCTGCCCACCCGGACATAGCCGACGCGCGCGGCTTCGTGCGGGGCCTGGACGCCGCCGTGGCCGTGGGCGGCCGCCGCGGCCTCGGCTGGATCGCCGCGCCGGCCCGGCTGCTGCTGCGGCTGTGCCGGACCGACGCCGCCGAGATGGAGCGCGGGGTGGCCGCCGCCGCGGCGGACCGTGCACAGGGTGTGGACTACGGCCTGCGCATCGTCGCCCAGGAGCAGGTCGGCCTCGCCTACGCCGGCTGGGACCGGCTGCTGACCCGGGTCGCGCTGCCCGCCTGGCGGATGGGCCGCTGGCCGGCGCACCTGGACGCCGGAGTGGTCTCGGCCCTGACCGAGCTCTCCCGCCGGGACCGGCTCGCGGAGGGCTTCACCTCGCGCCTCGGCGAGCGGCCCGCCTGTGACCTGCTGGAACAGCCCGGAGAGGTCGACGAGGCGACATCGCTGCTGGCCGCGCGGCTCTTCCACGGGGGCCCGGCCGAGGCCGGGCCGGACTGGTCGCCGGTGGAGTGGGCGGCGTATCCGGAGGAGGTCGTCGACCGGACCTGGCGGTCGGAGGCGGCCCGCCTGCACGCGGCGCTGGACACCCTGTCCGTCCCCGCGGGCCTGAGCGGCGATCCCGCCCCGCCGTCCCGGGAGGACGGCCCCGCACCCGTACATCCCGCCGGAGCGGGAGCCGGTTCCGGTCCCCGCTCCGCCTCCGCCGGCGCCTCGTCCTCCGGGCCGGTCGCCTCCGGCGCTCCGGGCACCGCGGGGCCCGTCACGATCGCGGCCGCCGACTCCGTCCCGCCCGCCGCCGACGGCTTCGCCGGACCCACCCTGGAGCGGGTGCTGGGCTACCTCACGGATCCCTCGGGAGAGGGCGCGCGCGGGGAGGCCCTGGCCGGACTGCTCAGCGCCGGCGTGGCCCGCGAGGAGCGGGCCGCCGGGACCGGCGCCGGAGCGGACAGGGCCCGCGCCGCCGACGCCGTGCCGCTGTTCCCGCTCCAGCCGCCGCGCAGTGCCCGGGACCTGCTGGCCGACCACGTGACGGCGATGGTGTGCTGCGCCGCCGTGGACTCGGCGGGGGCCGCCCCGGGCATGGACTGGCTCGACGGTCCGGTCCTGCTGGTCGGCGGCGACCGCCGGGCCGATCTGTCCCCCCGGGTGCTCTGCCTGGTCGAGGACGGCGATCCCGCGCCCCTGCGGGAGTGGCTCTCGGCGCTCGGGGTCCGCCCGGAGAAGCCCGTCCGGCTGGTCTGAGCGGGCCCGCCGCCGGGATCGCGGGGGGTGGCGTACCACCGAGGAAGCGGATGCGAATGTTCCGGTCACGTCAATTCGCGACGAACGGTGACGGAGTGCGTGCGTAATGTGATGTGCTGGGACCGGTGGCGGCTGGATGTTCCGGGAGCGGATGTCCGAGAAGCATCGTCCCGGCGCACAGGGCGCCGCACACCGCACAGATGGACGCCCGGTCGGGGGAGCGAGGGAGGGGAGCGGTCATGGGTACGGACCAGATCCGGCGTTGGGAGTCGGGCGCGCTCGCGCACGCGGTGAACGACCCCTTCGGGCAGGGCCCCCTGCCCTGGTTCCGCGGCAGCGAGCTGTACTTCGACGACACCGGCCACGTGGTGCCCTGGTACGTGGACCCGGCCGCCGCGACGGCCGGTTCCGGCCGGATCCCGCGCGCCCGCGGCACCGGCGGGCCCCGCACGGCCGACGACGTGCACCGCCAGATCAAGGGATTCGCCTCCACCGGAGCCGTCGCCCCCGGCGGGGCCATCGACTTCCACATCACCGTCGACCCGCCCCAGCAGTTCTCCGTCGACGTCTACCGGATCGGCCACTACGGCGGCGACGGCGCCTCCAAGATCACCACCAGCCCCCGGCTCTCGGGCATCGTCCAGCCGCCCCCCCTCACCGCCGACCGGACCGTCTCCTGCCACCACTGGTGGATGTCCTGGCGCCTCCAGGTGCCGTCCTACTGGAGCGTGGGCGCCTACGTCGCCGTCCTGACCACCGCCGACGGCTACCGCTCGCACATCCCCTTCACGGTCCGCGACGACCACCCCGCCGACCTCCTGCTCCTCCTGCCCGACATCACCTGGCAGGCGTACAACCTCTACCCGGAGGACGGCCGGACCGGCGCCAGCCTCTACCACGCCTGGGACGAGGCCGGCCGGCTCCTCGGCGAGCAGGACGCGGCGGTCACCGTCTCCTTCGACCGCCCCTACGCGGGCGCCGGCCTGCCCCTGCACGTGGGCCACGCCTACGACTTCATCCGCTGGGCCGAGCGCTACGGCTACGACCTCGCCTACGCCGACACCCGCGACCTGCACGCCGGCCGCGTCGACCCCACCCGCTACCGCGGCCTGGTCTTCCCCGGCCACGACGAGTACTGGTCGGCTCCGATGCGCCGCACCGTCGAGCGCGCCCGGGACCACGGCACCTCCCTCGTCTTCCTCTCCGCCAACACCATGTACTGGCAGGTGGAGCTCTCGCCGTCGCCGTCCGGGGTGGACGACCGGCTCCTGACCTGCCGCAAGCGCCGCGGCCCGGGCCGGGCCAGCCTCTGGCGCGAGGTCGACCGCCCCGAACAGCAGCTCCTCGGCATCCAGTACGCGGGCCGGGTGCCCGAGCCCGCGCCGCTGATCGTGCGCAACGCCACGCACTGGCTGTGGGACGCGACCGGCGCCGGCGAGAACGACGAACTGCCCGGCCTGGTGGCGGGCGAGGCCGACCGGTACTTCCCGCGCACCCAGCTCCCCGAGCACCGGGACCGGATCCTGCTGGCGCACTCCCCGTACGCGGACACCGAGGGCCACCGCCGCCACCAGGAGACCTCGCTCTACCGGGCCCCCAGCGGGGCGCTGGTGTTCGCCTCCGGGACCTTCGCGTGGTCCCCGGCGCTCGACCGCCCCGGGCACGTCGACGAGCGCGTGCAGCGTGCCACAGCCAACCTCCTCGACCGGATCTGCAAGCGCGACTGACCCACCCCCTGTCCCCGGGAGCGGGCGGAGGTGAGCGAGAATCGGGGTGCGCTTCATACAGAACCACAGGGAGACCCCGTGTCCGGATTCGTCGAAAAGCCCGAGCCGGTTCAGGTTCCGGGCCTCGTCCACCTCCACACCGGCAAGGTGCGCGACCTCTACCGCGACGAGGACGGCCGCCTCGTCATGGTCGCCAGCGACCGCATGTCCGCCTTCGACTGGGTGCTGCCCACGGAGATCCCCGACAAGGGCCGCGTCCTGACCCAGCTCTCCCTGTGGTGGTTCGACCAGCTCGCGGACCTCGTCCCGAACCACGTGCTCTCCACCGACCTGCCCGCCGGCGCCCCCGCCGACTGGGCCGGCCGCACCCTGATCTGCAAGAACCTCGACATGGTCCCGGTCGAGTGCGTGGCCCGCGGCTACCTCACCGGTTCGGGCCTCGCCGAGTACAAGCAGACCCGCACGGTCTGCGGACTCGGGCTCCCCGAGGGCCTCGTGGACGGTTCCGAGCTGCCCGGCCCGATCTTCACCCCGGCCGCCAAGGCCGAGGTCGGAGAGCACGACGAGAACGTCTCCTACGAGGAGGTCGCGCGCACCACCGGCGTCGAGACGGCCGCCCTGCTGCGCCAGACCACCCTCGCCGTGTACTCCCGCGCCCGGGACATCGCCCGCGAGCGCGGCATCATCCTGGCCGACACCAAGTTCGAGTTCGGCTTCGACCCCGCGGACGGCACCCTCGTCGCCGCGGACGAGGTGCTCACGCCGGACTCCTCGCGCTTCTGGCCGGCCGACCAGTGGCAGCCGGGCCGTGCGCAGCCCTCGTTCGACAAGCAGTACGTCCGCGACTGGCTGGCCTCCCCGGCCTCCGGCTGGGACCCCAAGGGCGAGCTGCCGCCGCCGGCCCTGCCCGCCGAGGTCGTCGAGCGGACCCGCGCGAAGTACATCGAGGCGTACGAGCGGCTGACCGGCCTGGACTGGTCGTAGGGAACGAAGAAGCCCCGGTCCGAGGACCGGGGCTTCTTCCCTACAGAGCGGACAACGCGACTCGAACGCGCGACATCCACCTTGGCAAGGTGGTGCTCTACCAACTGAGCTATGTCCGCAAGCGCCGTAAGGCGAGACCTACTATACCCAACCCCGCTCCCTCGCGAGACGCACTGCCGTGTGCCGGTTCTCGGCGCCCAGCTTCGTGGCCGCCGAGGAGAGGTAGTTGCGCACCGTCCCCTGCGACAGCGAGGCCCGCTCCGCGATCTCCGCGATCGGTGCCCCGTCGCCCGCCAGTTCCAGCACCTCGGCCTCCCGGGCGGTCAGCGGGGAGTCCCCCGCGCTGATCGCGTCGGCCGCCAACTCCGGGTCCACGTAACGGCCTCCGGCGTGCACGGTGCGGATGAGCTCGGCCAGCCGCTGCGCCGACACGGTCTTCGGCGCGAAGGCCCGCACCCCCGCCGCCAGGGCCCGCTTCAGGTGTCCGGGACGCCCGTGACTGGTCACGATCATCGTCTTGCAGTCGGGGAGTTCGACCCGCAGGGATGTGGCGACGCTCACACCGTCCGCCCCCGGCATCTGCAGGTCCAGCACCGCCACGTCCGGGCGGTGCGCCCGGGCCATCGCGAGGGCCTCGGGCCCGGAGGCCGCCTCCGCGACGACCAGCAGGTCGTCCTCCAGTGCCAGGAGCGCGGCCAGCGCCCCGCGGATCAGGTGCTCGTCGTCGGCGAGCAGTACGCGTACGGGGCTCACGCCCCCACCTCCAGTCCGTCGAGCCGTCGGCCCGGTATCTGCGCACGCAGCCGGAACCGGCCGTCGCCGACCAGTCCCGCCTCCAGCGTCCCTTCCAGTACGGCGAGCCGTTCCCGCAGCCCGGCCAGTCCCGAGCCGGGCTGTCCGGCCGGGGTCTCCGGCGCGCCGTCGTTCTCCACCACGAGCGTCACGGGGCCGCTCGCCGGTGCGGTCAGCCGGATCCGGCAGCGCTTGGCGTCACCGTGCCGCAGCACGTTCGTCGTGGCCTCGCGGACCACCCAGCCGAGCGCCGACTGGACCTCGGAGGCCAGCTCGCGGTCGGGCCGGAAGTCGACCCGGCAGTCCATCCCGGCCGCGTTCAGCACCCCGCGCGCGCCTTCCAGCTCCACCGCGAGGTCGGCCTCGCGGTAGCCGCGGACCACGTCCCGCACCTCCCGCTGGGACTCTTGGGCGATCCGCTGCACCTCGATCATCTGCTCCACCGCTTCCGGGCGTTCGCGCCGGGCCAACTGGACGGCCAGCTCGCTCTTGAGGGCGATCACGGCCAGGTTGCGGCCCATCACGTCGTGCAGGTCGCGGCCGAAGCGCAGCCGCTCCTCGGCCACCGCCAGCCGGGCCTGGACCTCCCGGGAGCGGTCGAGCTCGTAGACGGTCCTCAGCAGCCAGGCCGAGAACCCGCAAGTGGCGCCGAAGAACAGCCCGCCGAGCAGCACGCCCACGCCGTACCCGACCGCCTTGCCGCCCGACATGCCGAGGCCGAGCGCGGACAGCCCCGTGGCGAGGGCCGCGGCCGCGGCGACGTACCACATCCGCCGCACCGACCTCAGGCACAGCACCAGCGATCCGGAGGTGAACCAGGCCAGTCCCGCGACGATGGTCGGCGCCACGGTCGCGTGGGAGAGGTGTCCCGTCGCCCGGAGGGCGAGGACGGCCACGATGCACACCCCCGTCAGGACGGCGGTGGCGACCGCGAGCCGGGTGGGGCGTTCGCGCCGCCCCACCACCCAGTGCAGGGCCTTGGAGGTCAGCACCCCGCACAGTGCCGCGTGCGCGCACATCAGCAGGAAGAGCGCGAGCGGGACCGCGAAGGAGCTCCGCTCGGCCGCGGCGGAGCCCGCGGCGGCCAGCGGGGTCGCCCCGAAGGAGAGGATCTCCAGGATCACGAACAGCAGGAACGACCCGCGGGTGTACAGCTCGACCTTCCCCGCGGTGCTGCGGTTCTTCCACCACCCGGTCAGCTTCGACACGGTTCCCGTCCCCCGACTCGTCCTAGCGCCGCGGTTCCCAGCGGAACCACCGCTGGACAGCAAACACGCTGATCACGATCCAGGCCAGCGCACCCAGCCCCGCGCCCAGCAGCTCCCCGCCCTCGGCGCCGCCGCTCCAGCCGGCCCGTACGAGGGTCATCACACCGCTCAGCGGGAGCAGTTCGCACAGGGCGGCGACCGGGCCGGGCAGCGCGTCCGCCGGCGCGAACAGGCCCGAGCCGAGCGCGGTCGCCAGGAACAGCGGCAGCGTGGTGAGGCCCGCGGTCTCCACGGTGCGGGTCACGGAGCTGGTCGCCGCGGCCAGGGCGGCCAGCAGGACGATCGCAGCGAGGACGGCCGCCGCGAGCAGCAGCGGTTCGCGCGGGGTGCGCACGTCCAGGACGGCCGCGCCGGCCACCACGAGGACGGCGGCCTGCCCGAGCGCGAGGCAGGCGGCGGGCAGCGCGGTCCCGGCCAGGATCTCCAGGTCCCGGGCCTCGCCGGTGCGCAGCCGCTTCAGGACGAGCTCCTCGCGCCGGGCGACGAAGGCGGAGACCGGGTTCATGTAGACGACGAGGAGCAGCACCATGCCGATGCCGCCGGTCAGGGTGGCCTCGCCGACGGCCGCCGCGCCCTCGCTGCCGGTGAGGGTGGACCGCAGGACGAGCACCATCAGCAGCGGCATGAGCAGGGCCACGCCGAGTGCGGCCCGGTTGCGCACCAGCAGGGTGAGTTCGGAGCGGCCGAGCGCGGTCATCCGGCCCGGGCTGAACGCGGTCGTGGTCATCGGGTCCCCGCCGTCGTGTCGTCGTGGGTGCGGTCGCCGGCGTCGCGCCGGTCCTGTGCGATCTCCAGGAAGGCCTCCTCCAGGGAGGCGGACCGGGCGTCTAGGGCGTCGAGCACCACGCCGTTCTCGTGGGCCCAGCCGAGCAGTCCGGTGAGGTCCTCCTGGAGCCGTTCGGTGCGGATCTCCACGCGCTGCCCGAAGGCGGCCGCCCGCAGCGACAGCGGCAGCCGTGCGGCGGGCACCCCGTCGGGCAGGGTGCAACGGATCCGGGACGGCCGGGTGGCGGTCACCTCTGAGGGGGTGCCGGAGAGGACCAGTTCGCCCTCGTGGAGGATCGCGAGGCGGTCGGCGAGCTCCTCGGCCTCCTCCAGGTAGTGCGTGGTCAGCAGCACGGTGGTGCCCTGGTCCCGCAGCTCCCGGACCAGGGCCCAGGTGTCGCGGCGGCCCTCGGGGTCCATGCCGGTGGTCGGCTCGTCCAGGAACAGCACCTCGGGCCGGCCCAGCAGGGCCAGCGCCAGGTCCAGGCGGCGGCGTTCACCGCCGGAGAGCTGCTTCACCCGTACGGAGGCCCGTGCGGCGAGGCCGACCAGCTCCAGCACCTCGGCCGCCGGGCGGGCCCCGCTGGTGACCCCGGCCCACATCCGGACGGTCTCGGTGACCGACAGGTCGGAGGGGAAGCCGCCCTCCTGGAGCATCACCCCGGTGCGCGGGCGGACCTCGGCCCGCCGCGCGTACGGATCGAGCCCGAAGACGCGGACCTGCCCGCCGCTCGGGGCGGCCAGTCCCTCCAGCAGTTCGACGGTGGAGGTCTTGCCCGCGCCGTTGGTGCCGAGGAGGGCGAAGACCTCGCCCTCCGCCACGGAGAAGGAGACGCCGCGGACGGCTTCGAACCCTCCGGAGTAGCCGCGGCGCAGTGCGTGGGCCTCGATCACGGTGTGAGTCATGTTCCGAGCCTCGCGGCCGGCGGGGCGGGCGGGCAGTGCGTGCCGTCAGTGAACGCCGATGACATTTGTCAGGGTGTTCCGTGTCACACGGCCCGTGGCCCGTCGGCGGACCCGGAGTGAATGAAGGCCCGCCCGTGGAGCGGACACGAAGAAGGCCCCGGTCGTGATGACCGGGGCCTTCTCCTTCAGAGCGGACGACGCGACTCGAACGCGCGACATCCACCTTGGCAAGGTGGTGCTCTACCAACTGAGCTACGTCCGCAAGCTGTGCACTGCCGGGGCAATGCGTGCCTCACTCTACCCGATCCACTGACGTGGAAGGTAAGCGATGCAGAGCGGGTGACAGGAATTGCACACTGCGCCTTCCCTCTGGAAGAGGGATGTTCTGCTACTGAACTACACCCGCACGACCTCGGAGGCTCTGACCTGCGGCCTCGCCCCTCGGCGTGATCCACACATTAGCCGAAGGGAGGGGGTGGATGGCAAATCGGCCCTCAGTGGGCCGCGTTGTAGGCCTCGTAGATCCGCTTGGGGATGCGGCCGCGGGGCGGGACGTCGTGCTGGTTGGACCGGGCCCAGGCGCGGACCACCGCCGGGTCGGGGGCCACGGAGGTGTGCTTGAAGGTCTTCCCCGACCGCGACTGCCGCCGGCCGGCGGCCACGAAGGGGGCGAGCCCCTTCCGCAGTTTCTTTGCGTTGGCCGCATTGAGGTCGATCTCGTACGACTTACCGTCCAGAGCGAACACGACCGTTTCCGCCGCTTCTCCGCCGTCGATGTCGTCGGAGAGGGTGACCACCACGCGCTGCGCCACGGATATCGGTCCCTTCGTGCGACGCCGCCACGCGTTGACGTGCGGTGATGTCGCCTGTGTGGATGTTTAGGGGCAATGCATCTTTCGACCGGAATCCCGGTTGATTCCTTTGTACCCCGATTCCCATTGCATTGCGAAGCCCAGTTAATTCTCTCCGCGTGTCCCGCCGCAATGCCGGGCGCGTGGTTTTCCTGGGGATTTTGCGAAGCGTTGGTGAAGTCGAAACGGGTCGGTGATCACGCCCTCCCGATATCTACCCGCGTAGAAATTTCGGCCGGGTACGCTGAGGGAACCGCCTTGCACCAACCACCTCATCGGGAGTGCCAGTGGCACGCGTCGTAGTCGACGTCATGCTCAAGCCGGAGATCCTCGACCCCCAGGGCCAGGCGGTGCAGCGTGCACTGCCGCGCCTGGGCTTCGAGGGCATCGCCGACGTCCGTCAGGGGAAGCGCTTCGAACTGGAAGTGGAGGGTCCGGTCGACCAGGCCGCCCTCGACCGCATCCACAAGATGGCCGAAACGTTCCTCGCCAACACCGTCATCGAAGACTTCACCGTGAAGGTCGAGGCCTGACGGTGACCACTCGCATCGGTGTCGTCACGTTCCCCGGAACGCTCGACGACCGTGACTCGCTGCGCGCCGTCCGCCTCGCGGGGGCCGAGCCGGTCTCGCTCTGGCACCGCGACAAGGACCTGCACCAGGTCGACGCGGTCGTCCTCGCGGGCGGCTTCTCCTACGGGGACTACCTGCGCGCCGGGGCCATCTCCCGCTTCTCGCCGGTGATGGAGACCATCATCGAGCAGGCCAGGGCCGGCATGCCCGTCCTCGGCATCTGCAACGGCTTCCAGGTCCTCACCGAGGCCCACCTGCTGCCGGGGGCGATGCTCCGCAACAACCACCTGCACTTCATCTGCCGCGACCAGAAGCTGCGGGTGGAGAACGCGGAGACCGCGTGGACCGGCGACTACACCGCCGGCCAGGAGATCTCCGTACCGCTCAAGAACATGGACGGCCGGTACGTCGCCGACGAGCGCACGCTCGACGAACTGGAGGCCGAGGGCCGAGTGGCCTTCCGGTACCTGGACGTGAACCCGAACGGGTCGCTCCGCGACATCGCCGGCATCACCAACGCCGAGGGCAACGTCGTCGGCCTGATGCCGCACCCCGAGCACGCGGTCGAGCCGCTGATCGGGACCGGCCGCACCGACGGCCTCCCGTTCTTCACGTCGGTCCTGAAGAAGCTGGTCAGCGCATGAGCCTCGACACCGTCAAGAACGCCACCGAAACCCCGGACGCCTCCCAGCCCTGGAAGGAGCTCGGCCTCAAGGAGGACGAGTACGCCCGGATCAAGGAGATCCTCGGCCGCCGCCCGACCGGCGCCGAGCTCGCCATGTACTCGGTCATGTGGTCCGAGCACTGCTCGTACAAGAGCAGCAAGGTCCACCTGAAGCAGTTCGGCGAGAAGGCCCCGCAGAACGACGCCATGCTCGTCGGCATCGGCGAGAACGCCGGCGTCGTCGACGTCGGCCAGGGCTACGCGGTCACCTTCAAGGTGGAGTCGCACAACCACCCCAGCTACATCGAGCCCTACCAGGGCGCGGCCACCGGCGTCGGCGGCATCGTCCGCGACATCCTCGCCATGGGCGCCCGCCCGGTCGCCGTCGTCGACCCGCTGCGCTTCGGCGCGGCCGACCACCCCGACACCAAGCGCGTCCTGCCGGGCGTCGTCGCGGGCATCGGCGGCTACGGCAACTGCCTGGGCCTGCCCAACATCGGCGGCGAGGTCGTCTTCGACGCCTGCTACCAGGGCAACCCGCTGGTCAACGCCGGCTGCATCGGCGTGATGAAGCACGAGGACATCCACCTCGCCAAGGCCTCCGGCCCCGGCAACAAGGTCATCCTCTACGGCGCCCGCACCGGCGGCGACGGCATCGGCGGCGTCTCGGTCCTCGCGTCCGAGACCTTCGACGACACCAAGCCCACCAAGCGCCCCGCCGTCCAGGTCGGCGACCCCTTCCAGGAGAAGCTCCTCATCGAGTGCACCCTGGAGATCTTCAAGGAGAAGCTCGTCGCGGGCATCCAGGACCTCGGCGGCGCCGGGCTGTCCTGCGCCACCTCCGAGCTGGCCTCCGCGGGCTCCGGCGGCATGCGCGTCGAGCTCGACACCGTGCCGCTGCGCGACGCGACGCTCTCGCCCGAGGAGATCCTCATGAGCGAGTCGCAGGAGCGCATGTGCGCGATCGTCGAGCCGCAGCACGTCGACCGCTTCATGGAGATCTGCGAGAAGTGGGACGTCATCGCCACCGTCATCGGTGAGGTGACCGACGGCGAGCGCCTGGAGATCTTCTGGCACGGCGAGCAGATCGTGGACGTGCCCCCGGGCACCGTCGCCCACGAGGGTCCGGTCTACCACCGCCCCTACGCCCGCCCCGAGTGGCAGGACGCGCTCCAGGCCGACGACGCGGGCAAGCTGCCCCGCCCGCAGACCTCCGAGGAGCTGCGCGCGCAGGTCCTGGCCCTGGTCTCCTCCCCGAACCAGGCCTCGAAGTCCTGGGTCACCGACCAGTACGACCGCTTCGTGCAGGGCAACACCGTCCTCGCGCAGCCCGAGGACGCCGGCATGGTCCGCATCGACGAGGAGTCCAACCTCGGCGTGGCCATGGCGACCGACGGCAACGGCCGCTACGCCAAGCTCGACCCGTACACGGGCGCGCAGCTGGCCCTGGCCGAGGCGTACCGCAACGTCGCCGCGACCGGCGCCAAGCCCCTGGCGATCTCCGACTGCCTCAACTTCGGCTCCCCCGAGGACCCGGGCGTCATGTGGCAGTTCGCCGAGGCCACCCGCGGTCTCGCGGACGGCTGCCTGGAGCTGGGCACTCCGGTGACCGGCGGCAACGTCTCGCTCTACAACCAGACCGGCGACGTCGCGATCCACCCGACTCCGGTCGTGGCCGTGCTCGGCGTGATCGACGACGTCAACCGCCGTACGCCGATGGCGTTCGCGGAGGCCGGCCAGCTGCTGTACCTGCTCGGCGACACCGCCGAGGAGTTCGGCGGCTCGGCGTGGTCGCAGGTCGTCCACGACCACCTCGGCGGCCTGCCGCCCAAGGTGGACCTGGGCCGCGAGAAGCTGCTCGGCGAGATCCTGATCTCGGCGTCGCGCGACGGCATGATCGACGCCGCGCACGACCTGTCCGACGGCGGAGCGATCCAGGCGCTGACCGAGTCCTGCCTCAAGGGCGGCAACGGTGCGCGGATCGTGGTCCCCGAGGGCCTGGACGCCTTCACGTTCCTCTTCTCCGAGTCCGCGGGCCGCGCCGTCGTGGCCGTCCCGCGCAGCGAGGAGCTCCGCTTCACCGACATGTGCGGTGCGCGGGGCCTGCCGGCCACCCGCATCGGCGTGGTGGACGGCGACGCGATCGAGATCCAGGGCGAGTTCACCCTCCCGCTGGCCGAGCTCCGCGAGGCCCACGAGGCGACGATCCCGGCCCTGCTGGCCTGATCGGCGACCCCTGCGCGACCCGGGGCCCCGCACGGATCCACCGTGCGGGGCCCCGGCCGTCGGGCCCGCCGGCCGGCCGGGCGGCCGCGCTGCGGCGGCAAGCGGCCGTAGCGATTCCGTGGCAGGACGGCCGTACCCGCCCGCACGGGCGCTCCGCACACTGACCGCGTGAGCATCGTCAAGCACCTGCCCGGCGCCGCGATACCCGACGGCGGCGGCCCCTCCCTGGCACGTCAAGGACGCCCGGCGCTGGGGCCGAGGTGGTCCTGCGGTACGCCGTCCACCGCGGCGGCACGCTCGTGGACGCGGTCCACGCCGCGCCCCTGCTGCCCTACCGGCGGCACGCGCTGCGCTCCTGGCGGCCGGCGGGCACCTCGTACACCCTCCGGCGGCGGGCCGAGGAGGAGCAGCGCAAGCAGCGCGCGGCCGAGCGGTCGAACGGGTCGGGGAGTTCCTGCGGCTCCTCCGGAGGCTGCGGTTCGAGCAGTTGCGGCAGCAGTTGCGGGGGCGGCTGCGGGGGCGGCGACTGATCGGGCAGACTCCCCGCATGGCACCCAAGACCCGCAGGTACGACCACGCCCGGATCCAGGCGGCGGTGACCGCGCAGTTCGGCCACGTCGCCCGCGCCGTGGCCGGGCTGACGCCGGATCAGCTGGACCGGCCCAGCGGCCTCGGGGAGTGGAGCGTCGCCGAGCTCGCCGCGCACATGGCCTGGATCGGCGATTCGCTGGCCGCGTGTCTCGCCCGGCCGCCGGCCGCCGTTCCCGAGCTGACGGCCGTCGAATGGCCCTTCGCCACGGCCTCCCTCGCCGGGAAGATCTCCGAGGCCGCCCGCGAGACCCTGACCGGGGCCCCGCTGCCCGAGCTGTACGAGCGGGCGGCCTCCGCCATGGCCGGTGCGCTCGCCGAGCACCGCGGGGACCGGGTGCTGGACCTGTGGATCGGGGACATGACCCTGGCCGACTTCCTGGTCACCCGGACCGTGGAACTGGTGGTCCACACCGACGACCTGAACCGCGCCACCGGACTGGACGTCCCGATCGAGCGGCAGGCGCTGGCCGCCTGCACCCGGCTGCTCGCCGACGCGCTCGCGCTGAAGGCGCCGGGCGGTTCGGTCGAGGTGCGGATCCCGCCGTTCGCCGTGGTCCAGTGCGTCGCGGGGCCGCGCCACACCCGCGGCACCCCGCCCAACGTCGTCGAGACGGACGCGCTCACCTGGATCCGGCTCGCGACCGGCCGCACGCGATGGGCCGAGGCGGTGGACGGGGCACGGGTACGGGCCTCCGGGGAGCGGGCCGACCTGTCGGCGCTGCTCCCGCTGATGGGCTGAGCGGCGGGGCAGAGGCAGGGGCAGCGGCAGCGATCAGGCGCGGCGGAACCGGACAGGCGTCCGGTACGTCCCACCGGCATGCGTACCTTCCGGCACGTCCACACCCCCGCGGGGCTGGTCCTCGTCCTCGTACTCGCCCTGGCCGGCTGCGGCCGGGAACAGGAGAGCGGGAGCGTCGTGCTCCCCGACGTCGAGGGCTCCTGGGCCGTCGAGTCGCTGACCACCGAGGGCCGGACCCTGCACGCCCCCGACAGCGCGCGCCTCACCATCGGGGCGACCGCGGCCACCGGCAGCTACGGCTGCAACGGGCTCAAGGCGGCGCTCGTCCACGACGGTTCGGCCGCGGTGACCGTCACCCCCGGCCCGCGGACGGCCATGGCCTGCCCGGACATGGAGTTCGAGACGGCCTTCGCGAAGCTGTTCAAGGGACGGCTGACGATCGACCGGGGCCCGGACCGGCTCACGCTGAAGACCTCCGACGGGAGCACCATCGCCATGAGCCCGAAGCCTCCGGTGGCCGACGCCCCCTTCACCTCGACCGAGTGGATCGTGGAGTCGCTGATCAGCGGGGAGACGGTGTCCTCGGTGCCTGCGGAGGCCGCGGGCAAGGCCCGGTTCACGGTCGCCGCCGACCTCGCGGTCAGCGGCAACCTCGGCTGCAACCGGTTCAGCGCCCGGGCCACGGGCGACGGCGCGGAGGTCACCTTCGGCCCCCTCACCAGCACGCGCATGGCCTGCGCCGGGCCGGTGGGCGAGGTCGAGCAGGCGCTGACCACGCTGTTCGCCGCCTCCCCGCTGCGGTGGGAGATCCAGGGCCGCGACCTCACCCTGAAGGCCCCCGACGGCACGGGCCTGACCGCGAAGGCGGCCACCGCCGTCGAGTAGTCCGCGCCCGCCCCGGGTGCGCCGCTCAGCCCGGGTAGGGCAGCAGCCCCGCGTTCACGGACTCCCACGCCGCCCGCAGCTCGGCCAGCCGGGCCGGTTCGACCGCCGCCTTGTCGGCCTGCTCGCGGACGTCCCCGGCGAGGTCGAACAGCTGGTCCCGGCCCGCCTTGCCGCGGTAGTACTTCCAGTTGCCGCGGCGCAGCGCCCGCTCGCCCCGGACCCGCCAGAACAGGTCCCGCTCGGCGGGCCGCTCGCCGCGCAGCAGGTAGCCGGCCAGGCTCACCCCGTCGAGCGGGTAGGCGCGATGGGGCCTGGTCCCGGCCACCTCCAGGAGCGTGGCCGTCCAGTCCGGGCTGAACACGGGGACCCGGCTGACCTGGCCGCCGTCCAGCCGGGCGGGCCAGCGCACGATGTTCGGCACGCGGATGCCGCCCTCCTGGAGGGAGGCCTTGTTCCCCGACAGCGGCCAGTTGTGGGAGAAGCGCTCGCCGCCGTTGTCGCTGGAGAAGACCACCAGGGTGTCCTTCTCCTGCCCGGAGCGCTTCAGGGCCCTGAGGACCTCGCCGACCGAGCGGTCGAGGTCCTCGACCATCTCCCGGTACTTGTCGATCGAGCCGCCGTCCTGGTGCCACAGGGCGCGCCCGTCGCCCGCCTTGATCCGCCGGACGATCTCGGCGCTCTCCGCGGTGTCCCCGTCCGCGATCCACGGCCAGTGCGGGGTGGTGAAGTTGAGGTTCAGCAGCCAGGGCTTCCCGCCGTGGTCGCGGGTGACGTACTCGCTCGCCCGCTCGGTGATGATCCGCGTGTAGTAGCGCAGGTCCTTGTACGTGGCGTCGCCCTCGTAGAGGTCGTACTCGCCGCCCAGGCCCAGCTTGGAGTAGTACTCCAGCGCGCCGCCGAAGTTGCCGAAGAAGGTGTCCCAGCCGGAGCGGGTGGGGCTGTGGTCGGGCAGGTATCCCGCGTGCCACTTGCCGATCAGCGCGGTGGCGTAGCCGGCCTCCTTCAGCAGGGAGGCCAGGGTCGGGTGGGTGGGGTCCAGGCCCGCTGTCCTGTCCGCGATCGGTTCGGCCAGGCCGCCGGGGGTACGGCCCGGGTAGCGGCCGGTGTAGAGGCTGAACCGGGTCGGGGAGCAGGTCGCCGAGCCCGAGTAGGCGTCGGTGAAGCGGACACCCTGGCGGGCCAGGGCGTCCAGGTGCGGGGTCCTGATGTTCGGGGACCCGTAGGAGGACAGATCCGCCCAGCCGAGGTCGTCACCGAGGATGAAGAGGATGTTCGGCCGGCGCGAGCGCCGGTCCCCGGCCGCCCGGAAAGGGCGTTCCGAGGGGGTTCGGCCGTGGCTCTCCGCGGCGGCGGCGGGGCTCGCGCCGAGGCCCGCGGCGGCCGCCGCGGTGACCGAGACGGCGCCTGCGAAGGCACGGCGGGAGAAGGTGCTGTCGGACGAAGACACAGGTACTCCAGGGCGCGGCCCGGCCGCCCCGTCCCCGGTGCGCGCGGGGACGGCACGCGGCACGGCGGGTCGGGGCAGGGCGGGGCTAAAGGGGAAAGGAGGAAGAAGAGTTGTGGCTACGCGAAACAGCGACAGATGGCGCTCGCGACACGGACCAGGTCCACGTGCCGGCGCTCGACGAGGGTGACGGTGCGGTCACCGAGAGGCTGCATGGAGCGAGAGCCTGTACGAATTCACTCGTAGCTGTCAACAAAGTGATCCGAATACCGAGACGGGGGCGTCCGGTCACCCTCTGTGCTGTGACATTTCCCGGCCGTCCCCAATTCGGACCAGTGGTCGATCTCGCCTACACTCGGGAGCGTGCCTCGTGGTGATGGACGACTCAACCACGACCTGCTCCCCGGCGAGAAGGGCCCCCAGGACGCTTGCGGCGTCTTCGGTGTCTGGGCTCCGGGTGAAGAGGTCGCCAAGCTCACCTACTTCGGACTGTATGCATTGCAGCACCGCGGACAGGAGTCCGCGGGAATCGCTGTGAGCAACGGTTCCCAGATCCTCGTCTTCAAGGACATGGGCCTCGTTTCCCAGGTCTTCGACGAAACCTCCCTCGGTTCGCTCCAAGGTCATATCGCGGTCGGTCACGCCCGCTACTCGACCACCGGCGCCTCCGTGTGGGAGAACGCGCAGCCCACCTTCCGCGCGACCGCCCACGGCTCCCTGGCCCTGGGACACAACGGCAACCTGGTGAACACCGCCGAGCTCGCCGAGATGGTCGCGGACCTCCCCCGTCAGGACGGCCGTGCCACCCAGGTGGCGGCCACCAACGACACCGACCTGGTCACGGCCCTGCTGGCCGGACAGGTCGACGAGGACGGCAGGCCCCTGACGATCGAGGAGTCGGCCGCCAAGGTCCTCCCGCAGGTCAAGGGCGCCTTCTCGCTGGTGTTCATGGACGAGGGGACCCTCTACACCGCCCGTGACCCGCAGGGCATCCGCCCGCTGGTCCTCGGCCGCCTGGAGCGCGGCTGGGTGGTCGCGAGCGAGACCGCCGCCCTCGACATCTGCGGCGCCAGCTTCGTCCGCGAGGTCGAGCCGGGCGAGCTCATCGCGATCGACGAGAACGGTCTGCGCACCTCCCGATTCGCGGAAGCGAAGCCCAAGGGCTGTGTCTTCGAGTACGTCTACCTGGCGCGCCCGGACACCGACATCGCCGGGCGGAACGTCTACCTCTCGCGTGTCGAGATGGGCCGGCGCCTGGCCAAGGAAGCCCCGGTCGAAGCCGACCTGGTGATAGCGACGCCGGAATCCGGCACGCCCGCCGCGGTCGGCTACGCCGAGGCCAGCGGGATCCCGTACGGCTCCGGACTGGTCAAGAACGCCTACGTGGGCCGGACCTTCATCCAGCCCTCGCAGACGATCCGCCAGCTCGGCATCCGGCTGAAGCTCAACCCGCTCAAGGAAGTCATCCGCGGCAAGCGCCTGGTGGTCGTCGACGACTCGATCGTCCGCGGCAACACCCAGCGCGCCCTGGTCAAGATGCTCCGCGAGGCCGGCGCGGCCGAGGTCCACATCCGGATCTCCTCGCCGCCGGTGAAGTGGCCGTGCTTCTTCGGCATCGACTTCGCCACCCGGGCCGAGCTGATCGCCAACGGGATGACGGTCGACGAGATCGCCACCTCCCTCGGCGCGGACTCGCTCTCGTACATCTCGATCGACTCGATGATCGAGGCGACGACCATCCAGAAGCCGAACCTCTGCCGTGCCTGCTTCGACGGCGAGTACCCGATGGAGCTGCCCGACCCGCAGCTCCTCGGCAAGCAGCTGCTGGAGACCGAGCTGGCCGGCGGCACGGACGCCGCCGACGCGCTCCGCCGCCCGTAGGGTCCCGCTCCCCGGCGGGCCCCGCGGCCCGCCGGGCCCCGGCTCGACCTGCGCGGGCCCCGTCTTTCCGGCTTTTCCCGGGGCCCCGTACCCACCGCAGTAACGACACGAAAGCTCTCTCCTGTCATGACAGAGAAGACCACCGGTGCCAGCTACGCAGCCGCGGGCGTCGACATCGAAGCGGGGGACCGCGCCGTCGAGCTGATGAAGGAGTGGGTGAAGAAGACCCAGCGCCCCGAGGTCCTGGGCGGCCTCGGCGGCTTCGCCGGCCTCTTCGACGCCTCCGCCCTCAAGCGGTACGAGCGCCCGCTGCTGGCCTCGGCCACCGACGGTGTCGGCACCAAGGTGGACATCGCCCGCCAGATGGGCGTCTACGACACGATCGGCCACGACCTCGTCGCGATGGTCATGGACGACATCGTGGTCTGCGGAGCCGAGCCGCTCTTCATGACCGACTACATCTGCGTCGGCAAGGTCCACCCCGAGCGTGTCGCGTCGATCGTCAAGGGCATCGCCGAGGGCTGTGTCCTCGCCGGCTGCGCCCTGGTCGGCGGGGAGACCGCGGAGCACCCCGGGCTGCTGGGCCCGGACGACTTCGACGTGGCGGGCGCCGGCACCGGTGTCGTGGAGTACGACCGGCTGCTCGGTGCGGATCGCATCCGTACGGGTGACGCCGTCATCGCGATGGCTTCGTCCGGCCTTCACTCGAACGGGTACTCGCTGGTCCGCCACGTGCTCTTCGACCGCGCCGGGATGTCCCTGGACCGCCACGTCGAGGACCTCGGCCGGACCCTCGGCGAGGAGCTCCTGGAGCCGACCAAGATCTACTCGCTGGACTGCATGGCCCTCACCCGCACGGCCGAGGTGCACGCGTACTCGCACATCACCGGTGGCGGCCTCGCGGCGAACCTGGCCCGGGTGATCCCGGACCACCTGCACGCCACGGTCGACCGTTCGACCTGGACGCCCGGTGCGATCTTCGACCTGGTCGGCACGGCCGGGCAGGTGGAGCGGCTGGAGCTGGAGAAGACGCTGAACATGGGCGTCGGCATGATGGCCGTCGTGCCCGCCGAGTCGGTGGACGTGGCGCTGACCGCGCTGGCCGACCGGGGCGTCGACGCCTGGGTCGCGGGAGAGATCCTGGACCGCGGCGACCGCACCGAGGGCGCGACCCTGACCGGCGACTACGCGAGCTGAGCAGCACCGAAACCCGGCCCGGGGCTATGCCCTGGACCGGGTTTCGGTCTTTGCTGTGTCGTGCAGACGCCTCAGGGCGTCAAGCGCCGCGGCGCTGAGTCGACGGACCGGACTCTTCGTCCTCGTCGTCGTCATCGCTGTTGTAGAGATCCGCGTACTTGGCGTACGGGTCGTCGTCGTCCAGATCGTCATCGACTTCGACCGGCTCGCTGATCTGCAGCGGCTCTGTCGGCGATGCGCCCAGCTCATTGGCCAGACGCGAGAGGTCAGTCCCGCCGCTGTTGTACTTCAGCTGGCGGGCGACCTTTGTCTGCTTGGCCTTGGCCCGGCCGCGCCCCATGGCTCGACCCCCTCGGTGACGGGGCTCGACGGCCCCAGAGTCTGACACGCGTTCATGGTTCGGAGCGGGCTCTCCGTGGAGAGACCGTCCGTAGGGGTTTAACGGTACCTGCTTCCGCGGCCATACGGTACGCCGCCCGCATGACGCGCCCCGGTGCAGAACCAGCAAGGCGCCCCGTCCTGGCTGGTCAGCTGCGATTTTAACGCGTTCCGAGCGGGCGACCCGCCGAAGTGCAGTGAGTTCCGTCTCGCCGCACCCCGGCGGGCGCACCCGGGCGCCCCGAAGGGGGCCTTACGCGGTCGTCACCGGGAGGTTGATCCGGCCGTCCGCCATGCGCTGCTCGGCGATCCGGTCGGCCGCGGCGGCCGGCGGAATGCCGTCCGCCTTCGCACGAGCGAAGATTTCCAGCGTGGTGTCGAAGATCTTCGTTGCCTGCACCTTGCACCGGTCGAAGTCGAAGCCGTGCAGCTCGTCGGCGACCTGGATGACCCCGCCCGCGTTGACCACGTAGTCGGGGGCGTAGAGGATCCCGCGGTCCAGCAGGTCCTTCTCGATGCCCGGGTGGGCGAGCTGGTTGTTCGCCGCGCCGCAGACGATCGTGGCGGTCAGCGCCGGCACCGTGTCGTCGTTGAGGGCGCCGCCCAGCGCGCAGGGGGCGTAGATGTCCAGGCCCTCGACGCGGATCAGCGCGTCGGTGTCGGCGACCGCGGTGACCTTGCCCGGGTGCTTGTCGAGGATCCGCTGGACGGACTCCGCGCGCACGTCGGTGATCACGACCTCGGCGCCGTCCTCCAGCAGGTGCTCGACCAGGTAGTGGCCGACCTTGCCGACACCGGCCACGCCGACCTTGCGACCGCGCAGGGTCGGGTCGCCCCACAGGTGCTGGGCGGAGGCGCGCATGCCCTGGAAGACGCCGTAGGCGGTGAGGACGGAGGAGTCGCCGGCGCCGCCGTTCTCCGGGGAGCGGCCGGTGGCCCAGCGGGTCTCGCGGGCGACCACGTCCATGTCCGCCACGTAGGTGCCGACGTCGCAGGCCGTCACGTAGCGGCCGCCGAGCGACTCGACGAACCGGCCGTAGGCCTCGAGGAGTTCCTCGGTCTTGATGACCTCGGGGTCGCCGATGATCACGGCCTTGCCGCCGCCGAGGCCGAGACCGGCCATGGCGTTCTTGTAGGACATGCCGCGCGAGAGGTTCAGCGCGTCCTGGACGGCCTCCTCGTCGGAGGCGTAGGCGTGGAAGCGCGTGCCGCCGAGGGCGGGGCCCAGGGCGGTGGAGTGGATGGCGATGACGGCTTTCAGGCCGGTGGCGCGGTCCTGGCACAGCACGACTTGCTCGTGGCCGCCCTGCTCCGTGCGGAACAGGGTGTGCAGGACGCCGTCGGTCATTTCGGTCACGGTGGTGACTCCCATGGAAGAGATGCGGCGGGAAAACGCCCCCCTGCGGGTGGGGGAGGGCGTGCTGGGAGCAGAGTAAGACCTGTCGGCCGTCCGTAGGGGACCTGTCCGTGGATCGGAACACTCCCGGAGCACGGGGCCGCCCGCCGGCCCGCAACCGGCGGCCCCGCGGGCGCGCGAGCAGGCCGGAAAAGGGGCAGGACCAGAGGGTGACCGAATCCTCCGATCCCCTGCTGCCCTCCGCGCGCTCGGCGCCGGCCGTTCCGTACGCCTCCTACTTGCGCGTCTACGAGCCCCTGGCCGCCTTCACCGAACCCGAACGCACCCGCTGGGCCGACTACGCCCGGAGCGGGCGGACCCCGACGGCCCAGGACGAACTGCGCCGCTCGCTGGCGGACTTGGTGCGGGTGCCCGTGGTGGGCGTGCCCGACGACGAGAGCGCCGACGCGTTCACGGCCGAGGTCGACGGGGTGCTGCTGGTCTGCCCGTGGGGCACCCGGCTGCGCGGCTGGCTGGCGCTGGAGGAGCTGGTCGACCAGTTCCCCGGGCCGGTGCTGGACGCGGCCCTGCCGCCCGAGGTGAGGCTGCGGGCGGCGCAGGAGCACGAGCGCTGGCGCGCGCGCAACCCGGAGGCGCGGCCGTGGATCCGCACCGGTGTGTGGCAGATCCCCTTGCGCTGGTTCGTGCTGGTGGAGGACTGTGAGCGGGAGTACGTTCCGGGCGTGCGGCTGCGCTACCGGACTCCGATGGTCCAGGCGCGCCGGCGGCTGGCCCGGGCCCTGCGCACGCTGCGTGCCGCCGAGGGGTACGTGACGCTCGCCGACGGCCTGGTCGAGGTGGGCGGCTGGCTGGAGGAGTTCCACCCGAAGTCGATGGTGGAGCTCGACTACGGCGGGCTGGTGCACGCGCTGCCGGCCGGCCGGCTGGCGGAGGACCGGTCCGCGGGTGACCTCGCGGCGGGACTCGCGGCGCTGCGGGCGGGTGACGGGACGGGTGCGGCGGAGGTCTACGGAGGGCTTGCGGAGCGCTGGCGGGAGGTCCGGGAGCGGCTTTTCGCGAATTAGGCCGAAAGTGATCGGTGTGGCCGGATCTCGCAGGATAGGGGTTCCGGCAGACCGTGGCGTATCGGTCGTTCGGTCAATAGTGGCTGATCAGAGCCCTGATCGTGGCATTTGGGACGTAGTGCCGGGACCTACGTCCCGATACGGGCCATTGGCCCAAGCGTGACGGACCGCACTAACCACACCCTTGCGCCCTTCCCCTACCCTCGTGCCAAAATAGGACAAGGAGTCCGGGGAGGGTTCCTTCCGTCCAAGTAAGGGCGGAATGCTCGGCATTGCACTCTACGGGGGGTCTGACGGCTCCTGATCGCTCTGTGACTGATCGTCACAGTGGGGTGACTGTCCGTTATGGGACGGTCCATCGGCTTCCGCCGCTGATGAACACCTCGGAGGGCAATTCCGTCGGTTTGGCCGTCGAGGCTGGACGGATGGTGTAGTTGTAGTGCCGAGGACAAGCCGTTCGTCCTATAACCGACTCGGCCCGCGTATGTCCATTTCGGGCAACGCGGGCCAAGGTGCAGAATTTAGAGGAAAGAACCGAGATGGTTCGGTTCTCCCGAGGAGGCCGCTCATGACCGCTCGCACCCCTGATGCCGAGCCGCTGCTGACCCCGGCTGAGGTCGCCACCATGTTCCGCGTGGACCCGAAGACGGTCACCCGCTGGGCCAAGGCTGGCAAGCTCACGTCCATCCGCACCCTGGGTGGACACCGCCGGTACCGCGAGGCCGAGGTTCGCGCCCTGCTCGCGGGAATTCCGCAGCAGCGCAGCGAGGCCTGAGGTCGCGTTAACACCCCGCTTTGACGGGTTCCATCGGGTCCCCCAATCCGATGAAAACCCACTGTGCTTCATCGGCCCGACCTGCCCCAACAGGTTCGCCGGCCTTCGATCGCGCTGGACTCCGCCGGGTCCAGCGCGATCTTTTTTATGCCCAGGTCAGGGGCGGTTCACGGGGTCGCGCCGGGCCCTCGCGGGGGAGGTGCCATTGCACATATTAAATCGAGCCGGTGTATGGATGCGATAAAAGTAGGAGTCTCAGAAACTCGTGCGGTGACTCCCGTCACAGATGATCACTCTTGTATATCCGGTAATGCACCCCGTAAAGGGGAAGTGCGCGACCGGGGCATCATGCGAACGGGGGATTCCGCTCCCCGTGCCTTCCGTGCCGGATTCCGGGTGCCGCGCGGGAGTGGCGCGAAGGGGCGGGGAGCCGCCGGAGCGGCCGGAGCGGTCGGCCGGAGAGGCCCGAGGCGCGCGGTCGGCCGGAGGCGCGACGTGGCGGACGGCGGCGCGGCGCCCGCCGGGGCGCCAACACCGTTCACGGCCGGCACCCGCTCATGCGTCAGGGCCCGTATCCCCTGGGGGATACGGGCCCTGACGTTGTTGCGATCCTGACGGGACTTGAACCCGCGACCTCCACCTTGACAGGGTGGCGAGCTAACCAACTGCTCCACAGGACCTTGATTCGCGGCCCCCCGGAGGCGGCTGCGAAACAGACTGTACAGCAGCTCAGGGGGTGCGGTCGAACCGATCAGGGGGCCGCTGCGTCCACCGCCTTCACGATCCGCTTGTCGGAGATCGGGTACGCCGTCCCGAGCGCGTGCGCGAAGTAGCTGACGCGCAGTTCCTCGATCATCCAGCGGATGTCGGTCACCGAGGACGGGACGGGCCGGCCCTTCGGGAGCTGCTCCAGCAGCCAGGCGTATTCGTCCTGCATCTCGTGGACCTTCTCCATGCGCGTGGTGTCGCGCTGGACACCCGTGGGCATCTGCTGGAGCCGCCGGTCCGCCGCCACCAGGTAGCGCATCAGGTCCGGCAGTCTGCGCAGCCCGGTGAGCGTCACGAAGCCGGCCGGGACCAGGCCCGCCAGCTGCGTCCTGACGTCCTGGACGTTGGCGACCAGCGCGAGGCTGGAGGTGGCCTTCAGGCGCCGCTCACAGGCCTGCCAGGCGGCCAGCACCTGCTGCACCTGGTTCACGGCCCGCACGGTCGTGTCCACCAGGTCCGCGCGCACGGCCTCGTAGAGCTTTCGGAAGCCCGCCTCGTCCCACGCCGGGCCGCCGTGGTCGGCGATCAGCTTGTCGGCCGCCGCGGTGGCGCAGTCGTCGAACAGCGCCTGGACGGATCCGTGCGGGTTCCTGGAGAGGGCCAGCTTCTGCTGGTTGCCGAGGTGGTCGGAGGCGAACTTGGCCGGGTTCACCGGGATGTTCAGCAGGATGAGCCGGCGGGTGCCGAGCCACATCGCCCGCTGCTGTTCCGCCTCGGTGTCGAAGAGCCGTACGGAGACGCTCGCGCCCTCGTCGACCAGCGCCGGGTAGGCCTTCACCGGCTGGCCCGCCCGCCGGGTCTCGAAGACCCTGCTGAGGGTGCCGATGGTCCAGTCGGTCAGGCCGGTGCGCTCCACCGACTCCCCGCCCGCCCGCTCGGCGGTGGCCGCGGCCGCCTTGGAGAGGGCCTGGCGGGCCTTCGGCTTCAGCCGGAGCCGCAGGGCCTCCAGGTCCTTGTCCTCGGCGATCTTGCGGCGCCGCTCGTCGACGATCCGGAAGGTGATCTTGAGGTGGTCGGGGATCCGGCCCAGGTCGAAGTCCTCGGCCGACACCGGCACGCCGACCATCCGCTGGAGCTCGCGGGCCAGGGTCACCGGCAGCGGCTCCTGCAGCGGCACGGCCGTGTCCAGGAAGCGGCCCGCGTAGTTCGGCGCGGGCACGTAGTGCCGGCGGATCGGCTTGGGCAGCGACCGGATCAGCTCGGTGACGACCTCCTCGCGCAGGCCCGGGATCTGCCAGTCGAAGCCCTCGTCGGTGACCTGGTTCAGCACCTGGAGCGGGATGTGGACGGTCACGCCGTCCGCGTCCGCGCCCGGCTCGAACTGGTAGGTCACCCGGAACTTCAGCTGCCCCTGCCGCCAGGAGTCCGGATAGTCGGCCTTGGTGACCCCGGCCGCCTTCTCCGTGAGCAGCATCTCCCGCTCGAAGTCGAGCAGTTCCGGCTCGTCCCGCTTCTTGTGCTTCCACCAGGAGTCGAAGTGCGCCCCGGACACCACGTGCTCGGGGATCCGCTGGTCGTAGAAGTCGAAGAGGGTCTCGTCGTCCACCACGATGTCGCGGCGCCGGGCCCGGTTCTCCAGCTCCTCCACCTCGGTGAGGAGCTTGCGGTTGTCGGCGTAGAACTTGTGGTGGGTCCGCCAGTCGCCCTCGACCAGCGCGTTGCGGATGAACAGCTCGCGCGAGACCTCGGGGTCGATCCGGCCGTAGTTGATCTTCCGCTGGGCGACGATCGGCACGCCGTACAGCGTCACCTTCTCGTACGCCATCACCGCGGCCTGGTCCTTCTCCCAGTGCGGCTCGCTGTAGGTGCGCTTGACCAGGTGCTGCGCCAGCGGCTCCACCCACTCGGGCTCCACCTTGGCGTTCACCCGCGCCCACAGCCGCGAGGTCTCCACCAGCTCGGCCGACATCACGAACTTCGGCTGCTTCTTGAACAGCGACGAGCCCGGGAAGATCGCGAACTTGGCGCTGCGCGCGCCGAGGTACTCGTTCTTGTCGGTGTCCTTGAGGCCGATGTGCGAGAGCAGACCGGCCAGCAGGGACACGTGGACGACCTGCTCCGGGGCGTCGGCCTCGTTGACGTGGATGCCCATGGTCTTGGCGACCGTGCGCAGCTGCGAGTAGATGTCCTGCCACTCGCGGATCCGCAGGAAGTTCAGGTACTCCTGCTTGCACATCCGGCGGAAGGAGGACGAACCGCGCTCCTTCTGCTGCTCGCGGACGTAGCGCCACATGTTCAGGAAGGACAGGAAGTCGCTGGTCTCGTCCTTGAACCGGGCGTGGTTCTGGTCGGCCTGGGTCTGCTTGTCCGAGGGCCGCTCGCGCGGGTCCTGGATGGACAGGGCCGCCGCGATCACCATGACCTCGCGGACGCAGTTGTTCTTGTCGGCCTCGATGACCATGCGGGCCAGCCGCGGGTCGACGGGCAGCTGGGACAGCCGGCGGCCCATCTGCGTCAGGCGCTTCTTCGGATCCTTCTCGGCCGGGTCCAGCGCCCCGAGCTCCTGGAGCAGCTGTACGCCGTCGCGGATGTTGCGGTGGTCCGGCGGGTCGATGAAGGGGAACTTCTCGATCTCGCCGAGGCCGGCGGCGGTCATCTGGAGGATGACGGAGGCCAGGTTCGTGCGCAGGATCTCGGCGTCGGTGAACTCGGGCCGGGCGTCGAAGTCGGCCTCGGAGTACAGCCGGATGCAGATGCCGTCGCTGGTACGGCCGCAGCGGCCCTTGCGCTGGTTGGCGCTGGCCTGCGAGATCCGCTCGATCGGCAGGCGCTGCACCTTGGTGCGGTGGCTGTAGCGGGAGATGCGGGCCGTGCCCGGGTCGATCACGTACTTGATGCCGGGGACGGTCAGCGAGGTCTCGGCGACGTTGGTCGCGAGCACGATCCGCCGCCCGGTGTGGGGCTGGAAGACCCGGTGCTGCTCCGCGTGCGAGAGGCGGGCGTAGAGGGGGAGGACCTCGGTGAACCGCAGCTTCTTCTTGATCAGCGCGTCCGCGGTGTCACGGATCTCGCGCTCGCCGGAGAGGAAGACCAGGATGTCGCCGGGGCCCTCGGCCTGGAGCTCGTCGACGGCGTCGCAGATCGCGGTGATCTGGTCGCGGTCGGAGTCCTCGGAGTCCTCTTCCAGCAGCGGCCGGTAGCGGACCTCCACCGGGTAGGTCCGCCCGCTGACCTCGACGATCGGGGCGTCGCCGAAGTGGCGGGAGAAGCGCTCCGGGTCGATGGTCGCCGAGGTGATGACGACCTTCAGGTCGGGGCGCTTCGGCAGCAGCGTCGCCAGGTAGCCGAGCAGGAAGTCGATGTTGAGCGAGCGCTCGTGGGCCTCGTCGATGATGATCGTGTCGTAGGCGCGCAGCTCGCGGTCCGTCTGGATCTCGGCGAGCAGGATGCCGTCCGTCATCAGCTTCACGAAGGTGGCGTCCTGGTCCACCTGGTCGGTGAAGCGGACCTTCCAGCCGACGGTCTGTCCGATCTCGGACTTCAGCTCCTCGGCGATCCGCTCGGCCACCGTGCGGGCGGCGATCCGCCGGGGCTGGGTGTGCCCGATCATGCCCCGCACGCCCCGGCCCAGCTCCATGCAGATCTTGGGGATCTGCGTGGTCTTGCCGGAACCGGTCTCACCGGCGACGATCACGACCTGGTGGTCGCGTATCGCCTCGGCGATCTCGTCCTTCTTCTGGCTGACGGGCAGGTTCTCGGGATACGTGACCTCCGGCATCCGCGAGGCACGGCCGGCCAGTCGCTCGGCGGCCTTCGCGGCCTCCGCGGCGATCTCGTCGAGCACGGCCTGCTTGGCCTCGGGCTTGCGGATGCGGCGGGCGCCCTCGAGGCGGCGGCCGAGGCGGTGCGCGTCACGGAGGGAGATCTCACCGAGAAGCGTCTGCAGGGCGGCGAAGGAAGTAGACATACCTGATCGAGGATCTCACCTGGGCCCTCCGGGTGGCGAACGCATTTGTCGGGTGGACCCGTACCATTTCGGGACGACTCCCCCGGCCGTACGAGTGAGAGGCAGCCCACCTTGTCCCGCCTGCGCCTCTTCGGCTGCGCCGTGCTCGCGGTCCTGGCGGTGCTCGTGGGCGCGGCGGCCCCCGCCGCTGCCGTAACGCTCCTGCACGGGGCGGGCCGTCCGGCCCCCGTCCTGCTCCCGTCGGACTCCGCGCATCCGGCGTCCGCGCCGTCCGGCCGGCCCGCCCCGCGGACCGCGCCCTCCGGCCCGCGGACCGCGCCGGAGCGCCCCGACCGGCCCCGCGCCGACCCCGCCCCCGACGGGGACGGGCCCGCCTGCGCCCCCGCGGCCCCCGACCGGGGCGGCACGCCCGCCGCCCCGTCCCGGGCCGGCGGCGAGCACGCGCAGGTCCCGCCCGGCCGTACGGCGCCCGCCGCGGCCCGCCCGTACGCCGACCCGCCCGTGCGGGCACCCGTACGGGGCCCCGCCCGGCCCGCGCCCGGCCCGTCGGAGCTGTCCGTGATGCGGGTGTAGGGGGTGCCCCGAAGGTCCCGTCCCGCCCCGCATCCGCGGAGCGCCCGGACCGCCGCCGCACCCCGCCGCGCGAGAACCGCCCGGCCCGTACACCCCTCACCCGCAGAACCGGAGCACCCGCATGTCCTCTCCCACCCGCCGCCCCACGTCCGCCGCCAAGCCCCTGCTGATCTCCGCGGGCGTGGCCGTCGCCGCGATCACCCTCGGCCTGGTCTCCTGGCAGGCCACCGCCCCCGAGGACCGGGGGTCCTCCGGCTCCCTGCCGGCCGCCGCGCCCCGCACCGACACCTCGGCGGCCCTGAAGGCGCTGGCCCGGCGCGAGCCCGGCGACAAGCTGGCCGCGGGCCGCGCCGACGCCCCCGTCGTACTCATCGAGTACTCCGACTTCAAGTGCGGCTACTGCGGCAAGTTCGCCCGGGACACCGAGCCCGAGCTGGTGAAGAAGTACGTGGAGAACGGCACCCTGCGCATCGAGTGGCGCAACTTCCCGATCTTCGGCGCCGAGTCCGAGGGGGCCGCCCGGGCCGCCTGGGCGGCCGGGCAGCAGGACCGGTTCGCGGCCTTCCACGCGGCCGCGTACGCCGACGGCTCCAAGGAGAAGGGCTTCGCCGAGCCGCGCCTGCTGGAGCTGGCCCGCGAGGCCGGGGTCCCGGACCTGGAGCGCTTCAAGGCCGACATGGCCGGCGAGCAGGCGACGGCGGCCCTGAAGAAGGACCAGGAGGAGGGCTACCGGATCGGCGTCACCTCCACCCCGTCCTTCCTGGTCAACGGCAAGCCGATCGCCGGCGCACAGCCCCTCGACGCCTTCACCGCGGCCATCGCGCAGGCCGAGGCGGCGGCGAAGCAGTGACCGACATCGGATACCTGGCCGCCCTGCTGGGCGGCCTCCTCGCGCTGCTCAGCCCCTGCAGCGCGCTGCTCCTGCCGGCCTTCTTCGCGTACTCGATCGACTCCCCCACCCGCCTGCTGGCCCGTACCTGCATCTTCTACGCGGGACTCGCCAGCACCCTCGTCCCGCTGGGTGCGGCTGGCTCGTACGCCGGGCGCTTCTTCCTCGGCAACCGCGACCAGCTCGTCCTGGCCGGCGGCTGGCTGATCATCGCCCTCGGGGTGGCCCAGATCCTCGGCCTCGGCTTCGCCTCCCGCCGGATCTCGGAGCTCTCCGGGAGGATCCGGCCCACGACGGCCCTGTCGGTGTACGCGCTGGGCGCGGTCTACGGGCTGGCCGGCTTCTGCGCCGGACCGATCCTGGGGAGCGTCCTGACGGTCGCGGCGGTCAGCGGCAGCCCGGTCTACGGCGGGCTGCTGCTCGCCGTGTACGCGCTGGGGATGGCCGTACCGCTCTTCGCGCTGGCGCTGCTGTGGGAGCGGTTCGAGCTGGGCCGGCGCCGCTGGCTGCGCGGCCGCGTCCTGCGCGCGGGCCGCCTGGAGCTGCACACCACCTCGCTGCTGTCCGGGCTGTTCTTCATCACGCTGGGCGTGCTGTTCCTCGTCTACGACGGCGCGAGCGCGCTGCCGGGGCTGCTGGACGTGGACGACAGCTACGCGGTCGAGCAGTGGGTGCGCGGGGTGGCGGACGCCGTTCCGGACGGGGCGCTGCTCGGGCTGGTCGCCGTGGCGGCGGTCGCCTTCGGCCTGGCCCAGTGGCGCCGCCGGGAGCGGGCGGCGGCCGAGGAGGAGTAACAGAGGAAGGCCCCGTCCGAGGGACGGGGCCTTCCTGATGGTGGCTGGGGCCGGGGTCGAACCGGCGACCTATCGCTTTTCAGGCGATCGCTCGTACCAACTGAGCTACCCAGCCACGAGACCGTTTCCGGCCTCAGCGATCCTGACGGGACTTGAACCCGCGACCTCCACCTTGACAGGGTGGCGAGCTAACCAACTGCTCCACAGGACCTTGCGGTGTGCGAGACCGAAGTCTTGCACACGGTAATGCGTACCCCCAACGGGATTCGAACCCGTGCTACCGCCTTGAAAGGGCGGCGTCCTGGGCCACTAGACGATGAGGGCTTATGGCCCGCCTGGGCGCTTTCCAGCGCGTCGGGGACGTGAGAAGCATATGGGATGCGGGGACCTATCGCCAAAACGGTTTCCCCCGGCAGGTGGGAGCGGGCCCGGGCGGAGCGACAATGGGCCCGTGCTGGAGATGACGCGCGAGGAGTTCGAGGAGCTCGTCGCAGAGGCCCTGGACCGGATCCCGCCGGAGCTGACGCGGCTGATGGACAACGTGGCGGTGTTCGTCGAGGACGAGCCGCCCGCCGACGACCCCGAGCTCCTCGGTCTGTACGAGGGGACCCCGCTGACCGACCGCGGTGAGTGGTACGCCGGGGTGCTGCCCGACCGGATCACCATCTACCGCAACCCCACCTTGCGGATGTGCGAGGACCGGGAGAGCGTGGTCGCGGAGACGGAGGTCACCGTGGTGCACGAGATCGCCCACCACTTCGGGATCGACGACGACCGGCTGCACGAGCTGGGGTACGGGTGACCGAGCCGGTTGCCGACGGCGAGGCGATCGACCCGGACGTCGACCTGCACGTGCCCGCGCAGGCCGCCGAGCCGCAGGGCCGGGTGCTGGCCGCCGTCGCGGCGGGCGGCGCCCTCGGCGCCTCGGCCCGGTACGGCGTCTCGCTGCTCTGGCCGGCCGCGCCCGGGGCCTTCCCCTGGGCGACCCTGTGGATCAACGCCTCCGGGTGCGCGCTGATCGGCGTACTGATGGTGCTGATCGGTGAGGGCGGCCGGACCTCGCCCCACCCGCTGCTGCGGCCCTTCGCCGGGGTCGGCGTGCTCGGCGGCTTCACCACCTTCTCCACCTACGCGCTGGACTTCTCGCGCCTCCTGGACGAGGGGGAGGCCGCCCTCGCGCTCGGCTACGGCGCCCTGACGGTGGTCGCGGCCCTGGGCGCGGTGTGGCTGGCCGCCGCCGTCACCCGGCGCTGCGCCGGGGTGCGCCGGTGAACTGGCTCCTCGTGGTCGCCGGCGCCGTCGTGGGCGCTCCGCTGCGCTACCTGACGGACCGTGCGGTGCAGCGGCGCCACGACTCGGTCTTCCCCTGGGGCACGCTCGTGGTGAACACGGCCGCCTGTCTGGTGCTTGGGGCGCTGACCGGCGCGGTGCTCGCCGGGGCCGTGCCCGCCGGGGTGGCGGTGGCGCTGGGCCCCGGACTGTGCGGGGCGCTGAGCACCTACTCGACGTTCTCCTACGAGACCCTGCGGCTGGCCGAGCGTGGTTGGGGTCTGCTCGCCGCGGCGAACGTGACGGTGTCGGTGCTGGTCGGGCTCGGCGCCGTGCACCTGGGCTCGCAGGTGGCGCGACACCTGTTCGCCTGAGGGCGTGTCCCATACGGGGCGCGGGGAGTTGGGCACATCGACCCGCTGCTGCGGGACACCGATCCCCAGCTCCCGGAGGTGCCCCGTGCGCCAGTTGTCCGCTTCCCTCCGACTCGCCGTCACCGCGCTCGCCGTCGCGGCGACGGCCGGCTGCATGAGCGTCGGCGAGGACGCGGCCACGCCAGGCCCCTCCGCGGCGGCCGACCGGCGCAGCGGCGCCGAGGCGGGGGCCGGGACGGTCTCCGGCCGCGGCTCCGGGGTGCACGGCAACGGACAGGGCGCGAAGGACGCCGCCGCGGGCCAGGGCGGCCGGGGCAAGGAGGACGGCAAGGCCTCCGGGGCGACCGGGGCCTCGCCCAGCCCGGGCGCCCCGAGCGGCAGGCCCGGTGCGCCCGGCCCGTCGGCGGGGCCGGGCGGCGCGGCGGGCGGGCAGGGCCCGCAGCAGCCGCCGGCCGGGGGCACGGGCAGCGCCGGGGGCGGCGGCGCCGGCGGTCCGGGCGGGGGCCAGCAGTCGGCCAGTCCGACGCCGGAGCCGCCCGTCCCGACGCCGCCTGTGACGGAACCCACGCCCGGACCGTCGATCCCGCAGCCGGAGCCCAGCACGCAGCCGGGGCCGCAGACGTAGGCGCGCACGCCGGTCCCGCGGGCCGGTCGCGCTCTGCCCCTGGGGACGTTCGTGCAGGTCAGTGGCAATTCGGGGGGAGCGACTTGCCAGACCCGGGGGAGGGTGCGTATGGTTATAGATCGTTTGATCCCATTGCCCGGCGCCGAATCCGAAGAGCGCCGTGTGGCGCGTACTCTCCCTAGCCGTGGCTGACCGCATTGAGGCGGTCGATTTGCGATTCACGGAGTTTGGGCGCGTGCCGAGACTCCGGAAGGTTTCGCATTTCGCATGTCCATTTCCAGTTCTGACCGTTCCGTCATGCCCGAGAACGACTCCAACGAGCTCATCGACGCCGAGGCCCTCGTGGTCACCGAGGCCATCGAGGCCGCTGAGGCGAACGAGATCATCGAGGCTCTCGAGGCCGACGTGACGAACGGCGAGTCCTTCACGGACTCCGACGACGACTTCGACGCCGACGGCGCCGACGCCGAGCCCACGATCACCTTCGGCGACCTCGGTCTGCCCGAGGGCATCGTGCGCAAGCTCGCCCAGAACGGTGTCACCACCCCCTTCCCGATCCAGGCCGCGACCATCCCGGACGCCCTGGCCGGCAAGGACATCCTCGGCCGCGGCCGCACCGGCTCCGGCAAGACCCTCTCCTTCGGTCTCCCGACCCTGGCCGCGCTGGCCGGCGGGCACACCGAGAAGAAGAAGCCCCGCGCGATCATCCTCACGCCGACCCGTGAGCTCGCGATGCAGGTCGCGGACGCCCTCCAGCCCTACGGCGACGTGCTCGGCCTGAAGATGAAGGTCGTCTGCGGCGGTACCTCCATGGGCAACCAGATCTACGCCCTGGAGCGCGGCGTCGACATCCTCGTCGCCACCCCCGGCCGTCTGCGCGACATCATCAACCGCGGCGCCTGCTCCCTGGAGAACGTCCAGGTCGCGGTCCTCGACGAGGCCGACCAGATGGCCGACCTGGGCTTCCTGCCCGAGGTCACCGAGCTGCTCGACCAGATCCCCGAGGGCGGCCAGCGCATGCTCTTCTCCGCCACCATGGAGAACGAGATCGGCACCCTGGTCAAGCGCTACCTGTCCCACCCCGTCACGCACGAGGTCGACAGCGCGCAGGGCAACGTCACGACCATGACGCACCACGTGCTCGTCGTGAAGCCGAAGGACAAGGCGCCGGTCACCGCCGCCATCGCCGCCCGCAAGGGCCGCACCATCATCTTCGTCCGCACCCAGCTGGGCGCCGACCGCATCGCCGAGCAGCTCGTCGAGGCCGGCGTGAAGGCCGACGCGCTGCACGGCGGCATGACGCAGGGTGCCCGTACCCGCGTCCTCGCCGACTTCAAGGACGGCTACGTCAACGCCCTCGTCGCCACCGACGTCGCCGCCCGCGGCATCCACGTCGACGGCATCGACCTGGTCCTCAACGTGGACCCGGCCGGCGACCACAAGGACTACCTGCACCGCTCGGGCCGTACCGCACGCGCCGGCAAGTCCGGTGTCGTGGTCTCCCTGGCGCTGCCGCACCAGCGCCGCCAGATCTTCCGCCTGATGGAGGACGCCGGCGTGGACGCCTCGCGCCACATCGTCGGCGGTGCGGGCGCGTTCGACCCGGAGGTCGCCGAGATCACCGGTGCGCGCTCGCTCACCGAGGTCCAGGCCGACTCCGCCAACAACGCGGCCAAGCAGGCCGAGCGCGAGGTCGCCGACCTCACCAAGCAGCTGGAGCGCATGACCCGCCGCGCCGCCGAGCTGCGCGAGGAGGCCGACCGCCTGGTCGCCCGTTCCGCGCGCGAGCGCGGCGAGGACCCGGAGGCCGCGGTCGCCGAGGTCGCGGAGGCCGCCGAGGCCGAGGTCGCCGCTGCCGCAGCGGCCGCCGCCGCCGAACTGGCCGCGCAGGAGCGCCGTGAGGAGCAGCGTCCGCAGCGCGACGAGCGGGGCAACTACGAGCGCCGTGACCGCGGTGGCGACCGTGGCGGATACCGCGGCGACCGTGGTGACCGTGGTGACCGCGGTGGTGACCGTGGTGGTTTCCGTCGTGACGACCGTCCGTCGGGTGGTTTCCGCCGCGATGACCGTCCGTCGGGTGGTTTCCGTCGTGAGGACCGTCCGTCCGGTGGCTTCAACCGTGACGACCGTGGTGACCGCGGTGGTGACCGTGGTGGTTTCCGTCGTGACGACCGTCCGTCGGGTGGTTTCCGCCGCGATGACCGTCCGTCGGGTGGTTTCCGTCGTGAGGACCGTCCGTCCGGTGGCTTCAACCGTGACGACCGTGGTGACCGCGGTGGTGACCGTGGTGGTTTCCGTCGTGACGACCGTCCGTCGGGTGGTTTCCGCCGCGATGACCGTCCGTCGGGTGGTTTCCGTCGTGACGACCGTCCGTCCGGTGGCTTCAACCGTGACGACCGTGGTGACCGCGGTGGTGACCGTGGTGGTTTCCGTCGCGACGACCGTCCCTCCGGCGGCTTCCGCTCCGGCGGCGCCGGTGACCGTCCGTACGGCCGCCGCGACGACCACCGCCCGTCCGGATCCGGCTCGACCGGTTCCTTCGGCGGCCGCCGCGACGACAAGCCCCGCTGGAAGCGCAACGGCTGATCAGGGCTGAGCCCGAACCACCGACAGGGCCCCACGACCACGGTCGTGGGGCCCTGTCGTGCGTGGTGCGCGATCCCCGGGCGCGGTCAGGGAGTTGACGGCGCGCGAGGAGACGGCGGGCCGCCCACGGCTTCGCGCACCCGCGCCGGGACCGTCCCCGCACGCCGACGACAGGCCGGTCCGCCGATACCCGATCGGCTGACCGGCGCGGTCCGGCTATGCTCTGGGGTGAGCAGGTGGAGGGCCATTAGCTCAATTGGCAGAGCAGCGGACTTTTAATCCGTTGGTTGTCGGTTCGAGTCCGACATGGCCTACCGCTCGCGAGGCGGAGGAACCTTCCTCTGACCTGCGCCGAAGCGCCCCGTCCGACACCGTCGGACGGGGCGCTTCACCGTTTTCGGGGCAACCGGTCGCCCCGTGTCCGGGCAGCGGCGGTGCCGTGGGTGGGGTCAGTGCAGGGGCAGCAGCAGTACGTGGTGCGGGTCCGCGCCGGGCCACGGGCGGGTGGTGGCGAGTTCCTCGTAGCCCCAGGCGCGGTACGCCGCCACCGCCGCCGTGTTGGCGGCGTGGACGTGCAGCACCGCCCGCTCCGCCCCGGTGCCGGACAGCAGGGCGTCGTGCAGGCGGCGCGCGACGTCCCGCCTGCGGTGGGCCTTCCGTACGGCCAGTTCCATCAGCCCGAAGGTGCGGCGGCCGTCCTCGCGCCGGTCCTCGTCGGTCGTGCGGTCGTGGAGCGGTTCCCACCACTTCGTGTCCGCCGCCGACGGCCGCCCGTACGCGATGCCCACGGGGCCGGCGTCCGCCGCGGTCGCCAGCGCGCCGCGGAAGGACGGGGCGGCGGTGTGCGCGCGGAAGCGGCGGAAGGCGGCCTCGACGTCTGGGTGTACTGCGGTGCTGCCGCTTCTCGTGGTCGGGGGGCCGGGAAATGAGGATGAGCCGGCCGGCCGGACTCGGTAGCGTCGGCCGGCGTGACTCCCGCTCTGCGCACCGGACGCCTGCACCTCGATCCGTACACCCCCGCCGAAGAGGACGACTTCGTCGCCCTCTTCCAGGACCCGGCGGTGTCGCGGTGGATGGGGGACGGCCCCGCCACCGAGGCCGAGGACCGGGCCCTGTTCGAGCGGATCTTCACCAGGGTCTACGCCCAGGACCTCTTCGACGTGTGGGCCGTGCGCCGCGACGGCCGGTTCGTCGGGCACGCCGAGATCAAGCCGACCGAGGAGACCGGCGGTCACGAGATCGTCTACGCCCTGGCCCCCGAGGCCTGGGGAACCGGGCTCGGCACCGAGCTGGCGGAGGCGCTCGTCGCGTACGGTGCCGCACACCTCGGCCTGACCGAGGTGCACGCCACCGTGGCCGCCCCGAACACCGCCTCCCTGGCCCTGCTGGGCCGGATCGGCTTCGCGCACGTACGGGACCTCCGGGAGGACGACGGGAGCACCACCCGGGTCCTGACCCGGGTGGTGCGGCCGGCCCCGGCCCCGGCGGGCTGAGCAGGGGCCGGCGGCCGCCGCGTACGGGGGATCAGGCTCCGACGCGGCGGCGACGGCCGATCCACACGGCGGCCGCGCCGAGCGCGACCAGGGCGCCCGCGAGAGCGGCGTACAGGCCGGTGGCGGAGCCGGCGCCGGTGGTGGCGAGGGAACCGGCCGAGGAGCCCGTGGTGGTCACGCCGGAGCCCGTCGTGGTGGTGGTCGTGGTCGTGCCCGGGGTCGTGCCCGTGCCGGTGGCGACGGCCTGCTGCACCGGCGCGGTGGTGGCGGGCGGGGTGGTGGGCGTGGTGGGCGTGACCGGGGTGGTCGGCGTGGTGACCGGCGGGGTGGTGACCGGCTCGACGATGGGGGCCAGCGGGAACGTCAGCGTGGCGGTCCGCAGCGGCCTGCTGCCCCCGTCGTGCCGGACCTCGGCGGTCATGGTGACGAGGGTGCGCCCCGGGATCTTCGTGTCGAGGCCCAGGCTGACCCGCAGCGGCAGGGTGTGGACGCCGGAGGCGGCGCCGAAGCCCTTGGGGATCCGGGGCAGCTCGTAGCGGCCGTCCTCGGCGCGCAGGTCCTGCCAGCGGCCGTCGATCAGGCCCTGCAGGCGGAAGTCCGCGGCCTGCTCGCCCGGGTGGGACAGGCTCAGGCTGGTGGCGAGGGCGGTGGCGAACGTGCCGTCCCCGGTCGCCTGGTAGTTCAGGTCGAGGTAGGCGCGCTGCTCCTGGCCGTCCTTGCCGGAACCGACCTGCTTGAACCAGGTCTTCAGCTCGCCCGTCTTCGTCTTCGGGTCGACCGTGAAGAGGTGGGAGTCCGATCCGCCGGCCGCCACGGAGTTGTTGTAGCTGGTCGCGGTGAGCGTGAAGTCCCCGTTGTTGGTGGGGTAGTCCGTCCCCAGACCGATGGTGACCTTCCAGGTCATCTTGCCGTTCGCGGGGATGTCGAAGCCGCTCGCGGAGCTGCCCGAACCGGCCGACGGTGCGAAGGTCCCCTGCCATTCGCCGTCCTGGCGGCCCACCGAGGAGGTGGTGGCCGGGGCGTCCACGGCCTCCACCCTGAAGACGACGTCCTTCTCCTGGAGCAGGCTCGGGCCCTTCGGGTGGAGCAGCATCCACGGCTTGTACTCGACGGCCTTGCCGGTCGGGTTCTTCACGGTCAGGTCGAAGGACTCGGTGGCGCCGCCGCGGGTCAGCGGGCCGTTCGGGACCGGGGTGCCCATCTCCGTGCGCAGTACGGCGTGGTCGCCGCCGGCGGGTGCGGCCGACGCGGCAGTGGCCGAGAGCGGCAGCAGAGTGGTGACGACGCCGGCGACGACTGCGATGGCGGCAGCGGTGCGAACGGACATGGTGGACTCCCCCCGAGGAATCACAGGGGCATCGGCGGAGCGCCGAGCCGGTGGGTGTGGTCGTGTCGCCGGCCGGTGCGTGGTCCCCCCTCGCCCTGCGACAGGAGAATCTTCACCCGGATGCGATCGCGGAACCATGCCCGCAGTGTCACCGGAGGGCAACAGAGATGATCTTCCTCGGGGAGGGTGGTCACTTTTGGCCGCTATACCGCCTTTGACCTGCGGCGATCCGGGCTCGTGAGGCGCTCGGCCGTTAATTGGCGCAGGCAACCTCCCGGATGGCGTAGAGTTGTGTTCACCGACGCGGGGTGGAGCAGCTCGGTAGCTCGCTGGGCTCATAACCCAGAGGTCGCAGGTTCAAATCCTGTCCCCGCTACTCAGTACGAGGCCCGGTTCCCTTGGGAACCGGGCCTTCGTCGTGTCCGGCGCCGCCCGCGCCCCGCTCCCCCTCACCCGTACGGCCATCGCCGGGTCGCCGGGGCCCGCGGACACCGCCAGCCTTGAGAGGCGCGGCGGCGGGCCCGCACCCGTGGTGACGGGACCGGGCGGTGGCGGGAGAGGCGCGTGTGGGGGCTGGGCCGACAGGACAACGGTGGACGCGCGCACGGCATCGGACGCGCGCACGGCACCGGACGTACGCCGGGCACCGGACGTACGCCGGGCGGTGCGCCCGGCCGGGCCCGGCGGGTGCTCCGGGCGCTGCCGGGCGCGCTGATCGCCCTCGGGCTGGTCTTCGACCTGTGGGCACCGACGGACTTCACCGGAGCGCCCTGCTTCTCCGCGGCCCCGCTGATCGCGGCTCCGCTGCTCACCCTGCGGGCCACGGCCCTCACCGGGCTCCTGGCGGTGTGCGCCGTCTTCCTGCTGCACGTCCACCACGGGACGGGTTGGAGCGCGCGGGCCCTGACCGAGCTGGCCACGGTCGTCACGGTGGCCGGCCTGGCACTGCTGATCAACCGGGTGGTGCGGCGCAGCCGTGAGCGGCTGGCCTCCGCCCGGGGGATCGCGGAGGCCGCGCAGCGGGCCGTGCTCCCGAAGCCCGCCGAGCGCATCGGTGGCCTGCACGTGTCCGCCTGGTACGAGGCGGCCCAGGCCGGGGCCTGCATCGGCGGCGACCTGTACGCCGTCCAGGACACGCCGTACGGGGTGCGGCTGGCGGTGGGCGACGTACGCGGCAAGGGGCTGGGCGCGGTGGAGGCCGTCGCGGTGGTCCTCGGCGCCTTCCGGGAGGCGGCGGAGACCGAGCCGACCCTGGAGGCGGTGGCGCAGCGGCTGGAACGGGCCCTGGAGCGCGAGGGTGCGCGGCGGGCCGGTCCGGACGCGGTCGAGGGGTTCACGACGTGCGTGCTCGGGGAGATCCGGGCGGACGCGGACCTGCTGCGGCTGCTCAACCGGGGCCACCCGGAGCCGCTGCTGCTGCACGGGGACGGCCGGCTGGCGGTGCTCGCCCCGGCCGAACCGGCCCTGCCCCTCGGTATGGCGGACCTGGGCGGGCGCCAGGGCCGCGTACGGGAGTGGTCCTTCCCGCCCGGGTCCACGCTGCTGCTCTACACGGACGGGCTGACGGAGGCCCGGGACCGGGCGGGCGACTTCTACGATCCGGCGGCGCGGCTGCGGGGGCGGCCGGTGCCGGGGCCGCAGGCGCTGCTCAGCGCGCTCAGCGGCGACGTGCGCCGGCACACGGGCGGTGGTGCGGCGGACGACATGGCGCTGCTCGCGGTCGGCCGGCCGGTGCGGCCGGGTCCGGCGGTGCGGCGCCGGGTGGTGGTTCCGGGGGGTTCCGCCGGGGTGGCGAGGCACTGAGGTGTGCTGACGTTCCGTCATTGCATCGGTGCTCTCCGCACAGGGCTTGACGCCCCGTCATGGGGCAGGTGTGGCTGAAGAGATGATCTATATGCTTGAGTTTTGCCCTAGTTGATGTGTCTTTGCTGCGGTAAAGGGTGGCCAAAGCAAGCCATCCCGTGGTCGATTGGTCTGAACGATCAAGCGCAACAGCTTGGAATCACTCCCCCGCGTCTATTACCTTTCGATAACGCAGCGCGGTCGTCCCAGTCGTCGCAAGAGACGGCGCCGTGCGCGGTCGCGTAATGAGGAGAGTGCCCCGGTGGCCTCCAACTTGCCTGCCCCCGAAGGCGTCGAGAGCCAGGGGGCGCCCACCGCCGGCGCCTGGGGCGAGTGGAATCCCACCGAGGAGTCGGTCCGCCCGGTCCGCGGCAAGCACCGTGTCGCCAAGCAGCGCGGAGGGCTCGCCCGCAGCTCGACCGTGCTCGGCGTCGGCGTCATCGCGGCGGTCGGCGCCGGCGGCATCGCCACGGCGCAGGACCGCCCCCAGGTCGCGATATCCATGCCGGCCCTCCCGGACCTCGTGACCGGCGCCAACGGGCAGCAGCAGGACGGGGGTTCGGCCTCCGCGCAGAACGCCTCGAACGGGATCATCGCCCAGCAGACCGAACGCGGCACCGACGCCGGCGAGGTCCTGCGCAACCGCATCCTGCAGCAGGCCGAGTCCCAGCACGAGGCCGCCGAGGCGCAGACCCGCGCCCAGGCCGAGCAGGCCGCACGGGACGCCGCCGCCCAGGAGGCGAAGGACAAGCGGGAAGCGGCCCGCAAGGCGGAGGAGGAAGCCAAGGCGCAGGCCGAGGCGAAGGCGGCCGAAGAGGCCGAGGCCGCCCGCAAGGCCGCCGAGGCCAAGGCCGCGCAGGAGCGCCCCGCCCCCTCGGTGGGCGGCTACTCCCTGCCGACCTCCTCCTACACCCTCACCTCGCACTACGGGGTCTCCGGTTCGATGTGGTCCTCCGGCCACCACACCGGCCTCGACTTCGCGGCCCCGACCGGCACGCCCGCCAAGGCCGTCGCCGCCGGGAAGATCATCTCCGCGGGCTGGTCCGGCGCGTACGGCTACCGGATCGTCCTTCAGCTGGAGGACGGCACGGAGGTCTGGTACTGCCACCTGTCGTCGATGTCGGTGACCTCCGGATCGGTCGGCGCCGGGGACACCATCGGCCGCGTCGGCGCCACCGGCAACGTCACCGGCCCCCATCTCCACCTGGAAGTGCGCAAGGGCGGCTCGACGGTGGACCCGCTGGCCTGGCTGGAGTCCAAGGGCCTGAACGTCTGAGGCCGGGGCCCGCCTCCCGGGGCCCGGGCACGGCCGCCGCCCCCGCCACCACGGGCGGCGCCGGTGCATCGGCCACCGGGACGGCCGGGGCGGGCAAGGGGTCGAAGGACGGCGGCAGCAGCTCCTCCAGCACCGCCGCGCGCGCCAGGGCCGGAGCCGCCGTGGCCCGGCGCTGCCACAGCCGCTGGAGCAACTGCCGCTCCCGGCGGGCGAAGTCCGGCTCCCGCAGCGGCCCGCCGCGCCGCGCCCGGTGCCGCAGCAGGGCCAGGGCGGCCGCGTCCGCCTCGTAGCGGGCGACCGCGCGGGCGGCGGCCCGTCCGCCGCTGTGCCGGGCCAGGTCGCGGGCCAGCGCACGGGCCGGCATGGAGGCCAGGGCGGGCACCTCCGCGGGGCCGAACCACCCGGCGGCCGCGTACGGAGCCAGCTCCTCGGCGACGGCCCGGAGACGGTTGCGCCGCATCCGCACCGCCAGCCACACCAGCATCCCGAAGGACGGGACCATGACGCTGCCGTAGACCGCGTAGAAGCCGTGGTCCCCGAACTGCGAGGAGCCGTTCCACAGCGCGTGCATGCCCATCGCCAGCGCCAGGCCGAGCAGCGGCAGGCAGACGCGCTGCGAGCGGCGCGCGGCGAGCGCGGCCGCGCCGAAACCGAGCCCGGTGAGCACGGTGAACAGCGGGTGCGCGAACGGCGACAGCACGACCCGTACGAAGAAGGTCGCGGCCGTCAGGGAGTCCAGCACACCGCTGTCCGAGGCGAGGTCCTGCCCGTAGGCGTTGCCCAGGTAGAGGATGTTCTCGGTGAAGGCGAAGCCGGTGGCGGTGAAGCCGGCCACCACGAACCCGTCGGCGGGACCGGTGAAATGACGTCTGTGGAAGACGAACACCATCAGCAGGGCCGCCGCCTTGGCGCTCTCCTCCACCACCGGGGCGATCGCGACCGAGCCGAGCTGGTCCGCGTCCGAGGGGTCGGCGGTGGCCGCGGCTATCCACTGGGTGGCGAAGTTGTTGGCCAGTATGGCGATCAGCGCCGCGGTGCAGGCGCCCCACGCGAAGCAGAACAGCAGCTGCGCCCAGGGCGCGGGCGCGGCCCGGCCGAGCCACCGGAAGGCCGCCATGAGCGGCGCCACCGGCAGCAGGGCCAGACCGAGGCCGACGAAAAAACCCGAGGTGCCGGTCTGCTCCCGCACCATGTCGAGGATGGCGATCCCGGTGGCGGCGAGCAGGACGACGAGCACACACGTGCGGACCGTGCCGGACGGGCGCGCGGGCCGGGCGGTGGTGCCGCCCGGCGCCGGCTGGGGGAGGAGCGCTCGGAACACATGATGACCCTAGCGATCCGGTCCGACACGCGCGGTGACGTTGTCAGTTCTCCCTGCGCCGGAACAGCAAGTCGTGTACGACGTGCCCCTTGTCGAGCCCCTGCCCCTCGAAGCGGGTGAGCGGCCGGAAGTCCGGGCGGGGCGAGAAGCCGCCGTCCGGCTGGGTGTTCTCGAAGTCCGGGTGGGCGCCGAGCACTTCGAGCATCTGCTCGGCGTACGGCTCCCAGTCGGTCGCGCAGTGCAGCAGGGCCCCGGGTGCCAGGCGGGTCGCGGCCAGCGTGAGGAACTCGGGCTGGATCAGCCGGCGCTTGTGGTGGCGGGCCTTGGGCCAGGGGTCCGGGAAGTACACCCGGATCCCGTCCAGGGAGGCGGGCGGCAGCATCTCGCGGAGCAGGATGATGGCGTCGCCGTTGGCCACGCGGACGTTGGTGAGGCCGCCCCGCTCGGCGAGGGCGAGGAGATTGCCCTGACCGGGAGTGTGCACGTCCGCGGCGAGGATGCCGATGGCGGGATCGGCGGCGGCCATCTGCGCGGTGGCCTCGCCCATGCCGAAGCCGATCTCCAGGACGACGGGGAGGCCGTCGAAGAGCTCCTTCAGGTCGATGACCGAGTGGCCGTCGATGTCCAGGCCCCAGGTGCCCCAGAGCCGCTTGAGCGCCTCGCCCTGGCCGGTGGTGACACGGCTGCGCCGCGGCTGGAAGCTCCGGATCCGCCGCTCGTGGTGCGAGCCGGCCGGGTCGGGCGCGGGTCCGTCGGGGAAACGGGGCTCGGTGCGCCACTTCGGCGGCACGTACGAGTTCGCCTCCGGCGCGGGGTCGGCGACGGGCTCGGCGACGGCGGCGTCCGGGACGGCGGGCGGCGTGGGGTTCAGGGACTCAGACACAATGCGCTGATTCTACGACGGGGCGGTGCTCCCCGCCGGTGCGCCGCCGGGCGCAGCGGTGTTCCCGCGGTCCCGCACGGCCGACGGCGTCCCGCCGCTCCGGGGCCGGATCCGGACCCGGGCGGCTCAGGCCCCGGGCGGGCTCGGGAACACCGCTGCGCCCGGCGGGCTCATGCCCCGGTGAGGGTGCGCAGGACCCGGGTGGCGATCTCGCGGCCGATCGGCAGGGAGGCCGTCGCGGCGGGGGAGGGGGCGTTGAGGACGTGGACCGTGCGCGGGGCGTCCCGGATCAGGAAGTCGTCCACCAGGGTGCCGTCCCGCAGGACGGCCTGTGCGCGGACCCCGGCCGCGGCCGGGTGCAGGTCCGCCGCGGTGACGGCGGGCAGGAGGCGGCGCACCGCCCGGGTGAAGGCCTGCTTCGACAGCGAGCGGTGGATCTCGCCCGTGCCGTACCGCCAGTGCCGGGAGGCCATCCGCCAGGCGCCCGGCCAGGCGAGCTCGTCGGCGATGTCGCGCGGACGCACCGTCGACCAGCCGTACCCCTCGCGGGCCAGGGCCGGCACGGCGTTGGGGCCGACGTGGACGCCGCCGCCGATGCCACGGGTCAGGTGCACGCCGAGGAAGGGGAACGCCGGGTCGGGCACCGGGTAGACCAGCCCGCGGACCAGGTCCGGGCGGGCCAGGTCGTAGTACTCGCCCCGGAAGGGGATGATCCGCATGCCCGGGTCGTCCCCGGCGAGGCGGGCGATCCGGTCGCAGTGCAGGCCGGCGCAGTTCACCAGGACCCGGGCCCTGACCACCAGGCCGGACGTCGTGCGGACCGCCACGGCGGAGGGCCGGCGGGAGATCAGGTCCACCTCGGCGCCGTAGACGATCTCCGCGCCCGAGGACTCCGCGAGCTGGGAGCTCACCCGGCCGTAGTCCACGATCCCGGTGCTGCCGACGTGGATCGCCGCCAGCCCCCGCACCTGCGGCTCGTACTCCGTGATCTGGGCGGGGCCCAGCTCGCGCACCGGGATGCCGTTCTCCCGGCCGCGCTGGACCAGGGCGTGCAGCCGCGGCAGCTCCTCGCGCTCGGTGGCGACGATCAGCTTGCCCGTCACCTCGTGCGGGATGCCGTGCTCCGCGCAGAACTTGACCATCTCGGCGGCGCCGCTCACCGCGAACCGGGCCTTGAGGGATCCCGGGCGGTAGTAGATCCCGCTGTGGATCACCCCGCTGTTGCGCCCGGTCTGGTGCCGGGCCGGGCCGGACTCCTTCTCCAGGACCACCACCCGCGTGCCCGGGGCCAGCCGCGACACGGCATGCGCCGTCGACAGGCCGACGATCCCGCCACCGATCACCAGCACATCGCAGTCCACGCCGCCGCCCACGCTGACACCTCCCACCCCTGCATACTGCACCCCCGCACCGACAGCCCGGTGACGCGGGTCTCTACGCCGGCGCCACCAGCAGCGGCCGGGCCCGTTCGCGGAGCTCCGCGACGCGCGGTTCGTCCCCGTAGGGTTCCAGCCGGTGCAGCAGGTCCCGTACGTATTCGGTCGTGCGCGCGGAGGAGATCCTGCCCGCCACCTCCACCGCCCGGGTACCCGCCGCGCAGGCCGCGTCGAGGTTTCCCGATTCCAGCTCGGCGACCGCGCTCACCACCAGCCGCAGCCCGTGGGAGCGCACGTACTCCTCGGTGGGCCGGGACAGCGCCTGCTCGGTGAAGCGCCGCACCTGCCGGGGGAGTTTGAGGTCCCGGTAGCATTCCGCCGCATCCGCCGCGAAACGGTCGTACGAGTAGAAACCCAGCCAGGTCGGGTCGGGGTCGCCCGCGCGGGCCCGCTCCAGCCAGCCCTCCGACGCCCGCAGCGCCGCCCCGGCCGCCGCGGAGTCGCCCGCCTTCGCGTGCGCCCGCGCCTCCACCAGCCGGAAGAAGCTCATCGTGCGGGAGGTGGCCAGGCCGCGGTTGCGCTCGACGGCCGCCTGGGCGAGGTCGACGCCCTCGTCGGGGAAGTCCCGGTAGGTCGCCTGCAGGGACATCGAGGCCAGGACGTAACCGCCGAGCGGTACGTCCGCGGCCGCGCGGGCCAGGCGCAGCGCCTGGATGTAGTACCGCTGGGCGGCCTCCTGCTGGCCGGTGTCGAAGGCCATCCACCCGGCCAGCCGGGTCAGTTCGGCGGTCGCGCCGAACAGGGCGCGGCCCACCTCGTCGGTGTACGAGCCGAGCAGCAGCGGTGCCGCGTCCACCCGCAGGCACTCCGGCACCATCGACGAACGCCAGTCCCCGCCGCCGTACTTGGAGTCCCAGCGGCGGGCGTCCTCGGCCGCCTCGCGCAGCTTGGTGACGTCGCTGTGGCCGACGCGCTGACCGTGGTCGCGCGGCGTTTCGGTGCCGGGCTGCGCGGGCACAACGGTGGACGGCGGGGCCGACTGCCCGGCCGTCTGTCCGGCCGTCGGACCGGTCATCGGGCCGGTCGCCGGTCCGGTCGTCCGGCCGTCCGGGGTGGTCCGCGGGCCTGCCGCGGGGGGTGCGGGGGCCGCGTTCCCCTGTGCGGGCGCGCCCGAGGCCGTGCCCGGGGTCGCGCTGCCCGCTGCCGCGCCGCCGGGTGCCGTCGCGGCCGGTGCCGCCGTACCGGGTGCCGTCGCGCCCCGGGCCGGTCCCGGGTCCGCCGGAGGGTCGTGGGCCGGGCCCGCCGGTTCCCGCGCCACCGAACCGTCCGCGGGAGATATCAGCCAGCGGGACGCCGGCGTCGCGTACGCCGCGACGGAGAAGGAGCCCGCGAGGGACTGCCAGATCCCGCCACCGCCGCGCCGCCCGGCGAGGTCCAGCCGGTAGAGGTCGGTGGCGGAGCGCACGGCCGCGCCCACGTCGCGCGGGAAGGCCAGGCCCACCTCGGGCGCCGGGTCCGCGTCCGCCAGGCCGATCTCGTGCAGCGGGACCGGGCGTCCTAACTTCGCGCCGATGGCTGCGGCGATCAGGTGCGGGGCGGCGCCCTGGGGCACCATGCCCTTCGACACCCACCGGGCCACCGACGTCTTGTCGTAGCGGAGCGTCAGCCCGCGCTGCGCGCCCAGGTCGTTGACCCGCCGGGCCAGCCCGGCGTTGCTGATGCCCGCGAGGGCGAGGACGGCGCCGAGCTTCTCGTTGGGCTCGCGTAGCTCCCTGGTCATGCGCCACCCCTCGTCACACGCGGAACGCATACGCCGCCGGGGCATAGGCGCCCGGCATTTCGTAAACCCAGCGTAGTTCCCCGCCTCCCAAGCGTTAAGGCCCTTACTTCCCTATGGCGGGATTGTTGTCCGTTTGCACAGTCCGCCCCGGGCCCGGAGGCGGGGGCGCACGTCCCCCGGCGTGCTCCGTGCGTGTGGCCGTGCGCCCGCCCGTGCGCTCTGGCCGGGCCGGTGACCCGGCGATTCGATGTGCCGTGCGTGGGTCGGCCCGCTGCCCGGAACGGGCGGGCCGGGGGATGCCGCTGCCTCAATCCCCGCGGGTGGCGGAACGGTCCGGGGGGCGCATTCGGCCTCCCGGACCGCGCCCGTGCACCGTGCTCCGGTGGCACGCGAGCGCGCTCCGGGCGGCCGAAGAATGGCTGAAAGCGACCTATGGGGCGGTGGGAACGGAACGTCAAATACTGCGTGGACGGCGCGTGTTCCTTTGCCCGCGCGCCCCCTTTAACGCCTCTCGCACGCCTGTCCCGTGGCAGCATGGACCCGAGCCACCGGGGCTCCGTCGGCCGCGCCCTCAGCGCCGTCCGTGCTGCCCGTGCCCCGGTCATGTGCCCACGGGCTGGGGAGGCGGCGGTGCGCTGGTTGGTGGGTTGGAGCAGTATCGCCGCGAGCTTCGGCACGGTCGGCCGGGTCCCGGGCCGCGGCCACGGCCCCGACGGGTACGGCTCCACCGGACCCGGCGGCACCGGTGGACCGGGCGGCCACCTGCGCGGCGGCATCGCGGACGCCGCCCACGCCGCCGACCCCGGCGCGGACGCCGAGCGGACCGTCCACCCCGTCGGCGCGCAGCTCCTCTGGGGGGACCCCGACCCGCTGTGGGCCGTCGGCGACTGGCGCCCCGACGAGATCCGCACCCTCACCGCCGACCCCGCCGACCCCTTCACCCGCCTCGCCGTCCTCGGCTGCTGCGGCGCCACCGACGCCGAACTGCGCCGCGCCCTCTACGCCGCCCGCGGCGGCGCGCTGCGCCACCTCACCCAGTGGTCCGGCAGCTACACCGCCGTCGTCCAGGCCGGCCGCCGCATCACCGTCCTCGGCGACCTCGCCGGAGCCCGGCCCGTCTTCTACACCCCCTGGGCGAGCGGCACGGCGTACGCCACCGCCGCCCTCCCCCTCGCCGACCTCATCGAGGCGCAGCTCGACATCGGCCACCTCGCCGCCCTGCTCGCCTGCCCCGACAGCCCGGAGGCCCTGGGCGACGGCACCCCGTACGCGGGCGTCCGCCGGATCCCGCCCGGGCACGCCCTGATCCTGCGCGAGGGCTCCCGCGAGATCACCGGCTACGAGCAGGTCGCCTCGCTCGCCGTGGCCGCACCCGAGGCCGACGCCGAGCGCGCGGTGGAGGGCGTGCGGGAAGCGTTGGTGGACGCGGTGCGCGCCCGGCTCACGGCGCCCCGGCATGCTCCCGAGACGCCGGCGCCGTACGATCCCGGCCCCGTGCCCGGCATGGGACCGGCCGACCGGCGGGCCGCCCGCGGCGCCCCCGCCGCCGGAGTGGGCGCCGACCTCTCCGGCGGCAGCGCCTCCGCCACCCTCGCGCTGCTCGCCGCCGGCCTGCCCGGCGCACCCGGAAGCCTGACCAGCCCGGCCGGAGCCCGACTCCTCGCGGTCACCTTCAACGACCTCGCCACCCCCCAGGGGCGCGAGCCGGAACTGGAGCGGGCCCGCGCCATCGCGGCCGACCCGCGCCTGCACCACGTCGTGGTCGCCGCCGCCGACGAGGCCCTGCCGTACGCCGAACTGGACGGCCCGCTGACCGACGAGCCGGGCCCCTCCCTCGTGATCGCCGCCCGGGAACGCCGCCGGCTCGCCGCGGGCTCGGCCGACCACTTCACCGGCCACGGCGCCCGCCAGGTCCTCGACGCCCACCCGGCCCGGCTGGCCGACCTGCTGATGGACCGCCGCCGCCGGCACATGCTGCGGCCGGTCGCCGCGCTGGCCCGTTCCGCCTCGGCCTCCGGAGCCGCCGGGGAGTCCCTGCTGGTCCCCCTCACCGTGTACGCGGCGGCCCGCAGACTCGCCCGCACGACCTACCGCGCCGGCATGGAGGCGGCCGCGGCCAGACTCCGCGAGGGCGGGGTCACCGACCGCGCGACCGGTCCGGTGGACGCCTCCCTCGCCGCGCTGACCTGGGCGCGGCCGGGTCCGGCGGCGGGCTGGCTCACGGGAGAGGCGCTGGCGGAAGTATCGATCCGGCTCGCCGCGGCCGCCGGGCGGCCGCCGCTGTCGCTGCGGCCGGGCGAGGCCCGGGCCCGCTCGGTGCTGGCCCGGCACGCCGCCGACCACCGGGTCTTCGAACAGGCCGTGGAGGTCCGCAGCCAGCGCCTGCACGCCCCGTTCCTCGACAACCAGGTCGTACGGGCCGCCCGCGCCCTGCCCGAGTCCCTGCGGGTCCAGCCCGGCGCCCGGGCCGCGATCCTGCGCAGCGTCCTGTCCTCCGCCGGAGTGCGCGAACTCCCGCCCGGCTGGGGGGTCACCGCGCACACGCCGAACGAGACCGCGACCCGGCTGGGGCTGCGCGCCGCCCTGCACGGGCTGCTGGACCTCTTCGCCGCCCCGCTGCTCGCGGACGCGGGGCTGATCGAGGCCCGCGTCGTGCGCCAGGCCCTGCTCGACGCGGCGGAGGGCCGGCCGGTGCCGCTGGACGGGCTGGCGGAGCTCGTCTCGATGGAGCTCTGGCTGCACCGCCTGCTGGCGCGCCGCGGCACGTGCTGGACGGGCACCTCCGCGGCCCGCCGCCGCGCGGTGCCGGAGGGCGTGCCCGTGCACCGCCCGGCACTGTCCTGACCGTTCGGCCCCCGCACAGCCTCCTGGACGCCCGTGGGGACTCGTCCCTCGCCCGACGCCCGGGCGGGCGGATCCGGCGGTCCGCCGCCCCGGGGCAGCGGCCGGTGCCGCAAAGGCACCCGGCAACACCCGCCCCCGGGCCGGGCAGAATTGCCGGGTGCGGTATCTGATCCTCGGTGTCACCGAGGCGCGCGACGAGGCCGGTGTCCCCCTCCCGACGGGCGGCGCCCGGCTGCGCGCGCTCCTCGCCGCCCTCGCTCTGCGGGCCGGCCGGAACGTCCCCGTCGCCGAACTCGTCGACGACGTCTGGGGCGACGACCCGCCCCGGGACGCCCCCGCCGCCCTCCAGGCACTCGTCGCCCGGCTGCGCCGCGCGCTCGGCGGACACGAGGCCGTCGGCTTCGCCCCCGCCGCCGGCTACCGCCTGGCCGCCTCCCCCGACGACGTCGACCTGCACCGCTTCTCCCGGCTCGCGGCCGAAGGCGGGCGGCAGCTGGCCACCGACCCCGCGGCCGCCGCCCGCACCCTGCGCGCCGCCCTCGCCCTCTGGCGCGGCCCCGCCCTCACCGACCTGCCCGAACCCGCCCGTACCGCGCACGCCGCCGCCCCCGAGGCCCGTCGCGCCACCGCCCTCCGCGACCGCATCGAGGCCGACCTGCGCGGCGGAGCCACCGCCCCCGCCGCGCTCCTGCCGGAGATCGAGGCGCTGCTCCGGGAGTCCCCGTACGACGAACCGCTGCACGCCCAGCGGCTCCGGGCCCTGCGCGCCGCGGGCCGCCACGCCGACGCCCTCGCCGCGTACGAGGACACGCGCCGTACCCTCGCCGAGGCCCTCGGCACCCGGCCCGGCCCCGAACTGGCCGGCCTCCACTCGGAGCTGCTCCACCCGCCGGCCCCGCAGGTCCCGCCCCGCGGCACGCCGCCGCACGGGGCTCCGGACCCCGGCCCGGCCCGGGAAGCGGATCCGCACCCCCTGCCCGACGCGGCGCACGGCACCCTCCGCCGGCGGCTCACCTCCTTCGTCGGCCGCGAAGCCGAACTGGCCGGGCTCCGCGACGACCTGGCCCGGCTCCGCCTCGTCACCCTCACCGGCCCCGGCGGCTCCGGCAAGACCCGCCTCGCCGAACAGGCCGCGGCCGCCCACCCCGAGCCCGGCCGGCTCGTCGAGCTGGCCCGCCTCGACCACCCCTCCGCCGTGCCCGGCGCCGTCCTCAGTGCCGTCGGGCTGCGCGAGAACTCCCTCGTTGCACGGGACGCCCCGGCCGCGGACACCGACCCCGTCACCCTGCTCGTCGAGTACTGCGCGCACCGCTCCCTGCTGCTCGTCCTCGACAACTGCGAGCACGTCATCGGCGCCGCCGCCGAGCTGGCCGAGCGGCTCCTCACGCACTGCCCCGGCGTACGGATCCTGGCCACGAGCCGCGAACCGCTGGCCGTCCCGGGCGAGACCGTCCGGCCCGTGGAACCGCTGCCGCCCGCCCCCGCCCACCAGCTCTTCGCCGACCGGGGGGCGGCCGCCCGCCCCGGATTCACGCCCGACGAGGACCCGGCGGCCGTCGCGGAGATCTGCCGGCGGCTGGACGGGCTGCCGCTGGCGATCGAGCTGGCGGCGGCGCGGTTGCGGTTGTTGACCCCGCGGCAGATCGCGGACCGGCTCGACGACCGGTTCCGGTTGCTGACCAGTGGTTCCCGTACGGTGCTGCCGCGTCAGCAGACGCTGCGCGCGGTGGTGGACTGGTCGTGGGACCTGCTGGACGGGGCCGAGCGGACGGTCCTGGGCCGGTTGTCGGTGTTCGCGGGCGGCTGTGACCTCGCCGCCGCGGAAGCGGTCTGCACCGACCCCGCCGACGGGGGCGCCCGCGCCGGTTTCGACGCCGCCGACGTCCTCGGCTCCCTCGTCGACAAGTCCCTCGTCCTGGCCGAACCGTACGACGGCCGCACCATGCGCTACCGCATGCTCGAGACCATCCACGAGTACGCCGCCGAGCGGGCCGCCGAACGCCCCGCCGACGCCCGGGCCACCGCCCGCCGCCACGCCGCCCACTACGCCGCCTTCGCGGAGACCGCCGAACCGCTCATCCGCTCCGCCGCCCAGCTGCCCTGGATCCGGCGCCTCGAGACGGAGCTCGACAACCTCCGCGCCGCCCTGCACACCACCACGCAGGCCGGAGCCGAAGCCGACGCCGAGACCGCCCAGCGCCTCGTCTTCGCCCTCGGCTGGTTCTGGTGGCTGCGCAACTACCGCGCCGAGGGCGCCCTGTGGACCGCCCGCACCCTCGCCCTCACTCCCGCCGAACCGCCCACGGACACCCCCGCGTACTGGCGGCACATGCGCCTGCGCGTCCTCGACATGTTCCTGCTCGCGGAGAGCAACTCCGCCGAGAAGTTCCGCACCCCCGCCCACCGGGCGCTCGCCGGCCGCATCAAGGAGGCCTTCCGGCAGAGCCGCCCCGAGACCGCCACCTTCCCCGGGCTCCTCTGGCCGGCCACCTCCTTCCTCACCGGCGAAACCCTCGACTTCGTCACCGACCTCGACCTCTCCGTCGCCAACTGCCGCCGCCACGCCGGGGACTGGGAACTGGGCGTGGTCCTCATGCTCCGCACGCACGTCTCCATCGACGTCAGCGGCGGCCTGCCCACCGTCGATGCCGACCTCGCCGAACTGCACGAGATCTCCCGACGTGTCGGCGACCGCTGGACGCGCGCCCAGGTGGCCAGCGCCGCCGGGGAGATCGCCCTGTCCCAGGGCCGGTACGCCGACGCCCGGACCGCGTTCGAGGAGTGCCTGCGGCTGGCCCGCGAGGTCGGCGCCCATGTCGAGGCCCCGTTCGCCCTCGCCCGGATCGCCGAGGCCGCCTACTGCGCGGGCGAGGCCGACGAGGCCGAACGGCTCCTCGCCGAGGCCGACGCGGAAGCCGACCAGCACGGCGGCGTGTACGACGTGAGCGCCTACGCCCGGCTCCTCGAAGCCTTCCTCGCCCTCGAACGCGACGACGCGGTCCGCGCCCGGGAAGCCTGCGAGCGGGCCCGCGCCCAGGCCGGACGGACCACGGTGCCCGCCCCGCTCACCGCCGGACTGGACACCGTCGACGCCTTCCTCACCGCCCGCGAGCACGGGCCGCAGGCCGCACTGGCCACGATCGGGCCCGCCTTCGCCGCCGCCGTCACCGCCCGCTGCGCCGAGCGGCTCCTGGCCGGCATGGCCGAGGCCGCCGCCCTCTTCCTGGCCGACGCCGGCCGGCCCGCCGAGTCCGTACGGGTCCTGGCCGCGGCCACGGCCTGGCGTGCGGGCCTGCCCCGGTCCGTGCCCGAGCAGCGGGTCCTGGAAGGGCTGCCGGAGCGGACCGGCGCCCTGCTCGGGCCCCTCCGCCGGGCCGGGGAGGAGACGGCGGGCGCCGCGCTCACCCCGGCCGGGCTCGCCGAGGCGCTCAGCGGCAGCTGATCACGGCGTCCGCCCAGCTCGCCAGGGTCGGCAGGGCGCCCGGCCCGTCCTTCTCCACCACCAGCCGCAGGGAGGTCCGCCCGGAAAGGGGGACCTGGACGGCGGCGGGCGGGTCGTCGTGCCCGAGTGACGCGGACCGCCACAGCCGTTCCCCGTCCCCGTACACGGAGAACCGCACCCGCCCGTTCGTGAACAGCGACAGGCCGTCCACCCCCGCCCGGGCCGAGAAGGACTCGCAGCGGCGGTTGAGCGTGATCTCCACCGAGGAACGGGAGTTCACGGTGATCCCGTGCGCGAACCACAGGCCGCCCACCTCCAGGCCCCGGCGCTGCCACACCCATCCGCTGCGCCAGGTCTGCAGCTCGGGCCCGGTGTGGTCCCCGCCGGCCGAGTGGGGCAGCGAGGCCAGCCGGAAGGCCTGCGGGGGCGTCGGCTGCGGCGGGCTCGGCTTCGCCGGGGACGCGCTCGGGGAGGGCGTGGGCGACGGCTTCGCGGGGGTGGGCGAGGGCGAGGGGGACGGCTTCGCGGGGGCGGCCGCCGACGGCGTCGGCTCCGGAGCCGGTTCCGCCGGTACGGGGCTCGGCGCGGCCGCGGGCTCCCGCGCGGGCGGAGCGGGCTCGGCCGGGGCGGGTTCGGGGGCGGGGGCGTCCGGGGTCACCGGCGCCACGGCGGGGGGCGCCGGCCTGGCCCTGGCTTGCGGTGCGGGATCGTCACCGGCCAGCGCGAACACCACCCCGGCGGCCGCGGCCACCGCGATGCCGGCCGCGATGGCGGCCTTGGCGGGCAGCCCCAGTCCTTCGGAGGCCAGCGCGCCCCCGGCTCCGGCCCCGCCCGTACCGCCACCGGCCCCACCGGCGGCGCCGGCCGTCCCCGCGGCCCCGGCTCCCGACCCGCCCGCGGCCCCCGCCGCCACGGCGGCCCCGCCCGCGGCGACGGCCCCGCCGGCCACCACCCCGGCGGCCTTGGCCGCGTACCCGGCGGCGAACCACCCGATGACCGCCACCGGCAGCAGCGCGGGAATGCCCGCGTTGACGTCCCGCAGCTCCCCGGCGGCCAGCCGGCACTTCGCGCACTCCTCCAGGTGCTTGCGCAGCCCCCGTTCGGCCCGCATCCGCAGGCCGCCGCGCGCGTAGGCACCCAACCGGTCCGCGTGGCGCGCGCAGTCGCCGCCCTCGCTCAGCGCCGAGCTCACATGGGCCTGCAGATAGGCCTGCTTGAGCCCCTCGCGGGCACGACTGGCAAGCACCGCCGTCGCGTTGGCGCTCAGCCCGAACAACGGCGCGATCGCGCTCGGAGACTCCTCCTCGACGGTGGTGTGCCACAGCACGGCCTGCCACCGCTCCGGCAGGCTCCGGAAGGCCTGCAGGGCCAGCGACTGCTCGGCCACGTGCATGGCCCGTACGTCCGCGCCCAGTTCGAGCGTGTCGTCCCCCGACAGCCCGGCCATCCCGCCGCCGCCGCCGTCCGCCCGCCCGGCGGCCTGTTCCGCGAACAGGGCGAAGTCCTCGACGAGGTGCTCCCGCCGGGCCGTCTTCGCCCAGGCCGCGGCCACCCTGCGCACCGTGGTCAGCAGATAGGCCCGCACCGACTGGTCCGGCCCGGCCCCGCCCCGTACGGCCTGGAGCGTCCGCGCGAACACCTCGGCGGTCAGGTCGTCGGCGGTGTGCCCGTCGCGGCAGCAGGTCCGCGCGTAGCGGCGTACGGCATCGGCGTGACGGCGGAAGAGCTCCTCGTAGGCACCGTCGTCACCGCCCCGCATCCGGGCGACCAACTCACCGTCGGAGGGCGGGAGATCACCCCCGCCGGCCGGTGGACGGCCGTGCCACCCACCCGGTCCGCGCTGCGCCGGTACCTGACGGGCAGGCAGACCGCCCGCCTCGACCTCGTTGCCGGCGCGGGCGAGCGGTTCCTCACGCCCGTCAACGCTCATCGCGGAAACTCCCGCACGACACACTCAACCGGTACACCGAGCAAGCGTGTCACACGGCGGACGGGCACCGGACCGCTTTCCGGGCCTTCCACCCGTCCGTGCGAGACGGGCCGGAACACCGTGCCGGTCCGGTGCCGGCCGGCGACGTGGCCGGCACCGGATCGGAGCAGGTCACGCCGTCCGGGACCGCAGCCCCTCCAGCAGGATGTCCAGCAGCCGGGTGGAGGCCGCCGCCTGCTGCGCCGGGTCGGGCAGGGCCGGCGCGGCCGTCGCTATCACCAGCAGCACGTCGGCCACCGTGACGTCGGCGCGCAGCTCACCGGCCTCCCGAGCACGGTGCACCAGCCGGCCGACGACCTCCAGCAGCGCGCCCGCGCCCGCGTCGTCCGAGGGCTCGTCCTCCGCGCCCCGGGCGCCCACGACCCGCAGCCCCGGGGCTGCGGTGTCCTCGGCCGCCTGGCGCTGGTGCGGCACCCGGGCCGCCTCCGTCTCCTCGGCCGCCTCCTCGCCGGTCGAGCCGACCCGCAGCACCTGCGGCGGCAGCAGCCGCCCCGCGCCCGAGGCCACGGAGGTGCGCAGGAAGCGCGACAGCGCCTGCCACGGCTCCTCCTCCTGGCCCAGGGCGGCCTTGGCCTGCTCGGTCAGCCGGGCCGTCTCCTCCTCGGCTATGCGCCGGACCAGCACGTCCTTGCTCGGGAACCGCCGGTACACGGTGCCGACGCCGACCCGTGCGCGACGGGCCACGTCCTCCATCGGAGCGCCGTAGCCCAGCTCGCCGAACACCTCGCGGGCGGCGCGCAGCACGTGCTCCAGGTTGCGCTGGGCGTCGACGCGCAGCGGCGTGGAGCGCCCCACGCCGTGCGTGGTGCTGCCCGCGAGCGCGCGACCGGTGCTCTCGACCGAGAGCGCGGTCGCAGAACCATGGAAATCGGAAATGTTCATATGTATCCCCCGGTAATCATTTGTCTCCCCCCGGAGACACTCCCCGCCTTCACGTCGAGGGGCCCGCGCCACGGTCTCAGGCACGGTCCGGCTGCTCGACGAGTAACGAACATAGTTGAGCCAGACTCAATTCAGAAGGGGCAGCCCCGGACGGACCACCGCCCGATCGGAGCATTCACCCCCACTTTTCCGTTCCGCACCTCCGGAATCGGCCATTCCGGCCGCGCTGACCTGCAAACTTCCGCCACTCGCGGAACCCGTGCGCCACCCCGCCCCGGTACTCACTCCGGTCACACAATCTGTCAGGCCTGTGGACAAACTCCCGGCCACGATGCGTCATGGGATGGTGAAGGCTGCTAACTCCCGGGGCGCGGCCCCCGGTACCCCGCCCCGCACGCGCATCCTGATCGTCGGCGGCGGCTACGTCGGCATGTACACGGCGCTCCGCCTCCAGCGAAAGCTGAGAGCCGACGAGGCCGAGGTCACGGTGGTCACCCCCGAGCCCTACATGACGTACCAGCCCTTCCTCCCGGAAGCCGCCGCGGGCGCCATCTCCCCCCGCCACGTCGTGGTCCCCCTGCGCCGCGTCCTCGGCAAGTGCCGCATCGTCATCGGCCAGGTCCAGGCCGTCGACCACGCCAAGCGCACCGCGACCGTCACCACCCTCGCCACCGCCGACGAGGGCACCGGCCCGATCGCGATGGAGTACGACGAACTCGTCCTCGCCCCCGGCTCCGTCTCCCGCACCCTCCCCGTCCCCGGCCTCGCCGACTACGGCATCGGCTTCAAGACCGTCGAAGAGGCCATCGGCCTGCGCAACCACGTCATCGAGCAGATGGACATCGCGTCCTCCACCCGCGACCCCGCCGTCCGCGACGCCGCCCTCACCTTCGTCTTCGTCGGCGGCGGATTCGCGGGCGTCGAGGCCCTCGGCGAACTCGAGGACATGGCCCGCTACGCGGCGCGGTACTACCACAACATCAAGCCCGAGGACATGAAGTGGGTCCTCGTCGAGGCCAGCGACCGCATCCTCCCCGAGGTCGGCCTCGAAATGGGCGTCTACACCGTCCGCGAACTGCGCAGCCGCAACATCGACGTCCGCCTGGAGACCCGCCTCGACTCCTGCGAGGACCGCGTGGCCGTCCTCAGCGACGGCGCCCGCTTCCCCACCCGCACCATCGTCTGGACCGCCGGCGTCAAACCCCACCCGGTCCTCGCCGCGACCGACCTCCCCAGGAACGAGCGCGGCCGCCTCGTCTGCACCTCCTTCCTCACCGTCGAAGGGGTCGAGCACGCCTGGGCCGCCGGCGACGCCGCGGCCGTCCCCGACATCACCGCCCCCGCCGACGCCGAGGGCCCCCGCCGCGAGTGCGCCCCCAACGCGCAGCACGCCGTCCGCCAGGCCAAGGTCCTCGCCGACAACCTCGTCGCCGCCCTGCGCGGAGAGGTCCTGACCGAGTACGCCCACAAGTACGCGGGCTCCGTCGCCTCCCTCGGCCTCCACAAGGGCGTCGCCCACGTCTACGGACGCAAGCTCAAGCGCTACCCCGCCTGGTTCATGCACCGCGCATACCACCTCAGCCGCGTCCCGAGCTTCAACCGGAAAATGCGCGTACTCGCCGAATGGACCTTGTCCGGCCTCTTCAAGCGCGAGATCGTCTCCCTGGGCTCCCTCGAACACCCCAGGGCAGAATTCGAACTGGCGGCAGGAGGCGGGCCCAAGGCCCCACCCCCGCCCCCCGCCCCCAACCCCCCGAAGGACGACCAGGGCTGACGTTGTCAGTGCGGTCGGCCACACTGGACGTGTGACCATAGGTGGGCTCACCCCTGCACAGAGTGACATCGTCCAGTCCGCGACCGCCCACGAGCGACACAGCGACCACTCGCGACACCACGAGGCTTGAACGCAGTGAACTTCACGCGCTGGAGCGCCCGGTTCCCCGGAACGCAGCGCCGCGCCGCAGCCCGGAACGAACACGCCGCCGCCCAGGCCAAGCGCGGCGAGGGCGCGGTCCCGGCAGCCCGCGGCAGCCGCACCGACCCCGCGGCGGAGCGCTCCACGCCCACCGCCGACGGCCACCCCGCCGACCCCACCGTCACCGGCACGGGAACGGGCACGGGCCCCGGCCGGGGGACCGCCGCCACCGCCCTCACCCAGCCGGGCACCCTCACCACCGTCCCCTCCCTCGACGAGCTCTCCGCCCGCGAGGTCCTCGGCCGGCTCCCGGCCCTGGTCGCCCTCGTCCACGGCCCCGAGCACCGCGTCGCCTACGTCAACGACGCCTACACCGCCGGCTTCGGCGCCCGCACCACCGGCGGCCCCGCCCACGAGGCCCTCCCCGAGCTGGGCGAGCTCGGCCTCCTCCCGCTCCTCGACCAGGTCCAGCGCAGCGGCAAGCCCCGTACCGCCAAGAACCGCACCGCGCCCGGCGGCACCAGCTCCTACACGGTGACCTGCACCCCGGTGGCGTTCCCCGAGCCCGCCACCGCCGACGGCACCGCCGAACCGGCCGCCCCCGCACCCGACGCACCCCACAACGGCATCCTGATCCACCTCGCCGACGTCACCGACCACGCCGAAGCCGTCGAGCGGCTCCGCGCCAGTGAGCGCCGCCAGCGAGAGGCCGCCGTCACCCTCCAGCGCTCCCTCCTCCCGCAGGAACTGGAACAGCCCGACGACCTGCGCGTCGCCGCCACCTACCAGCCCGGCGGCACCGAAGCCGCCGTCGGCGGCGACTGGTACGACGTCATCACCCTCGGCGCCGGACGCACCGCCCTCGTCATCGGCGACGTCATGGGCCGCGGCGTCCGCGCCGCCGCCGTCATGGGCCAGCTGCGCACCGCCGTCCGCGCCTACGCCCGCCTCGACCTGCCCCCGCACGAGGTGCTCCAGCTGCTCGACGGCCTCGCCGCCGAGATCGACGCCAGCCAGATCGCCACCTGCGTCTACGCCGTCCACGACCCGAACGAGGGCCTGCTCGCGTACGCCTCCGCCGGCCACCTCCCGATCCTCGTCCGCGACGAGGACGGCACCGTCCGCAGAGCCGCCGACCCCACCGGCCCGCCGCTGGGCACCGGCGGCTGGCTGCACACCTCGGGCACGATCGCGCTCGGCCCCGGCTCCACGGCCGTCCTCTACACCGACGGCCTCGTCGAGCGCCGCGGCGAGGACATCGACGAGGGCGTCGCCGCCCTCGAGCGGGCCCTCGCCGGCGCCCAGGGCACCCCGGCCGTGATCTGCGACCGCCTGATGCGCGCCCTCGGCGTGGACGCCGACCACGACGACGACGTGGCCGTGATGGTCCTCCAGCAGCCCGCCCGCACCGGATCGGACGCCGAGCTCTTCCACAACGCCGCCCTGGAACTCCTCGGCGGCATCGAGGCCGCCCCGCGCGCCCGCGCCTTCGCCCAGGGGGTCCTCGCCTCCTGGCGCTTCCCGGTGGAGCTCTGCGACCTCGGGGTGCTCGCCGCCAGCGAGCTCGTCGCGAACTCCCTCCAGCACGGCACCCCGCCCATGCGGCTGCGCCTGCGCCGCACCGACCGCCGGCTGATCATCGAGGTCACCGACGGGGACGACCACCTGCCGCGCCGCCGCCGCGCCGAACCGGCCGACGAGACGGGCCGCGGCATCTCGATCATCGCCACCATCGCCTCCTCGTGGGGCTCCCGCCGCACGCCGGGCGGCGGCAAGGCCGTCTGGTGCGAGTTCGCCCTCCCGGACAAGCAGCCGTAGGACACGCGAAGACGCGGGTGGCCCCGGTCCACAAGGGACCGGGGCCACCCGCGTCGTGACCTTCCGGGGCTACGCGTGCACGGGCACGGGCTCCGCGCCGGGGGCCTCGGAGCCGGCCGCCTCGGACCGCTCCGCGACGGCCGTGGCCGGCCCGCCCTGCGCCACGACCCGGCTCGCCAGCGACGGGTTGTCCTGCACCGGGGTCAGCTGACGGCCCAGCCGCAGCGCCAGGCCGGCGATCCCGAGCGACACGAGCACGAACACCGCGATGTAGAGCATCGGCACACCGGCACCGAGCGGCACCCCGAGCGGCCCGAGCGCCAGCGCCATCTGCTTGACCAGCGCGAAGGCGGAGTTGTACTGACCGACCGAGCCCTCGGGAGCCAGGTCCGCGACCAGCGGGGCCAGGGTCGGCGACAGCATCGCCTCGCCGATGCCGAAGAGCGCGTACGTGGTGATGAACGCGGCGGCTGCCATCATCGCGCTGCCGTGGCCGAGCCCCGAGAACCCGGCGATCAGCCACGCGGCGGTCCAGATCAGCCCGACGAGCGCGATCACCCGGGACCGGCGGCGCTTCTCCACCAGCCGCAGCACGACGAACTGCGCGACGACGATCGCACCGGTGTTGGCGGCCAGCGCGAAACCGAGCGTGGACGGGGAGATCCCGGCGGCCTCGGTACCGAAGGCGGCGAGACCCGACTCGAACTGCCCGTAGCAGGCGAAGAACACCACGAAGCCCAGCACGCTCAGCTGCACCATGGCCTTGTGCCGCAGCAGCCGCTTCCAGCCGCTGCCGCCCGTCTGGGACGGGTCCTTGGGCACGGCGCCCTTGATGCTCGGGGCCTGCGGCATCCGGACGGTGGCGATCACGCCCGCCAGCACCAGGAACATCACGGCCTCGATGCCGAAGAGCAGGGTGAAGCTGCCGGGGCGGCTCTCGTCCACGATCTGACCGCCCAGCAGTCCGCCGATGCCGAGGCCCAGGTTCTGCATGAAGAACTGCAGGGCGAAGGCGCGCGTCCGGGTGGACGGGGTGGAGCACCACACGATCATCGTGGCCAGGGCTGGCTGCATGACGGCCTGACCGGCGCCGAGCGCCAGCGCCGACAGCAGGATCGGCACGACTCCGGTGGAGAGCCCGAGCGCGAGGGCACCGGCGGAGGCGGCGACGGCGGCGCCGATGACCACGGGCACGGGACCGCGCCGGTCGATGACCCGTCCGGTGAAGGGGAGTGCGACGAGGGCACCCAGGGCGAAGGCCACGAAGGCGCTCGTGGCCGCCATGGAGCCCAGTTCTCGCACCTGCGCCACGTAGATGTAGAGGAACGGAACCGTGAAGCCGATGCCGAACGCCGTCAGCGCGTTCCCGGCCTGGATCCGCCGCATCGCGGCGCCCATCACCTTGGTCACTTCTCACCTGCCAGATAACTGAAGCCTGAAGACTTCATGCCTAAAGTTCGATGCTTAACTCTACACATCGAAGGAGTTAGATGCCAACGTGCCCGTGCGATACTTCGGTCCATGGGTGACACCGCCGACGGCACGACGTCCGTCCCCGAGCCGAGCCTCGACGAACAGATCGCCGTCTACCAGCGCGAGTTCCAAGACCTGGACCCCCAGGTCGAGAAGGTCGTATCGGCCCTGAGCCGGTTGAACCGCCGCATGAACGTCGCGTACGGGCGTCAGACCGCGGCCCTGGGCATCAGCAACGCAGAGTGGGAGGTCCTCAAGGCCCTCGTCATCTCCGGCGCCCCGTACCGGATGGGACCGAGCGAGCTGGCGAAGCAGCTGGGCCTCACGCCGGCGGCGATGACCCACCGGATCGACCGCATGACGGCGGAGGGTCTGGTGACCCGGGAGCGCGACGAGTCCAACCGCGTGCGCGTGATCGTGGAGCTCACGGACGAGGGCCGCAGCAAGTGGCTCGACGCGATGCGCGCTGCCACGGTCTTCGAGGAGGAGCTCCTCCAGGACCTCTCCACGGCGGAGCGCGGCGTCCTGGGCGAGATGCTCACGCGCCTGCTGGACCGCGTGGAAGACCTCCAGTCACCCAGCTGACCAAGAGGGTTGACACATCCCCCACGGGTCCGTAAGGTTCTTCGAGTTGCCCCGGAGCCGGAAGGTTTCGGCGACGACACATCCCGCCGCCTCGTTGCGGCACCCAACTCTGCACGATCTCCCACCGGGAACGATTTCGGCATGCCCGAATTCATTTCCGAAACGCCGATTATGAATCGCCGGGGAAATCCACTAGAGTTTGGGGAGTCGGAAGGGCCCAACAGCCCGGAAGGCAAGCCCCGCTGACTGGGGGTCAGGCCCGAAAGAGTCTGATAGAGTCGGAAACGCAAGAACACAGCAGGACAACAGAACGAAAGCCCGGAGGAAAGCCCGAGAGGGTGAGTACGAAGGAAGCGTCCGTTCCTTGAGAACTCAACAGCGTGCCAAAAATCAACGCCAAAAGTTGATACCCCGTCCACTTCGGTGGATGAGGTTCCTTTGAAAAAGACCTGTGAGGTCGCCTTCGGGTGATGCTTGCAGGCAACCAAACACAGCGAGGACGCAGTGGTACGTCGGTCATATTCCGACATGACGTGCCCGCTCAACGTGATGTGTGGACCCGATTACGGGTAAACATTCATGGAGAGTTTGATCCTGGCTCAGGACGAACGCTGGCGGCGTGCTTAACACATGCAAGTCGAACGATGAAGCCCTTCGGGGTGGATTAGTGGCGAACGGGTGAGTAACACGTGGGCAATCTGCCCTTCACTCTGGGACAAGCCCTGGAAACGGGGTCTAATACCGGATACCACTCCTGTCCGCATGGGCAGGGGTTGAAAGCTCCGGCGGTGAAGGATGAGCCCGCGGCCTATCAGCTTGTTGGTGGGGTAACGGCCCACCAAGGCGACGACGGGTAGCCGGCCTGAGAGGGCGACCGGCCACACTGGGACTGAGACACGGCCCAGACTCCTACGGGAGGCAGCAGTGGGGAATATTGCACAATGGGCGAAAGCCTGATGCAGCGACGCCGCGTGAGGGATGACGGCCTTCGGGTTGTAAACCTCTTTCAGCAGGGAAGAAGCGAAAGTGACGGTACCTGCAGAAGAAGCGCCGGCTAACTACGTGCCAGCAGCCGCGGTAATACGTAGGGCGCAAGCGTTGTCCGGAATTATTGGGCGTAAAGAGCTCGTAGGCGGCTTGTCACGTCGGATGTGAAAGCCCGAGGCTTAACCTCGGGTCTGCATTCGATACGGGCTAGCTAGAGTGTGGTAGGGGAGATCGGAATTCCTGGTGTAGCGGTGAAATGCGCAGATATCAGGAGGAACACCGGTGGCGAAGGCGGATCTCTGGGCCATTACTGACGCTGAGGAGCGAAAGCGTGGGGAGCGAACAGGATTAGATACCCTGGTAGTCCACGCCGTAAACGTTGGGAACTAGGTGTTGGCGACATTCCACGTCGTCGGTGCCGCAGCTAACGCATTAAGTTCCCCGCCTGGGGAGTACGGCCGCAAGGCTAAAACTCAAAGGAATTGACGGGGGCCCGCACAAGCGGCGGAGCATGTGGCTTAATTCGACGCAACGCGAAGAACCTTACCAAGGCTTGACATATACCGGAAAGCATTAGAGATAGTGCCCCCCTTGTGGTCGGTATACAGGTGGTGCATGGCTGTCGTCAGCTCGTGTCGTGAGATGTTGGGTTAAGTCCCGCAACGAGCGCAACCCTTGTCCTGTGTTGCCAGCATGCCCTTCGGGGTGATGGGGACTCACAGGAGACCGCCGGGGTCAACTCGGAGGAAGGTGGGGACGACGTCAAGTCATCATGCCCCTTATGTCTTGGGCTGCACACGTGCTACAATGGCCGGTACAATGAGCTGCGATACCGTGAGGTGGAGCGAATCTCAAAAAGCCGGTCTCAGTTCGGATTGGGGTCTGCAACTCGACCCCATGAAGTCGGAGTCGCTAGTAATCGCAGATCAGCATTGCTGCGGTGAATACGTTCCCGGGCCTTGTACACACCGCCCGTCACGTCACGAAAGTCGGTAACACCCGAAGCCGGTGGCCCAACCCTTGTGGAGGGAGCTGTCGAAGGTGGGACTGGCGATTGGGACGAAGTCGTAACAAGGTAGCCGTACCGGAAGGTGCGGCTGGATCACCTCCTTTCTAAGGAGCACAGTACCGATTGCAGACAAACGTTCTGCACGGTCAGCTCATGGGTGGAACGTTGATTAGTTGGCACGGTTTCTGACACTTCCTGCAAGTACTGCTTCGGCGTGGAACGCAGCGAGAGTCGACGGAATCGTGCTTGGCACGTTGTTGGGTCCTGAAGGTACGGCCGTATGGCTGTTCTTCAGTGCCGGCCCCAGTGAACTTGGGCTCTTCGGAGCGCAGGGTGATGGGTGGCTGGTCGTTGTTTGAGAACTACACAGTGGACGCGAGCATCTGTGGCCAAGTTTTTAAGGGCGCACGGTGGATGCCTTGGCACCAGGAACCGATGAAGGACGTGAGAGGCCGCGATAGGCCCCGGGGAGCTGCCAACTGAGCTTTGATCCGGGGGTGTCCGAATGGGGAAACCCGGCAGTCGTCATGGGCTGTCACCCACTGCTGAACACATAGGCAGTGTGGAGGGAACGAGGGGAAGTGAAACATCTCAGTACCCTCAGGAAGAGAAAACAACCGTGATTCCGGGAGTAGTGGCGAGCGAAACCGGATGAGGCCAAACCGTATGCGTGTGATACCCGGCAGGGGTTGCGCATGCGGGGTTGTGGGAATGAGCTTCAGTCGTCTGCCGGCGGCTGGGCGAGTCAGAAACCGTTGATGTAGTCGAAGGACATGCGAAAGGTCCGGCGTAGAGGGTAAGACCCCCGTAGACGAAACATCAGCGGCTTGCTTGCTCATCTCCCAAGTAGCACGGGGCCCGAGAAATCCCGTGTGAATCTGGCGGGACCACCCGCTAAGCCTAAATATTCCCTGGTGACCGATAGCGGATAGTACCGTGAGGGAATGGTGAAAAGTACCGCGGGAGCGGAGTGAAATAGTACCTGAAACCGTGTGCCTACAAGCCGTGGGAGCGTCGCTCATTGGGTTTACCCAATGGGTCGTGACTGCGTGCCTTTTGAAGAATGAGCCTGCGAGTTAGCGGTGTGTAGCGAGGTTAACCCGTGTGGGGAAGCCGTAGCGAAAGCGAGTCCGAACAGGGCGATTGAGTTGCACGCTCTAGACCCGAAGCGGAGTGATCTAGCCATGGGCAGGTTGAAGCGGAGGTAAGACTTCGTGGAGGACCGAACCCACCAGGGTTGAAAACCTGGGGGATGACCTGTGGTTAGGGGTGAAAGGCCAATCAAACTCCGTGATAGCTGGTTCTCCCCGAAATGCATTTAGGTGCAGCGTCGTGTGTTTCTTGCCGGAGGTAGAGCACTGGATAGGCGATGGGCCCTACCGGGTTACTGACCTTAGCCAAACTCCGAATGCCGGTAAGTGAGAGCACGGCAGTGAGACTGTGGGGGATAAGCTCCATGGTCGAGAGGGAAACAGCCCAGAGCATCGACTAAGGCCCCTAAGCGTACGCTAAGTGGGAAAGGATGTGGAGTCGCAGAGACAACCAGGAGGTTGGCTTAGAAGCAGCCACCCTTGAAAGAGTGCGTAATAGCTCACTGGTCAAGTGATTCCGCGCCGACAATGTAGCGGGGCTCAAGCGTACCGCCGAAGTCGTGTCATTGCAGCAATACTCCCAACGGAGGCTGTGATGGGTAGGGGAGCGTCGTGTGCCGGGTGAAGCAGCAGCGGAAGCTAGTTGTGGACGGTTCACGAGTGAGAATGCAGGCATGAGTAGCGATACACACGTGAGAAACGTGTGCGCCGATTGACTAAGGGTTCCTGGGTCAAGCTGATCTGCCCAGGGTAAGTCGGGACCTAAGGCGAGGCCGACAGGCGTAGTCGATGGACAACCGGTTGATATTCCGGTACCCGCTTTGAAACGCCCAATATCGAATCAGGCGATGCTAAGTCCGTGAAGCCGTTCCGGACCCTTCGGGGAAAGGAAAGTGGTGGAGCCGACGAACCAGACTTGTAGTAGGTAAGCGATGGGGTGACGCAGGAAGGTAGTCCAGCCCGGGCGGTGGTTGTCCCGGGGTAAGGGTGTAGGCCGAGGGGTAGGCAAATCCGTCCCTCATTAAGGCTGAGACCTGATGCCGAGCCGATTGTGGTGAAGTGGATGATCCTATGCTGTCGAGAAAAGCCTCTAGCGAGTTTCATGGCGGCCCGTACCCTAAACCGACTCAGGTGGTCAGGTAGAGAATACCGAGGCGTTCGGGTGAACTATGGTTAAGGAACTCGGCAAAATGCCCCCGTAACTTCGGGAGAAGGGGGGCCATCACTGGTGATCGGACTTGCTCCGTGAGCTGGGGGTGGCCGCAGAGACCAGCGAGAAGCGACTGTTTACTAAAAACACAGGTCCGTGCGAAGCCGTAAGGCGATGTATACGGACTGACGCCTGCCCGGTGCTGGAACGTTAAGGGGACCGGTTAGTGACCTTTCGGGGTTGCGAAGCTGAGAACTTAAGCGCCAGTAAACGGCGGTGGTAACTATAACCATCCTAAGGTAGCGAAATTCCTTGTCGGGTAAGTTCCGACCTGCACGAATGGCGTAACGACTTCTCGACTGTCTCAACCATAGGCCCGGTGAAATTGCACTACGAGTAAAGATGCTCGTTTCGCGCAGCAGGACGGAAAGACCCCGGGACCTTTACTACAGTTTGATATTGGTGTTCGGTTCGGCTTGTGTAGGATAGGTGGGAGACTTTGAAGCAGCCACGCCAGTGGTTGTGGAGTCGCCGTTGAAATACCACTCTGGTCGTGCTGGATGTCTAACCTCGGTCCGTGATCCGGATCAGGGACAGTGTCTGATGGGTAGTTTAACTGGGGCGGTTGCCTCCCAAAGGGTAACGGAGGCGCCCAAAGGTTCCCTCAGCCTGGTTGGCAATCAGGTGTTGAGTGTAAGTGCACAAGGGAGCTTGACTGTGAGACCGACGGGTCGAGCAGGGACGAAAGTCGGGACTAGTGATCCGGCGGTGGCTTGTGGAAGCGCCGTCGCTCAACGGATAAAAGGTACCCCGGGGATAACAGGCTGATCTTCCCCAAGAGTCCATATCGACGGGATGGTTTGGCACCTCGATGTCGGCTCGTCGCATCCTGGGGCTGGAGTCGGTCCCAAGGGTTGGGCTGTTCGCCCATTAAAGCGGTACGCGAGCTGGGTTTAGAACGTCGTGAGACAGTTCGGTCCCTATCCGCTGTGCGCGTAGGAATATTGAGAAGGGCTGTCCCTAGTACGAGAGGACCGGGACGGACGAACCTCTGGTGTGCCAGTTGTCCTGCCAAGGGCATGGCTGGTTGGCTACGTTCGGGAGGGATAACCGCTGAAAGCATCTAAGCGGGAAGCCTGCTTCAAGATGAGTATTCCCACCTCCTTGAGAGGGTAAGGCTCCCAGTAGACGACTGGGTTGATAGGCCAGATGTGGAAGCCCGGTAACGGGTGAAGCTGACTGGTACTAATAGGCCGAGGGCTTGTCCTCAGTTGCTCGCGTCCACTGTGTTAGTTCTGAAATAACGAACGGCTGTGAAAACACCAGCGTTCAAATTTCATAGTGTTTCGGTGGTCATAGCGTTAGGGAAACGCCCGGTTACATTCCGAACCCGGAAGCTAAGCCTTTCAGCGCCGATGGTACTGCAGGGGGGACCCTGTGGGAGAGTAGGACGCCGCCGAACAATCATTGTGGGAAAGCCCCGCACCTTCTGGTGCGGGGCTTTTCTGCGTTCCGGGGCAGGTTTCGGCGCTCGGCTGGGTATCCTGGGCCGCGTTCCACTGGAGGACATGATGACAGCACAGCAGTTGGAAGACGGCGGGCCGCTCATCCCTCAGCCGGCGATGACGCGGGAAGCCCTGCGGGACGCCGTGCGCCGGATCGACATGGCCAGCCTGGCCCTGCTCGACAAGGAGTGCAACGAGGCCTTCGACCGTGCCGCCGAGACCGGGGCCATCAACCCCCTGCGCTTCTTCCTGATCAAGTGGGCCACCCACGTGGCCATCCACCGGTGGCCGGCCCGATCGGCGGCGCTGCACGAAGCAGAACGCATCGCCGGAGACCCGGGTGCCACGGAGGAGCAGTTCCGCGCCGCCATGGAGACGAGCAGCCGCATCCTCGCCGAGGCCCAGCGCGAGATCGGTCAGTGACCCCTCGGGGCGAAGGCGTGGAGAACGACAGCGGCTGGGCCTGGGAATGCGACCCCGGCCGGCTGTGGGTCCTCGGGGACATGCCGAACGCCGAGCAGGAGTTGGTGGCGGCCGTCATGGACGGCCTGGTCGACCTGGCGGCCATGGCCATCGACCCGAAGGACGGCAGCCTCTACGAGGACCCGCACCCGATGCGGTTGCGTACGTACGAGGACGAGCACCTGATGGTCTGGTACCAGACCATCCCCCACCGGAGCCGGGTCTACCTCAAGCGCGTCAACCTCTGACGTCGGCCCCACCGCGGTGTGCACCGTGCCTTGTCCGGCGGCCGGCAGCCGACGGCTTGTTCCACAGCGGCGGGGAGGTGAGCATGCGGTCATGAGAACCGAAGTGCAGACGTTCGTTGCCGACGGACCGCTCCCCGACTGGGACGGGACCGAGGAGGAGATCGACCGTCGCGAACGCCAGCTGAGGGCCATCTCCCGCCCTGTCACCCGGGAGGAGGCCGCCGCCCTGGCCACCTGCTTCGGCCCCGATGACTGCTACGGGGTGGCCTGGGTGCTCGTGCACCTGATCGAGACGGCTCCTGGCCCGGTGCCACCGCCGGCGGACCCGGCTCCGGGCGACGGAGACTGGTCCGAGGTACTGCAGGTGCGCTGGGGACGTGAGACCCCTACTGCCTGACGGGGTTCCACCCCACCACGGGCCTCGGGTGGTGCGCCGGCTCCGAACGGGCAGTCCACCGTGGGTGGTTGGGAGGACGGCTACCTGCGGTTCGTGGCGTCGGCGGCAGTAGGTGCTGTCCACCAGGTGACGATGCGGGCGGCCACCTCCTCAGGGGGTGGGACTCGAGCTCGTGCCGGAGGAAGTCAGCGATCTCCGGCTGGCCGGCGCCTTCGTGGAGCATGCGGAACAGGGGGCCGATCAGGCAGTCGTACTCGTCCTGGACGTCATCGGCGACACCGATGGGGTCCCACGCGTTGAGCAGCCGGCGCAGGTCCTTCTGGGCGGACGTGTTCCAAGAGCGCATGACCCCAGGGTGCCACCGCTCAGAACCCGGCCGTTCATTCATGCGTCGGCGGTGGGTGGCGCAGCTCGGGTGTCCGGGTGTCCGGAGCCGGAGTGATCCGAGCGGTCCACGACCAGGGCTCCTCGGGCACGTCCCAGCTCACCTCGACGTCGATGTCGTGGAAGTCGCGCGCGAGTCGGGTCACCATCCGGGCGGCTGCGGCCCGAGCGGCCTGGGGATCGGTGTGGACGGGTACGTCCAGGCGCCCGCAGAGCATGCCGCCCTCCATGGTGAGGATGCCGGTGCGCCAGCCGTCCGGCGTCGCCAGCAGGACGATCCCCTTCGGGACACCCCAGACGGGGCGCCGCCCCTTCTCCTTCTTCCGTCGCACCATGTGGCCTCCCATACGGTCGGGATCCGCGCGCCGAGCTGTGGTGGCGCTTCAGCCGAGGTGTGCGGGTCGGGTGGGTGGACGGGGTACGCCGGACGAGCCCGGGCTCCCGCCGGCACCGGGGGGACGAACGGCACGTCCTAGCTGTATTGCCCTGTGAGGTTGGGGACGCAGCTGGCGGGTGGTTTGCCTGCGAGCGCGGTGTGGCCGCGGTGGTGATTGTAGGTATGGAGCCACTGCGGGAAGGCATCGCGTCGTTCCTGCTCTGACCGGTAGGGCCTCGCGTAAGCCCATTGCTCCAGCAGGGGTGCGGTTGAGGCGTTCGGCCTTGCCGTTGGTCTGGGGCCGGTAGGGCCGGGTTCGCTTGTGGGTGATCCCGGCCTCCGCCAGGACATCGCGCCAGGCGTGAGGCTTGTAGCCAGGCGCCGTTGTCGGTCAGGACCCGTTCCACGGTGATCCCGGCGCTGGTGAAGAACGTCTGAGCCCGGGTCCAGAAGGCGGTCGCGGTCTCCTTCTTCTCGTCGGCCAGGATCTCGCTGTAGGCGAGGCGGGAGTGGTCGTCGACAGCGGTGTGGATGTAGCTGTAGCCCAGGCGGGGCCGCTTCTTGCGGCCGGCCTGTCGGCCGAGTGTCTTGTGGCCGCCGCGGTCGGGGATGTTGCCCAGCTTCTTGATGTCCACGTGAACCAGTTCGCCCGGGCGGTCGCGTTCGTAGCGGCGTATGACCCGGCCGGTGGCCCGGTCCAGATGGGAGAGCCGGGCCAGTCCGAAGCGGGTCAGGACCCGGTGCACGGTCGAGGGCACCAGGCGAAGCAGGTGGGCGATGCGGGCCGGCCCCCACCGGCGGGCGAGGCGGACCTTGAGGATCCGGCGCTCGGTGCGGGTCGGAGTCCGGCGTGGGCTGTGATGCGGGCGCGAGGACCTGTCGCGCATGCCCGCCTCGCCGTGATCGCGGTAGCGGTCGGCCCACCGCTGGGCCGTGGTCGGTGAAACGTGGAAGCGGTCGGCTGCCCGTCGAAGCGGCCAGCCCTCCACGACCACACAGCGGGCGTGGCGCAGACGACCGGTCTCGGTCAGAGGTGCATTACGGTGGGACACGAGGGCCTTTCGGTCGGTGTAGACGTCGCAATCCACACCGAACCCGGAAGGCCCTCACCCGTTCAAGACACCTGAACCGAGACCCGCATCACCCCGTCCACAACCTCCCGAGGCAATACACCTAGCCCTCGGCTGGTACCGCGGCGAGCGGGTCCTGGTCGAGGTGGGTCGGCGTGGCCAGGGCCTCGTCGTAGGCAGGGCGGCAGAACACATAGGGGCCCAGGGGGAGTTCGCCCCACTGCTTCCGGTGGGGCTGGTGGAAGGCGGACCAGGTGACTTCCGTCGGCGTGACACGGACGGAGGCGAGCAGGGGCCAGCAGGCGTCGATCCCGCAGGGGCAGCTCAGGAGGCACAGGGCGCCGGTGTTGTGGTCGCGGAGATGCTGTGGGGCGTCTCCGAGGAAGTGGGCGCGCACCAGGGCGCCGTCGGCGTCGTCGTCCAGGTGCAGAGGCGCGTGCTGTCCCAGCAGGAACGCCTCCCGCTCCTCCTGGGTGTCGTCGTCCCTGCCTCCGTCCCCGTCGAGCTCCTGGCTCCAGAGCTCTCGGGTCGCCTCCGCGACCAGGGCGCGCAGGTCTGTGCCGTCGATCCTGATGCCCCAGGCCGTGAGGTGTGGAAAGCCGGGGTGGGGGTGGCGCACGAACTGCACCCGGTGCGTGGTGGTCGGGAGACTCATGGGCCACATCCTGGGGTGCTCGACCGACCCGCTCCACCGAGTATCGCCGTCGGGGAGCCGTCACTCGGCGGCCCCGCAGGAGCCGCGTCCGTGCCGGCCGCTCGCTGCGGTCGGTGAGGTCCTGTTCCTCGACCCCATCGGATATGCACTTCTGTGGCATACCGTCGGTCCCCGTACCCGGGACGGGGACGGGGATGGGAACACCGCGACGTACTGCGCGCACTGCCAGGGGGCTTCGTGAACATGGACCTGCTCGTCATCTACACGACGCGGCTCGACGAGTGCCGCGACTTCTACGCCGGCCTCGGCCTGGACCTCGTACCGGAACGGCACGGCTCCGGGCCGGACCACTACGCCGCGACCCTCCCGGACGGGGGCGTCGTCGAGCTGTACCCGGCCACCCGCCGGCCCGCGACGGGCTACCTGCGTCTCGGCCTGACGGCGCCCGCCGCGGTCCCGGCGGTGGGGGAGCCGGGTCTCCACACCCTGACGGACCCGGACGGCCGGACGGTCGTGCTGACGATCCCGGAGGGTACGCCCAGGGACTGACCTCGGGTCGATCCGACACCCTGGCCGCCGATTTGACCCTGCAGATACCCAGTTGTAGAGTCGAGCAGTTGCCTGGAGCAGACCGCTCGGCGACAACCCCCACAAGGATGCATTTTCGAGTGGGGACACTCGACTCTTCATTCGGGATTCGAAGCCGGGGAAATCCGGTGGAAAAACTCTGATAGAGTCGGAACCGCCGGAAAGGGAAACGCGAAAGCGGAAACCTGGAAAGCACCGAGGAAGTCGGACACGAAAGAGTCTGATAGAGTCGGAACGCAAGAACACAGCAGGACAACAGAACGAAAGCCCGGAGGAAAGCCCGAGAGGGTGAGTACGAAGGAAGCGTCCGTTCCTTGAGAACTCAACAGCGTGCCAAAAATCAACGCCAGAAGTTGATACCCCGTCCACTTCGGTGGATGAGGTTCCTTTGAAAAAGACCTGTGAGGTCGCCTTCGGGTGATGCTTGCAGGCAACCAAACACAGCGAGGACGCAGTGGTACGTCGGTCATATTCCGACATGACGTGCCCGCTCAACGTGATGTGTGGACCCGATTACGGGTAAACATTCATGGAGAGTTTGATCCTGGCTCAGGACGAACGCTGGCGGCGTGCTTAACACATGCAAGTCGAACGATGAAGCCCTTCGGGGTGGATTAGTGGCGAACGGGTGAGTAACACGTGGGCAATCTGCCCTTCACTCTGGGACAAGCCCTGGAAACGGGGTCTAATACCGGATACCACTCCTGTCCGCATGGGCAGGGGTTGAAAGCTCCGGCGGTGAAGGATGAGCCCGCGGCCTATCAGCTTGTTGGTGGGGTAACGGCCCACCAAGGCGACGACGGGTAGCCGGCCTGAGAGGGCGACCGGCCACACTGGGACTGAGACACGGCCCAGACTCCTACGGGAGGCAGCAGTGGGGAATATTGCACAATGGGCGAAAGCCTGATGCAGCGACGCCGCGTGAGGGATGACGGCCTTCGGGTTGTAAACCTCTTTCAGCAGGGAAGAAGCGAAAGTGACGGTACCTGCAGAAGAAGCGCCGGCTAACTACGTGCCAGCAGCCGCGGTAATACGTAGGGCGCAAGCGTTGTCCGGAATTATTGGGCGTAAAGAGCTCGTAGGCGGCTTGTCACGTCGGATGTGAAAGCCCGAGGCTTAACCTCGGGTCTGCATTCGATACGGGCTAGCTAGAGTGTGGTAGGGGAGATCGGAATTCCTGGTGTAGCGGTGAAATGCGCAGATATCAGGAGGAACACCGGTGGCGAAGGCGGATCTCTGGGCCATTACTGACGCTGAGGAGCGAAAGCGTGGGGAGCGAACAGGATTAGATACCCTGGTAGTCCACGCCGTAAACGTTGGGAACTAGGTGTTGGCGACATTCCACGTCGTCGGTGCCGCAGCTAACGCATTAAGTTCCCCGCCTGGGGAGTACGGCCGCAAGGCTAAAACTCAAAGGAATTGACGGGGGCCCGCACAAGCGGCGGAGCATGTGGCTTAATTCGACGCAACGCGAAGAACCTTACCAAGGCTTGACATATACCGGAAAGCATTAGAGATAGTGCCCCCCTTGTGGTCGGTATACAGGTGGTGCATGGCTGTCGTCAGCTCGTGTCGTGAGATGTTGGGTTAAGTCCCGCAACGAGCGCAACCCTTGTCCTGTGTTGCCAGCATGCCCTTCGGGGTGATGGGGACTCACAGGAGACCGCCGGGGTCAACTCGGAGGAAGGTGGGGACGACGTCAAGTCATCATGCCCCTTATGTCTTGGGCTGCACACGTGCTACAATGGCCGGTACAATGAGCTGCGATACCGTGAGGTGGAGCGAATCTCAAAAAGCCGGTCTCAGTTCGGATTGGGGTCTGCAACTCGACCCCATGAAGTCGGAGTCGCTAGTAATCGCAGATCAGCATTGCTGCGGTGAATACGTTCCCGGGCCTTGTACACACCGCCCGTCACGTCACGAAAGTCGGTAACACCCGAAGCCGGTGGCCCAACCCTTGTGGAGGGAGCTGTCGAAGGTGGGACTGGCGATTGGGACGAAGTCGTAACAAGGTAGCCGTACCGGAAGGTGCGGCTGGATCACCTCCTTTCTAAGGAGCACAGTACCGATTGCAGACAAACGTTCTGCACGGTCAGCTCATGGGTGGAACGTTGATTAGTTGGCACGGTTTCTGACACTTCCTGCAAGTACTGCTTCGGCGTGGAACGCAGCGAAAGTCGACGGAATCGTGCTTGGCACGTTGTTGGGTCCTGAAGGTACGGCCGTATGGCTGTTCTTCAGTGCCGGCCCCAGTGAACTTGGGCTCTTCGGAGCGCAGGGTGATGGGTGGCTGGTCGTTGTTTGAGAACTACACAGTGGACGCGAGCATCTGTGGCCAAGTTTTTAAGGGCGCACGGTGGATGCCTTGGCACCAGGAACCGATGAAGGACGTGAGAGGCCGCGATAGGCCCCGGGGAGCTGCCAACTGAGCTTTGATCCGGGGGTGTCCGAATGGGGAAACCCGGCAGTCGTCATGGGCTGTCACCCACTGCTGAACACATAGGCAGTGTGGAGGGAACGAGGGGAAGTGAAACATCTCAGTACCCTCAGGAAGAGAAAACAACCGTGATTCCGGGAGTAGTGGCGAGCGAAACCGGATGAGGCCAAACCGTATGCGTGTGATACCCGGCAGGGGTTGCGCATGCGGGGTTGTGGGAATGAGCTTCAGTCGTCTGCCGGCGGCTGGGCGAGTCAGAAACCGTTGATGTAGTCGAAGGACATGCGAAAGGTCCGGCGTAGAGGGTAAGACCCCCGTAGACGAAACATCAGCGGCTTGCTTGCTCATCTCCCAAGTAGCACGGGGCCCGAGAAATCCCGTGTGAATCTGGCGGGACCACCCGCTAAGCCTAAATATTCCCTGGTGACCGATAGCGGATAGTACCGTGAGGGAATGGTGAAAAGTACCGCGGGAGCGGAGTGAAATAGTACCTGAAACCGTGTGCCTACAAGCCGTGGGAGCGTCGCTCATTGGGTTTACCCAATGGGTCGTGACTGCGTGCCTTTTGAAGAATGAGCCTGCGAGTTAGCGGTGTGTAGCGAGGTTAACCCGTGTGGGGAAGCCGTAGCGAAAGCGAGTCCGAACAGGGCGATTGAGTTGCACGCTCTAGACCCGAAGCGGAGTGATCTAGCCATGGGCAGGTTGAAGCGGAGGTAAGACTTCGTGGAGGACCGAACCCACCAGGGTTGAAAACCTGGGGGATGACCTGTGGTTAGGGGTGAAAGGCCAATCAAACTCCGTGATAGCTGGTTCTCCCCGAAATGCATTTAGGTGCAGCGTCGTGTGTTTCTTGCCGGAGGTAGAGCACTGGATAGGCGATGGGCCCTACCGGGTTACTGACCTTAGCCAAACTCCGAATGCCGGTAAGTGAGAGCACGGCAGTGAGACTGTGGGGGATAAGCTCCATGGTCGAGAGGGAAACAGCCCAGAGCATCGACTAAGGCCCCTAAGCGTACGCTAAGTGGGAAAGGATGTGGAGTCGCAGAGACAACCAGGAGGTTGGCTTAGAAGCAGCCACCCTTGAAAGAGTGCGTAATAGCTCACTGGTCAAGTGATTCCGCGCCGACAATGTAGCGGGGCTCAAGCGTACCGCCGAAGTCGTGTCATTGCAGCAATACTCCCAACGGAGGCTGTGATGGGTAGGGGAGCGTCGTGTGCCGGGTGAAGCAGCAGCGGAAGCTAGTTGTGGACGGTTCACGAGTGAGAATGCAGGCATGAGTAGCGATACACACGTGAGAAACGTGTGCGCCGATTGACTAAGGGTTCCTGGGTCAAGCTGATCTGCCCAGGGTAAGTCGGGACCTAAGGCGAGGCCGACAGGCGTAGTCGATGGACAACCGGTTGATATTCCGGTACCCGCTTTGAAACGCCCAATATCGAATCAGGCGATGCTAAGTCCGTGAAGCCGTTCCGGACCCTTCGGGGAAAGGAAAGTGGTGGAGCCGACGAACCAGACTTGTAGTAGGTAAGCGATGGGGTGACGCAGGAAGGTAGTCCAGCCCGGGCGGTGGTTGTCCCGGGGTAAGGGTGTAGGCCGAGGGGTAGGCAAATCCGTCCCTCATACAAGGCTGAGACCTGATGCCGAGCCGATTGTGGTGAAGTGGATGATCCTATGCTGTCGAGAAAAGCCTCTAGCGAGTTTCATGGCGGCCCGTACCCTAAACCGACTCAGGTGGTCAGGTAGAGAATACCGAGGCGTTCGGGTGAACTATGGTTAAGGAACTCGGCAAAATGCCCCCGTAACTTCGGGAGAAGGGGGGCCATCGCTGGTGATCGGACTTGCTCCGTGAGCTGGGGGTGGCCGCAGAGACCAGCGAGAAGCGACTGTTTACTAAAAACACAGGTCCGTGCGAAGCCGTAAGGCGATGTATACGGACTGACGCCTGCCCGGTGCTGGAACGTTAAGGGGACCGGTTAGTGACCTTTCGGGGTTGCGAAGCTGAGAACTTAAGCGCCAGTAAACGGCGGTGGTAACTATAACCATCCTAAGGTAGCGAAATTCCTTGTCGGGTAAGTTCCGACCTGCACGAATGGCGTAACGACTTCTCGACTGTCTCAACCATAGGCCCGGTGAAATTGCACTACGAGTAAAGATGCTCGTTTCGCGCAGCAGGACGGAAAGACCCCGGGACCTTTACTACAGTTTGATATTGGTGTTCGGTTCGGCTTGTGTAGGATAGGTGGGAGACTTTGAAGCAGCCACGCCAGTGGTTGTGGAGTCGCCGTTGAAATACCACTCTGGTCGTGCTGGATGTCTAACCTCGGTCCGTGATCCGGATCAGGGACAGTGTCTGATGGGTAGTTTAACTGGGGCGGTTGCCTCCCAAAGGGTAACGGAGGCGCCCAAAGGTTCCCTCAGCCTGGTTGGCAATCAGGTGTTGAGTGTAAGTGCACAAGGGAGCTTGACTGTGAGACCGACGGGTCGAGCAGGGACGAAAGTCGGGACTAGTGATCCGGCGGTGGCTTGTGGAAGCGCCGTCGCTCAACGGATAAAAGGTACCCCGGGGATAACAGGCTGATCTTCCCCAAGAGTCCATATCGACGGGATGGTTTGGCACCTCGATGTCGGCTCGTCGCATCCTGGGGCTGGAGTCGGTCCCAAGGGTTGGGCTGTTCGCCCATTAAAGCGGTACGCGAGCTGGGTTTAGAACGTCGTGAGACAGTTCGGTCCCTATCCGCTGTGCGCGTAGGAATATTGAGAAGGGCTGTCCCTAGTACGAGAGGACCGGGACGGACGAACCTCTGGTGTGCCAGTTGTCCTGCCAAGGGCATGGCTGGTTGGCTACGTTCGGGAGGGATAACCGCTGAAAGCATCTAAGCGGGAAGCCTGCTTCAAGATGAGTATTCCCACCTCCTTGAGAGGGTAAGGCTCCCAGTAGACGACTGGGTTGATAGGCCAGATGTGGAAGCCCGGTAACGGGTGAAGCTGACTGGTACTAATAGGCCGAGGGCTTGTCCTCAGTTGCTCGCGTCCACTGTGTTAGTTCTGAAATAACGAACGGCTGTGAAAACACCAGCGTTCAAATTTCATAGTGTTTCGGTGGTCATAGCGTTAGGGAAACGCCCGGTTACATTCCGAACCCGGAAGCTAAGCCTTTCAGCGCCGATGGTACTGCAGGGGGGACCCTGTGGGAGAGTAGGACGCCGCCGAACAATCATTGTGGGAAAGCCCCGCACCTTCTGGTGCGGGGCTTTTCTGCGTTTACAGGGCGGTCCTGTGGTCCTTCTGTTGCATGCCGAAGCGGGCCAGGTAGTGCCAGACCCGCTTGAGGGCCTGTTCGTCGTACCGGCCCGTGCGGGCTGCTTCGCCGAGGATGTGCGGCGTCAGCCGGCCGGCCACCGCGATTTCGACGCCGAGGTCGACGTACTCCTGGCCGCGGTATTCGGGGTGGCGGCGGAGTTCCTCGACGGTGAGCTCGAAGCCCGGGTGCCATTCGGTCGGGCAGGGGAGCCGGGCGGCTGTGGCCTCGACCGGAGTGCCGCGGTGGCTGGGGTCCAGGACGAGAGCGGCCACATCGCGTTCTAGCAGCACCGGGGTGTGGACCTGGGCTTCGATGTAGTCGTCGAGGGCGTCCTGGTCGTCCGCCTCGGCCAGGGCGATCAGGGACATGCGGTCCGCGACACCGAACGACTCCGGTTCGAGGTAGCTGTCCGGGTAGCAGAAGGTGGTTCTCCGCAGGGCGGCCGGCGTGAGGCGGAAATGGGCCGAACCGAAACGGGGAGCCGCGCCGGCCGGGCGGTCGCGGAAGTTCAGGGCGCCGTACACCGGGCGGGCTTCGGGTGGGGCGTCGTCGTAGGCCCCACCGAATATGCGGCTCTCCCACAGCCAGCGGGCGCCGCCCGGACGGGCGGTGAGGCCGCCGTTGCTCGTGCCCGTGACGAACTGGGAGCGGTACACCCCGTCCTCGGCCAGCGCGGCGAGGATCGGGCGGTCACCGGTCCAGCGGTCGGGGTGGAAGTTCAAGGTCACCGCGACGGCCGGGTCCAAAGGGGCGCCGAAGGACCGGGCGGTGACGTGCTCGAGGGCTCTGACGTGCGGAATCATGAGTGAAGTCTCGCGGACTGCTGGTTAGGATCTCCGCTCATGAACGAAGTCCAGCAAGCCCGCCAAGGTCAGCAAGGCCAGTACGTGATACGTGCGGTGCGCGGTGACGAGTGGGAGAAGGTCAGGGACCTGCGGATCGCCGCCCTGGAGGACCCGGCGGCGCCGGTGGCCTTCCTGGAGACCGTGGAGCAGGCCCGGAGCCACCCCGACGAGTTCTGGCAGGGGCGGGCCCGGGGGGCCTCGCACGGGCGGGCCGCCCGGCAGTTCGTCGCGGAGGGGCCCGACGGCCGGTGGGACGGCTCGGTGACCGTGCTCGTCGAGGAGGGCGGCACCACCGACTTCTTCGACCTGCCCGTGGAGCGGACGCAGGGCCACGTGGTCGGGGTGTTCGTGCGGACCGAGCAGCGCGGGACCGGGCTGACCGAGGCCCTGTTCGCCGCCGCGCTGGACTGGGCGTGGGGGCTCGAGGAGCCGGCGGTGGAGCGCGTACGGCTCTTCGTGCACGAGGACAATGCCCGGGCCGGTGCGTTCTACCGGCGGTACGGGTTCGAGGCCAGCGGCACCGTGGTCCCCGTCCCCGGGAGCGCGCCCACGGACGCGAAGGAGCTGGAGTACGTCCTGAGGCGGCCCGCCGGGGCCTAGAAGTGGGCGTCGGGCCAGCGGGAGCGGGCCTGTTCGCGGCTGCGACAGAGGGCGAGGACGGGCAGGAGCTCCTCGTCCAGGACGTCCGGGAGCCGGGGGACCGGGGCCACCGCGGCCACGTCCTCCAGCACCAGGGACAGTGGTGGGTCGAGCCGACCGTGGGATGACCGTGCGGCCATGCGGCGGCCGTGCTCGACCACGTGTGAGGCCAGTGCCGTCAGCAACGGCATGGCACCCGGGTGGGTGCGGGGGTCTTCCAGGGGTTCACCCACCACGTACAGGCTGCCCCCTTCGGCGAGGAACGATGCCAGGGTGAGCGAATCCGTTCGATTCGGGTTGCAGGCCTCGCGGATGTGGATCGAGCTGAGGCAGCCGAGGGCACGGGCCGTCAGGTTCTGGGCGAGCTCGCGGCGTTCGGGGTGGGCGGTGAGGGCGCTCTCCAGTTCGCCGGCGGCGCCCGCCGCGGCGTCGGGGTGGGTGCGCAGGATGCGTACCGGTTCCTGTGCGCCGTTGCCCTGGGACCAGCGGTGGAGCTGCTTGAACGGGCGCCCGTCCAGGGCGGCTGCCTGCAGCCAGGACCGCAGGAGCGTTTCGGCGGTGTCGGCCACCGCCGCGTCCATCCGGGCCTGGGGGCGTACGGGGGCCAGCAGGGCGATCGCGCGGGTGGCGGCGGTGTCGCGGTCGGCGCAGCCCTCGGCCGGGTTCCAGTGCATGCGGGCCGGGGTGTCGCACAGGTGCTGGGGATCGTAGAGGAGGACCGGGCCGAGCTTGGCGCGGGCGTCCTTGGTCTCGGCCCAGAGGGCGGGGGAGGAGGTGACGACCAGAGCCGCCCCCTCGATCTCGGCGATGCGGGCCGCCGCGGCGCGCAGGCGGTCTTCGGGGCCGGCGTACGTGATTCCGTGCAGGACGGGGTCGTGGACGGGGGCCGGTGCCGGGGCCGGCGTGGGGGTGACGGTGGCGGTGGTCGGCCCGGGGGCGTAGCCGAAGCCGTAGCGGTACGCCTCGTCGTTCGGGCCGGTGCGGGTGGCGGGGGCGCTGCCCCCGGGCCGCCGCGCCTCAAACGCCGGCGGGGCTGGATCGGCCGTCGCCGGCGGGGTGGGGCGGGCCGGGACCGGTACGGGTGCGGGAGCCGGGATGTGCGGGGGTTCGTGCGGCTGGACCGGCTCCGCGGCGGGTGCCTGTTTGGCGAGGGCGCGGCGGGACTTGGTGCGGGCCACCACGCCGATCACGAACACGGTCAGGACGAACATGACCAGCAGTTGGCCGATGAACAGCCCCCAGAACAGTCCCCAGCCGGAGAGTGCCTCGGGGGCGGTGTCCGGCCAGGCGCCCGGGATGTCGTGCGGCTGCGCTATCAGGGCGCGGACGGCCGTCGGGGTGCGGGTGAAGGTGACGGTGTCCGGCCAGGAGCCCTTGGTGAAGAGGGCGGCCAGGCCGGTGGCCGTCCAGACGAGGACGGCCACGCCGAGCAGGAAGGCCAGGAGGCCGACCAGGAGGCCGTCCGGGACGCCTCCCTGCGCGGTGGGCTGCGTACGTCTCGGGTCGCGTGGCGCGTCGTGCATGGTCAGGCCACCGTGGTCGCGGATCCCGGGCTGCCGCTGCCGCGGCTGCGTTCGATGGACAGGGCGCGTTCCTCCGCTTCGAGTTCGGCGGCGAGGAGGTCGTCGGGGAGGCGGCTGGGGGTGGAGGACTCGGTCATGGCGCGGTCGGTGAAGACGAGGGGGCGTTCGGCTTCGGTGATCAGGTGTTTGACCACCTGGACGTTGCCGTTGACGTCCCAGACCGCGATGCCGGGGGTGAGGGTCGGGATGATCTCCACCGCCCAGCGGGGCAGGCCGAGTACGCGGCCGGTGGCGCGGGCCTCGTCGGCCTTCTGGGCGTAGATGGTGCGGGTGGAGGCCATCTTGAGGATGGCCGCGGCTTCGCGGGCGGCGGCGCCGTCGACGACGTCGGAGAGGTGGTGGACGACGGCGACGAAGGACAGGCCGAGGCGGCGGCCGAACTTCAGGAGGCGCTGGAAGAGCTGGGCGACGAAGGGGCTGTTGATGATGTGCCAGGCCTCTTCGACGAGGAAGATGCGCTTCTTGCGGTCGGGCCGGATCCAGGTGTGCTCCAGCCACACGCCGACGATCGCCATGAGGATGGGCATGGCGATGGAGTTGCGGTCGATGTGGGAGAGGTCGAAGACGATCAGGGGCGCGTCGAGGTCGATGCCGACGGTCGTGGGGCCGTCGAACATGCCGCGCAGGTCGCCGTCGACGAGGCGGTCGAGGACGAGCGCCACGTCGAGGCCCCAGGCCCGGACGTCGTCTATGTCGACGTTCATGGCGAGGGCGGATTCGGCCTCGGGGTGGCGCAGCTGCTCCACGATGTCGGTCAGGACGGGCTGGCGGTCCCGGATGGTGTCGACGACGTAGGCGTGGGCGACCTTGAGGGCGAAGCCGGCGCGTTCGTCGAGGCCGTGGCCCATGGCGACTTCGATGATGGTCCGGAGCAGCGCGAGCTGCCCGGTGGTGGTGATGGCCGGGTCGAGGGGGTTGAGGCGGATCCCGGAGTCGTTGGCGGCGATCGGGTCCAGGCGGATGGGGGTTATCCCCAGCTGCTGGGCGATCAGGTTCCATTCGCCGACGCCGTCCTCGCCCTGGGCGTCGAGGACGACGACCTGGCGGTCCTTGAAGCGGAGCTGGCGCAGGACGTAGGTCTTCTCCAGGGCGGACTTGCCGTTGCCGGATTCGCCGAGGACGAGCCAGTGGGGGGCCGGGAGCTGCTGGCCGTACAGCTGGAAGGGGTCGTAGATGTAGCCCTTGCCGCTGTAGACCTCGCGGCCGATGATGACGCCGGAGTCGCCGAGACCGGGGGCGGCGGTGGGCAGGTAGACGGCCTGCGCCTGCCCGGTGGAGGTGCGGACGGGCAGGCGCGTGGTTTCGACCTTGCCGAACAGGAAGCTGGTGAAGGCGTCCGTCAGCGCTGTCATGGGATCTCGCATGGGCGGCTTTCCCTCCAGCTAGCGTCGGATGCCGGTGGCGAACGGCAGGGTGTTGACGAAGGCGCGGTGGTGCTCGCGGTCGCACCACTCGAGCTTCAGGTAGGACTTGCCGGCGGAGGCGCGGATGGTGCGCTTGTCGCGGGCGAGGGCCTCCGGTGAACGCGAGGACACCGTGATGTACCCGACCAGGTTGACTCCGGCAGCGCCGCTGGCGAGATCTTCACCCCTCTGGTCGAGCCGGCCGTGGGCGGCGATGTCGCGGGGGTCGACGGTGCGGTTCATCTTGGCGGCGCGGGAGGCGTCGGCCTCGTCGTTGGTCTTCTCGGTGAGCATGCGCTCGATGGCGACCTCGGTGGGCTCCAGATCCATGGTCACGGCGACGGTGCGGATGACGTCGGGGGTGTGGACGAGGAGGGGGGCGAGGAAGTTCACGCCGACCGGGGTCATGGGCCATTCCTTGACCCAGGCGGTGGCGTGGCACCAGGGGGCGCGGGTGGAGGACTCGCGGGTCTTGGCCTGGAGGAAGGTCGGTTCGACGGCGTCGAGTTCGGCGGGCCAGGCGTTGCGCTTGGTCATGGCCTGGATGTGGTCGATGGGGTGGTCCGGGTCGTACATGGAGTGCACGAGGGAGGCGAGGCGGCCCTGGCCGAGGGGCTGGCGGACGCGGATGTCGGCTTCGGCGAGGCGGGCGCAGATGTCGGTGAGCTCGCGGGCCATGACGATGGCGAGGCCGGAGTCGCGGTCGAGCTTGCGGCCCTTGCGGGGGCTGGCGGCGCGGGCGATGGTGACGGCCTCGGCGGCCAGGTCGCGGGTGTAGTGCATGCAGGCGACGAGGTAGGCGCGGTGCTGCTCGGAGGAGGTGGACACCATCGACTGGAGCTGGTCGTAGGAGTCGCGGAGCCAGACGGGGGCCTGGGTGTCGCCGCGCTGGGCGACGTCCTTGGCGTGGGCGTCGGGGTCGGCGGGCAGGGTGCGGGCGAGCATCTGCAGGCGGGTGACGAAGCCGTCGCCGTTGGCGACGTGCTTGAGGAGGGTGCCGAAGCGGTCGACGAGGGCTTCCTGGTCCTCGCTGTCGCGCAGGCCGACGCCGGGGCCCTCGATCTCGATGGCGGCGGTGACGGTGCGGCGGTCGGCGTGGAGGAGTACGGCGATCTCGTCGGGGCCGAAGGGGGCGGCGAGCCAGCTGATGCGGCCGATGCCGGGGGGCGGGCCGACCTCGACCTCGCGGCCGTCGGCGGCGCGGACGCCGGCTTCCATGGCGCCGGAGCGGTAGGTGGTGCCGCGGCGCAGGGTGCGCTTGTAGCTGCGGCTGATCTCGAACCAGCGGTAGAAGGTGCGGCCCTTGTACGGGACGTACACGGCGGCGAGCGCGAGGACGGGGAAGCCGACGAGGGCGACGATGCGCAGGGTGAGGCCGGGGACGAGCAGTCCGCTCATCATGCCGAAGAAGGCCCCGGTGATGATCAGGGCGATCTCGCCGGTTTCGCGGTTCTTGCCGACGATCGCGTTCGGCCGGGCGCGGCCGATGAGATACGTGCGGCGGGGCGCGACCGGGTGCAGCTGGTGGGACTGGGTCGTCAACGCCCGTCACCTCCTGTGTTCCTCGTGCTCGAGCTCGTGCGGGGCGGGGGTGCGGCGGAGGGGACCGATCCACCGCCGGCCCCGCCGCCGGTGGGGCGGCTGCTGTGGGCGGCCACGCCTCCGGAGAGGGGGTTGGCGGGGCGGGGCGCTGCGCTGCCGCCGTCGCCTCCGCGGTGGGCGCCGCGGCTGCTGTGGGTCTTGATGCCCTGGGAGACGAGGGAGGCCGGGGAGCTGATGACGGCTGCGGCCTGGGCGCCGTCGGTGGCCTTGCTGCGGCCTGCGCGGGCGGAGGCGATGTCGTCGCCGAAGCCGGGTACGAAGCGGTAGATCATCGCGGAGGCGAAGATCGCCAGGAGGATGATCGAGAGGCCGGTGACGACGGCGGAGAAGGCGTTGGGGCCCTGCTCGCCGGTGAGGGCGCCGGCGAGGCCGAGGACGATCACGATGACCGGCTTCACGAGGATGACGGCGATCATGATGCCGGCCCAGCGGCGGACGTGGCCCCAGAGGTTGCGGTCGACGAGCCCGGAGTAGACGACGACGCCGAGGAGGGCGCCGACGTAGAGGAGGGCGGCCCGGATGAAGAGTTCCAGGAAGAGGATGCCGGCGGCGAGGACGGTGACGAGGGAGACGACGATCAGCATGATCGGGCCGCCGCCGATGTCGTCGCCCTTCTTGAGGGCCTCGGAGAAGGAGCCGAAGAAGACGTCGGTCTTGCCGCCGGTGGCGGAGGCGATGACCTCGGTGACGCCGTCGGTGGCGGAGACGACGGTGTAGAGGATCAGGGGGGTGAAGGCGGAGGCGAGGACGGTGAGCCAGAGGAAGCCGATGGCTTCGGAGAGGGCGGTGGTGAGGGGGACGCCGCGGACGGCTCGCTTGGCGACGGCGAAGAGCCAGAGGACGAGCGTGAGGATGGTGGAGGCGGCGAAGACGACGGCGTACTGCTTGAGGAAGGTGGCGTTGGTGAAGTCGACGTCGGCGCTGCCGTTGACCGCTTCGCTGAGCTTGTTGACGATCCAGGCGGCGGCGTCGGCGCAGCCTCTGGCGAGGGAGGCGAGGGGGTTGAGGGCGTCGCCGCTTGTGGAGTCGAGACCTCTCCCGGAGGTTTCACCTGTTGCTGCGCCGTCGCCCCTGAGGCAGTAGTCCTTGGCCGAGCCGATCAGGAGATCGCAGTCTTTGTTTGCTGGTGCCGAAGGGGATGGCGTCGCCGTCGGGCTGGGTGTGGGAGCGGCGTGGGCGCGGGTGGCCAGGGCCATGAGCGCTACGTGCGCGGAGGCGATCACGCCCAGCCGGGCGGGAAGCCGGAGGCTAGCGGGCATAGGTGAATCCTCCGAATTCCTTGATGGCCTTGCTCATGTCGTCGGACGTCGACACGGGGACATCGCCGGGAACCGGGGCGGGTCCGTCCTGCTGGGTGTCGTCGACGACCTTCCAGTCGTCGCCGATCCAGCTCAGCTCGAAGGTCCAGGTCTTCCAGAGGGTTCGGACCGGGTCGGTGGACTTGGTGCCGGACATGCCGATCAGGCCCGTGTACCAGACGGAGACCTTGGCGGCCGTCGGGGTGTAGCTCTCGACACGGGTGCCGATCGGCACGGTGCGGGTGACGAAGGTGCTGCCCTGCGGTGGGGCTCCGTTCGCGTCGAGCCCCAGCTTGGCGAGGAACTCGGGCGAGTAGGCCTGGTCCTGGGGTCCCTTCATGCCCGCGGCGACGTCCGGTGCGTAGATGCCGTCCACGAGGGCGTGCCGGGTGCTCTTCTTGAACATGCCGTCGGAGCCGAGGGCCACCGCGTAGTTGGCGGCCGCGGACTGGGCTCCCTGTTCGTCGCGGGCGAAGCCCTTCGGGATGCCGGCGGTTCTGCCCGTGACCGGGTCGGTGCCCGTGGGGGCGGTGGTGGAGGTGGACGGGGTGTCGCCGGCGGGCTTGGCGTCCGGGGTGTCCGGGGACTGGTTGGCGAAGGCGATCGCGGCGATGAGGAGGACCACGACGCCGACCACCGTGACGAGGCTGCGGGGGGTGCGGCTGGTGCGGCGGGTGGGGCCGTACGGGTCGGTGGGGGCGTCGGGGAGGCGGGTGCGGGTCTGGCCCGTGCCGCCGACCTCGCCGTAGCCGGCGCCGCCGTACTGGTCGTCGTTGCTCATTCCGATTCCGCCCCCTCCGCGTCGTACGACGGTAGCGCTGGTTCCCGCGTGGATGCGGTGTGGTGAGTCCTCATCAGGTCGGGGCTACCGCTGGTCGGTCCGGTCAGACGGCCATTCCGTAGACGATCGTGAAGAGCGTGCCGAGGGAGCCGATGATGAAGACGCCCGTGAGGCCGGCCACGATCAGGCCCTTGCCCTGTTCCGCGCTGAACGTGTCGCGCAGGGCGGTCGCGCCGATGCGCTGCTTGGCCGCGCCCCAGATGGCGATGCCGAGGCACAGCAGGATCGCCACGGCCATGACCACCTCGATCATGACCTTCGCTTCGTTGCCGAGACTGCCGAACGGCCCCCAGTTGGGGGCGATTCCGCCGATGATGGTGGTGATGTCGCCCTTTTCGGCTGCCAGGATCATGTAACTCACCGCCCCTGTACGGGTAGTTCCGGATGCCCGCTGCCCGGCGGCAGGGGTCTCGCACTATCTTCGCTGATGAAACCGCCGCCGTCGTCGACTTGTCGGCTCTCTTTACCCGACTTCGCGGTCCGCGACCCGTCTCCGTGCTCTGACCTGGGCCGGGTCGGTGTGCGCGGGCGGGAAACGGTGCGGTCACCCTGTGTATCACGGGGGGTGACGCCGGGCGGTGATTGTCGTCCCGGCGTACGGGGGGCGGCGTGCGCCGCCGCCGTTCGGAGCAGTGGTGTGGCGTGTCGTTGGTCCGACTCGCCTACATTTGTCGGACATTCCGTCAGGTGCCGTGCTCGTGCTCGTGGGCGTGGTTCCGGGTGAAGCTCCGTGGTGTCGGCGAGGCGGAGGGGGGACGGAGGAGGAGTGGGGCGCCGGGTTGACGCGGGCGTCGGCGCGGGGCGTCGGCCCGGGGTGCTGTCAGCGGGGTGCGGCAGGCTGGGAGCATGACGAATCCCTGGACTCTCGCAGACCTCGAGGCGGCCATCAGGGCGGGGTGGTCCGCCGAGACGAGCGAGCCGGCCGGCCTCAGCGGGGTGTCCTGGTCCGCGGAGAATCCGGCGTGGGGGCAGTGCGGTATCACGGCGCTGCTCGTGCAGGACCTCGTGGGCGGGGAGCTGGTGCTGGGCGAGGTGTTCCACGGCGGCCGCCCGGAGGGCTACCACTGGTGGAACCAGCTGCCCGGGGGGATCCGCGTCGACCTCACGCGGGAGCAGTTCCGGCGCGGGGAGACGGTGACGCCGGGGCGGGTGGTGCAGCGGCCGGGCGGGCGGCTGAAGCGGCGATGGGAGGAGTACCAGCTGCTGCGGCAGCGGGGCATCGACAAGCTGGGACCGCTGCCCGGGGTGCTGGTGACGGGGGACGGCCGGCGGCTGGCCCATACGGACTTCGGCGGGCCGGGGGCGCCGCTGCTCGCGCTGCACGGGCACTTCGGTCAGGGGGCGGACTTCGAACGGCTCGCGCGGGAGGTGGGCCCGCGGTGGCGGGTGATCACTCTGGACCAGCGGGGGCACGGGGACTCCGACCGGGCGGGGGAGTACACGCGCGAGGGGTACGTGGGGGACGCGGCGGCCCTGCTGGAGCACGTCGGGCTGGGGCCGGCGGTGGTGCTGGGGCATTCGCTGGGCGGGGTGAACGCCTACCAGCTCGCCGCGTGGCGGCCGGACCTGGTGCGGGCGGTGGTGGTCGAGGACATCGGGGCGGTGGTCGACGGCGACCTGTCGTACGCGCGGCAGTGGCCGGGGCGGGCCGCGACGCGGGAGGCGTTCCTCGCGGGGGTGGGCAGTGCCGCGCCGTACCTGGAGGGGGCGGTACGGGAGCGTGCGGACGGGTGGGGGACGGCGTTCGAGGTGGAGGACATGGTGGAGTCCCAGCGGCGGCTGAACGGCGACCACTGGGAGGACTGGCTGCGGGTGTCGAGGCCGACGCTGCTGGTGCGGGGGGACCGGAGCGGGGTGCTGTCGGCGGAGCACGCGCGGGAGATGACGGTACGCAGGCCCGGGGTGCGGCTGGTGGAGCTGCCGGCGGGGCACGCGGTGCGGATGGGGGATCCGGAGGGGTACTTCGCCGCGGTGCGGTCGTTCCTGGCCCGGGTCTAGCCGAGGCCTTCCCGGCGGGTCGGCGGGTGGGGGATGCGCCTCCCAGGACCTCGCGTCCCGCGGGCGGGGCCCCGGGGCGGGGTGGGTGCCGGCGGGTGCGGTGCCGCTGCGGGCTCCGGGCCCTCGCGGCTGGGCGGCGTCCGCGGGGGTGGCCCGCCTGCTGCCGGTGTCGGGCCGGGCAGCTGGGCTTCCGCGGTCCGGGCCGCGCGCGGGACGGTGTCTTTGCCGAGGCGAGGGGTCGGGCGGGTCGTGTCTGCCGTGCCTTGGCGGGCTGGCTGGGGGAAGTCGCCGGGCACGGGGCGCTGCGGTGGCTCGGGCACCGGGTCCCCCGCGCGCGGGGGGATCGTTGCCGTTGAGGGGGTGCTGTGGCCGTGTGCCCGGGGTCAGAGCCAGTGGGTGGGGTGGGTGAGGGTGGGGGGGATTTTGGTGGTGGGGTTGCCGCGGGCCGCGTTCAGCTGGGGCTGGGTGAGGAAGATCGCCCCGCGCAGGTCGGCTCCGCGGAGGTCGGTGTCGCGCAGGTCCGCGCCGATCAGGTCCGCGGTGCGCAGGTCGGCGCCGCTGAGGTTCGCGGCGATCAGGTAGGCGCCGCGGAGGTTCGCGCCGCGCAGGTTGGCGCCGGAGAGGCGGGCTCCCATCAGGTCGGCGCCGCGGTGGTTCTTCTTGCGGCCCGGGACCTCGGCGCGGACGAGTTCGCTGGTCTTCAGCAGGAGGGCGTTGATCTCCTGGCGGAGCGCGCCGACGTCGAGGGTCTTGAGGGTCCGCGCGTCGGCGCGGGTGTGGCGTTCGGTGTCGTCGAGGACGCGGCGCAGGTCCGCGTGGACGGGTGCGGCGGCGGTGAGGGTGAGGGCCTGGTCCACGTAGAAGAGGAGTTCGTGGAGCTGGCGCATCACCGGGAAGACGTCGAACATCTCGCCGCGGGTCTCGGGGTGGGCGCGCCAGTCGCGGCCTTCGAAGGTGACCTGGGAGACCTGCTGGCCGGCGCCGAAGCAGTCGAAGACGGTGCAGCCCTGGAAGCCCTGGTCGCGCAGCCGGGTGTGGATGCCGCAGCGGAAGTCCTCGCGGAGGTTCTTGCAGGGGGTTCCGGCGGGCTTGTTCACGGCGAAGTCGGTGGACTTGGCGAAGGGCAGGGCGACGCAGCAGAGCGCGAAGCAGTTCGCGCAGTCGGCTTGCAGGAGGGGCAGATGCAGGGGCACGGGCTCATTGTCCCAGCCCGGGGGCGGTGAGGCGCATCCGGTGGACGCTCCAGGGCTCGCCGTCGACGTGCTCGACGGCTTCGAGGACCTGCTCGGTGCGGAAGCCGAGCCGGGCGTAGATGCGTCGGGCGGCCGTGTTGTGGGCCCAGACGCCGAGGCGGATCTCGGGGAGGCCCAGTTCGTCGAAGGCGTGGGTGACGACGAGGGAGACGAGGGCTTCGCCGAGGCCGCGGCCGCGGGCCGCGGGGGCGATCAGGACGCGGCCGAGGCGGCCGTCGGCGAGGGAGACGTGTCCGACGGCACACCCGTCGGGGGTCACCGCGGTCCAGGTGCGGCGGCCGGGCTCGGCGGCGTAGGCGGCGAGCTGGGCGTCGTCCAGGGGCCAGGTGAGGTGGGGGCCGGCCCAGGTCATGAGTGCGGTGGGGCCGGTCACCCAGGAGCGGAGCAGGGCCGCGTCCTCGGAGGGGCGGAAGGGGCGCAGGGCGAGGCGTGCCGGGGTGGGGGTTCGGTCCATGGCGCAAGTGTGGTGAGGGGGAGGGCGGTTGAACCAGAGGGCCGGGGGAGTGAACATCGGCCCATGACAGAAGTGATCGCAGTTGCCGTCATCACGCTGCTCGCCGTGATCAGTCCGGGAGCCGACTTCGCCATGGTCGTCCGCAACAGTTACCTGTACGGGCGGGCGACCGGGGTGTTCGCCGCTCTGGGGGTCGCGGCGGGGGTGCTGGTGCACGTTTCGTACACGATGCTGGGGGTCGGTCTGCTGATCGCCTCCTCGACCGCGCTGTTCACCGTGATCAAGCTGGCGGGTGCGGCGTATCTGGTGTGGATCGGGATACGGACCTTCCGGGCGCGGGCGGAGGTGACCGTGGACCTGGAGTCGAAGCCCGCGCTGACCCGGCTGGGGGCGATGCGCTCGGGGTTCCTGACCAATGTGCTGAACCCGAAGACGACGCTGTTCGTGGTGTCGACGTTCACGCAGGTGGTGGACCCCGGTACGCCGTTGTGGCGGCAGGCGGGCTACGGGCTGTTCATGGCGGCGGCGCACCTGGGCTGGTTCGGGGTGGTGGCGGTGTTCTTCTCCCTGTCGGGCCTGCGGGAGCGGATGCTGCGGGCGCAGAAGACGCTGAACCGGGCGATCGGGTCGGTGCTGGTGGGGCTGGGGGTGGGGCTGGGCTTCGCCCGCTGAGGCGCGGGCAGGGGCTGGTGGCCGTGGTTACCACTCGGTAGCGTTGCGGTATGGGCGCTGCCGAGGGGTACGAGGGTCACGACGGGTACGAGGGCTTCTTCGAGCGGGTCGGTGCCGGGCGGTTCCTGGCCACGGAGTGCACGCGCGGGCCGTGGGACCCGGGCTCGCAGCACGCCGGGCCGCCGGCCGCGCTGCTCGGCCGGGCGATCGAGGAGCGGCCGGGGGCGCGCGGGGACATGCGGATCGCCCGGATCACGTACGACATCCTGCGGCCGGTGCCGATCGGGGAGCTGGAGGTCACCACCTCGGTGCTGCGGGCGGGGCGCGGTACCGAGGTCGTCGAGGCGGCGCTCGCCCCGGCGGGCGGCGCCGCGCCCGTGATGCTGGCGCGGGCGCTGCGGATCCGGGTGGCGGAGGAGTCGGTGCCCGCGGTGGTGGGCGGGCCGGAGCTGCCGCCGCCCGGGGAGGTGGGGGTGACGCCGTTCTTCCCGGTGCCGTGGGAGACGGGCTACCACTCGGCGATGGAGACCCGGTTCACGGAGGGCGCGTTCGTGGAGCGGGGGCCGGGCACCTGCTGGATGCGGATGAAGGTGCCGCTGATCGCGGGGGAGGTGACCAGGCCGCTGGACCGGGTGCTGATCGCCGCCGACTCGGGGAACGGGATCAGCGCCGTGATGGACTTCGGGCGCTACGTGTTCGTCAACGGCGACCTGACGGTCCATCTGCACCGGCATCCGGTGGGCGAGTGGGCCTGCGTGGAGGCCCGTACGCATGTGGACGCGGCCGGGATCGGCCTGGCGGACGCCCGGCTCCACGACGAGAAGGGCCCGATCGGGCGGAGCGCGCAGAGCCTGTACGTCGCGCCCCGGTAGGGCGCAGGCCCGCCTGCTTGCCGACGTCCCTGCTCCCTGGCTCCCCTGCTCCCCGGCTTCCCCGGCTTCCCCGGCTTCCCCGGCTTCCCCTGCTCCCCGGCTCCGTGTGCGGGGCGGCGTCGGCGGGGTGCGCGCGGGCCGTGCGCCCGTCCGCCGGGGCCGGGGACTGGACGGCGGTCCCGCGTCCCGCCGAGGATGGCTCCACCGGGGTCACGAGCCCCGTGTGCCGCGCCCCGCGGTCCGCCGTGAGGTGCGCGGGACGGGCCGGAGTTGCCTGTTCCGGCTTCCAAGTGGGGTAGTAGGACATGCGACACGGCGGAATCGCACGTCCAAGTGACCGGGATGGGGGAGGGTTGACGGGTGCGCAGATTCTGGATGGCCGGCGGTATCGGGATCGGGTTGTGCCTGACCTTCGTCATGCTCCTCGTCGTGGGGACGTACTCGGCGGCGGCCGGCCTCGTGGGGGCCGGGTCGGGGGCGGGCGGCCGCGTGGCGCTGGTGAAGGGTGCCGTGCCCGCGAAGTACCAGGCGCTGGTGGAGAAGTGGGGCAACCTCTGTCCCGCGATCAACCCGGCGCTGCTCGCGGCGCAGCTGTACTCGGAGAGCGGCTGGAACCCCAGCGCGGTCAGTCCGGCGGACGCGCGCGGCATCGCGCAGTTCATCCCGGGGACGTGGGCGGGGCACGGCATCGACGGGGACCGGGACGGTGACCGCGACATCTGGGACCCGAACGACGCCATCCCGTCGGCGGCTTCGTACGACTGCGAGCTGGCCAAGGACGTGGCGAGCGTGCCCGGTGACGCGACGTCGAACATGCTGGCCGCCTACAACGCGGGTGCCTACGCGGTCATCAGGTACGGGGGGGTGCCGCCGTACAAGGAGACCCAGGGGTACGTGAAGACGATCACGACGTTGGCGAAGAGCTTCGCGCGGCCGGTCGGCCGGGTGGCGCCCTCGCAACAGGCGGCCGGGGCGATCTACTTCGCGCAGAAGCAGCTGGGCACGCCCTACCTGTGGGGCGGGAACGGGACGCCCGACCAGGACGGGCGGTTCGACTGCTCCGGACTGACCAAGGCCGCGTACGAGACGGTGGGGATCACGCTGCCGCGCGTGGCCAACGACCAGTACAACGCGGGCTCGCACCCGTCGCGGGACGAGCTGCTCCCCGGTGATCTGGTCTTCTTCTCCGATGATTTGACGAACTCCCGGGAAATCCGGCACGTCGGGCTGTACGTCGGCGGCGGATACATGATCAACGCCCCGTACACCGGTGCGGTCATCCGCTTCGACAAGATCGACACACCTGACTACTTCGGGGCGACACGCGTGACCAGGGATGGGGCGGAGGCGCTTCCGGAGCGTTCCGGGGCAGGTCGGACGCCTTCGTAACTCCCTGTGAGGCAAAGGCCCTGAGCTGCGACGACGAGTCACTCTTCGATAACGTTGCAGTGATCATTCGGTGGAGAGTGGAACCCGCACCGCGGAACGGGCGTTCCATGAACGCGGAAGCTGATCAAGTGGGGGTCCGAGAGGCGCACACAGGCGTGCGCCGGCAGGGGAACGACGGCAAGGGCAAGGGGCCGCACCATGGCTGGACTCGCAACGGGTGGGCCGAACGTGGACGTCGGCCTGCTGTACGAGGTCAACGGAGCCGCGCGGCAGGCCCCGCAGTGGGTGGACACCGCCGTCGGCCTGGCCGGTGAGTACGGAATCCTGCTGGCCCTGGTGCTCCTGGTCCTGTGGTGCTGGCGCGGTGCGCGCAGACAGGACGAGCCCGACGCCGTCGAGTCGTTCACCGCGCTCGTCTGGGCTCCCCTGGCCGCCGGGCTCGCGCTGCTGGTGAACGTCCCCCTGCGGGAATTCGTCGGCAGGCCGCGGCCGTTCGTCCAGCACGACGGACTGCAGGTGCTCGACCCGGGATTCGTGCCCGGGCTCGGGAACGCGGAGTTCTCCTTCGTCAGCGGGCACACCACCCTCGCGATGGCCCTGGGAGCGGGCCTGTTCGTCGTGAGCCGCAAGGCGGGCCTCGTGGGGATCGGGCTCGCCCTCCTCCAGGGCCTCTGCCGCGTCTACATGGGCGTCAACTACCCGACCGACGTGATCGGCGGCCTGGCCCTCGGCACCGCGGTGGTCCTCCTCCTCGCGCCCCTCGCGATGGCGCTGCTGACCCCCGTGGTCCGGGCGGTCGCCCGTTCCCCGCGCGCGGGCCGGCTCGTACGGGCCCGGGGGCGGGCCCTCGCCCGGCCCGTCGGCCTCGCGCAGCCGCAGACCCCGCCGGCCGGGCTGGCCGCGCACGACAAGGACCTCGCCGCCTGACGGCCCCCGGGAGGCCGCGGACGGCGGCCCCGGCCCGGCCCCGTGTGCCCTCCCTCCCCCGCCCCGCCCCCGTAGGTGGTTCAGTGCGGCGCGTAGGCGTTCCAGAGGGTGAGCAGGACGGCCGTCAGCAGGCACAGCCCGGCCGCCCCGAAGCACAGCCGGACGGCCCGCGGGCGCGGCCGCGGCATCAGCGGTCGCCCGCGTCGGTGTCGCCTGTGCGGCGGTGGCGGGAGCGCAGCCACCAGCCGGTCGCCCCGGCGGCGGCGGACGTCAGGCCGATGGCCAGCGCCACGTCGGCCGGGCCGTCCGCCGAGCCCACGGGCCCGGCCCAGGCCGCGGCGGCCGGGGCGAACGCGATGAGCAGGGCCCAGAGGAGGACCGTGAGACGGGCTGCGGATCCTGGCATGAGTCAAGGGCATCCGCTGGCGCGCCCCCCTGCCAGCCGGGCCGTCCGAACGGGCGAGACACCCCTGCGGACGCCACCCGGGGCCGGTCCGCCCGGCCGGTGGGCCGGGCCCCCCGGGTCACTGCTCGGACTGGTGGCGGGCGGCGTCCTTGCGGGCCAGGTCGCGGGAGCGGCGTGCGGGTCCCTTCCAGCCGCAGGAGCAGACGGCCAGACAGAAGGATCCGCGTTCCGCGGTGGACGGGATGTGGGCGGGCTGCGGCGGCGAGGGCGGCCGCGGCACGGAGGCAAGCGGAGCGACCTGGGTCGCGTCGGTGTGCGGTTCCACGGGTCCACGGTACCCGCGCGGGCGGCGCGCCGGGAGGCCGCGCCCCCGTGACGGGAAACCCGGGACCTCGTTAAACGGAGCGGGTGGGGGCCTCGGGCAAGCAGCGGTCATGCGTTGGGGGTTGGCAGGCGATGGTGGGTCACCGGCAGAGGCGGCCGCTCGGGCGGGCGGGTGAGGCGGCGCTCGCCGCCGGCCTCGCGCTCGCGGTCACGGCGCTGAGCGGATGCGCGGGCGACGGCGGGAGCGACGACCGGGCGGCGGCGTCCGCGGCGGGCGCGGCGGACGCGGCGGCGGTGGTCCGCGGGGCCGCCGACGCGCTGGCCGGGGCGGGTAGCGCGCGGGCCCGTACGGCCATGGAGATGGCCACGGGCGGGACCCGGGTCACGATCCGCGGCGAGGGCGGCGTCGACTTCAGGAAGCGGATGGGGCAGCTCCTGGTGATGCTCCCGGCGGACGTGAAGGGCGAGGACGAGCACCGGCCCATCACCGAGCTGCTCGTGCCGGGCGCGCTCTACATGAAGAACCGCGGGGCGGGCGTCCCGGCCGACAAGTGGGTGCGCATCGACACCACGACCCTCGCCGACGGGAACCTCGTCACGGGCGGGGCGACCGACCCGCTGGTCGCGGCGGAGCTGCTGCGCGGCGCGCAGGAGGTGACGTACGTGGGGGAGACCGACGTGGCGGGCACCAAGGTGCGGCACTACCGGGGCACGACGGACATCGGGCGGGCCGCGAAGGCCGCCTCGGCGGAGCTGCGGGTAGCGCTCGCCGCGGCGGCGAAAGGGTTCAGCAAGGACACGGTGCCCTTCGACGCCTACCTGGACGAGGAGGGGCGGCTGCGGAAGGTCCGGCACCGGTTCACCTGGGTCAACAATGGCGTGATCGATGTCTCGTCGACCACGCTGCTGTACGGGTTCGGGACGCCGGTGACGGTCGTTCTCCCCGCGAGCAGGGACATTTACGCCGGGAAGATCGCCGACTAGCCGTGCGGGCCGGGGAAGGGCGGCGCGATCGGGCCATGGCCGGGTATCCGGAAATGGTCCATCCGTGTCATGCGGGGCGAGGGGCGCTCTCCCTACGCTGAGGAGCCGGGCGCCGGCAGGTGGTGCGGCGCGACCGACGACGGCCGGTGGCCGGTGGCAGATTGAGGTGACACGCGTGACTCCCGCAGGCGGTACGACGGTGCAGGACCACGTGGCACTCGCCGAGATCGAACTGTGCGGTGAGCTGATCATCGCCGCTTCCGCGGCGGCGGAGGAGCGGCTCAGCCAGGACCGGATCGACGAGGTGCTGATGGGAATCTGGTCCGGCTGAGGACTCCGCGGGCCGCCGGGGCGGCCGGCGCGCTTCCGGGCCGTCAGGTGCGCAGGAGGCGCGCGATGGCCTTGGTGGCCTCCTCGACCTTGGCGTCGATCTCGGCGCCGCCCTTGACCGCGGCGTCCGCGACGCAGTGCCGCAGGTGCTCCTCCAGCAGCTGGAGCGCGAAGGACTGCAGTGCCTTCGTGCTCGCCGAGACCTGGGTGAGTATGTCGATGCAGTAGACGTCCTCGTCGACGAGGCGCTGGAGACCGCGGATCTGCCCCTCGATCCGGCGCAGCCGCTTGAGGTGCTCGTCCTTCTGGTGGTGGTAGCCGTGGACGGCCCCCGCCCCGGCGTCGGTCCCGGTGGCGTGGGAGGTGTCCGGGGTGGCCGCCGTGCCGGATGCGGCTCCGGAGCCCTCGGCCTCGATGGTCGTCATAGGTCCTCCCGTGGTCCGGAACGAGGGGGCTGGATACCCCTCATGGGTATAGGGTACCGGGCTCGTGCCCGAGGGGCAGGGGCCCGTGGTCCTCACTCTGCCTGATGGAGGACACTGGGGAACGGCCGGTTAGCCGTGGCCGGGGGATGCGCCTAGCATCAGCCTGACCGAACCCGATGCACCCCGAGGACCTCACGTGCGATTTCGTCTGACCCCCAGGGAGACGAGCTTCTACGACATGTTCGCCGCATCCGCGGACAACATCGTCACGGGCTCCAAGCTCCTGATGGAACTGCTCGGAGCGGACACCTCCGCCCGGGCCGAGATCGCGGAACGGATGCGGGCGGCGGAGCACGCGGGGGACGACGCGACCCACGCGATCTTCCACCAGCTGAACTCCTCGTTCATCACGCCGTTCGACCGCGAGGACATCTACTCCCTGGCGTCGTCGCTCGACGACATCATGGACTTCATGGAGGAGGCCGTCGACCTGGTCGTCCTCTACAACGTCGAAGAGCTCCCCAAGGGCGTCGAGCAGCAGATCGAGGTCCTGGCGCGGGCGGCCGAGCTGACCGCCGAGGCCATGCCGCACCTGCGGACGATGGACAACCTCACCGAGTACTGGATCGAGGTCAACCGGCTGGAGAACCAGGCGGACCAGATCCACCGCAAGCTGCTCGCGCACCTCTTCAACGGCAAGTACGACGCCATCGAGGTGCTGAAGCTCAAGCAGATCGTCGACGTGCTCGAAGAGGCGGCCGACGCGTTCGAGCACGTCGCGAACACGGTGGAGACCATCGCGGTCAAGGAGTCCTGAACCTCGTGGACACCTTCGCTCTGGTCGTGACCATCGGTGTCGCGCTCGGTTTCACGTACACGAACGGTTTCCACGACTCGGCGAACGCGATCGCGACCTCGGTCTCGACGCGTGCGCTGACCCCGCGCGCCGCCCTCGCGATGGCCGCGGTGATGAACCTCGCCGGTGCCTTCCTGGGCAGCGGCGTGGCCAAGACGGTCAGTGAAGGCCTGATCGAGACGCCGCACGGCAGTACGGGGATGTGGATCCTCTTCGCGGCGCTGATCGGCGCGATCGTCTGGAACCTGATCACCTGGTACTTCGGTCTCCCGTCGTCCTCCTCGCACGCCCTCTTCGGCGGCATGGTGGGCGCGGCGCTGGCCGGCGGGACCGAGGTGATCTGGTCGGGCGTGGTCGACAAGGTCGTCATCCCGATGTTCGTCTCGCCCGTGGTCGGCCTCCTCGCCGGCTACCTGGTGATGGTGGTCATCCTGTGGATGTTCCGCCGTACCAACCCGCACAAGGCCAAGCGCGGCTTCCGCATCGCGCAGACGGTGTCGGCCGCCGCCATGGCGCTCGGACACGGTCTGCAGGACGCGCAGAAGACGATGGGCATCGTGGTGATGGCGCTGGTCATCGCCGACGTCCAGGCCGCGGGTGACGCGATCCCGGTCTGGGTCAAGATCGCCTGTGCCGTGATGCTGTCGCTGGGTACGTACGCGGGCGGCTGGCGCATCATGCGCACCCTCGGCCGCAAGATCATCGAGCTGGACCCGCCGCAGGGCTTCGCGGCGGAGACCACCGGCGCCTCGATCATGTTCGGCTCGGCGTTCATCTTCCACGCGCCGATCTCCACCACCCATGTGATCACCTCGGCGATCATGGGCGTGGGCGCGACGAAGCGGGTCAACGCGGTCCGCTGGGGCGTCGCCAAGAACATCATCCTGGGCTGGTTCATCACGATGCCGGCGGCTGCGCTGGTCGCGGCGCTCAGCTTCTGGGTCGTGCACCTGGCCTTCGGCTGACGGTGCTGCCGCTCCCTGCTGGGGGTTCCGGGGGTCATCCCCCGGGCGATGCAGTATCACGATGCCGGCGGCTGCGCTGGTCGCGGCGCTCAGCTTCTGGGTCGTGCACCTGGCCTTCGGCTGACGGTGCTGCCGCTCCCTGCTGGGGGTTCCGGGGGTCATCCCCCGGGCGATGCAGTATCACGATGCCGGCCGCTGCGCTGGTCGCGGCGCTCAGCTTCTGGGTCGTGCACCTGGCCTTCGGCTGACCAAGCCCGCGGCGCGGGTGTACGAAAGCGGGCCGGCTCCCCCCACCCAGGGGGAGCCGGCCCTCTTTTCTTTCTTCCGTCCCGCGGTGGCACCGCCATGCAGCACCGGGGACGTCTCGCACATCTCTTTAGCCGAAGCGGCCGGAGATGTAGTCCTCGGTCGCCTGCACGGAGGGGTTGGAGAAGATCCGGTCCGTGTCGTCGATCTCTATGAGCTTGCCGGGCTGACCGACGGCCGCCAGGTTGAAGAAGGCGGTGCGGTCGGAGACGCGGGCCGCCTGCTGCATGTTGTGCGTCACGATGACGATCGTGAAGCGCTCCTTCAGCTCGCCGATCAGGTCCTCGATCGCCAGGGTGGAGATCGGGTCCAGGGCGGAGCAGGGCTCGTCCATCAGCAGGACCTCGGGCTCGACCGCGATGGCGCGGGCGATGCACAGGCGCTGCTGCTGGCCGCCGGAGAGGCCGGAGCCCGGCTTGTTCAGGCGGTCCTTGACCTCGTTCCAGAGGTTGGCTCCCTTGAGGGAGCGCTCCACGATGTCGCCGAGCTCGGACTTCTTGACGTTGCCGTTCAGGCGCAGGCCCGCCGCCACGTTGTCGAAGATCGACATGGTGGGGAAGGGGTTCGGGCGCTGGAAGACCATGCCGACGGTGCGGCGCACCGCGACCGGGTCGACGCCGGCGCCGTAGAGGTTCTCGTCGTCCAGCAGCACCTTGCCCTCGACGCGGCCGCCGGGGGTGACCTCGTGCATGCGGTTCAGGGTGCGCAGGAAGGTGGACTTGCCGCAGCCGGAGGGGCCGATGAAGGCGGTCACGGAGCGGGGTTCCACGGTCATCGAGATGTCGTCGATGGCCTTGTGGGTGCCGTAGAAGGCGGACAGTCCGCTGACGTCGATTCGCTTCGCCATGGGGGTCACTTCGCTTTCATACAGTCGCGTCAGCGACCGGTCTTCGGGGCCTTCCAGCGGGCGATGCCGCGGGCCACCAGGTTGAGGATCATGACGAAGGCGATCAGGACGAGCGCTGCGGCCCAGGCCCGGTCGTAGGAGGCTTCACTGCCGACCTTGTACTGCTCCCAGATGTAGAGGGGGAGCGAGGACTGGGCGCCTTCGAAGGGGTTGCCGTTGATCATCTGGGAGCCGAAGACCAGCAGCATGATCGGGGCGGTCTCGCCGGCGATGCGGGCGACGGCCAGCATCAGGCCGGTGGAGATGCCGCCGATGGCGGTGGGGAGCACGACCTTGAGGATCACGCGCCACTTCGGCACGCCGAGGGCCAGGGCGGCCTCGCGCAGCTCGTTGGGGACGAGCTTGAGCATCTCCTCGGTGGAGCGCACCACGACGGGCATCATCAGGATCGACAGGGCCATCGCGCCGGCGAAGCCGGAGGGGCCGAAGCCGAGCATCAGGTTCCACGTCGTCAGGATGAACAGGCCCGCGACGATGGAGGGGATGCCGGTCATGACGTCCACGAAGAAGGTCACGGCCTTGGCGAGGCGGCCCTTGCCGTACTCGACCAGGTAGACGGCGGTCAGCAGGCCGATGGGGGCCGCGATCAGCGTGGCCAGGGCGACCTGCTCCAGGGTGCCGAGCAGTGCGTGGTAGACGCCGCCGCCCTCCTCGAAGCTGGTCACGCCGTTCATGGAGTGGCTCAGGAAGTCGCCGTCGAGGACTTCCAGGCCGCGGCTGAGGGTGGTCCACATCAGCGAGAGCAGCGGGATGACCGCGAGGACGAAGCAGACCCACACGACGGAGGTCGCGACGCGGTCCTTGGCCTGGCGGCGGTTCTCGACTACCGCGCTGGCGGTGTAGGTGACGGCGACGAACAGCAGTGCCGCGATCAGGCCCCACTGGACCTTGCTCTGGAGGCCGAGGGCGAGGCCGGTGCCCACGCCGAGGGCGAGGGAGAGGGCCGCGATGCCGGCGGGGGCCCAGCGGGGCAGGCCGCCCCGGGTGAGGCCGGAGGATGCGGTGGACCTGGGGGCCCGGGTGGGCCGCTGGTCCTGGAGTGCGTGGCTCATCAGGCGTTCGCCCCCGAGAATTCCTTGCGACGAGCGATGATCAGGCGGGCTGCGCCGTTGACCAGCAGGGTGAGCAGGAAGAGGACCAGGCCGGAGGCGATCAGCGCGTCCCGGCCGAACTCGTTGGCCTCGTCGAACTTCGCGGCGATGTTCTGCGCGAAGGTGCCGCCGCCCGGGTCGAGGATGTGCAGCGAGATGAGGAAGCTCGGGGAGAGGACGGTCGCGACGGCCATGGTCTCGCCGAGGGCGCGGCCGAGGCCGAGCATCGAGGCGGAGATGACGCCGGAGCGGCCGAAGGGCAGTACCGACATGCGGATGACCTCCCAGCGGGTCGCGCCGAGGGCCAGGGCGGCTTCCTCGTTCATGCGCGGGACCTGGAGGAAGACCTCGCGGCTGACGCTGGTCACGATCGGCAGGATCATGATCGCGAGCAGGATGCCGACGGTGAAGAGCGAGCGGGCGACGCTGACCTGCGTCTTGTCGAAGACGTACGTCCAGCCCATGTACTCGTCGAGCCAGAGGTTCAGCCCGTTCAGCTGCGGCACGAGGAAGAGCGCGCCCCAGATGCCGTAGATGATCGACGGCACGGCGGCGAGCAGGTCGACGACGTAGGCGAGCGGTGCGGCCAGCTTGCGCGGCGCGTAGTGCGAGATGAAGAGGGCGATGCCGACGGCGATCGGGACCGCGATGGCCATCGCGATGATCGAGCTGACGACGGTGCCGAAGAGGAGGACGGCTATGCCGAAGACAGGGGGGTTGGCCGACGCGTTCCAGTCGAAGGTGGTGAGGAAGTTGCCCTCGTTCTTCGACAGGGCGATCGAGGCCCGGTAGGTGAGGAAGACGGCGATCGACGCCATGATCACCAGGAGCAGGATGCCGGAGCCCTTGGAGAGCCCGGCGAAGATCTTGTCACCGGCGCGGCCGGTGGACCTTCCGCTCGCGGAGACAGGCGCAGGCGTGACTGTCTGGGTGGGTGTGGTGGAAGCCATGGTCTTTCCGGTCTGTGTGGGGGGCGAGCCCCCTGGCGGCGGTGCACCGGATGTCCCCCCGGGTGGAGGGGGAGGGTCCCGGGGTGCCGGCGTCCCGGACGGGGGTGGCCGGCACCTCGGGGTTCGTGACTAGCCCAGCGAGTTGACGACCTCGCGGACCTTGGCGTTGATCTCGGCCGGGATCGGCGCGTAGCCGTTCTCCAGGAGGATCTTCTGGCCGGCGTCGGACGCGGTGTAGTTCAGGAAGGACTTCACGGTCGGCAGGGTCTCGGGCTTGTTGCCCTTGTCGCAGACGACCTCGTAGGTGACCAGGACGATCGGGTACGCGCCCTCGGCCTTGGTGGTGTAGTCGAGCTTCAGGGCCAGGTCGGAACCGGTGCCGGCGATCTTGGCGGCGGCGATGGCCTTGGAGGCGTTCTCGCCGGTGGCCTTGACCGGGGCGGCGGCGCCCGTGTTCAGGTCGACCGTCTTGATGTTCTGCGAGGTGGCGTACGAGAGCTCGAAGTAGCCGATGGAGCCGTCGACCTGCTTGACCTGGGTCGCGACGCCGGAGGAGCCGGAGGCGCCGAGGCCGCCCGGGGCGGGCCACTTCTTCGCGGCCTCGTGCGGCCACGCGTCACCGGCGGTGGCCTTGAGGTACTTGCCCAGGTTCTCGGTGGTGCCCGAGTCCTCGGAGCGGTGGAAGTGCTGGATCGCGGTGGAGGGGAGCGTGACGCCGGGGTTCAGCTTCTTGATCGCCTCGTCGTCCCACTTCTTGATCTTGTCGTTGAAGATGTTGGCGATCGTGGGGGCGTCCAGGTTGAGCTTGTCCACGCCGGCGATGTTGAAGCCGAGGGCGATCGGGCCGCCGACCATGGGCAGGTCGATGCCCTGGCCGCCGGTGCAGATCTTCTTCGACTCCTCGACCTGCTCCGGCTTCAGCGCCGAGTCGGAGCCGGCGAAGCCGACGGTGCCCTGGTTGAAGGCGACGATGCCCTCACCGGAGGAGGAGGACTTGTAGTTCACCTCGACGCCGGAGCAGGCGGCCATGTAGTTCTTCACCCACAGGTCGACCGCGTTCTTCTGCGCGGAGGAGCCGGAGGCGAGCAGCTTGCCCTTGGCGCCGTCGCACTTGATGTCGCCCGCGGCGGCGGCGGAGGGCTTCGTGGTGCCGTCGCCGGTCTTGCTGTTGTCGTCCGAGCCGCACGCCGTGAGGACCAGGGCGCCGGACACGACGAGCGCCCCGAGGGCGGAGGCACGAAGCATGCTCTTGCGCTGAAGCTTCACTTTCGGGTGTTCCTTCCAGAAGCCGCCGGCCGCTTTCTGATTCGGGGCGGCGTGCGAAGAGGACTACGTCGGGTGCGCGGGGAGCCGCTCCGCGAGCGGCTCTCTTCCGTGCACGACTGAAATTAGGCAGAACAGGTGAAGCAGCCGACCGGCCCGAGTGAACGGACGGTGAACCGTGGCGGACGACCCGGTGCGTTCCGAGCGGGCTGCACACAGGTGTCATCATCCGTTATCCCGTCGTTATCGCGGTGTGACCGCGGGCTCCCGGAGCCAGACGCGGTGGAAGTCGAGCCGTGCCGCCTCGACCTCGTGGCGCTGGTCGGCGTGCAGGACGCCGAGGGCGTACGCCGTGGCCGGGGCGATGCGGGGGGTACGGGCGGCCGTGGCGGAGGCGGCCGCGGCCTCGGCGGCGTCGCGGTGGCGGTCGAGGGCCTCACCGGCGGCCGCGGGCCGGGACACGTCCTCGCCGAGGGCCTCGCGCGCGTACCGGTGGACCCGCAGCAGGCGGCGCACCTCGTGCCAGTGGGCGTCGTGGTCGGCGTCGTAGGGGCTCGGCGCCGTCTCGCGGCCGCCGATCGGGGGCAGTGCGGCGACCGCCGCCGACAGTCGGGTTTCGGCCATGCCCGCCAGGGGCACCAGGACGTCCGCGACCCGGCCGCGGGCGGCGACGGAGTCCAGCGGGACCTCCGAGGCCAGTACCGCGACGGCGTCGGCCACCGCGTGGAAGCGCGACGAGCCGAGCGCCTGCAGCGTGGCCGAGTGGGCCCGGGTCCGGGCCAGGGTGAGCTGGCGCTCCAGCAGCGCCCCGGCCCGGGCCGAGCCGACCGTCAGCGCCCCGGCGGTGCCGCGCGGGGCCGGGACCTCCGGGGAGCCGGACAGCCGGTGCAGGGCGTCCATGAGCCGGGTCAGGCGGGCGGCGTACGCGTGCTCGTCTGCCAGCGTCGAGGAGAGCCACACCAGCTCGGTGCGCAGCCGGTCGGCCCACGCGGACTCGGTCACCCCGCGGAAGGTGGCCAGGGACCCGCTGATGCGGCGCGCGGCGCCGCGCAGGGTGCGTGCGGCGCCGCCGGCCGCACCGCCGTCGGCGCCCGTTCCCCCTCCCTCCTCGTGCAGGCGCAGGGCGCGCAGGAACGCGGTGGCCTGGGCGCGGAGGTACGTGCCGAGCACGTCCCCCGCGTCGGCGGCCGTCGGGTCAAGGTTTGGCTGAGCCACGCCGGCGCCTCCGGGCGTCTATGAGCATCTCCTGTACGTGCCGCAGCGGCTGGCCTTCCGCGTCCGTGCTGTGCCGGGTCCATTCGCCGTCCGGGCCGAGGTGCCAGGAGGAGGTGGTGTCCGACATCCCGGTTTCCAGCAGCCGGTCCAGTGCCGCGCGGTGGGCCGGGTCGGAGACCCTGACCAGTGCCTCGATACGGCGGTCGAGGTTGCGGTGCATCATGTCGGCGCTGCCGATCCACACCTCGGGCTCGCCGCCGTTGCCGAAGGCGAAGACCCGGGAGTGTTCGAGGAAGCGGCCGAGGATCGAGCGGACCCGGACGTTCTCGGAGAGCCCGGGGACGCCGGGGCGGACCGCGCAGATGCCGCGGACCCAGATGTCGACGGGCACGCCGGCCTGGGAGGCCCGGTAGAGCGCGTCGATCAGGGCCTCGTCGACGATCGAGTTCATCTTCAGGCGCACGGACGCGGGGCGGCCCGCCCGGTGGTGGGCGGCCTCCTTGTCGATGCGGGCGATCAGCCCGTCGCGCAGCGAGCGCGGGGCCACCAGCAGACGGCGGTAGGTCTCGCGGCGGGAGTAGCCGGACAGCCGGTTGAAGAGGTCGGAGAGGTCGGCGCCGACCTGCGGGTCGGCGGTGAGCAGGCCGAGGTCCTCGTAGAGCCGGGCGGTCTTGGGGTGGTAGTTGCCGGTGCCGACGTGGGCGTAGCGGCGCAGCTGGTCGCCTTCCTGGCGGACGACGAGCGACAGCTTGCAGTGGGTCTTGAGACCGACGAGGCCGTAGACGACGTGGCAGCCGGACTCCTCCAGCTTGCGCGCCCATTTGATGTTGGCCTGCTCGTCGAAGCGGGCCTTGATCTCGACGAGCACCAGGACCTGCTTGCCGGACTCGGCGGCGTCGATCAGGGCGTCGACGATCGGGGAGTCGCCGGAGGTGCGGTACAGGGTCTGCTTGATCGCGAGGACGTCCGGGTCGGCGGCGGCCTGTTCCAGGAAGGCCTGCACCGAGGTGGAGAAGGAGTCGTACGGGTGGTGCAGCAGGACGTCGCGCTCACGGAGGGCGGCGAATATGTCGGGGGCGTGCGCGGACTCGACCTCGGCGAGGTCGCGGTGGGTGCCGGCGACGAACTTGGGGTACTTCAGCTCGGGCCGGTCCAGGGAGGCCGTTCCGAAGAGGGCCGTCAGGTCCAGGGGACCGGGCAGCGGGTAGACCTCGGAGGCGTTGACGTTCAGCTCCTGCACGAGCAGGTCCAGGACGCCCGGGTCGATGGACTCCTCGACCTCCAGGCGCACGGGCGGGCCGAAGCGGCGCCGCATGAGCTCCTTCTCCAGGGCCTGGAGGAGGTTCTCGGCGTCGTCCTCCTCGACCTCCAGGTCCTCGTTGCGGGTCACGCGGAACATGTGGTGCGCGAGCACCTCCATGCCGGGGAACAGCTCCTCCAGGTGCGCGGCGATGACGTCCTCCAGCGGGACGTAGCGCTGCGGGGAGGCCTCCAGGAAGCGGGAGAGCAGCGGCGGGACCTTGACCCGGGCGAAGTGGCGGTGGCCGCTGACGGGGTTGCGCACGACGACGGCCAGGTTGAGGGAGAGGCCGGAGATGTACGGGAAGGGGTGCGCGGGGTCCACGGCCAGCGGGGTCAGCACCGGGAAGATCTGGTTGCGGAACAGGGTGAAGAGGCGGGCCTGCTCCTTCTCGGTGAGGTCGGGCCAGCGGATCAGGTGGATGCCCTCCTCGGCGAGGGCCGGGGAGACGTCCTGCTGGAAGCAGGCGGCGTGGCGGGCCATGAGCTCGCGCGAGCGGGTCCAGATGAGGTCCAGCACCTCGCGGGGCTGCAGGCCCGAGGCCGAACGGGTGGCGACGCCCGTCGCGATGCGCCGTTTGAGGCCGGCGACGCGCACCATGAAGAACTCGTCGAGGTTGCTCGCGAAGATCGCCAGGAAGTTGGCGCGCTCCAGCAGCGGGGTCGTCGGGTCCTCGGCCAGCTCCAGGACGCGCTCGTTGAACGCGAGCCAGCTGCGTTCCCGGTCGAGGAAGCGGTCCGGGGGCAGCTCGCCGCCGTCCTTGTCCTCGTAGGCGTCCAGGTCGCCGTCGAGGTCGGGATCGAGGCCGTGCAGGCGGTGCGCCGCGATGGAGCCTATGCGGGCGTGGGTGCCGCTGCCGTCCGTACTCCTGCCCGCGGTCTTCCCCCCGGGTTTGCCGGTGGCGCCGGAGGCTGCGGCGGGCTTCTGAGACGGGTGCTGGGCGGGGACCTCGGTGGGGCCTGCGCTGGGCTGGTGGCTCATGACTCCATTGTTCCGCGCACGGGGCAGGACAGGCGCGTCGGAAGCGTCGGCCGTCAGTCGGAGTCGGGGCTGCATTGGGGGAGAGTCGCAAGCGCGTCTGAATGCCCGGTGAATTACGCATGGCATCCCGGCTCAGGCTGGCGCACGAGTCCTTCCCGGGGGGCGCGGATCCGGTGGCGGCCCGGTGCGGGGGTTTCCCCGGGCGGGACACACGGGGCCGGAATTGAACAGGGGATCGGGGCATGTGTGAGTCTGCTCGCGACCGGTGCGGGTCCCTTCAGGGGGTGGGTGGGTAGCTTGGCGGCGTGGCTACTCAAGATCTTGGGCAGAGCCTTCGGCGCCTGCGTCGGTTGGCCTCGCTCACTCAGGAAGAGCTCGCCGAGCGCTCCGGCGTTTCGGTGGACGTGATCCGCCAGCTCGAACAGCGTCGGAAGCACTCGGCGCGGCTGCCCACGCTGCACGCGCTGGCGAACGGTCTCGGGGTCGAGCTGACCACCCTCCTGGGAGACCCGCCGGCCGTGACCGCCGGCGAGAGTGACGGGCCGCGCTTCGTCGCGCCGCCGGGTACGCGGCCCTGGCCAAGGCGCTCCAGTTGGCCGGGCACGTCGCGGTGCGCATGGGCAAGACGGACCTTGCCCTGACGGCCCTGGAACGCGCGACGGACGCCGCCGGGCAGTCCGCCGATCCGCTGCTCCCAGCCATGATCGTGAACTCGGTGGCATGGACCTATCAGCGGCAGGGGCGGCTCCAGGACGCGCTGCACGTGGCTCTGCACGCCGCCGCGACGGTCGAGGACGGTGGGCACACCGGCACCGCCGACGGCTTGAAGGTGTGGGGCGGGTTGACGATGAGTGCCGCCACGTCAGCCGCTCGGAGCGGCGACTACGACCGGGCCGCCCGGCTCATGGAGGGTGCCGAGGCCGAGGCGGCCCGTGTCGCGAAGCTGCCCGCGGGAAGCGACAGCCGGATGGTCAGCGTGTTCAGTCCGTCGTCGGTACGCATCGAACGCGTGCGGCTGGCCGTCCAGTACGGCCGTCCCGAGGAAGCCCTGAACCTCGCCAAGGGCATGCGGCTCGGCAAGGACACCCCGCCGTCGTGGCGCACCTGGCTGTTGCTGGACGTGGCTCGCGCGCACACGGACCTCGGGGACGCGGCCGGAGCCGTCAAGACGCTGGAATCCCTCCGTCGTGTGGCGCCCACGTGGTTGCGGCCGGGTGCTGGGGAGCCGATCCGCTGCCGTGGGGGAAGCGCGTGTGGGCGGAGCTGTACCGGAAGGGGCGCGCATGAGCGGCGGGGAGAAACGGCGGGCGTGGGTCGGGGATCTGGTGCACGACGAGGACGCCGACCGGCAGGGCATCGTCACGGACGTGCGCGGTGGCGCCCTGTGGGTGCTGCGGCCGGTGTACGGGACGCACCGGTGGACCTCGCAGTGGCCGGAACGGTTGCGGGTGGTCAGGACCAGGGAGGACAGGCTGCGGGAGAGTCGGGACCGACGTACGCGAACCGAGGCTCCTGCCGGGGTGCCACTCGGCAGGAGCCTCGGACGTTGCGCGTATCCGGTCGCCGGTGAGTTCCGTCAGCTCTCCGTGCGGTACATCAGGTCGACCTCGTGGGTGGCGAAGCCGAGGCCCTCGTAGACGGCGAGCGCCGCCGGGTTGTCGGCGTCGACGTAGAGCATCGCGGTCGGCAGGCCCTGGGCGGCCAGGTGCTGCAGGCCGATCGCGGTGAGGGCCTTGCCGAGGCCGCCGCCCTGGGCGCCGGGGCGGACGCCGACCACGTAGACCTCGCCGAGCTGCTCGGCCGCGTGGACCTTCGTCCAGTGGAAGCCGACGAGCTCCCCGTCGCGTTCGGCGAGGAAGAAGCCCTTCGGGTCGAACCAGGGCTGCGCGACGCGGTCGTCGAGGTCGCGCTGGGTGAGCGAGCCCTGTTCGGGGTGGTGGGCGAAGGCGGCCGCGTTCGCCGCGAGCCAGGCCGTGTCGTCGGCGCCGGGCACGAAGGTCCGTACGGTCACGCCCGGCGGGAGCACCGGGTCGGGCAGCGGGGTGCCGTCGGCGAGCGGCCGGCGCAGCTGGCGCAGCTCGCGGAAGAGGGTCAGGCCGAGGACCTGAGCGAGGTGGCGGGCGGCGGACTTGCCGCCGTGGGCCCATACGCGCAGCCGCTTGCCGGAGGCGGCCAGCAGGGCCATGCCCATGGCGCGCCCGTGGCCGCGGCCGCGCAGGGCGGGGTGCACGAGGAGTTCGGCCGCGGGGGCCTCCACCGGGTCGGTGTCCTCCAGTTGCCCGTACGCGGCGAGGCGGCCGTCGTCGGTGAGCAGGAAGTGCCGGATGCCCTCGCGCGGTCCGCCGCGCAGCTGGAGCCTGCCCTGCTCGGACACGGCGGTGGTGCCGTCCGTGCGGGCGGCGTCCTCGATGAGGTCGAGGACGGCGGCGGCCTGTTCGGCCGTCAGCTCGTCGAGGGTGTGGATCTGCCGTCCCGGCTCCGGGGCCGCTGCTGCGTCAGTCATGGAACGAGCCTACGACCCGTCCCGGCCGGCGGGCGGGGTGCGGGCGCGGGGTCGGTCCGTCTTCTGCGCGTAACCAGCTCGATACCCGCTACCCCCTGGTAGAGCTACGCGCGTTGACCATAGGCTGCGGCGGACCTCCCACGCTTTATCGCTGTCCACAAAGGGGACCAAATGTCAGCGACGCCACAACGGCACCGCCGAAACCGCCGGTTGACCCTCGCCGCCCTCGCCGTCACGGCCGGCGCCGGGGCCATGGTCGCGGCCGCACTGCCGGCCGGTGCCGCGAGTGGTGGCGGTGCGGCCAAGAGCCGGACCGTCGACGTGCAGATGCTGTCGTTCAACGACTTCCACGGCACCCTGGAGCCCCCGCAGGGCTCCTCCGGCACCGTGACCGAGCGTCAGGCCGACGGCACCACCAAGGCCATACCCGCGGGTGGTGTCGAGTACCTCGCGACCAGCCTGCGCGAGGCCCGCAAGGGCCACGAGTACTCCGTCACCGCCGCCGCCGGCGACATGATCGGCGGCAGCCCGATGCTGTCCGGGCTCTTCCACGACGAGCCGAGCATCGAGGCGCTGAACAAGCTGGGCCTGAACGTCTCCAGCGTCGGCAACCACGAGTTCGACGAGGGCAAGACCGAGCTGCGCCGCATGGCGTACGGCGGCTGCCACCCGGTCGAGGGCTGCTTCGAGTACGGCAAGGACTTCACGGGCGCCCAGTTCCAGTACCTGGCCGCGAACGTCACGGACGAGAAGACCAAGCGTCCGATGATGTCGCCGACCTACGTCTGGAAGAAGGGGGACGTGAAGATCGGTTTCATCGGCGTCACCCTGGAGGGCACTCCGGACGTCGTGACCGCCGAGGGCGTCAAGGGCCTGAAGTTCGGCGACGAGATCGAGACGATCAACAAGTACGCGGCCGAGCTGAACAAGCAGGGCGTGAAGTCGATCGTGGCGCTGATCCACGAGGGCGGCCTGCCCGCGAACGGCGCGTACAACTACGACTGCGACACCCCGGGCGCCGGCGCCGGCATCTCGGGCGCGATCGTGGACATCGCCAAGAACGTCGACGCCAAGGTCGACGCGCTGGTCACCGGCCACACGCACCAGGCGTACGCCTGCAACATCCCGGACCCGGCGGGCAACCCGCGCGCGGTGACCTCGGCCGCCTCCATCGGCCGCCTGTTCACCGAGACCACCCTCACCTACGACCGGCAGACCAAGGACATCGTCCGTACGCCGGTCTCCTCGCCGAAGCCGGTCAACAAGGTCGTCCACCGCGACCAGCCCAAGGCGCCGGACATGACCGAGCTGATCGGCCGCTGGAACGCCCTCGCGGCCCCGATCGCCAACCGTCCGCAGGGCTTCATCTCGGCCGACATCGCGGGCCGCGGCTCCGCGGAGCCGGAGAAGCCGCTCGGCAACCTGATCGCCGACGCGCAGCTGGAGGCGCTGGCCCCGGCGGACAAGGGCGGCGCGCAGCTGGCCCTGATGAACCCGGGCGGCATCCGCTCGGACCTCGCGTACAAGGCCTCGGGCGCCGAGGGCGACGGCGTGGTGACCTACGGCGAGTCCTTCACGGTCCAGCCGTTCAACAACATGATGAACGTCGTGGACCTGACCGGCGCGCAGCTGATCACCGCGCTCCAGCAGCAGGTCAGCGGGCCGGTGAACGGCACGAGCCCGAAGATCCTCCAGGTGTCGAAGGGCTTCACGTACACCCTCGACATGACGAAGGCCGGTGCGGACCGCATCGTCGTGGACTCGGTGAAGCTGAACGGTGTCCCGCTCGACCCCGCGAAGACCTACCGGGTCGCGATGAACGAGTTCCTCGCGGGCGGCGGTGACGGCTTCACCGTCCTGAAGGAGCACAAGAACAAGCTGGTCGGCGTGTCCGACCTGGACTGCTTCAACGCGTACCTGACGAAGAACTCCTCGGAGTCCTCGCCGATCGCCCCGCCGGCGGCGAACCGGATCACGATCGTCAAGTAACACCCGCGCACAGTGCGCCCGAAGGGGCGGCGGGCCCACCGGCCCGCCGCCCCTTCGGCGTTCCCCGGGCACCCCCGTGGCGCGGGGAGGCGCGGGGTCGGAGGGCGGGGTCAGAGGGCGGCGAGGAAGGTTCCGACCGCCCGGTGGAAGCCGTCCGGGTCCGTGAAGGGCACGAAGTGGTCGCCGGTCAGGGGTGCGTACGCGGTCTTCGGGCGCCGGGAGACCATCGCGTCGGCGACGCTCCGGGTCAGCGCCGCGCTGTCGGTGCCGTGGACCAGCAGGGCGGGGCAGGTGCTCGCGAGCCAGGTGTCCCAGTGGTCGCCGGCGCAGGCGTGGAGGGAGTCGAGCATGTCCTGCGGGTGGTACGCCAGGCGCCAGCCGGTGCCGTCCGGGAGGGGGCGCAGCCCGTCGGCGACGAAGGGCGCGGCCGGTCCGGCGGCGGCGAGGAGCTCCTCGCGGGTGGGGGCGGTGTGGGGCATGCCCTCCAGGAAGTCGAACCAGTTCGGGCCGTCGGGGATGCGGATCTCGACGGTGGCGTCGACGCCGATGAGCGCGGAGAACCGGTCGGGGTGGGCGGCGGCCAGGTGGTAGGCGTTGAGCCCGCCGAGGGAGTAGCCGAGGAGCGGTGGCGGGGTGTCGATCCCGAGGTGGTCGAGGAGGGCGACGGCGTCGGCGACGTAGCCCTCGCGGCGGTAGTGGGGGGCCCGGCCGGAGTCGCCGTGGCCGCGCTGGTCGGGGGCGACGACGCGCCAGGTGTCGCCGAGGGCGGCGGCGAGGCCGGTGAAGGCGCGGGCCTCGGACATGCCGCCGTGCAGGGCGAGGAGCGGCCGGCCGGGTCCGCCGAAGTCCAGGTAGGAGAGGGTCCGGTCGTCGATCGTCAGCTCGTGGCGCATGTTCCTGCCTCCCGTGGGCCCGTGGATCGTGCCGATGGGCTCACCCTGCCAGTGTTTGGGCAAGCGCGCAATACGCTTGTATTGCGCGCTTGCCCAAATCGGGGCGCGGATACGATCCCGGCATGGGAAATCGCGAGGACCTGCTGGCCGGAGCCCGGCGCTGCCTGGAGGTGAAGGGCTACCTGCGCACGACCGTGCGCGACATCGCCACGGCCTCGGGCGTGAGCATGGCGGCGATCGGCTACCACTACGGCTCCCGCGAGGCCCTGCTCAACCAGGCCCTCTTCGCCGCGATGGAGGAGTGGGCCGCGGGCTCAGGTCGGCTCGCGGGCCGGGGGGAGACGGCGGGGGAGCGCTACGCCGACACCTGGGACCGCAAGATCCGCGACTTCGGCGAGATGCGCTGGCTCTGGCTGGCCTCGGTCGAGGCCTTCGTTCACGCGCAGTCCTCGCCCGAGCTGCTGGCGATCCTCGCCGAGGGGCAGCGCCGCAACCGGCGCACGGTTGCCGCCGCCCTGCGCGGGGTGCCGCCGGAAGAGGTCGCCGAGGCGGACGTACGCGCCCTCGGATCGCTGCACATCGCCCTGCTCAGCGGCGTGATGGTGCAGACCCTGACCGACCCGGAGCAGGCCCCCGACGGCGCCGAGCTCCTCCAAGGCCTGCGCTCCATGGTGGAGTTGCTCGAAAAGTGACCGCTACCGACGGGTAGTGAAGGGCCGGTTCGCACGCCATAATCCCCAACCGACACCGGGACGGCGAAGGGACGGGCATGGGCGGGGTACCGGGCAGGCGCGCGGGTACGGGCACGGGTTCGGGCACGACGGCAGGTCCAAGCGCGGTGGCGGACGCGCCCGCGGCGTTCGGCACGGCCGCGGTCCTCGGCCGCCGGGGCTTCCTGGCCGGAGCGCTGGCCCTCGGAGCGGCCGTTGGGCTGGGGGCCGCCCCCGCCTCGGCGCGGGTCCTCGGGACCCAGGACTGGATGGCCGGCCTCGGGGACACCACCGCCCTGCAGCGCATGACCATCCCCGGCACCCACGATTCCGGCGCCACCAAGGGCGGGCTCTACGTCGCCTGCCAGAACACCTCGATCGCCCAGCAGCTCGACTCCGGCATCCGCTTCCTCGACGTCCGCTGCCGGGTCACCGGGGGCTCCTTCGCCATCCACCACGCGGCGTTCTTCCAGGACCTGATGTTCGGCGACGTCCTCGTCGCCTGCGCGAACTTCCTCGCCGCGCACCCCTCCGAGACGGTCCTGATGCGCGTCAAGCAGGAGTACTCCGGGGAGAGCGACGCCACCTTCCGCGCCGTCTTCGACGACTACCTGAACAACCGCGGCTGGCGCTCCCTCTTCCGGATCGCCGACACCCTGCCCACGCTCGGACAGGCCCGCGGCAAGGTGGTCCTGCTCGCCGACAACGGCGGCCTGCCCGGCCTGCGCTACGGCGACGGCAACGTCTTCGACATCCAGGACGACTACAACACCGAGCCCTTCGCCAAGCGCGGCCGGATCGAGAACCACTTCCGCAAGGCCGTCCAGCAGCCCGGGAAGCTCTTCGTCAACTACGTCAGCACCGCCGCGTACATGCCGCCGCGCTGGAACTCCGACCGGCTCAACCCGCAGGTCCACGGCTTCGTCGACGGCGGGGAGATGGCCGGCCGGACCGGGCTCGGGATCGTCCCGATGGACTTTCCCAACACCCGCTCCGGCCTGGTCGCCTCACTGATCCGGCACAACTGACGGGTCCGACGGAGGCGGGGTCGGCGCCCCCGGGATGCGGAGCACCGCCTCCGTGCCCGGGCCGCCGTCCGCCGCCGCCCGCAGAGCGGCGCTGCCGCCCGCCCGGGCCGCCGTGCGGGCCACGATCGACAGGCCCAGCCCGCTGCCGGGCAGCGCCCTGGCCGACGGGGACCGCCAGAACCGCTCGAAGACGTGCGGCAGGTCCTCCGCGGGGATGCCCGGCCCGTGGTCCCGTACGGTCAGCTCGCCCGCCCGCAGCGTCACGACGACCGCGCCGCCCGGCGGGCTGAACTTCACCGCGTTGTCCAGGACGTTGACCACCGCCCGCTCCAGCTCGGCCGCCTCGCCCCGGACGTACCAGGGGTCCAGCTCCGAGGTGAAGGACAGCTCCGGACCGCGCAGCCGGGCCCGGGACAGCGCGGTCGCCGCGATCTCGTGCAGGGCGACCACCCCGAGCCGGCCCGAGGCCGCCGCGTCGGGCCGCGACAGCTCCTGGAGGTCCCCGATCAGCGCGGCCAGCTCCGTCATCTGCGCCTTGACCGAGGCCAGCAGCTCCCGGCGGTCGTCGGGCGGGATGGCCCGGCCGGTCTCCTCGCTGCGGGCGAGCAGCTCGATGTTGGTCCGCAGCGAGGTCAAAGGTGTCCGCAGCTCGTGCCCGGCGTCGGCGATCAGCTGGGCCTGCCGCTCCTGGGAGGAGGCGAGGGCCGCGGTCATCGAGTTGAAGGACCGCGACAGCCGGGCGATCTCGTCGTCGCCCTCGTCGGGGATCCGCACGGTGAGGTCCTCGGTACGGGCGATGTGCTCGACGGCGTCGGTCAGCTCGTCCACGGGCTGCAGACCGGTACGGGCCACCCACAGCCCGGCCACGCCCGCGCCCACCACCCCGATGCCGGAGACCAGCAGCAACACCCAGGCCAGGGTGGACAGGGGCTTGTCGATGTCGGCGAGCGGCTTGGCCACGGACAGGGCGGCCGCCCGGCCGTCGAGCAGCGCGGGTTCCGTGAAGACCCGGACGGCGACGCCGTCGGAGGTGGTCGTGTCGTAGAGGGTGGCGCCGCGCCGTCGCTGGGCCACCTCGAGGTCGGTGTCGCTGATGCGCAGGGTGCTGCGGCCGTCCACCCAGCAGTGGCTGCCGTCCGGGCGCACGATCTGCACCTGTGCGCTGAGGTTGTTGGCGGGCCGCTCCGGCAGCGTGCCGGTGACCGACACGCAGCCCAGCGACCGGTAGACCTGGTTGGCCTGCGCCTCCGCGTTGGTGGAGCGCAGCGAGCTGTCGAGCTGATCGCGTAGTTGGGCCCGCACCATCACCCAGGACACCCCCGCCACCGTGGCCACCGCCACCGCCACCGCCACGGTGACCAGCAGGGCCAGCCGGGAGCGCAGGGGGAGGGCGCGGAAGCGGGCCAGGGGGCTCACTCGGGTCCGCCCTCTCCCGCGCGCAGGACGTAGCCCACCCCGCGCACGGTGTGCACGAGGCGGGGCTCGCCGCCCGCCTCGGTCTTGCGGCGCAGGTACATCACGTACACGTCCAGAGAGTTGGAGCTGGGCTCGAAGTCGAAGCCCCAGACGGTCTTGAGGATCTGCTCGCGGGTCAGGACCTGCCGCGGATGCGCGAGGAACATCTCCAGCAGGGTGAACTCGGTACGGGTCAGCTCCACCGGGCGCCCGCCCCGGGTGACCTCGCGGGTCGCGAGGTCCATGCGCAGGTCGCCGAAGGTCAGGGCGTGCTCGGGGGCCTCGCCGCCGGGCCGCGGCGCGGCGTAGGAGCTGCGCCGCAGCAGGGCGCGCACCCGGGCGAAGAGCTCGTCGAGCTCGAAGGGCTTGACCAGGTAGTCGTCGGCGCCCGCGTCCAGGCCGGTGACCCGGTCGCCGACGGTGTCGCGGGCGGTGAGCATCAGGATCGGGGTGACACTGCCGGCGGCACGCAGCCGCCGGGCGGCGGTGAGGCCGTCCATCCGCGGCATCTGGATGTCCAGCACGATCAGCCCGGGGTCGTAGGAGCCGGCCTTGTCGAGGGCGTCGAGCCCGTCGACGGCGGTCTGCACGGCGTACCCCTCGAAGGCGAGGCTGCGGCGCAGCGCCTCGCGTACGGCCGGTTCGTCGTCGACGACGAGGATCCGGGCTTCGCCCTCGGCGGGATTCATGGATGGCTCTCCCAGAAGTGGTGGCCGGCCGCGGGGGGCCGGCGGATGACGGCGCCTCCCAGCCTCGCACGCGGGCGTCAGAAGGAGGTGCCGAAGCCGTCCGCGGTGGATCCGCCGGCGGAGGAACCGGAAGAGCCGGAGGAGCCGTTGCCGCCGGGGCCGCCCTGGCGCAGGGAGGGCAGGTCGGCCTTGACGGTGTTGACCGGGATGGCGAAGCCGAGGCCGACGCTGCCCGCGGCCGAGCCGCCGGACGCGGGCGAGTAGATCGCGGAGGGCATGCCCACGATCTCGCCGTTCATGTTCACGAGGGCGCCGCCGGAGTTGCCGGGGTTGAGGGAGGCGTCGGTCTGGATGGCCTTGTAGGAGGTGGTGTCCGAGCCGGTGTCCCCGTTGAACTGCCGGCCGTCGAAGGAGAACGGCCAGCCGTCGCCCTGCCGGCCGCCCTGCGGGGACCGGGACTGCGACTTGGGCACGTTCACCTCGCGGTTGAGCGCCGAGACGATGCCGCTGGTCACCGTGCCGGTCAGACCGTCCGGCGAGCCGATGGCCACCACCTGGTCGCCGACCTTGACGGCGCCGGAGTCACCGAGCCGGGCGGGCGTGAGCCCTCCCGCGCCCTGGAGCTTGATCAGCGCCAGGTCCTTGTTCGGGTCGGTGCCGACGATCCGGGCGGAGAGCTTCTTGCCGTCGCTCATGGTCACCTGGATCTGCGAGGCGCCGCTGACCACGTGGTTGTTGGTGACGATCTCGCCGTCGGCGGTGATCACGATGCCCGAGCCGGTGCCCTGGCCGGAGCCGGTGCGGACGTCGATGCGGACGACCGAGGGGCTGACCTGCTCGGCGATGCCGGAGACGGTGCCCGCGCTGGACTGCGAGACGGTGGTGCCGTTCACGCCGCCGAAGCCGCCGGACTGGCGGAACATCAGCTGCTCGACGGCGACCGCCGTACCGCCGCCGACCAGGGCCGCGGCGAGCGCGACGGCCGTCAGCAGCGCCACCGGCCGCTTGGCGCGCGGGGCGGGCGCGGCGGGCGCGGGCCCGGAGCCGTCGTACCCCCCGTGGCCGCCCTGACCGTCGTACCCTCCGTGGCCGCCGTGCTCGCCGTCGCCGGGGAGCGGCTCCGCCGCGGAGACCGCGGGCCGGTGCGCCTCGTACCAGCCGGGGGCGGCGGGCTCGTAGGCCGGCGGCGGCGGGTAGGCCCCGGACCCCGCCCCCTGCTCCGTCCGCTCCGGTCCCCGGTGCCAGTGCTCGCCGTAGGGCGTCTGCTGCGTCGGGTGGTTCTCCTGCGGGTACCCGCCTTCGCGGCGGAAGCTCTCGGTCATGGTGACGACTGTGGTCCCCGATCATGAGAGCTTCCTGAGTCCGACCTGAGAAGCCCGACAGAACCGCGTATGCCCGATGTAAGGCCGCCCCGGGTGCGGCCCGGCCGCGGCGCGCTTGACCCTCGACCTGGTGGAGGTCCCAGGGTCACGGGTGTGGAGAGCGAGATGCGCAGCATTGGCGAGATGGGCCGTGACAGCGGACTGGGCGTGAGCGCGCTGCGGTTCTACGACCGCGCGGGCGTCCTGGTGCCCGCCCGGGTGGACCCGGCGACCGGGTACCGCTGGTACGCGCCCGAACAGCTCGACGAGGCCCGGCTGCTGGCCCGGCTGCGGCAGGCCGGCATGCCGCTCGTGGACGTCCGGCTCGTCCTGGCGGGCTGGTCCGCCGGGGACACCGGTGTGGTGCCCCGCCTGCTGGACGGGCACCTGCGCCGGCTCGAACGCGAGCTGGCCGACGCGCGCGGCGCGCTCTCCGCGGTACGCGCCCGACTCGGAGCCGAGGAGCACAGCTTGAACACCGCCACGACCACCGACGCCACGACCACCGACGCCACGACCACCGCCGCCCGGCTGACCCTGCCCGCCGCGGACCTCGCGGCCGCCCTGGACGCCGTACGGTTCGCCGTCTCGGCCGACCCGGAACTCCCGGTGCTTGCCGGAGTCCTGTTCGACGTGGACGGGGCGGACCTGCACCTCGTCGCCACCGACCGCTTCCGGATGGCCGTCGCCCGCACGGCCGCCACCGGGCACGACGGCGACCGGGCCGCGGCGACGGTGCCCACCCCGCTCGTGGACGCCATGCGCGCCCTGCTCGCCGACGACGCCCCGGTCCGCCTCACGATCGGCGCGGACGGGGTGGAGCTGGAGACGCAGGGCCGGCGGGTGGCCGGTCAGGTGGTCGGGGAGGAGTTTCCCGACCACCGCCGCCTGACCCGGCTGCCCGAGGGCCGCCGCCTCACCGTGGACGTTCCGGTCCTGCGCCGGGCCCTGCGCGCGCAGGACGGCGACGTGTGCGTGCTGGTGCTCACCGACACCGTGGAGGTGGCCGACGACCGGGCCGCCGCGTCCGGGCCCGCCGGCGGGTCCACCGGCGACCGGGTGGGGGTCAATCCGGGGTACCTGCTGGACGCGCTCGCCGGCGCGGGCGAGGAGATGGTGCTGGAGTACCTGGGCCCCAAGGCCCCGCTGGTCCTCGTCCACCCCGACGTGGAGGACGTCTTCTCCCTGCTGATGCCGGTCGCCCTGGACGCCTGACGGGCCGGGCGCCGCCCGCTGCCCCGCCGGCTGCTGCTCGCTCAGCGGCAGCCGCAGGAGCGGCGGACCACCAGGGCCGAGGGGAACTGCTTGAGGCGCTCGCGGCGCGAGCCGGCCACGCGCAGGCCGTCGTCCAGGACCAGGTCCACGGCCGCACGGGCCATCGCCGGGCGGTCGGAGGCGATCGTGGTCAGCGGCGGGTCGGTGAGGGCCGCCTCCTTGACGTCGTCGAAACCGGCCACCGCCAGCTCGCCGGGCACGTCGATGCGCAGCTCGCGCGCGGCGCGCAGCACGCCGATCGCCTGGTCGTCGGTGGCGCAGAAGATGGCCGTGGGCCGGTCCGGCCGGGCCAGGACCTCCAGGGCCACCGTGTACGCGTCGTAGCGGTTGTACGGGGCCTCGATGAGCCGGCCCTCGACCGGACGGCCGGCCTCCACCATGGCCCGGCGCCAGCCCTCGACGTGGTCGGCGACGGGGTCGCCGACCGACGGGGTGTTCTCGATGCCGCCGATGCAGGCGACGTACTCGTGCCCGTGCTCCAGCAGGTGGCGGGTGGCGAGCTGGGCGCCGCCGATGTCGTCCGTGACGACCGCGACGTCGTCGATGGCCTCGGGGCGCTCGTGCAGCAGCACCACCCGGGCGTCCCAGGCCTCGATCTCGCTGGCGGCCTGCTCGCTCATGCCCTGGCTGACCAGGATCAGGCCCGAGACCCGCATCCCGAGGAAGGCCCGCAGGTAGTGGACCTCGCGCTCGGTGCGGTAGTCGGAGTTGCCGACCAGGACCATCTTCCCGCGCTCGGCGGCGGCCTGCTCCACCGCGTGCGCCATCTCCGCGAAGAAGGGCTGGCGCGCGTCCGGGACGATCATGCCTATGAGGTCGGTGCGCCGCGAGGCCATCGCCTGGGCGACCCGGTCCGGGCGGTAGCCCAGGTCCTTGATCGCGGCGAGGACACGCTCGCGCGTGGCCGGGGCGACCGGCCGGGGTCCGTTGTTGATGACGTAGCTCACGACGGCGGTAGAAGTACCCGCAAGTCGCGCTACGTCATCCCGCGTCACCTTGGCCACGCGCGGCAGTCTACGCGGGGTGACCTCCGTCTGGGCAGGTCGTCCCGCCAACCGGTCGGACCGCGGGCCTTAGCCCGTCCGGGTGGACGCCCCCGACGGCTGCGCGGCGGCCTCCGCGGCGACCTGGGCGGCCGCCTGGGCCGCGGCCTCCGCCGCCGCCCGCTCGACCTTCTCCGGGGTGACGAAGCGGTAGCCGACGTTGCGGACCGTGCCGATCAGCGACTCGTGCTCGGGGCCGAGCTTGGCGCGCAGCCGCCGTACGTGCACGTCGACCGTGCGGGTGCCGCCGAAGTAGTCGTAGCCCCAGACCTCCTGCAGCAGCTGGGCGCGGGTGAAGACCCGGCCCGGGTGCTGCGCGAGGTACTTGAGCAGCTCGAACTCCTTGAAGGTGAGGTCCAGCACCCGGCCCTTGAGCTTGGCGGAGTACGTGGCCTCGTCCACCGACAGGTCGCCGTTGCGGATCTCCATGGGGGAGTCGTCCGCGCCGATCTGCCGGCGGCCCGTGGCCAGCCGCAGGCGGGCCTCGACCTCGGCCGGGCCTGCGGTGTCGAGGAGGACGTCGTCGATGCCCCAGTCGGCGGTGACGGCCGCCAGGCCGCCCTCGGTGACGACGAGGATCAGCGGGCAGCCGGGCCCGGTGGAGCGCAGCAGCTGGCACAGCGACCGCACCTGGGGCAGGTCGCGGCGGCCGTCGACCAGGATGACGTCGGCGCCCGGGGTGTCGACGAGGGCGGGCCCCTCGGCCGGGGCCACCCGGACGCTGTGGAGCAGCAGGCCGAGGGCGGGCAGCACCTCGGTGGACGGCTGCAGGGCGTTGGTGAGCAGCAGGAGCGAGCTCATGACCGACCACCTGCCCGGGCCGGACGGTGGTGCACGGTTCGCTGGTCCATCACGTCGGTTCCTCCTCGGTCCCGTCGAGGACATGCGCGGTACTGCTTCGTACGGTGTCCCGGCCTCCTCGCGGTCCCCGCGCCCTCGGGTCCGCCGGCTGCCGGTGTTCTCGGTTCGTTCAACGTTCTGAAAGCACAAAAGGACCCGGGGGCAACATTGCCCGGATCCTCTCGCCAGCAGAATAGCCCACCCGCCGGTTCACGGCCGAGGCTCTTCCGTTTCCCTTCCTGTGGTTCCTGCCACGCCCGCACCCGGTCTATGCACCGGTTTCACCGGATCACAGGACCGCCGGACGGCCGGGGTGAGCGGCCGGGGCGCACACCCGGCGCGTCGGGGCACATGGGGGACGCCCGCCGGAGGGGCCATCATGGAGGCCGACGGTAGAGAGCCGACGGACGATAGGAGCTGCAGTGGCAACCGGAACCATCCGCTACTGGGCGGCGGCCAAGGCCGCGGCCGAGACGGCGGAGGAGCCGTACTCGGCGCGGACACTGGCCGAGGCGCTCGACGGCGTGCGGGAACGCCACCCCGGGGAGCTGACCCGGGTCCTGCTGCGCTGCTCCTTCCTCGTGAACGACGAACCTGTGGGCAAGCGCCCGCACGATTCCGTGCTGCTGACCGAGGGGGGCACCGTCGAGGTGCTCCCGCCGTTCGCGGGCGGGTGAGCGGGAGCCGATGAGCACGCCTGAGGAACAGCAGCGCCGGCAGTACGCGGCCCAGCAGCAGTCGCAACAACAGCAGCAGCAGTCGCAGCAGGAGCCGGTGGACCCGTACGGGACCCAGACCTGGCAGGCCGACACCTGGGACACCACCAACCAGCCGGCCCTTCCGCCGCTGGGGGCCGTTCCGGGGCAGCCGGTGGCTCCCGAGGGCTGGTTCCGCGACGAGCCCGCCGCGCCCGCCGCGCCCGCGGCCGCCGGCGCGCCGGCCCCGTGGCCGGACGGCTCCGCCGCCGGGCAGGCTGCCGAGGCCTACCCGTCCTACGGATACCCGGCGCAGGCCGCGGCCCCGGCCGGGCAGCCCGCGTGGGGGGCCGCGCAGGAGCAGCAGCAGGCCGTGGCTCCGGAAGGGTGGTTCCGGGACGAGGTCCCGTCGCAGGCTCCGGCGCAGGACTGGTCGCTCGGTGGTCAGGGTCTTCCCGGGCCCGGCGCGGAGCCGGCCCAGGCCCCCGCCGCGGAGCAGACGGCCTACCTGCCGCCCTACCCCGGCCCGCAGGAGGCGCAGCAGCAGGCTGTGGCCCCGCAGGGGTGGTTCCGGGACGAGGTCCCGGCGCAGTCGCCGTCGCAGGCTCCGGCGCAGGACTGGTCGCTCGGTGGTCCCAGGCCCGGCGCGGAGCCGGCCCAGGCCCCCGCCGCCGAGCAGACGGCGTACCTGCCGCCCTACCCCGGTGCGGGGGAGCAGCAGCCGCAGGGTTCCGCCGCGGAGCAGACCGCGTACCTGCCCCCGTTCCCGGGCCCGGAGGCGCAGCAGCAGGGTTCCGCCGCGGAGGCGGGCCGTCCGGCGCCGTACCCGGCCGCGGGTCAGGAGCCCCAGCACCTCGCCGCGGAGCAGACGGCGTACCTGCCGCCCTTCCCGGGTCCTGAGCAGCAGCCGCAGGGTTCCGCCGCCGAGCAGACGGCGTACCTGCCCCCGTTCCCGGGTCCCGAGGCGCAGCAGCAGGGTTCCGCCGCGGAGGCGGGCCGTCCGGCGCCGTACCCGGCCGCGGGTCAGGAGCCCCAGCACCTCGCCGCGGAGCAGACGGCGTACCTGCCGCCCTTCCCGGGTCCTGAGCAGCAGCCGCAGGGTTCCGCCGCCGAGCAGACGGCGTACCTGCCCCCGTTCCCGGGTCCCGAGGCGCAGCAGCAGGGTTCCGCCGCCGAGCAGACCGCCTACCTGCCGCCGGTCCCCGGGCCGGAGGCGCAGTCGCCGCAGGGTTCCGCCGCCGCGCAGGCCCCGCAGCCCGCAGCCGACGAGGACGCCGCCTGGTCGCCGCCGACCCTCGGCGGGAACACCCTGCGCGCCGTCGACCCCGCCCAGGCCCGCGCCGAGGGCCGGTCGCCGATCATCGACCCCGGCCCGCAGCCGGCCATACTGACCGCCGCGCTCGGCCTGCTGCTCGCGGCGGCCGCCGCCCTCGGGCAGTTCGCGCTGCTCGTGCCGCTGATCGCCCTGCAGGCGCTCACCGCGGCCGGCTGGTTCCGGCTCAACGGCATGTGGCCGGCCCGCCAGGGCATCGCCCTCGCCTTCGCCGGAGCCCTGGTCGCCGACGTGGCCGTGCTCGCCGTGGACCCGCTGTACGGGGCCGGCGCGATCGTCGGCACCCTCGGCGCCTGGGTGCTGATCACCCTGGTCCTCCAGCTGCGCAGCCGGGCCGAGCCCGACGAGCGGATGTACGGGCTGATGGCCTCGGTGGCCTCCGCAGCGCTCGCCATCATCTGCGCCGGCTTCCTGGCCGCCGACTCCGCCGCGGTCACGGTCGGCGCCGCCGCCGTCGCGGTCGCCGTCTTCGTCCGGGCCCTGCCGCTGCCCACCCCCGCCTCCGTGGGCGTCTCGCTGGCCTCCGCCGCCGGCGCGGGCGTCGCGGTCGGCGGGCTGACCTCCGTCGGTGTCGGCGGTGCGCTGGTCGGGCTCGCAGCCGGGGTGTGCGCGCTGGTCGGGCTGCGCGTGGCGGCGTACGACTACCCGTCGAAGTTCGTGCACATGACGGCCGGTGTCGCGCTGCCGCTCGCGGCCGCCGCGCCCGCCGTCTACCTGATCGGCCGGGTGGTGGGCTGATCCGCGCCCCGGGTCCGTTTTCCCGCGCCCGCGTCCCGCGCCGTCCGGTGCGGGACGCGGGCGCCTGCCGTCTCCGGGGCCGGACGCTCCGGGGGCCGTCATGGTCAACTAGACCGCACGTACCGATAAGTAGGGGGAGTGGCACGTGCGTATCCTGCGCGTCGTACTGATCGTCGGAGTGGTGCTGGGCGTCCTGTTCACGGGCGTGGACCGGTGGGCGGTCTCGTACGCCGAGAACCGGCTCGCGGAGCGAATACAGTCCCGGCAGGGCCTGGCGGGCAGCGCGGAGGTGGACATCCGCGGGTTCCCGTTCCTGACCCAGGCCCTCAGCCACGACCTGGAACGGGTCGATCTCCGGCTCCGGGGCGTCGAGTTCACCGCGGAGGGCCGCAGGACGAGGCTCTCGGAGCTCGACGCGAGCTTCCACGAGGTGGAGCTGAACGGCGACTACACCGGGGGCCGGGCCCGGCGGGCCGAGGGCACCGGGCTGATCACGTACGCGGACCTGACGGCGGCCTCGCAGAGCGGCGCGACCCTCTCGTACGGCGGGGCGCCCGGCAAGGTGAAGGTCACCGCGGCCATCGACGTCCTGGGCCGGACGCTGACGCACAGCGTGGTCTCGACGGTCACCCTGGAGGACGCGGCGGACGGCAAGGGCGGAAAGATCGTCCGGGTGCGGGCGGACTCCGTGCCGGGCGACGGGGTGCCCGGCGTCGAGAAGCTGATCCGCCGCAAGACCGACTTCGACCGCAGCCTGGACACCGGCCTGCCGACGGGGCTGCGCCTGTCGGCGCTGACCGCGGACGAGGCGGGCGTGCACCTCACCCTGGACGGCACGGACGTGGTGCTGGCCGGATCGTGAGACGGTGCGGTCCGATCCGCAGAAGGACGGGCCGAAAGGCGCCTTCGCGGCCCGCTCCGGGAGCCGTCGGAGGCGTTTGAGTCCCAGCATCCGGACGATCCTGTCTCGGAATATGACACACCGGTGACAGGGCGGCCGATTCGTCCCTACGATCCATGGCTATGAAGCATCAGCAGGCGGACCTCACGAAGCGACGGGCAGTCGACCTGTGTCGCGTCGCCGCCATGCTCTGTCGATCCATGTGACGTGTGAGCGCATCCGCTCCATCAGCCGGACGACGGCCCCACCGGCCCTTCCCCGCGTGACCGCACCCGCCTCCTGACCCCTGACGCCTCCCCGCGCAGGAAGTCGAGCGCACCCGCAGGCACGCAGCACAGCGCAACCCGCACCGCCCCGCCGCACACTGCCCCGGAGGAGAACACCATGAGCCGCAGCGACGTCCTCGTAGACGCCGACTGGGTCGAGGCCCACCTGAACGACGCGAACGTCGTCATCGTCGAGGTGGACGAGGACACGTCCGCCTACGACAAGAACCACATCACCAACGCGGTCCGGATCGACTGGAAGACCGACCTCCAGGACCCGGTCCGCCGTGACTTCGTGGACCAGGAGGGCTTCGAGAAGCTCCTCTCCGCCAAGGGCATCTCCAACGACGACACGGTCGTCCTCTACGGCGGCAACAACAACTGGTTCGCGTCCTACGCCTACTGGTACTTCAAGCTCTACGGCCACCAGGACGTCAAGCTCCTCGACGGCGGCCGCAAGAAGTGGGAGCTCGACTCCCGCGACCTGGTCGACGGCAAGGACGTCCCGAACCGCCCGGCCACCGAGTACAAGGCCAAGGCCCAGGACACCTCCATCCGCGCCTTCCGGGACGACGTCGTGGCCGCGATCGGTTCGCTGAACCTGGTCGACGTCCGCTCCCCCGACGAGTTCTCCGGCAAGCTGCTCGCCCCGGCGCACCTGCCCCAGGAGCAGTCGCAGCGTCCCGGCCACGTGCCGAGCGCCCGCAACATCCCGTGGTCGAAGAACGCCAACGACGACGGCACCTTCAAGTCGGACGACGAGCTCAAGGCGCTCTACGAGACCGAGCAGGTCGACCTGGCGAAGGACACCATCGCCTACTGCCGCATCGGTGAGCGCTCCGCGCTCACGTGGTTCGTGCTGCACGAGCTCCTGGGCCAGGAGAACGTCAAGAACTACGACGGCTCGTGGACCGAGTACGGCTCGCTGGTCGGCGTGCCGATCGAGCTCGGCCCCAACAAGTAATCCCGGGCACGCGACGCCCTCGTAGTACGACCTCTCTAGGACAGGACAAAGACATGTGTGGAGCACAGATCGGCGGGCCCGACCTCGCGACGCTCAAGCCCGGTGAGACCGCGATCCAGGGCCAGGTGACCAAGGACGGCGAGCCCGTCAGCGGCTACGTGCGGCTGCTGGACTCGACCGGCGAGTTCACCGCCGAGGTCCCGACCTCGGCCACCGGCCAGTTCCGCTTCTACGCCGCCACCGGGTCCTGGACGCTGCGCGCGCTCGTCCCGGGCGCCCAGGCGGACCGTGCCGTCGTCGTCGCCGAGGCCGGCGGCGTGACGGACGTGGCGATCGCGGTCTGAGCACCGCACATGTGATCGCCTGATCGACCGGCCGAAGGGCCGCACCCCCGGGGGTTGGACGCCACTGGAACGGGGTGCGGCCCTTCGCGCCGTCCGCGCGCGGATCTACGCTTGAGGCATGTACGCCCGGCGCCGGCGCGCCTACTTCCTGATGATGGGCGGATGCCTGTTCCTCTTCGTCTCCGCCTGGGCCTTCGTGCGCCTGTGGTCGGTGGAGGCCGCCGTGGCCATGTGCGTGGTCGCCATGGTCATCCCGCCCGTCGCGGCGATGGTCGCGAACCGGCGCGGACCGGAGGACCGCTGGTGGGACGACCCTTCGGGTGATCCGAAGTCCGACGAATGGTGGGACGAACTGGACGGAAAGCGGCGCCACGAGGACTGACCGCCCCGCGAGACGAGAACGTGATCTCGTTCCGTACAACTGCTCCCCTCTGCTGCGGGTCATCGGGTACGCGCGGGTAACCAGCCCGCGCTTCCGCTTTGTGGGGGATCCTTTTGGAACACGAACAGACCGTCCCTGAGCAGCAGAAAGAGGGGGAGAGCGCACCGGAACCGATCACTTCGGACACGGCGGCACCGCGTCGCCGCGGCCGTCGCACCGTGCTCCTGATCGCGGGCGCCGCCGTGCTCGGTGTCCTCGCCGGCACGGTCACCGGCTACGCGGTGCAGTACCACCGCGAGCCCACCCCGCTGCCGCCGCTGGCCCAGCAGAAGATGGACGGGCCGAAGCCGGCCGCCGTGAACGACACGACGAGCCGCCGCTCGATCAACGCCAACCGCTGGCACAAGGCGGACGAGGACCTGTCCAAGAAGCTGGTGGAGGTCCCCGGCGGCGTGCGGGACAGCTTCTCGGGGCCCGTCTCCGTGGACGTCTTCGCGGCGCAGTGGTACCGCGAGCCCGCCGAGGCGGTCGGGGAGGTCATCCGGTCCGGCATCAAGAACGTCGCCACCGCGACCTGGGCCGAGAACGACCGGAACTTCATCGAGATCAACCTGCTCCAGTTCCGCGACCGCAGCGGGGCCGAGGACTTCCAGGCGGGCATCGAGGGGTACATGCCCGAGAAGGACTACGCCGGCAACACGGGCAAGGAGCTCCCCGGTGTGCCGGCGGACTTCGGGCACCTGTGGATCGACTCCAAGGCGCACCGGCAGCCGGGCTACGAGCCGGTGCGGCAGGGCCACGCGCTGGTCCGCCGCGGCGACACCGTGATGACCGTGCAGTGGACGAACAACCGCGGCGACGTGGACGAGAAGGCCCTCGTCGAGCTCGCGAAGCGACAGATGGAGCGGCTGTGAGCGAGCAGCAGAACGTGACCGAGGCCGCGCCGGCCGTCGCGCCGGACGCCACCGGGGCGCAGACCCCGCAGCAGGACGCCCCCGCCCGCGCCGCGGGCGGCAGGAAGCTCAAGGTGGTGTCGGCGGCCGTCGGCGCCGTCGTCCTCGTGGGCGCCGCGGCCGGAGCCGTGGCCCTGCTCGCGGGTGCCGAGCGGACCGCGCCGACCCGGTACTGGGTCGCCGAGGACCACACCACCAAGGGCTCGCCGTCCCCGGCGCCGTCCGTTCCCCCGAACGAGCTGACCGGCAAGCTGATGCCGCTGCCCGCGAACTACTGGCCCGGCCCCGACATCGACGCGGAGGGGAACGACTTCTTCGTCCCGCGGGACAAGGCGCTGCAGAGCTTCAAGGAGGCCCGCACGGGCCTGTCCGCCTCCCAGCGCGCCGAGCGGGACAAGATGTTCGCCGACCTGAAGCTCAAGGGCATCGCCGGGCGCAGCTACGCCCGCGGCGAGGGCCGGGGCGCCTCGGTCGCCGAGATCACGCTGCTCCAGGCCGATCCGCAGCAGCTCGCCAAGTTCGGCGAGTTCGCGAAGAAGTTCATGGAGTTCACCACGGCCGGCCGCAAGGCGCCCGCGGTGGAGGGATACCCGCAGGCCAAGTGCGGGGTCGACGCGATCAGCGGCGGTGAGGACGGGAAGCAGAAGATCGAGGCGCTCGACTGCGTGGCCGTCGAAGGCGACGTCCTCGTGAACTTCCGCATGTACGGGAGCAAGGGCTTCGAGGTGAAGGACGCCGCGAGCCTCTTCAAGCAGCAACTCGACCACCTCAAGTCCCCCGGGGAGTCCGCGTGAGCAGCGAGCCGACCACCACCGCCCCCGAGGCGGGGCCCGCCGCGGCGCCCGAGCCCGCACCGGCCACCGAGCCCGCGGCTGCACCGGCACCGGCACCGCAGCCCGCCCCGGCCGCCGAGCCCGTCCCCGCGGCGGAGCCCGTTCCCTCCGTGGAGTCCGCCCCCGCGGCGGATGCCGCCGAACCCGCCGCCGTGACGGCCCCGCCCGTCGCGCCGAAGGACCGGCGGGTGCTGCGGGCCGCCCTGCGCTGGACCGCGGCCGTCGCCGTCTTCGCCGCCGTCGGCGCGGGGGTCGCGTACGGGATCACCGCGGCCGACCGCACCGACGTCCCCGGCCTGGCCACCGAGGGCGACGGCCGCTGGACGTTCCCGCAGCTGTCCTCGCCCGCCCTGCCCCCGGGAGCCCCCGTCGCCCAGGGGCCGGACAACAAGGACGGCACGCACTACGCGCCGCTCACCGGACTGCTCCTGCCCGCCCCCGAGGGCTCCACGGCGGACGCCGCCGTCAAGGCGGACAAGGAGGGCCTGGTCCCGGTCGACTCCTTCCTGGAGGAGTACGCGCCCGAGGCCCGCGAGAAGCTGAAGGAGTCCCTCGAATGGGACGGGCTGCGGCAGATCGCCGGCCGCGGCTGGACCACGTCCGACGGCACCCGCACCCACGTGTACCTGCTGCGCTTCCACTCGTCGGGCTTCGTCGACGCCTTCAAGGGCTGCGACACCAACGCCCAGCTGAACGGCGTCTCGGCCCTGTACCTGGACGACGTCTGGAGCAAGGCCAAGAACACGCAGATGAACAGCACCGCGCTGGACTTCCCGGGGGCCGCCCACTTCGACGGGACCGACCTCAGCGTGTACCACGAGATGAAGCCCCTCACCGGCGCGGAGCAGACCAAGGTCGGCTGCCTCCGCACGGGTGACGTCCTCGGCATGGTCGTCCAGACCCGCAAGGGGGACGTGCCGTCCGTCCCCTTCCACCAGACGGTGATCCTGCAGAGCCAGCTGCTCGGCTGACCCCCGCGGGCGGACCGTACGGCCCACCTCGCAGCGTGTGCCGGTCCCCGGGCCAGTAGGCTTGGGGACCGGCCCCGTACAGCCCCGAAACGATTCCGAGGAGCACCCCGTGCTTGAGGCAGTCTTCACCTCCCTGCTGGTCCTGGTCTGCGTCGGCGTCATGGCCTTCACCGGCCTGGCCGTCAAGAAGCTGTACCAGGGTCAGCGCTGAGCTCCGGCCCAGCTGACCGCCCCGGAACCCTTCCCACAGATCGCCTGAGCAGCCACCCATGATCCAGATCCCGTCCGACCTGAACCCGGGCCTCGTCCCCCTCGCCTTCCTCCTCGGCAACTGGGAGGGCGCGGGCGTCTTCGACTTCCCGGGCGAGGAGAAGTGCAACTTCGGCCAGGAGGTCGTCTTCAGCCACGACGGCCGGGACTTCCTGGAGTACACCTCCCACACCTGGGTCCTCGACGCCGAGGGCAACAAGGTGCGGCCGCTGGAGTCCGAGTCCGGCTACTGGCGCATCGACAAGGACCGCAAGGTCGAGATCGTCATGGTCCGCGACCAGGGCGTCGTCGAGGTCTGGTACGGCGAGCTCGCCGACCAGAAGCCCCAGATCGACCTGGTGACCGACGCCGTCGCCCGCACCGCGGCCTCCGGCCCGTACAGCGGCGGCAAGCGGCTCTACGGCTACGTGAAGAGCGACCTCATGTGGGTCGGCGAGAAGGCCACCCCGGACGTGGAGCTGCGCCCGTACATGTCGGCCCAGCTGAAGAAGGTCGTCACGCCCGAGGAGGTCGCCGAGATGGCGCGCAACCTCCCCGACATGCCGGACGACGGCATCGCCTTCTTCCGCTGACCGGCGCGTCCACGGACCGTCCACGAAGGGGACCGCGGCTCGTCCGCGGTCCCCTTCGCGCGCTTACACTGGCCGGGTGGTGAGCACCGAGAGCACCGATGACACGGGGAACGCCGCCGGATCGGACAGCGGCGCCGGGGGCGGCGACTGGAAGACCGACCTGCGGCGGCGCGGCTACCGGCTGACCCCGCAGCGCCAGCTCGTGCTGGAGGCCGTCGACGCGCTGGAGCACGCCAGCCCGGACGAGATCCTCGCCGAGGTCCGCAGGACCGCCTCCGGTGTGAACATCTCCACCGTCTACCGGACGCTGGAGCTCCTGGAGGAGCTCGGCCTCGTCTCGCACGCCCACCTCGGGCACGGTGCGCCGACCTACCACCTCGCCGACCGGCACCACCACATCCACCTGGTGTGCCGCGACTGCGCCGACGTGATCGAGGCGGACGTGGACATCGCGGCCGAGTTCACCGCGAAGCTCCGCACCACCTTCGGGTTCGAGACCGACATGAAGCACTTCGCGATCTTCGGGCTGTGCAGGAAGTGCGCGGCGAAGGAGCGTGCCGCGTCCGCGTAGGGGGGTCGTAGGCTTGGTCGCATGACCAGCAGCCCCTTGCTCCATCTCCCCGGCGCCGTGCAGGCCGAAGGCCGCGACGAGGGCGTCGCCGCCCACTACGGCGAGCTGTACGGCGAACAGCGCGCGCTCGCGGACGGACGTGGTTTTGTCGACCTCTCCCACCGGGGGGTCGTCACCGTCACCGGCCCGGAGCGGCTGAGCTGGCTGCACCTGCTGATCACCCAGCACGTCACCGGGCTGCCGGCCGGGCAGGCCACCGAGGCGCTGATCCTCTCCGCCAACGGCCATATCGAGCACGCGCTCTACCTCGTCGACGACGGTGAGACCACGTGGGTGCACGTGGAGCCGGGCACCCAGGGCGAGCTGATCGCCTACCTGGAGTCCATGAAGTTCTTCTACCGCGTCGAAGTCGCCGACCGCACCGAGGAGTTCGCGGTCGTGCACCTGCCGGCCGGGTCCATCGCCGAGGTCGCCGACCGGCACGTCGTGCGGGAGACCGCCCACGGCCGTGACGTCTTCCTGCCGCGCGACGGGCTGGAGGCCTTCGCCGCCGCGCACGGACCGGCCGCGGGCCTCCTCGCGTACGAGGCCCTGCGCGTCGAGGGGCACCGGCCGCGGCTGGGCCTGGAGACCGACCACCGCACCATCCCGCACGAGCTGGGGCTGATCGGTGTCGCGGTGCACCTGCAGAAGGGCTGCTACCGCGGGCAGGAGACGGTGGCCCGCGTCCACAACCTGGGCAAGCCCCCGCGCCGGCTGGTCTTCCTGCACCTGGACGGCTCCGAGGTGGTCCTCCCGGCGCACGGCGCCCCGGTCCGGCTCGCCGCCGACGGCGAGGAGGGCCGCCAGCTGGGCTTCGTCACCACCGCCGTACGCCACCACGAGCTGGGCCCGATCGCCCTCGCGCTGGTCAAGCGGAACGTCCCCGTGGACGCCCCGCTGCTGGTGGGCGGGACGGCCGCCGCCCAGGAGGTCGTCGTCGCCCCCTGACGGGCGCGGGCCTACACGTCGACGACGATGGTGAACGGGCCGTGGTTGGTGAGCGAGACGCGCATGTCCGCGCCGAACCGGCCCGTCGCCACCGTCGCGCCCAGCGCGCGCAGCTGCGCCACGACCTCGTCGACGAGCGGCTCGGCCACCGGACCGGGGGCCGCCGCGTTCCACGTGGGCCGCCGGCCCTTGCGCGCGTCGCCGTAGAGCGTGAACTGGGAGATCACCAGCAGCGGGGAGCCGTTGTCGCTGCAGGACTTCTCGCCCTCCAGGATCCGCACCGACCACAGCTTCCGGGCCAGCTGGGCCGCCTTCTCGGGCGTGTCGTCGTGGGTCACGCCCACCAGTACGCACAGCCCCTCGCCGACGATCTCGCCCACGGTCTCGCCGCCGACGACGACGCTCGCACCGTCCACCCTCTGCACCACAGCTCGCATACCACCTGTGTACCAGGCGTGCACCCGTCCGGGGCCGATCGGGTGCAGTGGGACTGCACCGGGGCCACGGAGAGTGGCACCATGCACGCAGGCGGTGCGGGCGCGCCGCACCGGTCGAGGGGACGGACCCGAACGATGAACACTTCTGGTACCTCCGTACCTGCATCACCCTCTTCCGTCGCGGCTGCCGCGGTACGACCGCCCGCGCAGCGCACGGCCGAGACGTCCGGGCCCCCGGCCTCCGGCACGGCGCCCGTCGCGGCCCCGAGCGCGGCGCTCGGGCTGCCCGAGCTGCGGGCGCTGCGCCGCGACGCCCAGCGCGACGAGGCCGATCTCAGCTACGTGCGCAGGCTGCTCCAGGGTCGCATCGACATCCTGCGGGCCGAGGTCGCCCGCCGGGCCGACCCGGAGGCGCCGGTGGTGGACCGGCTCTCGGTGATCCTGGCCGACGCGCCCTCCCGCCGCAGCGCCTCCGCCCGGCACGTCACGCTCGGCACCCCGCAGAGCGAGGAGTACCGGCTGCTGGCGGCGGAGATGCTCTCCGACGTCGAGCTGTCCGACCTGGAGGCCCGCACGGACGGCGAGCTGGACGACGCGATGGCCCGGCTGGTGCGCTACGAGCAGCAGGTCTCGCGCCGCCGCCAGCAGCTCCAGCGCACGGCCGACGAGTGCAGCGCCGAGATCACCCGGCGCTACCGGGACGGCGAGGCGCAGGTGGACGACCTGCTGGCGTAGCCGGGGCGGCCCCGGGAAATTGAGGCGACCCGCGTCGGCCGGGCGATTAGCGTGGCCGGTCATGAGTGCTGACGTCCGGCCGATCGCCGAATCCGAACTCCCCGACTGGCTGCGGGCCGTCCACACCGGCTTCCTCACCGCGACCCGGGTCACCGACTCCGATGTCGCCCAGCGGGCCACGTACAACGACCTCACCCGGATGCAGGGCGCCTTCGACACCGACACGGGCGCCTGCGTGGGTGCCTTCCGTTCCTTCGCGCAGCAGTTGACCGTGCCCGGCGGGGCCGCCGTCCCCGTCAGCGCGATCTCCAACGTGGGCGTGCTGCCCACCCACCGCCGGCAGGGCCTGCTGACCCGCATGATGCAGGCCGAGTTCGCCGCCGCCGGGGCCCGCGGCGACGCCCTCGCGACGCTGATTGCCGCCGAGTACCCGATCTACGGCCGGTACGGCTTCGGGCCCGCGACCTCGATCACGGAATGGGAGGTCGACGTACCGCGCACCGGGCTGGACCGGCGGCTGCCGGCGCCCGTGGACGGCGGGCGGATCGACCTGGTGGACCGGGCGGAGTTCCGGCGGATCGGTCCCGTGCTGCACGACCGGGTACGGGCGGGCAGGCCGGGGGCCGTGGACCGGGGGCTCCGCTGGTGGAACCTGGCGACCGGGGTGGAGGAGATGTCCCACCGGCCGTACAAGGAGAAGTTCCACGCCGTGTACCGGACGGCGGAGGGCGAGGTGGCCGGTGTGGCCGTCTACACCGCCGACGACCACTGGACCGACGCGAAGGTCCCCCGGAACACCGTGCAGGTGTGGGACCTGCTGGCGCTCACCCCGCAGGCGGAGCGGGCGCTGTGGCACTTCCTGTGCTCCATCGACTGGGTGCTGAAGGTCCGCACCGGCTACCGCGCGCCCGACGACCTGCTCCCGGACCTGCTGCCCGACCCGAGGTCGGCCGCCGTCGTCACCTCCGCCGACTTCCTGTGGGTGCGGGTGCTGGACGTCGAACGGGCCCTCGGCGCGCGGACGTACGAGACGCCCGGGGTGCTGGTCCTGGACGTCGTGGACGGGACGGGTCCGGCGGCCGGCCGCTACCGGCTGGACGCGGGCGCCGGCGTCTGCGTGCGGACGGACGAGCCGGCCGACCTGCGGCTGGACGTGTCGGAGCTCGGCTCCCTGTACCTCGGCGGCCGTTCCGCGGTGCGGCTGGCCGCGCTCGGCCGGGTGGTGCAGGAGCGGCCCGGGGCGGCGGCGCTGGCGGACGCGGTGTTCCGCACCGCCCGCGCGCCGTGGTGCCCGGACGTCTTCTGACCGGCGGGAGCGGCACACTGAACACCGGTACGGACAGGGGAATGAGCTCGTGAGGTCACTTGTGGAGGCGTTGCGCGCGGCCGGCTGCGTGTTCGCGGAGGAGGAGGCCCAGCTGCTCGGCGCCGCCGCCCGCGACGAGGCGCACCTGGCGGAGCTGCTGGCCCGCCGGGTGGGCGGGGAACCGCTGGAACACGTGGTGGGCTGGGCGGAGTTCTGCGGGCTGCGGATGGAGGTGGGCGCGGGGGCCTTCGTGCCGCGCCGGCGCACCGAGTTCCTGGTGCAGGAGGCGGTGGCGCTGGCCCGGCCCGGGGCGGTGGTGCTGGACCTGTGCTGCGGGGTCGGCGCGCTGGGCGCGGCGGTGGCGGCGCAGTCGCCGGGCGGTGTGGAGCTGCACGTCGCCGACATCGATCCGGCGGCGCTGGTGTACGCCCGCCGCAACGTGGCCCCGTACGGCGGCCGGGTGTGGGAGGGCGACCTGTACGCGGCGCTGCCCGCCGAGCTGCGGGGGCGGGTGGACGTCCTGGTCGTCAACGCGCCGTACGTGCCGACGGAGGAGATCGGCCTGATGCCGTCTGAGGCGCGCGACCATGAGCCGCTGGTCTCGCTCGACGGCGGGGCGGACGGGCTGGACGTCCACCGGCGGGTCGCGGCGGGCGCGCCGGCCTGGCTGGCGCCGGGCGGACGGCTGCTCATCGAGACCAGCGCCCGGCAGTCCCCGTCGACGGCCTCGGCGCTGACATCGGCGGGCCTGGCGGTCCGGGCGGTCACCTCGGAGGAGCTGTACGCGACGGTGGTCGTCGGCACGGCCGCGTGAGCCGGCCGCGGGGGTGACCGCGCAGAGGTGAGAGGGGCCCGCCGGTCGCCGCGGCGGGCCCCTCTCGCGTCCCTGCCGCGAGCGGTCAGCGGCGCACCCGGTAGCTCAGGTGGAGTACCCGGTCGCCCTGGACCACCACGTCGGGGTCCTCCAGCAGGTGCTGGGCGCGGACCGACCCGAAGAAGCGCTTGCCGGAGCCGAGCACGACGGGTGCGACGTCCATGCGCACCTCGTCGACCAGGCCCGCGGCCAGCACCTGGCCGCCGACGTCGCCGGCGGCCACCTCGACGACGCGGTCGCCCGCGAGCTTCTGGGCCCGGGCCACGGCCGCCTCGACCCCGGTGACGAAGTGGAAGGGCGCGCCCTTGTCCCAGCCCTCGGGCGCGGGCCGGTGGGACACGACGACCACGTGGTCGATCCCGCTCGGAGGCGTCCCGTCCCAGCCGTCCGTCAGGTCGAAGACGTGGCGGCCGGCGATCGTGACCCCGATCCGGTCCCAGTAGGGGCGGGTGTGGTCGTAGGAGGCCTGCGAGACCTTCAGCAGGCCGCTGTCGTCCAGCGGGACGTCGCCGCCGGTCAGCCAGTCGAACAGGGGTCCGGGTCGGTCGGCCTCGTCCGCGATGAAGCCGTCCACCGACACCGTGCCGTACATGACCACCTTGCCCACGGGGCTCTCCTCTGCTCGGGGGCCCCAACGTAGCGTCTCGCGACCGGGGGTGGGAGCTGCTGCAAGCGTCTGCTTGCAAAAGTTAGCAGGGTCGGGCAGGATACCCGGCATGGCATCGCTCAACGTCGGAAACCTCGGCGAGTACCTCCGCGAACAGCGGCGGCAGGCGCAGCTCTCGCTGCGGCAGCTCGCCGATGCGGCGGGAGTGTCGAATCCGTACCTGAGCCAGATCGAGCGCGGGCTGCGCAAGCCGAGCGCGGAAATCCTCCAGCAGCTGGCCAAGGCGCTGCGGATCTCCGCGGAGACGCTGTACGTGCAGGCCGGGATCCTGGACGAGCGGGACCGCGACGAGGTGGAGACGCGCGCCGTCATCCTCGCCGACCCGTCCATCAACGAGCGGCAGAAGCAGGTGCTGCTCCAGATCTACGAGTCGTTCCGCAAGGAGAACGCGCTCGACGCGCCCGCCGACGAGATGCCTCCGAAGACGAACTGATGTCGATCCGGGAGGACCCAGCCCATGGCCATCGCCGATGACCTGAAGAAGACCCTCACCGACCCCACCCCCCTCTACTTCGCCGCCGGCACCGCCGATCTCGCCGTCCAGCAGGCCCGGAAGGTCCCGGAGCTGATCGAGCAGCTGCGGGCGGAGGCCCCCGCGCGCATCGAGGCCGTGAAGAACACGGACCCGAAGGCCGTGCAGGACGCCGTCACCGCCAAGGTCGCCGAGGTGTTCGGCGCGATCGACCCGAAGAAGATCGGTGAGACCGCCCAGGACCTGGCGCTGCGCGGGGTGGGTGTGGCCGCCGAGTACGCGGTCCGGGCCAAGGAGACCTACGACAAGGTCGCCGTGCACGGCGAGCAGGCCGTGCGCGCCTGGCGGGGCGAGGTCTCCGAGGAGATCGTCGACATCGCCGTGGTCGTCGAGCCGGAGCCCGAGCCCGAGGTGAAGGCCGAGGCCGCCGCGGAGCAGCCGCCGGCCCCCCGCAAGACGAGCGCGCGCAAGACCGCGGCCAAGAAGGCCGCCGTCACCGCGGACGACGCGGGCTGAGCCGCACGGCATGACGTGCGTCGGGCCGGGCACCCTTCAGGTGCCCGGCCCGTTGCGGTTCACGAGGGCGCGTGTGCCGGTAGCGTGGAGGTGGCATCGGAAGTGCGGAACGCAAGCGTGAGAAGGCGGTCGAAGCGATGTTGATGGACGGGTTCGATCGAGGGGTGATCCCGATGCTCGGGCTCGCCATGCTGGCGCTCGCGGTGGTCGCCTTCGTCTTCGCGCTGCTCGCGCGGGAGGACGCCTACCGTGCGGCCGACAAGCAGAGCAAGACCTTCTGGCTGGTCATCCTGGGCATCACGGTGCTCGTGGACTTCTTCCTCGGGATGCTGTTCCTGCAGATCGCGGGCCTGGTCGCGACCATCGTGTTCTTCGTCGACGTGCGCCCGGCGCTCAAGCAGGTGTCGGGCGGCGGCCGGCGCCGCGGCGGCAGCAGCAGCGACGGACCCTACGGCCCGTACAACGGCGGGCGCTAGGTCCTGCCTCTTCACGGGGTCGGCCGGCCGCGCGGACGCGCGGGACCGGCCGATCGGCGTGTCAGCCCTCCGCGCGGGAGAGCAGGACCACGGCGACGTCGTCGGTGAGCTCGCCGCCGTTGAGCCGGCGGGCCTCGGTGACGGAGGCCTCCAGGAGCTCCTCGCCGCTCAGCCCGCGGTCCAGGTGCCGGTTGATCATCTCGACCATGCCGTCCTGGCCCAGCCGTTCGCGGCCCTCGCCGATCCGGCCCTCGATCAGGCCGTCGGTGTAGAGCATCAGGCTCCAGGTGCCGCCGAGCTCCACCTGCCGACGCGGCCACCGGGCCCGCGGCAGCAGCCCGAGGGCCGGCCCGCTGTTCTCGTACGGCAGGAGCTGCGCGCGGCGGCCGGGCCGGGAGATCAGCGGGGCCGGGTGGCCGGCGAGGCAGAGGCCGGCGCGGCGGCCGTCCGGGGCGATGTCGACCGTGCAGAGCGTCGCGAAGATCTCCTCGCAGGGGCGCTCCACCTCCAGGACCTCCTGGAGTGTGGCCAGCAGGTCGTCGCCGCACAGGCCGGCCAGGGTGAGGGCGCGCCAGGCGATGCGCAGCTCGACGCCGAGGGCGGCCTCGTCGGGCCCGTGGCCGCAGACGTCGCCGATCATCGCGTGGACGGTGCCGTCGGGGGTGCGGACGGCGTCGTAGAAGTCGCCGCCGAGGAGGGCCCGGCTGCGGCCGGGGCGGTAGCGGGCGGCGAAGCGGAGGTCGGAGCCCTCCAGGAGGGGGGTGGGGAGCAGACCGCGCTCCAGGCGGGCGTTCTCCTGGGCCCGCAGTTTCGATTCTGCAAGCTTGTACTGGGCTATGTCGGCCCGCTTTCTCTCCACGGCGTAGCGGATGGCCCGGCTCAGCAGCCGGCCGTCCAGCTCGTCGCGGAAGAGGAAGTCCTGGGCGCCGACCCGGACGGCCTCGGCGGCGCGCTCCACGTCGTCCTCCCCGGTCAGGACGAGGACGGCGTGGCGCGGGGCGAGGCGGAGCACCTGGTGGAGGGCGGACAGCTGCTCCACGGCGGTGGCGGTGCCGGCGCCGGTGGTGCCGGTGCGCGGGCCGCTGCCCGGCAGGTCCAGGTCGAGGAGGATGCAGTGCACGTCGGGCGTGAGCAGGCGCTCGGCCTCGGTGAGGTTGCGGGCGGTGCGCAGCCGGATGCGGTGGCCGTCGGCGTCGAGGATCTCGGGAACGGTGAGCCCGCCGGCCGGGTCGTCCTCGATGACCAGGAGGGTCAGCGGGGTCGCGTGAGGGGTCGCGTGTGCGACGCCGGCACCCAGGGCCACGGGGGCCGGCGGTGCGACGGTGTGCAGAACGGCCTGACCGCTCTCCGTGGCCGGGGTCTCCCTCTGCCTCGGTACGGGTACGGGCATCGTCTCCGGTTCCTTCCCTCCCCCCGAGGGTGCGCTCGTCCGGCAGACCCTAGCGGTCCCGGCACGGCGAATGGAATGCCGTTCCGGTCCGGGGCCTCGGGCATATGCCGTTATCGCGGGGGAAAAGCGGCCTCGCTGGATGACAAAGGTCACGGCGGGGCCACGTGGGTCCCGGTGTGCGAGACGTCCGGGACGGCCGGATGGTTGCCCCGTCCCGGTCCGTGGACCGTCCCCGGGGCCCGTACGGGCTCAGCCGTACCGGCGGGGCCGGCGGGGCGTGTGCCGCGCCGGCCCGGTGAGGGTCAGGCGTCCGGGCGGACGACCGCCTTGATCGGCATCGAGCCCGCGCCCGCCATGGTCACGTCCCGGCCGGGCCGGGGGGCGTGCACCATCGCGCCGTCGCCCACGTACATCCCGACGTGGCTCGCGTCGTCGAAGTAGATGATCAGGTCGCCCGGGCGCATGTCCTTGACCGCGATCTTCGGCAGCAGCCGCAGCTGCTCCTGCGAGGTGCGCGGGATGCCGCGTCCCGCCGCGCGCCAGGCCTGGGAGGTGAGGCCGGAGCAGTCGAAGGAGTCGGGGCCCACGGCGCCCCACTTGTACGGCTTCCCTATCTGCGCCGTGGCGAACTGCACGGCCCGCTTGCCGGCGTCCGTCGCCTTGCCGTTGACGTCCTTCATCGCCCCCGAGGACAGCCAGGCCGTCTGCGCCCGGTACTGGGCCTCCTGCTCCAGCTGGATCAGCCGGGCCTTCTCCTCGGCCTCGAGCTTGCTCTCCAGCTCCTCGGCCGCCTTGATCTTCTCCTCGACCTGCTTCTTGGCCGCCTCCTGCTTGACCCGGTTCTCCTCCAGCGTCTTCCAGCGCTCGCCCGCCTCGTCGGCGTAGCGCTGCAAGTCGGTCTGGGTGCGGTCCAGTTCGGAGATCAGGTCCGAGGTGGCCTTCTCGCCCTGGCGCAGCCGGTCGGCGCCGTCGAGGAACTGGTTCGGGTCGTCGCTGAGGGCCAGTTGCGCGCCCGGCGGGAGGCCGCCCGAGCGGTACTGGGCGCGGGCGGCGGCGCCCGCGCGGTTCTTCAGGGTGGCGATCCGCTCCTTGCCGGCGACGATCAGGTTGGCGATCTCGACGATCTTGTCCGACTGGGCCTTGGTCTCGGCCTCGGCGAGGTTGTAGGCGTCGGTGGCGGCGCCGGCCTGCCGGTACAGCTCCTCGATGTCCTTGCGGACCTGCTCCAGCGATCTGCCGCCCGGTTCGGGCAGGGGAGCCGCGGGCGCGCCCGGAGCGGCCGGTGCCGCGGGGGCCGCCGGAGCCGCGTGCGCCGTGCCCGCGAGGGCGGACGTCGTGACCGTCGCCAATGCGCAGAGCAGCACGAGGGAGCTCGCGCCCCGCCGTCCCTTGACCGACCCCATGGTCCCCCCAGGCACCCGAGTCAGATCCCGTAACGGATCTGACTATTCATCAGTAACTTCTCGCCGCCAACGGGATGGTGCCACGAGACCGTGAAATCCGACACCCTTGTGGATGGCTTTCGGATCTTGTCCGCCCCAACGGCCCCCGTGCCCCGCCCCGCACGGACCAACGGTCCGCCCCCGTCTCCGGTTCCCCACCGCGCGGCTTTCACCCCAGGGGGCGCAACGCCTCCCAGCGCACGGTCAGTTCACCCTGCCGCCACCGGCCCGGCCCGTCCGCCAGCGGCCAGTCCGCGGACAGCGCCCGCGCCGTCCGGATCCAGCGCTGCCGCGCCCCGTACGAGGCGTACGGGGCCGCCGCCGCCCACGCCCGGTCGAAGTCGCGCAGGAACGCGTGCACCGGTTCGCCCGGCACGTTCCGGTGGATCAGCGCCTTCGGCAGCCGCTCCGCCAGGTCCGAGGGCCGCTCCAGCGAACCGAGCCGGGTCGCGAAGGTCACCGAGCGCGGCCCCTCCGGCCCGAGCGCCACCCACACGTGCCGCCGTCCGATCTCGTCGCAGGTCCCCTCGACCAGCAGCCCGTCCGGGGCCAGCCGTGCGCACAGCCGCTCCCACACCTGGGCGACCTGCTCCTCGTCGTACTGCCGCAGCACGTTCGCGGCGCGGATCAGGGCCGGCCGCTCCCCGCCGTCCAGCGGCACCTCGAACCCGCCGTGCCGGAAACTCAGCCCCTCCCGCTCGTACGGCTTCGCGCCCGCCACCCGGGCCGGCTCGATCTCGATGCCGACCACCCGCACCCGCGGCGCCGCCTCCCGCAGCCGGGCCAGCAGCTCCACCGCCGTCCAGGGCGCCGCGCCGTAGCCGAGGTCCACCGCCACCGGATCGCCCGCACGGCGCAGCGCGGCGCCGTGGGCCGCCGCGATCCAGCGGTCCATCCGGCGCAGCCGGTTCGGGTTCGTCGTGCCGCGCGTCACCGTGCCCACGGGGCGGCCGGGGGCGCGGCGGGGCGACGGGGTGGTGCGGGAGGCCATGAGCCGAGAGTAAGCGGAGGCCCCGCGCGGCGGGAAAATCCGGGCGCCGGCCCGGGCGAAGCCCCAAGAGAAGGCCAAGAAACCCGGGAACCGGCAGGAAAACGGGAGACCCCGGAATGCGGGGGACGGCCATCCGGGTTGCACTCCTTGCAGGGCGCCCTCCGCGCCCTCACCGTCATGCCGTCCATCCGTCCGTGCCGCCTGAGCGTTGCCCGCGCACCGTCCGAGCCGAGAGGAAACCGCTTCCTTGAGCCAGTACGTGTCCCGCCTCGGCGGCAGCCTCAGCGGGCGCCTCGCCGCCCGCGCCACCCGCCACGACCCTCCCCGGCTGCGCCTGCCCGGGGCCGGCCACCACCGCAGGCCGCGGCGCGTGGCCATGCTCAGCGTCCACACCTCCCCGCTGCACCAGCCCGGCACCGGCGACGCCGGCGGGATGAACGTCTACATCGTGGAGCTGGCCCGCCGGCTCGCCGCGATCAACATCGAGGTCGAGATCTTCACCCGGGCCACCACCGGCGGCCTCCCGCCCGTGGTGGAGCTCGCCCCCGGCGTCCTCGTACGGCACGTGGACGCGGGCCCGTACGAGGGCCTCGCCAAGGAGGAGCTCCCGGCGCAGCTGTGCGCCTTCACCCACGGGGTGATGCAGGCCTGGGCCGGGCACCGCCCCGGCTACTACGACCTCGTCCACTCCCACTACTGGCTTTCCGGCCACGTGGGCTGGCTCGCCGCCGAACGCTGGGGCGTGCCGCTCGTGCACGCCATGCACACCATGGCCAAGGTCAAGAACGCGGCGCTGGCCGAGGGCGACACCCCCGAGCCCGCCGCCCGCGTCATCGGCGAGACCCAGATCGTGTCCGCAGCCGACCGGCTCATCGCCAACACCGCCGAAGAGGCCGACGAGCTCGTGCGGTACTACGAGGCCGATCCGGCCAAGGTCGCCGTCGTCCACCCCGGCGTGAACCTCGACCGCTTCACCGTCGGCGACGGCCGCGCCGCCGCCCGCGCCCGCCTCGGCCTCCCGCAGGATGCGGTGATCCCGCTCTTCGCCGGGCGGATACAGCCGCTGAAGGCCCCCGACATCCTGCTGCGGGCCGTCGCCGTCCTCGTCGACCAGGACCCCTCGCTGCGCAGGCGGCTCTTCGTCCCCGTCGTCGGCGGCCCCAGCGGCAGCGGTCTCGCCAAGCCGGAGGGCCTGCAGAAGCTCGCCGCGAAGCTGGGCATCGCCGACCTCGTCCACTTCCATCCGCCCGTCGCGCAGGACGGCCTCGCGGACTGGTTCCGGGCGGCGTCCGTGCTGGTCATGCCCTCCTACAGCGAGTCCTTCGGGCTCGTCGCCATAGAGGCCCAGGCGGCCGGCACCCCGGTGCTCGCCGCCTCCGTCGGCGGGCTGCCCGTCGCCGTCGACGACGGGGTCACGGGGATCCTCGTACCGGGGCACGACCCGGCGGACTACGCGCGCGAACTGCGCCGCTTCGTCGACGACCCCGGGCTCGCGCAGCGGATGGGCGCCGCTGCGGCGCGGCACGCGCAGTTCTTCGGCTGGGACACGGCGGCGAGCGCCACGGCCGACGTGTACACGGCCGCCGTGCAGGAAAGGCGCCGTCGCGTACGCTCCTACCATGGCTGACACCGCAGCGATCATCGAGAGCGCGCTCGACGGCGCCGAGCTGAGCTGGGAGAGCCCCGAGGCGGGCGCCTACGTCGTCACGCTCCCCGGCACCCGCAAGCTGAGCACCACCTGCTCGATCCGGGTCGGCCGGCACTCGCTGTCGGTCAACGCCTTCGTGATCCGCCACCCCGACGAGAACGAGGCGGGCGTCCACCGCTGGCTGCTCGAGCGCAACCTCAAGCTGTACGGCATGGCGTACGCCGTGGACCGGCTCGGGGACGTCTACCTGACGGCCCGGCTGCCGCTGTCCGTCGTCACCCCCGAGGAGCTCGACCGGCTGCTCGGCACGGTGCTGGAGGCCGCCGACGGCTCCTTCAACACCCTGCTGGAGCTGGGCTTCGCGAGCGCCATCCGCCGCGAGTACGAGTGGCGGGTCTCCCGCGGCGAGCCGACCTTCAACCTGGACGCGTTCAAGCACCTGACGCGGCCCGGCGCTCCCTCCGGCGGCCGCGGTGAGCAGGCCGGGCAGGACGGGGAGAACGGGCAGGACGGGGAGACCGGGCAGGCCGGACAGGACGGGCAGGCCGGGGCGGCGTCCGGTCCCGGCGGTCCGATCGGCTGACGCGCCGCACCGAACGCCGCCGCACGGGCGTGTCGGCCCGCCTGCCACCGCCCGCGCGGGCGCACCGTGGCGGGATGAGCGGGACCGCGGCCGAAGCCGTCATGTACGCCTGGTTCGCCCTGGCCCTCCTGTCCACCGGCTACGTCGCCCGGGACGCCTTCACCCGCAACCCCGAACTCACGGTGATGAAGTGGGGCTGGGTGCTGGTGACCCTCTACATCGGCCCGGTCGGCGCCGCGCTCTACGTGCTGTCCTGCAAGGAGCCGCGGCCGGGCACCCACGAGCGGTTCGTGGCGCCGCTGTGGAAGCAGGCGCTCGGCTCGACCATCCACTGCGTGGCCGGCGACGCGACCGGCATCATGGTCGCGGCCGTCGCCGCCTCGCTGCTCGGCCTCCCGCCGTGGGCCGACGCGCTGCTGGAGTACGCGGTGGGCTTCGGCTTCGGGCTGTTGGTCTTCCAGGCCCTGTTCATGCGCGACATGCTCGGCGGGAGCTACGTACGGGCCGTCCGCTCGACGGTGTACGCGGAGTGGCTGTCGATGAACTGCGTGATGGGCGCGATGGTCGCCGTGAACGTCATCGTCCGCAGCCAGGTGCCGGGCGCCCGCGACGTGGGCGACGTCCGCTTCTGGGCGACGTTCTCGCTGGCGGTGCTGGCCGGGCTGGCCTTCGCGTACCCGGTCAACGTGTGGCTGGTCGCCAACCACCTCAAGCACGGGATGGGCACCGTACGGGCGCTGGGCGCGGGCGGCGAACCCCTGCCGGGGGCGGCCGGCCCGCACGGGGGCGCGGGCGCGGACATGCGGAGGGGTGCGGACAGGGGCATGGACATGGGGACGGGCGGGGGCGCGGGGGCGGCCGTGCCGGAGGCCGGGGTGACCGCGGAACAGAAGACCGCCATGGCGGTCCTGACGCTCCTCTTCCTCGCCGCGGGCGTCCTCCTGGCCGCGGTCTTCGGCCACCTCGCCTGAACCGCGGCCCGTCCGGCGCCCGTCCCGCCCCCGCCGGTCAGCCCGCGGCGAGCGGCTCGGCCCTCTCCGGGGCGGCCTTCTCCGGGGCGGTCTTCACCGGCTCGGTCTTCACCGGCTCGGCGCTCCCGGCAGCCGCCGGGCCGCCGGACGCGGCCGGCTCCGGAGCCCCTCCGGCCTGCGGCAGCCCCCGCATCAGCAGCCAGTAGCCGACCGCCGCCACCGTGCCCAGCACGCCCGTCGCCCCCCACAGCCAGACGGCCCCGAAGCGGTCGATCACGAAGCCCGCCATCAGCGGGGCCACCAGCGCCGCCACCGCCCACGACATCGAGTAGACGCCCTGGTAGCGGCCGCGCCCGTGCACCGGCGAGAGCCGGACGACCAGGCTCATCTGCGTCGGCGAGTTCACGATCTCCGCCAGCGTCCACACGCACACGGTCAGGGCCCACGCCCACAGCGGCCCGGCGAAGGCCGTCAGCGCGAAGCCGTACCCGGCCAGCAGCGCCGAGACCACCAGCAGCTTCTGCGGGTCCCGGTGCTCGATGAACCGGGTGACGGGGATCTGCAGCACCACGATCAGCAGCCCGTTCACGGCGATGACCAGCCCGTAGTCCCCGGGCGAGAAGCCGGCGGCGCCCATCGCGACCGGCAGCCCGACCGACCCCTGCGTGAAGATCAGCGAGATCAGGAACGACAGCCCGACCACACCCATGAACCGCCCGTCGCGCAGCACGGTCCCGAGCCCGGTCCGCTCCGCGTCCCCGCCGGATCCCGCGCCCCCCGCGGTGCCCGGCCCGTCCTGCTGCGGCCGGGACTCGGGCAGCTTGACGTACACCAGCACCGCGCAGGCCAGCGTCAGCGCGGCTTCGCCCAGGAAGCCGGCGAGGTAGCTGTACTCGGCGATCAGCCCGGCCGCGGCCGCGCTGACCGCGAAGCCGAGGTTGATGGCCCAGTAGTTCAGCGCGAAGGCCCGTACGCGGTCCTCGGGGCGCACGATGTCCGCCATCATCGCCGCGACCGCCGGGCGGGAGGCGTTGGAGGTCATGCCGACCAGCAGCGCGACCGCGGCGATCGCCGCCGGGTGCTCCATGAAGCCGAGCAGCGCCACCGAGAACGCCGTCGAGGCCTGCGCGGCGAGCAGGGTGGGGCGCCGGCCCAGCCGGTCGGTCATCACGCCCGCGACGAGGGAGGAGACCACGCCGCCGAGTCCGTGGAGGGCCACCACGAGCCCCGCGAACGAGGCGGAGTAGCCGCGGTCCAGGGTCAGGTAGAGGGTCATGAAGGTGGCGACGAAGGCCCCGAGCCGGTTGACCAGGGTGCTGGCCCAGAGCCACCAGAACGCCCGCGGCAGACCCGAGACGCTCTCCCGTGCGGCCCGTCTCAGACTGGCAGCGGACATACGGAATTCCCCCCGAAGCTGTAAGAGTCGTTCTGGCTTCCCGCACATTACGAGGAGGGGGGTCGTGCGCGCCACCGGATTGACGCCCGCCGTCAATCCGCGGGACCCGGCGCCGCGCGCGGGCGCGCCCGCGCGTCCATTAGGCTCGTACGCATGGCCGACGCACCGTACAAGCTGATCCTGCTCCGCCACGGCGAGAGCGAATGGAACGCCAAGAACCTGTTCACCGGCTGGGTGGACGTCAACCTCACCGAAAAGGGCGAGAAGGAAGCGGTCCGCGGCGGTGAGCTGCTGAAGGACGCCGGCCTGCTGCCCGACGTCCTGCACACCTCCCTGCAGAAGCGCGCCATCCGCACCGCGCAGCTCGCGCTGGAGTCCGCGGACCGCCACTGGATCCCGGTGCACCGCTCCTGGCGCCTGAACGAGCGCCACTACGGCGCGCTCCAGGGCAAGGACAAGGCGCAGACCCTGGCCGAGTTCGGCGAGGAGCAGTTCATGCTGTGGCGCCGCTCGTACGACACCCCGCCGCCGGTCCTCGCGGACGGCACGGAGTTCTCCCAGTCCGAGGACCCGCGCTACGCGTCGATCCCGAACGAGCTGCGTCCGCGTACCGAGTGCCTCAAGGACGTCGTCGAGCGCATGCTGCCGTACTGGTACGACGGCATCGTCCCGGACCTGCTCGCGGGCCGCACGGTCCTGGTGGCCGCGCACGGCAACTCCCTGCGCGGTCTGGTCAAGCACCTCGACAGCATCTCGGACGCCGACATCACGGGCCTGAACATCCCGACCGGCATCCCGCTCGTCTACGAACTGGACGCGGACTTCAAGCCCCTCAACCCGGGCGGCACCTACCTCGACCCCGCCGCCGCAGCGGCCGCCATCGAGGCCGTCAAGAACCAGGGCAAGAAGTAGCAGGAAGAGCGATCGCGCCCCCGGCCCGCACTCGGTGCGGGGCGGGGGCGTTCCTCTGCCCGGAGGCCCCTGGGCTTCTTGCCGACGGCAGGCAGCCCGCCCGGTCCTACAGGTGCCGGAGACAGCCTTTCCGGCCCGGCCTCCCCGGGACCGGCGGCCGACCGGCCTCCAGGAGCGGTCACAACCGTGGGGGCGACCCCGTCCGCCGGGTCCGGCGGACGGAAGTCGCCGTTTCGGGCGGGGCGGTCAGCGGGCCTGGACGCCGCGGATCGACGGGGTGGTCCCGTGCCGCTGGGGGACGTCCGCGGTGAGGTTCCAGTCCCGGTGACCCTCGACGTGGCAGTCGACCCACAGGCGGAAGTCCGCCTCGCGGTAGTCCTTCTCCCACTGCTCGAAGCCGCCGCCGAAGAGCCGGTGCGGCTGGGACGGGTCGAGGCGCAGGCGGTGTTCCTCGCCCGGGAGGAGCGAGAGCGGTTCGACCTCGCGGCCCGTCTCCCCGGCGCCGTTCGCCGGGTGTCCGAAGCGGTAGGGGCCCCAGATCGTCCGCCCGTGTTCCTCGGAGGTCAGGCCGCCGGCCGGCAGCGGGTCGTTGGTGTGGTCCCGGTCGTCGCGCACGCGCAGTTCCATCCGGTGCAGCCGGCCCAGGGCCGTCGGGCCCACGTAGCGGACCAGGAGCTCCACGTGCCCGCGTTCCTTGGTGAGCCGGAAGCTGATCTCGGGGGTCAGCTCGCGGTGCCAGCGGTCGCGTTCGATGCGTGCGACGGATTCGGCGGTCCGGTGGGCGAGTTCGGCCGTCCGGTTCGCGGTCTGGGAGTTGCGGTCCGCCGATCGGGCGGCCTTCATGGCGCTGTACGCCGCCCAGCCGCTGAAGGCGGCGGCGACGGCGGCGATGCCGCCTTCGACTATGTCCATGCGGGCATTCAACCCTTGACGTGGCCTCCTCCGGGGCCAGTTGGCGAAGCCCCCGCCGCGGAGTTCCACGGGCGGGGGGCTTCTCCTCGTACCGGGTGCGCGCGGGTCAGCCGCCGCACTGGCAGGGAGCGCCGGACTGGCAGCCGCAGCCGCAGCCGGAGCCGCACCCGCAGGCCGCGAGCAGCGGCAGCCGCAGTGGCTCCGGCTTCGGTGGCTGCTCCTGCTCCGGGGTGATGGGGACGGGGGAATCGGGCATGGTTCCTCCTCGGTGGGCGGCATACGGGACCTCGTACGTCGGACCGCCTCGCCCTCATTCATGCCCAGTGGCACCGGCGCGTCAACGGCGCACGGAAGCTCGACGCAGCTCGGCCGCGGGCGGCCGCCGCCGGTGCCGCCGCCGGTGCCGCCGCCGGTGCCGCGGCGCGCCCGCGGTCAGACGCCCTCGACCTGCGTCGGCTGCTGCAGGTCGTCCGCGTGCTCGCCCGTCACCAGGTAGACCACGCGCTTGGCGACCGACACCGCGTGGTCGGCGAAGCGCTCGTAGTAGCGGCCGAGCAGCGTCACGTCCACGGCGGTCTCGATGCCGTGCTTCCAGCGGTCGTCCATCAGGTGCTGGAAGAGGGTGCGGTGCAGCTGGTCCATCTCGTCGTCGTCCTGCTCCAGCTGCAGGGCGAGGTCCACGTCCTTGGTGATGATGACCTCGGCCGCCTTCGCCATCAGGCGCTGTGCCAGCTGCCCCATCTCCAGGATGGTGGCGTGCAGGTCCCGCGGCACGGCGCGGTCCGGGAAGCGCAGCCGGGCGAGCTTCGCCACGTGCTGGGCCAGGTCGCCGCTGCGCTCCAGGTCGGCGCTCATTCGCAGGGAGGTGACGACGATCCGCAGGTCCGTGGCGACCGGCTGCTGGCGGGCCAGCAGCGCGATGGCGCGGGCCTCCAGGTCGTGCTGGAGGTCGTCGATCTTCTGGTCGGCGGCGATGACGCTCTCGGCGAGCTTCAGGTCGGCGTCGAGCATGGACGTCGTGGCCCGCCCGATCGCGGAACCGACGAGTCGGGCCATCTCGACCAGGCCTTCTCCGATCGAGTCCAGTTCCTCGTGGTACGCGTCGCGCATGTCTCGTGTCCCTCTCTCGACCTCTACTACTACGTGGTGCAGTACTGCCCGGGGCGGGCCGGGGGCGGCCTTCGGCCCCACGGTGACACGGTCGGCCGCAAACGCGTCCGACTCCGGCACCACAAGTGAATCAACCCCGTCGCCAGGGTGAACTCTGGGCGACGACTGTTCGAGGTGCCACCCGAACGGCTGTGGAAGTGTCGTCGTGCCTGCTTAACCTGGATGCATGGACGTGAACGCGGCGGTCGCCGCAGCTGCAGCGATCGCCGGTCTGTGCACCGGCGTGATCGCCATGCTGGCGTTCCGCTGGAGCGAGCGCGACCAGGCCCGCCCCACCCGGAGCTCCATGCGCCCCGACATCAACGCGGTGCTCCCGCCCGGCGTGGACACCGTCCTGTCCGTGCTCCGCTCCTCCGCCGTCGTGCTCGACGAGGGCGACGCCGTCGTCAAGGCCTCGTCCGCCGCGTACGCCCTCGGGCTCGTACGGGGCGGCAAGCTCGCGGTGGAGCCCATGCTGCACATGGCCCGCGACACCCGCCGCGACGGGGAGATACGGCAGGTCGAGCTGGACCTGCCCCGGCGCGGCACCGGCCGCGGCGAGGCCCTCGCGGTCTCCGCGCGTGTCGCCCCGCTCGGCTCCCGCCTGGTGCTGCTCCTCGTCGAGGACCTCACCGAGGCCCGCCGCATCGAGGCCGTGCGCCGCGACTTCGTCGCCAACGTCTCCCACGAGCTGAAGACCCCGGTCGGGGCGATCTCCCTGCTGTCCGAGGCCGTCATGGACGCGGCCGACGACCCCGAGGCGGTCACCCGCTTCGCGGGCCGCATGCAGATCGAGTCGACCCGGCTGATCAACCTCGTGCAGGAGCTCATCGACCTCTCCCGGGTACAGAACGACGAGGCGCTGGAGGACGCCGAGCCCGTGCGCGTCGACACGCTGGTGGCGGAGGCCATCGACCGCTGCCGCCACACGGCCACCGCCAAACAGATCACCATGGCCGCCGGCGGCACCGCCGACCTGCGCGTCTGGGGTCACCGCGGGCAGCTCGCCGCCGCCCTCGGGAACCTCGTCGAGAACGCCGTCAACTACAGCCCCGCCCGCACCCGCGTCGGCATCGCCGCGCGCCGGGTGACGGCTCCCGGGGGGGACCTGATCGAGATCGCCGTGACCGACCAGGGCATCGGCATCCCGGAGAAGGACCGCGAGCGCGTCTTCGAGCGCTTCTACCGCGTGGACCCGGCCCGCTCCCGCGCCACGGGAGGCACCGGCCTCGGCCTTGCGATCGTGAAGCACGTGGCGGCCTCGCACGGCGGGGAGGTGTCGGTCTGGAGCTCGGAGGGCCAGGGCTCCACCTTCACCCTGCGGCTGCCCGAGGCCGCCGCACCGGCCGCCCCCGGTGCCACCGCGTCCTCCCGCCCCCACCCGACACCCGCCTGATCCAGAACCGCCCCAGCCATTCCTGCCCCGGAGGTCCTTCCGTGACCCGAGTGCTCGTCGTCGAGGATGAGGAATCCTTCAGCGACGCCCTGTCCTACATGCTCCGCAAGGAGGGCTTCGAGGTCGCCGTCGCCGCGACCGGGCCCGACGGGCTGGACGAGTTCGAGCGCAACGGCGCCGACCTCGTCCTCCTCGACCTGATGCTCCCCGGGCTGCCCGGCACGGAGGTCTGCCGGCAGCTGCGCGGGCGCTCCAACGTCCCCGTGATCATGGTGACGGCCAAGGACAGCGAGATCGACAAGGTCGTGGGGCTGGAGATAGGAGCGGACGACTACGTCACGAAGCCCTTCTCCTCGCGCGAGCTGGTCGCCCGCATCCGCGCGGTCCTGCGCCGCCGCGGGGAGCCGGAGGAGGTCACCCCGGCGGCCCTGGAGGCAGGGCCCGTACGGATGGACGTGGACCGGCACGTGGTCACCGTCGCCGGCGGGAAGGTCGACCTCCCGCTGAAGGAGTTCGACCTGCTGGAGATGCTGCTGCGCAACGCGGGCCGCGTGCTGACCCGCATGCAGCTGATCGACCGGGTGTGGGGCGCCGACTACGTCGGTGACACCAAGACCCTTGACGTCCACGTCAAGCGCCTGCGCGCCAAGATCGAGCCGGACCCGGGAGCCCCGCGCTACCTGGTGACGGTGCGCGGTCTCGGCTACAAGTTCGAGCCGTAGGCCGTGTAGGCACCGTGGGCCCGTCTGCCGCCCGCGGCGGCGGGCCGCCGGCCCGCCGCACCGCCCGCCGCAACGGGAAGGGCCCCGTCCACAGCTGTGGACGGGGCCCTTCCCGTGTGCGTTCGCGTACGGTCCGCGAAGCCGGGGTCAGTGACCGGCGGCGTGCGAGGCGGAGCCCGACGGGGAACCGGCGGGGCTGCCGGAGGCGGCACCCGCGGGCGAACCGGAGGGGCCGGCCGAGGGCGAGCCGGACGGGGAGCCGGACGGCGAGCCCGACGGGCTGCCGGAGGGGCTGGTGCCGACGGCGGGGGACGCGGCGGCGGAGGGGCCGAAGCCCGCGTACATGCCGGCGCCCGGGACCACGAAGGCCTGCAGCTCGACGCCGCCGGTGCTGCTCAGCTGGAAGACGACCTTCTGCACGTCGCCGTTCTTCGCGGCCTCGGAGCCGTTCTCGATCTGCGCGGAGGCGTTGCCCTTGCCGCCGATGACGACGGAGCCGCCGGCCGGGACGGTGATCTTGCCGGAGCCGCCCTCGGCGGGCTTCAGCAGGACCTTGCCCTTGCCATCCGCAAGGGTGATGGCGTCAAGGGTCTGCGGCGTGCTGCCGTTGTTGAAGACGGTCGCCGACACGACGGCCGGGCCCTTCTTGTCCTTCTCGCCCTGGGTGATCACCAGAGCGTTCTGGATCTCGATGTCGCCCTTGGTGGCGGCGGCGTTGTCCGGCTTGATCTGGAGAGTCTGCGCGTCGTTGCCCGCACCGCATGCGGCCAGCGAGGCGATCGAGAACACGACGGCGGTGGCGGCGAGGGCGCCGCGTCGAAGGCTGCGGCTCACGGCGGCGGCAACTCCTTGGACGAACGGAAGGGAGGGTGGGTTCCCCCGGAACGGCCGAGGTGAAGCCGCTCTAAGGGTGTGTCAGCGGGCTTAGGTTACCGAGCCGCCGCCCCGCCCCCGCACCCGACCCTCCGCAGCGCTGCCGCCACCCTGGGGCGTCCTGGGATCCCGCATTCCGTCCGCGCCGCGGCCCGCCGTCGCGGCCGTCCTCCCCGCCGGCGATCACCAGGGGGTTCGCGAGGTGGTCCACCGGGCCGTTCCCGCGGCGTTCACCTCGCCGATCATGTGCCGCCCGCATATCGTCTCCGGGGCCCCTTGTTGATCAATTCCGGGATTCCCTCGAACGCCACTTCGTGATCAATTCGGGATTGGGCCGGAACCCGCTGCGTGAGAGGGGTCGCCAGCCGAACGGAGCAGTTCGGTTTCGCGACTCCCAACCCGGCAAAACGGGACGTACGTCACACCGATGGGGGAGCCGGGTGGGTGTAGCGTGGCCCTTTCGCCCGGTCCGCGCAGCGCCCCCGACCTGCGAATACCCCCTTCCGCAAGCCTTCCGCAGCACGTTCCTGTCCGTGTTGTCAAGCCCCGAGATGTGCCCTGACCTGCGAAAACGCCATTCATAACAGTCAGTTCTCGTGTTACCCTGGATAGCCACGGAAGGGGTACCTGTCACATGACGTTCAAGGTTGGCGACACCGTGGTCTATCCCCATCACGGGGCCGCGCTGATCGAGGCCATTGAGACTCGTCAGATCAAAGGCGTGGACAAGACCTACTTGGTGCTCAAGGTCGCCCAGGGCGACCTGACGGTTCGTGTGCCTGCGGACAATGCGGAGTTCGTCGGCGTTCGCGACGTAGTCGGCCAGGACGGGCTGGACCGGGTCTTCGAGGTGCTTCGCGCACCGTATGCAGAAGAGCCGACGAACTGGTCCCGGCGCTACAAGGCAAATCTGGAGAAGCTCGCTTCTGGCGATGTCATCAAGGTCGCCGAAGTGGTGCGTGACCTGTGGCGTCGTGAGCGTGAGCGCGGGCTTTCCGCGGGTGAGAAGCGCATGCTCGCGAAGGCGCGCCAGATCCTGGTCAGCGAGCTCGCGCTCGCTGAGAACACGAACGAGGACAAGGCCGAGGCCCTCCTCGACGAGGTGCTCGCGTCCTGACGCGAGGCCTTGTGCACGATGTGCACAGCTTGCCGCGGTGCCCGATGACACGGTCTCCCTCTCCGGGAGGCCTGTTGCCGGGCGCTGCGGCATGTCTGTCTCCGTAACCCCCCTGCCGTGAGCGCAACCACCCCACTGCCCTACAGGCGTGCCGGGTCCGGGCCGCCTGCTCGACCAGTCGTCACGGAAGGGGCGAGGGCATCGCACCCGGCACCCTTCAGGCCATACCCATGTCGGCCGAAGTCACAAACCTGGCTCGGAGCTACTGATGTCTGACGTAACGCGTCCCCACCGCACCGCCGCGGTGATCCCGGCCGCCGGCCGGGGGGTGCGCCTCGGTCCCGGTGCCCCCAAGGCCCTGCGCGGCCTCGGCGGCACGCCCATGCTCGTCCACGCCGTCCGCGCGATGGCCCGTTCCCGGGCGGTCTCCGTCGTCGTGGTCGTCGCACCGCCCGCCGACGCGGCCGAGGTACGCCTGCTGCTGGGCGAGCACGCGCTGCCCGAGCGGACCGAGGTGCTCGTGGTCCCGGGCGGTGACACCCGCCAGGACTCCGTACGGGCCGGACTGGACGCGCTGCCGCAGGACGTCACCTCGGTGCTCATCCACGACGCCGCCCGCCCGCTCGTCCCGGTCGACACCGTGGACTCCGTCGTCGAGGCCGTGCGTGACGGCGCCCGCGCCGTGGTGCCGGCGCTCCCGCTGGCCGACACCGTCAAGGAGGTCGAGCCCGGCGGGCCCGGCGAGCCCGAGCCGGTGGTCGCCACTCCCGAACGCGCCCGGCTGCGCGCCGTGCAGACCCCGCAGGGCTTCGACCTCGCCACGCTGCGGGAGGCGCACGCCGCGATCGCCGTCGCCGGCGAGGGCGCGACCGACGACGCGGGCATGGTGGAACGTCTCGGGGTGCCCGTCCTGGTGATCCCCGGCCACGAAGAGGCCTTCAAGGTCACCCGTCCGCTCGACCTGGTCCTCGCCGAGGCCGTACTCGCCCGCAGGAGGGCCACCGATGCCTACTGACCCCGCCGCGCCGCTGATCCCGCTCGTGGGCATCGGCACCGACGTGCACGCCTTCGAGGCCGGCCGCGAGCTGTGGTGCGCCGGCCTGCTGTGGGAGGGGGAGGACGGCCTCGCCGGCCACTCCGACGGCGACGTCGCCGCCCACGCCGCCTGCGACGCGCTCTTCTCCGCCGCCGGGGTGGGCGACCTCGGCGCCCACTTCGGCACCTCCCGCCCCGAGTGGTCCGGCGCCGCCGGCACCACCCTGCTCGCGGAGGCCGCCCGTATCGTCCGCGCCGAGGGCTTCGAGATCGGCAACGTCGCCATCCAGGTGATCGGAGTCCGCCCGAAGATCGGCAAGCGGCGTGAAGAGGCGCAGAAGGCGCTCTCGGGCGCCGCGGGCGCCCCCGTCTCCGTCTCGGGCACCACCACCGACGGACTGGGTCTGACCGGCCGGGCCGAGGGGCTCGCGGCGATCGCCACGGCCCTCGTCTACCGGACGAACCGGGCCTGAACGCCCCCGGGGACGGCACATCTTCGGGAACAAAGCGGCCCCGCGCCGCCAAAGGTCGCGGGGCACTGCTACGGGCCCACTACCCTGGATGCCGTGACTATTCGCCTGTACGACACCAGCGCCCGGCAGATCCGCGACTTCACCCCGCTCGTTCCGGGCTGCGTCTCGATCTACCTCTGTGGCGCCACCGTGCAGGCGGCCCCGCACATCGGGCACATCCGGTCGGGCCTCAACTTCGACATGATGCGCCGCTGGTTCGAGTACCGCGGCTACGACGTCACGTTCGTCCGGAACGTCACCGACATCGACGACAAGATCATCGCGAAGTCGGCCGAGCAGGGCCGCCCCTGGTGGTCCATCGGCTACGACAACGAGCAGGCCTTCAACCACGGGTACGACGCCCTCGGCTGCCTGCGGCCCACCTACGAGCCGCGCGCCACGGGCCACGTCCCCGAGATGATCGAGATGATGCGCGGCCTGATCGAGCGCGGCCACGCCTACGAGTCCGACGGGAACGTCTACTTCGACGTGCGCTCGTTCCCGGGCTACCTGAGCCTGTCCAACCAGGAGCTCGACAACCTGCTCCAGCCCTCCGGCGAGGGCGAGACGGGCAAGCGCGACCCCCGCGACTTCGCCATGTGGAAGTCCGCCAAGCCGGGCGAGCCCTCCTGGGAGACCCCGTGGGGCCGCGGCCGTCCGGGCTGGCACCTCGAATGCTCCGCCATGGCGCACAAGTACCTCGGCGAGGCCTTCGACATCCACGGCGGCGGCCTGGACCTGATCTTCCCGCACCACGAGAACGAGATCGCGCAGGCCAAGGCCTTCGGGGACGCCTTCGCGAACTACTGGGTGCACAACGCCTGGGTCACCATGGCCGGCGAGAAGATGTCCAAGTCCCTCGGGAACTCGGTCCTCGTTTCCGAGATGGTCAAGCAGTGGCGCCCGATCGTCCTGCGCTACTACCTCGGCACCCCGCACTACCGGTCGATGATCGAGTACAGCGAGGAGGCGCTGCGCGAGGCCGAGTCGGCCTTCGCCCGCATCGAGGGCTTCTGCCAGCGCGTCGTCGAGAAGGCGGGCGGCCCGGTCGAGGCGGCCGCGGAGGTCCCGCCGGCCTTCGCCGAGGCCATGGACGACGACCTGGGCGTCCCGCAGGCGCTCGCCATCGTCCACACCACGGTGCGCCAGGGCAACAGCGCGCTCGCGGCCGACGACAAGGACGCGGCCATCGCCCGGCTGTCCGAGGTGCGCGCCATGCTGGGCGTCCTCGGCCTGGACCCGCTCGACCCGCACTGGGCCGGCGAGGCCGACCGCGGCGAGGACCTCCACGGCGCCGTGGACACCCTCGTGCGCCTGGTCCTGGAGCAGCGCGAGTCCGCGCGTGCCCGCAAGGACTGGGCGACCGCCGACGCCATCCGCGACCAGCTCCAGCAGTCCGGTCTGGTCATCGAGGACAGCCCGACGGGGCCGCGCTGGACGCTCGGCCCCCGCTGAGCCCCCGGCACCCGGAGCAGTCCGACTGTGCCGCCCGGCCTCCCGGGCGGCACACTCTTCATACGTACATATCGCAGCACCAACGAAACAGGTAGAGGTCATGGCCGGGAACAGCCAGCGCAGGAACCGCCGCACGTCCAACAAGAAGGGCGCCACGGTCGGCAGCGGTGGCCAGCGGCGCAAGGGCCTGGAAGGCAAGGGCCCCACGCCCAAGGCGGAGGACCGCAAGAAGCACAAGGCGAACCGCATCGCCAACGCCATGGCGCGCCAGGCCGCCAAGCGCCGCCCGGCCCCGCGCCGCGGCGGTCCCAAGGGCACCAGCGAGATGGTCGTCGGCCGCAACCCGGTCTTCGAGGCGCTGCGCGACGGCGTGCCCGCCACCACCCTCTACGTGCAGCAGTTCATCGACAACGACGAGCGGGTCCGCGAGGCCCTCCAGCTCGCGAGCGAGCGCGGCAACATCAACCTGATGGAGGCCCCGCGCCCCGAGCTCGACCGTATGACCAACGGGCTCAACCACCAGGGCCTGGTCCTCCAGGTGCCGCCGTACGAGTACGCGCACCCCGAAGACCTCACCGACGCCGCCTACGACAACGGCGAGGACCCGCTGATCGTCGCCCTCGACGGCGTCACCGACCCGCGCAACCTCGGTGCGATCGTCCGCTCCGTCTCCGCCTTCGGCGGCCACGGCGTGGTCATCCCCGAGCGCCGCGCCGCCGGCATGACCGCCGGCGCCTGGAAGACCTCGGCCGGCACCGCCGCCCGCACCCCGGTCTCCCGCGTCACCAACCTGACCCGCGCCCTGCAGGAGTACAAGAAGGCCGGGATCGCCGTCGTCGGCCTCGCCGCCGAGGGCACGCACGAGGTGCAGGACCTGGAGGCGCTGGGCGGCCCGGTCGTCATCGTCGTCGGCTCCGAGGGCAAGGGCCTCGGCCGCCTCGTGGGCGAGAACTGCGACTTCCTGGTGCGTATCCCGATGCCGGGCGGCGCCGAGTCGCTCAACGCCGGTGTCGCCGCGGGCGTCGTCCTGTACGAGGCGGCCCGCCGCCGGGCCGCGCAGCCGCGCACCTGAGCTCTGCCGAACGGCCCACGGAACGTGACCCGTGAGCGTGCTGCCCCGCCCCTTTCGGGCGGGGTGGCTTGATCTTGACGGGTCTCGGACAGATCCCTGATGTCAAGGCAGTGTCCTAAACACTGATCACTCGGTTAGATGAGTGTGGACACCAGAACGTCAGGGTTCGACGACCAGCCCGCGCTGAGCATGGTCAAGGTGCCGTGCGACCCCGCACAGGTCATCGTCAACCACGCCAGCTTCCGCGTGCGGCTCGCACCGAGCCCGAGCGCGCGTTCCAAGCCCGCGAAGGCCCCCGGCCGCGCGCCCGTCCTGGGCGGTGCCGTGGTGGCCGCCGCCGGGGCCACCCGACGCCGCGCCCCCGTGGTCTGGAGCGGCAAGTCCGACACCGGCGACGCCGCGGCCATGGGCGGCCTCCTCCAGGCCGTCCGCGGCCACGACGCCCACGACGGCGGCGCCACCCAGGTCATCCCGCGCGTCGACCTGGCCCACGACCTCGCCGAGGACACCGTGGCCACGCCGACCGTCGTCGGCCAGCGCAGCTACGGCGACCCCGCCGAGACGCGCCCGCTGGCCGCCGTACGCGACCTGCCGTACCAGGAACCGCCCGGTTCCGGACCGGACGCGGACCCGCGGCGGCCCGGGGCCGACCCGCGCGGGCAGGCGCAGGCCTCCTACTACCCCGGCCGCCGGATGAACCTCGGCGTCGTGCTGCTCCCGCTGCGCGTCTTCCTCGGCTTCATCTCGATCTACGCCGGCATGGGCAAACTGTGCGACCCCGTCTACTTCGACGGCGGCGAGCGCGGCTCCATGGTCACCTGGCTGCACACCCTCAGCCCCTGGGCGCTCGCCGAGCCGCTGCGCGACTTCGCGCTGGCGCACCCGGTGGGCGCGGGGCTGAGCGTGGCCTTCCTCCAGGTCATCGTGGGCGTGCTGACGGTGTTCGGCCTGTGGCAGCGGTTCGCCGCCTGCTTCGGGGCGCTGCTGTCCGCCGCGCTGCTGATGACGGTGAGCTGGAAGACCGTTCCGGCGTACGACGCGCCCGACATCATCTACCTCGCCGCCTGGAGCCCGCTCATCATCGCGGGCGCCCCCGTCTACTCCCTGGACGGGCGCCTCGCCGGCGAGGCCTGGCGGACCCTCGGGCCGCGTTCGGAGATCTGGGAGCTGCGGCGGCGCGTGCTGCGGCGCGGGGCCGTCATGGCCACCGTGGTCTGCGGGCTCACCCTGCTCGTCGGCTCGCTCCTCGGCGGGGCCGTCCGCTCCAGCACCGTGGTCACCGTTCCCGGGCCCGGCGAGGCCCCGAGCAACTACCTGCCCGGCCGTCCCCTGCCGCAGGCGCCCGCCCGGCAGCAGCCCGCACAGCCCCAGCAGCAGCAGCCGACCCGGCAGGCCTCCCCGTCGGCGTCCCCGTCCGAGCCGGCCGCCAAGTCCGGGAAGACCGCCTCGGGATCGCCCTCGAAGGAGACCTCCGGTACGAAGTCGCAGTCCCCGTCGGCCACTAGGGGCACGACGAGCGGCCAGCAGACCCCCCGCAGCACCCCGAGGCAGTCCACGGCACCGAAGGCACCGTCCTCCTCGTCCGTCGGGACCCGCGGCAGCGGCACCGCCTCGAAGCAGCCCGGGCTGATCGGCGGTCTCATCGGCGGCTGAGCCCGCCCGTTCCCAGGGGCCCGGTACGCACAGGCGTACCGGGCCCCTCGGCGTTCCCGGACGGCCGGGACGGCCGGGGCCGTCGGAGGAGCGGGGGCGTTCGGGGTCTCAGGCGCCCGTCTGCGCGGCCAACTCCCGCGCCGCCTCGGTGAGGTCCTTCGCGGTGTCGATGGCCCGCCAGTAGGCCCCCTGGGGCAGCGGGAAGCCCGCGAGCCGGCGCTCCCGCGCGAGGCGCGGGAAGGTGGTGCGTTCGTGGTCGCCGAAGTCCGGCAGCATCGCCGCGAATTCGGGTCCGAAGACGTACACTCCGGCGTTGACCGGGTAGGGGGACTGCGGGGCCTCGATGAAGTCCAGCACCTGGCCGAACTCGTTGGTCTCCACGACCCCCCAGGGGATCCGCGGCCGGGCCAGCGCGAGCGTCGCGACCGCACCGCGTTCGGCGTGGAAGGCCGCCATGTCGCGGAGCGGGAAGCGGGTCCACACGTCGCCGTTGGTCGCGTACCAGGACGCCCCGGGCGACGGGAGGTGGCGGGCGGCGTACTTGAGGCCGCCGCCGCGCCCCAGCGGCTCCTCCTCCACGACGGTGGTCACGCGCAGCGGCAACGGCGCAGCGGCCAGCCACTCCTGGAGCACGCCGGCCAGGTGCCCGCAGGACACCACCGCGTCGGTGACTCCCTCGGCCGCCAGCCAGGCCAGCTGGTGCCCGATGATCGGCACCCCGGTCCCCGGGATCTCGACCATCGGCTTGGGGCGGTCGTCGGTGTACGGACGCAGCCGCGAACCCTGGCCGCCCGCCAGGACGACTGCCTGGGTGGGGGCGGCGGGGAACGCGGCTGCGGAGGGGGCGGATCGGTGGTCGTCGGTCATGACGGCCAGGGTAGGGACGCGGCTCGGGTCAGCCCATGGAGGCGACGCCGGAGGCGTACGAGGTGTCGCAGACCGGGCGGGCGAAGGACTGTGCCTTCGTGGGCCCGTAGGCCTCGACGGCGGCCCGGCCGAGGGCGCGGGCGATCCCCACGCAGTGCTCGGCGAGCGAGGGCCGGCGGTTGACCTCCTGCTGGAGGTGGGTCAGGACGTCGTCCGGCGCCTGTCCCTCCTGCAGTTCGCCGACCAGCTTCGTGCGCAGCGTCTCGTGCGCGGCGAGCGGCTTGGCGGGGGCGGAGACGCCCTCGGCGGAGGCGGTCACGAGCTGGGAGGAGGAAGTGTCCGCCCAGGGGACCATCGTGACCGCGAGCGTCCCGGACAGGACCAGGACGACGGGCAGGACCAGGGCGAGGGAACGGCCGATACGGCGGGCAGATTGGGTCACGAGGGCGAGAGTAGCGCTCGGTGAAGATGTGGAGACATTCAGTCACTCTGTCGGGGGATGGTTCGACGTGGTTTTTCGAATACGGGGTTGACGGCTCCGCCCGAATGGCCGGGTCTGCCGGGGTTCCTGACGGCGGGCGCGGACCGCCGGGCGGGTCGTCGGCCGGGATGCCGGTCGGGTGCGGAGCGGGTGCGGAACGGGGGTGGAACGGACGCGGGGAGGGGCAACGGACGCCGGAGGGGCGCCCCTTGACGGGACGCCCCTCCAACACCCGCGGCCGCACGGGCCGCACGACCCCGGCCGTCAGTCGGACAGGCGCTGTCCGGTGGAGGTCGAGAAGACGTGGATCTCGCCGGCCCGCGGCACCACGTGCAGGCTGGAGCCCTTCTCCGGCACCTGGCGGCCGCCCACGCGGACCACGAGGTCCTGGGTGCCCTCCGCGGAGGAGGTGGAACCGTAGACGTAGCCGTCCGCGCCGAGCTCCTCGACGACGTTCACGACGATGGTCAGGCCGCCGCTCTCGGCGACGTCGAAGTGCTCCGGGCGCACGCCGACGGTGACGGTGCGGTCGCCCGCGTCGGCCGCGGCCGACAGCGCCTCGCGCGACACCGGGACGACACTGTCGCCGAACTTCACGCCGCCGTCGGTGATCGGGACCTCGACCAGGTTCATGGCGGGCGAGCCGATGAAGCCGGCGACGAAGAGGTTCGCGGGGCGGTCGTACATGTTGCGCGGGCTGTCCACCTGCTGGAGCAGGCCGTCCTTGAGCACGGCCACCCGGTCGCCCATCGTCATGGCCTCGACCTGGTCGTGGGTCACGTAGACGGTGGTGATGCCGAGGTCGCGCTGGAGGGCGGCGATCTGCGTACGCGTCGACACGCGGAGCTTGGCGTCGAGGTTCGACAGCGGCTCGTCCATGAGGAACACCTGCGGCTTGCGCACGATCGCGCGGCCCATGGCGACGCGCTGGCGCTGGCCGCCGGAGAGCGCCTTCGGCTTGCGGTCCAGGTACTGGGTGAGGTCGAGCATCTTCGCCGCGTCCTCCACCTTCCTGCGGATGGTGGCCTTGTCCTCACCGGCGATCTTGAGCGCGAAGCCCATGTTGTCGGCGACGGTCATGTGCGGGTAGAGCGCGTAGTTCTGGAACACCATCGCGATGTCCCGGTCCTTGGGCGGCAGGTGGGTGACGTCGCGGTCGCCGATGCGGATGGCGCCGCCGTTGACGTCCTCCAGGCCGGCGAGCATGCGCAGCGAGGTGGACTTGCCGCAGCCGGACGGGCCGACGAGGACGAGGAACTCGCCGTCCTCGATCTCCAGCTCCAGCTGGTCGACGGCGGGCTTGTCGCCGCCCGGGTAGAGGCGGGTCGCCTTGTCGAAGGTGACGGAAGCCATGGTGATGAATCCCTTCTACCGGCAGGAACGTGCCGGACGATCCGAGTGGAAGGTCTGGTCCGCAAAGCGGACCGGGGCCGACGCTACCCGCAGCCGCCCCGGCTGTCAGCACCACACCGCCGTGACTTCGAACTCTGTGCGATCCGTCGGCCGGGGCGAAAGTTCTTCGCGGCCGCACTGGACGGCTGTGTAGAGTGATGGCGGCTTCGCTCGCCGTGTGCGGGTGGGGGTCGCGCCTCCTTAGCTCAGTCCGGCCAGAGCAACGCACTTGTAATGCGTAGGTCGTCGGTTCGAATCCGACAGGGGGCTCCGAAGAAGTGCATCAGAGGCCCTGTCGTCCGCCCGGACGGCGGGGCCTTCGGGGTTGTCCGGGGTCCTGGTCCGTCCTGCCGGGTGGGGAGGCGGGCAGGGTTCGGCGTCCCCCCGGGCGCGCTCGGGGAAGCCCTGGAGCCCGTCGCGGCCGGGACGGCGGTGGGGGCGCAGGAATGGGCCCGGGCGGCGATCGAGGGGCTGACCGCGGCCGTCTGATCAGTGGCGGCCGGAGATGCGGTCGGCGAGGTGGGCCAGGGGGGTCGTCGTCGGGCGGTGGGTGGTGCTCTCGTGGCGGTCCGCCGTGCGGTAGGCGGCGTAGAGGGCGTGGACGCCGAGCCAGCGCAGCGGTTCCGGCTCCCAGCGGCGGACCCGGTGGCCGACCCAGGGCAGGGTGGTCAGCTCGGTCGGCTCGTCGAGGACGAGGTCGCGCAGGGTGCGGGCGGCGAGGTTGGCGGTGGCGACGCCCGAGCCGACGTAGCCGCCGGCCCAGCCCAGGCCCGAGGCGCGGTCCAGGGTGACGCCGGCGCACCAGTCGCGCGGGACGCCGAGCACCCCCGACCAGGCGTGGGTGATCTCCGTGCCGGTGAGGGCGGGGAAGAAGGAGAAGAGCAGCTCGCGCAGGGCCTCGACGGTGGCGGGCTGGGTGCGGCCGTCGTTGTCGGTGCGGGAGCCGAAGCGGTACGGGATCCCGCGGCCGCCGAGCGCGATGCGGCCGTCGGCGGTGCGCTGGGCGTACATGTACGCGTGCGCCATGTCGCCCAGGAGGGTGGCGTCCGACCAGCCCAGCCGGTCCCAGGCCGCGTCCGGCAGGGGAGCGGTGACGATCATCGAGGAGTTCATGGGGAGCCACGAGCGCTTCTGGCCCTTGAGGGCGGCGGTGAAGCCCTCCGTGCAGCGCAGGACGTACGGCGCGCGAACCGTGCCGTAGGGGGTGACGGCCCGGCGCGGTGCGATCTCGGTGACGGGGGTGGACTCGTGGATGACAACGCCGAGCGCCTCGACGGCGGCGGCCAGGCCCGTGACCAGCTTCCACGGGTGGATGCGGGCGCCGTGCGGGCTCCAGCTGGAGCCGACGGCGTCGGCGATGTCGAGGCGGGCACGGGTGGCGGTGGCGTCCAGGAGCTCGCGGTCGTCCTCGCCGAAGGACAGCTCACCGGCGTGGAAGGCCCTGAGCCGGGCGAGCTGGGCGGGGGTGCGGGCGACCTCCAGGACGCCGCCGCGCCGGACGTCGGCGTCGATGCCCTCCTCGGCGGTGACGTCGATGACCTCGGTGACGGTCGCGTTCATGGCGCGCTGGAGGCGCTGGGCGGCCTGCCGGCCGTGGACGGCGGCGTAGCGGTCGCGGCCGGCGATGCCGTTGTAGAGCCAGCCGCCGTTGCGGCCGGAGGCGCCGTAGCCGCAGAACTTCTGCTCCAGGACGGTGATCCGCAGGTCGGGGGCGGCCCGCTTGAGGTAGTACGCCGTCCACAGGCCGGTGTAGCCGCCGCCGACGATGACGACGTCGGCCGTGGCGTGGGCGGTGAGGGGGGCGCGGGGTGGGGCGGCCGGGGTGCCGCGGTCGGTCGCGTACCAGAAGGAGATGCCGCCGTTGATCGTCATGGGGGAGTTGCTACACCTCGTCCCGAGGGGGTGTCCAGGGACGGGATGTCGCGTTTCGGGGGCGTACGGGTGGCCGGGTGGCCGATGCGGGAGGGCCGGCGGGGCCCGTAGGGCGGGACGGTGCGGGGGTGCGGTCGTGGGGGAGCCGCGGGCCGGGGAGATACGGTCGGGGCATGGTCGAGATCGGGGAGATTCCGGACGAGTTGGTCCGGGCGCAGATCGGGTTCAACGGGGCCGGGGGGCGGGCGTTCATCGAGGGGCTGCCGGCCCGCGCGGCGGAGTTCCTGCGGCGGTGGGAACTGCGGCGCACCGGACCGGTGATGCACGGGATGACGGCACTGGTGCTGCCGGTGGAGCGGGCCGACGGCAGTGCGGCCGTGCTCAAGCTGGTGGCGCCGGACGAGGAGTGCGCGGGAGAGCCGGACGCGCTGCGCGCGTGGGGCGGGAAGGGCTGCGTCCTGCTGCTGGAGCACGACGCCGGCACCGGGACGCTGCTGCTGGAGCGGCTGGACGGCGGCCGGGACCTCACGGACCTCGCGCGGCGGGACCCCCGGCAGGCGGTCGGGGTCGTCGGGGAGCTGTTGTCCCGGCTGACGGCGGCGCCGGCGCCGGCCGGGCTGCGGGGGCTCGGGGAGATGGCCGCCGGGATGCTGGAGGACGTACCGCGGGCGCTGGCGCGGCTGGCGGACGAGCGGGACCGGCGGCTGCTGCGGTACTGCGCGGCCGCGGTCGCGGAGGTGGCGGACGAGCCGGGGGACCGGCTGCTGCACTGGGACCTGCACTTCGGCAACGTCCTCGCGGGCGGCCGGGAACCGTGGCTGGCGATCGATCCGAAGCCGCTGGCCGGGGACCCCGGCTTCGAACTGATGCCGGCGATCATCAACGAGTTCCGCGTCGAGGACGTCCTGTGGCGGTTCGACCTGCTGACGGAGGCGGCGGGGCTGGACCGGGGGCGGGCGCGGGCCTGGACCCTGGGCCGGGTGCTGCAGAACTGCCTGTGGGACGTGGAGGACGGTGAACGGGAGCTGGACGAGGAGCAGTTGGCGGTGGCCGAGCTGCTGATCAAGGGCTGACCGAGGGTCGGCCGGGGGTCGGCCGGGGGTCGGCTGGGGGCTGACCGGGGGCGGCGGGCCGCCAGGCCCGGGGGCCGCCGCCCGGGGCGGTCAGGGTTCCAGGACGACCTTGCCCGTGGTCGCCCTGTTCTCCAGGTCGCGGTGGGCGGCGGCGGCCCGGGCCAGCGGGTAGCGGCTCACGGCGGGCCGCAGCCGGCGGGCGGCGGCCTCGGCGAGGGCGCGGGACTCCAGCAGCCGCAGCGGGTCCTCGCCGCCGGCCCGGCGGAGCATGGCCGGACCGAGCACGTTCTGCGTGGTGATGCGCCGGGCGGCGAGGCCGGCCCGTTCGGCGTCGGTGAGGACGAGGGGGCCGCCGGACCAGCCGAAGACGAGGTGGAGCCCGCCCGGGGCGAGCAGGCCGAGGGCGGTGCGGGCGGTGTCCCCGCCGACGGAGTCGAAGAGGACGGTCGCTCCGCCCGGGTGGTGGGCGCGTACGGCCGCCGCCCAGCCGGGGTCGGTGTAGTCGAGGGCGAGGTCGGCGCCGTTCGCCGCGGCCAGGGCGGCCTTCTCGGGGCCTCCGGCGAGCGCGACCACACGGGCGCCGGCGTTCTTCGCGTACTGCACGAGCAGCGTGCCGATGCCTCCCGCGGCGGCGGGGACGAGCGCGACGGAGTCCGGCCCGAGGTCGGCGAAGCCGAGGATGCCCAGCGTGGTGCGGCCGGTGCCGATCATGGCGACGGCCTCGGCGGCGTCGAGGCCGTCGGGTACGGGGTGCAGCCGGGCGGCGTCGGCGACGGCGTACTCGGCGTACCCGCCGGGCGCGAAACCGAGGTGGACCACCACCCGTCGGCCGAGCCAGGCGGGGTCGGTGCCGGGGCCGAGCGCCTCGACGGTGCCGGCGACCTCGCGGCCGGGGATCGTGGGGAGGTCGGGCAGCGGGGCGGGCGGGCCCTCGACGCCGCGGCGGAGGCTGGTGTCGAGCAGGTGGACGCCCGCGGCGGCGACGGCGATGCGGACCTGGCCGGGGGCCGGATCGGGGCGGGCGGTGCGCTCGTGGGTGAGGTTCTCGGCGGGGCCGAAGGCGTGGAGGCGGACGGCGTTCATGGTGGTGGAGGTGTCCGGGGTCGTCATGGGACGAGCCTGCGACCTCAAGGGGACTTGAGGTCAAGGGGGCCGCCGGGGTTGTCGGTGCGGTGGGCCACGATGGGGGCATGGTGCGAAACGGACCGACGGTGAAGACGGCACGCAGGCCGGAGGTGCGGCTGCCCGAGCTGGCGCCGTGGGCGGGCGGTGAGCTGGAGCCCGACGGCGACTACGACGGGGTGGAGTTCGCCGACCTGGACCTGGCGGGGCAGGAGGGCCTCGGGGCTCGTTTCATGGACTGCGCGGTGCGGCGCTGCGCGCTGGACGAGGCGGGTCTGGCGAAGGCGCGGATCCTGGATTCGGTCCTGGAGGGGGTCCGCGGGGTGGGGACGGACCTGTCGGGGGCGGCGCTGCGGGACGTGGAGGTGGTCGACGCGCGGCTCGGCGGGGTGCAGATGCACGGGGCCGTGCTGGAACGGGTCGTGGTGCGCGGCGGCAAGATCGACTTCCTGAACCTGCGGAAGGCACGGCTGAAGGACGTGGTCTTCGAGGGGTGCGTGCTCGTGGAGCCGGACTTCGGGGGAGCGGTGCTGGAGCGGGTGCAGTTCGTCGACTGCGTGCTGCGCGGGGTGGACTTCAGCGGGGTGCGGATGGCTGATGTGGACCTGCGGGAGGCGGCGGAGCTGGGCATCGCGCGGGGGGTGGAGTCCCTGGCGGGGGTGGTGATCAGCCCGGCCCAGCTGTTCGAGCTGGCGCCGGCGTTGGCGGTGCAGTTGGGTGTGCGGGTGGTGGCGTAGCGGGGCCGTCGGGTGCCGGGGCTGCGGGTGCCGTGCGGCGCCGTTGCCGGGGCGCTGCCCCGGACCCCGCGCCTCAAACGCCGGCGGCCCCGGCCCGGGGCGTCAGGCGGGGACGCGGGGGAAGCGGGCCTGGAGGGTCCACACGGCCGGGTTGTCGCCGAGGCCCTCGTGCATGTCGATCAGGTCCGCGATCAGGTCGTGCAGGAAGTCGCGCGCCTCGCGGCGCAGCATGCGGTGGCTGAAGGTCAGCGGGGCCTCTTCGGCGGGCATCCAGTCGGCCTCGACGTCGACCCAGCCGAAGCGGCGCTCGAACAGCATCCGGTCCGTGGACTCGGTGAAGTCGATCTCGGCGTACTGGCGGTGGGCCGAGCGGCTGCCGCGCGGGTCCCGGTCGAGCTGCTCGACGATGTCGCACAGGGCCCAGGCGAAGTCGAGCACGGGCACCCATCCCCAGGCCGTGGACACCTCCCGGTCCGCCTTGGTGTCGGCGAGGTAGACGTCACCGCAGAACAGGTCGTGGCGCAGGGCGTGGACGTCCGCCGAGCGGTAGTCGGTCTGCGGGGGGTCCGGGAAGCGCCGGGAGAGGGAGTAGCCGATGTCGAGCACGTACCCGATGGTGTCACGGGTCCCGCGGGCCCCCCACCCCGGACCGGTGGCCGGGGCCGGTCAGGAGGGCAGGAGGCGCTGCTCCTTCGCGACGGACACCGCGCCCGCGCGGGTGTCGACGCCGAGCTTGTCGTAGATCCGGCCGAGGTGGGTCTTGACGGTGGCCTCGCTGATGAACAGGGCGCGGGCGATGTCGCGGTTGCCCAGGCCGCGGGCCAGCTGGCCGAGGATGTCGAGCTCGCGGTCGGTCAGGGTGGGGCGGCCGCCGCGCATGTGGGCCATGACGCGGCTGGCGACCGGTGCGGAGAGGGTGGTGCGGCCCTGGGCGGCGGAGTGGATGGCGGCGAACAGCTCCTCGGGCCGTTCGGCCTTGAGGAGGTAGCCGGTGGCACCCGCGCCGATGGCCCGGGTGATGTCGGCGTCCGTGTCGTAGGTGGTCAGGACCAGGACGTGCGGGGGCTGCGGCAGGGCGGTGATGCGGCGGGTGGCTTCGACGCCGTCGATGCCCTCGCCGAGCTGGAGGTCCATGAGGACCACGTCGGGGCGGAGCTTCGTGGCGAGGGCGACCGCCTCCTCGCCGCTGCCGGCCTCGCCGAGGACCTCGATGTCGGGTTCGCTGCCGAGGAGGGCCAGCAGTCCGGCGCGCACCACCACGTGGTCGTCGCAGAGCAGGATCGTGGTCATGGGGCGGGCTCCAGGGGGATGGCCGCGGAGAGGACGGTGCCCTCGCCCGGCGTGGATTCGATCGTCAGGTCGCCGCCGAGCTGGCGGACCCGGGCCCGCATCGCCGGGAGGCCGTGACCGCGTCCGGCGGCCCCCGTGCCTGCGGTGGCTCCCGCGGTTGCGGCGGCTCCGGTGCGGGGCTCGGTGAAGCCGTGCCCGTCGTCGGCGATGTCGAGGACGACCTGGTCGCCGAGGAAGCTGAGGGTGAGCGCGGCCGTACGGGCTCCGGAGTGTTCGCGGACGTTGGCGAGGGCGCCCTGGGCGATGCGCAGCAGCGCGGACTGGACGCGGTCGGGGAGCGGGGACGGGGTGCCTTCGAGGTGGAAGCGGACCTCGACGTCGGGGCCGGCGTCCAGGGCGCGCAGGGCCCCGGGGAGGCCGGCGCCGTCGGCGAGCTCGGAGGGGGCGAGGTCGTGCACGAGCCGGCGGGCCTCGGCGAGGCCGTGCGCGGCGATGCCGGTGGCGGTACGGACGTGCGCGCGGGCGGTGGCCGGGTCGGTGTCCCAGGTGCGGTCGGCGGCCTGCAGCAGCATCTGCTGGCTGGAGAGGTTCTGGGCGAGGGTGTCGTGGATCTCCATGGAGAGCCGCTGCCGTTCCGCGAGGGTGCCTTCGCGGCGTTCCGTCGCGGCCAGTTCGCGGCGGGTCCGGATCAGGTCGTCGATCAGTGCCCGCTGGGCCTGCGCCTGGCGTTCCATGTGGACGAAGACGGCGGTGGCGAGGGCGGCGACGGCGGGCGGGGCCAGCAGCAGGTTGGGGTCGAAGGACGAGGACAGCTGCAGCTGGGCGGTGACCACGAAGACGGTGAGCAGGGCGACGAGGACGACGGCGGCGCGGGCGGGGAGGGTGCGCAGGGCGGTGAAGAAAAGGGGCACGGCGCACCAGGCGAAGCTGGGCGCCAGGACGACGAGGACCACCCAGGTGGTGACGACGAGTCCGAGCCAGAGGAGGCGCCGGCGGGTGGGGGCGGCGCCGAGTGCGGGGCCGAGGACGTAGAGCAGGGCCAGGGTGATGCCGAGGGCGACGACCCACGGGGTGCGGGGTTCACCGGGGTGGCGCAGCAGGAAGCGGGCCATGGACGCGCCGAGGAGCAGGAAGAAGGCGGTGTGGGCGACCGTCGCCAGCGTCCGGGTGTCGTCGCGCGGCGGGGCGGGTGTCACAGGGTGCTCCTCGGTCGGGGGCATGCGTCCATTGTCGGCCGGGGCACCCGGTGCGGCCGTGGCCCGCGCCGGGCGGCGGTGGCCCGGGCCGGGCGGCGGTGGGCCGTTCGGTGTGGCGGGGGCCCGTGCCGGGCGGCGGTGGGGTCTGCGGGTGCGGCGCCGCTGCGGGGGTGCGGGGGTGCGTCCCAGGCCGATGCTTCCCGTGCCGCGGGCGGCGCGCATCAGCCGATCGGTGGACCCCCGGGTCAGCCGGTGCGGTGGGCGGGCCGAGCCGGTACGGGGACGGGGGCGGGGGTGTCCGGGCCGAGGCTTGGAGCAGCGAAGGGAACCGGTCCGGCCGGTCCCGGAGCGAGCGACCGATCCGCAGCCGCACCGCGGCACCGTTCTCAGGAGCAGAGATGAAGACCCGCACCCGCGTTCTCACCGGTACCGCCCTCGCCGTCGCCCTGGGCGCCGGAGCCTTCGGTGCCGTGAGCGCCAGCGCGACCCCCGCGCAGACCGCCCAGGCGTCCGTCGCGGGCAAGAAGGACGGTCCGGGCGACAAGGACTTCACCACCTCGACGCACCTCACCGTGGACGCCGCCACCCGGGCCGCCCAGGCCGCGCTGCGGGCCGCCGCCGCCGAGAACCAGAAGGTGTCGGTCGCCGTCGTGGACCGCAACGGCAACACCGTCGTCACCCTGCGCGGCGACGGCGCGGGCCCGCAGTCCTACGAGTCGGCGCAGCGCAAGGCCTTCACCGCCGTCTCCTGGAACGCCCCGACCTCGGTGCTCGCGGGCCGCCTGGCCCAGACCCCGAACCTGAAGGACATCCCCGGCACGCTCTTCCTCGGCGGCGGCACCCCGGTCCAGGCGAACGGCGCCCCCGTCGCGGGCATCGGCGTGGCCGGCGCCCCGAGCGGCGACCTGGACGAGAAGTACGCGAAGGCCGGCGTCGACGCGCTCGGCAAGTAGCCTCCGCGCCGCCCCCCCCGGACGTCCGGGGGGCCGGGGCCGCCCGACCTAGGATCGGGTACGTGGACCTCCGCGCGCTCTCCCGCCTCGCCGCCCCCGCCGTCGCCTCCCTGCTCGCCCTGACCACGGGGTGTACGGGGAGCACGGTGCAGGGGCGGCCGGGCGCGTCGGGGCTGCGCGATCCGTACTTCCCCAGGGCGGGCAACGGCGGCTACCAGGTCGAGCACTACGGGCTGGACCTGGAGTACGACCCCGCCGACGGGGTGCTGCAGGGCACCGCCGTCCTCACGTCCCGCGCCGAGCAGGGGCTGAGCTCGTTCAACCTCGACCTGAGCGGGCTGCACGTCGAGCGGGTGACCGTGCAGGGCGAGCCCGCCCGCTTCAACCGGACGGGCAACGAGCTGACCGTGCGCCCGGCCGACGACCTGAAGAAGGGCGAGGTCTTCCGCACCGAGGTGGAGTACGGCGGCCGGCCCAAGGCCTTCGAGGACCCGGACGGCTCCAGGGAGGGCTGGATCACCACCGGGCGCGGGGCGGTCGCCGTCGGCGAACCGGTCGGTTCCATGACCTGGTTCCCCGGCAACCACCACCCGAGCGACAAGGCCTCCTACGACATCACGCTGACCGTCCCCAAGGGCTACGAGGCCGTGTCGAACGGCGAGCTGCGCTCCCGCGGCGAACGGCCCGGCGGGCACACCGAGTTCGTCTGGCACAGCCCCGAGCCGATGGCGAGCTACCTGGCCACCGCCGTGATCGGCCCGTACGGGGTGAGCACGGGGCGGACGCCGGCGGGCGTCTCCCTCTACACCGCGGTGTCGCCGGGCGAGGAGGCCGGGAGCGCGGACGCGCTCGCGAGGATGCCGGAGATGCTGGAGTGGGCGGCCGGCCGGTTCGGCCCGTACCCCTTCGGCACGGCGGGTGCGGTGGTGCTGCCCCCGGGGACCCTCGGCTACGCGCTGGAGACGCAGACCAAGCCGGTCTATCCGGGCGCGCCCGCGGAGGAGCTGGTCCTGCACGAGCTGGCCCACCAGTGGTTCGGCAACTCGGTGTCGCCGAAGACCTGGAAGGACATGTGGCTGAACGAGGGGTTCGCCACCTACGCCGAGTGGCTGTGGGCGGAGGAACACGGCGGGCCCACGGCCGAGGAGCGGTTCAGGGCGTTCCTCGCCGGTGACACGGACGTGGACGGGGCCGCGGACTCCGACTGGGACGCCTTCCCGCCCGCCGCGCCGCCCGGCCCGGACCACATCTCCGGGAACCCGGTGTACTACCGCGGCGCGATGGTCCTGCACCGGATCCGCCAGGAGGTGGGGGACGCGAAGTTCTTCGCGCTGCTGCGCGGTTGGGCGGCCGACCACCGGCACGGCAACGCGAGCACGGCCGACTTCACCGCCTACGCGCAGGAGAGGACGGGCCACGACCTGAAGAAGGTGTGGGACGTGTGGCTGTACGGCGAGGAGCGGCCCGTGTAGGGGCGCGGGGTCAGGCGTCCGCGAGGGCCTTGCGCATCACCGTGCAGGCGCGGCCCCGTTCGCGGTCCTTCGCCTGCCGGACGGGGGTGTAGCCCTGGGCCTGCCAGAAGGCGGAGGCGGCGGGGTTGTTGTCGAGCACGGCGATCTGCACCGCGGTGCGCCCGGCGGCGCGGAACCGTTCCTCGACCAGCGTGGCCACGGCGCGGCCGTGTCCCGCGCGGTGCGCGGTGGCGTCGACGAGCAGCAGGCCGATCCACGGCTCCTGGGGGCCGTCGGCGGAGCCGGGGGCCGGGTCCAGGACGGCGGCGAGGCCGACGAGGCGTCCGGCGGAGCGGGCCAGGAGGATCTCGGCGCCCTCGTGGGCGAGTTCGTCGGCGAGGGCCTTCGCGACCTGTTCGACGGTGATGCGGTTCGGGTCCGGGAAGTCCCCGCTGAGTTCGAAGAACGCGTGGTTCGTCGAGTACAGCGCGGCGATCTCGGTGAGGACCGGGCCCGGGAGGGCGCCGTCCACGGGGACGAACGGTTGGAGGATCACTCGGCGAACGGTAGCGGAGCGGGGCCCCCTCCCCGGACGGCCGGGAGGGGGCCCCGCGTGCGCTCGGGTCCCCGGCGGGGACCCGGCGGCCTGATCAGACGTTGACGCCGAAGTCCTGCGCGATGCCGGTCAGGCCGGAGGCGTAGCCCTGGCCGACGGCGCGGAACTTCCACTCGGCGCCGTTGCGGTAGAGCTCGCCGAAGACCATGGCGGTCTCGGTCGCCGCGTCCTCGGAGAGGTCGTAGCGGGCGATCTCGGTGCCGCCGGCCTGGTTCACGACGCGGATGTAGGCGTTGCGGACCTGGCCGAAGTTCTGGCTGCGGGACTCGGCGTCGTAGATGGAGACCGGGAAGACGATCTTGTCCACGTCGGCCGGCAGGCCGGCGAGGTTGACGTTGATGGCCTCGTCGTCGCCGGCGCCCTCGCCGGTGCGGTTGTCACCGGTGTGGACGATGGTCTGGTCCGGGGTGGACTTGTTGTTGAAGAAGACGAAGTGGCTGTCGGAGACGACCTTGCCCATCGCGTTCACGGCGATGGCGGAGGCGTCGAGGTCGAAGTCGACACCGGTCGTGGTCCGGACGTCCCAGCCGAGGCCGACGGTGACGGCGGCGAGGCCCGGGGCCTCCTTCGTGAGCGAGACGTTGCCGCCCTTGGACAGGCTGACAGCCATGGGATTGTCCCTTTCCTCATCCAACATGCACGTACAGGCGGTCAAACTACCGCTGCCCCCTCTAACGCGCCGAGAGGCCTGTCGGGTTCCCGGCGTGAAATCTCGAGGAAATCCGGTTGGCCGCAAATGAGGGTGACGGCGGCCCGGCGGGCGCGGATCATAGGGGGCATGCCTGGTCCCTATGTCATCCGCGGTGCGGTCGTGCTCCCCGAAGGAGAGCTCTCCTGGCGTTTCTCGCGGTCCTCCGGGCCGGGCGGCCAGCACGTGAACACCTCCGACTCGCGCGTGGAGCTGCTCTTCGACCTGGCGGCGACGAAGGCGCTGCCCGAGGTCTGGAAGGAGCGTGCGCTGGAGCGCCTCGCGGGCCGGCTGGTGGGCGGGGTGGTGACCGTACGGGCCTCCGAGCACCGCTCCCAGCTGCGCAACCGGGAGATGGCGCTGGTCCGGCTGGCGTCGCTGCTGGCCGAGGCGACGGCTCCGCCGCCGCGGCAGCGCCGCCCGACGAAGATCCCCCGCGGGATCAACGAGCGGCGGCTGCGCGAGAAGAAGGCCAGGGGCGAGACCAAGCGGGGCCGTACCGGCCGGGACTGGTAGCCACGCCCGGCCAGACGGCTTTGACCACACGATCTAGACGCGCAGGTGCCGGTAGCGGCCGCGGAAGTAGGTGAGCGGCGCGGCGTCCGGGGCGGGCAGGGCCGCCGTCAGGACCCGTCCCACGACCAGGGTGTGGTCGCCGGCCTCGACGCGGTTCTCCGTGCGGCATTCCAGGGTGGCGAGGGCGCCGGTCAGCAGGGGGGCGCCCGAGGCCTCGCCGCGGGTGTACGGCAGGTCCGCGAAGAGCAGCCGGTCGCTGATGCGGCCCTTCATCGCGAAGCGTCCCGCGACCTGGAGCTGGTGGTCGGCGAGGACCGAGACGGCCCACAAGGGCTGTTCCGCCAGCAGGTCGTCCATCCGCGAGCCCTCGCGCAGGCTCACCAGCACCAGGGGCGGGTCCAGGGAGACGGACAGGAAGGCGGTCGCCGTCATGCCCACGTCCTCGCCGCGCGGGCCGTCCGCGGTCAGCGGGGTCTCGTGCGCGGTGATCAGGCACACGCCGGCGGCCAGCCGGGACATGGCGGCACGGAACTCGTCGTTGCTCACCCCTTCAGCATGCGGGCTCGCCGCGTGCGGGGCGGGTACGGGGGTCGTCTTCAGCACGGGGAAACGCTAATCTCGCCCTCTCGTGGCGCACATCGGGCCCCGGTCCGAGTCGTGCCCCCGCCCCTTGTCCTAGGTCCCGGCGTATCGTTTGCTCACGGGAAGGCGAGGGAGCGCTCCCAGTCGTTTTCGGCCTCAGCGTGCACCGTTATTCATCTCATGTGACTTGAGTCACAGAGGGCAAGATTTGTTGACCCTGTGTACCGGCGGCACAGCTCACTGTGATTCAGTGGACGGGACACCGCAACGAAACGCCGATGACAAAACTGGAGTTGCTGTCGAGGTCTCGGGGAGAGCGAGCAATGGAGACCGAGTCGGAGCCGTACGTCCGTCTTGCGACCCTGCGGCAGCTGCACCGGGTGGTGGCCGATCTCAACACGGCCAGGAGCCTGGCGGACACTCTGCAGACCGTCGTGGACGGCATCGTCGTGGGCCTCGGCTACGAGCTCGCCTGTGTCAACCTCGTTCGCCCGGACGGTGATCTGGTCGTCGCCGCCTTCGCCGGAGACCCCGCCGCGGAGGCCCTCATCACAGGTCGCGTGGGGTCCCGTGCCTCCTGGGACCGCCGCCTGACGATGGGCGAGTGCTGGGACGGACTCCGCTTCATCCCGCACACCGAGGGCTGGGTCCTCCTGGAGGACGACGTCCCCCAGTGGCACACCGACGGACCCGATCCGCGGTTCGAGGACGAGTGGCACCCCGAGGACCGGCTCTACGCCCCCATGTATGCGTCCGGCGGGGAACTTCTGGGTGTCATTTCGGTGGACAGACCGCGCAACGGCCGCCGCCCCGGCGCCTGGGGACGCGAAGCGCTCCAGATGTACGCCTTCCAGGCGGCCATTGCGATCAGCAATGCCAGGCTGCGGGCGAACATGCAGCGCGCCCTGGTGCGGCTGGAAAGGGAGCAACAAGCGCTCCGCGCAAGTGAAGAGTCGTTCCGCCAGGCCTTCGAGTACGCGCCCAGCGGCATGGCCATCGCCGAGATGGGAGGCGACCAGCACGGCCGGCTGCTGCGCACCAACGACGCCCTGTGCCGGCTGCTCGGCCGCCCCGCCTCCGTGCTGCGCCGCTACTCCTTCTCCGACCTGGTCCACCCCGAGGACATCGGCACCCTGCTGCGCACCTCCGCCGAGGGCGGCCGGGCCGAGCTGCGCCTCGGCCGCCGCGACGGCACCTACGTCTGGGTCTCCCTGCGCAACTCCGTCGTGGCCGACGCCGCCGACGGCCCGCGCTTCCTGCTCACGCACGTCGAGGACATCGAGGAGCGCAAGCGGCACGAGCTGCAGCTCGCCCACCGGGCCAGCCACGACGCGCTGACCGGCCTGCCCAACAGCGCCGAGCTGAAGGCCCGGCTCGGGGCGCGGCTGTGCCGCAGACCCCAGTCCGCGCGGGCCAGCGCCATCGAGGCCCTCGACGCCGCCTTCGAGGGGCGCGACGGGCACCCCGTGCGGACGGAGACGGGCGGCGCCGAGCACGGCTTCCGGCCCGACGGCGCCGACCGCTACACCGGCACCGACCCCTTCGACTTCCCCGGCGCGCCGCCCGCCCCGGCCGACGGGCCGTACGACCACCACGTGCACACCGTGGCGCCCGCGGCCGACGTCGACGACGGGACCAAGGGGCTCGCGGTGCTCTTCTGCGACCTCGACGGCTTCAAGTCGATCAACGACCGGTTCGGGCACCACACCGGCGACGCGGTCCTGATCGAGGTCGCCCGGCGGCTGACGACGGGCGTCAGGGACGGTGACACCGTCGCCCGGCTGGGTGGTGACGAATTCGTCGTTCTCGCCGACGGGCTCGGCGCCGCGGACGCCGCCGACCTCGCCGTCCGGCTGCGCAACGCGATCATCCCGCCGATCCGGGTGGACGGCCGTGCGGTGCGGGTGGGCGCCAGTTTCGGCATCGGCTGGGCCAGCTGCGGGATGTCCGCCGACGAGGTGCTGCGCTCCGCCGACCAGCGGATGTACATCGAGAAGAGGTCCCGCTCCAAGGCGCACCGCAGGGCCGGCTGAGACGGTCTGCCACCCGTGGGTGCACCTGTTCGGGGTAGGCTCCCGTGGGTCGAAAGGAGTGACCTGCGATGACGACGCCCGCGAACAACGGCCCGCACGGTGGGGCGAACAAGCCCGAGGACGATGATCCGTTCGGGTATCTCTACGCGGACGGCCAGGCCGGTGGAGCGGCACCGCCCGCATCGGGCGGTGGATACGGCTACCCGGGGGGCACGTCCGGCGGTCACCCCGGTGCGCAGCCCGGTGTCCCCCGTACCTCGCACCACCAGGTGCGCACGGTCGGCGACCGGCGCGGTGGCCAGCGCGGACCGGTTCCCCAGCAGCAGGGGCCCGGGCAGCAGCCCGGCTACCAGGCCCAGTACCAGGCCCCCGAGGCGCTCCAGGCCAACGGCTACGGTGTGCCGCCGCAGGCGCAGCCCCCGCAGCACCAGACCCAGACCATCTCGCGTTCGGGCGGTCACGGCGGTGGCGGCGGCTCCAGCCGTCGCGGTCTGCTGATCGCGGCGGTCGCGGTGGTCGGCGCGGTCGCGATCGGCATCGGCGCGGCCCTGGCCTTCGGTGACAAGGACAAGGACAAGGACAAGCAGGAGCCCGTGGCGAACGCGGGCCAGCAGTCCTCGGCCCCGCAGAACCCGTCGAGCCCCGCCCCGAGCACGAAGCCCTCGGAGGCTCCGCTGCCGAAGGCCGACTTCGGCGGCAGCGGCATGTCCCTGACCGGCGGCGCCAACCTGCAGAACACCATCCCCGGGGCGAAGAGCGCGGACGGCCAGTACGTCGGCGGGCTCAACGCGACGGGCGCGGCCGCCACCTGGTCGCTGGAGCTGCCCAAGGCGGGCAAGTACAAGCTGAAGATGACCTACGGGGTGCCGGGCAAGGACGCCAACACCACGCTGACCATCAACGGCGAGGTGCAGACCCGGCCGATCAACATGGCGAACTTCTCCAAGGCGCCCGCCGGTGACTGGTCCAAGGGCTGGACCAACACCTACTCGCTGGTCGACCTGAAGCAGGGTGCCAACACGATCAGGATCTCGTGCGAGACGGGCAACCAGTGCGACGTCGTCCTGGACCAGCTCTGGCTGGAGCAGGGCTGACCGGCCCCGCTCCCCGGTCCGGGCCGTCCTAGGCGGGCCGCACGGTCACCGACCCCCGTACCTCCTCGTAGGTGCGGGGGTCGAACTCTCCCGCGGCCGGGGCGAGGACCGTGGCCGACGACAGGGCGACGGCCCGGGTGAGGCGGTCCGGCCAGTCCAGCCCCTCGGCGAGGGCCGACAGCAGGCCCGCCACGGCGGAGTCGCCGGCTCCGGTGGGGTTGCCGGACAACGGGCGGGGCGGGGCGGCGTGCCAGGCGCCCTCGGCGGTGGCGGCGAGCAGCCCGTCCGGGCCGAGGGAGGTGACCACGGCGTGGGCTCCCCGGCGGCGGGCGTCGCGGGTGGCGGGGAGCGGGTCGCGGGAGCCGGTGAGCTCGGCCAGCTCGGCGGCGTTCGGCTTGATGATCTCGGGGCGGGCGGCGACGCCGCGGCGCAGGGCCTCGCCGCCGGTGTCCAGCAGGACCGGGATCCCGGCCGACCGGGCCGTCCGGACGAGGGCCGCGTACGCGCCCACCGGTACGCCCGGGGGGAGGCTCCCGCACAGGGCGACGGCGCGGGCCCCGCGGACGAGCTCCTCGTAGCGGGCGAGGAACAGCGACCACTCGGCGGGGGAGATCGCCGGGCCGGGTTCGTTGAACTGGGTGGTGTCGCCGGAGGCTTCGTCGACCACGGCGACGGTGCGGCGGGTGGGGCCCGCGCAGGGGAGCAGGGCGTCGACCACGCCGGGGGTCCGCGCGAGCAGCTCGCGGACGAGGGCGCCGGACGGGCCGCCGGCGAAGCCGGTCGCCGTCACCTCGTGGCCGAGCGCCGCGAGCACCCGGGCGACGTTGATCCCCTTGCCGCCGGCGCGTTCGGTGACGGCCGAGACCCGGTGCGAGGCGTGCGGGAGCAGCCGCGGCACGCGATAGGTGACGTCGAGCGCGGTGTTGAGCGTCACGGTCAGGATCATGGGCACCCCCGGGTCTGTTGCTGCCGGGATCATGCCAAACAGACGGCGGTCGGCCCAGTCCTGCGGGCCGGCCGCCTCGCTCCTGCCGGGCTCCCGGCCGTCAGGAAGCCGTGTGGGGAAGGGGGCTGACGATCCATTCGCCGCGCCGCATGACGCCCTTGACCTCGAAGCCGGCGTCCAGGACGACCAGGTCGGCGTACTTGCCCGGCTCCAGCGAGCCGACCTCGTCGTACAGGCCGAGCAGTTTGGCCGGGTTGGCCGAGATCGCCTGGACCACGGACTCCACCGGCAGTTTGTCGAGGGTCACCGAACGCCGGAAGGCCGTGTCGAGGGTGAGCGTGGATCCCGCGATGGAGCCGCCTTCGACGAGCCGGGCCACGCCGTCCTTGACCTCGACCTCCAACGGGCCCAGGTGGTAGGTCCCGTCGCCGAACCCGGCCGCGTCCATCGCGTCGGTGATCAGGGCCACGCGGTGCGCGCCCGCGTGGTGGAAGGCCAGTTCCAGTGCCGCCGGGTGCAGGTGGGTGCCGTCGTTGATGAGCTCGACGGTGATTCGTTCGTCCTCCAGCAGGGCCGCGATCGGGCCGGGCTCGCGGTGGGCGAGGCCGGGCATGGCGTTGAAGAGGTGGGTGGCCACGGTCGCGCCCGCCTCGATGGCGGCGCGCGTCTGCTCGTACGAGGCGTCGGTGTGCCCGATCGCGGCGATCACGCCGTGCTCGGCCAGCAGCCGTACGGAGTCCAGGCCGCCCGGGAGTTCGGTGGCGAGGGTGACCATGCGGGCGGTGCCGTGGGCGGCGTCGACCAGCTTGCGGACCTCGGCCGGGTCGGGGTCGCGGAGCAGGTCCTCCTTGTGGGCGCCCTTGCGGCAGGGGTTGATGAACGGCCCCTCGAAGTGGATGCCGGCGAGGTCGCCCTGCTGGGTGAGCTCGGCGAGCAGGGCGGCCCGCCGGGCCAGTTCGTCCAGGTCGCCGGTGACGGTGGAGGCGACCAGGGTGGTGGTGCCGTGCTCGCGGTGCGTGCGGACGCCCCGCAGGACGTCCTCGGCGGTGCCGGAGGTGAACGAGGCGCCGCCGCCGCCGTGGTTGTGCATGTCGACGAAGCCGGGGACGATCCAGTGCCCGGTCAGGTCGGTGATCGCGGCGTCCTCGTGCGCGCTGCCGGCGATGCGTTCGCCCTCGACGATGACCCGGCCGCCCGCCACGGTCCCGGTGGGCAGCACCACCCTGGCGCCGGAGAGAACAGTGCTGTGTGCGCTTCCGGACATCAGGCCGGTACCTCCGTGGCGAGTAGGTCCCAGGCGAGCAGCCCTGCGCCCAGGCAGCCGGCGGTGTCCCCGAGGGCCGCCGGCACGATGTGGGGGAGCCGCTGGAACGTCACGCGCTCCTCCACGGCCTTCCGTAGTGGTGTGAACAAGGTTTCCCCCGCCTCGGCGAGCCCACCACCGATGATCAGCGTGTGCGGGTCCAGCAGGGTGATCGCGGTGACCAGCCCGTCGGCGAGGGCGCCGACGGCGGCCGCCCAGACCTCCCGGGCGCGCTCGTCGCCGGAGGCGACGGCCTTGGCGCAGTCCGCGGCGTCGGCCTCGGGATCCCCGGAGGCGGCCGCCCAGGCGCGGCTGACGGCGGCGGCGGAGGCCAGGGTCTCCAGGCAGCCGTGCTGGCCGCAGCCGCAGGCCGGGCCGCCCGGCCGGACCACGATGTGGCCGATCTCGCCCGCGTAGCCGTGGGCGCCGGCCTCGATGCGGCCGGCGATCCCGATGGCGCCGGCGATGCCGGTGCCCAGCGGGACGAACAGGAAGCGGTCGGCGCCCCGGCCGGCGCCGATGCGGCCCTCGGCGAGTCCGCCCGTGCGCACGTCGTGGCCGAGGGCCACGGGGATGCCGCCGAGGCGCGCGGCGAGCAGCGCGCGCAGCGGTACGTCGCGCCAGCCGAGGTTCGCCGCGTAGACGGCGATCCCGTGGTCGGCGTCGACGATGCCCGGGACGGCGACCCCGGCGGCCGAGGCGGCGCGTCCGAAGCGCTCCCGGCCGGTGGCGAGGAGTTCGGCGGCGAAGTCCTGGATCGTCTCGACGACGGCGTCGGGGCCCCGCTCGCGGCCGGTGGCGCGGCGCGCTTCGTGGAGCAGGGTGCCGTCCTCGGCGACGAGGGCGGCCTTCATCCCGGTGCCGCCCACATCGAGGGCGATGACGTGTTTCACGGGTTTCACAGAGACAGTCTCGCGTGCTCGGCGGGGAAAGGTCTAGTCCATTGGAGGGGATTGTTGAGTGGCCATACAAAATCGGGCACCCGGTCGGGGGCCCGATGTGGACGAGCCGCCAAAGTGGTGTAGACCTTACGTGGATCGTACGTACAACTAGGGGTGGATCGATACCTGTGAAGGGCCGTTACCTGAGCCTGGCCGCGTCCGGCGCCGCGCTGTGCCTGACCGCTGTGACGCTGACGGGCTGCGGAGCCGTCGAGGGACTCACCGGAGACAACGAGGTGACCCTGCGGGTCGTGGCGGCCGACTACGGGGACAATCCGCAGAACTCCTCCGCGGCCTACTGGAAGGACCTCGCAGAGGCCTTCCAGAAGGAGAACCCGGGCACCAAGGTCGAGGTCGGCGTCTACTCCTGGTCCGAGGTCGACGCCAAGGTCGCCGAGATGGTCAAGGCCGGCAAGGCCCCCGACATCGCGCAGATCGGCGCCTACGCCGACTACGCCGCCGCCGGGAAGCTGTACTCCACCGCCGAACTGCTCTCCGTGAAGACCGAGGCCGACTTCCTGGCCCCGCTCGCGGACGCCGGCAAGGTCAAGCAGACCCAGTTCGGCATGCCCTTCGTCTCCAGCACCCGGCTGCTCTTCTACAACGAGAAGCTCCTCGGCGACGCGGGCGTGATCCCCAAGGACTCCAAGGGCTGGCAGCCCAAGAGCTGGGCGGACCTGGAGGCCGCGGCCAAGAAGCTCAAGGGCGCGGGCGTCGCCACCCCCTTCGCGCTGCCGCTCGGCCGCGAGGAGGCCCAGGCCGAGACGATGATGTGGATGCTCGCGGGCGGCGGCGGCTACACCGACAACGAGGAGGGCTGGTCCCTCGACTCCGCCGACAACGTCAAGACGCTGGAGTTCCTCCGCGACAAGATGGTCGGACAGGGTCTGACCGGCCCCGTCGAGCCGGGGAAGCTGGACCGGCAGGCCGCCTTCGACGCCTTCGCCAAGGGCGAGGTAGGCATGCTCAACGGCCACCCCACGCTGATGAAGCAGGCCGAGGCCAAGGGCGTGAAGTTCGGCATGGTGCAGCTGCCCACCTCCGACGGCTCCCCGCAGCCCGCGATGGGCGTCGCGGACTGGATCATGGCCTTCAAGAACGGCCACCGCGAGCAGTCCGGCAAGTTCCTCGACTTCCTCTACCAGCCGAAGAACGTGACGGCCTTCACCGACAAGTACGACCTGCTGCCCGCGACCACCTCCGGCTACCAGGCCAAGCAGGCCGCCACCGGCGGCTCGTCCGCGCAGCTCAAGCCCTTCCTGACGGCCCTGCCCGGCTCGCGCCTGTACCCGGCCGGCAAGAAGTCCTGGGCGGGCGTCAGCGAGGACATCAAGCAGAACATCGGCAGGGCCGTCCAGCCCGGCGGGCAGCCGGCGAAGGTCCTGGAGGACATCGCCGCGGGCGCCCGCGCCGCGGACCAGCACTGACCGGCCCGGCCGCCGGCCGCCGCGCGCCCGGACGCCCGTGCGGCGGCCGGGCGCGGCCGGCTGTCGGACCACGGCGTTAATCTGGCGGTATGACGGACGAGGGGCGGCTGACGGCCACGGAGGCCGCGGTGCTCGCGTACGAGGCGCGCACCTGGCCCGGGCCCGGCGCCAAGGAACGGGCCATAAGGGAAGGGCTGGGGATGACCCCCGTCCGCTACTACCAGCTGCTCAACGCGCTGATGGACGACCCGCGGGCACTGGAGCACGCCCCGGGCACGGTGAACCGCCTGCGCCGCATCCGCGAAGCGCAGCGGGCCAGGCGATAGCCGTCGCCGCGCAGGGCCGTTAGGGTCGTGCGTATGGGGAGCCATCCGCACGACCTGCCGATGCCCGTCACCGCAGCCGGACGCGAGGGGCTCGAAGCCCTGCTGCGCGCGCCGCGCCGCTCCGTGGTCGCCCTCGACTTCGACGGCACCCTCGCCGACATCGTCCCGGACCCGGACCAGGCCCGCGCCCACCCCGACGCCCTGCCCGCCCTGTCGGCGCTCGCGCCCCGGGTGGACTCGGTCGCGGTGATCACCGGACGGCCCGCGGGCGTCGCCGTGCGCTACGGCGGCTTCGCGGGCGCACCCGGCCTGGAGCACCTGGTGGTCCTCGGCCACTACGGGGCCGAACGCTGGGACGCCGTGACCGGGACCGTCCACGCCCCCGCCGAACACCCCGGGGTGGCGGCGGTCCGGGCCGAGCTGCCGGGATTCCTGGACTCCATCGGGGCCTGGCAGGGCACCTGGATCGAGGAGAAGGGCCGGGCGCTGGCCGTGCACACCCGGCGCGCCGAGGACCCGGCGGCGGCCTTCGCCGCGCTGCGGGAGCCGCTGGCCGACCTGGCCGCCCGGCACGGGCTGATGGTGGAGCCGGGACGGGCCGTCCTGGAACTGCGGCCGCCGGGCATGGACAAGGGCGTCGCCCTGACGGAGTTCCTGGCGGAGCGGGACGCGGAGACGGTGCTGTACGCCGGGGACGACCTGGGCGACCTCGCCGCCTACTCGGCCGTCGAGAAGCGCCGGGCCGACGGGCTGCCCGGGCTGCTGGTGTGCAGCGGCTCGGCGGAGGTCCCCGAGCTGGCCGCCCGCGCCGACCTGGTCCTGCCCGGACCGGGCTCCGTGGCCGCCTTCCTGGCCGCCCTGGCCGGGGCCCTCCGGAGCTGACCCCGCGCCGCCGGGGGCGCCGCCCCCGGCGGCGGGTCAGCCCAGGTCTTCGAGCTGGGCCCTGAACCACTGGGCCGGGGGAAGGGCCGTCGCGGCCGCCGCCAGGCGCTTGGTGCGCTCCGCGCGCTCCTCCGCCGGCATCGAGAGCGCCGTGTGCAGCGCCTCCGCCGTCTCCGACACGTCGTACGGGTTCACCGTCAGCGCGTCCCCGCGGAGCTCCTCGTACGCCCCCGCCCCCGTCGACAGCACCACCGCGCAGCCCGCCTCCGACACCACCGGGATCTCCTTGGCGACCAGGTTCATCCCGTCCCGCACCGGGTTCACCAGCGCCACGTCCGCCATCCGGTAGACCGCCAGCGACCGCGCGAAGTCGTCCTTCACCGACACCAGCACCGGCTGCCAGTCGTCGGTGCCGAACTCGGCGTTGATCTCCGCGGCCAGCTCCGCCACGGAGGCCGTGTAGTCCCGGTACACCTTCAGGTCCTGCCGCGACGGGTACGCCGAGGCCAGGTGCACCACCCGGCCGCGCCACTCGGGGTGGACCGTCAGCAGCTCCCGGTAGGCCAGCAGGCCGCGCAGGATGTTCTTCGACAGCTCGGTCCGGTCCACCCGGGCGATCGTCAGGCGGCCCGCGACCTCCGCCCGCAGCTCGGCCAGCTTCTCGTCCACCTCGGGCCGGTGCGCGAGCGCCCGCAGCTCCTCCGCGTCCACGCCCAGGGGGTACCGCGCCACCTCCGTGAACCGCTTCTCCCCGTACCGGCCCCCGGTCAGCCGCCGGTGGTTCACCCCGGGCGCCCCGTCGCGGGGGAAGAAGGAGTCCGCGATGCCGGCAGCGTCGTCGCGGGTGGCGCCGCCCGCGAAGTGGGAGGCCCACTCCCACGTGTGGAACCCCAGCCGGTCCGCCCCCAGCATCCCCCAGGTCAGCCGGCTCACGATGTCGTCCGGGAGCATCCCCATGAACTCCCGCGAGGCCCAGGGCGTGTGCGTGAAGTGGGCGATCCGCAGATCCGGCCGCAGCTCCCGCAGCTGCCCCGGGACCAGGGCCAGGTGGTAGTCCTGCACCAGCACCCGGGCGCCCTGCTCCGCCTCCTCGGCGAGGGCGTGCGCGAAGGCCGCGTTGTAGGCCGTGTAGGAGTCCCAGCGGCGCCGGAACTCCGCGTCGAAGACCGGCTCGCGCGGCACGTCGTACAGGTGGTGGTGGGTGAACCACAGCACCGAGTTCGCGATGCCGTTGTACGCGTCGTCGTACATCGTGGGATCGATGTCCAGCATCCGGACCCCTGGCTCGGACACCCCGCGCCGCACGGCCTCCCGGTCCGCGTCCGACAGCGCCGCGCAGATCCACAGCGCCCCCGGCTGCTCGGCGAGGGCCGCCGACAGGCCGGAGACCAGACCGCCCCCGCCGCGCCGTGCGCCGAGCGTGCCGTCATCGGCGAGGACGTAGGAGAGGGGGCCGCGGTTAGCTGCTACGAGTACCTGGGAAGCCATGCGGCGAACCTAGCCCGGCCTGCTCACCCTCAAACCATGGCCGCCGTCACGCCACGTCGCGCAGGGCGTACTCCTCGACGTCCGCCATCGGCGGCCGCTCCTCGGTGTCCACGGGGTACGTCCGCGGCACGAACCCCTCCGGGCCCCGCTCGAACTGGGTCAGCTCCGGGCGTACGAGATGCCCGCGCGAGAGCCGCACCTGCGCGGTCCGGTAGATCGCCGCGGCCATCCGGCCGAGCGCCTGACCACCCTGATGGCGGTGGAGCCGCACGCCCACGTCCACCTGGGCGAGCGCGTCCAGTCCGACCGTGTGCAGCGCGTCCACCAGCAGCCCCAGCTCCACCCCGTAGCCCACGGGGAACGGCAGCCGCTCCAGCAGGGAGCGGCGCACGGCGTACTCGCCGCCGAGCGGCTGCACGAAGCCGGCCAGCTGCGGCCAGTGCAGGTTCAGCAGCGGGCGGGCGACGAGTTCGGTGACCCGGCCGCCCTGTCCGGGGGCGTCCCCCAGCGGCCGGTCGTACATGGCCTTCACGAACTGCACGTCCGGGTCGGTCAGCAGCGGGCCGACGATGCCGGAGACGAAGGAGGCGGAGAAGTCCCGCAGGTCGGCGTCGACGAAGCAGACGACGTCCCCGCCGGTGACCAGCAGCGACCGCCACAGCACCTCGCCCTTGCCGGGCACGGCCGGGATCCGCGGCAGGATCTCGTCGCGGTGCACCACGCGCGCGCCGGCCTTCGCCGCGACCTCGGCGGTCCGGTCGCCGGAGCCCGAGTCGACCACCACCAGCTCGTCCACGAGGGGGACCGGCAGGTCCTCCATCAGCTCCCGCCGGATCGTCTCGACGATCGCGCCGACCGTCGCCTCCTCGTCCAGCGCGGGCAGCACCACGCTGACCGTGGTCCCTGCCGCCCGTTTCCGGTCGAGCAGCTGGTCGAGCGGTCGGTCGGCGGCGGACCAGGAGCGGTCGGCCAGCCAGCGCTCCACCTCTTCCAGCACCCTCAGCACTCCCTGCGTGTCGGCGGTATTGCCGCTTATATGATCCATCTCGCGGTTCGGACAGCTGTCTCAACCGCCCGGCCCTTCGGTTACAGTCTTGAACAACGCGAAGGACCACCGCATGCCGGGGTCCCCGCGTACAAACGCACCGGCGCGCCACAGAGCGCGTGTGCCGGTGCCATACCGCTCATCCAGAGGGGCAGAGGGACACGGCCCGTTGAAGCCCCGGCAACCCTCCAGTCGGTTCTCGCGATCGCGCAGCAGCGCTCGTCGACGAGGTCCCCGGCTAGGGAAGGTGCCAATTCCGTCTCATGGCGAAACGCGCCATGGGGAAGATGAGGAGAAAGGGCCTCGCCATCATGGCTGCACAGACTGTCGCCACCTCTGTCGATCTCGGACCTGCCGCCGGACTCTCCTGTCGCGAGTGCGGTACCCGCTTCGAGCTCGGTCCCATCTTCGCGTGCGCCGAGTGCTTCGGACCCCTGGAAGTCGCGTACGACCTCCCCGCCGGCGACCCCGAAGCCCTGCGCGCCGCGATCGAGGCCGGACCGAACAACATCTGGCGCTACGCGCCGCTGCTGCCCGTCCCCGCCGACGTGGCCTCCAAGCCGAGCCTGAACCCGGGCTTCACCAAGCTCGTCGACGCCGCCAACCTGGCCAAGGAGCTGGGCGTCACCGGCAAGCTGTACGTCAAGGACGACTCCGGCAACCCGACGCACTCCTTCAAGGACCGCGTCGTGGCCATCGCCGTCGAGGCCGCCCGCGCCTTCGGCTTCACCACCCTGTCCTGCTCCTCCACCGGCAACCTGGCCGGCGCCGTCGGCGCCGCGGCCGCCCGGGCCGGCTTCCGCTCCTGCGTGTTCATCCCGCACGACCTGGAGCAGGGCAAGGTCGTCATGGCCGGCGTCTACGGCGGTGACCTCGTCGGCATCGAGGGCAACTACGACGACGTCAACCGCTTCTGCTCCGAGCTCATCGGCGACCCGCTGGGCGAGGGCTGGGGCTTCGTCAACGTCAACCTCCGCCCCTACTACGGCGAGGGCTCCAAGACCCTGGCGTACGAGATCTGCGAGCAGCTCGGCTGGCAGCTGCCCGACCAGCTCGTCATCCCGATCGCGTCCGGCTCGCAGCTGACGAAGATCGACAAGGGTCTGCAGGAGCTGATCCGGCTCGGCCTGGTCGAGGACAAGCCGTACAAGATCTTCGGTGCCCAGGCCGAGGGCTGCTCCCCGGTGTCGACCGCCTTCAAGGCCGGTCACGACGTGGTCCGCCCGCAGAAGCCGAACACCATCGCCAAGTCCCTCGCGATCGGCAACCCGGCGGACGGCCCGTACGTCCTGGACATCGCGCGCCGCACCGGCGGCTTCGTCGAGGACGTGAACGACGAGCAGGTCGTCGAGGCCATCAAGATCCTCGCGCAGACCGAGGGCATCTTCGCCGAGACCGCGGGCGGCGTGACCGTCGGCGTGACGAAGAAGCTCATCGAGAACGGGCAGCTCGACCCGACCCTGACCACCGTCGTCCTCAACACCGGCGACGGCCTCAAGACCCTGGAGGCGGTGGCCGCGGACAGCGGGCAGACCGCCACCATCCGCCCCAGCCTGGACGCGTTCCGCGCCGCCGGCCTGGCCTGACCTCTTCTCCTCACTACCGGAAAGGCAGTAGCGCCATGAGCGTCAACGTCCGCATTCCCACCATCCTGCGCACCTACACCGGCGGTCAGGCCGAGGTCCCGGCCGAGGGCGCGACCCTCGCCGAGGTCATCGAGTCCCTGGAGAAGAACCACCCGGGCATCGCCGCGCGCGTCCTGGACGACCAGGGCAAACTGCGCCGTTTCGTGAACGTGTACGTCAACGACGACGACGTGCGTTTCGAGGGCGGGCTGCAGACGGTGACGCCGGACGGCGCCGGAGTTTCGATCATTCCGGCCGTCGCGGGCGGCTGCTGACCCTTTCCGTTTCACCCGACGGGTGACACGCGCAAACCAGAATCGCCCCCTCCGCTAAAAGCGGAGGGGGCGATTCTGCTTGATTGGGCACGGTAGAGTTGGGGAAGTCCCCTCCGCTGGACTTGCCCGCCGCATATGAACGGGTCGCGTGAGGGTCGACATCGGGTCAATGTGCAGGCGCGGTATGGGGCTTTGGCGAGATATGCCGGGCCCGAGTTGCCCGCCAATATGCCAAATTTTCACTCTATTTCAATGTTTCTCGGTGTCCAGATTTCTCGTCGGATTGACCTGTTGCAGACAGCACTCGCGCAGATACATTCAGCCTCGGTCGAAGCGTTCCGACGCAAGTTCTGACCCGGGAACGCGAAGTGCGTTCCCGCGCAAGGGCCAGTAATAGGGGAGTTAGGCATGGCTCAGGGCACCGTCAAGTGGTTCAACGCGGAGAAGGGCTACGGCTTCATCGCGGTCGACGGTGGTGCGGATGTGTTCGTCCACTACAGCGCCATCCAGATGGACGGGTACCGCACCCTTGAAGAGGGTCAGCGGGTCGAGTTCGAGATCTCGCAGGGCCAGAAGGGTCCGCAGGCGGACATGGTCAAGCTCGCGCTCGGCTAGTCCTGGGAGCATCGACCACCGACGCACGGTCTTCACCACAGACCTGGAAGACCTTCGAGGGGCCCACATCCTGGACACAGGGTGTGGGCCCCTCGTGCGTGCGCCCGGTACCGCCGGGCCGTTCCCCCGAGCCGCTTGCACTCGGAGGGGTCGAGTGCTAATCATTGGCGTTAGCACTCTCCGAGTGAGAGTGCTACTGAACGAGGACCGGGTCGGTGAGGCCCGCAGGGTCCGGCGGGAAGGAACCGCCGGGCACGCAGGCCGTCCGTCGCGGGCGCGGGCGCGGTCCTGGGAGCAATCCACCGCTGTCCGGGAGGACCACTTCAGATGGCCAAGATCATTGCGTTCGACGAGGAGGCCCGGCGCGGTCTCGAGCGTGGCATGAACCAGCTCGCCGACGCCGTCAAGGTCACCCTTGGCCCCAAGGGTCGCAACGTCGTCCTTGAGAAGAAGTGGGGCGCGCCCACGATCACCAACGACGGTGTCTCCATCGCCAAGGAGATCGAGCTCGAGGACCCGTACGAGAAGATCGGCGCCGAGCTGGTCAAGGAAGTCGCCAAGAAGACGGACGACGTCGCCGGCGACGGTACGACCACCGCCACCGTGCTCGCCCAGGCGCTCGTCCGCGAGGGCCTGCGCAACGTGGCCGCCGGTGCCAACCCGATGGCCCTCAAGCGTGGTATCGAGAAGGCCGTCGAGGCCGTCTCCGCCGCCCTGCTCGCCCAGGCCAAGGATGTCGAGACCAAGGAGCAGATCGCTTCCACGGCCTCCATCTCCGCCGCCGACACCCAGATCGGCGAGCTCATCGCCGAGGCCATGGACAAGGTCGGCAAGGAAGGCGTCATCACCGTCGAGGAGTCCCAGACCTTCGGTCTGGAGCTCGAGCTCACCGAGGGCATGCGCTTCGACAAGGGCTACATCTCGGCGTACTTCGCCACCGACATGGAGCGTATGGAGTCGGCTCTCGACGACCCGTACATCCTGATCGTCAACTCCAAGATCGGCTCGGTCAAGGACCTGCTGCCGCTCCTGGAGAAGGTCATGCAGTCCGGCAAGCCGCTGCTGATCATCGCCGAGGACGTCGAGGGCGAGGCCCTGTCGACCCTGGTCGTCAACAAGATCCGTGGCACCTTCAAGTCCGTCGCCGTCAAGGCCCCGGGCTTCGGTGACCGCCGCAAGGCCATGCTCGGCGACATCGCCATCCTCACCGGTGGCACCGTCATCTCCGAGGAGGTCGGCCTCAAGCTGGAGAACGCCGGTCTCGACCTGCTCGGCCGCGCCCGCAAGGTCGTCATCACCAAGGACGAGACGACCATCGTCGACGGTGCCGGTGACAGCGACCAGGTCCAGGGCCGCGTGAACCAGATCCGCGCCGAGATCGAGAACTCCGACTCGGACTACGACCGCGAGAAGCTCCAGGAGCGCCTCGCGAAGCTGGCCGGCGGCGTGGCCGTCATCAAGGCCGGCGCCGCGACCGAGGTCGAGCTCAAGGAGCGCAAGCACCGCATCGAGGACGCCGTCCGCAACGCGAAGGCGGCCGTCGAGGAGGGCATCGTCGCCGGTGGTGGCGTGGCCCTGCTGCAGGCCTCCGCGGTCTTCGACAAGCTGGAGCTCGAGGGTGACGAGGCGACCGGCGCCAACGCCGTGAAGCTCGCCCTGGAGGCCCCGCTCAAGCAGATCGCCGTCAACGGTGGTCTCGAGGGTGGCGTCGTCGTGGAGAAGGTGCGCAACCTTCCGATCGGCCACGGCCTGAACGCCGCGTCCGGCGAGTACGTCGACATGATCGCCGAGGGCATCATCGACCCGGCGAAGGTCACGCGCTCCGCGCTGCAGAACGCCGCGTCGATCGCCGCGCTGTTCCTGACCACCGAGGCCGTCATCGCCGACAAGCCGGAGAAGGCCGCGGCCGCTCCGGGCGGCATGCCGGGCGGTGACATGGACTTCTGATCGGCCCCTGGCTGATCGGCTGTTCTCGACCGAGGGCGGCACCCCGACGGGGGTGCCGCCCTCGGGCGTTCCCGGGCCGGGGAAAACCGCTGGCCGGGGTGGGTGGGGGCGTGTGAACGTACGGCTATGGGCACCTCCGTCGCTTATCCCGTGCTGCGCACCACCGATCCCGCCGAGGCGTACGCGAAGGCGCGACATCTGTGCGGGCTGCTGGCCACGCGGTACGCGGACGTGTACGTCGGGGCCGTGCTGCTGACGGTCGCGGACCTGCGGCGGATGGCCGTCGTGGTGCCGGGGGCGCTCCATGACCACGCGGAGAGCCGCGGCGGCCACTTCGACCTGGACGTGCGGACGGCCTCCGACGCGGAGCTGGCGGCGGAGATGCCGCTCTGGTTCCACCAGGAGCAACTGCCGGACGGGGCCGGGGACGAGGACTTCGTACGGGCCGTGGGCGCCGGGCCGGCGTCGGTGAGGTGGTCGGGGTGCTGGCCCGACGAGCCCGAGCAGGGATCGTTTCCCTCGCCCGCGTACGACGGAGTGCAGCTGGTCCTGAACAGCGACTCGTGCGAGTGGTACGAGCCGGTCACCGGGGTCCACACGCTCTACGTCCACGTCACCAAGCACGGCGACCCCGGCCGGGCCGAGCGGCTCGCCGCCGCGATCGGCGGGGCCGTGCTCGGCGGACCGGAGCAGGGCTGCTGAGGGTGGGGGGTTCGCGGGCGTACCCGGTGTACCGGACGGACGACCTCGACGAGGCGTACCGGCGGGCCCGGGTGCTGTGCGGGCGGATGCGGCCGCTCGAACCGGAGATGTGGCTGTGCGCGCAGGCGACCACCGTCGCGGAGGCGCGGTCGCTCGGGGTGCTCCTGCCGACCGGCATGTTCGAGCCGTCGTACGACTGGGCGGCGGACACCTGGTACCTGGGGGCCGCGCTGCCGGGCGACGACCGGGAGCTGGCGGCGGTGCTGCCGCTGACCGTGGACTCGTACGCGGCTCCGGGCCCGGTGGAGGGGGCGCTCCTGCGGGCGCTGGGCGAGGGCGCGGCCACGCTGCTCTGGTACGGGGCCTGGCCGTACGTCCCCGGGATACCGTCGCACTCGCCGAACGGCGACCCGACCGACCAGCGCGTGGAGCTGGACGTGAACGGGGAGCATCCCGACGGCCGGCACACGGTGTACGTGCACCTCCGGTACGACGACGAGGCCGGTGCGGCGCATCTCGCCGCGGTCGTCGGCGGGGCGGTGCTGGGGCCCGTACAGGTCGGCCGCTGAGGGCGGGTGCGCGGGCGCGGCCGCATAGGCTGGTCGCATGGCCGATACCTTCGTCAAGATCTGCGGGCTGCGGACCGCGCCCGACGTCGACGCCGCGGTGGCGGCCGGGGCCGATGCCGTGGGGTTCGTGTTCGCGCCCGGCAGTCCCCGTACGGTCGACGCCGCCACGGCGCGCGAGCTGGCGGCCCGGGTGCCTCAGGCGGTGCTGACCGTCGGGGTGTTCCGCGGGCAGTCCGTCGAGGAGGTCCGCCGGTTCGCGGAGGAGAGCGGTGTGCGGGCCGTGCAGCTGCACGGTGAGGAGGGCCCCGAGGACTTCGCCGCGCTGCGTGCCGGGGGCCGGGTCCTGCTGCGGGCCACCGCGCGGCAGGTGGAGCGCTGCGGCGAGTACGGCGAGGACCTGCTGCTGCTGGACGCTCCCGACCCGGGTTCGGGGAAGCCCTGGAACTGGGGAGCGGCCGGGTTCACCGCGCCCGAGGGCCGGTGGCTGCTGGCCGGCGGGCTGCATCCGGGCAATGTGCGCGAGGCGCTGGAGACGACCGGCGCCTGGGGCGTGGACGTCTCCAGCGGTGTCGAGCGGGAGCGCGGGATCAAGTCCCCCGAGCTGATCCGCGCCTTCGTCGAGGCGGCGCGCTCGGCCTAGGCGTTCCGGACAGGGGCCAGACGGCGCTGCGCAGTGCCTTCAGGGCCGCTTCGAGGGCCTGGTCGGCGGGGACGGGGAGGTCGGGGAGGACGCCGACGCCTTCCCAGTTGCCGCCGGTCACGGTGTTGATGCTGCGGGCGATCGGCACGGTCACCTGGATGTGCTCGGTGACGGTGTGCCGGATGGTGGGGTGGGCGCCGCCGCGGGTGGTCTCGCCGACGACGGTGGCCCGGCCGTGCGCCTGGAGGGTGTAGGCGACGTCCTCGCCCCCGGAGAAGGTGGTGGGGCCGGTCAGCAGGTACACGGGGCGGCCCAGGTAGCGGGGCGCGGGCAGGTGGGCCGAGGTCCAGTACTGGCGGGTGGTCCCGGTCGTCCGGTCGTGGATGTCGTTGAGGTGGACCTGGTCGTCGGGGAAGAAGTAGCTGCACCACATGGCGGCGCCCTCCGGTGCCCCGCCGAGGCAGGAGCGCAGGTCCAGCACCAGGGCCGAGCTGTTGACGGCGAGCTGCATGGCGGCGCCGACGGCCGCCGCGCCCTCGTCCGCGGTGGATATGCGGGTGATCTCGACGAGGGCCACGCCGCCGTCGAGGCGTTCCACGCGGCGTACGCCCTGGTTCTCCTCGCGGAGCAGGGCGAGGAACGCGGCCCGGCCGGCGTCCTGGTCCTCCGGTTCCAGGGAGAGGGGCTCGTCGACCCACAGGAGGCGCAGGTGCTTGTCCGGGCACACCTCCTGGAGGTGCGCGGTGACGGTCCGGCACAGGTCCGGTCCGCTCAGGCCGTCGTACGCGCCGGAGGCGAGGTGGCCGCGGAGGGCGGAGCCGATCTCCGGGGTCCGTTCGGGGAAGACGTAGCCCGCGTCGATGTGACCCAGGGCCTGTTCGATGATCTCTTCGTTGTGAGGCACGGCGGGCCATGCCGGGTCGCGAACGCCCTTGCTCCCAGCGGTTTTTCCGTGCTCACGGGCGGCGGCCGCGGAATCGGCCGCGCCCGCGTCCCGCGGCCCGGATCCGGGGCGTCACAGGGGTGCGGCCGCCTTCCGCCAGACGGTCATGTCCATGGTGACCCGGTCGGGCCAGCCGGCCAGGTTCACGATCGCCTTGACCTGGACGGCGAGCAGGGCGACGTCCCCGGCCGGGGTGCGGACGCAGAACTCGCTGCCCTCCTCGGCCGTGGCCAGGGAGGCGCGCCGCGCGGTGGCCCCGGCCAGGGAGGCCCGGCAGGCGTCGAGGGTGCCGTGCGGGCCGCCCTTCAGCCGGGTGATCACGCTCGTCTCGCTCACCAGGGCGCAGCCGGGGTCGGAGCAGTCCATGAGCACTTCGCCGCTGCGGTCCCGGCGGAGGGCCGGCTCCGTCACACCGATCGAGTTCTCCTCGTCCAGCCGCTGCCCGGGCTGCGGTTCGGCCTTGGGCTCCGTGGGGGCCGGGGTGGGCGCGGCCGCGGCGTCCTGGGGCCGGGTCCCGTCCCGCACCGCGCCGGTGGTTCCCGGAGCCGACGCGGCCGGGGTCCGCGCCGAGGCCGCGGCGGGCCCGCCCTGCGCGCCGCCGTCTCCGGAGCCGCCGAAGTGGCGGACGAGTCCGGCCGTGGTGAGGGCGGCGACGGCCACCGCCGCCGCGGCGATCAGCGCGGTGCGCCGCCCGCGCCGCCGCGCAGGGGCCGACGGCGCTGGGGCCGACGGCGCCGCGGCCCGTGGGGAGTCCGGCAGCGCGGGCACGGACACCGTGTGGACGGCGGTGGGTTCGGGGAGGGGTGCCGGGACGGTCACCTCGGGTCCGGCCACCTCCCGCCACACCGCCGGACCGCCGTCCGCGCGGACCTCCTCGCCGAGTTGCTGTCGGCACCAGCGGATGATCTCGGCGGGGGTGGCCCGGTCGGCGGGGTCGGCGGCCAGGCAGCGGGCGATCAACGGCCGTACCTGCGCGGGCAGCCGGGTCAGGTCCGGGCTCTCGTGAACGATCCGGAACAGCACCGCCACCGCCGGCCCGCCCCCGTACAACGCCTCCCCCAGCAACGCGTACGCCGCCGTCTGACCCAGCGCGAACACGTCCGTGGCCGCCGAGGTCTCCCCGGCCAGCGCCTGCTCCGGAGCCATGTACTGCGGCGTGCCGATCGCATCACCTGTCGCGGTCGCCGCCGTCGTCCCCGACGCCAGCGAGATCCCGAAATCGATCACCCGCGGCCCGTCCGCCGCCAGCAGCACGTTCGACGGCTTCAGATCCCGGTGCACCACCCCCGCCCGATGGATCACCTGCAACGCCTCGGCCACCCCCGCCATCAGCCACAGCACCGCCGCCACCGGCAACGGCCCCCGCCGCTCCACCGCGTCCGACAACGACGGCCCCGGCACGTACACCGTCGCCAGCCACGGCGGCACCCCCTCCGCGTCCGCGTCGATCAGCTCCGCCGTGTACGCCCCCCGCACCCGCCGCGCCGCCTCCACCTCCCGCCGGAACCGCCGCCGGAACGACACGTCCTCCGCCAGCTCCGCCCGCACCACCTTCAACGCCACCGGACGCCCACCGGCCGTATGCGACAGATACACCCGCCCCATACCACCCGCACCCAGCCGCGCCACCAGCCGGAAACCCCCCACCACCGCAGGATCGTCCCCCTGCAACGGCTCGAACACCCCACCCGCGAACACCCCGGACACGCCCCCCACCACACCCACCCGATCCCCACCACACCCCACCACCGGCCGACAAGCCGATCCGCACCACCCTAAGTGCCGAACCCGGACACCTGGCCGTCCGCCCGGACGGCCTCCACGCCCGGCATCGCCCGCAGGGCCGCCACCTGCCCGGGGGAGAGGCGGGCGCTGAAGCCGTGCAGCGCGGTCCGGTAGACGTACTGCGGGGCGGCGCCGACCATGCGGGCCACGGCGGCCGGGTCGAGGTCCCGGCGCACGGTGACGATGTACGAGGCGTGGTCGGCGGGGGCCGCGTGCCGTACGGGCTCCGGCGCGTCAGCGTCAGCGGCAGTGGCGGCGGGCGCGGGCAGGACGGCGACGACTGCGGCGGCGACGAGTGCGGCCACGGCCACGGACACGGGGGACGAGGGAAGGGCCCTGGTCGGAAGGGTGCGCATGGCCGGAGGTGATCACGCGCCGGGGTGCCGGTCAACGAGGTCCGGGGGTGTGGCGGGGGCGCGGGGGGCGCACTGCGCCGCGCGCCCCCGGGGCGGGCCGGGCCCGTACGGGTGATCTTCGTCCGGGTTCCGGGCGCCCCCGCCGCCGGGGCCGGGGCCGGGCGGTGCAGGGGGACAACCCTTTCTGCGGTGGTGCGCCACGCCGTACCGGCCCGGGTGCCCGACGGTCCGCCAGGCGGGGGTGTCCGTTCAAGCCGCGCCGGAGGGCGCCCCGATGAACGGAGAGGCCGCACCCGCCAAGGCGCCCCGCGGGTGCGGCCGCCCCCCACCGATCGTCCGAAGCCCGTCAGGGAGTTCCCCCATGCGCCTGCTCGCACGCCTGGCCACCGCGGCCCTGCTCACCGTCCCGCCGGTCGCGGCCGGCACGGCCGCCGCGGCCGCCCCGGAGCCGACCCCGGCACCGCTGGTCACCACGGCCAACGCCATTCCCGGCAGCTACATCGTCACCCTGGCCGCGTCGGCCGACCCCGCGGAGATCGCGGAGTCGGTCGGGGTGCGGGCGAAGTTCACCTACGAGACGGCCCTGAACGGCTTCGCCGCCACCCTCACCGACCGGCAGCTGAAGGCCGTCCGGGAGACCCGCGGCGTGCAGTCCGTCACGCAGGACGCCATGGTGACCGGCCCGCCGGCCCCCGCGAACGGGGTCATGACGAAGGCTCCCGCCACCACCTGGGGGCTGGACCGCATCGACCAGCGGCTGCTGCCCCTGGACAACGCCTACAGCCCGAACACCAACGGGCAGGGCGTGGCGGCGTTCATCGTCGACAGCGGCATCGACTTCACACACCCCGAGTTCGCGGGCCGGGCCCTGCGCGGCTTCGACGCCATCGGGGACGGCCGCAACGGCCAGGACTGCCACGGCCACGGCACGCACGTCGCCGGGACGGTCGGCGGCACGAACGTCGGTGTCGCCCACAAGGTGACCCTGGTCAGCGTCCGCGTCCTGGGCTGCGACAACCGGGGCTCCTGGTCGGGGATCATCGCGGGCCTGGACTGGGTGGCCACGAACGCCCGGCAGCCGGCCGTGCTGAACGCCTCCCTGGGCGGTGACCGCATCGAGGCGGTCAACAACGCGACCGCCGCCGTCTTCGACCGGGGCGTGCTGCCGGTCGTCGCCGCCGGCAACGAGAACCGCGACGCCCGCCTGGTCTCGCCCGCCTCCACCCCGAACGCGGTGACGGTCGGCGCCACCAACCGCTTCGACCAGGAGACCGACTTCTCCAACTGGGGCGAGGCGCTCGACCTCTACGCCCCCGGCCAGGACATCGTCTCCGCCCGGCTGGGCGGCGGTCTCGTCTCGCTCGACGGCACGTCCATGGCCGCACCGCACGTCACCGGAGTGGCCGCCCTCTACAAGGCCGCGCACCCCAGCGCCCGTCCGGCCGAGGTGGCGAACTTCCTGAAGAACGAGGCCACGGAGGACGTCGTCCAGAACCTCAGCGACAACGGCCCCGACAAGCTCCTCTTCACCGGCGGCCTCTGACCGGCCGGCCCCTCCTCGGGCGCGCCGCATAGGCTGCGCCCGAGGAGGCGATCATGCACAACTCCACGTCCGGGCGGGCCCGGTGGCTGCCGCGCGCCCTGTTCGTCTGCGGTGCCGCGGTCGCCGCCGTCGCCGCGCTGTACCTCGTCCTGCTGGGCAGGATGGCGTTCGTCGAGTGGACCCGGGGGGTGGACCGGCTGCTGCCGGCCACCCTCGTCCTCGTCCCGCTCGCGTACGTCCTGCTGGCCCGCGGCCGCCGGGCCGCGCGGGGCGCGCTGTCCGGCTGGCTGGCCGCCGTCCTCGCGCTGGCCGCGCTGTGGCCGGCCTGGCAGGCGTACGAGGCGATGCGCGGACCGCAGGCGTACGCGTGGACCTGGTGGCAGCGCGAGGACCCGGAGTCGGCCCGGCCCGTCGGCGCCTGGCAGCTGCCGGGTGCGGGCCTCGTGCGGGCCCGCACGGACGGCCTGTACCGCTTCAACGGCGAGGGCCGCACGGCCGGTGGTATCGCGGCCGCCGAGGGCACCGCCGTCTGCGCGCTCAGCCGCACCCTCTCCCACGGCACCGGCCTGCTGGCCGCCGCCCGCACCCCGGGCGGCTGCGGGACACGGGTGTCGGCCGTGGACCCGCGGGAGAACGAGGAGCTGTGGGCCAAGGAGTTCCCGTCGGCTCCCGCTCCCGTCGACGGCAGCCCGCCCGTCGCCGTGGCCGCCGACACGGCCGTGGTCGTCACGGACGGGGCCCTGCTCGGCCTCGGCCTGCGCGACGGAGCCGACCGCTGGCGGGTCCCCCTGCCGGCCGGCTGCCGGGCCCACGCCCTCGACACGTCGGACGACCGCGTCCTGTACGTGGAGCACTGCCCGGGCGGCCCGTCGGCGCACCTGACCGCCCTGGACGCCCGGACCGGCACCCCGGCCTGGCGCACCCCGCTCCGTACGGGCCCGTCGGCGGACCTGCGGATGCTGTCCGCACGGCCGCTCGCGCTGTGGGCGGGGGAGTCGGTGCTGCTGTTCGACGACGCGGGACGCGAACGGGGGGCCGTGCCGGTGGCGGGCCCGCGGGAGGACCTGCTGACGGACCCCGGACCGGTGGTCGCCGGGGACCTGCTGGTCGTCCCGGTGAAGTCGAAGGTGCCGGGGGTCTCCGCGTACTCCCTGACGGACGGCCGCCGGGTGTGGCACGCCGCGCTCGACGGGGCCACCGTCCTGGGCCTGGCGCGCGGCCGCGCCGCGGGCGGGGTCGACGTCGTGACGTCGACCGCCGCACGGACGCACCTGTGGCACCTGGCCGGGGACACGGGCAGGCCGAAGGCCGAGCCGACGATCCTGCGGGACGTCCCGCTGGGCAGGCGGTTCGAGATCTACCCGGACGGGACGGAGGGCTACACCTTCGTGAACCTGGACCCGGCGGGCGAACTGCCGTCGTACGTGGCGCTGACGCGGGTCAGAGGCTGGTGAGGAACGCCGTCCAGGCGGGTCCGCCGAAGACGAGGTGGGGCCCGTCCGGCACCTTGGAGTCCCGGACGGGAACGACCCCGGGGCGCCCGTCGGCCACCTCGACGCAGTTGCCGCCGTCTCCGCCGCTATAGGTTGACTTGCGCCAAGTCGCCATCTCCAGGCAGTCCCCGCCGCTACCGCCGCTGTAGCTGGACTTGTGCCAAACGGCTGTCGACAGGTCGTATTCAGGCGTGCTGGTCATGCTCGTACTCCTCCGCCACCGACTCGATCAGGGACAGCGACTCGCGTGGAGAGAGCGCGCTGGCTGTGAGCAGATCGTAGGCCAGCGTGTGGTGAGCGACCGTGGCCGGATCGTCGAACAGCTGCCCCATTCCGATGCCTTGGACGTAGGCGAGTGCGGGCGCATCAAGGAAGGACATCAGCTTGAGCGAACCTTCCATCGCGGCGTGTGGGCCTGCGTGAAAGGACAGCACCTGCACGATGACCCGGTGCGAGCGGATCAGGGACGAAACGTGTCGGAGGGCCTCCGCCAGCACTGCTTTGTCGCCCCCAGCCCTCCGGAGAACCGCCTCGTCCAGGACACACCAAAACAGTGGGGTTGTTGGATCAAGTAGCAGCGCCGCTCGCTCAAGCCGGTTCTTGACCAGCTCATCAATGACCTGAGCCGGTGCAGTGGGTTGGTAGGCGCGGAAGACGGCACGCGCGTACGCCTCGGTCTGCAGCAGCCCAGGGATCAGCTGGGGCGCGTACTCGCGGATCGCCGTGGCGAGGGCCTCCGCCTCCGCCGCGGCCGCGAAGTGGTCCGGGTACTTCGACTTGGCCGCCGCGCCGCAGTTGCGGACGAAGAAGCCGTTCGTGCCGAGGATCTCGTCGATCTGGCGGGCGAACTCGATGTGCATCCGGCGGGTGCCCGCTTCGAGTTGGCCGATGAACGAGCCGCTGACGAAGAGCGGTTCGCCGAGTTCGGCCTGGCTCAGCCCGGCCCGTTCGCGGGCGACGCGCAGTTCGGCGCCGAGGAGGGCGCGGGGTGAGGAGGAGGGATCAAGGCTCTTACCTGCCACGGCAACTCCAAGGCCAACAGGTGGGGTTGTTCTCGGTGCTTCCTTGAAAGGCTAACCAGCGCCTCGCCACTCTGTGTGCAGAACGCGACCACTCAGAGTAGAAAGGTGACATGTCATGGTGCTCACGCCCACGGAACGGATGCAGGCGGCCGAGGAGGCGGTACGGGAGTTGAAGGCGGCGCTCGACGGGGTGGGCGTGACCTTCCCGTCCCTGGGGGTGGAACGGGTCTCCGCGGCCGGCACCTACGGCCTCCCGCTGGTCGACCTGGGTCGCTGCAACCTGGACACCGCCCTCCGGCTGGCCGCCGTGCTGCACGAGCGGGCCCGCCCGTGAGCGAGTGCGACCGGCCCCGGGTCGGGGCCGCGCTGGAGGGGTTCTTCGAGGCGGCGCGCAGCTGGGAGTTCGAGCTGGCCTGGAAGCTGTGCCTGCTGGAGAAGGAGCTCGTCCGGCCCGGGTGGCGGCGTCCCGGCGCGGGGCTGGCGGTGCGGGTGGCGCGGGACGGGCGCAGCGGGCTGTGGGACGCGGTCGGTGACGACGGCACGGCCCGGGTGCGGGAGACCGCGGAGACGGCGGACGAGGCGACGGCGCTGGTGCAGGAGGCGTTCGGGGTGAAGGGGTGGCGGCCGCAGCCGCCTCCGCCGCCGGGGTGGCACCGCTTCACCCTCGTCCACAACCCTGTGGACGGCAGGCCGCCCGGCGGGGAGGACCCGCGGTACGCGGCGCTCCGGGCGCGGCCGCCCCGGGGATGCGTGGCCGACGACGTCGACGGCTGCTTCGGGCTGCGCTGCGAGCGTCCGGGGGAGCGGCTGCTGGACGCGGTCGCCGCCACGTGCGCGGAGGTGCGCGGGGAGCACGGGCTGCTGATGAACGACCTGTGCGTGGAAGAGCTGTGGGAGTGGTCGGCGGACGGTACGGACGGCTGGGGTGCCGAGATCGTCGGGCAGTTGCTGCTGATGGCGGCGGAGCGCGGGCCGAAGGTGGGCTACTCGGTGGAGGACCTGACCGCCGTCCTGCGGACGGCGGCGGGGGCGGGGGCGGACGGCGCCTGAGGGTGCGGCCCGCCCCGTGCGCGGACCGCGGGTCAGTCCGTGCGGAGCCGGGCGTGCAGGTGCTCGTCGTGCCAGCCGTCCGTGTCGTCCGGGAGCGGGAGTTCGGGCTGCGGGGCGGAGCACATCCGCCCGGCGGGGACCACGTCGGGTATCGGGTCGGTCATCCGTGGATCATGCCCGCGGCCTCACGGAGATGCAGCCTCGGGTACCGGGTGTCCGGGCCCGGGCGGCCGGGTGGGGTTCAGGTGAGGGCCGGTGTCTTCGCCGGGTCGGCGGGGTCCGTGGGGGTGGCCGGGGCGGGTGGCGTCGGGTCCGGGCCGGTGTCGAGGTCGGCCAGCATCTGGTGTGTTAACTGCACCTTCTCCGGCTCGTTGGGCAGGGCGACGTGTCCCCGCTCAAGGAGAGCCCGCGTGAAACCGAACCCCCACCACGACCTGATCGAAGGCCGGGCCGATGTGCCTCGCCTCGGGTCGGTGGCCAAGCTGGAGACCCAGCACCCGCCGTACGCCGTCCTGACCGCGTCCGGGGAGGTGGTCGAGCCCGCGCTCTCGTACCTCCGCGACCTGGCTCTCAGCGACAACAGCCCGCTGACCGGCCGCAGCTACGCGCATGACCTGCTGCGTTGGTTCCGGCTGCTGTGGTTCCTCGACCTGCCGTGGGACAAGGCGTCCGAGGCGGAGGCCGCTGCCCTGGTGGGCTGGCTCCGTACGGCGCCCAATCCGCAGCGGCGACGGACCAACCCGGCATCGCCCCCGCCAGGGTCGGCGAACCCGCGTACGGGTAAGCGGTACCTCCAGGCTGGCTATGCGCCGAGCACAATCAACCATGCCCTGACCGTGGTCAGCAGCTTCTACGCCTTCCACCGCCACTACGGACGCGGCCCGCTGACGAACCCCGTTCCGGAGTCCCTCGCGCGCCGCAGGGCGCTGGCACACCGAAGCCCGATCGAGCCGGCGCAGCCGTTCCGGCGGGCACGGCTGCGGCAGCGAGTGCCGAAGACCGATCCGAGGGCGATTCCGGATGCTCTGTGGGACGAGTTCTTCGAAGCGATGACCCATGACCGGGACCGGGCCGCCGTCCTGCTCTACGTCTCCAGTGGCGCTCGGGCCGAAGAGCTTCTAGGGGTCACTCCGGCTGACATCGACTGGTCAGGGCAGGTCTTCCACGTGATCTCAAAGGGGACGAAGGAGCGGGAGCCAGTACCGGCCAGCCCGCAGGCCCTGATCGTGCTCGCGGCCTACCTCGACTCCATCGGCCTGCCTGCCGCCCACGAGCCCGTGCTGCGGACGCGCCGAGGCCCCGACAAGCCACTGAGCTACTGGGCGATGCGGCGGGTCATCCAGCGGGCGAACACGAAGATCGGCACGAACTGGACGCTGCACGATCTGCGCCACACGGCGGCCAGCCGCATGGCCAACGACCCCAACCTGACCTTGACCGAGGTGCGGGCGATCCTCCGACACGCGGACCTGGCCACCACCGGCCGCTACCTGAACGCCCGCGTCGAGGACCTCTTCGATGCCCTGCAAGAGCATTACAACCGGCCCAAGGTCGTCCGCAGCATCGCGCCCGGATACGACGCGGACGACTTCAAGGCGGTGTTCGGTGCCTAACCGTCACACTCCCGATACCTACACGGCGCGCAATCGCCGAGTCGCCACTTACCGAGACGATGCACGACCGGAGGCACCGAGGAGCCGTTTCTCCACCGCGTCGGTGAAGGCCGCACCGGCACCGAGGCCGGAGGTCCCGCCGGCGCCGTTCGGAGATCTCTCCCGGGCGACGCTGGAGGAGGTCCGGGAGATCGCGACGGGAGCGCTCAAGGGCCGCTCGGACCGTTCCCACGCGAACAAGCGGCGGCGCGGGATGAGCATGTTGCTCGCTCACCTGGAGACGCTGCCAGGGGAGACCTGGCAGCAGCGGTGGGAGGCCAGCGGCTTTGACGGCGAGAACGCACCTTCGGTCAACATTCTCGCGCGCGAGGGATCTAAGTTTGACGGCTTTGACCTGATCACGGCCGCCAAGATGACCTTCTGTCTTCGGGTGATCCAGCCGTCGGTCTCCGGCTTCCGAGCCAACAAGTTCACGCGATACGCCGAGCCCTTCCGGGAGATCCAGAACGACCCACTCCTCGACCGGTTCTTCGAGGCCGTTGACGGACACCCCACGATGGGACACGTCCACAAGGCACGTGCGAAGTTCGATCTCACCTGCGCGCTGACGACTCAGGGCATCGCACTCCAACATCTGACGCCCGCGGCTCTGCTGCACTACTCGCTGGAGTCGAAGCGTCTCGGGCTGACCCACGGGGCCAACAAGAACCACAACCGTTTCGCTGCCCTCGGTGCCTGGCAGATGCTCCACGCCATGGGGCACTTCCCGGCTGAGACGCCACCGACGCTCAGGACGTTTGTGTACAGCGGCCAGCGGACGATCGAGGAACTGGTGGACCGTTACGCGATCCAAAGCCTCGCGGTCCGGCAGTTGTTGATCGACTATTTGACCCGCAGGAGGGCGGAGACGGACTACATCACCATCGAGGGCCTCGCCCGGAATCTGGCGAAGCATTTCTGGGCCAAGATCGAGGAGCTAAGCCCCGGCCACCCTGACCTGCTCCTCGGCCCGGACCTCTACGACCAGTGGCGAGCTGAACTGCAGACGTGCACCACGGGTCGTGGCCAGGAGCTGAGGAAGCGTATGGATCCGGAGTCCATCCTCCTTGCCGTTCGCGGACTCTACGTTGACTTGCACAGCTGGGCGGTCGAAGAGCCGGAGCGGTGGGCGCAGTGGGTCGTTCCGTGCCCCATCCGTCCGCAGGATCTGAAGGGGTTCGGGAAGCGCAGGCGGGAGATCAACCGGCGAATGGCGGACCGAGTCAGGGTCCGCCAGCCCCTGCTGCCCGCGCTGGTGGCCCACGTCGAAGCACGACACGAGTTCTACGCCGGCCTGCTGCACGCCGCTCGCCCGATCGCGCTCGGTGAGGAGTTCATCCACCAAGGGCGCCGCTACCTGCGCCGAAATTCTGACTATGACCGGCGCATGGCCGCGATGGAGGCGGAGCCAGCTGTGCGGATCACGGACGAAGAGTCGGGTGAGCGGATCAACGTGACCGTTGCTGAGGACTCCGCCTTCTGGGAGTGGGCAGCGGTTGAGGTGCTGCGACACAGTGGCATCCGGGTCGAGGAGCTCTGCGAGCTCACGCACCTGAGCATCCGGCAGTACCAAAGGCCGAACGGCGAGGTCATCGCCCTGTTGGTGGTCGCGCCGTCGAAGAGCGAGCGTGAGCGGGTGATTCCGATGTCGGCCGAGCTGTTCCACGCTGTTGCACAAATCCTTCGCCGCCATACACGCAATGGCAGGATCGTCCCCCTGGTGACCCGGTACGACCCGCACGAACGGACGTGGTCGGAACCGATGCCCTTCCTCATGCAGCGACACCTAGGGACCGCGATGGGAGTCATGTCTGGCGCAACGGTGCTGAACATGCTTGGCCGCAGCTGCAAAGAGCTGGCCGAGACCAACCTGGCCTTCGAGGGCTTGAAGTTCACCCCGCATGACTTCCGTCGGCTGTTCGCTACCGAGGTTGTCAACGGGGGCCTGCCGATCCACATCGGCGCAGCCCTGCTCGGACACCTCAATCTGCAGACGACTCAGGGTTACGTCGCGGTGTTCGCAGAGGACGTTGTCGGCCACTACCAGGCCTTCCTGAACCACCGGCGATCTCTGAGGCCAGAGGCGGAATACGGCGAGGTCACACCACAGGAATGGGACGAGTTCGAGGAGCACTTCGACAAGCGCAAGGTCGAGCTGGGCAACTGCGCGCGTCCCTACGGGACGCCCTGCCAGCACGAGCACGCCTGCATCCGCTGCCCCATGCTCCAGATCAATCCCAAGATGCTGCCACGGCTCGTGGAGCTGGAGAAGGACCTCCTTCTGCGCCGTAAGAGGGCGGAAGAGGAGCAGTGGCTCGGCGAGATCGACGGAATCGACATGACGCTGATGTTCCTGCGGACCAAGCAGGCCGAGGCGGCTCGGACTGCTCAGCGGACCGTGGTGGATCTCGGCTTGCCGCGCCCCCGCTCTGTGGGCCGGTGAACGAGAGGATCATAATCAGCCGACACGCCTCTGGGGGTGGGGCTGAGAGCTGGGGAGGCGATCGAGCGTGGCCTTGTTTAGCCGACGCAAGAGCACTGGACCGGACTGGATCACGGATCTGCCGGGCAGGAGGAGGACAACCAGGCGGTTCTATCAGGCACTGGTACGTCGCCACCTGGACGTCTTGCGTACTACGCAGATCGCCCCTGCGGCGACGTGGGAGCAGGTGGCCTACGTAGCGATTGTTCACAACAACTCTGTGCCGATTGCTGGCCGCAACGCCGGCGGGGTTGACCTGCTTGATGCCGAGATTCAGGAGGCGATCCGCACGGCACTCGATCAGTTCGCGGCCCAGCATGGTGTTCGGGGCAGCCTGGTCCGGGCATGGGGGACTGCGAAACTGCTGAATGAGCGCATCGCTTCAGGCTGGGAGCGATCCAGCACCGTCATCGGGTGGTGGCAGGAGCGGCCCATCGCCTTCGCCTGCATCCTGCACCCGATCAAGGAGGGGGAGCCCCTGATCGACGGACTGCTGATCTTTGATCACGCTGTCTACGAGTTCACGCCCGACTCCGAGAGGCTGCCGCAGGTTCACTGGAGCCGGATGCAAGTACGGGAGGCAGAAGAGCCGGTGCGGGGAGCAACGACTTTGCACCTGGACGCCGCTACGGGCTATGCGCGCGCCGACATCGCCAGCGATGCTGTGATCATTCTGCAGACCATGCAAGGGCCTCTCTTCACGGATCCTGACATGCCTGTGCCGAAGGTCAAGAAGCGGCGCAACTGGGGATCTACTGGCTGAGGCCGCCGCAGCGCCGATGCTCCGGCGGCCTCAGCCACCACTTGCTCAGCGCGTGGGAACTGTTTCCTCTTCCGCTGTTGTACTCGTTACCTGGTCATCAGAAGTGGACTGCTCCTCTTCACTAGGCTGATTGAGTGAAGTGCAGAGAAGCTGCGTGAAGCCGAAGAAGTAGGTGGCGGCGAAGCCGGCGAGGTAGCCGACCAGCAGCCCGCCCGCGTAGATCGCGACGGTGGTGCCCAGGCCCGAGGTGCCGTCCAGGAGCGGGAAGAGGGCCCAGCCGGACGGGCCGATGGCGGTCGAGCCGAAGGAGACGCCGAGCTGGTTGAAGAGGCCGACGAAGGCCCCGCCGGCCGCCCCGCCGACGCAGGCGGTGACGAACGGGCGGCCCAGGGGCAGGGAGACGCCGTAGATCAGTGGTTCGCCGATGCCGAGGAATCCGGCCGGGAGCGCCGACCTGATGGTGGCGCGCAGCGATCCGTTGCGCGGGAGGCGGCAGTAGACGGCGATGGCCGCACCGACCTGGCCCGCGCCGGCCATGGCGAGGATGGGCAGCAGGACGGTGTGGCCGGACTGCTCGATGAGGGTGGTGTGGATGGGGATCAGGGCCTGGTGCAGGCCGAGCATCACCAGCGGCAGGAAGAGCCCGCCGAGGACCAGGCCGGCGAAGGCCCCGCCGGTGGAAAGCAGCCCGTCGGCGAAGGTGCCGATGGCGGCGGAGGCCTCACCGGCGAGGAACATCAGCCCGTAGAGGGTCGCGAGGCCCGATACGAGCACGGTCAGGGTGGGGGTGACCAGGACGTCGAGGGCTTCGGGGACCCAGGTGCGGCACCACTTCTCCACGTACACGGCGAGCAGGGCGGCGGCCAGCGCGCCCAGTACGCCGCCCTGGCCGGGCCTGAGCTCCGTCCCGAAGACGGTGAGCTTCGCAACGCCGGGGAAGACGATGATCGCGGCGACCGCGCCGCCGATGACCGGCGTCCCGCCGAACTCCTTGGCGGTGTTGTGGCCGACGAACACGGCGATCAGCGACATGAAGCCGGAGGCGATCGCGGCGAGCGCGGGGACGACGGAGGGGAGCCAGCCCAGGTTGGCCAGCAGGCCGTTCAGGCCCGCGATGATGCCGCAGCCGATGAGCGCCGGGATCAGGGGGACGAAGACGTTCGCGATCCGGCGCAGCAGGAGTTTGAAGGGGGTCGCGTTGCGTTCCTTGCGGGCCTCCTTCATCGCCGCTCCCTGCGCCGCCAGTTCGTCGGCGGTGACGGCGGGGCGCGGCCCGGCGGGGTCGGCGTCGGCGGGAGCGGGTCCGGCTGCGGAACCGGGTCCGGCGGCGGCCCGTGCGGCCGTGCGGCCCTCCTCCACCAGCGCCTCGAACTCCGGGGTCACCCGGGCGACCGTGCCCGGCCCCAGCACGATCTGGTAGGTGTCGTCCTCGACGGTGCCGAGGACGCCCGGCACGGCCCTGAGGGCCTCGTCCCGGACGAGCGAGCGGTCGCGCAGCGCGATGCGCAGCCGGGTCATGCAGTGCGTGACGGAGTCGATGTTGTCCGGACCGCCGACCAGGGGGAGGATCGCGGCGGCCGTGGCGCGGTGCTTGTCAGTGGACATGGGGTCGCCTTGCCGTAGGGGGTGGGGGTCAGCGGGTCCGGGCGTCGGCGAGGGCCGGGCGCAGGTGGCCCTGCGAGGCGGCGAGGAGCCGGGCGGCCTCGGGGCCGTCGACCCCGCCGAGGACGACGAGGATGGCGTTCTTCACCTCGCCGCCGGTGGCGGCCAGCGCCGCCTCGATCTCCTCGTCGGGGGCTCCGGTGGCCAGGGCCACGATGCGGCGGGCGCGGGCGCGCAGCTTGTCGTTGGTGGAGCGCATGTCGACCATGAGGTTCCCGTAGGTCTTGCCCAGGCGGATCATCGTGATCGTCGAGATGAGGTTGAGGACGAGCTTCTGCGCGGTGCCGGCCTTCAGCCGGGTGGATCCGGTGAGCAGCTCGGGGCCGACGACGACCTCGATGCCGTGGTCGGCCGCGGCGGCCAGTGCGGATCCGGCGTTGCAGGCCAGCCCGACGGTGAGCGCCCCGCGGCTGCGGGCGAAGGCGACGGCGCCGACGGCGTACGGGGTGCGGCCGGAGGCGGAGATGCCGATCACGGTGTCGTCCGGGCCGATCGCCAGCGCGGTGAGGTCCTCGCGGGCCAGCTCGGTGGAGTCCTCGGCGCCTTCGACGGCCCGGAACATGGCGGAGGGGCCGCCCGCGATCAGGCCGACGACGTCGGCCGGGTCGGTGTTGAAGGTGGGCGGGCACTCGCTGGCGTCGAGGACGCCCATCCGGCCGGCGGTGCCGGCGCCCGCGTGGACGAGCCGGCCGCCGCGGGCCATGCGTGCGGCGATCGCGTCGATCGCGTCGGCGATGCGGGGGAGCTGCGCGGCGACGGCGGCGGGGACGGTGGCGTCCTCGGCGTTCATGGTGCGGGCGAGGTCGAGCGTGGACAGCCGGTCGATCTCGGCGAGTTCGGGGCGGAAGGCCTCGGTGGTGAGGGTGTCGAGCTGGGCGCGGAGTTCGGCGTACGCGGTCATGGACGGTGCCTCCGGCGGGTCGCGGGCGGGCCGCCGGGCGGACGGCGGCCCGGGCGGCCGGACGTCTCCCTCGGCTCCTCGGTCACGCCTGAAAAGCTATTTTCGGGCGGGGTGGTGGTCAATCCGCCACAAGGTTCACGAGGGGCCGGCGGGGTTCCCGGGGAAGGAGGGCCTTCGTCAGCGGCGCCGGGCAGGTCCACAATGGCCCCATGGACCCTACGACCCCCCTGGAACAGGCGCTGCACGTCGCCCGTGCACTCGTGCTCGCCGATCTCGCCGCCGGTCAGGTCGCGGATGCCGACGTCGTCTCCCTCGTCGAGGACTCGGTCACGCACCGCCGGTGGTGGGTGGAGCAGTGGCCCGAGGGTGTCGACTACCTGCCCGGGCTCGTCGCCCAGGACGTGCAGGACGCGCTGCTGGAGAAGTACGGCCGCTGGCCGTTGTGCCCGGTCTGCAGCCACGGCGATCCGCACGCCCTGGACGTGGAGCCGGAGCTCGGACCCGACCCGCACTGGGTGTGCTCGGAGGCGGGCGTGAGAGTGGCCGCGGTCGGCGGGCTCGGCCCGGTCCTCGGCGCGCGGTGAGCGGCCGGTGACCGTCTACATCGACCCGCCGACCTGGCCCGGCCACGGCCGCATGTGGTCGCACCTGGTCAGCGACGTCTCGTACGAGGAGCTGCACGCCTTCGCGGCGTCCATCGGATGCCCGGCGCGGGCCTTCGAGCGGGACCACTACGACGTGCCCTCGTACCGGTACGCGGACGCCGTCGGGGCGGGCGCGGTGGAGGTCGGCAGCAAGGAGCTGGTGCGCCGACTCACGGCGGCGGGGCTGCGCCGCCCGAAGGGCCGTCCGGCGCCCGCCGCCTAGGGATACGAGCCAGGGTCCGTCCGGCCCCGGAGCGGTCCGGGTCTCAGGATCCGGTGACCGTGATGCGCCGGGCCGGGTCGGTGGTGTCGTGGACCGCGTAGTGCGCGGTGATCGTGGCGGTGGTGACCGAGGTGCCGCAGAAGAAGGAGCCCGTCACCTTCACCGGGATCGGGGCCCGGTCCAGGACCAGCGCGGGGTCCGCGGGGGCCGCCCGGTCGTCCCAGGTGCCGTCGGCGGTGGCCGGTGCGGTGGGGGCGGCGAGCGCGGTGCAGGCCAGCAGGCCGCTGGTGCGCAGCACGAAGCCGCCGGTGGGGATGGACAGCCGGGCCGTGGTGGGGGAGCCGTGCCGCAGGACGACCTGCCAGGGGCCCGCCTGCTCGTTGGTGTCCACGGCGATGCGCAGGCCGGGTGCGTCGGTGGTGCAGTCCTTGAAGACGGGCGGGCTGATGCGGACGCTCGCGGGGCCGGCCGGTCCGGGGGCGTCGGGAAGGGTGTTGCGTCCTTCGGCGCCCGGGAGGGTGGAGGAGGTCGTGCAGGTGACGACGATCGGCCCGGCTTCGAGGACGACGGCCCCCTCGGCGACGGCGGCGAAGCGGTGTCCGGCGGGGGAGAGCACGGTCGTGGCGGAGGCCGTCGGCGCGGCGTGGGCGGCGGACGGCAGCAGCGCCGGCGCGCCGAGCGTCAGGCAGGCGGTGGCGGCGGACAGGGTGCGCGCTAAGCGGGGCTTGTTGATGATCATGCCCCGATCCTAGGAACGCGCAGGTCACGCGTGACAGGGCCGAAGGGCGGCGGCGGACGGCCCTCCGGGCCTTGCCTATCCGGAGGGCGTGGGCTTCGGCGACGCGGGCGGTGCGGACGACTCCGGGACGGCATTGGGCTGGGCCGCGGGCGGGAGCGACCAGACGTGCTCCGGGGTCACGATCTTCGTGACCCTGTTGGCGATGAGCGAGCTGAGGCTGCCGAACTTCCCGTCGACGTCGGAGTTCACCACGATCACCAGGGTGGCGCGGGCCTGCGGCAGCCGGACGGCGATGGTCTCGTAGCCGGGCAGCTCGCCGTTGTGGCCGATCCAGCCGTCGATCTCGGCGATGCCGAGCCCGTAGTCCACCTCGGCGTGGCCGGTGGGCAGCATCCGCAGCCGCTGGGCCTGGGTGCCGGGCTCCAGCATGCGCTCGCCGTCGGGCAGCCTGCCGTCGACCAGGGTGGGCACCCAGGCGTGCAGGTCGTCGATGGTGGAGATCATCGCGCCGGCCGCCCAGCCCCAGGAGGGGTTCCAGCCGGAGGCGTCCACGGTCGCCCCGTCCTGCGTGAAGTTCGTGTAGCCGTGCACGTACGGGCTGGTGATCTCGGCGCCGGTCGGCAGCGAGCTCGCGTCCAGGCCGGCCGGTTCGAGGACGTTCTGCTCCAGGTAGGTGTGCAGCGGCTGCCCGCTGACCTTCTCCACGAGGAGGCCGAGCAGCACGGTGTTGGTGTTGGAGTACTCCCAGCGCGCGCCCGGCGGGAAGTCGGCCGGGTGCCGGAAGGCGATGTCGAGCAGCTCCTGCGGGGTCCAGGCGCGGTACGGGTCGGCCTGGAAGGTGGCCAGCCAGCGCGGGTCCTCGGTGTAGTTGTACAGACCGCTGCGCATGTCGGCGAGCTGCCGGACGGTGATCTTCCCGCCGCCGGGCACCCCGTCGAGGTAGGTCGATATCGGCGCGTCGAGGCGCACCTTGCCGTCGTCGACGAGCTGGAGGACCCCGGTGACGGTGAAGGTCTTGGTGACGCTGCCGATCCGGGTGTGCATGTCGGTCTTGATGGGCGTGCCGGTGGTCTTGTCGGAGGTGCCGAAGGAGCGCACGTAGGAGTCGTCGCCGTCGATCCACAGGCCGATGCCGACGCCGGGGATGGCGGCCTCGCGCATGGCGGCGGTGATCGCGTCGTCGAGTTCCTCGGCGATCGCGGGGTCGATGTCCACCCGGCCTGGCGGGGCGGCCGCCGGGGCCTGTCCGGCGCACAGCGCGGTCAGCAGCAGGGTGGCTGCGGCCAGGACGGCGGACGTCCGGTACCGGGTCATGGAGGATCACCTCTGACGCGTTCCCCGAGCGGTCCTCAGGTCCCCGAGCGGACCTTCCCATCGTAGGAAGCCGGTTCCGGGGCGGCGACCGGGCCGGGGACCCCCCGGTCCGGTGCGCGGCAGTGCTCAGGCGCGCGCGGGCGCCGCGGCCCGCTCCCCGGTGTGCGCCGCGGCCGGGCTGCCGGAGGCGACGACCCGGGCCGGCGCGGGCGGCGTACGGCGGTCCAGGCGCAGGGCGACGAGGGCGAGGGCGATCGCCGTGACGGTCATGGCCGCGCCCGCCCAGGCGGTGGCGGAGAAGCCCAGGCCCGCGTCGATGACGGTGCCGCCGAGCCAGGGGCCGCCGGTGTTGCCGAGGTTGAACGCGGCCGTGGTGGTGGCTCCGGCCAGGGTCGGGGCGGCTCCGGCCACGTTGAACATGCGGGCGTTGAGCGCCGGGGCGGTGAAGAAGGCCGAGACGCCCAGCAGGAAGGACAGCGCGATGGCGGCGGCCGCGGCCGAGGCCAGCAGGGCGAGGGCGGTCAGGAAGACGGTGGAGGCGGTGATGCCCCAGATCATCACGCCGAACAGGTGCGCGTCGGCTACCCGGCCGCCGATGGTGGTGCCGACCAGCGCGCCGATGCCGAAGAGGCCGAGGATCCACGGGACCCACTGCGAGTCCAGTCCGGCCACGTCCGTGAGCAGCGGGGACAGGTAGCTGAAGGCGCAGAAGACACCGCCGGCGCCGAGCGCGGTGATGCCGATGGCGAGCCACACCTGGCGGTCGCCGTAGATGCGCAGCTCGCGCCGGAGCGTCGGCTTCTCGGCGGGCAGCGGGATCCGGGGGATCAGCGCGAGGATGCCGGCGAGGGCGATCGCGGAGGCCAGTCCGACCGCCCAGAAGGCGGAGCGCCAGCCCAGGTGCTCGCCCAGGAAGGCGCCGGCGGGGACGCCGAGGACGTTGGCGATGGACAGGCCGCCGATCATGACGGCCATGGCGCGGGCCCGCTGGTCCTTGTCGACCATCGCGATGGCGACGGCAGCGCCGACCGCCCAGAAGCCGGCGCAGGCGAGCGCGGAGACCACGCGGGAGGCGAAGAGGAGCTCGTAGGTGGGGGCGAGGGCGCCGGCGACCTGCCCGAGCCCGAAGAGGCTGATGAGGGAGACGAGGGTGGTGCGGCGCGGGAGGCGCAGGGTGGCGACGGCCAGCAGCGGCGCGCCGACGACCATGCCGATGGCGAAGGCGGATATGAGCAGTCCGGCCTGCGGGATGCTGACGCCCATGTCCTCGGCGATGGGCGGCAGCAGCCCGGAGAGCATGAACTCACTGGTGCCGAGCGCGAAGACGGAGAGTCCGAGGACGTAGACGGCGACGGGCATGCGGGTGCGGGCGGCTTCTGCGGGCATGACAGTCACCAACCGGAGCGAACGCGATCAAATTCCCCGCCCGTGTGTCATTCCCGTGAAGGCTCCGAGGTCAGGGCGGCCAGCTCCGCCGCGAGGTTCGCGCGCGCCGGCGCCTCCCAGTGCGCCGTGCCGTGGGGGGTGCGGAAGAGCCGGGGCAGGGCGAGGAGCCGGCGCAGCACCGCGGCGCGGCCGGTGCGGAAGGCGTCGTCGGGGACGAAGGCGTATTCGGCGCGGACGGCGGCGGTGTAGGCCGCGTACGCCTGCGGAGGGCCGGCGAGGACCGCCAGGTCGGCGTCGCAGAGCACCTCGCCGTCGGTGTCGCCGGGAGCCGGGTCGTGGGTGACGGTGAGCCGGACCAGCCGGGCCACCTCGGCCGTGCGGGCCTCGGATATGCCCAGCTCCGGCAGGGCCCGCTCGGCCATCGCGGCGCTGCGCTCCTCGTTCTCGGAGCGGTCGGGCCGGTAGACGGCGTCGTGGAACCAGGCGGCGAGGCGCACGGCGGCGGGGTCGGCGGCGTGCGGCGCGAGGACGTCGATGTGCGCGAGTACGGCGGCCAGGTGCGCGGTGGTGTGGTAGCGGCGGGCCGGCTCCGCCCAGGCGGCGAGGAGCCGGTCGGCGTAGGGGGCGGGATCGCGGTCGGCGGGGGCGCCGGCGGCGGTCACCGCGGCGTGCCAGCGGGCCCGGAGATCGGTGGTGTCGCTGTGCGGGGTGCCTGTGTCCATGCGCACATTGTGGGGGTGGCGTGATTGTGCTGGTGGAGCGCGGCCGGGGGCCCGTACCCTGGATATTGGACTAGACCTATTTGTGCGTGCCTTCTCGAAGGATGGGATCGAATGAGCAACCGTGCGCTCCTGGAGGTGATCGCCCTCGACGCGGAGGACGCGATCGCGGCCCAGGCCGGTGGGGCCGACCGACTGGAGCTGGTCACCGACATGGCCGCCGACGGGCTCACCCCGGCGCGCGCGACCTTCGCCGCGATCAGGGACGCGGTGGACATCCCGCTGCGCGTGATGATCCGCAAGGCGGAGGGCTTCGACGCCGGCGATGTCGCCGTCCTCGCCGCGACCGCGCGGGAGCTGCGGGCGGAGGGCGCGCGCGCGTTCGTCCTCGGCTTCCTGCACGCGGACGGCACCCCCGACCTCGCCGCGGTCGAGGCGGTCGTGGCCGAGCTCGACGGCTGCGCCTGGACCTTCCACCGGGCGATCGACCGCGCCGCGGACCGGGACCAGCTGCGCAAGACCCTCGCCGACCTGCCCGGCCTGGACACCTACCTGACGGCCGGGTCCGCCGCCGGGGTCGACGACGGCCTGCCGGTGCTCCTCGCGGAGGCCGCCCGCGGCGGCGAGCCCGGCTACGGGCCGCGGATCCTCGTCGGCGGCGGGCTGACCCTCGCCCACGTGCCCGTCCTGCGCGCCGGCGGCCTCGACGCCTTCCACATCGGCGGGGCCGCCCGCCCCGAGGGCTGGGGCCGCCCCGTCTCGGCGGCGGCCGTCGCCGAGTGGCGCGCCGCCCTGGACTGACCGCCCCCGGACGCCGGACGGGCCGGGCACCCCGGCCCCGCCGGCGTCCGGGCCGCGGGGGCCGGTGCCGCGGGCCCGGCGTCGCGGTCAGGCCAGGGAGGCGGGCAGCGGGGACGCGTGGAGGGCCGTCAGGCCCGAGACGGCACGGGTGAGGCACACGTACAGGCGGCGCAGGCCGGTCCGCTCGTCCGGTTCGCCGTCCACGATCGCCGCCGGCTCGTCCAGGACCACGTAGTCGTACTCCAGGCCCTTCGCCAGCGACGCCGGAACGAGGGTCAGGCGGGACTGCGCGGTCGTCTCCTCGCCGGGGGACAGGTACGGCAGGCCCGCCGCCAGCAGGGCCTCGGCCAGGACCGGGATCCGGGCGTCCGCCGCGATCAGGCCGGTCGAGCCCTCGTGCGCCAGGGACGCACGGCAGGCCTCCAGCACCGCCGCGTCGAGGTCCGCCGCCTCCGCGACCTCCGCGATCCGCAGGGACCCCGGCGTCTCCCGGACCGAGGAGACCGGGGCCAGGCCCGGGGAGATCTCCGGCAGCAGCCGGGAGGCGTACGCGATCACCTCGCGCGGCACGCGGAAGCCCGCCGTCAGCTCCTCCAGCACCGCCTGCGGCTTGCCCAGGTGCTCCAGGGCCTCGTCCCAGCTGCGGGTGGCCCACGGGGTGGTGCCCTGCGCGAGGTCGCCCAGGACCGTCGCCGAGCCCGTCGTGCAGCGCCGGCCCACCGCCCGGTACTGCATGGGCGACAGGTCCTGCGCCTCGTCGAGGACCACGTGGCCGAGCGAATGCGTGCGCTCCACCAGGTCGGACGCCTCGTCGATCAGGACCAGGTCCGCCGCCGACCACTTCGCCGACTTCACGCTCCGGAACGGCTTGGGCCACAGCAGCAGCTTCTGCTCGTCCGCCGTCAGGACGTCCCGCGCGTGCTCGGCCAGGAAGCCGGGGTCGGAGAGCAGCCGCAGGACCAGCTTCGCCGGTTCGACCGGCGGCCAGATCTCCTTGACCGCGGCCTTCACCGCCGCGTTGCGGGCCACCGCGTCCTGGACGCGGTCGTCCGGGGCCTCGCCCGCCTGCTCCATCCGGACCAGGACGGCGTGCGCGATGCGCTGCGGGAGGGCCTCGCGGGCGGCGCCGTAGCGGATGTCGCGGTTCTGCAGCTCCTCGACCATCTCCTCCAGCTCGTACGCCGGCACCCGCCAGCGGCGGGAGCCGCGCACCACCATCAGCGCCTCGGCGGGCTTCGTCACGTGCGAGCGGACCGCGCGGCGCAGCACCTCCGCCATCCGGGCGTCGCCCTTGACGACGGCGGTCGCGGCCGGCTCGGTGGCGCGCACCTCCAGGCCCTCGCGGGCGACCAGGTCGTCGACGGTGGCCTGCTTGACCTCCAGCTCGCCCAGGGCCGGCAGCACCTGCTCGATGTAGTGCAGGAAGGAGCGGTTCGGCCCGATCACGAGCGTGCCGGTGCGAGCGAGCCGCTCGCGGTGGGCGTACAGCAGGTAGGCCACCCGGTGCAGGCCGACGGCCGTCTTCCCGGTGCCGGGGCCGCCCTGCACGCAGACGGAGCCGGACAGGCCGGAGCGGACGATCTCGTCCTGCTCGGGCTGGATCGTCGCCACGATGTCCCGCATGGGGCCGACGCGCGGGCGCTCGATCTCCTGCTGGAGCAGCTTGCTGACGGCTGCCGCCTCGGCCGGGTCGGACAGGTGCTCGTCCTCGTACGCGGTCAGCTCGCCGCCGGTGTAGCCGAAGCGCCGGCGCAGGGCGATGTCCTGCGGGTCCTTCTTGGAGGCCCGGTAGAACGGCTGGGAGACCGGCGCACGCCAGTCGATGACCATCGGGTCGCCCTCGGCGTCGTGCACGTGACGGCGGCCGATGTAGAACTGCTCGCCGCCCGCCCCCTCGGCGAGGTCGGCGCCGGGCGCGTGCAGGTAGTCCAGCCGGCCGAAGAACAGCGGGGTGTGGGCGAGGTCGGCGAGGGCCTTGATGCGGTCGTCGATCTGGGCGCGCAGCACGATCGCGTTGACCCAGTTCGCGGTGACGTCGCGGATGTCGAGGGCCTCGGCGTCCTCGCGCATGGCCCGCAGCGCGGACCGGGAGGCAGCGAGGTGGGCGCGTTCACGGCCGAGCGGGCCGGCCGGGTCGGCCGGGTCGGGCGCGGGCGCGTCGGGGGACGGGATCTCGGGGGCGTGCGCGGGCACGGGACTGCCTCCAGCTGCTGGTACGGAACAGAAGCCCGCCGGTTTCCGGCCGGAGGGCGGCTCTCCCCGGTGAGGCGGTGGGAGGCGGCAAGAGCGGAGATTGTAGTCACCGCAGCAGGGCGGCGCGAACGGATAAAAGGGCCTCCCGGGGTGCCCCCGTACGGGTGTCGTACCGGGGAGTGTCAGACCTGAGGCAGTACGGGCGGGGGGCGGCATCAGACGCGAGGAGGACCCCGGAGCCCCGGCGGTTCGCTCTCCGGGGCGATGTGCGGACGGCGCAGCGGACGCACCATGGATTCATGAGCACCGCAACCTTCACCCCGACCCGGGGACGCCGCCCCAGCGGCGCCACCGCCCTGTCCGACTCCCCTCCGCGCCACCGCCTCGGCGACGTGCTGCACGCCGCGAAGGTCTTCGCCGCGGCCGCCGTCAGCGTCGTCGTCCTCGGTGAGTACGCCGAGGACGCGGGCGTCATACGCCGCTGACCGTCCGCCCGCCGTACGCGGAGCGGACGCCCCGCGCGACGGACGCACTGATCCACTAGGGTCGCGCCGTGACCCTGAGCCCCACACCCGGCCGCACACCGTCGTTCCCGGCCGGTGCGCTGGCGACGGGCTCGCTCCTCGTGCTGGGCGTCCTGTGCATCGCCCTGCGCATCCCGATGGCCGATGCGCTGCTCGACGGATTCTCCGCCGCCGACTGGCGGCCGCCCGCCTCGTACCCGCCGTTCGCGGCGATCCTCTTCACGCCCGCCGCCTGGCTGCCGCCCGGCGCCCTCAAGGCCGTGCTCGTCCTCGGCAACGCCGGCCTGCTCGCCCTGCTGATCACCCTGTCCTGCCGCGTCGCCGGGCTGCCGGTGCGGGCCGGGCCCGTCCTCGCCGCCACCATCGCCGGGATGTGGCTGGAGCCGCTGTTCCGGACACCCCTGCCCGGCCGGATCGCCCTCGCCCTCGCCTGCCTGGTCCTGTGGGACCTCGGCCGGCCCGGCGCAGCCCTCGGCAAGGGCTTCGCGCTGGGCATCGCCGCCGGCGCCACCCTCACGCCGGTGCTGTTCGTCCCGTACCTGCTGGCGACCCGCCGGGTGGCGGCGGCGCTGACGGCCCTGGCCGCCTTCTGCGCCACCACCCTCCTCGGCCTGCTGGTCCTGCCCGCGGAGTCGGCCGCCTTCTGGTCCGGGGACCCGGCCGCCGCCGGGCCGGCCCTGCTGCCGGACCGGCCCGGCCTGTGGGTCTGGTGCGTACCGGTCCTGGCCGTGCTCCTCGCCCGGCTGCGCGAGCGCCGGGTCAGTCGCCCGCCAGCAGCTCGTCGGCGTCCATGATCCGGTAGGCGTAGCCCTGCTCGGCGAGGAACCGCTGGCGGTGCGCCGCGAAGTCCTGGTCGATGGTGTCGCGCGCGACGACCGAGTAGAAGCGGGCCTCGTGGCCGTCCGCCTTCGGACGCAGCACCCGGCCCAGGCGCTGTGCCTCCTCCTGGCGCGATCCGAAGGTGCCCGACACCTGGATGGCGACGGTCGCCTCGGGCAGGTCGATGGAGAAGTTCGCGACCTTCGAGACGACCAGCACGCTGATCTCGCCCTCGCGGAAGGCGTCGAAGAGCTTCTCGCGCTGCGCGTTGGAGGTCTCGCCCTTGATGACGGGGGCGTCGAGGTGCTCGCCGAGCTCGTCGAGCTGGTCGATGTACTGGCCGATGACGAGGGTCTGCTCGCCCTGGTGCTTGCGCACCAGCGCCTCGGTGACCTTGCGCTTCGTCGCGGTCGTCGCGCAGAAGCGGTACTTCTCCTCGGTCTCGGCGGTCGCGTAGGCGAGCCGCTCCGACTCGGTCAGGTTGACGCGCACCTCCACACAGTCGGCGGGCGCGATGTAGCCCTGCGCCTCGATCTCCTTCCACGGGGCGTCGAAGCGCTTGGGCCCGATGAGCGAGAAGACGTCCGACTCCCGCCCGTCCTCGCGCACCAGCGTCGCGGTCAGGCCGAGCCGGCGCCGCGCCTGGAGGTCGGCGGTGAACTTGAAGACCGGCGCGGGCAGCAGGTGCACCTCGTCGTAGACGATCAGGCCCCAGTCCCGGGAGTCGAACAGCTCCAGGTGCGGGTAGACGCCCTTCCGCTTCGTCGTCAGGACCTGGTAGGTGGCGATCGTGACGGGCCGGATCTCCTTGCGGGTGCCGGAGTACTCGCCGATCTCGTCCTCGGTCAGCGAGGTCCGCCGGACCAGCTCGTGCTTCCACTGGCGGGCCGAGACGGTGTTGGTCACCAGGATCAGCGTGGTCGCCTTCGCCTTCGCCATCGCGCCCGCGCCGACCAGGGTCTTGCCGGCGCCGCAGGGCAGCACGACCACGCCGGAGCCGCCGTGCCAGAAGCCCTCGACGGCCTGCTGCTGGTAGGGGCGCAGGGCCCAGCCGTCCTCGGCCAGGTCGATCGGGTGGGCCTCGCCGTCGACGTACCCGGCGAGGTCCTCGGCGGGCCAGCCCAGCTTGAGCAGGGTCTGCTTGATCTGCCCGCGCTCGGAGGGGTGCACGGCCACGGTGTCGGGGTCGAGCCGCGCCCCGACCAGCGGGGCGATCTTCTTGGAGCGCAGGATCTCCTCCAGCACGGGCCGGTCGGTGCTGGTGAGGACCAGCCCGTGCACGGGGTGCTTGGAGAGGGTGAGCCGGCCGTAGCGGGCCATGGTCTCGGCGACGTCGACCAGCAGGGCGTGCGGCACCGGGTAGCGGGAGTACTCGACGAGCGCGTCGACGACCTGCTCGGCGTCGTGCCCGGCGGCACGGGCGTTCCACAGGCCGAGCGGGGTGATGCGGTAGGTGTGGATGTGCTCGGGCGCCCGTTCCAGCTCGGCGAACGGAGCGATGGCGCGGCGCGCGGCTCCGGCGAGCTCGTGGTCGACCTCGAGCAGGAGGGTCTTGTCGCTCTGGACGATTAGTGGACCATTCACGCGCGGCGCCCCGTTTCACTCAGGTCAAACCTCCAGTGTGCCGTACGGGGCGCGGGCACGGAACACGCCGCCCGGAGCGGCAGCATCGCCCCCGGCGCCGACGACGACCGGGTCGACTAGGCGGCCCGGTGAGCCGAACGGGTCGAGGGCCGGCCCCGCCGTCGTTGCGGCCGGACCGGCGCGGGCCCGCGTCATAGGGTGGCCGTCGCTCGCAGGCGACGTACGGACGGATGCCCATGACGCAAGACCGACGGGACCGCGCGCTCTTCAGTGCCCTCTCGGTTCCCACTCCCACCGCGACCACCACCCACGACGCCGGGCTGCTCCTGCTGCGGCTCGTCGTCGGCCTCAGCATGGCCTGCCACGGCGCGATGAAGCTCTTCGGCTGGTTCGGCGGCCCCGGACTCGACGCGACCGGCAAGGGCTTCACCATGGCCGGCTACCCGGCCGGGGACGCCATGGCCGTCATCGCCGGACTCTCCGAGACCCTGGGCGGTCTCGGCCTGGCCCTCGGCCTGCTGACCCCGCTGGCCGGGGCCGCCCTGATCGGCGTCTTCGTCAACATCCTCGACGTGCGCGGCCTGGAGGTCTACTTCGGGCCCCGGGGCGTCGAACTGGAGACGGTGCTCTTCGCTTCCGTCGTCGCGCTGACCCTCACCGGCCCGGGCCGGTTCTCCGTCGACCACCACCTGCCGGTGCTGCGCGAATCGCGGCCCCGGTACTCCCTGCTCGCGGTCGTGGCGGGCGTGCTGGCCGGACTGATCGTCATGCTCCTCGTCCGGGACTGACCCCTCCCGGGCGGCCGTTCCGGCCCGGCGCGGCCGCATCCCGCGCGGCACGGGATACGGCGGCGGGGCGGGTCAGGCCCGCAGGTGGTCCAGCGGCCCCGCCGGATAGACGGTCTCCACGGGCAGCAGGGCCCGCGCCGCCTCCGTCGCGCCCGACCGCACCAGGCCGTGGATCTCCCGCACCAGCGGCGTCACGTCCCGGATGGAGACCGTCCACTCGTCCGCGTAGGCGGCCGAGGCCGTCCCCGACAGCCCGAGCTGGAGCGAGCGGTACGGCAGCGGGTTCAGGTGCAGGTCCCGCTCCGGGTCCCACTGGACCCGGGCCGGGGACCGCGCCAGGGACCGCTTCCACGACGCCCGGTCGGCGTGCACCCCGGACGCGTAGTGCGACAGGCAGGCCCCGCGCAGCGCCCCGTCGAAGCCGGCCCGGTCGATCTCGACGGCCAGCACGGTCTCCTGGCCGGCCTTGGTGGCCCAGCCGCAGCGGTACATCATCCACAGGAACGACGGCTTGACCCACGTCATCCGCTCCCGCTTCCAGTCCGGCGGGAAGCGCCCGTCACGGGCCGCCGGGAGCCCCAGGTGCGGCGCGTACGCCTGGTAGACGGTGATCGTGCTGTGGGTGTGCGCCGCCCGGATCTGGCGCGTGGGTACCTCGGACATGCCCCTCAGCCTGCGGGAACGGCCCTGGCCGCCGCCAGCCGTTTTCGGCGGGCGGCTACACCTGGTCCTCGGCCAGCTCCGCGACCCCCGTGACCCGGTGCAGGGCGTACGTGCGCACCTCGTCCGCCGTGTGGTCGTAGCCGGTGACGAAGCCGCCCTCCACCCGCACCGGGGCGATGACCCGCTGACTCGCCGCCCCGTCCGCGTTCACGTACCCGATCCACACCGCCGACCCCGTCAGCGCCGCCGCCTGCACGGTCGCCAGCGTCTCCGCCGCACTCGTGCGCGGCAGGTCGCCCGGCACCCCGGCGGACGGCGCGGGCTCCTTGCGCACCGCCGTCGCCGCCAGATCGCCCGCGCGGATCGCCCGTACGGCCGCCGCCAGCAGGGTCGCGTCCGGCACCGGAGGACCGTCCGGAACCGGCACGGGCGCCGAACGCGGCGGGGTGCGGTGCGCGTCGGCCCGCGCCACCACGACGTCCCCGCTGCCCGACTCCGCGGCCGGCGCGTACCCCATCGCCCGCAGCCCCTCCAGCAGCGCGCCCGGTTCCGCCCGCGCGGCCAGCACCGTCGGCGCCAGCCGGCGCAGCCCCAGACCGGCGGAACGCTTGTCGGCGAGGATCTCGCCCAGCATCGCGTCGTCGTCGCAGCGCACGTACGAGGAGGCCGCGCCCACCCGCAGGTGCCCGTGCCGGCGGGCGACGTCGTCGATCAGGTACGCCAGCGGCTGCGGCACCGGCGTACGGCTGTGCTCCTTCAGGAACGCGTGCAGGTCGGCGGCGGCGTGCCCGGCGTCCAGGGCGCGGCGCACCGAACCGGGCGTGAAGCGGTACACCGTCGCCCCGCCCTTGGACTCCACGTCCGCCAGCACCGCCAGGGTGTCCCCCAGCGGGCGGCGCAGCGGACCCGGGGCCACCGCTGTCAGGTCCGCCTGCAGCAGGACGTGGTCCACCGGCTCCGGCAGCAGCGGCGCCAGCAGCGGCGCCGGGTCGCGGTGCTCCAGCAGGGCCCGGCCGGGCCCGGACAGGGCGCCCCGGCCGGTCACCCCCAGCACCTCGGCCTCGGTCAGCGCCCAGCGCGCGAGGCGGGCCCGCAGGTCGCTCGCCCCGCGCACGGGCCGCTCCCACGCGAGCCGGGCCAGCAGCGCCTCCGGATCGCCGGAGCCGCCCTCGGGCAGGGCGGCCAGCAGCTCCAGGACGCGCCGGCGCACCTCGGGGGCGGGGGAGCGGTCCAGGTCGGGGCCGAGCGCCGACAGCGTGCGCGCCTTGGCGTCCTGCTCGCCGACCAGACCGGGCGTGCGGGTGGCCGGCAGCCAGGCGGTGGCCAGCGCCGACCACCGCTCGGCGGGCGGCAGTTCGAGCCAGTCGTCGAAGGCGGGGGTGGGCGCGTAGCGCTCGTCGGCCTCGCCGTCCGTGGCCAGCAGGCCCGCCGCGTAGGCCAGTTCGATCCAGAACGCCGCCGACGCCTCGGTGGTGTCCAGGGCGGCGGCCGTCCGCTTCAGGTCCCGTACGGCCAGCCCGCCCGCCCGCAGCACCAGCGGGCCGGTGTGCTCCCAGGACTTCACCAGCTCCTCGACGGTGGCCAGCGCGGCCAGCGCCTGCCCGGCCGCGTTCGCGTCCACAAGCTGTGGACGGTGTTCGCGCTGCACGGACACCGGCGGAGCCACCGGCGCGGTGTCCCGGTGCGCGAACCCGCCGCGCAGGTGCAGGGCCACCTCCCGGGGCAGCACCACGGTCCGGGCCGTCGCGGGCAGCAGCAGCCCCCGGTCGCGCAGCCAGCGCACCGGCGGGGCCGGATGGGGGGTCACCTCCCCGTACGGCGGCCCCCACACCAGCCGCCCCAGCACCTGGTGGGCCTCGGCCGGCGCCTCGTCCAGCAGCGCGGACATCCGCTCCGGGTCGGTGAACAGCGCGGTCAGCGCCGCGACCGCGGACACCGGGTCGTGCGTGGCGGGCAGCCCGGCCGCCGCCACGATCTCCTGGATCCGGGTCGGCGACATCCCGGCCGTGGCCTCGGCCACGGTGGGCCCGAGCCCGGTCGGCGACGGCCGCTGCGCGGTCGGCGCGAGCAACTCGCGGGCGGTGCGCACCAGTCGCAGCCGGTCGTCACCGCCCCACACCAGGGCCTGGTCGCGCAGGGTGGCCAGGGCCCCGGGGAGCGCGGCGCGGGCCCGCTCGTCCTCGCCGCCGGTCAGCAGCGACTCCAGCTCCGGGTACGGGCACGGGTCCGGGGCGACGGCGAGGGCCTCGGCCGTCTGCAGCGTGAACCGGTCCAGCCGCTCCAGCGCCCGCACCACCGACGCCCGCGTCCCGGCCCGGGTGGCCAGCTGGGTCAGATCGCCGGGCACCGGACCGAGCAGGTCCGGGCGGGCGTGCAGCAGCGTGGAGAGCGCGGCGTCGTCGCGGGCGCGCAGCGCCTCGGCGAGGGAACGCGGAGCGCCCGCCCCGGCCCCGTTCTCCGGAGCTCCCGCAGCAGTGCTTGGCTCGGGCACAGTCGCCTCCCGGTCGCGTCGGCCGGTCGCGTCGGCCGGTCCCCATCCGGTCAACGGTATCCGCTGCGCCCCGGACAGCTCCACGGGCGCACGCGCTACCTTCGGGAGAGACGGACGGGAGGAGCCGGGGCGTGGGGATCGAAAGCGACCACCTGGTCTACGAATATCTGAGCCGCGTAGGGGACTTGGCGCAGAGCAGGCAGCTCTCCTCGGGCGACCGGATGCGGCTGGTGGCGGGGCTGCGGGACGAGATCGACCGTCGGCGCGCCAAGTACGACCCGGACACCCCGGCGGCCGTGCGCCGCATCCTGGAACGCATCGGCACGCCGGAGGAGGTCCTGGACGGCCTCGGCGCCCGCCCCGGTCCGGCGCAGCCCGCGGACACCGGGGCGTCGGTGCCGGTGCAGCGGGCGCCCGGCCGCCTGCGCCGCCCGGCCGCGCCCGCACCGCGGCCGCCGGCCGAACCGCAGAACGTCCCCCCGCACCTGGCGGGACTGGACGAGCTGGGGCCCTCCGGCGGGGTCGAACCGGACTGGTGGCGCATGGCGCCCGGCGGCCACGGGCGCGGCCCGCAGGTCGAGGGGTTCGCGGGCGGCATCGAGTTCCCGGAGGGCTTCGGCGAGGACCCGGACGAGGACGTGGGTGCGGACGGGGCCCGGGCCAAGGCCGCGGCGGCCGGTACCGCCGCGGACCCGGAACGCGAGCAGCAGACCCTCGTACGGTTCCTGCGCGAGCGGCGGCGTGCCCGGGCCGACGCGGCGAAGGCCGCGAAGGCGGCCGCCGCGGAGCCCGGGGCCGCACCGGCCGCGGCGGCCAGGCCGCGCCCCAACGCCCTCCTGCTGCTGGCCGCCGCCGTGCTCGTCGCGGGCGTGGTGAGCGGTTACTGGCTGCTGCTGGTCATCGGCTGGCTCCTGCCGTACGCCTCGCGGGTGCTGCGGCCCGCCGAACGCAAGTGGGCCGTCTTCGGCCCGCCCGGCGCCGTCCTGGCCGGGGCGGCGGTGTGGCTGTGGGGCCGCACGGACGGCCGGTGGGGCGAGAGCCTGGCCGGCGACCAGGTCGGCGGCGCCGTGCAGGGCATGTGGCCGTGGCTCCTGCGGGGCGCCGCACTGGCCTCCGTGCTCTACCTGGTCTGGCGGGCCCGCCGCACCTGACGCGCCCGCCGACACCGCCGCGCCCGCCCGCGCACCGGGTTCGGCGTCCGGTCCCCCGGGGTTCCCCCCGCCGACGGCGGCCGTCCTCCCGGCTTCGGCACAATGGCCCCCATGGACCTCACCGTCGGCTTCGACCTCGACATGACCCTCATCGACTCCCGGCCCGGCATCCACGCCGCCTACCGGGCCCTGTCGGCGGAGACGGGCACGTACATCGACGCCGACGCGGCCGTCACCCGGCTCGGACCCCCGCTGGAGGAGGAGCTCGCGCACTGGTTCCCGGCGGCCGCGATCCCCGCCATGGCGGACCGTTACCGCGAGCTCTACCCCGCGTACGCCATCGCGCCCACCCCGGCGATGCCCGGCGCCCGCGAGGCCGTCGAGGCGGTCCGGGCGCTCGGCGGGCGCGCGATCGTCGTCACCGCCAAGCACGAGCCCAACGCCCGCCTGCACCTGGAGCACCTGGGCATCGAGCCGGACGCGGTCGTCGGCTGGCTCTGGGCGGAGGCCAAGGCCGGCGCGCTGCGCGAGTACGGGGCGCAGGTCTACGTCGGCGACCACGTCGGCGACGTGCGCGGGGCCCGCACGGCCGGCGCGCTGTCCGTGGCGGTGCCGACCGGCCCGTGCCCGGAGGAGGAGCTGCGCGCGGCGGGCGCGGAAGTGGTCCTGCCGGACCTCACGGCCCTGCCCCGGTGGCTGGCCGCGTACGTGGCGGCCGAACCGGCCACCGCCTGAGGTCCGCCGCCGCCGGTCCGGCGGCGCGCTAGGAGGCCTGCGAGGCGCGGGCGGCGCGGCGCTGGGCCGCCGCCGAGCGGAGCACGCCCGCCGCGGAGATCGCGAAGCCGACGCCCATGAGCATGCACACGGCCCACGCGTACGAGGGGAACGGGTCGATGTCGAGGAACAGCGGGGCCATCGTGGCCAGGGTGGCGACGGCGCCCGCGATGAACACGATGCCGCCGGCCTTGACCAGTCCGTCGCCGGGCCGCGCTTCGTCGGAGTGAGGAGTAACAGTCACCCCACCAGGGTAGTTCCCTGGCCGAAGGCAGCCGACGGCGAAGGACCGGGGAACGTCTTGTCACCCGGCCCCTGAGCATTAGCCTTGAGGCGGCGGGTCACACATGGCCCGCTGCGCTGTTGTCCGGAGCCGTTCCACGGCCCTCCGGACCCCCGACGAGCAAGGACAGAGGACGGACGTGCCTACCGGCAAGGTCAAGTGGTTCAACAGTGAGAAGGGCTTCGGCTTTCTCTCCCGCGACGACGGCGGCGACGTCTTCGTCCACTCGTCGGTGCTCCCTGCCGGGGTCGACTCCCTCAAGCCCGGCCAGCGGGTCGAGTTCGGTGTCGTCGCCGGCCAGCGCGGTGACCAGGCGCTTTCCGTGACGGTACTGGATCCCGCGCCCTCCGTCGCGGCGGCGCAGCGGCGCAAGCCCGACGAGCTCGCGTCGATCGTGCAGGACCTGACGACCCTGCTGGAGAACATCACCCCGATGCTGGAGCGCGGCCGCTACCCCGACAAGGTCCACGGCACGAAGATCGCCGGGCTGCTGCGCGCGGTGGCCGACCAGCTCGACGTCTGATCAGCCGCCCGCACACCCGCACTCCCGTACGCCGCACGCCCCCGCGCACACCCGCGCCCGCGCCCCGTCACTCGAAAGAGCGGCGGGGCGCAGCCGTGTGCGCGGCGGGCCGCGCTACGGGAAGTCGAGCGCGCCCGGAGCGACGGCCGGCACCAGGCCCTCGGCCGCCGCGCGCGTCAGCAGGCCGCGCACCGCCGCGTAGCCGGCCTCTCCGAGGTCCGCCGTGAACTCGTTGACGTACAGCCCGATGTGCTGGTCGGCGACGGCCGGGTCCAGTTCCTGCGCGTGGGCGCGCACGTACGGGCGGGACGCCTGCGGGTCGTCCCACGCCATCCGCACCGACGCATGGGCCGACGCGGCCAGGGCGCGCAGCCGCTCCGCGCCCAGCGAGCGCCTCGCGATGATCGCGCCGAGCGGGATCGGCAGGCCGGTCGTGGACTCCCAGTGCTCGCCCATGTCCGCCAGGCAGTGCAGCCCGTAGTCCTGATAGGTGAACCGGGCCTCGTGGATGACCAGCCCGGCGTCGACCCGGCCGTCCCGCACCGCCGGCATGATCTCGTGGAACGGCAGCACGACCACCTTGCCGACGCCGTCCGGCAGCACGTCCGCCGCCCACAGCCGGAACAGCAGGTAGGCGGTGGAACGCTCGCTCGGCACGGCCACCGTCCGCCCCGCGAGGTCCAGGCCCGGCTCCCGGGTCAGGACCAGCGGCCCGCAGCCCCGGCCCAGTGCCCCGCCGCACGGCAGCAGGGCGTACTCCTCCAGCACCCATGGCAGCACCGCGTACGACACCTTCAGCACGTCCAGTTCGCCGCGCTCGGCCATGCCGTTGGTGACGTCGATGTCCGCGAAGGTGACGTCGAGCGCGGGCGCGCCCGGGACCCGGCCGTGCGCCCACGCGTCGAACACGAAGGTGTCGTTCGGGCACGGCGAATAGGCGATCCTCAGCGGTTCACCGGTGTGCGTGCTCATGGCGTTCTCCCCAGTTCGCGAGTACGGGCCCCAGCACCCGGAAGCCCGCGGTGAGCGCGGCCAGCGCGTCCCCGATCCGCCAGGCGTCACGGTCGCGCGGGCCCACGGCGTTGGACACGGCACGGACCTCCAGCACGGGCAGCCCGTGACCGGCGGCCGCCTCCGCGACGCCGAAACCCTCCATGGCCTCGGACCCCGCCAGCGGATGCCGCGCGGACAGCTCGCCGGCCCGCTCGGCGGTCCCGGTGACGGTGGACACCGTCAGCACCGGCGCCAGCAGCGCCCCGGTCGCCTCGGCCGCCCGGGCCGCCAGCTCGGCGGGGGGCAGGTGGACGGCGCGCCCGAAGCCGAGCGCGCCCACGTCGACGAAGCCCTCCGGTGTCTGCGCGCCCAGGTCGGCGGCGACGATCGCGTCGGCCACGACGAGGGAGCCGAGCGGGGCGGCGGGCGCGAACCCGCCGCCGATGCCCGCGGACACCACGAGCGTGTACTCCCCGAGCGCCAGCGCGGTGGCGGTGGCCGCGGCGGCCGCCGCCGGGCCGACACCGCCGACGAGCACGTCGAGGGCGATGCCCGGAAGGTCCCGGCGGGTGACCTGGTACCCCCCGGGAAGGGTGCGCGGCCCGGGACCGGGATCCGGATGAGGGACCGGACCGGCCAGACCGGCGAGGACGGAGTCGGCCTCCGCCGCCACCGCGGTCACGACGAGCGCGCGCACGGGTGCCGCCCGGTTACTTCAGCTTGAGGTTGAAGGACCAGACGGCGAGCGGCTTGCCGTCCTCGCTCGTCTGCAGGAACGCGAGCTTCTTCGAGGAGGGCGCCTCGCCCTGGCCGCCGGTCGCGAAGACGTCGGCACCCGGGAAGCTGCGGTACGTGTTCGACGACGGCTCGGTGATCGGCTGCCCGTCGAGGACCGCCGACCAGCGCTTGCCGTCCTCGACGACGTCCGGCTCGACACCGAGGCGCAGCGTTTCGCCACGCCCGTACTCGATGGTCTTGGGGTTCTTGAGGTTGGTGAGGCACTCCTGGACCTGGTCCATGGAGAGCTCCTTGCCGTCGTTCTGGCAGGAGGCTTCGGCGGACACCGACGAGGTGCCGACCGTCACGGTGGCCAGCGGTGTCGGCTTGTCGCAGGCGGAGAGGAGGAGGAGGCCGGCGGACACGGCTCCGAGGGCCGCGACGCTGCGGCGGGCCCTACCCGAGAAAAGCGGTGCGGTCATGAGCCGAAGGCTATCGGGCCGGTGGGCCGCGCCGCCGCACGGGGTCCCGCCGACCTGCGGCGCGCCGCCCCGCTCCCGCCGATTCCCCCGGACGGGCGGAGGTCAGGCCACCCGGGGACGGGACGACGGCTGCTGCTGCCGGCGCGGGGCCGTGAGCGCGCCGCGGACGCCCATCACCGCACCCGACGCGACGATCAGCGCCGCCACCGACATCCCCAGCACCCCGTTCAGCGGCAGCACGATCCCGATCGCCCCGCCCATCACCCACGCCACCTGCAACAGGGTCTCCGAACGGGCGAACGCCGACGTGCGCACCGCCTCCGGCACGTCCCGCTGGATCGTCGCGTCCAGCGACAGCTTCGCCAGCGCCTGGCAGAAGCCCGCCGTGGCCCCCAGCACCGCCACCATCAGCCCGCTGAAGAACACCGCCGCCAGCACCGCGACGGCCAGCGTCAGGCACAGCACCGACGCGATGATCACCTCCGGGGCGCGGGCGCGCAGCCACGCCCCCACCGCCGTACCGCAGGCATTGCCCGCACCCGCCGACACGCCCACGATCCCCAGCGACACCGCCGCGCTCTGCCCCGCCAGCGGATGCTCCCGCAGCAGGAACGCCAGGAAGAAGATCAGGAACCCGGACAGCCCGCGCATCGCGGCGTTCGCCAGCAGCCCGCACAGCACCGAACGGCTCACCGTCCGCAGCCCCGGCCGCTTCGAGTGCGCCTCGTGCGTGGACAGCCGGGCCCGGCTCTCGCCCTTCGCGTCGTCCACCTTGTGCGGGAGCGTGAACGCCGCGAACGTCCCGCACAGGAAGATGACGCAGGCCCCGTACAGCGGCCACTGGGGCCCGATCGTGTGGAGCCCGGCCGCCAGTGGCGCCGCCAGTCCCGTCGCCAGCAGACCGGCCAGCGTGACCCGCGAGTTCGCCTTGACGAGTGAGAACTTCGGCGGCAGCAGCCGGGGCACCACCGCACTGCGTACCACCCCGTACGACTTGGACGCCACCAGCACGCCGAGCGCCGCCGGATACAGCTCCAGTCCCCCCGTGGCCACCGCACCCGACATCAGCACCGCGAGGAACGCCCGCGCCAGCATCGCCGCGGCCATCGAGGCCCGCCGCCCGTGCGGCAGCCGGTCCAGGAGCGGCCCGATCACCGGGGCCAGCACCGTGAACGGCGCCATCGTGATCGCCAGGTACAGGGCCACCCGGCCCCGCGCCTCGTCCGTCGGCACGGAGAAGAACACCGTCGACGCCAGCGCCACCGTGATCATCATGTCGCCCGCGCCGTTGATCGCGTGGAGCTCGATCAGCCTGCCCAGGCCCGACTCGCCCGCCCCGTGCGCGTGCGTGGCCCGCCGGATCCCCTTCGCCGGAGCGGTGATCGGACGGTGCAGGGCACGGCCGACAGCCCGGCCGGCCCGCCTGGCCGGTCCCGAGCCGTCGTCGGACGACCGTACGGGTGCCACACTCGACATAGTGCCCCACCCGGCCGCCCGCCGGGGCCTCCCGGCGCGTCGCCCGCCCCGGGTGAACCCGCCCGCTTGTCCGCGAATCGGACCTTGCATGTGTGCCCAGGGCTTGAGAGGAGGTAGCGTGCGTAGCGCGCCACCGGCGGTTGCTCCTGGCCGCGCGCCTCTTCGTGATCCCGCAGAATGGGTCGCAGTGGGGTGCGCCCGGAGTCCGATCGGGTGCGGACGTCGACGCGGCCCTCAGGTCCGCTCCGCCCGCGCCACGTACGGACAGCACCGACGGGTCGTTGTGGACGACAGTACGGACGGCGCACACGTGAGACGGCGTAGGAGAGAACGAGACCAGTGAGTGCTGCGACGACGCGAAGCCGTACCCCGCGTACCCCGGACCGCCTGTGCGTCGAGGCGGTGGAACTCGCCCGCGCGGCAGCCGAGGAGGCCGCCTTCCCCGGAGTGGTGGGCGCGCACGTCTCCGCCGTGTCGGAGGGCGACCGGGTCGTCACCCACTTCTTCGAGTCCAAGGAACCGGGCTACCGCGGCTGGCGCTGGGCCGTCACCGTGACCCGCGCCTCCCGCGCGAAGAACGTCACCCTCGACGAAACGGTGCTGCTCCCCGGCGAGGACGCGCTGCTCGCCCCCGAGTGGGTGCCGTGGAGCGAGCGGCTGCGCCCCGGCGACATGGGCCCCGGCGACCTGCTGCCCACCGAGGCCGACGACCTGCGCCTGGAGCCGGGCTGGTCCGGCGAGGACGCCCCGCCGCCGAACTCCGCGGTCTCCACCGAGATGGCCGAACTCGTCGAGGCCGAGGACGCCGACGTCACCGACCGGGTGACGGTCCCCGCCCGCGGCTCCATCACCTCGGTCGCCGAGGAGCTCGGCATGCGCCGGGCGCGCGTGCTCTCCCGGTACGGGCTGCACGGCGCGGCCGACCGCTGGGACGAGTCCTTCGGCGCCAAGACCCCGATGGCGCAGGCCGCCCCGGCCTCCTGCGTCTCCTGCGGGTTCCTCGTCGCCATCGGCGGCTCCCTCGGGCAGGCCTTCGGCGTCTGCGCCAACGAGTTCAGCCCTGCCGACGGGCGGCTGGTGTCGCTGTCCTACGGCTGCGGCGGCCACTCGGAAGCCGCGGTCGTCCCGGCGCCGCCGCGCCCGGCCCCGCCGGTCCTCGACTCCATGGCGACCGACGAGTTCGTGCTGCGGCCGGCCGCCGACAGCGGCTCCGTCCCCGCCTCGGACGTCCAGGCCGCGGACCTCGGCCACTCCTAGGGTCCCCTTCCGGGCCGGGGCCGCGCGGTCAGTCCCGGGCGCGGCGGCGCAGGAGCCGCTTCGCCCCGAGGACCAGCACCAGGCCCCCGGCCAGGACCAGGGCGCCCTTGCCGAAGCCGCCCGTCGGTTCCGGCGCGGGGTCGGCCTGCGCGGGCGCGCCCGGCTGCGCGGACGGGGAGCCGGCCCCCGGCGGGGGCGTGGCGGCGGGCACCGGGACGGCGACGACCCGGCTGTTCGCACCCTCCGAACCGAACATCAGTGTGGAGCCGTCCGGGGTGTACGTCACCGACTCCGCCTGCCCCTGCCAGGGCGCGTCCACCCGCTCGCCCTCACCCACCGGACGGCCGTCCTTCCACGGCCAGGTCCGGGCCGTGAAGTAGCCCCGCAGGGTCAGCCGGGTGCCGTCGGGCGAGAACGCCCCGTCCGTCACCCAGGGCACGTCGGCGACCCGCCGGAAGACGTTCGCCGCGCCCGTGGACAGCTCGGCCGGACCCTCGTACAGGCCGCCCCGGCTCTCGTGCTTGCTCGCGATGTACACCCGCCCGGTCACCGGATGGACCATCAGGGACTCGGCGTCCCGCGGCCCGTCCTCGTACCGGACCGTGAACTGCGTTGCCCTGACCGTGACATCGCGCAGCTCCTTCGGCTCCTGGAAGCGGTAGATCCACACGTGGTCCCAGGTCCCGCCGCGGTTGTCCCCGATGTCGCCGACGTAGAGCTGCCCGTCCGGCCCCAGCGAGATCGCCTCGACGTCGCGCGGCGTGCCCGCCCCGGTCATCGTCACCCGGGCCACCGTCCGGCCCGTCGCCGAGTCCACCGCGTAGACGTACGGGCCGTCCTCGCTGTCGTTGTGCGTCCAGTAGACCCCCGGATGGATCCGGCTGGCCGCCAGCCCGCTCGACTCCTTGATCCTCGGGTCGGAGAGGGTGAACGAGGACGGCGCGGGCGGCCCGGCGGCGAAGGCCGCCGGCCCGGCGGACGCGGCGAGGACGACGGCGACCGCGACGGCGGTGGCGGACGGCAGGGGCAGGCGCATCCTCCCAGCCTGCCAGTACGTGCCGCGTGTCCGGCGTCACAGGGGCTTCGGTCGTGCCATCCGCGATGATGACCGGATGCGTTTCATGTTCGTCGGCGACTCCATGACCATCGGACGCGCCGGCGACTACACCTGGCGCCACCGGATGTGGCAGCACCTCGACGCGGCCCCCGACGGCCCCCACCGGATCGTCGGCCCGCGCCACGAGCTCTACGACACCGCCGCCGACGCGGCCGTCAGCCACGCGTACGCCGACCCCCGTTTCCCCGGCCACGCCCGCCGCCATCTGGCCGGCTGGGGCGAGGGCTGGCAGCACATGGCCCCGGTCATCGGCGACGCCGTCGCCGCCCACCGCCCGGACGTCCTTCTGGTCTCCCTGGGCCTGATCGACCTCGGCTTCTACACCGACGCCGACCAGACCGCCGCCAACGTCCGCGCCTTCGTCGCGGCGGCCCGCGCGGCCGGACCGGCCCTGCGCATGGTGCTGCTGCCCGTCATACCCAACAGCCGGGCCGAGGAGGACGCACCCTTCGCGGCCGAGGTGGCCCGCTTCAACGAGCTCCTCGCGAAGACCGTCGCCGACCTCACCACCGACGCCTCGCCGATCCTGCTGGCCGCGCGCCCGGAGGCGTACGACATCCACCGGGACACCTACGACGGCACCCACCCCAACGCCTCCGGCGAACACCGGCTGGCGGGGGAGTTCGCGGCGGTCCTCCACCAGGCCTGGGGCATCGCGGGTCCCTACCGCCCCGCCCGCGACACGTAACACCACCTTCACGGACGGGTCTTGCCTGGAGTCCCCTCGAAGCAGTTGGCTGGTGACCCATGAAGTACACACAGCTCGGACGCACCGGTCTCAAGGTCAGCCGACTCGTGCTCGGCACGATGAACTTCGGCCCGCAGACGGACGAACCGACCAGCCACGGCATCCTGGACGCCGCCCTCGACGCGGGCCTGAATTTCGTCGACACCGCGAACGTGTACGGGTGGGGCGAGAACAAGGGCCGCACCGAGGAGATCATCGGAACCTGGTTCGCCCAGGGCGGCCGCCGCCGCGAGAAGACGGTGCTCGCCACCAAGGTCTACGCGAGCATGGCCCCCGAGGGGGAGACCTGGCCCAACTACGACCGCCTGTCGGCGCTGAACATCCGGCGGGCCGTCGACGCCAGCCTCCGGCGCCTCCAGACCGACTACATCGACCTCTACCAGTTCCACCACATCGACCGGCACACCCCGTTCGAGGAGATCTGGCAGGCCGTCGAGGTCCTGATCCAGCAGGGCAAGATCCTCTACGCCGGCTCCTCCAACTTCCCCGGCTGGAAGATCGCCCAGGCCAACGAGACCGCCGCCCGTAACGGCCGCCTCGGCCTGGTCAGCGAGCAGTGCCTCTACAACCTCGCCGAGCGGCGCGCCGAGATGGAGGTCATCCCGGCCGCCCAGGAGTACGGGCTCGGCGTCATCCCGTGGTCCCCGCTGCACGGCGGCCTGCTGGGCGGGGTCATCAAGAAGGAGGTCGAGGGCGGGCGACGGGCCTCCGGCCGGTCCGCCGACGCCCTCGCCAACAGCACCGTCCGCGCGCAGGTGCAGGCGTACGAGGACCTGCTCGACAAGCACGGCCTGGAGCCGGGCGAGGCCGGGCTGGCCTGGCTCCTGACCCGCCCCGGGGTCACCGGCCCGATCGTGGGCCCGCGTACGCAGGAGCAGCTCGACAGCGCGCTGCGCGCCGTGGAGCTGGAGCTGGGCGAGGAGGTCCTGACGGGCCTCGACGAGATCTTCCCCGGGCCGGGGGCGTCCCCGGAGGCGTTCGCCTGGTAGCCGGCCGGCCGCCGGCGGGTCCTACTGGCCCACGGCGGCCGCCACGGCCACGACGAGGAACATCAGCACGAGCACACCGGCCATCACACGGTTTCTGGTCTTGGGATCCACCCGTCGAGCCTAACGCGGCAGCCCCTGCATCGTGGACGCAGGGGCTGTTGCCGTGCTCGGGTGCGCTACGGGCCGTGGCGTGGGTCACGGCGCACCGCCCGGGGGCGGCGGCGCGGAGCGGTCACTGCCAGCTCATGTCGCCGTTCTGGGCGGCGACCGGCGGCTTGACGGCGGTCAGGGGTGCCGCGGAGGCGACGGCGGGGGCACCGAGGACGACGGTGAGGGCGACGACCGCGGCGGCCTGGAAGATACGGGTGATGCTCATGATGTCCGGTTTCCCTTCGGAGAGCCCTGAGGCTGGAGGTGGGTTCCCGGTCGGTCCAGCGTCCCGCGGTGGCGCTGTCCCGTTCCGGTGAGACATAGCTAAGCCGCAGCTCAGCGGGGGGTGAAGGGGTCTCGGCTGGCCCAAACCGGTCGTGTCCGGTTGAGGACAGGGACCCGTCCCGGCGGCCGGAGGCCGGAGCCTTTCCGTCCGCCTCCCGCCCGCTTCCCGTCCGCTTCTCCGACGCCTCCCTCCGTCTCCCGGACGTCCGGCACGGGCGTCCACCGGCGAGCCGTCAGCCCGTGCGCTGCTCCAGCAGCGACAGCGGCATCAGCGGCACACCGACGTCCAGCAGCCGCGCCCGCGGCAGCACGCGCGCGCCGAGCATCCGGCGGCACACCGCCTCGGCCCGCAGCTCGGCCTCCTCCAGGGAATCGGACAGCAGGTAGAAGCCGAGCGTGAAGTGCTCGGCGGACTGCGGATGCACCGCGAGGTGCTCGACCCGGTCCCCCGGGCTCAGGCCCGCGCGGGCCGTTTCGCGCAGGTCGTCGGGGACTTCCGTCGGAGGGACCGTCCGCAGACGGGCATGGACGAGGTACATGGGTCCACCGTGGCCCCTCCGGGCCCCGGCGGGAAACCGGACGCGCTGGCCGTTTGTGGTCGTGGACACAACGGGCCAGCCGGGCCCGTCTCTGAGATGATCTTTCCCATCGAAGTACCAACGGGGTGGGGGGAACCACATGTTGACCGAACTCGGACTCGATGCCAGAGCCGAAAACGTCTACCGGGCCATGCTCATCGATCCCGGATCGGGAGTCGCGGCCCTCGCCGCGACCCTCGGTGTCGGGGAGGACGAGGTGCGCGAGGCCCTCGACCTGCTCAGCGAACTCGCGCTCGTCCAGCCGTCCGCCGACGACAGCGGCCGGCTGCGCGCGGTCTCCCCGGACATCGGGATGGAGATCCTCATGGCCCGGGGCCAGGCGGAGCTGGCCGCCCAGCAGCAGCGGCTGGAGGCCTCCCGGGCCGCCGCGGCCCGGCTGATCTCCGAGTACTCGCAGCTGCGCCCGGCCGACCGGCACCCCGGCGTCGAGCAGCTCATCGGCCTCGACGCCGTCCGGGACCGGCTCGTCGCGCTCACCCGGGACACGAAGGACGAGCTGCTCGCCTTCTCCCCGGACGCCACGCTGAGCGAATCCGCTCTGACCGCCTCCCGCCCGCTGAACAGGACGCTGCTCGAACGCGGGGTGCGGATGCGCACGGTCTACCTGGACAGCGTGCGCAACAGCCGCCCCTCCGTCGAGCACGCCAACTGGCTGACGGAGCTCGGCGGCCAGGTCCGTACGGTGGCCTCGCTCCCGACGCGGATGCTCATCGTGGACCGTTCCACGGCGCTGATCCCGGTGAGCGACGACTCCTCGGCGGGAGCCGTCGTCCTCACGGGCCACGGCATGCTCGTCGCCCTGTGCGCGCTCTTCGAGTCGACGTGGGCGACGGCGCAGCCGCTCGCCGAGGTGGCCGTCCTGGGGCCGGACGGCCTGACCGCGCAACAGACGACCGCCGTACGGCTCCTGGCGGAGGGTCACACGGACGAGGCGATCGCCAAGCGGCTCGGGGTGTCCTCGCGCACGGCCCGGCGCATCGCGAACGAGCTGATGGAACGCCTCGGGGCGCGCAGCCGCTTCGAGGCCGGCGTGCGGGCGGTCCAGGAGGGCTGGCTCCCCGCCCGCCCGTAGGCGCCGCCCGCGGCGTCCCGTCACGGGGACACGGCCGCCCGGTGCGATCACGACAGTGGTCGCACCGGGCGGCCTTTTTCGTGGGCGGTCCGCGACGAGGTCCGCGACGAGGGCCGCGGCGAAGTTCGGGACAAGGGCCGGAACGAGGTTCGGGACAAGGGCCGGATCGGGCCACCGTGGCCAGGACCGGCCATGTCCGTTTCGGGCCAACGGATACCCCTTCCACCCGCCCCGACCAGCGGCGAATCTATTGCCTGTCGCCGGGAAAGCCCGCCGGGGACAAGCCCTGAAAGCCCAGAACGGACGCCACCGCGGGACGTCCACGGGTGACGGGGGACAGCCACCCCACCTCTTCGATTCGGAAGGAACAACCACTCCCATGCGTACTGGAATCCTCCGGGCCACCGCGGTCGTCGCCCTCACCCTCGGGATCACCTCCGTCGCACCGATGGCCTCCGCCCACGCCCCCGCCCACCCCGTACCGGTGGCCGGAACGGCGGGCCCGGCCGGTCCGGCGGGCCCCCCGCTCACCGCGGTGCCGAACCCCCGCTGACCTTTCCGGCCGCGCCGCGAGGACCCGTGACCCGGGACCCGCCCGCCGCCTCCCGGCACCACTGCCGCCCCGTACCGACGCCGTACCCCGGGACCGCTGTACCTGCAGGACAGCTGTCCGTCCGCGCCACCCCGAACGTCACGCAGCACCCCGCACCACCGCCGGTCGAGCCCGCGCTCCCGGCCACCAGACCTCACGACCCACCAGAACCGGAGCACCGCCATGTCCCGAACCCTGCCCAGGACCCGCCACGCGGCCGTCGCCGCCCTGATCGCCGGAGCCGTCGCCGCCGGCACCGTGGTCGCCGTCGACTCCGCGGCCGTCGCGGCCCCCGCGGCCGTCACCGCCACGCCCGCCGCGAACCCCGACTTCGGCAGCCCCGGCCAGGGCCCCGAGCAACCGGTCGACGAGGAGGTCCGGGCCACGGGCTTCGCCGCCGCCGCCTCCGCGAAGATCAGCCGGAGTTCGGTCATCGCCCGGGCCAAGAGCTGGGTCGGGATAGGCCTCGACTACGACTGGGACGGCCACCACCGCGGATACCGCACGGACTGCTCGGGCTTCGTCTCCATGGCGTGGGACCTGGACTTCCAGCCGGCCACCAACACCTTCGCCTCCCGCGGCGTCACCGAGTCGATCACCAAGTCCGAACTCAAGCCGGGCGACGCCCTCCTGGACGACGACGCGGGTGCGGGCGGCCACATCGTCCTCTTCGAGAAGTGGGCCAACTCCGACCGCACCCAGTACTGGGGCTTCGACTTCACCCCCAGCGGCGTCCACCACCGCGTCTACGACTACCCGTACTACCCGGGCTACGGCCCCTACCAGCCCGTCCGCTACAAGAACATCGCCGACGACGTGACCACCCCGCCGGCCCCCGCGCCCGGCATGACCGACCTCGTCGCGGTCAACCTCAACGGCGACGCCGTGGACGACGTGGTCGGCGTCGAGGCCTCCACCGGCAAGCTGTGGCTCTACAAGGGCGCATCCAACGGCACCATCGCCTCCGGCGGCAACCGCGTCGAGATCGGCTCCGGCGGCTGGAACGGCATGTCGAACCTGGCCGGCGGTGACTACACCGGCGACGGCAAGGACGACATCGTCGCGGTCGAGGAGGCCAGCGGGAAGCTGTACCTCTACCCGGGCAACGGCAGCGGCCTGAACTCCCGCAAGGAGATCGGCTCGGGCGGCTGGAACGGCATGACCGACCTCATGGGCGGTGACGTCAACGGCGACGGCAAGGCCGACGTCGTCGGCGTCGAGAAGTCCACGGGCAAGCTCTGGCTCTACAAGGGCAACGGCGCCGGATCCGTCGGCGGCGGCAGCAGCCGCGTCATGATCGGCAGCGGCGGCTGGAACGGCATGCACGACCTGGTCGGCATGGACATCAACAACGACCGCCGGACCGACGTCGTCGGCGTCGAGCGCTCCACCGGCAAGCTCTTCCTCTACACCAGCGACGGCACCGGCCTGAACTCCCGTACGGAGATCGGCTCGGGCGGCTGGAACGGCATGACCGACCTCACCGGCGGCGACTTCACCTCGAACGCGAACGACGACCTCGTCGGCGTCGAGACCGCCACCGGAAAGCTCTACCTCTACCCGGGCACCGGCACGGGTCTGGGGGCGCGCAAGGAGATCGGCTCCGGCGGCTGGTAGCCCCGGCCGGACCGGAGCACGCGGCGGGGACGGGACCTGCGTCCCGTCCGCCCCGGCTGCTCCACCTCTCCCCGCTCTCCTTCGCACCACCCCTTCCCTGACACCTCTTTGGCACGCTCGTGCCGGTTTGGAAGCACTCCCATGTCTGTCGAGACCACCTCGTCCCTCTCCCGCTTCATGTCCCGCCGGGTCCGCATCGCCACCGGCCTGGTCTGCGCCACGGTCGCCGCCGTGGCCCTCTCGGCCGGCGGTGCGAACGCCGACGGCGGCCCGGAGGACCCGCACGGTGACATGACCGAGCTGACGGCGACCGACCTCGGCCTGCCCGAGGGCCCGCAGCCGTCGGCCATGGCGGCCGCGGGCGGCGACGGGCGCCCCGACTTCCAGATGCCGTTCAAGTGCGGCGAGACCTGGCAGGGCGCCTCCCGTGACGGCCACAGCCCCAGCCGCCACGCCCTCGACTGGACCCAGGGCGGCTCGACGGCCAACTCGCCCGTCGTGGCCAGCGCCGACGGTGTCGCCAAGGTCGTCGACCTCGGCAACCGCAGCTACGGCAAGTACGTCGCCATCAACCACGGCGGCGGCTGGACCACCGTCTACGCCCACCTCAACGGCTTCAACATCTCCAACGGCGCGACCGTCAAGGCCGGCCAGCAGATCGGCGTCGTCGGCAGCACCGGCAACTCCACCGGCGCCCACCTCCACTACGAGCAGCGCTACTGGGGCGACGACCAGCGCACGGTCTTCAACGGCAGCGCCTTCTACGGATCCGGCCGCTGGTCCAAGTCGCTGACCAGCAAGAACTGCGCCACCAAGACGCCGGAGCCCCTGCCCATCGGCCCCGGGCCGGGCCCCGAGGACCCGATCGGCATGACCGACCTGGCCTCCGCCGACCTCAACGGCGACAACGTGGTCGACGTCGCCGCGGTGGAAGTGGCGACCGGCAAGCTGTGGCTCTACAAGGGCGCGTCCAACGGCACGATCGCCTCCGGCGGCAACCGCGTCCTGCTCGGCGCGGGCGGCTGGAACGGCATGACCAACCTGACCGGCGGCGACTTCAACGGCGACGGCAAGGACGACATCGTCGCGGTGGAGGAGTCCACCGGCAAGCTGTGGCTCTACAAGGGCGGCGACAACTCGACGATCGCCTCGGGCAGCACCCGCGTCATGATCGGCAGCGGTGGCTGGAACGGCATGGAGAGCCTGACCGCGCTCAACCTCAACGGCGACAAGATCGCCGACCTGGCGGGCGTGGAGAAGGCCACCGGCAAGCTGTACCTCTACCCGGGCACGTCCACCGGCGCCCTCGGCGCCCGCAAGGAGATCGGCTCCGGCGGCTGGAACGGCATGTCCAACCTCACCGGCATGGACCTCAACAACTCAGGCCGGCAGGACCTGGTCGCGGTGGAGAAGTCCACGGGCAAGCTGTTCATGTACCCCGGTGACCGCGGCTACCTGAGCCCGCGCATCGAGATCGGCTCGGGCGGCTGGAACGGCATGTCCGACCTCATCGGCGGCGACCTGCTGAACTCGCAGCTGTCGGACGACCTGATCGCCGTCCAGAACTCCACCGGCAAGCTCTTCCTCTACCCGGGCACCGGCTCGGGCGGCCTGGGCGCCCGCAAGGAGATCGGCACCGGCGGCTGGTAGGCACCCGCACCGGCCCCCGCGGCCGTACCCGTACGACATCGTGAAGGCATGACACCGTGAAGCGGCCCGTCCCCGTCAGGACGGGCCGCTTCGGGCGTTGTCGGCCCCGGCGGCCCCGGCGGCCCCGGCGGCCCCGGCGGGTCAGCCGGTCAGCGGCCAGGCCCCCACCGTCTCGTACCGCGGCTGCTCGCCCCGCACCCCGCCGACCGGCAGGTTGCTGCGGACCAGGCTGAGGGTGTCCACCTGCCAGGGCGTGCCCTCGAACCCGGCGAGGGCGTCCACGTACGGCTCCAGCGGTGTCGCGCCGTGCCGGCTGCGGGCCAGGGTGAGGTGCGGGGTGTACCGGTGGTGCTGCTCCATGGGGACGCCGGCCCGCCGGGCGGCGGCGTCGGCGCGCTCGGCGAGCATCCGCAGGGCCGGGAGCTCGCCGGCGGCGCCCGCCCACAGGGCCCGGTCCCCGAAGTGGCCGCTGCCGTGCACGCGCAGCACGAAGGGCGCCGTACGGTGGGCGGCGCGCTCCAGGCGGGCGTGCAGATCGGGGAGCAGCTCCTCCCGTACCTCGCCCATGAAGGCGAGGGTGAAGTGCCAGCCGGCCCGCGCGGTCCAGGTCAGCCGGTCGTCGTGGACGGGGTCGACGGCGGCGGCCAGCTCGGCGACGGCCGTCTCGGGCGGCAGGACGGCGGCGAACAGTCTCATGCGGGGAGCGTAGCCGGGTGCCGCGCCGCGCCCCGGGGCTCCACGCCCCGGGGCGGCGGGCTTCAGGCCACCTTGACCAGCTCGGGGCGGTGCGCGACGGCCGGTACGAAGGTCAGGCCGCGGCGGTCCAGGCGCAGCCGCAGGTTCCCGACCCGGGCGAGGACCACCGCGATCGCCACGGAGGCGGCCAGGGAGATCAGGGCGCCGGAGGCCATGCCGATGCGGGCGCCGTAGGTGTCGGTGATCCAGCCCAGCAGCGGGGCGCCGAGCGGGGTGCCGCCCGTGAACACCATCATGAACAGGGCCATGACCCGTCCCCGCATCTCGGGGGCGGTGGCCATCTGCACGCTGGAGTTCGCGGTGACGTTGACGGTCAGCCCGAAGACGCCGATGGGCACGAGCAGCGCGGCGAACAGCCAGAAGCCGGGCGCGAAGGCCGTCACGAGCAGCAGCACCGAGAACAGGGCGGCGGCGGCCACCAGCACCCGCAGACGGGACTGGCCGCGGCGGGCGGCGAGCAGGGCGCCCGCGAGGGATCCGGCCGCGATCAGGGTGTTGAAGAGCCCGTAGGTGCCCGCGTCGCCGTGGAAGACGTCGCTGACGAAGGCCGACAGCCAGATCGGGAAGTTGAAGCCGAAGGTGCCGATGAAGCCGACGAGGACGATCGGCCAGACCAGCTCGGGCCGGCCGGCGACGTAGCGCAGGCCCTCGCGCAGCTGGCCCTTGGCGCGGGGCCGGGGCTCGACCGGGTGCAGCTCGTGGGTCCGCATCAGTAGCAGCCCGGCGATGGGCGCGGCGAAGGACAGGCCGTTGAGCAGGAAGGCCCAGCCGGAGCCGACGGCGGTGATCAGCACACCGGCGATGGCGGGGCCGACGAGCCGTGCGGACTGGAAGTTGGCCGAGTTCAGGCTGACCGCGTTGGCGACCTGGTCCTTGCCGACCATCTCGGGGACGAACGTCTGCCGGGCGGGGTTGTCCACGACCGTGACGAGGCCGAGGGCGAAGGCGGCCAGGTAGACGTGCCACACCTGGACCTGTCCGGCCAGGGTGAGGGCGGCGAGCGCGAGGCCGGTCAGGCCCATCGCGCTCTGGGTGGCGAGGAGCAGCGGCCGCTTGGGCAGCCGGTCGGCGAGTACGCCGCCGTAGAGGCCGAACATCAGCATCGGCAGGAACTGCAGGGCGATGGTGATGCCGACGGCGGAGGCGGAGCCGGTCAGGGACAGGACCAGCCAGTCCTGGGCGATGCGCTGCATCCAGGTACCGGTGTTCGACACGACCTGGCCGGTGGCGAAGAGCCGGTAGTTCCGGATCCTCAGCGAGCTGAACATCCCGCCCCGGCCCGCGCCGGGGGGTGCCCCGAGGTTCTTGCCCGCCCGTGCCGCGGGGTGCGCGGCGCTGGTGGTGGTGGATATGTGGCCGGGTGCGGAGTCTGCTCCGTTTCCCGTACTCAAAAGCGTTCGCCTCCTGGCGTCGTTCCTACAGGTGCGCGAGCTTCTCCAGGACGGGTGCGGCCGCGCGCAGCTTGGCCCATTCGTCCTCGGTCAGCTCGGCCGCGAGCCCGGCCAGGAAGGCGTTGCGCTTGCGGCGACTCTCCTCGAGCATCGCTTCGGCCTCCTCCGTCTGGCGGACCACCTTCTGGCGGCGGTCGTCGGGGTGCGGTTCCAGCGTGACCAGTCCCTTGGCCTCCAGCAACGCGACGATGCGGGTCATCGACGGCGGCTGGACGTGCTCGCGCCGGGCCAGTTCGCCGGGGGTGGCCTGGCCGCAGCGGGCCAGGGTGCCGAGGACCGACATCTCGGTCGGGCTCAGCGACTCGTCGACGCGCTGGTGCTTCAGGCGCCGCCCCAGCCGCATGACGGCGGAGCGGAGGTCGTTCACGGCGGCAGCATCGTCGCCATGGGAGAGGTCAGGCATGTATTTAGAATAACTCATTACTCTCTCTAAAGAACACCGGGTTTTCCCGGCCGTGCCCGCGGTCATGCACGCGGTAGGTGCCAGATCACTCGTACGGGTGAGTCGGCGGCCGAAAGTGACCCGCGTGCGCACCCCGTGCCCCGACTCTTTCGCCATGGGGACACATGTGCTCAGCATGCGCATAGACGGGGAGCTCCTCGAGAGGCTCCGGATCCATGCCGCCAAACGCGGAATGAGCGTCCAGGACTATGTGGTCCGGACGCTCATTCGCGACGACTTCGACGAGCGCTTCAAGGCGGCCGTCGACGAGACGGAGAAGTTCTACGGGCTGACCTGAGCCGGTGGCTCGGGCCCGTTCTCCGGGCAGTGCCTACGCGAGGCCGAGGGCGGGCATCGCGTAGTAGAAGACGAACACCGCCGACACCACGTACAGGGCGGTGGGGACCTCGCGTCCCCGGCCGGTCGCCAGGCGCAGCGCGCAGAAGCTCACGAAGCCGATGCCGATGCCGTTGGTGATCGAGTAGGTGAAGGGCATCATCACCATGGCCAGGAAGGCCGGGACGGCGATGGTGAAGTCGCTCCAGTCGATGTCCCGGATCGAGCCCGCCAGGATCAGGAAGCCGACCGCCACCAGGGCGGGCGTGGCCGCCTGGGACGGGACCATGGTGGCCAGCGGGGTCAGGAACAGCGCCACGGCGAAGAGACCGCCGGTCACGACGTTCGCCAGGCCCGTACGGGCGCCCTCGCCCACGCCGGCCGTGGACTCCACGAAGCAGGTGGTGGCCGAGGAGGACGTCGCGCCGCCCGAGGCGACGGCCAGGCCGTCGATCAGCAGGACCTTGTTGATGCCGGGGAACTCGCCGGTGGTCCGGTCGATCAGCTTCGCCTCGTCGCCGACGCCGAGGATGGTGCCCATGGCGTCGAAGAAGCAGGACAGCAGGACCGTGAACACGAACAGGACGCCGGTCAGCATCCCCACCTTGCCGAAGCCGCCGAAGAGGCTGACCTGGCCGACGAGCCCGAAGTCGGGCATCGCGACCGGGTTGCCCGGCCAGGCGGGGACGGTGAGGCCCCAGCCCGAGTCGGGCAGGTCGGCGACGAGCTGCACCACGACCGCGACGAGGGTCATCGCCACGATGGAGATCAGGATCGCGCCCGGCACCTTGCGGATCAGCAGCGCGAGCGTGAGCAGCACGCCCACCACGAAGACCAGGACCGGCCAGCCGTCGAGGTGACCGGTGCCGCCGAGCTGGAGCGGGACCGTGGTGTGCGCGGCGTCCGGGATGCGCGAGACGAAGCCGGAGTCGACCAGCCCGATCAGCATGATGAACAGGCCGATGCCGATGGCGATGCCCTTGCGCAGCCCCAGCGGGACGGCGTTCATGACGCGCTCGCGCAGCCCGGTGGCCACCAGCAGCATCACCACGAAGCCGGCCAGGACCACCATGCCCATCGCGTCGGCCCAGCTCATGCGGGGGGCGAGCTGGAGGGCCACGACGGTGTTCACGCCGAGTCCGGCGGCGAGCGCGATCGGGACGTTGCCGATGACGCCCATGAGGAGGGTGGTGAAGGCCGCCGTCAGGACGGTGGCCGTCACGAGCTGGCCGCCGTCCAGCTGGTGGCCGTACATGTCCTTCGCGCTGCCCAGGATGATCGGGTTCAGCACGATGATGTAGGCCATCGCGAAGAAGGTCGCGAAACCGCCGCGGACCTCGCGGGCGATGGTCGAGCCGCGCTCGGAGATCTTGAAGTAGCGGTCCAGTCCGCCGGAGGGCCCCTGTGGGGAAGGCTCCGGGGTGAGGGATGCGGGGGCGGGGGCCGGGGTGCTCATACGGTCCTCATTGGGTGGTTCATACGAAGAAAATGGGCCGCGCCCAAAACCGTTTCAGTATGAACACATAAGAGAAAGGGCGTCCATCTCCGCGCGTAGACAGCAGGAGGCCGGGGCGCCGACCCCGCCCGCGGGGGCCCGCTTAAACTTGCCGCATGGCCAAATGGACTCCGAAGCACGAGGCGCCCGAGCCCCTTGAGGGCCCCGTCGTCGCGACCGTCACCGGTGGCACGATCCTGTGGTTCGCCCTCTTCCTGGTCCAGCTGCCCTTCTACTCGTGGTTCGCCGACCGCGGCCAGCTGTGGTGGGTCTGGACCTGCGCGGCCGGCGGATTCCTCGGCCTCATCGGCATCTGGTACGTCCGCGGCCGCGACGCCGCCCTCAAGCGCCACGCCGCGGCCCGGGCCGCGCAGGGCGACGGCGAGGCGCGGGGCGACGGACCCGACGTGCGCGACGGACGGCCCGGCACCGCCTGACCCTCCGCCGACGGCCGACCCACCGGCACCGGCCCTACCAGGGGACGATTCGGGTCATCCCGAAGTCGCATCTTCCGACTTCTCGGCGGGTGAAGCCCGACAACCCCGCTTACCGTCGGAACCATGACGGAGCGGGCGAGGATCGACCATGACGGGCGGGAGCCGGCCGGCGGTCCCGGCACGGCCATCGACGCCGGGGCGGAGCTGGACCCGGTACACCCGGTACGGCCGCCGGCGCCCCGGTTCAAACCGGGCGGGCTCACCACCGCCGAGGTCGCCGAACGCGTCGCGCGCGGCGACGTCAACGACGTCCCCGTGCGCTCCTCGCGCTCGACCGCCGACATCGTCCGCGCCAACGTCTTCACCCGCTTCAACGCGATCATCGGCGTGCTGTGGCTGATCATGCTGATCGTCGCGCCGATCCAGGACAGCCTCTTCGGCTTCGTGATCATCGCGAACACCGGCATCGGCATCATCCAGGAACTGCGCGCCAAGAAGACCCTCGACGGCCTCGCCGTCATCGGCGAGGCCAAACCGAGCGTCCGCCGCGACGGCCGCACCGCGGAGATCTCCACCTCCGAGATCGTCCTCGGCGACGTCATCGAACTCGGCCCCGGCGACAAGGTCGTCGTCGACGGATCCGTCGGCGAGGCCGACGGCCTGGAGATCGACGAGTCCCTGCTCACCGGCGAGGCCGACCCCGTCCTGAAGAAGCCCGGCGACCCCGTCATGTCCGGCTCGTTCGTCGTCGCCGGCGGCGGCGCCTTCACCGCCACCAAGGTCGGCCGCGAGGCCTACGCCGCCCAGCTGGCCGAGGAGGCCTCCCGCTTCACGCTCGTCCACTCCGAGCTGCGCTCCGGCATCTCCACGATCCTCAAGTACGTCACCTGGATGATGATCCCCACCTCCATCGGGCTCATCATCAGCCAGCTCGTCGTCAAGGAGAACAACTTCAAGGACTCCGTCGCCCGCACCGTCGGCGGCATCGTCCCGATGATCCCCGAGGGCCTCGTCCTGCTCACCTCCGTCGCCTTCGCGATCGGCGTGATCCGGCTCGGCCGCCAGCAGTGCCTGGTGCAGGAACTCCCCGCCATCGAGGGCCTCGCCCGCGTCGACGTCGTCTGCCTGGACAAGACCGGCACCCTCACCGAGGGCGGCATGGACGTCACCGAGCTGCGGCCGCTCGGCGGCGCGGACCCCTCGTACGTCAAGAAGGTGCTCGGCGCCCTCGGCGAGTCCGACCCGCGGCCCAACGCCAGCCTCCAGGCGATCATCGACGCCTACCCCGACAGCGCCGAATGGCGCTGCACCGAGTCCCTGCCCTTCTCCTCCGCCCGCAAGTACAGCGGCGCCAGCTTCAGCGAGGGCGACGGCGAGAACAACACCTGGCTGCTCGGCGCCCCCGACGTGCTGCTGCCCGCCGGGGACCCGGCCCTCGACGAGATCAACGACCTCAACGAACAGGGCCTGCGGGTCCTGCTGCTCGCCCGCTCCGCCCGCGAGCTGGACGACGAGGACGTGGCCACCGGGGTCAAACCCACCGCCCTGGTCGTCCTGGAGCAGCGGCTGCGCCCCGACGCCGCCGACACGCTGCTCTACTTCGAGGACCAGAACGTCAAGGCCAAGGTCATCTCCGGCGACAACGCCGTCTCCGTCGGCGCGGTCGCCGGCAAACTGGGCCTGCCCGGCGCCGAGAACACCGTCGACGCCCGCAAGCTGCCCACCGGGCAGGAGGAGATGGCGGAGGTCCTCGACGCGAACTCCGTCTTCGGACGGGTCACCCCGCAGCAGAAGCGGGACATGGTCGGCGCCCTCCAGTCCCGGGGCCACACCGTCGCGATGACCGGCGACGGCGTCAACGACGTGCTCGCCCTCAAGGACGCCGACATCGGCGTCAGCATGGGCTCCGGCTCCGAGGCCACCCGCGCCGTCGCGCAGATCGTCCTGCTGAACAACAGCTTCGCGACGCTCCCGTCCGTGGTCGCCGAGGGCCGCCGGGTCATCGGCAACATCACGCGCGTGGCCACCCTCTTCCTCACGAAGACGGTCTACTCGGTGCTGCTGGCCATCCTGGTGGTCTGCTCCCAGGTCGAATACCCCTTCCTGCCCCGCCACCTGACGCTGCTGTCCACCCTCACCATCGGCATCCCGGCCTTCTTCCTGGCCCTGGCCCCGAACAAGGAGCGGGCCAAGCCGCACTTCGTCAAACGCGTGATGCGGTACGCCATCCCCGGCGGTGTCGTCGCGGCCACGGCGACCTTCGTGAGCTACCTGGTCGCCCGCCACCACTACACCGGCCCGGAAGCCCTGAACGCCGAGACCAGCGCGGCCACGCTCACCCTGTTCCTGACCTCGATGTGGGTCCTGGCGATCATCGCCCGCCCGTACACGTGGTGGCGGGTCGCCCTGGTGGGCGCGATGGGCCTGGCCTTCCTGATCGTTCTGGTCGTGCCGTGGCTCCAGGAGTTCTTCCAGCTCAAGCTGGTCGGCACCACCATGCCGTGGATCGCGGTGGCGATCGCGGCGGCCGCCGCGGTCCTGATCGAGTTCACCTTTCGCTGGGTCGACCGCAGGTTCCCGGCCTGAGGGCCGCGCCGTACCCGGGGGTGACGGGGTTCGGCGCGGGGCCCTGATCCGAAGGGACTTCGACGACACGAGCCTAGGCCAGGCCGTCCGCCCGGAGTCCCTCCAGGACGGCCTGGCCCACGGTGTGCACCGCGGACGCGGGGCGGAGCATGACCGTGAACTCCTTGATCCGGCCGGCCTCGTCGAAGTGCAGCATGTCGATGCCGTGAATGTCCTTGCCGTCCACGGTGGCCCGGAACGGCAGGACCGCCGCCGGGGCCTGCGTGCCGTCCGCGCTCGTCCCGGCCGCGCCCTCGAAGTGGCCGACGTAGCGAAGGTCCCCGAGGACCCGCACCAGGACCCCGAAGAGCCCCAGCACCATCGGCCGGCCCTCGAAGGGGCGGAACTTCACGGGGCTGTAGAACCGGATGTCCTCGGTGAACAGGTCCTCCAGCGCGGACAGGTCGCGCTTCTCCACGGCCGTGCGGAAGCGTTCGGCGGTCTCCATGACGGACTCCACGGTTCCTCCTGGACTCATACTCAAGGAATTGACTACTCAGATTCGTGCGTATCATGCGGGGGAGTACCGGGAAAAGGGAAGGGGCAGCCGCGATGGCCTTGCGACATGCCGTACTGGCGGCGCTGCTGGACGGCGAGTACAGCGGCTACGAACTGGCGAAGTCCTTCGACATCGGCGTCGCGAACTTCTGGCACGCCTCCCCCCAGCAGCTCTACACCGAGCTGGCCAGGCTGGAGAAGGAAGGCCTGGTCGAAGGCCGGCAGGTGGTCCAGGAGACCCGGCCCAACAAACGCCTCTTCCGGGTCACCGGCGCCGGCCGCGACGAGCTGGAGGCCTTCGCGGCCGCCGCCTGCAAGCCCTCCGTCATCCGCGACGACCTCCTCGTCAAGGTCCAGAACGCCGACCGGATCGGCACCGCCCCGGTGATCCGGCAGCTGGAGGAACGCGCCACCGCCGCCGACGCCAAGATCGACCTCCTCCGCCGGGTGCTGCGCAAGATGCGCGGCGACCTCGACGAGGAGGACTTCCTGCGCCACGGCGACGCCATCGGCGCCTACCTGACCGGTCTGCGCGGCATCGCCTTCGAGGAAGGGCACCGCGACTGGTGCCGCCGCAGCGCGGACATCCTGCGAGAGAGGCCGACCACCCGTGCAGAGCACTGACTACCGGCGCTACGTCGCCCTCGGCGACAGCCAGACCGAAGGCCTCGGCGACGGGGACGACGTCCGCGGACTGCGCGGCTTCGCCGACCGGTTCGCCGACCACCTGGAGGCCGCCCGCCCGGGCCTGCTCTACGCCAACCTCGCCGTACGGGGACGGCTGGCCTCCCAGGTCCGCGCCGAACAGCTGGCCCCCGCCCTCGCCCTGCGCCCCGACATCGCCACCGTCGTCGCGGGCGTCAACGACGTGCTGCGGCCCCGCTTCGACCCGGCAGAGGTCGCCGGGCACCTGGAGGCCGTCTTCGCCGCCCTCACGGACGCCGGAACGCACGTGGCGACCGTGACCTTCCCCGACCTCGGCAAGGTCGTGCCCCTCGCCCGGCCCCTCGCGCCCCGCCTGACCGAACTCAACGGGCTCGTCCGGGCCGCGGCCGCCCGGCACGGGGTCACCGTCGCCGAGACCGCCCTGCCGGAGGCCGTGGCCGACCCGCGCATGTGGACCGACGACCGGCTCCACGCCAGCTCCCTCGGACACGAACGCATCGCCGCCGCCCTCGCCCACGCCGTCGGCCTGCCGGGCAGCGACGACACCTGGACGCACCCGCTGCCGCCGCGGGCCGTCGCCACGCCCGGAGCGGCCGTCGCGGCCGAGCTGCGCTGGGCGGCCGCGTTCCTCGGCCCCTGGCTGGGCCGCCGCCTGCGCGGCCGCTCCTCCGGCGACGGCCGGACCGCCAAACGCCCCGACCTGCTCCCCCTCACAGCCCCCGGCCCCGCCGGCCCCTGAGCCCGACCGCCGCGGGCACCCCGGCCGCGGGCACCCCGGCCGCGTGCCCGCGGTCCCACCGGCCCCGATCCGCCGACCGGGTCCTAGTCGAACCAGCGGTCGCGGGCCAGTTCCGCCGTGCGGGACGGGTCCTCCAGGAGGGCCGCCACCTCGAAGCGGCGCGGCCACTGGCCCGCCGACCAGGCCAGGCCCGCCGCCACGCCCTCCAGCGTCGACGCGTGCAGGGTGCCGTCCGCGGTGAGCCGCCAGTCCAGCTCCGTACCGCCCGCGACCAGCTCCTCGTGCTCCACGTACGTCACCGGTGTCGCCGGGCCCAGCAGCACCCGCACCGCATCGGGGACCTCGTGCACCTCGCCCGGTGTGGTCACCTCCGCCGGCACCGTCTCCGACAGCCGCCGCACCTGCAGCAGGTCCGCGAGGTCCGCCGCCCGCGACGGGGTCACCGGCAGCAGCGGCAGGCCCGCCGCCAGAGGCAGCAGGTCCGGGGCGTCCGCGATGACCGCGTCGGCCGCGTCCACCACGACCACCTCGCCGTCCACCACCGCCCGCAGCTCGTCCGGCAGGGTCACCTGCTCCGGGTCGAGATCGGCCAGCGCCCCGTACAGGCCGTACAGCTGCCGGTCCGTCACCTCCCGCTCCGGATCCGCGAGCCGGCCCAGCAGCTCGGCCGCGCCGCCCGGCTCGTCCAGCAGCGCCGGTACGGACGTCCGGACGCCGAGCGCCCGCAGCACCTGCTCGTCCTCGAAGCCGGTCGCGTCCGCCGGGGTGTACAGCCCCTCCAGCAGCGGATCGCCGCCCGCCGCCCGCAGACCCGCCGGACGGCGCCCCTCCAGCACCGGGTGGTCGCGCAGCCACCAGGCCGTGTACGGGCGCACCGACTGCGTGGTGCCGTCCGGCAGCAGGACCCGCACCGGCTGCGTCAGCGCGTCCCGCAGCGGCGGCTGTGCCAGCATGGCCAGGGCCTGCGGCCAGCAGTCGTCGTCGACGAGGTCCAGATCGCGGACCGCGACCAGCTCGGTGGCCACCGGCGGCACGGGCAGCTCCGGCAGCCGGTCCAGCAGGTCCTCGCACCACACGTCGACGGCGTCCAGCAGCCCCGCGTCGTCGGGCTCGGCGAAGTCACCGTCCCGCGGCTCCAGTTCGTCCGGGTCGAGCACCACGTCCGCGGCACGCACCAGCTGGAACGTGGCCAGCACCCCGCAGGCCGTCAGCGGGCCCTCGCCCCACCGCTCGGCCAGCTCGGCGTCCACGTACGGCACCTCGTCCTCGCGGATCACCGAGGCCAGCGGCGAACCGGGCAGCAGCAGTTCACCCGCCGGGGTCGGCTCGCCGTCCTCGTCCGGGAGGGCCAGCGCACCCAGCCAGGGCTCGTCGCCCGGAGCCAGCTCCGCGTCCCGGACCAGCCCCAGCACCACCTCGGCCAGCTCCTCGGCGTCCAGGGCGTCCGCGTCCTCGTCCCACACCTCCCCGGCGTCCAGGGAAGCGGCGACCGCCGCCCGCACCTGCGGGGTCGTCAGGACCGCGCGCGCCGTCGCCGGGAGCGCCCCCAGCTTCTCCAGCAGCGGGTGCGCCGCCTCCGGATGCGCCACCTTCAGCCCCAGCCGGGCCAGGTCCGCGGGCGTGTCCTCGTACGGGAGCAGGACGTGGCGGGGGCCGATGGTCGTACGGCCGTCCGCGAGCGGCACCGGCAGCCCGGACAGCCGGTCCGGGTCCACCCCGGCCAGGCTGTCGTAGAGCCGGTGCCACCACTCCGGGGTCCGCTCGATGCCCGCGATCCGCTCGATGGCGTCGCCCAGCGGCAGCCGGCCCACCCCCAGCGCGCGCAGCTCGGAACGCCGCTCCAGGCCGGCCGGCAGCAGGGTCGGCAGCACCTCGGCGAGGACGCGCACGGTCTCGGCGCCCGCGCCCTCCACCACCTCGGCCTCGAAGGGGCGCAGCGCGGCGCGCTCCTCCGCGTGCTCGGGCGGGGCCGCGGGCGCCAGGAAGGCCGTACGGGGCAGCCGGCGCAGCACGGCGGCGCGCAGGGCGCCGTCCAGCTCGCCCTTGCCGAGCGGGCCGGGCACCAGGTCGACCAGGCCCGTGCCCACCGGGTCCCAGGTGCCGAGGAGTTCGGCGTACGCGTCGGCCGCGCGCTCCACGAGGAAGTCGAGCAGCGGACCCGGCGCCGGGTGGCGCCGGGTGGTGTCCAGCGGCAGCGTCGCGATGAGCAGGGCGGGAATGCCCAGCGGCTCGTCGGTGGGGGTCGGCGCGTGCACCACCGGGGCGGTGTCCGGACGCAGCGGGGAGCCCTCGGCGTCGACGGGCACGGCCCAGGACACCGTCCAGGCGGGCCGCAGCCGTTCCTCGACGGGCCGGTCGGCGAGCAGCGCCCGCTCGATGGGGCCGCCGTGACGGACGGTGCGCCAGCGGTTGGTGCGCGTACCGGCGGCCGTGGTGTCCTCGACGACCGTGTACGGGCCCTCCTCGCGCCGGTACAGGGTGCGGGAGGCGCCCGGGGTCTCCACGACCACCTCGCGCAGCCCGGGCAGCGTCAGCAGCAGCGCGTCGTCGATGCCCGCCAGCAGCCGCTGCGCCAGGTCCTCAGCGGCGGCGTCGCGCAACGGCAGCACCACCACCGTGTCGTAGCCCTCGGGCGCGGTGCCCTCGGCGGGCAGCGGCAGGCGCAGCAGCGGCACGTGACCGTCCCGCCGGCGCAGCTCGTCGCCGAGGCCGGGACTGCCGACGGCGGCCTCCCGGGCCAGCTCGCGGGCCTCGGCGAGGGACCAGCGCACGCCGCCGTGGCGGCCCAGCACCGCCGGCTCGTCGGAGACGGCCAGGACGGCGGCGAAACCGACACCGAAACGGCCCACGCTGTCCCCGGAGGGCTCGCGCTTCGCGGAGGCGCGCAGGGTGCTCAGCGACTCCACGCCCGTCGCGTCCAGCGGGGCGCCGGTGTTGGAGACGGCCAGCAGGGCGGGCCCGTCCGCGTTCTCGTGCAGGGTCAGCCGCAGCCGGCCGGGGACCCCGGCACGGGCCGCCGCGTCGGCGGCGTTCTGCGCCAGTTCCACCACCAGCCGGTCCCGGTAGCCGCCGAGCGCGAGGTCCTCCTCGGCGTTGGCGTCCTCACGGAACCGGGCGGGGCCTGCGCCCCATGCGTCCAGCACCCCGCGCCGCAGCCGGGCCGTGCCGAAGGGGTCCACACCGCTCTGGGCCGCCGTCACTCGCACGCTCACGCCGCTGCCTCCACAATTCGCCGCCGGAACTCCTGAAGGTATCGCGTGCCGGGCCGCGCCCCGGCCGTGAGGTGCGCGAACACGACGGGCCCCCGGTGACGACACGTCACCGGGGGCCCGCGGTAATGCCGGGACAGGGGCGGCTACAGCTTCTCGATCACGTAGTCGACGCAGGCCGTCAGCGCCTGCACGTCCGCCGGGTCGATCGCCGGGAACATCGCGATGCGCAGCTGGTTGCGGCCGAGCTTGCGGTACGGCTCGGTGTCCACGATCCCGTTGGCGCGCAGCACCTTCGCGACGGCCGCCGCGTCGATGTCGTCCGAGAAGTCGATGGTGCCGATGACCGAGGAGCGCTTGTCGGCGTCCTGGACGAAGGGGGTGGCGTACTTCGACGCCTCCGCCCAGCCGTACAGGTTCCGCGCGCTGGCCGCCGTACGGCCCGTGGTGAACTCCAGGCCGCCCTGGCCGTTCATCCACTCCAGCTGCTGGTCCAGCAGGAACAGCGTCGCGAGCGCCGGGGTGTTGTACGTCTGGTTCTTCAGCGAGTTGTCGATCGCCGTCGGCAGCGAGAAGAACTCCGGGATGTGCCGGCCGGACGCGTGGACGCGCGCCGCGCGCTCCAGGGCCGCCGGGGAGAACGCCGCCAGCCACAGACCGCCGTCCGAGGCGAAGGACTTCTGCGGCGCGAAGTAGTAGACGTCCGTCTCGGTGATGTCCACCGGCAGACCGCCGGCACCCGAGGTCGCGTCCACCAGAACGAGCGAACCGGCGTCCGCGCCCGCGACGCGCCGGATCGGCGCCGCCACACCCGTGGAGGTCTCGTTGTGGGTGTACGCGTACACGTCCACGCCCGCCTCGGCCACCGGCTCGGGGTGCGTGCCCGGCTCGGAGGAGATCACCGACGGCTCGTCCAGCCACGGCGCGAGCTTCGCGGCCTTGGCGAACTTCGACGAGAACTCGCCGAACGTCAGGTGCTGGGACTTCCGCTCGATCAGACCGGCGGTCGCGATGTCCCAGAAGGCGGTGGAGCCGCCGTTGCCCAGGATCACCTCGTACCCCTCGGGGAGGGAGAAGAGGTCCCGGAGGCCCTGGCGCACCGAGCCGACCAGGTTCTTGACCGGGGCCTGGCGGTGTGAGGTTCCGAGCAGGGAGGTACCGGTGGCGGCGAGGGCGTCCAGCGCCTCGGTCCGCACCTTGGAGGGGCCCGCGCCGAAGCGTCCGTCGGCGGGCTTGATGTCAGCGGGAATCTGGATCTCAGCCACGAGCGGAGCGTATCGGGTCCCGGTCCGCGCCCCGGACGCGCGTCCACCCGGTGAGACGGTCCGTCCCGATGCGAGGCTGGTCGCCGTGACGGCATCCGGGAAGACCACGAGCGAACTCGAACGGACACTGCGGGCGGAACTGCGCGGCGAGGTGGATTTCGGCGCGACGGCCCGCGCCCTCATGACCATGGACGCCTCCAACTACCGCCGCGTCCCCGTCGGCGTCGTCACCCCGCGCGACGCCCACGACGTGGCCGCGGCCCTGCGCATCTGCGCCGACGCGGGCGTCCCCGTCGTCCCGCGCGGCGGCGGCACCTCCATCGCCGGACAGGCCACCGGCACCGGCGTCGTCCTCGACCTCACCCGCCACATGAACCGCCTCCTCGCCCTCGACCCCGCCACCCGCACCGCCGTCGTCCAGCCCGGCCTCGTCCTCGACCGGCTCCGCGACGCCGCCCGCCCCCACGGACTGACCTTCGGCCCCGACCCCTCCACCCACTCCCGCTGCACCCTCGGCGGCATGATCGGCAACAACGCCTGCGGCGCCCACTCCGTCGCCTGGGGCACCACCGCCGACAACGTCACCGAACTGGCCGTCACCACCTACGGAGGCACCCCCCACCGGATCGGCACCGGCTGGACCGGAGCACCACCGGGCCTGCGCGGCCTCGTCGAAGCCAACCTGGCGACACTGCGCACCGGTATGTCCGGCGGCTTCTCCCGCCGCATCTCCGGCTACGGCGGCCTCGACGCCCTGCTCCCCGAACACGGCACCCAGGTCGCCCGCGCCTTCTGCGGCAGCGAAGGCACCCTCGCCGTCGTCACCGAAGCCGTCGTCCGCCTCGTCGAACCGCCCCGCGCCCCCGCCCTCGCCGTCCTCGGCTACGCCGACGAGAGCGCGGCGGCCGACGCCGCCGCCGGACTCCTCGGCCACGGCCCGCTGACCGTCGAGGGCATGGCCGAGGACCTCGTCCCCGGCCCGGCCGCCGCCGCACTGCCGCGCGGCCGGGCCTGGCTGTTCGCGGAAATGCCCGACGCCTCCGCCGCCCGCGCGCTCGTCCGGGCCGCGGACCCCCTCGACGCCCTCGTCGTCACCGACCCCGCCGGCCAACGCGCCCTGTGGCGGATCCGCGAGGACGCCGCCGGCACCGCCACCCGCGCCGCCGACGGCACCATGGCCTGGCCGGGCTGGGAGGACTGCGCCGTACCGCCCGCCCGGCTCGGCGCCTACCTGCGGGAGTTCCGCGCGCTGCTCGCCTCCCATGGGCTGCGCGGCACCCCGTACGGCCACTTCGGCGAGGGCTGCGTCCACGTACGGATCGACTTCGACCTGGCCTCCCCCGTCGGAGTGGCCCGCTACCGGGACTTCTCCCGCGACCTCGCCGACCTCGTCGTCGCCCACGGAGGCTCCCTGTCCGGCGAACACGGCGACGGGCAGGCCCGCGCCGAACTGCTCCCGCGCATGTACGGACCCGACGTCATCCGGCTGTTCGGCGCCTACAAGGACCTGTGGGACCCGGCCGGCGGGATGAACCCCGACATGCTCGTCCGGCCCGCCCGGATCGACGAGAACCTGCGCTTCGCCGTCCTGCCCGACCTGCCGCTCGCCCGCGAGGCCGCCCGCTGCGTCGGCGTCGCCAAATGCCGCACCACGGCCCCGGCCGGGACGGTGGGCGCGGCCGGGACGGTGGGCGCGACGGTGGGCGCGGCCGGTGCACCCGACGCCGGGGTGATGTGCCCGTCCTACCGGGTCACCGGCGAGGAACGGCACTCCACGCGCGGCCGCGCCCGGCTCCTCCACGAAATGCTCGCGGGCGAAGTGATCACCGACGGCTGGCGCTCCGCCGAGGTCGCCGAAGCCCTCGACCTCTGCCTCGGCTGCAAGGGCTGCCTCAGCGACTGCCCGGTCGGCGTGGACATGGCCACCTACAAGTCCCAGTTCCTCCACCAGCACTGGAAGGGCCGCATCCGGCCCCTCTCCCACTACACGCTCGGCGGCCTCCCGCAGTGGCTGCGCCTCATCGCCCGGCTGCGGGCCGCCCGCGCCGTGAACGCCGCCGCGCGCCTGCTGCCCGTACCGGGACTGACCCGCGAACGTCCGCTGCCCCCGCTCGCCGCCGAACCCTTCACGCGCTGGTGGGAGCGGAGCGGCCGGACGACGGCGGGGGCGGCCGCAGGGGCGACCGCAGGGGCGATCCCACCGCCCGTGGGTGGGACCCCCGTGACCCTGTGGCCCGACACGTTCACGCAGTACCTCGCCCCCGAGGTCGGCCGGGCCGCGACCGCGGTACTCGAAGCCGCCGGGCTGCAGGTGAGCCTCCCCGCCGGCCCGGTGTGCTGCGGCCTGACCCACCTCTCCACCGGCCGCCTCGACCGCGCCCGCAGCGTGCTCCGGCGGACGCTGGACACCGTCGAGCGCAGCGGGCAGCCGCACACCCTCACCGTCCTCGAACCCAGCTGCGCCGCGGCCCTGCGCACCGACCTCCCCGCCCTCCTCCCCGACGACCCGCGCGCCGCCCGGCTCGCGGCAGCCGTCCGCACCGTCGCCGAAACCCTGGAACAGCACGCCCCGCACTGGGCGCCGCCCCGCCTCGACCGCACGGTCGCCGGGCAGACCCACTGCCACCAGCACGCGGTGCTCGGCGACGCGGCGGACCGCCGCCTGCGCGAACGCGCCGGACTCACCGGCGAGCTCAGCGGAGGCTGCTGCGGCCTCGCCGGGAACTTCGGCTTCGAGCCCGGACACCACGAGGTGTCCGTGGCCTGCGCGGAGGAACAACTCCTCCCGGCGCTGCGCGGGGCCCCGCAGGGCACCCTCGTCCAGGCCGACGGGTTCTCCTGCCGCACACAGATCGCCCAGCTCGCCGGGACCAGGGCCCGCCACCTGGTGGAACTCCTGGCGGAAGGGCTGGAGGGGCTGGAAGGGCTGGAGGGGCTGGAGGGGCTGGAAGGAGTGGAGGGGATGGAACGGCCGGAAGGGCCGCGGGCCGATGGGGCGGGGACCGACGACCGGTGACGACACGTTTCCGTAGCGAACCTGTAAGGCGACATACGTGGAATCACTCCTTACGACCCCGTAATCTGGAGAAATGCCCGCACCAACCGCCGCGCCGAACGCGTCCCCGACGGCCACCCCCGCCACCCCCCTCCCCACCGAGGGGACCCGCTCCCGGTTCGGGCCCGTCGCGCTGGTGATCTCGGCCGGCGTCTCGGTGCAGTTCGGCGCCGCACTCGCGGTCATGATCATGCCGAGGGCGGGCGCCGCCGGCGTGGTCACCCTGCGCCTCGCGGCCGCCGCGATCGTGCTGCTCCTGCTCTGCCGGCCCAAGGTGAGGGGCTACACCCGCTCCGACTGGGGCACCGTCGCCGCCTTCGGCATCGCCATGGCGGGCATGAACGGCCTCTTCTACCAGGCCATCGACCGCATCCCGCTCGGCCCGGCCGTCACCCTGGAAGTCCTCGGACCGCTCGCCCTGTCCGTCATCGTCTCCCGGCGCCTGGTCAACCTCCTCTGGGCCGGACTGGCCCTCGGCGGTGTCGTCCTGCTGTCCGGCCACGGCGGCGGAGGCCTCGGCTTCGGCTCCCTCGATCCGCTGGGCGCCGCCTACGCCCTCGGCGCGGGCGCGATGTGGGCCGCGTACATCGTGTTCAGCGCGCGCACCGGCCGCCGCTTCCCGCAGGCCGACGGCCTGGCCCTCGCGATGGCCGCGGCCGCCGTCCTCTCCCTGCCCCTCGGCATCGTCGAGGCCGGCTCGGACCTGCTCGTCCCCAGCACCCTCGCCCTGGGCCTCGGCGTCGCCGTGCTGTCCTCCGTCCTTCCGTACACGCTCGAACTGCTCGCCCTCCGGCGCATGCCGGCGCCCACCTTCGCGATCCTGATGAGCCTGGAGCCGGCCATCGCGGCCACCGCCGGATTCCTCGTCCTGAACCAGGCCCTGTCCGCGCTGGACGCGCTCGCCATCGCCCTCGTGATCGCCGCCAGCATGGGCGCGGTCCGCTCACAGATCGGGAAGAAGGCCGGCTGATGGACGTCTCCGCCTACCTCGAAGGCGTGCCCGAGGCCCGCAGGCCGGCCCTCACCCGCCTGCGCGAGCTCTGCCTGACCGAGCTCCCGGACTTCGAGGAACGCATCGCGTACGGGATGCCGGTGTACGTACGCCAGGGCGCGGCCGAGGGCGAGATCGCCTGGGCGAGCCAGAAGCAGTACATCTCGTTCTACCTGATGCGCACGGACGTCCGGGAAGCCTTCGCGGACCGCCTGGCCGCCCACGACATGGGCAAGGCCTGCCTGCGCTTCCGCCACCCGGACCGCATCGACTTCCCCCTCCTGCGCGACCTCCTCCAGGCCACGGCCAAGGCACCGCCGGGCCCGATCTGCTGAAGGGCGGGGGCGAGGGCGGGAGCCACCGGAGCGGCATCAGGGCTGTCCTGGGGGTTTCCCGTCAGTCCCATCGTCTCTCCGTGTCGGGCCGGCCCCTCAAGGGCGCTCGTTCCTCGCGTCGCTTCGCGATGGCCTGCGGCCACCCTTGACCGACCGTCCCGCCCCGGAAAAACGAGGACAGCCGGGAAACCCCCAAAGGAACGGGCCGGGCGACAGGACCGAAGACGGGGAGTCGGAGAGGGCCGGGCGGAGCCCGGCCCGGGGCGCCCCAGATCGCTACGCGCTCCTCCAGCAGAGCGGCTGTGACCTCCACTGGCTGGGCATAAGCCGCCACGAATCGCTACGCGCTCCTGTCCGACGGCGTCCGCGAGCCTCGTGGGCCGGGCACAAGCCGCCCACAACCGCTACGCGCTCCTCTGCGACCGCGTCCGGCCCTCGTCGGTAGGTGGGGATCCCTTCGGCCGGGCCGATGCCAACGCTCCTGAAGGCGCGGTGGAAGCGGGCACTGGTCAGCGTTCGATGTAGTGACGGAAGCCTTCTGCGCGGCTCTAAAAGCCACACGACGCGTAGAAGGTGTGGACGTACGCGTCATCGGCTGCCCAGGACAGCCCTGATGCGGCCCCAGCGGCTCCCGCCCCCTACCCCCGCCCCACAAAAACCCCCGCTCCGCCCCCGAAACCGCAGCCGCGCCCCCCGCGTCCTTCCTGGAGCGTGCGCCCGCCCGGCCGGCCGCGGGGGACCGGCCGGGCGGGCGTACCGCCTCACCCCAGCGGCAGGTCCAGGTAGGACGGTGTGGACTCCGGGGAGGTGAAGTCCAGCGTGGCGCGGGGGAGGTTCCCGTCGGCGTAGAAGGGGTCGCGGGCGTCGACGACCAGCATCAGGCGGTGGCCGCGCGGGACGTCGTACGCCGTCGCCTGGAGCTCGATGTCCGCGCTGATGAGACTGTCCGGCGGCGAGCCGAGGTCGGTGAACGGCGCGTGCGTGACGATGTGCGCGGAGCCGTCCGGGGCCGTGTCCAGCAGGTAGGCGACGAAGGCGGACCCGGGGTTCGCCGCGCGGTACGTCACGCGCAGCCGCGGCGTGCCGCGCAGCCGCAGGGTCTCCGCCACCGGGTCGGCGGTCCACACGGCCGCGACGGTCCGGTCGATGTCGTCCGTCGGGTAGACCTTCGGGCGGCCCGCGATCTCCGCGTAGCCGGATTCCACGATGCGGTCGGCGACGGTGGCCGGGGTGTCCATTCCGCACAGCACGGTCGAGGTCCAGCCGGTGCGCGGTTCGTCGCCGAGCTCCCCGTCGTCCGCCAGGTGCAGCCGCTGCACGTGTTCGGTCACGGAGGGCCAGGTGGGGCGGGGTTCGAGGGTCTTGCTCCACATGACCTCGGACAGCACCTGGTCCTCGGTGTCGATGCCGTTGTCGACGCCCATCAGGTGGTGGTCGAACCAACGGTGGGCGTCGGTCCAGATCCGGTTCGGCAGGCCGAGGATGCCGGACATCTCGGGCCCCGAGTGGTCTCCGACGGAGAGGACGATGCGTTTGGGGCCGGTCAGCTCGTTGAACATCCGGAGCGTCTGGTTGGGCGGGAAGAGCGTCTCGTGCCAGGCGTGCGCGAAGAAGACGGGCACCTGGCGGCGGTTGAGTTCCTTGATGTGGGTGAACGGCGAGCGCACCTCCGCCCAGCGCAGCGCGCCCCGGACGTCGCCGCCGGAGAGGACGTTGTCGAAGACGCTCTGCGTCTGCGGGCTCAGCCGCGCCTTCGAGGCCGCGCCGAGCAGCGCCCGTACGGCGGCGACGTGGCGGGTGGAGTTCTCGTAGAAGGCCTCCCCGAGGTCGCCCCAGGTGCTGAGCGCGACGACGGCGTCGACGCGCGTGTCGTGCGCGGCGACCAGCTGGGCGATGCCCGAGCCGTAGGAGTCCCCGAGGAAGCCGATCCGTGTCACGGGGCCGGTGCTGCGCTCGATGAGGTGGTCCAGGGCGCGGCTGCCGTCGGCGACGTCCAGCGGCCCGGCGACGTCCACCCGGCCCTCGGAGCCGGCGAACCCGCGGGCGGAGTAGGCGAGGACGTCGTAGCCGCGCGCCGCGAAGAGGGTGGCCTGGACGGCGTACGCGAGCCAGCCCAGGCCGGTCCAGGGGGACGGCATGACGATCACGGGGCGCGGCCGTGTCCCGAGGTGCCGCCACAGTGCGGCGTCGAGCAGGTCGCCGTCGGCGCCGGTCACCTTGCCGCGGGTGAAGGCGGCGACGGAGCGCAGCTCGGCGATCTCGGCGGCGCGGGCGGGGGCGAGGCCGGTGACGTCGCCGCTCTCCAGGGCGGTGACGAAGGCGCCGAGGGCGGTCGCGTCGAGTTCGGGGTAGAGGGAGGAGGGGGTTCGGGCGGCTGTGGTCACGTCAGTTCTCCTCGTCGTCGAGTGACACGAACGTGGTGCGCCCGTCCCGGGCCCGGAGCGGAACGCCCAGTATCGACGGGACAATCCGGTGATGTTCTGCCGGTTTCCGGCGTACGGCCTGAATCGCCTCCCGCGCGCTCCGGCCGGGGTGTGCCCCGAGACCTGCGGCCCGGACGGCCGGGGCACAACATCCCTTCTGTTGTGCCGGTTTGGTACGGGTGGCGGGAAGGTGTCGCCTCCCGAGAAAATCATGCAAGCGTGCTTGATTGTTTTCCTGGCGGCTGCCAGTCTTCCCCTCACGCCGAGAGGGGAGCGCACCGTGCCCGATCCGTCCGCCGTCACCGTCTTCGCCGATCTGAGGGAAGAGGGTGCTGAACTCGACAGACTCGTGGCCGAGTTGGAGGGACCGGACTGGGCCAGGCCCACCCCCGCCCCCGGCTGGCGCATCGCCCACCAGATCGCCCACCTGCACTGGACGGACCGGGCCTCGCTGTTGTCGCTCACCGACGCCGAGGGCTTCGGGCACATGGTCGAGGCGGCGCTCAAGGCCCCCGACACCTTCGTGGACGAGGGCGCCGAGGAGGGCGCCGGGCTGGACCCGGCCGAACTGCTCGCCCGCTGGCGCGCGACCCGGCACGCCCTCGACGAGGCACTGGCCGCGGCCTCGCCCGACGCCCGCTTCCCCTGGTACGGGCCCGCGATGAAGGCCGCCTCGATGGCGAGCGCCCGCCTGATGGAGACCTGGGCCCACGGCCAGGACGTCGCGGACGCCCTCGGAGTGCGCCGCGCCCCGACCGCGCGGCTGCGGCACGTGGCGCGGATCGGCGTCCGGGCCAGGGACTACGCCCACGCCGTACGCGGACTGCCCGCACCCGCCGAGGAGTTCCGGGTGGAGCTGAGCGCCCCCGACGGATCCGGGACCTGGGAGTACGGGCCGCCCGGCGCGGCGCAGCGGATCACCGGCCCGGCGTTCGACTTCTGCCTCCTGGTGACCCAGCGCGCCCACCGCGCCGACCTGGCCCTGCATGCGACCGGCCCCGACGCCGACCGCTGGCTGGACATCGCCCAGGCCTTCGCCGGCCCGGCGGGCCAGGGACGGCAGCCCGGACAGGCCGGCGCGTCCGGGCCGGCCGCGGCCCCGGAGCCGGCTTCGGGGGAGCGCCCCACCGGGCCGGCGGGGGACCGGGGCCCGGGGGCCGGTCGGTGAGCCGGCGCCCGCTGCGCATCGGCAACGCGTCCGGCTTCTACGGGGACCGCTCCGACGCCGTCCGCGAGATGCTCACCGGCGGCCCGCTCGACGTGCTGACCGGCGACTACCTCGCCGAACTGACCATGCTGATCCTCGGCCGCGACCGGCTGAAGGACCCGGACCTCGGCTACGCCAGAACCTTCCTGCGCCAACTGGAGGAAGGCCTCGGGCTGGCCCACGAGCGGGGCGTACGGATCGTCACGAACGCGGGCGGCCTGCACCCGGCCGGACTCGCCGCGGCCGTTCGGGCGCTGGCGGCCAAGGTGGGCGTGCCCGTCACCGTGGCCCACGTCGAGGGCGACGACCTCACCGCCCGCCACGAGGGAGCCCTCACCGCCAACGCCTACCTCGGCGGCGCCGGCATCACCGCCTGCCTGCGGGCCGGCGCGGACGTGGTCGTCACCGGCAGGGTCACCGACGCCGCGCTGGTCAGCGGTCCGGCGGCCTGGTGGTTCGACTGGTCCCCCGAGGACCACGACCGGCTCGCGGGCGCGGTGGTCGCGGGCCACGTCCTGGAATGCGGCACCCAGGCCACCGGCGGGAACTACTCCTTCTTCACCGCCCACGACGTGCGCCGCCCCGGCTTCCCGCTCGCGGAGATCTCCCCGGACGGTTCGGCGGTCATCACCAAGCACCCGGGGACGGGCGGCGTGGTCTCGGCCGGCACGGTCACCGCCCAGCTCCTCTACGAGACCCAGGGCCCCCGCTACCTCGGCCCCGACGTCACGGCCCGGCTGGACACCGTCCGGCTCACCGACGACGGCCCCGACCGCGTCCGCATCAGCGGAGTGCGGGGCGAGGCACCACCGCCGACCCTCAAGGTGGGCGTCACCCGCATCGGCGGCTGGCGCAACGAGGTCGTCTTCGTCCTGACGGGCCTGGACGTCGAGGCCAAGGCCGAACTCGTACGCGCCCAGCTCGCCGACGCCCTGGAAGGCGTCGCCGACGCACGCTGGACCCTGGCCCGCACCGACCACGCGGACGCCGACACGGAGGAGACGGCGAGCGCCCTGCTGCGCCTCGTGCTCCGCGACCCCTCCGCGGACCGGGTCGGCCGGGCGCTCACCTCGGCCGCGGTCGAGCTGGCCCTCGGCAGCTACCCCGGCTTCCACGTCACCGCCCCACCCGGCCCGGCCCAGCCCTACGGGGTCTTCGCCTCCACCTCCGTCCCGGCCACGCAGGTCCCCCACACCGCGGTCCTCCCGGACGGCACCCACCTCCAGATCCCCGCCCCGCCCACCGCACCTTCAACCGGGCCGGGCGAGCCGGCCGCACCTTCAGCCGGTCCGGCGGAGCCCACCGCGCCTTCAGCCTCGCCGGCGTTTGAGGCGCGGGGGTCCGGGGGCGGAGCCCCCGAAGGGGTCGGGGGCGCAGCCCCCGCCGTGTCCGGGGCGGGCCCCCGGGAGACCGTCCGCGCCCCCCTCGGGTTGCTCGCCGGGGCCCGCAGCGGCGACAAGGGCGGCGACGCCAACGTCGGCGTCTGGGTCGCCACCGGCCCCGCCTGGGACTGGCTGCGCGACACCCTCACCGTCGAGCTGTTCCGGTCCCTGCTCCCCGAGACCCGCGGCCTCACCGTGCTCCGGCACGAACTCCCCGGCCTCCGCGCCCTGAACTTCACCGTCACCGGCATCCTCGGCGACGGCGTCGCCTCCGGCCACCGCTTCGACCCCCAGGCCAAGGCCCTCGGCGAATGGCTCCGCGCCCGGCACCTCGACATCCCCGTCCACCTGCTCCCGCCCCCGGAGGGGACCGGCACATGACCCGCCTGCGCACCACCGTCGACCCGCACGCCCCCGAGCACACCAGCGCCCGTACGGCCGCCCTGGAACGCCTCGCCGCCCTCGACGCCGAGCACGCCAAGGCCCTCGAGGGCGGCGGGGAGAAGTACACGGCCCGGCACCGCGGGCGCGGCAAGCTGCTGGCCCGCGAACGCGTCGAGCTGCTCCTCGACCCCGACACCCCGTTCCTGGAGCTGTCCCCGCTCGCCGGATGGGGAAGCGACTACCCCGTGGGCGCCTCCATGGTCACCGGCATCGGCACGGTCGAGGGCGTCGAATGCCTGATCACCGCCAACGACCCCACCGTCCGCGGCGGGGCCAGCAACCCGTGGACGCTGAAGAAGGCGCTGCGCGCCAACGAGATCGCCCGGCAGAACCGCCTGCCCGTCATCAGCCTCGTGGAGTCCGGCGGCGCCGACCTGCCCTCCCAGAAGGAGATCTTCATCCCGGGCGGCGCGCTCTTCCGCGACCTCACCCGGCTGTCCGCCGAGGGCATCCCGACCATCGCGGTCGTCTTCGGCAACTCCACCGCCGGAGGCGCGTACGTCCCCGGCATGTCCGACCACACGGTCATGATCAAGGACCGGTCCAAGGTGTTCCTCGGCGGACCGCCCCTGGTGAAGATGGCCACCGGCGAGGAGAGCGACGACGAGTCCCTAGGCGGCGCCGACATGCACGCCCGCACCTCCGGCCTCGCCGACCACTACGCCCTCGACGAGCACGACGCCCTCCGCCAGGCCCGCCGCATCGTGGCCCGCCTGAACCACCGCAAGCCGCACGCGGACCCGCCGCAGGCAGCGGAACCCCTCCACGACCCGGAGGAACTGCTCGGCATCGTCCCGCCCGACCTGAAGACCCCCTTCGACCCCCGCGAGGTCGTCGCCCGGATCGTCGACGGCTCCGCGTTCGACGAGTTCAAACCGCTCTACGGCACCAGCCTCGTCACCGGATGGGCCACCCTCCACGGCTACCCGGTCGGCATCCTCGCCAACGCCCAGGGCGTGCTCTTCAGCGCCGAGTCCCAGAAGGCCGCGCAGTTCATCCAGCTCGCCAACCAGCGCGACATCCCGCTCCTCTTCCTCCACAACACCACCGGCTACATGGTCGGCAAGGAGTACGAACAGGGCGGCATCATCAAACACGGCTCGATGATGATCAACGCCGTCTCCAACTCGAAGGTCCCGCACCTGTCCGTGCTCATCGGCGCGAGCTACGGCGCCGGTCACTACGGCATGTGCGGCCGCGCCTACGAGCCCCGCTTCCTCTTCGCCTGGCCCAGCGCCAAATCCGCCGTCATGGGCCCCCAGCAGCTCGCCGGCGTCCTCTCCATCGTGTCCCGGCAGTCCGCCGCCGCGAAGGGCCTCCCGTACGACGAGGAACAGGACGCCGGCATGCGCGCCTTCGTGGAGGCGCAGATCGAGTCCGAATCCCTCCCGATGTTCCTGTCCGGGCGGCTGTACGACGACGGCGTCATCGACCCGCGCGACACCCGCACCGTCCTCGGCCTGTGCCTGTCGGCCGTCCACAACGCCCCCGTCGAGGGCGCCCGTGGCGGCTTCGGCGTCTTCCGGATGTGAGCCCGCACATGACGAACCTGACCTCCCTCCTCGTCGCCAACCGCGGCGAGATCGCTGTACGGATCTTCCGCACCGCCCGTGACCTGGGCCTGGCCACTGTCGCCGTCCACTCCGACCCGGACGCCGACGCCCTCCACGTCCGCTCCGCCGACGCGGCCGTACGCCTGCCGGGCGCCACCCCCGCCGACACCTACCTGCGCGGCGACCTGGTCATCAAGGCCGCCCTCGCCGCCGGAGCCGACGCCGTCCACCCCGGCTACGGCTTCCTCTCCGAGAACGCCGACTTCGCCCGCCAGGTCCAGGACTCCGGCCTGACCTGGATCGGCCCGCCCCCCGAGGCCATCGAGGCCATGGCCTCCAAGACCCGGGCCAAGGAACTGATGCGCGCCGCCGGCGTCCCCCTCCTCGACCCCGTCGACCCGGCCACCGCCACCCCCGCCGACCTGCCCCTGCTGCTCAAGGCGGCCGCCGGCGGAGGCGGCCGCGGCATGCGGGTGGTCCGCGACCTGGACGCCCTCGGAGAAGCCCTGCGCGCCGCCTCCGCCGAAGCGGCCTCCGCCTTCGGGGACGGCGAGGTCTTCGCCGAGCCCTACGTGGAGCGCGGCCGCCACGTCGAGGTGCAGATCCTCGCCGACGCCCACGGCACCGTCTGGGCGCTCGGCACCCGCGACTGCTCCCTCCAGCGCCGCCACCAGAAGGTCATCGAGGAGGCACCCGCACCGGGCCTGTCGGACACCCTGCGCGAAAGCCTCCACACGGCCGCCGTCGCCGCGGCCCGGGCCGTCTCCTACCGGGGAGCCGGCACCGTCGAATTCCTCGTCACCACCGACGGCCGCCCCTACTTCCTGGAGATGAACACCCGCCTCCAGGTCGAGCACCCCGTCACCGAAGCCGTCTTCGGCCTTGACCTCGTCGCCCTCCAACTGCGCGTCGCCGAGGGCGAGGCTCTGCCCCCGGCGCCCCCCGAGCCCACCGGCCACGCCGTCGAGGCCCGCCTCTACGCCGAGGACCCCGCCCAGGACTGGCGCCCGCAGACCGGCGTCCTGCACACCCTGCACGTCCCCGGAGCCGTCCGCGTCGACACCGGCTTCACCGACGGCGACACCGTCGGCATCCACTACGACCCCATGCTCGCCAAGGTCGTCGCCCACGCCCCCACCCGCGCCGAAGCCGTCCGCGTCCTCGCCCACGCCCTCGCCGGAGCGCGCATCCACGGTCTCACCACCAACCGCGAGCTCCTCGTACGGTCCCTCCTGCACCCGCAGTTCGCCACCGGGCAGCCCGACACCGGCTTCTACGACCGCCACCTCACCGCCCTCACCGAGGACACCCCGGACGCCACCACCGCCGCCGTCGCGGCCGCCCTCGCCGCAGCGGCCCCCGCCCCCGGCGCACCCCTCGCGGCCCGCATCGGCGGCTGGCGCAACCTCCGCTCACAGCCCCAGACCCGCCGCTACACCGCGGGCGGCACCGAGCACGAGGTCCGCTACACCACCGGCACCGGCACCACCCGGCTCGTCGACCACCCCGGCATCGTGGTCCTGGCCGCCGCCCCCGACCGCGTCACCCTCGAAGTCGACGGGATCCGGCGGATGTTCCACGTGAAACACAACGGGACCGAGGTCTACGTGGACTCCGCCCTCGGATCCCACACCCTCACCCCCGTCCCCCGCTTCCCGGACCCCCAGGACCGGACCGAACCGGGCTCCCTGCTCGCCCCCATGCCCGGCACCGTCGTCCGCGTCGCCGAGGGCCTCGCCCCCGGCAGCCGCGTCACCGCCGGGCAGCCCCTGCTCTGGCTGGAAGCCATGAAGATGGAGCACCGCATCCTCGCCCCGGCCTCCGGCACGCTCACCGCGCTCCACGCCGCCACCGGCCAACAGGTCGAATTCGGCGCCCTGCTCGCCGTCGTCCAGGAGGAAAAGCCCGCATGAGCCCCGTCATCGAAACCGAAGAACACCAGGCCCTGCGCGCGGCCGTCGCCGCCCTGGGAGCACGCTACGGCCGCGACTACCTCGCCCGCGTCGCCCGCGAGGGCGGCCACCCCGACGAGCTGTGGGCCGACGCCGCGAAACTCGGCTACCTCGGCGTCAACCTCCCCGAGGAGTACGGCGGCGGAGGCGGCGGCATCGCCGAACTCTCCATCGTCCTCGAAGAACTCGGCGCCGCGGGCTGCCCCCTGCTCATGATGGTCGTCTCACCCGCCATCTGCGGCACGGTCATCGCCCGCTTCGGCACCGACGAACAGAAGCGGACCTGGCTTCCCGGCCTCGCCGACGGCAGCCGCACCATGGCCTTCGGCATCACCGAACCCGACGCCGGATCCAACTCCCACCGCATCACCACCACCGCCCGCCGGGACGGCGACGACTGGATCCTCACCGGCCGCAAGGTCTTCATCTCCGGCGTCGACATCGCCGACGCCACCCTGATCGTCGGCCGCACCGAGGACGCCCGTACGGGACGCCTCAAGCCCTGCCTGTTCATCGTCCCGCGCGACGCCCCCGGCTTCGGCCGCACGGTCATGGACATGGAACTCCATGCCGCGGAGAAGCAGTTCGAACTCACCCTGGACGACGTCCGCCTCCCCTCCTCCGCCCTGGTCGGCGACGAGGACGCCGGCCTGCTCCAGCTCTTCGCCGGTCTCAACCCCGAGCGCATCATGACCGCCGCCTTCGCCATCGGAATGGGCCGCCACGCCCTCGCCAAGGCCGTCGACTACGCGAAGTCCCGCCAGGTGTGGAAGGAGCCCATCGGCGGCCACCAGGCGGTCGCCCACCCCCTGGCCCAGGCCCACATCGAACTCGAACTGGCCCGCCTGATGATGCAGAAGGCGGCACACCTGTACGACGCGGGCGACGACATGGGAGCGGGCGAGGCGGCGAACATGGCCAAGTACGCGGCGGGGGAGGCCTGCGTACGGGCCGTGGACCAGTCCGTCCACACCCTCGGCGGCAACGGCCTCACCCGCGAATACGGCCTGGCCTCCCTCATCACCGCGGCCCGCGTGGCCCGCATCGCCCCGGTCAGCCGCGAAATGATCCTCAACTTCGTCTCCCACCAAACCCTGGGCCTCCCCAAGTCCTACTAGTGCCCTGCGGGGTGCCCTGCGGGCTTGCTCGGCTGGTCCGGGTGCGAGTCGGCGGGGCGGTGGCGGTCAGGGGTCGGGGGTCGGTGCCGTGCCGGGGTGTCTCCTCGGCTCGGCGCGTGCGGGCACGTCTCGGCGGCACCCGGTGGTCGCGCCTCGTCCTGCGGGGACACCCCGCCACGTCCCCGCCCCCCTCGGCCCGACCCGCTCAGCAGCCGTGTTCCCCGCCCGGCCGGACGCGTTCCCGCTCTGCCGGATGGCAAGGCAGCGGGCCTCGGCGGGGCAACTGGGCCGCGGGTGCGGGCTGGTCGGAGTCGGCCGTGGGGTGGGGACACGGAGGAGGGTCCCCGCAGGACGAGCGCGCGACCCAGGCCGCCTGGCCGCGACACACCCGCACGCGCCGAGCCGAGGAGACCCTCCTCCGGGTCCCCACCCCACACCCCCGCCCCGCGTCACCACCGTCACAGCAACCGCCGTCACCCGCGGAGCAACCCCGCAGGGGCCCCCGCACCCGCGACACCCCGCCCCGCGTCACCCCACGTCACAGCAACCGCCGCCCCACCCGCGGAGCAACCCCGCAGCGGAACCGCACCCGCGACACCCCGCCCCGCGTCACCCCACGTCACAGCAACCGCCGCCCCACCCGCGGAGCAACCCCGCAGGGGACCCGCACCCGCGACACCCCGCCCCGCGTCACCCCACGTCACAGCAACCGCCGCCCCACCCGCGGAGCAACCCCGCAGGGGACCCGCACCCGCGACACCCCGCCCCGCGTCACCCCACGTCACAGCAACCGCCGCCCCACCCGCGGAGCAACCCCGCAGGGGACCCGCATACCCTCCCCCGAGGGACACCCCACGCCATCCCGCGCACCCCTCCGGAGGAGACATGGCCACACCCGTCCACGCCACAACGGCGTCCGGAGTCACCACCCTCACCCTCGACTCCCCGGCCAACCGCAACGCACTCTCCGCCGGTCTCGTCGCCGCGCTCCGCGAGGCCCTCGCCTCCGCCGCGGCGGACGGCCCCGCGCGGGCCGTGGTCCTCACCCACACCGGCAGTACGTTCTGCTCCGGCGCCGACCTCAAGTCCCCGTGCGACCCGGCCGACTTCCTGGCCCTGCTCGCGGAGATCGCCGGGCTGTCCAAGCCCGTCGTCGCCCGGGTCACCGGCCACGTCCGGGCCGGAGGCCTCGGCCTGCTCGGGGTCTGCGACATCGCCGCCGCCGGGCCGAAGTCCTCGTACGCCTTCACCGAGACCCACCTCGGCGTCGTCCCGGCCGTCATCTCCGCCCCGCTCCTGCCCCGCCTGGACCCGCGCGCCGCGGCCCGGTACTTCCTGACCGCCGAGGCCTTCGACGCCGCCGAGGCCGCCCGGATCGGCCTGCTCACCCTGCACGGGGACGACGTCGACGAGGCCCTCGCCCCCGTGCTCGCGGGCCTGCGCAAGGCCGGTCCGGAGGCGCTGGCCGCGACGAAGCGCCTGGTGAGCGCCCCGGTGCGGGCCGCGCTCGCGCAGGACGGTTCCGCGCTGACGGAGCTGTCCGCGCGACACTTCGCCTCCGCCGAGGCCCGTGAGGGGATCACCGCCCGCTTCGAGCGCAGGGACCCCTCATGGTCGCTGTGACCGGACCCAAGCAGGCGCGCAGCCGGGTGACCCGCCGCCACCTGCTGGAGGCGGCCGTGGCCTGCCTGGCGGAGCACGGCTGGGCCGGTTCGACCGTCGCCGTCGTCGCCGAGCGGGCCGGTGTCTCGCGAGGTGCCGCCCAGCACCACTTCCCGACCCGTGAGGACCTGTTCACCGCGGCCGTGGAGTTCGTCGCCGAGGAGCGTTCCACGGCCCTGCGCGAGCTCTTCCAGGCCGGGCCGGCCGCCCGTCCGGTGGTCGTCGAGGCCCTGGTGGACCTCTACACGGGCACGCTCTTCCGTGCCGCCCTGCAGTTGTGGGTGGCCGCCTCGAACGAGGAGCAGCTGCGCCCCCGGGTGACGGAGCTGGAGGCCCGCGTCGGCCGGGAGACCCACCGCATCGCGGTGGAGCTGCTGGGCGCCGACGAGTCCGTCGCGGGCGTACGGGAGACCGTGCAGGGGCTCCTGGACATGGCCCGGGGTCTGGGGCTGGCGAACGTGCTCACGGACGACGCGGCCCGCCGGGCCCGGGTCGTCGCGCAGTGGTCGCGGATCCTGGACGCGACCCTGGCCTGAACAGCGAGCGGGCGCCGCACCCCCGGCCGGGAGTACGGCGCCCACTGCTGTCACGGCGTCACGACATCACCGCGTCACGCGGTCGCGGCGATGTCCGCGTAGCCCTCGATCTCCTGCGGGTTGCGCCGGCCCGGTCCCGTGTAGCGGGCGGACGGGCGCACGAGGCGGCCGGTGCGCTTCTGCTCCAGGATGTGCGCGGACCAGCCGGCGGTGCGGGCGCAGCTGAACATCGAGGTGAACATGTGCGCCGGGACCTCCGCGAAGTCCAGCATGATCGCGGCCCAGAACTCCACGTTGGTGGCGAGGACGCGGTCGGGGCGGCGGGCGTGCAGCTCCTCCAGGGCGGCCTTCTCCAGCGCGGCGGCCACCTCGTAGCGCGGGGCGTCGAGCTCCTTGGCGGTGCGGCGCAGGACGCGGGCGCGCGGGTCCTCGGCGCGGTAGACGCGGTGCCCGAAGCCCATGAGCCGTTCGCCCTTGTCGAGGGCCTTCTTCACGTACGCCACGGCGTCGCCGGTGCGCTCGATCTCCTCGATCATGCCGAGCACGCGGGACGGCGCACCGCCGTGCAGCGGGCCCGACATGGCGCCGACGGCCCCGGACAGGGCGGCGGCGACGTCGGCCCCGGTGGAGGCGATCACGCGGGCGGTGAAGGTGGAGGCGTTCATGCCGTGCTCGGCGGCGGAGGTCCAGTAGGCGTCGACGGCCTTGACGTGCTTGGGGTCCGGCTCGCCGCGCCAGCGGATCATGAACCGTTCGACGACGGACTCGGCCTTGTCGATCTCCCGCTGCGGCACCATGGGCAGGCCCTGGCCGCGGGCGGACTGGGCGACGTACGACAGCGCCATCACGGCCGCGCGCGCCAGGTCGTCGCGGGCGGTCGCGACGTCGATGTCGAGCAGCGGCTTCAGGCCCCAGACCGGGGCGAGCATCGCGAGCGCGGACTGCACGTCCACGCGGATGTCGCCGGAGTGCACGGGGATGGGGAAGGGCTCGGCGGCCGGCAGGCCGGGGTTGAAGGCACCGTCGACCAGCAGGCCCCACACGTTCCCGAAGGAGACGTGGCCGACGAGGTCTTCGATGTCGACGCCCCGGTAGCGGAGCGATCCGCCTTCCTTGTCCGGTTCGGCGATCTCGGTCTCGAACGCGACGACCCCTTCGAGCCCGGGTACGAAGTCGGACATCAGGCGGCTCCTCAGATAGTGCGAACACGCGCGGCTCCCGGCGTGACTCGCGGTCCGGCGCGGTCATCCCCGTTGATGCCCGGCACGGCTGACGGTCACCCGTACGGGGACCTTCGGACCGGCCCCAAGATTTTGGCCGCTCCGCCCCGACTGCGGAAGCGTGACATACGGCACACCATCGCCGGTACGGCTGCGGCAGGATGGCCGGTGTGACCGATCAGGACATTGACCCCGCCCAGATGCGCAAGCAGTACCGCTCGGAGATCGTCCACGCGGAGAGCCTCGCCGAGGACCCGATGGAGCAGTTCGCCCGGTGGTTCCAGCAGGCCGCCGACTCGCATCTCTTCGAACCGAACGCCATGGTCGTCTCGACGGCGACCCCCGACGGACGGCCCAGTTCGCGCACGGTGCTGCTCAAGCAGTTCGACGGCCGGGGCTTCGTCTTCTTCACCAACTACGGCTCCCGCAAGGGCCGGGAGATCGGCGCGAACCCGCACGTGGCGCTGCTGTTCCCCTGGCACCCCATCGCCCGCCAGGTGATCGTCACCGGCACGGCGGCCCGGATCGGCCGCGACGAGACGGCGGCGTACTTCCGTTCCCGGCCGCACGGTTCGCAGCTGGGCGCCTGGGCGAGCGAGCAGTCCACGGTGATCGGATCCCGCGCGGAGCTGGACCGCCGCTACGCGGAGCTGGAGGAGCGCCACCCGGAGGGCGAGCAGGTGCCGGTCCCGCCGGAGTGGGGCGGCTACCGGGTCGTGCCGGAGGCGGTGGAGTTCTGGCAGGGCCACGAGAACCGTCTCCACGACCGCCTGCGCTACGTCCTGGACGGCGGCGCCTGGCGCCTGGAGCGCCTCGCCCCGTAACGGCGCCGGGGGCCGCCGGAACGCAGACGACCCGCGGGCTCGGGTCCTCTCCTGCAGTGAGAGGAGCCGGCCGGACGTGCCGGCGAGCCCGCGGGTCGGGTGACTGCTTGGGATTGGCGCCGGGCGATTCCGCCGGGCACCGCACTGGGTGCGCTGCTGACGACGGGCCCTAGCCCGCAGTCACCTCACGCGTCCGGTTTCCGTACATTGCGGGAACCACCTCCCTTCTCGTGTACGTCCGAGCCTAGGCATCCGCCCCGGTGGCCACAACCGATTATTTTCGCGTCCTCCCGGGGGCCCGAGCCGGCGGGGCGGCGTGGCGGGCGGACGGATTTCGCGGGTCCAATCCGGCGAAAGCGGTGTGGGCTGCGTCACGTTCGAGTTCAATGATCTGACGTGCCGCATACGCGAACACCTGCTGGGGGTTCCAGGTGACTGCTTCCGGGCGTAACGAGACCACCGACGATCTGCTCGCAGCCCTGCTGGACGGGATGGACGCCGCCCTGTGCGCGTTCGACTCCGACGGCGTGATCACCCACTGGAACCGTGAGGCCGAGCGGATCCTCGGCTGGTCCGCGGCCGAGGCGGTGGGGCGCAAGGGGTTCGAGGGGTGGGCGGTGCGCGCCGCCGACGCGCAGGACGTGCAGGACAGACTGCTGTCGGCCCAGCAGGTGCCCGGCCGCCACGTGCACGAGTTCGCGCTGCTCACCAAGGACGGCGGGCGCGTGCTGGTGCGGACGCAGTCGGCCGGGGTGCCGGGCGCCGACGGGAAGCCCGCCGGCGTGTACTGCGCCTTCAGCGAGGTGCACGCCCAGATCGACCTGGAGCGGTCCATCGCGCTCAGCGAGGCCCTGATGGAGGACGCCTCGTGGGGGGTCGTCCTCGTCGACGTCGACCTGCGGCCCGCCGTGGTCAACGCGCACGCCGCGCGGGCCTTCGGGACCGGCCGCACCGCGCTCCTGGGCCGCCCGCTCGGGGAGCTGCTGGCCCAGGGAGTGGAGGAGCTGGAGGGCGCCCTCCAGCACGTGCTCGCCGAGGGGGCGCCGCCCGCGCCCGTGGAGATGTGGGTGTCGGTGCGCACGGCCGAGGGGGTGCGGCGCAGATGCTGGCGGTGCGGTTTCCTGCGGCTGGCGTCGCCGCTCGCGGAGGAACCGGTGCCGCTGGGGGTGGGCTGGCTGCTCCAGGACGTCACCGACGCCCGCCAGGAGCAGCTGGACACCGCGCAGGCCCGGTTCCGGTCCCATCAGCTGCACCGGGCGGGGCGGGCCGCCGCCGAGTGCGAGGACCCGGCCGAGGCGGCCTCCGTACGCCTGGACTTCGCCCTGGCCGGCTTCGCCGAGCAGGCGCTGCTCGACGTGGTGGATCCGGCGGCGGGCCCCGATCGGCGCAGGCTCGTGCGGTGCGCGGCGTCGCCGCCGGTGCTGCCGGGGCCCGGCTCGATCCCGATGCGCTACCCGGACGGGCATCCGGTCCTCCAGGCCCTGGACCGGATCGGCTCGGTGCGGACGAGCGCGCCGCGCGGGGAGGCAGACGCCGAGTGGGCGCGGGTCCGCCAGTGGCCGGAGAGCGCGGCGCACGTGCTGTGCACGGTGCTGCGCAGCCGGGGGCGGACGCTGGGCGCGCTGACGTTCCTGCGCGGGCCGTCGCGGCCGGCGTTCGAGCGGGTGGACGCCGCGTACGCGGAGGAGGTGGCGGCGCGGGTGGCCGCCGATCTGGATCTGGCGGCGCGCCCGGGGGCCGGTCAGTGACGGAAGAAGATGCGGTCGCCGTACTCCTGCATCACGCGGCCGTTCCACTCGTGGCCGCCGTCGACGTTGCCGGAGCGCAGCAGGGGCGGTTCCAGGCCGCGGGCGGCGAGCTCGCCGGCGGCGGTGGCCATGACGGCCTGCATGACGGCGCTGGTGACGACGGTGGAGGCGGGGGCGAAGGGGGCGTCGATGCCGTCGAGGCTCAGTTCGGCGTCGCCGACCGCGATCTTGCTGTCGAGGACGATGTCGCAGTGGTCCTTGAGGAAGGTGCCGGAGACGTGCCGCGAGCGGGTGCCGGTGGCGTAGGCGACCGAGGTGACGCCGATGACCTTGAGGCCGATGGCGCGGGCGTTCATGGCCATCTCGACCGGCAGGGCGTTGCGGCCGGAGAGGGAGATGATCACGAGGACGTCGCCGTCGGAGGCGGGGCTGCTGTCGAGGACGGCGCCGGCGAGGCCGTCGACCCGTTCCAGGGCGCTGCCGAGGGTGGCGGGCATGACGTCCACTCCGGCGGTGCCGGGGACGGCGAGGAAGTTCATGAGGGCCAGGCCGCCGGCGCGGTAGACGACGTCCTGGGCGGGCAGGGAGGAGTGTCCGGCGCCGAAGGCGAAGAGCCGGTTTCCGGCGGCGACGGCGTCGGCGATGAGGGCGCCGGCCTCGGCGATGCGAGGGGCCTCCTCGTCGCGCACCCGCTCCAGCAGGCCGATGGCGGCGTCGAAGAACTGCCCGGCCAGCTTGCTCTCGCTCATACGCCGATGGCCCTTCCAGAGATGGGGTGCGTCCGTGTCCGCCGCTCACCGTGCGGTCTGGACCAAGGGCCTGTCAATACGGGCGTCAATACCGTGCCGGGAGATCCGTCCGGAGCCGTACGGGGGTCCGTGCGCGGGGGCGGGCCGAGCCGTGCGGCGGCGGCCCGGCGGGCGGTCGTACGGGCAGCCGTACGGGAGCCCGTACGGGCGGTCGTGCCGCGGCCGGGGCGGTGCCGGCGCGACGGCAGGGGCGGGGGTGCGTGCAGGGGCGTCCGGGAGATGTCCGGGAGCGCTCTTGACCGTCGGCACGGGACGGTTGTCGGCCCGATGCGTCAGAATTGGGGACAGGGCCAGCGCACGCAATCCGAGGGGCACGAATGTCCGGACTGATCGACACCACGGAGATGTATCTCCGCACCATCCTTGAGCTGGAAGAAGAAGGTGTGGTCCCCATGCGCGCCCGCATCGCCGAACGGCTCGACCAGAGCGGTCCGACGGTGAGCCAGACGGTGGCGCGGATGGAGCGGGACGGGCTTGTGGCCGTGGCCACCGACCGGCACCTGGAGCTGACGGAGGAGGGCCGGCGGCTGGCGACGCGCGTGATGCGCAAGCACCGGCTCGCGGAGTGTCTGCTCGTCGACGTCATCGGCCTGGAGTGGGAGCAGGTCCACGCCGAGGCCTGCCGGTGGGAGCACGTGATGAGCGAGGCGGTGGAACGGCGGGTGCTGGAGCTGCTGCGCCACCCGACGGAGTCGCCGTACGGGAATCCGATCCCGGGGCTGGAGGAGCTGGGCGAGAAGGCCGAGGCGGAGCAGTTCCTGGAGGACGGGATGATCAGCCTGTCCGAGCTCGACCCGGGTACGGAGGGCAAGACCGTGGTCGTGCGCCGGATCGGGGAGCCGATCCAGACGGACGCCCAGCTGATGTACACGCTGCGGCGGGCGGGCGTGCAGCCCGGCTCGGTGGTGAGCGTGACCGAGTCCCCGGGCGGTGTGCTGGTCGGCAGCGGCGGCGAGGCCGCCGAGCTGGAGGCGGAGATCGCCTCCCACGTGTTCGTGGCGAAGCGCTGATCCCGCCCGCGGTGGCCGTGCCGGCCGCCGTGGCCGCGGTGCTGTGCGTGCCGGCCCCCGGGCCGGTGCGGATGCGTCCGCGGTGTCCGTAGGACCCCTGCGGATCGGTCTCGTGGTGTCGGGCGGTCCCGGCGCCTCCCGGCGCCGGGACCGATCCTCCCCTTGCGACCTGGAGCCCCGAGCTCTCAAGGTCTTCCCCTCGGACCGTCTTCCCCGATCGGCCCGCCTCCCTGTGGAAAGGATCTCCATCGGCAGCGGCGGCCAATCCTTGAGCAAGGTCACTCGAAAGAGCGGTGTTGTGGGCCAGAACCCCGTTTTCGAATGAGGGTTCGATAGTCTTGCGGGGAGCGAAGGGGGTGCATCTGCGGTGGTACAGCGCATCGATGTGACGGGGGCCGGAGGCGTCCGCCTGGCCGCCTGGGAGTTCCACGACACCCCCGCCGAGACACCCTCCCGCCGCGGCGGCCCCGGCGTGCTGTTACTGCACGGCCTGATGGGCCGCGCCTCCCACTGGGCCGGCACCGCCCGCTGGCTGCGCGAGCGCCACCGCGTGGTGGCCCTCGACCAGCGGGGTCACGGCCACAGCGCCCGCCCGCCCGCGGGCCCCGCCGCCCCCGCCCCGCACGCCTCCCTCGGCCGTGAGGCCTTCGTGGCCGACGCCGAGGCCGCCGTCGAGCAGCTCGGCCTCGCGCCCGTGACCCTCATCGGCCATTCCATGGGCGCCCTGACCGCCTGGCAGCTCGCGGCCCGCCGCCCGGACCTGGTCGCGGCCCTCGTCATCTGCGACATGCGCGCCTCCGCGCTCGGAGCGGCCTCCCAGCGCGACTGGGAGGACTGGTTCCACCATTGGCCGCTGCCCTTCCCCACCCAGGACGCGGCCCGCCGCTGGTTCGGCGAGGACGATCCGCGGGTGGAGCGCCCCGACCCCGGCCGCGGCGCCTTCTTCGCCGAGGTCATGCACGAGGCCCCGGACGGCTGGCGCCCCCTCTTCTCCCGCCGCCAGATGCTGACGGCCCGCGAGACCTGGGTCCACGACGCCCACTGGGAGGAGCTGGCCCAGGTCGGCTGCCCCACCCTGGTCGTCCGCGGCCTCGACGGCGAGCTGGGCCGGGCGGAGGCCCAGGAGATGGTCCGCGTCCTCCCGGCCGGCCGCTACGCCGAGATCCCCGACGCCGGCCACTACCTCCACTACGACCAGCCGACTGCCTGGCGCGACGTCCTGGAGCCCTTCCTGGACGACGTCCTGGCGGACGCGTCCTAGGCTGCCCTGCGGGGCCAGGCCGCCCGGCGGGGCTGCGCACGCGGGGTTCAGGGGCTGTCAGCGGTTTGTCAGCAGGGCGTCCGGGGGGTGTCAGGGGCAGGGGCGATGGTTTCGACGTCGCCAGGACACCGCCCCGAGAATCGAGGACCCGATGAACGCCGTCGCCGCCCTGCAACTCCTGATCGCCGCCGCCTTCCTGAGCATCCCGCTGGTCCGCGCCCGCTACGGCGGGCGCGCCCAGGCGGCCGTCGAGGCCGAGCTCGGACGCCAGGGCGTGCGCACCACCGTCATGGCCGAGAACGGCATGCGCCTGGACGCCGGCGGTCACGAGACCTGGGCGCCGGTCGGCATCGCGACCGCCCTGGCGGTCCCGGCCGTCCTCGCCCTCACCGGCAACGCCTCGGCCGGCACGCTCACCTGGATCGTCCAGCCCCTCGTCCTCCTCGTGAACTGCGTGATCCTCTACTCGAACCTGACCGCCGTGCCCTCCGTCACCGCCGCCTTCGCCCGGTCCGAGGACGCCGAACTGCACCGCATCGACGTCCGGTCCATGCTCCGTGCCGCCGAACGGGGCTTCCCCCGCTGGGTCATGCCCTACCTCCAGAACCTCCGCCACGCCGTGGTGTTCACCGGTTCCGCCGCCGTCCTCGTCCTCCTCGCCACCCGCTGAACCCCACCCCGCCACCGGGGCCGCGCGACAGACGGAGAAAAAGGGGCGGGTGCCCGTACGTCCACGACGTACGGGCACCCGCCCCGGCGTTCCTCCCGCGGTCAGCCCTTGCTGACCGCCCACAGGATCTCCGGCAGCTTCCGGGCGACCGTGGGGGCCGCCAGCCGCAGACCGGCCCAGGTGGCGAGCGCACCCCAGACCACGCCCACCGGCAGCACGAACCACGCCATGTCGTACCGGTCCGCCACCTTGATCCAGACGGTCAGGGCGATGACCGGGGCGGAGACCACGGCCGACGCCAGCATGCCGCCGAGGATGCCGCCCCAGGCGAGGCCGCCCTGCCCCGGGGCGACGTTCTTGAAGGCGCCGTCCGTCGGGATGGAGTACGGGAAGCGGGCCGAGGCCAGGGCGCCCGTGCAGAGCATCGAGCCCACCAGGGCCAGCGACAGGCCCAGACCGGCCGGGAAGGCCCGCCAGTCGTCCAGCAGGGCCGCCGTGACCGCGGTGACCAGGACCGTGTACGGGACGGTGACCAGGGCCAGCGCCGCGGCCCGGGCCCGCAGTTCCACATAGGCGTCGTGCGGGGTCGAGATGGTCTGCGCGACCATCCAGAACGCCGAGGTGTCCTGCCCGAACTGGTTGTACATCTGCACGCCGAGCATGCCCGCGCCGAAACAGGCGAGGTACACCGAGCCGGTGCCCTGGAGGGCGTTGAACACGGGGACGATCAGGCCGACGGCCAGCGCGGTCACGAACGAGGCCTTCGTCTTCGGGTCGCGCACCGCGTAGCGCAGCGTGCGCTGCATCGCGGCGCCCGTCCGCCCCTCCGGCAGCAGCGCCCACAGGCCGCCCGCGCCGCGCTGCTTGGCCGGGCCGGAGGCGGCGATGGTCGACCCGTCCGGGGTGACCATCAGCTTCGTCAGGCTCCGCTCCCAGAACCACAGCAGGCCTGCCAGCGCCGCCAGGGTGAGGGCGAGTTGGGCGGTGGCCCGCAGGTACGCGCCCTCGCCGACCGAGTCGACCATGCCGACGGCGGTCGCCGGGGGCAGCCAGCGCACGACCGCTTCGACGGGTTCCAGGGTGGCCAGGCCGCCCGCCTCGAAGAGCCGCTGGCTGGCGAAGTTCGCCAGCTGCGCGCCCACCGCGATCAGCAGACCGCTGAGCAGCGCCAGGTCACGGCCCTTGCGGCTGGTCAGGAGCCGTACGTTGGCCGTGGCCACGGCCCGCGCGAGGGCCACGCAGCCCAGCAGCAGGAGCGGCGCGCCGATCACCGCGGCCACGGCGCCGGCGGCGCCGCGTGCGACGGCGATCACCGAGCCGATCGCCAGGCACAGGGTGAACAGGGGCCCGATGCCGACGAGCGAGGACGCCAGCAGGGCCCGTACGAGGGGACGCGGGCGCAGCGGCAGCATCACCAGCCGGCTCGGGTCGAGGGTTTCGTCGCCGGTGGGGAAGAACAGCGGCATGAAGGCCCAGCTGACGGCGAGGATCCCGGCGAGCAGCACGACGACGGTGCCGGCGTGCGCATTGCCGTGCAGCACGGCCAGGCCGAGGGTCATGAAGAAGGCGACGACGAGCGCGAAGGCCAGCGTGGAGAAGTAGGCGGCCTTGCGCTTCGAGGAGCCCTTCAGCCCGTTGCGCATCAGCGACAGCTTGAGGCGGACGAAGACGGTCGTCAGCGAGGGCGGTGCGGCGGCCGTGCCGTGCACGGCGACCCCTGCCGCGCCGACGGGGGCGGCGGGCGCGCTCATCGCCCGACCGTCCCGGAGTTGCCGCCGAGCCAGTCCAGCGAGTCCCCGGCCGCGCCGCGGCCCTGCGCGCCGACGAGTTCGAGGAAGGCGGCCTGGAGGGAGGGCGCGGAGCCCCGTACGTCGGCCAGGGGGCCCGCGGCGCGGATGCGGCCGGCGGCCATGACGGCCACCCAGTCGCACAGCGACTCGACGAGCTCCATGACGTGGGAGGAGAAGACGACCGTGGCACCGGACGCCGTGTAGCGCTCCAGCACTCCGCGGATGGTCTGGGCGGACACCGGGTCGACGCCCTCGAAGGGCTCGTCGAGGAAGAGCACCTCGGGGTTGTGCAGCAGGGCGGCGGCGAGGCCGATCTTCTTGCGCATGCCGGTCGAGTAGTCGACGACGAGCTTGTGCTGCGCGCCGGCCAGGTCGAGGACGTCCAGCAGCTGCGTGGCCCGCTTGTCGGTCTCCTCGCCCGGCAGTCCGCGCATGCGGCCCATGTAGCCGAGGAGTTCGCGGCCGGAGAGCCGCTCGAAGAGCCGCAGCCCCTCGGGCAGGACGCCGATCCGGGCCTTCACCTCGGTGGGGTCCGCCCACACGTCGTGCCCGGCGACGACGACCCGTCCCATGTCCGGGCGCAGCAGCCCGGTCACCATCGACAGCGTGGTCGTCTTGCCCGCGCCGTTGGGGCCGACGAGACCGATGAACTGGCCGGCGGGCAGCTCCAGATCGATCCCGCCGACGGCCACCTGGTCGCCGAAGCGCTTCCACAGTCCTTCGATGCGCACGGCGGGCGGCGCGGGTCGCGCGCCGTCCGTCGCCTGCGTTCCACCCGTTGCGTCGCCCTGGTCCGGCATGTTGCCTCTCATCACGTCCCCCTTGGTCGTTCCTCCTTCAGCGTAGGAGGAGGGCGACCGGCACCGGCAGTTACTTATGTCATGACTTCGGGGCCGACCCGCCGGACGGAGCGGGACGGGGGTGCGCGGGTGCCTGGAGGGGGATGCGGGGCGGGCGGTGCCGCCCGAGGTCAGCTCTGGCGCCGCCGGCGCTCCGCCGCCGCCTCGCTGCCGCACGCGTACGCGAGCGCGTCGATGAGCTCCTCGGTGTCGGGCAACCACCGGTTCGCGGGGGTGGGGCGGCGCGCCCACTGCACGGAGCCCCGGCCGCCGTAGCGGGTGGGCGGTGCGGCCACGTACTCGCCCTCGCCCCGGGCGACGAGGTCGATCGAGGACGGGGACCAGCCGAGCTTGCGCACCAGGTCCGCCATCTTCACGCCCGCGCCCGGCAGGACGAAGAACAGCATCCGGTGGTCGGGCGTCAGCGTGACCGGCCCGAGGGTGCGCTGCATGCGCTCCAGCCGTGCCAGGGCCAGGAAGCCCGCGGAGTCGGGCACGTCGAGGGCGTCGAAGGTCCGCCCGGTCGGCAGCAGGATCGAGGCCTGCGGCTGCCGCGCCCAGACGCGGCGGACCTGCACCGCGCTGCCGGTGGCGTGCGACGCCCAGTCCTTCACGGCCGCGTGCGCGCCGGGCGCGGGGCAGTCTTCGGCGCCGCAGGAGCACAGTTCCCGGCCGTCCTTGGGCTCCAGCCAGGTGCCGGCGAAGACATCCCAGTGCCGTTCTTCCGCGTACCGCACGGCATGGTCCAGCAGCTGCTCGCCGCGCTGCTTGGGGATGGGTGCGGTCTCCGTGACTCCGATGGTCTCTTCCACGCCCATCACAACTGCCCGGATCAGGCGGAGTTACGGGCGTGAACCCCCGGGCGCCCGGAGCATCGATCCTGCACGCGGGGCGCACTGATGCATGTGCGGGGGCGCGTAGGAGGCCGGGGCGCTGTCGGTGGGTAGCGACACGACGCAGAGCGGAAGATTCTCCGCACATCAGGCGGGAAGTGATCATTCCAACGGATCACCCGCGGTCAGCAGGGGGTTTTCATGGCAGCCAGGCCTCTCGTCGCCCGCCAGCCGAACGAACGGCTGCAGGCGCTCATCCAGGAAGCCGGGTGCTCCAATGCCGGGCTCGCCCGGCGCGTGAACATGTGCGGGGCCGAACACGGCCTCGATCTGCGCTACGACAAGACCTCCGTGGCCCGGTGGCTGCGTGGGCAGCAGCCGCGCGGCCGCGCGCCCGGGATCATCGCCGAGGCGCTCGGGCGGAAACTGGGCCGGACCGTCACCATCGACGAGATCGGCATGGCCAACGGCAAGAACCTCGCCTCCGGCGTCGGCCTGCAGTTCTCCCCGACCGTCGTCGGCGCCATCGAGCAGGTCTGCGAGCTGTGGCGCAGCGACGTCGGCCGCCGGGACTTCCTGTCGGGTTCCAGCGTCGCCGCCTCGGCCCTCGTCGAACCGAGCCGGGACTGGCTGATCACGGGCGCGGACTCCCAGGTCGCGCGCAGCGGCGGCTCCCGGGTCGGGATGTCGGACGTGGAAGCCGTACGGGCGACCACCGAGGCCCTCAAGGACCTCGACCACCGCTTCGGCAGCGGTCATGTCCGCCCGGTGGTGGTGCACTACCTGAACTCGGTGGTCTCGGGGCTGATCGGCGGTTCCTACCGGGAGCCGGTCGGGCGGGCCCTGTTCGCGTCCGTCGCCCGGCTGACGGAGCTGGCGGGCTACATGGCGGTGGACACCGGCCAGCCGGGCCTCGCGCAGCGGTACTACATCCAGGCGCTGCGGCTGGCGCAGGCGGCGGGCGACCGGGCGTACGGCGGGTACGTGCTGGCGGCGTCCATGAGCCACCTCGCGGCCGAGCTCGGGAACCCGAGGGAGATCGCGCAGCTGGCGCGGGCCGCGCAGGAGGGAACGCGGGGGCAGGTCACACCGCGGGTGGAGGCCATGTACTACGCGGCCGAGGCGCGCGGGCACGCGCTGCTCGGGGACGCCCGGGCGACGGCGGTGCTGTCCTCGCGGGCGGTGAGCGCGCTGGAACGGGCGGAGCCGGAGTCCGGCGACGACCCGGTGTGGATCCGGCACTTCGACGCGGCCTACCTCGCGGACGAGCTGGCCCACTGCCACCGCGACCTGGGGCAGGCGGACGCGGCGGCCCGGCAGGCGGAGGAGGCGCTGGCGGGACTCCCGGAGGGCAAGGCGCGCCGCCGGGCCATCGGGCTGCTGCTGCTGGCGGCGGCGCAGGTGCAGCAGCGGGAGGTGGAGCAGGCCTGCCTGACGGCGACGCGGGCGGCGGAACTGCTGCAGGGGCTCAGGTCGAACCGCGGCGCGGAGTACCTGGAGGACTTCCGTACGCGCCTGGAGCCGTTCCGGGAGGAGGCGTCGGTACGGGAGTTCGGGGCCCGGCTGGAGGCGCGGGTCGCGTAGGAGCGGCGGCGCGGTGTCCTCCCGGTCCCCGCTGCCGGTCGCCCCGCCCGGCGGCGGGGGAGCCGGCGGGGATCGGGCGGGGCTGGGGCGGCGGTGCGGGACGGGGTAGCGTGGCCCGGCGGTTCCGTACGTGCGGGCGAGTCGGAGGAGGAGTCCCGGTGACGCAGAACGGACAGGGGGGCGCCCCCCAGCCGGGTGGCCCGTGGGGTCCGGACCCGGCGTCCGGGTATCCGGTGTACCCCGAGCAGGTCGAACAGCCGCAGCAGGCCCAGCCCGGAGCCGCCTACGGGTATCCGCAGGCCTACCCGGAGCCCGGGCACGTGGTCGGGCCGGGCTACGACGGGCCGGGCCAGCCGCACGGCTACGGCTATCCGCCGCTGCCCGAGGCGGCCACGCAGTACATCCCGCCGGTTCCCGCGGGTCCGGGGCACGAGGAGGCGGCGACGCAGTACCTCCCGCCCGTGCCGGGCGGGCCGGTCGCTCCCGCGCACGAGGAGGCGGCCACCCAGTACATCCCGCCGGTTCCCGCGGGTCCGGGGCACGAGGAGGCGGCGACGCAGTACCTCCCGCCCGTGCCGGGCGGGCCGGCCGTTCCCGCGCACGAGGAGGCGGCCACCCAGTACATCCCGCCGGTCCCCGCGGCCGGCTCCCCCGTCGAGGGCTTCGACGGGCTGTTCCGCGGGGACGACTCCGCCGGGCACACCCAGCACCTGCCGCCCGTCCAGGAGCCCGTACTGCGACAGCAGCCCCCGCGCGCCCGCCCGCCGCGCGCGCCCCAGCAGCACCCGCAGCATCCCCAGCACCAGCAGTACCCGCACCCGCAGCAGCACCAGTACGCGCCCCCGCCCCCGCCGGAAGCCCCCCGGAAGGTCTCGCCCGCGATCATCGCCGCCGTCGTCATCGGCCTGGTCGTCGTCGGCCTCGGCGTCGGCTCGCTGCTCGGTGACGGCAAGCCGCAGAACAACGACCCCGGCGCCGTCGCCGGAACGCCCGCCGCGAGCGGCGCCAGCGCCGCGCCCGGCGGCGAGGCCCCCGTCGACCCGGCGCGCCCGCAGGCCGTCCAGCTCGACAAGCTCCTCGCCGACAGCAACGACAGCCGCGCCTCGGTGATCAAGGCCGTCGACGACATCAAGGGCTGCTCCAACCTCGACCAGGCCGCCTCGGACCTGCGCGACGCCGCCCGCCAGCGCGAGGAGCTGATCACCCGGCTGCAGGAGCTGAAGGTGGACAAGCTCCCGGACCACGCCAAGCTGTCCGCGGCCCTGACCAAGGCCTGGCAGGCCTCCGCCGACGCCGACAACAGCTACGCCGCCTGGGCCGACGACGTCGACGACGACAAGTGCAAGGACGGCAAGGCCAAGAACACCAAGAACGCCGCCGACGGCAACAAGTCCAGCGGCGAGGCGACGAAGGCCAAGGAGTCGGCCGCGACCCTGTGGAACACGATCGCGGCCAAGTACGGACTCACCAAGCGCGACAAGTCCCAGCTCTGACCCGGCCCCGGGTCACGCCGTGCGCGGGGCCGACTCCAGCGTCGCGGTGATGTCCACGGACTGCTCGCCCGGCTGCGCCACGAGACGGCCCGACTGGACGATCTGGAAGGTCACCCGGCCGTTGACGATGCGCGGGAAGCCGGCGATGGCCCGCATGTCCTGGTAGCGCCAGCTCAGGTCCGGGGTGAGGCCGCCGGTCTTCACCGGCCGGGACTCGTTCAGCGCCCGCTTCACCGTGCGGGCGTCGACGCGCTCGCCGTCCTTGAACCCCTTCACGACCTCGCTCAGCACCGTGTACGCGATCCAGGTCGTCTGCGCACCGCTGTCGTCGGGGTCGACGGTGTCGTCGCCGAAGGCGTGCTCGGCGACGACCTTGCGCATCGGCTCCCAGAGCGGATCGGAGGACACCGGGTACCAGCTGGTCAGGTAGGCGCCCTCGAAGGGGCTCTCCCGCCCGCCCGTACGGTCCACCAGCGACTGGCTGACACTGCCCAGCACCGACGAGATCTGCGGCTTCCTGCGCTGCGGGTCGGTCCGCCGGAAGGCGTCGAAGAACGTCTCCGTGCGCTCGCCGAGGACCGCCGTCACGCAGCCCTTCTCCTTCTCCTTCTCCTTCCCGCTGCCGATGGTGTGCGCCAGGGCCTCGCTCGCCTGCGGCTTGAAGTCCGCGGAGTCCTCGGCGGCCCGGATGTCGGAGGCGTCGGCCATCTTGTTGGCGCGCAGCCCCGCATTGAGCAGCACCGGCAGGGTGTCCCCGGCGATGGTGTCCGGGCGGACCAGCGCCACCTGGTCGCAGGCCCGGCTGAGCTGGTGGCCGGCGCCCGCTATCAGCACCGGCTGGCCGCCGTTGACCGGGTAGGACAGCGGCGACTGGAACTCCTCCGAGGAGACCCCGTACCCGCCGATGAAGGGGATGCCCTCCACCTCCAGCGGGGCCATGAAGGCGCGGCCGTGCTGGCTGTAGGAGCCGACGACGGCCACGGCCTTCTCGGCGACGGCCTTGCGGGCGCAGTCCGCGGCACCGCTCGGCGTGTTCTTCTCGTTGCAGGTCAGCACCCTGAGCCGGCGCCCGCCGAGGCCTCCCTGGGCGTTGACCCAGCGCTCGTAGGCCTTCGCCATCCCGGTCATTCCGGGCATGTTGGTGGCTTTCGTACCCTCCGGGGCGAACGTCATGACGGTGACGGTCCCCCCGGAACCCGCCGAGCCCCCGGGCAGCGTCCCGCAGCCGGCGACGAGACAGGCACCCATCGCGGTGGCGACGAAGGTACGGGAGAGCGGAGCGACGCGTCGCGAGTTGGTCATGTCCACGCACCATTCCGCTCCCCAGGTAACTGTCGAGCGAGATGGGCACAACATTCGGTGACACCGAGGTGAATTGCGGGGGTGGAGCGACCCACGGGCCCTTCAAGATCGCCCCGTACAGGAACGTACGATCGCAAGCGTGACATTCGCCCAAGGTTCGAAGAACTCTTCCAAACGCGGCGGCCGCTCCTCCACCATGGGCGGCATGCCCCTGAACGACATGCCGTGGTGGCGCTGGCGCAGCAACGTGCGCTCGGCGCTGCACATGCTTTCCGACCCGGTCTTCCACGAGGACACGTGGCTGACCGGCGCCGCGGGGTACGGGGACGTCACCGACGCCGTGTACCGCCTCGTCGAGGACACCTGGCTCGACAGCTGGTCGGCGGAGAAGTACGTCGGCACGATCTTCCGCGACTCGCAGGAGGCCACCCTCGTCGACCTCGCCGTGCTCAGGGTGCTGCGCATCCTCCACCAGATCGGCCCCGACGCCCCCGTCTCCGCCTACCTGGAGCACCACGCCTGGCCCGAGGCCGTACGCGCCGCACGCGACGCACACGTACGGATGGCACAGGCCGACGGCGACGACCCCGACGTGCGGCCGACCTCGCTCGAAGTGCTGAGGATCCTGACCCGCGCGGTGTGAAAGGCTGTGCGGTCATGAGCGACCCGCACAACGAGGCCCAGGCCCAGCAGCAGCCCCAGTACGTCCTGACCGTGTCCTGCCCCGACAAGCAGGGCATCGTGCACGCTGTTTCGAGCTACCTGTTCATGACCGGCTGCAACATCGTGGACAGCCAGCAGTTCGGAGACCGGGAGACCGGCCTCTTCTTCATGCGGGTGCACTTCGAGGCCGAGCCGGCCGTGACCGTGGAGAAGCTGCGCGCGAGCTTCGCCGCGATCGGCGAGTCGTTCAGGATGGACTGGCAGATCCACCGCTCCGAGGAGCGCATGCGGATCGTCCTGATGGTCTCGAAGTTCGGGCACTGCCTCAACGACCTGCTGTTCCGGTCGCGGATCGGCGCCCTGCCCGTCGAGATCGCGGCCGTGGTCTCCAACCACACCGACTTCGCCGAACTCGTCGCCTCGTACGACGTCCCCTTCGTCCACATCCCCGTGACCAAGGAGACCAAGGCCGCGGCGGAGGCGCAGCTGCTGGAGCTCGTCCGCGCCGAGAACGTCGAGCTCGTGGTGCTGGCCCGGTACATGCAGGTGCTGTCGGACACCCTGTGCAAGGAACTGAGCGGGCGGATCATCAACATCCACCACTCCTTCCTGCCCAGCTTCAAGGGCGCGAAGCCGTACCACCAGGCGCACGCGCGCGGCGTGAAGCTGATCGGGGCCACCGCGCACTACGTGACCGCCGACCTCGACGAAGGCCCGATCATCGAGCAGGAGGTCGAGCGGGTGGGCCACGACCTCACCCCCGACCAGCTGGTGGCGGTCGGCCGGGACGTGGAGTGCCAGGCGCTGGCCCGCGCGGTGAAGTGGCACAGCGAGCACCGCGTCCTGCTGAACGGCTCCCGCACGGTGGTCTTCGCCTGACGGCACCCTCCCACGGCGCACCGGCCGATCGGCGACCGGGACGCGGCAGTGCCCGCCCGGGCGGGCCGCGCCGCCCGGGGCCCTGTCCCGCCGCCCGGCCGGTCACCGGCCGTACCGGCCCGTCACCGCTGTGCGGGCGGCGGGGCTCCGGACGGCCGGACCGTGGCGTACGCGCTCGCCGGACGCGTCACGCGTCCGGGGCCTCCACCCCGCAGTAGCCCGCGAACGCCGCGAGGATCTCCTCCTCCGAGATGCGGCCGTCGCCGTCCGTGTCCAGGGCCTGCGCCACCTGCGTGGCCAGCTCCGGAGCCGTGCCCAGCACGCGCAGCACCCGGGCCGCGGCCGTCGGCGTCGCGCCCGCGCCGTCCTCGTCCGCCACCGCGATCACGGCCCGCAGGAACGGCCGCGCGATCTCCGCGAACCGGTCCGGGTTGTCCCGCAGCCGCTTCGCCGCGCCCGTGATGAACTCGTCGCGGGACACCCGCTGGTCGCCGTCGACGTCCGCGATGCCGGCCATGCCCTGCCAGAAGGCCTCGGCGCCGCCGAAGACGGCCTGGCCCTTGTCCGACCGGGCCGTGGTGCCGAATTCGGCCAGGACGGCCTTCGCGGCCGCGCTGAAGTCCTCCCGGTCGATGTACCCGGACCCGTCCTGGTCGAACGTGGCGAACCGGGCGGCGATCTTGCGCTCGTATTCTGCGCTGTCCATATGCGACGTTCCGCCTTCACGTGTGCGTGGGGTTCAGTTCAAGACAAGGCAGGAGCGTAAGCCCTATGTGGCCTGCACGTTAAGCGAAGCGGTCAAGGAGGCGGCCGCATCGAACCCGCGCACGGGGAGCGCGGTGGGGCGCGTACACGTGTGCTCATGTGCCCTCCGCCTCACCACCGTTCACGCCCTGCGACGCCCCTATCACGGAGGATGCACGTACGGAGTCCGGTTCTGCCAAAACAGGCGCGAAACGCCAAGTGCCCACTACATTCGTTGGGTCGACACACGGCTGGGGGCACTTATGCCGAAGGACGTACCACCGCGCTGGGACCGCCGCATGCAGCAGCGCCTGGCCCGCGGCGAGGCCGCCGCGCTCGGCGAGCTGTACGACCGCTTCGCCTCGCTCGTGCACAGCCTGGCGCACCGCGTCCTGGGCGACGAGAAGGCGGCGGACCGCATCACCCGCGAAGTCTTCGGCTACATCTGGGAGAACCCGGACGCCTACGACCCCAAACAGGGCTCCCTGCGCTCCTGGGTCGCCCGCATCACCCAGGGTCAGGCCGTCGCCCGGCTGCGCCAGGCCGAGCTGGGGCGGGGCTCCCGCGAGGAGCTGGAGCAGAAGGTGCGCACCGCCAACGCCGCCGCCCGCGCGGACTACATCGTCACCTCCATGCCCGCACCGCTGCGCGCCGCACTGGAACTCGCCTACTTCAAACGCCGCGACTACCGGCAGGCCGCCGCGGACCTCCAGATCAGCGAGGACGAGGCACGCCGTCGGCTGAGGCTCGGACTCCAGCTGCTGTCGACCGCCAACACCCTCCCGCAGGAGGACACCGCCCAGTCCGGCTACGGCCCGCGCGAATACGGAACACCTCGATGAACGGCCCTGCCCAGTCGCCCGACGACGGATACGAGCGTCCCGGCGGCCAGGCGCGGATACCGGGCCCCCGCGGCGCCGCCGACGACCTGGACCCCTCGCACGCCCCGCGCCCCCAGCCGCCCGCCGGACCCGACGCGCAGCCGCAGTCCGACCTGCCGCCGCAGCCGACCGTGCCGCCCAAGCCCCGTGTGCTGCCGGAACCGACCCCGCCGCCCTCGCACGCCGTGCTGAAGTCCCTGCTGGGAGCGTGGGCGCTGGCCGCCTGCTCCGCCGAGGAGACCCGGGCCGTCGAGGACCACCTCACCGAGTGCGCGCCCTGCGCGGAGGAGGCGCTGCGGCTGCGCGACGCCGTCGGACTGCTGCACCCCGAGGAGACCCTCGACCTCAAGCCGCTGCTGCGCTCCCGGGTGCTGGAGGACTGCCTGGGCAAGCGGCCCGCGCGGATCCCGGTGCCCGCGTGGGCGAGCCCGTACGACACCGAGACCGCGCGGCTCGACGCGCTGCTCCAGGACTTCGGGGCCTCGGAGTGGCACACCCCGGTGCGGCTGAAGTGGTTCGAGGAGGAGCGGCTGCGCACGCAGCGGAGCACCGTCGCGGGCGTCATCGGGCACCTGATGACGGTCGACGGGCTGATCGCCACCGCCCTGGGGCTCGACGACCCGCTGGGCCCGGACGCGCCGCCCGGCGACCCGACCGCGCGGACGGAGTACTACTGGAAGTCCTCCCCGTACCCGCCGACGCGTCAGGTGCGCGATCCGTGGCGGGAACAGACCCACACCCTCGTCCGTACGGTGTCCTTCGCCGGCCGCGGCGTCGCCGAGCTCACTGTGGACTACGGCGGCTTCGCCCTGCCGCTCGGTGACGCCTTCCTGGAGCGCGCCTTCGAGTGCTGGGTGCACGCGTGGGACATCGCGGACGCGGTGGACTACCCGTACGAGCCGCCGTCCGGCCCGCACCTGCACGGGATGATCGACCTGGCGGCACGACTCCTGCCGGGCGCCTTGGCCCAGCGCCGCCGCGCGGGCCTCGCCGCTCCCGCCCGCGGCCTCGTCGCGGCCGGAGCCCCGGGACGGACCCTGCACCTGGAGATCGAGGGTGCGGGTGGCGGCGGCTGGGACATCGCGCTGGACTCGCCGGGAGCCAAGCCGTCCCCGGAACGCACGGTCGCGGAGATCGCCCTGGACGGGATCGAGTTCTGCCAGCTGGCCGCCGGGCACATCTCCCCGGAGGAGGCGGCCGTGGGCCAGCACGGTGACCGCGAGGCCATCCGCGACGTCCTGTTCGCGGCGGCTTCGCTGAGCCGGCTGTAGGGGGTACGGGGCGGGGGCGACGGGGCGTACTCACCCCCGCGACCCCACCACCCCGCGCCGGCGGCTGCCCACCCACCTCCCTGCGTCGGGGTGGTGTGGGGGCGTCGGGAGCCGCGGACCCGGTGGTCAGAGACGTTCTGGGGGTTTCCCGTCAGTCCCATCGTCTCTCCGTGTCGGGCCGGCCCCTCAAGGGCGCTCGTTCCTCGCGTCGCTTCGCGATGGCCTGCGGCCACCCTTGACCGACCGTCCCGCCACGGAAACACGAGGACAGCCGGGAAACCCCCAAAGGAACGGGCCCGACCTTCCATCAAGAGGCGAGGGAGCGTCCTGTCCGGGCGGACCCCGGCCCGGCAACGCGCCAGATCGCTACGCGCTCCTCACGTTTCAGCGTCCGCCCCCCGTCTGTGGCCGGTGGACGCCCTCTCACTCGCTGGGTCGCCCGCCTTGTGCGACTGCGAGCCCCATGGGCTGGACATAAGCCGCCACCAATCGCTACGCGCTCCCCTGCGATGGCGGCTGCGGGCCTCTTGGGTTGCCCAGGGGCCGTCACGCATTGCCAAGTGCTCCTCAGAGACGGGAACTGTCGGCGGGGCGACGGGCGCGGACGCACGTGCGTGGGGTCGTTGTCGGGGGCTGACCTCGTTGGCTTTGAGGTACAGGCCGCCAATGAGTGTCGGGTGGGCGCAGGGACGGCGACTGCGGGCAGTCAGGAGCCCAGGAATTCCCGAACCCCCCTTTCGGGCGCGTGCAGGCTGGCTGCGGAAGTCGAATGATGGCTGGAAGTGGGTGGGATGCCGGACTCGCGCTGACCTGGATTGAGTTCGGCTGACACGAACAATCCCCCCGACTTACCCCATCGCCCGGGAATGGGAGCCCAAGAGGCTCGCAGTCGCCGTCCCCGAGGAGCGCGTAGCGGTTGTGGGCGGCTTGTGCCCGGCCATCGGAGGTCGCAGTCGCACAAGGCGCGCACTCCTGCGGATGAGAGGGCGTCCACCCGCCACAGACGGCCTGCGGACGCTGAGACGTGAGAAGCGCGTAGCTATCCGGGGCGTTCCCCGGGCTCGGCCCGGCCTTCTCCGACTCCCCGTCTTCGGTCCTGTCGCCCGGCCCGTTCCTTTGGGGGTTTCCCGGCTGTCCTCGTTTTTCCGGGGCGGGACGGTCGGTCAAGGGTGGCCGCAGGCCATCGCGAAGCGACGCGAGGAACGAGCGCCCTTGAGGGGCCGGCCCGACACGGAGAGACGATGGGACTGACGGGAAACCCCCAGGACAGCCCTGATGCCGTTCCGGTGGCTCCCGTCCTCGCCCCCGCCCCGCCACGCCCCGCCGAACCCCCCGCCCCGCTACGCGAAGCGTTCGCGGAGTTTGTATTTGAGGACCTTGCGGAGGGCTTCGTTGCGGGGGAGGGAGTCCAGGAGTTCCAGTTGTTCGGGGAGTTTGTGGGTGGCCAGGCCTTCGGCGCGGAGGTAGGCGGTCAGCCGGGGGAGGGTCAGGGGGGTGGCTCCGGGGGGTTGCTCGACCACCGCGCAGACGCGTTCGCCGCGGGCCGGGTCGGGCAGGCCTATGACGGCCACGTCCGCGATGCCGGGGAGGCGGTGGAGGAGGTTCTCGATCTCCTTGGCGGAGATGTTCTCGCCCTTGCGGATGATGACGTCCTTGCTGCGGCCGGTCAGGACGAGGTAGCCGTCGTGGGTGAGGTGGCCGAGGTCGCCGGTGATGAGGTAGCCGTCGGCGTCGAAGGCTTCACGTGACTGTTCGGCGTCGAGGTAGCCCCGGCAGACCGCTTCGCCGCGCAGCCGGACCTCTCCGTCCGTGCCGGGCGGGAGTGGGGTGCCGTCGGCGGTGGTGATGCGGATGGACATGCCTTCCGGGGGGCGGCCCTCGGTGGTGGCGAGGTGGTCGTCGGTGTCGTCGGGGGCGCCCATGGTGATCATGGGCACCTCGGTCATGCCGTAGCCGTGGGTGAGCCGGCAGCCCATCTCGCGGACGACCGCGTGGTAGATCTCCGGCGGTTTGGGGGCGCCGCCGCCCGCGAGGAGGCGGAGGGTGGGGATGAGGGGTGTGGCGGGGTCCTTGCGCTGCTCGGTCAGGAACATGGAGTAGAAGGCCGTCGATCCGCCGGCGACGGTGACGCCGTGGCGGCGGTAGCCGTCGAGTGCGTCGGGCAGGGCGAACTTCTCGAAGAGGACGGCGGGGAAGCCGTAGAGCAGCAGCATCACCGTGTAGTCGGGGCCGGCGATGTGCGCGAAGGGGAAGGCCATCGAGCCGACGTCGGCCGGGGTGAGGTGGAGGGCGTGGGCGAGGCAGGAGCCGCCGGCGATCAGGGACCGGTCGGTGTGCAGGACGCCCTTGGGGTCGGAGGTGGTGCCGGAGGTCCAGTAGATCCACCGCACGTCGGTGCCGTCGGCGGGCGGTGGGGGGAGGGTGCCGGGGTCGCCGTCGGGGAGGTCCTCGTAGGCGTCGAAGAGGCCTCGGGCGCCGAGCCGGCGGGCCATGGCGGGATAGTCGTGGCCCCGCCACACTCCGGGTGTCGCGAAGAACTCGGCCTTGGACTCGCGCAGGGCGAAGCCGACCTCGCGGTCGCGGTAGAAGGGGATGACGGGGGTCTGGACGGCGCCGAGCCGGGCGAGGGCGATGGAGAGCAGCACGGTCTCGATGCGGGTGGGGAGCTGCCAGGCGACGACGGTGCCGGGGCGGACGCCCATGTCGTGGAGGCCGGCTGCGACGCGTTCGGCGCGGTCGTGGAGTTCGCGGAAGGTGAGGCGGCGGTCGGCGGCGGGGTCTTCGGCGGCTTCGAGGAGGACGGTGGTGTCGGGGGTGAGTGCGGCCCGGCGGGCGACGAGTTCCCAGAGGGTCCGGGACCGGCTCAGTTCTGTCGCGGTTGCGGTGTCCGTCATCCCGGGCCTCCCCATAGCCGACAACTGACGGTTAGTCAGATCAAGCGGAGAGCGTAGGGCGCCGACGCTTGTCGGTCCAGGGGTGGCGCCGCTAGCTTGTTTCTGACGATCCATCAGATTGGGGAGGCTGTCATGGACCGGGACCTGCCGCGGATCATCAGCGTGGACGACCATGTGATCGAGCCCGCGCACCTGTTCGACGTCTGGCTGCCCGCCAAGTACCGCGACCGCGGGCCCAGGGCGCTCACCGCCGGCATCGGCGAGCTGCAGTACACCGGCGGCAAGTACGTGATCTCCATGGACCCCGACGGTCCCCCGACCGACTGGTGGATCTACGAGGACCTGAAGTTCCCGTACAAGCGCAACATCGCGGCCGTCGGCTTCGACCGCGACGACATGACCCTGGAGGGCATCACCCGCGAGGAGATGCGCCAGGGCTGCTGGGACCCCAAGGCGCGGCTCGCCGACATGGACCTCAACCACGTCGAGGCGTCCCTCTGCTTCCCCACCTTCCCGCGCTTCTGCGGTCAGACCTTCGCCGAGGCCCACGACAAGGAGGTGGCCCTCGCCTGCGTGCGCGCCTACAACGACTGGATGGTCGAGGAGTGGTGCGGAGACAGCGGCGGCCGGCTGATCCCGTTGTGCATCATCCCGCTCTGGGACATCGACCTCGCGGTGGCGGAGATCCGGCGCAACGCGGCCCGCGGCGTGCGCGCCGTGACCTTCTCCGAGATCCCGACCTACCTGGGGCTCCCGTCGATCCACTCCGGCTACTGGGACCCCTTCTTCGCCGTGTGCCAGGAGACCGGCACGGTGGTCAACATGCACATCGGGTCCAGCTCCCAGATGCCCGCCGCCTCCCCGGACGCGCCGCCCGCCGTCCAGGCCTCCCTCAGCTTCAACAACGCCATGGCCTCGATGATGGACTTCCTCTTCAGCGGGGTGCTCGTGAAGTTCCCGACGCTGAAGCTCGCCTACAGCGAGGGCCAGATGGGCTGGATCCCGTACGCCCTGGAACGCGCCGACGACGTATGGCGGGAGCACCGGGCCTGGGGCGGGGTGCGCGGGCTGATCCCCGAGCCGCCGTCCACCTACTACTACCGGCAGATGTACTGCTGCTTCTTCCGCGACAAGCACGGCATCGCCTCGCTCGACGTCGTCGGCCGGGACAACGCCACCTTCGAGACCGACTACCCGCACGTCGACTCGACCTTCCCGCGCACCAAGGAGGTCGCCCTCGACCACGTACGGGACCTGGACGACGAGACGGTGTACAAGCTGATGCGCGGCAACGCCATCCGCATGCTCGGCCTGGACCTCGACCGGGACCTCGACCGGGACCTGGGCTTCCGCCGGAACCCCGCCCCGGGCCCCGCCCCGCGCGAAGGCCGCTGATGGACCTGACGTACACGCCGGAGGAGGAGGAGTTCCGGGCCGGGCTGCGCGACTGGCTCGCCAAGGTCCTGCCCGGGCTGCCCGCCAAGCCCTCACCGGCCGACTGGCCGGGCCGCCGCGCCTACGACCTGGGCTGGCAACGGCGCCTCCACGACGCCGGGTACGCGGGCCTGCACTGGCCGCTCGACGCGGGGGGCCGCGGCGCCACCCCCACCCAGCACCTGATCTTCCTGGAGGAGACCGAGCGGGCCGGTGCCCCGTACGTCGGCGCGAACTTCGTCGGGCTGCTGCACGCCGGTCCGACCATCGCCGCCGAGGGCACGGCCGAACAGCGGGCGCGCTGGCTGCCGCCCGTCCTGCGGGGCGAGGAGGTGTGGTGCCAGGGCTTCAGCGAGCCCGGCGCCGGCTCCGACCTGGCCTCCCTGCGCACGCGCGCGGTCCGCGACGGCGACGACTACGTGGTCACCGGGTCGAAGATCTGGACCTCGCACGCGGAGGTCGCCGACTGGTGCGAGCTGCTCGTACGGACGGACCCCGGGGCGCCCAAGCACCGCGGGATCAGCTGGCTGGCCATGCCGATGGACGCGCCCGGGGTGACGGTGCGGCCGCTGCGGACCCTCGCCGGGTCCACCGAGTTCGCCGAGGTGTTCCTCGACGAGGTGCGGGTCCCGGTCACCCACCGGGTGGGGGCCGAGAACGACGGCTGGCGGGTCACGATGGTCACCCTGTCCTTCGAGCGCGGCACCGCCTTCGTGGGTGAGGTGGTCGCCTGCCGCCGCACCCTGGGCGAGCTGGCGCGCGCGGCGAAGGCGAACGGCCGCTGGGACGATCCGGTGCTGCGGCGCAGGCTGGGCCGGCTCCACGGCGAGTTCGGGGCGCTGTGGCGGCTCACCCAGTGGAACGTCAGCGAGTCGGAGCGGTCCGGGGGAGTGCCCGGGACCGGCGGTTCCGTCTTCAAGCTGGCGTACTCGCACGCCCGCCAGGAGCTCTACGACACGGCCGCGGATGTCCTGGGCTCCGCGTCGCTGTCGCTGGAGGAGGAGTGGACCCTGGACCGGCTTTCGTCCCTCTCGTACACCATCGCGGCGGGCACCTCCCAGATCCAGCGCACCATCGTCGCCGAGCGCATCCTCGGCCTCCCGAAGGGCCGGTGAGGGGCGTGGACTTCCAGCCGACGCAGGAGCAGCACGATCTGCGGGCGGGGGTACGGGGCCTGCTGGCGGGCCGTTTCGGGCGGGAGGCGCTGCGGGCCGCGGTGGACGCGGGCGGGGACCCCGTGGACCGCGGGCTGTGGCGGGAGCTGGGGGAGGCGGGCTTCTTCGCGCTGCGGCTCCCGGAGTCCGAGGGCGGGGTGGGGCTGGGGCTGCCGGAGGCGGTGCTCGTCTTCGAGGAGGCCGGGCGGGCCCTGGTGCCGGGGCCGCTGGTGGCGACGCACCTGGCGGCCGGGATCGTGCCGGGAGCGGCGGACGGGACGGCGGTGGTGACGGCGTTCGACCTGGACGGCCCGCTGGTGGCGCACCTGGGCGGTGCAGACGCGGTGCTGGGGGCGCGAGGGCTGCCGGCCGGGGTCCCGGTGCGCTCGGTGGACCCGCTGACCCCGCTGCACCGGGTGGCGGAGCGCGGGGACGCCGCGCGCCACCGCAAGGAGGGTGCGCTGCTGACGGCGGCGCTGCAGGTGGGCAGTGCGCTGCGGACGGTGGAGCTGGCGGTGCGGTACGCCGCGGAGCGCGAGCAGTTCGGGCGGCCGGTCGGTGCGTTCCAGGCGGTGGCGCACCTGTGCGCGGAGATGCTGGTGCGGGCGGAGGTGGCCCGTACGGCGGTCTGCGCGGCGGCGGTGACGGGGGACGCGGGGGAGGCGGTCGCGGCCAAGCTGCTGGCGGACGGGGCGGCGGTGGGCAATGCGCGGGACTGCCTCCAGGTGCACGGCGGCATGGGTTTCACGTGGGAGGCGGACGTGCACCTGCACCTGAAGCGGGCCTGGGTGCGGGCCGAGCAGTGGCGGACGGCGGCGCAGGCGGAGGAGTCGCTCGCGCGGGACCTGCTGGAGGGCGCGGTGGCTGCGGAGGGGGGCGCGGGGCCGGATCGGACGGCGGGGCCCGGCCCGGTGGGAGGGTCCTAGCCGCCCGGTGGGAGGGTCCTGGCCGCCGCGGCGGGTGGCGGGAGCGCCGGGTGGCCGGTGGCTGGCTGTGACCGTCGAGGGGATGCCTCCCGGTCGGGCGGGAGGTGTCCCGGCGGGTTGCGGCCGGGTGCGGGAGGACGTGCTGGGGGCACGGCGGGAACGGCGCGGGACGCATGTCCGATTACGGAGAGTTGATATCGGTTTGTGTCCTACGGTCACCTCGTTACAGCCCGGAGTCGGGGGGCTACTCCGGTACGCTCCGAGGAATGCGAGAGGTTGAGCGGCGTGAGCGTCGCACAGTATGCACCACGCCTACTCCTTCGCGCGGGAATATGCCCGAAGCGCTTGTTGTGGTGACTGTACGTCAACCATGCTGCTCCGGAAGGGGATCACGGCCCCTGGGTCACGGCCCGGTGGTACCCCCAGGTGATCCCGTCGGTCGCGAGGCGAAGTGTCCGCCGGTTCGGATGGTGTGAGCGGTGCAGGTGCTTCAGGTTCAGCTGGAGGTAGGCGCGGATCCCGCCGAGGTCGGGCGGGCCCGCCGATGGGCCCGGTCGAGGCTGGCGGGGTCGGGTATAGGAGACGACGAGCCGCTCGCCGAGACGCTGATCCTGCTGATCTCGGAGCTCGTCACGAACGCGGTCGTGCACACGGGCTGTCCGGCCGTGCTGCGGATGCTGTTCGGCGGGCCCGGGGTGCGGGTCGAGGTGGCCGACGCGAGCGACCGGGCTCCGGCCCGGCGGCAGGCCTGCGGCGAGGACACCGGCGGCCGCGGTCTGGAGCTGGTCGACGGTCTGGCGGACCGCTGGGGCTGGCAGCGCGAGGGCGCGGGCAAACGGATCTGGTGCGAGATCGACCGTGAGCGGAAGGCGGCCTCGGACGCCGCGACGGGCGGCGCCTGCGCGGACCCCCCGGGCTGCTCGTCCGAAGTTCACACTCCGGGGCGGGAACCGCGCGTGTACCTCTAACGAGGTGTTGACGGTTCGTCACGAGTTGATCACCCTGGTGTGGAGCGATTCGACGCGAGGGGACGCCAAGGCAGGCCTTGACGAGTGCGGGTCGCAGGGTGGCGGCTGCCGTGCCGCGCTCGGGGCGTGCATGCGCGCCGCCGCCACCCTCAGCTTTCGTCGTACCTGCGGTGGCGTTCCGGGGTGAGGCGGACGACGTTGGAGGGCGGTCCCGCGTCGGCCGCCGTGTCGGTGACGGCCGCCGCGTCGGTGACGGCCCGGTCGCTGAACTCCGGGCCGTTGCCCTCCTGCGGGAACTGCTCCAGGTAGCAGGCCCCCAGCAGCTGGTAGCGCGGGGTGCCGGTGTGCAGCCGCCGGTTCCGTTCGGCTTCGGTGGTCAGCACGCCCAGGCCCGGGACCTCGTCCTCCACGCGCAGGAAGTCGGCGAGGGGCTCGGCGTGCGCCGCCAGCTCGTGGACCAGGATCTCCACGATGCGGCCGGGCCGGCTCAGGTCCTTGCCGAGGGCGACGGTGACCGCGAGGGTGAACCGCCGCGCGGGGTGCCGGGCCGACCAGGCGCGTACGTCGTCGGCCGGCCAGTGGGTCATGTCCTCGGGTCCGGCGCCGGGCTCCGCGGTCCCCAGGAGCGCGGTGGCGCCGCCGGCCGGGCCCGTGTGGGTCCCGGTGACGACCACGTCGGTGCGGGGGACGGCGGCCAGTTTCTCCAGCAGGGGTGAGACCAGCTCGTCCTGGGGGAGGGGTTCCAGGCGGGCCCAGTCCGGTTGCTGCCACAGGTGCCAGCGCGCGTCGGACTCGTTCGCGGCCCGGTCGACCGCCCGCAGCTGCCGGCGCGCGCGGTCCCAGACCCCGTCGGTCGCGAAGTTCCCCGTGAATCGGACGGCCATGACGCTTCCCCCTCCGCGTGGGCACCGGTCTCCCGGAACGGTAGTGCCGCGGGCGGCCAACCGTGCCAGGGTTCACGGAGGTTGGGCGTGTCGGCCGTCGGCGGGCCCGGCGGGGAGGCACTGCCGGGCCGCGGCCGCTCCCGTGCCGGGCGGGCGGAACCGCCCCCCGCGTGTCAGTCCCGGGTGGAACCATGAGGTGTCCATGACGCGTCACCGTTCCCGCGTCGGATCCGCCCCCCCCGCACGTCCCCCGTCACACCCTCACCTTCAGGAGAGAAGCGCATGGCAAACCCGTACCAGGTGACGCCTCCGCCACCCCCGCAGCGCAGCGGCGGCAAGTTCCCCATCATCCTGGTCGTCGTCCTGGTCGTCATCGGCATCGTCGGCGCCTACCGGATCCTCGACAAGAACGACCAGGACAACGGCAAGGGTTCCTCGGTCTCCGCCGGCACCTCGCCCTCGGCGAAGGCGTCCAAGGACCCCGGCAACCCCGAGTCCTCCTCCGACACCTCCAGCTCCTGGAAGGTCGGCGACTGCGGCGGCCCCGACCCGGACAACCCGCCGGACGGCTACCGCCCGCTGAAGTGCTCCGCCACCGGCGCCACCTTCAAGGCGGTCGACATCAAGGACGCCAGCCTGTTCCCCGGGGCGATCCAGTGCCCGGCCGGTACCGACCTGATGATCCAGGTCAGCATCTCCTACGGCTCCGGCAAGTCGACCGGCATCCCGACCAACACCGTCTGCGGCCGGAACCTGTCCGACGACCACCCGGGCGACGCGGGCGCCGGCGGCGGCCAGCTCGTCCAGGGCGACTGCATCGATGCCAAGGCCCAGGAGATCCCCTGTGCCGGCGCGGGCAAGGGCACCTACAAGGTGCTCGGCCTGACCAAGACCGAGGCGGAGTGCCCGGCGGGCACCGACAGGCCGCTGAAGCTGACCATCGCCGTCGGCCGCCCCTACGACGTCATCTGCGCCTCCCAGAACTGACGCCGGCGCGGCAGTGGCCGCCGGCAGGGCAGCGGCCGGCCGCACACCGTACGACGCGCGCCGCCACCGGGTCCCGTACCCGGTGGCGGCGCGCCGGGTTTTCCCCGGCTCCCGTCCTTTCCCGGTCGGGCCGTCCCCTCAGAGGACGGCCACCGGCGCCACGGGGCTGCCGGTGCCGCCGACGAAGGGTTCGGGCGTCGCCGAGAGGAGGAAGGAGTGGCGCCCCTCTTCCGCACAGGCTGTGGACAGCGCCTCGAGGTTCCAGTTCTGGCCCTGGTGCATGCCCATCTCGACGAGGTCGAGGGCGTGGACGGGCAGCCACAGGTCCTCGATCTCCGGCGGGAAGATCTCGAAGGTCAGGGTGTCGTTGGCCACCGCCGCCACGTCCCTCGCGTGGAACCACTGCGGCGTACGGACCGACAGCCCGGGGGAGGGGAAGCCGTAGCCGTGCCGGTCGCCCGCCAGGTAGACCTGGATCTGGCCGGTGCGGACCAGGACGACGTCCCCGGCGCGGACCGTGACCCCGCCGAACTCCTCGGCCTCCGCCAGGTCCTCCGGGGTCACCGCGTGGCCGCCCGGCAGACGGTCCAGGCCCTTCGCGCGGGCGACGTCGAGGAGCACCCCGCGCGAGACGATGTGGCGGGACTTGTGGATGCCGCTGAACTCGGCCCGGCCGTGTGCGGTGACGGTGCCCGCCGGACGCCCGTTGTAGATCCGGCCGGAGTGCGAGACGTGGGTCAGGCCGTCCCAGTGGGTGCCCGCCTGGAGGCCCATGCTGACGGCGTCGTCGCTGCACGCGACCGTGCCCGGGCCGAAGAGCTCCTGGTTGATCTGCACCATTGTGTGGAGGGGGTTGATCCGGCCGGGGATCATGCCTACCTGGACCCCGTCCTCCTTGAGGGGCAGTGCCAGGGGGACGCGTCGGCCGCTGCGGATCTCGGCGGCCGCCGCCCGGACGACCTCGTCGGTGATCAGGTTGAGGGTGCCGATCTCGTCGTCGGCCCCCCAGCGGCCCCAGTTGTTGACGCGCTTGGCGATGTCGTGGAACTCGGCGGGCAGGGTCATGGGCGTCGACGGCTCCTTGCGTGAATGCCTGCAACGAGGGCTTGTGCGCGTGCATCTGACTACCCATAGAATCTAACGGTCCGTCAGAAACAGCGGGAAGGGGCCGGACGTGGGGAACTTCTTGGCAGGCAGGGTCGTCGCCGTCACCGGCGCCGGCCGGGGCATCGGCAGGGCCGTGGCGCTCGCCGCGGCCGCCGAGGGCGCCAAGGTCGTCGTCAACGACTACGGCGTCGGGATCGAGGGCGGCGAGCCCACCAGCGAGATAGCCGACGGAGTCGTCAAGGAGATCCAGGCCGCCGGCGGGGAAGCCGTCGCCGTCGCCGACGACATCTCCACCATGGCGGGCGGGCAGCGCGTCGTCGACACCGCGCTCACCCGGTACGGGCGCCTCGACGGGGTCGTCTGCGTCGCCGGCATCCTGCGCGAACGCATGCTCTTCAACATGTCCGAGGACGAATGGGACCCGGTCGTCGCCACCCACCTCAAGGGCACCTTCACCGTCTTCCGCGCCGCCTCCGCCGTCATGCGCCGCCAGGGCTCCGGCACCCTCATCGGCTTCACCAGCGGCAACCACCAGGGTTCCGTCGCCCAGGCCAACTACAGCGCCGCCAAGGGCGGGATCATCTCCCTCGTCCGCTCCGCCGCCCTCGGCCTGGCCAAGTACGGGGTCACCGCCAACGCCGTCGCACCCGTCGCCCGCACCCGGATGTCCGCGGGCGTCCCCATGGAACTCAAGGAGATCGGCGAGCCCGAGGACGTCGCCGCGCTGGTCACCTACCTGCTCTCCGACAAGGCGGTCGCCGTCGGCGGCGAGCGGATCACCGGGCAGGTCTACACGATCGCCGGACCGAAGATCGCCGTATGGGCCCAGCCGCGCGAACTGCGCGCCGGCTACGCCGAGGGGTCCTGGACCCCCGAGAAGATCGCCGACTTCCTGCCGGGGACGGTCGGCACCGACCCCATGCCGATGCTGGCGCAGCTGGAGGCCATGGCCAGGGCGGCGGCCGCCAAGGACCGCCCCAACGCGTAGGGGGCGACGGCGTGGACTTCGGCTTCGGGGCCGAGGACGAGGAGCTGCGCGGCCGCGCCAGGGCGTGGCTGACCGAGCACCTCGCGGGCCCCTACGCGCACGTCCGCGGCCTCGGCGGACCGGGCAGCGAGCACGAGGCGGTCGCCGCCCGCCGGGCCTGGGAGCGCGAACTCGGCCGCGGCGGCTGGATCGGGCAGGGCTGGGAGGCACCCGAGGGTGCCTACGGGCAGCGCCGGCTCTCCCTCACCGGCCAGGTGGTGTGGGCGGAGGAGTACGCGGCGCTGCGCGCCCCCGGCCGGGTCGGCCACATCGGGGAGAACCTCCTCGCGCCCACCCTGATCGCGTACGGCAGCCGGGAGCAGCGCGAGCGCTTCCTGCCCGCCGTCGCGCGCGGCGAGGAGCTGTGGTGCCAGGGGTACAGCGAGCCGGGTGCCGGGTCCGACCTCGCGGGCATCCGTACGGCGGCCGTGCGCGATCCGGCCGACGGGCTCTTCCGCGTCACCGGGCAGAAGATCTGGACCTCCCTCGCAGCGGATGCCGACTGGTGCTTCGTGCTGGCCCGTACCGAGCCCGGGTCCCTGCGGCACCGCGGGCTGTCCTTCCTGCTCGTACGGATGGACCAGCCCGGCCGGGTGGAGGTGCGGCCGATCCGGCAGCTGTCGGGGACCTCGGAGTTCAACGAGGTGTTCTTCGACGGGGCGGTCGCGGCGGAGGTCGTCGGCGGCGAGGGCCGCGGCTGGACGGTGGCCATGGGCCTGCTCGCCCTGGAGCGAGGCGTCTCGACCCTGGTCCAGCAGATCGGGTTCGCCGCCGAACTGGACCGGGTCCTGCGCCGGTACGCGTCCTCGGGGCGGGCCGATCCGGTGCTGCGCGACCGCCTCGTACGGCAGTGGGCGGAGCTGCGGACCATGCGCTGGAACGCCCTGCGGACGCTGGGCGCCGCGGGCGATCCGGGTGCCCCGAGCGTGGCCAAGCTGCTGTGGGGCGGCTGGCACCGGCGGCTCGGGGAGCTGGCGGTGGAGGTCCGGGGTGCGGCGGCGGCCGCGGGCATCGGGCCGTGGGCGCCTGAGCTGCCCTACGAGCTCGGGCTCGACGAGGAACAGCGCCTCTTCCTGTTCACCCGTGCGGACACGATCTACGGCGGTTCGGACGAGATCCAGCGCAACATCATCGCCGAGCGTGTGCTCGGCCTGCCTAAGGAGTCCAGGTGAGAGGCGTCGTGTTCGACGGCAAGCAGGCCCGGGTGGTCGACGACCTGGAGATCCGGGACCCCGGTCCGGGAGAGGTGCTGGTCGCGATCCGCGCGGCCGGGCTGTGCCACAGCGACCTGTCGGTGCTGGACGGGACGATCCCGTTCCCGCCGCCGGTGGTGCTCGGGCACGAGGGTGCGGGTGTGGTGGAGGCGGTGGGCCCGGGGGTGGTGCACGTCGCGCCGGGCGACCACGTGTCGCTGTCCACGCTCGCCAACTGCGGGGCCTGCGCCGACTGCGACCGGGGCCGGCCGACGATGTGCCGCAAGGCCATCGGGAGGCCGGGGCGGCCCTTCTCCCGCGGCGGGGAGCCGCTCCACCAGTTCGCCTCCAACTCGGCCTTCGCCGAGCGCACCGTCGTCAAGGCGGTCCAGGCGGTGCGGATCCCGTCCGACATCCCGCTCACGTCGGCGGCGCTGATCGGCTGCGGGGTGCTCACGGGGGTGGGCGCGGTGCTGAACCGGGCCCGCGTCGACCGCGGCGAGACGGTGGTCGTCATCGGCACCGGGGGGATCGGGCTGAACGTGCTCCAGGGGGCCCGGATCGCGGGGGCCACCACGATCGTCGCGGTGGACGCGAACCCGGCGAAGGAGGCGGTGGCCCGGCAGTTCGGGGCCACGCACTTCATCGACGCCTCGGCGGTGGCGGACTCCTCGGCGGCGGTGAAGGAGATCCTGCCGACGGGCGCCGACCACGCCTTCGAGTGCGTCGGCAATGTCCGGCTGATCCGGCAGGCCGTCGACCTCCTGGACCGGCGCGGTCAGGCCGTCCTGCTGGGCGTGCCCGGGTTCCGGGAGGAGGCGTCGTTCCTCGTGTCGTCCATGTACCTGGACAAGACGATCATGGGCTGCCGGTACGGGTCCTCCCGTCCGCAGCGGGACATCGCCCTGTACGCCGAGCTCTACCGGCAGGGGAAGCTGCTGCTGGACGAGCTGGTGACGGAGGTCTACCCGGTCGAGGACTTCGCGAAGGCCGTGGACGACGCCCACCACGGGCGGGTGGCGCGCGGGGTGCTCACCTTCTGAACGGGAACGGCTCCCAGGCCCCCGGCCCCCCGCCCCGGTCCCCCGGCCCGCGCCCGGGGGCCGGGGGACCGGGGCGGGGGGCCGGGCGGGCGCGGTCAGTCGGCGAGGCGGCCGAAGCGGCCCTTGTGGAAGAGCAGGGGCGAGCCCTCTCCGGCCGCTCCCATGGCCATGACCCGGCCGACGACGATGAGGTGGTCCCCGCCGGTGTGGACGGCGTGGATCCGGCAGTCGATCCACGCGGGCACGGCGTCGAGCTGCGGTGATCCCGTGACGGGGGCCGGGGTGTGGGTCACCCCCGCGAACTTGTCGGCGCCGCTGACGGCGAAGGACCGGCACAGCTCGCCCTGTTCGGCCCCGAGGATGTTGACGCAGAACACCCCGGCGCGGGCGATCCGCGGCCAGGTGGTCGACGTACGGGCCACCATGAAGGTGACCAGCGGCGGGTCCAGGGAGAGCGAGGCGAAGGACTGGCAGGCGAAGCCCGCCGGTGCGGCCTCGTCCTCGTCGGGCGGTGCGGTGATGACGGTGACCCCGCTGGCGAAGTTCCCGAGCACCGCCCGGAACTCGGCGGGAGCGACCGGCGCGCGCTCGTCGTCGCCGACGGCGCGCAGGTCGGGGCGCGGCAGGGCGTCGACGGATCCGGGTCCGTGTTCCGCCGGTGCGGCGGTGGGGGAGCCGGCTGACCTGAGGTATCGGACGACGGTGGCCGCCATCCCTGCGTGTCCCATCACACCGTCGATTGAAGCTGACGGATCGTCAGATGGGAAGGGCGGCGCGGGTCCGATGCGGGGTGGTGCGGGCTCCCGTGGGGCGGGTCCGGGGGAGGGTGTAAGGTCCGGCCCATAGCGATTGAACGTGTTCAAGTCGGGGTGGGTTCCTCCATGGGGTGGATGGCATACGGCCCGGAGCGGCAGCTGCCCTCGTGGTGGGCCCTGGCACCCGGCGCAGAGGCGGTGTTCGTCGGCGAGATGCTCGTCGGGCTGACCCTCTGGATCACCCTGCCCGACTCCGGCGACCGCTACGGCCAGGGCGGCTGGGGAGCCGGAGCCCTCGTGGGCCTCCTCTTCCTGTGCGTCGCCGCCCCCGTGGTCCTCCTGTGCCTGGGCTTCCTGCACTCCATGGTGCTCACCCGGCCCCTCCTCGGTCTCGTCCTCGGCCCCGCCCGGCCCGGGACGGGCCGGTGGATCGCCGCCGCGGCCGGACCGCTCTCGGTGGCGGCCGGCTGCGCCGCGCTGCTGCGCTGTGCGGGAGCCTCCTGGCCGGAGGCGTTCGCATGGGTGGCCGGCAGCACGGTGCCGCCCCTGCTGGTCGCGTACCTGGCGATCCGCCGGGGGACCCGCCCCGGGAAGGTGGTGGCCGGGACGAGCGTCGCCACCGCCGCCCTCGTCCTCGTCGGCGCGGCCGCCGCCGTCGTCCTGGGGGATGCCGGCGCGCTCGGTGGGTACCGGCCGCCCGCCCTGGAACGCGCCCAGTACGTCGGCACCTGGCGCGGCGACGGCGACGACGGGGTGATCCGGCTGGGCGAGGACGGCCGGGCCGAGGCCGAGCGGGTGGTGGTGGGGCGCAGCGGAGCGTCGGCGGTGCTGTGCACCGGCTCGGGCACCTGGAAGGAGCGGGCGGAGCACCCGTCGTCGGGAACGCGGGCCGGTGTGCAGATCGACGTACCGGACTGCCGGGACGGGGCGGGCACCTGGCAGGTGGCCGGCACGGAGACCCACCCGGAACTCTTCCTGACGGCCGGCGACCCGGACGCCGCCGAGATCCGCCTCCTGCGCCGGACCTCCCCCTCGCCGCGGTGAGTCCCGGGGCGCACGGCCTGCGGCCGCGGCGGCCCCCGCACGGGTGAAACCGGCGGTGGTGGCGGCCCCGTACCCCCGGGCGGGGGCGGCGGCTCGGCAAGGTGGCAGCGACCCGTACCCCGTCCGCCCCGGAGGGCCCATGCTCGGCACCGACTTCCGCACCGGATCACCCAACTGGCTCGACCTCGGGAGCCCCGACACCGCGGCGGCCGCCTCGTTCTACGGCGCCGTCTTCGGCTGGGAGTTCGCCTCCGCCGGGCCCGAGGCCGGCGGGTACGGCTTCTTCCGGCGGGACGGCAAGACCGTCGCGGCACTCGGACCGCTCACCGAGGACGGCGCCCGGTCGGCCTGGATGCACCACTTCATGACCCCCGACATCCACGCCACCGCCGCCGCCGTCCGGGACGGCGGCGGGACGGTGCGCACGGAGCCCATGGACGTCATGGGGGAGGGGATGCTGGCGCAGTTCACCGACCCGCAGGGCGCCGAGTTCGCCTGCTGGCAGCCCGGGCACACCGCCGGGATCGAGGTCGCCTCCGTGGAGAACTCCCTGGTGTGGTCGGAACTCCACGTGCCCGACCCGATCGCGGACATCGCCTTCTACGCCGAGCTGTTCGGATGGCGGTACGCCGAGATGCAGACCCCGGGGATGACTTACCGGGTCCTCAGCACCGCGGACGGCGACCAGGAGGACGCCTCCTTCGGCGGGGTCGCCCCGCTCGGCGACGGCGCGGGCGGCCCGGCGGGCGGCGAGGACGCCCGCTGGGTCCCCTACTTCCACGTGAGCGACGTCGACGCGACGATCGCCCGGGCCGAGCAGCACGGCGGGACCGTCCTCATGCCGGCCGCCGACGTCCCCGAGGTCGGGCGGATCGGCTGGCTGGCGGACCCCTTCGGCGCGGTGTTCGCGCTGCTCAAGCCCGACCCGCGGACGGAGCCGCCCGCTTCGGGGTGACCGCCTCGCCGGAACCGCTCAGCGGCCCAGGTACTTGGGCGTGCGGCGCTCCACGAAGCTCGCCACCCCCTCGTTCGCGTCGGCCGTGGTCATGTTGATCTCCTGGGCGGTGGCCTCGGCGGCCAGTGCGACCGCCCGGTCGCCGTCCAGGGAGGCGTTGACCAGCTGCTTCGTCAGGGCCAGGGCCCGGGTCGGGCCCTGGGCGAGCCGCTCGGCCCACTCCCGGGCGGCCGCCCGGAGCTCCTCGGCCGGAACCACCCGGTTGACCAGGCCCAGCCGCTCGGCCTCCGCCGCCGGGACGGCGTCGCCGAAGAACATCAGCTCCTTCGCCTTCTGCGGCCCGAGCAGGCGGGGCAGCAGGTACGCGCCCCCGCCGTCCGGGACCAGGCCGCGGCGCACGAACACCTCGATGAACCGGGCCCCTTCGGCGGCGATGACCAGGTCGCAGGCGAGGGCCAGGTGCGCACCGATGCCGGCGGCCGTCCCGTTGACGGCGGCGACGACCGGCTTCTCGCAGTCGAGGACCGCGGTGATCAGGCGCTGCGCGCCCAGGCGGATCATCCGGGCCACGTCCCCGGCGACCCGGTCCCCGGCGACCCGGTCCCCGGCGGGACCGGGGCCGGGGGCAGTGCCGGTGCCTCCGCGCAGGTCGGCGCCCGCGCAGAAGCCCTTGCCGGTGGCGGTGAGGACCACCGCCCGGACGGCGGGGTCGGCGGAGGCTTCGGCGAGCAGGGCGATGACGCGTTCGCGCTGGGCCGGGGTGACGGCGTTCATCGCCTCCGGGCGGTTGAGGGTGATCCAGGAGACGCCGTTCTCGGTGCGGTGGAGGACCTCGTCCTCTGGGGCGCTGGCCATGCGGGGGACTCCCGTTCAGGGGTGGGGACGGCCGGGGGATCCGGCCCGCCCGGTGTTCGAGGGCGCGGGCTCGGGCGGCGGGCGGGGCGTCAGCGGCAGATCGCGAGGGCGTCCAGGGCCACCGCGCCCTGGCCGCGGGGCAGGACCATCAGCGGGTTGATGTCCAGCTCGGACAGCTCGTCGCCGAGCTCCAGGGCCATCCGCTGGATCCGCAGGACGACCTCCACCAGGGCGTCCACGTCGGCCGGGGGCGCCCCCCGTACGCCCTCCAGGAGGGCGTGGCCGCGCAGTTCCCGCAGCATCGCGCGGGCCTGGTCCTCGCCGAACGGCGGGACGCGCACCGCCGCGTCGTGCAGGACCTCGACGAGGACACCGCCCAGCCCGACCGTCACGGTCGGCCCGAACAGGTCGTCCTGGGTGACCCCGACGACCATCTCCACACCGCGTTCGACCATCTGGCAGACGAGGATGCCGTCGAGCGGGACGTTCTCGTAGCGGGCGATGTCGGTGAGTTCGCGGTAGGCGTCGCGGATCTGGCTCGCCGAGGTCAGGCCGATCTTCACCAGCCCCAGCTCCGTCTTGTGGCCCAGCTGCGGCCCCGAGGCCTTCATCACCACCGGGTACCCGACCAGGCCGGCGGCGCGGACCGCCGCCGCCGCGCTGGTCACCAGCTGCTCGCGGGGGACCCGTATCCCGTAGGCGCGCAGCAGCTGCTTCGCGGCGTGTTCGCTGAGCTGCTGGCCGGGCCGCATGAGCGCCTGCGCCTTGCGGTACGAGGGCGAGGGCGTGCGCGGGGCGTCCTCGAAGGGGGAGCGGTAGCGGGCGGTGAAGCGGTGGTGGCCGAGGTAGGCGCGGACGGCGGTGATGCAGTTGCCGAACGTACGGAAGGTCGCGACGCGGGAGGAGCCGAGGAGGGTGGTGCGGTAGGCGTCCTCGGTGCCGACGGGGGAACCCCAGATGACGCAGACGAGCTTGTCGGTCCGCTCGGCGGCGTCCACGAGGTCCTGCGCGAGCCGGTCGCTCATGGGCGGGAAGGGGCCCGTGATCGGACAGATGAGCACGCCCACCGACGGGTCGGCGAGGATCGCGTCGATGATCTTCCGGCCGCGCCAGTCGCCGACGGGGTGGCCGCCGTTGTCGACGGGGTTGGCGACGTTCAGGTACTCCGGTATCCACTGGTGCAGTTCGTCCTGCTTGGCCTGCGACAGGGTCGGCAGGTGCAGGCCCGCCTCCGAGGCCAGGTCGGAGAAGTGGGCGCCGGTGCCGCCGGAGATGGAGTACACGACCACGCCGTCGGCCTGCGGCGTGCGGGCCCGGGCGAGGAGCGCGGCGGTGTCCTGGAGCTCGTCCAGGCCGTCGACGCGGATGACGCCGAACTGGCGCATGGCGGCGTCGACGACGCTGTCCGCCCCGGTCAGCTTGCCGGTGTGGGAGGCGGCCATGCGCGCGCCGGTCTCGGTGCGGCCCACCTTGACGGCGACGACGGGGACGCCGTTGCGGGCGGCCCGGTCGGCGGCCAGCAGGAAGGACCGGCCGTCCTTGAGGCCTTCCAGGTAGCAGGCGATGGAACCGACCTCGGGCCGTTCGGCGAAGTAGGAGATGAAGTCGGAGGCCTCCAGATCGGCCTCGTTGCCGGTGGGCGCCCAGTGGGAGAGGCGGATGCCCAGCTCCTGGAGGGTGTGGACCGGACGGCCCTGGTGGCCGGACTGGGTGATCAGCGCGATCGCCGGGCCGTCGAGGTCCTCGCGGAACTCCTCGAAGGCGTTGAGGTTGGTGTTGGGCCCCAGCAGGCGCAGGCCGGAGCGGCGGACGGCGGCCGCGAGCCGCTTCTGGGCGGCGGCTCCCTCGTCCCCGGTCTCGGCGAAGCCGGAGGCGAAGGCGACGGCGAACCGGACCTTGGTCTCGGCGAGTTCCTCGATGACGGGCAGCGGATCGGCGACGAGGAGGACGGCGAGGTCCACCTGCTCGGGCAGGTCGGCGACGGACGCGTAGCAGGTCCGGCCGAAGACGGTGGGACGGGTGGGGTGCACGGGGTGGATCCGGGCTCCGACGCGTTCCGCCCAGGCGATCAGGCGGCGGGTGATGCCGGCGTTGGGCCGGCCGTCGGCGTCGGAGGCCCCGACGACGGCCACGGATTCGGGCCGGAAGAAGCGGTCGAGGTCGGGCACGTCGGCCTGCAGCGGCCGTCCGCTGACGTCCACGGGGACCGCGTCGTCGGCCGAGGGGGCCGCCGACGAGTGGACGGCCGTCCTGGGGGTCTCCCCGCAGGCCTCGACCCGTGCGCGGAAGTCGGTGGTGAGGGTGCCGTGAGTAGATCCAAGCATCGTTCCGCCCGCTCCTGCTCGATGAACCTCTATGGAACTCAATAACTGACGTGCAGTCAGATTACTGAACTGACGCGCCGTCAGGAACAGGCCCGCGCGGGAAAGCTGGTGGAGGTGGTGTGGTGAACGGTGACAGATGTCCGCGGAGGCGGTCCAGAGCGCGATTTCGGCCGTGGCCGTGGCCTTGACGGGGGTGGGGGCGACGGCGGTGGCGGCGGCCGTGCCTGCGGCGGCGGGGGGTGTCGGACCTGCGTGGCAGGGTGGGTGGATGACCGAGAGCCGGAGCCTCCCCTTCCCTCCCGACCCCGTCACGTCCGGCCCCGTGGCGTCCGGCCCCGTCACGTCCGAGCCGTGGTCGGACACCGCCCCGGTGCACGGCGACCTCCGCGCGGCGAAGGCGCTCGTCTACGACCCGTGCGGATTCTCCTGCTCGCGGCCCGTCCCCGAAGCCGAGAGTGCCGAGTACGCGGCCCACACCTTCACCCTGGACGGCCGGGCGGTCCGGTTCCGCGCGGCCAGGACCACGCCCACCAAGGCCGGACAGTTCGTGACCGTGTGGAAGCGCTCCCCGGGCGGCCCCATCCAGCCCTTCGACGTCGCCGACCCCGTCGACCTGTTCGTCATCGGCAGCCGCGACGGGCTCCACTGCGGCCAGTTCGTGTTCCCCGTCGCCGCACTCCGCCGGCGCGGCATCGTGTCCGAGGACGGCCGCGGCGGGAAGCGTGCCTTCCGCGTCTACCCGCCCTGGGTGGCCACCACCAGCCGCCAGGCGGCGGCCACGCAGGCGTGGCAGGTGGAGTTCTTCCTGCACCTGCCCGCCGAGGAGGACGGCCCGGTCGACCTCGACCGGGCCCGGCACCTCTACGGGCCGGCCTGGCGTCCCCCGGACCGAGCGGGCGGCGTTGTCTAGGCGAGGGGGGCCACCGGCGGGAGGCCCGTGGCCGAACCGGGCTCGGCGCGGCGGCGGCGCGTGCGGGTGCGCGCCGGCTTGCGGGAGCCCAGGTGGCGGGGCATGACCCGGGCGATCTTCTCCGCGTCCAGGGCCATCTCGCGGAACATCCCGCTGATCGGGTTGCTGAAGCCGGTGAAGAACAGGCCGGGCGCCCGGGCGGGGGTGCGGGCGCCGTGCACCACGGGCCTGCCGCGCTCGTCGAGCACGTCGAGGTGGCCGACCAGGTCTTCCAGGGCCCGCCGGTACCCGGTCGCCGCGACCACCGCGTCCGGGGTGATCCGGGAACCGTCCGACAGCACCACCTCGGCCCCGTCGAAGGACTCCACCGCCGCCACCGGCTCCACCTTCCCCGCGCGCACCGCGTCGACGAGGCCGACGTCCTGCACCGGGATCGCCCCCTCCTTGACGCGGCTGTACAGGCCGGTCGTGGGGCGCGGAAGCCCGTACGCCGTCAGGTCCGGCACGGACGCCCGCGCCACGAACGACCCCAGCCGGTCGACGAGCCGTACGGGGAGCCGGCGTACGAGGATGCCGCTGCGCTGGGCCGGCCAGCCCGCGGTGGAGCGGCGCATGATGTGCGGAGCGGTGCGCACGGCGAGGCGCACCCGCGCCGCGCCGCCCTCGACGAGGTCGACGGCTATCTCGGCGCCCGTGTTGCCGACGCCGACCACCAGTACGTCCTGGCCCTCGTACGGCCGGGGGGAGCGGTACTCCGCGGCGTGCAGCAGCCGGCCCGTGTACGTCTCCCGGCCCGGCCAGTCGGGCAGCCTGGGCGTGTGGTTGAAGCCGGTGGCGACGACGACGGCCCCGGCGGTCAGCACCCGCCCGCCGGAGGCGTGCAGCACCCAGCCGGGCTCGCCCTCGGGCGCGCGGTCGACACGCGTGACCTCGACGCCGGTGACGAGCTCCAGCTCGTGGAACTCGGCGTACTTCTCCAGGTAGCGCACGACGTTGTCGCGGGAGACCCAGCGCCCGAAGCGGCGCGGCATGGCCAGCCCGGGGAGGGCGGAGAGTCGGCGCGTGGTGTGCAGGTGCAGCCGGTCGTAGTGGCGCCGCCAGGACGAGCCGACGGCGTCTGACTTCTCGACGACCACGGCGCGGATCCCGCGGGCGCGCAGCGCGGCGGCCGCGGCGAGGCCGCCTGGGCCGGCCCCGATGACGTACACGGGGCGAGGCTGGGTGGTCATGTCGGGTGCTGTGGGGACTCCGGGCATGAGGTGTGATCGTATCGCCACGCTGGGTTGATGGGTCTCGGTCGGGCGGGGAATCGATTGCGGATCGATCACGGTGCGGGTGGGCCCTGTGCGGTGTCGGGTCCCGGGGTGGGTCCTGTGATGTGTCCTGCGGTGCCGTGGTGCGGTGCGTCCCGCTGTGCTCGGTGCGGGTCGGCCTCGTGGGCTCGTGGCGGCGCGGCTCGGTCTCGTGACGGGGTGAAACCTGTCAGAGTGGGGCATTCCGCCCCCTCCGGAGAGGAATCCGCGATGTGGCATTCCGACGGGTGGGACGTCCACGTCCGCCTCGGTGTCCTCACCCCGCACGCCGATGTCGGCCCCGAGTCGGAGCTGCGCGCCATGGCCCCGCCCGGGGTGGGTCTGCACGCCGCCCGGGTGCCGTTCGCCGCGATGCGGCGGGGTGGTGCGGTCGTCAGGGGAGGCGGCGAGGACCCCACCGTCGCGCTCGCCTCCGTACGGGCCTTCGCCGAGCCGCCCGGGGTGGACGACGCCGTCGAACTCCTGGCGGCCGCACCGGTCTCGGTGATCGCCTACGCCTTCACCAGCTCCGCGTACGTCATCGGCGGGCGCGCCGAGGCGCACATGGTGGCCCGGCTGGGCGAGCGCGCCCACGGCCTGCCGGTGGTCACCAGCTGCCTGGCCACCGTCGAGGCGCTGAGGGTCCTGGGCGTCGGCCGGATCTGCCTGGTCGATCCGCCCTGGTTCGACGGGACGCTGAGCGACCTCGGGCGCGGCTACTACGAGGACGCCGGCTTCGAGGTCCCGTACGCCGCCCCGTGTGGTCTGCCGGACGGCCGGGACGGCCGGGACGGTCGGGACCTCGTCCGGCCGGGCGACCTGTACGAGTGGGTGGTCCCGCGCGTGCCCGACGAGGCCGAGGCGGTCGTCATCGGCGGCAACGGCTTCCGCTCGGTCGGCGCCGTCGAAGCGCTGGAGGCCACCCTCGGTCGGCCCGTCCTCACGGCGAACCAGGCCCTGCTCTGGTCCGCGCTGCGCGCCGCGGGCGCGCCGACGTCCGGCGTCGTGCACTACGGACGGCTCTTCGCGGCGGGGTGAGGGCGGGGGCGGGGGCGCGTGCGTCGGCGGGCCCCGGGGTGGGGCGGGCCGGGGCCTTGCGGGATCGCTGCGGATCCGCTGAACTGACGTACCGTCAGATCTATTGAGTGGGTGAGGGATGCAGACCGTCTGGCTCAGTGGGGCCGAATGGCTCGCCGTGCTCCGAATAGGCCTCGGCCTGTGGTGGCTGGAGAGCTGGCGACACAAGGACAAGAAGGGCTGGTTCGAACGCGGAACCGGCATCGCGTGGGCCGCCGACGTCGCCGCCAAGCACCGCTGGACCTTCGTCAAGGGCGGCTTCGAACGGGTCGTCGCGCCCCGCCCGAAGGCGATGGCGTACATCGTCGTCTACGCGGAACTCGCCATCGGGCTCGGCCTGGTGTTCGGCTTCCTGACCCCGGTCGCCCTGATCGGCGGACTGCTGCTCAACCTGCTCTACCTCGTGCTGATGATCCACGACTGGGCCGAACAGGGCCAGAACGCCATGATGGCGCTCATCTCGTTCGTCGCCCTCCTCGCCATGTCCTGGCAGACCTGGTCCCTGGACGCGGTGATCGGACTGTTCCCGTGAGCGGCGCGCGGTACGACCTCCCGGAGATCGACGACTTCACCCGGCCCTACTGGGACGCGGCCGCCGAGGGCCGACTCCTGCTGCGCAGGTGTGCCGACTGCGGGCGGGCGCACCACTACCCGCGCGAGTTCTGCCCGTTCTGCTGGGCCGACGAGGACCGGGTCGCCTGGGAGCCTGCGAGCGGCCGCGCCACCCTCTACACGTGGTCCGTCGTCCACCGCAACGACCTGCCGCCCTTCGGCACCCGCGTCCCGTACACGGCGGCCGTCGTGGACCTCGCCGAAGGCCCGCGGATGATGACCGAGGTGGTCGACTGCCCGAGCGCCGCACTGTGCATCGGCATGGCCCTGCGGGTCACCTTCCGCGAGGCGGCGGACGGGGTGCGGGTCGCGGTCTTCACGCCCGCGCCGGACGGGGAGGCCTGAGGCAGGCCCCGCCCTTGCGGACCGGGCCGGCCCCGGCCGCCCGGGGCTCCGGCTACGGCCAGAGCAGCTCGCGTACCCAGGTGGCGGGGTCGAGGTCGGTCCGGCGGTAGCGGAGGCGGATGTGCCGACGGGCGGCATCGCCCTGGAAGAACTCCACCTCCGTGGCGTCCAGCACGTACCGCGTCCACGTCGGGGCCGGAGCGTCCGGCTCGGCACCCGCCCGCTCCCAGGCCGCGGCCGAGACGCGCACCAACTCCTCCACGGAGCCCAGCACCTCGCTCTGCCGCCCCGTGAGGGCGGCCGCCAGCGCACCCCGGGAGCGGACCGCCAGGTCCGCCCGGCTCTCCTCGGGACCGCAGGCCGTGACCCGGCCCCTGATCCGGACCTGCCGGCCCACGGACGGCCAGTAGAAGCCGAGCGCCGCCTCGGGGTGCGCCGCCAGCTGCACGCCCTTGGCGCTCGTGACGTGCGAGGCGAAGTGCCAGCCGCGTGCGTCGGCGTCGTGCAGCATCAACGTCCGTACGTCGGGCCGGCCCTCACCGTCCACCGTCGCCAGGCTCATCGTGTGCGGCTCGGCCTGGCCGGCCCGCGCGGCGTGGACGAGCCACTCCCGGAACAGCGCCACGGGCTCGGCGGGCGCCGCCTCCGTGTCGAAGCCGGGCAAGGGGGAGTCCCAGACGCGGAGGGAGTGCAGGGTGGAGTGGAAGGCGTCACCGGCTGCGTCGTCGCCGGGCCCGCTCGCGGTGGTCTCGCTGCTGCTCATGCGGCCATCGAACACCATGGGGGTGGGGGAGGGGGGCTGGGGCCTGTCGAGAAGGTCTTGCCGTGACCGATGAGTTTCCGTATCGCGGGCGGTCTTCGTCTCAGACGCACCAGCAGCACAGCCGCCAGGAGGAGACGCACCATGTCCGAGCAGGTCAAGGGCCCCGCCAGCTACTTCCCTTCCATCGAGAAGAAGTACGGCCGGCCGATCGGAGAATGGCAGGACCTGATCCGCTCGTCGCCGCTGACGAAGCACATGGAACTGGTCGCCTGGCTGAAGACGGAACACGGGCTGGGCCACGGCCACGCGAACGCCCTCGTGGCCCACACGCTGGCGGGCGGGAAGTAGCGGGGGCTTCGGCGGGGCGAGGGGACTGACGGGAAACCCCCAGGACAGCCCTGATGCCGCCCCTGCGGCCCCCGCCCCCTACCCCCGTCCCAGAATCACCGTGCCCGAGGAGCAGAACCAGCCTCCCGTGCCCGACGTCAGGGCGACCTGGGGGAGTGTGCCGTCGGGTTTGGTGACCTGGCCCGGGCCCGCCTCGCCGCGGAGTTGGCGGACGGCCTCCACGAGGAGGAAGAGGCCACGCATGCCCGGGTGGCAGGCCGAGAGACCGCCGCCGTCGGTGTTCACGGGCAGTTCCCCCTCGCGCAGGAGGCGGCCCTTCTCGACGAAGGCGCCGCCCTCGCCCTTCGCGCAGAAGCCGAGGTCCTCCAGGGTCACCAGGGTCATGTAGGTGAAGGCGTCGTAGATCTCGCAGAGGTCCACGTCGGCCGGGGTGAGCCCGGCCCGCTCGAAGGCGATGCGGCCGGAGACCGCTGCCGGCGACACCGTGAAGTCCTCCCACTCCGACATCGTGGTGTGGGAGACGGCGGTCCCCGACCCGAGGACCCACACGGGGGCCTTGGCCGTGTCGGGTACGTAGTCCTCCGCGGCCAGCAGCACCGCGCAGCCGCCGTCCGAGCGGATGCAGCAGTGCAGCTTCGTGAAGGGGTCGGCGATCATCTCGCCGGAGAGGACGTCCTCGACGGTGATCGGGTCGCGGAACATCGCGTCGGGGTTGGTCGCCGCGTTGGCCCGGGCCTGCACGGCGACGGAGGCGAGCTGCTCCAGGGTGGTTCCGTACTGGTGCATGTGCCGGCGGGCGGCCATGGCGTACTTGGAGATCAGCGTGTGGCCGTACGGGACCTCGAACTGGAGCGGTCCCCGCGCCCCGAAGGAGAGGTTCGACGTGCGGCGCCGGGCCTTGATGTCGGCGCGGGCCGTCGATCCGTAGACCAGCAGGACGGCGTTGGCTTGTCCGGAGGCTATGGCGTCCGCCGCGTGCGCGGCCATGACCTCCCAGGTGGATCCGCCCACGGAGGTGGAGTCGACCCAGGTGGGGCGCAGCCCCAGGTACTCGGCCACCTCGACCGGTGCGAGGGTGCCGAGGCCGGCCGAGGCGAAGCCGTCGATGACGGAGCGGTCCAGGCCGGAGTCGGCCAGGGCGCGGCGGGCGGCCTGCGCGTGCAGGGCGTAGGGGGTGGGGCCGTCCACCCGGCCGCAGTCCGAGAGGGCGACGCCGACGACGGCGACCCGTCGGCGCGGTGGGGAACCGGCACCGGTGGAGGCGGACGCGAAGGTGGCCGCAGACGCAGACGCAGACGCAGACGCAGACGTGGACGCGGCCGCAGGCGCACACGCAGACGAGGCCGCAGCCGCAGCCGCAGTCGCAGTCGCAGACACGGAGGAGGAGGTGGACGCGGAGCCGCTCAGGGGTCCAGGCATACGACGACCCTACATCTGACGGCACGTCAGATACCAGACTGGATCGGCCTCCACCCCTGGGCATCTGCCGCCGCCCGCCCTAGCATGACGCCCCGTCAGATACGGGGAGGAGCCCGACGATGGATGCCGCCTTCACTGCGGAGCAGGACGAGATACGCCGTACCCTGCGCGAGATCCTGGGCAAGCGCTGCGGTGCCGATGAGGTCAAGGCCGCCGTCCGTACCGCCGCCGGGTACGACGGCGAGCTGTGGCAGCGGCTCGCCCGGCAGCTCGGGCTGCCCGGCCTCGCCGTCGCCGAGGAGTACGGCGGGGTCGGCTGCGGCGCCGCCGATCTCGTGCTGGCCTGCGAGGAGACAGGGCGGGCGCTGCTGCCCTCGCCGCTGCTGGCGACCGCCGTGCTCTGCGCGCCCCTGATCGCGGCCCTCGGCACCGGGCCCCAGCGCTCCGCGCTGCTGGCGCCGCTCGCGTCGGGCGGGCAGACCGCGGCCCTCGCCGTCCCCGGCCCGGCCCTGGCGACGGCGCTGGCGCTGACCGGCGAAGACCCCTCGGGCCAGTGGGCCGGCGGCGGCCGGGCCGGTGGGGTGCAGGCCCGGGCGGAGGCGGCGGGCGGCGGGTGGCGCCTGTACGGGGAGGTCCCCCAGGTGCTCGACGGGCACAGCGCCTCCCTGCTGCTCGTCGCCGCGCACGCGGGCGGCTTCGCGCGCTCCCGCACCCTGCTCTTCCTCGTGCGCGAGGACGCGCCCGGCCTCGTACGGACCCGGCAGGCGGTCCTCGACGAGACCCGGCCGCAGTCCGTGGTCCAGCTGCGCGACGTCCCCGCGGAACTGCTCGGCGACGAGGACGCCGACGTCCTCGGAGCCCTCGCCGCCACCGGGCGCACCGCCGCCGCCGCGCTCGCGGCCGAGGCGGTCGGCGCGGCGGACCACGCGCTCGCCCGCACGGTGGAGTACGTCCGCCGGCGCGAGCAGTTCGGCCGGGCGATCGGGTCCTTCCAGGCGGTCAAGCACCGGCTGGCCGATCTGTACGTACGGGTGCAGGCGGCCCGGTCGGCGGTCTACTACGCGGCCTGGGACCCCGAGCAGGGCGCTCTGGCGCTGGCCCAGGCGCTGGAGGCGCTGCGGGTGACCTCGGGCGAGGCGATCCAGCTGCACGGCGGCATCGGCTTCACGTGGGAGCACGACGCGCACCTCTACTTCAAGCGGGCGGCGGCGGACGAGCTGCTCTTCGGACCGGTCCACCGGTTGCGGGCGCACGCCGCGGACCGCGCGGGCCTGTTCGCGCAGCCCGCCGGGACCCCGGCGCCCACCACCCCGGCGCCGGTACCCGCACCCGCACCCGCACCAGAGGCGACACCCGCGTCCACCCCAACGTCCCCCTCCACATCCCCGTCCGCCCAGGAGAAGGTGACCGTCTGATGGCCCGTGTTGCACCCGGCGTCCGGCTGATGCAGAAGGTCTCCTCGACCATGGTCTTCGCCAGGATCGCCCCGCACGTCATCCCCGCCCTGGACAAGGCCGTGCACCGGCTGACCCGGGGCAAGGTCCTGCTGAGCGCGCAGATGCTGCCGGGCGTGATCCTCACGGCCAAGGGTGCGAAGACCGGCGAGCCGCGCACCACCCCGCTCGCCTGCATGCCCGAGAACGGCGGGACGAGCTGGATCCTGATCGGATCCAACTTCGGCCGGCCCGGGCACCCGGCATGGACCGGGAACCTGCTCAAGCACCCGGACGCGAACGTGAGTTGGCAAGGGAGGGACATCGCCGTACGGGCCCGGCTGCTGTCGGGGGAGGAGCGTGCGGCAGCGTGGCAGGCGGTGTTGGGGTTCTGGCCGCCGTACGCCACGTACCAGGCGCGCATCGAGCGGGAGATACGGCTCTTCCGGCTGGAGCGCCGCTGATCCGTGCGGGGGCGGACCCCGGGGAGGGTCCGCCGTTACCGGGTGGGCTTCTTGCCCGTGATGCCGAGGTGGACGAGCAGGGCCAGGTTCGGCTTGAGCTCGGCCTGCTTGACCCCCCAGGTCTGGAACCCCTTCTGGTGCGAGGCGACCGCGGCCAGCATCGCGACCAGGGAACCGGCCATGGCGGCGGGGCTGACGTCCTTGTCGACCTTGCCCTTGGCCTGGAGCTCCTTCATCGACTCCGTGAGGGAGTTGGTGACCGAGTTCAGGATCTTCATGCGGATCTTGTAGAACCGCTTGTCCCCCTCGGCGGCGCCGAGGTCGACCACGCGCAGGATGGCGTCGTTGCGGCGCCAGAAGTCCAGGAAGCCTTCGACGAGTTCCTCGGCGGCGGCCCAGCCGGACTTGCCGACCCAGGTGCGGCCCTCGACGAGCGAGGTCAACTGTGCGCCCTCGGTCGCCATGTGCTCGGCGATCTCCAGGACGGCGCCTTCGACGTCCGGGAAGTACTGGTAGAAGGTCGCGGGGGAGGTACCGGCCTTGCGGGCGACATCGATCACCTTGACGTCGCGGTACGGCGAGGAGCTGAGCATCTCGCTGAGGCAGTCGAGCAGCTTCTGCCGCGTCGCCTGGCCGCGCCGGCCGGCGACACGCCCGTCGACGGTGCGTACTTGTCCTGTCATGCCGTCAGCTTACCGAGGGGGGATCGGCGCGCTATTCGGCCGCCTGCAAATGGGGTTACGGCCCCCCTGGCCTGGGCGGGAGCCCGTCCGCGACGGCCGTGGGCGCGGGATCCGGCCGCGATCGGGCCGCCGTCCTGCTCGCCATCCGGCCCGAGATCCTGCCCGCAGCCCGGCCCGCGATCCGCCCCGCCGCAGGCCCCCCGGAAGCCCCGCCGAAGCACGCCGCCGCACCCCCCGCCTCCGGCCGAGGGGGGTGCCCGGTTCCGCAAGGTTTCCCCCGAATAGTCTTATCAACAGGCTGTGGACAAGGCTTCGGGCGGACCATGGCTGAGAGAGGTGGGAGGGTACACACCCCCGCAGAACGGAAGGAACCGGGCCCATGGCCGCATTCGTGGAAGGCGCACCCTGCTGGGTGGACGCCTCGCTTCCGGACGTCGAGGCGGGCAAGCGGTTCTACGGCGAGCTCTTCGGGTGGACCTTCGGCGACGGTGCGGCCGACTACGGGCACTACACGCAGGCCTACAGCCGCGGCCGCAACGTCGCCGCCCTCGCCCCCAAGCCCGACGGCCGCATGCCCACCGTCTGGGGCGTCTACCTCTACACCAACGACGCCTACGCCTGCGCCCAGCGCATCCGCGCCGCGGGCGGCCAGATGGTCATGGACCCGATGCCCGTCGGCCCCTACGGCACGGCCGCCATGGCCGCCGACCCCGGCGGGGCCGTCTTCGGGCTGTGGCAGCCGGGCACCCACCACGGCTTCGAGGCCCAGCAGGAGCCCTTCACGTACTGCTGGAGCGAGGTCTACACCCGGGCCCGCGACGCCGTCGACGTCTTCTACGCCAAGGTCTTCGGCTACGTCCCGCAGGACCAGGACGACGCGGGCGTCGAATACCGCATCTGGTCCCCGCCGGGCACCGCGCCCGGCACGGACACCGCCGTCCTCGGCCGCAGCCTGATCACCGACGCCTTCCCGGAGATCATGCCCGCGCACTTCCTCGCCTACTTCGCCGTCCCGGACTGCGACCGGTCCGTGGCGACGGTGCAGCGGCTCGGGGGCCGGGTCACCGCGGATCCCTTCGACACCCCCTACGGGCGCATCGCGGTCGTCGCGGACAATCAGGGGGCGGTCTTCGGGCTCCTGTCGGAACCCCGCACCGCGGACACCCCCTAGGCCTCCGCAGGGCTCCGACGACGGTTCGCCGGGCAGATCACACCGCCCTGCTCGCCGTGCCGGGGCCGGACCGGGCCCGGGCCTGACAGAATCGGGGTGCGCGACCCGGGCTGCGCCCCGGGTCGAGACGCTGCACGGGGCAGGGACCCGTGCCGGTGGGAGCGGGCCCGGTGCGCGGCCCGTACGGGGAGGTGTGGAGGCGAGTGGTGGAGCAGCTGACGCAGCACGACCCGAGACGGATCGGCCCCTTCGAGGTGCTGGGACGGCTCGGCGCCGGCGGCATGGGGCTGGTCTATCTCGCGCGGTCCGCGTCCGGACGGCGGGTCGCGATCAAGACGGTGCGGACCGAGCTCGCCGAGGACCAGCTGTTCCGCGTGCGGTTCACGCGCGAGGTCGAGGCGGCCAGGGCCGTGTCCGGCTTCTACACGGCGGCCGTGGTCGACGCCGACCCGCGGGCCGCCGTGCCGTGGCTGGCCACCGCGTACGTCCCGGCGCCCTCCCTGGAGGAGATCGTCAACGAGTGCGGGCCCATGCCCGCCCAGGCCGTGCGGTGGCTCGCGGCCGGCATCGCCGAGGCCCTGCAGTCCATCCACGGCGCCGGCCTGGTCCACCGCGACCTGAAGCCGTCCAACGTGCTCGTGGTCGAGGACGGCCCGCGCGTGATCGACTTCGGCATCGCGAGCGGGGTCTCCAACACCCGGCTGACCATGACGAACGTCGCCGTGGGCACCCCCGCCTACATGTCGCCCGAGCAGGCGAAGGACTCGCGCAGCGTCAAGGGCGCCAGCGACGTCTTCTCCCTCGGCTCGACCCTCGTCTTCGCGGCCACCGGGCACCCGCCGTACCACGGGGCGAACCCGGTGGAGACGGTGTTCATGCTGCTGCGCGAAGGGCCGAACCTGGAGGGGCTTCCCGAGGAGCTCCGCCCGCTGATCGAGTCCTGCATGCAGATGGACGCCACGCTGCGGCCCACCCCGGCCGACCTCCAGGCACAGCTCGCCCCGCACCTCTTCGACGGCGGCGACGACAGCGGGACCGCGTCGGCGTGGCTGCCGTCCCGCGCCGTCGCCATGATCGAGGCCCGGCGCGCCGGGAACCGCACACCGGCGGCTTCCGTGCCCGCGCCCGGTTCCGGCGGTTCCGCAGGACGCGGCGGGCCCGGTGCCGGGGCCGCTGCCTCCGAGGTCGCCACGCACCGGCGCCCGCGCGGCGTCGAGGGCTGGGTGGACCCGCGGACCGGCCAGGCCGTGCCGCAGCGCCCCCACCACCCGCCGATGTCCCCGGCGCCCTCCGGCGAACCGGTGCGGCTGGGCGGCTCCCCGGTGCCGATCGGGCCCGGCCCCCGGGCGACCGCGGCGGCCCCGGCCCCGCACGCCTCCACCAGCGATTCGGCGACGGGCTGGGTGCGCCGCCCCGACGGGTCGACGCCCGTGCCCTCCCTCGCCGCCACGACCCGGTCCGTGCCCGGCCAGGGCCCGGCGCCGGACAGCGGCCGCTGGCGCCCGTGGCGCTTCCGCATGTCCAACGAGGTGTGGGGCACCCCGACCGTCGCCGGCAACCTGCTGTACGTGACCTCCTTCGAGGTGCACGCGCTGGACGTGGCGAGCGGCCGCCGGCAGTTCAAGACCCGCGACGTGGCCTGGTCCATGGCCGTCTCCGACGGCCGGATCCACGCCTCCGACGGACCCTCCCTGTACGCGCTCGACGCCTCCGACGGCTCGGAGCGCTGGCGGCTGTCCACCGACGCTTGGGTGTACGCGCTGCGCGCCGAGCGGGGCACGGTGGTCACCGCCACGCGCGGCGGCGGGGTGCAGGGCTGGGAGGCCTCCGGCGGCCAGAAGCTGTGGGAGCTGTCGGGCGCGCAGAGCGACTTCGAGACGCCCGAGGCGGCCCCCGTGCTGCACGACGGCACCGTCTACGTGTGGCAGGACGCGCGGCTGCGCGCCCTGGACGCCCGCAGCGGCCGCGAGTCCTGGTCGTACCCGATCGGCGACGCGGCGGCCTGCGGGAACGTCCCGGTGCGGGTCACGCCCGCCCCGGACGGCAACGTGTACGTCGCGGCCGGCACCCGGGTGATCTCCGTGGACCGGGCCTCGGGCCGGGTGCGCTGGCACTTCGAGGCCCCCGCGGTCTTCCTGGCCCCGCCGGCCTTCGCGCCGGGCGCGGCCGTCACGGGTGGCGGCGTCTACCTCGCCGACTACCTGGGCACCGTGTACGCCCTGGACGCGGCCACCGGCAAGGACCGGTGGCGGATCGCGACGGAGTCGCGGCAGTCCTCCGACCCGGTGCTGGTGGTGGGCGGCAACGTCCACCTGGGGGCGGGCAGCGCGCTGTACACCCTGGACGCGGTCACCGGCACCCCGAAGTGGCGGTTCGCGGCGGGCGGCGAGATCACGGGCCTGCCGGCGGTCGCGGACGGCCGGGTGCACTTCGGTTCGGCCGACCACTGCCTGTACACGCTGGACGCGGCGGGCGGCCAGCTCCGCTGGAAGCTGGCCACGGGCGGCGAGATCGCGGGGGCCCCGGTGGCGGAGGCGGGCGTGGTGTACGCGTGCAGCAAGGACCGCTGCGTGTACGCCCTGGACGCGGCGAAGGGCACGGGCACCCGTACGGGCGGCTGAGCTGCGCGGAGGCGGGGCTCCGGCCCCGCCGGGTAGCGCACCGCACCGGGAGTGACAGGATGGACCCCATGAGCAACGTCTACTTCGACATCACCATCAACGGCGCCCCCGCGGGCCGCATCGTCTTCAACCTCTTCGACGAGGTCGTCCCGAAGACGGCGCGCAACTTCCGCGAGCTCGCCACCGGCCAGAACGGCTACGGCTACGCCGGCTCCGGCTTCCACCGCGTCATCCCCCAGTTCATGCTGCAGGGCGGTGACTTCACCAACCACAACGGCACCGGCGGCAAGTCCATCTACGGCGAGAAGTTCGAGGACGAGAACTTCCAGCTGAAGCACGACCGCCCGTACCTGCTGTCGATGGCGAACGCCGGCCGCAACACCAACGGCTCGCAGTTCTTCATCACCACCGTCGTCACCTCCTGGCTCGACGGCAAGCACGTCGTCTTCGGCGAGGTCGTCGAGGGCAAGGAGCTCGTCGACCAGATCGAGGCCCTGGGCTCCCAGTCCGGTGCCCCCAAGGGCAAGGTCGAGATCGCCGCTTCCGGCGTCGTCGAGGCCTGATCCCTCCGCCTGCACGGCCGGTCGGCCCCGCCCCCACCGGGGGCCGGGGCCGCCGCCGTGTCCGGGGCCCCTGGTAGCGTGACCCGCCGTCCGTCCTAGGGGGAGGTCAGGGACATGGTGGTGGGTCGTCGGATCAGGTTCACGGCGGTGCTGGTGGCCGTGGTGTTCGCGCTGACGGGGTTCTCGTCGTCCTCGGGCGGCAGCGGCGGCAAGGGCAAGAGCAGCAGCAAGGGCAGCAGCAGCGGGGGCGGCTGCTCCAGCTCCAAGAGCAAGAAGAAGAGCAGCGGTGGCGGCAGCAGCGCCTCCGCCTCCGCCTCGGCGAGCCCGACCGGCGCTCCGGCCACCGTGACGGTGGTCACCTGCACCGGCCCCGGCACCCCGGTCACCACGCTCCGGTTCACCTCGCGGCTCGACCGCCGGGCGACCGTCGAGATCGACCTGCGTCGGGAGGGCGCCGCCGGGACCGCCGTCGAGACCGAGGTGGTCCGGGTGGACCTCCAGGCGCGCGAGACCCGCACGGTCGAGGTGCCCCTCGACGATCCCGCGCGCGCCTCCGAGGTCAGGACCTGCCGGCTCGGCGAGCCCACCACCCGGAGCTCCGCCCCGGCCGCCACGCGCAGCGCCGGCTCCGGCCCGACCGCCGGACCGGGCCCGACCACCGGACCGGGATCGGACGACGACGGCCCCTCGCGCACGCCGAAGCCGGGCCCGAGCAAGTCCCGCAAGACCCGCTGACGGGGCGGGTCAGCGCAGGCGGGGCTCCGGCGCCGCGCGGCGGCCGGCGAACAGCTCCGCCTGGCGCTCCGGCGGCAGGTTGCCCAGGGCGATCAGGGCGGGGGCCTGGGCCAGGGCCTGCTGGAGGGCGGCCTGCTTCGCCGACCACAGGGCCCGTACGGTGCCCTGCACGGCCTCCGTCGGGAAGCCGGCCAGGGTCTGCGCCGCCCGCAGGGCCGCCGGGAGCAGTCCGTCGGGGGTGGTCAGTTCCGTGACGAGGCCGATCTCGTGGGCGCGGCGCGCGGAGAGGCGTTCGGCCGTGCCCATGAGGGACATCCGGGCCGCCTCGCCGAAGGGCATGCGCTGCGCCATGTACACGGCCTCGTAGGCGCTGACCATGCCGTAGGTGGTGTGCGGGTCGAAGAAGGTGGCCGTCTCGGAGGCGATGAGGAATTCCGACTCGCCCAGCAGGTAGAAGGCGCCGCCGCAGGCCATGCCGTTGACGGCGGTGACCACCGGCTTCCACAGGTCGCGGGATTTGGGGCCGATCGCGATCAGCGGGTCGTCGGCGGAGTAGGGGGAGGCGGGCTGCGGGACCTCGGTGTCGCGGTCGATGCCGGTGCAGAAGGCGGCGGTGCCGGCGCCGGTCAGCACGACGGCCCGGACGTCCTCGGCGAACCGGAGTTCGTGCCAGGTCTCGCCCAGTGCGGCGGCGGTGGCCGGGTCGACGGCGTTGTGCCGGTGCTGCCGGTCCAGGGTGACCACCGCGACCCCGGTCGCCTTGTCCCGTTCCACGCGCAGGGTCACGGCTTCTCCAGGAGCCAGCGCGGCACGGCCATGCCGCCCGTCTCGGTGAAGGTGACGTGGACGCGGGCGCCGATGCGCAGCCGGGCCGGGTCCATCGAGTCGAGGGGGGCGTCGGCGGAGGCGACCAGGTTCCCGGCGAGCCGGATGTGCGGGGCGTCGGCGAGTTCGACGAGGACGACGTTGTACGGGGCCTGCGCGGCGTAGGCGGGCAGCAGCGGCGGGTGGGGCAGGACGTAGGACCAGATGCGGCCGCGGCCGTTCATGCGGCGCCACTCGCTGTCGAAGGAGCGGCAGTGCGGGCAGCAGGGGCGAGGCGGGAAGCGGAGCCTGCCGCAGGCGGCGCAGGCCTGGACGCGCAGTTCGCCGCGGGCGGCGTACTCCCAGAAGGGGGCGCCGTCCTCGTCGGGGACGGGCAGGAGCAGGGCGTCCGCGGTCTCGGCGGCGGCTGCGGCGGATGGGGTGGTCATCGGTCAGCTCCTCAGCAGGATCGCGGACGTGGGGACTCCTTCGCCGGCCGTCACCAGGCAGGTGGTGGCGTCCGGCACCTGGGCGGTGGAGGTGCCGCGCAGCTGTTTGACGCCCTCGTTGATCAGGTTGAAGCCGTGCACGTAGGCCTCGGAGAGGCCGCCGCCACCGGTGTTGAGGGGGAGCCGGCCGCCCAGTTCCAGGGCGCCCCCCTCGGTGAAGGCGGCTCCCTCGCCGCGGCCGCAGAAGCCGTAGCCCTCCAGGGAGAGCGGGATGAGCGGGGTGAAGGCGTCGTAGATCTGTGCGACGTCGACGTCCTGGGGGCCGAAGTCGGCCTGTTTCCACAGGTGGCGGGCGGCGGTCCAGGCGGGGCCGGACAGGGGGTCGTCGTTCCAGTAGTTGACCATGCCGTGGTGCTGGGCGGGCAGGCCCTGGGCGACGGAGTGCACGTAGACGGGCGTGTGGCGGCAGTCGCGGGCGCGTTCGGCGGAGACGATCACGCAGGCGAGCGCCCCGTCGGTCTCCAGGCAGTTGTCGAAGAGGCAGAGCGGGTCGCTGATCATGCGGGAGGTCATGTACATCTCGCGGGTCAGCGGGCGGTCGTACATCATCGCGGCGGGGTTCTCGTTGGCCCGGTTGCGGCAGGCCATGGCCACGTTGAAGAGGTGCTCGCGGGTGGCGCCGTACTCGTGCATGTAGCGGCGGGCCAGCATGCCGATCTCGTCGGCGGGGCGCAGCAGGCCGAAGGGGCGGGTCCACTGGCCGGGGGTGGGCAGTTGGACGGCGGTGTTCTTCCAGGGGCGGGGGCCGGAGCCGCGTTTGCGGGAGCGCCAGGCGACGCCGACGCCGGCCTGGCCGGTGGCGACGGCGGCGGCGAGGTGGCCGACGGTGGCGCAGGAACCGCCGCCGCCGTAGCCGATCTTGGAGAAGAAGGTGACGTCGCCGGCACCGATGGCCTTGGCGACCTCGACCTCGTCGGTCTCCTCCATGGTGTAGGAGGCGAAGGCGTCGACCTCGCCGGGGTCGATGCCGGCGTCGTCGAGGGCGGCGAGGATCGCCCGGCAGGCCAGTTCCTTCTCGGACTGCGGCAGGCGTTTGGCGAAGGGGGTCTGCCCGATGCCGACTATCGCCGTAGCGTCCTTGAGCGTTGCCGCCATCGCCACCTCCGGGTGCACCAGTACTGACAGCCGCGAAGGGTACAGCTAATCTGACGGATAGTCAGCTACTGGGTTCGCGGGAAGGTGACACGCATGGACGAGGACGGCGAGGACGTACGCGGTGACCTGCGGTGGGGCACCGTCGCGGGACTGGTCCGGTCGGCGGCGCAGCGGTACGCCGGGCGCGAGGCCGTCGTCGACGGCCGCGTCCGCATCGACTACGCGCAGCTCGGCGACCGCGTCGAGCGCGCCGCGGCGGCCTGTCTCGCCGCCGGGGTGGAACCGGGCGACCGGGTCGCCGTCTGGGCCCCCAACAGCCTCGAGTGGATCGTCTCCGCGCTCGGCGCGGTCTCGGCCGGAGCGGTGCTCGTCCCGCTCAACACCCGCTTCAAGGGCGCGGAGGCGGCGTACGTCCTCGGCCGCAGCCGGGCCCGGCTGCTCTTCGTCACCGGCACCTTCCTCGGCACCTCCTACGTCGCCTCCCTGCGCCGGGCCGCGTCCGAGGGCCCCGGGAGCGGGCCGCTGCCCGGCCTCCCGCACCTGGAGCAGGTCGTCGTCCTCGCCGACGACGCCCCCGAGTCCTTCCGCACGTGGAAGGAGTTCCTCGCGGGCGGGGACGGCGTACCGGCCGGGGCCGTCCGCGAGCGCGCCGACTCCGTCCGTCCCGACTCCCCCTCCGACATCGTCTTCACCTCCGGAACCACGGGCAGCCCCAAGGGGGCGGTGATCACCCATGCGCAGACGCTGCGCTGCTACGACGTGTGGAGCGAGCTCGCCGGACTGCGCGAGGGCGACCGCTACCTGATCGTGAACCCCTTCTTCCACACCTTCGGCTACAAGGCCGGGATCATCGCCTGCCTGATGCGCGGGGCCACGATGGTCCCGCAGCCGGTCTTCGACGTGGACACCGTCCTCGCGAACATCGCCGCCGAACGGATCTCCGTCCTCCCCGGCCCGCCCACCCTCCACCAGTCCCTCCTGGACCACCCGCAACGCCGCCACCACGACCTGTCGGCCCTGCGCCTGGTCGTCACGGGCGCGGCCGTGGTCCCGCTCCGGCTGGTCGAGCGGCTGCGCGGCGAGCTGGGCATCGCCACCGTCCTGACCGCGTACGGCCTCTCGGAGGCCAGCGGCATCGTCACCATGTGCCGCAGGGGCGATCCGGCGGAGGTCGTCTCCGCGACCTCGGGCCGGGCCATCCCCGGCACGGAGATCGCGATCCTGGACCCGGACGGGCGGCCCCTGCCCGCGGGCCGGGCCGGGGAGATCGCCGTCCGCGGCTACCACGTCATGCAGGGCTACTTCGAGGACCCCGAGGAGACCGCGGGGGCGATCAGAGCCGGCGGATGGCTGCACACGGGCGACGTGGGCTTCACCGACGAGGACGGCAACCTGCGCATCACCGACCGGATCAAGGACATGTTCATCGTCGGCGGCTTCAACGCCTACCCGGCGGAGATCGAGCAACTCCTCGGCCTGCACCCGGACATCGCCGACGTCGCGGTGGTCGGCATCCCCGACCCCCGGCTGGGCGAGGTCGGCAAGGCCTACGCCGTCCGCCGCCCCGGCTCCACGCTCACGGCCGACGACCTGATCGCCTGGTCCCGCCGGGAGATGGCCAACTACAAGGTCCCGCGGGCGGTGGAGTTCGTCACGGAGCTGCCGCGCAACGCGAGCGGGAAGATCCTCAAGCGGACCCTGCGCGCCCGCTGACGCCCGCCGGCCGGCCGGACCGCACGTCCGCCCGCCGGCCGGCACCCGGGCCCGGTCCGCCCGCCGCGGGGCCTCAGGAGCGGCGGGCCAGGACCAGGCGCCAGCGCGGGGTGCCGTCCGGCCGGCGGCCGAAGTGGGGGATCGGGACCGTCTCCACCGCGAAGCCGGCCGACCGGAGGTCCCGGCGCACCCCGCCGAGCGGGAAGGTGCGGTAGTACATGACGAACGGCGGGCGCCACACCGCGTTGCGCAGCCGCATCGCCGCGTCGAAGCCGGTCACCGCCCACCACACGGGGGAGCCCGGCGGGAGCGGGGCGCCGATCGGGAAGGCGAAGACCCCGCCGTCGCGCAGCGCCGCGTGGACGCCGGAGAAGAGCGCGGGCCGCTCCGACGGGAGGAAGTGGCCGAACGCGCCGAAGCTGACCGCCAGGTCGTAGCCGCCCGTGAGCTCGGGCGGGAGGTCCCGGGCGTCGGCCCGGACCAGCTCCACGCGGTCGTCGCCGGCGTGGGCGCGTCCGGCCTCGGCGAGCATGCCCGCGCTCAGGTCCACTCCGGTGATCCGGTCGCGGCACAGCCGGCGCAGCATGCCCATGCCGGCGCCGGTGCCGCAGCACACGTCCAGGCCGGCCCCGAAGGTGCCCTCGCTCTGCGCGAGGGTCTCCTCGACGGCGTCGAGCATCCGGTCCGGGGTGCGGAAGGGGGTGTGGTCGAACTTCGGCGCGAGGAGGTCGTAGCCCCGCTCGACGGAGGAGAGGCCCTGCACTGCCAGTTCGCGGACGCTCGGCCCGTGGGAGGAGAACACCTCACCAGCCTAGGGCTTCCCGCCGGTCGAGCCACGGACTCCCGGGCTCAGGGGCTCCCGAACTCCGGACTCCCGGGCTCCGGGCACACGTGTGCGGCGGTCGCGGTGGCTCCCCCTCCGGGCCACCACGACCGCCGTTCCCCCGTTGTTCCCCCGTGTTTCCCCCGGTGGATCCTCCGAGCCCCCCCGTGGCTCCCCCGTGGATCCCCCCCCGTAGGTCGTGCCGGTGTTACGGACGCGGGCCGGACGCGTGGTTGTCCAGCGTCTGGATCTCCTCGCCCGCGGCCTTCTCGTCGACGGGCTTGATCTCGATGCCCGAAGCGTGGTTGTCCAGGGTCTCGACGTCGGTGCCCGAGGCGTGGTTGTCGAGCGGCTTCACGGTGCCGTCGGTCGGCAGGATGTTCTCGTTCGTCGTCATCGGTTCTCCTGATGGATGGGTGGGACCCGTTCGGCGATTCCCCCGATGACCGCCGAACGGGTGTCCTCCAAACGGCCCGGATGTCCCCCGACGCACCGGGTCGATGCACCTATCGTGCCGTTCGGCGATAAACGAACGATGAACGCGCCGTTCATCGGGCGTCGGCGCAGGTCAGGCGGCGATCTCCGTGGCCAGGAGGTTCTGCACGTCGGCCAGTTCGGCCGAGTCGAGCTGTGTGAAGACGGTCTCCGCGTCCCGCCAGCACGCCCGCGCCCGGTCCGTCTGGCCCAGCCTGCGCAGGGCCTTGCCGAGCACCGTCAGCACGGTCGCCCGCCGCCACTCCCCGCCGATGCCGCGCAGCGCGATGGCCTGCTCGGCGTGCGCGGCCGCGAGCGTGGGCCGGCGGGCGGCCAGGTGGGCCTCGGCCAGCCGGAAGTGGGTCACGCCCTCCCACAGCGGCTGGCGGTTCTCGTGGAACAGCGACAGGGCCTCGGCGAGCTCCGACAGGGCCTCGGCGAGCCGGCCGGCCTGGGTGAGGGCGATGCCGAGCGCGTAGCGGCCGTTGGCCAGGCGCAGGGACAGGCCCATCCGGTCGTAGATGGCGATGCCCTGCTGGGCGAGGTCTATGGCACTGGAGAGGTGGCCCAGCTCCACGTGGATGCGCGAGAGGTTGCACAGGGCGCTCGCCTCGCCGACGTGGTTGCCGTCGGCGCGGAAGCCCTCGATGGCCTCCCGCAGGTAGCGCTCGCCGTCCGCGTACCGCGCCTGGTAGAGGGCGATGATCCCGCGGTCGTTGGGCGCCCAGCAGCTGGGCAGCGGGTCGCCGGCCTCGCGGGCGAGCGCGGTGGCCTCCCGGGCCTCGTCGTCGGCCTCGGTGAAGCGGCCCGCGACCAGGTGGACGTTGGTGAGGGTGGTGCGGGCGCGGCCCTCGGCGTACGGGTCCTTCGCCGCCTGGGCGGCGTCGCGCAGGGCGACCGCCGCCGACTCGTACTGCTTGGAGTTGGCGCCCGACTCGGCCAGGTCCTTGGCGGCCCACAGCAGGTCCACGGCCCGGCGCAGCACCGGGCTCGGGGAATCGCCGCCGCGTACGGAGGCCTGCCGTACGCAGGCCAGCAGCGGGTCGGCCTCGGCGTACAGCCAGTCCAGGGCGGCGCGCGGCTCGGCGAAGACCAGGCCGGGGTAGTGGGTGTCGGACAGGTGCGCGGGGAGCCGGTCGCCGGGGCGTTCCAGGGCGTACACCCCGGAGGCGGTGGACAGGTAGAAGTCGAGCAGGCGGTCCAGGGCCGCCTCGCGGCTGCTCGGCGGCTGTTCGTCGCGCTCCGCGCACGCACGCGCGTAGAGGCGTACGAGGTCGTGGAAGCGGTAGCGGCCGGGAGCGGCGGATTCCAGGAGGGAGCAGTCGACTAAAGCCTCGAGGAGGTCCTCGGTGTCGTACTCGGGCAGGTCGAGGACGGCGGCCGCCGCGGACAGCGAGACGTCGGGGCCGTCGGCGAGCCCGAGGAGGCGGAACGCGCGCTGCTGGGCGGGCTCCAGCTGGCCGTAGCCGAGCTCGAAGGTGGCCTTGACGGCGAGGTCTCCGGTCTGGAGCTCGTCGAGGCGGCGGCGTTCGTCGGCGAGCTTGGCGGCGAGGACGGAGACGGTCCAGGTGCGGCGGGAGGCGAGCCGGGAGGCGGCGATGCGGATGGCGAGCGGCAGGAACCCGCAGGCGCCGACGACGGCGAGGGCGGCCTGCCGTTCGGCGCGCACGCGTTCCTCGCCGACGATCCGGGTGAAGAGCTGGAGGGCCTCGTCGGGGCTCATCACGTCGAGGTCCACGAGGTGCGCCCCGGCGAGTCCGGCCATGCGGACGCGGCTGGTGACCAGGGCGGCGCAGCCGGCGGTGCCGGGCAGCAGCGGGCGGACCTGGGCGGCGTCGCGGGCGTTGTCGAGGAGGACCAGGACGCGGCGGCCGTCGAGGGTGGAGCGGTAGAGCGCGGCCCGGTCGGCGGGGGAGTCGGGGATGGCGGTGTCGGGGGTGCCGAGGGCGCGCAGGAAGGAGCCGAGGACGGCCTCCGGCTCGGCGGGGCGGGCCTCGGTGCCCTGGAGGTCGACGTAGAGCTGGCCGTCGGGGAAGTGGGGGCGGGCTGCGTGGGCGACGTGGACGGCGAGGGTGGTCTTGCCGACGCCGCCGATGCCGGCGAGCGCGGAGACGGCCATGACCTGGTCCTGCGCGCCGCCGGACAGGATGGCGCCGAGCTCGGCGACGAAGCTGGAGCGTCCGGTGAAGTCGGGTACGGTCGCGGGCAATTGGGCGGGCCTCACAGGGGCGGTCGCGGCGGCCGGGGCCGGGTCCTCCGCGCGGGCGAGGTCGGCGTCGGCGTTCAGGATGCGCTGTTGCAGTGCGGACAGTTCGGGGCGCGGGTCCACGCCGAGCTCGTCGGCGAGGAGGCGCCGGGTGTCGGCGTAGACGGCGAGGGCCTCGGCCTGCCGGCCGCTGCGGTAGAGGGCGAGCATGAGCAGCTCGCGGAGGCGTTCGCGCAGCGGGTGGGCGGCGGTGAGGGCGGTCAGTTCGGACACGGCCTCGGCGTGGTGGCCGACCTCCAGGTCGAGGTCGAGGCGGGTCTCCAGCAGCTGGAGGCGCCATTCGGCGAGCCGGGTGCGCTCGGTCTCGGCGTGCGGGCCGGGCACTCCGGCGAGCGGCTCGCCCTCCCACAGGTCCAGGGCGCGGGAGAGCAGGGTCCGGGCCAGGGTGCGGTCCCCGGCGGCGCGGGCGCCCTCGGCGTCCGCGGCGAGGCCGCGGGCGACGCCGAGGTCGAGGGTGGCCGCGGAGCGCAGCCGGATGGCGTAGCCGCCGGACTCGGTGACGAGGAGGCCGGGGCTGACCACCTTGCGCAGCCGGGAGGCGTACGTGCGGATGGTGGCGAGGGCCTGCTGTGGCGGGTCCTCGCCCCAGATGGCGTCGATGAGTTCGGGTGCGGTGGCGGTGCGGCCGTCGCGCAGGAGGAGTACGGCGAGCAGGGCGCGCTGCTGGGGCGTGCCGGAGGGGAGGGCCTCGGTGCCGCGCCAGGCGCGGACGGGGCCGAGCACCGCGAACCGGGACTCGCCGCCGCCGGGGCCGTCGTCCCCGGCGGGGGCGGTGGGTCCCACGGGTTCCGTGTCGGTTCCGGTTCGGCTTCCGGTTGAGGTGGCGGGTTTCGCGCCGGGTGCCGCGGCGGGGTGGAGGGGGGCCGCGGCGGTGGCCGCGGGACCGGCTTCGGGTGCGGCGGAAGCCGCGCGGGCCTCGGGGTGGGTCCGCGGGTGCGGGATGGCCGGTACGCCGTCCATCTGTCGTCCCCCTGCCTTCCGTCGGTGTAAGGGTCAGTCTGCCCTGTCTCGCGCGTACACGTCAGCCCGTCCCTGACCGATCACAGGCCAACTAGCTGACGGTTCGTCAGATCAGCGCTACGGTATGGGACATGGAGACCTTCCCGAAGATCATCTCGGTGGACGACCACACGGTGGAGCCCTCCCATGTCTGGCGGGACCGGCTCCCGTCCCGGTACCGCGACACCGGACCGCGCGTCGTCCGCGCCCCCCTGAAGGAAATGACCTTCCTGGGAGGCAGGTTCGCCCCCGTCATGGGAGCGCCCGGAGACGACGGCCCGATCGGCGACTGGTGGGTGTACGAGGACCTGCACCGGCCGCTCACCCGCCTCGACACCGCGGTGGGGTACGCCCGCGACGAGATCAAACTGGAAGTCATCACCTACGAGCAGATGCGCCCGGGGTCCTTCTCGGTTCCCGACCGGCTCGCGGACATGGACGTCAACCACGTCCAGTCCGCCCTCTGCTTCCCGACCTTCCCCCGCTTCTGCGGCCAGACCTTCACCGAGGCCCAGGACCGCGAGCTCGGGCTGCTGTGCGTGCGCGCCTACAACGACTGGATGGTGGAGGAGTGGTGCGGCCCGGACGCGGCCGGCCGCCTGATCCCCCTCACCCTGATCCCGCTCTGGGACGCCCGGCTGGCCGCGGCCGAGGTCCGCCGCAACGCGGCGCGCGGCGTGCGCGCGGTCGCCTTCTCGGAGATACCCCCGCACCTGGGGCTGCCCTCCGTCCACACCGACGACTGGGACCCCTTCTTCCAGGCCTGCGACGAGACCGGCACGGTCATCGCCATGCACATCGGGTCCTCCTCGCGCATGCCGTCCACCTCCGCGGACGCCCCGCCCGCGGTGGGCTCCACCATCACCTTCGCCAACTGCTGCTTCTCGATGGTCGACTGGCTGATGAGCGGCAAGTTCGAGCGCTTCCCCGGCCTGAAGATCATGTATGCGGAGGGGCAGATCGGCTGGATCCCGTACATCCTCGAACGCGCGAACGTGGTCTGGGAGGAGAACCGGGCCTGGGGCGGGGTCGCCGACAAGGTCACCCGCCCGCCCTCGGAGCTCTTCGCCGAGCACGTCTTCGGCTGCTTCTTCGACGACGCCTTCGGGCTGCGCAACCTCGACGCGATCGGCGCGGGCAACGTCCTCTACGAGACGGACTACCCGCACTCGGACTCCACCTGGCCGAAGTCCCGGGAGGTCGGCGAGGCCCAGATGGGCCACCTGGCGCCGGACGTGGTGGACCGCATCGTGCGCGGCAACGCCATCGACCTCCTCGGCCTCACCCCGGACGGACTCTGGGCCGGCCCCGGCTCCCCGGCCTGACCCGTACGCCGTCGCGGCCGGCCCGCCGGGTCACGGCCGCCGGGTCGGGTCCGGCCCCGTCGCGGGCCGGGTCACGCCCCGTCGGGCCGCGGCCGCAGGCCGGCCACGAGCAGCAGCGCCACCGCCCCGCCCGCGACCGTCACGGTCGCCAGCACCGCCCGTACGTCGACGAGGGCCATCAGCCCGGCGCCGAACGCCAGCGCCAGCGCGTTCGGGACGTACACCAGGGTGTTGGCCGTGGCGGCCGCGCGGCCCAGCGAGGACTCGGGGACCTCGCGCTGCACGGCCGTCAGCACGGCGATCAGCACGCACGGCAGGCCGAACCCGATCAGCGTGCTGCCCGCGAGCCCGGCCGCGTCGTACGGCAGCGCCCTGGCGCCCACGCCCACCGCGAACAGCGCCGCCCCGGCCGCCGTGAACACCGCCACCGGCATCCGCCGCAGGAGCGCCCCCGCCACCAGGCCGCTGAGGACGGAGCCGGCCCCCTGCACCGCGTACAGCACCCCGACCCAGGCGGGCGGGCGCCCCAGCACGTCGTCGGCGACCGCGTACACCGAGGCGCCGTTCAGCCCCGCGAGGAACATCACCGCGGCCCCGGCGGCCACCAGCGGGCGCAGGGCGGGGGAGGCCCACAGCCGCCGGGCGCCCTCCAGGACCCCGGCGAAGCCCCCGGAGCCGTGGCCGGTCTCCCCGGCCCCACCGGTCTCCCCGGCCCCACCTGCCCGCTCCGGCCGGTCGTCCCCGGGGATCCGCAGCACCGCGAATACGCCCGCTGCCAGGACGAACGTCACCGCGTCCAGCAGCGCCACCGGAGCCCCGCCGAACCGGGCGAACAGGGCCGCGCCCGCCAGCGGCGCCAGCAGCTTCATGCCCTCGGAGGCCGTGAGCCGCAGCCCGTTGAAGTCGCCGAGCAGCCCGGCGCCCACGACCCGCGGGACCAGGGCCGCCTCCGCCGCGTCCTGGAGCACGCCGCAGGTCCCGTAGACGAGCAGGACGACGAAGAGCAGCCACACCCGTTCCGCCGAGTCGACCAGGAGCAGCAGCGGAAGGAGCGCGGCCGTCACCAGGCTCCCGGCGACGAGCACGAGCCGCCGCGGCAGTCGGTCGGCGAGCGCGCCCAGGGCGGGGCCGGCCAGGAGCGGCGCCCACAGGGCGAAGACCGTCAGCGCGGCGAGGGAGTCCGAGCCGGTGAGGGACTTCACCCAGACGCCCGAGACCAGCCACATCGCGCTGGTGCCGAAGCCGGAGACCACCACCCCGAGGAGGTAGAGCCCCGCGTTGCGGTCCCGCAGGACCCGTCCCGTGCCCCAGGTCTCCCGGGCGATCCGTGTACGCATGCCGTCAGCGTGGTCCCTAAGGCGGGCCCGGCGGATCGGGCGATCGCCCTACGCGCGCCGGGCCCGCCGGGGTGCGGCTACTTCGGGGCGACCCAGACCTGTCGCTTGTTCGTGTTGGCCGTGTGGAGCTGGACGACCGTGCCGTTGGCGGTCGCGCCGCCCTTCACGTCCAGGACCTTGCCCGACGCCACGTGGACGATCTGCCCCTTGGCGTTGACCGACCAGCGCTGCGCGGGCGTGCCGTTGCAGTCGTGGAGGGTGATCCGGTTGCCGTCGGCGGTGGCGTTGCGCGCGTTGTCCAGGCACTTGCCGAAGGCGCGGAACGTGCCGTCCCCGCCCAGGATCCATGACTGGGCGGCACTGCCGTTGCACGTGTAGAGCTGGATCTGCGTGCCGTTGGCGGCCTTGCCGCCCTTGACGTCCAGGCACTTGCCGCCGAGCCCGCCGACCCGTCCCTGCGGGGGCAGCACGGCTCCGGCGCCCGCCGCGAGGACGCGCAGGCCCTGCACGTCGTACTGCTGGACGTAGGTGCCCGCCCGCTTGTCCTGGTAGGCGTACGTCGGCGAGCACATCACCGGGAACTGGCCGGAGTCGGTGCCCTTCACGCAGTCGCTCTTGGTCAGGCTGCGGTTGGCGTGGGCGAGGCCCAGGGTGTGCCCGATCTCGTGGCTGACGTGGTTGCGCATGTACGTCTCGCCCATGGCGGCCGTCGGCTTGCCGGCCGCGGTGAAGAACGAGTCGTCGATGTAGGCGTGGCCGCTGGTGACCGTGGAGGGCACGGAGGAGCTGGTGAAGCCGCAGCTCAGGTTCGCGGTGCCGGAGCCGTCGCGGACGACCTTCCAGCCCTTGCTGCCCATGGTGCCGCCCTCGGCCGGGGGTACGCACGGACGGTGCAGGACGCCCAGGACGACCTCGCCCTTGGGCCGGACGTACTCCCAGCCGACCGGCCTGGTGTCGACGGTCACCGGGAGGTTCGTGATGCGGCGCAGGTCGGCGGCGGTGGCCTGGACGTACGGGCCCAGCCAGTCCGCCGACTTCCGGTCGTAGAACTTGATCGTGTAACCGGTCGCGAGCCACTGGGTGGACCCGCTCAGCTTCCATCCCTCGCCCTGGGGCGGTGCGGGTGCGTCGGCGCCGGCGGCCGGGGCCGCGGCGGCCCCGGCCGACCGAGCGGCGGGCCGGGCGGCCGCGCGGTCGTCGAGTGACATGACCCCGCCCCGGAAGACCGTGCCGTCGCTGCCGTGGACGGTGGAGTCCTCGGCGTGCGTGTCGGGGGCCTCGGCGGTGGGCGGCGCGGTGTCCGCGGCGCCGGCCGTCGTCGCGGAGGCCGTGGCGGCGGCCGGGGTGGTTCCGGTGTCCTCGGTGCCGAAGGCGGTGGCGGAGAGCGTCAGGCTCCCCACGGCGGCGGCCACGGCCGCTGCGGCGACGACGGATATCCGGTGCTTGCCTGTGAATCGCAAGTTCTCGTCGACCTCTCGTCGGGATTCGCTTCCCCCGCGCCGGGTAGAGGTGGGGCGGCGGGAATCGAGGCGATGATAGGTCAATCGGCCAAACACCTTTTCGGGTGGCCGAGTTGCCGTGTCCGTAGGGGTGCCGGTGCGTCCGGGACGGCCCCCGGGGGCGGTCTCCACTGCCTTGCACCCGCCCCTGCGGTCAAGGCATGCTTCGCCAGGGCACAGCGGAAGGATCATCATGCCGGTGGACAAGCGGACCGTCGTGACGGCGGTGCTGTGTGCTGCGGCGGCCCTCGGGGCCTCCGCCGCGGTGGCGGAGCTGGCTCCGCCGCCCGAGGCGAGCGCCCCGGTCCGGGCCAAGGCCGCCCAGCCGTCGACCTCCTCCCCGGCGTCCCCGCGGGCCCAGGAGGCCAGGCCCCAGCTCTCCGCCGCGCCCGGGAGCACGCTGCCGCCCGCCGTCACGCCGCCGCCCGGCGGGCCCGCCGCCTTCACCGGGGCCCTGTTCACCGACGGCCTGGACAGCGACCACTTCTGCACCGCCACGGTCGTGCAGAGCCCCGGCCGGAACCTGATCGTCACCGCCGGGCACTGCCTGATGGACGGGGACCAGAGCGACGGCACGGCCGTGTTCGCCCCCGCCTACGCCAACGGGGTCGCCCCGTACGGCACGTGGAGGATCCAGCAGGTCTACGAGGACGACCGCTGGGCCGAGGGCACCGACGACGACTTCGACCTCGCCTTCGCCCGGCTCGCCCCCGACGACCGGGGCCGGGCCGTCGAGGACGTGACCGGGGCGGCCGTCCTCGACACCACCGGCCGGGCCGGCGAGGAGGTCACCGTCACCGGCTACCCCGCCGACCGCAAGGTCCCCCGTACCTGCACGGCGGTCGCGGTCCGCGAGAGTGCGACCCAGCAGCGCTTCGACTGCGCCGACTTCCCCGGCGGGACCAGCGGGAGCGCGTGGATCGCCCGCGACGGGAAGATCATCGGCGTCCTCACGGGCGGCGACACCGACGACGTCTCGACCAGCACCGTCCTGGGCGACTACGCGGCCTCCCTCTTCGCGAAGGCCACGGCCGGGGCGAAGGCGGCGTCCCCCGCCGGACGCTAGGGCGCGCTCACGCTCAGGCCAGCAGGCCCAGGTGGACCGGCTCCGCGGGGGTGTTCGCCAGGAGGTCCGGGAGGCGCGGCGGCCACAGCGGTTCGCCGAGGGTGGCCAGACGGTCCGCCGGGAGCCACTGCCAGTGGATGTCCGGAGCCTCCAGGACCGGTTCCCGGTGGGGGCCGGTGGTGACGTAGATGTGCTCGTGCTGGCGGACCGGTATCCCCTGGTGGGTGAAGTCGTGCTCCCAGGTGCACAGCAGCCGGCCGGGCTCCAGGTCGGTCCAGCCGGTCTCCTCGCGCAGCTCGCGCCGCACGCAGTCCTCCGGGCTCTCGCCGGGATCGATGCCGCCGCCCGGTGGCAGCCAGTGGATCCCCACCTCCACGTTGTTCTCGCGGAAGAGGAACACCGACCCGGTGGGGGACAGGATGACAACGCGCGCCGCGTGACGTGGAGTTCGCATCATCGGTTCAGCGTACGCCCGTGATCGCTCCCGGGGGACGGTCTTGCGGCACCTCCCTCACCTGCCGTTTCACCCTCCGCGCCGGGCCCTCGGCCGGCCGGGGGCGGGGGCGGGGCGCGGGCGGGGCCGGGTCGAACGCGGGGCCGGTGGTCGTACCCGTGGTCGCCCCGGCGGCCCGTGTCCGCCTCCCGGGGTCCGTGTCCGCCTCCCGGGGGCGGTCGGGGCGCGCGCGACGCGGGCACCCGGGCTGCGAACGTCTCCTGCTGTACGGTCGATTGGATGAGCCAGCACCGTCGGGACCGATCCCGCATCTCCCGTGCGACCCGTGCGACGCGCCCGGGGCGTCGCGCGGCGCTCGCGGCCATCCTCGGACTGATGACCTGCGCGGCAGGCTGGGCGTGCGTGGCCCAGGACCCGGGCAGAACGGCGGGCGCGGCGCAGCAGGTCCGCGCCGACTCCCGCCCGGCGGCCGCCGGGCGGGCCGCGCGCGACACCCCCCGGTCGGTCATGCAGGGCCTGACGGGCATCAGCGAGCAGACCCGGGCCCGGATCCCGGCGGAGTCCCGCCAGCTCGTGCTGGTCACGGGCAAGGGGGTGGACTCGTCGGAGGCGACCGCCGCCCTGTACACCCGGCCGGCGGCCGGGGCCGACTGGACCAAGGTCCAGAGCTGGCCGGCGCGCAACGGGGCGAAGGGCTGGTCCCTCGAGCGCACGTACGGGGACCTGACCTCGCCGGTCGGCGTCTTCGCGCTGACGGACGCGGGCGGCCTGCTGTCGAAGCCGCCGGGCACCAGGCTCCCGTACGACGAGGACGACGGCTTCGTGGCGACGGGTCGCGGGGTGAACGGGGAGTCCCTGGAGGGCTCCTTCGACTACGTCGTGGCCATCGACTTCAACCGCCGCCCCGGCAACTCCCCGCTGGACCCGGTCAAGCCGGAGGGCGAGGAGAAGGGCGGCAACATCTGGCTGCACGTGGACCACGACGGGCCCTCGCAGGGCTGCGTCGGCATCCCGAAGGACGGCATGCGCACGCTCCTGCAGTTCCTCGACCCGTCGGCGAAGCCGGTCATCGCCATGGGCCCGGAAGGCTTCTGACCCTCAGTCGCCGAGGTCCAGCACGCGCACCGGTTCGCCCTCCCAGCGCTTCGGGAAGGTCGTGGCGACGACCGCGCCGTCGGGCCGCTCGGGTGTGGGCTGTGCCGCGTACCGGCTGTGTGCAGCGGCCCAGGTGTCCTGCCCGGCGACGGCCAGGGCGGCGGGCAGGTCCAGGTCCAGGATGGTGATGCCCGGCAGGGCGGCCAGATGCTCCGCCGTGCCGGGCCGGACCCGGTCCGCCTCGACCAGTGCGCAGGTGGGCGCGTAGAGGAACCAGCCGGCCTCGGCATGCGCCCGGTGGATCAGCCGCGAGGCGAGGACGTTGCCCTGGCCTGCGGCCAGCATGGCCGTCTCGTCCAGGACGATGTGCGTTTCCGTCACCGGTTCCTCGCCTCCGCCAGGCGCCGGTCGAGTTCGCAGTCGAGATCACGCTGCTCGGCCGGGGTCGGGTCGTAGCCCGTCCAGGCGTTCAGTGCCGCGCGGGCCCGCTCCGCCCGCTCGGCGCGCTCGGCCGGGGTGAGCAGGGTCTCGGCGAGCCGCGCCAGGTAGGCGCGCAGCGACAGCCCTTCGGCCGCGGCTATGGCGGCGAGTCTGTCCTTGGCTTCTTCGGGGATGCGGATGTTCGCGTCGGCCATGAGGGTGCTCCTTCCCATGAGAAAGAGGGTACGGGTACGCACCCGTACCCGCAACGGCGTGCGTCCTGCGCGATCGGGTACCGCCTCTTGTCTGACGGGGCGTCAGGTATCACGATGGCCCGGCACCGGTAGGACGAATCGGCAGACGAAGGCGAGGCGGGTCCGCCATGACGCGCGTGTTTCCGGAAGGTCGGCTGGTCTACGGGATGCAGCTCCCGGTCCAGTCGCAGAGCACCCTCTACGCCGAACCGTGGGAGGCCTCGGCCGGCGCCGCCGATCTCGCCGCGGTCGCGCGGGCTGCCGAGGCCGCCGGCTTCGGCTATCTGGCCACCTGCGACCACGTGGCCATCCCGCGCCGGCTCGCCGGGCCCATGAGCACCGTCTGGTACGACCCGGTCGCCACCCTCTCCTTCCTCGCCGGGATCACCGAGCGCGTACGGCTGCTCAGCCACGTCGCGATCCTCGGGCTGCGCCACCCCCTGGTCAGCGCCAAGCAGTACGCCACCCTCGACCACCTCAGCGGGGGCCGGCTGGTCCTCGGTGTGGGTGCCGGCCACGTCCAGGAGGAGTTCGAGGTGCTCGGCGTGGACTTCGCGCGCCGCGGGGCCGTGCTCGACGAGACGCTGGACGCGCTGCGGGCCGCCCTCGGGCCGGAGGAGTACCCCGAGTTCGAGGGCGAGCTGTTCTCGTTCCGGGACCTGGGGCAGCTGCCCCGGCCCGCCCAGGAGCGGGTTCCGATCTGGGTGGGCGGTTCCTCGCCCGCCGCCGTCCGCCGGGCCGCGGTCCGCGGCGACGGCTGGCTCCCGCAGGGCGACCCGCGCGACCGGCTGCCGGGGCAGATCGCCCGGATCCGGGAGCTGCGCGCCGGGGCCGGGGTGGAGGCGCCCTTCGAGGTGGGCGCCATCACCGAGGCCCTGTACGTCGGGGAGCCCGGCTGGGACACCGGCCGCCGCACCCTGACCGGCAAGCCGGAGGTGCTGGCCGAGTCCCTGCGGGAGTACGCGGCGCTGGGCGTGGACCAGATCCAGGTCCGCTTCCGCAGCCGCGACCGCGCCGAGCTCGTCGACCAGATCACCGCCTTCGGGGCCGAGGTCGCCCCCCACCTCTAGGAGGACCGCATGGGCAAGCTGGACGGGCGGGTCGTCGTCATCACCGGCGCGGCGCGCGGCCAGGGCGAGCAGGAGGCCCGGCTGTTCGCCGCCGAGGGGGCGAAGGTGCTCCTCGGGGACGTGCTGGACGAGCAGGGCGCGGCGGTCGCGAAGGAGATCGGCGAGGACCGGGCCCGCTACGTGCGGATGGACGTGGGCCGGGAGGAGGACTGGGCGGGCGCGGTCGCCGCCGCGAAGGAGTCCTTCGGCCACATCGACGGGCTGGTCAACAACGCCGGGATCCTGCGCTTCAACGAGCTCACCGCGACCCCGCTGGAGGAGTTCCAACAGGTGGTCCAGGTCAACCAGGTGGGGACGTTCCTCGGGATCAGGGCGGTGGCTCCGGAGCTGGCGGCGGCGGGCGGCGGCACCATCGTCAACACCTCCTCCTACACCGGCCTGACCGGCATGGCGTACGTCGGCACGTACGCGGCGACCAAGGCGGCCGTGCTCGGCCTGACCCGGGTGGCCGCCCTGGAGCTGGCGGCCCAGGGGGTCCGGGTCAACGCGATGTGCCCGGGGGCGGTGGACACCCCGATGGCCAACCCCGGACTGCTGGAACCGGGGGGCGTCACCGAGGAGGCGGGGGAGGCGATGGCGGCGCTCTACCGGCGGGTGGTCCCGCTGGGGCGGGTGGGGCGGCCGGAGGAGGTCGCCCGGCTGGCGCTGTTCCTGAGCTGCGAGGACTCCTCCTACATCACGGGGCAGCCGTTCGTCATCGACGGCGGGTGGATGGCGGGCGTCAGCATCCTGTAGGCGCCGCGGGCCGGTCGTCAGGCGCGGCATCTGATGAGGCGTCAGCTATTGACGCTCGCGCCCCCGCGGTGGAACAGTCGGGACATCGGATCTGACGGAACGTCAGAAATCAAAGGACGGTGAACCCCCTTGGAATTCGGGCTCTTCGTGCAGGGATACGTGCCTGAGGCGCGGTCCAAGGTCGACCCCCAGGCGGAGCACAAGGCGCTGGTCGAGGAGACCGAGTACGTCATCCAGGCCGACAAGTCCGGCTTCAAGTACGCCTGGGCCTCCGAGCACCACTTCCTGGAGGAGTACTCGCACCTCTCGGCGAACGAGGTGTTCCTCGGCTACCTCGCGCACGCCACCGAACGCATCCACCTCGGCTCCGGCATCTTCAACCCGCTCGCCCCGGTCAACCACCCGGTCAAGGTGGCCGAGAAGGTCACCATGCTCGACCACCTCTCCAGGGGCCGCTTCGAGTTCGGCACCGGCCGCGGCGCCGGCAGCCACGAGATCCTCGGCTTCCTGCCCGGCATCGAGGACATGAACGGCACCAAGGAGATCTGGGAGGAGACCATCGCCGAGTTCCCCAAGATGTTCCTCCAGGAGGAGTACGAGGGGTTCCAGGGCAAGCACTGGTCGCTGCCGCCGCGCAAGGTCTTCCCCAAGCCGTACGGCAAGGCCCACCCGGCCATGTGGTACGCCGCGGGGTCGCCGTCCTCGTACGCGATGGCCGCGAAGAAGGGCCTCGGCGTCCTCGGCTTCAGCGTGCAGAAGGTCTCCGACATGGAGTGGGTCCTCGACCAGTACAAGACCGCCATCCGCGAGGCCAAGGCCATCGGCGCCTTCGTCAACGACAACGTGATGGTCACCTCCACCGCCATCTGCGCCGAGACCCACGACAAGGCCGTGGAGATCGCCGTCAACGCGAACATGAACCGCTTCCAGTCGCTGGTCTTCCGCTACCACGACACCTTCCCGCGGCCCGAGGCCATCCCCGAGTGGCCCGAGACCCTCCCCGAGTACAACGCCGAGATCATCGAGCTGCTCATCGCCGAGGAGCTCCTCATCTGCGGCGACCCCTCCGAGGTCAGGGCCCAGTGCAAGCGCTGGGAGCAGGCCGGCGCGGACCAGCTGTCCTTCGGCCTGCCGACCGGCGTCTCCTACGAGGACACGATGACCACGATCAAGCTGATCGGCGAGCACGTGATCCCGGAGATCGACACGGACCCGGTCCACCGCACGACCCGCTTCCGGCAGTCCGCCTGACCCCTGCGGGGCGCAATGACGGGGACGGCGTCTTCCCGGACCGCCGTCCCACACCGGCCCCGGCCGGGCGGCCACCGGCCGGGGCCCCACGAGACGGACGGCAACGCGAACACCGGCAGAAGGGACGTCATGCTCGACCACCTGATCAAGGGCGCGACCGTCGTGGACGGCACCGGCGCCCCCGCCCGCGTCGCAGACGTGGGGATACGCGACGGCCGGATCGCGGCGATCGCCGCACCCGGCACCCTCACCGAAGAGGCCCGCACCAGCGAGGACGCCACCGGCCTCGTCCTCACCCCCGGGTTCGTCGACCCGCACACCCACTACGACGCCCAGCTCTTCTGGGACCCGTACGCCACCCCCTCCATGAACCACGGCGTCACCACCGTGGCCGGCGGGAACTGCGGCTTCACCCTCGCCCCGCTCAACCCGGCCCGCCCCGAGGACGCCGACTACACCCGCCGGATGATGAGCAAGGTCGAGGGCATGGCGCTGGCAGCCCTGGAGGAGGGCGTCGACTGGACCTGGTCCACCTTCGGCGAGTACCTCGACGCCCTGGAGGGCCGGATCGCCGTGAACGCCGGCTTCATGGTCGGCCACTGCGCCCTGCGCCGGCACGTCATGGGCGAGGACGCCGTCGGCGGACAGCCCACCCCCGAGCAGCTGCAGCAGATGCTCGACCTCTTCCACGAGGCCATGGACGCCGGCGCCTGGGGCCTGTCCACCACCCAGTCCTCCACCCACTCCGACGGATCCGGCGCCCCCGTCGCCTCCCGGCACGCGAAGCCCGCCGAGCTCCTCGCCCTGTCGAAGGCCGTCGCCGAACACGAGGGCACCCAGCTCGAAGCGATCGTCGCCGGCTGCCTCGACCAGTTCTCCGACGAGGAGATCGACCTCTTCGTCGACATGAGCGCCGCCGCCGGAAGGCCCCTGAACTGGAACGTCCTCACCATCGACGCCGCCGTCCCCGAACGGGTCCCGCGCCAGCTGATCCCCAGCGAACGCGCCCGCAAGGCCGGCGGCCGCATCGTCGCGCTCACCATGCCGATCCTCACCCCCATGAACATGTCGCTCGGCACCTTCTGCGCGCTCAACCTCATCCCCGGCTGGGGAGAGGTCCTCGGCCTGCCCGTCCCCGAACGGATCGCCAGGCTCCGCGATCCGGACGTACGCGCCGAGATGCTGCGCCGCGCCGACAGCAAGGAGGCCGGCGTCTTCCGCCGCCTCGCCCACTTCGACCGCTACGTCATCGGCGACACCTACACCAAGGAGAACGAGGGCCTGTCCGGCCGGGTCGTGGGCGACATCGCGGCCGAACGCGGCCAGGACGCCTTCCAGTGCCTGGTGGAGATCTGCGCCAACGACGACCTGCGCACCGTGCTCTGGCCGATGCCCACCGACAACGACCCGGCGAGCTGGGCCCTGCGGGCCGAGACCTGGCAGCACGAGGACGTCATGCTCGGCGGCTCCGACGCAGGCGCCCACCTGGACCGGATGTGCGGAGCCCCGTACACGACCCGCTTCCTCGGCGACTGCCTGCGCGGCCGCAGGCTGGTGCCGCTGGAGCAGGCCGTACGCATGCTCACCGACGACCCGGCCCGGCTGTTCGGGCTGCGTGAACGGGGCCGCCTCGCCGAGGGCTACCACGCCGACCTGGTCCTCTTCGACCCCGAACGCATCGAGGCGGGCCCGGCCACCCTCGTCCACGACCTGCCCGGGAACAGCCCCCGCCTGGACGCGCGGGCCATCGGCATCGTCTCCGTACGGGTCAACGGCGTGGAGACCGTCCGCGACGACGAGGTGACCGGCGCGGTCCCCGGCACCGTGCTGCGGTCGGGCCGGGACACGAGGACGGTGAGCACCCGGTGAACGCCCAGTCCCTCTACATCGGCGGCGAGTGGGTGGAGCCGGCCGGCGGGCACTACGACGTGGTCAACCCGGCCGACGAATCGGTCGTCGGGCTCGCCCCCGAGGCCTCCCGCGCACAGGTCACGGACGCCGCCCGCGCCGCCGCCGAGGCCTTCGAGAGCTGGTCGCGCACGGCGCCCGAGACCCGGGCGGCGATCCTCGACCGGGCCGCGGACATCATGCAGCGCGCGTTCGAGCCGTGGACGGCCCTCGCGCAGGCGGAGACGGGCGCCCCGACCGGGATCGCCCGCGGCATGCAGGTCGGCGTGGGCGTGTCCCGCTTCCGCCGGTACGCCAAGGGCGCGTTGGAGCCCGTCGAGAAGGGACTGCCGCCGCAGGTCACCGAGGCCGGCCCGATGGGGCGGGCGGGCATCCTCGGCGCGCTGGAGGTCCGCCAGCCCGTCGGCGTGGTCACCTGCATCACCTCCTACAACAACCCGTGGGCGAACCCGGCCGGCAAGGTCGCCCCCGCCCTCGCCATGGGCAACACCGTCGTCGTCAAACCGGCCCCGCAGGACCCGCTGTCCGTCTTCCGGATGGCGCAGGCGCTGCACGAGGCCGGGGTCCCGGCGGGCGTCGTCAACGTGGTCGGCGGGCAGTCGGTGGAGGTCGGCGAGGCCGCCGTGGACTCCCCGTACGTGGACATGGTGTCCTTCACCGGCTCCACGGGCGTCGGGCAGCGCATCGCGGAGGTCTGCGGCCGCACGATGAAGCGGCAGCTGATGGAGCTCGGCGGCAAGGGCGCGGCCGTCGTCATGGACGACGCCGACCTGGACGCCGCGGTGATGGGCATCGGCACGACCTTCTCCTTCTACTCCGGCCAGATCTGCACCGCCCCGACCCGGGTGATCGTGCACCGGTCGGTGTACGGGCAGCTGGTCGAGAAGCTCACCGGCTACCTGGCCTTCATGAAGGTCGGCGACCCGGCGGCGGCCGGCACGGTCGTCGGCCCGGTGATCTCGGCGGCGCACCGCGACCGCGTGGAGTCGTACGTCGAACTGGGGAAGAAGGAGGGCGCGCGGATCGCGTACGGCGGGGAGCGCCCGGTGGTCGGGGACGGCAAGGGCTTCTACGTCGCGCCGACCCTGCTCGTGGACTGCACGAACGACATGAGGGTGGTCCGCGAGGAGATCTTCGGCCCGGTCGTCGTGGTCGTCCCCTTCGACGGCGACGAGGACGAGGCGGTCCGGCTGGCCAACGACAGCGACTTCGGCCTGCTGAGCTACGTGTGGTCCGGGGACTCGGCGCGCGCCTTCCGCATCGCACGGCGGCTGCGCGCGGGCGGTGTCGGGGTGAACACCATCGGCCGCAACATGGAGGCCCCGTTCGGCGGCTTCCGGCGCAGCGGGGTCGGCCGCGACGTCGGCTCGTACGCCCTGCACGCCTACAGCGAGATCCAGTCGATCGTCTGGCCGGGCTAGGGGCAGGGCCGGGGTCAGGGCCGGGCGGGGGCTTCGGGGCGGCCGGGTCCTGCGGCCGCCCCGGTCCCGTCAGTCGTCGCCGGGCAGGCGCAGGCCCAGTGACGCGGCGTACTCCCGGTTGCCGTCGCGGAAGCGGGCGTACGTCCGCGGATCCGTGGTGGCGAGACGTTCGAGCGCGGCGGCGGCCCGCTGCGCGGGCGGCCGCCCGTCGTCCGGCAGCCGACATTCCATCCGGACCCACCGGGAGGCCTCGCGGCCCGTGGCCCCCGAGACGCCGGGGCCGAACGCGAGGCGCAGCACGACGGTCTCCTCGTACGGTCCGGCCGTACCGCACCAGCTCAGCGGGATGCCCCAGCGGGCCAGTAGCCCGGGCCGCTCGTGGAGCCCGGCCGCGATGAGCCGGGCGGTGCCCCGGGCGGGCCGGCACCAGGTGTCGTCCGTCCGGGCCCGTTCGACCTCGGCGTCGTAGGCCGCGGCGTCGAAGCGGTGCTCGGGCAGCCGTGGTCCGGGGTCGTCCCGATGGCGCCCCTGCCACACGACGTGGTCGCCGTCGCGTCGCACGGTCACGGTCAGCGTCCCGCAGCACCCTTCGGCGCAGTACGCCGTCGCCAGGGTGACCTCGCGTTCCTCGGGGGTCGCACGCAGCAGGTCCCTGCCGAGGACGAACTCCGGCGCGGGGCTGCGGCCCTGGGGGAACACCCGCGGCACCAGGGGACGCCCGTCGAGCAGGATGCGGGTCTCCACGTCGTCGCCGAACCGCGGGTCCCGTTCGACCACGTGGATGCGCAGGCCGTCCGGTGTGGTGCGGTCGAAGGGCTCCCGGCGCATGCGCCGGATCCAGCCAGCCCGGCAGCGGTCCTCGTGCGTGCGCGCGCCGGCCGGGGCGGCCGCCCAGTCCGGGGTGCTCAGCAGCCGGTCCAGCCGGACCAGGAGCTCCTCGCGCAGCCCCGGCCGCCAGTCGAGGAGGACGGGCGGGCCGCTGGAGAGGTCCAGGGCGAGGGACAGCAGGATCGCGTGGTGGTCGAGGGTGGGCGGGAGCCGGTCGGCGCGGCGCACCAGCGCCTCGTAGATGCGGACGGCCGGCTTGTACGCGAGGATCTCGGCGGGAGAGCCGGTCCCGCCCTCCGGAGCCATCCGGTTCAGCAGCCGGGCGCCCTGGGCGAGGACGGCCGTACCGGGGTGTTCGGCCTCCAGCAGGTCGGCGAGGCGGACCGCGAGGGCGACGTGCCGGGCCTGGGAACTGCCGGTGCGGGGCCCCACGGGCAGGTTCAGCAGCCAGTCGCGGGCCGCGGGGTCGTCGCGGGAGGCCAGCTGGCTGATCACCCGTGCGTGGTCGTCGGGGTGGAGGACGCCGATGAGCCGGATCAGCACCTCGGTGTCGCAGCGGAGCGACGCGAGGGTGTGGAGGACGGGCTGGAGGAAGCCCTCCAGCACGGCGATCGTGGTCAGGCCCGGCACGTCCTCCGGGCCGCCGAGCTTGCCGACCAGGCTGATCCCCACCGCCAGCGCGGCAGGATCCGTCGCCGTGAGGAGCAGCCTGCGGCCGAGTGCGCGGGCCGCGGCCCCGTCGGGCAGTGGCAGCCCGGCGAGTCCGTACACGTCGTCGGGGTGCATGCCGCGTTCGGGCAGGCACCGGTCGAGGCGCGCGGCCGCGCGGGCCGGATCGGGGTCGGCGAGGGCGGGAGGGAGCAGCTCGGTGAGGACGCGCTCCACTTCCCTGGAACGGAGTGGGCCGGGCGGCGGGCCACCGGGCAGGGGATGTCCGCCGGACGGAACGCGGCCGTCCGGGTCGATGCCGTGCAGGAAGGCGGCGTAGTCGTGGAGTGAGGTGCCGGGGGTGAGCGCCGGGCGCTCTGCGCGGGCGCTCACCGGGCGGGGCGGGACTCGATTCCGTGGGTCATGTCCCGCAGCATGCCGTAGTGATCATCCGGCGTCCAGCGAGAACGCGGCCTCGCCGCGGACGCGGCCGTTGACCTGGAGCTGCACCAGGTGCTCGCCGGAGTGGTAGCGGCGGGTGGTGATCGGCTTGAAGGAGTGCCGCTTGGTGCCGGTCAGGGTCGCGCCGGGGGCCAGTGCGCGGGTGACGAGCTTGAACACCTTCGGGGTGCGGGTGCCGTTGGCCTTGGTGTGGTGCACGACGTAGTCGACGACCAGGTCGGCGGGGAGCGTGCCGGTGTTGGTGACCGCGTAGTCGAAGACGAGGTACTCCCCGACGGCGACCCGCGCGGTGGTCACCACCGGCCCGCGCACGGTGACGGGGACGTCCGGGGCGTGGCCGAGCAGGGTCAGGGCCTCGGGCCGGCCGGCCTTGACCAGGGTGCGCAGTCCGTGGCGGACGACGCGGTCGGTGGTGGGGGCCGGGCCCGCCAGCCAGCGGCCGGCGGTCTCCACGGCCAGCTCGGGGTGGTCGCGGCTGATGTCGTTGAGGTGGTTGGAGACGGACCGGCGGACGTACTCGGACGGGTCGCGGTAGAGGTCGTCGAGCACGGGCAGGGCGGGGCGCGGGTCGGCGACGAAGGCGGGCAGCTGCGGGGCCCACGGCAGCCGGGGCCGGGTGCCCTCGCTGGCGAGCCGGCGCACGTGCGGGTCCGGGTCCTGCGTCCACTCCCGTACGGCGGCCAGGGCGCGGGCCGGGTCGGCGCGCAGGAAGGGCCGGACCGCGGATTCGGCGGTGAGCCGGGGGGTGAGCTCGCGCAGGAGCGCCAGCCCGGGTTCGAAGGGCTCCAGTCCGCGGACGGCGACGGCCTCGTTCACGGGGAAGGTCATCCACCCCTGGAAGGCCTCGTCGGCGAGGGCCGTGCGCACGACGGCCTCGAACCCGGGCCAGTCGGCGGGGAGGTCGGCGAGGACGGCGTCGCGGACGGCGGTGACGCGCCCGCTGTAGGAGAGCCCGTCGAGTGCGTCGGCGCGGGCGAGCAGGGCGGGCGCCGAGCGCCGCCCGCCCGCGCGGGCGAGCAGTCGGGCGAGGGTGGTGACGGTTTCCGCGCTGAGGAGCTCATCGGCCGTGGGCATGGGGCCAGTGTCGCGGAGGGCACTGACAACGGCGGGCGGCAGGCGGTGGCGGGCGGGGGCGGCCGCTGTTACCACTGGTCACCGCAAAGTCACGAGGGAAAGTTTGGAAACGCCCAAAACGGACATGCCTGCGGTTTCCGTATGGTGAAAGGAGTTCCATGTGTCCTCGCGAACCATGGGTGGATGCCTCAGCGAACCTTGTATTAAGTCTGTGTGAACGGTCTGCGTCTCAGGATTCCAAGGCGTTCCGGGGCTTCCGCTTCCGGAGTTCAAACCTCCAGATGTGGAAAACGCAGCATCTAACGTCCTGACCCATGACTCAGCTGGACGTGCGGCCTAGGGCCGGAGACACGGTAAGCGGCGTCGCCGACGGCGACGTCCGCGGGAAGGGCCTCGGCAAGGGGTCCGTAGGGCTCGTGGGCAGCGCCGTCATCGGCATCTCCACCGTCGCCCCCGTCTACTGCCTGACCTCGACCCTCGGCTCCACCGCCGGCGAGGTGGGCCTGCAGATGCCGGCGATCTTCCTCGCGGGATTCCTCCCGATGCTCCTGGTCGCCTTCGCGTACCGCGAGCTCAACAAGGCCATGCCGGACTGCGGCACCTCCTTCACGTGGACCGTGAAGGCCTTCGGCCCCCGGATCGGCTGGATGTGCGGCTGGGGCCTGGTGATCGCCACGATCATCGTGCTCTCCAACCTCGCGGGCGTCGCCACCTCCTACTTCTGGCTGCTGGCCGGCGAGATCACGGACAACCCGTCGATCGCGGCCCTCGACGACAACAAGTTCGTCCACATCGCCACCTGCCTGACCCTGATCGCGGTCGCCACCGCCATCAGCTACCGCGGCATGACCGCCACCAAGGGCGTCCAGTACGCCCTGGTCGGCCTCCAGCTCGTCGTGCTCGCCCTGTTCGTCGCCATGGCCTTCCAGAAGGCCTCCGCCGGCACCTTCGACACCGGCCTGGACTTCTCCTGGTCCTGGATGAACCCCTTCGCGGTCGAGTCCATGGCGGCCTTCACCGCCGGACTCTCGCTCTCGATCTTCATGTACTGGGGCTGGGACGCCTGCCTGGCCACCAACGAGGAGACCACCGGCTCCACGAAGACCCCCGGCCGCGCCTCGCTCATCGCGATGATCGTCCTCGTCGGCTCCTACCTGGCCACCGGCGTCGCCGCCCAGATGGCCGTCGGCTCCGGCGGCGAGGGCCTCGGCCTCGCCAACGAGGAGACCTCCGACAACGTCTTCGCGGCCCTCGCCGGCCCCGTGATGGGCCCGATGCTCGGCATCCTGCTCTTCATCGCCGTCCTGGCCTCCGCCGCCGCCTCCCTGCAGACCACCTTCATCCCGGTGGCCCGGACGGTCCTCGCCATGTCGACGTACGAGGCGCTGCCGCCCTCCTACGCCAAGGTCCACCCGAAGTTCAAGACCCCGGGCCGCGCCACCGTCATGGCGGGCGCCGCCACCGGCCTCTTCTACACGGTCATGACCCTGGTCAGCGAGAACGTCCTCACCGACACGATCTTCGCGCTCGGCCTGATGATCTGCTTCTACTACTCCCTGACGGCCTTCGCCTGCGCCTGGTACTTCCGCGCCGAGCTGCGCCGCTCCGCCCGCGACCTGTTCTTCAAGGGCGTCTTCCCGGTCCTCGGCGGCGTCCTGCTGGCCGCGGTCTTCTGCAAGACCCTCTTCGACATGTGGGACCCGGCCTACGGCTCCGGCTCCACCGTCCTCGGGGTCGGCAGCGTCTTCGTCATCGGCGTCGGCCTGCTCGCCCTGGGCCTGGTGATCATGTTCGTCACCGAGCGCCGCAGCCCCGCCTTCTTCCGCGGCGAGGTCCTGACGAAGTCCACCCCGGCCCTGGTCGTCGAGGACTGACCCGCCCGTCCCGCGCCACCCGCCGAGTCATCCCCGCGGCCCCGGATCGATCCCCCCGATCCGGGGCCGCCGGCGTGCCGGGCGGTGACCCCGGGCGCGGTGGGGTCGTTGGGCCGGGCATGACTGCCATCAAGCGCACCCTCGCCTCCCTGGTCCTCACCGGGGGCGCCGCCCTCGCCCTCACCCCCGTCGCCGCCCACGCCGACGCCCACGCCGACCAGGCGCCCCCCGTGGCCGGCCGGGTCCTGGAGATCGTCGACCACCCCGCGCAGACCGTCGAGGACACCAAGACCGCGATCGGGGTCACCGCGGGCGCCGTCGGTGCGGCCTCCAAGGCCACGGACACCTCCCTCGCCGGAGCCGGCTCGGCCCTCGACTCCGGACTGCCGAAGACCCCCAAGGCCGGCTGACCCCGTCCCGCGGGCGCTGCTGCTCCGGACCGGAAGACCCGTCGTGGTCACCCTGTAGACCCAGCGCGAGAACGCCCAGAACATCGTCGCCTGCGAGGCCGGCGAACTCGCCGCCGTCGTTCGCAGCGCCGACGCCTTCCCCGCCGCCGACGGCCGCGTGCACGCGGCCGTCGGCGCGTACACGCACGCCGTCGTCGAGGTGCAGTGGCCGCTGATGCGCGAGGGCCGGCCCGGCTACGAGGCGACCGGGCGCAGACCCACGCCCTCTACGAGGCCCTGCTCGCCCACGAGCCCCAGGGACCCCGCGCCGAGTCCCGCTCACCTTCCTGTTCGGGCTGCGCAACCCGCGCCACCACGAGGAGCAGGCTCAAGCCGATCAGGGCCGCCACCGCCGCCACGAACAGCAGGTGCACGGGTGCTGGACCGGTCCTTCGCGGGGGACCTGAGCGTGAGCCCGGCGCCGTACCGGGAGGCGGTCCTGGCGCGGTTCCGGGCGGCGGCCGGGTAGCGGTCGCGGCACGGGGTGGCCGGTTCCGGCCGCACGGGCCGGCGCGCGGATTCCGCTTGGACGTCCGGCCCGGCCCGGCGCCGTGCGGTACGGGCGCCAGGCCGGGCCGGGTGCGCATTCAGGCCGTGGGCGGTTATCGGCCATACCGGGGTTGACCTGGGGAAACACCCTTCTTTGAGAGGGTGTCCACGGCCTAGGATCGTCTTGGCTGACCAGCCGGGCCACCGCTGGTGCCGCTGCTTCGGGGGGAGCGACAAGAGGGGGGTGGCCGAACGGGCGGGGGCCTCCCGGAACACCGGGAGGCCCCCGCCGCTGTCGGCGGCGGCCGATATCGTGCGCCCAGGATCGTGACGAGGGGGCGGTGGCACATGGATCGGGGTTCCGGGACGGGCGTCGAGGTGACGTACGCGCAGGGGTGGGACCCGGTGTCGCGTACCGCCGGGCCCGAGCTGTCCGCGGCGGAGGCCGCCGCGCGGGACGCCGCCGGAACGCCGTACGTGGTGCTGCACCGGGAGCCGGGAAGCGGGACGCCGTCCGTGGTCCGGTACGTGTCCTGGGAGGCCGGCATCGTCGAGGTGTGGGGGTACGACGGCCTGGGCCGCCCGGTCCTCGAGGCCGACCTGAGCCTGCTGTCCGACGAGACCCTGCTGCTGAACCGACGGCTGATCGTCCGCAGCCGTCCCGACGACCCCGCGGACGGACCGGAGAGCGGCGACGACCGGGACCTGCCCCGTACCGTCGTCGAGATCTCCGCCGAGGGCCGGGCCCGGATCTCCCACCAGCCGCAGGGCGTGCGCGGCGACTGGCTGGAGGCCGCGGCGACGGTCCCGCGGGAGGACGTGTGGTCGGCGCGGCCCGCGTTCGGGGCCTGGCCCGCCCTGCCGGCCGGGGACGGCCTGCCCGACTGGGTGCGGGAGCACCTCGCCACGGCCGGGACGCCCGACGCGCCCGTGCCGTGGGACCGGCGGCGTTCGCCCGTGTTCTCCACGGTCGACATCGGCGCCCGCTTCCGGCCGGGAACACCCCTGGGCGAGGGCCCCTACGGCGGCCCGATGACCTCCGCGGAGCCGAAGCCGGCGGGCACCCTGACCCTGCCCGGCGGGCTGCTCGCCGTCGGCTGCCCGCTGGCCGAGGGCCCGCCGGAGATCGTCATCCCGGTCCCGCCGGGGGAGTACGCGCTGGACGAGGCGCGGGCCACCCTCGGCCGGGACGGCGAACGGCGCGGCGGCTGGCAGGAGGAGGAGTCGACGGCGCTGCGCGTACGTCTCGGCGAGGCCCCGGCGGTGACCTGGGAGATGGCCCTCGGGCCGGGGGACGACCCGCGGCACCTCGGGTCGGGCGAGGCGTACGGCTTCGGAACGGACGGCGCGACGGGCGCCTTCGGCGACGCCGCGGAGTGGGAGTCGCTCCGGCAGCGCTGCCTCACGGTGTTCGAGGACGGCGACTTCGCCGAGTGGGATCCCGACGCGGAACCGCCGGCCTTCGCCGTCCGCGTTCGCGAGCCCGCGTCCGGCGCGGAGCTGGCCGCCTTCGCCCTGGCCTCGGACGGCGTCCACCCGGTGTGGCTGGGGCGGGCCCGCGACGGGGAGCTCGTCGCCGTCGTGGTGGTCCGGGACGCCTGAAGGGGGCGGGGCGGGCGCGGAATAGGGCTGCGGGCGGCCGGAGTTGCACGCGGGGTACGTGACCTCGAGACCGGAGCCGCAGACATGACGACCGACCAGCCCGCCGGACCGGACACCCGCCGCTCGTTCCTCTTCGTCCTCGGCAGTTCCCGGCCGGACGGCAACACCGAGGCCCTCGCCCGCGCCGCCGCCGGTCACCTGCCCGCCGCCACCGCCCGGCACTGGCTGGACCTGACCGGGGACCCCCTGCCCGACTTCCAGGACGGCCGCCACGCCGACGGGACCTGGCCCGTCGGCGCGCAGGAGGAGGAGCTGCGGCGGATCACCCTGGAGGCCACCGACATCGTCATCGCCTCCCCGCTGTACTGGTACTCCCTCTCCGCACCGGCCAAGCGCTACCTCGACTACTGGTCGGGCTGGCTGGGCGTGCCCGGCATGGACTTCAAGCGGCGGATGGCGGGGCGCACCCTCTGGGGCGTCACGGCCATGGCCCATGAGGAGGAGGTCGTCGCCGACGGGCTCGTCACCACCCTGCACCACACGGCGGCGTACCTGCGGATGCGCTTCGGCGGGGTGCTGCTCGGCAACGGCTCCAAGCCCGGCCAGGTGCACTCCGACGAGCGGGCCATGACCCGGGCCGAGACCTTCTTCCGGCGCGAGGCCCCGTTCGCCCTCTTCCCCTACGAGGACGGGTACGAGGCCCCGGTGCGGCCCTAGGAAGTGTCGTCACAGGTACCGGGCGAAGTCGTCCAGGTGTCGCAGCACCTCGTCCTGCGGCGCGGACGGGAGCTGCAGGACGACCTCCTCGATGCCGAGGTCGGCGTAGTGGGCCATCTTGCCGGGGCTGGGCTGCACGGCGTACGGGACCACCTGGAGGGACTTGGGGTCGCGCCCGGCGGTCTCCCAGATCCGGCGCAGCACGGGGAGGGACTCGGTCAGGCCGCCTCCGCCGATGGGCAGCCAGCCGTCGGCGTGGTCGGCGATCGCCGCGAACAGCTTCGGGCCGGCCGCCCCGCCGATCAGCGTGCGCGGACCGTGCAGCGGGACGCCGGGTGCCAGCTCGCGGGGCTGCTGGGCGGGCTTGGGGTGGGCGCTGCTGGCCTGGACGGAGGAGAACTCGCCGACGTAGGCGGTCGGTTCGGGCGCCCACAGGGCGCGCATCAGTGCCATCCGGTCGCGCACCAGCTCCCGCCGGGTGCGCCACTCCACCCCGTGGTCGGCGGCCTCCTCCACGTTCCACCCGTAGCCGATGCCGAGGGTCAGCCGGCCGCCTGAGAGGTGGTCCAGCGTCGCCACCTGCTTGGCCAGGCCGATCGGGTCGTGCTGGGCGACCAGCGTGATGCCGGTGCCGAGGCGCAGCCGCTCGGTGACGGCGGCGGCCTGGCCGAGGGCCACGAACGGGTCGAGGGTGCGCCCGTACATCTCGGGGAGTTCGCCGCCCATGGGCGCGGCGGTCTCGCGGGAGACCGGGATGTGCGTGTGCTCCGGCAGGTACAGGCCGTGGAAGCCGCGCTCCTCCAGACTGCGGGCCAGGCGGACGGGGGAGACGGTGCGGTCGGTGAGGAAGACGGTCGTGGCGATCCGCATGGGCGCTGACACCTCCGAGACGTGGGACCCGCCACGGTACGGGCTGGGCGCACGATTGTTGAGGGGGCGTCAGCCCGCCGGGTAGCGGTCCGCCCAGCCGGAGGACGGCGCGGCGGGGCCGTGCAGCGCCGGGCCCTGCGTCATCTCCAGGGCGAAGTCGTCGGCGATCTCCAGCAGGGCGGCGCGGCCCTCGAGTTCGGAGAGCCAGGCGCCCGGCAGGGACGTTTCTCCATGGAGGGCGCCGAGCAGCGCCCCGCACAGCGCGCCCGCGGCGGCCGAGTCGCCGCCCTGGTTCACGGCGAGGCGCAGGCCGTGCGCGAGGTCCTCGGCGACCAGGGCGCAGTACACGGCGACGGCGAGGGCGTCGGCTGCGTCCGGTCCGTCCGCACCGTCGGCCGCGTCGGGTCCTCCGGGGGCGTCCGTCGCCTTCGGCGTGCCGACCGGCCGCGGTGCGGCCGGTCCCTTCGGGCCGGTTCCGGCGCCGAGGGACTGCACGACCTCGGGGCCGGGCGGACCCTGGGCGACGGCGGACAGGGCCCGCTGGAGGGCGTCGGTGACGCTCTGGTGACCGGGGCGGGCGCCGAGCAGGCCGAGGGTGCGCTGGACGGCGGAGTCGAGGGAGTCGCCGCGGGTCAGGCCGTGGACGATGACGGCGAAGGCGCCGGCCGACAGGTGCGCGGTGGGGTGTCCGTGGCTCTGCGCGGCGCACTCCACGGACAACTGGAGGACCAGCGAGGGCTCCCAGCCGAACAGCAGCCCGAACGGTGCCGAGCGGGTGGCGGCGGCCGGCCCGCGGGCCGTCGGGTTCCGGGGCCGGTCCGGCCCGGCGAGGGCGTCCTCGGCGAACCCGGACAGGCAGGCGCGGTCGGGGGCGCGGCGGGCGTAGAGCCATTCCTCGCGCGCGAGCCAGCCGTTGTCCGTGCGGCGCTCGTCCGGGCCCCACTCGTGCTGGGTCGCGTACCAGCGGCGGTGGGCGCGGTGGATGTCGGTGGGCGGGTGCCAGGCGCCCGTGTCCCGGCGCACGTGGGCCCGTATGAGCCCGTCGACGGTGAACAGGGTGAGCTGGGTGGCGGCGGTGACGGTGCCGCGGCGGCCGTGGAAGGGCGTGAGTCCGGCTGCTCCGTCCGGGCCGTGCGCCTCGCGGATGGCGTCGAGGGAGAGCCCGGCGAGGGGGGCGCCCAGGGCGTCCCCGAGGGCGGCCCCGAGGAGGGTGCCGCGGATCCGGCTGCGGAAGTCCTGCTGCTCGGAACGGCCCCACAGGCCGGTACGGATCCCGCCGGCGGGAGTCGGGGACCGTGCCGCGGCGGGATGCGGTGCCCCGGCCGGGGCGGCGCCGCGCAGCCGCGCCGCGGCCGCGCCCCCGGGGGTCCCGCGGTCGCCGTGGTCGGTCCTCGGCCCCTGGGCCGGGCTCGTGCCGGGGCCTGCGCCTGCGCCGGTGCCCGCGGTTCCGCCCGTGCCCGCGGTTCCGTCCGGGTCCGTGGTGCGGGCCTCGGGCCGCGGCGCTCCGGCGGCCGCGGCCGCCGCGGGGGATGCTGCCGGGCCGTCGCCCGCGGGCCGGGCCGGCCGCGTGACCGCGCCGGGGTCCGTCGTCGGGCCCGCGCCCGTGTCGTCGTTCGTACCGATCACTTCGTCCACCCCCGGCACCGTGCCCCCGCCGAACCGTCCATCCGATGCCCGGCGCCCGGCTCACACCTGCCGCGCACGCGGAATCCGCACTGTAGTGGACATGTTCGATCGGATCCGGAAACGGTGCGCCAAGAGGCGCGGAAGTGGGCGGAGATCGGCCGGAATGCGAACGCTTTCGGCCGCCGATCTGGCCGGTGGCACGTTTTGCCACTCGCCTCCGAGTCGGTCGGTACCGGCCACACCTCGTTCATCCGACGGTCTCCGCCGGACGGCCTCGGCATCGACTCCCGCGAGCTGAAGCAGCTCCGGAAGGACCTGCTGGTCGGCTGACGGACACCGGGGGAGGGGGGCCGGGCGGCGGCCGCGGACCCCCTCCGTCGTGCTCAGTCCAGCACGGGCAACAGGGCAGGCAGGTGCCCGTCCGAGGCGCGGGCCGTGTCCTGCCGCTCCTGCGGCACCTCCCCGTACAGCGTCGTACGGGCCTTCGCGGGCCGCCCCGCCGCCTCCGCGATCGCGACCAGGTCCCGGACGGACTTGTACGAGCCGTAACCCGACCCCGCCATCCGCGAGATGGTCTCCTCCATCAGCGTCCCGCCGAGGTCGTTGGCCCCGGACCGGAGCATCTCGGCCGCGCCCTCCGCGCCCAGCTTCACCCAGCTCGTCTGGATGTTGGTGATGTGCGGGTGCAGCAGGAGGCGGGCCATCGCCGTCACCGCCCGGTTGTCGCGGACCGTCGGCCCGGGCCGCGCGATGCCCGCCAGGTACACCGGGGCGTTGGTGTGGATGAAGGGGAGTGTCACGAACTCGGTGAAGCCGCCGGTCCGCTGCTGGATCCCGGACAGCGTGCGGAAGTGCCCGAGCCAGTGCCGGGGCTGGTCCACGTGCCCGTACATCATCGTGGACGAGGAGCGGATGCCCAGTTCGTGCGCGGTGGTGATCACGTCGATCCAGTCCGCTGCCGGGAGCTTGCCCTTGGTCAGCACCCAGCGGACCTCGTCGTCCAGGATCTCCGCGGCCGTCCCCGGGATCGAGTCCAGGCCGGCCTCCTTGGCCGCCGTCAGCCAGTCCCGTACGGACATGCCCGTGCGGGTGGCGCCGTTGACGACCTCCATCGGGGAGAAGGCGTGCACGTGCATGCCCGGGACACGCTCCTTGACCGCCCGCGCGATGTCGAAGTACGCGGTGCCGGGCAGGTCGGGGTGGATGCCGCCCTGCATGCAGACCTCGACCGCGCCGACCTCCCAGGCCTGCGCGGCCCGGTCGGCGACCTGCTCGAGGGAGAGGGTGTAGGCGTCGGCGTCCGTGCGGCGCTGCGCGAAGGCGCAGAAACGGCAGCCGGTGTAGCAGACGTTGGTGAAGTTGATGTTCCGCGTGACGATGTACGTGACGTCGTCGCCGACCACCGACCTGCGCAGGTCGTCGGCGACACGGCACAGCGCGTCCAGGGCCGGCCCGTCCGCGTGCAGCAGGGCCAGCGCCTGGTCGTCGGTGAGCCGCTCCGGGTCGTCGGCGGCCTGCGCGAGGGCGGCGCGCACGTCCGTGTCGATGCGCTCGGGGACCATGCCCGGTGCCGCCGCCTCGCGCAGGGCCTCCCAGTCGCCGTAGACGTGGTCGAAGTCCTCGCGCCGGTCCCCGGTGCGGCCCTCCGTGTCGACGGCGGCGTGCAGGTCGGTCCGTCCGTAGGAGGCGAAGCCCTCGTCGGGCTCCTGCCACGGCCGGCCCTCCACGGTCGCGGACTCGTCCGCCAGGCCCGTGTCGGCGTCGGCCAGCGCCCGTACGTGCGGCAGCAGCCGCGGGTCCAGCCAGGGCTCGCCGCGCTGCAGGAACTCCGGGTAGATGGTGAGGCGTTCGCGCAGCTCGAACCCGGCGGCCGCGGTGCGGGCGGCGAGCTCCTCGATGTGCGGCCAGGGCCGCTCGGGGTTGACGTGGTCGGGGGTCAGCGGGGACACGCCGCCCCAGTCGTCGATGCCCGCGCCGATGAGCAGGGCGTACTCGGCGTCCACCAGGTTCGGCGGGGCCTGGATGCGGGCGCTCGGGCCCAGGATGTGCCGGGCCACGGCGACGGTGGCGGCCAGCTCCTCCAGCTCCGCGTCCGGCATGCCGCGCATGGCGGTGTCCGGCTTGGCGCGGAAGTTCTGGACGATGACCTCCTGGATGCCGTGGTAGCTGCGCTGGACGCGGCGCAGCTCGAAGAGGGCGTCGGCGCGCTCCTCGTACGTCTCCCCGATGCCGATCAGCACGCCGGTGGTGAAGGGGACGTTCGAGCGGCCGGCGTCCTCCAGCACCCGCAGCCGCACGGCCGGTTCCTTGTCGGGGGAGCCGTGGTGCGGGCCGCCGGGCTCGGACCACAGGCGGGTCGCGGTGGTCTCCAGCATCATGCCCATGGACGGGGCGACGGGCTTGAGGCGCTGGAGCTCGGACCAGGACAGGACGCCGGGGTTGAGGTGCGGCAGCAGGCCGGTCTCCTCCAGGACCCGGACGGCCATGGCACGGACGTAGGCGAGGGTGTCGTCGTAGCCGTGCGCGTCGAGCCACTCGCGGGCCTCGGGCCAGCGGTCCTCGGGACGGTCGCCGAGAGTGAAGAGCGCTTCCTTGCAGCCCATCGCCGCGCCCTTGCGCGCGATGTCGAGGACCTCGTCCGGCGAGAGGTACATGCCGTGGCCGTCGCGGCGCAGCTTCCCGGGGACGGTGACGAAGGTGCAGTAGTGGCACTTGTCCCGACAGAGACGGGTGAGGGGGATGAACACCTTGCGCGAGTACGTGATGACACCGGGCCGGCCGGCGGCGGCGAGGCCGGCGTCCCGGACGCGTGCGGCGGAGGCGGCGAGGTCCGTCAGGGCCTCGCCGCGCGCCTGGAGGAGTACGGCCGCCTCGGTCGCGTCGAGCGCGACGCCGTCGCGGGCCCGTCGCAGTGCGCGGCGCATCGCGTTGTCGGTCGGAGCGTCACTCGGAGTGGTCATGTGGCGAGCATACGATCCGACGCGCCGGCGACGGTGTGGCTCATCTCATCAGCTCACCGGCGTTGACCAGCAAGGACTGGCCGGTTATCGCCCGGGCCCGGTCGGAGGCGAGGAAGGCGGCGGCGTCGGCGACGTCCCCGTCGGTGGCGAGGTCGGGCAGGGCCATCCGCCGGGTCAGACGCGCGTACACCTCGGCCTCGGGCACCCCCTCGGTGTGCGCGGTGAAGGTGACGAAGGCCTGTACGGGCGGCCCCCACATCCAGCCGGGCAGCACGGTGTTGACGCGGATCCGGTGGGGGCCGAGTTCACGCGCCATGGAGTACATGGCGGAGGTCAGGGCGCCCTTGGACGCGGCGTAGGCGGCCTGCTGCACCTCGTTGGGCGCGGCGACGGCGGACTGCGTGCCGATGATGACGACGGCCCCGCCGTTCTCCTTGAGGGCGGGCAGGCAGGCGCGGGTCATGCGCAGCGTCCCCAGCAGGTTGACGTCGATGATCTGCTGCCAGGTCCCGAAGTCGGCGTCCTCCAGGCCCCCGAAGTAGGAGTCCCAGGCGGCGACGTGCACGACGGCGTCGATCCGGCCGAAGCGCTCGCGCGCGAGGGCGGCGAGCGCCTCGCACTGCCGCTCGTCGCCGATGTCGGTCGGGAGGAGGGCGGTGTGCCGTCCGTCGGGGTCGATCTCGGCGGCGGACTTGGCGAGATTGGCCTCGGTCCGTGCGCCGAGAACGGCGTTGCCGCCGTCCCGGACGACGGCGGCGGCGACCTGGTGGCCGAGTCCCGCCCCGACGCCGGAGACGATGACGGTCTTCCCTTGCAGCAGCATGGCGGTCCTCCGCGGCGGTCCGTACCGGGGTGCTGCCCGGCGCATGGATCTGACGGGTCGTCAGGCTAGGGGAGCGGTGCGGCGGTGGGAAGAGGCGGAGAGGGGGGGCAGGGGGTGGGCGGGGCCGCCCACCCGGCGACCGCCGCCGCACGGGTGCCCGGGAGACGCCCCGGGCGCCCCCCCGGCCCTCCCGCCCCGTCCGGCGGCCCTGCGCCCCGTACGCCCCCGGGCCGGGGCCGGTGCGGATGCCCGGGAGGGCGGGCGGCGGCACAATGGGGCTGGATCGGTGGTCCCGCCCCCGCGCGGAAGGGAGAGCCCGGTGAAGACCCTCGAATGGCACCCCCTGCGGGTCGCGGGCGCGTGACCGCGCCCGTACCGCGCCGCCGGGACCGCCCGGCCGGTGAGGCCGACTACTCCGGCGCCGTCTACGGCTCGATGCTCGCCGCGTCCGTGGTGGTCGGTGCCGGTGCACCCGGCCCGTTCCCCCGGCTCGAACTCATCGTGCTGCTCCTCGGCACCGGCATCGTCTTCTGGGCCGCGCACGTCTTCGCGCGGCTGTTCGGGGCCCGGATGGTGCAGCGGCTGAGCTGGCAGGCCGTCCGGGAGACGTCCAAGGAGGAACGTCCCATCATCAAGGCGGCCGTCCCGCCGGCCCTCGCCGTGGCCGTCAGCCCCTGGTTCGGCCTGGGCGGGCACGGGACGGTGTGGCTGGCGCTGATCGTGGCGCTCGTCGGGCAGATCGGATGGGCCACCGTGGCCGCCAGCCGGGCCGGGGCCTCGCGGCGGATGATGGCGCTGGCCGGCGTGATCAACCTCTTCCTCGGGCTGCTCATCGTCCTGCTGAAGGTCGGCATCTCGCACTGAGGCCGGTTCGGGTGCGCCCGGGGCTCCCCATCTGACGTGGCATCAGCTACACCGTTGCCATGACGACAGCAGAGCAGGACCCGCAGCAGGACACCCGTGCCGAGGACTACGCGGCGCTCGCGGCCGTCGGCCCCTACGGCGTCCGCCCCGGCCATGCGCTGATCACCATGGTGGAGCCGCACCCGGGCCACGAGTACGCGTACAACCGCTGGTACGAGGACGACCACTACTACGCCGGGGCGATGGCCATGCCCTGGATGTACGCCGGGCGCCGGTGGGTGGCCACGCGCGAACTCCAGGAGCTGCGCTACCCGGAGAAGTCGGCGGTGGCCCAGCCCGTCACCACCGGCTGCTACCTGTCGACGTACTGGATCACCGACGGCCGCTACGACGAGCACATGAAGTGGACCGTCGGGATCAACAAGCGGCTGGGCCGCGACGGCCGGGTCCACCAGGCGCGCACCCACGTCTTCACCGCGTTCCAGGACCACGAGGCGACCGTCTACCGCGACGGCGCCGCCGGTCCGCGGGACTTCCACGCCCTCGACCACCCGTACGCGGGCCTCGTGCTGCAGGTGGTCGACGCCGACGGCCCGGAGCAGCGGGCCGTGCTGCTGGAGTGGCTGCGCTCGCGCGCCCTGCCGAAGCGGCTGCACGGCTCGCCGGCCGCCATGGTGACGGTCTTCCGGCCCACCCCCCTGCCCGGGGACCGGATGACGTACGTCAGGCAGGTGGAGGGGGTCGACACCCGGCTCACGCTGCTGTGGTTCCTGGAGGAGGACCCGCGGACCTGCTGGGACCGCTTCCGGGGGCTGGACGCGGAGGTCGCGGAGGCGGGGCTGGGGCGGGTGGAGCTGGTCGCCCCGTTCATCCCGACGGTGCCGGGCACCGACCGGTACGTGGACCTCCTGCGCTGACCGCCGCGGCCGCCGTTCGCACGCGGACACGGCCGAGCCCCCTCGGCCAAGACGGCGGGTCGGTCGAGAGGGCTCCGGTCGGTGGTGCGGCCGCCCCGGAGGGCGGGGTGCCGGGCGGTCTTCAGACGAGGCGCCCCGGCCGGCCCTCGGTGACGTCGGCGACGAAGGCGGTCCAGGAGCCGGGCGCGAAGGTGAGGGACGGGCCGTCCTGGACCTTGGAGTCGCGGACGGCGATCGCCGCCACGGCCGGGGATTTGACCTCGACGCAGGCGCCGTTGGCGGAGTAGGAGGACTTGACCCAGTTGTCGTTGGAGCCCAGGTGAATGGCCATGTTTCTCTCCGGTGAGCGAGTAGTTCCGGTGGCTCGTCGGCCATTTCCGGCCGACTCGAGCGACGCTACCGGCAGCTCCTGACGGGTGAAGGAAGCATTCACCCGACCGGGTGGCATATTCCATTCAGGCCTTCTGTGGCCGGGAGGTGACGGTGTACGGTTCCGACCCCTTCACGGCTCGTACCCGGCATTCCCGGACTATTCCGCCGATTCGGAATACTCCCTGATGATGTTCTGGATGAAGTCCCTGGTCTGGTCCACGCCCAGGGCCTGGGCGCGCAGGTGCTCGTACATCACGCTGTACTTCTGGACGTCGTTGGCCTTCTCCAGGTAGAGGTCGCTCGTCACGCCCTCGATGTAGACCACCGTCGAGTCCGACGCGTCCGGGAACTCCAGGATCGCGTACTGGCCGTTCACGCCGGGGTGCGCGCCCAGCTCGAAGGGCATCACCTGCACGGTGACGTGCGGCTGCTCCGACTGCTTTATCAAGTACTCGAGCTGCCGGGTCATCAGCCGGACGTCGCCCACGCGCCGGCGCAGCGCCGCCTCGTCGATCACCGCCCACAGGCGCAGCGGACCGAGGTCGGGGTTGTTGTTGTCGGTCTCGGAGAGCCGCTTCTGGCGGTGCATCCGGACCTGGACGCGCTTCTCCACGTCGGCCGGGGCGGTCTCCGGCCACGCGCCGCGCACGAGGGACTGGGCGTACTCCGTGGTCTGCAGCAGCCCGGGGATCACCAGGGGCTCGTAGGTGCGCAGACTGGCCGCGTCCGTCTCCAGGCCGATGTAGACGCTGTACGGGATGTCGCCGAAGGCGTGCCACCAGCCCTGCTGGCGGGAGTCCTTCGCCATCTGCATGAGGGAGTCGATCAGCCTGCGGTCCTCGACCTCGTACACGTCGCACAGGTCGCGGACGTCGCGCTGGCTGATGGAACGACGGCCGTTCTCCAGCCGGCTGATCTTCGACTGGGAGACGAGGGGGCGCTCGGCGACCTGTTCGGCCGTCATGCCCTTGTCCTCGCGGAGCTTGCGCAGCTCCATCCCGAGTCGGCGGCGTCGGACGGTGGGATTGACATTGGACGCCACGGGAACGGCACCTCCGCCTTCTTCTGTCGTGCAGCAGCTGTCTCTCTGCGTGTCTGATGCTGAGCAGACTGCCACCGAAGCGGGCGGCGCCGCTGGGGAACGGCAGGGAAAAACACAGACGCGCGAGGTGACGGGGGTCGGCGGACCGGCCCTGACACCCCGCGCGCCGGCGGGCTCCCGCACCGGATCCTCACGGACGCCGGACGCGGCGATGGCGGTGCTGTGGTCGTGCTCGGAGCGATGGCGGCATTGCGAATGCGTTGCGATGCGATGCCGGTTCGGACGCGTTGCGGTGGAGCTGTACGGGACCGGGGTCCGGGGGGATCCCGGCCGTTCACCGGGGGTGGATCAGTGCGCGGCCACGCGGGCCATCGCACCCGTCCGGCGCGGCTGCAGCGGAACGCCGCTCGCCGTGGCCCGGGCGGCCGGCGGTGCCGGTGCGCGGTCGCGGCGTGGCTGCGCGGCCACACCGTTCTGGACGTCCATCACGGCGTGCGCCACGAGTCCGCCCATCGGGTCGTGCCGGATCAGGTCCCGCAGCCGGGACCTGGAGGAACGCCCCTCGTTGCCGGGGTACAGGTGCTTGCCGAGGCCGACCGAGTGGGCCAGCGCGGCGAGCGCCGCGGTCCGCGGGTCCGGCGGTACGCCGGTGCGGATCGCACTGTCGAGCCGGGCTCGGATCTCCCGGCTGATGTCCGTGTCCGTCGCCTGGTAGCGAGTCGTCGGAAGGACACCGCACATCTGTCCCGCGACGGCATGGACCATGCCGCAGCGCTCCAGATGGGCGAGGTAAATCTGACGGAGCCCCAGCCGGGGTCCGCCGATCCAGTGGACGGCCCGTACCGGGCTGCCGCGCCTGCGCAGCAGTTCCAGTGCGGAGTCCAGAGTCGGATCTCCTGTCGGCCGTGGCATCACCACGGCGATACGATCCCCATCAGGGGCTATCCGTCCTGCCAGAGCCAGCTCCACTAGCTGTGCCCCGGCCAGGCCGAGGTCGAGCGACTGCGGCTGCGCCGTGGTACCCGTGGCCGGGTCCAAGGCGAGCAGCAGAAGCTCCTCCGGAATTGTTCTGCGGCTCCTGCCCATCCATGCCTCCCCGCGTGGATGAGTGACAGGGTGACGCCTCTCACATTCATCTGTCGAGAGCGCGTGGCCGCTTTGTGGGGGAACCCGCAGCTATGTCGTTCTCGTCTGGCACGGGGGCGATGCCCCCTAGACGGGACACTGTTAGACATTCGGACAGCCGAACGTGGCGGCGATGAGGAGGAGCGGTGGCGGGCGAGTCCCCCGACAAGTCGGTAGATGAAGCAGCGCCGGGGGCGGCGCGGTCGTCCGCGGAACGTGACCCGAGGCTGTCGGTGTTCCGGCCGCGGGATCCCGAGGGCGGTGTCGCCCGTGCGGGGGACACCGGGGCGGCGTCCGAAGCCGAGGCCGCTGGCGCGGCGGCCGGCGACGACGAGCCCGCTGCCGCTGGTGCGGCTGCCGGTGACGACGAGCCCGAGGCCGTGGCCGCCTCCGAGACCCAGAGCGAAGCCGTGGCCGAAACCGAGGCCGGGCAGCGTGACGCGCTGCGCGAGGCGGTGGCGGCCTGGGTCGCCACGACGGACGAGCCCGCGCCGGCGCGCGAGGAGCACCCCCCGACCGCCGACGAGCCGACACCTCAGGCGAAGCCCGCCCCGGACTCCGGTTCCGGTACGCGCGCCGACGCTGCGAAGCCCGCCGACGGCGCTGCCGACCCGGTCGAGGAGCGAGCCTCCGCCCCGGTCCCGGCTGCCGCGGGACGACCGGCTGCGAAGCCCGCCGACGACGCGGACGCCGCCCGGGACACCGGCGCCGACAGGGGTTCCGCTGAGCGGGCCGCCGCCGCGAAGCCCGCCGGCGAGGCGAACACCGCCCCGGACTCCGGTTCCGGCGCGCGCGCCGACGGTGCGGACGCTGACCGGAAAACCGACGCCGGTGGAGATTCCGCTTCTGGTTCCGGATCTGCCGATGCGGGCAGTGAGCGCACCGCCGTGTTCCGGGTTCCGCGCGTGGCCACGGTGAAGGCGGACGGCGACGCGACGAAGGGCGGCGGTGCCAAGGCCGCCCCGGCGAAGCCGGATGCGCCGACCCGCGGTGGCGACACCGCCGACGAGCCGGCCGACAGCGAGCGCACCGCCGTCTTCCGTGCGCCCCGGCCGGACGCGGCGCCCTCGGGCGACAGCGACACCACCGCGGTGTTCCGCGCTCCGAAGGCCCCCGCTCCGGATTCCGCTTCGGATTCCGGTTCCGGTTCCGGCAAGGCCGCCGCCGAGCCGTCGGAAGACAGCGAGCGCACGGCCGTCTTCCGGGCCCCGAAGGCGGGCCCTGCACCGGCCGCCCGGCCCGCGGAGGACACCGGCACCACGGTCATCCGCGCCGTGAAGCCGAACGCGCCGAAGCCCGACGCCGCCAAGCCCGAGTCGGGCGCGGCGCCGAAGGCCAGCACCTTCGTACCGCTGCGCACCGACGGCGACGACGCCCCCGCCTCCACGCCGAAGCCGTCGCCCACGCCCACGCCGGGCCCCGGCCTCCGGTTCGACAAGAAGCTCGCCCCGCCGGCCCCGCCCGGCTCCGCGGCCTCCGAGACCACCACGAAGCGGTTCGACCGCGCGGCGGACCGGACCGAGCGCACCACCCAGCAGCCGCTGCCGCCCAAGCCGCCGCTCGACATGCTGGCGGACCTCACGAACAACCCGCCCCCGCCGCCGAGCCCGCTGCGCACCGCCATCCGGCGGTTCAAGATCTACGCGCCGCTCGTCGTGCTGCTGGCGATCATCCTGGGCATCGTGCAGCTGGTGCGCCCGCTGCCCGAGCCGACCCTGGTGATGACCGCGAAGTCCTCGTACACCTTCGAGGGCGGCAAGCCGCAGCTGCCCTGGCCCTCCGAGGGCCAGGCGTACATGGCGGCCGCCGGGCTCGGCACGCTCGGCCAGTCCGGTGAGCAGAAGCCCGTGCCGATCGCGAGCGTCACCAAGTCGATGACGGCGTACATCATCCTGCGCGACCACCCCATCAAGAAGGGTGAGCAGGGCGCGATGATCGACGTCGACAAGACGGCCGAGACCGAGGGCAAGAAGAACGACTCCGTCAACAACGAGTCCACCCTCGACACGGTCAAGGAGGGCGACAAGATCTCGGAGTACGACGCGATCGCCGCCATCATGATCCCGTCGGCCAACAACATCGCGCGGCTGCTCGCGCGCTGGGACGCCGGTTCCCAGGAGGCGTTCGTCAAGAAGATGAACGACACCGCCAAGGAACTCGGCATGACCAACACCACCTACACCGACCCCTCGGGCCTGGACGCGACCACGGTCAGCACCGCCGAGGACCAGGTGAAGCTGGGGCTCAAGCTCGTCGAGATCGAGACGCTGCTCGACATCACGAAGAAGCCCAAGTGGGTCGACCCGTCGGGCAAGGAGTGGCGGAACTGGAACGGCCTGGTGCCGTTCAACGACTCCCTCGGCATCAAGACGGGCACGACGACGAAGGCCGGCGGAAACCTGCTCTTCGCCGCCCAGAAGAAGATCGGCAACACCAACCAGCTGATCGTCGGAGCCGTCCTCGGCCAGCACAAGCCGCCGATCATCGACAGCGTGCTCGCCGCGAGCAAGCAGCTCCTCGTCGCCACCCAGAAGTCCCTGGAGGGTGCGACCGTGGTGAAGAAGGGCGACGTCGTGGGTTACGTCGACGACGGCCTCGGCGGCCGCACGCCGGTCGTGGCCACCGCGGACGTCCAGGCGATCGGCTGGGCCTCGCTGACCGTCGACGTGAAGCTCGGCAACGGCGGCGGCCCGATGCCGCAGACGGCGAAGGCCGGGACCGAGGTCGGCCTGCTGACCGTCGGCGAGGGTGCCAGCCAGGTCAAGGTGCCGGTCGCGCTGCAGAGCGACCTGGCCTCGCCGGGCATCGGCAGCAAGCTGACCCGCGTCGGCTGACGGTGCCGGACGACGGTACGGCGCGGACCGGCGCCCCGGGCAACCCCGGGGCGCCGGTCCGCGTCTTGGGACCCGGGGCACGCAGGTGTGCGCCGGTGCGGATCCACGGGTTGGGGAGTGCGCAGTGACCACCGCCGAGCAGCAGGGCCGGCGTCCGGCGACGATCGCGTCGCCCGGCGACGGCGTCGCGCCCGCCGCCCCCTCCTCCGCACCGCAGCGGCTGCCCTCCCCGGCATCCGCTCCGGAATCCGCCGCGACCACCCGGTCCGGCGGGTTCCTCGGCCGCTGCCGCCGACACCCGGTGGCCGTCTCCACCCTCGTCGCCGCCGTCCTGCACGTCGTCTGGTTCTTCTGCTTCGCCAACAGCGGCGGTGACCTCGCCGCGCAGGACGCCTGGGCCGAGTTCGTCGGCCGCCATCCGGACTCCGCCTACAACCTCGCCTGGTACGGGGGCATGCACCCCGTCTCGTACAGCGTGGTCTCGCCGTACCTGATGCACGTTCTCGGCGTGCGGACCACGATGATGATCGCGGGCACCGTGTCGGCCGGGCTGCTCGCGCTGATCCTCACCCGCTGCCGCCGTGCCGTGCGCGAGCCGCTGTGGCCCGCCCTCGCCGGGGTGTACGGGCTCTTCTGCAACGCCCTCTCCGGCCGGGTGACCTTCGGCCTCGGTGTGCTCTTCGCCCTCGGCGCGGTCGCCGCGGTGTTCTGCTGGCCCCGCAAGTGGGCCGAGCGGCGCTGGGCCAAGGCCGCCGTGGCGGCGCCGCTGGCCGGCCTCGCGACCGCCGCGAGCCCCGTCGCCGGTCTCTTCCTCGGCGTGATCGCGGCCGCGCTGTTCCTGAGCGGGCGGCGCCCGGGCGCGTACGCCCTCGGGCTGGCGCCGGTGGCCGTCGTGGGCCTGTCGGCCTGGCTGTTCCCGTTCTCCGGGACCCAGCCGATGAAGATCGGGTCTGCCGGGCTGCCGTTCCTGTTCGCCGTGCTGATCCTCTTCCTCGTGCCGAAGCGCTGGAAGACGGTCCGGATCGCCGCCGCCGTCTACGCCCTCGGCGTCTTCCTGACCTGGCTGATCGATTCGCAGGTCGGCTCGAACGTCACCCGCATGGTGATGCTGTTCGGCGGCGCCGTCCTGCTCGCGGCACTCGCCTACGAGGTGCCGCGCACGCGCCGCTGGTACGGGGTGCTGCTCGCGCTGGTCGGGCTGAACACCTGGATCACCGTCAACAGCGTCACGGACATCGTCCGCACCACCCCGGTGGCCGCCTGGAACCGGGAGCTGGCCCCGCTCGTCGACCAGCTGCAGAAGGCGGGCGCGGACCGCGGCCGGGTCGAGGTCGTGCCGGTCAGCAGCCACCGCGAGTCCTCCGCCTTCCCCTCGTACGTGAACCTCGCGCGCGGCTGGAACCGGCAGGCGGACCTGGAGCGCAATCCGCTCTTCTACGACGACACCCTCACCGCCGAGAGCTACCGGTCCTGGCTGGAGCGCTGGGCCGTGCACTACGTGGTGCTGCCCGCCGACAAGCCCGACTCGGGCGGCGAGGACGAGGCGAAGCTGGTGCGCGGCGGGCTGCCGTACCTCCAGCAGGTGTGGGGCGACGCGAACTGGCGGCTGTTCAAGGTCCAGGACCCGGCGAACCTGGTGGCGGGCCCCGCGACCGTGGTGCGCGCGGGCGCCGACCGGCTGGTCGTCGACGTGAAGCAGGCCGGGCGGGTCCTGGTGCGGATCCCGCACTCGCCGTGGCTGGGGCTGGTGGACGCGGCCGGGAAGCCGGTGGCGCCGCCGCAGGAGACGGCCGCGTCGAAGGCGGACCGGTCCGAGCCGAAGGAGTTCGACAACGCGGCCGGGTGCCTGTTCAAGGCGCAGCCCGACGCCGAGGGCGACGTGTGGACGGAGCTGCTGGCGCCGGCGCCGGGGGAGTACCGGGTGGCGGCGAAGTACCAGCTGCCGCGGGGCACGCCCTGTCCGGAGGAGCTGGTGCACGAGGCGGTGGGGGCGCCGGAGCGGCCCGTCCCGGTCCGTGGTCCCGGCGCTCCCTGATCCGGTCCGGCGGGGCCCGGGCCGGTCCGGGGGCCGGTCGCCGTCCCGGATTCTTTACCGTCCGGTCCGGGTGCGTCGATACCCATATGTGCATACGATCCCAGTAGTCCGATTGGGTGCTTCCTGAGGGAGTTGACGACGGGATGAGCAAAGAGCAGAAGCGGGACGTCCGAGCCGCCATCGAGCGGGCGCAGGAAGGCGCACGGCCGCCGCGCTCCCCGGGCCACGGCTTCGACGGTCCGGTGCGGAGCAAGGTCAAGGGCGGACTGCACACGAAGGCCGAGCTCAAGCGGGCCGGCACTCCGCAGGGCGACCGGATCGGCGAACGCACCAGCGGCCTGAGCTGAACCGTCGCGCGGGACCGGACGCGCGGACGCCCCGCACGTGAGCGGACGACCCTCCCGTGCGGGCATGAATGGCGTGAGCGGCGGGATCCGGCCGGATCAGGCCGGATCCCGCCGCTCACGCACCGGGGTGGGCGCATTACCGTGACCTAGCCATGAACGACACGCAGCGCGGCGCGCGGCGGCGGCCGCAGCCGCGTCTGCCCGCCTGGACCTCGACCCTGACCTGGAAGGCCACGGTCTTCATCACCCTCATGTGCTGCGGGCTCGCCGCACTGCTGGGCTGCCTCGTGCACGGCGCGATGACCCGCCAGACCGTGGGAACGGCCCGGGAGAAGGCGCTCCTGCGGCTGGAGCGGACGATCGAGGCCTACGAGGACGGTGCGCGGATGCCCCGCGGCGAGGGCCTCGACCCCGCCGGGCTGCCCCCCGAGCTGCGCGCCCTCGCGGCAGCCGGCAAGCGCGGCACGGCGGTCGGCACCTCCCGGGGCCGCCCCGTGATGTGGGCGGCGGGCCCGGCCGAGCACGGTGCGGCGATAGCCGTGTCCGTGGACTTCCGCGGCGCCGAGCGCACGATCGCCGAACTGGACCGGGCCATCCTCGGCTCCTCCGGCCTGGCCATCGGCGTGACCCTCCTCATCGGGGCGGTCGGCGTCACCCGGATCACCCGGCGCCTGCACGTGACCGCGCAGGTCGCCCGCCGGATCAGCGCCGGAGACCTGGACGCCCGGGTCGACGACAGGTCGCGCAACAAGGACGAGGTGGCCGCAGTCTCCCGTGCCCTGGACACCATGGCCTCCTCGCTGCAGGGCAAGCTCGAAGCGGAACAGCGGTTCACGGCGGACGTGGCCCACGAGCTGCGGACCCCGCTGACGGGCCTGAACGCGGCCGCCGAGCTGCTGCCGCCCGGACGTCCCGCCGAGCTCGTGCGCGACCGGGTGCAGGCCATGCGCTCCCTCACCGAGGACCTGCTGGAGATCTCCCGGCTGGACACCCGCACCGAGCACGTCGACCCCGACTCCTGCGACCTGGCCGAGCTGGCGGCGCGCACGATCCGCGCGTCGGGCACCGACACCGCCCTGACCGTGATCTCCGGGGTGCGGGTGGAGACCGACCGGCGCCGCCTGGAGAGGATCCTCGGCAACCTCGTGGCCAACGCCCACAGCCACGGCGCCGCCCCGGTCACGGTCACCGTGGACGGGCCCTCCCTGACCGTCGCCGACTCCGGCCCCGGCTATCCCGAGTACCTGCTCGCCACCGGCCCGCAGCGGTTCCGTACGGAGGGCACCAGCAAGGGCCACGGCCTCGGCCTGACCATCGCCGCAGGACAGGCCCGGGTCCTCGGCGCCACCCTCGTCTTCCGCAACCGGGAGGAGGGTGGCGCCGAGGCGCGCATCACGCTTCCAGGGCCCGCAGCACCGGAAGCAACTGCGCCTCCTCGTGGTCGAGATGAGCCTCCAGCTCCCGGCTCATGCGGGCGACGCGCTCGCTGAACCCCCCGCTCGCGTTCCCGCCCGGAGCGTCGAGCGCGCGCACCAGCTCCTCCTGGAGTCCGGCGACGATCCGGTGCTCCTCCCCGATGCGGCGGAAGAACTCCCGCATGTGGGGGTGCTGTTGCTCCAGGTACGGGAAGAGGCCGGCGTCCTCGCTGCGGTGGTGGAACTCCAGCGAATGGCAGAACGCCAGGCAGTGCTGGCGCAGTTGCAGCCCGAGCGGGGCCGGGCCGCGGCCGCCGTCGGCCGGCTCCTCCCGCACGAGCTCCCGCAGCAGCGCGAGCTCCGCCCGCAGCCAGCCGTGCACGGACAGCAGCTTCCCGGCGATGCCGCCCTCGTCGACGGCCGGTTCGTGGCTGCGGTGGAGGGCCACGACGGGGATCACCCGTGCGGTCCGCTCCTGGTACGCGCCGTAGCCGGGCTCGTCCCGGACGATGCGGGCGAAGAGCTCCTCGCGGCGGGCCCCTTCGGCGGGGACGGCCACGGCCTCGTACTCCTCGGATCCGGTCTCGACCTGCACGAGCGGCCGGGCGAGCAGGTTGTGGTACCAGGCGGGGTGCCGGTCGGCGCCGGCTGCGGAGGCGACGACGAGCGGTGTGCCCCCGTCGCGCAGGAAGCCGAGCGGCACGGTGTGCGGCCTGCCGCTCCTGGCTCCGGTGGTGGTGAGCAGGAGCAGCTCGGCCCCCTCGAAGGGGCCGCCGACCTTGCCGGCGTTCGCCCTGAACTCGTCGATGACGTTCTGGTTGAAAGAAGAAAAGGATGACACGGGGTGTGGAAGTCCTCACGGTGTGTGCGCGTCGGATGGCGGCGGAACAACCGAGGGAGATCACCCGTAGCCGGTGGCGTAAGCGCCCATGGGCCCGGTCCTTCTGAACAGGTGCCTGCCCGACCACCGCCCGGCCCACATCTCAGTAGGCGGCGTCACGCGACACGGGGGCCATACAACCACACCCACGACGAAGGCCCCCAGCCGCTGACGGCTGGGGGCCCACACGCTGTGCCCTCGGCAGGATTCGAACCTGCGACACCGGCTTTAGGAGAGCCGTGCTCTATCCCCTGAGCTACGAAGGCGCACTGGACGGTCGGCATGCGCGCGTGCCGGGCGCGACGTCCTCGCGGACTCGTCCCCTGGCATGCGCCCAGTAGCCAACTGGCCACCGACAGCCTAGCGGATCGTGTTGCACGGATGCGCCCCCATAAGGCGTTGCCGTTCTCCAGGGCTGGTTTTTTCCTCGCTGACCTGCGGTGATCGGGTGCTGTGGCGGGTGGGGCGGCCGGTGGGGTCAGCCGGCGAAGCGGCGGTTTCCGGTGAGGGACCACACGGAGGAGATCCTGCCGTCCGTCACCGCGAACATGTCGATGCCGCTGCGGACCACGGTCTCGCCGCGGCCGCCGTCCTGGCTCTCGATCCACCGGCAGGCCATCTCGCCGCGCTCGGGGTCGACCAGGGGCGCGGCGTCGGCGGCGAAGGTCAGGCCGGTGAGGGCGTGGCCGTTGGCCGAGATGAACGCCATCAGCTCCTCCTGGCCGAAGGTGGCGGCGGAGCCGGTGCCGTCGAAGTCGTCCGCGAAGTGCAGCCGGAAGCCGGGGGCGAGGATGCGCTCGGCGAGGGCGACGTCTCCGTTCCAGAGCGCCGTCCAGCCCTCCACCAGGCGGGTCCCGGCCTCGCGGGTCAGCTGTGCGGAGTCGGTGGTGGGGGTCGTCGTCGCAGACATGGGTGCCCTCCGTGGTCGGTTCGTGGTCACCCAGCCTCCGGGCCGCCGGCGACAACCCCCTGTCGGTGTTTAGGCCCCCGGGAGGCGGCTCAAGCGAAGCTGTAGAGCTCGTCGAGCGGGACCAGAGCGCCTCCCAGGGTGCCGAGTTCGGACAGGTCCATCGGGCGGGGCTCCGCCGTCTCCTCCAGGGCCCGCGCCTCCCGGATGCGGTCGAGGCGGAAGCCCCGTACGCCGGAGTGCAGCCGGCACCAGCCGACGAGGTACCAGTGGTCGCCGCCGAGGAAGCCCAGCGGCTCCACGGTGCGGTCGGCGGTCGCGCCCCGGGCGTCGGCGTAGCGCAGGTGCAGCAGCCGGCCGGTGGAGAGCGCCTCGCGCAGGGTGCGGGGGAGCTCGGAGGGACGTACGGGGTTGACGGTGAGGCGTACCCGGGCGGCGAGTTCGCGCGCGGCCTGGCGCTCCCGTTCGGGCATGACGGCGAACACCTTGTGGAGCGCCGAGCGGGCGTCCGCGGCGAACGGGGTGTCGGACAGCCGGTGCAGGGCCACGGCCAGCGCCGCGGCCTCGGCCGGGGTGATGGTCAGGGGCGGCAGGGTGTGTTCCTTGTCCACCACGTACCCGCCGCTGCGGCCCGGTTCGGCGTAGACCGGCACGCCGGACTGCTGCAGGGCGCCGAGGTCGCGTTCGATCGTGCGGATGCTGACGCCGAAGCGCTCGGCGAGCCACCGGGCGCTGCGCGGGCGGGGCGAGACCGCACGCAACTCCTCCACCAGGGCGTACAGCCGCTCGGTACGGTTCACACCGAAGGACCGTAGCCGATACCGGGCCCCGGACGCCCGGGGATCGGACCGGTGGGTCGCGCCGGCGGGCGCCGACGGGTCGCGGCGGGACCGGGCGACGACGGCCACCCGGTGTGCGGGCCCCTCCCGTTGCGCGCCGCCGGGCTCCTTCTCGCCGCCCGGATGTGGCCGAAAACGGGCTGTCGCTGGTCGGCGTGAAAGCCGCGTGAGGACGACAGGCCCGCTGCATAGGCTGACCACGGGTCGGCCCCGGTGTTCCGCCGGGGCCGTGGAACGAGGGGGGAATCACTGATGGCCGGGTCGCGTGTCCTAGCCCTGGGTCACTACCAGCCGTCGAAGGTCCTGACCAACGCCGATCTGGAGCAGATGGTCGAGACCAGCGACGAGTGGATCGTCAGCCGCGTCGGGATCCGGACCCGCCACAGGGCCGCCGAGGACGAGTCGGTCGCGGACATGGCCGCGAAGGCCGCCGAACGGGCCCTGGCCAACGCCGGGTTGACCGGGGCGGACATCGACTTCGTCATCGTGGCCACCTGCACCGCCCAGGACCGCTCGCCCAACACGGCGGCCAGGGTCGCCGCCGCGGTCGGGGCCGCCGCCCCCGCCGCCATCGACGTGAACACCGCCTGCTCCGGATTCCCGCACGCCCTCGCCCTGGCCGACCAGAGCATCAGGGCCGGCTCCGCCACCAAGGCCCTCGTCATCGGGGTGGAGAAGCTGACCGACTTCGCCGACTGGAGCGACCGCACCACCTGCGTGCTCGTCGGTGACGGGGCGGGCGCGGCCGTGGTCGTCGCCTCCGAACACCCCGAGATCAGCCCGGTGGTGTGGGGGGCCGTGCCCGACATGGGGCATGCGGTGCGCATCGAGGCGCCCTCCCACACCTTCGCCCAGGAGGGGCAGTCCGTCTACCGCTGGGCCACCACCGCCCTGCCGGAGGTCGCCCTCAGCGTCTGCGAGCGCGCCGGCGTCAAGCCCGAGGACCTGGGCGGGGTCGTCCTGCACCAGGCCAACCTGCGGATCATCGAGCCGCTCGCGCGCAAGATCGGCGCGGTCAACGCCGTCGTCGCGAAGGACGTCGTGGACTCGGGCAACACCTCCGCCGCCAGCATCCCGCTGGCGCTGTCCAAGCTCGTCGAGCGGCGCGGGATCCGGCCCGGATCCCCCGTCCTGCTCTTCGCGTTCGGCGGGGGCCTGTCCTACGCCGGCCAGATCATCCACTGCCCGTGACGGGAGTCTCCGACATGACGACGGCCAAGACGACGGCCCGGCCCAAGCCCGCCCCCGACGGCCTGTGGTGGCCCCTGCTGCGCAACCGGGGCACCGAGCCCGCACCCCGGTCGCGCCTGCTGGTGTTCCCGCACTCCGGATCCGGGCCGAACACCCTCTTCCCCCTCATCGAACCGCTTCCCGAGGACGTCGAAGTGCTCGGGCTGTCGCTGCCCGGCCGCGAGCGCCGGTTCGGCGAGACCCCCGGCTGCACCCTCGGCGAGGTCATGGACAGCGTGCGCGACGAGGTGCTCGCCCGCGAGCCGCTGCCCACGGTGGTCTTCGGGCACAGCCTAGGCGCGCTCCTCGCCGCCCGGGCCGCCCGGCTGCTCGGCCCGGACTGCCGGGCGGCGGTCGTCTCCGGCCAGGTCCCCGGCCGGACCCCGCGGCGGGCCCACGCCACCAGCAGCGACGAGGACGCCGTACGGCTGCTGCGGGACGGCGGGGGAACGCCCGCGTGGGTCATGGAGGACCCGGAGATGCTCGCCCACGTCACCCGGGTGCTGCGCGCCGACATCGAGCTCGGCCGGGAGGCCGCCGCGGGCTTCGAGGACGTACGGCTCGACGTGCCACTGCACGCCCTGGGAGGGACGGCCGACCCACTGGTCCCGCACGAGCCGCTGGACGGCTGGGCCGGGCACACCACGGGCTCCTGCCGGGTGCGGCGCTTCGACGGCGACCACTTCTTCCTGCTGGCCGCGGCACACCGCGGCGAGGTCGTGGAGGTCCTGCGCCGGGCGCTCGCGGACCACTGAACCCCGTGGCGGCCCCGGCCCGGTGGCGGGGGCGCGGCAGACCCCGCCACGAGGTCAGGGCCGGGTGATGCGCACCTGGTAGCTGCCGTTGCGCAGCTCTCCCACCACCGAGACGCTGATGCCCGCCTGCTCGTCGGTGAAGGTCTCGCCGGGCCGGAAGGGCGCGTCCGACAGCTCGGCGTGCACGTTGGGCCGCCGGGTGCAGCCGCCGCTGGCCTGGGCGCTGTCCGACACCGTCACCGGGCCGCGTCCGGTGTCCACGTCGGAGTCCACCTTGTAGATGAGGACGCCCGGTTTGCAGACGGCCTCGTCGTTCCCGGCCCGGGTCCGCACCTCCACGGCGTACCCGGCGCTCTCCGACAGCGGGACGAAGGCCAGCTTCGTGCCGCCCTCCACGGCCAGCGGGGACAGGACGTGGTCGCTGGTGCCCGGCTTGGAGGCGCAGCTGATCTGGGTGCTGTCCAGCCAGCCCAGCTTCCACTTGTGCCAGCCCAGCAGGTCGTTGTTGGCCCCCCAGTCCTCGCTCATGATGTCCCAGTGCCCGACGGTGCTCCCGCCGTCCGCCGTGTAGAGGTCGGGCAGCCCGAAGACGTGTCCGTTCTCGTGCGGCAGGACGCGGTAGCCGGTCTCCCGGTAGGTCCCGGAGCCGTCGTCCTGGCGGCTGTAGACGAAGGACGTGTTGGCGAGCGGCACCCCGTCGGCCACCGGTGCCTCGCCGTTGCCCGAGAAGGTCACCGACAGGACGGTGTCCAGGGCGGACGGTCCCGCGTTCGGCGTGACCAGGACGTTGACCAGGTCGTACCGGCTGAAGTCCACCTCGGGGTCGGCGGCCTTCGCGATGTGCTCGACCAGCTGGCGGTAGCCGGGCTCGTACGAGGACCCGCGCTCGATCCCGTACGCGGCGAAGGGCATCGGCATCCGCAGCCAGCCCCCTATCGGCGCCTCGGCCAGGTAGGACAGGCGGCCGTAGGAACTGGTGCGGAACCACTCCGCGGTCTGCGGGAAGAACTCCGCCAGCCGGTCCGCGGCCGTGCCCTCCCCCTTGGCGTCGGGGAAGTCGATCATCAGGTTCAGTGCCCGGACCTCACCCGTCGAGCGGGAGTACCCCGGAGGCGTCGGCAGCCCCTCGGACAACTGCACGCCCATGGTGCCGGCGATCCGGCAGGGTGCGAGGGCCGCCTCGACGGTCGTGGCCACCGCTCCGGCCGCCGACTGGCCTCGGCCGGAGGTGCCGGTGCTGGCGGTCGCCGTGATGCCGAGGGCCAGCGCGGTCAGGCCGATGTACGCGCCGGTCAGGCGTGGTCTGCGTATCCGGTGGCGGGTCTGCGGCATGGAGATCGCCTTCGGGTCCGCGGCAGCCGGCCCTGTCCGGACTGCGCCCTGTCCGCCCACCCTCCGCCGGGCGTGGCGCGCCCGCGCGCCGGGAGAGGCCGAACGTGGAGGGGCTTGTGACCCGGATCACACGAGGGGGTGAAATAACCGGGGACTGGATCCCCGTTTGTACGTGAGTCCCGCCAAGCGGGGACCGAATCCCCGTTTGTGGCGTGCCGGCCCCGCAGTCCGATCCGCCCGATGCCGTCGACCGCCCGAGGAGGCCCCGGAATGAAGAGCGCCACCACCGCCGCACCGGCGGCCACCACCGTCGCCGAGCCGGCCGGCGCCCTGCCGCGCCCGCGCGCCGACGCCGTCCGCAACCGCGAGCGGATCCTGGCCGCGGCGCGCGAGGTGTTCGTGGAGTTCGGCTCCGGGGCGCCCTTCGACGAGGTCGCCCGCCGGGCGGGCATCGGCAACGCCACCCTCTACCGGCACTTCGCCGACCGGCCCACCCTCGTCCACCACGTCGTGCTGTTCACGATGGACCGGGTGTCGGCCTCGGCCGAGGCGGCGCTCGCCGAGGAGGCCGACGCCTTCGCCGCGCTGTGCCGGTTCACGCACGCCGCGGCCGACGAGCGGATCGGAGCCCTGTGCCCGATGCTCGCCGACGGCTTCGACCGCGAGCACCCCGAACTCCTCGACGCCCGCATCGCCCTGCAGGCTGCCGTCGAGCGCCTGCTGGCCGCGGGCCAGGAGGCCGGGCTGGTCCGCACGGACATCGGCGCCGGCGACCTGATGGTCGCCCTCTCCCAGCTCAGCCGGCCCCTCCCCGGGACCGCCTGCCTCGACACCGACCGGTTCGCCCACCGCCACCTCCAGCTGTTCCTCGACGGGCTGAGGGCGCCGGCCTCCTCCGAACTCCCCGGTACGGCGGCCACCTTGGAAGACCTGGCACGGAAAACCGTGTGACACCGCCAACCCTCCCGAACTAGCCTTTTTCAGTCATTCCGCACAGTGAAGTGGGTACCCCCATGCCAAAAACGGCCGCGACGCTCCCGCCGGCTGCCGACCCCAGTCGCTGGAAGGCCCTCGTCTTCATAGCCCTGGCCCAGCTGATGGTCGTCCTCGACGCGACCATCGTGAACATCGCCCTCCCCTCCGCCCAGACCGATCTGGGCATCTCCGACGGCAACCGCCAGTGGGTCATCACCGCGTACGCGCTGGCCTTCGGCGGACTGCTCCTCTTCGGCGGCCGCATCGCCGACAAGTGGGGCCGCCGCAACGCCTTCGTCGTCGGCCTCATCGGCTTCGCCCTGGCCTCCGCCCTCGGCGGCGCCGCCAACGGCGAGGCCATGATGCTCGGCGCCCGCGCCCTCCAGGGTGCCTTCGGCGCACTGCTGGCCCCGGCCGCCCTGTCCCTGCTGGCCGTCATGTTCACCGACGCCAAGGAGCGCGCCAAGGCGTTCGGCATCTACGGTGCGATCGCCGGTGGCGGCGGCGCCGTCGGCCTGATCCTCGGCGGCGTCCTGACCGAGTACCTCAACTGGCGCTGGACGTTCTACGTGAACATCCCGTTCGCGATCGTCGCGGCCGTGGGCGCCTGGATGGTCATCCGCGAGCCGGCCGGCTCCCGCAACCGCGCCCCGCTGGACATCCCCGGCGTGCTGCTCTCCACCCTCGGCCTCGTGGCCCTGGTGTACGGCTTCACCCGCGCCGAGTCCGAGGGCTGGACCGACGTCGTCACCCTGGTCATGTTCGCCGCCGCCGTGCTCCTGCTGGCCGGGTTCGTCCTGGTCGAGGCCCTGGTGAAGTCGCCGCTGCTGCCCCTGCGCGTGCTGCTGGAGCGCAACCGCGGCGGTGTCTATCTCTCGCTGGGCCTGGCCGTCATCGCGATGTTCGGCCTGTTCCTCTTCCTCACGTACTACCTCCAGGTCGTGAAGGGCTTCTCGCCCGTCAAGACCGGCTTCGCCTTCCTGCCCATGATCGCGGGCATGATCACGGGCTCCACGCAGATCGGCGCCCGTCTGATGACCCGCGTCCCGCCGCGCCTGCTGATGGGCCCGGGCTTCCTGGTGGCCGCGGCCGGCATGCTGATGCTGACCCAGCTGGAGGTCGGATCCTCGTACGCGACGCTGATCCTCCCGGCGCAGCTGCTGCTCGGCCTCGGCATGGGCACGGCCTTCATGCCGGCGATGTCCCTGTCCACGCACGGTGTGGACCCGGCCGACGCCGGAGTGGCCTCCGCGATGGTCAACACCTCGCAGCAGGTCGGCGGCGCCATCGGCACGGCCCTGCTGAACACCATCGCCGCCTCGGCGACGACGGCGTACCTGGCCGACCACGCGGCCGAGGCCGCCGCCGGCGGTCCCGCGGCGCAGCTGGTGCAGGCGCAGGCCATGGTCGAGGGCTACTCCTCCGCGATCTGGTGGGCGGTGGGCATCCTGGCCGCCAGCGCGGCCATCGCCGTGACGCTGATCAACACCGGCCGTCCGGGTGCGGGAGGTCCGGTGGCCTCCGGCTCGCCCGAGGACGCCGAGTTCAAGGTGCCGGTGATCGCCCACTGACGGCGGCGCCCGCCCGGGAATGACTGCACACCCCACCTGGTTCAAATTTGAACCAGGTGGGGTTGGTCTTTTCCGGCACCGGCCCCGCAGCACGCACCACGGAGGAGCACCCCATGGTCCCGGCCCCCGCATCCCCGGCCCCCACCCCCTCGGACCCGGCGGGCCCGCCCCGGCGGGACGTCCGCATGCCGGCGCTGTACCTCAGCCACGGCGCGCCGCCGCTCGCCGACGACCCGGTCTGGCCGGGCGAACTGGCCGCCTGGTCCGCGCGGCTGCCCCGCCCCACGGCGATCCTGATGGTCTCGGCCCACTGGGAGGAGGCCCCGCTGGCCCTCGGCGCCACCGAGCGCGTACCGCTGGTGTACGACTTCTGGGGCTTCCCGGAGCACTACTACCGGGTCCGCTACGACGCCCCCGGCGCCCCGGAGCTCGCCGCCTCGGTCCGCCGCCTCCTGCGCACCCCCGGCACCCCCGTCCAGGACCTGCCCGACCGGGGCCTGGACCACGGCGCGTACGTACCGCTCGTCGAGATGTTCCCCGAGGCCGACATACCCGTCCTGCAGATGTCCCTGCCCACCCTGGACCCGCGCCGGCTGATGGACCTCGGGCGCAGGCTCGCCCCCCTGCGCGACGAGGGCGTCCTGATCGTCGGCAGCGGCTTCTTCACCCACAACCTGGCCGCCCTGCGCCACCAGGGCCCGGGCGTCCCCGGCTGGTCCGCCGAGTTCGACGCCTGGGGCCACGAGGCGCTGGCCGCCGGCGACCTGGACGCCCTGCTGGACTTCGAGGCCAAGTCCCCGTCCGGCCGCCTGGCCCACCCCCGCACGGAACACTTCGCCCCGCTCTTCGTGACCCTCGGCGCGGCCGAGGCCGCCGGCGACCTCGACGCCCGCCGCGACACGGTGGACGGCTTCTGGATGGGCCTCTCGAAGCGCAGCCTCCAGTTCGGCTAGCGGTCCGCCTCCGGTCCGGGCGCGCTCGCGGGGGACCGGTTCGCGGGGAAGGTCCCGGTTGTGGGGCGTATGGGGTTCGGGTGCCGGGGCGGGCAACCAAACGGTGGCAGGGGCCGTCCTCATGGGTGAGCGTGTGGTCGAGTGCGGCGCCGGAACGGTTCGCTCTTCCGGCCTGACCTGCGGCTCTTCGGGTTTTTGCGGCCGGCGTCCCGCTGAGGGCGGGGCAGGATACTGCAAGATCTCGAGAAAGAGGGGGCGGCGCGGGAATTCTGTCCCGATTCCAGTCGTTGTTTCCTTCGGAAGCGGGCACTCGGGAGAGTGTCCGGGGACGCACCAGCGCACCACCGGTGGCGTCCGGCAGCCGCACCGCGACCGAACTCATCGCAAGGGAGCACGCATGGCAACCCGCGCCGTCGCCCGTCGTCAGTCCACGAGCAGCGCTCGCGCTGCGGGCGGGGAGATCGCAGACCGCGACCTGGTCGGCATGTACCTGGACGAGATCGCGCGCACCCCGCTCCTCGACGCAGCCAGGGAAGTGGAGCTCTCCCAGATCATCGAGGCGGGCGTCTACGCCCGGCAGATCCTGGACGGTGAGGCAGAGCGGAAGGGGGAGCCCCCCACCCGCGAGGAGCTGGAGGCGCTGGCCGCGGAGGGCGAGCGCGCCAAGGAGATCTTCATCCGCTCCAACCTCCGTCTCGTCGTCGCCGTCGCCCGCCGCTACCCGCGCAGCGGGCTGCCCCTGCTGGACCTGATCCAGGAGGGCAACGCCGGCCTGGTCCGCGCCGTCGAGAAGTTCGACTACACCAAGGGCTTCAAGTTCTCCACGTACGCCACGTGGTGGATCCGCCAGGCCATCACACGTTCCATCGCCGACCAGTCCCGCACCATCCGCCTCCCCGTCCACCTGGTCGAGGAGCTCGGCCGCATCCGCCGCGTCCAGCGCGAGTTCAACCGCGAGAACGGCCGCGACCCGGAGCACGCCGAGATCGCCGCCGAGCTGGACTCCACGGAGAAGCGCGTCGGTGACGTACTGGACTGGGCGCGCGACCCGGTCAGCCTGAACATGTCCGTGGACGACGAGGGCGACACGCAGTTCGGCGACCTCCTGGAGGACACCTCGGCGATCTCGCCCGAGCAGTCCGTGCTCTCGCTGCTGCGCAGCGAGGAGCTGGAGGACCTGCTCGGCAAGCTCGACCAGCGCACGGCGTCGATCATCAAGATGCGGTACGGCATCGACGACGGCCGCGAGCGGACCCTGACCGAGGTCGGCAAGCAGCACGGCCTGACCCGGGAGCGGATCCGCCAGATCGAGAAGCACGCCCTGCTGGAGCTGAAGCGGATGGCGCGCGACACCGGCTTCGACGCGGTCGCGTAACCGCCCCGGGCGGCGCGGGCGCCGCCCCCCTGAACGAGCCCCGGCACCTATCCCCCCAGGTGCCGGGGCTCCCTTCTGCCCCGCGCGGCCCCGTGCCCGCCCGCCGTCAGGGCGCGCCCGCTCCCGCCGCCGAGGTGAGCTGCGCCCCCAGCGTGCGGGCCGCCTCCACCAGCGCCGGGGGAGCCTGCACGGTGAACGGGACGCCCGACAGGGCGAGGCGGACCGCCAGCCACTCGGGGGCGTCCCCGCTCTCGAACCGCACCCGGGCCCCGCCGTCCCCGCAGGCCTGCGCGTGGTCGCGCAGCCATGGGGGCAGTACGGCCGGCTCCGCGGCGAAGGTGACCTCCACCGGGCAGGTGCCGCGGCCGTTCAGCCCGCGCCGCACGAACTCCTCCGCCTCCATCGGCAGCTCCCGCGGCGCGAACCGGGCCCCCGTCGCGAAGGCCTCCTCCACCCGGTCCACCCGGAAGGTCCGCCAGTCCTCCCGGTCCAGGTCGTAGGCGACCAGGTACCACCGGCTGCCCGTGCTCACGAGCCGGTACGGCTCCACCAGCCGCCGGGACTCGGCCCCGTCCTTCGCCCGGTAGGCGAAGCGCAGCCGCTCGGGGCCGGCCACCGCGGAGGCCATCGTCGTCAGCGTGCGCGGGTCCACGCTGGCCCCGTCCCCCCGGGTGAGGGCGATCGTCGCCGACTGCAGGGCGCCGACCCGGTGCCGCAGCCGTGAAGGCAGCACCTGTTCCAGCTTGGCCAGGGCGCGTACGGAGGCCTCCTCGACCCCCTCGATCGCGTGCCCGGCCCCGGCCCGCAGCCCGACCGCGATCGCCACCGCCTCCTCGTCGTCGAGGAGGAGCGGGGGCATCGCCGCGCCGGCGACCAGCCGGTAGCCGCCCCCGGCTCCCAGCGTGGCCTCCACGGGGTAGCCGAGGTCGCGCAGTCGTTCGATGTCGCGGCGGATGGTCCGCGGGCTCACGCCGAGGCGGTGCGCGAGCTCGCTGCCGGGCCATTCGCGGGGCGTCTGGAGGAGGGACAGCAGGGAGAGCAGCCGTGCCGGGGTGTCGGTCATGTCACCAGGCTGCCAGTGAAAGCGGACACCATCTGACCTATATCCCGTCTAGGTTTCTCCTCATGACCACCGAGACGTCCAAGACATCGCCCGAAAGAGAGAACGGGCCCGCACCGGAAGAGCGGATCGACACGGCTCCCGACGCACCCAGCTCACCCGCCGACCGCCGCCGCTGGCTGGCGCTCGCCATCGTGATGACCGCGGCCTTCATGGACCTGGTCGACGTCACGATCGTCAACATCGCGATACCGAGCATGCGCCAGAACTTCGGCGCCTCCACCAGCGCGATCCAGTGGATCACCGCCGGCTACGCACTCGCCTTCGCCGCAGGCCTCATCACCGGCGGCCGTCTCGGTGACATCTTCGGCCGCAAGCGCCTCTTCCTCATCGGCATCGCCGGCTTCACCGCCGCCTCGCTGCTCTGCGGCATCGCCGCGAACCCGGGCATGCTGGTCGCCTCCCGCCTGCTCCAGGGCGGCATGGCCGCGCTGATGGTGCCGCAGGTCCTGGCGATCATCCACGTCACCTTCCCGCCCCAGGAGCGCGGCAAGGTCTTCGGCATGTTCGGCGCGATCGTCGGTCTGGGCGCGGTCTCCGGCCCGATGCTCGGCGCGCTGCTCACCGAGTGGAACCTCTTCGGCCTCGAATGGCGCCCGATCTTCCTGATCAACCTGCCCGTCGGCATCGCGGGCGTGATCCTGGGCCGCAAGTTCATCACCGAGTCGAAGGCTCCCCAGGCCCTGCGCCTGGACCTGGTCGGCGTGGTCCTCGCCACCTCCGCCCTGGTCCTGCTGATCTTCCCGCTCACCCAGGGCCGGGAGAACGGCTGGCCGGTGTGGGGCTTCGTGTGCATGGCCGCCGCTCCGCTGGTGTTCGCGGCCTTCATCGCGTACGAGAAGTACAAGATCAAGAAGGACGGCTCCCCGCTCGTGGAGCTCTCGCTCTTCAAGGTCAAGAGCTTCGCGGGCGGCATCGCCGTCCAGCTGACCTTCGGCATCGCGACCGGCATCTTCTTCCTGGTCTGGACGATGTACATGCAGATGGGCCTCGGCTGGAGCGCCCTGCGCGCGGGCTGTACGGGCATCCCGTTCTCCATCGCCGTCTCGGTCGCCGCCGGCCTGTCCGTCGAGAAGCTCGTCCCCCGCTTCGGCCGCAAGGTCCTCCAGGCGGGAGCCCTGACGATGGCCGCCGGCCTCCTGCTCTACATCTGGCTCTCCGACCACTACGGCATGGAGATCACCTCCTGGCAGATGGCCACCCCGCTGGTCGTCATGGGCGTCGGCATGGGCCTGATCGTCGCGCCGCTGAACGACACGATCCTGTCCGAGGTGCCGCGACGCGACGCGGGATCGGCCTCCGGCCTGATCAACACCACCGGCCAGACCGGCAACGCCCTGGGGCTCGCCCTGACCTCCGTCGTCTTCTTCGGGCAGATGGACGACGACATGATCTTCGGCCCGCCGTACGTCGAGGCCTTCCGGGGCGCGCTGTGGTGGGTCGTGGCCGTCCTGGTCGCCATCTTCGCGGTGATGTTCTTCCTGCCGCGCAGGGCCCTGCCGATGGACGAGCGCGAGGGCGCCGCGGAGCACGCGGGCGCCGTCACCGAGAAGGTCCCGGCCCACTAGCCGGACGCGGACGCCGGATCCCGTCGACCCGGACCCGGCCGTACGCAGCGCGCGAGGCCCGCCCCTCCCGAGGGGCGGGCCTCGCGCACTGCGCCGCGGTGTGCCCGCCCGCCTCGGGCGGGCACCCCGGGGTCAGCGGACGCGGGCGCGCAGCTCCATGGCCTCCCGCGCGGCGGCCTCGCTCTCGTACACCTCGCACATGTGCCGCCCGTCGGGCGTCGCCGTGTGCTCGACCTCCCACAGGCTGAGCTCGGTCCCGTCCAGCAGCACGAAGGCGTGCTCGTAGAGGTTGAAGCCGGCGTCCCGCCCGTTCGACAGGGCCTGCCGCGCACCGAAGGCCTGGGTGATCTGGTGTGCGTACGCCCCGCGCAGGCGGGCCGCGATCCGCTCGCCGGGCCGGTCCGGATTCTCCGCCCGGCGCAGCACGCGCCGGGCGTGGTCGGCGGACTCCTCCACCGCGTACTCCCGGTGCCGGTGCACCGGCGTCGCCGGGACGAACAGCGCGCTCAGCGCCGCCGCGTCGCCCTCCGGCTCCTCGTCACCCGGCAGCAGCACCGCGTCCTGGGCGGTCCCGGCCACCGGCTCCCCGAACAGGCGCGTCACCGCGAGGCAGGCCTCCGCCTTGCTCGCGAAGACCTCGTGCCGTACGGCCCCGTCGACCTCCGGCCGGTAGGACAGCTCCCACAGGGACACCGCTCCGCCGTCGGCCAGCAGGTAGGTGTGCCGGTGGGTCTCCCGCCAGGTCCCCGCCGCCGGACTGTGGTGCGTGGTGTAGAGCGAAGAACTGTGGGCGAGCGCCGTGCCGAGGCGCTCGACCAGCCGGTCCGGCAGGTCGAAGGAGTTCAGGGCGCGGCCGAGGAGTCGGCCGAGGTGCGCCTCGGTTGTCTCGTACGGATCGCTCAAGGGGGGTCTCCAGGCCGTCGCAGCTTGTCACTTCGCGGATGCTCAACGTAACCCCTGGTTCTGACATCACGTCCGGGGTTCGGTAAAACGTCCGGGAAGCATCGGCGGTTCCCGCCACACCTTCAGGTCAACTTGCTTACGGATGCACACGGTTGGGCCCGCTCTGGGTGGAATCAGGGGACTATGGGGTGCATGGCAACGAATACTGTGGGCGTCCCCAGACAGCTGACCCGCTCCCGCGGCGGGCCCGAGGGCGAGCGGGGGGCCGCCCCGAAGGGGCTCGCCTGGCTGCTGGTCCTCACCGGCGCGGCCGGCGTGCTGGCCTCCTGGGTGATCACCCTCGACAAGTTCCTCCTGCTGGAGGACCCGGACTTCAAGCCCGCCTGCAGTCTCAACCCGGTCGTCTCCTGCGGCAGCGTGATGCAGAGCGACCAGGCCCAGGCCTTCGGCTTCCCGAACCCGATGCTCGGGCTCGTCTCGTACGCGGTGGTCGTGTGCGTCGGCGCCGGCCTCCTCTCCGGGGCCCGCTACCGGGGCTGGTTCTGGCTCGGACTGAACGTCGGCACGGCGTTCGGTGTCGCGTTCTGCACCTGGCTGATGGTCCAGTCCCTCTACGAGATCAACGCGCTCTGCCTGTGGTGCAGTCTGGCCTGGGTCGCGACCCTGCTGATGTTCTGGGCGGTGACCGCGCACAACGTCCGTACGCGCGTCCTGCCCGCCCCCCGTCCCGTGCGGGTTTTCTTCGACGAGTTCGGCTGGGCACCGCCCGCCCTGCACATCGGGGTGATCGGCATGCTGGTCCTCACCCGGTGGTGGGACTTCTGGACCGGCTGATCCCGGCCCGTGCGCGGGCGTGCGCGAGGGCCCCGGCAGCTGGACGCTGCCGGGGCCCTCGTCACGTCACTCCGCGGGCCCGGGGGCCCGGACCCCCGCGCGGGGCGGGGGGAGCGGAAATCAGCTGCCGACGGAGGCGTTGCCGGAGAGGACCGGGATGTTGTCCAGGATGTGGGAGAGCGGCTCGTCGCCCTTGGCCTGGGTGGAGTTCTCGGTGCACTGCTGGTTCTGCGGGTTGGACAGGACGTTGATGTCCTGGACGCCGATGTTGAGCGCGGCGATCAGCGACTGGGCGTTGACCTTCGCCGGCAGGCCGATGCAGGGCTTGTTCAGCGTGCCCTGGACGAGGCCGAGCTGCGGGCTCTGGTCGCCGTGGGTCTTCTGGTTGCCGTAGGCCTGCACGGCGCCGTTGCCGTTGACGGTGCTGATGCCGTTGTCGTTGCCGATGGCCATGGCCGGAGCAGCGGCAGCAGCGCCCGCGCCGACGGCAACGGCGGAAACCGCGGCGGCGGTCATGAACTTCTTGAACATCTTGATCCTTCTGTCGCACGAGTGCCCGCTGATGGAGCGCCCTGGTCAACTGCCCTTCCCTGCTTTGGTTCCGCCGCTTCACTCAAACGGCCTGCCTCGCGCGGGGTTTTCCCCGCCCCGGGTGAGCGGCCTGCGGACGCGTGCGCGAAGCCCGTACGCAGCCCGCACCGGTTCAAGATCCTGTTGCGCTCCGTGCGGACTGGTGCACGGTAGGTGATGAATCGGATCGCCCGAATCCGCTTCCCTGTCCCCACGCGAAGGAACGCCCATGCACCGACCGAAGCCGTCCCGCGCCCGACTCCTCGTCCCGTCGGCCCTCGCCGCCGTCATACTGGCCGGCGCGGCAGCTCCCGCGGTCGCCGCGGACGCGGACCGTACGGCGCCGGCCGCACGGGTGGCCTCCGTCCAGCAGCAGATCGAGAAGATCGAGCAGCGGGCGGCGGCGGCCGGTCCCATCGACGACCTCCTGGCGGGACTCAACAAGACCCTCGCGGACCTCCTGGCCTCACTGGGCGACCTGCTGCCCGACGGGGTGACGCTGCCGCCGATCCAGCTGCCCGAGCTGCCCGAGATCCCCGGACTGCCCGAGCTCCCGCCGCTGCCCGAGCTGCCCGAACTCCCCGAGATCCCCGGTGTCCCGCCGCTCCCGGAGCTTCCCGAGATCCCGGAGGTCCCGGACGTTCCCGTCCCGTAGGGCACGGGGCGGCCGGCGTCACGGCAACACGGCAACATGCTTACGACAATTGAGCCGAACAGGTCTGATCATGTGTGAAGCCGTGTCGTTCTGAGGTGGTGGACCGTTTCGCTCGGTGTGAGCCCCGGAGCGGGGCAGAACATCGAACAGAAGGTGCACTTCCCATGAACTCTGCCAAGAAGGCCGCCCTGGTCCTGGCCACCGCCGGTCTCGCCGCTGCCGGCGCTGCCGGCTCCGCCGTCGCCGACTCGTCGGCCGAGGGCGCGGCCGTGGGTTCCCCCGGCGTCCTCTCCGGCAACCTGCTCCAGGTCCCGGTCCACGTCCCGGTCAACGTCTGCGGCAACACCGTGAACGTGATCGCCCTGCTGAACCCGGCGTTCGGCAACGTCTGCGTCAACGACTGACGTCGTCCGCGGAACCCGCTGTGGGCGCCACCGGCATCGCCGGTGGCGCCCACAGTCATGTCGGGGCGGGGTCCGGCAGGTTCGGCCGCTCCGGCCGGTCCCGCCGGAGCGGGTCAGCCCTGGCCGCCGTTGAGCTTCACACCGCCGAGCAGCGGAGAGGCCTGGGTGGCGTTGTTCGCGACCCCGAGCACCGTGCCCGGCACGTCGTTGCGCACCTTGTTGACCTTCTGGGCGGTGCCCACGACCTTGTTGACGGTGTCGCCCTGCTCCGCCAGTCCGTTGCCCACGGTCTGCGGCAGGGACTCGGTGACCGGGCCCGCCGCGTTCAGCGTCTCCGTCACCCCGCTCGTCAGGCTCATCGGGGGCATCGCGGCCGCGGGCTCGGCGGCGAAGGCGGGGGCGGCGGCGGAGGCGCCGAGGGCGGCGACGGAGCCGGCGACGACAGCGGCGACCTTCGAGAGCTTCATAATCGGAATCCTCTTCTTTCCTGGACAGAGGCGTCAGCGGCGACCGTCGCGCCGCTTTCGCCGTGGCTAACGATTCCCGGGCGGCCCGGAAACGCGGAAGCGCGAGTACATGACAGCGGCCGGAGAATCCGACGAGGGATTCTCCGGCCGATATTTCTTGCGATTACCGGTATTGCCGCTCAGACCTCGCGGGAGCGCCGGTACAGAATGGCGCCGCCCAGGACCAGCGCGGTGGCGAGGGCCGCCGCGGCCGCGGTCGAGCCCGCACCGGTCTCCGCCAGGACGGGCGCGCTCACGTGCGCCGGGGCGGGAGCCTGCTCGGGCGCCGGCGCCGGTACGGGCGCGGGCGCGGGGAGGGGGGCCGGGGCGGGCGCCGGAGCCGGGGCGGGTGCCGGGGGCATGTGGACGGGGGTGTCGCCGGCGGGCGGGGCCGGAGGCTGGTCGCCGGGGGGTACGACCTCGGGACCGGGCGCCGGGACCGGGTGCTCGACGGGCTGGCTGCCGTGCGGCGGGGCCGGTGCGGGGCCCTCGTCCACGGGCGTGGGGGCCTCGGGCGCGGGAGCCGGGGCGGGCAGCGTGTGGGGCGTCTCCTCGGCCGGCGGCTGCGGGGCGGGGGCCGGGGCCGGCAGCGGCGCGGGCTGCTCCGCGGCGGGCGGGGCGGGCGTCTCCGGGAGCGGCTGGGGGAACGGCTCCGGGACGGGCAGCGGCGCCGGGTGGTCCTCCACCGGCACCGGCATCGGGTGCGGGTGTTCGGGTGCGGGCGGTCCGTGCTGCGCCGGCGGGGCCGGCGCGGGGTGGTCGTCGCACTCCTCCTCGCCCTGCTGTCCGCCGGGGCTGCCGTAACCGCCCTCGTGCCGGGGCTCCTCGTGGCGCGGCTTGGCATGGCGCGGGCCGTCGTGACGGGGGGCCTCGTGACGGGGCGCTTCGTACCGGGGGGCCTCGGGGGCGGCCTCGGGGCGCGGCACCTCGTGGTGGCGCTGCCCGGGGACCGCGTGCCGGCCCTGCCGCTCGTCGAGGTAGCGCTCGAAGGCCTCGGCGTGCTCGGGGCTGAGGTGGCGTGCGTAGTCGTGGCCGCCGTCGGAGTGCGAGCCGCCGCCGGTGACACAGGTGTTCCCCATGGCGGGGTTCAGGGCGGCGCCGCCGTCCACGCTGTTGCCGCACACGTTCGGGGAGAACGTGATGGGTACCGAGACGCTGTTGCCGGACAGCACGCCCGGCGAATGCGAGGCCTCTGCCGTCGCGCCGTTGTGCGCGTAGGCGGCGCCGGTCGCGATCGAGAGCAGGCTCGACGCGGCCGCGGCCGTGAGCATCCCCTTGCCCAGTACCTGTCGGCTCAGTACCTGTCGCATGGGTCCTTCCCTGTCTACCGGCAGGAGCGCCGGTGCTGTGTCGAAGACGGTCCCGGAGTGCACCGCCGCGCACTCCGGGACCACTTCGAGGAGGTCTGCCCTCGCGGGCGCACGCTCTGCGTCAGGCGTTGACGCAGGTGTTGCCGAACGCCGGGTTCAGCAGGGCGATGACGTTCACGGTGTTGCCGCAGACGTTGACCGGAACGTGGACCGGGACCTGGCCGAGGTTGCCGGAGAGGACACCGGGGGAACCCACGGCCGCGCCCTCGGCCGCGGCGTCGGCCATGGCGGGGGAGGCGGCTCCGGCGGCCATCAGAACGCCGGCGGCCAGCACGAATGCCTTCTTGTACGTCATTTTGCTTCCGATCCTTCCCGCAGAGGCGTATCCACTGCAGAATCAACAACGAGTGGCCGGGGCAAAAGAAACCGGATTTTCCGGTGCCTCGGTAAATTCACTCCGCCGCCCGGCCGAATTCTCTGGCGGAACATTTCTCCACTGTTTTCCCGTATTACGGGAACAGGGCCCGACATGCGGCGAGGCCGCCGCGACCCGAAGGTGCGGCGGCCTCGCTGGCGCGGGGCTCGATCAGCTGCCGGCGGAGGCGTTGCCGGAGAGGATCGGGATGTTGCTGAGGATGTGCGAGAGAGCCTCGTCGCCCTTGGCCTGGGTGGAGTTCTCGGTGCACTGCTGGTTCTGCGGGCTGGACAGGACCGGGATGTCCTGGACGCCGACGTTGACCAGGGCGAGGACCGACTGGACGTTGGCCTTCGCGGGCAGGGCGATGCAGGGCTTGTTGAAGGAGCCCTGGATGAGCGCCATCTGCGGGCTCATGTTGCCGTAGGTGGCCTGGTTGCCGTAGATCTGCGCCGAGTTGTTGCCGTTGACGGAGTTGACGCCGTTGTCGTTGCCGATCGCCATCGCCTGCGGGGCCATGGCGGCACCCATGCCCACGACCGAGGCGGCAACCGCGGCCGAGGCCATCATCTTCTTGATCATTGTCGTCCCTTTTTTGCAGGATTGCCCGGTAGTGGAGCACCCGGATCAACGGCCGGGCCCCGGTTCGGGTTGCGTGGCTTCACCCGGATGCAGGCGTTTCGTGCCATGTGATTGACGCTCAGGCGCTCGGACGGGGCCGCTGGAGCCGGCTCGGAACCGTGCGCGTACGGGCGCGCGTGCGCGCGTGCGGGCGTCCGCGCGCGGGCGTCCGTGCGCGGGACCGCCCCGGCCCGTATTTCTTTCTCGGTTCGAACAATGGTGCTCCGGGTAACGAGCCGTTCGCCGGCAGGGTGTGTGCCGTCGCTCAAAAGGCCGTACGAGCGAGTCCGACGTGATTTCCAGCCCGATTTCTGACAAAGTGCACTCCTGTTTTGTCCCCTTGATCGAAAATGGAGACAGGGTCATGGGTTCCTCCGGCAGAATCCTCGGCACGCTCGGCCTGATGTCCTGCTTCGCACTTTCCGTGAACGCCCCCGCGGTCGCAGCCACCGTGCCCGCCCCGAAGGAACTGCCCCGGATCCCCTTCACCCAGCGTTACCAGGCCGTGCAGCACGGCGGGGTGGTGCGCGCCTCCAACTCCGGCATCAGCTGCCGCCGGGAGGAGTCCGCGCAGGCCGAGCCGTGCGCCGAGGTCAAGCGCGGCGCGGCCGGGGTGAACAGCGACTTCGAGATGTTCTACAGCGAGGTCGACAAGGACCCGGACACCTACAACTCCACCCGGGCCGACCTCAAGGTCCCCAAGGGCGCCAAGGTCTCGTACGCCCGCCTCTACTGGGGCGGGAACCTGCGGGTGGGTGAGCAGAAGCCGCCGGAGGACAACGGCCGGGTGCTGGTCGCCGAGCCCGGCGGTGCCTACAAGGAGGTGCTCGCCGACACCGTGATCGGCCACCGCACCGACGCGGGCAGCGACGCCTACCAGGCCTCCGCCGACGTGACCCCGCTGGTCCGCAAGGGCGGCGCGGGGATGTGGACGGTCTCCCAGCTGAACATCGCGATGGGTCACTCCGAGGTGGGGGCCTGGGGCGGCTGGACGCTGGTCGTCGCCTACGAGCACCCGCAGGAGCCGCTGCGCAGGATCTCGCTGTGGGACGGTTTCGAGCTGCTCGCCGCCCGGGCCGGGGACGGGGTCGTCGAGGTCGACGGCCTGGACGCCCCGGCCGGCTCGGAGGGCCGGGTCGGGGTGGTGGCCTACGACGGGGACCGGGGCACCCTCGGTGACTCACTCACCGTGACGGCCGACAGCGGGCGCCGGACCAGCCTCAGTGATGAAGAAAATCCTTTTAATGATGTTATGAATTCTACGATCACGGAATTCGGTGGTCAGTCGTTCGTGCGACAGCCCGAACATATGAATAACCTCGGATATGACGCGGACGTGTTCGACCTGAGTCCCGCCCTGTCCGAGGGAGCCCGCAAGCTGAACTTCCGGTTCACGGGCGAAAGCCAAGGCCATTTCCTCGGTGTGCTCTTCGTTCAGACAGACGCGCGCCGCTGAACGCAGGAGACCCCTCCACGTGCCCACGCACCCCGGGGCGACGCAGCCCACGACCGTCCTCCATCTCGTCCAGCCCGTAGAAGGCGGTGTGGCCAGGGTCGTCACCGACCTCGTCCGCGCCCAGACCGCCGCGGGGATCCGCGCAGTCGTCGGCTGCCCGCCCGGCGGCACGCTCGGCGACGCCGCCCGCTCGGCCGGGGCCGAGGTCCTCACCTGGCGGGCCGGACGCTCCCCGGGCCCCGCGCTCCCCGCCGAACTCCTCGGCGCCCGGCGGCTGCTGCGCCGCGTGCGCCCCGACCTCCTGCACGCCCACAGTGCGAAGGCCGGACTGGCCGGCCGGCTGGCCGCACGCGGCACCCTGCCCACCGTCTTCCAGCCGCACGCCTGGTCCTTCGACGCCGTCGGCGGAGCCACCGCCGCACTCGCCCTGCGCTGGGAGCGGTACGGGGCCCGTTGGGCCGACCGGGTGCTCTGCGTCAGCGAGGCCGAACGCCGCGCGGGCGAGACCGAGGGCATCACCGCCCACTGGACGGTGATCCGCAACGGAGTCGACCTCGGCCACTTCACGCCCGGCGAGCCCGGTCCCGGCCGGGACCGCACGCCGGCCCGCGCCGCACTGCCCCTGCCCCCCGGCTTCGCCGGCGACGGGCCGCTCGCCGTCTGCGTGGGCCGGATCTGCCCCCAGAAGGGCCAGGACGTCCTGCTGCGGGCCTGGCCGGAGACCTCCGCCACCGTCCCCGGAGCACGCCTGGTCCTCGTCGGCGACGGCCCCGACACCGAACGGCTGCGCGCCACCCCACCACCCGGCGTCCACTTCGCCGGAGCCGCCGCCGACATCCGACCGTGGCTTCGGGCGGCCGATCTCGTTGTACTGCCGTCGCGGTGGGAAGGCATGGCGCTCGCCCCGCTCGAGGCGATGGCCTGCGGCCGCCCGGTCCTGGTCACCGATGTCAGCGGTGCCCGGGAGAGCCTGCCGCCCGGCCAGGGACGCCTGTGCCTGGTGCCGCCGGAGGACCCGACGGCCCTGGCCAAGGCCCTGGGACGGCTGCTCGCCGAGCCGCGGCTCCTCGCCGAACTGGGGGAGCAGGCCCGGCAGCACGCCCGGACCGACTTCGACGTGCGGCGGACCACGGACGCGGTCACCGGCCTGTACCACGAACTGCTGGGCAGGCCCCGGCCCTTGAACCAGGAGCGCAACAGCCGATGACGATGGACAGCGCACCAGCCCGGCACCCCGGGCAGGGCGGCACGGGCGGCGGCGCCTTCGCGGCCGCCCCCCACCCGGCCGCCCGCCGTTCCGCGACCGCCATCCACCCCCCGCGCGGCCCCAGGACGGACCGCGCCCGCGCCGCCCTGCGCCCCCGCCGGGTCCGCCGTCGCGGCCGCGTGCTCCCGCTGCTGACCGCCGACGCGCTGGCCGCCGTACTCACCGCCACGGCGCTCCCCGGGCACCTGGCGGCCGCCCCGGCCGCGCTGCCGGTCGTCGCCGCCCTCCCCGCCGCGCTCGCCGCGCTCCACGCCCAGGCCGGCCTCTACCGGCCGCGGCTCGCACCCTCCGCCCTCCTCGAACTCCCCGCCGTGGCGGGCCGGTCCGCCGTCCTGTGGTGCGCCGCCGCCGCAGCGATCGCCGCCGCCGGACCCACCCACCCCCTCGGCTGGAGCGCCCTGCTCACCGCCGTGTGCCTGCAGACCGTCCTGGTGTGCGCGGGACGCGGCCTCGTCAACCAGCTGCACCGGCGCTCCGCCCTGCGCAGGCCCGCCTCCACCCTCGTCGTCGGCCCCGGGACGGGAGCCGGCGCCATCGCCGCCGCCCTGCACGGCCGTCCCGAGCTCGGGCTGCGCCCGGTCGGGCTCGTCGGCACCGTCCCCGCCGAAGGGGACACCGGGACCCTGCCGCTGCTCACCACGCACGAGGACATCCGGCGCGCCGTCATCCAGAACTCCGTCCGGCACGCCGTCTTCACCCGCCCGCCCGAGGCCGACGAGCGCACCGCCTCCCTGGTCAGGCTCTTCCACGACCACGGCTGCCGGCTGTGGCTCGCCGACCCCGCCGGCACCACCCGGATCACCGGGATGCGGTCCGCGAACCCCGCGGACCAGCTGTGGGGCCACGCCGTGCAGCCACTGCTGCCGCGCCCGGCCCGGCCCGTGGAGCGCGCCGCCAAGCGGGCCGTCGACTCGGTGCTCGCCCTGATCGCCCTGGTCGCGGCGGCACCCGTGATGGGGCTGTGCGCGCTCGCCGTACGCCTGTGGGACGGACCCGGGGTGATCTTCCGTCAGGAACGGGTCGGCCTGTACGGGAGGCCTTTCACCCTGCTGAAGTTCCGTACCCTGCGCGCCGACGCGCACGAGTCCGCCACCCGGTGGACCGTGGCCGGCGACCGCCGGATGAGCCCCGTCGGGTCCTTCCTGCGCAAGTCCTCCCTCGACGAGCTCCCGCAGCTGTGGAACGTCGTACGCGGTGACATGAGCCTGGTCGGCCCGCGGCCCGAACGCCCCTTCTTCGTCGCCAAGTTCTCCACCGTCCACCCCGGCTACGAGGCCCGCCACCGGATGCCGGTCGGCATCACCGGCCTCGCCCAGGTCAACGGGCTGCGCGGCGACACCTCCATCGAGGACCGGGCCCGCTTCGACAACCACTACATCGACACCTGGTCGCTGTGGCAGGACCTGTGGATCCTCGCCCGCACCGCCGCCTCCTTCTTCCGCTTCAGGCTGGGGGGCAGCTGATGAGCCTCGCCGTCCCCGGCCCGTGGGCCCGGCCCGACCTGCCCGGCACCCTGCGCCGGCACTGGCCGCTGCTGCCGCTCGCCGCGACCGTGCTGCTCCTGCTCGCCCCGCTCCCCGCGGGCGACGCGACGGCCTCCGGGAAGGTCGGCCCCGCCGACGCCGCCTCGCTGCTGCTGGTGCTCGTCTGCGCGGCGCAGGCGCTGCGCGGCCGGGTGCGGACGCTGACCCCGCTCGGCGTGCTCGTGCTCGGGACGCCCGCCGTGGGCCTCGCGGTCGCGACGGTCACCGCCGGGGACCCCTACGCGGCGCTGCCCGGCTTCGTGCGCTACCTCCAGGTGTTCGTCCTGGTCCCGGCGGCCGTGGTGCTGCTGGTGCGGGACGCCCGCGAGTTCCGGCTGGCCGCCGGGTGCTTCGTGGTGCTGGCCCTGGTGCAGGGCGCGCTCGGGGTGGTCCAGTACGCCACCCACACCGGCGCCTCCTACCAGGGCGAGGACGTCCGCGCCGTGGGCACCTTCGGCCCCGGCGACGTGATGGGCATGGCCACCGTCGTCGCGTACGGGCTGGTCGTCGCCACCGCCGCCGCCCTGGCCCCCGGCCTGTCCCGGCGCACCCGCCGGATCGCGGGGGCCTGCGCCCTCGTCCTGGTCCTGCCCCTGGTGCTGTCCTTCAGCCGCGGCGCCTGGATCGCCACCTTCGCCGCCGCGCTCCTCGTCATGGCGCTGGCCGGGATCCGGCGGGCCCTCGCCGTGCTGACCGCGCTGGCCGCCGCCGGGGTGGTCCTGGTGGGCGGGCTCGGCGTCGGCTCCGAGATGGTCGCCGAACGGCTCACCTCCATCACCCAGGTCTCCAGCGCCCCCGACCAGTCCGTGACCGACCGCTACACGATGTGGGCCGCCGCCGAGTCCATGTGGCGCGAGCGGCCCGCCGTCGGGGTCGGGCTCAAGGGCTTCCCGGCCCACCGCGACGGGCACGCCTCGCTGGGCCTGTCCTCCGGCAGCGACACCGCCGGAGCGGGCCAGGGCTACATCCGCCAGCCCCTGCTGTCCCCGCACAACATGTACCTGCTGGTCCTGAGCGAGCAGGGGCTGATCGGACTGACCGCGCTGGTGGGCGGCTGGGCGGCCCTGCTGGTCGCCGGACTGCGGCGGCTCGGCGCCGACGCGGGCCGCGCGGCCAGGGACTGCGGCCTGATCGCGACCGGACTGCTCGTGTGGCAGCTCACCGACTTCCTGTACGCCGACATCGGCGGCCCGTCCACCGTGCTGACCGGCGTGATCGTCGGCCTGGCGGCCTGGTGGGCGCTCCCGTCCCCCTCCCCGGCGACCGCCGACGCTTCGAGCGGCCGGTGACGGGCGCCACGCCCTGGCGGCCCGCCGCCGGCCTCCCGGCCGGGGCGGGCCCCGCCCGTGTCCCGGCCGCGTCCGCCACCGGCGCCTCCCGCGCACGCCGTGTCGGCGAGGGCGCCGGCCGCGTTACCCCCGCAGGGCGCGGGACGGCGGTCGCCGGACCGGCCCCCGCCGGGCGGGCACCCGCCCGGCGGACCATCACCTCCGGGGGGAGCAGTGCCGTGGACGGTTCCGCCTGCCGTACCGGCGAGAGCGCGGAGGCGGCCCCGGCCGCCGGGCGCCGGGCGGCGCGCGCCCGGGCCCGCCGCGCGGGCGCACCGGGCGGACCGGTCCCCGCGACGGCCCGGCCAGGACCCGCCGCCCCCGGCGGCACGGCCGGAGCCGCCCCCCGGGAGGGCGGGGGCGGCGCCGCGGCCGGGAGCGCCCCGCTCGGGCGGTTCCTGGCCAAGGCCGCCGCGGTCACGGCCGGTCTGACCGCCGCCGGCGCCGTGTTCGGCCTGGTCCGCGACCAGACCATCGCGCACCTCTTCGGCGCCGGGCACGCCAGCGACGCCTTCCTGATCGCGTGGACCGTGCCCGAGATGGCCTCCACGCTGCTCATCGAGGACGCCATGGCGCTGCTGATGGTGCCCGCCTTCAGCCACGCCCTGGCCCGGCGGGCCGCCGGCCGGGCGGAACTCACCCGCACCGAGGCCCGCGCCCAGGACCCCGTACGGCTGCTGGTGGGCGCGACGCTGCCGCGGCTCACGGTGTTCCTCGCCCTCGTGGCCGCCCTGCTCGTCGCCGCCGCGCCCGCCGTCGTCGCCGTCCTGGCCCCCGGGCTGCCCGATCCCGCGCTGGCCGTCGAGTGCACCCGGCTGACGGCCCTGACCGTGTTCTCCTTCGGCATCGCCGGCTACTTCAGCGCCGCGCTGCGGGCCCACCGCTCCTTCCTGCCGCCCGCCGCGATCTACGTCTCGTACAACATCGGCATCATCACGACGATGCTGGCGCTGCACTCCCTGTGGGGCGTACGGGCCGCCGCCGCGGGCGTCGCCGTCGGCGGACTGCTGATGGCCCTCGTCCAACTGCCCTCCTTCGTCCGCCACGTGGGCTTCGGACCGCCCCGCGCCAGACGGGTCGCCGCCCCCCGCAGCCGGCGCGACCGCGACCGCCCCACCCTGATCGCCCTCGGGGTCATCGCCCCCGTCATCCTCTTCGCGGTCTTCCGGCAGTCGCAGGTGCTCGTCGAGAGGTTCCTGGCCGCCTCCCTCCCCTCGGGGGCGATCTCCCACCTCAACTACGCGCAGAAGGTCGCGCAGATGCCGATGGTGCTCTCCCTCATGATCTGCACCGTCACCTTCCCCGTCGTCGCCCAGGCCATGGCCGCGGGCGAGCGCGACAAGGCCCGGCGCCGGGTGGAGCAGGACCTCGCGCTCGCCTCCCTCGCCGTCCTGATGGGCAGCGCCCTCGTCATCGGATACGCCCCGCAGATCATCCAGGTCCTCTTCGAACGCGGGGCCTTCAGCCACGAGGACACCCTCGCCACCGCCTCCGTCATGCGGGTCTACGCACTCGGACTGCTCGGCCACTGCCTCGTCGGCGCGCTGTCCCGGCCCTTCTTCTCGACCGCCCGGCCCACCTGGTTCCCGGCGCTCGCGATGAGTGCCGGACTGCTCGTCAACATCGCGGCCGGGGCCTTCGCCGTCGGCTGGTGGGGCACCTGGGGCATCGCCGCGGCCAACGCCGCGGGCATCACCACCACCGCCGTGCTGCTGCTCACCGGCCTCGGCCGGCGCATCATCGACATCCAGGTCCGCCAGGTCGCCGTCAGCATCGGTCGGCTCGCGGTGGCCGCCGCCGCCGCGTGCGCCACCGGCTGGATCGCCGGGCCCATGATCCCCGACCCGCTGCTCAGCGCGGCCCTCGGCTGCCTGCTGGTCCCGGCCATGTTCGGCGCCGCCGGCACGGCCATACGCGCCCTCGAAGTCACCGCCCTGCCCGGTCAGATCTCCCAGTTCACCCAGAGGTTCCGCAATGCCCGCTGACACCGACACGGCCCCCGCCGGGGTGGTCCCCGCCCGGAGGACCGCCCCGCCGTGGGTCCTCATGTACCACTCGGTCGCCGAGTTCACCGACCCCGCCGAGGACCCGTACGGCATCACCGTCACCCCCCTCACCCTGGAGGCGCAGCTGCGGTGGCTGCACTCGCGCGGCCTGCGCGGGGTGTCGGTCGGCGAGCTGCTGAAGGCCCGCGCCGCCGGCCGGGACGCCGGACTGGTCGGCCTCACCTTCGACGACGGCTACACCGACTTCCTCACCCACGCCGTGCCGCTGCTGCTGCGCCACGACTGCACCGCCACCCTCTTCGTGCTGGCCGGGCGGCTCGGCGTGGACAACGTGTGGGACCCGCTCGGCCCGCGCAAGTCCCTGCTCACCGCCGAGGGGATCCGCGAAGTCGCCGCCTCCGGACAGGAGATCGGCTCGCACGGACTGCTCCACCAGGACCTCACCGCCGCCCCCGACGACGTCCTCCAGCAGGAACTGCGCGGCAGCCGCGACCTGTTGCGCGAGCTCACCGGGACCCTCCCCGAAGGCTTCTGCTACCCGTACGGCCACCTCGACGCGCGCGTCGTCGAGGCCGCCCGGGCCGCCGGCTACGGATACGCCTGCGCCATCGACCCCGGCCGCCTCACCGGCCCGTACGCCCTGCCACGCACCCACGTCAGCCAGGCCGACGGCGGCGCGCGGCTGCGCGTCAAGCAGCTGCGCCACCGGGTCCGGTGCCTGCGCAGGGCGGTGCACCGGTGAAGGGGATCGAGTCGGTCAGGGCCCTGCACGTCATCACCGGACTCGGAGTCGGCGGGGCCGAGCAGCAACTGCGCCTGGTCCTGCGCCACCTGCCGATGCGCTGCGACGTGCTGACGCTCACCAACCCGGGGCCGGTGGCCGAGGGCCTGCGCGCCGACGGGGTGCGGGTGGTCCATCTCGGCATGAGCGGCAACCGGGACCTGGGCGCGCTGCCGAGGCTGGTGCGGTTCATCCGCCGGGGACGCTACGACCTCGTGCACACGCACCTGTACCGGGCCTGCGTGTACGGGCGCCTCGCGGCCCGGCTCGCGGGCACCCGGGCGACCGTGGCCACCGAACACTCCCTCGGCGAGGGCGAGATCGAGGGGCGCCCCCTCTCGGGCGGGGTCCGGGCGCTGTACCTGGCCAGTGAACGGCTGGGCGCGGCGACGGTCGCCGTCTCGGACACCGTCGCGGCCCGGCTGGAGGGCTGGGGCGTGCCGGCCGCGCGCGTCCACGTCGTCCCGAACGGCATCGAGGCCGCGCGGTTCCGCTTCGACGAGGCCGTGCGGCGGGCCACCCGGTCCCGTACGGGGCTGCCCGAACGGGCCTTCGTGGTCGGCGGGGTCGGCCGGCTGGTCCCGGGCAAGCGGTTCGACGTGCTGGTGCGGGCCGTGGCGGCCCTGCCGGGCGCCCACCTGCTGCTGGCCGGGGACGGACCCGAACGGGCCGGACTGCGCCGGCTGGCCGCCGAGCTGGGCGCGCAGAGCCGGATCCACCTGCTCGGCGAGCGCGACCCGCTGGGTGACAGCGCGGACGGCCGCACCCCCGGGATCCCGGCGCTGCTGGCCGCCATGGACGTCTTCGTCTCGCCCTCGCGGGAGGAGGCCTTCGGGCTCGCGGTCGTGGAGGCGCTGGCGGCCGGGCTGCCGGTGCTCCACGTGACCTGCCCGGCCATCGACGACCTGCCCGCGGCGCACGCCCCCGGCGCCCGGCGCATCGGCACCGGCACGGAGGAGCTGGTCGCCGCGTTGCGCGGCCACATGGAGGCGGGCGCACGCCGGCTGCCCGCGCCGCCGGTGGTCCGCCGCTACGACATCGCCCGCAGCGCGCGGCAGCTGCTGGACGTGTACGAACTCGCCCTGTCGGCCGCACCGGGCTCCGCGCGGGCGGGCTCCGCGGCGGCCCGGGTGCCCGGGCCCGGCCCGGAGCCGCGGGGCACGGGGACGGGACCCGGCGCGTCGGCCGGCTCCGCCGCCACGACCGTCGTCGGCGCCCGCCGCGAACCGGGGAGCCCCGGTCCGGGGGAGCCGTCCGGTACCGGCTGACCCGTCCGCACGCACGGGCTGACCCGTCCGCACCGCCTGATCCGTCCGCACCACCGCAAGCCGTCCCCACGGGACCCCGGGGACCCCCCTCCACCCAAGGAAGCGAGCAGGTCCATGGCCGATACCGCCGATCAGAAGAAGTCCGAGAAGAAGTCCGGGAAGAAGCCGGACCACCGCTCCGAGCGCAGGCCGCGCCGCCGTCCGGTGCCCGCGTGGTGGCCGCTGCCCGCCTGCGCGCTGCTGGGCCTGGCCGCGGGCGGGGCGTACGGGGTGCTCAAGGCCCCCGAGTACGCCGCCACCAGCTATGTCGTCGCCGTGCCCGACGACACCACCGAGCCCGCCACCGCCCTCGGCTTCGCCCAGGCGTACGCCCGTATCGCCACCAGCAGTTCCACGCTCGCCTACGCCCAGCCGCGGGCCGGCGTCACCGCCCGCGAGCTGCGCACGCTGGTCCGGGCCGAGACCTCGCCCGAGTCCCCGATGATCGCGGTGACCGGTACGTCCACGAGCCCGGCGCAGGCCGCGGACATCGCCAACGCGGTCGCGGACGCCCTCTCGCTGAGCAGCAACCAGGCCGCCAAGAACACCGGTGTCCAGCTGCTCCTCTTCAACCAGGCCGTGGCGCCGACCGATCCCGCGTCCCCGTCCGCCGCCATCAGCGCGGCCGTCGGCACGTGCGCCGGCGGTCTGCTCGGCGGGCTGTGGCTGCTGGCCCGGCCCGGCCGGGCGCGCCGGCCCGAGGAGGGCGCGGCCGGTCCGGTGGGGAGCCCCCGGACCGAGCCGGTGGGGGAGGAGTACGCGAGCCTTCCCGCGCAGGGTGAGCACACCGAGACCAAGGAGAAGGAGTCCGTGCGATGAGTGCGGGCTCCGCCGGTGCCCTGTCGGTGACGCTGTGCCGCGACCCCCGGCAGTTCGCCGCGCTGGAGGAGTCGTGGAACCGCCTGGTCCGCGCCTGTCCCACCGCGACCCCCTTCCAGACCCACGCCTGGCTGCACTCCTGGTGGCTCTCCTACGGCAAGGAGGGCCGCCTGCGGATCGTCCTGGTCCGCCGGGGCGAGGAGCTGGTCGGCGCGGCCCCGCTGATGCTCGTCCACCGGCCGATGCCGCTGCTGGTCCCGCTGGGCGGCCCCATCACCGACTACTTCGACGTGCTCGCCGCCGCGGAGTGCGCCGACCAGGTCGTCGCGGCACTGGCCCAGGGGCTGCACCGGGCGGCCCGCGGAGCGGTGGTGGACCTGCGGGAGGTGCGTCCGGGGGCCGTCGCGGAGGAGCTGTACCGCCGGTGGCCCGGCATCGGCCGCAGGCTCACCGACTCCACCTGCATGGAGCTGCCGACGCTGCCGTTCGACGAGCTGGTCAAGCGGATGCCGGCGTCCGGTGCCCAGCGGGTGCGGGCCAAGCTGCGCAAGACCGACGCCGCGGGCATCGAGGAGCACGAGGTCACCGAGCAGGAGGTGCCGCGCGCGGTACGGACCCTGCTGCGGCTGCACGAGAAGCAGTGGCGCGGGCGCGGGGTGACCCCCGAGCACATGAGGCCCCGCTTCGCCGAGCACCTCACCCGGGCCACCCGCCGGATGGTACGGGCGGGGGAGGGCCGGCTGACCGAGTTCCGCCTCGAGGGGAAGGTGGTCGCGGCCAACGTCACGCTGCTGTCCGCCGGGCTCAGCGGCGGCTACCTGTACGGGGCCGATCCGGACCTGCGGGCCCGGAAGGTGGACGTGGCGACGCTGCTGCTGCGCTACGAGGCGGGGCGGGCCCTCGCGGACGGCCGGCCGGTGGTGAGCTTCCTGCGGGGCAGCGAACCGTACAAGAACCACTGGCGGCCCGAGACGGTCGTCAACCAGCGGCTGCTGCTGGCCACGCACGCGCTCGCGCCCCTGCTGCGGCTGCACGAGTCGCAGGTCACGGGGCGCGAGCGGGCCGTGGACGCCTTGCGGGAGGCGTTGCCGGCCGCCAGGGACTGGCGGGCGCGGCTCAACGAACTGCGGGTGCGATGACCCGCCTAGAAGGGCCAGTCGACCTTGAAGCAGACCGACTGCGTGCCGACCATCTTGGAGAGCCATTCGCCGAAGTTGAGCGGCACGCACCACTGCCGGCTGTTGAGCGGGGGAGCGGGGGGCCGCGGTGCCGGCGGCGTGGGCGCCGGGCTCTGACCCGGGCTCGTGCTGCCGCTCGGTGTGGGACTGGCCGGTACGGGGACCTCCGGGCTCGGTACGGGGACGGGGACAGCCGGGCTGGGCGCGACCGGGGAGGGCGTCGGCACCACGGGCGTCGGCACGGGCACGGGGACCTCGGGGGTCGGCACCTGGGGCGTCGGGACCACCGGGGTCGGGACCACCGGGGTCGGGACCACGGGGGTGGGGACGACCGGGGTGGGGACGGCGGGCGTCGGGATCTGCGGGGTCGGGACGGCCGGGGTCGGCACCTGCGGCGTGGGGACCTGCGGGGTCGGCACCTGCGGCGTCGGGACCACCGGAGTGGGCACCACCGGCGTCGGGACCACCGGCGTGGGCACGACCGGGGTCGGGACCACCGGGTCCGGCACGGGCGTCATCGCCGCACGGAACACCTTCGAGGCCGCCGGGTTCTGCTTGCACTGCCAGACGCCGTGCGGGCAGTAGTCGGTGATGGTGTGGTAGAGCGGCTCGTGCTGCTCGATCCACTGGAGCATGCGCCGTACGTACTCCGCGTTGTCACCGCGCCGGAACAGCCCCCACTCCGGGTACGAGATCTCCTTGCCGTGCTCCGCCGCGAAGTCCACGTGATGGCGCAGTCCGTACGGCTGGGTGATCTGGTCGTCGAAGTCCTGGCCCGGCTCCTGGTCGTAGGAGTCCATCCCGATGATGTCGACCACGTCGTCGCCGGGGTAGCACTTCGTCCAGCCGATCGCGTCCGTACCCCGGTTGGGGGCGAAGTCGAAGCGGAAGTCCTGGCCGGGCACGGAGCGCATCGTCCGCACGATGCGCCTCCAGTACGCCTTCCAGTTCTCCGGGTCGGGGGCGCAGCGGTGCGTGTAGGTGATGCCGTTCATCTCCCAGCCGAGGACGATCACGGTGTCCGGGACGCCCAGCTCCACGAGCCGCTCGGCCAGCCGTTCGAAGTGCACGTCGTACTTGCCCTGGGCGCCGGCCCGGATCAGCCGGGCCACCTCGCGGTCGGGCACGCGCGCCTCGTTGCGGGCCTGCATGGGCACGTTGAGGACGAACATCCGGTCGTCCTTGGCCCGGCGCCACTTCGCCCAGTCCTCCAGGAAGGAGACGCGTCCCTCGATGGCCGGCCACACGTCGCCCGGGAGATAGGTGTGGCCGACGCGGATCTCCTTGCCGCCCAGCCAGCGGGACAGCTGGGCGATGCGGGCCACCCCGTTCGGGCCGTAGTCGAGGTAGGCGCCCATGGCGGTGTCGCTCGCCCGGGACCCCCGGGCCGCGCCCTCGCCGGGTGCCGCGAGGGCGGCTCCGGTGGCCAGCAGGCCGGCCGTCACCGTACCGACACAGGTGCTCGCCAGTCGGCGGCGTGGTCTGCGCATGGCGTCTCCCGAGCTTTACCGAATCGGTGTGCTTGGCAGAGACGTTAGGCATCAGATCTGACGAATGGCCTGTTCGGTGACGCCCGCCTAGGCCATTAGCAGTTGCACGCCACCCCCGCTTGGTCCGACTAGGTGAAAGACACCGTTTCCATGCACGCGTTCGCCAACCATGTGCCCGCCATTGTGCTGAGACTCGACCGCAATCCGTTCCACCACGGAACCCTCGGCGCCGTCAGATCCCTTGGCCGCAAGGGCGTGGAGGTGCATGCCGTCGTCGAGGCCGGGGGAGGTCCCGTGGTGCGTTCGCGCTATCTGCGCGCCGTGCACGCCGGTCCGGCCGGCGGGCTGGACCCGGAGGCGCCGGAGGCGTTGCTGGAGTGTCTGACCGGGGTGTCGGAGCGGATCGGCCGCCCGGCCGTGCTCATCGCGATGGACGACCTGAGCGCCATCGCCGTGTCCCGGATCGCGCCGGCGCTCCGCGAACGGTTCCGCGTCCCCCACCAGCCGGACAACCTGCCCGCCCGGGTGGCAGACAAGGCCGAGCTCTCGCGCCTGTGTTCGCGCTGGGACGTCCCGCACCCCGAGACGGTGGTCCCGGCGAGCGGTGCGGAGGCCGCGGAGGCGGCCTGGCGGCTCGGCCCGCCCGTGGTGGCCAAGTGGAGCCGGCCCTGGCTGCTGCCCGCCGGGGCCGACGGGCTGCGCAGCACGACGCTGGTGCGCACCCCCGCCGAGGCGCGCCGGCTGTACGAGCGCTCGGCCGAGGCCGGGAGCCGGCTGCTGCTCCAGCGGTTCCTGCCGGCCGGCCCCGACACCGACTGGTTCTTCCACGGGGCCTTCGCGCGGGGCGGGCGCCCGCTGCTCGCGGGTTCGGGCCGCAAGGAGCTGTCCTGGCCGGTGCGGACCGGTCTGACCGCGGTGGGCCGCTGGCTGCCCGACCCGGCGGTGGAGGAGGCGGCGCTGCGGCTGGCCGAACGGCTCGGCTACCAGGGCATCCTGGACCTGGACTTCCGCCGTGACGAGCACGGGGTCTTCCGCCTGGTCGACTTCAACCCCCGTCCGGGGGCGCAGTTCCGGCTGTTCGCGGACGCGGCGGGGCTGGACGTGGTCCGGGCGACGTACCTGGACCTGACGGGCCAGCAGGTGCCGCAGCCCTCGGGCGGGCCCGGCCGGGTGTTCGTCGCGGAGAACTACGCGCTGCTGGCGGCCGTCCGCGGCGGGTCCCTGCCGCGGGGGCGTGCCACCGGGCCGGCGCGGACCGCCCCGGCGCGGACCGCCGCGACCGGGGCCGCTTCCCCGGCGGTCCGGCCGGGTACCGGGCGGGGCCGGGTGGAGACGGCGTGGTTCGCGGCCGACGACCCGGGCCCCTTCGTGGCCATGCTCGCCGCGCTCGTGGGGCGCGGCGCGGGCAAGGGCGCGAGGGCCCTGCGGGGGGTTCCGGCGCAGGGGCGGCGCACGGCGCGCGCGGTCGTCCGGGCGCCCCGGCAGCGGGAGCAGCCGCCTCCCGGAGGGGCGGCCTCCCGGCCGGCCCCACCGGAGGCTCCGTCCGAGCCGGACGAGCTGGTGACACGTTGACGAGGTCCGGTGCGGCGGGGCCGTCCGGTGCGGTGACCATGGAGCGGGAGGAGCGGCGGTGACGCGGATCGAGGACCTCGTGGTGATCGGCGCGGGTCCGTACGGGCTGTCCATCGCGGCCCACGCGGCGGGCGCGGGGCTCACCGTACGGCTGCTGGGGCGGCCGATGGCCTCGTGGCGCGACCACATGCCGGACGGGATGTACCTGAAGTCGGAGCCCTGGTCCTCCAACCTGTCCGCGCCGGACGGGCGGCACACCCTGGCCGACTACTGCGCGACCCGCGGCACGGTCGCGGAACACGGCACTCCGCTGCCCATCGACACGTTCAGCGCGTACGGGATGTGGTTCGCCCGGCACGCCGCGCCCGAGGTGGAGGAGGTGACCGTCACGGAGGTGACCCCGCAGGGCGAGGGCTTCCGGATCCGCACCGCCGAGGGCCCGCCCCTGCTCGCGCGCACGGTCGCCCTCGCGGTCGGGGTGATGCCGTTCGTGCAGTACCCCGAGGCGCTGCGGGAGCTGCCGCCCGGGCACTACTCGCACAGCAGCGGCCACCGTGACCTGGCCCGTTTCGCCGGACAGGAGGTCGCCGTGCTCGGGGCCGGGCAGGCGGCCCTGGAGACCGCCGCCCTGCTGGCCGAGCAGGGGGCGCGGCCGTCCCTGGTGGCCCGGCGCCCCCGGCTGAACTGGAACACCGTCCCGCAGCCGCTCGGCCGGCCCCCGCTGCGCGCGCTGCGGGAACCGCACAGCGGCCTGGGCACGGGCTGGCGCAGCTGGGTGTGGTCCGAGCTGCCGTGGGCGGTGCGCCGGCTGCCCGCGCGGAGCCGGGAGCGGATCGCGGCGACCGCGCTGGGTCCGGCCGGCGCCTGGTGGCTGCGTGACCGCTTCGAGCCGCGGGTGCCCGTCCTGCTCGGGCACGAGCTGCGCCGGGCGGCGGCGGTGGGCGAGCGGACCCGGCTCGAGCTGACCGCCGCGGACGGGCAGTCCGTCGCCCTGGACGCCGCCCACGTGATCGCGGCGACCGGCTTCTCCCCGGACCTGGCCCGGCTGGAGCTCCTGGACGCGGGGCTGCGCGCCGCCCTGGCGACCGTGGGCAGCGGCCGGGCGCCCGAGCTGGGCCCCGGATTCGAGTCCTCGTGGCCCGGGCTGTTCTTCGCGGGGCTGCTCACGGCTCCCTCATTCGGCCCTTCCATGCGATTCGTGCACGGCGCGGGCTTCACGGCGGGGAGACTGGTGAGAGGAGTCCGCAAGCGCCTCGGCGCCCGGGGTCCGCGGCCGGGGTCCTCCGGCGGTGCCCGGTCCGGCCGGGTCGCCGTCCCCGGGCGGCGTCCGGGGGTACCCCCGGGGCATCCGAAGACGTATCTGCGGTGAGATCCGCGGTGAGAGGGGTCCGTGATGAGCGCCGAGCGAGCACAGGGCCGCGGCTGGGTGCGCATTCCCGCCAGCCGTGCGGAGCAGACCGCTCCGGCCAGACCCGCCGGGTACGACCGTGCCCCGTACGCGGGTCCGTACGGGGCGTCGTCGTACGGGGCGTCGTACGGCGGGTCGTACGCGCCGCCCCACCCCGCCGACCAGCCCACGATCTACCGTTCCGTCGTCGAGCGCTGGCGCGCGGCCGGGCGCACCCTGCCGGGCCATCCCGACGAGGAGTGGGAGCGGCTGATCTCACAGCCGTACTGGCCCGGCCGTTAGGGGGCGGGGCAGGTGGCGGCTGCGGAGCGCGACGGACCCGGCCCGGCCGGCCGGTCCCCGGCGACCGACCCGGGGGACCGGCTCGCGCTGAACGGGATGGGCAGCTTCGAGTGGGACCTGCGCTCGGGCCGGGTCACGACGGACCCGGCCGCGCTGGCCCTCTTCGACGTGGAGCCCGCGGAGTTCGCCGGTACGGCCGACGGGCTGGCGGTGCGGGTCCGGCCGGAGGACGCCGCCCGGCTGCGCGAGACCGTCACCGGGGTCCTGGAGGAGGGCGGGGACACCTACGGCGCCTACTTCACGGTCCACCGGCGCGACGGCCGTGACCAGTGGACGCACACCTCGGGCCGGGTGCTGAGGGGTGGTGACGGGCAGCCGGACCGGATCGCGGGGATCGTCCGCGACGCGGCGGCGGAGCTCGCCCACGCGACGCTGCTGCGCAAGCTGGAGGCGGCCCGCGCCCAGCAGACGACCATCGTCCAGCGGACCACCGAGGCCCTGTCGCGCGCGGTGACGGTCGACGACGTCACGGCCGCCCTGACCGGGGCGGGCGCGCTGGAACGGCTGGGCGCGGACGGGCTCGCACTCGGGCTGGTCGAGGGCGGCACCATCAAGATCATCGCGCTGAGCGGGGAGTCGCTGGAGATCCTCAGCGAGCGCCGGTTCACCCGGCTGGACGGCTCGCTGCCGCTGTCCCACGTGGTGCTGACGCGGCAGGCACGTTTCGTCACCTCCCTCTCCGAACTCGGCGGCGAGTTCCCGCTGCTCGCGGACTATCTGAGCCGCATCCGCTTCGACGCGGCCGCCTACCTGCCGCTGATCGCCCAGGCCAAGGCGATCGGGGGACTGGTGCTGTTCTACCGGCGGCGCAGCGAGTTCAGCCCGGAGGAACGCAACCTGTGCCTCGGCCTCGCCGGCATCGTGGCCCAGTCCCTCCAGCGGGCCCTCCTCTTCGACCAGGAGCGGGAATTCGCGACGGGCCTGCAGGCCGCGATGCTGCCCCGCCGGATTCCGGAGATCAGCGGCGGCGAGATCGCCGTGCGCTACCACGCCGCCTGGAGCGGGCGCGAGGTCGGCGGCGACTGGTACGACGTGATCGCCCTGCCCCGCAACCGCGTCGGCCTCGTGGTCGGCGACGTCCAGGGCCACGACACCCACGCGGCCGCCATCATGGGCCAGCTGCGGATCGCGCTGCGGGCGTACGCGGGGGAGGGCCACCCCCCGTCGACCGTCCTGGCGCGGGCCTCGCGCTTCCTCGCCGAGCTCGACACCGAGCGCTTCGCGACCTGCCTGTACGCGCAGGTCGACCTGGAGACCGGCGGCGTACGCGCCGTCCGGGCGGGCCACCTCGGCCCGCTGATCCGCCACACGGACGGCCGGACGGGCTGGCCCAACGTACGGGGCGGGCTGCCGCTGGGGGTGGCCTCTGCCTTCGCGCAGGAGGAGTTCCCCGAGACGCAGCTCGACCTCGTCCCCGGGGAGACGCTGGTGCTCTGCACCGACGGCCTCGTGGAGGAGCCCGGCACCACCATCACCGCGGGCATGGACGCCCTCGCGCAGGCCGTGCGCAGCGGCCCCCAGAACGCGGGGGCGCTCGCCGACCACCTCTCCGACCGGCTGTGGGAGCGCTGGGGCTCCGGCGACGACGTGGCCCTGCTGGTCCTGCGCCGGGCCCCCGATCCGGGCACCCACCGGGCCCCGCGGATCCACCAGTACGTCCACCAGGCCGACCCGGAGGGGCTGTCCGAGGCCCGCTACGCCCTGCGCCAGGCCCTGCGCGACTGGGGGGTGCCCGAACTCGCCGACGACGTGGAGGTCGCCGCCGGAGAACTGCTGGTCAACGCCCTCCTGCACACCGACGGCGGAGCCGTGCTGACCATGGAGGTGCTGCCGGAGCCGGTGCGGCGGATCCGCCTGTGGGTCAAGGACCGCTCCAGCGTGTGGCCGCGGCGGCGCAGCCCGGGGGAGGCGGCCACGACCGGGCGCGGGCTGCTGCTCGTGGACGCGCTGGCCACGCACTGGGGCGTGGAGTCCCGGGGCGACGGCAAGGCGGTGTGGTGCGAGTTCGACGTCGGGGGGAATCCGCGGAGCACGGCGTGACCGGACGGCGACGCCGAGTTGTGGGCCGTCCGGGGCGGGTCCATGATGCGGACCATGGAACGGAACGTGCTGTGCGCAGGCTGAGCAGGGGAGCGGTGACGGGCGTCCTCGCCGTGCTCCTGCTGGCCGCCGGGGTGCCGAGGGTCCTGGACTGGACGACGGGCCGCCCGCACGCGGATCCCGGGTGCCGGTCGGTGGAGTTCATGTCGATGACGGGCGCCGCGCCCGAGTGCCGCTGACGGCCCGGGACCGCCCGGGAGGGCTCGGGCGCTCGGGCGCCGTACCGGCCGACGCGGTCTCAGTTCCCCCGGCGGAACGTGACGTCCCTGCTGTCCAGCGCGACGGTGTCCACGGAGCGGGGGAACAGGCCCGACAGGTGGATCTCCTGGAGCTCCGCCGTGACCTTGGCCGTGCCCGCGCGCACGTTCGCGTACGCGCCCGGCGCGTGGGCGACCCAGCGGCGCTCCGTGCCGTCGCAGACGATCTGCTCCCCGCCGATGCTCAGCCGGCCGCCGTCCTGCTCGACGGTCGCCTTGACCTGCATCGCCCCCTCGGGTGACGCCTGCTCGCAGTGGTAGGTACCGGAAAGGATGACGCCGCCGTCCTCGGTGATGCGGGCGTCGTCGTGCACGGAAATGCCCTGCTCGAAAACGGTCGCGCCGGCCGGGGCGGTGAAAAGGGCCGTCGCGGCGGCCGCGGAGAAGGCGGCCAGGGCCATTCGGCGGGCGGGGATGCGCATTCTTCCTCCAGAGGGGTGCGGGCGGCGGGATTCCGCCGGAACGCATTGTGCTGGCAGCCGGGCGGTGGCACTCGCTCCGCACACTCGTGTCGTTGTGTGCAATTGCCTGCTCGGGCGCGTGAGACTGACCGGAAATACGTCCCTGAAGGGATCCCGCATGCGCCAGTCCGCCGCCCCCGTCCTCGCCGCCGCCCTGCTGCCCCTCCTGCTGATCGGTGCCACGGCCTGCCAGAGCGTCCCCGACGGGGCCGCCCGGCCCGCCGCGGTGCCCGCCGTCCCGGTGGACGACGGCGCGCCGGGCGGCGGGGCCGCACCCGCCCGGCCCGGTGCGAAGGACGCCCGTGTGGGTGACTCCGTACGGGTGCACGGCTCCCGAATGGGGCGGCACCTCCAGGTCGGGCTCGGTGCCTACGTCGACCCGGCGATCAGCGCCGACCGGAACTACGCCCCGCCCGCCGGCAAGCGCTGGGTGGCCGCCTCCATGTCCTTCGTCAACGTGGGGGGTGACTCGTACGGGGCGCTCGGACGCGTGTGGGCGCACGACAGCGCGGGCCGGCGCCACCCGGCGGTGCGGACGGGCGAGCTGACGACCGGCAAACCCGTCGTCTTCGATTCCCTGGAGGTCGGTGAGCGGGCCGAGGGATGGGTGGTGTTCGAAATCCCGGAGAACACTTCCATTCGACGGATCCAGTACCAGGATGCGAACATCCAGCCGAATTCCGGAGAGGGATTCTGGGCCGTCTAGCCCGCCCGGGTGACAGGCCGTGAAAGGGGCCCGGGCGGGACCATTAGGGTGCGGCGCATGACTTCTACTCAAGCCGAAATCGACCGGTCCCAGCTCGGCACCCTTTCGGTGCTCGCATGGATCGGCGACCCCTCCGAGGCGCACGACATCCCCTACCTCCTCGCCTACATCCTGGGCGACGGCCCGCAGGGCCGGGAGGCCGGGGAGGCCGCGGCCCGCGGGCTGCTGGAGGAGATCGGCCTGCCCATCGGCGACGTGGTCATGGACGGCACCCGCAACCCCGCCGCCTTCCCCGTGCAGATCCTGCTGGAGGGCAACCAGATCGCGCTCACCCTGCCCGGCATGAACGCCCAGTGCACCGCCCCCGACGAGTGGGTCGCCGCGGCGGACGAGAGCGGGCAGGCGTACTTCCTCTTCGCCACGCGCGCCTGGCCCGAGGCCGTCCCCGGCAAGCCGGTCGACGCCGCGACCCTCCAGGCGTTCGCGGGCGACGAGGAGGTGCTCACCGGCAGCGCCCACTGCGTCCTCGCCGTGCGGCGCCTGCAGAAGTAGCGCGTCCGGGCCGTGCCGCCGCCGTGCGCGCAGGCCGCCCACCCGCTCCGGCCGCCGGGCCCCCAGCCCGCTCGGTGGCCGGTCCCCGCGACACGGCGGGGGACCCCTCAGGGGCGCTCGAAGGCGAACCGCAACGAGCGCACCCGGTTGTCGAAGTTCGACCCCGCCAGGTCCGGCAGGCCCACGGCGCGCAGCCCCACCGGACGGGTCAGCAGCTCGTGGAAGAGCGCCCGCATCTCCACCCGGGCCAGGTGGGCCCCCAGGCAGAAGTGCGGCCCGCCGCCGCCGAACCCCAGGTGCGGGTTGGGCGACCGGGTGATCACGAAGGCGTCGGGATCCGGGAAGACCGCCTCGTCGCGGTTGGCGGAGGCGTAGTACAGGACCACCTTCTCGCCGGGCCGGAACACCCGCCCGCCCAGGGTGTGTTCCGCGACCACCGTCCGGCGGAACTGGATGATCGGCGTCGAGTGCCGGATCATCTCCTCGACCGCCCCGTCGGCGTACGTCCCGAAGTCGGAGAGCAGCAGGTCCCGCTGGTCCGGATGGTCGGTCAGCAGGGTCAGCCCGTGGGTGATGGCGTTCCGGGTGGTCTCCACCCCGGCGACCATCAAGAGGGAGAAGAAGGCGCCGAGCTGCCGCGCCCCGAGGGCCTGGCCGTCGACGTTCGCGCAGACCAGCGCGGAGATCAGGTCGTCGCCGGGGTGCTTGCGGCGCTCCCGGCCGATGCCCGCCACCATCCGCTGCATCCGCGCCAGCGCCCGCAGCCCGCGCCCGGGCATCCGCAGCCGGGAGGCCAGGCCGCGCTCCACGCCGATGTTCTCGGAGGCGTGGTTGACGCGGTCGGCGATCTCGGCGCGGTGGCGCTCCGGGATCCCCATCATGTTGCAGATGACCTCCAGGGGGAGCCGGGAGGCGACGGCCGAGACGAACTCCTCCGGCCCTTCGGCCAGCACGTCGTCCACGATCCGCGCGGCCACGGCGTGGATGTCGGCCTCGGCCGCCGCCAGCAGTCGCGGTGTGAACGCCCGCTGGACGATCCTGCGCAGGGCGGCGTGGTCGGCACCGTCCAGGTTCACCATCGAGTCCCCGAACAGCGCACGCACCCAGCGGGCCGGCTCGGGAGTGGTCACCCCGGGGGCGCTGGCGAAGACCTTCGGCAGCCGACTGGCCTCCTGTACGTGGGCGTGGCGCACGAGGGCCCAGTGGCCCCGGCCCGTCCCCTCGGGCACGAAGACGGGCCCGTCGGCCGCGCGCAGGCGGGCGAAGGCGGCGAGCCGGTGGGCGGGGGGCCGCTGCCAGAAGCCTGGCTCGGCCAACTCCGCGCCGGGGTCGGTGCCGTGGCGTGGTGCCGGGAGTGTCATGGCCGGGGCCTCCAGTCGGTACGGGTCCTTCCGCGCTGGAGAACGGCGGCGGGGGTGCGGGGGTGACGGTCCGGGCCGGCGGCCGGACCGGCCTCACGCGGTGCGGGCCCCGGACCGCTCGGACAGGATCACGCCGACGGTCACCGTGACCACCGCGACCAGGCCCGCGTACAGGACGGCGTAGGCACCCGTCCAGATGCAGGCGAGGGTGGCGAGGGCGGCGACCGGCAGGGCCAGCTGCTGGGCGGCGCCCCGTTTGAAGTGCCGGGAGTGCAGCAGCCACACCATGAACAGGTAGCCCGCGGCCGGGACCATGACGGCGGCGTTCGCGGAGACCTGGGAGATGTGGGCCTTGCCCACGGCGTGCTCCACCGCCACCTCGATGCCCGCGCCGATCGCCGCCCCCGACGCGAAGATCAGCAGGTGGCCGTAGCCCCACGGGATGGCCTCCCGGTTGGACGTCAGATGCTGGTGCATCGGCACGGCGAAGTAGATCCACCAGGCGGCGAAGACGATCAGCAGTCCGCCCGCGGCGATGGGCAGCAGCAGGTCGAGCGCCTCGTGCTCGTCGAGGGCGGACTTCACGGCCACCGTGCTCGCGGCGATCGTCTCGCCCAGCACGATGATGGTGAACAGGCCGTACCGCTCCACGATGTGGTGCGCGTGCCACGGCGTCTGGTGGCCGCGCTCGGCGATCACCGGCACCAGCAGCTCGGCCGCGACCAGTACCAGGAACAGCCACATCCTGGCGCCGTCCGGCGCGAACAGCAGCCCCACCCAGCCGGCCTGGCAGATGACCAGCCCGGCCGCGTACTTCAGGGCCGCCGTGCGGGCCGGGCCCGTCTCGCCCGACGCGGCCCGCAGCCACTGCGCGGTCAGGGCGACGCGCATGATGATGTAGCCGATGACCGCGACGGTCCAGTCGTTGTGGTCGAAGGCGTCGCCGACCCCGGCCGCGTAGACGAGGACGCCGACGATCTGGACGAGCGTGGCGATCCGGTACGGCACGTCGTCGCAGTCGTAGGCGGAGGCGAACCACGTGAAGTTCATCCACGCCCACCACACGCCGAAGAAGACGAAGAAGTAGCCGACCACGCCGGTGCCGGGGTGGCCCTCCGCCAGGGCGTGCACCAGCCGGACGCCGGCCTGGGCGATCGCGACGACGAAGCAGAGGTCGAAGAACAGCTCGAGCGGGGTCGAGGTGCGGTGGTCCTCGTCGGGGCTGCGGGCGGTCATCGGGGAGTACGCCATACCGGCCAGCAGACCAGAGGAAGCGCTTCCCGGCAGGTCGGGCGGGCTGTCCGGGTTGGGACCGCGCCCGGGTCCCTCCCGGGGGCCGAGCCCGCGGCCCGAGCCGGAGCGGAGCCCGCGGCCGGAGCCGAGGCCGGAGCCGGTGCCGGAGCCGGTCCCGGAGGGATCCGGCAGGTCCCGGTGGTCGTCGCGGGACGGCGTCCGCGCCGCCCGCCCGGCGGTGTGCCGGTGGTGCCGTGCCCGTGCGGGGGCCGGGCCGGCCGGTCGGGCCGGGCCGGGTGCGGGACCGCGGGCCGGGGCGCTTCCCGGGGCGGCCGTACCCTGGAGGCATGAGCAGCACCCCCGCCTCCGGCCCGCAGCCCCCGCGCCCCGCTTCCGCGGAGCTCCCGCCCCGGCCGAAGCCGAGGATCGACTTCGACGACCCGCTGGACCAGCAGTCCTCGGACGACACCGACCGGGGCTGGGGCGAGCGGGCCCCCGCCGGGGGAGGCGCGGCCGACCTGGCCCGCTTCCTCGACGAGAAGCCCCCGCACCACATCTGACCGGCGCGTCCGGTCAGAAGCCCTGGCGCGTCCCCACCGGCCCGCTGCCGCCACCGCCCGAACGCTGCGACACCAGCTCGTCGCGGATCTCCTTGAGGACCTCCAGCTCGGTGATCTCGACGATCTCCTGGACGCCCTCGCGTGCCTTGCGGCGGTCCTCCTGCCGCGCGAGGTACTTCGCCATCGGCAGCACCATCAGGAAGTAGACGACCGCCGCCGTGATCACGAAGGTCAGCGTGGCGTTCAGCACCGAGCCCCAGAGGATCTCGACACCGGTCGGCTGACCGTCCGGCCCGACGCCGCACGGCGCCTTGAGGCAGGACTTGTAGGCGTCCAGGCTCTGCGTGCCCATGGCGCCCACCACCGGGCTGATGATCCCCTTGACCACCGAGTTCACGATGTTCGTGAACGCCGCTCCGATGACCACGGCCACCGCGAGGTCGACCACGTTGCCGCGCATCAGGAAGGCCTTGAAGCCCGCCAGTACGCTCTCCTTCTTCTTCTCGCCCACCACTGAGCCTTTCTTCACATCTGCCGAACACGGAGCCAACGGTTCCGAAAGTTACGGCAGTCCGGCCGCGCCGTGTCCAATCGGCCGCCACCTTGAGGTGAATTGACTGACCGCGCGTGCGATTCAGCACAACGTCACCGCCAGCCGCGTCGTGGCGCCCGCGCCGACCAGGTCCCGCGCCGTGTCCCGGGGCACGGACAGCACGACCAGCGCTCCGCCGTCCCCGACTCCCGCCTCCGGCAAGGGCACTTCGGCGACCGTCGCCCCCGCGGCCACCAGCCTCGGCGGTCCGCTCCGCTCCGCCGCGACCACGTCGACCCGGTCCCCGGGCCGCAGCAGCCGCACCGTCGCCGCGTCCGCGATGCGCACGGGGGCCGACACCGGCCGCACCGCGGCGGGCTGCGCCTTCACCTGGGGCGGGGGCGCGGCCCGGGAGGCCTGGGCCTGCGTCCCGCCCACGGCCAGGCCCGCCGCCACGACGGCCAGGGCGGCCGACAGGGCCCGCCTGCGGCGGCGTACGGCCCGGCGCAGCCGGTGGCCTCCCCGGCCCACCCGCAGGGGCGGGAAAAGGGGCACGGGACGGCCCGGAGGACAGGGGGAGGACGGGGAGGAGGGGGCCGCGGAGAGGGCCGGAGCGGCCGTGCGGGTCCTGGACATGTCGAGCACCACCAGTCGGAGTGAGTCGCCGTGTCCGGGCCCGACGCCCGGACACACCCCACGATCACGCCTCCCCCCGGATCCCGCCCGCACCTGTGGACGGTCCCCAGCCTGTGGACAACCCCGTAGCCCACAGGAGTGAGGACAACCGACGCACAGGCGGACGAACCGGGCTGAAACCGCCGGGCCGGACCGGACCGGTGCCGCCCCGCGATCAGCGTCGCGCCGGGATCTCGCAGGCCTCCGAGAAGCCCTGGCTGGTGAGCCCGAAGGCGCTGTTGACGCGCGAGCGCCAGTTCTCCAGGGCGACCACCGCCGTGAGCTCGACGAACGCCGCCTCCCCGAGCCGTGCGATCAGGTCCGCGGCGAGCTCGTCCGTGACGGTCGGCTCGGTCTCGGTCATGGCCTCGGCGTACTCCATGACCAGCAGTTCCAGCGCGCTGAAGGTCTCGCGCGACTCCCGCCACCGCGGCACCGCCTCGGCCTTCTCCGCCGACATGCCCTGCTGGTGGCCCTCCCAGTAGCCGAAGTCCATGCACCAGGAGCAGTTGATGCGGGCGGCCGCCGCCATGACGGCCAGGTGCTTGAGGCCCGGGTCCAGGGCGTTCCACTTCGCCGCCTGCTGTTCCAGGCGGACGTACGAGAACAGCACGCGGGAGTTGTGCCCGTAGGCCTGGCCCGGGTCGAGCACCTTGCCGTACGTGCGGTGCGAGTACCAGGCACCGATGCGCATGAGGAGCGTGCGGGGCGGGGTGAGCGAGATACGCGGCATGGTGGTCATCTCCCGGTGTGGGTTCCCGGCCGCTCCGGCCGGTCGTTCACAGGGGAGACAGGACGGCGGCGCCGGATGTGACACCTTGCGCAGAATCTTTTCGCCGCCGCCGCCGCCGCCGCCCCGCCGCCGCCCCGCCGCCGCCCCGGAGCCGCCTCCGCGACCGCCCCCGAACCGCGCCTCAGGGCAGTTCGATGCCCAGGTCCCAGCCGTCGTGCGCGTGCGTGCACAGGCAGTCCCGGGACTCCGTCGCCGGCAGGCCCGCCACCGCGTCGAACAGGACCGTCCGCAGGCGGCCGACGTTCTCCCCGAACACCTTCAGCACCTCCGCGTGGGAGACGCCCTCGCCCGTCTCGGCGCCCGCGTCCAGGTCCGTGACCAGGGCCATCGAGGTGTAGCAGAGCCCCAGCTCGCGGGCGAGGATCGCCTCGGGGTGCCCCGTCATGCCGATCACGGACCAGCCCGCCGACGCGTACCAGCGGGACTCGGCGCGCGTCGAGAAGCGCGGCCCCTCGACGACGACCATGGTGCCGCCGTCGACCGGCTCCCAGTCCTGCCCGCGGGCGGCGGCGACCGCGACCGCACGCCCCACGGGGCAGTACGGGTCGGCGAAGGTGGTGTGCACGACGTTGGGGACCGAGCCGTCCGGGAGCGGCACCCCGTCGAAGTAGGTCTGGGCGCGGGTCTGCGTACGGTCGACCAGCTGGTCGGGGACGAGCAGGGTGCCCGGGCCGTACTCGGCGCGCAGGCCGCCGACCGCGCACGGGCCGAGCACCTGGCGGACCCCGACCGAGCGCAGGGCCCAGAGGTTGGCCCGGTAGTTGATGCGGTGCGGCGGGACGGTGTGCCCGCGTCCGTGCCGGGGGAGGAAGGCGACGGTCCGCCCGGCCAGCTCACCCAGGTACAGGGAGTCGCTCGGGGGGCCGTAGGGGGTTTCCACCCGGACCTCGGAGACGTCCTCCAGGAAGGAGTAGAAGCCCGAGCCGCCGATCACGCCGATCTCTGCGTTCACCATGCGGCCACCCTATCCGGGCATGCCGGAGGCCCCGCTGCCCGGTGGGGGCGGGCGGGGCCTCGGGACGGAGCTGTCAGGCGGCCGACGTGGAGCTGCTGCTCGTGCTCGACGACGTCGAGGAGGACGAGGCGGCCGGGGCGGCGGAAGCCGTCGACGTCGAGGTCGACGACGAGGCCGGCTTCGAGGCGGGGGTGCTGCTCGACGAGGCGCCGCGGCTGTCGTTCCGGTAGAAACCGGAGCCCTTGAAGACGATGCCGACCGCGGAGAACACCTTCTTCAGGCGTCCGTCGCAGCTCGGGCACACGGTCAGCGCGTCATCGGTGAACTTCTGCACGGCCTCAAGGCCCTCACCGCACTCGGTGCACTGGTACTGGTAGGTCGGCACGAATTTCCTCCTGGCACTCTCACTCAATGAGTGCTAACGACGCTCCATGGTGACGTATTCCGGCGGATCAGTCCACCGTCACCGGCACTCGGTGACCCATTCCACGCTCGTTCACCCGGTTACGGGGGGTGGCCGGGTCGGCCCCGGAGACGGCGCCGGCCGCGTCGGTCCCGGCGGTCTCCGGGGCGGCGGACGCGGTCACGATCCGGCTCGGGGCCTTCGGCGCCAGTCGGGACCGCAGCGCCAGCAGGGTGACCAGGGCGAGGGCGGTGGCCGCCATCGGCACCAGGAAGCCGTACGAGGAGCCGTGCGCGTCGGTGAGCCGGCCGGCCACGATGACCGCGACGGCCTGCCCGAAGGCGATGGAGCCGGTCAGCCAGGTGAAGGCCTCGGTCCGGGCGTTCGCGGGGACGAGCTGCTCGACCATGGTGTAGCCGGTGATCAGGGCCGGGGCGATGAACAGGCCGACGACGAGACCGAGTGCGCCGAGCAGGAGCAGCGAGTTCGCGGCCCACAGGACGGACGCGGCGGCGGTGAGGCCGACGTAGCCCAGCATCAGGCGGCGGCGCGGGCCGATCTTCCAGGCGACGGCGCCCATGGCGATGCCGGCGATCATGTTGCCGGCCGCGAAGACGCCGTAGAGCAGGCCGTTGGCGGCGGGGTTGCCCATCTCGGCGGAGAACGCGGCGAGCGAGACCTGCATGCCGCCGAAGACGGCGCCGATCCCGAGGAAGGCGAAGATCAGGACGCGCAGTCCGGGGACGGCCAGGGCGAAGGTGCGCCCGGCGCCGGTGGCGGCGGGGGCGTGCGTGGCGGGCTGGCCGGCGCGGCGGGCGGCGAAGAGCAGGCCGCCGAGCAGGGTCAGCGTGGCCTCGGTGGCGAGGCCCGCGGCCGGGTGGACGCCGGTGCACAGGGCGGTCGCGAGGACCGGGCCGACGACGAAGGTGAACTCGTCGGTGACGGACTCGAAGGCCGCGGCGGTGGGCAGCAGCGGCGAGCCCTCCAGCCGGGCCGCCCAGCGCGCGCGGACCATGGGGCCGACCTGCGGCACGGAGGCGCCGGTCGGGACGGCGGCCAGCGCCAGCGCCCAGATGCCGGCGTCGGCCAGCGCGAGGGCGGTCAGGCCACTGACGGCGGCGGCGTGGGTGAGGACGACGGGGACGAGGACGGTGCTCTGGCCGAAGCGGTCGGTGAGCATGCCCATCAGCGGGGCGGAGAGGGCCATCGAGATGCCGGTGACGGCGGCGACGATGCCGGCGCTGGCGTAGGAACCGGTGGTGTGCTGCACCAGGAGCAGAATGCTGATCGTCAGCATGCCGAAGGGCAGCCGGGCTGCGAAGCCGGGGAGTACGAAGCCGAGGGCGCCGGGTGTGCGCAGCAGCTGTCCGTATCCGGGGCGGGCGGACGTGTCGGTCGTGACCGCGGATGTCACGGCCTTGCCTTTCCGCTGCCTGGTAGAACTCCCCGTCTGCGGACGGTGCCGTGCCTTGTGAGCGGTCGCACACGTTCGTGGTGGGAGCCCCGAGAGCTGTCCTCTTGCGCAGAACCGAGTGATACCTGGGCGCCCACTGCGGGAGGGTGCCACGGCCGCTTTGCGGTCGCGCCAGCTCTGCGTCAGGCAGAGTTGGTTCGATCTGTTGTGCCTTCATCGTACAGGGGAATGCCCTATCAGGCCCTGTGATTGCGCCGACAGCCCGTCTCTTCACCTGTGATTAACGGGAACTTCGGCCCCGGAAATCGTGAAAAAAGCGGGCGAAAACGGCCGGATCTCCCGCAATCTGGCCGAATTAGAACGCCGCTCTAATGGTGGCCGGAACCCTTCGCGGACCCGTTGCCCGTGCCCAGCCATCCCGCCAGCTTGCCGCCCCGGGCCACGGCCCGCAGCCGCGCCTCCGCGGCGTCGCGCACCGGGTCCGTGGCCACCACCAGCAGCTCGTCCCCGCGCCGCAGCACGGTCGACGGCGCCGGTACGAAGCTCTTCGCGTCCCGGACGACCAGCGTGACCGAGGCCCCGGCCGGCAGGCGCAGCTCGCTGACCTCGACGCCGTGCATCCGCGAGGCCGGCGGGATGGCGAAGGACAGCAGGTGCCCGCGCAGCTTCTCCAGCGGAGCCGACTCGATGCCGAGGTCGGCAGCGGCCTCCTCGCCCTTGCCCAGGTTCAGCTTGCGGGCGAGCCAGGGCAGGGTCGGCCCCTGCACCAGGGTGTAGACGACGACGAGCACGAAGACGATGTTGAAGACGCGGTCGCTGCCCTCGATGCCCGACACCATCGGGATGGTCGCCAGGATGATGGGCACCGCGCCGCGCAGGCCCGCCCACGACATCAGCACCTGTTCCTGCCAGGCGATGCGGAACGGCAGCAGGCTGAGGAAGGCCTCCAGCGGCCGCGCGACCATCGTGAGCACCAGCCCGATCACCACGGCGGGCCAGAAGTCGTTGACCAGCTCGTGCGGGGTGACCAGCAGGCCGAGCAGGACGAACATGCCGATCTGCGCGATCCAGCCGAGCCCGTCGGCGAAGCCGCGGGTGGCCGGCCAGTGCGGGAGCTTGGCGTTGCCCAGCACCATCGCGGCCAGGTACACCGCGAGGAAGCCGGAGCCGTGGGCCATGGCGCCCGCCGCGTACGCCACGATGGCGATGGCCATCACGGCGATCGGGTAGAGGCCGGAGGCGGGCAGGGCCACGTGCCGCAGGCCGTAGGCGCCGAGGAAGCCGACCGCCAGGCCGATCGCGGCGCCGATCGCCAGCTCCAGGGCGATCTTGCCGATCAGGACGTACCACGCGTCCACCGGGCCGACGGTGGAGAAGGCCACCACGAGGATCACGACGGGGGCGTCGTTGAAGCCGGACTCGGCCTCCAGGACGCCCGTGATCCGGGAGGGCAGCGGCACCTTCCGCAGCACCGAGAAGACGGCGGCCGCGTCGGTCGAGGAGACGACCGCGCCGATCAGCAGGGCCTGCCGCCAGTCCAGTCCGACCAGGTAGTGCGCCCCCGCCGCCGTCACGCCCACGCTCACCGCCACACCGACCGTGGAGAGCACGATCGCGGCCGGCAGTGCCGGTCCGATCTCCTTCCACTTCGTGCCCAGACCACCCTCGGCGAGGATCACGACGAGGGCGGCGTAGCCGATGACCTGGGTCAGCTCGGCGTTGTCGAACACGACGTTGCCGATGCCGTCCTGGCCTATCGCGATGCCTATGCCGAGGTAGATGAGCAGGCTGGGCAGGCCGCTGCGTGACGAGACGCGCACCGCCGCCACGGCGACGAGCAGCACGAGCGAGCAGACCAGCAGGAGCTCGTTGAGCGTGTGGACAGTCAGCGGGCGGCCCTCCTCAATGCGCCCGGTGGATCGATCCTCCCGGCGACAAGTTCGGCAAGTAGTTCGTTACCTTACCTAATCTTTGACGCTCCCTTTACGCGATAACCACATTGTGAAACGCCCGTTGCCCCTTGTCCTCGGGACCCCCGACCCCTGGCGGATCAACGAACCCGGTCCTGCGCCTATGGTTGCTCCCAGCACTCCCAGGACCACCCTGCCCCTCTAAGGACAGCGATGCCCGCCAACGAAACCGCTCCTCCCGTCAAGAAGAAGGGACGACGCGCGCGTCTGATCGTGCTCGTTCTGGTCCTGGCGCTCTTCGCGGGCCTCGGCTACGGGGCGTACTGGAGCGTGGACGGCGTGCGCGCCTCCTTCCCCCAGACGACCGGCTCCCTCAAGGTGCCGGGCCTGACCGGGACCGTCGAGGTGAAGCGCGACGCCAACGGCATCCCGCAGCTCTACGCCGACAACGACGACGACCTCTTCCGCGCGCAGGGCTTCGTGCACGCGCAGGACCGCTTCTGGGAGATGGACGTCCGCCGCCACATGACCTCCGGGCGGCTCTCGGAGATGTTCGGCTCCGGCCAGGTCGAGACCGACGCCTTCCTGCGCACGCTCGGCTGGCGCCAGGTTGCCCAGGAGGAGTTCGACAAGAAGCTCTCCCCGGAGACCAAGAAGTATCTGCAGGCCTACGCCGACGGGGTCAACGCGTACCTGAAGGGGAAGTCCGGCAAGGACCTCTCCGTCGAGCACGCGGCCCTCAAGCTCACCGACGGGTACGCGCCCGAGCAGTGGTCGCCGGTGGACTCGGTGGCCTGGCTCAAGGCGATGGCCTGGGACCTGCGCGGCAACATGCAGGACGAGATCGACCGCGCCCTGATGTCGAGCAAGCTGTCCAAGGCGCAGATCGACGAGCTGTACCCGCCCTACCCCTTCGACCGGAACAAGCCGGTCGTCGAGGGCGGCAAGATCGACGGCACCAAGGACGCCGCCAAGTACGTGCCCCAGGGCCAGACGGGATCCGCGGGAGGCCCCGGCTCCAACGCCGGTGGCTCCGGCTCCTCCGGCTCGGGCAACGCCGCCTCGTCCCAGAACGCCGGGACCGCGGGCCTCGCCGGCAACGCCACCGCCCAGGGGGCGACCGTCGGCCTGCGCACCCAGCTGAGCGCCCTCGCGGACACCCTGGACAAGGTCCCCGCGATCCTCGGCCCCAACGGCAGCGGCATCGGCTCGAACTCCTGGGTCGTCGCGGGCAAGTACACGACGACCGGCAAGCCGCTGCTCGCCAACGACCCGCACCTGTCCCCGCAACTGCCCTCGGTCTGGTACCAGATGGGCCTGCACTGCCGCACCGTCTCGGCCCAGTGCCAGTACGACGTGGCCGGCTACACCTTCTCCGGCATGCCGGGCGTGGTCATCGGCCACAACGCCGACATCGCCTGGGGCATGACCAACCTCGGCGCCGACGTCACCGACCTCTACCTGGAGCAGATCAAGCCCGAGGGCTACGTCTACGACAACAAGGTCCAGCCCTTCGGCATCCGCGAAGAGGTCATCAAGATCGCGGGCGGGGACAGCAAGAAGATCACCGTCCGCACCACCAACAACGGCCCGCTCGTCTCCGACCGCAGCGAGGAGCTCGGCAGCGTCGGCACCCGCGCCCCCGTCGACACCGCCGCCCCGGACCGCGGGGACGGCTACGCCGTCGCCCTGCGCTGGACCGCCCTGGACCCGGGCAAGTCGATGGACGCGGTCTTCAAGCTGGACCGCGCCAAGAACTTCGACGAGTTCCGCAAGGCCGCCGCCGACTTCGAGGTGCCCTCGCAGAACCTGATCTACGCCGACACCAAGGGCAACATCGGCTACCAGGCCCCCGGCCGCATCCCGGTCCGCAACCAGGGCGACGGCCGGATGCCCGCCCCGGGCTGGGACTCCAAGTACGCCTGGAAGGGCGGCCGGGACAGCAACGCCGGCTACATCCCGCAGAACGAGCTGCCCTGGGACTACAACCCCTCGCGCGGCTACATCGTCACCGCCAACCAGGCCGTCGTCGAGAACGGCACCGGCGCGGGCAAGTACCCGCACCTGCTGACCACCGACTGGGGCTACGGCGCCCGCAGCCAGCGGATCAACGACCTCATCGAGGCGAAGATCAAGGACGGCGGCAAGATCTCGACCGACGACATGCGCACCATGCAGATGGACAACAGCAGCGAGATCGCCGCGCTGCTCACCCCGATGCTGTCGAAGATCCAGGTCTCGGACCCCGGCGTGCGCGCCGCCCAGAAGCTGCTGGACGGCTGGAACTACACCCAGGAGTCCGACTCGGCCGCCGCCGCCTACTTCAACGCGGTCTGGCGCAACGTCCTCAAGCTGGCCTTCGGCGACAAGATGCCGAAGGAGCTGCGCATCGAGGGCAGCTGCATGAACGTCCTCGGCGACGCCACCGGCCCCGCCGACGACCTCGCCGAGACCGTCCGCGAATGCGGCACCCGCGACTCCGACTCGGCCCAGCCCGACGGCGGCGACCGCTGGTTCGAGGTGGTCCGCCGCCTGGTCAAGGACGAGAAGTCGCAGTGGTGGGCTGCGCCCCGCACGCTCAACCAGCCGGCGACCACCTCCCGTGACGAGCTCTTCGCCCGCGCCATGACGGACGCCCGCTGGGAGCTGACCGCCAAGCTCGGCAAGGACCAGTCCACCTGGAGCTGGGGCCGGCTGCACCAGCTGCACCTCAAAAACCAGACCATCGGCACCGAGGGCCCCGGCTTCATGAAGTGGCTCCTCAACCGCGGCCCGTGGAACCTGGGCGGCGGCGAGGCCACGGTCAACGCCACCGGCTGGAACGCCACCAGCGGCTACGAGGTCACCTGGGTGCCGTCGATGCGCATGGTCGTGAACCTCAACGACCTCGACAAGTCCCGCTGGATCAACCTCACGGGCGCCTCGGGGCACGCGTACAGCGCGCACTACACGGACCAGACGCAGATGTGGGCCAAGGGCGAGCTGCTGGACTGGCCCTTCGGCAAGGAGGCCGTCCAGCAGGCCACGGTCGACACCCTGACCCTCGAACCCGGGGGATCGTAGAGGACGACGGGCCGGGAGGGGCCGGGGGCACAGCGCCCCCGGCCCCTCCCGCCGTCACGGGCCGAAGCGGCGCACCCCCGACGGTGTCGCCACCGCCCGCACGGGGTGGTCGTGCGGTTCCTCCGGGACCCGCGCGACCACCTCGTCGTCGTAGAGGAGCACGACCAGCGCCGGGTGCGCGCCCGCGCGCTCCAGCCGCTCCAGCACCCGGTCGTACGAGCCCCCGCCGCGGCCGAGCCGCATGCCCCGCCCGTCCACCGCGAGCCCGGGCAGCAGCACCGCCCCCGCCTCCGTCACCGCCTGCGGCCCGAGGGCCGGGCCGGTGGGCTCCAGCAGGCGCATCTTCCCCGCGTGGGCGGCCTCGGCGAGGCTGTGCGGGCCCTCGTACGCGGCCCAGTCGAGGTCGTCGTCGGGCAGCAGCAGGGGCAGCAGCACCCGCTTGCCGGCGGACCGCAGGGCGTCGAGCAGGGCCCGGGTGCCGGGCTCGGTGCCGACGGAGACGTACGCGGCCACCGTGTGCGCACCGGCCAGTTCGGGCAGCTCCAGCGCCGTGACGGCGAGGGCCTCGGCGGCCGCGCGGCGGGCCTCGGGGGACAAGGCGCGGCGGGCGGCGAGGAGTTCCCGGCGCAGGGCGGCCTTCTCGGATGCGGTGGGCGGGGTCTCAGCCACGAAAAATCAATTATCCTTCGAACTAGGGCATATATGGACCTACCTACCACCGATTCGACGGGTGTTCGGTAGGACCCACTATCGTTCGGGCCATGACTATGTTGCACCCCGTGATCAAGAAGGCCGTCATTCCGGCTGCGGGCCTCGGTACGCGCTTCCTCCCCGCGACCAAGGCGACCCCGAAGGAAATGCTCCCGGTTGTGGACAAGCCGGCCATCCAGTACGTGGTGGAAGAGGCCGTGGGCGCCGGACTCGACGACGTCCTCATGATCACGGGGCGTAACAAGCGCGCCCTGGAAGACCACTTCGACCGCAACTACGAGCTGGAGTCGGCCCTCCTCGCCAAGGGCGACGACGACCGGCTGAAGAAGGTCCAGGAGTCCAGCGACCTGGCCACCATGCACTACGTCCGCCAGGGCGACCCCCGCGGCCTCGGCCACGCGGTGCTCTGCGCCGAGCCGCACGTGGGCCGCGAGTCCTTCGCCGTCCTCCTCGGCGACGACCTCATCGACCCCCGCGACCCGCTGCTGCGCCAGATGGCCGAGATCCACTCCCGCACCGGCGGCACCGTCATCGCGCTGATGGAGGTCGACCCGGCCAACGTCCACCTCTACGGCTGCGCCGCCGTCGAGGCCACGGACGAGGAGGACGTCGTCCGCATCACCGGCCTCGTGGAGAAGCCCGAGCCCGCCGACGCCCCCAGCAACTACGCGGTCATCGGCCGTTACGTCCTCAACCCCGCGATCTTCGACATACTTCGGGAGACCGAGCCGGGCCGCGGTGGGGAGATCCAGCTCACCGACGCCCTGCAGAAGCTGGCCGCCGACGAGACCGTGGGCGGTCCGGTGCACGGCGTGGTCTTCCGGGGTCGTCGCTACGACACCGGTGACCGCGGCGACTACCTGCGGGCCATCGTCCGCCTCGCGTGCGAGCGCGAGGACCTGGGCCCGGAGTTCCGCACCTGGCTTCGCCGTTACGTCACGGAGGAGATGTAGGACCTTGAGCAGTTCCGCACCGCAGGGCACCGGCCACCGTCTGTGGTCCGTGGACGAGCACCTCGCGGACGTCCTCGCGGCCGTCCGGCCTCTGGAGCCGATCGAGCTCCAGCTCCTCGACGCCCAGGGCTGCGTCCTGGTCGAGGACGTCACCGTGCCCGTCGCCCTCCCGCCCTTCGACAACAGCTCCATGGACGGCTACGCCGTCCGCACGGCCGACGTCCAGGGTGCGAGCGAGGAGTTCCCCGCGGTGCTGACGGTCGTCGGGGACGTCGCGGCGGGCAGCGGTGAGCTGCCCACCGTGGGCCCCGGCCAGGCCGCCCGGATCATGACCGGCGCTCCGCTGCCGCCCGGCGCGGAGGCCGTCGTGCCCGTGGAGTGGACCGACGGCGGGACGGGCGGCGGCGCCGCCGCCGGGATGACCCCCGCCAGCGCCGCCCCCGAGCAGGCGGCCGGCGAGGTGCGGGTGCACCGCCCCGCCGAGGCGCGGGCCCACGTCCGCTCGCGCGGCAGCGACGTCCAGGCCGGGGACCTCGCCCTCGCGGCCGGCACCGTCCTCGGACCGCCGCAGATCGCCCTGCTGGCCGCCATCGGCCGCGGCACGGTCCGCGTCCGGCCGCGTCCCCGCGTGGTGGTGCTGTCCACCGGCAGCGAACTGGTCCAGCCCGGCGAGCCGCTCACCGCCGGCACCATCTACGACTCCAACAGCTTCGCGCTGGCCGCGGCCGCGCGGGACGCCGGGGCCATCGCCTACCGGGTCGGCGCCGTCGCGGACGACGCCGACACCCTGCGCGCCACCATCGAGGACCAGCTGATCCGCGCCGACCTGCTGGTCACCACGGGAGGGGTCAGCGTCGGTGCGTACGACGTGGTCAAGGAGGCGCTGTCCGGGGTCGGCTCCGGCGACGCGGACTCCGAGGACGTCGACGGCGGGAAGATCGATTTCCGCAAGCTCGCCATGCAGCCCGGCAAGCCCCAGGGCTTCGGCACCATCGGCCCGGACCACACCCCACTGCTGGCCCTCCCCGGCAACCCGGTCTCCTCCTACGTCTCCTTCGAGCTCTTCGTGCGCCCCGCGATCCGCGTCCTGATGGGGCTGCCGGATTCCGAGGTGCGGCGGCCGAGCGTGCGCGCGGTGCTGAAGGCCGACGGGGCGCTCGGCTCCCCGGCCGGCCGCCGCCAGTTCCTGCGCGGCGCGTACGACGCCGAGAGCGGAACGGTCAGCCCGGTCGGCGGATCGGGCTCCCACCTGATCGCCGCGCTGGCGCACGCCGACTCCCTGATGGTCGTCCCCGAGGACGTCACCTCGGTGGAGCCGGGCACCGAGCTGGAAGTGGTCCTGCTCGGCTGAAGCGCCGCCGGTGCGGGTAGCGTGTGTCGCACCACACAGGCCCCCTGGAGGGCCCAGAGCGGAGCGGCGCAGCAATGAGTACCGAGAGCAGGCTCACCCACATCGACGAGGCCGGCGCGGCCCGGATGGTCGACGTCTCCGGGAAGGACGTCACCACCCGGACGGCGCGGGCGAGCGGGCGCGTACTGGTCGCCCCCCGGGTGATCGAGCTGCTGCGCGGCGAGGGCGTGCCCAAGGGGGACGCCCTCGCCACCGCGCGGATCGCCGGGATCATGGGGGCGAAGAAGACTCCCGACCTGATCCCGCTGTGCCACCCGCTGGCGGTCTCGGGCGTGAAGGTCGACCTGTCGGTCGCCGACGACGCCGTGGAGATCCTCGCGACCGTGAAGACGACCGATCGCACGGGTGTCGAGATGGAGGCACTGACCGCCGTGGCGGTCGCCGGGCTCACCGTCGTCGACATGGTGAAGGCGGTCGACAAGGGCGCGGTCATCACCGACGTCCGGGTGGAGGAGAAGACCGGCGGCAAGTCCGGCGACTGGGCCCGCTCGTGAGCACCCCGCACGACGGGACGGAGGCGGCCGCGGCGGCTCCGGGCTCCGCCGGCCGGGCGCTCGTCGTCACCGCCTCCAACCGCGCCTCGCAGGGCGTCTACGCCGACAAGGGCGGCCCGCTGCTCGCCGGGGCGCTGGAGGAGCTCGGCTTCGCGGTGGACGGCCCGCGGGTGGTCCCGGACGGCGACCCGGTCGAGGCGGCGCTGCGCGAGGGCGTCGCCGCCGCGTACGACGTCATCCTGACCACGGGCGGCACGGGCATCTCGCCGACCGACCGCACCCCGGACGCCACCGCGCGGGTGCTGGACTACGAGATCCCGGGCATCCCGCAGGCGATCCGGGCCGAGGGCCTGGCCAAGGTGCCCACCGCGGCCCTGTCCCGGGGCCTGGCGGGCGTCGCCGGGAGCACCCTGATCGTGAACCTGCCGGGCTCCACGGGCGGCGTGCGCGACGGCCTCGCCGTCCTCGCACGGATCCTGCCGCACGCCGTGGACCAGCTCCGGGGCGGCGACCATCCCAGGCCGGCGCAGGCCCCCGGGAGCGCGCACTGAACGGCCCCACCTGGCCGGTGGTCCTGACGGACGGCGACATCTCGCTCCGGCCGATAAAGCTGCGCGACCAGAAGGCCTGGCGCGAGGTCAACCGCCGCAACCGGGACTGGCTGCGGCCGTGGGAGGCCACGATCCCGCCGCCGGCGCCGTGGGGGCCGGTGGTCCAGCGGCCGACGTACCGCCAGATGGTCCGGCACCTGCGGGCCGAGGCGAACGCGGGCCGGATGCTGCCCTTCGTCGTGGAGTACCAGGGCCGGCTGGTCGGCCAGCTGACGGTCGCCGGGATCACCTGGGGCTCGATGTGCGCGGCCCACGTCGGCTACTGGGTGGACCGCGAGGTCGCGGGCCGCGGGGTGATGCCGACGGCCGTCGCCCTGGCGATCGACCACTGCTTCGGGAAGGTGGGCCTGCACCGCATCGAGGTGTGCATCCGCCCGGAGAACGGGCCGAGCCGGCGGGTCGTGGAGAAGCTGGGCCTGCGCGAGGAGGGGCTGCGGCCGCGCTACCTGCACATCGACGGGGCCTGGCGCGACCACCTGGTGTACGCGGTCACGGCGGAGGAGGTGCCGGAGGGGCTGCTGAACCGCTGGCACCGGGCGCGGCACCGGGGCTCCTCACCCGCATAGCCGAACCACGGAATGCGAATATCTGTTCGAATTAATGCCCTCGGGTCACCGAATCGCCCATAACCTGATCCGAAGAATCACAAAAAAAGTCCGTGATATCAGCGAGATCGCGCGACACACCGGCCCAATTGGCCGATCCCCCCGCCCGCGCCCCTCTACGGTGTGAGGTGTGAGCAGCAGCGGCCTCATCTACGCAGTCATCGTCGGGGCCTGGGCCGCCTACTTGGTGCCCATGTGGCTCCGGAGGCAGGACGAGCTGAACGAAGCCCGTCCGACGGAACGCTTCTCCACCGCCATTCGGCTGCTTTCCGGCCGGGCGGGAATGGAGCGACGTTACGCCAAAGGGCTGCGTGAGCGCGGCGCCGAGGAGGCGGATCCCCAGCCCCACGCGGACCCGGACGTCGCGACGGAAACGGTGAATTCCGTCGACGCCGACGCCCGGGCCTTCGGCGTGCCCCCGACCAGGACGGAGCCGCGCGCAGCCGTCGCCGAACGGGAGCAGCGGGCGGAGCGGGCCCGGCGCGAGAAGCGCCTGCGGGTCCTCGCGCGCCGCCGCCGCACCACCGCCCTGCTCTTCCTCGTCTTCACCGCCGGCGCGGTCGTCGCGGCGGTCGGCGGACTGCGCTTCCTGTGGGCCCCGGCCGTGCCCGCCCTGCTGCTGAGCGCGTACATCGGCCACCTGCGGGTCCAGGAGCGGCGGCGCTACGAGTTCACCATGGACCGGCGGCGCGCCGAGGCGGCCGCGCGGCAGCTGCGCGAGGACCGCCCGCGCCGCCGCCACCCCGAGGAGAGCGCCGCGGCCGACACCGAACCGGACCCTGCACCACCGGTCTCCCCGCAGGAGGCCGGGCGGCGCGCCCTGGTCGAGCAGACCGACCACGCCGAGTGGGTGGACCAGCAGCGCGAGCGCGAACGCGGCCCCGTCCGCGGTGACAGCTGGGAGCCGGTCCCGGTCCCGCTGCCGACGTACGTGACCGCACCGGTCGCCCCCCGCGCCACGGGCCCGGTCGCCCCCGACGGCTGGAGCCCGACCCGCTCCAGCACGGCCGAGCCGACGGAACCCCGCCTGCGCGCCCAGCCGGCGGTCCCCGCCCCGGCCGCGGAGGACCCCACGCCCCAGAGCCCGCCCCGGCCCCGCGGCCAGGGCCGCGGACGCACCCCGCTGTTCGACCAGTACGAGGGCGAAGGACGCCCGCGCGCCGCGAACGAGTGATCGGTGACCTGCGCGGACCCTCCGGGAAACGCGTTTTGGAGCACCAGCGCAGGGATGCTAATGTTTCACACGTCGCAAGGGCCTGTGGCGCAGTCTGGTAGCGCACCTCGTTCGCATCGAGGGGGTCTGGGGTTCAAATCCCCACAGGTCCACAGACGACAGTTCGCGAGTAGCTCTCGCGAACGTCACGAGATCCCGCTCCGCCGCAAGGCTGGGCGGGATCTCGGCGTTTCCGGGGGTGTGCGCGGGCGGGGCGGGCCCGCGGGCGAACCGGGCCGGGGAGCGGGCCCGTTGTCGGGCCCGTCACGGTCGGACGCCCGTCGGGGACGGGGTGGTGGTGGGGTGGTCGTCCAGGAAGCCGCTGCGGGCGATGAGGTAGGCGAGTTGGGCCCGGCTGCGGCTGCCGAAGAGGTCGGCCGCCCAGCGCATGTGGTTGGCGACGCTGCGCCTGCTCATGCCGAGGCGTGCGGCGATGGCCTCGTCGGTGTGGCCGTTGACCATGTGGCGCAGGATCGTGCGGCGGATGTCGTCGGTGAGGGCCACCGGCAGCCGGCCCCCGGAGACGTCCCGCAGCGGCGAGGCGCGCTGCCAGGCGTGGTCGAAGAAGCCGACCAGGTAGCGGACCACGCCCGGGTGTTCGATCACCAGGGCGATCTCGCTGCGTTCCGCCGCGGGGTCGGGGACGAAGGCGATCCGGCGGTCGCAGACGATCATCCGGTCGAACACCTCGTCCAGGGTGCGGACTTCACCGCCGGCCCGGGTGATCTGCTCCACGTAGCCCAGCGTCGGCGGGTGCGAGCGGACGGTGTGCTGGTAGACCGTCCGCTGGCGGACGCCCCGGTGGAGCGCGGCCAGGTCGTTGACGAGGGCGGCGTCGAGCACCTCCTGCGGGCGCGCCCCGCCCGGCTGGGCGGTCAGCAGTTCCGTCTGGCAGGAGCGCACCGCCGCCGCGACCGTCGCGGCGATCGTGCCGGAGCCGCGCAGGGTGCGGACCGTGAGGGTGTCCTTGCGGCCCGAGCTGTCCAGATAGACCTCCTGGGCGCGGGAGATGGACGTGCGGACGGCGTCCAGGGCGTCGCGCCGCGCGGCGATGGCCCGTTCCAGGCGGTCGATGCGCGCGCCCGCCGCGACCCGGGGCGGGATGGCGGCGAGGGTGCCGTCGGGCAGCCGCCGTACGAGTCCCAGGTCGAGCAGGCAGGGCGGGCACGTCCCGGGGGGAGTCCGGCCCTGCAGTGCGTCCGCGTAGAACTGCAGGCCCTCGTGACAGATCTCGTTCTCACGGCCCTTCCGGGTCGGGTCGGCGTTCGTCTTTTCCGTTCCCGTACACATATGTCCACCCTGCTGGATCTCGCATTGCACGATCATCCTGTCCGCGCCCGCTGACTTCAGGACTGCCGACCGCGAACATGGGTTGCACGGGGGAACAGATCACGTCCACGGAGGCTGCGGCTGGGCGAAGATGCGTTCATGGCGACGGATCGTGAACGCGACAGGGGAACGGCCCAGGCCTGGGAGGCCATCGGGGGCGCACCGGAGCTCGTCGAGCGGGTCCGGTACGCGGGGACCGGTGATCTCGGGGAAGGGCCGCTGCCCGTGGCGGAGTTGGCGCGCGCCACCGTCGGGGTCTGCGGACTGGCGGCGGGGGAGCTCGCCGCGGTGCGGGCCGGATGCACGGCGGAGGACGTCCCTCCCCTCGTCGTGCACGAGGGGGCGGTGGCCACGGCCTTCGTCAGCGAGCGTCACCTGAGGGTCTCTGGCCGGACTCCGGTGACGTTCGCCCCGCTGTCGGGCTTCTGGCCCACGGCCGACGGGTGGGTGCGCACACACGCCAACTACCCGCACCACGAGGCCGCGCTGGTACGGGCGTTGCGGCTGTCGGCCGCGACGCCGGAGGCGGTGCGCGCCGCGGTCGCGGGGCGCACGGCCGAGGAGGTGCAGGAGCTCGTGTACGCGCGGGGCGGTCTCGCCGTCGCCGTCGCACGGGACCACGGACTTCCGCAGCCGCTGACGGAACCCGTACGGGTGTCCGGAGCGCGGGGGCGGGAGCTCGGGCGGGCCCGGGCAGGCCTACCCGCCACGGGGGTGCGGGTACTGGACCTGACCCGGGTCATCGCCGGGCCCGTGGCCACGCGGACGCTCGGGGTGCTGGGCGCGGACGTGCTGCGGATCGACCCGCCGGGGCTGCCGGAGGCGGACGACGCGTACGCGGACACCGGCTTCGGGAAGCGGTCGGCGCTGCTGGACGCGGGGCGGAGCGAGGACCGGGAGGTCCTCGAAGGGCTGCTGGACGGGGCCGACGTGGTCGTGACCGGATACCGGCCGGGGGCGCTGGAGCGTTACGGGCTCGGGGCCGACCGGCTGCTGGAGCGGTGGCCGGGGCTGGTGGTGGCCGAGCTGTGCGCGTGGGGGTGGCGGCCGTGGGGGCCGTGGGAGGGCCGGCGGGGGTTCGACTCGCTGGTGCAGGCGGGGTACGGGATCGCCGCGCGGTGCGCGGACGGGGCGGGGGTGCCCGGGGTGCTGCCGGCGCAGGCGCTCGACCACGGGACGGGCTACCTGCTGGCCGCGGGGGTGCTCAGGGCGCTCGCGGAGGGGGGCGGGCGGGGGCTGAGGTTCTCCCTGGCGGGGACGGCGTCGTGGCTGCTGCGGGACCTGGGGGCGGCGGGCGCGGGCGCGGCGTCCGGGGGCCGGGGAGCGGAGTACTCGGCGGAGCCGTGGCTGCGGGAGAGCCCGTCGGGGTACGGGGTGCTGCGGCACGCCGCCAGCCCCTTCGGGGAATGGCCGTCCGGCCCGAACCGCTGGGGCACGTCCCACCCGTCCTGGCTCCCGCGGGACTGACCCCCGCGGGGCCCGATCGGGGCCGGCCGCTGTGCCGGGGTCAGGGGTGCTCGGGGTGGAGGGGCTTGGTCATGCAGCGGCTGGAGTCGTGGAAGCGGTAGTGGCCGAACTTCGCCGAGAGGGCGTAGCCCGAGGAGAGGTAGAGGGCTATCGCCTCCGGCTGCTGGTCGCCCGTCTCCAGGACCATGCGGCGGCGGCCGGCCGCGCGGGCGTCCTGCTCCAGGACGCCGAGGATGCGGCGGGCCAGGCCCAGGCCGCGGGCCCGCGGGACCACGTACATGCGCTTCAGTTCCGCGTCGCCGTCGGAGTAGCCCTCCTCGTTGCGCTCCTGGCTGCGCCAGCCCCCGGTCGCCACCGGGGTGCCGTCCGTGTCGTACGCCACGATGTACAGGCCGCGCGGCGGGGCGAACATGGCCGGGTCCAGGAAGGTGGCGTCGCCCTCGCCCTGGTACCTCACCTGGTACTCCAGCTGGACCTCGTCATTGAGCCTGACGGCGTCCGGGTGGTCGTAGGCAACGGTGCGGAGGTCGATCCCATGAGACATCCGGACATCGTACGGAACCGTCCCGCTATGGTGCAGGGATGCTCACTGTGACCTCCGTGAATGTGAATGGGATCCGTGCCGCCGCCAAGAAGGGCTTCGGCGCGTGGCTCGCGGGATCCGACGCCGACGTGGTCTGCCTCCAGGAGGTACGGGCCGAGGAGGGGCAGATCCCGGAGGAGGTCCGCTCTCCCGAGGGCTGGCACACGGTCTTCGCGCCCGCCGCCGCCAAGGGCCGGGCCGGGGTCGCGCTGTACACGCGGCGGGAGCCGGAGCGGGTGCAGGTCGGCTTCGGGAGTGACGAGTTCGACAGCTCCGGGCGGTACCTGGAGATCGATCTGCCGGGTGTGACCGTGGCCAGCCTCTACCTGCCGTCCGGCGAGGCGGGCACGGAGAAGCAGGACGAGAAGTACCGGTTCATGGGCGAGTTCCTGACCTACCTGGCCGCCCTGAAGGAGCGGGCCGCCGCCGACGGGCGGGAGGTCGTGGTGTGCGGAGACTGGAACATCTGCCACCGCGAGGCCGACCTGAAGAACTGGAAGACGAACCGCAAGAACGCCGGCTTCCTGCCCGAGGAGCGGGAGTGGCTCGGCAAGGTCTACACGGAGGCCGGGTACGTCGACGTGGTGCGCGAGCTGCACCCCGACGCGGAGGGCCCGTACTCCTGGTGGTCCTACCGCGGCCGTGCCTTCGACAACGACGCCGGCTGGCGCATCGACCTCCAGGTGGTCACCCCGGGGCTGGCTGCGAAGGCGGTCAAGGCCTTCGTGGAGCGGGCGGAGACACACCCCGAGCGCTGGTCCGACCACGCGCCCGTGACCGTGGTCTACGCGCTCGGCCGCTGAGGCGGGGGCGCCGGGGCCGTGGCGGCCGGGCCGGTGGCCGCCGGGGCCGCGGCGGCCGCCAGGAGGCGGTCCATCGCCATGGTCAGCTCGGCCTCGACCACGCTCTTGGCCAGCGGCCGCAGCCGGGTCAGCGCGTCCGGTGACATGTGGGCCGAGATCAGCTCGGTGAACAGCAGCGCCATGGCGTCCGCGTGCTCGCGGACCCGGCGCCCCGTCTCCAGGACCTCCGCCAGCGGCACGCCCTCGCGCACCAGGGCGGCGGAGACGTCCAGCAGGCGGCGGCTGACGTGCACGATCGCGTCGCCGTCGACGGCGACGTAGCCGAGGTCCAGGGAGGCCGCCAGGTTCTCCGGGGTGACCTCGCCCTCGAAGTAGTCGGCCAGTTCCTCCGGGGTGAGCCGGACCGGGGTCTCCTCCGACCAGCCGATGCCCAGCAGCTCGCCGAGCTGGCCCACGTCGCGGCCCTTCTCGAAGGCGGCGGTCAGCTCGGCGATGCCGCCGAGGGTGTGACCGCGTTCCAGCAGGGCCGCGATGGTGCGCAGCCGGGCCAGGTGGTGGTCGCCGTACCAGGCGATGCGGCCCTCGCGGCGGGGCGGCTGGAGCAGTTTGCGCTCGCGGTAGAAGCGCAGGGTGCGGACCGGTATGCCGGCCGCGTCGGCCAGCTCCTCGGTGCGGTACTCACGCACTGTCTTCGCCTGCATCTCTTCCTTCGCCACGCATGCAGCCTATGGCGTACCGGCAGTAACTTTCCGGGTCCGCCCCCTACCCATGAGTACGGAGCTGCTCTACCCTCCCGATTGTGCCAGTGATTGCTGGCAGTGTTTCGATGGTGTGTGCGGTGTTGCGTGGCTGGGACTGCGGAAGAGCGGAAGGCGGCGGGCATGGGCGGCATGGACGGCACGGGCGGTACCCGCGGAAGTGCGGGGCGCGAGCACGTACGGGTGGCGGTGATCGGGTCCGGCTTCGGCGGACTGGGGGCCGCAGTACGACTGCGCCGCGAGGGCATCACCGACTTCGTCGTACTGGAGCGGGCCGACTCGGTCGGCGGGACCTGGCGGGACAACAGCTATCCGGGGTGCGCCTGCGACGTCCCCTCGCACCTGTACTCCTTCTCCTTCGCGCCGAACCCGGACTGGCCCCGCACCTTCTCCGGCCAGCCCGCCATCCGCGCCTACCTGGAGCACGTCGCCGACACCTTCGGGCTGCGCCGCCACATCCGGCTGCGGTCCGAGGTCCTGATGATGCGCTGGGACGCCGACGAGCTGCGCTGGGAGATCGAGACCTCCGCCGGGCGGCTCACGGCCGACGTGGTGGTGTCGGCCACGGGCCCGCTCTCCGATCCGAAGATGCCCGAGGTGCCGGGGCTCGCCGAGTTCCCCGGCAAGGTCTTCCACTCGGCCCGCTGGGACCACGACTACGACCTGCGGGGCAAGCGGGTCGCGATGATCGGCACCGGCGCCTCCGCCATCCAGATCGTGCCCGCCATCGCCCCCGAGGTGGAGCGGCTGACCCTCTTCCAGCGGACCCCGCCGTGGGTGATGCCCCGTACCGACCGGGCCATCACCGCCGTCGAGCGCTGGCTGCACCGCCAGCTGCCCTTCACCCGGGCGGCCCGCCGCGGGCTGCTGTGGGGGATGCGGGAGCTCCAGGTCAGCGCCTTCACCAAGCGCCCGAACCAGCTCGGCCTGATCGAGTCGCTGGCCAAGGCGAACATGGCCCGGTCGATCAAGGACCCGGCGCTGCGGGCCAAGCTGACCCCCTCCTACCGGATCGGCTGCAAGCGGATCCTGCTCTCCAGCACGTACTACCCGGCCCTCGCCCGGCCCGACGTGGACCTCGTCGCCTCCGGGCTGAAGGAGATCCGCGGCTCGGTGCTGGTCGCCGCCGACGGGACCGAGACCGAGGTCGACGCGATCATCTTCGGCACCGGCTTCCACGTCACGGACATGCCGATCGCCGACCGGGTCGTCGGCGCGGACGGCCGGACCCTCGCGGACGCCTGGAAGGACGGCATGCAGTCGCTGCGCGGCGCCACCGCGGCCGGCTTCCCCAACTGGATGACGATCATCGGACCCAACACGGGCCTGGGGAACAGCTCGATGATCCTCATGATCGAGTCCCAGCTGAACTACATGGCCGACTACCTGCGCCAGCTCGGCACGCTCGGCGGGCGGACCGCGCTGGCCGCCCGGCCCTCCGCCGTGCACCGCTGGAACCGCCGGGTGCAGGCCCGGATGGAGCGGACGGTGTGGAACACCGGCGGCTGCACCAGCTGGTACCTGGACGCCCAGGGCCGCAACACCACCGTCTGGCCGGGCACGACCGGCGAGTTCCGCCGGGAGACGCGCGGCGTCGACCTGGCGGAGTACGAGGTCGTACGGGTCCGGGAGCGGGAGCCGGTGGCCGTCGCGGCCGCAGCGACCGCCGCGGCCGGTCCGCCGCCTGCGGCACCGGCCTCCGTCCCCGCCGCGGCCGGGGCGGGCAGGCCCGCGGCCGCCGGGTCCTCTGCGGACACGGCGGACACGGCGGACACGGCCAGCGAGGGCGCCGCGTGAGCCGCCTGATGCACGTCACCTCCGGGCCCTACGCCCCGCCCGCCGCCCGGCGCGAACTCGTCGCCGTCTCCGCCGACGGCTCCCGCCTGCACGTCGAGGTCCACGGCGAGGAGGGCGCCCCGGCCGTCGTCCTGGCGCACGGCTGGACCTGCTCCACCGCCTTCTGGGCCGCGCAGGTCCGGGCCCTGGCTGCCGACCACCGGGTCATTGCCTACGACCAGCGCGGGCACGGCCGCAGCCCGGCCGGCCGGACGCACAGCACCACGGCCCTCGCCGACGACCTGGTGGCGGTGCTCGGCGCGGCCCTGGCCCCCGGCGAACGGGCCGTGGTCGCCGGGCACTCCATGGGCGGCATGACGATCATGGCGGCGGCCGCCCGGCCCGAGTTCACCGCGCACGCCGCGGCCGCGCTGCTGTGCAGCACCGGCAGCTCCCGGCTGGTCGAGCAGGCCACGGTGATCCCCGGCCGCGCCGGGCGCGTACGGACCCGGATCACCGGCGCGGTCCTCGGCTCGCGCGCCCCGCTCGGGCCGGTCACGCCCGTCGCGCGGAAGGTGCTGAAGTACGCCACCATGGGCCCCGGTTCGGCCCCCGACCGGGTCGAGGCGTGCGCCCGTATCGTCCACGCCTGCCCCACCGGCACGCGTCACGCCTGGTCACAGGTGCTGGCCGGGCTGGACCTCGACGCCGACGTGGCGCGCCTGACCGTCCCCACCGCCGTGATCGGCGGCACCGCCGACCGGCTCACCCCGATCGGGCACGCCCGCGCACTGGCCGGGGCGCTGCCGGACTGCGCCGGCCTCACCGAGCTCACCGGCATGGGGCACATGACCCCGATCGAGGCGCCCGAGGCCGTCACCGGCGTCGTCCGCGAGCTGACCGCCCGCCATCTCCACACCACCGAGAAGGAGAAGACACCGTGAGCGCTGCCCGGAACCTGGAAGGCCAGGTCGCCGTCGTCACCGGGGCGGCCCGCGGGGTCGGCGAGCTGCTGGCGCGCAAACTGTCCGCCCGCGGCGCGCGCGTCGCCCTGGTGGGCCTGGAGCCCGAGGCCCTCAAGGAGGTGTCCGGGCGCCTGCACACCGACAGCGACCACTGGTACGCCGACGTCACCGACCACGAGGCGATGGCGCGGGTCGCCCAGGAGGTCAAGCAGCGCTTCGGGAAGGTCGACATCGTCGTCGCCAACGCGGGGGTGGCCGCCGGGGGACCGTTCGAGACCTCCGACCCGGCCGCCTGGCGCCGGGTGATCGAGGTCAACCTCATCGGCGGGGCCGTCACCGCCCGCGCGTTCCTGCCCGTGCTGACGGAGAGCCGCGGCTACTTCCTGCAGATCGCCTCGCTCGCCGCGATCACCCCGGCGCCGATGATGACGGCCTACTGCGCCTCCAAGTCGGGGGTCGAGGCCTTCGCGCACTGCCTGCGCGCGGAGGTCGGGTACAAGGGCGTCAAGGTGGGCGTCGGCTACCTGTCCTGGACCGACACCGACATGGTGCGCGGCGCCGACGAGAACGACGTCATGCGCGAGCTGCGGCAGCGGCTGCCCTGGCCCGCGAACCGCACCTACCCGCTCGGCCCGGCCGTCGACCGGATCGTGGCGGGCATCGAACGGCGCTCCGCGCACGTCTACGCGCAGCGGTGGCTGCGCGGGATGCAGGGGATCCGCGGCTACCTGCCGGCGGTCATCGCGACGGGCGGGCGGCGCGAGATGAGGCGCTTCGAGCCGCGGCTGGGCGAGGTGTCCACCGGCCTGGTCGGGGCCGGTGGGGCGGCCGACGAGCAGCAGCGCACGCGGAGCAGCTGACCGCGGGGGCGGGGAGGGGCGCGGGCGCGCCGCGGCCGCGCGCCTCCCGCGCCCCTCCGGCCCGCCCCTCCCGGGCGCGGGCCCGCTCGCTCCGGGCGGGCCCGCTCACTCCCGCGGCGGCAGTTTCGGACGGCGCCGGTCCGGTACGTCGGTGTAGCCGGGCGGCATCGCGGGCGGGTCCTGTTCCAGCAGCTCCAGCGCCAGGTTCACGGCGTCGTCCATCTGGGCGTGCCGGCCCTCCGCCCAGTCGAGCGGGGTGCGCAGGATCTCGAAGTCCGGCTCCACGCCGTGGTTCTCCACCGACCAGCCGTACTCGGGGAACCAGGCGGCGTTCATCGGCACCGTGATCACCGTGCCGTCGCCGAGGGCGTGCCGGCCGGTCATGCCGACCACCCCGCCCCAGGTGCGCTGGCCCACCACCGGTCCCAGGCCCAGCAGTTTGAAGGCCGCGGTGATCATGTCCCCGTCCGAGGAGGTCGCCTCGTCGGCCAGCGCCACGATGGGACCGCGGGGGGCGTCGGAGGCGTAGCTGACGGGCTGGGCGTCGCGGGTCAGGTCCCAGCCGAGGATGGAGCGGGTGAGCTTCTCCACCACCAGCTCGCTGATGTGGCCGCCGGCGTTGCCGCGCACGTCCACGATCAGCGCGGGCCGGGACATCTCCATGCGCAGGTCGCGGTTGAACTGCGCCCAGCCGGAGCCGCCCATGTCGGGGATGTGGAGGTAGCCGCACCGTCCGCCGCTGAGCTCGCGCACCACCTGGCGGCGCTTGGACACCCAGTCCTGGTAGCGCAGCGGCCGCTCGTCGACGAGCGGGACGACGGCGACCCGGCGGGAGCGGCCCGAGCCCTCCTCCGGCCGGAAGGTCAGCTCCACCGTGGTGCCGCCCGCTCCGGCCAGCAGCGGGTAGGGGCCGGCGACCGGGTCCACGGGGCGTCCGTCCACGTGGGTGAGGACGGCGCCCTCCCGGATGCCGGTGCCCGCCAGCGGGGAGCGGGCCTTGGAGTCGGAGGACTCGCCGGGCAGGATCTTGCCGACCGTCCATGCCCCGTCCCGGGGGACCAGGTTGGCGCCGAGCAGGCCGATGGCCCGCTGGTAGTGCGGGGGGCCCTCGTTGCGGCGGGCGGGGGAGACGTAGGCGTGCGAGGTGCCGAGCTCGCCGAGGACCTCGCGCAGCAGGTCGGCGAACTCGTCGGGGGAGGCGACCCGTTCGACCAGGGGGCGGTACTGGCGCAGGATGCCGTCCCAGTCGATGCCGCACATGTTCGGCTCCCAGAAGTACGCGCGGATGATCCGCCCGGCCTCCTCGAAGGCCTGGCGCCACTCGGCCGCCGGGTCCACCTCGTGCAGGATGCGCCGCAGGTCCAGGTAGACCGTCGAGTCCCCGTCGCCCGACTCGGTGGCCGGGGCCGCGCGCAGGTCCCCGTCGTCGTTGATCACGAGCCGGGTGCCGTCGCCGCTGACCGCGAACCAGTCCAGCCCCGAGGCCAGTTCGCTCTTGCGGGCCTTGGTCAGGTCGAAGTGCTCCAGCGTGGGCTTGCCGCTGATGTCGTTGGGATTGGCGAAGGTCTCGCCGAGCGCGCCGGAGATCGGCCAGCGCAGCCAGACCAGCCCGCCGCCGCTCACCGGGTACAGGGCCGAGTACTTGGACGCGGTCACCGGGAAGGGCGTGACGCGGCTCTCCAGCCCTTCGACCTCGACCGTCACGGCGCCGGCGTCGCCCTGGTTCTCCGCGTCGCCCTCGCCCGGGTCCAGGCCGCCCGCGGCGGGCCGTCCCTCGGCGGAGAGCGCGAAGGGCGAGGGGGTCGCCGAGGAGAGCGGCACGAGGTACGGGCGGCAGCCCAGCGGAAAGGACAGGTCGCCGGTGTGCACGTCGTACACCGGGTCGAAGCCGCGCCAGGACAGGAAGGCCAGGTAGCGCCCGTCCCGGGTGAAGACCGGGTTCTCGTCGGCGAAACGGCCGTTGGTGACGTCGACGACGGCGCGCGCCCCGGGCCCGGAGATCCGGGCCATCTTGATCTGCCGCAGGGAGCGCCCGATGCCCGGGTGCGACCAGGTGAGCCAGCTCCCGTCGGGGGAGAACGCCAGGTCGGTGACGGGGCCGTTGACGGACCGGACGAGCTCGGTGACCTCGCCGCCGGAGTCCTCCGTCGCATCGACGAGCAGCAGGCGTCCGTCGTGGGAGGCGACGGCGAGCCGTTCGCCGTCGGGGTCCGCGAGCAGTTCCGTGACGCGGCCGAGCCGGCCGGAGGCCAGCCGGCGGGGCGCCCGGTCCCCGGAGGCGCGGGGCAGGTAGGCGATCTCGATCGCGTCCTCGCCCTCGGCGTCGGTGACGTACGCGACCTGTCCGCCGCTGCCGAGCATCTCCGGCAGCCGCACCCGCACGCCGGGGGTGTCGGCGATGGTCCGGGCCGGTCCGTCGCGGTGGGTCAGCCAGTACAGGCTGCCGCGCACCACGACCGCGCTGGCCCGCCCGGTGGCGTCCACGGAGAGGGAGTCGACGTGGCTGGCGGCCGGCACCTGGTAGGTGCGCCGTCCGGCGCGCGGGCCGCCGAGGCGGACCCGCAGCCTGCGCGGGACGGCGCCGGGGGCCAGGGATTCGACGAGCCAGAGTTCCCCGGCGCACTGGTAGACGACCCGGGAGCCGTCGCTGGAGGCGTGCCGGGCGTAGAACTCGTCGTGGTCGGTGTGGCGGCGCAGGTCGGTGCCGTCGGGCAGGCAGGAGTAGAGGTTGCCGATGCCCTCGTGGTCGGAGAGGAAGGCGATGCGGCCGCCGACGAACATCGCGGAGTCGAGGTGTCCTTCGATGCCCTCCACGAGCTGGCGCCCGTGCAGCCAGAGCCGGCCCATGGCGCCGCCCCGGTAGCGCTTCCAAGCGGCGGGCTCGTGCGGGGGTTTGCCGGTGAGCAGCAGGCTGCGGTGCTCGCCGTCGATGTCGGCGACCTGGATGTCGGAGACGGGCCCCCAGGGCAGGCGCCCGCCCGGGCTGCCGTCGGTGGGCAGCTTGTAGGCCCAGGAGAAGTAGGAGAAGGGCTGCTCGCGGGAGGAGACGGCGAGGATGTTGCCGTCGGGGTCCCAGCCGCAGACGCGGGTGTCGGTGGCCCCCCAGTGGCTCAGCTGCCGTGCGGGGCCGCCGTCGACGGGGGCCAGGTGGATCTCGGGGTCGAGGCTGCGCCAGGTGGTGAAGGCGATGTGCCGGCCGTCGGGGGAGAACCGCGGGTGACCGACCCGGGTCCGGTCGACGGTGACGCGCCAGGCCCGGCCGGGCTCCTGGCCGTCCGGGACGAGCGGGGCGACCCAGAGGTCGTCCTCGGTGGCGAAGCACAGCAGGTCGTCGTGCAGGTGCGGGAACCGGAGGTACGCGACGTCGTGACTCACCCCCCAATGCTTTCCGCGGGGAGGGGGCCCGGCAACCCGTACTGGTGATCCATGCCACTCCCGAAGCGAAACGGAACGGTTTCGTTTCGTTGGGCGTTGGGGGTATTGTCGGAGGAGTACGGAACAGTTTCGTTCGGACGGAGACGCGGAGATGACCGAGGCGATGACGGCCCGGCGCAGCCGGATCACCCCCGAACGGCAGGCCGAACTGCACGAGGCGGTCCTCGACCTCCTGCGTGACGTCGGCTACGAGGCGCTGACCATGGACGCGGTCGCCGCCCGTACGAAGTCCAGCAAGGCCACCCTCTACCGCCAGTGGGGGAGCAAGCCGGAGCTGGTCGCCAAGGCCCTTCGATGCACGCAGCCCGTCTCGCTGCGGGAGATCGACACGGGCAGCCTGCGCGGGGACTTCGCGCGCATGGTGGAGCTCTCGGACGACGCGCAGATGGCCAAGGACACCGCGCTGATGCGGGGTCTGGCCCACGCCGTCCACGAGAGCCCGGAGCTCCACAAGGCCCTACGGGACCTGCTCGTCGACCCGGAGATCACCGGGCTGCAGGTGATGCTGCAGCGCGCGGTCGACCGGGGCGAGATCGACCCGGGGTGCCCCGCCCTGGATTTCGTACCGCACATGCTCATCGGGGCGTTCATCGCGCTCCCGCTGATCGAGGACCGGCCGGTGGACCGGACGTTCCTCGGTGACTTCGTCGACGCCGTGGTCTTCCCCGCCCTCGGTGTCTGACGCTCCCCGTCACCTCCGCCCCATCCGCTGCTCCTGACACGCCGCTCTCGTCGTCGGGCCGGCTCTTCACGCCCTGATCCTCCGGATCCATCCCACGACCCGAACGGGAGAACCGCCGACGTGGCCACCTTCCTCTACCGACTCGGCCGGGGCGCCTTCAGGCGCCGCGGACTCGTCGCCCTCCTCTGGGTGGCGCTGCTGTTCGCCGCCGGCTTCGGCGCGGCGACCGCGACCGCCCCGACCTCCGGATCGTTCTCCATACCCGGCACGGAGGCGCAGAGAGCCTTCGACCTGCTGGACGAGAAGTTCCCGGGCATGGCCGCCGACGGCGCCACCGCCCGCATCGTCGTCAAGGCTCCCGAGGGCGCCAAGGTCACCGACCCCGGCCCCAAGGCCGAGGTCGAGAAGATCGTGAACGGGCTGAAGACCGGCCCGGGCGCGGAGCAGATCGCCTCCGTCGCCAACCCGTACGAGGTGCAGGCGGTCAGCCAGGACGGCTCCACCACCTACATCAGCGCCAAGTACACGGTCAGCGGCATGGAGCTGAAGGACGCCGCCCGCGACGCGCTCAAGGAGTCCGGCGAGGACGCCAAGGCCGCGGGCCTCAACGTCCAGATCGGCGGTGACGCGCTGATGGTGGCTCCCGAGACCGGATCCGGCGAGATCATCGGCATCCTGGTCGCCGCGATCGTCCTCGTGATCACCTTCGGCTCGCTGGTCGCGGCCGGCCTGCCGCTGCTGACGGCGATCATCGGCGTGGGCATCGGCGTCTCCTCCATCACCGCGCTCGCCAACGTGCTGGACCTCGGCAACACCACCGCCACCCTCGCCACGATGATCGGCCTCGCGGTCGGCATCGACTACGCCCTCTTCATCGTCTCCCGCTACCGCGCGGAGCTCGCCGACGGCCGCGACCGCGACGAGGCCGCGGGCCGGGCCACCGGAACCGCCGGCTCCGCCGTCGTGTTCGCCGGTCTGACCGTGGTCATCGCCCTGGTGGGCCTGGCCGTCGTCAACATCCCGATGCTGACGAAGATGGGCGTCGCGGCCGCGGGCACCGTGGTCATCGCCGTCCTCGTCGCGCTCACCCTGGTCCCGGCCATCCTCGGCTTCGCGGGCAAGAAGGTCCTGCCCGCGGGCGAGAAGAGCCGGCTGTTCGGCAAGGGCAAGGCCGCTTCCGAGAAGAAGGCCAACGGCGGCACCCGCTGGGCCCGCTTCGTCCTGCGCCGCCCCGTCATGGTGCTGCTGGCCGGTGTGATCGGCCTCGGCATCATCGCCGTCCCGGCGAGCAAGCTGGAGATGGGCCTGCCGGACGACGGCGCCCAGCCGGTCTCCACCACCCAGCGCCAGGCGTACGACCTGCTGTCCGAGGGCTTCGGCCCGGGCTTCAACGGCCCGCTGATGGTGGTCGTCGACGGCGACAAGGCCCTCGCGGACTCCACCGTCGACCGGATCAAGGGCCTGGAGGGCGTCGCCGCGGTCACCCCGCCGACCCCCAACGAGGCCGGTGACGCCGCGGTGATCACCGTCATCCCGAAGGACCGTCCGTCCTCCACCCAGACCGAGGACCTGGTCCACGAGATCCGCGACGGCAGCGGCAAGGACGTCCTCGTCACCGGCGCCACCGCGATGAACATCGACTTCTCGCAGAAGATGAACGACGCGCTGCTGCCCTACCTGGCCCTCGTCGTCGGCCTCGCCTTCCTGCTGCTGATGCTCGTCTTCCGCTCGATCCTGGTCCCGCTCAAGGCGGCCCTCGGCTTCCTGCTCTCGGTCGTCGCGGCCCTCGGCGCGGTCGTCGCGGTCTTCCAGTGGGGCTGGCTCGGCTCGGTCTTCGGCGTGGAGCAGACCGGCCCGATCATGTCGATGATGCCGATCTTCATGGTCGGCGTGGTCTTCGGCCTGGCCATGGACTACGAGGTCTTCCTCGTGACCCGCATGCGGGAGGCGTACGTCCACGGCGAGCGCCCGGGCCAGGCGGTCGTCACCGGCTTCCAGTACAGCGCGCGGGTCGTCGTGGCCGCCGCCGTCATCATGATCGCGGTGTTCGCCGGCTTCATGGGGGCCAGTGACCAGATGGTCAAGATGATCGGCTTCGGCCTGGCCGTCGCGGTCTTCTTCGACGCCTTCGTCGTCCGCATGGCCATCGTCCCGGCGGTCCTCGCCCTGCTCGGCCACCGTGCCTGGTGGCTGCCGAAGTGGCTGGACCGGATGCTGCCGAACGTGGACGTGGAGGGCGAGAGCCTGCGCAAGCACCTGGAAGGCGAGTCCTCCCCGGAGGGCCCGGACAAGGACCGCGAGCTGGTCAGCGCCTGACCCGTCCGCCCGGACACGGCCCGGCCCCGCACCCCTGTCGACCAGGGGTGCGGGGCCGGGCCTCGCGCGTTGCGCCTAACGGGTGGCGGGGGCGTGGCAGCGGCGCAGGAAGCGGCGCAGCGCGGCGATGTCGAACTGGACCACCGCGACGCCCTCCGGGGAGTGGAACTCCACGACGGCCTGGACCCGGCCGCAGGGCCAGACGCGGACGTCGCCCGTGCCGGTGGGGGCCTGCAGGCCCGCTTCGAGGAGGGCCCGGGGGAAGACCCACTCGTTGTCGGTGCCCTCGGGGGAGAGCCCGGCCGGGAAGACGATCCGCACGGCCAGCGGCTCGGCGGGCGCGAAGCGCAGGGCGACCGGAATGGCCCGGTAGAGGGGATCGTCCGTGATCACACGGGCGCGGACCCGCTCCTCGACGGCGGCGGCAGCGGTCGCCGTCGTGGCCGTCGTCGCGGCCGCTGGGAGATTCTCGGCGGTGGCTGACATCGACAAGACTCCTCAAATCGGAACATTTAGGTCCGCTTGTCCTCCAGCCTCGCACATTCCCACGAGAACGCGAGCCCCTATTTGTGATGCGCCCGCTCTTGCCAGTGGTTCGCAACTGGGCACATTCTTGAACGGTTAAAGATTGTGTGAAGAGCGGAGTGACTCCATGCACGTACCCGACGGATTCATCGACGCACCCGTTTCGGTCGCCGCGGGTGTCGCGGCCGCCGCCGCGGTCGCGGTGAGCCTGCGCGGTGCACGCCGCGAGCTGGACGAGCGCACCGCGCCGCTCGCCGGTCTCGTCGCCGCCTTCATCTTCGCCGTCCAGATGCTGAACTTCCCGGTCGCCGCCGGTACCAGCGGCCATCTCCTGGGCGGAGCCCTCGCCGCGATACTCGTCGGCCCCTACACCGGCGTGCTGTGCGTGTCCGTCGTCCTCCTCATGCAGGGCGTCCTCTTCGCCGACGGCGGCCTGAGCGCGCTCGGCGTGAACATCACCGTCATGGGCGTCGTCACCGTCGTCGTCGCGTACCTGCTCTTCCGCGGCCTGCTGAAGGTCCTGCCGGCCACCCGCCGCTCCGTCACCGTGGCGGCCTTCGTCGCCGCCCTGGTCTCGGTGCCCGCCGCGGCCGCCGCCTTCACCGCCGTCTACGCGGTCGGCGGCACCACCGACGTCCCCATCGGCAAGGTGCTCACCGCCATGGTCGGCGTGCACGTGCTGATCGGCCTCGGCGAGGCCGCCATCACCGCCGTGACCGTCGGCGCCGTGATCGCCGTACGGCCCGACCTGGTGCACGGCGCCCGCGGACTCGGCGCGCCGCTGCGGCTGCGCGTCGGCGGCGAACTCGTCGACGCCCCGGCCGCCGCCCCCGCCCCGGCCGCCGCACGCTCCACCAAGAAGGTCTGGGCCGTCGGCCTGGCCACCGCCTTCGTCCTCGCCGGCATCGTCTCCGCCTACGCCTCCGCCAGCCCCGACGGCCTGGAGAAGGTCGCCGCCGACAAGGGCATCGACGCGAAGGCCGACCAGTACGAGCACGCCACCGCCGGATCCCCGCTCGCCGACTACGCGGTCAAGGACGTGGAGAACGAGAGCCTCTCCGTCGGCATCGCGGGCGTCATCGGCGTCGCCGGCACCGTCGCCGTCGGCAGCGGCGTCTTCTGGGCCGTGCGCCGCCGCCGCGCCGACGAGCCCGCCGCCACCGCCACGCCGGTGGGCTGACATGGGCGCCGGCCACGCCCACAGGCTCTACCGGCCGGAGCACTCGCCGGTCCACGACCTGCCGCCGCACTGCAAGCTCGCCGCGACCTTCGCCTTCGTGCTGGTCGTCGTGTCCACACCGCGCGAGGCGGTGTGGGCCTTCGGCCTGTACGCGCTCCTCCTCGCCGGGGTCGCTGCCCTGGCCCGGATCCCGGCCGGCTACATGCTCCGCCGGATGCTCATCGAGATCCCCTTCGTCGCCTTCGCCCTGCTCATGCCGTTCGTCGCGGAGGGGGAGCGGGTGGAGGTCTGGGGGATGTCCCTCAGCGTCTCCGGCCTCTGGGGCGCCTGGAACGTCCTCGCCAAGGGCACCCTCGGCGTCGCCGCGTCCGTCGTCCTCGCCTCCACCACCGAACTGCGGGCCCTGCTCCTCGGCCTGCAGCGGCTCAGGCTGCCGCCCCTCCTCGTACAGATCGCCTCCTTCATGATCCGTTACGGCGACGTGATCGGCGACGAGCTGCGCCGCATGTCCGTCGCCCGCCGCTCCCGGGGCTTCGAAGCGCGCGGGATCCGGCACTGGGGCGTCCTCGCCAAGACCGCCGGAGCGCTGTTCATCCGCTCCTACGAGCGCGGTGAACGGGTCTACCTCGCGATGGTCAGCCGCGGCTACGCCGGCTCCATGCCGGTGATCGACGAGGTCTCCGCCACCCGCACCCAGTGGGCGTACGCGTCCGTGCTCCCCGTGACGGCGCTCGCCGTCTGTCTGATGGGATGGACCCTGTGAGCCCTACGACCCCCGCGACCCCCGCTCCCGCCGCGAGCGGCGTCCCCTCCCTCGAGGTCAGCGGCCTCGCCTACGCCTACCCCGACGGCCACCAGGCCCTCTTCGGAGTCGACCTGACCGTCGGGCGCGGGGAGCGGGTCGCCCTCCTCGGCCCCAACGGCGCCGGGAAGACCACCCTCGTGCTGCACCTCAACGGCATCCTCGGCGGCGGGGTCGGCACCGTGTCCGTGGCCGGGCTGCCCGTGGAGAAGAAGAACTTCGCCGAGGTCCGCCGCCGGGTCGGGATCGTCTTCCAGGACCCCGACGACCAGCTGTTCATGCCGACCGTGAGGGAGGACGTGGCCTTCGGCCCGGCCGCCGCCGGTCTGCGCGGCGAGGAGCTGGAGGAGCGGGTCCGGGCGGCACTGGAGCAGGTCGGCATGGCCGAGTTCGCCGACCGGCCCCCGCACCACCTGTCCTTCGGCCAGCGCCGCCGGGTCGCGGTGGCGACCGTCCTCGTCATGCGCCCGGAGATCCTGGTCCTGGACGAGCCCTCCTCCAACCTGGACCCGGCCTCCCGCCGCGAACTCGCCGACATCCTGCGCTCGCTCGACGTGACGGTGCTGATGGTCACGCACGACCTCCCGTACGCGCTGGAGCTGTGCCCGCGCGCGGTGGTCCTCAGCGACGGCGTCATCGCGGCGGACGGGCGCACCCAGGACCTGCTGTGCGACGAGGACCTGATGCGCGCCCACCGGCTGGAGCTGCCCTTCGGCTTCGACCCGCGCACGGTATCGGTGGCATAAGCACCGGTCCGGCGTTGTTGCACCGCACGTGGACATCCAGGGTGTGGTGGCGGAGGGCTTCGAGCCCGTCAGGGACGCGTTCGTACGCAACTTCGAGGTGCTCGGGGACCGGGGGGCGGCCGTCTCCGTCTACCGCGACGGCCGCAAGGTCGTCGACCTGTGGGGCGGCACCCGGGACGCCGACGGCACCGAGCCCTGGACCGAGGACACCGCGCAGGTCGTCCGCTCCGCCACCAAGGGCGTCGCCGCGGCCGTACCGCTGCTGCTGCACCAGCGCGGCCTGCTGGACCCCGACGCGCCCGTCGCCTCGTACTGGCCGGAGTTCAAGGCCGGCGGCAAGGAGCGGGTGCTCGTACGGGACCTGCTGGCGCATCGGGCCGGAGTCCCCGCCCTGGACCGGGGGCTGACCGCCGCCGAGGCCGCGGACGGGGTGTCGGGCCCCGCGGCCGTCGCCGCGCAGCACCCCTCCTGGGAGCCCGGCACCGCGCACGGCTACCACGCGCAGACCTACAGCTGGCTGCTGTCCGAGCTGGTGCTGCGGGTCACCGGGCGCACCCTCGGGTCGGTCCTCGCCGAGGACATCGCCGAGCCGCTCGGCGTGGACTTCTGGATAGGCCTGCCGGACACCGCGGCCCACCGGGTGGGCCGGGTGGCCCCGGTCGACCCGCCGGAGACCGCGGGTGTGCTGCGGATCCGGCCGCGGCGCAACGTCTCCGAGGCCTACGCCGACCCCGCGTCGCTCACCCGGCGCGCCTTCGCCGCCATCGACCCGCTGCCCGACGAGAACGCCCCCGCCTACCGCGCGGCCGAACTGCCCGCCTCCAACGGGATCGGCACCGCCCGCGGACTGGCCCGGTTCTACGCGGCCACGATCGGGGTGGTCGAGGACGGTGCCCGGATCTTCACCCCGGCCACCACCGAGCTGGCCGCCCGGGAGCACTCCGCCGGCCCGGACCGGGTCCTCGTCGTGAACACCCGCTTCGGCGCGGGCTACATGCTGCACGGCCCGGCCTCCCCGCTGCTCTCCCCGGCCTCCTTCGGCCACCCCGGCCGCGGGGGATCGCTGGCCTTCGCCGATCCGGAGGCGGGCATCGGCTTCGGCTACGTCACCAACGCCCTCGCCAAGTCGGTCACCGCCGACCCCCGGGCGCAGGCCCTGGTGCGGGCCCTGAAGTCGGCCCTCTGAGCCGTCCGTCCCGCGGGGCGCTGCGCCCCGCTCAGGCCCCCGTGGCGGGAGCCTGCTCGCGTACGTCCGCCACGGTGGCCCCCGCGTGCCGCACCAGCTCGTCCGGGGCCATCGGGAACACCGTGTGCGGGGTTCCGGCCGCCGCCCACACCGTGTCGTGGACCAGCAGCGAGCGGTCGGCCAGCACCCGGGTGCGGGTGCGGTGCCCGAAGGGCGGCACCCCGCCGATGGCGTATCCGGTGGTCTCCCGGACGACGGCAGCGTCCGCGCGGGTCACCCGGGCGGCGCCCAGTTCCCGGCCGACCGCGGCCACGTCCACGCGCGAGGCCCCGTCCATCAGCACCAGGACGGGCACCCCGTCGGCCGCGAAGACCAGCGACTTGACGATCTGGCCGAGCTCGCAGCCGATCGCCGCCGCGGCCTCCGCGGCGGTCCGGGTGCCCTCGGGGAAGGCCCGTACCTCGGCGTCGATGCCCAGGGCGGTCAGTGCTTCGGCGAAGCGCGGGTGCGCGGCGGTCGTCATGCCGGGACGCTAGCGCCCCGGGGCACCGCCGCGCGAGCCGGTTCCCGGAGCCCCGCCGGCCCGGCGCATGCCGGCCCGCCGCGTGCCGTCCCGCCGCGTGCCGGCCCGGCGGGGCTCCGGGTCAGCGGGCGTTGAGCACCGTGGCGACGATCGGGCCCGCGGCGTCGCCGCCGTGGCCCCCGCCCTCGACCACGGCGGCCGCGGCGAGGTCGTCGCTGAAGCCCGTGAACCAGCTGTCCGGGCTGTCCCCGGCGCCCCCGACCTCGGCCGATCCGGTCTTGGCGCCCTTGTCGCCGCCGACCGTGGCCATCGCCTCGCGCGCGGTCCCGCTCTTCGCCGTCAGCCGCATCATCGACACCAGCTGCTGCTGCACCGACGGCTTCATCCTCCGCTCGGCCGTCGCGATCTTCCGCCCGTCGAGTTCGGGGGAGACCAGCAGCGGCTGGCGGAAGACGCCGGTGCGCGCCGTCGCGGTGATCGAGGCGACGTTCAGCGGGTTCATGGTGATCCTGCCCTGCCCGATGTAGCCGGCGGCCTCCTCCGCGCCCGTCGCCACCGGCACCTTGCCGTCGGTGGACTTCACGCCCGTCTTCCAGTCCAGGCCGATCCCGAAGACCTCCCGCGCCTCGTCCGACAGGGCGGCGTCGTCGTTCACGTGCTTGACCGGCTTGATGAAGGCGGTGTTGCAGGACCGGGCGAACGCGGTGGCGAAGGTGGCACCCGGGTCCTCGAAGTTCTTCAGGTTGTGGAAGGTCCGCCCGCCCCAGGACACCTCCTTCGTGCACTCCGCCTGCCTGTCGGCGGCGACCAGACCGCGGTCCAGCAGCATCGCCCCCGTCACGATCTTCATGGTGGAGCCGGGCGCCCGGTTGCCGGCCATCGCCGCGTTGAAGCCGTCCCGGCGGTGGTTGGCGACGGCCAGGACGTGCCCGGTGCTGGGCATGACGGCGACCACCGAGGACTCGGGGTACTTCGTGACGGCCTGCTCGGCCGCCGCCTGCACCCCGGCGTCCAGGTACGTCCTGACGGTGCTCGGCTCACCCGCGACCAGCGTCAGCAGGCTGCGCCGCGGCGCCCCCTCAGCTGCGGGCTCGATCCACAGCTCGGCGCCGGCCTTCCCGCCCGCCTTGGCGCCGTAGGTCTGGCGCAGCTGGTCCAGGACCGGGCGCAGGGAGGGGTACTTCTCGGCGGTCAGCTCCTCGCCGTTGCGGTCGACGGCCCTGACGGGCGGACTCGCCGGGGCGCCCGCGCGCAGCTTCTCGTCCTTCTGCAGCTGCGGGTGGATCACCGACGGCTGCCAGTCGACCAGGGGCTTGCCGCTGGTCAGCCCGCGCACCACGGTCAGCGTGGAGTCGTAGGCCAGGGGCTTGGTCGTGCCCTCGTACGTGATCTCCGCCTCGACCTTGAACGGCACGGTGGTGCCGGTCGCCGGTCCGGGGGTGATCACCGCCTTGGACACGAACGCCCTGCTGCGGAACTCCCCGACCGCGCTCTGCGCGGCCGCCGGATTGTTCGTCAGGTCGGCGGCCACCCGCTCGTCCCCGGCGGCCCATGCGGCGAGGAAGGCCTTCGCGGCCGCCTCCGCCTCCTTCTCCTTGACGGGCCCGCTGTCCGCGGACAGGGCGGAGGTGGTCGCGTCCCCGCCCTCCCCGCCGTCTCCCACCAGCGCGTACACGCCGTATCCGGTGGCGCCGACCATCGCGAGGAACACCCCGCCGATGACCGCGCCCTTTGCTGCCCCGTTCACTTTTCCGTCTCCCCCCGGAGTCACGATTCCTGAACGCGTTCAAGGAATGTCCGACTCAGACCTTACTCCCCGGAGTCGGACGGTGCGTCGTCGTTACCGGACCGGAATGTTCGCAAAGGAAATCGCTGCGGCCCGGCCGGAGCGTCCCTAGAGTTCCGCCGTGGACCTCACCTACCGCGCCTACACCCCCGCCGACGCCGCTGACCTCGTCGCCTTCCTCACCACCGACACCTGGCCGTTCCACGGCTCGCCCCTGGTCGATCCCGACCGGGCCCGGCAGTGGATCGCGGAGGGCCGCTACTGCAACGACGGGAACAGGACCTTCTGGATCACCGCCGGCGGCGAGGACATCGGACTCGTCCGCCTGATGGACCTCGGCGACAGCACGCCCGTCTTCGACCTGCGGATCCGCACCGCCCACCGGGGCCGCGGGGCCGGCGCCCACGCCCTGGCCTGGCTCACCCGGTACCTCTTCACCGAGTTCCCCGGGATCCGCCGCATCGAGGGCACGACCCGCCGGGACAACACGGCGATGCGCCGCACCTTCCTGCGCTGCGGCTACGTCAAGGAGGCCCACTACCGGGACGGCTGGCCCTCCGCGGACGGCACCGCCGTCCACGACGCGGTCGGGTACGCCGTCCTGCGCCGCGACTGGCTCACCGGCACCACCACCCTCCCCGCCTGGGACGACGAGCCCGCCTGACCGGCCGAAGTGCAGCCGCCGGGGCCGTGTTCTAGCGTCGGAAGGGCGAGGGCGACCGAGGCGTCGAGCCGGTCGCCCGCCCCCCGGAGAGCCTGCTCCGCGCCGCCCCCGCCCGTGGTCCGGCACACCCGCGCGCACCCCTGGCGCCCCTGGCGCCCCCGCGCCCGTCCCGGTGGCGCACGGACCGCGTGACCGACCCGAGAGAGCAGGTGCACCGCATGCGTCCGTCGGCTCGTATCCCCAGCATCCTCGCCGGCCTGGCCCTCGCCGTCGGCGGCACCGTCCTCGCCGCCCCGTCCGCCTTCGCGGACGTGCAGGCCTGCGAGCAGTACGTCGCCCAGCACAGCCCCAAGACCACCGAAGGCGTCTCGGAGGCGTGCTACCAGGGCCACAACGGCAACCAGCCCAGCTGCTCCGCCAGCCTCGTCGCGGTCGGCGCGAGCAAGAACGTCGCCGAATCGGCCTGCAACGTGGCGGCTCCGTAGCGCCCACACGACGGGCCCGGCACCCTCCGGTGCCGGGCCCGTCGTCCGCGCTGCCGGACCTGCTAGACCCAGGTGTCCAGCCACATGCGGCCGCGCCAGGAGTCCATGGGGAGGGTCTGGCCCGTGTAGATCGGCCAGAAGTAGATGAAGTTCCAGACGATCAGCAAGACCAGGACGCCCGCGCCGATGGCGCCCAGGGCGCGGCGGCGTTCCGACGATCCCGCCGGGCCCAGCAGCGCGCCGATCATCATGGCCACCGCGAGGCACAGGTACGGGACGAAGACCACCGCGTAGAAGTAGAAGATCGTCCGTTCCTGGTAGTTGAACCAGGGCAGCAGGCCCGCGCCCAGCGCGCAGGCGATCGCGCCGGCCCGCCAGTCACGGCGGAAGATCCACCGCCACAGCACGTACAGCAGCGCGAAGCAGCCCGCCCACCACAGCATCGGGGTGCCCAGCGCGAGCACCTCGCGGGCGCACTTGCCCGCCTCCGTCGCCGGGCAGCCGTCGGTGCCGGGCGCCGGGGACTCGTAGAAGTACGACACGGGCCGGCCCAGGACCAGCCAGCTCCACGGGTTCGACTCGTAGGTGTGCCCCGAGGTCAGCCCGACGTGGAAGTTGTACACCTCGGTCTCGTAGTGCCACAGGCTGCGCAGCCACTCCGGCAGGAAGGACAGCGAGCTGTGCTGGTCGTTCTTGGCGGCCCAGTCGCGCAGGTAGCCGCCCTTGCCGTCGTCCGGGCTGAGGATCCAGCCCGACCAGGAGGCCACGTACGTCACGATCGCCACGGGCACCGTCGAGACGAACGCGGGCAGCGCGTCCCGGCGCAGCATCGCCGCGTACGGGGCGCCCGCGCCCGCGGTGCGCCGGGCGGCCGCGTCCCACAGCACGGTGAGCACGCCGAAGAAGGCCAGGACGACGAAGCCGTTCCACTTGGTGCCCGCCGCCAGGCCCAGACAGACCCCGGCCAGGATCCGGTACGGCCGCCAGCCCAGCCGCAGGGTCTCGGCGATCTTCGCGTCCGGCCGGGTCCGGCCCTCCTCGTCCACCGGGAGCGCGTCGGCCAGCCGGGCCCGGACCCGGTCGCGGTCGATGAGCAGCGCCCCGAACGCGGCGAGCACGAAGAACATCAGCACCAGGTCCAGCAGCGCCGTGCGGCTCATCACCAGGTGCAGGCCGTCCACCGCCAGCAGCGCGCCCGCCAGGCAGCCCAGGAACGTCGAGCGGAAGAGGCGGCGCCCGATCCGGCACAGCATCAGCACCGACAGGGTGCCGAGCACCGCCGTCATGAACCGCCAGCCGAAGGGCGTCAGCCCGAACATCCACTCGCCGAGCCCGATGACCCACTTGCCGACGGGCGGGTGGACGACGTAGCCCGGGTCCAGGGGCAGCGCGACCCCGTCCGGGTTGGCGAGGATCGACTTGTCGATGTCCTTGGGCCAGTTCGCCTCGTAGCCCTGCTTGATCGTGGCCCAGGCGTCCTTGGCGTAGTACGTCTCGTCGAATATCACCGCCTTCGGGCTGCCCAGGTGCACGAACCGCAGCACCCCGGCCACCAGCGCCACGAGCACCGGCCCCGCCCACGCCATCACGCGCTGCCACGTCGCCCACACCTCGGGCCCCAGCCCCAGCGTCAGCCACAGCTGCCGGGACGGCTTGGTGTACGGGGGCACCAGGCGGGTGCGGACGTCCGCGCGCGGCGAAGCGGCCGCAGGCGCGTAGCCGAAGCCGCGCAGCCGGCGAAGCCAGGTGGGCGGCTCTTCATCGCGGCCCGGCGTCACGGGGGTCAGGGCCCCCGCGGGGCTGGGCGGCGGCGTCGCGGTACTGGTCACCGGCACATCGTAGGGAAGAGATCTGTGTGCACCCCAGCGGCGGGGGGCGGCGGGCCGCGCGGCTGAGAGGATGGGCGGGTGACAACTGACCAGCCCCGCGGCACCGAACCCACCTCCACCGCCGTCCGCGACGAGGGCCTCACGGGCACGCTCGTCCTGGCCGGCACCCCCATCGGCGACCTCGCGGACGCCCCGCCGCGCCTGGCCGCAGAGCTGGAGCGGGCCGACGTCGTCGCCGCCGAGGACACCCGGCGGCTGCGCCGGCTGACCCAGGGGCTCGGCGTGCACACCACGGGGCGCGTCGTGTCGTACTTCGAGGGCAACGAGTCCGCGCGGACCCCCGAGCTGGTCGAGGCCCTGGCCGGCGGTGCCCGCGTGCTGCTGGTGACCGACGCCGGCATGCCGTCGGTGTCCGACCCCGGCTACCGGCTGGTCGCCGCCGCCGTGGAGAAGGACATCAGGGTCACCGCGGTGCCCGGGCCCTCCGCCGTGCTCACCGCCCTGGCGCTGTCCGGGCTGCCCGTGGACCGCTTCTGCTTCGAGGGGTTCCTGCCGCGCAAGGCCGGCGAGCGCCTCGGCCGGCTGCGCGAGGTCGCGGACGAGCGGCGCACGCTCGTCTACTTCGAGGCCCCGCACCGGCTCGACGACACCCTGGCCGCGATGGCCGAGGTCTTCGGCGCCGAGCGGCGGGCCGCCGTCTGCCGCGAGCTGACCAAGACCTACGAGGAGGTCAAGCGCGGCGGGCTCGGCGAGCTCGCGGCCTGGGCCGCCGAAGGCGTGCGCGGCGAGATCACCGTCGTGGTGGAGGGAGCCCCGGCGGCCGGCCCCGGCGACGTCGACGCCGAGGAGCTGGTGCGCCGCGTGCGGGTCCGCGAGGAGGCGGGGGAGCGCCGCAAGGAGGCCATCGCGGCGGTCGCGGCCGAGGCGGGCGTACCCAAGCGGGAGGTGTTCGACGCCGTCGTGGCGGCAAAGAATGCGGCACAAAAGGCGCCATAAACCGGTAAAGAGCTAGTCTGAAAGGCAAAGCTCGGACCGCGCGCCGGGCACTTTGGGAATGACTCGCCCAAAGACCGTCCAACACTGGACAGGGCCTGATGCGCTCCCGCCCGCAGAGGCGTCCACTGGCAGTGGCACCAGTGGAACAAGAGGAGCTGGCATGAGTGAGATCGCAGATACCCCGGTACCCGTCCCCGCCGCAGCCCCCGCCGTGTTCGCCGGCCCCGACCTCCAGACCGTGCACGAGGCCTACTCCTTCGCCTGCATGAAGTGCGGATACGGATGGGAGCAGGCGTACGAGATCGAGCACCACGTCGACGCCAAGGGCGAGCCGTTCATCATGTACAAGGCGGGCGGCGAGCGGGTCCCCTCACCCCTGTCCAACCCGACCTGCCTGAACTGCGGCGGGCACGTCGTACGGATCATGCGCGCCGGCCAGGTCTCCTCGGTGCTCGGAATGATCGACCACCTCTACCACCACCGCATCGCCCCCGGGATCGCCGGCCCGGTCCCCGCCGGGGCCGACGTCCCCCGCACCCCGAAGCCGCGCCGCCACACCGGCAGCCACGACGCGCCCGGACCCGTCGCCGCCGGCGGCACCGGCCCCGGCACGCGGCCGGGCCTCCTCGCCCGGCTCAGGGGCCTCTTCCGACGGTCATAAGATCGGCTCCATGAGCCCTTCCTCCGCCGCCAAGGACGCACCGCCGCCGCTGCCCGAACCGCTCCGGGTGCCGGTCGCGGACTCCCACACCCACCTGGACATGCAGGCCGGCACCGTCGAGGAGGGCCTCGCCAAGGCCGCCTCCGTCGGAGTGACCACCGTCGTCCAGGTCGGCTGCGACGTGAAGGGCTCCCGGTGGGCCGCCGAGACCGCGGCCGCGTACGACAACGTCCACGCGGCCGTCGCCCTCCACCCGAACGAGGCCCCGCGCATCGTCCACGGGGACCCTGACGGATGGTCCCGGCAGGGGGCCCGGGCCGGCGGCGGCGACTCCGCCCTCGACGACGCCCTCGCCGAGATCGAGGCCCTGGCCGCCCTCGACCACGTGAAGGCCGTCGGCGAGACCGGCCTCGACTTCTTCCGCACCGGACCGGAGGGCACGGCCGCCCAGGAACGGTCCTTCCGCGCCCACATCGAGATCGCCAAACGACAGGGCAAGGCCCTCGTCATCCACGACCGCGACGCCCACGCCGACGTGCTGCGCATCCTCCGAGAGGAGGGCGCCCCCGAACGCACCGTCTTCCACTGCTACTCCGGCGACGCCGACATGGCCCGCATCTGCGCGGCCGCCGGCTACTACCTCTCCTTCGCCGGAACCGTCACCTTCAAGAACGCCGCCCCGCTGCGCGAGGCGCTGGCCGTGGCCCCCCTGGACCGGGTGCTCGTCGAGACCGACGCGCCCTACCTCACCCCGGCGCCGTACCGCGGACGGCCCAACGCCCCGTACCTCATTCCGCTGACGGTCCGGGCCATGGCCGCCGTCCGGGGAATCGACGAGGACGCCATGGCCACCGCCCTCGCCGCCAACACCGCCCGCGCCTTCGACTACTGACCACACCCCGCGAACGCCACGCAGCGTAGCCGTCCGACTTTGGAGCGTGACGTCACCTCCGCTAGGGTGCCGTGCCCCGACCAGCGGGTGCCGGACCACCAGTGGAGCGAGCGTCGTGAGCGAAACGCAGGGAAGCCACCGCCGGGGCGGCCCCGCCCCGGAGGCGTACGCGGCCGCGCCCGCGGCCCCTCCGGCCGGCCCCGGGGACCTCGACCCGGCCCAGCAGGACACGGTCCCGGCCGTCCCCGTACCCCGCCCCGGCGACCACCGGGCGGGCCGCAGACGGGCCCCCGGCCGGCCCGTCCCGCCGCCCGCCGGCCCGGACGCGGAACCCGCCGGGACCGCCCCCGGGCCCGGCCCGGGCCGCCGCCGCGCCCCGCAGCCGCCGCCCGCCGGCCGCCGTCGCCCCTCCGACACACCACCACCGGGCCACGAGACCCTGCCCGACCTGCCCGGCCCCGGACGGCGGCGCGCGCCCGCCACCCCGGGGGCCCCCGGACCCGGCACCACCGTCCTGCCCGCCCCCGCCGGAACCGGCCGCCGCCGCGGCGCGGCCGCACCCGCCCCCGCCCCCGAACCGGGACGCGCCCGCCGCCGGACCGCCACCGCCACGGGCAACCCCGCCCCGGCCCCCGGCGGCACCTGGCGGCGGATCGTTCCGCAGGCGCTCGTCGTCGCCTTCCTCGCCGGCGGGACCACCGCCTTCGTCGCCGCCGACAAGGCCGTACGGCTCACCGTCGACGGCGTCCCCCGGAACCTGCACACCTTCGCCGGCGACGTCGACGCCCTCCTCGCCGCCGAAGGCCTCGCCATCGGCCCCCACGACCTGGTCGCCCCCGCCCCCGGCGAGCCCCTCGACGACGGCGAGGAGGTCGTCGTCCGCTACGGCCGCCCCCTGCGCCTGACCGTCGACGGGGAGCAGCGCCAGGTGTGGACCACCGCCCGCACCGTCGACGGCGCCCTGCGCCAGTTCGGCATCCGCGCCGAGGGCGCCCACCTGACCAGCCCCCGCGACGCCCCCGTCCCCCGCTCCGGCCTCTCCCTGGGCGTCCGCACCGAGCGCAGCGTCACCTTCATGGCCGACGGCCGGGAACGCACCATCCGCACCAACGCCGCCACCGTCCTCGAAGCCCTCGACCAGGCCGGGATCACCCTGGGGGAGCAGGACACCACCTCCGTGCCCCCCACCGCCTTCCCCCGCGACGGACAGACCGTCACCGTGCTGCGCATCACCGGCACCCACGAGGTCCGCGAGGAACGCATCCCCTTCGCGACCGAGGAGGTCCGGGACCCCGGCCTGTTCGCCGGAACCGAGGTCGTCGAACGCGCGGGCCGCCCCGGCGCCCGCCGGGTCACCTACAGCCTGCGGACCGTCAACGGGGTCCGGCAGAAGCCCCGCCCCGTCGCCGACGAGATCGTGCGCGAACCCGTCACCCAGCTCGTCAGGATCGGCACCCGGCCCCTGCCGGACTCCGTCTCCGGCGCCGACGGACTCGACTGGGCGGCCCTCGCCCGGTGCGAGTCCGGCGGCCGCCCCTCCGCCACCGACCCGTCCGGCACCTACGGCGGCCTCTACCAGTTCGACGTCCGCACCTGGCAGGGCCTCGGCGGCAGCGGCCGCCCGCAGGATGCCTCCGGCGCGGAACAGACGTACCGGGCGAAGAAGCTCTACGTGCAGCGGGGGGCGAGTCCCTGGCCCCACTGCGGCCGTAGGCTTTACCGGTGAGCACCGCAGAGCAGCAGCCAGACAACACCCCTCCCAGCACCCCCGACGCCCTCCTCGGACCGGCCGACGTCCGGGAGCTGGCCGCCGCCCTCGGCGTGCGCCCGACGAAGCAGAAGGGCCAGAACTTCGTCATCGACGCCAACACGGTGCGCCGGATCGTGCGCACCGCCGAGGTCCGCCCCGACGACGTCGTCGTCGAGGTCGGCCCGGGCCTGGGCTCGCTGACCCTCGCGCTGCTGGAGGCCGCCGACCGCGTCGTCGCCGTCGAGATCGACGACATCCTGGCCGCCGCCCTGCCCGCCACCATCGAGGCCCGGATGCCCGCGAAGAAGGACCGCTTCGCGCTGGTGCACTCCGACGCGATGCTCGTCACCGAACTGCCCGGCCCCGCGCCGACCGCACTCGTCGCGAACCTGCCCTACAACGTGGCCGTGCCCGTCCTGCTCACCATGCTCGACCGCTTCCCCAGCATCGAGCGGACCCTGGTGATGGTCCAGGCGGAGGTCGCCGACCGGCTCGCCGCCGAACCGGGCAACAAGGTCTACGGCGTGCCCTCCGTCAAGGCCAACTGGTACGCCGACGTCAAGCGCGCCGGAGCCATCGGCCGCAAGGTCTTCTGGCCCGCCCCCAACGTCGACTCCGGACTCGTCTCCCTCGTGCGCCGCACCGAGCCGATCAAGACCACCGCCACCAAGGAGCGGGTCTTCGCCGTCGTCGACGCCGCCTTCGCGCAGCGCCGCAAGACCCTGCGCGCCGCCCTGGCCGGCTGGGCCGGCTCCGCGGCCGGCGCCGAGGCCGCCCTGGTCGCCGCCGGAGTCTCGCCGCAGGCCCGCGGCGAATCCCTGACGGTGGAGCAGTTCGCCGCGATCGCCGAGCACCGGCCCGAAGCGGAGAGGCCCGCGCTGTGACCACCCCGAGCCCCGTCACCGTACGGGTCCCCGCCAAGGTCAACGTCCGGCTGGCGGTGGGCGCGGCCCGCCCCGACGGCTTCCACGACCTGGCCAACGTCTTCCTCGCCGTCTCCCTCTTCGACGAGGTGACCGCCACCCCGGCCGACGCCCTCACCGTCACCTGCACCGGCCCCGACGCCGACCAGGTCCCCCTGGACCGCACCAACCTCGCCGCCCGTGCCGCCGAGGTCCTCGCCGCCCGCCACGGCATCGAACCGGCCGTCCACCTCCACATCGCCAAGAACATCCCCGTCGCGGGCGGCATGGCCGGCGGCAGCGCGGACGGCGCCGCCGCCCTCCTCGCCTGCGACACCCTCTGGGGCCTGGACACCCCCCGCGAGGAACTCCTCGCCCTCTGCGCCGAGCTCGGCAGCGACGTCCCCTTCAGCCTGGCCGGCGGCGCCGCGCTCGGCACCGGCCGCGGCGAACTGCTCACCCCCGTCGACGCCGGAACCTTCCACTGGGTCTTCGCCGTCGCCGACGGCGGCCTCTCCACCCCGGCCGTCTTCCGCGAGTTCGACCGCCTCACCGCAGGCACGCCGATCCCGGAACCGGAGGCCTCCCCGGCCCTCCTCGCGGCCCTCGCCTCCGGCGACCCGCACGCCCTCGCCGCCACCCTCGCCAACGACCTCCAGCCCGCGGCCCTCTCCCTGCGGCCTTCCCTGCGGGCGACCCTGGACGCGGGCCTCGGCGCCGGGGCCCTCGCCGCGCTGGTCTCCGGCTCCGGCCCCACCACCGCCTTCCTCGTCGCCGACGAGGAAGCCGCGGCCAAGGTCGCCGCCGCCCTCGAAGCCTCCGCCACCTGCCGCACCACCCGCACCGCCACGGGCCCCACCCCGGGGGCCACCGTCCTGCCGGCCTGACGCGGACCGGCCGCCGCGGCGCGGCCCGATGGCGGATACTCAGGCCGGAGCTGAGTATCCGCGCGCTGTCGGGGGACGTACGGCAGGGCGCACCGTGGCTGCATGACAGTCAGCGCACGCGCCATGGCCGACGCCACCCCCGACGACCGCGACCGGTACGTCGACCTGCTGCGCGTCGCCTCCCTCGGCACCGTCATCGCCGGACACTGGCTGATGGCCGCCGTCAGCGGCGACGGCATAGGGAACCTGCTCGCCCTCGTACCCGCCCTCCAGGTGCTCACCTGGGGACTGCAGATCATGCCCGTCTTCTTCTTCGTCGGCGGGTTCTCGCACGCCCTGTCCTACCGCTCCCTGGCCCGCCGCGCCGACGGCCGGCCCGTCTACGCCGCGTTCCTGCGGGCCCGGCTGCGCCGCCTGCTGCGGCCCACCCTCGTCTTCGTCCTGGTGTGGGCCGTGCTCGCGCTCACCGTGCAACTCGCCGGCCGCGGCGGCGGCACCCTGACCGGGGCGGCGCTGCGGCTGGTCACCCAGCCGCTGTGGTTCATCGGGATCTACCTGGCGATGGTCGCCTTCACCCCGCCCCTGCTCAGGCTGCACGAACGCCACGGCTGGGCGGCCTTCGCCGCACTGGCCGGCGCGGCCGCGCTGGTCGACGTACTGCGCTTCGCGTTCGGCGTCCCCTACGTGGAGTTCCTGAACTTCGCGTTCGTCTGGCTCGCCGTCCACCAGCTCGGCTTCCTGCGCGCCGACGGGCGCATCCGCCGGCCCGGGCTGCTCGCCGCCGCCGGGCTCGCCGGCGCCGCACTGCTGGTCGCCCTCGGCCCGTACCCGCTGTCCATGGTCGGGATGCCCGGCGAGAAGGTCTCCAACATGGCCCCGCCCACCCTGGCCCTGCTCTGCCACGGCCTGTGGCTCGTCGGCGCCGTGCAGCTCGCCGCCCGGCCCGCCGCCGCCTGGCTGAGGCGCCCCCGCGTCTGGCGCACGGTCGTCGCCGCCAACGGCGTCGCCATGACCGCCTTCCTCTGGCACCTCACCGCCATGCTCGCCGTGTACGGGGCCCAGCTCGCCCTCGGCATGGACCTCCCCGAGCCCGCGACGGCGGCCTGGTGGGCGCAGGTGCCCGTACGGATCCTGGCCGCGGCCGCGCTCACCGCCGGGTTCGTCGCGCTGTTCCGCTGCTTCGAGGCCCCCGCGCCCGCCCCGGCTCCCGCCGCCGTCCCGGCCGCGGGTCCCCGCGCCGCCCTCGGCATCACCCTGTGCCTGCTGGGGGTCCTGGGCCTGTCCATGACCGGCCTCGACGGTCTCCTCGAAGGCCACAGCGCCACCCTGATCGCCTTCCCCGTCACCGCACCGGCGGCCATCGGCATGGCCGTGGCGGGCGCCTGGCTGGTGGAACGATCCGCCCCGGCCCGGAGGGTTAGGCTGAGGGGCTGATCCACACCCTTTCCCTGGAGCGCGTCTGATGGCCGTCAATCTGGTCAATGTCGAGGCAGTCAGCAAGGTGTACGGCACACGTACCCTGCTGGACGGTATCTCCCTCGGCGTGTCCGAGGGAGACCGGATCGGCGTCGTCGGCCGCAACGGCGACGGCAAGACCACCCTCATCCGGATGCTCGCCAAACTGGAGGAACCCGACACGGGCCGGGTCACCCAGTCCGGCGGCCTGCGCATGGGAGTCCTCACCCAGCACGACTCCCTCGACCCCTCGGCCACCATCCGCCACGAGATCATCGGCGACATGGCCGACCACGAGTGGGCCGGCAACTCCAAGATCCGCGACGTCCTCACCGGACTCTTCGGCGGCCTCGACCTGCCCGGCTTCGGCCAGGGGCTCGACACCGTCATCGGCCCGCTCTCCGGCGGCGAGCGCCGCCGCATCGCCCTCGCCAAGCTGCTCATCGCCGACCAGGACCTCCTGATCCTCGACGAGCCCACCAACCACCTCGACGTCGAGGGCATCTCCTGGCTGGCCGGCCACCTCCAGACGCGCCGCTCCGCACTCGTCTGCGTCACCCACGACCGCTGGTTCCTCGACCAGGTCTGCACCCGCATGTGGGACGTCCAGCGCGGCGACGTCTTCGAGTACGAGGGCGGCTACAGCGACTACGTCTTCGCCCGCGCCGAACGCGAACGCATCGCCGCCACCGAGGAGACCAAGCGGCAGAACCTGATGCGCAAGGAGCTCGCCTGGCTGCGCCGCGGCGCCCCCGCCCGCACCTCCAAGCCCCGCTACCGCATCGAGGCCGCCAACGAGCTCATCGCCGACGTCCCGCCGCCGCGCGACAAGTCCGAGCTGATGCGCTTCGCCAACGCCCGCCTCGGCAAGACCGTCTTCGACCTCGAGGACGTCACCGTCCAGGCCGGCCCCAAGACCCTCCTCAAGCACCTCACCTGGCACCTCGGCCCCGGCGACCGCGTCGGACTCGTCGGCGTCAACGGCGCCGGCAAGACCTCCCTGCTGCGCGCCCTCGCCGAAGCCGCCCGCACCCAGGGCGAGACGCAGCCCGCCTCCGGCCAGGTCATCGTCGGCAAGACCGTCAAGCTGGCCTACCTCTCCCAGGAGGTCGGCGAACTCGACCCGTCCCTGCGCGTCCTGGAAGCCGTCCAGCGCGTCCGCGACCGCGTCGACCTCGGCAAGGGCCGCGAGATGACGGCCGGCCAGCTCTGCGAGCAGTTCGGCTTCACCAAGGAGAAGCAGTGGACGCCCGTCGGCGACCTCTCCGGCGGTGAGCGCCGCCGCCTGCAGATCCTGCGCCTGCTGATGGACGAGCCCAACGTCCTCTTCCTCGACGAGCCCACCAACGACCTCGACATCGAGACCCTGACCCAGCTGGAGGACCTCCTCGACGGCTGGCCCGGCTCCATGATCGTGATCTCCCACGACCGGTTCTTCATCGAGCGCACCACCGACACCGTGATGGCCCTGCTCGGCGACGCCAGCCTGCGGATGCTGCCGCGCGGCCTGGACGAGTACCTGGAACGCCGCCAGAAGATGATCGAGGCCGCCGCTCCGGCCCCCGCACCCGCCGCGGCCGCCGCCAAGTCCAGCTCCTCCGGCGACTCCCGCGCCGCGAAGAAGGAGCTCCAGAAGATCGAGCGGCAGCTCAACAAGCTCGCCGACCGCGAGGGAAACCTGCACGCCCAGATCGCCGAACACTCCACCGACTACGACAAGGTGGCCAAGCTCGACGCGGAGCTGCGCGAACTTCTCTCCGACCGCGACGAATTGGAGATGCGCTGGCTGGAGCTCGCCGAGGAGGCCTAGATCCCACCGGCCGCCGGGGCCGGCCGAGCGGATAACGACGGCGTCACGGGCCGGTCCTCCCTTGGGAACAGGGGACGGACCGGTCCGTTGTATGAACGCCGTCAGTGATAGAAAGGTCATCCTCCCCGCCCCCCAGAAGCCGAAAGTGCGCTGATGACCGAGCCGCCCCAGCCGCCGAACCAGCCGCCGACACCTTCCGGTTACGGACACCTCCCCGGGCCCCCGCCGCAGGCCTACGGATATCCGCAGCAGGGCGAGAACCCGTACGCCCAGCAGCCGGCGCACGCCCAGCAGCCCCCGTACCCGCAACAGCCGCCCACCGTCGCGGCCTACCCCGCGCACGGCCTGCAGCCGCCCCCGCCCGGCGGGCCCGGCATGCCGCCGAAGAAGAAGACCACGCTCCTCGTCGCCGCCGCGGTGGCCTCCGCGCTCGTCCTCGGCGGCGTCGGCTGGGCGGTCCTCGCCGGCGACGACGACGCCAAGGAGCCCGTCGCCCAGGAGTCCGGCGACGCCAAGCCCTCCGGCTCCCCGTCCGTGGACAAGGGCGACGGCAACGGCGACGGCGGCACGGCGCAGACCGACCTCAACGCCGGCCGCAAGCAGGGCGAGGACAAGGTCCTCTGGCTCAAGACCGCAAAGATCGACGGCCCCGGCGCCGGCGTGGAGTCCCGGGGCCAGTGGATCGTCGCCGACACCGTCGCCAAGGCCGTCGGCAACACCATCAAGGGCTACGCGGTCACCGACGGCAAGGAGAAGTGGGCGATCACCCTCCCCGCCGACCTCTGCGCCACGACCCCCCGGACCACCGAGGACGGCAAGACCGTCGTCCTCCACAAGAACGGTCCGTCGGAGACCGCCGACTGCAACCAGATTCGCATGATCGACCTCAAGGCGGGCAAGGAGGGCTGGTCGAAGGAGGTGACGAAGGAGAGCGACTTCGACATGTTCCTCGACCCGAACCTGGCCCTCACCGGGGACACCGTCACCGTCAACCGGCTCACCCGCGCCACCGCCTTCCGGATCAGCACCGGCGACAAGCTCTTCGCCAGCCCCGCCGAGGGCTGCGTCCCCGGCGCCTACGCCGCCGGCAGCGGCAAGATGATCGGCATCGCCACCTGCTACGACAAGGACGGCACCGTCGAGGTCCAGGACGCCGACCCGGTCACCGGCAAGAAGACCTGGACCTACCGTCTCCCCAAGGGCTGGAAGGTCAACCGGGTCTACTCCGTCGACCCGATCGTCCTCGACCTCGGCAACGCCGAGTCCAAGGAACGTTCCATCATCGTCCTCGGCCCCGACGGCAAGCAGCGCGCGACCCTCTCCGGCGAGGGCAAGTTCCCCACCGAGTGCGGCATGAGCTTCGACGACTCCCTCCAGGGCTGCGCCAACGCCGTCGCCGACGCCGGCACCCTCTACCTGCCCACCAAGGCCGACATCGGCAAGGCCAACGAGATCGTCGCCTTCGACCTCGCCACCGGCAAGGCCAAATGGCGCGTCCCGGCCGGCGAGGGACGCACCATCGAACCGGTCAAGGCCGCGAACGGAACGCTGATCGCCTACCGCAAGGCCGAGAACGCCCAGGGCGGCGAGGTCCTCTCCGTACCCGCCGACGGCAGCACCCCCACCGCACTCCTGCGCCACCCGTCGGGCGCCGCCGCGCCGATCGAGAGCTCCTTCTACTCCCCGCAGGTCGACTACGTGGACGGACGCTTCTTCATCTCCACGTCCCGCCTGAACGCGAAGGACAGCGACGAGAAACTCCTGATGGTCTTCGGCAAATGAACACGCGTCCCAGGAGCCGTCCCACGAGCCGTCCGACGAGCCGTCCACCGAGAGGCAACAGCAACCGATGAGTACCCCGCCGCCCCCCAGCCAGCCGCCGTCCGGCGGTTTCGGAGCGCCGCAGGATCCTCCCCCGGCCGGCGCCGGGGGCACCCCCGCCCCGGGCGGGTTCGGCGCGCCCACGCCGCCCGCCGCACCGCCCGCCGCACCGCCGGCCGGGCCCGCCGGACCGCCCGAGCAGCAGCCCGCCTACGGCTACCCGCAGACCGGCCCCGGCTACGGCTACCCGCAGCAGCCCGGCACCCCGCCGTACGGCGCACCCCAGTCCCCGCAGGCGCCCGTCCCCGCCACCCCGCCCACCGGCGGCGGCAACGACAAGCGCACCCAGCTGACGATCGTCGGCGCGGCCCTCCTGGCCATCGTCCTCATCGTCGGCGGCGGCCTCTGGTACGCCTCCGGCGACGGCGGCAAGGAGGAGACCGCGCAGAGCGACCCCAGCGCCTCCCCGGGCGGCGACAAGAACCCGGCCTACACGGCCGGCACCGAGAAGGTCCCCGGCAACACCAAGTCGAAGATCCTCATCAAGCAGCAGGCCCCCGAGGTCGCCGACCTCGTCACCGTCGACGGCTCCTGGCTCACCGACTCCACCTACGTCAAGTCCGACGTGTCCAAGGTGATCGGCTACAACCTCGTCGACGGCTCCAAGAAGTGGGAGGTCGCCCTCCCCGGCGAAGTCTGCGGAGCGACCCCGCACGTCAGCGAGAACCGGACGGCCATCCTCTTCAAGGCCGCCCAGCCCACGCCCGAGGCCAAGTACCCCCCGTGCACCGAGGTCGGCGTCATCGACCTGGAGGCCGGCAAGCTCGCCTGGTCCGGCAACGCCAAGAGCGCCAACGGCGGCGACCGGCCCGTCTCCTTCTCCGAGGTCACCCTCAGCGGCAAGACCGTCGCCGCGGCCGGCGTCTCCGCGGGCGGCGCCGCCTGGAACCTCGCCGACGGCAAGTCCCTGTGGCTGCCCAAGGTCGACAACGAGAGCTGCCGCGACACCGGTTACGCCGGCGGCGAGGCCCTGGCCGTCATCCGCAAGTGCGGCCAGAGCCCCAACTACACGCTCCACGCACAGCTCCTCGACCCCGCCACGGGCGCGCCCACCAGCTCCTACAAGCTCTCCCCGGGCATCGAGTACGCCCACATCGTCTCCACCAAGCCGCTGGTCGTCGCCGCCGACGTCGGCGACAACGCCAAGGGCGGCAAGGGCGTCAGCGACCTCTTCGTCGTCGACCCCAAGGGAGAGCTGAAGGCCCGCATCCCGCTGCCTTCCGACAACTTCGCCGCCAAGTGCGCATCCACCGACGTCGAGAAGTGCAAGCACATGGTCGTCGGCAACGGCCGGCTCTACGTGCCCTCCAGCGAACACCAGGGCCAGGGCCCCGGCAGCCGCACCAACGAGCTGCTCTCCTTCGACCTGGAGACCGGCAAGCAGACCACCGACCGTGCCGACGCGGGCGAGCGGTACACCATCTACCCGCTCCGCATGGACGGGTCCAACATCATCGCCTACAAGGTCCCCCCGTACGACAAGGGCGGCCAGGTCGTCAGCATCGACACCCGGACCATGAAGGAGACCGTCCTCATGGAGAACCCGGCCGACAAGGACAGCCGGAGCGCCGAGATGTCCTTCTCGCCCGACTACTCCTCCGAGATCCGCTACCGGAGCGGCAAGCTCTTCATGGCCAAGCAGAGCATCAGCAAGCCCTACGCGGACCGTCCCGAGAAGGACCTGCTGTTCCTCTCCTTCACCGCGAGCTGACCCGCCCGTCACCGCACAGGAGCCCCCGGTCGGTCCGTACCGATCGGGGGCTTCTGCGCGGTAACCCCCGCGCACCGTCGAACAAGCGTGTAGCTTGCCGGGGCAGAAGGGTGGGGGGTGGGTTCCTCATGGGCGTACGGGTCGTCGTGGTCGACGAGCACCGGCTGCTGGCCGAGGCGCTGGCCTCTGCCCTGAAACTGCGCGGCCACCGGGTCCTGGCCGCCGCCGCACCCGCCGCGGGCGCCGCCGAGCTGGTCATCAGCCGCGCCCCGGAGGTCTGCCTGTTCGGCACGGCCGCCCCGGCCGGTCCCGGGGTCTTCGAGCCGGTGGTCCGGATCAAACGGGAGCGCCCCCAGACGGCGGTCGTCGTCCTCGGCCCGGTGCCCAGCCCGCGCGGGATCGCGGCCGCCTTCGCCGCGGGGGCATCGGGCTACGTACGCCAGGACGAGCGGATCGAGGGCGTCGAGCGGGCGCTGGCGAAGGCCCGCGCCGGGGAGACGGCGATCGCCCCGCAACTGCTCCAGGGGGCCTTCTCGGAACTGCTGAACCCGGCCGTCCAGCCCGACGACGAGGGCAGCAGGCTGCTGCGCCTGCTCACCCCGCGGGAGGTGGAGGTGCTGGTCCGGGTCGCGGAGGGCGAGGACACCCGGCTGATCGCGGCGGGCATGGAGATCGCGCCGAGCACCGCCCGTACCCATGTGCAGCGGGTCCTGATGAAGCTGGGGGTGGGATCGCGACTGGAGGCGGCCGCGCTGGCCGCCCGCACCGGCCTGCTGGACCGTGCCCTGCCGGGGCGTCCCGCGGCGTCCGCGCAGCTCTGACCGCGGCGCGGACCGCGGGCGGGACGGCGGCCGCGGAGGGGGCCGATTTCCCCCGGGGGCGCCCCATCGGGTAAGCCAGTGACCACGCACGCGCACGCTCCGCGCGTGCTCCCGTGCGAGAGGCAGTAGGCGAGTGAGCAAGTACCTGGTAACCGGTGGCGCCGGATACGTCGGCAGCGTGGTCGCGGCCCACCTCCTGGAGGCCGGCCACGAGGTCACCGTCCTGGACGACCTCAGCACCGGCTTCCGCGTCGGCGTCCCGGAGGGCGCCGTGTTCGTCGAGGGGCGCATCCAGGACGCCGCCCGGTACGTGGACCCCTCCTTCGACGCGGTGCTGCACTTCGCCGCCTCCTCGCAGGTCGGCGAGTCCGTGGTGAACCCGGGCAAGTACTGGGAGAACAACGTGGGCGGCACCCTCGCCCTGCTCGCCGCGATGCGCGGGGCCGGGGTGCGCAAGCTCGTCTTCTCCTCCACGGCCGCCACCTACGGCGAGCCGGCCGAGGGCCTGCTCACCGAGACCTCGGTGACCGCCCCGACGAATCCTTACGGCGCCTCGAAGCTGGCCGTCGACCACATGATCGCGGGGGAGTGCGTCGCGCACGGCCTGGCGGCCGTCTCCCTGCGCTACTTCAACGTGGCCGGCGCCTACGGGCGCTTCGGCGAGCGCCACACCCCCGAGACGCACCTGATCCCGCTGGTCCTCCAGGTCGCCCTGGGGCAGCGCGAGGCCATCTCGGTGTTCGGCGAGGACTACCCGACCCCGGACGGCACCTGCGTGCGCGACTACATCCACGTGGCCGACCTGGCGGAGGCCCACCTGGCCGCCCTGGAGGCGGCCACCGGCGGCGAGCACCTCATCTGCAACCTGGGCAACGGCAGCGGCTTCTCGGTGCGCGAGGTCGTCGAGACCGTCCGCAAGGTCACCGGCCGGGAGATCCCGGAGATCGTCGCCCCGCGCCGGGCCGGCGACCCGGCGATGCTGGTCGCCTCGGCCCGCACCGCGCACGAGCGCCTCGGCTGGACCCCCAACCGCTCGGACCTGACGGGCATCATCAGCGACGCGTGGAACTTCGCGCGCTCGCAGGAGAGCTGAACCCGGGAGTTTGCGGACGCGCCGCCGCGGGGCCACGGCCCCGCGGCGGCGCGTCCGTCTTCCCGCCCTCCCGCGCCGTCCTCCGGGCCGGTGTTGCCATGCGCATATGCAGGTCGCTCGTCGGAGAGGGGCCGGACCCCGCCGGGCGCGGCACGCCCCGCGGGGGGCGCGGACGCGCGGGCCGTGCGCTGCGGCCGGGCGCCGTGCGCGGGCGCCCGGCGTGCACACGCCGGGTGAACCACGCCCCGCGCATCTGCCCGTGGCACACGCCCGTACCGCGGTCGTGGTCTCGTACCCGCGAGTAGTCGATTTCAAGCCATGACCCGACCCGACCGGAACGCATGCTCCCCGAAATCACCGGGAAAACTTCTGCTATTCGGCCAACCGCGCAAGCCCCCCGGCCCTACGCTGATGCGTGACACCGGTGGGGGCCGGTGTTGATTCAGGGGTCGAGACACGTCGGGTACGGCGTCCGCTCCGGGGTAATGCAGTTATGTCTCGGCGGCGGCCGGACTGCTGCGGACCACGGGTCCGGGCGCCGTACCCGCAGCCGTCCGTTCCCCTACCCTTGGGGGTTTTGTGGTTCGTATCCGGGTTCTCGTCGTCGACGATCACCGCATCTTCGCCGAATCGCTCGCAGCCGCGCTCGCGGCCGAGCCGGACGTGGACGTGTCCGCGGCCGGCAGCGGCCCCGCCGCGCTGCGCTGCCTCGAACGCGCGGTGGCCGAGGGCCGCCGCTTCGACGTCCTGCTGGTCGACGCCGATCTCGGCGCGGTCGCCGGGGCCGTGCCCGCCCAGCGGGAGCACGGCTCCGGGCCACCGCCCGCCTCGGACGGGATCGCGCTGGTCGCGGGCGTGCGGGTGGCCCACCCCGGGGTCCGTACGGTCGTGCTCGCCGAGCGTGACGACCCGCGCCGCGCCGCCCACGCGCTGCAGGCCGGAGCCTCGGGCTGGGTGGCCAAGGACTGCTCGCTGTCGCGGCTGCTCGCCGTCGTCCGCGGGGTCCTGCGCGAGGAGACGCACCTCCCGCCCGCGCTCCTGACCGGGGTGCTCCGGGAGCTCACGGCCGCGCGCAAGCACCGTACGGACAGCGAACGGCTCGTGGAGTCGCTGACCCCGCGCGAACACGAGGTGCTGCGCTGCATGGTGGCCGGGCTGGGCCGCAAGGACGTGGCGGCGCGGCTGTTCCTGTCGCCGCACACGGTCCGCACCCACATGCAGAACGTGCTGGGCAAGCTCGGGGTGCACTCCACGCTGGCGGCGGTGGCACTGGCCCGCCGGGCCGGGGTGCGGCCCGCCGACCTAGCCGGGGATGTTGTCGAACGGAGCGGTCAACCGGCGTAGCAGCCCGGCGAGATCGCCGCGCTGGCTCTGCGAGAGCTGGGCGAGGATCGCCCGTTCCTGCGCCAGCAGTCCGGCGAGGGCCTGGTCGGCACGGTCCCGGCCCTCGGGGGTGAGGCGCACCAGGACCCCGCGGCGGTCGCTGGGGTCCGGCAGCCGCTCGACCAGGCCCTTCTTGGCGAGCCGGTCGATGCGGTTGGTCATCGTGCCGGACGTGACCAGCGTCTGGGTCAGCAGCTGGCCGGGGGAGAGCTGGTAAGGCGCGCCGGCGCGTCGCAGGGAGGTGAGGACGTCGAACTCCCAGGGCTCCAGGCCGTGCTCGGAGAAGGCCAGCCTGCGGGCGCGGTCGAGGTGGCGCGCGAGCCTGCTGACGCGGCTGAGCACCTCGAGCGGTTCCACGTCGAGGTCAGGGCGTTCCCGCCGCCATGCCGCCACCAGTCGGTCGACCTCGTCCTCCATGCCGATCAGTGTAAGGGGTCTGTCGATGTGAAGTCTCTTCATGTCATGCATCTTGATCGCAAGTATCTTGACGTCGAGATATAATTGGAGCGAGCATGGGGCATGGAGGGGGCCGGAACGGATTCCGCTTCCGAACGCCCCGCCAGCAGGGAGGCTCGAACATGTATTCCGATACCACGCGTGCAGGGACCCCCACGTCCACCGCACCCTCCGCCCCCACCTGGGACCCCCAGCAGTACCTCCGCCACGCCGGCCACCGCACCCGGCCCTTCCTGGACCTCCTCAACCGCATACCCGAACTCCCCACCCGCCCCGCCCGCATCGCCGACCTCGGCTGCGGCCCCGGCAACGTCACCCGACTCCTCGCCGAACGCTGGCCCGAAGCCGCCGTCACCGGCTTCGACCTGTCGCGGGAGATGCTCCACCGCGCCGAACAGGAACACGCCGGCCCCACCGCCGGCGGCGGCAGCCTCGACTTCCGCCACGGAGACATCGCCGGCTGGCTCCCCGAGGAGCCCTACGACCTGATCGTCTCCAACGCCGCCCTCCAATGGGTCCCCGGCCACGCCGGCTCCTTCGGAGCCTGGATCAACGGCCTGCGCCCCGGCGGCACCCTCGCCTTCCAGATCCCCGGCAACTTCACCGCGCCCAGCCACGCCCTCCTCGCCGAACAGTGCGACACCCCGCGCTGGCGCTCCCGCCTCGCCGGACACGGCGCCCGCTACATCCACATCCTCGAACCCGCCGAGTACCTCGCCCGGTTCACCGAGCTCGGCTGCGCCGCCGACGTCTGGGAAACCACCTACCACCAGCTGCTCCAGGGCACCGACCCCGTCCTGGACTGGGTCAAGGGAACCGCCCTGCGGCCCGTCCTCACCGCCCTCGGAGACGACCACGAGGCCGTCGACGCCTTCCTCGCCGAATACCGCGACCGGCTCCGCACGGCCTACCCGAGCGGGCCGCGCGGCACCGTCTTCCCGTTCCGGCGGATCTTCGCCGTCGCCCGCAAGGAGGCCTGACCGTGCTCACCGCAGTCGACCACGTCCAACTCGCCGCCCCGCCCGACTCCGAAGACCTGCTCCGGGCCTACTACACCCACGTCCTCGGCATGACCGAGATCCCCAAACCACCCGTGCTCGCCGCCCGCGGCGGCTGCTGGTTCGCCGCCGGCCCCGTACAGCTCCACCTCGGCGTCGAAGAGGAGTTCACCCCCGCCCGCAAGGCCCACCCCGGACTGCGGGTCACCGGCATCGAGGAGTACGCGAAGAGACTGGAGGACCGCGGCGCCACCGTCGTCTGGGACGAGAACCTGCCGGGCCACCGCCGCATCCACTCCGAAGACCCCGTCGGCAACCGACTCGAATTCCTCGAACCGCACCCCGCGACCTGAGCCCGACCCGCACCCCACGCACCGCACGACGGCGCCCCGCCACCGGACCACCGGTGACGGGGCGCCGTCACACCTCCGTCTAGCTCTTGCGGCGGCCCACCAGCTGAGGCTTCGACTCCAGGCCGTCCAGCCCGTGCCACGCCAAATTCACCAGATGCGCCGCCACCTCGGCCTTCTTCGGCTTGCGCACGTCCAGCCACCACTGGCCCGTCAGCGCCACCATGCCCACCAGCGCCTGCGCGTACAGCGGAGCCAGCTTCGGATCGAACCCGCGGGCCTTGAACTCCAGCCCCAGGATGTCCTCCACCTGCGTCGCGATGTCACTGATCAGCGACGCGAACGTCCCCGTCGACTGCGCCACCGGCGAATCCCGCACCAGGATCCGGAAACCGTCCGTGTACGACTCGATGTAGTCCAGCAGCGCGAACGCCGCCTGCTCCAGCAGCTCCCGCGGATGCCCGGCCGTCAACGCGCCCGTCACCCCGTCCAGCAACTGCCGCATCTCCCGGTCCACGACCACCGCGTACAGGCCCTCCTTGCCGCCGAAGTGCTCGTACACCACCGGCTTGGACACCCCGGCCTTCGCCGCGATCTCCTCCACCGACGTGCCCTCGAAACCTTTCTCCGCGAACAGGGTCCGGCCGATGTCCAGCAGCTGCTGGCGCCGCTCCGCGCCCGTCATCCTCACCCGGCGGCCACGCCGGGGCTTGTCACTGCTGGAATTGATGCCGTCGATCGCCACATCCCCCATCATGCCGCGTTCGACCCGTTTTCCCTGCGCCGGGCATCGATACGGGCCGCCGACGGCCACCGCACGTCCGTCGCCCAGCCCAGCCGCTCGAACCACCGGATCAGCCGCGCACTGGAATCCACCTGCCCCCGCAGCACCCCGTGCCGCGCCGACGTCGGGTCCGCATGGTGCAGGTTGTGCCACGACTCACCGCACGACAGCACCGCCAGCCACCACACGTTCCCCGACCGGTCCCGCGACCGGAACGGACGCTTGCCCACCGCGTGACAGATCGAATTGATCGACCACGTCACATGGTGCAGCAGCGCCACCCGCACCAGAGAACCCCAGAAGAACGCCGTGAACGCACCCCACCACGACATCGTCACCAGACCGCCCACCAGCGGCGGCACCGCCAGCGAGAACATCGTCCAGTAGATGAAGTCCCGGCTGATCCGCCGGATCGCCGGATCCTTGATCAGATCGGGCGCGTACTTCTGCTGGTCCGTCTGCTCCTCGTCGAACAACCAGCCGATGTGCGCCCACCACAGGCCCTTCATCAGCGCCGGCACCGACTCGCCGAACCGCCACGGCGAATGCGGGTCCCCCTCGTGGTCCGAGAACCTGTGGTGCTTGCGGTGGTCCGCCACCCAGCGCACCAGCGGCCCCTCCACGGCCATCGAACCCATCACGGCCAACGCGATCCGCAGCGGACGCTTCGCCTTGAAGGACCCGTGCGTGAAGTACCGGTGGAAACCGATGGTGATCCCGTGACACGCCAGGAAATACATGAACACCATCAGCCCCAGGTCCAGCCAGCTCACCCCCCAGCCCCACGCCAGCGGAACCGCCGCGAGCAACGCCACGAACGGAACGGTGATGAACAGCATCAGCGCGACCTGCTCGATCGACCGCTTGTTCTCGCCGCCGAGGGTCGCGGACGGGATGGGTGCGCCCGAAGGCGCGGACGGGTTTTCGATCAGATCGGGACTCGTGGTCATGGGGATCCCCTGGGGGGTGTGAGGAGTCAGGAGGAGCGCCGGTCACGCCACCCTACGGTCCCGTAACCTACGGCAGGGTAAGTATGGCAAAACCCCGACCCCGGACAACAGGAGCGCGACCGCCGCGGCGGAGCGCCCCCGCGCCGGTACGCGCCCTCCGGACCCCGTCCGACTCGGACAGTGAGACGTTTGCCCAGGCACACGCACGGGACACCTATCCTGTTCCCGTCGGACAGCGCGGTCCGCACGGGCAGCCCGAGCCACGCCTCAGGAGCGGCGCACCCCAGGACCCCCGGGTCCCCGGGAGGCCTCGCCGCGCACGGCCGGGAGCCCACCGCCCAGTAGCGCTCGAACACTGCAAGGAGCCGCACCTGTGAGCAGTGCTGACAAGGCCCCCCTGGCCGCCCAGCAGGCCCCCGCCACCCCGGCCGCCTCCGCCAACGCGGAACTGCGGGCCGACATCCGCCGCCTCGGCGACCTCCTCGGGGAGACCCTCGTACGCCAGGAGGGCCAGGACCTGCTCGACCTCGTCGAACGCGTCCGCGCCCTCACCCGGACCGACGGCGAGGCCGCCGCCGCCCTGCTCGGCGACACCGACCTCGAAACCGCCGCCAAGCTCGTACGCGCCTTCTCCACCTACTTCCACCTCGCCAACGTCACCGAACAGGTGCACCGCGGCAAGGAACTGCGCGCCCACCGCGCCGCCGAAGGCGGGCTCCTCGCCCGCACCGTCGACATGCTCAAGGACGCCGACCCCGAGCACCTGCGCGCGACCGTCAAGAACCTCAACGTCCGACCGGTCTTCACCGCGCACCCCACCGAGGCAGCCCGCCGCAGCGTCCTCAACAAGCTGCGCCGCATCGCCGCCCTGCTCGAAGAACCCGTCGCCGGGGCCGGCGAACGCCGCCGCCACGACCTCCGCCTCGCCGAGAACATCGACCTCGTGTGGCAGACCGACGAACTCCGCGTCGTCCGCCCCGAACCCGCCGACGAGGCCCGCAACGCCATCTACTACCTCGACGAACTCCACGCCGGAGCCGTCGGCGACGTCCTCGAGGACCTCGCCGCCGAACTGCGCCGCGTCGGCGTCGAACTGCCCACCGGCACCCGCCCGCTCACCTTCGGCACCTGGATCGGAGGCGACCGCGACGGCAACCCCAACGTCACCCCCGACGTCACCCGCGACGTCCTGATCCTCCAGCACGAGCACGGCATCACCGACGCCCTCGAACTCGTCGACTTCCTGCGCGGACTCCTCTCCAACTCCATCCGCTACGCCGGAGCCACCGAGGAACTCCTCGCCTCCCTCCAGGCCGACCTCGAACGCCTCCCCGAGATCAGCCCCCGCTACAAGCGGCTGAACGCCGAGGAGCCCTACCGCCTCAAGGCCACCTGCATCCGGCAGAAGCTCCTCAACACCCGCGAACGCCTTGCCAAGGGCATCCCCCACGAAGAAGGCCGCGACTACCTCGGCACCGCCGAACTCCTCACCGACCTCACCCTCATCCAGACCTCCCTGCGCGAACACCGCGGCGGACTCTTCGCCGACGGCCGCATGGACCGCACCATCCGCACCCTCGCCGCCTTCGGCCTCCAGCTCGCCACCATGGACGTCCGCGAACACGCCGACGCCCACCACCACGCCCTCGGCCAGCTCTTCGACCGCCTCGGCGAGGAATCCTGGCGCTACGCCGACATGCCCCGCGACTACCGCGGCAAGCTCCTCGCCAAGGAACTCCGCTCCCGGCGCCCCCTCGCCCCCACCCCCGCCCCCCTCGACGCCGCCGGCGCCAAGACCCTCGGCGTCTTCTTCGCCATCAAGGACGCCTTCGAGAAGTTCGGCCCCGAAGTCATCGAGTCCTACATCATCTCGATGTGCCAGGGCGCCGACGACGTCTTCGCCGCCGCCGTCCTCGCCCGCGAAGCAGGCCTCATCGACCTCCACGCCGGCTGGGCCAAGATCGGCATCGTCCCGCTCCTCGAAACCACCGACGAGCTCCGCGCCGCCGACGTCATCCTCGACGACATGCTCGCCGACCCCTCCTACCGACGCCTCGTCTCCCTCCGCGGCGACGTCCAGGAGGTCATGCTCGGCTACTCCGACTCCTCCAAGTTCGGCGGCATCACCACCAGCCAGTGGGAGATCCACCGCGCCCAGCGCCGCCTGCGCGACGTCGCCCACCGCTACGGCGTCCGCCTGCGCCTCTTCCACGGCCGCGGCGGCACCGTCGGCCGCGGCGGCGGCCCCTCCCACGACGCGATCCTCGCCCAGCCCTGGGGCACCCTCGAAGGCGAGATCAAGGTCACCGAACAGGGCGAGGTCATCTCCGACAAGTACCTCGTCCCCTCCCTCGCCCGCGAGAACCTCGAACTGACCGTCGCCGCGACCCTCCAGGCCTCCGCCCTGCACACCGCGCCCCGCCAGTCCGACGAAGCCCTCGCCCGCTGGGACGCGGCCATGGACGTCGTCTCCGACGCCGCCCACGCCGCCTACCGCGCACTCGTCGAGGACCCCGACCTCCCCTCCTACTTCTTCGCCGCCACCCCCGTCGACCAGCTCGCCGACCTCCACCTCGGCTCCCGGCCCTCCCGCCGCCCCGACTCCGGAGCCGGCCTCGACGGACTGCGCGCCATCCCCTGGGTCTTCGGCTGGACCCAGTCCCGCCAGATCGTCCCCGGCTGGTACGGCGTCGGCTCCGGCCTCAAGGCCCTGCGCGAAGCCGGCCAGGACGACGCCCTCGCCGAAATGGGCGAACGCTGGCACTTCTTCCGCAACTTCCTGTCCAACGTCGAAATGACCCTGGCCAAGACCGACCTGCGGATCGCCCGCCACTACGTCGACACCCTCGTACCCGACCACCTCAAGCACGTCTTCGCCCGTATCGAGGCCGAACACGAACTCACCGTCCGCGAGGTCCTGCGCATCACCGGCGGCGAGAAGCTCCTCGACTCCCACCCCGTGCTCCAGCAGACCTTCGCCGTACGCGACGCCTACCTCGACCCCATCTCCTACCTCCAGGTCTCCCTCCTCGCCCGCCAGCGCGCCGCCGCCGCCCGCGGCGAGGAAGCCGACCCCCTCCTGTCCCGGGCCCTCCTCCTCACCGTCAACGGCGTCGCCGCCGGCCTGCGCAACACCGGCTGATCTCCACTCCCACCACCCGGGCACGGCAAGAAGCCCCCGCACCGCTCACGCGGCGCGGGGGCTTCCCCGTACGGAACACGGCTCAGGAGTTGTACGCCGACTGCGCCCGCTCCAGACCCTCCTGCACCAGACACTCCACCGCATCGGCCGACCGGTCCACGAACCAGTCCAGCTCCTTGCGCTCCGTCGACGAGAAGTCCTTCAGCACGAAGTCCGCCACCTGCATCCGCCCCGGCGGACGACCGATGCCGCACCGCACCCGGTGGTACTCCGCACCCATCGCCTTCGTCATCGACTTCAGACCGTTGTGGCCGTTGTCCCCGCCGCCCAGCTTCAGCCGCAGCGTCGCGTAATCGATGTCCAGCTCGTCGTGGACCGCCACGATCCGGTCCGTCGGAACCTTGTAGAAGTCCCGCAACGCCGTCACCGGGCCACCCGACAGGTTCATGAACGACATCGGCTTCGCCAGCACCACCCGCCGGTTCGCCGGCCCCGGAGCACCGATACGGCCCTCCAGCACCTGCGCCCGCGCCTTGTGCGCCTTGAACTTCCCGCCGATCCGCTCCGCCAGCAGGTCCACCACCATGAAGCCGATGTTGTGGCGGTTCCCCGCGTACTCCGCCCCCGGGTTCCCGAGACCGACGATCAGCCAGGGCGCCGACTCGTCCGACATCAAAAGCTCCTCACCACCGTGAACGAAAACGAAGACGACCGCCGTCCCGCTCCAGTGGAGCCGGACGGCGGCCGGTTCAGCAACTGCAGAAGCAGAAGGGGGAGGCTCAGGCCTCGTCGCCCTCGGCCTCGGCGGCCGGCTCCTCGGCCTGCGGGGCCACGACCTGCAGAACGGCGGTCTCACCGTCGACGGCCAGGGTGGTGCCGGCCGGCAGCTTCAGGTCGGAGGCGTGCACGGTCGCACCGGCCTCCAGGCCCTCGATCGAGACGGTGATCTCGGTCGGGATGTGGGTGGCCTCGGCCTCGACGGACACGGCCGCGAGCAGGGTCTCCAGCAGGTTGCCACCGGCGGCCAGGTCGCCCTCGGTCACGACCGGAACCTCGACGGTGACCTTCTCGCCCTTCTTGACGATCAGGAAGTCGACGTGGGTCAGGGTGCGCTTGACCGGGTGACGCTGCACGGCCTTCGGGATGACCAGCTCGGTGCCGTCGCCCGCGATGTCCAGGGACAGCAGGACGTTCGGGGTCTTCAGCGCCATCATCAGGCCGTGGCCCTCGACGTCGACGTGCTTCGGGGCGGTGCCGTGGCCGTAGATGACACCGGGGACCAGGCCGTCACGGCGCGCCTGACGGGCGGCACCCTTGCCGAAGTTGGAACGGGTGGAAGCGGAAAGCTTGACCTCGGACATGCTCACTCCTCGTGGGGTGATGGAAAAGGACACAGTCACCCGGCCTGAACGGCCTGCTACGAAGAGCGCGTCGATAACGGAGACCCGCACACAGAAGTGCGGCCTCCCTCGCCGAGCAACTTCAGGAGTCTACCCGGCGGAGAGGCCGCACTTCAAAAGGATCTCGCCGCAGCCGCTACTGCTGCTCCTCGAACAGGCTCGTCACCGAACCGTCCTCGAACACCTCGCGCACCGCACGCGCGATCATCGGAGCGATCGACAGCACCGTGATCTTGTCCAGCTCCAGGTCCGACGGGTCCGGCAGCGTGTTCGTGAACACGAACTCGCTCACCTTCGAGTTCTTCAGACGGTCGGCCGCGGGACCCGACAGGATGCCGTGCGTCGCCGTCACGATCACGTCCTCGGCACCGTGCGCGAACAGCGCCTCGGCCGCCGCGCAGATCGTGCCACCCGTGTCGATCATGTCGTCCACGAGCACGCAGACACGGCCCTTGACCTCACCCACGACCTCGTGGACCGTCACCTGGTTGGCGACGTCCTTGTCGCGGCGCTTGTGCACGATCGCCAGCGGCGCGTCCAGCCGGTCGCACCAGCGGTCCGCCACCCGCACACGACCCGCGTCCGGAGACACGATCGTCAGCTTCGTACGGTCCACCTTCGCGCCCACGTAGTCCGCGAGCACGTTCAGCGCCGACAGGTGGTCCACCGGACCGTCGAAGAAGCCCTGGATCTGGTCGGTGTGCAGGTCGACCGTCAGGATGCGGTCCGCACCCGAGGTCTTCAGCAGGTCCGCCACCAGGCGCGCCGAGATCGGCTCGCGACCCTTGTGCTTCTTGTCCTGACGGGCGTACCCGTACGACGGGATGATCACGGTGATGGAACGAGCCGACGCGCGCTTCAGCGCGTCGATCATGATCAGCTGCTCCATGATCCACTTGTTGATCGGAGCCGTGTGGCTCTGGATCAGGAAGCAGTCCGCGCCACGGGCCGACTCCTGGAAGCGAACGTAGATCTCACCGTTCGCGAAGTCGAAGGCCTTGGTCGGCACGAGGCCGACACCCAGCTGGTGCGCGACCTCCTCGGCCAGCTCGGGGTGGGCGCGGCCGGAGAAGAGCATCAGCTTCTTCTCGCCGGTCGTCTTGATCCCGGTCACAGCACTGTCTCCTCAGACGTGTTGAAGCTGCTCGCCCCCATGTGCGTCCGTCCCGCACACGGTGAGCCAGCCGAATTGCGTGCACCTATCACGGTACGCCGTCGGAGGCGTACCTGTTTCCGGTCAGTTCACCTCAGGGGCGCTCGGGATCCTCCTGGACCGCCGACTGCGCCGCCGTCGCGGCAGCACTTCCCGGACGCTTGCGAGCCACCCAGCCCTCGATATTCCGCTGCTGGCCGCGGGCCACGGCCAGTGCGCCGGGCGGCACATCCTTCGTGATCACGGATCCGGCGGCCGTGTAGGCACCGTCCCCGATCGTGACGGGTGCCACAAACATGTTGTCCGACCCCGTCTTGCAATGCGAGCCGACGGTGGTGTGGTGCTTGTGCTCACCGTCGTAGTTCACGAAAACGCTCGCCGCGCCGATGTTCGTGTACTCGCCGATCGTCGCGTCCCCCACGTACGACAGGTGCGGCACCTTCGTGCCCTCGCCGATCGTGGCGTTCTTCATCTCCACGTACGTGCCGGCCTTGGCCTTCGCACCGAGGTCCGTACCCGGGCGCAGGTAGGCGAACGGACCCACGGACGCCTGCGCGCCCACGACCGCGCTCTCCGCCACCGTGTTGTCCACACGGGCACCCGCGCCCACCCGGGTGTCCTTCAGCCGGGTGTTCGGGCCGACCTCGGCCCCCTCGGCGAGGTGCGTGGCCCCCAGGAGCTGCGTCCCCGGGTGCACGATCGCGTCCTGCCCGAAGGTCACGGTCACGTCCACGAAGGTGCTGGCGGGGTCCACGACCGTGACGCCCGCGAGCATCGCCTGCTCCAGCAGCCGCGCGTTCAGCAGCGCGCGCGCCTCGGCGAGCTGGACGCGGTTGTTGATCCCCAGGATCTGGCGGTGGTCGCTGCCCACGGCCGCCCCGACCCGGTGGCCGGCCTCGCGCAGGATGCCGAGGACGTCGGTCAGGTACTCCTCGCCCTGGCTGTTGTCCGTGCGGACCTTGCCGAGCGCGTCGGCGAGCAGGGCCCCGTCGAAGGCGAAGACACCCGAGTTGATCTCCCGGATGGCGCGCTGGGAGTCCGTCGCGTCCTTGTGCTCCACGATCGCGGTCACGGCCCCGCCGGCGTCGCGCACGATGCGGCCGTAGCCGGTGGAGTCCGGCACCTCGGCGGTGAGCACGGTGACGGCGTTGCCGTCGGCGTCGTGCGTCGCGGCCAGCTGGCGCAGGGTCTCGCCGGTCAGCAGCGGGGTGTCGCCGCAGACGACGATCACCGTGCCGGACAGGTCCTCGTCGCCGAGCGCCTCCAGGGCCATGCGGACGGCGTGGCCGGTGCCGTTCTGCTCGTACTGGACGGCGGTGCGGACCTCGGCGTCGATGGCGGAGAGGTGCGCGGTGACCTGCTCCCGGGCGTGCCCGACGACCACGACGAGGTGGGCGGGGTCCAGCTCGCGGGAGGCGGCGACGACGTGACCGACGAGCGAACGCCCGCAGATCTCGTGCAGAACCTTGGGAGTGGCCGACTTCATGCGGGTGCCTTCACCCGCTGCGAGTACGACGACGGCTGCCGGGCGGTTGGCGCTCACGGGTGTGCCCTTCGGCTTCGGGAGTGGACCCGTGAAGGATACCGGGGCGTTAACACCCTGAAACGAGGCCGGGTCCCGACCGCGGAGGTCGGGACCCGAACATCGTGTGCTCCCCCGCCAGGACTCGAACCCGGACATAAGGCACCAAAAGCCTCAGTGCTGCCAATTACACCACAGGGGACCATTTTTAGGATCAAACCGGACATTTCTTCCGGGCTGATCTATGTGACGGCACCTACTATGCCCCACCAGGTGCCTTCGATGCGACGGTACAGATCGGAGCCTCCGAGGACCCGTACGGCCAGGCAACCCCGATACGTGTCGCCCACGTTCTGCCGGTTCGTGCGCGGGTTGTGGCGCTTCAGTGTGGTCTTCCCGAAGTGGGACGCGTCCAGCCCCACGACGTCCCTCCAGTACTCCTCGGCTCTCGCGACGTCGGCGGTCTCGTGGATCTGGAGTGCGAAGCGGAGCCGGTGGTCCCCGACGCCCATCAGTCGCAGCCAGGCGAGGAAGGTGCGGATCATGTCCGCGTCGCTGTTCACGAAGGTGATCTGCGGGTGAGGCTGGTGCGGCTTGGTCTTGCCGCCCTCGGCCCAGTAGAGGCCGACGCCGAGGAGGAACAGTTCCCGCTCGGTGAGCTCACCCACCTCGGCCCGGGCTGCCTGCCGTGTCGCCTCGTACGCGGCCTTCCTGCGCTCATGGGCGGCGGCGCGGCCCTGCTGCGCCCGCTCCATGGACGTGCCCGGGGGCCGACGCGTCGGCTCCGGTTTGGGGAGGTCGCGGACCCAGAGGGAGATCGAGCTCTTCGAGCAGCCGAGTTCCAGCTGGATCCGGTCGTAGGTGAGGCCCTGGAGGCGGAGTTCGCGGGCGCGGGCGCGGAGGTCGTCCTTTGCGTTCGGCCGCTTCGTCCATTCGGGCGGCGGCTCGCCCTGGAGCAGGGCGTTCAGCAGGTCGTTGTTGTGGACGGCCAGGCGGTCGCGGATCGCGCGCCGGCTGTGCCCCTCGCGGCGCAGGGCCACCGCCTGCTCGCGCAGGGTCTCGAAGGTGGCCGCGCCCGTACGGAGGCCGCCCGTGCCGTCGCCGGGGCGACGTCGGATCTCGTTCATGGGCCCAATGTCGTCCGGAATGCGGTATTCAGGTCTCGGGATGCGGTCGATTCACTCGTATGTGCGATTACCTCGCGTTCGCCGGAATTCTGTCGGTGGTCTGTAGGGGCGGCTGCGTACGCTGGACGGCATGACCGGTACGGGGGAAGAGCAAGGGCGCGCCGGCCCGCCGTTGTGGTGGGCGCGGCGGCGCGATGCCGTGGGGGACGCGGCGCTCGGGGCGGTGTCCGCCGCGGAGTGCGCCTGGGAGGGGATCCGTTTTTCGGAGGAGGCGGGGATCCCCGTCGCGGCCGGGGTGCTGTTCGGGGTCGTGGTGGGGGTCACGCTCGTGCTGCGCCGGCGGTGGCCGATCGCCGTGGTGCTCGTGGGGATCGCGGTGGCGCCTGCCGAGATGGGCTTCCTGCTGTCGGTGGCGGGCATGTACACGCTCGCCTCCTCGGAGGTGCCCCGCCGGATCATCGCCGCGCTGGCCTCGATGTCGCTGGTGGCGACGTTCGTCGTGATGTACGTCAAGACCCGCGGGGACGTGGAGGCCGATCCGACGCTCGTCCTCGCGCTGTCCGTCTTCGTCGCGGTCGCGCTGACCGTGCCGCCCATGCTGCTCGGCCTCTACATCGGGGCCCGGCGCAGGCTGATGGAGAGCCTGCAGGAACGCGCGGACTCGCTGGAACGGGAGCTGTCGCTGCTGGCGGACCGGGCGGAGGAACGGGCCGAGTGGGCCCGTACGGAGGAGCGGACCAGGATCGCGCGGGAGATGCACGACGTGGTCGCGCACCGGGTGTCGCTGATGGTCGTGCACGCGGCCGCGCTGGAGGCGGTGGCGGTCAAGGACCCGGCGCGCGCCGCGAAGAACGCAGCGCTGGTCGGGGACATGGGGCGGCAGGCGCTCACGGAGCTGCGGGAGATGCTCGGGGTGCTGCGGGCGGCCCCGAAGCCGGTGGCGGCCGTGGCGGCCGCCGGGTCCGTGGAGGCCGTGGTGCGGGTCGTTCCCGCCGCGGTGGCGGCGGGGGCGGAGGACGGGCCTTCGCTGGCGGAGCTGGAGGCGCTCGTCGGCCAGTCCCGGGCGGCCGGGATGGCCGTGGAGGTGGTCGTCCACGGGGACGGGGCCGGGGCCGGGGGCGGGTACGCGGCGGAGGTGGAGCAGACGGCGTACCGGGTGGTCCAGGAGGCGCTGACCAACTGCCACAAGCACGCTCCGGGGGCGCGGGTCGTGGTGCGGCTCGCGCACCGGGAGGGGGAGGTGGCGATGCAGGTGGAGAACGGGCCGTCCGAGGGGCCGGTGGCCGGGGTCGGCCTGCCGAGCGGGGGGAACGGGCTGGTCGGCATGCGGGAGCGGGTGCTCGGGCTGGGCGGGGTGTTCGTGTCGGGTCCGACGGACGCGGGGGGTTTCCGGGTGTCGGCGGTCCTGCCGGTCCGCTAGCCGCTGGGCGTCGGCGGGTTGGGCTTGGCTTCGCCGGGTCGGTGTTCTGCCGGTGGGGCGGGGTTTCGGTGCGGGTGGCCTGTGGTGGTGTGGGGTGGGGCCCCGGTGGAGTGTCTCCTCGGCTCGGCGCGTGCGGGTGGGTCGGTCTGTGGCGGGGTGGTCGCGCGCTCGTCCTGCGGGGACACTCCACCGTGTCCCCACCCCACGCCGAGGCTTCGACACCCCGGGCCGATCCACTTGCCGTCCCGTGCGGGGACCTGGCCGTGCGGCGCTCCATGGCTTCGGCGGGTCTGGTGTGCCCGGAGCGGGGGTTGTGCTGTTGGTGCGGGGACGGGGAGGGGTGTCCCCGCAGGACGAGCGTGCAACCACCTCGCACGGGACGAACCCCGCCGCACGCGCGAGCCGAGGAGACACCCCTCCCCGGCCCCGCACCCCACCCGCACACCGACGCATCGACCCCGCGCCCTCGCGATCCGGACCCCGCACGACCACGCCGCACCCGGCACCACCCCGCACAGGCCGATCCCGACCCCGCGGGCCGGCCCGGATCTGCTACCCCCGCGGGAGCGTCAGGCGGGTGGGTTGGAGGCCGGTCAGGAGGAGGGTGAGGGCTTCGTCGAGGGTGTGGCCGAGGTACCAGTCGCCGGTGTGGTCGATGCCGTAGACGCGGCCCTCGCGGTCGAGCGCCAGGTGGGAGTCGCCGTCGGCCTCGACGCCGAGGGGGCAGAGCTGGGTGGACAGGGCCCGGCCCAGGTCGGCGAAGGTGCGGGCGAGGTGGAGTCCGGTGAGGGGGTCGATGCGGACCGGTGTGGGGGCGATCTGGCGGCCCGGTCCGGGGGCGGTGACGGTGAGGCCGCCGAATTCGGCCCAGGCCTCGACGGCGGCGGGGAAGACGGTGTGCCGGTGTCCGGCGGGGGTGGTGTGGTCCCGGAGGGCGTCGGCCCAGTATTCGGCCTGCTTGATGTCCCAGCGGCCGGGTTCCCAGCCGGCGGTGCGCAGCGCGGAGTCGACCGGGGCGGGGAAGCGGGTGGTCGAGGAGCGGTCGTAGGAGGCGGAGGTCGTCATGGCTACTCGGCGGGGGTGAGGTCGACGGGGCGTACGCCGAAGTGGGAGAGGAGGGCGTGGCAGGAGCGGCAGGGGGGTGCGTAGCTGCCGTGGAGCGGGTCGCCGTCCTCGCGGATGCGCCGGGCGGTGATCTTCGCTTGTTTGAGGGAGCGGCGGGCTTCGCCGGCGGAGAGGGGTTTGCGGGAGGCGCGTTTGGAGCGGGCGGCTTCGACGGCGGAGAGGTGGCGGGAGAGGAGCATGGCTTCGGGGCACCGGCCGGTGAAGCGTTCGCGCTGGCCGCTGGTGAGGGTGTCGAGGAAGTCCTGGACGAGGGGGTGGAGTACGGGTGGCTGGTCGGCCTTGCCGGCGGTGCCGGTGAGGGTTTCGCCGCGCACCGAGAGGGCGGCGGCGATGGTGGGCAGGATGCCGTCCCTGCGGAAGCGCAGGACGGGTGCCGCGGGGCGGCCGTCGGTGCTGCTCCAGCGCAGGCGGGGGTCGCCGTTGGGGCCGGCGTGGTCGGTGGCCGGTCCGGTGGCGGGTGTGCCTGCTGCTCCGGGGGTGTTTTCGCCCGGTTCTGTTCGTGTTGCCGTGTTCTGCATGGTCGCGCTTTCCCTCCCGTGGCGGCGGTGGTGACCGCTCTCGCGCACGTCCCCCTGCTGCGGGGACAGCCTGCCAAATGTCGTCCGGCCTGTGGAAGCGGGGTCGAATATTCGTATCAATTCGGATGTTCCTGGCCCGTGGGCGGGTGCGCGGGACTGGCGCGGGTGAGCCTCTTGTCCCAGCGCATAGGCTGTGGTGAACCAGCCAGATCCAGCAGGGGGCTACCGCCATGACGACAGGTCGGCTCGGGCAGCAGGCCCCGCCACCCAACGCCGCGTACTCGGGGCAGGTCGTGCATTTCCCGGACCCGGTCCGGGCCGCCCGGCATCCCCACGGAGTGCGGATGGACGGCGACGGGTATCCGGACTTCTCCGCCTATGCGCGGGCTGCGGTGGAGATCGCCGAGCCGCCCGAGGGTTTCGGCGTGGACGAGTTGCGGCTGACGGACTACGTGTCGGCGAACGCGGCGATGAAGGCCGCGGGGCACGAGATGTGGGACACGGTCGGGGCGGTGGCGACGCCGCACGGCTGGACCTGGCACCACGTGGCCGGTTCTCGGCGCATGGAGCTGGTGCCGGTCGAGGTGAAGGCGCTGCTGCGGCATCACGCGGGTCTGGCGACGGCTCCGGTGGACCACGAGAAGCGTGGGACGCGGCCGTTGCAGGAGGTGCGTCCGGTGCACATGGGGCTGCCGAAGTCGGTGGTCTCGGTGTCCGAGGGGCAGGTGCAGGGTGTCGAGGAGGATCTCGGCTACCGGCTGCCGGAGGCGTACCGCTCGTTCCTGAAGGCCGCGGGCGGCTGTGCGCCGATGGGTGCGGGGCTGGACGTGGAGCTGGGTCTGCTGGTGGACCAGCCGTTCTTCACGGTGCGTGAGGAGGCTGCCGTCAACGATCTCGTCTACGTGAACAAGTGCCTCCGGGACCATCTGACGAAGGACTACCTGTGCGTGGCCTTCGTGCAGGGCGGGCTGGTCGCGCTGAAGGTGAGGGGCGAGGCGGTCGGTTCGGTGTGGTTCTCGCCGTACGACGACGCGCGGGACCGGGACGGTTGGACCGTGCAGGAGCGCGTGGAGCGGCTGTTGCTGCCGTGCGGCGGTGATTTCGATGCCTTTCTCGAGCGTCTGGCGGGAAATCCCCCGGAGTTGGAGTCGGTGGCCGGTCTGATGGTGGACGGCGGATTCGCACGTTCGGTTCCGGTGGCGTCCGCCGGTTCGGGTGAGGGGTGACGGCGCTGTGGTGACGTTCGCGCAGGCGCAGGAGCGCGCCGAGGAGTGGATCAACGGGGACGTGCCCGGGTACCAGCACCGGGAGGTGCGGGTGCGGGAGTTCGGGCTCGGGTTCGTGGTGTGGGCCGAGGACCGGGCGGCCGGTCCGGTGTCCGGGGGTGGCCGGCAGCGGCTGGTCATCGCGCGGGACAGCGGGGAGGTGACCTTGTGGCCGGGGCTGCCGGTGGGTGAGGTGATCCGCCGGTACGAGGAGGAGTACGGGGCCGCTTCGGCGTCCGCGGCCTCGGAGGCGTCGGTGCCCGCGCCGCGGATCGACTCGGAGATGACCTCGTTCATGCTGAGTCCGCCGGAGTGGCTGCAGGAGGCGGCGGACCGGGCGGGCATTCCGCCGGCGCCGGCTCCCGTGGCGGCCGCGGTGTCCGACGTGGAGGTTTCCGCGCCGGCCGCCGAGGAGGTGCCGGCCGGGGCGTCCGCCGCGGCGGGGCCCGCCGGGTCCGGGGGTCCGGTGCCGGGCGAGCCGGTGCCGTTGAGCCGTGGGGGCGAGGTCCCGTACGAGCCGACGGCCAATGACGGGGTTCCGGTGGAGCCGGCTCCGGTGGCCGTGCCGTCGGGGTCGACTCCGTGGGCGGGTACCGATGTGAATCCGGGCGGGGACGACGTGTCCGTTCCGCTGCCCGCGACGGTGTTCGCGCCGCCGTTGTCCGGTTCGGACCTGGACGACGCGCCGGTGCACTCCGCGGCCGCGGACGCGCCGACGACGCTGATGCCGGGTGGCAGCGGGCTGCCGAGGACCGCCGTGGTGCCCGCGATCGGGTCGTCGCCGCAGGACATCGCCGACGCGCCGACGAGCAAGGCGCGGGTGTCCCGGCCGGGTGGTTCCGAGAGTGGTTCCGGGGGTTCGGGAGCGGGCGCGCCGCCCGCACCGCCGCAGCCGCCGGGGGCTCCCGGTTCGCTGGGTCGTGGGCTGGATCATGCGGCGACGATGCTGGCGGGTCCGGCCGTGACGGGTCAGCCGCCGGCTGCTCCGGTTGCGCCCGGGGCTCCTGGTGCGCCGCAGCCTCCCGCTCCTCCGGGTGCTCCCGGTTCGCTGGGTGGCGGGCTGGACCATGCGGCGACGATGCTGGCGGGTCCGGCTGTCACGGGTCAGCCGCCGGCGCCTCCTGGTCCGCCGGGTGCTCCCGGTGCGCCGCAGCCTCCCGGTCCGCCCGGTCCGCCGGGGGCTCCCGGTTCGCTGGGGCGTGGGCTGGATCATGCCGCGACGATGCTGGCGGGTCCGGCCGTGACCGGTCAGCCGCCGGCGCCTCCCGGTCCGCCGGGTGCTCCCGGTGCGCCGCAGCCTCCCGGTCCGCCCGGTGCTCCCGGTGCTCCCGGGGGCGGGGCCCATCACGCCGCGACGATGCTCGCGGGTCCGGGTGTGCCGCAGCCTCCCGGTCCTCCGGGTGCTCCCGGTTCGCTGGGTGGCGGGCTGGACCATGCCGCGACGATGCTGGCCGGTCCGGCCGTGACCGGTCAGCCCGCGCCTCCCGGTCCGCCGGGGCCCCCGCAGGGCGGGCCCGTCGCTTCTCCGCAGGGGCAGACGGGTGTGCCCACGGTCGGGCCCGGCTACCAGGCCGTGCTCCGCTACCGCGGTGCCGACGGTTCCGAGCAGCAGATCATCCGCCGCTCGGCGCCGGGCACCCCGCACCCGGAGTGGCAGATCCTCTACGAGCTGCGCGCGATGAACGTCCCGCCGCAGCAGGTGCTGGAGCTGCACACGGAGCTGGAGTCCTGCGAGCTGCCCGGCGGCTACTGCGCCCGGATGATCCGGGAGACGTGGCCGCAGGTGCGGATCACCAGCGTCGCCCCGTACGGCAAGGACCACGCGGGCCGTCAGCAGGGGATGCGGCACCTGCTGACGCACCAGGGCGAGCTGCACCAGGTGGCGGACGGTCCGGCGCGCCCCGCGCCGGTGCGCGCGCCGCTGCCGCAGGTCCCGTTGCAGCCGGCGATCCCGCTGGAGGCCATCGCGCAGGAGCTGACGGCGGCGTTCGGTCCGCAGGGCGTGTTCCGCTTCGACCAGCGCGCGGTGTCCCGTCAGGGTGTGCCGGAGATCGTGGCGCAGACGCTGGTGTGGTCTGGTCTGCCGGCTGATTTCGGGCCGTTCTTCTGGGCGCAGGCGGTGCCGGGTCAGCCGGTGCCGACGCTGGCCGAGCTGGCCGCGCAGCGGCAGGTGCAGCCGGCTTCGGACGCGGGCTCGTACCTGGTGATCGGCAGTGACTTCGGCAAGGCGCTGTGCGTGCAGTACGGCACGGCGCACATCGTGGCCGTGCCGGTGGAGGGCGGGCCGGGCGGTGCGCCGGTGCCGCCGCAGTTCGTGAACTCGAGCCTGCCGCAGTTCGTCCGGTCGATGGCGATGCTGGGTCACATGTGGCGGCTGCGGCAGCATCTGACGCCGGAGCAGGCGGGCCGCTGGACCGTCGATTTCCAGGCGAATCTGGCGGGCCTGGACAGTGCCGCGCTGGCGTCGCCGGAGAGCTGGTGGTCGGTGCTGCTGGAGCAGATGTGGGACGGGCTGCTGTGACGTACGGCGCCTGACCGGGCGATCGGAGGACCGGTCGCCGTGGCCGGGTCGGGACCCTCGGAGGGGGTCTCGGCCCGGCCATTCGGGCTTCCGGGACCAAATGGCGCATCCTTGACGGGAATCCCCGCGAGAGAGGCGCATCCAGGATGAGTGCACCCTTTGCGACCGTGCGCGGTCGCGGCTACCGCACCGACGAGGTCGACCGGTATCTCGCCCGGCTCTCGGGGAGCCGGGACGAGGCCTGGGAGCGGGTGGCGCGGCTGACGGTCCTGGCCAAGCAGATGGAGGCCGAGGCGGCGCGGCTGCGCGAGGTGGTGGCGGCGCTGGCGCCGCAGACGTACGACGAGCTGAGCGAACGGGCGCGCCGGATCCTGCTGCTGGCGGAGGAGGAGTCGGAGTCGCTGCGGGCGGAGGCGCGGGCGGACGCCGTGGCGACGGCGGAGGCGGCGCGGGCGCGGGCGGACCGTGCGGCGGAGCTGGCGCGGGGTGACGCGGAGGCGGTGCGCGAGCAGACGGAGATCCGGGCGCGGCAGGGGCTGGCGCGTGCGGAGCGGGAGGCGGACGGGCTGCGGGCGGGCGCGCGGGACGACGCGTCGGCGTGGCGCGCGGAGGCTTCGGCCGGGCTGGCGAAGGTGCGTCGGCGGGCGGAGGCGGAGCGGGTGGAGTGCGAGCGGGAGCAGTCGGAGCGGTGGGAGGCGGCGGGGCGGGAGCTGGCGGCGCGCGAGGCCGAGTGGGAGGCGCGGGAGGCGGAGGCCGAGCGGTACGCGCTGGCGCGCCTGGAGGAGGCCCGCCGGGGTTTCGCGGAGGCGGAGGAGACGGCGCGGCACGGGCAGGAGGACGCGGAGGCGCGGGCCGCGGAGCTGTTGGCGGAGGCGAGGCTGGCGCAGGAGCGGACGGGCCGTGAGACGGAGCGGGTGCTGCGGGAGCACACGGAGGCCCAGGAGGAGATGCGGGCGCACATGAACCACGTCCGGGCCAGCCTTGCGGCTCTGACGGGCCGCGCCCCGGCGGAGGGCTGACGGTCCGTTCCCGGTCCGGGTGCGCGGGTGTGCGGCTGCGGCCGGTGGGGTGTGCGCCCGGCGCCGGCCGGCCGGTTGTTCCGGGTGCCGGCCGGTTCGCCGGGCCGGGACGGTGGGTGCGCGCGCCCCGCGCCGGGACCGGGCGGGCGGTTGCTCGGCCGTCGGCGAAGGCCCGGGTGCCGGCCGGTTCGCCGGGCCGGGGATGGTGGGTGCGCCCGTACCGGGCCGGGCCGGGTGGTTGCCCGACGTCGGGCGAGGCTCGTGCGTCGGGCCGGGTTCAGTGGGGGGCGGTGGGTTCCTTGCGGGGGGCCGGGGTGGCCGGGGTGGGTTCGGGGCGGGGGTCGTAGCGGTACGGGTCGCTGCGCAGGCCGCGGGCGGTGACGACCACCGTGAAGGGCGGCTGCGCCGTCGGCGGCAGAGTGGCCGTCAGGGCGCCGGTGAGCGGGTCGGGGTGGGCTTCGAGCGGGGTGTCGTCGACGGTGACGAGCGGCGGGCGTCCCGCGGGGTCGGGGGTGAAGCCCCCGCCCTCGACCTTCAGCAGGCCGTTCCCGGCCGCGATGCCGGTGATCACCGGGTTGGCGCGCACGGCCATCTTGTTCACCAGGTAGGCGCCGGCCGGGGCGCCCGTGAGGGCCCACATCTCGGCGGGCAGCCGCGGCAGTCCGGCGCCGACGTCCGCGAGGAAGAACAGCACGACGTAGAGCATGGTGACAGCGCTGAGCGCGACGTACTGGAGGTCGACCAGGTCGGTGCGTCCGCTGTCGTTGGCGACGAGTTCGTGGAGCGGCCGGCGGCCCGTCCGGGTGGGAGGGGCGGCGGGTTTGGCCATGGTGCCGTGTTCGACGCGCATGCCGACGACGGCCTTCGCGGCGATGAGTGCCACGTAGGGGCCGCCGAGCAGGGGGAGGTACACGCTGGTCAGGGGGGACAGCGGGCCGTCGGCGTCCCGGAAGTAGGCGACTCCGCCGCCCGCGGTGAGCCCGTAGCCGAGGATCGTGAGGAGGAGCCAGACGAGGATGACCGTCCAGGCCACGGCGAGGGCGGTGGAGGTGGAGAGGCGGCCGTCGCGGCCGGTGACGAAGGAGGGGGTGCGGCGCAGCTGCAGGCAGAGCGGGCCGGCGAGTGCGGCGAGTAGGGCGAGTGCGTAGAGCGCGGATGCCATGCGGTGGTCTCCCCCGGGTTGCGGTCCTGGGCAACGAGGGTCACCGAGTGTCCCGATCATGACAAGCCGACGCTCCGGGGCGTTCCGGCCGGCCGGACCGCGGTGCCGGACCCGCGATGCCCGCCCGCGCACGGTTACGCCTTCTCCTCCTCGCGCAGCTCCGGCAGCACCGGGAACCGGCGCGGGGCCACGAACAGCAGGACCAGCAGGGCGGCCACGGCGGCGGCCGCCGCGCCGAGGAAGATGTGCTCCACCGCGGCCGAGACCGCCTCGCGCAGGTGGTCGGCGGCGGCCCGGGGGAGCAGGGCCGGGTCGTCGAGTGCCTCGGCGACGTCGTCGAGGTGGCCGGGGAGTCCGGGTACGGGGGCGTCGGCCAGACGGGCGGCGATGGTGGCGTTGGCGACGGCGGCGAGCAGGGCCGCTCCGACGCTCTGGCCGACCTGGCGGCAGAACAGCACCGAGGCGGTGGTGGTGCCGCGTTCGGCCCAGCCCACGGTGGACTGGACGCCGACGATCAGCGGGAGCTGGAAGAGGCCGAGGGCGCCGCCCAGCAGCAGCATGATCAGGGCGGGCTGCCAGGGCCGGGCGGGGGTCGGGAGGAGGGTGAAGGAGAGGAGGATCAGGGCGGCCAGGCCGATGCCGACGGCGGCGGTGTTGCGGAAGCCGATGCGCCGGTAGACGTGCTGGCTGAGGGCGGCGCTGACGGGCCAGCTCAGGGTCATCACCGACATGACGAGTCCGGCTCCGACGGGGCCGAGGCCCAGGACGGACTGGGCGTACGTCGGCATGAAGACCGTCGGGGCGACCATCAGCAGGCCGAGGGCGCCCATGGCCAGGTTGACGGCGGCGATGGTGCGCCGGCGCCACACCCAGCCGGGCAGGATCGGCTCGGCGGCCCGGCGCTCCACGCGGACGACGACGGCGGCGAGGACGGCACTGGCCGCGAGCAGGCCCAGGGAGGGCGCGGACAGCCAGGGCCAGGCGACACCGCCCTGGACGAGGGCGAAGAGCAGGAGTCCGCCGCAGCAGAACACGCCGAGCGCGCCCGCCCAGTCGACGGGGCCGCGGCGGCCCGGGGAGCGTACGGGCTCGGTCAGGTGGCGGGCGATCATCCACAGGGCGAGGGCGGCCAGCGGCAGGTTGAGGAGGAAGATCCAGCGCCAGTGGGCGTAGGAGGCGAGGAGCCCGCCGAGGGCGGGTCCGGCGACGGCGGAGGTGGCCCACACGCTGGACATCCGGGCCTGGATCCGCGGCCGTTCCTTGAGCGGGTAGAGGTCGGCGGCCAGGGTCTGGATGGTGCCCTGGAGGGCGCCGCCGCCCAGGCCCTGGACGATGCGGAAGGCGATGAGGGCGGCCATGTTCCAGGCGAGCGCGCACAGCAGCGAGCCGATCAGGAAGAGGCCGATGCCGAAGAGGAGGACGGGCTTGCGGCCGAAGGTGTCGGTCAGTTTGCCGTAGACGGGCAGGGTGACGGTGACGGCGAGCAGGTAGCCGGAGAAGAGCCAGGAGAAGACGGAGAAGCCGCCGAGGTCGCCGACGATCTGCGGGACGGCGGTGGCGACGATGGTGCTGTCGAGGGCGACGAGGGCCATGCCGAGCATCAGCGAGATCACGACGGGGGTCGGGGGCCGGCCCGCCGGTCCGTCCGGCCGGCCGTCCGCGGCGGAGCCGGTGGCCGGGGCCGCCGCCGCTCCGGTTCCGCCGTCGGTGCGCCGCCCGGGTATGCCGCCCGGAGCTCCGTCCGTGCTGTCCGCTGCGGCCACCGGATTTCCTTTCCCCCTGCACGCATCTGCGCAGGACACCATCTCACCGCCGTCCCGCGGGCGGTATCCCTCAGGGTGCGTACGCCGAAGGGCGCAGGACCCCTAGGGGTTCCTCACCACTACGGGCCAGGGGGCGTTCCTCCCGGCGGAGGAGGTGCGGGCCCGCGACGTCTCCTTAACTGGAGCATACGGAGCAGGGGGCCGGGGGTGGGGTTAACCCCCGGGCGGATACGGCGATGGGCACCAGCGCGCCGGAGGGCCGGCCGCAACAGACTCGTGTCGGCGGCGCACGCACCACATCCGAGGTCCGGCGTGCCGGGCACGACGTGCCGAACACGACGCACCGAGCACCACGCACGACGCACCGAGCACCACTCACCGACGTTCCGAGCAATCGACGTTCCGAGAAGGAGACAGACCGTGACAACGGCAATGACCGAAACCAGGCACGGGGGTACTGGAGGGCATGCTGCCGTCGCGGCCCGGGCGCGGAAGGTCGTCAAGGCCTACGGCTCCGGGGAGACGCGGGTCGTCGCCCTCGACCGGGTGGACGTGGACATCATGCGCGGCCAGTTCACCGCGATCATGGGCCCCTCGGGCTCCGGCAAGTCCACGCTGATGCACTGCCTCGCCGGCCTGGACACGGTGACCGAGGGGCAGATCCACCTGCACGACACCGAGATCACGGGGCTGAAGGACAAGAAGCTCACGCGGCTGCGCCGCGACCGGATCGGCTTCATCTTCCAGGCGTTCAACCTGCTGCCCACGCTCAACGCCCTGGAGAACATCACGCTCCCCATGGACATCGCGGGCCGCAAGCCGGACGCGGAGTGGCTGAACCGCGTGGTGGAGACCGTCGGTCTGGCCGGCCGGCTCAAGCACCGCCCGACGGAGCTCTCCGGCGGCCAGCAGCAGCGTGTGGCGGTGGCCCGCGCCCTCGCCGCCCGTCCCGAGATCATCTTCGGTGACGAGCCGACGGGGAACCTGGACTCCCGGGCGGGCGCCGAGGTCCTCGGCTTCCTGCGGCGTTCCGTGGACGAGCTGGGCCAGACCATCGTGATGGTCACCCACGACCCGGTGGCCGCCTCCTACGCGGACCGCGTCGTCTTCCTCGCCGACGGCCGGATCGTCGACGAGATGTACGCGCCCACCGCGGACCAGGTCCTGGACCGGATGAAGGACTTCGACGCGCGGGGGCGGACCTCGTGAGCAACACCGTCCTGAAGACCTCCCGGCGCAACTTCGTCGCGCACAAGGGACGGATGGCGCTGTCCGCGGTGGCCGTCCTGCTGTCCGTCGCGTTCGTCTGCGGAACCCTGGTGTTCACCGACACGATGAACACCACCTTCGACAAGCTGTTCGCCGTCACCAACTCCGACGTGACGGTCAGCCCCAAGGCCGTCGGGAGCGGCGAGGAGACCCCCGACCGCGGCAAGCCCGAGATGCTGGCGGGCTCGGTCGTGGAGCAGGTCAGGAAGGCCGAGGGGGTCAAGGGCGCCGAGGGCGGCGTCGTCTCGATGGCCGTCACGGTGGTCAACTCCGAGAACGAGAACATGGGTTCGACCACCGGTGCCCCGACCATCGCGGGCAACTGGAGCGACAACGAGCTCAAGTCCATGAAGATCGCCTCGGGCCGGGCTCCGCGCGGCCCCACCGAGGTGATGGTCGACGCCGACACCGCGAAGAAGCACGGCCTGGCCCTCGGTGACGAACTGCGCACCATCGCCGTCACCGGCGACATCCGCGCGAAGATCACCGGGATCGCCGCCTTCACCGTGACCAACCCGGGCGCGGCCGTCGTCTACTTCGACACGGCCACCGCGCAGCAGTCGCTGCTCGGCTCGCCCGACTCCTTCACCCACGTCAACGTCACCGCGAAGGACGGGGTGAGCGACGAGCAGCTCAAGGCGAACATCGCGAGCGCGGTCGGCGCGGACGCCTACACGCTGCAGACCGCGAAGGAGGCCGCGGACGCCAACCGCAAGGACGTCGGCGCCTTCCTCGACGTCATGAAGTACGTGATGCTCGGCTTCGCCGGCATCGCCTTCCTCGTCGGCATCTTCCTGATCTTCAACACCTTCTCCATGCTGGTCGCCCAGCGCACCCGTGAGATCGGCCTGATGCGCGCCATCGGCGCCGACAGCGGGCAGGTCCTGAAGTCCGTGGTCGTCGAGGCCTTCCTGCTCGGTGTGGTCGGTTCGGTCCTCGGTGTGGCGGCGGGCGTGGGCCTGGCCGTCGGCCTGATGGCCCTCATGGGCCAGATGGGCATGAACCTGTCCACCGACGACCTGACGGTCGCATGGACCACCCCCGTCGTGGGCGTCGTCCTCGGCATCGTCGTGACCGTGGTGTCCGCCTTCGTCCCGGCCCGCCGGGCCGGCAAGGTCTCCCCGATGGCGGCGCTGCGCGAGTCCGGCACCCCGGGCGACAAGAAGGCCGGACGGGTCCGGGCCGCGCTCGGTCTGGTCCTCACCGGCGTCGGCGGCGGGGCCCTCTACCTCGCCGGGTCGGCGGAGAAGGCCGGGGCCGGCTCGCTCTGGCTGGGCCTGGGCGTGGTCCTGACCCTCGTCGGCTTCATCGTGATCGGCCCGCTGCTTGCCGCGGGCGTGGTGCGGGTGCTCTCCGGCGTGGTGCTGCGGCCCTTCGGGTCCGTGGGCCGGCTCGCCGAGCGCAACGCCCTGCGCAACCCGCGCCGCACCGGTGCCACCGCCGCCGCGCTGATGATCGGCCTCGCGCTGGTCGCCTGCCTGTCGGTGGTCGGCTCCTCGATGGTGGCCTCGGCCACCGACGAGCTCGACCGGTCGGTCGGCGCGGACTACATCGTCGCCTCCGAGTCCCAGCAGCCGGTCCTGCCGCAGGCCGAACAGGCCCTGCGCGCCACCGCCGGCCTGGACCACGTCACCGCCTACCGCGAGGTCGAGGTCAGGCTGACCGCGCCCGACGGCACCTCCGAGACGACGGAGCTCGGCGCGACCGACCCGACGTACGCCAAGGACATCCGGCGCAAGATGACGGCCGGCGAGCACGCGGCGGCCTACGGCGCCGGCTCCATGTCGGTCGGCTCGCTGTACGCCACCGCGCACGGCATCGAGCTGGGCGACGAGATGACCGTCGCGTTCACCGGCGGCAGCACGGTCAGGCTGAAGGTCGCGGCGATCACCAGCGACGAGGGAAACCTCGACAAGGGCATGAAGTACATCAGCACCGAGACCGCCCGGGCGAACGTCCCCGCGGACCGGATGCCGCTGCCCTTCATGATGCTGGCCACCGCACAGGACGGGCAGTCCGACGCCGCCGCGTACAAGGCGGTCAAGGCGGCCATGGCCGAGTACCCGCAGTACGCGGTGCGCAACCAGACCGACTACAAGCAGGCTCTGAAGGACCAGGTCGGCCAGCTGCTGAACATGGTCTACGGGCTCCTCGGCCTCGCCATCATCGTCGCGGTCCTGGGCGTCGTGAACACCCTGGCCCTGTCGGTGGTCGAGCGGACCCGGGAGATCGGCCTGATGCGCGCCATCGGCCTCTCCCGCCGCCAGCTGCGCCGCATGATCCGTCTGGAGTCGGTGGTCATCGCCCTCTTCGGCGCCCTCCTCGGCCTCGGGCTGGGCATGGGCTGGGGGGCCACCGCGCAGCAGCTGCTGGCGCTGGAGGGCCTGAAGGTGCTGGAGATCCCGTGGCCGACGATCCTCGGGGTGTTCGCGGGCTCGGCCTTCGTGGGCCTGTTCGCCGCCCTGGTCCCGGCGTTCCGGGCGGGACGGATGAACGTACTGAACGCGATCGCGAGCGAGTAGCCGGCGCCGCGGTCGGTCGGGGGGAGGCGCAGGCCCGGGACTTCGGTCCCGGGCCTGCGCCTGTGTGCGGCGCGGTGCGGCTCAGCCGCCGGCGGGCGCGGTGTCGCGCTGCATCAGGACGATGCCGCCCGCCTCGCCGACGAGGGTGTACCGCTCGCCGGGGTGGAGCTGGGAGGCGTACACGGTGGGGTCCTCGCCGGCCCACTTGTTGCCGTTGTCGATGGTGATCCAGTCGGGGACCACGCCCTTGCTGCCGCCGATCCACAGCACGCGGCAGCGGGAGGTGAGCCGGGTCAGCGGGGTGGTGTCGGCCTCGACGGTGGCCCCGTCGGGGATCCGGGCGAGGAGGCGTTCCACCGCGACGACCCGTTCGGGTTTGCGGTAGGTGTCCGCCTGTGTCAGCCGGGAGGTGGGCATGGCGGTCGCGGCCAGGGCGAGGCTCGCGGCGAGCACCGCGGCGGGCATCTGGAGGGCGTACGAGCGCAGCCAGGGCCGCCGGTCGCGGCGGAGGGCGTCGATGGCGTCGACGAGGGCGAGCGCGACGACGGGCATCAGGACGGCGCTGTAGTGCCAGTCGGTGGACCAGTAGTGGTCGTCGCCGGACAGGAAGCGCCAGCCGAGGGTGGGGGCGGCGACGAGCAGCAGCGGGGAGCGCAGCGCGAGCAGTCCCGAGGTGGGGACGAGGACCCAGGCCAGGGTGGTGAGCTTGGTGCCGAGGCCGGCGAACGGGCCACCCCCGTCGATCTTGTGCCAGTAGCCGTAGCCGTCCGTGGCGAAGGCCGGTATGAACACGGTGAACACCAGGACGGCGAAGACGCAGGCCGCGGCCGCCAGGCCGAGCGCGGTCCAGGTGGTGCGCCGGTCGGTGCCGCGGGCCCGCCAGGCGACCACCACGGCCAGGGCGGCCAGGGTGAAGCCGAGGTCCTCCTTGACGAGGACCAGGGGCAGCCCCCACAGCAGTGCCGCCCGCCAGCGGCGGGCGAGGACGGCCTCCAGGGCGAACGCCAGGAGCGGCACGGCGAAGGCGATCTCGTGGAAGTCGAACTCCACGGCCCGCTGCACGCCCCACGACAGGCCGTAGGCGACACCGACGGCGACGCCCCGGGCCTTGCCGAGGAGCCGTCCGGCGGCCCGGGTCACGGGCACGGCGGAGAGCGCGAACAGCAGGGCCTGGACGACGAGCAGGGTGAGCGGTCCGGGGAAGACCCGGTAGACGGGGGCGACCAGGGCGATGACCGGGCTGAAGTGGTCGCCGAGGATGTTGAAGCCCGGCCCCTTCAGGTCGGCGACGGGCTCGCGCAGGTGGGCGTAGGCGCGGATGGCCTGCTCGAAGATGCCCAGGTCCCAGGAGGCCCAGTCCATGCGGCGGAACCGGCCGACGGACAGCACGAGGTAGACGGGGAGCAGTGCCGCGGCGACCAGCCAGGGTCCGGCCCACCGGGGCTCGGCGGTCTTCGCGGGGGCTGCGGCCGCGGGTGCCGGGCGGGCTATGGCATCGCTCGTCACGGACTGGTGCTCCTCGGCCGTTCGGCGTGGGCCCGGGCGGAAGGGCGCGGCGGGCTCAGGCGGTCAGTACGGGGACATCGTAGGCGGGACGGGCCCGCCGGTCGTGGTGTGACCCGGGCGGGGCCGCCCGGCCGGGCTCACCCGCGCGGGTGACCCGAATCCCTCGCGCGTCGGCGGGGGCGCCGTCGTAGGGTGGGAACCCCCGGCCCGTGCGACGTGTCGGGCCCTTCGCGTTGCCCGCCCGACGTTCCCGGCACGACCCCGTACGCCCGTACACCCCCCAGACCTCACCGGACGGAAAGCCCCCTCATGAGCCTGCACGGACTGCTCGACGCCGTCACCCGGGACGCCGCTCTCGCCGAGGCGGTCGGCGCGGCCGGGGACGGCAACCGCATGCACGTGGACCTGGTCGGTCCGGCCGCCGCGCGGCCCTTCGTCATCGCCGCGCTGGCCCGGCAGACCGGCCGTACGGTGCTGGCGGTCACCACCACCGGACGCGAGGCGGAGGACCTGGCGGCCGCGCTGCGCTCCCTGCTGCCGCCCGACGAGGTGGCCGACTACCCGTCGTGGGAGACGCTCCCGCACGAACGGCTCAGCCCGCGCAGCGACACCATGGGCCGCCGGCTGGCCGTGCTGCGCCGCCTGGTGCACCCCAGCAAGGACGATCCGGCCGCCGGCCCGGTCAGCGTGGTGGTCGCGCCCATCCGGTCGGTGCTCCAGCCGCAGGTCGGCGGGCTGGCGGACCTGGTTCCGGTGAGCCTGCGGCACGGGATGGCCGCCGATCTCGGGGAGGTCACCGAGGCGCTGGCGGCGGCCGCGTACGCGCGGGTCGAGCTGGTCGAGAAGCGCGGCGAGTTCGCCGTGCGCGGCGGCATCCTGGACGTGTTCCCGCCCACGGAGGAGCATCCGCTGCGCGTGGAGTTCTGGGGTGACGAGGTCGAGGAGATCCGCTACTTCAAGGTTGCCGACCAGCGTTCCCTGGAGATCGCCGAGCACGGTCTGTGGGCGCCGCCGTGCCGCGAGCTGCTGCTGACGCCGTCGGTGCGGGAGCGGGCCGCGGCGCTCGCCGAGGCCCACCCCGAGCTGGGCGAACTCCTGAACAAGATCGCCGAGGGGATCGCGGTGGAGGGCATGGAGTCCCTCGCCCCGGTCCTCGTCGACGACATGGAGCTGCTGATCGACGTGCTGCCGGCCGGGTCGATGGCCGTGGTGTGCGATCCGGAGCGGGTGCGCACCCGGGCCGCCGACCTGGTGGCGACGAGCCAGGAGTTCCTGATGGCCTCGTGGGCGGCCACCGCGGGCGGCGGCGAGGCGCCCATCGACGTGGGCGCGGCCTCGCTGCGGGGTATCGCCGACGTCCGCGACCGGGCCCGCGAGCTGGACATGATGTGGTGGTCGGTCTCCCCGTTCGCGGCCGACGAGGACACCTCCGGCGGGGACACCCTCACCCTCGGCATGCACGCCCCCGAGGCGTACCGGGGGGACACGGCGCGGGCGCTGGCCGACACCAAGGGCTGGATCGCGGACGGCTGGCGCACCGTCTACCTGACCGAGGGCCACGGCCCGGCCGCCCGTACGGTGGAGGTGCTCGCCGGGGAGGGCATCGCGGCGCGGCTGGAGCCGGACCTGGCCGTGCTGGAGCCGAGCCTGGTGCACGTGGCGTGCGGTTCCGTCGACAACGGTTTTGTCGACCCGGTGCTGCGCCTGGCCGTGCTCACCGAGACGGACCTGACCGGTCAGCGCACCGCCACCAAGGACCTCGGCCGGATGCCGACCCGGCGCCGCAAGTCCATCGACCCGCTGACGCTGGAGGCGGGCGACTACATCGTGCACGAGCAGCACGGCGTGGGCCGCTACGTGGAGATGGTCCAGCGCACGGTGCAGGGCGCCACCCGCGAGTACCTGCTGGTGGAGTACGCGCCGGCCAAGCGCGGGCAGCCCGGGGACCGGCTGTACATCCCCACCGACCAGCTGGAGCAGGTCACCAAGTACGTGGGCGGTGAGGCGCCGACGCTGCACCGGCTCGGCGGCGCCGACTGGACCAAGACGAAGGCGCGCGCGAAGAAGGCCGTCAAGGAGATCGCCGGCGACCTCATCAAGCTGTACAGCGCGCGCATGGCGGCGCCCGGGCACACCTTCGGTCCCGACACGCCCTGGCAGCGGGAGCTGGAGGACGCCTTCCCGTACGCGGAGACGCCCGACCAGCTCACCACGATCGCCGAGGTGAAGGAGGACATGGAGAAGTCGGTCCCGATGGACCGGCTGATCTGCGGCGACGTCGGCTACGGCAAGACGGAGATCGCCGTCCGGGCGGCGTTCAAGGCCGTGCAGGACGGCAAGCAGGTGGCCGTCCTCGTGCCGACCACGCTGCTGGTGCAGCAGCACTTCGGGACCTTCTCCGAGCGCTACAGCCAGTTCCCGGTCAACGTGAAGGCGCTGTCGCGCTTCCAGAGCGAGACGGAGTCGAAGGCCACCCTGGAGGGTCTGAAGGAGGGCTCGGTGGACGTGGTCATCGGCACCCACCGGCTGTTCTCGCAGGAGACACGCTTCAAGGACCTGGGCCTGGTCATCGTCGACGAGGAGCAGCGCTTCGGCGTGGAGCACAAGGAGCAGCTGAAGAAGCTGCGGGCCAACGTGGACGTGCTGACGATGTCCGCGACGCCGATCCCGCGCACCCTGGAGATGGCGGTGACGGGCATCCGCGAGATGTCGACGATCACCACCCCGCCGGAGGAGCGGCACCCGGTGCTCACCTTCGTCGGCCCGTACGAGGAGAAGCAGATCGGCGCGGCCATCCGCCGCGAACTCCTGCGCGAGGGCCAGTGCTTCTACATCCACAACCGGGTGGAGTCCATCGACCGGGCGGCGGCGAAGCTGCGCGAGATCGTGCCGGAGGCGCGGATCGCGACGGCGCACGGCCAGATGTCGGAGCAGGCGCTGGAGCAGGTCGTCGTGGACTTCTGGGAGAAGAAGTTCGACGTGCTCGTCTCGACGACCATCGTCGAGTCCGGCATCGACATCTCCAACGCCAACACCCTCATCGTGGAGCGCGGCGACAACTTCGGCCTGTCGCAGCTGCACCAGCTGCGCGGGCGCGTCGGCCGCGGCCGCGAGCGCGGGTACGCGTACTTCCTGTACCCGCCGGAGAAGCCGCTGACGGAGACCGCGCACGAGCGGCTCGCGACGATCGCCCAGCACACCGAGATGGGCGCGGGCATGTACGTGGCGATGAAGGACCTGGAGATCCGCGGCGCGGGCAACCTGCTGGGCGGGGAGCAGTCCGGTCACATCGCGGGCGTCGGCTTCGACCTCTACATCCGCATGGTGGGTGAGGCGGTGGCCGACTACCGGGCGGCCGTCGAGGGCGGGGTGGAGGAGGAGCCGCCGCTGGAGGTGAAGATCGAGCTTCCGGTGGACGCGCACGTCCCGCACGACTACGCGCCGGGCGAGCGGCTGCGCCTTCAGGCGTACCGGTCGATCGCCTCGGCCACCTCCGAGGCGGACATCAAGGCGGTGCGCGAGGAACTCACCGACCGCTACGGCAAGCTGCCGGAGCCGGTGGAGAACCTGCTGCTGGTGGCGGGGCTGCGGATGCTGGCGCGGGCCTGCGGGGTCGGCGACATCACCCTCCAGGGCAACAACATCCGCTTCGGGCCGGTGGAGCTGCGCGAGTCCCAGGAGCTGCGGCTCAAGCGGCTCTACCCGGGCACGGTCCTCAAGCCGGCGACCTCGCAGATCCTGGTGCCGCGCCCGAAGACGGGCAAGATCGGCGGCAAGCCGGTGGTCGGCCGGGAACTCCTGGCCTGGACGGGCGAGTTCCTCACCACGATCCTCGGCTCGTAGCACCGCCGCCACGCTCGGGCGGACCCGGGACCACCGGTTCCCGGACCCGCCCGAGCACAGGCCGACGTGCCGGCGGGTCGGTCAGTCGACCTCGTAGACGTCCTTCTCGTCCGGAACGTCCACCCGTACCGGCTGGTTGATGCCGGTGTAGGTGAGGTCGATGCCCTCCGGTCCGGCCTTGGTCACCTTCAGGAGGTACGGCTCTCCCTCCGCGGCCACGTGGAAGACGTGCCCGTCCGCGGTGATCGCGACCGCCGGCCGGCCGTCGACCTCGGTCCGTCCCTCCTGCTGGGTGCCCAGGCGGCCGTAGAACGTGTTGAGCATCCCGTCCCGGTCGCACAGGGAGGCCAGTCCCCTCAGGGCGGGGTCGGACGCCTCCTGGCGCATCCACCGGGTCGTGGCGTCCCGGAACACCTGCTCCGCCTCGTCCGCGGGAAGGCCTTCCGTCCGGATGCGGGCGAAGGCCTCGTCGCTCTGGAGGAAGACGTCCTCGCGGGTGCGGACCACCTTCAGGTAACCGGTCGGCAGCGACATGGTGCCCGTGCACTCGCCGGTCTCGCTGACCGAGAGGTTCACCTGCGTGGGCACGCCCTTGGTCACCGTTTTCCCGCTGACGGTGAACGTGGACGCTCCGCGCAGCGCGGTCACGGACCGGTCCAGCGACTGGGCGTTCTCCAGGCCGGGGAACAGCGGGGCGGGCTCGGTCACGCATCCGGAGAGCCCGAGGGCTGCGGCACCCGCGAGTGCGGCGGCGGTCAGGCGGTGAACGGTGTGCACGGGGACTCTCTTCACGGGGCGGCGGGACGGAAGGAGAGTACGGGGCAACTCGGCGCGGGCCGCGGGCGGGAGGGGTCCGCGCCGGGCGCCGCCGCGCCGCCGCGGCCGCGGGCCATGCTGCGAGCGTGCAACGGTTGGGCGCATCCCCTCACCCCTGGCCGGGAACGCTGTATACCCTCAGAGCCGAAACCTCTTCCGCACGGCCCGTCAGGAGCAGCGATGCACGGCCCCGGCCTTCAGCCGCAGCAAGGCCCCCAGTCCACCGACGGCGGAGTGGTGGCCCTGCGCGTGGTGTTCACGCTGCTGCCCATCCTGAGCTGCGGCTTCCTGTCCTGGGGATCGATGCTGCGGCTGGCCCTGGTCACCCGGAAGAACCGGGACTGGGCGCTGATGGTGATCAGCGGGGTGCTCGCCGTCGTCTGGATGACGCTGATCCAGATGGACCCCACCCCGGACGTCAACGGCTGGCAGGGCAACCTCGGTGCCGGTGGCTCGATCCTCACCGGTTTCGCGGTCTGCGTGTACTTCCTCGTCGCCGACATCAAGCACCACGAGGCGCGCAGGACGGCGGGGACGGCCGCCTGGTACCCGGCGCCGTCCGCGCCCTACGCGCACCCGCAGCAGAACACCCCCTCCTACGGCTACCCGCAGGCGACGGCCCCCACGGTGATCTCCGGTGCGACGCCGGCCGCCCCGCAGGTGCCGCCGCAGCACACCCCGCCGCCGCGCATCGGGCAGGTCCGGGCCGAACTCGACGAGCTCAGCGAGCTGCTGCGCAAGCAGACCCCGCCGCCCGGCGGGCACCGCCAGGACCCGAACCAGACGCCCTTCCGGGATCCGCAGCAGTGACCGACCGCCTCATCGGAGACCGCTACCAGCTGGCGAGCGTCCTCGGGCAGGGCGGCATGGGTCAGGTGTGGACGGCGTACGACCGCCGCCTGGACCGCCGGGTCGCCGTCAAACTGCTGCGCCCCGACAAGGTCGCCGGTCCCGGCACGGTCGCCGAGGAGCTGCGCCGCCGCTTCGTGCGCGAATGCCGCGTCACGGCCCAGGTGGACCACCCGGGGCTGGTCACCGTGCACGACGCGGGCAGCGACGGCGACGAACTCTTCCTGGTCATGGGCTACGTCGAGGGTTCCGACCTCGCCGACCACCTGGCCGAACGGCTCGCCGCGCACGGCCCGTACCCGTGGCAGTGGGCGGTCGCCGTGGTCGCGCAGCTCTGCTCGGTCCTGTCGGCCGTGCACGCGGTGCCGATCGTCCACCGCGACCTGAAGCCCCGCAACGTGATGATCCGCCCGGACGGCACCGTCCTGGTCCTCGACCTCGGCGTGGCCTCGGTGATGGACACCGACACCACGCGTCTCACCAGCACCGGCACGCCCATCGGCAGCCCGGCGTACATGGCGCCCGAGCAGGCGATGAGCGGGGCGGTGGGCCCGTACACCGACCTGTACGCGCTGGGCGTGCTCCTCTACGAACTCCTCAGCGGGAACGTGCCCTTTGCCGGTTCGACCGCGCTGGGCGTGCTCCACCGCCACCTGTACGAGGCTCCGCTCCCGGTCCGCCCGCAGCGCCCGGAGGTGCCGCAGGAGCTGGAGGCGCTGCTGATGCGGCTGCTCGCCAAGGACCCGCAGGACCGGCCGTCCTCGGCGCAGGAGGTCTACGAGGCCCTCGCCCCACTGCTCCCGGCCCGTGACGGCCGCGGCGCGTCCGGTCCGCTCGACCCGACCCGGCCCTTCGTCCGCCCGCAGGCCCCGTGGCCGGACCGGGCGACGGCGATCCCGCCCCGGCCGACCGCTCCGCCGCCGCCGACGCACACCCCCACGCCGGTCCCGGCACCGGCGAAGCCGGACATCCCGGGCGCGGTGGACCAGGCGCGCACGCTGCTGGACCAGGGCAGGCTCACCCAGGCCGTGGACATCCTGGGCGGCATCCTCCCGGCGGCGGCCGCGGAGCACGGGGAGCACTCGCCCGTGGTCCGTTCCCTGCGCAAGCAGTACGCGGCCACGCTGATGGACGACGGACAGTACCGTCGGGCCCTGCCCGAACTGCGTCGCCTCGCCGAGGAGTTCCCGGCCGGCGATCCGCAGTCCCTGCGCTTCCGCTACGACGCGGCGCAGTGCCTGGAGCAGCTCGGCGAGCCGGCGGCCGCCCTCGCCGAGTACCGGTCGCTGCTGCCGTACTTCGAGAACCGCTACGCCAACCCGGACCAGGCGCTGCCGCTGGAGATCCGCCGCCGGATCGCGCATCTGCTGCTGTCCCTCGGCGACCGTCCGGCGGCCCACGACGCCCTGGCCCGGCTGCTGTTCGACGCGGAGCGCCTGCACGGCCCGGCCCATCCGTTCCCGTCGGAGGTGCGCCGCACCCTGCAGTGGCTGGGCCAGGTCCGCTGACGCACGGCTACGCGGGCACCGGCGCGGGCAGCGCCGCCTGCGGCGCACCGGACGGCCTGCGGCCACCGCCGCGGCCCCGGCCGGACAGGCGTGCCGCGAACGGCAGCAGGACCAGGGCCGCGCCCGCGACGACGAGGCCCGCCACCAGCCCCGGCGGGCGGTAGGAGCAGCCGATGCGGGTGGTGCCGGGGGTCAGCGGGACGGCGACCAGGCCCAGGTGTTCGGCGGCGGGCCGGCCCTCGCAGGTCCATCCGGCGGTCGCGGGGACGGAGAGCACGGCCGTGCCGCGCGCGTCCGGCGGGAGGGTGGCCCGGACGTCCGAGGAGCCGACCCGTACGGCGGTGGCGGCCGTGGCCCGCAGGCCGGCGACGGCTGCGTCGAGGCGGGAACGGTCCAGGCAGGACAGGGTCCAGCGGGGCGGCGGGGCGGCGTCGAAGACCAGTGCCGAGGAGGTGCCGCGGGAGACGCCGAGGGGCTGGAGCGCGGCCCGGTTGCGGGGGGCGTTGCCGCTCAGCCGGAAGGCGCGGCCGTCCGCGAGGCGGGCCGTGGCGTTGTACTCGGGTGCCCACAGGAAGGCCTCGGTGCCGGCCCGGCAGGTCCCGGGCGTGACCGGGTCCTCGTACACGCGGGCGCCCAGGAGGAGTTCCTGGTTGGCGAAGGGCGAGTCGCCGTAGGCGAGGGGGGCGCCGGGAGGACGGGTCGTCACCAGCGGCGGTACGTCGGCGCGCAGGACGCTGCCGTCGGGCTGCAGGCGGGCGCCGACCGCGAAGACGGCGTCGGTGACCGGGTTGTCGAGGCTCTGGACGTTGCGTCCGCGCGAGGTCCAGCCCGCGCCGAGCGCCACCATCGTCCGTGTGAACACGGCCGGGGTGTGGCTGCTGTAGTAGGCGCCGCCCTCACCGCCCAGCAGCAGCGGGTCGTTGCCCGACAGGGCGGGCCGGCTCGGGTCGGTGCGGTACGCCGGCCAGCCGTCGGCCGCCGCCAGGGCCGCGGCGCGCGCGGTGTGGGCGGGGCCCCAGGACGGGTAGTCGTCGAGGCCGCCCAGCTTGCCGCGGTGCCCGAAGGCGCTGGTCGCGGCCGCCTGCGCGAGCAGTACCGCCGCGAGCAGTGCGGCCGCCGGGAGGAGGAGGCGGCGGAGGCGCAGCGCCCACCAGGCCGCCGCCGTCAGGGCCAGGCCGGCCGCGAAGAGCGCGTACGCCCACGCGGTGACCAGGGTGCTGCCGTGCGCCCACAGGGCGGCGGCGGCCAGGAGGGCGGCCCCCGCGGCCAGGGCCGGGAGACGGGGCGGTCCGGCGGCGAGCGTGCTCCAGGCGGCGATCACGATGATCCCGGCGAGGACGAACGTCTGCCGGTACGGGCTGCCGTTGGGGGTCGCGAACAGGTGCCAGGCCAGGTGGGTCGGCTCCCACTGGAGGGAGAGGGCCACGGCCGCGGTGAGCCCGGCCCAGTACAGCCGGGTGCGCGGCGGGAGCGCCTGGTGGAAGGGGAGCGCGGCCGCGAGCAGGAGCGTGCCGGTGCCGACGAAGACGGCGGGGGAGGAGAAGGAGTAGGTGCCCGGCAGCAGCCGGGCGAACAGGTCCGCCCACGGCACCGGCCGGAACTCCCGGGCCCAGCCGGGGTGGGCCCGGCCGGTGCTGAGGAAGAGCGGGAGCAGGACGGGTGCGGTGAGCGCGATCCCGAGCACGGTGGCCGCGGCCGCCCGGCCGACGGCGGACAGCCGTGCGCGCAGGCCCTCGCGGACCAGCGCGGCCCGGACGAGCAGGACGAGGGCCGCGCCGAGGGTGGCCATGAAGGCGGTGTAGAAGTTCGCGGTCCAGCAGACGGCGACGACCAGGGCGGCGGGCACGGGCCGCCGGGAGCGCAGGGCCCATTCGCCGGTCAGGCACAGCAGCGGGAAGGCGATCAGCCCGTCGAGCCACATCGGGTTGTAGGAGGCCTCGATCACCGACCAGCCGCACAGCGCGTAGGAGGCGCCGAGCAGTCCCGCCGCCCACCAGGGACCGCGGTGGTGGGTGCGCAGCAGCCAGGCCATCGCGGCCGCGGCGAGCGCGGTCTTGAGCACGGTGACCGCGTACACGGCGAGGTCGATGTCCTCGCGCGGGAAGAGGGCGACGAGGACGGACAGCGGGCTGGAGAGGTAGGTGCCGAGGTCGGGCAGGAAGCCGGTGCCGAAGCCGGACTGCCAGTTGAACAGGAGCCCGCCGTGCGCGCGGCCGTGCAGGAGGTCCCACAGGTGCGCGTGGAAGGGGACGAACTGATTGCCGAGGTCGTTGACGCTGCGGTGGCGCGGTCCGTACGGGTGGACGCGGGCGGCGGCGTCCCCGGCGCCCACGGCCACCGCCGTGAGCAGGGCGGCGAGTGCCGAGCCGAGCAGGCTGCGGCGGCGCGGCGAGCGGTGCGGTGTCGACATGGTGGGCCGACACTGGCAGCACCGGCGGAAGCGGGGGTGGCCGCGGGGTGGCGCGGACACGAACAGACACGTACCCCGACACCGTGTGAATCGTTGGTCGAACCGGTGGCCCGGGCCACCCTTACTGCATACCATCGATCACCGCACGGCCTTGTGCATTCACGCACAATCTCCCGGCCCTGGAGGCTCCTTTGCACCGTCGCACTGCGCTCTCCGTCTCCGCCGCCCTGCTGGTGGCGGCACCCCTGCTGTCGGCGTGCTCGGGCGAGGTCCGTCCCGGCACCGCGGCCGTCGTCGGGGGCGAACGGATCACCACCTCCGCGGTCCAGGCCCAGGTGAACGCCGTCCGTGCCGCGCAGAACCGCTCCGAGCAGGGGGCGACGCTCATCGCCAACACCCCGCAGCTGGAGCGGACCAAGCTCGGCAGGATGATCCAGCTGAGGGTGCTGGAGCAGGCGGCCGACGACGCGGGCATCTCGGTCACGACCAAGGAGATCGAGGACGCCCGCGCGGCCCGGCAGGGCAAGGCCGCCGGGGACCTGGAGAAGCTCGCCCTGCTGAACCGGGACCCGCTGGCACCCGGCCAGATCGACGAGGACCTGCGCTTCTCGCTGCTGCTCGAGAAGCTGAACGAGCGCTACGGCGAGGACAAGGTCTACGGCCCGCTCTCCAAGGCGGCGCAGACCCTCCACATCGAGGTGAACCCGCGCTTCGGGGCCTGGGACGAGGAGCGCATCGGCCTGGGGGCCGTCGACACCCCGTGGATCACCCAGCGGACCCGGCCCGCGCAGCCGCCCGTGGGGGCCTGACCCCTCGGAGCCGGACCGCCCCGGACGGGGGTAGGTTCGGAGGGTGACCGACCACTCCCAGTCCACCGCCCCCGAGCCGACCGGCCGGATCGTCCTGCTGACCACCAGCCACCGGGTCGCGCCCGGCGTGCTGTCCTGGCCGGCCTGGCAGGTCCTGCACGCCGCCGACCGCGTGCTGTGCGCCGACCCCGGCCACCCGCAGCTGCCGTACCTGCGGGAGGCCGGCGTCGAGGTGGAGCACGCGGCCCCGGACGCCCACGAGCTGGTCGAGGCCTGCGCGGGCGGCCGTACGGTCGTGGTGCTCCCGGGCGGGGAGGGCGACCGGCGGCTGACCGACGGGCTGGCCCGGCTGGCGGGCTCCGGCCGGGTCTCCATGCCCGGCCTGGAACTGCTCCCCGGCTCCTACGACCTGCCCGGCGCGCGCCTGCTCGACCTTGTCCAGGTCATGGACCGGGTCCGGCGCGAGTGCCCGTGGACCTCCCGGCAGACCCACCGCGGTCTCGCCAAGTACGCGATCGAGGAGGCCTACGAGCTGGTCGAGGCCATCGAGGCCGGGGACCGGGAGGAGCTGCGCGAGGAGCTCGGCGACGTGCTGCTCCAGGTCGTCTTCCACGCGCGGATCGCCGAGGAGGGCCTCCCGGCCGGCGGCGAAGGCGACGGTGACGGGGACGAGGAGGGCGACGAGGACGACGGCGCGGGCACGCTCGGGGCCTTCTCCATCGACGACGTGGCCGGAGCGCTGGTCGAGAAGCTGATCCACCGCCATCCGCACGTCTTCGGCGACGCCGAGGCCGAGACCCCCGAGGACGTCCACGCGCACTGGCAGCGGACCAAGGCCGTGGAGAAGCAGCGGGAGTCGGTGACCGACGGGGTGCCCGTGGGCCAGCCCGGTCTGGCGCTCGCGGCGAAGCTCGCGGGCCGGGCCCGGGCGGGCGGTGTGGCCGTCGAGCTGCCCCGCGGCGAGGGCATCGGGTACGAGCTGCTGGAACTGGCGGCGCGTGCCGAGGCGGAGGGCGTCGACCCCGAGACCGCGCTGCGCGCGGCGGCCCGCGTCTACCGGGAGGCGATCCGGGCGGCGGAGGGCGTCGACGGCTGACGGGCCGACGGGCGGGTGCCTACGAGGACGGGCGGCCCCCGGCCGTGTCCCGCGCCGTGTCCCGCTCCGGGGCAGCTGCCCGCGCGGGTCACTCCGGGGTGCGTGCCGCGGGGTCGTGCCAGTGCGGAGCGGGCCGGTGCAGGAACCACTCGCCGAAGCCCAGCGGCCGCCCGCCGGGGCCGTTGCCCGTGCCGACCGCCGGGACGCGGTCGTGGAAGAGGCGGTCGGGGCGGGCCCCCAGTTCCTCCAGGACGTGCGCGGTCTCGCCGATGAACGGTGCGGGCCCGCTGAGGTAGACGTCCTGGTCGGGCCAGAGGCCGCGGTGCGAGAGCGCGGTCGCGAGCCGGTCGGTGGCCTGGTTGCGGTGCTGCCCGGGGGCGGGCGTGATGTAGGTGACGCCGAGCCACCGGCAGGAGGCGGCGTAGGCGTCGATGAGCGGGCGGTCGTAGAGGTGCGCGCCGTCCCGGGCCACCACGAAGAGCCGTACGTCCTGGTCGGGGGGATGCTCCACGAGGTCCTCCAGGATGGCCCGGACCGGTGCCCAGCCGGTGCCGGCCGCGATGAGGCTCACCGGCCGGTCGGTGCGCCGGAAGGTCAGCCGTCCGCCGGCCGCGCCCATCCTCAGGACCTCGCCGGGCCGGGTCTCGGCGACCAGAGCGGGGGAGAGCCGGCCGCCTCGGATCCGGCTGACGTGCAGGTCGACGGTGCCGTCGGCGCGGGGCGCGTTGCCGAGGGAGTACGTGCGCCAGGTGCGCGGGACGCGGTCGCTGCTCACGCCCGCGTACTGGCCCGGGAGATGGGGGAAGGGCAGGTGCGGACGCAGGGTCAGGACGGCGACGTCCTCGCCGTACCGCAGGTGGCGCACGACCTCCGCGTCCCACCAGGGCGGGTCCTCGCTCGCGGCGGCGCCCGCGAGCATGGCGTCGGCGACGACCTGGTAGGCCTCGGCCCAGGCCTTCTCCACCCGGGGGGTCCAGGCGGCGCCCGAGGTCTCGGCGAGGGCGGCGAGGAGGCTGGACCCGAGGACGGCGTAGTGCTCGGGGCCCACGCGGAACTTGCGGTGGTCGCGTCCCAGGTCGCGCAGGTAGGGGCCGAGGGAGTCGTCGTCGATCCGGGAGACCACGTGGGTGAGCGCGGCGAAGAGCCGGTCGCGCTGGCGTTCCATGTCCTCGGGGGAGGCGGGGAAGAGCTCGCGGATGTCCGGGTTGTGCCAGAAGAGGTGGGAGTAGAAGAACTTGACGGCTTGCTCGGCCCGTCGCTCCACCACCGCAAAACTGCTTTTCAAGATCCTCGCATCCACAGAAGCGAAAGTAGGAACGCCGGGCGAGCTCAGGTCAAGTGATGACCGATCCATGGACAGCCGCGACCATTGGGGCATAGGGGATGAGCGGTCGGGGGTGCGGCTACTGTCGGGGACATGCACGATCAGCCGTCCCCTCCCCCCGCCGAGGCGGGGCCCGAACTCTTCACGTGGGAGTTCGCGACCGACCCGTACCCGGCCTACGCCTGGCTGCGCGAGCACTCCCCGGTGCACCGCACCAAGCTCCCCAGCGGGGTGGACGCCTGGCTGGTCACCCGGTACGCCGACGCCCGTCAGGCCCTTGCCGACCAGCGGCTGAGCAAGAACCCGGCGCACCACGCCGAGCCCGCGCACGCCAAGGGCAAGACCGGGATCCCGGGGGAGCGCAAGGCCGAGCTGATGACGCACCTGCTCAACATCGACCCGCCGGACCACACCCGGCTGCGGCGGCTGGTGTCGAAGGCGTTCACCCCGCGCAGGGTCGCCGAGTTCACCCCGCGGGTGCAGGCGCTCACCGACCACCTGATCGACGGTTTCGCGGCGCGGGGGGAGGCGGACCTCATCCACGAGTTCGCCTTTCCGCTCCCCATCTACGCCATCTGCGAGATGCTCGGCGTACCGCGCGAGGACCAGGACGACTTCCGCGACTGGGCGGGCATGATGATCCGCCACGGCGGCGGTCCGCGCGGCGGGGTCGCCCGCTCGGTCAAGCAGATGCGGACCTACCTCGGTGAACTCATCCACCGCAAAAGGGATGATCTGGGCGATGACCTCATTTCCGACCTGATCCGGGCGAGCGACCACGGCGACCACCTGACGGAGGGCGAGGCCACGGCGATGGCCTTCATCCTGCTGTTCGCCGGCTTCGAGACCACGGTCAACCTCATCGGCAACGGCGTGCACTCCCTCTTCATGAACCCCGGCCAGCGCGAACGCCTCCAGGCCTCGCTGGCCGCGGGGGAGACCGGGCTGCTGGCCACCGGCGTCGAGGAGCTGCTGCGCTACGACGGCCCGGTGGAGCTGGCCACCTGGCGGTTCGCCACCGAGCCGCTGACCCTCGGCGGGCAGCCGGTCGAGGCCGGCGATCCGGTCCTGGTCGTCCTCGCGGCCGCGGACCGGGATCCCGAGCGGTTCGCCGACCCGGACGTGCTCGACCTCTCCCGGACCGACAACCAGCACCTCGGGTACGGGCACGGCATCCACTACTGCCTCGGCGCCCCGCTCGCCCGGCTGGAGGGGCAGACCGCGCTCGGCACACTGCTGATGCGCCTGCCCGATCTGGAACTGGCCGTTCCACCCCAAGAGCTGCGCTGGCGAGGGGGGTTGATTATGCGCGGCCTGCGCACCCTTCCCGTGCGGTTCACCCCTCTAAACCCCTGACCGCACGTCAGTTTCCGACCGAACTTGTGACAATCGTTCAAAGGCCGCTAGGTTCTGCCGTTACCCCGCTGTTATGCGAAAGGTGCACCACATGCGTTCCGGGAACGGCCGTCACAGACGCCCCCGCCAGGTCCCCGCGCTGGTAGTCACAGCCGGAGTCACTGGCTCTGCACTGGCCCTGCCGCTGCTGGCCGCCACCAGCGCCACCGCCGCCGACACCTCCACGTGGGACCGGGTCGCCGAGTGCGAGAGTGGTGGCGCGTGGAGCGCCAACTACGGCAGCGGCGCCTACGGGGGGCTGCAGTTCTCCCAGGAGCAGTGGCAGAGCGCCGGCGGGCTCGACTTCGCCGAGCGGGCCGACCTGGCGAGCAGGTCCCAGCAGATCGCCGTCGCCGAGCGCGTCCTGGCCGCGCAGGGACCGCAGGCCTGGCCGATGTGCGCGGCCACGGCCGGGCTCACCCAGCAGGGCCCCGCGGCCGAGGTGGACCCGGGCATGCCCGGCGGCTCCGGCCCGGTGACCCCCACGCCGTCCCGCCCGGACGCGGCCGTGCCCACCACCGGCGGCGGTGAGCGCTCCACCGACTTCGGCAGCCCGACCCCGAGCCCCTCCGGCACCCCGTACCTCATACCCGACGCGCCGTCCGTCGGACTGCCCGTCATGCCCGTCCCGGACGTGCCGACGACGGCCCCCGTCGACCCCACGGCCCCGACCGCCCCGGTCGACCCGACGACCCCGGTGAACCCCGCCGACCCGACCGCGCCGGCCACCCCGGCCGACCCGACGGCGCCCACCACGCCCACCGGCCCCAGCCCCTCCCCGTCGGACACGACCGTCCCGGTCGACCCGAGCGCCCCGGCCGTCCCGGACGCCGGCGTCGGCGAGGGCAGCGGGAAGCACCGTGGTGCGCCCGCCCCCGAGGAGGGCACCCCCTCCCCGGCCCCCTCCGGCACCCCCTCCGGTGCCGCGTCGGAGCCCCTCTACACGGTGAAGGCGGGCGACAGCCTGGCCACCATCGCGTCTGCCAAGGGCGTGAAGGGCGGCTGGAGCGGCCTCTACCAGGCCAACGAGCAGGTCATCGGCGAGGACGCCGACCTGATCAAGCCCGGACAGAACCTGGATCTAACCACGTAACAAGGGCACTTCGGACATCCGGAAAGACTTGATTGTCTGTTTTCTGTAAGTGAGACATGTGTCTCTTCGGGTCAACTGGCGTGTCCTGCCCCGGGGCTTCCGCAAACCCCGTTCTCACCTGCGCAAACACCCCTGCGGAGAGCGCAAGTAGGGGCCCGTTCTCCCCGATGTTCCGCGTTGAACATCGGGGAGAGCTGTGTCTACCTTCTGAATCGCTCGCCACCGCGAGCTCCTTCGACCGCATCGCCGAGTCCTGCCGGCGGACGGGGGGAACAGTCGTCGCGTCAAGCGCCGAAGGCAGGAGCGGGGGAACCAAGGTAGGTGCCGGGAAAGGCCGTTGAGAGACGGTCATGTACCGGCTAGGGGTGAAGTGGTGCGCTAGGTCGCACCGCCGGGCACTCACAGGCCCGAACCCGACAGCTCACCTCGTAGGCGTCGGTGAGGAGAAACCTCATGCTGCTTTCCGGCAAGGGCAAGCACCGCCGCGGCTCCAAGGCCGTCCGCATCGTCACGCTCGCCGGTGTCGCCGGTGTTGCCGTCGCCGCCCCGCTGATGGCCGCGGGTACCGCCAGTGCCGCCACCGCGTCCGAGTGGGACAAGGTCGCCCAGTGCGAGTCCGGTGGCAACTGGTCCATCAACACGGGCAACGGCTACTACGGCGGCCTGCAGTTCTCGCCCTCCACGTGGTCCTCCTTCGGCGGCAAGTCCTACGCCCCGCAGGCCAACCAGGCCAGCAAGGCGCAGCAGATAGCCGTCGCCGAGAAGGTCCTGAAGGTCCAGGGCAAGGGCGCCTGGCCGAGCTGCGGCAAGGGCCTGTCGAACTCCTCGTACACCGGTGGCGGCTCCACCGAGGCCACCAAGCCGAAGGCCACGCCGAAGAAGACCGAGACCAAGAAGACCGAGACCAAGAAGACGGAGACCAAGGCCGCGCCGAAGAAGGAGACCAAGCGCGCCGAGGCCCCCACCACCCGCTCCGAGCGCACCGAGGCTCCCGCGGTGAAGACCGGCAACGGCTCCTACGAGGTCAAGGCCGGCGACACCCTGGGCACCATCGCCGAGGCCAACGGCGTCAAGGGCGGCTGGGAGAAGCTCTTCGAGCTGAACAAGGACATCGTCTCCGACGCCGACCTGATCTTCCCGGGTCAGAAGCTGAAGCTCAGCTGACCCTCGCGGCGACAGCCGCAAAAGCGTACGCAACGCACGCACTTCCCACCGCCCGGCGCCCTTCCCCCCACGCGCCGGGCGGCGGTGTGTGCGGACGCCCGGGCTGCTCATCGAGAGACCTATGTCCCGGAAGAGGGGTATTCGGCCCCTTTTTCGTCCCAGGGGGCGGGCGGTCGGCCGGTCGTACCCCGGAAGCCGGTTAGGCTCTAGGCGGCAAGGCCATCCCACGGCCTGACACGCCACCGCACACCCAGCGTCACATCCCAGAAGGAGATGCTCGTGCCGTCCATCGACGTCGTCGTAGCCCGGGAAATCCTGGACTCCCGAGGCAACCCCACGGTCGAGGTCGAGGTGGGCCTCGACGACGGCAGCACCGGCCGTGCTGCCGTTCCGTCCGGCGCCTCCACCGGTGCATTCGAGGCCATCGAGCTCCGTGACGGTGACCCCGACCGTTACTTCGGCAAGGGTGTCGAGAAGGCCGTCCTCGCCGTCATCGAGCAGATCGGCCCGGAGCTCGTCGGCTACGACGCCACCGAGCAGCGCCTGATCGACCAGGCCATGTTCGACCTGGACGCCACCGACAACAAGGGCTCGCTCGGCGCCAACGCCATCCTCGGCGTCTCGCTCGCCGTCGCCCACGCCGCGTCCGAGGCCTCGGACCTGCCGCTCTTCCGCTACCTCGGCGGTCCGAACGCGCACCTGCTGCCCGTTCCGATGATGAACATCCTCAACGGTGGGTCGCACGCCGACTCCAACGTGGACATCCAGGAGTTCATGATCGCCCCGATCGGCGCGGAGTCCTTCTCCGAGGCCCTGCGCTGGGGCGCCGAGGTCTACCACACCCTCAAGAAGGTCCTCCACACCAAGGGCCTCTCCACCGGTCTCGGTGACGAGGGCGGCTTCGCCCCGAACCTGGAGTCCAACCGCGCCGCGCTCGACCTCATCATCGAGGCCATCAAGCAGGCCGGCTACACCCCGGGCACGGACATCGCGCTCGCGCTCGACGTCGCCGCGTCCGAGTTCTACAAGGACGGCCAGTACGAGTTCGAGGGCAAGTCCCGCTCGGCCGCCGAGATGACGGACTACTACGCCGAGCTCGTCGAGGCGTACCCGCTGGTCTCCATCGAGGACCCGCTGTTCGAGGACGACTGGGACGGCTGGAAGACCATCACCGACCGCCTCGGCTCCAAGGTCCAGATCGTCGGTGACGACCTGTTCGTCACCAACCCGGAGCGCCTGGCCCGCGGCATCGAGGAGGGCTCCGCGAACGCCCTGCTCGTGAAGGTGAACCAGATCGGTTCGCTGACCGAGACCCTCGACGCCGTCGAGATGGCCCAGCGCAACGGCTTCAAGTGCATGATGTCGCACCGCTCCGGCGAGACCGAGGACGTCACGATCGCCGACCTCGCCGTCGCCGTGAACTGCGGTCAGATCAAGACCGGCGCCCCGGCCCGCTCGGACCGCGTCGCCAAGTACAACCAGCTGCTGCGCATCGAGGAGATCCTCGACGACGCCGCGGTGTACGCGGGCCGCAGCGCCTTCCCGCGCTTCAAGGGCTAATCACGCTCTGCCTCCGTACGTCCCCGCACTCGGTCCCGTACCGTGTGCGGGGACGTATTGCGTAGGGCGTACCAAGGGGAGGCGGACCAATGGCCGGGAACCGGGATCGGTTCTCCACCTTCTCCACAGCCACGCGGCTCAAGCAGCTCGGTGAGCGCACCGCCGCCCACGTCTACCGCTCGCAGTCGCGCCGTCAGGTCCGCCGCAGCCGGCTCACCGGCCGCGCCGCACTCCTGGTGCTGGTCCTCTGTACGCTGGTCGTCGCGCTCGCGTATCCGATGCGCCAGTACGTCTCCCAGCGCTCGGAGATCGCCGAGCAGCAGCGGGACGCCGCCTCCGCCCGGGACCGCTTGGAGCGGCTCCGCGACGAGAAGGCCCGCTGGCAGGACGACGCCTACGCGGAACAGCAGGCGCGCCGGCACCTGCACTTCCTGCGACCGGGGGAGATCGGCTACATCATGAGCGACCCCGGGTCCCAGCCGCCGCAGCCGCGCAGGACCGGACACACCGGGTCCGACCGCCCCTGGTACTCCAACGTCTGGGACGGCGTCGACAAGGCCGACCGGCCCGGCGACTGACCGGCGACCCGGCACCGAAGCACCGAGCACCGAAGCACCGCAGCACCCATCCACGAGAACGAAGAGACTTCCTCCAGGCATGCAGACGCCCCCGCCCCAGACCGACCGGACCGAGCCGACCGACGCCGACATCGAGGCGTTCGAGCAGCAGCTCGGCCGCCCGCCGCGCGGGCTGCGCGCCATCGCGCACCGCTGCCCCTGCGGTCAGCCCGACGTGGTCGAGACCGCCCCGCGGCTTCCCGACGGCACCCCCTTCCCGACGCTGTACTACCTGACGTGCCCGCGCGCGGCCTCCGCGATCGGCACGCTGGAGGCCAACGGCGTGATGAAGGAGATGCAGGCCCGGCTCGCCGAGGACCCGGAACTCGCCGCCGCCTACCAGGCCGCGCACGAGGACTACATCCGGCGCCGCGACGCCATCGAGGTGCTCCAGGGCTTCCCGAGCGCCGGCGGCATGCCGGACCGGGTCAAGTGCCTGCACGTGCTCGTCGGCCACTCCCTCGCCGCCGGCCCGGGCGTGAACCCGTTCGGCGACGAGGCCCTGGCGATGCTGCCCGAGTGGTGGGCCAAGGGCGCCTGCGTCACCCCGTGCGGGGAGAAGAAGGAAGAGGAGTCCCGGTGACCCGGGTCGCGGGCATCGACTGCGGTACGAACTCCATCCGGCTGCTCGTGGCGGACTGCGACCCCGCCACGGGCGAGCTGGTCGAGCTCGACCGGCGGATGACCATCGTCCGGCTCGGCCAGGGCGTGGACCGCACCGGCCGGCTGGCCCCGGAGGCCCTGGAGCGCACCTTCGCGGCCTGCCGCGAGTACGCGGGGATCATCAAGGAGCTCGGTGCGGAGCGGGTGCGGTTCGTGGCGACCTCCGCCTCCCGTGACGCCGAGAACCGGGAGGACTTCGTCCGGGGCGTCGTGGAGATCCTGGGCGTCGAGCCCGAGGTGATCTCCGGCGACCAGGAGGCCGAGTTCTCCTTCACCGGGGCCACCCGGGAGCTGGCTGCGCACGAGCACCTGGCCCGGCCGTTCCTGGTGGTCGACATCGGCGGCGGCTCCACCGAGTTCGTGGTCGGCGACGACCACGTGCGGGCCGCCCGCTCCGTGGACGTCGGCTGCGTCCGGATGACCGAACGCCACCTCGTGGTGGACGGGGTCGTCACCGACCCGCCCTCCGAGGAGCAGATCGCCGCGGTCCGCGCCGACATCGAGGCGGCCCTGGACCTGGCCGCCGAGACCGTCCCGCTGGCCGAGGCGCGCACCTTGGTGGGCCTCGCGGGCTCGGTGACCACCCTCGCCGGGATCGCTCTCGGGCTGCCCGCGTACGAGTCGTCGGCGATCCACCACTCCCGCATCTCCCGCGAGCAGGTCCGCGAGATCACCGAGCGGATGCTGACCTCCACGCACGACGAGCGCGCGGCGATCCCGGTGATGCACCCGGGCCGGGTCGACGTGATCGGCGCGGGCGCCCTGGTCCTCCTGGCGATCATGGAGCGCACCGGCGCCGAGGAGGTCGTGGTCTCCGAGCACGACATCCTGGACGGCATCGCCTGGAGCGTTGCCTGACCCGGGGATGAAAGGTCATCGCGGGCCTGGCCCGTGGATCCCATGTGCAGCGCCCTCCGGGACGGACGATCCGGGGGGTGCTGTGCGCGTTCCGGGACCTTCGGCAGGCCTTTACGGGGGTCTTAGGTCCCCTCGCGCACACGAGGTTCGTGAAGTTCTTCACAAGGAAAAAGTGCCTGATCGTGTGCCGGAGGGGTCCTTCGGCCCTTTCCGGAGGTCCGCGGAGGTGTCCGGGGCGTGCGTTCGTGCGAATCGCGGGGGCCGGCGGGTGGGGTCGGTAGGTATCCACGAACCCGGTGGTCTACTCCGCTTCCGGCCCTGGAGGCCAGTTCAGGACGGGTGCACAACGACTCCCGATACCTCTTGGTTCCCGTCGCACGCCATGACGTCCGTCACGTGGGCGGCGGAGTGTAGCAGAGGCCCTCCGACTCCTTGTGAAGGGGCTCACGAGCAACACCCCAATGGGTGCTGGATACTCGTTCTCATGAGCACCACGGAGCGTCCCAGGATCCTCGTTGTAGGAGGTGGGTACGTAGGCCTGTACGCAGCCAAGCGCATCATGAAGAAGATGCGCTACGGCGAGGCGACCGTCACGGTCGTCGACCCGCGCTCGTACATGACCTACCAGCCCTTCCTCCCCGAAGTGGCCGCAGGCAGCATCTCGCCTCGGCACGTCGTCGTCCCGCTGCGACGCGTGCTGCCCAAGGCTGAGGTTCTCACCGGCCGGGTCACCAGCATCGACCAGGACCGCAAGGTCGCCGTCGTCACGCCGCTCGTCGGCGAGGCGTACGAGCTGCCCTTCGACTACCTGGTGATCGCCCTCGGCGCCGTCTCCCGCACCTTCCCGATCCCCGGTCTCGCAGAGCAGGGCATCGGCATGAAGGGTGTCGAGGAGGGCATCGGCCTGCGCAACCACGTCCTCGAGCAGCTCGACAAGGCCGAGTCCACGACGGACGAGGACGTCCGCCGCAAGGCCCTCACCTTCGTCTTCGTCGGCGGCGGCTTCGCCGGTGCGGAGACCATCGGCGAGGTCGAGGACATGGCCCGCGACGCCGCGAAGTACTACTCCACGATCAAGCGCGAGGACATGCGCTTCATCCTGGTCGACGCGGCCGACAAGATCCTCCCCGAGGTCGGGCCCAAGCTCGGCACCTGGGGCAAGGAGCACCTCGAGTCCCGCGGCATCGAGATCTACCTCAACACCTCCATGGACTCCTGCGTGGACGGCCGCGTGGTGCTGAAGAACGGCCTCGAGGTCGACTCCAGCACCATCGTGTGGACCGCCGGCGTCAAGCCGAACCCGGTGCTCGCCCGCTACGGCCTGCCGCTGGGCCCGCGCGGCCACGTGGACGCCCAGCCGACCCTCCAGGTCACGGGCACGGACTACATCTGGACCGCGGGCGACAACGCCCAGGTTCCGGACATGGCCTCCCGCAAGGCCGGCGTCGAGAACGCCTGGTGCCCGCCGAACGCCCAGCACGCGCTGCGCCAGGCCAAGGTCCTCGGCGACAACGTCATCTCGGGCATGCGGGGCTTCCCGCAGACCGAGTACTCGCACTCCAACAAGGGTGCGGTGGCGGGCCTCGGCCTCCACAAGGGCGTCGCGATGATCGTCATGGGCAAGATGAAGATCAAGCTCAAGGGCCGGCTCGCCTGGTACATGCACCGTGGCTACCACGGCATGGCCATGCCGACCTGGAACCGCAAGATCCGCGTCTTCGCCGACTGGACCCTCGGCATGTTCCTCAAGCGCGAGGTCGTCTCCCTCGGTGCGCTGGAGACCCCGCGCGAGGAGTTCTACGAGGCCGCCAAGCCGGCGCCGGCCCCGGCCGCCGCCGCGGCCCCGGCCGAGAAGGCCAAGGCCTCCTGACCCTGCGCGAGCAGGCAGGCCGCTGAACCGGCCGACAGCACGTCCCCGAAGGGGCCGCCCGCCATCCGTGGTGCGGGCGGCCCCTTCGGCGTACCCGGGGCCGCGGATGGGTAGACGGATGGGTCGGAACTTTGTGGAGGTGCGCCATGACCGACGCCGCTCCGCGGCTGGCCGCTCTTGCCGAAACCCTGCTCGGCGGCCCCCTGCCCGTGCGCATCCGCGCGTGGGACGGCAGCGAGGCCGGGCCCCTGGACGGCCCCGTGCTCGTCGTCCGGGGACGCCGGGCCCTGCGCCGGATCCTGTGGAAGCCCGGCGAGCTCGGCCTGGCCCGGGCCTGGGTCGCCGGCGACCTGACCGTGGAGGGCGACCTGTTCGAGCTCCTGGACCGGGTCGCGGGCCTGCTCTGGGAGCGCGGACGCGGCCCCGCGCCCGAGGTGCCCCCGGCCGCGCCCGCCGCCTCCCGGCCGGCCGGACTGCGGCCCCGCCCGCCCCGGCTGCCGCGGCGGGCCTCGGCCGCCGCGCAGACCGCGGCCCTGTTGCGCGACGGCGACACCCGCGCCGCCATACGGGACCTCCTCGCCCTTGCCAGGCCCCTTCCCGCGCCCCCGCCGCCCGCCGAGGAGGCGGCCCGGCGCGCCGGGGGACGGCACACCAAGGGCCGCGACCGACGGGCCATCAGCCACCACTACGACGTGGGCAACGACTTCTACGAACGGGTCCTGGGACCGTCCATGGTGTACTCCTGTGCCTACTGGAGTCCCGGCGCGACCCTGGAGCGGGCCCAGCACGACAAGCTCGACCTGGTCTGCCGCAAGCTCGGCCTGAAGGCCGGGGACCGGCTGCTCGACGTCGGCTGCGGCTGGGGCTCCATGGCCCTGCACGCCGCCCGCGCGTACGGTGCCCGGGTCACCGGCGTCACCCTCTCGCGCGAGCAGGCCGCGTACGCCCGCAAGCGGGTCGCCGACGAGGGGCTCACCGACCGGGTCGACATCCGCGTCCAGGACTACCGGGACGTCAAGGACGGCCCCTACGACGCCATTTCCTCCATCGGCATGGCCGAGCACGTCGGGGCCGACCGCTACCGAGAGTACGCCGGGGTGCTCTACGCGCTGCTCCGTCCGGGCGGTCTGCTGCTCAACCACCAGATCGCCCGCCCGCCCGAGGCGGACGAATCGATTTACCACGTCGACGAGTTCATCGACGCGTACGTCTTCCCGGACGGTGAGCTCTCCCCCCTCGGCACCACCGTGGGCGAGCTGGAGCGGGCCGGGCTGGAGGTGCGCGACGTGGAGGCGCTGCGCGAGCACTACGCGCTGACCCTGCGGGCCTGGGTGGCCCGGCTGGAGGAGCACTGGGAGGAGGCCGTGGCCCTGACCTCGCCCGGCCGCGCGCGGGTCTGGCAGCTGTACATGGCGGCCTCGGCCCTGGGCTTCGAGCACGACCGGCTCGGGGTCAACCAGATCCTCGCGGTCCGTCCGGCCCCGACGGGCTCCTCGGAGCTCCCGCTGCGCCTGCGGACCTGGGGCACCCCGGCCTGACCGGTCCGGGAAACGCCGGAGCCCCGGGGCAGTGCCCCGGGGCTCCGGCCGTGTGTACGGTCGCCGCTACTCGGTCTTGATGGCCGTCAGCATGTTCAGGCGGGCGGCGCTGCGGGCCGGCCACATGGCGGCCAGGACGCCGACCACGGCGGCCAGCAGGAGGAAGAGGCCGATCCGGTCGTACGGGATGATCAGCTCGTAGCCCGGCAGGGCCTTGGTCAGCGTGGTGCCGACGGCCCAGGCGAGGAAGACGCCGATGACGATGCCGAGGACGGCTCCGAAGAGCGAGATGACCACGGCCTCCAGGCGGATCATGTTCTTGACGCGGCTGCGGTCCAGGCCGATGGCCCGCAGCATGCCGATCTCCTGGGTCCGCTCGAAGACGGACATGGCCAGGGTGTTGACCACGCCGAGCACCGAGACGATCAGGGCCATGCCGAGCAGGCCGTACATGATGTTCAGCATCGTGTTGATGATGCCGCCCATCTCGTTGCGCATGTCCTGCTGGGTGGCGACGGTGATGGCCGGGTTCTTGCCGAGGGCGTCGACCACCTTCTGCTGGGCGGCCTGGGAGGCCCCGCCGTCCACGTTGACGTAGACCTTGGGGATGTACATGTCCTCGCTGTGCTCGCTGAGGATCTTGTTGTCGATGACGTACGGGGAGAGCAGCCCCTCCATGTCCTTGTAGATCGCGCCGACCTTCACGGACGCTTCCTGGCCGTCGTCGTACTTCAGCCTGATCGTGCTGCCGACGGTGAAGCCGGCCTTCTCCGCGGTCTTCTGGGCGACGGCGAGCTCGCCCCGGCCGAGGCTGTCGAGCGAGCCGCTGAGGACCTCGATGTTGAGCAGCCGCTCGATGGCGCCGGGGGTGACGCCGGAGGCGGCCCGGAAGTCGCCGTCGACGAGGAAGTAGCCGAGGGTCTCCGGGGAGACCGCCGTGATGCCGGGCGCCTTGTCCAGGGTCTCGGCGACGGACTTGTCCAGGCTGCCCGCGTCGGAGGACATGGAGACCCGGTAGTCGGCCTTGAGCTTCTCGGTGCTCATGCGGTCGACGACCTTGCCGACGGTGACGCCGAACACGGACAGCGTGGTGACCAGGGTCAGGCCGATCGCCAGCGAGGCGGCCGTGACGGCGGTGCGGCGCGGGTTGCGGACGGCGTTCTGCGCGGCGAGCTTGCCGGGGATCCCGAAGAGCTTCTGCAGCAGCGGGCGGGCGGCGCCGATGACGGGCCGGGAGAGCAGCGGCAGCAGCACGATCAGGCCGATGAGCATGAAGAAGGCGCCGCCGCCCATGGTCATGCGGCCGGTGTTGCCACCGGTGGACACGCCGAGGAAGACCAGGCCGACGCCGAGGACGCCGATGACCGAGCCGAGGATGTTGCGGACCAGCAGCGACTTGGAGGTGGCCGGCAGGTGGGCGCTGCCCATGGCGGCGACCGGGGCGATCCGGCCGGTGCGCCAGGCCGGCAGCACGGCGGCGACGGTGGTGACGACGACGCCGATGACGAGCGCGGCGGCGACGGTGCCCGGGGCGATCACGAGCGAGCCGCCCGGCAGCTTGGCCCCGAGGGAGCCGATGGCGGAGCGGATCGCGACCGCCAGGCCGATGCCGCTGATCAGGCCCACGGCGGCGGAGACGAAGCCGACGACGAGCGCCTCGACGAGGACCGAGCGCATGACCTGGCCGCGGTTGGCGCCGACGGCGCGCAGCAGGGCCAGCTCCTTGGTGCGCTGGGTGACCAGCATGGTGAAGGTGTTGTAGATCAGGAAGATGCCGACGAAGAGGGAGATGCCGGCGAAGACGAGGAGCATGGTGCTGAGCTGGCTCAGGCCCCGCTCGATCTGCCGGGCCTGCTCGGCGGCGAGCGCCGCGCCGGTCTTGGCCTCGGTGTGCTTGCCGACGAGCGGCTTGACGTCGGCGAGCAGCTGGTCGGCGGAGGTGCCGCTCTTCGCGGAGACCGACAGCTCCTGGAAGTAGCCGGGCTTGAGGTAGAGCTCCTGGGCGACCCGGGTCTCGAAGAGCACCAGGCTGCCGCCGGCCTGGACGGCGCCGTCCTCGGTGGTGAAGACACCGGCGAGGGTGTACTCCTTCACCGGGCCGTTGGTGGCGACGCGGACCTTGTCGCCGACCTTGTACGCGCCCTGGTCCGCGGTGGCCTTGTCGAGCGCGACCTCCTCGGCCTTGGCCGGGCCGGCGCCCTGGACGAAGGTGTAGCGCGGGTCCTTGCCGTCCTTGACCGGGGTGTAGTTGGCGCCCTTGTTGGACCAGCCGGAGCCGATGAGCTTGCCGTTCTCGTCACCGACGCCGGCGAAGCCGGAGACGCGGCCGGAGACGGTGTCGACGCCCGGGAGCGCCTTGACCTTGTCGAGGGTCTGCTGGCCTATGCCGGGCTCGCCCTCCTTCTCGCCGTCCTCGTTGCGGCTCTGGCCGTAGGAGGTGACGGAGACGGCGACACCCGCGTAGTCCTTGGCGCTCTGGCCGGAGAGGGACTTCTTCAGGGTGTCGGTGAAGACGAGGGTGCCGGATACGAAGGCGACGCCGAGGGTGACGGCGAGCACCGTCATCAGCAGCCGGGCCTTGTGCGCGAGGACGTTGCGCAGGGCGGTACGGAACATGGGGTTTCAGTCCTGGGGGCTGGAAGTCTGGAGGAGGTCTTCGGGGGCGGCCCGGGTCAGCTGGTGCGGCCCTTGGCGTCGAAGGCCTTCATGCGGTCCAGCACGCCGTCGGCGGTGGGCCCGTACATCTCGTCGACGATCCGGCCGTCGGCGAGGAAGATGACGCGGTCCGCGTAGGAGGCGGCCACGGGGTCGTGGGTGACCATCACGACGGTCTGGCCGAGCTCGCGGACGGAGTTGCGCAGGAAGCCGAGGACCTCGGCGCCTGAGCGGGAGTCGAGGTTTCCGGTCGGCTCGTCACCGAAGATGATCTCGGGGCGGGCGGCGAGGGCGCGGGCGACCGCGACGCGCTGCTGCTGGCCGCCGGAGAGCTGGGTGGGGCGGTGGCCGAGGCGGCCGGAGAGGCCGACCATGTCCACGACGGTGTCGAGCCACTGCTTGTCGGGCTTGCGGCCGGCGATGTCCATGGGGAGCGTGATGTTCTCCAGGGCGGTCAGCGTCGGCAGCAGGTTGAACGCCTGGAAGATGAAGCCGATCTTGTCGCGGCGCAGCTGCGTGAGCTGCTTGTCCTTCAGGCTGCCCAGCTCGGTGTCGCCGATGCGGACGGATCCGGCGGAGAAGGTGTCCAGTCCGGCGACGCAGTGCATCAGCGTGGACTTGCCGGAGCCCGAGGGGCCCATGATCGCGGTGAACTGCCCCTGGCCGAAGTCGACGGAGACGTCGTCGAGGGCGACCACCTGGGTCTCGCCCTGGCCGTACACCTTCGACAGGTTGGTGGCGCGGGCGGCCACGCCCTGGGAGGTGTGCGGGGCGTAGTTCATGGTGGTCACGGGAGGGCTCCTCGGTCTGCGGTGCGGGGACCCCTCCATCCTCACCGCGGGCACACCCCCGGCGGATCAGCCGCCGTGCCTGTTCAGCGGCCCACTGGAGTCTGACGGGCGGCGCCCGGGCCTCCTCCTCTGGTATGACAGGAGCCTCCGTCGGCGGAGGGGGAGCCGGGCCGGCGGGGAGGGCGGTGCACGGGGTGGTGACGGGGACATCGAAATCCCGTCATTCCCGCACACGGGGTGATCGACGTCCAGAACGGGCCGACCGCGCAATCTGAGGTCTGACGGACCCTCAAGCGCCAATAAAATCAGACAACATCGCATTGGCCCCTGATCGACTGACAGGTCGTTCCGGATAGGCTCGGCCCAGCGTTCACGGCTTTTTCCACGGGGGCCGCCACGCCCTGCCCGGATGGTGGAATGCAGACACGGCGAGCTTAAACCTCGCTGGCCTTCGGGCCGTGCCGGTTCAAGTCCGGCTCCGGGCACCACCCGTTGCACCCCACCTGACCAGGGCATACGAGTACACGCGGCCAAGATCTTTTGCGAGCATGGGAACACATCGGGAACACCGGCACTAGCATGCGCCCATGGCGAGCGTGCACCCGCGGAAGAACCGCGCAGGAGAGATCACCAGCTATCAGGTCAAGTGGCGCGACGGCGGCGGCCGTGACGGCCGGGGCCAGTCCGAGACCTTCGAGGACGACGTCCAGGCCGCCGTCTTCAAGGCGGCGGTCGACGAGGCCGGCAACCGCTGGCCCCCCGGGTGGGTCAAGGGCCGCGGGTTCATCGTGGACGAGGCCGACGAGTCCGACGACGAATACCGGTTCCGGACCTACGCGACCACCATGTTCAAGAACAGGACCGGGATCGAGGAGCGCTACCGCAAGGACTGCTTCCGGGACCTGGAAACCTACATCTTCCCCACGTTCGGGGAGTGCGACGTCCGCAACGTCAAGCACTTCAGCTCGGACACGATCGACGCGTGGATCCGCAAGCTCGAACAGACCTGGATCTGGCGCGGCCCCACCAAGAAGAAGCTCAGCCCCAAGACGATCAGGAACCTGCACGGCCTGCTGTCCTCCGTCCTCGAGCGAGCCGTCCTCGCCGAGCCCCCGCTGCGCGCCCGCAACCCCTGCAAGCTCAGCAACCTCCCGCGCGCCGACGACCAGATCGACGACGAAATGTGCTTCATGACGCCGCAGGAAATCGACGGGCTCATGCGGTGCTTCAGCGTCCGCCAGGATCAGTTGCTCGTGACCGTCGCGTACGGCACCGGCCTGCGGTTCGGGGAGCTCACCGCGCTCATGCCCCAGGACATCGTCGACCGCGGCACCAGCAAGGTGAAGCTCCGGGTGCAGCGCGCTTGGAAGCGCGACGAGGAGGGCGCCTACTTCCTCGGGCCCCCGAAGACGAAGAAGGCCAGGCGCACCATCCGGATCTCGGCCAGCGTGGTGGAGGCCCTCGACGAGCTCGGCCTGTACGAGCTGGACGACGACGCGCTGTTCTTCACCGGGGCCGGCGGGACCCGCCTGCACTACAGCACGTTCGGCGACCGCTGGGCGCGGGCGGTCCGGCTCGCCCGCCAGGCGGGTGTCTTCGCCGCGGGTAAGAAGCCCACCCCGCACGACCTTCGCCACTCCCACGTTGCCGCGCTCATCTCCGCCGGCCACGGCCTGCCCTACATCCAGCGCCGAGTCGGGCACCAGTCCATCCAGACGACCAGCGACGTGTACGGCCACCTCCTGCCGGAGGCTGACGACGACGCGATGGCAACCATCGAGGCGGCCCTGGCGGGCGGCCGGCCGCCGCTTCGGTCGGTCGGCTAGGTCAGCGCTTGCCGCGCGCCGGAGCGGGGACCGTGGGAGTCTCCCCGGCGCGCGGCTGCGGCCCCAGGACGCCCTCGATACGGGCACACGCGACCTCGGCGCGCAGCGCGTTCACCTGGCGGGTCATAGACCGCTTGTGCACGGCGCAGGCGATGCTGCCGAGCACGACCACAGCCAGCATGATCACATCGAAAACGGTTTCGTACATCGCCTCTCCCAGCTGTCTACCGCAGGGCTGCCGTGGGGGTGTCCCGAGGGGCGCGGCGCGTCCTGATGGGTCTGTGGTGCGTAGGCTATACCGCCTATTTGTTACTTCAACAGTACAAACTGTAATGATTTAGGCGGAGGCTGATTCCAGCCGGTTGGCTGATTGTCACTGTAGGTCAGCCCCATACCCATGTGCACGTGTGTCACACATTTACCTGGCCAGGTAAGGACATCCGCCCAAGATCACTTCAACGTGGACGGGTGCCACCCCCCTCTGAGCCTGACAGGGTGCTCGCCCGCCGCCGCGTGATCGGCGCCCGCATCCGAGCCGCCCGCACGGACGCCGGCCTAACCCAGGAGGCCCTCGCCGAGGCCGTCGGGATCGACAATAAGACTGTGCACCGCATCGAGTACGGCACCTCGGATCCGACCCTCAGCGTCCTGCTGGGGCTGGCCGACGCCCTGCGCGTCTCTCTGGCGGACCTAGTCCAGCCGTGAGCCCGCGGAGACGGGCCCTGCTCGGGTCCCGCTCTTCGCTGCCCGCGGGGTGGAGGCCTCGGCGCCGGTTTCCTCACGTACGGATCGAACCACTCGAACATGCATCCGTAAACACCTCCTAGCTGTAGGTTGCCAGCAGCACATGCCATGCGCCATGGGCCGCACGCTCCTGTTTCTCAGAGTTTGGACAGTGAAGGGGGCGATTCATGGTCGAGCCGCGCGTGTCCGACTTGGTGGACTCGCAGAGCAGTGCCGGGTATCCGCCGAACGCCGAGGGCCCGACCGCTGGGGAGCGGCCGGGCTGGCGTTCGTCGAGGTCACCTACCCCGGCGGGCAGCCGGGGCCTGCGTCAGGTCGAAGTGTGTTCGCGGTCGCCGGCGCTGCCACCGCGGCAGCCCAGGCACGGCTGGCTGTAGACGACCCGTCGCAGGCCATCGACGAGAATCGTCCGTCGGAACCCGCGGCAGGCGCCGCAGCCCCCAGTGACTTCGCTCCGACGGGCGGGGATGCTCCCCCGCCGTCGCAGTGCCTGCAGGTGGTTGATCAGCGGCCCGTAGTCGGGGCTATGCCACGCGGTCATAGCCCAGCAGGGTAGCGCGGACGCGACCTAGTTCGGGTGGTCTGCGCGGCAGTTGGCTTCGCAGTTCCCATCCGCGCAGCCGTTGTCGTGCTGGCAGCTGGCCGCGACGGGGATCCCCTCCAGCGGGCTGGTCCACAGCTCCATGTCGACCTCGAACCCCGCCTCACGGATCCGGGCGATGGTGTGGTCCAGCGCCCCAGGGGTGTACCGGTTCGGGTCCGGAAGCTCGGGCCGGTGGTGCACGAACATGCCGAGGCTCTCGCACAGCTTGGCGTAGAGGGCAGTGTGCAGGATGAGCGCGTGCCACCCCTCGTCGACCGTACGTGACGGCCGCATGCCGCCGGGGAACCGTGCGGCGGCCGCCACGAAGATCAGGGCCTCGTCGACGATCCGTTCGGCGTTCACCCAGGACATGTCCGGGTTGTTGCTGGCGACCGTCGCGGTGACGGCCACGAACTCGTCGCTCGTGAGGAGCGCGTGGGCGTTCCGCGTGGGCGGAGCGGTGAGCGTCATGGTTCCTCCGGAGTGAGAGGGCGGGGGCGGGGTGTCGGGGCCGGTGCTGCAGGGGGGAGGCACGGGTGTGGACATGGCTGTCTCCTTCGGCGAGGCAGGCAGGGGTCAGCAGGCGCCGATGACGATGGCGGAGAGGAGGCAGAGCAGGATCACCACGTACAGCATCTGGCGGGCGAGCTCGTTCACTGCTCGGCCAGCACGCGGTGAAAGGATCGGACCGTACGGGCCAGGGCCCGGGCATGGTTCCAGTTGCCCAAGGGCTGGTCCGTCGGGCCGTCGGTCGTGAGCTGGTGCCAGTCCCCGAGGGCGGCCGCGGCCTGCTCGTGCCCGGCGACGCGGGCGAGGAGCTCCTCGCCCTGGCGCAGGAGGTCGTCGACCATGTGCGCGATCTCGACGTCGTTGGGCATCTGGTTGTACGGACCGAGCACCCTCTTGAGGAGGGTGCTGTCCGTGTCCGGGCCGGTCTGCATGCCGGGGCTCCCTGCCGTCGTCAGCGGGTGGTGGAACGAGTGTGGGAGCACGGCAAGGCCCCGACTATCACGGCATGTTGATAGTCGGGGCCAGGGGTTAGCAGAGCGTCAAACGCCCAGCCAGGAGCCGTACGAGAGGAAGCTGTCCGGCAGCTGCCGACGGGCGGCCTCAAGTCCCCCGTATGTCTCGCGCACGGTCTGGTGGTAGCGGGCCTGCTGCGGCGCCGATTTCCGGGCGCGCAGCAAGTTCTGGAAGCTGGCGTCCAGATCACCGGTCCACATTTGTGCCCGCGCGAGTTCGGCGTAGTGGTGCGAGCGCCGGGACTTCGGCCAGTCCTGCGGGATTGTCACCCCGCGGCCGGCCTGCGCAGCCTGTCCGTACTCGTCCAGCTCGGCCAGCACGCTCACACGGTGCACGGCCACATTCGTCGGGCCGAAGGCGAGCCAGTGCACATTGACGGCCTCGCCCGTGCCGGCCGCAATGCGCTCCGCCTCGTCGAGGTGGCCGTCCGCCCGGCCGCGGTCCTTCGACCGGCCGGCCATGACCGCAGCGCCGAGGTGCAGCTGCCCGGTCACAACTTCCCGCTCCCGGGACGGGTCGGCCTGCGCGAGCGTACGCAGGCCGAGCTGCACGAGGCGTTCACCGGTGCGGTACTCGCCGTCCCGGAGGTACGTCAGCGCACGCATGTAGCGGTACATCCCGCCGACCACTGCGTCCGAGCCCCGCTCGGCTGCCCAGTCCATGCGGGCCAGAGCCAGCCCGGCAAGGTCGTAGTAGCCGAGCTTCGACGCGACGTCGTACGCGGTGCGGTAGAGGCTGGCGAGCAGCAGCCACCCGTCCCGGCCGGGCGCCGCGTGCGCGGCCGTGGTGGCCTCCTGAAGCAGGCCCGGCAGCTGGCTTGCGGTCTGCTTGATCTCACCGGCGCGGACGGCGACCAGCAGTGCCTCGGCGTCGTCGGCGAGGAGCTGGTGAGTCCGCGGGGTGATGTCGGGGTCGGGGCCGAGATCGTAGACGTCGAGGGCCTCGCGGATCGGCCTGATCAGGACGTCCAGCTCGTCCGCGCGCAGCTCGGTAGCGTACGGCTGACCGGTAACCGTGGCGACGCTGACCCGGAGCGCCCGCGCGAAAGCCGCGATCAGATGCGGAGACGCGGGGATGACGCCCTGCTCCGTCTTGGTGTACGTGCTGTACGGGACCTGCGCGAGATCGCACACGGCCCTCTGAGTGAGGTGGCGTTCGAGGCGCAACCGCTTCATGCGCGCGCCGGTGTGGTCGTGCGGTAGAGAGTGCATACTGGCTCCCGTTCAGACTCGACACCTGAACGGTACCGGTACACGACAAAAGCGCCCCCCTCCCGGCCCAAGGCCGGGAGGGGGGCGATGTGTTGTCAGCGGGCTACCAGCGCGTACAGGGCGACGCCCAGGGAGCCGAGGCCGGTGAGCGCTGCCAGGGCCGGCAGGGGCCAGCGGTTGCGCTCGATGTTGTCGAGGCGGGTCTCGTGGTCGGCGATGGACTTGTCGGTCTGGTCGGAGCGCTGGACCAGGAGCGCGAGCGACCCGTCGACCCGGGCGAACCCGGTGTCGACGGCGCCGCGGAGCATCGCGATCTCGGTCGCTACGTGCTGCGACTCGGAGGGCGTCACCCCCGGCCACCGCTGGCGGTCGGCGTCCGTACGGTCTCGGTGATGCCGGGACCCTCCGTACCGCCGGAGGTGGCTATGGCGGTGAGGACCGCCACGACCGCGGCGAGTCCACCGATGGAGGTGGCCTGCCCCCAGTCGACATCGAGCAGGCCGAGCTGGTCGGCGCCGACGGTGGCGATGACGGCCTGGGCGAAGGTGCGGACGGACCGCTCGCCGGTCGCCTTCCAGAACGCGCGAGTGAACAAGGTGATCTCCAATTCTGTCAGGAGCCGGTCCACTGGCCGGCGCGCACGAAACCGTGCAGGCCGCAGCAGGACCACAGCAGGGAGGGTTCGATGTGCAGGGGGTCGCGGGAGACGAGGGTGTGCGTGCTGGTACCCGTAGCAACCCACCGCCCGCTGACCGTGTGCTCTTCTGCGACGTCGGCCAGCGCGGCGCACCAGTGCCAGAACAGCGGCATGCAGCCGCCGTCCGTCCAGCCGTAGTAGATGTCGTCGGTCAGCCGGGTGACGCCGGTCATCTCCAGCCCGGGCCAGTCCGTGGGCGGGCTGCTACGGGGGTGGCCCATCAGTCGATGACGGTGAAGCCGTGGGCCTGGCCCAGGCGGGTCAGGCTGGACTTGCCGGGGATGCCGTCGGCGTCCGCGCCGCTGTAGCCGCAGCGCTTCTGCCAGGCCCGGTAGGCGGTGATGGTTGACGTGCCGAAGTGGCCGTCGACGAGGTTGCCGCCGAGGAGTCCCTCGGCGTCGAGTGCGGCCTCGACGGTCCGGACGCCGCCGTAGCTGACCGGGGTGCCGCCCTTGGGCGGGTCGGCGTAGGCGGCGGAGATCAGCCGGGAGAGGTCCACCACGGGGCGGGCGGGGGGCGGAGTGGCGCCGGGGCGGGGGGCGCCGCGCTTCACCCAGTCGTGCAGCGGGGCGCCGGGGCAGGTGGTGGCGTGGCCGTCGCGGTGTCCGCCGATGTAGTCGCCGGCCGCGCCCTCCGAGCGGAGCCACTCGATCGCGTCGCGGACGCCGTGCAGTTGGGCGTCGGGCGGGGTGTCCAGGCCGCCGCCGGCCTTGGCGAGGAGCGCGCACACCGCGTAGTCCTTGCTGTTCAGGGCTGCGGTTCCGTTGGCGCCGGTGCGGCGGTGGGGTCCGCGGCCCTCGTAGACGGTGCCGTGCTCGCAGACGACTGCGCTGTAGGCGATGTCGACGTAGCCCTCGGTCTTGTTGGCGAGGTGGCTGGCACGGATCGCGCGGACGTAGTCGTCGCACAGGTCGTGGCGGCGTGAGCTGTACTCGGATCCGAGGTAGTGCACCTTCACGCCGCCGGTGCTGGCGATGTAGGCGGCTTGGGAGGTGGCGGGCAGGCCGTACTGCGATCGGCGGACGAGGTCCACGGTGCGCCTCCAGGGCATGAGGAACGCCCCGGCCGACGGCGCGGGGCGGAGGGGGTGACGGGGGTCAGGTGACGCGGCGCAGGCGCATCCACGACTTCGCGTAGACGGTGGTCGCCGTCACGTTCGAGGAGCTCTGTGCCCAGCGCAGCGCCATCGTCCCGGCGTTGACGGTGGTCAGGTGACCTGCAAGCCGGGCGTGGGTGTGGAGGCCGCCGGTGCCGTACGTGCCGACGGTCAAGCTGCCGGTGTGATCGGTCGTGTTGGTCTGGGCCTTCTGCGTGGTGTCGGCGACGACGTTGCCGTGCAGGGTCCAGCGCATGTTCGCCGACAGCGGCAGGGTGAAGTCGACCTTCAGGCCGCCGGCGCCGAAAGCGCCGTCGTAGTCGATGAACCCGTCGATGGTGTAGGTCGCGTTCGCTGCGACGCTCAGTGCCAGGTGCGGGTCGGCGGCGAGCGTCGTCGTCGATGCCCGGCCCGTGTCGGCCGACTTGACGATCTCGGGTTCGGCAGCAATGAGCGCGGTGAACTGGTTGCGGATCTCCGCGTTCATCATCGCGGCGGTGACGACCTCGCCGACCACCCAGGTGCGGGGCGTGAGCAGCATCATCGGCTGTGGCCTCCCTTCGGCCCGGCGCCTGGCGCAGGTTCTTCCGGCTTCGGTTCCTCCGGTGCCGGTTCCTGCGGGCGCGGGTCTGCCGGCCCGCGCCCCGGTTCCTTCTCCGGCTCGGGCTCATCGGTCTTGGGCCGGTCCCACGCCTTCCGGTCGGCGTCGTTCCACCAGTTCCGCTCGTGCGGTGCCCGCGCCGACACCTCCGCCTCGGCCGCGTCCGGGCTGGCCGGGAACAGCACCTGCGCCCAGCCGTAGCCGCACTCAGGGCAGGCGAACCGCGGGTCCGTCGGGGTGACGATCTGCGCGCTGCCGCAGACGCAGTCGGCAACCCACCTGTTGTGGTTGATCCGGGCGTAGATCTTCTCGCCGAGCAGCACCCCGGAAGGCGGCTGCAGGCGCCGCTGCGCGGTGTTCTCGTACCAGCGCCACACCCGCTCGGCGGGCGGCACGTGATTCCACGCGGTGTCCGGCATGGCCGGCGGGGGCCGGTAGAAACCTTCGGCTCGCTGCACGCGGATGTCCTTCAACGGGGCCTCCTAGTAGGCGAGCCGGGTCGTCGTGCCGAGCACGCTGTACGCGGGGTCGTCCAGCCCCCACACGGCGCCGATCTGAGCACGCGAGGTGTGGAAGTTGATCAAGTGCGAGTTGAGGCCGAGGTACTCGACGTACCCCTCGACGGCGGCCGTCGTCGACGGCGCCGGCGCCTCGTCGGGCAGGGCGGTGATCTCCAGCACGGACGAGATGTCCGCGTCGAGGAGCGCCTGATAGGTGGCCGTCGGCAGGCTGTACGCCTGCACCGGGACGTCCCGCAGTTCCGGTTCCGGCACCGCGTAACGGGAGACGATCCAGTGGGCTGCGTCGACCGCCTCGAGGTCGGTCATACGGATGATCGTCAAGTCCTTCGGGTACGGCCCGAACGCGTCGACCGACTCGGCCGAGACGACCCGCTGCGTCGCGCCGCCCGGGCGTCGCGCGGTCAGCTGGTTGACCTGCTTCTGGTCATCCGTCGGCAGGCTCGCCTCGTCCGTCTCGAGGTCTGCGAACGCCAAGGTCACAGCGACCGGCGCGTTGTAGCGGACGGTCCTGCTCTGGAAGAGCAGGGCGTGCCCGTCGCGGTGGCTGATGAGCTTGCCGCCCTCCGTGGTCTCGACGACCCGCATCAGCTCCAGCGCGCTCGAGCCTCCGGGGCCCTGTGAGTCGACGGGCGAGAAGTCCCCCACCGCGTCGACCGCAGCGATCCCGGCGTAGCCGGCCAGGCGCAGCACCCGCTCGTCGGCGTCCTCGCCGGAGTAGCCGTTCGCGCCCGCGTCGTAGTGCGCGGCGAGAAGCGCGCTGTCGACGGCCGTCCCGCTGTAGATCACCGCGTGGGCAATCGATCCCTCCCACAACGCCCCGGCGTTCCCGCCGAGGGTCAAGTACTTCAGGGCGTACATGAACGGCAGGGAGAGCACGTCGATGGGGGCGCCGCCGTCGACGTAGATGTCCTTGAGGTACTCGGTGTAGAGGATGTGGTGCCACTGGCCGTCGGCCAGATTGGTGGAGCCGATGACGGATACGGTCCTCGTGCCGCCCACGTCGGTGTGCTCGACGGTGAGGTAGCCGGAGGAGTTCAGGGTGAAGGCGATCTGGTACTGGAACGTCTCGTCGCGGCAGTAGTAGAACTGCCGGTTCGGCGTGCTCGTCTTGAACCAGCACTCGAACTTGATGAAGTCGCTGATGGTCGCAGCGGTCACGGCCGGACCCATGTCGGCGTCGAGACGGATCCCGTTGGACGCCGAGGCCGGGGCGAACGTCACCGAGCTGGTGCCGGTCGCGGGCGGCCCGTCGTCCTGCCCGAACGAGACGCTCCCGCCGGTGCCGACCTGCGCCTGGACCAGGGATCCGCCGCCCGTGCCGGCGACGTCGCCCGCCGAGCTCGAGGTCGACGGCTCGGTCAGCGGGTAGTAGATGACCGGCCGCGCCTGCTTGATCTCCTCGGACAGCAGGCTGCCGAGCTGCGGCTGCTTGTTGAGGTGCTTGAACAGGTCTGTCGCCGACACCGCGACCGTCGGTTCCAGGCCGGCCCACGACGGCTTCCACCCGTTGACCATTCCGTAGAACCGCCAGTGGATCCGGGTGCCGACGGTGTCGAGCGACGTCACCGAGGCGCCGCTCTCCAGCTGTACGTCGTCGAGCCAGACCCGGTCACCGGCAGTCGGGGGACTGGCCGCTGTCGTGATCTGGACGGTGTGACTCGTCGAGGTCGCGGTGAACGTGAGCGTGATCTGCACCCAGCTCGCCGTCCCGGACGAGGCCGTACCGAGGGCGCCGGTGTCCAGCTTCCACCGGACGGCGGCGTCCCCGGCCGGCACCCATACCCAGCCGGACAGGGTGTAGGTCTGCCCGATCCGCAGGTCGTAGACGATCTGCTCGACGATGCCGCCGGTGCCGGTGTTCTGCCAGTCGATGAGCAGGGACCGGGTGCCGGCGTGCGCCCGGGTGCCGTCGGCCGCGAAGGCCAGCGGCGGCGTGCTGGTGCTGGCCGTCCACCCGGTGGTGACGTTGCTCTCGAACGTCGGGCTCTGGATCAGGTTCTTCCCGCCGGTCAGCACGCCGAGCTGAATGGGGCAGTTCGGCCGGACGTGCGGGTAGTACGGCGACGTGGCGAGCCCTGAGGAGAACCGGCCGTCCTCGTTGTCGAGGACGAGGTTCATCAGGCTCGGCTGCGTCTGCGACAGCTCGTCGGACGCACCCCGCGAGATGCGGATACCGGACTTCAGGTTCAGCCACGGGGTGATGTCGGTCCAGGTGACCGACGTGGCGGTCGGGGCGTACCCGAACGCTGCCCGCAGGACTGGCCTCGTCATACCATCAGCTCCCCTTCAGGCAGACCGAAGTTGCGCTGCAGCTCGAGGAGCATCGTCCGCAGCTGCTGCGCCACGCTCAGCGGGTCGAGTGCACCGTTCACGGTGATCTGCGGCGCGAAGACGACGCCGCCGCGGCTCTGCTGCACCACGGCCCGGGAGACCGGCGCCGCACCGCTGGCCGCCGCCACGGCGGTGTTCCCGCGGTTGAGTGCGTCGAGGTTGCTGACGCCGATCCGCTGGACGGCGGCGGCGCTCACGACGTACTCGCCGTCTGACAGCCAGGCAGGGATGCTGTCCGAGGTGCTGGTGCCGGGCCCGCGGACGATGCCGCCGCGGGCGCGCGTCAGTCGGCCGTCGACGATCCTGCTCCTGTTCAGCGAGGAGTCGGTGAGGTTCCGGCTGATGACGGTCAGGTAGACCGTCTCGTCCGGGATGCTCCTCAGCTCCCGCTTGGCCTCGGCCACCTTGGCCTCGAGCTGCCCGATGTGCGCCTGCAGGGCGGCGCGCTTCTCCGGCGGAACTGAATTGAGCTGTCCCTTGGCGACACTGATCTGGCTTTCCCACGCAGAAATGTTCATCTGCAAGCGGTTCTGCGCGAGACGCGGACCGACGGCCGCCGAGAATGCCGACGTTTTCTCCTCGGCGGTGTGCAGCCCGCTGATAAAGCTGTTCTTGAACGCGTCGAAATCCCGGTTCGCCTCAACGAATGCGTCACCGAAACCGGGGATTTTCCCGAGGGTCATGGCGAGTCCGGAGATGATGGCGTCGAGGGCGGTGAGCGCTCCCGTCGACAGCAGCCGGAAACCTTGCAGGGCGACGGGCAGACCCTTGATCATGCCCTCGCCGACGGTCAGCATCATGTTCCCGCCGATGCGCGCGAACTCCATCAAGCCGATCTTGTTCTCGCCGACGTAGGTGTGGAGCCGCTGCAGCGGCCCGTGCATCCGGTTGACCGCCTCGGTACCGGGCGTCATCGCGCCCAGCAGCGCGCCGCCGGCCTCCTTGAAGCTGGTGGCGAAGGGCGCGGCCAGCCGCCAAGCAGTCTTCAGCCCGAAGGTCAGATCCTTGATCGCGGGCGAGAGGGTGCGGACGGCGCCGCCGAAGAGGTCCAGGGCGCGACTGCCGCCGTTGCCGAAGAGGGTCATCTGCTCGCCGAGGAGCGGGCCGAAGGTGTTTGCTACCTCGCCGCTGAACCTGCCGAGGCTGGGCAGCAGCTTGTTCAGCATGCCGAAGAGCCCGTCCAGGAACTTGCTGCTCCCCTCGACTCCGCGCTCGAGGCCCTGGAACATGCCCGGCAGCCCCTTGCCCAGCAGGCCGGAGAGGCCGCCCGAGAGGGAGCGCAGGGTGGGTTCACTGGCCGCGCCGAACGACAGCAGCCCGCGGGTCAGCCCGCCGAGCCCCCGCGTCAGGTCAGTAACGAAGATCCCGCCCAGGCGCAGGTTGGTCTGCAGCTCCTTCTGGAATCCGCCGTCCTTCATCAGGCGGCCTGCGCCGGCCGCGGCCTTCCCGAAACCGGCCCCCAGCTCGGTCATCGCGGCGCCGAAAATTTTCACGACCGGCCCGGATTCCCGAAGGGCCTGCGTGAAGCCTGGCAGCATCGCTTTCTGGATCTCGCCGCTCAGCCCCGAGAACTCTTTCTTCGTCTTGACGAGTTCCTTGGTGAATTCACGGGCCGGAGGGGAAAGTGCCTTGAGCGCTTTCTGATATTCCTCTTTGCCTTTGGTGGCCGCCTCCATGGCGTCGCCGACCCCGGCGAAACCCAGCTTCATGGTGATGGCGGCGGTGCCTGCGCCGAGGAGCATCGGGACCAGGGAACCGAGCGCGGGCAGCAGGGACATGCCGGCGACCGCGGCGACGCCGCCCAGGACGCCGCCCATCCCTCCGCCGCCCTTGCCGCCGAGCGCGCCGAGCTCGGACGTCGCGCTCGACGCCGCGCCGGACACCCGGTTCAGGCCCGGGACGACCGTGTTGATGTCGACGCCGAAACGCTCGGCGGCCTCGCTCGCCGTGACGAACCGGCCGCGGAGGTCGCGGAGCCTACCGTTGCTGTCGCGGGTCAGCTGCGACAGCGCGGTGTTGGCGTCGCCGGCCGCGGTGCCGAGGCTGCGGACGCCGATCGCTGCGTCGGACGTCTCGCCGCCCAGGCCGGCGGCGGACCGCCCGGTGCCGTCCATGGTCCGGGCGAGTTCCTGCAGCTGGCCGTCCGCGCCGCGGGTGAACGCCCGCATCTGGCCGCCGGACTCGTCGACCGCCTCGTGGATCCGGCGGTGGAACCGGTCGGCGGACTCCCCGATGCGCCGGAACACCGGGCTGAGATTGTCCTCGCCGTCCAGGATGAACGCCATGCGCTCAGCCACTGGGGACCTCCCTCGCCGCCTCGGCCTCGTGCCGGTCGATCCACTTGCAGAACTCGTCGAACTCGTCGACGGTCAGGTCGTCGACGTCGCGCGGCCCGAGGTGCAGGAGGTAGGCGAACTGCCCCATGTACCTCAGTCGTCGGGCGTCGATGTCTCCGTCGTCAGGTCTTTTGGGGGGCCGGCAGCCTCGGCCAGGGCCGCATCCACGCTGTCCGGGTCAGCCGCGTAGAACCGCAGCTCAGCGATGAAACGCGCCTGCTTGTCCTCCGGCATGCCGACGATGTCCGCGGCGTACTCGGCGACCTCGCGCGCGTCGAACCGGCAGCGGAGCTCCTCGATCTCCGGGTCGAAGTCGCCCCAGCGGAGGTCCGGCTTGCTGCGCTTCATCAGCACCCAGACGACGCCCCGCAGCGCGGTCGGGTCCTCCTCCCGGACGCCGAGCCTGATCTCCGCCCACGTCATGTCCGTGGCCTTCTGGACGATCGAGGCCTCCGAGGCGCGGACCCTGCGCATGTCGAACTGCTGCTCCGGGCCGTCGTCGCCCTCGGGCCGGTACACGATGATCATGGTTCTCCTTCAGGTGATGCGGCGGCGGATGTCCTCGAGGACCCGGTGCACCTCGCGGTCCATGCGCGGCTGATGCCGGCGGACGGTGGTCTCCCACCACAGGGGCGTGGTGGTCTGCGTGGCCCACCGCCTGCGGTTGCCGAACACGGGGTGCCTGATCCGGCCGGAGTTCAGGACGGTGGGCATGTTGCGCAGGTCGGGGGGCAGGGAGGAGCGGTCGATCCAGACGCGCGCGCCGGGGTTGCCGGTGGTGCGGACCGAGAGGCGGACGGCCGCGGCGACAGTCGCGCGCAGCGGCCTGGTCGTGGGGGACGCCCCGCCGCGGCCGCCGCTGCGGCGGCCCTGGCTCTGGATCGGCAGGTGCCGGATCGTCCGCTGCAGGTCGTCGCGGAGCGGCTCGGCGGCCCGCCGGATGCGCCGGTGGAAGGAGGCCCGGACGGTCTCTTCGTTCACCGTGCGCAGCCGGCGGGAGAGCTCGAGCAGAGCGCCGGTCCGCAGGATGCGGATGTCGCGGGTCACCGCTACACCGCGGTGTCGGTGGACATGTAGTGGATCGCCGGGAGGTTGGTCCCGTCGAACAGCCCGGTGAAGGAGTACGAGGGCTTGACGACCTCGAACCCGTCGATGCTCGGGGGCCCCTCGTCGATCTTGATGGCGGGCAGGACGATCCGGAAGGTCTGGTCGTAGGTCGAGGCGATGTTCGGGCCGATGAACTCCCAGACCAGGGAGGTGGACCCGTCCGAGGTGTGCAAATCGTCGAGCGTCGTCGAGGTGTAGTCCGTCTCGATCGTCCCGGAGATCTTCACCAGCCCGTTCGAGATGGGTTCCTTCTTCAGGCCCTGCTGCCCGGCGTAGTACCTGTCGAGAGCCATCGGGCGCTCGATCTTCACGTTCATCTTGCGGACGCCGTCGTGCGCGGTCTCCGAGCCGAAGGAGCCCAGCTTGACGGCCATCTGCGCGAAGTGGAACGGGACCCGCGACGGGTAGCTGGCCGTGGCCAGGGTCTGCCCCTCGTCGCAGGTCCTGCCGTTGAACTCCCACGACGACTTCAGCATGCCGCCGGACTCGCACGAAAACTCCGCCGAGGTGACCTTGCAGCCCAGGAACGTCTTGTCCGTCACGGTTCCGCTCGTCAGCGGGACACCCTTCTGGATCACCAGGCTCTTGCCCGCGGTGTCGGCGAGGGTGTGCGTCTGCAGGTACGCCGCCGTGGCGGCCTGCTGCACCGGCGTGCCGGCGCTCCCCATGAGGGCAGCCAGGAGCATGCCCATGCCGGAGTTGACGACCTCGAGGTCGATGCTGCCGGTGACGTCCTGCTGCGTCAGTACCCGCCGGGCAGCCAGCGCCAGCAGCCGGCCGTTTGCCACGCCCGCCGACTGCTCGGTCGTCTTCTTCAGGCCCAGGCTTTCCTTGCTGAACTCCAGGAAGCGGGTCGGGGCGGAGAAACTGCCGTAGCTGGACTCGGCGACGATTCCGAGCTGGGCGCCGAGGCCCGATCCGATCGCCATCAGCGCTCACTCCTCGTCGACTTGGCCGCGGCCTTCCTCGGCGCGGCAGGTTCCTTGGGTTCCTCGACGGGCTCCCAGTTCACGGTCTGGCAGACATAGCCGTCGTAGCGGTCGTCGGGGACCTCGACGACCTCGTCGGGCTGCACGGTGCGGTGTCCGAGCTCCGGCACCGACACCTCGGTGGGCCCGATCCAGCGGACCTTGGCCATGGGCGTACTCCTTCGGGGCATGGCGGAGGGCCCGCGCGCGGCGGGCTCATCAAAGGGGGCAGGTCAGATACGGGCGCGGCAGGAGATGGTGAAGTCCAGGCCGGCCAGGGCGCCGTCGGCCTGGCCCTGCAGGAGGTCACCGGCAGTCAGATGCGCCCACAGCACGGTGCCGTTCAAGGTCGGCGCCTCGGGCCGGTCGGAGCTCGCGCGCAGGATCGTTTCGACCTCGCCCACGATCTCGAAGACCCGGCGGCGCCGGGCGCCCACGTCGGTGCCGCCGGCGCGGGACTCGGCGTAGCAGTGGATCGTGAAGTCCTCGTCCCGGGTACGGGCGCCGGCCCCGGCGAACTCCTGCCGGAGGGACACGGCGTTCTCCCCGCCGGGCTGCCAGCCCACGGACAGCCAGTCCCCGGTCAGGTTGGTCGTCGGCGGCCCGTCGATGACACGTACAGGCCGTAGCCCGTCGGCCGCCTGCAGCAGCGCCAGGAACGCATCCACGGCGGCCGGTGCTCGGGAGGTCGCCATCACGCCACCCCCGGCGGGAGCCGGTCCGGCTCGAGCAGCTGCAGCGCCCGGTTCGGGATGGCGTAGCCGAACCCGGGGACCGGCTCGGTGACGAGGTAGTCGTCCCCGCCGCCCACCTGCGACAGCCCCCGGGACGCCCCGTACTGCGTACGCCACAGGTGCTGCAGGATGATCCGGGCCGCCGAGGAGAGGTTCGCGGGGACCACGGTCCGGCCCGCCACGTAGACCACGCGCAGGACGCCGTGCAGGCGGCCGCCGTCCAGGCGGCGCACCACCCCGGTCGAGCCGTCCACGTCCAGGTCTGCGGGCAGGTACGAGGTGCCGCCGCTGTGCACCGCGGTGAGTGATGTCAGGGACAGCACCGGGGTCCGGCGCAGCGCCAGTGTCGGCACGCCGTACGCGGGCAGGTCGTGGGTCTCGGTGATGGTGCGCCTGCAGCAGACCCCGGCGAGGGACTCCACACCGATCGTGATGGTCTCGAGCCACTCGCGGATCTGCTCGTCGTCGCCGGTCTCGCCCGGCGCGTACCGCAGGTGCCGGCGCGCATCGGCCAGGCTGAGGATGTACGCCGGGACGGCCTCGCGGACGTCGAAGGAATCGGTGTACGCGGAGCCCGGGCCGGTGAAGAGCCAGCGCACCGAGTGCCGTCCGGGCTGGACGGTGGGGTAGTCGACGAGGTACTCACCCGCCGAGGCAGGGGGCGCGACTGCCGGGGTGACGGCTGTGCCGTCCGGCAGGGTGATCGTCACCACGGCGGTCGCGGCGGTGGTGAGGGTGCCGGCCGCATTGCGGCAGGCAGCCTCCAGGCGCACGGTGTCGCCGAGGTCGAACGGCACGGCTCACCACCCCCTTTCAGCGGGTCGTCGTACGGCGGCCGCGGCCGCCTCCGCGCGACCGGGTGGCCGCCTTCTCGGCGACGGCCGCGCCCTGGTCCTCGGCGTGCTCGTCGCCCTGGTCGTCGTCCGCGGCCGGGGTCGACGGGTCGACGTACTCGGCTCGGTACCCGTCGGCCCATACGGCGGCCGCGTCGGCATCGAGCTCCACCACGTCACCGGCGACCCAGGAGAAGTCGAGTCCTGAGACGCCCTGCAGGATGCGGATGCGGGCCACTACGGGTGCACCACCGCGGCGCGGCGGGGGTTGGAGAGGACGACCTCGGCGGTGTAGAGGCCGCCCGTCGAGGGCGACCCGGTCACCGTGGTCACGACCCTGACGTAGCGCTTGCCGCCGGTGTACCGGGTCTCGTAGACCGTCTCGTCGTTGGAGGTGATCAGGGCCGGAGGGGTGTCCCCCTCGAGGTAGCCGGCCGCCACCGTCGCGAACGAGGAGTTGTCGTCGGAGTCCTCGATGGTGATGGTGTGGGTTCCGTCGGTGACGGTGCCCACATTCAGCACGACGAGGGCGTCCTGGTACATCGACGCGTTCGAGCCGTCGGCCCGGTCGACGCTGGTGCCGTTCGCCGTGGCCGTCCGGGCCGCGGGCTTGAGAGAGGCCTTGACCAGCACGTTGCTGTAGATGTCTCGCACGGGGTGAGTCCCTTCCTGGGAGGTCCCGGGCGGCGGGTGCCGCCCGGGACGGGATCAGCTGGCGGGGTGCTGGTACGCGCGGATCGCCGAGGCGTCGTCGACCTGGGCGTCGAGGCGGGCGAACCCGAAGAACCCGACCTGCAGGTAGTCGGCGTACCGCTCGGCCAGGCGCATCATCTGCACGCCCTGGACCTGGCGGATGATGTAGCCCGCCTTGATGTCACCGAAGATGATCGACTTGGCGGACGCGGCCGGGACCGGCATCTTGTTGTCGATCGTGTACTCGAACCCGTTGATGGTGGACGGGAAGCCGGGCGCCGGGACCGGCACCCAGAGCGGACGGTTCTGGGAGTCCTTCAGCTTCCGGATCACCTTCAGCATCGCGTCGTTCATCAGGTACCGGCCCTGCGACCGGTAGGCCGGGTCGACGGAGTGCTCGAGGTCGACGAGGTCGTCGTAGATGATTGAGGTCGTCTGGCCGCCGGCGCCGGTCTTGCCGACCGTGGCGTAGGTCGTGATGCCCTCGGGCTGGTCGATGCCGGTACCGGTGGCGAAGTAGCCGGAGGCGGAACGGCCGATGCGCTCGCCGAGCTTGCCGGCCAGCCAGGTCTCCAGCGGGAACGCCGAGTCGTTGAGCAGCTGCAGGCTGACGCGGACCAGCTTGCTGGTGAAGGTGTGGGCCTTCATGGTGCGTCGGCCGATGGTGACGTCCTGCTCGCCGATCTGGGTGTTCTCCGCCAGCAGCGAGCCCTCGTTGGCGGTGTCGTCGTTGGTCGGCCAGTTCAGGTCGTTGCCGGTCGCCGTGGTGATGACGTTCGCCAGCGACAGGATGCCGCCGAAGCTCTTCATCGTCTCGGTCATGGTGTTGCGGAACTCGTCGGGGACGAGGTACCCGCCGGCCGGGTCCGAGCCGGTCGACTGCGCGCGGACCTCGGTGAAGTTGCCCATCAGCAGCTCACGCTGCTCGTGGGACATGCGCTCCATGCCGTTGCGGGTGTAGCGGGAGAACGCGCTGCGGTAGAGCTCCGCCTCGTCCTCGGTGCCACGCTCGTCGCCGGCCCCGCCGGTGGTGATGAGCTGGCTGCGGTCGACCGTCGACAGGGAGGCCATCCGCTGGACGCGCTCGATGTCGCGGGACACCTCGGTCAGGCGGGCCTCGGCGGCGTCCCAGTTGGTCCGCTCCTCGGCGGTCCAGTCCCGGCCGCCGTCGGTCTCGGCGGCGGCCTGGATCTCCTGCATGCGGTGCCACAGGGTGTTCTGCTCGGTGACGAGTCGGGTGAGCTGTGCGGTCATGGGTGGGCCCTCCTCAAGGGCAGGCCAGAGCGCCGGCGCGCGGGCCGGGCTGGCAGGGGTGGGGTCAGTTCGCGGGAAGGCCGTAGCGGGCCGCGAGGGCCCGCATGCGGCGGTCTACCGATTCGCGCTCACGTCGAGTGGCGGCAGCCGGCTCGGCGGGCGGTACGGTTCCGCGAGTGGACTCACCCGGCTCGCGGTACTTCAGCAGGTCCAGCAGTTCGGGGCGGTACTGGGCGCGCTTCTCAATCGCGTCCTGGTCGCCCCGATGGGCCAGGGCCGCCGCGACGTTGCGCAGCGAGGCCTCGGTGTCGGTGTAGGCGGGGAAGGTGACGGCCGAGACCTCGAAGAGCTTCACCTCGCGCAGGATCCGCAGCTCGGCCTGCACGGTGTCGCCGTCGGTGGTCTCCACGTCGATGAGCTGCCAGTCGTCCTTGACGACCTGGAACCCGAAGCTCATCCCCGTGATGTTGCCGTTGCGGACGTTCGCCTTCAGGTCGGAGACGTACGACAGCCCGGCGTCGAGGGCGGAGTCGACGGCCAGGCCGCGGGCGTCCTGCGCCAGCCCCAGGGTCCCGGCGGAGACTCGGGAGACCACGAAGTAGGAGTCGTGGTCAATGAGCATCCGGGCGTCACCCTCGGCGACGGTCTTGGTGAACGCGCCGTCTGCGACCTCCTCGTAGAACCCCCACCGCAGCGGATTGCCGATGGAGGTACGGGAGTTGAAGACGCTGGCGTAGCCGTGGAACCGCTCGGCGCCGCCCTCTGCGCCGGCGCGGATGCTCAACCCTGCCGTGGACAGCGGCAGGCGGCGGCGCTCCTCAGTCGTCGTCCGGGTCAGGGTTCTCATCGGCCTTGCCTTCCTCGGTGGTGTCCGGGGTCCGGAGCAGCCGGTGCGCCTCCGCCATCAGGGCGGCCGCACGGGCCGTGTTGGAGCCGCCGTCGGGCGGCTGCTCGTCGGCGAGCGGGTTGGAGCCCAGCGGCGCCATGTACGTCGGCTGCAGGTAGATGTCACCCTCGGCGCCGATCGGCGGCAGGTCCTCGAGGCGCCGGATGTCGTTGGAGGACATCGCGCCGATGTCCCGCATCGCCCGGTAGAACGTCGCCCGGGATGCCGCGTCGCCGCGGAGCAGCCCCTGCACGGCGTACCGCGCATCCTCCTTGCCGGGGGCCAAGAGTTCCTTGGTTATCCGCTGCTCGGTCGGGGCCAGCCACGTGGGGCTCAGGTCGAACTTGACCCATCCCGTGGCCTGCTGCTCGAGCCCGGTGCCCCACGACGTGGACTTGGCCGTCTCCATCAGCAGGAACAGCGGGACGCCGAACATCCTGGCCACCTCGACGACCTGGAACTCTCGGCTCTCGAGGAACTGGCTGTCCTTGAGTGGCATGGCTACCGGCTGGAAGGAGGCGCCGGAGTCCAGGACGGCCACCTCGTGGGAGTTCTGGATGCCGGCCATCTTGGCCTTCCATCGCTCCTTCAGCGCGGCGGCCTGCTCCGGGTTGAGCCGCTGCTCGGTCTGCAGCACGCCGCCGATCATGTTGCCCGACCCGAACAGGCGGGCCGCCGACTTCTCCGCCGCCTGAGCCAGGCCGATACCGGCGGCTGCCAGCCGGACCGGCGAGCAGCCCGTGACCCCGTCGTAGCCCAGCCCGGGGATATGCAGGATGTCCCGCGACGTCCTCCGGTGGACCGTGCCCCAGTCGTCCGTCACCCAGAACACCTTGCCGCCCGGGTCCTCCGGTGTCGGCTTCTCCCGATCCACCTGGACCCGGTCCGGGCCGATCGGCCACAGCTCCACCACCTGGCCGGCACCGTTGCGGATCTTCTGCTGGTAGGAGTTCCCCCACAGCGCGCGGTGCGCGTAGGCCAGCCGCCACAGCTCCAACGACGTCAGCTCGGGGTGCGGGTCCGCCAGCAGCGGCGACGTCGTGCGCTCCCGCGTACCGGTCGAGTAGGTGTGCAGCGGCAGCGCGGAGCTGACCCCCGCGATGACGTTCACAGCCCGCCACACAGCAGGCATGTGCAGGCTGCTGCGCTCCGTCACCGGCACCCCGGCATCCGTCATACCGCCGCCGCCGAGGAACTCCAGCAGGCCGGACGAGGTCAGCGGCACGGCCGGACTCTCCAGACTGCGGCGCTCGAAGAGGCCGAACAGGTTCCTCCTCACCGCTCACCTCCTCTCTCGCGGCCAGCAGTGGCCCGCTCGCAGGCCAGGACGCCCAGCGCGCCGCCCAGGACCAGGGCGGCCGGGACACTCATCAGCGCCACGCCGACGAGCAGCGCAGCCGTACACAGCACCTCGAGGACGAGCACGAGTCTCACCACAGGTTCGGCGCCCCTTCCGGCTCGACGTCGGCCCGCTCGGCGTGGCCCCAGACGGCGAAGGTGCCGGCAACCAGGGGGCTGATGTCGACGCTGACGCCGCGCCGCGCCCAGCCCCAGCCGTCGCCGATGGGGCGTTTGTCGGCGCCCGCCAGGGCGGTGGCCAGGGGTGCTTGGTTCAGGTGCACGATGCGCTGCTCGGCGACGCCGTCGTAGAACTGTCCGCAGGCCGCGGCGATCTGCCGGACCTTGGGGAAGACGAGGAGCTCGTCGATCTCCTCGTCGGTCAGCTGCGCGCCCTTCAGCAGCTCCGGGTCCTTCAGGGCCCGCTTGACGGCCGGGACCAGGGAGCCGGCCGGGCCGCCCTCGTCGATGACGACCGCGCACGGCCGCCACTTCACGACGAGCTCGGCCAGGCGCTCGGGCGCCCAGCCCGTACCGGGCCGGTGCTCGATGACCTCGACGTGCTTGGCCGGGCCGTTCGCACCGGCCGCGCAGATGGCGGTGTGCGTCCTCTCAGGGGTCGTGTCGAGGGCGAAGGCGATCGGGTCCGCCATGCTCGACGTACCGTCGCCCAGCGCCCGCCAGGCCTCCTCGCCGATGACGGACCAGGCGTCCGCCTCGTCGGACGGGTAGTCCCCCACCCCGAGCCGCTCGCGCTCGTAGACCTCGCTGCTCATGCTCAGCCGCTCCCGTTCGGTGTGCTCCGGCGTGAGCCGGTAGCCCAGTGCCGGGTTGGCCTTGGCCACGGAGAGCACGCTGAGCGGGTCGTCGTGGTCGGTGCAGCCCGTCGGGCACTCTCTGACGTGCGGGTTCACTGACCACTCCAGGTAGGCCAGGGACGGATCCGGGACGCCGGTCTCCATGGCCTGCAGCGCCCGGCGCCGCAGGCGGGCCAGGTGCCGGGACGCGGCGCCGATGCCGGCGGAGCCGAAGTACCACAACTGAGGGTTACGGACGGCGGCCATGGTCGGCATGAGCGCGCCGATCGGCTCGTCGCCGAGGATCATCGCCTCGTCCATCAGGTTGACCTCCCCGGTGAAACCGCGGCCCGAGCCGCCACTGCGGGCCAGGAACCGCAGCCGCTGGCCAGTCAGGAGCTCGATGGCCTCTTCGCCGGTCGTCCGCCGGACCCGCTTGACGCGTTTGCGCAGCTCATCGGTGTTCACTATGAGTGACTCGACGCGGCGGAACGCCTCGATCGCGGTCTTGAACTCGTGCGCCGAGTGCAGGATGAGCTGCTCGCCGAGGAGGAACAGGCCGGCCAGCGAACGGGCTTCGATGATCGCGCCCTTGCCGTTCTGTCTCGGGACGTTCACGCAGGTCTCGAAGCTGGCCCAGCTGCCGTCCGGGTTCTCCCCGAGGCCGACGTGCAGGACGAACTGCTGCCACGGGTCGAGGTGCAGGCCGGCCACGGCGGCCAGCTCGATGGCCTCCTGACCTGCACTGGAGGCGAAGGGGGGCGCGGTGAACACCCGCGGCCGCTGCTGGCCGCGGGCGTCGGGCACCCCGGAGGGCACGCCGTCGCGCCGGTCAGGCGCCGAGGCGCTTGGCACGTCGAGCAGCGAGGTCATCGAGCGCGTCCCCCTCGGCCTTGGGCGGTGCCAGCTTGCGGAGCTCGAGGAGGGTGGCGCGGAGCTCCCGGGCGAGGCCGGGTGTGGCGGCGGCGCCGGGGTCGCCGTCGAGGGCGGTGGCCAGGCTGATCGCGATGGCGGCGAGGCCCGGGGCGACGTCCTCGGCGCCGAGCCGGTCGATCTCCGCGCGGGCCGCGTCGAGCGCGCTCATGATCACCCCCGGTCGCTACGCACGGTGACGGTTACGGAGGGTCACTATCAACCGGGGTTGGCGTCGCGGGTGATCTTGCTCGGGGGGCCCGCGCAAAAAACAGGTCCAGAAGGGCGTTTGGGTCGCCCGCCCCACCGCTGAACTTCGAACCCGCTCCCCCCTCTGGCCTGGGCATACGCGGGCGGCCGGGGCTGCGGCCAGGCGCTTCGGCGGCCGCTCGGCATGATCACCAGGCGCGGGACGCCTGCGGGGTGACGGCGTGGGGGGTGCGCCGCCCCGCCTGGCGGTACCAGACAGTGACGACGCGCTCCATCTCCGGCTGCCGCATGTCCCTCACCCGACGCCGGACGATCTCCTCGCCGGGGTCGACCGTCACGATGCGTGCACCGAGCCGCTTGTACCTGGCCAGGGCCTTGGCCTGCGGCATGGTGTGGATCAGGTAGACGTCGGTGCTGGCGAGGTGCCGCTCTGCCTCGTGGATGGCGGCCTGCCGCGCCCGGTGCACGATGCGCAGCAGGGTGGGGTCGTGCTGGTGGTGGTCGGCGCCGGGGCCGGCCATCGCGAGCGCCATGAGGTCCAGGTCGATGACGACGTCCCGGGCCCGGGCGTGGGCCTTGATCCAGCTGCTCTTGCCCGCGGCCGGGGGCCCGGTCACGACGTAGAGCACGGGCCCTCCCCGCAGCTGCAGCAGACGGTGCCCGAGCAGCCGCAGCACCGGTCGTGCAGCGGCGCGAGGAGCGGGGCCACGGCCCGGGCCATGGTGTCCATGTAGGCGAGGTCGGCCCGGCTGAGCACGTACTCGCCGGCCCGCAGCGTCACCCGTATGCTGCGGCGGCCGAAGCGTCTGCAGTCGGGGCGCCCGTGGCAGGTGATGTTGTGGCGGCGCAGGAGGCGGCAGGCCAGGCGCCGGGGCGCAGCATAGGCGAAGTCCCAGGGCTCGTAGCGCAGGTGGCGCAGCCAGTAGCCGAGGCCCAGGTGGTCAAGGCGGTTCCACCGGAGGACTCGGAGCGGCTTGCCTCGCGCGACCGCCCGCCTCCACCGGTGAACGATGCGGTCGGCGTCGTTGTGGAACGGCCAGTCGTAGCGGTCTGTCACGGTCACCATCTCCTCGACGTGCCGGGTGTACGGACGGTGAGCCGGTTGCCGCGGGCGGAGTTGCAGCGGCGGTGTGCGCTGCGGGCGTTGGCCGGGTCGAGGAGGGCGCCGCCCTTGGAGAGGGGGACGAGGTGGTCGAGGGTGAAGGCGTCGGGGTGGCGGCCTGCTGCGGGGCCGGTGATCTCGTAGGCGATGTCGTGGCCGCAGAGCCAGCAGGGCAGCCGTAGGGCCCTCTGCTGGGCGCAGAGGGCCCGGTAGGGGCGCCCGGTGCGTGGGTTGGCGGGCATGGGGGCGCCTCCTGGTGTGGGGTCAGCTGGTGAGCTGCCAGGCCTCGCAGCCGCTGGTTTCGAAGGTCTCGCCCTTGCGGACGGTGACGCGGCCGGGGCCGGGGAGCAGCTCGTTGGCGATGATCGCGGAGAGCTCGCCGGAGGAGTCCTTGCTGCGGGACCAGTAGCAGTTGGGCAGGGCGCTGTCGGAGGGCCCGGCGGTCTTGTACGTGCCGGCCTTGACGTCCTCGCCGACGAGGTAGGTGCCGGGGCTGATGGTGGTGGCCGGGCCGCTGGGCGTGGTGGGCGCGGAGTTGGCGGACGCGGAGGCCAGGATCTCTTCGGTCGCCTTCAGGATCTGGTCGTGGGTGAGGACCGGGGTCGCGGTGACCGTGACGGTGACGGTGGGTGCCGGTGCGGCCTTGCCGGGGCCGGAGCTGCAGGCGGTGGCGGCGAGGAGCGTGAGGCCGAGCGCGACGGCGTGGGTGCTGCGCATGTGTCCCCCCTGGACGTGGGCGTGAGGGGGCATCATGCGCGCGGTGCGGCCGGTGACGGGCCGGTATCACCGTTCTGTGACCTACGTGACGGTGAGAGTCCCGGCCCGGCGGACGACGTGCTCGTCGTTCGGCGGGTCGACGCGCAGCCAGACGTGCCAGTCACCGCGGGTGAGCAGTGCGTCAGTGCCCGGTCCTACGAGGATCCGGGCGGTGCCGGGCCCGTCCCATTCGCCGTCGAGCCAGGCGCCCAGGGTGGGGTTCGAGCGCTGGGGGTCCGGGAGGAACTGGAACTGCGGCGGGGAGCCGGTGAGGTCGACACCGGCGGGGTGCGTGGTGATGGCCACGCTGACGTACTCGGTGCTGCTCGCAGGGATCAACACGGCGGACCCACCTCCCAGCGGCTGGCCGGCGCCGCCACCGCCCAGGCGGAGGTCGGGGCGCCGATGGTGAGCGTGATGTCCGGGTCGAACCCGTCGAGGACGGGCGCGTACACGGTGTTGGTCGGCTCGATGCGGGCCGGGGCGAGCGTCACCGGGCCGGGGGCGAGCGCGGGCGCGTAGAGGACCGCGGCCGCCTCGAGGCGGTCGGGGGTGACTGTGACGGGTCCGGGGGCGAGGACGGGCGCGTACACGGTGTTGGTCGGCTCGATGCGGGCCGGGGCGAGCGTGACGGGCCCCGGGGCGAGCGCGGGCGCGTACAGGACCGCGGTGGACTCGATGCGGGTCGTGTCGACGGTCTGTTCGGCGGGGGCGACGGCCAGGGTCCAGGCGGAGCCGAGGGCGGACTGGTCTGCGGTCCAGACGCGGGAGCCGATCGTGCCGGACACGGTGGTGTCGGAGTCGCCCCACGCGGCGCTGCAGGCGCCCGACCCGGACGTCGTGAAGGCCTGCGCGCGGCGGGTGTGGCCCGCGGGGGCGGTCCAGGCCGCGGTCTGGGGTGTGGCGGCGCCGCGGGAGTCCCAGACGACGCCGATCTCCCTGCTGGACGCCCCGACCGAGCCCAGGGACGGCGTGGTCTTGGTGGTGGCGGCCGCCGAGGTGTTGGAGGCCGCGGTGACCGGGTTGGAGGCCAGGGCGCCGCGTACGCGGCCGAGGAGCAGCACCTGCCGGATGTTGCCGGTGTTGGGGGTGACGGTGATGGTGGCGCCGAGGTCGCCGGCCTCGGCGATGCGCCACCACAGCTGAGACATGTGCCCGGACTGCATGGCGGTGCCGAGGCTGGTCCAGGCACCGGCGCCGCCGGAGATGGAGAACGTCCGGCTGCCGGAGGGCATCACGCACGCGGCGAGCAGCAGATCCCCCGCGGCGACGGTGCCGTCGTTGGGGATGGTGGCGGCCGCCGAGGAGCTGGAGGAGAGGGTGACGGTGTCTGCGAGGTGGACGAGCTGCCCTACGGCCACGGCGTCACCTCACAGAGCAAAGATGCCGCTGGGGTGCCACTGGGCGACGATGTTCCCGCCGTTGGGGGTGACGCTGACGCCGTCGATGTACGCGACGAGCGGGGACGTCGCGTCGCTGCCGGTGTGCTTGTAGAGCACGATCGCCTCGACGCTGTCGCCGGTGGCCGCGGTGAACGTGACGTCCGCGGCGTCGAACACGCCGCCCGTGATCGTCTTCGAGGCGAGGGCGCCGGAGACTGCCACGCGGGCGCCGGCGGCGACGTCGTCGAGGAAGTCGTGCCCGGCGTTGTAGGTGTAGTCGGCGGTGTCGACGATGACGGCGCGGATGTCGTCGGCGGCCAGGTCGATGTCGCCGCCCAGGAGCAGCTGCTTGAACGAGGGGTAGAGCGCACTGGCCACCGGGGCCTCCTTCGAGGGGGACGGGTCGGCGAGGTGCCGCCCGGGTCCCTCGGCCCGGGCGGCCGTCCCCCGCCCACTCCTGCAGGAGTGGTGTGCCCTGCCGCCCGGGCGTCGGGTTCCGGGCGGCAGGAGTCGGGAACGCGGAAGGCCCCGACCGTGGTGGTCGGGGCCTTCCGTGTGTCGAGGTCAGCCTGCGTGTGGGCATGGCTGTACGCCCAAATCGTGGCCCGCCTGATGATCGCGTGTCAAGCGGGGTTCTGCGCGCACCGGCCGGCGCTGGACGGCTTGGGCGCAGCGTGGGCGGCGAGGACGTCGTCGAGCCGGTATATCGGCCTCTTGGGCGTGCCCCCGACCCGGGCGAGGAGGCCGCGGCGCACCCAGTCGCGGACGGTGGCGGGCTGCACCCCGCAGGCGAGGGCGGCCGTGGTCGTCGTGCACAGCCCGGGCGGCAGAGAGATGTACTCCATGGTGATCAGTCTGGCCGGGCCGCACGGTGCGCGCTGGTGTCCGTTACCGGCAGGCGAACGGTGTGGCGGCGGCCACCGCCAGGCCGAGGACGGCGGCGAACGTGTAGGCGGCGGGCTCGAAGTGGTGCTGCAGCCAGCGGAGGAGTCTCACGACGGGTCTCCCTCGTGTGTCGCGGTCGGGCGGGGCGGTGTCGCGGTGGGGTCGGTGAGGTGGGGGTAGCTGTCGCGGAAGCTGTCCGCGAGAGCCATGAGCGTGGCCGCGTCCTCGCGGAGGTGGGCGAGCCACTGGGCGGCGGTCTCGTTGTCGACGAGGAGTTGGTAGGCGGGCCGGGCCGCTTGTGTCGCGGTCACGGCCGCGCGCAGTGCGGCCATGGCTGCAGCGGCCTGACCTGCCTTGTCGCGGTGCAGCGCCATTCGTGTCGCGCGCAGAGCGATCCTGTCGCGGTACACGACGTCCTTGGACACGTGGAGCTCCCGGGCGATGTCGCGAATGGTCCACTCGTCGCGGGTGAGCTCATCGACGCGTGCGCGCCGGGCCGCGACGGCTGCGCGGCGCTCTGCTGCGGGGTCAGTGATCGGGTCGGTCATGGGTCGGTCCTGTCGCGGTTTCCGGCCGGGCCTGTCGCGGTGGCGGCGGGCCCGGCCGGGAAGGGTGGGTCAGGCGGCGGCGGTGCGCAGCTGCTCGGCGTACTCGTGCCGCGTGATGCCGGCGGTGACCGCGGGGGCGTGGTCGAGGAGCTCGGCCTCTGCGTCCGCGACGAGGTCGGCGCGGATCCCGTAGTGCTCGGCGGCGACCTGCCCGGCGACGATCCGGCGGCCCTCGGCCCGCATCAGGCCGTCCGGGCGCGCCCTGTCGAGGTAGGAGGCCATGCGCAGGAGCAGGGCGCGGCAGGTGTCGGTCATCGGGTCACCGCCGGCAGGACGGTGACGGACACGGTGCTGCCCGTGGCGCGCAGGATCAGGGTCCGGTGCCGGTGGTGCTGGACGCGGCCGACGGCGACGCGCAGTCGCGGGGCGGCCGGTGTGGCGGGGCGGTCGGGGGTGGTGGCAAGATCAGGCACAGCTGCTCTCCTTGTTCTGGCAAGGGGGTTGGCCAGGCCCTCGGCGGTGTTAGCGCACCGGCGGGGGCCGCTCTGCTGTCGGGGCTATCCGGCGAGGAGCTCGGCGTCCTCCTGGTCCTCCTCCCGGTCGTGGTCCATCCACGCTTTCAGCAGCGCCCAGGAGCTCGGCGGGTAGACGACCTCGCACCAGGGGCAGGTCACCGCGCTGCTCGAGCGGTAGTGGCGCAGGACGGCACCGCACACCGCCCCGTCGGGGTCCGCGGCCGGGCACGGCCCGAGGCGGGTGCCGCGCTCCAGGGTGTCGGCCGGGCAGACGATCGCGAGGGCCTGCTCGTCGAGCTGGCGGATCTCGGTCGCGAACTGGCCGGCCTGCTCCCACGTGACGATGTAGTCCAGGTGGAAGGCCAGGCGCCCGGCGGCGGCCGACGCACGGTCCTCGTACGTGCCGGCGATGACGGGCGCCGACCCGCTCCGCGAGGCCTGCATGGCGCCCCACCAGTCCTCGAGGACACCGACGATGCCGCCGGGCCCGCGCAGGGCCAGGACGTCCCCCGCAACGGGCAGGGGTGCCTCGACGAGGCGCACCCGCCCGTACGACGGGCCGCCGGCCGAGGGCTGCAGCTCGTGCTGCAGCAGCCGGTACAGCAGGGGCAGACGGCGCAGCCTGCCCGCCGTCGCGGCCCTGCACCGCGGGCACAGGGTCTCGTCGGCGTGCAGCTCCGCGCGGCGGCACACGCAGGGGCGGTTCATGCCTGCTGCTCCCCGTCCTCGGAGCGAATGGCGTTCCCGGCGACGGCTTCCCGCTCGAAGCACTCGGCGACGTGGCGCAGGACGTAGGCAGCGGACGCCTTGTCCATGCCGGTTGCGGCGGCCTCGATGGAGACGCCGCCCTCGGTGGAGCCGGGCCGGATGATGACGAAGGCGAGGGCGTCAGTGCCGTCGACGGCGACCATCGATGTGGCGGGTTGGGTCATGAGGGATCTCCGCTCAGCTGGACGGGGAGGGTGCAGGGTGCAGGGCCAGCCGCAGCTGGACATCTCAGGGTTCTTGCCGCGGTTGGCGAGGTAGCCGAGGCAGGCGAGGACGAGACCGGCAAGGAGGCTGGCTGCGACCCAGCCGACGAGAACATCGAGGAGGGTCACGTCCGGGGCCTCCCGGGCCGGGGCAGCCGCGCAACCGTGGCTGCGGGACTGCGGGATCCACTGCCGGAGCAGCCCGGGCAGTAGTCGACGTCGCCAGGCGGCGTACGCCACCCGTGCGCGCGGGCGGCGGTGCGGGCCTCGTCGGTGGTCCGGCAGTAGACCGTGATCGCCCCGGTGCAGGCGGCCTCGGTCCACACGGTGTTGCAGTGGAGGGTGACGAGGGCGCTCACTGCGGCCGCCTGTCGAGCGGCGGCAGGAGTCCGAGAGACGCCAGAACATCTCGGACCTCGGCCGCCGGTACGTGAGCGGCGACTGTGACAGCAGCCCGCCGTTGGTCGGCCGTCCACTCGGTGGGGTGCGCCGCCATCGGTTGCACGGGCGCGCCGGAGTCACCCCGGGCCGCTCGGTCTGCCCGGGCGTGTGCTGCGCGGCACGCCGGGTCGATCGGTTCCCGCTTGCGGACGTGCCGCTTGTAGGCCGAGTTAGTGCCGCAGTCGGCCAGACCTCGAGGACCGCTGTCGGCCGGGGGCTCGGCCATCAGCTGCTCCCGCCGGTCGAGGTCGGACACCCAGGCCGCGCACACCGCAGCCACCTGGATCAGCTCGGCGCGCAGCCGGGCCGGGTCGGTCTCGGCCATGACCTCGGTGAACTCCTCGTAGAGGATGTGACCCCAGGTGAGGGCCTCCTCGTCGGCGGCGTGCTGGCACTGCGCCAGGGCTTCCTGCGCCCAGCTGGCGTTGCCGATGCTGGTGCCGTCGCGGTGGCGCTGGTCGCCCCACTTCGCGAGCTGGCGGCCGCGTTCGGCGTCGAGCTCCTCGGCGAAGGCCTTGAGGCCGGGGGTGGTGAACAGGGTGGGGTACATGAGAGCTCCTGCGGGGCTGTAGGGCCGGCGTCCCGCTGCGGGGGACGCCGGCGGGAGGCGTCAGGCGGGCGGCGGGGCGATTCCGGCGGCGACGGCGGCGCGCATCCAGTCGCGGGCCTCGGCGATCAGGGTGTCGGGGTGGTTCTTGCCGAGGCGCAGCCAGTCGGTGAAGGTGCCGCCGGTCTTGAGGTGCCAGGCGGCGAAGGCGAGCTGCCGGACGCGGGGGTCGACGTAGTGCACGCGGGCGGCCGCGGCGGTGTCGAGGGTGGGTTCGGTAACCATCGGTGTCTCCTGGGTGGGTTAGGCGCCCGCGCGGCGGCGGGCCTGCTGGTAGGCGGCGTGGGCGGTCATGAACGCGGCGTCGGTGCCGCCCCGGTCGGGGTGAGCCGCGGCCATGGCCTGGCGCAGCGTCTGCAGGGAGGCGGGTTCCGGACGGGCGGGGAGCTCCGGGGGCGCCAGGTACAGCAGGCGCCTCAGCCGGCGGTGGTAGATCTCGCCCTCGGCCTCGATGCGCTGCCGGTCGACGTAGCTGGCCTTGCCCATGTACGTGAAGCTGATCCGCAGGTTGGTCTTCTTCGTGATGGGGTGCCGGCGGAGCTCGTAGTTGCCCAGGGGGCCGTCGTCCCAGTTGGCGTCCCACAGCTCGTACAGGTACTCGACGGGTGCGGGCACGGCGGGCGCCGGCGGGGTGGCGGCGGCGAGGGCCTCGCGCATGGGCCGGTCGGTGAGGTGCTGCCAGGCCACGCACGGGTAGACGTCGCAGGTCCGCTTAACCGACCCTTCCGGGAGCCGGCCGTAGCCGACCTCGAAGGCCAGGCGGACGCCCTTGACTCGGCGGCCGCCGATGGCGGTGCTCTCGTCGCCCGTCCACAGCAGATGGCCGTCCTGGCCCGGGCGAGTCCGTTGGGCGATGCGCTCCTGCGGGGTTGCGCCCCGCAGGTCGACGGGCGAGGACAGGCCGAGGGCGCGGCGCAGCTTGCCGACGGTCTGACGGCTTACACCGGTGGCGTCGGCGACCTCGAGGTCGGTCAGGGTGCCCGTGCGCAGCAGCTCTTCGGCCTTGTCCATGTCGCCGGAGGCCCGTCCGCCGGTCGGGGCCGTGGGCCGCTTCCACCCGGAGAGGACGGCGCGCTCGAAGGCGGTGAGGCCGCCGCGGATTTCCGAGCGGTACGAAGGGGCGGCGAGGCCTTCCTCACGCAGGGCCTCGCTCAGGCAGCGCAGCCTGACCGGGCAGGCCTCGCAGATGACCAGAGCCCTGACCTCGCTGGCGTGGAAGTCCCTGGCCTTGCGGACGCACAGGCCGTGCTCGGCCCAGTTGGTGGCCGGATCGGTGTCGGCGTGCGGTCGGGAGCGGCGGTTGGAGACGAGGGTGGACACGAGGCCTCCTCAGGGGCTGGTCGGGGCGGTGACGGTGAGGGTCCAGTCGCTGCCGATCAGGTAGGCGGCGATGAACTCGGCGAGGCCGGCCGGGGTGGACTGGTCGGGCGGGGTGATGACGCGGTGGTCCTCGATGGCGGCGGTGATGACGAGCAGCGCGGCGTCCGGCACGCCGGTCACTGCGGGGCCCGCCCGGTCGCCGCCCGCCACTGCTCCACCACGGACTGCCGCACGACGCCCGCCGGCGGGCACTCCACCCCGGCCTGCTGCGCCCAGGCCCGGACCTCGGCCGGGTTGTAGTCGCGGGCGGCTGGCGCCGTGCGGGGCTTGGTGGTGCGGCCCTTGCCCTTCAGCTCGGCCTCTCGCGTCTTCAGCCGGTTCAGCTGCTCCTGCAGCTCGTCCACCTGGCTGGTGATACGCAGGAGCTCGGCCTCGTGCTGGTGGCGGCTCTGCAGGGCTTCCAGCGCGGTCAGGGCACGGTCGGCGTACTGGCGGACCGCGGCGGCGTGGTGGTTGGTGCCCCAGGCGAGGAGCGCGACCGCGTTCGGTACGGCCGGCGGTGCCTCGGGCTGCGGGATGGTGCCGCGGGCGACGAGGGTCTTGTGGGTGTCGATGATGGCGGTGACGTCGGCCAGGGTGGCGCCGGTCTGGTCGGCGATCCGCTGGTCGCTGTACCCGTCGCGGTGCAGCTGCATCACGACGGCGGCGGAGACTCTCATGGCAGTCCTTCGGGTGCGCGGGTGGGTCAGCAGGGGCTGACAATGTGGCGGTAGCCGACGAGGGCCCCGGCAGCGTCGTGGACGGAGTCGAACCCGATGAGGAGGTCGGACCGGCCGCGGGAGGCCAGGCCGACGGCGGCGTCGACGAGGAGGTAGGTGTCCGGGCGGCTGGCCGGCAGGTCGCAGACGATGTGCCGCACCAGGTAGGTCTGGACGGGGCGGCCGCCGTGGAAGGTGCGCGGCCCGGCGCGCAGGACGTCGAGGTTGATGTAGGCCGGCGGAACTTCGGCGGCGAATACGGTGCACCTGGTGTCGAGGGCGTCGTCGGCGATGACGTCGGGGGCGTCCGGCCCGTACACGCGGACGGTCTCGCCGGTCAGGTTGATGATCATTCGGGGTCCTTCGGGGACGGGCGGCCCTCGGCCGCGGTGATCGGTGGGGAGATGTGCCAGCCCTCGTTGCGGACGTCGGCGACGGCCTGCGCCCCGACGAGGGCGGCGACCCGCTCGGGCAGGTCCACGCCGAGCGCCAGGAGCTCGCGCTGCACGGCCGCCGCGATGACCGCGGCCACCGCGTCCGCCACGAGGCCGGACTGCCGGGTCACCGGGTCCACCCCTGCCAGCGCACCGGCCGTACGCCGGACCGCTCCCGGGGCGCACCGCGGCCGCTGCGCCCGGGCCGGGGCGGCGCCGTGCAGGTCGCGGCGTGCGGCATGCCCTGCCACTCGTACGACTCGACGTTCGGGCGCTCGGAGTTCAGGCCCCGGGACCGCAGGGTGCCGACGCTGTCGCGGTAGATCGCGAGGTTGCCGAGGGGGTTGGGCGCAGCGTTGACGGCCTGGCGGCGGCCGGCGGCGGTGATGGTCCACCGGATCCGCTGGCCGCAGCTGGTGCAGCCGACGACGTCGTGGTCGCTGAGCATCAGGGGCTCCTCTCTCAGGTGCCGGGGAGGGCGAGGCAGTCGTGGGTGAGGCACTGCACGTCGCCCGAGACGAGGTGGACGTGGAGGCCGTCCTCGGCGAGGGCCTCGGCGGCGGCCGCGGCGGCCGGGGCGGGCGCCTCCGGCTTGAGCCGGGTCGGGGCGGGGGTGGGCCACTCCTCGTACAGGTCGGGCGGGGCGAGGACGGTCGTCATGGCGGGGCCTCTCAGGCGGTGTCGGAGTCGGGGTCGTTGCGGATGTGCGGGGAGACGAGGCGCCAGCCGTAGACCCGGATGGCCTCGGCCCGGCCGAGAGAGCGGATCGCCCGCCGTACGGCCTCGGGGTCGTTCTCGGCGGCGGAGCGCAGTTCGGCGATCGTGGCCACGTGTTCGGGGTCGCGCACCGACAGCAGGAGCGGCATCTGCCCCTGGTTGCTGGCGCTTTTCGCCTTGACCTGCGCGGCCCGGGCGTCGCGCTTCTCCTGGGTGGTGAGGGTCAGCTGCGGCGGGCCGGGCGGTTCCGGGTCGACGTCGAAGGGGTCGTCCTCGGGCGGGGCGTCGTCGTCCTCGGGCGGAGCCTCGTCGTCGGGCGGTTCGCGGAAGTCCTCCGGAGCGCCCCCAGGGGTCAGGTCCCCACCGACATCAGCCACTTCCTGGGGTAGTACCTGGGTAACCCTGGGTTGTTCGGGTGTCGGACACCCGAACCGTTCGGGTGTCCGGGACCCGAACTCGGTCGGGTGTCGGTCACCCGAACTCTCGGCGTCCGGGTTCGGGTGTCGGTCACCCGAACCCGCCGCCTGGGGTTCGGGTGTCGGGGACCCGTTCTCGGCGTCCTGCCAGGGCGCCGGACTGCGGGGCGTCTTGCGGGGCTTGGGCTGCGACTCGGCCAGGGACGCCAGGGCTGCAGTCCAGTCGGGTTCGAGGCAGATGAAGAGCCGGTAGAGGGCCTGCCGTCCCCGGCCGCGGTCGCCTTCCACCACCACGACCCCGGCCGCGATGGCCGCGTTCAGGTACCGGCGGCAGTCCTTTTCGTTGGAGCCGGTGCCCGCGGCTATGTCCTGAATGCGGATCCTCTTGCCGTCGTGGAAGCGCAGGCAGCCGTCCGTGCCGGCCGCCGCGCCAAGGGCGTAGAGCAGGGTGAGGAAGGCCCCCTTGAGGGGGCGAGGCATCGAGCGCGTCCACCGCCAGAAGATGGCGTTACGGAAGCCGTGAGGCACTCCTCCGCTGCGGTGCTCCGGCTGCTGCTCGTCCGGCACGGTTGCCTCTCTAGGTCGGGGTGGTGCGGTGGTCGGGGTCCGGTCAGGTGAGGCGTGACCTGACGTAGAGGGGCAGCGCCAGCTGGAAGCGGGCCGCGTTGCGCCGGGTCCATTCGCCGGTCAGCCAGCCGCGGGTCTGCAGGGTGCGCACCTGCACGACCACCTGCCGGAGGGGCAGGCCGGTGGCGTCCGCGAGGCCGGACATGCCGGGCTGTGCGGCGGAGGGGATCTCCCCGGTGTCGGAGGCGAGCGAGGCCAGCGTCAGGGCGACGAGGCGGGTGTGCGGGTTCATCGGGCTGGTGCGGATGCCCTGCTGGTATCGGGCGCGGAAGGTGTTGCCGAGGCCGGTGGCGGGCTGCAGGGCGCGGGTGGCGACGTCGAGGGGGGTCGGGACGGTGACGGACACGGTGCCTCCGGTGTCGGGTCTGGCAGGGGGATGGTGTCGGTGCGGCGGGCGGGCCAGCCGGGGCCGGGCGGGGTCTCGGGCCGCCCGGCCATCGCGTTGGGCGAGTGCCGGTCGCACCGCCAGCCGCAGGGGTAGAGACGTGCCGCCTGCAGTCCGTGGGGAAGGGCCAGGGACTCGCAGGGGTGATGCCGGTCGGTCACAGCCGGCGGGCGACGACCGCGACGGCGGCCCGCCAGGCGGCGGCGACCGCGCGGGCCAGGCCGGCGAGCGCCCAGACCATGGCCATCAGCCAGGCCAGGCACCCCGTCGCCAGCAGGACGAGCACGAGCAGCGCGGGCAGGTTCCCGGTCACGACGGGCCCACCTGCAGCTCGGCCGTACGGCCCGTGCGCTCGAGCTCCTTCTCGGCGGCTACCGCCCGCAGGGTCGTCATCCGCAGGTCCCAGTCGAGCGACTCGGCCGTCCGCTGCGCGGTGTGCAGCCGCTCGTCCAGGGCCTCGGCCCGCTCCTGCCACACCCGGCGGTCCCGGGCGAGCTCAGCGGCACCGGGCAGCGTGCGCAGCTCGCGCAGTGCACGGACCTCGGCGCGCAGCCGCTCCTCCTCCGCCGTCCGTACCGGCGCGGCCGGGGCCACGGGGGACGGCACGGGGCCGGGACGCGGACCCGGGCGCGGCCCGGTGGTGACGACGAGCGGGGCCTGCTCCTGCTCCCTCGCCTTGGCCAGCTCCTCGCGGAGGTAGGCGACCTCGGACCGCAGCCGACGGTTCGTACGCAGCCAGGCCATCACACGAGCCCTTCCTCTCTGGCCTCGCGCTCGGTGCAGTCCTCGCACCCGCAGTACGTCCACGACCCATCGATCAGCTCGGCGAAGCACTCGCCCTCGCCCTCCGGGCCGACGCCCTCGGCCTCGGCCTCGGCCGCCCTGCGCTCCTCGTCGGCGACGTCGAGCGCGATCTCGGCCGCCTTCTCCTCCTCGCGGGTGGGGTGGTCCGCCTCGTCGGCGTGCTCGGTGTGGTCCTGGTCCATCGGTCCTCCGGAGATCACATGGCCGCACACGAGGCACTCGAGGCCGGCCGGGGTAGGGGCGTGGGGGCGGGTGAGGTGGGCGCAGCTGGTGGTGTGGCAGGCGGCGTAGGTGGCCGGTGCGCTGCCGCGGCGGTGTCGCCCGCTGGCGGGGGTGGACCAGTCGGTAGCCGGCAGGGGCACGGGCGGAAACCGCCCGGGGTCCTGCCGCTCCAGCCGCCGGGACGCACGGTGCTGCGCCAGGAACACAGCGAGGCAGACCAGGGCGAACAGCAGTAAGGGCAGCTCACGAGGCATGAGGCACCGCCCCGGCCCACGCGGTGACGGCGTCCCCGGTGATTACCAACTCGACGTCCACGGAGCTGAGGTGGCCGCGCACGGTGTACGCGGCTCCCTCGCGGATCCCGGTCGCCGGGTCCGTCTCGAACCGGCCGAGCCACCAGCGCATGCAGTCCGGCGATTGCGGGCGGACGGTGATCTGCAGGTGCGTCGCCGACCGCACGTCCGTCGCGAGGACGTCGGGCTGCGACGTCCGCAGCCGCAGCGCCAGGTCCGCGGCAGGGGAGTCCTCGGCCACGTCCGGGTCGATGGTGTGCACGGGGACGGTCACCGGCCGGAGGGCCGCGCGGGCGGCCGCGGTCTCCGGGGACTGCAGCAGCCGGCAGTCCTCGAGGGCCTGCGCCAGGTCCTCGGGCGTCCGGATCCCCTGCTCCATGGCGGCGCGGAGCACGCCCTCAGCAGCACGGACCCGCAGGACCGCGCTCACCGGGAGGACTCCCGTCCCGCCACGACGTCCTCGAGCTCGGCGATCCGCTTGCGCAGTTGGGCCTCGACGGATGCGGCGGCGACGGGGGCCCGGAGTTCCACCGGCACGCCGTCGACCATCCTGGCGATCGAGTGCCAGTAGAACTCGGAGCCGTAGCGGTCGGAGGTCGGCGTGATCTCCCCGCCGAGCAGGAGCCGGAAGGCCTCGAGGGCGCCGGCCCCGCGGGCGGTCTCGTAGAGGTGGCCGGAGATCTGGCCGAACGCGCTGACGGACCAGATGATGCTGCCGGTGAGCAGCGGCTCGCAGGCCGGGGACTCCTCCAGCTGCAGGAGCAGCTTGGCGAGTGCGGTGGCTGCGGTCCGTGCCTTGGTGCGGGTACTGTCATCGGTCATGGTGTTGCCTCGCTGTCGTGTGTGAGGTGGGCCGTAGGGGTCGCATCCGGGCCGGCCAGGGCCCGAGCGGCCCCGCTCTGTGTGCGGGCATCAGCCCGAGCGGCGCGCGCCCTTGGGACGGATCTGCGTGATTGACGGCGTGCCAGCGGCGGGAGAAGCCGGGGCCCGCGACGGGGTGGCGGGCAGCACGCGGAACATGACCTTGATCTCGAGGATGTCCTCGGCCGAGAACACCGGCCGGGCGCCGCCGATCTTCTGGTGCGGAAGCCGCTTGATGTTGTCCTCGAGGAAGCGCGGCAGACACCCGAGGATCGCGGCCGTCTGCTCGAGGCTGTAGTTCTGCAGGTGCTCGATGCTGTAGGGCAGCGCGCTCACGGCGTGCCCCCTGCCTCCGGCACTTCGGTCTCGAAGACCTCGGCGTCGAGACCCAGGAGTTCGGTCAGGACCAGGCGCAGGCCGGGGCGCGGGGTGTAGTGCCCGCGTTCCAACTTGCTGAGGTGGGAGTGCGCGACCGGGACACCGGCCTTGTCGCAGCGGTCGGCGAGCTTCACGAGAGTGAGGCCCAGCTCGAGGCGCCGGCGCCGGAGCGCGCGCCCAAGGCGGAGGCGGGGGGTTTTGGTGGCCCCTGCTGCTTTCTGTGGCATGCGACGCAGATTAGCGCAGATCTGCTGTGGGTGGCAACAGATCTGCGCAGGTCTGTGTATCGGGGTGTGACTGGATTCGCTACGCCTCCATGCGGGTACTGATACGGGCCGCAGGCACCTGCGCTAATCTGCGTTGAATCTGTCGGGTGGAAGGGTGTAGGGGATGCCGCAGTCGGGGCTCGATGGCGCTATGGACAGGCAGAGGCAGGCCCTCGGCCTCACCTGGCGTCAGGTGGCGGAGACCGCGGGCATCTCCTACGAGACCCTCCGGGCGATCCGGCGGGGTGAGCAGGCCGGCAGTGACCTGACCCGCCGGGGCCTCGAGCGGGCGCTGCGGTGGGCGGTGGGCGGGTTCGAGGTCGCCGAGACCGGGGGCACCCCCGAAGCCGTGCCCGAGCCGTCCGCGCAGGGCTCGGCCGAGGGTTCGGCGCCGGCCTCCGACCCCCAGGTGGACGCCATCCTGACGATCCTCGACGGCCTGCCCCCGCGGGTGCAGGAGGAGGTCCTCCGGCGGCTGGGCGAGCGGCTGCCACCCGGCGTTGCGGGCCGCAAGGCCAGCTGACTCCGTGTTCCCGCCCGTGTTCCCCAGGGAACACGGCGGCGGGCCGAGGCGGGGCCGGGCGGGGCGAGACGGGCCAGGACGGGACGGTTCGCGCAGGTCATCGCATACGGCCAGGTCAGAGGCGTCAACGGGTCGGGTTCAAGTCCGGCTCCGGGCACTCCGCGGCTCTCGCTCAGGGTGCCCCCTTTATCCCCTGCGCTTCGCCATGCCTTCTCCTAAGATCCTCCTCCAGCAGTAGGGTGCTTTCTTTGCGAGCGCATTACTCTTGATGCAAGGCCGCGCACGGTGGCCACGGAGGAGTGAGATGAGGAGCAGTAACCCGGTCTTCTCGCGACGGGGGTTCAGCCGCGACAACGGTGGCTACGCGGGCTTCGACGCCCAGCAGCAGCACCAGCAGGCCGGGACCAACCCGTACGCGACCAACCCGTACGCGACAGACCCGGCCACGGGTATGCCACAGGCGCCGGCGCGCACCAACGCGATGACCATCGACGACGTCGTGAGCCGCACGGCCATGACGCTCGGCGTGCTCTTCGTGACGGCGACCCTCTCGTGGGTGCTGCTGCCCGTCGACCCGGAAAACCTGGGTATGTCGTACGGCATCGGCATCGGCGCCATGCTCGTGGCGTTCGTCTTCGCGATCATCCAGTCGTTCAAGGCCAAGGCCTCCCCGGGCCTCATCCTGGCGTACGCGGCCTTCGAGGGCGTCTTCCTCGGTGTCATCAGCGCCGCCACCAGCACCTACTTCGGTGCCGGCGTCGTCATCCAGGCCGTCCTGGGCACGATGTGCGTCTTCGCCGCCGTGCTCTTCGCGTACAAGATGCGCTGGATCCGCGTCACCCGCCGCTTCTACGGCTTCGTGATGGCCGCGGCCCTGGGCTTCATCCTCCTCATGCTCGCGAACACGCTGTTCGCGGTCTTCGGCGGCGGTGACGGCCTCGGCTTCCGCAGCGGCGGCCTCGGCCTGCTGTTCGGTGCCATCGGCGTCATCCTCGGCGCCTGCTTCCTCGCCCTGGACTTCAAGCAGGTCGAGGACGGCATCACCTACGGCGCCCCCCGTGAGGAGTCGTGGCTGGCGGCCTTCGCCCTCACCATGACCCTGGTGTGGATCTACATCGAGATGCTGCGCATCTTCCAGATCCTCTCGGGCGACGACTAGCCGGACCGGCGGGCCCTCCGGGCCCGTCGCCGGTCCGGCGCACCGCCGGTCCACAGCACGGGAAGGCCCCGCGAGCTCACCGCTCGCGGGGCCTTCCCGCATCCCGGGGTGCGGCCACGGGGGGAGGGGTCAGCCGAACCTGCGGGCGGCTCTGCGCAGGTCGTACTCGTGAATGATCGCCTTGGCCTGGCCGTACGACAGCTCGTGCGCGCCGCGCAGCCAGCTGACCTTCTCCTCGAACCGGACGAGGGAGGGGCCGTCGTCGACGGTGCGGAGCCAGTCGGTGAGATCACGACCGGTGGTCTGGGGGATTCTGTCGATCATGTTGCGGTGGGTCTGCTCGGAGAACTCTACGGACATGGGCGCCTCCGGAGGTTTGGCCGTGCTGTCCTCTTCACGCCACCGTGCCGGAGAGTTCGCCCGTTGGCAATGGCGCCCGGGCGCCGCGTAAGGTCGGCCGGGTGCTGGATACCTCGCCCCTGAGCGCCGCCGTGGAACGATTCGCCGACCGGCTGCGCGCCGCCCCCCAGAGCCGTCTGCGGCAGGGAGCCGCCGCCGCGGGGCTGGAGCTGGCCCGCGAGCTGTCCGTACGGGCCCAGGCACTGGAGGATCCCGCGGGGGCGCCGCGGGAGATCCCGGACGCCGGTGTGTTCGTTGTCGGCGACCAGGTGTCCGTGGCCGGCCTGGACCTCGCCGAGGCGCTGCGCGCCGCGGGGCCCGCCCCGGACGCGGCGACGGCCCCGTCCGAGATGCTGGACGAGGCCGTACGGCTGGTGGAGCGGGCCGAGATCAGAGCGATGCGATGACGCGGTCCGCGAGGATGTAGACGTTGCTGTCGGGGTCCTCGGAGTCCCCGCAGGAGAAGGTCAGCGCGTAGGCGCCGGAGATGCCCGAGCCGCCCAGCAGGACCGGCGCGGTGCCCGAACGCAGGGCCTCGGCGAGCCGCTCCGCGGTCTCCCGGTGCCCCGGGGTCATGCACAGCGTCGTGCCGTCCGTGAAGACGTACACGTCGAGCGTGCCCAGCGGGCCGGGACGGACGTCCGCGAGGGCCGTACGGGCCTCCGCGAGCTCCTCCAGGCGGTTCACCGTGCGCTCGTGGTCGGCGCCGGGGTGTGCGGCCTGCACCGGCACGAAGTCGGGGTGCGAGGGGTGGCGCCGACGGGCGGCGGCCAGCTCGGCCGAATCCTCCGGGTAGCCGGGGAGGTCGTCGAGGACCTCCTCGCCCAGGACGGGCTCCAGGCCCACCAGGTCCGCCTGCCGGGGCAGGAAGACCGGGCTGTCCTCGCCGAGTCCGGGCAGGCCGCCCAGCAGCGAGGGGGCGTCCGCGGCGTCGCGGGCCTCCTGCGCGGCCCAGAAGGCCCGCGCCTCGGCCAGCTCGCGCTCGCGCTCCTCGGCGAGCGCCTCGGCCACGGCGGCCCGTATCTCGGCGGCGGGGGACTGCACGGCGTTGCGGGCGTGCGGGACGGTCGCACCGCGGGGGTGGACCGGTGCCGTCAGCTCGCAGCGCAGGGCGGCGACCTGCTTGCGCAGACCGTGGACGGCGTGCAGAGCAGCAGCGCCCACGGCCGTGGCAGCGGCCGTGGTCAGCAGCAGGGCAAGAGACATGGCGCTCACTGACTAACTCCTGAGGTGATTCGATCCCCCGACTTCCTACATCAGAGTGTCCCGGCCTGGGAATGGCGTGCAGTGCATTACGTCACGAAATGGACAGGGCTTTCGTCACACCGGAACGGTTCTGTCCCTCGCTGACCTGGGTAAACACCGATCCCCCAGGACGTAGGTCACATCCTGGGGGATTTTCGGTCACAGGTCGGCGGCGGCGTGATTAGAACCCATGTCAGTACGGGGCGTGGGTCCTTGGGGCGCCTGCCCCGCTTCTTGATCGGGTCACGAAACCCCTACCCTCCGCCACGATGACGGCTCGGCTTCGCCACCGCTGCGGGCAGGTGCCGCGCTCGTCCCTCGCACGACCCCTACCCTCCGCTACGGCTCAGCTCAGCCGCTCGATCACCATCGCCATGCCCTGGCCGCCGCCCACGCACATGGTCTCCAGACCGAACTGCTTGTCGTGGAACTGCAGGCTGTTGATCAGGGTGCCGGTGAGGCGTGCGCCGGTCATCCCGAAGGGGTGACCCACGGCGATGGCTCCGCCGTTGACGTTCAGCTTGTCGAGGGGGATCTCCAGGTCGCGGTACGACGGGATGACCTGCGCCGCGAAGGCCTCGTTGATCTCGAACAGGTCGATGTCGCCGACCGTCAGGCCGGCCCGCTTCAGCGCCTGCTTCGACGCCTTGACCGGACCCAGGCCCATGATCTCGGGGGAGAGGCCCGTGACACCGGTGGAGACGATCCGGGCCAGCGGGGTCAGGCCCAGCTCCCGCGCCTTGGTGTCGCTCATGATGACCAGCGCGGCCGCGCCGTCGTTCAGCGGGCAGCAGTTGCCCGCGGTCACCAGGCCGTCGGGGCGGAAGACCGGCTTGAGGCCCTGCACGCCCTCCAGGGTGACGCCCGCGCGCGGGCCGTCGTCGGTGGAGACGACCGTGCCGTCCGGGGTGGTGACCGGGGTGATCTCGCGGGCCCAGAAGCCGTTCTTGATGGCTTCCTCGGCCAGGTTCTGCGAGCGGACGCCGAACTCGTCCATGTCCTGGCGGGTCACGCCCTTCAGGCGGGCCAGGTTCTCGGCGGTCTGGCCCATCGCGATGTACGCGTCGGGGATCAGGCCGTCCTCGCGCGGGTCGTGCCACGCCGAGCCCTCGCTCTGGGCCACGGCGGCCGTACGGGCCTCCGCGTCGCCGAAGAGCGGGTTGTGGGTGTCCGGCATGCCGTCCGAGGAGCCCTTCACCGAACGGGAGACCATCTCGACGCCCGCGGAGATGAACACGTCGCCCTCGCCCGCCTTGATGGCGTGCAGCGCCATCCGGGAGGTCTGCAGCGAGGAGGAGCAGTAGCGGGTGATGGTGGCGCCCGGCAGGAAGTCCATGCCCATCTGCACCGCCACGATGCGGGCCAGGTTGTGGCCCTGCTCGCCGCCCGGCAGGCCGCAGCCCAGCATCAGGTCGTCGATGTCGCGCGGGTCCAGCCCGGGGACCTTCGCGAGCGCCGCCTGGATGATCGTCGCGGTCAGGTCGTCCGGGCGGACGTCCTTGAGGGACCCCTTGAAGGCGCGCCCGATGGGCGAGCGGGCGGTGGAAACGATGACTGCTTCGGGCATCGGGGCTCCAAGGGTGTGTTGCGGCTCTGTGCGGGACCGCATGCGAAGTTACCGCCCCGTACGGTCCAGGTCACCGGCAGGGGCGTGTGACACCGGCCGCACTCCGGCGGCCCCTGCGACGATCGCAGGGCGCCTCACGGCACCGGGGCCTCGGGGGTGCCGGCCGGCCGGGCCGGATCCGTCGCGGGCACCCGCCGCCGCCGGCGGTGCTTGAGCAGCACCCACGGACCGCGGACCGCCGTGACCTCCGTGCCCGCCTGGCCCGCGGCGGCCGACGCGGCCTTCGCCACCGGCAGCATGTCCTCGTCCCGGGACACGTCCAGCCGGTCCGACTCGGGCCACAGCCCCAGCGCCGCGCACAGCGTCGGCAGCACGGCCATCGCGGCGGTCGCGTAGCCCTCCGCCGACGGGTGGTAGAAGTCCGGGCCGAACATCTCGCGCGGATTCGCCGCGAACTCCGGCCCCAGCAGGTCCCCCATGGAGACCGTACGGGCGCCCAGCGCGACCACCCCTATGGTCTGCGCGGCCGCCAGCTGCCGCGAGACGCGCCGCGCCAGCCAGCGCAGCGGCTGGTACACCGGCTCGATGGTGCCGAGGTCCGGGCAGGTCCCCACGACCACCTCCGAACCGGCCATCCGCAGCCGCCGCACGGCCGCCGTGAGCAGCCGCACCGACTGGGTCGGCGGCATCCGGCGCGTCACGTCGTTGGCGCCGATCATGATCACGCAGACGTCCGGGGGCGGGGCGTCCCCGTCCAGCAGCAGGCCCACCTGCCGGTCCAGATCGTCCGACATGGCGCCCGACAGGGCCACGTTGCGCAGCCACACCGGCCGCTCCGCCACCGCCGCCAGCCCCGAGGCCAGCAGCGCCGCCGGAGTCTGCCGGGCCCGCCGCACCCCCAGTCCCGCGGCCGTGGAATCGCCCAGCATGCCCAGCCGCATCGGCCCCGGGCTCAGCTCCGGCCCGCCGAACTCGCTCCCGTACAGTCCGTCGGCCCGCGGCGGGTCCGGCAGCCCCGAGCCCACCGTCCGCTTGGCGAACTGGACCTCCGCCAGCACCAGGCCCACGGCGGCGGCTCCGACCAGCCCGAGGCCGCCCCCGCCGTACGCCGCACCCGCCGCGATCCGGCGGGCCGTTCTCGCCCTGGACATCCTTCAGGCCACCTCCTCGCGCCTCATTGACCCCTACCTGCCCCGTACGAGCGGTCGGTCAATCCCTTTCCGCATACCCTGGCCGGACCTCCCGGAGAACCCGTGGGGGTCCCCTCCTTGGAGAACATGGTGCAATTCCACGACTCGATGATCAGCCTCGTCGGCAACACCCCGCTGGTGAAGCTCAACCGTGTGACCGAAGGCCTCCAGGCCACCGTCCTTGCGAAGGTCGAGTACTTCAATCCCGGTGGATCCGTGAAGGACCGGATCGCCGTACGGATGATCGAGGCCGCCGAACAGAGCGGAGCCCTCAAGCCCGGCGGCACCATCGTGGAGCCGACCAGCGGCAACACCGGTGTCGGACTCGCCATCGTGGCCCAGCAGAAGGGCTACAAGTGCATCTTCGTCTGCCCTGACAAGGTGTCCATGGACAAGATCAACGTGCTGCGCGCGTACGGCGCCGACGTGGTCGTCTGCCCGACCGCCGTCGACCCCGAGCACCCGGACTCGTACTACAACGTGTCCGACCGCCTCGTGCGTGAGACCCCCGGTGCCTGGAAGCCCGACCAGTACAGCAACCCGAACAACCCCCGTTCGCACTACGAGACCACCGGTCCGGAGCTGTGGGAGCAGACGGAGGGGAAGATCACCCACTTCGTCGCGGGCGTCGGCACCGGCGGCACCATTTCCGGTACCGGCAACTACCTCAAGGAGGTCAGCGGCGGGAAGGTCAAGGTCATCGGCGCCGACCCCGAGGGCTCGGTCTACTCCGGCGGCTCCGGCCGCCCCTACCTCGTCGAGGGTGTCGGCGAGGACTTCTGGCCGACCGCCTACGACCCGAACGTCACCGACGAGATCATCGCGGTGTCCGACAAGGACTCCTTCCAGATGACCCGCCGCCTGGCGAAGGAGGAGGGCCTCCTCGTCGGCGGTTCCTGCGGCATGGCCGTCGTGGCCGCGCTCAAGGCCGCCGAGGGCCTCGGCCCGGACGACGTGGTCGTCGTCCTGCTGCCCGACAGCGGCCGCGGCTACATGAGCAAGATCTTCAGCGACGAGTGGATGGCCGGACACGGCTTCCTCGAGGAGGCCGGACCGGCCGCCCGCATCGGCGACGTGCTGAACGACAAGGAGGGCGGCATCCCCTCCCTCGTCCACATGCACCCCGAGGAGACCGTCGGCCAGGCCATCGAGGTCCTGCGCGAGTACGGCGTCTCCCAGATGCCGATCGTCAAGCCCGGCGCCGGCCACCCCGACGTCATGGCCGCCGAGGTCATCGGCTCCGTCGTCGAGAAGGAGCTGCTCGCGGCCCTCTTCGCGCAGCGGGCCTCCCTGACCGACCCGCTGGAGAAGCACATGAGCTCCCCGCTGCCGCAGGTCGGCTCCGGTGAGCCCGTCTCCGAGCTCATGTCCGTGCTCGGTGAGGCCGACGCCGCGATCGTCCTGGTCGAGGGCAAGCCCACCGGCGTCGTCAGCCGCCAGGACCTCCTCGCGTTCCTGGCCAAGACCTCGAAGTAACCGGGAGGGGCCGCGCACGGTCGTCGCGCAAACGGTACGGGCCGGACACGTGACAGCAGCACGGCCTTAACACGGCTACGGCACAGTGGTGGTCGTCGGCAGGGAATCCGGGAGACCGGGACCCGGCCGGCACCACCGACGGCGTACGGGCGGTCCGGAGCGGCTCCCGGACCGCACGCACGCCACGGACGCGGACGGCCCTGACCCGGCCGTGTCCTCCGCGGAGACCGCCGTCGTCCCGCCCCTCGCCGCAAGGCGAGGGTGCGGCGGTCTCCGCCCAGTCCTTTTCGGGCTCGGTTCGCCTCCCGGGCGTCTCAGGACGGGGAGTCGGGCCGGGGGCGCCGCAGCCGGGCGGCGTGGACGAGGTTGACGCCCACGATGCCCGCCCACGCGACCACCAGCCCCTTGAACCCCGTCTGCACGGCGGCGACCGCCGTCAGCGGGATCGACAGGACCAGGGCGATGATCGCGAAGCCGAAGCGCTCGCCGAAGTTCCCCTCCGCCCCCGCGTCGCCGGGCGCCGGTCCGCGCACCTCGGCGAGGCGCTGCTCCGCCAGGCGCCTGCGGACCTGGGTGTCGACCTTCTCGACGAACGAGTCCACCAGCGCGGCCTCGTACTCCGGGCCCAGCTCCCGCCGGGCCTTCAGCGTCGCGTCGAGTTCCTTCTTCAGCTCTTGGGTGTGGGCGTCCATGTCCCCACCGTAGGAACCGCAGCCGCCCCCGGCACTGGTGCTGTCCCCCCTCTCCGCGCTGTCCGTCCCTCCGCATCCGCATCGCGGGCACCGGCTTGCCCCGCTGCATAACCGCATGCAGAGTGCTCCGTGACTGAATAATCCACCGGGACTGAGGGGGACGGCATGAGCGACAGCCCGGCCGCGCGGCTCCAGGCGCTGTTCGAAGGGCACCGGCTGACGCCGACCCAGCGGCGGATCGCGCACTGCATGGTGCGCGGAGCGGCGGAGGTGCCGTTCCTGTCGAGCGTCGAGCTCGCCGAGCTGGCCGGGGTGAGCCAGCCGTCCGTGACCCGCTTCGCCGTCGCGCTCGGCTTCGACGGCTATCCCGCGCTGCGCAGGCACCTGCGGGAGGTGGCTCCGGCCGAGCGGGCCGAAACGCCTCGGGAGGACTCGTACAACGAGTACCAGCAGGCCGTGCTCGGCGAGATCGAGAACCTGCGTCGGCTGGCCGAGATGCTCGCCGACCCCGCGCCCGTCGAGGAGGCCGGCCGGCTGCTCGCCGCCTCGAAGCCGCTGCCGGTGCTCGGGCTGCGGGCGGCGTCCTCGCAGGCGCGCGGGTTCGCGTACTTCGCGGCCAAGGTCCACCCGGACGTCCGGCTCCTGGACGAGGGCGGCTCGATGATGGAGGACCGCATCGACGCCGCGCTGTACGAGGGCGCCACGGCGCTGCTGTGCTTCGCGCTGCCCCGGCACCCGCGCGAGGTCGTGGACACCCTGGAGCGCGCGCGCAAGGCCGGCCTGACCGTGATCACCGTCGCCGACTCGGCGTTCGCGCCGGTCGCCCGCCACTCCGACCTGCTGATCCCGGCGCCCGTCGGCACCGGGCTGGCCTTCGACACGGCGTGCGCCCCGATGCTGCTGGGCCGGGTGCTGCTGGAGTCGATGGCCGACGCGCTGCCCGACGCGCAGGCCCGCCTGGAGGACTTCGACGCGCGGGCGGCGGCGCGCGGACTGTTCGTGGAGTAACGGCGTGCCCGTCGGCGGCAGGCCGGCGGCGGGTCAGCGGTAGTCCAGCTCGGCCAGCTCGCGCGCGAGGCGGTCGTTGCGCCCGGGGATCCGGGCGAGCAGCGGGAGCAGGGTGTTGCGCAGGGCGCGCAGGACCGGGTTGCGGGTGGTCGCGATGCGGGTCATCCGGTGGGTGAACGCCACCACGCGCAGGGCCACGGGACGGCGCCCGGCCTCGTAGCCGTCCAGCTCCCCGCGGGCCAGGGCGCGGCCGAGGGCGTAGCCGTCCTGGATGCCGGTGTTCATGCCCTGCCCGCCCGCGGGGCTGTGCACGTGGGCGGCGTCCCCGGCGATCAGCAGCCGCCCGGCACGGTAGCGGTCGGCGACCCGGTGGTGGATCCGGAACCGCGAGGACCAGACAAGCTCGTGCACGTCGGCCCGGCCGGCCAGGCGCTCGTCCAGCAGGCGCCGTACGAAGCCGAGGTCCGGCTCCGCGGGGGCCTCGTCGACGGTGGCGACGATCCGGTAGCGGCCCGCGGGCCGGCCTGCGCCGGCGTGGCCCGGGAGCGGGGCGATGACGGTGAGTCCGCGGGCCCCGAAGGCGAGGGAGACCTCCTCCGGGCCCGGGGCCCAGTCCATGACGACGTCGGCGAGGACGAAGGACTCCCCGTACGCGCTGCCCGAGAAGCCGATCCCGGCGGCCTCGCGGACCGTGCTGCGCATCCCGTCGGCGCCGACGGCGTACGAGGCGCGCAGGGTCTCGCCGGTGGTGGTGGTCACGGTGACGCCGTCCGGGTCCTGGACGACGGAGGACACCTCGTACGGCCGGTGGACGTCGCCGCCGAGGGCGCGCAGGCGGCGCAGCAGCACGGCCTCGGTCTCGTACTGCGGGACCATCAGCGCGTACGGGTGGGCCGTGGGCAGGCGGCCGAAGTCCACGGCGGCGAGCGGGCGCGCGCCGTCGCGGATCCGGAAGCGGGTGACGGGGATGCCGCGGCCGACGAGGTCGGCGGACAGGGCGCCGCTCGGGTCCAGCTCGTCGAGGACCTCCAGGGTGCGGGCGTGGACGACGGCGGCGCGGGAGGTGTTGGCACCCTCGGCCTGCCGGTCGAGGAGGACGAAGTCGATGCCGGCCTCCGCCAGGGTGACGGCGAGGGCGAGGCCGGTGGGTCCGGCGCCGACGACGGCGACCTCGGTGCGGGGCGGGAGCGGCGGAAGTGTGGGCGTTGCGGCCATGACGGGCCTCCTCGACGGCGGTGCCGGACGGGTCAACGGTTGTTGGCCAACGGCTGTTGACTTCAGGGTGCTCCTGTCGTGCTGGCATGTCAACAGTTGTTGGCCTACGCTTGTTGGCATGACGACGGCACGACGTTCCGACCTGACCCGGACCGCGATCCTGCGCGCCGCCCGGGAGCGGTTCGCCGCCCAGGGCTACGAGCGCACGACCATCCGGGCCGTGGCCGCCGACGCGGCGATCGACCCCTCGATGGTCATGCGCTACTTCGGGAGCAAGGAGGGCCTCTTCGACGCCGCCCTCGCGGTGGACCTGCGCCTGCCGGACCTCGGCTCCGTGCCCGCCGCGCAGCTCCCCGCCGCCCTCGTGCGGCACTTCGTGGACCGCTGGGAGGGCGACCCGGCGGACGACGCCCTGCTGGTGCTGCTGCGCTCCGCGGTCACCAACGAACAGGCCGCGGCCCGTATGCGCGAGGTGTTCGCCGCGCAGGTCGCGCCCGCGCTGGCGCGGGCCCTCGGTCCCGAGCGGGCGGCGCGCACGGCGGGCCTGGTCTCCGCCCAGCTGCTGGGCCTGGCCCTGACCCGCTACCTGCTGCGGCTCCCGACGGTTGTCGCGCTGTCCCCGCAGGAGCTGGTCGAGGGGATCGCCCCGGCCCTGGCGGCCGTCCTGGACCCCGCCCCGGCGGCTCCCTGACCCCGCTCCCGGCCCCGGGGCGGCACTACAGCAGGGCGTCGCGGAGCGGGCCGCCCGCCTCCGCGACGATCTCCGCGAGGGTCTGCGCCGGCCGGACCTGCGTGAACCGCACCCCGCCCGCCGCGGTCACCGAGAAGCCGTGGACCGCGGGCCGGGGCAGGCTGTTGTAGCCGTAGTGGGCCGTGAAGAAGTACGCGCCGGTGTCCGGTACGCACACCAGGTCGCCGGGGTCGAGCGGCGGCAGCTCCCGGGCCGCGGCGAGCAGGTCGCCCGCGAAGCAGGCCGGGCCCGCGACGTCCTGGGCCACCGGCGTGCCGGTCTTCGGGGCGCCCTTCGCGTCGTACGGCAGGATCCGCACCGGCCAGGCCTCCGGCGCGTAGGCGGTGCGCGTCGCCACCTGGACGCCGGCGTGGGCCAGCGCGATCGGCCGGGACCCGCTGCGCTTGGTGTACTCCACCCGGGCCAGCACCGCGCCGTGCTTGGCGAGCAGGGACCGGCCGAACTCGGTGACCAGCCCGTACGAGCCGTCGAAGAGCGCCGGGACCGCCTCGCGCAGGGCCGCCGCGTACGCGGCGTGGGTGGGGCTCTCCTCGTCGGAGGCGAAGTTCACCGGCAGCCCGCCGCCGATGTCGAGGGTGTCGACCCGCCGGCCGCCGGCCGCCGCGTTGATCTCCTCGGCCAGGGCGTGCAGCTCCCGCACGCCCTCCGCGATCAGCGGCAGGGGCAGGCCCTGCGAGCCCGAGTGGACGTGCAGGCGGGTCAGCCACGGGCGCTCCAGGAAGGCCCGTACGAGCCGCTCGCGCGCGCCGGGGTCGCGCAGCGCGACCCCGAACTTCGAGGTGGACGTCGCGGTGGACAGGGCGCCGATGGAGCCCGCGCCGGTCTGCGGGTTGACCCGGACGCCGATCGGGGAGGCGGTGGGGGCCGCGCGGACGAGGCCGTCGAGGCGCCGGAGCTCCTGGAGGCTGTCGGCGTTGACGGCGACGCCCAGCGCGAGGGCCTCGCGCAGCTCGACCGCCGTCTTGGCGGGGGAGTCCAGGACGATCCGGTCGGCGGGCACCCCCGCGGCCCGGGCCAGGGCCAGTTCGCCGGGGCTCGCGACCTCGCAGCCGAGCCCGGCGTCCGCGAGCAGCCGCATTACGGGGACGAGCGGGCAGGCCTTCACGGCGAAGGTGTGCAGCGCGGGCGTGCCGGGCGCCAGGGCCTCCGCGAAGGCGTGTGTGACGGCGGCCGCCGAGGAACGGATCCCCTCGGTGTCCAGCAGGCAGACCAGCGGCGGCGCCGGGTCGGCCGGGCCGACGATCCCCTGCTCGACGGCGGCCCGTACGGCCAGATCGCGGCGCGCGGCGGCGCCCTCGGTGCCCATGTCCGCCATCCCATCACCCGACGGGTCCGCCCGCACCTGTTGACTGAATCTATTCAGGGCGGGAGGATGTGAATGGATTGACCAACATCGGAGGAGGCACCGCCATGTCAGGACCCCGCCCCGTACGCGCCGCGCGAGGCACCGAGCTCAGCACCCTGGGATGGCAGCAGGAGGCAGCCCTGCGGATGCTCCAGAACAACCTGGACCCCGAGGTCGCCGAGCACCCCGACAAGCTCGTCGTCTACGGCGGCACCGGCAAGGCCGCCCGCGACTGGCGCTCCTTCGACGCGATGGTCCGCACCCTGCGGACCCTCAAGCAGGACGAGACGATGCTGGTGCAGTCCGGCCGCCCCGTCGGTGTCATGCAGACCCACGAGTGGGCGCCGCGCGTCCTGCTCGCCAACTCCAACCTCGTCGGCGACTGGGCCAACTGGGAGGAGTTCCGCCGCCTGGAGCAGCTCGGCCTGACCATGTACGGCCAGATGACCGCGGGTTCGTGGATCTACATCGGCACCCAGGGCATCCTCCAGGGCACCTACGAGACCTTCGCCGCCGTCGCCGCAAAGAAGTTCGGCGGCACCCTGGCCGGCACCATCACCCTCACCGCCGGCCTCGGCGGCATGGGCGGTGCCCAGCCGCTGGCCGTCACGATGAACGACGGCGTCGCGATCTGCATCGACGTCGACCCGCGCGCCATCGAGCGCCGCATCGAGCACCGCTACCTGGACGTCAAGGCCGACGACCTGCGCCACGCCCTCCAGCTGGCCGTCGAGGCCCGCGACGCCCGCAGGCCGCTCTCCATCGGCCTGCTCGGCAACGCCGCCGAGCTGCTCCCGCAGATGCTCGCCGAGGGCGCCCCGATCGACATCGTGACCGACCAGACCTCGGCCCACGACCCGCTCGCGTACCTGCCCGTCGGCGTCGACTTCGACGACATGGCCTCCTACGCCGCCAAGGACCCGGCCGGCTTCACCACCCGCGCCCGCGAGTCCATGGCCAAGCACGTCGAGGCCATGGTCGGCTTCATGGACGCCGGCGCCGAGGTCTTCGACTACGGCAACTCCATCCGCGGCGAGGCCCAGCTCGCCGGCTACGACCGCGCCTTCGCCTTCCCCGGCTTCGTCCCCGCCTACATCCGCCCCCTCTTCTGCGAGGGCAAGGGCCCCTTCCGCTGGGCCGCCCTGTCCGGCGAGGCCTCGGACATCCACAAGACCGACAAGGCGATGCTGGAGCTCTTCCCGGAGAACGAGTCCCTGCACCGCTGGATCAAGATGGCCGGCGAGCGCGTCCACTTCCAGGGCCTGCCCGCGCGCATCTGCTGGCTCGGCTACGGCGAGCGCGACAAGGCCGGCGAGCGCTTCAACGAGATGGTCGCCGACGGCACCCTCGCCGCCCCGCTCGCGATCGGCCGCGACCACCTCGACTGCGGCTCGGTGGCCTCCCCGTACCGCGAGACCGAGGCCATGCTCGACGGCTCCGACGCCATCGCCGACTGGCCGCTGCTCAACGCCATGGTCAACGTCGCCTCCGGAGCCTCCTGGGTCTCCCTCCACCATGGCGGCGGCGTCGGCATGGGCCGCTCCATCCACGCGGGCCAGGTCACCGTCGCCGACGGCACCCCGCTCGCCGGCGAGAAGATCCGCCGCGTCCTCACCAACGACCCCGGCATGGGCGTCATCCGCCACGTCGACGCCGGCTACGACATCGCCGAGACCGTCGCCGACGAGCGCGGCGTCCGCGTCCCGATGCGCGAGGGCGACGACGCGTGAGCCAGGCCGAGTTCCCGCCCGCGGCCGTGCCGGCCGCGGGCCCCGGCGGGGCCCCGTCGTTCCACACCATGTGGGCCGACCTCGCGCCCGTCGGCCGCGACGCCGGTACCGGCGGCTACCGCCGCTACGCCTGGACCGGGGCCGACGCCGACTGCCGCACCTGGTTCCAGGAGCAGGCCGAGGCCCGCGGGCTCACGTACGAGACCGACCGCAACGGCAACCAGTGGGCCTGGCTCGGCGACCCCCTCGCCGGGGACGCCGTGGTCACCGGCTCGCACCTGGACTCCGTCCCCGACGGCGGCGCCTTCGACGGCCCCCTCGGCGTGGTCTCCTCCTTCGCGGCCCTGGACGAACTCCGCAGCCGGGGCGTCCGGTTCACCCGGCCGCTCGCCATCACCAACTTCGGTGACGAGGAGGGCGCCCGCTTCGGGCTCGCCTGCGTCGGCTCCCGGCTCGCCGCCGGGCAGCTGACCAAGGAGAAGGCGTACGCCCTGCGCGACGGCGACGGCGTCTCCCTGCCGCAGGCCATGGAGGCCGCCGGCTACGACCCCGAGGCGATCGGGGCCGATCCCGAACGGCTCGGCCGCATCGGCGCCTTCGTCGAGCTGCACGTCGAACAGGGCCGCGCCCTGGACCTGTCCGGGGACCGGGTCGGCATCGCCTCCGCGATCTGGCCGCACGGCCGCTGGCGGTTCGACTTCCGCGGCGAGGCCAACCACGCCGGCACCACCCGCCTCGTGGACCGGCGCGACCCGATGCTGACGTACGCGGCCACCGTGCTGGCCGCCCGCACGGAGGCGGCCCTCGCCGGCGCCGTCGCCACCTTCGGGAAGATCTCCGTCGAGCCCAACGGGGTCAACGCCATCCCGTCGCTGGTGCGCGGCTGGCTCGACTCCCGCGCCGCCGACCAGGCCACCCTCGACACGGTCGTCACCGCCATCGAGAAGGCCGCCCGCGAACGCGCCGACCAGGACGGCATCGACCTCGGGATCGTCCGGGAGTCCTTCACCCCGGTCGTCGAGTTCGAGCACGCCCTGCGCGACGAGATGAACCGGATCCTCGGCGGCTCCGTCCCCGTCCTCGGCACCGGGGCGGGACACGACGCCGGAATCCTCTCGGCGGCCGTCCCGACCGCCATGCTGTTCGTGCGCAACCCGACCGGTGTCTCCCACTCACCGCGGGAGTTCGCCGCCGAGGACGACTGCGTGGCCGGCGTCCTCGCCCTCGCCGACGTACTGGAAGGCCTGGCATGTCGCTGACGACGTACTGGCTGGAGCACGCCTGGCTCGGCACCCACGTCGAGCCGGGCGTGACCCTGGAGGTCACCGACGACGGGCGGATCGGCGCCCTGCGCACCGGGGCCGAGACCCCGCCGCCGGGCGCCGAGGTGCTGCGCGGCCTCACCCTGCCCGGTCTGGCCAACGCCCACAGCCACGCCTTCCACCGGGCCCTGCGCGGGGCCGTCCAGGTCGGCTCGGGCACCTTCTGGACCTGGCGCGAGCTGATGTACCGGGCCGCGCAGAACCTCACCCCGGACACCTACTTCGCGCTCGCCCGCGCCGTGTACGCCGAGATGGCGCTGGCCGGCATCACCAACGTCGGCGAGTTCCACTACGTCCACCACGCGCCCGGCGGCACCCCCTACGCCGACCCCAACGCCATGGGCGAGGCCCTGATCGAGGCCGCCGCCGCGGCCGGGATCCGCATCACCCTCCTCGACACCGCCTACCTCTCCTCCGGCTTCGGGGAAGCCCCCAACGCCCACCAGCAGCGCTTTTCGGACGGGACCGCCGAGGCCTGGGCCGAACGCGTCGGCGCCCTCAAGCCCCGCCCGCACGCGCTGATCGGCGCGGCGGTCCACTCGGTCCGCGCGGTGCCCGCCGACCAGCTCGCCACCGTGGCCCGCTGGGCCGAGGAGCGCCGCGCGCCGCTGCACGTCCACCTCTCCGAGCAGACCGCCGAGAACGACGCTTGCCAGGCCGCCCACGGCCGGACCCCCACGCAGCTCCTCGCCGACCACGGGGTGCTCGGCCCGCGCACCACCGGCGTCCACAACACCCATCTGACCGACGTGGACATCGCGCTGCTCGGCGGCACCGGCACCGGCACCTGCATGTGCCCCACCACCGAACGCGACCTCGCGGACGGCATCGGACCGGCCACCCGCCTGCAGCGGGCGGGCAGCCCGCTCTCCCTCGGCAGCGACAGCCACGCGGTGATCGACCTGCTCGAAGAGGCCCGCGCGATGGAGCTCGACGAGCGCCTGCGCAGCCGTACCCGGGGCCACTGGACGGCGAACGCCCTGCTGACCGCCGCCACCGGCGACGGGCACGCGGCGCTGGGACTGCCCGACGCGGGCCGCCTGGAGGCGGGCGCCCTCGCGGACTTCACCACCATCGCCCTGGACTCCGTCCGCACGGCCGGCCCGCTGCCGCGGCTCGGCGCCGAGACGGCGGTCTTCGCGGCCACCGCCGCCGACGTCCGCCACACGGTCGTCGGCGGACGGCACGTCGTCCGCGACGGCCACCACACCCTGGTCGGGGACGTCCCGACGGCCCTGTCCGAGTCCATCGCAGCCCTGCGCTCCTGACCGTGCCGCCTGCGGCGGGCTCGTCCCCCCCCGCCCCTTCCCGAAACCGGGGCTCCGCCCCGGGAAACGGAGAAAGGGCGGGGTGGGGGGACAAGCACGCTCTGAGAGGAACCCAGTGACCACCACGGCCATCACCCACATCGGCAGCCTCGTCACCAACGACCCCGCCGTCGGCGACGGCAGCCCCCTCGGCCTCATCGAGAACGCCGCCGTCGTCATCGACGGCGGCCGCATCGCCTGGGTCGGCCCGACGGCACAGGCCCCGGCGGCCGACGAGAGCTTCGACGCGCAGGGCCGCGCCGTCATCCCCGGCTTCGTCGACTCGCACTCCCACCTCGTCTTCGCCGGCGACCGCACCCAGGAGTTCAACGCCCGCATGTCGGGCCGCGCCTACTCCGCCGGCGGCATCCGCACCACCGTCGCCGCCACCCGCGCCGCCTCCGACGCCGAGCTGGAGGCGAACCTCGTCCGCCACCTCGCCGAGGCCCGCCGCCAGGGCACCACCACCTTCGAGACGAAGTCCGGCTACGGCCTCACCGTCGCCGACGAGGCCCGCGCCCTGCGCATCGCCGCCGCGCACACCGAGGAGGTCACCTACCTCGGCGCGCACATCGTCTCCCCGGACTTCGCCGAGGACCCGGCCGGCTACGTCGACCTCGTCACCGGCGAGATGCTGACGGCCTGCGCCCCGTACGCCCGCTGGGTCGACGTCTTCTGCGAGAAGGGCGCCTTCGACGGCGACCAGGCCCGCGCGATCCTCACCGCCGGCGCCGCCGCCGGCCTGATCCCGCGCGTCCACGCCAACCAGCTGTCGTACGGCCCCGGCGTGCAGCTCGCCGTCGAGCTGGAGGCCGCCTCCGCCGACCACTGCACCCACCTCACCGACGCCGACGTCGACGCCCTCGTCCAGGCCGCGGACACCACGGTGGCCACCCTGCTGCCGGGCGCGGAGTTCTCCACGCGCGCCCAGTGGCCCGACGCCCGCCGGCTGATCGACGCGGGCGCCACGGTCGCCCTGTCCACGGACTGCAACCCGGGCTCCTCCTACACCAGCTCCATGCCCTTCTGCATCGCGCTCGCCGTGCGCGACATGCGGATGACCCCCGACGAGGCCCTGTGGGCGGCCACCGCGGGCGGCGCCCGCGCGCTGCGCCGCACCGACATCGGCACCCTCACCCCCGGGGCCCGCGCCGACCTGGCCCTGCTCGACGCCCCCAGCCACGTCCACCTCGCCTACCGGCCGGGCGTCCCGCTCGTCTCCGGGGTGTGGCAGAAGGGCCTGCGCGCCCACTGACGGACCGTCGATCCGGGCCTGTCCTTTGTCTTCCCTCCGCAAGGCCCCGGGCGTACCTTGAGCCACCGATCTGATGTGTCGTCAGTTATCTGTGGCCCGAGGGGAAGACGAAGGTGTCCGACCGGAAACGCTCCACCGCGCTCGCACTGGCCTCCGCCCTCGCCGGATCGGCGGTCCTGCTCGCCGCCCCCGCGGCCCGGGCCGCGGTCGTCGACGTCGCCTACGACTGCAAGACCCCGATCGGGGACAAGTCGGCGGTCTCGCCCATCGACATCAAGGCCGTCAAGGAGGGCGACGGCTACAAGTTGACGGTGTCCTTCCAGAAGGGCGTCTCCTCCAGCCCCATCGAGCTCGGCAAGGGGGCCATGAGCCCCAGCGCCGTCGTCCTCGTCGGCGGCGCCGAGAAGACGACCGTGCCCGTCTCGGGGCCGTCCAACCCCGAGGCCGTGCCCGCCGACACCCCCATCAGGATCACCGACCTGTCGGGCACCTACACCCCGAAGAAGAGCGGCAAGGTCACCTTCACCGCGGGCGTGCTCACCATCAAGGCGATGGGCACCACGACCACCTGCACCCCCGGCAACACCCCCGGACCCTCGCTGGAGCTGGACGTCACCGCCGCCGGTGGCGGGTCCCCGGCCGCCACCGCCCCCGACACCCTCCCGCAGACGGGCCCCACCGACTCCGCCCTCGCCCTCGGCACCCTCGGCGGCACCGTGCTGCTCTCCGGCGCCGCCGGCATGCTCTGGCTGACCCGGCGCGGCCGGCGGGCCCGGTCCTGAACGGGATCACCCCGGCCATGCCCGCGCCCCCCACCCGCACCCGCGCCCGGCTCCCCGTGTGCCTCGCCCTGCTCGCCGCGGCGGTGCTGCCCGCCGGCCCCGCCGCCGCCGACGAGCCCGGCTGGACCGCCGAGCCCGCGGCCGGCGCGGCCCGCCCCGCCGCCGCCCGCCCCGCCTTCTACCTCCAGGGCGCCCCCGGCACCGTCCTGGAGGACCGCCTCGCCCTGGTCAACACCGGCGACCTGGAGCGGACCGTCACCCTGCGCGGCGCCGACGCCCCCGCCGGCACCGCACCCGCCGGGGCGGCCTCCTGGTTCAGCTTCGGCGCCGGGGCCACCGTGCGGATCCCGCCCCGCACCCGGGCCGTGGTCCCCTTCACCGTCACCGTGCCCTCCGCGTCCCCGCCCGGCGACCACTCCGCCGCGGTGATCGCCTCCGGGCCCGGCCACGAGGCGTCCGTACGGGTCCACCTGCGGGTCGACGGCCCCGCCCTGGCCGCCCTCACCGTTGAGGACGTCGCCGTACGCGGCCGGGGCGCGGCCGCGGTGCTCGCGTACACCCTGGTCAACCGCGGCAACGTGGCCCTCGCCCCGGAGCTGTCCGTCCGCGCCGAGGGCGCCTTCGGCGCGGTGGCCGCCCCGGCCGTCCGCACCCCGGCCGAGGCCCTGCCCCCGGGCCGGCGCGTCGAGCTGACCGAGCCGTGGCCCGCCGCCCCGGACCTCGACCGGGTGCGGGTGACGGTCACGGCCACCGCGCCCGGTGGTGCCGGGGGGAGCGCCACCGCCTCGGCCTGGCTCGTGCCCCGGGCGGCCGCCGCCCTGACCGGCCTCGGCCTGCCGGTCCTCGCCGCCGCGGCAGCCGTGGCGCTGCGCCGCGTACGCGCCCGGCGGGGCCTGCCGGAGCCGGTGGACCACGACGCGCCCGCCCCGGGCCCGGCCGCCGCGGGCCCGGCCCCCGCACCGGAACACGAACTGACGGGAGCCCCCAGGTGAGAGCGAACGTGCGGGCCGCGGCCGGCGGCAGGGCCCGCGGGACGGCCCGGTTCCCGGCGGCGGTGTCGGCTGCCTGCGCCCTGGCCCTGGCCCTGCTGTCCGCGGCCCCCGCCGCCGCGGAGGAGGGGAAACCGGCCGCGGCGCTGTCCGTGCAGGAGGCCGCCCCGGGCGCCGAGGTCACCGTCACCGGTACCGGCTGGAAGCCCAGGACGCTCGTGATGCTGCTGGTCTGCGGCCAGAACATGATCGGCGGGACCAACGACTGCGCCAATGCCGACGGCGCCGCCGTGTCCGTCGCCGACGACGGGCACTTCACCGGCCGGCTCGCCGTGGTCGCTCCCCCCAAGCCCTGCCCCTGCGTCGTCAACGTCACCTCCGTCAACGGCGACCGCGCCACCGTCGCGGCCCCCCTGCGGATCACCGGTCATCCGGTCGCCGAGCTGCCCGCCGCATCGGGCACGGGCCGCCTCGCGATGCTCACCGGCGTCCGTCTGGAGGGCGAGGACGGGGTGCTGACCTGGTTCGGGGCCCCGCCCGCCCGGAAGTTCAGGGTCACCGTCGGAAACCTGGGCTCCGCGCCGGTCAAGGACCCCGTCTTCCAGCTCGGCACCGCCCACGGGGTGTTCGCCCCGGTGTGGGAGGAGGCCCGGTGGAAGGGGACCGTCCCGCCCGGCGGCAAGGCGGAGATCGCGCTCGACGTCGCCCTCGCCGCCGGAGCCCACGGCGACTACACGATCTCCCTCAAGTACGGCGAGACCGTCGTGGCCACCCAGCCGTGGGGCGTCGACCGCCCGTACGGGGTCCTGCTGTTCTGGGGGCTGCTCCTGGTCGTCGTCCCGGCCGCCCTCTTCCGGATCGGCATGGCGGTCGTGGACCGGGTACGGCCACGCACCGCCACCGCCACCGCGACCGCCGCCGGACGCCACCGGGGCACGGGTCCCTCCGGGGGCGCGGCGGCGGTGACGGCCCGGCTCCCCGTGCTCCGGGAGTCCCCCGAGACCACCACGGCGGTCCTGCCGTGGTTCGCCCCGGACAGCGCGCCGGAGACAGCACCGCAGACGTCCGCACCGTCTGAGAACCGTTCGACGACGAAGGGACCATTGTGAAGAACCGACGGAGGGTGGGCGCGGCCGTGGCCGCGCTGCTGCTCGGCGGCGCGGGCCTCGCCATCACGGCTTCTCCCGCACAGGCCGCCGAGACCACGTTCAAGGTCAAGTGCGTGCCGCCGGCCGGCGGCGGCTCACCCGTGGAGGGCGAGACCACCGCCAAGGTCACCGCTCCGGCCACGGCCAAGGTCGGCGACGAGGTCGAGGTGTCCTGGGAGACCGTCAAACCCGCCTCGAACAACACCGACCTGATGGACATCCCGCAGGACTCGGTCCAGCCCACCGGCTGGATCACCGTGGGCGGCGGTGGCGGCGAGCTGAAGGTGGTCGGGGAGAAGAAGAACCCGCCGATCCCCAAGAAGGCGCCCATGCAGATGTCCACGATGAAGGGCAAGCTGAAGCTCACCAAGGCCGGCAGGATCACCCTCACCCCCGGCAAGTACGACGTGGCCGTCACCTTCTCCTTCGGCACGTTCGTGACGAAGTGCGCGCCGGTCGGCGAGGTCGAGGGCGGGGCCACCATCGACGTGTCGGCCGGTTCCTCCGGGGGCACGACCACCGGCGGCACCACGACCGGCGGCACCACCACGGGCGGCACCACCACCGGGGGCACGACCACCGGAGGCGCCACGACGGGCGGTACGACCACGTCCTCGGGCGGCAGCGGCAGCGGCGGCGGAGGCGGCCAGACCGACTTCCCGGGCAAGGCGGTCGAGGTGGCCTTCGACTGCGGGCCCGTCGTCCCCGGCGGCATCAAGACCCCGGTCACGATCAACGCCAAGAAGAACGGCGGCGGCTACGACCTCACCGTCAAGACCGCCAAGGGTGCGATGGCGGCGCCCATGGCCCTGCCCGCCGGAGCCCTCAAGCCGTCGATGGACGTCAAGCTCGGCGGGGCCGACAGCGGCACGGTCAAGGTCTCCGGCCCGGCCAACGCCGAACCGATCCCGGACAAGGCCCCGGTCAGCCTCAGCGACATGACCGGCACCTACACCCCCGGCAAGTCCGGCAAGGTGACGCTCAGCCCCGACCGGCTGACGATCGACGTCACGATGGCTCCCGGCTCCACCCCGATCAACGTGCCCTGCAAGGCGGCGAGCAGCGGCGTCTCGCTGGAGCTCGACACCACCGCCCAGCCGGGCGGCTCCGGCTCCTCCACCGGCGGCAGCGGCGGCAGCGGAACCTCGGGCGGTCTCGCCGAGACCGGCGCGGAGGACGAGGGCGGCATCAAGGCCCTGGCCCTGGTCGCCGGCACGGTGGTCCTGCTCGGCGGCGCGGTGTTCACCTTCACCCCGTGGCGCCGCCTGCGCGGCTCCCGCTGACACGGGAACGGCCCGGCACACCGTGCGGTGTGCCGGGCCGTTGCTCCGCCGGAGCGGAACGGGTCAGTTCATGTCGCCCATCAGCGCGTTGACCTTCTTGCGGTACATGAAGATCGCGACACCGGCGAGGACGGCGGCGCACGCCTGGAAGAGGATCACGCCGACACCGTTCATCTGCACCTCGGCCAGGCCGAGCAGACCGGTGATGCAGTCACCGGCGGTGACCGCGAGGAACCAGACGCCCATCATCTGGGAGCCGTACTTCTGCGGCGCCATCTTCGTCGTGACCGACAGGCCGACCGGGGAGAGGCACAGCTCGGCGAGCGTGTGCATCAGGAAGATGAGCACCAGCCACCACATGGTGACCTTGGTGTCGTTGCCCGCGGTCTGGCTCAGCGGGATCGCGAAGACGAAGAACGAGGCGCCGACGATGATCAGGGCCGCGGAGAACTTCACGATGGTGCTGGGCTCGCGGTTGCGGCGGGCCAGCGCCACCCACGTGGCGGCGAAGACCGGGGCCAGGGCCACCACGAAGAGCGGGTTCAGCGACTGGAAGATGGTGGTCGGGACTTCCCAGCCGAACAGCGCGCGCTCGGAGTTCTTGTCACCGAAGAGCGAGAGCGTCGAACCGCCCTGGTCGTAGATCATCCAGAAGACGGCGGCGGCCACGAAGAACCAGATGTAGGCGCTCATCCGGGTCTGCTCGACGGGCGACAGGTCCTTGTCCCGCTTGATACGGGCCAGGACGGCGACCGGAATGATCAGACCGGCGATGGTGATCGGGTACAGCGCCCACTTGATGGTGAACATGTCCGCGGCGACCACGGCGCCGTAGAAGACGGCGACGACGGCCACGGCCGCGAGGGCCTTGGTGATCACGGCCTTGCGCTCGGCGGCGCTCAGCGGGTTCGGGACGATGCTGCTCTTCGGGCTCAGGGTGCGGCCCGCGAGCAGGAAGATGAGCAGGCCGATGCCCATGCCGGCGGCGGCGAGCGCGAAGCCGAGGTGCCAGTTCACGCGCTCGCCGACGATGCCGATGCCGACCGGGGCGAGCAGGGCACCCACGTTGATGCCGATGTAGAAGATCGTGAAGCCGCTGTCGCGGCGCGGGTCGTCCACACCCTTGTACAGGTGGCCGACCATCGTGGAGATGTTGGCCTTCAGCAGACCGGAGCCCACGGCGACCAGCAGCAGACCGACGAAGAACGCGAGCTGGCCGGGAACGGCGAGCGCCACGTGGCCCGCCATGATCACGAAGCTGGCGATGGCGACCGTCTTGCGGGCGCCCCAGACACGGTCACCGAACCAGCCGCCGGGCATGGCCATGAGGTAGACCATGGCCACGTACACGGAGTAGATCGCCGTGGCCGTTGCCGCGGTGAAGCCGAGGCCGCCGCCCTGGCTGCCCGTCGCGGCGTCCGTGCCGCCGGAGACCAGGTACAGGACGAGAAGCGCACGCATGCCGTAGTAGGAGAAGCGCTCCCACATCTCGGTCATGAACAGCGTGGCCAGGCCGATCGGGTGGCCGAGGACGGTCTTTTCCGGAGCAGGGCTCGGTGAAGACGTCGTCAGGCTGGAAGCCATGGTCGATCCTTGCTTGCTCGGGACGCTTCGGCTTCGTGAGCTCATCCGCGCCCGGTGGGGGGTGGCCGGCACCGGTGGGCGGACTTCCGCCCCACGCCTCTGGGTACCGCCGTCATTCGCCGTCGTCACGGTCGTCCGGGGGCCTCGGGGGAGGCGTCCCGTCCCGTTTCGGACAGAAAGAGAGACCTATGTGCTGTTTTTCGGCACAAAGGTCCCTGAGGTATTGCATCAGGCGTCTCGCCACCATACGACACGACACCGCGCCATATGAAAGGACTTGAGAGATGGATCACAAGGCGAGTCGGGAACCGATCGGCCATATTCGAAGGCGCTTAGTAGTCCATAAGCCCAGATCGGAAGGGGTGTGCAGGCAGGCCTCTCGTTTCGGTCACCGCGCACTACCATCACCCACATGACGCGTGTACTGCTCGCCGAGGACGACGCATCCATCTCGGAACCCCTGGCCCGCGCCCTGCGCCGGGAGGGATACGAGGTCGAGGTCCGGGAGGACGGCCCAACGGCCCTGGACGCGGGACTGCAGGGCGGCATCGACCTCGTCGTCCTGGACCTGGGCCTGCCGGGCATGGACGGGCTGGAAGTCGCCCGCCGGCTGCGCGCCGAGGGCCACGGCTTCCCCATCCTCGTCCTCACCGCCCGGGCCGACGAGGTCGACACCGTGGTGGGTCTGGACGCGGGGGCCGACGACTACGTGACCAAGCCCTTCCGGCTCGCCGAACTGCTCGCCCGGGTCCGGGCCCTGCTCCGGCGCGGCGCCGTGGAGACCGCCCAGCCGCCCGCCACCCACGGCGTGCGCATCGACGTCGAGTCGCACCGCGCCTGGATGGGCGAGGAGGAGCTCCAGCTGACCGCCAAGGAGTTCGACCTGCTGCGCGTGCTGGTGCGCGACGCCGGCCGGGTCGTCACCCGCGACCAGCTCATGCGCGAGGTCTGGGACACCACCTGGTGGTCCTCCACCAAGACCCTCGACATGCACATCTCCTGGCTGCGCAAGAAGCTGGGGGACGACGCCGCCAACCCCCGCTACATCGCCACCGTCCGCGGCGTCGGCTTCCGCTTCGAGAAGAGCTGACCCCCGGGGCAAGAAAGGCCCTCGCCCATGCGCCGCCGCCTCATCCAGTCCACGCTCGCCGTGGTGCTCGTGGTGATCGCCGTCTTCGGGGTCTCCCTCGTCATCGTGGAGACCCGCACCATCACCAGCAGCGCCCAGGACCGGGTCGAGTCCGAGGCGCTGCGGCTGGTGAGCGTAGTCGAGGCGAACGTCCTGGAGAGGAAGCCGACCGACCCCTCCGACCTCGCCGAACTCCTCGACGCCGGGCACCACGCGCGGATCACGATCCCCGGGCAGGCTGCCGTGGAGGTGGGCGCGCCGATCCCCGACAGCGTCGTGCGCGGCACCGCGCGCGGCGAGCAGGGCGAGATCGTCGTCGTCGAGGAGGCCCGCTCCACCGTCACGCGGGAGGTCGTGCGCACCCTCGCGGTGGTCGGCGCCGTCGCCCTGCTGGCCGTCGTGGCGGCGATCCTGCTCGCCGTACGGCAGGCGAACCGGCTGGCCTCCCCCCTCACCGACCTCGCCGAGACCGCCGAGCGGCTCGGCTCGGGCGACCCGCGGCCCCGGCATAAGCGGTACGGGGTGCCCGAGCTGGACCGGGTCGCGGACGTGCTGGACTCCAGCGCCGAACGCATCGGCCGGATGCTCACCGCCGAGCGGCGGCTCGCCGCCGACGCCTCCCACCAGCTGCGCACCCCGCTCACCGCGCTGTCGATGCGGCTGGAGGAGATCACGGTCACCGAGGACCTGGAGACCGTGCGGGAGGAGGCGACCATCGCCCTGACCCAGGTGGAGCGGCTCACGGACGTCGTGCAGCGCCTGCTCACGAACTCGCGGGACCCGCGCACGGGCTCCGCGGTCCCCTTCGACCTCGACGAGGTCGTCAAACAGCAGGTGGAGGAGTGGCGGCCGGCCTACCGCAGCGCCGGCCGGGCCATCGTGCGCTCCGGGAAGCAGGGCGTACGGGCCGTCGGCACGCCCGGCGCGGTCTCCCAGGTGCTGGCCACCCTCGTGGAGAACGCCCTGATGCACGGCGGCGGCACCGTCGCCCTGCGCACCAGGGTGGTCGGCAACCAGGCGGTGCTGGAGGTCACGGACGAGGGACCGGGCGTCCCGCCCGACCTCGGCAACCGGATCTTCGAGAGGGCCATCAGCGGCCGCAACTCCACCGGCATCGGCCTCGCGGTCGCCCGCGACCTCGCCGAGGCGGACGGCGGCCGGCTGGAACTGCTCCAGACGCAGCCGCCGGTGTTCGCGCTGTTCCTGAGCTGCACGGCCCCGGAGCCGGCCGAGCGCGAGAAGACGGTCCGCTAGGGCAGACGGTCCGCTGGGGCCGTCCCAGGGCCGGGCCCTAGTTGTTCGCGGGCTCCGGCTCCGGAAGCGGTCCGGGCCTGCGCTCCGGCCGGGGCACGGGCGCGGGGTCCGCCGCCGCGGGCGCGGGGTCCGCCGCCGCGGGCGCGGCCCGCGGCGCGACCGGGGGCAGGGCCTTGAACACCCAGGTCCGGTAGGACCAGAAGCGGAACACGGTCGCCGTGCCGATGCCGATGAACTTGAACACGTTGCTCGCCAGCGGGCCGTCCCAGCCGAAGCCGTACGTGGCGGTGTAGAGGACGCCGTTCTCGATGACCAGGCCGACACCGCTGAAGGCGGCGAACAGGGCCATCTCGCGGGTGCGGCCGCTCTGGGCGCGGTCCCGGTAGGCGTAGTAGCGGAAGCCGATGTAGTTCGTGGCGATCGCCACCACGGTGGCTATCACGCTCGCCCGGACCACCTGGAGGTCGGTGGTGTGCCGGATGAGGTTGAAGACCCCCAGGTTGACCAGGACGCCCAGGCCGCCGACCGCCCCGAACTTGGCGACCTCGCGCACGAGGCCGCGTACGCGTTCGAGGACGGATCCGCCCGGGGCTCTCATCAGTAGGTCAGTCCTGTCGGTCACCGCCCGCTTACGGGGCGTACGGATTCCACGGTCAACCCGACCATGCTAAGTGTCCTCCCGGGGCTCCGTCTGTGCCTTCCGGCACCCTGCGACGCACGGCACACCGGGCGGATCGCGTCGGGGTCGGGTCCATGCGGGTCCCGATGGCCGAATACCGGCGGATACCCTGGAGGCGTGACGTTCCCGGTAGTCGGCATGGTCGGCGGCGGTCAGCTCGCCCGCATGACCCACGAGGCGGGTATCCCCCTCGGCATCAGATTCAAGATCCTGAGTGACACTCCACAGGACTCGGCGGCCCAGGTCGTGAGCGACGTCGTCATCGGCGACTATCGCGACCTGGAGACGCTGCGTGCCTTCGCGCGCGGCTGTGACGTGATCACCTTCGACCACGAGCATGTACCCACGGAGCACCTGCGGGCCCTGGAAGCGGACGGAATCCCCGTCCGCCCGGGGCCCGACGCTTTGGTGCATGCCCAGGACAAGGGGGTGATGCGTGCCCGGCTCGACGAGATCGGCGCACCCAGCCCCCGCCACCGGATCGTGAGCGATCCGGACGACGTGGCGGCCTTCGCGCAGGAGGTGGGCGGGTTCCCCGTCATCCTCAAGACCGTGCGGGGCGGCTACGACGGCAAGGGGGTGTGGTTCGTCCGCACCCCGCAGGACGCGGCGGCCCCGTTCCAGGCGGGCGTCCCCGTGCTCGCCGAGGAGAAGGTGGACTACGTCCGCGAGCTCGCGGCGAACATCGTCCGCTCCCCGCACGGGCAGGCCGTCGCCTACCCCGTCGTCGAGTCCGTCCAGGTGGACGGGGTCTGCGACACGGTGATCGCCCCCGCCCCGAACCTCTCGGAGGAGCTGGCGGGCGAGGCCCAGGCCCTCGCCCTGCGCATCGCCAAGGAACTCGGCGTCACCGGCCACCTGGCCGTGGAGCTCTTCGAGACCACCGACGGCCGCATCCTGGTCAACGAACTGGCGATGCGCCCGCACAACAGCGGCCACTGGACCCAGGACGGGGCCGTGACCTCCCAGTTCGCCAACCACGTACGGGCGGTCCTGGACCTCCCGCTCGGCGACCCGCGCGCCCGCGCCACGTGGACCGTCATGGCGAACGTGCTCGGCGGGGACTACCCCGACATGTACGCGGGGTACCTCCACTGCATGGCGCACGACCCCCAGCTGAAAATCCACATGTACGGCAAGGACGTGAAACACGGCCGCAAGGTCGGCCACGTCAACACCTACGGCGACGACCTGGACGATGTGCTGGAGCGCGCACGCCACGCTGCCGACTACCTCAGAGGAACGGTCACCGAATGAGCACCACCGCCGCAGGCCCCGTCGTCGGAATCGTCATGGGCTCCGACTCGGACTGGCCCGTCATGGAGGCGGCAGCGCAGGCACTCGACGAGTTCGAGATCCCCTACGAGGTCGACGTCGTCTCCGCGCACCGGATGCCGCGCGAGATGATCGAGTACGGCGAGCAGGCCGCCGGCCGGGGCCTGAAGGCGATCATCGCCGGCGCGGGCGGCGCGGCCCACCTGCCCGGCATGCTCGCCTCCGTCACCCCGCTGCCCGTCATCGGCGTGCCCGTCCCGCTGAAGTACCTCGACGGCATGGACTCGCTGATGTCGATCGTCCAGATGCCGGCCGGGGTGCCCGTCGCCACCGTCTCGGTCGCCGGGGCGCGCAACGCGGGCCTGCTGGCGGTGCGCATGCTCGCCGCGCACGACACCGAGCTCCAGGCCCGGATGCGCGACTTCCAGCAGGAGCTGAACGACCAGGCCACCGAGAAGGGCAGGCGCCTGCGCACCAAGGTCGCGAACGCGGAGTCCTTCGGGTTCGGCAAGTGAGCGCGGCGCAGCGTCTGGACGAGGCGCGTACACTGCTGGCCGAACACCCCGTCGTGGACGGCCACAACGACCTGCCCTGGGCGCTGCGCCAACAGGTGCGCTACGACCTGACACAGCGGGACATCGCCGGCGACCAGTCGGCCCACCTGCACACCGACATCCCCCGGCTGCGCGCCGGGGGTGTCGGCGCGCAGTTCTGGTCCGTGTACGTGCGGTCCGACTACACGGGCGACCAGGCGGTCAGCGCCACCCTGGAGCAGATCGACGCCGTCTCCCAGCTGATCGACCGCTACCCCGGCGACCTCGTACGGGCGCTGACGGCGGACGACATGGAGGCCGCCCGCGCCGACGGGCGGATCGCCTCCCTGATGGGTGCCGAGGGCGGCCACTCCATCAACAACTCCCTCGCCACGCTGCGCGCCCTGCACCACCTGGGCGTGCGGTACATGACGCTCACCCACAACGACACCATCGACTGGGCCGACTCCGCGACGGACGAGCCCCGGCACGGCGGGCTGACGGACTTCGGCCGCGAGGTCGTCCGGGAGATGAACCGCATCGGCATGCTGGTGGACCTCTCGCACGTCGCCGCGACGACGATGCGGGACGCGCTGGAGACGTCGCGGGCTCCCGTGGTCTTCTCGCACTCGTCCGCCCGGGCCGTGTGCGACCACCCGCGCAACATCCCCGACGACGTGCTGGCGATGCTCCCGGCCAACGGGGGCGTGGCCATGGCCACCTTCGTCCCCAAGTTCATCCTGCCGGAGGCGGTGGAGTGGACCCTGGCCGCGGACGAGAACCTGCGCGCGCACGGCTTCCACCACCTGGACACCACCCCGGAGGCGATGGCCCTGCACCGGGAGTTCGAGGCGGCCCGCCCGCGGCCGGTGGCCACGGCGGCGACGGTCGCCGACCACCTGGACCACATGCGCGAGGTCGCCGGGGTCGACCACATCGGCATCGGCGGGGACTACGACGGCACGGCGTTCACCCCCTCCGGCCTCGACGACGTGGCGGGCTACCCGAACCTGGTGGCGGAACTCCTGGCGCGCGGCTGGTCCCGGGCGGACCTCGCCAAGCTGACCTGGTCCAACGCGGTGCGGGCGCTGCGCGACGCGGAGGCCGTCTCCCGCGACCTCACCGCCGCCCACGGCCCGTCGAACGCCCACCTGTAGGTCCCGCCCCCGGCTCCGGGCCCGCCCCCCCCGGGCGGGTCCGGCGGGGCGGCCACCCGAATGCCGCGTCCGTCGGGCGTCCCGCCCACCCGGCGTGTCACGGTGGCAGCGTTCCTCCCCGCGCCGCCGACGACCGGAGCCGACGCCATGGCCGACCTGCAGGATGAACCCCACTCCGCGGGCATCGGGGCCGAGGACCTCCCGGCCCCCGCCGCACCCGCGGCGGCGGTGAGCACCCTCGACAGGGCCGCCGCGCTGCTGGCCGTCCATCCCGTCCTGGACGGCTGCAACACCCTGGTCTGGACGCTGCGCCAGAACCCGTACCTCGACATCGAGACCTCCGACGCGGGCGTCGACACCGACATCCCGCGCCTGCGGGCCGGGGGAGTGGGAGCGCAGTTCTGGTCCCTGCTCGTGCCGGAGGGCGGCTCCTGCGGCGACGGGACCACCGATCAGGTGGTCGCCGACACCCTGGAACAGATCGACGTGGCCCTGGCGCTGATGCGCCGCCACCCCGACAGCCTGCGCCTCGCCCTCGGCGCCGACGACCTGGCGGACGCCCGCAACCGCGGCCGGATCGCCTCGTTCCTGGGCCCGGTCCCCGGCCGTGCCCTGACCGACTCCCTGGGCGCGCTGCGCGCCTTCCACGCGCTGGGCGTGCGCAGCCTCGCCCCGGCGGGGGCGGTATGGGCCCGGGAGGGGCTGACGGCCTTCGGCCACGAGGTGGTGCGGGAGGCGAACCGGCTGGCGGTCCTGCTGGACCTCGCGGGCTGCCCGGCGGCGGTGGCCCGCCGGATCGCGGCGGCCTCCAAGGCCCCGGTGATCGTCTCCGGCACCGGCGCGGCGGCCCTCAACCCGCATCCGGACAACGTCGACGACGAGGTGCTGGCCGCCCTGCGCGAGGCGAACGGCCTCGTGATGGTCAGCTTCGACACGGCGCGCACGGGGGACTCCCTGCACGCGGTGGCGGACCACCTCGACCACGTACGTGCGGTCGCGGGCCCGGAGTGCGTGGGGCTCGGCGCGGCCTTCGGAACCGACCGGGCCGGCCGCCACCCGACGGGCCTGACCGACCCCTCGGGCTACCCCCGCCTGATCGCGGAACTGCTGGAACGCGGCTGGACGGAACCCGAACTCGCCCTCCTGACCTGGGCCAACGCCCAACGCGTCATCCGCGACACAGACTTCACCGCCCGCCGATCCAGCCCCACCAGCGCCTGAGCGCCGGGGCTCGAATCCAGCCCCGCCGGCGTTTGAGGCGCGGGGGCTCGGGGGCAGCGCCCCCGCAACGGCGCCGCACCCGGCACTCCACGCCACCCGGACCCGGACCAGGACCAGGCCCGCCGAGCACCCCGCAGGGTTCAGGCTCGGGGCCGCCCCATCGCCCGGTACGTCCACCCCGCCGCCCGCCACCGCACCGGGTCCAGCGCGTTGCGCCCGTCCAGCACGAGCCGGTCGGTGACCACGGAGGCCAGCTCCGCCGGGTCGAGGTCGCGGAACTCCCGCCACTCCGTCAGGTGCAGCACGACCTCCGCCCCGCGGGCCGCCTCCAGCGCGGAGTCCGCGTACCCGAGGGTGGGGAAGACGCGCCGGGCGTTCTCCATGCCCTTGGGGTCGTAGACGGTGACCTGGCCGCCCTGGAGGTGGATCTGCCCGGCCACGTTCAGGGCGGGCGAGTCGCGGACGTCGTCGGAGTCCGGCTTGAAGGTGGCGCCGAGGACGGCGACCCGCTTGCCGAGGAACGAGCCGCCGACGGCCTCGCGGGCCAGTTCGACCATGTGGCCGCGGCGGCGCATGTTGATGGAGTCCACCTCGCGCAGGAAGGTCAGCGCCTGGTCCGCGCCCAGCTCGCCGGCCCGCGCCATGAAGGCGCGGATGTCCTTGGGCAGGCAGCCGCCGCCGAAGCCGATGCCGGCCCGCAGGAACTTCGCGCCGATCCGCTCGTCGTAGCCGATGGCCTCGGCCAGCTTGACCACGTCGCCGCCGGCGGCCTCGCAGACCTCCGCCATCGCGTTGATGAAGGAGATCTTGGTGGCGAGGAAGGAGTTGGCGGCCGTCTTCACCAGCTCGGAGGTCGGGAAGTCGGTGACGACCAGGGGGCTGCCCTCGGCCATCGGCGTCTCGTAGACCTCGCGCAGCAGCTTCTCGCCGCGCTCGCCCTGGACACCGATCACGATCCGGTCGGGGTGCAGGGTGTCCTGCACGGCGAAGCCCTCGCGCAGGAACTCCGGGTTCCAGGCCAGCTCCACGCCGTCGCCCGCCGGGGACAGCTCCGCCAGCTTCGCCGCCAGCCGCTGCGCGGAGCCGACCGGCACCGTGGACTTGCCGACGACCAGGACCGGCCGGGTCAGGTGCGGGGCGAGGGAGGCCATCGCCGCGTCGACGTAGGACATGTCGCACGCGTACTCGCCGTGCTTCTGCGGGGTGTTCACGCAGACGAAGTGGACGTCGCCGAAGGCGCCGACCTCCTCGTAGGAGGTGGTGAACCGCAGCCGCCCGGTCGAGCCCGGCAGTCCGGCCACGTGCTTGGCCAGCAGTTCTTCCAGCCCGGGCTCGTACATCGGCACCCGGCCCGCGGCCAGCATCTCGATCTTCTCGGGCACCACGTCCAGGCCCAGCACCTCGAAGCCCAGCTCCGCCATCGCCGCGGCGTGCGTCGCGCCGAGGTAGCCGGTGCCGATCACAGTGATCCTGAGGGGGGCCATGGGTGCTCCAGAGGTGCGGGGCCGTTTGCGGCCACTGAGCATAGTCGGGCCGGTCAGGGGGGACGGTCCCCAGGAGTGCACCTTCTGTCACGCAACTCACGTGGGGCGCCCATATCGCCATCCGTGAGCGGGCCACTAAACTTGGGTTACTTAACGGTAGTTAGCATCACGTTTTTCGCGTGTCACCCTGGGGAGTGAGAGATCTTGGCGGGTTCTGCCGACTTCGACCTGTACCGCCCGGCCGAGGAGCACGACATGCTCCGCGAGTCGGTCCGCTCGCTCGCCGAGGCGAAGATCCTGCCGTTCGCAGCCGCCGTTGACGAGGAGTCCCGCTTCCCGCAGGAAGCCCTCGACGCGCTGGTCGCCAACGACCTGCACGCCGTCCACGTCCCGGAGACCTACGGCGGCGCGGGCGCCGACGCCCTCGCCACCGTGATCGTGATCGAGGAGGTGGCCCGCGTCTGCGCCTCCTCCTCCCTGATCCCGGCCGTCAACAAGCTCGGCTCGCTCCCGGTGATCCTCTCCGGTTCCGAGGAGCTCAAGGCCAAGTACCTCGGCCCGCTCGCCAAGGGCGACGCGATGTTCTCGTACGCGCTCTCCGAGCCGGACGCGGGCTCGGACGCGGCCGGCATGAAGACCCGCGCGGTGCGCGACGGCGACTTCTGGGTGCTCAACGGCGTCAAGCGCTGGATCACCAACGCGGGCGTCTCCGAGTACTACACGGTCATGGCCGTCACCGACCCGGAGAAGCGCTCCAAGGGCATCAGCGCCTTCGTCGTCGAGAAGTCCGACGAGGGCGTCTCCTTCGGCGCCCCGGAGAAGAAGCTCGGCATCAAGGGCTCCCCGACGCGCGAGATCTACCTCGACAACGTCCGGATCCCGGCCGACCGCATGATCGGCGCCGAGGGCACCGGCTTCGCCACCGCCATGAAGACGCTGGACCACACCCGCATCACGATCGCCGCCCAGGCGCTCGGCATCGCGCAGGGCGCGCTGGACTACGCCAAGGGCTACGTCCAGGAGCGCAAGCAGTTCGGCAAGCCGATCGGCGACTTCCAGGGCGTGCAGTTCATGCTCGCGGACATGGCCATGAAGATCGAGGCCGCCCGCCAGCTCACCTACTCGGCCGCCGCCAAGTCCGAGCGCGTCTCCGCCGGGGGCGACAAGGAGGACCTGACCTTCTTCGGTGCCGCGGCCAAGTGCTTCGCCTCCGACGTGGCCATGGAGGTCACCACGGACGCCGTCCAGCTCCTCGGCGGCTACGGCTACACCCGTGACTACCCGGTCGAGCGCATGATGCGCGACGCCAAGATCACGCAGATTTATGAAGGCACGAACCAGGTGCAGCGGATCGTCATGGCCCGCAACCTGCCGTAGCCTGCTCCGACCTGCACGGACACAGGGACCCCCGGCCGCCGGCCGGGGGTTCCTCGTCGCTGTGGCCCCGGGGCCGGGGCCCACCCGCATGGGCTAAATTTGGACCTTCGTACGCCGGAATCGGTTGGGGAGAACGCAATGACGGAAGCGATCCTGCTGGTCGGCGGACAGGGGACGCGCCTGCGGCCGGTGACGGTGAACACGCCGAAGCCGATGGTCCCCACGGCCGGTGTGCCGTTCCTCGCCCACCAGATAGCCAGGGCCGCCGCCGCCGGTGTCACGCACATCGTCATGGCCACCTGCTACCTCGCCGAGGTCTTCGAGCCCTACTTCGGCGACGGGTCCGACTTCGGCATCTCCCTCGAATACGTCGTCGAGGACGAGCCCCTGGGCACCGGCGGCGCCATCCGCAACGCCGGCCGGCGGCTGACCGGCGGCTCCGACTCCTCCGTCCTGGTCTTCAACGGCGACATCCTGACCGGCCTGGACATCGCCGGGCTGGTCCGGGCGCACGAGAGCGCCGACGCCGACGTCTCCCTGCACCTGGTCCGGGTCGAGGACCCCCGCGCCTTCGGCCTGGTCCCCACCGACCCCGACGGGCGGGTGCTGGCCTTCACCGAGAAGCCGCAGACGCCCGAGGAGATCATCACCGACCAGATCAACGCCGGCTGCTACGTCTTCCGCCGCAGCGTGATCGACTCGATCCCGGCCGGCCGCCCGGTCTCCGTCGAGCGCGAGACCTTCCCCGGCCTGCTCGCCGCCGGCGCCACGCTCCACGGGGTCACCGAGAACACCTACTGGATGGACCTCGGCAAGCCCGAGTCCATCATCCAGGCCTCCGCCGACCTGGTCCGCGGCGTCGTGCCCTCCCCGGCCGTGCCCGGCCGCCGCGGCGAGTACCTGGTGCTGCCCGGCGCGGAGGTGGCCGCCGGCGCCAAGCTCTCCGGCGGCACCGTCGTGGGGGCCGGAGCCCGCATCGGGGCCGGAGCCGTCGTCCAGGGCTCCATCGTCCTCGACGACGCCGTCGTCGGAGCGGACGCCCAGGTGAGCGCCAGCCTGATCGGAGCCCGCGCCGCAGTGGGCGAGCGGACCGTGCTGGACGGCACGGTCGTCGGCGACGGAGCCGTCGTCGGCGCGGACAACGAGCTGCGCGCCGGGGCCCGCGTGTGGTGCGAGGCCCGGCTGCCCGACGCCGTCATCCGCTTCTCCCCGGACGCCTGACGCGCGGTCCGGGGGTGCGGGCGGGCCGCCGCCGCGGTCAGTTGCCGCGGACGGTGACCTTCTCGTCGTTCTGGATCTGCTTCACCAGCTGCTGCACCTTCGCCTTGTCCCAGACGAGGTTGCCGCCGCGCTGACCGGAGATCGGCATGTTCATCGACACGCCGTCACCGCCGTTGACGCCCTTCATCGCGAAGAACATCTGGCCCATGTCGTACAGGCCCATGTCCTTGTCCACGATCAGGGTGTCCAGGCCCGCGCCCATCACCGGGTAGAGCGTGAACGGGTTGAGCACCGTCGAGGGGGTCGCGGCCTGGTTGGCCAGCGCCGCCAGGAACTTCTGCTGGTTCTTGGTCCGCTGCAGGTCGGACTCGGCGAAGGCGTAGCGGGTCCGGACGAACGCCAGCGACTGCTCGCCGTTCAGCGTCTGCTTGCCGGCCTTGAAGTCGGCGCCCGACTTCTCGTCCTTGAAGCCCTCCTCGATGTCCAGCTCCACGCCGCCCAGGGCGTCCACGATGTTCGCGAAGCCGGCGAAGCCGATCTCGGCGTAGTGGTCGATGCGCAGGCCCGTGTTGTGCTCAACGGTCCGCACCAGCAGCTCCGGCCCGTCCTCGGCGTACGCCGCGTTGAGCTTGACCCGCCGCCCCTGCGCGGGGAACTTCTTGCCGGACTGGGAGCCGACGAAGGAGGGGATCTCCACGTCCGAGTCGCGCGGCAGCGAGATCATGGTGTTCCCGCTGGAGCACTTCGCCAGGATCATCATCGAGTCGGTCCGCTTGCCCTCGGCCGAGCCCGTGTGGAGCTTCTTCTTCTCCTCGTCGGACATGCCCTCGCGGCTGTCGGAGCCCACGATCAGGTAGGTGGTGCAGTCTCCCTCCTTCGGCCGCTCGATGACCTTGGAGAGGTCCACCTCGCGGCGCACCTTGCCGTCCGCCCAGAAGTAGGTGGCCACCGAGGTCACCAGCAGCGCGGAGACCAGCACGATCGAGCCGACCTTGATGCGCTTGCGCCAGTCCGGCGTGGGACCGGGCCGTCCCCCGGGGCCGCCCGGCCCCGACGGTCCGCCGGGGCCCGACGGGCGGCCGGGAGCGCCGCCGGAGGGCGAGCCGTAGACCTGGCCGGTGTTGTAGCCGCTGTCGTAACCGCCGTACGTGTCGTGGGCGCCCGCCTGCTGCGGAGGCACGTGCCCCGGCGGGGGCCCCGCCGGACGCTGCGGCTGCGGGGGCTGCGCGGGCCGCGGCGGCTGCTGCCGGGGCGGGCGCTGGACGTGCCGCATCCGCTGCACGCCCTCGGGCTGGGGATGCGCGCTGCCGCGTCCGTAGGCGTCGTCACGACCTTCTGGCCAGTCATTCATGCGCCAAGGATGCCTGGCCCCGCGCACCCACCGACAGCCCGGGGGAGGATCCGTTCCGCGGCTGTTGCAGAGCTGATGCCCACGGCACGGATCTAAGGTGTCCGTATGACACAGATACCGGACGAGCTGCCCGGGAAGCCGACCTCCGCCTCGCGCACCACCCTCAGCCACATCATGACCGCCAACGACACCAACCTCCTGGGCACGGTGCACGGTGGAGTGATCATGAAACTGGTGGACGACGCGGCCGGTGCCGTGGCCGGGCGTCACTCCGGCGGCCCCGCGGTCACCGCCTCGATGGACGAGATGGCCTTCCTCGCGCCCGTCCGCGTCGGCGACCTCGTCCACGTGAAGGCCCAGTGCAACTGGACCGGCCGCTCCTCCATGGAGATCGGCGTGCGCGTCCTCGCCGAACGCTGGAACGAGTCCACCCCCGCCACCCAGGTCGGCAGCGCCTACCTCGTCTTCGCGGCCGTGGACGCCGAGGGCAAGCCCCGTACGGTCCCGCCCGTGCTGCCGGAGACCGAGCAGGACGAGCGGCGCTACCAGGAGGCCCAGATCCGCCGCACCCACCGGCTCGCCCGCCGCCAGGCCATCATGGCGCTGCGCGAGGAGCGCAACGCCCGCGGCTCCGAGGACTGACCCGCCGGCCGGGGGCGCGGGTCAGCTCCCGCAGACCACCTGGTCCCCGGTGACCACCCCGAAGGCGCCCTGGTAGGGGTCCTCCGCCCGCACCGGCACCACCTTGCGGTAGTCGGCGCCCGCGGTGACCAGGACCGTCCGGCCCTGGCCGGCGACCGCCCGCAGCTCGCTGCCCGGCAGCGCCGTCGCCACCGTCCGCGCGGTGCGGTCCCAGCGCGGGTCGTACGTGATCACCGTGCGCCGGACGTCGCGGCTGGCGCCGTTGCCCGGCGCCCGGGTGGTGTCGAAGCCGGTGGCGCGCAGCGCGGCGTCCACCCGGCCGCCCAGCCCGTCGATCCGCGTGCCGTTCTCCACCTGGACCCGGACCTGCTGCGGGGGCACGTCCACCGGGACCGCCGCGGGCCGGCCGGCCGCGCCGGGCTTCCCGGGCCGCACCGGGGCCAGCGGACGGTCCTCGCGCAGCGCCTCGAAGAGCCTGGCCGCCTTCGGCTCGTCCCACTTCACGGTGGACCCGATGCCCTTCACCCGGAAGGAGGCGCTGCCGATGGGCACGGAGGCGAACTCGGAGGAGGACGGGGTGAAGTCCCGCATCGCCTGTCCGAGCGCCAGCATCTGTTCGGAGCCGAAGTCCTTGTCGGCCCGGACCGAGCCGAGCAGGGTGGAGCTGACCTCCTTGAACTTCACCGGGTTCAGCAGGACCCCGCCGCCGGTCGCCTGCTTGATCAGGGCGGCGATGAAGCGCTGCTGGCGCTGCATCCGGCCGAGGTCGGAGGCCCCGTCGACGTGGCGCGAGCGCACGTACTGCAGGGCCTGGCCGCCGGTCAGCCGGTGGGTGCCGGGCAGCAGGTCCAGGCCCGTGTTGGGGTCGCGCATGGTCTTGGCCGTGCAGATCTCCACCCCGCCCATGGCGTCGACCGTCTTCATGAAGCTGGTGAAGTCGACCTCCAGGTAGTGGTCGATCTTCACGCGGGTCATGTTCTCGACGGTCCGCACGGTCAGGTTGGGCCCGCCCTCCGCGTAGGCCGCGTTGAGCTTGACCGGGTGGGCCTTGTGCGCCTTGCCGGTGGTGAGGTCCGTGTGCGCGGGCACCTCGGCGTAGCTGTCCCGGGGCAGGCTGATCACGCTGGCCCGGGCCTTGTCCGCCGACAGGTGCACCAGCATGATCGTGTCCGTGCAGTGGCAGGGCGCCCCGCCCAGGCGGTACTCGCGCTTCTCCTCGGGGGTGATCTTCTCCCGGCCGTCGGTGCCCACCAGCAGGAAGTTCAGGCCGTGCCCGGCCTGTGGGCGGTTCTTCATGTCCTTGAAGGGGTCCACCCGCTCGATCCCGGTGTCCAGACCGGTCATGACGGCGTGCCCGACGGCCCCGGAGCCGAGCACCGCCACCGACACCCCGGCCGCGAGCCGCACCCCCCAGCGGGGTCTGCCCTCCCGGCTCCGGGCCCGGCCGCCACCGCCGCCGCGCCGTGCGCGCTGCGGCTCGGGCGGCCGGGCGGGACGGGTGGGTCGGTGCGGCTGGGGCACGGTGGACACCTCCGCGGGGCAGCAGGGAACCGGACTCGGGCCGGGCCGGTCGTGAGCAGCTCAGCCGGGTGATGCGACAGAACAGTAGGCCCATACGATCAGCGGCTGTCCCTACCGATCACTCGGCGCGCACCTGGTTCCCCCGTACGCGGTAACGTGACACCGATACCCGACCTTGAAGGACCACATGCCCGCCCAGCAGCCCGCAGTCTCGGTGATCATGCCGGTGCTCGATGAGGAGCACTACCTCCGTGAGTCCGTCCGCCACATCCTGGAACAGGAGTATGCGGGCGAGATGGAGGTGGTGATCGCACTCGGGCCGTCCACGGACCGCACCGACGAGATCGCCGCCGAACTCGTCGCGGAGGATCCCCGAGTCCACACCGTCCCGAACCCCACCGGCCGGACCCCGGCGGCGCTCAACGCCGCCATCAAGGCCTCGCGTCACCCGATCGTGGTACGCGTCGACGGCCACGGCATGCTCTCCCCGAACTACATCGCCACCGCCGTCCGGCTCCTGGAGGAGACCGGCGCGCAGAACGTCGGCGGGATCATGCACGCCGAGGGCGAGAACGCCTGGGAAGAGGCCGTCGCCGCCGCGATGACCTCGAAGATCGGCGTGGGGAACGCGCCCTTCCACACCGGCGGCCAGGCCGGTCCGGCCGAGACCGTCTACCTGGGCGTGTTCCGCCGCGAGGCGCTGGAGCAGCAGGGCGGCTACAACGAGGAGTTCATCCGCGCCCAGGACTGGGAGCTGAACTTCCGCATCCGCGAGGCCGGCGGGCTCATCTGGTTCTCGCCGGAGCTGCGGGTCCAGTACCGCCCCCGGCGATCGGTGAAGGCGCTGGCGAAGCAGTACAAGGACTACGGCCGCTGGCGGCACGTGGTGGCCCGCTACCACTCGGGCTCCATCAACCTGCGCTACCTGGCCCCGCCGACCCTCGTCTGCGCGCTCGCCGCGGGCGTGGTCGTGGGCGCGACCGTCAGCCCCCTGGGCTTCGCCGTCCCGGCCGGCTACCTCGCGGCGATCGCCGCGGGCTCCGTCCCGGCCGGCAGGGGTCTGTCCCCGAGGGCCCGCGCGCAGATCCCCGTGGCCCTGGCGACCATGCACCTGAGCTGGGGCTTCGGCTTCCTGACGAGCCCGCGCTCGCTGGCGGAGAAGCTCATCGCCACGCGCCGCCCGGCCGTGCGGACGAACGCCCCGCAGGCCTGAGACGCGACGAGGGGCCCGGTACGGGGGCTGCGATCACCGCAGCCGCCGTACCGGGCCCCTTTTCCCTGCGCGTGTTCTCCGCGCGCCTGCTACCAGGTGAAGCCGGGCTGGATCGCCATGCAGGCCTGGTCGTTGTCGCCGTTCAGGGCGTGCGCGGAGTCCGGGGCCTTGGTCGGGGCCGGCGGCGGCGCGGCCGGTGATCCGCCGGTCCGCCAGTCCTTCCCGACGAACACCACGATCCCGGCGACCTGGTCGGACTTCTGCACCGAGGTGGCGGGCAGGCCCAGGGCGGTGGCCACGACCGCCGCGTCGGCGGCCTGGGCGTCGGTGGCGAACCGGATCACCGAGGTGTCCTCGGCGCCCGTCCGGGTGTCCGCGACGACCTTGCCGAAGCCCTTCCCGCCCAGCAGGGCGGCGACCTCGCTGGCCCGGCCCTTGACCAGGGCCTCGGAGCCGTCCTTGCCGCCGGTGGAGTTGCGGACGGTCACCGCGATCCTCGACGGGGGTGCGGCGGTGGCGGCGGCCGTCGGGGCGGCGCTCGGCTGCCCGGCCGGAGCGGACGGCGAGGCCGCCGGAGTCCCGGGGGTCGCGGAGGCGGGCGGGGTCCCCGAGCCCTGTCCGTCGAGGGCGATGTCCTCGCGGACCATCCGGAACAGGTCCTCTGCCTCGCCCGGCTTGGGCTCGACGCGGCCGTCCAGGCCGGGCTTGGTGCTGTAGATCCACGGCATCGTGGTCATGGTGATCCGGCCCGGCGGGACCTTCTTCAGCTCCATGCTGAGGTCGAACAGCTTGTCGATCTTGTTCAGGCCGGTGTCCACCACCATGGCCTCGATGGCCGCCTGCGCCAGGCTGTTGAGCTTGACCGGGTTGCTGAGCTTGGCGTTCTTGCGGAACTCCCGGGCCATGGAGTTCATGTACTGGTGCTGGGCGTGGGTCCGGCCTATGTCGGTGCCGTCCTCGAAGCCGTAGCGGGTGCGCAGCCACTGCAGGGCCGTCTCGCCCTGGATGACGCTCGTGCCCTTCGGCAGCTTCAGGCCGGAGCCCTTGCCGTCCCGGGTGCGGGAGTGCACGTTCTGCTCGACGCAGACCGGGACGCCGCCGATGGCGTCGGCCATCTTCACGACGCCCTTGAAGTCGATCATCATGAAGTGGTCGATGGGGATCTTGGTCAGCTCGGTCCAGGCGGCGACCGTGCAGCCCGGGCCACCGCGCTGGATCGACTCGTTCGTCTGGACGAGGCCCTTGCTGGCCGGGTGCACCTTGCCGCCCGGCTCGGTGCACTTGGGCATCATCAGCATCGTGTCGCGGGGCATCGACACCACGGACATGTTGGAGCGGTCGGCGGACAGGTGCAGCAGCATCTGCACGTCCGCGAGGGGCGGCCCGTCGAAGGTGTCGGTGGCGCCGCCGAGGGCCTGGTTCTCCGCGTCGTCACGCGCGTCCGAGCCGATGAGCAGGATGTTCAGGGGGGTCTGCCCGAAGGCGTTGGGCTTGGAGCCGCCCAGTTTGTTGTCCCCGAGGTTCAGGGCGTCCGTCTGGATGCTGCCGTTCAGGTGGCGGTAGTAGAGGTAGCCGGCCGCCGCCGTCCCGAGTATGAGCAGGGACAGCACGGCGGACATCCAGCGCAGCACGCGCCGGCGGCCCCGTCTGCCGGGCGGGCCGGCCGCCGCCTTGCGGGCCCGCCCCGAGCCGTCCCGCTGCGGGGGCACCGTGCCGGAGGCGCCGGCCCCGCCGCCGGGTATGTCCCCGTCGGCCTGGGCGGTCGCCCCCTCCCCCCGCACGCTGCTGTGCGTCACGCGTATCCCCCTCGGGTCCTTCTTGGTCATGGGTGTGCCGGTACGGCCGGCACCTGCCGCTACTTGGCGCAGACGGCCTTGTCGGCCTGTGCCTGCTGGACGTCCTTGGGCAGTTCCTGCGGCACCGGCGGCGCCAGCGGGGAGCCCGGCTGCGAGAAGTCCGGCCCCAGGGTCAGCTTCATCGGGGTCTTCGCCCCCGCGTCCGAGGTCCCCACCTTCAGCGCGGTGGCCGGCAGCCCGAGGGCGTCGGCGAGCGCACGGGCCTGGTCGGCCTGGTTGGGCGCGAACTCCAGCTGGGTGGCGTCCACCTTCGACGGAGCGTTGCCCTGGTTGCTGGCCTTGGTCATGCCCTTGGTGTTCTGCAGCCAGTTGAGCGTGGTGGAGGCGGCGCCCTTGGGCCCCCCGCCGTTGTAGACCGACACCCGCACGTCCCCCGCGGCCGCCCGGCCGCCCTGGAGCAGCGCGTCCTGCTTGGCCTTCGCGTCGGCGTCGGCCGCCTCCTTCGCGGCCTGCTCCTTCTTCTCGACCTCCGTGAGCGAGACGTCTCCCCGGATCATCTGCAGCAGCGGATCCGCCAGCCCCTGGTTGACCACCACCGTCGCCTTGCGGTTCGCGGGCTCTGCCGGGTTGTCCAGCACGGGCAGCGTGGTGAACGTGATGTTCTTGAGGTCGATGTCCTTCAACTCGGTCGCGAGGTCCGTGAGTTTGTCGATGGAGCCCAGCCCCTGGTCCACGGTCAGCGACTTGGTGGCCGCCTCGGCGAGTGAGAAGAACTTCTTCGGACTGGTCAGCGTCTCCTTGGACTTCATCTCGCGCATCATCGAACCGAGGAACTGCTGCTGGGTCTTGATGCGGTCCAGGTCGCTCTCGTTGCCGAAGGCGTGCCGGGTCCGTACGAAGGCCAGTGCCTGCTCGCCCTGCAGCCGGTGCTCGCCCTGCGGGAGCTTCAGCTTGGAGTCCGGGTCGTCGACGGCCTTCTCCAGGCAGACGGGCACGCCGCCGACCGCAGTGCTCAGGGTCTTCACGGCGTTGAAGTCGACCATCATGAAGTTGTCGACCTCTATGCCGGTGAGGTCCTTGACCGTGCGCATCGTGCAGCCCGCGTCGCGGCCCTCCTGGCCCAGGCTGTTGTTGAAGCGGATGCCCTTGGAGCCGCGGACCGTCTTGGTGGTGCCGTCGGGCTGCTTGGTCGGGCAGTCCGGGATGTTCGTGATCAGGTCGCGCGGGATGGACAGCGCCGTCGCGTTGGAGCGGTCCTTGGCGATGTGGAACAGGATCGTCGTGTCGGCGTGGCCGACGCTGTCCTTGTCGCCGTAGCCCTCGTTGCCCGCACCGCTGCGCTTGTCGGTGCCGATGACCAGGATGTTGATGGCCTGGTCCTTCTTGAAGCCGCCCGTGCCGGCGCCCGCGATGTCGGTGACGCTCAGGTTGCCGTTCAGGTGGTCGTAGTAGAGGTACCCGGCCACGGCACCGCCGACCAGCAGGAAGGCCAGCGTGCCTCCCGTGACGGCCAGGGCCTTCTTCCGGCGGCCCCCGCCGCCGTCACCCTTGCGGGAGCGCCCCCCGCGCCGCCCGCCGGGCGGAGCGTCGCCGCGGCGCGGCTTCGGCACACCGGGGGAGGGGGCGGTGGGTGCGGAGGGGGTGGCCGTCGAGGACCGGCGGGGGGCCCCGACCCTGGGCCGCGCCTGCGCACCGGAGTCGTTCAATTGCAGCTCGTAGTGGCCGGTGCGGGGATTGAGCACCCACTGGTCTGCGGGGTCGATCTCGTCCGCCCGCCCACGGCTTTGCGCATCCACGGTTGCTCGAATCCTCCGTCGGTGCCTCGCGACGCGCCTCCCCCAAGACGCACGGTCAACGATCCGGCTGCTGGTACCCGGTCTCCGGTCCGGCCGGGCACCGGATCGCTCACCTTATCCGCCCTGTTCGGCCGCAAACCATGGTGGTGACAAATTCCACTCCCCTTATAACGGGGCGAACTGCCTATCCCACTCGGTTCGGTCACCGGCTTTTGGGATTGCTTTACCGGCAGTCGGCCTCGTCCGCCGTGGTCCCGGTGAAGGTGGGGACGGGTGTGGGCGCCGTCACGGTTCCCCGGCCGGCCGGATCCGTCCAACGGGCGGCGTCCGGGTCCACCGAAGCGGTTGCCTCCGCCGGGGTCGCGGTTGACGCGGACACCGACGGCGAGGGCTTCGGCGGGGTCACCGTGACCGAGCGGTCTTCCCGCAACTGCCGGAAGAGCAGGGCCGCATCGGGCTCCACCAGCTCGTCGCGGTTGGGGTTCGGACCGTAGGGGCGGCGGGGCACGGTCAGGAAGGTGATCCGTTCCGTCGGTATGTCCCGTACGCCCCGTACGAGTTCGTACAGGTTCCGCAGCGAGGCCAGCCCCGGGTCGGTGGTCAGCGAGGAGGTCGCCGCGTCCAGTAGCGGGTACAGCCGCGCCGGGTTCAGCAGGACCCCGTTGCTCTGCACCTTCTTGACGAGCGAGCCGAGGAACTGCTGCTGGCGCTGCATGCGTTCGGTGTCGCTGCCGTTGCCCAGGCTGTGCCGGGCGCGGACGAACCCCAGTGCCTGCTCGCCCCGGAGGGTCTGCCGGCCGGCGGGCAGCCGCAGCTTGGCCTGCGCGTCGTCCACCGGCTGCCTCAGGCACACCTCGACACCGCCGACGGCGTCCACCATCCGCTTGAACCCGGCGAAGTCGATCACCATGTGGTGGTCGATCCGGATGCCCGTGAGCTTCTCCACGGTCCGGATCGTGCAGGCCGCCCCGCCCCACTCGAAGGACCAGTTGAACTGCGCGAAGGAGGGGGGCGTGCGGCTCCCGTCCGGCTTCAGACAGGAGGGGATCTCCGTCATCAGGTCCCGGGGTATGGACACCGCGGTCGCGCTCTCGCGGTCCCGGGGCAGGTGCAGCAGGATCGTGGTGTCCGAGCGCTGGGTGCCCTTGTCCTCCCCGTAGCCGGCGTTGCCCCGGCCGGCCCGGGAGTCCGAGCCGATCAGCAGGATGTTCTGGGCGCCGGTGGCGAGGTGCGCGGGGCGTTCGCGCTCGTAGCGCTCCAGCTCGGCCGCCGCGGAGCTGTCCTCGGTGATGTTCCCGTCGAGCGTGTTGTAGGCCCACCAGCCGACGGCCGTCCCCAGCAGGACGAGCAGCGCCGCACCGAGCCCGATCCATCGCAGCAGCCGGCGCCTGCGGTTCCGCGGGGGCGGCTGCCCGCCCCCGGCCGCACCGGTGCCGTCCGGTATGCCTGCGCTGTCCGTCACTGGCGTTCCGTCCCCTCGCCGCTGCGAGCAGCCGTACGGGTGAGCACGGCCACAGCCGATCCTGCCCCCGGGCGGCGAAGGCAGCCTGGGGGCGGGGGCCTGTCTAGAGCCGAACGGGTGACAGATCGGCCGTTCTCGGCGTGCGGCGGTGCGGGCGGACGGCCGGACGGGGCCGCGGGGGGCCCGCAAGAGGCCCGGTCAGACGGTGTGCGTGACCCGTTCGCTCTCGACCCGCTGCGCCAGGGCGTCCGCCGGCAGCCGGTCCAGGTTCCGGCACAGCACCACGGACCCGCCCGCGGCCAGCGCGGCGTACAGCCCGGCCGAGAGCCCCTCCCAGCTGTCGTAGGCCAGCCCCGTCAGCACCCGGGAACCCTCGCCGAGGCCGAGCCGCGCGGCGTCCGACCGGGCCCGGTCGACCAGCGCCGCGTACGAGAGCTCCTCGCCGCCGACGGCCAGCCCGGGGCCCTGCGGGTCCACCGGCACGAAGGGCGCGAAGCGGTCCCCCTGCCCCGGCACCTCCACCGCGTAGTCCGCGAACCCGGCGGGCGGCTGCGGGAAGCGACCGCCCAGCGGCCGCAGCGCCAGCGCCACCCGCTCGCCGGAACAGGCCCGCGCCTCCTCCAGCGTGTCCGGGCCGCTCACCACCAGGTCCGCACCGGCCGGGTCGCCGCCGATCTCCACGACCACCCCGACCGAGGCGCAGGCGAGCAGCCAGGCCGCGCTCTGCCAGTGGGCCGGGAGCAGCAGGGCCAGGCGGTCGCCGGGCTCGGCGCCCAGGTCGCCCTGGAGGAGGTTCGCGGTCTTGGCCACCCAATTGGCGAAGGTCGCGACGGACAATTCGACGCGTTCGCCGGTGGCGTCGTCGTAGAAGGTGACGAGCGGGCGGCCCGGATCGGCGGCGAGCGCGGATCGCAGCAGGTCGGCAGGGGTGCGGTCAGTGGCGTTCACCCGGCACAGGGTACGCGGGGCCCTCCCCCGGACGGCGGTCACCGGGTCCTCCGTACGAGGGAGGGGTATGCCGCGCCGCACCGGACGGATCGTCAGTTCTCGGATGGCGGCGGCCCGGCAGGCTGCCCACCATCCTTGTCATGCGTGGATTCCTTGCTTCCTCGATCGGCGTCGCGACGGCCGCCGCACTGGCCCTGCCCCTCGCGCTCCCGACTCCAGCACTCGCCGAAACCGTCCCCGTCACCCCGGCCGGGTCCACCCAGTCGCTGCCGCTCGTCCCCCTGGGAGCCGTCGCGACCCGCACCCCGGGCGTTCCCGGCAAGAGCGCCTCGCCCGGCGGGCCCGAGACCCGGGGTCTGCCCGCCCGGAAGGTGGAGACCTTCTCCCTGGTCGGCGTCGTCTGGGACGACGTCACCACCGAACTCCACGGCCGCGTCCAGGTCCGCACCCGTTCCACCGCGACCGCCACCTGGTCGCCGTGGCAGGACGTCGAGGTCCACAACAGCGAGCACGCGGCCGACCCCGACGCCGTCGAACGCGAATCCGGCCGCGTCCGGGGCGCCACCGCCCCGCTGTGGGTCGGGGAGTCCGACGGCGTGGAGGTCCGCGTCGAGGCGGAGCCCGGCGCCGCGGCCACCCGCGCGGGCTCCCGGCTCCCCTCCGGCCTGCGGATCGAACTCGTCGACCCGGGCGCCGCCGGGTCCACCGGGCCCGCCGACGGCAAGAACAACGGCCCGGCCGGCGACGACAAGGGCGAGCTCGTGGCCCCCGGCATGACGATGGAGATGGCCGAGGCCTCCGCCGCGAACGTGCCGCACGCCCCGATCGGCGCGAACGAGATCACCGCGCTGAACAAGGCCGACTCCACCGCCGACGCCGTCTTCGCCGGCGACGGCGGCCCGGCCGCGGCGGCCGCCCCGTACATCGGCCCGCGCCCGCGCATCGTCACCCGCAAGGGCTGGGGCGCCAACGAGTCCCTGCGCGAGAAGGCCTTCGTCTACACGAACACGGTGAAGGCGGCCTTCGTCCACCACAGCGCCTCCGGCAACAACTACGCCTGCAAGGACGCCCCGGCGGTGCTGCGCAGCCTGTACCGCTACCACGTGGTCAGCAGCGGCTGGCGCGACTTCGGCTACAACTTCGCCGTCGACAAGTGCGGCACGGTGTACGAGGGCCGCGCGGGCGGGGTGTCCAAGCCGGTGCTCGGCGCCCACACCATGGGCTTCAACACCGACAGCATGGGCATCGCGGTGATCGGCACGTACACCTCCTCCGCGCCCCCCGCGGTGGCGGTCGACGCGGTCGCCCGCCTCACGGCCTGGAAGCTGGGACTCTTCGGACGGGACCCGCGCGGGAAGACCACCCTGAAGTCGGGCGGCGGCAACCGCTTCCCCAAGGGCCGCAACGTCTCGCTGAACGTCATCTCCGGCCACCGCGACGGCTTCGCCACCGAGTGCCCGGGCAAGCAGCTGTACGGCAAGCTCGGCACGGCCCGTACCGCCTCGGCCAGGCTCCAGGGCCGCCCGTAGGAGCCTCCCACCGAGCACGCGCAGTACGCCGAGCACACGGAGTGCGCCGATCCCGCCCGCTCCGGCCCGCCGGTCAACGCCCCGCCGCGGACCGGTCCGGGGCCGGACGCGGGCGGGCTACGCTCGGAGGATGGCCGGCCGCTTCGACCCCCTCACCCGCGCCGCCGTGCGCGGCGGACGCACCGACGTGCCGACGGGGCCCGGGAGCACGGCCGGGGCCGGGGCGAAGGAGCGCGACTGGACCCCGGAAGGCCCGCTCGACCTGGGGCTCGTCCTCGGACCCCTGCGGCGCGGCGCCCACGACCCGACCTTCCGGGCGACCCCCGACGGCTCCGTCTGGAGGGCCAGCCGGACCCCCGAGGGCCCCGGAACCCTCCGGGTCTCCCGCGCCGGGCCGCGGATCCGCGCCGAGGCCTGGGGCCCGGGCGCCGACCGGCTCCTCGAAGGGCTCCCCGCGCTCCTCGGCGCCGGCGACGACCCGGCGGCCTTCGTCCCCCGTCACCGCCTCGTCCACGCCAGCCACCGCAGCCGCCCCGGCCTGCGCCTGACCCGGACGGGCCTGGTGCTGGAGTCCCTGATCCCCACGGTCCTGGAGCAGAAGGTCACCGCCGAGGAGGCCTACCGGGCCTGGCGGCGCCTCGTACGGCAGTACGGCGAGCCCGCGCCCGGCCCCCTCGGCCAGGACCTGTACGTGATGCCCGAGCCCCGGACCTGGGCGCTGATCCCGTCCTGGGACTGGCACCGGGCCGGGGTCGACGCCAAGCGCTCCAGCACGATCCTGCGCGCGGTCCGCGTCGCGGAGCGCCTGGAGGAGGCGGCCGCCATGGACCTGCCGCAGGCCGCCCGCTGGCTGGAGGCCGTGCCCGGCATCGGGCCGTGGACCTCCGCCGAGACCCTGCAGCGCAGCAACGGCCACCCGGACGCCGTCACCACCGGAGACCTGCACCTGCCCGGCATCATCGGTTTCGCCCTCGCCGGGGACCGGGACGCCGACGACGCCGCCATGCTGGAGCTCCTCGCCCCGTACGCCGGACAGCGCCACCGGGCGGCCCGCCTCGTCCTCCTCGCGGGCCGCACCCCGCCGCGCCGCACGCCGCGCATGCCGCGCGGCGACATCGGCCGGCTCTGATCCGCCGGACGGGCCCTAGCGGACCTCGATGAAGTCGGCGGCCGAGCGTCCGGGCCGTTCGGCGGGCGCCGCGGCCGGGTGGCCCACCGCGACCGTCCCCATCGGGTCCCAGTCCTGCGGCAGCTCCAGCACCTCCCGCACCACGTCCCGGCAGAACATGGTCGAGGACACCCAGGCGGAGCCCAGCCGTTCCCCGGCCAGCGCGACCAGCAGGTTCTGCACGCCCGCGCCCATGGCGACGACGAACATCTCCCGCTCGGCCGCGTCCCGCCGGGCGTGCCCGTAGTGGTGCGCGCCGTCCGTCACCAGGCACGGCACCACCAGGTACGGGGCGTTGCGCAGCACGTCCCCGCGCCGTACCCGCTTGGCGACGGACTCCTCGGACTTGCCGTCGGCCCGCAGGTCCGCGATCCACGCGTCCCGCATGGCGTCGAGCAGCCGCAGCCGCGCGGCCGCGGACTCGAGCAGCACGAACCGCCAGGGAGTGGTGTGGTGCGGTGCCGGGGCCGTCACGGCCGCGGCGACGGCCCGCCGTACGGCGCCCGGGTCGACCGGTTCGTCCGTGAAGGACCGCACGGTGCGCCGCTGGGTCACGGCCTCCCGTACGGCTTCCGAGGTCCCCAGCCGGAACATGTCGTCGGCGGGCGCCCGGACGAGGTCCCGGGCGCGGGAGCCCTCGCCGACGAGGTGGGGCAGCCCGCGCACGAGGGCGACGGGCAGTCCGGCCGTCTTGCCCTTGACCAGGTCGCCGGCGGCGGCCAGCTCGTCCGCGGTGGCGGTCACGGTCGCGTTCAGGGGGTTGCCGTGGGTGTCGGTGCCGCCGCGCAGGTCGTCCAGGACGCGTACGCCGGCCGAGCCGATGGCCACGTCGGTCAGGCCGTTGCGCCAGGGCCGCCCGAAGGTGTCCGTGACGACGACCCCGACGTCGACGGACAGGGCGTCGCGCACCCCGGCACGGATCGCGGCGGCGGAGGCGTCCGGGTCCTCGGGGAGCAGCAGGACCGTGCCGGGCGCGGTGTTGGAGGCGTCCACGCCGGCGGCGGCCATGACCAGGCCCTGGCGGTTCTCGACGATCCGCAGGGGGCCGCGGCGCGCGACCACGCGGACGGTCTCGGCGTCGATCGCGGCCTCGCGGGAGGCGGCCGCCACGATCCGCCCCTCGGCCTTGGAGACGATCTTCGAGGTGACGAGCAGGACGTCCCCGTCGCGCAGGTCGGGCCGGGCGGTGACGATCAGCTTCGCCAGGTCGTCGCCCGGCTTGACCTCCGGGATCCCGGTGACGGCCCGCACCTCGTACGACGAGGGGTCCGGTGCGCTCACCGGGAGGCCTCGGCGAGGTCGAGCGCGGCCCGGGCCATGGCGGCGGTCGCCTCCAGGTCGGTCATCATCAGCGGCACCGCGCGGCAGGGGATGCCGGCGGCCTCCACCTCGGCGACGGCGTCCGCGTCGGTGGTGTCCACGAGCCAGCCGTCGAGCAGTCCGGTGCCGTAGTGCAGGGCGACCGCCGCGGCGGTGGCCTCGACGCCGACCGCGGCCAGCACCTTGTCGGCCATGCCGCGCACGGGCGCGCCGCCGACGATGGGGGAGAGGCCGACGACGGGCGCCTTCGCGGCGGCCACCGCCTCGCGGATGCCGGGGACGGCCAGGATGGTGCCGACGGACACCACGGGGTTGGACGGCGGGAAGAGGATCACGTCGGCGGCGGCGAGGGCCTCCAGGACGCCGGGCGCGGGCTTGGCCTGCTCGGCGCCGACGGGGACGACGGCTTCGGCGTCCAGGGAGGCGCGCAGCCGGACCCAGTACTCCTGGAAGTGGATGACGCGGCGTTCGCCGGTCCCGGCGTCGGTGACGGCGACGTGGGTCTCGACGCGGTCGTCGGACATCGGCAGCAGCCGGACGCCGGGCTGCCAGCGGTCGCAGAGGGCTTCGGTGACGGCGCTGAGCGGGTAGCCGGCGCCGAGCATCTGGGTACGGACGATGTGGGTGGCGAAGTCGCGATCGCCGAGGCCGAACCAGGTGGGCCCGACCCCGTAGGCGGCGAGTTCCTCCTTGACGGTGAAGGACTCGTCGGTGCGGCCCCAGCCCTGGTCCTCGTTGATGCCACCGCCCAGGGTGTACATCACGGTGTCCAGGTCGGGGCAGACCTTGAGGCCGAAGAGGTGGATGTCGTCACCGGTGTTGCCGATGACGGTGATGTCCGCGTCGGGCCGTGCCGACTTGAGTCCGCGGAGGAACCGGGCGCCGCCTATACCGCCGGCCAGAACAACAATGCGCATGCGGACAGTGTGTCAGTCGGAGGCGTTCCGGCAGGGGGGCGGGCCGGGCGGGTCAGGCGGTGACGGCCGCCGGGTCGGACGCGGCTCCGGCGGCGGACGGCGAGCAGCTGTGCATCGGCATCTCGGTCAGGCCGGGGAAGTAGACGTGCAGGCTGACGGCGCCGTCGAGGGTGTCGTTGACGACCTCGTGGGCGTAGCCGGGGGCGAAGACGCGCTGGGCGCCGGCGCGGTGGGTGAGCCGGCCGCGGGAGGTGTGCTCGGTGAGCTCGCCGTGCAGGACGGTCAGGACGCCGGAGGAGTCGCCGTGGCCGTGCAGGCCGCTGCCCTGGCCGGGGACCCAGCTGAGCAGCCAGACCTCGTAGCCGGGGCCGGTGCGCAGCCGGTGGTACCAGCGGGTGGTGGCGTCGTAGCGCACGAGGTGTTCCCAGGAGGCGCGGTCCTCGGCGATGGAGCGGGCGAGGCCGACGAACTCGGAGACGGTCGTGGGGTGCTCGCGGGCCGGCTGCAGGAGGTGCTGCACGGCGAGGATGTCGCCGGCGATCTGGAGGTCGCTCTCGACGGCCGGGGCCGGGACGGGAGCGGTGGTGGCGTCGGTGCGGGTGGGGGTGCTGTTCATCGGGGGGTACCTCGACGGATGTCAGTGGTGCTGGCGGTCGCTGTGGGGAGGGCCGGAGCTCCGGAAGGAGCCTGGGCTCCGCGGGCATCAACAGCAGCAACAGCGACAGCGAACCTGGGCAGCGCACAGGAACCCACGAATGGGGGTCCGGGTGGCGGCTGCGGGCGCTGACATGCGAACAAGGAGAACGGGTCGCGGGTCCGGCTGTCAACCCAATGTCCGGTTTGGGGAAAAGTTTCACCTCATCCGGTTGCTGTGATCGGAGAAAGGTTTGTGCAGTTCACGGTGGGGCAGGTGGCGCCACATCGGGTTCAAACCTGAACCGCCATGTCGTGACCTGAATGTGATCTGCGCCGCTCTTCCGGCCGGACCGCAACCCCCCTTCGGAGCACCGCGTGGAATACGGGTAAAGGCGGCATCCCGTGACGCCGGCGGCATGTGTCACGATTTTTGGCGATATGAACACTTACTGCATAGGCTTGGTTCCGCAGAGTGAATAAGGGCCCCAATAGCAGATCTCGGCTTGACTGCTCAGGAGCCACACACTTGTAATTTCACTCGTGTCGTTTCGTAGCGATCAGTGACGACATGACCACGGGGACGCACGAACAGAGCGAGGGGCGCACATGACCGAGCTGTTTCAGGAACTGCTGGTCGAGGAGGCGGACGAGGAGCTCGGCTGGCAGGAGCGCGCCCTGTGCGCCCAGACCGACCCCGAATCCTTCTTTCCCGAGAAGGGCGGCTCCACCCGCGAGGCCAAGAAGGTCTGCCTCGCCTGTGAGGTCCGCTCCGAATGCCTTGAGTACGCCCTTGCCAACGACGAACGGTTCGGCATCTGGGGCGGCCTGTCCGAGCGCGAGCGGCGCCGCCTGAAGAAGGCCGCCGTCTGACATCGCACGACATAGCGAACGCACTCCGGGCGACCGGAAGTCGAACACAGAGCACCGCACACGGTCCGCCTCCTGCACCTTCCCCGCAGGAGGCGGACCGCTGCTTTGCCAGCCGTTAGGGTGGGGCGCTGTCCAGCAGCCTCCGAGGGGAACACCACCCCCGGACCCTCCCCCGGACTCCGTCCGAGGGACCCCCCAGGCCGGAGGGCCCGTAGCGCGATGTCCCTGCACAGCCAGTCGACGGCCTCCCACCAGGCCCCCGTCACACCCGAGTTCCCCCGGCACGTCGTCACCGCGGTCCTCGTCGCCCACGACGGCGCCCGCTGGCTGCCGCGCACCCTCGCCGGACTCCTCGGCCAGGAACGCCCCGCCCAGAACCACGTCGCCGCCGACACCGGCAGCGCCGACGAGTCCGCCCGGCTGCTCACCGAGGCCCTCGGCGACGACCGGGTCCTGCACCTCGCCCGCCGCACCGGATTCGGCACCGCCGTCGACGAGGCCGCACGCAACGCGGGCACCCTCACCCCCGAGGACCTCCCGTACCTCAAGCGCCCCAGCGGCTGGGACCCCGTCAGCCGCACATGGCGCGACGACACCTACGACCTCCCCGACCTGCCCCACGGCGAACCCGTCCAGTGGCTCTGGCTCCTCCACGACGACAGCGCCCCCGAACCGGACGCCCTCACCGAACTGCTCCGCGTCGCCGACGAGAACCCCGACGCCGCCGTCATCGGCCCCAAGCTCCGCGGCTGGTACGACAAGAAGCAGCTCCTCGAAGCCGGCGTCACCATCGCCCGCAGCGGCCGCCGCTGGACCGGCCTCGACCGCCGCGAACAGGACCAGGGCCAGCACGACCAGGTACGCCCCGTCCTGTCCGTCTCCACCGCCGGCATGCTGGTGCGCCGCGACGTCTACGACGCCCTCGGCGGCTTCGACCGCCGCCTGCCCCTGATGCGCGACGACGTCGACCTGTGCTGGCGCGCCCAGAGCGCCGGCCACACCGTCCTCGTCGCCCCCGACGCCGTCCTGCGCCACGCCGAGGCCGCCGCCCGCGAACGCCGCACCGTCGACTGCGTCGGCCGCACCGCCGCAGGCCCGCACCGCGTCGACAAGGCCGGCGCCGTCTACACGATCCTCGCCAACAGCTCCGGCCGCGCCCTGCCCTACGTCCTGCTGCGCGTCCTGCTCGGCACCGTGCTGCGCACCCTCGCCTACCTCGTCGGCAAGGCCCCCGGACAGGCCGTCGAGGAGATCACCGGCCTCCTCGCCACCCTGCTGCGGCCCGGCCGGATCCTCGCCGCCCGCAGAGCCCGCCGCCGCCCCGCCGTACCCGCCTCCGAACTGCGCCCGCTCTTCCCGCCCCCCGGCGCCTCCCTGCGCGCCAACGCCGACCAGCTCGCCGGCTACTTCGCCGGCTCCCGCGACACCGACACCGCCCCCGCCGGCCGGCACGGCGGCGGCAGCATCCTCACCGCCCCCGGCGAGGATGGCGACTACCCCGTCGCCGAGGAGCGCTTCGCCCGCCTCAAGCGGATCGGCCGCAACCCCGCACCCCTCCTCTTCGGGCTGCTCCTCCTCGTCTCCCTCGCCGCCTGCCGCGCCCTCGTCGGCGGCGGCTCCCTGATGGGCGGCGCCCTGCTGCCCGCCCCCGACAGCGGCCCCGACCTCTGGCGCGCCTACACCGACGGCTGGCATCCCGTCGGCACCGGCTCCACCGCCGACGCACCGCCCTACCTGGCCGCCCTCGGCGCCCTCGCCACCCTCCTCCTCGGCTCCACCAAGGCCGCCCTGACGCTGCTGCTCGTCGGCTCCGTCCCGCTCGCCGGCCTCACCGCCTACTTCGCCTCGCGCCCCCTCGTCGCATCCCGGCTGCTGCGTGCCTGGGCCGCCGTCGCCTACGCCTTCCTCCCCGCCGTCACCGGAGCCCTCGCCGGCGGACGCCTCGGCACCGCCGTCCTCGCCGTGCTGCTCCCCCTCATCGCGCGCTCCGCCGTCTCCGCCTTCGACCTCGGCGGGCACGACGAGGACGCCGACCGGCGCGGCGGCCGCCGCGCCGTGTGGACGTACACGCTGCTGCTGACCGCCGCCACCGCCTTCACCCCGATCGCCTGGCCGCTCGCCGCGCTCCTCGGCACCGCCGCACTCCTCCTGCGCCGCGCGCAGTGGAAGACGTACGGCCTGCGGCTGCTCGCGACCCTCGCCGTCCCGCTCGTCGTCCTCGCCCCCTGGTCCCTCGGCCTGTTCACCCACCCCGGCCGCCTCCTCCAGGAGGCCGGACTGCCCTACGGCACCGGCTCCGCGAGCGCCCTGGACCTCCTCGGCGCCAGCCCCGGCGGGCCCGGCACCGGCACCGGACTGCTGCTCGTCGGCCTCGTCCTCGCCGCCCTGGCCGCCCTGCTGCGCGCCGACCGGCAGTTCGCCGTCCGCACCGCGTGGGCCGCCGCCCTGACCGGCCTCCTCCTCGCCGTCCTCGCCAACCGCACCGCCTGGGCCGGCCCCGCCACCCTCGTGTACGGCCTCGCCCTCCTCGCCGCCGCCGCGGTCGGCGCCGACGGGGCCAAGGACCGCCTCGCCGAGCACGGCTTCGGCTGGCGCCAGCCCCTCGCCGCCCTCGTCGCCCTCGCCGCCGTCACCGGCCCCCTGGTCGCCGCGGCTCTCTGGACGGTTGCCGGAGCCGACGGTCCGCTCCAGCGCCGCGACCCCGTCCAGGTGCCCGCCTTCGTCGCCGACGCCGGCGGCGACGACAACCAGACCCGCACCCTCCTGCTCGACGTGGACGCCCCCGGCACCGTCTCCTACAGCCTCGTCCGCGGCCCCGGCGGCCGCCTCGGCGACGCCGACACCACCGCGCGGACCGGCGGCGACCCCCGCCTCGACAAGGTCGTCTCCAACCTCGTCGCCGGCTCCGGGGCCGACCAGTCCAGCCAGCTCAGCGCCTACGCCATCCGCTTCGTCATGTTCCGCCCCGGCGGACCCGACGACGTCCGCCGCGTCCTCGACGCCACCCCCGGACTCAGCCGCCGCCACCAGCAGGACGGCACCGCCCTCTGGGGCGTCGAGCCCTGGCTGCCGCGCGCCGTCATCGTCTCCGGCAAGCAGGGCGAGGCACCCATCCCCGTCGCCGCCGGCCCCGTCGAGGCCCACGGCGAGATCCCCTCCGGCGAGGAGGGCCGCGTCCTGCGCATCGCCGACCGCGCCGACTCCGGCTGGCAGGCCACCCTCGACGACGAGCCCCTCAAGCCCAAGACCCTCGACGGCTGGGCGCAGGGCTTCGAACTGCCCGCCTCCGGCGGCCGCCTCGACCTCGTCCACGAGGACTCCCTGCCGCGGACCGCCTGGTACTGGGTCCAGGGCCTCCTCGCCCTCGTCCTGCTGGTGATGGCCCTCCCCGGCCGCCGCGCCCGGCTCGACGACGACCTGCCCGACGAGGAGGCCCCCTCCGCCCCCGCGGCGGGCGAGAACGGCGAGGGCCGCCGGGCCCGCAGGCTGCGCGCCGAGGCCGAGCCGGACACCGCACCCGGCCCGGTGGAGACCGCCACCGCGGCCGACCCCTACGCGCAGATCCCCGCCCAGCCGTACTACGGCGACGAGAGCTACGCCTACCAGGCCCACGGCGACCAGGACGGCTACGCCTACGAGGCCCAGCCCCCGTCCCGGCAGCAGGCCCCGCAGCCCTACCCCTACGAGCAGTACGCGGGCTACGACCAGCAGCCCCACCAGGAGTACGGAGCCCAGGCCCCCTACCCGGACCAGCAGCACTACCCCTACCCGTACGAGCAGTACCCGGGCTACGACGGGACCGGGCAGCACGACCCCCACGCACCGCACCACCAGCGCCCCGACGGGAGCCCCCAGCAGTGAAGCGCGCACCCCTGACGCTGGCGGCCGCGGTCGCGGCCCTCGCCGCCCTGACCGGCGCGGCCGCCCTCACCGCTCCCGCTCCCGCCGGCGCCGCCGCCGGCGGCAAGGCCGCCTCAGCCGCCCGGATGCCGGTCGAACGGTCCCTGCTGGTGTGCCCCGGCCCCAGCTCCTCGGACATCGCGGAGACCACCTACACCTCCTTCACCCCCGGCGCCGCCGGCGGCGGCAAGGGCTCTGCCCGGCTGCTCGGCGCCACCAAGGACGCCAAGCCCGTCCTGGAGCCCAAGGAGCCCGGCAAGCCCGTCGGCGCCACCGCCAACGGGGCCGACGCGCCCGCCCTCACCGGCAGCGCCGACGGCGTCCTCGCCCCCGGCTGGACCGCGCAGCTGACCACCAAGGTGTCGGTGGGCCGGGCCCGGGGCGTCCTCGGCGTCGGCTGCACCGCCCCCGGCACCGACTTCTGGTTCCCGGCCGTCAGCACGGCCAAGGGCCGCGAGGACTACATCCACCTCACCAACCCCGACGACGCCGCCGCCATCGTCGACGTCAAGCTCTTCGGACCCGACGGGCTCGCCAAGCCCGACGCGGGCACCAGCGAGAACATCCGCGTCGACCCCAAGTCCACCAAGACCGTCCTGCTGTCCTCCCTCGCCCCCAACACCCAGCTCGCCGACGCCACCGCCCACGTCACCACCCGCGCGGGTCGCGTCGGCGCCTCCGTGCAGGTCGGCGAGGAGGGCGTGGGCGCCGACTGGCTGCCCGCCTCCGCCGACCCGGCGGGCTCGCTGGTGCTGCCGGGCATCCCCGCGGACGCCACGTCCGTACGGCTCGTGGCCTTCGTACCCGGCGAGGAGGACGCGGACCTGAAACTGCGGCTGGCCGCACCGGGCGGGGCGATCACCCCGGCCGGCAACGAGCAGCTGCACGTCAAGGCCGGCATGACGACCGTCATGGACCTCAAGGACCTCACGCGCGGCGAGCCCGGCTCGCTGCTGCTGACCCCGGCCGACCCCGCGAAGGCCTCCCCGCTGGTCGCGGCGGTCCGGGTGGTCCGCGGCAGCGGCGCCAAGCAGGAACTCGGCTTCGTCCCGGCCACCGGCCCGGTCGGCGCCCGCGCCACCGTCGCCGACAACCGGCCCGAGGAGAACACCACCCTGCTGTCCCTGACGGCCCCCACCGCCGACGCCAAGGTCAAGGTGACCGCGTCGCCGGGCACCGGTGGCGGCGAGCCGGCCTCCCAGGAGGTCACGCTGAAGGCCGGCTCCACGCAGACGCTGAACCTGGCCCCGGCCGGCGGCAAGGGCTCCTACGCCCTCACCGTCGAAACGGTCTCGGGCGGCCCGGTCCACGCGGCCCGGACCCTGTCCCTGCCGCACGAGGGCGTCGCCATGTTCACCGTCCAGGGCCTGTCGGACGACCATTCCACGGTCTCCGTGCCCCGGGCCTCCCAGGACCTGTCCGTCCTGACCCGCTGACGGCCCCCGGCCCCCGGCCGGCCCGGATCAGTCCTGGCCGTACCGGGGGTCCACCGTCTCCGGCGTGAGCCCGAGCAGCTCCGCCACCTGCTCCACGACCACCTCGTGGACCAGCATCGCCTTCTCGTCCCGCGTCTTCGTACGGATCTCCACCGGTCGGCGGAACACCACGATCCGCGACGGCCGTCCCTCCCGGGACACGTACACCGCGCCCAGCGGCACGGCCTCGTCGTTCCAGCCGCCGTCCGCCCCACCCGGAGGCCCGGGCACGTCGCCGACCAGGAACTCCACGTCCGAGAGCTGCGGCCACCGCCGCTCCAGCCGCTCCACCGCATCCCGTACGAGGTCCCCGAACAGCTCCGACCGGCTCGCGGCCAGCGGCACCTGCGGAGGCGCCAACGGCCCGCGCATCCCGCGTCCGTGCCGGTCCCGACGGCGCGTTCTGGGCTCGGCGGGGACCCCCGCGGGGGGCTCGGCGGGGCGAGGGGGCAGAGGGGTGTCCGTCACCCCCGCAGGGTAGCTCCGAGCACGACACGGGGGAGCGAGCGGCGGTGGAGTCGTCGCGGCCCGGTCAAGAGTGCGGTACCGTCCAACGTCGTGAGCCTTGTACGTCGCTGTTCGCGCACTGCGTGCGGCCGCCCTGCCGTCGCGACACTGACGTACGTCTACGCCGATTCGACCGCAGTCCTCGGCCCGCTCGCCACCTACGCCGAACCCCACTGTTACGACCTGTGCGCCGAGCACTCGGAACGCCTGACCGCCCCGCGCGGCTGGGACGTCGTCAGGCTGTCCGACGGGTCCGGTCCCTCGCGCCCCAGCGGCGACGACCTCGAAGCCCTCGCCAACGCCGTCCGTGAGGCGGCCCGTCCGCCGAGCCGCCCGGCCGAGAACGGCGGGCAGGGCCAGGGCGGCCAGACCACCGGCGAGACGCGTCGCGGACACCTGCGCGTCCTGCGATCGCCGGATTCCTGACGCCCCGCGGGTCCGAGGCGCCGCTCCCGGTTCAGGGTAGGTTTGCTGCACCGCAAAGGACCTTCAGGAGGGCAGGCAGTGGCCGCAGATCTTTCGAACATCGTCAAGGCGTACGACGTGCGTGGTGTCGTGCCGGACGAGTGGGACGAGTCGTTGGCCGAGCTGTTCGGTGCGGCGTTCGTGGAGGTCGTGGGCGGTTCGGCGATCGTGGTGGGTCATGACATGCGTCCGTCGTCGCCGGGGTTGTCGGCGGCTTTTGCGCGGGGTGCCGCGGCGCGTGGTGTGGATGTGACGTTGATCGGTCTGTGTTCGACGGATCAGTTGTATTACGCGTCGGGTTCGATGGGTCTGCCGGGTGCGATGTTCACGGCTTCGCACAATCCGGCTCGGTACAACGGGATCAAGATGTGTCGTGCGGGTGCGGCGCCGGTGGGTCAGGACACGGGTCTGTCGCAGATCCGGTCTCTGGTGGAGGGGTGGCTGGAGGCGGGTGTTCCGGAGATCGCCGCGGGCACGGTGGCGGGGTCGGTGACGGAGCAGGATTCGCTGAAGGGGTATGCGGAGCACCTGCGTTCGCTGGTGGACCTGTCGTCGGTCCGCCCGCTGAAGGTGGTCGTGGACGCGGGCAACGGCATGGGTGGTCACACGGTGCCGACGGTGTTCGCCGGTCTGCCGCTGGAGGTGACGCAGATGTACTTCGAGCTGGACGGCACGTTCCCCAACCACGAGGCGAATCCGTTGGATCCGAAGAACATCGTGGATCTGCAGGCGCGGGTGCTGGCGGAGGGTGCGGATCTGGGGATCGCGTTCGACGGGGACGCGGACCGGTGTTTCATCGTGGACGAGCGGGGTGTGGGGGTGTCTCCGTCGGCGATCACGGCGCTGGTCGCGGCGCGTGAGCTGGCCCGCAACGGTGGTTCGGGCACGGTGATCCACAATCTGATCACTTCGTGGTCGGTGCCGGAGGTGGTGCGGGAGAACGGCGGGACGCCGGTGCGGACCCGGGTGGGTCATTCCTTCATCAAGGAGGAGATGGCGAAGACGGGTGCGATCTTCGGTGGTGAGCACTCGGCGCACTACTACTTCAAGGACTTCTGGAACGCCGACACCGGCATGCTGGCCGCGCTGCATGTCCTGGCGGCCCTCGGCGGCCAGGACGGCCCGCTGTCGGAGCTGGTGTCCTCCTACGACCGCTACGCCGGTTCGGGAGAGATCAACTCCACGGTCGACGACCAGGCGGCACGGCTCGCGGCGGTCAGGGCCGCGTTCGGCACCCGTGAGGGCGTGAGTCTGGACGAGCTCGACGGCCTCACGGTCACGGGCGGCGACTGGTGGTTCAACGTGCGTGCGTCGAACACCGAGCCGTTGCTGCGTCTGAACGTGGAGGCCCGAGACGAGGCGACGCTGGCGAAGATCCGCGACGAGGCCCTGACCCTCATCCGCAACTGACCCCTCCGGCCCGGCCCCCACCCCGGGGCCGGGCCCGGCCCATTTCAGCCGGGCCTTCCCGCACGTCCGGGGCCGGGCCCGGCCCATTTCAGCCTCGCCGGCGTTTGAGGCGCGGGTCCGGGCAGCGCCCGGGTCCCGGCGGAGCCGGGCTCACCCACGGCCCACCCGCACGCGCACCCGCATCCGCACGCGGCGACGGAAACCGCCCCCGGGCGGAACCCCCAATTCCGCCCCCCACGACACCGCACCGGCAGTGACTCGGCGGTACGCTGACCACGCCATACCCGCATCCCCGAAGGGAACCCACCCCATGCCGCTCGAAGCCGGCCTCCTGGAGATCCTCGCCTGCCCCGCCTGCCACTCGCCCCTCGAGGACAAGTCGGCCGACGAGACGGCCCCCGAGCTGATCTGCACCGGCCAGGACTGCGGCCTCGCCTACCCGGTCCGCGACGGCATCCCGGTCCTGCTCGTGGACGAGGCCCGCCGCCCCGTCTGACCCGGCCACCGCCCGGCACCGCACCGCACCCGCACCCGCACCACACCGCGCCCGCGCCGCGAGACCCGCAGACTGGTTCCCGTCACCCAACAGCCGGAGGCCGCCATGCTCGACGAGTCGCTCCTCGACGCACCGGACGATCTCGCCCGCGTCGACCGCCGGGGCCTGCTCCGCGGTGCAGCCGAGGCCGGAGCCAGGGTGCGTACCGCGGTCCGGCACGCGAGCGAGGCCGGCCTCGCCGACCTGCGCCCCGACGGGCGGCCCCGCGCCGTCCTCATCGCAGGACCCGGCACCGCCGCCACCGGGGTCGCCGACCTGCTCGGCGCCCTCGCGGGCGCCTCCGCGCCGGTGATCCGCCTCGACCCCACCGGCGTGGCGCACGCCGCGGGGGCCCTGCGCTGGACCCTGCCCGGCTGGGCCGGCTCCGTCGACCTCCTGCTGCTCGCCACCACCGACGGCACCGAACCGGGGCTCGCCCTGCTCGCCGAGCAGGCCTACCGGCGCGGCTGCACCGTCGTCGCCGTCGCCCCCGAACGCTCACCGCTGAGCGAGGCCGTGGACGGCGCGCACGGACTCCACGTACCGATGGCCAAGGCCCCCTACCAGGAGTTCGACGAATCGGCCGCGGCCGGACCCGGCGCCCTGTGGGCCCTGCTCACCCCGCTGCTGGTGCTCCTCGACAGGGTCGGCCTGATCTCCGCGGCGCCCGACACCCTCCAGCTCGTCGCCGACCGGCTCGACCGCACCGCCGAACGCTGCGGGCCCGCCATCGCCACGTACTCCAACCCGGCCAAGACCCTCGCCGCCGAACTCGCCGACTCCCTGCCGCTCATCTGGAGCGAGGGCGCCGGCGCCGGCCCCGCGGGGCGCCGCTTCGCCGCCACCCTCGCCGAGCTCGCCGGCCGCCCCGCCCTGGCCGCGGCCCTCCCCGAGGCCCTGCCCGCCCACGGCGTCCTGCTCGCCGGAGCGTTCGCCGCCGGCGCCGACCCCGACGACTTCTTCCGTGACCGGGTGGACGAGCCCCAGGCCCTGTACGTCCGCGTCGTCCTGCTGCGCGACCGGCCCACCGGCGGCCTCACCGCCGCCCCCGCCGCACGCGAACTCGCCCTCAGCCACGACACGGCGATCAGCGAGCTCGAACCGGAGGAGGGCGCCGAGCTGGAGCAGCTCGCCGAGCTGCTCGCCGTCACGGACTTCGCCACCGCCTACCTGGCGCTGGCCTCCGGGGGAAACAGCTGAGGTGCGCGCCGCACACGCCCGGCCCTGTCCAGGAAGACGACGATGGACCGCCTGACCAACACGATCCGCCCCTACGCCTGGGGATCCACCACGGCGATCCCCGCGCTGCTCGGCGTCGAACCCACCGGTGAGCCCCAGGCCGAGCTGTGGATGGGCGCCCACCCCGGGGCCCCGTCCCGCATCGACCGCGGCGCCGGCACGCGGTCGCTGGCCGAGGTCATCGCCGCCGACCCCGAAGCCGAGCTGGGCGCCGCCACCGTCGCCAAGTTCGGCCCCAGGCTGCCCTTCCTCCTCAAGGTCCTCGCCGCCGGCGCCCCGCTCTCCCTCCAGGTCCACCCCGACCTCGACCAGGCCCGGTCCGGCTTCGACGACGAGGAACGCCGCGGCATCCCGATCGACGCGCCCCACCGCAACTACAAGGACGCCAACCACAAGCCCGAGATGATCTGCGCGCTCACCACCTTCGACGGGCTGTGCGGCTTCCGGGCCCCGAAGGAGTCCGCGGACCTGCTCGACGGCCTCGGCGTCAACTCCCTGAAGCCGTACGCCGACCTGCTGCGCGCCCACCCCGAGGAGGCCGCGCTCCGCGAGGTGCTGACCGCCGTACTGAGCGCCGACCGCGAGCAGATGGCCCGTACCGTCGCCGAGACCGCCGCCGCCGCAGGCCGCCTCGGTGGCGAATACCGTACGTACGCCTCCCTGATCCACCACTACCCGGGCGATCCCGGGGTCATCGCGGCCATGCTCCTCAACCACGTCCGGCTCCAGCCCGGCGAGGCCATGTTCCTCGGCGCGGGCGTCCCGCACGCCTACTTCGACGGCCTCGGCGTCGAGCTGCTGGCCAACTCCGACAACGTGCTGCGCGCCGGACTCACCCCCAAGCACGTGGACGTTCCCGAGCTGCTGCAGATCGTCCGCTTCGAGCCGAGCGACCCGAACGTCATGCGCCCGGAGGGAGACGGCGGCGAGGAGGTCTACGAGGCCCCCATCGACGAGTTCCGGCTCTCCCGCTTCCTGCCGGCACCCGGCGGCGCCCCCCACCGGCTCCCGGCCGGGGCCCCGCAGATCCTGCTCTGTACGGCGGGAACCGCACGGGCGGGCGAACTGACCCTGTCCGCGGGCGAGTCCGTGTTCGTTCCGGCGGGCGAAACGACCGAACTGTCGGGAGCGGGTACGGTCTTCCGCGCCACCGTGGTGGTCTGAGACGACGCCGTCCCTTCCGCGGGCTGCAACAATGTGCGGCCGGTAAGTCACAGGCCCAGGAAGGACACCCTGCACCCATGAGCGCGTCGGGCGGTACCAAGGCGATCGTGGCGGCACTCGCCGCCAACCTCGCCATCGCTGTAGCCAAATTCGTGGCGTTCCTCTTCAGCGGCTCCTCGTCGATGCTCGCGGAAAGCGTCCACTCGGTGGCGGACTCCGGGAACCAGGGTCTGCTCCTCCTCGGCGGGAAGAAGGCCAAGCGAGAGGCCACGCCGCAACACCCCTTCGGCTACGGGCGTGAGCGCTACATCTACGCGTTCCTCGTCTCCATCGTGCTCTTCACCGTCGGTGGCATGTTCGCCATCTACGAGGGCTACGAGAAGATCCACGACCCGCACCCGATCGAGGCCTGGTACTGGCCGGTGGGCGTCCTGGTCTTCGCGATCATCGCCGAGAGCTTCTCGTTCCGCACCGCCATCAAGGAGTCGAACGAGGTCCGGGGCAGCCAGAGCTGGACCCAGTTCGTCCGCCGCGCCAAGGCGCCGGAGCTGCCCGTCGTCCTGCTGGAGGACCTCGGCGCGCTCGTCGGCCTGGTCCTCGCCCTGATGGGCGTCGGCCTCGCCCTGCTGACCGGCGACGGCGTCTGGGACGGCATCGGCACGCTGTGCATCGGCGTTCTCCTCATCCTCATCGCCATCGTGCTGGCCGCCGAGACGAAGTCCCTCCTGCTCGGCGAGGCCGCCGGCACCGAGGAGGTCGAGAAGATCAAGGCCGCCGTCGTCGACGGCGACGTCGTCACCCGCGTGATCCACATGCGCACCCTCCACCTCGGGCCCGAGGAGCTGCTGGTCGCGGCCAAGATCGCGGTCGAGGGCAACGACACCGCGACCGAGGTGGCCGACGCCATCAACGCCGCCGAGGCCCGCATCCGCGAAGCGGTCCCGATCGCCCGCGTGATCTACCTGGAGCCGGACATCTACCGCCCCCAGGCCGCCAAGTAGCCGCCGCCGTACGCGAAGGCCCCCGCGAGCACCGGCTCGCGGGGGCCTCGGCGTACCGGAAGGCGGAAGGTCTACGGCTGTGGCTGTGGCTGCGGTTCCGGCTGTGTTTCCTGCTGCGGGTCGTCCACCCGGGTGGCCCCCCACACCGGGTACGCCACCTCGGCGGGCTTGCGCCGCGTCACCAGCGAGGCGATCCCCAGCCCGAGCGACAGCGCCAGCAGGCCGACGCCCGAGGTCGAGACCAGGCCCAGCGCCCCGATCAGCGGGGACTCCTCGGAGAGTCCGGAATCGACGCCCATCACCGCCGACACCGGCAGCGTCCCGGCGCGGTAGTCCGGGTGGAACCGGGAGTCGGCCGAGTCGCCGCGGTTGTCGCCCAGCACGAACATCCGGCCCTCCGGCACCGAGACGGCGAAGGGCACCCCGCCGGCTCCCGCGTCGCCGCCCTCCAGGTAGGGCTCCTCGAGCGGCTCGCCGTTCAGGGTCAGGGTCCGGTCGCCCGTCGCCCAGGCGATGTGGTCCCCGCCCAGCGCCACGACACGGCCGAGGAAGGGGCCGTCGAGCCCCCAGTCGGAGGGGTCGTAGGAGATCACGTCACCGTGCCGTAGCGGACCGGGATCCTTCCGCATGACGAGCACGGTCCCGACCGGGACGGCGGGCAGCATGCTCTCACTGCCCTGCTTCACCGGCGTGAACGTGCTGAACAGGAACGCCAGCGGTCCGCCGGCCAGCGTCACCCCCAGCACGAGCAGGGCGACGGCCCAGATCCCCATTCTCCGCCCGGGCCTGCGCCCCATGACGTCCCCCACCCCTCCGACCAGTACGAACGGCCGGAAGACTACGGTCAGGCCGCAACCGCACGGCGGCCGGGGTCGTCCACCGGGCCCGGGGAACGAATCGAACGGACAGGCCGAGTTCGCCGTCCGACTGGGGTTGGCTGCGCCGATCGGTGTAGATTCGTGGGCAGTGTCAGGCGTCGCTGCTGATGGCGGGTCGGGCGGTCCCTGCGACCGGCCGAGGGGAGAGAGGACCCCCGACGGACTGTGCTCGGTGTCCCGTCCCCAGGACGGCGCACGGACCAGCCGTACCCACCCTCTCGAACCATGAGGAGCAGCACCCATGGACTTCAAGGTCGCAGACCTCTCCCTGGCCGCCTTCGGCCGCAAGGAGATCACCCTGGCCGAGCACGAGATGCCCGGTCTGATGTCGATCCGCCGTGAGTACGCCGAGGCGCAGCCGCTGGCCGGCGCCCGCATCACCGGCTCCCTGCACATGACCGTGCAGACCGCCGTCCTCATCGAGACCCTCGTCGCCCTCGGCGCCGACGTCCGGTGGGCCTCCTGCAACATCTTCTCCACCCAGGACCACGCGGCCGCCGCCATCGCGGTCGGCCCGAACGGCACCCCGGAGAACCCGCAGGGCGTCCCCGTCTTCGCCTGGAAGGGCGAGACGCTGGAGGAGTACTGGTGGTGCACCGAGCAGGCGCTGACCTGGCCGAACACGCCCACCGGCGGCCCGAACATGATCCTCGACGACGGTGGTGACGCCACCCTCCTCGTCCACAAGGGCGTCGAGTTCGAGAAGGCCGGCGCCGCGCCGGACCCCTCCACCGCCGACTCCGAGGAATACGCGCACATCCTCACGCTGCTCAACCGCACCCTCGGCGAGAGCCCGCAGAAGTGGACCCAGCTCGCCTCCGAGATCCGCGGTGTGACGGAGGAGACCACCACGGGTGTGCACCGTCTGTACGAGATGATGCAGTCCGGTGAGCTGCTGTTCCCGGCGATCAACGTGAACGACGCGGTGACGAAGTCGAAGTTCGACAACAAGTACGGCTGCCGTCACTCCCTGATCGACGGCATCAACCGTGCCACCGACGTCCTGATCGGCGGCAAGGTCGCGGTCGTCTTCGGTTACGGCGACGTCGGCAAGGGCTGCGCGGAGTCGCTGCGCGGCCAGGGCGCTCGCGTGATCATCACGGAGATCGACCCGATCTGCGCGCTGCAGGCGGCGATGGACGGCTACCAGGTCGCGACGCTGGACGACGTGGTGGAGACCGCGGACATCTTCATCACCACGACCGGCAACAAGGACATCATCATGGCCGCGGACATGGCCAGGATGAAGCACCAGGCGATCGTGGGCAACATCGGTCACTTCGACAACGAGATCGACATGGCCGGTCTGGCCAAGATCGACGGCATCGTCAAGGACGAGGTCAAGCCGCAGGTCCACACCTGGACGTTCCCCGACGGCAAGGTCCTGATCGTGCTGTCCGAGGGCCGTCTGCTGAACCTGGGCAACGCCACCGGTCACCCGTCGTTCGTGATGTCGAACTCCTTCGCGGACCAGACGCTGGCCCAGATCGAGCTGTTCACCAAGCCGGAGGAGTACCCGACCGACGTCTACGTGCTGCCCAAGCACCTCGACGAGAAGGTCGCCCGACTCCACCTCGACGCCCTCGGCGTCAAGCTGACCACCCTGCGCCCGGAGCAGGCCGCGTACATCGGCGTCAAGGTCGAGGGCCCGTACAAGCCCGACCACTACCGCTACTGATCCCTCCGGCGATCCACCGCGGACGTACCTGAAGCAGGCCCCCGGCACCCGTGCCGGGGGCCTGCCCCGTATCCCCACCGCCCCGAAGAACCGATCCGAAGAACCGACCCGAAGAAGGGGGGCGCGCATGCCCCGCGGCCGCTACTCGCTCCACGACCCGCACGACCACACCCTCCTCGGCGAAGAGCACTTCCACTGCGCCCCCGGCCCCTCGGGCTGGCGCTACGTCTCCCAGCTCACCGCCCCCGGCGGCGAGCACCGAGGCTCCGTGGACCTGGCGATCGACGAGCTGGGGCGCCCCATCCGGCTGGAGGTCAACGCGGCGAGCTGGCAGGTGCGCGGCGCCGCGCTCGACGGCGTCACCTGGGTCCGCACCGATCCCGCCGGCACCGAGGCCACGGAAGGCAACATCGCCGCCCCCGGCTTCACCGGCACCTCGCCGGCCTTCCTGATCGCCACGTCCCGTCTGCTCCGCCTGGCTCCCGGCGGCCCCGAGACCCGCGTCCGGCTGCTGGCCCTCACCGACCCGGTGCTGGCCCCGCGCACGGTCGACCAGGCCTGGGCCCTGCTCCGGCGGGAGGAGCACCCCACGGACAGCGGCCCCCTTCTCGTCGACGAGTACCGGGTCAGCGCCCTGGACACGGGCGAGGTCCACACGGTCCACATCGCCGGGGACGTCGTCCTGTCGGCACCCGGCATCGAACTGGAGCACCTGGAGACACCGCCCTCGGCCTTCGAGGAGCAGTGACCCGAGCCCGGTAACGCCTCCGGTCCGGGAACCGTCAGGCGGGCGGGGCAAAACCGCCCGCGCGCGGGCCTTCGACGGGCGCCGCCGGCGCGGGGGCCGCGTAGGGCGCCGGAGCCGCGTACGGAACGGGCCCGACGGCGGGGGCCGGAGCCGTGTCCGGCGCCGGAACCGGGCCGCCGACCGTCGGAGCAGGACCGAACACGGGGCCCGCGCCGGCAACGGGAGGAGTGCCGGCGGCACCGAAGGCCCGCGCGGCGTCCCTCGACTGCCGCTCGTGCACCACCGCCATCAGGAAGGCCGCGGCCGGGACCCCCGCCGGAGGCGGCGCACCCGTGCACGTGACGAGATCGTCGGCGAGCCGCGCCGCCATCGCGGCACCCACCTGGGGGTCGAGCTGGTTCATCCGGGTCAGGTACTGGCGTATCGCGAGCCACAGCCCGTCCGGCACCGCCGACAGGTCCAGGCCGCCGAACCGCCCGGCCAGCCACGGAGGCGGCGGCGGCACCGGCATGACCGGGGCGCCCGGCACCCGCTCGCGGACCACGAGGGTCCCCGCGAACACGTCGCCCAGCCGCCGGCCGCGCGCCGACACCAGGGAGGCGACGACCGCGACGGTGCCGAAGGTCAGCAGCAGCTCCACCACGCCCAGCGCGCCGCGTACGAGCGCGTGCCGGAAGCGGATCGGCCCGCCGTCGTCGCGCACCACCCGCAGCCCGCAGGCCAGCTTGCCCAGGGAACGCCCGTGGGACAGCGTCTCCACCGCGATCGGTACGCCGACCAGCACCAGCAGGACGCTCGCCACGGCGACCGCGGCCCGGGCGGCCGGGTCCAGGGAGGCCGTCGCGAGGGTCAGCCCTACGGTGACCAGCACGTAGCCGGTGACGTACACGGCCAGGTCCAGGCAGATGGCCAGCGCGCGGCTCGGCAGCCTCGCGGGCCGTAGCCCCAGGACGACCGCGTCCCCCGTCACCAGATCGCTCACCGCAGCACCTCTCATGTGACCTGACCCGCCCGTTCGGCATCCAGTCTGCCAAGCTGACCACACTAGGAATAGGCAGCGGCCAGGGGACCTGGGGCAGGGGAGCGGCACCGGATGGATCTCGACGTCTTCGTCACGGCACACCGAGCGGAATGGGACCGCCTGGAGCAGCTCCTGGGGCGCGGACGCAAGCTCACCGGCGAGGAGGCGGACGAACTCGTCGCCCTCTACCAGCGCACCTCCACCCACCTCTCCCTCCTCCAGTCCAGCGCCCCCGACCCGCTGCTCACCGGCCGGCTGACCCAGCTGGTGGCCCGGGCCCGGGCCACCGTGACGGGGGCCCGCCGCGCCGGCTGGCGCGACGCGGCCCGCTTCTTCACGGTGGGCTTCCCGGCCGCCGTGTACCGGAGCCGCCTCTGGTGGATCCCCACCGCCCTGCTCTCCACCGCCCTCGGGGTGCTCATCGGCTGGTGGATCGCCACGCACCCCGAGGTCCAGGGAGCCATCGCCGCCCCGGAGCAGCTCAAGGAGCTCACGAAGCCCGGCGGCCAGTACGAGACGTACTACTCCAGCAACCCGGCGGGCTCCTTCGCCGCCCAGGTGTGGACGAACAACGCCCAGGCGGCCGCGATCTGCCTGGTCCTCGGGGTCTTCCTCGGGATCCCGGTGATCTGGATCCTCTTCCTGAACATGGCCAACCTCGGGGTCGGCCTGGGCCTGATGGCCTCCGCCGGCAGGCTCGACGTCTTCCTCGGCCTGATCCTGCCGCACGGCCTGCTCGAACTGACCGCCGTCTTCGTGGCCGCAGGCACCGGCCTGCGCCTGGGCTGGACGGTCGTCGACCCGGGCCCCCGCACCCGCCGCACGGCACTCGCCGAACAGGGCCGCGCCGCGCTGGGCATGGCCATCGGCCTGGCGGTGGTCCTCTTCGTCTCCGGCCTCATCGAGGGCTTCGTGACCCCCTCGGGGCTGCCCACCTGGGCCCGCATCACGATCGGCGTGGTCGCCGAGGCGGCGTTCCTGGTCTACGTCTTCGTCCTGGGCGGCCGGGCCGCACGGGCGGGCGAGCTGGGCGACGTGGAGGAGGCCGACCGGACGGCCACGCTCCCGACCGCGGCCTGATGTGCGTACCGGGCTGCTGAGCTGCTAGTCTCCTCGTCGTTCCGCAAACGCTGTTGACACGGCGCGAGTGGAGAGGTAGATTCGAACGGTTGCCTCGAACTGGACAAGTTCGGCAGCGATGGTTTAAAGTCTCTCTCACCCCACATGGACCATTGAGTTTCATCGGGGTACAGCCGTCTCTTCATTCAGGAATTCAAAGCCGGGAAATCCGGTGGAAATCTTCTGATAGAGTCGGAATCGCCGGAAAGGGAAACGCGAAAGCGGAAACCTGGAAAGCGCCGAGGAATTCGGACACGAAAGAGTCTGATAG